>JADKJC010000013.1 GCA_016722465.1 Chitinophagaceae bacterium | reverse complement strand
ACAATTAATATTAAAGTTGATATCGAATCACAACCCGAAGAACCCACCAGTGTATCAGCATAGGTTCCTGCGCTGTTGATGATATGACTGTTCCATGTGTAAGGCAATTGCGATGGACAGATACTTATATTGGTTGTAGTTGAACTAACGGTATTCACTGCCAGGTTTAAAGTTGCAATGGAGTCGCAACCTGCCGCATTTACTAATGTGACATTATAAGAACCAGCAGCATTGTAGCTATTGCCATTCCAGCTATAAGGCAATTGCGCCGGGCAAACAGTAATGTTGATGGCACTTGAAGAAACAGCTTTTACAATTAATATTAAAGTTGATATCGAATCACAACCAGAAGAACCGATTAATGTATCAGCATAGGTTCCTGCGCGTTGATGATCTGGCTGTTCCATGTATAAGGTAATTGTGATGGGCAGATGCTTACACTGTTTGTTGTTAAACTAACTGCGTTCACTGCTAAGTTCAATGTTGCAATAGAATCACAACCTGCATTGTTTATCAAAGTAACATTGTAAGTGCCGCCGGTGTTGTAACTGTTGCCGTTCCAGTTGTAAGGCAACTGAGCCGGACAAACACTTACATTGGTTGTGCTTGCTGAGGTCGCTTTTACTGTTAATATCAAAGTAGAAACAGAATCGCAGCCCGATGAACCAACCAGTGTATCGGAATAAGTTCCTGCTGCATTGATGCTATGACTGTTCCATGTATATGGCAATTGTGATGGGCAGATGCTTACATTAGTTGTTGTTAAACTAACTGCATTCACTGCTAAGTTCAATGTTGCAATAGAATCACAACCTGCATTGTTTATCAAAGTAACATTAAATGAACCGCCGGTGTTGTAACTGTTACCGTTCCAGTTGTAAGGCAATTGAGCCGGGCAAAGAGTAATATTGGTGATACTTGCTGAAGTCGCTTTTACAGTTAATATTAAAGTTGATATCGAATCACAGCCCGATGAACCCACCAATGTGTCAGCATAAGTTCCTGCGCTGTTGATGATCTGACTGTTCCATGTATAAGGTAATTGTGATGGGCAGATGCTTACATTGGTTGTTGTTAAACTAACTGCATTGACTGCCAAGTTTAAAGTTGCAATAGAATCACAACCTGCGTTGTTGATCAAAGTAACATTGAAAGAACCGCCGGTATTGTAACTATTGCCGTTCCAGGTGTAAGGCAATTGTGCCGGGCAAACAGTAATGTTGGTTGTGCTTGCTGAAACTGCTTTTACTGTCAATACTAAAGTCGAAACAGAATCGCAACCTGATGAACCAACCAATGTGTCAGAATAAGTTCCAGCTGAATTGATGCTATGACTGTTCCATGTGTATGGCAATTGTGATGGGCAGATGCTTACACTGGTTGTTGTTAAACTAACTGCATTCACTGCTAAGTTCAATGTTGCAATAGAATCACAACCTGCATTGTTTATCAAAGTAACATTGTAAGTGCCGCCGGTGTTGTAACTGTTGCCATTCCAACTATAAGGTAGCTGAGCCGGGCAAACAGTAATATCGGTGATACTTGCTGAAGTCGCTTTTACAGTTAATATTAAAAGTGATATCGAATCACAGCCCGATACCAACCAGTGTTCAGCATAAGTTCCTGCGCTGTTGATGCTATGACTGTTCCATGTAAGGCAATTGTGATGGACAAATACTTATGTTGGTTGTTGTTGAACTAACGGTATTCACTGCCAAGGTTTAAAGTTGCAATGGAATCACAACCTGCAGCATTTACTAAAGTCACATTAAAAGAGCCGCCGGCATTGTAACTATTGCCATTCCAGTTGTAAGGCAATTGCGCAGGCAAACAGTAATGTTGGTTGTGCTTGATGAAACTGCTTTTACCGTTAATATCAAAGTAGAAACAGAATCACAACCAGATGAACCAACAAGTGTATCCGAATAAGTACCTGCTGCATTAATAGTATGACTGTTCCATGTATATGGTAATTGCGATGGGCAGATGCTTACATTAGTTGTTGTTAAACTAACTGCGTTCACTGCCAAGTTTAATGTTGCAATGGAATCGCAACCTGCATTGTTTATCAAAGTAACATTGTAAGTGCCGCCGGTGTTGTAACTGTTGCCATTCCAACTATAAGGTAGCTGAGCCGGGCAAACAGTAATATCGGTGATACTTGCTGAAGTCGCTTTTACAGTTAATATTAAAGTGGATATCGAATCGCAACCGGAAGACCCGATCAGTGTATCAACATAAGTACCAGCAGCATTGATGCTCTGACTGTTCCATGTGTACGGCAATTGTGATGGGCAGATGCTTACACTGGTTGTTGTTAAATTAACTGCGTTCACTGCTAAGTTCAATGTTGCAATAGAATCACAACCTGCATTGTTTATCAAAGTAACATTATAAGTGCCGCCGGTGTTGTAACTGTTACCGTTCCAGTTGTAAGGTAGCTGAGCCGGGCAAAGAGTAATATCGGTGATACTTGCTGAAGTCGCTTTTACAATTAATATTAAAGTTGATATCGAATCACAACCCGAAGAACCCACCAGTGTATCAGCATAGGTTCCTGCGCTGTTGATGACCTGGCTGTTCCAGGTATAAGGTAATTGTGATGGGCAGATGCTTACACTGGTTGTTGTTAAACTAACTGCGTTCACTGCTAAGTTCAATGTTGCAATAGAATCACAACCTGCATTGTTTATCAAAGTAACATTGTAAGTGCCGCCGGTGTTGTAACTATTGCCGTTCCAGTTGTAAGGCAATTGCGCCGGGCAAACAGTAATGTTGGTTGTACTAGATGAAACTGCTTTTACAGTCAATACTAATATTGAAACAGAATCACAACCCGAAGTGCCCACCAGCGTATCAGCATAAATTCCTGCGCTGTTGATGATATGACTGTTCCATGTGTACGGCAATTGTGATGGGCAGATGCTTACACTGGTTGTTGTTAAATTAACTGCGTTCACTGCTAAGTTCAATGTTGCAATAGAATCACAACCTGAGGTTTATCAAAGTAACATTGTAAGTGCCGCCGGTGTTGTAACTGTTGCCATTCCAACTATAAGGTAGCTGAGCCGGGCAAAGAGTAATATCGGTGATACTTGCTGAAGTCGCTTTTACAATTAATATTAAAGTTGATATCGAATCACAACCCGAAGAACCCACCAGTGTATCAGCATAGGTTCCTGCGCTGTTGAAGACCTGGCTGTTCCATGTGTAAGGCAATTGTGATGGGCAAATGCTTAGGTTTGTTGTTGTTAAACTAACGGCGTTTACTGCTAAGTTCAGCGTTGCAATAGAATCACAACCTGCATTGTTTATCAAAGTAACATTGTAAGTGCCGCCGGTGTTGTAACTGTTACCGTTCCAGTTGTAAGGCAACTGAGACGGACAAACACTTACATTGGTTATGCTTGTAGAAATTGTTTTTACAGCCAGGTTCAACGTAGCAATAGAATCACAACCTTGAGAATTTACCAATGTCACATTATAAGTGCCACCTGTGTTGTAGGAATTGCTGTTCCAGCTGTAAGGCAACTGAGCCGGACAAACACTTACATTGGTTGTGCTTGTAGAAATTGTTTTGACAGCCAGGTTCAACGTAGCAACAGAATCACAACCTTGAGAATTTACCAATGTTACATTATAAGTGCCACCTGTGTTGTAGGAATTACTGTTCCATGCGTACGGAAGTTGCGCCGGACAAATACTGATGTTTGTTGTACTTGTAGAAATTGTTTTTACAGCCAGATTCAACGTTGCAACAGAATCACAACCTTGAGAATTTACCAATGTCACATTATAAGTGCCGCCGGTGTTGTAACTGTTGCCATTCCACTATAAGGTAGCTGAGCCGGGCAAACAGTAATATCGGTGATACTTGCTGAAGTCGCTTTTACAATTAATATTAAAGTTGATATCGAATCACAACCCGAAGAACCGATTAATGTATCAGCATAGGTTCCTGCGCTGTTGATGATATGACTGTTCCATGTGTAAGGCAATTGCGATGGACAGATACTTATATTGGTTGTGGTAGAACTAACCGCATTGATGACCAGATTCAATGTTGCAATGGAATCACAACCTTGAGAATTTACCAACGTTGCATTGTAAGAGCCTCCGGCATTGTAACTGTTACCGTTCCAGTTGTAAGGCAATTGTGCCGGGCAGACAGTAATGTTAGTTGTGCTTGATGAAACTGCTTTTACTGTCAATATCAAAGTAGACACAGAATCACAACCTGAAGAACCCACCAGCGTATCCGCATAAGTTCCTGCGCTGTTGATGATATGACTGTTCCATGAGTAAGGCAACTGGGCAGGACAAACACTGATATTGGTTGTGCTTGTAGAAATAGTTTTTACAGTAAGATTCAACGTTGCAATGGAATCACATCCTTGAGAATTTATCAATGTCATATTATAAGTACCACCTGTGTTGTAGGAATTGCTGTTCCAGCTGTAAGGCAACTGAGCCGGACAAACACTTATATTGGTTGTGCTTGTAGAAATAGTTTTTACAGTAAGATTCAACGTAGCGATCGAATCACATCCTTGTGAGTTTACTAATGTCACATTGTAAGTTCCGCCTGTGTTGTAGGAATTACTGTTCCATGAGTACGGAAGTTGCGCCGGACAAATACTGATGTTTGTTGTACTTGTAGAAATTGTTTTGACGGTAAGATTCAACGTTGCAACAGAATCACAACCTTGAGAATTTACCAATGTTACATTATAAGTGCCACCTGTGTTGTAGGAATTGCTGTTCCAGTTGTAAGGCAACTGAGCCGGACAAACACTTACATTGGTTGTGCTTGTAGAAATTGTTTTTATAGTCAGATTCAAGGTTGCAATAGAATCACATCCTTGAGAATTCACTAGCGTTACATTGTAAGTGCCGCCAGCGTTATAACTGTTGCTGTTCCAGCTATAAGGCAACTGAGCCGGGCAAACACTTACGTTTGTTGTACTTGTAGAAATTGTTTTTAAAGTCAGATTCAAGGTTGCAATAGAATCACAACCTTGAGAATTTATCAATGTCACATTATAAGTTCCACCTGTGTTGTAGGAATTGCTGTTCCATGAGTAAGGAAGTTGAGCCGGACAAATACTGATATTCGTTGTACTTGTAGAAATTGTTTTTACAACCAGGTTCAAAGTTGCAATAGAATCACAACCTTGGGAATTTACCAATGTCACATTGTAAGTTCCGCCTGTGTTGTAGGAATTACTGTTCCATGAGTAAGGAAGTTGAGCCGGACAAACACTTACGTTTGTTGTACTTGTAGAAATTGTTTTTATAGTCAGATTCAACGTTGCAATAGAATCACAACCTTGAGAATTTATCAAAGTAACATTGTAAGTGCCGCCTGTATTGTAACTGTTACCGTTCCAGTTGTAAGGCAACTGAGCCGGACAAACACTTACATTGGTTGTGCTTGTAGAAATTGTTTTTATAGTCAGATTCAACGTTGCAACAGAATCACAACCTTGAGAATTTACCAATGTTACATTATAAGTGCCACCTGTGTTGTAGGAATTACTGTTCCATGAGTAAGGAAGTTGAGCCGGACAAATGCTGATGTTTGTTGTACTTGTAGAAATTGTTTTTATAGTCAGATTCAACGTTGCAACAGAATCACAACCTTGAGAATTTACCAATGTTACATTATAAGTGCCACCTGTGTTGTAGGAATTGCTGTTCCAGTTGTAAGGCAACTGAGCCGGACAAACACTTACATTCGTTGTACTTGTAGAAATTGTTTTTATAGTCAGATTCAACGTTGCAATAGAATCACAACCTTGAGAATTTATCAATGTCACATTATAAGTGCCACCTGTGTTGTAGGATTTGCTGTTCCAGCTATAAGGCAACTGGGCCGGGCAAACACTTACGTTTGTTGTGCTTGTTGAAATTGTTTTGACGGTAAGATTCAATGTAGCGATCGAATCACAGCCCTGTGAGTTTACCAGTGTTACATTGTAAGTGCCGCCAGCGTTATAACTGTTGCTGTTCCATGAGTAAGGAAGTTGTACCGGACAAATACTTATGTTCGTTGTGCTTGTTGAAATTGTTTTGACGGTAAGATTCAAAGTAGCGATCGAATCACAGCCCTGTGAGTTTACCAGTGTTACATTGTAAGTGCCGCCGACATTATAACTGTTGCTGTTCCATGAGTAAGGAAGTTGCGTCGGACAAACACTGATGTTCGTTGTACTGGTTGTTACTGTTTTTACTGTGAGATTCAACGTTGCAATTGAATCACAACCTTGAGAATTTACCAATGTTACATTATAAGTTCCACCTGTGTTGTAGGAATTGCTGTTCCATGAGTAAGGCAACTGGGCCGGGCAAACACTTACGTTTGTTGTGCTTGTTGTGATTGTTTTTACAGTAAGATTTAAAGTAGCGATCGAATCACAACCCTGTGAGTTTACCAATGTTACATTGTAAGCGCCGCCTGTGTTGTAGGAATTGCTGTTCCAGCTGTAAGGCAACTGGGCCGGGCAAACACTTACATTCGTTGTACTTGTTGTGATTGTTTTTACAGTAAGATTTAGTGCAACTACAGAGTCGCAACCAACAGAATTGGTCAACGTGTCTTTGTAAGTTCCGCCGGCATTATAAATATTACTGTTCCAGGTATAAGGTAGTTGCGAAGGACAAATGCTGGTATTTGTTGTGCTTGCTGAAACTGATTTTACAGTGAGATTTAATGTAACGATCGAATCGCAACCAGCCGCATTAATCAATGTGTCTTGATAAGTGCCGCCTGTGTTGTAAATATTACTGTTCCAGGTGTATGGTAATTGAGCCGGGCAAATACTTGTATTGGTGGTGCTGAATGTAATGGGTTTAACAGTTACCGTTACTGTTTTAGAAAGAGGACATATACTTTCACCCGTAAAAGTAATATCGTCGAGTGCAAAATCATTGCCTGCTCCTGAAGTATTCTCATCAAAGAACGCTATGGAAGCAGTGGTAGCTGCCCCGGAGTTCCAGGTAAAACTCACATTTACCCAATCGCCGCAGGCAGATGTTGAAGGTGCAGTATTGGCTTGTATCTTTACTCCGTTGATCCATACAGCAATTACTGCAGGGTTTGAGGCAGAAGAATTGATCGTATGTATCCAGTAACTAAGCGTATAGGTTCTGCCGGGAATTACCGAAACCCCCTGGCCCCAAACCTGGTCAGTACCTGCATTAATATCGGAGCCATCCACCGTCATCATATTTCCGCTGCCGGTTGTATGATCCCCACAATTGATAAATGTATTTTCAAATTGATTGGGGGCAGTAACAATTCCATAGGCCCTTTTGAGTTTACTGACATTATTTGGTATGTAAGGGTAATCTGTTGTAAAGCCGGTATTGCCCCCGGAAAAATTACCATTAATTATAAGGTTGGAATTGGCAGTGTCAGATGAAGCAACCGTATAGGTTGTTGTAACAGCAGGAGTAACTGTAGGATTGGCACTGTTGGGTGAACTAAGGCTTGGGTCAGCAGGCGATGCTGTCCACAGATAAGTACCGGAACCGCCACTTACTCCCAGTATTACCGATGCCCCCTGGCAAATGCTAGTATCACTTCTTACAATGAGAGTATCAGGCACTGTTAGTATCAGGGTTGCAACCGAATCACAACCTGCCGCATTCAATAAAGTAACGATGTAACTTCCGCTGGTCAGGTAACTGTTACTGTTCCAGGTAAAAGGCAGGTCTGCAGGGCAAATACTGAAATTGGTGGTGCTGGTAGTAACAGCTTTTAACGTTAGGTTTAACGTCACCACCGAATCACAACCTGCTGCATTTACTAAAGTGTCCTTGAAAATTCCACCTGAATTATAAACATTGCTGTTCCAGGTATATGGCAATTGTGATGGACAGATGCTGGTATTGGTCGTGCTGGATGAAGTTGCTTTTATGGTAATTGCAGTTGTTACAGAATCGGTACAACCATGTGCATCATTGTAAACATACTTGATAGTATATGTTCCGGCAGGGCTGGTGGATGGTGTAATTGCTCCCGTGCTATTATTTATTGATAAGCCTGCGGGTGTTGCTGAAAAAGTTCCGCCGCTGATCCCGGTTAAGGTAACATTTTGGCCAGTCGCTATCGAAGTGCAAAATGGAGCTGCAGGATATGTGATTGCCGGTGGTAGCGTAATGGTAAAGGTGGATATGAAATTGCTTCCTCCATTGTTTGCATAGCTGGTGTCCCGGCACAGACTGGTAGAGTTGTTATCTCCAACTACCTGGTAATAGATCTCCAGCGTATACCCGCCTGGAGCCATACCTGTCAAATCAATGCCTGCATTAATGGTTTGCCATTTCTGATCGCCGGGGGAACAGGGGCCTCCGTAAAAATCTGCAAAATTGCCTGCTACACAATTGGAGAAAAAAGGCATATTGATTTCCGTAAATACAGGTGATGCAGGGCGTGGCCCGGAATAAACAGTATAGAAAAGACTGGTGCCGCAAATATTTGCCAATGATGCGTTTTTAAATGTCTTGATCTCTCCGCCGTTCAGTGTAAGGGTACCGGAATTTTGTACATAAGTGCCAAGGTTTGTTCCCTGGTAGGTGCTGCCGCCAATTAAATTTACTCCTGAACCGGTCGTATTATAAAACCCGGAGGTATCTGCATTGTTATGGCAAGCTGTGAGGTAGGCAGCAGAAGCAAATTCGCCAAAATTGCCGGTACAAGAGTTGACTGTAATGCTCATGGTTGCGGTAGTGGCACATTGCCCTGCTGTTGGGGTAAACGTGTACGTTGTGGTGCCGGTGCTTGCAGTACTTACCGCTGGCAGCCAGGTTCCCGTTACCGGTATGGCATTGGTAGAGCTTGTTGGCAACACGGGTGCTGCAGCTCCCTGGCAAACCGCAGCAATGGGTGTAAATGTTGGCGTAATCGCAGTGGTGGCAGTCAATACAACCTGCGCCGATTGAATGCTATATGGAATTGTACAGCCATAGTTTAAATAAGTGGCGCTGCCACCGGTTGAATAATTTACATAGGCACCATTGTTAATGGCTGCCGAGCCACCCGTTGTACCATTGGTATTGATGAGTTGATTGGTATTGTAAGAAGCGGTATCGGTGCACCCTGCGCCAAAATTCATAATAAGTGTCCGTACGCCTGCTGCTGCAGTGTTGTTGGCAAAATGCCCCTGTGTATTGCCAGGGCATTGAAACAGTGCATATAACGTATCGGTCAGGTTGGCAAAACTATTGGCACTGGTTGCCGGTGTGCTTGATATCAACACCACATTTGCATTGGCAGGCAGTATGCCGGTGCCGGGTAACGGCAAAACAACACCAGCTCCGGTAATGGTTGCATTTACACTGGTAATAAAAGCAGCATTAGTGCAATAGCCATTCCAGCTGTCTGCGGCAGTGGGCCAGGTAACGGTTGTGCTGGAAGTGTTTAAAGGGCTTTGTCCCACCTGGAAGAAAACCATTTCCTGGTCATATTCCGTAGCGGAACAGGCATCCACTAAAATGCTCTGGATTTGAAAACAACCCGGCACTACTTTAGGGGTATTGGTTGATACGCATCCGTTGGAATCTGTAACAGCAACTGTATAGGTGCCTGTACAAAGGCCCGTGATGGTTTGAGTTATACCGGCATTGCTCCATAAAAAACTAAAAGGGCCTGTTCCTCCCGTCACATCTACTGTTGCTGTTCCATCACAAACATTGGAGCAGGTAGGGTTGGTGCCATGTGTATATATTAGTGGGGTTGAATTTACCAATACTGTGATAGGCGTTCTGGGGCTTTCACAGGAGCCATTGGACTGGCTTACATAGTAAGTTACACTGCCTGTTGAAGCGGTGGATGGGGTTGGAGGCGTTGCACTGCCCACACCGCCCGAAGCTGTGGTGTACCATAATAAATTTGTTCCTGTAGCAGTAAGTGGTACAGCACCTGCGCCCTGGCAATATTTAACCGGGCTGGTTACTGCCGGTGCTGCCGGGATGCTGCTAATCGTAACCGTTATAGAAGCCCTTGGTCCTTCGCAGGAGCCTGTGGACTGGCTTACCCAATAAGTGGTACTTCCATTTGATGCAGTGGAAGGAGCAGGCGCTGTTGCAGTGCCGATGCCACCAGACGATGTGCTGTACCACAATAAATTTGTTCCTGTAGCGGTAAGTGGTAGAGCACTTGCTCCCTGGCAATATGATACAGGGCTGGTAGTTGGCGCAGCGGGGGGATTTACCACCGCAACAGTAATTTGTTTTGTAATTGTTACGGGACATACACCGGTTCCTGTTGATGTAACGGTATATGTAATAGTGCTGGCAGGAGTAGCAGTAACATTTGCTCCTGATGTTGTATTCAATCCGGTTGCCGGGCTCCAGGCATACACACCATTACCGCCGCTTGCGCTGATATTTACACTGCTGCCGGTACAGATGGTGGCTGCCGATGGCGTTACATTCAGTGCATCCACACCTGAAACAGGATCGAATACATAATCACAAACATCCCCTGCCACACCATCAATCATTAAATAATAAGTATTGCCGGGTATTAAGCCGGATGCCGTGATCAGATTGGGGCCGCCAATTACATCATTGTATCCTCCATGGCAGGTAACAGGGCCAGCGCCACAACCGCCTTCATAAAACATCAGCTGTATCCCATCTCCAAACAAACTGTTGGTGACCCATACATTAAAAGACGCAGAGGTACCGGATGCAACAAATGAGATGAAGGAATTATTTTCAATACTGGTGCCACCACCAAGGCAGGCATCAAAAGCATCATACAGTTCCGTCCAGTAATCAGCTGTATAGCTTGCGGATGTATTGCCACAATAACCATTAAAATTACAGATAGGGGTTGCGGCTGCACAGGTATTACCTGCAGGGGTGGTGGAAGAGCAACCGGGGGGCAGAACAGGTATAGTTACGCAAATGCCAAAGGTTCCATTGTTATCATTGCTATATTCCCACATTCTTACCCAAACAGTACTTCCCGGCGTTAAACCGGTTGCAGCAATCATCGGCATAAGGCCATTGGTACTGGCATCGTCATCACAGGAAATCAAAGTCAATGCATTGCAACTGGCTCCGCTGTATATGGCCATTCCCCCATCGGTCATGGTGCCTTCCTGCGTATCAAAAGTTAATGCACCTGCCGGTGGTACGGTTACGCTAAACCATACATCGCCTCCGGAATAACTTGCACAGCCTGGTGCCGTAACACCTGTGGTACCAGAGGCGCCTGCATTGGTATAGGTAGTATAGGTACAAGAAGTAGTAGCTGATAACGGAATTGCATTACAAGGATCATCATTGGTCAAGGGTGGCGGGGGTGTGGGAGCGGTTACGCAAATACCAAAGGTTCCGTTGTTATCATTTCCATATTCCCATACTCTTATCCATACTGTGCTTCCGGGTGTTAAGCCCGTTGCATTGATAAATGGCATCAAACCATTGCCGCTGGCATCATCATCACAAACGATCAATGCAAGTGAGTTGCAACTGGCGCCACTGTAAATAGCCATGCCTCCATCTGTCATGATACCGGTTTGGGTATCAAAATTCAACGCACCGCCTGCAGGCACAGTTACCTGGAACCATACATCGCTCCCGGAGTAATTGGCGCACCCGGGTGCAGGTACACCCGTAGTTCCGCCAGCGCCTGCATTGGTGTAATTACTGTAAGTGCAGGTACTGCTAACTGGTAATGCAATGGCATTGCAGGGGTCATCATTGGCAGGTGGGGCCAAAGGTTGCGCCGGGGTATTACTAAAGTTGATGCTCCAGTTTACCAGGTTGCCTGAAAAGCCTGCCGCAATATCCTGGATGCACAAACTCCAGGAACCGTTTGCATTTTGCCCGTTATTTACATTTCCCAAAGCCCCTTGCGATAAATAACTTCCGCTAAAAGGTGCGGATCCTGAAGTAATAGGAGTAGTGGCAGTACCGGTAAAGCAGGTTCCGGTGTAGTTATCACCAGATCCTCCGTTTTGAATGGATAGAGGAATGATGGTTCCGTCCGGTGCTTTTAATGTGATCTCAAGATCAGAGTCCCATGTATGTGTGATGGTAAAACAAACAGAAGCAACGCCATAAGTTCCGTTGATGGTACCAACACCAGTTATGGCAACCGGAAAACAGGTTGGCGTTAAACCATCATCGGGGATAGCACCGCCTGTACCATTAAATGTTTGTGCAGATAATGATACAATAAAAAATAGCAGTGTTGTTGAAAGTATCCATTTCCCCATAGGTATTGATACCCTGGCATTCCCGGTATTGAATCGTGGTTATAAAATAATTACAAATCAGGGATACGTATCTGGAGAGGTTTAGATAGTGCGGAATTGGATGTTAAAATGCATCTGTCCTTGAGTTGCCGGAATTACCTGCGTCATTGAGGAAAATGCCATTCGCCAGTTCTGTCAAGAACCGGGCCTGAAGCTTACAATTTACAGCATTTTTTTTTAAAATCAAATTTCCGTGAGATTTGATATCCGCCATATTTAGATGGAGCAGGTGTATTTAAAATGGGATATGCCGTTTTGTAATTGTGATGGTCTGTTCGATTGGATAATAAAAAGACCCGTCTGTTTCCCCTGTCATTAAACTGCTATGGAAATTGCCTCTTTTTCACAGTTGTTCTCCGTGATTTTTGCAATCAGGTCTTTTATCTTGCTGATGAGCAAAGGCATTGCGTTTTCTATTTCGGCTGTTAATGTTATGCCCTGTTGCTGTAAGCTTTCAATGCTTACTACAAACAAATGGATCTCCGGCATTTTGCCCAATAGCTGCAATGCACTCACCATATCTTTCAATCCAATATCATGTGTGCTCATTGCCTTAGGGAAGTCTGTAGCAAACCTGGGTTTTATCAGGCGGATGGTTCCATTGGGATTTTTATCAAGCGTTGCATCAATCAGGATAATGGTTTCATAGTTTTCAAAATGCCCCAGCAAATGAAAGCCACCGGTGCCGCCGTCCACAATGTCAACACCGGGGATATCTTCCTGCATCAGCCTGTTGGCCGCATGCACGCCTACTCCTTCATCGCCCATTAAGTAATTACCAACGCCCAGTATTAAAAGCTCACTTTTTTTCAACATCTTTTGCTGGTTTTTCAGGGTTAGGCGTCTGGTGATGGCCTCTCTCAAAGGTTTCTTCTTCAATGAATTTCCACCCGCCGCCCATGCTGCTGATCTCTCCACGGCCTTCTACATAATCATGATAGAATACAAGATACACATGGATCACCACAAATAAAATAAAGAACCACATAGACCAGTGATGGATCTGTCTTGTCATAATATCGCCCCCTAAGAAATTGGGTACCCACGCAAATAATTTAGGGAACCACCAGCCACTCATGGCAGCATACAATCCAAACCCGGTAAGGCATTGAACCAGGAAGGCAATAAAAGTGAGGAAGTAAATAAATCCTGCCATGGCATTGTGGCCGATACTCATGTGCTCTTTTCCTTTCAGCATTAAAATGTCCATCCTGAAAACATACCACATCTCTTTAAAGAACTTTTTTGAGAAAGGGATGAACTGCCGCCAGTTGGCATATTTATTACCAACAAAACCCCAGTAAATACGGAAGAAAAAATTAAAGAAGAAAAGATAAGCTGCGGCAAAATGAATATACCTGATCCAGCCCATCGTGAATTTACCTGTAGCTTCATGCTGGCTCATTAAAGCCAACGGGTTGGCAATATAAAAACCTGTTGCGATCAAAGCCAGCAGTACCAGGGCATTCAGCCAGTGGTAAATGCGTACGGGTAATTCCCACACATACACCCTGCGTAGCCTGTGTATTTGCAAATATTTTGTAGCCATAAAATGGTTTTAATAATTAATCTCCAAGAATATTAATGCGGCTGATGTGTTTTCCATCTTCATCATAGATGTGCACACTGCAGGCCATACAGGGATCAAAACTGTGAATGGTCCTGATGATCTCCAGTGGCTGTGTTTCATCAGCAACCGGCGTGCCTATCAGGGATGATTCATACGCAGATAATTGTCCTTTCGGGTCTCTTGGCGATGCATTCCAGGTAGTAGGAACCACCAGCTGGTAATTGGCAATTTTCTGATCTTCGATATTGATCCAGTGGGCCAGCGCACCACGGGGTGCTTCTGTATGCCCAACACCTTTGGCAGACGTTGGCCAGGTAGCCGGATCGAACTTGCTCATGTCTGCCATGCGGCTATCACCATTTTTAATATTGCTGATCAGCTGATCAAAGAAATCCAAACCCCATTGCGCCACCAGTACACTTTCCAGTCCACGGGCTGCTGTTCTTCCCAGTGTGGAGAACAATGCGGTAACAGGAACACCAAGGTCTGTCAACGCCTTATCAACAACCGCTTTAAAATCCTCCCTGCCCCTGGCATATCCTACCAGCATACGGGACAGCGGGCCAACTTCCATGGCGTTTCCTTTCCACCGGGGTGTTTTAAGATAGCTGTATTTCTGTGTGGTATCTAAATGTTCAAATGGTGGTTTGGGGCCGGTGTATTTTACTTTGCTTTCGCCTTTCCATGGATGCAGTCCTTTATCATTTCCTTCTTTGTATTCATACCAGGAGTGTGTAATAAACTCCTGCACCTCTTCTTCTTTTCTCAGGTCCACATCGTATACTTTGCTGATGTCTTTATTTAAAATAGCGCCGCCGGGGAATTTGTAAGAAGCCGTGTCCCTGTAACCGTTAGTGGGCAGGTCGCCGTACACTAAATAATTTCCGATGCCGCCACCAATAGCACCCCAGTCTTTGTAGAAAGAAGCGATGGCCATCAGGTCGGGAATATACACCTGCTCAACAAATTCCTTTCCGTCTTTAAGCAGCTGTTCTACATACGCCAAACGCTCTGCATTGATGCCGCTCACATCATCCAGGCTGATAGAGCAGGCCATACCGCCAACCAGGTAATTGGGGTGAGGGTTTTTACCACCGAAAATGGCATGTACTTTTACAATTTCTTTCTGCCACTCCAATGCTTCTAAATAGTGTGCTAACCCTATCAGGTTTACTTCTGCAGGTAATTTATAAGCCGGATGTCCCCAATAACCATTGGCGAAAATACCCAGCTGCCCGCTTTCTACAAATTTTTTGATCCTTGTTTGTATATCACTGAAATAACCCGGTGAACTTTTTGGCCATTTGGAAATACTTTGGGCCAGTTCGGATGTTTTCTTTGGATCTGCTTTCAATGCATTCACCACATCCACCCAGTCCATGGCATGCAGGTGATAGAAATGTACCACATGGTCGTGAATGTATTGTGTACAGAACATGATATTTCTTACCATCTCAGCATTGGGAGGCACTGCAATATCCAGTGCATCTTCCACGCAACGCACACTCGTTAATGAATGAATGGAAGTGCATACCCCACAAACCCTGCCTACAAATGCCCAGGCATCTTTGGGGTCTCTCCCTTTTAAAATTTCTTCCAGCAGGCGTACCATGGTGCCGCTGCTGTATGCATCTTTTATGGTGCCGTTTTCAATATCGGCTTCTACTCTTAAGTGACCTTCGATTCTTGTGATCGGGTCAACAACAATTCTTTTACTCATATTGTAATTTGAAAATGTTAGTAATTAAGCATCCAGTTCTTTTTCGCTTTGTTTCCCTTCTTTTTCAAGATTGAAAATCAATTTGTGTTTACGCACATTGGTGGCAATGGCATGGGCCGCAATGGCAACACCGGTACCCACCAGGGCCACTTTACCAAGGTCATCGGCATTGCTTTCAATACCAAAGCCGGCAAAGGCAGAAGCCCTTTCATACAAGCGGCCATTGTCCCAGAAATTTTCTTCGCTGCAACCAATGCATCCGTGACCGGATTGAATGGGGTAGCTGGTACCGTTATTCCATTTCATTACGCCGCAGGCGTTATAGGTAGACGGCCCTTTACAGCCCACTTTATATAAGCAGTATCCTTTTTTGGCACTTTCATCATCAAAGGTTTCAACAAATAAACCGGCATCATAAAATGGCCTGCGGTAACAGGTATCATGAACACGTTTGCTGTAAAATGCTTTTGGCCTTCCCAGCCTGTCAAGTTCAGGTATCTTGCCAAAAGTTACCAGGTGAACAATAACACCGGCCATTACTTCTCCAATAGGAGGGCAGCCGGGTACTTTTATCAGTGGTACACTGCTCTTTAATAATTTATGTATAGGTGTGGCGCCGGTAGGGTTTGGTTTTGCTGATTGCACACAACCATTGCTGGCACAACTTCCCCATGCAATCACAGCTTTGGCACCGGCTGCGGCTTCTTCTAATATCTGCAGCGATGTTTTACCGCCAATCATGCAATACACGCCATCTGCACCGGTGGGCACACTTCCTTCAACGCAAAGAATGTATTCTCCTTTGTATTTTTCCATGGTGTTCTTCATGGCTGCTTCTGCCTGCAAACCGGAAGCTGCCATCAGGGTTTCCGTATAGTCCAGTGATATTTTATCCAGTAAAATATCTGCAACTATCGGATGAGATGAACGGATAAAACTTTCGCTGCAGCAGGTGCATTCCTGAAAATGCAGCCATATTACAGGGATACGTGGTTTTGTTTCAAGTGCTTTTACAACCTGCCCGATGGCAGATTTTTCAAGGCCCATAAAGGCAGCCATCATGGTTACAAAGCCGATAAAATCCCTGCGGCTGTAGCCTTTTCTTTCAACCTCCTGGTAATAGGAAGGTTGTGTTGTTGGAGAAGCATTGTTACTCATGAAGATTTATTTAAATAGTGAGGAGGTAAATTAAACAGGGTATAAAACTATTTTTCATCGTCACTAACTCTTATGATTTTCTTTAGTTGCTGTTATGACATTTATCATACATGTGGTTGGTGCTTATAATTACTTTAGCCAACGCTAAATCATATTTGATATGAAAAAAATAACCGCTGTTCTGAGTTTATTTACATGGTGCCTGCCTTTGATAAGCCTTGCACATCCAGGTCATGGTGAAACGGATGGATTTACCATCACCCATGATTTTACCGAACCGGCGCATGTGATCCTTTCGCTGGCAGTGATCACAGCGGTTGTATTATATATCCGCAACCTGCGTAAAAAAGAACAGCGCAATTAAGCACCATGCATGAACTTTCGATTGTACTGAGCATTATTGATATTGCACAGCAGCAGGCAATAAAAGAAGATGCGGCAGTGATTGAAGAAATTGAAATAGACATCGGCTGCTTAAGCACTGTAGAAATGAATGCATTTGATTTTGCCTGGCAGCAGGCAGTAAAGGAAACCATGCTTGAAAAAGCTGAAAGAAAAATCAACCGGATAAATGGCAAAGCAAGATGTTCAGGCTGTGAAGTGTTCTTCCCGTTGAAAAATTTATATGATGCCTGCCCCAAATGCGGCGAACATTTAATTGATATTGTGGAAGGAAAAGAACTAAGGGTAAGATCGCTGATCGTTTCCTGAAAAATATTGTGAACACTAAATTATCATACTATGTGTGCTACCTGCGGATGTGATGCTGAAGGAAAAGTGACCATGCATGAACCTGGTCATCAACATGAACATGATCATGGGCACCAGCATGATCATTCACACGATCACCACCGCAAAGTGGTTGACGTTGAAAAAGATGTACTGCATCAAAATGACCTGCTGGCCGAAAGGAACCGGGGTTATTTTGATGCCAAAAATATTCTTGCACTGAACCTGGTGAGTTCTCCCGGCTCTGGCAAAACTGCCTTGCTGGAAAGAACACTGACCGACCTGAAAGGGCAACTGCAATTTTGTGTGATAGAAGGCGACCAGCAAACCACCAATGATGCAGACCGCATCCATGCCACCGGAACAAAAGTGGTGCAGATCAATACAGGAAAAGGTTGTCACTTAGATGCACACATGGTATTGCATGCTGTACAGGGAATAAAGCCAGCAGAAAACAGCGTGTTGTTTATTGAAAATGTGGGCAACCTGGTTTGTCCTGCCATGTTTGACCTGGGAGAAAAGGAAAGAGTGGTGATCATCAGTGTTACAGAAGGCGATGACAAGCCGCTAAAATATCCTGATATGTTTTATTCTTCTACACTTTGCATCATTAATAAAACAGACTTGCTGCCTTATGTTCCTTTTGACATGGAAAAAGTAAAAATAAATGCAAAAAAAGTCAATCATAAGCTGGAGATCATAGAACTGAGTTGTACAAATGGGGAAGGCCTGGATCGTTGGTATGATTGGTTGAAATCAAAAGTATTGGTTCCTGAAACTGTATAATGAATTCGTATTGTAACAATAAAGTTCGTTTTGTGTATGCATACCTATCACATCCATATCAATGGTTTGGTACAGGGCGTTGGTTTTCGACCCCTTGTTTGCAGGCTGGCAAATGAGTTGGGTATTACCGGCCGGGTAAGCAATACAACAGATGGCGTACATATTGAATGTAGTGCTTCAATTGAAACAGCGAATGCTTTTTACAATAAGATCATCAGCGCTCCACCTGGTAATGCCATCATCACTCATCATCACATGCAGGAGATACCTTCAAAAGAGTTTTTCTCTTTTACAATTGAACAAAGTACAGATAATAAAAAGCCTGATCTTTTACTGACTCCTGATATTGCTTTGTGCAACGACTGCAGGGAAGAACTATTGGTAAAAAATAATAAGCGTTATCATTATCCCTTTACTACCTGTTTAAATTGCGGTCCCCGGTATTCCATCATTACTGCCTTGCCTTATGATAGAGCAAACACAACGATGCAGCCTTTGCAGATGTGTGATGCCTGTTTGTCAGAATACAATGATATCACTGACAGGCGGCATTACAGCCAAACGAACTCCTGCAAAGATTGTGCGGTGCCGATGTATTTATTTGTATCTCCCGGAAGTTGTATCAGTAATGATGCGCCTGAAATAGTTGATACAATAGCTGCCGCATTAAAAGCAGGCCAGATCATTGCCGTTAAAGGAATCGGCGGTTATTTATTATTGTGCGATGCTACGAATGAAGCAGTAGTGAACCAGTTGAGAGTGCGGAAGCAGCGGCCCGCCAAACCTTTTGCATTGATGTATGCCAGTATTGAAATGGCAGCCGGGGATTTATTGTTGCGCCCATTTGAAACAGCAGCATTACAGGATAAAACGGCACCCATTGTACTGTGTGAATTGAAAACAGATCCGCTCAATGGTATTTGTGCAGCAGCCATTGCTCCCGGACTTGATAAGGTTGGATTGATGCTGGCATATACACCATTACTTTTATTGATTGCCGGCACTTTTGGCAAACCATTGATTGCTACCAGCGGAAACATCAGTGGCTCGCCAATCATTTATAAGGACAGGGATGCCTTGCTTAATTTATTTGAAGTGGCAGATTATGTGCTGACCTATGAACGTGAAATTGTTGCGCCACAGGATGACAGTGTATTGCAGTTTTGTAAGGATGGGCAAAAAATTATTTTACGCAGAAGCCGTGGGCTTGCTCCCAATTATTTCCCCAATCCATTCTGTCCCACAGATGAAGCGGTGCTGGCAATGGGGGCGGAGTTAAAAGCTGCATTTACCCTGCTGGATAAAAATAACCTGTACATCAGCCAGTTTCTCGGCGACCAGGGAACACTGGAATCTCAAACAGCTTATAAAGAAACCTTGGAGCATGTTACAGGGCTCCTGCACACAGAGCCTGCACATGTACTGGTTGATAAACATCCCGGTTATTTTGTGGCTGAATATGGAAAGGAGATCGCTGCGGTTAAAAATAATTCACTCACCGCCATTCAGCATCACAAAGCACATTTTGGAGCAGTGCTGGCCGAAAATAATTTGCTGAATAGTGATGAACAAATTTTAGGTTTTGTATGGGATGGTACCGGTTATGGCGATGACAGGCAGGTATGGGGAGGAGAAATATTTATTTATGAAGAAAATGAAATAGAACGCATTGTTCATCTTGATTATTTCCCGCAATTGCTGGCGGATAAGATGAGCAGGGAGCCAAGGCTGAGTGCTTTGAGTTTACTGAAGAATTTCCCGGCAAAGCAATCGCAGATTCAAAAATATTTTTCGGCACAGGAATGGAAATATTACCAGCAACTGGTACAGCAGCCTGCAGACCTGCTGACAAGCAGTATGGGAAGATTTTTAGACGGCATTGCTTGCATACTCGGCATTTGCCAGTACAATACTTATGAAGGGGAGGCGGCCATGAAACTGGAAGTGCTTGCAAGAAGCGCTCATAATAAAACCAGTGAGTATTATCCATTGGTATTACAAAAGAACAGGATTGAATGGGACCTGTTTTTAACTGCTTTGCTGGATGATTGTGAAAAGGGAGAAGATATTGCGGTAGTAGCATGGAAGCTGTTCTTCTCATTGGCAAAAATGGTAGAACAGATCAGTGATCGTTTTCAAATTGAACAGCTTGCTTTTAGCGGTGGCGTTTTTCAAAATGCATTACTCAATGAACTGCTTGTTGAGAATCTCTCACAAAAAAAAACACTGTATTTTCACCGGCAACTCAGCCCCAATGATGAGTGCATCGGATTTGGACAGATGGCCTGCTTCGAAATAGAAAACAGGTCTTTGGGTAAAGTGTTTGCAGAAAAAAATAAAACCACTTCAAAACAAATTCAATTCAGCCATTAAAATAAATTGATTATGTGCTTAGCAATTCCCGGCAAAATACTTTCCATTACTAACCAGCTGGATGAAACATTCCGGTTTGGGAAAGTTTCTTTTGGCGGCATTACCAAAGAAGTGAATTTATGTATGGTGCCTGAAGCAAATATTGATGATTATGTACTGGTGCATGTTGGGGTAGCCATCAGTGTGGTGGATGAGGAAGAGGCCAAAAAAGTTTTCAGTTATTTGAAAGAGATGGGGGAGGTGGAAGAGTTGGGGGAATGAATGAGTGAATGAATGAATGATGGAATGATAGAATGATAGTATGATAGAATGATAGAATGGGTTTGTGTAACATAATATCGGTTGGTTTGGTTGAAATTCTTTTTGGGTAAGTAAAATACTTTACTATGGCAGAAAAGGAAATGTTTATTGAAGCATTTAAGAAACGGACAAAGCACCTTGCAGTTGAAGTTATTAAATTGTTTAGGATGTTGCCTAAAGTGGAAGAGGCTAAAATCACCGGAAAGCAACTGTTAAGGTGTGCATCATCCGTTGCAGCAAATTACCGTGCAGCATGCAGGGGTAGGTCTAAAGCTGAGTTTTATGCAAAATTGAGTATCACTATTGAAGAGTGTGATGAAACGTTGTTTTGGCTGGAATTGATAGAAGAAGCTGAGATATTTAACCAGCCTTTTATTCAAGAACTGAAGGCAGAAACAACAGCTATACTAATGGTGCTGTCAAAAGCAAGAAAAACAGCATCACAATAATTCACTCATTCACTCATTCACTCATTCACTCATTCATTCATTCACTCATTCACTCACTCATTCATTCACTCATTCAATCAATAATGAAATACCTCTCCGAATACCGTAACCCTGAACTGGCAAAAGAGTTCATTGATGAAATTCACCGCATTACCACAAAGCCATGGACTTTAATGGAGATCTGCGGCGGGCAAACGCATAGCCTGGTGAAGAATGGCATTTTGGAAATGTTGCCGGATAATATCACGATGGTCCATGGTCCCGGTTGCCCTGTTTGTGTTACGAGTGTAAGTGTGATTGACGAAGCAGTTTACCTGGCACAGCAATCCAATGTTATTCTGTGTTCGTTCGGTGATATGCTTCGTGTGCCCGGCAGTCATAAAAACCTGCTGGAAGTAAAAGCAGCAGGTGCTGATGTGCGGATATTGTATTCTCCATTGGAAGCAGTGATGGTGGCAAAAGACAATCCCGATAAAGAAGTGGTGTTTTTTGCAGTAGGTTTCGAGACAACTGCTCCGGCCAATGCACTCAGTGTGATACACGCTGCAAAAATGGGCATTACCAATTACAGTATTTTAGCATCGCATGTATTGGTGCCGCCGGCTATGGAAGCGATATTGAGTGATGATGAAAATACCATTGATGCCTTTTTAGCAGCCGGCCATGTATGTACCATCATGGGCATGGAAGAATATTACCCGGTTGCAGCAAAATACAAAACACCGGTTGTTGTTACCGGTTTTGAACCGGTTGATTTGTTGCAGGGAATCCTGATGGCAGTGCAGCAACTGGAAAAGGCGAATACAAAGTAGAGAACCAGTATGCAAGGTATGTGCAGCGGGAAGGAAATAAAATGGCACAGGAAACGATAAAGGAAGTGTTTACGGTGAGTGACAGGATATGGCGTGGCATTGGCGCTATTCCACAAAGCGGATACGAAGTGAATGAGCAGTATAAAAAATTCAATGCAAGATTAAAATTCAAACTGAACCTGCCAACTGCGGAAGAAAACAAGGAATGCATCAGCGGGGATATTATGAAAGGATTAAAGAAGCCAAAGCAATGCCCGAATTTTGGCAACAAATGCAAACCAGAGCATCCGTTGGGTGCACCCATGGTAAGCAGCGAAGGCTCCTGTGCAGCCTATTATCACTATGCTCAGGCGGATGAGTTGGTTGCGCCATAATTTTATTCAACACACAATCATGACTGGAAAAATAAAAATGAATTTACAATGCCCGATGCCGAAATTTGATTTTGATGTCATCACACTGGGGCATGGCAGTGGTGGGTTATTAACGCACCGTTTGTTGAAGAGTGGGGTGTTTGATATTTTTAAAAATGACCTGTTGGATCAGCAGCATGATGGTGCAAGTTTTGAGTTGAATGGTAAGGTGGCATTCAGTACCGACAGCTACGTGATCTCTCCCATCTTTTTCCCCGGTGGTAATATCGGCGACCTTGCCATTAACGGTACCGTTAATGATCTGGCTATGTGCGGTGCCCAAGCAAAATATTTATCCCTGGCTTTTATCATTGAAGAAGGATTTGCCATGAAGGAGTTTTGGGAAGTGCTGGTGAATATTAAAGAAGCAGCCTATAAAGCCAATGTAAAAATTGTGACCGGTGATACCAAGGTGGTGGAGAAAGGCAAGGGCGATAAAATATTTATCAATACATCCGGCATTGGCATCATTCATCCAAAAGCAGCCATCCATCACAACAGGATTGAGGCCGGCGATGTGATCATTGTAAGTGGTAATATTGCCACTCATGGTATTGCCATCATGAGCTTGCGTAAAGGGCTGGAATTTGAAACCAGTATAGAAAGCGATACAGCCAATCTCAATCATACTGTAATCAGCCTTATTGAAAAATTTGGCACTGGTATTAAATTTCTCCGTGACCCGACAAGGGGAGGTGTTGCTTCTGTATTGAATGAAATAGCAGAACTCACCAGGCTTGGTTATTACATCGATCAGCAATTGATTCCCATCGATGAGCAGGTGGATGGCGCCTGTGAAATGCTCGGGCTTGATCCTTTGTATGTAGCCAATGAAGGATTGTTTATTGCGGTGGTAAAAAAAGAAAATGCAGCAGCATTTCTGCAGCAATTAAAGCAACAGGATTGCGGAATCAACGCGGCTATCATTGGAGAAGTTACCAATGAACATCCCGGGAAAGTTATTTTAAAAAGCCGTATTGGTGGCAAACGGGTAGTGAATTATTTAACCGGAGAACAACTTCCCCGTATCTGTTAATCCTCTCTTCAATTGATTGTAAGGGGAAGTACTAATCGTCAAAACAGTTTCAGTAAAAAGTTGAGACCGGCATTTATTATTCAGGCCGGTATCATTTAAACATTCCCTTATTTTGCAGCATGCAACAACTTAAAAGGGTTATCAAAAGGCTGTTATTCATTCTTGTGCCTTTGTATTTTTTGCTGATGATACCCGATACCTGCAAGCCGGTGATCATAAAAGCTTGGGACCAGCCATTTGCCTGGAACCAGGATTCCCTATGGAAATCACTGGAGCAGGATTTTGCTGCAGCAAAAAAACAAAACAGGTTGTTTACTGATTCGGATATCAATAAGCTGTTCGCCAAAGCCAACGCTTTGTATAAAACCGCTGATACCGGCAAAATAAGCAGCAGCGTTTATCATGCAATCTTGTCCAATTATTTTCACCTGGCAGCATTGGTGGCTGCAGGGCCGGGGCTAAGGGATTCGTTCATTAATTATTACAGCAGGGTACGCAACCTGGTGAAATTACAGTCTCAATACAGTAACATCACCAACAGGGATACACGAAATGAAATTTACCAGTTGCTCTATGGCATGAGGGCTGCGGCAGAAGAAGTGCTGCTGCAAACGGATAGCATTCCTTTTGATCCTGTTTTGTTGGGAAAGGCGGAATCATCGGTGACGCCTGCAGCCGGCATCTTTGGAATTGAAGTACACAGCGGCGACCTTTTCCTGTCCAGGGGTGGGGCAGAAGTATCGGCATTGATTTCAAGGGGCAATAATTACCCAGGAAATTTTTCGCATGTGGCGTTATTGTATGTGGATGAAAAAACGAATGTTCCTTATTTAGTGGAAGCACATATTGAAAAAGGGGTGGCGGTTGCTTCTGCTGAACAATACATCAGGGATAAAAAACTACGCTTCATGGTACTGAGGCCAAGAGCAGATTTGCCACAGCTAAAGGCCGATCCGTTGTTGCCACACAAGGCAGCAAAAACCGCCTGCACCGAAGCACTCAGCAGGCATATACCGTACGATTTTAAAATGGATTTTAATGACAGCACAGCCTTGTTCTGTTCGGAAGTGGCCTCGCATGCCTACAAAAAATGGGTATTCAATTGTGGCAGGCAGGTTCAGCCATTTCATCGCAGGGCGTGGTGAACTGGCTAAGTGATTTTGGTGTGGAGCATTTCATCACACAGATGCCCAGCGACCTGGAATACGATCCCCAACTGGCGGTGGTGGCTGAGTGGCGCAATCCTGAAACACTGATGAAAGACCATATTGACAATGCGGTGATGGATGCTTTGCTGGAAGAAGCAGACAAGGGAAAAAAAATTGGATACAGCAACTGGCAGCTGCCCATGGCAAGAGTGATAAAATTATGGTGTGTACTAAAAAATATAGTTGGCGGGGTGGGCATTATCCCCGAAGGAATGAGCGCTACAAGAGCATTAAAAAATCAAACCTTTGTTGCCATGTATAAAAAAGTGAAAGTGCAAACAGAGCGATTGGTAAAAGACTTTGTACTGGAAAATGGATACCGGCCACCTTACTGGCAATTGGTTGCCATGGCCAGAAAAGCAGCAGTAATCAATTAGGGATAGTTTTCTTAATTGAAAATGGACAATTGAAGGTTAGAAAACTCTCCTCCCACTTTCCATTCACCTCCCCGCCTGTTCCACAATTTCATCCATATTGATACCAGAATGGCTTTCATCATAAGTACATTCACCATTTTTGATCAGGAGTATTTGTGGAGATTCGTGGTAAACAGCAAATGTCTCCGAAATTTTATCAGAGATATTGCGGTGCCTGATGAGATCGAGAAAATAAAAGTCAACATCCGCCGGTGCTGCCGTTCTTTCAAGCCTGCTCCTCACTACGCTGCTGATGGAGCAACGGGTACTGTGCTTGAAGATCAGTTGCGGTGTTGCTTTCGATCTTTCTTTAATGGTTTCAAGCTGTTCTGTAGTGGTCAGTTCAATCCAGTTCATCAATGGGTACTTACAATTAATGAATGATATTGTCTGACATCGGGCAACCGGTTCCTTTTCTGCTGGGGCCACAGGAGCTTAACATTGTAATACCTGTAACAAGCAGTAAGGCAATCAGGATGATCTTTTTCATATTCGTTTTATTTGAGGTTTATGCCGTCTTTCGTGGCAAATATAATAAACCATTTATAAACGCCTACCCGGGCAATTTATTTTAACTTTAATTTCGGGGGCAGCAATAATTATCCACTCAAGTTGAAGTATGTCATCGGTAAAGCTGAAACTAGTTTTAAAGCTGATTCTTTTCTTTCCGTTTTTGATGGTAAGTTTCTATGCTTTTTATGTACTAAAGGCTTACAGGCTGCAGCAAAAGCGGAAGGCACTCAGCAGCCAGGCAGGCAGGCAATTTCCCAGCATTCCACTAAAAGATGTCCATGGCAATGCAGTGTCACTGGATATTTCCGGAACACGGTTGACGGTAATTGACTTTTGGTACAGGAACTGTGTGCCCTGCATTGTTGAAATGAATCAGTTTGAAGAACACTTAAAAGGAAAAGAACAGGAAATAGCAGTGATCAGTATTTCTGTTGACGATGCTGCTGCCTGGAAGGCGGCGGCGAGGGTGATGACCCCCGGTTTGCTTTCATGAGCAGGCCGGTTGCCAACTGGCACCACCTGTTGCTGGATTACGGAACAGACAGTACAGGCAATAACATCAATATAAAACAGCTGGCAGCCAGGTTGAATGTTACAGGATATCCTGCTTTTTTTTTGCTGGATAAAACCGGCATCATCAAAGCAACCCCTGCCAGTGCAGTGGCTTATATCCAGTCAGCCGGTAAAAAGGAGCACCCATTCCTGAAGTTTTTAATATTACCGGCAACCTGGCAGCGGTATTATTGGGTGTTGGTTTTATCGCTGCTTGCCTACGGAGCTATATTGATGGCCTTAAATAAATTGCTTCCAAAAAATAACAGGGTTTAGTCAAACTGTTCAGTGCGTTGAATAAACAGGTGATTTTTTCTGCATAAAAAGATTTCCTGAAAAAAATGCAGCTTTTCCACACTGTTGAAAAAAATATTTCATTAAAACAAAGGCTTTTAAAAAAATATCTTACTTTACGCCCTCTCCATCCTGATCCCTTTTTGAACTCGTTGTTTGCTGCCAGTGATCATCCATTATTTGAATTACCATGCTTTACAGGATGCCTGTAAACCACCCTTTAAATTATCATTGATAGATGAGGCAACTTTACCAGACAATAAACGCCTTCACGGTTAACTTATCATTAAATACGCCTTGTACAAACTTATTTGTTAGGAAGCTTTTTGTTTTTCCCCTAATCTTGCATCCGGTTTCTGTATACTTATTAAACACTACTTCAATTTTGCAATCAAGTTCTCAAAATCAAATACCACTTTATGCTTAATTCTACACCAATCGCTGCACTTGATGCAGGTTTTGCCAATCCCAGTTTTTTATTGGGTAAGCGGTTTTTCAAAATGTTTATTGCGTTGGCCACTTTCCTGTTTTTTTTAGGGAACGTTAGTCAATCGCAAATTTTGACATTTGATTTCGCTGGGTTAGCCGGAAGCGAAGCCACTGCTTCTTCTAATACCAACAACGTAAATCTTACTGCTTCAACCATCTCGAGAGGTGCCGGATTAACAGCTGGTGCAAATGCAGATCGTTTTAATGCCAGCAGTTGGGCAATAACCTCGATAGCTAATGCAGTTACTGGTAATGATTACATGGAATTTACGATAACCCCCAATAGCGGTTATCAATTTTCAGTTAGTTCAGTTGTAATACAATTACAGAGATCTGCAACCGGGTTAACACAGGTGGCCTTAAGGAATTCGCTTGATAGTTATGGTGCCGACCTGGATGCTGCAAAAACAGTTACAGACAATACGACTACGCAGACTTTTACTTTTACGTTTGCACAATCTAATTCATCAACGGCTGTTACTTACCGTTTATACGGGTTTGCCGAGGCGGTCGGGGGAACTGGTGGGCCTGGCGATGGCGTTGGAAATGACATTACCGTAAATGGTGCCGTTACCCCAACTGTTGTAAATTACAATGTGCTTTATAATGGAAACACCAACACTGGCGGCACAGCCCCTGTTGACCCCAGTAGCCCTTATGTTTCAGGATCCAATGTTACTGTACTGGGTGCCGGTACATTGGTAAAAAACGGCTACACATTCTCCGGCTGGAATACAGCAGCTAATGGAAGTGGTACTGCGTACTCAGCCGGTGGTACAATAACAGGAATCGCAGCCAATACAACCTTGTATGCACAATGGACCATTAATACTTATGCATTAACTTATGATGGCAACGGCAATGATGGCGGCTCTGCCCCCGTTGACCCCTCCAGCCCTTACAATTACAATTCGAACGTAACCGTACTGAATGAGGGCACGCTCACTAAAACAGGCTTCTCTTTCAACGGCTGGAATACCGCAGCCAATGGCAGCGGCACGGCTTATGCGGCAGGTGGAACAATAACAGGTATCGCCGCAGCTGTTACACTTTTTGCTCAATGGATACCCGCCAACAGTTATGGAGTTATTTATGACGGCAATGGTAACACAGGGGGAATAGCCCCTGTTGATCCCAGCAGTCCTTATGCTTCAGGCTCCAATGTAACGGTACTGAGCGAAGGCTCATTGGTAAGAACAGGTTTTACTTTCGCTGGATGGAATACGGCTGCCAATGGCAGCGGAACTGCTTATAGTTCCGGCGGAACCATTTCAAACATCTTGGCAAGTGTTACATTATATGCACAATGGACTATCAATACTTATACAGTAACGTATGATGGCAACGGTAGCGATGGCGGCTCTGTTCCGGTTGATCCTTCCAGCCCATACAATTACAACTCCAATGTTACCGTGCTGGGTGCCGGTACATTAACAAGAACAAACTACAATTTCACCGGCTGGAATACTGCAGCAAATGGCAGTGGAACTGCTTATGCTGCAGGAGGTACTATCACTGGTCTTGCCGCCAATACAACATTGTTTGCTCAATGGAGTCCAGTTACTTACACGGTAACTTATAACGGCAATACCAATACAGGTGGTACTGCACCGGTGGATCCCAGCAGCCCTTATGCTTTTGGTTCAAGCCCAACTGTATTGGGCCCCGGCTCACTTGTAAAAACAGGTTATTCCTTTAATGGTTGGAATACGACCGCAGATGGTAGCGGCACACCTTATATTCAAGGTAATATGATACCAAGTATTGCAGCAAATACAGTTCTGTTTGCACAATGGCAAATCAATACTTACACTGTAACCTACAATGCTAATGGCAATACAGGCGGCACCGCCCCAGTTGACCCAAGCAGCCCCTACAATTTTGGCTCCGTGGTAACCGTGCTTACCAACTCGGGCAGCCTTACTAAAACGGGTGCTACTTTTAGCGGATGGAATACCCTGGCAAGTGGTTTGGGAACAGACTATGCCGCCACCGGTGCTGCTACTTTAACATTAGGCGCTGCCAACGTGGTACTGTATGCTAAATGGCAGGAGCCTTTGTATGAAAGCTTTAGTTATACCGCTGGGGATAATATTGGAGGCAACACTGCTGCATCCGGTACCAACAATAATAACTGGACCACACACAGTAATTCACAAACCGGAACAATTGCCGTTACTGCTGGCAGTCTGAGCTATACCGGGCTGAAAGCACCAACCGGTAATAAGGTAAGGCTTCCGGGTTCAAATGCAACCACACCAAGGGATGTTAACAGGGCAATTGCAGTAGGTACAAGTTCTGTTGCATATTACTCCTTCCTGCTGAATGTAGCAGATGCCACCCAGCTTGGAGTTGGGGGCGATTATTTTACAGGTATCGGAGGTACAGCCGGAACATCTGTTACAATTCTTTATTCAAGATTGAATATTAAGAGTGTAAATGCAGCAGCTAATTACAGGCTGGCCATCAACAACGTTTCTACAGGTGGAACACCTACATTTACTGATTTCGCTACTGACCTGAATTTTGGAACCACTTATCTTGTGGTGATCAAATATGATCTGAATGGCGCAAATCCGGATATAGCTTCACTATGGGTTAACCCGGCTTCTTTGGGTGGAGCAGAACCCGGCGGGAATGTTACCAACAGCAGTGGAACCGCCAACCAAACAACTTTTGCCTCTATCTTCTTTAGAAATACAGCTGCCACACCAAAAGCAGACATTGATGAGGTAAGGGTAGGCACTACATGGGCGGAAGTTACCCCTACCGATAACTTTACCATTACAGCTACAGCACAAACTACCGGTGGTTCTATTTCACCAAGTGGTGCAGTGAGTGTTAGCAGTGGCAGCAACCAGGCATTTACCATCACAACTGATCCATGTAATGATATTGCGGATGTAATTGTAGATGGCGCTACCTCAGTTTTAGGCGATTTAGTTGGTAACACTTATACATTTACGAATGTAACGGCTGATCATACCATCGACGTATATTTTAACCCAAGTACATCTACCACATGGACGGGTGCTGTTAATACTGATTGGGACAATGCCGGCAACTGGACCAGTTGTGTACCCAATGCAACGTTGGATGTAATCATCCCTGTTGCCAGCCCTCAGCCGGTTTTAAATGTTGATGCAGAGGTGAACAGCCTTACAATTGATAATGCTGCATCACTTTCATTGAATGGTAAAACACTTACCATTAATGGTGGGCTTACCAGCAGTGCTACCGCTGCCATCATCGGTTCAGATGCTTCTAACCTGGTGATGAATTCAACCAATACGATCATTTCTTCAGGCGCTATACGCTTACATAATTTAACCATCAATGGTGGTACTACAACCCTTGGTTCTGCGGTTGAAATCTCTGGTGGAACAGCAACGGTATTGCCGGGTGAATTGAGTGTACAGGCTGGTTCCCAGTTGCAATCAAATGGTTTCTTAACCATCAAATCAAATGCATTTGGTACCGGAAGGGTAGCTGCAGGAGATGATGCCGGCAACTATGTTACGGGTGATGTAACAGTAGAACGTTATATCCCTGCCAATACTTTCCGTTCATGGAGGTTGTTATCAGTGCCAACATTTGGCAGTGGTCAAACCATCCGCCAGGCATGGCAGGAAGGTGTTGCCAATCCATCACCATTGCAGAATAACCTCCCAGGTTTTGGCACACAGATCACCGGCACTGGTGCCCTGGCAACAGCTCAGGCAAATGGCTTTGATAATATCACCCAGTCGGCAGCATTATTAAGCTGGACAGGTACTGCATGGGCAGGCGTACCGGGCACCAATACAAGTATCACAACAGCAGCCGGTAAAAAAGGCCTGTTCCTGTATATACGTGGCGAACGTTCACAGGGTGTAACCAATTCATCCAGTTCTCCAACGGCCACTACATTAAGAACAACAGGCCAATTGTACCAGGGTACACAGGCCATACCAGGGTTTTCAGCCAACAGCTTTAACCTGGTGGGTAACCTGTATGCATCTGCCATCGACTTTACACAGTTGAACCGCACCGGTGGTGTGAGCAACCTGTTCTATGTATGGGATTCCAAGAAACTGGTGGGCAGTAGTTTGGGTACTTATCAAACATTCAGCGGCACCAACAGCTTCCAGTGCCTGATAGGTGGTGGTAGCTATACACTGGGCCAGCCAAATACTAAAATAGAAAGTGGCCAGGCATTCTTTGTTCAAACCGGCGCTTCTGCAGGTACCATTACATTAAATGAAGGCAGCAAAGTAGGCAACGGCGCCAACCTTGGTTTCAGGCCTGTAAACCCTGCATCTTTAGTAAAAATTGACACCCGTTTATATGCAGCCAACAGCGCTGAAATTGCTGATGCCAATGTGGTGGTTTTTGATAACAGGTACAGCAATGAAGTGGCAGAAGAAGATGCCATTAAACTGGCCAATGGAACTGAAAACTTTGGTATTCAGAAAGGCGAAAAGATCATTGCGATTGAAGGAAGGAAAATGATCGCCAATACAGAGACCATCAGTTTCAATATGTCTAATTTGAAACAGCAGGAATATACACTGGAAATTGCTCCGCAGAACATGGCAACTCAGGGCCTTGAAGCTACGCTTGAAGACAGCTACCTGAAAACAAGTACTGCCATCAGCATGGAGAATGCCACTACCGTGAAGTTTACAGTAGATGCCAATGCGGCTTCCAAATCTGCAAACAGGTTTACGATCGCCTTTAAAAAGGCTGTAGTATTACCGGTTGTTGATGTAAAACCTGCATTTGTGATCTCTCCAAACCCTGTTGAAGGTGGAGTGGTTAACCTGCAGTTCAAAAACCAGCCAGCAGGTAACTACGTGGTAAGGATTGTTAGCAACAACGGGCAGGCGGTAGCAAGCAGTAAAATTGCTCATGCCGGCGGCACTGCCACACAATTACTGAACCTGCCTGCACAATTAACAGCAGGTATGTACCAGGTGGAGATCATTGCGGCAAACAAAACAATTATAACACAAAGCTTACTGGTTAAGTAATCGTATTTTACCAGCAAAGCTTTTAATAAAAAAAGCACCCCACAACCGGGGTGCTTTTTTAGTTGGCAGGGGCAGGTTTGTTCGTATCATGTTCGGGTCGGCTTTGTTAAGTACCGAACATGACCAAAACAAAAGTTGAACAACACCTAGGAATTCCCTTTTACCAGGTCATTTTCTTCCATTTGCTGAAGGGATTTTCCTGTAAGCGGAATAAGGGCAATGCCCCGTTATTAAAAATTGGTAAATGGGTAGCCGGGGAACAAAAGACTTATCCACAATTGCTGCTGATTTGTAGATATCCATGCTGTTAACTGCATTTTTTTCAGAATAAAAAAAATAAATTGCATAATTTACAGCGCCTATGCACTAAAGCCGGCCAGGAGAAAGGGAAACAGGTAAAACCTGTTTGTTGGCATAGTTCAGGCCCATTTAAAGCCGCAGGTGCAGTATAGTACAATAAAATAAATGCAGGCAGTACTGGGGAGAAAGGCAATATTGGCAACCAATTTGCCCGTAACGGAGTCCTGTACTGGTATTTGTGTACAACTAGTAACAAAATAGTAACCCACAACAGCCCGTTTTAGCTGTTTCGTTGGTTAATTTTGCACATCCATTATCCTTTAGAAGTTCCACAGATCTTTATCCTTTTACAAGCCCTCCTTTATAAGGAAGGAATTTATGAGTTATCCCGGTTACAATAGTTACATGAAACGAAATTTCAACATTAATCATTTATAGTACCCTATATCAAGGCTCAAGCTCTAAAATCTGTTTATGAATAGATCACTACACACTACTACTAATTACATGTTTGCGAAAAGAATGAATTGGCTAAAAAAATACCCATCTGTTTGGGTGTTTTTCACGGTAATGCTGTTGTCAGTTACTGGAGTGCAGGCACAACAATACTGGAGGGTTGATAATGTTGGTGCTGCTTTAAACACTGCCAATTGGGGTCCTTTAGGTGGGCCTTATACAAATGCATATGTTGCTGGTATTCCAATTGTGTTTACAGCCAACAGTGCTATCACCTATTCTTACGCAATAGCAGTTAATAATATATCAGTAACCGGTGGGACAACTAACTGGACTGGTGCAGGAACTTATACAACAGGAGGCGCCGTAAGAACAGTTGATATTGCTGCAGGTGCAACACTAACCTGGAATGCACAACCGGTATCTTTTGTTGCAGGAAATGGATTTATTAAGAATGGTGCAGGAACTTGGAATATTGGAACACAGGCAAATAACTATCCGGCAGGTTTTACAATGAATGCAGGTACTGTTACCTTACCTAGGAACTGATCCTTTTGGGGCTGGGACACTTGCAATTACTGGGGGACTATTACGCCTGCAAATGCAACTGCACGAACTTTCACCAATGCGATTACTGTAGGAGGAAATTTTCAACTTGGTGATGCTGTTAATGTTGCAGCTGGCACGGCAAATATAACTTTTTGTGGTGCAGTTGGGTTGGGGGCATCGACCCGAACTATTACTATTGGTGCTGGGGCAATTATACTTTTGGTGGTATCATCAGCGGAGCGCCGGTGCAGGTTTAACGATAGCATCTATTTCAACAGGAAAAATTGTGTTGACTAATGCAGCTAATACTTATTCCGGTCCTACTATAATTAACTCGGGTATTCTGCAGGCTGGTGTTAACAACTGTTTACCAGCGAATACTCCACTCGTTTTAGCCAATAATGCTACGGCTACTTTTAATGGTAATGGTTTTAATACTACCGTTGGTTCTATTGCTGGCGGCGGGGCTACCCCTGGTAATATTACCATGGGTGCAGGTAACCTCAGTACCGGAGGTGCTAATACATTCAACAGTTACGGAGGTGTTATCAGTGGTTCAGGAACATTTACAAAAACAGGTACCGGCACGCAATTTCTAACTGGCGCAAATACTTATACAGGTATAACCACCGTTAGTGGCGGTGGTTTATTCATAAATGGTTCTACCAATTCATTAAGTGCAGCAACCGTTTCCGCCGGTGCCACCCTTGGTGGTAATGGTACAGTGGCAGGAACAGTGAGTAACAGTGGTATCCTTTCTCCAGGCAGCGGAGCAGCTACCACCGGTACATTAAATACAGGTGCTGTAACTTTTGCATCTAACTCAACTTATAAATTTGAAGTGTCAAATGTGGCAGGTACACAAGGCGCTGTAAGTGGTTGGGATTTCCTGAATTCATCAGGAGCTATCACAGTATCAGCTTCACCTATCAATATTGATTTAACAGGTATTGCCGGTAATGGGTTCAATAATAACAATGCCTATACCTGGGTAATAGCTACCGGCTCCAGTATCGTTGGTTTTAATCCGGCTAATTTTACCGTTACACCTACAGGTTTTATTGGTGCAGGTACGTTCTCCATCGAACAATCAGGCAACAGTTTACAAATTGTTCATACACCTCCATCAGGAAACAGCATTTCATTATCTCCTGCTTCGCAATTAGCAGCCGCTAGTTTTTGTAACGGTGTGTCCAATAATATCATCACACTTACTTATGTTACCAGCGGCACCGTAACTGCACCGGCCATTGAACTTTCCGATGCCAGTGGCAGCTTTTTATCCGGTACGGTGCAGTTATCAGGTACCGTTAGTGGCGGGCCTCTGTACAGCATTACCGGTACTATCCCTGGTGGGCAAACAGCTTCTGCCAATTACCTGGTAAGGATCATCAGTGCGGATGCCATACCGGTAATCAGTGCAAATAATCTTAATAATATAACCATTACCGATGCAGTGGTACCCAGTGTAAGCATTGCTATAACTTCAGGCACCAATCCTGCCTGTGCCGGCACCAGTGTCACATTTACGGCTACCCCAACAAATGGAGGTGCACCCGGCTACCAGTGGAAAAAGAACGGTGTGGACATTGGCGGGGAAACAGCAGTTACCTATACAACTTCTACACTCAGCAACGGCGACATCATTACCTGTGTAATGACGCCTTCAGGTAGCTGCGTAACTGCTGCAACAGCGGTATCCGGCGGTATTACTATGACGATCAATCCGCTGCCTGCAACACCTTCCAACCCGGTTGCTGCAGGTGTCAATCCATCCTGCGGAGCCAATAGTTTAAACAGTATGTCTTCGGACCCTAATACCGATTTTTACTGGCAGGGTACGGTATTAAATGGTCAAAGTACGGTCAATGCCACCACGGCCAACTACCCGGTGGCTGCATCCGGCACTTACTACGTTACTTCCCTCAGCAACGATGGTTGCTGGAGCGCCGGCAGCGGCAGTATTGTAATAACAGTAAGCACCGCACCTTCTATCAGTGTACAACCTGCAGATAAAATTATCAGCGCCAACACCAACACAAGTTTTAGTGTTACGGCTGCCAATGCATCCGGTTTCCAGTGGCAGGTAGACCAGGGCAGTGGATTTGCAGATGTTATCAATGGCGGCGTTTATGCAGGGGCAACTACCAATACACTCACATTAACAGCTGTGCCGATTGGCTATACTAATTACGTTTACCAGTGTATTGTAAGAGGCGGTGGTTGTGCAGACCTGGTATCTGCTCCGGCAACACTGACTGTAAACGCTGTTCCATGGGAGGATTTTGAAACCGGTTCAAAAGCAGGTTATGCCATTGCGAATGTAACCTGTACAGCAGGTTCCTGGTCGTTCAACAATGCATTACTGGGTACATCGGCAAGTGATAACCCTGCAGGGCTGCAGGCAGCCAGGATTGAAATCAATGGTGACATTACTATGAATTTCAATCTTGCATCCCTTGGTGTTGTAAAGCTTAGCCACCGTGTATTTGGTTCGGATAATAACAGCACCTGGCAACTACAGGCTTCTACTGATAATGGGGCAACCTGGTCAGCATTTACAAGTGCTATCTTTACTTCCACCACCACAATACAAACGGAAACGATCCTGGTAAACATTGCAGGTTCCGTTCGTTTCAGAATTTTAAATAAAGAAACATCCGGCACTAATCAACGCATCAATATTGATGATATTTATGTAACCACTTATAATGGTTGTACTACGCCTACTTCGCAGGCAACTTTTACCAGTGTTACCTTGCTCACCAGCACTACCATGACCATTAATTTTGCAGCTGGTACAGGTGGTAACGGAAGGATCGTTGTGGTGAAACAGGGTTCACCTGTTGCCGGTTTCCCGATATCTGGTACTCCCTATGTACCGTTGGGCAGCAATTTTTCAGCTCTCTTGCCCACCATTGCCACCGGTGAAAAAGTAGTGTACAATGGAGCAGGCACTTCAGTAAGTGTAAACGGGCTTACACCCAATACCACGTACTATTTTGAAATTTTTGAATATGCTACCGCCGGTACCTGTTACCTGCTCTCTAATGTAAGCAATACAGGGGTTGCTACTACGGCCTGTAATACACCTACTGTGGCACCCAGTGCTGTTAACCCCAGTGCTGTTACAAGTACCACTGCTACTATTGGCTGGACGGCTGGTAATGGCACCAACACCCTGGTGGTAGTGAATGCAGGCAGTGCCGTAACCGGTACGCCAGTGAATGGAACCGGTTATTCGGTGAATTCGAGTTATTCTGTTGCGCCGGCATTTGCACCCGGCACAGGAAAAACAGTGTACAACAGCACTTCCACTTCGGTGTCGCTTACCAACCTTGCAAGCAATACGGTGTATTATGTTTCGGTATTTACTTTCAACAATACCACCAACTGTTATTTGAGCACTGTGGCTACCACTACATTTACTACAGGTAGTTTATTATCAGATATTATTTCTGCAGATGGAGAAAGCAGTTGTATTTCTTCTGTTGTAAATGGCCCGATTGCCACCGTTGCCAATGGCACGCAGGTATGGCAATTTACGGTGAGGGATGGTGGAGCATCAGCACCAGATGCAGATGGGTTGCCAACCATTGTCAATTCAATTGTAATTACCCAGGGAACCAGTAATACGGTTGCCGACTGGACAAATATCGAGGCCGCTGCTTTGTTTGATGGCGCAACGCTTATAAGTGCCGGCGTTATTACTGCTACCAATATTACTTTTACCGGTGCGCCATTGATCAGTGTTGCAGACAATACGGATAAAACACTTTCATTAAGGATAACTTTAAAAAATCCGGTGACCATTCCAAATACCATTGATGGAAAGCTGTTCAGGTTTAGTATTTCAGAGGGCAATATAACATTGGCAGGTTCTGGTACTTCCGGCAAAAATACGAGTGCCGCAGTTGCAACAACTGATATTACAAAAGATGTGGTTTGTGTGGTAGCCACCAAACTGGTATTCACTACCCAGCCTTCCAATACAGGGCAGAACCAGTCGATGTCCCCATCGGTGGTAGTAACCGCTTATGATGCCAACAATAATATCGATCTTGATTTTACGCAGGTTGTAAGTATTACGGCATCGGGTGGAGGTTTGATCGGCAGTCCAAAAACTGCTACTGCCATTGCAGGCAAGGCTACTTTTACAGGTATTAAGCATTCAATCATCGGGGCCGGTTATATCATGACTGCCACCAGCGCTCCTTTAACCAATGCTGTTTCTGCCAGTTATGATATCACTACCTATACAACTTTTGCACCGGGTGATTTTGCCATCCTTGCTGTAAATAACAACAATACCAACAGTGTGGATGAAATTGCATTTGTTGTATTTAATAATATTGTTACCAATACAGAATTCTACATGACGGATAATGGTTATGAAAGAGTCAGTGCCGGCAAATGGGGAACTACTGAAGGTGTTGTAAGGTTAAAGTATATCGGGGTTCCAACCATTCCTGCAGGTACCATTTTTGTGATACAGGGTAATGACAACAGTTTTACCATGCTGAGATGCGGTCTTAATGACAATGCCAACTGGACAATTACTCCACATGTACTTTACGGAACAGCTAATTTTAATCTTAACGCTGAAGACCAGGTTTGGTTTTCACAGGGTGGAAGCTGGACATCAGCCATATCTAATGGACATGATGCGACTACTGATGGCAGAATATTATATGGCTGGACAGGTGTTAACTGGAAAGCCAATATAGGAAATACCCCTATAACATGGACCACCAAGGGATCAAGATTATATCCACAGATGAGCTGTTTTTCTACTAACTTAAACCTGCTGGTAGATCCGGGAAAAACAAAATATACAGGTGATTTGGTAACGCCTGCAACCAGGCTGGGATGGATAGCCAGAATTAATAATAGTGCTAACTGGGCTACTTATGCATCCAATGCTTTATATGACGGAGCAGCAGTTAATTATGCTACGGGCACTCATTGTAATCTGACTATAACTCCAGGTGTACCAGTGGATGGTAAATGGACAGGCACCAAAAATGTGGATTGGTTTGATTGTAATAACTGGGATACCCGTGAGATTCCAAACGCTGCAATCAGTGTTACCATTGACAATAGTGCAACTAATAACTGTGTGGTGGATAATGTTACCTATGCCGCCAACGCAACCCAGTATGGCAATAGTGCAGACTGCTTTAACTTAACCGTTGATAATAAATCCCTCTCTACCGGCAATGCTGCGGATGTGATCAACGTGAATGGCAATTTTGTACTTAATAATGGTGCCGCTTTAAACATGACAGGTGGGGGTACATTTAATTTGCAATCAGGCAGCTGGACCAAGACAGCCTCTACGTTCACCAGCGGAACAGGAACAGTATCTTACAATAGTGCTGCCAGCCAAACCATTGCTGCAGAAAATTATTTTAATCTTGTTTCTTCTTCAACCGGAGACCGTGATATGTCAACTGCCGGCACCATTGGTATTGCCGGCACTTTTACCAAAGGCACCAATCTCTATACATTTACCAATAGTACGGTGGATTATAATGGCAGCGGTGCCCAATCAATCACTGCGTTTACAGCGGCAACTACTCCGGGCTATACTTATAATAATTTAACCTTGTCTAATACCGGCATTAAATCCCTTTCAGGTGAAACAGATGTTGAAAATGCATTGTCCATTAACAACAGTGTTACACTTGCATTGGGAAATAATTTCCTGAACTTAAAATCTACAGCAACCAATACTGCAAGGGTAGCGCCGGTTTCAGCAGCAGCCAATATTACTTATGGTACCGGTAAGTTTGTAGTGGAAAGGTATTTTCCGCCAAGAAGAGCCTGGAGGCTGATTACTGCACCGGTAACCGTAGATGCAACAAAAACCCTGTTCAATTCATGGCAGGTAGGTGGTGCATCACCAATTGGTGTGGGTACTTATATCAGCGGTCCTAATGAAACAGTAGCTAACGGGCTGGATGTTACCGTGCAGCATAATTTCTCTTTGAAAACATTCAACCAGTTAACCAGCGCTTTTGATGGTGTTGGAGATACTAAGGCCAACCGCATTTCAGGTACGGCAGGTGTTGCAGGTTCTCCTGATAATATTGGCTACTTTATGTTTGTACGTGGCGACAGAACGCCTGCGAATGTGGATGCGTTCAATCCAAACGGTACTGTTGTTGAAACTACTTTGAAGGATACTGGCATGATACAGGTACAGAGTTATACATTCAATGCCAACCCGAGTGCCGGCATTAACAAGTATGCTGTTATCGGTAATCCTTATGCTTCACCGGTTGATTTTGCGCTGCTGGGCAAGAGTGGAGTGGCCAATAAATTCCAGGCATGGGATCCGAATTTGAATACTGTGGGTGGATATGTGGTATTTGATATGGCCCTGGGAAGCCCGGTGCCGGCCAGTACCCAAACGCAGATTATACAATCAAAACAGGCGATCGTTGTTGAAACCAATGTTGCAGGCTCACCAACGGTTACCTTCAATGAAGCATCAAAATCTTCCACCAATAACCTTACACTGTTCAGACCACAGAACAGGCAAAACGCTTCACTGGCAGCCAATATTTTCACCGTGAATGCTGATGGCAGTACAATATTGGCAGATGGTGCATTGGCAGAATTCAACAGCCAGTATTCAAATGATGCTGACCAGCTGGATGCATTGAAGTTTACCAACATTAATGAGACTTTCAGTATCGTTAACAAGAACAATTACTTTATACTGGAACGCAGGCCATTGCTGAAAGCAAATGACACGATGTTCTTTAGTTTTAAACGCACAAGGCAACTGCATTACCGCTTTAATGTTACCAGCAAACGCCTGGCAGAAAGGAACCTTGCAGGATACCTGGAAGACTCCTATTTAAAGACCAGTACGCCTGTCAATATGAACGGCGATACCTGGGTTGATTTTGAAGTGAATGGGGATGCTGGTTCTGCTGCTGCCAACCGCTTTTATATTGTATTTAAAAAAGCAGTGCGGTTCCATCATATTCATGCTGACATGGTGGTGAGTGATGTGCTGGTAAACTGGAGCATGGAAAATGAAGAAGAAGATATCAACCGCTATGAAGTAGAACGTTCTTCCGATGGCGTCAGCTTTGAAAACGTGGGGACTACATTGGCAAAGGGTGGTACTGCAACAACCGCTGCTTACAATTCGCTTGATATAGATCCTGCACCAGGTATTTATTACTACCGTATAAAAGGTATCAGTAATTCCGGTGCTTTTGATTATACAGAAGCAGTGAAGGTGAAAGTTGCCAAAACAAAATCACAGCTGTATGTTTATCCCAACCCGGTTACTGATGGCAGCATCGGTTTGCAGATGAATACCATGCCGGCAGGGATTTATAACACAAGGTTATTGAATGCAGCAGGGCAACCGGTATTGAAAAAGCAAATCGTACATGCTAAAACCACTGCCACAGAAATGATTGTTTATCCATCAACGCTCACAGCAGGCACTTACCAGCTGGAAGTGGTTGGCCCGGATAAGAAAACATCTTTTGTGAGTGTAATGATAGTGTGTAAATAAATTTTCTATAACAAAAACTTTAAGCCTGTAAGTGAAAGCTTACGGGCTTTTTTGTACAAAGAAATGGAACAGGCATGCCGCTGATTGGGCGGATCGGAACCGATATGAATGTTGCTTTGCAAAACAATCCGTATCAGCACTGTTCTACCCCCGCATCTATCGCTTATTTCAATAAAAAAACCTCCTGTTTTAGGCAGGAGGTTTTTATCAATACGGAAAATTAAATTACAAAGTAGCCAGTACATCATTCATGCTTTTTACTGCAGCAGCACTTTTTTCAAAAGCTGCTTTCTCCTCTGCATTCAGATCGAAGTCGATTATTTTTTCCCAGCCGCTCCTGCCGATGGTAACCGGTACACCAAGACAAATATCCTTTTGTCCGTACTCACCATCCAATGCCACGCAGCAGGTAAATAATTTCTTTTCATCACGTAAAATGCTTTCTACCAATGCAGCTCCGGCAGCGCCTGGCGCATACCATGCAGAAGTGCCGATCAATGCAGTTAAGGTAGCGCCACCCACCATCGTATCTTTTACAATTTTCTCCTGCTGCTCTGCAGATAAGAATTTAGTAACGGGAACACTGTTCCAGGTTGCTTTGCTGATCAATGGAATCATGGTAGTATCGCCATGGCCACCTACTACTACTGCATTCAGGTCAGATGGGCTGCAGCCCAGGTGTTGGCTCAGCTGGTATTTAAAGCGGCTGCTGTCTAAAGTGCCACCCATACCTATAATCCTGTTTTTTGGTAAGCCCGTTGATTTCAAAGCCAGGTAGGTCATGGTATCCATCGGGTTGCTAATTACAATGATGATGGCATTGGGAGAGTGTTTTAAGATATTTTCGCAAACGCCTTTTACAATGCCTGCATTTACACCGATCAGTTCTTCACGGGTCATGCCTGGTTTGCGTGGCAGGCCACTTGTAATAACTACTACATCACTGTTGGCAGTTTTTGTATAATCATTGGTGCTGCCAACAATCTTTGTGTCAAAGCCGAGCAGGGTGGCAGTCTGCATCATATCCTGCGCCTTGCCTTCTGCAATCCCTTCTTTGATATCCAGTAAAACCAATTCAGAACAAAGTTCTTTACGGGCAATATTATCAGCACAGGTAGCGCCTACTGCACCTGCACCTACAACGGTTACTTTCATGATAAAAACATTTTATGATTATATGATTAAAATTTGTGGGGCAAAGGTAATAGAATACAACATTGTGATGAGTGATAAGCGTCAGTTTATTTCAATGCATCTATGATTGTTGGTACCCCTATGTTACCTGCAAATACTTTTGCCAGTTGGTGGTTGCTGTCGTAAATAAATAATGAAGGGAAATTCGTTGGTCTGTATTTTACCCGGAGAATGTAATTTTCGTCGAGTCCCATAATGACATTTGGCATCGATGCAATCTTATAGTCGTCATAAAATTCCTTTATCAACTGAAATGGCAATGAACTGGCCATTACGATCTGTATATCTTTTAACTCCCGTTTATAGGCCAGTAGTTCTTTTGTCTGCCGTTGACAATGCTCACAGTCGGGGTTGAAGAACATCAATACAACCGGTTTGTTTTTTTGTAATTGCTCACTGCTGAACTCCGTACTGTCTGGCAACAGCGTGAGCCTGAATGGCAAGAGGGTTTGAATGTTTTTCACTGTGGAGGCTGCATCGGGTTGTGCGCCACTGGTTGCAGAACAGCTTACCAGCAACGACAATAACAAAATCTTTTTCAATGTTTCAATTTTTCGTAAAGCTACTGGCTTTCATTTAAAAGGTATGGTTAATCAAAGCCTGTAAAGCCTGTTTGCACTTTGCTATAAGCAAATTTCCTACTTTTCAATAGTATCACTACTTTTGCTGCCCAACAACTGAATCTGGAGTTACGAACGACGATTGAAGTATATTGAAGCCGTAACCCGTAACTCATAACAATAAACAACAAAAATCATGGCAACTACAGCAGACATGCGTTCAGGTCTTATCATCAAAGTAGATGGTAGTTTGTACAGCGTAATTGAATTCGGGCAAAACAAAACAGCCCGTGCAGCAGCAAAGGTTTGGGCTAAATTAAAAGGTGTGGATAATACCCGTACCATCGAACTTACCTGGAACAGTGGTGAAACCATTTTCCCTGTAAGGGTTGAGAAAAGGCCTTTTCAATATTTATACAAGGATGATACCGGCTACAGTTTTATGGATACTGAAACTTTTGAACAGATTACTGTGCCTGAAACAATGGTGGAAGGGCATAAGTTTTTAAAAGATGGCCAGGAAGTATCCGTGCTGATCAATGGCGAAACAGAACAGCCGATGGGGGTGGAATTACCTGACAAAATTGTATTACTGGTAACTTACAGCGAGCCGGGTATGAGGGGTGATACTGCTACTAAAACATTGAAACCTGCCACCGTGGAAACAGGTGCAACCGTGAATGTACCTTTATTTGTAAATGAAGGGGAGTTGATCAGGGTTAATTCCAAAACCGGGGAGTATGTAGAAAGAGTAAAAGATCATGCATAACTGATTTAAAAAGGGTTGATTGTAAAAAATCAACCCTTTTAGATTTAGGCCATTTTTGCCCTGTTTTAGGGTTTTTTTTAAGGATTTTGCTCATTTTGTCCCCAAAAAATAGATTTTTTGTGATTTTATATTTTTCAAAATAATTGGCGTTTTGAAAAATCATTCCCTACCTTAGCTGCCCGATTGCTTAAAAAAACCACTTAATTCTTTATCATGGACATCAAACAAATTCAGGAGCTGGTGAAGCTCATTAATAAAACCAACATCGGCGAAATTACCATTGAAGAGGAGGGCACTAAAATTACTATAAAGCAAAAGAAGGACCCCGTTCAGCATATTGTTGCCAATGCAGGCAGTTTTGCCCCGCAAGCCGCTCCGGCTCCTGCAGCACCGGCACCTGTAGCTGCTACTCCTGCTGAACCAGCACCAGCTCCCAAAGCAGACAATCTTGTAACCATTAAGAGCCCGATGATCGGCACATTCTACCGCCAGAGCGGACCGGGTAAACCAATATTTGCCAATGTAGGCGATGACATTGCTGTAGGCAAAGTCGTATGCATTATTGAAGCGATGAAATTGTTCAATGAAATTGAAAGTGAAGTAAGCGGCAAGATTGTAAAAGTGCTGGTAGATGATGCCAGCCCTGTTGAATACGACCAGCCTTTGTTCCTGGTAGAACCAAACTAAGTAAAAAGTCAACAGGCAAAAGGCAAACGTGTGCCACGTGCTTTTCAATTTTTTACTTTTTACTTTTAACTTTTAACTTGTTTCCCGTGTTCAAAAAAATACTGATTGCAAACCGTGGTGAAATTGCTTTACGTGTGATACGTACCTGTAAAGAAATGGGCATCAAAACGGTAGCTATATATTCTACTGCCGATAAGGACAGCCTGCATGTAAAATTTGCGGATGAAGCTGTTTGTATCGGTAAACCCGCCAGTGTTGATTCTTACCTGAATATACCTCATATTATGGCGGCTGCTGAAATTACCAATGCGGATGCGATCCATCCTGGCTATGGTTTTTTGGCAGAGAATGCCAGGTTTGCACAGATATGTACGGAAAGTGGCATCAAGTTCATAGGGCCTACTCCGGATATGATCAATGCAATGGGGGATAAGATCACCGCCAAGCAAACGATGATCACCGCAGGTGTACCGGTAGTGCCGGGTGTGGAAGGTTTGCTTGAAAGTGTGGAGCATGCAAAGGAATCAGCCAAACTGGTAGGCTATCCTGTTATATTAAAAGCTACAGCTGGTGGTGGTGGAAAAGGTATGAGGGTAGTATGGAGTGAACAGGAAATTGAGAAAGCGTTTGAAGATGCCAAAACGGAGGCAGCTGCCTCCTTTAAAAATGATGGTATCTATATGGAGAAATTTGTAGAGGAGCCCAGGCATATTGAGATACAGGTGGCGGGTGACCAGTTTGGAAATGTGTGCCACTTAAGTGAAAGAGACTGTAGTATCCAGCGCCGTCATCAGAAATTGGTGGAGGAAGCACCTTCTCCTTTTATGACGGATGACCTAAGGGGCAGGATGGGAGAAGCCGCCATTAAAGCAGCTTCCTCTATTAATTATGAGGGAGTGGGTACTGTAGAGTTTTTAGTGGACAAACACCGCAACTTTTATTTCATGGAAATGAACACCCGTATCCAGGTAGAGCACTGCGTTACGGAAGAAGTGATCAATTTTGACCTCATCAAAGAACAAATAAAGATTGCAGCGGGACATAAAGTAAGTGGCCGTAATTATTTTCCACAAATGCATGCGATAGAGTGCCGCATCAATGCAGAAGACCCATTCAATGATTTCCGCCCAAGCCCGGGAAAAATAACTGTATTGCACACTCCCGGAGGGCATGGGGTGAGGGTTGACAGCCATGTGTATGCAGGCTATACCATCCCACCATATTATGACAGCATGATCGGGAAACTGATTACAGTGGCACAAACCAGGGAAGAAGCCATTGATACCATGCACAGGGCCTTGAGTGAATATGTGATAGAAGGCGTGAAAACAACCATTCCATTCCACCTGCAATTGATGGAGAATGAAGATTTCAGGAATGGTAATTTCAATACCAAGTTTTTGGAGAGTTTTGTAATTAAGAAAGTATAGATTTTTAACTGGTTATTGAACGGAACTGTTTGTAACCAGTGAAATAATAATAAAGGGGCACCACAAGTGCCCCTTTATTATTATAATCCAATATGTTCATATTGTGTGGAACAGATAATCATATTCAATAGTTACTGTGCTATCAGTTATTTACTTTTTAACTACTTATCACACTCTTGATATATTGTTCAACCGCAGCAGCAGAAACACCCACTTTCGCAATGGCCTGTTTCAACACTTCTCTTGATACTCCGAACTTGTTACACCAGTACTCCAGTTCGTAGTTTTCATATGCTTTCTGATAGTCTTCGTATGTATTCATGGTACTGCCATGCTGCTGTTTGGTGTTGCTGTTGTCCATACCTGTTATTTGTATGAATCATACTGTAAAATTTATGCCAGAACAGCCATTTGTTTTAGAATCAATAAAATAATTATGCCCAGCTGATATCTCCCGGCTCCAGGGCGGCAATGAAATCATTGGCAATAGCCTCGCCTTTTAAAATCATATCCTTCATTGCAACCGGGTCAAAGCTTAAACCGCCGGGCCCGCCATTGAGTGCTGCTTTAGGCCTGAAAGTGTACATTTTTATCGGCACTTTGTCTTCATAAGGGCTTTCCCTGCCACGGATGGTAAAGAAGTCTTTTACCTGGCTGGCACTGATGCCATTGCGTATCATTTTCTTTTTTACTGCTTCTATATACTGTAATGCTTCATTGTACTGGGCAGGAATAATGAGGTCATTCTTACCCACATCATCCGTAAAAATATCTATTGTTTTTCTTAATATAGAGAAGAGGTCTTTTAATTCTGTTGCATCTGTTGTTGTTTCTTCCGGCGACAGCAAAATGGTAAATATTTCGGTGGCACCATTATCAATGGCCATTTGAACCCCCGCATATTCCCTTACGCCGCCATCAACATATTGAAAATGCCGGGCAGGATCGCCGGCGATATTCTTATTTACTTTCACCGGCTGCATAAAAACTGGCTGGCAGGCAGAAGCCAATACTGCCCTGCGGAAATGATCAGCAGTCTCAATTTTTTTTGCTTCGTAATTTACGGGCTCACCTGCATGGTCGCTGGTAGTAAATACAACCAGTGCTTCGCTTTGAAGACAAGTAGTGGTGAGGAATATTTTTTTACCGGATGCCTTTATTTCGTTATAACGCTGATCAGTATAATTTTTCTCCAGTAAACTCTTGAGTGGGCTGGCATCAAAAATACTTACGTCATTTATCCTGTCACCCAATCTTCCGGTCAATACAATGTCTTCCGTTTTTTGATTGCTGTATAATTTTTCCAGCATATCCATTTCTTTCAAGGCAACCAGGGGTGCCATCAAAGAACCAGTGCTGGTGCCAACATAAATGTCAAAATCAAGCTCCGGAAATGCGTTGAATAATTTTTTTAATACACCTACAGCAAAAGCGCCTTTTGAGCCGCCGCCGCTGATTACTAATGCCCTGCTCATAATTAATATTTTATTGATTATAGTTCGGATGATTTTTTGATCTTGCTGATACGCAGGCCCAAAGTGTTTTGAAACCACCAGGTATTGAGGTTGTAATCCCTGTGAATGGAAAGGCCCAGTACTATTTTATTGCCAATATCGGCATTGATTCCGCCCCCCAGTAAACGAACATTGTTGCTCCCCCATAAATGATCAATATTGATATGGAGGTTGCCAGCACTTCCAAAGGGGGCCGCTTTGAAGGTTTTTAATTTGAAGGAAATGGTAGGGCCAATGGCACCCTGTATTTTTTTGCCCGTATAATATCCATCCGCAATAATGCCGCCCCTGATCTTATTTTTTACCAGTGTATACTGGGTAATCAATTGTATGCCGCCAATATATTGGTCAGGAGTACTGCTGAAATTAGTGACCATGCCATTGTGCAGTTTCACATGCATGATAAATTCTTTGGGAAACTCGGTGTCTGTTTGTGCTGACAGATGATAGGAAACACTGCAGAAAAACAGGATGGGGGCTATACATTTCATGGTTCAATTGTTTGATCTGATAAATGTAGCCACTATTGTTTTAAAATGCAATACCGAAAAGCGGTAACTGATAATTGAGAATTGAAAATGGAAAGTGCAGGGTGTTTTAATGTTTCTGATTATAGAAGTAAATTTCGGTTAATGATCTTGATATCAATTCAGCATAGCGAAACTATTATCAATCTTCTCCAGGTACTTACCTGAATATCACAGTACCCAATTGTTGGGTCAGTTCTATTTCTGCTTTTTTTAAATGCTGGTGTACCTGCAGCAATACCATTTGTTCTTCGGAAGTGTGGTGCTTTTCAAGGTCACGCTGGTTCTCATCCATCAGCCTTTTTATTTTACGCAGCTTCAGGTAGTTGAGGCAGGAGAATACCTCTTCTTTATACAGGTCTTCACGTGTGTTGATCTTGCCTTCAAATACTTCTTTCCAGTTGGGACTAATTTCATGCTGGTCGTCCATTAAGTTTACTACCAGCGTACTTAACTCAAGGTTTTCGTTATATAAAAATGTTTTAGCGGTTGGCTCAAGCCCTTCATCATAGGAAGCCTTGAAAAATTTCATGAGTTCCAGCAGTTTTTTATTATCGATCAGCTCATCAAAATTATTGGCTTCTGCTTCAGTAAAAATATGTTGAGCCACTGTTTGTTCCTCATTCCATTGCTTCAGGCCAAATTCAAGCAGGCACCTCACCATGGCCCTTTCCTGCAATTCATCCTTGTTAAATAGCAGGAGGTTGTTATCATCTGCAGCATCGCCTGGCTGTTGAGACTGGTTGAATGCAGCATCAGCTTCCTCCCTGCTTTGTTTGTTCTCCTCCTTATTGATTCTTTCCCTGATGAATTTATTCACGAGGGTATGCAAACCGCCTTCTTCAATTCTTAACAGCTCTGCACATTGCTGGATGTAATCCTGCTGCCTGGTAAAATCCTCTGCCTTGTTGATCTTTGAAATGGTTTCTGCCACCTGGTTCACCAAGGCTGATTTTTTGGAAGAGTCTGCACCGGCATCTTTCAATGATACACTCAGCTGGAAGAGGATGAAATCTTTCTTATTAGCTGCAATAAACTCCCTGAACGCCGCAGCGCCTACCTTGTTCACATAACTGTCCGGATCTTCATTGTCCGGGATCAGCACCAGTTTCACATTCAGTCCTGCTTCAAAGGCAAGGTCCATTCCACGCAATGCCGCTTTAATACCGGCACTGTCGCCATCATAAATAATGGTGAGGTTATCGGTATATTTTTTTACTAACCTTAACTGGTCTGGCGTAAGGGATGTACCACCACTGGCCACCACGTTTTCAATACCGGCCTGGTGCAGGGATACCACATCGGTGTAGCCTTCCACCAGTAAGCATTCATCCGCTTTATCAATGGCCTGCCTTGCGAAATAACTGCCATATAAAATTTTACTCTTTACATAAATTTCATTCTCGGGAGTGTTGATATATTTCGGTGCCCTGTCATTGGTCTTTAATATCCTGGCACCAAAGCCCAGCACTTTCCCACTTTGGTTGTGTATGGGGAAAATAATCCTGCCACGGTAATTATCTGTCGGCCGTTCATCTCTTACAGTTACCAATCCGCTCTTTTGCAGCAGCTCAAGATTGTACTGTGCGTTCATGGCTGCGCTGGCAAATGCATCCCGGGCTTCGGGATTAAAACCGATCTGGAATTTCTTTACGGTTTCTTCTGTAAATCCCCTCTCTTTTAAATAACTCAGGCCGATGTCCTTACCTTCTTCGGTATTCAGTAAATAATCGCTGAAAAATTTTTGTGCAAAGCTGTTGATGATGTATAAGCTATCAGCAGCCTGTTGCTGAATTTTTTGTTCGGGACTGGTTTCTGTTTCCTCAATTTCTACATTGTACTTGTTGGCCAGCCAGCGCAATGCTTCTACATAGCTGTACTTTTCCAGGTCCATCAAAAAGCCAATACTGTTGCCGCTTTTACCACAACCAAAGCACTTGTAGATTTCTTTAGCAGGAGATACGGTAAAGGAAGGCGTCTTTTCATTGTGAAAAGGGCAGAGGCCGAGATAATTTGCGCCTCTTTTTTTTAATTTTACATACGACCCCACTATTTCCACTACATCAATGCGGCTGAGAATCTGCTGTATGGTATTTTGAGAGATCATGGACTGCAAATGTACTATAGAGCAGGGCATTTAAGCAACTGGCCGAATTGTTATTTTTTAACGCAATTTTTTCCGGATATTAACTGGCATGATTTATGAAAATTTTGGGTGGATTGATTTCAAATTACAAACAAACTAATACCTTTAACGACTAAAATTTATATGCAATGAAGAAATTTTCTTTAGTTACACTGCTGGCATTGGCTGCTAATTTTGCAATGGCGCAGGATATTGACGAGATCAGGAACATGGCTTATCTAAAACAAAACGTAAAGGCTAAGGAAGCCGTTGATAAATACCTGGCCGTTGAAAAAAATGCCAAAAAACCGGAGGGATGGTTTTACAAGGCGTATATTACCAATGAACTTTCAAAAGATACTGCCAGGTCAATTGATGAAAGCAGCGCTTTAAAGTCAGAAGCTTTTGAAATATTTAAAAAGTACAGGCAGATTGATCCAAAAGCTGAGTTGCTGGAAGAACAAAATAATTCTCCGATGTTTGATATCTATCTTGGGTTTTCGTCTGATCTGGCGATTAAAGCATATACCTCCACCCCAAAAAATATTGCTGCAGCGCACGACAATTTTAAAAAAGGGCTGGAAGTGCATGATTATATATATTCAAACAATATTGGTGGTGCCAACGGTTTTAAGTTTGCTGCCATTGATACCACGCTTACTTTGTACACTGCTATAACTGCCAATGAACTAAAAAAGACAGATGATGCTGCCATTTTCTATAAAAAACTTACTGATGGAGGCGTTGCCGGCGATGATTATATTGATGCATACCAGGTGCTGACCGATTATTACAAAAATAAAAAAGACAAAGCTGCTTTTGACGATATCCTGGCCAAGGGAAGGAAACTGTATCCTAAAAATGAAGAGTACTGGATGGCGATAGAAATTGAAGAAGCGGTGAATGGCGTTGCAAAGCCAGCAGTATTTCTGAAGTACGAGGAACTGATGGCCAAGCATCCAACCAATTATACAGTAGCATATAACTATGCAGTTGAGTTGTATAATCATATCAACTCCGATGATGCAAAAAATGTAAACACCAGTGATGATAAAACAAAACTGGCGGAGGTATTGAAAAAAGCAATCGCCATTCAATCAACCTTTGATGCTAATTTCCTGATTGCAAATTTCCTTTACAATCATTCTTTCGATATTGGTGAAGAAGCCCGGAAGATAAAAGGGCCTAAGCCTGATGACCTGAAAAAGAGGAAGGCACTGGAAGCAGAAGCTGCCAAATTGCTGAACGATGTGATCCCTTATGGAGAATCTTCATTGTCACTTTTTGCAGCATTGCCTAAAAAGAAAACCACCGATAAGATACATTATAAGCAGGTGTTGACTATGATGAAGAATATTTATGATGTTAAAAAAGATGCAGCCAAATCTGTACAGTATGATAAGCTGATCAAAGAAGCTGAATAATTTTATTTTTAATAACGCAAAGAGCAGCATATTTTTAATATGCTGCTCTTTGCGTTATAATTTGCAATTGGAGCAGAAAGGATATTGCAATAGCTGAGGAATGCTAAAATAATTTAACCATGCAGCCATTTATTAAACTGATAGAATGTCCCCGTGATGCAATGCAGGGCTGGAAACATTTTATCCCTACGGAAAAAAAGATCGGATACATCAATGCATTGCTTGAAGTTGGATTTGATACCATTGATTTTGGAAGTTTCGTTTCGCCAAAAGCAATACCACAGATGGCAGATACTGCAGAAGTGCTGAAGGGGTTGATAATTGGAAATTCAAAGAGTAAATTGTTAGCAATTGTCGCCAATGTAAGAGGGGCGGAAGAGGCTGTGGTGCATGATGAAATAAGCTACCTGGGGTTTCCTTTTTCAATATCACCCACCTTTCAAATGCGGAATACCAACAGCACTATGGAAGCTTCGTTGGCAAATGTGGAAACCATACAACATCTCTGTGTAAAGAATGGCAAACAACTGGTGATTTATATTTCCATGGGTTTTGGCAACCCCTACGGTGATGCATACAATGAACCGATTGTACTGCAATGGGTGGATAAGATGGTGCAGCTGGATATTGGCATTATTTCAATGGCGGATACGGTGGGGCTGGCAACAGCGGAGCAGGTGTCATCTGTTTTAAAAGGATTGATACCTACATATTGCAATACGGAAATTGGCGTTCACCTGCATTCAACAGCTGTTAACTGGAAACTGAAAGCAGCAGCTGCATTGGCGGCAGGCTGTTGCCGCTTTGACGGGGCATTAAAAGGAATTGGCGGCTGTCCCATGGCTGATGATGAACTGGTGGGTAATATGGATAGCGAATTGATGATTCCTTATTTTAATGAACTGAGGAGGCTGGATGGGATCAATAAGGATGCATTGGAAAAATGCAGCAGGCTGGCAGCTGAAATTTTTATTTGATCAATTTTTATTTGCCGGTTTTTCAATTAGAGTAATTCGTTTAATCAGTGAAAAACAAAAAGATGGACTTTCATTTAGAGTTTAACCCAAAACAGTTTACAAAAAAAATAAATCACCAGCATCAGCTGATGCTGATCGGTTCCTGCTTTACTGAAAACATTGGCAGTAAACTAAAGCAGCTGAAGTTTTCTGTCCTGGAAAACCCCAACGGAATTTTATTCAACCCAATCAGCATTGTAAATTCAGTACAGTCTTATATTGAAAATAAAACCTGCACAGCCCCGGATCTTTTTTACCAGAATGAATGCTGGAACAGTTGGGAACATCACAGTCGTTTTTCCCATCCGCAGCAGGAGGAGTGCCTTCGTCTTATTAATGAATCCAGGGCAACAGCCCATTTTTTTAAAAAATACAGATTGGGTATTGATTACTGTGGGCTCCGCTTTTGTGTATGAACTGGACAATAACCAAGTGGTGGCCAATTGTCATAAAGTGCCAACGGATAAATTTAATAAGCGGCTATTGAGCATTGGGGAAATAACAGAAGCATTTAAAAAAATACGTACACATATTTTTGATTTCAATCCAGTAGCAAAAATCATTTTCACCATCAGCCCGGTTCGTCATTTACGGGATGGTTTTGTGGAGAATAACAGGAGCAAAGCTGCGTTGATCGGTGCAGTGCACCAGCTGGTGGATGCTGATGAAAGGCTGTTTTATTTCCCTGCTTATGAACTGGTGATCGATGATCTGCGGGATTACCGTTTTTATGCGGAGGATATGGTGCATCCAAACTATGCAGCCACCAATTATGTATGGGAAAAATTTACAGGTACCTGTATTGACGAACCGTCTCAATTACTGATGAAGGAGATCAACATGATCAATGCGGCTAAAACGCATAAACCTTTTAACCCCGCCTCCGGGCAGCATAAAAAATTTCTGAAAAGCTTTCTTGAAAAGACCAGGCAACTGCAACTCCAATATCCATATATTAATTTTCACGAAGAGATAAAATACTTCCAGGCATGATTACCGGCTCGGGTTACTTTTCTGTGCTTTTAACTGTATGCCGAGTATCATGTAAAATTAATTGGCGGATATGGTAAATGTATGTACTTTGGTGCTGGAATAGTGAATAACTGTTTGATTGCCCTAAATTCAATACCTGTATTCCCCTGGTTTTTCCGGCAAATTTATTGGCCACTCTGTACCACATGTTGCTTTTATATTTTTAAGCTCAATACCTTTTTTCGATCAGGCAATACTTCGAAGTGTTGCAAATGATTTGTTGCTGAATGCCGTTTCGTTTGTATTGTTTAAATGATATTTGTTTCCAACCATCCTGTCTATACAACCTGCAATTTACATTTTAGTACCTGCCTGTTTGAATGTATCCAAACAGGAAATGAAATATCAGTATTGTAAATTTTTAACCTAAACTTTAAAATTATGAAGGCGATCATCAATTTTTTGATCAGCAACAGAAGAAAGCATTTTGTTGCGATGGCTTTAAGCCTGTTCCTGACAACAGCAAGCAATGCAGGTAACATCGTTGTATTGCATCATCCTGAAGTATTGAACCTGGATGCAACCTCCCATCCAACAGCAGAGTGGGTGCTTGATAAGACTGTTTCCAATGTGGATTTTTATCATTCCATAACGGCATGCAACGGGAAAAATGTAGTGTTCCTGAAATTTGTAAACAGGAACAGCCAATCAGTCAAAATCAGCTGGCAGGAAATTTTTGTAACCTCCGGAAGGGAACGCAGGGAAGGGTTTGCAGGCAGGAAAGAAATGCTGATACCAACAGGCACCACTACCCCGGCAGATTGTGCCGATGTTGCCAGTAAAAAAATCATTATCAGGGGCGGAGAAGTTGATCCAATGTCAGTTGTAGAGATTATCAATTTTATCTACAAAGACGTTACCGTTGCCCTGTAATAAAACCTATATTCATTAACCAAAAAAAGACGTTATGAAAAATTATTTAGACAAATATTTGATACACTTTAAGGCAATGCTGCTGGTTGCTTTTTTTTGTGCAGGCTTTGCAGGCACTGCTTTGGCGCAGGACAGCAAAGGCACTGAATTCTGGATATGCTTTCCGGGCAATCAGCAAAGCCCCAGTCCTGAATTATATATTACAGGGGAACAGGCTTCAGTAGTAACGGTTGACATCCCCGGTATTGCATTTAACCAGGTGGTGAATGTGCCTGCAGGGGATTGCAGGTAGTAACATTACCAGGTACCGTACAGGTGCAATCGCAGTTTGTTGCAGATAACCTGGGTATTCATATTACAGCTACCAATGAAGTAACCGTATACGGTATGAATGCACAGCAGGCAACTACGGATGCTTATCTTGCCTTTCCTCTGGATGCTATTGGAAAGGAATATTATGTGCTGGCTTATAACAAAGATTTTTCTTTTGCATTGCCAACGCAGGCTACGGTTGTAGCCACACAAAATAATACCACGGTAACCATTACCTCATCCATTACTGATGGCGGGCTTACGGCAGGTGTTCCTGCAAATATTACCTTACAGCAGGGTGAGGTATATCAATTGCGTTCCCTGTTAGACAATGCCGATTATACCAGCACTAAAATTACTGCTGATAAACCCATCAGTGTATTTGGCGGTGCACAGTGTACCAATATATCCGGCAGCTTCAGGGCATGTGATCACCTGGTAGAACAGATGCCGCCACTTACCAGCTGGGGTAAAAGTTTTTTAACGGTGCCATTGGCTACCCGTTTGCAGGGTGATGTTTTCAGGTTTTTGGCACAAAAAAACGGAACGGCTGTAAGTGTGAATGGGGCCGTTGTTGCAAACCTGAGTGCCGGACAATTTTTTGAAACGATTTTAAGCAGCACCAGCTATAACCGGATTACTTCCAATGAACCAATATTAGTTGGCCAGTATTCAAGAAGTTCTGATGCAGATGGAGTGGTGAGTGACCCCTTCTTTGCATTGGTGCCACCAGATGAGCAATTCTTAAACTCCTATGTGGTGTCGGCAGGTACCGCCAATATTCCCAATAACCATCTTAATATCACTTCACCTACTTCTAATATTGGTACGGTAACAGTTGACGGTGCCGTTGTAAGCGCCGGATTGTGGTCGCCAATACCAGCTACCAGTTTTTCAGGGGCCAAAGTTTCCGTGTCAAGTGGTGTACATACTGTTGCCAGCAGCCTGCCGATCGGCTTGCTGATCTATGGCTTTGGTACGTATGATTCTTATGGCTACCTCGGCGGGCAATCCTTTTCGCCTGTGGCTACTGTAAATACACTGGTATTGAATCCGAAGAATGCAACCAGCCCGGTAAATATCAACAGGTGTTTTACTGCTACGGTTAAAGACCAGTTTAATGCAGCGGTTGTGGGTGTAAGGGTTGATTTTGCTATTACAGGACCCAACAGTGCCAGCACTGGTTTTGCCAATACGAATGCCAGCGGTGTTGCTACTTTCTGCTATACCGGCACTGCAGATGGCACGGATAATATCACTGCATCTGTGGGAAGCACCAATGATGCTACTACTTTTATATGGACACCACTGGTGGTAACCTGTAATGCAACTGTTACCGCAAACGGGCCTACCACTTTTTGCCAGGGTGGAAGTGTAACATTAACTGCATCTGAGGGTGCCAGTTACCTGTGGAGTACCGGAGCAGTTACAAGAAATATTTCAGTAAACAGTGCTGGAACTTATTCCGTAACTGTTACCGATGCCAACAACTGTACTGCTGCATCTGCTGATGTTGTGGTTACCGTAAATGCATTGCCGGCTGTGCCAACCATTACTGCCGGTGGAGCCACTACATTCTGTTCAGGTGAAAGTGTAACACTTACTTCCAGTGCTGCTTCCTCTTATTTATGGAGCAACGGTGCTGCAACACAAAGTATTACGGTAACCAATGCTGGTACTTATTCTGTAACAGTTAAGAATGCTGCAAATTGTTCAGCATCATCTGCTGGAGTAACAGTAACTGTCAACAATTGTGGTGGATCTTATTGTACTGCCAATGGAACCAGTTGTGTAAAAGGATATATTCGCAACATGTTTGCCTGCTATGGTTTTAATAACACAACAGGGTACACCGGCTATGGAGATTATACCGGGTTATCAGTTACATCTGCACCTGGTAAAATTCTGGGCTTTGCTATTACCCCTGGTTATAATTCCAGTGCACATCCTCCAATGTATGTAAAAGCATGGATCGACTGGAATGGTGACGGTGATTTTATTGATGCAGGCGAACAGGTGTTTGCACCATCTATACCGATCAGTGTAAAAACTAAATTCTGGATAAAAGTTCCATTGGGAACTAGTGCCGGAACTAAGCGGTTAAGGGTGGCATTGCGGTCAGACAGGTCGCCATTGGCATGCGGAACTTTCACTTATGGTGAAGTGGAAGACTATACCATCAATATTGCAGCCGCAAGGTTTGCTGCACCGGACGCTACAGAAGATGCATTTGACCAGGCCGGCGATATCTTCATCGTATATCCAAACCCGGTAAAAGACAGGATGATTATAGAACGTTCAGGATATGATGAAAACAAGGCAGGCGCTTCACCAGCCCAAATGGTGGTTACCAGTATAAATGGCAGGGTAATCATGCAGGCAAGGCTTAACAGCCTGGTACAAGCTTTTGATGTAAGCAAAATTTCAACCGGTATTTATTTTGTTACCATCATCAGCAATAACAGTAAAACAACACAAAAGATTATCATCAGTCACTAGCTGATTGTTGAATGAATACTGAATGAAGGCTGCCTTTCGGGGCAGCCTTTTTATTTGCTGGGATTATGAAGCAGGTGGTTAAGGTTTCTCTTAAAAGGAACAACAGGTAAGGATCAAAAAACAAGCGAAGGTCGTACAGGGGCAGATTGATACTGGTCATTAAAATCATCTGCATCTATGATTATTGTCAGTTTGCTGCTGCTGCGCCACAATTAGTTTTGTCGCACAAAATTAAAAATTATGAAAAAATACATGCTTATGAGTTTGTTGCTACTGGCAAGCTTTGCAACTTTTGCACAGGCTAAATCCTCTGCTAAAAGCGACGATCAAAAATGGAAAATCAGGTTACGTATTATTGATGCTATACCTAAGGGTACCAATTATACCATTGCCGCCGGTACAGATGTAAAGATTGGTTCTTCTATTGTGCCGGAACTTGACTTTACTTATTTCTTTTCAAAAAACTTAGCGGCTGAACTGATATTGGGAACTACCCGCCATACGGTAAATTTACAAACCACCAGCGCTAAAACAGAACTGGGAAAGGTTTGGTTATTACCACCAACCCTAAACCTGCAGTATCATATTCCATTGAAAGGCGTTACGCCGTATTTTGGTGCAGGTATTAACTACACTATTTTCTATGGTGCAAAAGATGCCGGCGCTACACTGAGTTATAAAAATGCAGTTGGATTCTCAACACAGGCAGGCATGGACCTGAGCATCAGTGATAAATGGTTCCTGAACCTTGACATTAAAAAATTATTCCTTAAAACTGATGTAACAGTTGCGCCTTCAACAAAATTGACTGGTGTAAAAATTGACCCATGGATTATTGGTATCGGTATCGGTACAAGATTCTGATCAATATTATTCTCTTGAAGTGCACGGAATATGATCCGTTGAAAAACCAATCTTATTTGCAACGCCTCCTAACGGGGGCGTTGTTTTTTATTGTGCATATTTGTTAGTGTTAGCAGCTATAACTCATTGGATCCAGAGTAATGAATTGAAAAACTTTGTATTCCATTCACATATCTAACTCTCAATATGCTAATGCTTCTTAATTCATCTACGTCATTTATATAAATATATTTGTTCCCTTCTCCGACAACTTCATTATTCTTTCGAAAACCAGTGTTTTTTTCCTGTTTCGCATTACTTCCAAAATCCCTGCACGCACTCTCATATAACTGATTTAAAAAAATGGTGTCTATTGAGAAGTATTCAAAGCGTAACCACTTCATACCGCCTGAGTATCCATCTGTAGAATTAAGCACTCCAATTGTCAAATTTATTTTGATGAATCCAAACGTCCTGGGTTGGGAAGAAGTGGTTTCAGAATTGTTCCCCAGTACATAGAAGATGAGTTTTTAAAATTGTTAGATTTGCTTCTATCGCTTTCTTCAAAATTTTCATCTCTGTGAATTGCTTTTTTCAATGCAATGGCATCCTTGTTAATTGGCAAGTCGTACAACCAGTTGGATATTTGGTTTTTTGACTGAGCTGTCAAGTTTACTAAACTAAAACAGAAAGCTATGGTTTTGAATATGGGTCTTCATGAAATTTTGGCTAACGACCAAGGGCTTGGTGCAGGTGTGGAATTAATATTCCGTCCGCCCATAACCGATGCTGATTGAAATTATGTTGATGAAGTTAAAATTTAAAGTTGAGAGTTGATCGTCCTGTCCGAACCACTGCTGGGCTTTTTACAACTGCTGATTTTACTTCCCTCCAGCCACACTTCCCTCCAAACCCGATGTGTGCTGGCATAATCACTTGGGGATTTCAATTTGCTTTTGTCTCCTTACAATTAAATAATCAAGCCCAATTGCAGAAATTTTTGGAACCAATAGCATAACAAAAATACAAAATATGAAACAGTTACAATTGGTGGTTGTGCTGCTAAAATGAATAAGTGATTCCCACCTGGTTTGTCTGGGAATATAAAATTTTGTGTCAAGTTCCAACCTAAGTGTATTGCGAATGGGATTAAAATTGAAAATGTCTTTGCGTAAGAAAAAGCAAGAAGCAGTCCCATACAAAAGGTGAATAAAAATACAATACTCATTTGTATTGCATTTCCAAAAACTCCGTTGTTAAGCCAATGAAGAAGCCCAAAAATTATGGATGAAATAATTATTGCCCGCTTACTGCCTAACTTTTTTATTAAAATATACAATACAACTCCTCTGCAAAGTAATTCCTCGGTCAATACGCCTCTGATGTTGTCCCAGAGTTCTGAAAAAATCAAGGATGTAGTCAACTTTGAATTTATTGTATATTGCTCTTTTGCAAAATACATTTTCAAAACGAATGCTGTCGAGCAACAAATTGCTGTGACTATAAAAAGATAAAAGCAAAGTTTCAATCTGTCCTTTGTTGGCATTAGCCCCAACACAGATAAATTGTGTTTGTCAAACAGCCAAACGATTAGCCAAGAAATTGCAAAGAGTCCAATGAGTTGTAACATTCTATTTCTTTCAAGTTTTAGAGGCTGTCAAATATGCTTGCACACAACGACCGGGTATTGCTACAGGCGGGGTATTTAATAACGTCCAGCCCGGAACAACTGCTGATTGAAATTAGTTTGTTGAAGTTAACAACTAAAGCTTAATAGACATTCGTCAAGCCCGAACTAAAGTACAGCATTGTAAAGTGCTGAAGTTTCATTGTCCAGCCCCGCTTGACAGTAATACTTTTGTTGGCTGCTGTGTTTTAGAATTGTAATTTATTTTATGTCGGGCATTCTTGTAATGTCTTCAATATGAATTAATGTCAATTTCCAATCTCCATTTTGTTGCTTTGTCCAAACAAGATTGTAATTACCTTTCTCTTTAAGAACAGGCCCACCTGGTGGTGTCAAGTCAAGTGTATATGTTCCTCCGTCATATGCAATTTTAGTGTCGCTGTCTTTAATTACAGATGAAGTTTTGATGTTGCCAAGAACTTTTACTCCGCCACTTATCCAATTGTTTGCAATTTCTAAATGTCCATTATGAATTAATGAGTCGTTCATGACTATTGCATTGTCAGCAATTGTTTTCATAATAGCTGCTGAATCTTTATTATTCCAGCCTGCAAGAAAAGTTGCTGTCAATGAATCAACATTTACAGGAGTTGTGGAAGTATTTTTCTCTATTCTCTGATTGCAACTTATTACTGTTGCCAATGCTAATAAAAGTGTCAACTGTTTCATTATGTTAGATTTGGTTTTCGAATTTGACAAGAGGTTGGTTTAACATAGCAGCCAACGTTCAGGGCTTGCCGAAGTGGGGGAAATAGAATTCCGTCCGCCCGGCTTACCGAAGCTAAATTTATAAATAAAAGCTGATGATATGCACACAGCTAAATTAATAACGTCCTGCCCGATATGAAGCCAAATTGAAAAACAAAAAGTTCAAACACGGCTTCCGTCCGCCCCCATTTTGGCAAACCCCATGTTAGCGGTTCGGCTTTCTTCTCGTCTATTTTGAAATCGCATAAATTATTAGTGTTACGATTGTTATTCCTATTGCTTGTGCTGTACCTGTTATTGCTCCAAATACCAAAGGTTTTTTCATTGTCGGGATTACTGCGGTTGTAAATACAATTGCTGTTGCAAAACCTACACCTATTAACAGTCCAAGTGTCAAAGCGTCTGTGAAGGAATTTGCGTTTGTAAGTTTTAGTAATATTGAAATTACAACTGTCGTTGCGAAACAAGAAATTAACGGAACGATGTAATAAATATTTGTTTCCTTCCAATTTGGGGGTCTATCAAAACCCATTGCTTGTTCCCATTTTTTGCCGAATGCAAATTGCCTGTGCCAAATGCCACAAAATGTACAGTATGCAATTGTCCCAACTGCAACTGCTAACCAATTAATGTCTGACAATGATATGTCCATATTTTTTTTATTTACTTGATTTCATTGCTTTAACAACTTTCAATGTTTTGTCTTTTGAGAGTTTTTTATACTCGACGCTTTCAGCACCAAAGATTGCCATTTTTCCGTCCTTGTCGTTATGAACTCCCCAACCGTAACGCTTTGTCAAGGGTGAGGCTCGGAAACAAGGTTGTCCCTTTGAAAAAAATTGTTCTCTTGCTTCTTTGTATTCACTTTTTGTTAGGCCGTTACGGTCAGCAAATACTTGAAATAAAATGTCGTCAGAAGTGTACTTGTAAGGATTCTTACTTACAATGTCAAACTGAATATTTGCCACAGTTTTTATGCCTGCTTTTGTTGGCGGAATTTCTCCACTTGTCGCAGGGCAGTCGTCAGCAATTTCTATAAAAGTGTCTGCATAATTTGTTGAATGGACTTTCATTTTGTCAGTTGCTTAATGTTTACTGTGTCGTGCTTTAAGCTGACCGCTAACTTCCAAATATACGCAGCTTGTTGAATAATAAACAGGTGTTGCCCTAAGATACATCGCTTAATGGATGCCGGATAGGAGTGTAAAGCACGGTGAAGGTTTTGTGCAGTGGTTGCTGTGCCGGACTTGTAACGGATAGCCGGTACTGAAGATGAAAATGGGCTATCAGTTGACAGCCCATAATTATTCTTTGCATCAACTCATATCATTCTTACTCTTACTGTAGTTTCTCCATTTTTCTATTACCTGCTGCATGTCATCCGGCAGGTCGCTTTCAAAATGAATAGGCTGCCTTGTAGTGGGATGTATAAAACCCAGTTCTTTTGCATGCAGTGCCTGGCGCTGGCAAAGCTCAAAACAATTGTCTACAAACTGTTTGTATTTGGTAAATACGGTGCCTTTTACAATGCGGTCACCGCCATAAAAATCATCGTTGAACAATGGATGGCCGATGTGCTGCATGTGCACCCTTATCTGGTGAGTACGCCCTGTTTCCAGCCTGCACTCTACCAGCGTAACATAATTAAAGCGTTCCAGCACTTTGTAATGGGTGGTGGCATCTTTGCCGTGTTCGCCATCGGGATAGGTGGTAAATAATTTCCTAAAGCGCTGGTGCCTGCCCACATGCCCTGTAATTGTGCCGCCATCGGTATCAAAATCGCCCCATACCAGGGCCATATAGCGGCGGTGCACCGTATGGTCAAAAAATTGTTTGGCAAGATTGGTCATGGCCTTGGGTGTTTTGGCCAGCACAATTAAGCCGGTGGTATTTTTATCAATGCGGTGTACCATGCCGAACCGTGGCAGGTCGCTTTCTTCCAGTTGTGGTTGCTGCTGTTTCAGGTGCCAGGCAATGGCGTTGATGAGCGTGCCGTTGGGATTGCCGCTGCCGGGATGTACCACCATGCCAGCAGGTTTGTTTACAATGATGATGTCATCATCTTCAAAAACAATGTTGAGCGGAATGTTTTCAGGGATGATCTCATTGCTATCAGGGTGTCGGTTATCAAACACCACGATTTTATCACCCGGCCTAACTTTATAATTTGATTTAACAGGCTTTTCGTTTACCAGCACCATTTCATTATCTATGCCTTGCTGTACTTTGTTACGGGTGGCGCCTTCAATACGTGCCATTAAAAATTTGTCGATCCGCAAAGGTTCCTGGCCTCTGCTGATCTCTATCACCAGTTTTTCATATAGCTCTTCGCTGTCGTTGATGTCTTCTTCGTTGATTATTTCTGTACTCATTTCAAGTCGGTTCTCGTTTCTTTTTACCCGTTGTTTCGTTTCTCGTTTTGAAGTATATTGGTTCTGGCTCTTTTACTCTTTCATTTCCCACTTTCCGTTTTCAATTATCCATTTCCCACTTTCACGTTCTTTTGTCCATTAACTTCGCAAATTAAATCAATTGCGTTGGATAAGCAGAGAGTTATATACAAAGATTTGGGCCGGGTAAAATATAAAGATGCCTGGGACTACCAGGAAAGCCTGCTGCAGGCGAATGTAAAAGTGAAATCTTTTTGGATGAGCAGGGAAAGGGCGCTGGCAAAAGGGAATGCTGTAGCTGCTGTAATTGAGGAAGGAATAGCGGCTGACACCACCAGCTATTTTTTGTTGTGTGAACACCCACCGGTTTATACATTGGGCAAAAGCGGCCATATTGAAAATATGCTGATCAGCGAGGCAGAGATGCAGCAAAAGGGTATTGAGTTTTATAAAATCAACAGGGGCGGGGATATTACTTTTCATGGACCGGAACAGGTTGTTGGCTATCCTATAATAGACCTGGAAAAATTATACACCGATATTGGCCGTTACCTGAGAGAACTGGAAGAAGTGATCATACTTACCCTGGCTGAATATGGGATTACCGGCGAAAGAAGCAAGGGCGAAACAGGTGTATGGATAGAACCAGGCATTGCAGGTAAAGAACGGAAGATATGTGCCATGGGAGTACGTTGCAGCCGCTGGATCACTATGCATGGATTTGCATTAAATGTAAATACCGACCTTTCTTATTTTGACCATATCATTCCCTGCGGTATTGTAAACAAACAGGTAACTTCTATAGAAAAGGAATTACAACATAAAGTGGATATGCAGGAAGTGAAAGAAAAATTGCAACGAAATTTTGAGAATGTGTTTGAGGTCTGTTTAAGTACCAAGTACTAAGAACGGCTCAATTTATTTAAACTTTCGCCTTAACTCTTCGGCTGGTATTCCAACCTTCCCTTCTTTAGGTATATAGAACTGGTTCTTCTCTTTTATTACACCGTTTTGATACAACTTGAAGTAGAACCATCCTGCATGTAAAAAATTCACCTTTTCAATAATCAGGTAGGGCTCACTAATTTTGCTGATCTCAAAAACAGGGTTGTCATTTTCATCAAAAAATTTGATGCTGTATTTAGAATTGGTTGCATCCGGCAGATCAATGACCACATTGTTGTCTTTGCCGGTAAAAATATATTTGCTGGGGATAAAGCCAGAAGGTTCCGGAGGTGTAAGAGGAACTGGTTTGGAGGGGTCTGTTACCAGGGTGATTGTTGTAGTGGTATCAATAAACGGCCGGTATGATTTGGTAAAAATATAACGGCCACCTTCGAAAGCAATAAACACCCGGTAAAACATATTGGCATTGGGGGCTTTACTGTCAACAAACCCGTTCTCCCTGTTATTGGGTTCTAATACGGAACCGATGGTAGTGAAGTTTTTAATGCTGTCTGGGGAGCGCTGGATATTGATATTGCTGATCTTGGCGCCATAAGTGGTGCGCCAGCTGATGATAATCTTGTTGCTGATATTTCTTACCGTAAGCCTTGGCAAAGTATCCTGAGCATAGTTGGCGGTACTAAATGCAAGGATAAAAATACAAGTGGCATACAACGTTTTTGAAAGCATATTTTGCACAGGATAATTTAATTATCTATTACCGCAAAGATAATGGGAACAGGTTTTAGTTAAAAAGTTAAAGTGCCGGCTGGCAATGATAAATTTCCCTGCAGCCCGCCGGTATGTATGCACAGTACCTTGCTTCCGGGTAGAAAAAAATTATTTTGCAACAGGTTCATTACTCCATACATCATTTTGCCGGTATATACAAAATCTGTTGGTAACCAATGTTCATTATAAAGTGTATTCATAAACTGGATGAGCTCCACCGTTTTTTTTGCATAGCCGCCAAAGTGATAGCCATCCCTGATATGCAATTGTTCTTTATTAAAATTTTTTCCTGTTAAAAAGTCAAATCGCTGATCAATATCATTTAATCCTTTCAGTACTGGAAACACAATAAGCTGCTGATGCGGCTTGATATTCGACAGCAACCCGGCTGCAGTAGTGGATGTGCCTGCTGCACAGCAGATATGGGTGATCTCATCAGCAACATGGTTCATGATCAATGCAGCACCTTTGGCACCAGCGATGGCATAGCCACCTTCGGGGATGATGATGGCATTTTCATATTGTTGCTGCAGCTGACCTGTGAAATCATTGTTTTCTTTTTGATGATAGGCTTCCCGGCTGATGAATTGCAGCTGCATGCCATATTCAGTGCAGTGCTGCAATGTATGCGACAATTGTTTAGGCGCTTCCCCTCTCACAATGCCAACGCAGGTAATGCCATTGAGCTTACAGGTATAAGCGGTTGCCACCAGGTGGTTTGAGTAAGCGCCTCCAAATGTAATGATGGTTTTGCCGGCTTTTTTGTCCAGCCCTTCAATATAATAATGCAGCTTGAAAATTTTATTGCCGGAAATGATAGGGTGCACCTTATCCAGTCTTAATACCTGCAGTTGTATTTTTTTTTGCTGCAGCAGGTTATTGTCAATCGTTTGGGTAGTGATATTGGGGTGTGATGACAGCAATTTTTTTTGCGTTTTGGACGTTTACAGTCTAATTTCGCCCAACAATTTCGAACTTTATTGTGAAACAAAAATATTAATGATGAAACCAACACTTGTAGTATTAGCAGCCGGTATGGCCAGCCGTTATGGAAGTATGAAACAAACACAGGGTTTTGGCCCTAATGGCGAAACCATTATGGAGTATTCAATTTATGATGCTGCAAGGGCCGGCTTTGGTAAAGTGGTGTTTTTGATCAGGGAAGAGTTTGAAGAAATGTTCAGGGAGAATTTTGGTAATAAGCTGGAAGGGAAAATAAAAGTTGAATACGCTTTCCAGGAACTGCACAAATATCTTGGCGGCAGAACATTGCCGGAAGAAAGAAAGAAGCCATGGGGCACAGCCCATGCAGTGCTTTGCTGCAAGGGAATCGTAAATGAACCTTTTGCTGTGATTAATGCAGATGATTTTTACGGACGTGATGGTTTTGTAAAAGCATACCAGTTCTTAACTACTGAAGCAGCCGCAAATAAATATGCCATCATTGGCTATGAATTAAAAAAGACTTTAAGCGATAATGGCAGTGTTAGCCGTGGTGTTTGTAATGTGGATGCAGCGGGTAACCTTGTTGACATCAATGAAAGAACCAGTATTTACCGCAATGATAAAGGTGTGATCACTTATGAAGATGAAGCAGGCCTGCATGAAGTGAGTGAGAATGCCAGTGTGAGTATGAATTTCTTTGGTTTTCATCCCGGCTTTATAGATGAGTGCGAAAATTATTTCGGTGAGTTTTTAGATAAGAGCATCAATGAGCCCAAGAGCGAATTCTTTATACCACTGGTGGTGGATAAGGTGGTTAAGAGTGGCAAGATCAATGTGAGTGTGATACCAACATCTGCCCAGTGGTTTGGCGTAACCTATAAGGAAGATGCGCCGGGTGTACAGGCGAGCATCGATCGGCTGGTAGCTTCCGGCGAATACCCGCTTTCGCTGTGGGGATAATATTTTAGCAGAGAATTGAAATGAGAAGGCCGGAATGTAAAACATTCCGGCCTTTATATTATTTCCTGCGTTTAGAGAAGTATATTAATTTCCTACCACCATAAATACAAATTCTTCCATCTTCTTTACCTGTTGGGTTCTTTCAATGCCTTTCAATCCATTGCCAGAAGGCGTTTTGATCAAGGGGGCTGTAGTATCAGCTTTTTTCAATTCATCCAGCATCCTGAAGATATTCTTTGATTTTGTAGCGTACACCACACCATCCGCTTTAGCATCTTTGGCTGTAATGATACCGATGATCTCCCCATTTTTATTTATTACCGGGCCGCCACTATTACCTGGGTTTGCAGATACGGTTAACTGGTAAGCTAATGAATCACCATCATTACCCGACTTGGCACTTACATAACCTTCACCATACACAATTTCGTTACGTGGAAAACCTAATGTAAAGAATTGTTCGCCCAGGTCTGAATTAGCTCTTTTAATTGAATAAGGAAGATTGATGATTGTTTTATAAGAAGTATCAGTAATTTTTAGTATGGCAAGATCCGATGCATTGTCTGTATAAACTACCTCTGCATAATAACTATCACCTTTATTATTACCAACATAAATGTTTTTCATGGAGCTGATAACATGATAGTTTGTTACTAAGTAACCTTTTCCATCAATAAGAAAACTTGTACCTACGTATTTACCATGGTCAGTAATAGGTGTTTTTTGCCTGATGTGAGAAGCTGTGTCTAACCGGCTGCCCACTTCCTTCTTTATACCTTCTTTAATATCTTTTGTAAGCTCTCTCTTAAGACTGATAAAGTCATTCTGTTTGGACTGATTATTATAAGCAATATTCAAACCAGCAGTTAATACAGATATAAATAAAGCAATAGAAGCAGCCACCGCCATGCTTCTTTTATACTTACTCCAAAGTTGAATTATCCTGGCCTTTCCATGAATGGATGGTTCTTTGATCACACCATCTTCCATCAGCTTAGCTTCTGTTTCAATCAAACTGTGTTTAAATGATTTCAGGTTGCTGTATTTTTCAAGTCCATGCAGGAAAAAAGTATGTTCCACCACCATCTGGTCAACCTCGGGAGTCTTTTTACGTACTTCCTCAAAGAAAGAACGCTCCTGCGGAGTCATTTCACCGCTGAGGTATCTTTCTACCGTTTCTATCAATAACAATTCATCCATCGCCTTAAGCATTTTTATATTGAGAAAAGAACAATTTTTTCAATCTCACCAGGCACTTGTACTTCTGTGTCTTGGCATTATCTGCATTAGTGTATCCAAACTCTGCTGCTATATCCTGCATGCTTTTCTTCTGAAGGTAATAAGCATCCAGTAAGCTTTTGCAGGGCTCCCCTATTTTGCTCATAGCATGCTCCATCAACAGGAAATCAGTATTTCTTTTTTCATGCTCCTCTACCTCTTCCTCCACCGGTACTATTTCCTCCAGGCTTTCTACCTGGCTGCTGTATTTACTGAGTTGTTGCAGCCTTTTAAGCCATAACCGCCTGCAAATAGAGTAAACATAAGTCCTGATCTGGCAGTGCAGCGAAAATGTTGTATCCTTTGATTTTTCATAGAGTACAACCATCGCTTCCTGAAAAATATCCCTTGCATCGTCTATCGTACCATTGTTATTAAGGATAAAAGACTGAATAATAGCGTAATTTTCACGATAAATAGCTTCAACAGAGGACTTGTCGCTTTTAGCCAGCCCTGTTAGTAATAATTGTTCTTGCTCTGTGGTGCTCACCGTTCTGGTATTAATACGTTAATAGCTGCAATAGTAACCCAAAACAGCGAAAAAAAAATTTTTTTCAAATGGCGGGTTACTTTTCTTAAAACCCGGTATTAAAGAGCATAAATCACAAATCAAAAAATCTAAAAAATGAAAAAAGTACTTTTTGTTTTCGCTATCGCTGCAGCTTTCGCAGCTTGTAACAATGGTGGAGAAACTACCGCTGCTGCTGTTGATTCTGCTACTGCTAAAGTTGATTCAGTAGTTGCTAAAACTGATTCTACAGTTACTGCTGTTGCTGATTCTGCAAAAGCTAAAATAGATTCAATTGCTGCTAAAGTTGATTCTGCTGCTAAGCACTAATTAAAAAATTAAGCACCGGTATGTTGCTTGCTTAAATAAAAGCCGGTTCTATATAAAGATTTTCATATGGCAAGCAATCGTTAAAGTCGCCCCTGTTCTCAGGGGCGTCATTATTTTAGCTACTTTGCCTTGGATATTTATGGAAAACAGGGCTATTCAGTAAATTATTTTCAAGGTTTATCAAAAAATATTGAAAATAATCTTGGTTGTAATATTTTTCTTTCTTATTTTCGAATCCTATATGACAAAGACAGCAATTTCTACCGGTTTTTATTTTAGCTACTATTTTAGAAATAGGCCGGGTGTCTTTTGTTAACTATCAAAAATTAAAAGCTTAACATACAAAGATTCCCGGCCAAAAAGGTCGGGATTTTTATTGCTCCTATCTCTCTAAGTGGGAATGATGGGTAGATAAAAAAGAAAATTATGCAGACAAGGGTATCCATACAGGGTTTTGAAGGCAGTTTTCACCAGGAAGCAGCCCGGCAGTTTCACGGAAAGCAGGTGGAAGTGATTTGTTGCGCTACTTTCAGGGAGGTAATAAAAATTGCCGCCAATAAAAAAGAGAGCGAGGGTGGGGTAATGGCCATTGAAAATTCCATTGCCGGCAGCATTTTACCCAATTATAACCTGTTGCAAAAAAGTAATTTGAAGATCATTGGCGAGGTGTACCTGCACATCAGGCAAAACCTGCTGGTCAATCCCGGCGTAAAGCTCCAGGATATTAAGGAAGTACATTCTCATCCGATGGCGATACAGCAATGTCTTGACTTTTTAGACAAACACAACTGGCGGCTGGTGGAATCAGAAGATACCGCACTCAGCGCAAAGCACATTCACAAACACCACAGCAAGCACATAGCAGCCATTGCCAGTAAACTGGCCGCTGAAATTTACCAATTGAATATCATCGCTCCCGGTATTCAATCGCTCAAAAATAATTATACCCGCTTTTTGATATTGCAAAGAGCAGAAGAAGCAAGGGAAGTAGCTGATGCCAATAAAGCGTCCATCAATTTTCATACAGATCATTCTAAGGGCAGTCTCGCTAAGGTATTGAACATTATTGCAGATGCAGGTATCAATCTCAGTAAACTGCAAAGCATGCCGATACCGGGGAGCGATTTTAAATATTCCTTTCATGCAGATATGGAATTTGATTCAACAACGCAATTGAATAAGGCAATGGACGAGGTAAAAGAAAGAACAGAGGCACTGAATGTGTTGGGGGTTTATAAAAACGGTAAAATAAAATAGCGGTATGATTACACGAATTAGAACTAATTAAAACACTAAAGAGAATTCGTGTAATTCGTAATAATTAGTGTAATAAAAAAGGAATTGAGCATGCAGACAGCAAAAAGATTAGAAGGTATCGGTGAATATTATTTTTCACAAAAGCTAAGAGAGATCGATGCCATGAACAAGGCTGGAAAAAATGTCATCAACCTTGGGATTGGCAGTCCTGACCTGCCACCACACCCTGCCGTGATCAAAACATTGCATGAAGAAGCGTTGAAGCCTAACCAGCATGCCTACCAGAGTTACAAAGGCAGCCCTGTATTGAGGAATGCAATTGCCAGTTGGTACAAGAACTGGTACAATGTAGAATTGAATCCAGACACAGAAATTCTGCCATTGATTGGAAGCAAGGAAGGCATCATGCATATTTGCATGACCTATATTAACGAAGGTGATATAGTATTGATTCCAAATCCTGGCTATCCTACTTACAGGAGTGCGGCCGCCATTGCAGGTGGTACAATCGTTGAGTATGCATTAACTAAAGAAAATAGCTGGTTCCCTGATCTTGCTGCAATTGAAGAAAAACTTGTAGCATCCGTTAATAACGCAGCATTGATGTTTGTCAACTATCCTCAGATGCCGACAGGGCAGTTGCCAACAACAGCCATGTTTGAAGAACTGGTGGCATTCGCCAAAAAGAATAATATTCTGTTGATTCATGATAATCCTTATAGTTTTATTTTGAATGATAACCCCATGAGTTTGCTGAGTGTGCAGGGAGCTAAAGATGTAGTGATTGAATTGAACTCACTGAGTAAATCTCACAATATGGCAGGCTGGCGAATCGGCATGATGGTGGGTGCAAAGGATAGGATTGATGAAGTGCTTCGTTTTAAAAGTAACATGGATAGTGGTATGTTTTTGCCTTTGCAATTAGCCGCTGCCAAAGCATTGGAATTAGGAAAGGAATGGCATGAAGAAGTGAATGCAGTGTATAAAAAAAGAAGAACAAAAGTTTTTGAATTGTTAAGCTTATTGGATTGTGAATTTGATACAACACAGGCAGGTATGTTTGTATGGGCATCCATCCCTGTAAAATACAACAATGGTTTTGAGCTGAGCGATGAAGTATTGCAGGATGCCAATGTGTTCATTACTCCGGGTGGAATATTCGGCAGTGCAGGCAATCATTATGTGAGGGTAAGTTTGTGCAGCACGGAACAGAAGTTTGAAGAAGCAATTGGCAGAATTAACGCCTCCCTAGATCCCTCCCAGGGAGGGACTTAAAAAAGCGTACATAAATTAAAAGATTTTATAAAATGCAAGAGTTGGAACTTTCAAATATTCAAAAGAGCTCACAAACATCAGGGTCCTTAAAAGTCTCCCCTTTGGGAGGAGGTTTGGAGGGGGCTGTAGTTACTATTGTAGGTGTGGGTTTGATAGGAGGCTCGCTTGCGCTGGCGATGAAGGAGAAGGGCTTTGCTAAAAAAGTGATCGGTGTTGGTAAATCAACAACCAGTATTGACAAAGCAATTGAACTGGGATTAATAGACGAAGCATTGCCGTTGGAAGAAGCTGTAAAGCAAAGTGATTTTATTTATGTTGCCATCCCGGTAGATGCAACCCTGCCGGTGATGAAGCAGGTAATGGACATGGTGAATGAAAAGCAAATAGTGGCAGATGGGGGTTCTACAAAATTTGCTTTGTGCGATTCATTGAAAGATCACCCGATGCGTAAACGTTTCGTGGCAACCCACCCAATGTGGGGTACAGAATACAGTGGCCCTGAAGCAGCCGTAAAAGGCGCTTTTTCCGGCCGTGCCTGTGTGGTTTGTGAAAAAGACAAGAGTGATGCTGATGCAGTAGAGAAAGTAGAAACCATTTACAAGTCGCTGGGTATGCATATTATTTATATGGATGCACAAAGCCATGATGTACATGCTGCGTACGTAAGTCATATATCACACATTACTTCTTTTGCACTGGCGAACACCGTGCTGGAAAAAGAAAGAGAAGAGGATGCTATTTTTGAACTGGCGGGTGGTGGTTTTGAAAGCACCGTTCGCCTGGCAAAAAGTAACCCGGCCATGTGGGCGCCGATTTTTATGCAGAACAGGGAGAATGTACTGGATGTTTTAAATGAGCACATCAGCCAGTTGAGGAAATTTAAAGCCAGCCTTGAAAAAGAGAACTGGGAATATTTGACAGAGTTGATGGAGAATGCAAATAAGATAAGCAGGATATTAAAATGATTTTTAGAGAAGTAAATATCAATGACATACAACAAATACAGGTTGTAAGAAATGCAGTGAAGGAAAATACATTGAGTAACCCTGCATTGGTTCCTGATGAGGATGTTGAAGAATATATAATGAACAGGGGTAAGGGCTGGGTTTGTGTGATAGCCAATGAAGTGGTTGGTTTTTCAATTGCTGATCTTAAAGAAAATAATATCTGGGCACTGTTTGTACATCCGGATCATGAGAAAAAAGGAATTGGTAAAGTACTTCATAATATGATGCTGGATTGGTATTTTGAACAGACCAAAGAAAAAGTTTGGTTAGGTACGGCACCTGGCACAAGAGCAGAACGGTTTTACAGGATGCAGGGATGGAAAGAAACGGGACTTCATGGAAAGGGAGAGATTAAATTTGAGATGGATATTGAATCGTGGGGTGAAAGATGAGTAAAGAAAATACAGCACAAGTGAGATTATTATTTCGTTTTACAAAAACGAAATAATAATAGAACAAGTTCACAACGATGCTCAACAAAGATTTAACGCTGGTTACAAAAAAATAAAAAATAATTTTATACAGGCAATCAAAATCAACAACAATGGAAACAACATCATGGAACATGAAAGAGGTAATGCAGCAGAAGTGGAACAAACGCCCGCTTATTATCAGTGGCCCATGCAGCGCTGAAACAGAAGAACAGGTACTGGAAACAGCTGCAAGGCTGGCGGCAACAGGGAAGGTAGATGTGCTGAGGGCAGGCATCTGGAAGCCACGTACCAAACCAGGATTGTTTGAAGGAATTGGTGCCAAAGGGCTGTCATGGCTGGCACAGGCAAAGAAACTAACAGGATTGCCTACCACCGTAGAAGTAGCTACTGCAAAACATGTGGAAGATGCATTGCATTTTGATGTGGACATGCTGTGGATCGGTGCAAGAACTACCGTAAATCCTTTTAGTGTGCAGGAAGTAGCAGATGCATTGCGTGGCGTGGATATTCCTGTATTAATAAAAAACCCCATCAATCCGGATCTTGAATTATGGAGTGGGGGAATTGAACGTATTCAAAAAGCAGGTGTGCAGCAAGTAGGGATGATTCATCGTGGATTCAGCAACTACGGTAATACCGAATTCCGCAATGCACCCATGTGGCATTTGCCTATTGAAATGAAACGCAGGTTTCCGGAAATGAAACTGATCTGTGATCCTTCGCATATTTGTGGCAACCGGCACATGCTGCAATCCATTGCACAAAAAAGTATTGACCTTGATTTTGATGGTGTGATGATTGAAAGTCATATTGATCCGGACAACGCATGGAGCGATGCAAAGCAACAGATTACACCGGAGGGTTTGGCAGAATTGCTGGATGGATTGATCTGGAGAAGTGAGAATACAGATAAGGCAGATTTTCTTACAGCACTGGCAACATTGAGGGAGCAGATTAATCACCTGGATGATGAATTGTTGACATTGATAGGACAGCGGATGAAGATCGCTGATAAAATAGGCCAGTATAAAAAGGATAACAACATCACCATTTTGCAAACCAACCGCTGGAATGAAATTTTGCAAAAGGCAACAAAGAAAGGAGAAGCACTTGGGCTGAGCCAGGAATTTGTGACCAAGTATTTTGATGCGGTGCACCTGGAGAGTATCAACCATCAGAACAAGGTGATGAATAGTTAAGGGACGCCCTAACCCCTGAAGGGGAATAGGGTATAATACAGTAAACATCTTATAAAATTCAGGAGTGGCAGTAAAAAAAATTATACATAGTTTTTCTGGTAAAACGGTCTCGTATTACTTTGATGCTTCTTTGTGCTTTCTTGAGCAAATCGTTCCCAAAGGCAAAACAATCCTCGTAACTGATACCCATATTTTTGCTGCACAGCCTGCTGCTTTTACCGATTGGCAAACCATCGTGATCGAAGCAGGTGAGGAGCACAAGCAGCAATCTGCGGTGGATTTTATTATTCAGCAACTGATAGAAAAAGAAGCAGACAGGAATACTTTTATAGTTGGGGTAGGCGGGGGGGTGGTAACAGATGTTACCGGCTATGCAGCCAGTGTGTATATGAGGGGATTGCGGTTTGGATTTGTGCCAACAACTATTTTAGCAATGGTAGATGCTGCTATCGGTGGCAAGAATGGGGTGGACGTTGGCGTTTATAAAAATTTAGTTGGCCTGATTAAACAGCCCGAGTTTTTACTGTTTGATTATTCATTGCTGCAAACGCTGGCAAAGCCTGAATGGGTAAACGGTTTTGCCGAAGTGATCAAGCATGCCTGCATAAAAGACGCCGCTTTGTTTTCATTGCTGGAGGCTAATGTGCTGGAAAATTTTCAATCCGATCATGAACTACTGGCCCAATTGATTGAAAGGAATGTGCAGATAAAAACGGAGGTAGTGGTGGCGGATGAATTTGAAAAGGGTGACAGGAAACTGTTGAATTTTGGCCACACCTTTGGGCATGCCATTGAAAATATTTACCAGTTGCCGCACGGCCATGCAGTGGCAGTTGGAATGATGGCTGCCTGTACATTTTCTGAAGAACTCAATGGTTTTGATGCCGGCGAAAAAGAAAGAATCAGGCAGTTAATAGAAAAATACCAGCTTACCTCTTCCATTTTTTTTGATAAAGAGAAAGTATGGAACCTGCTGAAGATGGATAAGAAAAGAGTTAGCAGTGAAATGAATTTTATTTTATTGAACAAGATAGGAGAGGCAGTGATAAAACCAATACCGTTGGTGCAATTAGAAAATTTAATCAGTCAATTACCTCTCCAAAAAACTCCCAAAGAGGAACTTTAGGAGAATGAAAACCAGTATATTTTTTTATGATAGTAAAAGTTGGGCCTTCCATAATTTCAGGCAGCATTAATGCCCCCACTTCCAAAAGCTCCATGCAAAGGGCCTGTGCTGCTGCATTGCTGAATGAAGGGGAAACCATCATTCATAATCCCGGCAGGAGCAATGATGACCTGGCTGCTTTGGAAGTGATACAGAACCTGGGTGCCCGGATAAAAGAACAAAATCACGAAAAGATAGTTATAGATAGCAGCGGTGTGCATCCTGTATCCGGAGAAATGAATTGCGGTGAAAGTGGATTGGGCATCCGTATGTTTACGCCTATTGCAGCCTTGAGTATTAATGAAATTTCAATTAATGGCAGCGGCAGTTTACTCACAAGGCCGATGGATTTCTTTGATGCTATCTTTCCTCAACTTGGTGTCAGCATCCACTCAAACGAAGGGAGACTGCCGTTTAAAATTAAAGGCCCACTACAGGCAAAGGAAATAATAATTGACGGTTCATTAAGCTCACAGTTTCTCACCGGGTTATTAATGGCTTTTGCAAAAGCAGCAACATCGCCTGTTACAATCACAGTCATAAATTTAAAGAGTAAGCCATACATCGGTCTCACGTTGCAGGTAATGAAGCATTTTGGATATGAAGTTGTGAATAATAATTTCGAATCGTTTACTATCAACCCAGCCGGGCCATCAACGGACCGATCAATTACCTATACTGTAGAAGGCGATTGGAGTGGGGGGGCTTTTTTATTGGTAGCCGGGGCAGTAAGTGGCAACATCACAGTAAAAGGCCTGGATGTATTTTCAGCCCAGGCTGATAAGGCAATACTGCAGGCTTTAATTGCAAGTGGTTGCAATATTTCCATTGAAGAAAAGCAAATTGTGATTGGTCCTCCTGCAACAGGAGTTAATGGATTGAAAGCATTTCATTTTAATGCCACCGATTGCCCCGATCTTTTTCCGCCATTGGTTGCTTTGGCAGCTTATTGCAGTGGCACTACTGTAATTGAAGGTGTAAGCAGGCTGGCACATAAAGAAAGCAACAGGGGATTGACATTGCAGGAAGAATTTGGCAAGATGGGGGTGGTAATAAAATTGCAGGACGACCTGATGCTGGTAGACGGCGGCAATGCGGTTAAAGGTACAACGGTGCATTCTCACCATGATCATCGTATCGCCATGGCTTGTGCTATAGCAGCTTTGAGTGCAACAGGTGAAATGATTATTGAAGAGGCGGAAGCCATCAATAAATCCTATCCCGATTTTTATGAGCACATCAAACAATTGGGAGCATCAGTCAATGAAATAGAAAGTATCTTTAAATAATCATGAACTAAAGGCTCTTTTGGAGCCAGCAATAAAATATGAATAGCTTCGGACGCATTTTCAGGATTAGTATTTTTGGTGAATCACACGGGCCCTGTGTGGGAATCAATATTGATGGTTGCCCTGCAGGCTTGCCATTATCCGTAGGCGATTTTACAACTGACATCGAAAGAAGAAAGCCTGGCGCAAAGGGAACAACTCCACGTAAAGAAGATGATATTCCAGGGATCATGAACGGCGTTTTCAATGATAAAACTACCGGGGCACCCATCACTATCTTATTTGACAATAACAATACGAGAAGCACTGATTACGAAAAACAACGGGCAGTACCAAGGCCGGGCCATGCAGATTTTGTTGCTGCCAAAAAATTCGGAGGTTTTGAAGACTATCGTGGCGGTGGGCATTTCAGCGGAAGATTGACAGTATGTTTGGTTGCCGCCGGTGTAATTGCAAAAAAAATGCTGGGTAACATAAAAGTTGAATCAACCATTTTGGAAATAGGTGGTGAAGCTGATATTGAAAAAGGGTTGCAAAAAGCCATTGATGCAAAAGATACCATTGGAGGCATTGTGGAATGCAGGGTTTCTGGTTTGCCAATTGGTTTGGGTGAACCATTTTTTGATTCCGTTGAATCGGCGTTGAGCCATGCCGTGTTTTCCATACCTGCTGTTCGTGGTATTGAATTCGGGACTGGCTTTGAAGCTGCAAAAATGTTTGGCAGCCAACACAACGACTGGATCCAACATGCGGATGGTACAACAAAAACAAATCACAGCGGCGGTGTTGCCGGAGGTATCAGCAACGGAAACGAATTGGTTTTCCGTATTGCAATCAAGCCAACTTCGTCCACACCAAAAGAACAGCAGACACTCAATGTGGAAACGGGTGAAGTGGAGGCTTTTTCAGTAAAAGGAAGACATGACCTTTGCATTGCATTGAGAGTGCCTGTGGTACTGGAAGCAGTTACAGCATTTGTACTGGCCGACCTGATGATGCTGGAACAAAGGATCGGAAGGATTTATTAATAGGTGATTTCCTTTGCATCTTTTCTTGAAATTATTTATAACTGATCAAAACTCAAATTCAACAGGTCATATTCGTTCACATTGGGCAAGCTGTAATGCCACCATTCTGTTTCCAATGCGTTAAATCCTGCATTCTCCATTGTTTGTTTAAGCATTGAACGGTTTTGCAACACTGGTGCAGGCAAGTCTTTAAAATCGTGATGTGCCGAATCGGTGAAGTTGTCGAAAGCTGTACCCATATCCAGTTCCTTTTTTGTTGTAAGGTCAATAATGGTGAGGTCAACTGCAACAGCACGGTTATGCCCACTGCCTTTTTTAGGGTCAGCCGCATAACGTTCATCCTTCACCAGCTTCCACATTGCTTCTGTAGCCGAATAAGGGCGATACGCATCAAATATCTTCAAGCCCAATCCTTTTGTTTTTAACTCCAGTTGTGCCAGCTTCAAAGCCATTACAGCATTGCGTCGCAGGTAAGTTGTTTTTGTAGCAGGATATAGTTGCCGCCGGGTGAAATTATTGCTGCCGGCATAGCGCAGGTCAAGTTCGATATCCGGAATTGCAGCTTTGATATCCGTCATTGCAAGGCCGGGTTTTTGAACAATGCTTTTCTTATAGGCAGCGCTGCTGCTGATAACTTTCAATCCATATTTGTTGGAAACCGAATCCTGTGAAGCTGCAGAGAAAACGATGCTCAAAAAAATAATAGTATAAAACACTTTCATACAAAATCTATTTGTTAATTTGTAGTAATAAAATATCCACTGAACAGCTTCCTGAAAATCCGTTTTTGAAAAGTACTAATAAATTCCCGGTAGTATATGTATCAGCAAAAAGTTACAGCACTTGGTTTTACCCTGTTGGTAGTATGTTTTTTCATTTTATCCTGTAATGATGGTGGAACGAAAGCAGCAGAAAAAAAAATCGTTGCCAATCCGGACCAGATAGATGATGCCACCAGCAGCAGTATAGAGCAGCTGATGAGCTTTGCATTAAACCATAACGGCAGGGTTGATGATACTACAAAGCTGCAGTTGGTTGCACTGGTAAATGGCTTTTACAAGAGCAATGAATTTAAAAATATATGGAGCAAAAAAGAAAAATGGCAACCCCTCGCCGATTCATTGTTCCGGTTTATAAAAGATGCTGAATTGTATGGGTTGTTTCCAAAAGATTACCAGGCTGCCAGGCTCAGCAACTTAAAAAATCAATTGGATACAGATTCATTGAAAAGGATGGATGCAGTGCTTTGGTCAAAAGCCGATATGCTGTTAACCGATGCCTGTCTCCACATCATCAAAGACCTTAAATACGGAAGACTTTCTAATGACAGCACTGCCCTGGCAAGTGATACTGCCAAAAAGGCCAAAGCACTCATTGCTTTACAACAGTCATTGTTGTCGCAGCCATCCTTCAATCAATTTTTAAGTTCTATTGAACCAAAGAACAGGGGATACCTTGAATTGAAGAAAGGCATCAGGCATTTTTTAGACAGTATGGACAGGCGTACTTATACCTATGTGATTTATCCATATAAAAAGAATGATGCAAAGGATTCCCTGTTCTTTATAAAAACATTGCAGAAAAGACTGAATGAAAGCAAGTGCATTAGCTTTATCAATAAACTGCCCGATTCTGCACAACTCGATTCATCCATCAGGCGGTACCAAAAGCTAAAAGGCGTCAAACAGGATGGGCAGGTGTCGGCATCCATTATCAAAGCGCTCAATACCAGCGACGCTGAGCGTTTTAAAAGAATTGCCATTACATTAGACCGGTATAAAAAATTACCGGATTCATTACCTGAAAAATTTATCTGGGTTAACCTGCCGGGTTATTACCTGCAACTGTGGGATACCGATACGCTGGCATTGGAATCCAGGATCATTTGTGGCAAGCCGGCAACGCCAACACCACAGCTAAATAGTGTGGTTACTGATATGGTTACCTATCCCACCTGGACGGTGCCCACCAGTATCATTGCCAAACAGTATTTGCCCAAACTGAAAAACAATCCCAATTATTTATCAAGGCTTGGACTAAAACTGATGAATGAAAAAGGGGAAACAATCAGTGCATCCTCTGTTAACTGGGGTAAGTATTCAAAAGGCATTCCGTATAAAGTGATGCAAAATAGCGGCGATAACAATGCATTGGGTATTTTTAAATTTAATTTTAATAACCCGTATGCGGTTTACCTGCACGATACCAACCAGCGTTACTTGTTCAAGAACAGTTCAAGAGCCTACAGCCATGGTTGCGTAAGGGTGCAGGAATGGCAAAAGCTGGCCAACTACTTAATAAGAAATGATAGTATCAATCTTAAGCCCGGCGACTCACTTCAGTATTCCGTTGATTCAGTAAAAACCTTATTGGCAGAAAAGAAGAACCGGCGCATCATTGTAAAAAACCCTGTCTATTTATACATCACTTATTTCAGTTGTGAAGGAAAAGATGGTAAGATCAGATTTTATGAAGATATTTACGGCGACGACAAAGCGCTGAGGGAAAAGTATTTTACTGATAAATAACCTGCAATTGCTGTATGAAATACATTCAAACCATTCGAAAGTGTTTTTCCTGTTTTGTAATAGTTGCACTGGTTGCTGTTAGCAACTCTTTATCAGCGCAGGATACGATCGCTAAAACTTCCACCGGTTTCAATAAAAAAACATTTTATGGCCAGGCAAGTTTTATGCCGATAAATTCAATGGCCGCAAAACTGCCAGCGGCGAAATTTTCAGTCAGAAAAAATGACTTGTGCCTGTAATGCAGTAAAGCTCGGCACCTGGTTAAGGGTTACCAATTTGCGTAACGGTAAAGCCGTTATTGTAAAAGTAAACGACCGCATTCATCCGGGTATGAAAAGAGTGGTGGACCTTACCAGTACTGCAGCTAAAAAGCTGGGTTATACTGCGGCAGGGCTTACCAGGGTAAAGGTGGAAGTGCTCGGAAGAAAGAAGCCGGAGTGATTTTTTGAAAACCAGCTTTAGTAATATTATTGAACATCGTTATGTCACTCTCTTGTGCTGAATAATTTCATGGCAACCTGTTTGTTGCAAATACTGGAAGCAACCTCTTCAGCAATCAGAAAATACTTTTATTCCGGCTTATAAATATGTATCGATTGCCCCGTCAGTTTCCATTCCTTGCTTATTTTTTCCAGCAGGCGTATTTCGTAGGAGTAGGTTTTGCTGCCGTCTTTTGCAATTGATTCTTCATTGTGACTAACCCATGCAGTATTGCCATTGATGCTCATCTTGTAATTGCTGTTAATGGATGAACCGCCATTGCCCATCTTTGCAGGGGTTATCATTGCAGCAGGTGGCACATCAATGGTTACACCATCACCGGTTGAAACCAGTATCCTGCTGTAGGGTTGTATATGCCAGCAGTCTGCATGCGCTTTTACATCGCCTGACCGCCAGGTGGCAGATTCTTTCTCCAGTAATTTTTTAATGGCTGCTTCTTCATCAGTTTTCTGCCTGCAACTGCACAGTAATAAACCTGCAAGAACAATAAGTGAAATTGATTTTTTCATATTGCGATGGTTTCTCCCGGCAAAATAACCAGTTTGAGATTAACTTAAATATGCTGCCGGTAAATTATTACTTTATACTTTCATTAAAATAATTGTTTGTAAGTTACTCTATAAAATAATGCCATGCATCCTCGTAAAATACTGATCTTTCTTTTTGTTTTTATTACTGCCCATATAAAAGCACAACATGCGGTAGTGGATGATCTTGCAAAGTTGACAGGTTATGATGCAACTGATGAAACTGTGTTTGTAAGGGATTTAAAAACAGGGGGTACTTTTGTGCATCTTGACAGTGGCGTAAAAGCAGATGGGGGAGTAGTGCTGGCAAGAAAGGCGGGTGGTTTTTGGGTAAGGCATTTCGATAAATCACAAGGTGTGAACCCCTGCTGGTGGGGCGCAAAAGGAGATGCTGTTCACAACGATCTGCCTGCATTGAATGCTGCTACAGCCTATTGCCTTGCCAACCAAACCATCCTGCAGTTTCCTTCCGGCATCTTTCGCATTACAGGGCAATGGGTGATAGGCGGTAAAACGATCAATGAAAAGGAATTGTTTGCCGGCAAACTTGCCGAAACAGCCTCCTTTAATATGGATCAGCACCGCATTGCAAGAAGTGCCAGTCCACTGATTGTAAAAGGCAGTGTTAGAACCTGCATATATGGAGATTTTTCAGCAGATACATTGACAGCCATCATTTATTATAATATCAGGAGTATGGGTGCAGCCAATCAGCCATCCGCACATTTATATACACATGAGTTCAGTAATATTGGCATCTATGGGAAGGGTTATTTTTCCGGCACCAGGGTAACACCGCCTTCTTCTGTAAATATGCGTAACAAACAGATTGGACTGGTGATATTATTCTGCTCCAATTCTAAAATAGATAATTGTAGCTTTTTCGGATTGCGATATGGGTTGGTGTTCAAAACAGCTTACTTTGGCTCGGTAAGCAACTGCAACTTTGAATTATGCCATACAGGAATCTGCACACGTGATTACAATTCCAACCTGTTGCAAAACATAACCGGGGTCTATTGCAAACTTTTGCTCGAATTAACCGGTAGCCAGTTGATTGTAAACAACCTGAATGCAGAGTTCTGCGAAAGTACTTTGTCTTTTAAAGGGGGCAATGTAATGTTTAATGGTATTTATTGTGAGAATTACAATCTTAAACTGCCTAATAAATACCAGCTCAGTTTGGGAAGCAGCAAAGTTGATCCGGTTTATAACAAAAGAAACCTAGCCTCGGGCATCATCATGAATTCAGTTGCCATTGCTACGGGTGGAAGAGATGCTATTTTACTGGAAGATGATGTGAAACAAGTGAACATTAATGGCGGCAGTATTTTTGGAAATATTGTCAGCAGGAACGAAGGCAACACGATTGTGCTGAATAATGTTGATGGGGTTTACAAAATGACCGGGCCGGGAAAGCTGGTAAAACAATAGTGGCCATTTCAAGTCAATGAAAAGGCAGTATCAAAACTTACAGGTATATCCAATCCTCAATACCTGGGTTTCGTAATAGTCTGTACTGATTAATTTAAAACCACTGCCATTGGTTTCTTTCCTGATACGCAGGGTATTGAAAACATCAGTAGCATTAAAAAAAAGTTCTCCGTGGCCTTTTTGAATTTGTTTTTTCATTCCAATATCTATTGAAAATCTGCTGTCGGTTTTCCCCTGGGGTATTACGTCCGGAGCTAAGTAGATAGCAGTAAGTTGCAGGTCGGTATGTTTCGGTAAATGTGCAAGGCCATTCACTTTTATATTCCCCGATGTAAAAACCTGTCTGGCTGCTGTATAGATCGAAACGGCCGGGTATTTATTTTCTACTGTAAACGCATCAATGATGTTATGATAAATATTTACGTTGGCATTAAAAGAAAATATCTTTGACAGGTTTTGTTGCAACGCTATTTCAACACCTGTATTACTGCTGTGGCCGGCATTTTGAAAAACGGTATAGATTAATGTGGATGGCGGAACCTGTGTAGCAATTCTTGTGATAGTTCCATTGGTGCTTCGGTGGTAAAGGGCTCCATAAAAATATCCTTTTTTAAGATTTGTTTTATAGCCCACTTCAAACGTATTGGTAAACTGCGGGCGCAGTGCCGGGTTGCCAACTTTAATAATTTCAGCATCATCATATTTTGGGAAGATGCGGATATCTACCTCGTTTGGCCTGTCTACCCGCCTGTTGTAAAACAACGAAATTTTATTTTGATCGTTGATTTTGTAAGCCATCCTGACATTAGGGAAGGGTTGTGTATAAGTGTATCCATCGCTTTTGTAAGTATTGTGATTAGGGTTTACTTTGTATTGCAGGTCTACGTATTCTATTCTCAGTCCAATTTCAGCTTCTATCTTTTCGCTTTCAAAAACATAATTGCCATACAAGGCAGGAATGAGTTCTGTATAGGTAGCTTCGCCTCCGGCGTTGCTGTCTAAAGCTGAATTCATGCCTGGTCTGAATTGCATATTGGTGGGTATATCCCTGTAACGGAATTTAATGCCACCCTCGACCCGGCCATGCATAAGGGGCTTGGTATAATCAATATTCAGGTCAGCTACATGTTCATCTGACAGCAGTTTAAAAGAATCCAGGCCTGTATATGCAACCAGGATGTTGTTAAAGAAATATTTTTCATCTTCCCTGTGAAAAGTGTAATTGAAGCCGATATTCAACAGGTGTCCTGCCTGTTTAAATTTATGCTGATAGGCCGCCGATGCAACAGCGGTTGTTTTTAATTCGTCTTCCAGGAACTGCCAAAGCCGCTCTCTTTTGGATAAATCGGTATTAAAAAAAGGCTGGTCGCCACGATCAGTGATTTTTTCAATACGAAACAGGCCAGACGGGGTTAGCATATCCTGGTTGCTGATGTTCCAGTCTATTCCGGTTTTGGTTGTTAAAAAATGAGTGTTCCTGTTGCGTTTGGTTTGTTGATTGATGATGGTACCATCGTTATAGCTACGGGTTACAAATTCATTCTTATTCAATGTTTCGGTATACAGCCAATCGGCTTGTAAAAAAACGTTCAGTTTATTTTTCCGGTAGTTAAGGGAAAAGGAGGGATTGACCTTTGGCGTAGCCTGGTATTGTGGCCGGATCGTTGGCAGGTTCTCTTTTTTGATCCAAAGCGCTCCCAGCCCGGTTGTAAATCCAACTTTACCATTAAGCCCCAGCTGGTTGTTTTTCCTGTAAATGATGTTGATGATGCCTGCATTTCCATTGGCGTCATATTTTGCAGAAGGATTATTGATGATCTCAATTCTTTCAATGGCAGATGCCGGAATGTTGTCTAATCCGGATTGGCTGCCAAAGCCTGTTAATGCAGTTTGTTTGCCATCAATCAGCAGTGCAACTTTATCACTGCCCCTTAATTCAACTTTCCCATCCTGGCTGCTGGTAATGCCCGGAAGGCTCTTTAATACCTGTAGAACAGAACCTCCACCCTGGGTAATGTTTGCCGCAACCGAATATGTTTTTTTGTCCATCCTGTTGCTCACATCATCTTGTTTGGAAGTAACGACCACCTCCTGTAGCTGCTGATTGTCCTGTTGCAGTTCTATTGTTCCAATATCTAAAAACGGACTGAGTGAACCAATTAAAACCGGCTGGCTTTTAGGGAGAAAACCAGCGTAGGAAAATTGCAGGTAGTAGTTGCCGGTAGTTAGGTCGTTGATGCTGAACCGGCCTTCATTATCGGAAATTGTTCCAGTTACAAAACTACTGTCGGTGCTTTTTTTTACCGTAATGTTTACAAAAGCCAGCGCTGTTTTTTTGCTGCCTGCTTTTACAATTCCGGAAAGCGTTATTTTATTGCTTTGGGCAGCAATAGTATTAGTAAAAAAAATAAACAGAATACCTGCTGTAATTCCAGGGATTCTTATCATGCTATTTAAGTTTAAGAAAAAGTTTTTTGAATGCATTTTTAATGATGCCGTTAAAACAGGTGCTCATACTCAATTTCTAATATTAATTTCCACCACCAATTCCCTGCATGCCTTCCGTATCTATCTTGGTGTTCTTGCGTTTAAATAAGGATACATCTATCTTTCCAAAGCGCCAGTTAAAATTGAGTCGCACCACTTGTGGGTCCCTGCGGCGTTCTGTGTTTTGTTCAAAATAAACAGATTGTGAGAAAACGCTGTTTAGTTTGGTTCTGAAAATATCGTTTACCTGCAGTGTTAGAGAAGCTGCGTTGTTCTTTAAAAAATCTTTTCGGATCGCAATGTCTGCTCCATACAAAGGCCTGATGAACCCTTGTGCAGAAGGGGTGTTGCCACCTCCTCCAAACATGCCGCCACCACCACCACGGCCGCCACCACCACCACCGCCACTTTGTGATACCAGTGTTTTAGCCTGGTAGTCGCCACTCAATTGTATAGAAAAATTCCTGGGCAGTTTGAAACTGTTGTTCATTTTTACAAACCAGCTCACCTGGCTGTCATCAATACCACCGGGTAAATTACCTGCTTTTAGGGTAGCGTTAAACAGGTTGAGGTTGGTAGTTACATCCCACCAGCTGGCAATTTTATTTTTAAGGGTTAGCTCAACGCCAAATGTATATGTTTTGCTTGCGTTGGCATAAGTAGTAAATATCACCGAGTCTGGCTTGCCCACCGGGCTTGGGTTTTTATCTTTAAACTGGTAACGGGCAATTACATTTTCAGTGTGCTTAAAATACGCTGTGAACAATAAGTTATGACCTGTTGCCACCTGGTTCTGGTAAGAGAGTTCCAGTAAGTTGGTAAATTCAGGAACCAGGTCAGGGTTTCCTTTAGAAAGATTCAATGAGTCGGAATAATCAATAAAAGGGATCAGCTGAAAGAAATTCGGCCTGTTGATCTTTCTTGAATAATTGAGTTGAAAGTCTTGTTTTTCTGTAAGCTTGTAAGTTGCAAAAGCACTGGGAAAAACGCTGAAAGGAAATTTGTTGGAGAAGGCAAGATCTTTAGAGATTAATGTGCCGTCATATTTAGAACTTTCGATCCTGACACCTAACTGGTAATTGAATTTTTTTAACTGCTGTGCAAAAGTCACATAGCCTGCCAGTACCCTGTCCTTGTATTTATACTCATTGTTTAGAGATGGTACCGGGAAATAGGGGCGGGACTGGGATAATTTGGAGAAGTTGTTGTTATAACTGTAAAAATCCCTGATAGCAATCCTGCCGCCGGCTTCCATTTTTATTTTATCTGTTACCGGGTTAGAAAAATCAATTTGTGAGGTAAAGAATTTTGAACTGCCACCACCTTCACTTTTCTCAAAGATCAATGGTGATTTTGGAGTAGCGGAAGAGTAGAAGTATTGGGTAGCAAATTCATTGATATTGTCATTTTTGCTGTAATTGTAGTTTACATCAGCGCTGATGTCTTTATTGGCTTTTGCAAAATTGTGTTTGTAACTGAGGCTGGTGCCATAGTTCCTGAAATTGTTGGTGCTGTTACTGCTACGCCTGCCAAAGTCTGAAGTAATGCTGTCGAGTCCATTGATATCATTAAACACGGTATCCCTGTTGATGTTGATAAGGTCACTATTTTTGAACTGACCACGGCTCATGTTGCCGGAAACGGTAATGGTATTTCTGTTGTCGATAAAATAGTCAATGCCGGTTCTTCCAAAACCAAATATGCCTTTGCCTACCGGGCCGTTCTTTTGTAGCAGGTGTCCTTCAGCGTTATTTAAAAAGTCAGTTCTGTCAGTACTGGCTGTAGTAATTGTTTTACGCATATTTAAATTGGCTGCAGCAAAGAAATTTATTTTTTGCTGCCTGATGTTGATATCTCCACCAAGGCCGGGGCGGCCACGGCTGTCAATGCTGGCCCTTACACTCCCGTTATAACCTGTCTTGCGGTTCTTCTTCATCACAACATTTAAAATGCCTGCACCACCACCGGAAGCGTCAAACTTGGCCGATGGGTTGGTGATGATTTCTATTGTGGCAATGGCATCAGCTGGTATCTGTTCAAGCGTCATGGTAGTGGGCCTGCCATCTACAAATATTTGTGGGGAGGCATTCCGCATGGTTACATTGCCATCAATATCTACATTCAGGCCGGGTACATTTTTCATTACATCCACTGCTGTACCGCCAATACTGGTCAGGTTTTTTTCTACATTAAAGATCTTCCTGTCAATAGCCATGGTGAGTAATGGCTTGGTGTTGGTGATAGTTACTTCCCTCAGTTGCTGTGCATCAATCTCTAATTTAATGTTGCCAAGGTCTTTATCCACCGCACTGAGCATGCTGCTCATATCACCTGATTTTCCGGCACCCATATTCAATTCAAAAGCTACTTTTTGTTCAATGGGTTTGTATCCAATCGCAGTAATCTTTAATTTATATGTTGCCAGTACGGCTAAATTTTCCAGGCTGAACTCCCCTTTCTTATCGGTTAGCATACCGGCTACAATTACATCTTTTCTTTTTTTTGTGGCAGAGTCCAGTTTGTTTTGAATGAGTTGTATGGAAGCGGCTTCTACTGGCTTTTTGGTGTTGGCATCTTCTATTTTTCCATAAAAATGTCCCACGTTCATATTCTGTACGCCGCCACCACGGTTTCCTCCGCCCGGGAATTGTGCCCTCAGTGTTACGGGTGCTAAAAAAGTAGCAGTAAAAAGGAGAATGATCAGTAGCTTATTCATTAGAATTAATTTGATTGCCAGTTAAAACAAATTTCACCCATTAAGTTTAAGTAATCCCTGTTTTAATTGATGAGTGGCAATATTGCAGTTGTAAAATATTGTTATAAGCAGGTTACTACATGAAAATAGTTACCAGCACCTGGATGATGCCTATCAGGAATCCAAAAAAGCCACCGATAAACTCTAAAAACTTGAATTCATTTTTGGTGATCTGGTTCAGGATATCTTCTAGTTTTTCAGAGGAGAAACCAGCTACTTTTTCTGTTACAATCTTCTCCAGATCAAGATCATGTTGCAGTTTGGCCATATAACCTTTCATCAGTACCGGGAAAAGGTTTTCCAGTTCCAGCAAAAACGCTGCTTTTAACTGGGTGATGGTCTTTTCGCCGATAAACATAGACAGCATAGGGAAAACCTCTTTGAGTTTATGACTCAGGAAATTATCGATGTGTGCTTCGATTTCAGGCTTCAATTTCTCCAGGTTCTCAGGACTGGTGATTTTTTGTTCAATCTCGTCAAATGAAAGCAATTCTTTCCCTACAACCTGTCCCAGCTTCTCGGCAATCAGGCGCTGGTTTTTCGGGAAGATTCCCTGGATGGTTAAGCCTAAGATATTAATAGGTTTCCTGGGATGAAAAAGCATTTTGATGGCGATCCATGTAGTTACCCAGCCGGTGAATGTAGAAAGTAGTATGGTGATGATATAGCCTGTCCAGTGCATGGTGAATAATTTGGATTGCAAAAGTAAGTTATAAGTGATGAGTTATGAGTTGTAAAATATAAGTTACAGAAGATAGTTTGTTGCTTAAAAGGGGCTGCTGTACATAACCTTTCAAAAAAAAATCAATTTGATTTTGGAGCAGCCGTGTTTTTTATTACTTTTGCCCCCTGCTAAAAAACGGTAGTCGTAGCTCAGTTGGTTAGAGCATCAGATTGTGATTCTGAGGGTCGAGGGTTCGAGCCCCTTCGATTACCCCAAAAGGTTCTTCTTTACGAAGGGCCTTTTTTTATTTTTAAAGCCTTATTTTGTGGTATCCTGTCATGCTTAAACCTTGTTCACAAAACATTACAACAGATTTGTAAAAGCCTAGGATGGCAGCCAGTTACTTTTGTGGTGGATATACAATATATCTAAACGGCATTTTTTTTCGGGGATGCTTTATAACACATAGTATTTAATGAACGATCATTTGGCTGTAATAAAGGTAAATTGAGCATTCGATTTCATTTACCAGTTTCGAATTGTGGCGGCGCTCTTCCACCATTCATCATTTTTTATGAAAACATTAGTTACCAGGGCGTTGTTATTGAAATAAAGCAACTGGTTTTTCCGTTAATTTTACTTCATGCTACAACTAAAGCAGATAATTATGAATAAAAAGTTTTTCCCGGTGTTACTGGTGCTTACCGTTGCAAGTGTATTCTTTGCATTTTCAAGAGGCAGTAACGACGACAATCCGAAATCCCGCTATGAAAAAGTGCTGAGGAACATTGGGCTGATCCTGGAAGAGGGGCACTTTAGTCCCAAGAAGATCGATGATGGTTTTTCAAAAGATGTACTGAACCGGTTTGTAAAAGGAACTGGATGATGACAAAACCATTTTCCTGCAGGCTGATGTGGACAGTTTTCAGAAATATGTAAACAGGATTGATGATGAGATCCATGGTGCAAGGCTGGAATCATTTTATAACATCAGCGAGTCATATTCAAGAAGGTTGAATGAAGCATCTCAATTTTATACCGATATCCTCAGCAAGCCAATTGATTTTACAAAAGAGGAGTCTGTAGTAATGGATGGAGATAAAATAACCAGCTTCCCTAAAAATAATGATGCAAGAAAAGACCTCTGGCGCAAACGCCTGAAGTACCTGGTGCTTTCCCGCTATTCTGATATGCTGGAAGAGAGGGAGAAAAATAAAGACAGGAAGATCACTGCTGAAACTGATAGTGTTACCAGGGAGTCCATCAGGAAATTTGTTTATAAAGCAGACAGTACATTAGAGAGAGAATCCCGTGACCAGGTGAGGAAACAGATCGGCCGATATTTCACTACCCTTAAAAACCACAATACAACAGATGAACTCTTTAGTTCCTTTGTAAATTCCGTTACTGGTGAGATGGACCCTCATACCAATTACTTTGCGCCTGTTGACAGCAGAGGCTTTAATGAAATGATGAGCGGAAGGTTTTTTGGAATTGGTGCACAATTGAAAGAAGAAGAAAGTAAGATAAAAGTGGCGAGCCTTGTTACAGGTGGCCCAGCCTGGAAGAGCGGACAATTGGGTGCAAATGATGAAATACTAAAAATCGGACAGGCTGCAGAAGAGCCAGTGGATGTTACAGGTTATGCTGTATCAGATGCTGTAAAACTCATTCGTGGTGCACAGGCTGGTACAGAAGTGAGGTTAACAGTGCGTAAACCTGATGGCAGTATTAAAGTGGTATCCCTTAAAAGAGATGAAATAAAGCTAGATGATACGTTTGCCAGAAGTGCTATTATCAACGGGGAACATAAAATTGGTTATATCTACCTCCCGGAATTTTATATGGATTTTGAAAATCCTAACGGGCCAAGGTGCAGTGATGACGTGGCAAAAGAAATTGAAAAATTAAAAGCAGAAAATGTAGAAGGTATTGTGATGGATCTGAGGGGTAACGGAGGTGGTTCGCTGCCGGAAGTGGTGAAGATGGTGGGATTGTTTATTGAGGATGGACCGGTGGTGCAGGTAAAGGCAAGGGAACAGGTGCAGCCAATGCAGTTAAAAGACAGGGATAAAGCTGTTTTGTATACTGGCCCATTAACCGTAATGGTGGATGAATACAGTGCTTCTGCATCTGAAATATTTGCAGCTGCCATACAGGATTATAAGCGGGGTATTGTTATCGGTAGTACTTCAACTTATGGCAAGGGTACTGTACAACGTACCATCCCTTTGAATCCCGGTGAATCGGTCATGCAGTTTGGTAACAAGCAGCAGGAGGATCTGGGAACCATTAAGCTCACCATCCAGAAATTTTACAGGGTAAATGGCGGAGCCACCCAATTAAAAGGTGTAACCCCCGATGTGGTAATCCCTGACAGGTATGAATTATCGAAGACAAGAGAAAAAGATAATAATACTGCTTTAAGCTGGGATGAGATCAGCAAAGCAGAATACAAGCCGTGGACCTCAACTTACAGTACCGATGCAGTGATTTCAACCGCAAATGAACAGGTAAAATCAAGTACTGTTTTTTCTGTACTCAGGAATAAAGTAGAATGGATCAATAAAAAGAACAGCCAGGCTTTCCCCTTGAGCCTGTCTAAATACCAGGCAGAGCAGAATGAGCTGAAAGTGGTGTATAAATCACTGGACAGCCTTTATAAATTGCCTGCTGAATTAAAAGTGAAGAACACCGAAGCCGATGCAGAGAAGATAGCAAGTGATAAAGAGAAAGCTGAAAAAAGCAAACAGTTTGTCAACAGGATCAAAGGCGATATTTATATTGATGAAACAGTGAAGATCATGAACAATATGATTTCTCAAAACAACGTGGTATTAAACAACGGAACATCAGTGGAAGCACCAAAGAAAAATTGATCTTTTAAGACCTTATACAAATATGAGCGCCACCTTTTTAAGGCGGCGCTCATATTTTAGTATCAACTGTATTTTACAAATATCTTTCCTGCAATATTTTTTTGTGATGGTAATAATGCCCTGCCGTAATAAAAGCAATGCTGGCAACCGTTGTGGGATTGTTGTTGGTGCTGCCACTGTTGTTGATCACATCCACACTGAAACTTTCATATAACATTTCAGTACCTTTTCTTACCAGGATAAATTCTTCCACTAAACTTTTCCATGATCTCCTGTTTGCATGGGAGTTGGCTGCATAATCATCTTCTTCAAAACCGGGCAGGTTTTGTTTTTCGCCCCGGGCAATGCATAAAGCCCGGTAATTAAAGATTCTTTCAGCATCTGTAATGTGCTGTAGTAATTCCTTGATGGTCCACTTGCCTTCCGCATAAGCATCATTGGATTTTTCTTCCGTGATGCTGTTGAGGAAATCTGCAATGCCGGCTGTTTGGTTTTTGAATGCCGGCATCATTTCTGTTTCAGGTACCTGGTCAATGTAGCGCTGAAAATAACCTGGATAACTTGTTGAGGAGGGTTTTGGCATGGCTTGTTGTTTTTATGATTGATTTGACTATTAAAAAGAGAGTTGATTTTTAAGTGATGAACAAAGTTATTCGGTACAAGTAAGATTGTTATTTCGTTTTACTAAAACGAAATAACAACAGAACAAGTTCAGAACGGGGATGCTATGAAATACTAAAGTTTGTTCCCAAACTAAAAGCCGGGCATATCAAAGCCCGGCAGTTCATACATTTTAAAACCAAACCAGGCTTATCCTTTTTTGTTCTTTGTTAACTTCGGTTTGGGAAGTACTTCTTTCTTCACAGTGCGTTCGCCCTTTAAAGTACTGGCCAGTTTAACTGCTTCAAAAGCATTTAACAAGCCACCTGTTTTGCTCAGTTCACCCAGCTTTACTTTATCCGTTGTGCCAGGGATGTTTACATCAATATCAAGGGTTGTTGCTGATTTTTCAATTACATATTTTACCTGTTTAGCGCTAAGGGTAGGGAAGTATTCAAGCAATAAAGCAGCAGTACCTGCTACTACCGGGCAGGCCATGCTGGTACCGGATAATTTGCCATAGCGGTTACCACCCGGCAATGTTGCAAAGATTCTTACACCAGGAGCAAATACATCCACATCTCTTTTGCCATAGTTGCTGAAGTTGGCAGTGATACCGCCGTTCATTGGATCGCCACTGGCACCAACTTTGATCCAGTTATTGGCTCTTTTGCCACCTAAAAAGTTTACGGTGGGGAAATTATCTGTACTGTCAATATTCTTTGAATCGTTTCCTGCTGCATGTACCAGCAGTACCCCTTTCTTCTCAGCATATTTAACTGCATCATCCACCCATTGTTTCTCCGGGGAAAAATCTTTTCCAAAACTCATGCTGATTACCTGGGCGCCATTGTCAACTGCATAGCGGATGGCCAGTGCAATATCCTTATCGTGCTCATCACCATCAGGAACGGCCCTCAACATCATAATACGTACATTGTCTGCAATGCCATCACCCCCCTTTTCGTTGTTTCTTACACCTGCAATAATGCCGGAGCAGTGGGTGCCATGCATGGAAGTGCTTGTCATGATGTCGTTGTTGCCATAAAAGCGGTCGTTGATATCAGCCTCATTGTCTTTTACCACATCTTTACGGAATGCCTCCGGTGCTATTTCAGCGGCTTCCGCTTTTTTAAGGGTGCTTTCAAACTGATTTTTAATGTCGCTGTTGCTGATCTCGTCCGAGTTATTCTCCTTGCACAATTCCAGCAAATACATTTTGGTAAATTTTGCACTGGAATTGGCTGTAGTATAATTCTCAAGATCTTTGCAGCCATATTCTTCCTTGCCCATCTCTTTCATTACCACGCTGTCGCCTTTTAAAAATACCGGCAGCATTCTTTTGATAAAGGCAATTTCCATCTGGTTGGCATCGCCTACAATTTTCTGCTGTGCTTTTTTATAGACTTCAATATCGCCTTTCTCTGCATCACTTACTGAAGATTCGTCGGGTATGAGGGTGCCGTATTTTGTTTTCATGGAATTGTACACCCTGGCAGCTTCATAACTGTCTCTGGTTACATTGCGACCGTCCTTGCCACCTAAAAAATTCCAGCCATGTACATCATCCACATAGCCATTGTTGTCGTCATCAATGCCATTGAAAGGGATCTCCTTTGGGTTGGTCCACAGCACAGGTTTAAGGTCTTCATGAAGGGTGTCGATACCACTGTCGATAACAGCCACCAATACCTGTTTACTTTTTAACTTTTTTGTTTTGATGAAACTGTAGGCTTTATCTAAACTGATGCCGTAGTAGCCAGTGGCAGATCTGTCGAGCTGGTGCCAGTTTTCGGGAACCGATGTAGTAGCAGACTGGCCAAATGAAAGGGTACCTGCCAGCAGTGAGGCAAACAATACGTACAACTGTTTTTTCATACCTGGATTTTTTATCAGGGCTGCAATTTATTATAATGGTGGCATATACAGCCACCGCTGGTAAAAAAGGAGCTGTTTTATTAAAAATTGTAACAGTTCTACAACAAAAAGTGTTTTACAAACCAGGGGCTGGGGAATTGGAAATTGGGAATGGCACTTTTTTCAAACAGGCCAAACATGGTGCTGCCACTGCCACTCATGGCTGCATACACAGCCTGGTTATGGTAAAGTTCATCTTTTATTTGCTGCAGTTGCGGATGTGCTTTAAATACTACCCCTTCAAAATCATTTACAATGGTATTGCGCCAGTTTTGCAGGGGCTCCTGTATGTGCTGCTTCAGGTTCTTTAACTGCCTGTTTGCTACCGGTTGATTGCTTAATTGTGCAAAGGCCCAGCCTGTGTTGACATGAATGCCCGGATTGATCAGCATTAATTGATAGCCAGCAAGGGAAATGCTCACCGGTTCAAGTTGCTCACCACGGCCGGCAGCAAAGCAGGGGTGATTGATGATGAAGAAAGGGCAATCACTGCCGAGTTGCAGTGCATAGTCAATTAACTGATTGGCAGATAAGTTCAGTTTGAATTTATCATTGAGTAATTGCAGTGCAAATGCGCCATCTGCAGAGCCGCCACCAAGGCCTGCACCCATGGGAATGGCTTTGTGTAAATGCATTTGTATGGAAGGTAGTTGAGGGAAATCTTTTTTTAATAAATGGTATGCTTTTACACAGAGGTTATCGTTGATGTTGCCATCTACAGCAATACCTGAATGACTGAAAATTACATCTGTTGTATTTTTCGTTGAACGGATGATCTCAAGAGTTTCTTTTAATGGAATGGGGATGAAAACGGTTTCTAAATTGTGGTAGCCATCGGGCCTTTTACCGAGGATATTTAAACCGATATTGATCTTGCAATTGGGGAAAACAACCATTTTAATTGATAATTGATAATGGTTTAATTGATAGTGGTTGAATATGCAGGCTGCATTAAATTAAATAAGCACTTAGTAATTTGAAGAATTATCAATTAATCAATTATCCACTACTTACTTTTTCCTTGTATTGATTTCATCCCTGATGGCGATAGCTTTCAGGTAATCTTCCTGCTCCAGCACTTCGGTAAGCAGGCTGTTGAGTTCTTCCAGGGAAAGGGATTTCAGATCTTCCCGGCTGCTGTCGCTGGTAACAGGCTGGCTGGCGGTAGCCGCTTTTTTCTTTTCATCGTTTTCCATCAGTATGCCGGCGCTTTCTAAAATATTTTCGTAAGTGTAAATGGGGCAGCCAAAGCGAACGGCCAGAGCCAATGCATCAGAAGTACGGGAATCGATTTCCACTGTGTCATTTTCGCTGCTGCAAACGAGCTTGCTGTAAAAGATACCTTCCTGCAGGTCGTTGATGATCACTTCATGCAACTCCACATTAAATGCCAGCATAAAATTCTTCATCAGGTCATGGGTCAATGGGCGGCTGGGATTCATCCGTTCCAGGGCAACGGCAATGGCTTGTGCTTCAAAACCACCAATAACGATGGGCAACCTGCGTAATCCATTCAATTCCCCCAGCACTACGGCATAGGAATGTGTTTGGGTAATGCTGTGAGAAAGGGCTACTATTTCCAGTTCTATTTTTTTCATATTTCAGGGTACGAAACTAAGGCATTTTTTAATATGTAACTTATTCTTTTGGCTTTGTTGCAGAGGGTTTTGTGGGTTGTTTGTGGGTATTTTTGGAGGCGGTTTTTCGGGAGGGTGATTTTTTACCAATCTTTGCCTGTTTCTCTATCATCTTTACTACACTATCTGCCGCTTGTTGAATTAATCTTGATATCGAATCAACAAGTATCTGGGTAGAGTCTGCAAGCGTACTTGAACTTTCAATGTATTTTCTTTCAAACTGAAGTCTGGCTAAGCTGAAAACAGAATCCGGGATTGTTTCCTTCAAGATGGATACAGGAGTAAGTTCAATATATACTTCTCCCCTTCCATTGCCCAGGTTCATTTGCATTCCCATTCCTACCGTGTTGCCATTGGTAAATATGGGAACCATATCAATATTGCTGTACTCGTTTTTAACCTTAAAAAATAGTGAATCGGCATACCAGAAATAAAAAGGGGTAAACGAAATATATTCATTTTTGCTGGTATCCGTTGTAATATAGGCAGTGCAGTTATAACCAAGCAACTGTTTATTTTTTTCAGGAAATGGCTTTAAAGCAGGCATCCTATCCATTTCCATGTCCTGTAATTTTATAGTTCTGTACGTATTTTTTTCAGCATTAATGTAATTAACAACCCCGTTTTCAAAGTCGATGAGCAGGTCATCTTTTTTGTTTTTGATACTGTCACGCTGTTTAAATACTGCTTTTATTTTTTGTTTGCCAAAGTAAGCTGTAATGCTGGTACTTGTATCCTGGCTATTGGAATTCATTTTGTAGTTTATCTTTCCTTCAAAGTTCTTTTGTGCTGAAATTGAATTGCCAATCAGAATAATAAAAAGGGTTATAAGAGTTCTCATGTTGTTTGTTTCTCCAAATATAAAAAAACCACAGCTATTGCTATGGTTCTCTATAATTTAATGAGAGATGAATAAAGGTATTCAGTACAAGAGTGCGACGCCAATGAAGCTGATTAAAGAGCAACTGTCCGGCTCAAAGAATCACACCCCTTTCAATTTCTTAATGGCTTCCGTAATTTTTGGTACCACTTCAAAAGCATCGCCAACAATACCGTAATCTGCTGCTTTAAAAAATGGCGCTTCAGGGTCTTTGTTGATCACCACAATTGTTTTGCTGCGGTTAACACCTGCCAGATGCTGGATAGCACCGGAGATACCGATAGCGATGTATAAGTTGGGTGCAATGGCAATACCTGTTTGTCCCACATGCTCATGGTGTGGGCGCCAGTGTATATCCGCAACAGGGCGGCTGCATGCAGTGGCTGCTCCCAGTACTTTTGCAAGGTCAGTAACCAGACCCCAGTTCTCAGGGCCTTTTAATCCACGTCCACCACTTACTACAATTTCAGCTTCTGTCAACGGTACATCGCCTTCTACCTTACTGCTTGCCGTTACCTGCACGTTGGCGGCATCCACTGCTATATTTAATTCAGCTACTTCAGCAACCCCTTCACCTGTAATGATGGAGTAGGAGTTGGGGTTAAGCGCAATGATTTTTTTTGCTGTATTGATGGCCACATTGGCAAATGCCTTTCCGCTGAATACATTTTTCTTTACCACGAATCCATTGCTGGTATCTGGTAGTGCAACAGCTCCGGTAACAAGCCCTGCTTTCAGTCTTGCACTTAATCTTGCTGCAATGGCTTTACCGGTGATGTTGTTGGAAAGCACAATTACATCAGCACCGGCTGCAGCTTCCGCAATTACTTTGGTATATACCTGTGCATCGAGTTGGTTGAGTGATGCGTTGCTTACTGTATGGACTTTACTAATTCCATATTTACCTAAAGTTGTTAAGTCTTCGGTTGTGCTGCCCAGCACAATTCCTTCGGCTGTTGTTCCCAATTGTTCAGCAAGTTTTGATGCATAGCAGGTTGCTTCTATCGAAGCTTTTCTTACATGTCCATCTGCAATATCTAAAAAAACTAATACCATATAATTGATAATTTTTTAATTGATAATTGATAATCTATTTGAGTTTTAGTTTACTTGTTTTTACGCTTGCAATCAGCAATTTTAAAAGTTCTTCGCAATCCCGGTTCAATGAGTCAAACATATCGGTTGTTAAAAAATCTGTTGCTGCTAATAAATCCAGCCAGTATTTCGATTCGTTGGCTTCTTTTAAACCAACATTAAGTTTATGAATAAAGTCTTTAGTACTCTCTGCATGTTCAGCTTCTCTTATCAAAGCGCCCACAGAAGTGCCACTTCGAATGAGTTGCTGAGATATTATGTACTCGCCATGTTGCTTCTTTAAGTATTTATAAAGATTGACTATCCTTACAGCAAATGCAAAACTTTTTTCTTTCAAAATATTCTGTTTCATAATTGACTGATTTATGGGTTATAACTGATGATTGAACACTTAAGTTAAAATAATTATCAATTATCCCATTATCAATTCTCAACTAAAAAACTTTCGCTTCTTCATGAAGTAACCTTACCAGTTCTTCAGGGTTATCTGCTGACACCAGTTTTACACCGGCTTTGGCAGGTGGAAGATCAAACGATGCAATGGAAGTTAATGCATCCACTGCAATTGGTTCATTTACTTTCAATGGTTTTGTTCTTGCACCCATGATGCCTTTCATGTTGGGAATGCGTTGTTCGGCCATTCCTTTCTGGCAACTTACTACAACAGGTAGTGTTGCTTTGTTGGTTTCTTCACCACCATCTGTTTCCCTTATCACGGTTACATCCGTTCCTGAAATATCCAGTTTTGTTGCAAGTGACAGATAAGGCATATCGAGTAGTTCAGCTACCATACCGCCAATAGAAGAACCATTGTAATCAATGGTTTCTTTACCGGTGAAGATGAGGTCGTATCCGCCCTGCTTTGCCACTTCGGCAATTTGCGAAGCGATGTAAAAACTATCATGACTGTCGGCATTCACCCGAATGGCTTCATCGCCGCCCAGTGCCAGTGCTTTGCGGATGATGGGCTCAGTATCTGCAGCACCTACTGTTACCAAATGAATGGAAGTGGAAGCATCTGCTTCTTTGAGTTCAATAGCACGTACCAGTGCATACCATTCGTCGTAGGGATTGATGATCCACTGCACACCATCGGCCACGAATTTCGTATTGTTATCGGCGAAGGCTATTTTTGCAGTGGTGTCAGGCGTTTTGCTGATGCAAACTAAAATCTTCATACGTATCTGTTTAATGCGTTTTTTGGAGAGAATTATTGAGCAATCGTTTATTTTAGTTGTTTATGCAACTAATGCAAAGATAGTGGTTGCAAAGTTATTTTTAACCGGATATAAAAAAAATATTTGTGTAATGAGCAGGATAGAGAAATTACTGGAGTACATGAAGACATCGGACAAGGACAGCTTTCTACAGCATGCGCTGGCACTGGAATACATCAAGATCGGTAATGACGAGGAAGCCCGGAAATTGTTTAACGAGATACTGCTGAGGGAACCAACCTACATCGGGTCATATTATCACCTGGGGAAATTGCTGGAAAGGGTGGCTGATTTTGAAAGGGCTATCAGGGTTTATAAAAGAGGAATGGAAGAAGCGAAAAGGGCTGGGGACAACCATTCGTACAATGAACTGCAGGCAGCGCTGGAGGATATTGAGGAATAGAGGTGGAGTAGTAAGTAATAAGTAATAAGTAGTGGGCGGTTAAGTTCTGTAATGTTAATACAGGCCACTTATCTTTAATCATTTTTCAGCTCTTGATCAAATGACCCAGTTCCGCATCAAAAGATAAATGCTTTGTCAGTAGTTTTTCAAATTGCTGCTTTTCTTCACTGCTCTTAAAAATACGTTTGGGAAGAATGAGCGCCTGTATGGAACTGGTGAATAGAAAATAGTACTCAGGGGTTTCCTGTTTTTTTATAAAGGCTTTCCATTGTGTTTTCGATTCCTGGTTTTCATCTTTCCTGGAGATACCTGCTTCACTGATGTCAAATTGTGTTTCAACGAAAAATGATTGATTGCCTTCATTGTCAGTGATTTTCTGCGCCTGTTTTTTTACATTGATACGGGCACTAAATATCTGCATCGCTGTTATCAAAAGCAATATGCCTGCGTAGATGTACAAAGTAGTTGGATTATACCTGAACACATCTGTGTAAGCAAGAATTGCTATGATTCCTCCATTCACCAAAATTTGACGGCTATAATATTTCAATCTTGATGTCTTCCGCTCCGGTGCATCCCACATCATGTAAAGATAGTAGCTGATGTAATCATCTTTGGTGAGAGAATACTTTACAGAGATCATGCAAGAAATTTTGTTGTCAGGTTGTTTGGTTTTTACTAACCCCGGAATTGCCCCATTCTTGAACTGCCCTGCGTTCTGGGCATGGATAAAAATAGGTTATAAAACATGGGCTTTAGCCCAAAGAATATAGGGGCTAAAGCCCTGAAAAAGATTGTTTCATTTATCACAGCCCTGAAAGGTTGTGCAACTCATGGCCGCTCAATTCATAGGATACTGAATCTCTTATAATATAATTTTCAATCTGTACTATCTTTTCGCAGGCTTTTTTGGAGCTGCTTTTTTAGCTGCTGCCTTTTTTGCCGGCGTTTTTTTGTCAAAAGCCTTTGGATCCTGCGCTACGATCATTTTCTTGATGGTTTCAAGATCAATCACTGCCAGCTCTTCAGGGCTGTATTTTGTTTTATCATCTTTGTTAAACAGCTTCAGCATTTTTTTATTAAAGCGTATAAATGCACCCCAGCGGCCATTTTCAATGGAAATTTTTTCTGCAGGCCATTGCTGTATAAAACGGTTGGCTTCTTTCTCAATCTTCTTTTCTATCAGCTCATTGCAATCCTTTTGTGTGAGCGTATCAAAGTTGTAAGCCCTCGGAATATTGATGAACATGTCATTCCACTTAATGAAAGGTCCAAATCTTCCCTTCCCCTTGGTGATGGGTTTCTCTTCATAAAAACCGATCGGTGCGTCTTCCACCTGCTTGGCAGTAATGATCTCGATAGCTCTTGGTAAATCCACTTCAAACAGGTCTTCTCCTTTAGGTATGGAAATGAACTGTTCACCAAATTTTACATAGGGTCCAAAGCGGCCTACATTCACGGCTACTTCCAGCCCTTCATATTCACCCAGTGTGATCGGCAGCTTAAAGAGTTCCATCGCTTCTTCCATGGTAATGGTTTCGATGCTCTGTCCTGCTTTCAGCTTGGCGAATTTTGGTTTTTCTTCATCTGTGGTTACACCCAGTTGTACCATCGGGCCATAGCGGCCCATTCTTGCAATCACCGGTTTGCCGTTCTCATCATTGCCCAATGCTCTTTCACCAACTGCTCTTTCTGCATTTTCCAACGTATGTTCTACACCTTCATGAAATGGCTTATAAAAATCAGCTACCATTGTATTCCATACCAATTTGCCATCAGCAATTTCATCAAACTCTTTTTCTATCTCAGCCGTAAAAGAGTAATCCATCACTTTATCAAAATGCTGGTTTAAAAAATCGGTTACTACCAGGCCAAGATCGGTAGGGAATAACTTTGATTTTTCTGCACCGGTATTTTCCTGTGAAGTGATGCTGCTGATCTTGTCGTCTTTCAGTTGCAGTACCCTGAAATCTCTCTTCACACCTTCTTTATCCTTTTTCTCTACATACGTTCTCTTAATAATAGTAGAGATGGTTGGCGCATAAGTACTCGGCCTGCCGATACCCAGTTCTTCCAGTTTTTTTACCAGCGATGCCTCTGTATATCTTGGTGCAGGCCGGGTGAATCTTTCTGTTGCTGCCATTTGCTTAAACTCAAGCGGCTGGCCGATGGTTAAGTTTGGTAAACGGCTTTCATCGCCTTCAGCAGTTTCGTTGTCATCATCATCACTGCTTTCCATGTATACTTTTAAAAACCCGTCAAACTTTATCACTTCACCACTTGCAGTCAGATCATCGTTATTGGTACTGATACTGATTTTAGCAGTTGTCTTTTCAAGTTCTGCATCAGCCATCTGGCTGGCGATGGTTCTTTTCCAGATTAGTTCATATAATCTTGCCGTATCAAAATCATCTACGGATGGATTTTCCATGTAGGTTGGCCTGATGGCTTCATGCGCTTCCTGTGCACTTTCATTCTTGTTTTTGTATTTACGCACCTGCAGGTACCTGTCTCCGTAATTATTACGGATGGCTGCTGTAATTCCTTCCATGGCTGTATCGCCCAGGTTCACACTATCGGTACGCATGTAGGTTATCTTACCACTTTCGTACAGCTTTTGCGCCAGCAACATGGTTTTGCTTACGCCATACCCGAGTTTCCTGCTTGCTTCCTGTTGTAAAGTTGAGGTGGTGAAAGGCGCAGCCGGTGTGCGTTTGCCGGGCTTTACCTGTATGTCTTTTACTTTGTAACTGGCACCGATGCAGGATTGTAAAAATTTTTCTGCATCATCTGCAGTATTGTATTTGCTGCCTTCAGCTTTAAAAGTAACCGACCGGTCATTGATATCTTTTGCAGCCAGGGATGCTTCCACTTTAAAACTGCTGGTAGCATTAAACTGGTTGATCTCTCTTTCTCTTTCTGCAATTAATTTTACTGCCACACTTTGTACCCGGCCTGCACTCAGGCCACCTTTCATACCAATCTTACGCCACAACACAGGGCTTAATTCAAACCCCACCAGCCTGTCCACCACACGCCTTGCCTGCTGGGCATTTACCAAATCCATATTTATTAACCGTGGATTTTGCACCGCTTTTTGTATGGCAGGTTTGGTGATCTCATGAAATACGATGCGTTTGGTTGTCTTGGGATCGAGTTTCAATACTTCTGCCAAATGCCAACTGATGCTTTCTCCTTCACGGTCCTCATCCGATGCCAGCCATACTTCATCACTTTTTTTTGCCAGTGCCCGCAGGTCGCTTACCACTTTTGTTTTTTCAGGTGAGATGATGTATTTGGGTTCAAAATTATTGGCCACATCTATACCCATATCATTCTTCTCCAGGTCACGTATATGGCCAAAGCAACTCTTCACTTCAAAGTCTTTTCCTAAAATTCCTTCAATTGTTTTTGCCTTCGCAGGGGACTCAACTATCAACAGATTTTTCGCCATAATGCCTTTTTATTTTTCTTTGGAACAGGCTGTGGTATTGCTTTTCAACATCCTTGTGAACTTGTTCTGTTATTATTTTCGTTTTACTAAAACGAAAATAATAATCTCACTTGTACCGTATACAAATACGCAGCAATGCCACCCGTTTACCAGCAGTCTGTAGCTGCAATATTACTTTAAAATTGAAAAATCAAAATATTTCTTCTTGTGCAGGGGTGCCAGCCTTCTCTGAAATGACAGAAAAAAAATGCGTTTTTTAAAAAGGCCTGTAAGGCGTTAAAGGAAATTAAATACTTCATTTTTGATTTTTTCATCATGATAAATCTGCCGGTGGCCCAGCCCCCCGGTAATGATAAAACGAATATTTGGGTACTGTTTTTCTTTTGTTTTTAATGCATCCTTTAATGGTGTGATGGCATCATCTTTATCATGTATCCACAATACCGATGCTTTGATATTTTCCATGGCCCTGTTCACCGAATACCATTCGGTTGGTTTGTTACTCATTTTTAAAATAATTTCATCAAATGCTTTCCTTACATTTTTATTTTTCAGTTTTAGCATTTCAAAAGCGCCATCAATAGCGGTGACTGTTTCTGTTGCAGGGGCTATCAATACGATTTTTGTATTGGCATCATGTGGCGTTTTTTCCATGGCGAGGCTTAGTGCCAGCCCGCCAAATGAATGGGCAATAAAACCATTGAAAGGGCCATATATACGTATCAGCTTTTCAATCATCATTTCATATTCTACCGCATTGAGGGTTTTGCCATCGCTGCCTCCATGTGCCGGAGCATCAAATGCAATTACTTCATAGCCTTTCTCTACCAGTGGCAGCACATAGCGGTGAAATTTATAGGAGGAAGAAGAAAAACCATGCAGTATCAGTACCCTCACTGCTTTGCCTTTATTCCACCGGTACCCATTGATGCTTTTGCCGTTAAATGGCTCCGTAAGTATCTCGGCAAACTTAAAAGCAGATGGAATATGATTGGGCGGTTTTACCAATGGTGTGCAGAAAAGCTGAAAGGCCATTGCCGCAGTTTTACGTACCGATATGAGGGAAAGTACCCTAAATTTCACCCTTATGTAATTAATAGCTAATATTTGCGTTATTTTCATTGATACAAAATTAAGCATAACATCATGAGGATTGTAATTATAGGAGCTGGGAATGTGGCTACCGTATTGGGGAGAGCTATAAAGAATGCCGGTCATGAAATTATACAGGTTATAAGCCGCAGCATGGAAACAGCCCAGGTGCTGGCAGATGAATTGGGATGTTCAGCAACCTCCCGTTTTGCAGAAGTGGATAAAACCGCCCATCTTTTTTTAGTGGCTATGTCGGATGCTGCCCTGAATGATCTCAAAGAAAAATTCAATGTGGGCGATAAAATGATTGTTCATACTGCAGGCTCTGTTTCGCTGGAAGTATTGAAAGATATTTCTACCAACTATGGAGTATTGTATCCATTGCAGAGCCTTCGAAAAGAAAACAAAAACGCTTCTGTAGGTATTCCCTTACTGATTGATGGCAATAGTGACAATGCCATTTTCACGATAGGTGAATTTGCAAAAACAATCAGCAGCCAGGTAAGCTTTGCCAACGATGAGCAAAGGGTAAAGCTGCATGTGGCCGCTGTTGTTACCAGCAATTTTGCCAATCATCTCTTTTGCCTGGCAGCGGAATATTGCAAAAGTGAGCACCTGGACTTTACTATGCTGCAACCCCTGATACAGGAAACTGCCTCCCGGCTTAGGGATCATTCGCCCTGCGATATGCAGACAGGCCCTGCAGCACGTAAAGACATTGTAACGCTCGACAAACACCTCCGTATCTTAACTGCCTATCCCAAGCTAAGGACGGTTTATCTTAGGATGACGGATAGTATTATGAACCCTTAGTAAATTATGAATTATGAGTTGGTATAATTCGATAATACTTCACTCTTAATTCATAATTCAAAATTTATAACTCATAACTTCTTTTCACTTCCACGGAAATACCACATCTGTCTGCACTTTATAAGGGTCTTTCATTTTGCCATCTTTGTCCGAAGGGTCATCCACGTAGATTTCATAAGGCTTGCCCCGGAGCGTTTTTTTGTGGTTTTTCAACCAGTCGTTCAATGCTTCATAAGCCTGCGACAACTGGTCGTAGTTGCCATAAAAATGCGCCACCGTTACACTGTCAACACCAATTTCTCTTATGTACACATTTGAGGGTTGTTTGGTTGGTCTTTTATCAACAGGGATGCCGGCTTCAAAAAAGAAAGGCGCTTTGGTGCTGTTGTACCAGGCCATTGGCCGGCCGGTAACACTGAGTTTGTTTTTTTTGATCACCGCATCGAGTTTAAAGCCCAGTACAGTTGCCAGTTTAAGACCGATCCGCTCTACAGTGGCTGCACTGTCCTTCATGTACAGCACCAGTTTTTTTTCTGATAATGTATCTGTAATGTTGATAATGGGAGGGCGTTTGGTCTGCTCACGGGCGGCTTTAGTAGTTTCTGCAGGTGTACTGGTATCTGCTTTCACTTCAGGTGCCGTTTTCTTTTCTTCTGTATTATTGTTGCAGGAAGCCAGGGCAAGCAATACAACAGGTAGCAGCAGAACTATTTTTTTCATACAGGAAGTTTAAAAATTGAGGTTGAAAAATAGAGATTTCATTTTTCAATAGCAAATAAAAGCTTATTCGTTCACATCTCCATTTTCAAATCTCCTGCCAATCTTATTTGAGATACTCATGATAGTTTTCCTGATATGGTAATTCTGCATTAGGTTTGCATCCCGAATTTTGCACTATGTACACGATCACTTATAAGTTTGAACAAAAAGGCCTGGAGCCGGTTACTTTTACGGATATTGAAGACGGACAGTCATTGCTGGAAGTAGCTTTAAAGAATGAGATTGACCTGCATCATAACTGTGGGGGTGTTTGCGCCTGCAGCACCTGCCACTTGTATGTGGAACAGGGAGAAGATTTTATAGAAGAACTAAGCGACAAAGAAGAGGACTTTATTGACCGGGCCATCAACCCAAGGCTCAACAGCAGGCTGGGCTGCCAGTGTGTGCTGCTGGAGGGTGCCGGTAATATTGTTGTTACCCTGCCCGACCAGACACAGTTTTTGGGAGAATAAATCAATTTGGCGACTCGTCGATTTGGTGATTTGGAAGGTCCTTAGATAGTTGGGAGTTTTTAAAAATCACAATCACCAGATTTTACAATCATCAAATCACCAAATCACCAAATCATCAAAACAATAAAATGACTTTTGAACCACCGATTCACTGGAACGATTACGAGGACATTGCCATGAAATTATACGAACGCTTTGGCGATGATTTTGGAGAAAGTAAAATCTACCGGATCCGCTTTACCGACCTGCATAAATGGGTATTGGAAATTCCCAACTTTGCCGGCAAGGCAGAAGAAAGCAATGAGGGGCATTTAGAAATGATCCAGAGCACCTGGGTGTATGAGTGGAGAGACAGCCAGAAATAACAAATTAAAAATTATGTAGTGAAGGAATTAAGAAATGAAACGCATTCATCATTTCTTAATTCCTTCATTAATTCGCAACTGCGTCCATATAACTTTCAGTTGGCTCACAGGTGCAGATCAAATTCCTGGCACCATGCGTATTGTTCACCCTGCTCACACTTGGCCAGAACTTATTCTCACCTACATAAGTTAATGGAAAGGCAGCCTGCTGGCGGCTATAAGCATGTGTCCATTCGTTGGCGCAGATCACATGCAGTGTATGTGGTGCATTCTTCAATGCATTGTCTTTCTTATCTGCTCTACCTTCTTCAATTGCTTTGATCTCCCCATAAATACTGATCAATGCATCACAGAAACGGTCCAGTTCTGCCTTGTCTTCACTTTCTGTTGGCTCTATCATCAGCGTGCCTGCAACCGGGAATGAAAGGGTAGGAGCATGAAAACCATAATCCATTAAACGCTTGGCAACATCTTCTGCTTCAATACCGGCGCTGGTTTTAAACGGGCGCAGGTCAACAATAAATTCATGCGCTGCAGTACCATTCTTTCCGGTATATAATATCCTGTAATATTTTTCCAGCCTTGCTTTCATGTAATTCGCATTTAGTATGGCGTATTCAGTTGCACTGCGAACACCCGTGGCACCTAACATTTTTATATATGCATAACTGATGAGTAAAATGCTGGCGCTTCCATAGGGAGCAGCGCTGACTGCACCTTCTGTTTTATCAATACTGTTGCCAGGTAAGTAAGGAACCAATTGCTCGGCTACACAGATCGGCCCAACACCTGGTCCGCCACCACCGTGTGGTATGGCAAATGTTTTATGCAGGTTCAAATGGCAAACATCAGCACCTATCAAACCCGGGCTGGTTAAACCAACCTGCGCATTCATGTTGGCGCCATCCATGTACACCTGTCCTCCATATTGATGGATCGTGTCACATATTTCTTTAATGCTCTCTTCAAATACACCGTGGGTAGATGGGTAAGTAACCATCAGTGCCGAAAGATCGGCCTTGTGTTCTTCTGCTTTTGCTTTCAGGTCTTCCACATCAATATTGCCGGCTTCATCACATTTGGTTACTACCACTTTCATACCCGCCATTACTGCGCTGGCAGGGTTGGTTCCATGTGCAGAAACCGGTATCAGCACAACGTTGCGGTGGCCTTCACCTCTTGCAATATGATAACGGCGGATGGCCAGTAATCCGGCGTATTCGCCTTGTGCACCACTGTTAGGCTGCAAAGAGTAGCAGCAAAACCAGTAATCACACTCAAATAATTTTCCAGTTCTTGAATGATCTTCCGGTAGCCTGCAGTTTGTGATGCAGGAGTCAACGGATGCAGTTTGCTGAACTCAGGCCAGCTTACCGGTATCAGTTCCGTTGCAGCATTCAGCTTCATGGTGCAACTGCCCAGGCTGATCATGGAGGTATTTAAACTCAGGTCTTTATTCTCAAGTGATTTCAGGTAACGCATCATCTGGCTTTCGCTGTGATGCGTATTGAAAACAGGATGGAGTAAATAGGATGAAGTTCTTGTTAAATGATAAGGAATATTATCCAGCGTTGCATCTGCATTGAACATGGCACTGGCCGTATCAATATTGATGGAAGATGCAAATACATCCAGTATGTTCAGTACGTCCTGCTGTGTGGTGCTTTCATCCACCGCAATGCCAATGGTATTGCCGCTATAATAAAAATTGATCTCTCTTGCTTCTGCCAGTTCTTTAATGGCCCAGGCATCTTTCACTTTTACCTGGATGGTATCAAAATAAAAAGTATTGGCATTTTCAAAGCCCAGTTCACCCAGTTCATCACTCAGCGTTTGGGCCAGTATGCTTACTCTTTTGGCAATAGTCTTTAAACCATTGGCGCCATGATACACGGCATACATGGCAGCCATGTTTGCCAGCAGCGCCTGTGCCGTACAAATATTGCTGGTGGCTTTTTCACGGCGGATATGCTGCTCCCTTGTTTGTAAGGCCATGCGTAAACAGCGGTTGCCCTGAGCATCAATGCTCACACCGATAATACGGCCGGGGAGATTTCTTTTAAAATCATCTTTAGTAGCAAAGAAAGCTGCATGCGGACCTCCAAAGCCCATCGGTACACCAAAGCGTTGAGCAGAACCAATCGCCACATCGGCACCCAGCTCACCCGGAGGTGTTAGCAGGGTAAGTGCCAGCAGGTCGGTTGCCATAATCACCTGCACATTCAGCGCATGTGCTTTATGGATAAACTCACGGTGGTCTGCAACCGAACCATTACAGTCGGGGTATTGCACAATAGCGCCAAAGAAATTTTCATCCAGCACTACGGTTGAAAAATCACCAAACTCAAGCTCAACACCAATAGGAGCGCTACGGGTTTGCAGCACATCCTTTGTTTGCTGCAGTACTGCATTGTCAACAAAAAATTTGGGAGCGGTAATATGATCGTGGTCTTTGTTCTTATGGTTGAACAGCATGCTCATGGCTTCTGCAGCAGCGGTGGCTTCATCCAGCAGGCTGGCATTGGCAATGGGCAGCGCCGTCAGGTCGCTTACCATGGTCTGAAAATTCAGCAGGCTCTCTAAACGACCCTGCGATATTTCTGCCTGGTAGGGAGTGTATTGAGTGTACCAACCCGGGTTTTCAAAAACATTCCGCAAAATCACACTGGGCGTAATGGTATCGTAGTAGCCCTGGCCGATATAATTTTTAAATACTTTGTTCTTTGCTGCCACCTCTTTCAGTTGGGTAAGGTATTCGTATTCGCTGCTGGCGGCCGGCAATGCCAGGTTGCCTTTGATACGGATGTTGCCGGGAATGGTTTTGCTGATCAGTTCATCCAGCGAAGCCACGCCAATGGTGGCCAGCATTTCTGAGGTTTCCTGTCCGTTTGGTCCGATATGCCTTCCTGCAAATTCGTGCTGTTGTTTTTCGAAGAGATTCATAAGTAATGGTAGGTTGATTTTTTCCGATGCAAAGGTAGGATGATAACGTTAAAAACAGGGAATGGTTGGGAGATAAAACAAGATATGTTAGTAACCGTGGGATAACCTTTATTGGCGGGCAGGAAAAAGTTTGGATAACCAGCGTTCATATTTTACAGATAAGATTGTGGTGAACTTGTTCTGTTATTCTTTTTTTGTAAAATGAAAGAATAATCTCACTTGTACCGGAAACCAATGGGTTGCTTTTATGGAAGAGGGGATAGGGTTTGAAACGGAAGGAGTTTGGTATATTGCAGGAAGGTAATTTTTTGTTCTGTTGTATGGTTGGTATCGGTATATGGGTGAATAAAAAGTTGCGTAAATACAAACGTTAGGGGAAACCAAACAGACGCAGTAAAAGAAACAAACTACCATGAAAAATATTTTGATTACTATGTGGAGCATTCTATTTGTGCAATTGGGGTTATCACAAAAAGTAGAAGTTTTAAAATCAAGTGGAAAAACAAACTTGCCTCTTGCGGAGGATTTTGCATTCATTGAACCAAAAACTGACACAGTAAATTATTCCTTTGTGTCTACGTACCGGGTTGTGGGAAAAAAGAATGAAGGGAATGTTACCAATCTATTCTTTTTGATCTCTGCACAAGCAAAAAAAGACGGTGCAAATTGCTTTAAGCTCAATTCGTATGAACGCAACGATTCTTTAAATGAAGCAACGCTGATACTTGATACCTATTTTTGGAATGATTCTGCCCGGCTTATAAATTTTAATAATCATGAACAGAATTGTATTTACATTTTTGGATCAGAACGTGCAAATGATAACAGTAGTATTTCCTTTAAAATTGACAACGAAAAGAAAACATTAAGGCCAGGCACTTACTATAAATATGTAAGAACAGAAGGCAGGAAAGTTAAAATTAGTAAAGGAGGCATTACTGGCATGACTGTCTTTTATACACTTGAAGGGAACAAACCAGACATATTTTTAACTTTAACCGGGTTAGGACTTGGGGGGATGCCCATTCCTGACGGCATGATTGGAACTTCATTCAATACAGGTCGAATAACACCAATTCAGGGAGACTTAGGATGTTTACTCAAGGTATTACTTGTTCAAAGTGATTGAAATAGCTTCCGCTAACAGGCGGTTTTGTGCAAGCGGGGCGGACGGAAGAAAAATCGGCTGTAAATCGCTATAGTACTGCATCCGGGCGGGCGGAACCCTGCTGAATGTTAGTTGTTAACTTGTACTTTTATTTTTTAACTGGGCTTCAGTTCCGGGCTGGACAAACAACAATGCCCTGCCTGCACAAAGCCCTGCTCGTTAGGGGTAAGTGGAAGACAGACCTAACAAAACATGAACATGTATACTATGACAGATAATAAAAACTTATTGCTAAGGAATAAAGCGACTATAGTTTATAGCATCAGTTTGGCTTTTCTGCTATTTCTACTCAAATGGCTAGAAATTCGTTTTATAATATTTGACCATTCATTTGAAATTTACATTGGGGCTATCGCAGTCATTTTTACTGTATTAGGTATATGGCTTGCCTTAAAACTTTCAAAACCAAAAATTGAAACCATAGTGGTAGAAAAAGAAGTGTATGTAAACAGAAATGAAAATTTTGTTCTAAATGCATCACTTGTATCTCAACTTGAACTAAGCAAAAGAGAGTTGGAGATATTAAGTTTATTGGCGCAGGGACACAGCAATCAGGAAATTACTGCAAAACTTTTTGTTTCATTAAGCACCGTCAAAACACACATTCAAAATATTTTTGAAAAGTTAGATGTGAAAAGACGGACGCAGGCGGTTGAAAAGGCAAAAAGGCTAAATCTCATCCCATAAAACCTCATACTTTAGTATGAAAATAAGCATCCCGCCCATGGCGGAAAGAAAAATAGCCGAAAGTATGACTGGAAAAAGCCGTGCATTTGCCATATTTGAACCAAAAAAAATAACAAATGAAAAAGAATATTATCATCTATGGACTCATTGCAGGCGTTGTTGTTTCTATTTTAATGCTGTTTACAGTTAACTACATAAGCCATTGTGAAGGCAATGTTGATTATGACACAAGTATGCTCATCGGGTATGCTTCTATGCTCATCGCCTTTTCGCTTGTGTTTGTTGGCATTCGCAATTACAGAGATAAATACAATGAAGGAATTATCAGTTTTGGCAAAGCATTTAAAATAGGGATTATGATTGTTTTAATCGCTTCCACCATTTATGTTGTTGCCTGGCTAATTGACTACTTTTTTTTCATCCCCGATTTTTTAGAAAAATATTCAGCACACACACTTGACAAACTGAAAGCAAGTGGAGCAAGTGAGATAGAAATTGATAAACAATCAAAAGAAATGGCAATTTTTACCAGGATGTATAAAAATCCATTTTTTAATGCGATGATGACTTACGTGGAAATTTTACCTGTTGGGTTGATTGTAACTCTTATCAGTTCATTAATTTTAAAAAGAAAAGTTGCAAAAAAGTAAAAAGAAAAAGAACAAGAACAAGACAATGAAATGAATGTCATTGACGATAACACTAATTGCTACTTCGTTTCTATTAAGCTTCTCTTTTAAGAAAATAATATCTAAAAAAATAATAAATGAAAAAAGTAACAGGCGTCGGAGGCATTTTTTTTAAATGCAAAGACCCTAAAAAAATGACAGAATGGTATCAAAAACATCTTGGTTTAACCACAAACCCCTATGGGGCTACTTTTGAGTGGTATGAAGGTGCAGACAGCACAAAGAAAGGACAAACACAGTGGACTCCGTTTCCCGAAACGACAAAATATTTTGAACCTTCAACTAAGGAATTTATGATTAATTACAGGGTTGAAAATTTAGAAGCACTTGTTGATGAATTGAAAAAAGAAGACGTGACTATTGTGGACACTATTGAAACTTACGACTATGGCAAATTTGTACATATCCTTGACGCAGAAGGAAATAAAGTTCAACTGTGGGAGCCCATGGATTGAGTGCAGCAAAATAGTTAGCGGACTGACTAGCCAAAACTGAAGGCAGGCAGAACGCCATGCCGCTAACAAAAGTAACCAAAAGCCTGGCAGACGGAAGCACAAGCAGCAGCAAATCGCTCATCAATTTCAGTTCGGGCAGCATAAACAACGCTAAACATAAATTCTTAGCTTAATGACATTGTCCGGCGTGGTACTATCTTACCCCTCTTCCGAATAAAATCCCCAACTTACTGTTTCATAACTGGCATAATTTTTTGATACCGGTAACAAACAAATAAGTTTTTAATACTATGAAAAGTATCCGTCTGTTAGCAGTATTCAACTTCATCGCATTGGCGATGCACATTACCATGTCGGTAGCCACCCGGCTAAAGTGGTTCAACGATCTGGATGTGGGACAGGTGTCTGATTTATTCCCCACTTTGTTTACGCCGGCGGGTATCACTTTCTCTATATGGGGAATCATTTATGTGGCATTGCTGGCTATGTGTATTTACCATCTTGTTATAAGTTTTACAAAAGCAGAACAACATAAGGCCAATCAATCTGTAAAAAAGATGAGGCTTTGGTTTGTTATCAACAACCTGTTTACTGCTGCATGGCTCTTTGCATGGACGCAGCAACAAACCGGTTTGGCAGAAATATTCATTCTTGTTCAGTTGATCAGCCTGGTTATCATTCATAGCCTGCTGGGCATACAGGAGCGGGGAGATTTACTCGCCAGCAAGATCTTTACACAAGCTCCGCTTAGTATTTACCTTGGCTGGATCAGTATTGCTACCATCGCCAATACTGCTGTGTATCTTAAGTCCATTGGCTGGGATGGATGGGGCCTGGATGCAACTGCATGGACCCTGCTGATGATCGGTGCTGCCATGATCATTACCACGCTGATGATTTTTTTCCGCAACAATATCCTGTTTGGAGTAGTTGTAATGTGGGCACTGGCCGGGATCATCATCAAACAGGAACAATTGCAAACTTATCATGTATCCATCATCAATGCGGCATGGATCAGCATTGCTTTTACGGGCACCGCCATTTTGATACAGGCATTTCGTATGCAGCATCACACCGTACCATCCTATGATGGAAGGGATGAGTTTTCTCCTGAAAAAGTCGTTAATTAAAACCCTGCTGCTGTTTGCCTGCACTATCATATCTTATTTTGATTGCAGATATTTGTAATCAAAATACAGGAATCAATATGAGTAATATCAACTTTCAAACAATTGACTGGAGCATTGTTCCTCCAACTGAACACCCGGGTGATACTGGCTCAGCGGTTTGGAAAACACTGCAATGGCCCGGATTAAGAGTGAGGATGGTGGAATATTCAAAAGGCTATTTCGCCAATCACTGGTGCAGCAAGGGGCATATTGTTCATTGCCTGGAGGGTGAGTTTGTAAGTGAACTGCAAAGCGGAGAAAGATTGATATTAACAGCGGGCATGAGTTATGTTGTTTCGGATAATTTAAGTTCTCACAGAAGTATTACAGAAGCAGGGGTTAAGTTACTGATCATTGATGGTGATTTTTTAAAACCTGATAAAGTAACCTGATAAAGCGATCGTTGCCTGTTTCCTGTTAATGGCCGTATCTTCATCCACTTATAATCATTGTGTTTAAAAATATTTAATGGAAGATTCTTTATTACAGAACTGGGAGAAAAAATCGGCTGAACACCTGAAACTATACAAAAATTACCTGAACAGGGCCAATAAGAATGCAGTGCTGAAGGCTTTGCCGGACCTGCATGAAGAAGCTTTCAGTAAAATTGATTGCCTGCAATGCGGCAATTGTTGCAAAGGTTATTCTCCAAGGTTTAAAACGCCGGATATCAAACGGATCGCCAAGCATTTAAAGATGAAAGACGGAGACCTGATCAATAATTATTTAAGAGTGGATGAAGAGGGTGATTATGTAATGCGTTCAACCCCTTGCTCTTTTTTGGGGGCTGATAATTATTGCAGCATCTATGAAGTGCGCCCTTCTGATTGCGAACGTTTTCCTTACACTGATGAAGATGTTATTCTAAAACGGCCGAACATTACGTTGAAGAATGCTACTTTCTGCCCTGCTGTGTATTATGTGCTGGAAAAATTGATGGAGCAAAAATAGCTATGGCCATTACCAGTTTGCCCGGGATTATTTCGCACTAAGTTCAATATAAGCAGCGCCCAATGGCCTGTCGATGCCATCGCCTTTCCATTCTGTAACACCGGGTATACTTGTGTTCTTTAATATCTCGTCTTTTGTTTTGCCTGCTTTTATTTCACTTGCAACAAACAGCAGTACTTTACCTAAATAATCGCCAAACAGTTTCAGGTCATCCCGGTGAACGATCACTTCATAACCTTCAGCAGCATGGCCGCAAACGAATCTTGTTTTTTTATTAAAGGTATTGTAAGCTTTGTCCAGTAACGTTATCCAGTTGCTGATGTTTGCCCCGGCGCCTTTGTCAATATAAGGATGCCGGCGATTGAACATCAGGTCGCCCAGGTGTACAATGTTGGCATTTTTAAACTGCACCAAACTATCGCCATTGGTATGGCCGGCACCAAAATAATGCAGGCATATTTCTTCACTGCCAGTTTTTTCACACCATGTTTCTGTATAGGTTTGATCAGGGTATAATTGTTTTTCTTCGTTCTTTTTTTCTTTGGCCACTCTTTCCTGGTTGATCTTTGAGTTTTCATGTGCCAGCACATGCTGCACCATTCCTTTAAAAGCAATATTGCCGGAACTGTGATCGCCATGGTGATGTGTATTGATGAGCAGCCTGAAGGGTTGTTTACTCTTCTTTTTCAATTCATCAATCAGGTGTGTTGCAGTGTCCGGGAATTGCGAATCCACCACCACGATGCCATCTTTTGAGGTCATAAACAGGATGGTGCCGCCTTTTTCATTAAAAATGCCGATATCATCAGTCAGCATTGTGATCTTCCACGTGGGGTCAGCCAGTAGTTGTGCTACTGTTTTATTGCTGAATACAGCCATGGCTGCTATAACAATTCCTGAATTTTTAATGAATGTGCTGCGTTGCATATAAATGAATTTTGAAATGATAAATTACAACTAAAACCCAGAATAAAAAGCAATTGGAAAGTTTGGCAGTGTCTCACTATGAAAAATCACTACTCTGTCTGCGGCTTCAGCGCCTCAGTTTGCAAATTAATCCAACGCAAAGAGGCAGGGGAATCAGTAAAAGACAGCTTTTTTGCCATTGGGCTTGTAATGGCAGTGTAACCGGGAATAGTTATAGGCCAGCATTATTTCAAACTGATACACTACTGTAAGTTTTAATATTCCAGTTTCTTCAATGAAGGTGCTTTGAACCAGGTAGTAATTACCACCAGCATCGTCATGCATCCGCCAAATACTACTGAGGGTACAGTCCCCATCAGCTTTGCTGCCACGCCACTTTCAAACTGTCCTATTTCATTGGAAGAATTGATGAACATAGAATTTACACTCATCACCCGGCCTCTTAGTTCGTCGGGTGTTTTTAACTGCATGATATTCCCACGCACTACCACACTTACACCATCGAGTACCCCACTAAACAGTAAAGCAACAAACGATAGCCAATACCATTTGGACAGGCCGAAGATGATGATGCAGATACCAAAGCCAGCTACGGCCAGCATTAATTTAATACCCTGTTTGCGTTTCATAGGGAACAGTGTAAGCCATATTACCATGATGATGGAGCCAATATCTGTGGCAGCATTCAGCCAGCCAAAACCTATAGGCCCAACATGCAGGATGTCGTTCGTATAAACAATCACCATGGTAGCTGCTCCCCCAAAAAACACCGCAAACAAATCGAGTGAGATCGCCGCCAGTACTTCCTTTGTTCTAAAAACAAAACGCAGCCCTTCGCTTACAGCTTCCAGTGTTTTTTTCTCACTGCCCATGCCCGGTGGCTTTGATTGCAGCCGGTATAGAAAGGCGAAACCTGTAATGATCAAACTGGTGATGACTATAAAAGTGCCGGTAACATGTAACCATGCAATAAGGAATCCTGCAACTGCATGCCCTGTAATGCTGGCCACCAGCCAACTGGTAGAACTTAATTGGGAAGCATTGAGCAGGAGTTTTCTTGGTACCAGCGATGCAATGATGGAGCTGAACGTAGGCCCCGAGAATGACCGGATGATGCCGGTACAAAAGATAACGATGTAAATGAAAATTACTGTAACCCTGGTTTGAAAGGACTGGTGAAACCATGTTGAAGAAATACTTAACAGGATAATGGCACAGAGTGCAAAGAGTAACACACATTTCAACAGCAGTTTTCGTTTGTCGCTTTTGTCAACTACATAGCCGGCATACAATGCCATGCCTACTGCAGGGACTGCTTCTGCCAGGCCGATCATGCCAACATTTAAAGGGTCATGCGTCAATTCAAATGTCCACCACAATACTAAAGTGCCCATCATTCTGAGTCCCATTATAAACACAAAACGGCCAATTAAAAAATTTCTGAATTCAGGTATTTTTAAAACCTGGTAAGGGGAGTTGCTCAACTTGATTTTGTTATTGTAGTAACAAATGTAAAAACTAAGCAGCTAAAATAAAGCTGCAATAAATTGTTTTACCTAAATGGTAAACGGAAACCTTATTCAGTTATGGGAGTGTAATGTAATGCTGGCCGCTTTCATATTCCTTGTCCAGTGCATCGGTGATCACTTTTACATGTGCTTCATTGTCTAAAAAATCTGCATTGGAGGCATCTACAAACAATGTTTTGATATTGTGCTGCTTGATATATTGTGTATAGGTTTCCTGTAGTTGAAACAAATAATCATTGGGAATATTCAGTTCATATTCCCTGTTCCTCTTTTTGATGTTTTCTTTCAGTTTATTTACAGGGGTATGCAGGTAAATTAAGATATCCGGCTGTACTATTTGGGGATTGATGATATCGAATAGTTTTTGGTACAGCCTGAACTCCTCACTCATTAAATTCACTTTTGCAAACAGCAGGCATTTGGTAAAAAGGTAATCAGAAATGGTAATGCTCTGGAACATATCTTTTGTCTGCAGCAGGTCTTTCAATTGTTTATACCGTTCTGCCATAAAAAACAATTCCACCGGGAAAGCATACTGCTCAGGGTTTTCATAAAATTTTGGCAGAAAGGGGTTGTCTGCAAATTCTTCCAGTATCAGCCTGGCATTGTAATGTTTACTGAGTATGTGGGCTAATGTAGTTTTGCCAGCGCCGATATTCCCTTCTATTGTAACAAAATTGTACTTCATAATTTACCGGTCGCAAAGTAAGGGGAATCGTCATTTGTGCAATCAAAATTTTTTCACATTGAGGGGGTCGCTGCAGTTTTTGAGTAAATGGTGGATGGTTTGTTGAAAAACAGGGTGCTTAAAATTAGGCGATAATTCATTAAGTGGTACCAGTACAAAGCGGCGGTTGGGTAGTTGAGGGTGGGGTACGGTTAATGTTTTTTCTTGAATAATGTGCTTGTTGAAAAATAAAATATCAATATCAATGATACGGGGAGCATTTTTTACCGAGCGTACCCGGCCCATTTCTTTTTCAATGGCAAGAATGGCTTGCATGGTTTGTACTGCACTGAGTTTGGTATCCACTATAATTACCTGGTTTAAAAAATCAGGCTGGTTGGTATTGCCCCAGGCTGCAGTTACATATAATCCAGACAGGCGGGAAATTTTGCCAATATTTTTTTTGATGAGTTTAATGGCGTTGTTAAGTTGTTGTTTGCTGTTGCCTATATTGCTGCCCAGCAAAAGATATGTTCTGTTCATTGTTTAGGTAAAGCCTTTTGTAAATTAAAATGATTCATGCCCTTATCTTTACGCTTTTCTAATAGCTTTACGCCACAAAAGTAAGTTGAATGTCATCATATAGTCAGGTAAAAGCCATGTTGGCCATTACAAGAGCCAGTTTAAAGGCCATCTTCAGAAGCCCTTCGGCTGTTATATTCAGTTTTGGTTTCCCATTTATTTTCATACTGGTCTTTGGGTTTATTGGTGGAAGCGGAAATGCACCGGTTTATAAGGTAGCACTGGAAATAAATTGCGATACTGCCAATTCATTGTTTGATGCTGTAAAATCAAGCAGGCAAATTAAAATCATGCGGTTTGCAGATACCATAGAAATGAGAAGCAATCTTGTCAAAGGCAGGATCACCGGCATTTTAAATATCAGCAAAACGGGCAGGGAGATGCCTGCTTATGCTTATTCATTGAGAACAACCACTGCCAGCATGGATCGGGTGCCGCAACTTAATTCGTTATTGGCGAATATCAATTCAGTTATCAGCGATAAAAAATTCAGCAACAGGCCAGTTTATGCAGAAGAGAAAGCGGTTAATGTAGAAACGGTAAGGGAATATACCACCATAGATTTTATCTTACCCGGCCAGTTAGGTTTTTCTTTACTCAGCTCCGGTGTGTTTGGTGTGGCATTTATGTTTTTCAGTTTAAGAAATACGTTGGTGCTGAAACGTTTTTTTGCAACACCCATCAGCCGTACTTATATTGTTTTAGGCGAGGGATTGGCAAGGGTGCTTTTTCAAATGCTAACAGCGATTGTAATTGTGCTGGCAGGTAATTTATTTTTGGATTTACACTTGTAAACGGATTGGCAACTTTGCTGGATATGTTGTTTTTAAGCTTTGTGGGCCTGGTGGTGTTTATGGGCCTTGGTTTTATTGTAAGTGGCCTTGCAAAAAGTGAAAGCACCATTCCGCCCTTTGCCAATTTACTTACGCTGCCACAGTTTTTGCTGGGCGGTACATTCTTTTCTGTAGACGTATTTCCTAAATGGCTGCAGCCAATATCAAAAGCATTGCCGCTAACACATTTGAATACCGCCATGAGAGCGGTGGCTTTTGAAGGGCAAAGCCTCTGGGAAGTAAAAAATGAGATCGGAATTTTATTGTTATGGGGGGTTATTGTATATGCAGTAGCCATTAAAGTTTTTAAATGGGAATAATATGCGCTGGATAAAAGCATTTTTAGTGGGAGCGACCGGCTTGTTTGTATTTATAACATTGCTTTCGTTATTGATACCTGCCAGTCCGAGAGTTTCAAGAACAGTGGTGATCAATGAAACAACCACAGGGGAGGTTTACAACCAGTTTGCCGACCTCCGCAACTGGAAGAACTGGCATCCTGTATTTACTACAGATTCAGCAACTGTAAATTTTACCAATATTACCAAAGGAAAAAATGCCAGTTGTAACATTAACTATCATAACAAAACAGTCCATCTTGTTATTACTGAAACAGATACTGCATCCATTCGTTTTACTTTAACAGCCAAAGGCGAGAATGATATCAGTAACATGGTGCGTTTTTCGGCAGTGCCTGGCTCTTCACAGGTGCAGGTTGACTGGATATCCACCACTCATCTTCATTGGTATCCCTGGGAAAAATTCTATGCCATTTTTATTGACAAACTAACCGGCCCCGGTTATGAAACGGCATTGAATAACCTCAAGCTATTTATTGAAACCAGCAAGTGATTTACTTCAGCTTTCTTTTTTTTACCGGGTGCAACTGTTATCTTTAAAAGATTGTCAGCTTCAAATAGTACGATGGACCAACGACAACTGGTAAAAGATTGCATCAGGCAAAAGCCGCTTGCTCAGGAGCAATTATACAGGCATTACGCACCTTTAATGCTGGGTGTTTGCTATCGCTATACCAAATCGTTGCATGATGCAGAAGATGTGATGCAGGAAGGTTTTGTAAAAGTATTTCTACATATCAATGATTACAATTCAACCGGCGAACTGGGGGCATGGATCCGGCGGATCATGGTGAACACCGCACTCAATTATTTAAAGAAGAATAAGAAATACAGGGCCGAAATGGTTTTTACAGACACACCCCTGCACCCGGTAACGGATCTTAATCCCCAGGTAAACCTGGATGCAAAGGAACTGGCCGAACTGATACGGCAGTTGCCAACAGGATTCCAGACAATTTTTAATTTGTATGCGATAGAAGGGTATACCCATGTGGAGATTGGGCAGTTGCTGGGCATCAGCGACGGCACTTCCAAATCCCAGTATGCAAGAGCAAGATATTTACTGATGGAATGGATAGGAAAATATTCATCATCTAAACAACAGCGTTATGCAGGAAAATGAATTTGAAAAAAAGCTGCAGCAAAAGATGGAGGTGCTGCAGTTGCAACCGGCAGATGAGGTGTGGCAAAAAATACAGATAGTGGTTGCTAAGAGCAAGGAACGCAAAAGAAGATTCGCTTTTTTCTTTTTGCTTTGCCTGCTCCTTACAGGAGGACTGTTGCTTACTGATACATCCAGCTTATTTAATCATAAAACAGCTGTTTCTTTAAAAGAACAGCCAGGCGCTGCCAGGGTTGAGCAGGTTTTGGGTACCCATACAAAACCAACTGAACAATTGCAACCTGAGCCAAACAATCAACTATCAGCGCAGGAAAAAATAATTACAGATAATACTACCGCTGAAACTGCTGTTAAGCAAAATAATTTAGTAAATAAAAATACTGTCAGCCCGGTTGGTACTGTTAAACTAAAAGCGAAAGGAAGGGTTGGGTCAAATGTAACCATGGCAGCGCCGGATGAAGAAAATACTGCTGCTGCAGATATTGTTGAGGTGAAAAAACAAGGGGCCATAATTTCAGCAGATCCTGTCATCGAACTTAAAAACGAACAGGATAATGGTATTCCTGAAAAGCAGGCAACAGTTTTGGTGACAGCGCCTGGTAAAAATGAAGTAACTGCACCAGTTATAGCTGCTGCCATTGCACCTGGTGAAAAAGAGTGTATCGAAATAAATAACAAAAAAGTTGCAGTTGATAAAAACCCAATGAAGACAATAAACAAAAAAAACTGGGGGCTTGCGTTGGTATTTTCTGCAGGTGGATCAGCAACCGGTAATGGATATGCCAATAAGAGCCTTGCCGCCGATAACTATGGTAATGCCGGAAATATTCCGGGAAGTAATCCTGGCAGCTCTGGAAATATCTCTCTGCCATCTTCTACAAGGACCGGTATTGCCTTTTCTGCAGGTGTAAAGCTGTTTCGAAATGTATCTGCCCGGAGTAAAATAACGGCCGGTTTGCAATACCAGTTAATAACCACTTTCATCAACACAGGGGAAAGGATTTATGCCTCATCAGCCCAAACCCGGGATGTACTGTTTAGCCAGGGCAGCATTAAATCGTATAACAATCGTTATCATCTTATTTCTTTACCTGTTGGCTTTTCAACCAGGATTTTCAACCTTGGTAAAAATGAAGTGACGTTAGATGCCGGTGTTGTCATATCCCGAATGTTCAATTCCAATGCGCTTAATTTTAATACGGTGGCAGGTATGTATTATTCAGACAGGTCAGTGTTTAATAAAACCATTGTTGGGTTATCTGCTGCTGCATTGATCAACCTGAACCCAACTGGTAAAACGCCTTTTTGTATTGGCCCCGAATTTTACTATAGTGCTACGCCGCTTGCGTCTTCCGGAATGTATGCAACATCGCATTATCGGTTTTTCGGAATCAGGTTACAAAAAAACCTGACAAAATAAAATCAGCAACTGCAACCATTAAAGAACAGTGTTTGTCAGTATCATTAAACCACCAAAATGAGTGTTATGAAAAAGACCATCCATTACGGATCCCTGATCTTCTTTAGTTCCTGTTTATTGATCATGCAGGGTTGTATAAAAGATAAAGTGATTGCAACCTATACTTCATTTGAACCTGTTTATCAAAGTAAGGCAATTGTACTGCAGAATATAAAAAGCAACCAGCCAAAGGCGCTTCAGCAAACCGGCAAGATGGTACTTTACGGCAATTACATTTTAGTAAACGAAGTAAATAAAGGGGTGCATGTAATTGACAATACCAATCCTGCAGCTCCACAAAACATTGCTTTTATCAATATTCCGGGTAATGTGGACATTGGGGCAAAAAACAACATGCTGTATGCAGATATTTTTACCGATATGGTTACGATAGATATTTCTGATATGCACAATGCAAGGCTCAAAAAAGTATCGTACAATATATTTCCTGAGCGGCTGTATACAGGAAATTTTGTGCCGGATAGCAGCCGCTATGTTGTTGACTGGATAAAGCATGAAGCAACTTCAACAACAGAAATCAGCAGGAATAAAAGTTTTGTGATGTCAGGTGAATGGGCAGATGGTTCAGCAGGACAATCACCGGCCAATAGTGCATCCTCCTCTGGTGGAGCCACCGGAATTGGCGGTTCAATGGCAAGGTTTACCGTGGTGGGTAATTATTTGTATACGGTTGGGCAATCCACGCTAACGTCTTTTAATATCACTGATCCGGCTGATCCTTTAGTTGCAAATACCACGGGAGTGGGTTGGAATATTGAAACCATTTATCCGGTAAAAGATAAACTCTTTATAGGTTCAAAAACCGGTATGTTTATTTTTAGTATTGATAACCCGGCAGCGCCTGTTGCATTGGGTTCTTTTTCGCACGCTTGTTTTGACGACCCCGTAATAGCAAATGATCATTATGCTTTTGTAACACTCAGGGCTAATACGGATGCGTCGCTTTGCTGGGGGCCTTCAACGCTGCAGCGCAATGAACTGGATATTATTGATATCAATAACATCTCACAACCAACATTGCTGAAAGTGTATGATATGGAAGCACCGCAGGGGCTCAGCCTGGATGATAATCATTTGTTTATTTGTGATGGTACGGGTGGTTTAAAAGTGTATGATGCAACAGATGTTATGAATATCGCATTGATCACTACCATCAGCAATATCAATCCTTTTGATGTGATCGCTTATAATGGCATTGCCATTGTTGTATCAAAAGAAGGCATCAGCCAGTACGATTACAGCAATATCAATAATATCAGGAAGCTCAGTACCATTACTACCAATAATTGATCATGAAGTATAGCCATAAAATTATTGTGTTGATAATAATAGCCGCTGTGGTTCAGTTAAACCTGTATGCACAGGCTGTTGCCAGTAGTAAACATCAATGCCGGTTTCATTCTTTCAACAGTGTTCAGTTGCTGAATGGAGCATCTGCTGTTTCGGCAGCTTTTCATTCTGTAAATGGGTTACAGGTTGGTAAATTATTCACCGGCATTGGTGCAGGTTTCGATTATTATTATCATAGATCCGTACCCTTATTTTTAGAAGCCCGGTATAACCTGCCGGGTACCGGGAGAATTCTGCAGGTGTTTGCAAATGGGGGTATTCATATTCCTTATGGCAATACCAATCAAACACAACCCTCAAAAACAGGGGTGTTTAAAGCAGGTCGTTTATTGGCAATGGGGATTGATTATTATATCCCGTTAAAAAAAGACGCTGTTGTAATCGGCATTGGGTACAGCCAGAAAAAAATAACACAGCTGGTTGACAATAATGTGTGGAACCCGGTAGTAAACCATGTGGAAAATATTCCAATAAAAGAAGGGTATGAATTCAATCGTATATGGTTAAAACTGGGCCTGGTGTTTTAATCAGCGTTGTATGAACTGGAGGTTGCGTTTGATGCCTGCAAACTTACTGCGTTTTAAAGGGGAGTTTTTGAAAATGAATTTAAAACTTTCTTCTGTCAGTTCTTCCCAATCGTTACTGGTGAAATTTAATATTTGGGGCAGCGGCGTAAACTCAGTTTCATTGGTTGGCTGGCTAAAGCGGTTCCATGGGCAAACATCCTGGCATACATCGCAGCCAAACATCCAGTGGTCAAATTTATTTTTCATACCATCCGGGATCAATGCCTCTTTTAATTCAATGGTAAAATAGCTGATGCACCTGCTTCCATCCACTACTTTGTTGGGTAGTATCGCTTCAGTTGGGCAACTGTCGATACAACGGGTGCAGGAGCCGCAGTAATCTCTGGTATTAGGGTTATCGTAATCCAGCTCTATGTCTGCAATAAGGGTGGCAATAAAAAAATAACTGCCACTCTTATTGTTTATCAGGTTACCATTTTTGCCGATCCATCCCAGGCCACTTTTTTGTGCCCATGTTCTTTCCAGTACAGGCGCACTGTCTACAAAGCCACGGCCATTGATTTCACCCACCTGTTCTTTTATCAGCCCCATGAGTGTTGTTAATTTGTCCCTGATCACTTTGTGGTAATCTTTACCATAGGCATATTTGGCAATTTTGGGTGCCTTGGCCTGCTGCTGGTGTTCAGGATAATAATTCATCAGCAAGGTAATAACGGATTGGGCTCCGGGAACGAGTTGGGAAGGATCGGTCCGCAGGTCAAAATGATTTTCCATGTACTGCATACTGCCATGCATTACTTTGTTGAGCCATTGCTCCAGCCGCCTTGCATCTTCATCTAATTTCACTGCTTTGGCGATGCCGCAATAATCAAAGCCAAGTTGCGCTGCCAGTTTTTTTATGATGCTGGTATGGTTGGTTATTGATAACATCTAAATTTTACCGGGTGATTTTTTACAGCTATATTTATGGGCGCAAATTAACCTTTAACCACAATTGCTTATGAAACGCTCCCTGAAACTCCTTAGTGTATCCTTATTCAGTTTGTTATTTCAATTTAATGTTACAGCCCAGGACAAATTACCGATAAAATTCGGAAAGGTAACGGTGCAGGATTTTGATGTTCAGTCACCACTGATCGATTCAAGCACCAATGCGGTGGTGGTGGCCAGTCTTGGTAAATCAGAATTTGTTGCCAATACTACTGAACTCACCTTTTCCCTGCTTTATAAAAGAAAGGAACGGATCAAACTCATCAATAAAAATGGGTTTGAAGCGGCGACAATTGTTATCCCCTTATTTGTAAGCGATGATAACAAAGCAGAAAGGCTGGAAGATCTTGATGCTTTTACCTACAACCTTGAGAATGGCAAAGTTGTACCTACAAAGGTGGAGAAGTCGGCAGTTTTTACAGAAAAGCACAGCAAGAACTGGATTTATAAAAAATTTACTTTCCCGGCATTAAAGGAAGGCAGTATCATAGAATACAGCTACGAAGTAAAATCAGATTTCTTTTTTAACCTGCAACCATGGACCTTCCAGGGAGAATACCCGGTGTTGTGGAGCCAGTATGAAGCGGCGATTCCGGAGTTTTACAAGTTTGTGATTTTATCGCAGGGGTACCAGCCTTTCTTTGTCAATAAAACAGAAAGTACGGTTACCTCATTTTCTTTTTCTGAACGTACACAGGCAAATGGTAATACCTTTAGTACAGGAGGAAGAACAGAAGTTAATAATTTCAGCATTCCCGGCTCTGTCGATTACCATACCTGGGTAATCAGGAATATACCCCCCTTAAAAGAAGAAGCTTTTACCACAACCATTCGTAATTCTGTTGCCAAAGTTGAATTTCAATTGAAAGAAATTGCTTTCCCCAACAGCTACCCAAGGACGGTGATGAATACCTGGCAAAAAGTTAGCGAAGACATGCTGCTCAATGAAGGTTTTGGTCTTCCGATAAACCGGGCCAATAACTGGATGGATGATGAAGTGGAAGGCATTGTAAAAGGTATTACACAGCCGGAAGAAAAAGCAAGGAAGATATACAATTATGTAAGGGACAACTATACCTGCAATGACTACAATTCCCGGTATATCACTACCAGCCTGAAAGATGTGTTTAAAAACAAGAGTGGCTCGGTAGCAGATATTAACCTGCTGCTGATCGCCATGTTGCGAAATCAAAAAATTACAGCAGACCCTGTTATTCTCAGTACCAGGGACCATGGTATTACCAGTGAATATTATCCTTTGCTGGAAAGATTTAATTATGTTGTTGCACAGGTTAATATCGATAACCGTCTTTATTACCTGGATGCTGCTATACCAAGGCTGGCGTTTAATAAATTATCCTCGCAGGCTTATAATGGTCATGCAAGGGTAATAGACAAAGAAGCCACCCCTGTTTATTTTATGCCGGATTCGCTCAATGAGGCCAGCAATACCATGGTATTTATTGTGAATACAGACAAAGGAAGTATTGAAGGTTCTTTTGTTGAAAACAGGGCCTACTACCAGTCGTTGCGGCTGCGTAATAAAATTGCCAAAACAACCATCACTGATTACCAAAAGGAGATACAGGAATCATATCCTGAAGATGTGAATATCAGTAATCTTGTGATCGATTCTTTAAAAAAACTGGATGAGCCGGTGTCGGTAAAATTTGATATGAAGCTGAATGGTTTTGGCGATGCAGACATTGTTTACTTTAGTCCGATGCTTGGAGAAGCGATCCAAAAAAATCCTTTTATTGCAGCAGAACGATTTTACCCGGTTGAAATGCCTTATACGTTTGATGATACCTATGCATTAACGATGGATGTACCCAAAGGTTATGTGGTGGATGAAATACCTAAATCGGTTCGGCTCATGTTCAATGAAAATGAAGGCATGTTTGAATACCTGATATCGGGCAGTAAAGAAAGCATACAGATGCGTTGCCGGCTGGTACTTAAAAGAGCTACTTATACCAACGAAGATTACCAGTCGCTCAGGGATTTTTACGCCTATATTGTAAAGAAAGAAGCCGAACAGATCGTTTTTAAAAAAATAAAGTAACCGTCTTCATGAGAGTGATTCCATGCCAGTGTAAGATGGCCTTATTGCGCAGCAGTATTTTAGTGCCCCTGCTTTTTATATTTCTTGCCGACAGTTATGGACAGGATGCACCTATAAATTTTGGTAAAGTAAATGCTGCTGATTTTACGATTAACTCCCCGTTAATAGATTCAGCTACCAATGCAGTTGTGGTATTTGATAAGGGCGATATGTCTTTTGAAGGTAATCGCAGCGGTTGGTTCAGTTATGTATTTAAACGCAGCAAAAGAATAAAGATCATTAATAAAAAAGGGTTTGATCTTGCCACTTTGGAGCTCTCATTGTATCAAAATGATGACAGTAAAGAAACCGTTGATAAATTAGCCGGCTTTACTTATAACCTGGAAAACGGGGAAGTAAAAGAAACCAGGCTGAATACAAAAGATATTTTTGAAGAAAAAAAGGATAAGAACCATCTCAGTAAAAAATTCACCATGCCTGCTGTTAAAGAGGGTTCTATTATTGAATACTCTTACATCATCAAATCAGATTTTACATTTAATCTTCCGGGGTGGGAATTTCAAAGTGCCGATTGCCCGGTATTGTGGAGTGAATGTAATGTTGTTATTCCCGGGATGCTGAGCTACATGACCTTTTTCCAGGGATACCACCGTTATTTTATCGATAAAAGCAGCGAAGGATTCCAGAGTTATTCTATACGGAATGAAACATCGGAAACCGCTTACACCAAGGCCCAGTCGTTTTCAGTATCAGCACCAACCACCGGTCGTCGCTGGGTGATGAAGGACCTGCCCGCCTTTAATATTGAAAATTTCATTTCATCGCCGGTTAATTTTATCGACAAGATCAGCTTTCAGTTGTACAAAACCTATGATGGGCAGAATTATCACGATGTAGCCAATACCTGGAAAAAAGTGACCGAGGAGTTGATGCGGCGGGAGGATTTTGGTAAATACCTCGACGATGAAAACGGCTGGCTTGACAGGGTATTAAACCCGGTGCTGAAAGAGAATGAGAATGAGGATTTGTTGCAGGCAGCAAAAAAAATATATTACCATGTGCAGGCAAATTATAACTGTACCAATCATTACGACAAGTACATTAAAACCTCACTGCAGGATGTGGTAAAGAAAAAAAGCGGTACGGTTGGCGATATCAACCTGCTGATGATCGCCCTATTGAAACACCGGGGGATACGGGCCTTGCCCGTATTGCTGAGTACAACAGATGTTGGCCGTAACTCAGCCGACTATCCGCAGATGGAAAGGCTCAATTATGTGATCGGCAAAATAACCATCGGCACAACAGATTATTACCTGGATGCAGCAACGCCTTTTTTGCCTTTTGGCAAACTGCCGTTAAAATGCTACAACGGTCATGCACGGGTAATTTCAAACGATACGGCGGCGGTTTATTTTGAACCCGATTCGTTAAAAGAAAGCAGTGTGGTGAATGTTTTTATTTTTAATGAAGAAAAAAATGAAGTGACAGGCACTTATAAAAACAGCATGGGCTTTTTTGAATCGCTTAACAGCAAAAAGCAAATCGCTAAATCCGGTCTCGCTGGTTATACGGCAGGTTTAAAACAATCACTCCCTGAAGAAATCCTCGCTGAAAATATTGGGGTGGATTCTTTTCAATACACAGATGAACCGGTGGTTTTAAAGTACGATTTCAAACTTAACCTGTTTGAAGGGGCTGATATTGTTTATTTCAATCCATTGATGGGAGAAGCAATTAAAAAGAATCCATTTTATGCAGCAGAAAGAATGTATCCGGTAGAACTGCCTTATACAAGGGATGAACTGTATATATTGAACATGGAAATTCCGAAAGGATATAGAATTGATGAACAGCCAAAGTCTGAACGCATCATGCTGAATGAGGATGAGGGTATGTTTGAGTACATCATAAAAGCAGATGCCGGTATGGTACAGCTGAAATGCCGGCTCCTCGTAAAAAAGACGAATTTCACCGGTAAGGATTACCAGACGCTCAGGGATTTTTATACCTATATTGTAAAGAAAGAAGCAGAGCAGATCGTGTTTAAAAAAATTAAGTAATGACGAAATTATTGATTGTAGTAATTACTCTCTTTATGCCTATGCTCATCCAGGCACAGGGGTACAATGCATTGTTTATTGCAGATTCTTTACGCAAAGATGCAGATGTGGTTAAAAGATATGAGGAATATATTTTAACAATCAAATCGCCGGCAAAATATACCCTCTATGAAAAGCATGTGTACACCGTTCTAAAACCGGCGGCCAGCAGCTATGCCCGGTATGTAACCCATTACGACCGTTTCAGCAGCATCAATTATGTTTCGGCTAAAATGTACGACGGGATGGGTAAGGAGATCAGGCATTCAAAAAAAAGCGACTGGAAAGACAACAGTGCTTATGATGGCTTTAGTTTGCTCTCCGATTCCAGGTATAAGGAAAATGATTTTTTTTCTACGGAATATCCCTACACCGTTGAGTACGAAGAAGAGGATGAAAATAATGGAACACAGGGTTTTCCCCGGTGGGTTCCTCAACGTAGTCCTAAAATGTCTGTTGAATACAGCAAGTTCACCATCATTGCACCGGCAGATTATGTAGTAAGGTATAAGCAGCTGAATTTTGCCGGCCAACCGGTGATCTCTCAAAAAGGAAGCTCGAAAATTTACACCTGGGAGATAAAAAATATACCGGCACTAAAAGAAGAAGATGATGCCCCGCCCTTTAGTGAGCTTGTTCCATCGGTTATTTTTGCTCCGTCGGAGTTTGAGGTAGAGGGGTATAAAGGGAATATGTCAACATGGGCTGACTATGGAAAATTTATGTACCAGTTGGTAAAGGGCAGGGATGTATTGCCGGATGAGATCAAAAAGAAAGTACATGAACTTACAGACCATCTTGGTAATGAAAAGGAAAAGATATTTGTGCTGTATGACTTTTTGCAGAAGAATACCCGGTACATCAGCATACAACTTGGTATCGGCGGCTGGCAACCTTTTGAAGCTTCCTATGTGGCAGAAAAAAAATACGGAGATTGTAAAGCATTGTCCAATTACATGATCGCCCTGCTGAAAGAAGCTGGTATTACAGGGAAGTATGTTGAGATATATGGTGGTAAGGAGCCTCCGCCTTTTGTGGAAGATTTCCCATTCTCTCAATCCAATCATGTGATATCCTGCGTGCCATTGGGTAAGGATACAATCTGGCTGGAGTGTACCAATCAAACCGTTTCACCCGGATATATGGGTAGTTTTACTGGTAACCGAAAGGCACTGATGATTGATGAAACCGGCGGGCATATTGTTCATACGCCGGTGTATTCGGTGGCGGATAATGTTCAGCGAAGAATTGTTACTGCAACTGCCGATGCCGATGGCAACCTGGATGCAGTGATAAAAAATATTTACACCGGGCTTCAGCAGGATTTTCCTCATTCATTAATGTATGATGCATCAAAAGAAGACAGGGAAAAATATTTAAATCAAATGTTCAACCTGCCCACCTACCAGGTACTCAAAAATGAGTACAAAGAACTTAAGGGTATCATACCTGCAGTGGAGGAATCACTGCAGATCAGGCTCACCAATTATGCCTCTATTACGGGCAAACGGCTATTCATCAACCCAAATATATTTGGAGGGGCTACACAAAAATTAATGGCTGATACCGCAAGGAAATATGATTATATCATAGATGAAGATTACAGGGATATCGATTCAGTTGAAATAAAAATTCCCAATGGGTACAAACTGGAAACAATACCAAAAGAAGTATCCCTGCAAACAAAATTCGGGAAATATGTTTCATCAGTAAAATTGCTGGATGACAGGATCGTGTATTACAGGTTAATGGAACAATACAACAGCCGCATCCCGGCAAAGGAATATAATGAAATCGTTAAATTTTACGAGCAGGTTTATAAAAGTGACCGAAGTAAAGTGGTGTTGGTTAAACCTGAATAACTGTTATTGCAGCGCTTCATCCACCAGGTTTTTTAAGGAACGGTATCTTTCACTTCTTCCTTTGCTTTTAAAACAAAATGTGAGTAAAAAGCCGGCATAATGTTTATCATTGTCCACCCAGGGGAAACTGCCAAACAATCCCGGGCTGCTGGCAAAAGAAGAACGAACTCCTTCTTCCGTACAACTCCATGTTTGTTTTGCCAGCGGGTTACAAAGTGGAAGTACCCATTCTCCAAAACCATAACCCCAACCAGCTGCTTCAGCAGGTGTATAAGCAATGCTGCAATTCGTTGTTACCCTGTTTACCTGCATAGCAGCAACAGCATCAGCTGATAAAATTTGTTTGCCGTTATAAGTGCCATTGTTCAGTATCATCGTTAAAAAATGCAGGTAATCTGTGGCGGTACTCCTGGCGCCGCCGGCCGCTAAGGGAACATTACCATTTCCAAAATCTGTGTTGGGCATATCACAGGGTTCAGCAATTCTTTCCCTGAATAAGGTCTTAAAATCTTTGCCGCTGATTTTTTCAATAACCGCCGCAGCAATCTGCAGTCCTGCATTGCTGTAATGAAATGTTTTTCCGGGTTCGCCTTCCATTTCATTAGCGGCAATTTTTTCAATGGTATCCTCCATTGTGCCGGCTTTGGAAATTTCCTGAATGCCTTCTTTTAGTGGTGGTGTTTTAATCCCGGTTAAATGGCTCAGGCATTGCCATATTTTAATTTGCCCTTTCCCGTTAGCGGTCAACATGGGTAAATATTTGCCCACCGTATCTTCCAGGTTTAGTTTTCCTTCATCTACAAATGTCATCACAAGGGCAGCACTCAGCCATTTACTGCAGCTGGCAATCATGATTTTTGTATTGCTGCCAAAATCCTGCAATAATTCATCTGCATCCCTGCCTTGTTTCCTGGCGATTCTTTTACCAACAAATTGCTGCATGGGTGTCAGGTCATTTTCAGCGTGGTCATATACCAGTTTGCCATCTTTATAAATTACCAGTACCGCTCTTCCACCCAGGTCTTTCAGGTTATCTTTTATCCACTCATCCACCTTGCTAAATTGGTTTTGTGCATGGCCAACCTGCAATACTAACAGTAAAACAAAAAATAAACTGCACTTGCGGCATAACAATTGAGTTTTATACGACATAATTGCTGAATTTTTTACTTGGAGTATCATTTGAGTATAGGGTTTAAAGTTATATGATTTTATGTACCCGTCGGCAGCGCATCGCTGAACTTCAGTGGCGTCGCACACTTGTACACAGGTAACTTTATGGGGCTTTTCCCACCTTATTTATTAAATGAAATTGATAGTATATGAACTTAAATAATTTCACCATCAAGGCACAGGAAGCCATTGCTCAAGCGCAGCAACTGGCTTTCAATAATCAGAATCCAACTATTGAAACGGAACATTTGCTAAAAGCATTATTAACGGAAGATGATTCTGCAATAGAATTTTTATTGAAGAAGAATAATGTAAACGTAAATTTTGTTGAAAGCAAGATTGATGAAGCGATTAATAAACTTCCAAAGTCACAGTCTGGTGAACCTGCGCAGGCAGTAAGCAGGGATATGAATAACCTGGTTTTAAAAGCAACAGCATCACTCAAAAGTTTTGGGGATGAGTTTGTAAGTGTGGAGCATTTGCTGTTGGCAATGCTGCAGGTAAATGACAACAGTTCCAAATTATTGAAAGATGCCGGCCTTACAGAGAAAGGCCTGATAGCTGCAATAAAAGATTTAAGAAAAGGTTCTACCATTTCTTCTCAAACAGAAGAAACGCAGTTCAATGCATTGAATAAATATGCAAAGAACCTGAATGAAATGGCCAGGAACGGAAAGCTTGATCCGGTGATTGGAAGAGATGAAGAAATCAGGAGGACATTGCACATACTTTCCAGAAGAAGTAAGAACAATCCCATACTGGTTGGTGAGCCCGGCGTGGGCAAAACTGCTATAGCAGAAGGCTTGGCCATGCGTATCGTAAATGGTGATGTGCCGGAAAATTTGAAATCAAAAGTCATTTATGCATTGGATATGGGGCAATTGATAGCAGGTGCAAAATATAAAGGTGAGTTTGAAGAAAGATTGAAAGCAGTGGTAAAAGAAGTTTCATCCAGCGATGGCAATATCATTTTATTTATTGATGAGATACATACATTGGTGGGTGCCGGCGGTGGCGATGGCGCTATGGATGCTGCCAATATTTTAAAACCTGCATTGGCAAGGGGAGAATTGAGGGCAGTAGGTGCCACCACTTTAAATGAATACCAGAAATTCTTTGAAAAAGATAAAGCGCTGGAAAGGCGTTTTCAGAAAGTGTTGATTGATGAACCCAGTATTGAAGATGCAGTTTCTATCCTTCGGGGGTTGAAGGACAGGTATGAAACCTATCACCATGTATTGATAAAAGATGAGGCGATTATAGCGGCTGTGGAATTATCACATCGGTATATAACCGATCGTTTTTTGCCTGACAAAGCAATTGACCTGATTGATGAAAGTGCTGCCAAACTCAGGTTGGAAATGAATTCCATGCCGGAAGAGTTGGATAAACTGGAAAGGCAAATACGTCAATTAGAAATTGAAAGAGAAGCCATCAAGAGAGAGAATGACGAGGTAAAGTTGAAAGACCTGAATACTGAAATTGCCAACCTGAGTGTTGACAGGGATACCTTCAAAGCAAAGTGGCAGCAGGAAAAAGAAGTGGTAGAAAAAATACAAACAGCAAAGAGTGAAATCGAGAATTTAAAATTAGCCGCAGAAAAGCAGAGAGGGAGGGTGATTATGGCAAAGTAGCTGAAATACGCTATGGTAAAAGTGCAGCAGCAGGAAACCATTATTGCAGAGCAAACAAAGTTGCTGGATGATATCAGTGAAAAGCGTTTATTGAAAGAAGAAGTGGATGCAGAAGATATTGCAGAAAGTATTGCGAAAGCTACCGGCATACCAGTAATGAAAATGCTGCAGAGTGAAAGAGAAAAATTATTGCTGCTGGAAGATGAATTGCATAAAAGAGTTGTAGGACAGGATGAAGCGATTGAAGCAGTGAGTGATGCCATCCGCAGGAGCAGGGCAGGCCTGCAGGATCCAAAGAAGCCGATCGGTTCCTTTATCTTCCTGGGCACAACAGGTGTGGGTAAGACGGAACTTGCAAAAGCACTGGCGGACTACCTGTTTGATGACGATGGTATGATGACCCGTATCGATATGAGCGAATACCAGGAAAAACATTCCGTAAGCAGGCTGGTAGGTGCCCCTCCAGGATATATAGGTTATGATGAAGGTGGGCAGTTAACTGAGGCTGTTCGGCGCAAGCCATACAGTGTGGTATTGCTGGATGAAATAGAAAAAGCACATCCTGATGTATTTAATATTTTATTACAAGTGCTTGACGACGGCCGCCTGACTGACAATAAAGGGCGTGTTGTGAATTTTAAGAACACCATTATTATTATGACCAGCAATATGGGTAGCCAGATCATCCAGGATAATTTTGAAAATATCACTGAAAAGAACAAGGAAGAAGTGGTGGAAAGCACCAAGGCAGAAGTGCTTGGCCTTTTAAGGCAAACCATTCGTCCGGAATTTTTGAACAGGATTGATGAAATTATCATGTTCCAGCCGCTGATGAAAGATGAGATCAAGGGAATCATCAGGATCCAGCTCGGACAATTGAAGGAGTTAGTGGCAAAATCAGGAATTCAGCTTGCTTTTAGTGATTATGCCCTGGAATACCTTGCAGAAAACGGGTATTATACCCAATTTGGGGCAAGGCCATTAAAGCGCCTGATTCAAAAAGAAATCGTTAACCAGTTAAGTAAGAGGATATTAGCAGGAGATATTGATAAAAGTCAACCGGTGCTGGTGGATGTGTTTGATGGAGTAGTGGTTTTTCGCAATGAAGTAGCATCAGCGAAGAGCAATGTGAGTGCCTAAGAGGTTAAAGGAAGGTTAAAATCCGGCGACTGTTGCTTGTAGCTGGCTGATTTTCAGCATTGTTGATAATCTGTTAAGGAAAAAAATATTCTAGGTTATGGTAAAATGGAAAATATAATTACCTTCAGCCACTTTCAAAAACCTATCGGACAAGGTTATCCCAGCTAAAGTCAGGTGCAACCTTATTGATTGGAAATTGTTATTTATTATTCAACATAAAATAAAGTTCAAGAAAAAATATAGTTATGGCATTTAAAAAAGAAATACTGGAGATCATAGAGCCTAGAGATGTGTTTGTTGGTGATGTGAATGCTCCTGTTACGTTAGAAGAATTCGGTGAATATGAAAGCGAAGCCTGTGCAAAGGCAAATGAAGTTGTAAAGCAGATATTGGAAGAATACGAAGGAAAAGTTCGTTTTAATTTCAGGCACTTCCCGCTTACCAGGATACACCAGCGTGCACTTAAGGCTGGCGAAGCAGCAGTTGCCACTGCCCAGGACGGAAAGTTTTGGGAAATGCACAATATTCTTTTTGCCAACCGCCGGAACCTCGGTACTACCAGTTTAAAACTGCATAGCAAAGAGGCTGGCGTTAACAACAAGAAGTTTTTGGATGACCTTGTAAATGCCACTTTTGGCTGGCAGGTTCAGGGTGACATTAAAGAAGGGCATGACCGTGGGGTAAAAGATGTTCCAACTTTCTTTATAAATGGAGAAAGGTTTAACGGGAAAGTGACCTTCCCTGAATTAAGTAAAGCAATTGACACTGCATTAAAAAGTGTAAAGAAAAAAGCGCCATCAAAACAAAGAGCATAAAAAATGTCCCGGCATAAAACCCGGGACATTTTAATTTACAAGCTAGCCTGTTATAAATTTTTGACGGTTCCAATAACCAATTGCTCAAGATTTTTTTCCCTGAACCATGTTTGGCTTATGGATGCTGCGTTTTCCAACAGTGCAGGTAATTTTGTTTGTTTATTGCCAAGCAACTGGTAAACTTTTTTAATAGCTGTTGCTTCATCAATTCCTTCAGTTTGTTGCAGGGCCTCTTTAATTGCTACAATCTGCAGACCTTCATCCTTCAGTTTTCCTAAAGCATCAATTACCCAGCTTAACGAAAGGAAGTAGTTTTTGCACAGCAGTAAAAACTGGTTGTTTTCAGCAGCATCAGGCATTTTATTGTAAGGAGAATTTACAATCGTTTCTGTAAGATATTTTGAAAGGTGCTTTGCTTTTGATTTGCTGGTTGCAAGTTGTACTGAACCGAGTAATGCCTGAGGATATATACTCAACCAGCGCAATTTTCTTCTTAACTCATGTACATCCTCTTCCATGTTGTCAAAATGATAGGCAGTGCTATGCGTAAAATCAATAATGCCGCCAATCGATTTTGTATAAAACTTTTGAATAGCAGCCATTTCATTTTCTTCATCCTGCCAATCAGCCTCTGCCAGTTTCTTTTTTATTTTCAGAATCCTTGCGTTATTATTATCAATCCATTTTTTCTCATTCAGCAATTCATTCAGGTGTTGGATCTTTTCCCTGCTTTGCGCCTGCAGGTATTGGAATACTTTGGCGGGTATTTTTTTGTTGCTCTTTAGGTTTTTTGCTAAGCTGTCATAATAATCAATGGCGCCAATAGCATCTTCCAGTAATTTAAAATGTTCTTTCAGCTTGCTGAATTTATTGCGGTTGTGTATTTCTGTGTACATTTTCGACAGCCCCTCCAGCATAAACAGGGGTGTACGGGCATTGTTCTGGTATAAGAATAGCCCGGGGTTTTTCTGCTTGTCTGCTTTTAGCATCAATACTTCCAGCAGGTTCAGAAAAAAGTCAAATCGTTGAATGCCTTTTTTCATGTTGTATGTTTTATTTTTCAAAAAAAGATACGGTGCCACCTACCCATTTTTTGTCTTTATTGTAACGGGTGCCAATCATTTTTCCTTTGCTCAATCTTGATAAATTATGTACCCCTTGCGGCCTGCCCCATCCTTTTTTCCAAAAATAGAAAAGGCGGATTTCTGCTTTTGCCGGCCCGTCTGGTGTTTCAATTACATCTGCATATTTTACCTTGCGCTGCAGTATCCAGTTCTCCGGGTCCTTTACATTATCAATATCTTCCTTTGTAACGTCTATTACTACCCCCATGCCTGCAAAAGAGAACAGTGGTTTTAATACATAGTTCTCCAGGTCAGTTGGGATTGCTTTTAACTGGTTGAGGTAATAGGTTTTGGGCACATAAGGGTTATCAATCAGCGGTAAGGTAAACTTGCTGATGCGGTAAAACCAGTTGGGATGCGATACCCATTCTACTTCCCATGGATGGGTGAAATCAATCACATTGCCAAGGTCTTTTTGCTGATGCAGATCGTCAAATATAAGGCGGTTATAAATTCTCCTGACCTGTACCTTTTTTCCGTTATTTTCATAGTAGAGTTTATTCCCTTCTGCTATCAATTTGGTAAGGCAAACAGTTTTAATACCCAACACGGTTTCGGTACAATAAAAATCTATTCTTGTTTTTTGTTGTTCAGGATAGATTTCGAGCAAAATAACATTTTCAGGATTTTCATCATCCACAATGATCTCTTTTAATAATTGCAGGTAGCTTGCTTCATTGTAATTATTCAGGTAAGCGTCATGCGTTGCCGGTAACTGGGCAAATTCTCTTGTAAACTTTGTATGATAGGCCTGGAAGGCAAAAAGGGTTGGAAAGCCCTGCATTTCTATCAGTTGAGGTTCGAGTTGGCCTTTTTCGTTTTCGCAGACACCAAAATCAAATACTACAAAATCAGCATAACCGGTTTCGTTGGGTACTGTTATGTCTTTTGGGATCGATCTTTCAGTAAGCAGTTTAAAATCGGGCTGTACAATTACATCAATAATGTCTTCACAGGCAGCAAGCATTTTTCGGGTAAAATCTTTTGGTACAAATATGGGGGTTTCTGCATTTCTGAAATCCAATGCACCGGGGTGGAGGTCTTCAATTTTTTTAAGGCAGGCGGCGTATTTTCCTTCTGTAAAATTACTGTTGAATACTTGTCTCAGTTCCTTTTGCATAATAAGCTAAGTGAAGGTTGATGAATTGATGTACACAATAAAAATAATCATATTTGATCAACCATACTTAGTTCTGTTTCATATTTCTGAAAGCTAGCCGGGAAGGGGAGTACAATCCTAATTTTTAAATTAAATGAAAGGGGATATTTTTATATGCTTAAATTATATTTCTACCATCTGTAAACTTTCCACGGCCACCCTCAAAAAATTTGGAATGATGTGTTTATAAGTATGCATTATTTTATCAGGATCGTTCAGGTGTTCTATCATGCTGGCCCATTTGGCTTCTCCGTGGTTTTCAATTACTGTTTTTTTCTTTTCGGCTGTTTGCAGGTACATGCTCATGCCAATTGCATCCGCTTCAGGGTGAAACTGGGTGCCAATCATAAATTCATTAAACCGTACTGCCATGATGGCTCTTTCCAGATGCTGTACGTGTGGTCTCTCTTTTTCTATGGCCAAAATTGAAGCGCCCATTTGTTTCATCCTGTTATGATTGGGCTGTATTACCTGGTAGTCCCTGCTGTCAACTGCGTAAAAAGGGTCTTGCATGTTATCGAAAACCACTTCTTTTTTGCCGCCTTGCAAAAGATGAACCGGAAAGACTCCGAATGACGTACTTTTTCTTTTGCAAACCTTGGCAATTTGATAATGGCGGCAAATGAGCTGGAAGGAGTGGCAAATAAAAAAAACATGCTTTTTCTGGATATGTGCTTCATTGTTATTCCAGCGTTCTACCTGGTGCAGCCACTGGAAAAACACCCTCTCCCAGTCACTTCCCTCGGTATCAAGAGGGCTGCCAGGGCCTCCGCTGGAAATAAAGATGTCATAACTCATATCGGGTACTTCATTCTTCAGCCTTACATCATATTCATCCACATCAATATCAAGATGAGTAATATCTCCAAACTGGTTTAAAATTTCCCGGATACACCGCATTCCCTGATTGGCAAATCCTTCGTATAAGTCCAAAATAGCTATTTTAATACTCTGTCTTTCGGTCGAATTCATGGTTCAAAAATAATGAATTTTACAAAAGTGGTATTGGCTTCAGTATACTATCATGTCTTTCAGGAATTATTTGATGAATATTTAAAGGTTTTTAAGATTGTTGAATGAATGCTAATGGATCATTTAATTAGGATGTGAATTACTATTTCTGCCTTATCAACCCTGTTTTTAATTAAATTAAGTAACTTTAAAGCCTGACGACAAAATGGTTGTCCTTTGAAAACTATTGTTTAATAATCACTTTATTGTGATATTGTATTTATCCCCCCAAAAGAACAACAACAGCGACTACTATCAAAACAATGTTTTTTTTAAAATGAGAAAAAATCTACTCGTAATCTTTTTGCTATTTTTTGCGTTATCAGCAACAGCTCAAAGTGGTTTTGTCTTTAATTGCACCAGGGATACTGTTCTGAGTTGTACAGAGAGTTGTATTACTTTACAGGGCTACATTCCTAATATCCATTCCCTTGCGGATGATTATGTAGTTTCTCCTTTAAATTCTGGCTTTTGTTCTGTGCAGATACCGTCTTCAAATGTACAGGGGTCCCCAACCAATATCAACAGGGATGACGAGTACACACAGGTAATACCATTACCGTTCGATTTCCCTTTTTACGGTATTTATTATTCACAGTTGGTGGCAGGCTCTAATGGAATCATTTCATTTGATGATGCCAATGCAAACGGGTTTTGTCATTATGGCATTTTGAGTACCGGCTTTGGATTGGGGGCTACTGCCGGAACGCCAGAAGACCTTCCAAGCACTTTGTATGACCGGGCTATTATCATGGGACCATATCATGACATTGATATTTTCGCCCCACCATCCCCCAACAAAAAAGTTTACTACCAGGTTGATGGGGTTGCTCCATACAGAAGATGGATTCTGGCTTTTTTTGAGATTCCGCTTTTTTTGACTTCTTGTAATGCAAGTTTTAAAAATACCCACCAGATCATTCTCAACGAATCAACCGGTGTTATTGATATCTATATTTACGATAAGCAGATATGCCCGGGCTGGAATGAAGGCCGGGCAATGGTAGGACTTCAAAATTATGACCAGGACAAAGGGATTATGGCGCCGGGGAGAGCTGCTTCTGATGCACCCTGGGGTAGTGTGGGTATGAATGAAGCATGGAGATTTACGCCAAAAGATGGGCCGTCACTTTTTCAACGGGTTGAACTTTTAGATAATGGAGGCGCTGTAGTTGCAACGGGTGATACTACCAGCGTCAGCAGCAGTGTTTTTGCTGTTAGTTTTCCAAATTTTTGCCCGGCTGCATCTGGTCTTTATGTTATCAAATCAACCTATCTCAAAATTGATGATCCAACAGTTGAAGTATATGGTTATGATACAGTGAATGTAATAAAAAACACCTCAGTCCCACCTGTTACTGCCGATACTACACAGGCAGTTTGTGGTGGGAATGGCACCATTACTGTAACGGCTCCGCTTGGTGCTAATTATGAATATTCAATCGACAACGGAGTTACCTATCAGGATTCTCCTTCTTTTACAACAGCCCCGGGACATTACACGGTATTGGTTCATGATAAAACAGGTATTTGCACCAACTCAAAAGAAGTGGATGTAACTTCTACCTCACCGCTTATTGCTTCAGCGGTATCTACCAATACATCCTGCCCGGGAGTTTCAAATGGTTCCATTGCTGTACATGTTAGTCAGGGGATAGCCGGTTTTACATTCCTTATTGATACAATGACCATTTACCAAACTGACAGTGTTTTTAATGGCCTTGGGGCCGGCACGCATGTAGTTACGGTTAAAGACAATGCTGGCTGTACTTATGTGTTTAACAGCGATGTTAACAGCGATGTAAGCTTTACTACCACTGCCACATCAACCAACGCATCCTGTCTGGGTGTAGCCAATGGCTCCATCACCGTTGTTCAGCCATCTTCTGGAACAGCACCATTTCAATATTCAAGTGACGATGGAACTACTTACCAAAATGGAACTGTGTTAACTGGCTTGGCTGGTGGCAATTCCTATCAGGTTAAGGTTAAAGATGCAAGCGGATGTACTTACTCATTTACCCAGCTTGTTAATAATAGTGCTGGGGTTACTGCTACTTTTTCAAGTATTAACTCTGCCTGTACAGGTGTTAGCACCGGCCAGATAGTGATTACGCCAACAGCAGGAACAGCACCATTTTATTATTCTACTGATGGAGGGCTTACTTACCCTGCACTGGATACCATTCGGAGCCTTGCATCCGGCAGCTACAATATCAAAGTAAAAGATGCAGTGGGTTGTATTTATGATTCACCACCCGTAACGGTTAGTAATAATATTGGGGTTACTGCAACCTTTACCACGATTAACTCAGCCTGCTCAGGCGTTAGTACCGGCCAGATAGTGATTTCGCCAACAGCAGGAACAGCACCATTTTATTATTCTACCGACGGAGGGCTTACCTATCCTGCATTGGATACTATCAGGAACCTTGCATCGGGCAGCTACAATATCAAAGTAAAAGATGCAGTGGGTTGTATTTATGATTCACCACCCGTAACTGTTAGTAATAATATTGGTGTTACAGCAACCTTCACTACAATTAATTCCGCCTGCTCAGGCGTTAGTACGGGACAGATAGTGATTACGCCAACAGCAGGAACAGCGCCTTTCTATTATTCTACAGATGGGGGCTTAACTTACCCTGCAATGGATACTATCCGGAACCTTGCATCCGGCAGCTACAATGTCAAAGTAAAAGATGCAGTGGGTTGTATTTATGATTCACCCCCGTAACGGTTAGTAATAATATTGGGGTTACTGCAACCTTCACTACAATTAATTCCGCCTGCTCAGGCGTTAGTACGGGCCAGATAGTGATTACGCCAACAGCAGGAACAGCGCCTTTCTATTATTCTACAGATGGGGGCTTAACTTACCCTGCACTGGATACCATTCGGAACCTTGCATCCGGCAGCTACAATATCAAAGTAAAAGACGCAGTGGGTTGTATTTATGATTCACCACCTGTAACTGTTAACAATAATATCGGTGTTACCGCAACCTTCACTACTATTAATTCTGCCTGTTCAGCAGCAAGCACCGGCCAGATCATCATTAATCCAACAACAGGCATTGCCCCGTTTTATTATTCAATTGATGGAGGTGTTACCTATCCTGCATTAGATACCATCCGCAACCTGGCTGGCGGTGTTTATAATATTAAAGTAAAAGATGCGGTGGGTTGTATTTATGATGCTCCTCCAGTAACAGTGAGTAGTAATAATCCGGGAGTGGGTGCAACATTTGCAACTGTCAACTCTGCCTGTACTGGTGTCAGCACCGGTCAGATCATAATCACACCAACCATCGGTATTGCTCCATTCAGTTATTCTACGGATGGCGGTTTAACATTCCCTGCACTGGATACCATCCGGAATTTGGCGGGAGGGGTTTACAATATTAAAGTACGGGATGGGTTGGGTTGCACTTATGACGCACCACCCGTAACGGTTAGTAATAATATTGGGGTTACTGCAACCTTTACCACGATTAACTCAGCCTGCTCAGGCATTAGTACGGGACAGATAGTGATTACGCCAACAGCAGGAACAGCACCTTTCTATTATTCTACAGATGGGGGCTTAACTTACCCTGCACTGGATACCATTCGGAACCTTGCATCCGGCAGCTACAATATCAAAGTAAAAGACGCAGTGGGTTGTGTGTACGATTCACCACCTGTAACTGTTAACAATAATATCGGTGTTACCGCAACCTTCACTACTATTAATTCTGCCTGTTCAGCAGCAAGCACCGGCCAGATCATCATTAATCCAACAACAGGCATTGCCCCGTTTTATTATTCAATTGATGGAGGTGTTACCTATCCTGCATTAGATACCATCCGCAACCTGGCTGGCGGTGTTTATAATATTAAAGTAAAAGATGCGGTGGGTTGTATTTTTGATGCTCCTCCAGTAACAGTGAGTAGTAATAATCCGGGAGTGGGTGCAACATTTGCAACTGTCAACTCTGCCTGTACTGGTGTCAGCACCGGTCAGATCATAATCACACCAACCATCGGTATTGCTCCATTCAGTTATTCTACGGATGGCGGTTTAACATTCCCTGCACTGGATACCATCCGGAATTTGGCGGGAGGGGTTTACAATATTAAAGTACGGGATGGGTTGGGTTGCACTTATGACGCACCCCCCGTAACGGTTAGTAATAATATTGGAGTTACCGCAACCTTTACCACGATTAACTCAGCCTGTGCTGTAGCCAGTACGGGCCAGATTATTATCAGGCCAACAACAGGTATCGCTCCATTCTCTTATTCAATTGATGGAGGTGTTACATACCCAGTCTTAGATACCATCCGGAACCTGGCTGGGGGTATTTATAATATTAAGGTAAAAGATGCGGTAGGTTGTATTTATGATTCACCAGCAGTAACGGTGAATAGCAATAACCCTGGTGTGGGGGCAATATTTGCAACGGTAAATGCCTCTTGCTCTGGTGTAAGTAATGGCAAGATCATTATCACACCTACGATTGGCATTGCACCATTCAGTTATTCTGCTGATGGTGGCATCACTTTCCCGGCATTGGATACCATCCGGAATCTTGCAGGCGGCAGTTATAATATCAAAGTTCGTGACGGACTGGGTTGTACTTATGATGCACCACCCGTAACCGTTAATAATAATATAGGCGTTACCGCAAACTATACATTGGTAAAAGCTGCCTGTACAGGTTCTGCAACAGGTGCCATTATTGTAAAACCTGCTACAGGCACTCCTGTATTCAGGTATTCATTGGACGGTGGCGTTACTTACCAGTATGACAGTGTATTCCGTAAACTTGCTGCTAACCCATATACGATTACAATAAAAGATACTGCCGGATGTATATTGAATTCTCCAGTTCAAAATCTGGGTAATAATCCAGGAGTATTGACCAGTGCATCCATTATTAAGAATGCATCCTGTGCATCGGTACCAAACGGTAGCATTGTGGTGAATGTATCGGCAGGTATTGCACCCTTTACTTACACACTCAGTTCCGTACCGGGTGCACAGCCGCAACCGGGCAATAGTTTCGGAAGCCTGTTCTCCGGCAGTTATGATGTTACCATTGTTGACAGTGCCGGATGTACAAAAACCATCACATCAGTTGTTGGTAATGATCCGAAAATAAAAATTGACTCACTCAGTATTGTAAGGCCAACCTGCAACAGTTTGCTTAATGGTACGATTACGGTAAATGCCTCCCTTGGTGTTATGCCTTACCAGTTTGCGATGGATGCAGGAAGCTATAGCGTTTCCAAAGGGTTTACAGGAGTAGGTGCAGGGCCTCATACCATACATGTGAGGGATGCCAACAGCTGCCAGATAGATTCAGCCATTACTATTACAGAACCTGCTGTACTTACCAATTCATTGGTAGCAACAACGCCTTCAACCTGTTCCGGAAATCCTGATGGACAGATTGTAGTGACTGCAGCCGGTGGTACCTTGCCTTATACGTATACATTGGATGTGGCAGGCTTAACAGGGTACCAGGCATTGTCTTCTTTCGCTGTAATTGCAGGATCATATAAGGTTACAGCAGCAGACGCTAAAGGATGTAAGGCAAACGTGAATGTAGTGGTGGATTCTGTATTTACCATGTTCCTCGATCTTGGAAGAGATACAACAATTTGTGCGGAACAAAGCGTTGTGTTAACTCCGCTTACCAATGGCGGAACTACTATTTTCACATACAGTCCATCATCTTCGCTTGATAAGGCGGATATCAAAAACCCGAAAGCGACCCCGGCAGATACTACTAAATATAAGTTAACTGCCCAATGGGGTATTTGTACACTGTCTGACAGCATCCTGGTAAATGTATTGCGCAAGCCTAAACCCGATGCCGGTGCTGATGTGGTGATCTGTTATGATACCACCGTTGTTTTACGTGCCAGCGCTTCTAATCTTTCCGGTACAGTAAATTATTTGTGGAGCCAGGCATCTTTGCTCGATGGTAAAGCAGATACAACTGTTGTTACCGCAAGGCCCAAGGATCTTAAAACATACTATGTGGTTACTGTAACCGATAATTATGGTTGTAACTTCTCTGTCAGTGATTCTGTATTGGTAAATATGCTTCCACCCGTATATGCATTTGCAGGAAATGACACCAATGCAGTACTCAATGCACCTCACCAATTGACAGCAAGTGGCGCAGGGGTTGGAGGTACTTACCAATGGTCGTTCCCTGCCGGAGTGACGTTGTCAAATGATCAGATTGGCAACCCTACAGCGATATTTCAACCTGTAGCCCAGCCAGGTACTTTTCATCCTGATACCAATTATTACCAATTATCAGTAATTGCTATCAACCAGGCCGGGTGCCGGGCAACTGATACAGTTAAGGTCAATGTATTTGTTGGCCCACCTATTATGTGCCGAATGCATTTACACCTAATGGAGATGGCATCAATGATATTTTCAGACCAATACTGGTTGGAATAAACAGTACGGATTACTTCAGAATCTATAACCGCTATGGCCAGGCAATATTTGAAACCAGCCGCTTTATGGAAGGTTGGGATGGTACTTTTAAAGGACTCAACCAACCTGCCGGTGCTTACGTCTGGATGTTGAAAGGAAAGGGCAAAAATGGAAGAGCAGTTGAGATGAAAGGATCTGTGATACTGGTAAGATAAAATAATTACAACTGCTTAATAACTTTATCCCGGGTATCTATACCCGGGATTTTTTATTGCAGAAATCAAACTCTTCACGATGCCATAAATGGGAATAATTGAAACGCCTGAATTTATTGAGATTAGCCGTGTAATATTATTGATCGGTCTGTGGTAATTATTAAATAAAATAACCTGGTGTGTCATGGTGATTTTATATCAATGTTTTCAATGATTACATCTTTGTGATTTTTTAAGCCCTTGCAGAGTGTTGACACGATAGTAATGATTATATCAGTTAAAATAAGGGTTAAAAAATTGATAATGATATTACAATCAGCAACAGTATTTACAACACTAATTTTTAAAGCGCTCAGTTTTATTTTTAATATCAACCGCTGTAAATTTTAGTATTAACCTTGGTGTATAACAGGGCATTGTGTTAACAGTTGAATTGAAAAGCCTCCCATATTAAAAATAACTTCAATCACTACAGGCATAAAATAACTTTGCAGATTTTATAGCCTTGTGCATTTCCCTTAGAAAAAATGAATGGTGAATCAGTCCACATCAAAGATTTTTACGGTAACCTTTTAAGGAGCTTTTATTGGAAACAAACGGCAATTTGCCTTCATGCTGAATACTGGTCTGCACAGATATACACATTGAAATGCAGCAGAAAAGAAAGGGTGAGGTATTTCAACGGGTAGTAAATAGTTAGGTTGAGACAATAACTGTATACTTGAATTAACATTGATGCTGAAGCTCACATAAAATCCGGAAAATAGGTTGGTTGGATATTACTGGTCCTGCTATGGTGGAAATCATTTGAATCATCAGGTAATAAACATCAAAAAAATGCCGATCTTTTGCCAGGAAGTGCAATCAATAATAAATAACTACTGCCAATATTTATGTTCCCGGCTTTCATTTTTTAATGATTATCACTAACCTTAGCACTGGTACTATTAGGGTAAGCATCATTTCGGTTGCATTTCTATATCTATTGCTGACAGGGCTTTTGAGTTTTATCAAACGCTTAAATCTCGGCACACTCACTTATCATACTTCCAATAGAAAGCGATGCCGGAGATGTGGGAATATATCAGTCCATATGATTGTTGAATAACAGCAAACTTGCTTACTATGAATAAGTATTAACCAAGATAGATTAAGCTAACGTTATTGAATCGCCTGCTGTTTACCCACATCATCCGGGCAAATGGTCGTTATGCTGCTAAATACATTCGAAAAAAAATCCCGGCTAACCTAGCCGGGATATATAAAAATTAATCAATTTAGTTATTATTGAACCACTACTTTGCCGGTAGCAATCTTATTACCATTGCGGTCAAGCAGGTTAACAATATAAAGACCTCTTTGAAGTCTGCTGAAATCGATATCCATTTTGTCATATGGTTTACCTACTTCGAAAACTTTATCCAGTACCAACGCTCCTTTTGAATCGTAAATGGTAACTACTCTTGCCAATACGTTGCCTTTAAGACTGTAATAGCTGATAGAGAAATGACCATTGTTTGGATTAGGAAGATGAACATTTTTGAAGATACAGAATCAGTGATCACAATAGTATTGGATGTGTCTGAACAACCATTTACGTCAACAACGCCAACTTTATATATACCCTGGTCATCAATGGTTGCAGTGTAAGAACTGGCGGTTGCCGCAGGGAAACCAATGTCATTCTTGATCCAGTTGTATGAAGCTGCTGCAGGTGTTGAAGCCACAGAAAGCGTAGTGGTAAGACCTGGTAACAACCTGGTGTAAGGAGCAACCGATAAGGAAACTACAGGCGTTGGATTAACCGTTAATACCCCGTTTGCCGAAGTATCAGATGTGGTACAGGGAGTAACACTTTTTACAATGCGACTGTATTTGTATCCATCCCATGCAGCAGGAGCATCGGTAACTTTTAATGTGTCTGTAGTAACGCCTGCATAATTGGCATCGTTTGTCAGGTTGGTAGTGGTAGTTCCATTGTTTACTGTCCACTGGTAAGAAGGTGAAGTGCCGCTTGCAGTTACCCCAAACTTAGTGCTGCCAAATTCACAAATTGCAGCATTGGCAGGATTGCCGGTAACAGTAACTGGATTGTTTACAGTTACTGTTGAACTTGTTGGAACTGAAGAACAACCAGCATTGGTGGATACTGCAGTATAAGTAGTGGTTACTGCTGGTTTTGCATAAATATCCAGCCTTGGAGTAACGCCATCATAAGGAGTTACCGCACCTGCATCCGTAAACAAAGTTGCACCCGGTGTCCATATTGCAGGGGTAGATGCTATTTGCTGGTATTTGTTGTACCTGATCTTAATAACCCATTTGGTTAGTGTTCCAAGGTCACCAGGTCCTCCATCCGCCATTGCCAATGTCCATACTCCATTCGGAGTAGTATATAAATCAGCCATCGCAGCAGCAGTAGATGCAAATCCGGCTGGATCTGTTACTGTAGGTCCGGTTACACCACCATTGATAAGGTCTGGGGCATAGGGTCCTACTCCATAATTATAGGGGGCAGCAGTTACAGAGCTATATGCCCTTGTAGCACGTGAGCTGGTTACCGTGTTGAACCATCCTGCGCCAACCAGGTTACCATTGTTACCGGTAAAAGTACCTCCGTTGTATTTATACAGGTTGGCAATTTCACCATTGGGTGCTTTCAGGTTGAATATCATATCACCGGGATAAGTATGCACCATGCTTAATGTAACATCTATACTTGTAATCTGTGATCCCGCTGGCAACGCTGGTATGGTTAAGTTGGTGCTAACACCCTGGTCGGTATTGTCCGGTACTGCAATAGCAAGTGTTGGGGAAGTTACGGTTACACTATCAGGTGTTGGCACTGTGCCTAATGTAAATGGATTGATGACAAGGTGTGCTACGCCGCCTGCACAAATTGGTGCTACCGTATTGATCACCGGAGCTCCAGGTGTTGGCCTTACTGTTACCAATACCTGGGAGCAAGCACCCGGTGCTGATGCACAACCACCTTCGCCACGAACATAATAGGTACTAGTGGCGGTAGGAGTTACAGTTAATGAAGCGCCGGTACCAACCAAAGTACCACCACAACTGCCAGTGTACCACTTCCAGGCGGTAGCATTATTAAGGCTGCCACCTGTAACACGTAAAGTAGCGGATGAGCTACCACAAATAGCAGTGTCTGCTGATAATACAGGTGCAGTAGCAGGTGTAGTTGTGGTACACAGTACTACACGGCCTGTAAAAAAGCGTGGGTTATTTGCCGGACTTGGAAAGCCACCTCCGTACCCAACACTTGCAGCACCTACCGTTGCATCACCTACTTTTAAGCTAACACCACCTACTGTAAATGTGTTGGGGGTTGGTGCACTGGCAAGGTTGGTGTAAGAAACACCGTTGCTTGATTCCAGTGCAAAACGATATTGAGCACCTGCAGGAATTGTAAAAGACAACCCGGTTAAAACAGGATAAATATCATCAGCAGGGATAGAAAGAGCCGTACCTGTTCCAATAAGCGTCCAGGCTGGTGTAGAGATGGTTACTGCACCCGATAAAGAGGTAGTACTGTACCAAAGCTTTTGTGTAGTACCGTTTTGCCCTGTTTTGCAATGGGAATCAACTTCTTTTAATGTAATGGGGTTTGCTGTTGTATTCTGTATCACAAAAGTGACTGCACAGGGTGCAGGGGTTGGGGTAGTAGCCAATACGCCACTCAAACCGTTGTAGTTTGTCCCCGTTTCAGTAGAAATAATAGTTTGGGAAAATACATTGGCTGACCACAGGCCTGGAAGAAATACCACAAGCCACAAAAATGACCTGCTTTTGTTGTTTTGGTAACATTGATTCATTTGCAGTTTTTTTAAATTTACAATAGCAACCAGTTGAAACAGTTAGTTTTGGTTTGCAATCTTAAAGCGTTAAAATTAGTTAAAAAACTTGTTCTCCGGCCAATTTCATTTTTTTTTTTGAAACAGTTGTTTTATAGGTGTTGATTACTTTTTGGGCTGTTGAAAAATAGGCGTTTTCAAATGGATTTTTGATAAAGGCGGAAGCCGGTTGCTATATATGTATCTATATGCGGTATTCTTTTTTACAATCCTTATTTTAGCAGGCACAAACAGCAACATGAAATTAGCAGGTTCGTTTCTCCGGCTTGTAAGATGGCCTAACTTATTGTTCATTGCACTTACCCAATTGCTGTTTTATTCCTGTATCATTATGCCATCCCTTCCCCTGGCTTATGGACAACTAACTCAAAAGTTAACCCCCACTGTATTTGCAATGCTGGTACTGGCTTCTGTATTTATTGCTGCAGCCGGGTATATCATTAACGACTATTTTGACATTAATATCGACCGGGTAAATAAGCCCGGGAAAATGGTGGTGGAAAAAGTGATCAAAAGGCGCTGGGCAATCATTTTACATTTTTTGATTACTATTGCCGGCATCATCATTAGTTTTTATGTTTCCTATAAAACAAGCAGGGTGATTTTGCTGGCCAATATTGGTTGTGCTGTATTGTTGTGGTTTTATTCCACCAGTTTTAAGAAAAAGCTATTGAGTGGCAATATCATCATCTCGCTGCTTACTGCCTGGGTCATCATTGTGCTGTACCTGGCTGTCAATACTGTTTATCTCAATACGCTCAGTCAGCCGGCAGTGATCATTGCTGCAATGAAACGGATTTTTAAGTTTGCTGTTTTATATGCAGGTTTCGCTTTTATTATATCCCTGATTAGAGAAGTGGTAAAGGATATTGAGGATATGGAAGGAGATGAAAAATACAACTGCAAAACCATGCCCATCGTTTGGGGGGTACCGGCTGCCAAAGTATTTGTAGGAGTTTGGACGGTTGTTTTAGTAGGGGCTATTGCAGTTGTCATCGTATACATGCTTTTATCCGGCTGGTGGCTAAGTGCTTTATATTGTTTAATACTACTTGTTATTCCGCTGCTGGTTATCCTGAAACAATTTTACAAAGCAAAGGATACGGAACAGTACCATGCTGTGAGCAGTAAAATAAAATGGGTAATGTTTGCCGGTATACTGTCCATGCTGTTATTAAGATTTTATTTATAAAAACTCATTTTTTAATGAATTCAACTGCCATTATCCTGGCTTCCCAATCTCCCCGCCGCAGGCAATTGTTACAATGGGCTGAGATTTCATTTGATGTGATTGTAAAAGAAACAGCGGAAACCTATCCTGCCGGGTTGGAAGTGGATGAAATAGCTATCCACATTGCAAAAAACAAAGCCCTTGCGGTAAAAGCTTTTTTAGCCGGCAGCGAAAATGAAAATAAGACCATCCTTGCTGCAGATACTATTGTAGTGCTGAACGATGAAGTGATCGGCAAGCCCAAAGACAGGGAAGATGCCATTGCCATTTTAAAAAAACTAAGCGGACAGCAGCATAAAGTAATCACCGGTGTGGTAATCATTTCCCCGGAAAATGAAACCGATTTTGCTGATATTACAATGGTAGCATTTCATGAGTTGACTGATGAACAGATCGCCTTTTATGTAGACAACTATCAACCTTATGACAAGGCCGGGGCTTATGCCATCCAGGAATGGATTGGTGTGGTGGGAATAAAATCAGTTGCCGGGGATTTTTATAATGTAATGGGGCTACCCGTCAGCAGGGTGGTGCAGGCGCTGAAAAATTTTTAATTCCCACTTTTATTTTTTGTATTTTCAGGTTGTTTAACCCGGTAGTATATGAATGAAAAGCTGCTTCAGTATATCTGGCAATTTCAGTACTTCAACAGGAATGAACTCTTTACAATCAGTGGGGAGCCGGTCTCCATCATCAATACAGGAACACACAATACCAACCAGGGCCCCGATTTTTTAGATGCCAAAATAAAAATCGGTGACAATACCTGGGCAGGTAATGTTGAACTGCATGTACTCTCCTCCGACTGGAAAACTCATAAGCATGATGGGGACAGTAATTATAAAAATATCATCCTGCACGTAGTGTGGAACGATGATGAAGATATGCAGCTTCCTTTTCCCGTACTGGAACTGCAACACAAAGTATCCAAAATGCTGCTGGATAAATACAATACATTGATGCAGTCCCCGGTTTTTATTCCCTGTGAACAAAGTATTGGGCAGGCAAACGGATTTGTATGGAGTAACTGGAAAGGACGGCTGCTCGTGGAGCGGCTGCTGGAAAAGTCTAAAATGGTATTGGATTGTCTAAATGAAAACAATAATCACTGGGAAGAAACTTTTTGGTGGATGCTGGCAAAGAATTTTGGCATTAAAGTAAACAGCGAAGCATTTGAAAAAATTGCAAGGTCTGTTCCTGTAAATATATTGTCAAAACATAAGAATCAAATTCAGCAGATTGAAGCGTTGTTGCTGGGGCAGGCAAATTTACTCGGCGGCGATTTTAAAGATGACTACTGCATCCTGCTGCAAAAAGAATATGTGTTTTTAAAAAATAAATATAAACTGCCTCCTGTAAATATTCCGCTACATTACCTGCGGATGCGGCCTTCCAACTTCCCCGGTATCCGGCTGGCGCAGTTGGCAGTGCTGGTGCATCAAAGCAATCACCTTTTCTCAAAGGTTATTGAATCACCCTCTGCAAAAGCAGTTATCAAATTACTAAATGTAACAGCCAACGATTACTGGCATTATCATTACCTGCCTGATGAAGCATCGGCTTTCAAAAAGAAAAACCTTGGCATCCAGATGGTTGGCAATATTGTGATCAATACGGTTGTGCCCATGCTGTTTGCCTATGGTCATTACCTGGGAGAAAATAAATACAAGGAAAGGGCGCTGCAATGGCTGCAGGAAATTACAGCAGAGAAAAATGTTATCACAAACGGGTTCTCCCAATTGGGACTATCCATAAAAAATGCCTGCGATTCACAGGCACTCATCCAGCTCAAAAACAATTACTGCAATCATAAAAGATGCCTTGACTGTGCTGTGGGAAATAGCATCCTTAAAAAAATGCCGTTATAATACAATTATTTGTAAATGGCATTCACTTCAATATCAGGATGCAGGCTTTTCATAACCGGGCAATTGTCGCCCGTTCTTTTTAAAATAATCCTGTCCTTATCTTCCAATATTAAAGAAGATGGATAGATAATCTCCACATCAATTTTGCCAATTCTCCTTGGGTCGCTGAGCATGTGTTTTTTTACATCCACGGTTGTACCTTTTAATTCAATACCCAGGTCCCCAGCCTTCATCGCCATGGTAGTGATCATGCAGGTGCCTAAGGCAGTACATACTAAATCAGTGGGGGAAAACCTTTCTCCTTTCCCCCTGTTATCGGTTGGGGCATCTGTTTCAATTATAGAACCACTCTGCAAATGGGTGGCATTGCATCTTAAATTGCCTTCATAGTGAATCGTTGCTGTCATTGTACTATTTTTGTATAAATTTACTCAAAAGTAAAAAGTTATCATGCACAAAATACTATTCTTTTGTATTGCAGTTACCATCGGTTTATCTGCTGCGGCACAAAAAACAAAAAAAGAAAGAAAGGAAGAACGCAGGCAACGGGTAAATGCCCTCATCAAGCAGGAAGAAGAAGGGGTGATTGCATACAGGAAACACAATGTATATGGGTTTAAACTTACGAATGATGGGTGGGGCTTAACCTATGAACACGGCAGGGCTCAATCTATTAAAAAAGCATTGCTGTTCCAGGTAGATTTTGCAGAAAGAAAAGATCCAAAGGAAAAAAAACAAACCAATCTGTCCCAACCTTCCTCCCCCTTTATTTTTGGAAAAATAAATTATTTCTACCCACTTAAATTGGGTGTGCAGCAACAGCTGTTGCTGGGTAACAAAAGCAATAAGAATGGGGTAGCTGTTACGGGTAATTTTGGAGGTGGTTTATCACTTGGTTTGCTGCGGCCTTATTATCTTGAAGTAAATGATTCCACCGGTGGAAGGCGTGTCATTAAGTATGACAGCCCTGACAGTACGATTTTTACTTCTCCTTCCCAACTAGGTGGGCTTGATGTTGCTTCAGCCGGTTTTAGCAAAGGATGGGGCGATATGAAACTTTCTCCAGGTGCTTACGCAAAAGCAGCCCTTCGGTTTGATTATGGTAGGTACAACGAAGTGGTAAGTGCTCTTGAAGTTGGGGTAACTGCTGAATATTATTTCAGCAAAGTGCCACAACTGATCTATACAAAGCAAAAACAACTTTTTGTAAATGTATATTTTGCAATACTGTTTGGGCGGAGAAGATAAGGGATATATAAATTGTTTTTGTTTAACAAGTTTGAATTTATGTTGTTAAGATGGGTATCTGTAAATGATATTCATCTTTTAAAATAAAATAGCATTCAATGATTGAACTGCCGGTAATAGATGGAGTGGTGGAGCCAAAGCCGCAAAAACCAAACTGGTTAAGGGTGAAGCTGCCTATTGGAGAGGAATATAAACATGTCCGCAATTTAGTAGACAAACATAAACTGCACACCATTTGCGAAAGTGGCAACTGTCCCAATATGGGCGAGTGCTGGGGTGAAGGAACGGCTACGTTCATGATCCTTGGAAATATATGCACCCGTAGTTGTGGATTTTGTGCTGTAGCAACGGGTAAACCTGAACCTGTTGATTGGGATGAACCACAAAGGGTGGCAGAAGCCATTCACTTAATGAAAGTAAAACATGCGGTGATCACTTCGGTTGACCGGGATGAAATTGAAGACCAGGGAAGCATCATCTGGCACAATACCATTAAAGCGGTTAAGGCTTTAAACCCTTCCACCACATTAGAAACGTTGATACCGGATTTCAGGTCGGATGCAGCCTGCATACAAAGGGTGATTGATGCCTCCCCTGAAGTAGTGTCTCATAATATTGAAACGGTTGAAAGGCTTACCAAACAGGTTCGGATACAGGCGAAATACTGGCGCAGTATGGAAACACTGCGTATGCTTAAGAGCGGGGGTATGAGAACGAAGAGTGGCATCATGCTGGGATTGGGAGAAACCAAAGAAGAAGTGGTACAAACCATGCAGGATCTCTGCGACAGTAAAGTGGATGTGATTACCATTGGGCAATACCTGCAGCCTACTAAAAAGCACCTGCCCGTTCATCGTTTTGTTCACCCGGATGAGTTTAAAGAATTGAGGGAGATCGGTTATAATATGGGTTTTGATTATGTAGAAAGCGGCCCCTGGTGCGTTCTTCTTACCATAGTGAAAAGCACATTGTACAAGGCTGGGGCAGGGCTAAATGGGAAGAAGAAAAAGCGATGGCAGTATAAATACAACTTCATCAGTACCGATGCTATTCAGGCTGCCGTTTCATCCATAAAATGAGACGGTTTTTTGTGAAAAAGCAGGCGGGTACTGTCAGCGAATTGTTGTACATTACAATCGTATTTGTGGAGTTGCGATTGCTTTGGCCGGAAAGGATTTGAGAAATTGGATTGCACTTTTTTGAACTGGATTCTATAAAATGGAAACAAAAGCTGGCGCTGACCGCTTTGCGAAATTATTATTTGCTCTTTTTTCCCGCCTTATTTGCAGATTTTCCGGCAACTCAAGTTAATGTAACCCGGGAGCATTATACAAACCATATTTTTTAAAAACCTTTCAAACTGTGTGCTGGTAAGTATTTGGAGGTATTGTTGGTTAGCGGTTGTTTTAAAGTTGCGGCGATGGCGTTTATGTAAATGGGCTGTTAACGGCGTTGCTAACAATGGTAATGCCGGTAAATTGGCATTGATTTGAAAATGCAGCATAAGGTTTGTTTCAATATCATTTGATCTAATGTACTTTTTTTGAAAATAATCCTGCTTTCAGCATATTTGGCCGATGGGGTCATGTTGAAAGTTTAATGAATGATGTATGAAAAATATTTTTACAAAACGATTGCTGTTTACCGGAATGATTGCCAGGATCAGCAGGCCCAGGTTCGCAGGTTTGCTGAAAACAGCGGTTTTGATATGCTTACTGTCTTCCAATTTTAACAGCTATGCCCAGCCAACGGTGCTGGGTACAGCATTGGTTAACGGCAGTTATACCACCTATAACTTAAATACAATCGGAAACTTCAGGCAGGTTAAGATGCTGGCTACCAGCAATGCGGTGTCCGGTACGCTTAACTGGGAGTTTTGTATTGGCACTGCAGGCTTACCAGATTACTCAACAAACTGGCGTCCTTATACAGCAGGATTAACATTAGCGGGTTATAATTTGTTGGTACCACCTGTTGGGGGTACGTCTTCAGCATTATTTAATAATTTTTCGGGCGGACAAAGCGGCTTGGTTCCCGCAGTTACTGCAGGAAATTACTATACATTTAATATTACAGCTAATGGTGGAAACAACCATATGTCGGTTTTAGAAACCACTTATAGTCCTGAAACAATCACCTCAGTTACCCAAAGTCCTGCAACAGTAGGGGGTACCGTTAGTCCAACTATTACTGTCGTAATGTCTTCCGCACCGGCTTCAAATGTATATATCCGGTATTCCACCAACAATTTTACAAGCTCAATACTTGTGCCGCTCACTTTTGTTGGGGCAACCGGTACTGCCAGCATACCGGCACAGCCAGCCGGAACTATCGTACGGTATTATGTTTATAACAGCACTAAAACCATCGCCCAGATTAGTACGGATGTAAGCGCTTCAGGAGAGTTGGCTCATGATATGGCCACACTGAACCTTAATAATAATGCGGGCGCTAACTATCAATACACCGTATTGCCTGTAACGGTTAATGCCACCAACAGCGCCAATGACTATTCTTATTCAACATTAAAAGCCGCTTTTGATGCGATTAACCTGGGCACCCATACAGGGGCCATCAATATCTGGATTTCAGGTAATACAACTGAAGGGGCCTTGTCTGCTGTCTTAAACGCAAGTGGCGCTCCATCGTTTTACACATCCGTTATTATAAGGCCATCGGGTTTGTCAAGAACTGTTACCGGCAACCTTGCGGCACCGTTAGTTGACCTGAATGGCGCTGATAATGTAATCATCGATGGTTTGAATGATGGCTCTAACTCTCTTACAATTTCAAACATCAGCACCAGTAATACTGCCGGCACCTCTACCATAAGGATGTACAATGGGGCTTTAACCAATACAGTACAAAATTGTACCATTGAGGGCTCCACCACCAATACGGCAAGCGGCATAATATTCTTCAGTACAGGCACCAATAACACCATATCTGTTGCGTTAAATACAATCAGGCCGGCCGGCGCCAACCTGCCTGTTTATTCAATATATGCTAATGGTACTGCCAATACAGGTATTATCATCAGCAGCAATAACATACAGGATTATTTTAGCGCCACAGCCAGTTCTGCAGGCGTGTTTGCCAGCACCGGCAGTGACGCATGGACTGTAAGTGGGAATAAATTTTATCAAACGGCGCCAAGAACTGTGAATACGCTTGGTGTAATTGTAAGGGCTATACATGTAAGTGCCGGTGGCGGCCACGCTATTTCGGGCAATACCATTGGTTATGCAAATAATGCAGGCACGGGAACAACCACTTACATTACTACTCAAAATAATAACCAGGTGGCAGCAATAGAACTTGCAGGCAATACAATTGTAAGTTCAATACAAGGCAATATAATTTCGGGCATGTCGCTTAACAGCGCCTCTAGTGTGCCGCCTGCCTCGGGGCTATTTTCAGGAATCTATGTTTCGTCTGGGTCTGCTAATATTGGCACATTGTCCGGCAATATTATCGGTGCAACTACAGGTACAGGATCAATAAGTATTACCTGTTCTGCCACAGGTATCCAGTTATTTATATCAGGCATTTATGCGAATGCTGTTTCACCAAATGTTGTAAGCATACAAAACAACAATATTGGCGGCATTAATATCACAGCGGCATCTGCTACTGTTGGGTTTAATTTTAATGCTGTTCATGTGCCCTTAACTGCAACAGCTTCTTATAGCCTGATAGACAATATAACCGGAAGCTCCAGTACAGCAAACTCAATGAATGTGGGTATAGCAAGCAATGCCACAAGCAACTTTACTGCAATAAATTATTCAGGAACCGGAAATGTATCTGCTGCAGGTAATATTATTCAAAACTGTGTAATTTCAAGTACGGGTGTTTCTACTTTTAGGGGAATTATTTTAACCGGTGGCTCAGGCGCTGTTAGCATTAGCAGCAACAGTATTATTTCATGCAGCAATTCAAGCGGTGGCGCTTTTTTCCCTATAAGCAATGCTGCTGCGGCAACTTCGTTAAATATATCCGACAATATTATCCGCAACATCACAATAGGTTCTGCTGGCGGCACATTTACTGGGATATCAAATGCAGGGGCAGTTACAGGTGCCATTACCATCAATGATAATAAATTTGGCAATGCAAGCGGCGGGCTAGTTACTTTTACTGTTGCTAATTCAGCCAACCTATTTGGCATAACCAATACGGGCGGCACAGCCACTGCTGCTTTATCGATACAAAGAAATGATTTCAGGGGGATAGCAAATATCTCAGCGGGATCAGGCAGCCACACCTATATTTTTAATAGTGCTGCCACAATTTCTCAAAACATCAGCACTAATACTTTTACATCGCTTTCGATTAATACTACCACAGGCGGTGTTACTTTTATTTCCAACAGCGTTTCGCTTGGCGCTACCGGCACTAAAATAATAAAGGACAATGCAATTGTTACATCGTTTACGAAAACAGGGGGCGGCAGTAATTTGTATTTTTATTTTGATGCCGGCAGTTCTGTAGCCGGTGCCACCATCACAAACGAGGGTAATAATTTTTCTAATATTACTATAAATGGGGCTATGCCTGTACAAGGCTGGTTTAATACAGACGGCAGCATCGCAGTCCCAACAAAAAATATTTTCAACAATACATTTAACAATATTACTTCCACAGCAAGTACTTCCATTAATCCACTGCAGGTTACCAACGGAACCGGAAGTATTTATGGAAATACCATAACAAATATCTCATCTCAAAATGCAATAACAGGCGTTACGGTAACAAATGGCTCGTTCAACATTTATTCAAATACCATCAACACACTATCGTCATCTGTTAACACCTTTTCAGGCGTAACGGGGATAAGGATTTCAGGTGGCACTACACACAATGTATATTATCACACACTGCATACGTTAAATTCAACCACTGCGTCAAGTGCAATAGCGGGGATATCAGTTACAGGTGGCAGTACCGTAAGGGTGTATAAAAATAAATTGTACAACTTTAACGGTGTTGCGGCAACCGATGGTATAAGCATCGGTGGCGGTACCACAGTAACGGTGGACAATAACCTGGTTGGTAACCTCAACGCTAATGCTGCAACAGATGATATTGTAAGGGGTATTGGAATTACCGGTGGTACTACCGTGAATGTGTATTACAACACTGTTTACCTGACAGCAGCAGGCGGCAGTTCAAACTTTGGATCTTCCGCTTTGTTTGCAAGCACCACGCCTACACTGGTTATGCGGAATAATATCCTCATCAACACTTCTGCATTTTTTGGAGCAGGCAAGGCTGTTGCTTACAGGCGAAGTAACACTACCCTTACTTCTTATGCTGCGGTTTCCAATAACAATTTGTTTTATGCAGGAATATCCGGCGCTTCAAGGTTAATCTATTTTGATGGCACCAACAGCGACCAAACATTACCTGCTTACCAGGCAAGGGTATCAACAAGGGATGATGCATCACAAACTGCAATACTTACTTTTTTAAGTACTACAGGTTCAAGCCTTCAGTATTTACATTTGAATGGGGCCAATGCCGCAAGTAATAATGGGGCAGTAGTAGGCAGTTTTACTGACGACTATGATGATGAAGTAAGGTCGGGCAGCACACCTGATATAGGTGCAGATGAATTCTCAAGCACTTCTTGTGTGGCAAATGCTACCATTACATCAGTAAGTAGCCCGGCACCATATTATGCCGGAGATGTCATTACTATTACGGGTACAAATCTTGCCGGCATAACCTATGCAACAATCAATGATATTAACGCAATAATTGGAGTAACAACCGCAACAACTGCTCAATTAACTATACCAACAACTATGGCAGATAGTATTGGTGTAATACAGGTTGCTGAATCAAGCTCTTGTCCTTTTTCTGGCACAACATCATTTGTTTTTTCAGGATATATTACAAAAGGCGCAGGCCTGGGTAACGGTACCTGGAGTACTGCCACTATCTGGCGTAATAATGCGCTACCAGTTAACAACGCCCCCGCAATAATTAATAACGGCGATGCTGTTACACTAAATGTATCTGCAGATCCTATTAAGTTCACAATTCTAAGTACGGGTTCATTTACACATCCGACAGATCAGCTTGTTTTTGGTGCCACTTATCTAAACAATACTGCTGTTGACGGGAATTTAATAGTTGATAATGGCAGCACACTTACCAGCAGCAGCAGGTTCATCTCTCCAACCCTGGTAGTAACAAATGGCGGCACATTTACAAATAACAGCGCCAATGCGGCTGCAGTAACTATTGCTAACTTTTATGTAAACGCAGGTGGTACTTATAACCATAATGCAGTAGGCAGCACACCTGCAGGTGTTATCAATGATTTTCCCGGCAGTACACTTCGCAGCTATGGCAATACCAGTAATGTGGTGGTAACTAAATGGGCTGGTACAAATCCCCTGGTTGCACCTGGTACGGGTTTACCGGCAAGTGGTAGTCCCGGCTGGGGTAACCTTACTATTAACGTGGCTACATTGTTTGGAAGCTGGAACCAGGCAGGCGCACTTACAAATGTGCAGGGGAATCTAAATATAATGACTACCGGTGGTGGTACAAATGAATTCAGATTGACTGGTAATACTGCAACCCTGCTTACTATTGGAGGTAGTTTGGATATTTCAGGAGGTGGCTTTGTAGGCAATACAGGCACAGCTTCACCGACAATAAATATAGGTGCTGATCTGAACATTACGGGTGGTTATTTTTGGCCTTGTGAAAATTCTAATACGACATGTACAGTAAATATAACAGGTAATTGTACTCTTAACGGGGGGCATATTGTTGGAGCCGGGTCTAGCAGAAATTATGTAATGACAATGGCTTCACTTACAGTAACCGGAAACAGTGTATTTGGACTTTCCAGAAGCAGCTCCTCAACACTCATACTTAACACAGGTAGCATAACCATTAGCGGCAACGCTACAATGTATTCTTACAGTTCAGGGCTTATTACAATAAATTGTACTGGTAACTTTTCTTCAACAAGTACTGGAACTGCTTCTACAGTGGCAATTGCAACACCAGCAATATTAACGCCTGCTTCTGCTGTTCCATTGGCATTTTGTTTTCAAAGAAGTTCGAATACACCTGCTTTAACACTCAATCTTGGCGGTAATTTCGCAGTAACAGGCACCGGCTTATTTTTTGGGGGTAGTGGTTCTTCTCCTGCATCTATCAATTTTACAGGCGGAGCAGCTTCTGTTACTTATAATGCTGCACCATCAGTTATGGCAGTTACATCACCTTCAAATGTAAAAAATAATTTCTTTGTAACTTCTGGCAAAACCCTCACTTTGCTTACCAGCATATTACCCGCAAGTCCAAGCACATCCAACAACTGGAACTTTACAGTAAATACCGGAGCCACTCTTGTTTGCGGAACGAATGAAATAGGCACCAATGCGGCTACCGCAAGAACAGGCTTTACATTACAAACAGGCGGCACTCTAAAAACAGGTAATGTTGGCGGCGTATTCGGTACCACTACAGGAACAGCAAGTATTACCACAACTTTGGCCCTTGCAAGTTTCAGCTCTGGAGCCACTTATGAATTTAATGGTTCATCTGCACAGGTAACCAGCGCTTTTACCACCACCCCAACTGCTGCCACGGTTGCGAATATGATTATCAATAACACTAATGCTGCAGGGGTTACTTTAAGCCAAAGCTTTGATGTTACTGCTGCATTACAATTACAAACCGGCAACCTTACATTAAGCACATTTAATTTAACCACCGTAAATATAACCGGAGCACCGTATTCCAATACAAAAATGGTGGTTACAAACAGTACAGGTGCATTGGGCCAGCCGGTGGCGTTAGCAACTATTTTATACCCTGTTGGCAACAGCGGCAACTATACACCGGCTAGCTATACATTCACTGCCAACTCAACAGCAAGGTACCTGAATGTAAGAGCGGTAACGCCAAGAAATGCAAACGATGTTTCCGCAACCGATTATATCAACAACCGATGGTGGAATACCGACCTGAGTGTAAACACAGGCTCTTATTCCTACTCATCGGTTTATACTTATATTAGTGGTGATATGGTAGGTGTAGCTGCTAACATCAGGCTTAACCGATGGACGGGCAGTGCATGGGTTAACGATGCTGCAAGTGTGGTTAACAACACCAACTTTACCATTACCAGTGGCGCATTGAATGAATCAACAGGTACTTTATCTGCCACCGCACAATGGGTGGGCAGGGTATATGTGGCACCGGCTATTTATCATTGGGTAAATGCTGCAGGTGGTTCATGGCTTGTGCCAGGTAACTGGTCACCTACAGGTGTACCGGGCAGTGGCGATGGGGTTATTTTTGATGTGGCAGGCGGGGCTACCTATACTACCACAAATATGCCTACCGGCATTGGGCTAACGCAGTTTACTGTAAACACAAATAACATCGTTACATTTAATGCAGGTACAGCGGGGACTATAAGTCTGTTGTTTCCTGGTACCGCAACGCCGCAATTCAATATTGCCAGCGGATCGTCCATGACTATCAGTGGAGCCAATGCTGTTAATTTTAACCTGCCGGCCAATGCTACGGGTACTGTAGCAGGAACATTAAGGTTGCAGCAATCAACCCATACCGTTACGGTAACAACAGCAGGGGCATTGGTTTTTCCTGCGGGCGGTTATTTTGCAGCAGGTATTGTTCCGGCTACTGGCTTTAGTGGTAACCCATTTGGAACAACAGGTACAAACGGCGCTGTCATATTCCAGAACGGTTCTGTATGTGAATGTTTTGAAGGCGCCAATCCATTTGGTGGAGTAGGTGTAAATATCACTACTTTCCAAACCAACAGTTTGTTCCGCTACTCTGACCCTACAGTATCTTCTCCTTCAATATCAGGCCGTACCTATTCAAATTTTACTTACAACGCAAATAAGGTAACAAGCGTAGCTGCAGCCAGCTCATTTATATGTGACAGTCTTACGGTAGCTGTTGGCACATTCAATTTAAACTTACAGGGAACGCCAACTCCTGACCATTCAATAAGGGGAAATATCAATGTTGCATCAGGTGCAACACTTTCTTTCTCGCCCGCTGCTGCCGGTACCGTAAATATGAATAGCGGCGCTACACAGATCATCTGGGGTGCAGGAACATTTAATGTGAATGCACTTTCAATAGTTGATATCAATGCAGGTACCACTGCCAGCCTGCAAAAAAATATGGGAGTGAGCAGTACCGGTAATGTTGTTGTGAACGGAACACTCATTGCAACCGGAGAGAACTTTATCAACTCACCAACTGCAGGCGGTACTGTAACGATGAATAGCGGAAGCGCATTGTCCATACAAAGTATTGACGGGATAAGCAGTACTGGTATTGGCAATGTACGCAGCACCAATTTTATCTATAACGGCGGCAATTTCACTTATTCCGGTGCCGCCAATCAAAATACCGGCGACAGGTTGCCAAATACGATTACCGGTACTGGTGTATTGACGATACTCAACACAGGTATTGCACCAAACGATATCGTTACGTTGTTGCCCAACAACAAAACAGTAACAACATTAAACCTCAACAGTGGCCGCTTTAATGCAGGCACTGCGGGGGAACTGCTTATTCAGGCTGGTGTATTGAACGCAAGCGGCGGCAACCAGTACCTCGGTGGAACTGCAAACGATAATATCATCCGATTCGATGGGGGAGGCGTTATTAATGGTACACCAGAATTGTATAATGTAACCGCTGGCGGTGGCAATGTTGACTTTATAAACAATGCAAGGATCAATAATATTTTCAAACTGAATTTACTGGGTGCTGTCGTTAACCATTCACCAAAATACGCCGTTGGTTCTACACTTATTTATAATAATACAGGTTCTTACAATCGTGATTTTGAATGGGGAACCAACACAGCATTGGCACCAAGCTATCCTCATCATGTAATTATTCAAAATGGTACTACGGTTTACTTTACAGCAAGCACGCCTACACCAATTGGTTGTGGCGGCGATTTAACAATCGGTAGTCCATCCGGTGCAGGTACAGGGATTCTTGACATCTCTGCTGCAGGCGCTAAAAATTTATATGTAGCAGGTAACATCAATATTGGCGGCAATGCCGGAACAAGTTCACTCATTATGTCCAATACCATTGGGGCAGATATTTACCTGACCGGTAACTGGACCAGGAATGCCAATGGTACCGTAAACTTTGGTGCAGGCAATGGAAGGGCTGTGTTTTTTGAAGGCAGCACCGATGCTACCATTACTGCAAACAATGGCCAGACCTTCCCTTATGTATTTATCAACAAATCAGCCAAAGCAAATAAGGTAACGTTGGCGGATAACGTTAACATCAGTTACGAGATCAATTTTACTAAAGGTACTGTTGATCTGGGTACTAATGATAAATTCCTTACCATTTTGTCTTCTTCAACAGTTACCGCAAGGGTAGCGCCAATCAGCAATCCTGCCGATATTGATTTTGTATACGGAGCCACTGACAAACTCGGCCAGTTTATTATTCAGCGTTATGTACCTGCAAGAAGATCATGGCGCCTAATGGCAGCCCCTTTAAAACCAACAGGCGGCAGTCATTCAATTAGCGAAGCATGGCAGGAGAGGGGCACTCCTTTATTGGGGTTGGATTATACCGCTGCCAGCTGGGTTGCTTCTGTAGCCGCTGATACCATCGCTTCCACCGGAGGTTTTGCAACTCAGATAACAGGTGGTTCAGCGGCCAATGGCTTCGATCAAAGTCCTAACAACAATACCAGTATTAAATATTACAATGCCGGTTCCTGGCTTGCACCAGCTAATATCAATGCTACTTCCGTGAACAGCCTGGAAGGCTGGATGCTGTTTGTGCGTGGTGACAGGAAAAATTATGGAGAAATCACCAACCAATTTAAAACGCCAACGATTACCACTTTACGGCCAAGGGGACAGATTTTTATTGGAACAAAATCCATCACTTCTGCTGGTATGACGGTAGTGGGTAACCCTTATGCATCTGCAATTGATTTTAATTCTATGATAAGGACAGGTGCCGGCTGGCCGGCGAATCCAACTTATTATGTTTGGGATCCTTACCTGGGAGGTACTACCGGCCAGGGTGCATTTATAACCCTTACCTGGAATTCAACAAACTTAAATTTTGACAGGTCAGCTCCTCTAACAGGCATTGGTACCAGCACATTTGATAACAGGTATATTCCTTCGGGCGCTGCCATTATGGTTGATTTCCCTTCAGGCGGAGGAACATTGACTTTTAACGAAACAGATAAGAATGCTGCTAATACTACACTTGCATTCCGGCAGGCAAGCAACCAGCTGATGACTGTACTGAACACGGTTAATGCAGATGGTACTTCTTTTGTATCGGATGGTGCTCTGTCTTTATTTGATAATGCGTTTAACAACGAAGCAGATATCAATGATGCAAGGAAACTTGGCAACTTTACAGAGAATTTTGGTTTGCAGAGAACCGGGCAGATATTATCCATTGAAAGAAAGAAACTGGCGGGAGATGCGGATACGATTTTTTATTATACAGGAAGGATGCAACGCAAAAATTACCAGTTACAGTTTATCATGGATAAAATTGGAGCTCCATCTTCCACTACCGCCTTTCTTGAAGACCTGTACCTGAAAACAAAAACGCCTGTAAATATGCAGGATACCACCTGGGTAGATTTTTCCATTAATGCAGATGCAGCCAGTGCGGCGACGGACAGGTTCAGGTTGGTATTCAGGCGCTCAGTGCAGTATACCGGCATCAATGCGTTTGTACTGAAAGGAGATATCGCAGTAGACTGGAAAGTGGCGGACGAATTCAATGTCAAAGAGTACACAATCGAGCGTTCAACCGATGGAATTACATTCAGCGCTGCCGGTACGGTGCTGTCAGCAGGCAACAGCAGTAACCCTGTTAGTTACCGCTGGCTGGATGCAGGCCCACAACCCGGCCACTATTTCTACCGGATTAAAAGTGTGTCTAAAAACGGGGTGATTACTTACAGTGATGTGGCGAAAGTGACCATAGTAAAATACAGCCCTGATCTGTATGTATTTCCTAATCCTGTTACCAGTAATACCATCCTGTTACAAATGAATGATCAACCGGCTGGCCAATACCAGGCAAGGCTGCTAAATGGTACCGGGCAGTTGTTATTAAACACAAAAATTCAGCATGGCGGTGGTCTAAATACTCACTTGATTCATTTCGAAAATTTACTGGCAAAAGGAATATATAACCTTGAAGTGACCGGCCCGGATAAAAAAATAGCGATCATTAAAGTAGTTGTGGAATAAGCACTTACATAGTTACTGGGGACCTCTTTGTTGAATTCAAAGAGGTCTTTTTGTGGGCAGAATTTCTAAGGGTCTGTCCTTATCAGCAGCTGCCTGAATAAGTTTTTTCCTGCAAACGTTTGATTTTTTGACATATAGTATTATTTTTACACCGTTGCATGCCATACTCTCCTGGAAACACCATTGTTACAAATAATATTTCCGGCAACCGTTAATTTATAAATGAATTATTACGATTGCTTTTTTTTATACGTAAAAATAATTGTGTAAAAAATACACATTAAATGGTGGGCTATATGAAAAATAACTACTCGGTCTTTTATTTCTTTGGTAGGAAAGAGAGGGTGATTGTATTGCGGGATTGGAATCCAATTCCATCAAAGTCAGCGGTAATGCTGCCAGGTTTATTTCTTTTGTTATCCTTTTTATTGGGGGCTTACGAAAATACCTTTTCACAAGTAACGGTAACTTACACTCAACAACAGCCTGGAAATTATTACACGTCTTATTCATCTGGTGCCTCTTGTGGTACATTTAACCAGGGTAGCTACCAACTTGGAATGTTTGCCAATAACCCGGCCCCCAAGCAGTACACGCTTTGGCGTAAATTCAGAACGGATGCTGCAGGCGCAAATACAAGCGACAGAAGTTTACAATCCGGGGATCAGTTTGTAATAACACTGAATGCAAGAAGGGCTTATGGAAAGATAGGTTTTGCATTACTTGCCTCTCCTTCCACAAGTTCATGGGCAGACAGGGAAAGCAATTATGCCCTTTCTGTAAACCTTGACGGGCCACTTTATCTTGGAGCAGGCAACTGGGGTAACTGGTACGTGAAATATTCCGGTGGAGCAACCCAGGCTGCAAGTTTTGGTGGGCAAATGACAACAGCAAAAAATTTCACCTTCACGCTAACCCTCACAACCCCCGACAGGATGAATGTATCCATTACTGATGGCACCAGCACCAGTAATTTTTATGACCATCAATTGAATACGACCAACCCGATAACTGATTACGCTGTTTTTTTGGAAGATGATTATGATGGAGGGGTAAGCCAGAATGTATTTTGGGGACTTGGTACAGTTGGTACCCAACATCAACTCACCAATACAGGCTCTGTATTACTAGGTCAAAGCAACAACACATTTGCCTCGGCCACCAATATCAGCAATGGCCTCGATGCCAACAGCAGTTCATTGAATAGCCTTAGTAACAGTGTTACTAAAGCGGGTTCCGGTAATGTAACAGTATCAGGAACGAACGTTTATTTGGGTAACACCAATTTGAATGCAGGTACCCTTACCATCGGTGCAGCAGCTGCATTATCCTCCGGCAGTAAACTGGTCTTTAATGGAGGTAATTTGGGAATTGGAAATGTGGGTGCAGCTGCTATTATCAATGGCAATACACTCAATTTTCAATCGAACGCAAATATTGATTTGGGAACAAGCGCCAGTACTTTCAATCTGAATTTCGCCAACAGCAGTGCTGAAGTATGGAATGCGGCTTCAACTGTTACTATCTATAACTGGACACCTTCTGCAGGTAAGATCATTAATATCACTGCTGCCGGGTTAACACCGGCACAGCTTGCAAAAATTAACTTTGACAACTATGGTGTGGGGGCAAAATTTGTGGGCAATGAATTAAGGCCAGCATTGCTTTTTGTAACGAACGGAACAGGCGGCGGCAGTTTCAATACCAATGCATCATGGTTGCTTGGCGATAAACCAACTGCCAATGATGGTTCAGTGTCCATTTACATCCAGCCAGGAGACAATCTTACGCTTAATTCGCCCAGTGCACTCAATTTCCTGAGGGTAGAGGTAGGAGGGACTGTTAACATGGCCAATGATAATGTTACGATTTTCCCTTCAGGCGATTTTCGTATCAGCGGTACGGTAAACATGACTGTTGCCAGTATCATTAATATGTCGGCTGGTATAAACATGATTGCTTTAAGTTCAACCGCAAATTTTTCAGCTGCCGGAACGCTGAATTTCGCCGGTGCATTTGCCATCACCAGTAATGCCCCCAATGCAGTGCTGCTACCCAACGTAAACCTGAATGCATCGGTGGATTTTGGACAGAACAGCACTATTCAGAATGGGGCTGTTTTAACCATTAATTCATCCGGCTTTGTCAATAATAATGCGCCTTTTTATGCAACGGGCGCTACATTGAAATTTAATACCGGCGGCAATTATGGACGTAACCTCGAGTGGAGTGCCATTTCCGGGAAAGGTTATCCTTATAATGTATTGGTCACAAACAATACAATACTTGACCTGGGCGCATGGGGTGGAGCTTCTGTTGCAAGGCAATGTGCAGGTTCAATTACCATTGATGCCGGAAGTGTGCTTACCATGAACCAGGGAGGTACTTCCATGAATGCGGCATTAACCGTTTTAAAAGATGTAAATGTAAATGGTGAACTTAGGCTCGGTGGCGGTTCAGGAGGAAATATCAATATTGCAGGTAACTATACTTTTGGTGTGAGTGGCACCGTGCTGAATAATGGCCGTGAAGTTGTTTTTAATGGCCCAACAGGCAATCAGCTTATTACAAGAAGTGGTGGGGGCGTTGTGTATTTAGATTACATGGTGGTGGATAAAACTTCCGGAGATCTGCAATTGAATGGCTCTGTTGGTAATGTTACGAATGCTTATATCATTTCAACTGTAGATGATCTCACCAAATATGTGATAAGGTTCAAAAATGGAAATATTGACCTGAATGACGGTATCATCACATTACAGGGTGATGCCTCCAATTCAATTAATATCGGTCTTCAGAGCGGCGGTACCAGTAAAATATTTACCGGTACCGGTACCGGAGATTTTATGATAAGGGGAGCGGTGGCAACCGGATCACCAAGATTGAATGTTGTTGCAGTAAGCGGTGGCAGTAAACTGTTGTTTGACAATAATATCATGGTGAGCACTACGGTTGGAGTGAATTTTGGAGCCGCAGGGATCACTACCATTAATGCACAGCTAAGAATTGATCAGTATGGATTTGTGATCACCAATTCACCTGATTATGGCCCTGCATCTACGCTGATCTACAATAACGGGGTCGGTGGATATAAGCGCAACATGGAATGGAATACCAATACCGCCGGCGCTACCGGAGCCGGTTACCCCAACAATGTGATCGTGCAAAATAATACGCCTGTTGAACTGAACTCAACAGATTATCCTGCACCCGGGCCCCTTGGCTGTTCCGGTAAATTGAATATTGATGCAGGCTCATCCATCATTACCGCTGCCATGCCGTACACTTTATCTGTTGGTGACAGCCTGAATATCAAAGGGACACTTACCTTATCAACCAATGCAGCAGGTGATCTGACTGTGGGAGGAGCATGGAACAGAACAGGTTTATTTGTACAAAACGACCGCATGGTTACTTTTGACAGTACCAATGCTGCCTCCATCAAAGCTGACGGAGGACAACTGTTCAGCCGGATGACCATTAATAAAAAAACAACAGCTTCGACATTAGCTGTTGATTCTTCAGTAACAATCACGAACGAATTGTTTTTGCAAAGTGGTACGGTTAACATAAACAATGATATCACTTTAACATCCGATAACACCCGTACTGCAAGGATTGGTGAAACAACCGATCCCGGTAATATTTCAATGCTGTACAATACCGGGAAATTTATAATTCAACGTTACCTGCCCATTGCCAATTCGGCTGCAGCAAGAAGATGGAGAATGCTGACTGCACCATTGTCGGCTGTGAATGCCCCCACTATCAATGCGTCCTGGCAGGAAGGTCAATCTTCTGTAAACAGGTTATTGCCAAGTGATAACAATCCTGGTTTTGGAACAGCCATTACAAGAAGCACTGTTGCTGCTAACGGCTACGACCAGGGCTCTACCAACAACCCCTCTATTTACAGTTACAATACAGCTACCAATGGATGGGATGCACTGGCTGCTACCAATGCAGGTAAAATCACTGACCAGCCCGGGTATATGATATTCGTGAGAGGAGATCGCAGTATTGTTGTAAGCAACACCAGTGTGCCGGGCACACCAACCACCTTACGTACAAGAGGGGAGATCAATATGGGGGATGTACTCATATCCCTGAATGCTTCCGGTTTTCAGTTGCTGGGTAATCCGTATGCATCGGCTATCAGTTTTAATCAAGTGGATTTTGATGGCGTTAATCCGGGTGTTACTGCCGGTAAATCTTTTTACCTGTGGGATCCTAAATTGCCCGGAGCTAACAATGTTGGTGGCTGGATCACCTGCACCAGTCTGGGTGCCGGAGTGTATGCTGTTACTGCTAACGGAAGTGGCTTTCCAACTGATAATACATTCACCGGGACAATTGAATCCGGAGCAGCTATTATGGTGCCCGTTGCTGGTGGTAATTTTAAATTCAGCGAGCCTTGTAAAATTTCGGCAAGCAGTACCGTGGGCATTGCAAGCCGTCCTGCCGGTGCAAATTCATTCCTGAATAATATGGATTTCCTTACCTGTAATTTATATTCCGGAACCGGTAATGTAATGAAGCAGGTAGATGGTGTGATAAATATCGGCAGCAACGATTTTGACAATGAAGTGAACGACAGGGATGCACCAAAGCTGGTATCTTTTGCAGGTGCAGAAAAGATCAGCATTCTGCGGAATGGTAAAAAACTTTCTACAGAGTTAAGGAAAAAGATAGCTGCAGGTGATACCATCTTTTATCATCTTTCAAGATTGTACAAAGGCGATTACCAGCTTGCATTTATTGGTAAAGGAATTGATAATAGTCTGGTGGCCATTGCAGAAGATAAATATACCGGAACCAAAACGGCATTGAACATGAATGATACTTCATTTATCCGCCTTGGTATCACTGATGATACTGCCTCTGCTGCGTCTGACCGGTTTATAGTTGTGTTTAAATCTGCTGCAGCTTTTACGGATCTCACTGCAACCCTGTTGAATAAAGATGTGGTTGCAGCCTGGAATGTAAGCAGCGAATTTGACGTATTGAATTATGAAGTGCAAAGATCCACTGACGGGGAACATTTTTCAGGTATTGGCAGCCAGCTGTCTAAAGGAAACAGTTTTGTTCCGGTAGCTTACCAATGGAAAGATCCATCGCTTACGCCGGGATATTATTATTACAGGATAAAAGCAATTACTGCCAGGGGCATATTTATTTACAGCAATATCGCAAAGGTCATACTGTATAAAAACACGCCGGCTGTTTATGTATTTCCTAATCCTGTTACCGCAAACTTCATTCAGCTTCGTATGAGTGCATTGCCAGCGGGGCTTTATTCAATAAGATTGTTCAATGATGCCGGGCAGCTGGTGGCAAACGATATAATCAATCATAGTGCAGGCACTGCCACCGAATACATTGATATAAAACGGAGGCTTTCCAAAGGCTCTTATAAAATGGAAATATCCGGAAAGGGTTTTCCGGGAGCCGTGTTGAAAGTGATGATACAATAACCACGACCAACCAATAAGAGAGCCGCCCGGAAAAGGCGGCTCTTGTTTTTTTTTACCATTCTTTTCTATGAGTTGTGCATCAAAATCAATTCCTGCCGTTTCACTGATGAATTGCTGAAGGCGTGCTTTTACAAACAGCAGGTGATTGCCGGGGTATTTGTTTTCCCATGCTTCCAACTGGCTGTTGTAAGATGCTTCATTTGATTTTACCAGCCCGTCATAATTCTTTTTGTAATTCACATAAAATTTATTGTTTGGATCCTCGGCTTCTTTTAGTTGTTTTTTACTTTCAGCCAGCACATCTTCAAATATTTTTTTTAGTGAAGCGCCTGATTTTTTCATGCTTGCTTCTGTTTCAGTAATACTTTTTTTGTACTGATCAATGGATAGCGTACGCATTTCTTCCGGCGTCTGTATTTTATTCTTTACCGGCTTTTGCGATTCCTTTAATTGATTGTATGCTTTAATGAACGCACTGCTGTTTACATATTGCCTGGTATAATTTGCCAGGTCTTTTACTACGGCTGCTCTTTTGCCCAGTACGATATTCTTTGCATTGCTTACTCCGTATTGATCAAGGTATCCACCCAGTATACTGCCGGATATTTTTTCATCTGCATTGGTACTGGTGATGCCCAGCTGTTTGAAAAATCATCTGCCATTCGATTGCTGGAAAAAGAAAATAGGAATAAACTGGTAATGACAAGAATAGTGGCGATGATGCATATCCGTAGCCTGGCCAGGGATGCTTTTACTGTTAAATGTTTCATGGCGATTTTTTATTTTGTAATAAGTATAAAATTTTTTTATGCAAGCATGGCACCTTCCGTAATATTGCCCTGCACCTGGTTCCATCTTGCGGCTGGTAATTCTTTTTCTGCCAGGCTTAACATGCTATTGAATACAAATTCGGGAGCATTGTTTTTAATTTCCTTCAGCCAGTTGATGATTTCATGGTTGCTGAGTCCCTTCATCATCCAGGCACTGAACCGGATCATCTTTTCCGGTGGAAGACCTGTGATGATAGTTTGCGTGATTCCTTTTAACTGCTCATCTGTAAAATGCTTCCACAGCAGGTGGTTCAGTTTGCTTTCTTCTTTTGCCATGTGCTGCAGGTTAAATACCATGAACTCAGTAAACGCAAGACGGACAGCGCCTCCTGCCTGGATGATTGCTGCTTCAGTTTCAGTATGCCGGAAGATGTTTAACAATGAGCGAAGCTGGTTGCTCAATACATGATCCTGTACATGCTCTTCTTCAAAAAGCGCTGCTGCAGATGGTTCATAAATTTCAATGGCTGACAAAACAAAATGATCCTCTGTATGTGCATGCTCATCAAAAAGACCAACCGTCTCCTGCACCATTTTTATGGATGCGTTGGCTTCTTCTTCATTAAAAAAATCTGTTTGTTGTAATGTAATGGCTGTTGTGTAAAGCATTGCCCTGAGTGCTTTGTGTACCTGGTAAAACATATTGTACCTGTTCATGGGTGATTGATTTTGACGTGAATGATTGATAGGTCAAAGTTGAGTTATTGTGCTGCCTCGGTCAATGCAAGGATGCATGAACCGTATGAATGAATGTATCGGTTGAAGAACTTTGTGTAAGAAGGGCGATTTGTTTTGCCTTCCAATAAAAAAGCAGGAAAAATTCCTGCTTGAATCAAACGATGGTTGCCCGTGTATTAATTTTCTTCTATTGCTTTTTGCGGTTGTGCTGATATGCTCCTGCTGATCATTTTATTGGATGGCAGGGCTACCGCATATCCTGATGTCAATCCATTGGGGTTGTAGGTGGCGAATTCTGCTGCCAGTTTGTTGATCTTGTTTTTGTACGCAGCATCTGTCAATACTTTTTCATCTGCATTTTTTATTTGAACAGGTGCAGGCTTTTCTGTTTTCAGGCTGATGCCCATTTTGAAAAAAACAACTCTTGCGCTGGGCTGGCTGAACAGCATTCATGTGGTATAAGTGTGCGACGCATCAGAAGTTAAATAGCAGCAATGCTGCCGGGTACAAAAAATACCTGTATGAACTGAGTAAAAGGCTGTATGAATTGTGTGAAGTATTGAATAGACGGGACTGTAGATATATAACTGTTTATTAAATTTGAGAATGCTTAAACCTCCTTTATACCAGAGTATTTTACTGGTTGTTGTGTTGCTGTTTGGAGTAAAAACGCAGGCGCAAAGGGAATATTTTTTTTCACACTATTCCACAGCATCAGGCCTGCTCTCCAACCAGGTGAACACCGTATTGCAGGATGGTGAGGGCTATATCTGGATCGGGGGCACAGATGGCCTGCAGCGGTATGACGGGGTGCGCTATCAATCCTTCCGTCACCGGGATGGAGATTCGCTGTCTCTTCCTTCTAACCCTGTGTTACAACTGATGCTTGACAAACAAAAAAGATTGTGGGTACTGCTTGCCAATGGTGATGCAGGTATTTTCAACCGCAGGGATTTTACTTTTCATAAGGTAACAGTAAAGCCTAAAAAAGCCGGCTCGGTCTATTCGGCACACAAGTGGTTGACGAAGGATGAATACGGCAATATTTTTTATATGTTTTTCGCCAGTGAATTACTTACATGGAATGAACAGAAAAGCGAATTTTCTTACACCCATAATTTTTTTAGCCTCAAACCTGAATGGACCATTGCTGATATTGCCCAGCAGCCCGGCACTCACAAATACTGGATCGGTGTGCAGGGGCTGGGTATAGCCATCTACAATGCTGATACAAAGCAATGGAGTTATCCCGGTAACAACATAGAAAAGGAACCTGCCACTGATGCATTTGATCGTACAGTGCATCCCAATCAAATGCTTTTTGATAAGCGTGGAAGGTGTTGGTTTTTTTGCTGGACATCAGTTTACCCCAATGTATTTTGTTTTGATACCAAAACAAATGTTGCCGAAAAATTTGAATTGCTTACTGCTGTGAAGGCTTACCACGAGATAAATGGTTTTTTTGAACAGCAGGATGGAACCATCTGGGTAAGAGGGGTAAAAGTATTTGCGAAGTTGCTGGAAAAGGAAAAGAAATTTCAGCTGGTATATAATGGCTACAGAAATGAGCACAGCATTGCTTATGAAATTGTAACTGCTTTATTTGAGGACAGAGAAGGCAGCATTTGGACCGGTACCGACAACAACGGATTGTACCGTTTCAATCCATCGCAGGAATATTTCACCAATGTATCACACGTAAACAGAATGAGTGGGAAGACCGGCAATGGCAGCCCCATGTCTTTTATAGAAACCAACCGGGGCGGTTATTTTGTGGGCACCTGGGAGGATGGGTTGTATCATTACGACAGTAATTTTACTGTTACACCGGCGCACATTAAAGGGCTTGATGATAATGCCGGGCCTTTTGTTTGGACGATGGCGGCATCTGCGGACAGCAATACGATCTGGATGGGATCACAGCCCGGCATTTATGTAATTGACCAGGCAAAAAGAGTGGCTGGTTATTATGATCCTGCATCGCTGCAGCACAAAACAGTAAGGCAACTGGCAGAAGATAACAAAGGGAATCTGTGGATTGGTATGATCCATTCGGGCGTTTATAAATGGAAAGCAGTAAATGGAAAAGTTCAACTAAAAGAGGAGCCGGTTAAGTTTGCTTCCATTCCTTCAGACGGTATCAATAAGATAATGGTTGACAGGAAAGGCATGGTATGGATTGCCACAGCAGCATCGGGATTGTTTATGATAGACCCTTCAACAGATGAGGTATTGTTGCATTTTGAAAGGAATGCTGCAGGCAGAATGAAATTGCCGGAAGAAGGTGTATCTGCTGTACTGGATTATAACGACAGTTTGGTAGTGATCACTACAGTAACAAAACTGCTGTTGTATAACCGGCGATCGCAAAAAATGTATAATGTAGGCCCACCGGATGGAATCTCAGGCTATATTGCTGCTGTTGAAAAAGATCAGCATGGTTTTGTGTGGATCACCACCAGCAGCGGTTTGTACAGGGTGGGAGTACGCAAGGGTGTCTTTGTACGGTTCAACAAAGAAGATGGTATACAGAATGATAATTTTGTTTTGTCCGCCTCCCGCCAATTGAAAGATGGCAGGTTGTTATTTGGCAGCAGCAATCATTTTATTATGTTTGATCCATCCAGCATCAGCTTCCGCAGATCGGACCTGCAGGTAACCATCACCAATTTTGAAGTAATGAATAAAGAACTGCCGGTTGATTCATTGCTTCACTTAAAACAGATCGTATTGGGCTATGATGAAAATGCACTGGCGGTTTCTTTTTCATCGCTGCTGTACAATAGTCCTTCGCTGATTCAATACAAACTGGACGGCCTGGATAAGGAATGGAAAACGGCGGATAAAAATTATACGGCTACTTATTCTTATTTGCCGCCGGGGGAATATATCCTGCTCTTTAAAATGTTTGATGAGAGCGGCAATATTAAGGAGAGCGATCTGCGCCTGTCGATAAAGATCAACTCGCCGTTCTGGAAATCCTGGTGGTTCTTTTGCCTGCTGGTATTGCTTACCGGTAGCCTGGTGTTTTGGTTTGACAGGGCAAGGATGAAACGTAAAGAGGCGGTGCAAAAAATGCGGAGTGATATCGCCGGTAACCTGCACCAGGAAGTAAACACTGCACTCAGTAATATCAATATCCTGAGTGAGATGGCCAGGCTGAAAGCAGACACAGAGCCAAAAAAGTCAAAAGAGTTTATTGAGCAGATACATAGCAGGAGCCAGAACATGATCGTGGCAATAGATGATATGCTGTGGAGCATTACCCCGGAAAACGACAGCATGGAAAAAACGGTGGAACGGATGCAGGAATTTATTGAAGGGCTGAACAAACAGTACAATATAGACCTGCAACTGCTGGTGGATGAAAAAGTGGTAGCATTAAAACCGGATATGCAGTTCCGGCATGAAGTGTTGCTGCTGTTTAAAGAAACCATCAAGGGCCTGGTAAAAGCGGGTGCAGGTAATGGTAAGATTCATGCTGGGATGGATAAAAATAATTTGCTGTATACTATACAGTTTAAAAACGACAGTTGCGATATGCAGCAAATCACTAACCTGTTGCAAAGCCAGGGCATGCAGGGTCGGCTTACGAAATTAAAAGCTGCCATGCATGTGGAAGTGACTAAAGTTGATTCCACTTTGTTGCTGAGGGTGCCGTTGAGGTGAACGGATTTGGCAATGCTGCTTTATAGTATTTAACGTGTTTTGCTATTAAAATAGATTGATTCTCAATTGCTGTTTATTTGGTAAAAGAGTTTCTCTGGAATTTTAAAGTTTTTTTTGCTTTTGTTTAAAAAAATAAATTCAAAATATTTGACAATGAAATGGCGATTGCCCGGCAAAAAAGTTAATAGCACAACTCGTTAATGCTTAAAGAGAAGTGCCTGCGAAAATTAAAATACTATCGTATTAAAGAATAAAGATGCTAACTCCAGCTTAATAAAGGTCAGTCTGAGTTTGTCTAAGAGCGGGATGTAAAGCGTTTATAAATCTGTTTTATCCCGCCCACTATTTCCCCATCCATTTCTTAAACTCCGTCACCTTCTCCCTGCTCACCAATGCTTCTTTATCCACGGCGGGTTTTAATCCCAGCACCAGGCGGTTGCCAAAGTAGTCGTCAATTTTATCAACGCTGCTGATGCTAACATAAAAAGAGCGGCTGATGCGGAAGAATTTTTCAGGGTCAAGCATTTCCTGCAGTTCATCCATGGTATAGTCCACCACAAACTTGCGGTTGTCGGTGGTCTTAAAAAAGTTGAGCCGGCCATCGCTGTAGAAATAAGCGATCTCACCCACTTCAATACTCACTAATTTTTGTGCATGTTTTACCAGGAAGCGCTTGCGGAATTCTTTGGGTTGCAGTTTTTGTTGCAGTTCTTTTACCAGGCTGTCGATGCTGATATCGGCATTGGAAGGATTTAATTTATTGAACTTGCTGATGGCTGCCTGCAGTTCTTCTTTTTGTATCGGCTTTAGCAGGTAATCCACGCTGTTTACTTTAAAAGCTTTCAATGCATATTCATCGTAAGAAGTGGTGAAGATCACGGGGCTTTTCACTTCTGTTAAATTGAATATCTCAAAACTCTGCCCGTCGGCCAGTTCAATGTCCATCAGTATCAGGTCGGGTGGGGTATTTTCCTGCAACCATTCCACGCTGCTTTTAATGCTGTCAGTAATGCCAACGATCTCAGCACTTGCATCGACGGCCTCCAGTGTTTTCTGGAGTTTCTTTACTGCCAGTTCTTCGTCTTCAACAATAAGTATTTTCATAAATAAGATTTTAGTGTTGTTGATATTGTGTTTTGGTTATTTCGTATTTTTAATGGAGTGCTTCTTTTCTTTTTCTGTAATGGTAACAGGGGGTTTCCATATCAAGGGCAACACCACGGTAAAATTCTTTTCATCTTCTATCACCTGGAACCCCTGCTGATTCAGCAACTCGTATTTTGCTTTGATGTTTTGCAATCCTACTTTATTGCCGGGCGCTTTTACCGAGAGGCACTGGCGGTTGTTGCTTACCACCAGTTTTTTTCCTGCGGTAGTAAAGATGTCGATTACCAACGGGTTGCTTTTTGAAAGCGCATTGTGTTTCACCACATTCTCTACCAGTAATTGCAGGGAGAGAGAGGGGACGAGATAACCATCGAGTTGCTGATCGGTTTGTATGTTTAACTGTACTGCTTCACCATGTCTTGTTTTAAGTAGTTTGAAATAAGACTGGATGAATTTGATCTCGTTGTCTACCGTGCTGATGCCTTCTTCATTGCTTCGCAACAGGTAGCGGTAAACTTTGCTGAGTTCATCTAAAAATATTTCTGCTTTCTTTTTATCGATGCTGATGAGCGATGAGAGTGTATTGAAACAGTTGAAAAGAAAATGTGGATTTACCTGGCTTTTTAAATTATCATATTCTTCTGCTACGGATAACTGGTGGATGGTTTCCTTTTCAGTTTTGCTTTCTTTGTATTTTCCAAGAATATAGTCTGCTTCGTACAATGTTTCAAATACCAGGTTTACACTAAATCCGGTGATAAAACCTTTGTACAGGTGCGCTGTTTGCAGCTGATAACCCAGAATGCTAAACCTATCGTACACAAAAAATATCAGCAGTATGCTCGGCGTCATCACCAGAAAGAGCACCATGCATTTTAAAAAGATACGCTGCCTGCTTTGATTGAGCGCCGGAAATTTTCTTTCTACCCAGTTGTCATAACAGGTATGGGAGTACCATGACAAGGCACCGATGAGAAAGATGAGTGGAAAAGAGAGAAGCCAGATCCTGTGATCATGCCAGAGCCTGTTGTTGTACAATATCTGGTTCACCGCAATGCTGATGAGTGGCATTGAAAACAGGAAGGAATACAATTCCAGTTTGGGTGGTCTGAACAGTTTCATGTAAGCGCCTCCTTTTTTTGAATGATCAATGGAACGCTGATAACACGGAGGCCTTTGCAATCATCACTTACGGAAACCGGGAAGTTCATTAATTCATATTTTTTTATCAGGTTGTCCAGCCCGGCTTCAAAATCCATAGCATCGCTTACTGATTTGGGCTGGATATTGTTGCTTATTTCCAACCCCCCGCCGGTGGAAGTAACGGTAATGGTGAGCGGGCTTGCTTTGCTGATGATATTCAGTGAAAATGCATTTTCAATGATCACCTGTACCGTAAGCGGAGCGATCAGTTTGTCTTCATCTGCTTTACTGATGGATAACTTTAAATTCAGCCCATCACCATAGCGTGCCTTCAGCACATGCATGTAAGAGGCAGTGAATTTTAATTCTGTTGACAGTGGTACCAGCTGCTCATCATCGTTGCGAAGCATGTAGCGGTACACTTTGCTCATTTCATCCAGGAATTTTTCTGCTTCATCTTCGTCATCCTGTATCAGGCTGGAGAGTGAGTTGAGGCTGTTGAATAAAAAGTGCGGATTCACCTGGCTCTTTAAACCATGTAACTGGCTTTGTTTATAAGTGGCATTGATCTTTTCAGTTTCCTGCCAATTTTCTTTCCAGTCCTTGTATCTTGAAATGCCTTCCATCAGGAAGGTGAGAAAAACATTTAAAAGGCCCAGGGAAAAATAGCTCCATACAAATCCGCTTTCATTAAAACGGTAATTGAAAAAGCCGATGTTTTCGTAACCCCTAAAAAGTGAGTAGAGGTAAAGCCCACTGATAATTAAAAAAGTAAAGATCATCAGGCAGAGCCTTTTCATTAACTGTTTTTCATCGGGGAAACGGTTCTTCAAAGCTACAGCTACCAGGCCGCACAGGATAAAATCAAGGCTGCCTGCTAATGCAGTGACGGGTGTGGCGAGGGTAAAAAGTTTCCAGTTTAAGAAATAAGCTGATCCGAAAATGATGCTGTTGATAATGATGGCAAAGGGAATCATTACAACCACCATTACAAAGTTGTCCTTTCCGTTATATTGTGGTAATCGTATTTTCATCCTGTCTACAAATTACTGTGTTTTCCGAAAAAGTTTTTTAACGGGGTTATAAATTGGAAGGGCTTGTGTATGAATTGAGGAAAATAGGGTACGAATTGTTGGCCGTTTTCAGTTTCAATTACGGATGTACTATTGACTGTTGCGTTTTGAATAAATATGGTGTAAAATTAGGCTGCCTGGCTGTTACATACAACCGCATAAATATGTGAAAAAGCGATAGGGTTTCAACTTTTGCTGAAACTGAACCACAAAGTATTCACCATGTATATTTGTGCAACTTAGTGTATCCATATTTTTTAGTTTATAAACCATTGGAATTGTGTTAGGCTTTTGCCAGGTTTGCTGCTGCTTTTTTTACCACTGTTGCAGGTGCAAATTTGGCATTGATAACTCGGCTTACTTCGTTGAGATAGCTTTTTCTTTTTGCATCATCAATAAAGGGAACTGACCACAACTGTACAATCTTACATGTAAAAATATTAAAACAAAAACTGAGAAAACCGAGCAGGAAGCGGTATTTTACCACGTTTACATACAATGTTTTAACCGGAAGGGCAGGGGCTCCATGCGTAATGAATGCAAGTACTTTTTTATCTTTCAATAATGGAATGGGTAACCCGTATTTGCCGATAATAGGTTTAAAACGATAGGCAAATTTCGGGACAAATGTTTTGTCAATAAAACCTTCCAGTATGGCAGGCGCCCTGAACCACCACACTGGAAAAATAAAAATGATATCAGTGGAGTTTTTTATCAGCTGCTGATGGCACAGCGTACCGGCAGAAAGCTCGCCTTTCATTTCTGCCTTTGATAATACCGGGTTATAATTTTCTTTATACAGGTCAATGATGTTGTATGGTATTCCTTCAGTTTCGAACTGAATAATGGTTTGCTGTAAAACAGCCGCATTAAAACTGTTTTCGTCAGGGTGTGCATAAATGATCAGGATGTTTTTCATTGTTGTCGACTTTGTGTGATTATAATTCGCCTGGCGCTTTTGGGCCGGGTACTATATTCTTTACAGGCCTGGTGGTTTTTAAATAATAGAAGATGGAACGAAGGTCATCATCTGTCATGTTCTTGTACACAAACCATGGCATAGGTGGCAACAGGGTTCTTGAATTTTCCAATCCTTTTAATTTTCCATGGCGGATGGCAGTTAAAAAATTCTGCTCTGTCCAGTTGCCTATGCCGGTTGCATCGCTGGTGATATTGGCTGCAAATGACTGCCCCCAGGCACCCGCCGCACTGGTAAGATCTGGCGATAATAAGGCCCATCCATTTTTTATTACATTGGTATCCATAGGAGGCAGCTTACCATCATGCGGAAAACCGGATAACCTGAGTTCTGGAATTAACTCAGGCCCCTGTGCGCCCATCCGCTTGGGAGAGTGGCAGTCATCACAGCCTACGGAGTTTACTAAATATTCTCCACGTTTTACCAATGAAGCGGAGTCGGGAGATAGTGCGGATTTTGCATTGCCGGTATTGCCTGCTTTGCTGCTGCATACCACTACAGCTGCAATAACAATGCTGATGGCTGACAAAATGAAAATTGATTTACGCATGATTGACAAGTTTTATTTATTGATTGATTTTGAATAATTGATAAAGAATGAATCAGGAACCGCACTGCGATAACTGCTTTCCCATTCGTTTGGGTAATATTTGTTTGCCCTGCTGTGGCGGGAGGAGGCCGCAGCAACCACTGCTGAAGTTGCAAGTATGATCAGTGCTGCGGCCTGGAGTGATTTTTTCATTGCTATACTTTTATGTTGAAACCGGGTGCAAGATATTTTTGAAATCACCGGCAGGCAATGCGTTTATGAATGAACTGTAAGAATGATTGCATGAAGTGCCGGTACTGTTGAACAAAAATTATGTGAAATGAAACGGGTATACGCAAAAAAAAAATGCCGGCTTAAGCCGGCATCCATCATCCTTTAATCAACTTCCTTTTATTGCCTCACGTGGAATTTGGCAACCCTGTTTTTATTGATGCTGCCCATGCTGGCTTCCGGGTATGCTTCCAGGTTAACGAGGAGCAAAAAATCTTCTGAAGGGATGCCGGGGAAACTGATTCTTTCCCACAGATAGGTGTTGGTTAGTTCTTCTTTTCCAGGTTGCTTCTTCCTGTCATTGATGCTGCTTGTTGCATGGGTGATGAGGATGTTTTTTCCTGCATTATTCCTCCTAAATTCCACCGTTCCCTTGATGATAGTTTTATTGTAAAAGAATTGAAAGGTTCCATCTGTTTCAAATTTTGCTTTCACAATGGCTGTTGTATCTGTTGCAGCAGCAGCTTTCCAGTAAAAATTATCAGCAGTAATCAGCTCCGCTGGAATAGTTGTTTTAAAAGCGTGCCTGGTGGAAATACTGTTGAGCTTGTTGGCCGCTTGCTCACAACTGTAAAGGGATAGGAGGCTAAGTGTGAGAATGATCAATTTATTCATGATGTTGTTTTTAATATCGGTATGTCTTTTACATATCCAGGTACATGATGCTTGGGTAACTGCTCATGGCTTCTTTTACGGGGCCGCTGGCATTATCCTCTTTGATAGGAGGCGCAGCAGATGGGCAAGCGGTTGTATGCTGGGTGTTGTGTTGGTTGTTTTTTCCGGCTTTGTTGTTTCCCATAAAGTTGTTCTGCAATATGTATATTGACAGTACAACAACAATCAATGAAGGAAGTAATTTGCTGTTCATATTCCTGCGTTTTTAATCAGGATGCTAAACTAAGCTGCAACAGGCGGGATTAAAATGGCAGAGGGGATGAACTGCAGCTATTCCGGGGTGAACTGCAGAAACGATGCTGCGGATGAATTGCCAAAATGCATCATTTTATTTGATGGATTGCACCAGTGATGATTTATGCGTTCCCATAAACCTTAATAACCGGCTCTCTTAAAGCCCCAGCTTCATCGGTGCAGTAATGATGTATAATAGAGGCAATGGTTTCCGGCTTTACCCATTTGCTGAAATCTGCATCGGGCATGGATTTTCGGTTTTGCGGCGTATCGATGGTGCCGGGCACTACTACATTGGTTACCACATTATGGCCCATTGCTTCTTCATTCATCAGTTCTGCAAGCCTGAAGATGAGTGATTTACCCAGGCTGTATGCAATCATGCCCTTGCTGTTGCCGGCACTCAATCCGGGCTTTGATCCAATTAAAAATATCCTGCCGCTGTTTTGTTGCAACATCTGCACAAATACCGGTCGTGCTACATTGTAAGCAGTTTCAAAATTCAGTTTGTATTGATGGGCAATATCAGTTGAAGTGGTATCGGCTATCTTACCCATTGCAAAACCACCTACAGTCAGTATCGCTGCATCTATCTTTCCATACTTCACAATCACAGCAGTTATAAACTTTAGTGAATCGGATTCATTCGACAGGTCAACTACCTGCTTTTCAAATTGACTTTCGGGCAATTCAAACGGTGCAGGATCGTTGGGTTCAACGGTGCCAATTACCTTGTATCCTTCGGTAGCCAGTTTTTGTACAACGGCATAGCCAAGATTGCCGGATGCACCCGTAACGATTGCTGTTTTTTGCAGAGTCATTTTTTACGACAATTTAAACTAATTCTCTTTAATTAAAATAATTTAAGGAAAACCAGGGGGAAGCCACATTTCTGATCAGGGCTTTTATGTTTTTTCTGTTTTCTTACTGCTTCCAATTGATACTTGAGCAAATGTTTTTTTGATCTGTCAGCAGCATGGGTGCAATCGAATTTGCCTTTATTGGAAAAGATACCTTTGGTATTGACTAAGGTATAATTTGTAATTGCTTTTTTTAGTAATGTAGTTTTATTATTCGCAGATCAAATAAATGTTCTGGTACCGGCAAAGTTTTCCCTGAATTCTTTTGGCGTGCACCCTTTTTTCTTTTTGAACAACCGGTTAAAATTTGAGATGTTGTTAAAGCCACAGCTGTAGGAGACTTCTGCAATCGAATTGGTGGTGTCAATCAAAATCCTGCTTGCATGGCCAAGGCGAATTTCATTCAGGCTGTCAATGAACGAGATGCCGGTTCGTTTTTTTATAAACCTGCTAAACGACACTTCTGTCATATTCACCAGCTTTGATAAATCACTAAGGGCAATCGGCTTGTCTTAATTTTTATTCATGTACTCATAAGCTTTCTCACTTCGCCTGCTGTTGTAGTTGGTTGGTAAGTCAGTGTTAAAACCTGTTTCAGACAGCGTTCTTAAATTTCTGCTGATGGAGAGGTCGTGTAAAATATTGATCAATGCCATTACTGAATCAAAGCCACTTTTTTGATTCAGGGTTTCAATCCTCGGATAGATACTTTTGATCGCCTCCTTTGAAAAGAGTATTCCTTTGGATGATATTTCAAACATTTTCCTGATAAAACTGAGCTGGTTTCTTCTCAGGAATTTATCGTCAAAAAGATCTTTGTGCCATTGGATGGTTACTTCTTTGATGTCGCCACTTTTGCAGTTATGGGTACACCAGGCGTGTGATAAATTGGGGCCTACCAATACCAGTTCAAGATCATCGATCTGGTCAATATGATCTCCTACAATTCTCCTTGCACCTTTTGCATTAATGATTAAATTCAATTCATACTCATCATGATAGTGCAAGGGAAAATTGAATTCCTTTTTTACTCTTGAAAAAATGGTAAAGCAGTCATTTTGTGTTAAAGGGGTAATTTCCCGTACTATACTTTTATTCATTTTTTTTATTTATTAGAAGCGGTTAAATTGAAAAAATGTCATAACATTCTCTATAGTTTGATTAAAATAGTATCAGTGCCGCACAGGGGGGTGCTATTCCTGATTGTCATTTTATACACTATAAATTTGACGCAAAAATATAAAATCTGCAATTATGAATACGAATAAATCAATCAAAGGATAATAAAGTATTAGTGTTGGGAAAATTGATGTCCTTAATTTTGTTTATTAAATAACTGCAAAGGCAGCCGCATATGACCATGTCTATAATAAAAATTTTTCGCTCTCTGCTTGTTGCGGTTAGTTGTATTCTTTGCAGCAGTATTTTGGCGCAGCCCACCGATGGTAAGGCAACCAAAGAAACCAAAGCGCTTTATAAAAATTTGCAATTGCTTTTGAAAAAGGGGACTCTTTTTGGCCACCAGGATGATTTGGCATATGGCGTAAACTGGAAATATAAACCCGGCAGAAGTGATGTAAAAGAAGTAACAGGCCATTATCCGGGAATTTATGGGTGGGAACTGGGCCGGTTGGAAATTGATGCGCCAGCAAATTTAGACGGTGTTCCTTTTGATAAGATGCGGTCTTACATCATTAAGGGCTATAACAGCGGAGCCGTGATTACCATCAGCTGGCATCTCAATAATCCTCTTACCGGCAAATCCGCCTGGGATGTTTCGCCAGCCAATACGGTGCCTGCTATTTTGCCGGGGGGAGAAAAGAATGAGTTGTATAACAGCTGGCTTGATAAAGTGGCTGTTTTTTTTAACAGCCTCAAAACAAAAAATGGAACATACGTTCCTGTTATCTTCCGGCCTTTTCATGAGTTAAATGGAAGCTGGTTTTGGTGGGGAGGAAAAAATTGCACAGCTGCTGAGCTGGTTCAGTTGTGGAAATACACCGTTGGTTACCTGAGAGATACAAAAAATATTCATCATCTTTTATATGCTTTTAATACTGACAGATTTTTAAATGAAACGGAGTACCTGCAAAGGTATCCCGGCAATGAGTGGGTAGATATTATGGGATTTGATATTTATCAGAAAGGGGATGTGTTGCCAAACGAAAAATTTATTGCGGAGATGGACAGAAGTCTGACCATCTTAACAACCATTGCAAAAGAGAAAAGGAAAATACCGGCACTCACAGAGGTTGGCTATAGTATGGTGCCAGACAGCACCTGGTGGACAGCAGTGTTCCTGAAGTCGATTGAGAAGCATTCAATAGCCTATGTTTTAGCCTGGCGAAATGCCGGGAGAAAGTCAAAAGATGAGGTGGAGTATTATGTTCCTTTTAAAGGGCAGCAATCAGCTGCTGATTTTTTCAAATTCAGCAGTAATAAAAAAATATATTTTGGAAAAAGAACAAGGCAGCTTGATTTATATCAATGATGTAATCCTGTACTACTTCCGGTATATTACTATAAACAGTTTTTTATGCACTCAAAACAGCAACATATTGTTTTAAAATAAAACCTGCCAGCCAAATATGAAATTGCAGCTAATAGATATACTCATTTTACTTTGTTACCTGGCCACGATGATACTGATTGGTTTTTGGATGCGTAAAAAAGCAAAGCAAAATAAGGAGAGTTACCTCATGGGTGGCAAAACACTTCCCTGGTATATGCTGGGCCTCAGCGATGCCTCCGATATGTTTGACATCAGTGGTACCATGTGGATGGTGGCACTTTGTTTTGTATATGGATTAAAAAGCATCTGGATACCGTGGCTGTGGCCTGTTTTCAACCAGGTGTTTATGATGATGTTCCTGAGTAAATGGCTGCGGCGCAGTAATGCCAATACAGGTGCTGAGTGGTTATTGACAAGGTTTGGAACAAAAGGCCCCGGCGTAAAAGGCTCTCATATTATTGTAATTGCTTTTGCATTGATTGGTTGTCTTGGCTTCCTCGCTTATGGCTTTGTTGGCCTGGGAAAATTTATGGAAATAGTCATTCCATGGGACGTGATAAAAGGGTATGTACCATTTGATGTGTCTCCGAAATATGTGCCCCATTTTTATGGTATCATATTTACGCTGTTTGCCATGTTTTATTCTATACTGGGTGGAATGCACAGCATCGTTTTAGGCGATGTAATCAAATATATGATTATGACAATTGGCTGTATTGCCATTGGCGTAATAGCCATGCAGCATTTAAAGGGACATGCACTAATTGTGCCCGAAGGATGGAGTAATCCTTTTTTTGAATGGAAGCTGGATATTGACTGGAGTAAGATTGCTGCAGATGCCAATAAGAAAATAGCGGACGATGGTTTTAGCCTGTTTGGATTGTTTTTTATGATGATGTTATTAAAAGGCGTATTTGCATCACTGGCCGGTCCGGCACCCAATTATGATATGCAAAAAGTATTGAGTACCCGTAGTCCTAAAGAAGCAAGTAAAATGACAGGCTTTGTGAGTATTGTTTTATTGCCCATCCGCTATTCAATGATTACCGGGCTTACAGTGCTGGCAGTATTGTATTATAACCAACTCTATTTGAAAGGCCCGGATGGCATTACCGATTTTGAAAGAATACTGCCTGCTACCATCAATAATTTTTTACCGGTTGGTGTTTTGGGAATTGTGCTCACAGGATTGCTCGGCGCTTTTATGGGAACGTTTAGTGGTACTTTAAATGCTGCCCAGGCCTATATTACAAACGACATCTATTTAAAGTATGTAAATCCAGCGGCAAGTAATAAAAAGATAATTACCATAAACTATTCAGTTGGGATTCTGGTTGTAGTACTGGGGGTGTTTTTTGGTTTTTTAGCAAATAATGTAAATGAGATTTTGCAATGGATTGTTGGAGGGTTGTATGGTGGTTATGTTGCAGCAAATTGTTTAAAGTGGTACTGGTGGAGATTTAATGCCAGTGGATTCTTCTGGGGAATGGCGGTTGGGATTCTTGCAGCGCTGGCAATGCCTTATGTAACAACAGGATTGCCATTGTACTGGTGGCCTTTATTGTTTTTGTTATCTCTTGTTGGCTGTATCATCGGCACTTATGCTGCCCCTCCAACCGAAGATGCAGTGCTGGTTTCATTTTACAAAACAGTGCGCCCCTGGGGTTTCTGGAAACCTGTGCATGAAAAGGTAATTGCTTCAGATGCAGCTTTTGTTGCCAACAAGAATTTTAAACTGGATATGTTTAATGTGGTTATTGGTATCATAGGACAACTATGTTTTACATTATTGCCAATGTATTTTATTTTAAACATGCAGCAGCCATTGTTAATTACAATTGCAGCCATCATAGTTATTGTACTTATTTTGAAAAGGACATGGTGGAATAAACTGGAAGATTAAAAAACTATTTATGAAAAATGAATTTCAAAAAAGACTACGGTTGTTAAAAGAACAACAGTTTCAACTATTGATAAAACCCAATAATCCTGTAGATGCAACCAATGGTGTATTTGTCCGGTATAAAAACCCGGTACTAACCGCCGCCCATACCCCATTGCACTGGAGATATGATTTTAACGAAGCGGCAAACCCTTTCCTGATGGAACGTTTTGGCATCAATGCTACGTTAAATGCCGGGGCCATTAAGTTTAATAAAAAATATATACTGGTTGTAAGGGTGGAAGGGGCCGATAGAAAAAGTTTTTTTGCGGTGGCTGAAAGTGAAAATGGAATTGATAATTTCAGTTTCTGGGAATATCCTGTTAACATGCCGGAGACAGTTATTCCGGATACCAATATTTATGACATGCGGTTGACAGAACACGAGGACGGATGGGTCTATGGCCTTTTTTGTACTGAAAGAAAAGATAAAGGAGCTTTAGCTGGTGATGAATCATCTGCAACTGCACAATGTGGTATTGCACGTACCAAAAACCTGGTGGATTGGGAAAGGCTGGATGATTTGAAAACACCTTCTGCACAACAACGGAATGTAGTACTGCACCCTGAGTTCGTGAACGGCCAATACGCTTTTTACACCAGGCCACAGGATAGCTTTATAGAAGCAGGAAAAGGCGGTGGAATAGGCTTTGCTCTGGCAAAAGACATAACCCATGCTGTTGTGGACAACGAGATTGTAATTGAGCCAAGGGTTTACCACACCATCTCTGAAATGAAAAATGGACAGGGCCCCGTACCGCTAAAAACAAAGTATGGATGGTTGCATCTTGCCCATGGAGTACGCAATACTGCAGCAGGACTTCGTTATGTGCTTTATATGTTTATGACGGATTTAAAAGATGTTACTAAAGTAATACATAAACCAGCCGGCTATTTCCTGGCACCTGAAGGGGAAGAAAGAGTGGGTGATGTTTCGAATGTAGTGTTTTGTAATGGATGGATAGTTGATGATGATGGCAAAGTATTTATATACTATGCATCATCCGATACCCGGATGCATGTGGCTGTATCATCTGTTGGCAGGTTGATTGATTATGTAATGAATACACCGGAAGATGGATTCAGTTCGGCTGAATCTGTAAGAACAATCAATAAGATAATAGCTGCAAATGATGTAGCCAATAAAACTGCGGCTGAAATAAATAGTCAGTTAAAGCAACAGGTTTAATAATCAACATATTTCTTCATCATTCACTAAGGATGGAACAACAAACCCGCCAACTGTTAATACAATACAAGGCCGAATTGTCAACCGAATTAGATGCTATCCTGGCTTACTGGGCAAAAAATACCTTCGATAGTATCAATGGATGTTTTGCCGGCCGAATTGATGAAAATAATATCATACAGCCAGGTGCGCCCAAAGGTTCAGTTTTGAACAGCAGGATATTGTGGGCATTTTCTGCCGCTTACAGCCTTGCCAATAGAGAGGAATATCTTCACCTGGCAAGGGTTGCCTGCAATTACATCATTAAAAATTTTATTGACGGCAAATATGGCGGCGTTTATTGGACACTGCATGCAAATGGTAAACCGCTGGATACAAAAAAGCAGGTATATGCACTGGCATTTACTATTTATGGATGCAGTGCTTATCACCAGGCTAGCAACGATGAATTGGCAAAAAACACAGCGATAGAACTGTACCGGGTAATTGAACAATTTAGTTTTGATGAAGAATGTACCGGATACCTTGACGCATTTACAAGGGACTGGAAAGAGATGGATGATATCAGGTTGAGTGCAAAAGATGCCAACGAAAAAAAGACAATGAATACGCATCTTCATATTTTAGAGGCTTATACTGCATTGTATAAAATATGGCCCGATGATTCTTTAAAGGGAAAAATTATTCTGCTTATAAAGAATTTTATTGAATATATTATTGATAGCAGGAGCCATCATCTCATGTTGTTTTTTGATGAATGGTGGAATGTGAAATCCGGCACAATTTCTTACGGTCATGATATTGAAGCATCCTGGTTATTGTTAGAAGCAGCAGAAGCAACCGGGGATGGGCATTTAATAGCAGCATGCAAAAATATTGCTGTGAAGATTGCAGTTGCGGCAGCGGAAGGGGTGGATAAAGACGGAGGGCTTTTTTATGAATATGAACCAGGTCGGGATCATTTCATTAAAGAGAAGCATTCGTGGGTACAGGCTGAAGCAATGGTTGGTTTTTTTAATGCATGGCAAATATCTGGCGATGTAAATTTTCTTAACCAGTCTCTTCAATCGTGGAATTACACAAAAGAATTTATCAGGGATCATCAGTATGGAGAATGGTATTGGGGAAGAGCCGCTGATGGAACTGTTATGAAGGGGCAGGATAAGGCAGGTATCTGGAAATGTCCTTACCACAATACCAGGGCATGTATCGAAATCATTTCCCGGGTAAGTGCAGTGTTGAGTAAGAACAGTTGTTTGTGATATCCACGCCGGGGCCTTAATGGTTTAATATTTTTTAACGAAGCAGCTAAAGGTTTTTTTCACCTGTCTGATTGAGCAATACTTTTTTATTCCTACTCAAAAAAATAAGCAGTTTGCACCAGGTGTAAGTTAGAAAACTTCAGCTGAAAATCGCCAGGCCGCTGCTATATCAACACTGATTCTCTGCTATTGCAACCAACTGTTGCTATGTGTTTTTTTATACAAAAGAGATAAAATAGTATATATTATTGGGTTTTACTTAAATGTCTTTTTTGCAGATATTTAGCCGTCCTATATTAATTCCTGTTTGGTCAAATTAAAATAATTGTCATTTTGGTGCTAATAAGTGATAAAAAAGTACTACAATATAACATCGCCTCAATCTTAATTTTACATCACTAAATAAAACGAACTGCTATGCTAAAAATTCCAAAGAGTTATATACTCATGCTACTGCTGGTTCTGGGATGCGGTTATGCAAATGCCCAGGATAATTCAAAACTTGTTTCCGGTTCTGTTCAGGATGAAAAGGGCAACCCATTGCAGGGGGCGTCCATCTCAATCAAAAATGTAAAAAATTCTACGGTTGCCACGGATGCCAATGGCAATTTTGTTATTAAGCTGCCGGCAGCACAAAGTACAATCATGGTTACTTATGTGGGCATGAAGCCGGTTGAAGTTGCTCTTGAAGGCAAGGCGAATATCTCGGTGGTTTTAAAGGGAGCCGATTCAAGGCTTGGCGAAGTGGTAGTGGTTGGTTATGGTACCCGGAGAAGGGCGGATGTATCTTCCTCTATAGCGTCTATTTCTGAAAAGGATATTAAAAACCTTCCTGTAGCCGGTATTGACCAGGCCATGCAGGGAAAAGTAGCAGGTGTAACGGTAACGAATAATAGTGGACAGCCGGGAGGTGGTGTTAGTGTACGTGTTCGTGGAATTACTTCTGTTAATGGTAATGAGCCACTTTATGTAATTGACGGTGTGCCGATTGCTGCTCAAAATTCAAGTTTGCAGCAAAATTTTCTTGGAGGAGGAAGCGGTCAGACATCACAGAGTGTGCTGGCTACCTTGAATCCGGCAGATATAGCTTCTATTGATATTGTAAAAGATGCTTCTGCCCAGGCCATCTATGGATCAAGGGCTGCCAATGGAGTCGGGTTGATCAATACGAAGCGTGGTAAAACCGGGGAAGTGAAAATAACTGATGATACGTATTATGCTTTGCAGCAGGTTCCAAAAAAACTGAAAGTGATGAACCTTCAGCAATTTGCAAGGTATCAAAATTCATTGATTGCAGATATCAACGGAGTAACCGGAGGCAACCAGGATACGGTGGGAGAATTCAAGAATCCTGCGATCCTCGGTACTGGTACAGACTGGCAGGACGAGATATACCAGACCGGGCATATCCAAAGTCACCAGTTAGCTTTCTCTGGCGGACAGGGTAAAACAAATTATTATTTCTCCGGTGGATATTTTGACCAGTTGGGTACCTTGATAGAAACAAAATTCAGGAGATACACATTGAGGATGAACATCGATCACCAGGTAAAAAACTGGTTCAAAGCCGGTGTCAGTGCAAATTTTTCAAGAAGCAATCAAAAGATAGGATTGTCTGATGGATTTGATGCAGTTACCAGTACCGTTTTATACAATAGTCCGGCAGCACCTGTAAAAGATGTGTACGGAAATTTTATTACGCAAACCATTATCGGCGGCAGCCAGTTTGGAAACCCAAGCAATCCTGTTGCACTGGCATCTTTCAGGGATGTAAGGGCTGTGAGTACAAAAGTATTTGGCGCTCTGTACGGCGAACTGGAATTTACTAAAGGGTTAACGCTGAGAAATGAATTAAACTATGATTTTAATCTCGGTGTTAATAAAGCATATCAACCATTTGTTGCCAATCCTGATCCCCAGCAAAATGCAGTAATTAATATCAGTAAGATAAGAGAAGAACGCAATAACAGCATTTACTATGCTGTAAAAAATTACCTCAATTACAATACGAATATTGATAAGCATGCCATTTTCGCAACTTTAGGGCATGAGGCACAGTATTCAGAATATGATTACATCAATGCCAGCAGGGAAAATCTTCAGCTCAACCTGCCTTCTATCGCCGCAGGCGCAAGCGGTAATAACTCCAATGAAACAATTGGCGCAGGCAATGGTAAATGGAGCATGGAATCTTATTTTGCAAGATTAAACTACACGTACAATAATAAATACGCCATCAGTGCTTCTGTAAGGCGTGATGGATCTTCCAGTTTTGGACCTGATAAAAGGTGGGGTACATTTCCTGCTGTATCTGCTTCATGGACAATTTCCAATGAATCTTTTGCTGAAGGTTTAAAAAACCTCAGCTACCTGAAATTAAGGGTTGGTGCAGGTTCTGTTGGTAACCAAAATGTATCAGGTAATAATGTTTATATCTCCAATATCGCAGCACCTACCACTGGCCCGTTTGGCCCCGGTAGCCTTCCCTCAAATGTGGCCAATCCTAAAATTGGATGGGAAGCTGTTAAAACTTACAATGTGGGTATAGATGCAACGGTGTTAAATAAAAAGGTGGAAATTTCAATTGATGTATATAAGAAAATTACTACGCAGATGTTGCTGGCAACACAGCTCGGCGCTTTTTCCGGACTGGGAACAAACTGGAACGATATACAAACACCCATCGCAAACAATGGTCAGATAACCAATAAGGGTATTGATATCAGCATTACCACTTACAATGTTCAGAAAATGAATTTTAACTGGAGAACAAACATTGTATTCAGTCATTATAAAAACAAACTTGATTTCCTTAACACGCCTGACGCAACCTTGAAAGGAACCTTTGATGAGTATGGAGACAATCCTTTGGTAACACTATCTCAGCAAGGTTTACCGGTCGGGTCATTTTATGGATTTGTTACTGACGGGATTTTCCGTGAAATGAAAGACCTGAACAATGGTACGGATTGGGGATTGCCGGTGCAGCCCGATAAACAATGGCTGGGTGATATCCGCTATAAAGACCTGAATGGTGATAATAAGATTGATGACAAAGATGTAACGGTAATCGGTAACCCAAATCCAAAATTCACGTATGGTATGACGAATACAGTTACGTTTAAGGGAATAGACCTCTCTGTTTTCATCTATGGAAGTTATGGCGCCAAGATCTTTAATTATTCACGCCGCCAGACAGAAGGTTTGAAAAATCAGTATAACAATCAACTCGAAACTGTACTTGACAGGTATACTGCCGACAATCCAAACGGGTCTTTACCAAGATACAATCAATGGCACAATAATAATTTCAGGATATCTGACCGTTTTATTGAAAGTGGTTCTTTCTTAAGGATACAGAATATTTCACTGGGATACAATCTGCCTAAAAAAATGATTGCCAAAGCCAAGTTGACCAATTTTAAATTGTATGCTTCTGTACAAAACCTGCACACTTTTACCAAGTATACAGGGTACGACCCGGAACTGGGAGCCTATAACAGCAATGTACTGTTGTCAAATATTGACAATGGCCATTATCCCAACCCAAGGTCATTCACCATTGGAGCAAACATTGAATTCTAAATTTTAAAAAATCAGCTGATCATGAAAATCAAACATATTATTCTTGCAGGTACAATAATCTTGGGTTCCGTTTCCTGCAAAAAAACTTTCCTGGAACATCCTTCCACTTCCAATGCCACACTTGATGTGTATTATAACAATGCCGAACAGGTAAATGGTGCTACAGGCTTGCTGTATAACCAGCCCTGGGGCGATTGGTTTGATAAGGCATTCTCCTCTGTGGGAGATGTGTTGGGTGGAACAGTTACCGGAGCTGCCGGTAACGACCAGTATAATTCCTTTTACAATTTTAATATTCAAAGTACAGATGGCTTGATTGGCCTTACCTGGAAAGCCTGTTATAAAGCAGCAGGGCAATCATCTGTATTGATCCAGTCATTTGAAAGTAAAAAAGCACAGGTAAGTGATCCATCTTATCTCACACTTGGCATTGCGGAAGCAAGATTTATCCGTGGGTTTGCATATTTCTACATAGGCCGCACTTTTGGTGATGCACCTATCGTAGCTGATCCTGTTGCGTTAACGGAGCCCGGAAAATACCTGGTACCGCGGTATCTCCAAAAAGATGTATTACGCTTTGCACTGGAAGACCTGCAGTTTGCCGAAGCCAATTTGCCTGCGGTTGCTTACCAGCCTGGCCGGGCAACCAAATATTCTGCAAAAGGAATGATGGCAAAAGTCTATCTCTATCTTAAAGATTATACGAATGCTAAATTAAAGGCCAAAGAAGTGATTGACTATGCTAACAGCAGTGGTGTTGTAGGATTGTATGATGATTATAAAAAAATGTTTACTTCTTCTGCAGCCAATAACAACAAAGAATCTTTGTTCTCTCTGCAATGGCTTACATCCCTTGGCTGGAACGGGGGTAACAGGTTCCAGTTGTGTGTGGGCCCACAACCTTTGCTGGCTCCGGCACCAACCAGTGGCGCAGGTTACTCTGCCATCGTTCCTTCAATTGATATGCTGGACCCTGTAACCGGTTATACCCCGGGCGATAACCGTCGCCAGTGGTCTGTTATGGAACAGGGGTTTCATAATCCCGAATGGAAAAATGCAAGTTTCCCCAATGGCTTTACATATGATACCACCGGTACCACTACCGATAATGCCCATATCAGAACAGGTACAAGATCAAATATTATGAAATACGTGGTTGGCCCTAACAGGGCTGGTGAGCCGGTAAACAGCAGCTCTCACAGCCAGATAGGCACTTATATTCTTCGCTATGCAGATGTACTGCTTATTTATGCAGAAGCAATATTAGGGGGTACAGGTACCACAACCGATGCTGATGCAGTAGCAGCATACAATGCTGTTCATACCCGTGCAGGGCTTGCACCTGTAGCAGCTTTTTCAATGAACGATATGCTGCATGAACGCAAAGTGGAATTTGCTTTTGAAGGAGATTACTGGTTTGATATTCAACGCCAGGGTTTTGATAAGGCAAAAGCGATGATTGAAGCACAGGAAAGAGGTACGTATGATTTTAATAAGCAGCTCACCAGCTTTAAAGCAACATTAAGTTCTCCATCACAATTGTTCCTGCCAATACCGCAGGCAGAAACGGTGATAGACCCCCTTGTTGCTGGAGCCTGCAATTCCTTATTATTAATCAACCACTGATTTTAAAATAGTATAAATTTTAAAAAATGAAAAAAAATAGATTATCAATACTCACTGCAGGTATAATTGTGATGTTACTCGCTGTCTTTTTTTCCTGCACCAAAAAGGAAGTCGTTACCCCGGCTTACCAGGTATCTCCGGGCCAGGGTGCCAGTAAATCAGTAGTTACAATTACCGGCTCTGGCCTTAAGGACCTGCGTACCATTGCTTTTGACAATGGAAATGTTACTGCCGCTTTTAATCCTGTATTTAATACAGACGGTGCCATCATTTTTCGGGTTCCTGATGATGCCATCCCAGGCGATCAGCACATTGTATTCACCAACGCTAACGGCTACCAGTATAGTGTACCATTTAAAGTACTTGGCTTGCCCACTATCATCAGTGTTGACAATTATAACTTCAATGAAGGTTCAACCATCACCATCACCGGAAAAAATCTTGATGATGTGCTGGAGGTGAAATTCACAGGTTCCGGCGAAGTGTGTGGCATTGTTTCAAAAACGGCCACGTCACTTGTTATAACAATGCCTGCTACCACCAAATACCGTACTTTCCTGGATATTACCAACCAGGCAGGTACTGTAACTACTTTAGAGGAATTTGTAAGTCTTGCCAATAATTTCAAATTCTTTGATGACGCTTACCAGAATGGGGAACAGGATGCAGCCTGGGGAGATGCAGGTTTTATATCCACCTCGGTTTTTAAAACCGGCACTGCATCGTACGGAAAAAATTACCAGCGGGGTAACTGGCATCAAATGGGTTTCGGCTGGAATAATATCACCAATGATAATTACAAATATCTTTCATTTTGGATAAAAGGGGGCACGGTAAATATTGATGTGTGGGTTTGGAGCCAGCAATCCCCCGGAGCCAGCGATCCTTTTAACAATGCCGGCCAGAAAATAACGGTTCCGGCAAATGTATGGACCTATTATAAAATCCCGATTTCCCAGCTAAACCTTTGGGCAAATGGCACCGGTTTCAATCAACTTGGCTGGAGGCTGAAAGGCCCGGATGTGCAGGATGAAATATTGTACCTGGATGATGTTATGCTGGTAAAATAACAGTACGGAAGCCAGGGAGCTGTACCCTAAAAAAAATTAGATATTGCTGAAAACGGATGTATTGTCAAAATGTAAAAATAAAAATCATTATGAATAAAATAATCAAAAACATACTACTGATTGGGTTGCCGGTACTGGCCGCTACTTTTTTCTTTGCAGCCTGTAAGAAAGAGATCACCAATCCATCGCAGCAGTTGCCAACAATCAGTGCTGTGTTCCCCAGCAGCGCAACTGCCAACACTCCGGTAGTAATCAAAGGTGTTAATCTGAAGAATGTAAATAGAGTGCAGTTTGGTACCAGGGTGGCTACTAATTTTAACCCATCTTCAAATACAGACAGCTCCGTTACAGTATCTGTTCCGGATAGTATGCCATTGGGTGAAACTTTTATCCAGGTTTACCTCAATGATGGTGCAGGATATGATGCATATAAGTTTACGGTATTGCTTACACCTCCTGTTCCAAAAATAAATTCTGTAACACCTGCAACAGGTTTGCCCGGGGATGTGGTGACAATAGCAGGCATTAATTTTTCATTGGTTAGAAGTGTAAAGTTTGCCGGGATCAATGCAGCTTTTGCACCTACTGCTGATACGAATACAGAGATGAAAGTAACAATACCCTGGAATGCCATTGGAGGTAATCAGTTTATCACACTTACCAATCTGAATGGTTCTGACAGTATTGCTTTTAATGTGAATTTAAAACCGGTTGTAACTTCCTTTTCACCAACTTCAGTAGGGGCCGGGGATGTTGTAACTGTCAGGGGTTACCGGTTTAATGGCGCTTCCTCTGTTACGTTAGGTGCAGTTTCAACAGTATTTAATGTACTGAATGATTCTACACTCACTTTTACAGTGCCGGCAGGTGCTTTGTCCGGCAATTTAACCATTGTAACACCAAACGGAACAGGCGTTAGCGGAAGTGCAGTAACGGTGTTGGTTGCAGGCATTGCATTTCCAATCTGGGATGAAGGGTTATCCGCCAACTGGAATGGTTGGATAGGCGGCGGATGGGGAGGTGCAAGCCCGGCTTATGATCAATCCAATACTTCACCTGTAAAAACGGGTGTAAAATCCCTCAGGATAAATTACAGCGGCCAGTGGGGTGTTCCTTTCCAGCTCGGCGGAGCAACAATTTCACTTGCGGCTTATACCACCCTTAAAATTTCAATTTATGGAGGCCCGGGTACCACAGGAAAACGTGTTAACATTGGATTTAATTCACAAGATGGAAAAACCATTGATTTAGTGGAAGGAGCCTGGACAGATTTCACAATTCCTCTTTCTGATATTTCAAGCGCTACCACTTTAACGGATTTATGGATTAAAGAATACAGTGGTATTTCCGGAGTTGCAGATTATACTATTTATGTTGATGATTGGGGCTTGAATTAATGAGCGTTGGTAGTTAAGCTTATAAAGACTGATTTAAAAAGTAAGGCCTTTAGTTTACAGACCAGACCCAACCTGGTTTGAAAAACAAGGGCCTTACTGATATGAATGATCCTGCATTCGGAAATGTGATTCAATTGGCCAGGTATGACAGGAATAAAATATTGATTGGATAGTGCCACATGTATTATTGAACAGAACATTCATTTAAGCTGAATTCGTTAGTATGAAATTTTTTCTCAACCATAAAGTCATCGCAATAACTGGAACGGCAATTTTATTTGTTTTCATGGCCTGTAAAAAAACAAACTCAACACCAGTGCCCGTGCCTCCTGCAACAGTTGCAGATACCATTCCAACAGATCCGGCTACTGCTGCTACGATAGGTTTTTTTATAGATAACTGGCATTCGAAAAATTTCACAAGCCCGTCAGGAGCCATTGCACAGCCACTAACTGCCAATCCTGCTACCGTTGCCGTTACTGTAAATACCGGCCAGGTGATAACCAGAATTGCACCCAATTATTTTGGTAACAACTCCAATCTTTGGTGTGGTCAGCTAAATAGCCAGGCAATGCTGATGAATCACTTAATCAATTACCAGCCCCGGATAATTCGGGGTCCCGCCGGCAGTGTAAGCGATGTTTTTTTCTTTAATGCGAATAATAATTCGGCACCTGCTGATGCACCTGCTAACCTGGTAAAGTCAGATGGCACAACAGCTTCTGCAGGCTACTGGTTTGGTAAAAACAACGAAAGCTGGACTTTTAGTATCGATGGATATTATAACCTGCTGCAACAAACCAACAGCATTGGTTTACTTACAGTGAATTATGGTTATGCCCGTTATGGTACAGGTGCCAACCCGGTTGCAGCAGCAGCTCACCTGGCTGCTGATTGGGTACGTTACGACAGGGGCAGAACAAAATACTGGGAAGTGGGCAATGAATGTTTTGGTGACTGGGAAGCTGGCTACCGGATCAATACCGCTACTAACCAGGACGGGCAGCCCGAAATTGTAACCGGTGCTTTATACGGCAGGCATTTTAAAGTGTTTGCTGACAGTATGCGAAGTGCCGCCGCCGCAATTGGGGTGGAAATAAAAATTGGCGCCGTATTATATGATACGGAACCTCAGTCCTGGAATACCAGCACTATTAAAACATGGAACAGCGGCTATTTTGCAGAAGCCGGAAATGCGGCTGATTATTATGCAGTACATAATTATTTTACTCCTTACCAGCAAAACTCTACCGTGGCTACTATTTTCAGTTCTGCGGCATCGGTTCCCCTGGCAGTAAAGAACTATGTAAAAACCGGCATCGCAGCTGCAGGCTTAACTCTAAAGCCAATTGCAATGACTGAGTGGAATATGTTTTGCTCGGGCAGTAAACAGAATGTGTCCAGCATTGCCGGTATACACTCAGTGCTTACCCTGGGTGAATTACTGGCCAACACCTATGGCGCAGCATTGAGATGGGATTTGGCTAACCGCTGGGACAATGGGGATGACCATGGCTTTTTTAATTACGGTGATGAACCGGGAGTGGAGCAATGGAACCCAAGGCCGGCATTTTATTATATGTATTATTTTCAAAAAACAACCGGCGACAGGTTGCTTGCTTCTTCTGTTGCCGGCAGCACTGATATTGTAAGCATTGCTACTTCCTTTTCAAGCGGACAAAAAGGAGTAGTATTGGTAAACAAAGGAGCTGCAGAAAAAACAGTTTCGGTGGATTTTAAATACTTTACCCCTGGCAGTAAATTCTATTACTATACTTTAAAGGGGGGGAGTGACAATGGAGATTTTTCCAGGATGGTTTTTGTAAACGGCAATGGCCCTGCAAACAATTTGGCTGGCGGCCCTTCCGCAGCTTATACATCAATCGGCATGAACGCAACCAATACGGCAAACGGCATAAAAATTACATTGTCTCCAAAAACTGTAGTGTATGTTGTGGTGGATAAACGCTAAACCTTCCTGTCAGCCAATTACTGGAAACGGGTTGTAGATAACTTTGGATAAAAAAAAGAGATGAAGCAAATTGATATAGAGCATACAATTAGCCTGTCAAATAAAAAGTATGTTATAAAAAATAGTTGTCAGTTGTTTTTCCTGATAGCGGTTTTATTTATACTCCTTTTATCAAAAGCAACTGCACAATCACCCACTATTAATTCCATTGCAGCCAACAACAACACTATACAAAAATTCGAAAAGCTGGAACTTACTGTTTCACTTACAGCAGCCTATACCAATCCTTATGATTACGATGATATTTTGTTAAAAGGAATCTTTACTGCACCGTCCGGGAAGAAGGATACGGTGGAAGGTTTTTATATGCAGGATTTTACTCTCAATACCGGCAGTGGAAACCTTACAGCCGGCAGTGATTATTTCAGGATCAGGTATGCACCGGCGGAAACGGGTACTTACAGTTATGTTGTTACCTGCCAGAATAATTCAGGCAGCACAATTTCTGTTGCCAATACTTTTGCCAGTATTGCTTCCAATAAAAAAGGGTTTATAAAAAAGAACTTCACCAACTATTTGAAATTTGATAATGGCGATCAGTTTATTCCGGTAGGGCAAAACATGGGTTGGCAGCAAAATAATAAATACCTCGATTTTAAAAACTGGACAGATAAGATGGCTGCTATGAATGCCAATTTTATCCGGCTATGGCAATGTTCATGGGGGCTTGGTATTGAATGGAAAGGATTGCCATACGAAGGGTTGAAAAAATACCGGCAGGACAATTCATTTTATACTGACAAACTGCTGGAAGAATGCAGTGCCAAAGATATTTACATGATGCTCTGCATTAATCATCATGGCATGGTTTCCAGTAATGTAAATCCCAACTGGCCCGATAATCCTTACAATGCCGTAAATGGCGGCCCCTGTACAAATACCTGGGATTACTTCACCAACAACACTGCAAAAAACCTGCATAAGAACCGGCTTCGCTATATCATTGCCCGCTGGGGATATTCCCGTAATATCATGAGCTGGGAGTTGTTCAATGAAGTGGAATGGACAGACAATTTTGATACTTACAAAACGCAGATCAAAGATTGGCACAAAGAGATGGCTGCTTATATCCAGGCAAAGGATCCATTTAATCATTTGGTAACTACCAGCTTTGCACATGACAACAATGATGCGGCCACCTGGAACCTTCCTGAAATTGATTTTACACAAACACATTATTACAACGGGTCGCCAAATGTAGAAGCTGTGTTGGTAAGTGGTGTACGCAATTATTTAACGCAGTTCAATAAGCCCACACTTACCGGAGAATTTGGCATTGAATCCGGAAATATTTCACTCAGTACCATTGATCCCAATGGTATTTATTTTCACAACAGCTTATGGGCAACCATGTTAGGCGGTGGTATGGGGGCAGGCGCTTCCTGGTGGTGGGACAGCTGGATTGAACCACAAAATTTGTACTCACACTATAAAGGGCCTTCGGCAATGGCGGCAAAAATTCCGTTTGCGGCTGGTAATTATCAGGTGGCCGGTGCCTCTACAACCGGGGGGGGCAATGCAGACCTTTCATTTTCACCCGGAGCAGACTGGGGTATTGCGCCAGCCAGTGCTTTTACAGTTGCTGCAGATGGAACGCTTACTCCCGGTTCCACCCAATTGTGCAAATATCTTTATGGCAGTGTATGGAATACCCAAAACCGTAATCCACCAACCTTTACCGTTAGCTATCCTGTAGCCGGCCAGTTTAAAGTATCCACCGCTGGCAGTATAGGTACCAGTGCACGGATCAGTATTTATATAGATGGCAACCTTGTTTTTGACCAGGCAGCCTCTGTTAATACTACTTACAGCGTTAATGTTCCGGCTGGACTGCATTCCATTAAAGCAGATAATCTTGGAACGGACTGGCTGCTGGTAAGCAGTTATATTTTTACCAGCCTTGGCAGGCCAATTAATACCTATGTTGTAAAAAGCCAGGATAGCATGAGGGCTGCAGGCTGGGTTCATAATAAGCAATATAACTGGCAATATGTTAAAGATAATGGCATTCCGGTGGCAGTGAATGGCGCAGTACTTTCTTTACCCGGAATAGCCAACGGTACTTACACCGTTAAATGGTATGAGTGTGTGAATGGAACGGAATTGTCTTCTGCAACCATTGCCGCAACAAACAATACATTGCAGTTCAGTTGTCCTTCTCTTGCATGGGATGCAGCATTTACTGCCACCAATACTATTTTAGCTACCACCACTTATACATTCGCAGGCAGTGGTAACTGGGATGTAGCCACCAACTGGGCCAATAACCTGGTACCGCCTGCAATTTTAACTGGTGGTACTACAATCGTTATTGATCCGCCGGCCAACGGGGAATGTGTATTGAATATTCAGCAGTCCATAACCAATGGCGCAACACTCAGGGTAATGGCAAACAAAAAATTCAGGGTATTGGGAGCACTGACTATACAGCAATAATACTGCTGCAGCAGCAATGGACTACAAAGTACCTGCATCGGAAAATTTAATTAAATCGATTAAAAATGAAATGGATCGTTATCACTTCACTATTCACCGCATTGATGGCAATGCAACCGGCTAAAAAAAATAAAATCATTTTCTTTGGAGATTCCATTACGCAAATGGGAACCAATGAAGGCGGTTACATCAGCCTGCTGAATGAATCACTTGAAAAGAAGGGAACAGCTTCCCGTTATGATATCAGTGGTTCCGGGGTAGGATACAATAAAGTGTACGATCTCTATTTGCGGATGGAAGATGATGTGCTGGCGAAAAGCCCTGATAAAGTGTTTATCTGGATCGGTGTAAATGATGTGGGCCATAAAACATCCGGCACAGGAACTGATCCTGATAAATTTGAAAAATTCTATGAGGCCATCATCAAAAAAATGCAGGATAAAAGGATACAGTTGGTATTGTGTACGCCTGCTGTAATAGGTGAACGAAATGATTATACCAATCAACAGGACGGCGATTTGAATTACTACTCCATTATGATCCGCAATCTGGCAAAGAAATTCAACTGTGGGCTGCTCGACTTTCGTAAAATATTTCATGACTATGAAGTAGCACACAATACGGATAATAAAGAGTCCGGTATTCTTACTACAGACAGGATACACCTCAATAAAACTGGTAATAAACTTGTGGCTGAAGAAATAGAAAAACTATTGTAAGCTAAATCACAATAAATGACCTGGTATGAAAAACATCCTTGCTTTCTTTTTGCTATGTTCGGTAACAGTTTCCGCACAAAAATTTGAAGGCCTTGCACTAACGCCGCCAATGGGTTGGAACAGTTGGAACACTTTTAAAACTGATATTTCAGACAAACTGGTAAGAGAGATCGCCGATGATATGGTGAACAGCGGAATGAAAGATGCCGGTTACACTTATATTGTATTGGATGATGGCTGGATGGCCAAAGAACGCAATAGGAATGGTGACCTGGTTCCTGATCCGAAAAAATTTCCCAATGGATTAAAGCCAGTGATTGATTATGTACATGCCAAAGGACTGAAGTTTGGATTGTACAATTGCGCCGGTACACAAACCTGTGCCGGCTATCCTGGTACAAGAGGTTACGAATACCAGGATGCAAGATTCTATGCTTCTTTGGAGATTGATTACCTGAAATACGATTGGTGCAATACAGAGGGCATTACTGCAAAAGAAGCTTATTCCACCATGAGCAAAGCATTAAAAGTTGCCGGCCGGCCTGTCATATTCAGTTTGTGTGAGTGGGGCGACAATCAACCGTGGAATTGGGCAAAAAACATTGGCCAGCTATGGCGTATCAGTGGTGATATCTATCATTGCTTCGACTGTATTTTTGATCACGGTACCTGGAAGGATTGGGGTGTTACCTATATCATCGATATGCATAAAGATATCCGGCAATTTGCAGGCCCCGGACACTGGAATGATTTTGATATGATGGAGGTTGGCAATGGCATGACCGTTGGCGAAGACCGGGCACATTTCAGCATGTGGAGTATGCTGGCTTCACCGTTGATTGCCGGCAATGACCTGCGGAATATGTCTGCCGAAACAAAAGCCATTCTTACCAATAAAGAAGTGATTGCCATTAACCAGGATTCACTGGGAGTACAGGCTTACCTCTATAGTCAAAAAGATAGTGTTGATACCTGGATAAAGCCATTGTCTGGTAATGATGTGGCCATTTGTTTTTTAAACAGGAGTAAAAATCCTTTTACCGTTAGTTATGATTTTGGCCAGCACCCGGTTACAGACAGTGTTTCAAAAATGAATATCAATTTTAATTCATCCCTTTATAAAATAAGAGATGTATGGATGAAAAAAGAGATGGGGAATACCAGTAAATTGTGGAGTGCTTCCGTACAGGGGCACGATGTTGTTCTATTACATTTAACGATGGCTAAACCGCCAGTAAAAAAATAAATAAGATGAAAAGAACCGTTTTATTGTTATTGTCTGTTGGTATTTCAGTACTGGCAATGGCACAGGCAGGAAAATCAGACAGTCAGAAAGCAGCAGCAATGTTGAAACAAATGACCCTTGAAGAAAAAGTAGGCCAGATGACCCAGGTTACACTGGCCGTTTTTGCAAAAGGTGGCTGGGCTAACCAGGACGGTGAGTTGGATCCTGCTTTATTAAAAAAGGCGGTGGTTGATTATAAAGTTGGCTCTATGCTCAACACCACTGCACATGCTTTGAGCGTGGATACCTGGGTAAAGATGATCACACAGATACAGGATGAAACAAAAAATACAAGATTAAAAATCCCTATCCTGTATGGTTTGGATGGAATGCATGGGCAAACATATACGTTGGGTTCAACATTATTTCCACAAAATTTACCAATGGGCGCCACCAGGAATCCTGAGCTGGTGAAAGCAATGGCAAAAGTAGCTGCAAAAGAATTGAGGGCATCCGGCGTTCGCTGGAACTTTGCACCGGTACTGGATATTGGCCGTCAGCCATTGTGGTCACGCTTTCCCGAAACCTATGGTGAAGATGTTTTTATTGTGAAGACAATGGGTGCCGCAGCCATCAAATCTTATGAAGAAGATGGCCTGCGCAATCCAACAGCTGTGGCAAGTTGCATGAAGCATTATCTCGGTTATTCTGCATCAAGAACAGGTAAAGACAGAACGCCGATCTATTTACCTGAGATTGAATTGAGAGAATATTACCTGCCACAATTCAGGAAGCGGTGAAAGCCGGTGCATCAACTATCATGATCAACTCCGGTGAAATTAACGGGCAGCCTGTTCATGCAAATAAATATTTACTCACGGATGTATTGCGTAAGGAGCTCGGTTTTGAAGGATTGATCGTAACAGACTGGGAAGACATTAAAAGATTGTACACCTGGCACCATGTAGCAGCTTCGCCAAGAGAAGCAGTTGCCATGGGTATCAACGCCGGTATTGATATGAGTATGGTGCCGGGTGATTTTTCCTTTTATGATCTGCTCATCGAAGCAGTGCAAAAAGGTGAAGTGAAAATGAGCCGCATTGATGATGCTGTAAAAAGAATCCTGGTATTGAAAATGAAGACCGGTTTGTTTGATAATGCCTATCCTGAACCTGCTGCCGCAGCTAATTTTGGTAAAGCCGAATATCAAACACTTGCCCTGGATGCGGCACATGAAGCAATGACCTTGTTAAAGAATGAAAATAATTTTTTACCACTTGCAAAAAATAAAAAAATACTGGTGACTGACCCTTCTGCACAAAGCATCAGTACCTTAAATGGTTGCTGGAGTTATACCTGGCAGGGTAAAGAAGAGCAATGATATCCTGCAGACAGCAAAACGATCTTTCAGGCAATTGCTGAAAAAGCCGGCACGGCTAATGTGGTCACTACAACAGGCAAAGGTTTTGACAATCCATTGAATTACGATGTGAACGCATTGGCGAATGCTGCAGCCAATGTGGATGTGATAGTACTATGCATTGGTGAGAATGCCTATGCGGAAAGCCCGGGCAATACACCAGAACTGGCATTGGATAATAACCAGGTGGCATTGGCACATGCAGCTTACTTAAGTGGCAAACCTGTTATTCTTGTGTTGACGGAAGGGCGCCCCAGATTTATATCAAACATTGAACCTGCTGCAAAGGGCATTTTGATGGCTTACTGGAGCGGCAGGAAAACTGCAGAAGCAGTGGCCGATGTATTGTTTGGTGACTACAATCCCAATGGCATATTGCCATTCAGCTATCCACGAAGTATGGGTGAAATTGTATTGTACGACCGCAAACCCTCGGAAGATATCCGGGAGGTTTTTAACGATGATATCCATACCGGCTACAATCCGTTGTATCCTTTTGGTCATGGGTTAAGCTATACCACATTTGAGTATGGAGACCTGCAGTTGAGCGGCTCCGCTATAAAAGGGGATGAAAAACTATCAGTGAGCATTACAGTGAAAAATACAGGCAGCAAAGATGGCAAGCATACAGTTGAATTGTACACCCATGATATCTATGCCAGCATCACCCCTAATATGAAACGCCTGAGGGCATTCAAAAAAATATTCTTAAAAGCAGGCGAAACACAAACAGTGAGTTTTACGATTGACAGGAATGACCTGGCGTTTGTAGATGCTCAATTAAAAACAGTAACCGAGCCTGGTGATTTTGAAGTGATGATCGGGAGTAAAAAAGCAACTTTTAACTACCAGCAATAAAAGCCGGATGAAAAAACAAATTGCTCTTTTATTTTTCATAATCATTGTTCTGCAGTTGCAGGCACAAAAGAATTCGGACGGCAGGTTGAATTTCTTTGCAGCAAATCATCCAAAGATTCAATACACGGGAAGGATTGATTTTTCCAATCCCTTGTTGCCACGTTTCTGGCAGCCGGGCGTTTATTTTAAAGTATCGTTTGTTGGCAGCAGCTGTGAAGTGATATTGAATGATGAAGTGTTGTGGGGTAAAAATCACAATTACCTGGAAGTAGTGGTGGATGGTGTTGCGAAAAGAGTTCAAACCAGATCAGCACGGGATACGATTGTAGTAGCGGATAGAATGTCGAAAGGAATACATTCATTGCTTATTTATAAAAATACCGAAGCCAATATCGGTTATCTTGAACTCGTTGGCATTCGTTGTAAACAGTTGCTCAGGCCTCAGCCAAAGCCCCTACGGAAAATTGAATGTTTTGGGAATTCTATTACCTGTGGTACAGGCAGCGACATGACTGCCATCCCCTGCGGAAAAGGTGTTTGGCAGGACCAGCACAATGCCTGCCAGAGTTATGGTGCCATCACTGCAAGAGCACTGAATGCACAATGCCACTTATCGGCTGTTTCAGGAATTGGGTTGATGCACAGCTGTTGTGAAATGGATGTGATTATGCCGCAGGTGTTTGACAAGGTAAGCATGCGGAACAATGAAGTGCTTTGGGATTTCAATAAATATCAGCCGGATGTGGTGACGGTTTGTTTAGGCCAGAATGATGGCATACAGGACAGTGCCTCTTTTTGCAATAACTATATTGCTTTCATTAAAACTTTGAGAAGCCGCTATTCCAACGCAACGATTGTTTGTTTAACCAGCCCGATGGCAGATGAAGCACTTACTGCTTTTATGAAAAGAATGATAACATCCATTGTAAACAAAGCAAAAAAATCGGGAGACAAAAAAGTGACCCGGTATTTTTTCCTGAAAAGATATCACAATGGTTGCGACAGTCACCCTGACCTTGCTGAACACCGCCAGATAGCAACAGAATTAACTGCCTTTATTAAAAAAACAATGCATTGGTAAATGCTTATGTATGATAAAATGATCACTATGCTCAAAGGGTTTTACTTTTTTGCTTTTGGACTATTGCTCTTAACAGTAAGCAGTTGTGCCCAAAATAAATTTGTTCCTTTTAATGATAAAAATATTTCTTACGAAGGCAGGGTGGCTTTTTCCAATGATGCTGCTGAACTGATGTGGACAGGTACTGCTGTTAAAATTAATTTTAACGGCACCACTGTATCAGGCAGGTTCAAAGAAGCTGATACCGGTAATTACTATAATATAATTATAGACAGTAAGGTCATCAGTAAAATTCATTTCGATACAGCACTAAAAACTTATGTGCTGGTTGAGGGTTTGTCAAACGGGAACCATACACTTGAATTATTCAAGCGTACAGAATGGGATAAAGGCAAAACATTTTTTTTTGGGTTTGAGGTCGATAGTAAAACAACATTGCTTTCACCAACGGAAAAACCAACAAGAAAAATAGAGTTCTTTGGCAACTCAATTACCTGTGGCTATGCAACAGAAGACTATACCAATGATTTGCATGTTGGTTTTTTTGAGAATGGTTATGATGCTTATGCAGCCATTACTGCCCGGCATTTTAATGCACAGGCACACTACACAGCCAAGAGTGGCATCGGTATTACCATCAGTTGGTTTCCGCTGGTGATGCATGAAATGTATGGCCGCCTCAACCCAACCGATGCTAACAGCAAATGGGATTTTTCATTGTTTACTCCAGATGTGGTAGTCATTAATCTGTTGCAAAATGATTACTGGTTATTAAATATGCCCGAGCACGAAGAGTTTAAAAGGAATTTTGGCACGAAAGCGCCAGACAGTTCATACGTCATCGGAGCGTATGAAAATTTTGTTCAAATGGTGCGGCAAAAATATCCGCAGGCACAGATTGTTTGTATGCTGGGTAACATGAACATTACAGAGAGAGGCTCTGCCTGGCCTGGCTATGTACAATCTGCTGTACAGCATTTGCAGGATAAAAGGATCAGCACTTTTTTTGTTCCTTATAAAGAAACACCGGGGCATCCGAAAACAAAGGAACAGCAACAACTGGCTGAAGCATTGATAAAATATATAGACGCCAATATTAATTGGTAAACATATTTCAATATAATTAGTGATTTAAAGTTAAAAGATATGTACCAGGCAGCTGCAACAAGATATGATAGTATGAAGTACAACCGCTGTGGTAATAGCGGCGTTTTATTGCCGGCAATTTCGCTGGGCCTATGGCATAATTTCGGTTCTGTGGATGATTATGCCAATATGCAGCAGATTATTTTTACTGCATTTGATCATGGCATCACACACTTTGATCTGGCAAATAATTATGGTCCGCCTGCCGGCGAAGCGGAGATCAATTTTGGAAAGATAGTAGAAGAGAGTTTGTATCACTACCGTGATGAAATGATCATATCTTCCAAAGCTGGTTATTATATGTGGCCTGGCCCTTATGGTGAATGGGGTTCGAGGAAATATTTGGTGGCAAGTATTGACCAGAGCCTGAAGCGAACGGGGTTGGACTATGTAGATATATTTTATTCTCACCGGCCGGATCCCAATACACCAATGGAAGAAACCATGATGGCGCTGGACAGCATTGTACGGAGCGGCAAAGCTTTGTATGCAGGTATTTCCAGTTATGATGCTGAACAGACAAAGCAGGCTGTTTCAATTTTAAAACAACTGGGTACGCCTTGTTTGATTCACCAGCCAAAGTATTCCATGTTTGTACGTTGGGTGGAAGATAAGAACAATTCAACCGGGCGGAGTGTGATGGATGTATTGGGTGAGGAAGGAGTTGGCTGCATTGCATTTTCGCCACTGGCGCAGGGCCTTCTTACTAATAAATACATTAATGGCATACCTGCTGAGTCAAGGGTGGGCAGGGGGTTGAGTAATGGGGCCATACAGCAATCAGATATTTCTGCCGCAGTAATTGATAAAATAAAAAGGTTAAATGAAATCGCTGTTCAGCGTAACCAGTCGTTGGCGCAAATGGCCATTGCATGGCTGATGAAAGACAAGCGCATTACTTCGGTACTGGTAGGCGCCAGTTCGGTAGCACAACTGAAGGATAACCTCCTCAGTTTAAATAACCTTGAATTTTCACCGGAGGAACTATACAACATTGAAACAGAATTGAGTAACTAAACAAAACTTCCAGTGCATCATCCAGGTATTTTAACGGTGGTACAACTGGTTTGTAACGTCAATTGATACAATTTTTACAAATGCTGATACTTTAGGGATCAATTTGCGGATGGCCCACCAAATCCAGTAGTTAATTATTAGTTTAGTTATCCATTTGGTGATTATTTACACTATTGATTTTTCATGAAAAAGACTATACTGGTTCTCCTCTTTATTTTTTTAAGCACTTTTGCCGGATTTGCACAGCAAGTGAAACTGCTTGATGGAAAAGCAACCGATGAAACAAAAGCGCTTTGCAGTAATCTGAATGAGCTTTCAAAGCATAATATTCTATTCGGCCACCAGCATGCAACCCAGTATGGGCATGGATGGAGTGGTGAGGATAACAGGAGTGATGTAAGGTCAGTGACAGGTTCTCATCCTGCAGTGATCGGTATTGATTTCAGCGGTTTATCCGGCAGGCCTGACAGTTTGATTGATAAAGAGAAAGTTGAATTGAGGAAAAATATTGCGGCTACTTATAACCGTGGTGGCATCACCAGCATCTCCTGGCATTTTTCCAATCCAATATCGGCAGGCGGTTTTTACTGGAAGGATTCTGTGTCCGTACCGGCAGTAAAATATATTATTCCCGGCGGCAATGCCAATGAAAAATACAAAGCCATCCTGAGAACGATTGGCAGTTTTGCCGTCTCCATAAAAGGAAAGGATGGTCAACTGGTACCAATGATCTTCCGGCCTTTTCATGAGTTTGACGGAGATTGGTTTTGGTGGGGCAAAAGTCATTGCACAGCGGATGAATTCAAGTCACTCTGGCGGTTTACTGTTTCTTACTTAAGAGACTCTTTGCAGGTACACAATTTCATATATGCATTTTCTCCGGACAATAAATTCAACAGTGAGGCTGGATACCTGGAACGTTATCCTGGAGATGAATGGGTGGATATGGTTGGCATTGATAATTACGGAGACTGGGGCAGGGATGGAAAATATGATATTGCAGCAGGTGTAAAAAAGTTACAGATTGTTTCTGATTACGCAAAGCAACATGGCAAACTGGCGGCCTTCACAGAAACGGGGCTTGAATCCATTCCCAATGACACCTGGTGGACAGGTACTTTGCTAAAAGCATTGAAATCTGCAAAGCTTCAGTTGTGTTACGTACTGGTTTGGCGGAATGATATAACCAGCCCTACTCATTATTACGCACCGTTCCCCGGCCATACAAGCGAAACTGATTTTTTGCAGTTTTATAAAGATCCTTACACCATGTTTGAAAATGACCTGCCGGATATGTATCACATAAAAAACCAAAATTTTAAGAAATGAAAAACGCTATTTGCCTGTTTATTCTTGTTGCCGTCATATCAATGAGTGTAATGGCACAGCCTGTAAACACACACGGCCAGCTAAAAGTGATGGGAACCCAATTGGTTGGTAAAAACAACGAACCTGTTGTATTGCAGGGTATGAGTTTTGGCTGGAGTTGTTTTCATCCGAGATTTTATACAGCTGGTGCAGTGAATACCCTGGTGAAAGACTGGAATTGCAATGTGATACGTGCTGCATTGGGAGTGGAGCCTGAAAAAGGATACAAGGAAGATTCTGCCGGGCAGATGAAACTGATCCGGACCGTGGTGGAAGCTGCGGTAAAAGAAGGGGTGTATGTGATCATCGACTGGCACAGTCACAATATTAATTTAAAAGAGGCAAAATCTTTTTTTAAAACCATGGCAACTGACTATCATCAATACCCCAATATAATTTATGAGTTGTACAATGAGCCGGATTATGAAACCTGGCAGGAAGTGAAAGCGTATGCAACTGAACTCATCAGTTTAATACGTTCTATTGATCACAACAATATCATTTTAGTGGGTTCTCCCCGCTGGGACCAGGATGTACACTTGCCAGCTGATGATCCCATCAGGGGTTATGATAATTTGATGTACACTATGCACTTTTATGCCGGTACACACAAGCAGTGGCTAAGAGACAGAACAGATGCAGCCATTGCTAAAGGCTTGCCTGTCTTTGTTTCAGAATCTGCAGGCATGGAAGCCACTGGCGATAGCAAAATTGATTATGAGGAATGGGCCAAATACATCAACTGGATGAAACTGCGGAAACTGAGCTGGATAACATGGTCCGTATCGGATAAAGACGAAACTTGTTCTGTACTTAACAAATCAGCCTCCAGTGATGGTAACTGGAGTGAAAAAGACCTGAAAGAATCCGGTATCAAAATCAGGGAGTTTTTGAGAGCGGATAAACAATGACAGGAGTATTTTTTTCTATCGCTATTGAAGAATTTAAGTGAAGAATGAATTTATTTTAAGCCTGTTGGCAGCACTGTATGGATTTCATTAAAGCGATGGTAATAATTTTATTTCATTCCTGTATAGGATGATCCGTTTGCTGTTTTCCAGTTGTTTTAGTAATCGTGATATCACTACTCTTGAAGTTGCCAGTTCATCAGCGATCATGTAATGGGATGCTTTGATAACACTGGAACCACTTAGCCGCTGTTTTTCTTTCAGGTATGCGATCAGGCGATCGTCCAGTTTATGAAAAGCAATGCTTTCAATTGATTTCAGCAGCTCTATAAAACGTTCATTGAAACTCCGCATGATATAATTTTTCCAGCCGGGATATGTGCAGAGCCATTCATCTAATTTTTCATGTGGTATGGCAATCAGCTCTACCTCATCTTCTGCAATGGCTTTTACTTCGCTTTTTTTGGCTTCCACACAACAGCTGTATGCCATGGAGCAACTTTCATTGCTGGATAGATAATACAGCAATATTTCGTTGCCATTTTCATCCAGCCGGTATACTTTTACTGTTCCTTTGATGATGATCGGCATCATGCGGATATATTTTCCATAATCCATGATAAGGTCGCCTTCTTTAAAGTTTTGCAATACGCCGTATTGCCCGATTTCTTCTATCAGTGCAGGCTCAAAAATATTTTTCAGGTTCTCTAATACCATGATCTGTTTTATTATCAATGCAAGTTAGTGCTTATTAATGAGGCAATTTTTCTCTAATAAAACCATATACCCATGTGCCGGCAATGGCACTGAATAAAGTGACGATGATGACAGTAGCACCCGTGCCAATTTGAGCATACAGTGGTCCGGGGCAGGCGCCGGTTATAGCCCATCCAAGGCCAAATAATAAGCCGCCGTATATCTGCCCTTTGTTAAACTGTCTCGGATGAAATTCTATTTCCTCACCACCAATGGTTTTGATATTGAATTTTTTAATGAGCCATACAGAGATGATGCCAACCACTACTGCACTGCCAATTACGCCATACATATGAAAGGACTGGAGCCGGAACATTTCCTGTATGCGGTACCAACTGATGATCTCGGCTTTTACGAATATGATTCCAAAAAGTATTCCCACAACTAAATACTTGATGTGGTGATACCACCTGGTCTGCAGGTGGCTGTTGTTGACACAGATAGAGTCCAGCGATCGCACTTCATAGTCGGTATTGTTATCTGTTACTGTTTGCATCGGCATTACAATGAAAGGATGAAAGGAAGAATTAAATTGGCCATAATAAATCCGCCGGCCATAAAACAACAGGTGGCAATGAGGGATGGCCATTGTAAAGTTGAAAGGCCCATGATGGAATGCCCGCTTGTGCAGCCTCCGGCGTACCTTGTTCCAAAGCCAACTAAAAATCCACCTGCAGCGATCATGGTAAAACCTTTTACCGTAAGCAATGCAGGCCAGTTGAATAATTGATTGGGCACTAAGCCGGAATGATCGGTGATGCCATAACCAGCCAGTTCGTGAGCTAGTTTGAGATTGATTGCAATTGGATTGGGGTTGGCAAGGAAATTTGCGGCGATCAAGCCACCAAAGAAAATGCCCAACACAAAAATAAATTCCATGCTCCACCTTTCCAGTCGTATTTAAAATAGGAAATGTTGGCGGGCAAACAGGCGGCGCAGATATGACGCAGCGAAGAACTGATGCCAAATGCTTTGTTGCCGATGATCAGCAGGGCAGGAACAGTTAATCCTATCAATGGCCCTGCCACATACCAGGGCCAGGGCTGTTTGATCCATTCGATAAAATTCATGTACGAAATTTGTGTTTAAACCGCAATCAAGTTACAGTTTATTTCACAAATTTATTGACTTGCTCCCAGGTGCCACCATTAACTACATTGGTAAATCCATGTTGCTCTAAGATGGATTTGGCCATGCCGCTGCGGTTGCCGCTTCTGCAAAATACAACGATGTGTTTTTTGTTTTTAAATTGAACCAGTTTGGCAGGAATTACATCCACCGGGATATTCACAGACCCTTTTACATGCCCCTGCGCAAATTCACCCGGTGTTCTCACATCTACCAAAAAAGCCTTGTCATCAATTAGTTCCTGCAGATCAACCGCAGGTGTGCTGCCAAATAACCGTTGAAGAATATTCATATTAAAAATATTAATTGTAAATAATGCTGCTTCTTAATCTAAACTTTCTAAACTATCTAAACCTTCACTCCGTTATAAACTTCCTGATTACTCCCACCAGACCGGGTTTTGCCACAACACCACTTTGTCTCCACAGTACTTTTCCGTTTTTAAAAAGGATGAGTGTTGGAACACCCTGAACCTGGTAATCCTGTGCTGCCTGAGGGTTTTTATCTACATCCACTTTTACAATGCTGGCGGCATCACCAATTTCATGCTTTACCTCTTTTAATATAGGAGCCATCGTTTTGCATGGGCCACACCATTCTGCAAAAAAATCTACCAATACAGGCTTGTCTGATTGTATCAATTCGTTAAATGTCATTGCGTATTATTTTGGGGGGATGAAACGGATGATTTGTCTTTTTTTTGGAACATGCCAAAGGTTAAGCTTCCAATGGCAGCACCGTATAGTGTGCTGTTAATTGGTTTGGAGCTGATCATACAGGTGCCACTGGAGCAACCCACAAAATTCCAGTATGCAAAGCCTGCTATCGCTCCAACGAAACCTCCAATCACATACAATTTGTTTTTGCTAAACCACTTCTTCATAGATAATGTCTTTTGTAGTTGTTGAATTGCTGTCTTTCTTTTCTTCAGTATAACAGCCACCTGTAGCACAGCAGCCTGCATTAAAAAGTGCCAGCAGGGTAAAAAGTAATCCTGCAAAACTAAAAAGGTAATCTCTTGCCAGGATGCCCTGAACCAGTATCGCAATGCCTAAAGCCAGCCTCAGGAAACGGAATATATTCCAGTTATGTACTATAGAATGTTTCATTGTTTAAATTATTGCACAAAAATAGAACAGGCTGTTATCCTTGTTGGTAACAAACGTTACATAAAAAAAGCAGCCCTATGGCTGCTGACAATGAAGTGGTAAGCTTATTAAAAAGCGGTTTTTAAGGAAAAAATCGTTGTTATTTTTTGCAGGGCAGGTATTGAGGCCCACAATGGTATATAAAGGACAGAAACTGATCAGGCTTGTTAAAACAAACACAGCACCCAATACCAATAATATAATACCAAATGTGCCGGTAACGGTATTGGTAAAATACAAAACAGCAAATACTGCGGCCAGCAGTAACCGGATGATGCGGTCGGCGTTTCCCATGTTCTTTTTCATAAAATTAATTTTGTATTATAAAGGTAGGCTGCCATATAGCAAACAGCAGTAACATTTGTTACATACCATCAAACAAGGTCCGTTTGTTAGTAACAACATTGTTTTATGATATAAACAATCAACCAGGTTATTAGCAGGCAAAGCATGCATACAATCAACAGCTTTGACCAGGCAGGTAATTTTTCATATACTGTAATGTATTCATCAGCAGGCAGGCTTAAAATTATTTTATCAGTTACTGGCAAACTCAAAAAAGGGCTGTCTTAAAAAAGACAACCCTTACTCAAAGTCAACAACAAAACTATTATAACAATGTAGTTGGACGGATGTATGCTGTTCGTGGTATACCGGTAAGCGCTATCGCTTTAAAACCGCCTGCCACTTCCAGAAAATTGTTCCAACCCCTTTGCTTCAAGATGGATGCAGCGATCATGCTGCGGTAGCCACCGGCGCAGTGAATGGCAAATGCCTTATCCCTTGGCAATAAAGACAGGTAATCATTGATTCTGCTCAATGGAATATTAATGGCGCCGATAAAATGCTCGGCATCAAATTCACTTTTTCTTCTTACATCAATTATTAGCATGTCTTCGTCATCGTATTTTTCTTCCAGTTGTTTGGCATTTACCCGGTGAATGCTGTCGATTTCTTTTCCGGATCCTTCCCATGCTGCAAATCCTCCTTTGAGGTAACCAATCGTATTGTCATATCCAACACGGGACAGCCGGATCATGGTTTCGTATTCTTTTCCCTCATCTGTTACCAGTAATATTTCCTGTTTAATATCCAGTATCAGTTCACCAACCATTTGTGCAAAGTTGCCATCAAGGCCAATGTTGATGCTGTTGGGAATAAAACCATGGGCAAATTCCGATGCCGTCCTGGTATCCAGCACCAATGCCTGTGTTTCATTGGCGATCAATTCAAATTCAGCCACTTTTAAGGGCTTGTGGCCACGGTTAATTATAGCGTCCAGGCTTTCATAGCCTTTAATATTCATCAGTACATTTTTGGGGAAATAACCGGGTGGGGGTGTTAGGCCTGTAAGAATTGCTTTTACAAATTGATCTTCACTCATCGGCTGCAGGGCATAATTCGTTTTTTTCTGGTGCCCCAATGTGTCAGTCGTTTCTTTGCTCATCATTTTACCACAGGCACTACCAGCGCCATGATTGGGGTAAACAATCAGTTCATCGCTTAACGGCAATATTTTTTCACGGAGCGAATGATATAAATGGCGGGCCAGTTTATCTTCTGTTAAATCTGCAATTACATGTTGTGCAAGATCCGGCCTGCCTACATCACCAATAAATAACGTGTCGCCGGTAATGATGCCATGTTCCTTTCCATTTTCATCAATCAGTAAATAGGTAGTGCTTTCCATCGTGTGGCCAGGCGTATGGATCACTTTTACTTTAAAATTACCTACATTAAAAATTTGCCCTTCTTCTGCTATGATGGCTTCGTAATTTGGTTTTGCTGTGGGGCCAAATACAATGGCCGCATTTGCTTTTGCCTTCAGGTCAAGATGGCCACTAACAAAGTCTGCATGAAAATGGGTTTCAAAAACGTATTTGATGATCGCATTATCTTTGAATGCTCTTTCAATATAAGGGTGTACTTCTCTTAACGGGTCAAAGATGGCAGCTTCGCCATTGTTCTCAATATAGTATGCCGCATGTGCAATGCAGCCGGTGTAAATCTGCTCTACTTTCATAAAGTTTTGTTGTTTGAAATGAAAGTGATAATTAGTACTGCAAAAGTTGGATTCTATTTTTTAATAAAATGTCACAAATGTTACGTACACGGGTGATTTTTATCAGGAGGGCAGGTGACGGAAATCATAAGCTGAATTAAAAATAACTGTTTACTGAACGGCAGGTGTAAAAAACAATTCGTGTAGAATGATGTACATGCCCATTACCAGTACAAACCAGCCAAATGCTTTTTTTAGTTTGTTGGGGTTGATCTTTTTGGAAAAAGATCCGCCGATAAATATGCCAGCAATGGCAACGAGTGAAATACTCACAAGAAATTTCCAGTTGATAAGAAAGTGGCCAAGGTCTCCCGTAAAACCGATGAGTGAATTGAGTGCGATGATGAGCAGTGAAGTGCCAACAGCCTGCTTCATGGGCATTTTTAAAATGAGTACCAATACCGGGATCAGTAAAAAACCTCCGCCTGCTCCCAGCAAACCGGTAACCAGCCCGATCAAAATGCCATAGCATACGAGCTTTAAAATATTGATGTCTTTTTTTAACGCACTATGCTCGGGGGCATTTTCTTTCCCATTGTTGATCATGGCCAGCGATGCCATCAGCATCAGCAGTGCAAACAGGATCATGGTAGTCATGGCATGGGAAATATGAAAACGGCTGGCAGGAAAAAATACTTCAGGAATTACCGGCATGATGAATTTACGGGTAAGGAAAACCGTAGAGATGGAAAAGGCGCCGAAGAACAATGCTGTTTTAATATTGACAAAACCTTTCCGGTAATTATCAACCGCACCTACCAGAGAGGTAGAGCCAACGATGAACAGGTAATAGGCGGTTGCCAGCACAGGGTTCAGTCCCATTACGTACACCAGTATGGGCACGGTAAGGATAGAACCGCCGCCGCCGATCAATCCCAGCGAAATGCCCACTAAGGCAGCCAGTAAATATCCTGCTACTTCCATTTGGTTGTTGATTTGGCAAACAAAGGTGAAGTAAGGATAAATTATTGGTGGTGACAAAAGTTACATTAGAAGATTGGAAGCTTCACTTTGAAATATGCGATATTAAAATGGTGATCTCTTGAACCTATTTTCTTTCTTACCTTGCCTTTATGAACCAAGACCTCCGCAACGCATTTCCTTCATTTGAAAGCGGCTTGTTGCAAAACCTGGAAGAAAATGCAGAGATAAAAACTTTTACAGCAGGTGAGGCATTGATGAAAACGGGGCAATATTTTAAATCTATTTTGCTCATCATTAACGGCCTGATAAAAGTTTATCGTGAAGATGAAATGGGCAATGAATATTTTATGTATTACCTGCAGCCGGGCCAGGCATGTGCTTTATCTATGATTAGTGGAGCTAAGCATGAGAAGAGTGAGGTGATGGGCAAGGCGGTAGAGGAAACTACGGTGATAGCCGTGCCGCTGGAATTTATGGACCAATGGATGCATGATTACAAAAGCTGGTACCAGTTTGTGCTGGAAACCTACCGCAAGCGTTTTGAAGAACTACTGCTCACACTCGATCATACTGTATTCAGAAGCATGGATGAAAAATTACTCCGCTACCTGCAAAGAGAACAGGAAATTCATAACACCAATACCCTCGCAGTTAACAATACCGAAATTGCACAGGAATTGAATTCCTCCCGTGAAGTGATTTCGAGGCTGATGAAAAAACTGGCCGAACGTGGCATGATCAAACTGGTAAAAAACCAAACGATCGAGATTGTTCACCTCAACACCTGACCATCATTAGCTTTTCCTGCAACCACAATCATCTCTTGCTATGAACTTTATCATTGTTTTGTATTGTGTGATATAAGTCACAGAGTACCCGTATCGGCCATTCTACTTTAGCTGTGTGAAAATCATCACACCTAAAATAAGTTTTATGGACACCGCACATTATTACGAAGTAAAAGTGAACTGGGAATCCGATAGAAAGGGCCTTATGAGTTCACCCGTGTTACAATCCAATATAGAAGTGGCAACACCGCCTGAATTTCCTAAAGGCATGGCGGGCATCTGGTCGCCGGAGCATTTGCTGGTGGCTGCAGTAGACAGTTGCCTGATGACCACCTTTCTTTCCATCGCTGAAAATTCAAAATTTGATTTTGTGCGTTTTGAAAGCAGTGCTACAGGCAAACTTGAAAGAAAGGATGGTAAATACATGATCAGTGAAATTGAACTGGTACCCGTATTGACCATTCATCATGAAGACGATAAAGAAAAAGCTGTCCGCATTCTTCAGAAATCCGAGGCAGCCTGTCTCATTTCCAATTCAGTAAAAGCAACGATCATTTTTAAACCAACCATTAAAATAGTATGACGCATCGCCACACTTTAATGTATAAAACTATCTTGTATGAAAAAGCAATATATACTGCCTGCATTATTATTGATGCTGGTAACGGTTACCACCAATGCACAGAACGGAACAAGGTTAATCGGATTTGATGCCGTAACAACCGGCAGGGGTGGTACTTCCACTGGTTTCTTCGACAACCCTACTTTAATGATGAATAATCCCGCCGGACTTTCCTTCCTTAAATCAAGCCAGGCCGATCTCAGTATTTCTTTAATGGCACCTGCAGTTCATTTTACCAACAGCCTCAACAATACTTATGGAAAAGACAATCTTTTTCCACTTGGCTGTTTGAGTTACGCAAAAAAATATTCTGATAAGATCACATTCGGTTTCGGCGTTTTTACACAAGGCGGAATGGGAGCAGATTTTGATCTCAATCACCAGTTGTACACAGATGCCAGTGGTAATTACATTAAACAACCTTACCACTCAAAATTTGCAGTAATGCAGGGTGGGGGCTCGTTTGCCTATAAATTAACAAAGGACTTTTCTGTTGGTATTACTGCCGACCTCGTTTATGGACAGGTAGAGTTTCAAATGCCAATGGCCATGCCTCCATCCATGATGAAAGGAGTTGTTCCCGGAAAAGGAATAACATTTGGTGACCTGTTTGCAGCACCCGGCACATCTGGTGGCCTGGGTTATTCAGAAGTAGTTGCTTCAGCAAAGCTGCAAAGTCTAACCTCTTTTGGATTTAATGGAAAGATTGGTGTTGCATATAAACCAAGTGAAAAATTCTCATTCGGTATCAATTACAGTTTGCCGGTTAACCTTACCTATAAAAACGGAACAGCCAATATGGATATGAGTTACCAGATGAACAATGCTATGGGTAAAGTGATGGCAGGCATTATGCAGCAATATCCGGGCACTACTCAACAACAGGCACAGCAAATGGCAATGGACATGTTTACACAAATGGGCATCGATCTTACAAAAGGAGTTGCAGACAAATATGATGCAACGGCAAAATTTGGCTTGCCGCAATCTGTTGCCGCAGGATTATTTTTTGCACCTGCCAAAAATATCAGGCTGGCTGTAGATGCAGAATGGATCAACTGGGCAAAGGCATTTGACCAGATGGATATTTCATTGACCAATGGCACCAATACAAACATCAGTGCCATGATGGGTACCAATGGCAGTATTGCAATGGCTTTCCCAATGCTATGGAAAAATACCGTTGTAATACGCACAGGTGCAGAATATGATATTGTTCCAAAAGTGGTAATCCGGGGTGGTTATGTTTATGGCAGCAACCCGGTTCCGTCTTCTACTGTGTTCCCGGTGTTCCCCGCTGTTGTAAAACATCATGTTACATTGGGAGGCTCATATAAAATATCCAAATCAATGCTGTTAAATGCAGCGTATGAGCACGCCTTTAGGAATGATGTAACTGCTGATGCAAAAAGTTATGTAGCGGGTGAATACAATAACAGTATCTCCGGTCTGTCAAATAATATTTTTCACATGTCCGTATCATGGCTGATAAAATAAGTAACAACAATACGCTAAGCATAAACAAAACTCAATACAATGAAACGCATCGTAATACTCGGCGCAGGTACAGCAGGCACCATGATGGCCAACCACCTGCGCCACGAATTGAAAAAGGAAGAGTGGGAGATCGATATCATCGATGAAAGGGTAGAACATCACTATCAGCCCGGCTACCTTTTTTTGCCATTTGATATTTATGAACCTGAAGATATTGTGAAATCCATCAAAGAATTTATTCCAAAAGGGGTAAGGTTGATTAATGAAAAGATCGACCGGATTGTTGCTGAAGATAACCTGGTAATGATGGATAACCTTGACCGGCTGCATTATGACATCCTTATCATTGCCACCGGAGCAAAGATCGCCCCCGAAGAAGTAGAAGGAATGAAAGGATCAGCGTGGCAAAAGTCCGTTTTTGATTTCTACACATTTGAAGGTTCACTGGCACTGCGGAATAAACTGCGTGAGTGGGAGGGCGGAAAACTGGTAGTTCATATTACGGAGATGCCGATCAAATGCCCGGTGGCGCCATTGGAATTTGCCTTCCTGGCAGATTCTTATTTCAAACACAAGCACATGAGAGACAAAGTGGAGATCACTTATGTAACGCCGCTGAGTGGTGCTTTCACCAAACCAAAGGCAACAGAAAAACTCGATCACTTACTTGAAGAGAAGAACATTAAAATAGAAAGTGATTTTGCCATTGCCGAAGTGGACAATGAAAATAAAACAATCATTGATTATGGTGGCAGGGCAATACCATTTGACCTGTTAGTGACTGTTCCAACCAACAAGGGTGATGCCGTAATGGAAAGGTCAGGTCTTGGAGATGAATTGAATTATGTACCCACCAACAAAGCCACCCTGCAATCACAGTCATACAAAAATATATTTGTGATTGGTGATGCCAGTAATATACCAGCCTCTAAAGCCGGCTCTGTTGCACACTTTGAAGCAGAGATACTCACCGAAAACATCAAACGCTTTATCAATGGAGAACCATTGAAAGAAGAGTTTGACGGCCATGCCAACTGTTTTATTGAAACAGGTGGTGGCAAGGCTTTGCTGATAGATTTCAACTACACACATGAACCAGTGGAAGGAACATTTCCTTTCCCCGGCATCGGGCCATTGCGGTTATTAAAAGAAAGCCGCATGAACCACATGGGTAAACTGGCTTTCCGCTGGATTTACTGGAATATGTTGCTGAAAGGAACCCACATACCATTTGTTTCAGCCACGATGAGTGAAGCAGGTAAACATTTTGAACCAACCAATTAAATCAAATTATATGGAAAAGACAATTGCTGGAAAAACAATCAGCGTAAACGAAGAAGGTTACTTAACCGATTTTAAACAATGGGATAAAGAGGTTGCAGAAACACTTGCTACCGAAGCTCATATTAATCTCTCTCCCGTCACTGGGAAGTGATCAGTTACCTGCAGGATGAATTCAAAAAGGAATCTGCACTGAGTATAAGAAAGATTGGCAAGAGTGGCGTGGTGGACATCAAAGAGTTCTATGCCTTGTTTCCAATTGCTCCATTGAAGACAGCGACTAAAATTGCTGGTGTTCCCAAACCTGCCAGTTGTATTTAAGCCCCTCCAGACCTCCCCGGTGGGGAGGCTTAAAAAGAGCCTGAAAGCATAGGATGTTTGCTGAGTAGTGAACAGTGGGTGCTGTGGCTGCATATAGAACAAACTGTACAAGTGAGTGACACAACAATGCTTAATAGTAGCATTGAGCTAAGTACAAAATTGTATTTCATCTGTGGAGATCAGTGTAATCCGTGGCAAACAAATTTAAAACATAAAACAACATTATTATGAACGAGTACAATGGCGAAATAAGAAAGATGATGATCATACTTTCAAAAGCCACTTTAGAAAATGTATATGCAGCTTTTGTGCTGGCCAATGGCGCCAGGATGGAAGGCATTGAAGCAGAAATATTTTTTACTTTCTTCGGGCTGGAAGCTGTGCATAAGAAAAAACTGGAGCACCTGCATGTGGCAACGGTAGGCAATCCTGCGATGCACATGCCCACCATGCTTGGCGGATTGCCTGGAATGGAGGCACTGGCCACTTCGATGATGAAAAAAGAAATGGAAAAAATTGACATGCCGGATGTGCATGAGTTCCTCGATATTCTTACGGCTTCCGGCGTAAAACTCTGGGCATGTAAGCTGGCAATGGATATGTTCCATTATAAAAAAGAAGACCTGTATGAGGGGGTAGATGCAGTGATAACCGTAGGAGATTTTTATAAGTAGGGTAGTGGAATAGGAACACATATGTTATTTGTATAAAATAAACAGAAATTTATGAAATTAGGGATAGTGTTTTCAATAATCGTATTGCTGGTATTCATCACCGATAAACTGCCGGCACAAAAACAAACATTGACGGTGGATGAAAAAGAAGGTATACTGTTTATGTATGAGGAAGAAAAACTGGCAAGAGATGTGTACGATTCCATGTTTGTAAAATGGGAGTTCAATCCTTTTGGGCATATCCGCAAAAGTGAACGCATGCATATGAGCGAAATGAAGGGGTTGGTAAAAACTTACCAATTGGAAGATGCTGTATTAAAGAATCAGGACAAGGCTGGTGTGTTTAATAATGCATCCCTGCAGGCTTTGTACAACGACCTGGTTGCGAAAGGAAGCCTTTCCTCAACAGATGCACTCAGGGCAGGAGCGCTGATTGAAGAAGTGGATATCCGTGACCTGAAAGAAAGAAAAGCTAAAGCAGTGCAAAAGGATATTCTGGAAGCTTACGATTTTTTGATCATGGGATCAGAGAATCATTTAAGGGCATTTTGCAGGAACCTGAAAGGTGCAGGAGTTATTTACGAACCGGCTGTTTTAAGTAAAGCTGATTTTGATAAGATTATTAAGGCTGAAAATGAAATGGGCGGCTGTAACCATTGATGCCAACGATTGAGTTTTCGGTATGATCGCTTTGCAATTAATAAAGTGATAAGTATAGTTTTATGTTTCGATTGCTTAGCTGGGAGCGTAACATTTGTTACGCTCTTTTTCATATTTGCTGAAAGTGACAAATGTTACTGTAAACTCCTGAATAGAAAAATATTTTTGTGCCTCAAATGAATAGAATGAAGATGAAAAAATATGTGTCACTGCTTTTGATACTGGCTTTTTTTAACCTGGAGGCAACAGCGCAGGACAGTTCAAAGAAGCTTACACTAGATGAAGCCATTGCATCAGCGGTTGCTGGAAATGCTGCCGTTAAGTTGGCGACACTGGATGAGCAGATCGCAAAAGCAAAGTATAAACAAACAGATGCCATCTATTTGCCGCAGGCAGGAATTTCATACACCGCTTTTTCCACCAATAACCCTTTGAATGCTTTTGGTTTTAAACTGCAGCAGCAATCAATTACTGCAGCAGATTTTAATCCTGCTTTGCTCAATCATCCATCAGCCACGCCTGACTTTACCACTAAGTTTGAAGTGCAGCAGCCATTGCTGAATATGGACATGAATTACCAACGCAAGGGTGCAGCAAAGCAGGTTGAAATGTACCAGCTTGGTACACAACGTACCAAAGAGTACCTGGCATTTGAAACTAAAAAAACTTACCTGCAATTACAAATGCTGTATGATGCGGATAAGGTATTGAATGAAGCATTGACAACAGCAAAGGCAGTATACAAATCAACCAATGATCATTTTAAACAGGGATTGATACAAAAGTCTGACTTGTTGAATGCAGAAGTGCATGTGATGAGTATTGAAACTCAATTACACAATTCCCAATCAAATATCAGTGATGCATCGGATATGCTGAGCTTGTTGATGGGGAAACCTGCAGGCGTTGTTTACAGGGTTGATCCTTCAGCGAAGAGCAGTAACAACACTGATAGTTTACAATCCAATGCTAACAGGGCCGATTTTAAAGCGATGCAGAAAGGAATGGAAGCGTATGACATGATGATCAAAGCATCAAAAATGAGCAATCTGCCAAGAGTGAATGCGTTTGGTTCATGGCAGCTGAATGATAAGAGCATGCTTGGTTTTGGCGCCAATGCTTATATGGTGGGGGTGCAATTATCATGGACGGTTTTCAACGGCAACCGTACAAAGAATACAATCGCCCAGCAAAGTTTTGAAAAGGACAAACTCAGCAGGCAATTACAGCAGCAGAAAGAGGAAGCCACATTTCAGGTCAATCATGCAAAAAGACAGTTGTCGGATGCCAGCTTTGCCATAAAGCAACAGCAACTGGCTGCAGAGCAATCAGCGGAAGCATTAAGGGTGCTGCAGAAAAGATATGAGCAGGGGCTGGTAAAAACAACGGATGTGCTGATGGCTCAAACTCAATTATCACAACAGCAACTGGGGCAGATACAGGCAGTGTACAATTATAATATGGCTGCAGCTTACCTGCAGTTTTTAACAATATCCAATTAAGCAATAATAAATACGATCAATATGTTCAGTAATAAATTATTAATAACGGGGCTTGTCATTGCAGCGGCAATAACAATAGCATCCTGTTCAGGTGATCAGGAAAAGAAGGAAGCTGTTAAAGAGCAGCCCGTTAATGTTACATTGTCTGTTGTTTCTTCCGCCAATGTGCAGGCAGTACTGGCAAGCGGACAGGTGGAAGCGATGCAGACGGCTAACATAAGTACCCGGATGATGGGACGCATCACCAATATTTTTGTGAAAGCAGGGGATAGGGTGAGTAAGGGCCAGTTGCTGGTAACGATCAGTGATGAGGACATGAAAGCAAAGCGGGCACAAACAAGCGCCATGATCGCCGAAGCAGAAGCGGCCTATGCAGCTTCACAAAAAGATTACGAACGCTTTAATAATTTATATAAAGAGCAAAGTGCTACTGCAAAGGAATTAGATAATGTAACGCTGCAATACAACTCGGCTAAAGAAAGGGTGAATGCCGCCAGGCAAATGCGCAATGAAGTAAATGCCATGCTTGCATATAGTAGCCTTACAGCACCTTTTGCTGGTGTGGTTACACAAAAGCTGGCAGAAGCGGGCGGTATTGCAAGTCCGGGTGTGCCCTTGCTAACGGTGGAGCAGAATGGTGTTTTGCAAGTATCCGCTGCTGTGGCAGAATCCGATATCAGCAACATTAAACTGGGGGATGTAGCTAGTCTTCAAATTAAATCAACCGGCAAAATAATACAGGGCAATATTATTCAACTCAATCCTTCTTCTCAATTCACCGGTGGACAATACATTGTTAAGATCAGCATTCCGGAAGCAGATAAAAGGGATCTGTATGCAGGGATGTTTGTAAGTGTGAGTATTCCATTGAAAGAAAATGTGAAGCAGGTAGATGGGGATGCAGTAATGGTTCCTTTGTCTGCTATTGTAAACAGGGAAGAGTTGACGGGTATTTATACCGTCAGCAACAATAACACTGCTTTGCTGAGATGGATTCGTTTGGGAAAAACCTATGGCGATAAAGTGGAAGTGATTTCGGGGCTTTCAAACGACGAGCAATTCATACTGAGTGCGGAGGGGAAGTTGTATAACGGGGCGGCGGTGAGGGTAAGTAGTAAGTAAAGTAATAAGTACAGGAAGGTTGAATAATGGTATTTGGTACAAGTGAGTGACACAACGATGCTTAATTGCACTACAAAAGCTGGTTCAATAATTTTTAACTGGTTATTCAGAATTGCACGAATCAAAAACATCTGTGTAGACCCGTGTAATCAGTGGCAAAAATAAAAAGTAACAAATGAAAGAAGGTTTATCAGGAAATATCGCCAAAGCATTCATCAGTTCTAAATTAACCATATTGCTGATGATCGGTTTTCTGTTGATTGGCGGGTACAGCACCATGCTGATACCAAGGGAAGAAGAGCCGCAGATTGATGTGCCGATTGCAGATATCTACATTGGATTTCCTGGTGCAGGGCCAAAAGAAGTGGAGACAAAACTGGTGGCGCCATTGGAGAAAGTGGTATCGAATGTAAAAGGGGTGGAGTACGTGTATTCCACTTCCATGCAGGGGCAGGCGATGCTGATCGTACAGTTTTATGTGGGTCAGGATGTAGAAAGATCTATGGTGAAATTGTATGATGAACTGATGAAGAATATGGACAAAATGCCACAGGGAGTTACGATGCCACTAATAAAAACAAGAGCGATTGATGACGTGCCGGTACTGGGATTGACTTTGTGGAGTGATAAGCACAGCGATTATGAATTAAAACAACTGGGTGAAGCATTGACCAATGAAGTGAAGAAGATCAGCGATGTGGCAGCGATCAATATAATCGGTGGCCGTAGCAGGGAAGTAAAAGTGGTATTGGATAAAGATAAAATGGCAGAGAATCACCTTGATTTTTTATCAGTGAGTAAATATTTGGAAAGCAACAATGCACAATTGTTTTCCGGCACTTTATTAAAAAATGATTCTGCCTTTTCCGTGGAGACGGGTAATTTTTTAAATACGGCTGATGATGTGGCGAATTTGGTAATTGGTATCAACGCACAACAGCCCGTGTACCTGAAGCAGGTGGCGAATGTGAGTGAAGGGCCGGAAACACCAAATCAATACGTGCTGTTTGGTTATGGTAAAGCCGATGCTGTTGCACAGAAAAATTTCAATTCCTCTTATCCTGCGGTTACACTGGCCATTGCAAAAAAGAAAGGAGCAGATGCCATGTTGCTGTCAGAAAAAATATTGACAAAAGTTGAACGCCTTAAAAGGGATTTACTCCCTGCCGATGTACAGTTAAGTGTTACCCGTAACTATGGCGAAACCGCATCCGATAAAGTGTCGGAATTATTGCTGCATTTATTTATATCCATTATTGCAGTAACGCTGTTTGTAATGCTGGCGATGGGCTGGCGTGGAGGGCTGGTAGTGTTTCTTTCTGTGCCGGTAACTTTTGCATTAACCTTGTGTGCTTATTATTTCATGGATTATACTTTGAACCGTATTACTTTGTTTGCACTGGTATTCATTACCGGTATTGTGGTAGATGATTCAATTATCATTGCAGAAAATATGCACCGGCATTTTAAAATGAAACGGTTGCCATTTCAGCAGGCTGCTATCTATGCCATCAATGAAGTGGGTAATCCAACAATACTGGCAACCTTCACTGTTATTGCGGCTGTATTGCCCATGGCATTTGTTTCCGGGCTGATGGGGCCATATATGGGACCGATGCCGATTGGCGCTTCTATTGCGATGATATTGTCGTTGGTGGTTGCATTAACACTCACACCGTATCTTGGTTATCTTATCCTGCGTGAAAAAGAAAAAAATGGTAAAGAGAAAGAACCGGTACAACTTGAGCAAACCCGTATCTACAAAATCTACAACGCTTTCATTCAACCTTTGCTGGAAACCAGATGGAAACGCTGGACATTTATTTTAAGCACCGTTGTTGTGTTGCTGGGTTCATTGATGATGTTTTATACAAAATCAGTAGCCGTAAAAATGCTGCCATTCGATAACAAGAATGAATTTGACATTGTAATAGATATGCCGGAAGGAACCACGCTGGAAAAAACACAGGCCGTTGCAAAAGAAATTGCCGACTATGTTTCTACGCAGCCAATGGTGGTGAATTACCAGGTGTATGCAGGCACTGCGGCGCCGATCAGTTTTAATGGATTGGTTCGCCACTATGATATCCGCAGGGGTAACAATATGGCAGATGTGCAGGTGAATCTTACCGATAAAAAAGATAGAAGTGAACAAAGTCATGATATTGTTAAGGGAATGAGAGCGGCTGTTCAATTAATCGCTAAAAAATATAACGCCAATGCAAAACTGGTAGAGATACCACCAGGCCCTCCGGTATTGTCAACACTGGTTGCAGAAATTTATGGGCCTGATTATAATGTACAAATGAAGATCGGTGACCAGATGAAAAAGGTTTTTACTGAAACCAAAGATGTAGTGGATATAGATGCTTACACAGAAGATGACCAGTATCAATATCACTTTGAAGTGGATAAAGAAAAATCTATGCGCTATGGTATTGCACCGGCAATGGTAGTGGCTAACATGAATGCAGCTTTATCAGGGCAGGTAGCAGGCACACTGCACAAACCCACCTCTTTCAGTCCTGTAAATATCAGGTTGCAATTAAGTGATGCAGACAAGTCTGGTATTGAAGAATTAAAGAACCTTAAAATCATCGGGCAGCAGGGTAATGCAGTGCCGGTGGGAGATTTGGTAACAATTACCAAAACACTCAAAGAAAAAAGTATCTACCGAAAGAATCAGAAAAGGGTAGTGTATGTACTGGCTGATATGGCAGGTGATCTGGAAAGCCCCTTTTATGCCATCTCGAAAATATCTGACAGTTTGAAAAAGATTCAACTGCCTGCCGGTTACAAGATAAATGAAGAATACACTCATCAGCCAGACAATGAGGATGATTATACATTGAAATGGGATGGTGAATGGCAGATCACTTTTGAAGTGTTCCGTGATTTGGGAATTGCTTTGCCGTTGCGATCATCATTATCTATATGCTTATTGTTGGCTGGTTCCAGAATTTTGTAACACCCATTGTAATGCTGGCTGCAATTCCGCTTTCATTGATTGGTATTGTACTGGGGCATTGGTTACTGGGAGCTTATTTCACCGCCACTTCCATGATCGGGTTTATTGCATTGGCAGGTGTGATGGTGAGGAACTCTGTTTTACTGATTGATTTCATAGATATCCGGTTGAAAGATGGCGTACCTTTGAAGCAGGCAATTATTGAAGCCGGAGCAGTGAGAACAACGCCGATCTTATTAACTGCAGGTGCAGTTGTGCTGGGGGCCGTTATTATTTTATTTGATCCCATCTTCCAGGGGTTGGCTATTTCACTTATGGGCGGAACGATCACCTCAACCTTTTTAACCTTATTGGTGGTACCATTGATCTACTTCAGGCTGCTGCGTAAAAAATATAAAACCAATAAATGACAAGTATATGAAAATGTTAGTCATCACCAGCATCAAAGAAGATATAAGAGCAGTGTCGAGAATAATGGATAAAGCGGATATCCCTGTGTACAGTGTTTCTGAAACCATCGGGCATAAAACAGAATTACATGCTTACCTGCCAGACAATTGGTTTGGTAAAACCAACGAAGGAACCCATGCATTGTTCTTCTTTAGTTTTACAGAAGCAGTAAAGGCAACCCATGCCATTGAACTGGTAAAGGAATTTAACCGGGAGAGTGGTACCAAATTCCCCATCAGGGCTTTTGTGCTGCCGGTGGAGCAATCAAGTTATTAAAATAAATAAACCAATATGAAAGAAAGGATCGTAAGAGCCGTGGCTGGTACTTTTGTGCTTACTAGTATCACACTGGCGTATTTTGTAAATATCCATTGGCTGTGGCTGGCTGCATTCGTAGGGCTGAATTTATTACAGTCTGCCTTTACCAGGTTTTGTCCGTTAGAGTTGATATTGGATAAACTGGGTATTGGAACAGGGAAGAATGATTCATGAAAGTGATCTTGCAATATTAGTATACTTAAAAATCAAAAGAACAATTGCTGTTTGTAAATTGCACAAGCTTTATTTTTTAATCAAACAGCCATTAAGATGAGAATTGGTTTTATCATAGCTGCCCTGTTATTTTCACAATACACTTCCGCACAACTCCGGCTTCCGGCTTTTTTGGCTGATGATATGCTGTTGCAGCAAAAAAAGGTGAACCGTATCTGGGGCTGGGCAACGCCACATCAACTGGTTACTGTTGAGTTCAAAGAAAAAAAATATCCTGCATTTGCAAACAATAATGGAGAATGGCAGGTGTTCCTTGATGCTGCCAATGCAGGCAGCGCAGGCAGCATGAGGATTCAATCCGGCGAAGATAAAATTGAATTGAAAAATATATTGCTGGGCGAAGTATGGATATGCAGCGGGCAGAGTAATATGGAGATGAAGCTGAATGCGCTGCAGGATCTTTATAAAGATGAACTGTTGACAGCAAGCAATGATAATATCCGCTTTGTGGTGGTGAACAGAACCATGGCCAATCATCCGCAGCAGGATGTACAACTTGAAAGGAAATGGGCTGCTGTAACACCGGCTACGGTGGGTGATTGTTCTGCAGTGGCATATTGGTACGCAAAAAAATTATACCAGCAATTAAAAGTGCCCATTGGCCTGGTGGTTACCAGCTGGGGCGGTACGCCTGCCGAAGCATGGACAAGTTTTGAAGGGCTGCATGATTTCCCGGCATACAGCAATAATTATATTGATGGTGTGGGTAAAATCGACCTTGCCGGCATTAACCAGTTGCGCCAGTCGTTGAAAGAAAAATTTCAACAGGTGGTAAAAGAAAAAGCTGCTTTTGTTGCAGCATCCGAACAGCCGGGCTTTGATGATACGGAATGGAAAGAAATGCTCTTGCCAAAGCCGTGGGAACAGCAAGGTTATCCAACACTGGATGGTATTGTAATGTATCGTGTGATATTTAATATTGATGCTGCAGACGCAGGTAAGGAAGCTGAAATACATCTCCCGGCGATCGATGATATGGATTCCACTTATATCAACGGCGTATTCATCGGCAGCATGAATCAATATGATGCATTGCGTACATATAAAATACCGGCAGGCATTTTAAAAACAGGAAAAAACATACTGGCTATCAGGGTGCAGGACGACCAGGGAGGCGGTGGCCTGAGTGCGGTAGAAGATAAATACAACATCACGGTGGAGAATAAGGTAATTCCGTTGACAGGTAATGCAAAATATTCCATCGTTGCTGAAATTGAAAATGTAAAAGGTGTTGCAGGCGATATTGAAGACCAGCCAACCGTTTTGTTCAATGGCATGATCGCACCGCTGCTGCCGCTGTCTATTCGTGGCGCAATCTGGTACCAGGGCGAAAGCAATGCAGATCCCGGAAAAGATCCTTTTGAATACCGGGTACTTTTTCCTGCAATGATCAATGACTGGCGAAACAGGTGGGCGCAGGGAGATTTCCATTTCTTATTTGTACAGTTGTCGTCTTATGGGCCACTTAAAAATCAACCGGGTGAAAGCGCCTGGGCTGTATTAAGAGAATCCCAAACAAAAACATTGCAATTACCTAATACAGCAATGGCAGTAACAATTGATGTGGGCAACTATGCTGATATTCATCCGCATAAAAAGAAAGAAGTGGGTGAGCGCCTGGCGGATGGTGCTTTAAAACTGGTGTATGGCAAAACAACAATGATCAGTAGTGGGCCGCAAATCAAAAGTTTTAAAATACAAAGCCACCAGCTGATATTGCAATTTGATAATGCAGGAGCAGGATTGGTTGCAAAAGGAAAAATGTTAAAACATTTTGCCATTGCTGGTGCCGATAAAAAATTTGTTTGGGCCAATGCGGTGATCAAAGGAAATACAATTGTTGTTTCATCTAAATTGGTTGCAAACCCCGTTGCTGTTCGGTATGCATGGGCTGATAGTCCCATCGATGCAAATCTTTATAATAAAGAAGGTTACCCTGCGGTTCCATTCAGAACAGATGACTGACCGGTTCAGTAAGTGGTTCAATTTCGGTTCAATCCCTTGCCTATATTATTGTATTTAAAAAGCACTTCCGTTTCCGCTGCATTTATTGGCCGGTTAGTAATTGTCTTTATGATGTTGCATTCATGTCAAAATTGATTTGTTCACATTTTTTCTCTTATAAATGCCGTTTGTCGTTACATTGTTTAAAGGCATGGTATTGGCATATTCAAAGCATGACCATACCTGTGTTTAAAAGCAACGAACCAGGTGAAAATAGCGTAACATCATGAAGGTATTTCAACAGACAAATCGTGATAGAGACCTTTTTGAAATGCTTCCCAAGGCGATCACTTCCTTTAAAAAAAATATGATCATTCCCATCTTCGGGGATGGGAAAAATGTCAAGTATTTAAACAACCGGCCGCCATTAAGGGCAGAATTGTTTACAGAAGAGCAGCTGAAACAGCACGCCAGGGCTATCTCTAAGAAGCATGTGCTCATCTCAGGGCACCCGTCTGAGCAATTGCTGAAACGACTGGCAGAGAACGAAAAGATTTTGTTTGAAGTCCATGCTTTGTTAACAGAGGTTGTTGGACGCAATGAAAGAATAGTGCCTGCAGCAGAATGGTTGCTGGATAATTTTTACCTTATTGAGGAGCAGGTATATTTAGGAAAGAAGCATTTACCCAAAGGTTATAGTAAAGGATTGCCCCGGTTGGCGAAGGGAGAATCGGCAGGATTGCCCCGTGTTTATGATATAGCTGTGGAAATTATTTCCCATAGTGATGGACATATCGACCTCAATAATCTCACTGGTTTCATTCTTGCCTACCAAAACAATATTTATTTACAAATCGGGGAATTGTGGGCATTCCCGATTATGCTCAGGCTGGCATTGATAGAAAACCTGCGGCGGCTCTCTATACAGATGTCGATTGATATCAGCAATAAATCCCTGGCCGGGGAATGGGCGGATAAATTAATTGCAACAGCAGAAAAGGATCCCAAGAATCTTGTACTGGTAATTGCAGACATGGCAAGATCGGAACCGCCGATGGAAAGTTCCTTTGTGGCAGAATTGATCAGGCGCCTGCAGGAAAAAGGCAACAGCCTCACCTTGCCCATTAACTGGATACAGCAACAATTATCAGAATATGGATTAACCACTGATGAACTGGTACAACAGGAAAATCAAAAACAGGCTGCAGACCAGGTATCCATCAGCAACAGCATCAGCAGCCTTCGTTTTTTAGGAACTACAGATTGGCGGGAGTTTGTAGAAAGCACCAGTATTGTTGAAAAAGTTCTCCGGGAAGATATCAATGATGTGTACGGGCGAATGGATTTTCACACAAGAGATACCTATCGTCATGCGGTAGAAAAAATCGCTAAATACAGCCCATTGTCTGAGAAGGAAGTGGCTGTTATTGCTATTAAAAGCGCACAGGACTATGCTGCTATTAAAAGTGACTCCAGGTTGACGCATGTGGGTTATTATCTTGTGGGGAAGGGATTGATAAAATTGCAGCAGCAGGCAAAGATGAAGGCATCTAAAATGGAAAGCTGCCGCAGGATTACCAAACGGTATCCTTCGTTGGTATATGTTGGAGGCATTGTGCTGTTAACAGCTTTGATCAGTTGGGGATTGATTGATAAAGCGCAGGCAGATGGATTGCACAGCTGGAAATTGGTATTGCTTGCATTAGCTGTGGTGCTGGCAGTCAGTCAGGTGGGCATGGGCATCATCAACTGGATTGTAACAGTATTATCAAAACCAGCTGTGTTGCCCAAAATGGATTTCTCAAAAGGCATTCCCGATGAATGCCGCACCATGGTGGTGATACCCACCATGCTTAACAGTGTGGAGGGCATTCATAACCTTGTAGAAAGCCTGGAAGTTCGTTTTTTGGCCAACCGTGACCGTAATTTAACCTTTGCGTTGATCACTGATTTTAAGGATGCATCCGAAGTGACGATTCAGGAAGATGAAGAATTGCTGCAAACTGTGGAAAACAGGATCATTGAACTGAACAAAAAATATGACCGTGAAAGCAATGACACTTTCTTTCTTTTTCATCGCCCCCGAAAATGGAACAGCAGGGAGAATGTATGGATGGGATATGAACGAAAACGTGGTAAGCTGGAAGAACTTAATCGCCTTATATTGAGAAAAGAAGGCCATGATTTTTTATCGGTGATTGGAGAGCCTGCTATTTATACGGCTGTCAGATTTATTATTACACTCGATACCGATACGCAACTGCCCCGTGATGCCGCCTGGAAAATGGCGGGCACCATGGCACATCCATTGAACCAGGCATTGTATTCTGAAAAAAGACAACGGGTAACAGAAGGCTATGCTATTTTGCAGCCCCGTGTTTCCAACAGTTTACCAACTGATAACAGTTCGTTGTATGCTAAACTGCATGGCAACGAACCGGGTACAGACCCTTATACCCGTGCAGTTTCAGATGTGTACCAGGACCTGTTTGGTGAAGGGTCATTTATTGGAAAAGGCATTTATGATGTAGCAGCTTTTGAAAGTGCATTGAATAATAGATTCCCGGATAACAGGATATTGAGCCATGACCTCCTGGAAAGTTGTTATGCCCGTTCCGGGTTAATAACAGATGTGCAGTTATATGAAGAATATCCCATGCAATACATAGCCGATATGCGACGCCGGCATCGCTGGATAAGAGGCGACTGGCAAATAGCAAGCTGGATACTCCCTTTTGTAAAAGCCTATGATAAAAAATTACACCGGAACCCCATTTCATTTCTTTCGCAATGGAAAATGTTTGATAACCTGCGAAGAAGCCTTGTACCGGTTGTTTTGTTACTGTTGTTTATTTTTGGCTGGATTGTTTCTCCCTCACCTGCGTTTTGGACGGTTGCTATCCTGCTTGTCATTACATTGCCAACTATGCTTGGCTTTGCCTGGGAATTGTGTATCAAGCCAAAAGATGTAATTTTTAGCCAGCATCTTATTTTTACTTTTAGAACAGCAAAGGATCGTTTTATTCAACTCGTACTGAACATTGCTACTTTGCCTTATGAAGCTTTTTTGAATCTTGATGCGATTGTACGAACACTGTGGCGCATGGTTTTTTCAAGAAAGCATTTTTTGCAATGGAATCCTTACAGCAACCAGCCGGCGCAAAAAAATATTTTGCAGGCATTTAAAAAAATGTGGGCTGCACCTTTCATTTCGATAGCACTCTTAAGTTTTCTCTGCTTTACTAATTCAATTGTACTGGTGTTTGCTATTCCATTACTGGCACTTTGGTTTACCATTCCTTTTTTTACCTGGCTTATCAGCAGGCAATCTGAAAATAAAGAGGCGGATGTTTCTGTGGAGCAAACTATTTACCTGCGTAAACTGGCAAGAAAAATCTGGGCATTTTTTGAAACCTTTGTTACAGCGGATGACAACTGGCTGCCACCGGATAATTACCAGGAACAGCCGGTTCAACGAATTGCACATCGTACATCACCCACCAATTTCGGCATGGCATTGCTGAGTAATGTTACTGCAAGTGATTTTGGATACATCACCATCACCCAGTTGATAGAACGTACCGCCGATACATTGCGTACCATGCAGCGCATGGAAAAATACCGTGGGCATTTGTATAACTGGTACGATACGCAATCGCTGCTTCCATTGGCGCCCAGGTACATATCTACAGTTGACAGTGGAAACCTGGCTGGTCATCTGATTACTTTAAAGCAGGCTTTACTTGAATTGCCGGATAAAAAAATTTCCGGTGCAGCCTTTTTTAAAGGGTTTATTGATACGGTTAGGATAGCAATTGAAAAAACCAGCCTTGCTACAGCAGCAGATTTATTAGCAGTATATATTGAAGAACTTGAAGATAATTATCCTTCATCGCTGAATAGCCTGGCTGATTTTAAAAATCATATCGAATCAATACTGGCATCGTACTCTTTATTGCTGTTGAAGGTTGATTTTAAACAGAGCACTGAAGAGTACTGGTGGGCAGAAAAGGCAATGATGCAGGTCGTTGCTGCAAGGAATGAACTCACCACTCTGTGTGCATGGCTTAACATCAATCCCGTTCCCGAAAGATTGATTGCATTTATTCCTTCACTACTGGAAATTCCCAGTATTAAACAAATAGCCGGTGCCGGAGAATTTTTGCTGCAGCAAATGATTGAACAGGATGTTTCAATTAACAACGAGGAAGAAACAGCCTGGTTGAATGATTTTAAATCTGCTGTCACCGCTTCAGGCAGGCGTGCCAGGGAAGTGATGCTTACCACAGAACAACTGGTAAAGGAATGCGAAGAACTTGCCAATATTGATTATGATTTTTTGTATTACAGAACGCAACATTTATTAACCATTGGTTATAATGTGGATGAACACAGGAAAGACAACGGCTATTACGATCTGCTGGCTTCCGAAGCAAGGCTTACCACCTTCACTGCCATTGCACAGGGAAAATTGCCGCAGGAAAGCTGGTTTGCACTGGGCCGGCAATTGACTAAAATTGGAGCTACCCCGATTCTGTTGTCATGGAGCGGATCTATGTTTGAGTACCTGATGCCCTTGCTGGTAATGCCCTCATACAATAATACGCTGCTGAATCAAACCTATAAAGCCATCATTCAAAAGCAAATTGAATATGGTAAGAAAAGAGGCATACCCTGGGGTATTTCAGAGTCTGGTTACAACTTAGTAGATGCCAGCCTCAATTACCAGTACAAAGCATTCGGTGTTCCGGGTACGGGGTTTAAACGTGGGCTGGGAGAGGATATGGTGATCTCTCCTTATTCTACCATTATGGCACTGATGGTGGATGCAGACAGTGCTTACGATAACCTGCAGTTATTAAAAGCCGGGGGCTTTGAAGGCAGGTATGGTTTTTTTGAAGCCATCGATTATACTGCATCCCGTTTGCAAAGAAAACAAACCTATGCTGTTATCAGGTCTTTATGGCGCATCACCAGGGTATGGCATTGTTGTCGTTATCTTACCTGCTATTAAATAAGCCAATGCAGCAACGCTTTACGGCTGACGTGCAGGTGAAATCTGCCTTGCTGTTGTTGCAGGAACGGATACCGAGAGTAACTACTTTTTATTCACCGTCATTACATGAAGGAGACCTGAGTGCCGATGCAGGTAGCGAATTGCCCATGAGGGTGATCAATACACCGAATACACCAATCCCGGAAGTGCAATTGCTGTCAAATGGACGGTATCATGTAATGGTGACCAATTCGGGTGGAGGATACAGCCGCTGGAAAAACATTGCGGTTACCCGTTGGCGTGAAGATACTACCTGTGATAACTGGGGTACTTTCTGTTATATCCGTGATGTGGAGAACAATACTTTCTGGTCTTCTGCCCATCAACCTTCCCTGCATCCCACCAATAAATACGAAGCAGTTTTTTCACAGGGCCGTGCTGAATTCAGGCGCACGGATCTTTCACTGGAAACCCATACAGAAATCGTAGTGTCGCCTGAAGATGATATTGAATTAAGAAGAGTACACATTACCAACCGCTCCCGAAAAAAAAGAACTATAGAGATTACCAGCTATGCAGAAGTAGTGATGGTACCTGCGCTTGCAGAAGAGGTACATCCTGCATTCAGTAACCTGTTTGTAGAAACGGATATCGATGAAAAACACCATGCCATCATCTGCACCCGGAGGCCCCGGTCTGCCGGTGAAAAGGTGCCATGGATGTTTCATTTAATGAAAGTGTCTGATGCGGAGATAAAATCTGTTTCCTATGAAACAGACAGGGTGAAGTTTATTGGCAGAGGATATACACTTGACAACCCCCTTGCAATGAACAATGATGCACCATTGTCTGGCAGCAAAGGTGCTGTACTTGATCCCATTGTTTCCATGCGTTACCGCATCGTCATCGAACCACATGAAACAGCAGAAGTGGATATTATCATTGGCATTGCTGATACAAAAGAGCAATGTAATCTGCTGGTAGAAAAATACCAGGATCACAATCTTACCAACCGTGTATTGGAACTAACGTGGACGCATAGCCAGGTAATATTGAGGCAGATCAACGCAGCAGAATCTGATGCCCAGTTGTATTCACGCCTTGCCGGTTCTATTATTTTTGCCAATGATTCTTTGCGAACCGACCCTGCGTTGATCATTAAAAACCAGCGTGGCCAATCTGGTTTGTGGGGTTATTCTATTTCAGGTGATATACCGATTGTGTTATTGCAGATTGAAGACGCTGCCAACATAGAACTGGTAAAGCAACTGATACAGGCCCATACTTACTGGCGCATGAAAGGACTGATGGTTGACCTGGTGATATGGAATGAAGATCATGGAGGTTACCGGCAGGTATTACAAAATAATATTCTCGGCTTGTTAAATCCCGGAGCCATGAGTGATATGAAAGATCAGCCTGGTGGTGTTTTCATCCGTTCATCCGACCAGATATCCAATGAAGACAGGATATTGTTTCAAACAGTGGCAAGGGTAGTTATTTCCGACAGGTTTGGCACACTGGAAGACCAGCTATCCAGGCGCAATAAATTAAAAACACCCATACCGTATTTTGGCCCTACTAAATTTTATACCTCCAGTTACACCTCCATTGCTCCGGCAAAAGACCTGCTTTTTTTTAACGGTATTGGCGGCTTTTCGGCAGATGGAAAAGAATATGTGATCACCACTACTCCCAACAAGGCGACACCTGTGCCGTGGAGCAATGTATTGGCCAATCCTGATTTTGGAACGATCATTACCGAGAGTGGGCAGTCTTACACCTGGATAGACAATGCACATGAGTTCAGGCTGACACCATGGAATAATGATCCTCTGACTGATTTGAAAGGAGAAGCATTTTACCTTAGAGATGAGGAGAGCGGGAAATTCTGGTCGCCTGCACCGCTGCCTTGCCGTGGCACTTCTCCCTACATTACCCGTCATGGATTTGGTTACAGTATTTTTGAACACAGTGAAGATGGCATTGAATCATCCATGATGGTGTACACAGATATACAGGCACCGGTAAAATTCATTGTCATCAAACTGCATAATAAATCTGACCGGGTTCGGCGCTTATCTGCTACCGGTTATGTAGAATGGGTACTCGGAGACCTGAAAGCAAGGACACAAATGCATGTAATAACAGAACTGGATACCCTAAGTGGAGCTATCCTTGCAAGTAATGCTTACAATACCGAGTTTGATAATAGGGTTGCGTTTTTTGATGCAGACGATGTTAATAAAACGATCACTACAGACCGGACAGAATTTATTGGCCGTAATGGCACGTTGGGTAACCCGGATGGATTGAGCAGGGCCAGGCTTTCCGGCAGAACCGGTGCAGCAATGGACCCCTGTGCAGTGATACAGGTAGTGTTTGATCTTGCTGAAGACCAGGAACGGCAGGTGGTGTTCCGGCTGGGGGCAGGTAAAAATATTAATGATGCACTGGAAGTTATAAAGCAATTTGAAGGAACTGCCGCAGCGGAAGCAGCTTTACAGAAAGTACACGACTATTGGAATAACACTTTATCAGCCGTTCAGGTAGAAACACCTGACGCTGCTGTAAATATTTTAACCAACGGGTGGCTCACCTATCAAACACTGGCATGCCGTATATGGGCAAGAAGCGGCTTTTATCAATCCGGTGGTGCCTTTGGGTTCAGAGACCAGTTGCAGGATGTATTGTCATTGTTGCATGCAAAGCCTGGCCTGGTAAGGCAACAGGTACTGCTATGTGCTTCCCGGCAATTTAAAGAAGGCGATGTGCAGCATTGGTGGCACCCGCCAGTGGGAAGGGGCGTACGAACCACCTGTTCGGATGATTATTTATGGTTGCCTTATGTTACTGCCAAATACGTAATGTTTACCGGTGATATCAATATATTGGAAGAACCAGTAAATTTCCTTGAAGGAAGATTGCTGAATGCAGGAGAGGAATCTTATTATGATCTGCCAATAAAATCTGATGGGCAGGCAACCCTTTATGAGCATTGTAAGAGAGCCATTGAGCATGGGTTGATCTTTGGCCAGCATGGATTGCCATTTATTGGCTCCGGCGACTGGAATGATGGCATGGATAAAGTAGGCAATCATGGTAAGGGAGAAAGTGTGTGGCTGGCATTTTTTCTTTACGGGATACTGGTAAAATTTATTGAGATTGCAGGGATAAAGCAGGATGCTTCGTTTAAAGAAACCTGCAGCCTGCAAGCTGCACAGTTACGCATCAATATTCATGAACATGCCTGGGATGGCGATTGGTACCGCCGGGCTTATTTTGATGATGGCACACCGCTTGGCTCCTCCGAAAACCAGGAGTGTAAAATTGATTCCATTGCACAAAGCTGGTCTGTATTGTCTGGTGCAGGTGATATAGCACGACAGAAGATATCCATGGATGCAGCAGAAAAATTCCTGGTAAAAAAGGAGGATGGCATCATACAATTATTTGATCCGCCATTTGATAAATCAGCCCTGAATCCTGGTTACATAAAAGGTTATGTGCCGGGAGTAAGGGAGAATGGTGGTCAGTACACTCATGCAGCGGTATGGCTGATTATGGCTTTTGCCGAAATGGGAGATGGCGAAAGAACCTGGGAACTATTGCAAATGATTAACCCGGTGAACCGGGGTAAAGATGCTGATGCGATTGAAAAATATAAATCAGAACCATATGTGATTGCAGCCGATGTGTATGCTGAAGCTTTGCACAAAGGCCATGGTGGCTGGACCTGGTACACAGGTTCAGCAGGATGGATGTACCAACTGATCACCGGGTCATTTATCGGAATGAAAAGAGAAGGAGATAAACTATCATTCACACCTTGTATTCCCAGGAAGTGGCACTCTGTAAAACTGAGGTACCGGTTTATTAATACGATGTACAATATAGAAATTCTGCAACCGGCTGCGGCTGGTACAAGGATATCGGTAAATGGAATCGAAGAACAAAATGAATGTATCTTTTTAGTGGATGATGGATTGGAGCATGAGGTGAAAGTGATCCCTGGAGAGAGAAGAACAATTGATTATGATAAAGGTTAAAATACAACAGCCGTTTCAATTGAAACGGCTGTTGTAAAAGTGGAGAGTATCGGAGTCGAACCGACGACCTCTTGCATGCCATGCAAGCGCTCTAGCCAGCTGAGCTAACCCCCCAAAAGGATTGCAAATATATAGGCATTGGCCATCCGTACAAAATCAATTTTAGTTTTGTTTGATAGCAGGCGAAGCGACAGGTACATTATTTACCGGCTGCACATTTTTCCCACCACCGTTTTCAATGGATTGCATTGCTTCCAGGTTTTGTTTTGCCAACGCAAAAGTGGAGTCGAGTGCCAGCGCTTTTTCAAAATAAGTTTTGGCTTCTGCTTTTTTATCCAGGTCGTACAATGCCAGTGCATGTATATTATAAACACCTGCCTGCAGGTACGTGCGGCCGGTTTGCTGGCCAACATTATAAGTCATTAAAAAATCAGGTTTGTACGTAAGCTTTTCTGCAGCCTGCGCCGTGGCAAGGCATTCCGCCAGCCTTTTGATGCCGTATTGTAACTCCATCAGTTTGTATGCATGGTAAGGGCTTTGTGTTTTTTTGAACAGTTTTTCAAAAATATCAATGGCTTCTTTTGGCTGGTTTAGTTTATCCAAACAGATACCTTTCAATTCTAACAGGGTATTGTCATCAGGTTTTGATTGCAGCCTTTTTTCTGCCCAGTAGTAACACTGTGGAAAAGAACCCTGCTGCATGTACAACATGGCAAGGGTGTCTCCATAAATACTATTGGAGCCCTGTTCGCTTAAATAATAATTTAAAGCGGTAGTGGCGGCAGTGGCATCGCCGCTGGCAATGGCCAGGTTAAAAACTTTCAGGTGTGGATTGGATTTTACAGGAGCTATTGTTTTTTTGGGTTGTGCCGTAGCAGTGATGCTGATAAAAGCCACTGCTATCAAAGCGATTTGTTTTTGTATCACGGCGGTAGTTATGAGTTATGAATTAAGAATTATGAATTGTGAGTTATGAAGTAAGAATGATGAATGAGGTTTAGAACTCATAATTCTTAATTCATAGCTTTTATTTTTTTTGCTATTCTCCCCAAATCTCGTCCTTTCCTTCCAGCCACAATTTTACCAGGTCGGTAGTAACAGATTTTGGCCTTTCCAACGGGAAGCCCAGTGCCCTGTCCCAGCACAAACTTGCAAGAACACCCAATGCCCTTGATACACCAAACAGTACTGTGTAAAATTCGTATTCCACCATTCCGTAGTGTACCAGTAAGGCCCCACTGTGTGCGTCTACATTTGGCCATGGGTTCTTTATCTTTCCCAATGATTGTAAAACTGGCGGCACGGCTTCATAAACATTCCAGATCGTTTTCACCAATGGATCATCCGCTAAATGCTTTTTACCAAACTCCATTTGAGCTGTAAAACGTGGATCTGTTTTACGTAACACGGCATGGCCGTAACCCGGTACCACTTTTCCTTCGTTCAGGGTTTTTTTCACATACTCCACAATTTGTTCCTTTGATGGTTCTTCAACACCCAGGGTTTCTCTTAATTCATAGATCCATTTGATCACTTCCTGGTTGGCCAATCCATGCAATGGTCCTGCAAGTCCGTTCATGCCGGCAGCAAAAGAAAGATAAGGATCACTTAACGCAGATCCAACAAGATGTGTAGCATGGGCAGAAACATTGCCGCCTTCATGATCGGCATGGATGGTCATGTATAAACGCATCAGTTCTTTAAATTCTTCACTGTCGTAACCCATCATGTGGGCAAAGTTTCCCGACCAGTCTAACAGGCCGTTTGGCTGAATGTGTTCACCCATTTTATATTTACGCCTGTAGATATACGCTGCGATTCTTGGCAGTCGTGCAATCAGGTCCATTGTATCGTCAAAAGTGGCTTCCCAGTAATCTTTCTTGCTCATGCCTGCTGCATAGCGTTTTGAGAAAGTGCTTTCTGTTTGCAGGGCCATGATGGCTACCACAAACTGCGTCATAGGATGCGTATTGAGAGGCAATGCTTCAATAGTATGGAATACATGTGTGGGCACATGGCTGCGGCGTTGCCAGATGGAGGTAATGCGGTTGGCATCTTCCTCTGTCGGCAGGTCGCCCAGCAGCATCAGGTAAAACAATCCTTCGGGCAGTGGTTCGGAACCGCCGGGAGCCTTGGGCAGTTTTACCTGCAACTCAGGGATGGTGTAACCCCTGAAGCGGATACCTTCCTGTGCATCCAGCAAAGATGTTTCTGTTACCAGGCCGGTAATTCCCCTCATACCCTGGTAGGCCTGGCTTAAGGTAACTTCACCAATTTTTTTATTGCCATGTTCTTTAAGTAGCTCCTTAATTTCTGCACCTACTATGTCTGACTTGGCTTTAAAAGCATTTTTTATTACATCCATAAGAAAGATTGAATAGAGACTGGCTCCTGATGGTTTAAAAAGTCCGTGAAATTACGTTGTAAGTTTTAGTGAAACAAAACAAAAACAGCAAAGTTTGGCAGAAGAAGGAAAAATCTGCCACTGGCTGTAAATTTATTTGAAAACTTTTACTTTTAAAATCAAGTTTCACTTAACAAGAGAGGCCATCTCTGCAAACCGGTTACAGACCACCGGTAACTATTTCAGTGAACAAAATAAAACCGTTCACATAAACGCATGTTTTTCCACAATTTTTACTGGAAATTTTCTGCTGCCAGATTTTAGCCGTATGTTTGCATGACCTCCCGGATATTTTATTTCCCATTGGTCATTTTGTTCCTTTAATTAATCGCTGAGTTTTTATTGTAGAAATTATGCTTGCATGGATTGCAGTTGAGCAGTTCATAAGGTGGTGATTTTTTTTGGGTAGGCTTTGTTACAACATTTGATAAATCTGATAAACCTGCGTTATGGCTAAATATATATTCGTTACCGGTGGTGTTACTTCTTCTTTGGGAAAAGGTATCATTGCGGCATCCCTTGCTAAATTACTTCAATCAAGAGGGTTGAAAGTTACCATCCAGAAATTTGATCCCTACATCAATGTTGACCCCGGCACCCTCAACCCTTACGAGCATGGCGAATGTTATGTAACGGAGGATGGCGCTGAAACCGATCTTGACCTTGGCCACTACGAAAGGTTCCTGAACATACATACTTCGCAGGCAAACAATGTTACTACAGGCCGCATTTACCAAACGGTGATCAATAAAGAAAGAGAAGGTGCTTACCTGGGTAAGACTGTACAGGTAATTCCGCATATTACGGATGAGATCAAACGCAGGATGCTGCTGATAGGCCAAAGCGGTGAATACGATATTGTAATCACTGAAATTGGCGGAACTATCGGTGATATTGAAAGTCTTCCTTTTATAGAAGCTGTAAGGCAGTTGCAGTGGGAGATGGAAGACGAAGATTTTTTGGTAGTGCACTTAACATTGATACCATATTTAAAAGCCGCCAAAGAATTAAAAACCAAACCAACACAGCACAGTGTAAAGATGATGAGTGAGAATGGGGTGCATCCTGATATTATTGTATGCAGAACAGAACGTTCGCTGAACATGGACCTCCGCAAGAAGATCGCTTTGTTCTGTAATGTAAAAACAGAAGCAGTGATAGAAGCGATGGATGCCAACTCCATTTATGAAGTGCCGCTGAAAATGCTGCAGGAAGGGTTGGATACCATTGTGCTGAAAAAGCTCCGCATCAATGGTTACTCTGCACCACAGTTATCTAAATGGAAAGAGTTTTTAGACAAGCTGAAAAACCCCACATCAAAAATCAGTATTGGTTTGATCGGTAAATACATTGAACTTCAGGATGCTTATAAATCCATCCTGGAAGCATTTGTACATGCCGGCGCTTTGAATGAATGCAAGGTGCAGATCGTAAATGTACACAGCGGATTTATTACAGAAGATAATGTAAATGAGAAGTTAGGCAACCTGGATGGATTGCTGGTAGCACCCGGGTTCGGTATCCGTGGTGTGGAAGGAAAGATTATTGCTGTGAAATATGCCAGGGAAAACAAACTGCCTTTCTTTGGTATTTGCCTGGGCATGCAGATGGCCGCCATTGAGTTTGCAAGAAATGTACTGGGATTAAAAGATGCCCATTCTACAGAAATGGATATCAATACTACCAACCCTGTGATCGACCTGATGGAAGCACAGAAAAAAGTAACAGCCAAAGGCGGCACCATGCGTTTGGGAAGTTATCCTTGTGATATTGAAGAAGGAACACTTGCTTACGAAATATACGGACAGGCACATATACAGGAACGCCACCGCCACCGTTGGGAGTTCAACAATGCTTATCTCAAGCGTTATGAAGAAGCCGGTATGATCGCCAGTGGTAAAAACCCTGCAACCGGTTTGGTGGAGATCATTGAACTGAAAGACCATCCTTTCTTTGTTGGAGTGCAATATCACCCCGAGTTAAAAAGCACGGTTGAAAATCCGCAACCGATATTTACTGCCTTTGTAAAAGCTGCCAAAGAATTTACAGAAAGGAAAAATATGGCGGTGAATCCTTTGCTGCAGAGTGAGATGATATAAGACCATCAACTTTTCAATATTTGCAAACGCCGGAATTGTATTCCGGCGTTTGTTATTTGGAACAATGTTCTTAGCAGCGGGGAAGCCGTTTACTAATACATACCTGCCACTCACTAACTGGATTTCCGGGCAATGCCAGCACTACTTACTTTGCCGGAAAATAATAAAAGCATGAAAAAGTATTTTGTTGTAATCGCCCTGTTTTTTGGCTGCTTTTTTTTTACAGCCTGCAATACAGCAACCCCTGAAAAATATTTTAACCAGGCTGTGCTTAACAGTAATATGATGATGGGTTTTGCCGGTAACGGTATGGAACGTCAGTTGGAGCAGCCTACTGCGAAAATGGTTGATGGCGAAGTAAATAAATCTGCGCCAATGAAACGAAAAGAGATTGTGGAAGATAAAATTAAATTTCTTGAAGAAGCCCTCAGTAAAGTAAGAGATTTAAAAGAAACAGCAGATGCCAAAGCAATACTGCAGGCTTCTCTTGCCCTGCATGAATTTGTGCTGCCTGTTTATAAGAACGAATACCTGCAGCTGGCTAAACTCTATGATGAGAATGCTCCCAAAGAGCAGGTGCAATCTTTCTCTCAATCCATTCATGATAAATATTTCACCCAGTTTGAAGTATTGTACAGGCAATTGATTGCTGATGGTAAACTGTATGCAGCAAAGCATAATATTAATGTGCATTGGAATGATTGATTAGATAGTTGCAGTCCTCGGCTCAATAAAATTCCAACTGCTGAAAACATACGCCGGATTGAAGCGGTTACCCCGGTGAAGATTCGTGTAAAGCCTTGCGCCGGCGTAAAAGCGTAAAGCCGGACTGCTGTTGATTGTAGTATTAATGTTTGCGTACCTGATCATAGAGGTGACAGCTTTTTACATAGTTTATTTATACTAAAAAATCTTTGAAAAGCTGTCACCTCTTTGCAAAAAACACCTAACCACCAACCGCCAACAACCAACGGGCAACGATTCTTAATTCTCCTGTTTCGTCAATATTTCTTTTTTCATTTTTTCCCAAAGTCCGTCAAAGGTTTGATGATTCTCTGTCTTCCATTTATTGCTGAAGGTTTTGATCTTTTCTTCCCGGTCAGTTTTTGTAAGATTGAAGAAGGCGGCAATGGTCTCTCTGTCACTTTGCAATGCTGATGTATTGTAGAGTTCTTTCAATTCCTGTTCCCGGCGGATGTTATTGTGAGCCATTTCTTTCTCCAACTCTTCCCTCAGCATAACCCGTTCATCATAAGTGCCGCTGGGCAATAGTGTTTTGGCGATCACCGGCATCAGTTCTATTAACAACAAAATGGCCACCAGCAAATAATACCTTGTTTGTAAAGCACCATTCTCTTTAATCAGGTTATTCAATGCTTCTATCTGGGTTAGGAAACCATCATTAAAATTTTGTGTGTATGCCTGCTGTTCCTGTTCGATTTTGCTGTCAATGTCATTCGTAGCAGTATCCAACTGGTCGATCTTTGGCTGGTTGATTGCCAGCAGTTGTTTGTAATCAGTATCTAATTTTTCATACTCATTCTTTTTGGCAAGGGCAATATTTTTGATGCCCACTTTGCCGGTGCCACCGCTGCCATCTGCTTCCGCTAAAAAATTCTCCCTGGCTTTGGAAACCAGTTCATACTTTACCTGCAGTTCATTTTGAAGGGCTGCTTTTTGAGTTGCTATCTCCGCCTTATGATTTTTGTATAGTGAATCCAGTACATGGGTATTCTGGATCTTTTTTCTTTCATTGTCGGCCGCTGTTTGCAGTTTTATCTCTTTTTTAAACATGTACAGCAAAGCTGGCTGCGCCATAAAAGTACCAATGGTAATGGCCAGCATAGCCCTGAAGAAAAGTGGCCAGAGTCGGTTTTTGTTTTGTTTGCTGATGCCTTTGATCAATGCCCGGTCGATGGTGAGAATGATAAAGCCCATAAGGAACCCAAGTGGGTAAGCCATCCAGCTGTTGCTGGTTACGGTGCTAAAAAAATAGGTCCATGCGAGGGTGGCAAAGGCCCAGGTGGCGAGTACCGTCATACCCACAATTTTATAACGGTTGCGGTCTACAACGGCATCTGCCAGCAATTCCTTTTCGGCTGTTGACAACCACCACAAAAACTCCGTGAATTGAGTAGGGGCAGACTGCTCCCTTTGTGCAATGGGAATGTTCTTTTCCATGAATGAGGTATTTGATTTAGTAAAACTGAATCAATAGCGGAGTTGAGCCGGTTAATAGTTGAAGTAGCTGCAAAGTAGCAAATGCTTTCAATTATTGAGGTAAAAAGGCCACAATTTATTGGCAAGGCAGGGTACATTAACAGTTCTTTAAACCCGGGCTTTAAACTATGGTTGAATAAGCCCCTCTAATCTCTTATCTTTGCGCCGCCTTTTTAGCGCATATCCAACAAACCAAAAACGATGAAGAGAATTATTACAAGCTTACTTTTACTGACCATCGGAATGACTGCTGTAATGGCCCAGCCTAAACCCGGTATGGGAAGCAGTGATCCTGATGCCAAGAAGATTCTGGATGCGGTGAGTGCAAAATTCAAGACTTTTAAGGCGGTGCAGGCTAAGTTTTCATTGAGTATAGAAAATGCCACTGGTAAAACACTCGGCAATAAAACAGGCTCCCTTGCAATGAAGGGCAATAAGTACCGCATCAGCATTACCGGGCAGGAAATTTTTTGTGATGGAAGCAATGTTTCCACTTACGACAAATCGGCCAATGAAGTAACCATTACTAAAATTGACCCAACAGTAAACACCATAACGCCTCAAAAATTATTTACTAATTTTTACGACAAAGATTTTTTGTATAAACTGAATGGTGACAAAAAAGTGAAAGGGAAAACATTGCAGGAAATTGAACTGACGCCCATTGATAAAACGAAAGCATTTTTTAAAGTGTTGCTGTTTGTTGATAAGGCAAGTAACACCATCAACAGTGCTAAGTTGTTTGAAAAATCCGGCAATAAATATACTTATACGGTAAGTAACCTGAATGGCAAAGCCAATATTGCTGATGCACAGTTTGTGTTTGATGCAAAAAAATATCCTGGGGCAGAGGTAGTTGACCTGAGATAACAGAATGATGAAATTATTTTACAAGGCGAAGCAGGGGCTTCGCTTTTTATTGTGGAACCAGCTGTATTTCAATACTGAACTTCAATGGCATCGCACACTTGTACGGCATTGAAGTTGTCATCAATACTTCACTTCACCAACAAGGAACACACTGCCGCAAATCAATATCAGGTCATCTTTATTGGCTTTTTGTTTGGCAGCTTCAATCCCGCTGTTTACATCATCAAACACTCTTCCATTTAATTGGTAAGCTGATGCCTTTTGCTTCAGTTCTGCTGCCGGCAAAGCCCTTGGAATATGTGCATTGGTAAAATAGTAAGTGGCATTGGTGGGTAATAAAACTAATACCTTATCTATATCCTTATCCTTCACCATGCCTGTAACAATATGCAATGCCTTAAACTGATCACCAATCACCGATAACTGGTATAGCAACTGCCTGATACCATCTTCATTGTGCGCCACATCAAGTACGATGGTTGGGTGTTCAGCAATTACATCCCAGCGGCCATGCAGACCGGTTAGCTTTTTTGTATTGGCCAGTGCATATTTTTCTTCATCATTGCTGATGTTAAATCCCAATTCCATTAAAATGCCTTCGGCACATAAAACTGTTTTAAGGTTCTTTGCCTGGTACAGGCCGTTCAGATCGAGTGTGAAATGTTCCGTGATGTTATTGGAGATGCTGGTAACATCGCAATTGAGTTGGTAGATGGAAGAACTAATGTTTGATACCTCATATTCGTCATTAGCGAAATGAATGACGGAACCCGTTGCTGTTGCTTTATTGATAAATGCAGGTTTTGTTTTATCAATATATTCTCCTATTACTACAGGCACACCGGGTTTGATGATTCCTGCTTTTTCATAAGCGATTTTATCCAGTGTATCGCCTAATATATTCATGTGGTCGTAGCCGATATTAGTGATGATGGAGAGCAGGGGAGTGATGATATTAGTGCTATCCAGTCTGCCACCCAACCCTGTTTCAATTACAGCGATGTCAACTTTCTCTTTTGCGAAAAAATCAAATGCCATGGCAACAGTCAGTTCAAAAAAAGAAGGCTCAATCGCTTCACTCAATTTTTTTGTTCTTTCAACAAAATCTATTACAAAATTTTCTGCTATCATTTCACCATTGATCCTGATCCTTTCCCTAAAATCAACCAGGTGTGGCGAAGTGTACAAACCTGTTTTTGTAACCTGCCTGCTGTAAAATAGCTGCCAGCATGTGGCTGGTGCTGCCCTTGCCATTCGTTCCGGCAATGTGTATACTCCTGAATTTATTTTCCGGATTACCCAGTGCATTGCACAATTCAATTGTGTTGTGCAGGTCTTTTTTATAAGCAGCACTTCCAATGTGGCTGAACATCGGCAATTGGGAATAGAGGTAGTCAATCGTTTGCTGATAGGTCATGGTACAAATATAAAACCCGGCAGGTTTTAAACGGCCGGGTTTAGCTATTGTTTTAGTTTATTTATTGTACTTTAAAATTAAAAGGCACCGTCACCACTGATTCATGATCGGAATTATTGAATTGTATATTGGGTAAATATGTCCTGATGGCACTGGCATATCTTGGATCAGTACTGGTAGATCCTTTGTCAAAGCTGATGAAAGTGCCCCTGCCATCTGCTGAAACTTTGATGATGGCATTGATAGTTGCTTTTGGCAGGTCACCCATAAATATATAATTGTTGATAATCGTCCTGTCGCCTTTAGATACCCTCAATGCGCCACCGGCAGTTTTTCCACCGGGATTATTGCCATAGCTGTCGGGCTTCCCGGATATACTTCCTGCATCACCTATTTGACCCGGCTTATTTCCCTGGCCGAATTTGTCATTATTTACAGAAGAATTATTGCCGTTGTCTCTGCTGGCTCCCGGGTAAGTAGCTTTTGGTTTTTGCGGTTTTGGTGCAGGGGCTGTTACTACAGGAGATGGGGTGATAGTTTTAACCGGCTTTACCGTACTTACTTTTGGAACATCAATTTTTTTACTCTTGTTTTTTTCAATCTTTGTTACAGGCGCAGCATCATCATTCGTCTTGTCATCTGTATCTATATCTTTTGCAGGTTCGTCGTTTGCTGCAACAGCCTGTTGTTTTTGTGTAGAGGGCTCCTCTGCTCCACCCATTGCACCTTTTACCAAAGGCTGCTCTTTACCAAAGCCTTCCTTTTCATTGCCAAGATTTACTTCTATCAGGTCCTGCATCGGGGGAGGCGGCGGCATTTTTTTAACGGACCATGTAATGAAATAAAACAACAGCAACAATATTACACAGATGATGGCTGTGTATAAAGCTGCTTTCTGGTTTTTTTCTGCTTCAAAAGTTGAGTGCATAGTTGTGCTGTAATACATGGTAAAGATATTTGATAAAAATCAAAAGATGTAATACCATGCCAAAATACATAAGGGTTGTTAAGGCTTTAACAAATGTTTGGTGATGCTTCCTTACAGCTCACAGCTTTCTCTGCTGATCTCCCAATGGCTTACCATTTGCACGAAATTGATCATACCCGGTGTGCAACTGTACTCTTTGATAAATGTAAAACCTGCTTTAGCCAGTGCCTTGTTTGGCGCAGGGTTCAATGCATAAGGCTCACAGCAAATTGTTTTCAACTGAAGATGGTTGAAAAAATAAGGTAGAGACATTTTAATGAATGCAGGCCCCAGGCCAAGCTTTCTTTCAGCAGCATACCAGATGTGCAGGTGCATGGCTGCAATGTTACCAAACTCTATGCTGTTCACATTGCAATGGCCGATTGGGTTTCCATTTAATTCCCAAATGATGCAATAAGATTTTTTCTGTTCATACGTTTGTTCCAATTGTTGCTGCAGCATGCTGATCCATTGTTCCCTCGTCAGCATTTTATTTAAGTCCACCCCCATTGCCTGCAAAAAACCAGGCTCGGCGGTTAGCCAGTAATTGGTAATCAGCGCCACATCAGTTTGTTCTATTTCTCTTACAGATAAAATTTGGTCAATCATTTTTCTCTATTAAGTATGCTTGAAAAATATGTCATATCCAAACCGGATGATGGTGCAGGCAATCACCAGCAGGAAAAATATCCTGATAAAGGCATTGCCTCTTACAATTGCCAGTCTTGCGCCGATTAATGAACCGGTGAAATTGAATGCCGCCATTGGAATGGCATAATGAAATAAGATATGCCCACTGCCGCCAAAATAAATAATGGAGCCAATATTGGTGGCGAGGTTGACAAATTTGGCATGGGCACTGGCGTTTAAAAAATCAAAGCCCAATGCGCCAATGAAGAATAGTACTAAAAAACTACCAGCGCCGGGACCGATGAAACCATCGTAAAATCCAATGGCGAGTGCAAACAGCATCCCATACAGCAATTCTCTTTTTGGATGTGTGGATTTATTGACGGCCGTTCCAAAATTCTTTTTTGAATAGGTGTAGACCGCCACAATGATCAGCACACAAAAGATCACCGGCTTCATAAAGCTGTTGCTTACCATCGTAACTGCGTAGGAACCTGTGATGGCCGCAATCAATGCAATGATGCACATCAATCCGAGCAGCTTCCATTGCAGCACTACTTTTCTTGCATACTGGTAAGAAGCGATTGAAGTACCCATGAAGGAAGGAATCTTGGTAGTGCCAAGCAACGTGGCCACAGGATATTGTGGTAGTGTTATCAGGGTGGCAGGTGTTTGTACCAAACCGCCGCCACCCACGATGGCATCAATAAAGCCTGCCGCAAAAGCTGCCGTACAAAGAATGATGATCTCGGTGCTGATCATGGATTGTAATTTCTTGCGCCAAATAATAAACTGCCGATACGAACCATATTACTGCCTTCTTCAATGGCAATTTTATAATCACCACTCATACCCATGGAAATAATTGAAAATTGAGAATGGATAATTGAGAATTGGTCGAAGATCGTTTTGAGTTTTTTGAATTCATTTCTTACTAAAACTAAATCATCAGAAAAGCTTGCCATTCCCATGAGTCCTTTAATTTTCAAATTTTCAAATTGAGTAATTTTCAAATTGGATAATTCGTGTCCGTCAAAACCAAACTTTGTTTCTTCCGTAGCAATATGCACCTGCAGCAAGCAATCAATAATCCTGTTGTTTTTTGCTGCCTGCCTGTTGATCTCTTTTAATAAACTTTCACTGTCTACACCATGAATGAGATGCACAAAGGGGGCAATGTATTTTACTTTATTGCTTTGCAGGTGCCCGATGAAATGCCAGCGGATATCTTTGGGCAGTGCGGCTTCCTTATCCACCAACTCCTGTACATAATTTTCTCCAAAATCACGCTGTCCTTCATTATACAATGCCTGTATATCTTCAACAGGTTTTGTTTTGGATACTGCTACCAATGTAACATGCGCTTCATCCAGTACAGATTTGATCTCTTTATATGCTGTAATATTTACGGGCATCTTAAAATGATATTTTTAGCCAGGGCAATGCCCGGATCCTTTTGAATAAAAACCAGCAACCCGCTGCTGCAATGGGTATCAGGAAATAGGTAAGCCAGTCGATTTTAATTACAAGATAATGCAAACCCACCAATGCTGCGATGATGAGCAGTTGCATCATGGACTGTGCAAAACGGCCGCTTTGCTGTTTGGTATTTTGTTGCCGTGAAAAAGGCAGGTAATGTTCGGAGAGATTGGCGGTGATCAAAAAGATCAGCACATTATTGAACAGGCCGAGTATAAAATCATCCACTATGCCAATCCCCCAAACATAAAACGCAAAAGCAAAAAGAACCAGGTAGATGAGGATGAAAAATTTAGTAAGCAAAGCTTTTAATCCTCCGGTGATGATCTGCCCCGGGTTTGCAACCGGGGTGGACTGGTAGATCCAGGATGCCTGGAAGTTTTCATGGAATTCAACAAATATCCTGCTGTTTGAAATGCTGAACATGGGCAGGTATACAAAAAACAGGAACATTTTTGTGCCCGGTAAACCTTCCCACAATGAATAAAGATCTCTACCACTTTTAAATACAAAGATGAATATAAATACAAGCAGGTAAGCAAGGCTGGGATAGAATTGTAATTTAAATGCCTTGTCTCTGCCCGTTATTTTCCAAACTGCTTCAAAACCTGCTGCTTCAGATTGTGAAGTGCAGAAAACAGCGGCTAATTTTTCAGATAAACTTCCTGTTTGGCGTTGTATTGACTGGCTGCTTTTTTTACCGGAACCATCGTTGTTTAATATTGCTAATTTTTTTTTGCAAAGAGGGTGCCAGGTATTTGATCATTAACCAGAAAGTGAGTGCCGGTACGATCAATGCCAGGCATATCATTATTAAATGAGTCGTGTCAAGTTGCATCAATTGAATACTCTCCAGTGTCATTGCCATCCAGACAGGTGGAATTAGATATGAATACCAATGCACCTGGAACAATGAAGACAACGCACTGAAATTGGTGAGGCGGGGGATGATTTGAAACCCCACAGCAAAAAACACTGTCATAAAAATTTGAAAATACCCTACGATGTCTTTTACTTTTTGTTCATTGCTGAAACAAAGGATCAGTGCATATAACAAATAAGTAACAAAAACTGCCAGCGCCACCGTAAGCAGCAGCGTGAATATGCTTGCAATGCCTGTGAGCAAACCGTATTTAAAAAAAATAAAAATCACCGGTATGCTTGCCAGCGCAATGGTGAATTGTAAAAGATACACCAGTATGTGTACCAGCCTTGCAACAAACAAGGTTCTGCCGTTGACCGGCCTTGGTAATATCACCTGGTTATCTGTTGTGTCGAGTAGCACTGAGCTGAAGTCGGTAATCATCGTCATGGTCATCATAAACAACAGGTAGCTGTGAATAAAGATCATGCAGGGAATAATTGCTTTGACCGCATAAACCATTGTTCCTGCAAACAATCCAAAGAGGCCATAGAGTAACAGCGTAATGAGGAGTGGATTGCTATTTTCTTTTTGCTGCTTTTGCCGCCAGTTAAGGTATACCCTTCTCCGGTCCATGATGATCTTTGTTTCAGTAATGATCTTGAGTTTCTCAAAATCAACTCCCTGCTTCACCAGCATTTTTGAAAGAAAAAGCACAAATTTTAAAATCCATTTATCCATGTGCTTAACTCTTTAAAATGTCAATGAATTGTTCCGCTGTATTCTGGTGCTGTTCGCTGCTGCCTGTCAGGGAGGTGAAAATATTTTCCAGTGAACCCTGGTGGGCATTGTTTTTCAGTGTTTCAAAACTGCCGTCCGCAATTACCTGTCCTTTATCAATAATGATGATGCGGTCACTTATTTTTTCTACCACATCCATGATATGGGAAGAATAGAAAATTGTTTTTCCAGCCTGTTTCAGTTGCGCCAGTATTTCTTTTACCAGTATCACAGCGTTGGCATCCAGGCCGCTTAGTGGCTCATCTAAAAAATTATTTCAGGGTTGTGAATGAGCCCGCTGATGAGCAGCACTTTTTGTTTCATGCCTTTGCTGTAACCATTCATTCTGCTATTGGCTTTATCGCCCAGTTCAAAAAGCCCCAGCAGTTCCCATGATTTTTTTTCGATCATAGCATCTTGCAGTTGATAAAGCTTGCCAACGAAACGTAAATATTCTATGGGTGTCAATACATCATACAAAGCTGCCTGCTCGGGGATGTAGCCGATCTTTTGTTTTATTTCCACCGGGTTTTCCCTTACATCCATGCCCATCACAATGGCCGTTCCTTCAAAATCGCTGATGATACCCGTTAATATTTTAATGGTGGTACTTTTGCCGGCGCCATTCGGCCCGATATAGCCAACGATCTGGCCTGCCTCAATACTCAGGTTAATTCCTTTGAGTACATAATTACCGGCATATTGTTTTTTAAGGGTAGAAATTTCAATGATTGCCATGGTTGATTTTAGGTTGAACTGTTAAGCAGCAAAGTTGCAGAAACTCTGTAAATAAAAATGTGCAAACGAAGAATCATTTGCACATTACCCAATTTACACTTTTGCATAACTATTTTAAAATACTCCTGCTGATCACAATCCGCTGCACTTCACTTGTGCCTTCGTATATCTGTGTGATCTTGGCATCTCTCATCATTCTTTCTACATGGTATTCTTTAACAAAACCATATCCGCCATGTATCTGCACTGCTTCGGTAGCAGTCCACATGGCAGTTTCGCTGGCAAACACCTTGGCCATGCTGCCGCTCAATGTATAATCTAATTTTTGATCTTTTTCATAAGCTGCTTTTAAACAAAGTAATCTTGCACATTCAATTTTGGTGGCCATGTCCGCCAGTTTGAATTGTATGGCCTGGTGGTGCATGATCTCTTTGCCAAATGCTTTTCTTTCCTTGCTGTATGCAAGGGATCTTTCATAGGCACCGCTTGCAATACCGAGTGCCTGTGATGCAATACCGATCCTGCCGCCTGCCAGTGTTTTCATTGCAAACTTAAATCCGAAGCCATCTGCACCAATCCTGTTTTCTTTTGGCACTTTTACATCGTTGAATAGAATGGTATGGGTGTCACTTCCACGGATACCCAGTTTGTTTTCCTTTGCGCCTACCACTACGCCGGGCCAGCTCTTTTCAACAATAAATGCATTGATACCATGACTGCCCTTGCTCACATCTGTCTGGGCAATTACTAGGTATACGCTGGCGCTGCTGCCATTGGTGATCCAGTTCTTGGTGCCATTCAATAAATAATGATCTTCTTTTTCTTCTGCAGTGGTCCTTTGCGAAGTAGCATCGCTGCCAGCTTCCGGCTCGCTTAATAAAAAGCGCCGATGTATAACTGCCCATTTTTTTGCCCTGTGCCAAGGGTGTTAAATATTGTTGCTTTTGATCTTCGTTGCCATATTCCTGCAGCCCATAACATACAAGGCTGTTATTTACACTCATACATACACTCACGCTTGCATCCACCTTGCTGATTTCTTCCATTGCCAGTACATAGCTGATGGTATCCATCCCGCTGCCGCCATACTCCGGTTTACCATCATGCCCATAAAACCAAGGTCGGCCAGTTTTTCGATCTGTTCTTTTGGAAAACGTTGATGTTCGTCCCTGTCAATAACGCCGGGCAAACATTCTGTTACAGCAAAATCCCTTGCTGCTTTCTGTATCATCAGGTGTTCTTCTGAAAGTTGAAAATCCATGTACAATCGTTTTTTATGTGCTGCAAAAATAAGGGAAGTATACTAATGAGTGTTAGTTTTTGTGATAAAAGACAAATTGTACTAAAATTAAATGTCATTCGTTTTGTTTTCGTAGATTTAACCATCTGCCGCTTGAAAATACCCTGCGGACGGTATTGTCCTGCGTATAGCATCGGGCTATGTTTGTAACCTTAAAAACCTTGAAAAATGAACAGGAAAATATCACTGTTATTTATGTTAGTGATGGTGTTTGCAATTCAATTGACTGCACAGCACAGGGCTACCGGCGCCATTATCGATCCGGAAACAATCTCAAAAACGCCCAAAAAAGTAGCACTGTCATTCCGCAGTTTCAGGGGAATGCCGGCATCTTATTCGCTGGAAAAATTCTGCCCCACACCTGGTGACCAGGGCAACCATGGTACTTGTGTGGCTTTTGCCAATGGCTATGGCCTTGCAACGATCCTTTATGCCAAAACACATAATATTACCGATAAGGCACTGATCAATAAATATATTTTTTCACCCACTTTTTTGTTTGAGCAGATCAAGAACCCGGCAGATATCGAATGCCAGAAAGGTTCTGATCCTATCAAGGCAATTTATACTTTGATCGACAGCGGAGATGCGCTGCTGAAAACTGTGCCTTATTCATGTGGCAGTTCCCTATCTTTTTATTCAAAACTGGAAGCAAGCCTTTACAGGTTGAATGACCTGGCTGTTTTATTTGCCGCACCGGGTATGCTCAATACAACTAAGTATGAAGTAGGGCCGGAAGATGTGATCAATAATACCAAGAAGGCGTTGATAGAAGGCACACCCGTGTCAACCGGCTTTTACCTCCCTGCAAGTTTTTTCAACATCAAATCTGATGTTTGGTATACAAAGCCTGATGATTCACTGAGCGACTGGAAGCATGCAGGGCATGCGATGCTGGTAGTAGGGTATGATGATAACAAAGCCGGCGGTGCTTTCAGGGTGATGAACAGTTGGGGTACAGGTTGGGGTGATGGTGGTTTTATCTGGATACGCTACAGCGATTTTACAAAATGGTGTGTGCTTGGATTGCAGGCATTTGCCGATCCATATTCACCGGTGCCGGATGAAATGAAGCCTAAAGAAGAGCCAAAGCCGGAGCCCAAACCAGATCCTAAACCTGAACCCAAGCCTGAACCAAAACCTGAGCCAAAGCCAACACCGGCTCCAGCACCGGAACCAAAACCAAAACCAGTTCCTGCTCCGGAAGCAATATTCAGCCTGGCAGGTGATGTTGAATTCAGGTTGAATAATGGAGATAAGATGGAAGTGTCCAAAGTATCCACCCGTAACCTGATGGTGGAAGATGATGTGCCGGAAGCGGATAAGAAAGAAGACCTGGTTGCTTACCGAATGATCAATACCTATAGTTCCGGAACAAAGTTCAGGTTTTATATTTCTACCAATGATGAAGTTTACATATATGCATTTGCAACAGACCTCACAGGAAAGGTGAACCGCATTTTGCCTTTTGATGATATGATGTCAACACATATCGGTGCTCACAGCGTGGTGGCTTTTCCATCTGATACTAAAATTGTGAAGATGGATGAACAAAAAGGCACCGATTATATGCTCATTTTATATTCAAAAGAAAAATTGAATGCCACTGAGATTGCGAATGCCATGAGTAACATGAAAGGAGGATTAAGCAAAAAAATAAAAGCTGCATTGGGAGATAAATTAATTGATAAGAGCAAGATAAAATATGATAGTGATAAACCCGGATTCAGCGTATCTGGTAAAATGAAGAACCCTGCAGCTGATAAAGCAGGCGATGATGTGATCAGCGGAACAGTGGTGCCACTGATGGTGGAACTGAGCCATGAATAAATTGTAAAAAGAATTCCTGCAATATGAAACGTTGTTTTTATAAAATCATTTCGCTCACTGCATTACTGGTGATGTTTTTGTTGCCCGTAAAACTATTGGCGCAACGGCCTGAACTTATCATTCCTGCCACCCATTCTGCACATACAGTAGTAATGTCGCCGGATGAAAAATGGCTGGTGTCTGCAGGGGGTGAGGGCATGAAAATATGGGACAACAAAACCGGCAGCCTGCTGAAAAACCTGGCGCCAGGTGGGAAAGACCTTAGCCGTTTTTATGGAGGCTATATCATCATGGCTTTTGATAACGCCAGCCGTTCGCTGGCTATGCAGGTAGAAGATACTATTTACATTTTTGACTTTGAGCGGTTCGCCATCAGCAACAGGATAAAAGTGGATGGTAAAAGAACTGCCATGGTATTTTCAAAGATGGTACGGGATTGTTTACTGCTGGTATCAATGGAGATGATTATGATACTTATGTAATTGAAAAAATAAATATCCCTTCTAACAGCGTTACATCTTTACAAAAGATAAAAGTTACCACACAGGCAACGCATGAAATTGCCAGTATCAACCTGTCTCCTGATGGGAATGAATTGCTGCTGTACGACCAGGTTTTGGGCGGCTGGCTGCTTGACCCGGTTTCGGGTAAAGTAAAAAAATATATGAGCGATAAACAACTCATCTATCCATTTAACTACCTGCCCAATGGTAACCTGCTGGCTTTTTCCGGCGAGAAGGAAAAAGTGTTGTATGTACTGGAGATCGATCACAAAACATTTCAGCCGGTGCGCCGCTCAAAAAATATTTTCCGGGATATCAATAAAGTGAGTGCTGCCAATTATGTGATACCCTACCCGTCTGCTTCAGGTAAAACAGGCTTGATGTACCAGAATGATTTTGTTGTTTTTAACCCAAAGGATTTTTCATTCACGGCTAAAAAGGAATTACCCAAATCTGAAAAACTTGGCTGGTTGCAAAAGTTAAGCCTGGCAATGTCCCCATCAGGTAACTATTATGTGAACGGCCTTGAAATGAAAAAGAAGAACGCTTCAACTCATGATGTCATTTCTCAATATGGTGAGTTCCCGCTTGACTCTTATGTGCAGTTTGTATTTAAACATACTGATGGTGTTTGTTTAAAGGACCGTATACTCACATTTGAAAACGGTGTATTCAATATGCGGATCGTTCCGCCGCTTTCATCCAACTCAAAGGTTGACTATTCAGATTTTTTATACCGGCTTACCAAAGATGGAAAGACGGGGTTTTTATACAGCCAGGGTTATGGTTTGTACAGGTTTGATCCCAATAAGGCTAAAATAGAATATGAATCTATTCCCAAGATCTATGCAATGAATAAGAATTTTGTTGGGTTGCAGATCTTTGATGAACTGAATTTGCTGGCGCTCATTGGCAATGAAGGTGTGTATGTACTCGATCTGAAAACATTGAAAGTGCTGTACATTGTCGACATTCCTTTCGGCCTCGATTACGTATTGTATGAAAGGCTGGATAAGTATTGCGATATTTCTCCCGACAATTCAAAAATGATACTGTATGCAGAAGTAAAAGGAGAGGAGGGGCAGGTGATCTCCTGTGTGGGACTGCAGGATAAAAATGAAAAATGGCAATACAAATCAGCTAATATTCAAAACCTGCGCTTTGTTGAAAATGGCAAAAAGCTCATGTTCACTTCGAACGACCAGCTCATCTACCTGGATGCGGCAACGGGTAAAGTAACAGGTTTGCCGGTACAATTGCCTGCTTACTCCAATTCAACTTATATCTCTGCATCCGGTAAAATTGCCGTTACTAAAATACCGGTTGATACTGTTATAAATGCCGGCTTTAATATTGGCCTGGTGGATGTTGCCAATAAAAGAACGGAAGGCATTATACAGGGGACAGGCGACTATGTAAACGATTATGTATTTACAAGGAATGAACGTTATATGCTGAGTGAGGAAGACGGCGGATTATGTTTTTGGGATATGGAAAAGAAAAGGCAGGTCGGGAAGTTGTATATGTTCGAAAACTCTGCCGACTGGGTACTGCTGGCGCCGGATGGCCGCTTTGATGCAACCGCAGGCGCCATGAAGAAAATGTATTTCACCCGGGGCAAAGAAATCATTCCGTTGGAAAGTTTGTATGAAAAATACTATGTACCGGGTTTATTGCGGCAGGTTTGGAGCAACCAGTTAAATGACATCGTTCCTGATATCAATGAAATTAAATTACCACCTGTTGTGAAAATTTCTTTGCAGGTACAGGAACGTAACCTGGAAGTGGCAGATGATGTAGCTGTAATAAAAGTGGATAAAGAACAGGTGACCATCAAGGCAGAAGCAGATGGGATAAAGGATGTGATTACGGAGATCAGGTTGTATCAAAATGGAAAACTCGTACACAGTACAAGAAACTTAGTGGTAGAAGATGATACAAAGGGCGATAAGACAATGGTAAAAACCTTTTTGGTTACGCTGAATGCAGGTGAAAATAATTTCAAAGTGGTTGCTATTAACAGCCAGCGTACAGAAAGTGTACCAGCAGAAATAATTGCCGATTACAAGCCTGCAAATGTTCAACCCAAACCTGCAGGAAGCGATATTCAGCTGCCCCTGTTGGTGGTTGGAGTGAATGTTTATAAAAATCCCAAATACAGTTTGAACTATGCACAGGCAGATGCTGCTGCTTTTACAGATGCGGTTTCCAGTGGGGCTGCAGGCTTATTTTCCAAAGTGAATACCACTGTTTTAAAAGATGCAGAAGCTACCAAAGAGGGCATCACCAAAGCGTTTGAAAAAATAAAGTCAGAAAGCCGTCCGCAGGATCTTTTTATTTTTTACTATGCCGGCCATGGGGTGATCAATGATAAAAAAGAATTTTTCTTAGTGCCATACGATGTGCTGCAGTTATATGGCAATGATGATGCACTGGCACAAAAAGGCTTCAGCGCTGCGGCACTGCAGCAAATGAGTAAGGACATAAAAGCACAGAAGCAATTATTCATTTTAGATGCCTGCCAGAGTGCTGGAGCACTTGAAGTTGTTGCAGCTGCAAGGGGTGCCGCAGAAGAAAAGGCGATCGCACAACTGGCAAGGTCAACCGGCACACAATGGTTAACTGCATCCGGCAGCGAGCAGTTTGCATCAGAGTTTTCGCAACTCGGTCATGGCTCTTTTACCTGGTGTTTGCTGGAGGCTTTTAAAGGAGATGCAGACCAGGGCGATAAAAAATTAACAGTGAAAGAACTGGATGCCTACCTGCAAAACAAAGTGCCGGAGATTACACAGAAATTTAAAGGCACACCGCAGTACCCGGCCAGCTACAGTTACGGAAATGATTTTCCCATTATAATAATAAAATAAAATTTTGAATCATCAAATCAACATCAAACCATCAGTTATGAACAAGCTTATTTTGCTTACACTCATTTGTTTTTCAACTACCGGTATTTTTGCACAGGTTAAAAAAGATGCTGTGCAACCGGCACCTGCTGCTGTTGTAAAAGTGGTGCCAATTGTGCCAACCAAAGAATTGAAGAAGCAACTGGAACGTAATTTCAAACGCAAGCGATACGCAAAAGTGGTGCCCATTGCAGATACATTGCTGAAGCGAAACCCAAAAGATGAAAACGTTTTTTACAAAAGGTCGGCCAGCAAGATTTACCTGAAAATGGACAAGTCTGTGATTGCAGATTTTAAGGGCTGGTTCAAAAAAAAGGACTCTGCCGCCATGATGATTGCATTCATCCCTTATCAATTTGACTTTAAGGCAAAGAAAAGGAACGGTGATGTGTATTTCAAATCTGCGATGGCACATTCACCAAAAAGCGGTACTCCGCAAATCATGTATGCAGCGCAACTGGCCGATGATGGCAAGATGACTCAGGCGATTGCATTAGCCGATAAAGGCTATGTTATGCTTTCGCCGGCATATAAAAAAGTATTTGTGGGAACTTATGCCGAAGTGCTGCATGCTGCAGACAGAAAAACAGATGCTTATAAACTGATGGAAGATGAATTTGCAGCAGGCAACAAAACAGAAGAGAACCTGCGTACTTATTTTAAATTCTATTCAAAAGACAAACGCTATGATGACGGCATCGGTATGGCAACAGCTATGTTGATGGATGACTCTTCTGCATTTGTACTCAGCCGCAGGGCTTTGCTTAATGACGAAAAGGGCGATAAGGAAAAGGCTTGCGAAGATGCAATGCTGCTTAAGACACGCTTCCAGGCTTTTGAATTTTTGTCAAAACAGTTCGGCTGTCCGCAGGTAATGGCCGATATAACACCAACGCAGCAGCGTACTTATATTTATGAAGTGGTGTTCCAGGGGCAAACCTATGATTTCCGTGTTACCAACCCGATCGTTGATATGAGCAATGGCGTGTCGTTCAAATTTAAAATGACGGGTGATATTGGTTTTGGTGGTTTGGTAAACATCAGCAAGGATGCGATCAACACAGCGCACAAGCAAAATAACCGGTTTAGTAATGGCGACCTTAGCCTGGAGGAGGAAACTACCGTATGGGTGAGCAATGCGGTGTACAATGATATCAAAACGAAGGGAGAAACTTTCATCACTGCAGACATTATGGGAGAGAAGCAATATGAAGTGATCAATGATGAGTACAATGATGACGATGAATTTTATACGGTGAAAGTGGATGAAGAAGAGAAATATATCAAATGTGTAAAGATCGGTTCTAAAGATGGCGATGAGGAAATATGGATCAATGACGATCCTAAAAACCCGCTGATCTTAAAAATGAAACTGAGCTTTTCTATTGAGCTCAAACAGATATTGTAACAGGCTGTATCCTACTGTAAATATTTACGGATGAAGCGTTTATTATGGATGCTATTTTGTTTCTGTTGCTATGCAGGGGTGGCACAGGAAAGAGTGCCGCTGGCTTTAAAAGTGCTGGATGAACCTGGACATGCCAATGGTTATTGGTTTTTTCATGTTGCCCGGCCTGCAAATGTAAACTTCAGCAAAAAGCAGGTGTTTGTATGCAAGGCTGTTTACAAAAATAATGACGGAGACACTGTAACAAAGGGATCGGGTACAATCGCTCATATACTTGACAGGGAGATAGCGTGTGAGATAAATGAAAAAGATATTCAGCCTGACCCGTTGAAAGGTGACCTCTGTTATTTCCTTGTAGATAAAAATGAAAGCAGGAAAGATGTGTTTTATAAACTGGCCCGTTTTGCCATTGATTTTGTTTCGGTGACAGACACGGTATTGTTTGATTCAAAAAACAGTCTTAGTAACTGGAACGAAACCAACAGCAATGAGTTGCTCCGGTTATTCAAAACGGATATACATTTTACGGGAGCTGCTATGTTGAAACAAAACGACAGCCAGCAGCAAAAATTAAAGACGGTGCTTTTGATGGTAAACCACTGTTTGATGCAATGCAGGAAATTACAGAGGCTGATGTAATGAATTTCCTGAAATATGTTTGGGCAAGGCCGGCAAAATATGCAGGCAACAGCTGGCGGATCAGCGAAGTATTTGCTACCTGGATGACATCAGGCACACCTGAATTAGAAGGTGAGATCAATTATTGACCAATTTAGTTATAGTACGATGAAGAATGGTTGTTTGATCATTGCGCTGCTGCTGACCGTGCTGATCCTGCTTTCAGCAGTATACAAATATTTTTTTTCAAAACCACTCTCCCCTGAACTGCAACAGATGATCAGCCGGCAGCAAAACCCTTTTGTAGTACACAAGGACAGTGCGGCGGTTGTATGGCAAAGGGCTAAATACTTTTTTGAAGAGCGAAAGGGTATTCTCTCGGGGGGACAACTTCAGCAAAATGATACGATGTTCTTTTTGCCGTATTACAATGACCATCGCAAAGGGAGTTCTGTAAAAATACTAAAAAGAGCCAAAGGCGATTCTGTTGAAATCGAAACATGGTGGTGGTACAACGGCGATACTACCGACAGTGACGCAAATGAAATAGCCTTGTACCTGCAGACAGGGATTGGCAGGTATAATGTTGGAAAATAATTTGTGCTGTTTATTTCACGCAAAGCCGCTAAGAAAAAAATAAGGCGCAAAGAGCAATACGGATTCGCTCTTTGCGCTTTTGCGTGTAATAAACTTAATTGAAAGACAATTATTCAGCAACCACCAGGTAATAATTCTTCTTGCCTTTTTGTACCAGCAGGTATTTGTTATTCAGCAGGCTGTCTGCTTTTACCAGCTGTTCTATTGCATCCACTTTGTTTTTGTTGATGCTTATGCCGCCGCCCTGCACCATCTTTCTTGCTTCGCCTTTGCTGGGGAATATCTTTGTATCAGCTAAAAAACTTACGATGTCGATTCCTGCATCAAGTATTGATTGTGCAATGTTCACCGTTGGTACGCCATCCAGTACCTGCAGCAACTGGTCTTCGTTCAGTTGCTTTAATATTTCAGCTGTATCATTGTTGAATAATATCTGCGATGCATTCACGGCAAATTCATAATCGGCCCGGCTGTGTACAAAGCAGGTTACTTCTTCTGCTAATTTTTTCTGTAGTAAACGCTGGTGTTCATTGCCTGTATGGGCTTCCAGCAACGCATCAATTTCTTCCTTTGGTAAAAATGTAAAGATCTTGATGTATTTCTCCGCATCTGCATCAGCCGTGTTCAGCCAAAACTGGTAGAACTGGTAAGTAGATGTTCTTTTTGCATCGAGCCAAATATTTCCTTTTTCTGATTTACCAAACTTGCCACCATCAGCCTTTGTGATCAGCGGGCAGGTAAATGCAAAACCTTCACCGCCGCTTTTTCTTCTGATCAATTCGGTACCCGTAACAATATTGCCCCACTGGTCGCTGCCGCCCATCTGCAGTTTGCAGTTGTTGTTTTTATTCAGGTAATAAAAGTCATAGCCCTGTACCAGCTGATAAGTAAATTCAGTAAAGCTCATGCCTGTTTCTCCTTCCAGCCTTTTCCTCACACTGTCCTTGCTCATCATATAATTCACGGTAATGTGCTTGCCTACATCCCTTATGAAATTTAAAAAAGTGAAATCTTTGAACCAATCGTAGTTATTGGCCATTTCAGCCGCATTTGGTTTGCTGCTGTCAAAATCCAAAAACTTTTCCAGTTGTTTTTTCACACATGCCACGTTATGATTCAGCACTTCTTCACTAAGCAGGTTACGTTCTTCGCTTTTTCCACTTGGATCTCCGACCATACCTGTAGCTCCTCCAACAAGTGCAATGGGCTTATGTCCGCATTTTTGCAGATGTATCAGGAGTATGATGGGGACGAGGTTGCCGATATGAAGGCTATCGGCAGTGGGGTCAAAACCAATATAGCCGGTGGTTATCTCTTTGTTCAGTTGATCTTCGGTGCCGGGCATAATGTCCTGGATCATTCCTCTCCATTGCAGTTCTGCTATCAGATTCTTCATATTGGTGTTTTTTGATCTGGTTTTTTGCAAATGTGCTTATAAAAATCGGGAAAAGGGAACAGGGCTGTCAAATAATTTAAAGTGTTGTTCAGCAACAACCCGGTATTATGTTTTGACGTACATACCCACAACTATGCAGCATTTCCAGATGTGGGAGGGTCTTTTGCAGCAGTGGGCAGTTATATCGCTCAACAAAAAATTCTTATAATGCCAATACTACTAAATTTGCTTTTTATGCCATTTCCATTTATTGGAAAACCGGCACAATTTACTTAGTAAAAATGCGTTTTAAGGGTTAATATCATCCAAATCCAATACAAAACAACCAGAGAAAACAAATTATGAATCATAAACTAGCTGCCTTTCTATTGGGTATAGCGCTCATTCCAGCCGCTGCTTTTGCCCAGTTCAGAAAGTACTCCAACGAATTTTTAAATATAGGTGCCGGTGCAAGAGGGCTTGCGATGGGCAGCGCCCAGGTAGCTTCTGTAGAAGACGGCACTGCCGGTTACTGGAACCCTGCAGGTTTAACCGGGGTTAAAGATCATCCTTCCATCAGTGTAATGCATGCTGAATACTTTGCCGGTATTGGTAAGTTTGACTATGCTTCTGTAGCCATACCTGTGCAGGAAAACCGGCGTACACTTGGTATTTCCCTGTTGCGGTTTGCGGTAGATGATATCCCGAATACCTTGTTTTTGGTAGAGCCGGATGGCAGTGTGAATTTTAATAATATTCAAACCTTTTCTTCTGCTGATTACGCACTGTTGCTGTCATTTGCACAATCCATCAGGGATACCGAAGAGGAGAGCATGAGCTTTGGCATAAATGCAAAAATCATCCGCCGTTCGGTGGGCAAATTTGCCGGTGCATGGGGATTTGGGATCGATGCAGGTTTTCAGTGGCGTAAAAACAACTGGCGCCTTGGGGTAGTGGCAAGGGATGTTACCACTACATTCAATGCATGGTCGTTTAAGTTTACCGAAAAAGAAAAAGAGATATTGTACCTCACCAAGAATGAAATTCCTGTTAAATCAACAGAATTGACCGCTCCCCGTTTAATTATTGGAGGCGGTTATAATTTTGACATCAGCAATTCTGTAAAACTGTTGGCTGAAGCAAACCTTGCCTTGACTTTTGATGGCAAGCGGAACACTTTACTCAGCAGCAGTGCTGTAAGTGCCGATCCCAGTGTAGGGTTGGAAGCCAGCATCAGCGATGTGTTTTACGTGAGGGCAGGGGTTACCAATTTTCAAAAAGCATTATCAGATGGTGATACACTCAATCAAAAAAAAGTGTGGATATACCAGCCCAGCCTTGGCGCTGGTGTAAAGTTGGGCAATGTGAGCCTTGATTATGCATACACCAATCTTGCAAACCAAAATAACCCTTTATATACGCATGTTTTTTCTCTCAGGTTCAACCTGGCAAAAAAACAGGATTGATAACACCTCAACTCAACAATATCTTACAATGAGAAAAATATTAATTGCAATTTTCATCCTGGTAACGGTAGCCGGCAACGCACAGTTGAATAACAGCTGGATTGACTACAATAAAACCTATTACAAATTCAAGGTGATTAATAATGGCCTGTACAGGATCAACCAGTCTTTACTGGCATCGCTGGGCCTTACCAATACACCTGCAGAGTACTTTCAGTTGTGGCGAAATGGCCAGCAGGTAAGGTTGTATACTTCGGTACCCTCAGGGCCATTTGGCGCCAATGACTATATTGAGTTTTTAGGTAAAAAAAATGATGGCGTTCCTGACAATCAGTTGTATTTAAAACCGGGCTACCAGCTTTGTGATAGTTTTAGTTTGCATACCGATACGGCTGTTTATTTTCTTACTGTCAATCCATTTCCGGGTAATCTCAGGTTTAATGATGTTAACAATGATGTAGCCGGTAATACTTTGCCAGCAGATAATTATTTCTTTCGTACAGTAGCTGCTCCTTACAGGAACCAATACAACCGTGGCTATGCCGTACAGGTTGGCGAATTTGTTTATTCTTCCTCTTACGATATTGGTGAAGGATGGACAAGCTATGATGCCGCCCCGGGGCTTGACCTGTTTACAAACTTTACCAATATGAATGTGTACACTGCCGGCCCTGCCAATAGTGTATCCCTCACCATTGCAGCAGTAGGGAATGCTTTAAATGCAAGAAACCTGCGGATTAAGTTTTTCAACAATGTGGTGCTCAATTCAAACATGAGTTGGTTTGATACCATGAAGAGGCGCATTGATAATTTGCCATTGAGCGTGCTGCAAAGCCCGGATTACCTGCAGGTAGCAACAGGCAGCACTTCCACTAATCCTTTCGACAGGATTGTGGTGGCTAATTTAGCTGTTACCTACCCGGCCAAATTTAATTTTAATGGCAGTGCCAATTTTTCTTTTGAATTGAATCCTTCTTCTGTTGGCAATTACCTGGTGATAGATAATTTTAATAACGGCAGCACAGCACCTGTTTTGTACAGCCTGAATGATGGCAACAGGTACACCGGCGATATTTCTGTTGCCGGAAAAGTAAGATTTGTTTTGCCAGCTTCCCTGGATGCTGCAAGAAAGTTTATGCTGGTAAGTGAAGATGCCAGTAACGTTAAAACCTTTACAACAGCTTCCGTTAAAAACTTTGTGAACTTTAATGAGACAGCCAACCAGGGTAATTATTTGATCATCAGTAACCCTGTATTGTACAATGATGGCAATGGTAATAATTATGTGAACCAGTACAGCCAGTACCGGTCTACTGTGGCTGGGGGTGGTTTTACTGCCAAAGTGATTGATATTGACGAATTGTACGACCAGTTTTCCTTTGGCATTTTACAGCATCCGGGTGCTATCCGTGACTTTATAAGATTTGCCTACCGGCAATTTGCCAGCAGGCCACAATATGTGCTGATGATTGGCCGTGGTGTTACTTCCATAGAATACAAGCAGAATGAAGCCAACCCGGATATGAAGAAAATAGAAATGGTGCCAACTTTCGGCTGGCCTGCATCCGATATTTTGCTGGCTTGCGAACCCGGTACCAATATTCCACTGGTACCCATCGGAAGAATATCTGCCATCAATGGTACAGAGATTAAAAATTACCTGAACAAGGTGATAGAATATGAACAGGTACAGGCAGCACAAAACTGCAGTATTACCGACAGGGAGTGGATGAAAAGGATATTACATGTGGTGGGTGGTGCCAATGCAACAGAAGACCAGGATTTTACTAACTATATGGATGGTTATAAGAATGTTATCGAGGATACCCTGTTTGGTGGTGATGTGGAAACCTTCCGTAAGACATCTTCTGCGGCAGTTGAGCAGGCCAATGGCGAACGGATACAGCAACTCATAAATGAAGGAGTTGGATTGATCGGTTATTTCGGTCACTCTTCTGCCAATACCCTGGCATTTAATCTTACCAGCCCGGACATTTTTAACAACCAGGGGAAATATCCATTCTTTAATATCAGTGGTTGCAGTGCAGGTAACTTTTTCACCTTCGATCCACTGAGGGCTACAGGTGGTTTATCCATTTCAGAAAAATATGTACTGGCAGACAGAAGGGGGTAGTATCGGGTTCCTTGGTTCCACACACCTTGGTATACCTCCTTTCCTCAATATTTACAACCTGCAGTTGTACAATGCCATCTCCAACGATCTGTACGGAAGTACCATCGGCAGGCAGGTGCAGCATGTATTGCAGAATTTAGGAAGCAACCCGGCAGCACTTGATTTTTACACCAGGATACACCTGGAAGAAATTAACCTGCATGGTGATCCTGCTATCAAGATCAATTATTTTGCAAAACCAGATTATGCTATTGAAGATGCTTCTGTAAAATTTGACCCTTCCATCATTACTGTGGCAGATAACAGCTTTACATTAAAAGTAAAAATAAATAATATTGGTAAAGGCATTGGTGATTCCATGAGGGTAATTGTGAAAAGAAAACTTTCCAATGATTCCATCCAGTATATTTATAACCAGGTGATACCTGCAACTAAATATGCGGATTCATTGTTATTTACGGTCACCATCAACCCGATAACAGATAAGGGGCTGAATAAACTGACTGTTATCCTGGATGCTGATGGAAGGATTGATGAATCCTGCGAAACCAACAATACCATCGAAAAAGAGTTTTATATCCTGGAAGATGAAGTACGTCCGGTATCTCCCTACAACTACTCCATCATTAACCAGCAGAATATTACCTATACTGCTTCCACTGCCAATCCTTTGAGTGAGCAACGGCAATACCTGATGGAGATTGATACCACAGAATTATTTAACTCTGCATTTAAAAAGCAGTATACCGCTTCTGGTGGAGGAGGTATTATTCAATTTACTCCGGGTAACCTCACGTTTACAGACAGCACGGTTTACTACTGGCGCACTTCAATGGTGCCGCTCAACGGAAGCGCTCCTGTATGGAATAATTTTTCTTTTATTTACCTGGCCAACAGCAGTTCGGGCTTTAACCAGTCCCATTATTACCAGCATAAAAAGAGTACTTACAATACCATTAGTTTAGATAATGATGGTGTGTACAGGTTTGCGCAGGCCAACCGAAACCTGCAGATAAAAACAGGATTGTATCCTTATACCAGCTACGACAGGATCAGCGTAATTCTTGACTTTGACCAGTTTGAGCAGTATGGATGTAAGTATGGTTCCCTGCAGTTCCTGGTATACGACAGTATTTCTTACCAGCCTTGGACCAACTACAATGTCACACCTGCAGCCGGCCGTTTTGGAAGCTGGCCAATATGTGTGGACCCGACAAGGAAAATTTTTGAATTCCCATATAATAATGCCGGGTACAGGAAAAAGGCAATGGATTTTATTGACAGCATTCCTGATGGTATGTATGTTTCCGTTACCAACCTTGGATGGACCAACAATACCTCGTTTATAAGCGATTGGCAGACGGATCAGAATACCCTGGGTGCCGGCAACTCGTTGTACCATAAATTAAAAGCCGCCGGCTTTACCAAGATTGACAGTTTTACCCGTAACCTGCCATTTGTATTTTTCTTCCGGAAAAATTCCAGCAGCTATACAGCAAAGCAATACATGGGCAACGTCGCATCCGACCAGATAGAAGCAAATATCTCGGTTGCCGCAAAATATAAATCGGGTACCATCGAATCGCCTGCATTTGGGCCAGCTAAAAACTGGACATCGTTACACTGGAGGGGGAATTCAATAGATGCTACTGCTGGAGACAATTCATCCATACAGGTAGTAGGTATTAAATTGGATGGTACACAAAGCTTACTGGCTACCGTGCGGCCTGCTACAGACACTTCGCTTGCGTTTATCAGCGCCGCAACCTATCCCTATCTTAAACTGAAGATGCTGAATAACGACAATGTATTTGCTACGCCATTGCAGTTAAGGTACTGGAGGATCAATGCAGATTACATTCCTGAAGGAGCGGTGGCACCCAATATTTTGTTCAGGATGAAGGATAGCGTTGAGCAGGGCGAGCACATCGATTTTGCACTGGCATTTAAAAACATCAGTTCCGTTGCTTTTGACAGTTTAAGGATAAAATTTATGATCACTGATCGTAATAATGTACGGCATGTGATTGACCTGCCTAAAAAGAAAGCATTGGTGGCAGGAGATACCTTGACCGTTAGCTATAATATTGATACGAGGAATTACCCAGGGATGAACACCCTGTATGTAATGGTGAATCCTGATAACGACCAGCCGGAGCAATACCTGTACAATAATTTTATTTATAAAGATTTTTATGTGAAGGCCGATCTTACCAATCCATTGCTGGATGTGACTTTTGATGGTGTACATATTTTGAACAGGGATATTGTGGCAGCCAAACCGCATGTACTGATCAAACTTAAAGATGAGAACCGCTTTATTGCATTGTCGGATACGGCTTTATTAAAAGTAAGCGTACGTTTCCCTGATGGAACTATACAGCGTTTTTATTTTGGAGATTCATTGCGCTTTACACCGGCTACTTTAAACAATGGCGATAACACTGCCACCATTGATTTTACACCGTATTTTTCAATGGATGGAGATTATGAACTGATTGTATCGGAAGGCAGGGATGAAGTGGGCAATAAAGCAGGTAACCTGGATTATAAAGTTACATTCAGCATCATCAACAAGCCGATGATCAGCAACCTGCTGAACTACCCAAATCCTTTCACTACCTCTACGGCATTTGTATTTACCATTACGGGCAGTGAAGTTCCGCAGAATATCAGGATACAGATATTAACCGTAACCGGTAAAGTGGTAAGGGAAATCACCAAAGCAGAATTGGGCGATCTGCATATTGGTACCAACATTACAGAATTTAAATGGGATGGTACGGATATGTACGGGTCTAAACTGGCGAATGGTGTTTACCTGTATAGGGTCATCACTAATATGAATGGCAAATCACTAGACAAGTATAAAGCAGAAGGTGAGAATACTGATAAATATTTTAAAGGTGGTTATGGAAAGATGTACCTGATGAGGTAGTTTTTTTAATAAAAAATTGATGGGGTGCCAGCCCGGCATCCCATTTTTATTTTATCCTTTTACAAATTCAAAGTGTTTTACCAGTTCAAATTCTTTTAAACTCTCAATGGTTTTTGGGTGGCATAAAATAGATGCGACTGATACTTCGGGTATAAAACCGGCTGCCAGTTCGTTTTTTATAAAGATCATATTGTGGCCATAAGCATTCGCACCCACCAGCCGGTAACCCTTCCTGTTGGCCAGTTTATTGATCGCAAACGGCGAAGCGCCGTTGTACAAAGGGTTTTTTGTAAGGTGAGAATAACAGGCATCATAGGGAACTACCACATCATTAAACCCGAACTCAACTTTTGCTTCAATGATCACTACCTCTGGTGATATGCAGGTAATGGCCTCCCATATCCAGTAATCATTGCCGTCAATATCTATAGAAAGAAGGCCTATGGTACCTGTAAATCCTGCATTGTTAATGATATGGTTGATGTTTTCCCGGGTTGTTTGCTGGCATATAAAAACAGGTTTGTAATCCCAGGGGTCAGGATATTTATTGTAAAAATGTTCCCCTCTTTTTATTGCATCCTTATCACTGTCAATAAATAATCCGTACCAGCCAAAATTGATGGCCAGGTTTGCACAATTGCTGTTTACACCATCATTAGCGCCAATATCCACAAAAGTTTTATGCTTCATGCCGGTTACCGCAAAAATAAAAAGCAACATGCCATCCTCCTCATGCTGGGAGAATACCTTAAAGCCCGTATCCGCCAGGTTAACAGATTCTTCTCTTTTCAGCTGTTGCTGGTAATGTAAAAAAAGTTGCCGTTGCGTTATCTGCACGGCAGGGGTAAACTTATTCCTTACTTTAAGGATGTAGAAATGCTTTTTAAGAAAGTTTTTTACTGGGGCAGTAATGAAATTTATCATTTATTCAATTTTGTATCGTGTATGCCGTCGAAACAGGGGTCTTGTTTTTGCAAATAATCTGCCCTTAAACAACTTTTTAAGATAAATTCACGTCTTGTATGTGAAAGGGATTTAATCTGTCAAAATAAAATTAGTTCTTAAATACAGGAAATAAAAAAAATCGTATTTATTGGTACAATTGATCTTCTTTTTTGCAAAAAAAAAGTGCGAATGGCATCGGGAATAAAAAACGTGGTTTTTGAAAACCCTAAATCCCTACTTTTGCAGACTAAAATAAATTGAAGGGAGCTTACGTTAATACAGGATAAGGCGTGGTTCTGAAACAGGATGGCGATTTGCAGTGGTAATGAAAAGAAAAGAACATGAAAGTGAAATGGATTAATTTATTTCTTCTTTATATACTGGTACCTGCTATCATTACAGGCATTGTTGTAAAGTCAGGGGCCTGGTGGGGCCTATTTTGCGTATTGACTTATTTCATCGGGCTCATCATCTCTAAGTTCAGGCAATGGATATTTTTGCCCATACCATTGCTGTTTGTATTTTGGTACTGGTACACTTACGGTTTTGCTGTAAGGGATTATGTAACTATGTATTTTGCCTGCCTGGTATGCGGTATTTTATTTAACCAGATAAGTAAGGAATACTACAAGTTTGTAAGTAAGATATTGCCGGAACAGCTGACCAACCTTGATTACAACGAAAAAGTAGATGAATTGAACAGGCGGCTTGATAAATACCGTTACGAGCACCCCAATGAAAAACTAACGCCTGAAATAGTAGAAAAAATAAGGACAGATGTTTTCTTTTAATTCCCATCATTCAGTTTTGCCAACTTAATATTCATTGGCTGCGCCGCCTTTGGCCTTGTCGTTTTTTACAGGCTTCTTGCTTTTGTCATCAGGTTTTACTGCTGCCGGGGCTGCAGGCTTTGTTTCTTTTTTATCAGCAGGTTTTGCAGGTATTTCTGTTTTTTGTTTGGCTGTTGCGGTATCCTTAATCACTTTGGGGATTTCACTTTCTGTTGGTATCCCGGTTTCATTCAATTGAGTTAGCGGCACTTCTTCCTCCCCATAATCTGCTGCAGATCCGTTGCCCTGATCATTTAGAATGCTATCTCCTTCATTGGCAAGTCTTCCAAGGTTTTCATCGGCATATACAGGGTCATTGGCAAAGGCAGCAGGTTCTTCAAATTTCAGCATATTGCCATAAGGCAGTTTTTTGTCGGCATATACTTTATTCATAAAATAGCCCCACTTGGGCAAAGCCATTTCATTACCACCCGAAGTGCCGGCATAAATCCTAATAAAAGGATCATCGCATCCAACCCAGGTACCCGCCAGTAATTCGGGGGTATAGCCAATAAACCAGCCATCGGTATTGTCGTTGGTAGTGCCGGTTTTGCCTGCTTTTTCTGCCGGGATATTGTAACTGTTTAAAGAACGACCGGTACCAATTCTAACTACGCCCTGCATTAATTTTACCATGGTAAAAGCATCATTCTCATTCAGTATCTGCTTTGTTTCAGTAACAAACTCCTGCAGCAGGTTACCATTTTTATCTTCAATCCTTGAAATAAAAACAGGTTCTGTATTATATCCTTTGTTAGGGAACATGCTGTATGATTGCAGCATTTCAAGCATAGGTATTTCTGCAGAACCAAGTGCTATTGAAGTATAGGGTGGAAGCTTCGCTTTAATACCAACACTTTTTGAAAACTCTATCACCCTGCTTACCCCTACAATATTGGTAAGATATACTGATGCGGTATTTTTTGAAAAAGCAAGGCAGTTGGCAAGGTTACCGCCGCCGCCATTGAAGGTTCGCATTTCACCACCATATTTTACTGGTCCGCCGGGAATCATACTGGCAGGCGTAAATCCAGCTTCCTCCACTGCAAGGGTGTAGATGAGTGGCTTAATGGTTGAACCAACCTGTCTTCTGGCAGTAACATGGTCATATTTGAACCATTTAAAATCAATACCACCAACCCAGCATTTTACTTCACCGTTTTTTGGATCCATTGCCACAAAGGATGTTTGCAGCAACTGCTTGTGGTATTTGATGGAATCCCTTGGCGTCATAATCGTATCCAATTCCCTTTTTGCATTCCAGGCAAAAACTTTCATTTTCACCCGGTTTAAAAAACTGGCCCTGATGTCTTCGTCTTTCATTTCGTCCTCTTTCAGCTGGCGCCAGCGTTCACTACTTTTCATGGCAGATTCAATGATGCTCTCCCGTTCTTTCCACAACCTGTCGCCATTGGATTTTAACAGGTAATTGAGTTTTTTTTGTATCACCGGCATGTGCTGTACTACCGACTCTTCAGCGTACTGCTGCATTCTTGAATCAAGCGTGGTATATATTTTTAGGCCATCCCTGTACAGGTCATAGTTATCACCTGTTTTTAAATTTTTATGGGTCTTGCACCATTCTTTTAATTTGTCTGCCAGAACCGCACGGAAGTAGGGGGCAATGCCTACCGATTCATCCGGTTTTTTATAATTGGTGATCAGTGGTTTTGCTTTTAGCCTGGTGGCCTGGGCTTCTGTAATGTAATGCTGTTTACAGTCCACCATTCTTTCTATCACGGTGTTGCGGCGGTTAAGTGAAGCGGATGGGTGCCTGATGGGATCATAAATAAAACCCTTTAACATGCCCACCAGTACGGCAGCTTCTTCAATGGACAATTCTGCCGGCTCTTTCTGAAAATAGGTTCTTGAAGCATTCCGGATACCGTAGTTGCTGCCCCAGGGTGCCCTGTTTAAGTACAGGGTAATGATCTCTTCTTTGGTGAAATTCCTTTCCAGCTTTACGGCAATGATCCATTCTTTTATTTTTTCCATCCCCCTTTTAAATACGTTGCCTCTTCCCTGTCCAAGCATCATTTTTGCCAGTTGCTGCGGAATGGGGCTGCCGCCACCGTCAGTTCCAAGCTTTAAGATGGCCCTTGCAACCGCCCTCGGGTCTATGCCCGAGTGATCATAAAAGTTCTGATCTTCAGTAGCAATGAGTGCATTGATTATATTGGTAGAAATTTCGCTGTATTTTATTTCACTGCGGTTCTCTGAATAATACTTTCCCATCTGTTTACCATCTGCACTGTATACTTCGCTGGCCAGATCGGCTTCTGGGTTTTCAAGGTCTTTCAGCGAAGGCATTTTTCCAAACAGTCCGAAATTAGCCGAAGCAAATATCAGCACCACAAAAAATAAACCGTAGAAAAAAACTCTCCACAATATTTTTACCGACTTCTTCATCTAAAAAGTTTTTAAGCTTTAATCGTTTGCGCTTCTATTTAATTATTCCGGGATATAGCCTGTTGAGCAGGTTTTTATACCCTGCTATGTCTTTTGTATTTTTCATCCGCTGCAGATTTTCATCATCTATCAGCATAAATGAATATTTGTTTGCAGGCAGCCAGGATATTTCTTCCGGGGCAGCTTTCTTAATCTTGTTCAAAAAAAGCAATGCTTCATCGGCATTGGCAAAAGAAGAAAATACCAGGAGGGTAAAGTCTTTATTAACCGTATCTTTTGTTACGGTTAATTGTGCCGGTCTGAAATTATCACTTGCATATCTGGCCAAAGCATTTTTAGATTCATTGATGTAGGTGACATCTACTTTTTCCAGCAGCATGATAACGTTGTGCGGCGCAGCAGCATTAAAGCTGTAAGGGCCGCTTACAAGTGGTGCTGCTTTTACTGCAGCAGTGTCCGTTTTATTAATGTTATCCGTTGGTTTTGCATTGGTTTTAACGCTGTCGTATAGTTTGGGTGATGTGATAAGATTTGAATCATTTCTTACCATGGGCTTTCGGTCATTCACAACAATAGCAGAATCTGATAATCTTGTAACCTGCAGGTTGGTGAGGTAGTCTTCTATTTCTTTTCTTCTTCCCAGCACATCTATCATCCTCTCAGCTTTTACTTTTAATGGCGATTTGGGATAAAGCGTTGTAATATTCTTCAACACTTCAATAGCAGCACTGTCATTTTTTTGTTTTATATGATATACAGCTTCTATATACAATAACTGTGGCGACCAGTAACTGTTGCCGTACAAACTATCTGCTTTTTTCTTTTCTGCCAGTGCTTCATCAAATTTACCTTCAATGAAAAGGTTGTAAACAGTTTCATAACGTTTGGTTGCCTCCGGATTTTTTTCTCCCTTTTTAGCAGCATTTACCTGCGTAAGCATTTTGGCAGCTTTACTGCCGGCATATTGCTGGTTAACCATTTTTTTATAATAGTCGGCCTTATCATTCATCCCCAGTTTACTGTAGCAGTAAGAAAGGTTGAAAAATATTTCACCTTCATATACTGAATCAGGAAAACGCCTGAGTGATTCATCGTAAGTATGAATGGCTTCTCCATAATCTTCCAGTTCCTGCTGAAACAGTTTGCCGAGTTCGTAAAGATTGACAGCTACAGAATGTTTACTTCCATCATGCCTGCATTATCAGGAGATTTGTTTTGGGATACAGTGGATGCAGTGCTTTTTCTTCGCCAGTTATCAGTATTGGTACGCTGCCCCATTTCTTTTTAAAATCATTAAATCCTTTAGCCCTGGTAGAGGCATTGTAAAAATACCATTCGCTGCCGCTTTTTCGTTGCTGCCAAAAAGGTCACGGGGTTTGTCGTTGTCTTTGTCAAAGCTGATCATGTCTGTTAAGCCGCCGGCACTGTTATCGTCTTCTTTTAATCCCCTTTCTTTTCGAAGTTTTTTCGACATTTTCTTTACAAAAATATCCCGGGCTGCAGGGTCCATTGATGCTATCCGCTGCAGGCTGTCTTCTCTTTCTATAATGATGATCTTTTCTACAATTTTTGACAATGCAGTACGCCGGTCTTTTATTTTTTCAAGGGTTTCATTTAAGGTGGTATCTCCAGCCTGCAGGCTGTCATAAAATCTGAAGGATTCCTGGTACGCTTTACGGTCGTAGGCAATTTCTGCTAATTGTAAAAAGGCCTTGTTCTTATAAACTACATTGTTCTCATTGTATTGGATGCTTTTGTTGTAGAAGCCAATAGCCATATTGGTATCTGGCTTCTCCATGGCCAGTTCGCCTGCTGAATAAAACAGTACATCCCTGTACATTTCAAACTTATCTTTTTTGCTCAGCTTAACTAAATTGCTGATGCCGTTATCAAGGTCTTTTTCATTGTTGCCTTTTTTCATTTTGGCATTGTTCATCTGGGCGTGAATATCCATTAAAGCATCTGTAGTATGTACGGATGCTTTATTATAATACTCACTTGCTTTATCAAATTTTCCGGTTTGTTCATATAGTTGTGCCAGCAGAAATTCAGCTCTTGCAAGGTCTTGTTTGGTTGCCGCATTGGTAAGCCCTTTTTCCAGGTAGGTGGCAGCACTGTCATAAATTCCCTGTTTGTAAAACAAATAACCGTTAACATCATTCAGGTCATCTGCCAGGCGTTTGGGCAGGTTGGGGTCATCCTGCAATGTATGGATGAGGCCTGCTGCATCTCCCAGCTCATCCTGTTCAATTAAAGTACGGGCCATCCATATCAGGGCATCATTCCTGCTGGGTGGTTGGGCCGTAAGTTTTGAAATATGTTTTGTTTTTCTTTATTGGCAATACTGATCTTACTGCCTGAAGCATCATCTGTAGTGCCAACAACCCTGTTGCCATCTTCATCTTTTTGCGTGGAAAAAGGTTGTAATTGATAAACTGGAAAGTGGCTGCAGCCGTATCAAAATCCTTCCTGAAAAAATAAGCCTTACCCATTAACAGGTACATATTATCGATCCATGCGTTTCTCAGGTCGTGCAGTAAAATACCTGCGGTGGCTTTCAGTATTACAGAATCCAGTTCCTGTTTTTGGGTGGCAGTGTTTTCAAGTGTATAGGGGTAGTAGCCGATCAGTTTGCTAAAATCGTCTTTTTGAGCAGCTTTGGCTCTCTCCAATACCAGGTTTATTTTATTATTGGCATTATAGAAGTAATTATAATGGGTGAAATTGTTCTGAACCACACGCCGGTAGATATTAAATTTTTTCTCGGCCATCTTTTCGGAACCGAGTTTTCTTTCTGCAAATTTTTCAGATCTTTTTGCAGAATCCAGCAGGTTAAGCGTCCACGTGGGGGGCTGAGCACATAGTGGACTTAAAATAGCGGCACAGAGCAATATGATTATTGTACAAAAAAAAGTTCTTTTGAACATGTGTATATGGGGTTGTAATATGCGGCTAAATATCGGATATTTTTGGCAATTATTGCCCCGTTTGACAAGGGTTTCTTAATTTTAACACGGAATAAGAAAATATGGCTAAATTAGATACGAACAGCACACTCAAAAGGCTACGCAACCGCTACCGGTTGGTAGTGATGAATGAAGATACTTATGAAGAAGTAGTAAAGTTCAGGCTCAGCCGCTTGAGTGTGTATATTGTGATGAGCAGTATTTTTGTTGTGCTTACTGTGCTTACGGTGGCATTGATCGTTTTTACTCCTATCAAGTATTATTTGCCGGGGTAGGATATGGTGATGTAAAGCAGGTAAGAGAATACCGTTCTCTGAAGATCAAAACTGATTCTATAGAAACTGCTTTAAAATACAAAGAGAAATACCTGGGCGATTTGAAAAAAGTATTGTCAGGAGAGGTTGTAAACCTGGATACTACCACGCTTGAACTGCCAAAGGTGGAGAATAGTGATGAATAAGTGATTTTCGCTGAGCGATGGATGATCAGTTTGCTAAGAATTCAGGCACCATGATCAATAACCGGCACTAATAATTAACAGTATTGCATTAGCTATATTTAATAACTGAAACCAACTTCAAATCTATGTTTACATCAAAATCAAAAACCACTGATACACCCGTGGGAAGTACCACTATTATTGGTGCAGGTACTGTAATTCACGGTGATATTGAAAGCAATGGCGACATCAGGATTGATGGCACGCTGATAGGAAACCTCAGTTCCCAATCAAAAGTTTTAATAGGGCAGGATGGGGTAGTGGAAGGGGATATCAATGGCCAGCAGGCCGATATAATGGGTAAGGTAACGGGTATGATAAAAATAAAAGAGCTGCTGCAGCTTCGTGGAAAAAGCCTGGTATCAGGTGAAATCTATACGGGCAAACTGGAAGTGGAACCGACTGCAACCTTTAACGGCAGTTGCCACATGGGCGCCAATGTAGTGGGGCTTACAGCAGAGTTGGGCAATGTTGCAAATAAATAGTTAACTCAAATTGATGAAAAACCAGTGGAAGGAATTATCCCCTTTAATAGGATTATTTATAGCTTTTGGCAATGGGTTTCTCTTGGGCAAAAACTGGCTTGCTAAAAATGGGCTTGATTACCGTGTGCTTATCATTGCTAATTTAATGTTCTTTATAGTGGGCATAGTGGTATACAGGATGCAGAAAAAAGCAGCAAAAAACAGTAACCCGAATGTGTTTGTGAGAAGTGTTATGGGAGGTACCATGATAAAAATGGCAGTTTGTATTACTGCGATCCTTATTTATGCCTTTGTATTTAAAGATATTTTCAGTAAGATGTCTGTGTTTGCCGCCATGTTCTTATATTTTATTTATCTTATTGTAGAAGTAAAGCTTGCTACCCAAATGAATAAACACAAAGATGCCTAAGCAGGAAGCTCCGTTACATCAACTGAAAGCCTATTTGCCCGATGGAAGTTTTGAAGATGTTTCTTACTACCTGCTGCATTATAAAGTACACCTCACCATCACAAGGGAACGGAAATCTGTGCTGGGCGATTACCGCAATGCACTTGCAGAAAAAAATCACCGCATCAGTGTAAATGGCAATTTAAATAAATATGCGTTCCTGATCACACTGTTGCATGAACTGGCTCACCTGTTTACTTACGAGCGTTTTGGTCACCGGGTACAGGCGCATGGGTCAGAATGGAAAAATGAATTCGGTAAGATACTGGCCCAGTTTTTACTGAAAAAAATATTTCCGCCGGATATCTACAAAGCATTATTAAAAACACTTCAGAACCCGGCAGCCAGCAGTTGTGCAGATACTGTACTGTTGAGGGTATTGCATCAATATGATGAAAAGAAAGAAGGCATTTTGCTAATTGAATCATTGCAGGATGGCAGCCATTTTAAAATTAAAGGCGGCAGGATTTTTAAAAAAATGGAACGAGTAAGAAAGCGGATCAAATGCCTTGAAATTGATACCGGTAAAATTTATTTGTTCAGTCCCGTTTATGAAGTGGAGATAGCAGGTAATTAAATCGCATGCCATTAAGTTGTTCTTTATTTTTCCTCTTTTACAAATCTTATAATATTCCCATTGTTGTCCTGTATGGAAAATTCCTTTCTGCCGAATTTCAAATCTTCAATTTTTCCTGAAGGATACAGCATGTCTTTACCGGCGAAGTTGGTATAAAGATCTTCAAGGTTATCGGTGCAGATAAGGCATATCGACGGATAGAATTCGCTTTTATCTGTAACCAAATAAAAATGGATGGTTGCAAAACCCGATTGCAATGTTGCATAGTTACCCAGGTTAATCCCTGCAAACCCAAGCCTTGTTTCATAAAAGTCAATGGTGGCTCTTAGATTCATGGATGGTAACACAGGGATTGCATTTTTAAACATGGTGAGTTTTATTTTGTTTTGGTGAAAATTGTATTAAAAAACTCTATTTTCGTAAGCAGTATAAGAAAAATATTTTTGGGAAACGGAATCAAATATACAGAAGAACAATTGGTTGCAGGCTTGCAGCAAAAGATCAACAGGTGTTCAGTTACCTGTATGATAATTATGCCCCTGCACTCAATGCTGTGATTTATAAAATGGTGGAAGACAGGGCGCTTTCAGAAGACATATTGCAGGAGGCTTTTGTGAAAATCTGGAATAATTTTACCAGCTACGATAAAACCAAAGGACGCCTGTTTACCTGGATGCTTAACCTTACCAGGAATCTTACTATTGATACACTGCGAAGCAAGAGTTATAAAAAGCAAACCAAAATCTCGGGCGATGAAAACATCGTAAGTAATATCCGTGATAATAGTAGTGGTATTGAAAAATTTGATTCCTTGGGACTGGTAAAACAGGTGGCAAATCTTAAGGCCGATCAGCGGCAAATTATAGACCTGGCATATTTCAATGGCTTTACACAGGATGAGATATCCAAACAGTTGGGCATTCCGTTGGGTACAGTAAAAACAAAAATGAGGGCAGCAATTTCAGAACTGAGAAAATTAATACAATTCAACTAAGCGTTGGAAATTAAAAACATCATATCATCAGGTTTGCTGGAGTTGTATGCTACCGGTTTGGCTTCTGAACAGGAAGCAGCACAGGTATTGCAATGGGTGCAGCAATATCCTGAAGTGGCTGATGAACTGGCTCAGATAGAAACTGCTATGGCTATGTATGCACAGGCTAATTCCGTTCAGCCATCCCCCCATATAAAAGAAAAAATATTTGCAACAATCAATGAAGATGCAACAGTGATTCCTTTAAAAAATCCTGGTAAAAAAGATAAAGCACCCATTGTTTCCATTTCAACCTTCTGGAAAAATGTGGCTGCAGCATCAGTTGTTTTATTGCTTGGAAGTGCGGTTTTAAATTTCGTACAATATAATAACAACGGTACCCTCGGTAAAAAACTTGCACAAAACAAAGAACTGGTAAATAACCTTCAGGATCAGGCTAAATTAATGGAAGACAACTGGCGGATTGTTCAAAGCAGGTACAGCCAGCCAGTTACGGTGAATGGATTACCGGTATCCCCGGAAGCACAGGCAAAAGTTTTCTGGATGAAAAACACCGGTGATGTATATGTTGATCCAGGCAATCTTCCGGAAGCACCCAAAGGCAAACAGTATGAGTTGTGGGCAATAGTGGATGGGGTGCCTGTAAATGCCGGCATTATTATCACTACTAAAAAGGGAGATCAATACAGTATCCAGAAGATGAAAGGATTTGGAAAGGTGGATGCTTTTGCCGTATCACTGGAAGCAGAGAGCAGTAAGCCTGCTGAAAAACCTGACCTGGTTATGGCTGTAGGCAAGATGTAATTTTTATTATAACATTAGTTTTTGCGCCGGTGATGCTCACCGGCATTTTTGTTTGCAGGTCAAACAGAACCTGCCAGTTTTTTTATTGTTGCAGCACGATAGCTATTCAAAGTCTTTCAGAAAAGAAAGGATATCGCTTTTCTTTCTCAGCGAAATAGTGACTGTACTTCCATCTTCCATCTCCATGTATGAATTTTTACCCCGGTAATATTTTTTCAGGTACCTGGTATTGATGATCCATGAATTGTGTATTCTTACAAAGTTGGATCCGGTTAATACCTCCTCTATTTCCTTGAGCGTTTTGGTGGAAGTGATCACTCTCTTATTGATCAGGTACACAGCACTGTAACTTCCTTTCGCTTCGCAACGTACAATTTCTTCTGTATTGATGAATACAACGCCATCTGCAACCGGCAGGCCTATTTTATGATTGCCGATGTTTAATTTAAGTTCCTTCAATACTTCATAAATATTATTGTTGCCCGTAGCCTGTTTTATTTTTTCAATAGCTTTTTCTGTTGCTTCTTTCAGCTCAGTAATGCTGATTGGTTTTAATAAGTAATCGACAGCATTGTACCGGAAAGCTTTTACTGCATATTCATTGAAAGCGGTAATAAAAATTACCTGGAAACTGAAGCTTTTTAGCTCTTCCAGCAGTTCAAATGCATTGCCTTTGTTCAATTCAATATCCAGGTACACCAGGTCGGGGTTCACTTCTTTTATTAATTGTATGGCATCAGGGATGTTTTTGGCATTTCCCAGCAGGTTGATATCACTGCAATGCAGTTGCAGCAGGCTTTTCAGTAACTCGATGTTTCTTGGTTCATCTTCTATGTGCACTGCTTTTATCATACATCTTTTTAAATGGTAAATGTAATATCACCTGTGTGCCTGCCGCTGCACCACTTGCATTCAGCAGGTCGTTTATTTCAATACCGGTATCCTGGTTGTTAAATTCAGAAAAAGCCTGCAGCCTTTTTCTTACTATATCAACGCCGTAACTTTTATGCTTTGTAAATGCATTTTCGTTAAAGGAAGATTTTTCTGTTCTTCCTACTCCGTTATCAGTGATGGTACAGGTAATGGATTTTTTATTTTGCTGAAAATTAATGTTGATCATTCCTTTTTTATTTTCCAGTGATTTTATGCCATGCCTGATACAATTTTCAACAACCGGCTGCAGCATCATATTGGGTATATATGTTTTATCAACGTTGATTGTTTCATCTTTGCTGAACATGAATTTAAATTGACCTGATAGCCTTAACTGCTCCAGCAATAAGTATTCAGTTAAATACTCTGTCTCTTCCCGGATAGAAATAAATGGGTGGGCAGAAAGATCCAGTGTTTTCCTGATCAGCCGGGCAAACTTTACCAGGTATTCATTGGCATCTGTTTTATTGCCGCTTACTATTAATTGCTGTATGGAAGTAAGGCAGTTGAAAATAAAATGCGGATTCATTTGAGAACGTAACGCCGTTTGTTCCAGCTCGGATAATTTGGCATTCAGATCAGTTTTCTTTTTTTCTTCGGATTTTATTTTTCTTACTCTTTTAATGATATAGGCATACACGGCTGCCAGTAATAAAATTACAGTCAGCAACCTGATCCAGTTATTCTGCCACCAGGGTTTTTCTATAGTGAAAAAGCTCTTGTTCGCAGATTGACGTTGCTGGTTGGGTATTACAGCTTTTATTTGAAGTTTGTAGCTGCCGGGTTCTAAGTTTTCAAGAATCAACTCTGGTATTGGTGGTGCTGTGCCAGCCAGTGTCGCCATGGTCAAAATGATAAAATATTTTACTGTTTCATAAGAGTTAAAACTTACAGCACTGTACCTCACAACAAGCCTGTTGTTTGAGTAGGGTATGGAAATATTCTTCACATTGCTTGTATCTCCTTTGTAGTTACTGATGGTGTTGATGTAAAATGGAATGTCCGGCAATTTTTTATTTAATAAAGATTCTGTATTCTCAAAGAGGTATATGCCATCGCTTGCTACCGACAACTATTTTATTTTGGTAGGTGTAGTAATTGGTTGATGGTTACATTATAAAACCCGTCATTTTTGCCAATGTTGGTAATGTTGTAGTGTACAGGGTTGAAGGAAGGAAACTTGATAACAGAGATACCTTTTGCAGTGGCAACCCAGAGCTGGTCTTTACTGGTAGATATGACCTGATCTTATTGTTGAGCAAACCTTCTTCTTCTGTGATATTGGCGATAATGGCGCTGTCTTTTATCAATACTATGCCGCTAAATCTTATCCCTAAAAACTATAATGTCGTTATCCATTTGCTGAATACTGCTGATCCCTTTTCAAGCGCATTACCCGGTTTAAATTTAAGACTGGTGTCAGTTCCTGCATCTCCATTTTATACAACCCGTCATTGGTAAATGCCAATGTTTTGTTATTATGGGCGGTAAATATTTTTGAGGTTTTAAAAGGGATGAATTTTTGCAGGATGCTTATTACGATGCCGAACGATCTGATTAGTTCTGCAGTCTTGGCAAAACTTAACAGGTAAAAAGAGGTTCCGCATGCTTAAGGTATAAATTAACTGTTCAGCAAAGCGGTTCTTCAGAAGGTAAAATAGAATACAGGTTTTGATGTCCCTGGTCATTTATTTTTAAGAAGTCTGACCCCGTAATTGGTGGATACCGATAAGATACAAAACATTGCCCCTTGTCAACAAAAAGGTCAGTGGATGGGATATTTGCTTTAAGCATATAAGAAATTACTTTTTCCATCCTGGTATTTATACAGCCCATTTGTCTTGACTAAATAAAAAAATCACTGTCTTTAGGTTGAATATCCTTGAAATGTTTTTATTATTGCTTTCTTTTTGTTCGTAATCTGTCAGATTGGTATTTTTGTATAATAAACTCCATTTTCCAGGTGTGGAAAACCACAGACCACTTTCATGATCAGTTAATACAGGAGGTTACTCTTTTGTCTGTTAAAGTCCTGCCATTTTTGTTTCTTCTTCTTTCAGATCTTCAGAAAGAATATGCCTCCGATTTTTTCATCCCTGCCCAAATTTTTCTTTAAGAATTTTGGCAAAAAGTACCTTGACCGGCATTTTCCTTTTTTATAGGAGCCATCACTGGAGAGTTTGAAAAGGAAGATGCCGTAAATAAATAAATATCGTTGCCATTGTTTGAGGATGCTTCCATAGTGGCTGAAAATGCCGGGGAATACTGGTATGATATAGTTGTGGTTGTTTTCTTTGTGTTCAGTGTAAACTGTCAAAATTTTTGTAGTTCCTTCTTAAGTACATTGTATTGCCGCAGGTGTTAATTGCTTTTATCTCTATCGTGATTTTGAATGAACAGGTATCAAAGATAATCTTGGTAGCCCTGTAATCTCTCTGTTCCTGGTTGAATGATATAATTTGAATCCAGGGCAGAGTTGAGAAAAATATTATTACTGCTGTCAACAAATGCATCTATAATATGTATTTTTTGAATGCGTTTGAGGATATTGTCGTTGTATTTAAAAAACTGCATCTTTTCATTTTCAAAATAGGCCAGCTGTGCCTTGTGGCTAAAGAACCATATCCTGCCTTTATCATCTTCTTTTATTTTAAACACCACATTGTCGGGTAAATTGAACTGTTCAAATTTATTGCCGTTATACCTCACTACCCCAAGGTCGGTAGCAATCCAGATATAGTGTTTTGAATCTTCAAAAACATAATAGGATTCATTGCTGGGCAATCCTTCTTCCTGGGTGAAATTTTTAAATATAAATTCCTTCTGCTGTGCCGATACACGGGAGCACAAAACAGTAAACAGTACACCAATAAAAAAAAGGAACCGCTTCATCGCTTTAAAGATAGGATGCAAAAACCGTTTTTATGAAAAGGGGTGGTAAAACACGGGGGAACCTGCTGCTGCCTGTTGCAGTTATTGCCAAAATGTATGCAGTTATTGCTATTTCATTGCGAAAAAAAAATAGAAATTTTTTCAATCAATTCTAATGATAGATTTGTAGTGATAGTTGGAAATAGTAAGATACTTCATCTAAAATATTCCGGCGGGATATAAAAACTCCTGCTTCTTTAACCCTGTAACTATCCTTTATTAGTTTTGAGGAACAGCATTTATTCAAATAAATGCTGTTCTTTTTTTTGGGATATCCCGTAGGTTTTCAATGCTGGCTTTATGCAGAATTTCTGCCGGCATTAATGATGCCGAAGGAGGAACGCATCACCAGCTTTTGATACGTTTCTTTTAAAGGGGATTGAATCAGGTTGTCTTCTGTTTCCCGGATATTCATCAACGCATATTGCTGAATGGTAAGCAACGGCATTACAATTCTTTCCCTCATGCTGATTGATAGCTGGTCAACGGGATAATCACCCATCAATTCTGTTCTTTCACTCAGCTTTAGTATGTACTGTTTGGTCAGCAGGTACTCTTCATGTATAATGGTCCATATTTCACCATACTTTTCGTCATCTGCAAGGAAAGCCGTTAAAGGGAAGAAGCATTTTTTCATTGCCATCTCACAATTATCGAGCAAGGTTTTAAAATAAAGAGAGGATCGGTATAGCTTTTTGTTTCTTCAAATCTACCGTTCTCCTCAATCTGTTTCAATGCCGTGCCCACACCAAAATACCCGGTTACATTTTGTTTCATCTGTGCCCATGCCCCTACATAAGGGATTGCCCTCAGGTCTTTTAGCGAAAGACGGTTGTCGTTGCTTCTCTTTGCAGGCCGGCTGCCGATATTGGTTTCACTGTAAAATTTCAAAGGGCTTACCTGCGATAAATAATCTGTAAAATAGGGATGACTTTTCAGGGACACATATTTTGCATGACTGGCATCTGCCAATTGCTGTAGTAATGTTTCATCTGCTTCTTCCAGTGTAATCCTGCGATTGTTGAACAGGTCGTTGGTAATACCGGCGTGCAGCAACTGCTCAATATTATATTGAGCCGCATCAATGATGCCGAAGTTGGAACTCACTGTTTGTCCCTGCACTGTTAGTTGTATTTCCCTGTTGGAAATATTTTGCCCCATGGAAGCATAAAATTTGTGCGTTTTACCGCCACCTCTTGATGGTGGTCCGCCGCGGCCATCAAAAAATATCACTTCCACATTGTATTGCCTTGATATGGCGGTCAGCTCTTCCTTGGCTTTATAAATACTCCAGTTGGCCATCAGGTATCCGCCATCTTTGGTGCCATCGCTAAAGCCCAGCATGATTGTTTGACGGTTGCCTCTTTTTGCAAGATGTGCTGCGTAAGCCGGATCGCTGTACAGAGTCAGCATCACCTCGTTGGCATTCTTAAGGTCATCAATGGTTTCAAACAAAGGGACAATATCTACCGTCATGTTTTCCTTTTGCCAGCCGCATAACAGGAAAAGTCCATATACTTCCAGCACATTCAATGCACTGTTGCACTGGCTGATGATGTAACGGTTGCAGCCTGCTTCGCCGTTAAAATCCTGTATGGTTTTGATGGCTTTTATTGAATCAATGGTATCGGCAAATACCGCATTGTCTGTTTTTAATTCATTGATTGGTGAACTGATACCAGTTAGCAATGCAGATTTTTCCGTTGCAGATAGCGAAGCGTAATCAGATGGTAATGCATCTGTAGTTTCAGCGACCAGCTCCAGCACTTTATTGTGTATACTGCTTTCCTGTCGAACATCCAGCGAAGCAAAATGTAAACCAAATATGTTCACCTTATTGATCAGGTTATCGATCAGGTGCAGGAATAAGTTGTTGTGTTTGTAAACAATGATCTCTCTTATCTTATTAAGTGACTCCAATATTCCCTGTTTACTTATTGGTGTCCGTTGCCCCGGAATGAAAATGTTGTTGTACAGGTCTCTTTCAAGATCATTCAAAATTACATCCACGCCTTCAAATGTAAGCCTGCGCTTGATCCGGCGTATTTCCATATAATACGATTTGATGATGCCGCCCCTTAAAGCATCTGCCACTTTGAGTGTAGTAGCTGCATTTACAAAAGGGTTGCCATCCCGGTCGCCACCCGGCCAAAAGCCCATGTTGATGATCGGCTTGTCATCATTCACTGCATCTGGAAACTGGTTTTTCAAAAAAGAAATGATTCTTCCGGCAGCAGGATAAAAAACATTTTCCAGGTACCAGATCAGGTTCATTGCTTCATCATAAGGAGTAGGCTTTTGTTTTTTAAAGAAAGGTGTTTTGCCCAGTTGTTGCAAGTACATATTGATCTGTACGGTATTGTTGTCTGCCAGGGCATTTGAGAGATCATTGATGATACCCAACACAGCGCCTGGGTAAAATTGAGTGGGATGTGCCGTCAATACAAGGCGTATGGCAAAGTGGTGCAGTTTCTCTTTCAGTTCTTCCTGCTTATTGTTTTGCAGTACTTCACTTTCAAGATGCTTGAGTGTACCCACGCCGGAAAAATCATTCACATCCCTGAAGGAGGCATCTTCGAGTGCATCGAACAATACCACCTGTCTTTCTATATACTGAATGAAACGAAAAAGCAGATCGAGTTGCTCCTGTGGCTGTATATAAGTAGTATGTTTCGAGAAAAAGTCCTCAATGATCTCTTTCGGGCTCTGTTTTTTACGGTATCCTTCTTCGCAATTATTCGACAGCAACGAAAGTAATATGCCCGTTTTTTCGATCCGGTGAAAAGGTAATGATGTAAACAGGCTGTTATACAGCAGGTATTTGGTGCCTACAAGGTTTTTAAACTGCTGCAAGCCTTTTACAGACTGATGGTCCATCTTTAAAATTTTTTAATGAAATGGTGATACTGTTGGCAGCAATCGAACGAAAATAAGAAATTACTTTAAATATTTTAAGGTGTTTACCTATAGTTTTAAATTATTTTGCTAATTTAGCCATCTCAAAAAAAGTGGTAAAAGTGAAACCAGTTATCATCTCATATCGATCATCTTTGGCAATTCCTGTTGCTGCAACCACTATTATTGCTACTAATACAACCCGTTAAGGGTTCACATTCACATATTATCTTTGGGCATAAAGCTATTATAACATCAGAAATCAATATTCATATATACAAATCAATCAATCATGCAGGTTTTAAAGTTTGGAGGAAGTTCAGTTAAAAATGCAGAGAACATCAGTAAGGTAGTTGCTATCGTAAAAGAAAAATAAAAGTTGACAGAACAGTGGTAATCGTTTCTGCATTAGGAGGTATCACGGATATTTTATTACAGTGTTGTAAACTGGCATCAGAAAATGATGAAGCCTATAAAGAGAAACTGCAGGAAGCAGAGCTGCGTCATTTGCAAACGGTAAAAGACCTGATTCCCATCACCCAGCAAAGCAGTATACTCAGCCATGTAAAAACAATGTGCAATGAGATTGAGGATATCTGCAATGGAATTTTTCTGTTAAGAGAATTGTCCGAAAGAACCAAGGACAGGGTAGTAAGCTATGGTGAATTGCTGTCCTCTCAAATTATCGCTGCAAAATTAAAAGTTGAACTTGGTACCTGTGAATGGAAAGATACAAGAGAGCTAATCACTACCAATTCTAATTTTGGTTCTGCTGCAGTTGACTTTACTGTTACCAATAAAAAAATAACGGATTACTTTTCCTGCACAGATGCATCCCTATTTATGATGCCGGGCTTTATATCCAATGATGCTAATGGTATCAATACAACGCTTGGCAGGGGCGGTTCTGATTATACAGGTGCCATACTGGCTGCAGGGCTGGATGCTGATCTGCTGGAAATATGGACGGACGTGTCAGGAATGATGACGGCCGATCCAAGGCTGGTAGCCAATGTAAAGATCATTCCGCAGATATCTTACCAGGAAGCAATGGAACTATCGCATTTTGGTGCCAAGGTGATTTATCCGCCAACGATACAACCGGTAAGAAGCAAAGGTATACCCACCTGGATAAAAAATACGTTTGCACCGGATGATTATGGGACAGTGATCCAAAAAGAATCAACGGTAAACGGCAACAGCATTCGTGGTATCTCCAGTATCAACAACATTGCGCTGCTTAGTTTGGAAGGAAGCGGCATGGTAGGCATTCCCGGTTTTTCTAAAAGATTGTTTGAAGCACTGGCATCCAAACAGATCAATGTCATTTTGATTACACAGGGTTCATCCGAGCACTCTATTTGTGTTGGTATTGATGCAGTGCTGGCGGATGATGCGAAGAGAGCCATTGATGATGCATTCGCTTATGAAATAGAAACAAAGAAAGTAGATCCCATTATTATCGAGAAAGACTTGTCTGTACTGGCATTGGTGGGTGATAATATGAAAAGCCATACCGGTATCAGCGGTAAAATGTTCGGCACATTGGGTCGCAATGGGGTAAACATCAGGGCCATTGCACAGGGCTCTTCTGAAAGAAATATCACAGCGGTTATTTCTGTACATGATGTAAAGAAAGCCATCAACGTGCTGCATGAAGAATTTTTTGAAACGATCTATAAAGAGATCAATGTTTTTATAGCCGGCGTTGGAAATGTTGGTGGCAAGCTGATGGAGCAGGTGAAAAAGCAACAGCAATACCTGTTGCAAAACATGCGGCTGAAATTAAATGTGGTGGGCCTTGCCAACAGCAAAAAAATGTTGATTGTGGACCAGGGCATTGATCTGGATAACTGGAGCGATGCATTAAATAGCGGATCAACTATGGATATGCAGCTATTCATTGATGCAGTCCGCTCAAAAAATTTACGCAATACTGTTTTTGCAGATGTTACAGCCAATGAAGCAGTAGCGGTAACTTATGATAAACTGCTGGAAAAAAGTATTTCAGTGGTGGCATGTAATAAAGGAGCCTGTTCTTCATCTTATGATTAGTATAAGAAATTGAAAAACCTTTCCGGGGAATTTAATGCAAGGTTTTTATTTGAAACCAATGTGGGTGCAAGCCTGCCGATCATTTCTACATTAAACGACCTGTTACGCAGCGGTGATAAAATCAGGAGAATGCAAGCCGTGCTGAGTGGTACACTCAATTTTGTATTCAACAATTATGATGGGAAAAAGTCTTTTGCCTCTGTGGTAAAACAGGCGCAGGATGAAGGCTACACGGAACCTGATCCACGCCTTGACCTTAGTGGTAAAGATGTGATGCGTAAAATAATGATACTGGCAAGGGAAGCAGGCGAGCAGTTTGAAATGGATGACATCGACAACAATACTTTTATGCCGGCTGAATGTATGGAGGGTACTGTTGAAGATTTTTATCAGTCAATGGAAAAACACGAAGCTCATTTTAAAAAGTTGTATGATGAAGCTGCTGCAGCTGGTAATAAACTGAAATTTGTAGCAAGCTATGCGTCCTCTGAGGATGGAACAGGTAAAGCAGCGGTTGGATTGCAACACATCAATCCACAGCATGATTTTTATCACCTTTATGGCAAGGACAATATTGTTTTGTTTTATACCGATCGTTACCCCGATCAGCCATTGGTTGTAAAAGGTGCAGGTGCCGGTGCTGATGTTACAGCTTCGGGTGTGTTTGCAGATATCATCAGGGCTTCAAGAGTGTAGATGCCCTAACCCCTAAAGGGAAATTAAGCGTTCAACTATTATGGATAACAAAGAAAAAATAACAGCATTTAATTTAAAAGAGCCAGGTTCCCCTTTAGGGGTTAGGGGTATAAAAGTGCATGCGCCAGGCACAGTCGCAAACCTTGTTTGTGGTTTTGATATACTGGGCTTGTGTTTGAATGAGCCGAATGACCTGATGGAAGTAAAGCTGCTGGATGAAAAAAAAATTATCATACACAGTGCGGATGGGTACCCATTGCCCAGTGACCCGGCACAAAATACAGCCGGCGCTCCATTGATTGAAATGATCAACGAGTTAGATAGAAACATAGGTTTTGAAGTAACCATTCATAAAAAAATAAAACCAGGCAGTGGTATTGGTTCCAGTGCTGCCAGTGCAGCTGGTGCAGTAGTGGCAGCCAATCATTTGTTGGGAAATATTTACAGCAATGAAGACCTTGTTCGCTTTGCCATGTTTGGTGAAAAAGTTGCAACAGGCGTTAAGCATGCTGATAATATTGCACCATGTATTTATGGTGGTGTTACATTGATACGAAGTATTTTCCCGTTGGACATTGTCGTTATTCCTGCGCCTTCTTTGTTTGTAACAGTAGTGCATCCGCAGATAGAAGTAAAGACAAAAGATGCCCGGCAGATACTGCGTAAAGAAGTGTTGCTGAAGGATGCCATCAGGCAATGGGGCAATATCGCAGGACTGGTGGCAGGTTTCATGAGCAATGATCTTGACCTGATCGGCCGTTCACTGGAAGATGTGATCATTGAGCCGGTAAGGAGTATTTTAATTCCTGGTTTTGATGAAGTGAAAAAAAGAAGTAAGGCTGCCGGTGCATTAGGTGGCGGCATTTCCGGTTCCGGCCCTTCATTGTTCATGCTGAGCAGGGATGAAGCAACGGCCCATGCAGTACAAAAAGAAATGAATGATGTGTATGAGAAGATTGGATTGGATTATCATTCTTATGTGACTACTATTAATATGGAGGGAGTGAAAGTGGTGGAGGAGTAGGAAGTAGTAAGTATGTTACTTGCTGTTTAAAATAATTCGTGTAATTAGTGTAATTCAAAAAAATTAGTGTAATCAAAGAACAGTTGTAATTCAAAAAAATAGTGTATTCAAATAATGAAATACTACAGCACCAATCATAATTCGCCCAATGCAGATTTTAAAGAGGCAACTATCAAAGGGCAGGCACCCGATAAAGGGTTGTACTTTCCTCAGAGTATTCCGGCTTTGCCTGCTGATTTAATAAAAAATATCAACCAGCATTCAAAAGAAGAGATCGCTTACCAGGTGATTGCTCCATATGTGGGTGATACTATTCCCGAAAACGAATTAAGGCGAATTGTAAGTGAGACGGTGAATTTTGATATTCCACTTGTCAATATCAATGATGGCATTTATTCATTGGAATTGTACCATGGTCCCACACTGGCGTTTAAAGATACCGGTGCAAGATTCATGAGCAGGTGCCTTGGTTATTTTGTTAAAGGACAGGATAGAAAGGTGACGGTACTCGTTGCAACATCAGGCGATACAGGAGGTGCTGTCGCTAATGGTTTTTATGATGTGGATGGTGTGGATGTGGTAATTCTTTATCCCTCTGGTAAAGTAAGTTCTGTTCAGGAAAAGCAATTGACAACACTGGGTAAAAATATTCATGCTTTAGAAGTAAACGGCACTTTTGATGATTGCCAGCAAATGGTAAAACAGGTTTTTACAGATGAGGAAATCAATAAGCAAATATTCCTTACTTCCGCCAATTCAATCAATGTTGCAAGATGGTTGCCACAGCAGTTTTATTATTTCTTTGCATACCAGCAATGGCTTAACTCCCCTTTGGGACATGGGGGCAATCCGCCGGTGATATCAGTACCCAGTGGCAACTTTGGAAATATCTGTGCAGGCATACTGGCACATGTTTCGGGTTTGCCGGTACAGCATTTTATTGCGGCCTGCAATGCCAATGATGTGGTGCCTGCCTTTATGAAAACACAACAATACGAACCCAAAAAAGCTATAGCCACCATTTCCAATGCCATGGATGTTGGCAACCCCAGCAACTTCGTCCGCATTCTTGAAATTTTTGATAACCAGTTTGTGAACCTGCAAAAAGTATTGAGCAGCGATAGCATCACGGATGATGAAACGAGAGATACAATAAAATCAGTTTACCAAAAAAATAGTTATCTCCTCGATCCGCATGGCGCAGTTGGATACCTTGCTTTACAGCGCTATCTTAAAGAACATCCGGGACAGAACGGGATTGTGCTGGAAACAGCTCATCCTGTAAAATTTTATGATGTGGTGGAACCTGTTATCAATCAATCAGTACCTGTACCTGCGTCCGTTCAGCAGCAAATGAGCGCTCAAAAAAAGAGCATAAAAATTGAAGCCGACAGTAATCTGTTAAAGGATTTTCTTTATTCAATGCAGTAGGCGATCCGTGTTTTAAGCAGTGATCCCTGTGCATGGAAAAATACGAATATTGTGCAGGTAGTTTTACGATGGTTACAGAGCACTACTACTCTTTTTTATTAAAAATGCTGTAGTGTTTACAATAATCAGCACTCTTTTATGTTTACAATCTATCCTTCAGGTAATTCAGGCTGTGGCCAATTAACTGAAACCTTATACCGTACTTTTATTTAGAACTATGAAAACTACTCTACCCATTCACTGCATTTGCAGTAAAAATTTGTTACCTGCAATATTACCTGCAGGTTGTTTTCATTTTTCTTATCTAATTACGGGAAGTTTAAAAGGCTCAAATAAAATTTAACGTTTGGCATAATTTTGGCTAAACTTTAAGAATCCTAAAATTGAATTAATCCGTAAGCCTGAAACCCTGTGAAATGAAACCTCAGCATCTACGCTAATTTTCTTTCATCAGTATTGTAAGGTTTATCAAATAAGATAGTAAAGCAGATTACCGTACTTTATTAAATGTTGGAAACTATGAAAACACCATCCACGCAAAACAACATTCCGTTTACTTTAATGGTAAGCACAGCTATCATGAATGTTGCAAATCAAAAATTTATTTTGGAGAGTGTTGAGCTGAAATATGCAGTGTAACTGTATTGCAGCTTGTAATTAGTTTTTTATAATCATCGCAGAAAAGGCATTGATTAAAACGGCATTTATTCCGTACCGGCAATCCTTTGCCTGAAATTGAAAATAAATCCTGAGAAAACCCAAATCCAAAGTCTATGAAACGACTCTTATTAATCCTGAGCCTGGTTGCACTTGCAGGCATTGCAAACGCAACAAATTATTATGTTTCCACAACAGGTAGTGATGCCAATAACGGCACTTCAGCTGCCACTCCGTGGAAAACAATTTCAAAAGTCAACGCATTTGTATTTGCTGCCAACGACAGTATCCTTTTTAAAAGAGGAGAAGTTTTTTTTGGTGCCGTTGTAGCAAGCAGAAACAATCTTATTTTTTCTGCATACGGCGCCGGGGCAAGACCTGTGATCACCGGCTTTGTAACATTGTCGTCGTGGTCGCTGTCAAGTACAGGCGTTTACCAGGCAGCAGTGTCAGCAAAAAGTAACCTGAATATGGTAACAGTTAACGGAAGGCCGCAGCAGATAGGCAGGTATCCAAATGCAAGCGATGCCAATAGTGGATATTTACCTTTTGAAGCAGCAACTTCCAGTTCTATAACCGATAATGAAATGTCTTCTGCAGTTAACTGGACAGGAGCTGAAATTGCCATCAGAAAAAATGGCTGGATAATTGAAAGGTGTATTATCACCAATCATTCCGGCACTACATTCAGCTATCGAATGAACAGGAATATCAACCCGGGCAGCACACCACAATTAAATACTGCAAAGCTGGGGCATGGTTATTTTATTATGGATGACCCCCGTACGCTGGATCAGTTTGGTGAATGGTATTATGATACTACTGGTAAAAAACTGCTCATGTATTTTGGTACTAACATTCCTGCTAATTATTCAGTGAAGGTAAGTGTGATTGATACGCTGATGAACCTGAATAACAAAACTTATATCACCGTAAACAATATCAATTTTGAGGGTGGCAACAGCAGCGGTATTTTCTCCTACAATGGTGGGTTTATTAATATTAAAAATTGTGATTTTACAAATATTGGATCAAGAGCGGTTCAAATTGTAGCCAGCTCGGATGTGCTTGTTGAAAGTGTAACCACCAGTAATGTCCTTTCCGATGCGATACAGGTAATTAACCGCACCAAACCAAATGTAACAGTGAGAGGGTGTGTTGTAAGAAATACCTCTCAGTTTGCAGGCATGGGATCTTTTTTGATGACTCAGATTATAAAGGAATTTATGTAATTGTTACAACGAATGCACTCATTGAAAACAATGTGGTAGACACCGTTGGTTTATCAGGTATCCAGTTTTCCGGTAACGATATCGTGGTACAGAAAAATTTTGTAAACTATTTTTGCAACAGGGTTCATGATAACGGTGGTATTTACACTTACGTAGGGGGCACTGATGCAAGCCCGGGAGCCACTTATACCAACAGGATTGTTAAGAGTAACATCATCATGAATGGTATTGGAGCGCCGGATGGCACCAATAATCCAGCGCCTTACATGGCGGGAATTTATTGTGATGGAAGAACAATGAACGTGAAAGTGCTGGATAACACTATTATTAACTGTAAACGAAACGGCATCCACTGTAATAATCCATCTAACATTACTATACAGGGTAATACACTTCATAATAACTGGAGGGATATCAGTTTTACACGCTGGTCATGGGGTTCAATCAATAATCTAAATATCAAGAAAAATATTTCATTCCCTATGGATGACACGCAGGAAAACATCCACTATATCAACAGCGCTTTGAATACCCCGGTAGTTACTACTATCCAGGATAATATAAGATCGCTTGGAACCATTGACAGTAATTATTACAATACATTTACGGATGCAGGTATCAAGTGTGAAATTTATGATACCGATGGCGGATCATTGCTTCAGTCATCTCCCTATACACTTGATGGCTGGAGAAGTATCTCCAACTTTGATGTAAAATCAAAAAGGCCGGCGCAAAAAATTCAGCCTTATACACTGATCAATACGCTAGGCTCTAATGTATTTACCAATTCTCAATTTGCCAGCAATATCAGTGGCGTTACATTATATGGTGCCAGCACCACCGCTTCATTTGATAATACCGGCAAAATAACCGGCACCGGTTCTTTAAGAATGGATTTTGCTGCTCCACAGCAAGCCCGCTACAGTTTTATACACAGTGCTGTTGGTGCAGTGAACGCCAGTAAAAAATACTTACTCCGGTTTAAAATGCTGGGTACAACTGTAAATGGTATTGTAAGGGCATACATAAGAAAGACAGCTTCACCTTACACCATTCTTGTACCGATCCAGACAAAATCTTTTGGTACTTTAAAAGGAACACAGGAATTTTTATTTGATGGGCCAGTTACAGATGCCGGTGGAAGTTTTGTAATTGAAGTAGAGCAAAACTCAGGAACTACCTACATTGATGATATTGAGTTTTATGAAGCCAATGCAACCGTTAATACCGCTACTAGCCAGGTGCGTTTTGAATACAATGCCACCAGTACTGTAAAAACGGTGGTGCTGGATGCAAAATACATTGGTGTTGACAGTACAGTTTATAATGGTATCATCGACTTGCAGCCATTTACAGCTAAGGTGATGGTAAAAGCTGGCCCGGTAGATTCATTGCCGGTTGCGAATGCTGGCCCTGATAAAAATGTGTACTTGCCTGCTGACAGTGTGATTTTAAATGGTGTTGGTACTGGTTCAATTATTACCGGCTATGTGTGGACGAAAATTTCCGGCCCTGCGCAATTTGCCATCAGCAATACTGCCAGTGCTACAACAAAAGTTACCAGCCTGGTATTGGGTACTTATAAGTTTGAACTGAAAGTAACCGACAACAGGGGGTTCATCAGCAGGGATACGCTGAGTGTTGTGGTAGCAAATATATTGCCTGTAAGATTGCTTCGTTTCTCTGCGATTAAGAATGAAGATAAAGTTGACCTTAAATGGGTTACCACTTCTGAAATAAACAGCCAGGATTATGTTATAGAAAGAAGGATCAGCGGAAGGGAGTTTGAAAGTATCGGCCGTGTTGCCTCCAATAACAATGCCGGTCAGCAAAGCACGTACAGGCTTTCTGATAATACACCTGCAAATGGCACAAACTATTACAGGATTAAAATGATTGACAGGGATGGTACATTTACTTATAGTAATATCCTTTCTGTAGAATTCAAACGCTTCAGCCAATCGTTTATACTTGACAATGCGATGATGGATGGGTCATCTATAAAGTTAAACATCAGCAGCAGCAAACAACAAACATTGAGTATAATAGCAGTGGATGCAGCCGGAAGGGTAGTGCTGAAGAGCCAGGTGAAACTACAGTCAGGCACCAATACGCTGGTGAACAATATTCCTGCAGCCGGTAAGGGTATTTACTACATCAAAATGTACACTGACCAGGATTCAGTTATTAAGACTTTATTAAGCGAATAAGTAGTCAGGTTTTCAATAAGTATACACAACAAAAAGAGCCCCCACTTGCCAGGGGGCTTCTTTATTTTTTTATTCTTTTTTTCAATTCGCCGGCTATCATGGCTGAAAATATTTTTGAACCGGTAAAGTTTACATGTACTGTATCATCAAATAATTGCGGGCTTCTTAAAAACATGGAATCTTTTGAATAATCGATAAAGTCAATTTTTTTTTCTGCTGCTTTTTGTTTTGTTACTGCAAAGGAGTAATCTGTACCGATGGTATTCATGTAATAGGGCGGGCAAACAAAATACAGGTCAATGTTTCTTTGCCTGCATTGTTCAATAAACGAATCAAGCATATTTACTTTTATTGAATCCAGTTCATACTTAACGGTATGATCGATTGTTTTAAGGGGTTCATGCAAGCTGCCTTTCATCGCTACATAGCCTTTAATATCCTGTTGTTTTATTTTGTTCGATTCAAGGTTGGCCACTCCAATTTTAAACAGCATCGAATTGTAGGGATAGATATGAGAGATGAATTTGTATTTTTCAAAAGGGCTTCTTAATTGGATAACCGGCTGCATTTCCGGGTGGTTGCTGTACAATGGCAGTAGTGGCGACAATCGTTCATAACTGGAAGTTGTTTTTTTTAATGCCGCATACTCACAATCCAGTATGATCATTTTTGGGGTGTAACGTTTTAATACAGCCTGCAATACTGCATAGTGATAAAAGAAAGGTGTGCCATCTCTTCCAACATTGTAACAGCTGAGGTGCAGGCTGTCTTCTATGTAAGTAGGGATATATTGTTGCTGTGCCCTGGATGCACCGAATATCAATACATCTGCTGTTGTTTCTTCTGCTGAATAACGGGTACCGTATTCCCAGCCTGATGACTGGCGGTTGTAAAAAAACTTTAACACGCTGCCAATGATCAGGTCTGCTGCTGCAACCAGCCCAATGAATAAAATCGTTTGCAGAAGATAATAACGCCAGTCTTTCTTTTAAAAATACCGTTTAGCATTATTTGATTTTTTAAAATTGAAAATAGATGAATTCGCCACCATCGAATACAGCGGTTGCCAGTATAATAACGATCAGCATGCAGTAGTAACCATTGCGGATCAGCCAGTATTTATTGGCCGATAAGGTAAACCGGTTATCAAAAAACTCTTTTTTAAACTCATAAGCCGCCAGGTAAAATGCAGCCAGCAATAAAAACAGGAGCATAGAAGTGCTGTCTGTAAACAGGGGGCCTTTAAAAGCAAGTATTTTTTTGATTATGTTAAGTGCATCCCCGACAGAGTTAGCCCTGAAAAAGATAGAAGAAAATCCAAAATAACCAAATGTGAAAAGAATACCTGTGCTGTCATTCAGCCATTGCGGAATTTTTTTTCTCAGTTTTTTTCTTTGTTTACGGGTAAATATTTCAATAGAAAGAATCAAGCCCTGCAAAAACCCAAATACAATAAATGTCCAGTTGGCACCATGCCAAAAGCCCAGTACAGTAAAGGTTACAAAGGATGCATAGATAACAGCCCAGGTGCCCCAGTTTCTTTTTTCAATGGCGATGGGATTGTAAAAATAATCAGCGAACCAGGTTGACAATGACATGTGCCACCTGCGCCAGAATTCGGTGACAGATTTTGCCAGTAATGGCCGGTTAAAGTTGGGCATCAGTTCAAAACCGAACATTTTAGCAATACCAAGCGCCATATCTGTATAGCCGGAAAAGTCTGTGTAGATCTGCAATACATAAAATATAGATGCAACTAACAGGGTAATACCTGAATGATGTTCGTAATTATTGTACACTGCATTTACATAGATGGCCATCCTGTCTGCGATCACTATTTTTTTAAACAAACCCCAAAGCAGTTGTTTTGCACCATCTGTAAAATAGTCATAGTTAAAAGGCTTCGGCTCTTTTAATTGTGGCAAAAAATGGTGAGCCCTTTCCACGGGCCCGGCAATGATCTTTGGAAAAAAAAACAGGTAGGTAATAAAATGCCCCAAATGTTTTTCTGCAGTATGATTGCCTCGTTTTATTTCAATAAGATAACCAATTGCCTGAAAAGTAATGTATGAAATACCAAGTGGCGCAGCAATATTGATGAGCAGGTTATTGGTAACTGTATTGGTTGAGTGAAGAGCTTTTTGCCGGATGATATTTACAAGCTCAGTAATGGTGTTGGTGAAAAAATTGCTGTATTTAAAAAATACCAGGATGCCAACTATAACAATGGTACTGATGATGAAAAACTGCTGTCGTTTTTTTTCTGAACCTGTATTTTCAAGCTGAATGCCTGCGAAGTAAGGGATGAGTGCAATACCTGCAGGTATGGGTACATAAGCAGGCTGGGCGTAAGCATAAAAGAAAGTGCTGGCAGCCAGTGCCCATATCCACCTGAACCTGGAAGGCAGGAGATAATGCACCGCCAGGGTTATAACAAAAAAAAGTATAAATTCAATAGAATTAAATATCATATCCCTTTTACTAATTTAAGGTTAGCAATTGGCTTTCAAAAAAAGGGATACGGAATAAGGTGGTAACCGTTGGCTACAATAAAGAAGGTATTTATAATTTGCTGCTGATGCTGTCAATCAGTTCGCCAACATTTTTCCAGCTTTGGATCTCTTTGGCTGCAAAGCGGATATTGAATTTTTTTTCAACTGCTACAACCAGTTGCACATGTGTTAAAGAGTCCCAGCCTTCTACATCGTCTGCTTTTGTACTTTCTGTAAGTACTACATTGTCTTCATCCAATGTATCAATAAAAACCCGGGTTATCTGTGTCAGAATTTCTTGCCTGTCCATTTGATTAACTTTTTGTGTTGATAAAACATTTTTTTTGGGAGTAGGCTGCAGCATCCAGTATCCAGTGATCAGCTGTTGCTTCAAAGCCTATATTTTTATAATGGTCTTTCACCATTTCATTTTTTGCAGTAGGCAGATATTCTCCTTTCAGGTATTTAAAACCATGCTGGTTGGCGTAGTTTACAATCGTATTAAGAGTGAAATTTTCCATGCCTCTTTTCAGCACCCGGCAACTCATCAGCCAGGTATCTATAAACAGAGTATCTGTATTTTCTTTTTTAAGGATGATGATGCAGATGAGGCCGTGATCGCCAAATTTATCTTCCAGTGCAAAAGTAAACGGCACATAGTTTTCGTCGGCAGCAATGGCTTCTATATCAGTTTCAATATAACGTACTGTTCTCAAATTAAACTGGTTCGACCGTTGTGAAAGCTGTGCTACCCTTGGGGTATTAAATTTATTGAATGGTTCTACCAGCGAAACCATCTGCAGTGTCTTTAAAAAATCATCTTCGTTGGTAAAGCTTTTGTGTAATGCGGTTCGCTGTGCTTCCACCTGGTATTGCCTGGTTCTTTCTGCATCTTCACTTGAAAAAGAAATGGTTTCAAAAAGATTCTGGCGATACAGGTATTCAAGGTATTCTGCAGGGTCTTCCGGCAGCTCCGGCACAGTAATGCCTGCAATGTTTTCCCTTACAATATTTCTTTCAAAAGGATTGTCATCTAAAAAAACCATGGAATCAAATCCTATGTTCAGTATGCTTTGAATATACCGGATGTTATCAGCTTTGTTTTCCCAATTGGCAACAAATACGGCAATGTCTTCCAATTTTAACACCATATCAGGATGTTTTTCAAATGGCTCTTTGGCAACCGATTCAGTGTTCTTGCTGCAAACCGCCAGGATGATACCCCGGTTCCTGAGTTTCTTTATCCAGTATTGAAACTCTGTAAAGGCTTTGCCAATACCCAGGCTGCCGATCTGGATATTCTCAATGCCATCATCGCCAATAATGCCACCCCACAAAGTATTATCAAGGTCCAGCACCAGGCACTTATTAAACCTGCCATACATGGCTTTTAATAAGTCAACTGTTTTGATGGCTACTTCCGGTATGATGTCCATACTCAATACCATCTCGGTATTTACATAAATGGAGCTTTGAAAGAAAGTGTTTTTTCCAAACTGGTTTTGTATGGATGCAATATCACAAATGAAAAAATCCGGATGCGGAAAACCAAATTGCATCAATTCATAATTCAGTTTTCTCAATTGAAATAAAAAGGAGGATTCAATTTTGCTGGCATAGTTACCAAATACTGCATCATTTATTTCTGCATAGTTAAAATAGATCACTTTTGTTTTGAGCTTAGCACCAAGCTGACAGTAAATACTACTGATAAGCTCAAGCCGGTTGGCTGCAAGTGAAGCATATGCTTCGGGCTTTAATTTATTGTAGGCCGCCAGCAGTTTGTGTGAAGACTGGAATATGATCACTATCTCAGGTTGGTATTCATATAACTCACTTCCTTCATCGAATACCTGCCTTTCCACCTGGTTAAAATCTGCCTCCCATATTTGCAGGTCAAGTCCTTCGCTCCGGGCAGCACCCCTCAGGGCCTGGGAGAGCAGTTGGGTGGCAGTGTCGCCAAGCAAGGCCACTTTTACCGGGGTCAATCCAGTATAGTCCTTTTTCAAATTCTTTTTTAATTCAGCAAATGTTGCCATGATTTATTTATCGGGTTTATCCAGTTTAACACATGGATGAAAATAGGTAACGAAAAAAATGTGAATTACTTGTTTGGATTTTTTTTGATTGGCACTTAGCTTCAATATGTTTTTCCTAAGCAAATCAGCCAGTTTGTAAAAGTTTTACCATTCTTAATTCATTCATGGCGCAGGCGTTTTTACAATTCTGCAAAAAAGAATTTGCAGGGCCAGGTAGTTTAAATCCTTAAGCTGCGATATCTGATGTAATATTCCGGAGGATGTTCACCCCTTTTTTCTTTTAGTGTTGTTGACGGTTCTTTCGAAACCAGGTTGGCAATAACTTCATGCCAATTGTATTGAAAAAGAAACAGGTTGATTGAAATACCCGGGTTGATAGTGCTTTGGGGCGAAACCTGTTTTTCCAACCTGTTAAACTTAATAATCCTCTTTTCGCAACGGCAGCCTTGTTGGTTACTGTTTTTGCTCCTGCAGGTATTAGAAAGGGCCACTTTTTTACAACAGCAACTTTTGGTCTTTATTTCAAGTGTTTTTCCTTTGTTATGATTGCAGGGGCATACAGCAAAAACACTTACTGAAAAAATCAGCAGCAGCAATGAAGCGATGACTTTTATATCTGCTGTTATATTCATTTTAAGTGGCTCAAAAATATAGATATTAGCCGGTAAAAACAACCTTTCAATTTTAATAATGTTGGAACATCAGTAAGGGTGTATTGTTGAAAGACTGAAAAAGGCAGGTATTAAAATTTAATCAATTGGTTACAACAGCAGTGTTTAAAACGCTTTCTCATCACCTTTAAAAACTTTATACACTGTAAGGAACATAATTCTCAGGTCGAGCCAGATAGTCCAGTTCTCCAGATACCAAAGGTCTTCATTCACCCGGTTAATGATTTGTTCATTATCGGTAATCTCTCCACGTAAACCATTCACCTGTGCCCAGCCGGTAATGCCTGGTTTTAAAAACTGCCTGATCATAAACTGGTCTACAATTTTTGAATAGTCGGTAGTGTGCTTAACCATGTGCGGCCTTGGGCCTACCAAACTCATTTCTCCTTTTAATACATTGATGAACTGAGGAAATTCATCGAGGCTGGTTTTGCGGATGAATTGGCCAATCCTGGTGATGCGTTTATCGCCCTTGGTGGCCTGTTGGGTATCAGAATCTTTATTCACCGCCATACTCCTGAACTTAAAACATTTAAAGGTTTTATTATTCCGGCCAGAACGTACCTGTGAAAAAAAGACAGGACCTTTCGATTCAAGTAAAATGAGCAATCCCAGCAATGGCACGAGCCAGGAGAGGATGAATATCACCACCAGTGAGCTGACAATTACATCCAGTGTTCTTTTCTTAAACCGGTTACCTACATCATCCAGCGGTTCACTTCTTAGTGAAAGTACCGGAAGGTCCCTTACATAATTGATGATAACGGGTTTGTTTACAAAGATGGAAAGGTCAGGAACCACTTTGAACCTGATACATTCAGATTCCGCCTTGTTCATAATGGTATAGATATCCTTATTTTGTTCGGGTGTGATAGTGGAAAATATTTCCTGCACATCCATTTCTATAGCTGTTTGTATGGTGTTTTTAATATCAGCGATTATCGGGTGGCGTGTTAGTTCCTGTACATTTTTTTCATCTTCAATAAAGCCCAGCAGGTGGGCATTAAAGCCTTCTTCCTCAAAATAATTCTCCAGTTTTTTAGCAGTTTCGTTATAACCGATGATCAATACCTTATTAAAAAGCTGGTTGCGTTTTTTAAAATAATTCTGTATGCCAAGGTATAAAAAGCGGTTCAGGAACAGGCTGAGTCCAAATATGATAATGGTTACAATGGTAAAATATCTTGATACCACAATCTGGCGGGAGAAGAAGAGGTAGAACAATACTGCAATTAACCAAAGCAGGTAAACCTGTGCGGTACGTTTGGTAAAAGTTTCAAAGTTGATGATATTGCTATCAGAGTATGTTCTGCATATAAAAGCAATTACAAGCCAGAATGTGTTGATGATAATCCAGAATTCAAGATATGCCCTGAATGATGTGTCAGCTATACGGGCCTCAAATATCAACCTGGAAAGGAAAAAAGCAATGTTAAGTGCTATAAGATCTAATACTATAAGTGTTTTTTGTAAATAGCTTTTTAGTTGTTTGTTCATAACATCCTGTAATATCTGTTTAACCTGGTTATCTCAATAAGTTGTTACAAGAGGGTAGGGAATGGCAATTGCTTGCATTCGCCAGTAAAACGAAGTTACTGTTGTATTTAGTATAAACTCCCCATGATCTCCACTTTTATGGCATTCAGGTATTTATGATTTATTGGGTCAACAGTATAGAGTGGTTGTAAAACCCACCACTTTGGTTCAACCGCCTGTTTTACTTTTCTCATTTCCGGTATGTATTAAAATAAAGCCTCACTTTTTAAACTAAAAATGCCAATATGTTTTGTAAATAATTAAAAATCAAAAATTTAAAGTTTATTTATAAGTATTATAATTTACTTTCTTGCCAATAGACTACTTTCGTTATTGCCTCAATACACCTACCATTTTAGATGATCAAAAGAGCGCTGAATAGACCCCTGCATTTTTTTTATCCTTATTCATTTTTAGTAACCAAACTGCTTTATCTTTACCTGAATCATTTGCATGCCAGCAATATGATGTTTCCCTTTTAAACCAGAATCCAAATTCTTCCGAATAATTATTCCCCCCGAAGATGCCCGTAGTGCTGTAATTTATTTACATGCCGCTTGATTACGTACCATTTAAACGATTGTTCTGTTCCCTCCAGGCTTCATTTTAAATTAAGTGTATTTACCTGGTTAATGAAAAATAAACAGCAGCATCCCTGATATGCACCTCTATACCGGCAATTTTATTGTAAGATGTAAAAGTCTACGGGCATTCCTGTCTGCAGGCTTTATGGTATTTTGCATGCTCTCCGCCCAGGCAAAAGTCTATTATTTTTCCAGCACCGGAAATGATGCCAATACCAGTACACAGGCTCAAAATGCTGCCACACCCTGGCGTACTATCACCAAACTCAATTCCATTTTCAATACCCTCGTTGCAGGGGACAGTGTACTTTTTAAAAGAGGCGATCTTTTTTATGGAACGATCAATGTAACCAATTCCGGAGCTTTTAAAAAGCATATTGTTATTACTGCTTATGGCTCGGGTGCTAATCCTGTTGTTACCGGCTTTACGGCTGTGTCTGCAACTTCATGGACTTCTGTAGGCAGCGGAATTTACCAGGCTTCAGTAACTGCTGGTACTGCTAACCTGAATATGGTTGCTGTTAATGGCCAGCCACAGCAGATTGGCCGTTATCCAAATGCAGATGCTTCCAACGGGGGCTATTTAAGTTATGAATCTTTTAATGATACACTATCCATCACCGATAACGAATTGACCAGCGCAATTAACTGGACTGGTGCAGAAGTAGTGATACGAAAAAAACTATGGGTGCTGGACAGGTGTAAAATTACCAGTCATACAGGCAATATTATTTATTACAGCAATTTCAATAACCCCTCCAGTTATGATTGCACCAACAACTACGGCTATTTTATCCAGAAGGATGTACGAACACTCGATCAGCAAGGTGAATGGTATTTTGATCCGGCAAGGAAACTGCTCAATATTTATTTTGGTGCCAATGTCCCTTCTTCCTACAGTGTAAAAGCCGCTACCGCCGATGCATTGGTCAATATTAATTTTGAAAGGTATATCACCATCAGCAATATTGCTTTTGAAGGAGCCAACAGTTATGGTATTTATGCAAGAACACCCGATTTCATTAATGTGCAGGATTGCAGTTTTACTAATATTGGGGGCATGGGCATTTATATGGAAAATGCTTCGGGTATTGTGATTCAGAATGTGAGCACATATAACCTGTTGAGTGGTGCTATCAGGATGTCTTGTTTTAGTGATTCTAATATTGCCATTCAAAATTGCACTGTTAAAAAAACAGGGGTCATCAGGGGCATGGGCCTGAATGGCGCCAACTCTTATAAAGGCATATCGGTTGATGTGGCCACCAATGTATTGATTGAAAACAATAAAGTTGACAGCACGGGTTATGTAGGCATTGAGTTTGACGGCAGTAATGCATTGGTTAAAAACAACGTGGTTAATTATTTTGGTTTTAATAAAGACGATGGTGGCGGTATTTATACCTGGGTGCCGCAGGGTAATAATACCGATGTGTACTATACCAACAGGGTAATCAGCAGTAATATCGTAATGAATGGTATTGGTGCACCGGACGGGCGGTCCTCAACAGCTGCTTATGTATCCGGCATTTATTTAGATGGGCAGATTATGAATGTGGATGTAATCAACAATACTATCTTCAATATTGGCAAAAACGGTATTCATTGCAACAATCCAACGAATATCAACATCACGGGTAATACCTGTTTTAATACACTCAATGCGGTGAGCTTTATGCGCTGGCCCTGGGGTACTATCAGCAACCTGAAGATAAAAAACAATATTTTTTATCCCAAATTCAATACCCAGCGGAATTTGTATTATACCAATGCTGCACTAAATGAGCCGGTGCCAACAACAATACAATCAGTATTGCAGTCATTGGGCGATATAGACAGTAACTATCATAGCAGGGGTAATGAGGTTGGCTTTACTTACGAAGTATATTCAACAAGCGGCGGTGCCACAGTACCGCTATCGCCACAATCATTAAATGGATGGCGGGCATTTTCTAACAATGATATCAATTCAAAGAAACCGTTCAGGGAAGCCCCGGGCTATTTATTGCGAAGTGTTATTGGTAACAACTTATTTGCCAATGGTTCCTTTACCAGTAATGCCAATGGGGTTACTGTGTACGGCACCAATGCAAGTGCAAACTGGGATAATACCAATAAGATAGCAGGCGGGGGATTGAAAGTGGAATTTGCATCACCTGTAGCAAACCGCTATGTATTGTTGTATGCTTCGGTGGGTGCTGTAACTGCTGCTAAAAACTATGTGCTGAGGTTTAGCACATTGGGCACTACTGCCAATGGTATCATCCGGATTTATTTAAGAAAAACGGTATCTCCATATACGGCCCTTACCCCTGTGCAGATAAAGGTATTTGATACAACGGTAAAAAAACACGAGGTATTATTTGCCGCACCTTCAACAGATGCAGGGGCCAGTTTTGTAATTGAAATAGAACAGAACTCGGGTACTACCTATATCGACAATATTGAGTTTTATGAAGCCGATGCCCTTGTTTACAATTTAGATGACTACCTGCGTTTTGAATACAATGCAGGCAGCACTCCACAAACTATCAATCTTGGCGCCAACTATGTTGGGGTTGATGCAGCTTATTATACCGGCACCATCACGCTGGAACCTTTTAGTGCTAAAATACTCATTAAGGATACGGCAGTGTTAAGGCAGCCACTGTCTGCAAGGACGGTATCATCGGGCATCAGTTGTTTTGGAGGAACAGCCACAATAACTGTTACGGCTGCCGGTGGCATTCCTCCTTATACCGGAACAGGCACATTTAATGTAACCGCAGGTACTTATACATATACGGTACAGGATCTTCGGGGTGTAACTGCCAGTGCTACTGTTGCGGTTACTCAGCCTGCTGCTCCCCTTGCTGCAACCGTCAGCACCGGCAATATTTATATATTTGGAGGTGTCACTTCTGTTTCCGTATCGGCTACAGGTGGCACTCCTCCCTATAATGGCATACTTACCTATACCAATGTTTTTGCCGGTACTTATACCTATGATGTAAAAGATGCCAGGGGCTGTGTTGCAAGTGTTACCATCACAATCAAACAACCTTTGCCACTTAAGGCAATTGCATCTGTTTCGGCAATCAGTTGTTACGGCGGCAGCACTGCTGTAATCCTCAAAGCTACAGGTGGTATTCCTCCTTATACAGGTACGGGTGTTTTTAACAATGTTATTGCCGGTACTTATACCTATACGGTGAGGGATGCAGCCGGTGCAGTCAATACCGTTTCAGTAACTGTAACACAACCATTGGCACCATTGCTTGCTGCTGCTACTGCAGGTACCATCGCAACATTTGGAGGCACTACAGCTGTAAGTATCAATGCTACAGGTGGCACTGCTCCATATATCGGTACTGGTGTTATCAGCAACGTTAGTGCCGGTACTTATACTTACACAGTTACGGATGCAAAGGGATGTTTGGCCACTACCACGGTAACCATCGCCTCACCAGCTTCAATTTTAACCGTAGCTGCCACAAATCCAGTAATTAAATGCTATGATGGTACTGCAATGCTGACTGTAACGGCTGCCGGCGGCCTGCCGCCTTATACAGGAACCGGTAATTATACAGTTAATGCCGGTAAAGGCGCTATGAAAATTGTTTTCCCGGTATCCATTGCCAATAGCTACACACTTGTTTATTATACGGTAGGGTCAGTTAGTGCCAGTAAAAAATATGCATTGCGGTTCAGTACGCTGGGTACCACGGCCAATGGAAGCCTGAGGGTTTCCCTGAGGCAAACTTTTTCGCCGTTATCTGCACTTACTGCAAAGCAACTGGCTGCATATGGAACAACAAGGGTTGAGCACGAATTTATTTTCACTGCGCCCACTACTGAAGCAGCGGCCAGTTTTTTAATTGAAATACCTCAAACATCCGGCACAACCTATATCGATAACATCGCATTCTTTGAACTGGGAGCTACCAATAATTTAATTGGCACTAATATGTATCCATTTGGTGGTTTTGAAAATGACCTTAATAATGTATTCTATTACAGCTCAAATAATAACCAGTTGGTAACACTTGATACAACCAGGAAAATTTCAGCAGTCAATTATTTCACTGTAACTGATGCTGCTAACAATACGGCTACGGCTGCCGTAAAAACAAGTCAGCCATCTGCAGCCCTGCAGGTAAATGCTTCAGCAGGTGCAATTACTGCCACCAATACCAGCACTACTGTTACGGTTACAGCTACCGGTGGCACTGCGCCATATATCGGTACCGGTTCATTTGCCAATGTTGCAGCCGGTGTACATACTTATACTGTTACAGATGCCAATGGGTGTGTAGCATTAAAAACCATTACACTTACACCAACCGTAGGAAGGGCTTTTTTTACTGCAGGCAGGATGGTTGTTAGGGAAAAGAAGGAACTGGATATGATTATTTATCCCAATCCATCCGTAGCTGCATTTGAGCTGGTATTGAAGGGCGGAACGAATGAAAGAACATTGGTAACAGTTACTACAGCAGATGGAAAAATTGTATTTGCTGCTTCTGGTAATCCACAGCAACCTGTTTCTTTTGGACAACATTTCGCTACCGGTTTATACATTGTAAAACTGGTGCAGGGTAATGTTATCAGAACCCTCAGGGCAGTTAAAATAAAATAATTATTCTGTTTACTTCCTTCTAGAAGGTGCCGGCTGTTGATCAGCCGATTTTTTTATGAGGAGTATCACTTTTCCTCTTAATAATTTACAATATCAAATCAATTAATTTTGTTGAAACTACAGCCGGATGAAAAAGATACTGCTCTTTATCCCATCACTCTTCCTGTTTACATTGATCCAGGCACAACTCAGTTCTTCTAATCTTCCTTTAATTGTGATCAATACAAACGGGCAGGACATTCAGGATGATCCAAAGATCATGGCCGATATGGGCATCATCTTTAATGGCAACAACGCAAGAAATAATATCACAGACTCTTTCAATCATTACAATGGAAAGATAGGCATTGAGATAAGGGGCCAATCATCACAAATGTTCCCGATGAAATCTTACAGCATTGAATTGTGGAACAGCACTGGCGGGTCGGTCAATAAATCATTGTTTGGTTTGCCTTCCGAAAGCGACTGGGTGCTGTATGCGCCTTACAGTGATAAAACACTCCTGCATAATTTTCTTGCTTACACACTCAGCCGTGAGTTTGGACACTGGGCTGCCAATTGCCGTTATGTGGAAGTGGTCGTTAATGGGGCATACAAAGGCATTTACGTATTTATGGAAAAAATAAAAAGAAAAGCAGGCAGGGTAAATGTTCCTTCCATGAGCAATACCGACAATAGTGGTGATGCCGTAACAGGTGGTTATATCTTTAGTATTGATAAAGAAGCCGACGGATGGTTTTCCCGTTATCCTGCAGGCGGAGGCAGTATACAGTACAGTTATATTTATCCAAAGGTCACTAACATTACGCTGGAGCAAAAGGCTTATATTAAGGCTTACACAGACAGTTTTGAAGATGCATTGCATCATATCAATTACCAGGACAAGCAAAATGGCTGGCGAAAATTTGCAGATGAAAATTCTTTTATTGATTATTTTATTGTGAATGAAGCAAGCCGTAATGTGGATGGTTACCGGCTCAGCAGTTTTTTTTATAAAGACAGGTACAGTAAAAATGGAAAGATCAATGCAGGCCCGGTTTGGGATTATGATCTTGCTTTCAGGAATGCCGATTACTGTAACGGCAGTAACGTTGATGGGTGGGCTTACCAATTTAATACGGTTTGCCCGGGTGATTTCTGGCAGGTACCCTTTTGGTGGGGCCAACTGCTGGCCGATACCAGTTTTAAAAATAATCTCCGCTGCAGGTGGAAGGCGTTAAGAACTACTGCACTTCACCCTGGCCATCTTAATCATGTAATTGATTCTGTTGCTTCACTTACAGCAGAAGCGAGGCAACGGCATTTTCAGCAATGGCCAACGTTGGGTCAGTATGTATGGCCCAATCCCCAGCCAATTGCCACCACTTATGAAGGGGAGATACAAACATTGAAGACATGGCTTGCATCCCGCCTGGACTGGATCGATAAAAATATTCCCAATACTGGCGCCTGTACAGATTACCCTTCCAATTTAACGGCATCCTTTAACATCACTTCATTTTCAAATCCTTTAAATAATAATGACATGGTCATTCAATCCCGGCAAGAGCAAAACATTGGAATGAAGGTAATGGATATGACGGGCAGGCTTTTGCAATGGTCATCTGTACATCTGGCAGCAGGTTCTAATACCATTCAATTACCATCAGCTTATTGGGCGGCGGGAATTTATTTTATTGAACTTAGTAACGCAGCAGGGGAGAAAGTTACAAAGCGGATTGTAAAGTAATACAGTTGTCATTCCACAAAAGAAGCAACCTCCATCCAACTGGGGAAATACAGTTTTTAATGCTGATCAGGATAAACCGGTTACTGTGTCAGTGTTGTAATGGGAGTTCATTTAAACGGGATACTTACAAGGCAGCATAACCAACTGCTATTCCTGCTCCAATTTTAGCATTGTGCAGTATCAGCGAAATATTGGCTTCCAGGCTTTCGCCTTTGGTATGTTCGGCAATGTATTGCAGCAGGAAGGGGGTAATGTGCTTCCCTTTTACCTGGTGTTTATCTGCAGCAGCAAGTGCCTCCAGGATATGTACTTCCATTTCTTCTTTGCTTACTTCAAATTGTGGTGGTACAGGATTGGCAATTAATACAGATCCCTGCAATCCCAGCTGCCATTTCGTATACAGCATTTTAGCAATTTCATCTGTACTATCCAGGCGTAACGGGCTGCTGTAGCCGCTTTTGCTCGAATAAAAACTGGGGAACTCGTCCTGTCTAAAAGTAACTACAGGTATGCCTTTTGTTTCTAAATATTCAAGAGTAAGTTCAATATCGAGGATTGATTTTACTCCTGCTGATACAACTGCCACAGATGTTTGTGCCATCTCTGTTAAGTCGGCAGATATGTCCATACTGTTCTCCGCACCACGGTGTACACCGCCAATACCCCCGGTTACAAATACTTTAATACCTGCTATAGATGCAATTCGCATGGTAGCAGCTACCGTAGTGGCGCCATATAAATTCTTCGTAAGCACATAGGGAATGTCCCTGAGGCTTACTTTCCATACATTTTTTTCTTTAGCAAATAGTTCTATCTCAGCCGCTGATAAACCCACATGGCATTTGCCATTCATAATGGCAATGGTAGCCGGCACAGCGCCATGTCGCCTTACAACCGCCTCCACCGCCAGCGCCGTCTCTATATTTTTGGGGTAGGGCATACCGTGGGAAATGATGGTTGACTCCAGCGCTACTACTGGTCTTCCTTCCTGCAATGCCTGTTGTACTTCGGGTAATATATCCAGTAATTGATGGCTCATTCTTCGTAATATTTAGAAACGGAGTTCAGTAATTTTTCCTGGTTCAGGTGAGTAGCAATGGCTCCATGCACCTGCAGTATTTCTGCAGAAAGTGTATGGGCAGTACGCAGGCTGTTCAGGTTGTCTTTTCCAAAGTATTTTGACAGGATGAACCCGCTTACTGAACCATCCCCGGCGCCGGTGCAATCCACCACATTGGCCATCGGTGCGTTCAGTTGTAAGGTCTCTGTTTTTTTATACAGGGCAGATCCCAGTTTGCCTTTATGCAGCCAAACATATTGTATGCCTTTGTTCAGCAGTTCCTGTACCTGTTCATCGGTAGTAGCAGCAGCTTCACTGCATAAAGAAGGCAGTTCATCTTCGTTGGGTGTTATTAAGTACAACCCTTCAAAATTGCAGGCGGCAATCTTTTTGGCAGGCGGAACCGAAACCGGTTCAATAATCAACCTGATGCTGTTTAAATTGGCAAAGCGTATCAGCCAGTTCATGCTTTCCACACTGATGTTGGCATCTGCCAGCAAATAGGCCGCTGAAGTTAGTAAGTCTTCATGCTTTTGCAGGTATTCCGGTGTTATCATATGAAGCGCCGCATTGGTTAGCAAAGCCGTGAACATAGAGCCGTCCTTATCAATTAAAGCGGTGTATTTTCCTGTAACGGATGCATCCATAATGGAGGCATCTAATTTTATTCCGGCATCGCTGCATACCTGTTTCAGCCAGTCACCATCGTTGTCTTTTCCAAAAACGCTGATGAGTTGAACAGGGATGTCAAGTAATGACAACTGGTGGGCTATATTTCTGGCCACGCCGCCGGCAGTACGGGTTTGGGTCACTTCGTTGGTGGTATGCATCATCATTGGTTCGTGGGCATGATAGAGGTCATCAACCAACGCCGCCCCTATACAAATTACTGGTTTTGACATGGGGCCAAAAGTAAGGAAACTTATTTGATGGATAAACTGTTTGCAGATTAAGCTGGATTCAAACGTAATTAAGATAATTGAAGTGTTGTGTGCTGCAGGAAATACTGCAGAAATCACTCATCGAAACTTGTACACCTATTTATGTGTTATCATAAAAAAAACAGCCGCAGTTATTAAAAGCAAACTCCATGGGTATAGGGAATTCCAGGTGAATTTTTTTTGTGACCAATAGATAACAGACACTAATGGAAGGGCGAATAACATCATTAACATGGGCAACCACAAAATCTCAAAAAGGGCGGCTGCGATCTTATTGTTGTAAATATTTACAAAACGGCCAGTGAGCCAAAATAATGAAACAAGCAGGCTTAACGCAAAAATAATTGGTGCAGGGTTACTACTTTTTGAGTAATGGTTTGACATGATATTGGATATGTTTTGGTTTTTCAGAATGGCTGCCAATGGAAAAGCCAACCACAGTAAAATTTATTTACTGCCTGTAAAATATAAATTTATATTCTAATATCCTAAATTTTAACAGGAATCTATAAGTGGGTTTTTTAAGAAAATCAATAAGCAGGAATATGCTCTTTTTTTAATTTTTAACTTTCTGCTTAACAGGTTTAACCGGTTTAGTTACTGCCGGTTTTTTTTCTTCAGCAGGTTTTTCTTCAGCAGGCACATTATCCTGCAATTTTTCATCAATGGTATTGCCCATGGCATCTTTTATGGGCGTGGGCATTGGGGCCTGTCCTTCGGGGGTTACCTGGGTAAATATTTTTTCAATGTGTACCCATTTACCATTTTTCCATTTGAAGCCTTCGTAATCGCCATCCGGCACATAGGTCCATTTTTTTTGATTTTCTCCCGTCTCAGATTCTAAATGCTCCAACACAATCATCTGCATATCCTTGTCGTAAGTAAGCCTTGCACCTGCTGTTTTTTTATATTCCATTACATAACGGCTGGTGGAAGATTTAAATACAGTGTCTTCTTCAAAACTAAAAAAGCGGCCGCCAAACATTGGCTCATCATTGCTGAAACTAAGCACTTCAATGATCTTCCTGTTGCTCTTCATGTTGTGTTCATCGTAACCGAGCAGTGTATAATAATGCTGGTTGCTGCTGCTGGTTTGTATGATCCTGTAATAAACAGCACCGATCCAGCCTTTATTATTGCCGGCGGTATCAGTAATATTGGTTGTTACATCCGATTTGTCAATTAATGGAAACAGTTTTAAAGCGCCGTCTGCAGTTTTCATTTGTATGGCGCCATGCTGCCTTGTTAAATTGTCATTCACTACCATTTGCCAGGTGAAAATGCGGAAACTGCTGTCGGGTGCATAGAGTTTTGAAATGGTTTGCAGCGAGTCAAAAGGAAATTGAAAAGAGTAAGGTGTTTTAAGTGCCCTTACAAACAACCTTGTAAAAAGGCTGTCGTTGTTAAAACGGATAGAAGCACTTTGACCATTCACTATTTTATTGGCATAGTCTTTCAATGTATCTTCTTTTTGCTGCAGATAGTTCATGTCATTTTTGCTGATATACTGGGCAGACACAGTTGCCATTACAATGCTGAAAGCTATAAACAGGAAGGTTTTCCTCATGCAATAAAATTAAACTAAAGGGTTATCAATTAAATCAACCGTTATCAAATTAACGAAAATATTAACGAAGATGGGGTAGGGGCATCCGCAAAATCAGCCAGGGATTTATACACCGCATCCATCCTGTTATCGTTATTGTCAACTACAGGTTTGGTAGTGGTTAAAAAAACAGTTGCAGCGCCGATGTTTCTTCCAAATTCCATGTCACTGAAAGAATTGCCCACCATGATCGATTGGCTGAAGTCAATATCCGGGTGCTCTTCTTTTGCTTTTAACGCCATGCCGGTATTGGGTTTACGGCAGGTACTCTCCGCCTCCAGCTCTGTACAGTAATAAATACCATCAATCCTGCCTCCGGCCAGTTCAATACTTTTCTGCATGTTGCGATGGATATGGTGCAGGTCCTTTTCAGTCATCAAGCCTTTGCCAACACCCCGTTGGTTGGTAACAATGAAAATGTGTTTGAAATATTTAGCAAGCACGGGCATCGATTGGATTACCCCGTCATAAAAAATAAATTCATCCCAGCTGAAAATATAACTGCCTTCTTTCTGGTGATTGAGTACGCCATCCCGGTCAAGAAAGAGTGTCCAGTTGTTGCCTGGTTTGAAATTGATCATATTGTTTAATCAGTTGTAACAGCTGTTAATAATTCAAGAAAAAATGATACTGCACCAGCTGGTTCTGCTTTTTGATATGCATACTTTGAAAGTATCAGCAGGTAGTCGTCGGTAAATTTCTGGTAATCTTCAGGGATGCCGATGTCAATAAAATAATAATCTTTTTGTTCCCCGATGATGAGGTCGGTTGCTATGAATTTTTCGAGATAATCTTTTTCAAAAGAAAATACTGCAGGTAGTTTTTTATTTAAAAGGGAACGACCTCAATTACATAAATGCCGCCATTGATCAACCCTTTTTCGCAATATTGTTTTTCATGGAATGCGGTAATTCGCCCGTTTGCATCCAGCTCAACTGCACCATACCGGCTGAACTGCTTCATTTCTTTTAACGCAATGCTGCAGGCTGCTCTTTTTTCAATGTGTGTTTTTACCAGGCTGCCGATGTTGATATTGAAAAGGGTATCGCCGTTGATCACCAGTACCTGCTCACCTGTTACCATACTGCAGGCTTTTTGAATGGCACCACCAGTGCCAAGGGGCTCTGTTTCTATGCTGTATTTTTTTTCAAGGTCAGGAAAAGTTTTTTCCAGGTAGGAGGTAATGACCGCATGTTTGTAACCCAATGAAAAAATGAAACTTTCAATGCCCTCGTTTTTTAACCAAGAAACAATAAAATGAATAAAGGGAATTCCGTTGACGGGAGCCATGCATTTGGGTACATCATTCACAACTGACCGTAACCTGGTACCAAGACCGCCTGCAAGTATGATTGCTTGTTTTGACATTGTACAGTGTGGAGTTATTGATGTGTTGGGGGGGCGAATAATTTTTCTTCCACCAATTGGCAAATGATATGGCCCAATAATATATGGCACTCCTGTATCCTTGGGGTATCTGTTGAAGGAACATTCAATAAATAACCGGATAGTTCTTTCATTGCACCACCCGTTAAACCAGTAAAACCAATCGTGATCATTTTTTTTTGTTTCGCAACTTCAAAGGCTTTTAAAATATTATTGCTGTTGCCGGAAGTGCTTAACCCGATCAGTACATCGCCTTTGATACCAATACCCTGTAACAGTCTTGCATAGATCATGTCGTAACTGTAATCATTGGCCACAGCAGTTAAATATGAAGTGTTGCAATGCAGCGCTTCGGCAGGCAAGGCCGGCCTGTCAATATAAAACCTGCCGCTGAATTCTGCTGCCAGGTGCTGGGCATCTGCAGCACTGCCACCATTACCGCAGAACAACACTTTGTTGCCGGTTTTAAAAGCAGCAACAATTACTTCAACACACTCGGCAACAACAGCAATGATTCTTTCATCGGCCAGTAACTGTTGTTTTACTGAAATAGAAGTGCTGATGATTTCTTTTATTTTATTTGACATTGATTATACTACTTGAAAGGCAGTGAACAAATAGTTATTAGAGGCAGCAACCGGTTGCAGGTTGATATAATAGGATTCAGTAAAGTTTTTAAATGCCAGGAATTCATGGGTGGGTACACAAAATTCATCAAAGAAAATAAGGTCACCTTTTTTTAAATAGGGAGCAAAAGACGTGAGTGTGTATAAGGTGGATGAGTATAGATCTGCATCCATATGTATCACCGTCAGGGTATCATTTTTAAAGTTTTTTAAAAAGCCCGGCAATGTTTGTTGAAAAAGTCCCTGGTAAAAACTAACCCTTGTATCCGTGGTTTTTAATACTTCATTGCCGTTATTCATTTCCCCTTTTTTAAAATGTCCCCAGTCTTCGGGCAGTCCGCTGAAAGTGTCAAACCCATGGAATTTTGATGCCGGGTTTTTGTGGTTTTCCAGCCACCAGTAAAAAGATCCGCCATTGGCTACACCAAATTCAAGATAGTTAACAGGGGCGTCTTTAATAATTTCGTTGTTTAAAAAAGCATAGAGGCTGAGTCGTTTGTCCCTGTTTCTGTTCCAGGTAAAGAAATCGTTAAAAGGAATTTTTTTATTTTGACTGATCCATTTTGACTGCATGGACAGGTAAGCCAGGTTGCGGAATAATCCGCTGAAGGGGCCAAATATCACATGCAGTTTTAAAAATGAAAAAATAGCTTTTGTGTTTTGTATAAAAAAGTACTTTAAATACATAATGATTTTATTTCGTTACAGAACGCCGCAAATGTATTAATAAATAATGTTTGAGGCTAATATTCTGAGCTGTGACGGGTAGTCAATTGGAGAAAATTAGATTTATTTCGTTTAATTTGCATTAAATCTAATGTATGCGATATTCTTACACCCTTACTCTTTTCCTTCTGTTTTCTTTTTTTAATCTTGATGCACAAAATGTAGGTATTGGAACAAGCACTCCTGATTCTTCCGCACAGCTTGATGTGTCAGCTACCAATAAAGGTTTTTTACCTCCACGGGTTGCACTAACTGCAATTAACAACGCCATCCCGGTCACCAGCCCGGCGACAGGATTGTTGGTTTTTAATACTGCTACCTCAGGGTCTACACCTAACAACGTAAAACCTGGTTATTACTATTGGGATGGAGCACAATGGGTGCCTGTAGTTAACAGGGCAAATTCTTACGGAGATATGCAGTATTGGGATGGAACAAAATGGGTAATGATCCCACTTGGGTTGAACGGGCAGGTATTGACTATTTGCGGTGGTGTGCCACAATGGAGTAATGGTAATTGTCAAAATGTGCTGACCATTCAGCCTGCAAGCAATGCGTATGAATTGAATTATAACAGCTATACCCCGGATCTGTTGGCCGGCAGCGGCAATACACAAATTACGATGCAGGCCTGGACGGCGTTTGGCAATCCCCTTACATCGCAGCAAATATTAAAATTTGACTATTCTGCCATACCCTTAACGGCTGTTATAGACAGCGTAAAATTATTTTTGTATGCTGTCGACAATCCGTTAGGAGGTAATACGGTAGACCCCCATTATGGAACTAGTAATGCCTGTATTATCAAGCGAATAACTTCTTCCTGGAGTCTGCCTTGCCCTTATAGCTGGAATAATGCCCCAACTGTAACAAGTACAAACCAGGCTTCGATTCCTCAAAGTATAACCGCTTTTGATAATAACATCATTAATGTAACAGGGCTGGTGAAGGATATGATAACCAATGGTAATAACGGTTTTTTAATAAAATTACAAACAGAAGTTACTTATAATATCCGTCAATATACTTCAAGTTTCAATGCCAATACCGCCGAACATCCCAAACTGGTTGTTTACTATCATTAATAACCACGAAAGAACAATTAAGCTGTATTGAATTATCCTGTCATTGTTTATTATTTACTGATCCTGTAGAGGTTTCCATTATCGGTAACGGTAAAGAGCATTCCGTTCATATAAGCCACATCACGAAAGCGTTCCTGCCTGCCCGTAAGCAAACGTTCTTCTCCCACTACCTTATTATTTACAATCACAAGGCGTGCAATATGGGAGCCGCTCAATGCGCCAATGAACAGGTTGTTTTCCCATTCCGGTATAGCATTGCCTTTATAAAAACTCATGCCGCTGGGAGAGATCACCGGGTCCCAGTAATAAACAGGTTGCTCCATTCCTTCCTTTTGCTGAATGGGAGTGCCAATCGGTTCGCCACTATATTCAATACCATAAGTGATCACTGGCCAGCCATAATTTTTGCCGGGTTTGATGATATTGATTTCATCACCGCCCCTTGGCCCAAACTCTGCTTCCCATAACTCGCCTGTAGCCGGGTTAATATCCAGGCTTTGACTATTGCGGATGCCGTACGCATATATTTCAGGCACGGCACCAGCCTGGTTCAAAAAAGGATTTCCTGGAGCAGGCTTGCCATCGGTGGTAATCTTGAATATTTTGCCCAGCCCTGCCTGCAGCAACTGTGCCTGCGCCCTGCCTTCTAATATGGATCTTTCGCCTGTACTTACAAAAAGACAACCGTCTTTATCAAAGATGAGCCGGGAGCCAAAATGCAGGTTGCTGTTTAAAGCGGGTGTTGCCTGGAATATCACAATAGGGTTGTCGATGGTGCCATTGATCTCATTCAATTGGCCTTTGGCCACCGCTGTAAGGTTACCGGGTTCCTGCTTTTTTGAAAACGACCAGTAGATCGTTTTGTTTTTTGCAAAAGCAGTGTCAAGCGCCACATCCAGCATTCCGCCCTGCCCGTTATCATCTACCTGTGGAAAACCGGTGATTTTTTTTATCAATGCTCCATTGGTATCATGTATTTCCATGTAGCCTGATTTTTCTGTGATGAGCAAACGACCATCTGGCAGAGAAATGATGGCCCATGGCCTGCCCAGTTTTTCTGCAATTCTCTTCACTTGATAGGGAGTGGTTGTTTTTGCTGCAGCGATCCTTGTCTGTCCTTCAAAAGCGGGTTTGTAATTACTGTTTGGCTTTTGCGTTTCTACCGATGCTTGTTTTGAACTATCATTAATACTGATGTAAGTTGAGGCGCTGTTATTGCCGGCGCAACCTGCTGCGAATGCGATAAAAAGAATTGCGGCAGTATGTAAGAATGTTTTTAACTGCATGTTATTTGTTGTTGAAATGAACCATAAAGATAACCAGGCAACCATTCAGTTCAAGCAGTTTTTAAAACCTTTGGCATTACTTGCTATTAACCGGCCCAATTATTACTGATAAGCCCTAGACCGGTTTTCATTTTACTGAAGGTTTTACGAAAACGGGTATAGTGGTTTTTTAATGCAGCGTGGTTATCTGTTTTGTATAATTTTTTGTCCATAGGTTTCCCCTCTCTCGTACAGGCAGCCAGTTTCATTTTTTGCAGGTGCATCTCATGCTTCAGGTCATCCAACTCTTTTCTGAGGGTATTAAACTGTTTTTTAAATTCTTCCACTGCGTTTTTTAAGGGGGCCTCTTTTTTACCGGGTGCCAGTTCCGCCAGGTAATCATCAAAAATTCTCAGTGTAGTAATATCCGCATTCATTTCCGCTATCCATATCCGGTAGCGAAGGTGCAGTCCAAGGGTTGAAGGTGTTTTAGGCATAGCAGTGAATGATTTTTTGAAGTGAGAATAGCTGAATTCTCAGCACTTAAATATAGTAACTCCATCTTGTTTTTCGAATAAATTTAACGGTAACGTTACCGGAATAAGGCGACAAAAGCAATGTGCATGTACAGCCCTCTCCATAAAGGGGATTAACACATGTAATTTTTTACATTTCATTAAGAGAACGCATGCTGCCTATTTAGCAAACTCAGCAACGGTGCAATACCCATACTCAAAATGCGCATTTACCTTAATGCCTATTTTATGATGGGCAGGCAGCAGGCAGATCCTCCGGTGCCCCAGTGTTTCAATGCCGCTGTCAATCAGCCACTGCATGGCAATGTGTTTGGCATTACCACTTCCATAATAAATGCACTCTGCATAATTGCGTTTGATGCAATCGATCCGCTCGTGCGGCTTGCGTTGGTTTTTCGATATTTCGTTGCCGTAGCACCTGGCATCATCATACAGCAATTCATCTGGCTTCAGTGCAGTACAGGGTTGCATGGTTGCAAGTGTTTTTGCAAGGCTTGCTTTATAATTTTCAAAATTCCTGTCTTCAATACCGGGCAGTCCATTATAGGTTTTCAATTCCTGCTCTGCAAATAAGGCGGGGTATAACCTGCACAGGTTGATGTACTGGATCACTTCCTTTTCGGTATTAGTAAGCTGGTATTCATCAGCGGCAGTATTGGCGTTTTGAAGTTGCTCATTGGTCCATTGCTGGCAAAAAACATCATTCGCATACAACAGCAGGATGCCAATTGTTATGAATGCTTTCATGCCTCAATTTACGTGAATTTCTTCATGCTGGTTCAGGTAATGAAAAGTGAAATGCCGTAAGTATAGAATAACCGGAATGATCAATGCCGGATCACCAGTTTTTTATGGATGCTGTTTTTTTGATAGCCGAAACGCACCATGTATAAACCTGCAGGGATATTTGAAACATTGAGCTTTAATGACGATGCGTTTGTATTTGTCGTGAGTACAGTGCTGCCACTGTAATGAATGACCGATACAATACCCGGCTGTGATAAACCGGTTATCGTAATTATATCATTGGCAGGGTTAGGAGAAACTGTTATAGAAGGGTTGCCGGCAATCCTGATCATTATAATATTACTGTAAGCAATGCTGCCGTCTATAGCTGTCATCTTTAAGCGGTAAAAATAATTACCGGTATAGCGGCTGTAATTGTCATCAACAAATTCGTAAGTTGAATTGCCTGTTGCAACAAGCGTGGCGATCTTACTAAAATGGTCGGCAGTTGTACTTCTTTCCAGCTCAATTTTTTTGCAGTTTAGTTCATCAGATATTTTCCAGTTCAAAAAGATATTACCGCCAGCTTCCACTCCTGTAAAAGAGAGCAGGCCCAATGGCACTACTGTTGGTTTGTTAAGCGAAATGTCATCGAAATATACATTGATGGCAGGCTGATTGATGGCAAGCTGTGTTTGCATCCTGATCCTTATTTTTCTTGTTCCTGCAGGTGCAGTACGGGTATTGGTATACTGTATCCAGGATGTGCCCGAACCACCAAAATTGGATTGCCAGTTGCTGGAATAGCTGCTGCCGAGAACTGTATTGGAAGCATTGAGGCACTCTACAATAAAACGGCCCTGGTCTGTTTGATTGCTCACCGGTGTTTGCATATAACCGCTGAAATCATACAACTGGTTTCCCATATCAATGGTTGCTGCATCTGTAGTTACATCAATGGTTTGCTGCAACTCAAATGGCCCCTGGAAATAAGTATCACAACCGGAAAAAAATACCGTTCCGCCGCTGGCGCCGGTGGTATGATCGAATGGATAATTCGGGGTGCCATCAGGCTTCATCGTCCAGTTAAGAACATTGTTGGTAGGTATCAGCAAACAGGTAAGTGCTCCTGAACTAATGACCGTCCAGCCGGTTCCTCTCGGGAGGCTTTCTGCATCGGGATTTATTACCAGGTTTTGAGCCGGCAATTGAAATATGGATAGCGCCGCAAAAATGATCAGTATAATTTTCTTCATGGGAGATGGTTCACTCAAATATACATGGTTTTTATTATTGTAAGAGTAGCGGCTGCTGCTTACTGCAGCGAACGGGTAGGACTGGTCATTTTATAAATCGTATTCTTTTACTCAAAACCATCCTTTACCATTTCCCAAAAACCATCCAGTGATACCATACGTGGCTTCAGGAATGCAATGATGGCTGGCCAATCTGCCTCCTTTAAAATAGTTACATTATACAGTGATTGGCTGATGCGGCTGATGACTTGCCCGTTATCATCTTCTGCATCAGCTTGCCAGTGCCATTCATAAACAGTGGATTGTTCAAGTATTTTTTTGAGTGCAACAAACTGGTTGTAGTAATGCTGTCTTTCTGTATTCGTTGCATGCCTTATCTCAATGCCGATGCTTGCTTTTTGGTTGCCGGCATCCATCCGGAAAAAAATATTGCGGATGCCGGTTTTATAGTTGAGCCAGTTAACTGCATCATATCCTGCACCAGGTACAGGTTTCATGTACTGCCCAAAGCTTGCCCAGAATTTTTTGCGGATTTTTGAAATTTCTTCGTTGGTGTACATGGTTGTTGTAAAACAGTTACAATGTTACTACAGTTAATTAAGAAATTATTTCAAGGCTTATTATATTTACTTTTTAAAATGCTGCTATGCGTATGGCTCCTCACACTGATAATATGATATGGGGAGTAAGTGACAGTACTTTTGTTTATCTTAGTTATGATAATTTGAGGAAGTGCAATATTGCCCGGCAAACAAACCAGTATTCATTTACCATGAAAGTGCATCCGGCATCAGTTATCTCGTATGCTGAAATAAAAAGATAGTGTGAGATATTAAGTAGGAACATCGCTGCCGGTTGTATCTTGATAGTACCCGGGGTAAGCGATTTGAACAGGCATAGAGGTTGTCCCTGAAAAAAATTACCGGAATGGTAACTGCAAACCCAACGGTTAAATTGTTTAGGACTACATTTGTCATTCAAAAACCTAACGATATGAAGAAAATACTATTCTTGCTAAATGCCATGTTTGTATTACTCACAGCCAGTGCTCAAACACTCAGTACGCCACAGCCATCGCCTACAGCTTCATTAAAGCAAAATTTTGGAACCGGTTCTATTGAATTAAGTTACAGCCGCCCCGCCATGAAAGGCCGGAAGGTGATGGGTGACCTGGTACCTTTTGGAAAAGTATGGCGTACCGGTGCCAATGCAGCCACCACCATTACCTTCAGTGATGATGTAACGATTGGCGGGAAGGAAATAAAAGCTGGTAAATATGGTTTGTTAACTATTCCTGGTGAAAAGACCTGGACGATCATCATTTCAAAAAACGCCACTGTAAACCAGCCGGCAGATTACAAGGAGGAAAACGATGCAGTAAGGGTACAGGCCGATGTTATGCAAATGCCATTTGCTGTTGAAAACTTCACCATTGGTATCAATGATATTACCGGCAGCAGTTGCAATATACAGCTGATGTGGGAAAAAACCTATGTGGCGTTTCCTGTAACAACCGGTACCGATGCTAAAGTAATGACACAGATTGATAATGTGATGAATAAAGATAACAAGCCCTATTTTAGTGCAGCTTCTTACTATTATGATAATGGTAAGGATCTGAACCAGGCGCTTACATGGGTTAACAAAGCGCTGGAAGCAAATAAGGAAGCATTCTGGATACATTTGTTAAAAGCACGTATTCACAAAAAACTGGGTGATAAGGTTGCCAGCAAAGCCGCCGCCGAGCTTTGTAAAGAACTTGCTGCCAAAGCAAAGAATGATGATTATGTAAAAATGTCCACTGAGTTGATTGATGGATTGAAATAATTGAAAGTATTTGTTGAAAAAAGGCCGGGCATTGCCCGGCCTTTTTTAGGTGCCGGTACTTCTTTAACTACCGTAATTTTTCTGTTGCGATTTAATTCTCCCCCAATTTCGCTATTGCAATACCGTATTTATTTTTCCATCTTTGATAACGTTAAACCAGGCTGGGAAATACCAATCACTTAATTCGTTTTATTACAATGCTGAAAATATGGATCACTTTATTCTTATGCCTTGCATTTACCGGAGTATATGCACAAATTGAGATGGCTTCACCTGTGCAGTGGAAACTGTTGGGAGAAGTAAAGAGCATTGGCATCACCATTGCAAAAATGGAATTTCATACATCAGGAAATGATACCGTTTATTTTTTGCTTATGAAGGATTTCCGAAAACAGCAGGAGATTAATTATTTTTCCTTGAAGTTTAACAGCACTGCCAATGCCTTTGGAACGCTGTATGAGTTGCTGAAATCTTTTTTTCTGAATGAAAATAAAAAGAACAAAGATTATATACAAACTTTCAGGTTGGGGCAGGAGGGGGTAAATCTCCAGCACTGTACCCTGGTAGCCCGCCATGGCGTAAGGCTAACCACCAGAGATGGCTACATTAATTTATCTGAAAAGAACATCGATCAGCTCTTTGGAATAAAATAACCGGGCATCTTCGTATATAACCTGTACAGTATGCCTGTTTGTATCAACACAGGCAACCTTTCTATTGAAAACAAGGTATATTTAGGTAGTAAAAACAGCCTGCTGCATCCTGCCAATCATCATATCGTCAACAAATGGGCATCCAAAAAAAAAGTGTGAAGCCAATGTTCTGCATATTGCTCATCTTTTTCAGTTGCACCGCCGATGCACAAAACTGCCCGCAAAATATCGATTTTGAAACAGGTACTTTTAATGGTTGGACCTGTTATACAGGGGAAACCGATGCCATTAATGGCGAAAATGTCATTTCATTATACCCATCCGCCGGCCCAGTTTATAATAAGCACACAATGTATAATGCCGGTAACATGGATACGGACCCCTTTGGCAACTTTCCCGTGCTGTGCCCCAATGGCAGCAGCCATTCTGTTAAGCTTGGAAGTACGGAAGCTGGTGGCCAGGCCGAAGGGATTTCTTACGAGTTCACCATTCCTTCCAATCAAAATTCTTATTCCATTACTTATCATTATGCGGTGGTATTTCAATCGCCCAATCACCAGTCGTACGAGCAACCTAGAATGGAAACAGAAGTGTTTAACGTAACAGACAACAGTGTTATCAGTTGTGCTTCATTTAGCTTTATCGCAATTGGCACTTCCATTCCCGGCTTTGAGGTGTCCAATTTGTCCGACACCATTAATGTGTTATATAAAAACTGGTCAGCGGTTTCTGTTGATCTTTCCGGCAATGCAGGTAAAACTATTCGCCTGTTTTTTAAAACGGCTGATTGTACATTCAGAAGACATTTTGGTTATGCCTATATTGATATAAATTCAGAATGCAGTGGCAATATTACCGGTGCAACTTATTGCCCGGATGATACGCTTGTAAACCTGTTGGCTCCTTATGGTTTTCAATCTTATGCCTGGTACGATAGTTCCGTAACAGAAGTAATGGGAACATCGCAGGTGCTTACGCTTTCACCGCCACCGGTTTCAGGAACTACGTTTGCTGTAAAACTGGTACCTTATGATGGGTATGGCTGTGCCAGCACATTGTTTTGCAGGGTTACAGATTCACTTACTGTAACTGCAGATGCCGGTAAAGACGGGCTTTCCTGCAATGGCACTACTTTGCAGATTGGTACTAACCCTAAAGCAGGACTTATCTATCAATGGCATCCATCTGAAGGGCTTAGTAATCCCTATAGTGCTAATCCTTTTGTTACACCTGTTGTTACCAGTAATTACGTTGTAGTAACTACTAATAGTGGAGGAGGATGCCGTACTGAAGATACAGTGAGGGTGGTAGCTTCTTTTATAGATGCTTCCATGCAGTTAATTGGCAAAGATGCATATTGTTTTGGTCACGGAGATAGTGCTGTTTTGCAGGTGAGGCCGGTGCTGCTTATTGATTGGTTTAAGGATGATATTGCAATAAACGGAACTGCCAATCTCACCAGGTACAGGCCAACAGTTTCCGGAACCTATCATGCCGTGCTTGCTAATGAAGATGGCTGTAAAGTGGGTACACAAAAAACAGCTGTCACAATTGACCATGATCAGGCAGGTATTACTTATCCGTTTAGATATGCTATTGAAAATATCCCATTGAGGCTTGCAGCAAGGCCAATCGGGCAAACAGTTTTGTGGAATCCTGCAATAAATTTAAATGACCCCGAAAGTTTTAATCCCGAATTTACAGGCGACCGGGACCAATTGTATCACATCGTGATAACAAGCAGAGGAGGTTGTGTAACAACGGATACTCAACTGGTAAGGGCAATTAAGCATGTAGAGATATATGTACCCACAGCCTTTAGTCCTAATGGTGATGGGAAGAATGATTATTTACATCCTGTATTCAGGGGTATTTCAGAGGTGCGTAAATTCTGCGTATTCAATAGGAGGGGTGAACTGTGCTATCAATCCAGCACAGAGTTACCCGGTTGGGATGGAAATTATAAAGGGGTACCCCAAGATCCGCAGACAGTAGTATGGCTATTGGAATGTGTTGGGTTAGATGGCGTGATTTATGCACAGCGTGGTTCATCCGTTTTATTAAGATAATATACATGCAGCCATATCTCCCGATATTGCCTTTGGGTAAATAGGAAGACAACACAATTTACTCAGGCTATCGGTAGTTTTTAAAATCCGGTCCGCAAAACAGCCAACCCTGTTCTCACTAAATACAATAATTTCTTCATTTTAACGTTGGTAAAAAAAACGTATGTTGCATTAATAAAATTTCATTTAACGCTACTGTTCTTTATACTTTTACCTTATGTCCAATGATGATCCCGTTCAATCCCCGGTTGTACTAAAATACAATCCACAAATAGATGGACTCCGCTTTTGTGCAGTATTGTTCGTTGTGTGTTATCATTGGATCCCCTCGATAGCGCATTTGGAAATATCAAGTTTTTTTGGCGGTGTTATTAATTTCTTCTTTGTGCTCAGTAGTTTTTTAATTACAAGGCTGTTGTTTTCTGCCAAAGAAAAAGGTGTTGGCCTGGGTGTATCAAAGTTTAAAGTGATGCTGGTTTTTATATTACGGCGTACCATCCGGATATTTCCAGCCTACTATCTTTTTTTGTTGCTGCTGTTATTATTGCCAACCATTGGTAACGAAGTAAGGGAAAATGCAGGTATGTATTTTTCTTACCTGGCCAATTACCATATCTACCAGGGGCATGATTTTCCAATGGTAACACCTCATATATGGACGTTGGCAGTTGAGGAGCAGTTCTACCTGGTATGGCCCCTCCTGATCCTTTTTATTCCTCACCGGCATCTTTTAAAAACATTGGTAGGTATCATTATTAGCAGTGTTGTGCTAAGGGCAATAACTTTTAACCCGGCGGCAGGTGTTCCGCAGGCGATTCTTACACAGTATTGCGTAGATGCCTTTGCGGTGGGTGCGCTGCTGGCTTATAAATACACCGCACCCGATAACGAGAAAAAAGCCATCAATAAGTATTTGAATATTTTACTTTACATCGGGATACCATTGGGTATTATCATCATATTGACCAGGTCGTACTATTTTTCATTTGTATTCAACCGGTTATTGTTTGCATTAATATCAGTGAAAGTACTGGAAGGAGCTGTTGCAGGTTACAAAAGTTATTTGGGAAGGTTTCTGCAAAACAACGTGGTGCTTTACCTGGGCAGGATCAGTTATGGCATTTATTTATACCACTTGCTGGTGCCGGTTGTTTTTTGGAAACTCTATGATATGGCCTATGCCTATATAAAAACAAGCCATCCTTCTTTTTATGCCAGTCATTTAAAAGCCATATCTAACGTTGAAAATTTTTTAGTGCTTCAAGGTGTTGGCTTTGTTATCTATGCCTTGTTGGTGGTAGGCATTGCCAGCCTTTCGTGGAAGTTTGTGGAAAAACCACTCAATAAACTTAAAGTGGCGTATAATTTTAAACCGGGTAAAGCTGCACTATCTCCTGCCAACCCGGTGCAGAATACCTAAAAATGTATGTTTATTGATAGGATCGTGACGGCAATTGAATGTGCAGTTTAGATTAACAGGTAACAGGTTAGCTATAAAAATCAATGAGCGATCCAAAGTAATTCTCATTCCATCCCTGCAGCATTTCTTCATACACATCTTCCGGGATATTGGTATGCAGCAACTCTGCAGAAGTGCCCATTTTGTGTTCATGTAATTTTATGGTAACAATGGAGTCGGCGTCCTGCCCATCAAAGTACCATTGCTGGGTGATTTTTTTCCCTTCTTCAAAAGCGATGTTTTTACCAACAATACTACCTTCCCACAAAGAAAATTCACTGCCTGGTTCGGTACTCATTTCAGCTGCGTCCCCGGTCCATAACTGAAGTGTTGCCGGCAATGTGAGTGCACGGTATACTTCGATGGGGTCGGCGGGAATGATGTAGTATTTTTTAAAATCTTTCATGTTGCTTTATTAATGGGGTAAAGGTAAACAGCTTTTAGTTCTCTCGATTTTGTACAAACAGTAAACATGCCTTTCTTCAATAAATAGTAGTTTATCTACAGCAGGTTCATCACTTCTGCTATGAAACTGGTTGAATAGCAGGAGTATCTTTGTGCTGTTAAAGATTAAATATCCAATTATCCAAATCAGAATGCAAGATCCTTTGAAACCAATCCAGTTTCTATGAAAACAAGATGGCTATTCAAAATACCATCATTTAAAAACCATTTTTGATTATGAAAAACCTTCAGTGATGAGGGTTTTTTCATGTAGCTGCTACTGCTGTTAGTGCATTAATAACTGCAGCCTTGTCAATCTTTGATACAACGAACCGACATCCCATCCTGTGGAGGCCAGGTGGTTCTTTCTACAGCAGCACTTCCGGCAGAGAGTTTCCTGATCCATGCAGATTCAAAATAAATTCCAGTAAGGGTGGATGAATAGAAAAATGCTTCATTGCCGAGAGAATTAAATATTCCCTGCCCGAGTCCATAATGATAGTACCATCCGCCGGGTAATCCATTAAACCCACTGCTGTTGGTGGCACCGGTGTTGGGTGGGTTCCACAATGAAAGAGATTTCAAGGCACCGCCCGCCACAGCAGGCCCACCTAAATAATTGATCAGTGTATCCCATTCAGCATCGCTGGGTAAATGCCAGCCAGGTGGTGGTGCCTGCAGTGCTCCGTAATAATCGTACAGTTTACCGTAAATATTACAATTGTCGGCACTGTAGCTGTAGCACCACGACCATGTAATGGGGGCGTAATTAAGATTTTGGGTCATCCATATCTGTGAGCCAAATTGTTTGATCCGGTACTGCTGGTTGTCACGTGGATCAGTAAACATCGTATCAGTTGTTGGCCCCTTCCATGATGGGGTATGCGTACCCGTACCAAGGGTTAGTACCTGGCCGCCAAGACCTGCTGCGATGGGTGCCCATTGATTGCCGTTCCAATAAAGCATATCGCCGGGATTATTTGCTTTTGGTGGCAGGTTGATCCAGCCACTGCCATCATTAAAGTAATAACCCGATGCAACGCTGTCAAATACCATCATGCCTTTTGTGTTGGGCAATCTTAATCTTGCTGCTGTACCCATCCTGGGAATTACCAGGCCCCGGGCCGTATCGCTGATATCAAGTATTGCACCTGCCACGGGTTGCTGCGTTCCAATACCAACCTGCTGGGCTCTGGCTGTAAAAAGAAGGCATAACAGAAGCACTGTTAAAGAAAGAAAACGCATATTTTTTTTATTTATAATTGCAAATTAGAATAAAAAAAACAGTAAGCCAATGATCAAAGTCATCATTGTAAATCCTGCCTTAGAAAGGTACTGACTTATGGATTCACTCCATCTAAGAATGATCCAGCTTTGTTTTAATTCACAAAAGTGGATTCATGCACCCGTTACAGCAATTGATACAACCGGCCTTTGAATAAATATTCACTGAGTGCACATTGCAACAAATAAATTGTATGAGGTACCTGGTGTGCCTTAAATATTGCAAAGTGTATTATACATAGATAAAATAGTAGCATCGCCGGGTGGCTGGGTTGGTTAACTTTGCCATTTATGCTATCAATTGTTGCCAATGAAAAATTTATTTTGTTCGCTGATATCAATGCTGGTTCTTTTCAGTGCATGGTCTCAACAGCGATCTGCAGATTCGTTTGTATCTGTAAAAGGCCACCAGTTTTACCTGCAAAAAAGGCCCTATTATTTTTCGGGTGCCAATTACTGGTATGGAAGTTTTCTTTCACTGCTGCAAGATAGAAAAAAGGGTATAGAACGGCTACGCAGGGAGCTGGATTTTTTGCAATCCAACGGCGTAAACAATTTACGCATTTTAGCTGCTGTGGAGGGTGGCGGACCCATCAATGGTGTGCAAAGGGTGCAGCCGGCTTTTCAAACTGCTGCAGGCATATTTAATCAAAAAGTGTTGGAAGGACTGGATGTTTTATTGTTTGAAATGGGCAAACGTAAAATGAAAGCGGTGTTATTTTTGAGTAACAACTGGGAATGGTCCGGGGGTTTTTTACAATACCTGCAATGGGAGCATTTAATAGAAGATTCAGTTTTCAGGAGAAAATTAAGTTGGGATGAACAGCGTGATTATACCAGCCGGTTTTATTCCTGCACTGCCTGTATGGAAAATTATCAAAAACAATTGCAACAGATCCTTGGCCGTACCAATACCATTACCCATCAAACATACATCAACGATCCGGCAATAATGGCCTGGGAAATCGCCAATGAACCAAGGCCCATGCGGCCAGCTGCCAATACTGCGTATGCCCGTTGGATAAAAACAACAACCGCATTGATAAAACAGCTTGATAAGAACCACCTGGTTACGCTTGGGCATGAAGGTACCATGGCTACTGATGGGGATCAAAAACTGTATCAGCAAATTCATGCCATTCCGGGGGTTGATTATTTAACGATACACATCTGGCCAAAAAACTGGGGATGGATCATTAATGAGGATTTACCCGGAAGTATCAATGGTATCCTAAACAAGACCAATCGATATATCGATGAACATGTACAGATTGCTGCACAACTGGGTAAGCCGCTTGTAATAGAAGAATTTGGTTTGCCAAGAGATAGTATGTTATTTTCCGCAGGCAGTACTACGGTTAACAGGGATATTTATTACAGCGCAATTATAGCCCACTGGAGAAAAAGCCTGGCAGAAAAGGGCGTGATAGCAGGCTTTAATTTCTGGGCATTTGGCGGAATAGCCCGTCCAATAGAGGAACAGGTTTTTTGGAAAGCAGGGGATGATTATATGGGGGATCCACCTATGGAAGAGCAGGGTTTAAACAGTGTATTTGATTCCGATATAAGCAGCTGGGATATTATCACTGCCACCCCTTCTGTACCGCCGGTGCAATAAAATTTTCCCATGCCTTTTGCAGATTGTTTTAACCTTTGTACATTGTCAGTAAAAATTTTGCAGCCAACATACAAGTTGAAAAAATCACCACATGGCCACCAAAATAAAGTTCACTACCATTGAAGAATATATCTATGCGGCACCGGTAGAAGTGCAGGGTAAATTATTGCAGTTGCATGAATGCATACGTTCGGCTGCACCAGGTGCCGAAGAAAGCATCAAGTGGAGCATGCCTGCTTACAGCTATCAGAAAATACTGGTTACGTTTGCGCTGTTCAAACATCACGTCGGGTTTTATCCAATGCCATCTGCAATAGAAGCATTTGCAAAACATCTTACAAAATATAAGACAGCCAAAGGCTCTATACAGTTTCCATTGGACAAACCATTGCCTTTGTCATTGATCCGAAAGATTACAGTGTTTCGTGTAAAAGAAAGCAATGCAGGTAATATGAAATGGCGGTCGTAGATTTTGTTGCCGGTAATTTTATAGCTGCCTTATAATTTACTCGGTATCATACCCCTGATGCCCATATCAATTACCTGGTCGTTATTGGGTGGCAACGGGTTATATTGATTGTTGCCATCTGTTTCGGTCCATTCAAAACTTTTGTTAGTAGATAAGGATACCTGTATGTTGATATCGCTGGTTTCATTGCCTGTTACAATCAATGGAGCGGTAAATGCACCGGTAACCACACAGGAACCTGCCGGTACTGCAGAGGTAGCGAACAATGGATTGGGAACAGTAGTAGCACCTTCCGGGGCCTGGCCGGAACGCACCAGGCCAAAGCCCGGTACACTTGCTTCAACAGCCCAATAACCCTGCTTTTTATTTGCATTTACGGTTACGGTGGAATCTTTTATTTTATAACTGCCGATATAGGTGTTAAAACCAATGAAAGAAGCAACGGTGGCGTCAATGTTTTGCCCGGGTATCGATACATAGACATTGTAATTTTGATAAGCCAGCGATACTCTTAAATAGGTATAAGTACCTGCCGTCAACTGGTTGAGTGGAATGCTTAAAAAGGGTTGGTTATTGCCAGCAAATTTTGCCTTGGAAAAATCAATGGCATTACTACCGCCTGTATTAACTTCTTCGGCCCTGTAAACAACTGCACCGGTGCCGAGGGGTGTAATGGCACTGGGTGTCAGTTCTACATAATGTGCGCTCATGCTATTGAACCTGGGCGACTGTGCGCCATGCCCTGCCGGTACTGTTACCGGGCTGCCAATGCCATTCAGTCTTACCTGTGTACTGTCAAACTTGAAAATGAAATTTACTTTAACAGCGGCAGGAGTATTGGTAGCCGATTTTTTACAGGATGCAAATGCAATAGTAGCAGCAGCTACTGTAATGAAAGGATTCAGTTTCATAAAATATTTTTTTGAAAAAGTTGGTTTAGTAATGACGGCAATCAAGTGCTAGCCTAAAAACTATGCCGCTTGCAGACGGGTTAGCACTATCCGTTCAAAAATTATTGTTAATGATCATTACTGCTATTGCATCAGTTCATCATCAGTACATTCACACTACGCTGTAATATGTTAAAGGCAATTTCTGCCATCAGATTTTCTTTATCAAGTGTAGGTTTACTTCAGTAATTTCAAAGCAGCAGATTTTACGGTTCTGCATAAATTTACTGATCAGGTCTTCTGCTTCTCTTTCTTTAAGGCCATTGCCTACCGGTGTACCAGTGCCTTTTGAGATGGAAGAGTCCAGGCTGTCCACATCAAAGCTTACATAAATATCTGTGCAGTCAGAAAGATAACGGAGCACTTTTCGGCTCACACTTTCAGCGCCATTGCGCCTTACTTCATTGGTGGTGATTATTTTAATACCATGTTTTTCTACCAGGCCTTTTTCTTCTGCTTCATAATCCCTTAACGAAATGATCACGACATCTTCTGGTAATACTTTAGGGTTGATCTTACCCAGGTTTTTTAACTGCTCCCACATTTTATTGGTCTTTTCATCCAGGTCGTGCACTTTGTATTCTTCATTATCCTCACCAATAGCTGTTGCCAATGACATGCCATGCATATTGCCGGATGGGGTAGTGTAGGGCGTGTGCAGGTCGGCATGTGCATCAATCCATATTACACCCAGTTTGCTTTTTGGTTTGGCCATTTTAATTCCTGCGATGGTGCCGCCTGCCGTGGCATGGTCGCCACTTAATACCACCGGAAAAAATGTCCTTTGATGGAATCACAAACAGCTTTGCTCACCCGTTCGTACATGGTAACCATGCCATGGATACGTTTGGCATAGGGTGACTGAATTGGTTCAAACAACAGCTGGTTTTCCACTTCTACTTAAAAAAGTTGCTCATAAAATCCAGCGCTGCAATTTTAATGGCATCCACACCCAAACTTGCTCCACGGGTACCGGCACCAATTTCGCTTGGTACTTCAATTAGTTTTATATTCTTCATATATAGTTATTTGTGTACCGCCAACAGCGTGGGGTTTGTAAGCATTTAAATAATGCCCTTTGCAGGAGCATGAATGAGAATACAATCGTTGTGCTGCAAATCTATTGAATTCCCTCCAAAGGATTGGTACCCCGGATACTTCCGGTTACTTTTAGCGGTTTGAACCGTACAAACATATCTTCACTATACCAGTTCTCCTTTCTGGTTTTTGCAATCACTTCTTTGTGATCCTTCATTTGATAGGCAAAATTTTTCATGCTCTCTTTATTCTGCCAGATGCTGAATGTGGCTTGCTTGATATAAGGCATTTCGCCAATGCCAATAGAGGCTACAAAACCCTTTGTACCACTCAATTGCACTGCCACTCCAGCCACATTTTTCCAGAAGGCTGATAATTGAGACAGCCTGATGGTTGCCCTTGTTAATACGGCTACCGGTCCGTTATAATCAGTTTGTTTGGGTAGTTTGCCAAAAGGTTCTTTGCCGTCCCATTTGCCGTGCCCCTCGGTAGGTTCCAGGAAAAAAGTGCAGGTTTCACAATTAAATAATGTCAGCCATCGGCTGATAAAGCCTCCGTATAACTGTTGTATAGAAAGATTGGTATTGATGTTTGTTAATGGGCTGTATACTGCCATGATACCCCATTGCTGCCAGTCGGGGTTTTTATCAAATGTGCCGTTTTTGCCACAGCCCAGTAATTTGTAAAAAGTTATGTTGGGGTTGAACCAGAAAGGTAAATGATGCAGTGCCATTGCCAGTATGGCGAATGGAATGTAACGTTTTTTGTATCGCACAATGGTGAGTGTTACCAGCATATGCAACAATAACAAGAAATTTTTAAATAAGTTGATAAAATGGAAAAGCCCCGATGGGGCCCTTCGTGTATTACCAAAACAGAAACCTAATTCTGAATGCTCTCTGCGGCGTTTTGTTCGCCCTTTGTGCTTTTTCTTTTAAAAAGGGATGCATCGATCTTTCCAAAACGGTAACTGAAGTTGATCCTGAACATCTGTGGGTCCCTCAGTCTTGTATATTGCTGTGTAAAATAGTCGCTGTAAGTGTACTGGCTGTTGATCCTTGTTCTGAAGATATCACTGATGTTGAGTGAAACAGAAGCAGCATTGTTCTTCAGGAAACTTTTTTTGAAGGCAATATCCATTCCCCAGTTTGCTTTAATGTATCCCTGCGAAGCACTCTGGCTCTGCATCCATGGCGGGCCGCCCATACCCTGATTGCTGCTGACCGGTAAATTTGTTTTTGACTGGTAAGTAGTGGTTAGCTGAATGGCAAAGTTTGCAGGCAGCTTAAAATTACTGTTGAACTTTGAAAACCAACTCCACAATGCAGGCTGGGATGTGCTATTGCTGATATTGCTGGTATTGATTTTTGAATTGTATGCATTTACATTGGTACTGATATCCCACCATTTGGTAAGATAGTTTACCGAGGTCAATTCAGCGCCTGCCGCATAACTTGAATTGGCATTGATATAAGAATTGATGATGTCGGTATTGCCGGTAAAAGGATTGATCTGTTGGGTAAGATACCTTGTGATCAGGTTAGTGCTGTGTTTGTAGTAAACAGACCCCAGCAATGTATTCTTGTTGCTGAAGTTTTTTAAATAAGAGACTTCGTAGGCAAAAGTAAATTCAGGTTTCAGCCCGGGATTGCCTTGTGTAATATTCAGTTTATCGCTGTAATCAACAAAAGGTATCAGCTGGAAAAAGTTAGGCCGGTTTACCCTTCTTGTTACGCTGAACTGCAGTTCCTGGCTGTTTGTTAATTTCTGGCTTACGAATAAGGAAGGGAACAAACTAACAGGGTAACTGTTTTTGAATTGATCACCCGAATTGGTCAGTGTTCCATTGTAATCAGAACGTTCTGCCCTCAGCCCAACTTTATAACTAAAGTTTTTAATGGTATTACTGATAGTGGCATAAGCAGCATACACATTGTCGGTGTTTTTATAATTGCTGGTAGCAGAAGGTATGATGACATAATCATTTGTTGGATCATCAAAAACATAGTTGTAGGTGTGGTTAATCCTACTCCTGATGGCCGCTCTTACACCGGTTTCCAGTTTATAAGTTTTCATAAAGGGTAATACAAAATCAGATTGTATCACAAAATTCTTATCACTTCCATTGCCATTCACTTTTTCATAACCGGTATTAAATAATGAACCATCATTGGAAAAATTACTGGTAGTGTACAATGAACTGTTCTCATTTTTACCGGTGAAATAATTGGCATCGATCGTAAATTCTTCTCCCTCTTTTTTAAAGAGGTGTTTCAACCCAAACACCAGCCCACGCCCATTGAATTCACGGGCGCCGGCAGTGATACGCTGACTGGTACTGCTGATCTTTCCTGAAGTGAACAGGCTGTCTGTGCTGATATCAATGGTTTCGTTGGGTCTGAATTCTCCATGTACCCTGATCCCTGATAATGACAAGGTGGTTCTGTTTGAAATGAAATAATCAATGCCGATTTTGCCGAAAAGGAAACCACCCTGCGTTTTGTTATAATTATCCTGGTAGATGGAAGTAAGTGGTACAGTCAATAAATTTTGCCGGTCGGTAGTACCTGTTGTTCTTCCTTTATTTTGATTGCCATTGACAGAGGCACTGAAGTTGAATTTATTTTGACGGAGACTAAAATCTGCGCCGCCATTCAATGCACCTCTTTTATCAACACCAGTTCTCAGATTGCCATTGTAACCGGTTTTTTTATTTTTCTTCAATACAACATTTAAAATGCCACCACCACCACCAGATGCATCGTATTTGGCAGAAGGGTTGGTGATCACTTCCACGCTTTCAATTACATCTGCAGGTATCTGGTCAAGGGTGAGGGTAGTGGGTCTGCCATCTACCAATAATTGCGGTGCTGTGTTTCTCACTGTTACATTGCCATCAATGTCTACATTCACCGAAGGTACATTCCTCATTACATCCAATCCTGTACCACCCGCACTCATGATATTCTTCTCTACATTAAAAACTTTCTTATCAGCGCTTAACTTGATGGATTGTGTGACAGAAGTGATGGTTACATTCTGCAGTTCTTTTGAATCATTGATAAGCTGAATGTTTCCAAGGTCCTTGTCAAATGAAGGCATTATGCCGCCTGGCATTGATTGAATTCCTGTAGTACCTGTTGCCGGCATTTTTGCTATATCTGTTTTTGGTAAAAACGAAACAGAGGTTTGGTAAGGAGTAAAGCCTGTGTTTGATATTTTTAGTGTAAGGCTTGCCATTACCGGCAGCTCTTCAAAGTTAAATTCACCATTGGATTTGGTGATCATCGCCTTCAGTAAAATATCTTTCATTTTCTTACTGGCCGAATCCATTTTTTTCTGCATCAGCATTACAGAAGCACCGGCAACAGGCTTGCCTCCAGTATCTGTTAATTTTCCATACACATGTCCCATGTTGGGAGCACCGCCTGCAGGCATATTGCCTGGTATCCCTCCAGGCATTTGTGCCATGGTAAACAAACCGGCAAACAGAAAAGCAGCGATTAAAGTGAGCGTTCTCATTGTTTTGATTTTAATTGAACACAAAACTATCCTGCAAAATTTTTCACATTAGGCAAATGAGATAAAAAGGTATTATCCTGCGACGAAAAAGAAGGCTGCTTTTTTAGTGTGGGATAAACGGAAAATTATGATGACCGGAGGTTGATTGTGTTGAAAACAAATAGAGGATTGAGAGTAGAGTTCGACTATAATTTACCGGTAATGACGGCAATGGCATCCCTATAATGATCACTTACCGGCAATTCAATTGTATGGATAAATACACTTGTTTTGCGTATGGCTGTGATGAAGGCCACAGCCGCAATGTAGGATTTATGAATGCGGATGAATTTATCAGCAGGTAATTGTTCCTCAATGGTCTTCATTGGCATACGGGTGATGATGGCTTTGGATGAGCTGTGCAGGTGTATTTTGATGTAGTCTTTTAATCCTTCGATGTACACAATATCATCTACTGTAACTTTCACTAAACTGTATTCAACATTTACAAAAAAATAATCAGGTGCAGGCTTTGTAATGGCTGTTTGTGATTGTTTAAGATCGTACAATTCTTTTGCTTTGTTACAGGCTTTCATAAATCGTTCCAGCGATACCGGCTTTACCAGGTAATCGGCAACTTCCAGGTTAAAACCTTCCAGTGCATATTTTTCATATGCCGTTACCAGTATGATCATTGGCTTAATGGTAAGGCTTTGAATGAATTGTAAACCGGTGAGGCCGGGCATTTGAATGTCGAGAAAAATAAGGTCCGGCTTTTGATTCTGGATAGCTTTCATCGCTTCCAGTGCACTGTCGTAGCTGCCAATCAATTTTAAGTAGGGCAGTTTGCTGATATTATCTTCCAGCAATTCCAGCGCAAGCGGCTCATCATCTATGGCAATGCAGTTGATCATGATCAGGCAAGATTTATCTCAAGTTTTACAGTGAAAAGACTGTTGTCTTTTTCAATCATTAATTCGTGCTTGTTTTTATAAAGCAAATCCAGCCTTCTTGCAACGTTGGTTAAGCCAATGCCGGAAGCCTTGTCTTTTATTTCGCTGGAGTCACGGTTGTATTTATTTTGAACAGCAAAGATAAGTTGGTTGTTTACAGCACTTAATTCAATATTGATCATCGCATTTTCAATCATGCCGGTACCATGTTTAAAAGCGTTTTCCACAAAGGGTATCAGCAGCATCGGCTCAATAAAATAAGGTTCGTCTGGCTGTTTAAATATTGTATTGATGACGACTTTTTTGCCAAAGCGTTGTTGCTGCAGGTCAATATAGCTTTGTAAATATTCTGTTTCTTTTTCCAGCGTTACTTTTTCTTCATCTGTTTCATATAGCATGTAGCGCATCAGGGATGAAAGCTTTATTAGCGATGGTTCCAGCTGGTCCGATTGCTTGCGTGCCAGCGCCACCATATTGTTGAGCACATTGAACATGAAATGTGGACTTACCTGCGAACGCAGCAATGACAATTCCGTTTTTAAAAATTCATTTTCTTTTTCTTTGGCGATGTTGTCTGTAACAATTTTATCCCTGATGGTACGGTAAGCAATGCTGCAGGCAAGTATAAAAATGAAAATAAAGAAAGAAAAGAAGAGGTGTTTCCGAAGTTCGAAGTGCATGCCTGCCTGCGGAAAACTTTTCCTGAGCAGTCCGCTTTGCAGTGCGATCAATCCAAAACAACCAATCACCGCAAGAATATAAAACAGGAATTGCTTTTTATATAGCAGGCGTGGAAACAATACCAGTGCATTCAGGTAAAAAAAGCTTACGAGGAAGAGGTCGTTTATCCTTGCCAGTATAAAATTAAGTGTGTCATCAACGGGAAGTTTGGGTGTTTGTTGATTTACATTATAGGAAGGTCTGAGTAAATAAGGTAAAGAAAACAATGTAATCCACGCTGAAGCATGCAGCAGCACCACTGCCCACTTTTTATTATACCATGCCTCTTTCATGCTGGCAAATTACTCATTCATCCTTACATAATATTCTATTGGTGAAACATTGCGACGTAATCGGTTTTTTCAGCTACCAAATCAACCTGGTAATTCACTCATAATAAGATGGCTGCCTTTAAAGCAGCCATCTTATTAATGCGAAATCCTTAATCAGTTACTCATGATTGTCCTGGTAAGCTTTCCGGAAGCGTTTGTTACTTCCAGCACATAATTTCCTTTTGGCAACACTCCAAAATCTTTCAATACAACAACATTATCACCCTGCTGCAGGGCAACTTTTCGATTCAGTATTTCCTTTCCTTCAAGCGACAGCATCCGGAACCCCACAACGGCAGCTTCAGGGCTGGACAGGGATACTTTAATGTGTGTAACAAATGGATTAGGATAAACACTGAAATTGCCTGTACCCAATAACCCGTTGGTACGGAGTGCTACAATCGTTGAATACGAGAATCTGCCATCTATATCAACAATTTTTAAACGGTAATAAACAATTGCAGGAGCAGCACTCAATGGATCTGTAAATGAATAGGAACGACTGAGTGAGGAAGTTCCGCTGCCATTCACCCTGCCTTTTGTAGTGAAGTGAACAGCATCATTACTCCTTTCTATTTCATAATGACTGTTGTTTATTTCGTTTTCAGTTGTCCATTTAATCTGTGCATTGTTATTTGCCACAACTGCTTTGAATGATGTCATTTTTACGGGAAGTACCGCCGCACCAAACTGAATATCATCAAAATAATATGTTTTCTCACCGGCTACTGCCCCAGTTACACCAAAGTTGAAAAAGATAGATGTCTTGTTATAATTGTATCCGAGATTGATGGCTGCTGTTCCGGTTGCCTGGTTGCCGAAATCAAAAGTGAGTGTTTCCCATGCATTGGCAACGGTGCTGGTGGCTTCGGTTTCCACCGATTTTGTTGGATCAAGATGGTCTTCCACTTTTAAGCGAATTTTAATGCCTGCATTAGGAGACCATACCCTTACATTCATTCTTTTTTCAGTAGCTGTAAAAGGTATCCTGCTCCCAAATCCTGTTTGTATGCCGGCTGTAACAGCAGTGATGGAGGTACCTGCCCAAAGTTCTGCTGTGGCAGATTTTATCACTTTGGCCACCTGGTTGGATGGCAAGGAGGTATCTGCAACGAAGGTTGATGCTTCGGCACCACCAAAGCCTACAAGTCCGTAATTGATAATAGCGCCATCAAAGCTTACAGGCAGGTTCATTTGAGTTGAACTGCCGCCACCGCCGCCGCCAGTAGTTAAGGTAATATCATCAAAAAGATAAGTGAAGTTTGCAGAGCCATCTCCCATGGTTCCCAAATCGAATATCAGTACCAGTTTTTGGTATTGGTTACTTGTATTGATCGTACTGTAATCAAAGGTCAATTCTTCCCATGCATTTGCTATGGTTCCGGTGGCTTCTTTTTCAAAATTGGCTGTTGCATTCGATTGATTTTCCACTTTCAATAAGAGCTTTGCACCTACCCTTGGCATAAATACTTTTACCTTAAAAGTTTTATTTACTGAGAAATCAATGGGTGCTGCCAGTGATATCCACGATCCGCCCCATACCTGGTCTGCACTCTTTATCATCTTACCTACATTGGCGCTGGTATTGATGCCATTGCTTTGTGGGTTGGCTATTTTAGTAGTGCCACCACCATTAAAATTGGTGAAACTATAATCGATGGTGCCTGATTCAAAGTCAAGCGGTAAAACTGGCGCACTGCCAGAAGGTGGGGGAATCACGGTGCCTCCAAACTGCACGTCATCAAAATAATAAATTTTTTCACCGGCTACTGCACCGGTAATACCAAAGTTGAAAAATATAGAAGCCTTATCGTAATTGAAAGCAAGATTGAAAGCTGCTGTTCCGGCTGCCTGGTTAGCGAAATCAAAAGTGAGTGTTTCCCAGTCATTGGCAATGGTGCTGGTGGCTTCCGTTTCCACCGATTTGGTTGGATCAAGATGATCTTCTACTTTAAGGCGAATCTTGATGCCAGCATTGGGCGACCATACCCTTACTTTCATTTTCTTTTGTGTTGCAGTAAAAGGTATCCTGCTGCTGAATCCGGTTTGAATACCTCCTGTAATGGCTGTAATGGTAGTGCCAGCCCACAGTTCAGCGGTGGCAGATTTGATTACTTTGGCCACATTATTACCTGGCAGTGATGGATCAGCAACTATGGTTGATGCTTCAGCACCGCCAAAACCAACCAGTCCGTAATTTACTGTAGCAGTATCAAAATTTACGGGCAGGTTCATTTGAGTTAAACCGCCACTACCACCGCCCCCGCCGGCAGTAGTTAAGGTAATATCATCAAAAAGATAAGTAAAGTTTGCAGAGCCATCCCCCATGGTTCCCAAATCGAATATCAGTACCAGTTTTTGGTATTGGTTACTTGTATTGATCGTACTGTAATCAAAGGTCAATTCTTCCCATGCATTTGCTATGGTTCCGGTGGCTTCTTTTTCAAAATTGGCTGTTGCATTCGATTGATTTTCCACTTTCAATAAGAGCTTTGCACCTACCCTTGGCATAAACACTTTTACCTTAAAACTTTTATTTACTGAAAAATCAATGGGTGCTGCCAGTGATATCCACGATCCGCCCCATACCTGGTCTGCACTCTTTATCATCTTACCTACATTGGCGCTGGTATTGATACCACTGCTTTGAGAGTTGGCAATTTTGGTAGTGGCACCACCATTAAAATTGGTGAAGCTGTAATTAATAGTGCCAGATTCAAAATCCAACGGTAATACCGGTGCGGTTTGGGCAATGGAAACCAGGGCCGAAATCAGTGCCGGAAGCAAAAGACAGAGCTTTCTCATCTTCAATTTTTTTTAATAATGTAAATGGAGTGTTGATCAGGCTTGCAAAAGCGATTGAATGATGATTGCCGGTAACAGTTACAGTTAAACAGCAATAAGCAAATTAAATAGTTTTGGCAAGTATGAAGCAATGACACGCTTTAAAAGGAATCATACTCGGTTACCGGGTAATTCAGTTAAATATATTTTTTAATGGATTGTTGTAGAAGATTTATAATCGTAAAAGAGCCAATTGCTAAAAACAAAATCTCTATGCTTTTTAAGCTGCCTGCTATAATCAAAAGCTGTAGGTTGCTTAAATTCCGTTGAAATATTTCCAACAGATTATATACATCCGTAAATATTTTTTACTGAAACTGAATTATGTTTATTCGAAGCAATGAAAATGTTTATTTTCTTGTAATTTCGCAGTCTTAAAAATTCAAGTATGCAATTATCTTCTTTGTTAGACCGTTTTGCTGAACCAGAAACCCTGAAAATGGCCAAACTGGGCCGTGAACTCCGTGCCAAAGGTGTTGATGTGATTGATCTTAGTTTAGGTGAGCCCGATTTTGATACACCCCAGCACATTAAAGATGCAGCCATTAAAGCCATCAATGATAACTGGAGCCACTATACACCGGTACCTGGATTTTTGGATTTGAGAGAAGCCGTATGTACAAAACTTAAAAGAGATAATAACCTCGATTATAAACCGGAAAACATTGTCACCTCCACCGGTGCCAAGCAAAGTTTGGCCAATGTTATTTTAGCATTGGCGGATGAGGGGGAGGAAGTGATCATTCCAACACCTTACTGGGTTACTTATTCTGAGTTGGTGAAAATTGCCAGGGCAACTGTTGTGGAAATCAGAACAACACTGGAAAGTAGCTTTAAAATCACCCCTGCAGAACTGGAAGCAGCGATTACTCCTAAAACAAAAGTGTTTTTATTCTCTTCTCCCTGCAATCCATCGGGTGCAGTGTACAGCAAAACTGAATTGGAAGGATTGGCGGAAGTATTCAGGAAACATCCCAATGTTTACATCATTGCAGATGAGATTTACGAGTACATCAATTTCGTTGGCAAGCATGAAAGCATCGCCCAGTTCAGCGACCTGAAAGACAGGGTGATTGTAGTGAATGGATTGAGTAAGGGTTTTGCGATGACAGGCTGGAGACTTGGGTATATTGCAGCAAATGTTGATATTGCCAAAGCCTGTGAAAAATTACAGGGGCAGTTTACCAGCGCTACCTGCTCTATTGCCCAAAAGGCGGGCGTAGTGGCATTAACAACCGATCTGAAGCCTTCCTTTGAAATGACTGAAGAGTTTGCAAGAAGAAGGGCAAGAGTGCTGGAACTGGTAAAAGATATACCGGGGTTTAAAACCTATACACCGGAAGGGGCTTTTTATATTTTCCCTGATGTGAGTTATTATTTTGGTAAGAGCGATGGAGAAAATAAGATTACCAACTCTGCGGACTTTTCCATGTACCTGTTAAATACGGCGCATGTATCATCTGTAATGGGAGAGGCGTTTGGCGAACCAGACTGTGTACGTTTTTCTTTTGCCAACAGTATGGAAAATATTGAAAGGGCATGGGTGAGAATTAAAGAAGCATTGGCGAAGTTGAAATAAGCAGATGTTTTATATAGATATTGAAATAAAAAAACCGGGTATCCCTACCCGGTTTTTTTATTGTCTTCAATTATCGAAGATGCATTGAATGGGGAAGCGTAGATTCAAAAATTTAAAATGTCATTTTAAACCTCCGGGTTAGGTATCATAAAAGATTACTTCATCACGATTGCAAGAAGTTGTTCATGTAGTTTCAGAACCTGGGGTGTCAGCAATTCCTGCTCATCATTGGCGATTACATAATCACAAAGCCGCATTTTGATTTCATCAGGTACCTGGTTGTTCATACGGCTGATCACTTCATCACGGTTGATATGGTCTCTTTGCATCACCCGGTTAATTCTTACAGCAGTGGGAGCGTATACTCCAATCACTTTATCCAGGTGTTCCTGAGCGCCACTTTCAAAGATCAATGCGGCTTCTTTAATAGCATAGGGAGAGGTTTGTTTCATCATCCATTCTTCTGCATCTTTAATGGTGGCGGGATGAACAATTGAATTCAATAAGGCCAGTTTTTCAGCATTATTAAAAACCAACGAGGAGAGATGTTTGCGGTTTAAGATTCCATTACTGTAGGTATCGCTACCAAAATGCTGTTGTATAGTTTGTTTCAGTGATTCATCTTCATTCATCAATTTTTTTGAGGCATCATCCGCATAATACACAGGTATGCCCATCACTTCAAATATTCTGGCTACGGTGCTTTTGCCGCTGCCAATACCGCCTGTGATGCCTACCCTTAGCATAGATTATTGTTTAGTCCCGAAGGCTTTCGGGATGGATGGATTAGATGGTTTAGTGCATCAAATTTACCTAAAACAAAAACCCAAAAGCCATTTTGAAATTGGCTTTTGGGTTTCTGAAAAATTATATTATTCCACTTACGGGCATTGACCATTCATTACTTGGTTTCAGCAGGCTTGTTCAGGGCAGCACTCATTTCCATGCTGATAGTACTTTTTTCAATTTTAAGGTAGCTGCCGGGGCTCACTTCCAAACTGATCGTACCATCTTCATTTACTTTGTTGATATTGCCATGAATGCCTGCAATAGTAACCACTTTGTCCCCTTTCTTCAAATCATTGATAAATGTTTTTTGCTGCTTTGCTTTTTTTGCCTGCGGACGGATCATGAACATCCAGAATACCAGGATCATCAGGCCCATAAATATCAGTGAAAAACTGCTGCTCGACGCAGGTGACTGTAAAAAAATTCCGAGTAATTGCATTGTGTGTAATATTGATTATTAAAAAATGATTGGTTGCACTTTATTTTAACTTCACTTCACCCACCAGTTTCAAATCGCCAAAAGAAGGTTTTACGTTTGAATTAACCACGATCCCTTTTTCCTGGTGCCCGGATTTACCCTGGGTGTTAAAGACTACTTTTATTTCACCGATCTCCCCGGGCATTATTGGTTTTTCCGGTTTTTCCGGCACCGTACAACCGCAGCTTGCATGGGCATCTGCTATTACCAGTGCTTTCTCTCCGGTGTTTTTAAATTTAAAACTGCAGGTTACTTTTTCACCTGCTTCAACAGTGCCAAAATTGTATACACTGTCTATTAATTGCACAGTAGTGGAATCCTTCATCGCCACTTCCCGCTGGTGTGTAAGTTCCCTTCTTTCTTTGTCCTCTCTTATGCCTGCATCATCCGATATTTTGTCATTTCTTCTTACATCGCAACTGGCAAACGATGCTGCTGCAACAAAAAATAAAATGTATTCTTTCATTGTTAAACTTTCAATTTTCAATTATCCATTTTCACTCATAAAGTGCTGTTCTTAAAACTTTTCTTGTGTATCTTTCCCTCAGCAGTTAATTCTTTATGGATATTATCCAGTATCCCGTTGATAAACTGTCCGCTTTGAGGTGTGCTGTATTCCTTGGCCAGGTCAATGTATTCGTTGATGGTAACCTTGGTAGGAATGGTTTCAAAAAACAAAAATTCGCAAATGCCCATCTGGATGATGATCAGGTCCAGTGTAGCAATTCGCTCTGCATCCCAGTTCTTCAATTTGGGTTTCAGCAGTTCCATGCTTATTTCTTTCTTTTCAATTACCGTCTGCAGCAGGCTGATGGCAAAGTCCATTTTTTCTTTGCTTACCATTTCATTAAAGTTCACCTGGTGAGGTTTCTGCAGGTAATTCAGCATCAGCACGTTCATCATTTCGGCATCATCGTCCCAGTTAATAAAATGCTCTTCAATATGGCTGGTAAAATCTTCGTTGGGCAGCATCAGGTTGGTAAAAATGAATTCCAGGATCACTTTCTCCGATTTCTTGTCCCTTGCCAATACAGCGATGTAATCCTTGTATTCTTCTGTATGTGTAAGCGTTTCGTAAGTTCTTTTCAGCAGTTCTTCTTCAATAATATGCGCTGGCTTTAATTCCGAAACAGCCCCTATAAAACTGGGTTCGTCCAGTATTTTCCACAACAGTTCATTGCCTGCAATTTTGGTATTGATATTAAGGTCTGCTGCACTGGGTAAATGCTTACCAGCTTTCTTCACCGAATCCTTTTCGGCATACCGGGCTACTTCAGTTAGAAAATAGGTGAGGTATAAAAATAATTTCCTGGACAGATCAAACTGCTTCCTTAAAAGCTTTGTCGCATCTGCTGCATTTACATCATTGGTGATACTGTCTGATGTATAAAGGCTTTGCATTACCTTAACCCGTATGTTTCTTCTGCTGATCATCCTGTATTCTTTAAATCCGGCTGCAAATTTAGGGGAATAATTGTTGGCATGTGGTAAAAGGGTTGATAATGCAAAATTGTCGCAGTATACATGGCAGGACTGACATCGGGAGCGAATTGGCTGACAACTATTCCGTTATTTTCTTTGGTATGAATTTCGTTGGTGTGGGTTGCCTACATTTGCAGGCTCAAATACATTCAAATTAACAAAATCAATAAAATCATGGCTAAAAAAGTAAGTATTACCCCATTGCATGACAGGGTAATTGTGAAAGCGGCTGCTGCCGAAGAAAAAACTGCAGGTGGTATCATCATCCCCGATACTGCTAAAGAGAAACCACAGCGTGGTACTGTAATCGCTGCCGGTCCTGGTAAAAAAGACGAACCTGTAACTGTAAAAGCAGGTGATGTAGTTCTGTATGGCAAATATGCCGGAACTGAGATCTCTATTGAGGGTAGCGAATACCTGATCATGAGGGAAAGCGACATTTTAGCAATAGTATAAGGTTTACAGAGAGCAGGAATGCTCCTCAATGCTGTAATTGTACAAGTGAGTGACACACCGATGTTGAAAAAAGAACAAAAGCTGGTCACATTAAAATCTACATTCTCAAATATTAAATCTAAAATTAATCGTCATGGCAAATCTGATATACTTCGATATAGAAGCAAGAAATAAAATGAAAAAAGGCGTTGATACTTTGGCCAACGCTGTAAAAGTAACCCTGGGTCCAAAAGGCCGCAACGTGGTTATTGAAAAGAAATTTGGTGCACCACAGGTTACTAAAGATGGTGTTACTGTAGCTAAAGAAATTGAACTGGAAGACGCTATTGAGAACATGGGTGCCCAAATGGTGAAAGAAGTGGCCAGCAAAACTGCAGATATTGCAGGTGATGGTACTACTACTGCTACTGTATTGGCTCAGTCAATCATCAGCGAAGGTTTGAAAATGGTAGCTGCCGGCGCCAACCCAATGGACCTGAAACGTGGTATTGATAAAGCTGTTAGTATTGTTGTTGAAAATTTGAAATCTCAGAGCCAGACTGTAGGAAATGACAGTAAAAAAAATTCAGCAGGTGGCTACCATCTCTGCCAACAACGATGAAACCATCGGAAAATTAATTGCCGAAGCGTTTGCAAAAGTTGGCAAAGAAGGTGTGATTACTGTAGAAGAAGCCAAAGGAACAGATACTACTGTTGATATCGTTGAAGGTATGCAGTTTGACCGTGGTTATGTATCACCCTACTTTGTAACGAACAGCGAAAAAATGCAGACTGAATTGCAGAGCCCTTACATATTGATATATGATAAGAAGATTTCTGCAATGAAAGACATTCTGCATATCCTTGAAAAAGTAGCTCAAAGCGGCCGTCCGTTGCTGATCATTGCTGAAGACCTCGAAGGTGAAGCATTGGCAACTCTGGTGGTAAACAAATTACGTGGTACCATTAAGGTGGCTGCTGTAAAAGCGCCGGGCTTTGGCGACAGGAGAAAAGAAATGCTGACTGATATCGCTATCTTAACTGCAGGTACTGTAGTAAGCGAAGAGTTGGGTCATAAATTAGAAGCTGCTGACCTTACCTTTTTAGGACAGGCAGCATCTATAACAATTGATAAAGACAATACTACCATTGTTGGTGGTAAAGGCGCTAAAAAAGATATTACTGCAAGGGTAAATCAAATTAAAGCACAGGTTGAAAATACCACTTCTGACTACGACAAAGAGAAACTGCAGGAGCGTTTGGCTAAACTGGCTGGTGGTGTTGCTGTATTGTACGTAGGTGCTGCTACCGAAGTTGAAATGAAAGAAAAGAAAGACAGGGTAGATGATGCATTGCATGCAACACGTGCTGCTGTTGAAGAAGGCATTGTACCAGGCGGTGGTGTTGCTTACATCCGTGCTATCGAAAGCCTTGAAGCAAAAGTAAAAGGCCAGATTGCAGATGAGCAAACCGGTATGGCAATTGTTCGCCGTGCTCTGGAAGAGCCCCTACGTTGCTTAACTTCTAATGCAGGTATCGATGGTTCTATCGTGGTACAGAAAATTAAAGAAGGCAAGGGTGATTTTGGTTTCAATGCAAGAACTGAAGTGTACGAAAACTTATTTAAAGCTGGTGTAATTGATCCAACCAAAGTAAGCCGTGTAGCATTGGAAAATGCAGCTTCTATTGCAGGTATGTTGCTGACCACTGAAGCAGTGATCGCCGACAAGCCAAAAGATGAAGCGCCGCATTCACATGGTGCTCCTGATATGGGTGGCATGGGCGGATACTGATTTAGCCAATAACCCCTTAAAGGGTAAAAAATACATCCCCTTCATTTGTTTGGAGGGGATTTTTTTTGGCTGTCATCCCGAGATACAAGAGATATGGTTGGCTTTAGTTCAATGGATCATCTCCGGCAGTGTTACCCGGCAGATTCCTCCTTCGTTGGAATAGCAGCAGCAGTTTATCACATGATCTTAATGGCTGCACAAACATTCCTAAAACATCTCATAAATAGAATCCGAAACTTTACTGGTAATTTCTGCTGCTTTTACTTTATGCTTTATAGAGAGGTTGATGATTTCCTGTAAAAAATCATTCAATGTTTTCCTGTTTTCAGCCGGTATAGCCTTCCAATGCTTTGTGATATCGTCAGGAGTAACAGATGTTAGCGGGGTATCTCGTATTAAATAATCGTTGTTTGAAAAATTAACCCATGTTGAATCAGCATTTCCACCAGTGTTTTTTGCCACAGCATCTTTAAATGACACGAAGCCGGGCATATATTTATTAAATACTTGCATCGCATCTTTTTCGGCATTTAATATGGCCTGGTTTTTCTGCCCGTTTTTTTGAGCCGACCCCGGGTTAATTTTATCAAGTTCACTCTCCGTTTGGTCTTCCTTCAGCAATAAAAAATTATTCAGTACCAGCACATCCATATTGGTTTTCATAAAACACCTTACGGCATCCTTGGGCGTGCAAACAATGGGCTCTCCATTTACATTAAAAGAGGTGTTGATGATTACACCATAACCAGTTATTTTTTTAAATTCATTGATCAGATCGTAATAAACAGGATTGTCTTCTTTGTTTACGGATTGTACCCTTGCAGAATAATCCACATGGGTGATGGCCGGTAAATCACTTCTTTTTTGGTTTACTATTTCAAACAAATCATTCTTATAACCGGAATTACTTTTGATGCACCTGTCTTCATTAACCGGTGCCACAATCAGCATATAGGGGCTGGGGTGATGTAAATTGAAATAGTTGGAAACATCTTCTTCCAAAACCGATGGGGCAAATGGCCGGAATGATTCCCGGAATTTTATTTTTAAGTTCAGCGAAGCCTGGGTAGTTTCACTTCTTGGGTCACCTAAGATGGAACGTGCCCCCAATGCCCTTGGCCCATATTCAACACCACCCTGGAAATGCCCTGCAATTTTTCCTTCTGCTAAATATTTGGCTACTACTTTATTTCTTTCCGACTTATCTAAACGGGTGTATTTGTAACCAAATGAATCCAGGTGAGCCTTAATTTCATCGTCTGTAAACGAGGGTCCGAAGCAGGAAATTTTCTGGAGAGATACCCCTTCAATTCTTTGTTTGGCAGTGTCTTTGTTTTTCAGGTAATGTAATGCCATGGCTGCACCCAATGCACCGCCTGAATCACCGGCTGCAGGTTGTATCCAGATGTTTTTAAAAATATTTTCTGTCAAAATTTTACCGTTGGCAACACAATTAAGTGCTACGCCACCGGCCAAACACAAATTATCGGCACCGGTTATTGCTTTGGCATGCCTTGCCATTTTGATAACAATTTCTTCAGTAACTACCTGAATTGATTTTGCAATATCCCTGATGCGTTTGGTTATTTCTTCTTTGTCTTTACGGGCAGGGCCACCAAATAAATTTTCAAATTTTTCATTAATCATGGAAAGATTTTCCTGGTAGCCAAAATAGGCCATGTTCAAGGTGATGGAACCATCATCATGTATGTTCACAATTTCTTTTTTAATGAGGTCAACATAAGTAGGTTCTCCATAAGGAGCAAGGCCCATCAGTTTGTATTCACCTTCATTTACTTTAAACCCGGTGTAATAAGTGAATGCGGAATACAACAGCCCCACCGAATGAGGGAAGTTCATTTCCTTAAGAATCCTGATATCATTGGCATCACCAATACCAATGGTGGCGGTAGCCCACTCACCCACGCCATCAATGGTAAGGATGGCCGATTTGGTGAATGGTGATGGATAAAAAGCACTTGCAGCATGAGAAAGATGGTGCAATGCCATATAAAGGTTACCCTTGAAATTTAATTCAGTACGGATAATGTCCGGTATGTGCATTTTGGTTTGCACCCATTTGGGAAACAGCTCTTCCCATATAGCTGCTCCTTTTGGATAAACTGCAATCTGGGAAGCGATGATCCTTTCGAGTGTTATATAGGGGTTGTCGTAAAATGCTATGGCTTCCAGGTCATCCACATTAATGCCGGCAGCTTCCAGGCAAAAGTTAATGGCGCTTGCAGGGAATCTTGCATCGTTTTTTACCCTGGTAAACCTTTCCTCCTGTGCGGCAGCAATTATTTCCCCATCTTTTATCAATGCGGCAGCAGCATCGTGATAAAAAGCTGAAATGCCCAGGATATAGGAAGATTTTTTTTGAGTAATGGGCTTTTCAAGAACAGGTGCCACCGGTTTTAAAATCCCTTTTTGTTTTATTTTCTCAATAATGGCATCCGCAATTACCTCGTGCCCGTATTCAGAATAGTGCTCATCTTTCTTAAAATCCAGTGTGTCCGTATCCGGCACTGTTTTAAATTTTTCCAAAACATCTACAAAAGTTACATTGCTATATTGGTTGGCCAGTTCCAAAAAGCGTTTCCTGTAGTCAGGGTTTTTATATACCTGGTGGTAGGGCAGTGGGGCCAGGAGAATGGGAATGTTGCCTGCTTTTTCAATGATGCCCTCTAACAATTTACGCATCAATAACCATCTTGGGTCATTGGCTTTCTCATATCCCCGGTGCTCCTTGAATTGTATTTTTAATAATTCTTCTTTTAGTCTTTTAGGTATGTACTGATGAAACAATTTTCTTGCAAAATCATTGGGTTCAATTAACTTGTTTTTAGGGGCAAATGTTTCTACAATTTTCCGTTTCATTGGCACTGGAAAATTATGGCGGATCAACTTTTCACCTTCCAATGTAAAGTATGGTTTGGGAACCAGTATTTTTTTACCGGTTTGCCCTTCCACTGAAACCCGTTCCGTCATCAGGTTCCTGAAAATATTGATGATATGGGGTGAAATAACCAGTACATCATGGTCAAATGTTGATGCGATGTCTTTATAAATAAGGTATTGCTGATCAACTCCGGATGCCGAAAGCCCGAAATTATAACTCTTTGCCCCGAATGCTTTTGAAACCAGGTCAGAAAAACGTTTTTCATTCGCAACGCCTTCTCCGGCAGTAAAGGAATCCCCGATAAATGCAATCCTCAATTCATTTCCATCTTTTATATTTTGGTAGTCAAAATCGGCCCTGAAGCCCTGTTTATTGGTTTTTACATAATACGGTTTTTCGCTATGGGGTTGCCGCATGATGATATTGGGTACAAAGAGGTGCCCGATATTTTCATCGTACCTGATCAGCGTTTTATGTGTTAATTGTTTTGAAAGCATAAGTCATTTTAAATTAAAGAACCATTATTCAAGTTCCTGTTTTAAGTTTGTGCATCCAAATATATCTAAATTGTATTTCAACTGTATTTTGGAATTATTATTATTTGTGTTTGAAAACTGGTTAAAATGCCTGGATAACTTTCGTAATTGTCATTTGCCACTTAGTAGCAGAGTATCTGTTGTTTCGAGTACTGCATGGCGTAAGATGCAATCCTGTGTTGCTTAAACCTAAAGAATCATGCCCGACTGCCAGTTTTGTACATGTATTTAAGATTTTATACCGGATCTGGCTACGGATTAAATGTATTTGGGAAACAATCCATATCTGTAATGGATTAAATACAGTGTATCGTACTATACCCGATTCGTCATTTCTTTTCTATATATTTTTTGTTGAACCCGTCATACAGATTCAGCAGTTCATTTGATTTTCCCTTCCAGTCAAAGATAGACTCCCAGGTGCTGAGTGGTTCCCAGATGCAGGAGCCTTTGCCTTTTCCGCCGGGCAGGTCAAATACAATCTTGTTCACTTCTTCCTTGCGTTGAGAATATTCCGCCACAATTAAATCTTTGTTGTAACGCCGCAGCAGGTCATTCATGTTATCACGCAGGTCATCCAGGGTGCCATGCCATTTTGGATAGTAGGAAAGCCCGATCACGTCGAAGTGTACCCCACGTGCCAGCATATTGTCTAAGAAGAAAACAGATTCTGCATTTTGTCCGCCCAGCGCTACATGCAGCAGCATTACAATGGTGGGGTCAACTGATTTTACCGCCGCTGTACCTGCGTTCAGCAGTTGTGCAAGACTGTCTAAACTGCTTACATTGCCTTCTGGCCAAACAATACCATGGTTGATCTCGTTACCCACTTGAACCATGTCAGGCAATGTGCCCTGTGCTTTCAATGCTGCCATCACCTGCACGGTATAATCGTAGAGTGCCTGTTTAAGTTGCTCAAAGTTTAATTGGCTCCAGGCCGCTGGTTTGTATTGATGCCCGGGGTCAGCCCAGTAATCGCTGTAATGAAAATCCAATAGCAATTTCATGCCGGCAGTTTTTACTCTTTTAGCCATTTGTAAGGTATGTGCCAGGTCACAGAAACCTTTGCCGGGAGAATAGCCACTGTCATGTGCAGGATCATTGAAAATTCGCAACCTCACATAATTAAAGCCATGGTCTTTCAGGCTTTGAATGGCATCTTTTTCTACAGCATTCTCAGAAAAATGAATGCCTTTGTTTTCCAGTTCCGGCAAAAAAGAAATATCAGCGCCGAGCATCTTGGTGGTTTCTCTTGGCAAGGCTGCAGCACCTTTCAGCTCATATTTTTTATCGATGTGGATACTAGCAACGGATGCCGCTGATACAGTAGTGATATCTGTGCTACCTGTCCATAATCCTGCTGCTTTTGCTTCTACTTTAATGCTCCCTGGAATTTTTCCAGCCCTGATAATCAGCTGGCATTTGCCATTGAAGGCATTGCGTTGCCAGGCGCCATCTGCACATTGATCGGGCTCATGACTACTGGGATCGCCATTGCCTGCACCAATGATTTTTGCATCAGCACCAGAAATGAAAAATTGCACCCTGTTATCAGCATCCGGCACTTCACGGCCTTCACGGTCAATCAACGAAACATTGATCACGGTGGCATCCTGTCCATCCGCCAGCATCGTTGTTTTATAAGGAGTCAATACCACTTCTGCAGCCGGCCCGGTGGTTTCTATTTTGGCCGTCAATCTTTTTCCTTTCTTAAATGCAACAGCCTCTAGTTTGCCTGGTGAATAAGGAACACTCCATTGCAGGTGGCCATTGCGGGGCATTGTTTTTTTGCCTAAACTTTTTCCATTCAAAAATAATTCCACATCATCTGCATTGCTGTTCACCCACACATCAATGGGGGTTTTAGGTTTGTTCCATTCGGTACCATGGTTCCAGTGCGGAGAAATATGCAGCACATCTTTATCCGTCCACCAGCTCTGGTAGTAGTAATAAATATTTTTTGGAAAGCCACACATGTCCATAATGCCGAAATGCGAATTGATATTGGGCCATTCAAAAGGTGTTGGTTCACCCCGGTAATCAAATCCCGTCCAGACAAAACCACCCAGCCAATAATCATTGTCTGCAGCCAGTGTCCACCATTTTTCTGCAGTGCTTGCCCACCATGGTGCAGTGATATCCTGGTCGGGCAGGTAAGCCCTGATGCTGTCTTTTGTATAAATGCCCCTGGTGGTAACGGTGCTGCCCATCTCAGTTCCAATGATGGGCTGATTGGGATGATCACGGTGATAATCTGCCACGAATGATTCCCTGTAATTAAAACCTCTTACAGGAATCACTTGATTAATGCCTTTGAAAACATTTGGCACATCTGCTGCATAGGTGCAGGTTCTTGTGGGATCAAGTTGGTGTTGTTTGCTGATGAGTGTTTGAGCGATCCGTTTGCCATAATCATTCTTTTGTATCCATCCTTCTTCATTGGCAATGGACCAAAGGAAAACGCAGGCACGGCTCCTGTCACGTTTTAATAAACGCTCAAACTGGTCCATGTATTCAGGTGAACTGTTCAGTAAACGGTTTTCATCCAGCACCAGCATACCCAGGGCTGTCACAGGCATCCAGCAATTCAGGAGTGGGAGGGTTGTGGCTGGTACGGTATGCGTTCACTCCCATATTCTTTAATAAATTCACCCGGTAGTATTGTAAGTAATCCGGCATGGCACTGCCTACACCAGCATGATCCTGGTGATTGTTTACACCATATATCTTGATATGTTTTCCATTTAAGAAAACACCGTTGGGTTTAATGGCAATATCCCTGATACCAAAACGGAGTTGTTTGCTGTCAACTGTTATACCACCTGATTTGATGATAACTGAAACCCTGTACAGGTATGGGTCTTCCAACGACCATAGCCTGGGTGTATTGATATTTATTGACTGTTTAATGGATTTATTTTCATTGATGGCAAGTGATACTGGTTGCTCTTTTGAACTGGCAATGATATTTCCATTTCTATCTTTCAAATAAGCCTTTACCGTTGCATTGGCTGCAGTCAATGCTTTGTTTTCAACTGTTGTTTCTATGTTTATGATTGCTTTGTTATTTTGAATATTAGAATATGCATAGATACCATCTTTCACTACATGCAGGTTATTCATTTGATTCAGCCATACATGCCGGTAAATGCCGGCTCCTTCATAAAACCAGCCTTCATACTGGGTGGCATCTGCTCTTACTACCAGTATATTGTCGCCATGAAAATTAATATAGTCAGTAATGTCATAAGCAATGCCGCAATAACCACTTTTATTATTGCCCAGGTAAAATCCGTTCAACCAAATATTGGCATCCCGGAAAATACCATCAAACTGAATTTGAAAACGCTGGCCTGAATCTGCAGCAGCAACGGCGAAATGTTTACGATACCAGCCAATGCTCGTTTCAGGAAAAAGGCCACCAACAGGTTTGTATCCATGTGCCATTACATCAAAATTATCAACCTTCACAAAAGGTAAAGTAACGGCCCAGTCGTGGGGCAATTGAACTGTTTGCCAGGCACTGTCTTCAAATTTTACCGAAATGGCGGTATTATTTTCTGCGCCTGATTTGGCAAAGATGGTAGTGATGCTGTAGTTAAAATCTTTTTCAGGGTTACCTGCGTTACCAAAGTGAAACTTCCAGCCTTCATCAAAATTCAGGCTGCGTTGAGCAGGCAGTGAATTTGAAATAATTACTGATAAAACGAAGAGGATAAAATATTTTGAAACGGGTGCCTTGCTGTTTTTTGCATGATGATAAACTTGTTGGTAAAGAAAAAGATTGTCAATCGTTTATTCTGAAGATAAAGTTACAATGCAGGGGGCAAGTATGTTTATATTGGTTACTGTTTATTTGAACAATGGTTTTTTAATAAAGTGCAGGCGCTATGTTTAAGTAGTTTTCCGGATATAGCAGTATTGGTGCACTACAAAATCAAAGTGCCGGCCATATTGGCCGGCACTTTGATAAATTTTCATATTCAAGCGGTGTTTTTAGAAACTTCTGTTGATGGTAAATCCAAACGCAAAGTTTTTGTCTTTTATTTTACTGTTATTTCTTGCCAGCTGGTCAATATTGGAAGCATCAACAGTACTGCCAATATAGAACTGGAACAGGTGACTGCCACTATTGATTTCAATGCCTACAGAAAGCAGGTCAGGACTGTAATTGATGATGGAACCGTTTTTGGCAACGAGGTTTTCGTACATGTTCAATTGACGGGCATACTCAGCAGTAAGGTTCAGTTTACTGCTCATTTTGTATTTGCCTGCAATGCCCAGTGAAAAAACTTCATTGCTGTTGTTAATGCCGTAAGGAACAATATTAAAGTGTATCCAGGTAGGCATTATCTGCAGAGATAATTTGTCTGAGAATTTACGGGCAATCAGCAGTTGGTTCATGTAAGAAAATTTGTTGCCTGCAAACTGGTTGTCGGGGTCCTTGGCTGTATTAACATTCATCATTGAATACAATGCAATTGATACAGGAATATTTTTGGCACCTGTTTGCTGACGCAGGAGTTTGAACTTTGCCCATGCTTCGTATTTTGAACTACCTGCCATTGCTACCCCAAGATTAAGATAGTCTAATGGGGAGTAATCAAAGGAAAGGTAGGTATGAGCCACACCTGAGTTAAGCCCAAAAAACTGTCCCAGGTTTTCAGCGCCTGCGCCTTCATTCCACAGGTAACTGAAGTGGTGGGAAATCATAAACTGTAAAGTTCCCTTGCTTACGATTTCTGTACTCTGCATGTTGATGATCTTGGTGGAATTGAAAGTAGCCCTTGTAAATTTTTGTTTAGGCGTTTCTTTATTTTCTGTCTCTGCAGCGTTCTGCGCTATTGCAACGGCAAAGAGAGTAAAGCAGGAAACGAGCAACAATAATATCTTTTTCATAAAAGCTGATTTTATTTTAATTACATACATATTAAGTCAAATTATTTGATGAACTATTGTGGCTGCCCCTGTGCAATCCATTCTGTAAAAAGGTTTACGGTGCAGGTACTTAAGCTCAATCCTCCACCCGGGTGACCGCTGTTGCCGGAACTGTTCATCATGGCAGCTAAGGTGCTTTTTACTGCAAGCATTTTATTGTAATCCAAACCAGCAGCGATACCGCCATGGCAGGTTGAGCCTTTACAGGTTGTTAAATACAGCGGGGCGATTTTGGCGGTATAAGTAATAGTGCCTGTAACATCGCATCCGCCGCCATCATCTTTGGCTCCGCCGGCGAGCCAGCTTCTGATAATGGAAGCTTCATTGGGCTTAAAATCAATTTCACCACCGCCCGGGTGTGTACCGCCATTTACCCATGCAGTAAATAAGCCAGACCTGGAAAGGATACCATCATAAAAATTGTATCTGCATGTGAGAACTGGATAGCCCTGGTAGTGCCGTTATTGTGGCATCCACAACCTCCTGCAACCATTATTGGCACTACGTCTGCCCTGAAGGACACTTTTGGCAATGCGAGGATATCTTCTTTGTTTTTGTAACAGGATGACAACAGGTAAGTAAGCATTGAAGTCGTCATAGCCATTATTATAATTACTTTTTTCATATATCTGAAATTTTAGAATGAATACTTCGGTTATTGTTTGATGATGTTTCCTGTTTTTCTGTATTTGAAAATACCTGCATTGTTCAATCCATATTTCCATACTCCCGGAATGTTAGGATCGGCAAAATACCAGGCTTTAATAAGGGCTATTTCGCTGGGTTTTAAACCGCCGTCTCCATATGCCATGTCACCCTGTTGGCTAGTTGCAAAAATGCCTGTGAATGGGTTAGCCAATAATATAGTTGAATCTACTCTTGAAAGCAGGGAACTGGAAGCATTGATAGGATTGCCCTTTACATAGTAAGTAATTAATGTGTTAGGATCTGTGTATTGAACAGTAGAGTTGCTCCTCACACTCTTTGGATAATAGATATCCATGATGATATCATCATAACTCTGCAATGGCCCTCTTGTGCTCAGTGCAGAACGTGGGGTACCCAATGTTTTCCATGGCCTGTAGCTGGCAAAAGCGGTAGTATCTGAATAGAATTTTTTAACACTATCTTTATACGCAGTCCAAACCTGGTTCCGTAAAGTTTCATTTGATAACTGGCAATATACGGTTCCTATTCCCGTAGCAGGATTAATATAAGTAAAGGTAGTGGTGTCTGCAGCTGTTAAACCCGGAATGGCGCCTTTTCTTGCCCAGCCACCGGTGGCAGTTGCCTGGTTATGGCAGTTAGCAGAGCCACATCCTATAACGATAAGGGAAACAGCCGCTGGCCTGAAATCATTCAAATCGGGCCTTTCTTTGGCTCCATTTAATATCCAGTTGTACAACAATGTTTTGTCGGTAATGGTTAATTCATGGTTGGAGTTTACCGGAGGCATAGCTTTGTCAAAATCATTCGTAGTTACAAAGTCCCATAATTTGCTGCTGGACGGGCTGCCAGGTATTACATATTTCATAATCTCTGTGTAGGTATCCAATTTTGGACCTATTGGACCACCATGACAATTGGAAGTAGCACAGTATTCATGAACGATGGTTTGAACTCCCCTGAATTTAATAACATCATTTACATCAGGTGTGGCTTCTGCTACACTTACCGTATTGCTTTCATAAAAGGAAGCATAAATAGTAGTGTCTGCTGTACCCGTAAATGACCGGTCCAAACCCTTGATGATGTCTTTATCATTTTTTTTACATTGAAAAACGGAAGCACTTACAAACATAACGGTAAGGAAAAGTGTGACCGCCTGGATTACTGAAATCTTTTTCATAATTAGATTAGTTTACTTAGCGAATATTGATTCTGTTAAAGAACTCTCTTTTAAAAATTCCATGTCAAAAGTATTCTTGCCCTCCTGACATTTCTATGACAAATGATTGATGCATGTGTGACATTTATCACACCATTCTTTGATTATTGTCATGGAATTGTCTGTAATCTGTCTCTAAGTTGCACCATCAATTTTGATGTACTGACATAAATCATTAAATATTATGGGTAAGCCAACAAATGAAGAATCCAAATCACGCCGCTGGTTTTTATCACTCTTTACAAATGCAGAAAAAAATGAAGCAGCTCCGGGAATGGTAAAAATGCTTACTGCAGATGGTAAACTGGTAGAAATAGATAAGAGCGTTCTGGAAGCAGCAACAAAAAACAAAAATCTACCAACAAAGAAATATATGAATGGATGCAAAATCCATCCAAAGAAAATAACAGTTGATCATTCAAATCTCAGCAATGAAACAAGAAGAAGAAGTTAACGGCAAAAGCAGGAGGGACTTTATAAAGAATGCAGCCATTGCAACAGTAGTTACTGCTGCCTGTGGCAGTTCCATCTGTTCCTGCTCTTCTAAAAAAGAAGTGATAAGTCAAAAGATTCAACTCCTGTCACCGGATGGCGAGATTGTTGAAATTGATTCTGCTTATCTCAATCACCACGAAACCATGGCTGTTTTATCACAGCATGAACAACGGGTAGGTATAGCCGGAAAAAAGTTTGTAATGGTGGTTGACCTGGCCAGGTGCAAAAATGCACGTAAGTGTATTACTGCCTGCCAAAAACACCATTACCGCCCGGAAGATAAGGAATGGCTTACTGTGAAACTGTTGAAGGACAGTGAAAAGGGAGCACCCTACTGGTTTCCCAAACAGTGTTTTCATTGCGATAATCCGCCCTGTGTAAAAGTTTGCCCGGTGGATGCTACTTTTAAAAGGCAGGATGGCCTGGTGCTGATAGACAACGACCGTTGTATCGGTTGCAAATTCTGCATGGCGGCCTGTCCTTATTCAACCCGTGTGTTTAACTGGGATGAGCCTGAGATATCAATGGATATCAGGGACCTTCCTTACAATGCAGAAACAGGAGTACCGGCTAAAGTAGGTACGGTTGAAGAATGCGATTTCTGCGCGGACAGGGCAAGAGAAGGTTTGCTGCCGCCATGTGTGGAAGCCTGCCCCAATGGTGTTTTTTATTTTGGTGATGAAAATGAAGATACGGTTACTAACGGTGACGAAACAGTCAGTTTTACACAGTTGATAAAAGACCGTGCCGGTTACAGGTTCCTGGAAGAACTGGGCACCAAGCCAAGGGTTTATTACCTGCCACCAAAAGACAGGCAGTTCCCTGTGGAGAGAGGATATGATGATCTCTCTGATACATTGAAACAACGGTTTAAAGATGTAATGGAAGGAGAGCACAAATAATCCTGATAAAGGAATTAGATCATTTTAAAGTGTAAAATTTTATGGAACTCAATACTTACCAGCAGGAAGCCTTCGATTACCAACGCTCCAATATTGAAAAGTTTGGAAAAAAGAATATGGCATGGAGTATTTTCTTTTTAGTATGGATCATCATTGGTGGTTATGCATTGTACCTGCAAATTGCAAAAGGGCATGTTGTAACAGGCATGAGGGATAATGTGGTGTGGGGGCTGTTCATTGTGAACTTCATCTTTTTTATTGGCCTCAGCTATGCCGGCGCCATCATTGCTGGTGTGCTGCATTTGCTTAAAGTGCCGTGGGGCAAACCGATTGTACGGCTGGCCCAGATGATGACGCTGATCTCTGTGATTGTTGGCCCGATATTCATCTTATTATGTGTGGGCCGTTTCGACAGGTTGCATCACCTCTTCATTTATCCAAGAATTCAATCGCCTATGACATGGGATGTGATGGCAGTAGTAACTTTCTTTGCCGGTAGTGTATTATTCCTGTACATGGCATTGATAAAAGACTTTGCTGTTTACCGGGATGCCAAACTTAATATTCCTGCCTGGAAACAGAAATTGTATAAGATACTTGCCATTGGCTACCGGGGAGCCGCCAGTCAAAAAAGGCATTTGATCATCTCTCAAAACCTGCTGGCGATTATCATGATTCCACTATCAATTATTGTTGCATCCATCTTATCATGGATATTTGGAATGACGTTGAGGCCAGGCTGGCACAGCACCATCTTCGGCCCTTACTTTGTACTGGGTGCTTTGTATTCAGGGTGTGGCGTGCTGATTGTTGCCATGTGGGTGTACCGCAAAATGTATAAACTGGAAAATTATTTTACTGATAAACATTTTTCTTACCTCGGTTATGGGTTAATGGTATTGGGGGCAGGATATGGCTATTTTACTTTTTCAGAATACTTTACGGATTGGTTTGGTTCTGCCAAATGGGACAGTGAAGTAATCAATAAATTATTCAGTATACATGAGTATGGGGGATGGTCTTTATTTGCAAATGTTGCCGGCATCCTGATACCGATATTGATTGTGGCCATACCTGCTACAAGGAAGCCCAACTGGATAACATTTGCAGCTTTTATGATGGTAATGGCATTATGGGTAAAACGTTATCTCATTATTGTGCCAACCCTGGAAACACCTGCGCTTCCAATGCAGGATACAAGAATGGAATTTGTAAAATACAGTGCCACGTGGCCAGAGTGGGCGCTCACTTTTGCAGGTATTGCATCCTTTCTTTTATTTTTTACACTTATGTCCAAGTTGGTAACAGTGGTTCCTGTATCCGGATTGGAAGAAGTTAATTTTCCTCACGAGCCACACCACCACCATGATACTACAGTTGCAACCAAAGAAGAAGTAAAGCCTGCTTAAAAAATATTTTATGAAAGAAGAAATAATAATAAAGCCGTTCAGGAAAATATTGCAGTTTGTATTGCTGCTGTTGTTATTGTTGCCTGTAAAGCTGTTTGCTCAAACAGACAGTGCAGGCACCAAAGAACCAGCTGCCAAAGACGAAGCTGCTTTAATTGCTCCGGCTATTGAGTTTATTGCAGTGCAAAAATCTGATAATACTGTAGATTTGAAAGTAGGTGTAAAAGCCAAAATAAAAGGTTCGTTTATAAAGCTTTCATTGCTGAAGATCCGTTTTCTGCAGGTAATTGATACAGCTGAAAAGAATCTTGGTTTTGTAATAACGGATGAAAATGGTAAAGCGGTATTGAATGTAAAAGCAGCCGCACTAACAACCACAAAAGATGGTACCCTGAATTTGAAAGCGGTGTTTGCAGGCAATAAACAAATGGACCCCGCTGATGGAGAAGTAACGGTGAAAAGAGCGGCGCTTGAAATAACTCCGGTTAAAGAAGACTCTGTGCTGACTGTAAAAGTAAAGCTGGTTATTCCCGGTGCAGCAACGGATTCATCTGTGAAAGATTTAACGATTGGTGTTTTTGTTAATCGTACCTTTAATCCATTAAAAATAGGCGAGGGCACCACCGATGAAAATGGAGAAGTATCTGTAGAGATACCCAATAACCTGCCCGGAGATGAAAAAGGAAATATCACTTTGCTGGCAAAGCTGGATGAAAATGAAATTTTCGGAAACCTCGAAGCGGCCGCTGTTCAAAAATGGGGCACGATTGTTTCTGATAAGATTCAGAACCAGCCACGAGCCTTGTGGAGTTCTCATCCTCCAATATGGATGTTGATTACTTTTATAATAATGATGGTTGTAGTATGGGGACATTACATTGTAATTGTTTACCAGCTGTTCAGGCTGAGAAAAGAAGAACCTGCTGTTTAAAAAAATCGCATACTGATTACAAGTCGTAAATTTTTAAATTAAATAAAACCCAGAAAAATGAAAAAGAAAGCTTCTGTATTGATCGCAGGATTATTTGCAATTGCCCTGCTTGCATTTGTTCCAAAAACAACAACAAATGATCCATGGCCTGTTCCGGACGCTTACAAAACAAAAGTGAATCCGTTAAAAGGGGATGCTGCATCTGTTGCTACCGGTAAAACCCTGTACAACCAGCATTGCAAATCCTGCCATGGAGCTAAAGGAAAAGGCGATGGCCCCAAAGCATCTCAATTAGATACTGATTGTGGTGATTTTACCAAAGACCTGGCTGCACAAACTGACGGTGCCCTTTTTTATAAAACTTTTGAAGGCCGTAAAGACATGCCATCTTACAAAAAGAAAATTCCTGATGCCAACGATATATGGGCTGTTGTTAATTATATGAGGACTTTAAAATAATTAGTTGGCACTTATAATTTAACTAACCCACTTTAAAATAAAGCCGGACAGGAGTATTACCTGTCCGGCTTATTTTTTATACTGTTTTCTCCATGAGGCATCCAGTTTGGAGGCTTCTTTAAGCAGTTTTACAATCGCTGCTTCATCAATATCTTCCGCCTGCATAAATATCCTGTAAAAAATTTGTTTGTTGGAGCCATGAGAAAGGTAGTTGTCTTCATCTTTCAATCGATTGCCATACCAAAAGCCCAGTAATACGCCTTGTTTGATGCCGCCACGGGGAATACTGGCAGGCCAAATAATACAAATGCCTTTATTACCATAAAAGAAAGGCACATTGTAGGATATTTTTTCCCTGCAGTATAAAGGCAGTCCTTCACTTATTATTTGTCTTAATACATCCGTAATAATTCTTTCTTCTTCCGGAAGTACTTCAAAAAGCTGCAGCAGTGACTGGATTTTCATAAGCTACCTTTTTATACATAGTTTGCAAATCAAAAAAAGGTAAAATAATCCAATATCTCAACACTGTGTTAAGTGGGAGACTGTTTTTCAGGAAAAAATAAAACCGGACACATGGCCCGGTTTCAGGTATAAGGAGGTTTCTTCTTATTGTTTTACGTAAGTAGTTGTTCTGTTATCGCCTGGAACAAAAAGATCAGCTTCAGATACAATAAGTTTGCTGCAGTCAAAACTAACAATCGTCATATTGAATTCTGCCATTTGTATACGGGTGTTGTTACCTTCCAGGGTCCAGCTTATTGGTGTGCCGGGTAAAGGTGGTAAGCCACAGGAAACGCCTGCGTCAGTAAATACAACACTGCCATCAGTATTCAACTGGTAGGTATCATCTTTCTGGCAGTCAGGCACACTGGCAAACATATCTGCTGCAGTTGCCGAAGCATTGAGCTTATATGTTATTGAAGAGATCTTGTAGGTGCCTGCAATGGTGCTAACGCTGGCAACACAGGGGTTAGCGGGTGTTTCAGTTTTTTTGCAGGAAGCAAAGCCGGCAATCATTGCAAGGGCTAAAAGTGCGGTTTTCATTTCGTTTTTTTTTAATTGTTTTACTGATTGGTTTACACAAAAAAAACGGGCATGAAGGTTTTATATTGTTACGGTAATTTTAACGGATGGGTTGGTTGTAAAATGAAAGTGTTGCTGGTAAAGGGTTTGGTGGCATGCCGTAGTTTTCATTCTACAAGGGTTTCCCTTTTTTTACTATCAGTTTTTTTCGTTTCAAAAGTTGTAAGGGTAGCCAGTTTAAGTGATGGGTCAGTTGCTTCTGAAGTGCTAAGTCAAATACAGTTAGCTTTACCTTTACAAATACCGGGTAAGTAATGTTTACAGCAGATGAGATAATAGTACAAACAAAAAAATGGATCAATGAAGTAGTGATAGGCTGTAATTTTTGCCCTTTTGCTGCAAAAGCGGTTAAGCAGCACACAATATACTATAAAGTAGAGGACAGTAATGATACTGATATATGTATGCAGGCTTTTGTAAATGAAACCAACAGGCTGGATGATGATGCAACGATTGAAACTGTTTTCCTCATCTTTTCAAGCTCCTATGCAGCATTTGATGATTACCTGGATTTGGTTGACCTGGCAGAAGAATATTTGTTGCAAAACGGGTATGAAGGCATCTACCAGGTAGCCAGTTTTCATCCATTATATGTATTCGCAGGCGCAGATGAAAATGATGCGGCAAATTATACCAACAGGTCGGTGTACCCCATGCTGCACCTGCTAAGAGAAGCAAGTATTGATAAAGCACTCGAAAATTATAAGGATCCTGAAAATATTCCTGATCGTAATATTGCATTTGCAAAGAAAAAAGGGTTGCTGTATATGAAGATGCTGAGAGACACCTGTATTTCAGATTGATTTTTTACAAAGCTATACACGTTTCAACCACCCTGTAATGCTCATCCTGCTTCGCTTTGCTTTTGTTACTTCATGCTCCATTTCATCACTTTTAAAAAATACAGCGGTTTGGGAGTGTGGTAAAATTCTTTGTTCGGTTTCGTTTTGATATACCACCAGTTGCCCGCCCTCATCCTCCAGCCAGTTGTCATTTAAGTAATTGATCAGCGAATATTTACGGTTGCTGTCGTTTTTAAACTGGTCTTTATGCCGTTTATAAAAACTACCTTCTTCATATACGGCATAATGAAACTCGTAACCATTGATACCGGTGTAGCAGGTACTGTTAAGGTACGCAATAAGGCCATCTACCTGCAGTAAAAATTCCTGTTCATAAATATTATCATGGCTTTTATCCATCCAGTAAATTTTATCGCTTCTCATTTGCTGCCCGGCATCTTTTATTTCGTGATTGCCGATGCCGGCTGCCGTCATCATATCATTTTTTTGTAATTGCAGTATGTTTTGCCGCAGGCCATCGCAAAGTTTTTTATTTAAAAAACCGGCATCAATACCAATATTATTATTGAGGTAACTGTCTATGAGCAATTCAAACTGGTTATCCATGGTGGTGGTTGAGCTTGACAAGATAGTTCTTTTAACAGCGGCTGAATTGTATAACTTTTTTTTTCGCTTTACAGGTTTTTTTGCAGGCTGTAGGTTGTTTTCAGTTGCAGGTTAATGCTTTGAATCATTTAAAGTACTTTCACTAACCTGTTATCCGCCGTAAGTCTTTTTCGAATGTTTCTTATTGGTAACCCCCGCTACCTTCTTTTCAGTTTTTGTTTGCGGATTGATATTTTGTTTCCCGGAAGGTGCATGAGGAAATCCCGGAAAATCCTGGTCAATGTGTAGATCAGGATTTTGCTGCACTTCTTCGGCGTGTTTGATTGGACTTGTTTTAGGAGTCATAAACGTGCTTTTATTTGTACCATGTGTTAGCCGTTAATGTAATATTAAAGGCTAACAAAGTTTCACAGATAAGCAAAATTATTTGTTATATGATCTCTGATAAAAGTTACAGGATTCACATATTTGAATCAGCTGTGATTATTGCCGCAGGTTCGGCCTTTTGGATGAAGTGCAGGGCTGCTTATTTATGGCAATCCAGTTTTACAGCATATTTACTCCAGTTATCATAGCAGTCTATCCGTATCGCAGTATTGCCGTTAATGGATATCCAGCTTAGTTTTATAAATGCAATGTCTTTTTTTGGTAGCTTTAATTCATAATAGTAATAACCGGTCAATGTTTTTTCATCACAGCTTTTCAGCAACCTGGCAGTAAATGTTTTTTTGCCAAGCAGGCTGTCAATAGTGTATTTGACAGGCATTTCATTGGCAGGTGAGCTGATAATACTGAAAGAGGAATACCCCATCCTTGGCCCTTTGAGCATTACATTCCATTTTACGGGCTGGCCTGCCTGCATAAAAGTTTTGCCTTTAATTGAAATGTCGGCCGTGCCCATCCTGTAAAAATTAATACTGGTATCTTCACTCATGATGATCCTGTCTTCTTTCCATTTAACCGGAAATTTTTTAGGTTGTCCTACTGCCCAGTCACCGACATTTTCATATCCCGTGCTATCGTACAGCAGTTTTTTTATAAGGTCGTACAATTCTGTTTTGGTTGATTGGGCAGTTACTGCAGTTGCTGTAAAACTGATCAGTAAGAGTAGCAGGAGTTTTTTCATGATCTTAAAGTTAAAGCATATTATCAATACATCATTACTTTGAGTTTATTGTAAACCAGGGAAAGAAAATGGCCATCTGTTTTTACAGATGGCCGCAGAAACTATAATTATCCCTGAAATCCGATGTTGAAATGTGACAGTTATACTGCCGTGTTACTTTAAAAAAGGGTCTGAATAGAAATTCAAACCTGTATTATATTTTTTCAAAGCACCGCTGTAAACATAACCGCAATAATACGGGCATAACTGCCAAGTAGCCGAAACGGGCCTGCGGGTGGATGAACAGGTGTTTTAAGTAGATTTGAAATGATTGTCTTTGAATTTAAAAAAGTAGTTTTAGTCCGTAAATATGAATACAACACTGAGCTACATTTTTGCAGATGACGATATCGTTTACCGGGAAGTTACGTTGCAGCAACTTCAATTGATACCTAATTTGCAGCGTATTGCCGTTTGTGCCAATGCAATGGAAGCAACTGTGCAGTTGCAGCAGCACAATCCCGATCTGTTGATACTGGATGTGGAAATGCCCGGCCTCAGCGGCATACAGCTTGCCAAAAGTTTTGCCAGGCAGCAAACGATGAATATGGTAATGAATACCAGCGATATGCTCGATAACCTGCTGGCATGGGCCAATAGGTTAAGAATATGAGGGTGAGTATTACGCCTATCAGCATTCCTGATTGTGTATCGGATACCGTACACAATGTTATTGCTCAGGCACAGCAAAAGGGAGTTGTGGTACAGGAGCAGCTCAATACAGAAACTGCATTGGGGATTACAGTATTCTTTCCATTGCCATGCAGAACCTGCTGCCCAATGCGATGAAATTCAGTGACAGTAACAGCACCATTGAGATTGAATCTGCCCGGAAGAATGGGCAGGTACTGTTGACCGTTACAGACGAGGGTACCGGCATGAGCAAAGAGCTGATTGAAAAAATATTATCCGGCGGCAATGGTTCATCAGAAGGTACTGCTGGGGAAAAGGGTAGTGGTCTGGGTTTGTTTTTAGTAAAGGAACTGCTGCAGAAGATGAATGCCGAATTGTTTATTGAAAGTAAAGAAGGAGAGGTCAGCAGGTTTACCATCGTGCTGGCAGCTTCTTAGGCCATTCATCTTTTTATTAAATAATTGGTATTGCTGCTGAAAATTATTTCCATAACAGGGAAGACTTGCCGGCACATTCCTTATTGCATATTGTTCTTCGCTATCTTATCAATACAGCAGTTCCTTTTAATGAAATTTTTTTTCCTTTAATATCGGTGTATTCAAGCAGCCAGATATAAGTGCCGGGAGATTGCGGTTCACCTTTAAAAGTACCATCCCATTTCCTGTTCCGTTCCCTTGTTTCAAAGATCATTTGACCGCCCCGGTTAAAAACCCTGAAGCGCAGGCTGGTTGCTTTGTAGGCATTTACCGGATACAGGTAATCATTCAGGCCATCATTGTTAGGTGTAAATGCATTGGGCACATCTATATAACAGTTGGGCACAGCCGTCACTACTTTAACTGCCGTATCAGCACAGCCGGAGGTATCTGTTACAATTAATTTAACCCGGTAATCTTTTAGAATATTATTGATGGTTAAAAATGGCCTGGGTGCCGGCTCCTTTATACCTGATATCTGCCCGTTGTCAAAATCCCAGTACCAAGATACGATGGCGCCAACGCTGGTATCTTTCAATAAAACAATATCCGAAGGACAGGCAAATTGCGGCCCTTCAATCATTGCTTTAAGAAATCCATTACGCAATGTCACTGTCACGTAATCAAAAGCATTACAACCTGCCTGGTCTGTTACCGTTACTTTGTATTTTGTTGTGGTTGGAGGCGTGGCGATTGGATTGGAAATATGGGTATCAGAAAGCCCTGTTGCCGGCGACCATGCATATTTTATTCCGCCCTCTGCCGATAATTGAACCGGCTTACCATAACAGGCAGATTGATCTGCTGTAATCTTTACATCCGGCCCGGTAATCTGCACATTCACACTGTCTGTAACGGCACAGCCCCCATATGAAATGATATTGGCATAATACCACCCGGTATCCTGCAGGTGTGGGTTAAAAATATGCGGAAAGGGTGTGTTATCATAATAGCCATTTGGCCCGGTGATGGTATAGCTGGCACCACCGCTTAAGCTGAACTGCAGGTCGCCATCCTGGCAAACAGGGGAATTGCTGCTGAATGAAAATTTAGAAGGAATACCATCTACCTGTACTTTGATTACATTAGATACCACACTGCATGCCGGCCCGCCCCCTGACTCATAGGCGCTCAGCCGTACAAAAAAAGTATCTGCAATTGAAAAATGGTGCGACAAATCAGCGCTGTTGGTTCCCGGTACATCTGCCCAGATGAAGCCGCCATCAATACTTTGTTGCCATTGAAAAACGGGGCTGGTAAAAGTTGGTGATGTATAAGTATCGTTGCCAAACGCAAAATTTTGCGGACTGATTCTGCCATTGATGATCACCGGTGTATTTCCCTGGAAACAACCGCCGGAGATCCACCCGGCACTGCCACCCGGCAAACCTATACTAACATCTGGCCCCATAGGGGTAAGCATGATATTGTCAACTGCAAACGTACTGGTGCAACTTGAGTTGGCATTGGAAGGATTGATGGTGATTCTGGCTACAATATCATTCAATCCGGCCGGCAGGGTAATATAAAATCCATAGTAATGAGGAAACTTTACCATACCTGGTGGTGGGAAAGGCCAGAAGCCCGGATAAAAAACAAAATTATCTGGGCTGCCGCCTACATTACCTGTTTGAAAAGATTGCAATGTTTGCCCAGCAAGGGTTTCAATACTCATGGTCATATTGGGGTATACGCAACTGGAAGTGCCGAGATTTTGAAAGCCGGCCCAGAATAAAAAGGTTTGGTTGCTGCAGAGGTTTCTTACGGTGTCGGCATACAAGGTTTGCGGTCTGTTGCGGGCGGCAGCATTCACGATCATCAGATAGCCTGAGTCATTGCTGGCAGGTACAATACCGAAAAAAGTAGTGCCGGCATCCATGGTAAGTTGTACCGGAAAATTGCATTCCGTTTTATTGGCAATAGTATATTGTCCTGCTGCCACGCAGGCATCAGTAGTGTAGATAAAACCGGTGTTGCCGGTAGATAGAGGTGGGCCGGGATTACTGCTGCCACGGCCAAATGCTACATTGATACCCTTACCCCATGGAATGGTCACTTGTTGTGCAAGGTTCCCAAGACAACATAACAACGATGCAATAAACAGCGATGACTTTTTATATGATTTTACGGGCATGACACAACTTGCAATGTATCTCAAATATAAGCTTTGCCGGGCTTATTTCCTCCGGCAGTTAAGAAAGGTGCCATATTGCTGTAAATAGGCTCTTCTTGTTTTAATCTTCCCTTATTTTAACGCCAGCCTGCAGGATATGGCGAAAAAAGTACCTGCTTATCATCTTCAACTTCCTGGCGCATCAATTTGATTGCACTAAAAATATTTTCCTTAATTTTCTTTTTTATTCAACCAAAACCAACGCATGTCTAATTCTTTATTCAGGACAAAGAAGATATCAAATATTCTGGCAGATGGGGGAGATGATCCGCATGGGCCACACGGACTAAAAAGAGTACTCACCCTCAAGGATCTTACGTTTTTCGGTATTGCTGCCATTTTAGGCGCAGGCAGTTTCAGCAGTTTGGGCGGCGCTGTATTTCATGGCGGCCCAGGGGTGGTGATCCTGTTTATTATCACTGCGATTGCCTGTGCTTTTACTGCCTTCTGTTATTCTGAATTTGCCAGCCGTATTCCTGTTGCAGGTAGTGCCTATACCTATGCTTATGCTTCCTTTGGTGAAATGTTTGCCTGGATCATTGGCTGGGCATTGATCATGGAATATTCCATCGGGAATATTTATGTGGCTTACAGCTGGAGCGATTACTTCACTTCTTTCCTGCAAAAACTGGGGGTTCACCTGCCGGAATATTTATGTACCAGTTATATGGAAGTAAAACATGCCTTACAGGATGGCAGTACCAATGCCGATGTACATGAAGCATGGAATACAGCGCCTGTTGTTGGAGGCTTGCATATCATCTTTGATCTTCCTGCGCTGGTCATTAATGTACTGATCACTGCCCTGGTGTTTCGTGGTATCAAAGAGAGCCGCAATTTCAGTAATGTAATGGTGATTTTGAAAATGGTGGTGGTATTGCTGGTAATACTGGTTGGCGGATACCTTGTTTTTTCTAACGGACTTACTTTTAACTGGCAGCCTGCAAATGATGCCGGCGTACGCTCCTTTATGCCCAATGGCTTTAGTGGGGTAATGGCCGCTGTTAGTGGGGTGTTCTTTGCCTATATAGGGTTTGATGCGGTAAGTGTGCTGGCAGAGGAAAGTAAAAACCCACAACGGGACCTGCCAAGGGGAATGATACTTTCATTGGTCATTTGTACCGTTGTTTATATCCTGCTGACACTGGTGCTCACTGGTGCTGTTAATTACCGGCATTTTGAAGGGGTAGGAGATCCGCTGGCATTTATTTTTGAAAAGCAAAACCTGAATGTGGGCTGGATGCAATTTTTTGTTGCCATTGCAGCCGTTGTTGCCATGACGAGTGTATTGCTGGTATTTCAAATGGGGCAGCCCCGTATCTGGATGAGTATGAGCCGTGATGGTTTGCTGCCACCGGTATTCCAAAAAATCCATCCTAAATTCAAAACACCTTCTTTTTCTACCATTGTTACCGGTTTGGTAGTTGGGGTGCCTATATTTTTTACTGATAAAACTTTTGTACTTGATTTTACCAGCATTGCTACTTTATTTGCTTTTGTACTGGTTTGTGGCGGTGTGTTACTGATTCCACGCAAGGAAAAAAAAGCCGGTAAGTTCCATATTCCATACATCAACGGGCAGCTTATTTTCCCATTGATCATTATTGGAAGCATGCTCACTTTATACCTTGTTAATAATGAGTTATTTCAGCGACCTGTTCAGTTTGCATTTAACTGCAGCTGAATCAAAACTGGCAGTAGCCGGGCTTGATGTTTCAAAAACGGAAGTGATACAGCATAATTTAGATACCGCATTGTCTGGCAAGCAAACACTAAATATCAGTACTATAATTTTCTGGATAGCCTGTCTGGTCATCAGCGGGCTGAGTGTAGTAAAAAAATATTCTTTGATTCCTTTATTGGGCCTTGCTACCTGTCTTTACCTGCTTACCGGCATGACGGCAAAGAACTGGGCCTGGTTTGGAAGCTGGCTGGCCGTTGGCCTGGTGATCTACTTACTGTATGGTTACAGAAAGAGTAAGCTGGCGAAGGAGTAAGGCTAAATATATTAATTGCATTTTTATGAATCTGCAACCGGTTTCATTACTATCATTAAAATTACTGTTGGTAGTTATTGTATTCGTATCCTGCAATCATCAAAAAGATCTTGACCTGATAGATAAGGCTGAAATGCCGGAGGGTTTGCTGGCAAAAATGGATACTCTCAATAATATTGATCCTTTACACAGCATTACAGTTAAACTCTCAGCAGACAATCGTGTTTATGGAAAATATACCGGTTTGGCAGCTGTCACTTCTGATCAGTACCATTATTATGAACTCCTGCAAAAAAATGCATCCGATTCCCAACTACTGGAACTTGTCAAACAATCAAATGTAAATCTTAAAGTGTATGCCCTATGGGCTTTAGACGGGCGGCATTATAATGAGCCGGCATCTCTTGTGAATATGAATGTACCCGATTGCAGAACCTTTCAACTCTTTTCAGGCTGTGAAATTGATACGAGGCATATCAATGTATATTTTCTGCAGGCAGCCCAAAACAGGCTTGACAAAAAAGAATATGAATTGTACAAAGCAGCAATAGCAGGTCTTTACAGTAAAGAAGCATGGGAACAAATCAAGCGGACTGAGGGACCTGGACTTTAAACTGCTTCCACATCTTCCACTACTTCATCTGTATCAGCTGCCGGAACTTCCGCTTCTGCCACAGGCGTTGTATTGGTAATGGTCAGCATCATATTGCTGGTCATTGCAAACTCGTAATTCTTGTTTTTCAGCAACTGGAGAGCCGCATCATTTTCCTGCAATACCTGTATCAGGTCTGTAGCAACCGGGGGCAATTTTTCGCCATAATTCTGGCGGCCATTGTTCAGCTGCATGTTACTGAAGTTGAATTTGATCTTTCTTCCGCCTGCAGCCCTTTCAAAATCTGAAAAGTTTACCTGCATTTCCTGCGGACCGTTCACCGAACGTTTGATGAGGATAATGATGATGGAAAGATATTTTTTCCAGGTTTGTGTAAACATAACTTTATTTTTTACAAAGAGAATAATCAATTAAAACCAACAGCCTATTGTTCTGTAAGCCTTGAAAAAGAAAGGCCATTGAAAATACGGGCAAGGTCCATATTGGAAGTTCTTTTCCATTCTTCCACCGCTTTGCTGTTCACTATCCGCCAGAAATTTTTCGTCTTCAGTTCTTCGTAATCACTGCCGTTGATAAAGATGCCGGAAAAAGTGGACCGTTGCTTAAAATGTATGGTGATCGATTCACCTTTCCGGTTTTTATTTTCTACAAATTTTTCAATCAGTTCTGTTGTCATACGAAGTGGTTATTTAAGTAAGCAGGGAGTTGGTTCAATCCCCTGCATTAATATGTAATGAATGAATCAGGGAAATTGCAGCTATAAGAGAAATAACAGGAAAGAAGATTGATCATTCCATTACAAAAGCCGGTACCTAATCTTTACGGGTGTAAGGTAGCCTTTATTTTGCTGGAATGGGATTATTTGTTTAACCCATTGGTGCAATCGGTCTGGTAAGCATAACTTTGCGTTTTATTGTTAAAAAATTACAGCATACAGTAACAGGATGAAATACGAGATTGGTGACAAAATAACCGTACTGCACACAAATGAAGACGGTAAAGTGATTGACATCATCAATGAACAAATGGTGATGATCGAAGTAAAAGGGGTACGCTTTCCGGCTTACCTTGACCAGATTGACTATCCCTACTTTAAAATGTTCACCGAAAAACGAAAGGAGGAGAAAAAGAAAATATTTATTGACAATGTGAAGCCGGAAAAGGCTGCCGTTAAAGCAAAACCAGGTGACGGTGGGGTACATCTTTCCTTTATGCCCGTTTTTGACAAGGATATTTTTGATGATGATGTGGTGGAGAAATTCAAGATACACCTGCTGAACCAGTCAAATATCCACTACAATTTCAAATACAACCTGTATGTGGGCGGTCAAAGCAATTTTGAACTGATCAATACCATTTTGCCGATGCAGGATTTTTACCTGCATGATGTGAAATTTGAAGACCTGAGCGACAATCCCCGTTTTAGCGTTGAATTTTCCCTTGCTGTACCTGATAAAAAGAAAGCACCTTTTTATGAAGCAACACTGAAGATAAAAGGCAAGCAACTGTTCAAAAGGATTGAAGAGATACAATTGAAGAACGAACCTACATTCTCCTACCTGCTGCTGGATCAGTATCCGGATAAAGTGGACGAAGAAAAGGTGGACCTTTCCCGGCTGGGTAATGCAGGATTCAGGGTGTACGATGCCGGCAGGATAAAAGAACACCTGGCTGCACCAAGATCAGTGGTTGACCTGCACATTGAAAAATTAACCGATAGCTGGAAACACCTCAGCAACTTTGAGATACTCAGCATACAGCTCAGGGAATTTGAAAAGTTTTATGAGCTGGCTGTGGCACATCACCAGTCGTCACTTATCATCATTCATGGCGTAGGCGCTGGTAAGTTAAGAGATGAGATACACGATATTTTACGCACAAAAAAGGAAGTAAAATCCTTTGTGAACCAATATACGGCTGCTTATGGATATGGCGCTACAGAAATTTATTTTGACTATTAAATTTGTGTAAGCTTCAGCAGTTGCAGTACTAATTTTATGTATTATTACGTTGTGTAATCGTGTCTCCGGTAATACTAAATACTTTTTGTTTGTAGAATATAATTGTTGCTGTTAAACCCAGCTTGGATGCAAAATTTTACCATCATGGGGCGGTTTCGTTTTTTTTTAATTGATATCATAAGGGGCACCAGTATTATCAAAGTGCTGAAGGAATTGCGGCGGCAGCAGTTTTTGCCTGCAGAACAACTGGAACTGATCCGTCAGCAAAAACTCGATCATCTTTTTAAACTGGCACAATCCACTACAGATTACTACAGCCAGTTTAAATCATACCATGAATTGCCCATTCTTACAAAGGATATCATCACTTCCAATTTCAATGGCATCATTTCCCGTTCGTTCAAAGAAAAACTGGTACGTAAAACAACAGGCGGCAGCACAGCAGAACCTTTTGCCTACTACAGCACCCGGCAATCACAATCTTATTTGTGATCATCAATAACGGTAAACACAAAGAGTTGATTGATAACCGCAAGCCTGCTTTATGATTTTATTTTAAAGCGAAGACGCTACAGCTGCCAGCATTTTTTCTGCCATCGGGAACAGTAAATTATTCTCCAGGTGAACATGTTTGTGCAGGTCTTCTTCAAACTCTTTCAACTCTGCCAATGAAACCTTAAAAGTTGTGCAGGCCTCTTCCGGTGCTGTATAGTTGTTGGTTAGCTCCCTTATTTTACTCATGGCTTCTCCGGCTTCATCGTGTTCGCTTTCCATTACGCTAACCGGGCCAAAGATATAATTGCTGCCGATGTTTTTCTTTTGATTGAAATGACTGAGTGCTGCTACTTCTTTTATTCTTGGAAACAGTATTGTTTCTTCCTTCTGCAGGTGCAGGCTCAGTTCATTTCTCAGCTGAATGAAAATATTCAATACCTCATTCATATAGGGAAACCGATCGCCGTGTTTATTGGCTACTTTGGTCAAATGTTCCTGTATGGTGGGCATGCTTTGCTTTACATAAAAATGATGACGGAGCAGTATGTGCTGTATCAGCTGTTCTGCATTCAACTCGGCAAATTGCACTGTTGCATTGCTTTCTGTGGTTGATTCCAGTTCCTTCAGTACTTCTTCTACTGACAATCCTTTTTCTGTGCAGGCCTGTGTAAGGGTACGTTTGCCTTTACAGCAAAAATCAAGGTTGTATTTTTCCAGTACAGGCACTGTTTGATGATGTGCGGTAACGATGGAGGCGAGGGTTTGTTCTGCAATGTTCGTCATAACTGATAATTTTTTATAAAGGTGTGCTGATTGCAGGATTGTTTTTATGATTCAAGTCACCTTCTGTTTTTGCTGGCTGATATTTAACAACACAATTCCTGTTAGAAGCAATATTGCTGCAATCAGCAATAGTTGGTCAATTAAGGGCACAGCTGTATACGTCATAGCGGCAACACCCTGTATCATTAACAGCAGTTCATTGATGACTACGGCACCTGCAAATATCCTGATTGCTTTGAGTGCAGTATGCTTCAGTACAATCAGGCCTTCTGCCATCATAAAGCCCAGCAGGAATAAACTGATTACACCCAGCAATATCAAATGCAGGTAGCCAATTACAATGGGGCGAAAGCCAAATGCCAGCGTGCTTAATGATGGGATGGTGGAGCCCAGTTGCAGCAATAGTTTAATGCTCAATGCGATGCATGAAAGTAATAGGATCCATAAAATACCGGGCGCTGTATCCGATCTGATGACAGGCAGTTGTTTTTTCATTTGCTGTATTGTAAGCAACCAGCCCGCCAACTGGCTGAATGCCGCCAATACTACAATTACATAGCTCCACGAAGGAATTGGCAGCCACAAAGCTGACAGCACATACGCAGGAATACAGGCGCCCGCAAACAACCAGAATATTCTTTTTTGAACAGCAACAGGGACATTGCTTAAAAATTTTACAGTAGCAAGGCCCATACAGGCAAAAAAGAACCAGCCGTTGTACTGGAAATGCAAAAAGAAATATACGGCTGCCAGGTACCAGTTTTGGTGCAGGTTTTTTGTGGCCATCATAAATGCCAGCGAAAAGGCACCGAGTGAGGAGAGTGCACTGAAAATTAAAGCTGCTTTCATCCACCAATGGCCCAGTTTTTTTAGTGGCAGCCTGTTCAGGTCTTTCCAGAACATAATGGCAAAAGCGTAAGATACAAATATGGATAACGTGGAGAAGAAGATGGAAAATATTCCATAGCCCTGGATAGGGAAACTGATGAGCATGCCATATGCAGTGATGAGGTTTGCATTCAATACCCAGCGGTATTTTTTTACAATGCGCCCGCCCTGCTGTTGAGCCAGGTAGTGGATGAGCAACAGCATGATGGCATGTGTAACCCAGCCGGCAAACGCAAAGTGGGAGTGTCCGTGCAATAAATTTTTCTGATCAATAAAGGGCAGGGCATATGCGATCTTGTATCTTAGTATCACACCAATGGCAGCAATAAAAAATAAGTTGAGTAAGGCGATCCTTGTATAACGCCGCAGCAACAATGGCATAGGAAAATTATTTTGGCAAAGTAACTAAGTAGTAAAAAGGATTGTTGTGATTGAAATCATAAACAAAAAGTGGTTGCTTTTATTTTGGAAACTTCCACATTAAGAGTAGTTGCAGTTAATTTCCTGCTGCCACCGCCATTGCTTTTACATAGCAGGAGTGGGTACTTTTAAATTCATGAATGATTATTTGATGAGAACAGGATGGATGAGCATTGATAAAATGTAAAAGGGTGATTATTTATTTCTTTTACTAAAAGAAATAAATAACAATTTGCTGATGCTTTGCTCCGGGTCATGCTGAGACAGTTCTTTCAGCAGCATGAATTTAAAACGTAGCCGCTCTGCCATCAGTTTAGTAAAATTAAAATGAATGTCAGGCCGTTCCATAATGAGTTGATGAAATTCTGACCGGTGCAAACGGATCACCACACTGTCCATTTCGGCAATGGCACTGGCAGCATAGGGCAAATCGTCAAACAACGGTATTTCACCAAAACAATCACCGGGCTCAATCATATTTTGTATAAATTCATTTCCTTCTTCTCCAATATTCACCCATTTTACCGAACCGCTTTCCAGTTGATAATAAAATGAGCAGATACCCCCCTCATGGAATATTGCTTCGCCGGCATTCACTTTTTTGTAAGCAGCTCCCATGGTAAGCAGTGTATCAATATCTATCGTCATAGTAAAAATTTACCTAAGATCAAAACTATAAGTGATGGTGGAAGGAAGAGGTGATTTTGGAAAGTGCCTTACATGATTATTATCATAACGGCACTGTAAACTTAACTTATTTAGCCGGAAAACCCTATAAGTATGATTGAACGCATAAACTGCCGGAGAACCGCACAGTAAAATTGCAGGATCAAAATTTAAAAACTCAAAAAATCAATTATGAAAAAACTGATAATCACCCTTTCTGCAAGTTGCCTGTTTGCAGCTTGTGGCGGAGGCAAATCAGATGCAGATAAAGCTGCTGCAGATCCCTATGATGCCCAAAAAACCGAGACAGGTAACCCATCTTATGATCCCAACAGGGGCGAAGGGAAATTTACCAAAGTGGATATACCTGCAACACTGGATGCGGCATTGGCCAGTACTGGTGAAAAAACCTATAGTGTTAAATGCAGCAGTTGTCATAAACTCACAGAAGAAAAATTAGTGGGCCCGGGATGGAAAGGCGTAGTTGGCCGCCATACAGCAGAGTGGATCATGAATTTTTCAACCAATACAGATGCGATGATCAATAAGGACCCTAAAGTACAGGCGATGCTTGAGATATGTTTAGTGCGCATGCCCAATCAGAATTTAAGTGATGATGAAGCCAGGGCATTGTATGAATTCATGAGAAAGAATGACGGAGTTAAATAAACCATTTACCTAAACTATAATATATAATCAAATGAAAAAAATTACGATCAGCCTGCTGGCAGGATTGGTGTTCAGTATGTTACTGATGCAGTCATGCAAACCCAAGAACGCAGGCACTGCTGTTAATGCAGATGCTGCCTCCAAAGCGTATGTTGCTCCCGGCAAATACGATGAGTTTTACAATTTTGTATCCGGTGGTTTCAGCGGACAAATGAGCGCATACGGATTGCCCAGCGGAAGATTGCTTAGGGTGATACCCGTATTTTCGGTAGACCCTGAAAAAGGCTGGGGATACAGTGAAGAAACAAAGCCAATGCTGAATACCTCTCATGGCTTTGTTCCCTGGGATGACCTGCACCATACCGAATTATCCCAAACCAATGGTGAAATTGATGGCCGCTGGATATTCGGCAATGCCAATAATACGCCCAGGGTAGCGAGGATCGACCTGACTACTTTTCGTACTAATGAAATCATTGAATTGCCTAACAGTGCCGGTAACCATAGCTCACCGTTCATTACTGAAAACACTGAGTATGTTGTAGCAGGTACAAGATTCAGTGTGCCTCCCGATGATGCCAATGGCGATGTTGCTATAAATACCTACAAACAGAATTTTAAAGGATACATCAGTTTTATAAGTGTAGGTAAGGAAGATGGTAAAATGGATATTGCCTTCCAGATAAAATGTCCGGGTGTAAACTTCGACCTTAGCCATGCCGGTAAAGGAAAATCCCATGGCTGGTTTTTCTTCAGTTGCTACAATACAGAGCAGGCCAATACCTTACTGGAAGTAAATGCTTCGCAAAGGGATAAGGATTTTATCATGGCAGTGAACTGGAAAAAGGCAGAAGAATATTTAAAGGCCGGAAAGGGTAGAAAACAGGCCGTTAAATATGCACACAATGTGTACAGTGATAAAACCCATTCTGCCACATCTGAAATAAAAACAGAAGTAACCATACTGGATGCAAAAGAACTGAAGGATATCTGTTATTTCATCCCATGCCCTAAATCCCCGCATGGTTGCGATGTTGACCCTACCGGTGAATACATAGTAGGCAGCGGTAAACTGGCAGCATTAATACCCGTGTTTAGTTTTGATAAAATTCAAAAGGCCATTGCAGATAAAGCCTATGATGGAGAATTTGAAGGTATTCCTGTAATTAAATATGATGCGGCATTACATGGTGAAGTTAAAAAACCAGGGCTGGGCCCATTGCATACAGAGTTTGATGGCAAGGGCAATGCCTACACTACTTTCTTTGTATCCAGCGAAGTGGTAAAATGGAGTATTGCAGATTTGAAAGTGCTGGACAGGGTACCTACTTACTATTCCGTTGGACATTTATGCGTACCAGGTGGAGATAGCAAAAAACCCAATGCAAAATACCTGATCGCCTATAACAAAATTACAAAAGACCGTTACCTGCCAACAGGGCCCGAGCTTGCTCAAAGCGCTCAGTTGTATGATATCAGCGGCGATAAAATGCAGTTGATACTCGACTTTCCCACTATTGGTGAACCACACTATGCACAGGCTGTTGCTGCTGATGTGATAAAAAATAAATCGGTTAAATTCTTTAAGATAGATGAGAATTCAAATCCTTATGTATCCAAGGGAGAAGGAACAACAAAAGTGGTTCGTGAGGGAACTAAAGTACACGTGTACATGTCTTGCATCCGGTCACATTTTTCGCCTGATAATATAGAAGGTGTAAGGGCTGGAGATGAGGTATACTTCCACGTTACCAACCTGGAACAGGATTGGGATGTGCCGCATGGTTTTGCTATGAAAGGCGCCAACAATGCCGAGTTGCTTATCATGCCGGGTGAAACACAAACACTAAAGTGGATTGCTGAAAAACCAGGCATGTACCCATTCTATTGTACCGATTTCTGCAGTGCATTGCACCAGGAAATGCAGGGTTACCTACGGGTATCACCGGCAGGCAGCAATGTGCCGCTTACATTCAGTACAGGAAAAAATTATCCTAAAGCAGACAGCACAGTAGCTGCACCTGCCAAATAAAAATATAAGCTGGCCGGTGGAGTCATTTTTTCATTTTACACCGGCTGGCTTTATTAAAATAGTTATTTGAAATTTCTTGTGACCGGCATTTGTAAGGCTATTTAACATCGTTGTGTCACTCACTTGTACTGATGGCTATTTATTCATCTCTTATTAAAGCGAAGTGATTAGCAAGTGCCTACTTCTCACCCCTCTCCTTAAGGAGAGGGGCAGGGGTGAGGTAAAAAGGCAGGTTGTTTAAATAAGTGAATACCGCCTCCATTTAATCGAAGAGGTGAATTAAAATGTACAAGAGTGCGACGCCACTGAAGTCGATTTCTGCAATCAGCCCGGCTAAAAAAAATAATCTTAATCACAAATTAATTATCATGAAAAAGCATATCATAATTTTCGCATCAATACTTACAGGTGCAATATTGGGTTGTAACAATTCAGGTGAAACCACCAATGCCACCACAGACAATACTACACAGGCGGCCACTACCGCCGGAGGTCAGGAAGCTGTAAAAGATGATGAATCTGCAAAAGATGTGGTGAAAATTGCAGTAGGGTCAAAAGATCATACCACGCTGGTGGCAGCATTAAAACAGGCCGACCTGGTTACTTCTCTTTCCAATGCCGGCCCATTCACTGTTTTTGCGCCAACCAATGATGCGTTTAATAAACTTCCAGCAGGCACTGTTGAAGGTTTAATGAAAGATGAAAAAAAGGAAGACCTGCAGAATATCCTGCAGTACCATGTAACTGTTTCAACCATCAAAGCAGAAAGTTTTATTGATGGGCAAACACTTGGTATGGTAAATGGCGATAACATTACCGTTAGCGTAAAGGATGGTAAGGTTACACTCAATGGTAATGCACATATCATTGCTTCTATACCTGCGTCCAACGGCATCATACATGTAGTAGATGCAGTGCTGTTGCCACCGGCAAAAAAATAATTCCATTTTCAATCCAGCCTTGAAAAAACGATTTTAATATAAACAATATGAAAGGAAAACTTGGTGCCGGAACAAAGCTGCTGCTTTTACTGGCAGCAGCTGGTTTAGTAGTGGTATTATTCCTGCCCATCTGGCGGATAGACCTGGATGCACCCCAATACCCGGAAGGATTGAGCCTGAGCATCCACGCCAATGGGCTTAAAGGAAATGTTGATATCATTAATGGGCTCAACCATTACATTGGTATGAAAACGTTGCACAACGAGGATTTTTTTGAATTTACAGCATTGCCCTATCTCATCATTTTTTTTGCTGCGGCATTTGCATTGGTCGCATTGATGAACAGCAGGCGCTGGCTCAATATTTTGTTCGGTGCTTTTGTATTGTTTGGTATTGTGGCCATGTACGATTTCTGGCGATGGGAATATGATTATGGGCACAACCTGAATCCCAATGCTGCCATTGTGGTGCCGGGCATGGCTTACCAGCCGCCACTCATCGGCTTTAAACAGCTACTCAATTTTGGTGCTTATTCCATTCCTGATACCGGCGGATGGATATTTATTGGTGCCGGTGTTTTGTTGCTGCTTTGTGTAGTGCTGGAATGGAAAAGGTATAAGCTGGCAAAGAAGAAATTTTCAACAGCCAATGCTGCCGTGCTTTTATTGTTTCCGTTTTTATTAACGAGTTGCAATACCGGTCCCGAAGCGATTGTTGCCGGAACGGATAATTGTTACTTCTGCAAGATGGCGATCACCGATACAAAATACGGAGCCGAGATTGTAACAGGGAGGGGAAAAATTTACAAGTTTGACGACCTGCATTGCCTGCTGGCCTTTACAAAAGCAAAGATGATTGAGAGGGAACAGGTAAAGGATATTTACCTGGCAGATTTTACCGGTGCACACTCCCTGGTAAAAGCCAGCGAAAGCTTTTTGCTGCAGGGTGATGCCATCCATGGCCCGATGAACGGCAATGTGATTGCGTTTAAAGATAAGGACAGCCTTAAAAAGATTGCCATACAATTCAATGCAAGTGAAATAAGCTGGCAGCAATTGAACAAATGAAATTACTAACTTTCATATTATGTTGCTGTTACCTGCCTTCCTTTGCAGGTATCATTAAAGTGGGCAGGCAGCAACCCTTTCAAACGATCACTGCTGCTGTATCGGTTGCAAAAAACGGCGATACGGTGCTGGTTGATAAGGGAATTTATTTTGAGAAAAACCTGGTCATCAGTAAACAGATCGTTTTAAAAGGGATCGGCCACCCGGTACTGGATGCTGAAAAAAAATATGAGAATATTTCCATAAAAGCAGACAATGTAACGGTGGATGGTTTTTTGCTTCAGCATACCGGTGTATCCAGCATGATCGATTATGCAGCCATCAAAATTTACAATACCCACAATATATCCATCATCAACAACATCATCAATGATGCTTTTTTTGGTATCTATTCCCAGTATGGCATTCACTGCCTCATAAAGAATAATGTGCTAACTGCTACAGCAAAAAATGAACAGGAGAGTGGCAACGGCATTCACTGCTGGAAAAGTGACAGCATCCAGATCATTGGCAATACCATCAGCGGCCACCGTGATGGTATCTATTTTGAGTTTGTAACCAATTCTGTCATCTGGCGAAACAACTCTTTTAAAAACCTGCGCTATGGATTGCATTTTATGTTCAGTAATGATGATGCTTACATCACCAATATTTTTGAGAACAATGGGGCAGGGGTAGCCGTGATGTTTTCCCGTGGGGTAAAAATGTTCAACAATTATTTTAAAGAAAACTGGGGAGATGCAGCCTACGGCATTTTGCTCAAAGAGATCAACGATAGCTACATCGAGAATAATCATTTTGAAAAAAATACCTCTGCTATTTATGCAGAAGGCGCCAACAGGATTTTGATCAAAAAAAATATTTTTAAGAACAATGGCTGGGCGTTTAAGATACAGGCCAGTTGTATGGATGTAACACTGGAAGAAAATAATTTCCTTGGCAACACTTTTGATGTGGGCACCAACGGCTCTTTGGTATTAAATAAATTCACCCATAATTACTGGGATAAATACGAGGGGTACGACCTAAACCGTGATCATATTGGTGATGTGCCTTACCGCCCGGTGAGTATGTACAGCATGATTGTGGAAAGAAACCCGCCTGCCATGATCTTATATCACAGCATGATTATGGCGCTGATGGATAAATCAGAAAAAGTGATCCCCAGCCTTACACCTGAAAACTTAAAAGACGAACATCCATTAATGAAACCATTACCGTTATGATCATTGCCAACAATATCAACAAGCAGTTTGGAAAACTGAAGGCGCTGGACAATGTAAGTGTTACCTGCAACAAAGGTGAATGCATTGGATTGATTGGTCCCAATGGTAGCGGTAAAACTACCTTCATCAAATCTGTGCTGGGTATGGTAGTGTGCGATAATGGCTTTATCACTTTTAATGGAAAAAACATCCTGCACGACTGGCAGTACCGGGCCAACATCGGCTATATGCCACAGATAGGCCGTTATCCTGACAACATGAGCATTGGCCAGTTGATCAATATGATGAAAGATATACGAAATGAAAAAGACATGCAGCTGGATGAGGACCTTATCAAACAATTTGAGCTGGATAAACTGATGCATAAAAGGATGCGGACATTGTCTGGTGGTACCCGGCAAAAAGTGAGCGCCTCCCTGGCCTTCCTGTTCAATCCGGAAGTATTGATTCTGGATGAGCCAACAGCCGGCCTTGATCCTGTTGCTTCGGAGATACTGAAAGAGAAGATCATTAAAGAGAAGGCAAAGGGTAAACTGGTTCTCATCACTTCACACATACTGAGCGAACTGGATGACCTTGTAACACAGGTCATCTACATGCAGGATGGGAAACTGATCTTTCACAAAAAAATTGAAGAACTGAAAACAGATACCGGCCAGGAGAAATTATCCAAAGCCATTGCAGCCGTAATGCTCAAAACAAAATAACATGAAGAAGATCATAAAATATGTGATCATTGATATACTCAGAAATAAGATCATCCTGGCATACACATTGTTCCTGCTGGCTTTATCGCTGAGCATTTTTAACCTTGAAGACAGCAGTGCCAAAGGTGTACTAAGCCTGCTGAATATTGTGCTCATCATTGTACCGCTGGTCAGCATATTATTTGCTGCCATTTACGTGTACAACAGTGCTGAGTTTTTGGAACTGCTGGTGAGCCAGCCATTGAAAAGAAAAACCATCTGGCTAAGTATGTTTACCGGCCTGTCGGTTTCATTGGTGCTTTCCTTTTTTATTGGGATCGGTATCCCGGTTTTGTTATATGAGTTTTCTGCCACGGGTATTACATTGCTTATTGCCGGTATTTTGTTAACGGTAATCTTTGTTGCAATTGCCATGCTGGCTGTGGTTAAAATCAGGGACAAGGCAAGAGGCATCGGCGCTGTTATATTGTTGTGGCTGTATTTTTCTTTGCTGTTTGACGGGCTGGTGCTTTTTATCCTTTTCCAGTTTGCAGATTACCCGATGGAAAAGGCGATGGTAGCCATTACTGCGTTTAACCCGATTGATCTCAGCCGTATAATGGTATTGCTTAAAATGGATGTGTCTGCCATGATGGGATATACCGGTGCTGTGTTCAAAGACTTTTTTGGAACCGTTGCAGGCTTGCTCACCTCCTTGCTGGTATTATTGTTATGGATAGCTTTGCCTGCGTGGTTATCTGTAAGAAAATTTAATCGCAAAGACCTGTAATATGAAAAGACATGAATCACTGGCACCCTTATCCCGTGAACACCACGGTGCATTGATACTGGCACAACTGATCAAAAGAGGTGCTCCTGTATACAAAGGATTGCCCACTACCATTGATGACAAGATTGACTATGCAGTTGATTATTATCAAACACATTTGAAAAAACATTTCAGGCAGGAGGAGGCGATGCTTGAGCAGGTGAAAGCGACTGATAGTGCCATTGCAACAATGGCGGAAGAAATTATAGCAGAACATCAAATGCTGGAAGGTTTTTTTCTTTCGCTGCAGGATGCAGCTGATGCTGAAGCAGCTTTGAATGTGCTGGGCAACGAACTGGATGCACATATCAGAAAGGAAGAAAGGCGGTTGTTTCCAATGATACAAAAACATTGCACGGAGGCAACAATGCTGAAACTGGCAGCATTGTTTAGTTAAATAATGGCGGGTACTGCTTTAAATCAAAAGATCACTAAAATCGTACAATGAAAAAGGATATTGAAAACAGGAAAGATATTGAACTGCTGGTACGGGGCTTTTACGATAAAGTAAAAGTGGATGATACCATTGGGCATATCTTTAATGACATTGCCAAAGTGAACTGGGAAAAACATTTCCCGGTGATGTTTGATTTTTGGGAGAATGTATTGTTTTATACCGGTACTTATGAAGGCAACCCGATGATCATCCACCAGCATATCAACAGGGTTGTGCCACTTACCAAAATGCATTTCAACCGCTGGAACGAACTGTTTTCAAAAACGGTGGATGAATTGTTTGAGGGGAATAATGCGATGCTTGCCAAGCAACGTGCCCTGAGTATATCAACTGTAATGCAGATGAAAATATTGAGCCCGGGATAATTGATTTACGGCAACAGTGGCAATCATTGCCTTGTTATAGATAATATTTGATGACAAAAAAACTATTGAATGATAAGATCGCCGGCAATCTTGAAATGCTGATTGTTTATAATCGTTATTTTACTGCCTGCAGGAATTGTCTGCGGCACATTCAATATGCATTCTCCACCATTTGCAGGGCTGATAATAATTTCTGATCCAAATGACAACACGGATGGAGGTATCGTTTTGTTTGACCAGTTGTTAGGATTATCCCAATTGCCATTGCCCGAAAACCTGTATAGCCTTGCTCCATCTGCTTCCAGGCGGTATACCCCGCCCAGCCGGGAGGTTACGAACAGTTCGCCGTTTTCATCTGCACTGATATCCGATATTTCTTTTGGGGCCAGTTGCTGCGAAGCTGTGTTGTATTTCCTTTCTGTGGAGTCATATCTCGACAGGTAAACTTTTCCTGTTTTTGCATCTGCAAAAACATAGCAGCCTTTTAAATTAATAAATGTTTCTCCACGGTAAACAGTGCCACCTGTAACAACGCCGCCTGCAGTAGCAGAAGGGAATTGGTAAACAGGAAAATTATACACCGGCGTAGGGCCACAACCACTTGCATTAAATGTATCTGTACCCTGGTAGCAGCGCCACCCAAAGTTTGTTCCTTTTAAAGAGTCTAATGGGATACGGTTGATTTCTTCTATTGAACTGTCGCCACGTTCGCCGATCCAGACATCCCTTGTTAGTTTATCAAAGTCCCACCGATATGGGAACCGCAGGCCTGTAGCAAATACTTCATTTCCAAAAGGGTTGTCAGCGGGTACGCTGTAAAAAGGAGGGGAGTTGGAAATGTCTGGCTTTATCCTTAAAATTTTCCCAAGCAGTGAATTGGTATTTTGTGCATTGTTTAATAATGCATCTTTTGTGTCTCCATCTCCTGTTGAAATATAGAGGAAGCCATCGCTGCCAAAATGGATTTCACCTCCCAGGTTTTTTGTATTCCCATTTACGGGAATTGTAATCATCATATCCTGCAATGATGCAGTAGTGGTGCTGTTGTTTTCCCGGTACCTGGCCAGTTCCAGGTTGCCTGCAGGGTTGGTATAAAAAACATACAATAATTTATTACGTGCAAAATCAGGGTGAAAAGCCATACTTAAAAATCCTTCATTAATATTATATACAGAAAGATAAGTGCTCAACAGGTGGAAGCTGTCATCAAAAAGTTTTATACTCCCGCTTTTTTCTCCCACAAAATATCTTTTCACACTGTTTCCCATCACTACCACCTGTTTGGGTTCAATAGCCTGTAACGAGGGGGCAAGAGGCTGCAAAGAAAGTGTTACCTGCGGCGCCGCAGTGTTGAAAAATACGGAGTCAATTGCCCCGGTAGCCAAATTATAGTAGGTGCTGTGGTTGGGAAAATTTCCTGCCGTTATCACGGTATCAAGCTTTAATGTACGCACCATGTAAAAATTTTTCCCTTCAAGTGGTGTGTGGTCAATATAGCTTGTATCAGTAAAGACATCTTGATTCAGCAATTTAAAGATCCCATCAATACGGCTGCTTCTGTAGATGTAATAGCCTGCAATATCATTTTCTGCAGGCGTATTCCAGCTTATTTTTACTGCTGCTGCAATTAAAGAAGCTGCCATATTTTTCACCGGTTTTACATAACTGCTTCTCAACGAAGGGTCACCCATCAAACCCATGTGGATCATTCCATTGGAAGAACCAGGATTGTTATAGGTGCCCATGTTGTTATTCATTGAAAGTAAAGCGGAATAACCAATGGGAGAGCCGGTGCTCATGTGATGAAAATACCAGTGTGGCCTGCCACCCCACACACAGGTGAGCGTATTGCCGGCAGATGCAAGCGATGATCTCATGAAATTGTCCTGTGAATCCCAGTCGCCAAAATAACTGCCAAATAATTGGGTGAAAACTGTTTTATATGATTTCGTTACAAAATCAGACGTTTGGCTTACGCCACTGGCACCCGTGTAAATACCGGCGCCACAGCCATACGACCATAAATAAGTAGTAGGGGAAACCAGGTCTGTTTCATACTGGCCTGTTAATACATTATCATAGCCAACAGTGGCGGCATAACTTTTCCAGGCAGACTGCGAAAACTTTTCCACAAAGGAAGGAAGGGCATCGTCTATCAATGCCTGTTTGTTCAGTTGCGTTTCTCCATTTCTGAATAAGTGATTTTTATCAAGGTACCTATTCAAGAGGCTTGTTTCAGTAATGCTAAAGGCGGGAAGATTGGCTAGATCAATACGGCCTACAGCTAAACGGACTGCAGTAAGGGTATTCTGGTCAAATTTCCCATCGCCCGGAAAGTTTTTGTTTTGTGGTCTTGCGCCAGCAAGTGTGTTTGAAGTAATGGTGTCTGTCCAGGTACTTTCCATATTTCCATAATAGCCATCTGCGGGCCAGCAGCCAATATGGTCGGTATGGCCATCTGGCCCCAGGTCGCCTGAATAAGGAACGGGTACATGGCCGAGTATCAGTACCTGTTTAAGATCGGGGTTGTTTTGGTAAGTGGTTGTTATTGTATTTTTTGTATTTGTTACTGCCACTGCATCTTCAGACGCTGGAATGTTGATACGGATGACCTTCCACCCATCGCCAACAAGGTCTTTATATAAAGTGTTGATTTTATTTTCAAGTGAAGCTGCAATACTGCTTTCGCACAATAAAATAATGCTGCCTCTTTTATGTGTGGGTAAAACTTTGATGCCTGCACAAATAAAGGTATTTCTGCTGGCAGGGGCAGAAGGTGTAAAGCTACCGCTGATCTCGTATTCATACAAAATGCCTGCTGTTATATCGTTGTCGGTAAACTGGGTGGCATCGGCTGCATTGCTGATGGTGCCAATGGTTGTAAAAGGCAGCAGGTAAGAACTGTCAGTTACTGTTTTTCTTTTGATAGTATAGCTGCTTGCATTGGCATTGGCCGGCCAGGAAATAGTAATGGCCGGTTGCAATTCATCCACTGTAACTTTTGCCGGTATCATAAAATCCTGTGGCAGTTGTGCATGCGATATAAAATAAATGCAGCAGCAAACCAGTGATAACAATTTTTTTCTCATAACAGTTTTGTACCTGTAATTAAATTTAATGAACAGGGTTTTAAATGCGGTTATACTGGAGTAATTATCCCTAAAAGGTTTATACAGGGTGAAGGGATCATTGAACAATACTGGTAATGGGTTGGCAAAGCAGCTAAGATAAAGAATTATACGGGGATTGAAAACAACTGTTGGAGAATGAGCAACTGATTTAGTGCAATGGGGAATGCAGCGCATATTAATGCAGGTGCAACAGCAGCTTAAACACTGTAAGGAAATTGAGTTGGGTTAATGCGTTGTTTTACCGGCTGATTTTTCCTGAACTGTTTCATCATCATCTCCGCATCAATAAAAGCCCAATAAAGTGATGTTGTACAAGAGTGCGACCCCGCCTGCGGTTGGGGCAGGCTGCAATGAAGATCAATAGTATTCCCATCGCTGGCTACATAAAATAAAAGCCCCACCCGGTAAAAACGGATGGGGCTGTATTTTATTCCCCTTCAGGGGATAGGGCATTAATAACGGTAGTGCTCAGCTTTGAAAGGACCATTCTGCGGTATGCCTAAGTAAGAAGCCTGTGCAGGTGTCAGTTCATCCAGTTCAACACCAATTTTTGCCAGGTGCAAACGGGCAACTTTTTCATCCAGGTGCTTTGGTAATACATACACTTTGTTTTCGTAACTGCTGTGGTTTGTCCACAATTCAATTTGTGCCAAAGTCTGGTTACTGAATGAGTTACTCATTACAAATGACGGATGGCCGGTAGCACAACCCAGGTTTACCAAACGGCCTTCAGCCAGGATGATTACATCTTTACCTTCGATGTTGTAAATATCAACCTGTGGTTTGATGGTGTCTTTTGTATGACCGTAATTCTTGTTCAACCATGCCATGTCGATTTCAATATCAAAGTGTCCGATGTTACAAACGATCGCTTTGTCTTTCATCAAACGGAAATGTTTTTCAGTGATCAGGTCACGACAACCAGAAGCAGTAACAACGATGTCAGCTTCCTGTACCGCTTTGATCATTGGTTTTACTTCAAAGCCATCCATTGCTGCCTGCAATGCACAGATAGGATCAATTTCGGTAACGATTACACGGCAGCCTGCACCTTTTAAAGAAGCGGCAGAACCTTTACCTACGTCACCGTAAGAGCCAACAACCGCCACTTTACCAGCCATCATAACATCCGTAGCACGACGGATAGAATCTACCAGAGATTCTTTACAACCGTATTTGTTATCAAATTTAGATTTGGTAACAGAATCGTTTACATTGAAAGCAGGCATTGGTAAAGTACCGGCAGCCATTCTTTCGTACAAACGGTGAACACCTGTAGTTGTTTCTTCGCTCAAACCTTTAATGTTAGCGATCAACTCAGGGTATTTATCAAAAACGATGTTGGTCAGATCACCACCATCATCCAGGATCATATTCAAAGGCTTGTCAGCACTTCCGAAGAACAATGTTTGTTCAATACACCAATCTGCTTCTTCCTGGCTTTGGCCTTTCCATGCATATACACCGATACCTGCAGCAGCAATAGCGGCAGCAGCCTGGTCTTGTGTAGAAAATATATTACAAGAACTCCACTTTACTTCAGCACCCAATGCAATCAATGTTTCAATTAATACAGCCGTTTGAATGGTCATGTGCAGGCAACCTGCAATTCTTGCCCCTTTTAGTGGTTGGCTTGGGCCAAACTCTTCACGGATGCTCATTAAGCCAGGCATTTCTGCTTCGGCTAATTTAATTTCTTTGCGGCCCCATGCAGCAAGGCTCATATCAGCCACTTTGTACGGAAGGCTGAAATCAATGGAGGTTTTTGTGATTGTTGACATATTTATTATTTGTTTAGGACACAAATGTACAATCACCAGTATAATATTCTAAGGATTTGTATAAATTTGGGAGATAATACCTTTATTCAAGTATTAACAGTATAAAATCCTTTTTTACGATGGCAAAAGCTGCTAAAACAGAACAATCCGCTACCGGCAACGTAGCACTGGATACAAAAGACATTGCAATACTGGCATTGCTGCAACAAAATGCCAGGATGACGGTGAAAGAAATTGCGGATAAAATTCATTTGAGTACTACACCGGTTCATGAAAGGATCAAACGGCTGGAAGCAAGCGGTGTAATAAAACAATACGCCACTTTAGTGGATCATACCAAAGTAAAGAAAGGGTTGATCGCCATTTGTTATGTTTCTTTAAAAGAACACAACAAAACTGCCGGCACTAAATTCATCAAAGCCATTAATGCGATGACGGAGGTGATAGAGTGTTACAATATTTCCGGCGAGTTTGATTTTATGCTGAAAGTAGTTTCAGAAGATATGAATGCTTACCACGATTTTCATGTGAACAAACTAAGCCAGGTGGAAAATATGGGCCATGTGCAGAGTGTATTTGTGATCGGCATCATTAAGCAAACGCACCAGTTGGTTTATTGAGAATAAAAAGTAAAAAGGCAAAAGTCAAAATGCTGCATTAAAGTTGAAGGCGTTGCTATTTTTCAGCAACCTTTTTTTGAGTTTTTATTTTTGACTTTGTGTTTCCCTTCATCCTGCAATGATCTTCAAAAACTCTTCCTTCTTCCTTCTTGCTACATCTATCACCGTTCCATCCTCCATCATCACCTGGCCGCCATCGGCTTTTAAATACTTTTGAATATAATTGAGGTTGATGAGATGAGAATTGTGAATGCGGTAAAAACGGTAGGGTAGCAGCATATCTTCAAAGTCTTTTAATAATTTGGTTACGGTAATAACCTTATTTCCGCTGAGATGAATTTTGCTATAGTTTGAACTGCTTTCGATGTGAAGTATGTTTTTGATGGGGATGAATTCCATTCCCTCGGAAGTTGGGATGGCAATTTTTTCTTCCTGGCTTTTTTTATCCTGCAGGGCGTTTTTAAGGATGTCGATTTTTTCTTTGGTATTGATTTGTTTGGCGGCCAATAAACGCTGTACTGCATTCTGCAGATCGGCAATGGCAATGGGTTTCATCAGGTAATCAAATGCGCTGATGCGGATGGCATCAATGGCGTAGTGATTGTAGGCAGTGGTAAAAATAATTTCAAAATCAACATTACCCAGTTCATCCAGCATGCGGAAGCCGTTCATCTTTGGCATTTCAATGTCAAGAAAGATCACATCGGGTTTGTGATGCTGTATCAGCAGCAAAGCTTCTTCCGGTTTTTGTGCAGTGGCAACAACCTTCACTTCGGCACAAAAAATTTCCAGCTTCTGCTGCAGGTTTTGCAGGCTGCTCAGTTCATCGTCTATTACAATCGCTCTTATTGTTTCCATCATTGAGGTTTTATATGGAGGGTTACCCTTGTGCCGGCAGGTTCATGCTGCACTGTATAAAGATCAGTAATATGTACATTGTTATCATTATAGGTGGCAGCATTCAGCAGTTTGAGCCTGTCGGTAGTGATAGATAAACCAACACTTTTATGATAGGGTTTGTTCTGCTGGTTGTAGGCGGCAGATTGCCTGCGGCCAATGCCATTGTCTTCAATGGTATATATGATGCAGTCGTTTTGCAATACAGCTTTTACAGTTAATGAAAGATCATTTTTATCACTGTGGCTCAGGCCATGTTCGATGGCGTTTTCTACAAAGGGCTGTATCAGTAAGGACGGCACTTTAAAATCGCCCTGTAGTAAAACAGGATCAATGTTGGTGTTATAACTGAATTTGTGACTCAGCCTTAATTGCTGCAGGTCTACATACAATTGCAATGCTTCCATATCTTTTGCAAGGGGCACCAGTTCGTTTCGGCTGCTGTCTAAAATACTTCTGATCAGCCTGGAGAATTTATTGAGATAATCGCTTGCCAGCCGCTTTTCATTCTGCATCATAAAATTTTCAATGCTGTTGAGGCTGTTGAAAATAAAATGGGGATTCATTTGCGCCCTCAATGCCTGCATTTGTGTTTCTGCGATCTGCTGTTTTAACCCAGCCTGCTTTTTTACTGCATTGATGCGCCATTTTACAAAGAATGCAATAGCTGCTGCAACCATCAGTATGCACAATGATTTGAACAACCCTGCCTGGTACCAATAGGGCAGTACTTCAATGGTAAGAACATCTTCATTAGAAAAGATGATGGCGGCCTTATTACCGCCTTTTACATGCAGCGTGTAAATACCCGGTGCAAGGCCGTTAAAATTAATATGGCCGTTGTCGTTAAGCTGAAAGTCATCCATCAATGGCTCCAGTTTATAATAATAGCGGCTGCCTGCAGTATTGATATAATTCAGCAGGGCAAAGTCAACGGCAAAATAATTTTCACCAGGTTGCAGTGATAATTTTTTTACAGTGTTTGTTGTTAATGCAAATGGCAACAAGCGGTCACCAATAGCCGCTTCTGTAATCACAGCCGGAGGTTCATTGCTTTTGCTGAACAATTGTGCAGGATGAAAAACAGCAATCGCCCCTTCAATACCTGCAATGATATCCCCATTGGGGCGCTTTGCAATAATGCCTTCAAACTGGCTGCCCGGCAACCCGTCTGTACTGTTGAAACCGATCCATTGCCCGGTGGCTTTTGTATAGCACCAGATGCCGGATGCGCTGCTGCCCCACAGGTTGCCATCATCATCAAAGCAAATACGGAAGAGAGTGCCCATTTCTTTGTTTTCTGCCACCTGCTTTATAATAGTGCTGCTTGCCGGATCATACACAAACAGGCCGGCAGTACTGGCAATCCACAATTTATGTTTCCTATCCTCCTCAATACCAAATATATCGGCTGAAAGTAAAGCATAGTTATTGCTGTTAGTGATTGTGACAGGCGCAAAACTGTCTGTTGAATGGTTGTATTGATACAGGTTATTTTTTTGCCCCCTGGTGCATAGTAAAACAGCGCCTTTACTGCTTTTGAAAAGATAATTGATCTTGACAGATGGGCAATTGCTGCAGATGTCTTCATTGCGGTAACGCCGGGTGAATTTTTTTTCAGTAATATTAAATACAAAGAGGCCGTCATCAAATGAGCGGATGAGCAATTCGTTTTCAGTTAACGGGATGATGGTGCGCAGGTTGATCCTTGCAGGTAAGCCGGGAATTGTGTAGAGCGTAGTTGTTCTGCTGGCTGTATTCAGCATCACAAAACCACTGTCGGTAGTAATGAAAATATCTTTCCCCCTGCCGAAAAAATAATAGGCATATCCATTGGAACTGTTTTTTACTGCAGAGAGTGGTGCAAGGCTTGCATAGTATTTTTTTAGGTGCAGGTTTTTATCGTATTCAAATGTTGATACAAATCTCTTGCCCAGCCATACACTGCTGTCTGTTTCAAAGTAACTGAATACAGGGCCATTTTTATAAATGCTGTAGTTGCTGCTGCCCGGGTCTGTTATTGCGATTACATCAAATACCTGCTGTACCGCTGTTAGCAGGTTTACCCCGCCATTGCTGCCGATCCATACGTTGTTTTTACTGTCAATAAAATGCTGGAAATAGCTATTGCCCTGCATGGAAGTAGGGTCGCCAGGCACAAAAGTATAACGCATCATTTCCTGTGTTTTCCTGTTTACCAGGTAAAGCCCCAGGTTGGCTTCCAGGTAAAACAGCCAGTTGGTTTGCTGGTATTTCCATTCAGCCATGTCTGAAAATATACGCCTGGGTAAACCATCTATGGGCTGCAGCTTCCCTGTTGAAGGGGAAAAATAAAAGATACCATTATTCCAGGTGCTGATGAGGTAATAGTCATCAGCAAGCTGCAGCATTTTTATGATATTGGTATGTATGCTGACGGATAGGTCGAATGATGCTGCAGGTTGTTTTGTCTGGGGATTTAACAGGTAAAGATGGTTGGATGTAAAAGCCCATTCATTGTCAATATTGTCACGGTAAATATTATCGTACCCAAATCTTGTTTCCTGGAAAAATGAAAATGCAGGTATGTTAACCGTTAGTGGCACGGCTTCCAGGTGATCATTAATCCGGTAAATAACATTCAGCTGGTTGCAGAGCCAGATCGTTTTGTTCCTGTCTTCATATATTTTAACACTGCTGTTGTTATTAAGTTTGTGCGGCGCTGCTGACCGGGTGGAATAATTGATGAATTGATTGCTGCCGGGAATAAAGCAACTCACCCCATCACTGGTGCATATCCAAAGCCTTCCCTTACTGTCGCTGTACAGGGTCTGGATATCATTGCTGACCAAAGAATTGGTATCGCTGTTGCTGTGGTAATAATGTTTAAAGCGGTATCCATCATAGCGGTTTAGCCCGTTACCCGTGCCGATCCATATAAATCCCTGTTTGTCTTCTGAGATGCTGGTGGCGTAATTGCTGCTTAAACCTTCTTTGGTGGTGATATGTGAAAATTGTAATGACGGGAAGTTTTGTGCATGGCTGCTACAGCAATGCATTGCAATGAATAAAAATACAGGGAAAAAAAGCAGTCTTTCTCTCATCAAAAGCCGGTTTTGCCTATAAGATAATGAATATTCATTTACACATAAATCTTCTGTTTGTGCAAATCTGTAGCTTTTGCTATTTAATTGGTCTTTCTTTTTTGTTACGTTGCCTGGTTCTTTTTTTTGTTTTAGCTGTGCCTGGCTTTTTTGACAGATTAATTGCGGCGCCGCATCCCGAAGTATATGTCCTGAATGTTGATCCCCATACCGCTTTAAACCCGGGTGATAATTTTACCTGACCCTGTGCATTGTATTTTGCTGAAGTGCCTGCAGCACCATAGATGATTTGCGTACTGTTGATGCTGTTGGATGCTTCTTTGTAGTAATTGCCTGTGATGCCGCCACTCAGTATCACATCGGGCTGGCAGCTGTTGTATTGGGTAGTGTACCAGATACCCCGGCCAAAAGTAGATACCCATACTTCGTTGCTTACGGGCCATAATTCTATTTCTGTTACCGGTACAGGGGGTAGCCCATTGCTGAAAGGTTCCCAGTGAGCAGCGCCATTCCGTTTGTAAAAAACGCCGATGGATGTGCCCACGTACAGGCCGTCAGCATTATCCCTTTTTATTGAATATACGGGAACGTTAGGCAGGTTGTAACTCCAGTTCTGCCAGGTGGTGCCGGCGTCTGCTGTAAAAAACACTTTTAAACCGGCAGTAGTTCCAGCTACTGCAATAAATACATAATTGTGATTGTAAGGGTATACCTCAATATCGGATATTTTAAGATTGCCGCTGTACCCAGCGGCAGAAAGTGCTGGTGTAAGATTTGTCCAGCCAACGCCCCATTGAAACCGGTTGATGCTGTTATTGCCTGCCGCATATATTACATCAGTATTGGAGGGGCATGTGGACAGGCTCCAGTTGCCGGCCACATTGCCCAGGCTGCTCCAAGTGTCACCTGCATCAAAACTAATATAAGTGGCATTGGCATAACCGGCAAAAATTTATCTTCAAGGACGGGGCTCATCGCCAGGTTAGGAAAAAGCCATTGCTGCCAGCCGGTGTAATATCTGCAGTACCGCCCAATACGTCTTTTCTTACTTTTTGGTTTACGGAAAAATAGATGTCGTCGGACTCTCCGTCTGCTACTAAATATTCATGATCGGTCATTTCATCAAATCCGTCGCCGGTGGCGTACATATAATAATTGCCACCGCCATCCTGTTCCTGCATACCATTGTCCTGTGTGCCTCCCCATATATCGCCTTCATCATTTTCTCTTTCAAAATGATAAAACTGACTGGTACAGGCGCCGTTAAAAAGTGGAGTCCATGATGTACTCGTATAGTGATAAATGCCACCATCGTTGGCGCAGTATACTGCATTATTCAGTGGATTGATTTTGATGTCATGTATATCCGGGTGCATATATGGATCATCGCCGGGCCAATAGGCAGATACCTGGCTCCAGGCAAAACCTCCATTGGTGCTTTTCCAGCAACTGAGGCCACCGGTAAAAATTTCATTTTCATTTACAGGGGAAATGCAGATGGCAATATCATAACCTGATTGGTCATTGGTAACAGCATTGCCGATGTAGGAATAAAAAATATTAGGGGTTTGAGTAGCCAGTGTAAAATTTTGCCCGCTTTGAGTTGATATATATATGCCCTGGAAAGAGCCGCCACCGCTCATTACAGGGCCTGCCAGTAAAACCACTTTCTGGGGATTGGCGGGTGTAACACCAATGGCTATCCTGGTGGCGCCGGCAATACCATTTATATTTACATTGGTAAAGCTTGTACCGTTGTTGGTGGATACCATAAAGTAATTGGGCCCGGCTGCATATACGGTACCGGTATTCCCGGGCTTGAATTTTATATCCGTAAAGTTACCTGCTATTGAACTGGTCCAGGTATCGCCACCATTGGTCGTTCTGAAAATTCCGATCGTAGTGGCTGCAAGTAATATTTCTGGGTTAGAAGGATCCATAATTAATTCACCTGCCTGGAACGGCTGGTTACTCAGCAGACCTGTTCTGTACCAGTTGGCGCCACCATCATAGGTTTTAAAAACACCCAGGCTGTTGCTGGGGTATGGGTTACCGATATTGGCATCCCCGGATAGAATATAAATGATTCCTGGATTTGCAGGGTGTATGGCAATGCCTGCCACGCCCAATGATGGCAGGTAGGCAGAAACAGGATACCAGGTGGCACCGCCATTGGGTGTTTTAAATAAACCGCCAAAAGCAGACCCTGCAAATATGGTATTTGCATCCGTAGGGTGAAAGGCAATTTTATCGAAGCGGCCGATACCATTATCGGAATTGTAAGGGCCCTGCAGTATCCAATCCTGCTGCTGGGCCAGTGGACTGTTCATGCCCCTGCTTTGCTCAGATTGCCGGTAGGCTGCATAGTTCACTTGATTGGGGTCCTGCACCTTTCCTTCCCTGTTAGTATAGTATTCCATTTGCCAGAGCTTCCGGTTCCACATTTTTATTTGCCGGTTCACTTTTTTTATACTATTACTGTCAGATGGTGGTAACCTGCTTATTTGTTCATCAAAATGGGAAAGCACTGTTCTTTTGATGTCATAAAAATTCACCATATTCCTGAGTTTGTTGTCAAGAGCGCTGTCAGGTTTCATTTGTGCCTGGCTGCTGAATGCATACAATGCAGTGACAAGAAAAAACAAGAGGATTTTTTTCATAACTAAAAAAATGAATGATTATTGACTGATAGCATTATTGGTTACAGCAGCAAGCCGCTCTTTCAGGATTTTCACCTGCTTGTCCAGTTCAATAATATACAGTGTGAGTTCTTCAATCTTTTGCATCATTTTGGTTTGTGTATCACCTAATGAAAGACCATCGCTTTGTATCTGCTTTGCAGCAGGCATGCCTGGCAGGTGTTTGTTTTGCTGTATAAATTTTTCTGTTTCTGCAAGCGGCAGTAATGGATAATCCTTATTAAAAACAAAGTCGGCCCAGTCGCTTTCAACCACTACTTCTTTGCTCCTGATGTTGCCGTTTACAGAAAGTTTGTAAGTAGGATCGGTTGTGCCAATGCCTACATTGCCATTTTGTTTGATGGTGATACAATACTGGTAACCGCTGATATCTCCAAAATTGCTGGCAGACTGGTTGCCGCTGAAATTGCCGATATACAGGTCGCCATTACCGGGACTCATTCCCAGGTTGGCACCATAGCCTGCTTTGATGGTTTTGGTGCCATTGTTATAAAAGTAATTGAAACCAATTTCAGGGTTGTTGGCTGCAATAGCCAGGCCATAGGCATCTGCACCAAATATGGCAACGGTAGCGCCTACACGACCATTGATTTCCAGCTTGGCATGTGAAGGATCGTCGGTATTAATGCCAATATTGCCCGGGAAAAACACACCGGTGCCTGGTGGGTTTAGCAAGATGTGTTTTGCAGGTCTCCCCGCAAGTGAATTGCCATAATTGGAGGCAATATCAAAATGGCCGCTGCTGTTGCTGAACGAACCATACAGCGTATTATCAGCGCCATAAAATGTCTGGCCAAGGTCTGTACCTGTAATATTTAGTTTATACACACTCTGGTTACTGCTGCCGATTACCACATTACCGCTGTTGGTATTTTTAAGGTCGTTTCCATTGGCAGCCCAGCCAGTACCAGCTGATGCAATCACGTTATTAAAACTTCCCTGTACATGCCATTTACTGTCGGCACTCATGTAGCGAAGTGTAACGGAGCTATTGCCGTTGAGTACAAGATCAGTGCCTGTCCCTGTGTATATCTGGTTGGCTGCGGCCGATAGCTGCAGGTGTTTTATTGTCATTTGACTGCTGGTGTTGTTGTATAGTGTGATCGTGCGGCCATCAACACCTCCGTTCAAACCACTGATATTAAAAGCTGCAGCAGGGCCGGCAATGGTGTAAAAGGAGAAACGTGACGTAGTGGTATTGATATCATTGTTATCTCCATTCACTAATGTTACAGCAGCATTTCTTAAAATAATATCCCCATTGATATCAAGTTTTGCAAGCGGGCTGGTAGTGCCGATGCCTACGTTTTGGGAGTAAGCAATTGTAAATAAGAAATGGGCAATAATAAATAAGGAGAGAGCTTTCATTGCATGATAGTTTTAGAATGCTAAAATATCAGCTTTGTAAAGCAGTTTAAATGCTATGCGTTGGTGGGAGTGGAGGCTGCGTAAATGGTTTGATAATTGAAATAACCGGCGTTTACCATTTCAATTCCATCACATAATCGTTCATGTAAAATCCGTTGCCGATATCAATGTCTTCTTCGCCAATGATCTTAAATCCGGTTTTTTCGTAAAAATGAAGCGCTTTATTGTGGCGGTTTACATTCAGCTGTAGTGTGGTGGCAGGTAAAATATCTTCTGTAATAAACTGAAGCAGGTGCCGGCCAATGCCTTTGCCCTGTTGGTTGGGAAGTATATAGATCTTATGCAATTTGTAAATGAGCGTACTGGTTTCTTTGGGAGAAAATGCTGCAAAACCAACCGCCTGTTCTTCATCACATGCTATGATAAACTGCTGGCCTTTTTCCATTTGTTTTTGAAGCGATGGTTTACTGTAGATCAGTTCCATCATGTAATCCAGTTGCTGAGCAGTAAGTATTTCGCCGTAGGTAACCGGCCAGGTAATGTTGGCCAGGTTCTGTATTACAGGAATGGCTTCAGCATCAACCTTTTTCACGGTGATCATTCCGGAATTATTGTATGGTAAGTTTTAGATCAGGAGCAAAAAAGCGACGACCCTGTTTGTCTAATACGATGATGTCGAAGAAAAAAAGTTCTTCCCCTTTTTGAAGTTGTTCAATAATACTGGTTTTCCATATCCCTGCAATGGGGGTTTCAGTAAACCGTTGCGCAATTAAGCTGGTGGTAGGAGATGTTTCTCCTGTTGCCTCATCTTCTTTTACAGCAAGCCTGGTATAAGCCAACTGGTAAGATGAAATAGCATACGCATTATTATTGGCATCCACTATTCTTAGCGGTAAAGTGATGATTTGTTTTCCTTCTTCTGCAGAGCAGGTGGCATTAGAACCTGTAAATTTTGCCAGAAAAGTTTTTACCACTGGCGGCTTGAATTTTACGATTTGTGTTGCCACTGGCGGCTTTTTTGCCGGCTGCACCTGTGCGGTAGCGGCTAAACTGGTAAATAAAATAGCGGTAAGTAATAATTTGTTCATCACAACGTTTTAAATACAACGAATTTAGGTGCCATTTAGTATAGCTAAATGTTAATTCAATGTTGCCAGGCTTTCCTCTATTGTCCTGATCCTTGCTTCGGTATCTGCTTTTTTCTTTTCTTCCAGCGCCAGTACTTCGGGTTTGGCATTCTGCACAAACTTTTCATTGCCCAGTTTTTTCATAACCGATTGTAAAAAGTTTTGTTGGTGTTCCAGGTCTTTCAGCAGATCGGATTTCAGCGTGGTGCTGTCCAATTGTTTTTCTGACTCAATATAAAACTTATCTTTTTCTACCGCCACTACAATACAACCGGGCATTGATTCTTTTACAAAACTGATCGATTCTGCATTTACCTGTTTTGATAAGATGGATTCAATGGACTGATACGCTGCCCTGTTTTCAGTTTGAATGTGCAGCTTGATGGTTTCCTTTGGTTTAAACTGGTTCTTGTTCCTTGCATCCCTCAGGTTGGTAATTACATTTTTCAGCAGGTCGCCCTGGATCAGTATTTCAATATTTGTTGCCGCATCTTTAGTATACTGCGTTACACACAGGTCAACTGGTTGCTCTTTTAACTGATGATGAATTTCTTCTGTAATGAATGGCATGAACGGATGCAGCAATTGCATCAACTCTTCAAAGAAGCCAACTGTTTTATTGTAAACGGCTGATTCAACCGGCTGCTCAAATCCCGGTTTCACCCATTCCAGGTACCAGCTGCAGAAATCATCCCATATCAATGAATAAACGGTTTTCAATGCCTCACTGAGGCGGAATTGTTTCATCAGGCCATCCATTTCAATCTTTACTTGTGCTAGCCTGTTGCCGAACCAGTTGATGGCAAAATGGTGAATGGCGAATGGTGAATCGTCAAAATTGGTACCTGCTGATTGACGATTGACGATTGACGATTGACGATCTTCCCACATCTTCACCAGTTTCAGTGCATTCCACAATTTGTTATTGAAATTCCTGCCCTGTTCCAATGCGGTTTCATCAAACATCAAATCGTTTCCTGCAGGAGAGGATACCATGATGCCAAATCTTACGGCATCAGCGCCATACTGATCAATCAGGCCAAGCAGGTCAGGTGAATTACCCAGTTGCTTGCTCATCTTTCTTCCCTGCTTATCCTTACCATGCCGGTAAAATAAACATCTTTAAAGGGGGCTTGTCCTCGTATTCATAACCTGCCATAATCATTCTTGCCACCCAAAAGAAAATAATATCCTGCCCCGTTACCAGCGTGGTAGAAGGGTAGTAGTAACTGGCTTCTTTGTTGCCCGGGTTGCTGATGCCTTTGAATACTTCCATCGGCCAAAGCCAGCTGCTGAACCAGGTGTCGAGTACATCTTCGTCCTGTGTAATCTGGTCAATGGTGAATGGTGAATGGTGAACGGCTGATTCAGATTGACCATTGACCATTGACCATTCACGATTCAATATTTCAAACGCTTCTTCTCTTGTTGCTGCAACTGCAAAGGAACCATCGGGTGCATACCATGCCGGTATCCTTTGTCCCCACCAAAGCTGGCGGCTGATGCACCAGTCCTTGATATTTTCCAGCCAGTGGCTGTAGGTGTTCTTTAATTTGGCAGGATGAAACTGTATGGTATCATTCGTAACAGACTCCAGTGTTTCAGGATTGTTTTTAAGAATTGTGCATATCAATAAACCACTGCAGCGATAAACGGCTTTCAATAACAGCGCCTGTTCTTTCGCTGGTGCCTACCTGCCCTTGTAATCTTCTGTTTTTCAAGTTGGCCCAATGCGGCAATGTCTTCCACGATCTTTTCCTCAGTGTAAAACGGTCAACACCGTTGTAGGAGAGTACCAGTTCTGATGGATTGTCTTCCACCAGTTCTGCTGTAGTGAATTTGCCGGTAGCATCCGGTGTCAATGGCTTTCAGGTTATGTTTAATGCCAAGCATATTGTCATTCTTGTCGTGCGCCGGTGTTATTTTTAAAGCACCTGTCCCAAAATCAGCGGTTACATATTCATCCGCAATCACGGGTATCTTCCTGTTGATGATGGGAACGGTTATTTCTTTGCCAACCAGATTTTATAACGTTCATCATCGGGGTTTACACAAATGGCCACATCGCCTAAAATGGTTTCGGGCCGGGTGGTGGCAACGGTGATGCTGCCGCTGCCATCGGTAAATGGATAACTACATAATAAAGTTTAGAATCCACTTCTTTAAAGATCACTTCTTCATCGCTCAATGCGGTCTGGCTGGCCGGGTCCCAGTTCACCATTCTTTTCCACGGTAGATGAGGCCTTTATTATACAGGTCGATAAAACTTTTATCACACTCTTATAATAATCATCATCCATCGTAAGACGTCCTGTTCCAGTCGAGGCTGCAACCCAGTTTTTCAATTGCTGTAAAATAATGCCGCCATATTTTTCTTTCCACTCCCACGCATAGCCCAAAAACTCCTCCCTTGTCAGGGATGATTTGGCAATGCCCCTTTCTCTCAGCATGGCCACCACTTTTGCTTCGGTAGCAATACTGGCATGATCGGTACCCGGCACCCAGCAGGCATTCTTGCCCTGCATCCTGGCACGGCGTATCAGTATATCCTGTATGGTATTGTTGAGGCAATGGCCCATGTGCAGCACGCCCGTTACATTCGGCGGTGGTATCACAATGGTGTAGGGTTCCCTTTCATCCGGGTTGCTGTTAAAATATGCTTTGTCCAGCCAGTGCTGATACCATTTTGCTTCTGCTTCGTTCGGTAAAAAATTCTTACTCAGTTCCATATTTCCTTTTTCCGCAGTTACGGAAATTTTTACGCTGCCGGCATTGGTATTTCATGTCAACATCCTTGTGTCACTCACTTATACTGCATACCATTTCGCAACTTTTTTAATAGTGTGCAAATGTACGGATTGAGGTGGCAAAATGAATGGATGGCTGTTGAAATTGTATCCCGATGGTGCTGGGCTATGTGCCAGTAAGCGTTTTTTTGCCTGCGCTTGTGTTTTTCTGCGTATTTACAAGCAACTGTGGAGCAAATAAGATTGGTCGGTTTAAAATTTTGAAAAGATTAGTAGTAAGTTTACAGCCATTTAAAAAGTGAACCTAATTGTGAAGCAACCCGGATTGAGATTTGTTTTTATCGCCCTGTTTATCTGTATTGCAAATTCAGTTTACTCCCAGCAAAACAGCATTTCGATACGGTTTATACCGCAATATGACGCCGTGCCGGTTGAAATCGGGAAAAAATACTCTTATAAAAACGATAGCGTTGAAATTGAGGTACTCAAATTTTATATCTCTGGCATCAGGTTTTACCAGGGTAATGAATTGGTTGATGAGGTTGAAAAGAAGCACCACTTAATTGATATTGAAAACCCTGCATCGCAAAGCATCTCCTGTACAATTGGTAAGAATGTAAAATTCAACCGTATGGTATTTAATATAGGAGTGGACAGTACTACAAATGAAGCTGGTGCATCCGGAGGCGACCTGGATCCAACGAATGGAATGTACTGGGAATGGCGAAGCGGTTATATCAATTTAAAATTAGAAGGCAGAAGCCGTATTTGCCCGGCCAGGAAAAACCAGTTTGCTTTTCATATCGGCGGCTACCAATATCCCTATAATACAATACAGCAGCTTGATTTGCCTGTTGCAGACAGTACAACAATTGCTGTTGTTTTTGATGTAAAGGCATTTTTGAACCAGGTTAATATTGGTGAATTGTATGAAGTGATGAGCCCAAATGAAAGGCAACAGGGATAGCAAAAAAAATTGCACAGGCTTTTAGTATTGCAAAATGAAAATGAAAATAACCATAACTGGTATTGCGGCACTTGTTTTATTGCTGTCGTTTACCATCAATGACACTCAATTAATTTACCCCGGATATTTTCCGGAGCCGCAGTACAATTTCACTAAAAACCCGTTGGATTCTTCCACAATTGAATTAGGGCGCAATCTTTTTTACAGCCCTGTCTTATCATCCAACAACACTATTTCCTGTGCATCCTGCCATTCACCTTACAATGCTTTTTCCCATACTGACCATCAATTAAGTCACGGCATACATGACCAGGTTGGTACACGGAATGCGCCGGCACTATTTAACCTGGCGTGGCAAAAAAAGTTTATGTGGGATGGTTCCATCAATCATCTTGATATGCAGCCGCTGGCTGCCTTAAGCCATCCAAAAGAAATGGGCGAAACAATACAATCCGTTGTTAAAAAGCTGAATGCTTCTGCCTATTACCGTAACTTTTTTACAAGGCATTTGCCGACAGTATTGTTACGGGGGAAAAAGTATTAAAAGGCCCTGGCCCAGTTTCAGCTTACCCTTATTTCTGCAAACGCAAAAATATGACCAGGTAAAACAGGGTAAAGCCAGCTTCACAGAAAGAGAAAAAAAAGGCTATTCAATTTTTAAAAAGAATTGCAATGCCTGCCATAAAGAGCCGATGTTCACTGATTATTCATTTGCTAACAACGGGCTGCCTGTTGACACTGTATTGAATGATTTCGGAAGGTGGGCAATTACTCAAAAGTGAAGACAGCCTTGTTTTAAAATCCCAAGCCTTCGGAATTTAAGTTTTACTTTTCCCTATATGCACGATGGCAGGTTTAAAAAGCTGCAGCAGGTTATAGATCATTATACAACAGGTATACAACCCGGTAAAACACTGTCGGAAAAACTTAAGAAACCAATTGTTCTTTCTCCTGCAGATAAGGAAGACCTGCTTGTTTTTTTGCTTACATTGAACGACAGGGAGTTTGTTTTTAACCCCCGGCACAACTACCCCCGGAACTAACAATATTGCGGTATTCGCACACTGCTATCAAAGCCAAAATCAGAAAATGTTTCAAGGTCATTAAATCCATTGTGCAATAATTGATTTGAGAAAACAAAAAAGCCAGTTGTATAGTACAACCGGCTTTTAGTTATAATAAAAAGTGATTTATTCCTGCACCAACACATCCCCAATCACCCTGAATTTTTTCCCGGTTACAACGGTGATCTTTGCTCCCGGCGCTATCACCTGCGCTTTATTTAAAACACATTCCCCGGATGAAGGATCAATAATTATTTCGGCACAATGCAGCACATGCTCAGGCGGCATTTTGCTATTTAACCAGTTGGCAGGTATATCCCAGTTGCCTGTGCCTGTAAAGCGGTAAACAGGTTCCAGCTTTTCCAGTGTAATAGGCTCGCTGGTGACTTCGGTTTGAGCTATTTTCGATAAAAGCATGTAAGGCCTCATATTAGCTGTGAATCCAATGAGTGAATCACAGGGGGAAACTACGTTGTAGTCTTTCTGAAACCTTGAACTGGATACAAAAGGGGTTGCAGAAGTACGTGTTTGATAGCTGGCGCTACCATATACATCACTGCTAAAACAAATATCAATCAGCAGGTTGCTGGTGCCATCCCAGTTTAAGGGAGTAGAAAAATTGTGATAGTTGATGCTGTTGGTAGCGGGTGCATAGTTATAAGGCCCGAAAACAGTGTTGAAAGAAGGGGTAAGCATAACTCCTGTAAGCGCCGCATTGCCTACCTGCGCTATCCTTATGGTATATTCCTGAAGCGTATCCGGATTGCCCACATTGCTGCCGGTAACAAAACCGAGCCTGTTGAACGTGCCGGCAGAAAAACCAAGCGCAAATAATTCTGATGCTCTTATTAAATATTGCTGATGGCCATTGCCATAATAAGTTGGGTAGGCTGCACCGTTAGTAGTGGTGACATCATTAAAAACACCCTCTGTACCTATTTTAGCATCCACGCCACACCCGGGCATTGCGGTGATGGCACATGTAATTGCCTGGCCCGCATTTAATAAAGCACTGGTAAATTCCGGCGAATTGATGCCTGCATTATTACCGTCAACCTTCCATTGATAAGCAGGGTTGTAACCTATTATCGCAGCAGCTTTAAAAGTAACAGTATCCCCCGGGCAGAAGGGATTGAACCCTTTTGTTTGTGTAACCACCGCATCAAAACTGTTTACCGGGGGAACCAAAATTGACATACTGTCAACCGGGAGCGGCAAGCTGGCAAAGCAACTGATACTGGAAGTAAGTGCAGGAAACAACCTGCCCGTTGGTGGAGGCAGTCAATGTAAAGGTATCGCTGCTGCTGCCCATATTTACATCATCTACTTTCCATTGGTATGCAGGTGTAGTGCCCCCATTAACCGGGGTGGCTTTAAATGTGATTTTACTGCCCGGACAGGCTGGTAAACTGCCGTTGGTGATTGCAATAGACAATGCAGGCGCAGCTCCTTGCGGAAGATAGGTTACCGGAAATGGTTGGGATGTGCCGCATGGTATATTTACAGTATAGCTGCCGGTATCGGAAACCGTAATTGATTGCGTGGTTTCACCAGTTGACCACAAATAAGAAGAGGCCGTGCTGGCTGTGAGCACAATGTTTCCCCCATTGGGGCACAGGTATGGAGAACTTGAAGTGATGGTAGGGTTGCTTTGTTGCCTGGTTAAGGTTACCGGAACAACCGCCCAATTATTGGTTTCATCGCTTTCCAGGAATATGTTGTTGGGATCAGTGATTGAAACTACATAGTAAGTACCGTTACAAACATTATCGAGTAAGATCGGTTCATTGAGTCCTGTGCTGTATACATCAAAATAACCGGGATAAATCCCCTGGTTCATACCACAGCCGCTATAATAACCAAAGCCATAGTTGGGGAAAGTTGAGATGTTGTTTCCATTGTTATCAACACAATAGCCGGGACTTCCGGGACAGGTGCGCAGGTTGATGAGGCAGTAACTTTGTTTTACACTTGTGCCAACAATGGGCCAGTTGCGAGGGTCAGGATCGGATGTTGCACTGCGAAGTGTAAAGTCTGCCCAATGGTCAACATGCAGGTGCCCATGCTCAGGGTGATAGGTCATTCTGCCTGCATCCCTGTCATAAAACCCCAATGTATCTGTGCCTGGTATCTTCCTGTAAACCCTCTGCCTTATGATGTGTTGTAGCTGCACTCCGTTCGTGCATGTTTGGTTGCAGGGTGAAGGTACCCCGTTACAAAAACACGAATCAATTCCAAATATTTCAAGTGGGCCATAGCCAATATTAGGGGTGGAATTGGATATTCTCAATACGCCGGGTGTTTCCTGGAAACTTGTTTGTATATCAAAGGCAGAAGCAGTCATATCCGGAAGAAGATCGCAGCCTGACGCACCACCCGGGCAAACCAAACCAGGTTTGATAAAAGGCCCTTGTGGCCCCAGGTTGTTGCCACCAAGGCCATTGCCTTGTGGCGGATCGTTGCTGAATGTGATACTGGCAAATCTTACTGACCCTGTATCAGGATTAACATTGTCGCTGGTAAGGAGCATCCAGGTACCATTGGGATCGATGCCACTGTTGAAGTTGCTTAAATTTCCTGTAGGCAGGAATGTTCCTGAAAACGGGGGCACAACCGACTGGAAGGGAACGCCATCCATACCAACGCAGGTGCCGCTAAAATTGTTGCCCGGCGAACCCTGGCCTTCTACCAATATTACCGAATTGCCTCCAGGTGAAACCAGCAGTACTGTAAGATTGGTTTTATCTGAATGGCTTATATCAAAGCACACTTTTGAGACGCCAAAACTGGTGTTGAGTACAGTCGGGAGGCCTGATACCGGGATAAAAACGGTATCAATATGTGTGGCTATAATGGGTGAATAACCGCTCCAGCTAAATGTTTGGGCTTTTGCAAAAAAGGGAACATACAAGAATGAAAATAACAGTAGAGATCTTTCTCATCAGCAGTAATGATTTTGTTAATTGGTATACAGGACAACGGATCAGCAGCATTCAACAGGTAACAGGATAAGTTGCGTGATAAAGTAAAGGATTTTTAGTCACATTTACACATAGCCGTAACAATTTCGGAAAAGGATGCGTTGATTGATTAGAATGCTGCCTGCAGGCTGAATGCAATAAAGTAAAACTGGTAGCAGAATAGCGGTTATCTTTGCGCCTCAATTTTTCTTCGTGGTTACTGCAAAACAAAACCTGCGTCTTCAAAAGATCATCACTGCTGTAGGTATCGTGCTGTTCATTACAAAATTAATTGCCTGGTGGCTTACCGGTTCAGTAGCAATTTTAACGGATGCACTTGAAAGTACAGTAAATGTAGTGGCTGGCCTCATCGGTGTGTACAGCCTGTATGTGAGCGCTAAGCCAATTGATAAGGACCATCCTTACGGGCATGGCAAGGCCGAATTTATTTCGGCTGCGGTGGAAGGAACATTGATAACCGTGGCGGGCATCATCATTGTGTATGAAGCCATCAATAACCTGCTGCATCCGCATACCATTCAGCAACTGGACTATGGTATTTTACTGGTCGGCGCTACAGCAGTAATCAATTACATCGCTGGTGCTTTTTGCGTCAATGCCGGTAAAAAAAGTAATTCACTCGTATTAATATCAAGTGGCAAACATCTGCAAACAGATACCTATTCAACACTTGGAATTATTGTAGGACTTGCATTGCTTTATTTTTTTAAGTTCACCTGGATTGATAGTGCAGTTGCCATGCTGTTTGCATTCATCATCATGTTTACCGGGTATAAAATTGTGCGTACTTCCATTGCCGGAATTATGGATGAAGCAGATGAAACACTCATTAGAAAAATGGTGCTGCTCCTGAATGGCAACAGGAGAGAGAATTGGATCGATTTGCACAATCTGCGTATTATACAGTATGGCAGCAGGCTGCACGTGGATTGTCATCTTACCCTGCCCTGGTACCTTAATATGCATGAAGCACATACAGAAATTGATGAGTTGACAGACCTGATGAAAAAAGAATTTGGTGAATCGATCGAGTTCTTTGTACACACAGATGGCTGCCTGGATTTCAGTTGCTCCATCTGCAGCAAACAGCAATGCAACGTACGAAAATACCCTTTTGAAAAAAGAGTGGAGTGGACGGTGGAGAATATCATCAGTAACCAAAAACACCAGTTATGAGTACACTGGATGATCAGTACTGGAGCAACCGCTATATCAAGCAGGATACAGGCTGGGATACAGGTGCCATCACTTCACCATTGAAAGAATATGTTGATCAGCTAACCTGTAAAAATATTTCTATTCTCATTCCGGGCTGCGGCAACAGCTACGAAGCCGCATACCTGCTGCAAAACGATTTTTCCAATATTACATTGATTGATATTTCCACCACACTGTGTGAAAAATTGGAGCAGGACTTCGGTGCATATTTATCAAAAGGTTTAAAAATTGTTTGTGCTGATTTTTTTGAGCATGCAGGGCAATACGACCTGGTGGTAGAACAAACTTTCTTTTGTGCGCTGGAGCCCTCTCTCCGGGAAAACTACGCAAAAAAAATGCAGCAGTTATTAAAACCCGGCGGCAAGTTAATTGGTTTGTTATTCAGTAAACAATTTGAAAGCGGCCCACCATTTGGGGGCAATGAAAATGAATACAAGGAATTGTTTCAGCCTTATTTTGATATTGCGGTGATGGAACCTTGTTGTAATTCAATAGCGCCAAGAATGGGAGCGGAGTTGTTTGTAAACATGGTAAATAAAGATTGCTGCTAGGAGGTTTGATTTTTCAGGACGATACGGCAATTATTATTTTTAACAGATACCCGGCAAAATATATTTTTTCGCCGGGAAGGCGTAAAGACGTCTGGGGTTGTTAATTATCCTTCCCTTTAAATTCTCAACGCCTGAGCACCTCAACGGCAATACTATTTTTCTCTCTCAAAAGAATAATAATGTGATTGAAATACTGCCAATGCCAACGCAGAAAATGCAGCCAGGGTTACCAAATGACCCGCCGATTTTTGCAGTATCAGCAGTATGATATAAACCATGAATACAAACAATAAATAGCGTTCCATATCCAAACCGCATGCATAGGCCATGCCTGTAAACAACAACAGGCATGCAACAGCTGCCATCGATTGCAGGATGATAATATCCACCGGCATATTACCATGATTGTTGATGAGCATAAAGGCAGCTTCCGGCAATAAAATAATAAACCAGGTAAGTAAATACATGCAGGCCACCTTTAGCCAATGCAGGGGTAAATTACGGTTGCATTGCAAAAGCGTTTCATTGAAATCAACACAATGCAACACGAGCGCTGCATGTGCAGTAATGGTCAACGGGTAAAAGATACTGAAGAGATCAGTATCAAAACTATCGCTGTTTCTTACAAACAACATCGACAGCATTAACAGGGAAAATAATTTGACTACTGCAAAAGTAACTTTCCTGGAATGCAAAATGTAAGTGATCAAAAATGCATGGTACCCGATCCTTATACTCAATAAACTTCCAAGTGTGGCAACCAGTTTTGTAACGGCTGATTCACCTGTTTTATTGATTGCGCTGTAAATAGCAGTGGTGCTGATGATAATCATCAGTAATTGATAGGCGGCTACCTGCACGGAAACGATTGCAGCACCTGTAGTGTAAGCAACAGTTGCTAAAATGCAGGCATAGGCAAGTACCGGCAGGTACAAAACAGTACCAACAAATACATAGAGCAATAATTGTTTTGAAAATGGTAATGCTCTCAGCATGTATAAAAAACCACCGTTGCCGGATTGAATAACACTTGTACAAAACAGTATGCACTTGCAATTGTAAAGCAACCAGGCCGTCATCACTATAAAAAGAAACAGGGGGGAGCTGATCATTGCCAGCATCAGCGAATGGTGGTACCAGATCAATTGCCCTGCCTGCACAATCCCAAAAAAGAAAAGGAACAGGAATAAAAAGAACCCGGCATTGGCAATATAGAATTGTTTCACCATTATTTTGCTCAATATGTTCCAGGCGGCTTTCATTGATTTTCCTTCAACAGTGTTTTGTCTTTAATGATAAAACCGGCATCCACTTTTACAATACTATTATCAAGCGGTTGGTGAGAAGTAACAATAAAAGAAATACCCTGGTTACAGTATGCGGTTATGGTATGTTGTAATGTGTCAACTGCTGCTGCATCCAGGGCAATCAAAGGTTCATCAAGTAAAATCAGTGCCGGATTGCCGGTGAAACCCAGTACCAGCGAAAGTTTCTTCATCATGCCGCTGGAATAGACTGCTGTTTTACTGTTCATGAATTGATCTACACCAAGGCCTTTGATCAATTTGTGCGGAAGATGCCCCTTTTTTGTGGCGAAATAAAAATCCATGAGTTCTTTACCGGTTAAGAAACCCGGGTATTGAGGTTCAGCTTCAGCGTAGTATACAATTTTGGTATAGCCCATCCTGTTATTTCGGATGTTCAAACCATTGACAGCAATTTCGCCGGTACACGGAAGAAGGCCGGCGATGGATTTGATTAGTGATGTTTTACCCGACCCGTTTTCACCTTTTATCCAATAGCAGCCAGCTGCCAGTTCAAGTTTGGTTATTGACAGTACAGGAGTGTCCGTGCCCGGGTATTGCTTTTGATAATTGCTGATGATAAGCATGGTTAATACACTTCAGTAAATATTATTCCTGGTGTTTTAAAAATAAGCCTTTATGAAAGTAGCCGTAATTAAAAATTTTAAATGGTAAATTTCAGGGGATTAATGTGTTATGGTAAGCGTAAAGCCGGGGTTAATTGTGAAACTGGCACCGGGGCTTACTGTAATGGTTCTGCAGGATGCATTCGAATTTAATACAACAGTACTTCCCGCCGGTATCACAATATCTGTATTCGCATCCGGAAGGTTACCGCAATTCCAGTTGGCTGGATTTTCCCATGTATTGTCGCCGTTACCTGTAAACAGGTTGGTGAAAACGATTTTATAAATAACATCAATATTGCTGCCGGCAATACAACGGTATTGATAACCTGCCCATGAAGAAGGGATGTTTTTTAGTTGGATAAATCTTTCGTTACTGCCAATATAATAGGTATTATCAGAAATATTGCTGAAAGTAATGCCACTGTCGGTACTTAACTGCCATTGATAATTTGCGCCTGGAAAATAACAGAACAGCTGTGTGCTGTCAACTGCAGGGCAAAGTGCTTTTATTTGTACACCGGCAGGCGGCAGCACCCTGATCATTTTCGTAACAGTATCACCCTGCCCAAGGTTGTCAATAACAATTAATCTTACTGCATACACACCCGCAAGTGCATAGGTATGTACAGGGTTTTGTAAAAAACTACCCTGCATGCCATCTCCAAAGTCCCAGCTAAAAGCCACGATGATCCCTGAAGAAGAAGAGGTATTGATAAACTGAACGGAAGCGGAAATGTAAATACTATCTGGCGCAGAAAATTTTGCAATGGGTGCTGAGGCAGGTAATACAGTAATCAATTTAGAAATGGTATCTATATCCCCAAGGCTGCTGATAACTTTATGCAGTATTGTATAATTACCTGCATTGGTAAAAGTGTAAGTAAAATTTTGGCCGGTATAAAAAGTGAAACCGCCATCTATGCTCCATAGCCAGGAATCAATGGTGCCGGTGCTGATGGCGGACATATCTGTAAACTGTACGTTATTGCCTTCATAAATTGTAGTGGGGGAGTAAGAAAAATCAGCAGTTAAATTGTTAAACGGCACTTCCAGTACCAGTAAGTTTTTAATACCGTATCCCGTTCATTATTTGTATTTTCCACTATCAATCTAACCTGGTAGATTCCGGGCGAATAATAGGTATGGGTAATTGTATTGGCTCCGGTATTTACAGAGTCGCTGGCATCTCCCCAATTCCACCGGTTTAGAATGGGGTATACAGTGCTTGCTGCAGTTAAGCAAAAGTAACCAATGCGGTATAGATGGTATCCGGCGAAAAGGTGAAATCAGCAATAACACCGGCAGGAGTTTTAGAAGGAAAATCTTTTAGCTTCAGCAATCCTTATTAATGAAAACAGGATGGCAATAAATATCACTGCATATTTATTTAACATATCACAAAAAGTTTACAACCAATTTATTCAAAGAAAACAAATAGGTTTGAATTAAAGATAAAAGAATTTAATTTCCTTCAAACAATTTAGCTACCCCAAATGCAGCAGCAGCAGCCAGTGCACCGATCATCATCACTCTTAATGCACCCATCCATGGATTGATGCCGGTGATCTTGCTTTTAAAATAACCAAAAACAAACAGGCAAACCAGGGTGGCAATCACAGAGATTTTTAAAGCTTCCACAGAGTCAGTAATAAAGAAATATGGGCTTAGCGGAATGATGCCGCCGGCAATATAAGAGAGGCCAATATTCAGGGCACTCTTGGTAGCCTTTTAGGATCAGGCTTTTCAGTCCCAGTTCATACTTCATCATAAAATCCACCAGCGGTTTTGTCCTGAGAAATTTCTGCAGTTGCTTTTCCTGGAGTTCAGGGCTTAAACCAATATTGGCAAAAATTCTTTAGTCTCCTCTATTTCCCGGTGGCGCAGGTTCTCCACTTCGTAGTATTCTCTTTTTACTTCACTGGCATAATGGTCCTGTTCTGTTTTGCCGGCAAGGTAGCCGCCGAGCCCCATCGCAATACTGCCGGCACATATCTCTGCAATACCGGCAATGACAATGATATTGCTGCTGCTAACGGCGCCGCTTAGCCCGGCTGCTAACGCAAAAGGAACGGTAAGCCCATCGGCCATACCGATAACAATGTCTCTAAGCATATCCGAGCTTTGCAGATGATCTTCCTTGTGGTCGTGATGCAGGTGAGTGTCCATATTGGTTGTGAGGTTTCAGGTTACGGTTGAGTCATCTGTTTGGCGGCGGATGATCCAACCCCTAAAATTCAGGCTAAAGATCTTAAACTCTTATCAATAATCCCAACAATTCCAACACCTGCTCTTATTAATGAGCAGTGGGGTGCAAAACGTATTTTATCACCATGGGTTGGTTTTGCCAGCAGGCCATTTTCTTTGAGCGCCGGCAAAGATCCCGGCTGCTTCGGGGTTGCTGTGTTTGATGACGATTGCATTCAGCAGGCCTTTGCCTCTTACTATCGATATATACGGGGAATTGAGTTTTTAATTTCCGATCGCAGGAGTTCCCCCATGGCTTCGGCATTGGCAGCCAGTGCTCATTTTTAAAACTTCCAACGCAGCTATTGCAACTGCACATGCCAGGATTGCCGCCGTAGGTGCTTCCATGTTCGCCTGGCTTGATGGTCAGCATTACAATATCATCTGCTAATACAGCACTAACAGGGAATGTACCACCACTTAACGCTTGCCCAGTATCAATACATCCGGGCGGACATTCTCATGATCGCATGCCAGCAGTTTGCCGGTACGGGCCAGTCCGGTTTGTATCTCATCTGCTATCATCAGTACATTGTATTCTGTGCAAAGGTTTCTTACACCGGTATAATAGCCTTCATCCGGTACTACCACGCCTGCTTCTCCTGTATCGGTTCAAACATAAAGCCTACCACATTTTTATCCTGAAACGCTTTTTTCCAACGCAGCAAGATCGTTGTGTGGTATTGTTACATAGCCAGGTGTAAAAGGCCCGAAATTATTTTTTGGCAGAAGGATCACTGCTGAAGGCAATAACACCCGTGGTACGGCCGTGGAAGTTTCCTTCACGGGTAACGATCACTGCATGGTCTTCTTTAACTTTCTTTACTTCGTATCCCCACTTGCGGCTAAGTTTTAATGCTGTTTCCACGGCTTCCACACCGGTATTCATCGGTAACACTTTGTCGTAACCAAAATAAGCAGTCACATATTTTTCATATTCACCCAGCAGATTACTGTGGAATGCCCTGCTGGTGGGTGTTAGTTGCTGTGCCTGTGCAGTGAGCGCTTCAATGATCTTAGGATGACAGTGTCCCTGGTTTACGGCAGAGTAACCGCTTAAAATCATAATAATGTTTGCCATCCACATCCCAAACATGGAACGCCTTCGCCTTTGCAGAGTACAACAGGCAGGGGTGGTAATTATGAGCCCCGTATTTTTCTTCCAGGTCAATAAATTGTTGTATTGACAGTGATTGATATGGTTGATTCCATTTAAGTTAATTGAAAAGTGAACGTTGGAAATTGAAAACAACTGCAGGTGATCGCAGTGGCATCAAAACAAAAACAGTTGTATAAAGAAACTATCCAGCTGTGGGGATACAGCAGATCGCTTAATGATTCAGCAAATCAAGGTTGCTGCGTAGTACTGATGCTATATTTAATAAAGTGCTGATAGCGGTAAATTTGCTGCAAGATATATTTTTTTAGCGAAGAAATAAAACGATGATAAACGCAAAGTGCTAAAAGCGCCAGGAGAACACTTCGTTTTTTCCATTAACTTCACTCACCTAATTCAAATACAATGAAACTGATAGTGTCCATTGCGTTTTGCTTTGTTTCTTTGCTGGCTGTAGCCCAAACAAATACCCTCTCCAAAGCTGGTTATGACATTAAATATCCTGATAGCTGGTTGGTGGAACCAGGTGCAGATGCCAGGCAATTCACCATTAAAGCCCCGGCTGATTCCGGCCTTATCGACAATTTTGTGGAAAACCTGAACATGGTCATCAATGATATCTCCGGTTATGATGCCAAACAGTATGCAGCGTTTTCAAAAGGGTACCCTGCCGCAGAAAATAAAACAGTTTGTGGTGCTGGAAAATAAAAAGGGAGTTTTGCTGGCCGGGACAGTTGGTACATGGTATTTAAAGGTGTTCAGTTTGGCAAGAAGCTGCAGTGGAAACAATATTACATTGTAAAGGCAAGGCAAGCACATCCTTACTTTTACCTGTGAAGCTACCCGTTACAGGCAGTATATTAAAACTGTAGATGCAATAATTGCCAGTTACCAAGTAAAATAATTTACAATTGAAAGACTTATTACAATCTGCTTTTATGAAAAACAGATTTTTTGTTGTTGATTTTCTCATTTTCTGCTACAGCACAAAATCCTCCAATTATGATGGCAATAATAAGCCATGCAAATTGGTGGATATATACACAACAGCGGGCATGGCACATTGCAGGGATATGCCGATGAGTTTAACCACAAAATAGAGGTGTTTTCCGGTAGTAATATTTAGAACAGATGCTATGTCAGATATTTACCAATCTGTATTAGTAATGATTCGTGTTTAGGTAGTTTTTATTTATTGGTTTTTTGCCGCATCTTATGCTTTCCGGTAATTCTCATCCACCAGTTCGTTGTATTCCGGGTGCCTTTTTAAATAAGCCGCCACATAAGGGCAGTAAACGATCAGTTTAAGATTGCTGTTTTTTGCATATTCCAGTACAAACTTTGCCATCGATCCTGCTATGCCCTTGCCTTCATGTGTTTCAGGTACATAGGTATGCATCAGTACCATGTCGCCTTTCAGCCAGCGGTATTCTTATAAATGCAATGGCATCGTCAAGGTTGGTTTCAAAACGCTGCTGTTGTTCGTTGTTGATTATTTCAATCGTTGCAGTCATAAAATTGAGTTTTAAGTGATGTATAAAATTAACCAGTTCATGGCAGATTTCCATAAGGATAATTCCAGCCAGGTATGTAATGAGTTAGCAATATCAATCATCCTCAATAACTAATTCGATGATGAAAGTTTGGTTGCGGTATAATAACAATACTTTTTTCTGTACCGGGAAACGAAATGATTTTACCAGTTCCATCCCGATATTTTCCAGCAGTTTTATGGAGTTGATATTGGCAGGATCCGTGATAGCAGCGATCACAGGCAATTGTAATTGTTCTTTAGCAAACTTCATGGTGGCAGCAGCTATTTCAACAGCGTACCCCATTCCTGTAAATGCCGGTAAAAGGCAAACCCGATGTCTGGATTTGCCAGGCCATCTCTTTTAATAATGCCACACATTCCGATCGGGATATTTTCATTTTTAAGCAATACCATTGAAAGCCCAAATCCATTTTCGGAATAACTTTTCATTGGCCCGTTCTGCAAATATTTTTTTGCATCTTCATGGGTATGTATATTCCTGTCTCCAATAAATTGCAACCACCTGGACTGTTGACCAGTTCGATGATAAATGGGGTATCATTCAGTGTGAACTCACGGAGTAAATAGTCTTTCTGTTTCAAGGATATGGTGATTGCTGTTGTTGATCATTTAGAAGTGTTGAATATTAATGCAGCCTCAGGCAAATATAATTAGATGGCGGTTGTTTTCTGTGCCGCCGTTTTCAAGCTCAACCATTCATAAAAAAGGCGCTGGTGACTGCCAACGCCTTTTTTCAATACTATTGCTTAATATCAACGGGCACGTTTTACATAAAACTCACCTTCTGTTACTTCCGCTACAGTTCCGCTGCCACTGAAATTGTCAGTGAGGTAGTTTCCTGTAAATGTTCCTCTTAATGTAGTAGCGGTAATTTCGGTAACGTTTACTGTATAGGCAGATTCCGGCCTGCCATCAACACTTTCAATCATATAAAGCTCAGGCGTGGCGGTGGCATTGGGCTGGTAAGTATAGCTGATGTTGATATAGGGGATGGGAAACAATAGTTGAACTGTGGTAGGTTCCTGTTGCAAAGTTGGTTCCATTGATCTGCACTGTGAGGTCAAAACGTTCAGTTCCGGAAGTAGTGATGGCACTTACACCAAAATCAGTGTACGCTGCATTAAAGCCATCGGGGCCTAGTTCGCCAGCTGTGGTGGCAAAGCTGATCCAGGTGCCATTCTTTTTAATCTTTACAAAGTAAGTACCGTTGTTGCTGGTAGATGATTTTTTGCAGGAAAGAGCAAAGAGTGTGACAAAGGCAAATAATGCCACTTGAAGAAAATGTCTTTTCATGTTGTTGTTTTTAGGTTAAAAAATAAATTGTTGCGAATGTATAGAATAAATGTATTGGAAATTATGGCTATTGAATTTTTGTTTTAATGCTGTTATTGAATATAGCTGCCATGGTTTCCTGCATTATTTTTTTGATTCATGCCAAACAATGGCTTTAAATTTTCATTCACTACAGCAGTTATTGATTAGAAAAACACAGCCAATTAACTGCTGGGAAAAAAACACTGGTATTTTATCAGTTGAAATATTAGGGCTTAACTCAAAATTAAAAAGCTCAATACTGCTATAAACTGCTTAATTCTCATACTTTTGCAGGTACAAAACACACGAACAATGAGAAAATTTTTTACTACACTTTTATGCAGCCTTGTATTGTTTGCTGCCAAAAGCCAGGTCGGCACTACAGTGGTCATCAGCCAGGTGTATGGTGGTGGCGGTAACAGTGCCGCTGCTTTTCAAAACGACTATGTTGAATTATTCAACCCACTTCCAGTGCTGTATCACTCAATAACTGGAGTGTACAGTATGCAAGTGCTACCGGTACTTCCTGGCAGGTGGTTAAGCTAACTAACTTTAGCCTGCAACCCGGCCAGTACTACCTTGTAAAATTGACTAGTGGTGGCGCTGTTGGTTCAGCATTGCCAACAGAAGATGCCAGTGGTGCTATCAATATGAGCGGCACTAATGGTAAGGTTGCATTGAGCAACGATACTTTGGCGATCACCAGTTGCCCTCCCAATGCGGCTATTGTTGATTTTGTAGGTTATGGCTCTGCCAACTGTTTTGAAGGTGCTGCCGCCGCTCCAACATCGGGTGGTAATACCAGCAGTGTAATGCGTGCCAGCAATGGTTGTCAGGATGGCAATAACAATGCCGCTGATTTTACCGGCACGGCCGCCAATCCAAGGAACAGCAGTTCGCCTTTCAGTACCTGTGGTGCTGCTACGCCGGTGTTGTTTGCCCAGCCAGGTGCATTAAATATTACTTCTACGGTGGGCTCCCCATCTGCAGTAAGTTCTTACACTTTAACTGGATCAACCCTTTCACCGGCAAGTGGTAATATCCTGGTAGGTTCCGGTGCAGGTTTGCAAATTTCACTTAGCAGCGGCGGACCTTTTAATACATCGTTAGCGCTGCCTTATAGTGGAGGTGTGCTTGCTGCTACTGTTATCTATGTTCGAATTGTTTCTGGCGCTCTACAGGGCGTATTCAGCGATGTCGTTACAAATAGTGGAGGTGGAGCCAACACGGTGAATGTACCAGTGAATGGCGGCGTTTATCAAAATTATTATAATACAAAAGCAAATCTTGGTTTGAATGTATTGGGCACCTGGAGCACTGCAACAAATGGTAGTGGCGCAAGCCCTGCTTCATTTAATGATCCTTACCAGTTCTTCAATATCATTAATCAAACGAATGCAAATTATACCGGTGTCTGGGATGCAAGTTCCACCGGAAACACTTCAAGGATTGTAGTGGGGGATGGCGTTAACCCGATATCATTTACAGTACTGCCAGATGCAGACTCTGTAACTTTTGCAACAAGAGTTGATATCCTCAATAATGGCACACTTGTTATTCAGAATAACCGAAAGCCATTCATCAACCTGATGGATATTGGGTCTACTGTTGATTTTGCAGAACCAGGAACTACCAGTGCAGACACCGTTCGTATACCGGCACTTTCTTATTACAACTTAAAACTCACCGATGGGTTAAAGTATCTTTCAACAGGAACTACCGCTGTAAGAGGTAATTTTATAATGGATGGTGTTATACGGTTTAACGGTGCTACCACTTCAGTGTCAAAACTGAATGTATTTGGGGATATTAATTGCATTAACCCAAGTGTTTTTGATGCCAGCGATGCAGGCCGGGTTACCATTGCATTTAATGGTAACTCAGGTGCCCAGGCTTTTAATGGCAACGGCACTGAGTTTGCCTTATTCCGGGTACAAAGGGATTCTACTACCACTACCGATGTTATTACATTGGGCGCCAGTACCACACTTACGTTGGGAACGGGTGCAGGCGGTGGTTTGCAGATGAATCAGGGCGGCGGTAATACAACAACACTTGATATTGCCAACAACACTGTAAATTTAAATGCAGGCTCTTTCGTTACCTCCTCTGCTTCAGGTTCATTGAACAGTAATGGCGGTATCATTAACATTAATAAAAATGCAGGTACCGGCAATGCAGGTAACCTGAGGTTTGTATCAGGCGCTTCACTCAATACACTAAACATTAATTTTGATGCTGCTTTTGCAAAAGATACAGTTAACCTTTACGATACCGTTATTGTACAAAACCTGTTGCTTAACAAGGGTAAAATAGTTGTAAATCCCAACACTGACGGGTTGATTGATATACCCAATGGAGGTGTTGTTACCGGCGGTTCAGTAACTGCTTATGTGGATGGAAAAATAAAGCGTACAACTGCAGGCACCACTACTTATCCGGTGGGCAGCGCCAATAAATATGCACCGGTAACGGTAGCGGTTACAGCAGGTGGTACCAATAGTTATACTGTTAGTTATTTCTTTAAGCCTTATGGCTCCTACAGCATAGATCCTGTTACCCTGTCTAATTTCCCAACTTATAATATATCTAAGTTTGAATACTGGACAGTTGACCAGGCCACCTCTCCTGCTACCGCTAATCTTACATTTAGCTGGCAGGATGCCGGCAGCCAGGTAAACAACCCGGCACTGTTAAGAGTAGCGCATTATGATGGGGCAGATTGGGATGATGTGGGTGGAACCGTTGCACCTGGCAGCACCACCTCCAACGGTAGTATCACCGCTAATGGAGTGGCTGTTTTCAGTCCATTTACATTGTCTTCTACACAGCTAAATGTGATTCCGGTGAAATTGGAATATATGCGTGGACAAAAGAATGGCAGCCGCAACCTGCTTAACTGGAAATTAACCTGTACCAGTGCCAGCCTCACCATGGAAATTGAAAGGGCAGCAGATACCCGTAACTTCAGCAGTATCGGTAGCATCAATGCCACACAGGCAAGGTGCAGCCAACCGTTTGATTTTACAGATGCTCAACCGCTTGCAGGGTACAATTACTATCGTTTAAAGATGACTGATATTGATGGTAAAGTAAGTTATTCGCCAGTGGTGCTTATCAGCAGCAACCAGAAAGGCTTTGCTGCAGCAGGTATTTATCCTTCAGTTGTAAGCAGCCAGGCTTCGTTGAGTATCAGCAGCAGTGAGGCTACTTCAATTAAAACACGTATCACTGATATGGCAGGGCGTGTTTTACAACGCAGTAGTGATGCAATAGCAGCCGGCAGTAGCCTGTTGAATGTTGACTGCAGTAAGCTGGCAGCGGGTTACTACAACATCACGGTAACCAATGCAGCTGGAAACAGCAGCACACTGCGTTTTATAAAACAATAATATTTTTGATAAGATGCTTTGCTGATGGCTGCCTTAACAAAGGCAGCCATCTTGCTTTGTTGTCAGAACATGGTAAATACCTGCCTGCCTTCGTATTTTACTGGGAAACCCATGAATACATTTGCCTTCCCTACTTTTACTGAACCAGTAACCTTTACGGTTACTTCATTTAAAAACAACAGGTTTACCCCGTTCTTTAAAAGGTTTTTCATATCTACTTCAATTTTGAGTGGAATGGCAAAAGTATCTTTCCTGGGAATGGTTATTTGATACTCCTGTGCTGTATGCCCAAGGTAAACATCATTGATAAAAATATCAAGATCGGTTCTTTTTAACTGAAGCCCGTAATCATTGGGGTTAAAATATACCATGTCCATTTTTATATATGAGCTGGCAAAGCCCAGTTTTTCAATGGTGAAGTTTTTAAAGTCACGGTATTCGAGTGCTTTTGGCGTACTGCAGCTGAGCAGTATGGCAGTTGCAAAAAGGTACAGAACTGTATAGCGGATATTATTTGCAGGGTTCATTTATCAGGAGCGTTTTATAAATTGGCGGCAAGGTAAGGAGATGGGATGAAATTTATAAATGCCAGTTCTTAAAAGAAACAAAATTGCCCTGAACAAACAGGGCAATTTTCATCAATAATCATTTGTGCAACATTATTTATTCTAGCGGCGTGTTTAAAGTTGATCTTGCCACCCTGATGTCTTTACCTAAAACAGCTTCTACTATCAGTTCATAATATTGCGGTTCCTTAGGTATTGGAAGAGTGATGGAGCTTCCTTCACCAGCCTTCTTAATAAACATCGTATTGCCATACTGGTCAACCCTTACCAGGTACCATTCAAAATGAAGCCCCTGGATCTGTTCCTTGAATAAGCTCCATTGGGTACTGTCTTTCCTGATCATCACGTTGTATGAAAGTGAGATGTTTTCCCGGGTGGTTTTTGCGGGCCTTAATATTTTGATGTCAGGAATAGGGGAGCTGCTGACTTTATTACTGGTCCAGGTATTTACCACTTTCCTGAATAAATGTTTATGTCTTCCTTCCAGGTCAAGCAGGCCATTGAGTGTAATGAAATCGGTATTTTCAATATCCTGCCATGCAGGGATAAAGCCAGCTTTTTTAATTGTCGTCAAGGAATCCCATAGCTCAACAGGAACTTTGCCCCAGGCTGTTTGTGCCGTTAATGGTTGCTTTAAGCCGGGTTTGTTTTTAGCTGTTGCAGTGAGCATGTATTTATTGATCTGTGGTACATACCGTTTATAAAATTGTAATCGTTTTTCACCATTTACATCCCAGTTAAGATCTGTAATGATAGGCCGCACGGGATCAATGGCCCGGATGGCATTGCACAGGTCCGAAAGCCAGGTTACATATTTATTACGGTAATAAAAATTACCGGGCTTAAAAGTCTGGTTCTCCAGGTTAAACAGTACATCACTGCCAAGGTTCCAGGCAATAATATTGGTTTTGCCAAGATTGTTTTTTACTACTGCCAGTATTTTTTGTTTTTCTTTTTCCAGTATCACTTTATCATCCAGTTCTTCAGCGCCAATCAATGTAACAAACCGTGCAATTTGTTTAATGCTATTTTTGCGGAGTACTTTATCTATGATTTCATCATAAAACCCCGGCAGTGTTCTTTCAACGGTATTTACCCCTATTTTTTTGATCTCGGAAATGTCATACTCAATGGTTTTCCTGCTCATGGTATGCCTGTTTCTGAACCAGAAATAACCTTTGTCGTATACAATTCCCCTGAGCGTATCCGGCAATATATATTGGTTGGTTGATGCAATGGCCTCAGGCAAAGAACTTCCTGTTATATCTTTTTCAAAATTATTGCCGGCGAGCTGTTGAAACAGGGTGTTTGTATTGCCAGCCATAAAACGTGCGCCGCTTTGCAGGTAACCGACTGCATCATTTACTGCAATTACAGATTTGATTTCATTAAATGCAGTGTCGATATTATTTTCAGCAACTTTCCACCAGAGTGTTTTGTTGGCTGCAAGGGTACCGGCTTCAGTAATCATCACGGGCAATCCTGATTTGAATAAAGGAAGCCTGTGATAAGGGTAGTAAGCGGAATAGAAGCCTTGTTTGTCGGTACTATTGGTTTGAATATTATTATCAAGTGCTTTAGCACCAAGCCAATCAACATATTTTCTGCCCGGGAAATAATCCTGCACGGTGGCTGCATTCCAATGGCTCCATACCCACACCGCCTTGTCTGCACCGGCACTGTAAAAAACATCATGAATATGCTGCCATGCCAAAATAAATAACTGTGGCTGTAGCTTATCCAGTGTGTCTTTTATGTTGCCTTCAAAAGATAAATTGATAAAGGCCGGTTTGCCAAGTGCTGCCAGTTGTTTTGCAAATACATGTAGTTGTTCATCATGCTTACCCGTCGCAACATCCTGCATCAGGCCATCATCAACTGCTGCGATGCCTGCATTGTTCTTAAATGGTTTCCATGTAATGACAGGAACAGCCTTGTTTTTATAAACGGCCTGCAGGCTGTCTGAAGCTATTGTTGTGCTGCCATCAATACTAAATCCAATGATGGCTGCATTTTTATTTTCATTCAGTACATTGGTTACTGCAATATGTCCATTGCTGTCTGCCGGTTCAAATACACCTTTATAAAAAACTTCCAGGTCGGGCAGTGGCTTAGGCAGGAAGGTTGGGAGTTCCTGCATTTTACGGTACCCGAAAATAAACCCGGTAACCACCAGTACGGCCAAAATAACAGAGTACTTTCTAAGGAAACCATGTGTTTGAACGATCAGCCAGGTGTTCCTCCTTATCTTTTTTGCAAGGCTGCTCACTTTACTGTCGTTATTGGTATAGCCAGAGATGGAAAAGATAAATATCATGAAGAATATCTGCATGGAAGCCAATGCCGCCATAAAAACGGTGTATGGATTATAGTTATTGGTAAAACCATAAATGATAGCCCCCAACGAAACTCCTGCAATGAAAATATTGGGAATATTCAGCGCCAAAGGGAGTGGGTCATTGTCATTTTTTGGGGTTGGTATATAAGGTACTTTTTTACGCAGTATTGTATAGATAAAGCCGATAGAGTGAACCCACCATGCACCAATCTGTAAAATACCGCCTACAATGTGAAAGCCTCTTTCTGTTTCTTCTGCCACCCATTTTTGTACAAAATGACGGATGAAAACAGACATGGCAAGCATGGGCAGGGAAGCCAGCAAAAAGGCGATGATATCCATCTTTAACGGTATATATCCCGTAACCAGTGAAATTACCGGAATCAAAAAGTTGATAAAGAAAATGATGCCGCAGAGATAATGAAAGGGCAGCAGGAAATAATGCAGGCGCTGCCTCCAGGTAAATTTTGTAAAGAGTTTGGGATAGGTAACCATCAACAGTTCCCAGGTACCTCTTGACCATTTGAGCTGTTGTTTATAATAAGAAGACAGCGTTGCAGGTACCAGCCCCCTGGTAAGTATGGAAGGCATGTATATTGACTTCCATCCTTTGGCATGCATCTGCATAGCCGTGGGCATATCTTCTGATAAACCGGCAGCATGGCCACCAATAGAATCCAGTGCTGATCTTCTGAAAGTGCAGTTGGCACCAATAGCCTGCACTGTACCATAGGTATTCATACACATCATCATGGGGCCGTAAAACTGGTAGGTTTGCTGGGCTGCTCCTTTAGCAACAAGACTTTCCTGCTGGTTGTAATAACCCTGTACTATTTGAACATAACCAACTTTCGGATCTTCAAAATAACCAACTACAGCATCTAAAAAATCAGGTGCCGGTATATGATCGGGATCCATTACCAAACAAAGCTCACCAGTGGCCTGCTTCAATGCATTGTTGATATTGCCTGCTTTGGCATTTACCTTTATTGTTCTTGTTATATGCCTTACTCCCAGCCGCTGGCACATTGCTTTTACATTCGGGTCATCAGCTTCATCGCAACACCAGGCTGTATGGGGATAGGTCATTTTTTGTATGGCAGTAAGGGTTTCTTCCAGCATATCCTGCGGCTCGCCGGCACAATAGGTAGTCAATACATCGATTGTATAAATCTTTGTTGCCTGGGGTTTTGCCGTTACAGAAATGGAGAAATAATGATACCACTCATGCATGTATTTAAGGCAGTAATACCCCATGGTGATCATCAGCAACACATACAATGGCTTGTAGCCAATGTTGTTGTGCTGAAACATGGTGTACAGAAAAAAGCCCACTGAAAAGAAGCCGATAAAGATCATCGCCCTCAGGGCAATTTTCTCTTTTTTTGTAGGAGGTTGTATTGGCGCTGACTTAAAGTTCATTGTTAACTACGTAAAACGGTGTGTTAGCAGTGGCGCAAAAGCCTTTGCTGTTATAAACATTGATAAATATCCTGTAAGGCCCTTCTTTTTGGGCAAATAAACGGTGCATTTTAAAGTGTGCTGTCTGCCAGCAGGTTTCTTTCAGCTTCGGGGCGTTTGAAATAATGCCATGTTCGTCCCCAGTGCAACCAGTCTTCTTTCACAATTTCCCATGAGTAACGCAGGCTGTCCTGTGCCTGCTCATCTGCCAGTAATATGCTAGCGGTATGTATTGAACCCGGGCTAAGGATAATGTTTTCCCTTGCACCCATGCTGTCAATAAGCATGTATTTGAGTTTAGCAGACTGGTGTTTGGAATCACTGCCACTCCAGCAGTCGACCAAGGCTTCTTTTATTTCGGTTGCTGTTCCGGATTCATCAAATACGCTGTACCAGGTATGTGTATATTCCTGGCGGTTACCCCAGTAAAACACAAGGGAACCGAGGAACCTGCTGTTATCAAGCGGCATATATTGTCTATAGAAATCCCGGTATTTTTCAGCCTTTTTAGTGCTGGTATTTTCAATAGGAGCCTGCCATACAGTAGTCTCAGATTCCCAGCCACCATTGGGCGACCATTCAGATACCATGAATGGTCCGTCCCAAAATAAACTGAGTTTTTTCAATTGACTTCTCATGTCTTTCAATCGATTATAAGTATTGATTGAAATAAAATCAAGGTCTCTTATCTTCCATCTTATATTTAAAAGACTTTGTTTTTGGTAATTAATTACGGTAGTAGTAACCGGATGATTAACATCTTCGGTATGGATCATTTTTAGAAATCGGTTATACGTTTTGTAAAAGTAAGACGATTGGGAAGAGATGGGCATGATAAGTTCATTGCCAAGGCCCCATGCCAGCAGGGCGGGGTGGTTTTTGTATTTTTTTACGATCTTTTCATAAGCAGTAAACAGTTTGTTTACCTGTTTTTCATCTTTATAAAAATCCGTCAGTTCACCTGTTGGGATATCCAAACCGACGATGATAGAAACATGATATTGTTCCGCCTCATTGAGTGTTTTTTCAATGAGGGAAGTGTCCCATATTAACATGGTATTACCTCCGCTGGCTGCCAGTTCACTAATATGTGTGTGGCCTACAGCACCTTTTACAAGAAAGGGTACAGCATTTTTATATAGCCTGTAGCCGCCGCCCTCTTTTCTTATTTCTACTTTTTTGCCGGTTGCTGCATTGCCAGTATCATTATTGCTGCAGGAGAAAATGATACTGACAACTGAGAGCAGCAGAAAATGAAACGACTTTATTACAGGAGACGTTCCGGCATTGTTAAAAGGGGATAAATATTTTTTATCAGTAGAACAATAATTCATTACTTGGTTTAGAATATTAACTTACTGTTATTTTTTGATGAATATAATAAATTTTAAACTTAACGGCTGAGAATGATGAATAGTATTTGGTAATTGGAAAATTTTAATGTTAAACCAGCAAACAATTGGCATTGATGTGGAGTGCATTATAAAAACAAAGCCCTGTATATACGAATAGTATTAAATTACGTTATACAGCTTATACTTCAATTAAAAGATCATGCTGAATCAACTTTTCAATGAAGTTTTTTCCCTTTAAATATTTAACCATTTGCTTATTGCTGCTCTTTTCTACAGCAGCAGTGCAACTTTATGCAAATGAAATAGAGATCAGGTATCATTTGCCGGAGGCAAAAAAAATAACGCTGGTTTGGGGTGTGAATGACTGGCAATATTATGGCCAGGCACCAGTTGGAACCATAAGGTCGGGCAAAGTCATGCACACTCCTATGCTAAGGGAGGGCAATGATTTTATAGTAAGGATAAACATTCCAAAAGAGAATGTGATTGATTATGCTTTTATCATCACAAAGCCTGCAGGCCTATTGAGGCTGGATGCCGAATACTGGAATCTGAATAACAAATCGGCAAATAAGTTCTACCATCTTGTTACCGACAGCAGCCAGGTTATAAAAATGAACGATCCTATTGATTACAGTTCGCTCAGGAGTAATATAACTTTATCAGGCTACAGTTACAGTTTGTTCTTCTTTTTTACCGCATCAGCATTGCTGGTCTTTTTTATTAAGAAATATTATTTTAAAACACCGGCCCGTCAATTCAATCAAACAGGTTTTTTTACAGCACTATCACTTTTATTGACCAGTGGGTTGTTTTTTATCAGGATATTCATTGCGGATATTATTTTGCCGATGCTGTTAAAACCTGTATCAATATTACCCTATGTTTTCAGCACTGCCTGGAGTGATACGTTGTTTGCAGCTTTGCTGATCTTGTTTTTTGGCGTATTGTTCCTGCTCCTCAAAAAGTTCAGGAAATTAGTGCTGATTTTTTATACAGTGATCGTTTTTATTGTGTTGATCACTGCAATTATCAATATTAAAGTAACAGAATTAATTGGCCAGCCATTGAATTACCAATGGCTTTATTATTCTGATTTTTTAAACAGTACCGATTCCTCCAAAGCAATAGGAGCCAATGTTACAGCAGATTTTATAACTGCCGGAATCTTTTTACTCCTGGCCTTTGTTGTTCTGCTATGGTTACTTTATCAATCATACCGCAGGTGGCCGCTGGCTGTTGCCATGATATTTCCATTGCTTTTAGCCGGATCATTTTTGGTACAGCTTAAAAAGCCGGCGAAAATACGAAGTCAGTCAACCATATTTTTATTTTATTGCATCCCTTAATGCTGCCAAAGCAGAAGCCATGCTGAACAGCAGACTGGCGGGTGAAAGTGAGTTCAATAAAAAAAATACAGACAGCCTGCCCACCAGTTACGCCAGTCAATTTAAAAACAGCCGGGTAAAAAACGTAATCATCCTTGTGTTGGAATCAATACCGGCAGAATATATCAGTGCCTATGACAGCACTTTAAAAGCAACTCCTTTTATAAGCAGTATCAAAGACCAAACGGTTGTTTTTGAGAATATTTATGCCCACACACCGGCTACCAACAAATCCATGTTCTCTATCCTGTGTGCTACTTATCCCAACCTCACTTTTACTACCGTTACCAAAGAAAATCCCGGTATACAACTGGCTTCTATTACTTCGGAACTAAAAAAAGATCACTACCGTACGTTGTTTTTGAACTCTGGTGATAACCAGTTTCAAAATGCGGAAGAATTTTTAAAATACAGGGGCTTTGATGAAGTGCTTGACTTCAGGACCAATAACTGCGGCGCTGTTTTCTCTGATAAGCGGTTCAGCAATGATAAATTAGATGGTGTTGATGATTCCTGTTTATCGGCAAGGTTTTTTAACTGGCAGCAGAAGGATACCAGCAAACCTTTTTTTGCGATGCTCTGGACCTTTCAGACCCACTATCCTTATTTTCATGAAGGTAGCCTTGTTCAATATGATACAGAAAATCCATCCCTGAATAAATATCTGAATGCCCTGCACCGTGCCGACCAGACATTGCAGCAACTGGTGGAGGAATTAAAAAAGAAACAATTGCTTGAATCAACACTGATAGTGGTTACAGGTGATCATGGCGAAGCATTTGGAAGACATAACCAAACGACTCATGCTTCCAATATTTATGAAGAGAATATTCATATTCCGCTCTTAATTTTTAATCCTTCCCTGTTTAAAGGCGAAAAAATAAGTGTTACCGGGGGGATTTCTGACATTGCACCAACTATTTTTTCCACTCTCAACAGGCCTTCACCGGCGCAATGGCAGGGGGAAAGCCTCTTCAGCCTCAACAGGAGAAAAACAGTTTATTTTTTTGCACCTTATTCTGAATTACTGTTTGGTTTCAGAGAAGATAATTTTAAATTTATCTACAATGCTTCTGATAAGAGTTTTAAAATGTACGATCTTTCACTGGATAAATATGAAACTAAAAATATCGCTGGCGAAAAAACTGCGTATTTAAAACAGGCCAACGAAAAACTGCAGGCATGGATGAAATACCAGGCTGATTATATCGATAAATTACAAAAATCAACAACTATTAAATAAAGCGCCCATTAAAGATGAAGAATAAAAAAAGGCTGATCATTGTATTGTTAATAGTTGCTGCGGCAGCTTTTGCAGGGTATAAATTTTTGTACCACAAGTATGTGAACGATCAGGTTGCTGAACGAATAGACGAACCGCTGCTGGCATTTTACGACCGTAATGGCAACACAAGCCCTGTGCCTATTGACCAGTGCCGGCATATTAGTGTAAGGTTAAACAATACCGGTGCATCAAATTTTGTGGAAGACCTTAAAAAATTATTAGCAGGCAAACAGCCTGTTTTAATAACGGTGGAGATATGGCCTTACATGGGAGGTAAATTTTCAAAAGAGAATATTCTTTCATTGGTTGCAAAAGGTGATTATGATGAAAAGATAAAAGCCATGGCTGTTGTTTTAAGTAAACAGGTACAGCCCATACTCATGCGCTTTGATCCTGATATGGAAGTGTATGTAAGCAGGTATCCCTGGCAAATGCAATGGCCTGAAAGATATTCAAAAGCGTTCAGGCATTTTGCTGAAACAATAAAAAAGAACGCCCCGGCAGTTAAAATGGTATGGGCACCTGCAGGCTATCCGGGTACAGAGGAATACTGGCCAGGAGATCAATGGGTGGACATGGTTTCGGTAACATTGAAAGGCAGATCAGAAGGCATGGCAAATAGTTACCCTGAAGAAAAAACAATGTCGCAGCTGATTTTCCGTAAGCTGCACCGGGTTCGGTTTTTCGATAAACCTGTTTTAATCATCGGCTCAGAAAAAGTTACCAGGGAGCATTTTAAGCAACCCGATTTTGAATCGGCCGTGAGTTATATAAAGCAGCATAAAGAAGTGGAGTATATTGATGTAACTGCAGCAGACAGGCAAACTGATACTGCCCTTTTTAGAAAGAATGGTGCTCTGGAAGCAGGGGTATTTGATCCTTTTGATAAATTAGTTGACAGTGTACCCCTTTCAACAGAACACCTGTTTGTAAACCTGGAAGCGTTGAAAGGAGGTGAGTTTAAAAAGAAATTTAACAGTGCTGTTGCCAGGAATCATAACCTGATTGTAACCATGGAACCCTGGAGAGACAGGCAGTTGGAAAAAGATCCATTGTTGGTAGATAATATTTTAAATGGCAAGTACAATGCTGTTTTTGATGAACTGTATAATGTGATTGCTATTACCGATAAAAAGATATACCTGCGCTGGCTGCATGAAATGGAAATACCCATTACCCGGTATCCATGGCAAAGCCAGGATCCTTTGAGGTACATTAAGGCATACCGTTACTTTGTAAACTATATCAGAAATAAGAAACCTGCCAATGTTTTTTGTATGGGGTCCGGCAGGCGACAGGGGTTCGATGGAATTCTGGCCTGGTAGTGATGTAGTGGATTATACCAGCATTGCTATTTATGGTTTGCCTGATAAAAATATTACTGATCATAACAAGCAGGAATCATTTAATACTATTTTCAAAAGAAAATATAGCCGCATCTGGTTTGCACACAAACCGCTTTTTATTACAGAGTTTGGTGTAAAAGGGCCACAATCTTACAAGCAGCAATGGATGGCAGATGCAGCCGCCACCATCGAAGCAAATAAAGCGATAACCGGGGTGAGTTATTTTAATGATGCAGACAACCCTAAGGCATGGGGAGATATTGAAGCGCCTGACTGGGCAGTTACACCTGCTGTGTTTAAGGCTTTCCTGGCACAGCTTAATACATCCTTGAAGCGTTGATAAAAGTTAGGTAACTTAAAACTGATCAATAACTGTCATAAAAAAAGTTCCCGGCCGGGAACTTTTTTTTATGACAGTTATTGACTTATAATCTTATCCGAAAAGACCAGCTTTTTTTAACAATGCTATGCCTTCTCCAATTTTAAATCCATTGTGGTAAACTTCAATCTTGTAATTACCTACTGCAAAGTTGGTATTCTGTTTCCAGTCGAAACTTACAGTTTGTTTTTGTCCTTGTGTATAATTGATCTGAACTTTTTGGGTAAAGATCTTTTGTCCTTCTTCCCTTGTGGTAAACATCCCTGAACCCAGTGCTTCCACAGCTATCTCTTTGCCATCTGGGCCGGTAATGGTAATGTACAATTCCTTTGAACCTGACTGTGCAATCCTGTTTTCATCCAGGTTGAAGGATATCCTGAGTTTATCAGCTCTTTTTGCTTTGGTGGTTTCTTTTTCTTTTCCACCTTTCTTTTCATCGATACCTACAATATTAACTCCTGATGCATGCAGGGTAGAACCTACATCAATGATGTCTTCCCGTTGCTTGATTACAGATTTAGCAGAATCATAATTTTTCTGAACCATATTGCGTTGTTCTGTTACTGCTTCCTTTTCTTTTGTAAGCACCATGTTTTCTCCTTTAAGGGTTTCAACCTGTACTTTGTAGGATTCAATATCAGAATTCAGGGATGCGATCAGGGTTTTAGCCTGTGCCAGTTCTTCTTTGGTAGCGTTGGCTTTTGACAGTATACTCTGTATTTTTGCTTTTTTATCAGCAATCTCCCTGTCCTTTGCGGTAATGGTACTGTCCTTTTTTGCATTGGATGTTTTCAATACATCATACCTCATGGTTGCATCGTCCAGCAGGTTTTTCAGGTTGTCTTTTTCACTTACAACCGAAGAGTATAAAGTGTCTTTCTGTTGAATCGTTTCTTTTACTTTACTCTTGTCCCAAATGATATAGCCCCATGTTCCCAGTAGCGCTATCACCAGGCCAATGGTTAAAAAAAAGCGCCAGTCTGTTTTCGGAGATTCCGGTGGTGGTGGGGGGGTACCGGTTGCCGAAGGAAAATTTTCAAATGCCATTGTTGTAAATTTTAATTATTTAATGGGTAAAATGGTTGTGGAAACAAAAGTATAAAACTGCAATTGAATTTTGGTTATACAAGTTATCACCACCCGTTAACAAGATAAAATTTCCAAAATCATGCCAAATGATGTATTTCTTTATTTACACCGGTTTATTATTTCATTATTGGCTTGTCAAAACTCAATAATCAACAAGGATATGTACTGCAGGGCTTTGCTGTTCTCAAATACCTTTATGAAGGTTGTATGGTATAGGCCACCTTAAACAAACCAATGTGCCGTTGTGAAAGGCGATTGCAGTTAGTTGGGACATTTTTTAAATATTGCCTGATGATGCCCCTCAATAGGTTTGGCTTTAACAGTGGTATCAATGGCTTTCAGTTTAAAATGGTTTAGGAAGTTATCACACTTATTGTGTTTGCTGTTTTTGCAGTGTTATATTAAAAAGAGCCTTTTTACTGGAAGTGCCTGTTGGATTTTGCATTCCTGACGGGAACGGATTTTTTATGGTTAAAAAATAGCCGCATTTATATTTTGCCGTGTACCAACATGCTTGTTTACCTGTTGATATACCCATTTAGAGAAAGAAATTACTCTGTTATCAACTTACCGATCCTTCCTCCGGCACCGGCCAAAAAAACGGATCTGCCTTTTTTTGCTTTACAGCATACATGAAAACTCTCTTTGCTTATCCACCACCAGTTAGCACCGTCATCTTTGCTGATGTCAACACCATTAAGGCCGCAACTGATCCAGTTTTTTTTGTCGATGTACTCCACACAACTGCGGTAACCATGCGGAGCGGTTATTGGTGCTTTGAAACTTTTGCCGGCATCGGTAGTGATAATGCAATTTTTTTCTATCACATCCTTATTATTGAAATCGCCGCCTACAATCACCATGATCTTGCCATCTTTAATAGCGATGGAATTGGCCCCGGTTGTTTCTTTGCCTTGCACAATGGGTAGGTCAATTTTTTTATCCCGGATGAACAGCCTGCTTTTCAATCCCCCCGTTACAAACACAGCTTCCTGCTGGTTTATTTTTTTGATGTTGGTACCGCTGCTGGCAAACAGGGCTTCTCCACTATCTGCAACTGGGTAGTTGGTTGCAGGGATTTCCTTCCAGTTCATGCCACCGTCAAAACTCCTGGCAATGTAAATTTGATTGTTGATGGGATCACCCACTACAATGCCACTCATCTCATTCCAGAATTCCATAGCATCTAAAAACATGCCCTTTGTTTTTTTCTCAAACACCACTTTCCAGGTTTCACCGCCATCCGCTGTTCTTAAAATATAGGCCGGGTCGCCAATGCCCATAATCACGGCTGTTGTTTCATCAAAGGCTTCAATATCCCTGAAATCATTTTTTTCAAAACCCTTCACCGTCATCCATTTCCACGTATTGCCGCTGTCAAGGCTTCTGCCCACGGTACCGTTGCTGCCACTCACCCAAATAATCCTGTCATTTACCACACTCAATCCACGTAAGGAAGCTTTGGGCCCCTCTGCCAGCAATTTTACGGTTTGTGCAGTTGTTGAATGAATGCCGTTGATTATAAAAACAAACAATAAAATTATTTTGATTTTAAACTTCATACCATCATTTTTGCAGCCAAGGTAACGGATAATTAAGAATGAAGGAATTAGGAAATGCGGCACTGCACTATTTTGAATTTTCAATTATCAATTTTCAACTTTTAATTTTCAATGAATGATTCCATATTGGATGAGCAGAACCGAACTGCTGTTGGGTGAAGAAAAAGTACAGAACCTGATTGACAAAAACGTACTCATTGCTGGGCTTGGCGGGGTAGGCGGTATTTGTGCTGAAATGATTGCCCGTGCAGGCGTTGGCAGCATGACCATTGTGGATGGCGATGTGGTGGATCTTAGTAATTGTAACAGGCAGATACCAGCACTGCACAGTTCCGAAAAAAAACTAAAGGCCGAAGTGATGGCGGAAAGATTGAAAGACATCAATCCTGCATTGAACTTAACGGTGATCAGCCATTTTATCAAGGAGGAGAAAACCATTAGCCTGGTAGAATCCCAGCAGTATGATTATGCAGCGGATTGTATTGATACCCTCAGCCCCAAAGTTTGGTTCATCAAAGCCTGTGTTGACAGGAATATTCCCATAGTGAGCTCACTTGGTGCCGGCGGCAAGGTTGATCCATTAAGGATTGAGATCACTGATATCTCAAAAAGTTACAAGTGCAACCTTGCCCGCTATGTACGCAAATACCTGCATAAGGCAGGTATCAAAACCGGAGTGCAGGTTGTTTTCTCCCCGGAGGATGTTGATCAGTCAAGGATTATTGAAACAGAAAAAGCCTATCCCAAAAAATCAATCATTGGCACCATCAGTTACATGCCGGCAGTGTTTGGCTGTGTGGTGGCAAGCGTGGTGATCAGGGGATTGTATGATAAATGAAAAAAGTATCTTCTTAGTTCAATCCATTTTTTACTATCATTGCCAAAAATAACCTTTACAATATGCAACCAACTGATTTACTTGAACAGAATTATTATCCACTGCAACTGCAGTTTAAAATTGCCACCCTGCACAATGATTTTACTGCAACCGATGCCCTGGGCAATGTAAGAGCTTATACCAAACAAAAAATGTTCAGGTTAAAGGAACATGTGCAGGTATTTGGTGATATGGGCCAGGCAGAATTGAAATATGAGATCCGTGCCAACAAATGGCTTGACTTTAATACTTCCTATTCATTTACCGATGCCGCTGGAAGAAATATTGGAAGGGTAGTGCGGAAGGGCTGGCGTTCCATATGGAAAGCACACTATTTAATTTTTGATGAAAATGACCAGCAGGATCTTGAAATAAAGGAAAAGAATGCCTGGGTAAAAGTTTGGGACAGCCTGCTTAGTGAACTGCCATTGGTAGGCATCTTCTCCGGTTATTTCTTTAATCCCTCTTATACTTTAACAAGGCCCGATGGTACCCTGGTTTGCACTTTCAAAAGAGGCTTCCTTCCTGGGCAGGAAATTTACCCTGCACAAAGAAGCCGAATTTGAAAAAGGAGAAGAAGACAGGATATTGCTGGGCATGATGATGATGGTATTACTTGAAAGAAGGAGAGGGTAAGCCGTAATTTGTAGTGATATAATTTACATTACTTTTGGGGGGTTAAGGATACCTATTACCAATCAAAAAAATCCCCTCTGGGTTGCTGCTGCATGAGCCATCAATATTTGTTATTAGATGATAACCATACCGGTTTTGAACAGATAAAAAATCTTCTATTATACAGCCAGCCGGTGGATGTTACTCCTGCTGCTTATAACAAGATAGCTGCCTGCCGTACTTATTTAGATAAAAAATTAGAAAGCGGTGATGACCTGTTCTATGGCATCAATACGGGATTTGGCTATTTGCAAAATGTACAGATCAGTAAAGACCAGTTGGAAGAACTGCAAAGTAACCTGCTGAAATCGCATGCCTGTGGTATGGGCGAGGAAGTGCCGCAGGAAATTGTAAAGCTGATGCTGGCATTAAAAATAAAGTCACTCAGTTACGGACATTCCGGAATACAAACTGTTACGGTAAAACGCCTGGCGGATATGTACAACAACGATGTGTTGCCGGTGATCTATACACAAGGCTCCCTTGGCGCTTCCGGCGACCTGGCCCCACTCAGTCATTTAAGTTTACCATTGATTGGTATGGGTGAAGTAAACCATGATGGCAGGTGCATGCAGGCAACAGAAGTGCTGCAGAAATTTGGATGGCAACCATTGCAACTGCAAAGCAAGGAGGGACTGGCGCTGATCAACGGTACACAGTTTATGAGTGCTTATGGCATGTACAACCTCGTACAAAGCGACCGCTTGCTGCAATGGGCCGATATGATCGCTGCTATTTCTTTTGATGCTTTTGATTGTGTAGCAAGTCCCCTGCATGAAAAGATACATTCCATCCGGTCCCACAAAGGGCAGGTAGATACAGCCCAAAAAATATTACAACTGCTAAACGGCAGCTCCATATTGAATGGAAAGAAAGCCCAGGTACAGGATCCTTATTCTTTCCGTTGTGTGCCGCAGGTACATGGCGCAACCAAAGATACATTTGATCATGTACTGGGTGTTTTTATTAAAGAGATCAACTCGGTAACAGACAATCCAAATATTTTCCCTGATGAAGACCTGATTGTTAGCGGTGGTAATTTTCACGGCCAACCATTGGCGTTAGCGCTCGATTTTTTATGTATTGCCATGAGCGAGCTGGCCAATATTTCGGAAAGAAGAACCTACCAGCTCATCAGTGGTCAACACAACCTGCCGTTGTTTTTGATCAAACAGCCGGGGCTTCACTCCGGCTTTATGATCCCCCAATACACTGCTGCAGGTATTGTAAGTGAAAACAAGCAATTGTGTACACCTTCCAGTGTGGATTCTATCTCTTCCAGCAATAACCAGGAAGACCATGTAAGTATGGGGGCCAATGCGGCTACCAAATGCAAAAGGGTAGTGGATAATGTAGAAAAAGTGCTGGCAATAGAACTCCTTACTGCGGCCCAGGCGCTGGAGTTCCGCCGGCCATTGAAAAGTTCCCCGGTTATTGAAGAATTGATTGCTGCTTTCAGGAAAGAAGTGTCTTTTAACCAGGCTGACCGGCTGTTAAGGGATGATATGATGAAAGCAGTAGCGTTTACCAGGAACTACAAGTTGTGAATATTGAATAGTCAATTGTGAATGGTGGCTGGGGACTATTTTGACTAACCGGATTTCTGTATTTTACTGATGCAGCCCCATTTTGGGGCTTTTTTCTTTGATCCAGCTTTCTTATCGGTGTTTTTTATAATAAAGCCCCTCATTTTGCGTTAGTAGGATACGCTTCTGGTACGAAAGCGCCTTTTTGTGAACCGAAACTACATGGTGTGCATACACCTGTTGCCGCTACGTCTGCATCAATGCATTTCTCCAGCAGTATTTTTTCAAGCTTTTCAGAGTAAAAAATTGTTTGCCGGTTTTTTATTCATAACGGTACGGTAATGAAATCTAAATCCTGGTTAAAAAACTTTATTGTAAGATTGGTGCTTTGCAGTACCCTGCTGTTTACCAGCATGTGGGCCTGTTCACAACCTGTTGCCAGGTTTTCGGGAACAACCTTAAGCGGATGTGCTCCCATTCTGGTTCATTTTACCGATGAATCAACCGGCAATCCCAACTACTGGAAATGGGATCTTGGCAACGGTACCATTTCGTATCTCCAGAATCCTTCTGTTACCTACTTCTCAACAGGTTTATATTCCGTCAAGCTGGTAGTAAAAAGTGCTGCCGGAGAAGATTCTGCGGTAAGGACCAATTATGTAATGGTATATGCGGTGCCGGTGGTGAATTTCTCAGCATCACAAACAACATCCTGTGGTCCGCTGTCGGTAAATTTCAGTAATCAAAGTACTGCAGGTAACAGCTGGCAATGGGACTTTGGTGACGGGATATTTGCTGATCTGCAACATCCAGCTCATACCTATACCCAAACCGGAAATTACAATGTAAGCCTAAAAGTTACTAATAGCGATGGCTGTAATGCCACTTTGCTAAAGCAGGCATACATCAGCGTTAATGAAGTAAAAGCATTGTTTGCCAACAGCGTGGCTGCAAGGTGTAACCCGACAAAGATCACATTTCAAAATAATTCCTCCGGCAATGGCCGTTTACAGTATAAATGGTTTTTTGGTAACGGCGATTCCTCTGTTCTTCAACACCCGGAGTACACTTACCCAACCGGCGGTAATTATACTGTGAGGCTGGTGGTAAAAAATGAATTTGGTTGTGAGGATGTATTCAGCAAAAATATTTCGGTAGAAAATGCAGTGAGTGCAGCTTTTTCATCCAATATTACCAGTGCCTGTAAAGCACCTGCTGCCATACAATTCAGCAACCAGTCATTAACCGGCAATAATTATTACTGGAATTTTGGAGATACTCTTTCGGCTGCTACAGCTAACCCCACACATGTGTTTACTGATACGGGAAAGTTCACTGTAAAACTGGTTGTAAGAAACAACAACGGCTGCCTGGACTCCCTTATAAAAAGAGATTATATACACATACAAAAACCTTTTGTATTATTTGATAATTTACCCGACAGTGGTTGTGTGCCTTTTACAAAAAAACTGGTTGCCATTGATAATGGCACCGACAGTATCATCAACTATTCCTGGAATTTTGGTGATGGACATACTGCTGCTGCCATTTCACCAACACATAGTTATACCACTCCGGGGTATTATACCGTTTCGCTTGTTACAACCGGCCTTTCGGGATGTAAAGACACAACAATAGTAGAACATGCTATTGGTGCAGGCAATAAACCTTCGCCTGCCTTTACTGCAGATATAAGAAACAGTTGTGCACAAACAGAGATCAGTTTTACGGATGAGTCAACCGGTGGAGCTACTATGTGGCAATGGGATTTTGGTGATAACTCACAAGCCATGGAGCAGCATCCCAAACATATATTCACCGATACAGGATTTTTGGATGTACAGATGATTGTATTTAATGGAGGCTGTGCAGACACTGTAAGAAAGCACAATTATGTGTACATCAAACCTGCCATCGCAAAATTAAAGTACGATTTTACCTGTGCTGCCCCCTTTACTTTCTCATTCAGCAATCATTCCATCGGTGCCGAGAGCTGGCAGTGGGATTTTGGTGATGGCGCTACTTCCACTGAACTTAACCCGGTTCATACATACAGTGATACGGGGCTTTATTCCGTAATGCTTACCGCACTGAATCAAACTACAGGCTGTAATTTCCTGCAAACAAAAAACTGAAAGCTGTAAAAATAAACCCGGATTTTTTGCTTCTGACTCAGTTGCCTGTAAGGATAGAGATGTCCGGTTTGCCGCCACCATCCCATCCAGCAATGCAAGCCGATTTATATGGGATTTTGGTGATGGAACTGCAGAGAATACACGGGAGAATTTTATTTTCCATCAATATGATCATCCCGGTATTTATACTATTGCAGGGATACAGTAATAAAAACAAATTACATTACTGTAAACGGATTAAAGGCAAATTTTGCAGCGGCCGCTTCAGTGGCCTGTACCAATACTCCGGTACAGTTCAACGACAGTTCATTTACACAGGGTAGCAACCGCATCGTAAGCTGGCAATGGAATTATGGTGATGGCCATACCGAATCACTGACGGCACCACCATTTGCACATACTTACAGTAACAGGGGCAATTTTCCAGTTAGTTTAAAAGTAACAGATGAGAAAGGGTGCAGCAATGAATATGTACTGGATGTGCCATTGTCTATTAAAAAATTAAGTGCGGCATTCTCCGCCAGTGATACCATCAAGTGTACCAATAGCAACCTGCATTTTACCTGTCCTTATGCAGAGCAGGGGATTAGCTATCATTGGGATTTTGGTGATGGAAGTGTTGCAGCCTCACAGTCACCGGCACACTTTTATACTGCAGAGGGCACTTATACTGTAAAACTAAAATTAACCCATGTTGCCGGCTGTGAAGATTCCAGTATCCATAGCAATTATATTAAAACGGAAGACCCTGTTGCCAGGTTCAGTATGAGTGATTCATTCAGGACATGTCCGCCACTGATTATTCAGTTTAACAACCAGTCGGTAAATGTAATGGAAGAGTTGTGGGATTTTGGTGATGGCAGTACAACAGCTACGCACAACCCATCACACTTTTATTCTTACCCCGGTACTTATGTTGTTTCGCTTACGGTTAAAGGGCGTGGGGGCTGTACCAGCAAAATGCAAAGGCAAATTGTTGTTAAAGGGCCGAAGGGTTCACTGAGTTATACCCCCCTTAATTTTTGCTCACCCGGCCAGGCAACTTTTACTGCACATACTACGGATGCTGTATCATATATCTGGGATTTTAATGATGGGGCCACTATCATCAACAATGATTCTGTAGTGATTCATCAATACAATAACACAGGCAGCTATGTCCCTAAATTATTATTGGCTGATGATAATGGTTGTAAAGTTCCCATCAACGGCACAGATACTATTCATATGGTAAACCTGGTGGCGGAATTTAATTTTCCCGACAGTAAAATTTGCAGTGCAGAGCATGTTGACTTTGTAAACACCAGTTCGGGCAGTGAAAACATTGTCAGCAATTACTGGGATTTTGGGGATGGTTTTAATGCCAACAATATCGCCCAGCCTTCACATGATTATCAAACTCCCGGAACTTATTATCCTTTGCTGATTGTAAGAACTGCCAATGGTTGTGTTGACAGTTTTACTGCTGCAACACCTGTAATCGTCGTGTCTTCGCCGAATGCTGTTTTACAGTCTACAGGCAATGGTTGCACACCATTAGCTGCATCTTTTACGGCAACAGCAAATAATTCAGCTGCCCCTATTGTAAAATGGCAATGGGATTTCGGCAATGGCAATACCTCCACTGTGCAAAACCCGGCAGCTCAAAACTATCTTACAGCAGGTAATTATGTAATAACACTGGTTGTTACCAGCAATGAAGGATGTGAAAAAATAATCAGCAAAACAATTGAAGCCTATCCTTTACCCAATCTGCAGATTAGCGGTAATACAGAAATTTGTAAAGGAGCCGCAACTGCATTGACAGCTACAGGGGCAACATCCTATTCATGGAGCCCTGCTGCAGGCTTAAGCTGTACCGGCTGTGCCTCCACGTTAGCAACAGTAGCAGCCAACTCCATTTATGTTGCTACCGGAACGAATAGCAGTGGTTGTACAGCAAAGGACTCTGTTACCATCAATGTTGCCCTGCCATTTAGTATGAGTTATAACAGCACCGCTAAATTGTGTGCAGGCAAATCTGTATCATTGCCCGTTACCGGCGCCGCTATTTATGAATGGAGCCCTGCTGCAGGGCTGGATAACATACATACCAGTACACCGGTTTGTCAACCTGGCAATACCATTACTTACAGAGTGATCGGCACCGATAGTAAGGCCTGCTTTAAAGATACCGGGTTTATCACTGTGCAGGTAAATGCCTTGCCGCTGGTAAATGCAGGAGAAGATAAAACTATTGCCAGTGGAAGTTCTGCAGACCTGGTGCCAACCATTTCAGCAGATGTTACAGATTTACGATGGTCGCCTACCAGCAGTGTATTCCGTAATAGCGGCAATGCAGTTACAGTAAAGCCATTTACTACTACAGCATACACAGTGGAAGTTAAAAATGCTGCTGGCTGCACAGCTAGTGATACCGTTAATGTAACAGTATCTTCGGCCACAGCAACCGGCGATGTATTTATTCCCAATACATTTTCTCCCAATGGTGATGGCGCCAATGAAGTATTCTATCCGAGAGCCGCTGGAAGTGTAAAAATTAACCGGCTTAAAATATTGAACCGGGAAGGAATGGTAGTTTTTGAGAAAATGAATTTTTATACAAATGATGCAACCAGTGGGTGGGATGGAACCTCAAGAGGAATGAAACTGCCTTCGGATGTATATGTTTATGTAGTGGAAGTAATGGATGGCAATGGTAAACCGAAAATCATCCCGGGAAATATATCACTGGTAAGATAGTAATTGTTTATTTGTACCGATGGTAATTGAATGAGAGCGGATATGTAATTTTCTTTTTTTAAAATTTGATTTTTTAAATTATTAATTCCTATCTTGAAGTTGAAACATTATCCTGAGATTAAAACCAGCAACAATATAAAAACCAATTACACCTCTGAAACCATCCAATACCTGTAGAAGAACAATCATGGCATAAACCATGTAAGGTCTATGAAAAACCTCCCGTTAAGGAGGTTTTTTCTTTTTATCATCATTGCATTTCTTCCTTTTCTTCAACGATCTTTTTAGTGTAAACATTCAGGTGTACTTCCCAACCGGTGTAGCCGCTTGTTATTTCTACTTCGGCAACCATATTGATGTAACGCTTGTCTTTTGTTTTTAACCGAAGGCTGCTCACGGCAAAGCCAACATTTTCATCTACTGCATCCATCTTGCCATCAAAGCCGCTGCCGGCAGCAGCAATTCCTTTAACGGATGTTTTTTTTATCTGCCCAAATATCTTTTTATACATCTTCACTGCTTCTTCAAAACTATCGCCGGCATATACGGCTGCCTGCCAGTTGGCAGATTTGTCTTCTACAGAATGATACCGCATTACCTTACAGCCAAGCGCCCCGGGCAGGCATACTTTCGACTGGTAGGTATCGGCATCCACTTCTGCCGGCATCCTGCTGCCCTGTATATTGATGAAATTATAAGTAAAGTCAAGGACTATTTTGGATAGGGATTCACTAAAAGCCGCATCGGCGGATACCGGCTTTTTTATTTGTGCTGTTGCAATAAAGCAGGTTGCAGCGAAAACGATTACTGACAGGATCTTTTTCATGGACAGAAATTTTCCTGCAATAATAAAGCAATGAACTGACTTGCTTATCACTTTCAATAGAAATAATCAATACTTTTAGCGAAATAATTTACAATGAAAACAAAGGCAATTGTAACCGGTTGCATAGCTGCATTACTGATATTTTCAACTGCAGCAGCACAAACAGTCAGGAAAGAATATTTTAGCACCTCTTCTTCACAGGATAAGGACAATAAAAACTATGGGGTGCTGAATATTACCGCAGATAAACAAACCGTTGTGATCGGAACCATCATGGCCTATGGTGAAAATGTAAAAGGGCTCACCATTAAAATAAATAACGGGTTTACTTTCAAACTGGCACCGGCTCAAAACGGCACCATCCTCAATTATGTTGGAAATGCATTAAACATTGTGTTGCAGCCGGGAGATAAAGCAACCATTGAGTTTATTAATAATTCAAAGGTTGCCGGTGTAAGGCAATTGTATGCCTCCGGAGAAAATATTGATTGAGCAAAGCAAATAATACAGCCATGAAAGCTGCTTCAGTAAACGAGCTGAAAGAAGAATTAAAGAACTTGTCACCTGCAAAGCTGGTGGAAGTATGTGTGCGCCTTATCAAATACAAAAGGAAAATAAAGAACTCCTGAATTACCTGTTGTTTGAATCGCATGATGAACATGCATACATAGAGGCTGTTAAAAAAGAAATCGATGAACAGTTTACAGAAATTAACAGCAGCAACCTCTATTTTGCAAAAAAGAGCATCCGCAAAATCTTACGAATCACCAATAAGCATATTAAGTACACTGCTTCCAAAGAAACGGAGGCCGGGTTGTTATTGTATTTCTGTTCAGTGCTTAAAAACTCGGGCATCCCTTTTCAAAAAAGTGCAGCGCTGAATAATCTTTACCATGCACAATTGAAGAAGGCCGGAAAAGCCATCGATACCATGCATGAAGACCTGCAGTATGACTACCAAAAGGAGCTGGATAAACTGTCTCAGTGAGCAGCTGGCCTCAAGGGCTACTCATTCACCATTGACCATTCACCAGCAAATCATCTTTTATATTTAAATTGCCATCTAAATTATCTAAATCATGGAACTGAAAGAACAATTTGAACAGGCCGTAGCACAAAGCAAAAGCCTGAATCAGAAACCAGATAACGAAACCCTGCTTACACTGTATTCATTGTACAAGCAATCAACAGAAGGTGATGTATCAGGCAATGCACCTACCAATCCTTTTGACTTTGTAGCCAAGGCAAAATACAATGCCTGGGATACACAAAAAGGCAAATCCCAGGCTGCTGCCATGCAGGAGTATATCGACCTGGTAACAAAACTCAAAGGCTAACAACGGCTATTTTAAAAATGATATCAGCAAGGGTTTATCTATCTTGCCATCCAAACTTATTGTTACTACATGCCTGTAAATAAAAATGCTGCCGTAGGGTTCATCTTCATTACACTGTTGATTGATATCATTGGCTTTGGTGTCATCATACCGGTAATGCCCAAACTGATTGCTGAATTAAAGGGTGTTGATATCAGCGGCGCTTCAAAGTATGGCAGCTGGCTGATGTTTGTTTATGCCTTCATGCAGTTTTTATGTGCGCCATTGTTTGGCAGCATGAGTGATAAGTATGGCCGCAGGCCCGTATTGCTCTTTTCATTATTTGGTTTTGGTATTGATTATTTATTCCTTGCCCTTGCACCTACGTATGGCTGGTTGTTTGTCGGGCGTGTTATCAGTGGGATCACCGGAGCAAGTATTACTACCGGCTTTGCATATATTGCCGATATAAGTACTCCTGAAAACAGGGCGAAGAATTTTGGTATGGTGGGGGCCGCTTTTGGCCTTGGGTTTATCATTGGGCCTTTGCTTGGTGGCCTGCTGGGGCACTTTGGCCCTAGGGTGCCTTTTTATGCAGCTGCGGTATTGGCGTTGTTGAACTGGCTCTACGGTTATTTTGTATTGCCGGAATCATTGTCAAAAGAAAACCGCCGTGAGTTCAACTGGAAAAGGGCCAATCCGTTAACTTCTCTGCTCCGGCTGAAAAGATTTCCTGCACTCGGTGGCCTCGTAATTTCCATGACACTGGTGTACCTGGCATCGCATGCCGTACAAAGCAACTGGAGTTATTTCACCATGTTCCGTTTTAACTGGGATGAAAAAATGGTGGGGATATCGCTGGCGGTAGTGGGTGTACTGGTAGCCATCGTGCAGGGTGGATTAACAAGGTATGTCAATCCAAAACTGGGCAATGAGAAAAGCATTTATACCGGGTTGCTTTTATATACGATCGGAATGTTTTTATTCGGCATTGCCAACCAGGGCTGGATGATGTTTGTGTTCCTGGTGCCGTATTGCTTTGGCGGTATTGCACAGCCTGCATTGCAGTCTGTAATGAGCGGACAGGTGCCAGCCAATGAACAGGGCGAACTGCAGGGCGCATTAACCAGTATGCAGTCTGCCTGTGCCATTATAGGCCCGTTGCTGATGAATAACCTGTTTTATTATTTTTCTCACAGCAATGCACCGGTTTATTTGCCCGGTGCACCATTTTTAGTGGGCGCTGCATTGTTGCTGGCGGCATTTATTATTGCCTACAGGAGCCTGCATATTAAGAAAAGATTGGGATAGTTTTGAACCCGGCTTACCTGCTGCTATTGGGCTTCATTGGCGTCGCACTCTTGTACATTGTATCAACATGCAGCAGTTAACCATTAACAGTAAAATTGATTTCAGGATATCATGAATAAAACCATCAGCGATTTTCAGAACATATTTTTCATTGGTGTAGCCGGCACCGGCATGAGCGCTATTGCACAATACTTATCCGGCATTGGTAAAAACATCAGCGGCAGCGACCGTTATTTTTTACCCGATACTTACAATGAAACAAAGGAGAAACTGGAAGCAGAAAATATCCAATGCTTTTTGCAGGATGGGGCAGGCATTACTGATGCAACAGATCTGGTGGTGGTATCCACCGCAGTAGAAGATACGGTGTTTGAAGTTCAGAAAGCAAAGCAGTTAAACATTCCCATCATTAAACGTTCGGAATTACTTGCGATGATAGCAAAAAGTAAACGCACCATTGCTGTTGGAGGTACGTCTGGTAAAAGCACCACCAGCGCTATGTTGTTTTCCATTTTAGAATACGCCGGTCTTCAACCAAGCATCATCAGCGGTGCAGGGTTGGTTAGCATTATCAAGGAAGGAAAGATAGGCAACGCCAAAGTAGGGGCAGGCGAATGGTTGGTGATTGAAGCTGATGAAAGCGATGGCTCCATTGTGCAATATCATCCGGAAGTGGGTTTGCTGCTGAATATTGATAAAGACCACCAGGAGATCGATGAACTGATGAGTATCTTTGGCACCTTTAAAGCCAATACCCAAAAATTATTTGTGGTCAATCAATCCAGTCAGTTAGCAAAACAATTGTCGGCAGATATTCAACATGATTTCTCGACAGATGAAAATTCAACTGCAGGATATATAGCTACTGATTTTCACCAGGAAGGGCTGTCTATTCAATTCAACATTCAACATTCAACATTCAACATTGATACAGTAGGAAAGCACAATATGGAAAATGCCCTGGCGGCTTCCTGTGTTGCCAATCAACTGGGGGTTAACCTGGATACCTGTGCTGCAGCATTAAAAACTTATGAAGGCATTTACCGCCGTCACCAGGTTTTGGGCAACAAGAATGGCGTTTGGGTAATTGATGACTATGCCCATAACCCGGCCAAGTGTGCAGCATCTATTGCGGCCTGCCAGTACATTGCGCCCAAAGTAGTAGCCTGGTTTCAGCCACATGGTTATGGCCCCACAAGATTTTTACGCACTGATTTTGTAAAAGAAATTGCAGCGGTGCTAAGGCCCGGAGATGAGATATGGATGAGTGAGATATTTTATGCCGGCGGCACAGCCGTAAAAGATATTTCTGCCAATGATTTAATAACAGATATAAAGGCGCTTGGTAAAAATGCTTTTTTTGTAGAAGACAGGAATGCTTTTTTTACTGCTGCAAGGCCACACCTCACTGGCAATTGTGTACTGTTATTGATGGGGGCAAGGGACCCAGGCCTTGAAGTTTTTGGCAAACAGGTTTGGGAACAATTGTAAATATTCTGCATGACAACACTGATCATCAACATACAACAACTCATCAGCATAAGAGTGCAGAATCATTTGCTCCGGGGCAAGGCTTTGGCTGAATTACCAGGTATTGAAAACGCTTTTTTACTGATTGAAGATGGCATTATTGCGGAGTATGGGCATATGTATGAACTGGAGTTGAAAGTGCCGCAGTTACCCGGGCATATCATTAAAGCAGATGGTCAATTTGTATTGCCTGCCTGGTGCGACAGCCATACACATTTGGTTTTTGCCGGCAGCAGGGAAAATGAATTTGTTGACAAGATCAAAGGATTGAGTTATGCGGAGATCGCTGCAAAAGGTGGCGGTATTTTAAACTCGGCAAAAAACCTAAATGATGCAACAGAAGATGAACTCTTTATCCAGGCATGGAAACGATTGATTGAAGTTGCCAAATTGGGAACCGGTGCCATCGAAATAAAAAGCGGCTATGGTTTAACGGTGGAAACAGAACTGAAGATGCTGAGGGTAGTAAAAAGACTGAAAGAGAAATCGAACCTGTTAATTAAATCGACCTTCCTTGGTGCACATACCTATCCTGTTCAATACAAGGAAAATCACCAGGCATATATTGACAGCATTATCAACGAAATGCTGCCGGTAATAGCTGTAGAAAAACTGGCTGATTATATTGATGTATTTTGTGAAACAGGTTTCTTTTCTGCCGAAGAAATGGAAATCATCTGCAAAGCGGGGATGAGCTATGGTTTAAAACCAAAACTGCACATTAACCAACTTAACAGTATTGGCGGCATACAAAAAGCGATTGAATTGAATGCGGTATCGGTTGATCATCTTGAAACAATGACTGATAAAGATGTGGCTGACCTGGCAGCTTCTGACACGATCGGGACCTTATTGCCAACGGCTGCTTTCTTTTTGCGGATGCAATACCAGCCTGCCAGGCAACTGATTGATGCCAACTGCGCCGTTGCACTGGCCAGCGATTACAATCCCGGTTCATCACCCAGTGGCAATATGAATTTTGTGGTGGCACTAAGTTGTATACAAATGAAAATGCTGCCGGAAGAAGCCATTAATGCAGCAACGATCAATGGCGCTTATGCAATGGAACTGGAAAAAGAAGTGGGTAGTATCACTGTTGGGAAAAAGGCCAATCTAATTTTCACTAAGCCTATCCCTTCATTGACTTATCTCCCGTATAGTTTTGGAAATAACCTGATTGACAAGGTAATGATCAATGGAGAATTTTTATAAGCCTGGAACGGTTGCTTCATTGCTGACTATTGATATCAAAGTACAAGTGAGTGACACAACGATGTTGAAGATGGATATACTGGCGGTCACAAAAATCCTTCTTACAACTTACTACTTATTACTTACTACTCGATTAATTCCTCACATAATAATTGATCCCGTTGATATACTTCGACTGGAACCCTGATTTCATAAAACCTTTTTGTCCGTTGTTGTTTTCGAATGAAGTATAGTAAGTGAACGTATAGTTGTCAATGGATTTTAACTTGCCGCTCAACGATTTATCGTCAAAAGAAGTGTACCAGTCAAACCTGGTATTGCCAATGCTTTTGATTCTTCCCCTGGTGGCTTCGTTATCAAAAGAACTGCAGTAAGTGAAAGCAGTACTGCCAACATTTTTTATGGTACCTTTTATGGAAGCATCTTCAAAGGAAAGATAGTATTCGAATTGTGTGCTGCCAATGCTTTTTATTTTCCCTTGTAATGCTGCATCATCATAGGAGCCATAATAGGGAATCATGGTGAGGCCGATGTATTTTACTTTGCCCATGAAAGCTTCGTTCTCATCTTTGCTGTAGTAATCCACCCTGCCCATGTACTTTAATAATTTGCCGGGATAATATCCATACGTGCCTTTGTCGTATTGTGTGCCAAATTCCGATATAGCACCATCCTTTGTAAACACAATGGATATTTTATCCGCTGTTTCGTAATAGAAAGCTGCAGTGGCGCCATACCCTGATAAAGTTATCAAATCAATTTTTTGGGCAAAGCTTGAAACTGCTGTACAAATGATGGCAAGTAATAGAATTGGTATTTTCACGGTGTTTTTTTGTAAAATTATAAATTGTTTGGCTTTTGTATTTATTTAATTTTTGATGAAGGGGTTAAAGGGAATTTTAAAAGATGGCTGGTTTTCCTTTACTTGCGGATGGAATAATATTCCTGCCATTTTCAAAACGAAATTTATGCAGCAACTCATTGAATGTGTCCCCAATTTTTCAGAAGGAAACGACCTTAATATCATCAGGCAAATAACGGACGAAATTGAGAAAGTAGACGGTGTACGCCTGTTGAATGTTGACCCGGGCAAAGCCACCAACAGAACGGTAGTAACTTTTGTAGGAACACCACAGGCTGTTGTGGACGCAGCTTTCCTGGCCATTAAGAAGGCTGGTGAGCTAATCGATATGAGCAAACACAAAGGTGAGCATCCGAGGATGGGCGCTACGGATGTTTGTCCTTTGATACCCATTGCCAACATCAGCATGGAAGAAACGGCGGCCTACGCACAACAGCTGGCAAAAAGAGTGGGAGAAGAGCAGCAACTGGCCGTTTATTTATACGAAGCCGCACAGCCGGATCAATCAAGAAACAATTTGTCGGTGATCCGTGCCGGGGAATATGAAGGCTTTGCTAAAAAGATTGTACAGCCGGAATGGAAACCTGATTTTGGTCCGGCGGTTTTCGATGCCAACCGTGGGGCTACTGTAATTGGTGCCAGGGATTTTTTAGTGGCTTATAATGTAAACCTGAATACTACCAGTACAAGGAGGGCCAATGCCATTGCTTTTGATGTAAGGGAAGCTGGCAGAACAGTTGAAGTGGATGGAAAGAAAGTAAATAAGCCGGGTTCCTTAAAAAGTGTAAAAGCCATTGGCTGGTTCATTGAAGAATATGGTGTGGCGCAGATTTCCATGAACCTTACCAATATCAACATCACGCCGGTACACATTGCGTTTGATGAAGTGTGTGGCAGGGCAACTGCCCGTGGTATCAGGGTTACCGGTAGCGAGTTGGTTGGACTGATCCCTTTAAAAGCAATGACCGATGCAGGTAAATATTTTTTACTGAAGCAGCAACGCTCTGCCGGTGTGAGTGAAAAGGAACTGATCAGGATCGCCATCAAATCGATGGGGCTGGATGAACTGGTACCTTTTAAACCGGAAGAAAGAATTATTGAATATATGCTGGCCAATAAGGCTGACAGTAAACTGGTGAGCATGACGTTGAGTGATTTTGCAGATGAAACTGCCAGTGAAAGTCCTGCGCCGGGTGGTGGTTCTATTGCTGCATACGTTGGTTCATTGGGTATTGCATTGGGTACGATGGTGGCCAATTTAAGCAGTCATAAAAAAGGCTGGGATGAACGCTGGAAAGAATTTGGTGATTGGGCAGAGAAAGGGGAACAATACAAAAATGAATTGGTAAAACTGGTGGATGCAGATACCAAAGCCTTTAACCAGATTATGAATGCTTTTGCATTGCCAAAAGGCAATGATGCTGAAAAAGCTACCAGAACAGCAGCAATACAAGCGGCGACAAAATATGCGATTGAAATTCCTTTTAAAGTAATGCAAACTTCTTACGCCTGTATGGAAGTGATCAAAGCGATGGCGGAGACCGGCAATCCCAATTCTGTTTCCGATGCCGGCGTAGGTGCTTTGTGTTTACGCAGCGCTGTGATGGGGGCGTTTATGAATGTACGTATCAATGCCGCAGGTTATGATGATAAAAATTTTGTGGAGGATATTGTTGCAAAAGGAAAAGAGATAGAAAATAAAACGATGGCAATGGAAGCGGAGATATTGAAAGTGGTAAATGAAAAGATTGGTATTTAGACTGTGCTCTTTGTGAAATTTCTTTGTGTACCTAGTGGTAAAAGCTAACCACAAAGGCACGAAGATTTACACAAGGGTCACGAAGAAAAAATTAAAAAGCGCCGGTAACCACACCGGCGCTTTACTTTAACCTCACTCATAGAAAACGATTTTATCCAACAATACAATTCCATTCATGCACATCGGCAACCTGCCCGGTGCGTATCAGTTCCAGCTGGTCTTTTAATTTGTTGTGCAGGCTTTCAATGCTGTAAGCAGGCAGGTTGTAATCCCCCCCGTTGATGTTGATCGTTTGTATCGGAGCTACTACTGCAGCTGTTCCTGCGCCAAAAGCTTCGGTGATCGTTTTGTTTTTAAATGCCTGTTCCAGTTCATCAATGCTTACCGGCCTTTCATCTGTTTCAAAGCCCATATCAACCGCCAGCGTTAGTAAGGAGTTTCTTGTTACACCATCTAAAATAGAATCAGACAATGGTGGTGTTACCAGTTTGTTGCCGATCACAAACATGGCGTTCATCATACCACTTTCTTCAATGAATTTATTTTCCCTGGCATCTGTCCACAATACCTGGTCGTAGCCTTCATTTTTTGCAAGTAATGTAGGATAATAAGCGCCGCCGTAATTGCCGCCGCATTTGGCAAAACCTGTTCCGCCTTTTGCTGCCCTTGCATAATGTGTTTCTACTTTTACTTTGATAGGGTTAGAATATAAAGATGGTACAGGCCCTCCAAAAATAATGAACCTGTATTCGTCAGATATCTTCACGCCAAACTTAGCTTCACTTGCATAAACGAACGGGCGGATGTACAAAGCTTCGCCGCTTTTTGATGGCACCCAGGCTTTATCCAGTTCAATCAACTGCATCAATCCCTCTATAAAAATTTCCCTGGGTGGCACAGCCATACACATTCTGTGCAGCGACTTTACAAAACGGTCGTAATGCCGGTCGATCCTGAATATATTTATGCGGCCATCTTTCATCCTGAAAGCTTTCATGCCTTCAAAAACGGTTTGCCCGTAATGCAGCCCCAGTGTAGTTGGGCTCAGCGAAAGATTGGCGTAAGGGACGATCTGTGCAGTTTTCCAGGCGCCATTGCCATAGTCGCATACCAGCATGTGGTCGGATACATATTTTCCAAATTCAAGGTGATCAAAATCCACTTCATTCAGTTTTGAATATGGATTTTTACGTACGGGGATGTTGGTGGTGAGTTCCATACTTGTTGTTTTTGTTTAGTAAAATTTGTTTTTTATTTTAATACCAGCTGTTGTTTTTTATAGCGTCATCGTTGTGTCACTCCCTTTTGCAGAATACCTTTTGTCAACTTTTTTTACATCAGTAAATACAAACCTGCCCCTGCCCGATAGGTAATACCGATGCAATCACATCCTGTTTTATTGTTGAGTCATAAAGTTTTTCAATTGCCCAACCCATTAAGTCAACGGCAGCCAAACAACCTGCTGCTGTTCCAATGTTGCCGTGTGTTACCAGGTGTGAATCTTCAACTACGGTTACACCAAAGTTCCTCAATGCTTCAAAAGCTGTTGGGTAGGTAGTAGCAGATAACCCTTTTAGATGCCCCAGAGCAGCAATGATTAACGCACCGGAACACATCGAACAAATGATTTGTCTTTCGGGATCTAATTTAAAACGGCTTAAATAAGCAGGGTCGTTGATAACTGCCCTTGCACCGGTTCCGCTACCAAAAAACACCAGGTCTGCATCGTTGCATTCTTCAATCAATCCATGTGTGGCAAGGTCAATTCCGCAGCTTGATTTATGTGAGCTGGCGGTGCCAACAATCTTTACCTGGAAATCCTTATCACGAAGTTTTATCCTGTTGAGTAAGTCCCAGGTAAGAAAAATATCAATGTCTGTGAATTTGTCAAATGCAACGATTACGGCTTTTTTCATTTTTATTATTTTAATATTTGTGTAATCTGTTTTATCAACTGCATGATTCCAGTTTATTGCAGCCTGTCTGCCGGATAGCAGATCCGGCCTTGGTGATATTGATCTCCATCTTCACATTTGCCCTTGCATACACATCATTCTCCACCGGTAAATGTTTGAACCCGATCTTTTCATACAGTTTGATGGCGCCTGCATTTTTAGTGTTTGAATACAGGATTACTTTGCTTGCGCCGAGTGCTGCCGCTTTTTCAAAACTTGCATAACACAAAGCTTCAGCAATTCCCCTGCGCCGGAAGTTTTCATCCACCGCCATTTTGGTGAACTCATAAACTTCTTCACCTAATTTTCTCAACCCTACTGTTCCGGCAACTTCGCCGGCATACAAGGCCATCAGTATGCTGCCGCCATCTTTCAGAATGGCTTTCTCCGGGTTGGTAAGTACCCATTCATCCAGTGGCTCCATGGTGAACCACGCTTCTATCCATTGCCGGTTAAATTTTTCAAAGTAAGGCTGGTGCCAGCTTTCGTAGGGGACTATGCTGATGTTGTTCATGGCTGTACTTTTTGTTGTTATACTTTTATAATGCAAAATTTCAGCTTTCTTTTTATTTAAAACAGATTCAGATTTTGTATTTTTGACCATATCAGATTAATGCATGAAAAAAAATACCTTCAATACAGACGACCATAAATACATGCAGGTGGCCAATGGGCTGGAGAAAATGATTGCCGAAGAAGTGCTGCGTATCGGTGATAAATTACCCTCAGTCCGCATGTTAAGTGAGGAGTATGGCATCAGCATGAGTACTGCCTTCCAGGCTTACTATCACCTGGAAGGAAGGGGGTTGATAGAATCAAGGCCCAAGAGTGGTTACTATGTGCGTTTTAACCACCATCGCTTTCCTGAATTACCCGAACAGGTAAAACCGGATACGGGCTCTCATGAGGTGAGTGTAAAAGAAATGATCACTTCCATTTACAGTGATATTGTTGCAAAAGACGTGATCAACTTTGCCATCGCAGTGCCTGATCCTTCACTGGTACCGGCTGCCAAGATCAACAAATCCGTGATGTATGCGTTGCGGAACACAGCGAATCATTGTATTGGGTACGAGCATACCCAGGGCAATATCGAACTGCGCCAGCAGATCGCAAAACTGTCATTGAACTGGGGCGGCAAAATAAAGCCGGATGATGTGATCATCACTACCGGTTGTTTGGAAGCGGTGATGATGTGTTTGAAGTCGGTAACAAATTACGGGGACACTGTTGCCGTTGAATGCCCCAATTATTTTGGCATTTACCAAACCATTGAAAACCTGGGGTTGAAAGTAGTGGAAATACCTTCAGATCCAACAGAGGGGTTAGATCTTGGCAGCCTGCAAAAAGCAATCAAAAAAAATAATATCAAAGCATGCGTAGTGGTTCCTAATTTCAATAACCCGCTGGGCACCTGCATGAGCGATGAAAATAAAAAGAAGCTGGTGAATATTATCACTCAAAATAATATTCCATTAATAGAGGATGATATTTACGGGGAGTTGTTCTTCGGCAAAAGCCGGCCAAAAGCATGTAAATATTTCGACACGAAGGGAATGGTAATGTATTGCAGTTCACTATCTAAATCACTGGCTCCAGGTTACCGAATTGGCTGGACGATACCGGGCAAATCATTTGAACTGGTTAAGCAGATCAAACGGGTACAAAATATCAGCAGCCCATCTCTAACACAGGCTGCTATGGCACATTATTTAAAGAATGGCCGTTACGAATATCATCTAAAAAACCTACGCAAGGCATTGCATACTCAAAGCCTTCGTTACATGCAGTCCATCATCGCTTATTTTCCGGCTGATACAAAAATATCAAGGCCTGCGGGTGGTTTTACTTTCTGGATAGAACTGAATAAAAAAGTGGATTCTTTTAAATTGAGAACGGAAGCTATGAAGCATAAGATTTCCATTGTACCCGGAAAAATATTTTCTGCCAGTATTGATTACTCCAATTACATTCGTATTAGCTTTGGCAAACCCTGGAGCGATGATGTGGATTATGGATTGATGATGCTGGGGAAACTGATTAAGAAAATGATTTAAAATGTGAATTGTCAATCTTGAATGGTGAATAGGATTTCACTAACAATTTACTATTCACTATTCGCAAAACAACAATATGAAACAGCAAATAGCGAACGTGGCCATCGTAGTAAAAGACTATGATGATGCCATCCGGTTTTATACAGAAAAACTGGGGTTTGAATTGATAGAAGACACCGTGTTAAGTGAAACAAAGCGATGGGTAATGGTGGCTCCCAAAAACTCGGATGGTTGCCGCTTGTTATTGGCTAAGGCAGCTACAGATGAACAGCAGAGCAGGGTGGGAAATCAAACTGGTGGCAGGGTTTTTATGTTTTTGCATACGGATGATTTCTGGAGGGATTATAATAACTACACTGAAAAAGGCATCTGCTTTGTGAGATCGCCTTCAAAAGAAGAATATGGCACCGTAGCTGTATTTGCAGACCTCTATGGCAATCTTTGGGACCTGATTGGGCCGGAGGTTTAAAGTGTTGATTGTACTAAGCACACAAATCTTTCCCGGTAAGTTATAAACCAGTTGGACGGAATAGTATTTGCTGTATTCTCTTCTTACATTTTCAACTTTCCATTCCCCCACTTTCCATAATTTTTTTTACCTACCTTCCCTTTATGAAGCATTTTAAATTTTACAGCAAGGAAGATATTTTGTCGCTTACAAAGATCCGGCGGTTTGAAACCAAGATTGGCGAGCGCCTGCAAAACATAAAGCCGGAGAGTGAATGGACGGAGCAGTTGCAACACTCAACCGCCAGGTATGTATTGCTGGGTATTCCGGAAGATATTGGCGTAAAAGCGAATGAGGGTATTGGCGGCGCTGATACCAACTGGTTGTCTTTTTTGTCTTCATTCCTCAATGTGCAAAGCAATGATTTTTTTACCGGGGAAAATGTATTGCTGCTGGGGCATTTTGATTTTGGAGATATACAATACCTGATAGAAAATCACGCTTATGATCAGCCGGAATTAATAGACGCTTACCGCCATGCGGTAAACCTGGTGGATGAAGCTGTGGAAGCAATCGTGAAAGTAATAGCTGCAGCAAAAAAGATTCCCATTGTGATTGGTGGAGGGCAGAACAATGCTTACCCCATTATTAAAGGTGCAGCCAAAGGATTGTACAAGGCAGAATTAATTCCGCTGGCACAGATCAATGCGGTAAACCTGGATGCTCACCCTGATTACCGGGCCATTGAAGGAAGGCATAGTGGAAATGGTTTCCGGTATGCCAGTGAGGATGGTTTTTTAGGAAAATACTGCAACCTCTGCCTGCATGAAAATTATATTCCTCAAAATATTTTGATGGATATTCACAATGATCCTTTTATCGACTACATCACTTACGAAGATATTTTCATTAACGAAAAGAAAAATTTTATCCAGGCGGTTGCCCATGCTACAGGTTTTACCGAAGATACTTACACCGGAATAGAACTGGACCTCGACAGCATTGAGCAGGTGTTGAGCAGCGCTGCCACACCCATTGGGGTTACTGCTTTACATGCCCGCCAGTATATTACTTTTGCGGCCCAGGATACCAAAGCTGCTTACCTGCACATTTGTGAAGGAGCTACACAGCTTGCAGATGGAAGAAGGGACGAATCAACAGGGAAACTGATCAGCTATTTGGTAACTGATTTTATAAAGGGATCGGCGCTGGAATAAGATGGCAAGTGATTTATGGTAAATGGTTAGTGGGTAAAATACTCAGGATTTCAATTCGTGTAATTTCTTTATTGGTTTAACCAAAACAAAATTAAAACTGTGCAGCAATCTCTTTCTCTTCAGCCACACCATCTTTTCTCCACACCTGTTTGCCATTTTTAAAAACAATAAATACCGGCAACGCTGTTACGTTGTAAGCTTTTAAAATATCCTGGTCTTTTCCACCATCAACTTTCACTAATTTGAATTTGCCTGCATTGTTTGTTTCCAGGCTTTTTAATATAGGTTCCATTTTTCTGCAGGGTGGGCACCATTGAGCGCCAAAATCAACCAATACCGCTGTTCCTGAATTAATAGCTTGATTGAATTCCTCTATGCTCATTTGTTTTTCATCACTCTTTCCTTCCAGTGATTTATTTTCCCCCTTCCAGGCATTGATGCCGCCAGAGAGTTCGTATACTTTTTCATACCCTGCTGCTCTCATCTGCTTTGCCGCTGCCGCACTCCTGCCGCCAGCAAGGCAATACACATAAACAGGTTTGTTTTTATCAACAAACCGGATGCGTCGTTTAAATTCTTCTTTATTGTTCCAGTCAGCCAGTAAAGCTCCTTTTATATGACCACTTTCATATTCCGCCGGCGTTCTTACATCCAGCAGTTGTATTGAATCTTTATTGCTGATGCCGGTTTCAAATTCACCCACTGTTAAATTGTTTTTTACCTGTGCGTTGCAGGAAAACAAAATAAATGCCAGTTGAAATGCGGCGGTAATTTTTGTCAATGTATTCATATCAGATTTTTACAGAAAGAAAAAACCGCCTCAAAATTATAAGACGGTTTTTATAAATCAACTTTATTTTTTTACTGTGTACTACAGCGGCGAAAGGTATTGTGCAAAAGCATAACCTTCTTCACCATCAGCAGTTTTTATTTTCCACCAGCTATCGTCGGTTTTTTCTACCAGGGTTACTACTTCGTGATGAGCAGCTTTTCCAACAATTGCGCCTTCCGTGCTCGGGGTGCTCCTGATGTTAAGGTTGGTAGAGTCGGTGGTTACTTTTAATTGTGCACCGGCATCTGCCTTAATATCAAGGTTCATCATCAAATCACCGCTGGCCATATTCGGGTCAATTTTATCGTACAGGGCCCATAGTGTATCATAATCTGCTGTACTGTTTGCAGTGCCGCTAACATGCAGCGTTCCGTCTTTTTCTGCTACTGCCAGGTTAGCCACACCAAGGCTGGTGGCTGCCTGTATCAACTCAGTATATTTATCCTGTAATGCCATTGTGTTTAATTTTAGGTTGTGATTGTGAATTACTTTTTATCCGTCAGCTTGCTTACATCTGATTTTACTTTTGCAGCTGCCAGCATTTGCATGATTTTCATTCTGTCTGCTTTGGTAACTTCTCCGGCAAGTACCGCTTTTTCTCCATCAAAAGTTACGGTAACGGCTTTGATGTCTTTCAAGCCATCTTTTACTTTTTGCTGGGTGGCTTCATCCAGTACTGTTGTTAGAGAAGCAGGTGGTGGCGGAGGTGGAGGAGGGGTGGAGCCACTGTACAATTATTCACTACGGATTTTACCCCCTTGATTCCGGTAACAGTTTTTTCACACATTGTCCTGCAGGCATCATCTTTACATTCACCTGTGATGGTGGCAACCCCGTCATTTACATCAACCGTAGTACCGGTCATCATTGGGTCGGCTTTAAGTGCTTTTTCAATTTCTGCTTTAATGTCGGCGTCTTTTGCTTTGCAGCTTACAAAGCCAATCGTAGCTGCAATAACAACTGCAAACAATACTTTGGAGAGTTTCATGTTTTTGAAATTTAGAATGAGAATTATAAAAGGATGTAAAAGGTAATGTTATTTGGTAAGTAATTTAATTTTTTTCTTGAAAATATAGTCTTCAAAAAAGCAGGAATGGTTGCTTTCTTAAAAAAATAATTAAGTTTTGGTAAAACCGGTTCTTATTTTCAATGCTTCCACTACATTGAAAATAATGGGGCAGTTGGCATAATGTATCAGCAGCCCAAACAACCTGCTGCTGAAGTCATTTTTATGAAGGTGTGGAAATTCCCTGCATTCATAAAAGCGGTGTTCGTAAATGCTGCATTTGCGGTCACTTAAAAAATGGCAGGGTATGGTATTTATAATCAGTTGGCCTCCCTGGCTTTCTTCAATATATTTTTCCTTCAGTTCCCCCATCTCAATATTAAGATGTTCAGCCAGTTTGGTTGCTTCCCGGGAGGTAATATTTATCATCAACGACCTGCAGCAATTACCGCATTGGGTGCAATCAATTTTCGAGCGATGCTGTCATTCAGTTCATGTACAATGCTGTCAATGGCTTTACTGTCCCTGTTTTGCAGGAATGCCCTGAATGCATCATTTTCACTTTCTTTTTCCCCGGCAATTTTCCCGATGACCTGCAGGTCTGTTAATAAACTTGACAATATTTTCTGTTTAAATAGTAAGCGGTTACAAACGAAAAAGGAATAATGACTGTTAACCCGGAACTTCGTTAATTAAGAAAAGAAATGTTCCAGCGCTTTTGCAACACCATCATGGTTATTGGTATCCGTTACAAAATCTGCCACCGCTTTTATTTCGTCCGGTGCATTGCCCATAGCAATACCGGTTCCTGCAAATTCAATCATCTCCTTGTCATTGTAATTATCGCCAATGGCGATAATTTCATGTTGTTGCAGGCCATATAGCTCCATGATAAAACGTATGGCATTTGATTTGGAAGCATTGGGATGCATGGCTTCCAGGTAGCGGGGTTGTGATTTGTAAATATTCAGGCTCCCATTGAATTTTTCCAGTAACGCTGTTTCAACAGCAAGGATAACTTTTTCATCTCCTGCAATCAGTATTTTATTGGGGCCCGCCTGCTGCTGCTCCCAACTATCATGCGTTTTTTGGTAGGGTTGTATGGTAATGGAAACCGGCGTTATTTTTTGTTCTTTTTTTATTGCATCTGTTATATTGTTGGCAAACCATTCCATCTGGCTGTAATACATTGTTGAAACGGGATAGTTTTCGGACAGGTCGTGTATGGCTGAAGCTTCATGCAGTGGCATGTTTACCTGGTAAATGATTTTTCCATTGTGGTAAATGTAACTGCCGTTCAGGCTTACTATAGGCACTTGCTGCGGAAAAATCGGGTCTGTAATATGGAGCATACCGTGCAATGGCCTTGCAGAGATCGGGATCACCAGCACACCCTGTGCTATTAATCGTTGTATGGTTTGCCTGGTTTTATTGCTTACTGTATGATCTTTTCTCAACAGTGTGCCGTCCATATCCGTAAAAACAGCTTTATACATAAGTGCAAAAAAATTATTCGGCTAAAGTATGAATACCAAGGTGCTTATAAAAATATTTTCATTGGGTTATTTTTTAAAATAAAAAATCCCCGGCAGGTTTTAGCCTTGCCGGGAATGTATAGGTGCCTGGTAAATTTGAAGAGATTGATCAGTCAATAGCGATTTTAATACCCAAATAAGAACAATGGGTTAAGCCTTTTAACCAGTGCAACTGTCAGCGATTCTTTTGGCTTGGTAACAGGCGATGCTCTTGCTTTTTCCCTTGCTGCCGTAATTGAATATCCAAGTGTAGGTAGCGTTACCGTAATGCCCTGGTGCTTAATGGATGTTACATTATTACTAATTCCTGTTATGCTTCGCTCAACAATACCGATATTTTCTCCTATGATTACCGCCTTCTTTTCCAGTTGCATACAGGTGTAATTTTCAACCATCATCTTTATCGCATTGATCTCGTCCGGGTTAATGATAGCTGGTTGAGACCGCCAGTAAAGTGTGTTGATAACATTGGGCAGATTCTTTATCATGGCGACATCTGATTCAAGCACATGTATAAACACATAAGAGTTAAAGAGTGGCCCGTATTCCCTTGAATTTCGGGAAACATTCTTAATTTCTTTAATGGCAAGGGGGCAAAAGTTTTCAATTCCTTTTTTTGTGAGCATTGTGGCTACTTTTTTCTCCTTTCTTTTTTGGGTGCAGATTACATACCAGTTGCGTTGCATAGTGTTTTCGTTAGTGGGTGACGGTTTAGTTTTTTAGCTGCCGGCTTATTCACGGCAATCTACAGACTGTAAGTCCATCAATGTGCCAGAATTAAATACCTGAAAATCAATTTGTTACAAATGACTAAAGGCCTCATTTTTCCTTATTATGGAATCAGTTTTTAAATAATGGAATAAAACAGCCTTAGTGGATGGGTAATGGGATTACAGGTGCAGCTTCCAGGTGAGGAAATCAATTAAAGAATTGATAAGTAAGGCAGTAATTATTTTTTGACACTAATAATGAGGTAGAAATTAATGAGCGAAAAGAAAAAGCCAAGAATGGAAAGTATCAGCGTTAACCAAAAAGCGATCAGCCTGAAATGGGTTAGTTTTAAACGTGCTTCTAATAATTCTTCTTTGGAGTGATGCATGTCCTGTGTATGTTCTTTTGGTTCATGGTTACCTTTTAAAAATGCAAGATAACCACCCTGGAGGATCCAATAGCGACCATAATTGCTGATGGAGAGTAATGTATGTTCTTCATCAGTATATTTTGCAAGTTTTTCCTTTACCAAATGGCTGGCTGCAGTTTTTGTTTTGCCCAATCCATTTTCATCGGCAGCATAGCGGCTAGTGGCAAAATCATAAAAATTGATAGTGCCTGTTTTATACACTTCATTCAGCAGTTCGTTACTGATGATTTCTTCCGGTAAGGGTATTATTTTAATATCTTCTTGCATTGTCAATAAAAATTTGATTCGCTTTTTTCTTGTCGGCAATCAACAGGTAAAATTCATCAAGGTATGCAAGCATTTCTTTTTTGTAAACATTTTGCAGCAGTTTACAGTTTCGGATTACTGCATCAATGGTCCCTTTATGCAAAAGCAAACTGTCAATTGCATCACTGATCTCTTCGGGCTTTCTGGGAAATCCCTGGTAAACCCTTTCTTTTACTGTTTCAATATTGTATTCCGGGTTGGGTACGGCATACTCCGCATTCACAATTCCTGCATAATCAAAATCATACGGAACCGCAAAAGGGGCTTCATCTGTATGCGTTCTGGAGACTATTAACTTTATGTTTTTCAATACTGGTACAGCCCAGTCCACATTGCCGATCATATACTGGAATATTGCGAGCAATGTCATTTGCTTCCGGTTGGTTTCTTCTGTTTTAACAGGCCTGTTCAGTTCACGGCAGTTATTGCGGGCTGCCATATCATCTGTGTCTTCAATAAAAAAAGCATATTGCAGGTAGGCATGCGATGGCTTTTTTATATCCTGGTAATTGATCCTTGCAAGGCGAACCTTGAAACTTTTTTCGGTAAGCAGGTTATATAGTTTGTATACGAGGTATTCCTTTATTACCAGTTGTTCGTCCTTCCAGTAGTGGCTGCAACCGGTTACTAATTTCAGCTTGTTTAGTTTTCTTAATGGACCTCCTGCAGCAGAACCGAAATCAATCAGTAAGGATGGGGTGCTGCAAACAACCCTGCGTTGCGCTCCACGCACACGTATGCGTACCTCCTCTTTTATGCTCTTCTCCCTTAAATGAAAGGTGATCATTGCTTTTTGATAAACGCTGTCACTGTTAACTGCGTACATACTTTTAAAGTCGGTTTCAATGGTAAGCTGCAATGCGGAATCGGACTCAAATAATGCATGCCTTTTTATGGATTGAGCTGGTGATTGACTATTGATCAAAAGGCAGAATAATGCAATGACATTATAATAATGAGAAAGTGTAAAATCATGAACTCTTCTCTGTATCATCCGGGCTATATTTAAATCCACTCCAGCTGCTATATCACTATTGTACAGGCATCCTGTACCAGCCTCAATAGCTTAAGGTTACAGGCAACATAAAATTACTTAATACAGCTGGTTATTCAAACTTGCAGGATATGAGATTGATCAACTTATCATCACCTGTTGTAGCTGATGGGGGCTGTGTTCCCAGCATTATGGTTCGTACAGTTGAAGCTCGGTGGTAAGCCGGGAAATTTGCTGCTGCATTTCATTCATGCGCTGCAATAAATAAGTAATGGTTTCAATGCCCTCCAGGTTAATATCCATTTCATAATACAGCCTAACCAGTTTTTCCAGTTGGGGCAATTGGTTGATGGGAACAAATATTTTTTCTTCCGTTTTGATGACTTCTATCAACCCCGAATCCTGCAAGGAACAAATAAATGACAACTCAATGTTGTGGTGAATACAAAATTCACTGGCAGGTATCATTTCTTCTGTTTTCATACAAAAGGTTTATTTAAGTTGACTCAGTTCTGTGAACAGCGTTTTCTCTTTTTCAGTAAGATGGGTCGGGAGTTTTATATCATAAGTAACAAACAGGTCGCCGGCTTCTCCTTCCTTTTTATATACAGGAAAGCCTTTCCCTTTCAGCCGTATTTTAGTGCCATATTGTGTTTCAGGGTTTACCTTCAGTTTCACTTTTCCATTCAAGGTATCAATGGTGGTTTCTCCGCCAAGTAATGCGGTGTACAGGTCGATGGTAGCATTGGTATAAAGGTCATTACCCATCCGTTTAAAATGCGGATGTGGAGCAATCACGAACGTAATGTACAAGTCACCAGCCGGGCCGCCGTTTACACCCGGTGCACCATAACCTTTTAATTTAATCACCTGCCCGTTCTCAATACCTGCCGGTATAGTGATGCGAACGTTTTTTCCATTCACAGTCAATGTTTGCTGGTGGGTAACCATGGCATCGGTAAGGCCAAGTTTCAGCTCGGCATTATAATCCTGCCCACGAAATTTTGTTTGCCTGCTGCGGCTGCCACTTCCACCAAACATAGATTCAAAAAAGCTGGAGAAATCCCGGTCATCGTCTTCTCCAAAATGTTGCCCGCCTGAATACTGTGATTGCTGATGCCGTTGTTGCTGTCGCTGCTGTTCAAATTGGTCGGCATGTTGCCAGTCTTTACCATACTGATCATATTTTTTTCTTTTTTCCGGATCGCTCAACACTTCGTTGGCCTCGTTAATGGCCTGGAATTTTTTATGAGCTTCCTTATCATTGGGATTAAGATCAGGGTGCAGTTTCCGGGCCAATTTCCGGTAGGCTTTTTTGATGTCTTCTTCCGAAGCGGTTTTGTCGATCCCCAACACTTTATAGTAGTCTATAAATTCCATACGCTTGGTTTTATACCTGTTGTACAAAGGTACAGCCCATTAATTTTAAAGTTGCTGATATTTATTTATGCGATCAGAAAACCAGGCTTGTAATTTTTATATCAGCTCTTGCTGCTGCTTTTTTTGCCTGCAGTTTGATTGGCGCTGCTTCTTTTGTTTTGCCCTGTTGTTGCAATGCCTGGTACAATCCTGTTAATGACCAGGGATTGGCCGGATTGATGCGGAGGTCTTCCCGGCAGGTTGTTTCGGCTTCTTTGTAGTTTTTCGTTTTCAACAATACCGCTGCCAGGTATTGCCTTGCAGGTAACAGCCAGTCTCTTGGCTCGCCATACAGCATGCCGTCTTCTTTGTATACCGCTTCTGTAAGCAATGCAATGGCTGTTGCCGGGTCATTTTTTTCTTCAGCAATTACGCCCTGTAAAATTTTTTCAGCCACCAGTGTGCCGGCAATGCCCGGGTTAAATGCTGGTGGAGCTTCCTGCAGTTGTGGGTTAGATAATGCTTCCTGCAATTGTTGTAATTCTTTAAGCGCTGCCTCCGGTTGGTGTGTTCTTGCCAGTGCAATACCTCTTGCAAAATGGAATAATACATTTGCATAAACTTGTGATACAGGTACGGCAGGTGTTTTCAATACTTCATCCCATTTGCCAAAGCGCAATTGTATGAATTGCGGTGTGAGATAAACATACTGACTGAAAATACCAAAGTATCCGCCAGCATCCAGCATGCTGCTGTCAATTTTTTTATTGAGAGCAGTGGCTACTTGTATTGCATTGCTGTATTGCCCGTCCATCATGGAGCAGGCAGCTTCCATGTGCTGGTTATGCAGCAGGTAAAGAAAGGCGTTGTTTACTACAGGAGGATATTTGTCAAGATAGCTATCATAACCTTTTACGGCGGCTTTATTCACTGCAATGCCTTTATTATAATGCCCTGAACGGATGTAAATATGAGAAGGCATGTGTACCAGGTGAGATAAGCCTGGCATCATAGCACCAAGCCGGTTAGCAACTGCCAAACCTTTTTCGGGATGCCTGGAACCTTCCACTGCATGGATATAATAATGGCCGGCACCGGGATTGTTGGGAAAGCGTTTTACCACTTGTTCCAATACATTAACAATAGCGGGTGTCCATGGTTTTGGATCGTAATTCCTGTCGTACAGATCCCAGGGATGTTGCACCATCAATGCATCAGCATACAAAGTGCCTGCATCGGCGTTATTGGGAAAATCGGCATATACCTTCTTCATCGCATCAGCATATAACTGGTTCAGCTGTTCCCTGCTTTGGGTGGTATCAGCACTGTACCGCACATTCATTGCATCTATCAATGCTTTTTCAAGTGTGGTGCAATGGCGGTATAAATCCGTTGCTTTTTTTACGGAAGCCAGTGCTTCGGGAGAAGCGGCATAGCCCATGTCGTTGATATTGGGCCCGTATGCCAGCGCCTTGCCCCAGTAACCCATTGCAAAATTTTCATCAAAGCTGGTAGCTTTTTCAAAAGAAGCCAACGCTTCAATAATGTGAAAGCCGTAATACATATTTATGCCCTGCTGAAAATAGATATTGGCGCTGTCGTTGCTGACTGTTACTGCCATGCGGTAACTGCCCCAGCCTTTCAACAGCGGAATCCTGTTGGCATCGGTTGAAAAATCGATGGACGAAAGATCGGGACTGCAGCCAACTGTATATTTGTTCCGGTAGGCATTGATGTCCGTCTTTATTTTTTCCGCCTTTAGTTTTGAATGCTCCATTTTAATAAAGGCAGCAGTTCCAAAAGCAAGTAATAAGATGACAATTGAGTTTTTCATTGCTGTATGTTTTCTATAGAGTAAAATAAGGAGTTTTTATGTGGCGGAAAGTGATTTTATCAAAAAGTTGAACGTTTTTTTTCAAGTGCTTTAAAAAATAGGCAGCCAATTTCTATTGTACAGAGTGACAGGGGCTACACTTGCTGATTTGAAAGTGATGCCGGTAGCGTAGCATTTCGGGAAATACCGGGCAGAAAATAATATGGCATCTCTATCCGGAAACATAATTTCCATAGGGTATCTTATTGACAAGGTAAGTGACTGCTAAGGAGATAGTAAAAACGATGATGCTGGTGAGTGGAATGCCGATGCCCGGATGTATGAACGACCAGTTGATACCTGATTTGCCTAATAAGGCCAGTACTAATACATGTGAAAGATATATTCCGTAACTGTATTTGCTGATGAAGTTTGTGGCAGTATTAAGTTTACCGTTGCTGAATTGTGAAGATCTGAAAAACAGGAATATGCCTGTTGCTGCCAACAGCACATTCGGGCTTAAATAACCAAAAAAATATTCTTCGAAAACGCCCATTTTTTTTGTAGCCCAATAGGTTCCTGTTATTGTTACGGTTATTCCAGCTATTATTAGTACCAACGCCCATTTTCCGGCGTTTTTATAATTGAAGTATTTGGTTAAGTAATAGCCCAGCACGGGGTATCCAATAAAGCCTGCAAAATAAGTCAGGTCAATAGCAGGTTTAAATTTGGTGAGCATTGGGATATTCATCATGATCAGCATTAGCCATATAATGATAAAGTACAACACTTCTTTCTGGCTGCTGTTGTTAATCCATTTACACAGTACCGGGATGAATAAATAAATTCCAATAATCATGTACACATACCAAAAGTGCAAAGATGCGCCATCTCTGAACTGGATAAATATGTATTTGCCCAGGCTGATAATATCAGGGTGTTCTCCACTTTTCCATTTTGCAAGCAGTTTGATGAGGATATAGATGCAGCTCCAGAAAATAAATGGAAGCAGTATCCTTGCAAATCTTCTTTTCAGGAAATCAGTGAGTTCAATTTTTTTGGGTAATAGCAGGGCCCCGGTCAACATTAAAAAGACGGGTACGCAAAAGCGAACCATGCTGTCGTAGATATTTCCAACCATCCAGTTTGCATTATTGATAACGCCATATTGCGAAAGCACCGGAGCTGCCACATGTAAAAGCACAACAGCAAAAGTGGCCAATGCCCTTAATTGATTCATCCAGTTTGTTTCCGCCTGTTTATTTTCCATACTGGCTGTTTATGCTGATCGTTTAAAGAGCTTTAGTATTTTATTGATGAATCCCTCATTATTCTTTTGGCCGGGTACGTAATATTCTTTTGCAATCCGGGAGGCACTCATCTTGCTTATTTCAAAAACTCCATGCTCTTTATAATATCTAACGAGGTTGGCAAGTGCATGCTCATCGTGTTTGAAACATTGAAACAATAGTGACTCCTCATTTTTTAAGGCAGCTACAAATACATGACATGGATAAACCAGCGTTTGTTTGCACAGCATTCTTTCAGACTCTGAGAGCCGGATCGTTTTTTCTGCTTCTTTTGTTAGTGGTAAACTGGCTTCAGTAAAATTTAACAAGTCTTCTTTGTTTAAGGTGTAATCTGTTTTGAATTTTTTAAATGCATTGTCATCGGCAAAGGCAAATTTAAAAATGGAATTTGGGTAGTTGCTTTCACAATCTGCTATAAAAAAATGAATGGTAGAGATATAATCATAGCCAAGGTCAATGGCTGTTTCTCTTGCTTTGGCTACAAGCTCTTTCAGTTCCGGTGAAAATAAATGGTCCACTAAGCAGTTGTATTGTATTATGAATGCCCGTCAAAAATAACAGTAAACCTGGTGTGGGCAGTAGTTTTTGTTCTGACACCAATTTTTATTTTGAGCTTTTTCTTTTAAGTTTTTTTGCCAACTTTATAGAATGTTTCAATGATTTAATATTATTCCAATCGCTATGCGAAATGATAATGAATGTTGGGTTTGGGCATTTCGCCTGAACTTTTTTTAGAGTAGATTCATACTCGATTACATTTGCATCACCCAAATAACCTAAATTTTTAGCATCAGCACCTTTTATCAAACAACCACCATGTAGGATTTTCTCTTTACTAAACCATATCACTATATTGTCTGCAGCATGTCCTTGTCCTGGATAATAAGTTTCAAAAGAATATTGTCCAATATTGAAAACCGTGTCCTTGGTCATTAAAAATTCAGCCCTTTTCTTATTGTTCTTTTTACTTAATTCATCTGTTAACAAAGTCGTATAAGTCTTAATTCCTTTTTGCTTATAATATTCAAGTCCCTCTGTCCTGTCACTGTGCCAATGGGTTGCAATACAGATTGTCACACTTTTTTTATGTTTTAATTTTATACTGTCAAGCAAGGGTTGAAATTGTGTTGTGTCCCAAGGTGTGTCAAACAAAACAACGCCATTGCTAGTAATAAGATACATGCCATTTGCTGGGATTTGTTGTCCTTCGTATGTATTGTAAGTAGTATAAATGCAAAAATCTTCTGTTAAATGTAAAATTTTAAGTTTTGCTTCTTCTGTCTGTCCAAAAATATTTGTCAGAGAAAAAATAAATACCAATGTGAATATAAATGCCCGCATTCTGTTTCTTAGATTTATAATTGGGTAGTGTCTGCCTTTAAAATTACCGCTAACGGCCATGGCTTTGTTTAAGTGTGGAATTAGTATTCCGTCCGCCCGGTACCGCTGATGATTGAAATTATTTTGTTGAAGTTAAGAATTCATGTTCAAAGTTGCTTGTCAAGCCCGAACCACAGCTTGGATTTGTAATCGGCTGATGTTTGTTTGTAAAGCCACACTTGCACAAAACCCAATGGCGGCAGCTGGCATTTCTATTGTTTCCAAATAACCGAAATTTTTGCGTTTGATTTATTGAACTCTGATGAAGTATTTGAATATTTTATTTCATTTTCTGATGTAAAGTTATTGTCACTGAAAGATGCATATTTTTCCAAGGCTTTCCCATTCATATCAAAGTCTAATTTTCTGTTTTTATTGTTGTCAATAAACGATATCATCGAATATTTTCCATTTTTCAGGCCATAAATATGAACTATCAGTGTACCCTTTCCTATATTTCCATAAAGATAGCCACCAGTTACTGCTTGCTTTTTGTCAAAGTTTTGTTCATTGTCCATAACCGCTAAAAATCCTGTCTGCCTTTCTTCTTCCAGTGGAATTGAGATTTCAAAATGAAAATAGTCGTCAGCAAATACGCTTGACCTGTTATTGCCTGGAGTAAATTGATGCTGACTTATATCACGGGCGACATTTTCTTCAATACCAAGGTGCACCAATGAGGGTGAATTGTAAGAATAGTTAATTGCTTCTGTTAACCGAATTAATTCTTTACTCAGGTTTTTCAATTCATTTTGGTTAATGTTGAAATATGTCAATTCTTTGCCAAAGTCTAATTCTGAAAGATTTATGCTTTTGATTTCTTTGTGGGTGTCGGTAAAAAATGAAATACTTTTTTGATTGATATTGTAAACAATGCTCCACATGGTTTTGAAGTTTCCTTTGGGAATTGTAACTTTTTTCAAAATATTAAAAGCAAATGCTTCACTAATTTTTTCTTTATTTGATTTATTTATAATTTCTTGTTCCAGTTGAAAATAACGATAGGCTGATACTGTATTATTCTTTCTTATTCCATCTATTTGAGTTTTATAAGGTTCGGAATGAAAAACAGTATTGTTAGTAATGGCTTGGCAGGTATTGGCTTCTTTTTTATAGGCAAGAGGTTTCCCATTCAAATATTCAATGACGACTGAATGTCCCGTATTATCTGTTAGAATGTAATGAATTTTTCCTTTTATAGGATAAATTTTCAAGTCGTTCAAGTGGTCAATTACTTGTTGAACTGTCTCGAAATTGTCAAGTTGGTATTGGATCCATTCCAACTCGTTTAAATACTTTTTTTCTTCGTTAATGTTATATTTAGTAAGATCCAACCATAGCATTTCAATCACTAAGCCTTTTTCATTCATCCCACCATAAGGCATTTCTTTCCCATTTTGATTGAATGTGACACTACCATAAATACTTGTCCAATTTGCCTGTTCTCCAGAATGAGTAAAGTATGCTGTTTTATTAGTTCCTCTCAAGTTCTTAATGATAATCCCTTCTCTATAAGTCCAATCGAAGTTCTTTGCTAAAAAGATTTTGTTTCCTTCTTTCAATACAATTGATGAACAAGGAAAAGCTAATTGTATGGTCAAAACAAATGTAAAAAATGTCAGAATTACTTTCTTCATAAATGTTCATTGTTTGTTGAGTTGTTCGTTATGCTTGCTGCCAACTATTGCATTGCCGGAACTTAAAACTAACCAATTACACCCAGCCCACCCAAAATGCAATACGTTGCCCTACTCCAAAAACTGCCTGCATTAACAAGGCTGAATAAAGATCAACTGCTCAAAGGCAGGCGGATAGAAGTGAAAAGCCCGGTGAAGATATGTGCAGGGCCATGTGCCGGACTTGTAAGGGATAGCCGCCACTGAAGCCAATTGAAATACTGCTGTCCACGGCCCCCAAAAATCAATTTTCTCCTGATGGTTTCCGGCACAATTTTCAATGTTCAACAAAGCTAAAAATCCACCAAAATCAACTACCTTCGCCACCTTAAAAAAACGGACACAGACGGAATGAAGAACATCAGAAATTTTTGCATCATTGCTCATATTGACCACGGAAAAAGTACCCTGGCCGACCGCCTGCTGGAATTTACCCATACTATTGGCGAAAGGGACATGCAGGCCCAGGTACTGGACGACATGGACCTGGAAAGGGAAAAGGGCATTACCATCAAGAGCCACGCCATCCAGATCAACTACAAATGGAAGGGCGTGGACTATGTGTTTAACCTGATTGATACCCCCGGCCATGTGGATTTTAGTTATGAGGTAAGCCGTGCCCTTGCTGCTTGTGAAGGCGCTTTGCTGCTGGTGGATGCCAGCCAGGGCATCCAGGCACAAACCATCAGTAATTTGTACCTGGCCATTGAAAATAACCTGGAGATCATTCCGGTTATTAATAAAATTGACATGGACGGTGCTATGATACCGGAAGTGACCGACCAGATTGTTGAACTGATTGGCTGTAAGCCGGAAGATATTTTACTGGCCAGTGGCAAAAGTGGTATTGGTATTGAAGAAATTTTAACTGCCATAATAGAGCGTATTCCTGCGCCAACCGGCGATGTGGATGCTCCGTTGCAGGCATTGATCTTCGATAGTGTTTACAATTCTTTCAGGGGCATTATTGTTTACTACCGCATTTTTAACGGCACCTTAAAAAAGAATGATAAAATAAAATTCAGTAATACCGGGCTTGAATATGGTGCAGATGAAGTGGGCATTTTAAAATTTGGAATGGAACCCAAGAGTGAAGTAAGGGCAGGGGATGTGGGCTATATTATTACCGGTATTAAAGTGGCCAAGGAAGTGAAAGTGGGGGATACTATTACCACTACAGTGAATGGCGCTAAAGAATCGATACAGGGTTTCCAGGATGTGAAGCCGATGGTATTTGCTGGCATCTTCCCGGTGGAAACGGATGCATTTGAAGAGTTGAGGGATTGCATGGACAAACTGCAGTTGAATGATGCATCGCTGACTTTTGAACTGGAAACTTCGCAGGCGCTGGGCTTTGGATTCCGTTGCGGATTTTTAGGCATGCTGCACATGGAAATTATCCAGGAGCGTTTGGAAAGGGAGTTCAACCAAACGGTGATCACTACCGTACCGAACGTAAGTTTTGTTGCCACCACCAACAAGGGTGAGATCATTAAGATCAACAATCCAACGGAAATGCCTGACCCAACAAGGATCGATCATATTGACGAACCTTTTATCAAAGCACAGATCATTACCAAGCCGGAATACATTGGTAATATTATGACGCTGTGTATCACCAAACGTGGTATCCTTACTCACCAGAGTTATCTCACAACAACAAGGGTAGAACTTAGTTTTGAAATGCCGCTGACGGAAATTGTATTTGATTTTTATGATAAATTAAAGAGCATTACAAGAGGCTATGCATCGTTTGATTATCATCCTATAGAATACAGGCCGAGTGATATTGTGAAGATGGATATATTACTTAACAATGAAAAAGTGGATGCACTGAGTGCATTGATTCACCGTGGCAGGGCACATGAGTTTGGCCGCAAGTTGTGTGAGAAATTAAAAGAGTTGTTGCCCAAGCAGCAGTTCCAGATAGCGATACAGGCAGCCATTGGTGCCAAAGTAGTAGCGAGGGAAAATATCAGTGCGATGCGGAAGGATGTAACGGCCAAATGTTATGGTGGTGATATCAGCCGTAAGCGTAAGCTGCTGGAGAAGCAGAAAGAAGGTAAAAAGCGCATGAAGCAGATCGGTAATGTGGAAGTGCCGCAGGAAGCTTTTTTGGCGGTGTTGAAGCTGAATGACTAAGGGAAGTGATAAGTGTAAGTGATAAGTAATAAGTGATAAGTAGTAAGTGATAAGTAGTGTGTAATAAGTTGACTGAGGCGATACCGTTTTATGGGATAGTGTAGTGATAGTTTTCATCAGGTATATTTTGAGTAAAATATCAACTGCACTGCTTTATTGGGAAGGAATTTGTTGAATGTCTTTTTTGATTAGAGATTTCCATTGCACTGCCCTTCAGGGTAGTGATAAAATGATTTTCTTTTTTTCAGGGCTTTATCCCTGGTATATGTTTTTCATTTGCCCCGGTCTTCAGATCGGGCAAATAAAGATCGGGGTAATTGGGATCCAAATATCCTTCTTAAGGCCGTTATTCAAAGAGTATTCAATCCCTGTTTATACAATCAATCCACCTCAATCTCATCCACAAACAACCATGCTTTTTCACCTGCGCCCGGTTCTCCATCCGGGATAGGGCTCCAGTTTTTCATTACTACTTTTACATAACGGATGTTAGTGCTGCTGAAGTTGACCGTCATACTGCCGCAGCCATTTTCTTTTTTCTCAAAATCATCGGTGAGGCCAAGTGTGGAGAAGTTGATGCAGTCTTCAGAAGCGAATGCTTCCACGGTGAGTGGCCGCCATATCCAGCTGTTTTTTTGATGGAGTGTATGCACAATTACTTTGCTGATGTTTTCCGATTTACCAAAGTCGATGATGGCTTCGCAATCAGTACCGCTGAAGCCAAGGAATTCAGACGACTTTACAAGGCCCATGGTATTTTGTACCGCATTGACTAAAGTAAAAGCGCCATCGCCGGGATATTTAGGGTCGGCAGGAGAGGACAGTGTTATTTTTTTGCCGGTGGCTTTGTTGAAATGAAAGTACTGATTGATCCATGTGCTCGTAAGCTGGTTGTTTTTATCGCATGTTGCCATCGCCAGTTGGTGCGATCCGGTAATCTTCTTTTTTGCTTTTGAATAATAGAGATCATTGATAGGAGAATCGGCATATATAAAGCCTCCTGTTCCAGCGTTACTTTGCAGATTGATGTAAATGCCATTAAAATCTTCTGTTTGAGAAACCGATAGCACAGGATCGTAATAAGCCAGGCTGTAATTTATCTTCAATTTTTTATACCGTTTAATCAGTATCTGCAATCTCCTTTCAAAATCCTTCCAGTCTTTCTTTGCTTTCGGTGTCCATAATACTTCAGCCATGGCAGCCATTCTCGGAAAGATCATGTATTCTAATTTGGATTCATTGCCAATATATTCTGTCCATACATTAGCCTGTGCACCAAGAATGTGCTTTGCCTGTACTGCATTCAATTCGGCAGGGACCGGATCATAGCCGTACACTTTTTCGATGGGTAAATAACCGCCAATGGTCACGCTGTCTTCGTTCTTCGACTGGCTGTGATCAAAATAACAATAAGCGCCAGGTGTCATCACCACATCATGATCTTGCTTAGCTGCTTCAATACCTCCCTTTTCTCCACGCCAGCTCATTACGGTAGCATTGGGTGCAATGCCGCCTTCCAGTATCTCATCCCAGCCAATGATCTTCCTGCCCTTGCTGTTGATGTATTTTTCAATCCGCTGGATAAAATAACTTTGCAGTGCATGTTCATCTTTTAAATTATTTGTTTTCATCAGTTGCTGGCAAAATGCAGAACGCTTCCATGCTTTCTTAGGGCATTCATCGCCGCCAATGTGGATGTACTCCGATGGGAAGAGTGTCATTACTTCATCCAGTACATCCTGCAAAAAAATAAAAGTGTAATCACTTGGACAAAACACATCTTCAAATACGCCCCATGTTTGCTGCACCTGTTTGCCGCTTGTGCTGCCGGCCCAGGCACAATCTTTTGGGTGCTGTGTATCTTCCTCCGGGAAACAGCTGAGTTGAGGATAGGCTGCAATGGCAGCGGATGCATGCCCCGGCATTTCTATTTCCGGTATTACGGTGATGTAGCGCTCGGATGCATATTGTACTACTTCCTTTATTTGCTCCTGGGTATAATAGCCGCCATGTTGAATGCTGTCGTTTCCTGTACCGGGGTATCGGCCAACGATAGTGCCGTTTCTCCAGCCGCCAACTTCCGTAAGCCGGGGATATTTTTTTATTTCAATGCGCCAGCCCTGGTCATCGGTTAAGTGCCAGTGAAAGGTATTGAACTTGTACATGGCTAAATAATCAATGTATTTTTTTACCAGCTCAAGTGGCATAAAATGGCGGGCAACATCCAGGTGCATGCCCCGGTATGCAAATCTTGGATAATCTTTAATGGATAATTGGGGAATTGATAATGGATAATTTTTTTGGTTTGATGCTGCTGTTGGTTTGGGTAAGAGTTGGATAAAGGTTTGTATGCCATAGAATAAGCCTTTACTGTAGTAGCTTATTATTGAGATGCCATTTTTTGAAACACTTAATGAATACGAATCTTTTTCTTTTACTTCAAAAGGAGTGAAGCTGATTTCAAGATAATTGCTGGAATGACTCATCAACCGCTCTTTGCTAACCGGTAATTTGAATCCGTATCGCTTTTCAATTTGATTGTTTATTTCATCGGCAAATTTTTCTAGCCCGTACCCATGCCCCAATAGGATTTCCGTTTTTCTGTTTAGAATGAAGGGTTGTTTTGAATCACCCATCTTTACTTCTGCAGGCATCGGAACCACGTTCAACTTATTTTGTGCTGCACAAAATAATACATTCATCAGCACCAGTAAAACAATCAGGTGTTTCATGTTTTCTTACTTTAGAATGGGCAAAATGATTTTACTCCTGTTGACAGCATCATGATAAATTCTGATGGTAGATTTTTTAAAATCGCTGTCGCTGCAATGATAAATATCGGTAAAGGTTTGAGGGTTCCTGTCCGCTAATGGAAACCAACTGCTTTGTATTTGTATCATGATGTGGTGGCCTTTTTTAAAAGTATGCGCCACATCAGGCAATGCATATTTAACTTCCGTAATCTTGCCTGGCTCAAAGGGTTCCGGTGCAGATAAACTGTTGCGGTATTTGCCTCTCATGATCTCACCACGTACCAGCATCTGGTAACCACCCATGGGATAATTGTTGCCATTCTCTTTTCCCATGCCAGCATCATCGTATTTAAAATCATCCGGGAAAACATCAATGAGTTTTACTACAAAATCCGCATCAGTTGTTGAAATGCTTACCGCCAGGTCTGCAATTACCGGGCCTGCAAGCGTAATGTCTTCGGTTAAAACAGCGGAGCTAAAGGTCAATACATCAGGCCGGCGGCTGGCAAAGCGCTGGTCATCGGTCATATATTCCGTTGTCCTGTCCAGGTGTACTCCTTCTGCATAAGGAACTGGGTGTGCCGGATCGCTGGTATATTCCGAAAAATAGGGAAGGCTTTTTTCTTTGTCTTTTGTTTTGAATTTACCAGCTGCATCATCAAAAGATAAGTCGCCATTCCATTGGATGAAAAGGTTTTTGTTTTCAATATTTCCCGGTGGCCATTGGTTCAATCTTCTCCATTCATTTTCTCCACTAAAAAATATGGAGGCTTCTGCAATGTCATGTACCGTTCCTTTTAGTTTTAAATAAAAGTTGAAGAAAGGTATCTCAATATTTTTTTGATAGTAAGTGTTTATATTCCTGCCAAAGCGAATGTTGCCAAGATAGCTTCCGCTGCCACGGCTCCAGCCTCCATGCGACCAGGGCCCCATCACCAGGCGGTTATCGGTATTCTTATTTTTTTCTTCAATCGCCATGTAGGTGTTCCAGGCACCAAAACAATCTTCTGCATCATACAATCCGCCTACCACCAGCATAGCAGGCTTGATATGGGTTACAAAATTCCTTGGGTTCCTTGCTTTCCACCAGTCATCGTAGTTGGGATGTGCATAAAGGTCTTTCCAGAATGCAACACTGTCGCCAAGGATGGCTGCAAAGTTTTTTAAGGCACCGGTCTTTAAATAAAAATCGTAGTTATCAGGCGTAGGGAAAACATAGTCGGGGCCGCCAACGGTGGTGGGTATGGGCCTTGGTTTGCCAAAGCTGCTGTAAAAACTAAATGCGTCCATGATAAAAAAAGCGCCATTGTGGTGAAAATCGTCGCCCTGGAACCAATCAGTAACGGGTGCCTGCGGACTGACTGCTTTTAACGCAGGGTGATTGCTCATCGCTGCCATGGTACTGTAAAACCCGGGGTATGAGATGCCCAATACACCCACCCGTTTATTGTTGCCGGGTATATTATTAACCATCCAGTCGATGGCATCATAAGTATCGCTGGCCTCATCAATTTCAGTTCCTTTTTTGTTGGAGTTAAATGGGCGCACATCTACAAATTCGCCTTCACTCATCCACCTGCCTCTTACATCCTGTATGGCAATGATGTATCCTTCTTTTAGGTAGTTGATCCAATAGGATTGATACAGCCCTGGATTGAGCTTGTCTTCTCCATAAGGAGCGCAGGAATAGGGGGTGCGGTTGAAAAGGATGGGATGCTTTTCGCTGCTGTCTTTGGGGATATAAAAAGCAGTAAACAATTTTGCACCGTCCCTCATGGATATCATTCTTTCTGTCTTGTAATAATTGTCTTTTATCCAGGCGGAATCAAGGTTTTGAGCAGAGAGTAAGAGGCAGTGAAAGAGGTAACAAAGTAGTATGATAAAATATTTTTTCATTTTATAATTGTTTGAGTGCTAAATTTAGCGAAACCAAATTGTTTGTGATGGATAATAATGCAGCAGTTATCACAAAATTTTACACCGCCTTTCAGCAAAAGGATTATCAAACCATGAACAGTTGCTACAGCAACGATATTGTTTTTTACGATCCTGCATTTGAACTGCTCCGAGGCGATGAAGTGAAATACATGTGGGAGATGCTTTGTAAAAATGCACGGGATTTTTCCCTGGTATTCGACAGCATTACAGCGCTGGACCATGAATACTATACCTGCAACTGGGTAGCTACTTATACTTTTTCCAAAACAGGCAGGCGGGTAGTGAACCGCATTAAGGCGCACATGCGTTTTGAAAATAGCATCATCGTTGAGCACAGCGATGGCTTCAGCCTGCACAAATGGAGTACACAGGCACTGGGTTTCAGCGGACAACTGTTGGGATGGAATTCCTTCTTTCAACGTAAAATAAAGAACCAGGCCAGAAAAAATTTGCTGAAGTTTATTGAATCAAAGCAGCAGCAATAATTTAATGGGCACTTGCATATTGTAAAAAGGTATTGTACTTTGCCGGCATTAAAATATTTATTTACCTAAAACAAATTCGCAATGAATTCACTACAAAACATTCACTGGCTCCCGGTAATATTGGGAGGCCTTGCTTATTTTATGCTTGGTGCGCTGTGGTATTCAAAATTGTTGTTTGCACCCAAATGGCTTGTTTATACAAAGATTGATCCAAACGATCCAAACGCAAAGAAAGGAATGGCTGGCATGTTCATCGGGTCTTTTATCTTAATGACAGCTACCAGTTTTGCCATTGCAGTGCTGGCTTACAAACTGCAAACGAGGGGCTGGATGTATGGTGCCAAACTGGGGTTGTTCACCGGGCTATTCTTTGGCGTTACTGCTATCGCAATCTCTTACCTGTACGAGAAAAGGCCGCTGGGCCTTTACCTGATCAATGGTGGTTATACCGTGGTGGGCAGCATGATAGCAGGCATTATTATTTGCAGTATGTAGTTGTTACAAACGTATTACCATTCTATAATGGGCAGATCGTTTTTCTTCTTGTTAAAACTTACATGAAGAACGATCTGCCCTTTTTCATTATTGACAACAGCTTCCACCGCTTCTATGTTTTTACCCGCTTTCGTTAAGTAATCCGGCAAATATTTAAGGATTGACGGAGGGATTTTCGTAAGCAGGAGTTTGAAAAACAAAATACATTCGACTGTGTGTTTCGATATCGCTGTTTTGTAATTGTTTGATGTAATGAAAAGTGTTTTCCCATCCTGAACGCTGCAGTATGATTTTACGAACGGAATGGGAGTAAACAAATCGCCGCTGGTTGTTTTTTCTAATTTAGCTGAACGGTTCCAGTAATTATAAATTGAATCAACACGATTGCCATTAACAGCAAAATTAAATGCCGGCTCTTGGATGGTATTTGCCACTACCTTTTCAACCGGGTTAAAATTATCATCGTAAGTGAAACTAACAGCAGAATCAATCCTTGGGTGTATGCCTTCAATATCCAGCTGGTAATTCAGGTTGGTGCTCAGCAGCAGAGAATCAATATTAAAATTCACTGCCCTGGAAATGCCGGCCTTCAGGGAATCACTTAATAGTAGTGGGAAATCGCTGGGTTGAGTGAAGGCCAGTGTGCACAGTGAACTGTCGCAATACATAAATTTATTTGTTGTAAGGTTCACCCCTAAACCTGGTGTTAACCCAGCATCAATTGTTATGCTGTTCTTATCAAAATTTGCCTGAATGATGTGATCTTCCTGCAGAAAAATATTCTTCAGGATTTGCACCGATAAATGGCTTGCCGCATCAATGTTTTCTTTCAGTATTTTTTTGCTGATGTATTGTTTTTTTGTAAACAGTTCATGGGCTACCTGCCTGATGTATTGTTTGTCTTCCACGGCAAGGTTACCAACCAACAGTTGATTGCCATTTTGAATGAACTCCATACCAATTTTCTTTGAGAAGTATTCATTGTTGTTTCTTTTTTCAAAGTGAAACTGCTCTAAGCCTTTGGCGAAATCAACCTTGTCATTTATCTCAAATACAGCATACCATGCATTGGCGGGGTGGTCAGTTGCATGAAAAGCAAAAACATAATCAGGGATTTTTACCATATCATCCCAATTCACTTCGGTGGTGGAAGATGAAAATAGTGAGCCTGCTTTCCATTGGGAAGGAGTGGTAATGAAATTCCAGATAAGGGTGTTGGTGATCCTTTTTACATCAAGCGCAATGATACAGTCGGCATTTCCTGAAACGGTATCATTGCGCCATGTTTTGTAAAACAGTTTGAAATAGCCAAACAGCAGAACGAGGCACAATAGGAGCAATGCCCATCTCTTCCTGTTCATCAGTCAATCCTTTTTTTCTCTTTCCAGTTTGTCTTTTTCCATGATATCGTTGATGGCATCAATCATGTTAAAGAAAAACTCAAGGCTATTGGCATGGTTGCCGGTAATGTTCATGGTAGTGGTGCCCTGCATCATACCATCTTTAATGCCTCCTTCCATTTTTACATCCCCCATATTTTCTTCCAGGTAATTGCTGATCTTTTTACTCAGGTCTGTACTCAGTTCGGGATTGATCTGCCGGATCATTTTTTTTGTGTTGATCCGTAAATACATATTGTTATTCAGGATCGAATTTTTGGTGGCTGCATCCAGTGCATAACCCGTATTGTTCAGCGTCATGTCAATCACTTCTTTGGAGGTAGTTACAATGGCTTTGCCATCTTTTACCATAAAGTACAGGCTGCTGATTGGGTATTTATCTGCATCAAAAGCAAGTTCGTAGTACCCCCCTTCTTCTTTATAATTGAATTTTTCTTTGGCTGCAAATTTCAACGGCAGCTTAGCCAGCTTTTGCATGAAGGCTTCTTTTTTTGTTTCCATTGCAAAAGTGAAATTGGGCGACAATTCCTGTTTGGTCCTGGTTACTTCCTTACTTTTAAAATTATCATCGTACACATAATCCGTGTAAGTAACGGATTTTGTTTTCATGTCGTGCAGTACCATCACCATATTGCCGGGCATCAGTTCTGCAATGGCTTTTTCATCAATGATGATCTCCATCAGATCCATATACACATCCACTATGCCGGAGTACTCATTCGTATAAGGATTGCTGCTTAAATATTGCCGGATCAGTTTGTAATAGTAATTGGCCATCGCTTCGGTATTGATGGAAGCAGACATGCAGGCGATATTGTCGGGGCTGATATAACCGGCCAGTGAATTGCTTTGTTTGCTGTTGTATATTTCCCTGCCGAGCGCTGCCATTTCTTCGTCAGGGGAATACATTTTTTGATCCAGCCTCATTTTGTCTTTTTCAAAGAACACATTTATACCGGAGCGGAAGCCTTTATTTTCGCTGCCTTTAAAATTTACAGGCGTTAAGTTATTCCTGGTGATTTTTCCCCAACCCCTGAAAATAGTTGACCAGTACTGGTTCATCATGTTATCATAGTTGAGCCATACAGATACATGTGCAGCAGGGTCAATTATTTTTTTATAGCTTACTTCATTTTCGATCGAAACATTTTTTGCATTGAATACCATGTTGATGATACTATCTGCAATCAGCTTTTGTTTTGCCGCTGCAAATATTTCCTGTTCCTGGTACCAGGCTTCCCTTTTCTCATTGGCAATACTGTCTTCATACGACATGTGGTATTCTTTCACTTCATCAATCATTATTTCTTCGGGTTCTTCAACTTTCTTTTTAGGTGCCGGTTTTTTAGCCATTCCTTTTTTACCCTTTCTTACAGCAGCATTCTTTTTTTTGCCGGGTATTTGTTTTTTTACTTTTGGGGCAGGTTGGGGGGCCGGTTCCTCCCTTATCTCTTCAATTCTTTCTTCAATGGGAGCATCCACAACGGCTGAAGCCGAATCGGTTATTACTACGGTACCCATAACAGAATCTGCCACCGGGTAATCATAATAGTTTTTTTTGTTTTTATAACTGCAGAAAACAAATATTGCCTGTTTATCATTCCAGCCTAAATAAGTATCCCTTGAGGTGGCCAGGAATTGAAAGCCATTTTTTTGTTCAGGTTTCATTTCTGCATGGTAATTTGCCTGCACCAGTTTTAAGAATTGTGGTACATCCAACAGGTTGAACAGGGTTACAAAACTGGTAGCCGAGTCATCCATTACCACATACTGGTAAACATCATTTCCAAAACTGATGCCGGTACCTTCCAGTGATGTGAGGCTGTCTATCTTTAATGCCTTGAAAAGGTTATTCTTCACAAAATTGTATGACGCTAGTTTTTTGAGCGGTACATTTTTGGAAAAATTGTCTCTGGAGTATTTAATCACCAGTGATGCATTGGCCGGTACATTACTGATGGAGATTTGGGCGTTGGCAACAGTTAAAGCACTGCAGATTAAAGCCACACTTGTAATGATTCTTTTCATACTGTTATTTTGAGAGGGTTATTTTATTTTCAATTGATTTTTTACTGGTGATGATGTCGAGTGCATTTTGGGTGAGCATCACTGCTTTTTTATTGCCGGCTACTTTGCTTTCTTTGTTACTGGCAGCAGCCACTTCTTTTTCAAACCGGAAGATACCGGTATAATTGGCCGTGGCAAAAATTTCCCTGTCGGCATTGCTTAGTTTCTGGTATTCATCTTTTAAGGAGAACTTATTGAGCCTGCTGAAAGTGTTGCCTGCAATATTATATTCATAGCTCTTTTCAATGCCGGGTTCTTTGTTCTTTTCTTTACCGCCGATGTTTTTAACTGCATTGTTAAGGCTGTTCACATTGGCAAAACTGCAGTTGAGGGTAATGATATAGTTATCAAAATCCAGCGATGTTTTCAGCTTACTGATGCCAGGGGTTTTCCGTATCTTTTTTTCTAAATCGGCTACTTTTTTGTGATTTCCTCTTTGGTAGGTACTGCATGACCATTTACAGTTTTCATTTTCAGGATGGAGCTGATCTTTGTTTTGCTTTTACTCATGTTCAGTACCAGCTGAAAAGTGCCGGTGCCATCGTTCTTTACAAATACCTGCTCTATTATTTCGAAACAGCTTTGCAGTAAAAATGCACAACTCAAAATCAATAAGTAAACAATTCTTCTCACACTTTGTATTTTGTGAGTAAAACTACCGGTTTTTGCTATTCAATGTTTAATTTAAACAGGATAAATAACAGCTGTATTTTATGATCCTCGTACAATTTAAACAGTATGGTAATAAATGAAGAAAGCTGCCTTTAGCGACAGCTTTTTTCATTTGAATACACTTTTTTGTTTCAATATATCAGCTTATTTAGTTCAACCTTATTATTTTAAGTGTATGTTGTCCTGTTCCTACCGATGGTGTCATTGTATTGGCCAGGTTGCCAATGGAAATGGAAGCTGTTTGACCACTGCTCATTTGTACAACGGTATTGCCGTTGATTGTACCCCTGATTGTAGAGCCGGCGTAAGGAGTTAATGATCCCGCTACTTCTGTTTCTGTTGAGCCATTTACAATGATTCTTGCGCTAACTGTATTGTTTAAACTGTTTGCAACAGAGTACATATTGGAAATGCTGATCTGGTAGAGCCCTGTGGCAGGTGCTGTAAAGATGCCGGTAGAAGTATTGTATGCGCTTCCTGCATTTATAGAAGCTGAATTGTATGCAAGCGGAGTAAAGCTGCTGCCCGGGGTATAGTTATTGGTTCTGCTGGCAGCAACTATAACAGTTACCGGGTAGTTTACAGTATTCACAACGTCTGTAACCGTTCTTTTTCTTACAACACCAGCTGCATTTACAGTAAGGATGCTGTCAGTAGCTGCGCCGCTTGCTGTACTGCTTAGCGTCACTGTATTGCCTGCTGTTAATGTTCCGCTGATGGTAGTTGGCCCGGTAAGCGTTTTGGCTCCGGCAATTGTTTGGCTACCTGTTGTTACCAATCCCCTTGCAGCAGCTCCGGCATCTGGTATGTTGAATGTGTTCACTGAGCCACTGGTGGAAATATTGAAATCATTTCCTGTGGTGCCAGTTGCAAAAGTTTGAGCAGTGCTGGATATTGTTGTCCATGAAGGCGCCGCAGCCGTGCCCGTATTTACTGTAAAGCCACCCAGTGTTGTATTAAAAACCATCAGGCCGGTTGCAGGCAATGGAATGCTATTTTGCTGTGCTGTAGTCATCCTCGGAGCCAGGAAGCCTTTTACCGTGCTGCTTACATCCAGCATTGCACTGGTATCCGGTAAATTTCCGGTAGCATTGATGGCGATGTTCTGGGCAACTGTTTTTCCTGCAACTGTAAGCATAACTGCTAACATTAAAATGCTGTATCTCTTTTTCATGTTTGTTTATTTGGTACCGTTAAGTTTATTTAAAATGGTTGGTTATTCTGCTATTACTTTCTGTGTATCCCTTTTTCCTTCCGGCGTTATTACTTCCAATTGATAAGTGCCGGGAGTTAATCTTGCCGGTATATTCACCACCAATATTCCATTACCAGTTTCGCTTACCAAACTACCGGTGTACATTAATTGCCCGCTAATGCTGATCAGCTTTAAATGATACTGGCCTTTTGGTTGATTGTTCAGCAATACATTGATGATGCTTTCTTTTACAGGGTTAGGGTAGATGCTGATTGTACCTGAAGTGTTGTTGGTTGTTTTTGTCTTTACTATTGTAGTGTACTTTGTGTCGCCGTTCCTGTCGTATATCTTTATCCTGTAAAAATTAGTTCCCTGAGCAGGTGTAACGTCTAACCAGTTATATGTATTGTAAGCATTGCTGCCATATAGAACTTCTACTACACCTGCAGTAGAAAAATCACTACCGTTAACAGATTTTTCCACTTCATATTTCACAATATTGAGTTCGTTCTCTACTTTCCATTCAACAGCTATTTTATTGTTTTGCAAGCTGGCTTTAACAGCAGTTACTGTTACAGGCAATACATTATATTTTTTGAAAATGATCCTGAACCTGTTTACATCTGCAGAAGCAGGGTTGGCATCTACTGCAAAGCTGAGTTTTGTTGCACCAAGCAGATTGATACGCAGGTTTTGGTTAAGATACAAGTCCTGCAACACAATGTTAACAGCATAGAAATCTGTAGGTACAATTTCCAGTTCATAATTCTTTTGTGCCGTTTTCCAGAGCTTGATAAACAGGGTATCGTTTGATTCCACCGTTGCCCTTCTTTCAGCAGCCATGGTAGTGCCATTTCTCAGGAAGGCAATGTTCTCGTTGATGTTAGTGAATTTTAGTGCATCGTCCTGGTCAAGTCCGCTGCTGAAACTATTGCTGAATTCAGCAAAAATGCCGTCTGCTACTGTTAGGGTGCTGTCATCATTTACAATGTTAAGGTTTACCCTTATTGATTGTGGAACTCCGCCACTCACCGGCCTGAACATTTGTGTATTGTTATAAGTTGATTTGCTGGCTTCATTAAAAACCAGAGAAGCAGCGCCAGCATTTTTGGATTGTACCAGGAATGCCTGGCCAGACTGTATCTCTTTTGTCATGCTGCTGGCAGAAACTGATTTTGTATAAGTACCAGTGTTGCTAAGGTCATCCAGCATTACATAACCACCCAGTATGTTTAATGAGGGGTCCCATACATAAAAACGGTTAACAAGGTTGTTCCTTGTCAGGCTGCTGAAATCAACGGGTGAAGCGTAAGGATTGCCGATCATGGTGTAGGCGCCAGATACTGCAGATACAGGAAACGTTTGAGTGCCTGTTTGCAATTTACCTGTACTGCTTAAAGTAGTTGCATTGCAGGTAGTGGTATTAAAGTTATTACTGTTGCGGTCGCCTCTTACAAAAATGTAATAGCCGGTGTTGTCAGCGCTGCCGTTGGTGCCGGAAGATATTGCAACTTTTGTATTGGTTACATTACTGAATTGTTGTGTGGCAGCGTTCCATGTTTTCATGGAGATATTATTTTGTGGGCTTGCATCCAGGCCATTGTCACCGGTAGGGTTGGGGCCTGTTACAAAAGTGTTGATACCTGCCTGGTAAATACCGCTGTTCTGCCAGGTATTAAAAATGGTTGCAGAACTGGTAACAGGAGCAGTTAACATTCTCCAGGCCCTTCTTGCCGGGATATATCTTTCAACTTTTACTTTGCCCGAAATACTGCCTGCTACCGGTGCTACACGGGCAGTAATGGCGGCATCTGATTTTAAGGTGAGGTTGCTGTCTGTATATAAAGTGCCGCTGCTTACACTTAGTATATTTTTAATGTCTGCATCAGATTTAAGTGCAATAGCACCTGCATTTTTACTGATGGTGAGATTGTAAAAAACAGTGTTATTGCTGCCATCTACATAAGAAGTGGCAGTATCATTGTTGCCGCTGAAAGCTACCGTGCCTGTGCCCGCAGTAAAGTTGCCATTGTTTTTGAAAGCTGCATTGTTAATCACCAGTGATACATTGCCATTCATTACAATATGGCTGCGTTGGTTAATGGTGATTTGCTGTGCGTGCAAAACTGTGGTAAGCAGCAGGCAGATTAGAAGGGTTGATTTTTTTGGGGTGTAAATAGTTTTCATAATAATTACGTTTGCACATAACTATCCTGTATCATGCCAATGCTTTAATATTATAAAAGTCAGCAGGTTGTAGATTTTGTTTATGTATATCTGTTCTCATGTATGGAGGTTTTTCTCACAGAGAAAACAGATAGCCTAAAACGAAGACTCAAAATTGTATTTAACTGCAATAAAGAATTTGCGTGGTAAACGCAGGGATTATTAAGAAGCATTTACGGAAATAACATGGGCGCCTTCAGGAAACAGTTCTTTCCTGATCTCGTGTACCAGTGAAAAGTTCAGCGCCTCTTTCGGGCTGAGTGTGGTTCTTTCATTGATCGCCCTGATGATCTCATCTTCTCTTTTGCCGGTAGCTTTTGCAATGGTGGCTGCTATATTCTCTGTATCAATTTTTAAACCTTTCAGGATCTCTTCCACTTTTTCTGTTTCCAGGTTGCCATTGATGCCGGCAGCTACCGGGTGCAGCAGGAACCTTGCATCGGGTGCAGAATACCTTTTGGTGCCGGCGCAAAAAATGACCACGCCAATGGAATCAACACTGCCAAAATTGTGAGTTTCTATTTCAACCGGAATACCCACCAGGTAATTGTGGATGGACAAGCCATGAAACACACTGCCGCCGGGAGTGGAAATCAGTAGTACGATCTTTTTAAAACCTTCGGAAACTTTCTGATCGATCACATTCATCAGGGTATTGGCAGTATTTCCATTTACGGCGGCAAAAAATTTAATATAGGCTGTTGTCATGCTGATAAAGGTAAGTGAATCGACTGCAGCTTTTATGAAATTTCATTTAAACAAAATGTTGCATTTTAATTTATTCGTTTTACAGACAATTCGGTAGGGGGGAATAAAAGCCGCTATAAAAAAAGCAGCGCTGTTTTGTTCAGCGCTGCCTTGATAATCTTTTTTTCTTACCAGATATTCACCCTGAGGCTATCTGCCCTGTACATTTTATCTCCCGCCTTAATGCCAAAGGCTTCATAAAATTCAGGAATGTTTACCACCGGACCATTCACTCTTTCTTTAGCAGGAGAATGCACATCCGTCATCACCTGGTTGGAGATGCGTTCCTTTCTGTGCTCATACATCCAACTGTATGCATAACCTAAAAAGTAGCGCTGCATAGGCGTTAGTCCGTGCAGTTTTTCTCCTTTCTTATATGCTTCCGTTTTTTTGAATGCATCAATTCCCAATAACAAACCACCAAGGTCTGCAATATTTTCGCCCTGCGTGGCTTCTCCATTGATGTGCAGCGTATCTACAGGAACCATTTCATTGAACTGCTGTATGATCGATTTAGTACGCTTTCCAAACTCTTCTCCATCTTTCTTAGTCCACCAGTCTGTAAGATTTCCCTTAGGATCATACTGCCTTCCCTGGTCATCAAAGCCATGGGTAATTTCATGGCCAATGGTGGAAGCTGCAGCATAGCTGTATACAAATGCATCATCCAGTTCTTCATCCTTCATGCCCGGTACAGAGAATATGCCCGCAGGCAATACAATTTCATTGTTGCTGGGGTTGTAATATGCATTGTAGGTCTGTGGTGTCATTTCCCATTCGGTACGGTCAACAGGTTTGCCCAGTTTATTATTGTAATAATTTGTCCACCATTCATTGGCACGTTGCATGTTCAGTACAAATGGCCCCTTATCAATTTTCAATGCGCTGAAATCTTTCCATTTATCAGGGTAGCCAACTTTTTTGGTGATGCTGGCCAGTTTTGCATACGCTTTTTGCTTGGTACTGTCGCTCATCCACGATAGTTTGCCGATCCTGTCTTTACATGCATCACGGATGGCTTCTACCAGGTCGCTGTAGCGTTTTTTTGCGGTTTCGTTGAAGTACTCTTTTACAAATAATTGTCCCAGTGCTTCGCCTATGGCATTCTCTTCTGCATCCAGTACTCTTTTCCATCTCGGCCTTTGTTCGGTGGCGCCTGTCAATATCCTGGTGTAATTAAAAAGATTATCAAAACTTGTTTTATCAAGATAGCCTGCATAACTCACGATCAAATGTGAACGCAGGTAATTTTTCCAGTCTTCAATGGGCGTTGCTTTTACTTCATTGCTTAATGCTGTGTAAAACTCTGGCTGGCCAACAATCACTGAATCCAGTTTTGCAATGCCGGTATTTTTTATAAAATCAGCCCAGTTGATGTTGGAAGCGATTTTTCCAAGGCCTGCAATGTCCATCTTGTTGTAATTCTTGTATGGGTCACGCAGGTCGGCAAGTTTGCGGCTTGCGCCTGCCAGTTTTTCTTCGAGTGCATATACAGCAGCGGCATTTTTTTGTGCAGCGGCATCATCGTTGCCCAGTTGTTTAAAATTCTTCACCAGGTATTCTTTATAAGCTGCCCTTACCTTCAACGTGCGCTCATCTTTATTGAAATAGTAATCACGGTTGGGCATACCCAATCCCCCCTGGTCTAGTTTGTAAGCCATCATCTCGCTGTTCTTGTCATCCTGCGCCACATAATCACCAAACAGGCAATCCACACCTTTTCTTTTTAACTGTGCCGCCAGCAGGATCAGTTCATTGGTATTTTGTACAGCATTAATTTTGTCAAGATCTTCTTTCAATGGAGAAAGCCCGGCTTTGTCCAGTGCCCCTGTATCCATAGCGCTTTGCCAGAAGTCGCCTATCTTTTGTGAAATGGTTCCTTCAGCAGCCCTGGCAGCCACTGCATCATCATTGATCTTTTTCAGGCGGCTGTAAATTTCCTCCTGTACCAGGTTGCCGATCCCCCAGCCACTTTCAGAAGATGGAATGGGGGTTTTCTTTATCCAGCCACCATTGGCATACATAAAAAAATCATCGCCGGGTTTTACACTGGAGTCGATGTTGGAAGCAAGGATATCCATCTTCGGGGTTTCAGTTGTTTTGTTGTTGCAGGCATACAGGCCGCAGCATACAATGGCAAGCGCAATAATAGGTTTCATTACAATAAATTTTATCGATAAATGTAGAGAATGATTTTGTTATGCAATTATTTTTTTGATAAGTGGAACAAATGTTAAACAGCCTCCGTTAATGAAGGCTGTTTAAATAAAATAGTGGCTTTGCAGTTGCTCCGTTAGCTAACGGAGCGGCGTTTATATCAGTTCTGCCATATCCGGAATATCTGCCGCTTTGTACAAACCGGCATCTAATTTCTTCTTGGTTTCTTCAAAGGCTTTTAACGTAAGGTCAATAGATCAAACCCTCTTGCTTTCAATCCAGTCTGCAGGCGTTCTACATTGTGCCATAGTTTTGCTCTCAGTTCAGGCATATTAATGACCATTTCCATTCTTGTAAGCATGCCCTCAACGATCATCAGCGGCAGGCTCTTGGCGAAAATCTGGCTCCTGGTATTGTAGCGTAAATATTTCAGTACAGCTTTTGGTCCACTGATAAATGCGCCAATACTGCCCATACTTTTTACAAAAGTGCTGAAGTAAAGATCAATGCCTGCCTGGCAACCCTGTGCTTCATCTGCACCGGCCCCTGTTGGGCCCATATAACCAAAGCCGTGTGCATCATCAATCAAAATTCTGAACTGGTATTTTTCTTTCAATGCCACAATCTCTTTTAAAATGCCCTGCTCGCCATCCATGCCAAAAACCCCTTCGGTGATTACTAAAATGCCACCGCCGGTTTTTTCAGTCATCTTTTCAGCACGCTGCAATTGTTTTTCAAAATCCTCCACATTGTTGTGCTTGAATGCATAGGTATAACCCATGTGCAACCTGATGCCATCCACAATACAGGCATGTGCTTCTGCGTCATACACGATCACATCACGGCGATTCACCAATGCATCAATACAACTCATAATGCCCTGGTAACCGAAGTTCAGCAGCATGGTATCTTCCCGGCTTACAAATTTGCTGATCACTTTTTCCAGTTCCTCATGTTTGGCTGTGTTGCCACTCATCATCCGGGCGCCCATCGGGTTGCCCATGCCGTATTTGGCGGCAGCTTCCGCATCTACTTTTCTCACTTCCGGGTGGTTTACCAAACCGAGGTAATTGTTCAAACTCCATACGATCATTTCTTTTCCACGGAACTGCATCCTCGGTCCCAGTTCGCCTTCTAATTTCGGGAAGGCAAAATAACCATGTGCCCTGTCCATGTGTTTGCCGAGGGGGCCGCCGTCTTTCACTAATTTTTCAAAAACATCTGCCATAATAAATGTATGATTGCTGATTTAGGATTTATTGATTTTGACTCCAGCTTCAGTATTTCATGGGGACATCGTTGTGTCACTCACTTCTACTGTATATCTCTATTCAATTTTTATTGAAGCGGAGGATAGAAATACGGTTCTAACTAATTGTCACTGATTGAAACGGATTAAAAATTCGTTCTGATCTGCCTTATCCGGTTTATCAGCGTTTCTATCCTCCTAACATTTGCCGCAAAAGTAAATCATTCCCTTAAAACCTGTTGCCATTCTATTAATTCTTCCTTCAACATTAATTCCACAGCACAGCCGCTATATTTGTAAAAAATATTTGTATGCTTAAAAAAGCAATCCCGGCGCTACTGCTGTTGTGTATTAGTACAACTCCTGTAACTGCACAGGCGATAACTACCCAGGCTTCCCCTGCAAATGCCAAATTGATAGTGGGGCTGGTAATTGACCAGATGCGCTGGGATTATTTATACCGTTACAAGGAATTATACAGCAGCAATGGTTTTAGGCGGTTGCTGCAGGAAGGTTTTAGTTGTGAAAATACGATGATACCTTACACTCCAACATACACCGCACCGGGCCATACCTGTGTGTACACCGGAAGCGTTCCGGCAATTCATGGCATAGTGGGTAACAGCTGGTACAGCAGGCTCACAAAAAAATATGTGTACTGTACCGACGACAGTACTGTTTCAACTGTAGGCAGTAATACGGATGCCGGGAAAATGAGCCCGGGGAATATGTGGACAACCACCATCACGGATGAACTGCGGCTGAGTAATAATTTCAAAAGTAAAGTGATCGGCATTGCTTTAAAGGACCGGGGTGCTATACTGCCTGCAGGCCACAGCGCCAATGCAGCCTACTGGTACGATGATAAAGTAGGCAAGTTCATTACAAGTACACATTACATGCCGGCGTTGCCGCAATGGGTGAGCCGGTTCAATGACAAAGATCTTGCAGCAAAATACATGAGCCAGGACTGGAATACCTTGCTGCCATTGGCAAAATACGATTTAAGTGGTTCAGACGATGTGCCATTTGAATGGAATATCAAGGGAGAAAAAACAGTGACTTTTCCGCACAAGCTCTCCACGATCACAAAAGATAAGTACGAAGCTTTTAAAACAACGCCCTTTGCCAATACTTACACATTTGATTTCGCAAAAGCAGCCATCGAAAACGAATCACTGGGAAAAAATACAGTAACCGATTTTTTAACGGTGAGTATTTCATCCACAGATTATATCGGCCATTCTTTTGGGCCAAATTCTGTAGAGGCAGAAGACACTTACCTGCGGCTGGACAAAGACATTGCTGAATTTCTTGCTTACCTGGATAACAAAGTTGGCAAGGGCAAATACCTTATTTTTTTAACTGCCGATCATGGCGCTGCACATGTGCCTGCTTTCCTGGCTGAGCATAAAATACCGGGCGGTGGTGTGGATGATGCAGATATAAAAATGCGGTTGTTGAAAGCAGTGGAAGAGAAATTAAATATTAAAAATGCCATAGACAATGTGGTGAATTACCAGGTATATTTGAGCGACAGCGCAAAAAATAATGAAGCTGTAAGAGAACTGGTCATCGAAGAATTGAAAAGAGAAAATGCAGTGGCCACAGCCGTTGACCTGAATGAATTAGCGGAATCTACCCTGGCGGAACCGATGAAGACAAGGCTTACCAATGGGTACATGCCATCCCGAAGCGGCGATATACAATTTATTTTTAAGCCTGGTTATTTTGACGGGGGTAAAAAAGGAACCACCCATGGGTTATGGAATCCTTATGATTCCCACATACCGTTACTATTTTATGGCTGGGGTATAAAAGCCGGCAAACTCAACAGGGAAACTTATATGACCGATATTGCAGCAACACTTGCTGCATTGCTGCAGATACAAATGCCCAGTGGTTGTGTGGGGAATGTGATCACTGAAGTAATGAAGTGATTATCTTCCTGTAAGGATTAATTGAATCCCATTAACGATTGTTGCCATTGCATTTTTGTTCAGCTTTACACTCCTGCACGATGTAGCGTTATTGATAACAGGATAATACTTTACGCCTTCATTGATTACCACATCTGTATTGGCATCCGGTAATGAACCGCAGTTCCAGTTGGAAGTATTTTCCCATGCCGTACTTACACTGCCATTCCAATAGGCGGTAAATTTTAAATCGGTAGTATCGCTGTACGTACTGCCATTTACCACACACCGGAACCGGTAGCCATACCAGCTTGTTGGGGCGTTGGTCAACGTTAGGTTAATATTGTTACTGCCATTGTAAAAACCAGTGTCGCTGATATTATTAAAGCCAGTGCCGGTATTCAACTGCCACTGGTAACTGCTGCCATGCTGGTTGGAGGTAATGGCGATTGCCCCGGAAGGGCAGGGGGGGGCCACACAGGGGGTGCCCCCAAGCGTTGTAAAATCTTTGCACAACGATTGGTAATACTGGTTGGCAATAGAAGCATCATGAATCACCACCGCATTTTCATCGTTGGAAACCGTGCCTTGCGTTGTCCAGTTGTAAGACCCGGTAAACACCTGCGGATCAGAGGATGGATTGAGCGGATCAATCAGCATTGTTTTATTGTGGTATAAATTGCTGCCAGTGTATAGCAGCATATCGTTGCCCAGTGCCGGATTCAATGTTGCATAGGCATTGAATGACTGACTGAACTCATCCATAATGCCCCTTACAAAAACACCATTCAGGTATTTTGTTTTGATGAGGTTGGCAACCGTATTATCAGTGAACGTATACACGCCAAAAAACAAACCGAAGCTGGCCGTGTTGATGCTGTTTTGCAAACGGGTATTCATTGCATCTTTCGGGCTGAAGTACACTTCAATCAAATTGCCCTCCACATTAAACTGTGTTTGTGTACTGGGTGTTTTAAAAGTGCTGAAGGCTGCGGTTGCGCCATTAGGAGTAGCTGCAGTGCCGCCCCACATTTTATTGAACTCATTGTAAAAAGCAGTGGCTACCTGTTTGCTTTGTATGAACAGGAGATTGTTTACATCACCGGTGGTTTGCTGGTCGCTCCAGTTATAAGAGCCAGTCAATACCACTGCATCATTGCTGTCTGCTGAGTTTACATCCACTACCATAAATTTATTGTGCATGATGTAATCGGTGTAATTGGCGCTGGCAAATGTTTGTATCAACGGGCTTAATAAACTGAGGCCACTGTTGCTGGTGGCAGAAGTGCCATTGTATATCCAGCGGATGATAACGCCCCTTGCGGCGGCTGCATTGGCCGCAGTTGCAATCTTTGCCACATTGCTGTTGTTAAATGCAGTAAAATTGTACATCGCCACATCAATACTGTATTTCGCCCGGTTGATATAAGCTGCCACTGTATCAGGAAAAGTATTGTTTAAATAAACCGCATTGAAGCCGGAAGAGATCGTGGTATTTACGGGGTGGTTGAAATAACACCTGATGCGTTTGTTCTGTGCCGATGCCGTATTGACCATGCATACTAAAGCCGCAACAACAATAGTGCAGCAAAATACTTTTACGGGATAATATTCTTGTGGTTTCACCTGTGCCAAAAGGCAAAAGTAGGTTTCTTTTCTTAAACGGCCTGCTAACAGCAAAGCGTTACTGATGTTGCATATTACTGCAGATCGCATTCATAAAATATTCCCTGATATTCCTTGATAGAGCAGAGGATTGTATGTTCAGTTGATACATTCTTTCCGGGTGCCATTGTACCCCCAGCAGGAATGGCTTGCTTTTTTTATCTGCCCATTCATATCCCTCAATAATGCCGTCTTCCGATTGTGCATTTACTTTTAAACCCTCACCCAATTTACCTACACATTGATGATGGGCACTGTTTGCCCTGTCTTTTTCTTTCCTTGTAATTTGCCTTAACATAGTACCTGGTAAAATAACCACGTCGTGCTCTTCGTCTGTAGATTCACTGCGGTGCAGGTCATTGCCTTCTGGGCCAATATCCTGGATAAGGTTGCCGCCTAAAATACAATTGACCAGTTGCATGCCACGGCATATTGCCAGCACAGGGAGTTGTTGCTGCCGGCTCAATTGAAATACGGCTGTTTCAAACGCATCCCTGTCCTCCTGGAATGCTGTTGGGGCATTGGGGTAATCGGTAATATCGCTGCCATAGTTTTTGGGATGAGTATCCACACCGCCTGACAATACAACGGCATCCATTTCTTTTACTTTCTCCAGGTTATTATCTGCTGCTGAAAGCCGGGTGATCTCAACTGCATCGTTTCCCACGAGCCAGTTTACATAGTTGTTGTGTTTTTCTGCTGTGCCTGTATAAGTGAGGCCAATCCTTATTTTATTCTGTGCTGTCATTAGTATTGAAACATTTTCGGTACCAGGATATTCATTTAATCAATGATACCAGTGCAGGCAGTTTAAATTTTAACAAATACCGGATTTTCATGCAGGCTTTAATTCAGTGCCATTCATTTATATTTGCTGCCTGCAAAGATAACCATGCGTTCTTAATTGCAGGCTTTTGTGGGTGATACCTAAACTAAATTGTTTAATTGAAACATGAGAATTCGACTTTTACTTGGATGGTGGCTGTTAGCAGCTGCAACGGTATCTGCTCAGCAAAAACCTGTTTACACTCAATATGTTTTAAATAATTACATCATTAACCCTGCTGTAACGGGTATTGAAAATTATACAGATGTAAAGATCAGCCACCGCAACCAATGGACAGGTATTGACGGGGCACCTGTTACCACGTATCTTTCTATACAAGGCCCGATCGGTAAAAAAGATTACAAAACAAACGCCACTTCTTTTGACATTTCCGGAGAAAATCCACGTGGCCGTTCTTATGTAGATGAATATACCGCCTCTGAACCGCATCATGGTATTGGAGGTATTATCATGACCGATAAAACAGGTTATCTCAGCAGGTGGGGTGCTTATGTTACCTATGCTTATCACAAAGGGCTGAGTGCCCGTACTACCTTGTCAGCTGGTTTTTTAGCCGGGGTTACTTCCATCAGCCTGGATGCTTCTAAAATTCAATGGGGCTCCCTGGATCCGGCAGATCCGGCCATTGGTATTGCCAACGGCGAAATATCAAAAGTAAAACCTGAAATTGGTGCCGGGCTTTGGTTGTATGGAGCAGATTTTTATGTAGGCGTTTCGGTGCTGAATATTATTCCTGCCAAAGCTAAATTTGTAACGAATGCAAAATACGGCAGCGATATGGTGCCGCATTTCTTTGTAACTGCGGGTTATAAAACTTTTTTGAGTGATGATGTAACCCTGCTGCCATCGGTGATGCTGCAATATGTAAAGCCATTTCCACTGCAGATATACAGCAATGCCAAGGTTCAATACCAGGATAAATTCTGGCTGGGCAGCAGTTATCGTTTTGGAGACCAGTTAGGCGGATTTGCCGCAATGGCAGGCATCAATATTTCAAATACATTCAATATTGGTTATTCGTATGATGTATCCACTTCTTCTTTAAGAAATTACTCAAGGAATACGCATGAGTTTATTGTGGGCTTTTTGCTTGGCAACAAGTATGGCGACTTTTGTCCCAGGAATGTCTGGTGATTTATGTGGTTATTTCTATCAGTGTACCCAGCGTATGCATTTCTCCCGGCTTTAATGTGATCATATCGATGCCTGCATAAGCATTGGCAGGCTCAACGCAAACAAATGTTTTGTAGCCATCTGGCAGCATATCCGCCATTGTCTGGGTGGCGGCTTCGCCCGGGTTCCATACTACGGTAACCCTGCTGCCGGTTTTACTTACTTTGATATTTCTGTTGTAAGCTTCATCATGTATGATACAGGCTATTGCAGTGTTTACATAACGCCTGTTGGTTTCAGTATTGAAATGCAGCAACAAATCGTCCTGTGTTTTTAACTTGGTGCCAAATGCGTCATAGAATGTGGCGTTTTGCAGGCCTTGCAATGTAATGCTGGCAATGCTGCTGATGTTAAAATAGGTATGCAGTGCATCTGAATATTCAAATGGTTTACTGCCGGTGTTGGTAACAGTTAATTTTACATCCAGTGTTTTGCCAATTACAAATTCAATAACAGCATTAAAAGCATGCGGCCATAATTGCAAAGAAAACCCCGATTCCTTGAGCCCCAATGTTACAGTTACAGCTTCTTCGGCTGATTCCATTACTGTTAGTACATCCCAATGCTGCAAACGTGCAAATCCATGTTGCGGTTTTGATTTATCTTCTGTGTGTGGGCCAAACCAGGGGAAGCACAAAGGAATACCACCACGGATGGCTTTACCATTTTCAAATAATGAACGTTCACTCACCCACAATACATCCTGTTGGCCGGATGGCTGATAACTGAGCAACTGCCCGCCATACAAACAAATTTCGGCACTGGCATATTTGCTGTTGATGTGGAGTGAGGTTAGATTGCCTTTGCCGGTAGTGAATTTTACTTTGCCTTCAATTGCAAAGCGGTTGTTTAATGTTTCAACTATCATACTGCAATAATAACTTATTTTTGAAATGAAGGCGTGGGCTGCATACGGCTTTCTGTTTTTATTGATGTTTTCCACAAATTGTATAAAGCATCTTTTGGTTAACAAGCAGCTAACAAGTAATTTGCTTGAATAAATTTACCTTGATCAAAATTAAATTTACAATTATGAAAAATTATTGATTGCTTTATGCTTTATGGTAGGGTTTACTGGTATTGCCTCAGCTCAGCAGGTTAAGAAAAAAGTGGAACCAACAGCTGCAAAATTGGAAAAGGTAAAACCGGCAGTTGCAGTAACTGCTGTAAAAGAAGGCGATGCTCCTAAAAAAGCGGATGGTACTTTAGACAAGCGTTATAAAGTAAATAAACAGAAGCTGGTACCGTCAGGTAAGTTAAAAAAAGATGGCACACCTGATAAGCGTTTTAAAGAGAACAAAATTAAAAGAGGCTAGATAATTATTTATTGTTGATGAAAGCACTCCATTTACCGGGGTGCTTTTTTATATCAGTTTGTAAGCTGCTCCCAATTGTTCTGTAATATCCCCGGCAATCATTGCTTCGGGAGAGAATTCAGCAGCTGCCAGATCGCCTGCCTGCCCATGCAGGTAAACGCCCAGCAGGCAGGCTTGCAGAAAATTATACCCCTGTGCAAGTAAACCGGTTAGGATACCGGTCAATACATCACCGCTGCCGGCTGTAGCCATGCCGCTGTTACCAGTAGTATTGAAAAAAGCATAACCATCCGGGCATGCAACGAGGCTGTTTTTTCCTTTGAGGATAATATAACAGTTGATTGAGCCGCTTTGCGGAGAGCTGTTCTCATTCTTTCAAAATCAGTATTGCTTTTGCCAAATAATTTTTCAAATTCGCCGGTGTGCGGTGTGAGGATGGCTGGGTTGATTTGCCGGTTAGATAAGCTTTCAACAAGGGGCTGCAGTAAACTCAGCCCGGCTGCATCAATTACCAGTGGCCCATCCCAGTCTTTGATGACCTGCTGTAATAGTTTTGAATTGGCATCATTGATCTCCAGCCCCGGGCCGATGCCGATGGCTGCTTTCTTTTTTGTGATCAATTCAAAATCATTTTCTGCAGACGAGATGGCTTCCGGTATAGCCGTTTGAATAACAGGCATCAATGCTTCACTGGTATGAACAGTCACCAGCCCTGCACCGCTTCTCAGGCAGGCTTTGGCGCTGAGCAGTGCTGCACCCATCATGGTTTTGCTGCCTGCATAAAGCAGTGCATGCCCATGGGAATATTTATGGGCAAAGGGTTTTCTTGGTTTATAAATGGACTGGATGAGTTGCTTATCGATGGTAGCGAAAATACTTTCGGTACTTTTATAATACTGCTGCAGCAATCCAATGTTGAGTACATGAATTTCTCCAGTGTACTCACTGTTCTCTGAAAATAGAAAAGCCAGTTTGCTGCATTGAAAACTGAGTGTGTAAGTAGCCTGTACAATGGTATTGCCAATGGAAGAACTATCTGCAAAGAGGCCGCTTGGCATGTCAATGCTGATGATGCTGGCTGCTGAATCATTGATGTGCTGAACGAGTAGCTGTGCAATTCCCTGTAATGGTTTATTTAAGCCGGTTCCAACAAGTGCATCTATTACAATATCTTCTTTCAATATTCCGGTAAGATCGTTTTCGTTTGAGATTTCATTCACCGGGGCATTTAATGAATGCAATCGCTCCAGGTTTATTGCACAGTCGGCGCTTCTCTTATCAGTTTTTAAAACAAAGTCTTTACCTGCTGCCCGTCGTTCAATAACATTCTTGCAATGGCCAGGCCATCACCACCATTGTTGCCATTGCCGCAAAAGATGATAAACTGTTTGCCGGGTGCAAGGTTTTCTTTGATCCAGTGGTAACAGGCAGTGGCAGCTTTTTCCATCAGGTTGATGGAAGCAATGGGTTTATTGTTGATGGTGAACTGGTCCCAATCCCTGATCTGACTGGCGGAGAAGATTTTCATAGATTAAAATTACGAAAACATTGGACGGGTTGGGAATGATCTTAATTGGTATTGGTGCAATTGCTTTTAGAATGCTCAATAAAATTCAAACTGTTGAAAGCCTACGCCGGATTGAAATGGATGCCCCGGTGAGGGTTTTCGGTTGGGGCTGTGCCGGAGCAGGAATGAAAAGCCGGACAACAGTTCAGTTATGTACCATTGGCTGCGTACAAATAATAAAACATTGTCCGGTGAAGATGCTTTGTTGGAAGAAATTAGAAAGTGTATCTAACTGATAAGCCCAATCCCGATGATTCAAAAGCAATTTTGCTGATGATATTCAACTCCGGTTTCCAGTCCAGTGACAGATTCAGCGGTATCTCATCAAACTTATAATCGAGGCCAACGATGCCGGCAGCGCCAACAAAAGTAGTACTGCTTCTTACAGCGAAATAACCACCAGCACCTGCAAACCATTGTAAGTTATTTACGGCTTCAATAGGGAAATGCAATTCATACAAACCGCAAATGCCAAAGCCATTGTTGATACCAACGATGCCTTCAACTGCTGCTTTTTCATTTAAAAAATGTTTTACGGTAAAGCCGGCGGTAATGGCTGCTGAATTGGGTCCTAAACGGATACCGGCTGCTGTGTTGTAGTTCTGTGCTGTTGCTGAAAGGGAAATGGCTGCGATAAGGCAACTTAATAAAATGTTTTTTTTCATTGTGTGTGTTTAAATGGGTTGGTATGAGACTGCCAAAATTATGCTATGGTTGTGTAAAGCCTGAAAAATTTGAGTTAAAGTAAAATAAAAATTATGGCAGTAGTTGTGAGTGTTACCCGCCAGAGCTGCTTTACTCAAATAATTCCAGTTTGTTTTTAGGGCGGCGGGCATCCTCCCATTTGAATCTGGCGAGCCTTTTCTGGTCATCGGGCACCTGGTTCATGGGATACAATGTGCCATCCACATCATTGATGAATTTTACTTTGTTCACTGCTTTGTCAATAAAATAAATATCGATCACATCGCCCTTGCAGCGGTTCATACCGGTATAAGCACTGTCATCATCCTGGGGATAAAAAACACTTTCTGCAGGCGAGCCTTTCACTCTCATGTAATCAAGACCGCCATCTTTAAAATACCCATTCAGGGTTCGCCCGCCAATTTGATTGTACATCTCAGCGTTCAGTTCATTAATGATGATGCCGTTATCAAATACGTATATGCGATCGGCCTTTTTGTTTTTCGTGTACAGGTGAATGGTATCGCCGGAAATCTGGGAGCGCTTGCTGAACACCAGGGGGTCCTGGTACAACCTGAACACAGAATCTTCTGAAGAATAAAACAAACTGTCACAAACTGCCTGCAGCGAATCGTTGTAGATCCTTACATGATGAAATGCCTGGAAGTAACGGATGGCGGTATCTTTTGAAAGATTGATGGTAGTATCTTTTTTCAGTAGTGCATCGGCAATGTTATTATCGCTTAGCTGTGCGGTGTCTTTCATTGCAGCCATGGTGGTGTCCAGCAGCGGAGGAGTGTCGGCTTTCACAATGATGCTGTCGGTTTTCTTTACCAGCGAATCAGTTTTTTCGTAAGATAAATTTTTTGTTGAATCTCTCAGGGGTGTTTTTGTTACGCTGCCGGCAGACGTTATGATACTGCTGTCATTTATCACGATTGTTTTTTGCAGTGTGTCTGTCTGTACCAACTTCTTTTTTCCTGAAATATCTTTTGTTATCACCCCGGAAAATAAAGTGTCAGCGGCAACAAATGTACTGTCGTTGCCTTCGCCTTTAAAAATTAAGACTGGTTTACGGGTTGCAAGAAAGGAGTTGTTTTTCCTATTAAGAAAAATCTGGTCACCCAGGATCGTATAGCCATTCACACTGTCTCTTATCACTGCACGGCCTTCCAATTGTGCAATGCCGGTTGCTTCATCGATAGCGCTGTTATCAGCTACATAGGTACGGGTACTGTCTTTAAACACCGTACGGCTGCCAAAGAATGCCTTGCCGTTTTTCAGATCATAAGTGCCGCTGCTTGTATACACATCGCCGCCTTCTTTGTTTTTAATATGGGTTTGCGTAATAAAAGTCACTACCTGTGTTTGAGTGTTGTACAGCAAACTGTCTGTATCAATATTGTATTTAGGATCCACCAGGTGTACATTCTTTTTAAAATAAACATCCTTGGTATCGGCATAGTACACGCCTTCTTCACTGGTGAGTGTTGTTTTGCCATTGACCACACGGCCACCGTTTTTGTAAGTGCCGATATTTGTTTTGAGGTCGTACTCCAGTTCCTCTGTGTACAAGGTTCCTTTTTTATCGGTAAGCTTTACATTTTTTTTGAGGTACGCAATTCTTTGCTGGCCAATGTATTTGAGGTATTGTGAGTACGTGTGTATGCTATCGTTCTGGTTGATGTGGATATTGCCAAATGCTTCCATCACATTGGTTCGGTTGTTAATGGCAGCACTGTCGCAGTTGAAAAGGGTGAGTGATTCCCTTAACTGCACATCGCCAGCAATGGTTCTGAAGGAATTGCTGTCAATTAATTTTTCCCTCATGCTGTTACCTTTTAATATCTGTATCAGCCGGATGGTATCTGAAGTGGCAGGAGCAATGATGGGGGATTGTGCCATTGCAATATGATTTGCACAGCACAGCAGGAATACAAAAAATAAAAACCGGTAAGTAGCAGTTGATCTCAATTCACTCGTAATTTAAAGCCGCTGCAATTTCAGCTTTTTTAAATAAATGAAATCACAATTTTAAACAGCAACTTATTAAAATGCTTACTGATTGGTGTAAGGAGCATTCACGGTGTCGGGCAATGGAACCATTAATGGGCCGCTCTTATCTTTTTTGCCGAATACTGAAATGTTGATGTAGCGTTTTGGATGCAACCTTAAATCATCCAGCAGCAGGTTGAGTTTATTGGAAGTGGCGTTGAGGTTATTGTACAACCTGGGGTCATTCATTAGCAGCCCCATGGTGCCTTTGTCGCTGTTTGCTTTTGCAAGCATTCCTTTTAATTCGCTTACTGTTCCATCAAGGTTGGTCAACGTAGCCTGCAGGTCGAGTTTGGCAAATTTGCCGGTGGCAGTTTCTACATTGGCCATGGTTTGGGTAAGCTTATCATTATTATTTTTTAAAGCGCCGGTAAATGAGTTCAGGTTATCAACTGTTTTTGCGATAGAGCCTGTCTGGGTATTCAGCATTCCCTGCAAGGAGGCAGAAGATACGGCGAGTGCCGCTGTAGTCTTGTTCAGGTTTTCCATAGTAGCCCTGATATTATTTTTTGTATTGGGGTCAAACACACTGTTTACTGTTCCCAGCAAGGTATCCAGGGATTTCACCGCACTGGTAACCTGGTATAACACGGGGTCGAGTTTTTTCATCGCATCTCCAATCAGGTCAGCAGTACCGATCGTCCTGATGCTATCGCCATCTTTTTTTAAATTTTTACTGTCGCCCAGTTTTATTTCCAGTTGAACACTTCCCAAAAAAGATTTTGTAATAACGGCGTAGGAATCATCGGGAATATTCACCTCTTCTTTCATATTAATGGTCACTTTCATCTCTCTCATGTCTTTCCCGCCATTTGTTTGATAAACCGTTCCTATTTCTTTTCCATTGATCACTACAGGATTTCCCTTTGTAAGGCCCTGCAAATCGTGAAATACCGCTAAGTATTGGGTGTTATTAACGCCCAGGCTTTTACCTTTTAAAAAATTGAAACCTAATATCAGCATCACAATAGCGATGGCCGTAAGGGAGCCTACTTTAGTTTCGTTAGAAATGGTCATTTGCAATTAATTGATGATGTTCAAAATTAGGGATTAATCTATTTACACTGCTACCGCATTTATAGCCCTGTTGCCTGCTGTAAATAAATGGCAAATAATAAGGGAATTGGTTGTAAGAGCCGGTGAGGGTTAACGGTTCTTTTTTTTGAAAAGAGTACCACGCCATTCTTTTTTGTATCGGATGAAACGCTCACCTCCGTTTTGTTGCAGCCTTCAGTTACGATCAGTAGCGCTGTATTTGGAAGTGGTGGCTTCTTTTAAAACTTTTTGTTCTGCTTTATCTTCCACAGCAGGGACTGCATTCCCTTTATTGCTTTCCAGTTGTTCTTTGTACCGCTTCACTGCCTTTGCAATACATTCAGCAATTTCCTGCTGGCCTTTGTCACTGTTCAGGTAGCGTTCATCATCATGGTTGGTGATAAAACCAGTTTCTACTAAAATGGCAGGCATGTTGGTAGCTTGTAACACCCAAATGCCTTTTTGGCGCTGGTTGATACCCAGTGCAGCCCTGTCTGTTTTGTCTATTTCATCATCTACCAGGCCGGCAAGTTTTATGCTTTTTTGCTGGTACCTGCTGGCATGTACCTGTGCCATCATCCTGTATTCCGGATCAGCAAAGTTGATGCTGTTATAAGTGCTGTCGTTGTCGGTTTCCACTTCCATTTCTTCGCCATTCTTCATCAGTGCTTTTAATTTTTCACTGGTTTTGTGTGCTGCAAACAACCACACACTCGTACCGCTGCGTTTACTTCCTATTTTGTAATATTCATATACCGGAACGGTAACAGTATAAGGCGTTTTTTTTCTTTTCTTCTTTTTGCCGGTTACTTTATATCTTGTTTCCTGCCGGGTGCCTATCTGCCTGCGGCCGGTTTGTAAAGCCACCGCATCTGCATGAATGCAAATAAAGAGGTCGCCTTTATTTTCGTTGGCAATGTCCGCTTTTTCGGGAGGTGATTGATAAATATCGGTGGTACGTGTTGGTATTATCTTTACATCCGGCAACTGCCTTTTTAATTCCGCAACCAGTTTATTGCTGATGGCAAGGGTTACATTCTTTTCATAGGAGTTCATTCCGCCTTCATACCCTCCATGGGCTCCAAAATCTTTTCCGCCGTGACCGGCATCTACTATAATCGTTTTGAGTGATTTGGTATTCTGTGCAGCAGCGGTTGCTGCAAACAGGAGACTGGATATTAAAAAAATTGCACAAACTTTTACTTTGAGCATAATTAAAAATTGGTTTACCAGGGGGTTAATAATTTTTATAAGGTTTTATTCACAACATGTTGCACCTAATATGATTATTTTTGCTGCAACTGCAATGATGAACGCTAACAAAGGTAAGGTAAAATATATATCGGCATCAATAGCGCTGGGCCTCGTAATAGCGGTAACGGCAATGGCTGCTGATAAATTGCATGGTTCAGTGAATTTCACCAATAGTTTTTACAATACTTTAACTGCTGATACACCACCTGTTCCCAAAAAGCCAAGGCCATTACCTAAAAAGCAAAAAAATATCCCGGCCGTTGATTCCGCTTCATCCACCGGATTGCCGGTCAGTGCTGTAACAGACACTACGATTGCCAGCAGGCAAAAAGATTCTTTTATCGTTGTAAGAGATACACTCAAACTTAAATACTCCAAAGATTCCCTGGATGCTCCCATTTATTATCATGCAGATGATTCAATGGTAATGGATGTGCCAGCCAATAAGATCACATTGTATGGCACTTCCACTACGGCAAAGTATGCAGACAATGAGTTGACGGCACCAGGCATCACATTTGATCAGAAGAACAACCTGATCACCGCCAGTTTTAAAAAGGACAGCACCGGCAAAGTAATTGCATCACCCACTTTTAAACAGGGAGACCTTATTACTGTTAGTGACAGTATTTCGTTTAGTCCAAAAAGCGGTAAAGGGCTTACCAAAGGAACCTATACACAACAGGGGGAAATGTTTGTGTACAGTGAAAGAATTAAAAAGATTGATACCACCTCTTTTTATGCATACAAAGCAAGGATCACCACCTGTAACCTTGATACACCGCATTTTGCCTTTGTGAGCAAGAAAATAAAATTCATCAATAAAAAATTTGCCGTTACCGGGCCGGTGCATCCGGAGTTTGAAGGTGTGCCATTGCCCATTGTGTTGCCATTTGGTATTTACCCGCTTGCCGTAAGCCCACGGTATTACAAACGATACCGGTACTCCGGCAATTTTAATATCGATATACAACGGCTGAAAATTAATTTTAAAGGAGACCCTGATTATTCTGTTAACAAAAGTTTTAAGATCAGGTGGAGCCACAGTATGGACAGTAAGGCAAGACCGGGTGTAACTTTTACTGCCAACGTTGATGCAGGCAGCAACAGTTTTAACCTCAATACGCCTAACAACCCGGTGCTCAATTTCAGCAACCAGCTCCAGTCATCCATCAGCTACAGCAAAGTTTGGAAAGACAAGCCCTTTAATATAAATATACTGGCCAACCACAATCAAAACAGTGTTTCCAAGCAGATCAGTATTATGTTGCCCAGTGTGAATTTTAATGTGAACACGTTGTATCCTTTCAGGAGAAAGGAAGCTGCAGGTACATTGAAGTGGTATGAAAATATTGGCGTGGCATTAAACACCAGCTTTGCCAACCAAACTAATTTTTATGATGATACAGCAAATGCTGCAAAAGATATCCGCCCTATTTTAACCCAGATAAAACAGAATATGATCTGGGGTGCCCGGCACAGTGTGCCCATTAGTTTATCATTGCCGCCATTGGGTGCACTGCAGGTTTCTCCAAGCGTCAGCTACAGCGAAACATGGTTCCAGAAGAAAACGGTATATAGCTGGGATGCGGCCAATAAAAAATTAGATACCAGTTTGAATAAAGGTTTTTATTCCGCCAGGGAAATGTCGTTTGGCCTGGGTATTTCCACCAGGATATTCGGTATGTTTGGCTTTAGTAAAAACTCAAAAATACAGGCCATCCGCCATGAGATAAGGCCATCGATGAGTATCAGCTACAAGCCGGATATGAATGGTAAATATTTTTACAAATCGCAGGTGGATACCAATGGTAATTTCCGCCAGTTCAATGTATATGAAAATAACCTGAACTCGCCTTTTGGTCCTGGGAAATTTGGCGGTATTGGCTTTGGTATCGACAACAATATCCAGATGAAAGTGAGGGATAAAAAGGATACCAGTGCCGATGCCACCAAGAAGATTACGCTGATCGATGGATTCAGCATCAATGGTGGTTATAATTTTTTGATTGATTCTTTTCAGCTTACTAACCTGAGCCTGAGTGCCAGGACGAACCTGTTTGATAAGATCAATATTACTTTCGGCGGTTCCCTCGATCCATACCAATACGATACCATCGGCAACAGGATAAACAGGCTGGTATGGAAAGATAAAATATTTACACTGGGCCGTTTATCAAACGGAAATGTTTCCCTATCCACCAGTTTTAAAGGCGGGGATAAAACCAAGCAGGCTACAACAAAAAAAGCATTGGGCAGAGGCGTAAACCCGATGACAGGGGAGCAGCTTACCGAGGAACAGGAAGAGGCTGCCTATATCAGCAACAATCCTGCAGACTTTGCCGATTTCAGTATTCCATGGTCGGTTAATTTTGGGTTCTCCTTTCGTTTTTCCCAGGCGTTTAACAGGCCATTAAAAAAATTCAAGACTAGCTATTATTCAGATGCCAATTTTGGTGGCAGCGTAAGGCTTACAGAAAAATGGCAGATCGGGTTTAACGGAAGTTATAATTTTACAACAAGTGACCTGGGGCTGATATCGTTTTCCATCGCCAGGGAAATGCATTGCTGGCAAATGGCCATTACTATTTATCCTGTAGGTGACAGGAAATTTTTCTCCCTCATCATAAGTCCAAAGTCGGCCTTATTAAGAGATATTAAAGTAAACCGCACCCGCTATTTCTACGACTTGCCTTCAAAATAACCACTGATGCCGGCTTCCGTATAAACATTCAGTTTTTCCAGATCAAGCACTGTAGTATCCTTGTCTTCATTCCGGTGATACATGGGAACAAATTTTGCACCTATCACAATTTCATTTAGTGTATAAGAACTCCGGGCCACCACCGTATTGCTGAACATGTCATCAAAAGCTTTTATAAAAACCAGTATTTCTCCACGGGTGTTGGCAAAGTCTTCTTTGGTGAAGCTATAAAACGGGCTTTCTTCTGTAATGGGATGCACAATGGTCCAGCTAAGGGTAAGTGCATTTACATGGCTATATTCAAGATCCAGCAAGAAAAATTTGTTCACCATCTTTCCTTCTTCTTCTAAAGTAAGCCCTACTGTTAGCCTTGCTTCTACATCGGTGAGGTTATTGTTTTTGAAAGGGGCAATCCTCATCATTATAGCTGCACCACCCTTAAATGGTGCCAGCAACGCATTTTCGCTGAACCTGATGAAAGCCTTCGGTTTACTGAACCTGCCATAGAACAAACCCGTGGCAATAGCGAAAGTCAGCAGCCCGAGTAACGCTTCAAAAGAAGCTACGGCGCTCGTAAGAAACCCTGTTGGATTGATGCGGCCATAGCCAACCGTGGTAAATGTTTGTGCGCTGAAGAAATATGCTTCGCCAAATTTTTCCAGCGGTGTTGCTGCATTCATACCACCAAGATGCTCCACTCCAATCAGGCAATAAAGCAGGGCAAACAAAAATTAATACTGATGAAAAACGAAAAGATCACCGTGAGAAATTTAAAATTATTCATCTGCAGCAGTGTATGAAACCAGCTGATCTTTTCAAAAAAGGACAGGCCTCGTTTTTCAACATTGGGTAGCCCGTCTTTATTTACAAAGCGGCCACCATAAGCGGCATTGTTGCTGCCAAAGCCAGTGTTGATCTCTGCTTTGGCCCTTATGTTTATTTTTTTGAGAAATGACATTGTTGTTGCTGAATTTGATTACTGATTAAAATTACGTTTCAGAAATGAAATGGTTTAAAACAAAATCACCGCCTGTTTTACAAATCTTATCCCTTGCACTCAAATGGATTTTATAAATTTGATGATATGAATGTAGTATGGCTGGCAAGCTGGTTTCCCAACAGGACGAATATCACCAACGGTGATTTCATTGAGCGCCATGCAAAGTCTGTTGCCCCATTGGTGGAATCCCTTTCAATTATCGCTGTTATAAAAGATGATCAGCTTCCTTTTAATGCAGTGGAAATTCAGGAGCAAAAACTGGCTAACATTACTACCTACATTGTTTACTATGGCCTTAGCAAATGGGGCGGGGCATTGGAAAGGATACTTTCGCTCAGGAAATATGTTTCACTGCACAAAAAAATAGTTGATAAAATAATTTCCGAAACAGGCAGGCCAGACCTGGTGCATGTGAATGTGGCCATGAAAGCAGGCCTGGTTGCCAGAAAGATTAAGCAACAGTATAATATTCCATACATCGTTACCGAACACTGGACAGCCTATTATAAACAGGCAAGGCCAAATGTTTTTGAGATGGGCAATTATTTTTGCCGGCTTACAAGGGCTATTTTAAAGGAAGCTGCTTTGTTGCTTACAGTAAGTGATGAATTGGGCAAGGCGATCAATGATGGGTTGATAAACGTTCATTACCAGGTGTTGCCCAATGTGGTTGATACAGCTGTTTTTTATCCGGCACAAAAAAATGATGAAGAGGTATTAAAGCTTGTTCATGTTTCAAGTATGGAGTACCAGAAAAATGTGGAAGCTATTATTGTAGCGTTATCGATGTGGAAACAGCAGGGGGGGAAATTTGTGATGCAACTTTATGGACCTTTAAAACAACATTTGTTACAGCTTGTAACAAGCCAGGGGTTGGAAAACGATGTTTTTTTTAAAGGAGAGGTATTACAGCAAGAGTTGGCTCCTGCTGTACAACAGGCAGATGCATTGATCTTATACTCCCGGTATGAAACATTTGGCTGTGTACTGATAGAGGCCAATGCCTGTGGCGTGCCTGTAATTGTAAGCAACCTTCCGGTGTTTCATGAATTCATCACGGAAAGGTTAAACGGCATTTTTGTGGAAGATGATAACCCTGAAAAACTGGCTGCTGCGTTGATTGAATTTACAAATACAAAAAATAGCTTTGATAAGGCAGCTATCGCAAAAAGCACAAAAGAAAGATTTGGTTTTGATACTGTGGGCCGGCAGTTAAAGAACATTTATTCAACCGTTGTAAATAATAAGTTGTAGCAGTTACAATGCTTTTATTTCAGTGATTACTTTTTTCAGAAAATATCCCTCTTTTATTTGTTGGCCAATAGCCAAGACCTGTGTCCTCATTTTTTCATAGTCATCTGCGGTCATACTGCCGAGTTTTACCGGGATCTCAATAAGAGAATCAAGCGTAATGCCAATATTGTTTTCTTCCACAAAAGCAGCCACGGCAGATTGTTTCCAAACAATTACCGGCAGACCGGCCGCTAAGTATAACGAAAGTTTGTGCGGATTGTTATAGCGCAGGTATTCATCACAACTGTCAACGCTGTCGCCATCCCATACCAGGCCAAAACTTCCTTCTAAAACAGATGGCAGCACATCGGGTGCCACCACAGCTTTGTAAATGAAACTGTTTTTCGGATTCATTGCAGCATTATACCCTACACCATAAATATAGAAATGGCATTGCTGTACCTGATGCAACTGATACACAAATGTTGCTTTTGTAATATTGCCGGCATAGCAAATAATACATGAAAAAACCCTTTGTAAGGGTTGCCCCTTAACGGGATAATCAAACAGGCCAATTGAAAAAACTTTTGCAGCCGGTATGTATTCCAGCAATTTATTTTTCATAGCCGGGTTATGGCCAATTATATAACTGAATTGATGCAGCAGCCGGAGTTCATCCTGTAATAGCTGTTCATCATTATCCCGTATACCATCAATATCGATGACCAGCGCAACGGTTTTGATACCCCGCCATTTTAATAGTTGCAGCAGCCATTTATAAGCAGCCGCCAGTAACGGGAAATGAAATAACACAAGGCTGTTTGGTTTTATTGAAAATGCCAGCTGAACTGCGTTGATGATTCTTGATATTTTTATAAAGGCGGAACCTTCTCTTGTGCGCCGGAATTTTAATGGAGTAAACCCATTTGCATCCAGTAGCTTCTCATTGTCTTTTCTTACAATACCAGCAGTATACTGTGAGTTATCGTAAGCCTCCGCAACATAGTATGTATGATCTTGATTCAACAGCAGCAGGTTTAAAATTTCAGCAGGTTCTGTACATATTGTTTTATCTCTTTCACAACAATATTATTGAAAATAAAGTACTGGATGAAAAAATACAATGTGCAACAGGAAGGTATGGCGATGGATAATACCATTAGCGGCGAGGCAAATACATTTCTGCAAAGCAGTATCAATGGAATAAACAGCAGCGATGTAAAAAAAGTTTGCAGGATTGATGAAGTTTTTATTTCAAATTGAATGAACCGGTATGCCAGTATCCCGGTAATGATGGTAATGATCAATTCAGTAATGGTAGTTGCATATGCAGCGCCCTGTGCTGATAAGGACGGTATCAACAAAAAATTAAGTGATACACTGGTGATGCAGCCAACGATTACTGCCAGTAAAAATTTTCGTTCCTGTTTAAAGGGTACCAGTGTTTGAAAACAAAACAAATTACTCAGCCCAATGATCAATGGTAAAAATGCCAGTATCCTCATCAGTGGCACAGCCGGCATGAATTTATCTCCGGCAATCGTTTGAATGATTTCCGGAGCCAGCATGAAAAGGCCGCAGCAAAGCGGCAAGCCTGCCACCAGGATAAACTGGAGCAGTTTGTTGGCGTGCATTTTTATTTCAGCAGTTTTTCCAGCGCCTGCCAGGTACGACATCCTTGGCATTAATACAGTACCCATTGCGATGATAATTACGATAAAAATCTTTACCATTTTCAACACGGTGGTATAATAACCTACTACCTGGTCGTTTTGTGTAATGTGCTTCAAAATGATCGTATCAAAGTAAACATAGATGCTGATTGCAGAAGAAGTGAGAAAGAAATGCCATAACGGAACCAGGTGTTTTCTCAGGTTAACAGGTTCCTTGCTGAAATGGGTTTCCTGCAGCATTTTAATGCTGTTGAACAATGCTATTACCAACATGCCAACCGAGAATATGGCAAAGTAGATGGAGTAGTCCTGTTCATTTTTTACAAGGATAAAGAACGAAACCAGCATGGTAACTCTTACCAGGATGGTTCTTACCGCAGCAAAACGGAATTGCTCCATACCCTGTATATACCAGTCAAATGAAAATGCACTGATCAGGATATTCGCCATTCCTGTGGCATACAATGCAGGGTTTGATGGCCAGTTTCTAAAAGTGAACAGCAGGAAAACACCCGTTGATAATACAGCGAATATGGCTTGAAGTAAAACAAGTTCTTTTATCAACGCTGCTCTTTTAAAAGCATTATCCCTTGTTGTGGCGATTTCTCTTACAGCATAAAAAGGGATGCCAAATGCTGCCAGGATCATAAAAACCTGCGAAACAAAATCTACATAATTTACTTTGCCCAGGTTATCCGGCCCCAGTATCCTTGTGATATAGGGATAGGTAACCAATGGAAGCAAAACCTGTGTAGCAGACAGTAAGAGCTGGTAAACCATTTTGTTTTTTAGTGCGGCCACAGGCGATAGTTGATAGTGCCGTAAATTATGACTCTATTTTGATAATTGTAAAAATTCATCCACCTGCTCAGTTGATTTGTATTATCAGGTTGTGGGAAACTGTGCTGCTGTCGTTAATTACTTCCTTTTTTATTTATGCCGCAGTAACTTAATTTTGGCGCATGTCAGCAGAAAAAATTATCGGGGACTGGAAGAAAAAACTTTTTAAGCCATTGTACTGGCTGGAGGGAGAGGAGGGCTACTATATTGACCTGGTGATGGATTATGCCGAGAATAAAATACTGAATGAAAGTGAGGCCGGCTTTAACCTGAGTGTATTTTATGGCAAGGATGCCAACTGGAGCGATGTGGTGAATGCCTGTATGCGTTACCCGATGTTTGCCGATAAACAGGTGGTATTGCTGAAAGAAGCCCAGCAGATGAAGGATATTGATAAGCTGGATAATTATATTGAAAACCCTTTGTCCTCTACTATTTTCGTGGTGAGTTATAAAGAGAAGACGCTTGATAAAAGGACCAAACTCTACAAAACCATTAAAAAGGATGGGGAAGTGTTTACTTCTGAAAAGATCAGGGACTATAAGATGGTGGAGTGGCTGAAGGATTATATCGGTCAGCAGGGTTTTGATATGAGCCCCAAAGCCATTGCCTTACTGGTTGAATTTGTAGGCAACGACCTGAGCAGGGTAACCAACGAGATTGAAAAAGTAATGGTAAACCTCGGCGAGCGGAAAACGATTACTGAAGATGATATTGAAAAATACGTGGGCATAAGTAAGGAGTACAATGCATTTGAATTGCAGAATGCGCTGGCGGTAAAAGATCTTGCCAAAGCCATTAAAATTATTCAGTATTACGAAAGTAACCCCAAAGCTGCACCGATACAGTTAGTCCTGCCTTCTTTGTATGGGTTCTTTAGTAAGTTGTACAGTGTATTTGGAATGGTTGATAAAAGTGAAGGCGCCATCAGGCATTTGTTTTACAACAATCCTTATGCTGCTAAAGAAGCGCTTGCCACCATTAAGTTATATGGCTACGAAGGCGTGGAGAAAGCACTGCTGCTGCTGCATGAATACAACCTGAGAAGTATTGGAATACATGACAGCGGCACTCCTGATGGTTCGTTGCTAAAGGAAATGGTGGTGAAGATGATGCGGTAATTAATAATGGAAAATTAATAATTGATAATTGAAAATGGATAGCGGAAAAGTAACTGCTGATTCAACAATGTATCTATTTATCCATTTAACAATTGAATGGCCTGCTGTTTATCTTTCGCCAACTGTTCTTTCAATTCTTCCAGCCCGTTAAATTTTTGTTCATTCCGCAAACGCTTTTTTATATGGATCGTTAAGGTGTCACCATAAATTTCCTTGTCAAAATCAAAGATATTTACTTCTATCATCCTGTTTACTCCCTCCACTGTTGGGCGGATGCCGATGTTCATCATACCGGAATAATGGTATTGCCCATTGCCCATTGACAATTCACTATTCACCACCACTTCCACCGCATATACACCATTGCCCGGAATCAATTTCTTTTCTTCGGTAATATTCAGGTTGGCCGTGGGGTACCCAATTGTTCTCCCTAATTTATTACCTTCTACCACCATACCACTGAAAAAGTAAGGATAGCCCAGGTATTCATTGGCAGTATCAATATTCCCTTTCAACAATGCCTGGCGGATGATGGTTGAGCTGATGGTATTATCCTGCAGCATAAAGCCTGGGATCTCTCTTACAAGGAAATTGTATTGGGTTGCGCTGTTTTCCAGCAATTCAAAATCACCACTTCGGCTTTTGCCAAAGCGATGGTCGTGGCCAATGATAATGGTATGCGGATGGAAGCGCTTTACCAGGAATTGCTCAATGTATTCTTCTGCAGATTGTAAAGAAAATTCTTCTGTAAAAGGGGTTACCACCAGGTGCCGGATGCCGTACTGCTCCAGCAATGTTATCTTTCATGAAGGGAGTTAAGCAGGAACAATTCTGTTTGCCGCATGGCGATCACCTGCCTTGGGTGCGGATGAAACGTGATAATGACAGTTTCGCCATTTACCTGTTTTGCTTCATCCAGCATCAGTTGCAGTATCTGCTGGTGCCCTTTGTGAACGCCATCAAAAGTACCAATGGTAACTACGGCATTTTTAAAAACCGGTAAGCTGTTAATGTCTGTGTGTACTGTCATAATAAAGAGGTGCAAAACTAATTGATAATTTGTTATGGTGGAATGATTAATTGGGTTGTAAATTGCCGCATTAAAAAACCGGTTCTCGTTTCTTGTTTCTCGTTTTGGTGGAGTCAAAAGTAAATAGTGGCAAGCCCGATTATCAGGAACTCAAAAACGAGAAACGAAATTACGAGTAACAAGAAACGAATATGTCTTTATACAGCAAAAGGGGGGTTTCTGCACAAAAAGAAGAAGTGCATGCCGCCACTAAAAATCTTGACCAGGGCCTGTTTCCCAATGCTTTTTGCAAAATCTATCCCGACTATTTAGGCGGTGATGATGCTTTTGTAAACGTAATGCATGCAGATGGCGCCGGCACCAAAAGTATTTTAGCCTACCTGTACTGGAAAGAAACCGGCGATATCAGCGTATGGAAAGGTATTGCACAGGATGCAATTGTTATGAACCTGGATGACCTCCTTTGCGTGGGAATTTATGATAACATCGTTTTTAACAGCACCATCGACCGCAACAAACACCTGATACCGGGTGAAGTATTGTCGCAGATCATCAATGGCTCACAGGAATTGTTTGATACATTGAAAAGCGTTGGTGTAAATATTCATTACCTCGGCGGCGAAACGGCTGATGTGGGTGATGTGGTAAGAACCATTGCAGTGAATGGCACCATGACCTGCCGCTGGCCAACAAACAAGATCATCAGCAATGATAAGATACAGGCAGGTGATGTGATCGTTGGTTTTGCCAGCTATGGTAAAGCAACGTATGAAACGGCTTATAACAGTGGGATTGGCAGTAATGGACTTAACAGCGCAAGGCATGATGCACTGAGTAAATATTACGCTGAAAATTTTAAAGAAAGCTACGATAATAACTTACCGGATGAAGTGGTGTACATCGGTAAAAATAAATTGACTACTGATTATGGGCTACCTAACGCCGATGGTCAACAGTTTGGCACCATTGGAGAATTGTTGTTATCGCCCACACGTACTTATGCGCCGGTATTAAAGCAATTGCTGGAAAATAATTTTGATAAGATACATGGCCTTATCCATTGCAGTGGTGGTGGGCAGACCAAGTGCATGAAATATTTACCCGGTAATTTTAAAGTAATCAAGGATAACCTGTTTGAAGTACCACCAGTATTCCAGGTAATTAAAGACAACAGTGGAAGCAGCTTGAGAGAAATGTATGAAGTGTTTAATATGGGTTGCAGGCTGGAGATTTATTGTAATGCAGCAGATGCACAATTGATGATCGATGCTGCTGAATCTTTTGGTATAGCAGCCCGGGTTATTGGCAGGGTGGAAGCAAGTGATAAAAAAGAATTACTGATAAAGGCTGGGGGCGAAGATATTGTATATTAAAAGCGTACCGCAGTATAAAATTGCGGTACACTTTTAATCATGGCTTTACTCTACTATAAAAGTAATAGGTTGTTTGCGGTATGCTTTTACCGGATGGTCGTTTTGAATAGCAGGTTTCCATTTGGGCCCTTTTTGAATGAGGTTGATACAATGGGCTGCTGTTTTTGTTCCCTGGTAATTTGCGGTTTTTACTTCACTGATATTGCCTTCCTTGTCTACGATAAATTCAACGATCACATTGTATTTTCCGGGTTTCCATCCTTCCTTTACCGGAATGGTACCATCCAGGTTGCTGGTTAAATATTTTATCCATGCTTCCCTTCCGCCAATAAAATCTGCTTCATTTTCCACCTGGGTAAATATTTTGTCATCTGCGTCATTCTTCTGTGCTGTTGGACTTGCTGGCTTTTTGGTGGTAATGAGTACAATACCGTTTTTGGCTCTTTCTCCATATAACGCAACTGCACTTTCACCTTTTAGAACATCCACCCTGTCAATATTGTCAGGATTTACTCTTTTCAATACCGTGGAGTCTTCTTCTTTACCATCCAGTATATACAATGGCGCTGGTTTTATCGGCTCAACAGTTATTTTTTCTGAATTCATGGTGACTGTTCCGGTTGAATTGTCTTTTCGCTTTGCTTCAATTGCTTTGGCTTGTATTTGTTCAGTTGCTGTTATTTTAGTTGTACCGGAAAGTGCAGAAGCATATTTTTCTACTGCTATCAATATGTTCCTCGCAATGTTTTCTTTGGCATTATCTGTTTGTAAAAACTGGAGATCCTTTTCATTGGAAATATAACCGGCCTCAATCAAAACCGCCGGGCAGTTGATTTCCTGTAATGTCCATATCCCCTGTTCCCTTTGCTGCGGATTGGGGGCTAGGGGCAACGGGTAATTGCCGGTAAATTGATTAATAATGGCAGAGGCAAACAATTTGCTTTTTTCTGCATTGCTGAAATTATCTTTTGCTACAAACACATCCATTCCACTTTGTTTATCATTGTTGCTTTCAGCACTGCTCAGATGAATGGATATAAAGAGGTCGGGGTTTTGAGCGTTGGCAAATGTTGCGATTTCCTGCGGTGATTGGTAACTGTCATCCTCTCTTGTATAAACAATGTTCAGGCTTTTATTGGAATTGAGTTCCTTAATTTTTTTTGTGATGGATAATACGATGTCTTTTTCATAAAGGTTGCCGGTAATGCTTTTGGCGCCGGCATCTTTGCCTCCATGCCCTGCATTGATAACAACGGTTATTTGTTTTCCATTGTAAGTTGATCGGCCGCTTTCATTCAGGCTGTTTGTTTTAAAGCTAAATGCCGCAAATGTGATGAACAATAATGGCAGTACCAGCACCCGGCCAATATAGCCGGCTTTGGAATGGTTGTTTTTCGTGATCATGGCGAGTCTCCTCTTTATAGGTGAATAAAAAAATTGATTGGTAAGTTGAAAATGCTGTTGTGGGTAAGCTGCCTGCAATATCATACTGGCAAATGCGGAAGTATCACTGCCTTCCACCGCTGTTTTATCTGCAATAAATTCATGTATCATGTTCAGCTCTTTTTTGATGAGCCAGTAGATGGGGTTGCACCAAAGGAACACCAGGATAATATTGATGAAGAGTTTATCATGCGTATGCTTTTGCTCTACATGTGCCAGTTCATGTTTAAATATCTGCTGCCCGATACTACTGTTGATGTCGATATCAGCATTCCAGAAAATATAGTTGAAGAATGAAAAGGGAGTGCCTTGTACATTCGTTTGAACCAGGCAGGTATCCTGGATGAAATAATGCTGGTTGGTGATATACAGTTTTCTGATCTTGATAATACTTTGGATAAATACAGTAAGAAAGAGGATACTGATACCGGCATACAGTAGTTGAAAAACTGTACCATGTTCAACTGGTTACTCTTAGTGGTTACAATGATCTCATCTAAATATTCATTGCCACTGCTCACTACTTTCAGTAACCTGATGGTATCAGTGGCATCTGCGCCGGCTGCAGGCCAGATATTGATCTGCACAAACGGTAAAGTGATGGACAGCACAACCGAAACCAGTAAGTAAAAGCGGTTGTATTGATGAAATATTTTGTTCCGCAATGCCAGCCAGTAATAACTGAAGAGAATGGCGGAGCAAAGGATGATCTTTAAAATATACCAGGCTATTACAGGCATATAATTGTTTTATCTGTTAGCTAAATGGTTGATAAGTATTGTTATGGTTTTTTCTTTAGTTGTTTCAGCAACAGTTCAAGTTCTTCCACACTGATATTGTTTTCCTTTACCATAAAGGATACTGCATTGCTGAAGCTGCCTTCAAAATATCCTTTCACCAGGCTCTTCATACTGTTTTTGCTGTAAGCATCTTTGCTGATCAATGGATAATACTGGTGCATGCGCCCAAACACCGTAATGCCGATAAATTCCTTTTCTACCAGTATTTTTACAATGGTGGCAACGGTGTTGCTGTGTGGTTTAGGGTTAGGCATCGCATCAATAATTTCACGGAGAAACGCCTTGTCTAATTTCCAGATCACCTGCATGATCTGCTCTTCTGCCTTGGTCAATAACTTTGACATGTTTGATTGATTTGAGAGTAAAACTATAAAATTAGTTTTAAAACTATAAAATTAGTTATTCACATTTTAACACCGGTTGGATAAAAAAATTTTCATTGCCCGTGTTCAAACAATTAAATTTGCCTCCGGCATTCATTAAATGTTTACGGATGGAATGAACAAATGCCATAAACAAGTAAACCAACCAAGCGACGATGTCTCAAGCAATCATAGATCTGAAGAACGTTAAGATATACCAGGGAAATAATTTGATCCTGAGCGATGTAAATATTTCTGTAGATAAAGGCGAGTTCGTGTACCTGGTAGGCAAAACAGGAACCGGCAAAAGTAGTTTGCTGAAAACACTGTACGGCGACCTTGAATTGAATCATGGGGAAGGCTGGGTAGTGGGTTATAACCTGAGGGAACTGGACTGGAAAAAAGTACCTTACCTGCGCAGGAACCTGGGCGTAGTGTTCCAGGATTTTCAATTGCTTACCGATCGTAACGTGAACGATAACCTGAAATTTGTACTGAAAGCCACCGGCTGGAAAGATGAAAAACTGATGGATGAAAAAATTGCGGATGTACTGGATAAAGTAGGCCTTAAAACAAAAGGATTTAAAATGCCTTTTGAACTGAGTGGCGGCGAGCAGCAAAGAGTTGATATTGCAAGGGCATTATTGAATTCTCCTAAATTGATACTGGCCGATGAGCCAACCGGTAACCTCGATCCCGAAACCAGTGACGAGATCATGCAATTGCTGATCCAGATCGGCAGGGATTACGGTACTGCCATTGTGATGGCCACACATGATTATATTGTGATTAAGAAATTTCCCGGAAGAACAATTAAAACGGAAAGTGGTAAAGTGTGGGACAATGCACAGGTAACAATGTGATCGTACTTAGTCCGGCCATATCAGCCCGATCATTTTCTCTGCATTCTTTTTATTGTTGTTCATTTGTGCAAGCAAAGTTTTGCGTTGCAGCAATTTTTCTTCGTTAAAGGAAGTATTGTAAAGTTCACTGACCACTCTTTTAAAATCTTCTGCATCTTCTGCAAAAGAACAAAGGCTTTCCAGGCCGGAACCATCCACACCGGCTTTATTCACCACACAATGCCTGCCGCTGTACAACGAATTGAGCAGTTTTAATTTTACACCAGTATTATTAAAAGATGGCAATATGTTTACCTGTGCTTTTGCAATGATGTCCTGCATCTCTTTCTCCCCGGGGTCTGCTACCAGGCAGGTATGATCCTGTTGATGGGCAATATGTTCCAGGCGTTGCGAAGGGGCTTTGCCAGCAATCACCAATGGAATATCCAGTGTATTAAAAACATATTGTAATAACCATACGGCAGCTTCTTCATTTTCATTGATGGATAAGTTACCGTGGTATAAACAATAACATCCTTTGCCGTTTTGTGAGATCACTTCTTCCCATCCAACAAATGCCGGAAGAAAATGAATGTCGGTTGCATTCAGTTCTTTTTCAAAGATAGCTTTGTCGGTTTTACTCAATGCAAGCAGTGTATTGCTCTTTGATAATTGGCTTTCGTATTTTTTCAGCAGAAAACTTTCCCAGGTATAATATAATTTATTAAAGAGGTTGTTTTCGTGTTTGGCCAACTGCCTGTAATATTTATATTCAGTATTGTGGAGCCTTACAAAAACTCTCCTGCCATTTAATTGATTGCCGTTCAGGAAGTAAGTTGTATGTACACCTTCCAGTAAAATGGGATGGTTGTCTTTTTGAAGGTTAGCCAGTAGTTCTCTGTCATTTCTTGAAAAAACGATATAAGGCAGGCTGAATGAAAATCCTTTAAAACCCGTTTTTCTTGGATAATAATTTACCGATTCACAATATTGATTGAGGATTTCAGATTGTGCTCTTGTTTTGGTAAAACAATGCAGGTGAATTTTTACTCCCAATCTGTGCAGCCATTTTATTTTATAGAACTGTTCAATGGCACCGCCATAGTCGGCCGGGTAGGGTACATCCAGTGTTACTATATGTAAGTGTTTATCCAAGTAGTTGCTGATAAAATTCCAGTAATATATTTTCTTCGTTCTGCCAGTTGTATATGGTGGCTGCTTTTGGGCAGTTGTTTTGCAGGCGTTGGTATACAACCTCGTTCAGCAGTAAATTGTTCAGTGCAGCAGCAATGTTTTTGTCGCTCATATCAGTGATCATCACCGCAACTTCCGTTATATCATTTATTTCTTTATAAGCAGGGTATCCTGAACAAAGTTGCGGAATACCTGCATGGATATAGTCGAAAAATTTGTTGGCCAGGCTCAGGTAGTTGCTCAAGCCATTGTTTTCAACCAGGTTAAGGCCGATATAAGCCTGCGCCGTAATTATCCTCAATTCATCCGGTGCCACATTGCCTTTAAAGATCACTTTGTCCTCCAATTGATACCCTTTTGTCAATAGTTTTGCCTGCTGCATAAAATTACCATCGCCGCATACAACAAGTTTACAATCTACTGCTGCCATGGCCGGAATCAATGTTTCAAAGCAACGGCCCTCATTTACGGCTCCCTGGTATAGTATATATTTCTCTTTTTTTTGTATAGTACCTGGTTCATTAAATACCGGCACGTTCCTGATTACCCCAAACTTAGATCCATACATCCTGTAAAACTCCTCCGCAATCGGTTGGTTTACTGTGTACCCGGCTTTAAATTGAGGAACAGCATACTGTTCTATCTTTTTCCAGAACTTTTGTATTCCCGGCCGGGTAGCTATTTCCTTCATTTCACAAAACAGTTCATGGGCATCGTACACCCTTTTTGTTCTTTTTATTCTGGAGATGAAGAGGCAGGGGAGGATCGAATCGAGATCGATGGCGCAGATGCAGTCCATCTTTTTAAAAAGGAGGTAAAAGAAAAGCCGCAGGTTGTATTCGGCATAAAACAGTTTGCCTTTATTAAACCAGCAGCGGAGCCTTTGCTGTGAATAATCAACTTCTTTCAGTGGAACTGACTTCTTTAACCTTCGCCCAACCAATACTACTTTGTAACCAGCCTGGCTGAGAGAAGTACAAATTCTCATCATCCGTTGGTCAAAACCCAGGTCGTTGGTAACAGTGAAGTAAATGGTCATATTGCGTTGGTAATCGTCTTATAATATTTGGCAAATATGGCAGAATAAAAGCTACCAAATGCAGGTAAGAATTACTTTTTATTCTTTATTGATGTTTAATAATTCGCCACGGCTTTGGTCAAAATATTAAAATAAGCCTGTTTTTACTGAAAAATCGCAGCAGCAGTAATGAAATTCGGATTTTTTACCTACTTTCGCAACCGAAATAAAAAAAGCAATTAACAAAGACGTTAAAAAAAAAGAAATGCCTTATTTAACAATCGAAAAAAGAGCGAAAATTTTTAACTTTGGCGGAAAAGCCACTAACACAGGATCTATTGAAGGCCAGGTAGCATTGCTTACTGAGCGTATCAACCACATCTCTGATCATCTTAAGACAAACAAAAAAGATTTCTCCTCACAGAGAGGCTTGATGATGATGGTAGGACAGCGCAAGCGCCTGCTTACTTATCTCAGCAAGCACAATCTTACCGGCTACAGGGCTTTAATTGAAAAATTAGGTCTCCGTAAATAAACTTAAAGTACAATGTTTAAATAAAATAATTCCCAACTACATTTCACTGGTTGGGAATTATTTTATTTTACTAAACCTTAACCCAAACGGGCTTTCTCAAAATAAGATTGCATTGCCGGAAGACAGGAACCGTATCCCCATTCATTTCCTATCTTATCTACAATACGCAGCCAGCCATTTTGAACAGCCTGATTTTTAAAAAATCTAATACAATAAAAAATGAGTTTATCAGCTAAATCAGTAACATTTGATATAGGTGGTGGCCGTATGGTTACCATCGAAACAGGTAAAATGGCCCGCCAGGCCGATGGTGCCGTATTGGTTCGCCAGGGCGATTGTATTTTACTGGCTACCGTAGTAGCGAACAAAGAACCAAAAGAAGGACAGAATTTCTTCCCGTTGTCGGTTGACTACCAGGAAAAATTCTCTTCTGCAGGCCGTGTGCCAGGCTCCTTCTTTAAAAGAGAAGCAAGGCTGAACGATTATGAGATACTTACCAGCCGTTTGATCGACAGGGCGCTCCGTCCGTTGTTTCCGGAAGATTATTTATGCGATGTGCAGGTATTGATCAGCCTCGTGTCAAGCGATGCAGAAGTACTACCAGATGCATTGGCTTGTTTAGCCGCTTCTGCAGCATTGGCCGTTTCAGATATTCCCATCCAGGAAATTATTTCTGAAGTACGTATCGGCAGAAAGAACGGTGCTTTCATCGTTAACCCAAGCCGTACCGAATTGGCTGAATGCGACCTGGAATTCATCATCGCTGCTACCGAAAAAAATATCATGATGGTGGAAGGTGAAGCGAATGAGTGCCAGGAAGAAGACCTGATCAAAGCAATTGAACTGGGCCATGAAGCGATTAAAGCTCAAATTAAAGCACAGGCTGACCTGAGAGACCAGGTTGGTGTTACTGCAAAAAGAGAATATACCAAACCTTACCGTAATGAAGAACTGAATGAAAAGATCAGTGCATTTGCAAAAGATAAAATGTATGCCATCTCTGCCGCAGCTTCTGCAAAACACGACCGAAGCGATGCTTTTGATGCATTGAAAAAAGAAGTAAAAGAGTTTTTGGGCGAAGAATTGCCTGATGAAGATAAAAAGCTGATCGGTCATTATTTTGGAGAACTGCAATATTATGTAGTAAGGGATATGATCCTGAACGACCGCAAGCGCTTGGACGGAAGAGGTACCGAAGATATCCGCCAGTTGGATATGGAGATCAGTATTTTGCCTACACCACACGGTTCTTCATTGTTCACAAGAGGTGAAACACAATCACTTACAACGGTTACTTTTGGAACTCCTTTAGATGAACTGCTGGTGGAAAGTGCTTTCAAATCTGATTACACAAAATTCATTTTGCATTATAATTTCCCACCATTCTCAACGGGCGAAGTAAAGATGATGAGAGGTGTTGGCCGCAGGGAAGTTGGTCATGGTAACCTTGCCATGCGTTCATTGAAAAAAATGATGCCGGGCAAAGATTATCCTTACACCGTAAGGGTAGTAAGTGATATCCTTGAATCTAATGGATCATCATCAATGGCTACTGTTTGTGCCGGTTCACTGGCATTGATGGATGCAGGGGTACCTGTTAAAAAACACGTAAGTGGTGTGGCAATGGGTCTCATTAAAAAGGCAGACCAGTTTGCTGTATTGACTGATATCCTGGGTGATGAAGATCATTTAGGCGACATGGATTTTAAAGTAACCGGAACCCGTGATGGTATCTGTGGTGTACAAATGGATATTAAAGTGGATGGTTTGAGTATGGACATTATGCGCCAGGCACTTGAGCAGGCTCGTAAAGGCCGCTTACATATCCTTGATGCCATGTATGCCTGTATGCCGGAACACAGGGAAGACGTGAAGCCACATGCACCACGTATGGTTAAACTGATCATCGATAAAGAATACATTGGTGCGGTAATCGGGCCAGGTGGTAAAGTGATACAGGAAATGCAGCGTGAAACTGGTGCAACCATCAATATCGAAGAAGTAAACAATGTAGGTGAAGTAAGTGTGTTCTCTGCTTCAAAAGAAAGCCTGGACAGGGCTGTTAGCTGGATCAAAGGCCTGGTGGCTACACCGGTTGTGGGTGATACATACGAAGGCACGGTAAAAAGCATTAAAGAGTTTGGTGCTTTTGTAGAGTTCTTGCCTAAGAAAGAAGGTTTGCTGCACATCAGTGAAATAAGCTGGAAGCGACTGGAAACAATGGACGGCATCTTTAAAGAAGGCGATAAAGTAAAAGTAAAATTGCTGGAAGTTGACCAACGCACCGGTAAATTTAAACTGAGCCGCAAAGCGCTGATGCCAAAACCAGAGCAGCAGCCTAAGCCATAAACTGAATCGTTTACTTATTTAAATTATTCAACTCCGGTATGTTACCGGAGTTTTTTTATGCCGTTTCATTGTGAAAAAAATCTGCATATTTGATCGCACACATTACTAACGAAACCTAAATCTTTGTCTTAGGTTTGCCCTTTAAGTGAATAGGGATTCTTATTTCCTGGCCATTCAGGTAAATTTTCAAAATCGCATAATCATCATAACATACTGTACCATGTTCAATAAACTTGTTTTTTTCTCTTAATGGTTTTCTCCCTGACAACTGCCAGTGCACAAAAGATCAAAAGCGCTGCAGCTTTCAGGATGTTGCAAACAGCCACCACTTTGATGGAAGCCCAGCAACTGGAAGCAGCTGAAGAATATTTCAAAAAGAGCCTGGAACGTGCTGTTGCCAGTAATGATATTTACACACAGGCTTCGGTGTACCAGGGGCTGGGTACTTTGTATGGCAAATTAGATCAACCTAAAAAATCAATAGAGAATTACCAACAGTCAGTGAAGTTGTATCGCTCATTGAATCTAAAGGTGCTTGCCAATGTGGTAGAGAGTTTATTGAAAAGCGCCCAGGGCATTGGTGATATGTATGCCGGTATCGAGATTGGTGCCAAGGGGGTTAAAATGACCATCATTGAAGTAAAATTGAGTAAGGACCGGCAGTATGACTATACACTGAAGGAGACACCGCCATCAATACTGATGCCGCTGAACTTTCTTACAAAAGTGAAAAAGAAACACAGGATGCCCTGACGCTGCTGTGGAGCATGATAAGAGAGCGTTACAAGATCCCGGGCAGCAACACACATGTTGTGATTAGCAGCGGGTTAAGGCAGGAACTGGATAAATACAACAAGACAGATTATTTTGCATCCATCGTTCGGCCCAAAGAAATGGATTCTGCCGTGACCATCACGTCTATCACACCCAACCAGGAAGCTGAATTGAGTATACTGGGTATTGTACCACAGAAAGACAGGTTCAATGCCAACCAACTGGACATTGGCAGCGGCAATACAAAAGGTGGCTATTTTGACGAAGCCCGCAGGCTGGTTCCTGTCACTTTTCCGCTTGGTACCAAATCTTTTCAGCGCCTGGTGGATGCCCGTGAAAAAGGTAATATTAAACAGTTTGTTGCCGCAGCGGAAAAATTATGGGCTGACAGTATCAGCTTTACAGTGGATACCGAACTGGCTTTTAAGAACGATTTTAAATCGAAAGATGCCATTTATTTATCCGGCGGTATTGTTTGGGCATTGACTTCTTATTTATACCCGGCAGCCGCAGAACAAAACTATGTGGAGCTCAGTGGTAAGGACATTGCTGATTTCCGCCAAAAACTGGTCAGTAATTATGATGAACTGACAAAGCCGGCTTCACTCCTTGCCATTACCAATCATGTAACCCAGGTAACTGCCCGAAACAATATTGAAAGGGTGACAAAAACCTATGACCAACGAGCATTAACGGCTGGTGCCATCTGGCTGGATGAGTTGATTAAAAAAGTGAACTCTGTTAATCCGAACAAGAAATTCATTTACCCACGCTATGGTTATGTGGGCTGGATCAGTGGGTACATCATTAAAAAAGTAACCCATCAGTATACCGGTATGCTGGCGGTAAATAAATAATTCTATTTTTTTTGATTGGAATACAAAGGCCTTTCCGGGCCTTTTTTTAATGTTAATGTAATTTCAGTATGAACTAATTTTGTGCTCAAATAATTTAAACAACAAGTGCAGCGAACCCCGGTTTTGAATTCACTCATCTTGTATAAAAAAATAAACTATGCGATACAGATATTTTCTCTCTGTCGCTTTCTTTTTATTATCGCACCGTTTCTGCACAAACAAACCCTTATAAAAAAGCCGAGGGTAGCTGGAAGGTGATTCCTTACGGATCCAATGTAGTGAAAGTGGTTTTTCAACCAAAAGGTTATAGAACGAATGAGAATATTACCAATGCGGTAATTACAAAGCCTGTAAGCCAAACAGCTGTTATCGCAGATTTACAGCACGGCATAGTTGCCTGGAAACAAAACAAGGTTAAGCCATTTGTTAAGGAAGATACAGGTGGGCACCATGTTTTCAGGTTCATGCTGGATAAAGAGGAGAAAATTTTCGGCGGCGGCGAAAGAGCATTGCCATTGAACAGGAGAGGGTACCGGTTTCCGTTGTACAACAATCCCTGGTATGGATACAGCAATGGTGCCGATGCGCTGAATTTTTCTGTTCCTTTCTTCACCTCTTCAAAAGGTTATGGTTTATTCTTTGACAATGCCTCCAAAGGCTATGCAGACATTGGCAAAACCGATAATGATTTTTTTGAAGCAGGTTTTGTGAGTGGCGAACTCAATGTGTACATCATCTTTGGAAATGATTATAAGGAAATCCTCTCTTCTTATTATAAACTTACCGGTACGCAGCCGCTGCCTCCACGCTGGGCCATGGGCAACTTTATGAGCCGCTTTGGCTACAGCAGCGAAGCACAGGTAAAAGATATTGCAGGTAAAATGAAACAGGAAGGAATTCCGTTTGATGCAGTGATCTTCGACCTTTTCTGGTTTGGCGACAGTATCAAAAATACATTGGGCAATCTCGAATGGGTGAACAAAACAAAATGGCCCGACCCTAAAAAAATGATCGGTGATTTTAAGAAAGACAATATCAATACCGTGTTAATTGCAGAGCCTTTCATTTTAAAAGGAACAAAAAATTACGATGCTGCTAACAAATATTTTGCAGTTGATTCAGCAGGCAGGCCATTTAACCTTACTGATTTTTATTTCGGCTATGGAGGCTTGTTAGACATCTTTAGAAAAGATGCCGGCAACTGGATATGGAAGAATCATTATAAAAAGCAAATCGCCAACGGCGTACATGCCTGGTGGACTGACCTGGGGGAACCGGAAAAACATCCTGCCAGTATCCGCCACAGCCTGAAAGACTATGGCGTTAAAAGATTAATGGGCGCCGACGAAGTACATAATATTTACGGGCATTACTGGAACAGGATGCTGAGTGAACATTATGCAAAAGAATATCCCAATCAGCGGTTGTTTCACCTGAACCGTTCAGGGTTTGCAGGGAGCCAGCGTTACAACATTTTCCCCTGGAGCGGTGATATCAGCCGCAGTTGGAGTGGTCTGCAGGCACAACTGCCGGTAATGCTGGGTATGAGCATGAGCGGTATTCCTTACATTCATGCAGATGCCGGTGGCTTTGCTGGTGGTGAGGGCGATATTGAATTGTATGTAAGGTGGCTTCAGTTTGCGGCATTCACACCAATTTTCCGGCCGCATGGTACGGCATTGTTTGAGATCGATCCTAATGCGTACAGCTTTCCAAGCGAACCTGCGCTGATCGATACAGCTTACAGAGAGTATGCAAAGAGTTCTGTACAGTTAAGGTACCAGCTGCTGCCATATAATTACACGCTTGCTTATAAGCAAGCTTCAAAAGCTGAACCATTGGTGGCACCGCTGTATTATTATTATCCAAAAGATATGGTTGCTGTAAATGTTGGTGATGAGTTTATGTGGGGAGAAAATATTTTGGTAGCTCCTGTCTTGGAAAAGGGTGCGACAGAAAGAAAAATTTATTTGCCAGAGGGTAAGTGGTATGATTTTTTGATACAACAAGTTTTAAAGGAGGTGTATGGATAAATCAATTGGTTGGTATCAGCCACATTCCTGCTTTTGTTAAAGAAGGAAGTTTTGTACCCCTGCTGTACAATTTTAGCAAACCAGCCGCTACTTCCAAAGATCTAAAAGATAATGACATCCATATCATTTACTACCCGTCTTCAAAAGAATCTACTGGTATATTGTACTATGATGACGGCGAAAGTAAAAATGGCGTTTCAGAAATAATCAATTTCAAAGGGATCACAACGGGTAATAAAATGATCATTGAAATCAGCACCAATAACAATGCACTGTATAAAAGTGGGTTCAAAAGAAGTTTGAAAATCGGGAGTAGCAAACTGATCGCTTATCCGAATCGGGGTAAAAGGAATAATATTGATATTCCAATACAGGAAATCATTAAAATGGATATCAGGACCAGTGTGATGGGGGTGCAAAAACATTATCAATTGATTGATGTTGATTTCAGGGGACAGCCAATTAAACTCGAAATAAACCTAACCGAAAACTAATCTTAATAAAATGCACAGCAATTTTTACCAGTTCGATTTTGAACTACCCAACCAGGAAGAGTCAGATAAATTGATCGCTATGCTGGCCGAACAGGGCTTTGATGGTTTTGTGGAAGAAGAAGACCTGCTCATCGCTTTTATACCGGAATTTCAGTTCAATCAGGACGCTTTTGAAAAGGTGCTGGAGAAATTCTCTATTGTTTCTTACACAAAGTCTGATATTGAAAATATCAACTGGAATAAAAAATGGGAGAGCGAATTTGAACCCGTGTTTGTAGATAAGTTCGTTGCCATCAGGGCGCATTTTCACCAGCCCATTAAAAATGTGCAGCATGAGATTGTCATTACTCCCAAAATGAGTTTTGGCACCGGTCACCATGCCACCACTTATTTGGTGATGAAACACATGGAGTCGGTCAACTTTAAAGACAAAACTGTTTTTGATTTTGGCACCGGTACGGGTATCCTTGCCATTCTTGCTCAAAAACTGGGGGCAGCTTCCGTTTTTGCCATTGACAACGACGAATGGAGCATTACCAATACAGAGGAAAATATTGAGCAAAACGGCTGCAAGCATATACAGGTGGCGCTGATGGAAACCATCCCGGCGGGAAAGCAATATGATATTATCCTGGCCAATATCAACCTGAATGTGATCACAGCTAGCCTTGATTCCATTTCAGCTATTGCCCATGCCGGAACCGAAGCTATCTTTAGTGGCTTCCTGGCAACTGATGAGAAGGCTATGAAAACGGCTATCGAAAAAGCTGGTTTTCAGCATCTCTCTGTTACCCAAAAAGGAGATTGGATTGCTATCCTTACAAAAAAAATCTAAAGGGCGCACAATTTCCTCCTTTTTTTAGCATTAAATAATTGTTAACCAAAGTGGTAAATGGCTATATTTGCATCCTCAACTCACTAAAGAAACTATGAAGGAACTGATATTGATTTTTGTGGCTTACCTGATCGGTTCCGTACCCACTGCATTGATGATCAGTAGAAAATTTTTTGGAATCGACATCCGTGAATACGGTAGCGGCAACATGGGCGCTACTAATACTTTCCGGGTGCTGGGTTCCAGATATGGCACCATTGTAATGGTGATGGACATATTAAAAGGGATGGCTGCCGTAGCACTTTTCAATTTTTTACCTTACTATCTCCATAATGAATGGGACAGAACAAACCTGATGGTAGGTCTTGGTCTTGCCGCAGTATTGGGTCATATATTCCCCATATTTGCAGATTTCAAAGGTGGCAAGGGGGTAGCTACACTGTTTGGAATGATCCTGGCCGTTCAACCCGTCATTGCTGCAAGTTGTGTAGGTGTTTTTTTATTGGTACTTTTCCTGACAAGGTATGTTTCCCTCAGTTCTATTTTAGCAGGTGTGGCATTGCCCATTTGTGTTTTGTGGATATGGAATGATGATGTAACCATCTACCGCATCTTTGCTGTACTGGTTGCCTTTATGGTCGTATTAACCCATCAGAAAAATATCATCAAATTGCTTCGTGGCAATGAAAGCAGGGTGCCCATTTTTAAACATCGTGACAGGCGCAAAGCAACCCGTAGTAAATAATTCAAGTCTCCTGATAGTATAGCCTGTTTTATTTAACAGGCTTTTTTATTATTATTGGTACGTCAATTGTTTATAGATGAATTATAAATTCTCAATTATGAAAAAGATTTTAGCATTAGCAGTAGTTGTTTCATTAATTGTTATTGGCTGTACAAAAAATGCGTTGACTGGTAAAAGCCACCTGAGCCTAATCTCTGAAAGTCAACTGGAAGAGATGGCCATAACTGAGTATCGCACTTTTCTATCGCAAAATAAAGTAGTGAGCAGCTCAACCAACAAGGATGCAGAAATGGTGAAAAGAGTAGGAACCCGAATTGCCGCAGCCATCCGTGAATACTACAGTGCAAAAGGGATGGCCGATGTAACCAAGGGGTATCAATGGGAGTTTAACCTGGTTGACAGTAAGGAGGTGAATGCATGGTGTATGCCCGGCGGCAAAGTGGTAGTTTATACCGGCCTGTTACCGGTTACTCAAAATGAAGCAGCACTGGCCATTGTTTTAGGCCATGAAATAACACATGCTGTAGCTGGTCATGGGGGCGAAAGAATGAACAATGGTTTGGCGGCCCAGGGAATTGGAGCTATTGGTGATATCCTTACCAACGGAAATCCAAAAGTGAACAACATTTTTAATAATATTTATGGACCGGGAGTGCAGTTAGGCGTTTTATTACCAAACTCACGTAGCCAGGAATATGAAGCTGATAAATATGGTTTGTACTTCTCAGCAATGGCAGGGTACAATCCCAATGAGGCAATTGCATTCTGGCAGCGGATGGCACAGGCAGGCGGTGCAAAGCAACCAGAGTTTTTAGCTACACACCCTTCTGATGAAAACAGGATTGCCAAGCTTAAATCTTATATGCCTGAGGCATTAACTTTTTACAAACCTGTAAAAAAATAAACAATACTTCATGATAGAATAGAGCCCACCGAAAGGTGGTTTTTTTATTTGTAAATTTCTTTATAACAGTCCGTCTATTTAAAAACAAAATATAATACCTTCAATCCCTAAAATAATCAACGATATGGACGCCGCTATTCAACAAAAAATCGACTCCTGGCTGGCAGGAAATTATGAGCAATCAGTCAAGGAAGGGATAAAAAATTACAGGCAGAAAATCCCGATGAACTGGCGGATGCCTTTTATAAGAATTTGGAATTTGGTACAGGGGGATTGCGAGGTATCATGGGCATTGGCACCAACAGGATGAATAAGTATACCGTTGGTATGGCCACACAGGGTTACGCCAATTATTTAAAGCAAAGTTTTGGTGAGGTAAAAGTAGTAGTGGGGCATGATAGCAGGAATAACAGCCGCTTTTTTGCAGAAACAGTTGCCAATGTATTTGCTGCCAATGGTATAAAAGTTTATTTGTTTGAAGCGCTGCGGCCAACCCCTGAATTGAGTTATGCCATCCGTTATTTTGGTTGCCAGGGTGGTGTGGTTTGTACTGCCTCACACAATCCAAAAGAATACAACGGATACAAAGCCTATTGGGATGATGGCGCACAAATGGTAGGGCCGCATGATGTAAACACCATTAAAGAGGTTGATAAAATCCTGTCGGTAGATGATGTGAAATGGAACGGTGGCGAAGCCAATATCACTTTGATAGGAAAAGATATTGATGATGTTTATATCGATATGGTAAAAGGCCTCAGCGTTTATCCTGAAATTTGTAAAGCACAGCATGATCTTAAAATAGTTTACACACCAATTCATGGAACTGGCATTACTGTTGTTCCAAAAGTATTGGCTGCATTTGGTTTCAACAATGTGCATGTGGTAGAAGAACAGAGCACACCTGATGGAAATTTTCCAACGGTGATTTACCCCAACCCTGAAGAAAAAGATGCCATGAATATTGGCCTCAACCAGGCAAAGGCAATGGATGCCGACATTTTATTGGGTACCGATCCTGATGCAGACAGGGTTGGTGTTGGTATTAAAAACAACAAAGGCGAATGGATACTGATGAATGGCAACCAAACTGCGGTGCTGGCATTCAATTACATGATAGAAGCAAGAAAAACAAAGGGTATTGCACAGCCCAATGATATGGTAGTGAAGACCATTGTTACTTCTTACCTGATCGACAACATTGCCAAACAAAACGGCGTAGCATGTTACAATGTGCTCACCGGTTTCAAATGGATATCTTCATTGATCAAAGCAAAAGAAGGAAAAGAAAAATACATCATAGGTGGCGAAGAAAGTTTTGGCTTGATGATCGGCGACCAGATACGTGATAAAGATGCAGTAAGCGCCGTTGCATTATTGTGTGAAATGGCTGCTTATGAAAAGAGCAAGGGAAGCAGCATGTATGATAAACTGATCGATCTGTATGTACAATATGGTTTATACAAAGAAGACCTGGTAAGTATTACTAAAAAAGGAATGAACGGCGCCAAAGAAATTGCTGATATGATGAGTGGCTATCGTGCCAATCCACCCAAAACAATTGATGGTGTACGTGTACAGCAGTTACTCGATTATCAATTGCAGGTTGGTAAAAATTTGGAAACCGGCGAAAGCTGGGCAATTGATCTGCCCAAAAGCAATGTACTGCAGTTTATCCTGGGAGATGGTACCAGCATTTCTGCAAGGCCCAGCGGTACAGAACCCAAGATCAAATTCTATTTTAGCGTGAATACTAAAATAGCAGACGCCACAGCCTTTGAAACGGCAGAAAAAGAATTGAATGCAAAAATTGCAAGGATCATCACTGATATGCAATTGAAGTAAATAGTTTACAGGGAAGTGGTAACCCATCACTTCCCGTTTTTTTAACCCGGAACTGCAATGAGAAAATTTTACATGGCTTACTTCCTTGTGCGTTCTATAAATACTCATGCACAAATTTATTATTCCTCAGCCTTCAACCAGAAGTGAAAAATCCTTCGTGTTTTCCTGGATAAAAATCATTATGCCCCGGTAATATGGAACGATAGCACTTCCCTGCTGCTTTACAACCGGAGGCTGAAAATACTGGATGATGATAAAATGTAATTCACCCAGGCTGACATTGATGTACTGGAATCATTCAAAACAAAACTGGATGATGAAATGAATAGCAATGGCTGGAACTTCTTTAACAAGGGCATTCAATTGTACAAAAGGGCCATCCGCCGGGCCAGTTCCGGCTTTTTCAATTACTGTATTTATTCTTTTGTTTTATTGCTAAAAATTATTGTAATTCGTGTCGGCTAAAATATGCTATGAGAAAATACGACGATACTTACCGGCACAAAGGACTCCGCAAAAAACTAATTGATACATTAAGGGAAAAGGGCATTAATGATGAAGCTGTACTCACTGCTATCAGTAATATTCCACGCCATTTTTTTTTAGACAGTGCATTTGACGAAATTGCTTATGAGGACAGGGCTTTTCCTATCAGCGAAGGGCAAACCATTTCACAGCCTTATACGGTGGCCTACCAAACACAATTGCTGCAGGTAAAACCTTTTGAAAAAATACTGGAGATCGGTACCGGCAGCATTTACCAGGCAACGGTATTGGCAGAAATGAAAGCACAAGTGTTTACCATTGAAAGGCAAAAAGTATTGTTTGAAAACCAGGCAATATGTTTTTAAAAATAAATATCCTCAATTGAAGTTTTTATGGTGATGGTTTTGAAGGGCTGCCCACTTATGCACCTTTGATAAAGTGATTATTACAGCAGCAGCTCCCGTTATCCCACCTAAACTCATTGGTCAAATGAAAGGGTGGCAAAATGGTAATACCGGTAGACGAAGGCCCTCACCAGCGTATGCTCCGTATTACCAAGAACGAAGATGGCACTACCAGTGAAGAAGCTTTTGAGAATTTCTCTTTTGTACCGATGCTGACAGGGAAGAATGGTTAGATCGTTTATTGTACAGTCACCAGGCCAATTTAAATACCCATGCGTTTCTTTTCCAAAATCGTTTTCGTGTGCAACCTCTGCTTTATTGCAGCAGTTATCCTGAGGTGGGTGGAAATACTCAACCAGCAAAAGAATGAACGTTTTGATGGACTCGTGTTGCTGAAACCACTGGAAAGCACGCTGGTTGTTTTGGGCTATGGTGCCATCCTCATCAATTTAGTTTTCAATATTATCTGCCTGTTGTTTTTTTTACTAAAGCGTCCACAACCTGTTGCCAAATGGCTGATTTGGGTTAACTTACTTTTCTTATTGATACAGGTTTATTATTTTTTCTTTTAGAATTTTACGGCATGCTGCACAACATTCTCAAAGACAAGCCTACTAAGTTGTTTGTCTTCTTTACCGCATTTTTCGTTGCCAATGCATTGATCGCAGAATGTATCGGCGGTAAAATATTTTCATTGGAAAAATTTATCGGTATCGATCCGGTAAATTTTACGTTGTTTGGTGAAAAAGGCCTGTCTTTTAATCTTACCTGTGGTGTGTTGCTTTGGCCACTTGAGTTTGTGATGACAGATATTGTAAATGAATATTACGGGCCTAAAGCTGTAAGGCGTATCTCTTATACAGCTGTTGCACTGATCGGTTATGGGTTTATCATGTTCTATGCGGCTATGGAAATACCCCCGGCTGACTTTTGGTATAGTTCTGGTGTAAAAGACGGCATCCCGGATATGAGCAAGGCATTCAATGGAATATTTGGCCAGGGAATGTGGATCATTGCAGGAAGCCTCACCGCTTTTCTGGTAAGCCAGATTGTTGATGTAACCGTTTTTCATAAAATAAAAAAATATACCGGCGAAAAGAAAGTATGGCTTAGGGCGACAGGCTCTACGCTGGTTTCTCAGTTGGTGGATAGCTTTATCGTATTGTTTATTGCATTTAAGATAGGGAGGGGCTGGACCTGGCAATTAGTGCTGGGCATTTGTGTGATGAATTACATTTATAAATTCGCAATAGCAGTACTGCTTACACCAGTGATATATTTCATTGAAAGCAGGATAGAAAATTACCTCGGTCATGAAACCACCCAAAAAATGAAAAGATCCGCTATGGGATTATCCAATGAGTAAAATACAGGTTCACTAAAAAGAATAAAGCCTTCAAGGGCTTACTTTAACAAAGCTGCTGTATCATTTACGGCAGCTTTGTTTTGAAGTTGCTTATACTTTCTTCAGCTTCCAGTAGCCTTTTTTAAATAAAATAAAAGCCGCAATGCTGATGGCTGTTTCAGCTACAGGGATGGCGATGAAAACACCTGTTGGGCCCATGCCGGCAATTGTTGCAAGGCCATACGCCAGTGGAATCTGAAAGCACCAGAAACCAACCAGGTTGATAACCGTAGGTGTTTTGGTATCACCGGCTCCATTAAAGGCGTTCACCATCACCATGCCGATACCATAAAAAACATAACCTGCACATATAATCCTTGCTGCTGCTATCGCATAATTGGCAACGCTTTCTTCTTTCGTAAAAAATGAAATGATCCAGGGTGCAAATCCAATGATGAGCAGCGAAACAACAAACATAAAAATAGCATTGTATTTTGCTGTTTTAATCACCGATTCCTCGGCTCTTTGCGGTTGTAACGCACCAAGGTTTTGTCCCACCAGCGTAGCGGCAGCATTGCTCAATCCCCATGCAGGCAGCAAAAAAAACATCACAATTCTGATGGCGATCTGGTAGCCGGCAGAAGCATCACTGTGCCCGGTACGTGCCACCAGGGAGGTTAGCACTATCCAGCTGCCCGAGCCGATTAAAAACTGCAGTGTCGCCGGCCAGGCAATGTTGAAGATAGACCGGATCACTTTCCAGTCAGGTGCAAGATGCTTAAATACAAATTTCACAATGTGCCTGCCATTAAATAAATGATACAATTGGTACAGTACACCAATGCCCCTGCCAATGGTAGTGGCCATCGCAGCACCGGTAATACCGAATGCAGGTATTGGCCCGAGCCCACGAATGAGTATAGGGCACAAAATAATATTGCAGATATTGGCGATCCATAAACTCTTCATGGCCATCATTGCGTCGCCTGCACCACGAAAAATACCATTGAGCAAAAAAAGCAGCATGATCACTAAACTGCCTGCCATTAGTATTCTTGTATAGTTTTGGCCAGATGCGATGGTTTCAGGTTCAGCCCCCATCAAGTGCAAAAGCTCGCCGGAAAAAACAAACCCGGTAACACTGATGATAACAGTAAAAAACAAAGCAATCAGCATCGACTGCATACCAGCCCTGGAAGCAGCTGCTGTATTTTTTTCCCCCACACGCCTTGCCACCATCGCCGTGGCCGCCATACTGATACCAATGGCGAGGGAATAAACAATGGTGATCACAGATTCTGTTAAGCCTACCACAGAGGTGGCATGCTTGCCCAAGTGGCTTACAAAATAAATATCTACCAGGGCAAATACACTCTCCATGCACATTTCAAGCACCATGGGTACTGCCAGTAATAATACGGCCCGCCTGATGCTGCCGGTGGTATAATCCTGCGTTTCGCCATTCAGCGATTGCCTGATGAGTGAAAAAAAATGTTGAAAACGGCTGGTTGTTGATTGAGTATTGAGCATGAAATTCTTATTAAGCAGTGATAATATAGTAATAAAGGAAAGGCAGTGATATCTGCCTTCGCAAAATTTATAAATGACAGTTTTTTCACGAAAACTGCCTGCTTAGAATTTCATATTCATAAAATTGAAGATCGCAAAGATTAAAAAAAAATAATTAACCAAAAAAAATATTTAAACGGTTGCAATAAGCTACAGCTTAAATTTCTTTAATACTGTGCCTTACCCAATTTATCAGTATCTATTATTCACAATCATCTGTGAGCTGTTTATATTTGTAGTTATGAATAAACTGCTGCTTTTTTTACTATTGCCATCATTTGGTATTGTTGCCTGTAAAAAGACCAGGCCGCTTACAGAACAGGAAGTGGTAAATATTATTAATAGATTTGATGATGGCTGGCGCAATAAAAATTTAAAAGAAGTAGATTCTGTGCTGGCCTCTGCATATATCTACTTTACGCAATCGGGAGGTGTTTTCAGCAGGGAAGGCGTGGTGCAAACTGCAGGCTCATCTGAATACACATTAGAAAAAATGAAGCGTTCTGCTATTTCTGTACAGTTGTATCAAAACGCTGCGATTGTAAGCACCCGCTGGGAGGGCAAAGGTGTGTACAGGGGTGTTCCTTTTGATGAAGACCAGCGTTGCAGCATGGTGATCGTTAAAACAAAGGATAAGGTTGAGATACTGTCAGAACATTGTACGCCGGTAAAACCAGCAGCGATCTTTCATTAAAATATTTCCTTTAATAACTTATGCCAGCCATTGTATATAAGCGTTGTTAATAGTTATATTTGCGCTTTTAAGCATTCATGAAAAAAATATTATCCACAATATTAGTGATCCTGCATTCCGCACTATTAACTGCACAAAGTACTCACCTCTTTGCAGGTGGGGCTTATGAATTACCAGGTGATCTGCAGAGTAAAAATTAACCCTGAATCAGTCTCACCCTATATAAGTGCAGGTGTGTATTACGAGATTTCAGAAAAGTTATTTTTAAGAGTGGGGGTAGTAGCTGGCAAGGTAAGCAGTGATGATAAGTTAAGTAAGTTGAATAAAATAAGAAACCTGAGTTTTGCCAGCCAGGTAATTGAAATTCATTTAGGGGCAGAGTACGATCTCATCAACTCCAATGAACACCTTGTTACTCCCTATGTATTTGTAGCGTTGGCTGGCTATCATTTTAATCCATACACTTTTGATGCCACCAATAAGAAGCTGTACCTGCAGCCGCTGGGTACAGAAGGTCAGGGCTTGCCGGGCATAAACAAATACGGGCTTAACCAGTTGGCCATACCTTTTGGTGGTGGAATAAAATTGGCTGTAAATGACAATATTTACATCAGGCTGGAGGCAGCATTGCGTAAACTGTTTACGGATTACCTGGATGACGTTAGTACTGTTTACATTGATAAAAATGTGTTGAGAAACAGGGATGCCAGTGGCCAACAGGCAGTGGATATCGCTTTTAGGAGTGATGAAATAAATCCTGCATTGCCTTATCCTGACCAGGGGGCAATAAGGGGAAACCCCAAAAGCAAGGATTTTTATTACACTGGGGGGGTATCCATCAGTTTCAGGCTACAGAGCGGTGGCGGAAATGGCCGTGCAGGAAAAGGTAAGCTGGGCTGCCCGGTAAACGTATATTAAGTTTTAGCAGAAATATCTTCTCTTTATTTTTGCAACCATTCCTCCTGTTTACTGTTTTACATTTACAGAGAAAAAATAATCAATGGCCTACCAGTCGCTAGAAACCTGTTTACTCGATCTTGAAAAGAACGGTCAACTGATTAGGATAAAGGAAGAAGTTGATCCTTATCTTGAAATGGCTGCTATCCATTTAAGAGTACATGAAGCAAAAGGCCCTGCTTTATTATTTGAGCATGTTAAAGGCAGCAGGTTCAGGGCCGCTTCTAATATTTTTGGTACTTTAGAAAGAAGTAAATTTATTTTCAGGGATACCTTGCAATTGGTACAGCAATTAATTGAATTAAAGAACGATCCCGTTAAAGCGATCAAACATCCTATCAATAATTTTTCTGCTGGTTTAGCTGCCCTTAAAGCTTTGCCTTTAAAAAATCCAGTCAGTAAACCAGTTTTATTTCAGCAACTAAAAATTGAGGACATTCCCCAGATTCATCACTGGCCCATGGATGGGGGTGCGTTTGTAACCCTGCCTCAAGTATATACAGAAGATATTGATCAGCCAGGTATCATGAATGCCAACCTGGGAATGTACCGTATTCAGCTTAGTGGTAATGAGTATGAGATGAATAAGGAAGCAGGGTTGCATTACCAGTTGCACCGGGGCATTGGGGTACATCAGGCCAAGGCTAACAGAAAGGCACAGCCGCTTAAAGTGAGTGTGTTTGCAGGAGGCCCCCCTGCCCATAGCGTAGCCGCAGTAATGCCATTGCCGGAAGGCATCAGTGAAATGACCTTTGCAGGAGTATTAGGTGGAAGAAGATTCAGGTATGTATATGAAGATGGATTTTGTATCAGTACCGATGCTGACTTTGTTATTACAGGTGAAGTATACCCCGGAGAAAATAAACCCGAAGGTCCTTTTGGAGATCACCTGGGTTACTACAGTCTGCAGCATCCTTTTCCTTTAATGAAGGTTCATAGTGTGTATGCCAGGAAAAATGCGATCTGGCCTTTTACTGTAGTGGGCCGCCCGCCACAGGAAGATACCAGCTTTGGACAATTGATACATGAATTAACAGGCAGTGCGGTGCAGGCAGAGATACCTGGATTAAAAGAAGTTCATGCTGTGGATGCGGCAGGCGTTCATCCTTTGTTGTTGGCCGTAGGCAGTGAACGCTACACACCTTACACACCCACCAAACAACCTGCAGAAATTCTTACCATTGCCAATCATATTTTAGGTACCGGGCAGTTAAGCCTTGCAAAGTTTTTATTTATCACTGCGGATGATGATAACCGGATCACAACACATGATATACAGGCTTACTTCAAATATGTTTTACAACGAATTGACCTTTCAAGAGATGTTCACTTTTATACTAATACAACAATAGACACACTGGATTATTCAGGCACATCCCTCAACAGTGGTAGCAAGGTAGTATTTGCCGCTTATGGTGTTTCCCTAAGGGAGCTTGCTACTACAATACCCGCTGAATTAAAACAACTGAAAGGTTTTGAAAACCCACAACTGGTGATGCCCGGTGTGATAGCTTTGCAGTCGGCGGCATTCAAAAATTATCAAAAAGCAAATGAGCAATCTGTAATGTTGAATGAACAGTTGCAGTATGCTGATTTAAAGAATGTGGTAATAATCATTCTTGCAGATGATGCCACTTTTACAGCCGCCAGCCTGCGTAACTTTTTATGGATTGGTTTTACCCGGTGTAATCCTTCGCATGATATATATGGTATCAATAGCTTTACAGAAAATAAGCACTGGGGCTGCAAAGGCCCGCTGGTAATGGACGCAAGGATAAAACCTCACCATGCTCCGCCAGTTGAAAAAGACCTTACTGTTGAAAAAAAGATTAACAGGATATTTGAAAAGGGTGGGAGTTTGTATGCTGTGGCCAGGTAAAAAGTTTCTATTAGTGATTAAGATCGCATTAATTGTGTTTCATTTTTGCTTCAGTAACGTTTCTCAGTAATTAGAAAAAGTATCTTTTTTATACAGCCAGTACAATGAGGCAGAAGGGGTATTTGAAACAGAGAATTATTTCCTAAAATAAAATGAGCTTAACATACAGTTGTTGTATTTTTTAAACAAATATTAAATATGCGTATTACAATTTTCCTTTCATGTATAGTGCTTTTTTTTTCCTGTAAAGGCCAGCCAAAGCAGTCATCGCTGGTTAGTAATACCGATAATAACAGTTTGCTATGGGAAGTAAGCGGCAACGGGCTCAAACAAAACTCTTACCTGTTCGGCACTTTTCATTTGATGTGCAAGGGAGATATTGTGATCAGCAATCAATTGAAAGCAGCTATAGGCAATGCTGCTACTGTATACATGGAACTGGATATGGATGACCCGGCTGTAATGATGGGTGGCTTGTTGATGATGAATATGAAAAATGGCAAAAAACTGAAGGATCTTTATACAGAAGAGGAATACAACAAGCTCAATAAGTTTTTTAAAGACAGTCTTTCTACACCGCTTACATTTCTGCAAAGCATAAAGCCCTATTTCCTGGTGGCAATGCTGTATCCTAAAATGATGCCCTGTAAAACAGTCAGCGGCGTGGCGGAAGAATTGATGAAAGTGGCCAAAACCCAGCAAAAAGAAATCAACGGACTGGAAACAATGGAATTTCAGGCCTCTGTATTTGACAGCATTCCTTATGAAGAGCAGGCCAAAGAACTGATCAAAAGTATTGACAGCCTGAACATATACGCAAAATATTTTGACACGATGGTGAATGTTTATAAGAGCCAGCAACTGGCTGCCATGCAGAACTTATTTAATAAAAGTGAGTTTGGTATGGAAGAACACCAGGATATCCTGCTGGACAACCGCAATAAGAACTGGGTAATTCAACTAAAAGAGATCATGAAAAAACAACCGGTATTTGTTGCTGTAGGTGCCGGGCATTTGGTAGGGGAGAAGGGCCTGATCGAATTGCTTAGAAATCAGGGGTATACATTAAGACCGCTGATGAACAAGTGAGTGCAGTTTTTTTCTTTGAACATTGATCTGGCACTATCTTGACCAGTTTTGTTTCTGCTTTTATTTATTTTCGGCAGACCTTTAAAGCCTGATTCTCCAGAATACATTATTGCTTTTTTGGGGTGCTTGCCTCTCTTTCCCAACGTATTGTGATATTTTTAATCATTTAGATTGCCTTTTATGCGTAATTGTGCAAAAAAAATCGTTATTTTTGCAAACTTTTTAAACTCACAATATGGAAGTATTAGCACCCTCGTTATCAGTGTTTGAGAAACTGCAACTGAAAGACGAGAAGAACCTGTTGATACAGGGATTGCCGTCTACCATCGAAAAGCAGTTTGCAAAACTCTCTTTTTCAAAAAATGTGACCCCCCTTCTGAAAATCAAAAGAATTGACTTTGCCCTGGTGTTCGCCATCAGCCATAATCAATTGAAAGACATCCTTAAAGATGTGGTTCCTGCCCTTGCAGAAGACGCTAAGTTATGGATTGCCTACCCTAAAGTATCGTCCAAAATTGTCAGCGACCTTTCAAGGGACTGCAACTGGCAATGCATTACGGCTTATGGCATCGAAGCCGTAAGGTCTATTGCATTGGACAATGTCTGGTGCGGTATCCGGTTCAAAAAAGCAGAAAAGATCAAACGTTCATCAGCAATTGCAGAAATGGACTGTATTGACCTGGAAAACAGGACCATCACTACACCTGTAGAACTGCAAAGCCTTTTTACCAAGAATAAAAAGGCCAATGCTTTTTTTGAAACGCTTTCGTTTACCAATAAGAAAGAATACATTGTTTGGATAAACAGCGCCAAAAAGGAAGAAACAAAAACAGCCCGGCTGGAAGCTACTATTGAGAAGCTAAGCACCGGTAAAAGAAATCCTTCAGACAAGTAAAATTTAATGTTCTTTTTAAGAAGCTGGTAAGCCAATCCTTTTGGCAAGCCAGCTTTTTTGTACTGGTACAATCCAGTTACTGATCAATTCACCCTTGGTAAGTACCGTATTGTTGAAATAAAGGGTATCTGCAGTAATAAAATTGTTGCCTGCTGCATAATGTAATTGGGAGAGGGGCAGCAACTGTACTTTATCTTTAATTAAAAAAGCAAGGCTCTGGCGGTCGAATAGCTGCACATTGAATTGCTGCTCTATCGTTTTCATTAGCCTTACGCTGCTATCGGTACTGCAACCGCTTACGCCTGTGGCAGTTTCATCGGCCATTAATATGATAAACTGTCCATAGAACAAGTTGGCATAGCCCTTCACAGTATCTGCATGGCTTTTCCAGTTTGCCACAAAATCCTCCAGCATTTTTTCAATTTCAAATACCTCACTCAACAAGAACAAGCGGCTGCTCTGGTAGATCCATACCCTTGAGTTGTTGTTAAAGTCTGCCGGTAATAACTCCTGTAAATCTACTTTCATGTTGCAAAGTTAAATGCTCCTGTTTTAAATGCTATTGCATAGATGCGGCCACCAGTTCGGCAATGTCCAATACTTTTACATCATCCTCTTTATTGCTGTTCTTTACCCCATCCGTCATCATAGTATTGCAAAAAGGGCAGGCCGCAGCAATTACCGCAGCACCAGTTTCAAGTGCTTCGGTTGTTCTTTCTAAATTTATCCTGGTAGTTCCTTTCTCTTCTTCTTTGAACATTTGTGCACCACCTGCACCGCAGCAAAGGCCATTGGTTTTACAGCGTTTCATTTCCACCAGCGAAGCATCCAGTGCTTCCAGCACTTTACGGGGTGCTTCATAAACATTATTGGCACGGCCCAGGTAACAACTGTCGTGGTAGGTTATTTTCTTTCCTTTAAAACTGCCGCTACCAGTCATTTTGATCCTGCCTTCATCAATCAGTTGCTGTAAAAATGTTGCATGATGGATCACTTCATAATTTCCACCCAACTCAGGGTATTCATTCTTCAACGTATTGAAACAATGAGGACATGCCGTTACAATTTTTTTGATACCATAGCCATTCAGGATATTGATATTTTGATAAGCCATCATCTGGAACATGAACTCATTGCCGGCACGCCTGGCTGGGTCGCCGGTACACATTTCTTCTTTACCCAGTATGGCATATTTTATTCCAACCTTATCTAAAATGCTAACAAATGCTTTGGTGATCTTTTGGGCCCGTTGGTCAAAACTGCCGGCACAACCTACCCAGAATAGCACATCTGGGTTTTCTCCACTGGCAGCCATTTCGGCCATTATTGGTACATGCATATCGTTGCGTAGTTTTCAACAAATGTAATTACTTGTGAGTATAAAAATCAAAAAGGGGTGCCATGTGTTTGAGCAATAATTTTTCTGGTAATACCGGGCATTCGTTTCATGCAGCGGATGAAAAGATTGGTGAGCCATTTTCTTCCAAAAAAGGTTTGTATTACCATGCCCACTTTTACACGATGAGCAAATATTTTTTTCCAGTGAGTGGTATAATGATCTTCGAGTAACTGCCGGCTGATATTGTCCTGCAGAAATTCATGAATGTGCAGCGCCGCAATTTTACTGCTGTGCAGTGCCATACTCATTCCATTGCCGCACAGGGGCGTAATCATGCCGGCAGCATCGCCCAGCAATAAAATATGATCATACACCTGCTCCTTTGTGTTAAAAGAAATTTGAGAAATGGTAACCGGCACATTCAACAGCTTTTCGCAATTGGAAAATAATTGTTGAAGGTGTTTGTTTTGGAATAAAATATTCTGTTCCATTTGCTGGATGGAATTGTTGTTCCTGCTGAGATTGTAAGCGTTGGTTAAATAGCAAACGCAATACTTTCCTTCTTCAATGCTTGAGATACCACAATAGCCATGTTCGAAATTGTGTAGCGCAATGGAGTCAACAGGGAAATCTGTTTTGAGGTGATATTTTACTCCGATGTAATTATTGAGCTTGCTTTTACGGGACAATACAAAATTCCTTTTCCATTTAAGATCGAGATTACTGCGTTTACCGAAACTGCCGGCGCAAACCTTGCTGGTGAAATTTCCTTTACTGGTTTGCAGGTAAAAAAAATCATTATTAAAATGCACTTCCTCCACTTTGCACTTTTCGTAAACAGTAACTTTACATGTGTCAGCGATCTTTTTTAATTCATGGTCTAACACATACCTGCTGATGCCAAAACCGCCCAGCGGTAATGCAGCATTTAATACAGTACCATCCGGAGCGGTCACCATTAGTTTTTTAATGAGGGGCAAATTCATGCTGGATAAGGAAAGGCCGAGTGATTCTATGAAATTCCAGCTTTCCATACTGATGTATTCACCGCATACTTTATGAAAAGGGTACTGTTCTTTTTCAAACAAGGCCACACGGTAATTTTTTTTGCTTAGTTGTATGGCTAATGCCAGCCCGGCCAGGCCACCACCAATTACGGTAACATCGTATGAATTGCTGTTATCCATTGCTGCAAATAATTAAATGCCTGAATGCCCATTTCCATTGCAGGGAATAATTTTTAATGCCTGCCCATTCCAGCAATTGCTGCCATTCATTTCTTTTGAATCCTCTTGCAACAGAAAGCGGCGCATCGTTTTTAACAAGATATGATCTTGAAAATACTGTTGCAACCAATTTGATGGAATAATATGCCAGCGGATGCCGGTGAAGGTCATTGATGAAAAAACCTTTTGCCGCATGTTGTTTCATCCAATGTAACATTTGCACCAGTTCATCTTCTTTAAAATGATGGCAGAACAAAGAAGAGAAGATGATGTCGGGTTTTTTGTTGCTAAAGTCAGTTTGTAAATAATCGCTGCTGATCCATTGCACATCGATGGTATCACATTGCTGTTTTGCAAACTCAATACAGGCAGGCTTGATATCGATACCGATAAAATCAACCTTTACGTTTTTTTGCTTGCACCATTTTGCCAATGCCAGTAAATTATCACCGCCGCCGCAACCAATTTCACAGATGGTTAATGTATCTTTTGAATGAAAGGAGCTTGCAATTTTTTTCAACCCTGCTATCGAAACAGCATGGCCACCCAAATAAGTATTGATGGTATTCAGTGCCTTCATATTCTGCTGTATATCAGCAAAGGGAATGCCTTGTTCATCCAGCAATTCTTTTTATCCCATCTGGTTTGCAGATCAATCATACACTGCTATAAAGGTTTCCATGGTGAGCCCCGGCCCAAACGCTGCACCAAAAATTGTCTGTGCTTTTACGGGAGCAGTTGCCTGCACTTCCAGCCATATTTTTTTCAAAACAAATAAAATGGTAGGCGAACTCATGTTGCCATATTCATTCAGCACCGAATACGAATGCCGCAGGTCATTTTCATTTAGCTCTACACTCTGCTCTATTGACTCCAATATTTTTTTTCCGCCCGGGTGAATGCACCAGTAATCAACCGCTTCTTTTGGGATGCCGGCATTACCGGTGGCTTTAGAAATTAATTCATTAAAATCTTCTTTCACCAGGTCGGGAACATAACCGGACAGCGTCATTAAAAAACCTTTGGATGACAGTTGCCAGCTCATATCTTTTTTTCCCTTAAACGCAACATCAGAAAAAAAACTCTTCAGCCTGATTCCTTTTAATTCATTGCTATCATGTTGCATCAGCAAGGCTGCACAACCATCCGCAAACAGCAAGGTAGATGTGATATTGTCAATAGAATTTTCTTTTTGAAAATGCAGGGTACAAAGCTCCGTACATACTACGATCACATTGGCTTTTTCTTCGCTCTTGCAAATAGCATCCGCCAGCTTCAATCCATGTATGGCAGCATAGCAACCCATAAAATTGATGGATGTTCTGTAAGTGCTGGAAGGCAGTTGCATCGCTTCCATAATTTCGAGATCCAAACCAGGAGCACTTAGCCCTGTACAACTTACCGTAATAAGATGTGTAATTTCAGTTGGTTTGATCTTGCCATCAATACAATCACTGATTGTTTGAACCGAAAGCGGGGCTGCATTGTCTGCAAAGCACTGCATTCTTTTTTCGAGGCCAGGGAAAGGTTCCATGTCTTTTGCTTTACTGTAAAACTGTCTTTCATCCGCAGGCAGGCTGTAATCGGGAATTACGCTGTAACGGGTACCGATACCACTGTGCCGGTATAAAAATTTCAGCTTGCGGCTTTCTTCTGCATTGTTGCAATGAATGGTATCGGCAAACGCAAAAATATCTTCCTGCCGGTGTTTGTATTGGGGTACGCCTGTTGCTATGGAAACGATCTTACTCAAAATTGTTCAATGATTAATAATGTTATAAACGCAGCATTGCTGCAAATGGATGCCAGTATATTCATCCGCATGGTATTGGCAAAACTAGCTTCGGTAGTGGAACGCATTACTTTGCTGTACCACCAGAAGAAATATACGAGTACCGGTATTAAAAAGATTTGTACCGTGATGAAGCCTGTCATTTGTAAGGATGATATCAACTGAAAGCCCAATGCACAGGATGCTAAAAAGTAAATGATGGCGGTAAAAATAAAACTGCCATTATAACCCAGCAGCATGCTCAGGGTAGTCACCCCATCTTCCTTATCCTGCCTGTGCTGGTAAATTTGAGTTAATGGATAAAAACCGCCTATCAGTAAAGAAGCTGCAATCATTCCCATGGCCGGAACTGCCAGTGTTTTATCTGTACTGCTGCCGTGCATTACCATAAAAAAAGTAACAGCACCCTGGAAAAAAATAACAGTGAGATACCCAAGCACGGGAAATTTTTTTAATCGAATGCCACGGTAACTGTACGACCTGGAAGCCAGGATATAGGCTAGCAGTGTGACCACGAAATACAGGCTGATGAAGCAGCTTAGTAGAACTGCTGCAATATCCATGGCAACTGTTGTATAAAATAGCTGCTTTGTTGGCTGCATCGGCTTTTTGATGCCACCCACACTTTCGGTATCCCTGTCCATATAACTGTTGTAACCATTGCTGGCAGGGTACAGCAGTAAATGGAGTATGATAAAAATCAACACAGCATGATTGGTATTGATACCTTCAGTCTGGCTTAAAGCATACCAGTAAACAGGCATCAGAAAAAATGAGAAATGAAATCTGAGTAATTGTATGGTAGATTTTTTTATCAATGGTTCTTTTAACTGTAATGTATTTGGTTTTTCAGCGTCCATACAGACAATTACCGCAGGCAACTATAAACTGGCAGGTGAACCTGAAAAAAAGGATCATTTTAAAATGGTTATTGTTATGTCGTTACTGCAACGTTTTACTTACAATCGGGTGGGCATTTTTGTTTTAATGCGAATTTTATTTCATCTATCTCTCTGTTGTACATCAACAACAATGCTAAACTTTATATTTGTGTTATGCCAAAATTAATGCAGGTATTTTTCTGGGGTATGATCATCAGTTTCCTGGGTTGCCTTCCACTGGGCACTCTTAATATTACCGCCATGCAGATTGGTTTGCAGGAAAGTATTAAAGATGCTTTGCTGTTTTCCCTTGGTTGCCTGCTGGCAGAGATGGTCTATGTGCGGCTTTCCCTGATGGGTATTGCATGGATACGCAAACAGGTAAAGCTCATGAAGATCATGGAATGGCTTACCCTGGTCATCATCGTGGCCCTTGCCTTGGGCAGTTTCATGGCGGCCATAAAAGGCGGAAGCAATCAAAAAAACGAAGTACTTAATAATAACATGCACCGTTTTTTACTAGGTATGTTCATGAGCGCCATCAGTCCAACACAAATTCCATTTTGGTTTGGATGGAGTACAGTGTTGTTTCAAAAAGGTACATTACAACCGGTAAAAGCTCAATACAATGTTTACATCCTTGGCATTGGCTTAGGTACAATGATGGGCAATTGTATTTTTATTTTTGGTGGGCGGCTGATCGTACAGCGCATTGCCAACAGCCAGGCCTACCTCAACTGGTTTATTGGGGCAATTTTTGCCCTAACTGCGGTGATACAGCTAATAAAAATGATCCTGCATAAGGATGGGGTAAGTAAACTGGAGGAAGTGAAATAGGTATTTGTATCCGGCATTTGAAAAATTATCTAGCTTCATTGGCGTCGCACTCTTGTACAAATTACCTTTGCTGGTCTTTTATTGAATCTGAGGATATAAGCACGGATGCCTCAGATGTAACGGATATTACCCTTCTAATCAGCCTCATCCTTTTCATCAGCAGTTCTATCATCCGAAGTTGATGTACGGGCAATTGTTTCATCCATATTTACTTTGCACCCAAACACAATTCGTTTGCAAGGGCAGTTAATCAGCTTGCAAAACGATCCGGTAACTCCTTCCCGCCACTTGCCACTCAGCATTTCCCGCTGTCCCTTCATCGCCAAACCATTATTTTTGCGCTGCATGAAACAGCTGGCTACCATCAACCATTTTTTCTGGAAATACCGTTACCGCTTTTTTCTAGGAATCATCTTTGTTATTCTTACCAACTATTTCAGGATACTGGCGCCGCAACTGACCGGCTATGTGGTGAATACGGTGGTCGGCAATCTGCAGCCCGGTGCAGGGCATCAACGGCAAAACGATGTGCTGGTAGAAAAGATCATCAACCTGCTGGACAATCATACCATGGGGGAGAAAGTATTGTGGTGCAGTGTCACGCTGTTAGTGCTGGCATTGGTCAGCGGTTTTTTTATGTTTATGATGCGGCAAACGATCATTGTAATGAGCCGCCTCATCGAGTATGATCAGAAGAACCAGGTGTTCACCCATTACCAGCGGCTCGACAGCAACTTTTACAAAACACACAGCACCGGCGACCTGATGAACCGCATCTCCGAAGATGTAAGCAGGGTAAGAATGTACACCGGCCCGGCCATTATGTATTTCATTAACCTGGCAGCAGTGCTTGGGTTCAGTATCTTTTTTATGTACAAGGCAAGTCCCCGGCTTACCTTGGTGGCGTTGTCGCCCTTGCCCATACTGGCTATCACCATTTATTTTGTAAATACCATCATCAATAAAAAAAGCGAACGTATACAGGCCCTGCTGAGCCAGCTCACCACCAATGCGCAGGAATCGTACAGCGGTATCAGGGTCATCAAATCATTTGTGCAGGAAAAAGCCATGCTGGGTTTCTTTACTGCCAATAGTGATGAGTATAAAAAGAATGCATTAGGGCTTGCCAAAACAGAAGCCATTTATTTTCCCAGCATGGCGCTGCTTATCGGTATCAGTACCCTTTTCACCATTATGGTAGGGGCGCTGGATGTGGTGAATAAAGTACCAGGTGCAGAAGTAGGAAAGATCGTAGAATTTGTAATGTACATACAATTGCTCACCTTTCCTGTGAGCGCTATTGGCTGGACGGCCAGTATGACCCAACGGGCAGCAGCATCCCAAAAACGCATCAATGAATTTTTGCTGGCCAAACCCACCATCAGCAATCCGCCTGAAAGGCTCAGGCCATCACTCAGCAGTGACATTGTATTGGAGAAGGTTGATTTTACTTATAGTCATACGGGTATCCGGGCCATTAAGAATTTTTCATTGCGGATAAGAAAAGGAGAGAAAATTGCCATAGTCGGAAAAACCGGGTCGGGTAAATCGACGATTGCACAACTGTTACTGAGAATGTACGATCCACAGCAGGGCAGCATTCAATATGATAGTGTTTCAATCACTAAGATCGACCTGGATTACCTGCGTGAAGGAGTTAGTTATGTTCCGCAGGATGTATTTTTATTCAGTGACACGGTGTACAACAATATTGCATTTGGTTTGCCCGGTGCTGCCAAAGAGCAGGTGGTAAAGGCTGCCATTGATGCCTGTGTAGATAAGGAGATCAATGGTTTTACTGAAGGATATAATACGATGATAGGAGAGCGGGGGGTAACATTGAGTGGTGGGCAAAAGCAGCGTATTTCTATTGCCAGGGCATTGATCAAAAATCCAGCGGTGGTAATCTTTGATGACTGCCTGAGTGCAGTGGATGCCAAAACAGAAAAGGAGATATTGAGCAATCTTAATAATTACCTGGAGGATAAGACCGCCATCATTATTACCCACCGGATATTCTCTTTACTCTCGTTCGATAAGATCATTGTAATAGAAGATGGTGCTATTGCAGAGCAGGGAACACATGAATCACTGCTGCAGCAAAACGGCTATTATGCGGAAATGTATAACCGCCAGCAGCGGCAGGAAAGGGAAACAGGCCCAGATGCAGTTGAATTTTCTTCCTGAGATCCCAATATTCCTGATTGTGATATTTATAAAATGTTGATTGTTATTTTACTCTTTAAACAAATTGTCCCCACAATATTTTTAAAAGCATCTAAAAAGCATCGTTTTTTTTGCTATTTCAAAAACAACTTTATCTTTGTCGATATAAATTATTATTTGGCAACCAATTAAATTAAAACTAACAACTGTGGCGTACGAGAACAATGACAAAAAAATGGAAAGCGTTTACAGCAAACGCATCAGGGCCGGAAAACGCAGAACTTACTTTTTTGATGTAAGAGAAACCCGGGGTAATGATTATTATTTAACAATTACAGAAAGCCGTAAGCGGTTTGACTCTGATGGTTATGACCGTCACAAGATATTTTTGTACAAAGAAGATTTCAACAAATTTATTAAGGGTCTAACAGATGCGGTTGATTATGTAAAAACTGAGTTGATGCCGGATTTTGATTTTGATGCTTTCAATCATGATACTCCTTATGAAGGAGAAGATGGCCAGTCTGCACCAGTTGTTAGTGAAAGTGAAACAGCGCCAGTTACAGAAGTACTTGAGGAGACACCTTCCCCTGTTGTTGATGAAGTAAAACCATCGGCAGAAGAAGATACCACCAGTGCCCCTGGAGATAATGGGAGTAGTGTTGAAGTGGACAAATGGTAAACAGGAACAAATTATTTTAAATAGCGAAAGCCTTTCAAATGAAAGGCTTTTTTTATTTTAAGGGACTGTTGTATAAATAGTTGGAGTTGCAATTGTATACTCCATAAATGTTAAAATTTCCAGATTATGTAAAGTTCTAACCAATCGCTGTGTTATGTTATCGTAAACTGTTACCTTTGCAACCGTTCACTAAGCAACTATTTATTTATGATCTGTAATGAAATGCCGGATACCTTGGGCTTTTTGATTGTTAATACAGGCAAACTGTTGCTTAAGGCGATTAATGTAACATTTGCCGGTATCAGCAAAGAAATAACATTTGAACAAATGGGTGTACTTTATTTTTTATCCAGGAATAATGGGAAAAAAGATATGATTCAGCAGGATATTGCAGAGATTATGGATAAGAATAAATCTGCTGTCTTGCGGTCTGTTGATTTACTGGAACAAAAAGGGTTTGTGAAAAGAGTGCCGGCAGCAGGCGACAGAAGAAAGAATGTGGTGGCACTTACCGACGATGGTAAGAGGGTAATTGACAAAATGCATGAGTTTTTCCTTGAGCAGGATGCAACACTGAAAGAAGGGATTGGTGAGGCTGAGTTGTCAATTTGTATGAAAGTGCTTTCAAGGATTCAATCTAAGTGCAGAAGCAGCGAACAAATGTTTGCTGTAAGTTGATAAACATGGAATTAATAATATTTCCTTTAGATAACATTTTGATAACTTTATCTTAAATTTAAAATTATTTACCAAACACTAAACCGAAAAGATGATTAACAACGCATTGAAGAAAAAAATAGACGCTTTCAAAACTGTTGATCAGTTAAAGGAAGCTGGGATCTATCCGTTTTTCCGGCCCCTGCAGTCTGATCAGGATACTGAAGTAATAATCGGGGCAAAGCGAATCTTAATGTTTGGTTCAAATAGTTACCTCGGTTTAACAAATCACCCACAGGTTAAAGATGCGGCAAAAAAGGCAATAGATAAATATGGCAGTGGCTGTGCAGGTTCAAGGTTCCTGAATGGTACGCTGGATTTACATATTGAGTTGGAAGAAGCATTGGCCCAGTTTGTTGGTAAAGAAGGTGCATTGGTTTTCAGCACCGGCTACCAGGTAAATGTTGGTGTAATATCAGCATTGGCCGGTCGCAATGATTATATATTCCTCGATGAATGGAACCATGCCTGTATCATTGATGGTGCAAGGCTTTCATTCGGTAAAATTTATAAATATGGCCATTCGGATATGGCCCATCTTGAAAAATTATTATCCAATGCGCCGATTGATGCATTCAAATTAATTGCTACAGATGGGGTATTCAGTATGGAAGGCGATATTGCCAAACTCGATGAAATAACAACATTGGCAAAAAAATACAATGCTACTGTATTTGTTGATGATGCTCATTCTCTTGGTTTGTTAGGCCCCGGCGGACGTGGTACTGCAGCTCATTTCAATATTACGAATAAGGTTGATCTGATTATGGGCACATTCAGTAAATCTCTGGCTTCTATTGGCGGTTTTGTTGCTGCCGATAAAAGAGTGATAGAATATTTAAAACACCATGCCCGTTCTTTAATGTTTAGTGCAAGTATTTCCCCGGGTGCTGCTGCAAGTGCATTGGCTGCTTTAGAAGTGTTGAAAGCAGAACCTGAAAGAATTGAGAAGTTGTGGCAGAATACCAACTATACACTGGAGCAGTTTAAAGAAGCTGGTTTTGATGTTGGTCCAACAGAATCTCCCATCATCCCTATTTATGTAAGGGATAATGAAAAAACATTTTTGATGGCAAAAATGCTGATGGATGAGGGTGTATTTGTTAACCCGGTTGTTTCGCCCGCTGTAAGCAGTGAATCGTCTATGATCAGGTTTTCACTTATGTCAACCCATTCATTTGAGCAAATTGATTTTGCTGTTGAAAAGATTAAAAAAGTAGCTTATCAATTGAATATACCACAGGTTAATACTGTAAAAGAGGCTGTTAAAGCATGAGGCAGATAAAGCAGGTATCGACTAAGAAGGAATTGGCCGCATTTATTGATTTTCCACATCACTTGTATGAAGGAGACTGCAACTATGTGCCTGAATTGCATATAGCACAAAGAGACCTGCTTTCCCCGGGCAAACACCCGTTTCATGACCACTCCCAGGTACAGCTTTTTTTGGCTTACGAAAATGGAGAAATAAACGGGCGGATTGCCGCCATCTTAAATAATAATCACAATCAATTTAAAAATAAAAAAGACGGTTTTTTTGGATTTTTTGATTTGGTGGATGACGCTGGTCTGGCAAAGCAATTACTGGATGAAGCTGCTAAATGGCTCAAAGAAAAGGGCGCCAATATGATGATCGGCCCGGTAAACCCTTCTACCAATGAGCCATGCGGTTTACTGGTGGATGGTTACAATTTACCGCCAGTTGCTATGATGCCCTATAACAAACCTTACTACTTACCATTAATAGAAAAAGCAGGCTTCAGTAAAAGTGTAGACCTGCTGGCCTATGACCTGGCAACAGCTACTGTTGATAAACGTACCCTCCAGTTAAAACAAACCTTGTTAAAACGGTTGGAATTAAAAGGAATTACAATCAGGAATATCAACCTGAAAGATTTTAAGAATGAGGTGGATAGAATATTGGAGGTATATAATGCTGCCTGGGCAGAAAACACCGGCTTTGTTCCAATGACAGAAAAGGAGTTTAAATATTTAGCTAAGGATCTGAAAATGATTTTAGATAAAGATTTTTGTCAATTGGCTGAACACAATGGCAAAGTGATTGGTTTTTCATTGGCCATACCCGACCTGAACCAGGTGTTGATTAAAATTAAAAGAGGAAGATTATTGCCCATTGGTATTTTTAAATTACTGCTGGGATTGAAGAAAATAAATTATGTAAGGGTACTGGCATTGGGTGTGGTGGAAGGATACAGAAAAGCAGGTATTGAAGCCTGTTTTTACTCAGAGATCATTGAACAGGCAGCAGCAAAAAAAATGAAAGGAGGGGAAGCGTCATGGATATTGGAAAACAATGAAATGATGAATAATGGCCTGAAGAAATTAAATGCAACCGCATATAAGCGCTACAGGATCTTAGAAAAAGCATTATGAGGCATAAAGTATTGATAACCGGTGCAAGTGGGTTTTTAGGATACCACCTGATCAATGCAGCACTGGAAAACGATCTTGAGGTATATGCTGCTGTTCGCAAGAGCAGCAATATCAGCCATCTTGCAGATATGCCTATTAATTTTACAGAGCTTAACTATGCTGATGTGGAGGCTATGGAAAAGATCTTCGAAGAAAAGGAATTTGATTATGTAATACATGCGGCCGGCACAACAAAGGCACTAACCCTGCAGGAATACGATCTTGTAAATAATACGTATACCCAAAATCTTGCAAAGGCTGCAGAAAAAAATAAAGGACAGGTTAAACGATTCGTCTTCATCAGCAGTCTTGCAGCCACTGGCCCTTCAAAAAATATTGAGGAAAAAATAAACGATAGTGTTATCCCTTATCCAGTTACCGCTTATGGAAAAAGTAAATTAAATGCAGAGCTTGGTTTAAAAAATGCTGACATTCCCGTTACCATTTTAAGGCCAACTGCCATATATGGACCAAGGGAAAAGGATATTTTCATTGTAACCCAAACGCTCAATAAAGGCTTTGATCCGTACATAGGAAAATTTTTACAGAAGCTGAGTTTTGTATATGCAAAAGATATGGCTAAACTGGCAGTAAACGCTTTAGGAAAAACAGGTGCTTTCAGCATCTATAATATTTCGGATGGCAGGGAATACAGCAGGTATGAATATGCGGATATTATTAAAGCGCTGCTGGGGAAAAAAGCACTGAGGTTCCACCTGCCACTGGGCCTGGTAAAAGCGGCATTGGTAGTGGTGGATAAAATAAACAGGTCGCTGAAAAAAGTTTCACCGGTAAGTATTGAAAAACTGAATGAGTTAACTGCAGCCAACTGGAGTTGCGACATCAGCAAAGCACAAAAAGAACTGGACTTTGCACCGCAATATGATCTGCAAAAAGGGCTTGAAGAATCTCTTGAATGGTACAAAAAAAATAACTGGTTGAAATAAAGGAAAGAAAAAAGCAAATACTAATTCTTAATATTAAATAAAATAAAATGGAACAAAAAGTAAAACCAGCCGAAGGGAAATTAGGTATATTAATTCCTGGTATGGGTGCTGTTGCTACTACATTTATTGCAGGTGTTGAGGCGGTAAAGAAAGGCCTTGCACTTCCGGTAGGTTCATTAACACAAATGGGTAACATCCGTATAGGCAAAAGAACAGAGAATAAAAACCCCAAAATAAATGAGTTTGTACCCCTGGCTCAACTGAATGAAATTGTGTTTGGCGGATGGGATATTTATGAAGACAATGTATATGAAGCAGCCATGAATGCAAAAGTGCTGGAAGCTTCATTACTGGCATCTATTAAACCAGAACTGGAAGCTATCAAACCAATGAAAGCGGTGTTTGATAAATCGTATGTTGCTAACCTGGATGGTATCAACGTAAAGAAGGCAGCAACCAAATATGAACTTGCGCTGGCGCTGATGAACGATATTGAAACGTTCCAGTCTGCCAACAATTGCAGCAGGGTAGTACTGGTATGGTGTGGTAGTACTGAAAAATACATTCAAACATCTGAAGTTCACCTGAGCATTGAAAGTTTTGAGCAGGGTTTAAAAGATAATGATGAACATATTGCACCTAGTATGATTTATGCATATGCTGCTATTAAGTTAGGTGTTCCATTTGCAAACGGTGCACCCAATCTTACCTGCGATATTCCGGCATTGATTGACCTGGCTAAAGAAACCAATACCCCAATTGGCGGTAAAGATTTTAAAACAGGGCAAACATTAATGAAAACCATTCTTGCACCGGGATTACACGCAAGGGCATTGGGCGTAAGTGGATGGTTTTCTACCAATATCCTGGGAAACAGGGATGGTTATGTGTTAGACAACCCTGAAAACTTTAAAACAAAAGAAGTTTCCAAACTGAGTGTGCTGGATGAAATTTTCAAACCGGAATCAAGCCCTGAATTATATGGAGAATTGTATCATAAAGTAAGGATCAACTATTATCCTCCTCATGGTGATAATAAAGAAAGCTGGGATAACATTGACATCTTTGGCTGGTTGGGTTACAGCATGCAGATCAAGATTAACTTCCTTTGCCGGGATTCTATCTTAGCTGCACCAATTGTATTGGATCTTGCGTTGTTCCTCGACCTTGCAAAGCGTGCCGAAATGAGTGGTATACAGGAATGGTTGTCGTTCTACTTTAAATCGCCGCAAACTTTGCCGGGACTGGCTCCGGAGCATGACATCTTCAAGCAATTGATAAAAATGCAGAATACACTCCGTCATATGATGGGTGAAGACCTGATCACACATTTGGGCCTTGATTATTACCAGGAGTTGGTAGAAGCAATGTAATATGCAACTGCAGAAATTAACAGCATCTGTTGCAGGGATTGGAAAAATAAAAGGAGGAGGTACGATTGCAGCAGTTGTTTATTGTATAATATGGTTTTTATTACCCGCCAGCTTTTGTACCAATGGCTGGCAGGTAATAAGCACCGCAGCAATTTTAATTGTTGGGGTATGGAGTTCAAATTGTGTAGATGGGATATGGGGGAAGGACAGCAGCAAAGTGGTGATTGATGAAGTAGCCGGCATGGCGGTAACCTTACTGTATATACCGCACCATATTATTTTTCTGTTAACCGGCTTAATACTCTTCAGGTTTTTTGATATTGTAAAACCGCTGGGCATCAGGCAAATGGAAAAACTGCCAGCCGGTTGGGGAGTGATGGCAGATGATGTATTAGCAGGCGTTTATTCATTGATGGTACTGCAGTTGATCATTTTTATTTCAGCTGCTTACTTTAAATAAAAAGATGAAAACATTTTTAAAAGCGAACATTGCGGCAATTATTGCAACTTGCTGTGATTATGTGTTTACTTTTATTATGGTGGAGTTGATGGGTGCAGACAAAATACCGGCAGGTATTGGGGGAACAGTTGCTGGTGGAGTTATTAATTTTTTTATCTGCCGCCATTGGGCTTTTAAAGCTGCAAATGGAAAAATATTTCACCAGGGTAAAAAATATTTTTTTACCTGGGCTGGAAATCTAATGCTGAATGCAGCAGGCTTTTACCTGTTTATTAACTATGCAGGCATCGATTATATGCTTGCTAAAGTAATTACATCTTTAACCGTGGCTTTGGCCTATAATTATCCTTTACAAAAGAGATATGTTTTTAAAAATATTCAATAATAGTGTGAGTGGCTTTATCCGGAAAGGCCTTATCCTTTTATTACTGCTTACAGGCAGTATTTTAGTGAATGCACAAACCCTTGTAAAGGGATTTATAAGAGATGCTATTACAAAGCGCCCCATATCTTTTGCTACAGTCATGTTTAAAGATGGTAAAGGTGTTACCAGTGATGAAAATGGCAGTTATTCTATCGAAACAAGAAACCCCAAGTTCAACACCATCATTATTTCTTTTGTTGGATATGCTACTGTTACAGAAAGAATAACCCCTGGTATTGAACAGACACTTGACATTGATATGGAGCTAAGCAAAGCCATGAAAGAAGTAGTAGTAAAAAGGGGAAGGGGCAAATACAGAAATAAAAATAATCCTGCGGTAGAATTGATCGATAAGGTATTGGAGAATAAAGAAAAGAACAGGATCACTGCGTATGATTATGTACAGTACAACCAGTATGAAAAATTAGGATTATCACTGGCCAATACCCCGGAAAAACTGATGAAGAACAAACTCTTCAGGAGTTTTAAATTCATTATGGAAAATGTGGATACAACTTCGGTACAGGGAAAATCATTGTTGCCAATTTATATTGAAGAAAAGCTGCAGGAAAAATACTACCGTAAAAACCCTTCAGAAGAGAAGACCCGTATCCTTGCAGAAAAGAAAGTGAACTATGGTGATTTTATTGACAATGCCGGAATCAGCTCATACCTGAAATCATTGTATGTTGACATTAATATTTATGATAACACCATTCCTTTACTGCAGCAGCAGTTTTTAAGCCCCATTGCCGATTTGGGACCGGCATTTTACCGTTACTACATCAGGGATACCACGGTAATTGACAGTGTAAAATTGGTAAGGCTTTACTTCACTCCTAAAAACCCCAATGATCTTATTTTCAGGGGTACCATGTACATAACACTGGATGGCAATTATTCAATTCAGAAAATTGAAATGACCATCAGCAAAAAAGCAAATGTTAACTGGACAAGAGAACTGAAAATAAAACAGGATTTTGAAAAAGGGCCTGATGGAAGGTATCATGTCATCAAAAGCGATATGCTTACAGAGTTTGCATTGGTAAACAGTTCCAGCGGAAGTATGTACGGCGAAAGGCTTGTGTCATTCAAAAACTTTCTGATTAACGTTCCAGCTCCGGATAGTATTTACAAGGCAAAGGATGAAGTAAACCTGAGTAATGTGATTAACAATACTGACAGTTTTTGGATTGCTCAACGGCATACACCGCTCTCGAATGTAGAAGCCAAAGCCTACTATAATATTGACAGTCTTAAAAACACCAAGAAGTTTAAAACCTTCATGACGGTTGTAACAGCGCTGTTTACCGGTTATGTTGTGTTGGGCGATTATGAAATTGGTAATACCAACACTTTTTATAGCTTCAACCCGGTAGAAGGGTTCAGGCTAAGGTTGGGCGGCCGTACAACAGCTAAGTTTAATAACAACATTTACCTGGAAAACTATATCGCTTATGGCTTTAAAGATGAAAGGTTTAAATATGCAGCCAATGTAACGCTTTCACTCAATCACAAATCTATTTATGCATTTCCGCTGCATTATCTCAAGGTAGGTTACCAGTATGATATGAAAATCCCCGGCCAGGAATTGCAATATGTACAGGAGGATAACTTTTTACTTTCGTTTAAAAGAGGAAAGAACGACAAGTGGTTATATAATCGAATATTTAAAACTGAATATGAAAGAGAATTTGGAAAAAACTTCCAGCTTTCACTTGGCTTTAAAAACATACAGCAGGAAAGAGCGGGTGGCATTTATTATGTAAAGCCCAATGCCCCTACTGATTCAATACAGGGTTTAACAACAACAGAAATATCGGCACAGATACGTTGGGCACCAGGTGAGCAGTTTTACCAGGGTAAAAACTACCGCATACCAATTGTAAATAAGTACCCCATCTTTAGCCTTCGGTATATTGCCGGGGTAAAGGGGTTGCTGGGCGGCCAATACAATTACCACAATCTTAATCTATACGCTGAGAAAAGATTTTACATGTCACAGTTAGGGTTTACAGATATAACAATGGAAGGTGGCTATACAATGGGTAAAGTGCCGTTTCCCCTGATGACCATACACAGGGCCAATCAAACCTATGGTTACCAGTTGAACTCCTATAACCTGATGAACTTTCTTGAGTTTGTGAGTGATAAATTTTATGCAACCAATTTTGATGTTCATTTCAATGGTTTCTTTCTGAATAAAATACCTTTACTAAGAAAGTTGAAATGGAGGGAGGTGGCAAGTGCCAAAGTATTGTATGGGAGTGTGAGAGATGAGAACAATCCTGCTAAAAATGGGGATGCATTCCAGTTTCTAAAGTACACAGACCCAAATACAAACGTTACTACACCTGCAACCTATACACTTGATAAAGGTCCCTATATTGAAGTGAGTGTAGGATTGGCAAATATATTTAAGCTGTTAAGGGTAGACCTGATCAAAAGATTGACTTACCTTGATCACCCCGATATCAGTAAATGGGGCGTAAGATTTAAGGTGCGGTTTGAATTTTAATTTTTTTTGAAAAAACCTGATTGAATAATGGCACAGGAGCGATTGAGAGACAAGCTTCAACAAACGATTTACATTGTAATCAACCCTTTTGTAAAGGGTTTGATCAAGATAGGTTTTACACCAAACCTTGTAACTATTACAGGGTTGGTATTGAACATTGGCGTGGCCATCATCTTTATTAAAGGTGCAGAGGAAGGCCATCGTGGAGACCTGTCGTATGTAGGCTGGGCCGGGGTATTGATTTTAGTGGCCGGTTTGTTTGATATGCTGGATGGCCAGGTGGCCAGGCTGGGTAATATGAGTTCTAAATTTGGAGCGTTATTCGATTCTGTATTGGACAGGTACAGCGAACTGATCATGTTTCTTGGTATTTGCTATTACCTGGTTGCCCATCATTATTTCCTGAGTTCTTTGTTTGCCTTTATTGCTTTAATAGGCTCTATGATGGTAAGCTATACAAGGGCACGTAGCGAAGGATTGGGCATAGAAAATAAAGGTGGTGTAATGCAGCGGCCGGAAAGGGTAGTGCTTACCGGGCTTTCTGCTATTGCCTGCGGCGTGGCTGGTCATTATATTGGTGGTGATTACAAATACTTTGTTTCTTTCTTCAGGTATCATGTATTTGAAACAATGACCATTTTTACCCTTCCGGTAACCATTATGGCAGTACTTACCAATATCACTGCAATAAAGAGGTTAATGCATGCAAAGAAAGAGCTGGAAGGAAAATAAAAGATAAACAGTTATGCGGTTTCAATTTCTTTTCATTTTGGCATTGGTTTTTTCCCTGGCAGTTTTTGCAATGGTGCAACCTGCAGGTTACCCCTCGCCGCCACCACATACCAACCAGTTATTTTACCTGCAGCGGACACACAATACCAACACCATCGTTTATGACCTGAATTATGAAAATGGGCGTTTGCACACCGATGAACCAATTCACGCCTATTGGATCAGGTACCAGGAAAAAGGACAAAAAGAAGAACTAAGTTATATTCAGCGTAAATTTGCCTATGGAGTAAAGTCCAGGAAGATTACTGATAAAGAATATGAACTAAATATTGTAGCGTATAAAAAAATGAAAATGTACCTGAAGCATGGTGCCGATGGTAAGTTTCATGTTTTTACAAACATTAATAAAAAGCCTTCTATTCTTACCAGCATTTACCTGGAAATGAAAAAGGGTGGTTCATTCTGGTCGCCTGACATTGAGTATGTTGATGTAACGGGAATTGACCCGGATACCAATCAGCCGGTGAAGGAAAGAATTAAGATATAACGTCAATTTTTATTATTTATAAGATGGCAAAGAATTACATATCCAACAGCGAAGAATCCACCAGGATGTTTAAGAGTGGTTTGATGGAAAGCCTTTCAAAAGTGCATTTCGCAATACCATTATTTATTTTTATTCCGGTGATTCTTTTTTTCTGTTACCAGTCTTTTTCAAACCATATCGGTATTGCCGGTTTTGGTTTGTATTTTTTAATTGGCCTGGCAGTATGGACGGCTACGGAATATTTTTTGCACCGTTTCATTTTTCATTATCACCCCACTTCTGACTGGGGTAAGCGAATTCATTTTATCTTTCATGGGGTACATCATGATTATCCCAGGGATAAAAAAAGACTGGTAATGCCTCCATCGGCCAGCATTCCATTGGCATCATTATTTTATTTTTTATTTTATCTTATCCTTGGCAACAACAGTCATTTGTATGCTTTTTTCCCCGGCTTTTTACTTGGTTATCTTGTTTATGATATGCTGCATTATGCCATGCATCATTACAATTTTAAATCGGGGTTGATGAAAAGAATAAAACAACACCACATGCTGCATCACTACCAAAACCCGGAAAAAGGTTTTGGGGTAAGTTCTTCCTTGTGGGACAAGGTACTGGGTTCTCAATTTCCTAAAGCGGAAAAAAAAGTGGATGAGCTACAGGAACAGTAATTTCTATTCATCCAAAAGTATATTTTCTGCCGCCGCTGCTACAGCGATTTACCTGTTTGTGTCTTACTGGCTTATTGGTTTTAAAACAGACCAGTTGTTTCTTGCAGGGGTATTTAATGTGTTTTATTTCTTTACACCCACCAGCAGAAAATTCATTCTTGGGTTTGCCATATTTATCGTGTACTGGATTATTTTCGATTACATGAAGGCTTTTCCCAACTATCGCTTCAATGCAGTACATATCCAGGATCTATATGATGCAGAGAAATCATGGTTTGGCATGAGTGACAATGGCGCTACCATTACACCCAATGAGTTTTGGATAAAACACCAGCAACAATTCCTGGATATAATGACGGGGATATTTTACCTGTGCTGGATACCGGTTCCCCTGGCTTTTGCAGGCTGGCTGTTTTTTAAGGATAAAAAAATATTCCTGCAGTTTTCCCTCACGTTTGTATTCGTGAATTTTATAGGATTTGTAATTTACTACCTTTATCCTGCCGCACCACCCTGGTATATACAGCTGCATGGAAATGTATTTATAGCACATACACCCGGCAACACCGCCGGACTGGGCAGGTTCGATCAATATTTCAACGCCGGGATATTTAAAAGTCTGTATGCAAAAAGTTCCAATGTCTTTGCTGCAATGCCTTCCTTACATTCTTCTTACCCGCTGGTAGTACTTTATTACGGCATTAAAAAAGGTATGGGCATTGTTACCAATGGCATTTTTGCAATCGTAATGCTGGGTATTTGGTTCGCAGCAGTGTACACAAGCCATCATTATTTACTGGATGTGATAGCAGGAGTTGTCTGTGCTGTTATTGCAATCCTGGTGTTTCAAAAAGTATTGTTGAGGAATAACTTTTTTAATTATTTGCTCAACAGGTTTCTTAAAAAAATTTCCTGATAAAAAATTTGACTAATGGAAAAAACGCATGCTTTCATATTCGACATGAACGGCACTATGATTGATGACATGCCTTATCATATCCGGATATGGCGTGAAATTATAAATGGGCTGGGTGCTTCCTTAACGCTGGAAGATATGAAAGAACAGTGTTATGGTAAAAATGGCGAAGTGCTGGAAAGGATCTTTCCCGGAAGGTTTAATGATCAGGAGAAAGATGCGCTGGAAATAGAGAAGGAAAAATATTATCAGCAAGTGTATAGGAGTGAGATGAAACTGATTGATGGGTTGGGAAATTTTTTGTATGGCGCTAAAAAAAATAATATTGCCATGGGCATTGGCACTGCCGCCATAAGATTCAATGTAGATTTTATAGTAGATGGCCTGGATATACGTTCTTATTTTAATGCCATTGTAACCGCAGACGATGTTAGCATCAGCAAGCCACATCCTGAAACATTTTTAAGCTGTGCCGCAATACTGGGCGTTGACCCTGCAGCCTGTATTGTATTTGAAGATTCACCCAAAGGTGTGGAAACGGCTGCCAATGCAGGCATGCAATGTGTAGTGCTCACTACCATGCACACCAAAGAAGAATTCAGCGGATTTGATAATATTATTTCTGTTATTGAAGACTATACTGATAAAAAACTTCATCAGCTGTTTGTGTAAACTAACCCGTCACCACATTTACTTCCACATCCGGGTTCTCATTTAAAAATACGGCCATTTCATCATTCATGGTAAAGCCTTTTCCCATGGTATACATGCCTACTTTGTAATTATTCCTGTTGTCGTTGATATTGAGTTTGAACTGTGCATTGCCGGGGTATGCTTTAATGTTGGCATCAATAAAATTTACAAAATCCCTGTTGATGAATTGTGGTTGCACATCTACCACCACCTGCTTTGTAAGGATGGTCTTCACGGTATCCAGCAAATGAATTTTTGACAACCGGAATTCATACTGGTCACTGTTGTACCTGGTTTTAAAACCACCTTCCACCAGTACGATCATTCCTTTTTCGAGGTAGTTGGTATACTTCACATAATCCTCACTCCATAGCATGAATTCGCTTTTGCCTGAATAATCTTCTATTGCAAGTACACCAAAATTCTTTCCTGTCTTGGTAAGCCGGTGTTGTGCATCCACCACCAAACCTGCCACCCTGAATTGCCTGCCGGGGTTCGGGAAAGTATTTACGGCTGCTTTAAATTCATTGTAATCTGCCAGCGGTGTAATATTGTAATGCCGCATCTCAAACTTAAAATTATCCAGCGGATGACCACTCATGTACATACCCGTCACTTCTTTTTCATAATCGAGTTGTGTTGCCAGCGGCCATGGTTCACAGGGTAATAATTTAGGTGGAACAATATCCGGCATTTGCAGGTCTCCAAACAACGTGTTGCTGGTATTTGCAGATTGTGCCTGGAAAACATTGCCAAACTTGATGATCTTATCCAGGGATACTGCATCGCCGGGAGCCTGGTAAAAGTATTGCGCCCTTGTATATTCCTTAAAGCAATCAAAGGCACCTGAGTAGATAAAACTTTCCAATGATTTCTTGCTCACTGCCCGTTGGTTCACTCTTTTGATCAGGTCGAAAATTGATTTGTAATGACCATGCTTTCCTCTTTCCTCAATAATATTTTCAATCGCATTTTCACCTGCACCCTTCAACCCACTAAATCCAAAACGTATCTCTCCTTTGCTGTTCACCGCAAAACCATTTTGTGATTCATTGATATCCGGCCCCAGCACTTTTAATCCCATACGCTTGCATTCCTCCATAAAGAAAGTGATCTTATCAATGCTGCCGGCATGGTTGAGCACAGCAGCCATGTATTCACTGGGATAATGCGCTTTTAAGTATGCTGTCTGATAAGCAACAAATGCATAGCAGGTAGAGTGGGATTTATTGAAAGCATATTGTGCAAAGGCTTCCCAGTCCGTCCATATCTTTTCAAGCTTATCTGCAGGATGGCCTTTTTTTGTAGCGCCTTCTACAAACTTCACTTTCATTTTATTGAGTACAGCAATTTGTTTTTTTCCCATTGCCTTCCGCAATACATCCGCATCACCTTTACTAAAACCTGCCAGCTTTTGACTTAACAACATCACCTGTTCCTGGTACACCGTAATACCATAAGTATCTTTCAGGTATTCTTCCATGTCTGCCAAATCATATTCCACCTGCTTTTTTCCATGCTTACGGTCGATGAATTCAGGAATGTAGGCAATAGGACCGGGACGATACAGGGCGTTCATTGCAATGAGATCATCAAATTTATCGGGCTTCAGTTCCCGTAAATATTTCTGCATGCCAACACTTTCAAACTGAAAGGTTGCATTGGTATCGCCATGCTGGTAAAGTTGATAAGTCTTCTCATCATCGAGTGGCACATCATCAATGGAAATTTCAACGCCATGATTTTGTTTGATAAGGTTTAACGCAGTTTTTAAAATGCTCAGTGTTTTCAATCCCAGAAAATCCATTTTGATAACACCAGCTTCCTCAATTACACTGCCTTCAATTTGTGTGAGCCAGAGGTCAGATTCTTTTGAAGTGGCAACCGGAATCAGATCAGTAAGATCTTTGGGCGCTATGATGATACCTGCAGCATGGATGCCGGTGTTGCGTACAGAGCCTTCCAGTATTTCCGCTTCATGCAAAATTTTGCTCAGCAGGTCATCGCCCCTGTAAATTTCTCTTAGCTTCTTTACATTCTCAATATCGTCAGCCTGCAGTTGTTCTTTTTCTTCTAAAGATTTTTCACCCTCTTTTGCTTCCTTGATAGTAATAGGTGCCTGTAATAATCTTTTTAAATTGATGCCGGGCTTTTCAGGAACCAATTTTGACAAAGCCCTGCTCTCTGCCAACGGTAGATCCATCACCCTGGCCACATCGGCAATACTCGATTTGGCAGCCATCGTACCATAGGTAATAATCTGTGCCACCTGGTTCTTGCCATATTTCTGCACCACATAATCAATCACACGCTGGCGGCCATCATCATCAAAATCCGTATCAATATCGGGCATGCTCTTACGCTCCGGGTTCAGGAACCTTTCGAAAAGCAAATTGTATTTGATAGGATCGATGTTAGTGATGCCGATACAATAAGCTACCACGCTACCGGCAGCAGATCCACGGCCCGGGCCTACAAACACTCCCATATCACGGCCTGCTTTGATGAAATCCCCTACAATCAAAAAGTAACCTGCAAAACCCATGTCACGGATAACGCCCAATTCAAAGCTGATGCGTTCTTCTATTTCAGGAGTAAAGATTTTATACCGTTCTTTTGCACCCGCCCAGGTGATACTTTCCAGGTATTCATCCTGTGTTTTAAAATTGGAGGGTACCACAAAGTGCGGTAGCAAAATATCTCTCTTCAGATCGAGCAGTTCTACTTTATCAACGATCTCGTTGGTATTGTCGATCGCTTCAGGAATATCTTCAAACACCCTTGTCATTTCTTCGCCGGTTTTTAAATAAAACTGGTCGTTGGGAAAAGCAAAGCGTTTATTCTTCGTCATCACATCATCATCACTAAACTCCCGTAGGGCAGGGGTGGCCTGCTTTTCACCTGTGTTGATGCAGAGTAAAATATCGTGGGCGTTAAAATCTTTCTGGTCCACATAATGACTGTCATTACTGGCGATCACTTTTACGTTGTACTTTTTGGCAAACTTCAGCAGCACTTCATTCACTTTGTCCTGTTCCGGAATGCCATGTCTTTGCAACTCTACATAATAATCCTGCTGGAAAATATTCAGCCACCATTTGAATTCGTTCTCCCCTTCAGCTTCGCCCTGTTTTAAAATGGTTTGCGGCACCAATGCGCCGAGGCAGCAGGTAGTGGCGATTAAGCCTTCATGGTATTTATGAATGAGTTCCTTATCAATACGGGGATACTTGCTGTACATGCCTTCTATAAAACCAAGGGAAGTAAGCTTCACCAAATTCTTATAACCCACATCATTTTTAGCCAGCAGTATCTGGTGATGGCGGGGATCTTTTTCATCTTTGTTGAATGTTTTTCGGTGCCTGTCTTTGGTGATGTAAAATTCGCAACCAACAATTGGTTTTACTTTTAAAGTGCCATCGTCGTTTTTATGGTTGTAAGCTTCTTTTACAAATTCAAAAGCGCCAAACATATTGCCATGATCACTGATGGCGAGGGCCGGCATTTTATTGGCGATGGCTTTTTTATATAGGTTCTTGATGGAGGCGGCGCCATCAAGCAGGGAAAATTGAGTATGTACGTGTAAATGTGAGAATTTCATAGTCCTTTGCCGCTATCTGCTGAAAAATTGAATTCGGTTATTGTAAAAATTACGAACTCCAAATTTACGGTTGTTGGCAGGGATTTGAGGATTAGTTGGGGGGAATTATGCACAGGTATCCTGTAAGTATGGGAATAGTTGATATAAACAGGCTTTTATTTCTTTTCCTTCTCTCTATGAAGGGTATAATAAAAAAATAACCGGTAGGTATCACTTTGACTGTAATTGATACCATTGCTTTTTTGCTGGAAGATGCTCATATAACCTGCGTCAAAAGACAGGCTGCTGCTTATTTTTTGTTTAATACCAAAGAATAGCCTGTTCTGGTCAAATGTGTTGTAAACAATGTCTTTCCCAAACTGGAGCATGCATTCATCCGCCAGCACCAGTTGTGGCAGTTTTGGGTTTTTAAACACCGGTACTGTAAAACTCAATAGATACCGCACCCGGTTACTGAATTTATTTTTGCCGGTATTTTGATCATTGCTTACAATGGATTGCCAGCGTTGTTCATTTCGCAGCCGTTGTAATATTTTTATTTTTTTACAGGAAGATGATAATTGCAGCTGTTGAAAGATCCGGTTCTCATCAGATCTTGTTGTCCAGCCGGGCTGTGCAGGGGCTGCCAGTAAGTTGCCGTATCCTGCCACCACGGATAAATTATCGTCAATTTGATAACCCAGTCCAACCCGCCCAAACAAAAATGAATTGGATGAAAAGAAATCATTTTCTCTCAGGTGAACATCTGCCATGATGAACCAGTGTTTGTCAATATAGATATTACTGTTGATGCTGATCCAGGATAGCGTATTGTGGGTGATCTTTTTTTGAGTGGCCTGGCCAAAACCGGCAAGGGTGATGAGCTGGAAGAATACCAGCAATCTTATATAGGTTTTCATTTTTTTTTAATGGTCAACTAAATAATAAGATCAGCAACTGTGCGGCCACAATTCTTAATATCATGGTAACGGGGTACACGGTTGCGTAAGTAATGGAAGGTATGTCACTCCCTGCAAGTTTGGTGGCAAATGCCAATGCCGGGGGATCGGTGGAAGCGCCGGCCAGCAAACCACAAATTTCAAAATAGGTTTTACGGAAGAATTTTTTTGCAATCAATCCTGCCACCAGCAGTGGAATAATGGTGATGGCAATTCCCATCAGCATCCAGATAAATCCCTTGCCATCTGAAAAGGCAACAGATAAATTTTTTCCACTACTCAGGCCAACACTGGCAAGGAAAAGGGAGATACCCAGTTCCCTGATCATAAGATTGGCACTGTTGGTAGTATAATTGTTTAAATAAAATAAATTCCCAAACCTGCTGAGCAATAATGCTACAATTAAAGGGCCGCCTGCCATACCAATTTTTACAGCCACCGGCATACCTGGAAAATGAAAAGGCACACTACCCAATATAACACCCAGTACAATACCAATAAAAATAGGGGCCAGGTCCGGCACATCTAATTTTTTGAGGGAATTGCCAAGCGCATCAGAAACAAAATTTACCCCCTGTTCTGTACCTACTACTTTTATGTTGTCGCCCAATTGAAGAAATATATCACCATGCGGCACCATTTCTATACCTGCCCTGTTCAACCTGGTCATAGTAAAATCCTGTTGATCCAGTTCGGGCAGATCACCAAGGCGTTTATGCGTAACAGATTTTTTTGTTACTACGATAGTACGTGAAATCAGTTTGCTTCCTGCTGAGGTTTTTAAATTTAAATGGCTAAAGGAACCAACGATGAGTTTTAACTGTTCCGTTTCTTTTTTAGAAGCAACAATCAGCAACACATCATTTTTTGCCAGTACTGTTTCGGGGGTAGGGGTAATCACTACACCGTTGTGCATCATCCTGGATACAATGATCTTTTCTTTAAGCATTTCAAACAGCTTCAATAAAGGTTGTCCCACCAGCATATTGTTCTCCAGGTTAAAATGGTTAGAGACTGGCTTGTTAGAACGGATCAAATTTAATTTCCGGTGTAACTCCTGCTCCTCTTCTATATTTACCCTAAATATTTTTTTAAGCAATAACAGTGAGCCGATGATGCCAAATACACCAAAGGGATAGGCTACGGCATATGCTAAAGTGATCAATGATTTGTCTGTTCCGGTAATATTCAGGTCACTAACGGCCGCTTGTGCTGCAGCCAACCCCGGCGTATTGGTAACAGCACCGCTCATTATACCTGCCATCACAGTAATGTGATTACGGCTTACATAATATAATATAATGGTAACGAGTACGCCCAGCGAAACAGTGATCAATGCCAGCAGGTTATTATTAAGGGCATATTTTTTTAAACTGGCAAAAAAGCCAGGGCCTACCTGCAGGCCGATGGAATAGACAAAAAGTATTAAGCCAAATTCTTTTAAAAAATGTTCTGTTTTTTCATCTACGGTTATACCGAGATAAGACAGGAACATACCCATAAATAACACCCAGGTAACACCGAGGGAAATACCCCCCAGTTTTAGCCTGCCGAGCCATATACCAACTGAAATAACCAACCCGAAAATTAAAACAGATTGAGCTATTGAAATATTGGTAAAAAGATCGGTGAACCAATTGCTCATAAAATAAGATTTAAATGTTACAGGCAACAGGTAACACCTGTTGCCTGTAACTAATTAAGATACCAAAACATAAAAGGCAAGCAATCGAAAACGTATTCAAATTAAAGTTCAGGTTGAAGCCCCCATTTTTCAGGAGAGCGCCAAAGTGCAGACAGTAATAACTCTCTCATAAAGAAGAATTCTTTAGGTAGTTTGTCATACATTCTTTCAAATAATTCCTCGTGGCCCAGCAACTCCTGTTTACCTGGTTCTCTTTCAATAGTCATAATCTTTTCAAAATCCTGTTTGGTAAAGCTTTCCAGCCCTGTCCAGTCAAGATCTTCGTAACGTGGCATCCAGCCTAAAGGACTTTCTACAGAAGAAGCCTGTCCTCTTAAACGCTGTACAATCCAGATCAATACACGAATATTGTCTCCAAAACCCGGCCATAAGAATTTTCCATTTTCATCTTTCCTGAACCAGTTCACACCAAATATTCTTGGAGCATTGGGCAGGTTGCGGCCAAACTGCAGCCAGTTGTTTACATAGTCACCAATGTGGTAACCCATAAACGGTAACATTGCAAATGGGTCTCTTCTTACTTTGCCAACTTCGCCAAATGCGGCAGCGGTGGTTTCACTACCCATGGTAGTTGCCAGGTACACACCAAAATTCCAGTTGAATGATTGATATACCAACGGAACACCGGTACTTCTTCTTCCTCCAAAAATAAACCCGTCAATCTGTACACCTTTAGGATCATCCCATTTACAATCTACGGCCGGGTTCTGATAAGCAGGGGCAGTAAATCTTGAATTGGCATGTGCTGCAGGTTTGCCACTGGTTGGATCCCATGGTTGTCCGTGCCAGTCTGTTAATCCTTCAGGAATTTCTTCGGTCATGCCTTCCCACCAAACATCTTTATCCTTTGTGATGGCCACATTGGTGAAAATAGTGTTGGATTTAATGCTTTCCATTGCATTGGGATTGGTTTTATAATTGGTGCCTGGTGCTACACCAAAGTAACCGGCTTCAGGGTTGATGGCGAATAAGTGACCATCTCCTGCTTTGTGTATCCATGCAATATCATCACCAACTGTAGTGATTTTCCATCCATTGAATTCTTTTGGTGGAATGAGCATAGCGAAATTTGTTTTACCGCAGGCGCTTGGAAAGGCTGCAGCAACATAAGTTTTTTGTTTGTCAGGAGATTCTACCCCCATGATGAGCATGTGTTCTGCCAGCCAGCCTTCTTCACGGCCCATAACAGACCCGATACGCAGTGCAAAACATTTTTTACCCATCAGGGCGTTACCACCGTAACCGCTGCCGTATGAAATGATCATTCTGTCTTCAGGAAAATGTGAAATGTATTTTACTTCCGGATTGCAGGGCCATACACTTTCTGGTTTGCCGGTTTGTACAGGGTCACCCACACTATGCAGGCATTTTACAAACTCTTTTTTGGGGATATAAGGTAATACGTTTTCACCCATCCTGGTCATAATACGCATATTAACCACTACATACTCGGAGTCAGTGATCTGTACACCATATCTTGAGTAAGAAGAGCCTAATGGACCCATACAGAAAGGTATCACATACAATGTCCTTCCTTTCATGCTGCCTTCCAAATGGCTGTTAAGCACTTTTTTCATTTCTTTAGGATCCATCCAGTTATTGGTAGGGCCGGCATCTTCTTTTCGGCGGCTGCAGATAAATGTTTTATCTTCTACTCTTGCCACATCACTCGGATCGCTGAAGCAGGCAAAACTATTGGGCCTTTTTTCAGGGTTCAATGGAATGAAGGTTCCCTTTTTTACTAAGTATTGACAGAGGCCATCATATTCTTTTTGAGAACCATCCACCCAGTGGATGGATTTGGGCTGGCATAACGCAGCTACTTCATTTACCCAGTTTACCACTTCGTCTTTTACCTGAGTGTTTTCCAGGATAAAAGTATTTGATTGTTGAATCATCTTTTTGTTGTTTTAAATATAATTAATAAAGTGATTGTACAAAACTAAAAGCTAACTGATTGTTTCATACTGTTGTATCTCATCTGTAATTATGATTTTTATTAGTATTGAAAATAATTTTCCTGCAAAAAACAGGTTGAATAGTAAAGTTCCGGCAGGGAAATAATTAGTATTACAATCCTTATAAAAGTAACCAAATAAAATGGATCATTGGTTTTATTTGATACTATAAAAACTGTATTGATGAAATTCAAAGAAATGGTTGATGGCCGTCATTGCAATCACCTGCCACCTGTTATTAATTTTACTACGTAATTAATTCAATCATCATTAAAAACAAGGAGGACATTATGGCAACTCAGGCACTAAGTAAAGCCACTGAAAGGTTTCCTTCAGTATTCGAAGATTTTTTAAACCCTGGAACGAAGTATTTGATAATGGCGGTGGTATTTGGAACAGGATGATGAAAGTACCAGCTGTAAACATTACGGAAACCAAGGATCATTTTGAGGTTGCGCTTGCAGCGCCCGGATTGAAAAAAGATGATTTTAAAATTGATGCTGATGGAAACTTACTCACCATCAGTAGTGAGAAAGAAGAAACCAAAGAAGAGAAAGAAAAAATGTTTACCCGTAAAGAGTACAACTATTCTTCTTTCAGCCGTACATTCACTTTACCCGAAGATGTAAAACGGGATAAGATTGAAGCTACCTATGAGCATGGGGTGCTAAAACTGGTAATGCCAAAAAAAGAAGAGGCAAAAAAACCAGAAGCAAGACATATTGCTGTTAAATAAAAAAGGCGTTAACCTTTTTTATCAGCCCCCGCTGTTTACACGGCGGGGGTTTCTGCAGAATAACCCTCTTTACATTCCATCTTGCATTATCAGTAATGATCACAATCGTGGGTATCATTGACCAGGCTCATTCCTGGCGTTTTTTTTTACCGGTAGCTTACATATTATTCATTCTAAAAAAAGTACCATGAAAAAGATATTGATTATGGCAGCCGTTATTATTTCTTTTACCGGCTGTTCATCCACCAGGATAACCAGTTCCTGGAAGTCAGACAGCATCCACAATTTAAAATATAATAAAGTATTGGTAGTGGGTTTTGTAAAAGATACCGACCGTGCCGCTCTTGAGAAAATGGAACAGCACCTCGTGGGGGACCTGAAAGACCTTGGCTACAATGCGGTGGCTTCTATGCAGGAATATGGGCCAAAAGCTTTTGATAAAATGGAAGAAGCACAGGTACTGGACAAGCTAAAAAGCAGTGGTGTGGATGCGGTAATAACCATTGTGCTGCTGGATAAGGAAAAAGAAAGCCGGTACATGCCTGGCAGCATTCATTATTCCCCTTTTGGCTATCATCAAAACAGGTTTTACCGCTATTATGGCACTATGAATACAAGAATTTATGAACCCGGTTATTATGTTACCGACACCCGGTATTTTTGGGAAAGTAATTTTTATACCATCAATACCGAAACCTTATTATACTCTGCCCAAACCACTTCGTTTGATCCTGTAAATGCAGAAAGTCTTGGTCATGAATATGGGATGACGATTGTAAACGACATGGTTAAACAAAATGTACTGGCAAAACAGTAAGCAATTGATTAATAGATAAAGAAAGCCGGTGTGCTAATCACACCGGTTTTCTTTATGGATAGTAATGGATCAAAAGCAGTTATACCTCATGCAATGCCATTACTGGTACATGACTGTGCAGTACCAGTTGTTTTGTATGGCTTTTGTGTATCAGCTTATCTATAAAACTGTGCTTTTTAGGCAATACGATCAGCAGGTCAATATTGTTTTGCTGTGCAAACTGCAGGATGCCTTCTTCTACATTTTGGTTATTGATAAAGTGGTATTTCGGATTTAAAGCAGCCAGCATTTCCTGCAGCATGCCGGACTGAAAAACAATTTCTGGCTTAAATTCATCTTCTTTGCCGGTGTTGAGTATGTGCAGGGATGCGTTAAAATCATTTACGAGCATTTTTATTTCATCAACGGGTGTGGTTTCTATTACGCCATCAAAATCACAGGCAAAGCCTATGTTTTTAATGCTGGAATAAGTAGCATTTGCAGGTACTGTTATCAATGGCCATTTTAAATGCTGCATGGCATATACTGCATGCGAACCAAACAACATTCTTTGTGTGGCAGTTTTTCCCTGGCTGCCTGTTACTACGGCATAAGGCAACTGTTCTTCACAGGCATCTTCCAGCTCTTCATAAAAGGCTCCGGTTTTTACCAGTGTTTCAATAGTCAGTTTCCCATTCATTCGTTTACTCAGCTGTTCTTTCAGGTACTCAATGTCCTTTTCTGATTCTTTTACCAGTTCATCCAGGTACACTGCAACCGGAACATCTCCAAAACTTAACGGTAACTGGCAAACATGCAGCAATACAAGTTTTGCATCAATTGAAAGTGCCATATCGGCTGCGTAATTAACCGCATTCAATGCATCTGCAGAAAAGTCGGTGGCAGCGATTATCTTTTTCATAAATGTGTTTTTAGGTGTTACAGGTAATGTTTATTTCTACAGCATCATATATGCCAATTCTATCAAGAATTGTCTTACAGGGTGTAAGCTACGGAGCATTCATGCAGGAATTTATGACACTCATCATTGCTGTATTTGATTAAGCTCACCCGTAATTTTTCTGCAGTATTGGGCAGGAAGATATCAGTGGCTTACCGTAAGTTTAAACCCAGTGTTGGCGGTGAAATTTACACCCGGTGAAACAGTCAGGCTTCTGCAGTTGCCATTTGAGTTGAGAACGATAGTGCCACTACTGATGAGTACATCCGTGTTGGCATCCGGCAATGTACCACAACTCCAGTTGCCGGTATTGTTCCAAAATGTATTTACAGCACCTGTCCAGTTGTTGATGAACTGCAGTTTTCGCTGGTCACTGTTATTGCCATTAACAACGCAGCGGTAAATATTGCCGGTAAAGGAGGAAGGAATATTATTGAGTTGAAGCAAGCTGTTAGTAACACCGTTATAATTGGCAGTATTGCTGATATTACTGAAGCTATTGCCGTTGTTGGTACTTAGCTGCCATTGATAATTGGTGCCTGAAAGATTACTGCTGATGGATGTACTGCCGGAAGGTGGGCAAAGCGGCAGCGGCAGTAGAGTGATATAAGTAAAGCCTGCCAGTGAATCAGTGAAATTATTATTGGTTACAAAAACATTACCAGTACTTCCGTTACCAACTACTGCAGTAATTGCACTATCGGATACCACGAAAAAAGAGGCAGCGGCAGTATTACCAAATTGTACAGCAGTGGTACCGGTAAAATGACTGCCACGGATGGTGATGGTTGTGCCGCTAACTGCCGTCAATGGTACAAAGGAACTAATAAGTGGCTGGTATTGAAAATAAAAAAAGTAATCTCTGGAGGCAGTATAAATTCCATTGTTTACAGATACTGCACCCGATTCACCATTCCCTGCTACTGCTTTTATCAATGTATCAGAAAGTATTATAAAAGACAAGGCACTGCTGTCACCAAACTTTACCAATGCAGTAGCATCTAAATTCAAACCCTGAATGGTTACTTCTGTGTATTTGGTGCCGCTTTGCGGATCAAAATCTTTAATATAAGGAACAATAAAGCCGGGAGCAGCCGCTGTACCTTTAATTGTTTTTACTACTACATCCCCCGGCCCACCGGCACCAACCGTTGCAGTGATCAGGGTATCTGCATTTACAATAAAGGAAGCCGCTGCAAAACCTCCAAATGACACAACCGTTGCCCCGTTAAAATGGCTGCCTTTTATTTTTACAATAGTTCCGCTGCCACCTTTGGAAGGAGAAAATGAAGTGATGTGAGGCCCTGTATAACTAAAATCTGTAATGGTGCCATATCCACCAATCGTACTTACCGTTACCTGGCCCGATGTACCATTGCTCACCACTGCGATGATGCCCGTATCGGACAAAGCACTAAATGATAATGCCGCTGAGTCGCCAAAGAATACATTGTATACAGTAATAAAATGTTGCCCTTTAATGCGGATGGTATCTCCATAACTACCAGAAGTGGGAGAGAAGGAACTAATGACAGGTGGAGGAACAAAGGTAAACCCTGCTTTGATCCCAGAACCGTTTGGATTGGTAACTGAAACAACACCCGAACTTCCATTGTCTACAAATGCCACGATGCTGGTATCTGAAGTGACATAAAAAAAAGCGGCCGGAGTGCCACCAAAACTAACTGCTGTTGCTGTAGTGAAATTGTGGCCACTAATACTGATGGAAGCGGATTGCCCCGCAATTGCCGGAACAAATGAGCTAATGACCGGAGCCTGTGCTTTAACATACAGCGTACAAAAAAATAACAGCACAAAAAGCATTGGCTTCTTTGCAAAACAAAAAGAATTACTGAAGTTGAGTTCAGTAAGCAAGTGAGCTGAAATTTTATGGGAGGTCATGATCAACAATCTAAAAAAAAAACATATTCACTTTAGCACATTGCCTTGTTTATTTAAAGCAGGAATAAAAGATTAATCCTTACATTTCTTCCACCCATTTATCCCTGTCGTCATGGGAGAATTTCCAGGGTGCAAAATTGTTTTCAATATTGCCAAACATGGTATTCCATTCCTGGGGCGCATTACTGTCTTCCATAATTAAAGAGCGGCGCAGTTGTACAATAATATCCAGTGGACTGATGCTGACAGGGCATTCTTCCACGCAGGCATTGCAGGTGGTGCAGGCCCTCAGTTCTTCCACAGAAATATAATCATTGAGTAATGTTTTGCCATCTTCCTTAAAGCTGCCATTGGCATTGATGTTCTTACCTGCTTCTTCCAGCCTGTCCCTGGTATCCATCATAATTTTTCTTGGGCTCAGGAGTTTGCCTGTTTGGTTGGCAGGGCAGGCAGCACTGCATCTTCCACATTCGGTGCAGCTGTAAGCATCCAGTAAGTTTTTCCAGCTCAGGTCAAACACATCCTTAGCTCCAAACTTCATGGGTTGTGCTTCGCCGTTAGATGGTGGTGCCAGTTCCGGCTGCATCATGTACTTCACTTCATTCTGCACATTTTCCATATTGGTCATTTTTCCGGGACTATCCAGCCTTGCGTAGTACGCATTGGGAAATGCCAGCATGATGTGGAGGTGCTTGCTGTAAGGCAGGTAGTTTAAGAAAGCGAAGATGCCAATGATGTGCAGCCACCAGCAGGTTCTTTCAATACCTGCCAAAGCACCGGTGCTGATACCTGAAAATAAATTTGATAACCCACCTGAAATAATAAATGAACCGGTATCATGGTAATGGTCAGCGCCCTGCAGTTGTAAAGCCCTGTCGGCAGCATTCATGGTAATAAAAAGACTCATTAAAACAATCTCAGTTATAAGTATATAATTGGCATCGCTTCTTGGCCAGCCATTCAGGTCTTTGCTGATAAACCGTTTCAGCTTGATCAGATTTCTGCGGACAAGAAACACGATACACACTGCAATCACCCCAACTGCCAGCAGTTCAAAAAAGTTGATGAGGAAAGTATAGAGGGTACCGGTAAATGGAAAGAACAGGCGGTGAGTACCCAGTATGCCATCCAGTACAATCTCCAGTACTTCAATATTGATGATGATGAAACCGGCGTAAATAACAAAATGCATCACTGCCACCAGGGGTTCTTAAACATTTTCTTTTGCCCGAATGCCAGCAGTAGCAGGTTGCGCCAGCGTTGCGAAGAACTGCCGGAGAAATCTTCATCTCTGCCCAATAAAATATTGCGGCGTATCTGCCAGGTTTTTTTTGAGAACAACCAGGTGGCAATGCCCAAAAGAGCAATGAAAGCAAGCTGAAGCAATAAATGCATACGTAAAGTTTATGCAGCTAAGATAATTATTTCCTTCACTTATATTGTTGGATTGTTGAATAGTTGCTAATTTCCCTTTTCAAACATTCAATTGTGACAAACAAAAAAAAATACATCCTCAGCAGGGAAGTAACTGAAAAAAAAATCCGGCGCATGGCACTGGAGATCTGTGAACGAAATTACAACGAGGCTGAACTGCTCCTCATCGGCATTAAAGGCAGTGGCATGGTGGTGGCAGAAAAGATCAGTGTTTACCTGAAAGAAACTTATAAAGGAAGGATACAATTGCTTTCATTGAGTATGGATAAGAAACACCCATCAGCAATCAGCATTGAACCTGCTGCTGATTTTACGGGCAAAGTTGCAGTGTTGATTGACGATGTTGCAAACAGTGGGCGTACCATGCTGTATGCATTGAAACCTTTGCTGAATGCCTATCCAAAGAAAATACAGACACTGGCACTGGTTGAACGTACTCATAAATCCTTCCCGGTGGATGTTGATTATACCGGCCTCTCTGTTTCCACCAACCTGGATGAACATATTTATGTTGAAGTGGAAGCAGGAGAAGTACTGGGGGCGTGGATGGAGGATTGAAATTAGTTGAACACATGGCTGTAAATATGGAAAATTATATTCCCGAAAGCGAACAGCTTGTGAATGAGCTTGCCGGAATGAAGCTGCTTGATTCTCATCATTACTGGGCAAAAAAGCGGCTGCTGTTTAATATCATCGTGGGAGTAGCAGGCCTTATTGCTACGCTGGAGTTTGCATCTAATCTATCCGTTTTTGATGTATTGGGAATATTGATGTGGGGATTTGTTGCCAATGCATTTTATTCCACCGGTTATGTGATTGAAAGCTATGTAATCGTTAAAACTAGCGGCCTTAGAAATTTAAAAAAAATCCGAAAGCTCTTATTCTGGGCCGGTACCATTGCTTATGCATTGGTGAGTTTGTTTTTTGCAACCAATTATTTTACGATGGCTTCGATATAAGATTGACAGCAGGAGAAAATTCTAAAAAGATAAATTGATCCCTATTTTTAAAGCTAAATTAGCAGCTGTTTTTGCAAGCCTGTAAGGGCCATAACGGTAAAATACACCTGCGCCAAAACCAAGATAGCAAAAGCGGCTGTCCATCCGGTAAATATTATTGATCAACAGTCCACTCTCATACAACCCTTTTGAAGCTGTTTTTATACCGATTCCGTTTTGATAGGCCGGATGCGTTAAACTACCGAAACTGATATTTTGTGCCAGGATGAATTCCGGCCTGAAGTGAACGTTGGCTGGCTTAAACAACAGGTTGCCAAATTTATGCTGAATAAAAATACTGGCTGTTCTGTCGGCGGCAAACTCATACAATCCCACTGTCTGAAACGTATTGGGAATAAACAGGCTCAGGCTGTTGTTAACCTTACTTGCTTTTGTGTTGAATAAGTAAGCATAGGGAACATCTCCAAAAACCTGGCCTGCTTCAATTTGTAAAAATGCCTGCCCCAGTTTTTTAAACCGGATACTGTGATTGAACTGCAATGCCAGTTTCGTGTAATTCAACTGTCCATTCATAAAATGATCCAGCCCTTTTGATACCTGCAATAATAGTTGTGTAACTGGTGGATTGAAAGCGATCTTTGCCCTGCCAATTTTTGCAAAATTTTCGCCGCTGGTAAAGCGCATCCCGATGCCGATCTCTGTATTTCTGTAGTTGCGGTAAGTTTCATTGGTGCCTGCATTTTTATACTCCCAGGCATAAGCAGCAGGATTGCGTTTTTCATTCAGGAACCAAATATCCGTTTGCAGCCAGGGCTTCAATTTGGTAGTCACATCAAAACGATATTGCTGCACACTATCCATCCGTGAAGTGAAAAAATTACGCAGCGACTGGCTGGAAAAAATTGACCCGTTGCGTACAAAATAATCTGTATTGCCTGGCTCTTCAAGATCACGGCTATAACTAAGTTGTAAATGTGTGGCTGTTCTTTGATGCAGTTTCAATAACAGGTTGCCGCCATATTTCCAGGCTTTATCTCTAACGCCATAACCTGCATATCCACCAATAGAAAAAGTTTTGTTGAGCAAAGCATTGGTTTGAAAACCACCACCGGCCCTGAATGATTCGTATTTGTTGATGCCACTCAAAAAATATTTAAATGGGATGTCAACCTTGCCCCATGGCATTGCCTGCAATGCGATTATTTCAATCAGTGAATTTAATTTTTCAAAAGTATTGAGTATGCCTGCAGGCAGGAGCTTATAAGTCTGGTAGGTTTCTTTTTCTCGCTGGCTCAGGCTGTCTTTGCGGAATGTATTCCATTCAACTGCACTTCGTTTACCTGCTTTGGGATGATAATCCAGTATGATGTCTGAAAAATCAGCATTGGAAAATTGCTGGCCAAGCTGGATATTGCTGATATAACTCCGGGAATCCCAGTACAACAACACAGAATCTTTTTTTACATCGGTTTGCGAAATGGTACTGTTCAATTGCTGGGGAAACCATTGCCCGTTGATGTTTTCGTATTTCTGCTGCAGCCGGTAACGCATGATGAGCCCTTTTTCATCTGCCGCAGCAGCAGTTACATTTTCGATGGCATAACCATTGGAGTTGATGTACAGCATTCCTTTCAATCCATTGAATAATTTTCCTTTTAGTGGCTCGTAGCTGATGACAAAAGTGGTATCAGTACCATTGAGCCTGGTATCTTTCAACCTGAATTTATACATGCCAATGCTTCCATTGATAAGGGGATTTACATAGGCTTTGTCTCCCAGTTGCAGGTAATCCCCATAAAAACCAAATGGTTGAAAATTGCTGCTCGTCATGGCAAATACCGGCGACTGTATGCCGGATACTTTTGTTGCCAGCACCGTTTCTTTTGTTTGTTTGGGATACCGGAAGATGCGTTCAGTATAAGACTCTGTAATAAAAAGATAATTATTTCTGAAACGTTTAACCAGTTCCTGCTCCAGTTTTAATTTGGCAGAATCTGTAACAACAGGCTGTTTTTTATTTTTTGTTTGTTTGATGAAGGCTGAATCGTTGTTCATATTCCATAAATAATCACCGCTGCCTAAAGAGGCCACTGTATAAGCATTGTATTTGAAGGATGTAATACGGGCAGGATCATGTTGTTTTTTGTTCTGCTGAAGCAAACGGATGATCCTGTGTGCAGGGTTTTCACCGGGTAGTATCACCACATTGTTTAATTCGTTGCCAGTGCGTTCAACGTAAATACGGATTGGCATTGGCATACCTGGGACAATGGTTATTTCCGTTTCTCTGTAGCCTACATGGCTTACGGTAAGTGTACTGTTGCCGGAGATGTTATTCAATAAAAACCGGCCATCAATATCGGAAGTTGTACCAGTTGTTGGATGCTTTACAGTAATATTCACAAAGGCCAGTGGGCTATTGGTTGCGGCATCATACACAGTTCCGTTTACCTGTTGCTGTGCATTGCCTGCAACAATAATAAACAAACAAAAAGCAGTTAAAGAAATTCGATGAACCAGTTTCATGGTTAATTGCTGAGTAAAGCACAAGATAATATTTGCCAGGGAAAATGATATGGCTGTTAAAATGTTTTTATTTTTAAAGAAATGTTATGCTTCGGATGTTGATTGAGCTTTTTACACACATGAAACTATATTTCTTAATTCCTAAAAACAAGTGCACCTGCACTGCACAAGTCACCTGCATCCTGTTTTAAATGAATTTATCATCAGCCCTTTCCTTCAGGCTGTTTACCTTTGCTCAAAATTGACCAGTGGCAAAAAAACAAACTTACCGCCAGCGATATACCAATCAACTGGTAACCGCCGGAGAAGTGCCTGTGCGGCAGGAACGCAGGGAAAGAATCCCCATTGATCCGGCCATACAACTGCCATTTGCCGAAGGTAAAGTGATACTCGTGGACAAACCACTGCACTGGACGTCCTTTGATGTGGTTCGTAAGCTGCGGAGCCTGTTGCAGATAAAAAAAATTGGCCATGCCGGTACACTTGATCCATTGGCTACCGGTCTGCTTATTGTATGCACCGGTAAGTTTACCAAAAAGATCAACGGGTACATGGCGCAGGAAAAAGAATATGCCGGCCATATCACATTAGGTGCGGTTACAGCTACCTATGATCTTGAAAGTACAGCAGAACAATTGAAAGACTATGCTTTTGTTACACCAGAATTACTGTACAATACTGCCAAACAATTCACCGGCACTATTGAACAGTTTCCACCCATTTATTCAGCCATTAAAAAAGACGGGGTAGCTTTGTACGAACTGGCAAGAAGGGGCGTGGAAGTGGAATTAAAGGCAAGAACGGTTACCATCAGCAGTTTTGAAATTACGCATATTGAATTACCTGTGGTATCATTTAAAGTTACCTGCTCCACCGGTACTTATATACGAAGCCTGGCAAATGATTTTGGTGCAGCATTGGGTTGTGGTGGTTACCTCAGCAGCCTGCGGCGCACTGCCATTGGTGATTTTACTGTAGCAACTGCTGTTGATATGGAAAGCTTTGAAGCATCGCTGAAACAGGAAGCCTCCGCAGCTAAAAAGGATAATTGAGCCCGATGGTAAAATTGAAATTCTCATATCTCCATTTACGGTATTCCTCATTATTTCCTTTCTTAAAAAGTTTACCCCACAGGTCATCAAAGCCAATGGAAGGTAATTTCCAGCCGCCATTTTCACTCAGCTCCGGCCTTTTAACACGAAAGCCGAAATCAAAACGCAAAACAACATAATTAAAATCAAGCCGGAAGCCGGTGCCTACATTCATACCAAGATCGTGGTACAGATTTTTGAACTGGAATTGTGTACTGTCGTAACTACCATCGGGCTGGGTATTCTTAAAATTCCACACATTGCCAATATCTGCAAACAGGGCCCATTTCAATGTGAGTGTATTGGGGATCATTTGCCAAATATCTTTCCTGTATTCTGCATTAAGCTCTAAGCGGATATCGCCGGTACGGTCGCTTAGCCTCCTGGAGTTATAGGTAGGGAGCGGTTTAGACCCCGGCCCGATGCCCCTGATGGGCCATGCCCTCATACTGTTTGGCCCGCCGCCAAAATATTGTTTAAAGAAGGGCAGCGTAGTATCGCCGGAACCGATTGGTACACCTATTCCTAAAAATCCCCTGTATGCAATCTCAGATTTTGATTTTTTAATGGTATAGATAGCTTCCACATCTCCTTTTATGAAACTTCTCAGATCCTTGTTGATGGAACTGAAATCCTTAAGCGGCAGGATGGAAAGAAACCAGCCTGATTCTTCAATATTTGCTTTTAAGGAAAACACCCTGTTGGGATGCTTTGGGTTAATATTAATCCAGGTGTATCCCAATGTGCTGCCAAATACCAGTGCCGTATTAAAAGAATACCGGAGAAAAGGGTTCTCATTTAACGTGGAATCAAATGCCAGCGAACGGTTATAGAGATTGGAATATTCTATATTCACCAATTTAAGCGACCATGTTTTATTGGGCCTGGGACTCCATTCATATCCACCTGCAAGCCCAAAAGAATTTAACCTGAAAAGGCCAATGCGGTTGGTATTGGATGCGCTGAAACTGATAAATGATTGTTTGGAATACAGGTTGTCGATCTTTTTGTTTTTATTGAAATAATCACGGAGGTTTTTGGGCAGCAACAATTTTGGAAATGCAAAAGTGAGGTTGTATCCAACATCGCTTGAATTAATAAAATTTTCAGCATTGGGCCTTGCATTCAAATTCAGTTCCACACCAGTGCGAAGCGCATGTGTGACCTTGATACCCTGCCTGCCTGCATTCCTGCTTTGTAAAGAAATATTACCGGACAAGCCCAGCAGGTTACCGGCATTGGCCACATTTACGTTGTTACTGTTGCTGTTGGTAGAATAGCTTGCCTCGAGTTTTCCTTCAAAGCCATATTTTTTTCCGGGTACCAGTTGTACAATCATATCGAGTTTGCCGGTACTGTCTTTGCGTTCCACCATTTGCACATTCACATTTTGCCATACACCGGTCCTGGAAAAATTGCTGAGTGTCCGGTTGTAATCGTCCTGTCGATATAGGTCTCCTTTTTAAAAATAGATTGCTGAGCAGGAATTTATTCTTTACAATCTTATTGTGATAGCGGACAATGGAAGCATTTCGAAGTGTGTCCTGTATGTATTTGTTATTGGCTGTATTTATATCCCCGGTATAATCGGGGTAAATGTAAATATTGTCAATGTAGTATTTCATTAGTTTGCTGCTGTCAGATTCGGGATTGACCACCAGCGCCAGTTTAACAGTTGGACTGTCTCTTTTGCTGTTGGCTTCTTCCAGCAAACGGATCGTTTCAAAAGGATCATCAGATACATTCGTCAGTGCTGCGATGGTGGTATCACCTCTCATCCGCAATTCATCTGAGGTAAACTTATAGTAGCCATTGTTCCGGTATAATTCCACCAGCCTGCTTATTTCTCCCAGCACATTGGCTTTGGTTACAGGTTTATCTTCTTCAATAAGCGATTCTTTCCGTGTTTTAATAGCCAGTTCCTGCAGTTCAGGTACTTTAAGTTTATAACTGAATGTGTCAATTAAGGTGGGGTTGCCCGCATTCAGGGTATACTTCACAAAAACCCGTTGTTGTTTTTCAACCCGTGGCAGCCATTTCCTGACTACAAATGCCTGTTTATTTTGAGTGTCTGCTGTAAAGTTGCTTTTTGCCTGGTAGTATCCCAGGTGTAGGAGTGTGTTTTTCATGTTTTTTGCAGAAATAGCTGCATAACTGCTGTCGTAAACAGCCGGGCTTTCAAGGGTATGGTAAATAAACACATAATCTTTAAGAACGGCTTTAGCACTGTCATTAAGAAGTGTATACATTTTCTGTTTCAACGAACTTCTTTCATCTTTTGAAAATTTACCGCCATTTAGCTCAATGGTGTTTTTAAAAACAAAGGGTTTGTTTTTTTGATATTTTTGGGGAACAGTACAGGCGCTGAACAGAACAGCAACAAGAAGTATATTTTTAAGCCGTTTGATCATGTTATTTTTACGGGCTGAGAGTCAATTTAATTTAATACAATGCTAAGCAAAACACATTCCAAATATATTCAAAGTCTGCACCACAAAAAATCAAGGGATGCAGACAATGTATTTATCGCCGAAGGTAACAAAGTAGTGCCGGAACTGGTGCAATCAAAGCAGTTTGTTTGCATTGAAATACTGGGTACCAAAGAATGGCTGCAGCAGCATGAAGTATTTCTGCGGAAATACTACAATGGTCCTTTGCAGGAAGTAGAATCTTTTGAACTGGAAAAGATATCGGCACTGAGTACCCCCAACCAGGTACTGGCAATATTTAAAAAAGCGGCTCCTGTTGCCATAGAGGTTAAAGGAAAGATCAGCCTGGTGCTGGATACCATACAGGATCCGGGCAACCTGGGCACTATCATCCGCATTGCAGACTGGTTTGGAATACAAAATATTATTTGTTCCAATAACAGTACAGAAATGTATAATCCAAAAGTGGTGCAGAGTACCATGGGCAGTTTGGGAAGAGTGGATATCATTTATACTGATATTGCTGAGTGGCTGCAGGAGCATAATGAAATAAGGGTTTATGCCGCCGCATTGGATGGCAAACCGGTTCAACAGTGTAAAGGAATCAAAGAAGGATTGATCATTATCGGCAATGAATCAAAAGGCATCAGCAAAGAGATACTGGAACTGGTAAATGAAAAAATAACCATCCCGAAAATCGGTGAGGCAGAATCACTGAATGCGGCTGTTGCAACCGGGATTATTCTGTCTCATATTGTATAGAAAATTCCTTAATTCTTCTTCAGCTCATCCACTGAAGCATTACCGGCCTTCGCCATATTGTCTGCCTCTGGATTATTAGTGCTGAAATTATAGGCAGTGCTGAAATTGCTGAAATCATCATTGATAGAGTGGGAGGCCGCTATTAATTTTTCATTGATACGCCTAACGGATAAGTAATGAAACGGGGGCTTGTATCCAATGGCAAGATCCGGAAGGCACTTTTCTTTTTCATTCAATGGCTGGTGCAATCCGCCACCACCACCAATCACCAAAAAATCTTTACCCATCATTTTAAAATGTTCAAATGCATGTGCATGGCCGGTAATAAACAACTGTGCTTTTTTCGATTTGATGTAAGCAGCAACAAAATAATCCTGCACTTTGCTGCAGCACTTCACAATCTTGCTGTTGGTATAGGGTGCATGATGGCAGCAAACGATCACAGCCCTCACGGCTGTTGAAGTATCCAGCGATGCCATTGTACTGTTATACCATTGCTTTTGCTGTTCATTTTCTTCAGCGGTTAATTTGGTAAAATTTGAATTCAGTAATACCACGGCCACCGAATCAGTAATGGATACATAGCCCGTACTAACGTTCATCGGGAAACGTTTTTGGAAATTGGCTTCACCTTTTTTTGCCAGGCCCATTACTTCATGATTGCCCAGTATACCGCAAACCGTGGTTCCGCCGCGGCGGCAACTGTCTAAAAAAATGTCTACCTTTTTCCATTTACGGTTGCTGGCACCCAGGCCCACCACATCTCCCAGCATGTAAAGGCTGTTGGGTTTTTCTTTTAAAATGGAGGCGAAAATACCTGCGGTGGCTTTTATGTTGTGATTTGATTTTAACCAGAGTCTTTCCACCAGCATGGGCTGCTGTGTGTCGCTTACAAAATACATTACCTGGTTAGTGCCAGTTGTATCAGTAGCCTGGCTTTTAACTTTATGATGAACACAGGAAATTGCCAGTAATAATAACAGTTTTTGTTTCATAAGTTTCAAATTAATCCCATTGAAAAACCTTCCAGGCAAGTTGTAACTGTAGCGTCATGGCATCATCCTTTGTTTCAAATACATTCATCCATTTTGCCTCAGCTGCCAAACCCAGTCTTTTACTGAGCGGCAAAGTGTAGCTCACGGCAATATTCGAGCCTAAAACCCAGTCTCTTGAATTGATAGTGCCTTTATAATTGAGATGGGTTTTAATATGTAAGAACCAAAGCCAGCATATATATTAAGTCTTGGTAATACCTGCATTGACCATACTACCAATAAGGGTATTGCCTGAAGGCTTACCTGCCCCTGTCCGCTGGTGTCTGTCACTTTGTACCGGTAAAAGTTGGTAAAACCAGTCTCAAGGCCTAACCGCAACCTGTAGCGTGGATACCACATCAATCTTAAAGTGCCTGCCGGGCTCCATTTATTCAATGTGCCTGTGTAAGCAACTGAGCTGGTATTCACATGAGCAGTATAATAAGATGCGCCACCGCCTGCCTGTAAAACAAACGAAGGCTTGCGCCTTGGCAGCCGCTCTTTCTTAACTTTTTTTTGTGCCACAGAAATGTTAAAACAAAACAGGAGCAGCAATAACACAAAAAATTTATTGTTGTACATAATAATAATAAGCTATGCAGGAAGGATAGTTTGACAAGATGCCATCAAAATCTCCTTCCCTGATAAACTGTTCAATAAATTCCGGCACATCGAGTGTCCATGCAAAAGCTTTTCTTCCCTGGGCATGTATGGCGGCTACCTTGTCGTTCTGTGTGCCCTCGGTAAACCGGGGTGCCCATATCCTTGCATTGGTGGTTTGCACATCTTCAATACTCAACTCACACAAAGATGGAGTGGAAGCATAATCAGGCAGGCTGAGAAAATTATTTATCTGATCCCGGCCCGGCAAACCAATGACGATCTCCACATTTCTTCCCTGCTGAAGTGCCCTTTGTTTAAACTCCTGCGCCAATGTCTGTACTTTTTCGAGTGAGCCAATGTATTTAGTATCCAGCCATACAAAAGACAACTGTGTTTGATAAACAACGGTATTTAACACCTGCCTCAAGGTAGGTATGCGTTCACCATGAATCAGCCTTACAAAAGCAGAAAGCTGTGCATAGGTGTAATTTTCAATGGGCCCAACCAGTCCGCTTTTTTGAACTTCTCTCAGGTTAAGATCATTGTCGTGGTAAATAATTGGAATGCCGTCTTTGGTGAACCTGACATCTATCTCTATGCCGGTTGAACCAAACTCAGCTGTCTTTAGTACCATCTCCACAGAATTTTCGGAAACAGGCAACAGGTCAGAATTCCTGCCGCCGGAACGGTGTGCAAGAATATTGAAACCGGCAGGAGAGTTATGCAATGGCCTGTTGTAGGCGAAACTGACGGGTAGTTCCGGCTCCTCCTGTCCGTTACCAAATACACCGTTAATAACAATGCTGCCAGGAGTTACTGCCGGTAAGGGGCTTAACAGGATGTTAGCCCCGTTGGCAGCAGTAATAGTTAAACGGATAAGGCCGGTTTCGGTACTTACCATTTTGCGCCAGTAGCCATTCATTATGATTGCGCCATCGAGTTGTTTTCCTTCGCAGATAAAATAGGCAATGTCTTTTCCAAAGAATCCTGATACATGAAAACTGCTGTCGTTGGTATTAATTACGTAACTCCATTTGATGGCGGTAAGGTCACCGAAAGTGTTGTTGCCGTTTCCAACAGTGTACACGCCTTCCATTGCCTGCCTTGCTTTGCCGGGAAGAATCCTTGCAGCAGGTGATTTAAAAAGATCCCAGCCGGAAGGGTCCGGCATTACAACGTCATATTCTTTTTTACAGGAAATAAAAACGATGCTGAATAATAATATGATGACGGATATTTTCACAGTATAATTCCAACAGTTATTTGAGGATAAAAAACTTTACGGTTTGTTTTGTAAAACAGCGACCATGTTTGCCAGTAAAAATAATTACTGATAGCACTAAAGGCCAGCGTTAAATGTTTTCTATGATAAAAAGGTTGCTCAATGGCCAGTGTAAATGCTTCACCATTGTAATATTTTTTACCTGAGCTGAATTTATTCTCCCCATTCTGTGCCTGGTAATAAAGATTGACGGAGGCCTGTACTTTCAATGTGATCAGCAGGTCTTTCCGGGTCATGTATCCAAATGTAACACTGGGATAGGTAAGCCAGCCAGAACCTTTGCTGTCAAAGCCATCGATTTTTAAAAATCCAAACCAGTAACCAATATCATTGCCTGCACTGAAATAAAATTTCTTACTTACAGGTCGTACATATTGCACGCCTGCCGAAAGATGATTTTGCAAAAACTGAAAGTCAATTCTTCCTTCCGCAGTAAAATGATTGCTGATTTTTTTGAGTACAGTAAAATTGCCACAGGGAATCCTCAGTCTCACTTCCTCGGTAATATCCTGCGGTGTGGTCAGCAGCGTAAAGCCAAGTGAACTGCGCCATTGTTCTTTGTACATGGGATAGGGGAAATAAATAGCCCGGTGTTTTGCAAAGAATGCAGAATCCTGTGCATTACAGTTCAATGCTATAAATAAGCTGATGGAAATAAGCAGGTATATTTCACGGGGGCTACGACACATAAGATTCTTTTACGGTAGTCATCATCCTTTCGATAACCAATTCAATTGTAATATACCAAAACAATCAGGAAAAACAGCTGATAGTTTATTCTACTCTTCAAAGCTGATCAGGGAAACCGGAATTTTTTCTGCCATGACAATTTTTATATTTCTCCCCACTACCGCAGGGGCAGGGGTCATTCCTGCCAATTTTATTGGGTAAATCCGTTGCTTTTGTCTCGGGATACTGATCAAAAATTTCTTCCATCAGCTTAAATAACTCAGGATGTCTTTCTTTGAACAGGGCGGGCCTTTCAAAAAAGTATTCTGATACCACTGCAAAAAATTCTGTTTTGCTGCTGGCACCATAAGGATTGATATCAGACCGGTTGGCAAGGATGTTTGTTATTCCCTGGTGCATCAGGTTGATCCATGGAATGGTATATTGTTTTTCCAGCAAAATTCCGGGTACCCCATCAATGTCGCCATCCATTTTATCCAGCAGGTGTACAAACTCATGTATGGCAGTATTGTGTTTGTCAGTTTCGTTTTTAAAACCCTCGTGAAGGGCAGGCTTTGATAAGATCATTTTGTCATTCATTGATCCAGTACCCACCATTCCCAGTACCGGCTTCTCATTGACCTGCATGTCAAACTCCTGGTTAAAATGCCCGGGGTACAGCAATACGTTAGTAAGGTTATGATAGTGCCAGGCGGGAAAAGCAAAAATGGGTATCACGGCACTGGCAGCAATAAAAACCCTGTCAATATCTTCCACTGTAGTTTTGATGCCTTCAATGGTAATGGAGGAAAGAAAGGCTGCCATTTTATTTTGAAATCGCTTTTTCTCTTCCGCATCCAATGCACGGTAAAAAGCTACATGTTGTTGCAGCAGTATTTTATAAGCCTCCGGCAGTTCTGTAACAACCGGAACGGTGTTTTTTTTGCTGATCCCTTTAAGCAGGAAAATTGCAATGGCAACTAAGGCAACCAGGAAAAGTATTTGCATAAGGTGATGAAATAGTAAAATTAATATTGATTGAGTAGTTTTTTTGATGCTTCTTTATTTTACCTCATCCTCTTTCCTTCTCCTAAAGGAGAAGGACGGTGCTTCATATCTTTATTAAACATATTATCTTCCAAATCAACAATTTTTTCTTTAATCAATAATGTGGATATATTCACTCAAAGAATATAGCAGACACTATAAATTTACGGCTCTTGCCTTTAAACTCTGTTAGCCAACGGATTTTTGGGGGAGGAGTTTTACCTGAACTGGATCGCTTTTACCGGTTGAATCTTTTTTACCAGCATTGTGGGTATGATCAGTGTGGCGAAGCAAACAGCCAGTGTAATCAGATCGATCAATGCTATTTGCCACCCAACTACCTGTGCATGCGCCCTGGCCATGTAATAAGCTTCCTCATCCAATGTGATAAACCCTGTTTTTTCCTGTAGCCAGCAAATTCCAAGACCCAGTAAAGTGCCTGCAATAATACCCACTACAGCGATCACGCTGGTGTTGTACAAAAATACCTGCTGTATCAGCCAGTCGCTGGCACCAACAGCTTTCAGAATGCCGGTCATCTTCGTTCTTTCCAGCACGATGATGAGTAAACAGGTTACCAGGTTCACCACTGCTACCACCATCATAATACCGATGAGTAAATACTTGATCCTGTTCTGTAAAGAAAGCCAATCGAAAATATTGGGGTTGATCTCACGGTAAGTTTTACTGTTCCATCCCTGTGGCGTTTCTTCCTTCAACTTCCTGTCAATGTCTTCTGTTTGCTGGTAGTCCTTTAAAAAAACTTCATAGCCTCCAATTTGATTGGGTTGCCAGTCGTTCATCCTTCGGATCAGGTTAAGATCGCAAAGACCAAACTGCTTGTCGTATTCATCAATGGCAGTTTTGTATATACCGGCGATCCGCAGTTTACGTGGCCGTTTGCTGCCGTCCTGCTGGATAAAGAAGGAGAGTATGGTGTCGTTCACATTTACATTCAACTGCCCTGCCAGGTAGGCGGAAATATTAATTTCTTTGCTGTAGCTGCTGTCGTTAAAAGAAACCCATTTGCCCTTGAGTAAAAAAGGATTTAGCCGGCTGTAATCAAAAGAGGAGTCAATACCTTTTAATAAAATACTTTCAATATCATCCCCGTAAGTAAGAATAACCGATTTGGTGGCAAAGCGCTCCACGCTCTTTACTTCGGGCAAACTTTTAATGTAAGCTTCCACACTGTCATTCCTGCTGATGACATAATCTTCCGCTGTACTCACCCTGGTTTCAATATCCTGCTGCACATGAATGTGCCCCATAAAGCTGAATACTTTATTGCTGATCACCTGTTGAAACCCATTGAAAAAACTGAGCGACACGATCATCACTGCCACACTGATAGCTGTAGCTGCCGTGGCAAGCCGGATGATAAACCTTGAAAATGTTCTTTCACTGTTAAAGGACATTCGCCGGGCAATAAATGCAGGAAGATTCAAAAGGAATAATTTTTGTTACCTTTCAAAAATAAATATTTTAATCAGCAGATGAGCTTTTTTAAATTAATCCCTGTTTTAGCGAGTGTACTCTTTGCAGGCAATACCCTTACCGCACAGGTAAACCCTGATGTTGTTTACAATAATAAAATCCATTCCGTAAGATTTAACATGTATGGCGACCAGGAAACCATGCCTATATACAAACTCAACAGTGGCGACAGGCTGGAGTTGCATTTTGATGATATGGATGCCAATGTAAAAAGTTACTACTATACCTATCAGTTATGTGATTACAACTGGCAGCCGGTCAACATCAGTGCATTTGATTATATGAAAGGTTTTACCCAGATGCGGATTACCAATTACCGGTTTTCTTCCATAGCCTACACCCGGTATACGCATTACCAGGCCATATTGCCGGAAGCGAATTCAATGCCTTCCAAAAGCGGTAATTATTTGCTAAAAGTTTACCTGGATGGTGATACCTCAAAAACTGTTTTTACAAAAGCGTTGCTGGTGCTGGATCCAAAAAGTTCGGTGAGTGCACAGATTATTCAGCCATTTTCGCCACAGTTTTATAAAACACACCAGCGGGTTAAATTCAATGTAAATATCCAGGGGCTTAACAGCTTTGATGCCAGCAGGCAGGTTAAAGTGGTGGTACTGCAAAATTACCGCTGGGACAATGCACAGGGTGGTGGCATCATGCCAACTTTTATCAGAGGCACAGCACTGGAATACAATACAGAAAACAGTTTTGTATTCCCCGGAGGAAAAGAATGGCGCTGGCTCGACCTGAGAAGCCTGCGTTTATTAAGCGACCGAATTGAAAGGGCAGATGATAAGAAGAACAGTGTTGATATTTATATGAAGCCCGATATTGACCGCAATGCACAACGGTATGTATATTACAAAGACCTGAACGGGCTTTACCTTGCCAATACGTATGAAACAATCAACCCATATTGGCAGGCAGATTATGCAACCGTTCATTTTAGTTTTATCACGCCATCACAAGCTGCTTATCCCGGTAAAGACCTTTACCTGATTGGGCAGCTGACGGATTACCAGTTGAATAATGCCAGCAAAATGGCCTTTAATGAAACAAAAGGTATTTATGAAGGCACTCAGTATTTAAAACAGGGTTACTACGATTACAGTTATTTACTGGTTGATAAAAATGATCCCACACAAAGAACAGAACTGGAAGGCAACTATTGGGAAACAGAAAATGTATATACTATCCTGGTTTACTACAAATCTTTTACTGACCAGAGCGACCAGTTGATCGGCATAGCAAAAGTGAGTTCAAGATTAGACAGGCCGGGTATCAGTTTTTAGTTTACTTGTTTATTGCTTACCAACGGAAACAGAAAGAATAGCTGCAATTAGGTACAGCATTAAATTATTTTGATTATGCAACTGCTTTCCGAAATTAATATTGAACGTACAACAGGTACTGCTGTAATTCAGTTGCTGCAGGGCGATTTGAGTAACATCCCCATCGAACATAGAACAGACATACTGGTGATGTCTGCATTCCCCGGAGATTATATTGCGTTGGAAGGGAGCCTCATCAAGGCGCTCAGTGATAAAGGACTAAGTGTGGCAGCCCTGGCCATGGATAAAGAAACAGACCTGCGGAGCCAGTTGAATTGCTGGTTGAGCAAACCATTATCACTAAGCGATCAGCAACTATTCAATTTTAAAAAAATATTGTGTTTTGAGCCTGGGGAAAAAATCCAGCAGCCGTTGGAAGTGGTGAGCAATATTTTCCGCTGCATTAATACGTTTGCATTTGAAGAGGATAACAATGTGCTGGCAATGCCCATCATTGCTACCGGCTACCAGAAAGTACCCATGCAAAAAATGCTGCCGGCTTTATTGCAAGCCTGTCATTTCTGGCTTACCAATGGTTTGCCACTCAATTGTATCAAACTGGTGGTGCACCGCAGTGAACAGGCACCACAGGCAACCGGTTTATTTGAAGCCTTTAAAAATACACTGCAGTACGAACTGGTAGAACAGGATTCATTCAGTACTGATAACGATATACAACTACCGGCTCCGGCTGCCCCAACCTTTTGGAAAAAGATAAAAAACAGGATCGCTAAAAACAGATAGTTCCTGCTCCGGTAGAAACACTGGCAACAGCACCAGCAAAAAAAGGCTATGACTATTTTTTAAGCTATGCCCATGTACATTCAAAGGAAATAGCATTGTTTGTAGAAGCGTTGAGAGCAAAGAACAGTAAACTGTCTGTTTTTTACGATAAGGACAGCATTCCGGCAGGCGGACTTTGGATACAGCAAATATCCACTGCCATTCAGCAGGCGGATAAAGTATTGGTTTTTCTGTCACCTGCTTATGATCAATCGCCGGTTTGCTGGGATGAATTTCAATGTGCCAAACTGATGGAATACAACCGCAAAAACCGCATCATACAAACAATATACCTCTACGGCCATAAAGAAACCGAAATGCCGCTCATTATGGGCATTTACAGTTATATCGATTGCAGGGAGGGGAGTGCAGAAAAAATGAAGGACTGTGTGCAACAGCTATTAAAATAAATCAGCTAATTCAAATGAATGGCTTCAGCAACAGGAGGTAATAAATACAACCACCTCTACTGCACTACTTCTTTTTTTGTTTTAACTGGAAAATATTGCCTTCAGGGTCTTCGCCATCACAAAGCAAATAATCATAGCTATCAAAGTTTTTTATTTCTTTTACCAGCACCTGCTGATTCAACAATTGCTCCCTTATCTTATAAATGTCATCTGCTGTTTCAAAAACAATTTTTGTGTTGTTGTCAAACTTAAATGTTTCCTGGCCCGGCTCCAGGTATTGTTCGCCAATTTTATGCAAACCAAGGGTACAATTGCCTGCCTGCAAAAGCAGCCAGTCGGCATTGAATTGTTCAATAATCTCAAGTTTCAAAATGTCCACATAAAATGATTTGAGCTTGTTTACATCCTGTACAAAAAGTACGATACTGTTTAAGTTTAGTTTCATTGCATATCGATGTTTAGCTTTGTTTCAATAGGCATCTTTACTACTCTGCCCATGCAGTTATTGCCCTTGTCTATTGACATTGTCCTGTACCTTGCAAATGGGCAACAAAAAAAAGATATAAAAGGGATACAAAATGCAGTTTCATAAAAGTAGTTAACGCAGCGCTTTTAAAGCGTTAAAGAAATTGCCGTGCATTACGAAGATAACAAGGGTTATTTTCATTTACAATTTATCTTAAAATTAATAAGATACCGGAAATAACTTTATTGTATCCAGCTAACTCAGTATGCAGCCTGCAATAAACAAAAGAGTCATCTGGTCTTTTTAAATTCCGGAGGACTGCATAGAAAATCTATACTTCAATAAAAATTGCCAATTCGTATGCAGTACAAGTTCAGAAGTTTCATTCGGGATGCTCACAATAAGCATCAGCATGAGTGGCACCACCATGCTACCAGGCATACAGAAGCCGGTTACAGAAATTATTTTTTAGCCGGCAATGTTTCTTTCAGCCATTTATAAAACTCATGCTGCCAAACCAACGCATTTTGTGCAGCCAATACCCAGTGGTTTTCATCGGGCAGGTACAACAGTTTACTTTTTAAACCACGTAACTGTGCAGCCTGGAAAGCCTGCAGGCCCTGCTCAATCGGTACCCGGTAATCTTTACCGCCCTGTATCACAAGGATGGGTGTATTCCATTTATCAACATAGTTGATGGGATTTTGAAGGTTGTAAGACCGTTGTGCCGCCAGGTTTTTCTTATCCCAGTAAGGGCCGCCCCAATCCCAGTTGGGGAAAAATAACTCTTCTGTAGTACCATACATACTCCGCATATCAAAAACACCATCATGTGCAATAAAAGATTTGAAACGGTTGTTGTGGATGCCTGCCAGCATAAATACAGAATACCCACCATAGCTGGCGCCCACACAACCGAGGCGGCTTTTGTCAACATACTTTTCTTTGCTCACCGCATCAATGGCACTCAGGTAATCTTTCATAGGCTGGCCACCATGATCCTTGCTGATGGCTTCATTCCATTTGGTGCCATGCCCAGGCATACCACGGCGGTTAGGCGCTACCACAATATATCCCTGCGATGCCATGAGCTGGAAGTTCCAGCGGAAAGAATAAAACTGGGTAAGGGCAGATTGCGGCCCGCCCTGGCAGTAGAGTAATGTTGGATATTTTTTACCGGCATCAAAGTCCGGTGGATAGATCACCCATACCAGCATCTTCTTGCCATCAGTAGTGGTTACCCAGCGTCTTTCTGTTTTGCACATCCCAATTGCACTATACGCCTCATCATTCACGTGAGTGAGTTGTTTCATGCTGCCGCTGGTAATATCAACGGAGTATAATTCTGTTGCATGGTTCATGTCAGTTCTTGATACGATCAATGTGTTGCCGCTTTGGCCAACAATGGAGGCTATGTCAAAATCGCCGCTGGTGAGCTGTTTCACATCAGGCAGTTTCATTGTGGCACCGGTATAATCCACTACAAATAACTGCAGCGTTCCATTCACAGGGGCATTGAAGAAAATAGTTTTCCCATCATCGCTCCAGCGAAAGCCTTCCACATGGATATCGTCACGATGGCCTGTCAGGTTTACGGTACCCAATCCTGTTGATGCAACGATATCTTGCTTGTCCGATTCATAGCCCTCTCTTTTCATTTGTAACCATGCCAGTGTGCCGTTGCTGCTGATGGATGGATTCACATCATATCCTTTATTACCTTCGGTAAGATTATTGGTTTTGCCTGTTACCAGGTTGTATTCATATAAATCACTATTGGTGCTTAATGCATAGTCTTTGCCATATTTTTTCTTGGTAACATAAATAATGGATTTACTATCGGGGCGCCAGATGTAATCTTCATCGCCGCCAAATGGTTTAGTAGGTGCATCATAAGGTTCATCGGGCATAACATCTTTGGCTTCTTCCGTTTTGCCAACAGGCGCTACAAATACATGATCAAAACTGCCATCTTCCCATGTATCCCAATGGCGGTTGTTGAGGTCATCAAAAATATAAGCATTTGATTTGGTCAGTTCAGGGTAATAATCGCTGCCGCTGATCTTGTTAACTTTTACTTCTTTATTGCTCAATACAAATTTTCCATCGGGAGAAATGTTCTTGTCATTCAACAGGTCTTCCGTGCTGCTTACTTCGGTTGGCTCACCGCCTGCAATAGGGATGATATAGGTTTTTCGGCTGCCTTTATTGGCTTGTACATCGGGGGTGTTAACGGAATACACAATGTGCCTTCCATCTTTGCTGATGCCCAATGCTGATGCCCTGCCTAGCTTCCATAGCAGTTCAGGTGTCAGCTTGTTTTGCGCCAAACCAAACAATGGCGATAACAATAAGAAGATGATAATTCTTTTATACATGATGAATGATTTTTGAGAAAGCTAATGTAGGATTAAAAATGCAGGTAATTTACCTGTACAGGGATTTGAGCAGATTGATTGGGATAAAAGGATGCTGGTTTGCTGATCCACTAAATCCTGTTATTTGATTATTTTTGCAACGAAGCCCGGCAAATTTTGCTATTGAAAATTATTGCCAAATCTTTGTGTTTTTACCACAAAGGCCCGGAGTCACCAGGAGATACAAAGAATAGCCCGGTAATTTGACAAATCAATAACATAACAAGTTACAGTTTAGTAACCTTCTTTACAATCTTTTCATCATCAGTCCGAACAATGATCCAGTAATTTCCTGTTGGTACGAGGCTGACATCAATACTGTATTGGCGTATGCTGTTTACGATTTTTGTTTGCAATACCTGTCCTGCATTGTTTACCAAAGAAATGATTGCGTTGCCCTTGTAATGATTAAGCTCCAGGGTTACAAAATCTTTTGCCGGATTGGGATAAACAGCTACATCAATACCAGCTTTCCAAATCCGGGCTGTGCATATCCGTGAGTATTTTATTAATCCGGTGTTCTCTATTATCTGCAGGCGGTAATAATAAACCACACCAGGTTGAATGGCACTATCTGTAAACGAATAAAGGTTTCCGGTGAAACGGTTCACCGCATTCACTGTGCCAATACTGCTGAAGCCCCAGCCTGGGTTTTCCGATCGCTGAATGCTGTAGGCCATCACGCCATTCTCCGCTTCGGTATGCCAGTTCAGTTTTATTGATTTGTTACTGCTGCCCGCAGTAAATGATGTTAAAGTTACCGGCACAGGGCATAATGACCCATCGGTTGAAATATGAACAGTGTAATTGCGGATGAGGGTGTCAATGCCACAGGCATTGCGTAAAGTGTCAGCGTAAACAGTATCGCTGGTGAAAATATGTCCCCATGCACTGCTGCCACTGCAGAGTGTGGTATCAGCAGCCTGCTGTTGCAATGCCACACCATATTCGATGAAATCAAAACTCCGGGTGTACAAATAGCCTCCGCCCACTTCAGCCGGTGTCCATACATCATGGGTAATGCTGGCACCTAAAAAACCACCTCTTGTATTCGGCGCCATGCTCATGGTAAAACCTTCGTTGTACAGTTCTGACGATGCCGGGAAGGCAAAATTGTTTTCATGAAAATGAAAGGGGTTACCGTTGTTATAAAGCCCTATCTCCACACCGGTTGATTGTATAAAACCGGGGTAGGAGGAATAGTTGATATTGTTGTTGTACTGCTTGGCATAAGAAACAAAAATCGTAGAGTCGCAGGTGCTGTACACAACATCACCTGCTTTGTCGTTGTCGCTGTTGCCATACATTTTTATCCATTGCAGGCTTCCATCAGCGCCGTGCTTGCTTACAAATACATCTGTACCGCCAAAACTGGCGGGTATGTCTCCATCAACAGAATTGGTGGTACCCACACAGGCAAAACCTCCATCGCCTGCAGGGATAAAATTTCTTATCATATCATCGCCGTTGCCGCCAAAGGTTTTTTTCCAGATTATGTTACCGGTGTTATCCAGCTTCATTAAAAAGGCGTTGGTATATAAATGTGCATCCGGGAATAAAGAGCCCGGTTCAGCAGCACCTGCAATTACAATACTTTCATCAGGCAATATTTCCATGTCGTAAGGAATTTCATTTTGCAGACTCCCAAAAGTTTTCTGCCATAGGATACTGCCATCGGCGCCATTAATTTTCAGGAGCCAGATATCTTTTCCGCCCTGGTAATTCAGCACATCACCATCGCCGGATTGTGTGGATGCCAACACTAAAAAATTGCCATCGCTGGTACGCTTGATGCAGTTGGCATATTCGGCGCTGCTGCCACCGTACAATTTAAACCAGCTTATTTTACCTGCAGTATCGGCTTTAAACAGCAGCAGCTGGGTACTGTCGGTATAATTGCTCAATAGCGGAAAATGAAATGCAGAATCCCAGGCATTGCCATTGTTATCTGCCAGCACTATAAAATTTTCGCTGCTGTCTGTTTCAAAATCTTTTGCATAACAGGTGCTGCCGCCGCTGATCCTGATCCAGTCGTACACACCGGCCATATTGGTACGCAGCAACGAAATGGAGATAGAGGAAAGTGCATTGTGGTAAGCCGATGCAGGTACACCTTCGGTTTCTATCGGCAGGTAAGAAAAATTATCAACCGCATTGAACAATACATTGCGGAAGTCCCTGTCGGAATATTTTATTTTGCTCAGCAAATATTGTTGCCTGGCACCCCATTGAAAATTTTTATAACTGAGCTGGTTCAATGGCCAGTTGTGCTGAATATATTGGGCATTACCGTTATTGCCATGCAAGGCAGAAAACTGCAATGCAGATGAACTTAAAAAAAAGTTAACCCTATATTTCATGTATTGCATTTGCAGTTAATTGGTATTGATACATTGATCGGGAATTCTTGTTCAAATATAATTGTTTCGGGAGGATGCCTGTGCTTGTAGATGGGAGATAATTGTTAAAAAATGGAGGGCTGTCAGCAGTTGTTCCCTGCTGTGCATTTGTTCCGGCTGTCCGTTGCAAGTCCGCCACAGGGCTGCACACCATTCTTCAGCGGGCTTTCCACGCCATCCGGCAGCTTCTCAAACCTGTTAAGGAATCAAATAACCCTGATTTGAATTGCCCGGCCTTCAGGTCGGGGCAAGCTGGAACACAACCCTTTATCCTTCTTCCGTTATTTTCGCTAATTTTCGCTTCCCAAAATATACTTGTAATGAAGTCAATAAAAATTTCAGCGCTTATGATAGCAGGCAGCATATTAATGAATGCAGCAGATGCACAGATAAAGTATCCCGACACGAAAAAAGTAAATCAGTCAGATGATTATTTTGGCACCAAAGTGGAAGACCCTTACCGCTGGCTGGAAGATGACAACAGCGATGAAACCAAAGCATGGGTGGTGGAACAAAACACAGTGACCAATGCTTACCTGCATGCCATTCCCTTCCGTGATAAAATAAAACAGCGCCTGGAAGAAATGTGGAACTATGCCAAATACAGTTCACCGTTCAAAGAAGGAGGGCATTACTATTTCTATAAAAATGATGGTCTGCAAAACCAGAGTGTTTTGTACAGGCAGGTAGGGTTAACCGGCAAGCCGGAAGTATTTTTAGATCCCAACAAGATGAGCAAGGATGGCACGGCAGCACCGGGTGTGCCAGCATTTACCAAAAGTGCAAAGTATTGTGCCTACCTGCTGGCGCAAAGCGGCAGCGACTGGCAGGAGGCTTACATCATGGATGTGAAGTCGAAAAAATTACTGGATGAAAAGATTCAATGGATCAAGTTCAGCGGCATTTCCTGGAAAGGCGATGATGGTTTTTATTACAGCCGTTACCCGGAGGGAGATGAGAAAGACAAACTGAAAGGAAAAAATGAATACCACAAAGTGTACTACCATAAAATTGGTACAGAGCAAAGTGCCGATGAATTGATTTATGAAGACAAAGAACATCCGCAGATGACCATTGGCGCCGGGTTGACGGAAGATGAACGTTTCCTGGTCATCAATAAAAGCCAGGGTACCAGCGGTGATGAATTGTGGGTGAAAGACATGAAGGCAGGTGGTGATTTCACGCTGCTGATAAAAGGATTTGACAATGAAGCCAGCGTGATTGACAACGACGGCGACCGGTTGCTGGTAAAAACAAATATTGATGCGGCCAATTATAAGATCGTTTCCATCGATCCCAAAAGCCCTGCCAAATCAAACTGGAAACAGGTAGTACCCGTTCGAACAAAACTGTTGCAAAATGCAGGCACGGCAGGTGGCAAATTGTTTGTGAGTTATCTGTCGGATGCATCCAGTAAAGTTTACCAGTACAGCCTGAAAGGGAGGATGGAAAGAGCCATCACACTGCCCGGCATTGGTACAGCCAGTGGGTTTGGTGGCAAAGCCGGCGATACGGATATTTTTTATTCCTACACTTCGTTCAACACAGCACCTACGATTTATCATTACAACATCAGCACCGGTAAAAGTGATTTGTTCCGCAGGCCGGAATTAAAGATCAACCCGGATGAATACGTAACCATACAGGTGTTTTTTAAAAGCAGGGACAGTGCTTCGGTACCCATGTTCATTACTTATAAAAAAGGGTTGAAACTGGATGGTAACAACCCAACATTGATTTATGGCTATGGTGGATTCAATATTCCGCTTACACCCACCTTCAGTATTTCCAATGCGTTCTTTTTAAACCAGGGTGGGGTGTACGTACAGGTGAGTTTGCGTGGCGGTAATGAATATGGTGAGGAATGGCATAAGAACGGCATGCTGCAAAAAAAGCAAAATGTATTCAATGATGTGTTTGCTGCTGCACAATACCTCATCGGTAATAAGTATACCAATCCATCCAAACTGGCATTGAGAGGCGGAAGCAATGGAGGTTTGCTGGTTGGGGCCTGCATCACCCAGCATCCGGAATTGTTTAAAGTTGCCATACCGCAGGTGGGTGTGCTGGACATGCTGCGTTATCACCAGTTCACCATTGGATGGGCATGGGCGGTGGAATATGGCAGGAGCGATAAGAAAGAAGATTTTGATAACCTGTATAAATATTCTCCGCTGCATAATTTAAAGAAAGGCACCACCTATCCGGCTACTTTAATTACCACTGCAGATCACGATGACAGGGTAGTACCTGCCCACAGTTTTAAATTTGCGGCTGCATTGCAGGAAGCAAATGATGGAAAAAACCCGACGCTGATAAGGATCGACAGCAAGGCTGGTCATGGTGCAGGAAAGCCTACCAGTAAAGTGATTGAAGAAGCAGCAGATATCTGGAGTTTTGTGATGAGCAATTTGGGAATGGAGTTTAAATAATTGAAAGGTGAAAATGCAATTATGAAAATTTTAATTACAGGAAGCAACGGTTTACTCGGCCAGCATTTAATAAAACTGCTGATAGAAACAACTGGCCATACCATCCTTGCAACCGGCAGGGGCGCCAGCCGTTTGCCTTTTGATGTTTCTGACCTATACGATTATTTTTCACTGGATATTACAGATGGTGTAGCCGTGAATGATTTCATGCTGGCGCATGAGCCGGAAATGATTATTCATGCCGCCGCCATGACGCAGCCGGATGAGTGTGAACTGCATGAAGTAGAATGCTGGAACGTGAATGTAACAGCTACCCGTTTTTTGCTGGATGCTGCAAAAAAAATCAATGCCCGTTTTATCTATATCTCCACCGATTTTGTTTTTGATGGTATCAACGGGCCTTATAAGGAAACTGATATTCCCGGCCCGGTAAATTATTATGGCAGCAGTAAACTGGCTGCTGAAAAATCGGTGATGGAAAGCGGGCTGCAATGGGCCATTGTAAGAACTGTATTGGTGTATGGAAATATTTTAGTAGGCAACCGCAGCAATGTGATCAGTTGGGTGAAAGAAAATTTAATAACAGGTAAGCCGATCAAAGTAGTCAGCGACCAGTGGCGCACACCTACTTATGTGGAAGACCTTGCAAAGGGAATACTGCTGGTGCTGGAAAAAAATGCTGCCGGCATTTATCATATCTCCGGTGAAGAAGGCATGAGTCCCTATGATATGGCTGTTGCTACAGCAGATTATCTTCATTTAGATAAATCACTGATGACAAAAGTAAATGCAGCTACTTTTACACAACCTGCAAAGCGGCCATTAAGAACCGGGTTTGTGATTGATAAAGCAAAGAAGGAACTGGGTTATAAGCCGATGAGTTTTAAGGAGGCATTGAAGAAAATGCTGGGCTAGGCAAAGAGCGGAAAACGGGGCTCGAACCCGCCACCTCCAGTTTGGGAAACTGGTGCTCTGCCAGATGAGCTACTTCCGCTTACGGATCAAAGTTAAAACTCAAAAGTAGAAATTCAAAATGCCCGGATTGCGGTAGTAGCCAGTTCGAAAACCTTCCCTCCCCCCCCCCCTCATTTAATCACCCCCCCGGCGGGGAGGAAGGACACAGAGAGACCATTCTCTTTTGCCCCCGCTTTTTTTTGGTTGTGTAGGGGAGTTAGTAAAAGCCCCCGGGCTTTCCAAACTAAGACACTACTGAATTACATTCTTTCAGGAACAGTGATTCCCAATAATTCCATTCCACTCTTCAATACATTGGATGTCATCATAGCCAGTTGTACCCGAAGCTGTTTCTTCCCGGGAGTTTCTGCATTGGCAACAGAATGTTCTGTGTAAAAAGTATTGAATGTTTGCGCCAGTTGAAAAACATAATTCGCTATCACCGAAGGATTGTGTTCACTGCAGGCCTGCCCGAGTGCAGCAGGGTATTGTTCCAGGTGAACCAGCAATTGTTTTTCCAAAGTAAGTAGAGGGCTCTCCAATTGTCCATTTTCCATTTTCCATTCTCCATTATGCACTTTCCTCAAAATACTTTTAATCCTGGCATGGGTATACTGTACAAAGGGCCCGGTAAATCCATGAAAGTCGATGCTTTCCTGCGGATTGAACACCATTGTTTTTTTAGGATCCACCCGAAGGAGGTAAAACTTCATGGCGCCTAATGCCAGCGTGTTGTAAAGTTCTTTTAATTCTGATTCGGTAAAGTCTTTCACTTTGCCCAGCTCTTCGGTATGCTGCTGTGAAGTGGCGATCATTTCATCTACAATATCATCTGCATCCACTACTGTGCCTTCACGGCTTTTCATTTTGCCGGTGGTGAGTTCCACCATGCCATAACTCAGGTGATAAATGTTTTCTGCATTGGGCATGCCCAGTTTTTTACAGATCAGCTGTAGCACTTTCATGTGGTAGTTCTGCTCATTGCCGATCACATAAATACTTTGGTCAATTTTATATTGCTCATATTTTTGCAGCGCCAAACCAATATCCTGTGTAATGTAAACTGAAGTACCATCTTTACGCTGTACCAGTTTTTCATCAAGCCCATCTGCCGTCAGGTCTATCCAGATACTGCCATCTTCTTTTTTAAAGAATATATTTTTCTCCAGTCCCTGTTGCACAATGTTTTTGCCCAGTAAATAAGTATTGCTTTCATAATAGGTAATATCAAAGTCGGCACCAATGCGTTGATAGGTCACTTCAAACCCATCATACACCCAGCCATTCATCTTTCTCCACAAGTCCATCACTTCAGGTTTGCCTTCTTCCCAATCCAGCAGCATTTGTTTTGCTTCCGCCATGATAGGGGTATTGGCCCTGGCAATCTCTTTAATGTCATCTTTTGTCTTTTCGGTTTTTTCAGCCTCCTTGCTTTTGTCAATCGTATTCAATGTTTGCAGCAACTTCAAAAGTTTATCTGCATCCATTGCACTGAAATGAGAAAGGTCTCCTGCATTGATCTTTTCAAGAATCGGTTCTGTTTGTGCTTTCAGATCATTTTCAAATCGTACATAATAGTCACCCACCAGGTGATCGCCTTTGATGCCGGTGTTTGCAGGGGTTGCTCCATTGGCATACTTCAGCCAGGCGATCATGCTCTTACAGATATGGATACCCCGGTCGTTTACAATGGCGCTTTTGATCACTTCATACCCGTTTGCTTTTAATATCTCACTGGTGCTCCATCCTAAAAAGATATTTCTTAAATGGCCCAGGTGCAATGGCTTGTTGGTGTTGGGCGACGCATATTCCACCATCACTTTTTTGCCATTCATTGGTTTTTTACCATAGCAAACATCATTGTGATTCCGCTGCAGCAGCTGCATCCAGAAATCATCCGCAACGGAAAGGTTTAAAAATCCTTTGATGATATTGTAGTGAGTAAATAGTAACGGGTTGTTGCCGACAAGATGATTGCCCAGCGCTGTGCCGATGGCATCGGGTGAAAGTTTCAATGATTTTACCAGTGAAAACATCACGATGGTATAATCCCCCTCAAACTCCGGCTTGGTTTGATTTACCTGGAAATCTTTTTCTGTAAAAGGCTGGTTGTATAATTCTGCAAGGCTTTTAATAACACTTTGCTGCAGGCTGTTAACGATGCTCATGCGGCAAAAATAATGAAAACGAAACAACAGCTAAACAAAACAGGCGGATGAGCCATTTGAATTTTAAAACAAATTCCATGGCAGTCAATGTTTCGTTGTATGCAAATTCTTCAATTACTGCCACGCATTTATCCAGATATTTTGTTATTGGTCCGGTAAAAATTCAGAATCTGGAAAGCTTCCGTTACATTCGCCGCTAATTTTTTTCAATCAAGCATCATGAAACTGAACTTTACTTTGTCCATAATCCTGTTCGTTGCAGGTATCAACAGCATTGCTGCCCAGCAATTACTCCAGGCAGATCAGTATTTCAAAAAACAACATCAGGCAACTGCAAAACAGCGGGTGCCTGCCACCGGTATTATCACTGCAAGACCAGCCGGCAACAACCCTGTCAGGCAAAAATGTGGTTTTGCCAGCTATATGGAAAGGGCCAGGGCAAGGGGATACAAAGAAGATATTTTCGAGAACGAATTAAAGCGGTTGGTACAAAAGAGAATAGAGACAGGTCAGACTGCTTTCACCGGAACGGTAACCATCCCGGTCATTTTTCACTGTGTGTTTAGAACGGGACAGGCGCTTTCTCCCGCTACGCCTAACCTTACCGCAGCTATGTACCAGGCACAGATTACTCAAATGAATAACGACTATGCCAATCTCTCTGGTTCCACTTATGGGGTAGCCGCTGATGTGAGGATCAGGTTTTGCCTTGCACTGGCGGATACTGCCGGAAGGATATTGCCAGAACCGGGAATTGACCGCATCAACGGTACTGTGAGGGGCTGGACCAATACCAATAACCTCGACGAAGTTGGATTGCAGGATTATTTTGACCTCACCATCAAGCCAGCCAGCATCTGGGACCCCAACAGTTATTTTAATGTATGGACAGCAGCAATGGATGCCAGCCAGTTGTTGGGTTATGCTACCTTTCCTTCGCTGAGTACATTGCCGGGTTTAGAAGAAACTGAGACCGCTGCTACTGCAGGTTGCGTAATTGCATGGCAGAGTGTGGGCAGTATTGCTACGCCGGGAGATGATCCTTTTTTTGGTTTTGGCCGCACATTAACCCATGAATCAGGGCATTTTTTTGGCCTGCGCCATATCTGGGGCGATAACACCTGCGGAGAAGATTATTGTGGCGATACACCGCCACAGGATGATGCCACCAGCGGTTGCCCTGCAACAGGTACTTTGAATAATTGTGCACCATCCGGGCCAAAGATGTTTGAAAACTACATGGATTATACAGATGATGCCTGTGTAAATACTTTTACTGCTGCACAGGCACTCCGTTGCCAGGCCGCAATGGATAACAGCCCCAGGAGATTTGGACTGATCAGTTCAAAAGCCTGCCAGGCAAGAGCAGGCAATGCCATACAATTTGGCGCCGCTTCTCAATATGCTGTGTTAGAAACAGGTGTTGCAGGTAACTGCCCCAATTCAAAATCCTACAGCTTTAATGTGTATGTTTCTGATAAAGCCACCGGTGCTGCAACGGTTACGTTTACTACATCCGGCGGCACTGCAACACAGAATGTGGATTACAGCATTTCGCCTGCATCAGTAACCTATACTGCCAATGACAATGCAGCTAAAACGGTTACTGTTACCATCAATGACGACCAGGTGGCTGAACTTTCAGAAACCATTATACTTGGTTATACCATCAGCGGTACCGGCGTTATTGCCGGGCCGGATAAACAAACACTGTCTCTTACAGTTGTGGATGATGATGTAAGTGGAATTGCTGTAAACGATGCCGTACCGGTAAAAACCGTATTGAGTGAAAATTTCAATACATCTGCCAATATCCCAACGGGCTGGACTACATCTGTGTATGATGATGGGTCAAGTTCTTATACGCCCAACCAATGGGTGGTAAGCGCCAATGGCGGAACAGGCACTACCGGCAATGCAGCACATATTACCAGGAGCACCAGTACAAAAGTAAACCAGTACAGTAATACCAATATCTCCGACGCCTATTTGTTTACTCCTTTATTGGATGCATCCGGTTTAAGCAACCTCAACCTGTCTTTTAAATGGCGCTGCCTTGGAGAAGTTGGGTATGATGAAGGGTATCTTGGATATATACCCGAAGGACAAGCGGTAGATGCCAACAATGTGATCTATTTTGATACCCTTTTCAGCGGATTGTCGGCTGCAACTGCTGCCAGAACAGCCACATTGAACCTGCCCATTTCTTTAAGCAACAAAAAGTTTTACATTGTATTCAACTGGTTCAATGATGAAACCATCGGCAGCAACCCGCCGTTCACCATTGATGATGTAACACTTACGGGTAAGAATTTTTCAGTAGCAACCAGCGTTGATGCTGATACCGCCTTTTTACAATATACCGGGCAAACAGTTAATTTTTACAGCAGAACATCCACTGCCAACAGGTTGATTGCTACCATTGCCAATCCTGATCAGAACCTGGGTTGTGTTGCAGCCGGCATTCAAAGTGCAGGTACCGGCAAAACATTGTTAACCACACAAACGGGCAGCTATTTCCGAACCAATAAAGTGATCAGGTTAACGCCTGCAGTAGCCAACAGTACGGTTCACTACCAGGGCACTTTGTATTTTTCTGCTACAGAATTATCACCTGCCTGGACGGGTACAGAAATTCCTGCATTAAAAATATTAAAAGTAAAAGAGGGCGTTGGTTTATCCGGTATCATCACTTCTGCAGATGCCGAATTGATCACACCAATATTTGTGGATGCTGCTGAAAACGGCTACTATAGTTATACCGGCAACTTTACCGGGTTGTCTCAATTCATGCTGGTTTCGCAAAACACGGTGGTGCCGGTAAACCTGTTAAGCTTTGAGGCAAGGGCCAGCCGCAATTCCATAGCACTAAGCTGGGCTACTGCACAGGAACTCAACAACAAAGGATTTACTGTTGAAAGAAGTACCAATGGTGTAAACTTTGAATCGGTAGGCTGGGTGAGTGGCCAGCTCAACAGCAGCGCAAGGTTGAACTATACCTTCAATGATAATTTTGTACAACCCAATACAGTTTATTATTACCGGCTTCGCCAGGTAGACATCAATAACAGGGAAGACTTATCTTCTGTACGCCAGGCCCGTATCAGCAAACAGGGTGTAACGGTTACGGTGAGCCCGGTTCCTGCAAAAGATGTAATGAACGTTTACATTAACGGAAGCACCCAAACAGCCGCCATCAAACTGGTGAATGCACAGGGACAGTTGGTGAAAAGCTGGAGCAATGTAAATGCCGGTAACAGTGCTTACGGGCTGGATGTGAGCAACCTGCCTCCAGGTATCTATATCCTCAACGTTACATTGCCTGAACAAAACATTGTTAAGAAAATAATGATTCAGAAATAAAGACAGTTATCCGGCAAAATAATAAGAGGCTGCCTGAAAGAAGGCAGCCTCTTTGTTTATAAAGGGTTTACAAATTAGCGATCCGTATTTCTTTGGGGTACTTAACAGTGTAAGTAAATCTTACTTTTTTACTCTCTCCTGGTTTTAAAGAAATCTTCCAGGTAAGCACACCGGTTTCAGTATTCACCATGGCGTCTTTGCTGTCTTCCAGTTTTGTTTCAATGTCTTTGATGGTGCTGATGGGGTACTGGTCTTTCAGCAACAGGTCTACATCGGTTATTTTATTGTTCTTCACTGTTAGTTCATACGTAAAGGTTTGTTTGGTGGCGCTGCCACTTGTTTTGGTGCTGGTGTATTCTTTTATTGCACTACGTTTAATGGCCACTCTTTTGTCTTTACCCAAACTTAAATTCATCGTGTCTGCCGTGCTGTTAGGATCAATCATGGATTTGCCCAGGTAGGTATTGTCCATGATGATGTTGGCAACGCCGGGCAGCAGGTCAAGCTTTTGCCAGTCGGTGATCTCTGCCAGCAAATATGCATCCTTGTCCATTTTGGGCACTGCATAATTTTTCAGCACCGCATCAATCTTTTCCTCCTTGATGGTAACGCTGTGTACCTGCCCGTCGCTTTCAATATTGTAAGGCAGGTCAATTTCAAAATTGGTATTGAGCTGGCTTTCGGTAAGGGTAGTAAAGCGCTGCAGCGTAGATGGATCAACATGCTGTACCGCCAATGCTTTTTCTTTCCTGGTTGCTCCATTCGCTGTCACCACCACTTCTTTCAATGCGTCATCACTAAATGACTGGATGGTATTGTATTGAAGGTTGAGAGCACCCTGCTGCACCTGCTTGTACAGGCCGGGTACATATTGCTGCAGGTACCAGGGAGTAAGTATGGGAGCCACGCCGCCCCAGCTTGGGTTGGCAGTGCTTAAGGTAAGTTTTGTCTGCTTCCAGTCAATGCCGGTTGATTGTGTGATGGCTGCTTTGTACACCAGTTTTATTTCATTGGTCTTTGAGTTTACCCTTACATCATACAGTGGTGTAAAGCCTGCAGTGTTGGTAAAGTAGCTAAAGGATACTGGGATTTCTCCATCCCTGCTGCAGATCACCTGTAGTGTCAGCTGGCCGTAGGGCTTCGGCGCTTTCACAGGTTTGTACTGTGCTTCATTGATCCTGATTTGAAAGGCGGTAATCTTATCCTGCAGGGCATCATACTCTTCCGCCAGTTTATACAAAGCCGCTTTTGATCTTTCAATTTTTGTGGTGTTGGCGTTGATGAGTTTGATCGCCTCTTCACTGCTGATGGTTTTGCTGCTGTTTTCTTTCATCGCAATTTCTATCAGCGTATTGGTTTTATTCAATGTTTCCTGCTCTGTTTCCGCCATATTTTTATTGCGGCCCTGTTCCTTTTGAACCAGCTTTATGCTGTCCTGTAATTTTTTTATCAATGGATTGGTTACAACAGGAATGGTGGGAGTGAAGAGGGAGAACTGCTGTGATAACAAAGCGGCATTTTCCGGCAGGTTGATCTGCAGGCTGTTGATGTCGATACTGGTACTCAGCTGGCTGATCACAATGATTTTGGTGCTGGCATTTACATTCACTTTGGCATTGTGGGTGAGTTCTGCACCATAGCCAAAATACACGGTGGCTGCGGCAAGTGCGGCATCGGCCCGGGCCGTATCCTGTGCAAAAAGATGGAATGTAGTGGTTAACAGTAATACAATGGCAGTTGATAATCGCTTCATAATTTTTTTGTTGTTTGGGTATGGATGAAAAAAGAAAAGCAATTACATAAAGCAGGTTTTTTTTATAAAAAAGGGAAGAGTGAATGGTTGTTCTGAAGCCTTCGTCCTGCTTCATGCCCTCACGAGCCATCTTCGCTGCTGTACAAAAGTTTTCTTCGCCCTGAAACCAGGGCGGCGGTTGTTTTTGGATGCCTGAAAAAAGTATTGCCGCAGCGTTTACGTAAGCTTAACACCAACCTGCGTATAAAAGATGCAACTTTGTTTACTGATACACTGCACTTACTACTATTATTTTTATGGCGGATAAATTTTACCAGTTTCATTATGCTGAAATGGAAGGTTTTGAAGTAAAGGATATTGGAATACTGAATATTAAGACCAATAAATCCATTACAAGGCAGGAGTTGAAAGCTTTTGCCCAATCCCATCTTAACAGGCCCGGTGCCAATATCGTGATCTCCCATGTTGACCGCATCAACCAGGATGAATTTGAAAGGTGCTTAAGCAGCGGGAGTAGCCAATAGAGAATGCGTTATACTGAAGCCGGAAGTGTTTCCGTTGCTTTGATAGGCAGTGAATGCGTTGCCTTCGTGTTCTCACGAACCTGTTCTACGCTGGTAGTTCGTGGAGACAGGAACCAAGGCGGAGACCCATTTTAAGACATCAGTTGTGCCACGCAACTGTATGCTCTTTTTATGCGTCTTTACGGCGGATGGCAGCGGCAGTGATAATGATTTAATAACAGTCTGCAAAAGCCGCTGGTTATAGCGTTGCATTGTGGGAAAATACTTTAAGAAAAATGCTAAATTATCAGCTTTTTATGCTGTTTTTAACCTATTTTGCAAACATTCCGGAGCCTTGTTAACAAATTTCATAGAACTTATTGTAGTAAACCTCAGCTTTAACTGCATTTTTTCCAGGAAAGAGTGCATGTTTCAGGAGGATTAATTTTAACTAACAGCAACCAAAACTGTATGGTATCTATTGCTTGCCAACATTGCTTTCAATACCTGCCATACTGATGCAGCTTGGTAACTGCCTTTACCTGAACCATTTTAATAAACAATAGCCATACAGGCTGCTTAATAACAACGTGTTTTTAATATTCAAACGTTTAGTATGAAAAAAATTCTTCTCTTTTTAGTATTGGTAATTACTGCGGTTAGCTCGGTGAATGCGACAACTTATTATTGGGTTGGAGGAACTGCAGGCACAAATACAATGATTGATCGTGTAAACTGGAGTACAGTAGGAGTAGGTGGCGCAGTTGTAGGAACCGCAGGTACTAACATCACATTTGCAATAACAGATGTTATGATAATCGATGGTAGTGATATTAGTTCAGTTGCTGGAATTCAGACTGGAGCAATGAATGTGACTGTATGGGGTACAGGAACTTCAATTAGTGTGGGGCAATTCGTGGTAAGAAATTCAGCAAATTATGTAATTACAGCAGGGTCTACTCGTGCATTGAATGTTGGAGGCAGCATTGCTGGAGATGATCTTGATATTGGCTCAGGAAGCTATTTTGGCTTCAGAGGGAGTACTTGTTCAGTGGTTTTAGCCGCAAGTAATACTGGATTGATTGCGGGAACTATTGAGTTGGGAGCATCTGGAACATCAAACGCATCTTTCATGACGATTACTACAACTGGAAGTTTGACTGTTGCAAATGGTGGAACATGGGTACATGCTGGAACAGGTGCTGTATCAGCAAATATTGATAAAGCTGTATTTCAAACAGGAAGTAATATGGTTTTTAAAGGGAGTTCTGCATGCAACTCATCTGTTGCTATATCTGGTAAAACTTTTTATAATGTATACCTTGAAAGTTCATCTGGTGCCTGGTCACCATCAATTTCAGGAGCAACTGCATGCACAATAAATGGCAGTATGTTTATTGGTGGTTCAGGGGCAGGAACTCTTACAACGGGGGCCACATTGACTTCAAACTTTGCTATAAACGGAGATGTTACTATTAAATCTGGCTGTACATTGGCTTGGGCAGGAAGTTATTCAGTAAAAGGTACCTGGACTAATAATGGAACCTTTACACATGCAACAGGTAAAACTGTGACTTTTAATGGCACTACAATACAAACTGTTACAAAGTCTGGTGGAGAAGCTTTTAAAGCATTAACAATATCTAACACATCAGGCAATGCAGTTGTTTTAGCAAATGGTGCTACAGTTACCAATCTTACAACAGTCGATGCTAATGCAACTTTAGCAACGGCTGGTACATTAACAGCAACTGGCGGTGCCACAATAAACGGAAAATTCCAAATAAACCAAGGTGGTTTCGCTACCGGCACTTTTAGTTACGCAGCAACTGGTAGTACATTGGCCTGGAACTTAAGCAATGGAAGTGGTACCTATTATGGACCGATAAGTGGCCATAGTTACTGGCCAACTATCAATCCTCCTTTTAATGTTTCTGTCACCAATTCGACTTCTGGTGGGGGCGTTGATATAGATAATATAACTAGAACCATTGTAGGCACCTTTACACTTGCAGGTAAAATTATCAATAACTGTAACCTTTCGTTTACAGGTTCACTTACGTTGGCTTCGAACTATGAATGGGGTAGTAGTTGTGGCACATTTACATACAGTTGCCCTTCAGCTAATGCTCTCACTTATAGTAGTGGAGGTACAGTTACAAGAGGTCCGGAATGGACGAGTGGCCTGTCTCCAAGCAATGTTGTTTTAGGTAATAACACAACAATGAATGGCCCGACCGCAGGGGCTGCAAATATTTGTGGTGATCTTACTATTAACACTGGCTCCAGTTTATATATGGATTACAGTGGAGGAAGCGCTGCGTTGAATGTTAGTGGCAATTTTGTAATGGCAGGAAACTTATCATTGGGTTCAAGTGTAGGTGGTGATATGACAGTAGGCGGAAACTGGACACATACAACAGGAACTTTTAACAGCAACAGCAGGCTGGTAACCTTCAATGGTGCTTCCGGAAACCAAACCATCACCAATGCAGGTGGTGAAACCTTTGCTTATCTTACCATTAATAAAGCTTCGGGTAATGTAGTACTGGCAGGTAATGTTACAGTTAATAATACGCTTACTTTAACAACAGGCAACCTGAGCATCGCAGCCAATACACTTACACTTAACGGTGCTGTAAGCAGAACCAGCGGCAACTTTGCAGGTTCAGATAATTCCAATCTCACAATTGCAGGTACAGCAGGTTCATTATTTTTTGATGCTGCCGGTACCAATAATTATTTAAAAGATTTTACCATCAATGCAAGTTCATCAGCCACGCTCGGCAATGCTTTAAACATTACCGGTGGCGCTGCTGCAGCTTCTGAAGGTACTTTAACTGTTACCGGTTCCGGAGTATTAACCACCGGCGGTTTCTTAACCATCCGATCAAATATAAACGGTACCGGTAGGATTGCAGCCAACACAAGCGGCGGCACTTATATCAGCGGCAATGTTTCTGTAGAAAGATACATCCGCCAGAACAGCAGCAAGGGTTGGCGTTTACTGGGAACCAACACTACCGGTCAAACCATTAATGCAGCATGGCAGGAAGGCCAGAATAATGCCATGAGCAACCCTAACCCGGGCTTTGGTACCAAGATTGCAGCCGGTAACAGCATCACTACCAATTTAGCAACAGCGCAGGCAGCAGGTTTTGATACATTGTCTGCCGGTGTTTCTTTATTCAGTTACAATGCAACAACCGATGCACTGGTAACAGTAACCAATACCAATGCTACCAGCCTTGCATCTGAACATGGATATTATATCTTCATCCGTGGAGACAGGAGCCCCGGCCAGTTTGGCGCAGGTGCACCTACCACCGCTACCACTTTACGCAGTACCGGTGCTTTGTTCCTGGGAAATCAAACTGCAGTTTCAACCGGAGCTTCCAACTGGGGCCTGGTACGTAACCCTTATGCTTCAAGAATTGATATGAGGCAGATTGTACGAACCGGTTTACTCAATGATGCTTACCAGGTATGGGATCCAAAAATTGGTGGTGCCTTTGGTGTAGGGGGCTTCCAAACCTTCTTCAAATCAGGTGCTGATTATTTAGTATCACCCGGTGGCGGCAGCTATGGCAGCAACGGTTCGGTACAAAACTTTATTGAAAGCGGTGCAGCCTTCTTTATACAGTCAACCGGTGGCGCCGGTAGCGCACAGGTGGTTGAAGCCTGTAAAACTTCTGCCAGCAGCAATGCTTCTTTCAGGCCTGTAGCCGGCAGCCCCAAGCTTACCTACAATGTTTATGCAAACAATGGCGGCAGCATCGATATGGTAGACGGTGGCCTGGTTTTCTTCGACAATGTTTTCAGCAATGGGGTAGATCTTGATGATGTAAGAAAGAGCACCAACTTTAATGAGAACTTTGGTATTGTAAGAAACAATGTAGATCTGGCGATTGAAAAAAGGCAGCTCATCAATACAGATGATACTGTATTCTTTAAGATCAACCAGATGAGGACTATCAGCTACAGGATGGATGTTGCTATTACAGATATTGATCCGCTGATCACTACTGCTGTACTGGAAGATAAATACACGAACGTAAATACCCCGATGGACCTGAGTGGCGCCATCAATGCTTATACTTTTACCATTGATGCCACTGCAGCTTCTAAAGCAGCAGACCGTTTCAGGATCGTATTTAAACAAAGCACCGTGGTGCCGGTAAGCTTTATCAGCATCAAAGCAGCACAAACAGGAAACAACATTGCCGTAGAATGGAAGGTAGCCAGCCAGGTAAACGTGGTTCATTATGAAATTGAGAAATCTGCCAATGGCCGCAGCTTCAGTAATGTGGGTACCATAAATGCAGGTAGCGGCAGTACATACAACTGGCTGGATGAAAATACGGTGAGTGGAAACAACTATTACCGCATTAAATCCGTAGATAATAACGGCCAGGTTAAATATAGCGAAGTGGTAAAAGTAAATATTGGCAAAGGAAGCGGTGCCATCACTGTATCGCCTAACCCTGTACAGAGCGGATACATGAACCTGCAGTTTAACAACCAGCCCGCCGGTGAATATGCAGTAAGACTTATTAACAATGCTGGCCAGGTAGTGTATAACCGCACGGTACAGCATACAGGTGGTAGTGCATCTCAAAGTTTTGCCTTACCTTCGGCGCTCGTAAGTGGGGTGTACCAGTTATCGGTAACGGCACCGGATAGCAGCAGGCAGGTACAAAAACTGATTGTAAATACAAGGAATTAATACTACATACTATTCAAATGAAAGCAACGAATATGTTTATAAAGGATGTAACCAAAATTGTAACAGGCAGAGTGCTAGCCATTACCTTAGCCGGTATACTGGCATTGCCCGTAGCAGCTTACAGCCAGGAACAGGAAGCTGATGCACAGGATATAGAAGTGGAAGCTCCCTCTACCAGTTCGGGCCCCTGGCAAAACAGTGCCGGTGCTACCATTGGCACAAGGGATAACAGCAATCCAACTCCAGCCAGGCCTGCTACCGACCCCCGGTTAGGACCAGGTGGCGGCACACTGGCCCGTGGCCCGGTTACTACAGCAGGTGGCCCCGGCGGTAACCCAGATGTTCCTTTTGATGACAATATGAACCTGGCTTTTTTAGTGGCTGCTGTAGTGTTTGCATTTACTGTAGTTAGAAAAAAAATGAGACTGAAAGCAGTACAGGTTCAAAAATAATCAGACCGTTTTTTTAAGGGTTTATAGAAAGGCACTCCGTTGAGGGGTGCTTTTTTTATTTCATTTCTACGCAAATTGATAAGAATTAAATGAATTAGGGATGATCGGATACATCAGTCCGTAAACCTGTTTAACTGGTATATTTTGATATTAGTACGGCCAGTGTCAATTACATAATTACCAGGGTTTGTGAAACAATGATATTGCCTCCACAGCCGGTACTGGCGATGGCGGAACTGTTTTTGCTTCTTTCAAAAAATTCGCTTTGCATTTTTTGAATCCAGCCTTCGGCGGAACCGAACCCAAAAAGGCGCCTATCCCGGTAACTGGTAAGAGAGTGCGTAACATGATTTAAGTGCTATTGCATATAAAAGTCACTTAAACTAAAATGGGCTCACTATACGATATTATGAAAAATTGTATGCTGCAAAGGAGCACAATAAAGATCAACGTCATAAAACCACAGTAGTGCAAAAGATGCGTAGAGCTATATGGCAGGAAGCGGCTGTATTTCCTTCCTGCCTGGCCGATAGCTATCAGGTTGTTTCTTTTTGTGGTAATGACAAAAGATAGATAAGGCTGAGCCTCATTTATTCACCAGTTATTAGGAATACTTGCAAAATGCCAACTGAATATTTATCTTGTATTAAGAAATATCTCTAAACCTAAAACTTTAAACCAGATGGACATTAAAAAATTAACGATCGGTACGATTGCCGGTGCAGTAGTATTCTTTTTATTGGGATGGCTTGTATATGGCTACCTGCTCCGCAATTTTATGGGGCACAATCCCGGAGCAATTGGCCTGGTGGGCAGAACGGAGATCAACTTTGTATTTCTTGGTCTTGGCCATGTGGCACAGGCTTTATTACTCACCTATATACTATTAAAGAGTAACAGCAACTCATTAGGTGGAGGGCTTACAACAGGAGCCCTCGTTGGTTTCTTAATGGGTGTTGCTTCAGACTGTATGATGTACGGCACCACCATCGTAATCAGTAAAAAGGGGATGGCGGCAGACGTGATCGCCTTTACGGTGATATGTGCCGTTACGGGTGCAGTGATAGGAGTGCTTACAGCAAAAAAGAATTGACGGGTAACGACATCATTTAAAAATGAGTCTGTTATCATAGCAGGATAAGGATCAATTAATTGATTGCTCTTTATCCTGTTTCTTTTTGAATGACTGATAGATGGAACTGATGATATAGTAACAGGCATGATAAATAATAAAACCAACAGCGATCATGCGGAATCCTTTCAAGATAAAGAGGGTAAACGAGAAATCTGCCAGGATCTGTGAACCGGTGGCCAGCAACAGGGTATCCACCAAAAAAGGCAGGAGTATTACAATGGCCAGCACTGCTATCATGCCTATTTTAGTAGGTGAAATGTCTTTGATGTACTTTACCAGCGACGGAAGCATAGGTATTATTGATAAAAGTGCTTTGCCGTAGTGAAACTACTGAATTGTTTTGATACCCGCTTTCTGTAAAATGCTTTTTAATGCAATGCCAGCTTACTTATTATGATAAGCAGTAGCAACTACAGGCTGCCGGCTATCCAGCACAGCGGTACTGCCAGCAATAAAAGGGCGATGCTGGTAAATTGATAAACCCTGTATGTTTTATTGCCAAATACCCAAAGGGCAAACCAGGTTGCCAGGTTTAAAAACAGGATGACAGGGTAGTAGGCAAAAAATAACAACACTGCTTTGTCACTGTTGATGGCAGCAATTTTCCAGAGCAAATAGCTTACACAGAGTGTGTTGATAGACCATGCAAATACTTTATTTAACATCACTGATCGCTTTTGTCTTCTTCTTCTTTTATAATAAAATCATCTATCGCCGAGCCTTCTTTGCCCGTTTTCACTTCATCAAAATATACCACTCTTTTATCGGGGTTAAAGGGCCGGCATAATCCTTCCAGGGCCATTTATAAATACCAAATTTAAGATAAGGGCTTTTTTGTGGCAGCCCGTCTTCCCGGTTAAAATTGGCTCCGTCAACGTTAAGCAGCAGTTCGCCATTGCGCCACAGCCTAATATTTCCTGTGGAATCGAGTTTAAAATTGGTGTATAAAGCCCAGTCTACCCATTTACCTTTTGAAACCGGGCCAAGATCGTATTGCCTGATCGTGTGTTTTTCGTTTTTAATATCTGCGGTATCAAAAGTGTGCACCAGTTTCCAGCGGTCTTTGGTAATCCAAAGCCCTATGAGCGGTGGGCCATACTTACTTACATGGTGCAGCTGGAAATGCAGTTCGTTGTGTGTGTCATAAGCATAATCTTCTGGCAGCAGTTCGCTCCAGGCATACCATACAATGTCCTGCCTGTCCGGGGAGGTAGGGATGGTGAGTTCTGCTCTTTTGGAATAACCGCAAATGGTATCCGATGCATTCAGCTCAAACCGTACAGAATGTTTCCCCCTTCTGGCAACACTATCTGAGACAGTGGCACCCCAGGGGCTGCAGATACTGCCGTGGGAAAAAACGGTTTGATAAACATCGCCTGTTTCCCAGCCGGCATGCACTACTATTTGTGCTTTTGCAGACAATACCGTAAAGAAGAAAAGAGGGTAAATTATTTTTTTCATTCAACAGGTTCAGGATGTCAAAAATAGGCTGTTTCTGTTACTAATGGATATTAAAAAAGCAATACTGGTTTTTAGGTCAGGGCCTATTGTGGGCAATATTTAACTGTTAGTCTGTCTTTTACTCTGTGTTGTTTGAAGGGATGCATGAAAAGCACTGGTAACAGCATTGAAAGAGTGATTAATATCATCAGGCAGTCTGCATATCATCATTTCAACCGGCAATGGCTGTCGTAATTTTGTGTCGTCAATAAAGATGGGTAAAGCGAAGCATTTACATTCCTGCTTTTGTAATTATTCACTCTCTTTATGAAAAATATCAGTCCCATACCACCCTGCAGGCATGCCCTGCTTCATCATTCAAATTTTAATGTTATGAAATACCTGTTATTCAGCCTTGTCATGCTGTGTTTAACACATGCAACGGCACAGCAACTTATCCAATCCGATGATTTTTTTAAAGATGACAACCAGCGTTTCATCCAAACCAACAGCCAGCAGATCAGCCATAAGGAAGGCATTACCGCCTCCGCATTTTTTGGTGTTTCCGAATGTAGTAACCGGGCAGACACAATTTTTTCGTTGTATTTTTCTATCCCTGTCACCACAACTACCACTATTGAAAAAGGCAGTATGATCGTATTAAATTTTGCAGATGGCACTACAGCGAGCCTGCCCGATCAGCAGCCCTCCAAAACAGTATCAGTCAACAGTACGATTGCTGCCAATTGTTACCTGGATGAAGCCACCTGGAAAAAGATTATGCAGGTAGACCTCACCAAAGTAATTGTGAATGCAGGCAGCCAGGAATTTGATATCCGTATTCCGCATGCGTTCCGGCATGTAATACCCGGTATGGTAAGATTGCTGTACGAAAGAGGCAGGGCGCCATTTGCTGAAAGCCTGTAATGACGGTAGCTGTTACAGGTTAGGAATAAACGAGAAAGAAATAATCATTGAAAGAACGGATCATTTTTTCCGCTTTCAATTTATCCTCCTATATTTGCGGCCGGCAAGTCTTATACGGCCAGCTCCTGTTGAACTCCCCCAGGACCGGAAGGTAGCAAGGGTAGATGGTTGAGCGGTGCGATGTAAGTAACTTGCCGATTTTTTTTGCCCACGAACCAACGGGCGTCTGTTGCAATTAACTCCGGCATTGACTTTAAATTATTTACTACTTAGTCTTTCATTTATTTTATTTTTGCCGCATCAACACAATTGTAAACATTAAAACAGTCCTTCGCCTGTGGCGGAGATAAGACAATGAAATTTTTTATAGATACAGCCAACCTGGCACAGATAAAAGAAGCAAATGATCTTGGTATACTGGATGGTGTTACCACCAACCCTTCACTGATGGCTAAAGAAGGCATTAAAGGAACTGAAGCTGTGAATAACCACTACAAAACCATTTGTGAAATGGTGGATGGTGATATCAGCGCCGAAGTAATTTCTACCGATTTTGACGGCATTGTTGCAGAAGGAAAAAACTGGCTGCCATACATCCAAACATTGTGGTAAAAGTTCCGATGATTAAAGATGGCATCAAAGCATTAAAATGGTTTACCGATAACGGCATTAAAACAAACTGTACCCTGGTATTTTCTGCTGGCCAGGCTATACTGGCTGCAAAAGCAGGCGCTACTTATGTGTCGCCTTTTATTGGCCGTATTGATGACAGTGGCTGGGATGGTATGGAACTGATACACCAGCTTCGCCAGATTTATTCTATACAGGGATATAAAACGCAGATACTGGCAGCTTCTATTCGCAATCCAAATCATATCATTAAATGTGCAGAAGCCGGAGCAGATGTATGTACCTGCCCGCTGGAACCAATTATGGGATTATTGAAACATCCATTGACTGATATTGGCCTTGCCAAGTTTTTGGAAGACGCCAAGAAGTTTGCATAAGTAAATGCTCCTGCCAGATGGATGCATCCAAACTTACCAGCCAGCAGTTGTATGATATCATCCAGCATCAGCAACTGGATGCCAATATCAGGGCTGCTGCCAATGATGAATTTACAAGGCGAGGGCTTTCTATTGAGGAAGTGCAGGAAATAATTGCGGTGCATGACAGTAGTTTTATTTCTGGTAAACAGGAACCCCTAAATATCAGGTATAAGGTATTGCTTATTTTGGTGCCTTTTTTCTGGGTAATCCATTCCATTATTTCCGGTTATTTGCTTGCCAAGGGTGAAAAGCGGAAATGGAAAGATTACTGGCAGTTTATCATGATTGGGTTAGTGCTTTGGACAATTGGGCTGATCATTGTTGCAAAGCTTCACTTCAGTGATCTTACATATTAATACCATAAACAAGCTCCGGAGATACCGGAGCTTGTTATTTGATGGAAGCATCAGCTTAGTTCCGCTTCTTTTTTCTTTCTTTTATTTCACTCATTAATTGATCAACGGTTTTCAGCGGACCGTCTGGTTTTCGTTTGATGTACATGTCAAACTCTTTATGCAAAGCCGGGTTTTGTTTGAGTGTTACTTTGATGGTGATTTTATCTGCTGCAAAATTATTATCCACCCACAGGCTGTTGCCGGAGAATTTTCCGGCAGATGATTCAAACCGAAGATGCATACTGTCTAAAGGAAGGTAACGGCCGTTTGCCAGAAGCCCGTCTATATTGATATAATTGTATGTTCCTTTTTTAAACTATCGGTATAAAGGTTTACATAAATACTGTCGATCTTTTGTGCATTTGCAGCAAGAGAAGTAATCAGCAAAAAAAGAAATAATAAATGCTTCATCAATTAATTTTTCCTTTAAAAAGAAAATAGTATGCCATGCTGAGCCGTATTCTTTTTTATTCTGTTAAATCTTGTATTTAAGCCGAAATACCAACCCTGTGCTGACCATACTGATGCTGATCGAGTTCTTTTAGCATAAACAAAGCAAGGTCACCGCTGCTGATTTTATTGTTGTTGCTTTCAGGTAACAGATCGGCCTCTGTTTGAAAAACGCCGGTTGGTTCGCCTTCGGTAATAGTTGGCGGACAAACAAATGTCCAGTCCAGTCCGCTGTCTTTTAAAAACTGGTAGGCTTTAAAATGCTCCTGTGTTACGGCTGCCAGTGCAGGAGGAAAATCATCCTCCTCCATAATAAGTTTGCCAACTTCATTGTCAAGCAATCCCATGCCACCAACAGCCACAATCCTTTTTACACCTGCTTTTTTCATCTGCAGTACAATGTTCTTCATACCCAGGCTTCTGGTTTTATCGGTACCATCATAAGCACCTCCCAATGCAGAGAGCACCGCATCACAACCTTTGATGGCATGGTATACCTGGCCTTCATCAAACAAGGCGCCTTGCACCAGTTCCAGGTTATCATCTTTCGGCATATCTTCTGTAAAAACATTTCTTCCATAGGCTTTTACTATATGGCCATTATAGAGTGCCTGTTTTACCAGTTCTTTTCCCATCATGCCGGTAGCGCCAAATATTATCAGTTTCATAAGTGTATTTTTAAAATACAAAAGTATGCATAAACCAAGCGCCTCTCAGTACATCGTTATTTTTATCAACTACCGATTTGGCAAAAGGGCAGAGCGGCATTATTTTCATTTGTTTTTCTCTGGCAAAGTCCACGGCATGTTTTACTGCCTGGCAGCCACCTGCTGCCCTCTTAATCTTTCCGGCACTTCCGTATAGTCAATGATCATCAATGCATCGCCTGCCATGGAATAGGTCATTTCGGCTGTTGTATATCCATGGTTCAATTTTATACAATTTAGAAAAAAGTTTTTTTATTAATCAATTCTGCCACATATTTGCAATAACAAATGAAATTACAGATTACAAATACAAACAGTTGGTGGTGGCAGTCAGTTTACTGATGGTGCCGCTATGCTGTTTATAATTCGTTATAAAATATTAAGCCCCGGCACCAGTGCCGGGGCTTTTTAATGGCATCCATAATTATGAAAAAAATAATAATTCAAACAACGTTCAAAAAGCTGCTTGCAGATGTGTATTCACCGGTAGGTATTTACCTGCGGTTAAGGGATCGTTTCAGGGATACCATCCTGCTGGAGAGTGCTGACTTTCATGCCAACGATAACAGTTATTCTTTTATCGGTATCAATGCCATTGCCGGTATTGAAATAAGAGACAAGGAGATCATTGAATTTAAACTGCCTGGGCAAAATGCAGAGAAGATCAGCATAAAAACCCCGTGGTACCGCAATTATTATGGGATTTCATGCAGCGCTTTGATGTAAAACCTGCGGAAAAACCAGTAACAGCAGCACAGGGTTTGTTTGGTTATACAACCTACGATGCAGTGCAGTTCTTCGACACAATCAAACTAACCAACCGCCAACGGCCAAAAACCAACGACCAACCATCGATCCCCTTAATGCGTTACCGCCTCTACCAATATGTCATCATCATCAATCATTTTAAAGACGAATTATTTATTTGTGAGAATGAGGTGGCAGGTGTAGAAAGTGAACTGCAGGCAGTGGAGAGTTTGATCAGGAGCAGGGATGTACCCACTTTTCCATTCAGCGCCCAAGGTGAAGAAAGTTCTAATTTGAGCAATGAACAATATATCGATATCGTGAAGAAAGGAATTGCAAACTGCAACAGGGGAGATGTATTCCAGATTGTGTTGAGCAGAAGGTTTCAGCAATCCTTTACCGGGGATGAGTTCAATGTATACAGGGCATTGCGGAGCATTAATCCAAGCCCTTATTTGTTTTATTTTGATTATGGTGATTATAAACTGATGGGGTCCTCGCCCGAAAGCCAGTTGATCGTGAACAATGGCAATGCCATCGTTCACCCCATTGCCGGCACTTTTAAAAGAACCGGAGATGACGAAACAGACAAAGCACTGGCCATACAGTTAGAGCATGATGAAAAAGAAAATGCAGAACATGTGATGCTGGTTGACCTTGCAAGAAATGACCTGAGCCGTATGTGCAACCAGGTAGAAGTGACCCAATACAAAAAGATCAATTACTATTCGCATGTGATACACCTGGTGAGTGAAGTTAAGGGTAAAGTAACAGCCGGGAGTAACCCATTTAAATTACTGGCAGTCAGTTTTCCTGCAGGCACCCTCAGCGGTGCACCAAAATTTAAAGCCATGCAGCTGATCGATGAATATGAATCAACTGCCCGTAGTTATTACGGCGGCGCTATTGGTGCCATTGGTTTTGACGGCAGTTGTAACCATGCCATCATGATAAGAACATTTTTAGCAAAGAACAACACCTTGATTTACCAGGCAGGTGCAGGTATTGTTTCGGTAAGCAAACCCGAAAGTGAATTACAGGAAGTGAACAATAAATTAAATGCATTGAAACAAGCTATTGTATTGGCACAGAATATTTAATTCCCAAATCCGCTGGTTAGCGGAGCTTTTGGAGTAAAATTATTTGTAGTGATTTTTATTTTTAATAAATAATTATATAAAATGTGGAGAATAGACCTGTACAAAGACCATATTTATCCCTGCAATCGAGGAAGGGATTAGTCTTCGACAATTACGATTCCTTCACCTACAACCTGGTTCATTTGGTGGAAAAGATAACTGGTAAAAAGTGGATGTATACAGGAATGATCAGATCGCCCTGGAAAAGGTAAAGGAATATGAGAAGATTATTTTATCACCGGGGCCGGGGGTTCCTTCCGAAGCTGGATTACTATTGCCATTAATAAAAGAATATGCAGCAACGAAATCTATTCTGGGTGTTTGTCTCGGTCACCAGGCCATTGGCGAAGCATTTGGTGGAACGCTGGTAAACCTGGATAAAGTATATCATGGTGTGGCAACGCCCATAAAAGTCAACAATCAACAATCAAAAATTTTACAAGGGCTTGGTGATACCATTGAAGTGGGCCGTTATCACAGCTGGATCGTATCCAGGGATAATTTTCCCACTGATGAACTGGAGATAACAGCAGAAGATACCAACGGTTATATCATGGCCCTGCAGCATAAAAAATACGACGTTCAGGGTGTGCAGTTTCACCCGGAGAGTGTGTTGACACCAGATGGTGAAACAATGCTGAGGAACTGGCTGGCCCCAAACCCCTAAAGGGGCTTTTGGAGTAAGTTTAAAAAAGCATCTTTTCTGAATTTTAAACGGATTGAATTATTTTATAAACTATAAAACTAAGTCCCCCTTCAGGGGATAGGGGCATGAAAAAATACTCAACTTTTTATTCGAGCACAAAACACTGTCTGCACTGCAGGCAAAAGAAGTATTGCTGAATATTTCCAGGAATTTGTACAACGAAAGTGAGATCGCTGCATTCATAACCGTGTATTTAATGAGGAGCATCACCATTGAAGAACTGCAGGGTTTTCGGGATGCCTTGCTGGAATTATGTGTACGGGTTCACCTGAATGGACATGAAGTGATAGATATTGTTGGCACCGGAGGTGATGGAAAGAATACATTCAATATCTCCACCCTTAGTTGTTTTATTGTAGCAGGCACGGGTAACAAAGTGGCAAAACATGGTAATTACGGTGCTACGTCCATCAGCGGCAGCAGCAATGTAATGGAGCAACTCGGTTATAAATTCAAAAACAACAACGATGACTTGAAAAAGAAATTGAGACAGCCGGCATTTGTTTTTTACATGCGCCTGTTTCATCCGGCATTAAAAAAGTAGGTCCGATAAGAAAAAATTTAGGAGTAAGAACATTCTTCAACATGCTGGGGCCAATGGTGAACCCTGCATTTCCAAAACACCAGTTGGTAGGGGTATACAACCTGGAAATGGCCAGGATATATAATTATCTTCTGCAACAAACAGGTAAAAACTTTACAATTATTCACAGCCTGGATGGGTATGATGAGATTTCTTTGACCGGAGATACCAAAGTAATCACCAACAAGGGTGAACAGATTTTATCTGCAGAAACGCTGGGCAAAAGAACAGTGAGTGCGATTGATATTTATGGAGGCAACAGTGTGGAAGAAGCCGAAAAATATTTCTTACCATTTTAAAAGGGAATGGCACCTGGGCACAAAATGCAGTAGTGCTGGCAAACTCAGCTATGGCATTGCAATGCACCGGCAAATACAACAATTATGATGAATGTTACCAGCTGGCGGTGGAAAGTTTGGAAAGCGGAAAGGCTTATGAAGCACTTCAAAAACTGGTGAATTGATAGCTGAAAAATGAAAGTTGAAAACGAAATGAATATTTTAGATACCATAATTGAACACAAAAAAACAGAGGTTGCACTTGCAAAACAACAGCAACCAGAAGCCTTGCTAAAACAAATGCCAGGTTTCAGCCGTGAAATATTTTCACTCAAACAATTTTTGCTGGATGAGACAACAACCGGCATTATTGCGGAATTTAAACGGCAGTCGCCATCCAAAGGCATCATCAATGCAACTGCTGATGTGGCAGCAGTAACAACTGCTTACACAAAACATGGTGCCAGTTGTTTGTCGGTATTAACAGATACAAAATTTTTGGTGGCTCTAATGCTGATGTACAAAATGCCAGGGTAATGCCATCCCATATTGAGAAAAGATTTTATCATTGATGAATACCAGGTGCTGGAAGCAAGGGCCATTGGGGCGGATGCTATTTTATTGATCGCTGCCTGTCTTACACCTGCAAGGGTGAAAGAGCTGGCAGCTTATGCAAAATCAATACAACTGGAGGTATTGCTGGAGATACACAATGAAGAGGAATTGCAGCATATTTGTACCGAAACCGAAATCGTAGGAGTGAACAACCGTGACCTTAAAACGTTTAACGTTGATATCAATCGTTCGATTGAACTCAGTAAAAAAATTCCTGCTGATAAAATAAAAATTGCAGAAAGCGGTATTCATAATGTTGAAACAATCAGTACCTTCAAAAATGCCAGCTTCAGGGGTTTTCTCATCGGGGAAAACTTTATGAAACAACCAGATCCAACGATTGCTTTTGCTGATTTTGTTGAACAATTAAAAACAGTTTCACATAAAGGGCACAAGAAACAAGCGGAGAGTAAAAGTTTGTGGAATTACGGATGCCGGACAATTGGCTGCTTTACATACAATTGGAGCCACGTTTGGCGGGCTGATCTTTTATCCAAAGTCACCCAGGTATGTTCTGAGGCATATGACTACCAGCCAGGTAAAAAAAGAGAACAATATTAACAAAGTGGGGGTATTTGTAAATGCCACCGTGGAAGAAGTGCTGCACATGGTGGACGAATGCAGGCTGCACATGGTACAGTTGCATGGCGATGAAAGCCCGAAGTATTGCGAAAAGATCGCTGATTATATTTCAGTGGTCAAAGCTTTCCGGGTGAGTGAAACAGATAATATTGGCTGGCGCATCAAAGAATACATGGATGTTTGCGATATGTTTATGTTTGATACGGAGGGCGCTGGCTATGGTGGTACGGGTAAAAAATTTGATTGGGGAAAATTGAAAGATACTACAGTTGGAAAACCCTATTTTTTAAGCGGTGGTATCGAACCGGGAGATGCAGAAAAACTGAAAGCATTTGCAACGCAGCCCGAAGCCAAAGCGTTATTTGCTATCGACATCAACAGTAAATTTGAAACCAGTCCCGGCATTAAGGACATGGAAAAAGTAAAAACATTTATACAGGCTTTACAATAAAAAAACAATTATGAATATTAAAGTGTGTGGTATTACGCAACTAAAACAATTGCAGCAGTTAGACGGATTGAACATTGATTTTGCCGGGCTGATCTTTCAAAAAGATTCTCCAAGGTACCTCGGTGATAAGATCGCCAGGGATGAACTGAAAGAATCTGATTTTGACATTAAGAAAACCGGTGTGTTCATGGATGCAGAGATGATTGACATCCTCGATGCCATTGATGATTACGGCTTGGATGTGGTGCAGCTACATGGCAGCGAAACACCGGAAATGTGTGCCGATCTTTCTGAAGAAGTGGAAGTGATCAAGGTATTCAGCATTGGAGATGGTAAAGTGGACATTGATGAAATGGTAGCGGATTATGATGACGTATGTGATTACTACCTGCTAGACACTTATGTTGATGGTATTGCTGGCGGCACTGGTAAAAAATTCGACTGGAAGACATTGTCCAAAGCAAAAATTGAAAAACCATTTTTTGTAAGTGGTGGCATCAGCATCGAAGATGTTGCTGCTATAAAAAAGATCAGGCACCCGGATTTTTACGGCATCGATATCAACAGCAAATTTGAAAAGGAACCGGGTATAAAAGATATGGCGCTGGTATTGAAATTGAAACAGGAATTGAAGGGTATTTAAATTATTTTGTGCCAAACCATTGAATAACTAGTTGGCTTCATTGGCGTCGCACTCTTATACTGCATTTCTTTATTGAGCAACCCAGCCATCAACAACAATGTAACAATACAACAATTGAACAATGTTAGTGAGACATGCCATTGAAAGCGACCTGCCTGCCATGTTGGAAATTTACAATGACATCATTGCAAATACAACAGCTGTATGGCACTATGAACCACATACATTGGAGATGAGGACGGAGTGGTTCAACCAAAGAAGGGAGCAGGGCTTTCCCATATTTGTTGCGGCAGCGGATGAACAACTATTGGGCTTCAGCAGCATTGGCCCTTTCCGTCCATGGCCGGGCTATAGTAAAACGGTGGAGAACTCTGTGTATGTTGCTGCTGACAGCAGGGGTAAAGGCGTGGCAAAATTATTAATGCCCCCTTTGATTGAAGCTGCAATAGAACTAAAGCTCCATGCAATTGTTGCTGGGATAGAAGCAGAGAATACAGCAAGTATTGCCCTGCATCAGAAATTTGGTTTTGTGGAGGTAGCACATTTTAAAGAAGTGGGCTGGAAGTTTGAACGATGGATGGATCTGAAATTCCTGGAGTTGATCTTATGATTGCGGCCGGTGCAACAGGTAAGATCGCTAACACCGCTGAGTAAAGAATTAATAGCACAAGTGAGTGACACAACGATGTCGCCATAAAAAACAACCGATGGTTACAAAAGAAAATAAGTACACAGTCAGCGAACACGGTTACTACGGCGAGTTTGGAGGTGCATACATTCCTGAAATGCTGCATCCGAATATAAAAGAGCTGCAGGAGAATTATTTGAAGATCATGTATGAAGATTCTTTCCAGCAGGAGTTTCAGCAACTGTTGACAGATTATGTGGGCAGGCCAACACCCTTGTTCTTAGCGGAGCGACTGAGTGCGAAATTTGGTGCAACCATTTATTTGAAAAGAGAAGACCTCTGCCATACCGGTGCACACAAGATCAATAATACCATCGGCCAGATTTTACTGGCCCTGCGGCTTGGTAAAAAAAGGATTATTGCAGAAACAGGTGCAGGCCAGCATGGGGTTGCCACGGCCACGGTTTGTGCATTAAAAGGACTGGAGTGCATTGTGTACATGGGTGAAAAAGATATTGAACGCCAGGCACCCAATGTTGCAAGAATGAAAATGCTGGGTGCAACGGTGATACCAGCTACCAGCGGCAGCAAGACATTGAAAGACGCCACCAATGAAGCAATCAGAGACTGGATCAACAACCCGGTTGATACGCATTATATCATTGGCAGTGTGGTAGGGCCGCATCCATACCCTGATATGGTGGCAAGGCTTCAGAGTGTGATCAGTAAAGAAATAAAAATACAACTGCTGGAAAAAACCGGCAGTGAATTACCTACGCATGTCATTGCCTGCGGGGGTGGTGGCAGTAATGCAGCAGACGCTTTCTATCATTTTTGGATGACGAATCAGTGAAGCTGGTAGCAGTGGAAGCAGCAGGTTGTGGTATCAACAGTGGCATGAGTGCAGCTACTACACAATTGGGTAAACCGGGTATTTTACATGGCAGTAAAAGTTTATTGATGCAGACTGCAGATGGACAGGTGATAGAGCCGCATAGCATTTCAGCCGGACTGGATTATCCTGGTATTGGCCCATTGCATGCACACCTTTTTACAAGTGGCCGTGGAATTTTTATGAGTGCCACCGATGAAGAAGCATTGACTGCAGCCTTTGAAGTGAGCAAGACAGAAGGCATCATTCCTGCGCTGGAAACTGCCCATGCATTTTCAGTATTGAACAACATGCAGTTTAATTCAACAGATGTGGTAGTGATTTGCCTTAGTGGGAGAGGAGATAAGGATTTAGCGACTTACATGAAATATTTATAAGTATGAAATACATTCTGTTAATTTTTATTGCAGCGATTGTTTATTCCTGCAACAGCAGCTCTTCTTTTATCAACCACAAGCTGGAATCGAAGAAAATAGGTGATTGTACCACTGGTGAAAAAACAGTGAATATGGTAAGCAATATCGCCGGCGAACGCTATGAGTTTGAAAGCTGCCTGGATATAAATTTTGATGGGAAGAATTATACCGTGGAAAGAAAAGGAGATAGCATCGTGGTAAATTTTCCTGAAACGAATGGGCCAAAAGCTGCCTTTACAATTACCCTGGATATTGATGCAAAGCCGTTGTACAATTTTATGGTGATAGATGGGATGGAAGCGATACCGATAAAGCAGGTTGAATAGTGTTCGCAGTTTAATTATTGACCTCACCCCAACCCCTCTCCTTGAAGAGAGGGGCAAGAAGGTCTCTAATAACCCGTAGTTCTTTATTATTAGTTAGCCTGTTTGCCTGATATGAGGTGAAGAAAGAAAAAAGTTAAATGTGTTAGTACCGAAGATCAAAAAAGGGAAGATGTTGGGCCTCCCTCTCCTGAAGGAGAGGGAACGAGGGTGAGGTGAAATAGAAAATACTTTTGAATAATACCATAAGCTATTTAACTATGGCTGACTTCAACGAAAATCTTCACAACAATGCCAATCCATCTACGTATGAGATTGCAAGGATTTTGCGAAAACAGCAAACGAAAGCAGAAGAATTATTATGGTTGTTGTTAAGGGGCAGGAAAATATGCAACCTTAAATTCCGTCGCCAGCATGCTTTTGAAAATTATGTGCTTGATTTTTATTGCCATGAAGCTAAATTAGCAATTGAAGCTGATGGGCGAATTCATGATGAACCAAACATCAAAGCATACGACGACATAAGAACAAAACGATTGAATGAATGTGGAATAACGGTGTTAAGATTTACCAATGATGAAATCGAAAGCCATTCAGCGATCGTATTGAATAAAATAAAAATCTGGGCAAACGAAAACAAACCCACAAATAAATAACAGTATTATAAATGATCAGGGTCTTTCTTAGCCTCCATCTTCTTAAGGAGAGGGGCAGGGGTGAGGTAAACCAGCAGAAAGCCAAAAACAAACCAAACCAATGAGCCGCCTTCAATCCCTCTTTCTTCAAAAAAATAAAAATGTACTCAACGTTTATTGCACGGCAGGCTATCCTCACCTTCAATCCACACTGGGAGTAATGAAAGCACTGCAGCAAAACGGAGCTGACATCATTGAGCTCGGTATGCCTTACAGCGATCCTCTGGCCGATGGCCCGGTGATACAGCAAAGCAATGGCATTGCCTTGTCCAACGGAATTACCATCGCAAAGTTGTTTGAACAATTGAAAAATTTCCGGGATCAAATTAATGTGCCCGTTATATTAATGGGATACATGAACCCGGTACTCCAGTATGGCTTTGAAAAATTCTGTGCCAATGCCGCTGCTGTTGGAGTTGACGGTTTGATTTTACCCGACCTGCCACAATATGAATTTGAAACAGCGTATGGCGCCATCATAAAAAAATACCAACTGGATTTTATATTCCTTGTTACCCCCGAAACCAGTGAAGAACGCATCCGGAGTATTGATACTTTGAGCAGTGGATTCATCTACGCTGTATCTTCTTCTTCCACTACTGGTAATAACAAAGCCATTGAAGACCAGGAAAGTTATTTCAAAAAAATTCAGGAGATGGAATTAAAAAACCCTGTGCTGGTGGGCTTTGGCATCAAGGACAGGGCAACTTTCCAGGCCGCCTGCAAATACAGCAACGGTGCTATTATCGGCAGTGCTTTTATAAAGGCACTCGAGGGGAAAAAGGATGTGCAGGCAGTTACAAAAGATTTCTTAAATAGTATCCTGGCCTGAACCATTTTAGCTGAAATGGGTTAAATTGCGGCAATAAATTTATACGATGAAGAAACTATTACTCCTTGCCTTTCTATTCCCGGCTTTGGTAAATGCCCAGGTAAAACCAAAAGCAAAAAAAAAGCCGGTACATGTTAGCAAGGCATCTGTTGAAGCAGGTATTGCCGATGGCTTTGAGATCAATGGTGAAGTAACAGGCTTCCCGGATGGTGCCAAAATATCGCTGCTGAATGGACAGACTGGCGCTGCAGAGCAACAATCAGGTATTTACCAAAACAAGTTTTCGTTTAAAGGAAAACTGGATAAACCTGCTTTCAAAATCATCATCGTTGATCAAAAGCCTCCTATCTAACATTGTTTTTAGACAACAGCAAAGTAACCGTAAGCGGTACTAAAGAAGCACTGGACAATGCAACTGTTTCTGGCTCGGTTTCTCATTTTGATTTTGTAAAACTAAATACCATTCTTGCACCATACCAGCCTTATTTTGGCGAGAATGCTCCTTACGATGCTAAAGAAATGGATGCTGCCAAACAAACGATCTTCAACTTTATTAAGCAAAATCCAACATCATACATTGCTCCGTTAGCTGTTATCCGTTACACACAATTATCTGATGATGTTAGTATTGCAGATCAGTTATTCAATAGTCTTGATCCTGTTGTAAGAACTACAGATATGGGTAAATATATCGGGCAGCAAATTGCAGATAACAAACATAACGGTGTTGGTGCTGTGCTGGAAGATTTCTCACAGCCAGATACATCAGGTAAAATGGTTTCACTTTCGTCTTTAAGAGGTATGTATGTATTAGTAGATTTTTGGGCTAGCTGGTGCAGACCCTGCCGCCAGGAAAACCCCAATGTTGTAGCCAACTTTAAAAAATTCAAAGACAAAAATTTCACCGTACTTGGCGTATCGCTTGATAAAGCAAAGCCAGCCTGGTTAGAAGCAATCAGTCAGGACGGGCTTACCTGGAGCCATGTAAGCGACCTGCAGGGCTGGGCCAATGCAGTTGCTGCACAGTTTAAAATCCAGAGCATTCCACAGAATTTTTTGATTGGCCCGGATGGAAAAGTGATTGCTAAAAACCTTCGTGGGCCTGCGCTGGAAAGAAAATTGCAGCAATTATTGAAATGATTTTTTGAAGTTGCATTTGCAGGTATCTCCTCATTGTTACATTGCAAGTGCATGGACTGTCGGCCCCTTGGTGGAAACAGAATCCAACATTTTACTATGAACTAATATTGATCTGTTGGCTTTCCGTTTTACCGGTAAAATATTTTCTGTACCTTCACCTCCTTTGAAAAAATCAATTGCGATATTATTTTTACCATTTACCTGTTCTCCGCAACAGAATTAAGCCAGTTGCTGAAGCTGCCTGCTTTTGTTGCTCACTTCAACGAGCACAAAAAGGAAAAGAATGATATGACGCTCTGGCAATTCCTTTGCATTCATTACGCCAATGGCAACAAAATAGATGCGGATCATGATAAAGACATGCAGCTGCCTTTTAAAACGCACGATAACTGTGCTGCCCAGATAATCATTTCGTCTCCACCAACTTTTTATTGCATATCAACACAAAGAATACATCATACAGTAGAAGACGTACACTATTTCCCTCATGATGTATTTGTAAGCTCTTCCTTCTTCGCCAATATCTGGCAGCCTCCTAAATCCTGTTAATAGTTTAAATTTATTGCACTGCCCAGGCTTTGTCTGGGTCAATTCTTTTATATCGCTATAAAAGATCGTATTCATTTATAAACAGGATAATGATATGTTGAATAAAATAATTGGGTTTGCTATCAAACACAAACTGCTGATAGGGCTGTTCATTTTAGTACTGGTAGCTTATGGCAGTTATCAGGTAACAAAACTGCCGATAGATGCGGTGCCTGATATCACCAACAACCAGGTGCAGGTAATCACCATTGCGCCTTCTTTGGCGCTACCGATATCGAAAGGCTCGTAACCTTTCCCATTGAACAGGCCAACAACAATATTCATGGACTGAAGGAAATCAGGAGCTTTTCAAGATTTGGCTTATCGCTAGTAACCATTGTATTTGATGATGAAACAGATATTTACTGGGCAAGGTTGCAGGTATCTGAAAGGCTCCAGAAAGTGAAGGCCGAAATTCCGCAGGGGATTGGTTTGCCTGAACTAGGCCCCATCAGCACCGGTCTTGGGGAGATTTATCAATACGTGGTGAGGCCAAAGGAAGGCTATGAAAATAAATTCAATGAAACAGAACTGCGAACTATACAGGACTGGATTGTAAGGCGGCAATTGCTGGGCGTAAAAGGCGTGGCAGAAGTGAGCAGTTTTGGTGGAAAATTAAAACAGTATTCCATTGAAATTGATCCTGCCAAATTGCTTTCCTACAAAATCAGTATCAATGATGTTTTTAAAGCGCTGGAAAGTAACAATCAAAATACAGGAGGTGCCTACATAGAAAAGGGTGCTACGGTTTTGTACATCCGGAGCGAAGGTTTGGTGGGCAATATCGATGACATAAAGAACATTTCAGTTAAAAGACAAAGCACGGGAAACCCTTTGTTTATAAGGGATGTAGCCGATGTTAAATTGGTTATGCCACCCGTTACGGTGCCATGTGTTACAACGACCAGGGCGAAGTTGCCGGTGCCATTGTAATGATGCTGAAAGGCGCCAACAGCAGTGAAGTGATCAAAAATGTAAAGGAACGGATTAAGCAGATACAGAAAACATTACCGGAAGGAGTGATCATTGAACCTTTTCTTGACCGGACAAAATGGTGAACAATGCCATCGGCACCGTAGAGAAAAATTTAGCCGAAGGTGCATTGATCGTTGTACTGGTACTGGTATTGTTCCTCGGCAATTTCAGGGCAGGCCTGCTGGTTGCATCGGTCATCCCACTGGCCATGTTGTTTGCCGTGATTATGATGAACCTCTTTGGAGTTAGTGGTAATCTCATGAGTTTAGGCGCACTGGATTTTGGATTGATTGTAGATGGCGCCGTCATTATTGTGGAAGCAGTGATGCACCAGCTTACCCACAACAAACATTTTCAGCACCTGGATAAACTGCATCACCGGCAGATGGATGAAACGGTGCATAAGAGTGCCGGTAAAATGATGAACAGTGCCGTGTTTGGACAGATCATCATCCTGGTGGTGTACCTGCCCATTTTTACACTACAGGGCATTGAAGGGAAAATGTTCAAGCCAATGGCGCAAACAGTTGCCTTTGCATTACTTGGTGCGTTTATTTTATCGCTTACTTATATCCCCATGATGAGTGCCTTGTTCCTGAGCAGGAAGATTAAGCACCAGCCCAATTTATCTGACAGGCTGATGGCAAAACTGGAAGACTTTTATGAAGGCTCATTGAAAGTGGCTTTGTCATTTCCCAAAAGCATCATTGCCGGTACCATTGGATTATTCATCACGGCTATGATCATACTTGGTTTTTTGGGTGGAGAATTTATACCAACGCTGGAGGAAGGTGACTTTGCCGTGGATACAAGAGTTTTGACAGGAAGCAGTTTAACAACTACCATCGCCAATACACAAAAGGCAGCACATATTTTAAAAACACAGTTTCCTGAAGTAGAGAAAGTCGTTACAAAAATCGGCAGTGGGGAAGTACCTACTGATCCAATGCCAATGGAAGCCAGTGACATGATGGTGATTCTGAAAGACAAAAAAGAATGGACCTCTGCAAAAACATTCAATGAACTGGCAGAAAAAATGGGTACTGCTTTAAAGGAGGTACCCGGTATTACAGCAGGTTTTCAGTTCCCTGTGCAGATGCGTTTTAATGAACTGATGACCGGTGCCAGGCAGGATGTGGTGTGTAAGATATTTGGTGAAGACCTGGATACGCTGGCGCATTATGCTGCAGAAATGGGAAAAATTATCAACGCTGTTGATGGGGCAAAGAATTTATATGTGGAGGCTGTTGCCGGTATGCCACAGATTATCATCAATTATAACCGCAATGCCATTGCCCAATACGGATTAAACATTGCAGATATCAATAAAGTAGTGAACGCCGCCTTTGCAGGGCAAAGCAGCGGGATGGTTTTTGAGGGTGAAAAACGTTTTGACCTGGTGGTGAAATTGAGCGGAGCGTTGAAAAAAGATCTGGCAGATGTACAGAATATGCTGATGCCAACTGCAACTGGCACACAGGTACCATTGTACCAGTTGGCAGATGTACAGATAAAAGACGGCCCTAACCAGATACAAAGAGAAGATGCTAAAAGAAGAATTGTAGTTGGCTTTAATGTAAGAGGAAGGGATGTGCAGACAATCGTAACTGAACTGCAGCAAAAAGTAGATAAGCAGTTGAAGTTTCCCACCGGGTATTATGTTACCTATGGGGGTGCTTTTGAAAACCTGAATGCAGCGAAGCAACGGTTGATGATTGCTGTGCCGGTTTCATTGTTGCTGATCTTCCTCCTGTTATTCTTTGCATTTGATTCACTCAAATATGGGTTGCTTATTTATTCTGCCATTCCGCTAAGTGCAACGGGAGGGATTTTATTCCTGGCATTAAGGGGTATGCCATTCAGCATCAGTGCCGGCGTTGGTTTTATAGCCCTGTTTGGAGTTGCTGTATTAAATGGCATTGTGTTGATAGCAGAATTTAACCGGTTAAAAGCAGAAGGAGATGTGGATACAAAGCACATTGTATTAAAAGGAACCAGGACCAGGTTACGCCCGGTACTAATGACCGCTTTTGTTGCATCGCTTGGCTTTTTACCAATGGCATTGAGTAATGGCGCCGGAGCAGAAGTGCAGCGGCCACTGGCAACAGTGGTGATTGGTGGTTTATTGATCGCTACATTCCTCACATTAATGGTGCTCCCCATTTTATATATCATTTTCGAAAAAGGGTTTACAAAAAAGAACAAGATGAAGCCAACGATCAATACAATGCTGCTGCTGCTGTTTTTTACTGTTGCCGGTAATGCCGTGAATGCACAACAGGGAATTTCACTTCAGGCCGCAATGGATACAGCGCTGAAAAATAACTTATCAGTAAAAAGCGAAAAGCTGAAAGCCCAATACCAGCAATTATTGGTTGGAACAGCGGCAGCAATCGCTCCAACCAGTATCACGGCAGAAGCTGGGCAAATCAACAGTATTTACACGGATACCAGGCTTGGGATATCTCAAACATTTGCATTGCCTTCCGTTTATAAACGACAAAAAGAATTGTTGCAGCAGGAAGCAAAGAACAGTTTTTTAAATATTGCCGTTAAAGAGGCCGTTCTTAAAAAACAGGTGGAACAAAGTTTTTATCACCTGCTTTATCTTGATCACAAAAAGCAGTTGTTACAATCGCTTGACAGTATGTTTGAATCCTTTTTACAAAAAGCCGAACTTCGTTTAAGTAAAGGGGAAGCCAATGTATTGGAAAAAGCTACCGCTGAAAATCAACTGGCACAGGTGAGGGTACAGTTGCAGCAACTGATGAGTGATCAACTGACGGCACGAATACAATTTCAATTGCTGATGAATACACAAACAGTCTTTTCACCAATTGCAGGTCAATACAAAATGCAATTCAATGGAGGTATTGATACTTCAATAATCAGTACACATCCTTACCTGCAGCAGATACAACAGCAGCAGGACGTTTCAAAAGCTTTGATAAAAGCAGAGCAGGCAAAACTGTTACCTGAATTTATGATCGGTGTAAACAATACCAGCATTAAAGGCACAGGTGCTGATGATAAGTATTATACATCCGGCCACAGGTTTACTGCAGTGCAGGCTGGTATCGCCGTCCCCATATTTACCAAAGCGCAAAAAGCGAAAGTAAAAGCGGCGCAGTTCAGCAGTAGCATTGCGGAAAATAACTACAGCAGCAGTTTGCAGCTATTAAAGACAGAATATGAAACAGCACTTCTTCAATACCAAAAACATTTGCAAACGGTTGCCTATTTTGAAACAAAGAGCCTGAGTACAGCAAAACTCATTACTACCACGGCCAACCAGCAATTCAGCAATGGCAGTATAAATTATTTAGAATGGGTGATGCTGGTGAATCAAAGTATAACAACGCAGAACGATTATATAGAAGCAGTAAAAAACTTGAATGATGCCATCATTCAATTGCATTATTTCAGTAACAAATAAATGAAACATTAAATGAAACAAGTTATATATACAGTATCGACGATGCTGCTGCTTGCCTCTTGCAACAGCAAAAAAGAAACAGCAGCAAAAGAAACAGCTTCTGCCGATGGAAACATCATCACCTTATCAACTGCACAGATTAAAAACGCAGGCATTGCTACCGGCAACCTGGAGCAGCGATCCATTGCAGCTGTATTAAAAGTAAATGGCAAGATAGATGTGCCGCCGCAAAACATGGTATCGGTAAGTGTGCCATTGGGCGGCTATTTAAAAACAACCAAACTGTTGCCAGGCATGCATGTAAGTAAAGGTGAAGTAATCGCTGTGATGGAAGATCAGCAGTACATCCAGTTGCAGCAGGATTACCTGATGACGAAATCAAGGCTCAGCTACAGTCAGCTGGAATACGACCGGCAGAAAGAACTAAACCAGAGCAAGGCCAGCAGTGACAAGGTATTTCAGCAGGCAGCAGCAGAGTTGAGTGGACTGCTGATAACACAGCGGGCCCTGTCAGAAAAGTTACAGTTGATTGGCATCAATCCTGCTGCAGTAACGGCTAATAGCATCAGCCGCAGCATCAATGTGTATTCTCCTATCAATGGATTTGTTACCAGCGTGAATGTGAATATTGGCAAATATGTTTCACCGACAGAGGTGTTGTTTGAAATGGTAAACCCTGAAGACATTCACCTGAATTTAGTAGTGTTTGAAAAAGATATCGACAAACTTTTTATCGGGCAAAAATTAACCGCCTTTACCAATAATAAGCCGGAAAAAAAATATCCCTGCGAAATATTGTTGATAGGGAAGGAGATTGGTGCTGAACGAAATACTGAAGTGCATTGTCATTTTGAGCAATACGATAAAACACTCATTCCCGGCACTTATATGAATGCTGAAATTGAAGTGCTTTCAAACAATAGCTTTGTATTGCCCGAAGATGCAATTGTTCGTTTTGAGAATAAACAGTATGCATTTATAAAAAGAGGTGATTCGCAATTTGAAATGACACAGGTAGAGCCAGGCAATACGGAGAACGGCTTTACTGAAATTTTGCAGGGAGATAAATTAGCAGGGCAAACCTTTGTTACAAAAGGTGCTTATTCGTTGTTGATGGGATTGAAGAATAAGTCGGAAGATTAGCATAACACGTTAATGAACTAAGCTTTTGCTGCTAATTCTTTTAATGTATCCATGGCCCGGAAAGCATCTGAACTGTCAACAAAAATATGATCGTGGTAATAAGCTGCAATTACGTTGCAACTGATGCCTTCCTCTGCTAGTGCTTTTGAAAAAGCAGCCGTTAGTCCAACAGCATTCAATGAAGAATGAACGGCGAGTGTGATCCATGCCGCAATATAGCTGTAGGGGAGTTGCAGGTTGTCTGCTGTTTCCTTTTTAAGAACAACAGTAAAAGCCTCTGCTTCTTTAAACATACCAATGATTTCAGCGATATTGATACTGCTGGCATCCCTGGTTTGACAAAACACGTATTCACTGGCATTCAATTGGGGTTTCATGTGTTTGAGGAGCAGGCTGATATTTGTTTCTCCGTTCATAGTAATGGCTTGTTAATGTAATTCTTATTAAAGAACGGAATTTTATTCAAAATGGTTTCAATTCATTTCCAGTAAATTTGATAACTGCATTTCACTACAACAAAATTCACTATGAACAGAAAATTAATATCGCTCCTGGTACTAACTGTATGCTCTTTAGCTGCTGCTGCACAATCGAATGCCATCGCAGGTTTTGGCAAGACAGCTACAGCAGCCCAGCAGGCAACTGAGCAAAAATTTGATGCTTTACTGAGTGCCGGTAATGTTGATCAGTATATCAAAGACCTTTCGGCGGTACCGCACCATGTGGCATCACCCGGTGGAGATGCCAATGCAAAATATATTGCGGATAAATTAAAAAGCTGGGGATTTGAAACAGCCATAGAAACATTTTATGTACTGTTTCCCACGCCGCTTACAAGAGAACTGGAGATGACCGGCAGCAGGCATTATAAAGCTTCCTTAAAAGAACCGGCATTAAAAGAGGATGAAACTTCTGGTCAAAAAGGTCAGTTGCCCATTTACAATTGCTGGAGTGCCGATGGTGATGTGACTGCTGAACTGGTGTATGTTAACTACGGTGTTCCTGCCGACTATGAAATGCTGGAAAGATTGGGTATTGACGTAAAAGGAAAGATCGTTATTGCAAAATATGGAAGAAGCTGGCGTGGCATTAAACCCAAAGTAGCGCAGGAGCATGGCGCCATTGGTTGTATCATTTACAGTGATCCCAAAGACGATGGTTATTTTCAGGGGGATGTATATCCCCAGGGGCCGTATAAACCAGCTTATGGTGCACAGCGTGGTTCGGTAATGGATATGCCCATCTATCCCGGCGACCCACTTACTCCCAATACCGGCTCTGCAAAAGATGCCAAAAGGCTGGACAGGAAGGATGCCGTTAACCTGCTGAAAATACCGGTTATTCCTATCAGTTATGCAGATGCTCAGCCATTGCTGGAAAGCCTGCAGGGGCTGGTGGTGCCGGATGACTGGAAGGGGGCGTTGCCAATCACTTATCATGTAGGGCCTTCTGTTAATAAAGTTCATTTAAAATTAGCATTCGACTGGCAGGTAAGGCCAGTCAATAACATTATCGCCAAATTAAAAGGAAGTGAGCTGCCGGATGAATGGGTGATCCGTGGCAACCACCATGATGCCTGGGTAAATGGGGCAGCCGATCCTGTGAGTGGCCTTGCAGCATTGCTGGAAGAAGCAAGGGCTATGGGAGAGATGGCTAAGAATGGCTACAAACCAAAACGTACGTTAGTGTATTGTGCATGGGATGGTGAAGAGCCCGGATTGCTGGGTTCAACAGAATGGGTGGAATACCATGCGGAGGAACTGAAACAAAAAGCAGTGATCTATGTAAATTCAGACGGCAATGGCCGTGGATTTTTATATGCCGGCGGGTCACAGGCACTGGAACCAGCCTTTACCGAAATTACTAAGGATGTAAAGGATCCGCAGACCAATACCAGCGTATTTGAAAGAAGAAGATCTGCTGACATTATAAATGCAGGAACAGCGAGGACAAAAAAAGAATTGCTGGCTAAAAAAACATTTGACCTTGCCGCACTCGGTGCAGGTTCTGATTATTCACCTTTCTTTCAGCATCTTGGTATCACAAGTATGAACATTGCTTTTGGCGGGGAAGATGAAGGTGGCGAATACCACTCAGTATATGACAGTTATGACCTGTATAAAAGATTTAAGGATCCCAGCTTTGAATATGGTGTGGCACTGGCAAAAATCTGCGGCAGGATGACACTGCGTTTTGCCAATGCAGAAACACTGCCTTATGATTTTAGAAGCCTGCAAAAGAACATCAGCAAATATGCAACAGAAGTAATTGCGCTGGCTGATGATATGAGGGAGAATACGGCGGTTGAGAACCAGTTGATCAAAGAAAATCATTATATTACCGGCAACAATATTACTGAATCCAAACTGCCACCTGCTGCAAAAGCTGAAGTGCCTTACCTGAATTTTTCGGCATTGCAGAATGCAACAACTGTACTGGAAAAAATCAAGCATTGCCCTGAATGATGCCATTGCAAACGGGAACATTTCTGAGTTGAAGAAAACAACACTGAACAATCAATTGTACCATGCAGAGCAGGCATTGCTTACCAATGATGGTTTGCCAAGGCGTGGCTGGTACCGGCATAGCATATATGCACCTGGATTTTACACCGGTTATGGAGTAAAAACCTTGCCCGGCATCAGGGAAGCCATTGAGCAACGCAACTGGAAAGAGGCACAGGAACAGATTGAATTAACAGCAGCAGCAATTAGTAAACTTGCTGCTTATTTAAATGATATAGTAAAAGCATTGTAAAATCAATCACCGGCAAGTCAGGGCACTCAGGAAGGAACACTAAGAATGTTTTTTTATTTGATTATGTTTTAGGGATGGAACGGAGATGATGCTGATGTGGCAGATTTAAAACGGATTTTAAGTCTTTCAAAGCAATGCTATCAGTTATTATCAGTGTAATACGTAGTGTTGCTATTCTCCGTATTTATTTCAACTGCTGCTGGTGTAAACAATGGTAAAATCAGTAGCCACTAAGTCACGGTATTCACCAAGGAACACTGCTGTTTTTTATTTCGTCTTTGTGTTTTCCTTGTGTACTTGTGTCTTTGTGGTTAAAATAAATCAAGCTGTATTTTTATTCCTGTAAGAGGCCAGTAGCAGGATTGCACCGGCTGTGATACATACATCTGCAAAATTAAAAATGCCGGTACGCAGATCATTGATACCAATATTCATAAAGTCGGTAACATGCCGGTCGAATACAATGCGGTCGTAAATATTACCCAGGCCGCCGGCGATGATGAGTGTAAAAGCAGCCATCTTTGCGCCGTTCATTTTATCGCTGTTCTTTATTACATAACCCGACATCCCTAATAGTAATGCCAATGGTGCCATGCTCAGCAACCAAAAACTAAGCTGCTTCGGTAAGTCATCTGCAAAACCCATGGCAGCGCCGGTATTCTCTACATATTGCAGGCGGATGGTATCGTGAAAATAGGACAGTGTTGCTTTGTCTTTTAAATGTTCTTTTGCCAGTTCTTTACTGGCCCTGTCCCAACTGATGAGGGTAAGAGAACTTAGACAGAATAATAAAATTTTCATTCCTTTTTTCATGTAATTGTGTTTTATATACAGGACACTGATGACAACGATGTGGTAGATTTAAAACGGGTTTTAAGCCTTGCTTTGCCACGCTGCCAGTTATAACCCAATCTGTGTTGCATTCTCCGTATTTATTTTAATTGCCGCTGGTATAACTGTACCGTATTTTCCAAGCCGTAATATAACGAATCGCATATCAACGCATGGCCAATGGACACTTCCATCAAACCCGGAATATTTTCAGCAAAGTATTTAAGATTGTGCAGGTCAAGGTCGTGACCGGCATTGATACCAAGCCCCAGTTCATTCGCCCTTACGGCAGCAGCTGTATATATCATAACTGCATCTTTATTGCCGGTAACATATTCCCTGGCATACTCCTCGGTATAAAGTTCAATCCTGTCTGTTCCTATTGCTGCAGCGCCTTCTACCATTTCAATAACCGGATCCACAAATATCGAAGTTCTTATCCCTGCATTTTTAAATATTGTGATCATTTTTACCAGGTAGTCTTTGTTGGCCATTGTATTCCATCCATGATTGGAAGTCAACTGTCCCAATGCATCTGGAACCAGTGTGACTTGTGCCGGTTTGTTTGCCAACACTAACTGTACAAATTTATCCTCGGTACAATTGCCCTCTATGTTTAGCTCTGTTTTAATTATTTTTTTTAAATCAAACACATCCTGGTAGCGGATATGCCGCTCATCGGGCCTTGGGTGTACGGTGATGCCATCCGCACCAAAACGTTCAATGTCTAAAGCGGTTTTAATTAAATCAGGATTATTCCCACCCCGGCTGTTACGCAGGGTAGCTATCTTGTTTATGTTGACGGAAAGTTTTGTCATGGCGAAGAATTTGAGATGCTAAAGATAATTGTCTGTACGTGGATTTTACAGGAAGAAAAGGATTTAGGAGGATTGGAAGCGTTAAATAAATTGGGCACCCTTGTAACGGGAGTGCCTGGTTTTTTTAGTTTCTTACTCATCAATTAAATAATTCTGATGGCACTTTCCAGCGCCAGTTCCATCATGGGTAATAATGCTTTTTCACGCTGATCGGCGCTGATAAATTCATGAGTTGGTATGATATCACTTACTGTAAGTAAGGTGCCGGCATTTTTGCCCAGGTGCTTCGCATTGGCAAATAAGGAGAAGGCTTCCATCTCTACGGCAAGGCAATGGTGCTCCTTTGCTACTGCCGGAGTACCTGGCTCTTTTCGGTAAAAAATATCACTTGAATGTATGTTTATATTGTTTAATGCCATTGAATTATCTAAAGCTGCCTGTTTAATAATATCAAATGCATTTCCCTGGTGGGGAATTGCTGAACCTTCAATGCCCCAGGCATATTTTGCAAAGGTAGATTCACTGGCTGCCACATCTACATTGATAAGATCAAACAATTTAAGATCTGTAGAATAGGCACCACAAGTGCCGATGCGGATGATGCAATCCACATTATATTCAGTGTACAATTCGTAAGAATAAATGCCGATAGAAGGGCAACCCATACCACTGGCGCCAATGGTTACTTCCTTGCCTTTATAGGTTCCGGTAAAGTAATATATATTCCGGGTACTGCTTACTAATTTGATATCCTGTAAAAAATTATCAGCAATATATTTTGCTCTCAATGGATCGCCTGGCATCAACACTATTTTTGCTATTTCTCCCGGTTTGGCGCTGATGTGTACACTCATGTAATAAATTTTGGGAGGCTAAGATATTTATTTTCGGTTTAATAACGACTTTTGTAAGAATTGCACGCAAAGCCGCTAAGTTTTTAAGTAGCAAAGTAAGTTCGTTTTTTGCTTCTTTGCCCCCTTTGCTTCTTTGCGTGAAAAAACAATGCTATATGACAACAACAACCAGGCACTACGATCCCGTTAAATACAAAACCCCCACCGGCAGTACAATTTCCTGTAAGGGCTGGATACAGGAAGCAGCGCTTCGTATGCTGCTCAACAACCTTGACCCGGAAGTAGCAGAAAGGCCCGGTGATTTGATCGTATACGGTGGAAGAGGAAAAGCAGCCCGTAATTTTGAAGCGCTCGATAATATCATCGCTTCGCTTAAAATTTTAGACAATGATGAAAGCCTGCTGATACAAAGCGGCAAACCTGTTGGCATTATGAAAACGCATAAGGATGCACCAAGGGTATTGATCAGCAACAGCCAACTCGTTCCCAACTGGGCCAACTGGAAACATTTTGAAGAACTGGAGAAAAAAGGCCTGATGATGTATGGACAGATGACGGCCGGATCCTGGATATACATCGGGTCACAGGGAATTGTGCAAGGCACTTATGAAACCTATGCCGCTGCGGCTGATAAACATTTCGGGGGTACACTCAGAGGAACCCTGAATGTTACTGCTGGGCTGGGTGGAATGGGCGGCGCTCAGCCACTCGCCATTACCATGAATGAAGGTGTGGCATTGATTGCAGAAGTAGAGGAGTGGCGCATTGATAAACGCATTGAAACAAAGTACCTCGATGAAAAGCATACCGGCATTGATGAAGCCATTGATGCTGCTTTAAAATACAAGGCAGCCGGCACAGCTAAAAGTATTGGTGTGTTGTGCAATGCAGTGCAACTGTTGCAGCGATTGCTTGAAAGAAATATCATTCCAGATACACTCACCGACCAGACCAGTGCACACGATCCATTAATCGGCTATGTGCCGCATACACTGAGTAATGAGCAGGCCAACGTGTTGAGAGAAACCAACAAAGAGCAATACCTGGAACTTAGTTATCAAAGTATGTACCTCCATGTGCAGTTGATGCTGCAACTGATGGATAAAGGCGCTGTTACTTTTGATTATGGCAACAATATAAGAGCCCGGGCGAAAGAATACGAGGAAAGGTTGAAGGCTGAAGGCACAAGGCATAAGGAGGAAGCAACCTTCAACCTTCAACCTTATACCTTCAACCGTTGCTTCGATTTTCCCGGCTTTGTACCTGCCTACATCCGCCCGCTATTCTGTGAAGGCAGGGGCCCGTTCCGCTGGGCAGCATTGAGTGGTGATCCTGCAGACATTGCCGTTACTGATGAACTCATCATCAACATGTTTCCTGAAAACAAAGGCATGCTCCGCTGGATGAAGATGGCAAAAGAAAAAATTGCTTTCCAGGGATTGCCGGCCCGTATTTGCTGGCTGGGGCAGGGTGAAAGAGAAAAAGCCGGCCTTGCTTTTAATGAGCTGGTAAGAAGTGGCAAAGTAAAAGCACCGATTGTTATTGGCCGTGACCATTTAGATACTGGCTCTGTTGCATCTCCCAACCGGGAAACCGAAGCCATGCTCGATGGCAGCGATGCCGTAGCCGACTGGCCGGTATTAAATGCATTGGTCAACACCGCCGGTGGTGCCAGTTGGGTTTCGTTGCATCATGGTGGTGGAGTTGGCATGGGCTATTCCATACATGCCGGTATGGTGATTGTTGCAGACGGAACTGCCGATGCGGAAGCAAGATTGAAAAGGGTGTTGAGGAACGATCCGGGTATGGGTGTTATCAGGCATGCGGATGCAGGGTATGAAATAGCAAAGGAAACAGCGAAGGAGCATGGGCTAGATAGGGAGAGCAGGATATAGGTTTATTTGACCGGCATTTGTTTATCATGGCGGCATCGTTGTGAACATGTTCTGTTATATCACTATTCAACTTTTATCAATGCGGTAAATATTGAATACTGTCCCGGCAGTGGTTTTCGCTTTTGAAAACTATGATTTAAATAACTGCAGGTTGCGAAACCCCGGCATGGAAAGAGCTTTGATTTTCAGGCTTCCAAAGGTAGCAGTAAGGCCGCCTGCTTTTATTTGTAAGAGGCTTTCAACGCCGGGGTTCCATGTAAGCGCTTTTTTGCTTTTATGATTGAACTATGGAAACCCCGCCAGAACATATAAACTAATAATTAGAATGATTTGGACATGTTCCTGATGGCAGAACATTGTTTAGATTATACTCAAAATATCTAAAGCCTCACTACCCGTTGTTGCATAAAACAATTTATATTCGTAACAACAAAACCAACTCTTATGTTTTTTCCTATAACCTCAAGCCCGCTTAATAAGTTGGTCTTTCCCGCTTTTATTACTATCGCTTTATTTTTTATGTGCAGCAATGCTTTTTCACAGATAGGGATTGGCGTAAATCCGCCCGATGCCAGTGCGATGCTGCATGTACAGGATACTGCAAAGGGTATGCTTATTCCACGGATGAGTGCCGCACAAAAAAATGCCATTAGCAGCCCGGCAGAAGGGTTGATGATATACCAGACAAACGAAAGCACCGGCTTTTGGTATTTTACCAATGGCAGGTGGGTGCCGGTAAGCAATGGGGGCAAAACTGCGATCGTGTTGAGGGGAGATATTACCAACAGTGAGGCCCAGGCCAAAATAGTGGCAGAAGCCGGACCATCCACACAGGTGATAAAAATTATCGAGTGTACCAATCTTACCTCGGTTGACCTTTCAATGGTTTCGGGCAGTGTAACGCAGTTGATGATCCAAAATAATTCGCAGTTGCAGAATGTAACATTCGGTGGCATCACTTCTATTGAAGATACCTTTCTTATCAGCAATTGTCCGCAGCTAACCAGTATCAGCCTGCCGCAACTTGAAAAAATAAATGCACAACTAAGGGTGATCAACAGCAGCCTGGTATCACTTTCTTTACCAGGGTTAAAAAAAGTAACAGGGTCTATCATCATTACTGATAACAGCAACCTTCTCTCCGTTTCTATGCCTGTTTTAACTAATGCAACTACAGGCTATGCACTCAGCATTCAGAATAACCAAAAGATTACTTCCATATCCATGCCGGCACTTATTAAAGCCAGCTCCTTCAATATATCCAGTAACAGGAAACTCAGTACAATTGATTTCGCCTCCTTAGTATCTACCACCAATGGAATGAATTTTACGCAGGACAGTTCCCTCACAGCTATTTCTTTTCCTTCCTGCACCTCAATAGGGGCGCTCGAAATGTTGAATATCACCTTTGATACCTCACTCACTTCTGTATCGATGCCTGTACTTACAACAGCAGGCAACCTGAATTTTCATAAGAACGTTAATCTTCAGTCGCTCTCATTCCCGGCATTTCCTTATACACAGGGCGGCATCACTGTTCAATTTAGTGCTTTAACCAGTTTCTCATTTCCGTCGCTCACCCATGCTGACGGGTTTGGTATTAATAATAACCCGTTATTAACTATGGTAGATTTCCCGGCACTTACTTCACTTGGCAGCATTAACGGGTACCAGTCCATTTCATTCAACAGCCTCTTAACAACCATTACCTGGCCCAATCTTACTTCAATACGGGCAAACGAATTTTATTATTTTCGGGGAAACAGGTTGCCTTCGTCTAAAGTAAATGAGATATTGGCAAAACTGGTGGTTACGCACCCCACAGTCTCTACCATTATACTTACCCAAGTGGTAGCGGCACCACCAACAGGGCAGGGTGTAACGGATAAGGCGACCCTTGTAAACTGGGGTAATACGGTTACCACTGACTGATACATGGATGGAGTTTTACCTACAGGCGATCTTTGCTGATGCAGGTATCTGTTAAATGCATTTTTATTGGTGCAAGGCTGAAGACATACACGAGTAATGCGTTAACGTCTTTATCGCTGCGGCTGATTCTCTCCAGCCTTATAGTGGATCATTACAATTTATGGAGCAAGCGCCTTTGTTGTTATTACCGGCCAATCACTAACGTGTACAGCAAGATACTATCACTTCACAAAAACCCCGTTCGCTTCTGCATCCTTGGAGCCATCGGTTAAAAAAGTGGCCACGCCATTTTTCCAAACCTTGGCAACGTTTTTGGTTCCGTTGCTTTCATATCCGGCCACATACACGTCATTGCCCAGTACATACACAGAATTGGCACCAGCATTTTTTGTACCATCCGTTAAGGCAGTGCCCACACCATTCTTCCAGATTTTTGCAGTATTGCCATCTCCACCAACGGCATACACATCGCTGCCAGAGACAAACACTGAATGAACAAGCGAAAATCCGGAGCTGCTTGCCAATGCAGTGCCCACACCATTTTTCCAGACGGTTGCAACAGTACTTGGCCCTGTATCCTGCCAGCCACCTGCATATACATCCGTTCCGCTTACATACACAGAAAAGGCAAAAGCATCACTGGTGCCATCGCTCAAAGAAGTGGCCAGGCCATTTTTCCAAACAGCAGCAACCATGCTTCCACCATTTCGTCCCCAGCCGGCGGCATACACATCTGTTCCGGAAACAAATACCCCAAGGGCATCAGTAATAGCGAAAGGCGAACCGTTGGCCAGCGAACTGGCAATACCATTTTTCCAAACTGTTCCAGATCCACTTACAGTATTAGTAAACCCGGCCACATACACATCTGTGCCGGATACAAAATTGACCGTGACTGTGCAATGTATAATGGCCCGCTTACCAGCGTTGTTGCAACACCATTTTTCCATATTTCTGCAATCCTGGTTGATCCGGTCTCAATTCCTGTTGCATACACATCTGTACCCGAAACAAAAATGCTGCTGGCAATTCCATCCTTGCTGCCATCAGTAAGAGCAGTTGCAACAGCATTTTTCCATATTTTGGCAATCGTTGTCGTACCGTTGCTTTCAAAACCGGCTACATATACATCATGCAGCGATGTACTTGTAGTGGTAAAATTCACTTCGTTGCCATAGGCTGTTCCGGCGCTGTTGGTGGCATAAGCCCTTACATAATACAGTGTGCCGGAAGTTAGTGCTGTAAGAGTACTGGTAAATATGCCGGTACCGCTGCCATCTGTAGTATGGCTGCCAGCAACAACAGGGTTGGGCGTGGTATTCCAGCAAATACCACGGCTTGTAACCGTTGCACCACCATCAGCAGTTATATTGCCCCCGCTTGCAGCCGATGCCGAAGTAATAGCTGTGATTGTATTGGTGGTAACAGTTGGTAAAGCAACGGTGCTGCTGTATTTAAAACTGATCTCATTACCATAGGCTGTTCCTGCACTATTGGTGGCGTATGCCCTCACATAATAAGTATTGTTAGAGTCAAGCCCGGTGATAAGGCTGGTAAAGGAGCCGGTACCTGCTCCATCAGAACTATGATTGCCTGCCACTACAGGATTAGGGGATATGCTCCAGCACACACCACGGGCTGTTACTGCAGCACCGCCATCCGATGTAATATTACCGCCGCTTGTTGCGGTGCTGTCGGTTAAATTGGTGGTTGAATTGGTTGTAATAGTTGCTACCGATGTAATTGTTCCGCCTTCACTACTGATCTCTTTTTGACAGCTAAAAACTAGGAATACAAAAAGAGTTATTAAAAAAGAATTTCTCATATAGGTTTTATTAAATCCTGTTTCGCTTTTCAAAACTAAACCATTGACAGGCGAAAGTAAATGAATTAATTAAAATGATAAAACACTTCAGTAAGGTTGAGTTGTTTGTAACGGTATCTGCTACCTGCTGCAAATCTGCATGTGCAAATGGATAATTCACTGCCGGGTATTCATTCACTTTTAAGCAGCTACCGGCCAGGGTGTACAGTACAATGCAGCGATTAGCCTCGTCTTTGCATCAATAGTGTTAACTTTATGCTTTAAAAAGCAATACCGCTTTGCTATCCGGAAGTAATGATATTTATGCCGAAATTATTTTTATCAACACTTTTATTTTTCCTGCTGCAGCTGTGCTGTGCACAACCATTTATTGCAAACGAATTTACCATCAACGATCCTGCTGCAACAGCTGAAGGGAGTAATGATCAGCTAACGGAAAAACCCCTGAGCCCTGTTAATGATGAACCCTGCAGCGCTATCATCTTACCAATCAACAGTGTCTGCAATTACCGGACTTTTGACAATACAGGATCTACGGCCAGCAATGCTGTTCCGGCACCCGGTTGTGCCAGTTATTCCGGCTCCGATGTATGGTTCAGAATTAAAGTACCCAATGCCGGAACCCTGGTTTTTGACATGCAGGCTGGCTCCATGACGGATGCCGGCATGGCCATTTATAAAGGGCCGGATTGCAACTCACTTACGCTGGTAGCCTGCGACGACAACAGCAGCAGCAACCCCAGCATGCCAATGATCAACGCAGCCGGCCTTACACCCAATACTGTTATCTGGATCAGGGTGTGGGGAACAGGTAACAACAACGGAACATTCGGTATCTGTGCAAGCCTTCCATTGAACGTACCACCCTGCGCTGGCAATAATCTTGCCGGCAATACCTGTGCATTAGCAACAGCGGTTTGTAATTTTAATGGGTACTGTGGCAATACATCCAACAGGTACACTTCCGATACCTGGCAGGAATTATCTGATGCTTTCAGGAATTGTATTGGTACAGGTGCCACCATCGAAAACAATTCTTTTATTTCATTTATTGCAGCTGGAACCACGGCTGAATTTAATGTATGGATTACCAGCAGTACCAGTGGCAATGGCATACAAATGATGTTTTACGAAGGTGGTTGTGGCTCCGGGCCGGTAACCTGCCATGGGGGGTATAACAATGTAACAGGCGGGCCTAACCTGGTAACTGCCAGTGGGCTTACTCCCGGTAACCAATACTTCCTGATGATAGATGGTGTTGGCAGCGATGTGTGTGATTATACCATCAACCCGGCATCGGGTGTGGACCTGCTGGACATTAATCCCGAACCGGCTAAGATCTGCAGTGGTGGAAATATACAGCTCACCGCCATCGGTGGAAACGGTATTTATGCCTGGAGCCCGGCTACTGGCCTCAGCAGCACATCAGGTGCCACCGTAACTGCTTCGCCATCGCTTACTACAGTTTACACCGTTGCTTCTACCGGCGATGGCAATTGCCCGGCAGTGCTTACCAAACAAATAACGGTATCGGTTACCCCACCGGCAGTTTCCACTACCACTGTAAATATTTGTTCTTCACAATTACCCTATACATGGAATGGCAGGAGCATCAGCAGTGCCGGTACTTTTACCGATACCATTGCTACTGCTGCCGGTTGTGATTCTGTATTGAAACTGGTTTTGACACTCAAGCCAAACAGCAGCAGCACCAGTATTATCGGCGCCTGCCCGGCACAATTGCCTTTTAGATGGAATGGCAACAACTACAACAGTAGCGGCACTTACCAGGCTATATTGCTAAACTCAGCAGGCTGTGATTCCATCGCTGTATTAAATTTTACTGTGGGACAGTACAGTGCCAGCACACAAAACATCAGCATCTGCCCATCTCAGCTGCCTTATCGCTGGAACAGCCATAGCATCAATGCGGCAGGTACTTATGCTGATACGATACCCGGCTCTTCCGGTTGCGATTCTATTTCAACATTGATCCTTACTGTTAAAGCAACATCATCAGGCACTACCAGCATTACCATTTGCAATTCGCAGTTGCCATTTTTGTGGAATGGAAATAGTTATAACAACAGTGGCAACTACCAGGCGACTTTCGTAAACACAGCCGGCTGCGACTCTGTTGCACTATTGCAATTAACAGTACTGACAGCAAGCGGCAGTACCCAAACAGTGAATATTTGCCGGGCTCAATTACCTTACAGTTGGAATGGCAATAATTACAATACCGCCGGTACTTACCAAGCAAGTTTTACCAATGCGGCGGGTTGTGATTCCGTTGCTAAATTAATATTGAATGTAAATGAACCAGGCAGCAGTATCAACCATAAACAACTTTGCCCCGGCCAACTGCCGGTTACCATCAACGGACAATTGTACACCGCTGAAGGAACTTACATAGACACCCTTGTAAATGCAGCAGGATGTGATTCTGTGGTAACGCTGATACTTTCTGTAAAAGATGCGCCGGCAGTTTCTTTAGGTGGCGATACCAGTTTATGCCCAAGGGATTCGATCAGCTTGTTTGCCGGTAACTACGCACAATATCTTTGGCAGGATGGCAGCACTGCTTCATCTTACAAAGTAAAAGAACAGGGCACTTACTCCGTTACTGTTACGGATGCAGATGGTTGTACTGGCAGTGGCAGTATTGATGTTACTTATTTAGCTACCTGTTTGGATATTTCATTCCCAACAGCCATTGCGCCAAACGGTAATGGAGGCAATGCTGACTTTGGCGCACTGGGCAATCTTGCATTGGTAAGTAATTACTCCCTCTCTATTTTTAACCGCCATGGCTTACTCGTATTCAGAACCAGCAACCCTTACCAGCGCTGGAATGGCTTTTATAAAAACAAAGCATTCGGCAATGAAAGTTTTGCATGGGTGGCAGAATATGTTTTTAAAGGAAAGTTGAAGAAAATACAAAAAGGAAGTTTGGTAGTAGTGAGGTAGTAGTAAAATTATTAAAACAAATAGTTTGCAGGTTTTGTTCCCGGCATTAGTACTAATATTAATCATCATTGCGAACTTGTTCTGTTATCTTTTCGTTTTTGCAACAGAAAAGATAATCTCACTTGTATAACCTATCATTGCTGTACCATAACTGAAACACTTTCCTATATTTGCCCTTATCAAAAAAAAATGAAATCAATACTCTTATTTATTTTAATCCTTGCTACAGATACCGTTTTTTCACAGGTAACTAAGGCTCCGGAAGAAAAAGTGCTGTACCAGTTTATTGAACTGAACCATGGGCTGGGTGCACCTAGAGAAAAGGTTCCAGCCAACAACAAGGATAGTAGTGCATGGAGCCGCCGCCCCCCACAGGAATTTAAGGTGATCAAGGCCACCGACTCGGTGCCGGCGATACTGAATACAGTTTTTGGTGTGGAGTTCAAAGTGATAGCTGTGCAGAGCACTGATGTACCTTACACGGTGGAATGGATCTATCCCATACCAATGAAAGAAAAAGATGGAACAAAATACCGGGCTTATAAAAGCAGTGGAAGGTTATGGCCAAACAAACCAACTGGTCGCTATTTTGAACTGGACGAGCCTTACGAATTGCTGAAAGGCCTATGGGAACTGAACATTTACATTGAAAATGAATTGAAGTACAGCCATCGTTTTATTGTGCATTGACATCGAAAACGCCGGGTAACAGACCTTGCCATGGAGCTTACAGGATAATAATTTGGATTGTCCGGTTTTAATCAATGAACTTTATAAAAATAAATTACCCGGTTAGTATAAACATTCGCCGGTTCATCCGTAATTGAATTCCAGTATGAAGCACTTCATCCATTCATTCGTTCTGTCTTTTTCTTTCCTTATGGCTTTGCTGTGTTGTACCAGTTGCGATCATACTGCCAAAGCTGACGATACAATTAATGTAAAGACAGACTCAATACCAGCTCCACCTAAAGCAGAAGCCCAACCGGCAAGCATTGCAATAGATACCACAGCGTACAATAAAAAAATGCAGGCATTGAGCAATGACGATTCTACCGGCAAGTGGCCCGTTAAAGCTCCTTATCCGTTGCCGGGCGCCATCTTCCCTGATAACAGGGTAATCGCATTTTATGGCAATCTTTTTTCCAAAAGGATGGGCATTTTAGGAGAGTTGCCAAAGGATTCTATGTTACAAAAATTACAGCAGGAGGTGGCTGCCTGGCAGGCTGCAGATTCATCGGTACAAACAGTGCCAGCATTGCACCTCATTGTTACTACTGCACAAGGGGCTGCCGGCAAAGATGGTAAGTACAGGCTCCGGATGCCTTTTAAGCAGGTAGATACAATCATGGAATGGGCCAGGCAGATCAATGCACTGGTGTTCCTGGATATACAGGTAGGCCATAGCACAGTAAAAGAAGAAATAGCAGTACTGGATAAATATTTGCAATTGCCCAATGTTCATCTCGGCATCGATCCTGAATTTTCTATGAAGAATGGGGAGCGGCCAGGTTCAAAAATCGGAACGTTTACATCGGATGATATCAATGATGCCGTTAATTTTTTGGTAGAAGTGGTTCGAAAAAATAAGCTTTCTCCTAAAGTATTGGTGGTACACCGTTTCACACAGGGAATGGTAACGGGTTATGATAAAATAAAAACAAGTCCTGAAGTGCAGATCGTAATAGATATGGATGGCTTTGGAAGTAAGATATTAAAACGCTCTACTTACCTGCGCTATATTTATAAAGAGCCGGTGCAGTTTACAGGATTTAAATTGTTTTATAAGAACGATAACAAAGGAGCATGGGAAATGTACAGCCCAGCAGAGTTATTGCAATTCACTCCGAAGCCTGTTTATATACAGTATCAATAATTTTGGATTGCTGTTAACTAAACCCTCTCAGTTCATCTATGTCACGCTGTAACCAATTGTCAACAGGATAGTTTGCATTGCGGTCAATTGCATGAATGGCATAAGCCTGGCGGGAACGGCTACTGGTATTTGGTAAGCTGCAGTGGGGTAGTAATCCATCTAACACAATACAGGTTCCTTTTTTTACTTCCAGCGGAATCATTCCTTCCATTGAAAATGGTTCATTATCCAGTACCTGCATTTCTGCACCGGTTTCTTTTTTACGGAATCTTGTTCTTAGTTTAGTCAAATGCCCACCCGGTTTTGCCCAAAGACAACCGTTTTCCGCAGACGCATCTTCCAGTGCAAACCAAAAACCAATGCAGCTTACCGGTTCGGTATACAGGAAAGTAGCATCCTGGTGAATGTCTACATTACCACCAACCCTGGCATGTTTTAAAATGAGCATGCTTTGAATGATGACATATTCATCCAGCATGAGTTCGGCTGCTAATTTCTTCATTGCTGAAGAACGGGAAAACGCGTTGAACAAAGGATCAAGATCATGGAGTGCATGGCCAATCTTATTGATTGAATGAAAGAGATCAGTCTTTAGCTGGCCGTTTGCATCAAACGCATCTTTCTCAAAAAAGAAAGAGATATTGTCAGCAGAGTGGATAAAATAATCATCACTTGTTTTTGCCTGGTCTGCCGTCTGGAAAACAGATGCATGTCCGTCAAAGTTATAAGTGCCGGCCAATTCTTCCCCACGCTTCATCAGGGCATTGCATTCATCAGGAGTGTTGAATTCTTCCAGTACCAGGTAGCCCTGCGACCGGAATAGTTGTTGGTTGGTGGTCAAAGGTTTTTTGTTTTACAATATTATAAAATTAAAGATAGCTTTTTTGGGTTAACAAAACACAGGCGGGTATTTCTAATTGATATCAGTGATTCGCTCTCATTTGTCTCCCTCATCATTGAAGTTTACATTTACTAACAAATTGAATACTGTAATGAGGGTACTATACTGTTTAGTGATCATGCTGCTGTTCTGCCACGTGGGTTTCGCCCAGGAGCAAACTGCTGCAGATTCAGCAACTGCATTACCCGGCATAGAGATTACTGCTTTTGGGCAAAGCAGGGCTATCAGCTGCGGCACAATTGTGAAAGTGGTACACGATAACAATCTCGACCGGAATAATAAAACCTCTTTTGTAAATGCTTTCAATACAGTAGCCGGCGTAAGAATGGAAGAACGTTCGCCGGGTAGTTACCGCATCAATATCCGCAGCAGTGCCATCCGTTCACCCTTTGGTGTACGTAATGTAAAAGTTTACTGGAATGACATACCAGTGACAGATGCCGGCGGCAATACTTATTTTAACCAGTTTGCTTATCCCAACATATCCTACATCGAAATTGTAAAAGGCCCGGCAGGCAGTATGTATGGCGCTGGTACAGGCGGAGTACTGTTGATGCACAGTTTTGAAACTGCCTGGAAGCCAGCCTTAGCCATGGAATACATTACCGGTAGCTATGGCTTACAAAATATATTGGCCTCCGCAGGTTTTGGTAAAAAAGAAAACAGGAGCCTGTTGACCTATACCCATAACCAGGCTAATGGTTACCGTAAGCACAGCAGCAGCAATAAAGACAATCTCGGTTTCAGTGGCCAGTACAAGGTGGGCAGCAAGCAGCTATTATCTGTCCATGTTTTATACAATCATATTTTCTACGAAACACCGGGAGGCCTGAACCTGTCAGAATACAATGCCAATCCAACAATGGCAAGGCCGGCTGCAGGTATTTTTTCTTCAGCCGAAACAGCAAAAGCAGCCATTGATCAAAGCAGTTTTTTAGCAGGTATCTCTCACCAGGTTCAGTTTACAACTGCTTTTAAAAATACCAGCTCGTTATATGGTAATCTTGCGGTGGTAAAAAATCCAACCTTCCGCAATTATGAACGGCGGGTTGAGCCTGGCTACGGTGGCAGAACAACTTTTACTTATGAACGTGCCCTGGAAAGCAGCAAACTTAAATGTGTTTGGGGGGGTGAATGGCAGCGGGGTATATTCAATACACAGGTGTCAAAAAACAAGAATGGCCATCCTGATACTTTGCAAACCAATGATGACATTACATTTACGAGTGGCCAGGTCTTTGCACAGGCAGACCTAACTCTCAGCCATCAGTGGATACTAACAGCGGGGGTGAGCCTTAGCCGCTCTGCGGTGAATTTTACCAGATTGAACAGTTATCCTGTGCAACAGCAGCGCAGGGTCTACAGCAATGAATGGTCGCCCAGGCTGGCTATCCAAAAAAGATTTACAAATAACAATGAGGTTTTTGCCAGTATTTCAAAAGGGTTTTCTCCACCCACCATTGCCGAACTGCTGCCTTCTACCGGGGTGATCAGCACTTTCCTGCAGGCAGAATCCGGGGTGAATTATGAACTGGGCGGAAGGTTTTTTTTCTTTCATAAGAGATTATCTATAGATGCCACAGCTTTCTGTTTCACCATCAACAAAGCATTGGTATTGCGAAAGGATAGCTCCAATGCAGATTATTTTGTTAATGCCGGGAATATACAGCAGCAGGGAATAGAGATTAATGCGATGTATGGTAACTCGTTCCTGGCTGATTTTTTTGATGATTTTATAATAGCTGCCGCATATACTTTCAGTTATTTTAAATTCGGCGATTATCAAAAAGGAACAACCAATTTTTCCGGCAGATCTTTACCCGGTGTTCCCAAACATACGCTATCTATCCGCTGGGATATACTAACAAATAGAGGATATTATTTCAACGGCAACGGGTATTATGCCAGCCATGTTTTCCTGAATGATGAAAATACCGTTGCAGCGCCTTCGTATTTTCTTGCCGGATGCCGTGCCGGGAAAAAAATGAAGCTTAACAAAAGACTAAGTATGAACTTATATGCAGGCATCGATAACCTGCTGAATAAAGACTATAGCCTTGGATTTGATATCAATGCTGCGGCTGGCCGCTATTACAATGCTGCCCCAAAAAGAAATTATTATGTTGGTATTGCTTTTCAGCGATAGGTAAGGGATACTATTGCGGCATCCATTATTAGTTTGGTGTGATAAGAATTATAAAGAAAAAACGATACTTTGGGCTATAAACCCCTGGCATGAATACCTTACAAACTGCTGATTACATTGTTTTTTTTATTTACTTTATTTTAATTGCGGCATACGGTATTTATATCTACCGTAAAAAAAAGAACAGCTCTGATAAAGCAAAAGATTTTTTCCTGGCAGAAGGTTCTTTAACCTGGTGGGCCATTGGCGCTTCTTTAATTGCAAGTAATATTTCTGCAGAACACTTTATCGGCATGAGCGGCTCCGGATTTGCATTGGGGCTGGCTATTTCAACCTACGAGTGGATGTCTGCTGCTACATTGATCATTGTGGCAGTTTTTATTATTCCCATGTATCTCAGGAATAAGATATACACCATGCCACAATTTTTGGCCAGGCGCTACAGTAATACTGTAAGCACTATCATGGCAGTGATCTGGCTGCTGGTATATGTATTTGTAAATCTTACTTCGATTATTTATCTCGGTGCTCTGGCCATCTCTTCTATTTCCAGTATCGGCTTTGAATATTGCATTGCAGGGTTGAGCATTTTTGCCATTGTTGTTACGCTGGGTGGAATGAAAGTGATTGGTTACACAGATATTTTCCAGGTGTTGGTTTTAATTACAGGAGGATTGGTGACCACCTATCTTGCCCTTACATTATTATCTGAACAGTTGGGGTTTGGCAAAGATGTGCTGAAAGGACTTTCATTGCTGAGAAAAGAAGCGCCGGAACATTTTCACATGATATTTGACAAAACGAATCCACATTATAAAGAACTGCCTGGCATGTCGGTGTTGATTGGAGGCATGCTCATCAACAACCTTGCTTACTGGGGTTGCAACCAGTACATTGTTCAACGGGCATTGGGTGCCGATCTCAAAACAGCCAGAAAGGGAATTTTATTTGCTGCCTTTTTAAAAATGCTGGTGCCGGTAATTGCAGTGCTTCCGGGCATTGCCATGTATGTAATGCATAACAACGGTATGTTTCAAAAAGAAATGGTGGATGCTGCCGGTGTGGTAAAACCAGATCATGCCTATCCAACATTAATGAACTTATTGCCTGCCGGTTTAAAAGGTGTGGCATTTGCTGCATTAACAGCGGCTATTGTTGCTTCTCTTGCAGGAAAAGCCAACAGTATTTCCACTATTTTCTCGCTGGATATTTATAAAAAGTATTTTAATAAAGATGCCAGTGAAAAGAGTTTGCTGATTACCGGCAGATGGGCAGTTATTATTTCAATGTTCATTGCTGCGGTGGTTGCGCCTGCATTAAAATCATTAGACCAGGCTTACCAGTTTATACAGGAATATGTTGGATTCTTTTCACCGGTGTGCTGGCAATATTTTTACTGGGCATGTTCTGGAAAAAAACAACAGCCAGTGCTGCATTGGCAGGGGCATTGCTCACCGTTCCCATTTCGGCAGTATTAAAATTTTTACCGGTGTGGACGAATGGTGGCTTTCCTGACTATCCTTTTTTAGACCGAATGGCAATTTCCTTTTTTGCCACTGCTGCTATTATGATCGTCATCAGCCTGGCAAAACCAAAAGTTGAAAACGATACACATACCATTGAACTGGATACTTCACTGTTTAAAGTATCACCGGCATTTATTGTTGGTTCATTTATTATTTGTGGTATGCTGGCGGCACTGTACACTGTATTTTGGTAGGATGTTTTATAATCAGCGGCTATGCCGTTTTACCTGTAACTGGTACGGTAAATGAGTTTTGCCCGTACACATCACCCCCTGTTTTCTCCTCCCTTATTACAAAGAAAAGCCGCTTCACTGATTTCTGTCAAAGTTCATCAAAACGAAGGTCAAGGTTATTACCCAGCGCTTTTGTTAGCTTTACAAAAAGAATCTCTATGCATGGAAATTAAATAGCATTTATGAAAAATGTATGCTTTCCCGTTATCTGCCTGCTGCTGGCACAGGCTGTAAATGCACAAAACGTAGGCATCGGTACTACCAATCCATCTGAACAGTTGCATACCACAAAAGGTGTAAAACATGAGATACTAAAAGGAGCAGGTACGAGGTTTGTAATGGCTGATTCTTCCGGCAAACTGCTAGCCCAAAAAGATTCAGCATATAGCGCTGTTGCAAGCCCTTCATTGCCGATTGAATCCAACTGTACGGGAAGTTCCAGCAGCCTCACTGTTTCAGGATTGCCTTCTGTAGTGCCATCTTCCGGCATCGCTGTAAAACTGAATATTTCGCATGACCATGTTGCTGACCTGCAGGTATTCCTGGTGGCTCCCAATGGAAATATCATTAACCTCATATCCAATAACGGAGATGATGCTACTGGTTTTATCAATACCATCTTCACTGATACAGCCGCTGCCGGCTTGCCGCAAAACTCCGGTGCTGGTGCACCTTTTTCAGGTTATTACAAACCTACCGCTTACATGAACTCCTTTTCAGCAGGCTTTGCAAACCTGCCCTGCTGGGCACAGGCAAATGTGAACTCTTTTTCCGCCATGGGTGGCGGAAGCATCAATCCAAACGGAGTGTGGACGTTACAGCTATTTGATTCTGCCGGGAATGGTTATTATGGCACACTCAACAACTGGTCGGTAATGATAAATGATAAAGCCACCGGCGGAGATAATTATTTAGCCAAATGGCAAAACGGCAATTTAAATACCAGCAGTGTTTATGATAACGGTACCAGCGTAGCGATTGGAACAAAGAGCCCGGCACCTTCTGCAATACTGGAACTAAGAGACAGTACCAAAGGTTTTTTACCTCCACGAATGAGTTATGCCAACCGTTTTGCGATTGCCAATCCTGTTGCAGGCCTCGTGATATGGTGTACCAACTGCGGCCCTTCCGGCGAATTGCAGGTGTACAATGGAACAACCTGGACAAATATGATTGGAGGTACTGCATCTGCTGCAACCGTTACTATTGGCGACCAGGTATGGATGGCAAAAAACCTTGAAGTAACTAATTACAGGAATGGCGACCCGATACCACAGGTTACCGACCCCACACAATGGGCCAGCCTTACATCCGGTGCCTGGTGCTGGTACAACAATGATTCTGTACTGGGAGCCATCTATGGTAAAATATATAATTTTTATGCGGTAACCGATCCAAGAGGGCTGGCTCCGGCTGGCTGGCATATTCCAACAATGCAGGAATGGTATAACCCTGAATATTATTTGGGAGGAGATGGCGTTACAGGAGGTAAACTAAAATCGGTCAATTACTGGAACAGCCCGAATGGAGGTGGCACCAACAGCAGTGGTTTTACTGCACTCCCGGGAGGATACCGCTTTGATAACGGGGGCTTTGGAGGCATGGGGCAGAAGGCTGGTGGTGGACTTCTGAAACCAGTTTGGGCTACCCTCGGGCCTATTTTCTGTATTACTATTATGCAAGTACCCTTATTGACACCCGTTTTTCATTTAAAGATGGTGCATCTGTACGCTGTGTAAAAGATCATTGATTGAGGCCAGTTCAGTCCTTTATATAAGGAAGACTTACTCTATTGTATAGGTCTTTTTTTACCTGCCGGCGCAGCTTCTGAAATGTTTCAAAAGGCCCCTTGGTCGCAAACATATTGATGAGCCAGGCGGGCACGCTTCCCCCGGGATCAACCTGCAGTACATATTCAATCTGTAACTGCCCGTTTTGCAAGGGTGTTATCAGCCATTTGGAATACGATTGCTGTATGCGTACCACATTTTTAATTTCGGGCAAATAGGCTGGCCGGTTCTCACCCAGTACAGTAACTGCTTTTGTTCTTTCATCCTGCGTTACTACCAGGCGCACAACAAAGTCACGGTTGCTTACCGGCCATGGTATATCCACTTCGGAATGATACAATAAGTCTGACGGAGAATTTTGTTTTAACACCTTACAGCTTTTGGTGGCATACACCCAGTCTGCACAATTCTTTATGTCCAGCAATACAGCAGTCAGCCTGCTGAGTGATGCATCAACGGTACAAACCGTTTTCACTGCTTTGTAGGGAGAGTTATCCAGGTTTTTTGTGTACACTTTAATACCCTCTTTATCTGTTCTCAATGACCAATCACTTTGAGAAATGGCGGTTGCAGTAAGAAAAAAAAAGATAAAGCCTGTAAAAAAAAAATGTTTTAGATTCATAGCTAGGGTAATACAGTTATTTGAATGATTTTGTTTGAAAGAGCCTGTTAATGTTCGTCAGTTAAACATCCGCTTCATTGAATGACAACAACAGGCTGCTGATCGTTGCATGTACTTTGCGGTAAGTTACACCGGCTTTATCCAGCATTATTTTGGAGGCCTTAAAAATATCTGTTCCCTGGTATTTATCAGATAAATAGATCACTTCTGTAATTCCGGATTGAATAATGGCTTTTGTACATTCATTACAGGGAAACAAAGCTGTATATATCTTACAACCTTTCAGGTCCATACCAATATTATTTAAAATTGCATTGAGTTCGGCATGGCAGATAAACGGGTATTTTGTCTGAAGAAAATCTCCCTGTTTTTCCCAGGGAAAATCATCATCATCACATCCTGTTGGCAAGCCGTTGTAACCTGCTCCAACGATCTTATACTTTTCATTTACTATGCAGGCACCTACCTGTGTGCTGGGGTCTTTACTGCGGAGGGCACTCAGCAATGCCACACCCATAAAGTATTCATCCCAGGAAATATAGTCTTGTCGTTTTTTTAAGTCAGGCATATTACTAAATCAAAATTATACTTACAAAAGAAAGGCGAAAGTAACGATTTTGAATTTCACTTGAAATTGCAACGGAAAGAGTATTCTGTTTTAGGAAATAAAAAAACCGGCATGTGTGTTAATCATGCCGGTCGCGGTTGGTTTATACAGATTGCTTATTCAATTAATTGGTTAAAGGTTTTTTCTGATCCACCAGCCACAAATTTTATATATACCATTCCCCTGGATAGGTTTGCTGCAGGTATTTCAAATGTGTTGGTGCCTGAAGCTGTATTTGTACTGTAATTATACAATAACCGCCCGTTAATATCTGTAATGAAAACAGCGATGGCTTGATTGGTATTGCTATGAATTTTAAAAATAAGATTTTTGCCTCCCTTCAATGGCTGTGCAGATAAATTATCAATTATCAGCCCTGCATTTTTAAGCCGTAGTGTTTGTATTGCTGAGTAACTGTAGCTGCCATCAAGATCCACCATTTTTAAACGGTAATAAATATTGCTGTTGTATGATACAGGTTTTTTATCGGTATAGGAATAGGATTGAAGTGAACTGCTATTACCTTTTGATATAATGGAAGATAAGGTAACCCAGTTGCTGCCGTTGCTACTTGTTTCCACTTCGTAATAAGCGGTGCTGATCTCCTGGGATGTTTGCCAGTTCACGGATGCGGTATTGTTACTCAATGCAAGTACATTAAAGGAAGTTAAGGTAACAGGAAGCGTACCTATTGACGCACTGACTGTGGTAGAATAAACATAATCACCGGCTTCAGATCCATCATTGTCACCTGCTACCCCCACAATATAAAACCGGATATTGGTCTGGTTGGTGGTGGGCGTTGAAGGAGCTGTCCATTTCAGATTTAAGAAAGTATAGTTGCTGCTGGCTGCAGTGGCAGGAGCATTACTATGGCTTAATTCAGCGGTCTTTCCTGCAACAGTACCTTTTAATGATGCATTGGCATTGGTACTTGAAAAGGTGCCAACAACATCATTGTCTACAGTGTTCACTGCTTTGATGGCAAATCCCCAATTGGTCATCCCACCGGCAGTACGAGTGATTTTTATAGAGAAATTATAGGTTTGTCCAGCTACGTAAGTACCTGTGGGTAACCCAGTGGCAATAACATTGCCGCCAGCCGGATCCAATCCAAAATCAGAATGACAACCCGAGTTAGAACAATACCTGACCTGGCCCAGGTTAGGAGTAACTGCTTTAGGTGCACCTGTATAATTTATAGGTGAATTCGGGTCTTTTAATAGTTTTGATGTGGAGTAGCTCATACACATCAGCCCTATCCCAATGATGACTGTAAGATTGCGTTTGATGGTAAACATGACAGTAGTAGTGAATTGTGTGGAATGTATTGGAATCCTCATGCTAAAATTAACTACTGCCGCCCAGGGTGTTTATGACAACTGTCACAAAGGCGGATGATGCTTGTTAGAAGAATGATAGCTGGTTAACTGCTTTGCTTCCGTACATATTTTGTCAATATCACAATTACCTGTCCTTCTATTTTTCCTTCAATTTGCTCTGTATTTTCCGGCACAAGGCGGATATTTTTTACAACGGTTCCCATTTTTGCATTGAGGGTAGATCCTTTTACATCCAGTGATTTTGTCAGTACCACTGTATCACCGGTTTGTAATTGCTGCCCGTTGCAATCTTTGTGCAGGTCAACACTCCCGTCATTATCGTGATCACCCGTTGCTTTTGCCCAGGCAAGCCGTTCATCATCAAGGTACATCATATCAATATTGTCTGCTGCCCAGCTTTCGTTGCGCAGGCGGTTGAGCATACGCCAGGCCACTACCTGCACACCTGGCACTTCACTCCACATACTTTCAGTAAGGCAGTTCCAGTGAGCACTGTTGAGTGCTGCTTTTTTTTCAATCTGGGCCCTGCAGGTATCACAGATCATGATATTGTTGTCTTCTGTGCTTCTGTCTTGTGGCAATACTTCATACAACGTTGTCCCATTTTCAGATTTACACAGTTCACATTTGTTTTCACTTCTTTTAATCAGCAGATCTTCCAGTTTCATACTTGGTTTTTTAATTGAGCGGCGAAGGTAATTAATTCATTTTGGTTATGAAAGCGGGTAAAAAACAAGGCAGGTAAATACCAATGTTGTACTTTTAAAATAAAAATCATGCTCAAGTACAATACATTTTTGTTGCTTTTTATTGCATCCATCGCAGCCTTTGTTGTTTTTATGGTGTTTTATCTGCAAGGCTTTTTTTCGTTGGTTATGAACAGGGAGCATTTTGTCGGGAATGAAAACCCTGCGGCAATTTTCAGCATTATTTTCAATCCCGGGGTAATCATTTCTTTTATTGTGATGGCATTTTGCGGTTTGGCGTTAAGGATACTTGGCATTGTGGCAGTAGCAAAAAACAAAACAGTATCTGATGGAGAAAAAGCATTATGGATAGTGGGCTTTGTACTGATGGGTTTTGTAACAGCCATCATTTTTTTAATTATGGCAAAAGGGAAAAAATTTGTTGAGTGATATCATAGGATACAGCAGAATAAAAGAGGCGGTATCATAATTAAATAATCGCCCGGAGATTCGTTTTAAACGACTTCGGCTATCCATCGGGGGTCCGAAGAAATGCTCAAAAATTTTATATATGAGACAGCCTCTTTTATTTGATTGCCTTTTATCAGCAATACAACATCTTTAATGAGTTACCTGGAGTACAATGCCTGCATTAACAGTAAAGTTTGCACCGGTACCTACTGAAATGCTCCTGCAGGTTCCGTTTATATTTAACACTGCAGTTCCGGTATTGATTACAGCATCCGTATTCGCATCCGGCAGTACAGCACAGCTCCAGTTTGCCGGGTTATTCCAGAGATTATTAGCACTGCCTGTCCAGTAATCAACAAACTTTAAAGTAGTTACAGCACTGAAATTACCGCTTACATTACAACGGTATTGGTAGCCATAAAATGAAGAAGGTGCAGCGTTTATTTGCAGAGTAGCTGTGCCAGTACCTGCATAAGTTGCATTGTTGGTAATATTAGCAAAGCCTCCGCCGGTATTTACCTGCCACTGGTAAGAAGCGCCTGTAATGCCTGCTGCTAATGAAATATTACCGCCAGGACAGTAATCTGCAGGAGGAACAACTGTGCCTCCAATAACATATAAATCAGTGGCCGCATTATCCCCATTATCGGCTCCGAATAATAGCTTGTTGTTCGTGGTGAAAAAAGATAATTCAGGGTCTGAATCGCCTGCGCCGATATTTATATCTGCCTCTAATGCGGTACCGGAAAGAGTGCCATCCGTTTTCCATAATTCATTTCCCTTGATACCATCGTTGGCCGAAAAGAATAAAGTGGAAGCAGTAAATGCATAAGTTGAAAATTCAACCCCGCTTGCCGTGCCCTGGTTGATATCTTTAACCATTTTAGTGTTGACCAGTGTGCCATCTGATATCCATAACTCACGTCCCTCCACATCAGTTGATGCAGTAAAAAAGAATTTATTGCCCTGGAATAATGGGTTGGTAAATGTACCGGTATTGGCATCATAAATAAAATTGGGTAGTATGTTTGGAAAGTCGTTGTTTACAAACGAAAATGATTTGAATAACGTTGTACCTGCAGGTGTGCCATCTGATTGCCATAACTCCGAACTGCTTGCACCGTCTGAAACTGCAAACATGAATTTCCCGGTTAAATTCACAGCGTTTGTAACCATGATGAATGCAGGACTAAATGCACTTTGCACAATATTCTTTACAAGTGTTGTATTGGCTATGGTTCCATCTGTGGTCCAAAGTTCCCCGGTGCTGGTTCCATCGTACGCAACAAAATAGGCCTTATTGTTAAACGTATGAAAGCCCTCGAAAACAGGGAAGCTGAAGCCCGGAAATAATTCGATTGATGTTGAACTGGCCGGGCCTACATTGATATCTTTTATCAAAACGGTTCCTGCTGCGGAACCGTCTGTTTTCCATAACTCTTCTCCATGCGTTGCATCCTTCGCAGCAAACAAAATCGTATTGTTTAAAATATAAAAATATTTTGGGCTGGAAGAGTCTGCACCGGTATTAATATTTTTTAAAAGTACTGTACCGGCATTGGTCCCATCAGATTTCCATAGCTCTAACCCATCTGCAACTGTATTGGCAGCAAACAACAGGTAACTGCCATTACTAAAAAGGTTGTAATCATTTTCCTGGTTACTGCTTCCTGAACCGGGAACAATGTCTTTTACAAGCGTAGTACCGCCATTGGTACCATCAGTTCTCCATAGTTCACGGCCTGCAGCCATTGTTACAGCACTAAAATACAGAACTCCATTCAGGAGGGTAAAATCGGCAGGTGCAGAACCCGGCCCCCCTGTATAAATATCCTTAACAAGTACGGTGCCGCCGGTTGTTCCATCGGTTGTATACAATTCAGAACCGTTTGCAGTTGTTTTTCCCCTGAAAATGAATTTCCCGGAAAGCAGGGAGCCACTTGCTTCGTATTTTATGCTTGTTGTTATTTGTGTAGTGCCGGCCAGTGTACCATCGGTAACCCATATTGAACTGTCAATGTCTGAAACAACAATTGTTTTTATACTGTTCAGGGGAATTGTAACATGTAAACTTTTATTTGAGTTAATCTGCGTGACCTGTGCCTGTACACAAATGGCTGTGATAAAAACATATACAGCAGTCAGTAGGTTTCTTTTCATGTCTGAATTTTTTTAAATAATTGAATGAAAACAAATACAACACTGGTGCGGCAAAGATTTCTCAGTAAAATATATGGATTGAATAAACGGGGAGTAAAATCGCAGTATAAAACTAATAAATGATTTTATACAATCATAGCAGATTGAAAAAAGAAATCCGCAGGGCATTGAAAGACGGTAAATTTGTTTACAGTAGCTGCTGCTTAAGTATAGTTGTCGCAAAACCCCCTTTTAATTTCGTTGTTGCCCTGTAACGCTTTTAATAATTTGCAGGATATTTGCTTTATAAAACACCATTCATCCACACAAAATAAAGCAAAATGCCAGCAAATCAAGCCATCGTTATAACAGTAGAAAGCATCATCAACGCACCTGTTGAAAAAGTTTGGGAATACTGGACAAAGCCTGTGCACATTACCCAATGGAACAATGCCTCTCCCGACTGGCATACGCCCCGTGCAGAAAATGACCTGAGAGCAGGTGGAAGTTTTGTAAGCAGGATGGAAGCAAAGGATGGCAGTATGGGTTTTGATTTTTGGGGCACCTATGATACTGTTACCATCAATGAATACATTGAATACAGCCTTGGTGATGGCAGGAAAGTGAAAATCAGTTTTTCCGGCAATGGCAACAGCACCAAAATAATTGAATGCTTTGATGCAGAAACAGAGAACACAGTTGAACTGCAACAGGGGGGCTGGCAGGCAATACTGGATAATTTCAAGAAGTATACTGAAGCCCGCTAATAATATTACCAGCTTCTGCATATTACTTGCATATTACTATTTCATCCCGTTTCACCAAATGGCAGCATACATAACAACTTAATCATTCATCTTTCTTATCCTTTTTTCCCAAAGCTCCGCAGGTAATTAATGAGGTCACCGGCGCTCCTGGTTTTTCCAAAACTATTATCATTAATATCCTGGTTGCCCGGAATTGATTTTTTAAACCCTGGCATATCCCTGTGTCCGAAATATACTTTGTAAAGCAATGCGCCATCTGTTTGCAGCTGAAATGCAGCTGAAGTAAAATCTGATGGTGGTATATTTAATTTGTCTGCTCTTTTGCCGGTGCCTTTTCCATCGACGCCGTGGCAACTCCGGCAGTAAGAAGCGTATAACTCCTTGCCGGATTGAATCGATGCATCATCAGCTATTACGGGGTTTTTCATTTTCTCAAACTTGTCCGGAACTTTCCATGGATCATCCTGCTTAAAGTTAAATGCAGGAGCAGTTGTTATAACGGCAAGTATTGCCAGTATTGCAATGAACGTTTTCATTTTATTGTTTTATAATAGTCCAGATCAATAGTGATTTGTGGGTAAAATTAGGCAGGCACAATCAACTGGTATATGATGGTGGTCAATAAGAACCCTGCATGTGATCAATGTAAACTATAAATGGTATGGAAACGTATACAATCAGGCGATATAACCTGATCTCTCAGTAGTTATGTCAATACTCAGCAACAGGAAGAGTGGAGATGAATATTAAACTGCTTTCGTTTTTTAGCATGGAATTTAAACAGCATTTCATTCCGTTATACAATTCATCATTTGCCTGATAAGCTTTTCTTAAGCTGGCGGCCTGCAACAAGGCCTGCCAAAGCGCCTACTGCTGCACTTGCCAGTAATACCGGGATATTGCTGGCATCAATAAAAAAACCAATGGCGAGTCCTATGACTGTAAAAAAAAGTACGGCTACCGTTACTATACGGTTTTCATTTCCTGCTTTCGGCTGAATATCTGAAGGCTTGTTTTGATGATGTGGATGCTTGTGTGCATGTCTGCTTTTAGATGCTGGCATAAAAATATTTTATATAAATATACAGATTGTTTTTCGCCGGTTCTTTTTGTAAACAAAAGTTTTCATTTCTTTTTTTTTAGCAGGCAGTACCCGGCTGAAAGCCTTTTTAAGTTCATTGAAAGGTATGAGCAAAATCATCTTTTGTCAGCGGAGCTTTCCTTTAATTTGCCGCTATAATTCAATATTCATCCGCTCATTTTTCAACTCCCTTTATGTCAAAAGCAATGCCCGGATTCAAATCAGGCGACCAGTTGTCTTCCCGTTCTGTTTTAATATGGCGCATTGTACAGGCTGTTGTGTGGTGCGTTGGTGCTGGCATTTTGACCTGCCTGTTATTTTTTCCATCGCTCGGTATTTTATTGTTCTGGAATATTTTAATACCGGTAGCACCTGCATTATTTGTTACCTGGCCGGGAGTATGGAGAAATGTTTGTCCGTTGGCTACTACCAATTTATTGCCACGTCACCTGGAATTATCGAAAAGAAAAAGACTGTCTGTAATACAATCCGGTAAGCTAAACCTGGTCGCAGTCATCGCATTGTATGTCATTATACCCCTGCGCCATGCAGTATTTAACAGCAGCGGACCAGCCACAGGCATCCTCATCATTTCTATGGCAACCATCGGCATTCTGCTGGGTTTTGTTTACGAATGGAAAAGCGCCTGGTGTTCCGGCTTATGCCCGGTACACCCGGTTGAAAAATTATATGGCGGTAATGTAATCATGTCGCTGCCAAATGCTCATTGCAATCAATGCCGTAACTGTGTAGTTATCTGCCCGGATTCTACCCACAATGTGACCCCGTCATCCACACCCAAAACTACGTATCATCAAATGAGCGCATTGTTGATCACAGGAGGTTTACCCGGTTTTGTGTGGGGATGGTTTCATGTACCGGATGATGCAACGATCACTACGTTTCAGCATTTTGCAGGCGTTTATGAAATGCCCTTGCTTGGTTTTATTATCACACTGATCATTTACACCCTGCTGCTCAACAATATCCTCCAAAGGTTTCAACACAACCTTACCGGTATTTTTGCAGCAACCGCAGTATCCTGTTATTACTGGTACAGGGTACCTGCATTATTTGGGTTTGGAAAATTTGCTGATGATGGATTGCTGATCAACCTCCGGAACATAATACCCGCTTGGAGCATTGATGCAATCATCATTATTACTACTGCGTTCTTTTTCTATTGGCTGGTAGTTCGTAAACCGAATAACAAGAGTTGGGTAATAAGGCCACAGTATGCAAAAAGGGGAAGCAAGGGATTACAGCATACCAGTATAGATTTTAGAAGGCAGGCATATTTACATACTGTATGAATGGTTCTTTCCATTGCTTTACCAGGCATAGGTGATAACAATCAGCATCATAAAAGATATTGGTCAGCCTGCCTTGATACGCTGTTTTTTTCTTTTGTAAAATGAAAATATTCTCCCTCTTACAAGCTGCTCTAATCAGCATCCATTTATTAATTACAGTAAATACCTGCGCACAGCATACAACCAGTTTTGATCTTGCAGCCATCCGTAATTTGCATTCTGGTTTAAACGAATTGAATGTAAGTTGCTTTTATCATTTCAATGATAAACTTACCGGCGGAGTAGAAATAAATCGTTTTTTCCCGGCAAGCAAAAATACTTCAGCAGAAAAGCTCCGGCTATCTGCCCTGGGACATTCATCTTAATTTTCACTACATAGTACCGCTACAGCAGCACCTCAAATTTTATCCGCTCACCGGCATCAGTTATACGGCTGAAAAAGAAAATGGTGCCGGCATAGACGAAGTATGGTATCGCAAAGAACATTTCTTTCTTTCAATACCGGAGCAGGACTGCTGCTGGAATGTGGCAGATGGTGTCCGCATGTTGAATACAGCTATACCTGGGGACATATTAACCAGCAGTTCTTACTGGCAGGTGTCAGTTACGAGCTGGAGTGGAGCCATCCCGGTAATGAACGAAAATAATATTGCTCCCATTAAATGTAATCAGTCTTTTATTTTTACCCTTTGTAATTATTGGTGGTTCTAATAATCACTTGCATATTTTCTACGGTGAGTGTACATCTTCTTTGCCTTGCCTACCAGTTGAATAAACTCTTTTTCTAAAAATTTATCTTTATCAAAACAACTGCCTGCAAGCTTTTGAATGCTTCGCCAGCTGATGTCCTTTGAGTCTTCAGCATCTTTAAGTTTGATGCCAAGCATCACTACACAGGCTGCCTTTCTTAAACTGCTGTCTGCATTTTTATTGCAATAACGGTATCGTGGCAGGTAGCTGGTGCTGTATTGTTTTGATAATAGTGGCTGGCGATAGTGTACCTGTAATTTTGCAGTCCAGTCGTTGTTGTTAGCCATATCATCAGCAGAAATCAATTCAAAGATAGCCATCAGCGAATGCCCCGAACCGATTTCACCACCTTTCAACTGTATCACTGAATCTTTCATGGTAGTATTCGCATTCTCATATCCAAGCAGTCGGTATGCTTTTACTTTGCCGGGATTGAAATTCATGGAGAGGTAAACATTGTCTGCTACTGTAAAAAGTGTTTTGGTAAGGTCAGTCACCAGCACTCTTTCTGCTTCCTGCTCATTGTCGATATAAGAGAAATTACCATTGCCTTTTTGTGCCAGCACAGATAGTTTAGAGTCTTTATAATTTCCGGAGCCCACGCCAAGGCAGGTCAGGTAAATTCCTTTTTGCTTTTCCTGTTCTATCAGTGTTACCAGTTCTTTTTCATTAGAGATGCCCACATTAAAATCGCCATCTGCTGCAAGAATGATCCTGTTGTTGCCACCTTTATAAATCGTTGCTTCGCAATTTTAAATGCCAGCCGAATGGCAGATTCACCGGGTGTAGGCCCATCAGCAGCTAATTTTCTATCACTGCAGCTATTTTTTCCCTGCTGCTGCCTGAAATGCCTTCACACAAAAGGTTCACACTTTCACCAAACGTTACGATCGATACAGTATCGATCGGCCGGAGATTTTTTATCATTTTTATAAAACCGGCTTTTAACAATGGTAATTTATTCGGCATATCCATCGACCCGGAAACATCTATTAAAAAAACAAGGTTGTTTGGTGGGATATTCTTCATGTCAATTTTCCTGGCACTGATGTTCACAAAAAGCATTGAATGTGTTTTGTTCCAGGGGCAACTGGTTAGATAAGAGGAAGTATGAAAAACACTGTCGCCGCCAGGCTCCGTATAATTAAAGTTAAAGTAGTTCAGCATTTCTTCAATCCTTACCGAGTAGGGTGGCAGCAGGCTCTCCATTTCATTAATCAGCCTCCGCACATTACTGTAAGATGCCCTGTTGATATTGGCCGAAAAGGCAATGCCGGGAGAATAACTGGTGGTTAGGAAATTATTTTCATCTGTACGGTTATATGTTTCATTTTTTACGGTACGGTCGCTAACGGTGATCTTTTTGTTTTGTATGATGACGGCTGCATTGTCTTTTGTAAAAACCACCGAGGAGGGCAGATTTTGTAAAAAAATCCTTGCATACTCATCGACTTTCACAATAGAACTTAATGTATCATATCCATCATAAGAAAAAGTGAGGGTATCTTGTAACTGTGTACTTACAAATCCAAAATTGCCGTACAAATCAGTTTTGTATACCTGCCTGGTAGCAGCAGAACTGATCTTTACAGAAGCCAGCCGTTGCCTGTATTTGTCCATCACCTGGCCCCTGATATAATTCTGGCCTGAAGCAGTGCAGTAGCAAGCAAACAGGCATAGTATAAGGCTGATATTTTTCAATATGCAGTTTTTAATATTAGCACAGGACAGATTAAGTAACCCGAACCGTAACAGTTTTACCAATCCGGTATATAAAATTAACAATTTTCCAGCCAATACGTACTTTCTTACCATTAGCATGCGTATTCCAGAGAGCTAATGCACCTGATCTACTGAAAAAAAATGACTTATTGTTGCCCGCATTGGATGCACTAACGGTTGGCAATAACCGGGGGCAGTTGTTTAATCAGCATATTGAATATAGAAGAATACGGCCATTCAAAATGGGTTGAAATAATTACCATTCATTTTTTTTCCTTAATATTTTCAAATAAAATAAGCTTTCCTGCCTGATAGAAAGAGTCAATTGGATAAACAATAGCCACATTAATAGATACTGTAGGAGCACACTTCCTGCACCTGAAAAGGAAAATCATTTTACTGGTGAATATTAATTTGTAGTAAAATGGCTACAAAAAAAAGAGTTAATATACTATTAGGATAAATACTGCGTTAATCAATCCGCATACCCAAACCATCCAAAATCATGAAAAGCCTGAGACATTCGTATCGTCAGACGTACCTCTTTGTACCTGACACAAAAATATCTGACAAAAAATTATTCAATCCGATTTTTCCCGCTGTGTTACTGTTCATCTCGTTTGTGCTAATGACCAATATCAGTATTGGCCAGTCGGCAGGTGATTACCGCTCAGCGGCAACTTCTATGAACTGGAATGCCGCAGCAAGCTGGCAAAAATTTGATGGTACATCATGGCTTGTTTCCACAGACTATCCAGGCCAGAATGCCTGTTCCGGCTGTACTGTTACTATTCAGAATGCAAATACCGTAACACTCAATGTATCGCCTGCCAATAGTGTAGGCAATATTGTTGTTGGTGGCGGAACCAACGGCACATTAACTTTAGGCACTTTCACTTTATACGATGCAGGAAATTTAACGGTGAATGCTGGTGCCACTCTGAACCTGGCAACTGGCACTTTTACTGTATTGGGTACAACCAGCACATCCGGAACCATTTCAGATGCCAGCAATACCGGTATCAATACATTTACTGGCCGTGTAACTAAAACAAGCGGAACCTGGACATCCACTGCCGTTACCACGGCATCGAACATGGTTTTTTCCGGGGGTTTTACCAATACAGCCGGAGGTTTTTCGGCAGGAGCTGCAACTATTGCAGACAATCAAACCCTTACCGGAACAGTAAATATGAGTTTTGTCAACGGCTTAACCATATTAGGTAATGGAGATCTGACCATCGCAGGAACAACAACCGCCGGTGTAACATTTGGAGGCACTGCCATTGATTATAACGTAAGAAATCTTTCATTAACAGGCTTACTAACGGTTAGCACCACTGGCAATCTAACTGTAACAGGAACAACTTCCATGACAGGTACAGGCGCTTTCAACGATAATAACAACGCAGGCATCACCAGCTTTGCAGGATTGGTGACACATGCTTCAACAGGGTCATGGACTTCTACAACAGTCACTACATCTGCCAATATGATATTTACATCCGGGTTTACTAATACTTCCGGTGCATTCAGTGCAGGCGCTGCTACCATTGGCGATAACCAAATACTTACCGGAACAGTAAATATGAGTTTTGCTGCCGGGCTAACGATATTGGGCAATGGCGACTTAAACATTGCAGGTACCACGGGAGCAGGCGTTAGCTTTGCAGGTACTGCAATTAATTATTCTGTAAGGAATCTTTCTCTTACTGGCTTGTTAACGGTTAGTACAACAGGTAATCTTAGTTACCGGCACCACTTCAGTAACAGGTGCCGGTGCTTTTAATGATAATAATAATGCAGGTATTACCAGCTTTACCGGTTTGGTTACGCATAACTCTACCGGTAACTGGTCTTCAACCACAGTTACTACAGCAGCTAACATGATCTTTTCATCCGGATTTACCAACACAGCAGGGGGATTCAATGCAGGTGCTGCCACCATCGGCGATAATCAAACATTGACAGGGATGATCAACATGAGTTTTTCCGCAGGATTAACAGTGTTGGGTAATGGTGATCTTACCATTGCAGGTACGGCTACAACCGGTGCAATATTTGGTGGAACAGCGATTAATTATACAGTAAGAAATTTAACCCTGACAGGAAGACTCAATGTTTCCACATCAGGTAATTTTACTGTAACGGGTTCTACTTCAATAACCGGTACCGGTGCTTTCTGGGACAGTAATAATGCAGGCATTACAAGTTTTACAGGCACTGTAATACATAACTCAACCGGTGCTCGACGTCCACTACCGTTACCACGGCAGCGAATATGGTTTTTACCGCAGGTTTTACTAATATAGCCGGCACATTCAGTGCAGGTGGTGCCACCATAACTGGCGGACAAACACTCAATGGTACTGTTGTGATGGTCTTCAATAGCCCTCTTAACATCACTGGCTCGGGAAACCTTACCATTGCAGGTGCAGGTGGAGCAAGGTTTGCAGGAGCCGCAATGAACTATGTTATCCCCGGAAATTTAACCCTGACCGGTACACTGCTGGTAAATACTACCGGCAACTTCACCGTTACTGGAACTACTTCTATCCTTAGTGCAGGTGACTTTACAGACAATAACAACGCCGGTATTTCCACCTTCACAGGTTTGGTTACACATAACTCAACCGGAAGATGGGTATCTACTTCCGTTACCACGCCAGCCAATATGATCTTTACTGCAGGATTCACCAATACTGCCGGTACATTTTCTGCCGGCGGCGCTACTGTTGGCGACAATCAAACATTAACTGGAACAGTGAACATGAGTTTTACTGGCGGTGTTACCGTATTGGGCAATGCAGATATCAGCATCGCAGGAACAGCTACCACCGGTGTTACTTTTGGAGGTGCAGCAACTTATTCAGTAAGAAACCTTACTGTAACAGGTTTATTAACCACCAGTACTGCAGGCAACCTTACCGTATCAGGCACCACTACACTAAGTGGCAGCGGTGCTTTTTTAGATAATAACGGAACGGGCATTACCACTTTTACAGGACTTGTTACAGTTGGCAATACATCAACTTTTACAGCCACATCAGTAACAACCATTGGCAGGTTAATTTTTGCAGCCGGTATCATACAAAATAATACAACAGCCCTTGCTTTTAATGCCGGCACCATCAGAACCAGTGCTACACAAAGCTGGTCAGGTGCCGGTAATATCAGGAGTGCAGGTGTGATTGATGTAAATGCCGGAACACTTACCAACAGTCTTACAGGAACCGTGATCTGCGTTGGTACTTTAACAGGAACTGCATTTGTACAGGATGTGAATGCCAAATTATCATTAGGCAGTACCACACCTTTAAGCATTACAACACTTACTACAACAGCTACCGGCAATACGGTTACCTACAACGGCGGCAGTGCCACCATGAGGAGCCAGACCTATTATCATTTGACCATTGCCGGCACAGGTAACAAAATTGTTTCCACCACAGATATTACTGTCAATGGTAATCTTACCATCAGCTCTGGTGTATTGAGCAATACCACCAATAACCGTACGATTGTGTTGGCAGGCAACTGGACCAACAATGTAGGTGCTGCAGGTTATACAGCCGGTACAGGTGGCGTTACATTCAGCGGTACCACTGCACAAACACTGGGTGGAACCGGCACTACTACCTTCAGGAACCTAACGTTGAACAATGCCGCCGGTATCAACCAGTCAATGAGTTCTACCATCACAGGTATATTGACGTTAACATCCGGTATCATTACAACAGGAGCAACATCGGTAATTATCAGCAGTACGGGCAGTATCTCCCGTACCAGTGGATACATTAATGGTAACGAACAAAGAAATATTGCTACCGGTGTAAATGTTGCCAGGACATTTGATATTGGTGACGCAATGAATTACACACCGGTTACCCTTACCTTTGCAAGCGTTTCTGTTGCAGGTAATGTAACGGTAAAAACAACAGCCACCGATCATCCATTGCTGGTATCGGCGTATTTAGACGGAACACTTTCTGTGAACCGTTACTGGACGATCAGCAACAGCGCCACAGCATTTACTACTTATAGCGGGGTTTTCAATTTTATTGCAGCAGATAAAGATGCGTCCACCAATACCGCCAACCTGATTGCAGGCAGGTATTCAGGCACCTGGGCGTATCCAACCGTAGGAACAAAAACTTCTACCAGCACACAGGTTACAGGATTAACTGCATTCGGAGATATTGCATTGGCAGAACAGTTACCATGCTCTACACCAACAGTTATCATCACCAACCCGGCTCCATTCTGTTCGCCGGCTACTGTTAACTTAACTGCAGCAGCAGTAACAGCGGGATCTACCAGCGGTCTTACCTATACTTACTGGAGAGATCCATCAGCAACTATTTCACTGGCCTCCCCATCTGCAGTAGCAGTTGCAGGAACTTACTATATTAAGGGCACCGTTGCATTGGGTGGTTGTTCCGATGTACAACCAGTTGTTGTTACAAGAAATAATCCAACAGGTGTTATCAGTGGCACTACCTCTACCTGCACCGGCTCCAGCGCAACATTGAGCATTGCAGTTACCGGTTCCGGCCCATGGAGCGGAACCTTATCCGACGGAACGGCTTTTTCCGGAAGCAGCGACCCGGTAACCACAGCTGTTACCCCGGCAATAAATACCACCTATACCATCAGCACATTAACAGATGCCGGTTGTACTGCACAGGCAACAGATAAAACCGGCAGCGCCACTGTTACGCTATTGGCATTGCCTACCACATCGAACGCAGGACCTGATCAGAGCATCTGTGCTGTATCTGCTACACTGTCAGCCAATACACCCGTTGTTGGAACTGGAAGCTGGAGTATTGTAAGCGGCAGTGGAGGTTCTTTTGTATCCCCATCAAGTCCAGTTTCGGTTTTTAACGGTGCAGCAGGTACAACTTATGTATTAAGATGGTCAATCACCAATACACCATGTACAGCTTCTACGGATGATGTAACAATCAACTTCACCAGCGGTATATGGACAGGCAGCACAGACACAGACTGGAACAATTCCGGCAACTGGTGCGGAGGCCTTGTACCATCAGGTACTATTGACTTAACATTAACTACAGGACTGACACATTATCCTGCCATTGCAGACAACATTATCCTCAATGATGTGACGATTGCAGCCGGCGCTTCTATTTCGGTAACCAGCACAGGCAGCCTTACAATCAGGGGAAATTATACCAATAGCGGAACCATCTCCAATAACGGTGAGATTGTACTGAATGGCGCTGCACCACAAAGTTTCCCGGGCAGCACAGCAACTGTTACTGCTATGAAAGACCTTGATGTGGACAATGCTGCAGGCATAACTATTGATCAGTCGTTCAGCATATCTGGAACGCTTACCCCAACACTCGGTGTAATCGATCTTACCGACAAAGTAATCACATTAGCTTCGTCTGCAACAGGTACTGCAAGAGTAGCACAGGTAGGCGGCAGTTTTGATTATGCAGGCGGAGGAAAATTTATCGTACAGCGTTATGTACCTTCAAGAAGGGCATGGCATTTATTTACTGCACCGGTTACCAATTCCACTACCATTTATGATGCCTGGCAGAACGGAGGTGTGTACACACCGGGAGCCGGCACATTGATAACAGGCCCTGCCGGTGGTTTTGGCCTGGATGCTGCAAGCGGTTCTTCTTTTAAAGCCTATGATGTGCCTACGCAAACGTTGGTTGCCATCAACAGCACATTGACCAGTATTTCTCCCGGCACCAATGGTAGTGCAGATAATACCGGCTATTTTATTTTTGTACGGGGAGACAGGAATACGGCAAATTTTACCACTCCTAACACCAATCCCACTACACTCAGCAGTGCCGGCCAGTTACAGACAGGTGCACAAACATTTGCAGCCAGTTCAGTTGCAGGTCAGTTTACGCTGATCGGTAACCCTTATGCTTCACCAATAGACTTTAATAACATCAGCAGAACAAATCTTATCAAGCGGTTTTATGTGTGGGATCCTGCATTGAACACTGTAGGTGGTTATGTTACGCTGGATGATATTGATAATGATGGCGTATTCTCTTCATCTGTAGGTGGCAGCACACAAACCAGTGAATTGCTGAGCCACCAGGCATTTATTGTAGAAACAACTGCTGCAGGCGCTGCTTCTTTAACCATTAATGAAAGCGATAAAACAGACGGCAGCACCTATACTATTTCAAGGCCGGCTGCATCACCAATGCAGAGTTTAAAAGTGAGTTTGAATTTGCTGAATGCTGACAACAGTACCGTACTGGCAGATGGTGTGAAAGCAGAGTTTGATGATGCATACAGCAACCTGGTGAATTATGAAGATGCCCTGAAGTTCAGCAACGTCAATGAAACCTTTGCATTGTTAAGACATACCAAAGCGCTGTCGATGGAAAGAAGGCCGGCGATACATACCACGGATACCCTGTTCCTGAAACTGACTAAAACAACCCTGCGCAACTACCAGCTCCTGTTTAATCCTGCCAATCTCGATGGCCTTGGAATGACAGCTTTTTTAAAAGACAGTTATCTTGGTACAGAAACAACCGTTGCACTGGATGATCTTACAACAATTAATTTCTCCGTGACTGCTGACCCTGCTTCAGCGGCGGCGGCCCGTTTTATGATCGTATTTAAACCTTACCAGGTATTGCCTGTTACGCTTCACCAGTGTGAAAGCATACCAGCAGCAACTGGCCATTGCAGTTGAATGGAAAGTAGAAAATGAAAGCGGTATTGCAGCATACGATGTACAAAGATCTGCAGATGGCATTCATTTCAATGAGATACATACCACTGCAGTAACAGGAAATAATAACAGCACGGTGCATTACAGTGTGCTGGATGAAAACCCAGCCACCGGCAATAATTTTTACCGCATTAAAAGTATTGACCGCAGCGGGCAGGCACAATACAGCCAAACCGTAAATGTGAAGATGGGCAATACAAAAGCGGCTATCAGTGTGTATCCGAATCCATTGCAAAACAATACCATCAACCTGCAGTTCAGTAACCAGCAGGCAGGTAAGTACAGCATCCGGTTAATGAATACCAATGGACAAATTGTTTACAGTTCTGTACTCAATATCAGCAGCAACAATATGGCACAGGCTATTGAAGTGCCGCAATTGCTGGCAAAAGGAATGTACCAGGTGGAAATCAACGGCCCTGGAAATACTAAGCAAACAGAACAGGTGATAGTGCAGTAGTAGAGAAGAAAAGTTTTGTTACCGGCGTTTGTTTATTAATTGAGCAAGGTTGCGTCGCACACTTATACAACATACCACTGAGCAACTTTTATACAAGCGTAGCTTAGCATACTAACTTCCGGAGTTTAAAAACTCCGGAAGTTTTTTTTAGGAAACTGGTTAATTACTACAAGCTGCTGAATTGTAATCACTGTTATTTTCCCAGCGATGCATTGGCAAAAAATTACCAGGAATGATTTTGCAGTGAACAACCTGTTGCCGGATAGCATGTGCCGGCAGCAACCGGTATTTTAAAGAACGGTACCTGTATAACGGATTTTTGGAACAGGATTGAATCTTGTTTTTTAGTTGATCTTCTCAAGGATCATCTTTTCGCTGATCATTTCCATGCAGGCATGATCGCCCCGCCAGCAGGGTTTATTACCAAATACAGAACAGGGCCTGCAGGGGAGCTCAACAGAAACAATATTACTGGCAGGTTGCGCCCATCCATAAAAACCGGCATAAGGATGCGTGGCGCCCCAGATACTGATGACAGGAACATTGTATAAAGAAGCCAGGTGCATGTTTGCAGAGTCCATACTGATCATGGCATCCAGGTTACTGATGATGGCCAGCTCTTCTGCGAAAGAAAATTTACCCGCCATATTTTGAACGGTTCCCATTTCTTTGGCCCACTGCTCCAGCACAAAACTTTCTTCGGCACCACCGCCAAACAACAGCACATTGTTTTCGGCAGACAGTGTTTTTACCACTTCTTTCATTTTTTCAATGGGATACATTTTTTCTTTGTGCTGTGCAAATGGGGCAACCCCAATTATTTTTTTATGTTGCTGCAAAGATGGTTGCACCGAAACGGGCAGCAATTGTTTATGGTAAACAGGCTGGCTGCTGTCTAATGAAATCTTAATACCCAGTTTGCTGAATACCGCTGCATAGCGTTCGTAGGTAGTGGTAAGCTGTTGAAATACTTTGTGCTCCTTTCTTGTCAATGCTGTTTTTTCTTTCCTGCCTTTATCCACCACAGCTGTTTGGTAGCCACTGAGCCTGAAAAAAGTTCTGAGCAGTGAAGATCGCAGTACACTATGCAGGTCGGCCACGACATCAAACCGGTATTGCTTTACCAGTTCCCTGAACAATTCATAGATGCCGGAAGCTCCCTGATGGGTTGTTTTTAACTGAGCAGGGTGAAAATTACATCTTTTTAAACCTGCGAAGAGTGGTGCAAAAAAAGCATTCGATACTACGGTGATTTGTAAGTGAGGGTTTTGATCCAGTGCATTTTTAATAACTGGCACCATCATGGCAACATCTCCCATGGCAGAAAAACGGATGACCAATATGTGCTTGATGGAAGACAAGGGAAATGTTTAGATGGTTTAGTTATGTGAAGTTAATCAAATCATATTCCCTAAAACTTCTAAACCCGACCTCAAAAATAATTATTGTTTATACAAAACAGGATTCAGTTCAGGGTCATTGTACATTTTCATCTGCCGGTACACTTTCATGAATTTCCTTCCGCCGGCGATGTCATTCAATAATTCATCAATGGCTGTTGAAAGGTCTTTACGCTGCTCCAGCAAAATGGTCAGCTTATCAGTACATGCTTTGATGTGTTCTGCAGTGGCACCAGCCCTGTTTACTTCTGCCTGCATGTGGTATATCTTCAATGCAAGGATAGAAAGCCTGTCAATAGCCCAGGCGGGGCTTTCAGTGTTGATGGCCGCATCCGGGTTCAACGGGGCATTTTTATATTGATCCAGAAAATAGCTGTCAATGTATTCCACCATGTCTGTTCTTTCCTGGTTGGAAGCATCGATGCGTCTTTTCAAACCAAGTCCGTCCACCGGGTCAATGGATGGGTTGCGTACGATGTCTTCTAAATGCCATTGCACTGTATCGATCCAGTTTTTGTGATAAAGCAGATGCTCCAGCAAACTGCTGGAGGGGTAGGGGTTGGCGATAGGGGTATCAATATGATCTATCCGGTGATAATCATGAATACTTTGTTCAAAAATTTTATTGCAAACTGCACTGATCATAAAGAATCAAAAATTATTTTTTATTTCGGACTGCAAGATAATACAATGGAATTCCCATTAACGTAATCAGCAATCCCCATTTCACAAATTCAGGTTTATAAATAATGAGTAATGTGCAAAACGTAATGGCCATCAAAATGTAAATGGCCGGCAATACCGGGTAACCAACTGCTTTATAAGGACGTTCTGCATTGGGGTATTTTTTTCTTAAAATAAAAACACCGGCAATGGTAAGTACATAAAATATCACTACAATAAATGAAACCATGTCCAGGAGGTCGCCATATTTTCCGCTCAGGCATAAGGCAGATGCCATCGCACATTGTATCCACAAAGCCCATGCAGGTACGCTGTTTTTATTCAATGAACCAGCTTGTTTAAAAAAGAGTTTATCATTTGCCATGGTATAATAAACCCTTGCACCGGCCAGTATCAAACCATTGTTACAACCAAAGGTGGAGATCATGATCATTACTGCAATAATGATGGTTCCGCTACTGCCGAAGATGGCTTCCGATGCACTCAATGCCACCCTGTTGTCTTTTGCAAAAGCAAGGTCATGCAACGGCACGGTTGCCAGGTACACTACATTGGCAAGAATATAAATAACGGTAACAATGAGTGTACCCATAAATAAACTCAAACCAATATTTCTTTTTGGATTTTTTATTTCACCTGCAATAAAGGTTACATTGTTCCAGGCATCGCTGCTGAAAATACTGCCCACCATCGCACTTGCCATAGCACCCAGTGCTGCACCCATCATCAATGGTTCCATATTAACGCTGCCACCTGTTTTTGTAAGATGTTGTGCTGTCCATGGGTTTTGCCAGTTGGCCGTCCACACATCCCATTTAAAAGCAATAAAACCTGCAATGATCAAACCAAAGAGTGATAATAATTTGGTGGAAGTGAAAATGGTTTGTATAGCCTTTCCCGCTTCAATGCCCTTTGTATTGATAAAGGTTAAAAAAACAATGAGTACTATTGCAACCAACTGGGCATAATGTATTGAAAGGCCCAGCACTTTAAAGGTGTTGGCATCTTCCCAGGCCAGCGCAGGAAAAAAGTAACCGGCAAATTTTGCAAAACCAACACCTACTGCAGCGATGGTGCCGGTTTGTATCACAGCAAAAAAACTCCAGCCATATAAAAATCCAACCAGGGATTGTAAGCTTCTTTTAAATAAACATATTGTCCGCCAGCTTTGGGATACATGGCACTCAGTTCACCATAACTCAATGCAGCAGTAAGGGTCATAAAGCCGGTGATGACCCATGCTGCCAATAACCAACCTGCACTGCCAAGGTCTTTCAGCATATCCGCACTTACAATAAAAATACCGGAGCCGATCATGGAGCCTGCCACAATCATGGTGGCATCAAACAAACCCAATGATGGCTTAAAGGCGGTGCTGTTGTTGTTGTTTTCTAACATAAAAAACCCCGTTTATTTTAACGGGGTTCAAGATAAATAAATTTAACCGGAATTATCAGTTGCCTTTTTGTTCAAATTGTTTGGTCAATCCCTTTATCACATCGGCCGTAATATTGTGAGCGGAGTCTTTGTACAAAATATAGTCAAGCCCGGTACCGGTGGCGAAAATGTAAGAGTACCTTCTGTCTTTATTGTATTCATCCAAAAAAGTCCGCAGGTTGCTTTGTATCTTGTCCATTGTACGGGTTCTGCTGGCAGCCATGGTTTGTGCCTGTCCCTGTTTGTCTGCTTCTATTTTTTGTTGTTTTTGGTAAAGCTTTGCCTGGAACTCTTCTGCTTCCTGTTGAGTAATGGCATTACCTCTTTTAAGAAAGGTATTTTTTTCATTTTCTAACTGGGCATATTCATTTTGATACTGCCTGGCCAGTTGTTCCTGTTCATTCTCCAGTTCCTTTTGTTTTTGTTTAATGTAAGCCACATTATCATACAACGAATCCAGTTCCACAAAAGCCATGATATGGCCAATGGCACAACTGTCTTTTGATGGTGAATTGGTTATTGCCGAAGAAGAAGTGGGATTGTTTTTTTTATTGCCTGAAAAATGGAGGTAATAAAGTGTGGCAACTGCAGCTACTAACAGGATATTGAGCACTAAGGAGAATTGCTTCATGCATTGAATTTTGTTTGAACCGGCAATTTAGGTACAATCTTAAACTTAGCAATGCCCGGCTGGCGGAATTTAGGAAAGGGTTAACGGTTGGTGGTTATGAGTTATGAACTGGCCGCATCAGGTTGCAAAAATGCACTCATAACTCATCATTCATAACTCATTCAATAACTCCATTAATCTCTTTACTTCTTGCTCATCTACCGTTACAGATTGCAATTGTTCCTTCATGCTGCTGTTGGAATGCTGCATCTTACTATCAGCCCATATTCTTGCTGAGGCATGGAATTCTGTGGCGCCTGTTGTAGTTGCCAGTTGAGTAATGTTGCTGCTTTTTACACCACTGCCGGGCATGATGATGATCCTGTCGGCTGATTGTTTGATCAATTCACTAATTAATGCTGCGCCCTCAGGTGCTGTGAGTTGCTGACCACTGGTAAGAATCCTTTCACAGCCAATATCAATGATATGTTCCAGGGCTTCAAATGGGTTGGCACAACGGTCGAATGCCCGGTGAAAAGTAACCCCCAGCGGGTAAGCCAGTTCCACCAATTGTGCGGTACGTTTTTTATCAATGGAACCATTTGTATTCAGTATGCCGATCACCACGCCATCGCAATCCAGTTCTTTGCAAACATGAATGTCGGCTTTAATGATGTTAAAATCTGCATCCGAATAACAGAAATCACCACCCCGTGGATGGATCATTGGGTAAAGCGGAATGTTGAGCAGAGCCCTTGCTGCTTTGATAAAACCGTAAGAAGGAGTGGAGCCGCCTTCTGTTGGGTTGTCGCACAATTCTATTCTGTTGGCCCCGGCTGCCTGTGCAATGCGGCAACCTTCTATATTAAAGCCGATGATCTCCAGCGTAAAGTTATTTGTAGTATTGCCCATTTATGCTGGTTGTTTGTAAAAATATTTTGATGAATGAATTTTATCTTCAACACTACTTTTCACCGCATACACAAAACCTTCCTGTATGGAGTATGCGCCGTATTCCCCTTTTTTATTCATGGCCACAAAACCAACCTGTATTGTTTTCGCTTTTGCAGGGTCTCTTTTGATGATCCGCTGCACCACTTTTTTGCAAGCCAGTTCCGGTGAATAACCCTGGCGCATAAATTCCACTACCAGGTGGGTGCCACATATCCTTATCACTTCTTCACCTACACCACTGCTGGTGGCAGCGCCCACTTCGTTGTCAACAAAAAGGCCGGCACCAATCACTGCAGAATCACCCACCCGCCCATGAATTTTAAATGCCATGCCACTGGTGGTTACACCACCGGATAAATTGCCTGCTGTATCCATTGCAATCATGCCCATGGTATCATGATTGGGAGAACCGTCATCAAAAAATACCGGCGCAAAAGGGCCGTTCTGGTTTTTATTCTCAATGTTAATGGTGGGTTGGTATTCATTTTTCTTCAGCCAGCTTTCATATTCTTTTCTGGCATCTTCTGAAAGGATAGCCGGTTCTTTTGTAAAACCATTTTGCAAGGCAAATTTCTGTGCGCCATTACCTACTAATAAAACATGCGGCGTTGTTTCCATTACCTTTCTTGCAACAGACAATGGATGTTTTATTTGTTCCAAACCTGCTACAGCGCCGCAATTGGCATGTTCGTCCATAATACAGGCATCGAGGGTTACTGTGCCATCCCTGTCGGGGTTGCCACCCAATCCAACACAGCAGGAAATTTTATCTTCCACATATACAGCACCGGCTTCAATGGCATCCAGCGCCCTTCCTTTTTTTGATAAAACAGGCCAGGCGGCAGCATTTACATTTTTACCTTCATCCCAGGTAGAGAGGATGATGGGTTTGCCGCCAATAGTATTATCAGCAATTGCTTTAAAGGAAAACAAGGGGGCTGTTAATGCAGAAAGACTGATGAATTTTCTCCGGTTCATTTCTTTTGCCATAGCGGTTGCTGTTGAGTAGGCTTACTGATGTAAAGATAGTTTTTGGATCATTTCCGTATTGATGCTGTCTGCATACATACCAAAGGCACTCGTAATGGTGCCTTTTAATTTTCCATTTTTTGATTCCACGGCATACACAATGTCTTCATCAGAAGGGTTACTGTCTCCTTCAAAGCGATGCGTTTCCATGATTTCAAATTCATGGGGATGCAGGTAAATGTCGTGCTCTTTGCAATATATCTTTTCTGCACCGATATTGAAATCAAGGTTGTAGCCTTTTGCTTTCAGGCCTTGTAAAGCTGCCACCACGGTATCGTAGTTGTCCATGATTTTTTATTTAAAGTTAAGAAGTTGTAAGTAGTAAGTAATAAGGAATAAGTAAAATGCAGGTGGTTTTTATTTCCTGGCGAATTTTACGGAAGCCAGGTACAACACTGCCAGCAATGCAGCGCCGGCAGTAATCAGGAAGGTAGCAGTGGCACCAAAGTTATACCATAGCAGGCATGCAAGGCTGCTGGCCATTAAACTGGCAATGCTTTGAAAACCCATGTAGGTTCCGATGGCAGTAGCTGTTTCCTTTTTATCTGCAATATTACTGATCCATGCTTTTGATACACTTTCAGTAGCGGCTGCATACAAGCCATATAAAAAAAACAGGAAGAAGGAGACGGGCATACTTTTATTAAATGCAAACCCAATATATACGGCTGCAAAAATAAATATACCGGTAAGGAATATTCTTTTCAACCCGATTTTATCTGCCAGCATGCCAATGGGATAAGCCATTAATGCGTAAACAAGGTTATAAAAAATATATACCGCAATCACCATTGTGTCGTTCAGCCCGTTCTCTTTCATCTTCAACAATAAAAAAACATCAGAGCTGTTGAAGAGCGCAAAGAGTAATAAACCAATCAATAGTTTCCTGTATTCTCCAGGGCTTTTTTTCCAGTAAGCGGTAAATGCAAAAAAACTTGCTTTTTTATGTTGTGTTGCCGGGGCATGATCTCTTGCCTTTTCCCTGATGAATAAGGTAGAGATGATGGCCAACAGGCCGGGTATAAAAGCCAAATAAAAAAGTGTTTTGTATTGAAGCGGGAAAAAATACAAATAGAGCAATGCAATGGCCGGGCCGATGACTGCACCCACTGTATCCATGCTCCGGTGAAATCCGAATACGGTGGCTTTTGTTGCCGGGGTAGATTCATCGCTCAGCATTGCATCCCTGGCGCCGGTACGGATGCCTTTTCCCAATCGTTCCATCGTTCTTGCTAAAAATATCCAGGCAGGAAAAACAAATAAGGCCATCATGGGCCTGCAGATGGCACTGAGGCCATAACCAATTTGTACAAAGGGCAATCGCCTGCCCATGATATCACTCATACTGCCAAAATAACTCTTACTTAAACCTGCTGCTGCTTCTGCAAAGCCTTCTAAAACCCCAATGAATAAGATAGAAAACCCAATGCTTTTAAGATACACCGGTGTGATTGGATAGAGCATTTCGCCGGCCATATCTGTAAACAAACTTACCAGCGAAAGCTGCCAGATGGTTTTGGTAATGATCCTTTTTGGAGAATTTATGGGTGCCTGCACTATTTCGGTTTTACGTCAATGTAGCAATTTGTTGGTACATTGCAGCGGTGTAAAGGCTGTAAAATTAACGGGAATGGATTTTTGTTCACACAAAAGATATTCTCAAAGAATAAACATGTTTTTCACGCAAAGACATAAAAGAGCAAAGATGCCAGGCTTTTTAAAGGCTTAATTTACTTAGCTTAAAATCATAAAACCGTAATAAAGCTTTTTTGCTTCTTTATTTACTTTACTTCTTTGCGTGGAAATGGCTGAATAAAGAATTAAAAGTATAAGAGAGTGACACAACGATGATGCTATAAAAAACTGAAGCTGGAATTACAAAAAAAATAAAAGAAAAATTAAAAGCGGCTAAGTAGCCAGATGAACAAATGAATATGAATAAAAAGAAAAAAGAAGGGACGAAGAAGTCGCCTGAAAATGTAGTAAAAGGCCGGTTGGATATTTCGAGGAACGGACTTGGTTTTGTAATTGTGGAAGGAATGGAAAGAGATATAGTGGTAAGACCCAATGATTTTAACCGGGCATTCCATGGTGATATTGTAAATGTGCAGGTTAAAAAGGATGGCGGAATGGGTAAACGTGCCGAAGGCATTATTACGGAAGTAGTGGAAAGAAAACAGGCTTCCTTTATTGGAAATGTACAGGTAAATAAAGATGTTGCTTTTTTTATAGCAGCTTCCGAAAAATCAATTCCGGATTTTTATATACCGGTTGAAAAACTGAATGGCGCCGGGAATGGACAAAGGGTAGTGGTACGTTTGGTGAAATGGAACAAGGGCGACCGCAAACCCGAAGGTGAAGTGGTGAGCATACTGCAAACCAGCGACCTGAATGATATGGCGATGAATGAACTGCTTATTGAAAATGGTTTTCCGCTGGCTTTTGAAGCAGAAGTACTGAATGAGGCCAATAAACTGAGCAGCGATATTACAAGAGAAGAGATCCGCAAAAGAAAAGACTGCAGGGATATTCTAACGTTTACGATTGACCCGGTAGATGCAAAGGATTTTGATGATGCCATTTCTATCCGCAACCTGGACAATGGCTGTTATGAAATAGGCGTTCACATTGCAGATGTGAGCCATTTTGTAACCCCCAACAGTATTTTAGACAAAGCCGCTTACGCCAGGGCTACCAGTGTTTATCTGCCCGACAGAGTGAACCCCATGCTTCCTGAAAAGATCAGCAACGAACTGTGTTCCCTGCGTCCGCATGAAGATAAATATACGTTCTCTGTAATTTTCCAGATCACCAACAGGGCAGAGGTGAAGCATAAATGGATCGGCAGAACGATCATACACAGCAACCACCGCTTTACGTATGAAGAAGTACAGCGTACAGTGGAAACAAAAGACGGTCTGCACCACAAGCCGCTGTTGTTGCTGAATGAGCTTGCACAAAAATTCAGGCAGCAGCGGTTTGACAATGGGGCCATTAATTTTTCATCACAGGAAGTAAGATTCCAGCTGGATGAGAATGCAAAACCGATCGGTATCATCATCAAAGAAAGTAAAGAAGCTCACCAGTTGATTGAAGAATTTATGCTGCTGGCCAACAGGACGATTGCAGAATATGTTTCAAAGATCAAGATCAATAAAGAAGCCATCCCGTTCCCTTACCGCATTCATGATACGCCGGATGATGAAAAGCTGAAACCATTTGCAGCATTTGCAAAAAAATTCGGTTACCAGTTTAACATTCATGATGAAGCTGCCGTGGCAAGTTCTTTCAATAATTTATTGAAGGATGTACAGGGTAAACCAGAGCAGCATGTACTGGAGCAATTGGGTATCCGTACCATGGCAAAAGCGGTTTATACATCAGAAAATATTGGCCACTATGGTTTGGGCTTTGAACACTATTGCCATTTTACTTCACCAATCCGCCGTTACCCGGATGTGCTCGTACACCGTGTGCTGCAACAATGCCTGGATAAGAATGTAGTGATCGATAAAAAGATGGAAGATAAATGTAAGCACTGCAGCGACAGGGAACGCAAGGCCATGGAAACAGAAAGGGCCGGCAATAAATACAAACAGGTTGAATATATGCAGGCGTACCTGGGTGAAGAATTTGAAGGCATCATCAGCGGTGTGGCAAGCTTTGGTTTTTTTGTAGAAACCATATTACATAAATGTGAAGGACTGGTGTCAACCAGGGACCTGAGTGATTATGATGAATTTAAGCATGATGATACTGATTATGCGTTGGTAGGGGTGAGAACCGGTACCAAGTTCAGGATGGGTGATAAAGTGAAGATAAAAGTAGCAGCTGCTAATTTAGACAAGCGCCAGCTGGATTATCATTGGATTCCTGCAGATACAAACAGCAATACAGGGCCTGCAGTCAAAGAAAAAAAATCAAAAACTGTCAAAAAATAAATCAAAGTAAAATTGAAGTTGCAGAATGAAACCGGAACGCTGCTTTCGTTTTCCATTTTCCATTTTCCATTTTCAATTGTATACCATGCATTCCTTTTCAGCACTCTCTGCAATATTTGAAACAGGCTTTAATACCCGTCATTTCCCCGGTCATACAGCAACACTGTATGACCCTGCCCAATATATTTTACAGTTGGGTGGAAAAAGAGTGCGGCCGGTGGCAGTGCTGATGGGCAATGAATTGTTTGATGAGATTCATCCGGACGCTTACCATGTAGCGACTGCCATAGAACTGTTTCACAATTTCACATTGATACATGATGACATTATGGACAAAGCGCCTGTCCGCAGGGGTTTACCAACCGTGCATACAAAGTTTGGCAACAGTACAGCATTGCTTGCCGGTGATGTGATGTTTGTAAAATGCTATGAATACCTGAATAAATTAAAGGTTACATCATTTCATAAAATATTACAGTTGTTCAATACCACTGCAGCACAGGTTTGTGAAGGGCAGCAACTGGATATGGATTTTGAAAAAACAGATACCGTAAGTTTTGATGAATACGTGAACATGATCACCCTGAAGACCTCGGTGTTACTGGCTGCCAGCCTTCAGTTGGGTGCTATATTAGGCGGCACAGGCGAAGGCAACCAGCAGCATATTTATGAGTTTGGAAAAAACCTTGGTATCGCTTTCCAGGTGCAGGATGATTACCTGGATGCGTTTGGAGACCCAGCCACTTTTGGAAAACAGGTTGGCGGCGATATCATTGCCAATAAAAAAACTTTCCTCATGATCCACGCATTGGAAGTGGCTGACGCAACTTCAAAAGAAGCATTACAGCAACTAATGATTGAAAATCCGGCAGATAAAGTAGAAAAAGTATTACAGGTATTCAGAGATTGTAATGTGAATGGCTGGGCTAATGAACTAAAAGAAAAATATCTGCAAACGGCTTTACAGCACCTGGAAGATATTGCTGTGGTTTCAAAAAGGAAAGAACCGCTGAAGGAACTGGCATTGTACCTTATACAAAGGAACCGTTGATAGGGAAAAAAATAAAGAATGTATAGTTGAAAAACAAGAGGCGGATAAAACATCCGCCTCTTGTTTTATTTATTGCATCAATTATTTCTTCAGGATCTTTATCTCCACCCTCCGGTTATTCTTTCTTTCTTCTTCTGTTTTTTCCGGGTAGGGGGTCAATGGAAACTGGTGGCCAAAACCTTTGTACTTCAGTCTTGCAGAAGCAATCCCATTTTTTGAAAGGTACAAACAGATTTCCCTTGCCCTGTTTTCTGAAAGATTCACTGTTCTTGTTCCAATATCAAATCCATCAGCAGTGCCTTCCTGGCAACAGATATGTCCTTCCACTGCAATCTCCAGTGAAGGATTTTTTTTCATGATCTCCACCAACTCCATCAACACAGGCATTGATTCAGGTATGATGACATGAGTGCCGCCATAAAAATTCATGTTCTTTAAAACAATGCTGGAACCTACAGTGGTTTGTGTGTCTTTAATTTGCTCTGTCAGGCTTTTAGCAGCTTCAACCTTAATTTGTTCATTGTTAATTTCTTCACTGGCTGCAGCTTCTCCTTCCACTACAATCTCCACCCGGCGGTTCATGTACATTTCAATTTCGCCATGGTTGCGGTTAAGCGGCCTGCGTTTACCGAAACCTTTTTCTTCAATGATATTGTCTGCACTAAAACCTTTGCTTACCAGGTAGTTTTTTACTGCATGGGTTCTTTTTAATGAGAGGGCATCGTTGTATTCATAACCCGCCATGATATCTGTATGGCCATAGAGTTTTATTTTTACATCCGTTTTTTTTGCTGCCACAAAACTATCCAGGCTGGTTGCAGCATCTGTAGTGAGATTGAATTTGTCCAGGTCAAAATGTACGGCAAAGGAGTTGTTGTTTTGTGCATGACCTGTCATAAAGATCAGCAGCAGTGCAGGGAGTAATAATTTTTTCATACAATGTTGTTTAGAATATAAACAGCAGGCGAGGGTAAAATGGTTGGGTAAGGTAGTGAAATGTATGAAAGGTAATGTTAGCGATTGTTTAAATTGAATTTGTAAGTATCTGTTTTAAGGAATGGTTTTCATTTGAGCTATTCACAGGTGATGATGAAATTTTTAATCATAAAGCCATTCAAGCGGCGAGCGCCAAACAACAAAAAACAGCAGGTAGATCCCAATGCATAAAATTGCAGTAAGATGAAGACTGATGTCTTTTTTTGTAAATGCTATCCGGTTGACAAAGAGATAAACGGTCAACAGTATCCACCCGGGTATGGCAATAAGAGAAATGAAAAAACATATAAAGTGAACAATGAGAAAGAAGTAAAGTATAATTGAATTCATTCCATCAGGGTCAGGGTCAATATATGGTTGAGGTAAGTGACCGGCTTTTAGGATGCCAGCCAGAATCGCCAACAAAAAAGAGCCAGTAAAAACAATAGGAACGGCAGCTGAGACTTTAGCAAAAAACTGAATGTCTTTCATGTTGCATTTACTTGTATTAAAGCTACATTTTTTAACCGGATAAATGGCTTTCAGTAATTTCAATACCGGTATGGGCAAGGCTCAATAAAGATATTTAGTACAAGAGTCGCTGTGGGGCCTGATGCCTCCGGTGAGTACCTGGCTTCAAAAGAGATGCTGGCAGACCCATTAGCATGCAACGCCAATTAAGTTAAATAAATAATCCAAACCCAGCCCAAAAAATCATTCCCCATTTATTCCCTCCCGAATCTTATCTTTGCGCCCGTTTAAAAATTATGATAAGTGCAAATAATGTTACCCTCGCCTATGGCAAAAGGGTACTCTTCGACGAAGTAAATATCAGTTTTACCAAAGGAAACTGTTACGGTGTAATCGGTGCCAACGGGGCCGGCAAATCTACCTTTATAAAAATATTGAGTGGCGAAATTGAACCCAACAAGGGAACCGTGACAATCTCTCCCGGCGAACGTTTGGCCATGCTGCGGCAGGACCACTTTGAGTTTGACCAGGTGAGTGTGCTCCATACCGTAATGATGGGCCACAAAAAAATGTGGGACCTCATGATCGAGAAAGATGCCATCTACCTAAAGGAAGATTTTACCGAAGCCGATGGTATGAAGGCTGGGGAACTGGAACATGATTTTGGCGAAATGGGCGGCTATACAGCTGAAAGCGATGCAGCACAGTTGCTGAACGAACTGGGTGTGAAAGAAGAAATGCACCAGCAACTGATGAATGATATTCCTGCCAACATCAAAGTAAGGGGTATTACTGGCGCAGGCCTTGTTTGGCAACCCGGATATTTTATTACTGGATGAACCTACCAATAACCTGGATGTGGAAACCATCAAGTGGTTGGAAAATTTTTTAGCAGATTACGAAAACATTGTGCTGGTGGTGAGCCACGACCGTCACTTTTTAGATGCGGTATGTACCCATGTGGCCGATGTGGATAAGCAAAAAATAAAAGTATATACAGGTAACTATACCTTCTGGTACGAAAGTTCCCAGTTGGCAGCAAGGCAGGCAGGCGACAAGAACAAGAAGATGGAAGAAAAGAAGAAGGACCTGCTGGAATTCATCGCCAGGTTTAGCGCCAATGCATCTAAAAGCAAGCAGGCAACCAGCCGTAAAAAGGCATTGGATAAACTGGTGTTTGAAGACATTACACCCAGTAACAGGAAATATCCCGGTATCATTTTCAAACCCGACAGGGAAGTGGGTAACCAGATATTGAATGTGCAGAAACTAAGGAAATCTGTTGATGGCAAACCACTTTTCAGCAATATCACTTTTGATATTGTGAAAGGTCAGAAAATCGGTATCCTCAGCCGCAACCCACAGGCTATTACTGCATTCCTGGAGATCATCAATGGCAAGATGAAAGCCGATGATGGTGTATATGAATGGGGTACCACGATTACTTCGGCGTATTTGCCAAACGACAATACAGAGTTCTTTTTAAAATCTGATAACCTCATGGATTGGTTAAGGCAGTTTGTACCAGCCAATACAAAGGAAACGGTGGATGAAGATTTCTTACGTGGATTTTTAGGTAAGATGCTGTTCAGTGGAGATGAAATTAAAAAACAGACCAATGTATTGAGTGGTGGAGAAAAAGTGCGTTGCATGGTGAGTAAGATGATGCTGCAGAACCCTAATATGATTATGCTGGATGAACCTACCAATCACCTCGACCTGGAAAGTATCACTGCTTTCAATGATGGCTGTATTGCTTTCCCGGGTATTGTACTGGTATCCACCCATGACCACCAGTTTATGCAAACCGTTGTGGACAGGATCATTGAATTAACTCCCAAAGGGCTGATAGACCGGCTGATGACTTATGATGAATACATTGAAGATGCAAGAGTGAAGGAATTGCAGCAGGAAATGTATGCTTGATGGGTTTAGAAAGTTCCGGTATTAAACAGTAAAGACCCCGCAAAATATTGTTACATGGAAGCCAGGTATTAAAACCTGGCTTCCTTTTTTATGCTTTGGCATGATATTCTTAATTGTACAGTAAATCAAAAACAATAGAATATGAGAAAGGCAATTTATCTAACTGTGTTGATCACCGCATTGGGCATAATCACCGTAACAGCACAAAAAAGAAGCTCCAGTTATTCATCACAAAGCTACACTACGGCATTGGGAGTAAAGTTTTATCCCGGAGCAGTATCATTAAAACATTTTGTAAACAATACCACTGCACTGGAAGGGTTGGGATACTTCTGGAACAAAGGTTTCAGGATCACCGGCCTTTATGAGATACATGGCAATATCAACGGCGCTCCAGGCCTTAAATGGTACATTGGCCCCGGCGCCCACGTTGGTTTTTACAACGATAAATATGGCGGCGCTACTTCCGTAGGTATTGATGGCGTACTGGGCCTTGATTATAAAATCAATGCAGCGCCTATCAACTTATCCCTCGACTGGCAGCCTTCCTTTGAGTTCGGCAACAAATACGGTAATGGTTTCGCCGGTAACTGGGGTGGTTTTGCTGTCCGTTACACTTTTTAATTACACATACACAACTACATACCAAACCTGTCCGTTAACAAGCGGACAGGTTTTTTTTATGGCAAATGGATCATTGTAGATATTTCTCCCCAAAAAATGCGGCTATATTTGCACACTTTTACTTATGAAGAACGGTATCATCTCCATCATTGATTTTTTCTATCCTCCTTTTAAAAGGATCATGCCCCTGCAAACCTTCCGCTATGCGGCCTGTGGCGGCGGCAACATGGTCTTTGGGTTCCTGGTGTTTACAGCTGTATTCCATTTTGTGGTAAAACAAAAAGTGGTTGATTTTGGATTCATCGCATTTGAACCTTACAGTGTAGCCCTGTTCTGTTCTTCCATCTGTGTATTCATCGTTGGCTTTTTATTGAACAAGTATGTTGTTTTCATCGCTTCCAACCTCCGGGGCCGGATACAGTTGTTCCGCTATTTCCTGGCCACTTTGTCCAGTGTCTCCATCAATTATGTGCTGCTGAAAGGTTTTGTTATTTACCTGCATGTGTACCCGGTACTGGCGCAAATCATCGTAACTGCCATTGTGGTCACCATCAGTTTTTTTATGCAGCAGTACTTTACTTTTAAAGTAAAAGAAGAAGTAGTTTGATCAATTGGGGCTGCAATCACCTGAACATTTATCAACGTTGATAGCTGCCATCCATTACAACTCCGGCACGGTTCCCTCCACAATTCGTCACCGGGGTTTCCATTGCTGTCAGCCAGCCCGTCAGCAGTAACTCATTTTTCAGCATGTAAAGTCATGTATTTCCGGTCTCACCTTCGGTACCGACCGGGCCTTCTGCCAATTTTTCACAATATTTCCCATGGCACAATCATTGACAATCCTCAATGAACTAAAAACTCAAATAATCATGGGAAAAATAATTGGAATAGACTTAGGAACAACCAACAGTTGTGTTTCAGTAATGGAGGGTAACGAACCGGTGGTAATTGCCAACGATGAAGGGCGCCGTACAACCCCGTCCATCGTAGCTTTTTTAAAGAATGGAGAGCGCAAAGTAGGGGACCCTGCCAAAAGACAGGCCATCACCAATCCGCATAATACCATCATCAGCGTAAAGCGTTTTATGGGCCGCCGCTTTGATGAAGTCACTGAAGAAAAGAGCCACTGGAGTTATAAACTCATCCAGGGTGACAATAATACCGTTCGTATTGACATAGATGGCAGATTATACACGCCGCAGGAAATATCAGCCATGGTATTGCAGAAAATGAAGAAAACCGCCGAAGATTATCTTGGTCATGAAGTAACTGATGCCGTAATTACGGTGCCTGCTTATTTCAACGACAGTCAGCGCCAGGCTACCAAAGAAGCAGGTGAAATTGCCGGCCTCAATGTACGCCGTATTGTAAACGAGCCAACCGCTGCCGCACTGGCTTATGGCCTTGATAAAAAACACCAGGATCAAAAGATCGCCGTGTTTGACCTGGGCGGTGGTACATTCGATATTTCAGTACTTGAATTGGGCGAAGGTGTATTTGAAGTAAAATCCACCAATGGCGATACTCACTTAGGTGGTGATGATTTTGATAAAGTGATCATGGATTATTTGGCAGACGAATTCAAGGCACAGGAAGCCATTGACCTCCGTAAAGATCCAATGGCGTTACAACGTTTAAAAGAAGCTTCTGAAAAAGCAAAGGTGGAATTATCCTCTTCAAGCGAAACAGAGATCAACCTGCCTTATATCACTGCAGTTGATGGTGTTCCCAAACACCTGGTGTTGAAATTAACAAGAGCAAAATTCGAGCAACTGGCCGATAAATTATTTGAACGTTGCCTGCGCCCTTGCGAAGCAGCTTTGAAAGATGCAGGTTACAATACTTCACAGATTGACGAAGTGATCCTGGTAGGTGGCAGCACCCGTATTCCTAAAGTACAGGAGATCGTTGAAAAATTCTTTGGCAAAAAAGCCAACCGCAGTGTAAACCCTGATGAAGTAGTTGCCATTGGTGCAGCCATACAGGGTGGGGTACTGACCGGTGAAGTAAAAGATGTGTTGTTACTGGACGTTACCCCATTGAGCCTTGGTATCGAAACCATGGGCGGTGTAATGACAAGGCTGATTGAAAGCAACACCACCATTCCTTCTAAAAAATCAGAAACCTTCAGTACGGCCAGCGATAACCAGCCAGGTGTACAGATACATGTACTGCAGGGCGAAAGGCCATTGGCCAACCAGAACAAGAGCCTTGGTACTTTTAACCTCGATGATATTCCACCAGCACCACGTGGTGTACCCCAGATCGAAGTAATTTTTGATATTGATGCCAATGGTATTTTGCATGTAACGGCGAAAGACAAAGGCACCGGAAAAGAAAAGAAGATCACCATACAGGGTGGCAGCGGTTTGAACAAGGAGGAAGTTGAAAAGATGAAAGCTGAAGCAAAAGCACATGAAGCAGAAGATAAAGTAGCAAAAGAAAAAATAGAAAAGATCAACCAGGCAGATAGTTTGGTATTCCAGACAGAAAAGCAGTTGAAAGAGTTTGGTGATAAGATACCTGCTGATAAGAAAGCGCCGATAGAAGCTGCTCTCAACAAACTGAAAGATGCCCACAAAGCACAGGATATTGCAGCGATTGATACAGCAATGACAGAAATGAATGCGGCCTGGGCAACTGCCAGTGAAGAAATGTATAAAGCAACACAGGAAGCTGGTGCAGGAGCCCAGCAAGGCCCAACAGGTGGTGAGCAACAATCACAACCTAATACAGGAGCTGGTTCTTCCGATCATGTGGAAGATGCACAGTTTGAAGAAGTGAAGTAAGGTTCAGTTGATCAGTGATCAGTTGATAAGTTAATAGGAAGCCCTTACAGCAATGTGAGGGCTTCTTTTTGTAACTGGCATTTTTTCTTTGTGGTACATCGTTGTGTCACTCACTGGTGCTGAACATCTTTATTCTTTAGCCCTTGTGTGTTTACCAAAATCATTTAAAAGCCCACTCCCACAGTTATTGTGTATGCAGGGTGGAAAAGCTGCATAGCCTACCAACAACCAGTTGGTATAAATGGAACATTACAATTTTCATTAGTTTACATCCCGTCTTCGGCAGGCTCAGACTGACAGTACAATTATAACAGGATTGAGCTTGTAATGACATAACCAGCCTGAATAAATAAAATCTGTATAAATAATCAGAGCGCCACTCTTAAACTAAAAAGCTGTCAGTCTGAGCCTGCCGAAGACGGGGTGATTTAAAAAGAGTTAACCAGATTATACTACCACTCTTAACCATAAAAACAGTTACATTGAGCTTTCCGAAAATTGGCAATGCTATATTCACTTGAAATTTTCGTGTAATTTTTTTATCTTACTTCAATGAAAACACATCATGTATATTATGTGTACATTGTTGAATGCTGCGATAAAAGTTATTACACCGGTGTCACAAATGATATTGACAGAAGATTATGGGAACACAACAATGACGAAAAGAAAACATCCTATACTTTCAGCAGGCGGCCGGTTGTACTCAAATACTGTGAAACTTTTCAATACATACAAAATGCTATTGCCTGGGAAAAGCAATTGAAAGGCTGGTCAAGAAAAAAGAAAGAAGCGTTGTTTAGGAATGATTGGGAAGAAATAAGGCGATTGGCAAAATCAAAAAAACTTTAGATAATAGTCCGTCTTCGAAAAGTGCAGGCTGACACAGACCCAACCGGGAGTCTGTCCCCTTCGCCCTGGTTCCTGTCACACGAACCATTTTTTTCTCTTCTCATTTTCAACCTTCGTCCAGCCGGGGTTTCCGCATTTTACATTCATGAATTTTAAAACTGTTTACTGCGGAACCCCGGCCTGTAAAAGAGCATGCAGCTATCTGCACCCACCCTTGCCTGATTAAGTTTTCAACAGGAAAAGGACGCCGTCATAAAAGGATCAGAAAAAAATAAAATGCACATTGGATGCACTCAATTTTTTGCAGCATACCGTGGCGGGGTTACGCCACCAGCATTTTTTCAATGCAAAGTATCTACCGGTGGAAACCACCGCCGGGACAGAAGCTCTTTCTTGAATTTACCGCTTTGAGATATTGAAAAATTTACCATTGTACAGCCAGTTTTATAGATACATCCATTAAAGTTTACCTTATTGAAACAGGTGCAAAAAAACCTGTATTGATAGATGAAAAACACAGGCTTTTCCGATGCACTAATCCTCCTGGGCGACCCAGCGAATCAATCTCCATATCCGTTGGTTAAATTCTAAAAAAAGCAATTCCATGTAAACACCGAAATAAATGCGCCGGGCCTGAAACTGTGACGAGAATCAACTTTTACTTGTGGAAATTGCAGGTTAAATTTGTGCTGGCATTTAATATTGCACTTGCTTTTTTCAATAACTGAATTTTTTTGATAATGAGAATGTAGCTGCCGGTTGGTGAAATGCAGATACCTCCATTTTTATAACAGCATATTTGTCACGTTGTCGCATTAAGGTTCAGCAACCGGCCAAAAGGTTTCACTTCAAAAGATCGTTGCGAAATGTTAGCTGGTTTAGCGGTCATTAAAAAAAAATGTTACTGGTTTTCAGCGTTCGCATTTCCTGTATTGAATAATATAATTTACTACTTCAATCCCTTCTTCCTATTTAGAATACCTTACTTAACTGCCCTGGATTTAATATCACAAATAAAAAAATAGTGTATGAAAAAGTTACTATTGCCGTTACAGTTTATTTTTTTACTGGTGGCCTGCCAAAAGCAAATCATCACAGACGATATTCAAAAAGAAATTACCGAAGCCACCGCAAACAAAACTTCATGTAAAATCACCGTATGCCACAAAGAAGGAGTGAGGAACTGCTGGCATACGATCAGTATTGATATTCATGCCTGGCCGGCACACCGGGCGCATGGAGATGTGCGGTTGGATGACCAGGATGGCGATGGGTATGTGCCCAACAATAAATGCGGTTATGGTAAACAGGGAGATTGCAATGATACTAATGCGTCTGTTCATCCCGGGGCTACTGAAATATGCGGCAACAGGATCGATGAAAATTGCAACGGAATGGATGATGATCTGTGTACACTGTCTATCGGGGATGCTTATAAGGGCGGCATAATTGCCTACTTGCTGCAACCCGGCGACCCCGGTTATTCATCTACAACTAAACACGGTATCATTGCCGCCCTTCTGACCAAAGCACAGCTGCCCCATGGGGTTGTCTTTATACCGAGATACCTGGAGCTGACGGTACAGCCCTGGGAACAGGAAATCAAAACACCATCGATATTATGGCCGGTTGCTCAACCCCGGGTATTGCTGCAAGGATATGTGGTGACCTGGTATTAAATGGCTATAGCGACTGGTATTTACCAAGTAAAGAGGAGTTGGATAAATTGTATATCAACCGGGCAGCCATTGGCGGTTTTGTCAGTAACAGTGTTACTGTATACTATTGGAGTTCTTCGGAGTACAACGATGGACTTGCGTGGACCCAGCGCTTCTTTGATGATCTCCGGGCACAGGATGGCAAACACACGCCGGATCGTGTTCGGGCTATCCGGGCTTTTTAAAAATTAACCCGGCAGCCAGCTGGCCATGTAATAAATAGCTGTCTTTATTTAAGGAAGTCAGGTTTTTAAAACCTGGCTTCCTTAATCACAGCGCAAATCTTTGAATAGTTTCTTATAATTACAAAAACGCACATAGCACCCCGCCCATCAGCGCCAGGGTAAGCATCCAGTAGCCCGTATGTATGGCAATGTATTTAAATCCTTTGCGTTCAAATAAAGCGCAGGTACCCAGGATTGGCAGTGCAATAAATAAACCTGAAATGGTTCCATGCAAAGCACCATGTTTGAAAGTCCTGAACCTGTTGCCATAAGTTTCAAAAAAGTTGTTCATGTAGGCGGCAGTTTCAGGGCTGTTATCGCCCTGCATTACAGAATTAAAACCAAACTGGTGTATCACAATCGTCATGATTGCAGATGCAAGCATACACCCGAATAAATAACAGAGTCCAAATATCAACGCCATGTTGGCACCTTTCATCGATTCTTCATTCATGCCGGCTGCTTTCATCCAGGCATTACCAAATACTTGTGGGTGGTACCAAATAAAACCGGTGATCAGCGGTATAAGGCCGGCAATCAAAATAAGCCAGAAGTGTAACTGCATAAAATAATAGTTTAGGTTATTGATTGAGATAAAATCTCAATGAAAGTAATAAAAAACTGGCTTTTCTTACTGCGAAAATTCATCTGCAGCTATTTCATGTAATCTAATTCAGATCATACATAGCACTATTAATTCTAACATTCCTTTCACTTATAAAGTTTTAGTTTTAAAAATCTTTCTTTCACACCCACTAAAACCTTAAACAATGAAACACCTCATTCTTCTTCCCTTACTAAGCGTTGGCATGTTACAGGCAAACAGCCCAATGATGGATGCCGGAAAAAACATGATCCCATCCCATTATTTATCATTGACAGATGATAATAGCGAAGGCAGCAGCAATGGCTCACAGTCTGAGTCTGGTTCTGTAAGAATGGCTGCAGCAGTATTTAAAGCCCAGGAGTATTGCCGTGCAGAGCTAAAGGATTTTGAGTTTGATGCCCGTTTTGATGTAGTTGGCGCTACCGTATATTTTTCCGGCGCTAATTTTATCAATCCATCAAAAGGAACCATTACCAGCAGCAGTTTAAAGCCCATCCGCAACCTGATGGATCGTTGTGCTCCCGGCTCGATCATTATTTTTGATGAAGTAAAAGTAATTGGGCCCGATAAAAAACTACGAACCATTCCCGGCATCAGTTTGATGCTCTATTGACCGAAGCCAACAATGATGCAATCCGTATTTACAGCCAGGAACTTGTACCGTATTATTTTTGATATGGAAATTGTCACCAGGAGTATCTGTATTGAAACCAATATAAGTACAGGTTCCTTTTCATCAGCTCAGTAATAATTTTCTCAGCATCCTGTTAACAAAATGCAGTAAGCAACACAAGAAAATAATTGTGGATACAACTCCTGCATGTTGCTTTTCAGGCTTGCCGGACAATGACCAGTCATGTTCCATTTGATTCTGTATAAAAATAAAATGTAGCAGCACTAAAGTTTTATTTATTTTTATTGCGAACATATTTTATTTAGCCTTATGCCCAACAAACAACCATTCCTGCTTGCCCTGGCCTGCTTGATTTCTGCAACTGTTATTGCACAATCTCAACCCAGTGTTCCCGAACATGTGTTTTACCAGAAACTTGAAAACGGACTGGAGGTACTGGTACTGGAAGATCATACCATTCCTTTTTCCACTATAGAAATTGCCTGTAAGAATGGTTCCTTTACAGAGGACAATGAGTACAATGGCCTTAGTCATTTGTATGAGCACATGTTCTTTAAAACGAATAAGGATTACAAAACGCAGGAAGATTTTTTGAAAGCAGTAAGCAAACTGGATATAAACTATAACGGGCAAACACTGGAAGAAAATGTTACCTATTATTTTACCCTGCCAAAGGAAAACACTGTGAAGGGGCTTGAGTTTATGAATTCCGCCATCCGCTACCCAAGGTTTAAGAAGGCAGACATGGAAAAAGAGAACCCGATTGTGGATGCAGAGTTTCAGCGGCATGAATCAAGCCCTTATTATGTATTGATAGATACATTGAACCACCTGCTTTGGGGCGATAACTACAGCCGTAAAAATATCATCGGTAACCACAACGTGATACTGTCGGCAACACCGGAAAAAATGGAAACCATCCACGACAAATTTTATTATCCCAACAACTGCCTGCTTATTATTGGCGGAGATGTTGATCATGCAGATATATTCCCCAGGGCGGAGAATATCTTTGGTTCCTGGAAAAGCTCAAAATTTGATCCGTTTGTAAAATACCCGGTACCTGAAATAGAGCCGTTGAAAAATAACAAAGAAGTGGTGCTTGCATCACAGCTGGCCGAATCGCCGTTGCTTATTTTCCGCTGGCAGGGCCCTGATATGAGGAATGATCTGAAGGCAACGTACACAGCGGATGTGTTTTCTTTTATCCTGAACCAACGCATGTCTAAATTAACAAAGGCATTGCAGGAAACCGGGCTGGCATCAGATATCCAAATCAATTATTATTCTCAAAAGTATGTTGGGCCCATTACTTTTTCAGTATCACCCAATCCATCAAAGATCAAAGAGTGCTACCAGGCAATGCTGAAAGAAATGGAACAATGGGATGATGACAGTTATATAACAGACAGGCAGATTGAAAGAGCAAAAAGGATACTGTCTATTACCCAGGTGGAAGAAAGGGAAGAAGTGGAAAGATATGTGCATCTGTTCTCATTCTGGTGGGCCTGTGCATCGGTGGAGTATTATACATTTTACCGGGAGAACCTGGATAAAGTTACCCGGCAGGATATTAAAGATTATGTACGAAAGTATATCAAACACCAACCTTTTTGCGCCGGTCTCATCGTACCCCAGGATGCAAACTTTCAAACCGATCCCAACTTCTACTTCTCTAAATAATTATACCATGCGGTCTACTTTTTCAACATATACCAGGATGAGCAGTTTAATGATACTGCTGCTGATGGCTGCAACAGGTGTTGCACAAACCAATACCGTTGATTTTACTGTAAACGGACTAAAAGTGATACTGCGTCAAACGCAAAAAGAAACCCTTGTAATGAGCATGTACTTCCGTGGTGGTTCATCAAACTATACTGCAGCCAATGCCGGCATAGAATCCTTAGCCCTTTCCGGAATAATAGAATGTGGTACCGTTAAATATGCAGCCGGTGATTTTAATGATCAGGCAGATGAATATGGATTGCACTTGAATAACGATGTCACCAACGACTATGGGGTGGTGAAATTAAGCTGCATCTCCAGGTATACCCACCAGGCATGGAATCTGTTTTCATCTGCGATTGCTGCCCCGGTGTTTGAAAAACAAAAGTTTGACCTGTTGAAAGAACAGAAAATAAATGACCTGAAGGAAAGTAACTCAAATCCTGATGACCGTTTAAAACGACTTGCAAAGGAATTTGCTTTTGCCGGCACTTCTTATTCCATTAACCCGGAGGGTACTGTTGCCAGTTTAACAGTATTAACCAGGGAGAAAGTAAAGGATTATTATTTCAATACGTTGCTTAATAAAAACCGCATGTTCCTGGTGGTAGCAGGCAACATTACCAGGGAAGAACTTGAGAAGAAAATACAGGAATCCTTTTCAGCCATTCCGGCTGCAGCATACACAGCTGTAAATATTGAAAGTTCATTTTTTTTAAAAGAAACAGCTAAAATAGAAGGCCGCCCTATTGCCACCAATTATGTAAGTGGGATTTTAAATGCACCCCGTTTAAGCAGCCCGGATTATCCTGCTTTCCGTTTGGCAGTTACTATTTTGAACAGCGCTTTGTTTGATGTTATCCGCCTGACCAAACACCTTTCTTATGCACCATCGGCATCCTTATCTGAAGGAAATATTTCTTACGTAACAATGTATGCCAGTACTTCACAACCAGGCGAAACAGTGAAAGCCATGCGGTCAGTGCTTTCCTACATCAAAAAAAATACCTACCCCGAAAGAATCATGGAAAGCCTGCGTAAGCACCATTTACAATCTTACATAAAACGACAGGAGATCATGAGTGATATAGCCGGTGAATTGGGCGAAGCTGAAATGATGGGAGATTGGAAACTGGCAGAGAACCTGGGTGAAAGAATGAGTATGGTTACAGCCGAAGATGTGCAGGCAGCATTAAATAAGTATGCAAGAAATATCACCTGGGCATATATTGGAGATAAAAGCGTGGGAGAGGAGTCCTTTAAGGCGGAATAGCACCCTAAGGCATGTTACAAATGCCCGAAATACTGTTAATTTTTATTTATCTTGTCAATATAAATTAATAGTATGAAAAAAGACTCCCTGTTATTGATGATTGTAATTTTGATTGCAGGTTCACTATCAGCACAGAATGTAGGAATTGGTATTATTAACCCCAACTACCCTTTGGATGTGCAGGGGTTTACTTTCCCTGGTTTTTTTGTTATCAATGGCAAATCCCTTGGTAACGGTGCCGGCATCTATTCAAAAATTGACAACGCTGGTTTTGCTCCCTTGTCGCTGGAGTCCGCCATCAGGGGAGAAGCCGTTATGAATAATGCGGTTACAGGAATTTCCCTTAGCGGCAATGGACTGACAGGTTATGCAGAAACCGGCAAGGGTGTTTACGCATCTTCCATTGCCGGCCGTGCGGTGGATGCAATTTCTTCCGGCACTGGTACTGCAGGTTATTTTTACTCATCAGCCGGCTTTGGGCTGATCGTTGAGAAGGGCAATGTTGGTATTGGTATTGCCAATCCTTACCTGCCTCTTGAAGTAAAAGGCAGTATGGCTATTTACCCGGATGGCCTAAATGCTCCGTTCATCCGTTTCAGGGCTCCTGCCGCAGACGATTCAGCCAGTATGATTTTTGCTAATAACTCATATTTTGCAATAGAAAGCGAAGCCTGGGCTACAAAGCCTGCAACAGGTTTATGGGTCAACAGGATCGATGATGATCTTGAACCATTCAATGATAATTTAACCGACCTGGGTACACCTGTTTACCGGTTTAAAAATATTTATGCCGGTAATGCAACTATTCAAACCTCCGATGGAAGAATGAAAAAAACATCTCAGCGCTAAAGTATGGATTGAATACGGTAATGCAGTTGCGCCCGGTTACTTACAACTGGAAAGATCCAAAAGACGGAACTGGCCAGCAAATAGGTTTTATAGCTCAGGAAGTGGAGACTCTTGTTCCCGAAGCCGTGGTACACAGCCAGGTTACTCCACAACAAATTGAACAGGCTATAGCAGTTGGAAAACCTGTACCTGCCATTACAGATCCTTATGGAATTAAATACAGCGAGCTGATACCGGTACTTACAAAAGCCATACAGGAACAGCAGTTGAAAATTGAGCAACTGGAAAAAGAACTGTTCTTTCTTAAAAGTAAAAAGTAACACCACGGTCAGCTTCTTTAATCAATTGTGTAAAAAACAATACACTGTTAGCAGCAAAAATCAACCATGCAATTTTATAAAATATTTAAACAGGTATTGCCATTTATCCTGCTGTTCACCATCAGCACCAGCGGTTTTGCACAAAAGCCTGCCATTATTGAATTTGGGTGGGATTATCCAACTGTAAATATACTCAGTCAACGGCTCGATTCCATGCAGCATACACCATTTGACGGCATCTGCTTTTCCCTTCAAAAAAATTTGCTGACCTGCTGGATACAACAACGTACACAACCGGGTATTTTGAATACACTAAACTTAAACCTCTTAAATGGGGGAAATATAAAAACAACTATCTCATACTCCGGGCACAAGGAAAAAGAGGTGCCGGTTGGTTTGATGACAGCGCCTGGGTTAGCAGGTTGAAAAACATGAAAGGTATTTCAAAAGCAATCTTTACCGGAAAGATAAAAGGGGTTTTGCTGGATGCAGAATATTATACCGAGAACCCTCTGGATAATCCATGGACCTATACAACAGAACAATACCCCCATCATAGTTTTGAAGAAGTGCAGGACCAGGTACGAAAAAGGGGTACACAGTTTATAAAAGCATTGCAGCAGTATACCAGTAATTTTTCTATTCTTTCCATCTGGATCAGCAGCCTGATCATGGACGATGAAAAAGTAATGCCCTATCAAAAAACAAGACATGCACTTTTGCCACATTTCATCGAAGGTGTGCTGTTGGGAAAAACAAAGGGTGTGCAGGTAATTGATGGTAATGAACTTGCTTACTGGAATATGAAGCCTTCACAGTTCATTGAGTCACCGGATCTTATTCAGAAAACTACGGTTCGCTTAATGAAACCAGCAAAAGGTAGGGCACTTGCAAAAACAATTCAGGTATCACAGCCTGTTTTTTATGATGGCCTGATGGTGCTGCACCCAAGGTTTAACCTCGGCTCTGAAAGCAATCTACGCTGGAACTGGCTCGAAGAGAATATAAAGCATGCAGTTGCAACTTCAACCAGCAATGTGGTTTGGTTTTATAATGAACGGGTAGACTGGTGGAATGGTACAATAAATGATACGCTTGTAAATATCCTGGAGCACTGTAAAGATGGGTTTACTAAGGTGGCCCAGGCAAAACCAACTGCGTTGAAAATTTCGAAATACCATAATGTGAATGCAGGTAAAGGCCATTTTTATAGTACCGATAATAAAAAACCCATGCAGGCAGGAGAACCGGCATTCCTATACACATGGAACAATAAAAGCAAGCAGTTGAAATTAACGTATCCGGAAAAGATACCTGCAGGTGTTACTGTATTTGTGAACGGGGTGTTATCAGCTACTATAAAGCCAATGGCTGCAAGTGATACTGTTAAGCTGAAAACATTTACCAAAGGAGTAATAGCTGTGCTGGCAAAATACAATGATGGTAAGGAAGCATCAGGTTTTTTGAGTAACTGATTATTATTGCAAAATCAATTTGCCCGTATCTTTTTTTACAAAGCCCAAACCGTTTTTCATGAAAAAAATTATTTTTTGCCTGCTCATCAGTCCATTGTTTTGTAAAAGCCAGCCACAGGTTTATGAAGATTCGCTGAACAAATTTATTCAGCAATATGTAAAGGAACATGAAGTGGTGAAAGGGGAAGATAAAAAGATGATGCAGTTCTATCCTCCCGATAAGGCATACAGGTTACGAGCCCGCTTTGAAAGAAAAGAGAACAGCGAATGGTTCTGGATGAATACATCCGGTACAATGAAACAGCAATACAGGGTGTATGGAGTATTAAGCTTTATCATACAAAATACTGCACTGCAATTGAATGTGTACCAGAATAAATCTTTGATAACAACAAAGGAATACGGGGACTATTTATTTGTTCCTTTTACTGACAGCACTTCCGGCTTTGAAACCTATGGCGGCGGCAGGTATATTGATCTGAAGCTGGCGGATATTCAAAACATTCATTGTGCTATCGATTTTAATAAAGCTTATAACCCTTACTGTGCTTATGAAGCCGGGTATAATTGCCCCATTCCACCCAAAGAAAACGGACTGAAAGTAAGCATCAAAGCTGGAGAGAAGAATTTTTTAAAGCATTGATTTTACATTGCTTTCCGTATTTTTTTGATACGGTATCAGCAGCTTTTTTTCCCTGCCCAACTGCTATTTTAACCTGTTCAACAATATTCAGTTGGGAATTTATCCTTGTGAAGATATGTTTGTATGGTAATAATTGGTATTCCCTGATCGCATCTTTTAAACTGGTGAATCATGAAAAATGGACAATTTATCTTCCTGGTTGTGTCGGTGCTTATTTGCATTGTTGTTGGATTGCTCACTTCTTAATAAACAATAACAACTGTATCTTGCAGTAAAGCAGTGCTGGCTTTTTACTGTTGAATATTTTTTCTCATCCCCCGGTTTGCCGGTTAATTTTTAATAATCAACACAGCACCGGTTTTTACCATCACATTGGCAGCAGGTGATACTTTAAGGCTCCTGATGGTTGCATTGCTGTTTACTTCCGGATTAAAATTAGCGCCGCCATTAATGATCACATCGGTATTAGCATCGGGCAATGACCCACAACCCCAGTTCAAAGGATTTTCCCACACTTTGCTTTGTATGCCCAGCCAGGTCATTCCAAATGTTAGTGTAAACTCGGGAGAGTACACAGTACCAAAAGAAGTACTGACAGCACAACGGTACCGGTAGCCATAGTACAAAGTTGGCGGGCTGGTTAAGCGGAGCGTATCAGCAGCAACACCACTGTAAAAAGCATTGTTTACAATATTATTGTAACCACTGCCGGTATTTACCTGCCATTGATAGGCACTGCCAGGAACGCCTGCCCCAAAAATAATATTGCCTGCAGGACATTGCCTTGTACTGAATGGTTTGGTGATGGCAAATGATGAAAACCCGGTAAATGTGGCGCTGATGGCTTTATGGAAAGTAGCGCCATAGTTGCTGATGCTATTGACAGATGAGAACACAGGAGCTGATACAGGTGCCAGTATATCACCGCTCGTTTTTACGATCTTCAGTTCATTTACATTGTTGCCCGTAGCTGCTGCCCAACCATTGATTTCTTCTTTGGTATAATACAATGTAAGATTATAAGGTGCTGCTGCATTGTTGTTGGCAGCTGTTATCTTATATGCTTTGTTTGAAATTTTTGATCCGGCGGTAGTATCCCATGCTGCAGAAGCGCCATTACCAGTTCGGATCATTTCCAACCTGGTACAACCAAAATCAAAATCACTGGTATTTTCAATGCTGGCCATAATGTTATTGGTTACCGGGTTGTAATAGTGTGCCGTTTGATAAGGTCCCAGATACACTTCATTTTTATTCGCTGTATCTGCAGCGCTTTGTATGGCACTCGTAGAAACTCCTTTAATTTCAATGTCATCGATCAGTAAGGGGGATTGTTCACCACTGAGTCATTGTTCCTCCACTCAAATGCAATTCGCAGGCTGCTGCTGTTGTTCGCTGCTGCCGGCAATGCAATATCTTCCAATTGGCTGCTGTACCTGCCGCTGATATTATCTTTCAGTAAAATCCAGTTACTGCCATTGTCTATAGAGTACAATAATTTCCCGTAATCTTTTCCAACGATGTTTTCTCCCTGTCCTGTGCCACCGCCCTGTACAAAAGTATATTCACCCACACATTTATACAGGTAACTGAGGTGCAGACTGGTAAAGCCACTGGCATTGATAACAGGCGATACCAGCCTTACGATACTGCTGTCGCTGGCAGTATAACCTGCGTATGCATAAGTGCCTCCGTCATTGGAAATATAAGCTGACTTGCCTGCGAAAAAAGGATCGGCACTGTATCCAACGATCCACCTGTTGGGTGAGGTAGTGCCATACACAACTGTCTGTTCCCAGTTGCCAAGTCCGTTGCTGATGCTGTCAAACGACTCCTGAAATAAGGGCTGGCCAGGCGTTTCATAAGGGCCATGGTCTGTTTCAGTAATATTGATTGTATGGCTGTTGTTGGTATTTCTTTTTACCGCATTACCGCCATTGGCATCCAGGTTAAAGTTAATGAGGAGTGATTCTGTACCTTCAGTCAAAGCATCATTGTACACTTTAAAACTGATGGTTTGGGAAAGATTGGTTGAGTCGATGATAAAATTCACCGGGCTTATTTCTATGTCTTTATCAGGGCCAATTTCCAATCCATCGGGTATTGTTGGTAACAGCGTAACAGTTGCCGGTTGGCTGGGTGTATAATTGATCTTGATTTTTGCAGTTACCAGGGCATAATCAAAGCAGCCATTCTCCACTGTTGCATTTTCTTCCATTACAGTTTGTAAAGTGGTTTCAAAATTTACAACCGGGTTGATACAGGTACTGTTCCTTACCCTGCTGCGGATGAGGTAGCCGGGTAGGGGGCCAAAGCCTTTGGCAAAGTTGATACCATAACCGGTGAGATGACAATAGCTCATCATGGTGCCGCCGCCAACTGGTGCAGGCCCCTGTGCACAACCACCTTCTGTTGGATAGCAATTATCAATAGCGCCACCCGGCCAGCCGCAATTCTGGGTATGGGACGATCCTAAATTGTGCCCTGTTTCATGTGTGATCACCATGGTGCTCCAGGAATACAGAGGGAACTGGTTAAATGAATTGGTAAGGTTGCCGCTTACACCTGTTTTTGAGCCACTGCCGCTGCATAAAATATCCAGGAAGGCACGGCCGCCACCCAATGCACGCTGACATAAAAAATGTGCTATATCACCGGGAAGCCATTTGCCATGTTTGCTGAAAAAGCATTGAGCACTGTAGCAGTAGTGGTTAAACTGTTATAAGGATCTTGTGTGTTCCATACTTTAATGCCGCTGATCTTTGTACTGATGCTGTCATTTTCATACAATGTATGCACTACGTTAAACAAGGCTGTTACATAGTTTACAACATTGTCTATGCTGGAGCCATTGTTGAGGTAAGTGGTATAATCCGCTTCAAAATAAATATCCACCGGTTCATCATTCACGGTGGCAGAAGTGGCATCAGCTGCTGTGTACACCGGTACAGGGTTAGCAACAACGGGTGCAGCATCGGGCGTGTTGCACTCAAATTTTTTTTCGATCAGCAGGTCAGCCTCCCTGTAAATAATATGCTCTGAAGCCAATAAAGCAACTGCAGTGTTGATGGCTCCAATATTAATATTACCCTTTTCATCAGCTATTACCGCTACCAGTTTATCTGCCAGTACCGTTACTGCTGCAAATGAATGAGGTTTACCTTTAATTGTGCCCTTGTAATGAAGTGCCTGATCTTTATTGTAGATGAATTGATCAGGCGGTTTGCTGCCGGTGGCCACAGCAAAACCTTTTGAAAAAAAATCACTTCGGGTAAGCGTTATGATCCATTCTTTATTTTCAAACCGGAAAGAAAAATTAAATGCAGCAGGTTTCGTGCGGAGGATTTGATCCGCTACTGTCTTATCAAATACAGCCGTCTGCCCATTCACCAGGTAAGGTGTAAGACTTGCAGGAAGCTCTTTGTAACTGCCAAGCAGGTTAACGGTACTGGTTTGAGCAATAGCTGTTCCTGACAAAAAGAAAAAAAGAAAAAAAATAACAGATTTTCGTATTGAGCAATATTCCATTTGTTGACAGTTATACTTTGAAAATTTTATTATTTGTTATCAGCCGCACAATTGCCGGCAACAATGACACCTTACTGCAATGTACTATTTTATTGATTTCTGCAGCGATTCAGAAAGGAATGAAGGCTATGAAGTAAATTTTGCGTTGCATTCATGAAGCTGTTCCCTGGCATTGTGTGCAGGACATTTACAACAATAAAAAATCACTGGATGTACCCAGGCCTGTTTTTCAGAATGGGCTATAATAGATGGCTGGGCAGTGTACACAGAAGTGATGATGCTTGAAAATGGGTGGAACAAATCACCTGAAATGCAACTCTGCTCTTAGTATGCAGGTGTCACATCTATACAGCAACTCCGGAATGACTATCAAAGAAGATGGGGCAAAAATATGCCTAAAATAATTTCATGAAAAGCTCCTGCACTTTGGCAGTTCTACTGTAAAGTACATTCGGGGAAAGAATACTGCAGTAAAGTAGTAGGGTTATGTATGTAACCTTTATCCATTAAAACTCCAGTAAGTTTCTTCCCGGTGAAAGTTGGTGTCCGGCCAGTGTGCCAGGTCAAAACCAGGGGCTTTCTCAAGCAGTTCTTTTTTTTGATCAAATACGAATATTTTTTTATCAGGATCTACCTTCAGCATCGTAAAAGGGATCGCATAATATTTGATGCCAATACCGAGGAAACCACCGAATTCCACCACGATGTAATCGATTTTACCGGTTGACAGATCGATCATGATATCTTCGATCTTACCCATTGATTCATCTTTGTCATCATGTACTTTATCCCCAATGATGGAGGATGCTGTTAAATATTTCAAAGGGATGTTGGGATACCGTTCATCTGCATTAACACCGGTAAAATTATCTGTCGTTAGTGTATCCATGTTTATTGATTTAAATGCTTAGCAAGATTTGAAATAACATGTAAAGCTGATCTCTTTTCAGCACTAACTGTTACACAATTCTGTTATTTCTTTACATCATTCACACTTCAACAATAATATTGATGCTGCAGCAAAAAAAGCAATAGTTTTATATTTGTACTTTAAAATATATTTATGCTCAGCAACAACGACATTCTAAAAAAACTACGGGTAGCACTTTCTTTAAAAAACGATGACATCATTGAGATACTGAAACAGGCAGATTTTGAAATTTCAAAAGGTGCATTAGGTGACCTATTCAGGAATGAAGATCACCCGGGGTATGTAGAAGCCGGCGACCAGATATTGCGTAATTTTTTAAACGGGTTAATCATTCACAAAAGGGGGAAATTACCTAACCCAAAACAAAATACTGATCATCGTGCAGAATGATACAGAAGCTGCTTCCGGCAACTGCAAAACAGGTTACATCTGACAGCCAACCAAATTTAATTTTCAACATAGGCGTATTACAGCAAATAAAAAATTAAAAGTGAAGCCATGAAAAAGGGAGTCTATTTTCTGAGTGCTTTATTTTTTTTTGCAGGGAGCTGCAAAAAAAAAGACATAGCCCCTGTTGGTTGTGAAATCAGTGTTACAGGAATAGCAGGAAAATATAAGTTAACTAAATTAGTGGCATCCGCCAATGGGATCAATACAGACTTAACCTCCACCATTGATGCCTGTGAATTAAATGCCCTGTATGAGCTAAAAATTGATAAAACACTGCTGTATACCGAAACAGGAGCCTGTTCAAATAGTGGTACCGGCACCTGGGATATTATAGACGGAAGAATAACTGCCAGTGCCGGCAGTATTGACTTTGCAGACAATCATATTGACAATAATTGCACAAGCATATCTGTAACACAGCCCATCGGCAGTGCCAGCTACATCACTGTTTTTACCAGGCAATAAAGCATAATTATTTGTAATGCTGCAGCAGCGGGCATCATGATACTTTTTTTTTATGAACCAGGCTTGTACTTATTTTCAGAATGGTTCAAATGCTTTTCCTCCTGCCATTACTTCCTGTGCTTTGTCATCAAAAGTTGCTTTTTGCCCTGTGATAACAGCAGCGTTGGTCATGATGGTGGCAACAGAATGATTGTATCCAGCTTCCACCGGTGCATTGGGTTGTTTACGGCTGCGGATACATTCCATCCAGTTCCGGATATGATTGGATGTAAGAATGTCACCACCTGTATTGGCAGACGCCACTACTTTTTCAGAACCTGATAATTCCATCTCCGGCAATAGAAAGGGCTGCATATTCATCGCATCAGCAAAATGTTTGGTAAGACCACCTTTGGGAGAAATTTTATTGGCATTTAAATTCAATTCGCCGCCATTTGAATAGTATATTTCAGATGGATTTTCATCGCCATTGTGCATACGGGATGAAAAGCTCACCTGGAATCCGGCGCCTCCATCATTCAAAGGGCCGTAATCAAAAACGGCGGTCATGGTATCCCAGTTTTTCCGGCCATCCTTCCACACATAGATGCCGCCGTTAGCCACCACACTCCGTGGATGCTGCAGGCCGGTAAACCAATGCACGGTATCGATCTGGTGACTCATCCATTGCCCCGGTATGCCGGATGAATAAGGCCAGAATAACCGGAACTCCAGGTATTTTCTTGCATCAAAAGATTCATAAGGCCGGTTCATTAAAAAACGTTTCCAGTCGGTATCTTCTTCCTTTAACTGTCCCAGCAATGCAGGCCTGCGCCAGCGCCCGGGCTGGTTTACATTCCACGATAATTCCACCATAGTAATATTGCCAAACTTACCCGACCTGATGTAATCATTGGCTGCCTGGTAATTCGATCCGCTCCTCCGCTGTGATCCGATCTGTATGATCCTGTCGCTTGCATTCACTGCTTTCAATGCGGCACGGTTGTCTTCCATGGTTTCTGCAAAAGGTTTTTCTACATAGGCATCACAGCCTGCATTCACTGCTTCAATACAATGCAGTGCATGTTGAAAATCTGCAGTGCCGATAAAAACAGCATCCACTAATTTTTTGCTGTACATTTCTTCATTGTTACGGCAGGAGATGATATCATGCTGCATTTTTTCTTTCCACGCAGCTGCACCTTCTTCTCTTCTTTTTTCCAGATATCTGATACCGCTACAATATCAAAATTCAATTCCTTGTAGTGGTTCATAAAACAGGGGAGATGGGTGGCTTTATGCCTGTCGGAGAAACCTGCCACACCTACTCTTATTATTTCATTGGAGCCTATGATCCTGCTGTAGCTTTGTGCCGACCATGCAATTTTAGAGGTAAGGATACCGGCCCCTGCCAGCGCTGCCTGCGTAACAAATTTTCTGCGTGAAGACATGATTAACGAATTATAAGTGATGAATGATGAGTGATGAATTACTCATTTTAATTCCTGGATTTTTATACTTCTGAAACTAACGGCATTGCCATGATCCTGTAAAAGAATATGCCCCTTAGCTGCCATACCAAAATTTGGCCATACTGCATATTTGCTTCTTGCCACCAATGCATAAAAGTATGGGGCGCCACGCTGGTATTCCAATACCTTCCAGCCATTCAGCCAATGCTCAACATGGTTATCAGGATAAACGATTAACATTCCCCGGTTCCATTCTCCAATGGGCCGCCTTGCCCTTAACTCTTTAAGCGAAGGAATAAGATCATACAATGAAGCCAATGTGCGGTTACCAACCACACCTAACTTTGCATCGGGGTGCTGTTCATCATCCAGCAACTGGTATTCAAGGCCAATGGCCGAGCCGTTACTGGTATCTTTTTCAGTAACAAAATATTTTACACCACTGTTGGCACCTGCTGCCAATTTAAATTCAAACTGAAGAATGAAAGCACCGTATTCATTCATGGTTACAATGTCGCCGCCGTTTGTTGATTCGGCCCCCGTAGAAGCCAGTACACTCAATACTCCATCTTTTATTTCCCAACCCTTTTCCGGGAATTTACTTTTATATGCACCACGCCATCCATTGGTTGTTTTACCATCCCACAATAAGGAAACGCCATTCATTTTTTCTGCCCCGGAAATATTGTTTTGCAAAAGATTTACTACAAACTGATTGGAGTTGGGGCTTGGCCGGAGGTTTTCTGTCCTGATCCGCAGGTTGCGCCAACGAATCTGTTTACCTTCATCTTCTTTACGGTTGATGGCATGTACCTGTAAAGCAATGAATCCTTTTGCTGTCATATCATCAATTAAATAAGCTGCCGGGATAGTATTGATCCATGTTCTGATATTATTGCCGATGCATTCAATACGGGCTTTGTTCCACTGCTGTTGTTTAAAATTATTTTTTGCTGAAGGATTAAGATCAAGCGGATACAGCCAGTCTCTTCTTGCTTCATCATATATGCCGCCAGTCCATCCACGTTTGGATGGATCGATCTCATACTGGTAGCCATGAACTCTTCCATTTTGACAGGTGGCATTGCTTTCGCTTCTGAATTGTACTCCCGAGTTCATGGTACTGTCTACCTTAAACTCAAACTCCAGCACAAAATCACCGTATTCTTTTTCAGTTGCAAGGAATGAATTGGGCTCGTATGGCACTGTTGTTCCAATGATCTCGCCGTTCTGAACCGTATAGGTTGCTTTTCCGTTCAACTGCTTCCAGCCTTTCAGGTCTTTCCCATTAAAGAGTAATTGCCATCCATCTTTTTTTGCTGTTTGTGCAGTTGCAGAACAGAAGATTACAATTGAGAGTATGGCTGGAATTATTTTATTCTTCATTTTGATGTTATTGATATGTGCAATATTATTCCGTCTCTGCAATGCTTCTTAAAATACCTACTTCTACACCTCTTATTTCTGCCAGTCCACGCAGGCGGCCAATGGCTGAATAACCAGGGTTTGTTTTTTTATGCAGGTCATCCAGCATCTGGTGACCATGATCCGGCCTTACAGGGATGGAGCAATTCCGTTGCTTCATGGCGATCACCAGTTCTTTAATCACTGCATACATATCTACATCTCCATCAAGGTGATTGTCCTCATAAAAATCTCCTTCCTCATTTCGCCTGGTACTACGGAGGTGAACAAAGTTAATCCTGTCAGCAAATTGTTTCACCATCGAAGGCAGATCGTTGTCTGCCCTTACGCCAAAAGAACCGGTACAAAAACAAAGCCCGTTGTTTAATGAAGGAACAACCTTAATCAATTCGTTTATATCTGCTGCAGTACTTACTATTCTTGGCAATCCCAGTATGGCATAAGGCGGGTCATCGGGATGAATGGCCATTTTTACATTGCATTCATCTGCTACCGGAATGATCTGCTGTAAAAAATAAATGAGGTTTTCCCGGAGTTGATCAGCATTGATATTTTTATAAGCATCCAGTGCCTGGCGGAATTGTTCAATGTTAAAACTCTCTTCGCTGCCCGGTAACCCTGCAATGATATTTTTCTGTAACAAAAGTTTTTCATCATCAGTCATTGCAGCAAATTTATTCTCCGCTCTTTTTATTTCTCCGATGGAATAGTCCAAAGCTGCATTTTTCCGTTTGAGCATGAAAAGATCGAAGGCAATGAAAGCAGCTTTCTCAAACCGTAATGCCTTGCTGCCATCCTCCACCGTAAAAGCAAGATCAGTTCTTGTCCAGTCCAGCACCGGCATGAAATTGTAGGTGATGATGCGAATGCCGCAACGGCCCAAATTTTTTATTGATTGTTTATAATTGTCAATGAAAAGTTGGCAGGTACCCGTATTTGTTTTGATGGCTTCATGTACGGGCACACTCTCCACTACACTCCATATTAAACCGGCGCTCTCAATCGCTTCTTTCCGTTTTTTGATTTCATCATCAGCCCATACTTCACCATTGGGTATATGATGCAGGGCTGTTACAACTCCTGTGCATCCTGCCTGCTTTATATCCTGAAGGCTAACGGGATCAGTTGGCCCATACCAACGCATGGTTTGTTCCATTCGGCAACCGGTGTTTTTATAAGAAGGGGCTTTTTTATTCATACATGGCAGGAGGGAAGTGAAAAGGAAAGGTAAAAAAAATATTGCAGCAACAATTCAACATTTTTCAGCAAGGGTTGCCAGGACCGGTCCGGTATTCGTTCGTAACGAAATTTATTTTAGAGCCTGGCTAAATACCATGCAAAAAAATAGTGAAGTTTTACCCCGGTTACTCCCTGATCATCTTGTTGTGGGAAAGAAAATGCCCATGTCTATTGGATAACAAATAGAAAACAGGTGGCTTGTTTTTTGTTTTTATCAGGCAGGTGTAAATAGCAGCATCTCTAAAACATATATCATTATAAAAATTTAGATTATGAAACAAGTAGCAGTATTAGTGATAAGCATTTTTTTGATGAGTACCTTATCTGCCCAGGTAGATACCGTTCCACCTGTTAAGAAACAACCACAGTTGGATACTGTACCTCCTGTAAAAAGAAATACGATTGATACAGCAATGAAAAAATGGCCAGATGACAGCATTGCAAACAGGAACTGGAGCAATGACTCGGCCCTTTCTAAGGAAATGCCAGCAAGGCCTGACAGAAATATGCCTGGTAAAGATGAGCCTGGTAAAACAAATAAAGCAACAAATTCTGCAGTTACAAAAATAGAGAAGCCAATGAGTGACAGGGTAATGATGAAAGATGGTGAAATGATCGTTGTTAAAAACGGAGAATCGATAAAGATGAGCAAAGCCTTAACACTGCCAACGGGTTTGGTGGTAAGTCCCGATGGAACAGTAAGCAGGAAAGGAGCAGCACCGTTAAAATTAAAAGAGGGACAGTATATTGAAATCAAGCCGGTACCTGCTGAAAAAGTGATGGAGAAAAAACCGACCGTTAAAAAAGTAACAACTAAAAAAGTGTCTATAAAAAAGATACAATAGTACTCCGGCAGGTGGTTAAGTAAAGCTGGTAAAAATAGCTTTACTAATTCCCTGCCGGTTCTTATTTATAAAAAAAGTAAGCAATGATATTTCATTGCTTACTTTTTTATTTTAAAGCGGTGAATGTGTTGTTTAATTCACTTTTTCCTTTATAAGCACTGCTTTATTGACAGGTTTATTTGTTTTTTTCTCTTCAAGATAGGGGGTATGGTATTTTATGTAAAATTCTTTTTGGTCATCATTATAACTAGTGACAGCCCCAAGGTTATGCATTAGTTTTACGTAACACCAGGCAAGATCCAACTGGTAAGGTAAAAAACCAGACCTTGCACTTTTGGGGTACAGGTGATGGTTGTTGTGCCATTCGCCAGCAACATAGCCCGGCCATATCTGGTTAATGGACATGTCTTTTTTATTATGATCAATTCCTTCCTGCCGCATATCTTTACCTTTTCCGTGCCCTTCATAATTAAACGTACGAACACCTACGGCCCAGATAAAAGCACCGGCAAATAAAGCACACACCAGGCCCATACCGCCAATCAAATAAAATACAGCGATCCAGAAGCTCCAGTTTATAATCCAGTTTACAATACTGTTAAGTGGTTTTGCAAACGATCCCCATTTTTGATATTGTGAAAAACTATTTCCACTCAACCCGGTGTGCTTCATCAGGTTGAGTACATGATTATAGTCTTTTTCACTGAGATCCTTTGCTATCGGCTGGTGATTCACATCTGCCAAAAAACAATACAGAAAACCACCTTCCGCAAAATAGGGGTCTCCCGGTTCATCGCTTTTTGCATGGTGTACATGATGCGATACCACGTAAATTTCTTCCGGTATAATACTGAGTACTAAATTTTTTGTGAAGAACTTCCACCATTTGTTGCGGAAGGTATAAGCGCCATGGGTACAGTAGCGGTGATACCAGATGGTACCGTGTGTACCCATTAATATCATTCCGTAAACAAAACCTGCAGCCAGTAACCCAAAACTGAAATAGTTTGTTACAAACAATATAAAAAAAGGAAGCAGGCACAATACTTTCAGCCAGCTGAAAAAAGGAAGCCAGTTTTTTTTACTCTTAAAAATATTAAGCCTGTTAAAAAACTCTTTGAGGATCATGGATGCGGCCGGTTTGCTGAAATTACCTGAAGCATCTCTCCAGCCATAAGAAGGGGGTTGAAGCACATCGTCTAAAAAAGCCATTGGATTTTAAATGAGGAATTGTACTAATGAAGGATATTCCTCACCAGGCTCTCAATTTACGCAAATTTAACCACACTGCTGCAAATAGTTTAGAGCTTCTGTTACTTATCTGCGTTTGTTGTTTTATAGAATAATTTTCATGCAGCCTACCGGAATATTTAAAAAGCAGTATTAAAGTTTGTATAAAAAAAAGAAGCTGCCCTTTTTGACGGGCAGCTTCTTTTATATGTTCTTTTTATTACTGATGAAGTTGAATGGTAACCAGTTTGGTATCCCTGTTTCTTGTTACCTGAATGTTACTGATTGTTGTGTCACTGTATCCGTTGATGCCCTGGATAAAAAGACTGTAAGTTCCTTCCTGCAACCCCCTTATTTTAAATTCGCCTTCGCTCCATGGCAGTGCAAAGGCTGTATCAGTTGTATTGAATGCCTTTATCGTTCCAAAGGAACCGACCGGCCTCACCTTGCCTTCAATTTCACCACTGCTATGGCGGCCAAATGGCTTAATAACAGGCTTTAACCAATATTGACCATTGAAGAATTTGATAGAACGGGAAAGGTCGACATCAAGAAACATTTGAAGATTGTTTGAGCTAAGGGAATCAAGATGTTCACGTTTGATATTCACATATACAAAATGTTGGTTATTTAACAGGCGGAGTGGGTAACTGGTGCTATCCACTATTACACTGTTGTTATCACCCAATGTGAATTTTATTCTTTTGATTTTTCCGTTCAGTACAAAATCACTCGCCAGCAACGTATCCAATCCATTTCTTAATTGAACAAGATCATACACGCCGGGCCTTATATTCAATGTGTCCCAAATTTCACAATCGCTATTGCGCTGGTCGTGATCATCATCACAACCCGGCTGGTCATGGTCTTCATCTCCATAGTGTTGGCAGGTATCCACTTTTACTGCAATCTGCTGTATGTCGATTAATACATTCTGAAAGTCATATGGGCCGTCTGTTAGGTAAACAGATAGCTTTATCTGGCCGGCAGGAATGGTACCGTTGGCAGAGCTTTCTTTTTGACAGGCATAGAACAATACGCTTAGTGAAAGCAATAAACTTCCCACTACCATTAAAGGCTTTGCATGTAATTTCATAAGATTTCTTTTTAGTGTTGATTAATAGTTGAACAGATTGGGTAGCGTTATCTTATAGTGGAAGTTTTGATCAATCATTTCAAAAAAAATGCCAGCCTTTGCAATTGTGCAAAAGCTCTTTGTTAATCATAGCTTTTGTGGCTGATGATCTTTAGCGTTGGCAATTTTGAAAAAGGAAACCTATGAAAGGCAATTAGATAATTATATTTGTCTTAAATCTGTAGCATGCTTCAAAAATCAGTATTGATCATTGCATTTATCAGTGCCACTTTTCAAATAAAAGCACAACAGGATACCGGCTTTAAACGGCCATTAAGGGTTGCCATCATCGGCCTGGTGCATACACATGTACACTGGATATTGGGAAGGGAAAAGAAAGGCGATATCGAGATCGTGGGCATTGCAGAGCCCAACCATTCGCTGGCTGAAGCTTATTCAAAGCAACATGGATACAGTATGGATATTGTATACAGCTCTATGGAAGAAATGATAGCGAAAAAAAAACCAGAAGCAGTGCTTGCATTCAATACGATATTTGATCACCTGAAAGTAGTGGAGTATTGTGCACCACTCGGTATACATGTAATGGTTGAGAAGCCTATGGCGGTAAATATAAATCATGCCATAAAGATGCTGGCGCTTGCAAAAAAATATAATATACAATTGCTCACCAATTATGAAACTACCTGGTATAGCAGCAATGCAAGAGCTTACCAGCTGATTAACAAAGAAAATGTGACAGGTGATATACGTAAGATTGTTTTTCATACCGGTCACCAGGGTCCTGTTGAAATTGGATGCAACCCTGAATTCCTGCAATGGCTGACTGATCCGGTATTAAACGGTGGCGGAGCATTAACAGATTTCGGTTGTTATGGGGCCAACCTTACAACATGGCTCATGAATGGAGAACATCCTGAAACAGTAACAGCTATTACACAACAGATAAAGCCACAGTTATATCCAACAGTGGAAGATGAAGCAACAATTATTCTTACGTATAAAAAAGCACAGGTAATTATACAGGCATCCTGGAACTGGCCCTTTAGCCGAAAGGATATGGAAGTGTACGGAGTAAAGGGATATGTTTTTGTAAAGACGGAACGAATATGCAGGTAAAGGAAGATCAGAAAAAGAACCACTATCCCTGACAGCACCAGCTTTACCAACTGACCGTAACGATCCATTTATTTATTTAAAAAATGTAATCAGGGGTAATATTGTGATGCAGCCTTATGATCTTTCTGCACCTGCTAACAATGAAATAGTAATGAAGATACTGGAGGCAGCAAAGCAGGCAGCAAAAACAGGTAAAACGGTGCTGTGGGATGAATTCTATAAAAAATGATGATACCCTTGATATGTATGATTCAGATTGATTCGGCTATATATCAACCACTGTAACTATATTATGCAGTATTCAACCACTAAGTTGCCGGTAATCTCCATCCTTTTATTTTAAGACACCCGTTTGTTAAACAAATTGCTGTTTTGATACAAGAACGGCATCCGTATCGCACTTACACAGAGCACCTTTCTTTATAATTTCAATGCATGATTTTTTTAACGAAACTGTTGTAGTCGCCTTTCTACAATTTTATTTCTAATCCTTATCCAGCAATATTCTGAACATTTTTTACCAACTGATGCAAAAATCATATTTGTAATAATGCCATCTAAATGCCGTTTGGAAATTTAGAAATATGTGTGGAAAGAACCTGTCATTTGCTGAGCAATGAAACATGCTGGCATTAATGTTAAGCAAATTTTCATCTCAACTCATTTTGTTAAGAAGTAACAAAATACCGGCAGTAATCATTTTATCCAAATTCTAATTAAGATTCAATCATCATCTATGAAACAGTTAAAACAGCCTTCGAAAAAAGCAACCGTCAATCAGCAACTCAAATCAAACAGGCTCACTTCAAAACTTTTAGTGCTGCTCATTTTTGTAATGGGCTTTACCAGCATGGCGCTATCACAAACCACCTTTACTTCAGTGCAGAATGGAATGTGGAACGACCCGGATACATGGGATATGGGAGCAGTGCCAACATCGGCTGATGATGTTGTAATTGGCAATGGCATTACTGTGCAAATCAGTTCTGAAGGGGAGGCATGCAGGGGTTTGGTGATCGGTACCGGCGACGGATCGGGCAGTGGAGCCATCGCATTTTCAGGCACTTCATCCTTAACAGTAACCGACGTGATTTTATTGGGTGATATCAATGGTGCAACCGGAACAATCACCATGGATGCTGATGCTACGCTAACCTGCGGTTCCATTGAAGAAGGGGATCCATTATACAGTGGTATTTATGAAACCAATTCAGGAACCATCGTTTTTAATGGCACATTTACGCTGCCTTATAATTTATTTCAGTTTAATAACCTTGTGGTAAATGGCGGAACACTCAGCACCGCCGGAAGAAATTTACCGATAGAAGGAAACCTAACCATCAACAATGGCGCTACACTTGATCTTGGGCCCAATACTGCCAACAGGAATACCATTGCCGGTACACTTGCCATCAACAATGGCGGCACACTAAGAATAGGGGGCGGAGGTACGATCCCTGCAAATTTTAATACACATGTAATAGGAGCTACCAGTACCATCGAGTATTATGGGGTAGCCCAAACCGTTGCAACACTGAACTCCTCACAGAATTACGGTTACCTGGTTATTTCCGGTTCCGGTTTAAAAGAAGTGAATGGCAGCATCGGAATTGCAAGAGACCTTACTGTTAATTCAGGAATATTCAGTGTGAATACCTTTACTGCTAACAGAACCAGTGCAGGTGGTACGCTTACGGTGGCAAATGGAGCAACATTGCGTATTGCCGGCAGCGGCACTTTACCATCCAGCTTTTCCACACATATAATTGGTGCCACCAGTACCATCGAGTACAGCGGTACCGGATCGCAAAATATTGCAGTATTAAACTCAGCTCAGAAATATGGCAATCTTAATGTGTACAATTCTGTAAAGACATTGGCCGGAAATGTTACTGTTGCCGGTACAATCACATTTGCAGGTACACCCAACAAACTGATTATTGGCAGCAATACACTTACTCTGGAAGGTGCTATTGCAGGTTCTTTGACAAATTCAAGAAATTTTAGTGGTTCATCTTCCGGTAATATGGTTATGAACGGTGCATTTAACCGCACACTATACTTTGATGCCACTACCATTGGTACCACCAATGTGCTGAATAATTTAACCATCAATCACAGTGGCAATGTTTCAACGCTGGGCAACGACCTTGTAGTGAATAACAACATCACATTTACTGCAGGGAAGCTGGCGATTGCAGCAAGAACACTTACTGTAAAAGGTAATCTTGTAAATACGATAACAGAAGGCATAAAGGGCGGCAGCAGCAGTAAATTAATATTCAATGGCAGTGTGAGCCCTGTTCTTTCAATGGATCAGACTACCCCGGGCACCACCAATGTTTTAAGCACTTTGCAGGTGAACAGCAATGGCCAGGTAATTACAATGGGTAACGATCTTCAGATGGCAGGCACACTCACCTTTACTTCAGGAAAATTAGCCATCAATGGTAATACGCTTACATTAAAAGGATCGGTTACTAACACAGCCTCCGGAGGTATCAGGGCCGGCAACAGCAGCAATTTAATTATCAATGGCACTGTAAGTACTGCTTTGTCTTTTGACCAGTCCACACCCGGCACTACCAATGTGATAAATAACCTTACAGTGAACAGCAGTGGGCAAACAATTACTTTATCAAACGCTCTTCGCCTTGAAGGGACACATATACCAACAGCAGGTGTATTTTCATCGGGAGGGAACTACAGCATTGCATCCTCTTCATCTGCTACGGCCAATATTGCTGCAGGTAGTACCAGCGGCGGATACATTACAGGAGATGTAACAGTAGAACGATATATACCTCAAAATGTCAACAGGGGATGGCGCTTACTGGCAAGTCCAACCTCAGGCCAAACTATACATGAAGCCTGGCAGGAAAACCAGTCAGCAGGAGTGGATGGTAATCCTGGATATGGCACCAATATTACAACAAGATCAGCATCATGGTCGGCGGATGGATTCGATTTTCAAACAGCTAATCATTCCCTCTATTCATATGATGCAGCCAATGATGAATTATTACCTGTAATGTCAACATCAGGAGGCATTGCCAGTGAACCCGGGTATTTTATTTACATAAGGGGGGGTAGAAACGTAACGCCTTCATCCAGTATCTCATCCGTTAATTCCACCATATTAAGAACAAAGGGCACACTCAAAACAGGCAACCAGTCTGCAGTAAGTGTATCAGCTGATAAATTTGGAATGATCGGTAATCCTTTTGCATCAGCCATTGATCTGAGGAATATCACCACCAGTGGCGGTTGTACAGGTACTTCTTTTTATGTTTGGGATCCCAAATTAATGGGGGCATACAGTCTTGGTGCATATCAAACATTAACACCAAGCGGCGGTAATTTCATCGTAATACCCGGCGGCGGAAGTTATGGGTCAGGCGGCACCGTTGTAAACAGCATTCAGTCTGGTGCAGCCTTCCTTGTGCAGGCAACAGGCAGCGCTGGAACTATTACCATTAATGAAAGCAGTAAAGCATCGGGAAGTGTTTGTGTTTTCAGACCGGGCGGTGTAAATGAAGACCGGGTACTGATGACAACCCTCTACGCAGTTACCGGTGGTGGCAATAACCTTGCGGATGGCAACATGGTGGTTTTTAATGATAGTTATACCAATACCATTGATGGTTTAGACAGCCGCAAACAATTCAACTTTGGAGAAAATATTTGGATCATCAAAAATAATACAACATTGGCAGTGGAAAGAAGGAATGCGCCAACAGGAAATGATACCATACAGTTTTCTATGAGCGGATTAAAGAATATGTCTTATCAGTTACAGATACTTGGCGACCACTTAACAGATAATGGACTGTTGCCATTTTTAGAAGATAAATACCTGAATTCAGCTACTCTAATCAACCTGTATGATACGACCTTCTATACATTTACAGTAAACTCCAATGCAGGTTCATTTGCAGAGAACCGTTTCAGGATCGTATTTAAAACAGCCGGAATACTGCCGGTAACTTTTACAACTGTAACAGCAGGCCAGCAGGGATCAAAAATTGCTGTAAAATGGCGGGTGGATAACCAATTAAACATTCGTGACTACCAGGTAGAACGATCTTTAAATGGAATTGATTTTACAAAAGTAGCCGTGGTGCCAGTTTTCAACAGTAGCTCATTTACTTATTACTGGCTTGATGAAAATCCTGTGTCGGGTGCAAATTATTACCGTATTAAAAGCATTGGCGCCGATGAAAAGACCGCTTACAGCAAAGTAGTTAAAGTGTTGTTTAGAGAGGATATTCCTGCACTGATGGTATCACCAAATCCTGTTACAGGCAATGTCATGAGCCTTCAATTTGCAAACCAGGTGAGGGGTAATTACAAAATAAGATTGGTCAACAATGCAGGACAGCCGGTATTCAGCAAAACCATCATGTATGAAGGCGGTAACAGCATTCAATCAGTAACCCTTCCTGCTAATATTCTAAACGGAGCTTACCAACTGAGGTAATTGCGCCTGGTGACAGCCGAAAAATTCAACAGGTCTTTATCACCGGAAATAAATAGATGCATTGAGCAAAATCAACTGTATGCTGCCAGCATGAAACCCTGGGGGCTGTTTCAAAAATCCCATTGATTGTCATATTGAGCTTGTCAAAATATTAGAATCAATGGGAAACAAATCTGTAAACATTTCGATAAAACTCAATGTGACAGGTTTGTTTCCTTTTGAGACAGCCTCTTTTATGATCAATTAGGAGCAACAAAGTCGGGCCTTCTTACAAGACTGCTGTTGTATTTGTACCGAAGGTTGGTGTTGAATTTTACTTTGATGTGCTGCATGCCGGGTATCAGCCGGGGGAAATAAGAGAACCTTGCTTCGATGGTACCAAACAACAGGTTTTCATTCCGGATACGGAAGCCGGTGCCCACTGCAGTAAAGATGTCGCTTTTACTAAGGCTTTCATTGATTGGTTTAAGCAACGTGCCATCTGCAAAAGCAAAAGGTGCAAAACCAAATCCTAAATATTTTTTTGTATGATAAAAAACAGCCTCTGATTTTATGGTACCTCTTAAATCAGCATGTCCAAAATTCTCATCGTAACCAAAACCAAAATAAGGCAGGCCATAAGGGCTCCGCAATTGCAGTGATTGTTCCAGCACCGGGGAGAATTGCTTGGCGATACCTCCGCTAAAGAAGAAGCGTTTGAACCAACGGTCATTAATACGGCGCAAACGGGTAAAATGATCTGCATTGAAGAGCATGTCAAAATCTTCCCAGTTTTCTTTATAATGAAATCCACCCAGCCTGAATGTATAGAAACTGTAAAAGCCTTTTTTATTATACTTGCCCCCGGTAAATTCAAGGCCAAAATAAGGCCTTGTACGGGTGGTGCTGATATTGCTTCTTTTTACATAACCACCAACAATTGATACACTGAATCCCTGTGGCACATCTTCATTTCTGCCAAAGCCATAGATATAATTTGTCCTGTAAAAATTCTGCTTGAAAACACTGAAGCTGGTAAGTACCCCCATGGAATTGACATAAGCATTATTGATATCCGAAGTAAAATCATCCGGTATATCATTAAAATGCTGGTGAAACACCCTGAGGGCAACAAGGTTCCGGATCTTTCGATTGGTATTTTTATGCCTTAATTTACCCGATCCGATATTATAGGCGATCCAGCCATCGATATTGTAATAACTGTAACGGTAATTTTTTTGGTACGCAGTATCATTGTAAGCATTGCTTGTTTTATTGTAGGATAGATCAAGCGCACCAAACCAACGCAGGTATTGAGATACCAACGGTTTTTCAAAACGCATGTAATAAATCGTCTCTTCATTACGGTTGCTGTTGAAAGCATTGTTGTAATTCTTAAAACCAAAGCCCCAGTTAATAAAACTTCCCCTGATATTGCGTTGCAGAAAATCGCCGCCATATCCAAATTTTGGTTTTCTTGCATTGTCAAACAAAGAACTTACTGCGATCATGGAGCCTGAACCTCCCAGGTTTTGTTCTTTTAATTCGAGTTTGTATTTCCGGGTACCACCAATACCTGCACCCGGCACAATGGAAAATCCATCTTTCACCAATACAAGCAGATCAACCGCTGCAGGATCAGCGGTTTTTTGTACAATGATCAGTGCATCCTGTATATAATCAAGATCTCTCAGGTAACGTTCATTATCCGAAAGCAGGAAAGGGTTCAGCGTTTCACCTTCTTTAAACAATAAATTATTGGATATTACCCGGTGATGGTGTTTTTGTGCAGTGCATTCCCAATCGTTACACCAAAGCCGCTGTTGACCTTTGCAGTGTCTTTGATATCACCTTCAAAGCCTACATTTTTTATCCTGATGTGGCGAATGATCTTGCCGGTGTAATTAATAAAGGGATTCTTTTTACCATTGATTTCTGCAGCATTTGCACCGGCCCTGAAGATGGTATCCGTACCCGCCTGCTGGGCAAATACACCCGCTGTTATAAAAATAAAGATTATGGAAAATACAATTGTTTTCATCAAATTAGTTTGGGAGCTCTATTAATTATCGCAGTAAAGATATTGAATTGAGTGAAAAGGTTGCTTTTGAGAAGGTATAGTTTTTTTGAAAAGAGGGCTGGCCTTAAATACTGACCATGTTAAAATAATCTTTCTTTTCATGTATACAATTAATCATTTCATAAAGCACAGTACATTCAGGTTATGAAAATTTTCACCACCGGTATCTTCGTATTTTTTGTAAGCATCAGCTGCCATACACAAACGGACAAAATAAAAAACCACAACATTCATACGTCATCTCCATTAAGAGTGGATAGCGCATTCGATTCCACCTGTAAAACCATTCATGTGCTGGTGGCATTGTGTGATAATAAATACCAGGCATTGTGCCGGTGCCAGCCAAAATAGGAAATGGGCAGGATATCAATAACAATCTTTACTGGGGTTGTGGCTATGGTGTACGAACTTATTTTAAGAACAGCAAACAATGGAAACTGGTGAAACAATATTCCATCAATGATACGCTGATGGAACGCCTGCTGTTTAAAAGCACGGTGAGTAATTATTACCTGGTGGCAGATGCATACAATGGAAAATTTATTCAGCAATGCAGCATTGATTTTTTCAATAGTTGCTCCGGTGCCGTAAAAGATACCCTGCAAATAAAAGGAACAACAATTGGGATCAATGGAAATGCAGTGTTGGTTGCATACATTGGTCATGATGGCCTGATGGATTTTTCACTGGCAGAAAAATTTGAGAATGTGGATGGGAAGAAAAGAGATGCCATCATACTGGCCTGCATCAGTAAAAGGTATTTTGCAAAGCAGCTGGCTCAAACAAAAGCACATCCTTTGCTATGGAGTACCGGACTCATGAGCCCTGAAGCCTATACACTGCATGATGCATTGCAGGCATACATTAACAATGCCGGGGATGCTGCTGTAAGAATCGCGGCAGCAACAGCTTATTCCCGCTATCAAAAATGCAGTATCCGGGCTGCACAACATTTACTGGTAAGCGGATGGTGATAGTTGCTTCATCATTGACCCCATTGCACCACTACTTTCCCTATGCTTTTTCTTTTCTCCAGGTATTCATGTGCTGCGGCAATATCTGCCACGTTAAATACTTGGCCAATGGTAGGTACAAAAATACCTTCCCCGGTAAGGCGGATCACTTCTTTCAGGCAATGCTGTATCATCGCAGGTTTATCATCTGCAATCTTCAGCATATTGATACCGATCATCGCTTTTGATGGCATCATAAACATCAGTGGATGATAAAACCCAAAACCCAACGCCGCTTTTATTTTGCCAAAAATATTTTTATCACTCATATTGGCAGCACCATAACAAATAAGCCGGCCACCAGCTCCAAGTGAACGAAACCCTTTTTTTACAGAAGCACCACCAACCGCATCAAACACAACATCCACGCCTTTGCCACTGGTGATCCTTTTTACTTCCGTTTCAAAATCCCGGGTGGTATAATTGATGGGATGCTGCACCCCAAGTGAGGAAAGATACTGCAACTTGCTGTCGCTGCCTGCAGTGGAGAAAATTTCGCAGCCCTTGTATGTTGCATATTGTATCAATGCAGTACCTACACCACCTGCACCAGACAGGCGGAGCCTCCTTGTACATTCCCATACGGGCCATTACATCAGCAAAGTTGAGCCCGAAAGCAACTACCTTAATTAATACTTCATCCTGCTGCGGCGTGGGTATGGGGAACTCCCTTATTTCAAATGCAGTAGCTGCATTGCCATTCCTTATTAATACTGCTGCTTTCATTTGTCTGTATGATTAATTAATAGTGGGGTGCTTTAACAAAGTGTAAATTATGATTATATCTCAAACCTCTATTTAATTTTTTAGTCTTAATTTCAAATTTTGAAACCCCTCTAAAGAACAGGTTGATGAAAGGAATACAACAAAAGCTTTTTTTCCTGCTTGCATTAGTAACGGTTGCTGTTGATGCAACTGCACAAAAGCAGCAAAAGCAAATGGCTGAACTGGGCTTAAAAGGAAATGTAAAGTTGCTGACTGAACGCTCCTATACCGCATTGGAAAATTTTGGTAAACCGATAAAGGGAGAACGGGCAAGCGATAACGCAGATTATACTTTTTTAAGCAATGGCGATATTGCAGAGCAAAATATTTACAACCAGAATGGCAGCCTGCGTATGCGGCATACCTATAAATATAATGGGGCCGGCAAACTGTCTGAACAAAGCCTCTATAACCCCGGCGGTGCATTGAGGTCGAAATTCAAATACAGGTATAATGGCAACGGCAGCCTGGAGCAGGGGTTATACAAACCGGATGGCAGCCTTATTTCAAAGTATATGTATGAATACGACAATAAGGGGCACCAGGTTTCTTATAAATGGTTTAACAGCGATGCTGTGCTGGATGAACGAACCATATATGTATATGATGAAAAAGGAAACCAGGTTGCCTGGAATTCTTTTAATGCAGACAGTACCCTGCTGGTAAAAGCAACTTACGGGTACGACCTGAATGGAAATATTACAGAAGAAAATTTATACAAAACTGCAGACAGCCTGGAAAAAAAATCCTTTTTTACCTATGACCTCAATAACAAACTAACAGGCTTTATTGAATACAACAGTAACAATGTATTGATAAAAACGGTGCAGTACAAATACGATGCCCAGGATAATATTACAGACGAGGTTTGGTTTGATAAAGACAATAACCAGCAGGAACATTTTACCTATAAGTACACTTATGACAAGCGCCGCAACTGGACAAAGAAAATGGCCTTCCGCAATGGGGTGTCTGTAACCATTCTTGAAAGGGAACTGGAGTATTTTAAATAATTATTTTACATTGCCGGGCAACTGCATGGCAGTTGCTTTTTCATTTTAGTTTTATTGTATCTTTAATTGTAAACATAAGGGACTTTGGTACATTTTATTTTAAACGATCAGGAAATAAACACTTCATTGCCCAAAGGCACTTTGCTGCTGGATTTTATACGGTATCAGCAAAGGCTTACCGGAACAAAAATCGGTTGCCGTGAAGGGGATTGCGGCGCCTGCTCCGTACTGGTTGGAGAAATTAAACATGGGGAGTTGGTTTACCGTTCTGCCACCAGTTGTCTGATGGCCATTGGCAATGCGAGGGGTAAACACATTGTAACAGTAGAGGGAACGAATGTAGAGGGCCTTAATTTCATACAGCAATGTTTTGCAGAAGAAGGCGCTACACAATGTGGATTTTGCACACCTGGTTTTATGGTATCACTGGCCGGGTTTACGTTGTCTGGTAAAGAGGCTACCCCACAAACTGCTGTTGATGCAGTGAATGGAAATATTTGCCGATGCACCGGTTATAAATCCATCGAAAGAGCGACAGCAAAAATTGCGGACAAATTATCAGAAAGAAAACTGGAAGATGTGATCGCTTTTGCAGTAGCCAATAATTTTTTGCCTGCTTATTTTATCAATATTAAAGAACGGCTGCTGCAATTAGATCCACCAGTCATCAATACACCTAAACAAAACGGTTCCCTGTTGAAATTTTTAGGTGGCGGCACCGACCTGTATGTGCAGCAACATGATACCATGCACGAGGAAGAAATAGATTTCATGTTTGATAAATCGGAATTGAACGGCATCAAACAGGCGGGTAATAAATGTTATTTAGGTGCGGCTGTTACCGTGACAGATATTTTAGAGTCACCTGTTTTCCAGGATCATTTCCCCAATCTTGCAAAACATATCAGGCTGGTGAGTTCAACACCCATCCGCAATATGGCCACCATTGCCGGCAACCTGGTAAACGCTTCGCCCATTGGAGATTTCACCATTTTCTTTTTGGCATTGAACGCACAGTTGGTATTGAGTGATGGAACTAATTCAAGAGAAGTTCCGTTGCAGCAGTTTTATAAAGGCTATAAAAAATTAGCCAAAACACATGAAGAATACATTGAGCAGATATGGTTTGAATTGCCGGCAGCCAACACCATGTTCAATTTTGAAAAAGTATGCAAGCGCACTCATCTGGACATTGCCAGTGTGAACAGCGCCGTTAGCCTGCAAATAGAAAATGACAAAATTGTGACTGCCTATTTATCTGCAGGCGGAGTAGGGCCTGTGCCTGCTTATCTTTCCAAAGCCTCTGCATTTTTACACGGCAGGGAAATCAATGAGCGTACGATAGAAGAAACGATCGCAATAGCTAAAACAGAAATTTCACCCATCAGTGATGCAAGAGGAACGGCCACCTATAAAAGTTTTTTACTGGGACAATTGATCAAGGCACATTTTGTAACCATATTTCCAGCGATTAAAATTCAGCTGCTGGCAAGTGAATGAAAAGAATTTGCTTATCCCTCTCCTCCAGGAGAGGGGCAGGGGTGAGGTAAAGTAACAGGTTGCAAAAGAAACAATGAACTCCTGCACTGTATTGCCCAATAAAATTAATACAGTACAAGAGTGCGACGCCCATAAAGCTACACATAGTAATGCAGCCAGGCTCAAAAAAATAACAAATGAAGAACATCGATTCATACACACATACAAGAGGCGAATCTATTTATTTAGACGACATCTCTTTATTGCAGGGAACCCTTTTTGCAGCCTGTTTTGATTCGCCCATTGCACACGGAAAACTCATCAGCATTGATACCGGTGAAGCAGAAAAAAGCAAGGGCGTTGTAAAAGTGTTGACGTACAAAGACATCACAGGTGCCAACCAGATCGGCGGCATTATCCCGGATGAACCATTGTTTGCCGATCATCATGTTCACTTTTGCGGAATGCCCATTGCATTGGTGCTGGCAGAAACAGATGAAGCGGCAAGAAGCGCTGTGAAAAAAATTAAAGTGGAGATAGAACCACTACCGGTGATCACTGACCCAAGAGTGGCTGCTGCACAAAACGAACTCATCATTCCGCCTCGAACATTTAAAATGGGCGACAGTGCTGCTGCCTTTGCCAACTGCGATCATGTTTTTGAAGGCAGTTGTGAGAACAACGGGCAGGAACACCTTTACATAGAAACACAGGGAGCTTATGCCATACCGCAGGAGAACGGTGTGATAAGAGTGTACTCTTCCACACAGGGCCCAACGGCTGTACAAAGAGCCGTAAGCAAAGTAACCGGCCTGCCCATGCACAATATTGAAATTGATGTAACCCGCCTGGGTGGCGGCTTTGGTGGTAAGGAAGACCAGGCCAATACATGGGCTGCCCTCTGTGCATTGGCAACACATATTACCAAGCGCCCTGTTAAATATTCACTCAGCCGCATGGAAGACATGCGGATGACCGGCAAGCGACACCCTTATTCTTCTGATTTTAAAATTGGATTGAACAAGAATTTAAAGATCGTTGCATTTGAAACAACGACTTATCAGAATGCAGGCGCCGCTGCCGACCTTTCACCTGCGGTGATGGAACGTACGTTGTTTCACTGCACCAATACTTATTTTATCCCGAATGTAAAAGCAACGGCTTACAGTTGCCGCACACACCTGCCGCCGAATACAGCCTTCAGGGGCTTTGGTGGCCCGCAGGGAATGTTCATTATTGAATCAGCTATAGCCAAAGCAGCCGATGCACTGGGTGTGGATGCATGCACCATTCAGCAGAAGAATTTACTGAACACCGGCGATGAATTGCCTTACGGACAAAAAGTAGTGAGTGAAGCACACGAGTGCTGGGCTAAGGCCAGTGAATTGTATGATCTTGCTGCCATACAAAACAAGCTAAAAGATTTTAATGCCACCAATCCATTGTATAAAAAAGGTATCGCTGTAATGCCCATCTGCTTTGGTATTTCTTTTACCAATACACTCATGAACCAGGCAAGGGCCCTGGTACATGTATATACCGATGGCAGCGTAATAGTAAGCACCGGCGCAGTAGAAATGGGGCAGGGGGTGAATACCAAAATGCTGCAGGTGGTGGCGCAAACTTTTTCTATCAATCCTGCAAGAATAAAAGTAAACAGTACCAATACTTACCGAATCGCCAATACTTCTCCTACCGCAGCAAGTGCCACGGCTGACCTGAACGGAAAAGCAACACTCATTGCCTGCACTGCTATTTTGGAAAGAATAAAAACAGTGGCCGCTGCAGAACTCAATGCGGCTGTTGAAGACATTTCAATAAAAGATGAATTTGTTTTTGTAAAAGAAAACAAAACGGAACTCGACTGGAATAAACTGGTATTCACTACTTACAACAAAAGGGTGAGTTTATCTGAACATGGACATTACTCTACCCCTGGTATCTTCTTTGACAAAACAACGGAAAAAGGCCATCCTTTTGCCTATCATGTTTATGGTACTTCCATCACTGAAGTAACCGTGGATTGCATTCGTGGCACGTATGAAATTGATGCCGTGAAACTGGTGCATGATTTCGGCAGCAGTATGAACCCCACCATCGACAAAGGACAGATTGAAGGCGGGCTGGTGCAAGGCATTGGCTGGATGACGATGGAAGAAATTGTTTATGACAGCAATGGCAAACTCCGCAGCAATGCGCTCTCCACTTACAAAGTGCCCGATATTTATTCGGCTCCCAAAGAGATCAGCATCGATTTCCTGCAGACACAAAAAGATAACCTCGCCATCTTCCGTTCCAAGGCGGTAGGTGAACCGCCGCTTATGTACGGCATCGGCGCTTTCTTTGCGTTACGCAATGCCATCAAAAATTTCAATGCCGCAGCCACACCTGCTTTTGATGCGCCGATGACACCGGAGAAAGTGCTGATGAATTTGTATGGGCAAAACAACCAGGAAGAAGATCCGGCAGTTGCTGTTTTGAAACAGGGGCAAAGCCTCACTTGAGCAATCAATCATCCGGCTTCCATCCATTTTAACTCTCAGCATTATCACCGCTCCATAAAGTGTTGCCAGCCCATGGGCTGCCGGATAGAACGAAAAGCCCGGTGAGGCCCCGCCAACGGCGGGGTGTCCAGCCCCTGTGCCGGACTTGCAGTGAAAGCCGGAACCAATGCCCAGTAAGGTTTTTATCGATCAAAGCCCCAACCATTCAACAATAAAACCATACGGCAATTTAATATCCACGCCATGTGAATAACCCCCGCCACTTTCTGTATCTCCGTTTCATTATATTTGCCGCCATTGAAAAATGGAAGCTAGCTATGGCAGAAAAAGAAATCAGTAACTACGACGAAAGCTCCATCCGCAGCCTGGACTGGAAAGAACACATCCGCCTGAGGCCGGGGATGTACATTGGGAAACTGGGCGATGGCAGCAGCCCGGATGATGGTATTTATGTACTGCTGAAAGAAACGGTGGACAACTGCATTGATGAACATACCATGGGCTACGGTAAACATGTGGATGTAAACATCAACGGAAAAGAGATTACTGTAAGGGATTATGGCCGTGGTATTCCGTTGGGTAAAGTGGTGGATGTAGTGAGCAAGATCAACACCGGCGCTAAATATGACAGTAAAGCATTCCAGAAAAGTGTAGGCCTGAACGGCGTGGGTACCAAGGCGGTAAACGCACTCAGCGATTATTTTAAAGTAAGCAGCTACCGGGAAGGAAAGGAAAAAACGGCTGAGTTTGCAAAAGGTAATTTAGTAAAAGAACACAAGGAAGTTACTACCAAAGAAGAGAACGGCACTTTTGTAACCTTCATTCCCGATGAAACCATTTTTAAGAATTTTCATTTTGTACAGGAATATTTAGACAACCAGTTCTGGAATTACTGCTACCTCAACGCCGGCTTAGTGATGAACCTGAACGGCAAGCGCTATGTGAGCAAGAACGGTTTACTCGACCTGCTGGAAAGAAAGACCAATGCTGATGAGATACGCTATCCCATCATTCATTTAAAAGGTGACGATATTGAAGTAGCCATTACACACGAAGGAACTTATGGTGAGGAATATTACAGTTTTGTAAACGGGCAGTTCACAACGCAGGGAGGTACCCACCTGGCAGCTTTCAGGGAAGGTTATATCAAGACCATCCGTGATTTTTTCAAAAAAGATTATGATGCAGCGGATATCAGGGGCAGCATTTGTGCCGCAGTGAGTGTACGTGTGCAGGAGCCGGTATTTGAAAGCCAGACAAAAACAAAATTGGGTTCACAAACTGTGTATGAAGATGGCCCTTCGATGAAGAATTTTATCGGAGATTTTTTAGGGAAGGAACTGAACAATTTCCTGCATCGGAACCCTAATACTGCTGATGCACTAAAAAAACGCATTGAGCAAAGTGAACGTGAAAGAAAAGAACTGAGCGGCATTCGTAAACTGGCCAATGAAAGAGCCAAGAAAGCCAACCTGCACAATAAAAAACTCCGTGACTGCAAGTATCATTACAATGATGAGGCAACCGGCAAGGATAAGGATGCCATTTTAGAAAAGCAAAGAGAAAGCACCATCTTCATTACCGAAGGGGATAGTGCAAGCGGCAGCATTACCAAGGCAAGAAGTGTGAACACACAGGCGGTGTTTAGTCTGCGGGGTAAGCCGCTCAACTGTTTCAGCCTTACTAAAAAAGTGGTGTATGAAAATGAGGAGTTCAATTTGCTGCAGCATGCACTGAATATTGAAGAAGGTTACGAGAACCTGCGTTACAATAATATTGTGATTGCTACCGATGCCGATGTGGATGGTATGCACATCCGTTTGCTCATCATGACCTTTTTCCTGCAGTTCTTTCCCGACCTGGTAAAGAATGGCCATGTGTATATTTTGCAAACACCGTTGTTCCGGGTGCGTAATAAGCAGGAAACAATTTACTGTTATGATGAAACAGAAAAGCAACAAGCGATGAAAAAACTGGGCACCAAACCGGAGATCACAAGGTTTAAAGGGTTGGGTGAGATCAGCCCCGATGAGTTTGCAAGGTTCATTGGCCCGGATATGCGGAAAGACCCGGTGATGATGCTGCCCGAAACACATATACAGCAGTTACTGGAATATTACATGGGTAAAAACACACCCAGCAGGCAGGATTTTATCATTGATAATTTGAGGGTGGAAGTGGATTTAGTTGAAACCGTTGAAAACGTTTAAATGGTTTAAGACGTTCCACTAACAGCACCGCAACGATATTAAACGACTTAAACCATTTAAACGATATTCAACGTTCCTCATGTTCGAATTCCACACAGATAAACAACGTTACTTCCAGATGCAGGCGCAAAACTCCAGGAGTTATATTGTGCCCTTCGTTGAAAAGTATAAATCCATACAGCCCGGCATGCGGGTGCTGGAGATTGGCTGTGCGGAAGCCGGTGTGCTGAAAGCATTTACAGAAAAAGGCTGCATCACTGTTGGTGTTGAACTGGATGAACCAAGGTTGGTATTGGCAAGGGAATTTATGAAAGAAGAACTGGCAAACAGGCAGATCAGTTTTATTTCAAAAGATATTTATAAGGTTGATATAGAAAACGAATTGAATGGCAGGTTCGACATCATCATTTTAAAAGATGTGATCGAACACATACATGACCAGCAAAAACTCATCGCCTGGATGAAAAGTTTTTTGAATCCCGGCGGGGTGATCTTCTTTGGCTTTCCGCCATGGCAGATGCCCTTTGGCGGACACCAGCAGGTAATGAGCAATAAGTTGCTGAGCAAATTGCCTTATTACCATTTGTTGCCTATGCCTGTATATAAATGGATATTAAAAACAGGTAAACAGGATGTGGCAGGATTTGCAGAGGTGAAAGAAACAGGTATATCAATAGAGCGGTTTGAAAAGATCGTGAAGAACACAGGATATAAAGTGGTGAACAAAACACATTACTTCATCAATCCTATTTATACCTATAAGTTTGGCTGGAAACCGAAGCACCAGTTGGGTATCATAAGTGCCATTCCATGGATAAGGAATTTTTTTACCACTTGTGTATATTATTTAATCACTGTTTCACACAACGAAACAAAGGATACAAAGAAAACCACGGCGTAGTACCGTTGTCTTTTTTTGTCCGCTTTGTGTGAAATCAATAAAGCAAGATGACCCATATAGTTTTTAACGAAGCAGATGTAAAAGTACTAAAGCAGGCCATACAAATGGATGAAGCATTGGCCGGTGAAGTAATATTGATAAGGGATGATTATGCAGTAGGCCCCCTGGGTAATTTATATGCCGGTGAAGATATTGAAACCCGCCGCCAGTGGTGGAGAGATGTGTTGGCAGGTGGTGATTATGATGGTAAAGTTGACAGTGCTGAAGTGGATGATTATAAAACCGTGGCAGAACTGGTTGGCAACATGCGCCGCAATGAAGCCGAAAACACCTGGATATGGGCTGCACAAAACAAACATGATGTAAGCGGCTATTACTGGCTGCTGAATTATATGAAAGAATTCCAGGGAAGAGTGTTTATTCTTTACCTCAACAATCTTCCTTTTATCAATGAAAAGGGGAATATCTTCTATCCCAACTGGCTGCATGAAATTCCGGCAAAGGAATTTTTAAAAGCTAAAAAACTGGCCAGGGAAATCACGTTGAGTGAGTTTGAAGTTGATCCGGATGAATGGACCAAACTCTGCAATGAGAATAAAGGAGTAAGGTTACTGGAAGGTGGCAAAAAATTAATTCAGCAGGAGTATGATTTTTATGATGCAGAATTGAAGAAGTTTGTAACTCCTGATTGGCAGAAAGCATCCAAAATAATTCACCAGTTTTTAAGCAAGGCAAAGCATACTACCGGCGATGCCTACCTGTTGTGGCGGTTGAAAACGATGATCGCAATGGACATGTTTGATGTACAGGGAAAAGTAGGGAATATGAAGGATTTTGAAATAAAGACAAAGGCCTCCCCAAACCCCTCCGAAGGAGGGGCTTAAGGCTCTGCAAATAAAAGCGTGTTTATTATAGCAGAATGTGGGCTTAGTGTTGATTAAAGAAACTAACGTTGATTTGGAAGAATAAGAAGTTTATTAAAGAGATAAATCACCGCTCCCTTTCTTCAAGGAGAGGGGGAAGGAGGGTAAGGTGAAGAAGCAGGTTGAAATTGCATATTGAGCATTTAAAATTGGAGATTCAGAATGGCTAAGCAGCAAAAAGAAGATTACATCCACAAAGATTCCGGTGTGGACGGGCAGTACAAAGCATGGTTTTTAGACTATGCCAGCTATGTGATTTTAGAAAGGGCCGTGCCCGCCATTGAAGACGGGTTAAAACCGGTGCAGCGACGCATCCTTCATGCCATGAAAGAAATGGATGATGGCCGTTTTAATAAAGTAGCCAACATCATCGGCCAAACCATGCAGTACCACCCCCATGGCGACATGAGCATTGGTGATGCATTGGTGAACCTTGGCCAAAAAGACCTGTTGATTGAAACCCAGGGTAACTGGGGCGATGTACGCACCGGCGATGATGCTGCAGCTTCCAGGTACATTGAAGCAAGGCTGAGTAAGTTTGCACTGGAAGTAGCATTTAATAACAAGACTACCGATTGGGCATTAAGCTATGACGGCCGTAAGAACGAACCGGTAACATTGCCTATGAAATTCCCGTTGCTGCTGGCACAGGGTGCAGAAGGTATTGCGGTGGGCTTGGCAACGAAAATTTTACCTCATAATTTTTGTGAGCTCATTGATGCTTCTATCAAATGTTTAAAAGGAAGAAAGTTTGAAATATTCCCCGACTTTCAAACCGGTGGAACGGTGGATGTAAGCAATTACAACGAAGGAAAACGGGGCGGAAAAATAAGGGTGAGGTCGGTGATTGAAGAACAGGATAAGAAAACACTGGTAATAAAAAATGTGCCGTATGGCGTTACTACCTCCACACTCATGGAGAGTATCGTGAAAGCTAACGACCAGGGCAAAATAAAAATTAAAAAAGTAACCGACCATACTGCCGCCGATGTAGAGGTCATTATCGAACTGGCCGCAGGTATTTCTCCTGATATTACCATCGATGCATTGTATGCTTTCACCGATTGTGAAGTGAGCATTTCTCCCAATGCCTGTGTGATCGTAAAAGACAAGCCCCAGTTTTTAGGGGTAACAGAACTGCTGAAAATTGCAACTGAAAATACCAAAGAATTACTTCGAAAAGAACTGGAGATTAAATTAGGTGAACTGCAGGAAAAATGGCATTACACTTCCCTGGAAAAAATATTCTTTGAAGAAAAGATTTATAAGGAACTGGAAAAAAAACATGAAACCTGGGAGAAAGTATTACAGGCCATTGACAAAGCATTCGAACCATTCAAAAAACAACTGAGAAGGGAGATCAGCAGGGAAGATATCATCAAGCTGACAGAAAAACCAGTCCGCAGAATTTACAGGCTGGATATCGATGAACTGAATGAACAGATCAAAGGACTGGAAGCAGATATCAAACAGGTGAAGCATGATTTGGCAAACCTGGTTGATTTTGCCGTGGCCTATTACGAAAACCTGCTGAAGAAATTTGGCAAGGGCCGTGAACGAAAAACGGAGATCAGGTTATTTGATACCATACAGGCCAAACAGGTGGCCATTGCCAACACCAAACTGTATGTAAATTATGCAGATGGTTTTATTGGCACCAGTTTAAAGAAAGATGAACTGATCGCCGAGGTTTCCGACTTTGATGACATCATCGCCTTTACCAAGGGGGGTATCATGAAAGTGGTGAAAGTATCCGACAAGGTTTTTATCGGCAAGGATATTATCTACGTGGCCGTGTTCCAGAAAAATGACGAACGCACTACTTACAACATGATTTATGTGGATGGAAAGAGTGGCGTGAGTTATGCCAAGCGTTTTAATGTAACCGGTGTTACAAGAGACAAGGAATACAATCTTGCCAAAAGCGAAGACAAGAATAAAGTGCATTACTTTTCTGCCAATGCCAATGGTGAAGCAGAAGTGGTGAAGATTGTATTGAGTCCTAATTGCAGTGCAAGAATTAAGGAACTCGATTTTTATTTTGAAGAATTGGAGATCAAGGGCCGTGGCAGCATCGGTAATATCGCAACCAAGTACCCCGTCAAATCGGTGAAATTCAAAGAAGCAGGTAAGTCAACACTCGATGCCAAAAAACTTTGGTTTGATAATAAGTTTGGCCGGTTGAATTCTGAAGAAAAAGGAGAGTACCTCGGCAAGTTTGAAGCAGAAGACAGGATACTGGTGATTTACAACGATGGTAACTACGAGATCACCGACCAGGAATTGACCCAGCGTTTTGATGCAGAGAAGATCTTACTAATGGAAAAATTCAACCCGGATAAGATCATCAGTGCGGTTTACCTGGACAACGAAAAATTCCAGTACAACATCAAACGTTTTAAAATTGAGACCACTACGCTGCATACCAAATTCTTCTTCATCAAGGAAGGAAAAGACAACCGGCTGGAAACCGTTACTACCGATGCAGAGCCGGTGCTGATGGTGCAAAGCGGCCGTGGGCAAATGGTAAGAAGCGCCAAATTCAAAGTGGTAAAACTGGTGGACTATTGTTTCCTGTATCTTTCCGGCAGCAACCTGTTGTCAACCGGATTACAGGAACCTGCAATCATATTTCCTCTTACATACATCAACGTATCATTCAACCGGATCATTTTTTCTTTCAATGCCGCTGCCGAAAGCAACTGCCCGGTTTCAACATAATAATGAATGGTATCAGGCACTACCGGTTGCTTTCCCTGCCGGTCCGGTACCATTAGTACATCATACTGGTTGCTGTCAACCGCAGGGATTTTTACCACAATAACAGCAATCGTATCATATTCATAGCTACATGGCCCGCCGGCAACATTGTCATCGCTGCTGTTGCAGGAAAGTAAAAACAATGCTACTATCGTAATGATATATTTCATTCAAAAAATTTACCTGGCATATACACCATTCGGCGATACCACGCTTGCCGGTCCACCACTGATGCCTACAGGAGGAATAATGATATTAACCGCCTCGCCATTTACTTTCAGCGTTGCTTTGCCGGCATGTATCTCCACGCCCTGCTGGTAAAAAGGCGGCATGGTGCCTGGTTCCCGGTTGATGAGGTATGGGTCACTGAATTCGCTCAGCTCTACTTCAAAAATATAGTCTCCAGTCTTGCATATTGCAGTTGCTTTATCGGCAGTAATGTCGATATCAATGCTTGCATTCAGTACAGGCGCCTGTTCAAAAGGAGTACCTGCAAAAATATTCGGGCCAAAATATTTGCCAACGGTTTCATCGGTACCCACAAAACCAAATACCGCCGGCATGGCTGCCGGATCAGGCTGCCAGAAGATCATGCCACTGGCAGCACTGCCAACAGGCGTATGCACCATACGGCCAAGGTGTACAATCACATTCGGCATTTGAAGTTCGGGAGAAGTGACGGCCACCAGGTCAACACCGCCTTCCCAGCTCATCCATTTTGTTACATTACTCATACAATAAGATTTAGGTTTTAGTAATGTAAATGTAGCTGTGATTTCAAAACAGCAACATACCCTGTGCCGGGTATTTTTTTAGTGCTGTTAACTTTATACCATAGCTCTGCTTTATTCCCGGCTATCCATTACAAGTCCGGCACAAACCAATGCCCAGTGCTTCACCGGGCTTTTCATTGCTATCCGGCAGCTTTTCAACAGGGCATCATTTTTCAGCGGTTGAGCATCACATTGTATTTTGAATGGATTGGGTAAATGGATTATTTTTAAGTGGCAGCAAGGCAATAGTTAATGGCCATTTTAGCGGAAACGCCGAAACAATAAAAGTTTTTCCTGAATTTTAAAAAATGAAAAGTTTAAGCCTTATTTTCTTCGTTCTCTTTTTTGCTACAAAAAGTACCTGTGGACAAAAAGTCAAATTGGAAGCAAACAATCTCGTTACTAATAACGTGTATATGTCCCTGGAAAGGTTGCAGGACAAAGAGGCTGTTAAAGTAATAAAAGATTCTACTGTAAAAGAAGTAGATGAGCCGACTTTCATACGAATAAAAAATGTCGGTTTTAAAGATGGAATTATTGAAGTAAACGTATTAAGCCGGCTTTTACCAAAAGATCGCTGAAATACATTTTATCCTGCAACATGATTGCACCGGCTTTTATTTGCGAACGGGCAATTACTTAAAGCGCTATAAAATTATGCCAGCAGGAAAAGCATTCATAAAGAATTATGCAACGCCAAAAATGCTAAATTGACGATGGGAATTGTCGCCAGGGTCTGCGTACTCCACTAACCCGAAATTTTATAAAATAAATCTTTATACATAATATGGCTACTAAAAAACCAATTTGGAAAAAGGGCAGAGGCAAGCTGGGCATTCTGCAACCGCTGCTCGGTACATGGATAGCCGAAACAGATTCTCCCATGGGCAAACTGAAATGTACCCGTAGTTTTAAATTGATCCTTTCCGGTCAGTACATTGAACTGAATGCCAAATGGGAATTCAGCAAAGGGGTATATGAAGAGCAGGCTGTTTACGGTATGAATGATGGAATGCTTTCTTTTTGGTCCTTCACGTCTGATGGCAAAAAATCGCAGGGGGCTATTGCTGATGGAAAAGACGTACATGCAGAAGCCATTTGTTTTGAAGCCAATATGCCTGCAGGTATGGCAAGAATGATCTACTGGCCTTCAGAAGACGGCGGTTTTTACTGGGCTGTTGAATCGAAAGTAAAAAAAGGATGGAACAGGTTTACCAAACATCATTACCATTCATTGTAACATTAATACGAATCCATTTTTTTCTTCACTAATACTGATGGCATTAAAAATAAAAGATCATTTTGTTGTGATTTTTTTCTTCCTTCCCATACTAATAAGTTGCCTACAGTTTTATAATGCACAGCAGAGAAGTATTTATCGGGATCATACAGGAAAATGAAAGCCTTATTTATAAGGTTGCCAAACTATATACAAACAGCCGGGAAGATGAGGAAGACCTTTACCAGGAAATCGTTTACCAGCTTTGGAAATCGTTTCCGGCGTTCAGAGCAGAAGCCAGGCTGAGCACCTGGATGTACCGCATTGCGTTGAATACGGCCATTGCTCATTTGAACAAAGCAAAACGAAAAGGGAATCACCTGCCCATTGATGAAGGATTACTGAACAGGACAGACAGCACGGATAATTTAAAAGAAGAACAGGCAAAAATTTTATATGACCGGATAAAGCAACTGGATACGATAGAGAAAGCCATCATCCTGTTGTACCTGGAAGGAAAAAGCTATGAAGAAATAGCGTCCATCACAGGTTTTACGGCTACCAATGTGGGTACAAGGCTGGCAAGGATCAAACAAAAAATAAAATCACAGATAAAAAAATAATCAATATGGAATTAGACGAAATGAAAATACTGTGGGGGGAGATGTCAGCTGAAATGGAAAAGCAAAAAAAATTAACCGGTTCGCTGATCATCAGGATGGCAAATGACCGGTATACAAATAAACTCAACAGCATATTGATCCCTGAGCTGTTGGGTACACTGGTTTGTATTGCAGGTTTGTTGTTTATTACAATTGAATTTCAGCAACTCAATACCTGGTACCTGCAGGCCTGTGGAATCATTGCCGTTGTAATTTTAGTTTCGCTGCCTTTCCTGTCTTTCAAGTCAATTTTTAAACTTAGGTCTGTAAACATTTTGCAAAACAATTACAGGCAATCTTTACTGGAATATGCCATAGGGAAGAAACGGTTTGTGCAGGTTCAAAAACTAAGCTTTTATCTCAGTGCAGTACTGTTGCTGGTATTGCTGCCCGTGATGGCGCAACTGATCAGTGGAAAAGATATGTTTGCCGTAAACAGGTTATGGCTTTGGTATGCCATTGCCTTCCCTTTCTTTTACCCGTTTAGTCAATGGGTATTCAGGAGCTATGTTAAAACGGTAGAGGAGGCTGAAAATATGCTGAAGGAGTTGTAGTGCTGAGTTGCAAAACACTTGCCCGGTTATTAATAATTTTTTGAATTAAGCATACGAAATTCCGCACCTAAAAATTGTAAGCCGGAGCTTGCCGGAGATAAATTTAAAAAGCCGTATCATACGATCCGGCCTTTTTTATCACAGTAACTTTTTAACCATTCACCAGTTCTGCATCCGGTTTTGATTCATCCGTTAATTTCACTTTGCCACGGTCGTTCCTTACAATCCTTGAATACAAAGAGATTTCACTATCAAACAAAAAGCGGAAGAACAATTTTGTCCATGATTTATGGTAATACAACGTATTGTAAAAAGAAGGTGCGCCTTCCCTGATCTTTGGTAATTTATTCCATGGGATAGAAGGGAAATCATGGTGCTCATTGTGATAACCCACATTAAAAGCAACATTGTTCAAAGGGCCATAGTAGCTATAGGTTTCCTGTTCACCATACGTAAGATAATGTTCCTGTATCCATCTTGCACCCAGCGGGTGCAGGCCAACAGAAAAGAAAAAACTTGCCAGCAGGTATATAATGGCTTTAGGTCCCCATAACCAAATGATCAACACAGTAAATGCAATTTGCACTGCCCAGTTGAGTGCTACCCATCCATCAAAGGGTTTAATTTCTTTCAACCTGCCGATGCGGAATACCTGGAAGAGTGGATAAAACAACAGCCAGAATACTTTACCAATAAAATAATTATCAATCAGTTTTGCCTCCCATTTGTTGGGAAGATCAGCATCCAGTTCATGCACGCCCTGGAAAGAATGATGTTTGATATGATAACGTTCAAAAGAAACCGAGCTTGGAAACAGTTGCGGCATGTTGGCAAAAATACCAGCCAGCCTGTTGGCTTCCGGTTTTTTAAACAACAGCCTGTGAGAACATTCATGTATCATCACAAACAATGCATGGTCGGCAAAAGCGCCCAGCAGGTAAGCGGCAATAAATACGATCCACCAACTCATGTCTGAAACCAGCCATGCACCTGCTACCTGGAATGCTACCAGGCCAATGATGGCAAACATGGTGTAAGGGTTTTTACCAATTAAATGCCTGATTTCAGGGTGTTCCTTTAATATTTTTTTCGTCCTGATACGGTGTGGTTCCGACTCAGTTGAGAATACAAAATGATGCTGTTCTTTCATGGCCGGAAAGGTATTAATAAAATGTTAAGGAGAAAGAAAACGTTTAAGAAAATTTCAACTATTTGTTTCTGTTTTATTGATTTATCTTGTATTAAAAAGCAATACCATGAATACTTTAAAAGGAAAAACGATTGTAATAACGGGTGCATCCAAAGGTATCGGAAGGGCAGTAGCATTACAGGTAGCAGCGGCAGGAGCTAATCTTGCTTTAATGGCCCGTAGCGAGCAGGAATTGCAGGACGTTAAAAAAATGGCGGCCGCACACCATGGGCATTGCCTGGTATTTGCAGGCGATGTTGCGGATGAAGCTTTTGTAAATAACACCATGGAAGCCACCGTTAAAAAGTTTGGGCGGGTTGATATCGTGATCAACAATGCCGGCTTTGGCGTTTTTAAACCATCCGAAGAGATCAGTGCAACAGAATGGGACAATGTGTTTGCCACTAATGTAAAGGGCACTTTTTTAGTAACCAATGCAGCCATTCCCTACATGAAGAAAAACAAAAGCGGCCACATCATCAATATTGCCAGTGATGTGGCTAAAAGAGTGTTTGCCGGCGGCTCCCTGTATTGCGCCAGTAAATATGCACAGGATGCTTACAGTATGGCCATCCGTAAAGAACTCCGTCCATTCAATATTAAGGTAAGTGTGGTTTACAGTGGCCTGGTAGATTCCTCTTTTCATTCCGATCCGGAGGGGCATGGCAGTCATAACTGGTGGTTGAAGAACGAGGACATGGCCAATGCGATCATCTATATGGCCAGCCAGCCTGCTCATGTGGTTATCGATGAGTTAATGATACATCCACTGGCACAGGAATATTAAACAACCGTTAAAGACTTTCTGTTGATCACTCCCCATACAATTAAAAATTGTGCAGCACAATAGGTAAGCATAATCAATATACCGGCTCCGGCAAAGGGCATGTAAAATTTATTAATGGCAAGCATGGAATCAGATGCTGTAAACAATAATGCGCCGGCTACAAATAATATATTGGCGGGTTTGTTCAGCCGGGTAAATACATGCAGGCTGAAGATGACCATATTGCAGATCACCACTGCATACAAAGCTACCGGTAGTTTCATATCTCCCAAATGAGGCAGCAGGAACATCATCAAACTTACGCCGTATGCAGCCACCAGCGCCGCTATCCAGGGTTGTTTTCTTAACAGGGAAGATTGTGTGGATTTGATTTTAAGGAAATAAAGGATGTAGCAGATATGAGTGATCAAAAAACTGGCGAGCCCTCCAATAAAAAACAAGGCGTGTTTGTTTTCAAACAGCAGCAATACATCTCCAAGCCAGGAAAAAAACAACCCTGCCATAATGATCGATTTTCCTCCGGTAGTTGTGTGAGTAAAGAACAGCAACAACAACAAAGCGGGTATCAGCAATGGCTTGGTAACAAAATGTATGTTGCCGGAACCGGCAGCAATGCCTGCAGCATTCACTATTGTTATGAGAATAAAAAGTATCGCCCAAACAATGGCTGTATTTTTTTTCATGTGGAAGCTCAGCTTTTACTGTTTGTTCAGCAATATATAAGTTTTGCCCTGGAAAATCCTCTTTAATGAATCCATCGCTTTACTCGTGTCGGCAAAGGGTCGGTTAAATGGAATGGCAAGCTGATAATTAGTAGAATCAATTTTAATGATTTCCATTTTATACCCCCAGGAAGTATAGGTTTTAAAAGCCTTGTTTACGGTTGCTTCGGATGAATATTGCTTCACCACCACTTTAAAATGGGTGGTATCTGTTATTACCGGTTGTACAGGTGCTGCATTGGCTGTTGTATCTGGTTTAAAGCTTTGGGTAGTGTCGGTTTTAGCAGTATCAGTTAGCTGTTGCGGTGCCGGTTCAACGGTTGCTATCACTGCCGGCTCTTTCGTTTTAAATATGAAATAGTATAACCCAAGGCCAGTCAATGCTATAAATACAAACACCACTGCAGCCATCAGCATTTTTTTGCTGTTGCCGCTTTTGGGGGCTTCACTTTCAAAAGAGATATTGTCTACGTTCTTTACTTTTACCTCCCTGGCAATGTCATCAATTTTTGGAGTGATGAAAGAGCCTTGCTTGAATTCATATTCCCCTGCCTGGTTCTTTTGAATATTGCCTACGCCTTCAATGCTGAGCGGCTTACCAATGTTTAAAAACTGTTTTGCAAGGATTGAATAAGATTCCAGATCGGAGCTTGCAAGCGGTTTTATCTTTCTTGTCTGCTGTACGATAAATGCAATCAGCGCATCATCCTCCCCGGCCTTTAAATTGTATTCAAATGAAAAAGCATTTTCCGGTATGGTAGCATCTTTATCCTCAGCCGTAGGCAATACCACCGAAGGATTGAGATGAATGGTGCCAATGCCCTGCAGGGTAACCGTTTTGGTATTGTACAAATGCTGAACGATGAGTTGCTCTATTTTCACAATAAGGCCATTTAGATTTAAACAAACCTACCTAATATTGACCAATTTGCAAAACCGGCAACTGTTTATGGTTAACTTTGCCCGATGCTTACAGAAAAGGAAAAACAGTTTCTTGCCTACTGGGAATGCAACCGTGAATATGAAGGGCTGTTCCTGAGCAAACTACTGAAGGGTTTACCAATGTCTCTTGTCTTCAGTTTGCCCATCATTCTGTCGGTAGTAGTGGTAAAGATATACATCCCGGAATGGTACATGAAAATCTCAAAGACATCTCCCGGAATGTTTATTACCGTTATTTTTGCCGTTCTGCTCATTACCATGTTCTATTCATTTTTCAGGATGCATTTTAAATGGGAGAACAATGAGCAGGTATACAAGATATTAAAATTGAAAGCAGAAAAACTGAACAAAGAAAATCAACAAACAATATCATAAATTAAAACATCAAAAAAAATGTACAAAAAATTCCTGATCATTATTGCCTTACCCTTTCTGATCATTGCCTGCAGCAAAAGCTCAAACACTGCCAACTGTACCCCATCCAATCCAACCATTGTAGCACCTGCGGCAGAAGTAACTGCACTGGAAGCTTACCTTGCCGGCAAAGGACTGCTGGGTTCTGTTACCCGCCATCCCAATAATTTTTATTACAGGATCGATACCGATGGCTCCGGCATTACCGCCAATACCTGTTCAAACGTAAGAGTTTCGTACGAAGGCAAATTAACAAACGATAACACTTTTACATCAGCAGAAGAATTAAATAACCCACAGACCTATACATTGAACCAATTGATCCCCGGCTGGCAGTTGGGCCTTCAGTTAATTAAGAAAGGAGGCAAGATCAAATTGTACCTGCCACCTTCCCTTGGTTATGGCAGCAACACAGCAGGAACAATACCTGCCAATTCTATCCTGATATTTGAAATATCATTGGTTGATGTTACCAATTAAAAACTAACGGTGAGCCACGAAGCCATTTCGATAGCAGATATGTTTAAAATAGGGGTGGGCCCCAGCAGCAGCCATACCCTTGGCCCATGGAAAGCCGCCCTTCGTTTTTTACAATCGTTAAAGAATAAAAATATCCTGCAGCAGGTAAAATCTGTGGAAGTATTATTGTATGGCTCACTGGCAAAAACAGGCATAGGCCACGGCACCGGCGTAGCTGTTCAATTAGGTTTGTGTGGTGAAGACCCCGTGACCTTTGATGTTAATAATATTCATGCAAGGATGAACGACATCAAGGCTATGAAAAAATTAGTATTGCATGGCCTTCACGAAATTGATTTTGATCCCGGAGAAGATATTGAATTTCTATATGCCGAATCACTGCCTTTTCACCCCAACGCACTTACTTTTTTAGTTACGTTGGTAAATGACGAAAAATTTGCCGAGACTTACTATTCCGTAGGCGGCGGGTTTGTTGTAAAAGAAGGTGAGACGAACGATGACCTCAATAATGTAACGCTGCCATTCCCCATCAACACTGCAGAGAATCTATTGCACTGGTGCATGAAAACAGGGATGAGCATTCATGAAGTGGTGATGGAAAATGAAACCGCCTGGCGCACAGAAAATAACACAAGGCAATTGTCGCTGAATATCTGGCGGGTGATGAAAGAATGCATGTACCGTGGCTGCCATACCGAGGGTAGCCTGCCGGGCGGCCTGAATGTAAAACGCCGGGCATTTGAATTGAATAAACGGCTGCTGAAAGATAAACCTTACAGTAATTATGAAGAATGGATCGGGTGCATTCAACAGGGTGGCAATGACTTTCGATATATACTGGATTGGGTGAGTTGCTTTGCCCTTGCGGTGAATGAAGAGAATGCCTCTTTCGGAAGGGTAGTGACAGCGCCCACTAACGGTGCCGCAGGCGTGATACCGGCAGTGCTGCAATATTATGTTTGTTTTGCTGGCGGTGATACCGATGAAAAGGTCTTCCAGTTTTTATTAACGGCCAGCGAAGTGGGCAGCATCTTTAAAAAAGGCGCCACCATTTCTGCTGCCATGGGTGGTTGCCAGGCAGAGATCGGTGTAAGCAGCGCTATGGCTGCTGCTGCATTAACTGAAAGCCTCGGCGGTACCCAGCGCCAGGCATTAATGGCTGCTGAAATTGCCATGGAGCATCACCTCGGCCTTACCTGCGATCCTGTTAAAGGGCTTGTGCAAATTCCCTGCATCGAAAGAAATACCATGGGCGCCATCAAAGCCATTACGGCCTGCCAGCTGGCACTGCAAAGCAAGCCCGATTTTGCCAAAGTTAGTTTAGACAGTGTGATCAAAACCATGTGGGATACTGCAGTGGATATGAACAGCAAGTACAAAGAGACGGCAGATGGTGGTTTAGCAGTGAATGTGCCGATTAGTTTGAGTGAGTGTTAAAACTTATTACTTACTACTTATTACTTATATCTTATATCCCATACTTCCGCTTAATATCCCGGTCACTCTCTCTTTCTTTAATGCTCTCTCTCTTATCGTAATTCTTTTTACCCTTACCCAAACCAATTTCCATTTTAAAGATGCCCTTTTCTGTCAAAAATATTTTCAACGGAATGATGGAGTAACCTTTCTCTGTGCTTTTACTTTCTAATTTTTCAAGTTCCCGTTTATTCAGCAGCAGTTTGCGTTCCTGCATGGGCTGGTGGTTGCTGTAAGTGCCATAAGCATATTCACTGATGTGCAGGCTTTTTACATAGAGTTCGCCCCGGTCGAAATAGCAATAGCTGTCGTTAAAGCTGGCCTTGCCGTTGCGGAGGCTTTTTACTTCGGTACCGCTGAGTGCAATGCCTGCAATGTATTTGGTTTCAAAAAAATAATCGTGGTATGCTTTGCGGTTGCTGAGTTCCATGCTGTAAAAATACGGTAAGCAGTTGTAATGAAGATGAAGGATGAAATTTTGTGGCCATTCGTCTTTAATTCTTCCTGGCAAATATGTGGCTTCTGTTCTTGATGAAGTTAAAGAATGGCATTAACTTGATGTTTATTAAATACAATACTATTTAATCTTTAAATGAATAGTATAATACAAACAACATGAAAAAGACAATCGCACTGTTACTTGCTGCCATTATTTCCCTGGTATCTGTTGCACAAAATTTTGAAGGGAAGATTAATTATTCTAATGCCTACAAAAGCAAAATGCCTGGTGTTACAGATGCACAATTTACTGCTATGATGGGCCCTACACAGGAATACTTTATCAAAGCCGGCGATTATAAATCCATCAGCAATGGCTCGCTGGTTCAATGGCAATTGTATGTGAACAACGACAATAAGTTGTACACTAAAACTGCCAATACAGAATTGTTGCTGTGGAATGATGGAGCAGATAATGCGGATGAAGTGATTAAAGCTGAGATCAATAATGATGTGACCGAAATACTGGGTTATAAATGCGATGAACTGGTATTGACCTGTAAAAGTGGCATTGAAAAATATTATTTCAGTTCGGAATTAGGTATTAGTGCGGAATTATTTGCCAATCATAAATTTGGTAATTGGTTTGAAGTTGTTTCACGAACTAAATCGCTTCCACTCAAAATGATCATCGATCATCCCCAATTCTGGATAGAGAGTATTGCAACAACGGTAACACCGGTAAAACTGGAAAGTACATTTTTTGCTTTGCCTGAAAATGCACAAACAATGAAAAGCCCTTATTGAAAGTAAATTGATTGTACTTCTATAATGCTATGCTTACGGTAAACAGCTTATCTGCGTGGATGTCACCAGAATTTTTGTAAGCTATGTAATTCCTTTATCTGCTCTTGATTGGTGTTTGGATTGATATAGATCATTAGGTCCTGGATTGTTTTTATTTGTTTTGAATCTTCGTCGGGCAAAACTTTTTTTACATCTTCGAGTTCTTCTGTAGTTGTTACCCAATCTGGGATTATGTTGACGGGGTCAATCTTATCAAACGAAGTAAGCATGATACATCCATCGAAAAAGTTCTTTAATTTGAGGCCATTCCACTGATCGAATGCATAAAAACTATTGTAGTCCTTTATGTTTGCAAAGGCTAAATTATCAGCATTTACAGCGAAAGGTCTTTTTAAGCTGTCGTAAAGCTGATTAAATACTGCATCGAATGGATAAACATATCGCCTGTTGTTATTGTTGGTTAATTCTTTATAAAATAACCAGCGTGGCGCAAACGGAGATAACAAACAAATTTGAAAAATTTTGCCGGGATATTTTTTATATAATCGTTGTCCTGCTCTTCCGTCATTATCCTTTACAAAGAAAAATTTGGGTGTTTTGAATTTTGTGAGCGAATGATTCAGGCCACAATAAATTAGTGCCTTTTTATTTTTCTGAATTACTTCTTTTTCAATAATGCCCGGCAAAATATTGTCGAAGCTTGTTTTTCGTTCTTCCAGCGCAACTGTTTTATTTGAAGCCTCCCATTTCCTGGGAACATAAGGCTTGTTGAGCTGTAAGAACCTGATTTTTTCACTGTCCTGCAAAATGCCTTTGTTGAGTTCCCAGATCGTTTTAAAAACAGTTAAGTATTCTTCATAGCACCAACAATAATTGCTGCTTCGCATTACAGCAATTGCTTTTTTCCTGTCAAATTCAGCTGCTGTTACAATGCTGTCTGCCTCTTTCTGATACTCCGCCGCACCAAACTCCCAGCCAATGATATTGATTTGTTTGGTTCGATATAAATAAGGTACAAGTTGATTGAAAAAAATAAGATCCTGTTTTCTTTTATGCAGTTCACCAATGAATACAACAGCATGATTGTCGAATTTGTCTGCAACAAATTTGAAAGGGTCTGAGCTGGCTGTATCCAGCTGCTGAATACAAGTATTGATTTCAGCTGGAATGAGCGGCTTTGTTTTGTGAAAGAGGTTTAAGTTAAAAAGGATGTAGAACAGGAGTAGTGCAACAAGCATTCCGGCAAAGAACAATATTGATTTGAATATATTCTTTAAAATTTTCTTCATTTACAATTTGTCTTGAAATCAAATTTTAAATTGAAAGCCTGTATTAAAAGTTGCCCATAAGGTTTGTATGTACGAAGCTACAATTAAATACTTTCTGCAATACAAAAACCACTGTAAGAATTGGTGAAGGGATTTTTACCCGAGCATGAAGTGCAGCCGTATTGAACTTTTACAATTAGGAAAGCTGCATGTTGTTTATGTTGATTAAAGATATATTGCTGAATGGCTGCCGGACTGAAGCGGTAGCCCCGACGAAGGAGGGCTATAAGCATAAGGCCGGAACATAGGATGCAAGAAGGGCTGTCAGTTGACAGCCCCCATAAATTTTTTAACCTTTGAAAAGTATCAGCAATTGCGCCAGCTTTTCTTTCAATTCTTTCCGGTGAATAATAAAATCTAAAAAGCCATGTTCAAGTAAAAATTCACTCCGCTGAAATCCTTCGGGCAGGTCTCTTTTAATGGTTTCTTTAATTACCCTTGGGCCGGCAAAACCAATCAGTGCACCTGGTTCTCCGCAAATGATATCACCCAGCATGGCAAAGGAAGCGGTGGTACCACCAAAAGTAGGATCGGTACACAAAGAGATATAGGGAATACCTGCATCGGCCAACTGGGAAAGTTTGCCGGAGGTTTTTGCCAGTTGCATCAGAGAGAAAGCGCTTTCCATCATCCTGGCGCCGCCACTTTTATTAATGATCATAAAAGGAATGCGGTGCTTAATACAATAGTCGCAGGCACGGGCAATTTTTTCACCCATCACGCTGCCCAGGCTACCGCCAATGAATTCAAAATCCATGCAGGCAACCACCAGGTCATGGTCTTTTACCTTGCCGTGTGCCACCGTAATAGAATCATGAATATCTGTCTTTGCGTAGGTTTCTTCTAATCTTTTCCCATAGGGCTTCAGGTCAACAAAGCCTAAATAATCCTTGGAAACAACACCGGCAAATAATTCACTATCAGTGTCTTCATCAAAAATAAAACTAAAGTATTCATCACTACCAATGCGGTGATGATAATCGCATTTGGGACAAACAGAAAGGTTCTCTTTCAGTTCCGAAATGGTGCAGGTATATTTACAGTTGGGACATTTGCTCCACAACCCTTCTGGAGCATCTGCTTTGTCTTTTGTTTCGGTCAATATCCCTTTCTTTTTGCGCTTAAACCAGCCGCCAGTTTTTGAAGCTGATTCAGATCCCATCGGTTCCTGGCCACCCAAAAGGGCCTCAAAATCTTCATCTCTTGTCATGGTCATTGTTTTTTCCATATCCAATATTATTATCATTTACCGGATAAGGGTGTTTAAAGTTACCGTCAATGAATAAACTAAGTTATGGATATTCGTTAAATGCCCCACAATGACACCGATGCCGCAAAGGTTTTTTTGTAATATCTGTGTCCTGCTGGGATAAATAATTAAGCGTTCCGGTTAACGCAGTTAAGGTCATCAAAAGCCACTTCCAGCCTTTTAATAAAGGACTCTTCGCCTTTGCGTAACCATATACGGGGATCGTAATATTTTTTATTGGGAGAATCTGGCCCTTCAGGATTGCCAAGCTGGCCCTGTAAATAAGCTTCTTTAGCTTTGTAATTGTTTAAAATTCCTTCCCAGAAAGCCCATTGCAGATCGGTATCAATATTCATTTTGATAGCGCCATAACCGATTGCTTCACGTATCTGCGCCTGCGGAGAGCCGCTACCACCGTGGAATACAAAATAAACTGGTTTAGGGCCTGTCTTCAATTCTTTCTCTATATACACCTGGCTGTTGTGTAATATCACCGGCGTTAACTGCACATTGCCCGATTTATAAACACCATGCACATTACCAAATGCTGCAGCTATTGTAAACATGCTGCCTACTTTACTCAATTCAGTATAGGAATAGGCAACGTGTGCTGGCTGGGTATATAATTTTTCATTATCTACATCGCTGTTATCAACGCCATCTTCTTCACCACCGGTAACACCCAGTTCAATTTCAATGCTCATGCCCAGGGGCGCCATGCGTTTGTAAAATTCAACAGAGGTATGAATATTTTCTTCCAATGGCTCCTCACTCAGGTCGAGCATGTGGCTGCTGAACAAAGGCTGTCCTTTTTCTTTATAAAATTGTTCACCGGCATCAATTAACCCGCTGATCCATGGCAGCCATTTTTTGGCAGCATGATCGGTATGCAAAACAACCGGCACTCCATAATGTTTGGCCACATTGTGTATATGCAATGCACCAGAAACGCCACCTGCAATATTTCCCTGCAATTTATCGTTGGGCATTCCTTTTCCGGCGATAAACTGGGCACCACCGTTACTGAATTGTATAATGATAGGGGAGTTTACTTTGGCTGCAGTTTCCAGTGCTGCATTGATGGTATTGGTACCAATGCAGTTAACTGCAGGCAGCGCAAACTGGTTGTCTTTTGCATCGTTGTACAGCGCTTTTAATTCTTCTCCGAATAAAACGCCGGCTTTGTATTTACTCATGTTAGATTTGTTTTTTGCAAAAGTAAGTGAATTTGACTTTTTGGGAATGATATTTAAACATACTGTGGAGCAGGTGGATCAACATCAAAAAAAAAAACAGCATTATTCAGATATTTTTAAAAAGGGCATTGAAATAAGCAGGAGCCTGAAGAAGCCTGCTGCCATACCAGCTGAATAGCTCTCCATCCACCAGCATAATGGTAGTGCCAGGCAATAGTTTTTGCATTTCATCAATGTGTTGCTGCTTAAAAGGGTAGGGCTCGGAGGAAAGCTGCAGCAACTGGCAATGATCAACCTTTAATTCATTCAAATTGATTTCCGGATAACGTTTGGATGCAGCATATATATTCTCCAATCCACATCTTTCCAGCATGTCGTGAATAAAAGTATCCCCGCCAATCGTCATGTATGGATTGCGCCAGATCAGGTAGCAGGTTTTTATTTTTCGGGATGACTGATGGAGATGACTGAACTGCTGCTTTATTTCAACAGTTATTTCAGCAGCTCTTTTTTGAGTTTGGGTAAGTAAGCCAATATCAATGATCATTTGCAAAGCTTCATCAAGATTTGAGATATCGGTTACCCAAAGATTATATTTCAACGCAAGGGCTTCAATTTGGTCTTTGTTGTTCTCCTCTTTATTGGCAATGATCAGATCAGGGTCGAGCGCTTTTATTTTGTCAAGATTCACATTCCTGGTGCCGCCGACAATGTTTTTATTTTTCCCCCATGCCGCAGGATGAATACAAAACCTGGTAATGCCGGCAACAACTGCTTCAAGCCCCAGGTGAAACAGCAGTTCTGTTTGTGATGGTACCAGTGAAACAATTCTTTCTGGCTGGTAACCAAGTAGTGTAGGGGAGTGCAGTATCATAGTACAAAAATAAATGACGGTTTTGACACTAAAGAAGGGTATAAAAACAAAAACTTCCACAGCTTTTGACTGTGGAAGGTTTTTGTTTGGACAAATCTTGTGAATCTGTCCTGGGATCTTTAGTTTTTTAAGAGGGGTTTTCCTCTCCAGAAATTTTTAATTCCTGGGTTTCAGTGTTGGTTTTTCTGGTCATCATCGCTTTTTAAGGCATAGACCTAGGAATTGGTTTTTTGGTCTTTCAGAACCATCATCGCTTTTTACGGCATAGGTTCAGGATTTGGTTTTTGTGTTCTTCTTTAGGATTTGAACTTTAGTTTTCACAGGAAGCTGTTTCTTGTTTTTATATTGGATAAATCTAAAACGACGACTGTAAAACTTTATTATAAATCCCTTAACAAAAATATCAGGGACAGTTATTAATTAAAAGATACATGATATCTGAAACATTGATGGGCAAAGACTTTCAAAGGAATTTATTTTTACAAGAAAAAATATTTTATAGAAATAAAACTACCGGATGCCGTTGTTTTTTTTAAGTCTTTTTTTTGGAAAAAAATAAATAATCTGGAATGGCAGTTTCTGCAATGGAATGAAGTTGTTTTCATCACAACAAAAGGCAAAAAAAAACTTCCACAGTTTACTGTTTGCACAGTCTGTGGAAGTTTTTTTGCTGAATCTGCCTGTCAAGACAAATCCGGGATCTAAAAAAATCTGAGGGAAGTTCCTCTCCAGAAATAATACATTCCTGGTTTCAGTGTGTTTGGTTTTTCGGATATCATCACTACATTTTACTGCAGTAACAATGGATATTGGCTTTGTGGTTTTTCTGCTGGGATGCTTTGAGGCATCTCCGGGATATTGGTTTGTTCTTTGCCCGTTGTATTGCTAAAAAGCTTTTACGGTTAATTCAGAATGTTGGTTTTATTACAGGAATTGGATATGCTTTTTTTGGATCGTCAGGAAACTTAGTTCTGGTAATTCTATGTTGATTTACATCTTTCAAAAAAAATAGAAGTTGACTGATATTGGATTTCTAACAGCTTTTAAAAGATTTTGGATTTAGCATCTTTTTGGTTTGTCAGGATTTTTGGATGGATTGATAATTAATATATCAATCAACTTCTGGTACAAATATCACCTCCTTTTTAGTTACCAACAATAGCGGAAACGCTCTTTTTTGCCTGCGGTATAATTACCGTTGACATCGTAAAAATACCGGTGTAAAAAGGGCACCCCGGCATTTTTTAACGTTGGAAAAGCTATTTTTCGTGTTAGCGTTATCACCTGAAAGTACTGTTTGTACTGGATTGAAGTGGATTAATATGATATTCGTAAAACTACGTAGTAGTTTTTTTAAAAATGGCTTTTTACGACCCATTCTATTTTTTACATAAGTGATATTCAGGTAATTCTTTTTTTGAGGAATGATAAATGCGTATGAATACTTTTATACTTTGACGAATATTCACAGAGTGTGTATTCCTGGCTGTTGTTAATAGCCCTGCCGTTTATTGTTACCGATAAATAATATCCATAAAAAAGCTCCCACATCATTTTTCAATAATCAGTGGGAGCTAATTTTTTTTTTGACATCAGCCTTTCGCCAGTCAAAATAATTTTGAGGTTTTGAGTACACCTTCATCGGGACAGTGCTCAAAGTCTTAGTCTTCGCTGCATCTGAATAAAAATTCAGCAGCTGTTCCAGGATAGATAACTAAACGGCTTTCTGTAAGGTATGAATACAATTTAATGGTAGTAGCAGTTATCAGTGGCAGGGATCAAAAGCACGCTTTCAGCAGGATACCGGACAGGGTTGGTTTTTTCAAGGAAGTATTTCGTTTAACAAATAATCGTTTGGTAGTTTTCTAAGCGTGGGGATTTAAAAAAAGTGAAGTTGACTGATACTGGATTTTAATCTCTTTGCTTTTCAGTGATATTGGATATTAAGCTGGTTTAGATGTTGGATTTTAGGATATAATTGATACTATCAGCTATCAATCAACTTCATGACAAAGATTATTCACAATTTTTTCACAGCAAATAGCGGTTTTGCCCTATTTTTTTTATCAGTAAATACGCTTCAGCAAGTGTATCTGCGATATATATCGATGTACAATTACGTCACTGGTACTCGTATAATTACGATATTTTTTATTGAACCAAAGAGCAAATAAAAATGCTGCATTGGTTACAATGCAGCATTCATCAATGTTTGAGCCAGTAGTAGTTTTGCTGTATGGCTATTTAGCAAGGCTCTGAATAATGTCATATTTGGTAACAATGTGAAAAGCCCCTGCTTCGTCTTTACTCAGCACCGCACCATTATCTTTATTGATAAAACTGCTCAACCTCTCCACAGGGGTATCAAATGTAACCTCCGGATAAGCTTTTTCCAAAACTGCAGCTACTGGTTTTGATAATATGGATGCATCACCCAGAATTTTATCAAACAAGCCACTCTCTGATATGGCTCCGGTATTTTTCCCTTTATCAATTACAGGTAAATTCTCGATTTCATATTTCTTCATCAGTTCTACCGCTTCAGCCACTGTGTTATCAGGGTTTAATACGATTAATTTTTTATTGCCCCTGCCACTCACAAGATCCCTGAATGTTTTCACCTCCAGAAAACCTCTTTCGATCATCCATTGATCATTGTATATCTTACCTACATAGCGGCTTCCATGATCATGAAATATGCAAACCACCACATCGTCTTTTTTTAACTGGTCTTTTAACTGAAACACTCCCTGCAGGCAACTTCCGGCACTATATCCAATGAACATACCTTCTTCTTTGGCAATCCGCCTTGCCATTACAGCACCATCCTTGTCTGTTACTTTGGTAAATTCATCAATCAAACTCATGTCGTAGTTCTGCGGTACAAAGTCTTCTCCAAAACCTTCGCTGATATATGGGTACACTTCATTCTGATCAAGCTCCCCGGTTTCAAAATATTTTTTCAATAAACTTCCATAACTGTCTACGGCCCATATTTTAATATTGGGATTTTTTTCTTTTAAATACTTTGCGGTTCCCACTATAGTGCCGCCGGTTCCTGTAGCCACAATAAGATGAGTGATTTTTCCCTCTGTCTGTTCCCACAGTTCGGGGCCTGTTTGTTCATAATGTGCCTGCCTGTTAGCCAGGTTGTCGTATTGATTTACATACCAGCTATTGGGCACTTCGGTGGCCAGTCTTTTACTAACTGAATAATAAGAACGTGGGTCTTCCGGCTCTACATTGGTAGGGCATACAATCACTTCAGCACCCACTGCTTTTAATATATCGGCTTTTTCTTTAGACTGTTTGTCGGTAGTAGTGAAAATACATTTGTAACCTTTAACACAGGCTGCCAGTGCAAGGCCCATACCAGTATTGCCACTGGTGCCTTCAATAATTGTTCCACCGGGTTTAATTTTTCCTTCCTGCTCTGCCACTTCAAGCATTTTTAATGCCATACGGTCTTTGATACTGTTACCGGGATTAAAGTATTCCACTTTTGCCAGTACGGTGCAAGGCAGGTCTTTGGTAATTTTATTCAGTTTGATCAACGGAGTGTTACCAATCGTTTCAAGAATGTTGTTGAGCCACATACAATCGTAATTTTTGCGCCAAAGGTAATTTTTTAAGTGAAATGAAGCGGAATAAGAATCTGTAATGCAAGCGCCTGCCGTAAATGTTCATGTAAACAGTCATTTCGTATCCGTTCTTTATCTTTGCAGCCAAACCAAAACTGGTACAAATGGCATTGATCAAAAGTATTTCTGGTATCCGTGGCACTATTGGCGGAAACCCAGGTGATAATCTGACCCCCCTTGATGTAGTAAAATTCACAGCGGCTTTCGGCACACTATTGATAAAGGAAAATCCTTCAGCAAAAAAAATAGTTGTAGGCAGGGATGGCCGCATCAGTGGCGCTATGGTAAAAGGACTTGTCATCAGCACATTAAACGCTCTCGGGCTGGATGTAATTGACCTCGATTACAGCACTACCCCCACGGTGGAAATGGCCGTGGTATTTGAAAATGCTGCAGGTGGTATCATTCTCACTGCAAGCCATAACCCAAAAGAATGGAATGCCTTAAAGTTATTGAACAGTAAAGGCGAATTTATTAACGTTGAAGAAGGACTACAGGTACTTGCTATTGCTGAAAAAGAGACCTTTGACTTTGTATCCGTTGATAAACTGGGTGCTGTAATAAATTGCGGCGACCAGTTGCAAAAACACATTGATGCCATCCTTAACTATGAACTGGTAGATGTTGCTGCCATTAAAAAAGCAAAATTTAAAATTGTGGTGGATGCCGTTAACAGCACGGGTGCAATTGCGGTGCCGGCTATGTTAAAAGCGTTGGGCGTAAAAGATATTGTGGTGTTGAATGAAGAAGTGACCGGTAAGTTTGCCCACAATCCTGAACCACTACCCGAACACCTTACGCAGCTAAGTACAGAGGTGGTGAAGCATTCTGCAAGCCTTGGTATTGCTGTTGATCCGGATGTGGACAGGCTTTGCTTTGTTTGCGAAGATGGCAGTATGTTTGGTGAAGAATACACTTTGGTGGCGGTTGCAGATTATGTTTTAAGTAAGAGAAAAGGAAATACAGTTTCAAATATGAGCAGTACCCGTGCTTTAAGGGATGTAACGGAAAAACACGGTGGTCAATATTATCCAAGTGCAGTAGGTGAGGTGAATGTGGTGAATAAGATGAAAGCTATGAATGCAGTGATCGGAGGTGAAGGCAATGGCGGTATCATTGTTCCTGACCTGCATTATGGCAGGGATGCATTGATCGGTATTGCATTGTTCCTTACACATTTGGCACACAGCAAAAAAAGCATCAAGCAGTTAAGAAATACTTATCCTGATTATTTTATTAGTAAGAATAAGATTACGCTGGAAAGGAACATTGATGTAAAAAGTGTATTTGATAAGATAAAATCAAAATACAAGAACCAGCCCATCAACAGTGAGGATGGATTGAAAATTGAATTTGATACAGATTGGGTACATTTAAGAACCAGTAATACAGAACCTATCATCCGAATTTATGCAGAAAGCAATTTTGAAACTACTGCAGATAATATTGCAAAGCGTTTGATGAAGGATATCAACGAAGTAATGTAAGGTGAATCGGCAATGGTGAATGATGCCAGTATCGCAGCCGCTCAATTTTTCATTTCATAATTTTACCTATTACTTTTGACACCTGAAAATAATTAACCATTCACCATTGACCATTCACGACAATGAGGATCTATTTAGACAATGCTGCCACCACACCACTTGACAAAGAAGTGTTGGATACAATGATGCCATACTTTACAGAAAAGTTTGGCAATCCATCATCCATTTACTCTTATGGAAGAGAAACAAGAATGGGAATAGAGCAGGCAAGAAAATCGGTAGCAAAAATTTTAAATGCACACCCGGCTGAAATCTTTTTTACCAGCGGCGGCACAGAAAGCAGTAACACCGCCATCACAGCTGCTGTGAGGGATTTAGGCTGTAAGCACATCATCACCTCTGCTATTGAGCACCATGCAACGCTACACATGGTTGAATACCTTGACAAATTGGATGTTGCGAAAGTGAGCTATCTAAAACTATTGCCCAATGGACATGTTAACCTGGAAGATCTGGAAAAACTCCTTACTGCAACAGAGCAGAAAACGCTGGTAACATTGATGCATGCCAATAATGAGATTGGCAATTTGCTCGACATTAAGGCTGTGGGTGAACTGTGCAAATTATACAACGCCATATTTCATTGCGATACAGTTCAGACTGTGGGGCATTATCCTATCGACCTCCGGAATACACCTGTACACTTTATTACAGGGGCAGGACACAAATTTCACGGGCCAAAAGGTGTGGGATTGTTGTACATTAATGAAAATGTACGCATACAGCCATTTATACATGGTGGCGGACAGGAAAGGAATATGAGGGCAGGCACAGAAAATCTATACGGAATTATCGGCTTTGCAAAGGCTTTGGAAATAGCTACCGACAATCATGAAGCTGACAGCGCTTATGTTGGCATGTTAAAATACTATATGCATGAGGAGCTGAGAAAGCAGATTACAGGTGTGCATTTTAATGGAGATGTTTTGGGTCAAAGTTTATATACAGTACTAAATGTGAGCTTCCCAAAATCTGAAAGATCTGAAATGCTGCTGTTCAATCTTGACATCAATAATATTTGTGCCAGTGGTGGCAGTGCCTGCACAAGCGGCGCAGATTCAGGTTCTCATGTAATACGTGCTATTAATAATAATCCCAATCAAATTGCAGTACGTTTCAGTTTCAGCAAGTACAACACAAAAGATGAAATTGACCAGGTGATCGCAAAATTAAAAGAACTGATATAATAAAGGGCTACCGTTTAAGTGTAGCCCTTTATTAATAAATTATCAATTGAAATCGCTCAAAACTTTGTACCTAACGTCAGTGAAATATTCCCCCTTTGATTTTTAACAGTGGCAAAAGTGTTGCTCTTATCCTGCAACCTGTAGGCAAAATCAACATCTTTATTAAAGGAATGTACATAGGTTACATCTATAAAGAAACCTTTGTTGCGGTAGCCCAATCCCCCACTTAATAATAGCCTGTTTGCATTTAATGCAGGGTCTTTATACGGATTCATGTAATAGGCCGCACCAAGTCTTGCCATAATCACATTGAACTTTAATTCACCGCCTAACCTGAAATTAAACGCTCCTTTGTATTGTTGCCTGATAACCTTATTCAATGTTTTGTAATAATTGAGTTCCTCCGAAGTGGGTGCTTCGTTGGTTGAAAAAAAACCACCCTGTTTGTAACCGGCATATTCAATATCCGCCGTGATGAATGCTTTTTGCTTTCTTACATCCTGTATTTCCCTGAACACATAACTACCACTGATCATCACTTTCCATGGCGTTAACATACTGTATTTACTTTCTCCCGGTTGCCCGTTCGGAAGCGTGGTGGATGAAATAGCAGAAGTCCCGTTATAGTCTTCTGTGTTGGCTGTTAAGCTGCTGGTTCTTTTATCAGTCAGCGATATCATGTAAGTAGGAGAGTGCACCGCAAGCCCCAGCCTGATAAATTCTTTTGGTTTGTAAATAACACCCAGTTTTAAATTCAACCCAACTCCCCGGGTACTATAGTCATCTGTGTATTTAAAATTGGCGAAGTTATTATGTGCATTTGAAGAAGTATCCGATTCGGTAAACGTAGTAGTGTTTCTATAATCTACGATTGGAACGCCAAGGCTTCCGCCAAAAAGCCATTGGTCTTTTTTATTGTATGCATAACCCAGCCCAATTTCGTAAATACCACCTCTTGTATCGATCGTTTTTTCCTGCAGTAAACTTTGCCCGCTTTCTAAAATAAATTCCGGCAATGATTTAACCTGCAGATCACCACCCACTCTGAACGTATCAACCAGATATGTATGTAAGGCCTGTGCTGATCCATAGGCATATTGTGGATTGCTGTAAACTTCATCAAAATTCAAACCGCTTTTTGAAACTTCTTCTGCCCATTGTTCGGCAAAACTGCTGTAATTATTATAGCCCCTGTATTTTACGGTATTATTAAAACTGGCGGTTTGTGTTACTGCAATGCTGAACGCCTGGCTGGTAGCAGGTTCATTGCGGTTGGTGGAAGTGCCATATACCAAACCTATCGGGCCAATTCCAAAATTGTTCTTCTTGTTGATCAGCCTGCTGTTCCTGAAATCAGCTTTATTATTATTCATGAACCAGGAAGGTGTAAATACAAATTCACCCGTTCTGTAATTGCCCAACCCGGCGGGATTTACAAAGGTTGCTGTAATGTCTCCACCCAACGAACCCATGGCACCACCAATGGCAAGGTTACGGGCCGTTCCATTTTGAGGAAAGAAAGAATACTTCAACACATCTTCAGGTATTTGAGCAAACAGTTTTGTGCCGGTAAAAAGCAGGATTGAGAGTAAATATTTTTTCATTGGTAAAATTTTGAATTGAATGATGTTAAGGCAATAGTATGTTGCTGAAGTAACGGATTGCTTCATCGCTGATAAAAAATGAATGATTTATCAACCACCCTTTCCACTTCTTGCAGGCCTTGATGTACTACTGCCGGACGAACTGCTTCCTGATGAAGAACTGCTGCTACTGCTTGAAGATGATGGTGTGTAAGTGCGGTTAGTTCCTGAAGAGCTGTTGGATGAACTGTTGCTGTTATTGAATATTTTATTTAGGGTATTGCCAAGCCTGCTGCCCGTATTGCTATTGTTATAACTTCTTACGGGTACCGGGGTATAGTTGCCTGTTTTAGTATTCACTGCATTGTTATTATTATTATTATTATAACCACTACCATATCCACCTAAATTAACCATCCTTGGCGTGGTATTTTTTGGGTTGGGTGTTTTAACTACAATAGTGTTATAAACCGGGAATGTGCAGTAATAGGGGTTGTAATAATAGCCGTAATTGTAACCGTAATTATAAGGACTGTAATAAATGTCGTTATCAAAATATCTCCAGCGTGGGTTATTTATTCCCATTCTTATTTGTCTTTCTTCGGCATAATCTTTCCTTACTTCTTCATCTTTTTTATTGTCTTCCCTTTTATCTTCATCATAAAAACGGGCAGGGGAATAATAAACATCGTCTGGTGTTTGACCAGTTTTGTAGGCAGTAGAGCAACTGGCCAAAGTTATTATTGAAATTGTGATTAGTAAAAGTTTACTGTTCATGGCGTGGGTTTTTATGTTATTTGAATATGAAGTTACTACTTTTGCGCCTCAGGAGGCTGTTAAATTATAGTCCAAAATCTTTGCCATTATGCTGCACCGGTTTATTCGGACTGCGTTAAATAAGTGCTAAAACAAAGCGGGACAAAATTTTAATAATCAAACATTTAAAATATTTTTGAGGTCTACCTTACATAACTGAAACGAAAAATAAACACCGTCAATGAGCAAAGAAATTACAAGCAGGGAGCAGGATTATTCTCAATGGTACAATGATTTAATTATAAAAGCCGGGCTGGCAGATTACAGTGCAGTAAGGGGTTGTATGGTTATCAAGCCCTATGGTTTTGCCCTTTGGGAAAACATACAAAGCCAGTTGGATAAAATGTTCAAAGAAACAGGTCACCAGAATGCATACTTTCCTTTGTTTGTTCCTAAAAGTTTGTTCGAGGCTGAAGAGAAAAATGCAGAAGGTTTTGCAAAAGAATGCGCCATTGTTACGCATTACCGGTTAAAATCTGATCCGGAGAATAAAGGAAAACTAATTGTTGATCCTGAAGCAAAACTGGAAGAAGAACTGGTGGTTCGCCCAACCAGTGAAGCTATTATCTGGAGCACTTATAAAGGTTGGATACAATCATACCGGGATCTGCCAATCCTCATTAATCAATGGGCCAATGTGGTAAGATGGGAGATGCGTACCCGTTTATTCTTACGTACAACTGAATTTTTATGGCAGGAAGGGCATACAGCACACGCTACTAAAAAAGAAGCCGAAGAAGAAACTGTTCAAATGCTGAATGTGTATGCAGAGTTTGCAGAAACCTATATGGCCATGCCGGTGGTGAAAGGTGTAAAAACAGAGAACGAACGTTTTGCCGGAGCAGTGGATACCTATTGTATTGAAGCCTTGATGCAGGATGGTAAGGCATTGCAGGCTGGCACATCCCATTTCCTGGGACAGAATTTTGCCAAGGCATTTGATGTGAAATTTGCCGATAAAGAAAACAAATTGGATTACGTATGGGCTACCAGCTGGGGTGTAAGCACCAGGCTCATCGGTGGCCTGGTAATGGCACATAGTGATGATGACGGGCTGATCCTTCCTCCTAAACTGGCACCACTGCAAGTAGTAATTGTGCCCATTTATAAAGGCGATGACCAGAAACAATTGATCGATGAAAAAGTAAATGCGCTGCTGAAGGAATTGAAAGCCGCCGGTGTACGGGTTAAATATGATGACAGTGACAACAACAGGCCGGGATGGAAATTTGCTGAATACGAAATGAAAGGTGTTCCTGTAAGAATTGCCATTGGCGCCCGTGACCTTGCTAACAATGTGGTGGAAGTAGCAAGAAGAGATACCAAAGAAAAAATGAGTTACAGTATCGATGGGCTTAGCCAGAATGTCATTCAGCTGCTGGAGGATATTCAGATCACTATTTTCAATAAAGCAAAAAACTTCAGGGATGAGCATATTACAAAGGCAGATACCTGGGAGGAGTTTGTAAAACTGCTGGATGAAAAAACGGGTTTTATTGCTGCTCACTGGGATGGCACCGGCGAAACAGAAGATAAAATTAAAGAACTGGCTAAAGCTACTATCCGTTGTATTCCGCTGGATAACCAGCAGGAAGAAGGCAAGTGTATTTTAACTGGAAAGCCTAGCAGTCAAAGGGTTTTATTTGCAAGGGCTTACTAACAAACCAGGTGTTTCTATTTTTAAATGATATTGCCCATTGGTTACAGGCCAGTCAACTGGTTTGCCCTGTAAAAAAATACCTGCATTTCGATTGCCCGGGGTGTGGGCTGCAACGAAGTTTAGCAGCATTATTGAGGGGAGATCTGGCATTGAGTATAACGCTGCACCCGGTAACCATACCACTGTTATTATTTTTCCTGTTTGCGGTGCTACATCTGACCTTTAAATTCAGCAGAGGGAGTAAAATAATTGTGTGCAGCTATATATTTGTTGCTGCCATTATTGTAACTAATTATATTTACAAAATAGTTCACCAGCATTTAACCTGACAGAAATGGAGCAACAAGACTTACTAAAATCAAATTACGGCGGCCAGCAGAATCTTCCCAATGCAACGGCATCATTGGTATTGGGCATTATTTCTATAGTTGCCACTTTCTGTTATGGCATAGGTATTATCTGTGGAATCATTGGTTTGGTGCTTGCCAACAAAGACAAAAAACTATACCTTGCCAATCCTGAAATGTATACGCCATCCAGTTATGGAACTTTAAATGCAGGAAGAGTATGTTCGATTATTGGAGTCGTGCTTTCAGCGCTTGTTATTGTTGCTATCATTTTATTAATCATATTCTTTGGTACCATTGCAGCAACACAAGGGAGGTGGAATTAATTCCCAAAGAGCGTTAATAATGTGATCAGTTGAGATTAAGATTATTTGATTACCACTTCTTTTATCACTTTTTCACCAAGAGCCTCATTAACTCTTTCAATTATTTTTTCTTTCTGAAATAGCAATTCATTTTCAATGGCGCCACCTGGGTTGAGATGAAAAGAGTATGGTTGATGATCTGTATCTTATCTGTATACTTTGCCACAGTCTTGCCCATTATTTTTTCCCATATTTCCTCAATTTGCAATGCCTGAATGCCCCCTTTAAGGCGGCTGCGTTTTAAAAACTGCTGCAGTGCATCCTGCATTGAGTATTCTCCCATAAACACAAAAATACTTACAGTTAATAGAAAAGCTGCAAAAACTTGCAGTAAACTACCCGTTTTTGCAGCTTAAAATAAATTTAAAAAAGAAAGTTATTGTGCCGTAAATTCCACTAAGTAATTGCCCCAGAGAATATTTATCGCCCCCGTTTTACCAATGGTGAAAGTCAGTTTTTCTGAAAACAGTTCAGACTTGGTGGCTTTCGCCTGTATTCTTACTGCATCCAGGTCTTTGCTGTAACTATAAGCACCCCATTGATCTGATTTTTTGTTGAAAATAACAGTCCATTCCTTGTCATTTGATATGGTAAACAGGGCGTATTTACCAGCAGGCAGCACACCGCCATTTACTTTAATGTCTTTGGTAGTAGTAAAAGTAGTGGCTTCATTAGCGCCGGTACGCCATATTTCACCGGTCATTGGTTCCAGGTCTTTGCCAATGGTTCTGCCTTTTACTGACGGCTGGCTGTAATTAATAGTGACTGTTGCCCCACTGGCCAGGGTTTCTTTAGCTTCTGCAGGGGGGCTTGGTCTTTTACTTTTGTCATCGCCTGCCTGGGCAAAGGTTGTAAGAGAAGCTGCAGAAAGGGCAGCTATTGCCAATAGCGAAAAAAAATTTTTCATACTTATGTTTTTTGCTTTTTTAAAGTGGTAAAATAAGCCATAAAAGTATGGAGAGCTAATAAAAGAACATTTATTAGATGAACGGTTATAGCAATCCCGGTAAATTCCAGAAATACAAATGATTTTATCATTTCTTAAAACCGTATGCATTTTAAAATCCGTAGTTATAATACAGCAAAATTCAGATGACTTTTAAAATGTGCCTATAAAAGCTTTTGGATACAATTGAGGGATACAATTTAATTGGCTAGCAATCGCTTATGCAAAAAAATAGTGGTTTTGTCATAGCGGCATCAGATATTTGCTTAATTATTCAAATTTGGAAGTGATAAATGGATTAAATTAAGAAAACTATCCCTAATTTTGAGCCAATTGGTATTATTTCTATTTTAAAAAGACATTCAATGAAACGTATTTGGAAAACGCTGGTTATTTCGACCTTATTAATAACTGCTTTGAATTTGGTTCCTACGGTTTGTAGTGCACAGCTTGGGATCCTGGAGAAGATCCGGATGCGCCAATTGATGGAGGTGTAAGTTTATTGGTAGCAGCAGGAGTAGGATATGGAATCAAAAAAGTTAGAGATAGCAGAAGGAAAGATAAAACTTTGCACCTGACTGATAAGGTAAACTAACTAAAACACATACTGTGGCTTTCACAGGGTTGCTTATAGCCTTGCATTTAAAATACTTTCAGTTTAATATTTTCTGGTATTAATTGGTTAAGCTGATCCATTAAGGAAATACTGAATTCTTCTATTTTCAACAATTACTAATCAGGTCCAGTCCTAAGCTGCTTCTTTACAAATGATAAATTTTTTTCAAAAAGCCGGTTTTTATATTAAGGGTTCCCACATAAGGCTTTCCGGCGCAGTTGTTTTCATTGTTTTATTCTTTTCTTCCTGCACTATTTCAAAACCTTCGAGCTATTTTACGAACATCAAAAAGTGATACTGTTTTGGCATTTACAAATGCTACTAATGATGAATTAAAAATCAGAAAGGGCGACGTTTTGAACATCAGTGTTTCCAGTTTGAGCAAACTGGAAGATGAATTGTTTAATACTGCTGTTTCTTCCACAAGTGCCACATCATCTGGCTACGAAGTGGGAAAAGAAGGTGAGATTTATTTTCATAAAGTAGGCAAATTAACAGCAGAGGGGTTAACCCGTAAGCAGTTGAAAGCAAAACTGGAAGATGAATTAAAACCTTATCTAAAAGAACCCATGGCAGTGATTAATTTCAGAAATCATCATGTTACAATTCTTGGTGATATCTCAAGGCCGCAAATACTCCCTATGCCCGAAGAGAAAGTTTCACTGCTGGATGTGATTGCACAAAGCGGAACCACTACCGCTATGACAGCATTGCAGCGGGTACTGGTAATAAGGGAAAAGACAATACCAAAGAATTCAAATACATAAACCTGGAAGATCACTCCCTTTTTAATTCTTCCTTTTATTATCTGCAACCCAATGATATCGTTGTTTTAAACCCTGATGAAAAAAGAGTTATGCAGGATTTGAAACGCACAAGGTACCAACAGGTTTCCACGTTGATTTTGCAAGCCGTTACAGCAGTGTTGGTAATTTACCAGGCATTCTTCAAATAATAGACCGTATTAGTTTATGAATGAGCAGGAATATTTTAAAGAGAAAACAGAAACCAATGTATTTGTGCAGATTTTGCAGAAATACCTCCCTTTCTGGCCACTCTTTGCACTTACTGTAACCATTGCTTTAAGCGTTTCGTATGTATACCTTCGTTCACAAATCCCTGTATATGTGGCAACCGCCAAAGTGTTACTGAAAGACCCCAACAAAGGCGGCGGAGACTCAAAAGTGCTGGATGCACTGAATATTTTCAGTGAAAAAAAAATTGTAGAGAATGAAATACTTGTATTAAAATCTTCCGGGATTGTGACGCAGGTAGTTGATTCGCTTGACTTGTATGCAACTGTTTACAACCAGGGAAAGGTTAAAGTGGAAGAACTCTATGGGCTGAATTGCCCTGTGAGTTTCATAGCACTTCAAAAAGACAGCATATTAAGTTATGGCACTTATTACTTTAAGATCAATTGGCAGCAGCGGAATGTTACCATCAGCAACCAGGAGGTCGCCTTTGGGTCTGTAGTTAACCTTTCCGGAGCCGATTTCAGGCTGCTTATAAATCCAAAGTACAATCAAAATTTACAAGGCAAAAATTATTTTGTAAAAGTGAGGCCGGTAGATGCCGCAGCAGGAGAAATCATCGCTTCTCTTAAAGTGAATCCTATTTCCAATGCATCCACAGTACTGGATATTAAACTGGAAAGCCCCGAGCCATATAAAGCGAAAGACATTCTCTCTAAACTGTTTGATGTTTATAATGCTGAAGGGATTGATGACAAGAACCAGATTGCCAAAAGAACACTTTATTTTATTGACGACAGGTTAAGACTGGTGCAAAACCAGCTTGACAGTGTGGAAAAAAGAATAGAAGACTACAAAAGCCGTGAATCTGTTTATGGATTGGGTGAAGAAGGGGATGTGTATTTTAGAAAAGTGCAGGATCTGGATTCAAGAAAAGCACAGACAGATCTTCAGCTGGATGTACTTTCTGAGATAAAAAATTATGTTCTTAAAAAGGGTAAAAAACCAGGTACTGTACCTTCTCTTTCGTTAATACAGGATCCAATATTGGGTGACTTGCTTACCCAATTATACAGTGCAGAATTCGAACTGGAAAAAGCAAAAGATTTCTGGCGATAAGAGTGAAACAACAATGCTTGCAATTGAAAAAATTGAAAAGCTAAAAAATGACCTGCTCGAAAATTTATCCAATATTAAAAATGGCCTGTTAACCATAAAGCGTGGTATTATCAATGACATTGATGCCAGCAATACACTGCTTAAATTGGTACCTCAAAAAGAAAGAGGCCTGCTTGCAATCAGCAGGCAGCAAGCCATTAAAAATAATATCTATTCCTACCTGCTTCAAAAAAGGGAGGAAACAGCTATTTCCTCAGCCTCCACTTCTGCAGACTTAAGGGTGCTGGAAGCGGCCAGTTCTTACGGCCCTATCAGGCCTATTTCAAAAGACTATTACATGGGTGGGCTTATCATTGGAATTCTCTCTGCAGTGTTTATGGTTTTGCTGAAAGAACAGTTTAAAAGTAAAATACTTTTCAGGAGCGATATTGAAGAGAAAACAGCCATACCCTTTGCAGGTGAAATTGTACAGGCAAATTCAAATGCACCGATTGTAATAGGAGAAGGCAAAAGAACAGTAATTGCAGAACAATTCCGGTCATTACGAACCAACCTGTCATTCATGGGTTTGAATGAGATCAATAAAACAGTACTGGTAACCTCGAGTGTATCCAGTGAGGGTAAGAGTTTTATTGCGATCAACCTGGCAATAAGTTTCTGCCTCACCGGTAAAAAAGTAGCCCTGCTTGAAATGGATCTTCGTAAACCCAAACTGAGTAAACTCATGAACGTTCAACGGGAACCGGGTATATCGAATTATGTGGCAGGCAAGGCAACTTTTGAAGAGATAGCAAAAGAGACCACCATCCCCAACCTGTTCATTTTTTCTGCCGGTGCCATTCCTCCCAACCCCACAGAGTTAATTGGTAAGCCAGCCTTTGCAGAAATGATCAGGAAAATTAAAGAGAATTTTGATTATGTAATCATTGATACAGCACCAATAGGCCCGGTTACCGATGCCCAGTTACTGAAGGACTTTTGCGATGTAACCCTTTATGTGGTAAGGCACGATAAAACACCTAAGGCTTTTATCCGCATGATCAATGAACTTTACCTGAATAAAAAGTTCAACAACATGTGCCTTGTGTTTAATGGATTAAAGAAAAGAGGAATATCATTTGGAAGTCTCAACAACAGTTATGGATATGGATATGGATATGGATACGGATATGGATATGGATACGGATACGGGTATGCCATTGATGATGATGGAAATAAAAATATAGCTAGGTTAAAGAAATTCTGGAAAAAATTCAAGCGGAATATGAGAGAATAAAAAAAATATCCCCTCGTATTTACTGGAATAAAATAATATTAGATCACACTAAAATAATTGCTTTGGTTTCATTTTCAATGTGACTGAGGCCAAGCGAAGCTTTGCAATGTTGGATAGTAAGAGTTATTGGTATGCAGTGTATACTAAGCCCAGGTGGGAAAAAAAAGTTGCCTGCCTTCTTGATGAAAAGGGGATAGAAAATTATTGCCCACTCAATAAAGTTGTTAAACAATGGAGCGATAGAAAAAAGGTAGTATTGGAACCCGTATTCAAATCCTATGTATTTGTAAAAATATTGGAAGATAAAAAATGGGACCTGAAAAAATAAGTGGGATTTTAAACTTTGTTTACTGGCTTGGTAAACGGGCAATAATCAAAGATGAGGAAATCACCACCATCCGGAAATTTCTGAATGAATTCAGCGATGTACAGGTGGAAGAGCAGGCCAAACTTCAGGTAAACACAAAAGTTCGTATAAAGCAGGGAGTGATGATGAATTACCAGGGATTGTTGATTGAATTGTATGGCAACAGGGCCAGGGTACGAATAGACAGTATGGGCTTATCCTTGAATGCACAGTTCGACAAACGTAACCTGGAATTACTGCCAGGTTAAAGTTATTCTCTATATTATCCTCATTACAGTTTGATCGTTCAAATACATTTCTACAGCAGCAAAAAATCAAATTCCAATATCCAAATTTAGATGTGCAGGATTGCAGGTATAATTAACCCCGCTTTACCAATAGAAGGTATTCTTGAGTTGGTAAATAAAATGTGCCTGCAGCAGCAGCATGGAGGCCCTGATGATGAAGGCTTCTATTCAGACGCAGCTTCGCATTTTGTAACTGGCCACCGGAGGCTTTCCATCATTGATACTTCAGAAAAAGGCCATCAGCCAATGCTGTATGCCGCAAACCGATATGTAATAAGTTACAATGGTGAGTTGTACAATTACAAAGAGTTAAGGGAAGAGCTGAAAAAAGCAGGTTTTGTTTTTACAACCTGCAGCGATACCGAGGTTATATTGGCTGCCTACCAGGCATGGGGTACACAGGCATTTAAGCGTTTCAACGGCATGTATGCCTTTGCAATCTGGGATAACCAGGTAAAGGAATTAATAATTGCAAGAGACCCATCGGGCATTAAGCCGCTTTACTATGCTGCTACCAGCGAAGGCTTTGCATTTGCATCAGAAATAAAAGCATTAAAAATAGTGCCGTGGCTACAGCAGCCCAACAATAACTGGCGTATTTTCCTGATGGCCTACGGCCACCTTCCTGAGCCGGTTACACCTTTGCAGTTTGTAAAGCCATTACCAAAAGGTACTTATATAAAGTTCCGGGCAGGCAAGGAAAAGACTGAGACTGGCGTGTTTGAAAGGTTTAGTCAAATTGAAAAGATCAGTAACGCAGGTGAGGCAGTTGAATTAATAAAAGAAACCCTTTCTGCATCTGTAAAAAAGCATTTGATATCAGATGCCCCAATCGGAGTGTTTTTAAGTGGCGGGCTTGATTCAAGCGTGATTGCACTGCTGGCCAATCAATACCAGCAGCAGTTAAATACTGTCTCATTGTATTTCGAGGATCAGGATTATTCCGAGAAACCTTTCCAGGATACCCTGTTAAAGCAGCTCTCCTGCTCCCATCACCAATTCTTATTAAAGGAAACTGATTTTCATTATAACCTTCCCGCCATCATTAAGGCAATGGATGTACCATGTTGCGATGGCATTAATACATGGTTCATCAGTAAATACGCAAAAGACAGCGGGCTGAAGGCCGTGTTGTCTGGCATAGGCAGCGATGAATTGTTGGGTGGTTATCCATCCTTTCACAGGATGAGAACTTCGATGTTGCTGTCGAAAATGCCGGATAGTTTTTTAAGAGCCGGGCGTTTTGCCAACTCGAAAATTTTAAGAAGGCTTTGTTACCTGAGTATCAAAGGCCCGGTTGGAAGGTACCTTTTTTTAAGAGGCCAGTTTATTCCTGCAGACATCGCTGCGTTTCTTAACACAGATGAACACAGTGTCTGGAAAATACTGGAAGAGGAGCCCGTATTGCCACAAATTGATCACCTCTCTCCCGGCAACCAGGCAAGCTGGCTGGAAACCAATATGTACATGCAAAACCAATTGCTAAGGGATGCAGATGTAATGAGCATGGCACATGGCCTTGAAATAAGAGTGCCTTTCCTGGATAAAGATTTTATCAACCTCATTTTTAAAATACAATCGAATATCAAGTTCCACGGAAAGCTTGGCAAGCAACTGCTAATAGACGCATACAAAGACAGTCTTCCTGAAATGATCTGGAACAGGCCTAAAATGGGGTTTTCATTTCCGTTTAAACAATGGCTTGGTAATGATATATATTCCAATGCTCCTGATGGACAGAATTTAACAGCCTATCACGAAAAATTAAAAGCAGACAAAATGCATTGGTCACAGTTTTTTACACTGCTGCTGATGCATAGTTATGGCAATGGCTAACCAGGTTTTATTTTTAACGCTGAGGGTTTTTTCCGCCACCGGCGGTTTGGAAAAAGTATGCAAAGTAGTTTGCAAGGCGCTTGATGAATTAAATACAGAAGGCTTGATGGGAAATATTAAAACCCTTTCGATGTATGATGGCCGTCATGACGCAGATAACAGGTACATCCCTGCAGATAAATTCAGGGGCTATGGCAAGAAAAAATTTGCATTTACTTTCGATTCAATTTTTAATGGACTCAGGAGTGATATAGTGGTGATCAGCCACATCAATTTAATTTCAATTGCTTACATCATTAAATTATTAAGGCCCAAAACAAAAATTGTACTGTTTGCACATGGGATAGAAATATGGGGGCCATTATCCGGCTGGAGAAAGAAAATGCTTCATAAATGCGACCTTATCATGCCAGTAAGCAAGTTTACCAAAAATAAAATGCAGGAGCAGTACAATCTGCCGGAAACAAAATTCAATGTTCTGAATAACTGCATCGATCCCTATCTGGAAAAAGTAAATGGCAAGGGTAAAAATGCTTCACTTCAGAAAGTGTATGGGTTTACCAGCGACAATATTGTATTGCTTACGCTTACCCGGCTGTCTTCAAAAGAATTGTACAAGGGATATGATCATGTGTTGATTTCAATCAGTAACCTGAAAGATACTTTCCCACAGTTAAAATATCTTGTTGTTGGCAGGTATGATGACATTGAAAAGCAAAGGCTGGATACCATCATTGAACAATATTCCCTTCAGCAATATGTAGTATTCACAGGATATGTTCCTGACGAACAGCTGGAAGATCATTATAAACTTGCTGATATTTACGTAATGCCCAGTAAAAAAGAAGGGTTCGGTATTGTTTTTATTGAAGCCATGAATTATGGGTTGCCGGTAATTGCAGGCAATAAAGACGGCTCTGCAGATGCATTGTGCGATGGCAAGCTGGGTATCCTTGTAAACCCTGATGACCAGATGGAGATTGATCAGGCCATTGAAAAAATTATCAGGGATAGAGAAAAATACCTGCCCAACAGGGAATACCTGATGGAATGTTTTAGTTATGACACTTATAAAAACAGGTTACAGAAGATACTGAATTCCTTAACTACTGTACTTTTCTTTTTGAATTTATATTTACAATTTGAATTGCCTGTTACCGCTGCAGGTAAACAAGCGCTTAGTTTATTATGACCGATAAAAGTATTGAAAGTAATGAGGTAGAACATTGGGATATCGTGATTGAACCCCATGCTCATCTCTTTGATTTAAAAATGAAAGAGGTATGGCATTACAGGGATCTGTTGCTGTTGCTGGTAAGGCGTGATTTTGTTTCTTTTTACAAGCAAACCATTTTAGGCCCTTTGTGGTTTTTTGTACAACCACTTTTTACAACAATCATCTACACATTTATTTTCAACAGCCTTGCCGCAATTAAAACAGATAATATCCCGGCACCGCTTTTCTATATCGCAGGTATTACCGCCTGGAATTATTTTTCAGATTGCCTTACAAAAACATCCACCGTTTTTAAAGACAATTCCAATGTGTTTGGCAAAGTTTACTTTCCCCGCTTAATAATGCCACTGAGCATTGTAATATCCAATCTCATTCGCTTTGCAGTACAAATGCTGCTGTTCATTATAATGATGGCTTACTATGGATATAAAGGATATGCTTTTCACCTCAACGAATATGCCTTGCTGTTTCCTGTACTTGTATTGTTGATGGCTTTATTGGGTTTAGGAGCAGGCATGATTATTAGTGCATTAACCACCAAATACCGTGATCTTGCTTTTTTAGTAACATTTGGTGTACAACTATTGATGTACACCACTACAGTTGTATACCCACTTTCAGAAGCTGTAAAGAAATACCCTAAATATGAGTTACTGTTTTCCTTAAATCCAATGACTCCGATTATCGAAACTTTTCGTTTTGGCTTTTTTGGACAGGGTTCATTCAGTTGGATGGCATTGGGTATTTGCAGTGCAGTAACACTCTGCATTACTTTTTTTGGTATCATCATTTTTAACAGGGTAGAAAAAACCTTTATTGATACGGTTTAAATTTTAAATGAAACAAGCTCAATGTCAATCGCAATAAAAGTTGAACATCTTTCAAAGGCTTACCAGCTGGGGCAGATCGGCACGGGTACAATATCACGTGACCTGGAAAGATGGTGGGCAGGCATCAGGGGCAAAGAAGATCCGTTCTTAAAAATCGGGGAAGTAAATGACCGCACTACAGTGGGAGAAAGCAATGTTGTATGGAGTTTAAAAGATATTGATTTTGAAATAAAGCAGGGCGATGCTGTTGGTATCATAGGTCGTAACGGTGCAGGAAAAAGTACCCTGTTGAAGATACTCAGCCGTGTTACATCACCCACCAAAGGAACTGTAAAAGCAAGAGGCCGCATAGCCAGTTTACTGGAGGTTGGCACCGGCTTTCACCCTGAGCTTACCGGCAAAGAAAACATATATCTCAATGGTGCGATCCTTGGCATGCGCAAAAAGAAATTGATAAAAACTGGAACAGATCATTGATTTCAGTGGGGTGGAAAGATATGTTGATACCCCGGTAAAACGCTACAGTAGTGGTATGTATGTGCGTCTTGCGTTTGCTGTAGCAGCACACCTTGATTCTGAAATTTTGATTGTGGATGAAGTGCTGGCTGTAGGCGATGCAGAGTTTCAAAAAAATGTTTGGGCAAGATGGGGAGGTAAGTAAATGGAATGGCAAAACAATTCTTTTTGTAAGTCATAACATGACTGCCATGAGAAGCCTGTGCAATAAAGGTATTTTACTGGATAAAGGTACCATTGCAATCAATGATACCATTTCAAAATGCATCGACCATTATGAATCATCCAGGATAAGTTCAGAATCATCTGTATGGGTCAATACAGAAAATGTTATTGGCGAAATGTACCTTGAAAGTATTTCGATACTCGATAACCTTTTTAATGAATGCAATTATTTCCTGAACAGTGACAAGGTAATTATCAGGATGAAAGTGAAAGCCATTGAAAGGGTCGCTAATTTTAAAGTGGGTTTTGATTTGATTAATAATGGCGCCGTAGTGTTCCGGAGCCAGCAGGTTGACTCCTGCAAAATTGATGAACTGGATGCCGGTGTTGAAGCGGTATATGATTGCGAAATTCCTGCCTACTTTTTAAACATTGGCACCTATTACATCAAGCCGTTGCTAACCATTCACCTCATCAAACCATTAAGTCATGTGAATGAAGAGATATTATCTTTTTCAATCAATATTGATGATACTAATAATCCTTATCATACGGTATTAACGGAAAGCAATCATCCCGGCGCAATGTTCCCACACCTGAAATGGAACTTTACCGGTGATTCAAAAATATCCGGGATCAACTAATAATACTTTTACTGCAATCCATGTTTAAATTTCTGCCAGCTTAAACTGCAGCTATGATTTGCAATAAAAATAACTGAACAGTCAAATTTTATTACACGTATGTTTTTTGCTGATAGAATACATTCCATAAAACCGGGAGACAGGGTGCTTGAAGTTGGCCCCAGTGCTCCTCTTATTTCAGATCTGATATTTTTTAGAAAAAAAATTTGAATCTGAAACTGACCTGATTGCACAGTCGGGGCTGGTGGGATTGTTAAAAACAGATAAGCCCGTTGTTACTTACGACAGTGAAGTTTTCCCTTTTGCTGATAAGGAATTTGATTATGTGGTTTGTTCTCATGTGTTAGAGCATGTTGACAATGTAGACCAGTTTTTAAGTGAAGTACAACGGGTGGGTAAAAGAGGTTACCTGGAATTTCCGACAGTATATTATGACTACCTGTATAATTTCCTGTACACACACAATTTCTGATGTACAGGGATGATACTATTGTATGGATGCCAAAAGAGGAAAGTAACCTGGATGATTTTTTGCCCGTGCAGGAACTCTTTTATAAATCCTGTACAGAGAACTATCATAAAATGATCGATGATTTTTCGCCCTATTTTTTCCAGGGATTTGAATGGACTGATACAATAAAATCTTTGCGTACCAATAAGCTTGCCGATGTAATATATGATATAAAAGAAGTTGACTTTTCTTATCTCACGGCAAAAGCAAAACAAGCGGATACTTCTTTTAAAGCAAAACTGAAAAGAGGATTAATCAAACTAATAAATAAGCTGTAACAATGAAACTGCTTAACAGAGTCGTTGCCAAAAAAAACTGGTTACAGAAGAAACAGCAGGCAATGAAGACCTTTAAGGAAGAGTTTACTGTTTTCAAGAAGAACTCAACTGGTCGGTTTGAAATAAAATGGGAAAATGTAAGGCCCTACCTTGATGATAAAACAGCAACCACCGGGTTTGATGCTCATTATATATATCACCCGGCATGGGCCGCAAGAATTGTAAAGCAGATCAACCCGGCTGTACACATCGATATTTCTTCCACACTTCATTTTTGCACACAATTGTCTGCTTTTATACCGGTGGAATTTTATGACTACCGTCCCGCAATTTTAAACCTTGATAATCTTAAATCAGAAAGAGCAGATCTTACCAACCTGTTTTTCGAATCAAACAGCGTGGAAAGTATTTCCTGCATGCATACAGTTGAACACATTGGCCTTGGCAGGTATGGCGATCCCATTGATGCCGATGGTGATTTAAAAGCCATTGCAGAATTGAAAAGAGTGGTAAAGCCTGGTGGCAGTTTTCTTTTTGTAGTGCCGGTTGGTAAACCGGTTGTTATATTCAATGCACACAGGATATATGATGCAAAAGCCATAGTGGAATTATTCAACGGTTTTTCACTAAAAGATTTTTCCCTGGTAAAAGACAATGCTGACTTTATAAACAACGCTGACCTTTCCGAAGCAGCCTTGCAGGAATATGGCTGTGGTTGTTTTTGGTTTGTAAAAGATAAGTAGCAGATGATTGTAGTGAAACTCCAGGGAGGGTTAGGAAACCAGTTATTTCAGTATGCCATAGGAAAGCGGCTTGCACTGCATCACAATACGCCGTTTAAATTAGATACTACTTTTCTAAATCAAACTGAGGCAACAGGCAAGATAACTCCCCGGAGTTACGAACTGGATCAATTATCAACAACTGATGAAACAGCCAGCGCTGCCGATATCCATGCATTTTCAAACAGCGCCAACCTGTTACACCGGCTGAAAAAATATTTCACCCGGTCAAAGTACATCAGGGAAAAAAGTTTCCGGTTTGATCCTGATTTTTTAAGTTATGGAAACAACTGCTACCTGGATGGCTACTGGCAATGCGAAAATTACTTTATTGAAATTTCGGATGTATTAAGAAATGAATTCAAATGCAAACTTGCACCGGATGAAAAAAATATTGAAATGCAGGCAAACATTGCATCAACCAATGCGGTAAGTATTCATATCAGGCGGGGGGATTATATCAGCAATCCTGCTGCACATCAGTTTCATGGCATTTGCAGTTTAGAATATTATCAACAGGCGGTTGACCTCATTGCAGCAAAAACAAGCAATCCCCATTTTTTCATTTTTTCGGACGATGTAAACTGGGTTGCCGCCAATTTCACTATTAACTTTCCAACTATCATTGTTGACATCAATGATAGCAGCAGCGGCGCAAAGGATATGCAGTTGATGAGTTGCTGCAAACACCATATCATTGCAAACAGCAGTTTCAGCTGGTGGGGAGCCTGGTTAAATACTGACCAGCAGAAAATAGTAGTAGCTCCTAAAAACTGGTTCCGGGATTCATCTATCGACACAAGTACAATTTTGCCGGCAAGCTGGCACACTATATAATTTTTTGAAACAGCCACTGATCTCTGTAATTATCCCTGTTTATAATGCTCAGTTATTTTTACAGGAAGCCATTGAGAGTGTTATACATCAAACCTATAAAAACCTACAGATCATTATAACTGATGATGGCTCTACAGACAATTCAGTTTCTATTGCCAGGCAGTTAAGGGATGAAAGGATTGAAATTTATGTGGCAGCAGCTAACCAGGGACAGGCACACCAGTTAAACCTGGGAATTTCAAAGGCAACCGGTGAGTTTATCTGCATCATGCATGCGGATGACATTATGAATATTGACAAGCTGGATAAACAGTATGAGTTTTTATTAAACAACCCTACTGTTGGTATTTGTGGTTGTAATTTAACATTAACCGGGAGTAAAACCGGTGAAGTGCAATACCCGGAATATGATCAGCAATGCAAAGACATGTTACTTTCAGCTCCTCCCTTTGCACATTCAGCCGTTTTGGCAAGGAAACAGGTTTTTGAAAACCATTATCCTGTTTACAGCCAGCACTTAGTGCCTGCAGAAGATTATGACCTGTGGGTTCGGCTTGCAAGAACTAATGTATATGCAAACATCCAGGAGCCATTGCTGCAATACAGGATTCACCCGGAACAGATTGGAACATTAAAAAAAGATAAAGAAGAAATTGTTTTGACAGAGATCAGGAAAAAAATAATTGCCCGGTGTTTTGAAATTAAGAACGATGATGAAATAGATAAGTGTTTTAATACCATCTATGCAACCGCTTCCTCAGATGCTGATGATACACTCCACTGTATTCAATTACTATGGAACAGGAATAAGAAAATAAAATTCTTTAGTGCCGCTGTATTAAAAGGCAGGCTTAAACATGTACTGCTTATTACAATGAAAAAATACCGGTGCACAGGCGGCTTTCCGTTTTATTTTCATCGGCGTCTTTGCTTCAAATTGCTTTTTTTAAGACGCTCATAAAAATTATTTTCTCACCGGGAATAAGCAAAACCACTGCTTAGCTAGATGAAAATAAAAGTTTATTATTTCAGCAACGGAACGGGGGGAGGAGTACTTTCTGTCATCAAAACCTGTTGCAGTTTTCATCTCATCCCAACATTGAGAATCACGTTATATATACTATCAATAAAGATAACACAGGCACCTATCAAAAAAACAACCTGGCAGGTGCAGCATCTGAAAGTGTTTTTTATTACTCAGCTAAATGGAATTTCAATTATACCTGTAAGCAGTTAGCCAAACTGCTTCCGGATAAGAACTGTTTGATTGTTGCAAATGATCTGCTGGAATTAGGCATGGTGAGTCACCTTGGTTTGCAAAATAAAGTACTGTATATACTGCACGGCGATTATGATTACTATTACCAGCTGGCCACTGCACACCAGGCTGCAATAGATGTTTTTATTACCGTTTCTGATTCTATTAAAAAGAAACTGCTCTCCCATATTTCCGACAGGGAAGGTGATATTGTATACCTGCGTTTTCCAGTTCCGGAAAGCTCCTGCAGCAATACTCAAAAAGAAAACAATTCAATTATTTTTATCGGCCGCTGTACTGAAGCAAAGGGTTATCATTTACTGCCAACAATAGCAGCCGAATTGCTTGCTCAAAAAATTAATTTAAAATGGCATATTCTCGGGGAACCGGATGCAGGTGAAAAATATCAATGGGATTCATCCATTAAAGTGGAGCACCACGGTGTTTTATCAAACAATGATGTAATGAAACTGCTGTGCAGTAAAATGCTTTTTATTTTACCCTCCTCAGCAGAGGGAATGCCGGTGTCTTTAATCGAAAGTATGAAAGCCGGAACAGTCCCCATCATGAATACATTGTGCGGAGGTGGTGTGCAGGAACTGATAAAAGATGGAGAAACAGGCTTTCTTTCATCAAAGAATACGGTATCAGAATATGTACAAATAATAAAGAAACTGCTGAATGATCATTCACTAGTAGAATGTATCAGCAGGCGTTGTAAAGACCTTGCAGACAAATTATTTAATCCTTTTACCAATACAGCAGCATACGAAAATCTTTTTGAAGAAGTGGCTGCAAGAAAATTTTCCGTGAAGCCAGTGATTGCTGTGTATGGCAGCAGGCTCGATAAAAATGGATACCAAATATTTTAACTAAAACGGTCAGGACCTTAAAGTAAATGGAAAAGAAAGTTTTAGTGAGCGTTTTAATGACTTCTTATAACAGGGAAGCCTTTGTAGCGAATGCTATTGAAAGCGTGCTTGCCTCCAGCTATACCGATTTTGAGTTCATCATTTGTGATGACTGTTCTACTGATAACACTTATGAAATTGAAAAACAGTATGCAGCAAAAGATACCAGGATAAGGTTGTACCGCAATGATTGCAACCTGGGTGATTTTCCCAACAGGGACAAAGTTGCCAGCTATGCAACGGGTACTTATATAAAGTATGTTGATTCGGATGATTTTATTTTCCCTGATGGTCTTAAAAAAATGGTAGAATCTATCCAGGCTTTTCCGGGTGCTGTATTAGGGTTGTCTCAAATTGCTTCTGAATTAAACAATGAAAAACAATACCCGATACAGATCAGCCCGGAAAGAGCTTACGCAGAACATTTTTACGGGTACGGAACGTTGCGTTATGGGCCAACAGGCGCAATCATCAGAAGAGATGTGCTGATTGAAATGGGAGGTTTTGGCCAGAACCGTTATGTTGGCGACACAGAACTATGGCTCAAAATTGTAGCCCGTTATCCATTAATAAAAATAGAACCCGATGTGGTGGAGTGGAGAAGGCATGAAGGACAGGAATATTACCATGGGATGAAATATGATATTTACATTCAGAAAACCTATCCTGTGTACATGGCATCCTTAAACGCCAGTACCTGCCCACTTAAGAAAACAGATATCGATTTAATAAAAAGACGCCTGCGCTGGAAACACGCCCGTGATATTTTGAGTGTGGCAGGCAAGGGTAAGTGCAGGCTGGCATTTCAAATATACAGGGAAGCAGACTTTGGCCTTTTACAGCTTTTGCAGGGCATAAAGCCATACAAAAAAGTGAAAAAATTATTTCACAGGGAATTATAAACTACTAAAAACGATTGGGGATGATGCAGCAAACTTACCCTTTGGTAAGTGTTTTAATGACCGCTTACAACAGGGAAAAATACATAGCAGAAGCAATTGAAAGTGTATTGGCATCCGATTACGAAAATTTCGAGTTGATTATTGTTGATGATTGTTCAAATGATGAGACGGTTACGATTGCAAAAAAATATGCATTAAAGGACAGCAGGGTACAGGTTCATATCAACGAAGTCAATCTCGGCGACTACCCAAACAGAAACCGGGCAGCGGGTTATGCAAAAGGCATTTACCTGATGTATTGCGATTCAGACGACACCTTATATCCTGATGGCGTGAGCCGTTGTGTTCAGTTGATGCAGGAACACCGGGGTATTTCATTTGCCATGTACCGCCCTAATGATAAGGGTACTCCCCTGGTATTATCTTCTGCTGATGCACTCCACCAGCATTTTTTAACCAAACCTTTTTTAACTGTTGGCCCGGGAGGCACGATCATATCAAGAAGTTTTTTTGAAAAGATAAAAGGCTTCCCTGAAAAATATGGGCCGGCGAGTGATATGTATTATAATTTAAAATGCGCCTCTCTCAGCCCAATATTATTAATCCCTTTTGAGTTTCTGAATTACCGTATTCATGCCGGACAGGAAATTAATAATAGGGATAGTTATCTGCATAACAGCTACCTTTTTTAAAGGATGCCTTGAAAGAACTGGACCTTTTTCTAACCCCAAAGGAATTGGATTGGGTATCAAAAAAAAACAAACGGCGTTTTTTTGTTAACCTGCTTCGTTTTGCTTTTAAAAAAAGGGATGTACCACGGCTTAAACAACTGATAAAAACAACAGGCTTCGGCATTAAAGATGCCTTCGAGGCAATTTTTAATTGATCTTAAAATGACGCTCCAGGAAAAAATACGCTGGCATTTTCAGCAAAAAATAATTTCTGTTACTAAATTTTTCTACAGCACTTTTATAGGAAAAGTTAAGGTGGAGGGCATCTATTTACCTGTTAAATATTCATACTCAAACCGGGTATTCCAGTTTATTATTAAGGGCGAATATGAAAGGCCGGAAATAGAATGTGTCAAAAAGCATTTAACAACCAACGACAGGGTAGTTGAATTTGGAAGTGGATTGGGTTTGTTATCTGCCTATTGTGCCCTGATAACCGGTAATGATAATGTACACACATTTGAAGGAAATGAAAAACTGGCAACAATCATTCAGGAGACTTATTCATTAAATAAGGTAAACCCTTCAATCACTTTTTCACTGGTAGGCAATGAAAAAAAGCAGGTAGCTTTTAATGTTGAGCCCAAAGACGTGTGGGCCTCATCTGTTATTACTAAATCTGCAACTTCCAGGGTTGTTCTTAAAAACCAACTTAAAGCAAACGATATTATTGCAGCACATCAGCCTACATTTTTAATCATTGATATCGAGGGCGCTGAACAGGACCTCTTGCCTACACTTGATCTGGCCAACGTAAAAAAGCTGCAAATAGAATTTCACCCATTGGTATACGGCGATGAAACCATGAAGAAATTGATGGCGATTATAGAAAGCAAAGGGTTTGTAAAAGAAAGTGACGATGATCCTCAATCATTTTATTTCTATAAACCTGCTTAGCAAGGCAGGTTTGTTTGATGGTAAATTTTAAGCCTGATGAATTCAGCATATCCACTTGTTTCAGTTTGCATGCCTGCCTACAATGCAGAAAAATATGTAGCAGAAGCAATTGATTCTGTACTAAACCAAATATACCCGAACATAGAATTGATTGTTTGTAATGATGGATCAACAGATGGTACCCAAGAGATATTATCATCATTTGCTGATATTAAAAATATAAAAATTGTAAATACCGGTAACCGGGGCCAGTGTGCAGCAGCGAATGAAGCGTTTAAAAATTCAACAGGAGAGTACATCAAATTTTTTGATGCAGATGATAAATTAAACCCCGAACATATTGCAGAACAGGTAGCAAGATTAACGGGTACAACATCCTGTATCGCTACCGGAACAATCAGCCGGTTTTACAATGATGATTTGAATACAGCGCTGTATGAACCACTTTCCAACTGGAGGGATATGGCGCCGATAGACTGGCTGATGGATGACAGTGGGCATGGACTGGGAATGATGCAGTGCGGAATGTTTTTGATACCAAGGCATTTACTGGAAGAAGCCGGCCTTTGGAATGAATCATTATCCCTGATCAATGATTTTGAATTTTTTCCCAGGGTAATGCTGAATGCACAACAAATGCTGTTTACGGAAAAGGCAGTGGTGTTTTACAGGAGCGGCAGGCTGGATACCTTGTCCAATGATCTTAGTAAATCAAAATTACTGTCTGCATACAATGCGCTGGAATTAACAACCAACCGCCTCTTGAAATTTGAAAACTCTACGAGAGTAAAAAAAGTGTTGTCAATTTCATGGAATTTGTGGTTGTATCATTTCTATTTAAACGAAACTGAATTATACCAAAAGGCAAAAAAGCACCTAAAACTTTTAGGCGATCACCCGGATTATTATTTTAAAAACAATGCAGGCAAACTTGCCAGGCTCATTGGATGGAAAAATCACAAACGGCTGAAATACCTGTCAAAAAAAATTAAAAAGCTCCTGTAGGATTGATCACATTAAATGCAGCATGTTGTTCTTATAACCACCAAGCAGCCATCGTCTAATCCAAGGCTGTTAAAAGAAGCCGTTTGTTTAAGCGAAGCAGGATACAAGGTATCGGTGGTATATAATTTCTGGAGTAGCTGGGCCGAAAAAGCGGACGTTAGTATCGTCAGAAAATACCCTGCAATTAATTGGGTAAAAGCAGCTAGCGGACCTGGTGGTTCTGCAACTGGTTACTGGTATACAAGAATACGGTTTAAAATATTCAGGATTCTTGCAACAGTATTAAAAAGCAATCGATGGCTGCAGGCATCGGCAACATCACAGTTTTATCCCGAACTTAAAAAAAATGCCGTTCGTTTACAGGCTGCACTATACATAGCTCATAATATTGGAGCCTTGCCGGCAGCAGCGGCAGCAGCAAAAAAATAATTCCAGGTATGCGTTTGATGCGGAAGACTATCACCGAAGCCTCGATGAAACAAACCAGGAAGAAGGCAGGATAGCAACACAACTGGAGAATGCTTATTTTAACAACGCCGCTTATATCACTGCTGCAAGCCCGATGATTGCTGCAGCGTATAAAAAAAATTACCCGTTAAAAGATTTTGTTGTCATCAATAATGTATTCAGTGTTTCACAACAACCAGCATTCAGTAACATCGTTCAGCAACCGCTGAAGCTGTTTTGGTTTTCGCAAACCGTAGGATTGAAAAGAGGCATACAGGATGTAATAAACGCAATCAATAACATCAGGGATTTTACCATTGAGTTTTCTGTTTTGGGTGATGCTTCCGCAGCAATAAAAGCACAATTGCAGTCACTACTGCTTAACAGCAAACATTCCATTCATTTTATTCCACCCTGCAATGAAGAGGAGTTGATACGGCTTGCTGCTATGCACCATATTGGCCTGGCGCTGGAGCCTGGTTTTTCGCTGAATAACAAGATAGCATTGTCCAATAAACTGTTTACATATTTACTGGCTGGAAATGCAGTGATCGTTTCTAATACTCCAGCACAGGAGTTGTACTACAACAGCTATCCAGATACAGCATGGTGTTATCAAATCGGCAACATCAAACAATTAACTGCCATCATTCAACAGGCAGGAACCGATGAAGTATTGCTGAACATCAAAAGAAAAGCTGCATGGCAGGCTGCCAATACTACATTGAACTGGGAAACAGAACAGCAACAATTTTTAAAGCTGGTAAAAGCAATAGCCTGAAAAAAGTACTGATCATATCACCTTATTTTCCACCGGTAAACACTGCAGACATGCACCGGGTGAGGCAGGGGCTTCCTTACTTCAGGCAATTGGGATGGGAGCCGGTGGTGATTACGGTAGATGAGGCTTATACAGAAAGCTACAGCAGGGATGAATTGTTACTGCATACCATTCCTTCAGATATTAAAGTACACCGGGTAAAAGCATTAAAAACAAAGTACACCCGTAAAGTGGGATTGGGCAGTCTATCCATGAGGGCATATTTTAATATACGCCGTAAAGGGAATGAACTGCTGCGGAAAGATCATTTTGACCTGGTTTATTTCTCCACCACGGCTTTCCATGTGATGGCACTTGGGCCGGAATGGAAAAGAAAATTCAAAGTTCCTTTTGTGGTGGACATACAAGACCCCTGGAGAAATGATTTTTATCTTGACAAACCTAAAAGCGAAAGGCCGCCCAAATTTTTTATTGCTTATAATATTGATAAATACCTTGAAGCCAAAACCATTCCTTTTGCGGATGGGATCATATCCGTATCACAGGGCTATTGCAATACTTTTATAAAACGCTATCCTTCTATAAAATCCTCCCGCTGCAAAGTGATCCCATTTGGTATTGCTGATAAAGATGTGGAGGTAATGAGGCAGTATGTAAAAAAATCGGACAAGGTGATATTGTCTCCCGATAAGATCAATATTGTATATGCCGGCAGAGGCGGCTACGATATGGCTTTTGCACTGCAGATCATTTTCAGTGCGGTTGCAAAAGGCCTGGCAGAAAATAATGCGTTATTCAACAGGCTGCATTTTTGGTTTGTTGGAACAAGTTATGCCAATGCAGGCTCCGGAAAAAAAACTATCTTACCTATTGCAGCATCTTATGGCTTAGCTGAATATGTAACAGAAATAACAGACAGGATTCCATATTTTGAAACATTATTTGTACTTGATAAAGCAGCTATATTACTGGTGCCGGGTTCTACCGACAGTACTTACACTGCATCAAAAATTTATCCTTACATCATCCTGAAAAAAAAATTACTCGCCGTTTTCAAGTACAACAGCAGTGTGGTGAATTTACTCAGGCAACTGCAATATGGCGAGCTGGTAACATTTGATCACACAACAAAAAGCGCTGACAATTATACCGAAGATTGTTACAGGGCTCTTTGTCAGTTGTTATCACCCGGCTACAGCAGTTCATTTGATGATGCTCTGTTTGAACCACACAAAGCTTTTGCAAAAACCAAAGGACAGGCAGATTTTTTAACAGCGTTATTTCAGCCGGGAGGCAACCTTTAAGTGAACCTGCGAGTTAATAAAATCTTACCGGGAAAAGAAAACCAGCCCGTGGTATTGCTGAGAGGTGTTGCAGCTTTAATGGTTTGTATTTTTCATTTTACCAATGGCAATGAAAATCTTTTAGCAGAAGACAATACCATTAGAGTACTGGGATACTATGGCAAGTGGGGTGTAGATGTTTTCTTTATCATCTCTGGTTTTGTACTGCCGCTTTCCATGTACAACAGCCGTTATACCATCCGTAATTTTGTTGGCTTTTTCAAGAAAAGGATCACCAGGATAGAGCCACCCTATATTGTATCGGTATTGCTCGTGGTGGTATTAAGTGCTGTAAGTGCTGCAATGCCGGGTTACCGGGGGCAACCTTTTATTATAGACTGGTGGAATGTAGCAGGACATATTGCCTACCTCAATATTTTTAATGGTGCACATTGGCTTTGCGATGTTTACTGGACATTGGCTGTAGAGTTTCAGTACTACCTTCTCATTGCAGCCTGTTTCTTTTTTATTGCTTCAAAAAAAATGCAATGGCGCATACTTTTTTTTGCAGCATTCACAGCCTGTTATTTTTTCAGGCTGCTTGATACCAGGTTTATCTTTTTTTACACAGCGTATTTTAGTTTGGGGATATTATTGTTTCAATACAGCAGCGGTATCATACAATTGACAGAATATTTATTGCTCTCTGCAATCTGCCTGCTGATGATATGGTGGACAGACGGAAAATTTTTAACCCTTCTTTCAGCAGGTACGGTGCTGGCTATTCTCTTCATCAAACAAATACCGGCAGCATTTAAATACCTGGGATTAATATCTTATTCACTTTACCTTACCCATGTGCCTGTTGGAGGAAGGGTGATCAATTTTGTTGAATCTTCTGTGCAAAATATTTTTGTTAGGTATACATCCGTGTTACTGGCTTTGGCTGTTTCTATTGGATTTGCCGCTGTATTTTACCGCCTGATTGAAAAGAGATGCAAAGCATGGGCCTCGGCCATCCGATATTAAGTAACCCGAAATAACACTGACATGAGAGGAAGCGCATTTTTTCATTTTGTGAAATTTTTTATCGGCAATGAAAAAGCCTATACACAAACCACGCCTTCAGAAATGGCGCTGATAAAAAAATATGCAGCGCAAAAAAAATATGCAGTGGAGATCGGGGTTTATGAAGCAGTGAATACAGTAGCCATTGCAGGTGCTCTTGAGAAGGATGCTGTTTTTTACGCAATTGATCCCTTCTTTAAAAGTAAGTTGGGATTTTGCTATTACAAGTGGATCACTTACCTGAATCTTTACAGGAATAAGGTGCTAAAAAAAGTAACCGTTACGGAGGCATACAGCTATGCCGTGGCTGATAAAATCAATAATACCATCGATTTTATTTTTATTGACGGAGATCATAGTTATGAAGGTTTGCAGAAAGACTGGGAATTGTACAGCCCCAAGATAGTAGCAGGAGGATATATGCTGCTGCACGACACTACTGTACCGGACTTTGATCCATGGCGGGCTAACCTTGGTTCCATCCCATTCTTTAAAGAGGTGGTCAGCATCGACCCCCGTTTTAGGCTGGTGGAAACAGTTGACTCATTAAATGTACTACAGCGGGTGGCTGAATAATTATCAACAATGGCCGACGAAATTTTAGAAAAATACGAAGAGTGGCATCGCAACTACAATGTAAACATTGTAGCACAGGATGAGTTGAAGCTCATGATCTGGCATAAAACAGTATTGGAACATTTGCTCAGCCTTGGAATAGCCGGCAAAAAAATACTTGATGTTGGTTGTGGCAATGGCGATCTCTCCAATCATCTTGCCGTTAACCATAACAGCGATGTTACCGGTGTTGATTTTTCAACAGAGAGTATTAAGACCGCCAATCTAAAAAAAGAAAAATTCAAAGCTCTCACCAGTAAGTTCATGGTAGCAGATGCACAGGCACTTCCTTTTGAAACAGCCTCTTTTGATTGCGTGGTTTCCTGCGAATGCCTTGAACATGTTCCCGATCCGCAAAAAATGATTGATGAACTGTACAGGGTTGTTAAAAAAGATGGCATCGTAATTCTTACAACAGAAAATTATTCCAATGCCTACGCTTATTACATCGCATTTTTAAAACTCATTGGAAAAACATTTGACTCTGGTTCGGGCGCACAACCGGTTGAACATTTTTTTGTATTCTGGAAAGTGCGTAAAAAATTCTTAAAAGCAGGTTTTGCTGCCGTTAAAACCTTCAGCAAACAATATGTAATGCTGCTGGTGCCCGGCACGGCGCCTTCCACTTTTACCATCGATGAAGTAAAAAATGGTTTTATGAAAACATTGCTGAAGCCTTTTGGAAGAAGGTTTACCTATATCGCACAAAAATAACCTGCTGAAATATTATACCTGATTCAATGAAGCGTTTTTTATCTATTATAAAATTTATTGTCAACCACCCGATCGGTAAAAGAAATAAGTGGGGTTGTATAAAAAAATTCCTGAGCTGGCAACTGAGCCAGGCCATATTCAACTATCCTGCGATCCACCCGTTTGTTGGAAACACCAAACTGCTGGTGGCAAAAGGCATGAAGGGAGCAACAGGAAATATTTATGTAGGCCTGCATGAATGTGAAGACATGGCTTTCTTAATTCATTACCTGCGGCCCGATGATCATTTTTTTGATGTGGGTGCCAATATCGGGAGTTATACCATTCTTGCTTCCGGGGTGGCAGGCTGCCGTTCTGTAACGTTTGAGCCCATTCCATCTACTTTTCAAACACTCAGCAGCAATATTTTTTTAAACGGGCTGCAGCAAAAAGTAACTGCATTAAACTATTGAGCCGGTGCAACTGAAGGCAAATTATTTTTTACTGCCGATCATGATACGGTTAACCATGTAGTACTTGCACACAATCCGGGTGATTCCGTTGTGGAAGTGCCGGTAACAACACTTGACCATGTTGCAGCAACTCATTTTGTACCCATCTGTATGAAGATTGATGTGGAGGGTTTTGAAACAGAAGTAATCAATGGAGCTGAAGGCTTATTGAATGATCCTCAACTTGCAGGTGATCATCATTGAATTGATAGGATCTGGCGCAACCTTTGGCTATGATGAAACAGCCATTCAAAAAAAACTGGAGCTGCATGGGTTTGCACCCTACGTGTACGAACCCTTTGCAAGGAACTGGTGGAATCCAATGGCATATCAAAGCACAATAACCTGCTATACATAAGAGATAAAGTGGCGGCCCTGGCAAGGGTAAAAGCAGCAGCTACCCTCAGGGTTATGAATGTAAGCATCTGACCTAAATTGAAAGGCACTTGAGCACAAGAATAGCAATTGTTACAACCCATCCTATACAATATAATGCGCCCCTGTTTAAATTACTGGCACAACAGGAAGGTGTAGCTGTAAAAGTTTTTTATACCTGGGGCAAGTCAGTTCTGGAAAACAAATTCGATCCCGGCTTTGGCAAAAAAGTAACCTGGGATATACCACTGCTGGAAGGATATGAGTATGAATTCCTGGAGAATGTTGCTGCCAGTCCCGGTTCAAATCATCATCGTGGAATTGATAACCCGGCTATCATCAGCCGGATACTGGATTACCAGCCCACCATATTATTGATCTTTGGATGGAACTTCAAAAGCCATCTTAAATGCCTCCGGTATTTTAAAAATAAAATACCCATTTTTTTCAGGGGCGATTCCACGCTGCTGAATGAAAAACCGGGATTAAAAACCATTATAAGGCGCTTACTGTTGCGCTGGGTTTACAGGCATATTGATTATGCCCTGTATGCAGGGCAAAACAACAGGCTGTATTTTTTAAAACATGGGCTCCGGGATAATCAGCTGATATTTGCCCCGCATGCAGTTGACGTTAACAGGTTTATGCAACCTGCTGAGGAATACAACCAGAAAGCCGCCGCATGGAAAACATCATTAGGAATAAAGCAGGATGAGATCACACTGTTATATGCCGGTAAACTGGAACCCGTTAAAAATCCTCTTTATTTATTGCAACTTGCAGATGAGCTGAAAGGCTGGCCGGTTAAACTGATCATCGTGGGCAACGGGCCAACTGCACCCGACCTTATCAATAAAAACAATGGAATAATATTTCCTTTGCCGGACACCAGAACCTGTGCAGCTTTTATAAAAGAGCTTGCCACCGATTCTAACAAACTGGCCGAAATGAAAAAAGCTGCTGTGGCATTGATACAGGATTTTTCTTTCAACCACATCATCAGGGCGTTCATCAATAAAGTAAATGAAATCAAGAGGGATTAAGTAAAACAAAACTATGCCGGGGAAGAAGATATTGTTTTTTTGCGGAGGTGCTTACATTTCAGGGATGGAAGTAGTAACGCTGCATCTTATGCAGGGCCTTAAAGAAAAAGGTTATGAGGTGAGGTGTGTGTTCAGCGGCTGGAATGATGGCAACTTTAAAAAGAAACTGGATGAAATCGGGGTTGTTAATTACGAGATTAAAATAGGCTGGATCTATATCCGGAAATTATGGTGGACGATAGATACGCTGGTTCATTATCCAAAGGCTTATTTCGCATGCCGCAAAATTATCAGGGACTTTGATCCGGATATTTGCCAGTTCTGTAATTTTTCCATGTCAATTATGTTGCGTAACCTGATTGGCCCCAAGTCGGTGTATAACCTGCAGGAAACGCATCATGCCAACCTTAAAAACAAATTCATCTTCAGGCTGCTCAATAAAAAAATAAGCATATTTACCGCCGTATCCAATCACATTGTAAAAGTGCTGAAAGACCTGGAAATACCAGGTGAAAAGATTGAACTCGTTTACAACGGCATACCTCCTGTAGCCTCCGGCAATCATACCACTTCATTATCACCCAAAGCTGTACTCAATTTTGCCATCATTGGCCAGGTAGCGCCCTGGAAGGGGCACCTGATACTGGTAGAAGCAGTTGAAAAATTAAAGCAGCGTGGCATCAGTAATTTTAAAGTACTGGTATATGGTAATGATGCCACTGATTTTGGAGCAGCGCTTAAAAAGGTGATACAGGCCAACGCTGCAGAGATGCATTTTGAATGGAAAGGATTTGTAAATAACCAGGAAGATGTGTATGCAGATTGTGATATCGTGATAGTGCCGAGTTTATCAGGCGAGCCCTGTTCCTTAACCATTATTGAATCCATGTCAAGGGGCAAGGCAGTGATCGTTTCTAACAGGGGTGGAAACCCTGAACTGGTGCAGGACAAAATAAATGGAATGGTATTTAACGCAACAGACCCATCGCAACTGGCGGATTGTATGGCCTATATGATCAGTAACAGGGAACAAATAGATGTTTTCGGTAAATCAGCAAAAGAAAAAGCTGCTGTTGAGTATACCTACCTGAATATGACGCAGCGCTATATTAACCTCTATGAAGATCTGAAGCGTAAAAACAATGGGATGCCTGCATGAGAAGTAAGATAAAACTCGATGAGCTGTCCTCACTTTTTATACTTGCACTGGTGCTGGCGCAAAACTTTTTACCCAATGGTTTTTATCTTTTTATCAGTATAGCCACCGGGCTATTGTTGTTTAACTGGTTAAGTCAACCGTACAAGCCTGCAGTATTTACAATAATTGCATTCAACCATGTACTCCAGATCATATCGGGTGTATGGCTGGCCAATTACATGGGCAAGGATATCAATTACCGTTCTTTTTATACCGACAGGGCCACTGTATTAAGCCTGATAGGATTGTTTTTCCTTTTTGCGCCTGTCATTTACCAGCAAAATAAACTCAGGAATATCAGCCTGCATACATTCAGGATGTATGCCATGAAGTTCTCAACCCAAAAATCACTCAACTGTTACCTGATTGCACTGGCTGTAACATCAACACTGAGTGGATTGGCATTCGTATTTTCAGGGCTTACACAGGTAATACTAAGCGTAGTAAAAATCAAATGGTTTTTCTTTTTGCTGTTTGGATACCAGGCCATCATAAAAAAAGAAAGGTTATCAATTTTTTATCTGTTGATCGCTTTTGAGTTTGCCAGTGGCTTTTACAGTTTCTTCTCAGATTTTAAAACAGTAATTTATTACCTGGGCGTGTTACTCGTTAGCTTTGTTGCCACCATCAATTTCAGGCAACTGGTACTGGCTTGTTTGCTTGGTGTAGGATTGGCATACATGGGCCTGATATGGACCAGTGTTAAAACAGACTACCGGTCATTTTTAAACAGGGGTAACCGGTCTCAAAATGTTACAGTATCAAAAGATGAAGCGATCGATAAACTGATCTCACTATCTTCTGATGTAAATAAAGAGGGAACTGAAGCCGCAGCTGCAGACCTGCTTGACAGGTTGCAGTACACTTTTCACTTTGCCAAAGCATTGGAAAGAGTTCCGGATGTGGTTCCTTTTCAGCAGGGAGCTAACTGGCTCAACAACATTGAGTATGCCACCACTCCAAGATTTTTAAATCCTGATAAACCCACCATCGATAATTCTGTAAAAGCAACCAAATACACAGGAATTAGATATGCCACTGCAAAACAGGGTACCTCTTTCAGCCTTGGTTATTTTGCTGAATTTTATGTTGATTTTGGTTCTTACCTCATGATGCCAATGATTTTTTTAGTAGGTTTTATTTATTCCCGTATCTATAAGTACTTTCTTACAAAACCTTCTGATAACCCCGTTTTTAATTATGCCATTGCAGGCGCATTCTTTTTTGAATTCTATGCGTTTGAAATGGATGGTACTTATTTTGTTGGGCGCTTTTTTGCCAGCCTTCTTACCTTCTATTCCTTAAGTTTCTTTTTCTCTAAATCTTTATTGCGTTACATAAAAGCAGCTGATAAAAAAGAGAAGCCTCATCAACTGAAGGCACAACAACCGTGAAGAAGGATTTTATCATTTACCTGCTCAAATTTTTACTTACCTTCTGCGTATTGTATTATGGCACCATTGCCATGATCGGCATCACCAGTGAAGGAGGTTTTTATTCCCCCTTTGCAGCCAGCTACCTGGATTATGTTTCTTTGCTGAGATCAATGTTATTGCATTCGTCTATGGCATTACTGCACCTGATTGATTACAAGGTTTACCTGAAGGATATCTATACCATTAAACTGGAGAATGGCCTGGGTGTGCATATAGGATACGATTGTATCGGCTATGGGGTTATGTTTTTTTGGGTGGCTTTTATTTTTGCTAACAAAGGCAGCCTCATTAAAAAACTAAAATGGATGGCTGGCGGTTTACTGTTGATATGGATCGTTAATGTACTGAGAATTTCGCTAATGGTATTTGCGGTGAACGAAAAATGGAAAACCCCGTTAGGCCTGGATAACCATACACTCTTCAATATTGCAGCTTACACTGTAATTTTTACCATGATCTATATGTTTGACAGGGCTGAAAAAAAAGAAGCACTTGCTGATGAAGGGAGTAAAATAAATTGATGCCTCTTACAAGGAAAAAACTGCTGATACTCGTGGATTGGTTTGTGCCCGGATATAAAGCCGGCGGCCCCATTCAATCCTGTGTAAATATCTGTTCCGCATTCAATACTGACTATGATATTTATGTACTCACAACAGATACAGATCATGGGGAAACAGCACCTTACCCTGGCATAATTCCGGGGCAATGGCTGTACAACGGGGCACTTAATGTACATGTTTGTTATTTAAAAAAGCAAACGATCTCTTCAAAACAAATAGCAGCGCAGATTGCTTTTGTAAATGCCGATATTGTCTATCTCAACCATTTATTTTCGCCGCTGTTTGTTGTATACCCATTGTGGCTGCTGTACCGGCATCAATTAAATGGCAGGGTAGTGGTTTGCCCGAGAGGGGCTTTGTACCAGAGTGCACTTTCATTAAAAAGTTATAAGAAAAAACCACTCTTGCTGCTGTATAAATTACTGGGTATTCATAAAATGGTGACTTTTCATGCTACGAATCAAAGGGAAAAAGAGGCCATTGAAAAACACTTCCCCGGCAGTTCCATTGTTGTGGCAGATAATTTACCCAAAGCGCAACAGGCTCCTTTTAAAAGCCTTGAAAAAAAGCCCGGTGAGCTACGCTGTATTTTTATTGCCAGGATTGTGCCCATCAAAAATTTGGCATACCTGCTGCAGGTGCTCAATGCCATTCGTCAAAAAATTTACCTTACCATCATTGGGCCGGTAGAAAATGAAACATACTGGAATGACTGCAGGCGCCTGGTTGCCGAATTGCCAAAAAACATCTACGTGGAATACGCAGGGCCAAAAGCAAATAACGAATTGGCGGGTTTAATACAACAGCATCATTTATTTATCTCGCCAACAACTGGTGAAAATTTCGGGCATGCTATTTTTGAAGCATTGCTGGCAGGCAGGCCGGTATTGATTAGTGACCAGACACCCTGGCTTAACCTGCAAAAAGAAAATGCCGGTTGGGATGTATCTTTAAATGATCCAGGCGGGTTTGAAAGCGTGTTGTCATCAATGGCAGATTGCAGCCAGCAGCAATTTGATGCCTATGCCGATGGCGCAAGGGCATTTGCAACAAAATTTATCAGTAATAATAAAAGTAAACAGCCTTATCATATTTTATTTTAAAAAAGTAAATAATGCGGCCTATAAAACTACCATTAAGGTAGGGGCAGGTAAACTAAAACAGGTATGCTGGTACTTTACGAATATTTTATTTTTAAAAACCCACTGAACATCAGTTCCGGGTTAAAGGTTTTTTTACTGAAACTTTTTGGAGCAAGGATGGGCAGCGGTGGTGTAATCAAGCCTGCGGTTAATATTAAATACCCATGGAAGTTGCAGGCAGGCGACAATTGCTGGATTGGTGAAGAAGTATGGATCGACAATCTGTCGGATGTAATATTGGGGGCCAATGTCACTATTTCCCAGGGTGCATTGTTACTTACCGGCAGCCATGATCATACCAAAGAAACATTTGATTTTGTTTCATTGCCCATCATACTGGAAGATGGTGCATGGATAGGGGCAAGAGCAGTTGTATATGGCGGCGTAACCTGTATGAGCCATTCAATACTGGGTATTAATGCAGTGGCAGAAACCAACCTGCAGCCATATACCATTTATAAAGGAAACCCGGCTGTGCCTGTTTTAAAGCGGTTGATCAATTAAGTGGCTGAACTGAAACTGAAATACCTGCCGGGCCTGAATTCGCTGCGTTTTTTTGCAGCTTTTTTTGTGGTTATTTCCCATGCCGGTATTTCACTGGATAAATTAGGGATACAGCCTGCCAGTGGGCTTGCTTTTTTAAACCGGGGTGGCGATGCCGTAGATTTCTTTTTTACCCTTTCCGGCTTTCTCATCACTTACCTGCTGATAACAGAAATACATCAAACCGGTACGGTATCCATCAAACAGTTTTACCTGCGCCGGGTGTTCCGGATCTGGCCATTATATTTTTTTGTGGTGTGTATCGGATTTTTCCTGCTTGGATATGTGTATCCCAAAATGTATCACCAGCTATTTTTTTCTTTTAGCATTCCTCAGGGCCTGCTATTGTTTATTTTTTTTATGCCCAACTATGCCGCCAAAAATTACACTGTTGGGTTACTCAATCCACTCTGGTCAATTGGTGTGGAAGAACAGTTTTATTTGTTTTGGGCACCGATGGTAAAACTGTTTAAAAAATATTTGCTTCCAATGATCCTGCTTTTTATTGCGGCATCGTTAACATTTTATGCCGTGGTCTATTACAGGATTTTCCCCATCGCTACCAACTGGGAAGTTTTTTTTCTGACACAGAAATTTTACTCCATGGCCATCGGCAGCCTGTTCGGGTACATATTGTATCATCATGCAGGCTTGTATAACAATTCAATATTGGCCAATAAAAAATTTCAATTATTGGTACTGGCAGTTATTCTATGGCATTTTCTTTTTCATAATGTTGCAGAAACCGGGCTATGGTTCAAAGTGCTGTTTTCATTCCTGTATGGCCTGCTCATTTTAAACGTATCGGTAGTTACAGAAAAACTGCTGAACATGGAACAGCCGGTGCTTACTTACCTTGGAACAATTTCTTACGGCATTTATATGTATCACATGCTGGTTGATTACTGCCTTCGGTTAATGGTTCCTAAACTGAGTTTTCTACATTTGCCTAAAATACTGATGGTGCCGCTTTATTATATCCTGATGGTAGCTGCAACGATTGGCGTGGCAGCATTGTCATTCAGGTATTTTGAAAGGTATTTTTTACAATTGAAAGACAGGCTGCACAACAATAAAATATTGAAAGGGGATTATGCTGGTTCAGCAAATTAATCATAAACTAATCAAGCAGGCGCTTACCATCCGCACCGTGGAGGAAAAGTTTTTGTCTTTATTCTCCGAAGGCAAACTCAATGGAACGGTACATACCTGCGTGGGGCAGGAATTTAGTGCGCTGGCTTTTGCAGGGCAGTTAAAGAAAAAAGATTTTGTATTCAGTAACCACCGTTGCCATGGCCATTACATTGCTTTTACAGGTGATACCAAGGGCTTATTGGCAGAGCTGCTCGGCAAAGCAAGCGGTACCAGTGGTGGTATCGGCAGCAGCCAGCACCTGTGCAACAGTAATTTTTTCAGCAATGGCATACAGGGTGGTATTGTACCGGTGAGTGCTGGTTATGCGTTGGGAAATAAATTAAGAAAGAATGGCGCCATTGGTGTGGTATACATCGGGGATGGTACATTGGGCGAAGGCGCATTGTACGAGACCATGAACATCATCAGCAAGTGGGAGATACCGCTGCTGATTGTTTGTGAAAATAATTTCTATGCTCAAAGCACCCCCAATTCGGTAAACCTTGCCGGTGACATCAGGGCAAGGGCTGAAGCATTCGGTATCAAAACTTTTAAGGGACATACTTCATCACCGGAAAATTTAATAGAAGATGCAGCAACGGCAATCGATTATGTAAGGAGTGAAACAAAACCCTGCTTCTTTTTAGTGGAAACTTTCCGGCTCAACTCACACTCCAAAGGTGATGATGACCGTTCACCAGAAGAGATACAGGAGTACAGGGAAAAAGATTACCTCACTACTTTCAGCAAAGAGCAAACAGACTATTACAATAATTACTCGGCTGCCATCAGCAGGGAAGTGAATGAAATGGTGGAACATATCCTACAGGAAAGAGAGCAGCGCATTGAAGAATATTACGTACCAACAGCCGTAAGCAACAGTGATAACTGGCTGCCGGCAAAGCCGGTCAATAAACGCCAGGTGGAACTGCTCAATCATTTCTTTAAAGAAACAATTACAGCAGATGAACGGATGATATTTTTAGGAGAAGATATTTTATCTCCTTATGGAGGTGCTTTTAAGGTTGCCAAAGACCTTTCTTTTATTGCACCGGAAAAAGTTTTTTCTACGCCGATTTCCGAATCTGCCATTGTGGGTATATCCAATGGGTTGGCATTGAACGGTTTTAAACCATTTGCTGAAATTATGTTTGGTGATTTTATTACACTGGCATTCGACCAGATTGTCAATCACGCCAGCAAGTTTCATCACATGTTCAATAAAAAAGCCAATTGCCCTGTGGTGGTGCGTACGCCGATGGGTGGCCGCAGGGGTTATGGCCCTACCCACTCACAAACACTCGACAAGTTTTTGATCGGCATCGATAATGTAAAGACCGTTGCCATCAATACTTTTTTTGATCCGGCCATTGTGTACCGGCAGATATTAAAAGAAGAACACCCGGTAATAGTAATTGAAAATAAAACCGATTACGGGAAAAAGATACTTCATTACCTGGCGCCTAATTTTGTGTATGAGATCAATGAAGATGTTTACCCGGTTGTGCAGGTTCGTCCGGCCGTATCCGTTCCGGATATTACCATTGTTGCGTATGGCGGCATGGCCGACCTGGTAAACAGTTTACTCGGTAACATATTTTTAGAAACCGACCTGAAACCGGAGTTGATCATTCCATCACTCATCTCTGCATTGCCTGCAGATATTGTTGCAAAATCAGCAGCAAGAACAGGCAGGTTGGTGGTAATTGAGGAAGGCAGCGCTTATGGCGGAATAGGAGCAGAGTTGATTGCACAGGTAACAGAACTGGTGGAAGAAAAATAAAAACCAAACGCATTGCTTCTTACCCGGTGCCTATTCCTTCAGTAAAATCACTGGAGCATACTGTGCTGCCGGATAAAGAAAGGATATTACAGGAACTAAAAGCTCATTTTGTATAATGGCAATCGTACAGGAAATAAAAGTGCCGCTCATTGCAGTCAATGACACCTCGCTAACGGTGGTGGAGATGGCATTTGAGCACGGCAGCCTTGTAAAAAAAGGCGATGTGCTGATGGTGTTTGAAACATCCAAAACTACGTATGATGTAATTGCAGAAGCAGCAGGATACATTGCCTATTCATGTGAACTGGATGCCGACTATGAGGTGAATGAAGTGGTGGCGATTGTGTACAATGATGCGGCAGAAGTGCCGGTCAAAGCAGTCCCCAAAAAAGAAACGGCTGTTGCTGCCAAAAAAGAAGACTACAAAGAAGCAATCGCATACTGGGAAGGAGAGACCCTGTTTTCCCCGGCAGCCATAGAACTGATGCAGGCAAATAAATTGGATGCAGCAGTTTTTAAAGGAACCGATTTTGTAAGCAAACTGGATGTGGAACTTAAGTTGGGAATTGCAAAACCAGCTCTTAATAAAAAAACGGCTGCCAACAAAACAGTTGAATTGTTACCGGTGGATCCGGATAAAGTAACCATTGCAAAATTATCTTCCAACAAAAAAAGAGAGATCGAATATTTAAGCAATATCCAGCAAACAGGGCTTACCAGTACCATTAATACTGTAGTGGAAACAGAAGGGATTTTTGTACACATCAATCCATCATTGCAGTATTTAAAAAACTCGTTGCTGCCGGTAATTGTGTATGAAACCGCCAGGCTGCTGTCAACATTCAAAGAACTAAATGCATATTTCACAGGTGATGCGGTAGCGTATTACAAAGAAGTGAACATCGGCTTTGCCATAGATATTGACAAAGGGTTGAAAGTACTGAGGGTAAAAGATGCAGCAATTAAAAGTATACAGGAAGTGGAAGCAGCTATCATGGACTTATCTAATAAATACCTTGATGACAACCTGCTGGTGGAAGATCTTACCGGTATCAGTTTTACCATCACGGATCTTTCAGCCGAAAATGTACACTTCTTCAGGCCATTGATCAATATGATGAACAGCGCCATACTCGGTGTGTCTTCCATTGATGAAAAATTAAACCGCTGCATTTTGAGTGTATCATTCGATCACCGGGTTACTGAAGGAAAACTGGCAGCACAGTTCCTGCATGAATTGAAAAACAGGCTTCAATCATACCGGTCCGTTCATCATACCCATCCCAACCAGGATATCAGTTGCTTTAAATGTTTTAAAACATTGATGGAAGACCTGAGTGATGTTGGTTTTACCAAATGCATTACACCAAAAGGCGCCGAAGCTTATATTTGCCAGAGTTGTTTAAAAGGATTTTAAGAACATGGAAGATCAGGTAAAAGATATTATTTCCAGGTACACAAAGATCCCCGTGGATCAGATCAATCAACATACACTGATCGGACGTACCGCAGTAGCCAGTTCCATTGTACTGCACCGGATGTATGCACAATTGGCAACCGATGGTTTTGCCGCAGAAAACTATGCTGGCATTAAAACCTATGGAGATTTGCTGGCTGCTTTAAATAAAACCAGCATCACAGCATTATCCACCACTGCAGTGCCTGTATACCAGTACAGCGCTCAAGAGCAATCCAACACTATAGGAATAGATATTGAGAATATCAGCAACATGCCGCCTGTAAATGATTTCAGGTTGGCGGAATTTTATACCATGAATTTTTCCCCGGCTGAAATAGCATACTGCATTTTACAGCCCGATCCTTATGCTTCGTTCGCCGGCCTGTTTGCCGCCAAGGAAGCCATTATAAAAGCAGATAATGCTTATAGAAGTAGCCCTTTCAATTCCATTATTATTGATCATCTTCCTTCCGGCAAACCAGTTTATCCCGGCTTCCGGTTATCTATCTCCCACACAAACGATTTAACCATTGCAGTTGCAGTAAAAAACAGTGATTTTTCTGCAGCCGGCACTTCTCATTCCATTGCCTCAACAGGAGGTAATGCTGCACTCCTTACTTTCACCGCTATGGCAGCGCTGCTGCTGTCCCTGCTCAGTTTGCTGCTATTTTTATACAAAAGCTGCTGATCCTCATAATCTTTTCTCCATTTGTTAATTTTCCTTTGCCAAAAATTATTCATTGCCAACCATTGAACAGTTTCATCATTCAAATGAAAAAAAGCACTATTTTGCTTCCCGAAGCAAATCCCGTTTCAAGGCATAATGAAAGTAACAATTATAACAGTAACGTACAATTCCGAAAAATTCCTCAGGGATTGTATTGATTCTGTTGTAAACCAAACTTTCCCTGATATTGAATACATTGTGATAGATGCCGCTTCCACAGACAATACCCTTTCCATCATCAAAGAATACGAGAGCAAAATAGACAAATTTGTTTCTGAAAAAGATAACGGTATGTACGATGCCATCAACAAGGGCATGAACATGGCTACCGGCGATGTGATTGGTATTTTGAACAGTGATGACATGCTGGCTTCTAAAGATGTAATAGCCGCCATTGCAAAATGTTTTGAAGAACACAAAGTGGATTCATTGTACGGCGACCTGGTGTATGTGGACCAGGTGAACACCCGTAAAGTAATCCGCTACTGGAAGGGTTTTCCCTACAAACGCTACCGCTTTACCTATGGCTGGATGCCGGCCCATCCCACCTTTTATTTCCGCAAAGACCTGCTGAAAGACCTGGGTGGCTATGAATCGCATTATTTTACTGCAGCCGATTACGAGTTTATGGCCCGCTATCTTTACCGTTACCGCATCAGCGCCAGATATTTGCCTTTGCTCATCGTTAAAATGAGGGTAGGAGGGCAAAGCAACCGCAATATCGGCAGCAGGTTAAGGGCCAACCGGCGGGATTACCTGGCCATGAAAGTGAATAATATACCGTTCCCACATATAGCGTCTATTTTAAAACCGCTGATCAAACTGCGCCAGTATTATTATACCCTGTTTAAGAAAATGGTGGATTAAGCCAATAACCTGTAATTTCACCGCCCATGTTTAGTTTTTTTAAAAAGAGATCCAGTTCATCGGGCCCCGGGCCAGCAGTGTTGCCAATTCATACTGATATACATTCTCATATCTTACCCGGTATTGACGATGGTTCCCCTGATGTTGAAACTTCTATACAACTGGTAAAAGGGCTTTATGACCTGGGTATAAGAAAAACAGTTGCCACCCCTCATATCATTGCAGATATGTTCCGCAATACACCGGCTACCATTAATGCAGCATTGGATAAACTGAAAGAAGCAATAGCAGCCGAAGGCATCGGTATTGAAATAAGCGCTGCTGCAGAATACATGCTGGACGATTATTTTTTAAAACTGCTGCGGACGGAACATCAGCTGCTGACCATAAAAGATAATATTGTTCTTACCGAGCAATCTTACGCCACACCCACCGGTAACCTCAATGATATTGCCTTTGAGCTTGTAACTGCCGGCTACAAACCCATTATGGCCCATCCTGAACGCTATGCATTTTATCATGGTAAGTATGATGAATTTCTCCGCTTAAAGGATATGGGCTTTATGCTTCAGGTAAACCTATTGTCACTAACAGGTTACTATGGCAAGGGTGTTGCCAAAGCTGCAAAGTATATTTTTAAAAATGAACTGGCCGATTTTGTAGGCACCGACCTTCACCACGACCGGCATTTGAGTATGCTTCAGCACCCAACCAGCCTCAAATTATTCAACGATTACCTGGGTTACCGTAAGTTCAACGATCTTTCCCTACTGTAATTCACCGGCATCTTCTTTCCCGTTTCTTTTGTAATCATAGTCCTCATAAAAATGATTTTCCCAGGTTTTATTGGTGGGAATGCCATCTTTTAATATCCTGTAAACCATCCAAAGCGTTGCAAAAGGAGCGATGGCAAAGAGTGCGGTGATCAATTGTTGATTGACACCAAAAAAAGGGAGGCTGTTGTACAGAACAGCAAATAAGGTAACCAGCAGTATGGGAAATTTAATTGCTTTCATGGAATGCTTTTTAAATAAAACATACAGATATTAAAAAGGTTGACACTGCCTTTGTTACAATTTAATAAAATAACTGAATAAATACCAGTTTATAATAATAACCCTGCCGGAATGGAAATATTGTTTACCAACTGTTGTACTGTATTTTAGCATCGCTGTAATTCTTATAAAACATTTTAATAAACAACTGCATGGCGAATGACTATCTCCTTTACCAGAAATTTACCGACACAGAATCGGCAGAAGCCTTTGTTGCTGTACTGAACAAAAATGGAATTGAGTGTCACCTGCAAGACAATAACCATGCTTATGTAAAAGTGTATGGCTACAGTTCAATTGATATTGCCGTTGGTGTAAACATTACCGACCGGGAATTAAAGGAGATCATTTCAAATCCGTATGAATGGGGACACCTGGATTATCAATTGGCAAAGCACCTGTTGAATGAACGGGGATGGGAGATCAGCGAGGCAGCAATTAAAGCCATTAAAAATGAAAAGATCAGTGAACTCTCTCAAAACGAAAAAGCAAGCAGGGTTAAAATCATTGCAGGGTACATTTTAGCATTACTGTTCCCGGTCATTGCTATTTTAATTGGTGTTACCATACAATACAACCGGAAGATTCTGCCTACCGGCGAAAAATTTTATATCCATACGGCAGCGGACAGAAAACACGGTCGGTTGATCATATTAATCAGCATTACATGGATATGCCTGTTGTTTATCTATTTCTTTTTTGAAAATCGTTATTAGGGTTTAATAATGACCACTGTTCCTACGGTAGTATGTTGATACAGGTCATCCATTTCTTCATTGGTAATGGCGATGCATCCATTCGTCCAGTTTTTCCAGCGATGGAACCTGCCGATATTAAATGCCCCGTTTTTAAGGCCATGGATTTTTATATCTCCACCCGATGGTTTACCAAGTTTGGCAGCATTGGCAATGTCTTGCTGGTTGGGGTAGGAGATACCTAAATTTTTATGCCAGCCGCTGTTGGGGTTTTTATCTGCAATACGGTATTCGCCTTCCGGCGTTTTACCATCGCCCATGAATTGTTTGGCACCAACAGGCTTTTTACCAATCGCAATTACGTATGTGAGTATGAGCTGTTCTTTTGAGTACACTTCCATTAGGCTTTTGGATTTGTACACAATGATCCGATCGATCACAATACCAGCAGAGATTTTTTTACAGGGGTACCAATAATAAGTGAGTAACCCTGCAACGGAGGCGATAAACAGTAAGAGGATAATTCTATTGCGATTCATGTTTGGATGCCAGGGATTTCCAGAGTTTTAAGAACTCAGGAAATCTGTTTTAAATTATTCATTCATCTTACCTGAGATCACTTTCATTATTTTCAACCGGTCAACTATCAGCAGCAATAAAAATGAAATAATCACTACACCCAGTATGCTTAATACCAGCACCGCATAGTAATGAATGGTCCATTGCAGCGCCACTTTAAGGCGGTGGATCATCGAAATGTTTTTCTCTGTTGCTCCCTCATACAAAGACAATTTTACCGTACAGAATTCATTCTCTTCATCAAAATTGCCCAACTCCACGCCCAGCTCCTGCAGCCGGCCTTCAATTTCCAGTATCTTATCATGGAGGGTAATATAGTCAGCAATCTGCCCGCTTTTCGATTTCAATTCCAGTAAGGACTGCAATGTTTTTTCAAGCGACAGTTTTTTTGCATTCAGTTGTTTGTACTCATTTGTTTTATCCACCTTGGTTATTTCACTTGCCTTTATTACACCAATCTTTTGTATGGCTGTATAAAAGCTGTCGAACAATGCCGGGTTTACACCAATCAGCAAATGCAGCTGGCGATTGCCTTTTTGTCCCAGTTTCTGTTCATACTGTATCACCGCACCAAAAGCATTGGCTTTGGATTTGATCGAATTTTCATCTTTTTCAAATTCCGAACTTTTCGATTTTACCGAAGCCGTCTTTTCAAATTTCTGATTGGAGGCCATATCAGGTTGCGGTGCAGCATTGCTCATCTTCATGAAATTCTTTTCCGAGGCGTAGTTCTTCCGGATATTTTCCAGGCTGCCAAAAAAATCATCGCTAAAATCAGTGTTGCGGTTATTTTCAATGGCATAAAACCCATACACAAACCTGAAAATAAAAAGGAGGAGGAAGAGGCCACCGAACCATTTACTGATGCTCCAGAGCCTGGATTTGAATTTAACTGTCATGCTGGTTGCTGTTGATGGTAATAAAAGGGATTGCCGGATAAATATACAGCTATGAATGGCCGGTATTTATTAAAGAAAAGTGAATGTTATTCAAAAAAAACAGTTTGCTCAGGTAAGCTGTCTGTTATTTCAAATGCAGGGAATATTTAAAAAATTGTTTTCAATGTTTAATGATAGATGGGGATTGTTTTTGAAAAAGCCAGTTCTTTTGTATTCCACAAATACAGCATTACGAAAATAGTAAAGTGATATTTTGTGTCGAATGGCACAGCGAATTTCCGTTTTAATGTGGTGGCTGAATATTTAACCAGAATCGGTGGATCATCCCAGCCATAATCAAACCTGTACTCCACCATTTGTATCTTTTTTAAAAAATCTACCGGGGCTTCAATCCAGAATTTACCTTTATACCAAAACTCATCTGCAAGTTTTATCTCATGTTCCACTGTGTAAAAGGAGTTCACAGAAAAAACACCCGTCATCAGTTTATAAAAATCAATTACAAAATCATCTGTTGCATCCATTACCTGGTAGGGGGCCAATTGTGGGAAAAGATCGGCATAGCCGAGCCGGTACACCAGCATTTTTCGGATGCCGGTTTTTAATTCAGACTGATAAACCCAGGATAATTCCTGCTTTATATAGGGTGATTCAAGCGAAGCCTTTGAATGAATATAAACAAAGTGATCGCAGTCTTTTATTTTCTTTTGTAACTCTGCCTTCCAATTAACCCCCGGTTTAATAGATTCTGAGTCTAAAAAAACATCGTGTGCAGAATCCAGTTTGCAAATGTACTTCCGCAGGTTTTTTGCTGTTTCTGCAGCATCCTTCCTGGAGTAGGATATGAAAAAGTTGGCCATGACAATAATTTTATATCCAATATACTGAAAGCAGGCAAGAAAAAGTATAGCAACGATTAAAAGTAACTGCTGCCTAAAAAAACTAACTTGCAGGAGTTTATCCCGTTAATACCATGCGATACCTGTCATTTTTATTGTTAGCACTGTTTGCCAATTTGAATATTTTTGGCCAGGACATTACTGAAAAGCTCAGGCTTGCCAATGCAGCCCTAACCAGGCTTGAGCAGCAACGCCAGCAGCTATCCGATAAAATAGAATTATTAAAACTGGAAAAGATCCAGGAAGATCTTGACCTGGTTGGCTTACCCGGCATACAACCCGGAGAGCAATTGGTGCGCCATTCGGCGCTGGTGTTGGATTATTCAGAGAAATTTGAACAGGCCAGGTGGGTAGCACATATCATTACACCGGATGTAACCAGCGGTACCGTGTTTCGTACCAATGATTTCAGGCCGGATGAAAAAGTTAGCACAGGTAGTGCAGTGGAGGAAGATTATTTCCTTAAGAAAATGAAGGCCGACAGTACCTGGGAATATGATGGCTTTGGTTACGATCGTGGCCACCTGGCGCCGTCTGCAGATTTCAGGTGGAGTAAGATTGCTTTGTCGGAGTCTTATTATTATTCAAACATGTCTCCACAGTTGGCCGACTTTAACCGTGGCAGCTGGGGCGACCTGGAAGATGCCATCCGGGGATATTTGTTCCGCAATCCCAAAACACAATTGTATGTAGTTGCCGGGCCATTGCTGGAAGACGGATTACCCAGGATTGAAAGGGGAAAGAACAAAGTGAGCATCCCAAAAATGTACTGGAAAGCAGTACTTGATCTTACCAATCACAAAGCCATTGGTTTTATGATGCCCAATGAGAATATTACCAGGCCACTGAATACATTTGCTGTTTCCATTAATGATATTGAAAAAGCCACCGGGCTTGACCTGTATAATAAATTACCAGTTGCCTTGCAGGAAGAATGTGAAAGCCAGTACAATGCTGCTGAGTGGTTGCCTTTTATAAATAATGCCGATGCGGAACCTTTGCCACAGGATAAACTGGCACGAAATCATTTTAATACCACGTTGGCCAAACAATGGAGCGGCCGGCAAGACATTGTAAATGTATGCGGCAAGGTTGTTGGCGCAAGATTAAGCAAGGCTGGTAATGTACTCATCAATCTCGACAAGCAATTTCCCAATACCGTGTTTACCGTATTTGTAAAGAAAGAGAACATCATCAACTTTAATTATGATTTGGTAGAAGTTCTTAAGGGGAAAGTAATTTGTGTAAAGGGAAAAGTGAATGACCTGAATGGTACGCCTGTCATGTATATTCAAAGCCAGAATGATATTAGTGTGCAGGAGTGATCAGAAACGCTTACTAACAGTAATTACTACTTTCCTTTCTTCTTCCGGCGCTTCACAAACATAGGCCAGCTGGTTGCTATCACTTCAATCAAAATTCCTGCTCAACAGGTATTAATCTGTTCTTTACGGATACAGGGTTTACGAAATGTATTGTGTAAATAAGGTTCACATGTTGGCTATACATAGAAAAAACAGTCTGTTAAGATTATTTCAACCAGCACAATTCCAGTAATTATTTTAATGTGCCGGGGGACATTGTTGAATCTAATAGCTGCATTACAAAGGTAATTTGGTTAATTTCAGCATTGCATGGAACCCGGCCTGCTTCAAAACTGATACGCCGCATTACATTGGCAGCAAAAAAACTAACGTAAAAAAAAGAATGCAGGATGAAATTTAAAATGAAAGGCAGGTTGCAAGTTAGTGTGCAGCTGTTTCATTACATCTAACGTGTTGTACTATTGAAAGTTATTGCCAACTCTTGAATGATAATTAATCACTGCCAACTCTTTGTGTGCCTTTGTGTTTTTGTGGTTCATGTTTTTTAAACCACAAAGGCCCGAAGTCACCAAGCGGCATAACAAATAGCCAATAATTTGACAAATCAACAGCACAACACGATGTATCTAAAAGCAGCAGCTGTTGGGTATTCCGGAATTTTTATTCAGGGAGTGCTTTGCTCAGGGAACAGTTCTGCTATGTTTACTTCAAGTGCTTTACTGATCTTGAATAAAGAACGTATGGTAGGGTTGGTTTGACCTGTTTCAATCCTTGAAAGCCTTGCTTTTTCAAAATCACATTTTTCGGCAAGTGCATCCTGGGTCATTCTCTTGTTCTTGCGAAGTTCTCTTATCCTTGAGCCCATTTGGCTTAGTAGTATGATCTCACCCATAATGATAGTTTTTTATAGTAAATAAGATATTGAATTAAACGCTGAAAGATGCAAAAAAAATCATGTAAGAGACTAATTCTATTGCGAATCTTTCGTAGTACTTATTCTACAGGCAATAACGGGAAGCTACAGCATTCCTTTATCTTTAAACAGCTCGGTGATTTGGACATCCAGTGCTTTGCATATTTTGTACAAAGTGCGTATGGTAGGATTTGATTTACCCGACTCGATCCTGGACATACTGGCTTTTTCAAATTTACACTCAATGGCAAGGTCATTTTGAGTCATGTTTTTCTTGATGCGGTGTGTTCTGATTCTTTCTCCAATTTTAATTTGCAGATCAGGTTCTTGCATATTAAGTATTTTCTTGCTTACAAAAGAAACCAAGGTAAGAGGATAGTGAATTGTGGTAAAGGACAATAATCATGAAACCGGCTGATTTTGGTCAGCAGGTGTAAATGGCAAATCAATTATTAAGCTGGAAAAAATGTGAATTTATTACTGCAACATATTTAATCAGTTGCTGATAACAGCGCTAAGCCTTATTTACAGGAACGGGTAACTTCCCCTTGTGCCTGTTGGGCACTAGGGGAAGTATTACTTTTATCAAATAGCCTTTACCAGGTTTGGATGTTACTGCGATATCGCCGTGGCACAATTCAGCCCTGCTGAAAATATTCCTGATACCAACACCATTTTTTTTCTTTGCTGTGTTGCAGCCAATGCCATTGTCTGAAATAACCAATATCACATTATTTCCTTCTTTTGATAAAATGATTTCAGCACGGGTGGCTTTTGAGTGCTTTAGTATATTATTTATTTGTTCCTGTACTATCCTGTAAATGTTGATCTGGAGTTTTTCATTAATTTCAGCTTCACTGATATGCACTGCTTTAAAATCAATTACTATCGGGTTTATCAGCAGCAGGTCGTCTACCAGGGTTTTAATATTATCAAACAACCCCGTAATTTCTATTCCCGGTATGATCAGTTTCTTTGTCAACGCCCTGATTTCTTCGATAACAGTTGAAACCAGGTCCGAAGATTTATCGAGGTACAAGGATTTTTTGTTAGGTCTGATTTAGCCATTTCTATATACATCTTGGTAATGGCCAGCATCTGGTTCAGGTTATCATGCAGTTCTTTTCCTATTTCAGTTCTTTCATTTTCCTGTGCAGTCAATACGGCCCGGGTTATTTCCCGCTGCTTTGTTGCCCTTTCCTCTGATAGTTTTATTTCCAGTAACACTTTTTCAGTAATATCCTGTGTAGCACCAATCATCCTGCTGGCTTTTCCTTCCTTGTAAATGATATGCCCCCGATCAAAAACATGGGCGTATTCACCATTTAGTTTTTTAAACCGGTATGCATCCTGCCAGGTATCTGTATTGCCATCGGCGATGATTTTATTGAGCTTCAATAACACTCTTTGCCTGTCATCTGGATGCAAACAACTCTCCCAAAAACGCTGAGGTATCAGCGAATTTTCTATCGGGTAACCAAAAACCCTTTTGTGTCCGCCATCTATCCAAAATAATTCTTCCCCAGCCAAATCCCATTCCCACAAACAATCGTTGGTGATTTCTGTAACGAATTTATACAGTTCCGTAAGCACTTTCAGTCGCTGGTAAGGATTTTCAGGATATTCTGCATGCGGCTTATTGCTGCTTTTAAAGGATACGGAAAGCGTATCTCCGCAATGATAGGTTACTACACTAAACCAGGCGCCCATTTCTCCCCAATATTCGTCAAAATGCACCGGTATGTTTTGCAAAAAAGCATTTTGATACACGGTGTAAAATTCTACCGGGATCAGGCCTGCAAATTTTTCCCAGATATTTTTCCCTACAATTTCGGCTGCCGGTACTCCGAGTAATTTTTCTGCTGCGTTATTCCAGTATTTGACTTTCCAGTTGTGGTCAACCGTAAAAAACCATTGGTTAAGGTTTCAGTAACAGGTGAAGTTGTATATCGGTTTTGCCTGAAAGCTTTTGCTATATTATCCGTTGAAAGTATTTGTGATGACATGTTTCCGGGTTGCATAGTTTAACATTTAGTGCTAGTGCTTTTCCTGCAGGCAGGTATTTAATCAATACTGCTTTTAATAATGGTGAGTACCATTTTAAAACGGCCATTTGGCTTTATATGGTTGGGCAGGTAGGCTGGTATGATGATGCCGTCGCCGGACTTAAGATGATGAGAAACTTTGTCGATAATGATTTCCGCCTTGCCTTCAATGATCTGGGCATAGGTATCAAAAGGAGATATCTTTTCGGTGAGCCCTTCTCCGCTGTCAAACGACATGACACTGATGTTGCCGGTAGATTTTTTAATAATAGTTTTTATGACCACCGAATTGGGTACATACTCTATGATCTCAAGAATGATATGAGATTTTGATTTTCCAGTTCGCCATTATCCGGGATATCTTTCTTCTTTCGTATTATTTTTGTTACAACTTTAGTCATTCCTAAAGTTGAATATTTATTGTGTAACAGCTCTTATACAATTCCTGAAAAGAGTTGTATAATTCACATGTTTTACTTAGTGTGCAGGCACAAAAAAACTTCAGGTAATAACTTATATGCTTTGGAAAAAAATGCTACAGAATTGACGGCTGTACTAAATTTTATAACTGTTTGCAAGCTCTTTCAATTCAAGCAGGCTGTCAACACCCAGCTTTTCAAACACCCTTGCTTTGTGGGTGCCAACAGTTGAAGTTTGCAGGCTTAGTGATTTGGATATTTCACTTACCTTACTACCCGAAAGCAGTAAAGAAGCAATTTCAAATTCCCGGTGGGATAGTTTTTCAAAAGGGTTATCCGGGGAATCGGAAAAAGAACCATCAGCAAGTAGTTCAGCCAGTGCTTCACTTACATATTTCCTGTTATTTAAAACAAGGTTAATGGCTTTTTTTATCTCATCTAATGAAGAGTCTTTGGATAAAAATCCCCTGGCTCCGGCCTTCAGGAAACGTTTTGCATAAATATTTTCTGCACTCATAGAAAAGATAAGCACCCTTGCATCGGGGTACTTGATATGTATATATTCCATAAGACCCAGGCTGTCGCTGTTGGGCATCTGAATATCCATGATAATCAGGTCATACTTGCCTTCTTTTAATTTTTGAGTAGCAGTCTCTGTGTCCTGTGCCTCAAAAACTTCACATGGTTTATATATTTCTGAAAGCAACCCTCTAATGCCGGAGCGAACGACAACGTGATCATCTACAAGCAAAAACTTTTTCATACAGTCGCAATTGGGTGAATAAAATAAAGGGCTTATACTTCATATAAAGATAAACAACTTTCTATATAATTATTCTTCTTTACAGTGGATTTTGTTACTGTTTATGAAGTATACAATTTCATGTACTACCGGGAACGCTGAACCAGGCAGCCAAAATCTTTTTTATTTTTGCGGCTGTAATTTACATTCCTGTTTCGTTATAAAAGTGTACGTAAAAGAAAAAAGAAAGCCTTCTATGCAGTTTAATTTTGATTAAACTGCTTCCATTGCACACCATGTTTCAATAATAAATTAAGCAGTAAACAGGCTAACCACTTCGTTCTCAACCCACAGCTTCATATTCATTCCTTAAAAAACAATTAAAAAGGCTTGCATTGTTCAACTTCAGACGTTACCTTTGCAGCCTTACCAAAGAAACCATTTTATTAATTTGTTTGTAGGACAAGATTCAGGGAAGATTATAGCTAAGCGGTTAAATGTAAAGAAACATCAGATGAGCAAATAACACAAGATTAAGTCGTACATACGTGTAAACATGTTTTACGTATGAAACACTTATTTATTGTTGCTGTTGCCACTGGCATTTTTACAGGAACATCATTTAAAACCAACGCTCAAACCAATGCAAACCTTGAGCAGTTAAGCGGACAAGCAAAGCCCGGCAATTCATTAAAGTTTATTAACAGCATTGAAATTACTCCTGACAGGGTAGCCAATGATGGTGGCTATAACAGCACAGAAGGCCAGGATGCAGCGTTGCCCCTGTCGGTGAAAGAGTATAAGGCTCCTGCTTCTCCGGCAACAGTAAAAGCAATTTCCACCAACACAAGCATTGAAAAATGTTCTTCATTGCAATTTAAATATGCGCTGCTCATGGATGTGGAAGTGGAAGCAGTGAGCAATTTTACTTTGTACAGTTTTATCGAAGATTGGTGGGCTACCCGATATCGTTATGGCGGAAGCAGCCGTGATGGTATTGATTGCAGTGCATTCACCGGTAAACTCACCCAGGAAGTTTACCATGCTACATTACCCCGTACGGCAAGAGATCAGTTCCAGGCTTGTGATATGGTTGCCAATGAAGACCTGCAGGAAGGAGACCTGGTATTTTTCAATACGAGAGGTGGTATCAGTCATGTAGGCTTATACCTTGGCAATAATTATTTTGTACACAGCAGCACCAGCTATGGTGTTACCATCAGCAGTCTTACAGATGATTATTACAGCAGGAAATTTTTAGGCGGCGGAAGGGTAAGGAAATAATAAGTTATAAGTAATAAGTTAAAAAGGGAGAATCAAGATTCTCCTTTTTTTATGCCTGTACGTTTTAAAACGGTGTGCCATACCGGCGTGATGGCTGCAGATAAATTAAGCAATACAGTACCAGTAATAAATAATAAAATAAATAAACTACTTCGGATTACAATCCAGCCAAAGCCCTGGTATTGATTGAACAATAAATAACAAATAAAGAAACAGGCAGTACCTAACACAATGGTCAACACAGTATGCCGGGTAAATGGCTGCAGGTTGTACCTGGTTTTTAAGAACCAGTAACGGATGGCATTGTAAACAGTAAAGGAAAAAAGATTGGCAATGGCGGGGCCAATAATGCCGTAATAATATTTGGTTAAAACATAATTAAGCGGAAGGGTGATGAGTAATAAAATGATACCAGTATAAAATTCAAACTTCCAGCGGGTGGAAGTGGCAATGATCTGGCTGCTGACACCCGTACCCATATCAATGATCCGGTATAGCCCGATAAAGAAAAATATCCAGCGGGCATCAAGATAGGACTTCTGCATTTTAAAAGTGAACACCCCATCGGTAAAATTGAGCCATATCAAACAAAACATGGCGGTGGCAAACAATAACTGGTTGATGGAAGATTGTTTGTAAATGCGTTGAATCCTTGTCATATCCTTGTCTTTCCATGCCTGCGACAATGCGGCGATGGAAGAGGAGATGATGCCCCGTTGAGGTGCCTGGATAAGGCTGGCAACATTCTGTGCCAGTGAATAAACAGCTACCGCAGCAAGACCTTCCTCAAGGACGGAGGCTATCACCAATGAATCAAATACAAGGGAAATGGCATACACAAGGGTTCCGCCATATACAAAAGTTACCAGGGTCAGTATCTTTTTATAAAACTTACGGGTTACAATGCTCACTTTAAAAGTAAGGTGGATGTAACCTTTTGCAAGCATATAGAATAGCAGTATCAATGCAATGGCGAGATAGGTAAAAGAATAAATCTTGATGAAAATATCAAAGTCGGCCAGCAGGCCGGCAAAAGTTAGTACAATCAAAATGGTGGTGAACAGGCGAAACTGCACTTCCCTTAAAAAATTGGTCAATACAGATTTTTTTAACTGCCAGGCATAGCTTTCTAAAATACCAAACAGCGTAAGGCCAAGCCCGAATGGTAATATCCAGTAATAATATTTAATCAGCTCGGGCGAATGGCCAAACTTACGGAACACAATATCCCGGAAATAATAACCTGCAAAAGCAACGAAACAAAAACCGATCAGCGATACGAGGAGGGCCCAGGTAAGAATATCATTTCGCTTCTTATCTAAATTATCATTGTAATAAGGATAGAACTTGTAGATATAAGAGGGCATTGCCAGGTTAGCGAAGGAGAACATCAAGCTGGCAATGGCGATAAAAATGCCGGTAAGTCCGTATTGCTCCCTTGTAAAGCCGCCTTCCTTTGTAAACAGGTAAGTATTGAGAAAGCCAAGGGCAAACCCCACATACACCATCACCGATGAAATAATACTTTGCCTTCTTATTTGGCTCATGCTAAAGTTTGCGGCAATTTACTCCACCTTTTTTGTATTGATGTAAAAATTTGAATCCACAGAAAAATTGCTGTCGCCTTCCGGATACACGCTGAGAGTTTGCCATTGCTGCGTTGGCTTTATCCAGCGGGTGCCTTTAAAATTAATTTTCAGTGGCAGGTTAAAATCTTTTATACAGTTGGAATAACGGAATTGTAATTTGTATCCATCCAGTTTGTATTCCAGCACGGGTATTTGTATGGTGGTTAAATACTGTTGAAATACTTTATCAAAATTGATCCGGCTTTGTTTGTTGATGTACTGTTGAATTTGCTTACCGGTTACAGTTTGATGATAAAAAGTTTTATTCAATCCCCTCAGTATTTTCCTGAACAACCCATCGTTGTTGATCACCTGCCGGATGGTATGAATCATGTTGGCACCTTTATCATACATATCGCCACTGCCTTCCCGGTTCACACCATAAGGAGCAATGATGGGGGTGTCATTCTTAATGATCTTACGGAGACCGGTAATGTAGGCAGTAGCAGCTTCCTTACCATAATAATATTCAGTGAAAAGGGTTTCGCTGTAATTGGTAAAGCTTTCATGCACCCACATATCAGCAATGTCTTTTGTGGTAATATTATTGCCAAACCATTCGTGGCCGCTTTCATGCACAATGATAAAATCAAATTTCAATCCCCAGCCACTGGCGCTGCGGTCGGTACCCTTGTAGCCATTCCTGTAACCATTACCATAACCGATAGCACTCTGGTGTTCCATGCCCAAATGTGGCGCATCCACCAGTTTGTATCCATCCTTGTAAAAAGGGTAGGGGCCAAACCAGTATTCAAATGCCTTCATCATTTTGGGAGCATCCTTAAATTGCTCTTTTGCTTTGGTCAAATTAGAATCCAGCACCCAGTAATCCATATCCAAATTGCCAAGTTCACCTTTGTATATTTCGCTGAAGTGAACATACTTGCCGATGTAAGGAATGATGTTGTAGTTGTTGATGGGATTTGTAACAGCCCAGTCATAAGTGGCGGAGCCATTATTATCAGTTGCCTTTCCTCTAAAGCGTCCATTGCCCACACAAACCAGGCTATCCGGAATGGTAATGTGTATTTCAGCACTATCCGGCTCATCGCCCTGGTAATCTTTACAGGGATACCAAACACTTGCACCAAGGCCCTGGCAGGCAATGCTCACCCATGGACTTTTCTCCCTGTCTTTTTTCCAGATTAGGCCGCCATCCCAGGGAGCTTTTTTGGCTATTTTGGGTTTGCCATGGTAGAATATCTTTATAAACGGATAATATGATTTTGAAAGTTTTTTGAAGTAAGGCATATTTATAAAATATACATTCCTATCTTTTTGGAATTGCTGAAATTTTTTATTGATTTCATATCCTGTATTATTAACAGACACACTATCCAGTATTAAAGGCTCCTGCAGATCAATCTGCATCAGCCCCCCTTCTTTTAAAACTTTAAAATAAATCGTATTCCATCCACTGATCGTACTATCCTCCAAATTAAACTTCACATGCAGATCATATTTCAGCACATCCCACCAATCTCTTCCGGGCCCATTGCTGCCCCGTAAAGTATCTGCGTGAGTAAAGGGTTGCGCCATTGACCATTCACCATTCACCATTGTCAAAATAAAAACAATCGCCAGTTTACTGAATCCCTTCATCGGTACAATTTTAATTCGCTAATTTAGTTTTCTTTTACGGCATTTATGAACCGCTCTCGTAATTATCTACTATCATTTATAGGTTTATCAATTATCCTCTGCCTGTTTACGGCATGTAAAGATCATCAGCATCCCGGCAAAAAAATATTTCATTACAATGAACAGGCAGGTATTGCTTCCCTTGATCCGGCTTTTGCAAAAAACCAATCCATCATGTGGGCTGTGCACCAATTGTACAACACCCTTGTAGAAGTGGATGAACAGATGCAACTAAAACCATCCCTTGCTAAAAGTTGGGATATCAGCACCGATAATCTTACGTTTATTTTTCACCTGCGGAGGGATGTTTATTTTAACGATGATGAAGCCTTCACCGGCAACAAAGGCAGGCGCTTAACCGCTGTTGATGTTGCCTATAGTTTTAGCCGCATCATGGATAAAAGCACTGCCAGCCCAGGTGCTTGGATATTCAACAGCAGGGTGGATACTGCACAACCTTTTACCGCCATCAACGATTCCACTTTTCAATTAAAACTACTCCGGCCCTTTCAACCCATACTTGGCATATTGAGCATGCAGTACTGTTCCATCGTACCCAAAGAAGCTGTAGAAAAATACGGCAGCAATTTCCGCCGTCATCCTGTGGGCAGCGGCCCCTTTGCCTTTGTGGCCTGGGAAGAAGGACAGGCACTGGTATTAAAAGAACGTTCATTATTTTGAGCAAGACAGCAGCGGCTACCCGTTGCCGTACCTGGATGGCATTAAAGTTTCATTCTTCGACAGCAAGGCGACAGAGTTCCTGGAATTCCGGCAACAGCGCCTTGATTTCATCAATGATATTGAAGCTTCTTTTAAAGACGAAATTCTCACAAAGACAGGTAATCTTAAAAAGGAGTGGGAGGGAAAGTTGCTCTTACAAAAACATCCTTATCTCAACATTGAATATCTCGGTATTTTAGTAGATACGAACAATGTATTGGTAAAACAATCCCCCTTACGTTTGCAAAAAATAAGGCAGGCCATCAATTATGGTTTTGATAGGAGGAAGATGATGTTGTATCTCCGTAATTCCATCGGTAAGGCTGCTGAAAGTGGTTTTGTCCCGGCAGGACTTCCGTGTTATGATACTGTTGCAGTAAAAGGTTATCATTATGATCCTGCAAAAGCAAAACAATTATTAATTGAAGCTGGCTTTCCAAATGGCGAAAATCTACCGGTCATAAAACTTCTCACCATTCCGGTATATGCTGATCTTGCCGGCTATATTGCCAACGAACTACAGCAAGTGGGCATTAAGATCCAGGTAGAAACAGTACAGAAAAGTTTATTACTGGAGCAAACATCCAAATCGCAGGCACTGTTCTTTCGGGGAAGCTGGATCGCAGATTATCCCGATGCAGAAAATTATTTAAGTGTGTTCTACAGTAAGAACCCTGCACCACCCAACTACACCCGTTATCACAATCCAGTTTTTGATGAGCTGTATGAAAAAGCCAATGCAGAAAAAAATGATTCACTCCGCTATAAACTCTACCAGCAAATGGATCAGCTTATGATCAGCGATGCACCGGTAGTGCCTTTGTGGTATGATATGGCCATCCACCTGGTTCACACCAATATCAAAGGTTTTGTACCCAATAGTTTGAATTTACTGGAACTGAGAAGGACGAAAAAGTATTAATGTTTCTTCAGTTTACTTTTAAACACTTTCTCAAACTTCTCCACTTTGGGCCTTATCACAAACTGGCAATACCCCTCACCCTTGTTGTCATTGTAGTAATTCTGGTGGTAATCTTCAGCCGCATAAAATTTGGTAAAGGGCTCCAGGGTGGTTACAACCGGGTTATCCCAGGCGCCGCTTTTATCGAGTTCAGCCTTGTATTTTTCCACGTTGGCTTTTTGTTCCTCATTGTGAAAAAAAACTACGCTGCGGTATTGGGTACCCACATCAGCACCCTGCCGGTTCAGCGTGGTTGGGTCATGCACCTGCCAGAACATTTCCAGCAATTCATCAAAACTCACTTTGGCCGGATCGTATACAATGTTCAGGCACTCTGCATGTCCCGTAGTACCGGTGCACACTTCCTTATAGGTAGGATTTTCACTGTAGCCCCCACTGTAGCCACTGCTAACTTTTATCACACCTTCCACCTGTTGAAAAATGGCTTCGGTACACCAGAAACAACCAGTTCCAAAAGTGGCGGTATCCGTTTTTTGTCCGGGTTGTATATTATTCTCCATACTTTTTATTTTAACTGTTTTGTTGCCGGGTTCTGCACAGGAGATCAATCCGGAAACAAGACTCAGCATTGTCAATAATTTTTTCATGTTTTTTTATTTGCAGCAACTACGCAAAAGTAGATAGCTTAGATTGAGAAACAATTTATCTTTAAATAAGTTTAACAGGCGCCTGTTGCAGGTTAATACGTTCATTTTTCAACAACCTTACAAACCATTAAATATTTCATTTTGAATACCAGCATTTGTTCTTTCGTGGCAGCAGCGTGGCGTCGCAATCACTTTTACTTTTCCAGCTCTGGGCAACTGCTGGCCTTTCTGTTCATGCTGTCTTTATCTTTCACCGCCTGTAAAACCAATACTACCATGCAACCGGTAAAAACCCATGCCTTCCGCTTAAAGCCCGGCCAGGACCTTAAAAAGGAAATACAACAACTGGTGACCGACCAGCAGATCAAAGCCGGGTGGATCAGCACCTGCGTTGGCAGCCTCACCAATTACAATATCCGTTTTGCCAACCAGCCGGAGGGCAACAGTGGCACCGGCCATTTTGAAATAGTCAGCTTAACAGGCACCGTTTCCGTCAATGGCTCTCATATTCACATCAGCATCAGCGACAGCACCGGTAAAACCATTGGCGGACATTTGCTGGACAATAATATAGTGTACAGCACCGCAGAAATGGTGATCTTTAGCAGTGATGAACTGGTTTTTAAAAGAGAGAAAGACGGCAGCACGCCCTGGGAAGAATTGCAGGTTGAAAAAGCTGCTACTAAAAAATAAGCAATGAAGCAATTAAAAAGAATACTGACACAAAAGCCGGAGCCATTGCTGCTCATCATCCCTTTGCTGTTGTTTGCCGTAAATAAAATTTTCATCAGTGATACAATTGCGGATGCTCATGGGCAGGAACGCAATATCCTGCAATTGGATTCATCGATATTATTCTGGATCGTTTTTGTCTTTATCATTATTCCTTTCCTGCTGCATTTTTTACTCCGGGCTTCCGGTAAATGGGATGCTGTTTTTTGCCGGCCACATGTTTATCTTACTGTTGGATTATTGATAATACTGTTTATCGCATTTTATGCAGATGCAGAACATGCTCCTTTACCAGGCACTTATTTTGAACACACAGCCGGAGGAAAAGTGATTGACCTCATTTACTCCGGTAAAACATTTGCCGGGATATTTTTACTTGAATGGATGATCCAGTTTCTTTTTATTATTTACTTTCTAATAAGGATATTTCAGAAAGAGAGTAAATACCTGCCTACAAGACGCCCTCTTCATTCTTCCCTGTAAACTACAGCACTTCCGCCCAATCAGCGTATTTTTGCCGGTAACAAAAAAAAGCAGAAAGGAATGATCAGGTTTTTCCCGGAATCAGCATTGGTGCAACTGGAATTTGAAAAAGTAAAGACTTTACTGGCAGAGTATTGCCGTACGGGCTACGCCAAAAACAAGGCTGAGAATCTACGCATCCATACTAAAAAAGAATTCATTGAAACAGAGCTGCAGCAAACCAATGAATACAAACTGCTGCAGATGGGCGGGCAATATTTTCCCAATGACTTTACACACAACATCAGCAAGGAATTAAAACTGCTTTCTATTCCCGGAGCTGTACTGAGCGGCGAACAATTCCTGTTCATCAAAAAACTGGCAGAGAACACCGGTAATATTTTTCGCTGGTTTGATAATGAAAGAAGGATCGCTTACCCGGCCCTTACCAAAGTGATTGAAAATACATACTACGAAAAAACGATCAACGAATTGATCAACGATATACTGGATGATACGGGCAATGTAAAAGATGATGCCAGCGAAGAACTGGCTGCCATCCGGATGGGTCTGTACCGAAAGCGCAATGACTTGCGGCGCATGTTTGATAAGATCGTAAGCAAACTGAATAAACAGGGCTACCTCGCCGATATTGAAGAAAGCTTTATGAATGGCCGCCGGGTACTGGCTGTATTTGCAGAACAGAAACGAACGGTAAAAGGGGTGATGCATGGCGAAAGTGACAGCCGCCGTACCACCTTCATCGAACCCGAAGAAACAACCGAACTCAATAACGAAATATTTTCGCTGGAACATGAAGAGAGCAGGGAAGTATACAAGATACTCCGCAAACTAACGCAGCAACTGAGTGTTTATTCAGCTTTATTAAAAACCTACTTTGATGCAGCCGGTGAATTTGATTTTATTTTGGCTAAGGCCAAATTTGCATTGGCAATTGGAGGCAATTATCCGCTGCTGTATGATAAAGCACATATCAAACTGATCAATGCCTATCACCCGTTACTGCTGTTGTACAATCAAAAAAATGGTAAGGCAACCATCCCTGTCAATCTTTCTTTGAACGACAAGAGCAGGATACTGGTGATCAGCGGGCCGAATGCCGGAGGTAAAACAGTTACATTAAAAACGGTTGGCTTACTGCAACTGATGTTACAAAGCGGTTTGCTGGTACCGGTACATGCGGATAGTGAGATGGGGATTTTTAAACAGATCATGATCCATATCGGTGATACTCAAAGTTTAGAATTTGAGCTAAGCACTTACTCATCTCACCTGAAGAACATGAAGCATTTCATGGAGAACGCCAATGGCAAAACGCTTTTCTTCATTGATGAACTGGGTAGTGGTAGTGATCCCAATCTGGGCGGTGCCTTTGCAGAAGTGATCATGGAAGAGCTGGCGCACAAGCATAGCATTGGTATTGTAACAACGCATTACCTCAACCTGAAAGTGATGGCGAATAAAGTGCCAGGCATCATCAATGGTGCCATGCAGTTTGATGAACAGCATTTGTTGCCCATGTATAAACTTATTGTTGGTAAGCCGGGCAGTTCTTATACTTTCTCCATTGCGGAAAGGATCGGGTTGGAGAAAAGGCTGATTGAAAAGGCCAGAAAGCTAGTGGATGAAGATCATTTTACGCTGGATAAATTGCTCAACCGTACCGAACAGGACCTGCAGCAAATTGACATTGATAAAAAAGAGCTGAATAAGTTGCTGAAAGAAAATGAACGCCTGAAAAAAGAAATGCAGCAGGTGATGGATAAGGAACGGCACCAGCAGGAAGTGGAAAGGCTGAAGCACCAGAATAAAATATCTGAAGATAAGCTGGCGTATTTAAAAGATATGGAACGCCGCCTGAAATCGATGGTGATCGAATGGCGTAAGGCAGAGGACAAAGATAAAGTGGTGAAGATGATACATGCCTTACTGTTTAACCAGAAAGAAAAAATGGTAACAGAAAAGCAGCAGAAAAAGCTGAATGAAAAATTTATTGAAATAGCAGGGGAAGTAAAAGTGGGGGATAGGGTAAAAATGCGGCAGAACAGGCAGGTGGGTACTGTAAAAGAAATCCGTGGCAAAAAAGCCATTGTTCAGCTCGGTGTGATACCGTTGACCGTTAGCCTGGAAGACCTGAGCCTTGTATTGGAAAAAGATGCCGCCGGCTAATCTTCTAAACCATTATTCACATCCTTGTTTTCTTCTTGTATCTGTAATGCCCATAATCTTCCAGTCATCAGCCCTTTTTATAAGAGTAAATACATTTACACCACAGTGAGAGAACTGCTCATTAAAATAGAATTTATACGGCATCCAGGCGATGGCCATAGCGCCATCAGTTTTAATATCGTAACTCAATAGTTGTTCATCCAGTTTATTTCCTTTTAATTGGGCCACCTGTTTAAAAAAGTCAGCGATTGTTTCTGCCTCCAACACAGTCCTGCCATCCTTTGTTTTCACTACAGAAAACAAAAAACAGGATGAGTCCAGCGAAGTTTTGATCATCATCGTATCATTTGCTTTCATGCCATCAAAAAAAGTACTGATGCACTTTTTTATACCTTCATTTTCCTGCTGTGCAAAGCTGGTTGTTGTACACAACAACATCAAAAACAAAAAAGCTGTTTTCATCTGAAAAGTTTAATTGATGTAAAGTTTATCAATTTTTACCTGTTTTTATAAATAAATCATCTATGGCAGTACAACTGTAAGAAGCCTTTCTGATAAGGATTTCCGGCGATTGGAAGCACCGGAAAGAAAATAAAATTATGTAATTATGATTTTTTTTTTGGTTGTAATTAATCAAAACTTACTTTTGCGCCGGAGAGATGGCAGAGCGGTCGAATGCGGCGGTCTTGAAAACCGTTGAGGTGAAAGCCTCCGGGGGTTCGAATCCCTCTCTCTCCGCCACTAAGAGTTGTAAGTAATTTATTTCTAATTATTTACAACTCTTTTTAGTTTGTGTTAGGCCGCATTCAGTCCACTTTTTATATAAAGTAGGTTAATACAAGTTCAGGTAAACCTGTTTCTTTCATTAAGGAATACACTATCCTTTTACCCACATAATACTTAGTGGGCAACCCTGCTTCAAATTAACAATACCAGCCTGTAAAACGCAGGGTTACGCCTGTTGTTTATAGTAGTTTCTATGAGCAGCATGTAGTTGTTTTTCTATTTCGGCTGAAACTGCAGTTATTTTGCAATAACTCCTTTATCAGTTCGTTTAACCTATGCTAATATTATATCAGCAATCCCCTCTGACAACTACTTTTACCAGTTTCTTTCAATTTACTACCTTTTTAAAACCAAGTCAATCATGAGAATCGCAATCATCGGTAATTACCTGCCCAGGCATTGTGGAATTGCTACTTTTACTGCAAATCTTACAAACGCTGTGATGTTGGCCAACAATAAAAAGACAGCATAAATGATGTTTTTGTTGTAGCAATGGATGATAAAGGGCAGCAATATGCATATCCTGAAATAGTTAAGCACGTTATCCGGCAGGATGAGATAATGGATTATACCATTGCCGCTGATTTTATCAACAACAGCAAAGCAGACATCTGTATAGTACAGCACGAATTTGGTATTTATGGCGGAGAGAGTGGCTTGTTCCTGCTAACCCTGCTCAACCAGTTGAAAATGCCGGTTGTAACTACCATTCATACTGTTTTGAAAACGCCCAGTTTTCACGAAAAACACATCATTAAAAAAATTGGTGAACTGTCGCAAAAAATGGTGGTAATGAGCAAACTCGCTGTAAATTTCTTATCCAATATTTACCAGATACCGCTGGAAAAAATTTCACTCATACACCATGGCGTACCGGATTTCAGTGCTGTGAAAAGAGGCGCTTCTGCATTTAAATACCCGGGCCGTAGAGTGTTAAGTACTTTTGGGTTTTTAGGCAGGAGCAAAGGGATTGAAACTGTTATTAATGCGTTGCCCGCTGTAGTAGCCGCACACCCGGATGCATTATATGTTGTGCTTGGGCAAACACATCCCAATGTGAAAAAATATTGCGGGGAAGAGTACAGGGACTACCTTAATAACCTGGCACATAAAAACGGGGTATCCGGAAACGTTATTTTTGAAGATGGATTTTTTGAAGAGGATGTACTAAAAGGGTTTTTAGTTGATCTGGATATTTACATAACACCTTACCTGAATGAGGCACAAATAACCAGCGGTACTATTTCTTATGCGATTGGTGCAGGGGCCTGCATTGTCTCCACTCCATTCTGGCATGCCAAAGAATTGCTGGCAGACGGCCGGGGAAAAACGTTTGACTTCGGCGACAGCGATGGCCTTGCAGATATACTTTGCAAGCTGTTGAATAATCCAGGGGAGGTGAATGATATTAAGCAGGCTTCGTTTGAGTATGGAAAAGAAATGTACTGGAGTAAGATCGGGCAGCATTATAAAAAGATGCTCGACAAAATAGTTACTTCACCTCTGATAGCTGTTACTGAAACCAGGTACAGGAAAATCAGTTCGCTTCCCCGGTTTAACATGGACCATATTAAAAGGCTTACAGACGATACCGGTATACTTGAACATGCCAACTATTCTGTACCTGATTATAAAGAAGGATATTGCCTGGATGATAATGCCCGTGCATTACTGCTGGTATTAACTGCATATGAATTGGGAATAGACAAAAATTCAATCACCCTGGCAGATACTTACCTGCGCTATATTAAATTAATGCAAAAAGAAAACGGCCTCTTTCATAACGATATGAGTTATGATAAGCAGTTTTTAGATGAAACGGGATCAGAAGATTCATTTGGCAGAACAATATGGGCAATGGGGCATCTTATACGGATTGCACCAAACGATAGTCATTTTCAATTTGCAAAGGATCTTTTTTTTCATTCATTTCCGCATTTTGAAAACGTACAATCCATCAGGGCAATTGCAAATATTATGATCGGGCTCTGCAATTTCTTAAAGCGCTATCCTGATAATGAAAGGGTAATGCATGTACTGAATATTTTAACCAATAAACTGATCCGCCAGTATAACGATGAATCCAATGCTCAATGGAAATGGTTTGAGCCAATTCTTTGTTATGATAATGCTATCTTACCTTTATCACTATGGCATTCTTACAGCATTACAAGAAATAAGGAAACATATACTGTTGCCCTGGAAAGTACACAGTTCCTTGATAGTGAAACATGCAAAAAAGGGCATCTTTCCCTGGTAGGAAATGCATGGTACCACAAGGATGGGGAAATGCCGGTAAGCGGGCAGCAGCCTATCAATGCGATGGCAATGGTAATGATGTACAAAAAAATATTTGATGTGACCAAACAGGAAAAGTATCATAAAAAAATGCTGACTGCCTTTAGTTGGTTCATGGGTAATAACGATCTGCAGATCCCTTTGTTTGATGAAGAATCAAAAGGATGCTGTGACGGGCTGGAACAAAATTGTGTGAACAGGAACCAGGGTGCGGAAAGCACCATTTCGTATCACCTCTCTTACTTAGCTGTATGGGCTGCTGAATTGGAAATAGAATCATCACAACAAAATTCATTGAGCCGGGCCCCGGCCGTTACAAGTAATGTGGTTACGCTGCACAAACAACAGGTTGCAAAAGTGAGGTGAAAAAGCCGGTTTATCTGAGAGGCGCAATCACACCTTCAGGCAAACCGGTTTAGCGGCAGATATAACTCCGGTGCTGTATTATTGTAAAATATTTTTTAGTTTCAGTGTCAGCAGATCTTTTTTTACCGGTTTACGGAGGTATTCCACGGCGCCGGATTGCAGCCCTTTAATTTCATCTTCCTGGCTTATGTACCCGGTTACAAATACAACAGGGATTTTGATATCCTTACTCTTAATGTACTCCAGCAATTGAAAGCCATTAAAATTTGGCATGTCGATGTCTGACAGGATCAAATCGTATGAGTTTTTACCGATTGCCACCAGTGCATTCAATCCATCTGTGGCCTCATCTACATCGTATCCTTCATCTGTAAGCATTTGCCTGTACAGGGCTAAATTGAATGGATCATCCTCTACCAGCAAAATCTTTTTCGGGCTAACCAACTGACGTTGTTTTTCCCTTCCGTCGTTATAATCAAAATTGTCAAATATCTCTTTCAGCGATACATATGCAAAACCACTGCTCGTATCGCTCATTGCATAAGGGATAATTACATCATTATTGTGCAGGATAGAACCACAGGAGTATACCACGTTGGGTACATAGCCCTCTCTTTCGTTTTCGTTAGCTGCCAGTAACGGGCTGCTTAATTGTGCCAGTACTTTGCCCGGGTTATTGATATCTAATAAAATTGCACCTAATACATACTTGCGCATTGCACCCACTCCATGCGTAATTACCAGCCAGCCTTTCTTTGTTTCTATTGGAGAGCCCGAATTGCCTAATTGCACAAATTCCCATGGAAACTCAGGTTCTTGTAACAATTCAGCATCACCATCCCAATTAGTAATCTGGTCACTGTACATAATGTAATTATTTTCTCCATCATGTCTTGACAGCATTGCATATTGCCCGTTTATTTTTCTTGGGAACAAAGCCATCCCTTTGTTCTGAGCATTTTTGCCGTAAATGGGTAATACTTTAAATGTATAGAAATCGCTGGTTTCAATTAATTGCGGCATAATAACAAAGCCGTTGTATGCGGTGTAAGTGGCATAATATTTTATGCTGCCGTCCTCCTGGGTAAATTTTACAAACCGGGCATCTTCAATTCCGTTGCTTTCAGCATCTGTTACTGGAAAAATAACCCGTTCGCTGATAGCTGTATCTAACGAAAAACTTATCCGGTACTGTGAATTTGCAATGAATTTGATGGCCTGCAACACTTTATTATTTGCAACAGTTATTTCATTGTTATCTGCAAATTTTTTGATGTTGTTATGTAGTTCCCTGAAAATAAACGTATCATTTAGCGGATCGATTATTTTTTCCATTACGCCAGGCTGGTCTAAATTCATATCATTTAATTTATGAATAAAATCAGCCTTGTTGTATTCATGCAATTGTATCGTTTCGGCAACATCCACCAGCTTGCTTACCGGGCTAAATTCAAGATTATTGTTTTTATCCAGAATGGCTCCTCTGAATGCAATGGAAGATACATGCCCTTCACCAGTAGCCCTGAAACTTACAATAACTCTTTTCTGCCCGGCCTCCAAATGAGACTGGTCGGGATCTTCTACCATGGAAGGATTAAAAAAAGCGGCAGATTCAATTGAATATTCATGGGTAAAGTAGGCCCCGGTCATCAATTTTCTTTCTTTTGAAAAATTGCAGGTATTGATACCCAGTTCATCAAACAAAAAAGCTAAGCGATCAAAATGGTTTAAAAATATTTTTGTGATATTCCGGTGGCGGTTACTAAAATCTCTAAGTATCTGGTTTAGCACCTGCAATGCATCCTCTTCCTTCATTGCAGCTATCCGTTTAATTATTTTTTTTGCCCTTGGCGCACCCCCTGGCATAAAAAATCGAACAATTACTCTTTTGGGATCAGGCGAAAAAAAGGGTTTAAGGCGGTTGATTGTTATTGCCATAGTGGTTATAATGTTTATACAGCAAGTTAACAATATTACCGGATGTTGATGGGTACAAATTGCCGGTGGCATTTTACATCCACGCATACAATTTTACGCTATTGATAGGTTCTGTTAATCCGGCAAGCTTACAAACTTCTTTTACGTATTCATTGTATCGCTGCTTGCTGATTTTTTCCCGGGGAACCGCCATTTCTTTTATTTCAGATACTTCTTACCGTTTCACTCAGAACTATAGCTATCACCTTGCCTGTTTTAACTCAATCCAGTTTTGAAATAATATGTTGCACAATGGCTTCGGGTTGCATGCTGATGTCTGCTTCAATTACCTGTTGTGGCAGTTCAAGTGCATCAAACTGCGATTGTAATAAAGAGGAGGGCATATAATGTGTTGTTCTTTGCTGCATACGCTGCAGTATTGTTTCATAACTCCCTTTTAAAAACACCCACCTGCAATTTGCTTCTATATTTTTGTTTAACCGTTGGCGGTAAATTTCTTTTAATGCCGAGCATGCAATAATGATATTGCTGGTGCCAATGTTTGCTGCGGCAAAGTCATGAATGTGATCAAGCCAGGGCCGGCGGTCTTCGTCAGTAAGTGGCTCTCCGGCTTTCATCTTGTCGATATTTTGCCGGGGATGAAAATTGTCCGCATCATAAAAAGCATAGCCGGTTTTTTGGGCCAGCAATTTACCAATGGTAGTTTTGCCGGAACCGGATACTCCCATAATGAAAATGATTGTATGCTGCATGTTACAATGTTGTTTTCACCACAAAGTTCACAAGGAGAGAATACACAGGGAACACCACTAAAATACTTCTTCTTGGCCTTTGTGCAATGCTTAGTGTTTGTGGTTAATAACTATTTTAACTTCCTGCTTTTAACGGGTATCACTAATTTCAATCCAGACCACACATCATCCACAGCGCAAACTTTTATGTCCACCAGCCCGTTTGCCACCGCCACTTGCCGGATGACATCCTCGGTAATATCTGTTGGTACTTTGGATGCTTTCTTTGGCCAGGATACCCAGATAATACCATTGGGTTCTATTTCATTTTTCAACAACACAATATCTCTTACCAGCTCTTTGGCCTGATTGGTAAAATAGTGGATGAACTGCTTTTTGTTTTTTTTATCAATGGCAATTATAATATCTTCCGGCATATCAGTAAATAAGTCAAAATAATAATCCGGCTGGTTCACAAGGCGAATGATAAAGCCTTCTTTTATCCCCAGTTTTTTTGCAAGCGGTGTACCTGAATAACCTGTTGACGGCATACTGTTTATTTTTTGATGATAAAGTTAGCCGCTAACGGTTAAAGAGTTTATGCTTTTAAAATTTACAGAAGCTCTAATTCATAACTAATCATTCATAACTCACTTCGTCTTCCACATTCCACTCTTTAAAAATGCAAAGGATAAAATAAAGATGGCACTCCAGTAAACCAGTTCATTGCTCCATGCCCATGCCAGTGAGATGTAATTTGTTTTCATAAAATACCAGGTGTACACAAAGTACACAATGATAGCGATGATCTCAATACCAAGGTTTACCCTTGTTTTACCGGTACCTGTAACGCCATTGAGCCAGATATTTGCGATGCTCATGATGAGTAAACCAAATGTAACGACTCGTAATACAGGAATGCCCTGCTCCACAAATTCGCTGCCCTGGCCAAATAGCCGGAAGAATTGTGCCGGGAAAATATTTACCAGCAAACACATTATACAGCAAAAACCAAAACTCCACAACGTGATCCTGCTAATGGCTTCCATCACTTTGTCTTCCCTGCGTTGTCCCATCAGGTTGCTGATCATTGCATTGCTGGTACCTGCAAATGCCCACACAAATACACCCGCTAATCCAAATACATTCCGCATGGTCTGGCTGATGGCTTTGGCATTTTCATCGTGCCTTGATTCTATCAAAATAAAGAATGCCAGCCAGGTGGCCACACTGATTACAAACTGCAATATCAGCGGTGTGGCTATTTTTATGATCTGCTTGCTCTTTATTTTATCATAAGCAAAATTTTGCAGCAGGCCATATTGTTTTTTCAAACCGGTTTTGAAAGTACGGCAAACACTGTTATAAACCCGGCTACTTCAGCAATTACAGAAGCTACTGCAGCGCCATTAAAACCCATTTCAGGAAAACCCCAATGACCGAAGATGAGCAGGTAGTCGAATAGTATATTTACACCTGCTTCTACCAAAAAGCCAAGGATGAGCCTGCGGCTGTTAAGTGATGCCACCAAAAATGCATTCCCCATTTGAAACAGGTACAGGAAGGGCAGGCCCCAAATTCGGATCCTTAAAAAGCTCATTTCCTGGGGATAGGCTTTGGGATCGGCTACCTGCTGAAAAATGAAGGGTGCTGCAAACCAGGTAACCAGTATGCCTGCTGCTGCCAGTTGCAGGCTGATACGGATGCCTTGTGTAAGGATGACCTTAAAAGCACTGGTATCATCGCCACCTGCATATCTTGAGAAAACAGACTGCAAGCCGTTGTTCAGCCCATGGCCGGCCACAGCGAATATCAGGTAAAAAACTCCCGTAATACCTGCATTGCCCAATGATTCGGTACCTTGCTCGCTATTGCCGAGAAATATGCTGTTGGTAAGGATATTTAACTGCGGTATTAAAATCGCCAAAGTAATGGGCATGGCAATAGATAGTATCTGCCTGTTGGTTACCTGCACTTTTAAATCTTTTATTGCTGCTCCACTTTCCATAAGTTTGCAAAAATATCTTTTTTCAACTGCCTAAACATATCCATTGAACGCAAGTTTTAAAATACAGGCAACCGGAACGTTAAGTGCTGATGCCCGGCTGCTGATAGAAGTAAGCCAGCAGGGCATTGCCTACATCATTATTGACAACGGCAATGAATGTGTTGCATTGCAAAGCCAGCATTTTACCAACGATACCAGCCTGGACAAAGCCGCCAATGCTTTAAAGCAACTGGCTGCCAACGAAAGTATTTTGCAGGAACAATTTAAGAACATTACAGTCGTTTACGCTTACCCGGAAGCTTTACTGGTACCCTCAGACTTTGTATCAGACAGTAACAAGAAGGAAATGCTGGAACTGGTGCATGGCGATGTAACAGATGCTTTTACGAGGGCCGATTTTTTATACCGTCATCACACACACAATATTTATACAGTGCCCCGGCAAATTGATGCGGTGGTTTCTTATTTGTTTTCATCACCTGTAAGCACCCATCTTTATTCTTTATTACCCGATATGTTCAAAGAAAGGGGAAACCACCTTTATTGCATTTTCAGCACTTCTTCGTTTATAGCCATGCTGTTGAAACAGGGCAAGCTACAGGCCATACAAACCTTTAAATACAAAACACCGGAAGATGTGGTTTATTATCTGTTGCAGCTTTGCCAGGGTTTTGAAGTAGAGGTGGATGATACCTATGTTCACCTGCATGGAATGATTGACGTTTCTTCCAGCCTGTATGCAGAAATGCGGAAGTATTTTCTAAAACTACAGTTTGCTGCATTGCCGGACTCCTATACTTACCCGGAAGATATCAGTGATTATCCTGCCCATTATTTCAGTCATTTATTTGCAGCGGCTGCATGCGTATAATCAGCGGACTATATGGTGGCAGAAAAATTGCGCCACCGGCGAGCATGCCACATACACGGCCCACCACCGATATTGCCAGGGAAGGGCTTTTCAATGTGTTGCAAAATAATTTGGCATTTGAAGATATGAAAACACTGGACCTGTTTGGTGGTACCGGCTGCATCAGCTATGAACTGGCCAGCAGGGGAGTGGATGACCTTACTGTTGTAGAGAAAGATGCCATGATGTATGAGTTTATTAAAAAGACTTCCAAAGAACTGGACATTCCCAATTTTAAACTGGTGAAGAGTGATGTGTTTAAATTTATCGATACCTGCACGGAGCAGTTTGATTTTATTTTTGCCGGCCCGCCTTATGCATTGGGTACGATAGACGACCTGCCAGTAAAAATTTTTGAAAAAAACTACTGAAGCACAAAGGTTGGTTTGTACTGGAGCATACACCAAGGAACGATTATAAAAAATTTGAACATTACCGCACAGAAAGGAATTACGGCACTACGATATTTTCTATCTTTATCATGTGATTGATATATCCATATTCACGCCATAAAATGAAAAAAAAAGACCTCCGTCGCTATTACAAAGACATGAGGAGTGAACTGAATCAAAAGCAGATCAATACAATGGACGATTTGATGCTGATACAGTTCCAGAAACTCCCTATTGATATTCCCTCTCTCATCATGACCTATGCACCGATGGAAAAACTAAAGGAATTCAATCCGCAGCTGATAACAGATTATTGTTATTTCAAAAACCCCAACCAGCAATTACTCTATCCGTTAATGTATGAAGTGGATAATGAAACGGAAATGATTGCTGTGCTGGTAAATGATGAAACACTTTTTGAGAAGAATGAGTTTGAAATTGATGAACCGGTGGATGGACTTGACGTGGAGCCTTCTGCCATTGATATGGTAATTGTACCGCTGCTTTGCTTTAATACAAACGGCTACCGGGTTGGTTATGGAAAAGGTTATTATGACCGGTTTTTAAAGCATTGCCGCCCCGACTGCATTAAGATTGGCTTTAGCTATTTTGACCCGGTGGAGCAAATCGAAGATGTGAATGAGTTTGATGTGCAACTTGATTACTGCATTACCCACGAAAGAATCTATGAGTTTTAGTGATTAACCACAAACACAAAGTAAATTCACAAGGGCCACAGGCTCATTTACTCTTTATGCCCTCCTTAGAGTGCTTTGTGGTTCAGGTATCTAAACATTACCTTTGTCACTCACCTGAATTGTATAAACAGTGCTATTAAGAAGCTTCCGGTATTTACTATTACCTTTTTCATTTATCTATGGCGGTATCGTGTGGCTGCGTAACTGGTTGTTCGATAAAAATTATTTCAAATCAATCCCCTTTAATTTTCCATTGATCTGTGTGGGCAACCTGGCTGTTGGCGGTACAGGAAAAACCCCCATGGTGGAGTACCTGATCAGGTTATTGAAAAATAATTTTAATGCGGCTACACTCAGCCGTGGTTACAAGCGCAAGACAAAGGGTTTTGGCATCGCCAATGAAAACACCACTGCACTGGAGATCGGCGACGAGCCCATGCAGTTTCATAAAAAATTCCCGGATGTAACTGTAGCTGTGGGAGAGGAGCGGCTGGTGGCCATTCCACAGTTACTGCAGGAAAAGCCGGGAACCGAAGTGATTATACTGGATGATGCATTCCAGCACCGTTCCGTAAAAGCCGGACTCAATATTTTATTAACTGAATACAAAGATCTCTATACCAGGGATTTTTTGATGCCTGCAGGTGATTTACGGGATGTACGCCGCAGTGCCAAAAGAGCCGAGATCATAATCGTAACCAAATGCAAACCGAACCTTACAGAAACGGAGAGGGAGAAAATTATTGAAGAACTTGATCCTGCAGCTCATCAAACAGTTTATTTTACCCAAATAGAATACGGAACACCGTATCATTTATTCAGCAAAAGAGAAATCAACTTTTCTCATAATGCAGACATACTGCTGGTTTGCGGTATTGCCAGCCCGGGGCCATTGAAAGAGTTTTTAACTGCCCGTGTTCATTCTTATGATATGCTCCGCTACCAGGATCATCACATATTTGACAGCGATGATCTTACCGAAATAAAAAAGCAATTCGGAAAAATAAAGTCATCCGAAAAACTGATACTTACCACCGAAAAAGATGGGGTACGGATGCAGAAATTTGAGAATGAGCTGGCCGATTTCCCTCTTTATGTATTGCCCATCAGGCATAGTTTTTTGTTTAATGAAGCAGCAAGGTTTGATCAGCAGGTGATTGATTTTATCAATTGTTATAAAAAGAAAATAGAACACGGATGAAACTGATTGACCGGATCAATGACGGGCTTTTATTTACCCATCAGTCCGATCCCTATAAGCAGCGTTCCACCCCCCGCAGGTTTTCTCCCATTACATCGTCAAATCATCAACTGGTAACAACTATTGACTGAACAGGAACTGATATCACAACTTCAACAGGGAGAGGAGCAGGCTTTTAAGCTATTGGTAAACCGTTACCAGGATAAGGTATTCAATACCGCTTTTGGCTTGTTGCAGCAGCATGGCGATGCCGAAGATATTGCACAGGAAGTTTTTATACAGGTATACCGGTCGGTTCATCAATTTAAAGGAGCTGCAGCTTTATCTACCTGGTTGTATCGCATCACCGTTACCAAATGCCTCGATCATATCCGGAGTAAAAAAAGAAAGAAACGGTTTGGCTTTACCGTCAGCATGTTTGGAGCGGATAACCAGCCGGTGTATGAAGCGGCAAATTTTCATCATCCTGGTGTGGCGCTCGATAAAAAAGAGGATGCAGCAATGTTGTTTAAGATGATTGACGATTTGCCCGAAAACCAAAAGACCGCCTTTGTTTTAAATAAGCTGGAAGACCTTAGCTACCTGGAAATAGCACGAATCATGAAAACAACAGAATCGGCAGTGGATTCATTATTACAAAGAGCCAGGCAAAATTTAAAAAAAGCTGTTGCTGCTAAAATTAATAATAGTTCTTAGCAATGGTTTTTAAAGTAATTACCGTCTAATAAATAAAGGATATAATCTTAATATACTTAAACAATGGCATCCAATAACAATAAAATAGAAGGAATACTGCATTGCCTTGATGGAGCTGAAAAGCTGCAGGCACCAGCGTTTTTTTACACCCGGCTTAAAGGCAGGATGGAAAAAGAAATGCTACAGGAGCCCCAACCATTTTTTTTACTGCGGCCTGTGTTTTTGAGTATCTGCCTGCTGCTGGTATTTGCATTCAATATCATCACCCTGATAAATACTAAAAAGGATGTAACCCCAATGAATAGCGGCACCGCCACCATCGAAAGTTTTGCAAAAGAATACAATATGGTATCAAATGAATTGTACCAGTAAAATATTTTGAAATGATCAGTTTCAACAACAATAAATGGCTCACCTTTCTTACCATCGCTTTACTGGTAGCAAATATTGTTACATTAAGCCTGTTGTGGACCAGCAAAAAAAATGGGGCAATTCTGCCAGCTCCACCTGAACCGGTATTTGAGTTTGTAACGAAGCAATTGGTATTAAACGGGCAGCAGCAGGCAACCTATAAAACATTAAGGGAAGAACACCAGCATCTGCAAAGGCCCATACAAGATTCCATTGCCAAAGCAAGAAATGCTTTTTTTGACTTGTTGAAAGATACGGCAGTGAGTGATTCCATGGTTGGATTGTACAACAAAAGAACATTGGCATTTCAGCTGCAAATGGAGCTGATCAATTTTAAACATTTTCAGCAACTCCGTGCCATTTGTGATTCCGGTCAGCAAAGAAAATTTGATGAAATTATAGAGACTGTTCTAAGGAAGATTGGTGGACAAAGGCCGGGGGGAAGAAGGCCACCGCCACAGGGAGTTGAGAGAGACAGAATGCTGCCTCCGCCGGATGGAGCAGATGGGCCACCAAACAGCCCAAGCCCCTGATTAAAGTTGGCAGAAAGGGTAAGAAGGATGAGGCCTTTACTTCGCCACGGCAATCTTTACTTTCTTTCCTTTTATCTTTTCATCCTTTATCAACTCCATCAAATTACCCACCTGCAACTTCCTTACTGCAACAAAACTTGTAAAATCTTTTACCTCTATTAAACCAATATCTTCCTGGTTTAACAGGCCCACTTTTGATAGAAACCCAACAATGTCCATCTTGTTGATCTTGTCTTTTTTTCCGGCGTCGATAAAAAGGGTAGTCCATTTGGGTTTCTCAGGCAGTTCAAGTCTTTCATGAAGTTCCAGTTCGGTTACTTCTTCTGTAATGTAGGCTGGCAGCTTCTCTTCGTAAGATAATATGAGTATTGATTTTCCACCGGCAGTCATCCGTGCAGTACGTCCGTTGCGGTGAGTATATACATCCGGCGTAGGCGGTAAATGAAAATGGATGATGTATTTGATATTCGGAATGTCCAGGCCCCTTGAAGCCAGGTCTGTAGTAATTAACACATTGGCAGTACCATTTTTGAATTTGCACATGGCGCTTTCCCGTTCGTACTGCTCCATACCGCCATGATAAAAAACAGTGACAATGCCCTTTTCCTGTAACAATTCGCTGGTGCGCTCTACTGATTCCCTGTGGTTACAAAATACGATCATCGACTTATTTCCAATCTGGCAGATGAGCCTGAACAACGTTTCCACTTTATCCTTCTCAGGAGAATGTACTGTTTGTACCAGCAGTTCATCCACAGGTTCTTTTTCTACCAGTGGCGATAAAAATTCCACCTTTACCGGATTGTTGAATTTCACAAAATCAGGAATAGCCGGTGCATTGGTGGCCGAGGTTAAAATTCTTTTTTGAACAACAGGCAGGCTGCCAATAATAAATTCCATTTCTTCCTTAAAGCCAAGCTCAAGCGATTTATCAAATTCATCCAGTACCAGGGTAGTAATGGCTTCGTTAGAAAAATTATTCCTTCGGATATGGTCGGCAATACGGCCAGCTGTACCAATGATTACAGCAGGAGACTGCAACAGATTGTTTTCCTCGATTTCTCTTTTATGCCCACCATAGCAGCAGGTAACTTTGTAACCGCTGCCTATTTTCCTGAACACTTCATCGATTTGTATTGCCAGTTCCCTTGATGGGGCCAGCACCAGCGCCTGAACAGTTTTTATCGCCGGATCAAGCTGCTGGATGATGGGCAGCAAAAAAGCAAGCGTTTTGCCGGAGCCTGTTTTGGATAATAGCAACACATTATCATGTTCATCAATGGCTTTCACTGCAGCTTCCTGCATCTCGTTGAGGGCTTCAATCTTCAGATTGGCCAGTATCTTTTTGGTGGGAATATTTACCTGTTGCATTTGGGTAAAATTAGCTGTATTTTGTTGAGAGTTCTTTTTATTAACGATAAAACTTAGCTATATGACAACCCTTCAACGCTTTGAGCATTGGGGAGATGCCCATCATCCCAAATGGCTCGATATTATACGCATCGTTCTTGGTCTGTTCCTTTGCTATAAAGGCTACGACTTTCTCCAGAATTCCAGCAGCCTTACCGGGGCACTTTCCACTAAAACATCCTTTGGCGATTTCACCATTATTGCCCTCAGTCATTATGTGGTATTTGCCCATATCATCGGAGGTATATTACTGGTAGTCGGTTTTCTTACCAGGTTTGCCTGCCTGATACAGATCCCGATTTTGCTGGGTGCCATCATTTTCATCAGCTTTGCCAGTGATGTGTTAAAGCCCTACAATGAACTGTTCCTTTCTGTAATTGTACTGCTGTTATTATTTTACTTTTTAATTGCAGGAAATGGTCCCTGGGCGTTGAAAATAAAAGACAATGAGAAGAAACATGTTTAGACTTAATTGTATTCAACATGGAACTACAAACGTTTTAACAAGGTGAATGCCTGAATCAATTATTTTGCTTTTTAATTTGCGTTTGTCACAGCTTGAGTCTATAGATTAATTTTAAAATACAAATATATATTTTAAAACCAGGGTCAGTTTTTCAAATAGTAAAAGACAATTGCTTATAGGCCGCTATTTTTTTAAAACTCAAGCCCACAGTGGATTGTAACTATTTTAAAACATATTATTTTCCTATAATTAATATTATGTTAAACAGGCGCACAGCCTGCATCACAGCGGTTTTATTTTTTCTCCCCTCGCTTCATGTTATACGATTATGGAGTAGATTAATGCGGAGACTAAATTTTTGCTTTCGTCTGTAGCCTTTTGATTTGCCTTAAAACCTTCTTAACGTGCTTTTCTGGAAATGTAAAGGCAAACCCTTTCCCATCTACTTGTCCATTTAAAACTTTGTGGAGATTGCCAAAGCCTGAATTTTCTGCAATGGCACGTATTGAGATGATGCCTTTATTCTTTTGCAGGTACTTAATGATTTGGTTCTTTGTCATAATACCCTAAGCTGGGATAGTTGGATTTACTACTACTGCTATTGTGAGATAAAATTAAATGTGTCCTTTGCAACACAGTTATATAATTACCGTAAAAAGTTATAAAATTCACATGTCTAGTAAGCTGTTTTCCTTCCGTAGACTGCTTCTCATCATAGCTCTCTACTACCAGGATAGCGATGATTATAAAAAATTAATCTTAACTGAATTACGCTGTGCGGCAGCCTTGATCTGCAAGTATTATCTTAAATGAAATATTGCTTCTTGTAATGTATGAAGCTGTCAGACTCCCTCTTCGGGTTCTGGTACGGAGAATGATAAGGGCTGATAAAAAAGGGGCCGCATGGAAATGCAGCCCTTTAAAATCCAATATCAGGTATAATTTAATTTGTTTGGAAATTAAATTATACTGTGAAAAACCGATACAAAAATATCTTTGATTCAACTGGTACTTGTTACACAATTGCAGTTAATAGTTGTATAGTTCACAGGTAATAAAAGCGGGTTTTACAATAAGGTTAGATTGAGATAAACAAGCAAAACAAAAGGCTGCCTTTTTCAAAGCAGCCTCAAGCCATTCATTAAAAAAATTACACTCCAACTGGCGGATCCGTTTCCTCTCCAGCCTGCTCTGTACTACCGGCATTTTCATCAGTCGCTGAAATGTCAGGACTGATCGCAGCATCAGCTTCCGGTACAATCACTTCTTCTTCCTCTTCATCCAGTTTGGTAATGGCTGCAATGGAATCGCCTTCATCAATGCGGATCAGTTTAACACCCTGTGTTGCCCTGCCTTGCTCACTTACATCTGCCACTTTCATGCGGATGGTGACACCACTAACACAAGTGATCATCAGATCCTGCTTTTCTGAAACATCCAGTAAGCCAACCAATGAACCTGTTTTATCAGTAACGTTGATTGTTTTAACGCCCTTACCACCGCGGTTGGTGATCCTGTAATTGGCTTCTCCTGTTTCGGGATCGTCCAGGAAAGGTCCGTTTGCCATATCCTTTTTCACTAACCACCAGAATGGTCTTGCTCTTATCTTCCCTGTTAACACAAACCATACCTACCACTTCATCGTTGGCATCATCCACTTCAATACCAAACACACCTATACCACCACGGCCGGTAGACCTTACTTTTTCTTCAGGAAAACGGATGGCACGGCCACTCTTCACTGCCATCATAATCTCAGAATTTCCATCGGTTAACCTTGCTTCTATCAGTTGGTCACCTTCAAGGATATTGATGGCATTGATACCATTTTGCCTTGGACGGCTGAAATCTTCCAGGTCAGTTTTTTTGATGATACCCTTCTTGGTACATAACAAAATATAATGGCTCTTCACATATTCTTCATCATCAAAATTCTTCACATCAATGATCGCTCTCACTTTGTCATCCGGTGGTATCTGTATCAAATTCTGCATGGCCCTGCCCTTGCTGGTCTTATCACCTTCGGGAATTTCATACACTTTCAGCCAGAAACACCTTCCTTTTTCTGTAAAGAATAGTAAGGTATGGTGTGTAGAAGCTACAAATAAATGTTCGATATAATCTTCATTACGGGTACTGCTGCCCTTTGCCCCCCGGCCACCACGGCGCTGCTGCCGGTATTCATCCGAAGATGTACGTTTGATATAACCGAGGTGAGAAATGGTAACTACCACATCTTCTTCCTCAATCAGGTCAAGCATATTCATCTCGTCGCCTACATACACGATCTCCGTTTTTCTTTCATCACCAAACTTTGCCTTTACTTCAGCCAGTTCTGTTTTGATGATATCGAAACGCAAATCTTCATTGGCCAATATCGCTTCCAAATGTTCGATCAGTTTCATTATTTCAGCATGTTCCTGGCGGATCTTATCGATTTCCATTCCTGTAAGGCGCTGTAAACGCATTTCCAGTACCGCTTTGGACTGAATCTCACTCATACCGAAATTACTCATCAAACCCTCATTTGCAATCGCCGGTGTGGCAGACTCACGGATGAGCTTGATCACTGCATCCAGGTTATTCAATGCAATGATGTAGCCTTCTAAAATATGAGCTCTTTCCCTTGCTTTCTTCAGATCGAATTGTGTGCGGCGAACCACCACTTCATGCCTGAACAGCACAAATTCACTGATCAGGTCTTTCAGGTTCAGTATCCTTGGCCTTCCTCTTACCAGTGCCACATTGTTGATACCGTATGAAGTCTGCAACTCCGTAAGCTTATACAATTGGTTAATCACCACCTGTGCCACTACGTCTTTTTTCAATTCCACCACCACACGAGTGCCTTCCTTGCTGTTGCTTTCATTGTTTACATCTGAAATGCCATCAATTAATTTATCATTGATCAGTTCACCGATCTTGGAAGTGAGTGCATCCCTGTTTACCTGGTAAGGGGTTTCATAAATAACAATCTTCTCCCTTCCATTCTTGGTAGTTTCAATATTTACTTTACCACGAAGCACAACCCTTCCCCTGCCGGTTAGTAACGCATTCTTTACGCCTTCAAAACCATATATCGTTCCTCCTGTCGGGAAATCCGGTCCTTTTACAAGCTTGATCAGTTCTTCTATTTCAATTTCACGATTGTCTATGTAGGCAACACAACCATCAATTACTTCGCTCAAATTATGGGGCATCATGTTGGTAGCCATACCTACGGCAATGCCGCTGGAACCATTTACCAGTAATTGAGGAATTCTTGTTGGTAATACAGAAGGCTCTCTTTCCGAATCATCGAAGTTGGGTTGAAAGTCGACTGTATCCTTATCAATATCTCCCATCATGGCTTCGGTCAGCTTCTCCATACGCACTTCGGTATACCTCATTGCCGCCGGGCCATCACCATCCTGGTTACCAAAGTTACCCTGCCCGTCAACCAGTTTGTAGCGCATGCTCCACTCCTGCGCCATACGAACCATGGCATCATATACCGAACTATCGCCGTGTGGATGGTATTTACCTAACACTTCACCCACTACCCTAGCGCTCTTTTTATGCGCTTTGTTAGACTGCAATCCCAGTTCATTCATCGCATGCAGAATGCGGCGGTGAACGGGTTTCAGGCCATCTCTAACATCCGGCAGCGCTCTTCCCACAATTACACTCATGGAGTAATCAATGTAGGAAGTCTTCATTTGTTCCTCAATATTCACAGGGATCACTCTGCCCCTATTGGTGCCATTATCACCATCATTTGGTGGCAACATTCCGTCATTTAATTCTCCGTTATTTTCCATAAAAAATCACCTTATTTTAAAGGCTTGCGAAAGTACCGATTTTGGTGCGTTTTTCCCCGAAAAGATGGCTTCGTTTTGGTTAATTTTTGCACATTTTATTTAAGGCTGTGGAGAACATTTTTTGCGCTGTTTTTAAGCCGGGAATTAATACCGGGAATATCATTTTATTTAGCTCTTTCTCCGGATTATTTAAAGGAGAATCAGCCTGCAAAGCTTAACTTGCCGCCATAAAAAAATAACGATTGTGAAGACGATTTTACTATTGGGTGCAGGTAAATCTGCCACCGCTTTAATTGATTACCTGATTGACACTGCAAGGGAAAACAAATGGAAACTTATTATAGCAGATGCTAACAAAGAGCAAATACTGGCTAAAACAAACAATTCGCCTTTTGCAGAGGCCGTTTCATTGGATATAACCAATGAACAGGAACGTTCAGCCTTAATAGAAAGGGCTCATCTGGTTATATCGATGATGCCGCCTTCCCTTCATTTTTTAGTGGCCAAGGATTGCGTTGAATACCGCAAGCACCTGCTTACCGCTTCTTATCTTGACAATAAAATAAAAAGCCTGGAGCAGGAGATCAAACAAAAAAAATTATTATTCCTCTGTGAAATGGGGCTTGATCCCGGTATTGACCACATGAGCGCCATGAAAATAATCGAAGAAATAAAAGCTGCCGGTGGAAAACTCCGTTCATTTAAAAGCCATTGCGGTGGTTTGGTAGCACCTGAAAGTGATGACAACCCCTGGCATTATAAAATCAGCTGGAATCCCCGAAATGTAGTGCTGGCGGGCAAAGCCGGAGCTGAATATAAACTGGATGACAAGGTAATTCATAAAGGATACGAAGAATTGTTTGCTGAGTGCGAAGAAGTGAATGTTGATGGATTAGGCAAGCTTGCGTTTTATCCCAACCGTGATTCACTAAGCTATCTGCCGGTTTATCATTTAGAGGACGCTGGTACTTTTGTGAGAACCACACTCCGCTATGCTGATTATTGTAAAGGATGGAAAGCCATTGTTAATGCCAATCTTGCAAATGAAACAGATGTATTAAAAACAAAAGAACTGAGTTTTAAAACATGGTCTTCACCAATTATTCCTTTTGTGAATGATGAGAACCGATCCTTGCTGGAGTTCCTGGGCTTATTTGATGATGCACCCGTTCCATCCAACGCTAAACACTCTGCAGATGTGCTGCAATATTTGCTTGAAACAAAACTGATGATGCAGCCGGCAGATAAGGATATGATTGTAATGCTGCATGAAATTGAATATGAAACAGCAGATGGTAAAAAGAAAAAGATTGAAAGCAGCCTCGTAGTAAAAGGCGAAGACAGCCTGCGTACCGCCATGGCAAAAACAGTTGGGCTACCATTGGGCATAGCAGCTAAATTGATCCTGAATGAAGACTTAAGAATGACTGGTGTACACATCCCTATCCAAAAAGAAATATATGAGCCTGTATTAAAGGAACTGGAGAACTTTGGCGTTGTTTTTAAAGAAACTGAAAAATAGCTTTTATGGAACCAATAACTTCTGCAAGTACGCCACGCCTTCTGTTGCCGGCTTTTCAATCATTGTAAGTGTAGAAGACCGTTGAACTGCAGGCAACTTTTTATCAATAATGAATTTAGGCAAATAGGGGGGTGCATAATGCAGTAAGGAGGCTGCCGGATACACTTGCAGAGATGTACCCACCACAACAAAATAATCACAGTCATACATCAATGCCACTGCTTTTTCAATCATTGGCACCGGCTCTTCAAACCAAACAATGTATGGACGAAGTTGCGCCCCATCTGCGGCTTTATCTCCCAGCTTAATATCGCCATGGATTTCATATACCAACTCCTCGTCCACTTCACTACGCATCTTAAATATTTCACCATGCAAATGGATGATATTGGTGGAACCACCCCTTTCATGCAGGTCATCGATGTTCTGTGTAACAATGGTAACATCAAAATCTTTTTCCAGTGCTGCCAGGCCAAAATGCGCTGCATTTGGTTTGGCCGCTGCTACGTCCCTCCTCCTGTCGTTATAAAAATCAAGTACCCGCTGCGGATCTTTTTTCCAGGCACCGGGCGTGGCTACATCATATACATTATAACCATTCCACAAACCATCGCCATCACGGAAAGTTTTTAACCCGCTTTCGGCACTGATGCCTGCGCCTGTAAGCACAACGATGTGTTTTTTATTCATGAATCAAACTTACGGATTTGGCCGCTTGTTTTTTCCGGAAATAAATTTTCTGTAGGCGATCACCGTAATTGAAAGGATGAACAGCAAGGGCCAAAGGGTGATAAGACCGACCAGAATATCAGCCAACCACTTGCCACCGGCCTTAAATCCATCTGTAACCCTGCTAAGAAAAGACGGTGATTCACCGCCGGGCAGGTAGCCATCAAGTGGCTGGTAAAATGTAAGTATGATCGTACTCATGGCAGATTGATGGTTGAGATAATTGACCCTGCCGGCAGCGGATTCCATTGTCTCCTGAATATTGTCTATCTCAGATTGCACCTGCAACACTTCTTCCATATTTTTAGCCTGCTTAAAAAAATCAAGGTACTTCTGGCGCATTTGCTTTTTCGCCTCCAGCCTCGATTTGATATCCACCACCTCCCCAGTCACATCTTCTGTAGTAATTTTTCTTTCAATGATTTTTGCATCATTCCCGGGCAACTGGTTCATCATACTTTCAAACTGCTCAACCGGTACTTTAATGGAAATGGTTGCTTCTGATTTTTCTTCTGTAAGATTTTGATTTTCTTCAGCAATGTATCCCCCATATTGTTTAACAGTTTTGTAAACTGAGTTGGCATATCGGTTAAAGTCCTTTACTTCAAACTTTAAAGTAGCTGTCTTAATGATCTTTTTATCCCAATCAACAGCAGCAGTTGGCTGAGCCGTTTTTTTTGCAGGAGTTGCTACAGGAGTAGAGTCAGTCAACTGATTGATATTTCCTGTGGGAATTTCAGTTTGGGTTTCTTTACTGCCGGGAGCAGGTTGTTTTAATTCATTATTAATGGAGGTTGCAGTATCCAGTGCTGCACTTTCTCCGCTATTGCGGTTGCAGGAAAATAAAATGGAAAGAAAAAAAATTACGGGAAATAATTTGCTGCAGTTCATATCAATGGTTTTAATGGTGAGATGCCCATTGATACAAATTGCACAAAAAAAGAAACCTGCAGCAATTGTTAAATGAAATTTAAAGCAGTATTCTGCTCGTTGTTACTTCTCCCCTGCCATTTCCATGATGATGTTCCATTCCTCTTCTTTCACAGCCTGAACACTCAGCCTTCCCAGTCTTACGAGATCCATATTGGCCAGCCGCAGTTCTTTTTTGATCACCTCCAGCGGCACTGGTTTCTTTAGTTTTCTCACTGGTTTTAAATCTACCACCAACCAGGCAGTTTCTTCTGTTGTCGGGTCCTGGTAAGCTTCCCTGGCTACTTTGGCAATGCCTACAATTTCTACACCTTCATTGCTGTGATAAAACAATACTTCATCTCCTTTCTTCATTCCTCTCAGGTTATTACGGGCAGCATAGTTACGTACGCCATCCCAAAAAGTTTGTTTGTCTTTTACAAACTGGTCCCAGCTGTATTTGAATGGTTCTGATTTTACCAACCAATATGCCATAAAAAAATCCGATTAGTTATTTATATAAAAAATGCTTTGGCAAGATAAACTTAATTGTAAAAAATCAATTCAAAAAATGCTGGCAATCAAAATATGAGTGATACGCTATTTTTTTTACTATTATAAATCCAGGATCAGCAATGTACCGTATCTGACTGCGGTAATTATTTTAACCATCAACTTAATCAGAAAACAGAATCAATTAAAATGAAAACAAAAAAAATCCTGCTTGGAGCCCTGGCCATAGCAACAGCCTTAACCGGTGGAATTCTTTATGCAGCAGATCACATTGATTCCCCCAATGTAACCAATCAGCCCAATGACATTACAGACCTGTATGTTTTTCGTGGAGAAAACAGCAATAACCTGGTTTTTGTCGGAAATACCCAAGGCTTAATGAGCCCTGGTAATACTGCCACTGCAAAATTTGATGAGAATACCGTCATTGAATTTAATATCGATAACAACAACGATAAGGTGGAAGACCTGGTGATACAGTGCAAGTACGATGCCGCCAGCAACAGTATTAAAGTGTATGGCCCGGTTGTTCCTTCAGAAACGGGAACAAGAAGTAAACTGGAAGGAAGTGTTACAGCTTCAGTTGCAGTAACCGCTTATGGTGCTGCTGCACCTGTTACTGCCACATCGGTAAACGGCATCAAAGTTTTTGCAGGTCCAAGGGACGACCCCTTCTTTTTTGATCTTACCCAATTCAAAAAAATCATTGCAGGTACCGCAACAGGTTTTTTGCCTGCAGGCACTGCAAATGACACGTTTGCCGGCACCAATGTAATGACAGTGGCAGTAGAAGTGCCCAAATCATTACTGGGTGGTAGCGGCACAGTGAACGTATGGTTAGAAACAAAAAAGAAAATTTAATTAAGTAACAATAATTTAAAACTTAAGAAGATGAAAATAACAACGATAAAATTATTGGCCATTGTAGTGGGAGGAAGCCTGTTGGCCGCTTCCTGTAAAAAAGATGATGCTACGCCGGCAGCAACAGTATATTACCAGCAGCAGGACCAGATGGCAAGACCGGCTATCAACACCGTATTTATTAATGCAGCAGCAAAAGATTCCTTCAATACAACAATCCCATCGCAGCAGGCTGCAAAGTTTGATTATAAATTCACCAATACACTTACCGCATTTGGTTATGTAAGCAATGCCCTGGGTTTAGGCAAAGCCGCATTTGTTGGGGTACTCTCAACCGATGTGTTAAGCGCCTCAACAACCGGTGTAACAACTTTCTTTGATGGCACCAATGTATTAACAGGCAGGGCATTGGCGGATGATGTGATTGACACAGAGTTGCTCCTGATCTTTGGTGGAGCAACCGGTGCCAGCAATCCACCGTTGACGAGTGATAATATCAGCAGCAATGATAAGGCATTCAATACTTCATTCCCCTATTTAGCTTCTCCCTGGTAATGGAGATATGAATTACTGTAAAGAGGCTGTCTCATAATTACATAATCGCTCTGAGATTCGTTTAAACGACTTCGGCTCTCCATAGCGATCCGAAGAAATTCTCAAAAAAATTATTTATGAGACAGCCTCTTTTATTTTAAAATGAATATTTTTTTTAAATCCATTGTTTTCCCGACTTCGTAAGTATTAACACAATCACTGGCGCTAACTGTTAAATGAAAAGAACCATTCTTTATATTGTTATGTTTACCTATGCTGCCAGCATATTTAAGCCTGTAATGCCTTTTATTGCGGATGTATTGGCACACACATTCATAAAGGGAAAGCACCTTGCAACCATACATGTTGAAAACGGCAAATCCCATGTACACTGGGAAATCATCAATGCCTCAAAAAAAGACCAGGCTAATCAACAGGAAGATGGTTTAAAAAAGGGAATATCCATAGATGATCATACCGTAGCTGATGAAAATGATAAGCCTGTTCTTTTAAAACAACTATGTTATAATCTATTTCCCATATCAATCAAGATCCCTTTCTGTAATCCCGGCAATCATTACCCTCCTCCCCGGCATTCATAATTAATTTGGTTTGTGAATTATCCAGGTAAGATAATTTTCATAAGTGTATAAGTATTTATGCAGCAGGCATTGTATTGTGCCTGTTCCCTGAATGCAATTGCTGGGTACAATCATTTTTCATCTCAATTAATACCTTTATATTATGATGCTAAAATACCTGCAAACTTTATTGATTTGCGTTCTTTTATTCATGTTGAAAATTTCTTCCACCCATGCCCAAATTGCCATGAGCGGAAGAGTGGTAGATGCCGTCAGCCGTCAGCCATTGGAATACGTTGCAGTGATGAATATCAATGAACCACTTTCTAAAACGGTTACCGACCAGTACGGTAATTTTCACCTGGTCAGTTCAAGTGATTCTGCAAGTCTGTTGGTTTCTTATATCGGCTACCAGGCTACTACCGTACATACCCGTTCAGCCAATAGCAATAGCATTACCATCCCTTTACAACAGGATATTGTTAACTTAAAAGATATTGTAGTGCTGCAAAGCAATAATGCCACTAAGTTCAGCACTCTCAGTAAAATTGACCTGAACCTGAAGCCAGTGAGAAATACGCAGGAATTATTCCGGTTGGTTCCCGGGTTATTTATTGCACAGCATGCAGGCGGCGGAAAGGCAGAGCAAATATTTTTACGTGGCTTCGATTGCGACCATGGAACAGATGTGCAGGTAAGCGTTGATGGTATGCCGGTAAATATGGTAAGTCATGCACATGGACAGGGGTATGCAGATGCACATTTTATCATTCCCGAAACGGTAAACAGTATTGATTTCGCCGGTGGCCCCTACTATGCACAACAGGGTAATTTGAATACGGCCGGCTACGTTACTTTTTCAACCTATAAAAACATACAGCAAAGCCGTATACAGTCAGAAGCCGGCAGCTTTAATACATTGCGGACGCTGGCAATGATAGACCTGTTGAAGAAAAATAAAGACAAACAAAGCGCTTACATTGCAGCCGAAATGAATTATACGGATGGGCCCACCATTAGTAAACAATACTTCAGGCGCTACAATGTATTTGGCAAATACAATCTTTCCATCAGCAATGATATTTCACTTTCAGTATCAGCATCTTCGTTCAGCAGCAACTGGGATGCATCGGGACAAGTACCGGACAGGGCAGTAAACAACGGAACGATCGGCCGCTTTGGATCCATTGATCCGTCTGAAGGTGGCAATACAGAAAGGCACAATGCCAATTTGAAACTGGCTTACCGGTTTGCCAACGGTACTGTTTGGGAAAACCAGGCTTATTTCAGCCGTTATAGTTTTAACCTGTATTCCAACTTCACTTTCTTTTTAAACGATCCTGTAAATGGGGATGAAATACAACAGGCAGAAAACAGGAATATTGCTGGATATCTTTCTAAACTGAGTACCCAATATTTTTTTAACAAATGGCAACTGCGTTCTTTCTATGGTACGGGTGTACGTTATGATGCCACAACGGGCAGTAAATTGTCCCATGTTGTAAAAAGACAGTTCCTGAATGAAATTCAACAGGGGAATATAAAGGAAACCAATGCTTATGCTTTTATGCAACAGCAATGGAGCCACGGCAAATGGCTGATTGATGCCGGCGTAAGATTCGATTATTTTAATTTTGATTACTTCAATCAACTCACGGTTCTTCAAAACCCGGCACAATCAAAAACCATTGTCAGCCCCAAATTAAATATTCAATACAGCCTCCATGACAAAGTGCAGTTGTATGCCAGGTATGGCAAAGGTTTTCACAGTAATGATACCAGAGTTGTAACAGCCAATAACGGGAAAGAGATACTCCCTGCTGCTTACGGAACTGATATCGGTATGATAGCAAAACCAACCGATCATTTATTTATCAATGTAGCTGCCTGGCTCCTGCACCTTAACCAGGAGTTTGTATATGTTGGTGATGAAGGCATCACAGTGCCAGGCGGCAAAACAACAAGAGCAGGTATTGATATCATTGCCCGTTACCAGTTTTCCAAAAAAATATTTGCCAATATTAATTTCAACATTACAAAGGCAAGGGCAGTTGGAGAAGCTAAAGGCGCTGACTATATTCCGCTTGCACCACTCATGACAAGCACCGGTGGTTTGTTCTACAAGAATGCAATCGGTTTGAACGGCAGTATTACGTACCGCTACATCAAAAACAGGCCAGCCAATGAAGACAACTCCATTGTAGCCAAAGGGTATTTTTTAGCAGAGGCTTCTTTGAACTATACTATGCCTGAATATGAAATTGGCCTGGCGGTTGAGAATATTTTTAACGTAAAGTGGAACGAAGCACAGTTTGCAACCGAATCAAGATTGAAGGACGAAGCAATACCGGTTGATGAATTGCATTATACACCCGGTACGCCTTTTTTTGCAAGATTAAAGTTGGCTGTATTTTTCTGATAGCAGCAGTAGTTTTTTAAAGCGGCATCTTTGTGAACTTATCTTTTATACTTTTTTTGGTGAAAGAAAAGTATAATTGCACTTTTAGTTTTCTCTTCAACAAACAATCATACAAATTAAAAAAGAGGCGATATTAAAACAGTCTTCTCTTTATTTAATTATAGTCCAATGGTATTCTTTCTGCTTGATAAGGGGAAATCATTTTGTTCCATACATCCTTTCCAGGTCTTTTGTTTTTGCAGGACTAAGGTCATACCTGTTTTTATAAGCTTCTTTTAAATATGCCTGTGCATTATATCCTTTGTGCAGGCCCTGCATCATTTTACCGATCCAATATAATTCCAATCCTTCCAGGGGTTTGCCGGATACCTGTTGCTGGTATACTTTTAATGCCTCTTCCCCTTTGTTGTTTTTGAAAAGTGAGTAGGCGTACCAGGCATAAGTTTGTGGGGTGGCCCTGTTCTGCAATTCATGCTTTGCAATGGCTTCTGCCCTGCCAGGTTCGCTCAACACATCATTGTATAATTCAACCAGGTACTTGTTGTACATATTGTCGTATCCTTTATCATTCACTATATTGATAAACTCATTGGCCAGTTTCTTTTCTGCTTCATTACTTTCTCTTGCCTGTGCCACCAATATCAACTTGTATAAAGGATCAGGTGATTTCGTTTTGCCCTGTACAAAGCGGAATATCTTTTCTGCCATTGCATACTTTTTGTCATGCACCAGTGCAATCCATCCAATACCCATGATGCTATGCAGGTCGGCGGCACCAAGCCGTATGGATTGCATGTAAAGTTCATTTGCTTTTTCCAGTTCATTGTTATGCAAGTAAAGGTCTGCTGTGTTTGAAATGGCGGCTTGTTGCAATGATAGATCAGTACCGCTTAATTCAATTGCTTTTTGCATGGCATAGATTGCAGCATCCATATTGCCGTTATAATGTTCCCATTTGCTTTTCCGGAACTGGTATCCATAGTCATTTTCTGAGCGGATGGCGGCCAGGCCGGCTGAAGCTGTGCTATAATGCCCCAATTCAAAATCAACATCGAATTGGGTGGTATGCAGTTCGTAAGGTTTGATACCAATTGAAATAGCTTTTGCAAATAAGCACTGGCTTCTGTAAAGCGGTGTTGTAAAATACAATGTTTTACCATTGCCAATTTGGGAGCGGCTTCCTTATGATTGAACAATGAATCAATCTTTTGCAGGATGCTGTCTGCTGCTTTTACATCTCTGATATCGCCATTCAAATGAAAGCGGCTAACCAGGTTAGCAGCATATTTTGATTCATTCACAATTCCCGGATTATTTGTATTGATCCTTTTTTTCCAGAAACAGATTTCAGCCCCATTTTTTTTTATGACAGCAGGTTCTGAGTAATGATGGATGAGGCTGTCGGTAAAAGCTGCATCAGCAATATGTTCTTTGTGGTTGTTGCAGGAAAAAAATGAAAGAAGGGATAAGGATACAATGAGTTGCTTCATGTTGATTTATTTTCCAACAGATACGCAATTAAACGGCAACGGGATTGAAACGGGCTGTTATTATTATGCCTCCCAGCCACCTGCCAACACATCGGCTATGTGCATGGTTTTTATTGAGAGGCCCTTGTTTTGTATATAGCCATCCAGGTGCATCAGGCAACTCATATCCGTGGAGATAATGTAATCAGCATTGGTTGCATTTGCATTGCTGACTTTCTGATCGGCCATTGCCACAGAGATTGCATCAAACTTAACTGCGAAGGTACCTCCAAATCCACAGCAGGTATCTGTGTCATTCATTTCTATTAGCTTCAATCCTTTAACATGCGACAGTAATTTCCTGGGGCCGTCTTTTATCCTGCATTCTCTAAGCGCTGCACAGCTGTCATGATAAGTTGCAGTGCCATTCAATACAGCACCAAAGTGTTCAATTTTCAGTACGGCTGTCAGGAATTCGGTGAACTCATAAATGCGGTTAGAAAGGTACTGTACCTGTTGATGGGCAGCAGTATTTTCAAATAGTTTGCTGTAGTAATTTCTTATAAAACCAACACAACTGGCACTGGGGCAAACAATATAATCTGCAGTATCAAAATCTTTGATGAATTTACTGCATACTTCCCTTGCTTCGTCCCAGTAACCTGCATTAAAAGCAGGCTGGCCACAACAGGTTTGATTGCCATTGTAATGCACTTCACAACATGCTTTTTCCAGCACTTTCACCATATTAAAAGCGGTTTGCGGATAAAGCTGGTCGATAAAACACGGTATGAATATCTGTACTTTCATGATGTTCCAAACTCCTAATGGGGGTTTCGAATCTGAAATTTATAAGTTCTGCTATTAACGAAAGCAGTTACAAGCATTATAAAAAAGCGTTTTCATCAGGAAACACTAAAAACCTCTTCAGGAGTTTTTGGGACAGACCATCATCTTCAACGCAGTAACGGCAGCTTCTTCGCCTTTGTTGCCATGCTTTCCACCAATTCTTTCATCTGCCTGCTCCTGGTTATCCACCGTGAGTACCCCAAAAATGCTGGGAACCGGCAATAGCAGGTTTAATTGCAGCACCCCATCCGTAACTGCCTGGCACACATATTCAAAATGAGGGGTATCTCCCCTTAAAACACAACCCAATGTAATAAAAGCATGGGGTTTGTCATCCTTGTATTTGTTTGCCTCCCAATAACGTTTGATGCAAAAAGGAATTTCAAATGCACCCGGTACGGATACCACTTTGTAAGAAATATTATTGGCATCCAGTACCTTTCTGCACCCTGCTTCCAATGCATCCACAATGGCCGGGTTCCATTCGGTACGTACAATAACTATACAGGCACCCTTCGGTAGTTGGATGCCTGTTGTATTTAATAAGCTATCAGAATTAGCTGACATAAATATTTTATTTTGGAACGATCAGTTCAATACACCTAATCTTGCAAGGTATTTGTCAACTTCACTGGCGTGGCTGCTTTTTGGAAACTCTTCCTTAATACGCTTAAAGAACTCAATGGCTTCAGTTGATTTACCAATAGTTTCTGCAAATAAACCAGCTTTGTACAATGCCTCTGCAGTCATGAATTCATCCTTACTGTTTACTGCAATGGCTTTTTTGTAATAATCAAAAGCCTCATCATTTTTCTTTAATTCTGCATTGGCATCACCCAGCATTGAATAAGCTGCAGTTTGCACCTGAGTTGCGGAGCTTGTAAAATCTTTCAAATGCTTAATGGCATTGTTGAAATCTTTATTGTGCAGGTAGCAGGCGCCGGCTATAAAATGAGCCCTGTTTCCGGCAGCAGTGCCGCCGTAAGAAGAGATTACTTTTAAAACACCGGTAGTGATTCCATTACCGCCATTTAATACAAGGTTGATCGAATCTTTGTTAAAGCCACCCTGCTGTGCCATTTTATCAAACAACTGCTCGGCAGGAAATATCAGGTCTGCTGCTTTTGCTTCATTCGGATCTTTTATAAAATTCTTGTAACCGTACCATCCACCGATGATCAGTATTACAGCGCTGCCAATATAAATAATGGGCTTACTGAATTTTGCCCAAAAATCTTTGGCTTTCTCCACGGCTTCATTTGTTTCAACAGGTTCTACTGTTACTTGCTTTTCTGACATTTTATTTTATTGGTTGATTTGTTTAATGTTGTTGTTTATGGTTTAATTACTTTTTGCTGAATTGTTGTGATGCATGCTGAATAAGTTTTTTTTATCCAATACCCCAACAGGAAACAGCTAACGGTTAATCTACAATGAATGGATAATCCTCCTGTACATAAACATCTTTCAACAGTTCATCTTCACCAGGCCATGGGCTTTCTTCTGCAAATTTCACACACTCTTCTACCTGCATCCTCACCCTTTCATTCATTACTTCAATGTCTGCATCCGCCACTTTATATTCTGTTTTCAGGATATTCAATACATGATCAATCGGGTCTCTCTGTTTGTATTCTTCCAGTTCCTCTTTGGTGCGGTATTTTTGCGGATCACTCATGCTGTGCCCTTTGTAACGATAGGTTTTTATTTCGAGTAAAGTAGGCCCGCCTTCTTCCCTTGCCCTTGTTACCGCTCTTGCCATGGCGTTGTGTACATCTTCCGGGCTCATGCCATCAACGCTGTCGCCCGGCATATCGTAAGCATCTGCCAGTTTATAAATGTCCAGTACATTACTGGTACGGGCAACAGAAGTGCCCATTGCATACTGGTTATTCTCACAAATAAAAATCACCGGCAGTTTCCAGGTCATCGCCATATTAAAAGTTTCATGCAGCATACCCTGCCTGGCAGCGCCATCGCCAAAAAAGCAAACCGCCACATTTTTAGTGCCTTTGTACTTTTCGGCAAAAGCCAGCCCGGCACCGGTACCAATCTGGGCACCAACAATACCATGTCCGCCAAAAAAACGTACATCCACTCCAAATAAATGCATACTGCCACCTTTCCCTTTACTGCAGCCGGTTGCTTTACCATACAGTTCAGCCATACTTGCATTGGGTGTTACTCCTTTTGCTATGGCCAATGCATGGCACCTGTAGGCAGTAATAAATTTATCTTCGGGCTGCGTTGCCGTCATACAGCCTGCAGCTACCGCCTCCTGGCCAATATATAAATGACAAAAACCCCTGATCTTTTGCATCCCATACAACTGACCGGTCTTTTCTTCGAACCTGCGTAGCAACAGCATCAGTTCGTACCAGTATAAGTAGGTTTCTTTTGAAAACTTTGTAGCCAAGGTTTTAAAATTTAGGCGGCAAAGATAAGGGAGAATAAGTGAATTTTCCATATCCTATACGGTTGTGAATATTTGGGTTGGAAAGTAAAGCCCAATGCTCAATATTGCTGTACATTTATGATGGCGGGTAACGGATTCCCGTAGACCGAACAACCACTTCCTGGTTAATATTTGCAAACGGCTCCCGGTTCTTAAGGCTAAAATTGCATTCATGAAAACAGTATCAGTACTTTACAGCTTAAATATTTGTATGCTTATTGCAGCATGTAATAGCAGTACAAAAAAAGAAACCAATCAGCCGATGAACAACAGCAGTAACATTAATAAAGAACTGGCCGTTATTGACTCTTTGCTGCAGGATATGCCCTTTACTGAAGCAGTGGCAAAGGAACTGGATGCAGCCTACTACAAAGGAATCGGGCAAGTACCTCCCCCTTTTTTGGCAGCTGGTGAAGACAGTTTACAGGTGGATAGAAGTATAAGAGAAGAAAAGATCGCTATCAATATAGCTGGTTTTTATGCGCTGGAATGTGGAATTGACTACCTGTGTGAGCAAAGTAATTCCACCCCGGTTGAATGGCTGGAAATGATCATCAGCAAAAAAGTAAGTGATTCTGTTATTTTATTGCTTAACCGTTTTGCCAATGCTACCTGGAAAGCCGGCCAGCCTTTCAGGGGATTGGAAAGAATAAAACGACCGAATTTCATCGGATCTTCTTCATTGCCGGATGACGAAGTACAAAAAGACTACCGGCAAATTATCGGTGCTGCCACCAAACTAAAGGCATCATTAAAGCCGGGTACAAAGGAAGACCAACTGCAGCAAATAAGAACGCTGCTGCAGGATAAGGGCTTTGCTTATCAAATGGCTTCCCATATTGATTCCTCGTATTATGCCAACGAAAAAAAAACGGTTCCGCCTTTTATTTCAAAGGAAGAAGTGACCGCAGTAAAAAAGAAAAGTTTTAAAGAGGAAAAAATTGCCATCAATGTTGCTGGTTTTTACGCAGTGGAATGTGCCTTGAATTATTTGGTAACAATAAGAAAACAGCAACCATCATTCATTTTACAATCCATAACAGATAATTCCCTTTCCAAAGCAGACAAACTATTATTTGCCCGGTTTGCCAATGCTACCTGGAAGGCGGGCCAGCCCTTCCGCAGCCTGGACCGCATTACAAGAGATACTTTTACACCCTTTTATTTTTTAACCGAAGCCGGCATTGAAAAGGATTGGGTACAGGTAAAAGCTGCGGCGGCAAAATTGCAGACAGCTTTGAAGTAAATCATTCTGACAATACAATTTTGAAGGACACGATTTATTCAATGCATTTTCTCTGTTATCTTGCATCCATGCCGGGGCTTTCCAAAATCACCATCACACAATTTAAAAATTACGATGTTGCTACTTTCAATTTTTCTGAAAGGGTAATTGGCATATGCGGCTCTAATGGCCGGGGCAAAACCAATTTGCTGGATGCTATTTATTACCTCTGTTTCACCAAAAGCTACTTTACAAAAACAGATGCCATGAATGTGCAGTTCAGTAAAGATGGGTTCCGGCTGGAAGGGCAGTTTGCAGATAATAAAATAGTTTGTATTCACAGGGGTACCGGCAAAAAGGAATTTTATTTAAACGATGTTGAATACACAAAATTCTCTGAACACATCGGCAGGTTTCCGGCAGTAATGGTGGCGCCGGACGATGTGGAACTGATTACCGGCGGCAGTGAGGAAAGGCGGCGATACATTGATACCGTGCTGAGCCAGGTGGATACAGCATACCTGCAGCACCTGATTATTTACAACAAGGTATTGCAGCAGCGGAATAGTTTATTAAAACGCTTTGCGGATACCGGCAATACTGATTGGCAATTACTGGAAGTGGTGGATGGCCAACTGATACAACCGGGTAATTACATTTATCAGAAAAGAAAGGAGTTCACAGCTGCTTTGCTCCCCCTGGTGCAGCAGTTTTACAATCAGATCGCCAATAATGAAGAACTGGTGACACTGCAATATGAAAGCCAGCTGAATGAAAATGATTTCCATACACTACTTAACCAATGCAGGCAGAAGGATTTTATATTGCAGCGCAGCAATGGCGGTATTCATAAAGATGATATTGGTATCCAGTTAAACGGACAGGTTTTTAAAAGTACTGCCTCCCAGGGGCAACGCAAAAGCCTGCTGTTCTCACTAAAGCTGGCAGAGTTTGAAATGCTCAAAAGTAATAAAGGGTTTGCCCCACTACTGTTACTTGATGATGTATTTGAAAAATTAGATGATAACCGGATGCAGCAATTGTTGCATTGGGTATGCAAACAGAACGATGGACAGGTTTTTATAACCGATACCCATAAAGACAGGCTGGAAGATGCTTTTACCAATCTTGAAACCTCTTACCAGGTAATTGAATTATAGTTCTGGCCATTTTGTAGTATAGATTCTACAAAAAACAGGGTGATTTCACCCTGTCATTCCGGGCGAAACCACCCGAAAAAATACCGTTAAAATACCCTTTTTTTTCTCCCGATTTTTTGGAAGTTTTGCTATGTGATTCAAAGACATAATTTACTTGATATAACTGCCCTTAACTACAATTGAAATGTTGAGATCACAAGGTAAAATAATTGGTAACTTAATGATGTCTGTGCCAATTCAGCAGGCGGGGGTTTTAAAGCGGGATAACTCTAAAATATAAGGAACGGGAGGGGTCTTTACTCTTCCTGTCCACCCCCCTGTTTTTTTACTCTGTTTCCAGGCCCCAATCTTTCCCTTTTTCAGTTGCAGGTACGCCATCGGTGAGCCACCTGGCAGGTTTCTCTCCTTTTAATTGCCAGTCAAAAAATTGTTGTTCCCTTATTTGAATATCCTTACGGTTTCTTCTTTCCATCAAATTATGGGCTTCATTATTATAGTTCAGCATCCATACGGGTTTTCCAAGCCTTCTTAGTCCGGTAAACAGTTCAATACCCTGGTACCAGGGTACAGCGCCATCGGCATCATTATGCATGATCACCAGCGGTGTTTGTACATTGGGCAAATGAAACAGAGGAGAGTTCTCGATGTATAGTTGTGGTTTCTCCCATAAAGTGGCGCCAATGCGGCTTTGTTGTTTTTCGTATTGAAATTGCCTGTTCAATCCACTCTCCCATCGTATGCCACCATAGGCACTCGTCATGTTGGCAACAGGAGCTCCTGCCCATGCAGCTTTAAAGAGTTTTGTTTTGGTTATGAGATATGCTACCTGGTAGCCTCCCCAGCTTTGCCCCTGTATGCCGATTTTATTACTGTCAACAAGCCCTTGTTTTACCAAAGCTCTTGCGCCACTGGCAATGTAGTCATAAGCACTCTTGCCCGGATGGCCGTTGCTGTACTCAATATCCGGCGCCAATACAATGTAACCACGGCTTACAAAGAAAGGAATGTTAAGCCTGCTGGGGGTGGGAGCCGGAGACTGGTAGTTATATAAGCCATCCGATAACTTTTCGTAGAAATAACAGATGAGTGGATACTTTTTTTTGGGATTGTAATCTTCGGGTTTGTAAACAATGCCGGATGCGGATTTGCCATTGTATGTTTTCCAGGTATAGAGTTCAGCAGTACCCCAGTTGTAGTCTTTTTGTTGTGGGTTGATGTCGGAGAGCTGCGTAGCAAATTCTCTAAAGTTTGAGGTAGAAAATAAAGTATCACTCAATGCAGGTGCATCAAGATATTTCTTATCTATTTCTGTTAAGTTACCTGCGTAATATAAAGCCGGGGAAGATTTAAATGATTCCCTGGTGAAAATAAAATTCATTGCATTTTTTGCTTTAACCAGGTTATTGCTGGCGCTTGAATCCAGTACTTTACTCAGAAAATACAGTGGGGTATCTATGGATGATATTTTATAGCTGCTGAGTTTAGATGTATTATCAAATACTTTAAATACTAACTGCTGCCTTTCAGCAATGTACCTTTCTTCCCTATTTGTTTTTATATACCTGTATGTAATTTTGTTCTTTCTTGCTTCCGTTTTTTGTCAAAATGAAGGGTTGGGATATTTTTATTTAACGGATTTACCTTCCATGTTTCATATTTATCATAAATCAACAGGGAGTTATCTTCTTTGCTCCATCCCATCAACCCATACTCCCCTGCAAAATCAGGCACATCATTGTCTTCTTCATACAAAGGCACTTTAATTTTATCGGTTACATTCCTGGTAATGCCTGTTGCAATCTCGTATGTAAAATAATTTTTTAATTCAGGATTGTACCAGAACACAAACTTGCCTGCCGGCGATGGCGATGCATTTGCATAGAGATTTTTAAATACTGTTTTTCTTTCACCGGTTGCCGTGCTGATTATATACGCTGATGATTTCGTTCTGCCACTCCACTGTGCTTCAATCCTGTTGCCCTGGTTGCTTTCTGCCAGCACCCAATCTGTATTGCCTTCATTTACGATGGTAATATTCTCTGCATCTTCGGCACCTAACTGTACCAGTTTGTTTTGTTTTATATGATATACTGCTGTATAGCTTCTTTTTAATTCTGCATCCACATTTTTTAATTGCTGTGTTTGCAGGTAATCATCTTTGTAATTCCACACATCCAGTCTGGCCGTTTCAAATTCTACCAGCGTAGTGTCTTTAGGGGAAGGCACCGGCGCATTGCCAAAAAATATTTTGTCGCCATCTTTGCTGAAACTGATAGCAGCATTTTCACTCACGGAATAACCCAATTGCATTCCAACTGTATTCTTATCTGCGATCAGTTTAGCGCTGTCTTGCCCGCTGGCATAATACCAGAGCTTGTAAAATTTAGTAAGTGCTTTTTCACTGCTGTCCCTTTCTGAAACAAACGCTATTTGATTGCCTGCTTCATCAATGGCATAATTTTTTGCATCGTTCAATCCTTTTAAAATGGTATCTGTTTTTTGTGATTGAATATTGTAGAGCAGCACCATTGCCTTACTGTTGCTGTCCTTGCTGTTTTTGGTTGTCTCTATCAGCAGCTTTGTACCTTTCTTGTCAAAGTAATATTCATTCACCAGTTTGAAGATGGTTTCTGTATTATCCGCCAGGTTCCTAAGCACCAGTTCGGTTCCATCGGCACCGCTTCCACCACCAATATCATCACCATCTGCATCTGCAATGTCTTTTCCTTCCCTGATGATCTGCGTTGCGGCCTTGTTGATGATTGCACTCAGTTCTTCCCCTGGTGATATTGCCTTTTATAGAATCTATGGACCTTTTTATTAAAGAATCTGCCAGTTTTACCAACAGGTTATTTTTGATCTTTGCTGAATCAATCACAGCAGGTTTCTTTTTAGTTGTATCTGGCACAGGCTTTTCCATTTGATAAGCCAGATACCCAAACCCTTTCTCGGGTGTTTTATAATTTTTTGCCCTGGTAATTTTAATGATACTGTCTTTTCCCAATTCAATAATAGCCAATGAATCTTTTGGAATATCTTCTCCTTTTTTCTTTTTGATCTTTGCCTGTCTTGTTTCCCGGAAGAATGGTTTTATTTTAAAAACCAGGTATTTGCTGTCTTCTGTAATCACAGCACTGTATCCTCTCTGCACCACTTTCTTATATTTGGTTTTGAGATTTTGTATCACCAACTCTCCATCGCCTTCCTGTGGATTTACCGTGTATACTACAAAAGCACCATCATTACTGATCATGCGTTCGCCAATGCTTTTCCAGCCATCATACACGGTATGGTCGAGCGGTTTTTTTTGAGCAGCGGCAGCAAGTGTAATGAATAGCAAAAAAGGAAACAGTAGTTTCTTCATACATATAGTTTTGATACAATAAAGTTATCCGAAATGTAAATAGAATGGTTACCAGTTATTACTCTTCAATAAAACCCCAGTCGGTCCTCAGTGTTTCTAACTGCTCCCCTTCCAGTTTTATATGGTTGTAATGCCCTGCATTGCTTTTTTGCCTGAAAGCTTCGTATAAGCTGACCGCACAGGCCACAGAAATATTCAGCGATTTGATGATGCCCACCTGGGGAATGATAAAATTGCCATCTGCCATGCCAATGATTTCTTCACTTACGCCGCTGTGTTCATTGCCAAATACCAAAGCCACGGGTTCAGTTAAGTTGAGTTCATGCAGGCTTACAGCATCGCTGCTGAGATGGGTAGTGTAAATTTTCTTGTATTTTTTCCTCAATGCCTCAAAACATTCATTGGGGTTGGTGAACTGGTGAATGCTTAACCACTTGTCGGCGCTGGAAGAACTCCTGGCACCCCATTTACGGTGGGGCTCAATTTTATGATTGAGTATATAAATATCCTGAATACCAACTGCATCGCAGGTACGCATTACGGCTGAGATATTGTGAGGGTCAAAAACATTTTCCAATACAACGGTAAGGTCGGGCTGGCGTTTGCTTAAAACGGATTCTAGTCTCTCGGTTCTTTCTGGAGTCATACCCCAAACCCCTAAAGGGGCTTTCGTCCCTTCTAAAGCAAGGGGCAATTGCTTTATTTAAGATTGATAAATAAGGTTTCAAGCTACTATTCAAAAACGAATAGCACCCGTTCAACAAAGATATTCTGTACAAGAGTGCGACGCCACTGTCGCCAAATAGCAGCACTGCAGCCGGGTTCAAAAAAATTATTCAACATTCTCAATCACCATCGCACTTGCACCGCCGCCTCCATTACAAATTCCCGCCGCACCATACTTTGCCTTGTTTTGTTTCAATACATTGATCAATGTAACAATGATCCTTGCACCACTGCAACCAAGCGGATGGCCAATAGAAACAGCACCGCCATTCACATTCACTGTAGCAGGATCAAGTTTCATTCGCTTGCTGTTCTCGATTCCAACCACTGCAAAGGCTTCATTCAATTCCCAGTAACTGATGTCTTCCATTTTCAAACCAGCTTTGGCAACAGCTTTTGGCACTGCGATGGCCGGTGTGGTGGTGAACCACTCAGGCGCCTGCTCTGCATCGGCATAACCAATGATCTTTGCAATGGGTTTCAATCCCAGTTCACCCGCTTTTTCTTTGCTCATCAAAACCAGTGCAGCAGCGCCGTCGTTCATGGTACTTGCGTTGGCTGCGGTAACGGTTCCGTCTTTTACAAACGCCCCCTTCAGCTCCGGTATCTTATCAAATTTCACATTGAATGGTTCTTCATCTTTGGAGAACATGATGGGATCGCCTTTCTTTTGCGGAATGGCCACGGGTACAATTTCATTGTCAAATTTTCCAGCACTAACGGCCGCCTGGGAACGCTTATAACTTTCAATGGCAAAGGCATCCTGTGCTTCTCTTGAAACACCGCAGGTAGTTGCACAGAGTTCGGCGGCATTGCCCATTGCCTTGCCATCATACACATCTGTCAAGCCATCTTTGGCAAGCCCATCGATCAGTTGTGTGTTGCCATATTTGTTGCCCCAACGCATACTGTCGGTATAAAAAGGAACATTGCTCATACTTTCCATGCCGCCAGCTACTACGATGTCCGCATCACCCAGCATAATGCTCTGTGCCGCCTGTGCAATGGCTTTCATACCACTGGCGCAAACCTTATTTACAGTAGTACAATTCACTTCGTTGGGCAAACCGGCAAATTTTGCTGCCTGGCGTGCCGGTGCCTGTCCGAGGTTGGCCTGTATCACAGATCCCATCAGCACATCATTCACCTGTTCGGGTTGAATGCCTGCTTTTTCAATGGCGCCTTTAATGGCCACGGCTCCCAATTGTGTGGCAGTAAATCCTTTTAATGATCCGCCGAAACTGCCGATTGGCGTACGCACTGCGGAAATGATATAAACTTCTTTCATCTGGAATCGTTTTAGGTGGCAAAGGTAAAGAAATAGTTATGTTGAATTTTGAATGATGAATTTTGAACGAATTGATTTGTATGGGGAAAGTGTTTGGCAAAGAGATAATAGGAGAAAAGGAGGTAAAAAGAGTTTTGCCTCTACTTATTACTTATTACTCACTACTTACCAAAATCAAACAGCGTTGCCGTAAACACCCCTCTTTCCCTTTTTTTGAAAACAGCTTTCCAGTTGCCGTTGTAGCGCAATAAGGAAGGAACCAATAGGTCTCCGGCATGTGTCATCTGCACTTCCATAGATACTTTAAAATCGTATACCATGGCACTGTAACTTAAAGAATAGGTACGTGCCACTACCTCAAAGGTTTTATCATTGAACCAGGTGATCATTTCATCCACTACCACATCATCTTCCTTACCGGGTTTTACTTTTTGTTTGAAGATATAGCAGCTGGTTTTATTATAGTCATCCATATCAATGCTCATATCATAATACTCCGCCATTTCATCATCGTAGATGGCCGTCTTGCTGCTCATGAATGGAAGTCCGTTTATTTTTTTACCGGGATTGAAGAATAGCATTTTCAACTGTTCCTTGTGCTTTTCCATGCCGCTTTTCCCTTCGGTACTAAATTCTTTTCCTGCAACGATATTATCTTCACCACACAGTTTGCCATTGGTAAAAAACAGGGAAGCATACATCTGTGCTGTGTAATAATTGTACTGGTGGTTATCGTTGTAGAAATCGCCGGTGGGCTGCTCTTCCAGCACCTGCATACTGCGGCAGCCGCTGTCCCGTAGTTGTTTTGTTTTGCTGAACAGAGTTGCCTGTGCATTGCCACTTTTATCCATCATCCGAATATCGTTGATGGATGAAAAATTAAGGATGTGCAGGTTGCGGAATGCTTTGTAAAAAGTGCTGTCGTTTTTAATGCGGTTGATAAAAGTGGGTACATTGAGTTTGCTGTTAACCACAACCTCCGACAGTGTGATCTCCTTTTTGTCAACCTTTACCATTGTATCAGCAGCATGTACCGTTGAATCCTGCCCAAAGCAGGCTACCCGGCAAATACCAAATAAAACAACAGTCATGATCTTTTTCATCATGACTGCAAATTATTATAAAGAAATGTAATCCTCATTATTTCACAAACATCATCCGGTAATCGGTTTTTATTTTCCCTTTGCTGATATCGTCTAATTTCCGTTTCAGCAACGTGCGTTTGAGTGGCTTGATATAATCAATAAAAAGCTTTCCTTCAATGTGGTCGTATTCATGCAGGATCACTCTTGCAGTGATACCGTTAAAGGTTTTGGTATGCAGGTCGAAATTTTCATCGGCGTATTCCAGTGTTACTGTTTCATTGCGTTTAACATCTTCCCTTATTTTGGGAATGCTGAGGCAACCTTCATTATAAGCCCACTCTTCTCCTGTTTTTTCTACAATACGGGCATTGATAAAAACACCTTTAAATCCGGGGGAATCCGGGTAATCATGTTCCTCACCATCTTCTTTCATGTTTGAAAATATCTGGGTGCTGTCCAACGTAAAAAGGCGGATCGATTTATTAATCTGCGGTGCTGCCAACCCTACCCCATTGCTGTTGTACATGGTCTCCCACATATCAGCAATCAGTTTATCCAGTTCCGGATAATCATTGGCAATATCTGCTGCTATTTTTCTTAATACTGGTGATCCGTATGCTACTATTGGTAAAATCATAATGCCCTCAAATTTCCCGTTGGAAGTATTTTAATAAATAATGCCGCAAATTTACGGTATCCGGTTTATTATTCCCTGATTTGGTATCAATACGACTGGCTTTGCATGTACTCCTGCAGCATAATGGTGGCGGCAATTACATCCACATTGCCTTTTACCCGGCGGTCCTTTTTCTTCATGCCCATTTCCAGCATGGCATCCCTGGCCATTTTGGAAGTATAGCGTTCATCCACTGTTTTCAATGGCATTAATGGAAATTCTTTTTTAATTTTTTTGATAGCTGCCTGAACGAGCGGTGTCCCATGGGTGTCGCTTTCATCCCAGTTTTTGGGCAGCCCGATGATGATTAGTTCTACGGATTCTACGGCAAAATATTTTTTCAGGAAAGGGATCAATTCCCTTGATTCGATGGTTTCAAGGCCGGTGGCAATGATCTGCAATGGATCAGTGACGGCAATGCCGGTTCTTTTTCCACCGTAGTCGATTGCTAGTATTCGGGCCATATTAATTGATAGTTGATAATTGATAATTGATAATTGATGGCCAGCGACTATGAACCATTAACTATGAACCATCAACTAGTGTAAGAATATATCGAGTAAAACAAACACTGCAAATACCACCGATGCAATACCGTTTGCCGTCATGAATGCGATGTTTACTTTGCTAAGGTCGGTTGGTTTTACAATGGAATGCTGGTAAATGAGCATGCCGGTAAATACAGCTATCCCTACCCAGTACCACCATCCAAAATGCCCATACACACCGGCACTTACCACACTAATTGCGGATAACAGATGTAACATTTCGGAAACCCTCAGTGCTTTTGTTTTGCCCAGTGCTGCCGGTATGGAATGTAATTGCTGCGATTTATCAAACTCTTCATCCTGCAAGGCATAAATGATGTCAAAGCCGCTTACCCAAAACAATACGGTGAATGAAAATAAGACGGGCAGCAAGGCGAATGAACCTGTTACTGCCAAATAAGCGCCAATGGGTGCAAGGCTCAACCCGACGCCCAATACCAGGTGACACAAGGCAGTAAAACGTTTGGTATAACTATAGAACAGGATTACAAATAAAGCAACGGGTGATAAAAAGAAACAGATGCTGTTGATGAAAAAAGTAGCTGTAATAAAAACGATGCAGTTGACGATCACAAAACGCAGGGCGTTTTCTTTTGAAATGATACCTGCCGGAATTTCCCTGATGGCAGTACGTGGGTTCTTTGCATCAAAATGGCTATCGAGGTAGCGGTTGAAAGCCATGGCTGCGGAACGGGCTGTGATCATGCAGACAATTACAAGAAAGAATTTTATTAAAAACAGTCTCAGGAATACCAAATTTGTTATATCGTTTCCCCAGCCAATTGTTTTGTTCAAATTCCACTGCCCTGTGTAAAGACCTTCAGGAGAATTAATACCCAAAAAAAATCCAATTAACGCAAAGGGCATTGCAAAAATAGTATGGCTGAATTTAACCAGCGATAAATAATTTTTTACTGTTGTTGACGCCATGCAAATCATTTAATTATAAATCATACGAATCATACCAATCTTATTAATCCTTATCTATCATCGTCCGCACCACTTCCCACAACACAACACCGGCGGCAGTGGCAATGTTCAGCGAATGTTTCATGCCCAGTTGTGGTATCTCAATAATGCCATCACATTGTTCAATGCTGCTTTGCTCTACGCCGGTAACTTCATTACCCATGACCATCGCAATTTTTTGCCCGGGGCGATAAGGCAGGGTATTCAATGCGATGCTGCCCTCTGCCTGTTCCACCGCATACACGATATATCCTTTTTCTTTCAAGTCTGCAATGGCCAGGGTGGCATTGGCAAAATGTTTCCAGGTAACGGTATCTTCAGCACCCAATGCTGTTTTTTTGATCTCTTTGTGTGGCGGAATGCAGGTATAACCGGTGATATAGATTGCTTCCAGCAAAAATGCATCAGCAGTGCGGAACACACTGCCTACATTGTAAGCGCTGCGGATATTCTCCAATACAGCGACCACCGGCAGCTTTTCACTCTGCTTAAACTCTTCCACCGTTTTGCGGCCCAGTTCATCCATGCTTAACTTTCTCATGTGCCGCAAAAGTAATAAAACAAAAGCACTGGGTGTTAACCAGTGCTTTTACTTTGCCCATATTACCTGTTTGCATACCAGCAAGCAGTTGTAGCAGGAAATTTTATTTCGTTTTGATCAGGCGTTCTGTTACTACTTCGTTTCCTCTTATTGCTTTCAGTAAATAAGTGCCCGGTGGCCTGTTTGCAAGTATTGAAATGTTACCTGCCGGCTGCTCAGACTGGTAAGAATAAATCAGTTTGCCTGCAGCATCATACACAACTATCTGGATGCTTTTTTGTTCGGTGTTATTAAATTTGATGGTAAACTTATCGGTGGAAGGATTGGGCAATACCGTTATCCATGGCGCTGTACTGCTGCATTTTACAAATACCATATAGCTATTAGTAAACCTGCCGTTACGGTCTGTTTGCCTGATGCGGTAATAAGAACTGCCACCCCTGTTATTACTGTCTGTAAAATTATATTCATGGATTGTGCTGCTGTTGCCGGTGCAGGGTATTGTGCCAACAGCAATAAAATTAGTGCCATCCTGGCTGCGTTGCACCGTAAAGTTTTCAGCATCGGCGCTTTCAGTGGCAGTTGTCCATTTGCATTTTATTTTTCCATTATCACAGGTTGCTTCCACTGTTACAAAATTTACCGGCACGGGAGCCAGCGGCTTTGGCAGGTAATATCCAAATAAAGAGGCTGTGCCAAGCACATGACCAGCTATTGCCTGTTGCAGGCAGTAATTATAGTAGGGTGTTACACAGCTAAGCGTTGCCGTATTGAGCGCATACAATTTGAATTCATACAAATGCACCGTAGTACTATCAGGGAAAGGACCTACATATTCTCTTGCGCCATGAATTGCCTGGTCGCTTTTGCCTAACTCAGCGCCGGCTGGTAAAGGCCCGGTAGAGGATGTGCCTTCCGGGATACCGGCAACCGTGGCTGGAATATCTTTTACGATCCAGTGGCTGCGGCAAACAGTATCCGGGCGGCCGCTGCAAAAAGTACGGTCGAACATGACCAATAAAAAACTTTGTGTACCTGCCGGTTTATTACTCCATGATAATTGCGGATTGATATTAAGCCCGTTAAAAGCAGTATATCTTGCAGGAATATTACCACCCTGCGGAAATGCCGGGCTGCTGATGCTGAACTGTGCATTTGCAAATACACACACTGCACAACCAAGCATCAACAGGTTTAGTTTTTTTATCAACATAACATCACTTTTAATTAATTAAATTTCATTATTCTTCTAAACTGCAGGCGTTTAATTGCTCAGTAATGATGTACTGTACAAGGGTGCGACGCCACCGCAGCCAAATAGTAGCAACAATGCCCGGCTCAAAACCTCATCACCCTTCCTCTTCTCCTTGAAGAGAAGAGGCGGTACTTCATAACTTTAATAAACATTTTATCTTCCACATGGGCATTTGGTTATTAATGAACACATGCAAGGTTTAAAACCTGCTTTTAAGTCGCTGGTTCCAAAGTCCCCCTTCGGGGGATTTAGGGGGCTACTATCATCATCGCTTTTACCTGGCTTAGCTCCATATTCTGCAGCCTCAAATAATAAGTACCAGGTGGATAATTAGTGCTGTCAAAGGAAACGGTGTAAGTTCCCTGCTTCATCACTTTATCCACTAATACTTTAATCACTTTACCACTGGTGTTCATAACCTGCACCATCGTGTGCATGCCCTGTGTGGTATAAGTAATGGTAGTAGAAGATACAAACGGATTGGGTGAATTGCTTATAAGACTGATACCTGACTGCTGGTACACGGGCCTGTTACCATTCACAGTGCATTGCCTGCATGCATTCTGCTGCATCAGTGGCAGCGCCTGGTAATTACGCAAAAGCATGCCGTTCAAATCCTGCGGCGGTACACACATCCAGTCCTGCAGCAGCGATGAATATACTGAACGGAAATCTATCTGCATGGGTACATTGTCTTCGTCCGTAACTGAAGCAGGTATATCAGGACTGTCGCCCAAAATACCACCCTGTACTTTTTTGCCAAATACAAACAGCGGTGCTGCTGCACCATGATCGGTACCGGAACTGTCATTTGATTTTATCCTTCTGCCAAATTCCGAAAACGTCATGCCCATCACTTTATCTTCTATGCCGAGATACTGCAGGTCAGTTTGAAATGCTTTAATGGCATCGCCAACCGTTTTTAGTAATACTGCATGTTTGCCCGTGGTGCTGGCTCCGGCTTCTACCTGCGAAGAGTGGGTGTCAAAACCATCGTAACTAACCATGTATACCCTGGTCTTTAATCCTCCTTTGATAAGCCTTGCCACGATCTTTAATTGTTCAGCTAAATAATTATCTGCCGGGTAAACTGACTGCTGTGTAACTGCATTAGAAGCAGCGCTGATTACCTGTGAATAGGTTTGCGTTTGCTGTGCAATGGTTCTTATAAAATTCAATTCCGTTCCGGCATGTACAGCGGGCAGTACATCCGTAAATCCATTGGTAAGATTATACACATTGGACGGGTCTTCAATATTTATTCCCATTGGCATTGCAGGGCCCTGCAATGCAAAAGAATTGGCTGCTCCTATCTGTACCGCCAGCGGATCGGTAACAGTTGTGTTGGGGTAGCCCACGGGGTAATTGGGGTATTCATAATTAAGGTAGCGCCCTGCCCATCCTGTGTTTAATGTTTGCGTGCTGTCGCTGCCACTCTCCCAAATATCTGAAGCACGGAAATGAGAATAGGTTGGGTCAGGCATTCCTACCGACTGCAGAATGGCAAGTTTTCCATTGTTATACAAATCCCTCAGGCCCGTTAGCGATGGATGCAATCCTGTTTTCAATGTACCATCAAGCCGCAGCACGCTTGCCTCAGGAATGGCTATGTTTGGCCGGGCATTATTGTAGCGGCTGAACATATCCAATGGAATCACGGTGTTCAATCCGTCATTGCCTCCAAATAATTGTACCAGTACCAGCACATGGTCGTTATCGGTGCCGGTAACTTTCAGCAGCGAATCAATCATGCTTGTTTTGCCAAAAGCTTTTACGCCAATGCTGCCAAACAAGGCAGGCAACACCGCCATCGGTACACCATTACGGAGAAAGTCCCTTCTTCTCATAAAATATTTTTTTGGGTTACAGGTTATGGTTATGCAAGCTGGTATTCGGGTGAGTTCACTATAAATCGGTACAGGTTCTTCAACCTGTTTTCCACCACACTCTTTTTCACAGCGTTGGTTGGGTCGGCTATATAACTGTTCCAGGCGCTTGTCCAGTAATTATCATTGGCCTGCCCATCGAGCAATGTAGCAGTTTTTAGCTGTGCTTTAGATGCAGCAGAAATTGGCACCCTGTATAAAACATCCAATGCATCGCTTATTAAAGTGTTGGGGTTAGATGGATTAGACAACAACCTGGTGAATGCTATTGTATCAATTTTTATGTTGGTATTGTTACCATCAATGCCATACTCCACCATCCATTTGCTAAAATCAACCCGTTTAGGGTAAGTGGTGGAATTGATCCACATTTCATAATACTGTGGTGTTTGATAATAAGCAGGCCACCCGGCTACGTTAGGCGGATTGCCATAATCCTGGTTCATGATGTAGGTAAAGTACTGGATGGTGCCCCAGAAATTATAATTGGAAACATAGTCAGATGCTGTTGGAAAGCTAACTTTAAATTCCCTCATCAATGCCGTCATAAAATCGATCGGGCTTTTTATCTGTGCCCCATAATTTACTGCATCAAAAAAATGCTGGCTTTTAAACAGCGCTTTCAGCACAGGTTTTAGTTCATAGTTGCTGGCACGGAGAATAGTTGCCAGTGGTGCAATTACATTTGCTTCTGTAGCAGCATCAATATCATAATATACAAAAAAGCGGTAAAGCTTGCGGCAGATAAACAAAGCACATTCATTATTGGCAAATATCATATTGAGCAAATCATCTAATTCTGTATTGCCTGCAGTGCTGTTGTTACGGCCTTGTATTGTAGTGTTGTTATAAAAAGAAGAAAATACTTTATTGTCTGTATCGTGGTCATTGATGTCGAAGTAATAAGTGTTGTTATCATAATCCACTTTCCAGCCGGTAAGCACACGGGCTGCTTCCTTTACATCATTTTCAGTGAATGCTGCACCAGGGCCTTTGCCAATGCAAAACAATTCCTGCAGTTCCCTTGCGTAATTTTCGTTGGGTGCCCATTTGGTATTATACTGGCCGCCGAGGTATTGCAGCATAATGGGGTCTGTGGAAATAAATTTTGCGAATGATCTAACATTGCCTGCATAATTATTCCTGAAATACATGTGATGATTGTAACACATTTTTGAACCAAATACATCATCAATATGAGTGGCGAAATGATTGTGCCAGAATAGCATCATCTTCATTTGGATGCTGCGGCCCTGGTTTATCATCTGGCCCACATGCCATTTCCTGAAAGAATATACCCTCCAGAAATCCCCATCGGAAAGATTGGGAGCATTAATCCATGTTTGACCCGGTGCTACCACAGGATCGGTAAAGTCTGCACTGTTATAATCATTCACCGGCTGCGATGTAAGAGCAAAACTGTTGTCTATCAGTTCATCTACAGCCTGCACAACTGTTCTTGTTTTAAAATAATTAACATCGGCAATAGCTGCACCAAACATAGTGCGCTTTAAAAGATGTACCACTTCTGCGGTACCAAAGCTGCCGGTATAGGCATCAATGCCCGATAATGTCCGAAAAGGTTTTGTTTGCTGACAGGAAGATTTATGGCTACTGTTTGGGGTTAGAGCAGTTACTCCCATAAGGTAATGATTTATGTTTTGACAAAAGAATTTTGGAACCGGGAAAAATACCCACAAACTGTACCAATATTAAAAATTGTGGATAAAGTATCTTTTGTTTGAATAAGTTAACATTGCATGCTTAGTTATATGATGCATAAGCGCCAGGAATATTAAACTGTAAAATCAATACTTTTGCGGCAATGATCTGAACGGATATAAAAGATTAACCGAATTAAAAGGATTGAGTACAAGCTCCGCAAATCCCCAAATCTGTTAAATCTACTTTAATCCCATCCAGGCAAAACAATCACCATGGCCAAAGCAACTACCGAAACACCTTTAATGCAGCAGCACAATGCCATCAAGGCCCGCTACCCCGATGCGATCCTGCTGTTCAGGGTGGGTGATTTTTATGAAACATTCGGGCAGGATGCAGTGAAAGCCTCTACAGTGCTGGGTATTACACTAACCAAAAGAAACAACGGCGATGAAAATTCCTCTCAACTGGCTGGGTTCCCTTATCATGCGCTGGATACTTATTTGCACAAACTGGTAAAAGCCGGTTACCGGGTTGCCATTTGCGATCAGTTAGAAGATCCCAAGCAAGCAAAGGGAATTGTAAAACGTGGCGTAACAGAACTGGTAACTCCCGGCGTTGCCACCAATGATAAATTACTGGAACATAACAGCAATAATTTTTTGTCTGCATTGCATTTTGAAGGGGATAAAATTGGCATTGCGTTTTTAGACATCAGCACAGGTGAATTTTTTGTTGCCGAAGGCGATAAGGAATATGCAGATAAACTATTGCAGAGCCTGCAACCGGCGGAAGTGATCTTTCAACGCAGGCAGTTAAAAGCTTTCAAAGAATATTTCGGCAGCAAGTTTTTTACCTACACGCTGGACGAATGGATATTTGACCGGGCTTATGCAACCGAAAGTTTACTGAAACATTTTGGTACACATAGCCTGAAAGGTTTTGGTATTGAAAGTTTGGATAGCGCCATCATTGCAGCAGGTGCTATCCTGCATTATTTAAAAGACACGGAACATCCCAACCTGGGCCATATCAGTTCTATTCAGCGTATTGACCGGGAGGAGCATTTGTGGATGGACCGTTTTACCATCCGCAACCTGGAGTTAATGGGCGGGCCGGAAGGCAGTCATACACTACTGAAAGTGCTGGACAACACTGTTTCACCAATGGGCGCCAGGTTGCTCAAACGCTGGATGCTGATGCCGCTGAATGACATGGTGAAGATCAATGAACGGCTGGATACCGTTGAGTTTTTGATTAAGGAAACGGATACCAGAAATAAGATCACCCATCACATCAAACAGGCGGGTGATATTGAAAGATTGGTGAGTAAAGTGCCATTAAAAAAAGTAAACCCGAGAGAGGTATTGCAAATTGCCAAAGGATTGCAGCAGGTGGATTCCATTAAGCAAATTTGTTCAGGGTTGGAGAATGACTATTTAAAAAGATTGGCTGATTCATTGAATCCCTGTAAATACATTGTTGGAAAGATTGTAAAAGAAATTGTAGAGAACCCTCCTGCCCTCGCCTCTAAAGGCGGCATGATCGCAGAAGGCATCGATACAGAACTGGATACGTTGAGAAAGATCGCCAGCGGTGGTAAAGATTATTTGGTGGAGCTGCAGCAGGAGGAAGCAGGCATCACCGTTATTTCATCTTTAAAAATCGGCTACAACAATGTGTTCGGTTATTTTTTAGAAGTGACCAATATTCACAAATCGAAAGTACCTGTCAGCTGGATACGCAAGCAAACACTCAGCAATGCGGAACGTTATATCACACCTGAGCTGAAAGAATACGAAGAAAAGATTTTGGGTGCAGAAGATAAAATTTTCCAGATAGAATTACAGTTGTTTGAAAAACTGCTGAATGAACTGCAGGATTATATTGCCCCCATGCAGGTGAATGGCCATGTGCTGGCAGTGCTGGATTGTTTAGGCTGCTTTGCCAATAATGCACTGCAACTGAAATACAAAAAGCCATTGGTACAGGATAATAATATCCTTGATATCAAAGACAGCCGCCACCCGGTGATTGAAAAGAATTTACCTGCCGGGGAAACCTATATCTCCAACGATATTTTTTTGGACCCTTCTTCGCAGGAGATCATCATTCTCACAGGGCCGAACATGAGTGGTAAAAGCGCTATCCTTCGCCAGACCGCATTGATCACACTGATGGCGCATATCGGCAGTTTTGTGCCGGCAAGCGATGCAAAAGTTCCGTTGACAGATAAGATATTTACCCGTGTGGGTGCCAGTGATAACCTGAGTGGTGGCGAAAGTACTTTTATGGTGGAGATGAATGAAACGGCTAGCATCATCAATAATATTACCAGCCGCAGTTTGATATTACTGGATGAGATCGGCAGGGGAACTTCTACCTACGATGGCATCAGCATTGCCTGGAGTATTGTGGAGCACCTGCATAACAGTGCGGCACAGCCCAAAACTTTGTTTGCCACCCACTATCATGAATTGAATGAGTTGGAGAATAAATTACCAAGGGTGAAGAACTATCATATCACCAATAAAGAGGTTGGCAATAAAGTCATCTTCCTTCGTAAACTTGCCCCGGGCGGCAGTGTGCATAGCTTTGGTATTCATGTAGCCCGTATGGCCGGCATGCCGCCATCATTGATTGACAGGGCAAATGAAATTCTGTTGCAGTTGGAAGAAAGCAGGAATAGCCGGGAAGACGGGAAAGCTGAAAGCCTTGATACCGCGATGAAAAAGATAGCAATGCCCAAAATGCAGTTGAATATTTTTGATATTCACTCTGCCACTTTTGAAGAGATCAGGGACTTACTGAATGCGGTTGATATTAATCGATTAACTCCGGTGGAAGCATTGCTTAAATTGCAGGAGATCAAAGGGAAAGTAAAATAGATTTTTTATTACACGAATTTTATGAATTACACTCATTAATTGAATACAGGCAGTTTGCTATTGATGCATGAAACCAAGAAATCCAATTTCTTAATTCGTGTAATTAGTGTAATCAAAATTTATTTCTTATTCTCCGCCTGCGCCTTGCCCAGCCTGTCGTTGATCGCTCTGCCAATACCTTCATCAGGGAATTTTTCTGCCAGTATCACATCTACCTTCAGTTTGTCGGTCAACCTTAATGCAGTGAATAAATTTTTAGCTGCTTCAGCAAGGTTACCACTGGGTGATAATACAAATTGCCTGTTTTCATCAATGCCATCAATCTGCCTGGTAAAACTGATGATTGCTATTTGTTTGCCATCAAATTGTTTTTTCAATTCATCAATATTGCCAATGTACAAAGGCGTATGTGGTGCATAATGAGATTTTAACCGTCCCGAAGTTTCCGGATTCTTTTGCGGGGATATTTGGGCAGCAGCAATCTTTTCTTTCAGCACTTCTTCTATCTGCTCGGCACTGATGCCACCGGTGCGGTACAGTAGTACATTTTCTCTTTCATCAAAACCAATAATGGTACTCTCCAACCCAACATTCGCAGCACCACCATCCAGGATGTAGGGTATCTTTCCTTCTAAACCTTCCAGTACATGCTGTGCAGTTGTGGGGCTGATATATCCAAATGGATTGGCACTCGGGGCTGCCAACGGAAAATCAAGCGACTTTAACAATGATAATGTGAGCGGGTGATTGGGAATACGTATGGCCACCTTATCGCTCCCTGCAGTCACCATATCAGGTACGGTATTTTTTTTGGGTAATAAAAAAGTAAGTGGCCCCGGTGTAAATTTATCAGCCAGTAACTTTGCTTTTGCCGGCACATGCTCCACGTATTTCTCCAGCATTTGCCAACTGCCCACATGAATGATCAATGGATTAAAAGAAGGACGGTTCTTGGCTTCAAATATTTTCACCACCGCATTTTCATCCAGTGCATTGCCGGCGAGGCCATACACCGTTTCTGTTGGTATACCCACCAGTTCGCCATTCATCAGGTAGTGCCTGGCTTTTTCAATATCTTCACCAATGATTGTTTGCATAAAAATTTCAGCTGCAAATATAGCCGCCTTGTGCATTACATGCGTTTTATGGCATAACAGCACTGTAACAGCTTGTTAAAAACTGCGCCGTTCATGCAACGGTGCAGTGCAATAAGGCATCATTAGTTAGATTTGCATCCGGTTATGATATTGAAAAAATTTACACTTTTACTGCTGCTGGGTTTTACTTGCTTTAAAGGGCTTGCTCAAACACCCTGTTCAACGCTGGGGCAAACTCCAGGCTCTGCCTTTCCAGTATGCGGTACTGATACATTTCACCAAAGTACCGTACCACCCTGTGGGGGAACTGCAATCCCCACACCCGGTTGTTCCGGTTTATTTGATCTTAATCCCTTCTGGTACCGTTTTAAATGTTTCTCTTCGGGTACATTGGGTTTTGTAATTACGCCCAATAACCAGGCTGATGACTATGACTGGCAGATATTTGATATTACCGGACGTAACCCCAACGATTTGTATTCAGATGTTTCCATGTTTGTAGCCTGCAATTGGACCGGCGAACCTGGCAATACCGGAGCATCATCGGCAGGCACCAAGCTTACCACCTGTGGCAGTACCAGCGGCCCTCCTTTTGAGAACGCATTTAGTGTGATGCCACAATTGATAGAAGGACATGAGTACATCCTGATGATTAGCCATTTCAGCGGCAGCGATCAAAGTGGTTATGATCTGTCATTTGGTGCTGCCAATGGGGGCACTGCAAGTATCATTGATCCTACCGAACCAGGACTGTCAAGCGCAAGAGCTATTTGTGATGGTTTAAAAATGACTGTAAAACTCAGCAAAAAAATGAAATGCAGCAGCCTCAATGCAAATGGCAGTGACTTCACCGTAACACCTGCATTTGCTCCCATCGTTGCAGCTGAAGGAGTGAATTGCAATAATGGATTTGATATGGATTCAGTAGTGCTTACACTGGCGAGCCCGGTACCACCCGGCACTTATACCATCACTGTTAAAAATGATATCAATGGCATTAACCTGCTCGACAATTGCAACCGCACCATACCATTGGGACAAAACCTTTCTGTAACAGTTTTTCCACAGATACCAACCCCAATGGACAGCCTTATCAATGTCGGTTGTGCTCCTGCTGAACTGCGACTGGTATTTTCAAAACCAATGCAATGCAATTCAGTTGCTGCGGATGGAAGTGATTTTATTGTAACCGGTTCCCAACCTGTTACTGTAACAAGTGCTTCCTGCTTAATTATTCCCGGTACAGGAAATTCTGGTCAATCAAACATCATCACGGTTGCACTTGCCGCCCCTCTTTCCACACAGGGCAACTTTACCATCACCTTAAAAAAAGGCTCAGATGGTAACACCGTAATGAATGAATGCAGCATGGAAACACCCGTTGGTTCATTTATTAATTTTACAACTGTGGATACAGTAAGTGCTGATTTCGCTTACAACATCCATCTTGGCTGTAAAACAGATGTGATCGATTATTCACACGATGGCCGCAACGGCGTAAACTTCTGGAAGTGGACATTTGACAATGGTATCACAAGCAATAAAAAAGATACTTCCATCAGCTATACCGTATTCAATAATAAAACCGCAACCCTGGTAGTGAGTAATGGCGTATGCAGGGATTCTGTTACCAACAATGCCATATTGCTGGATAATTTTTTGGATGCACAGTTTGAGAATACAGCCGTTGTTTGTCCAGGTGACCCTGCTGTTTTTAAAGATAAAAGCTTTAACCGTGTTGTGGCATGGAACTGGGATTTTGGGAATGTCACACCGAGCAACCTGCAGGAGCCACCACCACAATTTTATAACGTAGGCAATAATAACAGCATCAGGGACGTACCGGTAAAACTCATTGTTACCAATGATATCGGGTGTTCAGATACTGCAACAGGTTCCATCAGGGTGGTAGGCAATTGCTTTATTGCGGTGCCTACAGCATTTACACCCAATGGCGATGGATTGAATGATTATCTTTTCCCTACCAATGCCTATAAAGCAAAGGATCTTTATTTTGCCGTGTATAACCGCAATGGCAATAAAATATTTGAAACCAGGGACTGGACCAATAAATGGGACGGCACTTACAAAGGCAATCCGCAGGACCCGGGTACTTATGTTTGGTTCTTATATTATACCCATATAGAAACGGGGCAAAGGATGGAACAAAAGGGGGCTACTGTGCTGATCAGGTAATTATGAATTTTGAGTTATGAGTTATAAGTTCTGAACCACGTATTATTTCCCGTAACCGCATATCAACTCTTCATTCTTAATTCTTACCTTTTAATTTGTCATTCTCCACTCTTCTACATTTTACTTTATCTTTCCAGCGAAAAAACGCCTGCTTATCATGTCAGTTTACTACAAAGAATATTTAGCCTTAGATAAGATACTGGATGCCCAGCATCCGATGACATTTAAAGAAGGCCAGCAGCCTGCACACGACGAAATGCTGTTTATCGTCATTCATCAATCCTATGAGTTGTGGTTTAAGCAGATTAAGTTTGAAGTGGATGCTGTATTGAAGATCATGAACAAGGAAGTGGTGAATGATAATACTTCAGAACTTTCCATTATTGTACACCGTTTGAAAAGAGTGGGTATTATCTTAAAGATGCTCGTAGGGCAAATTGATGTGCTGGAAACCATGTCGCCAATGGAATTTCTCAGTTTCAGGGATAGTGTAAGGCCTGCATCCGGCTTTCAAAGCTGGCAGTTCAAGGAAATTGAAGCTGCACTGGGCCTTAAATATGATCATCGTTATGGCCAGGAGTTTTACACTTCTGCATTAAAAAAAGAAGAGCTTGATATCATTAAAAATGCAGAAGCTTCCCGTTCCTTACTGCAGGATGTAAATGACTGGCTGGAGCGGATGCCCTTTATCAATGATGAAAATTACTGGTTAAATTATCAGCCGGTTTCAGGCAATCATACTTCACCTAAATTCTGGAATGATTACGAACATATTTTTCTGAAGAGCCTGCCGGAATATGACAGTTCTATGAAAATCTTTTTCAACAGGGTGTTCAGCAACGACCCCACTGATGGCGAAAGGCAACTGAGCGCTACCGCATGCCGCTCTGCCCTGTTCATCATTTTATACAGGGAATACCCATTGATGGAATTACCTTTTCAATTGCTTGATACCTTACTGGAAATAGATAATCAACTTGGCAACTGGCGCTACCGCCACATCAATATGGTAAAACGAATGATCGGTGCCCGGAGTGGTACCGGGGGCAGCAGCGGCATGGATTATTTAAAAGCAGCAGCAGATAAGCATAATATTTTTAAAGAAGTGGCGCAACTGAACAGTTTTTTAATCGACAAAAGAAAGCTGCCGGCATTGCCTCCTGAACTGGAAGAAAAACTCAGGTATAAGTCTTAACACTATATAATAAAAACCGATGCACTTTTATGTATTTGATACTCTTATCACATCCAGCTTTCTGAAAAATATTATCAGAACCTAAATCCCTGTTACAAATGAGAAAAAATTTTATCGCTGCTGTTATGTTTTCATTTGTTTCTATGATTGCTTTTTCTCAGGTACCAACCATAAGTTCATTTTCTCCTGCTGCCGGGCCGGTTGGCAGCAGCGTTATTATTAGTGGTACCAATTATAATACAACCCCCTCCGCAAATACCGTTTATTTTGGTGCTGTAAAAGCTATTGTTACAGCAGCCAGTACTACCAGCATCACGGCAACTGTGCCTGCAGGTTCAACCTATCTGCCTGTTTCAGTAAAAGTGGATTCATTGACTGCATTTTCACAACAACCATTTGTCACAACATTTGGAACAGGTATAGCAATAAGGAGTAACTCATTTGCAGAAAACTTCACCATTGCGGATGCCCGCCTTCCCTGTTTTGGAGATTTTGATAATGATGGGCTGGTTGATATGGCCTGTATTATTAACAGTAATAGAATTTCAATTTTCAAAAATAATGGCACTCCCGGCCAGTTTGTATTTGGTACCGGTATTCCCTATGCAACCATAACAACTCCGGTGCAGATTGTTGCGGTCGATTTTAATGCTGATGGGAAACTGGACCTGGCGGTAGTTGGCACCGGTGCGGCAGTGGTTTCCATTTATAAAAATAACAGCGGTAATGGCAGTGTTTTATTTGAGAACCAGCTATTTTACCCAATTGGCAGCAGTGGCAATGAACCATACAGTATTGATGTGAATGATATTGATGGCGATGGCAAAACAGATCTCATCATTGGCTCCTCCCATTCAGGCACCTGTTTTTCTATAGCACGAAATACAGGCACCGGCGGAAATATTTCTTTTGCTGCCAGGATTAATTTCGCATACGGTTCAGTACCCGGTGGCTCTGGCAATGTGGGAGATGCCTGCAAAATATACGTAGCAGATATTGACGGCGATGGAAAACCTGATGTTACTTCTCTCAGCCGTTTTTTTCCTCCTTTTCTTATTTACAGGAATACGAGTACGCCAGGCTCCGTTAGTTTTGCGGCCAAAGTGAGTATCACTTCTCAAAGAAATACAACCATTGGCAATGGCAGTTTTGACATGAAACTGGGCGATCTTGATGGGGATGGTAAACCGGAGATTATGTATGTATCTTCCGACTCATCCCTGCTATCTGTTTACAGGAATACCTCCGTTGCAGGCAATATTTCCTTTACCTCTAAAATAAATATTGATGGCCCCTATGCACCGGTTTTTGTAGCGGTTAATGATATGAATGGCGATGGGAAGGCCGATATAGCTGTGCTTGCCACCTACGATTCAGTATTTGTTTATAAAAACAACAGCCTGCCGGGAACAGTTATTACACAACCTAAAATAGGTTACCGCACTGGTAGTGCTAAACAGGCTGTTGCACTTGCCGATCTGGATGCGGACGGTAAAGCAGACTTTATTGTAAGTGGTATAAACGTTAACAGCGGCAACAGTAACAAAACAATGGTATTGAGGAATATAATTGGTGATACTGCTCCAGTATCACTTTGTACCAGTACAGACAGTATGCTTTTGCAGGCTGATGTTGAAGGATTAATCTATCAATGGCAGCTCAATACAGGCAATGGCTTTGTAAATATTGCCGATGACAGCAATTATACAGGCACCGCTTCTTCCAGTTTTGTAATAAAAAACATTCCTTCTGCCTGGTATGGTTATCAATATCGCTGTGTGGTGGATGGCGTTAATGGCAGCGTTCAGTTTTTAACATTCACTGCTACCTGGACGGGTAGCTTTAATAATGCCTGGGAAAATACTGCCAACTGGTTATGCGGACAATTGCCAGATGATAATACGGATGTGGTGATCAATTCACCGGGCTTTGTTATCATCAATTCAAATGTTACAGTCAGAAGCATTAAGGTAAAACCGGGTGCTTCTGTAAGGGTAAATGCAGGATATCAGCTTTATGTTACCCATTAAAAAACGACGTTGTTTTATGTACGCTTATCTGTTACTGATACAGCCATTCAACTGCTATCATTATATACCAGGAATGCAAATCAAAAAAATATTCAAATAAAATGTACATCTTCAATTTATAAATTTTAAAAACCTTTATAAATTTGGATAAACAACCAGCCATGACAGAAATCAACCGCATAGTAAAACTCTTCACCAACCTGCAGCATGGCGATTGCTGGATAGGCACCAATTTTAAAGAAGTCCTTCAGGATGTGGATGCAGCGCTTGCACAAAAAACAGTGGGCAACAGTACCAATAGCATCTGGCAACTGGTATTTCATATTATTTACTGGCGTACCAGCGTTATCAACCGGTTAAATGGAAGTATCGATCCCCCACCCTTTAAGGACATGAGCCTGCCAGACCAGCTTGATGAAGAAAGCTGGAAACAAACCTTGCTTGATTTTGAAAGCACTTATCATCAGCTACGCAGCACCATCTCTCATTTTAAAGAAACGAACCTGCACAATCCTTCGCCAAAACCAGAGCAAACTTTTTATCAATTAATGATGGGCTGCCTCCAGCATGATGCTTATCATTTGGGCCAGATCGTTTTGTTGAAAAGAGCGGTTGGTATGTAAGAACCTGTTTATGCTGTTAAATGCTTTAAACACTTTCACTGAATAAGAAAAAGACCTTCCTTTTTTTATGCCTGATCATTGCCGCCTCTGCTGTAGTATCCATTTTCTTCAGTGATAAAATCATTGATTGACCAGTGGCAACATTGTTTCAAAATCTGGCTTACACCATTTGATGGCCGCATCTTTTTTAAACCAGGTCATCTGTCTTTTGGCATATTGCCTTGTATTTGTTTTGATCGATTCTACTGCTTTTTCCAAACTCATTTCATTGTTAAAATAGCTGAACAATTCCCTGTACCCAACTGTTTGCAATGCATTCAGCTGCTGATACGGCAATAATGATCTTACCTCTTCCAACAGACCCTCGCCCATCATCAGGCCAACACGCCTGTTGATTCGTCCAATCAGTTCAGGTCTCGGCAATTCAAGACCAATTTTTATAATATTAAAATCCCGTTGCTTTTGTTGTTTTGTTTGAAAATCAAGGATCGATTTTCCCGAAGAAAGTTTTACTTCCAGTGCCCTCATCATGCGCTGAGGATTCTGTATCTCTCCTTTTAAAAAATAGGCAGGATCGTTTTGTTGGATTTGTTGCCTCAGCCACTCAATACCTATATTTTCGTAATTGCGGAGAATTCCCTGCCTTATTACCGCATCCACTTCCGGCACTTCATCCATGCCATCGCAAAATGCTTTCACATACAGGCCGGTGCCTCCCACCATAACAGCAACATCCTGCGTGGTGAAAATTTCGTTCACCTTTTCCAGCGCATACTTTTCAAATGTTGCCACATTCACCAGCTCCTGAATGGAATGGGAATTGATGAAATGATGTGTAACAGTGTGGAGGTCTTCTGCAGAGGGTTTAGCCACCCCAATGTTCAGTTCTTTAAAACACTGGCGGCTGTCGCAGGAAATGATTTGGGTAGTGTAACGTAGTGCAAGCTGTATTGCCAGGGCTGTTTTACCAACAGCGGTTGGTCCAACAATAATAATACAGGTTTTTTTCATAAGTCAAAAGTAAAAAGTCAAAAACGCTCAGGGAATTAATTTTGTAACTGAAATTCCGATAGCTCAATTCTTTGTAGAAGCGGACAGTATAATCATAAAAAAAACCTAAGCAGTATAGGTTTTTTTGTTTTTTATTTTTGACTTTTTATTGCTAAAATTCTTCTCCTGCCTCTTCTGTTCCGGCTTCTTCTTCTGTTCCGGTAGCGTTGCCGTCTTCATCCTCTTCACTGAAGCCATCAGGCATTGTAGCAGAGTTCAGGTCATATTTCTCTTCTACTTCTGCAAGGCGGCTGTCAACCAGGCCCTTTGTTCCATATTGAGATGGTGCGATGCCTTCTGTACGGATGCAGCTTGGGTAAGTTAGTTTTTTATTTTCCTCTTTATCTACATGTATCAGTTCTACTTTAAAGGTCCAGAATTTATTAAAGTCGTACACATAAATAAATTTCTGGTTAGGATCTTTTATCTCGGAACCCATTGGTACTTCAGCCATGATCAACGGATCAGCCTTATACTCCTTATCATCATATTTTTCCAGGGAAATTTCCCTGCCTCTTACCCAATTGTCATTGCTGCGGTAAAAAGTAGCCTTGTGTTTATTATCAAATTCAAAAGATTTTAAAATGCAGTTGTGCAGATCGAAAAAATTTTGCGTATGACGGATCACGACATCTCTGTAAACACTGTCATCATCTTCCCAGTAAACCCTGAATTTTAATATTGCCATAAAACGAAATTAGGAATAAGAAATGAAAATGAGAAAATACGACCGCAGAATTACAAGTTACGAATGTTGAATGAAGAATAAGGGCCCTCAGTTATCAAGATACTCCCAGCTCTTTGGCTTTATTAAGCATGAATTGGTAGGCCGCATCGTAATCATTGGGTATCACACCATCCAGTATCGCTTCCCTGATGGCGGTTTTGATATCTCCTACCATACGCCCCGGTGGCAGGTTAAAGGTTTGCATGATGATCTCTCCTGTAACTGGGGGTTGCCAGTTTCGTAGCTGATCTTTTGATTCTACTTCTGCACAACGCTGTTCCACCCATTCAAAATTCTCTAAAAAGCGTTTCACTTTTTGTTTGTTCTTAGAAGTGATATCTGCCCTGCACAACATCATGAGGGCCTCAAAATCTTCCCCGGCATCAAACAGCAACCTGCGTACAGCGGAGTCTGTTATGTTCTCTTTTGTAAGACTGATGGGACGCAGGTGCAACTCCACTAACTTTCTTACGAATTTCATTTTCTCATTCTGCGGCAATTTCAATTTGGTAAATATCTTTGGAACCATCCTTCCACCTACTACTTCATGCCCATGAAAGGTCCAGCCATGGCCTTCTTCAAATTTTTTGGTAGCGGGCTTGGCAATATCATGCAATACAGCAGCCCAGCGTATCCACAGGTCATCCGTTTCCTTACATACATTGTCCACTACCTGCAGGGTATGATAGAAATTATCCTTGTGACCATGCCCATCGATATACTCAGCGCCTGCCAGGTCAACCATCTGCGGAAAGATGATCTTAAGCAAGCCGCTTTTGTACAACAAGTCAAAACCAACCGAAGGTGTTGGCGTGAGCAAGATTTTATTCAGTTCATCAGCAATTCGTTCACCGCTTACAATTTTTATGCGGTGGGCATTTTGGCGGATGGCTTCAAATGTTTCCGGTACAATGGTATATCCCAGCTGTGCGGCAAAACGTATTCCTCTCATCATCCTTAAAGGATCATCGCTGAATGTTTTTTCAGGGGCCAACGGCGTTCTCAGCAATTGGGCTTCCATATCCTGCAGCCCGTTAAAAGGATCCACCAGCTTCCCAAAATCCACTTTGTTAAGGCTGATGGCAAGGGCATTGATGGTAAAGTCTCGCCTGTTTTGGTCATCTTCCAAAGTACCTGGTTCTATTTCCGGTTTACGGCTGTTGTGTGTGTAACTTTCTTTTCGGGCTCCTACAAATTCAATTTCCAGGTCGCTTGTTTTTATTTGAGCTGTTCCGAATGTTTTAAAAAAATTTACTTCCGGCCTTGGAGAAAATGTGGCAGCAACTGCTTCAGCCAGCGCAATGCCATCGCCCAGGCATACCACATCAATGTCTTTTGTGGGCCTGCCAATGATCTTATCTCTTACAAAACCACCAATCAGGTAACAGGGCAACTGGAGGGTTGTTGCTGCTATACCAATCTTTTCCAGTATCATTAATTCCTTTTTGGAACAATTAATATCCATATCGGCAAAAATAAGCGTAATTGTGAATGGTGGGTGGGCAATGGGGGATCGTCAATGGTCAATAGTGAATTGTGAATAGTCAATAGTGCATAAACATTGCAGCACTTTTCCCATTTCCAACTTTGCAACTTTCCACTTTCCATTTTCAATTATTGATTGTGTTCGGCACTAATGTTGTCAATATACACATTCACATAAAAACAAAGCCCAATAGTAGAATTTTTGACATTTTGACAATATCTTGAATAATTATGAATAAACGATTTATGTTACAGGGACCCGAAGAAGAAATGGAGTTCATGCCCATCATCCCCCTAAATGAAGACAGCGCTGATGATACCGACCTGCAAAGCATTACAGCCGATCTGCCCTTACTTCCACTACGCAATACCGTTCTTTTCCCTGGTGTGGTTTTACCCATTACAGTTGGTCGTGATAAGAGTATAAAAGCTGTAACCGATGTTTACAAAGGTGACAAATTGATAGGTGTGATAGCGCAAAAAGACAGTAATGTAGAAGAGCCCACCGTTAGCGACCTGGAAGAAATTGGAACGGTGGCAAAAATTGCCAAACTGATAAAAATGCCCGATGGTGGAACCACTATCATAATCCAGGGGAAAAAGCGGTTTAAAATAGATGAGATCACTACCGAAGATCCTTATTTCAAGGCAAAAGTGCAGTTGCTGGACGAAGAAGTATTGAAAAATGACGCTGATTTTGATGCCATGGTTAGCAGCATTAAGGACCTTGCTTCGCAGATCATCACCCTTTCTCCCAACCTGCCCAGTGAAGCCGGCATTATTTTGAAGAATATTGAAAATCCGGCCTTCCTCATCCATTTTGTAAGCAGCAATTTAAGCAGTGAAATAAAGGATAAACAGCGCCTGCTGGTGACCAACAATATAAAGGCCCGTGCCGAACTGTTGTTGAACCTGCTGCACACTGAACTGCAGTACACCGAGCTGAAAAACAAAGTAACTAATAAAACAAGGGCAGAGCTGGATAAGCAGCAGAAGGAATACTTTCTACAGCAGCAGATGAAAGCCATTAAAGAAGAGCTTGGTGGTGATAATGTGGCTGAGGTAAAAGAAATGCTCAAGAAAGCGGAAACCAAAAAATGGCCGCTGGCAGCAAAAGAAATGTTTACCAAAGGGGCTGAAAAACTGGAAAGGATGCACCCCAGCACGCCCGATTATTCGGTGGTGTACAATCACCTGGACCTGATGCTGGACTTGCCCTGGCAGGATTATACAGCTGATTCTTATGATTTGAAAAAAGCCAAAAAGATACTGGATCATGACCATTATGGCATGGAAAAGATAAAGGAAAGAATATTGGAATACCTGGCTGTATTGAAGTTAAAAGGCGATATGAAGAGCCCGATACTTTGCTTTGTAGGCCCTCCCGGTATCGGTAAAACAAGCCTGGGTAAAAGCATTGCCAATGCGGTATCAAGAAAATATGTGAGGGTAAGCCTGGGAGGACTGCATGATGAAAGTGAGATACGTGGCCATCGCAAAACTTATATTGGTGCCATGCCCGGCCGCATCATTCAATCCATCAGGAAGATCAAGAGCAGTAACCCGGTAATGATACTGGATGAGATCGATAAGATCGGCGCTGATCACCGCGGCGACCCATCCTCTGCATTGCTGGAAGTACTTGACCCGGAACAGAACAATAATTTTTACGATAACTACCTGGAGCTGGAGTACGACCTGAGTAAAGTGCTCTTTATTGCAACAGCCAATAATATAAACAATATCCAGCCGGCTTTAAGAGACCGCCTGGAGATCATTGATCTGAATGGCTATGCTGTGGAAGAAAAGATCGAGATCGCCAAGCGCCACCTGTTGCCAAAACAACAGGAAGCCCACGGTCTTAAAGACTTGAACATCAAGGTCAGTGATAAGGTACTTGAAAAATTAATTGAAGATTATACAAGGGAAAGCGGTGTTCGTGACCTCGACAGGCAACTGGCAGCAGTAATGCGTAACCTTGCCAAGCAGTATGCCATAAAAGGCAAGCTTAAGGCTACACTTACACAGCAGGATCTTGAAAGAATTTTGGGTAAGCCAAGATTTACAAACGATATGTATAAAGTGGCCAATATGCCTGGTGTAGCAGTTGGCCTTGCCTGGACTTATGTGGGGGGGGATATCCTGTTCATTGAAACATCCCTCAGTGACGGCAAGGGAGAAATGAAAATGACCGGCAATCTTGGTAATGTGATGAAAGAAAGTGCCAGTACAGCATTTACCTGGCTGCAGGTAAATGCCAAAAAGCTGGATATAGACCCTGAAATGTTTGTCAAAAAAAATGTTCACATTCATATTCCTGAAGGAGCCGTACCCAAAGATGGACCAAGCGCAGGCATTACCATGATGACCGCATTAACAAGTGCTTTTACCAACCGAAGGATCCGGCCTTACCTGGCAATGACGGGTGAGATAACATTGAGGGGGCAGGTACTTCCTGTGGGAGGTATTAAAGAAAAAGTACTGGCAGCCAAGAGAGCAGGATTGAAAGAGATCATCATGTGCTGGCAAAATGAAAAGGATGTAGAAGAAATAAACCCTGCTTTTATAAAGGGCATCCGGTTTCATTACGTAAAGACGATGCAGCAAGTACTGGATATAGCTCTTTCATAATATTTTTGGCTTTAGCGAACTATTTTAAACCAAACACCGTATCCGGTGTTGTATAGTATCAACATTACTCATGTTGGTTGTTTTAAGGGTTAAAAAAATCCCTCCGATTCCTCGGAGGGATTTTTTTTATTTTTTAAAATTTATTGTACCAGCATTTTCCTTTGAGCATAGAAAATACAGCTAAAAAAAAATAAAAAAAAGTAAACATATTTCATTAAACCCCGTAAATTGCATTCATAGGAATCAACATCATTCATGTTGGTTGTTTTAAGGGTTAAAGAAAATTCCCCCTGATTCTTCAGGGGGAATATTTTTTTAAGGCCCGCCTCTCCAAAATGCTTTACAGATAAGGCTTTCCTTCTCAATATTTTTTTGAATTCTATTTAATTATTTAATTTTCAAGCAAGGCAGTTGTGTCTTTTTCGTGTCAATTTCAGCCTGCTTTTTTAAACAACTGCAATGCGGCAGATATTACATTCAACGAAAAATAGGATAAGCAAAAATAAAAATTGGTGTATAATCCAACTTCTAATGGATCGCAGCTCTCTTTGCAAACTTTACCACAATAAAAGTGATAATAATGGCGGCAATTACATCAATGGTGTAATGGGCATGTTGAAATAATACCAGGATACCAACTGACAGAGCGGCTAAATAACCAAGCCATTTGTCGTTCTTTTTTTCGAAACAAAGTGCCAATATCAGCATATTGGAAGTGTGGCCGGAAAAAAAGAGGTCTTTTGTGATAAAAATATCTTTGCCGCCGTAAGTCAGGCTGGTCAATGGATCTTTTATGGCAATGATGGTTAATGGTGGATCGAGTCGAACCAGATAAATCGAAAGCATTCTTAATAATGTAAGGAAAACCACGCTGTAAATCGCCTGCAGAAATATGGCCGGATTATAATACGACCTGATAAAAAACAATGCTGTGGTAGACCATATAATAATAAAAATTGGAATGGAGAAGTCCATGGGGCCGATATTATTGAGCAATATATCGTTCAAAACTATACCGTTGCGGTTTTCAATCATTGCAAAGAAAAGATGGCAATACCAGAAGAATACCTCCAAATACCAGCACACCCACAATCAGCTTGTTCCTGAACCGGGTATTTTCTACGGCTCTACCCCAATTGGTTGTTTTAATATTGGGGTAATCAGTTTCTTTAGTTTGTTCCTGCACCGTGCAAATGTAATTTATATACTGCTTAATTCCTTATTGGATTAGTAAATTAACAGCGCATTTACGGGGTACATAAAAGGGTACTTTTTGAGTACCCTTTTAAGGAAAATGATTTATGCAGGCAGATATTGCCATAATCAGGTGGTTTTTCTTTTTGATTTTTGTTTACCCTCTTCTTTCATATCTTCCTCACTTGCTTCTCCTAAAATGATCTTGCCAAAGCTGGTTTTTACTTTTACCGGAATACTACCATTGCCAGTTTTACCTTCATACTTGAAGTCAAACTTAGGCCCCTTATCTTCCTCCTCTTCATCGCTTTCAAACTTTATCCCGGTGTTATTTTTAAAACTGCCAAAACTAGTGGCAATTGTATAGGAAGCTGCCAGGCCATTGACGGGTTTAAGGTTTACGGTAGAATAAGATGCATTCAGATCCAGGGAGGTAAGGCTATTATCAACATTGATTCTGCTGGCGCTGCAAAATTCAAACTTAAGTTTTATATTCCCCGATAATTTACCAAAGCTTGCGGATGAGAATTTAATAGTGATGTTTCCATTTCCAATGCTTTCAAAGTTCCCTTTGCCAAACTCTACCAAAATGTTTTTTACATCAGAAAGTGCCCTGGTTGTTAATGAACCAAATTTACTGGTAAGGTCTACCCTGCCTTTATAGTCAGGGGATGCTAATTGCACCAAACTCGTTGGATAAATGAAGCTCATTGGTTTCCGGCAGGTAAATGCTGTAATTTACTTCCATACTGCTCTTATCGCTTTTATTACTGCTATTGCCATTGATGGAGGTTTTGAATGTTACAACGCCGCCACTTTGCTTTTCACTGATGCTGATGCCATCAAGTATCTTCTGTGCCAGCCCTTCCTTGTTAGCAGTTATTTCCACGGTTACATCTACTTTAATTTCATTCTTATTCCAGGTATGTACTTCCACCTTTCCAAAAGAGTTGGAGATATTCAGCTTATCACCTGAACCCACATTGTAAATTTTATTAACCGACTTTGTTTTTACAAATTCATATTTTTTCCTGTTGTCGTTATCATTATCGTTGTCATTTTGTGCAACAGCTTTTATATGCACAAAAAGGCAACGATAAGACTGAATAATATGATTGTTTTTTCATGGCTATACTTTTTTGATTGTTTGTTTAATTTGATTGATAATATTCAGTTGCTGGTTCAGTACGTTCAGCTGCAGCTGAAGGTTTTGAACCATGGCTTCTATCAGCATTTCTTTGTTTGGGGTAATGCTGAGCTGGTTTTTCAGGTGACGGTACGAACTATCCAGTTGGTGAATATCAGTGGTGAATTTTTGATACAGTGCCGGCTGTTCTTTGGAAAGTTCTTTTAATTCCTCCTGTTTCAGTACAATCAGTTTTGCAATCTGGTTTACCTCTGGCACTGCTTCCGGCACTGTAGCGGCAATATCACCGGAGGTAGTGCCTGTAGTGGTGTTGGCAGTATTTACTGCCGGCAAATCCCGTTTCAGGTACAGAAAAAAAACAGCAGTGCCTGCTAGCAGCAATATCGAAGCGGCAATGCCCCACCTGACCAGTGCTGTTATATTGAAAAGCTTTGCAGGTTTGCTGTTAACAATAACTGACTGTTGCCCAGGAATGGCCAATTCAATTTTTTGCCATACTTCTTTAGAGGGTACTTCATCATCAAATGAATCCCTGTTCTCATTAATAAATTCTTCCAGCCTGCTCATGTTCTTTGTTTATTAATTGAAGTAATTTTTGTTTTGCCCTCATGTATTGTGTTCTTACGGTTGATTCTGCCAATTGCAGTATGCCTGCTATTTCTTCGTGGTCGTATCCTTCCATCAAATAGAGGCTCAGCACAGTTCTATATCCATCCGGTAATTGTGCCATCGCTTTTTTTACAGCAGCCACTTTCAACAGCATCTCCTCTTCGTCATAGCAACTGTTATAGTGATTCTCTGCAATATCGGTTTGCTCAATATCAACAGAATATTTTCTTTTCTTCAACTGGTTAATGCAGCGGTTCACACAAATTTGCCTGAGCCAGCCACCAAAACTTGTCCGGTATTCAAAACTGTCCAGGTTTTTAACGCCTCTGTAAAACTTTCCTGCAACACATCTTCAGCCTCGGCAGTATTGTTCAATATACGGAGACAGGTATTGTACATTGCTTTTGCATATTGCTCATACAATGCCCTGTATCCTGACAGTTCGCCGCTTTTGCAACGCTCTACGAGTTGGTCTTGTTCGATGGCTAGATTCACTTACAATTCAGGGTTTGATATTAGAGACAAGGCAGTTTGAACAATGTTGCACAGGGACAAAAAAAGAAAAATAATTTTTAAGGGAGGCGGTGATTTATGTGAGCGGTGTTAATTTAAAAAATACCTTTACCCGGTATCAATATAAACCCGTTTGTATGTTCAGAAAAAGAAGTACCCTGTCAGTCATCTTTCTTATTGCAGTATCTCTATCCTTTACTGTTACCGGAGACTGGATTGAGTTTACCTCCCATGGTTTTTCAGCATCATTTCCCAAAAAACCCGAGGCAGACTCTCAAATGGTCAACTCCCCGGTCGGTAAGCTTAAGTTCAATAGTTTTATGTATGATGCTTCAGAAGACAGCACTGATGAAAACCTGGTGTATGGAGTAATGACTATGATCTATCCCGATTCATTGACACAGCAAATGAAGGTCCCTGCTTTTATCAAAGGATTGTTTGACGGTGCTGTAAAGGGTGGTGTAAACAGTGTGAAAGGTAAATTATTATCGGAAAAAGAGATTGAGTTTGAAGGCTGTCCCGGCAGGGAAGTTAAGATCGATTTTCATAACGGGCTTGCCATCATAAGAATGCGGATGTACATGGTGAAAGCAACAATGTTTACATTGCAAACCATTACATACACCGAAAAGGATGAGAATAAACAGATTGAACGGTTTATGAATTCATTTAAATTGTTGAAATAGGTTTTTATAAAGAAAGGAGCAATATTTTCTTACTTACTCACCATCGGCTGGGCAGGTTTGTGTTTGCTTTTTTCATCTGCATCTGCGTTTAGTACTACGGATAATACAAACAATATTTTACCTTCTGCAAGTGCTTCATCGGCATTCATTATTTCAGCAGATACAAATTTTCCATCGGTGCAATTCACGCAACCCAAAATGACTTCTTCTTTTTTAAAATCAAGTTTGCCGGTATTTTGTTTAACAACCACGCCCGTATTGGGAGAACCACCGGCATAAAATTTCAGGTCATCTCCATTCAATACTCTTAGCTCGTACAAAGGCATGCCTGCATGCACCCCGCTTTTGAACACCCAATTACTCTCCGCTACAAATTTGCCCGACTGCATTGCACTCTTCAATTTTTGCTGACCACCAAATAACAGGTTATCAATACCTCTTTTATTTACTTCATCTTTCCATATAAATACCACCTGCCTTGCTGTGTTGATAAAAAGCACTGAACAGTTTACCAGTTCATCACCGGAAAAATAATAGAAGTCCTTTTTTACATTTTCTTCTCCAAAATAATATACCAGGTATTCATGAGATGTGAAGTATAAAAGATCATCAGCATAGTGCAGCTCTTTTGAATCCGGGAAATCCTGGTCGTGAAACTGCAGGGAGTACAATACTGTGCTGTCTTTGATCTCAGTAGATGTACTAACCGTTATATCCTTTTGCTGAAACAGGAGTTTAGTTGTTGCCGGGTCAGCTTCATGGTTACAATAAAAGCCAGCCTGTTTTAACTGATCAATAAGTGCTTTAAATTCCTCTTTGGAGGAGGTTTGATAGGTCAATGAAAAATAATCTTTATTCTCCCTCGATAGCATACGCCGCATTACGGAATCAACGGGCTTTTTCTTTTTAATCTCTGCCTTGTAATCGTACAGCTTAACCAATGTATCTCCGGCCCTTGAAGAATTGGAAAGGAAGAATTTCTTTTTTGCTGCCCAGTCGTCCAGCTTTACAGAAGGGATCCTCAATGAGGAAAGCAGCTTATCGGCAGGCAATGCCTGGCCGTACACGAGGTGTGCAGCAAATGTAAAAGCGGCGAATACCGTCAACTTTTTCATCAACCTGTTAACTTTTCCGGGGATGCATGAACAAAAAGGCATAAAATGCCCATATAGAGGTATTTAACGAAAAAAAACCGTTGTTATTACTATAATAAGCAAGTAGTTTAAGAGGCAGGTACACTGATGATTTGGCTACACCAGTTTAAAAAAAGCTGTAATCCTTTTCTTTTGGAATCATCCAGGCGGTATTGTATAAAATGAGTATAGTATTGTTCCAGGTCAAATGCATCAAAAGGATTAGCTTTCAGCACTTCATCCAGGTGCTCAAACCCGTATTCGTTGGCTTTATTAAAATCTGCGATAAATTGTTCCGGCATTGGTTTGTTGCTGACCCAGGCAGCAAATACAAAAGGAAGGCCTGTGTGTGCCTTCCAAGCTGCTGCCAGATCATATACATAGGGAAATACTTTGCGTTGGAGCAGGGCCCTGTCACCAATTACAACAGCTGCAGTGGAACCTTTTATTTCATTAATAAAATCAGTGCCTGTATTTTGAAATACCGGATGGATCTTCCAGTATTCTTTAATAAGATATTGCACCAGCATTACTGAAGTGCGGCTTTCATAATCCAGCAGCACTTTAGTAATTTCCTGCAATGGAACCTGGCTGAATAAACATACACTCGCCACTTCCCCATCGGCTGCAATACAATAATCACCGATAATATAATGTTGCTCCATTTCAGGGATGATGGCAACCGGAACAAGCCCTATATCAATAGTATTGTCAAGAAGCGATTGTGCAATTTTGCTGGGGTAATCAATCAAAAGGTCAAGTTCATCCTGCATCATCCCTTTTTCAAATCCGTATATCAGTGGTTTGGTGTTGAGGTAACTTACCGCTCCTACTTTAATTTTACGGGTGTCGTTTGCTGTGGCATGTAAATTCATCCCTGCAAAGATACGGGCGCCGCTTACTATTTCAGCAGCAGCCGTTATCTTTGCGCCTCTAACAATTATTATGGAAATTTCAGCACTCACTGCCATTGGCCCGGTTGACGGACGATACCGGAAACAACTGCATCACCTGGATGAATACTTTAGTGAATATGCACTCATCAGGTACCGGGTGCTGGTGGAAGTCGAATATTTTTTATTCCTGGCACAGAAGAAGTTCTTTAAACTGCCGGTTGCTGTAAAGAACCATCTGCAAAAAACTGTTGCGGAGTTTTCCATTGCAGATGCGGAGCAGATCAAAGAAACCGAAAAGATCACCAACCACGATGTAAAAGCAGTGGAGTATTTTTTAAAAGCGGAACTTCACAAATGTAATGCGGCCTATTTAACAGAATGGATACATTTCGGACTTACTTCACAGGATATTAATAATACGGCTATTCCACTCAGCTGGAAGCATGGGGTGGAACATGAATACCTGCCTGCGGTAATCAACCTGCAATCATCCATCAGTAAAATGGCTGCAGGATATAAAGATGTATCCATATTGGCCAGGACGCATGGTCAGCCGGCCTCTCCTACCAAACTGGGAAAAGAGATGCTGGTATTTGTGGAAAGACTGGAAAACCAGATACAGCTGTTCAGCTATATCCCGTTTACTGCAAAGTTTGGCGGCGCTACCGGTAACCTCAATGCTCACCACGTGGCCTACCCCAAATACAACTGGGTAAAATTTGCCAACGAATTTGTAGAAACAAAACTTGGGCTGCAGCGCCAGCAGTACACCACACAGATTGAACACTACGATACACTGGCTGCTCATTTTGATGCAGTGAAACGTATCAATACCATATTCATTGATTTCAGTCGTGATATATGGGCCTATATCAGTATGGATTATTTCAAACAAAAAACAAAGAAGGGTGAGATCGGAAGCAGTGCCATGCCACATAAGGTAAACCCCATCGATTTTGAGAATGCAGAAGGCAATCTTGGTATCGCCAATGCGTTGCTGGAGCATTTTTCTGCAAAACTCCCGGTATCAAGATTGCAAAGAGATCTTACTGATTCTACCGTGTTAAGAAATATCGGTGTACCCGTAGCGCATACGATCCTGGCCATTAAGTCCATTGAAAAAGGCATTGAAAAACTGGTGCTCAATCAAAATAAAATCAATGAAGACCTGGATAATAACTGGGCCGTGGTAGCAGAAGCCATTCAAACTGTTTTAAGAAGGGAAAATTATCCCAAACCTTATGAGGCGTTGAAAGAATTGACAAGGGGGAAATCTACCATTGATAAAAAAACCATTCATACTTTTATCAGCAGCTTAAAAGTCAGTGTGGCTGTTAAAAAGGAATTGAAAGCCATTACGCCGTTTAATTATACCGGCGTATAAGTTACTTCACCATTACACCGATCACCTGCCTGCTTTTATTGGGCAGTGATACTTCCAGTTGATAAGTTCCTGCAATTAATGAATGGTCGGGCAATATTGTATAGAAAGCACTGCCTCCTGTATGATTGATCTTTTTACTGGCAATGGTTTTGCCCTCGGCATTCAGCAGCCTTGCTGTATAATAACCGCCTGGTAAACTGCTGCTGATCTGCAGGTTGACCTGGTTGTTGACAACAGGATTTGGGAATACATACATGGAAGGACTGTTTCTGAGTATTCTTACTGTAGCTGTATTGCTGTAGGTTGTTACACCATGGTTACTTACTGCTTTAATGCGGTAATAATAATCTCCTGCATAAGGATTCATGTCTGTAAAATCATAAGCCATTTCTCCATTGCTGCTGTTATTTACCAACCTGCTACCTACAGCAGTAAAATGTTCGCCATCAGAAGAACGTTCAATCTGGTACTGATTCACATCCTGTTCCTGCATCACTTTCCAGCTTACCGTAATGTCAGTATTCAATACAGTTGCAGTGCAGTAGTTGAATTGCAGCCACTGTTTAAATACAAGCCGGAAGCGGTCTTTTGCTGCACTGGCATTATTGGTTACACTAAACGGAAGAAATGATCTTTCCAGCAGGTTAACCGGAGTGCTGCTGTTTAAAAAATTATCTTCCAGGTAGCAGGCCAGGTTATTGTAGGCCATACTATCCGGTACAAATTCAAATTGATAATTGCGTTGCTTTACCTGTGCCATGTTAAAGAAGATGGTATCAGGTACGGTGATTGGTTTTCTTCTTTCAATGGCAAATATTTTCCCCTCCCTGCTAAGTCCGAAGTTTTCGGAAAAATTAGGAAGCTTGTTCACATCGAGTGGATCTGCAGCGTTGCTGTAGCCTGCATCAAAAGTTGTAAGTACTCCATCCAACAAGGCGTTGGATGAACTGTTTACCCAGTAGAGGTTGGTTCGCATTTGTTTGTGAATGGGTCTGAACACCAGGCTGGTGCTGCTGTTTCGTTTGATGGTTTCATTAAAATTGAGTGTTCTGGTGCTGCCGCCAAAGTCCATCATAAATGCTGCACCAGACTGGATGGTACCGATATCATCAATTCCCTGTGATCCGCCTGACAAGGTATAATCGTCAGGGGCACTAACGGTTCTGTCGTAAGTAGTGCCATTGTAAGCCAATGTAACCCAAGCTCCCACTCCATTGCTTCCGGTTAATGTTGGATCCCATAAATAAAATTTATTCTCCGCCTGTGTTAATCCATTCTCGGTGGCAAATGCATTGAAGTTGATAGCAGATGCAAACGGGTTGCCAACACAGGTAAGCCCGGTGCTGGTAATACCCAACGGTGTAGTATTGGCAACGTTTAGCTGACCACTGATACGCAGGGTTGTATTGTTGGGTACAGTAGCCGTGCCAAAAGTGAGGTCAACCGCCCTGCTGCCTCTTACAAAAAGCATGTAGCCGGGTTCGTCAGTTACCTTTTTGGTATATAAAGAAGTGGCTACAGATAAGCCCTGCCATAATCCAGCATTGAAAATTTTAATGGATGGATTGCCGTTCACATTCTGATCGTAACCGTTAGCATTGGTACCGCCGCTGATGTGAGCGCCAAAGCCATCTGCAGGGTTGCTAAATGCTGTTGCCGGGCCCATTGGCCATTTGGTAGCGCCTTCCTGCCATGAAGTGTTAATGCTGGGACTGCTCGCCGCTGTTACGGGTGCGGTCAATAAACGCCAGGCCCTTTTAGCAGGTATAAAACGCTGCACTACAAACCTGCCGGTACCATTATAGGTAAAAGCCGCTCCGCTCCCTAGTGAACCTACATTCGCTGTTGCAACTGCATCTGAATAAAGGGTGATGCTATTGTTGTTTAATGTAATAGCCCCGTTGGTTGGTTGAAGCGTGCCGGTTATTGTAAATGCTTTATCAATACTCACACCTGCAGCATTGTCTACTTCAACATTTTTCATGGCAGTTATTGTTGCTGTACTGCCCGGGAGATTTTGCGTAGCTGTTCCGTTCAGAATGATCTTACCACCATTAGAAATAATGCCGCTGGTATTGTCATAGTTTCCTTTGATGGTTAATTCACCAGCCGCTGCCAGTGTAACAGAAGCCCCTGATTGAATGGTAATATTCCGAACACTATTGATTGCATTGATCACCGGATAGTTGATAAGCCCGGTTGGAATAATTGCATCCGATGAAACTGTAGGTACCCCACTGCACCAGTTAGAAGCGTCATTCCAGTCAGTATTCACTCCAAGCCAGGTGCCGGTTGATTTTACTACTACCGTTGCCGATGGATTACCGGTAGCTGCAGCAGGAACATTGCCGTCACAAGGGCTTGTGCCGCCAGATGCCCTCAGGTAATAAGTAGTATTTGCAGCAGGCACAATCACTGTTGCAGCATCTGCTGCTGTAGTGCTGCTACCCGCAGGAGTAATGAAATTATTAACCGCAGTTCCTTCATACCATTGCCATTGGGCACCTGGCACAATAGAGCCGCCCGTTTGTGTTAGTGTGATGCTGCTGCCTTCGCATACGGTTAAAGCAGCCACACCATCAGCCAGTGCTGCAGTATTTGAAATAGATGCAGGAATGACCAGTACCGTTACCTCATTGCTTGCACCATTACTGGCACCACAGCTGACAATGGCCTGGTAGTAAGTGGTGGCCGAAACAATAGCAGGCGAATAAGTAAGGCTGTTAAAGCCTACATTGGTCCAGGGGCCGCCACTGCTGGCTGATTCCTGCCACTGAACAGTACCAAAAGTACCGGTAAGTGTTAAGACAGGAATTCCTGAATTGCAAAAATTGACCACTGATGAGGATAAGGTACCGATATTGTAAAGACCAGGAGTAATTGAAACCGTGTAGGCATTGTTGGTTACATCAACATCCAGCAAGGAGCCACCTACTGATGTGGTAATCGAAAAATTATAAGTGCCGGCTGCACTCATATTGATTGTTGCAGGTAGTGTAACGATCAATGTGTCACCAGCAGCCAGTGTTCCGGTATTAATGGTGGTGTTCATGCTGGTTACAATCGCACCCGTTACAGCAACGGCTACTGTTACAGGTGAGGCTGCAAAATTAATAGCTGTACTGTTGAAATTTTTGATTACAACTTTAACGGATGTCACAGCATTCAGGCAGGAAAAATAAGTTGGATTTAGTAAATTGATTGGCCCCATATCAGCCTTTGCAACAGCTGTAAAGTTTCCTGCATCTGCACCAATATCGGCAGGTGATAAGATTGGTCTTGATTGTGCATCGTAATCATCCGTTACAGAAGCGATCACTAAACCATTCCCTTCCACAACGGATGGTGTGGGGTTTGGTTTGATGTGCAGATCAACGGTAGTGCTGTTGCCCGTTGGGTTGATAAACTGGGGATTTACGCTATAAGAATTTGCATCCCCCCCTGTATTGGTTCTCCACAATGCCAGTGTTGCCATATCAGATCCGGCTAAATTGGCCAATACCCTGCCCAATCCGCTTGCATAAAGAACATTGTAATCAGATGAAATTCCGGAGGCTACGGCAACCTTTATTGCATAATGAGATGGGCTTGTCAACGACAGGTTCGAACGGTCGTTCCAGAAAATATTATTCTTATAATTTCTTGTAGTTGCGGTATTGATGGCGCTGTTAAAAGCATAAGATGCATTGCCGGCACCAACACCAGTACCCCCGATATAAACGCTGTTAAAATAAAAGTCATTGGTTCCAGCTTCTTCAAGAATACCTTCAAAATCAAAAGCCGTAATCACATTCCCCCCGGCACTGTTAATGCCAAAGCGAATCATATTATTGAGATAGTTAGCTGATCCTCCGCCTGCATGAATACCTACGATCAATGCACTTGTGATGGTGCTGTTGCTGGTAAAAGTGTGAACGAAATTTCTTTCCACAATGTTTGTTCCTGATGCAGCTCCGGCATAATAAATTCCTGCTACCCTGGTAGCCACATTGCTTGTTGTAATAAAGTTGAATAGCTTATTTCCGGATATCACCTGGTTTGGCGCAATTGCGGTGTTGCTGATACCTACTATTGAATATCCCGCCAGTTTTGTTGAAGAAGAGTTTAACCCATTAATGATGTTATTTGCAATATTATAAACTGCATTGCCCTGCACCCTGATGCCATATATCAGCGTATTAGTACCGGCATTTGGCTGGTAAAGGTTAAGCAGGGAATTGTTGGTAATGGTATGCGTATTTGCAGAAAGATTGCCATTGATGGCTGTTAAAATAGTGTTCAGGTAATTATTAACGCTGGGTATATAGGTTGTACTACCAAGCACATTATTATTAATGGTGTAAGTGCCGGTGCTGCCTGCGAAATTGATCATTTGGGCATTGGCAGTGTTGGATGTTCCAGCCACGTCAAGATTGCCAAGCAGGTTATTGCTGATATTAACCCCAGCCATTCCGGAGGAGCCGGCACCGCAATTGATGATGGCGAAATTATTGGCAGTATTACCACTAAGGCTGATAGCAACATTGCCTGTGAATGAAGAACTGCCGATTGTATTGCCCGTAACGGTACCTACATTATAAGCACCATCTGCAAGATTGATGATGGAGTGGAACAAAGAGGATGCGTTGGATATGAAATTCACCTGCCTTAAGGTATTGCCCTGAATATTGTTTACAACAGCCGTACTTAAACTAAACCTGAACAACTGGATAATCCCCGAACCAGTGAGTACCAGCGGTGTTCCCAGCGCCTGTGGTAATACTCCACCAGCATAGTTCCCGGTAATGGTAAAATCACTCATCTGAGAATTGTATGCGCTAATAGCAGAGTAAATGCCTGCAATGGCTGTAGCAACAATGGTTTTATAAAAACTGTTGCCACTGATCGTCCAGCCGCTGCTGCCCTGCACCACGTTAATACCCGCCATGCTAATAGTGCTGCTGAAAAAATTAAAAATGTTGTTATTGGAAATTACAATACCACTGTTGTAGGTGGCAGCAGTGGTGGTGCTGCCGGAAGATATGATGGCGTTGGCTGGTGTACCGGTTGAAGCCTCGGATATGTCATTGTTATCAATCGTGATATTGTCATTACCTCCTGGCCCATTAGTACCTGCTATGATGATGGTAGCCCCGGCAGCATTGTTATTGGCACTTTTGATGTTGCAAAAGGAAATACTGTTATCGCTGGCATCATTCACGAAACGGATGGCATAAGAATTACCTACACCCGTGTTTTGTATGGTCAGTTCTTTAGTAGTACCAACACCACCTGGCCTTCCATCGAAAATGAAGTTTTGCCCTCCGTCGAATAAAATAGTGCCTGTTGCATTATTGGTAGTAATGCTTAGCCCGGTTGCTCCCAACTCAGGCCTGAAAGTGATGCTATTAACAGCACTACTCCCACTCACTGCATTGATGGTAATCGGAAAAGCCTCTACTGAAGAAAGATAGTTGCTCTTCAACTCAAAAATAAATGGCCCCGTGATGCCTATACAGGTATAAAGATCTGCAAGTGCTAAAGTAATGGATGCATAATCACCTCCTGGGCCAATGGTATAAGTACCGGACGAAGGACATGCAAGTGGTGAGGTATGTTCTTTCTTTCCGGATAGCACCCGCTTATCACCTGATGCTGATATTGTTTGCAGGTTAACTGCAAACAGTAACACCGTTAGAAAAACTTTGTGAATTTTCCGCATATTTATTTGCTTACAGGGTACTACTATTTTTCTTGTGTTCAATCATCGGCTATACATTATTGAGAGCTGTTTGTACAGCATCATTACCAATATAAAAATGATTGCTTATTGATTTTTCAATAGGAGGAGTACCATACATTATTGCATAATACTTATTGGCTGCTTACCTGTTGGGGAGCTGGCTTGTCGGGCAGGATGAAGATTATGCACAATATTATTTAAAAATATTCAAATATGGCATTTTTTTTCGAGGAAATTGTAAAATAATGGATAATTAATAATGGGTAATTGATAGCGCTTAGGGCACCATACAACAGCGTAAATAATGCCCGGGCTGGTGTAAGCATTGTTTTTTCAGTTGCTCCTTTTCAATTACTTATGCACTTCACTCGTAAAATGGAATTCAATTTCAGGGTTGTTTTGCCTTTCTGTATTCAAAAACCATTCGCTTTGCGCCAGGTAAACAAGGTGCCCATCTTTATCTTCTGCAATATTTGCCTGTTTGTACCGGGTAAAATCTTCCAGTTTCTTTGCATCCTTGCTGGTAATCCAGCAGGCTTTAAAAAATGGCAGGCTGTTCATCTGAACGGAAGCCCCATATTCCTGCAGCAAGCGGTACTGTATTACTTCAAACTGTAGCTCACCTACACAACCAATGATCTTTTTAGTACCTCCAAACTGTGTAAACAATTGGGCTACACCTTCGTCAGTAAGCTGTATCAGCCCTTTTTCCAACTGCTTGGTTTTCATAGGATCTTTGTTTTGTACCTCTCTAAATATTTCAGGTGAAAAAGTTGGAATTCCTGTAAAGAAGAATTGCTCTCCTTCTGTCAGTGTATCACCGATTTTAAAGTTACCTGTATCAAACAAACCCACCACATCACCGGGGTAAGCTTCCTCAATTACATCCTTTTGCCTGGCGAGAAAACTATAGGGATTACTGAAACGCATTTCTTTGTTCAGTCTTACATGATCGTAATATTTGTTGCGTTCAAAACGCCCGCTGCACACACGAAGAAAGGCGATTCTATCACGGTGTTTTGGATCCAGGTTGGCATGTATCTTAAAAATAAAGCCGCTGAATTTTTCTTCATCCGGGCTTATATCCCTCACCGTAGTATGTCTTGGCCTTGGTGTTGGCGCAATTCGGATGAATGTATCCAGCATTTCTTTCACTCCAAAATTATTTACCGCACTGCCAAAAAATACCGGGGCTATCTTACCAGCTAAGTAATCCTCATTGCTCAGTTCACCGTATACACCATCTATCAGCTCCACATCTTCTCTCAGCGTTGCAGCATCCTTCTCTCCTACTTTTGCGTCCAAAACAGCATCATTCAGGTCAGTAATTTTCACAACATCTTCATCGTTGGCCTTAGTGCCTGCGGTAAAAAGCACCAGGCTTTTCTCATGAAGGTCATATACACCCTTAAATTCCTTGCCACTGTTAATCGGTACGGTCATGGGGTGCAACTGTATCTTTAATTCTTTTTCTATTTCTTCCAGCAGGTCAAAACGATTCTTTCCATCACGGTCCATTTTGTTGATAAATACAATTACCGGGGTACTACGCATGGCAATTACTTCCATTAACCTACGTGTTTGTGCTTCCACGCCATTTACGCTGTCAATCACCAACACCACACTGTCCACAGCTGTAAGGGTCCGGTAAGTATCTTCCGCAAAGTCCTTGTGACCGGGAGTATCCAGCAGGTTGATCAAATGTCCCTGGTATTCAAAGGTCATTACACTGGTGGCAACACTGATACCACGCTGGCGCTCTATTTCCATAAAATCGCTGGTGGCATGTTTTTTTATTTTATTGCTTTTAACTGCACCAGCAGTTTGAATAGCGCCGCCGAAAAGCAAAAACTTTTCTGTAAGGGTGGTTTTACCGGCATCGGGGTGACTAATGATAGCAAATGTTTTACGCTTGTTTATTTCCTCGGTATATTTCATGTACACACTAATTGAACGAATTGCACTCATTACACGAATAAGTGCATTTTTTGAGCCGCAAAGGTAAGGGATGGCATGTGTTATTGCAAAGCTGAAGTGAAAGCACTCTTTGAGGCCTGCTTCCGGTTCATTTAAATTTTGAAAAGCATTGTATTCCGGGCCTACTTAAAAAAAACTGCTGTATCTTACTATTGAAGAAAAACACTTACGGATAATTTTTTTCTATGATCCCCAAAAGCTTTTTACCCTGCTCTTATTCTTATTAACCGGGGTGTTTTCTTTTTCTCAAAATAATATCACCGGTACCTGGGATGGAATGTTTTTATCAACACAGTTTAATTTAGGGCAACCAAAACTTGTAGTAGAGATATATAATTTCAAAGACTCCATTTTTACAGGCATCACACATCTATACTACGAAGATGACAAATACGAACACTACAAAACAGTGGGCAGGTATTTTAAAAAAGATTCGATCCTGGTATTTATAGAATCAGAAACAATTGCGGTAGATCTCGGGTTTTACGGTAATTGCCTCGGCACCTATATGATGAAATTAAAAAAGCAGGGTATTGACCTGTTGCTGGATGGTATCTGGGACTCCAACATCAGGGGCTGCTCACCCACTACCAAAGTGTACCTGAAGAAAAGAGTGCCGGCAATACCTCCGCCTGTGACAAAGAACAAGACAACCGCAAAGAAAACGGCTTCGACCAGCAGGCCTGCTACCGGTAATCCATTAAAGAAAACAACAACGGTTATTGAAACGGCCCCTACAGTCCCTGTTGCTGCCATTCCCAAAAATATTCCTGCCATTAAAGCGGTTCCTTTTAAAATGCCTGTGCAACTAACCCAACGTGAAACGGATGTTCAATCGTTGCTGGAAATAGCATCCGCAGAAAAAGATTCCATTAAAGTGGAGGTATATGATAATGGAGAAATTGACGGAGATTCCGTTTCTGTATATGAAGAACATGTATTGCGGATCAATAAAAAAATGATTACTGCAAAACCCATTACCTTTTACGTGAGCCTGGATAAAAATACCAATCCCATATCGCACCTGCGGCTGGTTGCAGAAAGCCTTGGTTCTATTCCTCCCTGCACTGCACTCATGATCGTTACCACCAAATCAAAAAGATATGAAGTGCGGTTAAGCAGTAATTATAAAAAGAACGCAACGGTGGAATTGTTCTTAAAGGAATAAAGCAAAAACAAAAATTGATTAATCTACCAGGTAAAAAATAAACCTGTTTTGAGTAAAGACCAGAAAGCAAAACCCATTTACCGAACCAACATTACTGTACCTTTTAATACCTGTCTTTTATTATCATTAAGGTTGATGATATAAACATAGGCTCCGGCAGTCAGGGGTTCTCCTTTATAGTAGCCATCCCAGGGAATAAACCTGTTTTTACTCTGATAAACCAACCGGCCATTCCTGTTATAAACGGATAATGCAAAACCGGGAAAAGCATTTAATGCCGGGATACTCCAGGTGTCATTGTATCCATTGCCATCCGGTGAAAAAGCGGTCGGGATATAAATATCTTTAAACACAAATACATGTACGGTGTCGGTTCCGGTACTGCAACCGGCGGTAGAAGTAACTTGTAGAATATAATCCCTATCCTGCAAGGGTGATGCAATGGGCTGCAGAATACCAGGATTGCTTAGATAGCTGGCAGGCGACCACAAAAAAACGGCATCACCTGTTGCACTTGCTGTTAATTGTACTGCCCCACCGGCAAGTATTGTTTTATCAGGCCCTGCGTTTACCTGTACATTTTTTATCAGGTTAATACTAACAGAGGCTGTGTCTGTGCAGGTGTTAATATTTGTTACCGTTACTAAATAAGTTGTACTAACAGCAGGTGAGGCTACAGGATTAAAAATATCTGTACGGTTTAATCCCTCACCGGGTATCCAGCTATACCCCAGGCCTCCCCCTGCAGACATCTGAATACTCTTGCCAATACAAATATCAGCATTGTTAAATGCAACAGTTGCCTTTGGCTTTGGTAATACTACCAATGCAGCTGAGTCAAAGTGATAGCAACCGGCATCGCTGCTAACTTTTACATATATTTTTCCTGCAAGCACAGCATCGATTTCCCTGATGGTAAAAGGGTTGGTATCTACCAAAAGCCCACCATTCTCTCTTGTCCATAAATACCGGACACCTCCGGTTGCAGTAAAGGTAACGGGCTGTCCTTCACACACAGGTGAGTTAATATGAATGGTTGTTACAGGGCTGGTGCCTTTTATTACCGCCAACACTGCAGAAACAACCCTGCATTTTACCGAACTGAAATTTGCCAGTTCCGCCGCCGCAAGCCTGTACAGGTATTTTCCGGGAGGTGTGCCGGCAGCAAAGTTTACGGTGTAAGCCGTACTGTTAGCACCTGCAATATCCGTCCAGTCGATGCCATTGTTGCTTTTCTGCCATTGAAAAAAAGGATTGCTGTAACCCATTGAAACAGCTGCCCGGAAAGTAAAGGAACGGGTATTGGTTCCGCAATCAAAAATCGTATCGGCAGCATTGCCATCAACCGAGGTAAGTATTTGCGGACCACAGGGCCTGAAAGTAATGTCATCCAACGCAAGGTCATTACCACAGCCTCCTCTCGAATTATTGAATATCCTAAGCACCACATCTGAAACACCGGCCGGTGTAGCAAAGAAAAAACCAACCTGTTTCCACTTAGCGCTTAACTCGGGAGCGATGTTACTACTGTTATATGTTTGTAAAATCGTTCCATCTGTTTTTTCAATGGTAAACGTAAGGTTAGGCTGAATGCTGTTGCCATCACAAGCCGATGGCCTGATGACATTTGCCACCCATGCGGCAAATTCAAAATTCGTATTGCTGCACAAGCCTCTTACAGTATCCACATAAAATGCGCCAGGGTCCAGTGAGGCATTCACCAGCATAAAATAACCACCTGTATTGCCTGTATGGTCTGCAACTATAGTATGCCAGGTTGGAGAAAAACAATTAATGGTACTGTTTCTTACTGCATAAAAACCATCCTCAGGACAATCAGTATTAACATAGGTGTAATTGGTGGTTGCAGCAGTTAATGGCAAACCGGGATTTGTACCTGTACCAAATGTAAGATTAACAATGGGGTCGCCCAGGCTGCCCTGGCAAAGCTGAGCCACCGTATTATCCTGGATTAACAAGAATACAGATATTATAATTGCAATACTTTTTAACCTACTCACAGGTTTCTTAATTGTTTACCTACTAAATTAGTTATTTTATTGCAGGCAGGTGCCTGGTCATGGCTGGCTATGAAATAATAATTGATGAGCGGCAGCAACACGAATGTGCCAAGTAACAATATCCTTTGTTTTTACATCTGCTGCCTGCCTGATGGTTTGATGAAAGAACAATAACCAAACGATATGATGATAATAAGGAATGCTGCTATCATTCAAAGCCAGGAACCGTTTATTACTCCATCATCAATACCAAATTCATCAAAATGATAACTGCAAGAAATTTCAACGGCCTTACGGAATACAGCTGTTCTTGAAACGGTGATGGTATCACCGGCATTGGGCTTAGTGTAAGTGACAGAAGGAATTCTAAACTTGTTTCCTTCTGTGGTAGTTACATACCAGGTAAAATAGCGGCTATTCCTGCTGTAGTTTTCTTCTACTGTTTTTTTGATCACTACTTCTTTGTAGTTTTTTTGGTGCAAAAAGACAGGAATCTGCTATCAAAACAACAGTAAGGTTAATGACCGCAAATACTTTTCTCAGCTATGTATCTGTCATGTCCTTACAATATATGTATTATGGTGCTTTCTTTTTTTTGCTTTTCAGTATCACTGGTTCAAGTGATTTTGAATCCGCTGTATTCGCTCCGTTGGAATTATTTATTTCATTGGTATCCAGGTCAAACTCTTTGCTGTTGGGCTTACTTTGCTTCACCGTTATTTTTCCAGGTACTTAAAAATATTCTATCAGGGTTAAAGTGCTAATATAATAGATTATGGCAACATCTAAACGGGCGGCTGAGAGAATCCTGCACCAGCCAGGTTGCAACACCCTGAGTAAAGGAATACTGCATTGAAGTATGTGGATAATTGTTACACGAAATTTGAAACTGGTTCAATTTTACTAAGCAAAGTATCTGACCCGGCAGTAATGAAAATTAAATGTTGATCAGGCAGCTACTCTTTGCAAGATGATTTTACAAGGTATGTCTGAAGTTACTTTAACAAGGTGGTTTTTGTAAAGAGGGATTGTGAAAAAATCTCCCGGAAATAGTTTGTTTACCTCATCCTCTACCATAATATTGCAGCTTCCCTCCACCACCAGGAATTTTTCAAATTCATTATCATGCACTTCCTGGGGCGCCTGGTCTTTTATCCAAACGATTGCTGTAATGGCCTGGGGAGTGTACCCGATAATTTTTGCATAAATATTTTCAGTACCGGAATATTTCATGTCTTCACGGTTCACCCATGCTGCATAATCTTCCACAACAGAACCCTCATTTAAAAGTGGAGGCTCAGTGGCCGGTTCGCCGTTTTTTAATCTTTCTGTATAATCGATGGTAGCTAGTAAAAATGGTTTTAGTACAGGGCTTGGACTCATGGCATGCGCCATGGCATAAGTTTCCAGTGCAACATTGATTGCTTCAAGCTCCTCCCTTATCGCAGGGTCTGCCGCCGCCATCAGTGCTACTTCCTCCGATTCTGCAGGGCTGGTGCATCCTAACACGTACTGTTCAAGGATACCGGAGTCAATATATTCTTTGCTACTTTTCATAAAACCCTGGTTCTACTCAATTTTTTATTTCTGACGGAATATTTTTCCTAAGCTCTTCCACCGGCATGTTCAATGCTGCTGAAGTTTCTGCACAACTTTGTCAATACAGCAGCTCAAATATAAGTTTTTGAACAGATTCAGGAAGTGATTGTTCATCATTATTGTTTGCAGCATGCACATATACGCAATTATTGCAGCCAGAGTTCTTTAATTCTTCCTGCCTGGCTTTATCAAGGGCTAAGTGACGGGCTATGATCAAACAGGTAAAAAGCGATTTGCCGGAGGTATTAAAGGAATCCATTTGACGCAAGGCATCCAAAAAGGCTGTTTGTAGATATCTTCTGCAAGACTTTCAGTCGGCACTACCCTTCTGATTATACCCGGCAGTGCTGGTGCATATTTGTTGTACAGTACAACAAGCGCCTGCCTGTCGCCTTGATTGATAGTGGTCGCTAAACCATGGTCTACATCCACCCTGATGCTGTTTACAATTATAGCTCTTAACAACGGTACCAGGCAATTGAATCATTTTTTATATTTTATAACCGGAAAAAAGCTTACCCAAAATATTGCCGGCAAATATGGTGTGCATTCAGTTGTAAATATTATATTATTTTCAGAATGAATTGCAGTATTTACAGAGTTCAGCTTGTTGCCACCTGCTTAAATGTATGCAGTGAGCCAGTTTATTTAAATGTATTTACATATACGTAGCGGTATTAGAATTCAATTTCAATTCAATTTGAATAAAGATAAAAAGAACAATGGCCGCCGGATGGGAATGAAAAACACGGTGAAGACGGGTGCGGTGGCAGCTGTGCCGGATTTGTAATGTACAGCCGGAACTAAAGTTCGGAAATGATTACATGCTGATGGCCCCAAAAAAGATAAATACCGGGCTATTAACCCGGCATTTTAAATAATATCATAATCGTTCAGGTCGCCAAAGTACCCCGACCTTATCCTGATCTTAATTCAAACTCCTGAAATCTACTGGCACCAGCTTGCTTACACCAGCTTCCTGCATGGTAACACCATAGATCACATCCACAGCGCTCATGGTTTGTTTGTTGTGCGTTACAATGATGAACTGGCTGTTCTCACTGAACTGCTTGATCATTTTGGTGAACTTACCTACGTTGGCATCATCCAGCGGTGCATCCACCTCATCCAAAATACAGAATGGAGCTGGCTTGATTAAGTAGATGGCGAAAAGCAATGCCGTTGCGGTCAATGTCTTTTCTCCCCCACTCAACTGGCCGATAGATGATGGACGTTTCCCCTTTGGTTTGGCCACAATATCAATACCGGTTTCAGCAAGATTTTCAGGATCTACCAATACCATATCAGCAGTATCATCTTCCGTAAAGAGCGCCTTGAATACTTTCTGGAAATTCTCCCTTACTTTATTAAAGGTTTCAAGGAACTGCTGGTTGGCGGTAGCTTCCACTTCCTGTATGGTTTGCATCAGGCTGTCCTTAGCCGTTACCAGGTCATTCTTTTGTTCCAGGATGAACTCATATCGCTTTTTCATTTCTGTGTATGCCTCAATCGCAGTCGGGTTTACTTCACCAATATTTTCGAGGCGTTTGCGGAGCCTGTCGTTGCGTTCCTGCAAATCTTCCAGCGGCGTATCGCCTGTACGTGGTTCATCAATGATGGCATCCAGGTCAATCTTAAATTCCACGTGCAGCCTTTCCTTCATACCTGCCAGTTGCAGCTTCAGTTCAGTAAGCTTGTCTTTGATCTGGTTGAGTAAGGTATCAATACCTTCTTTTGATTTTTGTTTGTGACGCAGCTCCGATTCTTTTCCGGCTAAGGCATTCCGCAAGTTGTAATAGGCCTGGTCTGCTTCGTTCAGTTTCTTTTCTTCCGCATCTTTGTTTTGCAGCAAGGAGATTACCAGCGCTTCCAGTTCCGTCAATGCAGTGGCTGTTTCGGTAATGCTGGCCGCTGCTTCACTCAACTGTGTGTTGCTGCTCTCTATCTGAACTCTCAGTTCGTTCAACTGGTTGCTCTTGAAATCGAATTCTGTTTTTAATGCAGTCACCTTGCTCTGCTGTTTGGTAAACTGCAGGTTGCTGTCGTTGTAAGTGGCGGTAGCAAAATTGTATTCCTGTTCGGCAGCGGCGTAGTCCTGCTCAACGCCACTCATGCGGTTGCTGAGTTCATCCAGCTGCGTATTGTATTTGTCCAGTTCATCACGGGTACTGGCAATCGCATCATGGTTGGCAGATAATTGCTCCTGCAAATCCTCAACCCTTTTACTGCTCGTTTCTTCCAAATGATGCAGGTTCTCGATCTTATTCTGCAAACTGAAAACAGTATTGGTTAAATTATTGATGTCATGCTGTGTTTGTTTGATGGCATTCTCTTTCAACTGCTCATTAAATGCGATCACTTCGTTATGGCGCATCTGAATGGTTGCTTTCAAATCATGCACCACTATTTCCTGTGCTTCTATTTCTTTAATTAATTTTTCCAGGTTCTTGGCACGCCCGATCTTCTTTCCTTCAAACAAGCCAACACTGCCGCCGGTGAGGGAGTATTTTCCCTTTACGTATTTTCCTGTTTTTTCCAGTACCACAGCGTCCAGATAGCTATCGGGGCTGTTTTCCATGGCGGATTCATCTTCTGCAATGAATACATTGCCCAGTAAATGTTTGGCGAGATTGCTGTATTTACTATCTATCTCCACTACACTTAATGAAGGGATAGTACCTTCGGGTTGATGCCCATCTTCTACCCCGGTAAATTTATCGAGCAGGAAAAAGTTGGCTTTCCCTTTTTTGTTATCATCTAATAAATGCACCGCCTGTAACCCTTCGCCTAAATTATTTACTACATAATAGTTCAGGTATGGCTCCAGTACATTTTCTACCGCCGCCCTGTATTCCGGCTTTACGTAAATCACATCACTCAATAACGGCGCTTCATGGTTCCAGTTGGTATTCTTGTGTAAGAACTTCACACTCTCCGGGTAACCTTCCATGGAGTCAATAAGGCTCTTCAATAAAGCATGTTCGTTCTTCTTGCTGTCTAATATCCTGCTCTGTTCAGCCAGCTGGTTACGCAAACCTTCCAGTACACTCTGCGTTTGAAATATCTGTTCTTTGGTAAATTCATGATGATCGTTCAACTGCTGCAGGTCAACTTTCTTCTGCTCCAGTTCATCGGCTTTTACTTTACGGTCGGCTTCCAGTTGCTGCAACTGTGCCTGGCGCTGGCTCTTTTCTTCCTGTATCTGTGCAATGCTGCGTTGTAAGTTCTGGATAGATGTATCGGCAACGGCTACCTTTTTCTCTGCTTCAAACTGGTTGCGTTGTATGGCCTGGTTTTCCCTTCGGAGTTCATCAATGCTGCTGCGTTTTTCATCAAACACTTTGCGCTTGTCTTCTACCGCTTCTTTCAGATTGCCCAGTTTTTCTTCCAGGTCACCCAGTTTTAATTCATCATCTTTTATCTGCAGGCTGGTGAATTGTATGCTTTCATCCAAACCTTTTAACTGCCCTTCTGATTTTTTCAAAAATTCATTCAGGCTCGTCTCCCTTTCTTTTAAATATTGCAGTCGCTGTGCAGCAAGGCTTTTTTCACTTTCTTTGTTGCGTACGTTGCTCAGCATATCGTTAAAAGCATGCTGCATTTCCTGCAGGGCTTTTTCCTTTTCAATAAAGCCGAGTTTTTCGTGTTCCAGTGCAGCTTCTTCTTTTGCAATAGCGGTTTCTATTTCTATCCGCTTATCAACTTCGGTTTGCTGCTGCTGGTTCAGGTCACGGTAAGTGATGTTGAAGCCTTCCAGCGCTGCTTTGGCAAGTTCAATGCTGATTTCTTTGTATTCTTTCTTGATCTCAAAATATTTCTCTGCCTTCTTGGCCTGGCTTTCCAGGCTTTTGAGCTGGTTGTTGATTTCGAACAACAGGTCTTCAATACGGGCAAGGTCCTGCTCGGTAGCATCCAGTTTTAGTTTGGCCTCTTTTTTACGTGTTTTGTAGATGGTGATGCCGGCAGCCTGTTCCAGCATTTTGCGGCGGCTGTTTTCCTTATCCTTGATGATATCATCCACCATGCCCAGCTCGATGATGGCATAACTGTCGGTGCTTACACCAGTATCCATAAACAAATTATGAATGTCCTTCAGGCGGCAAGCCACATCGTTCAGCCGGTATTCGCTTTCCCCGTTCTTGTAGTATTTACGGGTAACGGTCACCATGTTGAATTCGGTTGGCAGCAGGTTCTTGGTGTTCTCAAAAGTGAGGCTCACTTCGGCAAGGCCGGATGCAGAACGGGTTTTAGATCCATTGAACACCAGGCTTTCCAGGTTTTCACTGCGAAGGTTGCTGATCTTATGCTCACCAATTACCCAGCGGATACTGTCGATGATATTGCTTTTACCGCAGCCGTTGGGCCCGATAACGCCGGTGATACCCTCGTCGAAATTGAGTACAGTTTTATCGGCAAAACTTTTAAATCCTTTAATTTCTAAGCTCTTTAAACGCACTTTTCTATGTTTTGTTAAGACTAAGTAAGACGGCAAACCTACGGTAAAAGGCTGACTAAGATCAACTGTTGATAAGTTTAAAAATTCACATTTTACCCCTACTGCTAATTGGGTTCACCGCCACCAAAATAAATAACAGACAGGGCGGTAAATATAATTGAATGAACAAAGAAGTGAACCCCAAACTGTTCACACTTAAGTGTTGAGTTATCAACAGGTTACTAACAATTTTTTGTAGATTTCAGAGGTAAAACTGTAGATTAATGTGTACGCCGGCAGAGGAATTTATCGCAGCATTTGCCCTGCTATCCGCTTCAAGTCCGGCACAGGGCCTGGCTCAATGCTTCACCGGGCTTTCCGCTACTATCAGGCGTAAGGTTTCAGCAGCTGGAAGTTTAATTGGCAGGGATTGCGTTTTTAAGAACAGCCGGCGTTTTATTATTTTGAAAGTTTGCCCTTGATGGTTTCCTCAACTATGAGGCAATAGTTGTTGAAAGGAATATCGATAATGTCAAGGCCAAGTTTTTCAACGATCAGTGGCAGGCCCTTTTCAAATGCAGCATATTCAGCCACTATTATTTTATATCCGGGAATGGTGGATCTTTTGGAAGCGGTGCTTAACCATTCCGCTACACTACGGATGGCCGCTGCCGGATTGTTTTGATGTGCCTTGATGTCTACACCGCTCAGGTCGGAAATAAACTGGCGGTAGCGGGTATTGTCCGAATCAAAGATCAGTGCATTCTTTTCTCTTTGTATCTTATTTCCAAAACGCCGGGCACCAAAGAACAGCCCCAGTTCAAAAGGCATGTTAAACCTGGGCATTCCATTGGTGCTGGTCTCTATCCTGGAAATATCATGAATGCCGTACTTGCAGGAACCAATGAGTTTTTCAATTTTGGCAAGGCGGTTATCCAGTGCATTGTCTTCAGCCAGTGCTGTTACAGGTAAAAAACCGCAACGATAAATGGTAAACAGCAGCGCCCTTATGATGGGTTGGTAAGCCGTATCAAATGGATAATTAATAAATACCGAATCGTGGTAGTGAGGAGGTGTGGGCTTTGCCAAATGGAAGCTTTATGCCGCAGATTTTGTTGCAGCCCTTTTAATATTTTTTTTTACAACAGCATTTTTAAGCGCAAGCGTACCTGCTTCAAAAGTGGCTGCCACAGCCCTTCTTACCTCCATCCTGGAAACGGAGGTCTTTCTCTTTGCTGTTTTTAATACGATTGTTGACATGGGATAAAATTACACTCATTTTATCGTGCGGTGAAATATTTTTTTAACCACAGGTGAATACATCCGGTAAGCAGGTTTCACTGGATAATTGTACGCTTCACCTTTTTGCAAAATGCCCATGGTAATTTTCCATGGTGATGAAGATGCAGTGATGGATTGTACAGCATCCATCAGATTAAAAGAAGTTTTTAAGAACGGAGATACGTTGATATTACTTAAAGGACAGGGCATACTGGGATGACAGAAAACCCGTATTATCAAAAGGAAATTAAAACGAATCCAAATTAATTGAAACCTGCATAAGAGGTAACAGCTTTCGAAAAAAAATTTCTTACCCAGGATATTTTTTTAAGCTATCGCCGCTCACCAACCACTGCTTTCCCAAATTTTCCACTCATAACTTTCTTTCCTGCTCTTTTAAAAAATACCCTATTTTCCAATCCTCAAAAATCAACTCATGCTAAAACAAATAACGGGAGCCTGCTTACTACTCTCCTTTTGCTTTACGGCTTGCAACAATGCAGCCACCACATCAGCTTCTGCAAACATTGATTCTGCCGCCATCAACCGCATGTTTGCCAACTACACGGAAGACCGGATGAAACTCTATCCCCTGGAAGCTACTGCCAAAGGCGACAACCGCTACAATGATATTTTACAGAATGATATCAGTGTTGCTTTCATCAACCAGGCAAAGAGTTTTTACAGCAGGTATTTAGACAGTGTGAAGGCTTTTAATCGGGAAACACTCAGCGATAACGACCGCATCAGTTATGATATCTTTAAAAGAGAAATGGAAATGCAGCTTGAAAGTTTCCAGTTTCATGATGAGCTGACACCATTGAACCAGTTTACGGCTTTGCATTTAACAATCGGCACACTGGGCTCCGGTGATGGCAACCAACCTTTTAAAACGGTAAAGGATTATGATAATTTTTTAAGCCGCATCAATGGCTTTGCTGTATGGGCTGATACCGCTGTTGCCAATATGCGACGGGGCATGAATGAAGGTTTTGTATTGCCAAAATCACTTACTGTTAAAGTAATTCCGCAGGTAAAATCATTTGTAACCACCGATGCTGCAAAGAACCTGTTTTATGGGCCGATCAATAAATTGCCTGCTGCTTTTTCTGCTGCAGACAAAGCAAGGCTAACTGCCGCTTATACAAAGGCCATCGATAGCCAGGTAGTTCCTGCTTTTAAAAAACTTACTGATTTTATTGAAAAAGAATACCTGGCCAACAGCCGCAGCAGCAGCGGTATCGACAGCATTCCCAATGGAAAGGCAAAATATAATTTCCTTATCCGCCAATGGACGACCACTAATAAAACGCCTGACGAGATTTATGAGACCGGGTTGAAAGAAGTGGAAAGGATTAAAACCGAAATGGAAAAGATCAAAACCGAAGTAGGTTTTAAAGGCGACCTGAAAGCCTTCTTCCATTATATTTTAACCGATCTTAAATTCAATATTTACAACACACCGGAAGAAGTGCTGGCTGACTTCAGGGCCATACAGGCAAAGCAAGAGCCTTACCTGAAAAAATTATTCAATCATTTTCCCAGCACCAAATTTGAGATCAGGAGAACGGAAGCGTTTCGTGAAGCCAGTGCCAGTGCAGAATACAACCAGGCCTCAGCAGATGGAAGTAGGCCGGGTATTTTTTATACGCCGATACCCAATGCCAAAAAATTCAATTACACCGGTATGGAAACATTGTTTGCACATGAAGCCATTCCCGGTCATCATTACCAGCTATCATTGCAGCAGGAAAATAATTTGCTGCCAGGCTTCCGCCGCTTTAGCTGGTATGGCGCTTACGGCGAAGGCTGGGCGCTTTACACAGAATCACTGGGCAGTGAGTTAGGTTTATACACAGACCCTTTTCAAAAGATGGGCAACCTTGGCGATGAAATGCACAGAGCCATCCGTTTAGTGGTGGATGTGGCATTGCATACCAAAGGCTGGAGCAGGGAAAAAGCCATTGAGTACATGATGGCAAACGAACAGATTGATGAAGCTGGCGCTACTGCAGAAATAGAACGTTACATGGCAATACCTGCACAGGCATTGAGTTATAAAACCGGTGCGTTGAAAATAAGGGAACTGAGGGCTAAGTATGAAAATCTACTGGGAGCTAAATTCAATATTGCGGCATTTCATGATGAGATTTTGAAAGATGGCTGCATGCCATTGGATGTGCTGGAAAGAAAAATGGAAGCATGGACGACAACTCAAAAGTGATAAGTCATAAGTAATGAGTTATAAGAAGAGCGTTCCTTTTTGGAGCGCTTTTTATTTTTAACCATTCAAATAAAATTATAAGTGCAAAAATAAAAAACCCTAATTTGTCTGCGTATTCAAAACTAATCAAACTTTCATTTATGAAACTTATCTGCTCATTCATGCTGCTGGTATTTGCGGCTGGCAGCGCCTTTGCACAAACCAATCCTGATGAAGTGATCAGCAAGATTATCGATGCACAGGGCGGCAAAGACAAACTGCTGACCATTCAATCTGTAAAAATGACCGGCAACATCGAGTTCTCTGGTCAAAAATTCCTTTTAATTATTACGCTGTTGACAAAACCGCCCAGCGTACTGAGTTTTCTTTCAGCGGATTGACCGGTTATTTTATTGTTACAAAAGACTCCGGTTTCAATTTCAATCCTTTCCAGGGACAAAAAACGCCTGAGAACATGACGGCAGAAGACGTGAAACTTGCACAGAATGATCTTGACCAGCAGGGAATCTTACTCAACTATAAAGAAAAAGGCTATGCAGTAGACTTACTGGACAATGAAGATGTGGATGGTGTGGATGCGATACAACTTAAGATCACCATTACGCCCAATAAAACCCTGTATTATTTTGTTGATCCTTCCAACTATTATATCATCCGCATCAAAACAGTATCTGTAAGCAATGGGCAGCAGCAACGAAACAGTACCGACTATTATGATTTTAAAAAGACAAAGGATGGCTATATGTTCCCTTATGTGTTTGACAATATCACTTTTGATAATATAGAAGTGAATGTGCCGCTGGATGATAACCTCTTTAAGCCAACAAGATAATAGCCCTGATCAATAAACTTCAAACAAATTTTTATGAGAAAAATATTTCAACTGCTATGCGTATTTTCTGCAACAGCAATCTATAATACATCCTATGCACAAATTACTTCTGCCACGTTTGGAATGATGGAAGCAAGGCAGATAGGCCCTGCCGTGATGGGAGGCAGGATCACCTGCATTGAAGGTATCAACAATGAACCCCGTACCATTTACATTGGTTCTGCCGGTGGTGGCGTATGGAAAACGTCTAATGCAGGTGCTTCGTTCCGTTCTGTTTTTGATAAATACTGCCAGAGTATTGGCGCTTTGGCAATCGATCAGCAAAACCCAAAAACGGTGTATGTTGGAACCGGTGAAAGCAATATGCGTAATACCGTTTCGATCGGTGACGGTTTATACAAAACAATTGACGGAGGTGATAACTGGACAAAGATCGGTGGGCTCGACAGTACCGAACATATCAGCAAGATCATCATCGACCCCAAAAATTCAAACACTGTATATGTAGCAGCACCCGGCGCATTGTGGAGCGACAGTAAACACCGTGGGTTATACAAATCAACAGATGGCGGCAAAACATTTGAAAAAATATTTTACATCAATGAAAAAACAGGTGTAGCGGATATTGCTGTTGATCCAACCAATCCCGCCATTGTCTATGCATCTACCTGGGAGTTTCGCAGGTTGCCTTATTCTTTTAATTCCGGTGGCAACAACAGCGGTATTTATAAAAGTACCGATGGTGGAAAAACATGGAATGAATTGAGAAACGGGTTACCCAACAAACCAATGGGCCGTACCGCACTGGCATTGGCACCAAGTGAACCCAACAGGATACTGGCCATTGTGGAAGCGGAAACCACCGGACTTTTTCTTTCTACAGATGCTGGTGAAACATGGAAAAAACAAACCACCACGGTGAATGTAGAATCAAGACCTTTTTATTTCTCCTGCCTGGTGGTGGATCCCAAAGATTCAAAAAGGATATATCGTCCCGGGTTTTTATATGAAAGCTCCCTATAATGTATATGGTGGATTGCAGGACAACCAGAGCTGGTATGCACCTTCAGTAAGTGCCGGGGGAATTGAAAATGCAGACTGGAAAAACCTGGGCGGAGGCGATGGTTTTTGGGTACAGGTAGATGGCACCAATCCTGATATGGTATATGCAGAGTCGCAGGGTGGTGAAGCTTTCCGGAGCGACCTGAAACAGGGTAAACAATATACCATCAAACCACAGGCATCCAGGAACGAAGAGAAACTTCGTTTTAACTGGAACTCTCCTATTGTTATAGGCACAAAGAACAAAGCCAATTTGTATATGGCTGCACAATACCTGTACAAGTCAACCGATATGGGAAAGAACTGGGCAAAAATTTCTCCCGATCTAACCACTAACAATAAAGCAAAGCAAAACCAGGAAGCTTCGGGTGGTTTGAGTGCTGATAATACTTCTGCAGAAAACCATTGCACCATTTTTACACTGGCAGAATCTTCTTTTGATGAAAATATTATCTGGGTGGGTACGGATGATGGCAACCTGCAATACACAACTGACGGTGGTAAAACATGGACCAATACATCCACCAACTATGCAGCAGCAGGCATTCCTGCACAAACATGGGTAAGCAGCATACAGTTATCAACGTTTGATAAAAACACCGTATACGCAACTTTTGATAATCACATGTATGGTGATATGAAGACCTATGTTGCAAAGTCAACCGACATGGGCAAAACATGGACCAGGTTGAACAGCAAAGAATTTACCGGTTATGCACATAAGATAAAAGAAGACCTGGTGAATAAAGAATTGTTATTCCTGGGTACAGAAATGGGATTATTTGCAAGTATTGATGCCGGTGCCAACTGGTTCAGGATGAAGAATAATATTCCATGGAAAAGCCTGGTAAGAGATATACAGATACATCCGGTTACCAACGACCTGATACTGGCAACACATGGCCGTGGAATCATCATTGTTGACAATATCACTCCCATGCGTAACATGACCAAAACGGTTGCAGATAAAGACGTAGTGATATTCGATCCAAAACCTTTTGACATCAGCATGGGGAAATACTATGTTGGCTCCAGTAATAATGATGGCTATACTGGCGGAAACCCGTCACAGAATGCTCCCATCATGTATTATTTTAAAGACAGGCTGAACACAGGTAATGTACGGGTAGAAATTTATGATAAGGATGGCAAGCTGGTACAAAGTATGCCGGGAACAAAAAGAAAAGGCCTCAATATTGTTCAATGGAACATGCGTTATGCTCCACCGAAAGTTGCAAGTGGCGGCTCCAAAATGGACTTTGGGGGATTTGTTGCACCCACCGTATTACCTGGTGAGTACACAGTTAAAATTAAAGTGGGAGATAAAGCCTATGAAAATAAACTACAGATGCAGCGTGACCCTGCCAGCGAAATGAGCCTGCAGGATATGCAGACACAATATGATGCTGCAATGAAATTATACCATATGCATGAAGACCTGGGCAAGTTGGTTGACAGCATTAATACCGTACAGGCTTCGCTGAAGCAAAGCCTCGCTGCCATTAAAAATCCTAAAGTGAAAAAGCTGGTGGATGAATACAACAGCAAGCTGGAAGAACTGCGTAGCAAATGCCTGGCAACAAAGCAAAAATCGATCTTTGCAGATGAGAAAAAATTGAGAGAAGATATTACAGATGTGTATTCGGCAATATGCAACCAGGAAACGCCGCCTTCCAATTTGCAGATGGACAGGATTCAGAGCCTGCAGCAGCAACTAGGCGAAGCACAGCAGTTAAGGGTAAACATTAACAACCAATACCAGGAAAAAGTAAAAGCTGCACTACTGAAAGAATCGATGGGTACCAAGCCAACAATAAATAAGAAGGATGGACAGTAAAAGTGTTAAGTTATAAGTAAAGTGCCCCATTCTATGGGGCACTTTTTATTTTAATCATGAATTAATATCTTAATTATCCATAGCGTATGTAATATTAAAGCAGCTGCATCTACAGGCAAATCTTTTGTATGCTCAAGCTATCTATCCCCAAACCCTGTCACGAAGATTGGGATACCATGATACCCAACGAACAGGGCCGCCATTGCAATGCCTGCGTAAAAACGGTGGTTGATTTTACAGCCATGAGTGATGAGGAAGTGAACCATTTCTTCATCAAACAACAAGGCCAGTCGGTTTGCGGACGTTTTAAAAATGAGCAGTTGCACCGCATCAGCATTACTCTGCCACACAATATTTACCAAATAACAATGCCCCGGTGGAAACAATTCTTAGCAGCATTGCTGCTGGCTTTCTGCAGCATGTTGTTTTCCTGCGATGCACTCATCGGTAAATCTGAAACCATTGGAGACACGCTGGCTGAAGTGGAACAGATAGATACAACCATTCCTCCATCCATTGAATCAACACTTGGCATTACCCGTATGCAGGTAGATTACAGCACTCAACCAGTCTGCTCTACCACCACCGGCGACACTGTAATGATGCAAGGAATTACGCAGGGTGTTACCGTGGTGCAGGAGCCGGAGCCGGTGTTCCCGGAAACAGTTGTTGAACCTGCAATGTTGCAACCCGACTCAACCCAACTATATTTTATGGGCAAGCCTTTACCTGAAAATGATTCCATTCAGAACGGGAGAAAAATTGATTCGGCCACCTGCGAAAATGAGAACAGCATTCACCTGTAACTATACCAGTAAATTAATTTGAGTCTTGTTCATTTCTCATACCCACTTCCACATGCAGTTAAAAAAAATTAACTTTAGCAAAATTAATTGCATGCGGCACAAAATTGACCTCACTGATTCACTGGAAAAAATCCCCGTAAAGATATTTGCCAATCCGCTGGAAGGATCATTGTACATCGCCAAAGAAATTGCAGCACTTATTAAAGAAAAAGAAGCCGCAGGTAAAAAATGTGTAATTGGCCTTGCAACCGGTTCCTCCCCCAAAACACTGTATGCAGAGTTGGTGAAGCTGCACAAAGAAGCAGGGCTGAGTTTTAAAAATGTGATCACCTTCAACCTTGACCAGTATTACCCGATGGATAAGGATGCCCTGCAGAGCTATCATTATTTTATGCGGAAGAATTTGTTTGAACAAACAGATATCGATCCCAATAATTATCACCTGCCCGATGGCATGGTGCCAAAAGATCAAGTGAAAGAGCACTGCCTCAATTATGAAAAACAGATCGAAGAAGCAGGCGGCATCGACTTACAGATACTCGGAATTGGTGTGAATGGCCATATTGGTTTTAATGAACCCGGCAGCGGCATCTATACCAAAACAAGACTCACCAATTTAGACAACAGCACCCGGCTTGCCAACAGCTACGAGTTTGGCAACATGAGCGAAGTGCCAAGGATGGCCATCACCATGGGCATCAGCACTATCATGAAAAGCAAGCGGATTATCCTGATGGGCTGGGGACAAACAAAAGCGCCGGTGATTCAGCAGGCAACCGAGCTGGATGACACCGAAGATGTGCCGGCCTCCTTGTTACAGAATCATGATGACTGCACATTTGTAGTAGATGAAAATGCAGCCAGTGAATTAACCAGGTTCAAACGGCCATGGCTCACCGGCGAATGTGTATGGACAGATAAGATGATGAAGAGAGCCGTTGTTGACCTGGCATTGAAACTAAAAAAGCCGGTGCTCAGTTTGACCAATAACGATTACAATGATAATGGACTGAGCGACCTGCTGGTGGATAAGGGCGATGCCTACGAGATCAACCTGCAGGTATTTTATTTATTGAGAGACAGTATTACCGGCTGGCCCGGTGGCAAAACAACCGAACTCCGCAATACACACCCGGAGCGGCATGTACCTTTTCCAAAACGTTCCATCATCTTCTCCCCCCACCCCGATGATGATATCATCAGCATGGGAGGTACGTTTATGAGATTACACGACCAGGGGCATGAAGTGCATGTGGCTTATCAAACCAGTGGCAATATTGCGGTGACAGATGAGTTTGTTACACGGTTCCTCGACTTTGCAGTGGGCTTTGAAAATATGTTTGACATTGATGACACCAAAAGTAAAAAGATACTGGATGAAGCCCGTGCATTTTTGCAACATAAAAAATCAAGTGAAAAAGACACGGCAGAGATCCGTGCTATTAAAGGGTTGATCAGGAGATGTGAGGCCAGTGCTACCTGCCGCTATGTGGGACTAACGGATACTCAGATGCATTTTCAAAACCTGCCGTTTTATGAAACGGGTACCATTGAAAAGAACCCGATGGGTGAAGCCGATGTGATCAATACCATTGAACTGCTGGAGAAAATAAAACCACAGCAGATATTCTGCGCCGGTGATTTTGCCGATCCGCACGGCACACACAAAGTTTGTTTTGATGTAGTGATCGAAGCACTGAAACGCATAAAAGCCGGCGGTGCTGATTGGGTAAAAGATTGCTGGCTCTGGCTGTACAAAGGTGCCTGGCAGGAATGGGATATCACTGAAATTGAAATGGCCGTGCCCATGAGCCCCGACCAGGTGGTAAAAAAACGCAATGGTATTTTTATTCACCAGTCGCAAAAAGATACCGTACCCTTCCAGGGCAGCGATGCCCGTGAGTTCTGGCAGCGTGCCGAAGAACGAAATGCCAGCACCGCTAAATTATATGCTCAGTTAGGGATGACGCAATATGCTGCAATGGAAGCTTTTGTTAAGTGGGAGTTTTGATTTTTTTGTACCAAGCCTCCACACTGCTGTTAAACTTTAGTGGCGTCGCACTCTTGTACAATGTATCATTATTGAGCTAAAATTGCAACTTCACTAAAGGTTGAAAGTTGCTGCAAGCTGCCGGTCTTTTTATTTTCCAAAGCTCGTTTTGCAGGTGCCGGCAAGAACGATGGAAATTCATTGGCCGGCTTTTTCCCTGCTCACAAACCGGGCTGGTGAGGCTATAACTGCTTTATAAAAGCTATGTCCGTTTGGGCATTTTTTTATTGCTTTTTTTTGCAATTACTTTTTCTTCATTTTGTTTAACCCTGAATTGTACAATTTTAGTTACCAGTGCCAGTGGTAAAGGCTGGCCGATGGGAAATTGTACAGAACCTTTTGCACTTTTATAAGCTGCAATCTCATTCCTGAATTTTTCTATTCCTCCTGCACCCGGGTAAAAACCGATGTGATTTTTATAGCCTGCAAAATGAACCAGGTTACCATACAATGTAAAAGTGGGAATCCCATAACCCATCTTCTCACCTGCCGTTGGCGCAGCTTTTTGAATGGTGGATCGCATTTGCTGCAAAAGCTGTTGTGTAGCTTTTGGAAAACCAGCAATGTAAGTATCAATGTCATTAACAATAGTTTCTTTCATAACACTTATTGTGATGAGTTAATGAAATCTTATGATGATTGTGGCAGGCAAAGATACTGCCAGCTGCAATTGAATAAAGGGTGTTGCTGCGCCAATTTGAAGGGTTGATTGCGCCGATTGTTTGCTAATGCTATCAATGGCCAATTGCAACCCGTTAATGAACATCCCGGCAATAATGGCTAAGTAAAAAACAAACAACATTTTTTATAAAAAAAGAAAGCATCCCCAATTTGGTAACCTTTTTGATATCAAAATAAGTATATTTTTCTTTTAAAGTAATCTGCTTTTACGGCACCTGACAAATGCAAGAGATCGTAATTATTCCTTCATCGCTGTATTCCCTGTTTTCGTCTCTTTCCAAGTTATACTAAAAATGAACGTATACATTTGCAGCATCAAGTCAACTAAAAAAAATCATATGCGTAAAGTTTCCATCACCATTCTCCTGCTTACGGCGGTAATGTTTTTCCAGTTTTGTTCTTCCACCAAAAAAGCTGCAACAGCAGCGCCTGCAGTGGTTACCTATGAAGCCAATATCAAACCCCTGATAGAGGCCAACTGTACTCCCTGCCATATTGCAGGAAAGGGCAACAAAAAATCGCTGGATAATTATTCCAATGCCAAAGATTTTGCAGATGATATCATTGCACGTATCCACAAAAATCCCGGTGAACGTGGTTTTATGCCAATGCGCAACCCTAAACTTTCAGATTCAACTATCGCTGTTTTTGCGGAATGGAAAAGCAAAGGCCTGCTGGAAAAATAATGTTATCGCAGGCTGAATTCATCTGCTACCTGGCATACATATGCCTGATGATATAAGGAAGCTCCCTGAAAGCTGCTCATGTAAAAATTGCTTGTAATGGTATAGATAAAGTATTTTACTTAAGTTATTGTTTTACTTAAAAAGCATTTAACTTCTTTAAATATATTTGTTGCATCTATAACCAATAAAACAAAAAAACATGAAAAAGAAGCGATTGTCGCTTTTACCACTTTTGCTGCTGCTGGCAGTTAGCTCCTGTAAAAAAGACGACGCACCCTCTAACACCAATACCAGCATTCCTTACCTAAAAATCGGGAATAAATGGATTTACAATATTACCGGGGGCTTTACTTCCTATACCACTACCACCAATGAAATTACTGCTGTAAACAATGGGGTGTACACCCTTGCTACAAAATTTGACACCGACCCGGGCGCCAATGCTTACCTGTATGGCGATAATGGCTATCTTAACTGGTACGATGAAGGACAAAGTAAAGGTGCCAATCAAAAAGTACTTAAATATAACAACCTGAATGTTGGCAATACCTGGACCCGTATTACAGCTTCTGAAACTTACACACACGAATGCCTTTCGGTAAATGAAAGTGTTACTGTGCCTGCAGGTACTTTTATTTGTAAGAAAATAAAAGTGACTTTTGCCAATGCATTCAATGAGCAAACGACTTACTGGTCGGATGATTTTGGCCAGGTAAAAGTAGACAACCTGTTTTTTAGTGTTGAGCTGGCAAACAAGAATTTTTAAATTGCATGGCATTCATCTATGCTGAATGATATGCTTTAAGTCCCGGTGTGAATCATACCGGGACTTTTACAATTTCACTTTGTTGGTGAGCAGGCTGTCCAATATATAATTCATTGGCCTGTCTGTATTATCAATTACATCCTGCACGGTAAAAGGCATGTATTTATGAGGTATCACTCCCCTGCCTGTATGCATTTGCTGCACGGGCTGGTAATATCTTTTAGTGGGGATATCCACTCTAAGGTGAGAGTTGGGCAATTCATAAGTAAATACCATGGCATTGTGAGCAGCGTTGTTACCGCCGGTCTCTTCACCAATAATGATGGCATTCGTCCGCTCTTTTAATATAGCTGCAAAATTAGAAGCCGCTGATGCCACATGCTCATTTACAATCACAAACAGCCTGCCTTTAAACAAATGCTGCGCCGGTTCCCACACGGTAATTGCTTCGTTGTTTTCTGCATAAATACCATCCCGTATAAGGGTAAAGTTTTTCCGGATACTATCCTCGTTTGAAAGCTTTGAAGTGTCGGTTGCCGCGATGTATGCTGTAAAAGGCAGTTTATCAAATCGCCTGGTGGCACTGTCGTATTCAGGTAGTGTTGTATTGACAAGGTAGTTTAATACAGGATAAGTAGATGAATAATAACCACCGGAATTATTTCGCAGATCGATAATAAGGTTACTGATATTATTTTGATACACTAGCCGGAAACTGTTTTCGATAAAATGGTTGAATGCCGTTCTGGTGGCATAGGTTTCGTACCCAAATGTACGGATGGTTAATACTGCAGCATTTTTATCATCCATCATTTCAAAATCGTAACTGGCATCGCCGGGATAAAAATACCAGGTGTCGTTGTACATGTTTTTGTTGATGTCCTTCAGCTTTTCGGCATCCACGATTCTGGTCCTGATCTGCCCGGATCCGGTATCTGTATATTGCAATGTAAATTTATCAAAAGCACCGTAGGCCATGTAATAGTTAAGCCCAAAATCATCATCAATGGCACCATGTTTTGCCGTATCGCTGTAGCCGTCCGTGTGGGCATAAATGCAAAGTTCTTTGATAAGATTTCTTGCAGGATGTTCATTTACAGCAACCACTTCGCTGCCAAGCTGCAAAGAATAAGCCGCTGAATTTACATACAGCCTGTCATTGATCACTAAAAGCGGAACGGGAAAAAACATGGCCTTATTACTGATACTGTCATAGTAGATATCCGGCAGCGTTGTACTGGAATGAATGCAGCGCAACCTGTCGATAGCACAATCAACTTTATTGAAAAATTCCCTGGTAGTGAGCGGATCTTCAATGGTATTGTAAATACTGTCGAACAAAAAACTGATTTGAGCCGGGGTATTATAGGCGTATGCGCCGGCATGCACCTGTTGAACCATATTTTTCAGCAGGGCAATGTCGTCCCGGAGTTTTTCTTTGCTGATGGTGCCCGTAATGATGTCTTTTTTTTCATTACTGCCAAAGCAGCCCTGCAGCAGCAGAAACAGCAATAGCCAACAGGAGTATCTAATCATTTTTAAATGCTGTTTATAAGGGTTGAACATGGGCGGTGCTGGTTTCAAAGCTGCTAAAATAATGGATTAAATCGATTGGGATGCCCGGGCTGATCAATTTGCCGGCAAGGATATCTCTAACTCCAATGCTGGCATAACCCGTTTGTGCCGGGTGTACTGTTCCTTTTTTTGCAGCAGCCAGCTTAGTTTTTCTGCTGCTCCAAAAATATTAGCTTACCTTTATCTGAGTCTGCAGAAAGCAATACCATCTTTTCACCAGATAAATCCCCATATCCTCACACCGGCAACACAATATTTTAAAACAAACCAAATATACCATGGTAGACAACTGGAAGAAAAAAGAACGTGAAAAGAAAAAACAGCAATCAAAAAAGGAAAAAGACGAAAAGAAGCTGGAACGAAAGGACAATAAGAAGGATGGCAATGACCTTGACAGTATGATCATGTATATCGATGAAAACGGCAACTTTACTTCCACCCCGCCAGACCCCAACAAAAGAAAAGTGATCAATGCTGAAGACATCAATATCAGCGTACCCAAGCAGGCCCCTGTAAATCCTGAGGACCTGATAAGAAAAGGAACCGTTAGCTTTTTTAATACGGCAAAAGGATATGGCTTTATTAAAGATGACGAAACTGATGAAAGAGTTTTTGTACATGCCAATTCTTTAACAGAAATGATACTCGAAAACAATAAAGTGACTTTTGAAATAGAATCCAGCCCCAAAGGTTTGGTGGCAGTGAATGTGAAAGTGATCAGGTAAAAAGTTTTATATTAAAAAAGGTGACGCCATCAAGCGTCACCTTTTTTATTGGATTAATCATCGTCCTTTTCTTTCCCTTCAGTTTTCTGATCTTGCTGGTTAACCGTATTTCCACTGCTTAATTCACTGTGGCGTATTTGCCCTCCGTAATAACCGGTACGGGCCATTGCGGCAAAACAAATTACAGATAAGGCAAATGCCATTGCATAAACCCTGTTGGCTTTGTTACTTTTTTGCCATTGAAAAAATAATGCAATGACGGATGCAAGGCCGGTTGCACCCATCAGCCAGATGGCAATCGTGGCTGCGCCTTCGTGGAGTTCCATCATCGATTCTGATACACCTGCCAGTTTTTCTACCGATTCCTCTGCCGGCTCCCCGGTTAAATAAACAGGAATTGCTATAATGGCCATCATCGCTAATAATACAGCGGCGGCGGATTTAATATAATGTTGTTTTTTTACAATGCCCCAAATTAAGAGGCCACTGCCAATCAGGGTTCCAATTACAGGAAAATGATTGAGCAGCAAATGAAGATGTGTAGCGTTCATTGCTGAAAATTTTAAATGAAAAATAAATGAGACCGAAAGTCAATCAGCAATAACGTGGAGGTTGCCAGATGGTATCTAAATAAGAATTGTAAGGAACGCACTCATTATAAGTTATGAAATTTTGATCGCAAGCGGTTTCGGGCCTTGTGATAATGAATGAGCCGGGAGGGTTGGAAGAAACAAATGAAGTAGCTGCGGATTGTTCAGCAGATTTAAAAGGCAATTGCCTGTCTTCTGCAGCATCTTTATCTGTGCCGTCTTCCGTGAAATAATGCTGCACTAAAAAACTGATAAGGCCGGCATTTCCATTCGCTGCTTTATGATCATAATAATGATCTGCCAGCAATGGCAGTTTCAATAGCTCCCCTGTTTCAGTTGCTGAAAGCAAATAACCAGTTGCCAGTAATAAGGCTGCTATTTTTTTAATGAATGACACGGTGCAAATTACCTGAAAACAAAAAGAACAACTTATGATCCTGATCAGGGAAAATTATAGCAGTTCATTAACAGCTAACTAATCACCCTTTTTTTCCTGCCGATGATATAGTACAGCACCATGCCAATCAACCCCAGTAAGATAACGACCAGCAACCATACAAGTTTAGAGGAATCATCATTGAATTTAGCAGTGGCAATTTCAACAATGGTTTTGATCCAGAAGACAAGATAGGCCAATCCAAAAAGCATAAATATCCATTCCGCCGAACCCGGCATTCCCAGTAAGATGGCAAACTGATCCATTTGTGTTGATTTAAAAGTGTAAAGAAAAATGCCTGCTTTGATCTGATTGAAAGGTACAATAAAAATAAAACGGGCTGCATTTCAACCAACTTATTTTTTATCCGCCACTTGTTTTAATTTACTGCCGCAAATAAATATATCATGAACCGCATCGACAGGGTAACAGCCATTCTCATCCAGCTGCAATCAAAAAAAATTGTAAAGGCGCAGGAAATTGCTGACCGCTTTTCCATCAGCCTGCGAACGGTGTACCGGGATGTAAAAGCGCTGGAAGAAGCCGGTGTTCCCATTGCCGGTGAAGCCGGTGTGGGTTACAGCATTATGGAGGGTTATCGTTTGCCGCCGGTAATGTTTACCAGAGAAGAAGCCATTGCTTTTTTAACTGCAGAAAAAATGGTGGATAAATTGACGGATACCGGGTCAAAGAAATATTACCGGGAGGCCATGTTTAAAGTAAAGGCCGTACTCAGGTACACAGAAAAGGAATTGCTTGAAAGTATGGAAAGCCATATTGAAGTAGTTGGCAACCCCTACCTGCCATCTACAGAAAACAATGCATCACACCTGCAGCCCATTCTTAAAAGCATTGCCGCTAAAGAAATACTGGAGATTGGTTATTTCGCCAACCACAGTCAACAGTACAGCAACAGGGAGGTGGAACCCGTAGGTATATTTTACCTGGGCAGCCATTGGTACATGATTGCCTACTGCAGGCTGCGAAAGGATTACCGGCATTTCCGTACCGACCGCATCCGTTATATCAATCCCACTGCCCGCCATTTTAATCAGCAACATCCCTCACTAAAATCTTTTCTTGCCAAAATAAGCAGGGAAAAAGAGATGCATACGATTGTGATTAGTGTTGATAAATCTGTGCTGAAATATGTTGGAGAACAGAAATATTACAATGGTTTTGTATCGCAAAAAGAAGTGGCTGATAAAATGGAAATGACCTTTGTAACAGGTTCATTAAACGGTTTTGCAAAATTCTATTTGCTGTTCGGCGAGTACGCTAACATCATCAGCCCGGCTTCTTTAAAAAGCCTGGTAAAAAACAACATCGCTGCTATTTCAAAGAAATTAAAATAAAGCCAAGCACTGCTGACATAGGGCTGTCACTACTCCCTCTTTTCTTTGTGTCATAATCAAAAAAACAAAAAATTATGACACGTCTTTCACTGTTCAAAAACGAATTAGAAAAAGAAGCCATCGCTACCCGTAAAATGCTGGCTGCAGTTCCCAACGACAAATACGACTGGAAACCTCATCCAAAAAGCATGAGCATCCGGCAACTGGCTACTCATATTGCAGAGTTGCCCACCTGGCCCGGTATGGTGCTGAATACCACGGAGCTTGATTTTGCCACTATGGATTACAAACCAACAGAGATCAATGACACAGCCACCCTTCTTAAAACATTTGAAAAATGCCTGCAGGATGGCCTCACACAATTAACCAATGGAAATGAAGCAACGATGGATGAGCCATGGACGCTCCGCAATGGCGAACAGATATACCTTAAGGAGCCCAAAGCAGACGTTATCCGTACATCCATTTCACAGATCATTCATCACAGGGCACAACTGGGTGTTTTTCTTCGCCTGCTGGATGTACCGATACCTGGCGCTTATGGCCCGAGTGCTGATGAAAGTTTTTGAGCTTAGCGGTTTATAAAAAAGTGAAATATCCCTTTCATTAAATAATATTGACATGGATATTTCACTTTTTAAGCATTGCTTATTCACATAATTATACATTTAATCCACTTGTTTATTTAGCTGCTGTTTTATATTAACTGCTTTGCTATATTTATGAAACAATCCGGTTCTATTGAATCGTTTATTGAATAAGTTGTAACCCACTAATCCATTTTCATGCATACAGCAACCGGTGTCATTAACCAGGAATATACCATTGTAAGTGAGCATACCGTAGCAGCGGTATGGTTAAACAATAATAACCATCACCATTCGCTGCACGCCATGCAGCGATTTGCCCCGGGTGATACTATTGCCACTTTTAAGGCTGCTTCTATTTTTTCAAACCCTACCTACCTCACCATTCAAACCGGGCTTAACAGGCATATCACTTTATCACCTGCTTATTTGCAGTATACCAATCATTCCTGTGACCCCAATGTTTTTTTTGATACCACTGCAATGCAACTCATCTGCCTACAGCCAATAAAGCCCGGTGATGAAATGCGTTTCTTTTATCCAAGTACCGAATGGGAAATGTCGCAGCCCTTTATATGCAATTGCGGAAGCGCTAATTGCCTTCAATTGATCAATGGTGCAGCCGGGCTTTCAGATGCAACACTGTCAAAATACAGGTTGACTGATTTTATCATTCAACAGTTACAGCAGGCATAACAATACAGTTGGTGTAATCATGAACAATGAGTATGATTTTCCCGTCTTACAAACCGAACGATTACTATTACGCCGCTTTACAGCCAATGATCCTGAAAATATTTTCAAAGGGTTCTCTTATCCGCCTGTAACTAAATACTATTAAGCAACGCAACACCGGAAGCAACAGGTACCGGCACCTGGTGGCTTTTATTTAACTGATAATCGTATTTTCTATGGAGCCTGTGGGTTGAATAATCTCGAAAGGGTACATCAAAAAGCAGCGATCGGTTTTTGGCTGCTGCCGGAGTATTGGGGAAGCGGAATAATTACAGCGGCAGTATCTCTTGTTTGTGATTACGGATTTAATAGCCTCAGGCTTCACCGGAGAGTTGCTTTGATTGAAACCGAAAATGACAACGCTAAAAAAGTGATGGACTATATGCCAGGTTAAACAGTTCCTTTACAAGCCCGCCGGATTAAAATACATGAATGGCTGTTTGTAAGATGGCGCATGGGTTATCTTTAGTTCATGAATATAAAAATTACAGGCTGTATCTCTGCAATCATCCTTTTATTTTTTGCCACTGCCGCTGTTGCACAAACTACCATGGGTTTTGAAGAATACGAACCTGTTTCCACGCTTAAAACAAAAGAACACAAAGTATCCAGGGCAAAATTTCCATTTATTGATGTACACAATCATCAATGGAATATGCCCAACCAAAACCTGAAAGACCTATTGGTAAAAATGGATTCGCTGAACATGCAGGTAATGGTAAACCTGAGTGGCAGGAGTTATAAAGAAACAAGCGGCCGCAATGGATTTTTTGACGTGAATGATTTTGAGTATTTAACAAAAAGCATTGACAATATCAATGGTACCAATCCTAACCGCCTGCTGGTATTTACCAATATCTCTTTTGTTGGTTTTGGAGAAAAAGACTGGCCCGGTAAAACAATACTTCAACTGGAAAAAGATGTAAAAGCCGGTGCAAGAGGATTGAAATTGTACAAAGAGTTTGGAATGGAATTTAAAGATGAGAAGGACAATATCATACACATTGATGACAGCAGGCTGGATGCTGTATGGAAAAAATGCGGCGAACTGAATATCCCGGTACTGATACATTCCGCCGATCCAAAAAGTTTTTGGTTGCCGGTAAACAAGGACAATGAACGCTGGCTGGAACTAACCAAACATCCCGACAGGAAAAGAACCGAAAAGGATCCTTCCTGGGATAAAGTGATCAATGAGCAGCACAACATGTTCTTACAGCATCCGCACACCAAATTCATTGCGGCACATTTTGGCTGGCTGGCCAATGACCTGGAACGGCTCGGTAATTTTTTAGACTCTGCTACAAATGTATACGTAGAGTTTGGTGCAATTATATCTGACCTGGGAAGACAACCAAAAGCAGCCAAAGCATTTTTTACCAGATACCAGGACAGGATACTTTTTGGTAAAGACAGCTGGGTACCTGCGGAATATGCCACTTACTTCCGCATTCTTGAAACCGATGATGAGTACTTTCCTTATCACAAAAAATACCATGCTTACTGGAAGATGTATGGCATGGGATTACCAGATGATATTTTAAAGAAGATCTATTATAAAAACGCATTGAACGTGATACCGGGTTTGGATAGCAAGCAGTTCCCGGAGTAAACATCTTCTTATGTTGCCTGCCTTGCTTTCAATTCCAGGTATTTATTGATTGTATTTACCGTTAATTTTTCTGGCGGCGTAAGAATGGATAAGATGCCATGTTTGAGCAGTTCCTTTACAATCAATCGTTTTTCATAAGCAAATTTTTCAGCGGTAGTCTTAAGATAAACCTGTTCCAGGTTTTCCGCTTTTTTATTGGAGAGTTGGGTAAGTTCTGTATTCTCAAAAAATACCACCATCAGCAAATGATGTTTGGCAATACTGCGGAGATAGGGCAACTGCCGCTTCAATCCGGATAATGATTCAAAGTTGGTAAACAATACCAGCAGGCTGCGTTGTTTTACCCGGCTGCGGAGCTGCAGGTACAGCATTTCGTAATCACTTTCCAAAAAAGCCGTTTCCTGGTTGTACAGCAGTTGCAGGATGTTCGCTTTTTGTATGGGCTTTCGGTCTGCAGCAAGGAGGTTGCCCATCTTGTTAGCAAAAGTGATCAATCCTACTTTGTCTTGCTTTTGAAGGCATACACTGCTTAACACCAGTGTACTGTTGATGGCATAATCCAGGAGGCTCAGGTTGGCAAAAGGCATTTTCATCAGCCTTCCTTTATCAATAATGCAATACACCTGCTGGCTTTTTTCATCGCTGTAATTGTTCACCATCGGCGAACCTTTACGGGCGGTGGCTTTCCAGTTGATGGTACGGATATCATCTCCCCTTACATATTCCTTGATCTGTTCAAACTCCATGCTGTGGCCGATCTTACGGAGACGCTTGGTACCCGATTCTGCCTGTATGGTGGTTTGCGAAAGCAGTTCATACTTGCGCAACTGCATAAAGGAAGGAAACACCTGTACCATTGCAGTTGCCTCAATGGTATGCCGCCGCATCAGCAGGCCAAGGCCCGACCGTACAAAGAGAATAAGGTTACCAAAATAATATTCACCCCTGTTATAAGGCTTTAGTGCATACTGAATATTTTTCTGCTGCCCGGCTTTAAAACGGTCTTTTAATTGCCAATCTCTTTTTTGAAACTGCACCGGCAGTTCATCAATGATGTCCATCTGCACATCAAAACGCTGGTTGTTGGTAACCTGTAGTGTTACTTTATTGTCATCACCATTGCTGAACCTGTCTGCCATCATTCTTTTTGCCTGCGGATCGCCACCAATAAAAAAAAGAAAGATGTAATCAATGCCTGTTAATACAAGCACCAGGTACCAGAGATTTTTTGGTAACACCATCAGCGGTGGATAATAAAAAGAAACAACGAAGAGGACGATACATACAGATACTACCCAGTAAAATCTTACAGGGATAAACAGGTCGCCGATATATTTGGAGAAGAATTTCATGACAGCCCCCTAAATCCCCCGGTGGGGGACTTTAAAAAGAGTATATAAATTTAAAAAGTTGTTTTTTTATAAAGATTCAAACCATACATAAAAATAAAACTGTAAGAAATAGCAGACTCCAAAAGTCCCCCACCGGGGGATTTAGGGGGCCTTACCTCGGTACTTCAATAGATTTTAAAATATTATCGATCAGTTCATCCGGTGTGATGCCTTCCATTTCTTTTTCCGGTGTAAGAATAATGCGATGGCGCAATACCGGCCCTGCTATTTCTTTAATGTCTTCCGGCGTTACAAAATCACGGCCTTTCAAAGCCGCATTTGCTTTGGAAGCCCTGAGTATTGCCAGCGATGCCCTTGGCGATGCACCCAGGTACAATGCAGGATTGTTACGGGTTTCATTAACGATCCTTGCAATAAACTCCACCAGTTTTGGTTCTACAATAATGGACTGCACCAGCATTCTGAACTCAGCAATATCTTTTGGTGAAAGTACTTTATTCACTTCTCCCAGCAACTGTGCCTGGCTCCTGCCCTGTTGTGAATTCAATATGTTAATCTCTTCCTGCAGGCTTGGATACTGCACATCTATCTTGAAAATAAAACGATCCAGTTGTGCTTCCGGCAGCCGGTAAGTACCTTCCTGTTCAATAGGATTTTGAGTTGCCAGGATGATAAACGGAAAACGCATTTCATGTGTTACACCGTCTACCGTTACCTGCCTTTCTTCCATTACTTCAAACAGGGCGGCCTGTGTTTTTGCCGGGGCCCTGTTGATCTCATCTATCAATACGATATTGCTGAACACCGGGCCGGGTTTGAATTTAAAATCGCCTTCCTTTGTATTGAAGATGGAAGTACCAATCACATCACTCGGCATCAGGTCGGGTGTAAACTGCAGCCTCGAAAAATCAACATCGATAATTTTGGCCATTAGTTTTGCGGTGAGTGTTTTGGCAACACCGGGCACACCTTCAATTAATATATGCCCATCGCAAAGCAGGCCTATCAGCATCAGGTCAAGCATCTGGTGCTGGCCAACGATCACTTTGCTTACTTCGTTGCGGATGCTTTCCATGCTGCGGTAAAGCCCGTTCAGTTCTATCCGCTGTTCAAAAATATTTTCTTCCATTATCTGTTATGTTTATAAAAGGTTTCAATTTGATGATTGAGTAATAATAATTGCTGATCGCTCACTTCAACAGATTGCTGCACTTTATGAATGGTGCCGAACAATTTAGCTGTCTCCTCCTGTGGCGCATTGCTTTTCCGGCTCAGTGTGCTGATGAATTCTTCATTTACCTGGTTGGTATTTAAAAAATACTGGTTGCGGATTTGTTCATAAAAATAAGTAATCATCTTGTCTGCAATATTACGGTTGTCTTTCTTCTGAAGGTACAGGCGGCTTACCGTTTCTGTAAATGCAACAGAAGTATTTTCATTGGATGCAAGGGGTTTGATGATACGCTGCCTGCGTTTACTTCCAAACAATATGTACAACAATAAAAGCAGGAGTGTTAACCAGAATGCCCAGGCCATGGCTGGGTATTGCAACAATACCGACAGCCCGGAACGCCCCTCTTCTTCTGATGGCGGGGTGTTTCTTTTATTGTAGAAGTCGTCCCAAAAAACATGCTCCGGCACGGAGGTGATGAAAGAAAAAAGATGCTGCAGGTATTTATAATTGTCTTTCTGCAGCATAAAATAATTTCCCAATACCCTTGGCTCACAATGAAGGTAAAAACGCCCTTTGCCATAAAATACCAGCACAAAATTTGGTTTGCCATCTTCATTATTACCCAGCACTTTGATGTTGGCAGTTGAATGAACATCAAATGAATTATTCAATGGCAAATAAAAATAACCAAAGAGGCTGGAATCGAAATAGTAAGCCGGCTGTAACTGAACATCAGTCGGTCTCAGTTTGTCTGCAATAAAATCCTCAAAAAGTACAGAGGGTTGTTTTGCCGGGATATCGATGGTTTTAAAAAAAGCAGTATCAAAGTACTGACTGCTGATGAACATACTGTTGCCCCTGTTTACAAAGCTCAGCATTGCATCCAGGTCTTTTGCACTCAGGTAAAAATTTTTACTGATGTTGATATAGAAGGATGAACTGTCATAATTATCATTCAATGATTTTTCCAATGGTGTTTTCCATGTCTTTACATCATTGTAATAAAACAACTGGCTGGTCATACGGTAAGCAGCATAAGTTCCAAAAGGGCTCTTGTCATTCCTTGCAAATGTTTCATTTAAGGAAGGCAATTCACTACCGCTATTGCAGGAAACAATCAGGACTGCTGCCAGCAGCCCACTCACCAAATATGTGATTGTTCTTTTCAAATAGTTCGTTAAATAGTGATGTTTTTAAACCGGGTTTCTATTTTCGAAAATAGCATTGCGTCAATTGCAAATTCTCCATACCATACATATTCATAATTAAGAGTTAATGCTACTACATCGTGCGTGTATGTTTTACCGGTAAGCTCTCTTAAGTATTCTGTGTTGGTCTTGTCTGCCGCAAATACAATGGCGCCTGAAGCTGTTAGTTTCTGCAATAACTGGAGATACAAATAACGGGTGGCCAGCCGGTAGTTCTGCTCCTTTTTAGCACTTGCTATAAGTGCATCATAGTTGTGATCTCTTATCCGACTGCCGTCATCTTCAATTGTATTTTTTATATTGGCTTTAGCAGTTTGCCGCTCAAAAAAACCGCCACTGAAAAATAATTTGTACACAATGAAGCCAATAAAAAATACTGCCAATGACCAGAATAAAAATTGAGTGACCATGGAAGTAAAAAACAGGGTGATCCAGGAAGGGCTGCTATCCTGTATGGTCTCATTCACCTTTCGCTGCTGCTTTTTCCGGTAGTCTTTTAAAAGACTGTCCAGCCTTTTTGTGTAAGCAAATTGTTTGCTGTTTTTTAAAAGACTGATTGAATCTGGAGATAAAATATTACTGTTTTTAACCAGGTTGGTATCAATAGCAGAGAATTCAGTTGCTTGTTCCGGCTCTTCGTCAGTAATTTCCTGGATATCTTCCCCTGGCGCCTGTATCACTTCAACCGGTGCAGTTATTTCTTCCTGCGGATATAAGATAGAAGAATCTTCGTACACATGCCCTTTTGAACTTTGCCCAAATGCCTGGCTACCGCAACAAAGCAACGTACACAAGGCCAGCAAAATTGAACAGGATTTCATCGGTCAGTTATAAGGGTTAATTGGTAAGGGTACTATTTTTTGCAATTCTTCTATGCAATATTATTGGATAAATTACAAAGTACCACACAATAAATGACAGCGAAAGTGCCAGGATGGAAGCGCTTGTCCATAAAGGGAGGCCTTCATTACTTGCTTTATCATACGTATTGCTCATCAGGTGGGTAACATAGTTTTCAAGAAAAGAGGCTAAAATAAAAACCGGCACCAGTACAATCATTATTTTCAGGGCATCTTTTACACCCCGTTTAAAAGAAATCAGCCTGCTGTACGTTCCGGGAAACAGGATGCTGCCTGCTATGATAAACCCTGCGGCAGAAGATAGTATGAGCGCCAGTATTTCCAGCGTGCCGTGTATCCAGATCACCATCACGGATTGCATACCAAGCCCCTTTGCAAAGAACATGTATTGAAAACAACCCAGCATCAGTCCATTGCTCCACATCAGGTATAACGTGACTACTCCAAGCAATATACCACCGAGTGCCATCACAAAAGCAATTCGGGTATTGTTGATGGCGATGCGTACAAACATTCTGAAAGGATCTTCATCTTTATACACACCAAAGGGATCGCCATTGGCAATATTTTGTTCTGTCATATCAACATATTCATTACCCAATACCCCTCTCACAAAAGTCTCATCTTTCATTGAACTAAAAACGCCGATAAAAACAAAGGCAGTGAACATCAGGAAAGTGAACAGGAAAATTTTATGGTAGCGTTTGAACAAAAAAGGCAATTCATATTTCCAGAAAGTGATCACCCGGCTGTATTTTTCTTTCTTGTTCTTATAAAGATTGAGATAAATGCCTGCGGCGATACCATTGATCCACCGGGTAACCTTGCTTTGGGGGTAAAATGTTTTGGCGTAAGAAAGATCATCCACCAGGGTGATAAACCGCTCGGCTGTTTCATCAGGATCACTTGTTTTTTCATGCTGATACTGGTTCCATTTATCAACATTCCTTTTTATAAACATTCCTTCACGCATGTGTTAAAAATAAAGAAATAATGCATTCAACATTACACAGCGCTGATTCTTATTTTTTATGCCGGGTATTATTTTTTACAGTAAAACAGTTAATTTACGGCATGTCTTTAATTCAGATAGCAACACCTTTTAACATTGATATTGAGTTTGAGGTAGCCGAATTCCACAAGCGGCTACTGGCCTACCTCATTGACTTTGTACTTATCATCCTGTACATGCTCAGTATGCTTTACCTGTGGTTTGGGGGTTTTAAAGTGGGTGAAGGCGGGATTGGCTTTGTGATGATCGTGATATTAATACCCATGCTTTTTTACAGCATGGCAAGCGAATTATTGATGGGTGGGCAAACCATCGGTAAAAAAGTGTTGAACATTAAAGTAGTAAGTCTTGATGGAGGTGAACCTTCATTGGGGCAGATCATGCTGCGTTGGTTTGTGCGTTTTTACGAATGGGGCTTTGTAACCTTTTTTCTTTTCTGGGGAAATCCATTCCTCGCTATCGGTATCTTATTGATCGGAAGCATTACCTCCATCATCATCATGGTGGTTTCACAAAAAAGCCAGCGGCTGGGTGATATTGTTGCCGGCACGGTGGTAGTGAATACCAAAAGCAACCTCACAGTAAAAGACACCATTTTTATGCAGGTGGCACAAACTGATTACAAAGTTAGTTTCCCGGAAGTAATGCGGCTGAGCGACCGTGATATCAATACGGTTAAAAATGTATTGACACAGGCCAGGAAGACGAATAATTTTGAAATGTGTAACCGGGTAGCTTTTAAAGTGCAGGAGGTATTGAAAGTATCCAGCGACATGTATGCGATCGATTTTTTAGAAAAGATAATGGAGGATTATAATTACCTGGCAACAAGGGAATAAATCACAAGATTAACATTCACTATCTCTTCTCTATTTTTGCCAGCCAGTTGCTAAAACCTATCAGCAGCAATGCCAGCACCAGAAAGGTAGCTGTTACATAAAAGCAATTAAGTAAAGCTTTTGCATACCCAAGTGAATCAACATTTAAAAAGAAGTAAGGATAAAACCCACTAAAGGCACCTCTTATCATTACATAAATACAGTAAATAAAAGGGTACCACAGCCAGGGCAATGCCTTTTTAGCCCTAAGCCCACCGGGAGGAATATACAAAACCCAATAGAGGAGCATATAAACGGGTACTACGCTGTGTAACAACGTATCAACAAAAAGATCTGCGCCATGCAGGTCCCTGATGCCACGAAGCACCGTGTTATAAATGATACTCACTACCAAAATATACAACAACACGGCCGTGGCATTTGAAGTGCTTCGAAAAAAAGAACAGAGCTTTCCTTTCTCCAGTGATAAACCCGTAAAATGCAATGCCACTAAAATATTGCTGAGAATGGTGAAGTAACTGAAAAAACGGATAACGGTTTCCGGTACAGGTGCCACCCTGTATTGCAGCATGAGTATAAACTGGAATACAACGGCAAACCAGGTAAGGCTGGCACCGGCCAGTATCACATACTTTTTTAAAACAGCATTCGTCATTACACAAAGGTTGAAATGTAATTTGATCCCGGATGACTGATTCTGACAATCATCACAATCGTTTCATATCCTAAATGTAAAGCATTGAGGTTAATATTTCAAGCGGAAGGATAATATTGAATTTATTCATTTTTTTTGCCTGGCTATTTTTACGATCTCTATCCAGGCAACACTCACCATTGCAACTGCAATACATACCCCAATCATAGCAAAAGAAATTGAAGACAACCTGAAGAGCTGCTGCAGGAAAGGAACGTACAGTAATGCAGCAATCAATAAAACAGTTACACCCGTAATCAAAGGCACCAGGTTATTTTTATAAGTGATGGTTTTGAAAACAGAATACTGAAAAGAACGGTTGACAAATGTTAAAATAACATTGCTGAACAACAGTGTAATGAAAATAACAGTTCTTACCAGGGTATCATTACTACCCTGCTGCAGGTAATAATAACCAATACCCAAACAACCTGCAGTGATCATTAGCCCCTGTACAATACTGATGGAAAGTTGCCGTAATGATAAAAATGATGTGCCCATTTTTATTGGGGGGCGCTGCATGGTACCGGGTTCCATCGGCTCATTTTCATAAATGATGGAACAGGTGGGCCCCATAATCAGTTCAAGGAAAATAACATGCACCGGCGAAAAAATATCAGTGAATCTCCAGCTCAACAACAGTGGTAATGCTACGGTGAGTATGATCGGAATATGTATAGAAACTATGTACTGGATTGCTTTTTTAAGATTGTCGTATATCTTTCTTCCCAACGCCACCGCTTCCGTCATGTGGGCAAGATCATCATCTGTTAATATCAGTGAAGCAGCACTTTTTGCCACTTCACTTCCACGCAGCCCCATGGCTATACCAATATGTGCAGCTTTCAATGCAGGCCCGTCATTCACTCCATCGCCGGTCATGGCAACAATCTCTCCATTTTCTTTTAATGCATCAATCACTTTTAGTTTTGCTTCCGGGAACATCCTTGCATAAATGTTTACCTGTTTCACTTTTTGCTGCAGTTTCTCTTTGGATAAATGCAGCACTTCTTTTCCGGTCAATACTTCCATATTATGGTCCAGTTGTATCTGCCCTGCAATCGCCACTGCAGTTTCGGCATAATCGCCGGTGATCATTTTTACCTGTATCCCTGCTTCATTAAATGTTTTAATGGTTTGTATCATTCCCGGTTTGGGTGGGTCCTGGAATACAACAAGGCCTAAAAATTCAAACTCAAATTCCTCCTGTGACACCGGCCATTTTTTTTCTTTCCACTCCCCTTTTCCAACACCCAGTACCCGGTATCCTTTCTTTGCATACCACAAAGACTGTTCTTCGATATGTTTCAATTCCGCAATGCTTAGTTTACTTTGCCGCAGAATGGCTTCGGGAGCACCTTTAACCGCTATCACTGTTTCACCTGCTTCATTCCTGAAAATATGCGTCATCATCGGCGGCTTACCCCCAATCGGGTATTCATGTATCTGTTTAAATAGCTTTCGCTGATCGGTAGCCGCAGTTTTCCCATACAACTCATGAATGGTTTTTTCCATGGGATCAAAGGGTATAGTTTCACTGCTCCACATCGCATATTCCACCAATTGCAATGGTATGACAGCCGTATCATTCACATGCACCGAATCCTTTGTAATACTGTTATACAAATATTCGATGCTCATTTTATTTTGGGTAAGTGTGCCTGTTTTATCGGAGCAGATAACAGTGGCAGAACCCAATGTTTCAACATACTGGGGTTGCTTAACAATGATATTGCTTTTAAGCAACCGGAAAGCACCCAATGCCTGGAAGGTGCTGAAGGCAACCGGAATCTCTTCGGGCAGGATACTCATGGCAAGGGTAAGCCCCTGCAAAAATGATTTGGTAAGATCACCGGACTGGAAATAATTGAAAGCAATCACCGTTATAAAAGCGATGGCTCCAATCCAAACCATATTTTTTACAAATGCACGGATCTGCTGCTGCAGCGGGGTTTTTACAACAATAATTTCCTGCAGCGACAAACCGATTTTACCAAACTGTGTTTTGTTACCTACAGCGATTATTTGCAGGGTGGCACTGCCACTTGTTACCAATGTTCCCTTGTAGGCAGTATTGTTATTATCTGCAGTTTTTATTACTGCAAAAGATTCCCCTGTCAGGATCGATTCATTGAGCGAAAAATCATTGGCAGCAATGATCAGTCCATCAGCGGCAACTACTTCGCCTTCTTCCAGTAACAGCAGGTCGTCTACAACAATTTCTTCTGTAGCAACCTGGCAAGGCTTACCTTCTCTCAACACATTGGCTTTGGCAGCTGATAGTTTTTTCAATGCCTGTACTGCATTCTTACTCCTGTATTCCTGGAACAGGGAGATGCCGGCAACAATAAATATTGATACCAGCATAATTATCCCTTCCTGGTGTTTGCCTGCTATAAAATAAATAACACAGGCAACTACCAGCAAAATAAACATTGGCTCAGCTACCACATCTTTCAGTACCTGCCAGAATACCCGCTCTTCCTTCATTTCAAGGGCATTGCTTCCATTCTTAGCACGGCTTGCTGTTACTTCAACAGCAGATAGTCCTCTTAATTTTTCCTGTTCCATTGTCTGCTTGAAATTTACAGCTTATCTATCAGTATTAGTCTCATTAATCGGTGGCGTTTCTCCAATCCCGCTGCAACTGGTTGCACATCTCAAACGCTCCCTGTTGAATTAATTTTCTCATTTCTGCAGCTGTCCACTGGCTGTTAAAATAATAATCGGATTGCTTTTCGTAAAACATGGCAGCGTTTTGTGTTAGCCCATACGAGCAGTACCAGATATTGATCCTGTCGTTTTGTTTTTTCTCCATCACAAATAATTGCCACCAGCGGTTTTCCTGTCCAAGTACCTGGTTCCTGATATTCATTACAAAAAAGCCATCGCCAATATCTTTTAAAAAAGCATTATGTCCAAGATCAACGAGCATCGTATCTTTTTTTATAATGGTGAAGGTATCCTGCTGTGTACTGTAATGATACCCCTGCTCCAGCTGTTCTTTATCGGTAACCTCGTAAATATGATCTGCATTCAGCACATAGTTCGCAACCGTATCAATGGGTTTTTGTAAGGAATCAAATATGATACTGCTAAATCCTTTATAAGTTGGTGACAGGTATACATACTCTTCCTTTTCGTTTTTCCGTGGCCATATACCTCTTACCACATTTACTTTTTGATTCATTATAAGACCAATATAGTTTTTACTGATCAGTACTACCTCACTGTCATCATCGAGCCAGTTTCCATGAAAAACATTGGGGAATTCATACATGCTCACTTTATCAACCGGCTGGGGATGAGAAAAATTATAGGTGTCACAGGAATAAAAGAAAACAGCCAGCACGGGAAACATCAGCAGCCTGCAAAGGCTGCTGCACTCCATATAACTGCGTTTCATAAAAATAGTTTTGTGAAAGGTAGATATACTGCCATTTGAATAGAATGATTAACATCAGCCTGCTTACTGATTATGAATGGCAGGCTGATGCAAGTACAAAAAAATAAACCCCGGCAATATTGCAGCCAGGGTTGAATAGCAGGAAACATTGATATTGTGTTTACAATTTTATCTTACTAAAGATACATTGCCTGTCACCGGAAGTATTGTTCCATTTTCACCAATCAATTCTACTACGTACACAAAAACATCCGTTGTCAGTCTTTCTCCACGGAAAGTGCCATCCCATCCAACAGAAGGGTCATTTGAATTGAAGTTAGTTTTCTCAAATACCATTTCACCCCAGCGGCTGAAGATGGCCAGTTTTTTTATCTTGTATACACCTCTTCCCCGTGGATAAAAAACATCGTTCACTCCATCATGGTTTGGAGAAAACAGGTTTGGAATAAATACATTACTTCCATCAAAGTTTACGTTCACTTTCACCCTGTCGCTTGCGGCGCATCCGCCCGGGTTTTTAACATCAATAGTGTACTCTGTATGCTGCATTGGCTTAACTGTAATCACATTAGTACCGGCCCTGAAGATGTCGCCTGTTGGCGACCATCTTACATCTGTAACATCGCTTGAATAGACAGCTACCAGGTCAACAGGTAAACCTGCACTCACTGTTTTATCAGCGCCTGCATCTACCGTTGGATTTTTATACACGGTGATTTTTACATAACCAGTGTCTTTAAAACAGCCAGCATCATCTGTTCCTACAACCCGGTAATTAATGGTACTGTCTGGTCTTGCTGTTGGGCTTGCTACTGTTGAACTGTTTAGCCCTTGTGCAGGATACCATTGGTAAGTACTGGCACCACTGGCTTCCAAACGACTGCTTTGCCCTAAACAAATACTGGTGGCCCGGCCATAGGTCATCACAAATGGCTGTTTCACATTAATGGTGACCGAATCTGAACTGCTGCAACCCTGTAATGACTTTCCGGTAACAGTATATTGTGTAGTAATAATTGGGTGAGCGATAACTGAAGAACAGGTATCGCAGTTTAAAGATGCAGCAGGGAACCATTTATATTGTACCCCACCATTGGCAGACAAATTAAGGGAGAGCCCACTGCACAGTGAATTATTGCCGGCTATTTTTACCACTGGTGAAGCAAAGGCTTCCACTGTTTGCTGAATTGTTTTGGAACAACCGTTGCTGCTGCTGGCAGTAAGGCTGATAGTATATGTACCTGGAGTATTGAATACCTGTACCGGGGGATTTTGCAAAGCAGCAGTATTGCCATTGCCCATGTTCCAGAGCCAGCTAATGCCGGATGTATCTGATGAATTAAGCACCGCATTGAATGTTGCATTTAATGGAGTACAGCCATTACCAGTTATCAGCATCGATATGGAAGGTGATAGAGCTACTCTTACAGGTACGGGTGACTTGTATTCGCCAGTGCAACCTGTAGCTGTTGTAACTGACAAAGAAGGATAATATACTCCCGGAAGCAGGTACTGGTGTACAGGATTGATTGAACCGGAAACGGTACTATCTCCAAAATGCCATTTGTGTGCTGTGATGTGATCGTTACTGGTGGCAGTATTGATGAATGATACAGAACCGCCGTTGCACAGTACACTATCAGGAAATGTAAAGAGTGGTTTTACAAATACATTGGTAATGCTGTCTTTTCCTGTGATTGCCACCCTGCAGCCGATATCATCTACCAAAATGATCTTGGGTAAAAAAGTGCCGGAATCCTGGTATATATATCTTATGCTGGTATCTGCACCGGCTGCTGTTACCCCATCATTAAAATCCCAGATATAGGAAACGGCATCCTCAGTATGTGCTGTAAAGTTCACCTGGTAAGGTTTGCATAAATTTAATGGGCTATAGCTGATATTGCCTTTAGGCCCTTTCACAACTATTACTCTTTTCATTGTATCCGCACATGCCCCCGGGCCTTTGGCAATCAGCATGGCAGTGTACTTACCCGGATAAGTATAAAAGTGAGAAGGATTATGTGTATTGGTAAAGGAACTATCTCCAAAACTCCAGCTTTCGGTAATACCGGCACCCTGATCATGATTGGTAAACTGTATCAGCAAAGGAGGGCAGGTACGGAATGAATCGCTCATTTCAAAACTGGCAAGGGTTTGTTTCACCCTGATCATATTCACGACTGTGCTGGTATCTCCACAACCAAAGCTGTTGATGATGATAAGCTTTACAGTAAATACACCTTCATGCAAATAAGCATGCACAGGAGATTGAGCTCCATTGATACTACTGCCATCTCCAAAATCCCATTTGTAAATAATGCCGGTTTCAGAATAAGGGCAGGTAAATTTTATTGGATACCCGGGACATGCAAGGGAATCATTCGCATAGAATCCTGCACCTGGCTTTTTAATTACAATACGTGATGGCAGCCGGAGAGAATCGGTACAATTCATGGCATCGGTTAATTTCAGCGACACCCAGTATGAACCCTGGTTTTTATACGTATGTAAAAACGGGGGTGTTGTAAAAGTGTCTTTTGTACCATCACCAAAATTCCATGCCCAGCTGCTGATTGCACTGCCTGCACCTGCAACAGAACTGTCTGAAAAGAATACCGGTGCGTTGATGCAGCCCCCGTTATTTAAAACCCCAAAAGATGCTGTAGGCCCGTGTACATTTATATACATCGGTTTAACCACCGTATCCATGCAGTTTAAAGAATCTACGGTGATCAGTTTCAGCGTATAGGTTCCATTGTTTTTATACGCATGAGCAATACTTTCGTTTTTTGTAGCAATCACTGTATCATCGCCAAAGTCCCAGTAATATTTCAGTATATCGGTGTTAGCAGCACCGGTAGTGATGCTTGTGCTGGCACCTTTACAAAGATTGGTATCAGCTGCATAAAAGTTTAGTGAAAGATCAAGCACCTTAATGCGCTTTGTTGCCACATAATCACAACCTGTAGAATCGTTCCAGGCAGAGAGTTGCACATAATAAATACCGGGTCCGGGGAAACTATGCACTACAAATGAATCAACCGAAGTAGTTCCATCTCCAAAATCCCATTGGATACGGTCTGCTCCAAAAGAAAGATTATTAAAAGTTCGCTGCAGGCGGTTGCCGCATTCAAACGCAAAATTGAATTTTGCGACCGCAGGCTTTACATAAATATAATTGACCAGTGTCTTTGCATCCATGCAGCCGCCATTAAATGCAGTTAGTGTCACTGTCATCCAGCCGGTATCTTTATATACATGAACAGGATTTTGTTCAACAGAAAAATCATTGTCGCCAAATGACCAGAACCATGAGTTGGCACCACCGGTTGAAAGATCGGTGAAACTTATTTTGGTGCTTGCACAGGTATTCGTGATATCAGCTGAAAAATTCGCTACAGGTTTAGTGCTCAGCCTGATGGCGTTCTGCATATAAGCTGTATCTGTACACCCATCCGCTGCTGTAGCCACCACACTGATATTGTATGAACCAACGCTATTATAAGTATGAACAGGGTTGGGAAGTATAGAAGTACTGCCATCGCCCAGGCTCCATGAGTAACTGCTGATACTAACAGTAGAATTATTAAATATGGAAAAAGATTTTACAAAAGGTGTACAGCCACTATCGGGCAGGTCTTTTAAGGTAATAAAAGGTTTATATATTTTGATATAGCTTGTTTTTGTAAGAGAGTCGCCGCAGCCATTACTATTCTTTACTACCAGTTTCACTGTATAAATGCCGGTATCTCCATATACATGAACCGGGTTAGAAACCGTGGTGCTGGTACTATCTCCAAAACCCCAGTAGTAAGTATTACCGGCAAGGGTTTGATTGGCAAAAGTAACTGTTGCAGGCGCCTTGCAATGCTGCGGATGATCGGCAGTAAAAGCTGCACTTACCGGGTTGGCAACCGCCAGGTTTTTAGAGAATGTATCCGTACATCCAAACTGGTTTTTTACTACAAGCCTTACTGTATAAATACCGCCGGTTGCATAATTGTGTACCGGTGTTGTAAGTGTTGAGGTAGTGCTGTCGCCAAAGTCCCACTTACTGGTAATATTGCCGGTACCGGTTGAGTTATTTTGAAAGGAAACTTTATTGGGCAGGCATGGGCTGGAAGTGAAATTGATAAACGCAGCTTTGATAGTGTTGTTACTGATATAAGCCGATTTTCTTAAGTTGGATACACAGCCATTGCTGGTAACCACTTTTAAAGTAACACTGTAACTTCCGGGCAGCGTATAAACATGCGGGGGATGCTGCTGGTTTGAAATCAACCCATCACCAAAATCCCATTGCCACGAACTGATTCCGCTGTTGGGAGTTGTTTCGTCTGTAAAAATTACTGTGAACGGATTGCAACCAACAGTAGCACTGGCATTGAATTTTACAGTTGCTGAAGCAAATACATTGATGTAATTGGTTTTGGTAACAGAGTCACTGTTATTAGCAGTTTTTACAATCAGCTTTACTGTGTAAAGCCCGGGGGCAAAATAAGTTACCGATGGGTTTTGCAGGTTTGAGATCGTGCCATTGCCAAGATCCCACTTCCATTCTGTTGGGTTGCCTGAAGACTGGTCGGTAAAATTTACCAGGATGGGAGAACAGCCATGAACAATATTGGCCGAAAAATTGGCGACCGGCTGGCTTTGTGCATTGCCTGTGTTGCAAAGCATTAGTGTGAACATTACAAGAATGCCCAGGTTTTGTTTTGTTGGACTGGATTGGGGTTTCAGTAGTTGCATTAAAAAATAGCATTCCACCGGTTCGGGCTGTACAACATTCCTTACCATCTGAAACCCCGGCCTGCATTGTTGCCGCCAGTTGAAACTGGCGGCCTAATGCTTTTAACCATGCATACCCATACAGTTGTTGAGGTAATATTTTTATTCAAGCTTTTTTCAACCGGCATGATCAAATTGTCCTGTTGGTTTCAGTGGAATATTATTTATTGGTTTTAAAATTGTGTTGCAGGGTAAAAAATCCGGGTAACTGATTTATTTCTTATCCCTGCAAACACATGAACTATTTATGCTGCAATCACCTGCTTGTTAACCGGGATTGCTGCAATTATTTCGCATCCGTTGCCTTCAGATGTATTTAGTACAAATTCACCATCCAGCAGCTGAATTCGGTGTTTGATATTACTGAGGCCGATCCCCATTCTCACCAATTGTGCATCAAAGCCTTTTCCGTTATCATATATCCGCATCACTATATTGTTGTTTCTAACACAGATGCTGATATCGATCGTAGTAGCCCTTGAATACTTTACAATATTGGTTAATTGCTCCTGCAGCATTCGGTACAGGTTCAGCTGAATTTCGTCTCCGATTGTTATTGTTTTTAATTGTTCGAAATGAGTGTTTATTTTAAACTGGCGGTGGATGTTCATCGACAGGATTAAATCCTCAAAAAGCTCTGTTGCACTGACACCACATTTATTGGCAGGTACCAGCCTGTGCGTTAGATTTCTCAGTTCACCAATGGCGGTGAGAATATATTCCCTGGATGTTTCTGCCAGTTGCGTAGCTCTTTCCGGTGTAGCGCTTTTTATCATCGCAAGGTTGAGCAGGCAACCGGTCAATATCTGGTTTACGTTGTCATGCAATTCTGTACCTATCAGCCTGCGTTCGCTTTCCTGTGTTTCAATAATTAATTTTGATATCCTTACATCTTCATCCTTATGCCGGGTAACATCCTGCATTACCCCAACCATTCTTTCCGGCCTTCCATATTTATCAAAAATGGTAAGCCAGCGGTCGTAGATAAATTTGTATGAATCATCGGCACATTTAAACCGGTAGGTTAAGTGAGAATTATGTTTTTTTATTTTAAATACTTCATCTACCGTTTTACAAACCCTTTCAAAATCATCCGGGTGAATGTTCTTCTTCCACCAGTTAGACAAGTTCTTTATTTCCGATACTTCATATCCCAGCAATTTGGTGATGCCTTCATTGTAAAACATCTTGTTGTTGACGATGTCCCAGTCCCAGATCGTATCGGTAGTTGCTTCAGTAAGCATGTGGTGCCGCTCCAGTGTTTTCACCTGCTTTTGTTCTGTTTGTTTTCTTTCAGTGATATCCCTCACAATGGCCTGTATATTCCCGTTTGATGCAAGCCTTGCACTTACTTCCGCAAAAAAAACTGTTCCATCACTTTTTACAAACTGTCTTTCCACCAGCATAGCATTGCCGTCCTTTAGTTTTTCCATATTCACCGGTAATTTCCCGGTATACACTACTGGTATGATATCGGCTAAATTAAGTTTTGACAATTCATCTTTACTGTATCCCAACATGCTGCAGCCCGTTGAATTAACTGACACAAAACCGCCTTGCTGATCAAATAAGAAAATTCCATCTGCAGCTTCCTCCACCAATTCCTTATAACTGTTTTCTTCTTTGATTTGCTCAAGCCTGCTTTCGGTAATATCAATCAGGATATTGATGGCGCCTGTTAATTGCCCCTGATCATTATACAATGGTGATGGGTATGGAATTACATGGCGCAGGCTGCTGTCTGGCCTTTTTATGATGATTTCTTTTCCATAAAGCGGCCTCCTTTCCTTTAGCGTAATTGCCATCGGGGAATCTTCGGGCGACAGGCTGCTGCCATCTGTATTGTAAATTTTCCAGGAGCCACTCCAGCGGTCTTTACCAGCCACAGGTTTTCGGCCCCAGAGTTCAACTGCAGCTTTATTATATGTTTGCACATAGCCCAACTCATCGCAGGTATAAATGGCGTTGGGTAAATCCTGGATAATATCCCGGATCTGTTTTTGGATACTCATGGGTTCTGAATTACTTTTTATTCGTGGTTAAAGCACTGATTGCAGGAGTTATTTTTTTAAGGTCATGCTGTTTGTCAAACACAAAATCAACTCCTGCATACTTACAATACTGTTTTTTTATATCATTCACCTGGCTGAATAAAACAATGAAAGACACATTGCTATCCAATGATTTTATTTCATTTAATAGTTCTACTGGTTTCGATCCGGGCAGGTCCATATCCAGCAATACGATGTCCGGCTGTATACGATGCAGTAACTCAATTGCCACATTATATGTTCCTGCTGTATATATTGTTTCAACACTGCCTGTTTCATTCACCATTGATACTAACTTTTCAGTTAATATTTTAGATTTATTTATTACAAATAAAACCATTGAGGGTACGATTAATTACCATACAAAGAACCTGCAGAGAAGGAGTATAAAAAATAGTAGTATTGCCTTTTATATAATAGAAAAACAAGCACAGCATTTGTAGAATGATTTCTACAAAACAGCCAAAAGCATTTTGTTAGGAGGCAGCAAAGTTGATTGGCTGCTGGTGGCAGGGAGGAAGTATATGCAGAAAAATTAATTACTACAGCTCAACATCATTAATGATATGCTGTACAATGGCATACCTGGTAAGCTCTGAATTGGTAGACAAGCTAAGTTTATCCATTATATGGCTGCGGTGTGTGCTTACTGTTGAAAGGGCCAGTGACAGTGCATCTCCTATCTGGCTGAGTGTTTTGCCGGCGGCCAGCAATTTAAAAATTTCAAATTCCCTGTTGGAGAGGGATTCATGTAGTTTGCCGTCATACTTTGTATCGATCAGTTTTTCAGCAATTTCGGGAGTAATGTATTTTTTACCCAGCGAAATTCTTCTGATAGCTACAATTAATTCTTCCGGCGCCGAATTTTTATTAAGGTAGCCCGAAGCTCCTGCTTTTAAAACCCTTACTGCATAAAGGTCGTCAGGATAAATACTAAGGATCAACACAGGGATTTCAGGTTTCATCGATTTAATCTGCTCCAATGCTTCCAGGCCGCTTCTGCCCTTCATATCAAGATCTGAGATCACCAGGTCCCAATCATGTAATATCACTTCTTTAATCAGGGATTCACCATCACATACTTCCTTAATGGTTGCAGCAGGAAATTCATCCTTTAAAATCTGTATCAATCCAAGTCTGATAAAACTGTGGTCATCGGCTAAAATGATTCTGGAAATATTCATACATGTAATAGTTAATTGCTGGTAATATTAAAAGGTAAAGAGATTGTAATGATTGTTCCTTTTCCTGGTTCTGAATCCAAAGTGAAACTTCCTTTCAGAGATTGCACTCTTTCTTTCATACCCACAATACCAAAGGATTTTTTTTCAGAGATCGCACTAGCATCAAAGCCAACGCCATCATCCTGTACTGAAAATAAAACGCTTTCACCGGTTATATTTAAATTGGTGGTAACCTTTTTGGCACCTGCATAACGGGTAATATTAGTAAGCGCTTCCTGGTAAATCCTGAAGATACAAGTGGTTATTTGCTCAGAAATTTTGATTGACTTCATTTCTTTTGTAAAAGTTACGGGTATGCCCGTAGTTTCTGTAAACTGGGTGCCAAGCCAGTCCAACGCTTCTATAAGGCCATAGTCATCTAAAATGGTAGGCCGTAGTTCACTTAATATTCTCCTGATAGACTGGTTGCTTCCGTTAATCAGGTTGATGATGCTTTTTAATTTATCTTTTACATCTATAAGGCCTTCGGGCATTTTTCTATTGACCCATGTTACACCCATTTTAATAGCCGTAAGCTGCTGCCCAAGTTCATCGTGAATTTCACGGCCAATTCTTTTCCGCTCAAGCTCCCTTACCTCCAGCAGGTGAATTGTCAGCTGTTGCAGCTTTTCTGCCGACTGTTCAATATCTTTCTGTGCTTTTAGGTTTTCTGAAAAATCAATCCCTACTCCCATCAGGCAATTTTCACCCTCATATTCAATTACCTTCCCTGTAAAATAATAGGGGATTTTTTCTTTGGTCTTCAGCAAAAAATCCGCCTGTACATTGTCTTCTCCTGTAACAAACACATTGCTGATCTTTTCGGTAAGCAATTGCTTTTCGCAGGCATCAAAAAAATCAAGCGGATGCATTTGGCTTATTTCATCAGTACTGTATTTACTTACCGTTTCAAAATTGCGGTTCCATCTTAAAAATTTACCCTCTTTGTTATACAGGTAAAATATCCCCGGCAAACTATTAATGATCGAATCGGAAAGATTCTTTTCCTTTACTATTTCTTCTGCGGCTTTTTTCAATTCTGTAATATCCAGCATGGAGCCGATCATACGGGTTGGCTTCGCATTTTCATCGTGCAAAACAAAGCCCCTGTCATAAACATATACAATAGTACCATCTGTTTTTAAATGCCGGTATTCATCCTGCCAGAAATTACCCCCGGAATCAATTACCGAACGTATTCCATCAGTTACTTTTTTTCGGTCTTCCGGGTGAATTCCATTGATCCAGGAATTGATATCAGGAATTTTTTTTTGTTTGTTGTGGCCAAAAAGTTTGTAAAAATTATTATTCCACCATATTTCATTTGTCAGCAGGTTCCAGTCCCATAGCACATCATTGGTGGTGAGGGCAATCATTTCAAATCTGTCATTCGCTTGTGTAATTTCATCCTCTGCAAGCTTTCTCAGTTTTTCCTTTTCAAAATTTTCCAGGGCAAAGCTCACATCTACTGTAGCTTCTTCCAGCAACGCTATCTCAGATGTATCAAAAAAATCTTTTTCTCCGGCATAAAAACTAAATGCACCCAGCACTTTATTGAATTTTTTTATTGGCAACGACATGGAAGAAAGATACCCACGCTGCAGGGCCTCGTTACGCCAGGGAGCCATTAAGGGATCTGTAGCAATATCATTACAAATTACATAGATACCCTCCTGGCAGCTTTGCCTGTTGGGCCCCTGCCCTCCTGTACATCGCCGGTTACAATTGTTTTAATCATCGACAGGTACCCACTCTCCTCTCCTGCATACATAACGGGCACAATGCTATTTGTTTTTTCATCAATCAATCCTATCCAGGCCATTTTAAATTTACCAAGCTCAACGGCAATGCGGCATGCTTCTTTAAATAAAACCTCTTCCGTTGTTGTCCTTACAATCATCTGGTTCACCTGGCTTATAAAAAAATACAGCCTGTTGGCTTTAACGATTTTCTCTTCTGCTTTTTTCTTTTCGCTGATATCGTTTATATAAACTGATATTCCCTCGGGTGATGGATAAATATGATTTTCCTGCCAGAGGTCAAGGGGTTGGTAATAATCTTCATTTAATACAAATTGCTGCTGTTCAAAGGCTTTGTGAAATGCATGATAAGCAGAAGAATTTACTGCGCCGGGAAAAGCCTCCCATATATTTTTTCCAACCAGGTCGTTAGCATCCATCCTGAGCATTTCAGCAGCCCTTTTATTGATATAAGTATAACACCAGTTTTTGTCAAGGGCAATAAAGGCATCGGTGATCCGGAGAAAAGTTTCTTCGAGAGTTTTTTTTGAAGCAGATAATTCCTTTGTTCTTGCTGCTACTTTATCTTCCAGCGCCTCATTTAGTTTTGATAATCTTTCAGCGGCCTTCTTTTTTTCTTTGTAATCAGTGTTTACTTTCTGTATCAGCACCACCAGTAAAATCAGCATGAATATAATTACGGAAAGAAAAATAACTCTCAGTTCAACCATCTTCCGCTCATTCAATTCCTTTCTCTGTAGCAGTAAACCATTTTCAGCATTTTGTATTTGCCTGATAATTTTTTTTGCGTTGTCAGTATAAATTTTCCCCTGCCCGGTTGCTATTTTGCCAATGGCTGCAGTGTTTCCAATATTATCACAAACAGCCACAATCGTATCGGAGAAACTGATCCGTAACTGAATGTAATCAATAAGTGAATCTAATTTTACCTGCTGATCAGGATTATCGCTGGTAAGGGATCTTAGACTGGCGAACTGTTTACTGATATCAGCTTTTGATTTTTCAAGTGTGTTTACCAGTTCTTTTTCCCGGTGATGGCATAGCCACGGGACAATGTTTCGTTATCAATAACAAGTGCAGATAATTCTTCAGCCTGGATGATCACATCCTGTGCATGTGCAACCATTTTTGCAGATTCACTCACCTGGCGGAAATGAGAAACCGATGCAATGAGTGCTACAATGATCGTTAAGAATAATATCGCAATGACTATAACAAAAATTTTGTCAGCAGCGATTTTTAATTTTGCAAACACTGGTTTATACCGGTTTAAATTATTAAATCAGATGTCTGTGCAAAATAGTGTGGCGGGATAATACACTAAAGTAATAAATAAAATATTGAATTCACAATTATTAGAAAGTTTGCAATATGATGGTAATTTTACTAAGGTAATTTAACGATCGTATTTATACGGGAGACTGATTTTTTTCTGCCCTCGTAAATGTTCTTCGTTTTACTTGAAGAGCCTTCAGCCTTCATAAAAAACTTGCTCCATCAATTCCCTGTTAAATTGCATACATATCGTTCATCATATTAAAACATACTATGAAAAAGGTTCTTCATTTTGAGGAGCAGTATAACCGTAATCAAAATAATTGATCATCGCTTCAATTCTTACAGCACCTTTTAGAGGTGTGGTACTGCTTTGCAGGTAACGCCTTACATTGCTGTATGCAGCAGCATCCACATCAATTGAAAAAGTTGATAATCAATTTTCCATGGCGGATACAAAATTGTTTTCTACAATATTGTCATAGTCTTCTGTATTGAATTCTTTGGGAGTAATGGTCGCAGATTCTGCAGTTATTGCTTTCTCCAATTTATCATAGAGGGTTGCATTGGCAGTGCTGTGCTGCCCGGTATTGTTGCAGGATGCCGCAAGGAGCAATAGGATTACTCCCTGTAAAAGGTTTTGAACGCAGCCATAAAATTGATTTTGTCTGATGAAAGGATACAGGATGCATCCTGTGATATAATTCATCAAAGCAGCGATAGGTAACTTGTAACAATTGTTAAAGAATCCAAATAAGAAGCAACAATTGTCACCCAGAAATGAAGAAGCCCCGGAAAAATCCAGGGCTTCTTTTAAATAAATACTGTTTATAATTATTATTACAGCTTGCTGAATTTCTTCACCACTACTTCTCCGCTCAATTGAACTTTAAGGATGTAATTACCTGCTGTAAAGCCGGCGGTGTTGATTGTAAAGTTATTATCACCCTCTGTAACGTTGTACACTTTTGAGTAAATGGTTTTACCGCTAAGATCGGTGATCAGTACGTTGGCAATATCAGTTTTTTCAGCATTGATGGATACCTGCATACTGCTTCTTACAGGATTAGGATAGCTGCTGATCTCGTTGACACCAAGGTTCTGCAGGCTGCGTACTGCACTATATTTAGCACTGTTATCAATGTCTACCATTTTAATGCGGTAGTAGTTGTATCCTTTTTCAGGAAGGTTGTGTGTATAAGTGTACGTCCTTTCAGTGTTGCTGTTTCCTGCAGCTGCCACCTGGCCCAGTTCAATAAACTCACGGCCATTCCTGCTTTGTTCTACAACAAACTTCAGGGTGTTTAATTCCTGGCTTGTTTTCCAGCTTAGTTTGTTAGCCTTATTAAGTTTTTGAACCGTAAATCCTACTAATGTAACAGGTACTGCACAGTTCAAATCACCTGTTGAGTTAATGGTAATATCATCAAGCCCCATTACATTGCCAAAGGCACCTATTGCTTCAAAGCCTATCTGGATGGTTTTACAACCAAAAGCGGAAAGATCAACCGTTTCCTGTCTCCAGTCCGGGAACACAAACGCTGCATCATATCTTGCAAAGCCTGCTATCCTGGTCCAGGTGGCACCCTTATCTTCAGAAATACTCACATATAAACTATCAGGAAAATCGACATAACTACTGTCGTGGCTCATAAAGAAAGTAAGTGAATTTGAGGCTGGTGTAACCGAACGGGTTAAAGTGACACAGTTGCTGAACAATCTTGTAGATGTTCCGGCAGCAGAGTTATAACTATCAAACAGGAAAAAGTTTTCACCGCCATAAGGATGCAGTGAATCCGCAAGATCAACATTTATATAACCAAAATTCTGCAATGACCATGCTTGGCCTCCAGCAAGTGTTGCTACATAAGATACCACTGGCAAAGTTGTTTCCACATCTTCTACAGCAGGAAAAGCAGCAATATTACTTGCAGTAATACCTCCACCAAAAAGGCTGTCGTTTGATTGTACAGGATCACCAGCCATGTTAACATAAGCTGTATAATCGTTATTGCCTGCAGTACCCAGGTTAACGCCAGAAAATGTAATTGTTTCAGTTCCGCCGGCAGGAATTACACCGGTATTAAATAAAGTCGCATTGTAGATATTTGCTCCTGTTACATCCAGCGTAACGGCTGCTGCACCTGCTCCAATCGGATCGGTACCATAGTTTTGCAATTCCATTGCTATTGTTTGGCCTGTGCTGTGACAGGTAACACCAGGTGCATCGGTAAAGAAGTTGAGTCCGGGGTTAACTGCTGTTAAATAAGTATAATAAACCAGCATGGCAGGATGCCTAAGATTCAATGTTGAAAGTGTATTGGTTGGGCTACCGGTAGTACCGCTGATGTAAGCCACTGAATTAGTTACATAAGCTGGTTCAGTAGTGTTATTGTCATATATCCATCCAACCTCTCCTGTAGCTGCAGCGCTTTGTGTGTATTCCACCAGTACTTCTAAGTTACCGCCGGTATATACAAAAGGAGCCCCTACATCAAACCTTTTAAAACCCGTAGTAACACCCACTTCGGCAGTTGGGTCTGAATCATACACGAGGTCTGCACCTGAAATTTCATTTGACCATAATGTTCCGGCAGCAAATGCATTGGTAGCGGTGTTTTTAAGATATATCTTAAAACTAACTGTGCCGGCCAAACCGCCCAGTGTGGCACCACTTGTTCCCCTGAAAAAGAACAGGGAATCAATTGTAGAACCAGAAGGGATACCGGCAAGTAAACTTGCAGGGTAAATGTAGGCATGCCTGTTCCAGGAAGCTCCTGTTGAAACAGAAGTCATTGGGCCATACACATTGGTACCAATAATGAAAGACCCCTGTCCTCCATTGGAGCCAATGGCAACCCCTGTTTGTGCGTTGATTGCTGAAATTGAAAAAGCAGCAAAGAATAGTAGTGTGTAAATTTTCTTCATCATGTATATAGTTTTGATATCGCAATTTAATGATAATAAACATTTAACGTAAGTTATTTGGCCTGATAAATTGAAATTTTGTATAAAAAGTTGGATTTACGGGCAATAAAATATCAACATGAACGTTGCAGTGCCATTTTTTTATAATATGTATGATTTAAATAATGATCATCATGCTCCAATACACGTTTAAAGGGGGCAACCTACCGGTTAAAAAATGTAAGCCAAATGCTGCTTTTATTAATAAATCAGGTATTACCGGATCCGCTTATTTCATCCAGCTATTATTGTCAAAATTCATATCGGGAAAGACTTTATCAGGGTCTATCACTACTTTGAATAATTTTTCCCTGGTGGGTAATTTTATTTTAAATGAAGCTGTATTGTTCCATATTTCAACAGGCAGCCGCATCCGGATTTTTTTTCCGCCAATTTCTTCGTACTCAATTACAACCGGCATCGCCATTTGGTCAAGGTTAGCAATGGTTACCAATGATCCCCTGGCGGGATTTCCATCCACATAAACAACAGAAAGTATTGATTGATCCAGGCGGTAGTTTTCCATGAACCATGCTTTCCAAAACCAACTGAGGTCTTCACCGGTAGCGTTGTCCATCGTTTTAAAAAAGTCCCACGGAGTTGGATGCTTATAAGCCCAGCGCTGTATGTACAACCGTAAGGCATAGTCGAAGCGTTTTGCACCTACAATTTCATTTCTTAATAATTCCAATCCATAGCCGGGTTTAAAATAAAGGGAATTACTGATATTGCTTTCCTTCATTGCATCAGGAGTATTCATAATGGCCTCGCTGTTAGGATTGAATATGTATCCTGCCATTACATCCATGGTGTTGGTGAAATTTTTGTATTCCCCATCATTAAAATCATCATCGGCCAGTGAATTAATAAAGGTATTGAAGCCTTCATCCATCCACCCGTATTTGCGTTCGTTGCTGCCCACGATCATGGGAAACCAGGTGTGCCCAAACTCATGGTCTGTTACACCAAATAATGCATCTGCTTCTGCCCGGTAGCCACAAAAAACAATACCTGGGTATTCCATTCCTCCTACATTGCTGGCAACGTTGGTTGCCACAGGATATGGATATGGAAGCCACCGTTTGCTGTAATTTTCGATGCTGCCTTTTGTGTATTCGGTGGCCCTGCCCCATCCATCTTTCCCTTTACTTTCTGCTGGGTATACACTCATTGCAAGGGCAGTTTTATTATCGGGCAAATTAATTTTTGCCGCATCCCATATGAATGATTTAGAGGAAGCCCATGCAACATCCCTGGCATTATGTATCTTATAATGCCAGGTAAGTGTTTTTTCTTTTCTTGCAAATTCGGGGTCGGATACTTCCTTTTCTGAACGGATGGTTACTGTCTTATCACTTTTTTTTGCATTTTCCAACCGCTGGTATTGCAGGGGTGTCAGTACATCAACCGGGTTTTGTAATTCTCCGCTGCACACTACAATGTGCCATGCCGGAACTGTTATGCTGATATCAAAATCGCCATATTCTAAGTAAAACTCACTTTGGCCCAGGTAAGGCAATGTATTCCAACCATGCACATCATCATACACACACATGCGTGGGTACCACTGCGCTACCGCATAAATATTTCCCCTGGCTGCAGGTTGAATACCGCAACGATCTGCACCATATTCCGGCAACACAAAGGAATACTCAATTTTTATTTTTACAACATCACCACCGGGTTTAAGATCATTATTTAAGCGTAACTGCATTCTTGTATCTGTAATGATGAAGTCAGCAACATTGTCATTCAGCTTTACTGTATTTATTTTATACCCACCATTAAAGTCAGAGGCGGCATCACCATAACGGCTGCTGCCTTCTGCCGGCAGGCGCCTTCGTCCACGGCTTTCTTTGTTAAACAAATTCTGGTCGAGTTGCAGCCATAAAAAAGGCAGGCTGTGCGGACTGTTATTTTTATAGGTGATGACAACAGAACCTGAAATTTCATTGCTCACATCATTTAACGAAGCGGTTACCTGGTAATCAGCCCTGTTTTGCCAATAACCAACATTAGGACTGCCATCGGCGCTCCTTGTAATGGTTTCGCCGGTTGGATAAAATAATGGAGAGAAAAGATCCCTTGGATTGTATTTGGTATCGAATGAATCAAGAAACTGTGCCCGGGAAGATATTACAGCGATGATAAAGGAGCAGGCAAGCAATAACTTTTTATGCATTAGTGGATTTTTTGCTACCGAAGATAAGTGATTAAGGCAAGTGACCGACTGCGTTAAGAAGATTTTAGCGAATGTTTAAACAAAGGGCAGGAAGAGGATATGACAACAAGGAAATTTATTTGTTACAAAAGAAATGAATGATTAAAAAAAAGTGAGTGCCGCATTTAATTCCATTACTCTTTTGTCATCCTACAATTACTTCCACTCTTTTAACAGTTTTCTTCCATCTGCTTTGATCTGCTCATCATCTTCGGTGGTACTGGCAAGCAATAGCATGGTATTGATGGCGCTGATGGCCTTTTCTTTTTGATTGTTCTTTCTGTAAGCCCTTGCCATTTCATAATAATTCAATACAAAACCGGGTAAAATGCTCCGTGCCTTTTCAAATGCCCGGATAGATTCAGTCAGTGAGGCTTTGGGCATACCACCAAACAAAACTTTTACGGCTGCTTTTTCAAAAAAATTGAGGCTGCAAATTTCAAAATGCCAGCGGCCAAGTACATGCCATGCTTTGTAATTTTGGGGGTCGTACTTAACGGCAATGTCAACATGCTTTTTTATCTCTTTCGCTGCATTTATTTTTTCTTTGCCGCTTTTTTCCAGCGAAGTACGTCCGAGGGCTATGGCCATTACGCAGTTGGCTTCTGAATTTTCCGGATGCAGCTTTAAAGCAATGGTTGCATATTTTTTGGCCGCTTCGTAATAATCATTTCTTGCTTTATCTGCCAATTCCCTTTTACCTATGCGGCTGCACAGTTCACTACACTTGTTAAGGGCATACATATTTACCGGTTGCAGGCGGAGCACTTCCTTGAATTTTTCAAAAGCAGCTTTTTCATTGAGTGCACTCTCAAGCCTGTCGCCTTCTTTTATGATCGCATTGATATCCTGGCCCGAAAGATGAAAGGATAAAAAAACAGCCAGTAAAAAGGTAAGGAACGTTTTCATGCTAAAAATCTTTTTTATAAGATACTCCCACAATGCCGTTGAAGTTTTTAATAGGGGCCGATAATTTTTTGATCGTGATGCTCACTGAACGTATTCTTTTATCATGCTGATGAATTTTTTCAGCAAGATCATGTACCAACGTTTCAAGCAATGCCGTTGGTTGTTTCATCCTGCTTTCAATAACCTGGTAAACCACAGCATAGTCAACCGTGTGCTCCAGTTTTGTAATCACAACTGGAATATCGGCTACTACATCCACATCCATTTCAAAATTATTACCTGTTTTTCTTTCTTCTTCATACAAACCATGAAAAGCAAAAAATTTAAGATTGTGAAGATGGATGGTAAGCATTAATGGTTTGATTATTTAATGGTTTTAATAAACAGGGATAGGACAGGCTACTGACCACCGAAAACACACTTAATCACTGACTACTGAATCAATGCAGTCCTTTCTCACTTAAATAACGTTCTGCATCAAGTGCTGCCATACAGCCACTACCGGCAGCAGTTACAGCCTGGCGGTAAATTTTATCCTGTACATCGCCTGATGCAAATACGCCTTCGATATTTGTTTTACTGCTGCCCGGAATCGTTTTGATATAACCTGCTTCATCCATATCAATCCAATCTTTAAAAATATCACTGTTTGGCTGGTGGCCGATGGCAACAAAAAATGCACTTACCGGTATCTCCTTTAATGATCCGGTTTGATTGTTTTTTATTCTTACGGCTTCCACTTTTTTATCACCGATCACTTCATCTGTTTCGCTGTGCCAGTAAACGGTAATATTTTTAGTGTCGAGCACCCGTTGTTGCATGATCTTGCTTGCCCTCATTTCTCCCCTTCTTACAATCATGTGCACATGTGAACAGATTTTGGAAAGATAGAGTGCCTCTTCTGCTGCAGTATCACCTGCACCAACAATGGCTACTTCTTTACCTTTAAAAAAGAATCCATCGCAAACAGCACAGGCGCTTACGCCATAACCATTTAAGCGCTGCTCACTTTCAATACCCAGCCATTTTGCAGAAGCTCCGGTAGAAATGATCACTGCATTGGCTTCCATCCATTTTTCATCATCAATCTGTACTTTATAAGGCTGTGATGAAAAGTCAACTTTTGTAGCCAATCCATAACGTATATCAGCGCCCATCCGCTTTGCCTGCTTTTCAAAATGAACCATCATTTCAGGTCCCTGGATACCATCAGGGTAGCCGGGATAATTTTCAACTTCTGTTGTGATGGTTAGTTGCCCGCCTGGCTGAATACCCTGGTATAATACGGGGTTCAATCCTGCCCTGCTGGCGTATATCGCTGCGGTGTATCCTGCCGGTCCTGAACCTATGATCAAACAATTTACCTTTTCTGTTGTGCTGGATTCCATGATTTTTTGCTAAAGTTGAAAGACAAAAATAAGTCAATATGCATAATGTTGACAAGTGAGGTTTGTAGTAATGATGTTATAGGACTACCTGGGTACAATGAGCGTTTTGTAATAAGCAGCATAACCATAAAAAGCACCCAATGCTCCGTTACTGATATTTCCTATCACTTTATTGGGCTGGGCAAAAGGGTTGCCGATACTTTGATAGGCAAATTCCCAGGTATTCCAGAATGTATAGGTTGCTTTATCAATGTTGCAAAGCTTAAGGGTAATCGTGTCTCCCCTGTTAAAATAATTGTCCTTTAGCAGTACCCTGCTATTCCTGTCAATACCTGGCTGTACCTGCAGTTCATACGTGGTTCCATCAATCACCTGGTCGTCAAATACAGAGTTCTCTCCTGGCAAAAACTGCTCATTATTTTTTTTGGTAAAATACCTGACATAGTTGCCAAGGCCGGGAGGATCTGAAGCTTTAGTCATTAATATGACCCTGGTGGTATCTTCCTGGAAAGGTGCTTTTTTCCACCACAGGGAGTCAGGTTTTTTTGCAAGAATGGGTATGGTTGTGGATGCATGATACTCTTTTCCGTTGGAAACAATGTTCAATGTGTAATTTGTATTAAACTCCCCATTGAACGCAGTGGATAAATTGGCAGTATCAATTCCATAGGTGTAAATACTAATGTCTGAAGTAACTGGAATGGCATATTCTTTTAACCGATGCGTAAGTGTACCGTTTGAAATCGTCACTTCTGCATTATGCACAAATGTATTGGCAATAATGGAAGGATTGATATTACTGAAATATTCAAGACTATGTGTAAGAATTACCAATGGAGGCTGGCCATTTTCTATATTGGCATCTACTACCAGCACATCTGCTGCCTGCTTTAATTCAAAGTTGATATTCTTTTCACAGCCGGTTATCAGTACCGCTATTAATAAACTGCTGATAATTCTATTCATCGTGTAAAATTAATTGTTTAAGAACAAAAAAAATATCAGATAGTTGCAAACAAAATCACAATCATTCAAATCAAGTTAATCATCATAAAAAAAATCCCCGGCAAAATTTACCGGGGAAATAAGTATGTAGAGGACAGGGATTATCCTAAATAGGCTTTTAATGCTCCGCTGTACCTTGCTTTCTGCAAACGCTTGATCGCTCTTTCTTTAATTTGGCGGATGCGTTCTTTCGTCAGGTCATATTTTTGCCCGATCTGCTCAATGGTAACACCATTTTCGCCATCCAGTCCAAAATATGCATTTACGATCTCTGCTTCTCTGGGACTTAATGATTTTAAAACCCTGCGGATTTCATTCCTCAATGAATCATGCATTACATCTTCATCAGTTTCTGCAGATCCTTTCAGCAAATCACCCATTGCCACATCTTCGGCTTCATGTACGGGTGCATCCAGCGAAGAGTGACGGGTATTACTCTGGAAAATATTGTTGATTTCTGTTTCACTCATCTCAAGCAATTCGGCTAACTCTTCTGTTGATGGTTCCCTTTCATGCTCCTGCTCAAAAGCCATATAAGCTTTGTTGGCTTTATTGTAAGTACCAATCTTATTTTGTGGCAAACGCACCAACCTTCCCTGCTCAGCTAAAGCCTGCAGTATTGATTGACGTATCCACCATACAGCGTAAGAAATGAATTTAAAACCCTTTGTTTCATCAAAACGCTGGGCAGCTTTATCAAACCAAGGTTTCCTTCGTTGATTAAATCACTTAGTGAAAGCCCCTGGTGCTGGTATTGCTTGGCAACTGATACTACGAAACGCAAATTAGCCTGAACGAGTTTATCCAGCGCACGCTGGTCGCCCATTTTGATCTTTTGGGCCAAAATGGTCTCTTCCTCAGGAGTGATCATGGAAATCTTAGATATTTCCTGCAGATATTTTTCAACCGCCTGGGAATCACGGTTAGTTATCTGGGTTGCGATCTTTAATTGCCTCATTTGCTATATTTAGGTTCAGAATTGTATTACTTGTTATAATGACACTAATAGGACACGAATTGTTGCAAAAACTACTAAAAGATGATTAAAATTAAAACGCCTGCAAAGATACAACCCCATTTTCGTTTTTCATAACATTAACGAAAAAAGCAGTAAAATATTAAGCACAACTTGTTAATATACACAGCTCAATCGATTGCGAAGCCCCTGATAATATTGTGAATTGCAAGCCGCTATCTTATTATTTTTGCCAGATGATAACCGATTTACGTTCTGATACTGTTAGCAAACCATCTGCAGCCATGCTGGAAGCTATGTTTCATGCGCCCGTAGGCGATGATGTATTTGGAGAAGATCCCTCAGTGAATCAATTAGAGGCAATGGCTGCTGCAATGTTTGGAATGGAAGCTGCTTTGTTTTGCCCAAGTGGTACTATGACAAACCAGATCGCAATCAAATGCCATACACAACCGGGAGACGAGGTGATTTGTGAAACCTTAAGCCATGTGTACATTTATGAAGGTGGCGGCATTGCGTTTAACAGCGGTAGCCAGGTAAAAGCTGTAGAGGGTGACCGGGGAAGGATATTGAATTTGCAAGTAAAAGAAAACATCAACCCGCCTTTTGATTATAAAGCAAGAACCAGCCTTGTTTGTATTGAAAACACTACTAATAGAGGTGGCGGCGCCTGTTATAACTTTACTGATATTCAAAGAATTAAGGAAGTTTGCCTGGAAAATAATTTGAAATTTCATCTAGATGGCGCCAGGCTGTGGAATGCACTGGTTGCAAAGAATGAACAACCCAAAAAATACGGTGAGTTATTTGACAGTATTTCCATTTGCCTCAGCAAGGGGTTGGGTACACCAGCCGGAAGTTTGTTACTGGGAAATAGTGAGTTGATTAAAAAAGCAAGGCGGATAAGAAAAGTGTTTGGAGGTGGCATGCGGCAGGCAGGTTATATCGCTGCGGCCGGTATCTACGCACTTGAAAATAATATCACCCGGTTGAGCAAAGATCATGAACATGCAAAACAAATTGCAGCAGCGCTGATTAAAAAGAGTTTTATAACTAACATGCTGCCTGTAGAAACCAACATACTTATTTTTGATGTGGAACAACCTTATACCCCAACCAGTTTTACCGACTACCTGGGCAGGCATGATGTTTTAGCAATAGCTATTTCTGCCACACAGGTAAGAATGGTAACACATTTGGATATTACCTGTCAGATGGTAACTAACCTGGAAAAACTCATTGAAGAAATGTAAGATGCTTTCACTTGATTTGATGGTAGAATGTTTTTAACCCATAATTTTACAAAAACCTCACAGCCTGCACATGAATAAAAAAGTCTGCGTCATAATACCGGCATTTAATGAGGAAGGAAATATCAAAACGATTGTCACGGCTATAAAAGAGGTTTTTGATAAACTACCTTATGATTATTATTTTCTTTTTATAGATGATGGCAGCACAGATAATACGCTTTCAACCATTGAAGCGCTCAGCAAGCAAAATGATCATATCAAGTACATTTCTTTTTCAAAAAACAATGGACACCAGGCAGCTTTAAAAGCCGGGATAGATCATAGTCAAGCCGACTGCGCCATTTCGCTGGATGGAGATATGCAGCATCCGCCAGCCCTTATTGCTGCTATGTTGGTCAAATGGGAAGAAGGTTTTGAAGTGGTTTACACCATCAGAAAAGATGAAAAAAGGCTGCCTTTTTTTAAAAGGATCAGTTCCAGTTTATTTTATAAACTTCTCGGAAAACTAAGCAGTATTGAACTTGAAAATGGTAGTGCCGACTTTAGGTTGATGGATAAAAAAGTAACCACCCAATTAAAACTCATAAAAGAGAATGATATATTTTTAAGAGGGTTGGTCAAATGGATGGGCTTTAGGCAAACATCCATTGCATATCAACCTGCTGAAAGATACAGTGGCAAAAGCAAATATTCATACAAAAAAATGATGCTACTGGCTCTACAAGGTATTACTTCTTTTAGCACCAAACCTTTGTACATTGCTATCTATATTGGTTTCACTTTTTCACTGCTTTCACTTTTATACATACCTTATGCCATTTACAGTTATTTCATTGGCAAAGTAGTATCTGGCTGGGCCTCATTAATTGTAACAGTTACCTTCCTGGGTGGATTGCAATTGATCATACTTGGAATAATAGGGCTTTACCTGGGTAAATTATTTATGCAGAGTAAGGGAAGGCCAATGTACATCATTGATAAAACAAACATCACCTGATTCTTTTAAAAATAAAAAAGCCACGTTTTTAATACATGGCTTTCAATTAGTAGTGGTTATAAATTATAAACCCATTGTCATTTGTTTTTGACGAAGACCATTTAAAGAAGGATCTATTTCAATCGCTTTATCACACATTCCCTGGCCTTTGTCCTTTTCTCCCAACTTTTGAAAACAAAGTCCTGCCTGGTAAAGTGCTTTACCATCTTTACCATCCATCTCCATTAACTTCTGGCAATAATTCAATGATTTTTGATACATTCTTCCCGTATAAAAAGCTTCTGCCATATCCCTAAGTAACTCTTTGTTATTGGGTTTCTTTTCCAACAGTCCAAGTAGTAACTTTTCTCCCTGGTCAGTTTGCCCTGAAAACATGTAAGCATAACCAAGGTTCTCAACAAAATCGCTTTTCTGAGGATACCCTTTTTCTGCAGCTTTATTAAAAAACACAACTGCATTTTTATAATCTTCCTGGCTGTAATACAGCAACCCAAGTTCATACATCCACATGTTCTTTTCACCATTTAGCACAACTGCCTTGTTATAAAAAGGAATGGCATTTTTATAATCTTCCATATCCAGGTAACTCCTTGCAAGTGTATAGGTTGCATCCGCATCTGTTGGATTCTTCGAAAGATAATTTGTCAAACCTTTTACTGCATTGTCATAATCTTCCTCATTATAACTGCACATGGCCTTTATTTTTTCGGAATTTAAACAGCTGGTGCATTTATTGGCCATTTCTTTAGCTTTTGAAAACTGCCTGTAATTATAATACAGCTCCATCAACTCTTTGGAAGATACTATATTAGACGGTTCCAACTCAAGTACTTTATTGAAATTACTGATGGCCTTATCGGTTTTGTGCATTTCAAGACTTACGTAACCGTTTTCAATATATGCCTCTTTGTATTTTGAATTAAACTGAATGGCCGTGTCTAAATATGCAGCTGCCTGGAGAAAACGTTTTGCAGCTTTTTCTTCAATTCCTTTTTGAAAATAAAATTCTGAACTGTCTGCTTTTTGTGCAAAAGCGTGACTGAACGCCATTAAGCCAATGGCCAGCATCAGGGGGTTACGTTTCATGGTACGGATTTTAGGCAAAAACTATTCCAGTTTTTAGAAAACTTACCGGAATATCACTGCTGATAACGCAGGAAGATGGCAATTTATTTCATAGAGCCCTGATTTTTTATCTAATAGTTTAACTTCCGGAGAGGGGTTAAATACTTTGCCAGAACCGTAGTAGGTAAGGTTATCACTGTTGAATATCTCCTCCCAAACGGTTTTTCCATACACTTCAATTTTCCAGTCGAGCCTCACCACCGGGGTTGTATTTAATACAACTAAAATATCATCTTTTTTATTTTTACCCTTCCTCCTGTAACAAATTACTCCTTCTGCCCTATGGTTAAGATCAATCCATTCAAAGCCACCCATTTCAAATTGCATTTCATGCAGAGCAGGTTCTGACCGGTATAAATGATTTAGTGCTTTTACACATGCCTGCATTTTTTTATGTGGCTCAAACTGCAGCAATTCCCAAGGCAATTCGCTTTTATAATTCCATTCAGATGTTTGTGCAAATTCATTTCCCATAAACAGCAGTTTTCCGCCGGGATGAGTAAACATGTAAGTATAAAGCAATCTGAGGTTGGCAAATTTCTGCCATTCATCACCGGGCATTTTATACAGCATTGGGCTTTTACCATGTACTACCTCATCATGGCTCAGTGGTAACATAAAGTTTTCGTCATAAAAATACATCATGCTAAAAGTAAACTTGTTCTGGTGGTGTTGCCTGAAAATAGGATCAAATTTAAAATAGTCCAATGTATCGTGCATCCAGCCCATCATCCACTTCATACCAAAACCGAGCCCACCTGTAAACGTTGGCCGACTCACTTTTGGCCAGTCGGTCGCTTCTTCTGCAATGGTTTGAATATCCGGAAAATCCCTGTACAAAGTTTCGTTCAGATCTTTAATAAAAGTAATGGCCTCCAGGTTACCGTTACCCCCATGTTCATTGGGCTCCCATTGCCCTTCCCCCCTTGAGTAATCTAGTCTTAATATCGAACTAACAGCATCCACTCTTATCCCATCAATATGAAATTTATCAAACCAAAAACGGCCCCCACTAATCAGGAATGATTTTACCTCACCCCTGCTGTAGTTAAAAATATAGCTGTTCCAATCAGGATGATAGCCTTTACGCATGTCTGCATATTCATATGTGTGAGTACCATCAAACATGAATAAACCATGTGCATCATAAGGAAAATGAGATGGTACCCAGTCGAGGATCACACCAACTTCGGCATTGTGAAATGCTTCCACCATCAACATAAAATCCTGCGGTGATCCAAACCTGGAGGTTGGTGCAAAATATCCTGTTCCCTGGTAGCCCCAACTTCCATCAAAAGGATGTTCCATCACAGGCATCAGTTCCACATGGGTAAATCCCATCTCTTTTACATAAGGCACCAATCTTTCTGTTATCTGCTCATAGGTATTGTAGGTCTCTTCGTCATTTTTATCAGGCCGCATCCAACTGGCCAGATGCACTTCATACACACTCCAGGGTGCAGTAAGTGCATTGTGGTCTTTTCTTTTTCCCATCCACATTTTATCCTTCCATTCATAATCAAGGTTCCAGGTTATCGAAGCAGTTTGAGGCCGCTTTTCCCAGAAGTTTGCATAAGGATCTCCCTTATCCATTTCCAACCCCTTGTATCCTTTGATATGGTATTTATATACCTCGCCTTTGGGAAAATCTGGAAGAAAGCCCTCCCATATACCTGAATTATCAAGTCTTACGAACAGCGGGAATTCATTTTTCTTCCAGTCGTTAAAATTACCGACTACAGAAACCTGAGTTGCGTTGGGAGCCCAAACTGCAAAATAGTAGCCCCTGATACCCAATACTTCTGTTTCATGACTTCCGAAATATTCGTATGCATTGTATAAAGTGCCAGCCTGGTAATTTCGTATAACCTCCTCCGTTAACAATGAATAATTCCATACTGGCCTGCTGGTATCTACGAAGTGTACCTCTTCATATTTTTTTGCAATGTTTGTATCCCCTTCATTTTCCATAACAGCTTTATTTGTAAGTTTATTTAATTCTTTTTCAACAGGTGTTGTTGTTTTAGGCTTTTTCCCAGTCTCCTCTGTTGATTTTTTTACCGTTTGTTTTTTTGCAATCGCCATTGATGTAATTATTTGTAGAATAAGATGATAAAAGGCAAACTTTGTTTTAACGTAAATTTAAGCATACGGTTCTTTGTAAAAAGAAATATTTCTGCTTATTTACGAAATATTTCATAGATCCCAACTAACCAACCAACTGAATAATGAAAAGTATAGCCAAAACACTTTTGCCCCTCTTGTTGCTTGTAAGTTATGCCAAAGCACAAACCATTTCCGGAAAAGTATTTGACAGCAGCAATGTTAAATCTATACCCAACGCCGTAATCGCTATTTTAAAACCGGTGGATTCCATCCTGCTGAAATTTATCCGTTCTGACAAAAACGGTGACTTCGTTTTGAAGAATGTACCTGCCGGGAAGTACATATTTATGGTAACCCACCCGATATATGGTGATTTTGTTGATGATATCACCACTTCTGCGGACGGGCTGCAACTGAATGTGGTGAAAATGATTCCGAAGAGCAAATTATTACAGGAAGTAATTATCAGAACCGGTGGTGCTATCCGGATGAAAGGTGATACCGTATCCTACACGGCAGACAGTTTTAAAGTTGGCCCTAATGCCAACGTAGAGGAATTGCTGAAAAAACTCCCTGGTATTACAGTAGACAAGGATGGAAAAATAAAGGCAATGGGTGAACAGGTACAAAAAGTATTGGTAGATGGTGAAGAATTTTTTGGCGATGATCCCGGCATGGCAGTAAAGAACCTGAGGGCTGATGCAGTAAAAGAAGTACAGGTATTTGATAAAAAAAGTGAACAGGCCGAATTTACCGGGATTGATGATGGACAAAAGCAGAAAACCATCAACCTTAAACTAAAGGATGATAAGAAGAAAGGTTTTTTTGGAAAGATCGATGCTGCAGGTGGGCCGCAAAAAGCAATTGACAACAGGTACAACAGCAACCTGATGTTTAATGCATTTAAGGGCAAGCGCAAGTTATCCATCTTTTCATTAAACGGCAATACAGGCCAGGATGGATTGAGCTGGCAGGACAGTGAGAAATATGGCAGCGAACGTGATGATGTAAGCGTGAGTATGGATGAAGAAGGTGGCATGATGTGGCAATGGCGTGGTGGCAGCAGCGATGATGAGCCTTATGTAAATACGGAAAATGGCTTTATCACCAATAATAATATTGGTGTAAATTATTCCAATAAATGGGATGATAAAAGAACACTGAACTTTTCACCAAAATTCAACAGGCAGTTGTATAATAACAGGCAAACCACTTTTACACAAAGAGCCGTGGGTGATAGTATTTTAAATGATAACAATGTTAAAAACCAGGCGATCAACCGTTATAATTTCAAAAACAGCCTTACTTACGATATGAAATTTGATTCCAGCAACAGCCTTAAAATATCATTAAAAGCGAATTTTTACCATACAGAAAATACGGAAGAAACAAATGCACAAACGACCAGTAATACAAATACAATAAAAAACACCAGTGAAAACCTGCTGAACCAGAAAACGGATAAAAATTCAATTACGGCCACCGCCATATTCCGTCATAAATTTAAAAAAGCAAGAAGGACATTCTCTTTAAATGTTGATTATAACAGGCTCAAATCTAATGGCAATACTTTCCTTAAATCAGACAATGAAATTTACAGCAATGGGTTGCCATCGGCAAGCATTATTAAAGACCAGATGTTTGATATGGATAAGGTAACACAAAAACTTTCGAGCAAGGCATCTTACACAGAGCCATTAAGCAAGAAGTTTTCTTTAGAACTTGCATACGAACTGTCTTATTCGAAAGGAACCAATAACCGTATTACCTACAATTACTCAAATTTCTCTGGCAAGTATGATGAACTGGTAGATACGCTGAGTAATAATTTTGACCAGGTAATCACAATTAATAAACCATCGGCCAGGATCAGTTATAACTTTAAAAAACTCAAATTTAGTTTTGGCAGTGGCTTTGGTATTACCAACTTTAATTTTACAGACCTTACATTAAACAAAGATTATAAAAGGGATTATGTAAATGCATTTCCATCTGCTTCATTTAATTATACCTATAAGCCCAACCGCAGCATTAATTTATCTTATAACGGCAATACCACTCAGCCAACGCTTAACCAGTTGCAGCCATTAAGAAATAATGATGATGCTTTTAATGTTTACCTGGGTAACCTGTTTTTAAAACCTTCCTTTACAAATTCATTTAATATTTCTCACCAGTCGTACGACTTTGTAAAAGACCTTTGGATGTACCAGTCTTTTAACATCAGGAGTACCGTAAATTCCATTACACAGAGTTATACCATTAATACCGCAGATGGTAAAACCATAACACAACCTGTAAACACCAATGGTAATATTTCGATGAATTTCTGGGGTGGTGTTAATTTCAAACTGAAGAAACTGAACATGAATATGTTCATCTACCCGAATGTGAATTACTCAAGGTTTGCAGATGTTATTAACGGGCAAACCAGCTTTTCAAAAACATTGAATAGTGGAGTTAACATTGGGTTCAATAAATCAAAGGAAAAGAAATACGACCTGTCGCTAAGCAATGATTTTGGCTTTAACCGTAATAAAACCACACAGAATAGCAACATCAATACTTACTTTACCAATGCAGTGTATGCAAATGCCACTGTATACTATAAAAAAGTATGGTCATTATCCACAGATTATAACTTTTTGCAAGACAGAAAACAGAAAATATTCAATTTAATCTAACCAATCATATCTGGAATGCACGGCTGCAAAAAACATTCAAGGATAATGAATTTACGGCTTACGTGCTGGTAAGAGATATTTTAAATCAAAACATTGGAGTTGACAGGAGTTATTATGGCAACACTACAAACGAAACCACCAACCAGCGCCTTAAACGTTACTTTATGCTTGGCTTTGCATGGGATTTTAAAAACAGCGGAAGTAAACCTGAAACAAAAACACCTGGCCCCTAAAAGTGCTGCCTGCTGAAACGTTTAGAAAGAATATTTTTTGGTGATAAAAAATAAAGAGATCAAAATGAAAAAAATAATTATAAGTTTTTTATTGATTGCTGCAATCAGCATAAATAACAATGCACAAGTTTTTATTGACCAAGCCATAATTGAATTTGAAGTAAAAACCAATGTAAAGAAAACCATTGGCAATAATTCCTGGACTGAGCTGCTGAAGGAAAGTATGCCGCAATTTAAAACCGGTTATTTCCAGTTTACTTTCAGCAACAATAAAAGCATTTACAAATTCGACCGTTGGGCTGATGGCCCGAAAGTGCCTGAGTTTTTAAGAAGGGATGATGAACTGAATGTTTACTATTTTGATTTTACAGCAGATAAAATAGTTCAGCAGAAAGCCGTATTTGGTTCCGAGATTCTGGTAGAAGACAGCATCCCTAAAATAAACTGGAGGCTTACCAACGAAAGCAGGGTAATAGCTGGTTTCAACTGCCGGAAAGCAATTGGCATTATCATGGATAGCGTATATGTATTTGCCTTTTATTCTGAAGAGATGCTGATACCCGGAGGCCCCTGCACTATCAGCGGCTTACCAGGAATGATACTGGGACTCACCATTCCCAGGCTGTATACTTCCTTTATTGCAACCAAAGTAATATTAAATGGGATTAAGGAAGAAGATATAAAACCAATTGCTTCAAAAAAATTCAGCAACCGTTCTGCACTAAGAACGCTCATTACCGAAAGGGCAAAGGAATGGAGCAGTGATGATGATGAAAATTCAAGAAACTGGCGCAACCAGTTTATATGGAGAACACTGTTGTAAAACGATCTCCCTTCCTTTCATTCTTTTTTAAAAGGACTTTTCATCAACTGTACAAAATCTTCGTCCTTTTCATTGGGATAATACCTGTCTAATCCATAACGGATAGAAGATGGAGACAGTTTCTTAAACGTACCCAGTATCCTGTCCCAGATTGACAATACAGCCCCGTAGTTACTATCTGTATAAGGTTGTTGCCAGTGATGATGGACTTTGTGCATATTGGGTGAAACCAATATGTAGCTAACCGCTGCATCCAACCACTTGGGTAAACTGATATTGGCATGTGTGAATGCCGTAGAAAAAACAAGGATAGTTTGAAAAATCATCACTGCATACATGGGAGCTCCGCTTACAAGTATGCCCATAAAAAGAAAACCCCTCTTACTACACTTTCAACAGGATGATGCCGCAAACCGGTAGTTACATCCACGTTATTGTCTGCATGATGGATCACGTGAAAGCGCCAAAGCAGCGGCACTTTATGTTCTGTAATATGCACCAGCCAGCCTCCAAAAAAATCAAGCACTAAAAAGCTAACAATAATGATTAGCCCAACACCTGCATGCAGCCAGTACACCAGGCCAAACTGGTGATGCAGACACCAGTCGCTTAGTATTATAATGACAACGGCAAGAAAGGTATGGATGAGAAGGTGAATTACGGTAAAGGCAAAATTGACGCCGGCATGTTTAATCTTACTTTTTTTATACTGCATGGGCAGCAGCGGTATTGCTCCTTCAATGATCCAGAAAAAAAGCAGGCCGCCGACCAAAAAAGCAAATCGCTGGAACGGATGCTGTTCCAGCGTTTGAAAATACTGAATGATGTTATTGAACATGGCCGATCGTTTGCCGGAAGTTACAATTATTTTAAAAGTTCCAGCACTACTGTTTGATAACTACCCAGCTTAAAATCTTTCAGCGCCCCTTTTTCCCCGTTGCTGATATTTAAGAACCGGTTGAAGCCGTTTGTCATTTCTGAATAATCACCGATTGAAATTGACTTTTCTGTTTTAGCAGTATTCATTACCACCATCACCGTTTGTTTTGCATCGTACCTAAAATATACATATATACCGTCAACCGGAACAAACTGCATCATTTTACCGGTGGTTAATGCGGAGGAAGTTTTCCTGAAATTTGCCAATGCTTTTATATGATCAAATATCGATTTGTCCTTGTCCGTTCTGCCGCTGGCTTCAAACTTATTTATTTTATCACTCGCCCAGCCTCCCGGAAAATCCAGTCTTACATAACCATCGTTAGGGGAAGTGTTACCGGTTGTTGCAAATTCGGATGTATAATACAATTGTGGAATGCCTCTGCAGGTAAGTAACCAGCTCAAGGATGATTTGTATTTATCTACATTCTCTCCTATCACAGAGAAAAATCTTGACACATCGTGGTTGTCAAGGAACAATACATTCCTTGTTGGATCTTTGTATAAAAAATCATAGCTCAAATTGGTGTAGAGTTTATTTACACCGTCTGTCCAGCCAAAATCATGTGTCATGGCTTCCTGAATTCCCCAAAGTGTTTGAAAATCGGTAGCACCCTGCAAATTGCTTTTAAAGGGAATGTTTATGTTGTTCTCCACCATATAAGCCTGGTTAGGCACTCCATGAAACCAGGTTTCACCAAATAAGGTGAGCTTTGGATATTCATCTGTCAGCGCTTTATTACAGCGGTTCATAAAACCAAGATCATTGTAGGCATAGGTATCTATACGCCATCCATCAATACCAAATTCTTCCACAGTCCAAATAGCATGTTGAATTAAATAATTGGCAACATAAGGATTGTGCTGGTTCAGGTCTGGCATTTGTTTAGTAAACCAGCCATCCACCAGTTTCTTTTTATCAATAACACTTGCATAAGGGTCAAATGCCACCTGGTCTTTATAGGTGGTATTGGTATAGCTGTTCCAGTTATGCACCCAATCTTCCATGGGCATATCCAGAATGGTGATATGGTTTGAATCAACATGGTTGTATACAGCATCCTGTATCATTTTCATACCCTTCTTGTGCGTTGCGTCAATCAGTGACTGGTAAGCTTTTTCGCCACCCAGCCTTCTGTCAATCGTGTAATGATCGGTAAAAGCATAGCCATGTTCTGTTCTTTCAGGACGGTCGTTTTCTATAACCGGGTTCAGCCACAAAGTGGTTACACCCAGGTCCTGTATATAATCCAAATGATCTTCAACGCCTTTGATATCACCACCATGACGATTGAACACCGTATCCCTGTTAAGGGTTTGATCCCTCATACCGGGTATGCGGTCGTTGGATGGATCTCCGTTGCTGAAGCGGTCTGGTAAAATGAGATAGATGAAATCTTTGGCGGTAACACCTTGTGCAAATTCCCTTCCATTGCCTTTTCTTCTTTGCTTTATTTCAAATGGAATTTTAAACCCCTTGCCTTTTACAATGGTATTGACATTGATATAAGCTATACCAGGTTTGGTATTGGCCGCAATTGAAATATCTACAAACAGGTACCGCTTATTTTCTACCCTGTTTATTTTCTCAACCTTTATACCGGGGAAATTAATACTGAGTGAATATTTATCAGGAAAGATAAAGCCACTGTCGGCATGCAGCATTAACTGCACTTTATTCCACTTCATGCCTGCCCACCAGTTGGCAGGATAACACTTGTAAGCACTTTGCTGCGCTATCACAAACAGCGAAACAGATAAAAGGAAGAGCGTACTGAATATTTTCTTTTGCATCACAAAGCTTCTTTAAGATTTTATAACCAGTTTGGCACAGATACCTGCTATCACCATTGAAACTCCGGCGAGTGCGATCATGCTGATAGAATGCCCGCCGAAAGCATTTAGTAACACGCCACCCAATAACCCTGCTGCTATCTGGGGTATGGTGATCGTAGCATTGAAAATACCCATGTACACTCCTGTTTGTTTTGCAGGCAGCGCCGAAGACAGTATTGCATAAGGCAATGCCAGGATAGCCGCCCAGGCAATACCTACTCCAATCATGGGGATGAACAAGAGGTTCTTGTCTTTTATTACCAGCATTGATATCAGCCCAAGACCGCCGCACAACAGCGATAACATGTACACATTTTTACGGCCAAACTTATTTGCCAGTGGCGTAATGGCCAGTGAAAAGAGGGCGGCAAAAACACTGTATGCCGCAAAGATCACTCCTGTCCAGTTGCCTGCTTCATTAAATTCCTTAGATTGGGGATCAGTTGTATTCCAGATAGTTTGTGCAATGCCGTTAGTGGTGTATACCCACATCAGGAACAATGCAAACCATGAAAAGAACTGGGTTACCGCCAGCTCGTACATTGTTTTAGGTGTTCTTGCCAGCAGGGTAAGAAATGGTATCTTTTCCTTCTGATCGTCTTCACTCAAATTATTATAAGCTGCATATTCCTTTGGAGGATATTCTTTGGTACGGAAACTTGTCCAAAGCACACTTAGCAATAAAGCACCTCCGCCAAAATAAAAAGACCATATCACAGTTGGAGCAACTTTGGCCCCCGGGGCTGGCTCATTGGCTACCCCCCACCAGGTTAAAGCAAAAGGCAAGATTGAACCGATAACTGCTCCGGCATTGATCAAAAAACTCTGGATAGAATAGCCGATGTTCCGCTGCTGATCCGGCACCATATCACTTACCAGCGCCCTGAATGGCTGCATGGTTACATTAAAAGATGTATCCATCAGCAATAACATGGTAGCCCCAAAAAAAACAGGTGCAAACAGTGTTGCAAAATGTTCTGAATTGGGCATAAAAAACATGGCCAGTGCAGATACTATACATCCTCCAAGAATAAATGGGATCCTTCTTCCAAGCCTTGTCCATGTTTTATCACTCGACAGGCCTACGATCGGTTGAACAATAAGGCCGGCAATGGGTGCAGCCAGCCAAAAATAGCTTAAGTGTTCTGGGTTTGCTCCTATCGCAGAAAGTATGCGGCTGGTATTGGCATTTTGCAAAGAGTAACCGATTTGCACTCCTAAAAACCCAAAACTCATATTCCAGATTTTCCAAAAATTCAGCAGTGGTTTTTGCACACCAGATGAACTGGTTGTTGAGGCGGTAAATGACATAGCAATGATTTAAAAATATAGAATTGTGTAGCAAATACACATTTATAAAACTGATTTAAAAAACATCCTGTTTCAAGGATGTTTTTTAAATATAATTATATTACGTACCCATCCGGTATTACAGCGCCTTTCTTCAGCACCACAATTCCATCTTTGATCGCATAAAGAGAATGATCTGAGTTGGCCAGGTGATTGCCCCCATTGATGCGTACATCATTACCAATTCGGCAGTTCTTATCTACGATGGTATTGCGGATATAACACCTGTCGCCGATGCCAATTTTAGGCACACCCTTGCTGGTATTGTTTTCCAGTTCCAGCAGGGTTTCATAATAATCATTCCCCATAATGTAACTGCTCACAATGGTGGTGCCATGTCCAATGCGGCTACGGATACCGATCACACTGTTTTCGATACGGCTGGCACTGATGATGGAGCCTTCGGCAATGATCGTCTTTTCTAATGTTGTACCACTGATTTTGGCGGGCGGCAACATCCTTGCACGGCTGTAAACAATCTTTTGATTATCGAATAAATTGAAATGTGGAAGATCTAAGGTTAATGCCAGGTTGGCTTCAAAAAAAGAATAAATATTTCCGATATCCGTCCAGTAACCTTCATACTGGTAGCTGATCACTTTATATTTTTCAATGGAGGTAGGGATAATTTCTTTACCGAAATCAGTAGCATCTTTCTTTTCATTTTCCAGCAGGTCAAACAGCAGTTTGCGGTTAAAAATATAAATACCCATCGATGCCAGGTAGTTTCTTCCCTGTCCCTGCATAACCGAACCGGTATCACTTACCCAGTCTGGCAATAATTCTTTGGCAGGTTTTTCAATGAAAGAGGTAATGGAATGTTCTTCATTGGCCTTCAGGATACCAAACTCAGGCGCTTCCCTGTCACCCACCGGAATGGTAGCAATAGAGATGTCGGCTCCTTTTGCTACGTGATTATCGATCATTTCCACAAAATCCATTTGGTATAACTGGTCGCCACTCAATATCAATACATAATCAGCATCATAACTCACCATATGCCTGAGCGACTGACGCACTGCATCTGCTGTACCCTGGAACCAGCCTGAGTTATCAGGGGTTTGTTCGGCTGCAACAATATCAACAAAACCTTTGCTGAACATGCTGAACTGATACGTGTTTTTGATATGCTTGTTAAGCGATGCTGAATTGAACTGTGTAAGCACCAATATCCTGTTGATGCTTGAATTGATACAGTTGGAAATAGGAATATCTACAAGGCGGTATTTACCTGCGATAGGCACGGCAGGTTTGCTACGGGTGGCTGTAAGTGGATACAATCTTGAGCCGGCTCCGCCGCCAAGTACAATGGCAATGACTGATTTGCTGTCCATAAGAATTGAGTTAAGAAATGATTGGTTTGATTACTGGCAAGTGAAACAAATATAATTATTAAAGTTACTTCAAACTAAGGTATAAGCTAATATAATGTTGGGCGCTTGTTTCCCAACTGTTGTCTAGCCTCATGATTTTTTCTTTTATCTTTTTCAGTTTTTTAGGCTGGTCATACAGGTCCAAAGCACGGTGTATGGAATAAGTAATGTCCCACACTTTGGCGTCGTTGAATTTAATACCATATCCGCCAGGCTCGCCAAAGTCAACTACGGTGTCTTTCAATCCACCGGTGTTACGCACAATGGGAACCGTTCCATACCGCATGGCGTACATCTGGTTCAATCCACAGGGTTCTACACGGCTTGGCATCAATAAAAAGTCGGCCCCGGCATACATCTGGTGACTCAGTTTTTCATTGTACCCGATCTTTGAATTGTAATAGCCGGTCAATGCTGCATTTAAATTAGAAAGCTCCCACTCTACCTGCGGATCCCCACTGCCGAGAATTAAGAAATTCATCCTGCCTTCCAGGTGATAAACAGAATCATAGATGGCCCTGGGTAACAGGTCGGCTGCTTTTTCATGCACCAACCTGCCAATAAAAACAAAAAGCGGCTTCTTAATATCTAAATTAAATTCATCACACAATACTTTTTTGCTGGCCAGTTTGCCTTCCTCGAAGGTTTTAATACTAAAGTTGGTTTCAATATAGGTGTCTGTAGCAGGATCCCACACTTTATCATCAATCCCATTTAATATACCCGTGCATTTACCCTTTTCGTATTCAAATAAATTTTCCAGCCCATTGGCTTCATGGCGCATTTCTTCGAGGTAGCTGTAACTAACGGTGGTTACTTTGTTAGCACATTTAACAGCGCTTGCCAGCGGATTGATCTTGTCCTGCCAGTCGAGCTTACCCCATTGCCAATTGTCATAACCGGGCAGGTACATTGCTTTATCCCAGCCCATCCAGCCCTGGTACTGGGCATTGTGAATGGTAAGTACAGTTGGTATGCCTGCCAGGTGGCGGTAATCATAGCAATGCTGCATCATAAATGGTATCAACCCGGTATGGTGATCATGTACATGCACCACATCCGGGCGATGTTCCCATTTTGACAACCAATCTACCACTGCAATCTGGAACCCGGTGAACCGTTCTGTATCATCATCGTATCCATACACCGCTTCCCTGTCCAGCAGGCCCTGTATATCTACCAAATAAAGATCGAAGCCAAGCTTGTTGGTGGTTTCTTTTATAACTGTATAATTGAACCAGTATGGGCCCATTCCAAAGGAGCCTTTATGCACTACTTCAAAAGTGTTCTGGTATAAAAATTTGGTGCGGTACATGGGCATTACCAGTTTGGCAATATGCCCCAGCTGGTGTTGATATTTGGGCAAGGCTCCGGCAACATCGCCCAATCCACCTGCTTTTGCTACAGGGTAACATTCGGCACTTACATGTAAGATTTCCATCGTTATAGAATTTCGGAGTGCAGTAAAATTAGTTTGGTGTAAAATAGAGCAACCGTATAAGAGGCCGGCAATAATTTTGATAAATATATACCAGAATAAAATTAAAAAGAGGAACTGTGATAAAATTATTTTAGCCTGTGCCCCTGTTGGTGATGCGGCTTATTTTTTTATCCTGTTAGGGGAAAATGATGTTTAAACTGTCTTAGTATAATTAAACCGGGCAAAGGTTAAACAGAATTGGTATTTTTAACGATCAAGATCACAGAGAAGAAATCAATATTTTTACTTTGCTTATTTTAATTTATTTTCATCGTTCTAAAAACTAAACACATAAAACGATCGCTATGAGCCAAACGACTGCCTCTGCTAACAGTACTAAATGGGCACAATTCGGAACCCTTGTTTCGGTGTTCTTTTTCTGGGGTTTTGTTGCTGCCAGCAATGATATCCTGATACCTGTTTTTAAAAAAGCATTTGATTTATCACAGGGGCAAAGCCAGTTAGTATCTGTTGCATTTTACGTGGCCTACACCGTTGGTTCATTAATTTATGTGGGTATTTCCAAAATGATCGGCAGCGATCTGTTGAATAAGATCGGCTATAAAAATGGCATTGCCATCGGATTGATCATTTCCGCCCTGGGCACATTGCTGTTTTATCCTGCTGCCAACACTGGCTCATTCACATTAATGATCTCTGGTTTATTTATTGTAGGACTTGGCTTTTCATTACAACAAATTGCAGCCAATCCACTGGCCATTGTAATGGGTGATCCCAAAACCGGTTCGCAAAGATTGACGATGGCGGGTGGTGTAAATAATTTTGGTACTACCATCGGACCATTACTGGTAAGCTTCGCTATTTTTGGGAGTGTGGCTGCTGCTAATCCCGATGCCAGCATAGAAAGTGTAAAAATCCCTTACCTAATTTTAGGCCTGGCTTTTTTAGTGGTGGCAGTGTTTATCAAATTCTCATCCGTGCCCAATAAAATTGACCTTGATGAAGTTGCAAAAAGCGAAGCAGAAGAAGGTGGTAAATTATTGCAACGTTCCTCCGCCTTTAAATATCCACAACTGGTAATGGGTATGATCGCCATCTTTGTTTACGTAGGTGTAGAAGTGTCAACAGCGAGCAACCTGCCTGCCTACCTTGAAAAATATCTGAATGTAGAAACAAAAGATGTAGCCCCTTATATCTCTTTGTACTGGGCAAGTTTAATGATTGGCCGATGGACCGGTGCCGTGGGTGCTTTTGATGTAAGCAAAGGAGCCAAACAGGTATTGAGTTTCTTAATGCCTTATTTAGCATTTGGTGTTTTTTTACTGGTAAACAGTATCGCCAAGCATGATGTATCTCAATTCTATATTTATGCAGCCATCATTGCCGTAATGATCATTTGTGATATCGCCAGCAAAGGCAATCCAGCAAGAATGTTGCTGATATTTTCTGTTGCCGGTATCGCAGCTTTACTCATCGGCATGTTCTCTTCAGGCATTGTAAGCGCTTATGCTTTTACAAGTGTTGGTTTATTTTGCAGTACTTTATGGCCTTGTATATTCACCATTGCTGTGGCAGGTCTTGGTAAAACACTAACCAGGGCAGCAGCCTTTTGATTATGATGATCATGGGTGGCGGTATTGTAAGCTGGCTGCAGGGAGTACTGGCAGACATAATGGGTATTCAGGCCAGCTACATTGTTGGCGTAGTTTGTTTTGCTTACCTGGCATTCTATGCCATCAGGGCAAAATCAGTATTGCAATCACAAGGCATCGACTTTGATAAATTAAACGCAGAAGGCGGGCATTAATCTACCTGAAAATTATTTTCACCATGAGCAAGTATGTTATAGGAATTGATGTTGGCGGTACCACTACCAAATTTGGCGTGGTAGACAAAAACGGGCATATAATGGAGCAGGACAGGATCCCTACCAACAAGCATGAAGCAGCCGAAGAGTTTATTGAAGACCTGTATGCCAAGGTGATGCCGATGATTGAAAGAGCCGGTGGTATTCAAAACATCGAAGGTATCGGCATGGGGGCCCCCAACGCCAATTTTTATACCGGTAATATTGAATATGCTCCCAACCTTAAATGGAAGGGTATTATTCCAATGGCCGACCTGATGGTAAAAAAATTTGGCCTGGTGACCAAATTAACCAACGATGCCAATGCTGCGGCCGTAGGCGAAATGATGTACGGCTGTGCAAAAGACATGAACGATTTTATAACCATCACCTTAGGTACAGGTGTGGGCAGCGGCATTGTGGTGAATGGGAAAATTGTTTTGGGGCATGATGGCTTCGCCGGTGAACTGGGGCATACCATCATCAGGCCGGGAGGCCGTTTGCACAAAGGCACCAATATGAAGGGCAGCCTGGAAGCATATGCTTCTGCAACTGGTGTGAGGGAAACTGCCATTGAATTGCTGACGGAGTACCCTGAAAAAGAAAGCTTATTAAGAGACTATAGCATCAATGATCTTACCAGCGAAAGTGTGTACGACTGTGCAATGAAAGGCGATACTATTGCCAATGAAATATTTGAATTCACCGGGCAGATACTGGGAATCACTGGCTAATTTCATCATGTTCTCTTCGCCTGAAGCTATTGTATTATTTGGTGGGTTGACAAAAGCCGGCGCTTTATTGATCAATCCTACAAGAAAACACATGGAAGCAAACCTGCTCCCGATTTTCCAGAACAAAGTAAAACTCCTGTTCAGCGAACTGAAAGAAGCTGATGCTGCGATACTGGGCGCCAGCGCTTTGATATGGAAAATGAAAGATTAGTGCATTGATTTTTATGAAATGGAAATGTGAAAGCAGTACGCCTGTTTTCACATTTTTTTTGAACTTTATTTTATTAATCCCCGGCAGTCAGCATGGTTTAAAATGTTATTTTCGCCGTTTGTATTTATTAAATTCCTGATAAACAATATGCTTAATATCCCTGCTTTGGTACGACTTTGTATCAAAATTTATTTATCAGCCGTGCTTTTCTTTGGCTTGTTCAGGGTTATTTTATTTATCAGGGAAAATAAGCTGATCGACCATTCAGTTTCCACCGGAGATATATGGTATGCATTTTTGATGGGCCTCCGTTTCGACCTGGTGGTTACAGGCTATATCATGGCAATTCCCTTTGTAATACTTGCCACTTTATCATTTTTTAAAAAAGAGCAACGATACCTGAACCGATTTGTTTTTTACTTAATGGCAATTTCTTTTTCAATTGCTTTTGTTGTGTGTGCTGCAGATATCCCTTATTTTAACCAGTTCTTTTCACGGCTTTCCATTACTGCATTTGAGTGGCTCGATAACCCGGTGTTTATTTTTAAAATGGTTGCACAGGAACCAAGGTATTGGCTCATCATTTTGCCATTGATACTGGTATTGTACCTCTTTATAAAATTGCTGAAGAAAATATTCGCCTCTTTTTCTTTTAATCAACAAGAAAGAGGAAATATCTATGCCAAAATAACTTACTATATAATCGGCGCCGGCCTTATCTTCCTTGGCATCCGTGGCCGTATTGATGAGAAGTCGCCTATAAAAACAGGAACCGCTTATTTTTCCAATAATGCATTTTTAAACCAGCTGGGATTAAATCCCAACTTTACGCTGATAAAAAGCTACCTGGAAAATAGCGATGAAGAAAATAATAGCATCCGGTTGATGGATGACAGTGTGGCCATTAAAAATGTACAGCAATACCTGAACATCAGCGATGCAGATTCTCAATTCCCTTTGCGCAGGGATATATTATTTGATTCAGCAGCTACCAGATATAATGTAGTGCTGGTGCTGATGGAAAGTATGGCTACGGCCAAAATGAAGCGCCATGGCAACACAGAAAACCTGACTCCATTTTTTGACAGCCTTTCTTACCAGGGTTATTATTTTGAAAATGCTTACTCTGCAGGTATCCATACCCACAATGGTATTTTCAGTTCGCTGTTCTCCTACCCTGCTTTATTCAGACAGCATTCTATGAAAGAAAGTGCCATCATAAAATTCCCCGGCATTTACAGTACGCTAAAAAAGAATGGCTATTCCACTATCTACTTTACCACACACGACGGGCAGTTTGACAATGTAGAAGGTTTTTTAAAAGCCAATGATTGCGAACAATTCATCTCCAAACCTGATTATCCTTCTGATAAAGTGAAAACAACCCTGGGTGTGCCCGATGATTATATGTTTGAATTTTCGATGCCCAAATTGAATGAGCTAAGCAATAAGAATAAACCATTTTTTGCCACCTTTATGACGGCCAGCGATCATGGGCCTTTTTATGTGCCCGATTATTTTACACCCAAACATAAAGACAAACGCATTGCTGTAACAGAGTTTGCCGACTACTCTTTACGCAGGCTGATTGAGTTGGCTTCCAAACAAACATGGTTCAGCAATACGATTTTTGTTTTTGTTGCTGATCATGGAGCACCCATTGATGTGGTATATGATATGCCGGTCAATTACAACCATGTGCCGTTGTTGTTTTATGCCCCAGGCATCATTAAAGAGAAAAAAACTTTTGATGCTATGGCAGGGCAGATAGACATCTTTCCAACCATCATGGGCATGCTGAAAATTCCTTATGAAAATAATACCCTTGGCATCAACCTGTTCAAAGAAAAGCGTCCTTATATATATTGCAATGGCGATGATAAGTACGGCGTGCTGAACAAGGATTGGTTCCTGATTGTTGGTACAGACCAGGCAAAAGGATTGTATAAATACAGGAGCAGGGATAAAAAAAATTATGCAGGCCTGTACCCTGCTGTAGCAGATTCAATGGACATTTATGCCAAATCAAACCTGCAGACCTACCAGCATATTCTCAATACAAAATCTCATTAAGCGATATTTTTTTCCAGTACCATAAACTCAAGCTGCTGCAAGTGTTTTCCTGTTAACCTATCTTCCCGGAAAGGTTTTCTTTCTCCGGTATCTTTGTATCCATGCCGCATATACCAGTGGATAAGTTCGGTTCTTAATGAAATCACCGTCATGTAAATGGTATTACAATGGAGTTGTTTTGCATATTCTTCCGCAGCAAGTAAAAGTTGTTTTCCAATGCCCCCACCTTGTACTGCCGGTGATACACTGAACATACCCAGGTAAATTTTATGGCCATGTTGCTGCAGGTTTACGCTGCCTGTTATTTTTCCATCCGGTTGGGTATGTTTTAAAAATACACTACCCGGTTGCTGCAGGTGATGCAGCACATTCGTTTCATCTGAACGTGTATCACCTGCAATCAGGTGTGCCTCGGTTGTCCAGCCTTTTTTGGACGATTCTCCACGGTAGGCGCTGTTGAGCAGGTCTTTGATAGCTGTTACATCCTTTACTGTTGCAGTAGAAATTGCCGGATCGGAAAAATTGCACATAAAACAAATTAGGTATGAAGTTAACAGCATTTAAAAAAATACAAAAAGATTTCATATTTTTCTATTCTTTCCTGCCTATTTTCACAGCATGCCGGTGACCAATCCACATATTCAAACCTTAATCAAATGCATTGACCTGGAAGAAAAGGAACAGGTGCAACGATATAGTTTAGATCAGCAGCATACGTTGAAATCTTTAAAAGCTGAGGGGCTGGCATTACACCCAATCATCGTTACTAAAAAAAATTTTGGCTATGCAGATTATCCAGAAATAAATTTCCGGCTTGCTTTTCCGCCTGAAGCGAATATGTTTAAAGACGGCGCCGCCATTGAATGTTTTTGTGCAGGAGAAGACCCGGTTAAAGGGGTACTGCTTAGCCTGGATGGCAAGACTGGTGAGTTCCGTTTGTTTGCTCCCGACTTTCCCGACTGGATAGAAGATGATGGTGTAGGCATTAAACTGGCACCTGACCAGCGCACCACCAGCATCATGAAAAAGGTGTTGGACCAACTGGAAAGCCGCAGGGAGCTGTACGGCCTGTTTCAATCCCTGCATGGTGATACGACAAAAGAAATTAATCAATCCTATCAAAGTTCTGTATCACTAACGTTCAGCAATAGCCGGCTGAATGAGAGCCAGCAGCTGGCAGTAAAAGCAATTGTACAAAATGACGACATCACCATAGTACATGGGCCGCCGGGCACCGGCAAAACCACCACTTTAATAGAAGCGATTCATCAACTGATAAAAGCGGGAGAAAAAGTACTGGTATCTGCACCGAGTAATACTGCGGTGGATAATATTGCCAAAGGTTTGCTGGTGCAGGGCATCAATATTTTAAGAGTTGGCAATGCCACCAAAACAGATGAAGGTATTTTCTCTCATACACCAGAAGGAAAACTGGCCAACAGCAGGCAACAGAAAGAAATAAGGGAATTGAAAATAAGGGCTGAAGAATTCCGTAGGATGGCGTTAAAATACAAACGCAGTTTTGGCAAAGCGGAAAGAGAACAGCGCAATCTTTTATTCAAAGAAGTAAAAAGCATCAGGGCTGACATCAAAAAACTGCAGGCTTATAATGAAGATAAATTATTTACAGAGGCTGATGTGATTTTAGGCACACCCATTGGTTTGTATGATGCCGCCATCAATAATATCAAATTCAATACGCTGCTGATTGACGAAGCCGGCCAATGCATTGAGCCGCTGGCCTGGTGTATTTTCCTTTGGCCCAAAAATATGTGTTGGCAGGTGACCACTTCCAACTCCCGCCTACAGTGCTGAGCAATGAAGCGGCAAAGCTTGGGCTAAACCGATCTATCCTTGAAGCAGCCATTGCCACCGTAAAGAATATTTTCCTGCTGAATGTGCAGTACCGCATGAAGGAATCCATTGCAGGCTTCAGCAGCCATTATTTTTATAACGGTTTGTTGAAATCAGCCCCACATCTCAGCAATACTGGCAAACACATTTCTTTTATTGATACCGCCGGCTCGGGGTATAATGAAGTGCATGGAAAAGATGGCATGAGCCTGCAGAACGAAGGCGAATTACAGATCGTTCAAAAACTGATGGAGACAGAAATGCTTGATCCATTAACCACCGCTTTCATTTCGCCATATGCCGGGCAGGTGGCTGCTGCAAAAGAATTATTTCCCGGGCAACTTCGTATCAGCACTATCGACAGTTTCCAGGGGCAGGAAAAAGAAGTGATCATTCTTTCGTTGGTGAGAAGCAATGATGATGGTGACATTGGTTTTTAAAAGATTACCGCCGGATGAATGTAGCTATTACAAGGGCCAGGGAGCAACTGTTTGTAATTGGCGACAGTGCCACCATTGGAGCTGATAATTTCTACAATTCGTTTTTAACTTATATAGAACAATACGGCACTTACCGCACAGTGTGGGAGTTTGAGCTATAACCATTCAGTCAATGCAAATACCGGCGACAATAGAATCTTATCAATTTGGCACTGAGGAAGTGCAGGCATTTGTACCAGCTTATGATTGGATACAGGAACAATATCAACGTTCAAAAGCTGCAGGTGAAAACCCCGAATTTCCTTATTGGGCGAAGGTATGGCCTGCAGCCAAAGCACTGTGTGCAATGATTGCTGCAGTGCCAACACTCGTAAAAGACAAGCAGGTGCTGGAACTGGCTGCAGGTCTTGGTTTGCCTTCTTTGCTGGCGGCCAGGTTTGCAAACAAAGTAACAGTAAGTGATTATATACCTGCGGCAGTGGATATGATGCAGCGATCTGCTGAATACAATCAATTAAATAATATTCAATGTTTTTCACTGGATTGGAATAACATTGACCCAAAACTTAAAACAGATGTTTTGTTACTGAGTGATATCAATTACGATCCCAATCATTTTGATCTATTGTATAATGTGCTGAAAAGATTTATTGAAGATGGAGCCAGCATCATATTGAGTACACCTCAACGTTTAGCCGGTAAATTATTTATGCTGGAATTACTTCCCTGGTGCAGGCAGCAACAGGAGTTTTCAATTGATGACAACGGAGAGGCGGTAGCAATAAGTGTGTGGATATTTAAGCTATAAGATGACTGATGAAATGAATCAATCCTGCAATGGAATATTTTTTTGGATCCATTCATCCAACCTGCCATTTTCGTTTTCTTTGATCAGGTCCTTCATTTTCTTATCTCTCCTGATGCCTTTATCCCCTTTGTAAAAATCCATCATGGCCTGCAGGGCAAATCTGTGTTTGGCCCTGGTATCTCTTGAATGATCATGTTCCAGTACATATAAAGTGCAGCCGGCAAAGTACAATACAATCATTCCGGGATTCTTTTTTTCAAAGTCCATGATGGCCTGCGACATTTCTGCCTGTACGGTTGGACAGCCTAATAACCACTCTGCTACGAATTTGGCCACCAGTTTTCTTTTTACTTCCTGCTCATCCAGCGATGTTGCAAACAGCCATTTGGAAGCAGCTACTACATCTTTTTCATATTGTGCATAATCATCTTTGTTCTTAAAGCTATATCCTTCCGGCACTTCAAAGGTTTGAGAAAAAACTGTAATCGCAACAACGAAAATTAAGAAGAAAGCAATGAACAGGGATTTTTTCATATTGAACTCATTTATTAAAACCTAAAATTAAGCTGTTGTAAAAAGACATACTCTTTTTCATTTCAATTTTAACAAATACTCCGTTTTTTAAATCGAAAAAACTTTTGCTTTTGCCTGCACAGAAGTAATAACAGGCACAATTTCAAAATCCACCATATCATTCCAGTTGCTGATCCACTCATTCAATTTTTCCAGCGACGCTGCTTCCATTACCTGGTAACAAACAGTCACTTCTTCATTGATCCAGCTGTTGATATACGTCACTCCTTCCGGCATCATCCTGCCCCTTTCTTCAAAGCGCTGGTAAAGTGCTTTTATTTTACCGGGCCTGAATCTTTCAATCACCATGTATAGTTTCTTATCCTCCATTTGTTGCGGTATAAATGCAGTAAAAATTTATGATAATATACAGCCCCAGTAATACCTGTGCAGTAATCATATCAAACCTGTTGGCCTTTTTTAGTTTATCCTGCTTAACCAGCCGCAATGCATAAGCAGATGCAGCAACAATAAGAAATATAAACAGTAATGTAATACCGTGTAATGTATCTACCAGCGTAAGCGAATTGGATTCCGGCAATGAGGAATCAATGATATACTTATTACCGATGGCAGCAAACAAAGAACCTACACTCAATCCAAAACGGGAGTCTATATTATCGGCGTGAATGTAAAAACATATGTATGAAATTAAAAAAGCCACGTACATACCCAGGAACATTTTCCAGAACAGTTCCCCGGCATCTCTTTTAATACCTATTTTAACTTTGTAGGCACTGTATTCAACATGTGGTTTACTCAAACTCTCATCACCAAATGTTGTTTCATAGGCCCTGGTGCCACAGGCGATATCAAAGCTGTCGATATTCCAGCCCCTCAAAGTAAAACGGGGATCATAATGATTGCCAAGTGTATCCATAGCAAATACCAGCGACCTGGAATCGTACTGTGAGTTTTCAAATGACAATCTTAATTTTTGGCGATCGAAAGGAAAATTATTGATCTTCCAGGAGTCTTTCATTACACACTGTAATTTCATCAGCATGTACACCCTGCCATTACTTGTATCAACTGTGTAAAAAGATTTTTCAACGCTTTTTGCCTGCGGAATCTCCAGGTTTTTTGAAAAATCAAAATCCTTGTTCTTGTATTTCAACCAAAGCCAGAGTGCAATGGTATATTCCTTTTGCTTGAAATCAATATCATGAATACTGGTGATATAGATACCCGTTTTTACCGTGTCTGGTACAGTATTCTGTGCCTGCACAGGCAAAAAAGTAAAAATGAGGAAGTAAAAAAAAAGTAATACTGGTTTCATAATTAAAATATTATTTGAAAGTTACATGATTGCAGGAAAACCCGTTAATAATTTTCACTTCAAATCAACTACCTGTAAATTCATCTTCTTTAATTCTTTTACTGCATGGCCGCAGGCACGGGCTGTAAGCGCCTTATAGGTTATTGATAGATTGACAAGGTTGTCGATGTTATACAAGATCCATCGGTAATAAAAACATTGGGTACTTCATGCAACTGGTTAAAACTGTTGAGTACAGAAGTCTTCGGATCATTTCCCATCCTCGCCGTTCCCATTTCATGATTGGTATTACCGGGTATGACATCTTATTTTGGATACTGATATTTTTAAAACCTGCAGCATCGGGCAGCCCTGTGTAGAAAATGCCAACTGCATCTTTTTACGTTTCAATATAAAAGAAGAGCCTGTAAAACAGCAGCGGATCGCAGGAATTTGGGGCGATTAGAATACGCCATACTCAACCATATTTACTACAATATAGAATTTTAATGGAAAAACCGAAAGAACTATTTCGTCCTATCTCTATATAAACCAGCTATTTCAACCCATCAGAAGCATAGCTGCTATGCTTAAACACATTATATAAAAAACAGATGTTGCAGCAATAAAAGAGTCTTCTTTACGTTCATATGTGTTGAAAACCTGATTACCCGTAAGTAAGGTTCAATACCTGTTCAAAATCCGTGACTATGAAACAAAAATTCTACACAAAGAATAATAAAGTACCCCCGCACTTTATTTCATTCAAGAAAATAAGGCTGCTGCTGACAGTACTGACAGTCATTTTTTCCTGCAATACTTTGTTTGCACAAATTGCTCCTCCTTATGCAATGGCAGAAAATGATATTTCCATGGCGGGCAGAAAACAAGCAGGTATCCTGCAAAAACAATCAGCTTCACAAACACTGAAGGAAAGCAGCAATGATATCTGGTTCGAAAAAAATGCAGGGCAGTTTACCGATAAAAATATTTTATATGGCTTCAATACAAGCTTTGGTTCAATGGGTGTATTTAGCAATAAACTAAGGCTGGTAACAAAGCAGCATGATAAAGATAAAAATATTGGTTATCAGATAGTGGATATTACATTTCCGGGGTCATTGAATAACTGGTCTGTTTTACCAGGCCAGCTATCACCCGTGAAAGGCTCATACAATACTGCTTCAGCAACCATTACTCCTTCTATTTATAACGAGATCACTTTGCAGGATGTTTACCCGGGAGTTGATTTGCGTTTATATGCAGGCGAAAACGGGGCGCTGGAATTTGACTGGCTTGTAATGAAAGCCGCTGATTATAACAAGATCAGGATGAAGTTTGATGGCCAGGATGGAATAGTAGTAGAAAAGAATGGAAGCCTGCTGATTGATTTGCAGCACAACGACATGAAGATCATCATTCCGGAAACATACCAGCTGATCCATGGCGGTAAAAAACTATTAACGGCCAGGATGAAAACACTGGCAGATAATAAAACAATTTGCTATAAGATATCCGGCGAAATGGATATGGAAAAGCCGCTGGTGATTGACCCTGTAATGATATGGTCAACCTACATGCATAACAATACCAAAACCTTTGATGAGTACCTGTACACGGTTGCTGCCAATGCCAATAATGAAGTATATGCCTGCGGATTAACCAACGAAGCCATGAGCAGCAGCTACCTGAGCGGTGTGGCACCCGGTTTCCTGGGTGATTACACTTTTGCACTCAATAGCTCAGGAAAACAAAATTCGGTTATACTTTACCAGCTAAATGCCACCGGCACAGCTATCATAGCCTGGACCTACACGGGCCTTACCACCAATATCCCTGTGGCGATGGGGATCTTCCCAAACAACAGGATACTGGTAGTATATCAAAGGGATACGGTACAGATATTTTCTGCCGATCTTACCACGAGGCATTACAACGATGTGATTAGTGCGTCCGATGTTGCAACTAAGGTTGCATCCTATCAATCATTGGCTATTGTTGATGATGATGTGTTTTACCTTGGAGGGGTAGCCAATTCTGCATTGCCATCATCCATCATACCTGCATCGGCACCTGACAATGTGTTGGCTGGGAATGAAGGAGTGATCTTAAGAATTGCCAATGCCACAACCTCTCCTACGGCGGAATGGGGTACTTATGTAGGCGGCTCGGTGAATGAAACATTCACTGCTATTGCTCTAACAACGAGCAAAACAAAACTTGCTTTTGCAGTACATGCCGAAAGTTCAGGAAATGCTTATCCTGCCCTGGTAAATGAAGTTGATGGCACTATTTCGAGTACTGAATTGCTGGTAGGTGCATTTACCCTACCAGCCCCCACAACATTCGATGTATTTTCTTACCTGGGAGGCAATGGTAACGAAGGAACAACATCAGCCATCTCTGCTGCTGCACTGGTGGCGGCTGACGACACCTATTTTTATGTTGCCGGAAATACCTCTTCTACAAGTTTGCCCGGCACTACCGGAGCCATTCAAACCACACATGGAGCCAATAGTAAACTGGCCGACCAGTTTGTATCCCGTATTCCGTTAAATGGCAGTGCAGGCACTGGCTTTGTAACTACTTATAATGGAGGCAATGATGTGGACCTTGTTGGAGGATTGGTAATAGATATCCGTACCAATGATGTGTTGTTATTTGGAACTTCTGTTTCTGATGATTTCCCGGTATTTAATTCCTATAATCCAAGCCCCTATTACCAGGCTTCACATGGCTCTTTCGACTTTGGTTCAAGAGATATCACTTATACCATTTTTAAGAATGATTTGTCTTTCAGGATCTATTCAACCTATATCGGTGGCGCACATGACGATTACCTGGGCAGTACTGGTAAACTCCAGGGAACGGGACATTTTCAATATAATACCAGTAATGGATTAACCTATATCGGCACCACCATTCACTCTGATCAGACAACTCTTCCGGGGCCATGGATGAGCGATATCCCCGGCTTTGATAAAAATATTCCTGCAGCCACTACCGGAAAAGACAGTCATTATATTTTTGCAATCAACCCCAACACCTCTGATTTTGGGGATGCTCCTGTAGGTTACGATGACGCAGATCCTGCCTACTCTGCTGTATCATTGTATGATATCAAGATAGGATTAACTACTGATGCTGAAGGCAAACCCAACAATTCTGCTTTGGCTGATGGTGATGATCTGCAAAATTATGGCTCACCCGATGATGAAGATGGGGTACTCACTGCACCGTCTATGTATCCCGGCGCTACTACATACACGGTTAATGTATCAGTGTTCAACAATACCGGTGCCTCTGTACAGCTTTATGGGTGGATAGACAACGATGGAAACGGCGTTTTCGACAACTATGAGTTTACATCTGTAACTGTACCTGCAAGCAATGTGCAGCAGGATGTAGTGCTGAATTTTACCGGGTTGCCTCCATTCATCCCCATTAGCGGATTAACGTACCTGCGACTGAGGATCACTGACACTACTTTAACAGCAGATAATGCAAGGGGCGGCTTTGGCAAAGGCGAAGTGGAAGATTACGTAGTGCCACAAGCTGTAATACTACCACTGACTTTAGTAGAATTTACAGCCTCCCCACAAAATGAAAATGTACAACTTAAATGGGAATTAAGCCAGCAAACCAACATCAGCCGCTATGCTGTTGAACACAGCACCGATAACCGTGTATTTACAGTTATAGGAACCAAGCCGCTAAACGGCGTTGGTAAATACAATATGCTGCATGGTACACCTGTTGATGGAGAAAATTATTACCGGATAAAAATGATCAGCAGCGATGGTACTTTCACCTACAGTCCGTCACGGAAAGTAAACTTTATAAGAAGCCTTTCTGTTTTAGTGTATCCAAATCCGACAAGAGAAAATATCAACATAAGCTTTAAGGGCATGGCCAATAAAGCAGTAACGGTAAGCCTCATTACAGCAGATGGAAAAGTAGTTACCCATCAAACGATACCATTGGCCGGAGCAACGGCTGCTATTGATGTAAGCCGTTTGGCAAAAAGATACTATTTTGTAAAGATAGAAACGGATAAAGGGACCGGCATTAAAAAGGTCAATATCACTAACTAATATAACCCACAAAACATACTGATTGCTTTTTTAAGCAATTTGTCAAGCAACATTATTAATGATACTGTTGCTTTTTTTATGCCTGTAGTTTTTAACTCTTCCTTGTAAACCCATTGTCATTTCAGGAAATGTTATAATTGTGTGAAAGCAGTTATTACAGTAAGACTATTGTGTTCCTTTATTGTCCATAGATAAAACATTCAATGAAACTATTTTACCATTTTAAAAAACATTCAATGAAAACAAACGATCAACAGGCAAGAGTTATCAGCAGGAAACGTTACCTGCAAATGGCATTTGCACTGGTATTGTTCAGCAGTTTATTTGCTGATACGGTCAGCGCACAAAAAAGGCGTGGCGAAGGCGACAATGGAACTGCACGTGAAGGCACCAGGGAGCAACCGGCTCAACGGCCGGAACGAGATATTAGAAGGCCGGGAGCAGCAAGCGGCAACAACCACCCGGCAAGGGATTTTAACCGCAATGCAAATCCTGTTCGTATTGAAAGAAACAGGGATAATACGCCAGCAGTTAGAAATACAGAAACCACGAGGAATCCAAACAATCCCAGGATTGAAACAAACCGGAATCCTAATAACGGCCGGCCAAATAACTATAACCGGCCGGGAAACAATAACCGACCGATAGTTGGTACAGCAAACAGGCCTGGTTATCGTCCTGTTTATGGTTATAACAGAAGGCCTCATTATAACCCACATAACCCCAGCTGGAGATATGGCTACCTGCCAAGGCGCAACAGTTACTTTTACAGCCTTCCATCAACCTACCTGAGTATCAACTTTGGAGGCATTGGCTACCGCTACTGGGATGGAGTTTTTTACCGACCTTACAATAACCTGTTCACCGTAATTGGCCCGCCCGCTGGTATTTACATTAACATTTTACCAATTGGTTACAGAAGAATCATGGTACGAAATTATCCTTACTACTACTATAACGGCACTTATTACGATCAAAGGGAAAACAACTATTATGTAGTTTCTCCGCCGGTAGGTGCAGTAGTAGAAAGCTTACCTGCAGGATATGAAACAGTGGTGATAGATGGTGAAACTTATTTTACAGCCGATGGTGCTCAATACAAACCCGTGGTGCAGGAAAATGCTGAGATATGGTATGAAGTGATAAAAGCAAATTAGATGCATTGTATACATAAATACAAAACCGGTAAGCAATTACGCTTACCGGTTTTTCACGTTATTAATCAATACAACAAAAAAACCTTTAGTTACAAAGGTATGTTACCATGTTTTTTCCTCGGACGCTTAGCCACTTTATTCTCCAGCATAGCAAATGACTTGATGAGTTTTTTTCTTGTTTCCCTCGGCTCAATCACTTCATCAATAAAGCCTCTTTCTGCGGCAGTATACGGATTGGCAAACAACTCAGCATACTCTGCTTCTTTCTCCAGTAATTTTTTTGCCGGGTCTTCAGCAGCAGCAATTTCACTCTTAAATATTATTTCGCTGGCGCCTTTGGCACCCATCACGGCGATCTCTGCTGTTGGCCATGCATAGTTCATATCGGCACCAATGTGCTTGGAGTTCATTACATCATAAGCTCCTCCGTATGCTTTCCGGGTAATAACCGTTACTCTTGGCACTGTGGCTTCACTCAAAGCATACAATAACTTTGCCCCATTGGTGATGATACCGTTCCATTCCTGGTCAGTACCGGGCAAAAAACCGGGCACATCAACCAACACTAATAGTGGGATGTTAAAGCAATCGCAGAACCTCGTAAACCTGGCTCCCTTTTTAGAGCTTTCAATATCCAGCACTCCAGCCAGGCACATGGGTTGATTGGCTACGATACCAATACTTCTGCCGGCCAATCTTGCAAAACCCACAACAATATTATCTGCATAGTCCCTGTGTATTTCAAAGAAAGAATCTTCATCACAAATACCAGCAATCACTGAGCGGATATCATAAGGCTGGTTGGCACTTTCCGGAACAATGCTTTCCAATACTTCCCGTGTTTCATCTCCCATTGTATATGCCAACTTTGGCAATACATCTTCACAATTCTGCGGTATATAGCTCAGCATTTTTTTCACCTGTGCAATGCAGTCCATATCATTTACTGCAGTAAGATGCGTTACACCAGATTTAGTAGAATGCGTTGATGCACCTCCCAGTTCTTCAGAACTTACTTCTTCGTTGGTTACCGTCTTCACCACATTAGGGCCGGTAACAAACATATAGCTGGTGTTCTCCACCATAATGGTAAAATCGGTCATGGCTGGAGAATAAACAGCACCACCGGCACATGGCCCCATGATGGCAGATATCTGCGGAATTACGCCGGATGCCTGCACATTGCGGTAAAAGATATCGGCATATCCACCCAACGAACGAACGCCTTCCTGTATCCTTGCGCCACCTGAATCGTTTAAACCAACCATGGGTGCACCTGTTTTCATCGCCATATCCATGATTTTACAGATCTTTTCCGCATGTGTTTCGGATAACGCTCCGCCAAATACGGTAAAGTCCTGAGCAAATACATATACCAGGCGGCCATTTACGGTACCGTAACCAGTTACAACACCATCACCATAAAACAGTTGGTCTTCCATACCAAAATCTTTGGTACGGTGCGTAACCAATGCACCTATCTCTTCAAATGAACCGGGATCCATCAGCAGTGAAACCCGTTCCCTTGCCGTGAGCTTACCTTTTTTATGTTGTGCTTCTATTCTCTTTACACCACCACCCAATTTCCCTTCTTCTATCTTTTCTCTTAATATTTCAACTTTTGATTTCATTGTTGTGAATTGTGAATTGTCAATAATTGTTGTTTCCGCCATCAATTTTCAATTATTAATTTTCAAGTATTTTAATGTGCCAGCCTTCGTTTCCAGCTGGTTGATTTGTTTTCAACCGGGCTTAACAATTTTTGTTTTTCTTTCCAGTATTTCAACGCCACCATTGCGGCAATTTCGGCATTGGCTTTCTGTTTTTCTTTAATCTTTTCAGGTGTATAATAATTCTTTACAAAATGTGTGTCGAAGTGGCCTGAAAAGAAGGCTTCATGTTCAAACACAAAAGTGCCAAACGACAAAGTGGTTGCAACGCCCTCAATCTTATATTCCTTGATGGCCTGCAGCATTTTCTGGATAGCCTCTGTTCTTGTTTTGCCATGCACCACCAGCTTTGCAATCATGGGATCATAGTAAATAGGGATCGTCATTCCTTCTTCATAACCATCATCTACCCTTATCCCCTCGCCAGTTGGTTTTACATATTTAGTTAATGTACCAATGGAGGGTAAAAAATTATTCAACGGATCTTCCGCACATACACGTAGTTCGATGGCATGCCCATTCAGTTTAAGATCATCCTGTGTAAAACTCAGTTTTTCGCCACGGGCTATTTTTATTTGCTCTTCCACGAGGTCTAAACCGGTAATCATTTCAGATACGGCATGCTCTACCTGCAGCCTGGTATTCATTTCCAAAAAATAAAAATTCATTTTATCATCCATCAAGAACTCTACCGTACCTGTGCTGGTATAATTGCATGACCTTGCTACCATCACTGCAGCGTCTCCGATTTTTTCTCTCAGCTCCGGCGTAATAATGGCAGAAGGTGTTTCTTCCACTACTTTCTGGTGGCGGCGCTGTATGCTGCATTCCCTTTCAAAACCATGCACCACATTACCATGTTTATCAGCCACCACCTGCACTTCTATGTGACGTGGAGAAGTAACATATTTTTCGATAAACACCGATCCATCACCAAAAGCCGCTTTTGCTTCGCTGATCGCTCTTTCCATTTGTTCCTTCATCTCTTCGGGTTTTTCTACAATCCGCATTCCTTTACCGCCACCACCTGCAGAAGCTTTTATCAAAACAGGATAACCAACTTTTGCAGCAATTTCTATTGCCAGTTCTACATTTTCAATGGCCTTGTCAATACCGGGCACCATGGGAATATTGTAATGGCTTACACATTCTTTTGCTGCCAGTTTGGAACCCATGATACGCATGGCTTCGGGACTGGGGCCAATAAAATTGATCCCTGCATCCTCTACCTTTTGGGCAAACTCTGCATTCTCACTTAAAAATCCATACCCCGGATGAATACCATCTACACCCAGCTCTTTACAAAAAGCAATGATCTTGTCACCATCAAGATAGGATTGATTGGATGGTGCCGGGCCTAAACAAACTGCTTCATCTGCAAATAATACATGCGGACTCTGGCGGTCAACTTCTGAATACACTGCCACCGATTTGATCCCCATCTTCCTGATGGTACGCATTACCCTTAAAGCAATTTCTCCACGATTGGCAACTAATATCTTTTGCATGGTTTAAGTTATAAGTAGTAAGTAATAAGTAGTAAGTAATAAATACCACCATTTCCCATTTTCAATTTCCCACTTTTAATTTTTTATTATTCCAATTCAACAAGCACCTGTCCTTTCTCCACAGCCTGCCCGGCAGTTACTGCAATGCGTTTGATGGTTGCATTGGCATGTATCATAATACTGTTTTCCATTTTCATGGCTCCCAGTATTAAAAGCTTGTCCCCTTCTTTTACCTCCTGCCCGGCTGATACAGTTACTTCCAGCACCATACCTGGCATGGGCGCTTTAATCTCTTTAATGTGCTTACTGGAAACTGTACCAAAACCCAATTGATCGAGCATCTGATCCATTTCGTCTTTGATTTCTATCTCGAAGGTTTCTCCATCCACTTCCAGCTTTAGTTTCTTACCGGTGGCATCTTCTTCCACCAACCTGGCATTAACTGAACGGTGATTGCTGATAAGATTAAATTCCGTGGGAGATTTTTTTACGAAGTCTGCAGCTGCTATTGCCGGCTGGTCGAATGAAAACACAAACTCGTTTGCCTTTACTTTAAAGGCTTGATGGCTTTCTGACATATCGCAAGTATTTTTTTTAAAGTTAATTGATTCGTTTGTTATTCTGATCTATTTCAAGAACATCCAACTACTTACAACTCACATTTAAACAACAGGCAAGTTGGTAATTTATGGCAAGGCAAATAATGACTTTTATCATACTGCTGCATGATTGCAGGCTCAGCAGCTGCAACAAAAAGACCTTATCATAATTAGGCTTACCACTAACAACAATCATATTTCATAAAACCCGCTAATACTAATTTGCCCCTCTTAATTATTGATTATGCTCAGAAAAAAAATATTTGGTGCAATACACGTTGAAAAATTCAGGCACCGGGGCAATGAAATACTACGGGTGGAAGCATTGAGTGATGCAGTATTTGCGTTCTCCGTTTCGCTCCTGGTGGCATCGCTGGAAGTGCCACAAACATTTGATGAATTAAGAATCATACTCAAAGGCGCCATCCCATTTTTTGCCACTGTTGCACTCCTCTTTCTTTTATGGTATCAACAAAACAAATTCTTTCGCCACTACGGTATAAGCGATTTTAAGACTGTGCTGCTAAACCTGGTTTACCTGGCAGTTATTCTCTTTTATGTTTATCCGCTTAAGTTTTTATTTTCATTGCTGATCGCTTCCTGGACGGGAATTGAATTATTTCCGAAAGCCGCAGAAAAACATCTTCCTGTTTTGATGCCGGAAGACTTCCCTCAATTGATAATAATATTCAGTTCCGGGTATTTTGTGATTTGGTTATTGCTTTTCCTGATGCACAAAAGAGCCCTGTATTTTGGAAAAGAAATTGAGCTGAATAAATATGAACTGGAGTACACTAAAAAAGAAAAAAAAGGTGCTTTATGGAATTGTTTTGTAGGCGTTGCTGCTATATTCCTTGCTGTTGCAGGTATTGAATGGCTATCAGGAATATGTTATTTGCTGATACCGGTTTTATTGATCATAAATGAACGGCTGTTCAAGAAAAAAATACGAAAGCTTAAATGATATTGATTGACAGCAAAATGTTTTACGCTGTTTGCAACATTCTTTCTTTATAAATACCCGTTTCTGCCACATGCTGCCTGGTCAGTTCTTCAGCGAATTCAGCTGCAGCGGTTTTTTTTACAAAAAATTCCAGGATATAAGCATACTGGCAATTTTCATAATAGGCTTCGTAAATATTCAGATTGGATTTTGCACATAACTCACGATATACCGCCAGGTCTGTTTGGGTATCTGTTATAAAAGCAAATACTTTACATTCATCTGCATGTGCCCCTCCATTCCTGTTCAGTTGCAGTGCTGAATAACCACCTACCTGTTTTTCCCTGATGCCAACTTCGGGTATACGGGATGAACGTTTTGCCTTTGTAAAAGTGAAATTAAAATCACCATTTGAAAACCGGTGTTGTGCAATATACCTGAACACGCCATTCTTTTCAGACTGCTGCAGGGTAACATTGGTATTACTGTTGGCAGATCTTGTGTACTGCTCCCATTTATTGATGAACTGATCACTGTCCAGCGTGGTTTCAAAGCAAACAAATTGTACGATTCTTATTACTGACATCGGAACAAGGTACGCAAAATATCCCGGTTGGGATGATTAATCTCACAGGCAGGATGATTTTAAAGCAGGATCAGAAATATTTTACGGATACATTTCCATCACTTTAAAGCCCCGGAAAGAATAATCTGTAGATTTACAAATACCGGCACTACCGGTTTTATTATTTCCGGTAGCCAAATCAATATTAGTATGCAAAAAAAAATCCATCTTGTTTTAGGTAGTGGTGGTGCAAGAGGCATTGCACATATTGGTGTGATTGAAATGCTGGAAGAAGCAGGGTTTGAAATTATAAGCGTTACCGGTTGCTCAATGGGAGCGGTTGTTGGTGGTATGTATTGTGCCGGCAGTTTAACTGAATATAAAAAATGGTTATTGACACTTACAAAGACCAATGTATTGCGTTTGTTTGATTTTACCTTGAGCAGACAGGGTTTTGTAAAAGGCGAAAAAGTGCTGAATCAATTGAAGGTACTGGCCGGCGAACAGTTGATAGAAAATTTTAAGATCCCGTTTATTGCAGTTGCAACTGACCTTCTGCATAAAAAAGAAATTCATTTCAGCGAAGGTAACCTGTACAAAGCGTTGAGAGCATCAATGGGTATACCAGGCGTATTTACACCTGTGGTGGAAAGCAATTGTTTTTTGGTAGATGGCAGTGTTTTGAACCCACTACCATTGAACCTTGTAAATAAACAACCCGGAGAAATAATCGTTGCCGTAAACCTGAATGGACATACTCCTTCTGTAAAAATAAAACCTACAGTTGCTAATGAAACGGTCAATACAGCAGAAACATGGACCTGGCTAAAAAAATTCATGCCGTTCACCAACAATAAACAGCAGGCAGGCACCTTGCCATCCTTTTCTATGTTTGATCTGGTTAATACTTCTTATGATTTTACACTGGACCGGCTTACGGAATTGGTGATACAGCTATTTCCTCCCGACATACTAATTGAAATTCCAAGAAAAGCCTGTTCCGTTTTTGAATTTTACAAGGCAGCAGAACTAATTGAGATTGGAAGAAATTGCTGCAACAAAGCAAGGCTTCAGTATATGAATGAACAAGGGCAGCTGCAATAATACTTTATCTTTTTTATACATCAATCTGGTTTAAGAACGTAAAAGATCTTAAGCAGGTTGTCTTCACCCGGAACCGTTTCAAGCATAAATGATTTTCTTTTTTTCCCATCAATCAGTTCCAGCACAGATGTATTGGGAGGGATCGATCCCAGGTTGTCGCCTGCAAAAGTGATGGTATTGGGGCCTGGCTTCAGTGTAACGGTAATAAACTGAGGGCTGTTCTTAACAGGAAAACCTTTTGCCACCCATTCGCCATTAATATTGATGGAAATACTGTCGCCATCTTCTACAGCATCATCCCATATTGCCAGGTTTAACTGCCTTGATACTGATACCACATTGCCAAGCAATTTTTCATTTTCCTTTAATGGCTTATCGGGAAGATTATTTTCCCGGAAGTAGATTTCCCTGTCCTTGTCTTTCTCAAAAAAAAGTTTTGCAGCGATAAAAGAAGCCGCACTGTCTTCCCTTTTTGAAAAATCAAACCTGATTTTTTTCTTGCCGGACTCAAGCTCCATTTTCCCTTTGTTTGGCAACTCATTTGAAAAGTTATCTGCAAACAAAACAAGAATATTTAAGCCCGTATCAAGCAGTATTTCTTCTTTATAAGGTTTACGGTTTAATGATTGTTTATCGGAGACGACCGTTCCATTTAATGCTGCTGTAACAACATCATTTTTATTGAGACTCGACAGGTGAATAAAGCCATCCCGGGCGGGTACATAGATGGTATCAAGCAATCCAAAATAGGCCGGCGATTGTGAAGGGCTTAATATGCGTTCGCTGTAAAAGCCATTCCAGGGAATGCTGTTGATCTTGGTTAATTTAATATCGGCATCTTTTAAAAATAACAGTAACTGCTCCGCAGTTGACCTGTTGGTCTTCATGGTATCCGGCCTTAACCTGTGGTTATGTTTGCTTTGTATCCTGTTAATGGTAAAAATGGGGTTGCCCTTAAAATCCCGGCTGTAATCAAAAATCCCATTTAGAAAGAAGGTGGCGTCAGCAAGGCTGAAAGGCTTTTCAGAAACCGGGTATTTATTTTTACTGATCCCTAATTCACGGGCGCTTTTTTTTACCAGTAATAATTCGTAGCCGGCATAAAAACTATCGCATTGTAAAGAGATATGTGCCGGGTAAAGAATATTTTTTTCGGCAATGGCAATCTGCATTTCCATGAATACCGTCGGCTTGCCGGATCCGGCTGCATATTCCATCTGCCATTTGCCCGGCCACGGATCGTACTGGGCTGTTGACTTAACAGCGGTGACCGCTAAGCAAAAAAATAATATTATCTTTTTCCTGATCATTTACTTCCTGTGGTTAAAAATCATGTATTCAGGCCCGAAAGATAAAATATTAATCAGAATTGAGGGAAGGTTTAACAGAAGTTGTATTAATGACTTCAAAAATCAAAGAGAAATGAATGAGCAAGGTAGTTTTTGAAGTCCTTAGTGTTGCTGCTCTTCAGCAATTATAAAATAATGCTGATCATATAACAAACAAAATAGCTCATCTACCGAATGGATTGCCTGTATAAAAAACAATAACCATATTTGCAGTTATGCGATTTATATCCTTTGTCAATTACAAATGGGCTCAATGCGCTGGTAAATAAATCTATCCCCCCTGATTAACTTAACACCTGGAGTAAGCAATGGACTATGCTTCTCTCAGCTTTTCTTGGCCGGTTTCAAATATTGAACTGACCAAATTAAAAGAAGGTTGCAACACAAATTATTATTCATGAAAAGAATTCAATACGTTTTATTGACGATTTTTATTTTATGCTGTATTGTTGATCATGTATCAGCACAGCTAAACCCTGTAAGTTCCTACCAGTTTACCACTGCTAACAGTAATTATACTCAACTGGGAGGAACCAACTCTACCGCTACCGGTGATGACGGAACACAAAACGGGATACCCATTGGTTTTAATTTTACTTTTGGCGGCACGGTTTATACTCATTTTTGCATCAGCACCAATGGCTTTATCAAGTTGGGAAATGCCAGTTCCACTATTGGCGTAAATGATTATATCAACAATATTTCCAACAGTAACACTTTTAGCCCGGTGATAGCTGCTTTTTGGGATGATAACAACAGGTATACCGGTACCATCAGTTATGCAACAACACTCTCAGGTAGTTTTAAGGAACTCACTGTAGACTGGAATGATGTTAATATTGGTGGAGATGGCATTGCTTCCGGAGTAAATCTTGCTTCTTTCCAGATAAAAATATTTGAAGTAAATAATAGTATCCGGCTAATTTATGCCAATGGCAACTTTAACGCTGCCGGCACATTGAGTGGTTCGATAGGATTGAATGACAATACTTCTTTTTTAAGTGTTTCGCCCTATACAGGCTCTGGTAACAGCACTTCAGTTTCTTCAACGATTGCTAATAATAATATTTCGAATATTACATTTGTCCGGGGCTTACAGTATACTTTTACTCCACCCCCGCCTGTGTCAACCTGTCCACCTCCTGACTACCTGATTGCCACAGCTACAACCACTTCAACTTTGACAGTGAAGTGCCGGTCTGTGAGCGGAGCTGCAGGCTATCAATATGCTTATTCTACTACAAGTACCCCACCAGCTTCAGGTACATTTTCTACAGACACTTCTTTCACTTTTACTGGCTTAACCCAGGGAACAGGCTATTACTATTTTGTAAGAACCCAGTGTGCCGGAGGAGATTTTAGTGTGTGGCTCGCCGGCGATCCGCCGGTTTCTACAAACTGTTCGATTACCACAGTTCCATATACGCAGAATTTTGATGCAGCTGTTACTCCTGCATTTCCCGTTTGTACTTCCACCCAGAGTGAGCAGGGGAATGGAGCCTGGTTAATGAGTACAACCAATCCAAGATCTTCTCCAAACTGTATACAAATTGTAAGCGATGCCACACAGATTGAAAGCGATTGGTTTTATACTGGCCCAATGGCATTAACAGGAGGCGTTAACTACCGGGTATCCTTCTATTATAAGTCGGGGAATGCCAACCAGGGATACCTGAATTTATTATTACAGGATGTTAATAATTTAAACAATAACCTGGTATTTGGTGGAGAATATTTTATTACCAATACCAACTATCAACTGTCAGTTGCCCATTTTACACCAACCATAACAGGCACATACAAAATCGGCTTCAGGGGGTTATCACAAAATACGCTGATAGATCTCAGCCTGGATGATATTACAATTGAACCAACACCGGTTTGTGGAGAGCCTACTAATCTGTCAGTGGATTTTACAACGCTTACTGCTGCAACTTTTTCGTGGACAGCCCCTGCACAAGGCACACCGGTTGGATATGGTTATATGTACACAACCAGCGCTACGCCGCCATTAAATGGATGGTTTACCACCAACACTTCTGAAAGCTTTAATGGACTGGTTCCCGGCGTACAATATTATTTACATGTAAAATCGGAATGCCAGTATGGAATTTTTAGTAATTGGGTCACTATCCCATTTAAAACACCTTGTTTGGCAAGGTCAGTTCCATATATGGAAAACTTTGATGGAGTTACAGCACCGTCCCTGCCCGATTGTATAGAGAAGCAGGATCGGAATGCAGGAACAACCTGGAATACCAGCACCACCGGCTCCCGGTCGGCACCCAACAGCATGCGGTATAATTTTGATGCAGCATTGCCGGCAAATGACTGGTTTTATACCGCTCCAGTTAAACTGAATGGAGGTAGCAGTTACCGCATCAGTTTTTATTACAAAGCCAGAAACGCAACCTTCCCGGAAAAACTGGAAGTAAAGTATGGCAATAGAAACAATGCAACAGCCATGACAACTTTGTTGTTTTCCAACAGTAATATCACCAATACTACTTACCAGCTTTCTGCTACAGATTTTACTCCTGCAACTACAGACAGCTTTTACGTTGGTTTTCATGCATTTTCGATTGCAGACAGGTATGACCTGAATGTAGATGATATCAGCATTAACGTAACTCCAATCTGTGGCAGCCCCACCAATCTTGCAGTAAATTTTTTATCCGCCAATACAGGTACAGCTTCCTGGTCTGCTTCCGGTGTTGGCAGTATTGCTGGTTATCAATATGCTGTTACCAGCAGTGCAGCGGCACCACTAACAGGTACCAGTACTGGTAATACATCTGCACCCATTTCCGGTTTTGCCCCAGGGCCACAATATTATTTGCATGTAAAAACCAGTTGTTCGGCTGGCATATTCAGCCAATGGGCAACCTTGCCATTTACTGTTCCCTGTGGGGCGTATAGCATACCATATACAGAAAATTTTGATTCAGTAGTTAACTTTCCCTCTTTACCACCTTGCATGACTGTGCAGGATTTGAATGGAGCTGCCACATGGGTAGTAGATCATAGTGACCCTTTTACAGCACCCAATAGTATGTCATATCTATATGACGCTACCCTGCCCGCTGATGATTGGTTTTATACACCGCCATTGAGCGTTACAGCAGGCACAAAATACCGGTTAAGTTTTTACTACAAAGCAGCTGTATCCGTTTACCCGGAAAGGCTTGAAGTAAAATATGGTAACGCCAATACTGCATCAGGAATGACAAACCTGCTATTCAATAACAGTAACATCATCAATACAAATTATTTACTGAGCGAAACTGATTTTACGGCTTCCACTACCGGCAATATTTATATCGGGTTTCATGCTTATTCACTGGCCGACCAGTTAATGCTAAATGTGGATGATATTAAGGTTGACTTTGCTTCAGATTGTGGGCCGGCATTAAATACGGTAATAAAACTTACATCCGACACTTCAGGCACTGCAACCTGGTCAACACCAGTAACGGGTACGCCAACCGGGTATGAATATATAATCAGTACCTCCCATACCATACCCCTTACGGCTGGTACTATTATTACAGATACCTCCATAACTTTTAGTGGCCTGGCCTCCTATACTCAATACTATTTGCATGCAAGAACAAAGTGTGGCAATAATGCTTCTTTGTGGCGTAGCTACCCTTTTGCAACTGTCCTTAATGATTCAGTTTGCAGTGCAACAACGCTTGTACTTGGAGGGCCGGAGCAATGCGGTAATACAACGTTGGCAACAGCTGTTGCAGACCCTCCTTTTGCCTGTAGTACTCCGAATAATACGGTGTGGTATAAATATACTCCTGCGGTTACAGGCAAAGTTTCATTACGAATTACAATACCTGCACTTATCACCAATGGGCTTGCAGGCTGGATCGGTTGGTACACAGCTACCGGCAATTGTCCATCCTCCCTGGTTTTAACTGAAGTACCCGGGGTTAACTGTATTGTTTTTGGAGCAAGTGGATCTGGTACATCAGATACATTGACTTCGCCGGTTTTAACTGCAGGTATCACTTATTATATCATGGCAGATGGATTTGAAGGAAGTTATGGTGCCTATTGTTTAAACCTGGTACCACCGCCACCACCCCCATCCTGCACAACGAATATATATCCGGCAAATGCTGCAACAGGCATCGTCAATCAGCCTACCGGCGTACAATTAAAATGGAGCAAGGCTAACGGGGCAACCAGTTACGATCTATTTATCCGCTCCGCCAATTCGACGTTAACCCAGGTGGTGGGCATAGTTGATACATTCTATGTAAGGAACGGACTGAACTATGATTCTACCTACTATTGGTATGTAGTACCAAAAAATGATGGCGGTAATGCTGCAGGCTGCTCAGTCAATACTACTTCTTTTACCATGATCCCCACACCTGCCAACTGTTTGCCCTTAACTACCTATGGCTGTACCGATGCAGATAGTATTACTTTCTTTTCATTGAAGGGCGAACCTGGTACTAGTATCATCAACAATAGTGCAGATAGTTGCACTGCTGCCGGGTACACTGATTACAGCAGTACATTTTCTCCCCCCGTACTGGCAGCAGGCAATGCCTACAGTGGGTTTATAAGAACAGGTTATCCATTGGATTATGCCAGCATCTGGATAGATTATAACAACAATGGATTTTTTGAAGATGTGGAAAGGGTATTGAATAATTTATTGATTGGCCTCACAAAAACATTGTATGCTGTTTATATACCAGCCAATGCAGCAACGGGTATTCACAAAATGAGGGTGAGGGTAACTTACTATGCAGCCACACCAGCTACCCCAACCAATCCCTGTAATCACTATAACTATGGAGAAACAGAAGACTATTCAGTAAATATAACAGGCAGTACTGCTGCACTACGTTCAGTTGCTGCAGGCACCATCAATAGTTGTGAACGGGTTTCTTCCACCACCATTGATGCAGCATCCAATAATAATAACGGAACAGCCATCCCGGTGCTGGATTCCAATAATAATTATGTTGCCTTTATTTATCCTGATGGAAACAACCTGGGTGCAGTAAAAGCCAGTATTTATATTAATGCAGATAGCATCAGGCAAACCAATGGAACTTTTTACCTGGACAGAAGTATAACACTCACGCCACAAAAGCAACCAGCCGGAACATACAGGCTGCGGTTTTTTTATAAAACTGCAGAACTCAACAGAATGATTGCAGAGCCGGGATCGGGTGTGAATGCTCCATCTGACCTGCTAATGACCAAGGTAAAAAAAGATACCTGCGGCGGTGCAATTGCCGGTACTATTTCAACAGATACTACCTATGGACAGGTTGGAACAGGCGCATACAATGGAGACCGGTTTATTGATTTTTCAGGGCTAAAATCATTTTCAACCTATTACCTCAACAGCTTCAATATTTATACTTTTACCGGCAATGGCAACTGGAGCAATGCAGGCAATTGGAAAAATGGTATTAAGCCGCCGGCTTTATTACCCTTAGGCGGCAGGGTCATTATTGACCATGCTATTGGTGGACAATGCATCCTGGATATTATCCAGCACATTTCAACGGCAGGGAGTATCACCATAATTACAGGAAAAAATCTTGTGATACCCGGGCTGATGATGATTCAATAGAGCAACACCTGTTTCCAATAAAATGATTGAAAAAACACTTTCAGTTGTCATGATAAAACTCATACACAAAAAATAACAGCGAATAAAAAATCTAAGTAATAAATAATTAATTTAGCCGATTCAAAAATTACCAAAGCTTTTCATCATGAAAAAATTATTCCTCTCCTTAATCTTACTGCTTACTGTAAGCTTTTCTTTTTCGCAAAACGTTGGAGTTGGTACCAATTCGCCAAACTCAAGTGCTGCATTAGATATTACAGCCGCCAATAAAGGTTTGTTACCTCCAAGGGTTGCACTCACAGGTATCAATGATATTGCTACTATTGCAACACCTGCCGCAGGTTTGCTGGTGTACAACACTGCTACCGCAGGAACAGTTCCCAACAATGTAATACCCGGTTATTATTATTACACCGGCCTTGCCTGGTTGCGTATCAGCAATGGCGGTAACGCTGCCGGTGATATGCAATACTGGAATGGTACACAATGGGTACTATTGCCTGCAGGTGCTACCGGTGCCACACTTACCATGTGTAATGGTGTACCAACATGGGGGCCCTGCGGTGGCGGCGGCACAGTATTACCAACTGTTGTTACCGGCTTTATCAGCAATATAGCAGGCACTACTGCCAGCACTGGGGGCAATGTTACTGCAGACGGCGGTGCCACAGTTACTGCAAAGGGCATCTGCTATAGTACAGTAGCAAACCCAACCATTCTTGACGATGTAGTAACAAACGCTACCGGGGGAACAGGGTCATTCAGTTCATCAATGACAAATCTTACCCCATCCACAACTTATCATGTAAGGGCTTATGCAACCAATACTGTGGGTACTGCCTATGGCAGCGATTCATCATTTACCACTACCGCTATCAGTGCTCCAACCATTACTACAACAGCTGCTTTTGGCATTGGTTCTACTTCTGCAAACAGCGGTGGTACAGTAACCAGCAATGGCGGCACACCATTGACAGCCCGTGGAATTGTTTATAGCACTTCGCCTGCACCTACACTCAGCAATTCTGTATTAACGGATGGAGGCATAGCTGTAGGTTCCTTTACTTCCGTAATTACCGGCCTAACTGCAAATACACCCTATTATGTAAGGGCCTATGCTACGAATTCTGTAAATACAACTTATGGCAATGAGATCAGTTTTACAACGTTAGGAAGCGGATTTTTTTCAGCAACTTATCCATTTGATGCAGTAACGGCAACTTCAGGCTTAACGGATCCCACTCCTGTGCCAGTAGTTACAGGGCTTAGCTTTGGCGTCTTCACTGCAGTGGCTGTTGGAGCTCCTACATTTAATCCAACTACAGGTTTCCGTTTTGTATATACAGACTGGACGTTGGGGGCCACCAATGGTTCGGATGTATTTACGGCGGCATCTGACAGTACGGATAAATATTATGAAGTTACCATTACACCTAACCCGGGAAAAGTACTGAATTTAACTAGCATGACTTTCCGGTTTCAACGTTCAGGAACCGGTCCCCGGCAGTCTTTCGTAAGAAGCAGTGTTGATGGCTATGCCAATAACCTTGCAGCCAGTATCAACCCGGCCAATCCTTTATTGTCCGTAGTAGCTACCAATAAATTCCAGGTAACCGACCCAACTACCCTTGGGCAGGATGGCTGTACTGTAACATTGGGTGGTGCACCTTTTACCGGCATCACTACCCCTGTTACATTCCGTTTCTATGGCGTGAATGCTGAAGCAGTTACCGGCAGTTTCAGTGTCGATAATGTGGTATTCAACGGTACTGTTTTTTAAAAAAAAAATCACTTCATTTAAAAGCCGTTTCATCAAAATGAAACGGCTTTTTTTATTGGTATGTTCATCAATCACATGCCGGTAAAGATTACTGGCCGATAAAGATTAATAAATGCATGTAAGAGATATACAATTGACCTTTTTCGGTTAATAACTGAATCGCCTATTAAATAACTGTGCAAAACCCTGATGCGGCAGTATGTAACTGTGAAATACTTAACCTATTTTAGCCTGCTGCAAACCGCCTGATATGAAGCACGGAATATCACTACTACCTCTTTTTTTTTTGATACCAATCTTTTTTACCTGCCTGAAAACAACACAGGCACAAACAAATTGTGAGTGCAAAACTGCAAATGAAAAGCAGTTCGATCAACTGAACCAACGGAGCGATTCTGAAAGCGTTTACCTGCTCATCAATACTTTAAAAAACAATGGGGATAAGAACTGTACTGTCAGCGCCTTCAATATGGAGATTGAATACCTGCTCCATCAACACAGGCTGGATAGCATGTTTGCCTCAGTGAAAGCACAGGAAAAAATCATTGAGGCATTGCCTTGCAGGAATGCGCTGATAGTAAATGCTTACCTGAACTATGCAGGCTACTACTCCGCAAAAGATGATTATGAGCAGTTATCAAAATTTGCTTTTAAGGCCCTGGAAACTGCTGAAGAAGAAAATGATAAAAAACATCAGCTAAAAGCCATTACTTATATCGTTTATCTTTTTACCCGCCAGGACCAGGACGCAAAAAACTGGGATTATATCAAAAAAGCTGAAAAGATCATTCAAACACTGGAGGAAGATTATACTGCTGCTGCACATTATAACTGGCTTGCGTTTGAATACGAGAACAAGTACACCCTTACCGAAAGACCTGCCTTACTTGATTCGGCCATAATGTTCGCCACAAAAGCAAAAAAGATTGCAGAAAGATATAACGACTATGAACAGCTTGTAAGATGCTTCCGCATATTTGAAGCATGTGCATACCATCGCTCTGATCCCGGGAAAGCATTGGCCAATATGGACTCTGCCCTTTTCTATGCAAAGAAAAGCAATGTCCCGGCAAACCTGGCTTCCCTGTACTTATCAAAGGCATGGGATCTTATTGATCTGAAACAAAATGCCGAAGCTATCCGCTGGCAGGATACCAGTATTTTTTATGCAGAGAAATACCAGCATGGCTCCCCTGCCTCCATGAAAATTTATTCCGAAGCAGTGCAGGTATATGAAGCAGCAGGCAATCTGCAAAAAGCAATGGATGCTTTTAAAAAATATGATCACCTGAAAGACAGCCTGTTTACTATACAGCGGACAGGGAAGATCAACGAACTGGAGCAGTTGTATGAAAAAAACCAAAGGAGAAGAAGATCGAAGAGCTGGCGCAGGAGAAAAAGATATACCTGTTGCTGTCAATTGCAGGTTTGTTTGCATTGGTAGCTGTCGGTTTTTTTATACGGCAGCAATCGTTAAAAACAAACAAAGAATAATGGAAGCAGAACAGCGGCTGAACAGGGCCAGGATGAATCCCCATTTTTTCTTCAATGCACTTTCATCTTTACAGTCATTCGCCCTGCAGGAAAATGACGGGAAGGCGCTGGCCATTAATCTTTCCAGGTTCTCACACATCATGAGGGAAACCCTGGAGAGCACGTACAAAGAATACGTTACCATTGAGCAGGAAGCCTCCTTTTTAAACAAATATCTTGAGTTGCAGAAAATGCGTTTCCCTTTAAAATTCTCTTACGAAATAACGATTGATGATACACTGGAAGCCGATGAAATGGTAATACCCTCCATGATCGTACAACCATTTGCAGAAAACAGTATTGAGCATGGGTTTTCCGGCATTGCTTATGCAGGGCAAATAAGCGTTGATTTTAAAAAGCTGGCAGGCTGGTTGCAAATCAGGATCGTTGACAACGGAAAGGGATTGGCCACTGCCCCCAAAGAAGAAAATGAACACATTTCGAGAGCCAGCCAGATCATCAAAGACCGTATTTATTTGCTGAACAGCAAACTAAAAACAACGGCAGCATTTACAATAGAAAACAATACCAATAAAAAGGAGTAACTGTTGTTATCAGTCTGCCCCTTTTATCAAAGCGGGATGCTAAAGACATGTAGCAATGAATACAAAACTACCCGGCAATTTTACTGCAAATGGTTTCATTTCATAACCGAAGCAAATGGTTTCGTGGTTGAACAAGCAATAGTGGCGGTACTTAATTACCGGCTGGCATCACTTGTGATATGAAACAGGACGGTTGTGAAATGAAACTGCTCAAAAATGAAACTACTGTTTAAAAACTCATTTCCCCATATAGCTTAGCAGTTATTAAGTCAATGAAGGCTGAATACTACCTGCTGATGACTATCAATACCATCAATAACAGAAATTTTGAATTATTAAGCGGGCACAATATTACTGTTGCAAGACTTACCTATACCAGTAATGCATTTGACAAGGCGGAGATGGAAACCCAGGAAGCATACCTGCTGAATGGAATTGCCACTGGTACCTGGGTAACATTTTTATCCAATGATGCCGGCAGAAATAACAGCTCGAAGATAAGAGTGGAGACCGGGGGTTTGATGTCGGTTAGGTTTTTCAGTAAAAAAAGAAAGTACTGGTTTAAAAAATCCACCGGGTGGAAACTGCGGTTCTCCCTGTCAGACAAAGATGGAGAAGAACTGCTGACCATTATCCCAAGTGTAAACTGGCAGAAAGAATCTCATGACTATATTTTGCAACTCAATGATGAGTTTGAAAAAGAATGTGACGCATTGCTTATCTTACATGCAGTGCATTGTGCCAACTGCAGTTTGAGTATGATGACCGGTGGGAATGTGCCTGCGCTGATTAGTATTTAGATCAATAAGAGTTTATGAAAAAGCTGATTATATTAATTTCCCTGCAGTTTGCATGCAACCTTGTTTTATGGGCACAAGGCGATTGTAATTGCAGCGACTATATCAACCTGAAAAAAATGGCGAAACCGATAGCGCAGTTGCTGAAAAACTGATGAGATTGCCGGTGGCTATCTGTAAAGCCAAGGGATATGAGCTCATGGGATCTTTTTAACCTTTTCCAACCAAACTGATTCTGCGGAATACTTTTTACAAACGGCTGAAAAATTGTACCGGCAAACTGGTTGTAGTGACAGCGTTTTACTGTTAACTTATGAAGCATGGTCCCAATTATATTACACATTGTCGGATTTTGCCAAAGCCCAGGAATACAGCCTTAAAATGCTGAAGAGCGCAGAAGCCGCTGGCAATGTATATGCCCAGGCGCAATGCAACACCATGATAGCCCAGTTGTTTAACCAAACCAATCAGGCAGAAAAGGGTATTGTCTACGCAAGAAAAGCTGTTGTGCTGCTGGACAGGATTACCGACATGAATGAAAAAATCAGTATCCTTTTTGCACTGTCAAAAAGATATTTGTGGCATTACCAGGATACAAAAACAGTAACCAGTCTTGACAGTTCGGAGATGTTCAGCAGGATGCAAATTGAGATTGCAAAAAAACTGGGCAACCGAAAATCATTTTCAAAAGCATATAACAATTTGCAGGGGGTGGAATTTGAAAGGGGCAATTTGCAAAAAGCATTAAAATTACTTGACAGCTCTTTTGAATACCTCGATAAAACCAGGTTTGGCGATGTCCGGCTTTGTTATTCAGACAAGGCTGATATTTTGCTTCAGCTTAAAAAATTTGACGACGCAGAGCGGCTTGCTGACTCAGCGTTGCACTATGACAGCCTAATTGGGAACAATGCCTTTATTGCTGAAACTTATGCATTGCTGTCGAAGATTGCAAAAGAGAAGGGAGATTTTAAAAAGGCATTTACGTTTAACGAACTGGCAGCCGCAATAACTGACAGCATCCGTACTGTGGAAAAATCGGAAGCCGTTAATGAGCTGGAAAAAAAATACAACCAGGCTAAAAATCAAAACACTATCAAGGACCTTGATAAGAAAAAGCAGCTTTACCTCTTTCTTGCCATTGCAGGTTTGCTGGCAGCAACCACCATTGGTTTTTTTCTGCGGCAGCAATCATTAAAACATAAAAAAAATATTCTGGAAACAGAACAACGGCTTAACAGGGCAAGAATGAACCCACATTTCTTTTTCAATGCGCTTACTACCTTACAAAAATTTGCTTTGAGGGAAAACGACGGGCAGGCAATGGCCAGCAATCTTTCCAAATTCAGCAATATCATGAGAGAAACACTGGAAAGTACGTATAAAGAATACGTGACCATCGAACAGGAAATAGAGTTCCTGAATGAATACCTGGAAGTGCAGAAGATCCGCTTTCCACAAACATTCAGCTATGAGGTAGCAGCTGACAAAGAACTTGATATAGATGAACTGCAGATTCCTGCTATGATCATACAACCCTTTGTGGAGAACAGCATTGAGCATGGTTTTGTGGGGGTGGATTACCCAGGGAAAATAACGGTGATTTTTACAACGCAAAACAAAGAACTGTTGATACAGATAACGGACAATGGTAAAGGGCTGGTAACATCCGCAAAAGAAAACAACGAGCATATTTCAAGGGCCAGCCAGATCATAAAAGACAGGATATATTTGCTGAATATTAAGTTAAAGACACGGGCCGGTTTCAGTATTGATAACAACAGCAGCGGCAATGGTGTTGTGGTGAAAATTCATTTGCCACTATTGTACAAAGAACAAACAAAATAACGTGGTATGAAAATATTACTGGTGGATAATGCGACAGAGATAAGGCTGGTTTTAAAAGACATGGTGACTGCATGGGCCAAAGGACTGTACCCAATTGAAGAGGCTGATGGAGTGGCCAGCGGAATTGAAAAAATAAATTCCTTTCAGCCGGATATTGTGTTACTGGATGTTGAGATGAACGACGGCACCGGCTTTGATCTTTTAAAACAGTTGGCCAACCCATCTTTTCAGTTGATCTTTACCACCGCTCATAACCAATATGCCATACAGGCCATCAGGTTCAGTGCAATTGATTATCTATTAAAACCAATCGATCCTGTTGAGCTTAACAACAGCCTGCAAAAAGCAATAGAAAATATAAGCACGAAAACCATGCAGCAACAGCTTGCTGTCTTAATGCAGCAGTTGGGCAATAAAAATGAACCGGAAAAACAGATTGTAATAAAAGACATCGACAAAACATACTTTATAAAGATGAGCGACATTTTGTATTGCGAAGCGGAAGGCTCTTACGCAAAATTCTACATCTGCAACAGTGAACCCATTTTTGTTTCCCGTAACCTGCGTTATTACGAGGAACTACTGGCGCCCGCCGGCTTCATCCGTACCCATCACTCCTGCCTGGTAAATCCAGCCAAAATAAAAATTTACGACCGCAAAACCGACAGCGGAACGTTGATACTGGAAGGCGGCCATACGGTACCGGTATCGCAGCGGAAAAAAGACTTTGTGCTGCAATTGCTGGAGAACAGGTAACAACATTCTTCATCCAAACCGGGCATTTCATTCCTGCCATACAGGTAAACTATAACAAAAAGAACAGTGATAGACAATTGCTTTCTGTAAATGAACAGGTGAGCCGCTTTAAGGAATAAGTGCAGGATTTTTTTGCATAACTTAACAGGTATTCAAAACATCTTTTTTGCGGCATTAATTTTATAATATATTTACTTTAATATTTTTCCAATGAAGCTGCTAATTATAGATAACGAACCCAACCTCCGTGCCGGCATCAAAACATTACTGCAGTCTTTTTGTCCTGAAGTTACTGAAATTAAAGAAGCCGATGGCGTAAGAACAGGTTTACAAAAGATCAATTCGTTTAAACCTGCCATCGTATTGCTCGATGTTGAAATGGAGGATGGCACCGGGTTTGACCTGATGAAGCAGGTGGTTGCCCCTGAATTCCAGCTCATTTTTGTTACAGCGCACAACCAGTATGCCATCAACGCATTTCAGTTCAGTGCCATTGATTACCTGCTAAAACCGGTTGACCCGGAGCTGTTGCAGAAGAGTATTCATAAAGCCACCAGTAATATCCGGAATAACAACCTGCAGCAACAGTTACAGGTATTATTGCAACAACTTACAGGTACGCAAAACAAAGACCGTAAGATTGTATTAAAAGATATTGACAATACATGGTTCATCAAAGTGTCGGACATATTGTATTGTGAGGCAGAAGGAACTTATACCCGTTTTTTCCTGCAGGAATCTAACCCAATCCTGGTTTCAAAAAACCTGAAAGAATATGAAGACATACTGGAACCGCTTGGTTTTTTAAGAACGCATCACTCCTATCTTGCCAACCCTGATAAAATAAAATTTTTTGATAAAACGGATGGTGGGGTACTTATTTTAGAAGGTGGCCATTCAATACCTGTATCCCAGCGAAAGAAAGATTTTGTACTGCAGGTGCTTGAAAGCAGGTAATAAAACTGTTGCTTTTCATTCATATTATTTGTGAATGAATGGTTCTTATTAGGAAAGGTCAATTGCATTTGTGAGATGATAATCCTCAACTGTGAAACAGTTATCTTCAATTGTGTGATACATCCTTAGTAATGGAAAGGCGAATTTAATTTTAAGCCTTACAAAATCCATTATAATGATAAAAACACTGACACTAACCGTCTCTGTATTGCTATTGCTGTTTTTACTAACGCCCCCAACCCCTTCAAAAAAATCAACTGCTGTAACTGCAGGCACAGGGATTGAGGAAAAAGCAGCCAGCCCCGGGCCAGCGAATCTTCAACAGGGCAGCTGGTATAATTCAGCTATTGAAAACATTACCAATGCAGAATATGAATTTAAAAAAGATACATCCGGAAACAGGTATTGCACTCCCAACAGGAAAAACAATCTTCGTTTCTTTTATGACGACCATCGTTTTACTGTAGAACCAAGAACAACAGTAACAGAAATTCCGGGCAGGAATCCAACAGAAATAACCCACAAAGAATTACCCCGCTGGAAAGTGGCTTTTAATCTCAATAAAAAACAAATTGGTAAAGGCTGCTGGAGTGTTGCTGCCAACAAAGCGGAATACATTACCGATAAAGTAACCGTACAGTATATCAACAATGAAAAAGGGATGCGCCAGAATTTTATTGTTGCTTCTCCCCTTTCTGGTGAGGATGAGCTGAAAATAAATCTTGGTATCAAAACATCTCTCAAAGTTCAACTACAGGATAATGAGTTGCAGTTCTTTCACAAAAAAGCAGGCAATGTTTTAAACTATAGCCAGTTGAAAGTATGGGATGCCAATAACCAACCATTAGCAGCAAACTTTGAAAAAAATGGCACTGACTATTGCATCAATGTACACACTAAAGGTGCCGCCTACCCTATTACGATCGACCCCATCAGCAGCTCCCCATCGGCAACTATGGAAACCAACCAGGCCAATGCACAAATGGGTATCTCTATATCAAGTGCAGGTGACGTAAACGGCGATGGTTATAGTGATGTGATTGTGGGTGCACACCTTTACGACAATGGGCAAACTGATGAAGGAAGGGCATATATCTATCATGGTTCAGATACAGGAACCAGTGCAACGGCTGCTACTATATTGGAGAGCAACCAGGCCAATGCACAATTTGGTATTGCTGTTGCCACAGCCGGTGATGTAAATAGTGATGGCTATAGTGATATAGTGGTGGGCGCCAATTTATATGACGGCGGACAAACAGATGAAGGTGCAGTATTTGTATATCATGGGTCGGCAACAGGTGTAAACACAACCACTGCCATCCGGTTAGAAAGTAATGTAGCTTCATCAAATTTTGGTATTTCTGTTGCTTGTGCCGGTGATGTAAATGGCGATGGATTCAGTGATATCATCACGGGATCAAACCTGTTTAGTTTTGGCCAAACGAACGAAGGTGTGGCCATTGTATACCGTGGTTCTGCAACCGGCATTGTAAGTACAACAGCTGCTATTTTGCAAATGAACCAGGCAGGTGCCAGGATGGGAACTTCTGTGGCATCAGCAGGCGATATAAACGGGGATGGTTTTAGTGATGTGATAATAGGAATCCCGCTTTATAACGGAGGCCTTGCAGGAGAAGGTGCAGCTGTTACCTATACTGGCTCTGCAACCGGCATTAATGTAACTGCTACGGATACCTTGGAAAGTAACCAGCTCAATGCAAACATGGGCCAGTCGGTTTCATCGGCAGGAGATGTAAATGGCGATGGTTACAGTGATGTTGTGATCGGCGCCAATTTATACGAGACCGGGCAAACAGATGAAGGCGCTGCATTTGTATACCAGGGTTCAGCCTCGGGTTTAAATACATCTGCCACCATAAGATTAGAAAGCAATGCTGCAGGTTCAAATTTCGGTATTGCTGTTGCCTGTTCTGGTGATAATAACGGCGACGGATATAGCGATGTGATCATCGGTGCCAATTTGTATGACAATGGGCAAACAGATGAAGGCGCTGCCTTTGTATACAGAGGCTCCGCTGCCGGTATTATCGGTACTGCTGTAGCTACGCTGGAATCGAACCAGGCTGCTGCAAATTTTGGTATTGCAGTTGCAAGTGCAGGTGATGTAAATGGTGATGGGTACAGCGATGTGATGGTGGGTGCAAATTTTTATGACAATGGCGAAACAGATGAAGGTGCAGCTTTTGTTTACAATGGTTCGGCCAACAGTATTCGTTTACTCACCTACGCCAGGTAATAAGTTCTCCTATTAATTATCTGCATTGCAGCCAGTCTGGTTCCCGTATGGGTTATTCGGTTTCCTCCGCAGGCGATGTAAACAATGATGGATACAGCGATGTGATTATTGGAGCTTCACTTTTTGATAATGGATCGGGCGATGAGGGAGCAGCATTTATTTTTTATGGTTCACCAACCGGAATAACAACCGTTGCTGCAGATACTATTGAAGGAAACCAGCAGGCAGCCAGTTTAGGGAACGTTGTTTCAGCGGCCGGCGATGTAAACGGCGATGGCTATAGCGATGTAATTGCAGGCGCCTATATTTATGATAAGGGGCAGGTAAATGAAGGAATTGCTGTTGTATATTATGGTTCTGCTACAGGCATCAACTCCTTACAGGGCGACACACTGGAAAGCAACCAGGCGAATGCAAATTTTGGCAACTCCGTATCATCAGCCGGCGATGTAAATGGCGATGGGTATGGTGACATTATTGTGGGCGCCAATCTGTACGACAATGGAGAAACAAATGAGGGCCTTGTATATCTCTACCTGGGCAGTGCCAATGGCATAGATACTTCATCTGTAAAAGTCCTGGAAATTAACCAGGCCAATGCGACTTTCGGCAATGCTGTATCCTCTGCCGGAGATGTAAATGGTGATGGGTACAGCGATGTAATAGCTGGTGCAAAATTATATGATGCTGCCGGTGTTGACCAGGGCCGTGCATACATATACTATGGTTCTGATACAGGCATTGCCTACGCAGCAAATGTGATTTTAGAGGATGGTTTAGCGATAGACAATTTTGGAAGTTCAGTGTCATCTGCCGGCGATATTAATGGCGATGGCTTTAGTGATGTTTTGGTTGGAGCACCTGGTGTTGATCTTGCACAATCTAATGCCGGTGCCATTTACATTTATCATGGTTCAGCCTTAGGTATAAATACCAGCGCTACAATAAGAATAGATGGCCCTGCCACCCAATTTGCAAATGCCTTTTTTGGCGGCGCTGTTGCCGGGGCTGGCGACGTAAATGGCGATGGATATAGCGATATCATTGTTGGAGCATCGCAATTCTCTGTTGGTTTTTTCTGGGAAGGAAGGAGTTTTGTTTACCTGGGAACACCTGCCGGCATCAACACTACTGCTGCTGCCGCATTGATCACCGAAGGACAACAAACCTTTAACGGTTTTTCGGTAGCCGGTGCCGGAGATATAAATGGAGATGGTTTCAGTGATATCATTTCGGGCGCATACAGGTCAAGCCATAGCAGTAATTTCCTGGATGAAGGCCTGGCTTATGTATACTATGGTAACAGTCGTGAACTTGGCTTCCGCAATAACTTACGCCTCTACAACTCCAATCAAACAACCCCTATCCAACAATCCAATAACAGCGATCAGTTGTTTGCAGCAGGCATCTTTGCTAAATCTCCTTTAGGCAGGCAAAAGGGAAAGATGGTGCTGGAAACAGTAAGAAATGGAGTGGCGTTTCCTGGTAATCCAATCAGCAACAGCACTACAGCCACTGCAACCGATGCTACGTTCACAAACCTTGGATTAACCGGTGTTGAATTAAAACGGCAGGCTATAAAAATGATTCCGACAAAAGCTACCAATATCAGGGCACGAGTTAAATATGATCCTGCCACTGCAATCACTGGCCAGGTATATGGGCCATGGCGATATTATCAACCTTATCTCATGGGCAATACCAACAAGATATTGTCGGTTGTAACCTATAACTGGACAGGCAATGTAAGCACTGTTTGGGAAAACCCTGCTAACTGGAGCAGCAATGTGGTACCCATTTCTACATCAGCAGTAATTATACCTGCAGGGCGGCCAAGGTACCCAACCGTCAATGCCACCACCAGCATTAAAAGTTTGTCGCTGGCACCGGGTACAAGTACTACTACGGCAACAGGTGTTACCTTGAATATCATCGGGCATTAATTTACCAATCCATTAATTATATGAAAGAATTCAGTTTTAAAACATCCAAAGGCCTGCTCGTTTGCAGCGAAAAGAATATTATCAAGATCACCAGCATCAGCAATTATTCCAAAATATTTTTTGAAGATAACAGTACGCTGGTGATTGCCAAAGTGCTCAAGTGGTTCGAAACCATTGTAACACCCGGCCAGTTCATCCGCATCAACCAGTCGGTGTTGCTGAATATTGACCATGTAAAATCAATTGACCTTAAGAACAAGCAGGTTATTTCCGGTTTCAATGATGAAATATTCAGGATCAGCAAAAGCAGGATGACCATGATGAAAGACAATCCACCCCTGCTTATGCAGGAACAATTGTATAATAAAACAGTAGCATAAAGCATCCCGCTTTTATACAGCGTACCTTTTTAATCAAGTGTGTTTTTTTTTGACCGGCAGCAGACAATTGTATTCCTGCAATTGTCTATTTGCTGCCTTCACTTATTCATCCGGCTGTGGGCATTGTAATGGTGAGTTTAATTTCAGGTCTCATAAAACCAATTATGATGACAAAACTACTCCCATTGATTACAGGCATTGTATTGCTTACACTTTTTCTTCGTTTCAACAACAAACAAAACAATGATCCGGTACTCCCTGCAAAAAGCAATTTCCTGCTAAATGAAAAATATGGGGCTGGAATTACTGAAACAAAAAAACCACATTCAGCCACCGATGTTGCCAGCCTTCAGCAAAGCAGCTGGTATGCATCAGCGGTAAGCAGTATTTCACAGCAGGAATATCATTTCAATTATGATGAGCGCCTTCATGCTTACAGCACGCCTAACAGGAAAAACAATCTCCGGTTTTACTATGATCAATATGGTTTTACAGCTGAGCCAAGAACAACCCTTGTTGCTGTTGATAAAGATGCAACGGGCCGTCACCCGGGTAAAAAAAAGATCAGGTACCAGCCTGGATGGAAGGTTGCATTCAAACTGGATACAGCACAGCTTGGCAATGGCTGCTGGAAAGTGGCTGGCAATACTGCCGAATATAACACCGGCAAGATCGCAGTGCAGTATATCAACAGTGAAGAAGGTATGCGGCAAAATTTCATCGTAGCAGCTCCCTTGCAAAGCACTAATGAATTGAAAATTAATTTCTCCATAAAAACAACACTAAAAACGGTTTTACAAAACAACCAGATACAATTCTTCCATCACAAGGCAGGCAATGTTTTAAACTACAGCGATTTAAAAGTGTGGGATGCTAATGGAAAAATGTTAGCAGCAAATTTCGGGAACAACAATAATGATTATTGTATAAATGTTGATACAAAAAATGCATCTTACCCCATTATCATCGACCCCATCAGTTCAACTCCTGCTGCTGTTCTGGAAAGTAACCAGGCTGCTGCAAATATGGGATGTGCAGTTGCATCCGCAGGCGATGTGAATGGCGATGGTTACAGCGATGTTTTGGTGGGTGCTTATTTATACGACAATGGCCAAACCGATGAGGGCCGTGTGTTCATTTATCATGGGTCTTCAGCCGGTATCAGTGCAACTCCTGCAGTAACGCTTGAAAGCAACCAGGCCAATTCAAAATTCGGCTATTCAGTTGCTACCGCAGGTGATGTAAATGGCGATGGCTACAGTGACATTATTGTGGGGGCATATTTTTATGATAACGGCCAAACAGATGAGGGCGCTGCTTTTGTTTATCGTGGTTCTGCAACAGGCATTAATTCTACTGTATTTACTACACTTGAAAGCAACCAGGCCAGTGCATCATTTGGTATTTCAGTTGCCTGTGCCGGCGATGTAAATGGTGATGGCTTTAGTGATGTGATCGTAGGAGCCAATGGTTATGATAATGGTCAGATAAATGAAGGTGCAGCTTTTGTATCACGGTGCTGCAAACGGCACTAACCAGGTTGCGGCAGCAACCTTGGAAAGCAACAAAGCAGGTACCTTTATGGGTGTATCTGTTGCAGCTGCTGGCGATATTAATGGGGATGGGTTTAGTGATGTAGTTATTGGCGCCGCTGCATACAGCAATGGTGTTGGCCAGGCAGGTGAAGGTGCAGCTCTTATTTACCAGGGATCAGCAACCGGTGTCAATACAACTGCCACTGCCATACTCGAAAGCAACCAGGCCAATGCAGGAATGGGCCAGTCCGTATCATCTGCCGGCGATGTGAATGGCGATGGCTATAGTGATATCATTATCGGCGCTTTTAATTATGATAAGGGGCAAACTGATGAAGGTGCTGCATTTATTTACAACGGTTCGGCAACAGGCATTACCATCATTGCAGCAGATACACTGGAAACAAACCAGGCGGCCGCCAAAGGCGGAAGAGCGGTAGCCTGTGCAGGTGACATCAATGGTGATGGATATAGTGATGTATTGATGGGGGCTTTTCTCTACGATAAGGGAGAAACGGATGAAGGGGCGGTATTTGTGTACAAAGGTTCGGCAACAGGAATTAATTCAACAGCAACAGACACATTGCAAAGCAACCAGGCTGATGCCCAAATGGGAATTGCGGTTGCGCCGGCAGGCGATATAAACGGTGATGGCTATAGTGATATCATTGCAGGTGCATGGAATTATGACAATGGAGAAACGGATGAAGGCAGCGCATTTGTTTACGTTGGTTCGGCCGGTAGCATTCCTAATACAGCCGCTTATATTATCAGCAGCAACCAGCAAGGTGCAGGCATGGGTTATTCAGTTGCCTGCGCCGGTGATGTAAATGGAGATGGATATATTGACGTAATTATCGGGGCCCCCTATTACGACAATATACAAACAAATGAAGGGGCCATATTCATTTATCATGGTGATTCCACAGGGTTAAGTTCCATTCCGGCATTGGTGATTGAAATTAATCTATCGAATGTATACTTTGGCTTTTCAGTAGCTGGTGCCGGTGATTTGAATGGTGATGGGTTCGGCGACATTATTGTTGGAGCATACAATTATAACAATGGACAGGCAAATGAAGGAGCAGCATTTATTTATCATGGCTCCATCAATGGTATTATTGCAACGCCGGCAACTACACTCGAATGTAATGTACAGAGTGCTGCGATGGGTTTTTCAGTCGCTTCAGCAGGGGATGTAAATGCAGATGGTTATGCAGATGTAATTGTTGGTGCCCCGGATTACAGCAATGGCCAGCCACTTGAAGGTGCAGCATTCATCTACTATGGCAATGCGGCTGGTATCAGCACAACAGCAACCATAAGGCTGGAAATTAACCAGACATTTGCAGGCATGGGTTATTCAGTGGCAGCAGCCGGTGATGTAAATGGAGATGGATATGGTGATGTTATGATCGGAGCACGTAAATATGATAACGGGCAAACGGATGAAGGTGCCGTATTTATCTATCATGGCTCAGCATCGGGCATAAGCAGTATTTCAACAACAATCGAAGGTAACAAGGCCAGCGGGCAGATCGGAAACAGTGTGGCAGCGGCCGGCGATGTAAATGGCGATGGCTATAGCGATGTGCTGGTGGGCGCCTCCTTTTTTACAAATGCACAAACAGGTGAAGGGGTATGCCTGGTTTATTATGGTGCTGCTGCAGGAATCAATATAAGTGCTGCAGATACATTAAAGTGTAACAGTACAGTAGCACAATTTGGATTTTCTGTGGCATCCGCAGGCGACGTAAATGGCGATGGTTATTCTGATATAGTGGTTGGTGCGCCTAAGTATAACCATATAGCCTCCGACGAGGGCGCTGTCTTTGTATTTAAAGGTGCTCCAACTGGTGCCGTTCTCGTGGCGACAGATACCTTATTCGGTAACCAGCAAGGCGCTTTTGGCATTTCAGTAGCATCTGCCGGAGATATTAACCGGACGGTTATAGTGATTTGATAGCCGGAGCCCACGCTTATTGGAACGGTTCGGTTATTGGCGGTGCAGCCTTGGTCTATTATGGAAATGATGGGGAGGCAACAGAAATAACCTGCGTTTATACAATGCAGATCTTGTAACGCCCCTGCAGCAATCAAACAACACAAGCCCGTTTTTTGGAGCCGGCCTCTATGCAAAATCTCCATTGGGAAAGCAAAAAGGAAAACTGGTTTGGGAAACAAAAAGAGAGGGAATCCCATTCTCCGGAACGCCCATTACCAATAGTACTGCCAGTACAGCGCAAGCTGCATCGTATTCCGATCTTGGTTTAACGGGTACTGAATTAAAACAACAGCCAAGTAAATTGTTCCCCACCAAATCAACTTATTTAAGGGCAAGGGTTAAATACAATCCTGCCACAGCAGTTACCGGCCAGGTGTACGGGCCATGGCGCTATCCTGAATACTTTTTAAGGGGTACCCGTAATTTTAATTTATCCTTTATTACTTATGTATGGACAGGGCTTGTCAACACTGCCTGGGAAAATCCGGGCAACTGGAGCAGCCTTGTTGTACCCAATAGTAGTTCGGATGTACTGATTCCGCCATTAAGGCCAAGATACCCTGTTATTAATGCAAGTACCTCTATCAAAAGCTTAACGGTATCACAGGGCGCAAGCACCACTGCTGCTGCAGGTATAGCATTAAACATTGTTGGCAACTAAAAATATTCATTTAAATTACAGCAACACCCCTAAAATAACCGGTATGAGAGAATTCAGTTTTAAAACTTCCAAAGGATTGCTTACCTGTAATGAAAGAAACATCATTAAGATTACCAGCATCAGTAACTATTCAAAAATTTTTTTTGATGATAATACAACACTTGTAATTGCAAGAGTACTAAAATGGTTTGAAGCAATCGTAACACCTGGCCAGTTCATCCGGGTAAACCAATCGGTACTCATAAATACCGATTATATAAAAATAATCGACCTGAAGAATAAACTGGTGGTATCAGATCACAATAACGAAACATTCCGGATCAGTAAAAGCAGGATGATCAATTTAAAAGACAACCCGCTATCCATGCAGCAGCCCGTATAAAAACAAAACCAGCAGTGTAAAAACTGCTGGTTGAAAGCAAAACTTATACTTTACCGGCTTTCCTGTTCATCATGCCGGCAGGACGTGGATTTTATTTAAAAAAATGCTGTGACAGTTCGTTGGATACAACTCTGAATTCCTTCCCCTTTTGAACAATATCGTATTTGTTGTTGATGGCCCTGATATTGGGGTTTGAAAAATGTTTCTGATTGTAAGGTTCCAGCATATCTTCTTCCTTTACTACTTTACCGGCAGCATCAATGGTTCTTGCGATCACGTGGTAATGAAAATGCCAGGGATTAAATTCTTCCTCCTTGCCATTTGAATTGTAAGTATCATTAAACCCTTCAAAAATCAGTTCGCTGGTATGATGAGGGTGTTCATGCAGCAATTCAGTAATATTGATCATGTGGTTCAGTTCAGGATCTTCATGAACGATCCCGCTATCCCATACGGTTGATCCGTTCAAATATATTACCAGCCTGTTATCTACATGTTTTACGTTGATCCAATATTCTCTTTTCATGTTTGTTGATTGAGTTTAAATAATAAGAATAGTTTTTCAGATGCGAAAATCGGTATTCAAACCAATAGCGAACATGACAAAAATTATACAGATTTATGATTTTCATCCACCCCCGCATGCAACCAGCAACTCTGTAAACAGCATGCCGGCAGGCCATATTGGTAATTGCTTATGTTTTTTGCAGTACAACCTATACAGGAACCGTAACAGCCCTGCAGTATACAACGGTGAATAAAAAATCGGATACTTACTATTCGAACACAAAATACAACCCGAGGAAGATGATCAGGATCGCCAGAGAAGTTAAGCCAAACAAAATAATATTATACAATTCCGGAACAGGATTTAAAATAGTAAGCACACAGCTGATAAAACCAAGAAAAGCGCCAATGGCCATGCAAACGAAACCTGTAAACTGCTTTTTTGCATTTTTTAAACGGCGGTATTCTTTCAGGTGCGAAGCGATGGCAGAGGCGTCAAAGCCTTTTACCAGTAGTTCCTGCTCAATGGCCTGGGGTTCCAGTTTGGCATTTATCCATTGCTGGATAGTGGCTGCATCAACAGTAGCTGTATATGACATTGCAATCGTTTTTAGCATCATCGTTATTCCCGGCACACTTATCAACCCCACATTAAATTAGAAAAATTATTTTATAATCAAAAAATAATTGCCTGTAAATACATCCAGGTTGTTTTATAGTACAATTTTTATGCAAAATAATGCAGGATCGATGGCAATGTTGCAGGTTTCCTGGTTTTATGCTAAGACGCAAAGGATGTGTTGAAAGAAACACAAAGGGCTTAGTGGGACAAATAGCTTCGTCTCCGGATACAACGCCTGAGTGAAATTTATTGTACCGCTATATTTCCTGCAACCCTGTATTTCTTCCCTGCAGCAACTGTAATTTTTGCACCAGCTGAAATTGTTTGCTGTGTATTCAGGATGCATTCATTGCCTGCAGATGGATTGATCAGTATCTCTGAACAGGCAGGTAATATTGCCGGTGGAATGATATTGTCTTTCCAGTTCGCAGCATTGTCCCAGTTGCCGGCACCGGTGAAATTATAAATGAATGGGGTAATGATATAACCATTGGCAAATGCTGCTGTTTGGTTTACAACAGGAAGGCCATTGTTGTCAAGGGTATCAATTTCAAGCGCTGTAGGTATATTGCTGAAAGTAATCAAAGCTTTTCCTTTGCCAGTTCCGTTGGTAATAAAATGAATGTTGAAAAGGCTGGTACTATCTGTTGTTGATTGTGCCTGCAGGTTATTTTCCACCCATAAAAAAGTAAGGTAACCGTTTGCTGTGCCCGACAGGTTTACATTGCCGGCATCCAGCGTAATGGCAGAAGAACCAAAGCTGATAGTATTGTATTTCACCACGGCGGTATCCCATCTTACTGTGCCCTGCAGAGCCACTGTGTTGCGGATGCTCTTCGTTCTTATAGCGATATTAAAGCTGCCGGCACAACTGTATTCCTGTTTGTCGATAAACAGTGTTTGCTGTGCTTTCAGTTCTCCGCAAATTAGCAGCAATAAAACAATACTGCCCGGAACCTTATAGATCAATTTCATTTTAAAAAGTTAAGTTTTTCTTCACGGGCTTATTTCACCAGCATAATTTTTTTGACACGGTTTCCTTCAATGCCGGAAATTTCCATGTAATAGCTGCCTGCTGCCAGTGGATTTGTTTTTTCAAGATTAATACGGATGCTGCTATTGCCTGCCGGTAAGCGGTTGTTTTGTATCAGCACCGTTTTTCCTGCTGCATCCAGCAGTTTGATGCGGATATCTTTTTCTTTTAAAAGCTGCAGGTTTACCTGCACCATTCCATGGCTGGGATTGGGCGTTACTGTCCACGATTCACTTGTGAAGTCGGGTGTGTTCGAACCTGCTTTGATGATCTTGCCTGTACCTTTTACAATAGCATGCCTGTTATAATTACCGTCCCACAATTCAACAGCAGCGATATCTGAAGTCACAACAATATCTTCTTCTGTAAAGGTCGCTTTTTGAGTGAACACCATTTCCATCAATACCGCATCGTCATTCAAACTGCTCAGCTTATTGCGATCATCATTCCATATAAATGGCAGTTTACCTTCATGAATGCTGTGTGTTGCATACTGTATGTTCAGCAGGTTATTTTCGATCCTTTGCAACTGTAGTACATCGCTGTTAAAGTTCAGGGTGAACTGCATACCCAGTACATTCCTGAAATTTTTCACCCTTACAGGAATCCTGATCTCCTCTCCTGCGTTCACTTTTATATCTGTATAGTAAAATGTAACAGGCTCAGTAACCGGGTTGGCCGGCCTGGAAACAAGCGGGTTCCAGTCAAAGTTCACATCACCCAGTTTAACGCCTGTAAAATTTTGACCGGGTTTAGTGGCCAGCAGTCCGTTTATGATGATACTATCCTTATAAGGCAAGGGCTGCAGTGGGTTAAGGCTGCCATTGGCGGTATCCACAAATCCCCATTGGCGGTTGCCGGGGAAACTGTTATCCAGCCCAAGGATAAAACGTTTGATGAGCAGGATATCGATCGAAGTTACGGTATTGCTCCTGTTTACATCGGCAGCGATCCACTGGTAAGGAGAGTTAAAGGAAACTGCATTTAAAATATGGCTTTGTATCATTGCTACATCAAGGGTTGATACACCGTTTGTGCGGTTGATGTCATTGTTTTTGGAAATCCTGATCACATAATTGCGGGCAATTCCTCCGGGTAAATAATACTCCCAGCTACCTGAATTCCCGGTTTGAAAACCCTGGTTAACGTAGCCAGTAATATTAATGGTTGGATAACGGATACCTGTACCTGCAGGATTGGTAACTGAACCACTCACCAGGTAATTTACAGTCACCCCGATCTTATTGGAGATCACTGAATCAACAGGTGCACAGGAATAACTGCTTTTAAGTACTGCATAAATGGTATCCCCGGCATTTAAGGTAGAGGAAGAATAAGAAAGGGTGTTTTGCCCCGGCAGGGCTATCCCGTTTTTGTACCATTGTATTAATGGAGAGGAGCCGCCAAAAACAGTACTGGCAGTAAATGAAACAGGGTAACCGTACGTAATGTTATAAGCAGATGCAGTAATGCTGATAGCCGGCCTTACGGAATCAAAAATATTTATGAATACGGTTTTATAAAGGCTGTCACATTGTGACCCGCTGTATTTGATGCTGTCAACCACAACAGTTGAATCATAATAAACCCTGTTATTATACACCACACTGTCACATGCACTCAGATTGGTGGAGATATTACCAGCCCCCTGCCTGAATGCAGCCGAACCATTTATATAAGCTGTCTCCGTTGCGATTACAGGCGTATGTGTTACTAAATTAATGGTATCAATTTCTAATGTGGTATGTGTTGAATTGAATGTTACAGGTGTTGTAACTGCAGCACCGGTATTGGGTTTACTGAACTTCAATGTAAATATCCCGGTGCTGTCTGCAACCGACCTGCCGGTGAGTGTATTATCGCTCCAGGAGTAAGTGATATAGCCGCTTGCTTTATTGGTAAGGTTAATATCATTGGCAGAAAAGTTAAGGGCCGAGTTCTCATACACGACTGAATCAAGTTTAATGATGCTGGTATTCCAACTGATGGTTCCCTGCATACCAATAACGTTGGTAATATTTTTTGTCCGCACTGAAAGATCAACGGAAGAAATACTGCAAAGGTTTTGTTTGGCATCAGCAAACAGGGTTTTGTTTTTCCGGAAGTTCACATAGCTGCTGTCTTTGGCATAGCAACCGTCAGCATTGGCAACAGTTACTATGTACCAGCCACTGCTCTTTACTTTTATGTTTTGAGTAGTATCGCCGGTATTCCACAGGTAACTACTAAAACCACTGCCTGCATTTAGCAACACGCTATCCTGGTAGGTTTTTAATGTATCTGCCAGTGTATTAATGCTGAAGCTGGTGACGGCAACATTTTTTGTTACGCTGTCCCTGCATCCTGCATTACCGGTAACAACCAGTTTTACAGTATAGATGCCGGCAGCAGTATATACATGTATTGGGTTGGCATTATTGCTGATGGATGAAGCATCTCCAAAATTCCACAGGTAAATAAGCGTACCACTGTTGGTGATGGAAGTATTGGAAAACTGAAAGTTGTTTCCTGGTAAACACTGGCTGTTGTCATTGATATTAAAACCTGCAAGCGGCTGCACTACAGTTACAGTAGCCGACCCGATACCCGAGCCTGTTGAAAACGGATCAGTAATGGAAGTAACCGTATAAAGCCCTGGTGATGCATGTGGAATTGTATACTGCAGATCATTAATGCCTGTAACGGGTGTTTGTGCCACCCCATTGATGCTGTATTGCAATGTAAACGGAAAAGTACCATAGGTAAACGTGAACACAACTGCCGGCAATACGCCACCTGCACATACCTGCCCACCACCTGAAACGGTGGCAGTAGGCGGAATGGGTGTTTGGTTTTCCAGTGCGCCCATGTCAATGATGCCATTCAACACACGGGTGTTGCCTGCCTGGTCTGTTGCCGGGTAGCCCACGCCGGGCTTGCCTTTGTTGATGGCAGGGGAACCATTTTGCAAAGCCCAGTTGGCAGCAGCCCCATCGAAAGCAGTACCGGCGCCTGCAGAAGCTGACACGAATAAGGGATCGGCATCTATATTATCCTGGTAAGTACCCGAATAAGAGAAGAAGCCGGTATCAAAAGCTGTAGTGCCACCCTGGATATTGCTATACGAAACCGGCGGATCACTGGCTTCATCATAAAAACTACATTGGTTGCCCGCCACTGAAGCTGTATTGCCCCATACCAGGGAATTTTGTATAGTAGGAGAACTGTTGTCAAAAAAAATGCCGCCACCATTTTCAGCGCTGTTGTTACAGATCGTATTGCTGTAAACTTTGGTGGTTGAATTGTAAAAACGAATGCCTCCCCCAAAGGCAGCAGTATTATTGGAAATTATGTTATTGGAAAGAAGTGAACTGCTGTCGCTGTTAATCACGATCATTCCTCCGCCGCCTTCGGTATTGCCTGGCGAAGATGCGCCTGTAACAGTATTGTTTGCAATAAGATTATTTGTTACAAATATTTTTGTCCCTTCGATATATACTCCACCGGCACTATTTGTGGCAATATTGTTAACAATGGTATTGTGATCAATTACACTTGGCTGAAGTGTAAAACCCGACTGGTAAATAGTAATACCAGCACCAACCGCTTTGCCGCTGTTGAATCCGATATAGTTGTTGGTAATGAGTATATACCCGTCGCTGCTGATTCCGCCTCCCTGGTTATATGTTATAACATTATCCCTAATTTCTGTATAGCCACTGCTGAAAACACCACCTCCTTCCCCGGGAGCTGAATTGTAAGAAATGGCATTATGGATGATCTTTAACATACCAAGGCTTCCCTTGGCAGTAATGCCACCTCCGAACATAGATGAAATATTATTAGTGATCGTATTATTGGAAATAGTGGCTCCACTGTTTTCGCAGTATACCCCCCCTGCAAATACATCGGGGTCAGACCCGGGATCACCTATAAAACTAGGGTAAATATCATCGTTATAAGAAATGGCATTACCATCAACCAAAGGATTGGCATTTTGAATATGAAGCCCGCCTGAATAACTGTGATTGTAAGAAATGGTATTATTCCTGATTACACAATTAGAAGAAGCAATATAGATACCGCCTCCATAGCCCGCCTGTGCTGTACAATTACTGATACTGCTGTTGTAAACGGCTATTTTCTGTGAATTATTAATGTAAATGCCGGCGCCATTCATCAACCTCGCCAACCCATGCTGAATGGAAGCAAAAGCAATCCTTGAACTGTCGTTTGCAGCAGCAACATTGTCAAACCGTATGCCCTGCCAGCCCGTAGCCGTATTGGCTGCAGTAAAACGGATACTGTCTGTTCCATTGCCCACAGCCTGCAGCCTTCCCGATACCTGCAGTTTAAAATTCCCCTGGAAGCTAACCGTAACACCGGGCTGTATGGTCAGTACATTACCGTTGGGTATCGTAATATTCCCCTGTATAAGATAAGGAGATCCGGCAGGTGTCCATGTTCCACTTACTGCACCGGCAGGGACAGTTGTTTGTGTAAAGGCTGAAAAACTACAGAAGAAGCAAAGAATTAAGGGTACTATTTTCTTCATAAAATAACAGGTCTTAGAGGTTAAATACATTGGTTGCAGGTACGAAAGTACAACATAATCCAACCACTGTATCACAATAGAATAAAATCAAATATCATGGCAGTCAGGCAAAAATGTAGTCCCATTACTACACTCAACAACCCCTTAATTCTACCAATAACAGGTGGCTTTTACTAAGTTTCGGTAATTGTATAAGCCCGTACTTTGTGTAACAAATCAGGAGATGATAAATAGAATAAAATAAATGATCCATCAATTTGATTAAAAGCATTTGTTAAGAAATTTTCTTGTGAAAAACCATCCAATGTCCAGCGTCCATATCTTATTTAAAACCAATTTCGCCGGGAAATTAAAAACCGGTAAACAAACACTCTGAAACCACGTCGTAATTCGTACCATGTCTTTTATGTAAAAAACAGCTTGGCTTCATCAGCCTCCGTTATATAGGGAATCATGTTACAAACCTTATCACCACCGGATTACCCGGTGGTGTTGTTTTTTATGCAAAGCCGCCAAAATTAGTTTTCTTTGCAGCCATGTCTTTAATCTTCACTTCATTAAACTCCGGCAGCAACGGCAACTGTTATTATATTGGTAACAGCAATGAAGCGGTGTTGATAGATGCCGGTATTTCCTGCCGGGAAACCGAAAAGCGGATGAAACAACTGGGGCTGAACATAAAAACGGTGAAAGCCATTTTTGTTTCGCATGAGCATGGCGATCACATTAAAGGAGTTTCCACACTGGCTAATAAATACAGCCTGCCGGTTTATATTACCCCTCTCACGGCAAAGCATGGCCCAATACTTATCAAGCATCTTTCAAAAACATTTAATGCTGATGAACCTGTTAACATTGGTGAATTAATGGTTACTCCTTTTGCCAAACAACACGATGCCAGCGACCCACACAGTTTTATCATCAGCCACCAGGGAATAACGGTGGGAGTATTTACTGATATCGGTATAGTATGCCACCAGGTAATTAATTATTTTAAACAATGCCACGCTGTTTTTTTAGAATCCAATTATGATGAAGCCATGCTGGAGAACGGCCACTACCCCATTCAGTTAAAGAACCGCATCCGTGGCGGACAGGGCCACTTATCCAACCGGCAGGCACTGGAATTATTTACAGCTCACCGGCCACCCTTTATGACACACCTGCTGCTGTCGCATTTATCCAAAGAAAATAATTCACCCGAACTGGCTGCTGATTTTTTTGCACCACATGCAAATGGCACTGAGGTCATTGTTGCCTCAAGGTATAAGCCTACAGAAGTTTATACAATTACTTCTACAGGCGTAAATATTGTAAAGCCTACAAACAGGTTCAGTAAGCCTGTACAGTTGGGTTTGTTTGAAAGGATTTGACAATCCATGCCCTCATCAGCTTTATAGAAAACTACTGAGTGTTATAAACAACAATCATTATTGTGTAATAGCAAGGGCATCAAATTTCTCCCGCTTATCATAAGTTACAAAAAAAACAGCTTTACTTCCAATAAACGGCAGGCTTCAATTTTTAATGATGTTTGATCATTCAACAGCAGTTTCCGTGAGTTTCCTCTTTGGTAAGCTGCAGCTTATTTTCGTATGATTGCCCCTGCCTTGAATTTCTACCTGTAGCTCAAAATTACCGGAAGGTCAGATAACCTATTCTTTTTCAAACCCGGCATTTTTCACTATGTCAATTATCTCCTGGTTACCTGAGTTGCGGGCAAATCCCATTGTGAACATAACAGAAAACATGGGACAAAATTTATCCTGCTTGTATTGCTTAATTTCTACAGACTTTCCTCTTCCTGCTCCTTTTTCAATCAGGTATTGCACAATTTCTTTGTTGCCCCTTTCTGCAGCCAACATTAAGAGGTCTACCCCCTTTACATCGTAATTGGTTGCTGCACCATTGCAACGTTGAATACCCTTTCCTTCATACACTTTCTTCACCATTTTGGGGTATTTGTCAACCATAAATTTTACAAATTCAAACTTGTTAGACAAAACAGCAGCCAACACATAGTCGCCATTGGTAAAAGCAACATTGGGAAGCCTTGCGTTTTCATTTCTCCACCGGTCGGGTATGCGTATTTCCTTTTCTGCATCATATTTTGCACCGGCATCCATCAATACTTTTGCACCCTCTACCAAGCCTGCCTGCATGGCGGCATCCAGTGCAGTTACCTTAGTCCTCATATCATCATACACCTGGTTTACATCCAGGCCTTTTTCCACAAACAATTTTACAATGTCGGCAGCTGAAGAAAAATCATTTGGAGAAGGATTTAAAATACGGTCGGGGAATTTGACAGGGAGCTTTAACCATGATTCTTTACTTTTTCCGTAATACTCTACCATTTCATCTGGTGTTTTCACCGTTTTTATGTATTGGAGGAAAGGATACACGTTCACTGTATTTGCTATCTTAACCGGGTCTTTAAATTTGGCTCCGGCATCAATCAGCATTTTTACAATAGCGGCTGACGGATAGTTGAAAGACACTAATAAAGCAGATCCAATCATTGTTTCTTTGTTCACATCTGCACCGGCTTCAATCAGCATTTTTACAACATCGGCATTGCCCCATCTGCAGGCATTTTGCAGGGGTGTTATACCGGTTTTGGTGGGCATGTTTACGTCGGCTTTTGCATCAATCAATGCTTTGGAAACTTTAGCTGAAAAAGCCGCTGAACTTGCTAATGCAGTGTTACCGTCCTTATCCGTCGCATTGATATCCGTTTTGGCAATCATTGCAATAGCTTTTTCTTCATCACTGGCTTGTATGGCTTTAATCAATTCATCTGCTGACTGGCCAAAAGAAATTGAATGCAGTAATAGCAAGGCAATAGCTGTAAAAGCAATTTTTAATTTTGAGGTCATAGCAATCTGGGTTTTATTAGCTAAAAAATAATTTCATATTACTAAGATAAGTGTTTTGATTGGTCTTAGCTTTGGTTCGTTGCCCACCAACCCAGAGTTATTCAGCATTTGCAGGCGTAAAGATCGATCATAAATTTTCAATTGGCTATGCATTTGATCAGTACAGCACACCACTGAGTTATTTTGATGACGGCAGTTCGGCTCATGAAATTTCGCTGAAGTATTATTTTAGTAAATAAGAATTTATTTTAAAAAAGTGTTGTTGCAATCACAGCATCCTCACCATAAAATATTTCCGGAATCAGTTGCGTAACATTCGTATGAAGATTATTATTCAGAATACTGATAAGAGAGAAGTTTAGCATAAATAAAAAGGCTACTCATTGTACGATGAGAGACATTGCTGGAAATTTTGAGCAATAGCCCTTAAAATTGTTTTGATAGTTTATATCCCTATGTAACTCGAAGCGGCAAAAAAAGGGCATACTTATAGTAAAAAAAATAAAAAGCCATGAGTTGCAAAACCAGAACAGTGTTTGCATATACCAGGCTCAATGTGAATGTACTGGCGGCCGGAAGACATATACAACTTCAAAATTGGTTCCTATCAAAGATGGCAGGGTTTTGCCAAGTTCCAGGTCATCCTGTTGGGGTGTGGGTTCTGCTACGGTATATTCTTCCCCATTATAAAATATAGGTTTACCAACAGGCTTTTTTAGTTTTACCGCTATGGTTATATGGTTTGGATAAGCCAACACTATCATTGGAAGGCAGTAGATTTCTTTTACTAAATAAAAAAACAGCGCCGCCCTGTCTTCGCAATCGCTGTATTTGTATAAAATGGTTTGCTCAGGAGTAAGTCTTTTTTCCCTGCCAAAGTTATCAGTATCTGTTTCAAACAAAAATGCGTATCGTGTAAAACGCATTAAAAAATCCACCCCGTCTTTATCCTTCATTTTCGCCACATAGTTCTTCAAGGCAGGTATCAGCGACTGGTATGTTTCCCTGCTTAACGGAATATTAAAATAGGATGCATAATCAACAACCGGGTAATTCGAAAACATCTGCCGGATATTAGGGTTCAGTTTAATTTTAAAATGGTTAACACTTTCGTAATAGTTAAACTGCAGTTCTTTTTCAATATACACAATGTCTTTTCCCTCCGGTATTTTGGTTACTTTATATGAAAAGGATTTATCCGCATTGCCGGAAGGGAGGTCTATTTCAGGGTACTTTTCATTACTGACTTCAAAATATCCATAATCGTGATAGTTAAGGCAAACATATTGTTTTCCGTACTTTAAGTAATAAGGCATATTAAAAATGGCTTCATCGGTTTGTATGTAAAAGAGCAGCCTGTTGTGTTCAATTTTTAATGAAGCATCATAGCCCGAACGGGTAAGTAAAAACCATTTCAATACAGTATACCTTTTATAGTTGTTTTCTTTGGCAAAAATCTGCTGGCTTGTTTTCCGGATTAGCTGGTAATATATCCAGTCGTCGAGCAACTGTGTTTTTTTGAAAATCAGCAGGCTGTCGAGCAGTGGCTGATAATTCCATCGTTCTAAACAGGCTACCTGTTTTTTTATTTGCAGTTCAGTAACTGGTTCAGGTGTATCCACAGTGTCAGGAGTAGATACCAAAAAAGCAAGGGAATCGCCATAAAAATCCACCTGCAATAATTTTTTTTGCTGTGCTCCTGAAGTTGCAGCAAGCAAAAACAAAATAAACAATATGATTACAAATTTTACCGGCAAGCTGTTGTTTTCATATAAAATTAATTAAAACCAGCCAGAACATCAGGGCAAATCAAATTTGGAAGAAGTAAATGCTCTTTACCATGGTTCTTGTGCCGTGAAGCAGGGCAACGCTAAATAGTTTTTCGTTTTTTTGGAAGGCTAATGATAGCTGAGAATAAAATGTATCTTGCCGCTTAAAATTTTTAATATGCAGAAAAGATATTTAAAGATTATTAGTGTATCTGTTGCATTGGTTTTTACAACAAAAGGCTTTTCGCAATCTGTAAGCATTAATAATAACGGAGCGATAGCTGACAGCACTGCGATGGTTGACATAAGCAGTACTACAAAGGGATTATTGATTCCCAGGATGACGGCTCAGCAAAAAACTTACATTGCTTCTCCTGCTTCCGGGTTACTGGTTTACCAAACGGATGGCGATCCTGGTTTTTATTATTACAATGGAACAAGCTGGTTTTTACTGGTTACTACTGTTGTAACTGACAAACTGAATACCCTGATCTATACCACAAAAGGTTTTTAGATAAAAGAGTACAAAAAAATATTTATCATTTGCTTCTTTTAATCCCCACTCACTTTTCAAACTTTATTAAACTTCATTCTCACACATCATGAAAAAAATATTTTCTATCTGCTTACTATTAGTTTGTTGTTGCATAGCAAAAGCCCAAAACAATTTACAGTTCAATCGTGTAGTAATCATACAGACTGATTCTATATCTACCTGTTCTGGTAATTGCCCTGATACTATTTCACTCCGATCATTTACAGTGCCGGCAGACAAAGTGCTTAAAATTGAAAGCATCAACTTTATTGCCGGCAACTATCTTTTGTTTCTTGATAAAACATCTTTTTCTAAAGTATCAACAAATATTACCAACACTTTTCCCATCTGGCTGCCGTCAGGAACTTATTCTATATATTTCAGCAACTATAACTCGACGATAGCTTCGTCAGGACAATATGCATATACATTGTCGGCATTAGAGTTTAATGTCGTCCAATAGATCTCAATACTGGGCAGTTCCCCTGACCTGTTACCATTGTTACTTAGCAGCATTGGAATAGCTGGTATAAATATTTCTCTTAGTTCAGCGACGAATGGCAGCAGTCGGGAGACTTGCGCCGGATGGGGAATCGTCCGGAAACGTTAATAATTTATAGAGGATACCTGGAGGGGAATGAATTATCTTTAAATTAAAATAATACTGCCATGAGTAATTATAAAGCAATTGGAGCAATAGCAGCCTTGTCTGTTTTTTATAGCATGGTTGCGGTTGGCCAAAATGTAGGTATCGGTACAACTACACCGGGGGCTACATTGGAAATTAAGAAGCCTTCTTTAAACGAGTTAAAGATTAGTTCTGCCAGTTATAATGATACCAGCAGAATTATCCTGAGCAACCGGCTAAATAATTCAGCGGGTACAGATATGCTCATTACATCCCTCCAGGAAAAAGGCTTGCGGATTAGTTCAAAATCTGATCTCAATGAGAATAATAATGATTCTATTCTTTCTATTACGCCACAAGGCAAAGTGGGTATTAACACAAAAGCACCTGGTGAAAGTTTAGATGTATCAGGCAATATCAATTATACTCAAAACCTGAAAGTTGGCGGCAATGCAGGCGCTGCAGGCCAGGTATTGGGTGTAAACAGTGCCGGCAAAAATGAATGGGTGGATATTGGCGATTATAAATATAGCAGGATGGTAACTTCTACTACATCCACCACCATTACTGTTCCTGCCGGTGTTTCCAGAATGACGGTGGAACAATGGGGGGCTGGCGGAGGCGGAGGCAGTGCCGGCGGTGGTGGAAGCGGCTGTTACAGCAGGTACACTTTTGATGTTTCACTCATTCAATCCTTTACCATTGTAAATGGAACCGGAGGTGCGGCACAAACTTCTTCCAGCGAAGCTGTCAATGGAACCAATGGTTCAGTCAGTATTAATTTAACCAGCGGCGGGGTTATAAACTATTTAACCAATGGTGGCATATCAGCAAAATATGGCAAAGTTGGCCAGCCAAATGTGCCAATCAATTATACAACTGGCAGCATACTGGTTGGATATTTGGGAATGCCCGGCAAAAGGGGGCAGATTGTTCGTTATGATAACAATTATCAGTTTGGTGGCGATGGCGGTGATGCGGTGATGGGAATTGCCGATGGTGGCAGCGGTTCGCAGTTTTATTTCGATGGGAACCCTTCCTTAACGAGCGTATACTCCACCAATGGAGCAGGTGTGTACAGCAGCGGTGGCGGTGGTGGTGCAAATAATTTACCAATAACTGTATATGGAGCCGCAGGTGGCAATGGAGTTACTGTTTTGCGATGGTAAACCACTGCTGTTCTATTTCGCAGCAACGTTTCATTCTCCCTGCCTTTGTGTGATAGCAAGGACATTGCGTTTGCCGGAGTTGGGTTACTATTATACAAACCTCTTTTACTTAGTTGGCGCAACGTCCCCGGCTTTGCTCATTTGCCCGTTGAGGGACGTTGCCGGAAATTAGATTGCCGGAAACCTATAGCGGTGGTTATTTTTAGCTGATATTTGGCCTTATACCACAATGCTGCTGAAGCAATTTGTCCCCTTCTTTTACATACTGGTCAATTTTATCTATTTCTGAATCGGGTAATCCTGGATGATCTGAAGCAAATTTTTTTATCTCTTCATTTATATTATAAAGCTTTATGCATAAAATAATTCTTTCTAAAGCTTGTTGAAAATCGTCGATTATACGTGCTGAAAATTGCGGCCGCCCTTTTTGCCTTTCCTCAAATGTTTTTTTGTCTTTAATTGCGTCCTTAAGTAAGTTTATTCTTAACTTAACTTCCTGCTTCAGGATTGATTTATCGTTTGCTTTTTCTTTTTGCTTTTTTTCTTTTGACATATAAGTAAGTTGAAGTATTGAATATGTAAAATAATGAAATGTTTGCAACAAGCAAAGAACTTGGTTACTTCGTTAGGGTGGTCTTATTGACCAACATCTTCAATTACATTAGATATTTAAAAAGTAAATTGGCTTACGCTCCGGTTGTTGGTCAATAAGACCAACAATGGCATTTGGGATAGCTTGCGGCTTTTAATGACATACCAACAACGGCGAAAAAACAGCGGCGCAGATAGCAAAAAAGGAGGAAAACCAATCCTTGCTTTCTCTGCATTTACTTATCCTGGGGAAAGCCAACCAGGCTAACCAATGCCATTTTATTATCGTAGTAAACACGGCATAAAATTACTTTTCTGGCATCTTTAACATAACCAAATAACTGGCTGATATATTTTGTTGACTGGTCTTTATACCTGTCTTCATTTAACCCCTGAATGAGTGGCAGCAAAAGAGCAGGAGTTTTATCCAGTGGTGCACTTGACTGTTCGTATATTCCCGGGTAACCGCCGCCAGTATTAATATTGACAAAGTACCTGCCATTAATATTAAGCAAGCCGTAGGAGTGATAGAAATCTGCCAGGGAATTTTCGCCTGTCCTTAAATTTTTTATTTCCTTCACTTCACCTTCAAAATTCATGATGATCAAATGAGATGGTCCAAATTGGTAATAAGGTTCATCCATTGTCATCGTACTGAAAGCATTCACTTTTACCTGCCTAGTGCCTGCCTTTACTTTTGCTTCAGTAAAAAGATGTATCTCATTATTTTGAAGGAATATTTTTGTGAAGTGAATTTCGCTGATATCTTTTATGTTATTAAAGTCAGTAATCGTATTGTTTTTTATTGTCTTTCCCGTGCTAATATCATAAAGCATTATTTTTTCGTAATCGCCTTTTCTGAGCCCTTTGGCATCATAGTTAAAGTCTACTATGTAATCTGCCTGCCCTATGGATATTGCCTTGGGGTTATGTAACACAACAGCCTCCTCAAACTGTTTATCTTCCTGTGCATCCTGTGTAACCACTTTTAGATAATTAAACAGCTTGAAGCCTTTTGCTGCCCTCAGCAATACCGCTTTGCCAGAATTGGTAACGGTGAAAGCCCTGTCATACACTTTTTCTTCCAGCGGCACTTCCTTGTTCCACAAAACAGACAATGTATTTGCATCCATCATTATAACATTATCCTGTACTGGCTCTTTTTTTGATGGATCCCTTTTATTAATGATCCCGATATAACGGCCATTTTCTGATACCTCCAATTCGGTTGAACCCGACTTCATCGCTGATTCTATAGAAAATGAAACAACCAATGAAGTGGTAAATTTTCCCGTAGATTTATCAAATACATATTTATAGATATCTTTTTTCTTTTCCTTGCCTGAATAACTCTCTGCAAAAACCACTACCTGGTTATTGCCCACTTCCTTAAAACCAAGATAATTATACAAAGTGCTGGCGTCTATTTTTTGAAACTCCTGTGTATAGGTATCAATCAATTGATTCTTCTGATCAAATTTCCTGATGGTTACTTTATGGCTGCTCAACAATCCATCTATCTCTGTTACAGTCAACAGGTAGGTATTGTAGTTATCCAGCATCACCAATTGCGGTTTGGATTCCTGTTTATCGCTGAAGTCAAATTTTTCACCCCAATCATATTTCATTTGTCCAAAACAAATGGAGGAAATGCACATTGCAAGCAGCACAAATATTTTTTGTTTCATGTGACTATTTATTTTAAATTAATTCGTATTCTAATTTTTCTTATAAATTTCTTTTTCTATTGCATCAAGTTCTTTTTCCTCATCGTTTGATAATTTGATATCTACCAGGTTTTCCTGTAACTGGTTCAGGTATTTTTCAGCTTCGCTTTTTTTATTCAATGCCAGGTTCAGCCGCATCAGGTTAAAAAAAATAAATTTGGCAATTTTAGCATTCAGGTCAGCCTTTGAATTTTTATATTCAATTTTTTGCAGCGTTTGTATCCAGATGTCTATACCTTTTTGCATGTTGGTAAAAGCTACCGTGTTAACTGTTGAATCTGAATCAGCCTGTAATTTTTTTAAATTAGTGGTGATATAAATATCTGCCCTTTCCAGTTCATCATAAGCTCCTTTGTTTTTAACACTCAATATTTTTACCGTTCTTTTTACAGTGCGGTATCCATAAGTTTCTGTCAGGAATTGATTTATGAAAGTGATTACTTTATTCAAATATCTTTTTTCTTCAAGTGGCCTGTTAATATTATTGGTGGGGGAAGATGATACAAACTCAAACTCGTTGAAAAACGAAACATTGGCTTTTTCAACACCAGCTTGTTTTACTATAATTTTAGTGGGTTGGTTTGCATAGGTCTGTCCTGCATTGTCCTGAAAATGCACTGCCTGCATATCAATCAATATATCAAAATAGTTACCCCCTTTTTTTAATCCCTCGATATTGATCTGCGAAGCAAGCACCGCATTGTCAACTATTATATAATCATTCAAATTGGGTTCCCGGTACACCGGCGGAGCAGGCTTATAATATTCTGGCTTTGCAGGAATGGCCAGTTTAGGGTTTTTTCCCTGGTCTGTCATTGAAAGGCGCTCTAATAAAGTAAGCTTTTTGAACTCAGTCATTTCGAGGTCATACTTTTCTTTGGCCTTCTTTACTTCTTCGTCATGATCTTTCAGTTTTTGCTGGTATTCTTTTTCGCTTTCTGTTACAGTTTTTCCATAATCTGCCAGTGCTTTTTGATGATCTGCCTTTGACTGCCTGGTGATATCTTCTGCTGTAAGATTATAAGGCGATGTTACTGTTACTTTATAATTACGGAGCTCAGTGGTAACGGATAATTTTGGTGACTGGATCAATTGAATGTCTACATTTTCTGAATTGATGCTTTGTGCATCAACGGTATTCAAAAACAAAGACAGCGATAAAAACGAAAGAAGTTGAGTAATTAATTTCATCATAGAACGTAGTTTTATAAATAAGATGGTGAAAATATTGCTTTTATTGCATTTCCCAGTTATCAATTAATCAAAAAAAAAACAGCAACATTTCTTAATTAACGCACATCCCCGGCTTTGCTAATTGCCTGTTGAGAAAACGTTGCGTATGCCGGAATTGGGTCAATCTTATGCTAACCTCTTTTTTTATTTAATTTACGCAACCTCGGCTTTGCTCATTACTCGTTGAGAAAACGTTACTGGAAATCTATACGCTGAAAATTGGATGGAAGACGTTTTAGGGAATAAAATGGAACAATGAACCAAGCCAGGGGTGCTTCAATCAATGCGCCACTTAATGAATTGTCAGATTCCCATTCACCACTAAATTTTTTCCTGAATTAATTGTAAGAGATGCCCCTGGTGCAACCGTATAAGGTTCATCGAGCACACATATACCATCACCCGGGTTAATAATGATTTTATCACCTGCAGAAAGTGTTGGAGGGGGTTTGGTTGCGTTACTCCAGTTATTGGGGTTACTCCAATTTCCAACACCAATAAAAGTATATATGGTGCCGGAAGATGAAGTGCCAAAACCTGTGGAGATACCCACTGCAAAGGGAGAAAAAGAGGTGAAGTTTGCAGAAAAATTTGAAAAGAACACCTGGCCGCAGCAAACAACAGGTAATTCTGTCCAGCCACCATCGGTATAATGACCAATTACATAATCACCCGTTACTGTTGGTTCTGATGCCATAGGATCAGGCAAAAACTCAAGCTGGGCATCGGTGCTGTTGGAAACAACATTCCATTCCCTGTCATATACATAATCTGTATGGGCAACAGGATGAGAAAAACTTCCCTTCACCTGAATTGCAAATGTATCGGCCGTGTTGGAAAATACGCCAACTGGATCGTAACTAATTTGTGAAGCCCCTATGGTAAATTCTTTGCCAACGCCTGCACTTAGGGGAATCTTCAAAAATCCTGATCCGTTTGTAACTATCCAGCCATTACCGCCACCTCCTACTATAGTTCCGTTGTTTACCCCAACAGTAAGGTTATGATTACCAAGTATAATGTTCGAAGGCATGTTATCAATAGTGTTATATAAAAATTTCAGGTTATTTATTTGTGAAACATCAGTATTCAGCAAGATACCATTACCCTGGTTTTGCTTAACAACTATATCGAACGTGGCTGCCTGAGTTATACCACCAACTGCAAATGACTGTGGACCGGTGCCACCTTCACCCGTTGTTGAGCCTGCAAAATCCAACGAACGGTTTGCAGATGTATGATTGCCGGCTGAAATCTGACCAAGTATATTCACATTTTTCATAAAAACCCAATGCCCTTCAGCAGGAGAACCCACCGGGGCGGCTGTGCTGAACATTTCAATAGTAGTAGCAGGGCTATTCACCTCAAAGTTTCCGTTGAAAGTGGTGGTGTAGGCGGTATTGTTCTGTGTGGTAAAACGCAATGCCTTACCATTGGTGCTGTTCACAATAAAATCACCTTTTATCGTATCAATTTTAGGATAGGTGCCCAGGTAAAATGTGGCGGCGCCTCCCTGGTTGGGGCAATCCCAGATAACCCTTCCAAGCTGAGAAGGATTTGTTCCACTGCAGTAGATAGCAAAATTGGATGCAACCTGTCCGCCAGTAATTTTGAGTGTGGCATCCGGGGCCCATTCAGCAACACCGATTGTACTAGCATTCTGTCTGGCAATTTCGTATTCGGAGCCGCTTGCAAAAATCAACTTTGAGGTGCTGGCACCACTGGATTCAAGACTTCCTGCATCTGCATTTACGCCACCGATGTTACTATATCCTGTCCTTACTTTTCCCGTTACAGTGATCTTTGCCGTGCTTGCAATGCCCTGGTAAAGTTGTACCCTTGTATTTCCACCACCCAGCATATCCAGGGTTCCATTAATAACGGAAGTTCCGTCAAGTATCATGGTAACACCATAAGCAGAAGAATTGATGGCAATTAATTGTAGCGTTGCCCCATTGTCAATTGTCAATGGAAAGCCAAAGGTATATCCAATTACCAATGAGTTGTTTGCCTGGATTAGTACTGTAGCATTGTTGGTTATTTTCAGTGATTTTATAGCAGGGATAGATGTTGTAAAAAGCACACTGGCAGTGGTATTGAAAACAACATCATCTGTTGTACCGGGTGCGCCGGAAGGCGACCATGATGCATTGTTTATCCAGGCATCACCTGCATTACCCACCCATGTTTTTAATATGGCAAGAGATGTTGTAGAAATCATCAGTAGTACGCCGGTAATAACAATTTTCATATCCTTAGTTTTATGTTTGAAACTATTGAGTGTTGTACTGTCCTGAAGGGCGCAACCGGGAATTTGTTCACATTAGTAGCGGAGACAACAATTAGCAGAAAAGAATTGAACGAAAAAGTACAAAAAAAAAATCACAAAACAAATTTTGACCATGCGATCAATACCAGTAAGTTAAGGAATCAGTAACTGGTTTAAAGTTTGTAAACGCTTTTTACTATCCCATGCTGTCCTGAGTTTGCAACTCTGGACTTCTAATAAATTACTTACAGCAATTCCAGTTCAAGCAGTCCACATTGTTTACTATTATAATAATCTCTTGCACTGCTGTATAAATATTCCCCGGCTTTATCTACAATGCCGGCAACAACTGGATTATTATGAATGTATTCCAGTTTTTGATTGATAAATGGTGAAGTGATAAGTTCTACTGGATGATTGTCCTGCCGCCAGAACTGGTAAGTTGTATTGCGGCTGTTTTGTTCACCGGCTTGTTTAAAAATATGCAGCATCCAGTGTTTACGGCTTTCGCCAGGATGTTCTGTAATGGCTTTAATGATTTGTTTGCTGGTAAATTTTTTAAAGTCACGTAGTATATCGCTTGTATCATGGTTCTTTGCACTTATTACCAGGTGAATATGATTGCTCATTAAGCACCAGGCATGCAATATCAATCCTTTTCTTTTTGGCACTAACGGATGCTGTCTAATAGAATATCGCAGTAATCTTTTCTTGTAAAAACATCTACCCATTCTGTTACTGCAAAAGTTACAAAATGAATGCCTTCTATATCCCGTATTTTGTATCCGCCTTGCCCCATTGTTTTTTCTTAAGTATAAACTTTACATCTTCTACATGCAAGTTGAAAATTTATTATTGCTGCTGACATATTGAACTGCTCGAAAATGCTATCCTGAGTTTGCAACCCAGGATTAAACCTCTATTAATATAAAACTGTTTTTGTTATGGCATAGCCTTAAAGCACAGTCCTGAGTTGCAAACTCAGGACAGCACTAAATGGCATTCAATTATTTAAAATCTTTTGGAAGACGATGGATAGCTGTGTACATAAAAAATATCACATCAATAATTATCAACTATTAATTAAACAATTATCAATTATCCCTTATTCCTCCTCCCCTCCAATATCCTATAGAAAGAACGTGTTCTTATCTCATCTAAACTAAGGCCGGTGGCGGTGGCTTCTTCTTCGGTAATGGCGCCGCAGTTGATGGCTTTTAAAAAGAAATTGAGCAGGCCCTGGCCGGTGGCGGCATCATCAAAAATATCGCCGGTGAGGGTGCTGATGGCGGCACGCTCTACAAATGTTTTGAGGCGGAACACCGCATCGCTGTAACTGCTTAAAAAGAAATTGTAGGTGGCGGCATAGCGCATGGGGAGCTGTGCAGGGTTAAGGTCCCAGCCCTGGTACAGGCCATTGATGAGTGAATGAGTGGTATGGTTGAAACCAATGCGCCAGGCATTGTGTACGCTATCCTGGTTTTCTTTTTGCTGTTCGTAACTGAGGTTGTCGCCACGGTGCGGTGCTACGGGCATTACATTGGTGGCGCCATCGCTGAGGAAGATGCCGGTGTGTGCCAGCGCTACCCTGGTCATGTGGTGTGCAAAGTCGCAAACGCTGTGCGCCATGGTTTGGTAACGGGCAGTGATACCGCAACTGGCGGTGTAATCGTAAGTGCCAAAGTGTGCATTGATGAGCCTTCCCTCTCCTGCCCTTACAATACGCATGAGCGGATTGCGGCCTTCTTCATCCATGATGATCTGTGTGGCTTCCACCATGGTTTCCATTTTGAGTGTGCCGGGTGCCAGGTTGAATTTTGTTTCTATGATCTCAAAAAACTTCACCATGGTTGCCACCTGCTCGGGGATGGTTACTTTGGGCAGCATAACAACGAAGTTTGTTGGTAGCTGGCCGTTAGTGGCGGTTAGCAAGGTCGTGAGAAAGATATCCAGTGTTCTTACACCTCTTGCTTTTAAATCTTCTGTAAATGGTTTTACCCGGATGCCGATAAAGGGTGAAATGGTTTTGTTTTTCATGCCTTCGGCGAGTTCTTTGGCAGCGTTTACTGCGGTGGCATCTTCTTCATCGTTGGGGCGGTTGCCAAAGCCGTCTTCAAAATCTATACGGAAATCTTCTACTGCTTCTGTGTGTAGTTTTTTGATCATTTTATTGTACACAGAATATGCCAGCCATGCCGGTTCGGCTTTGCGTTCTTCTTCTGTCATGGCATCTAACTTTTTTGTTAGCGCTTCTATATCTGATTGTAAAGTTGGAAAGTGTTCGTGGTTTTCCAGCTTTAGTACCCTCGCCAACATGCAAAAGTTGGGTGCATAGTTCTTTAAACTTCTTAAAGCTACGTCCCCCATCTTCAACGTGGTATCACTTTTAAATAAGTTGGCACCACCGTAAACAGTGTGTACGGGCTGGCGGTCGGGTTTATCGCCGGGGTATGTTTTTTGAAATTTTAAGTTGGCCACCTGTAATGTGCCAAGTAAGGATGCTGCTTCCTGTTCACTGATTGAGAAGGTCATTATTTTTAGTTTTGTATTTTAAATGTTGAACGTGAGCCACAGATTGCACGGATTATCACAGATTGGGTTTGCCACGAATGGCACGAATTAACACGAATGCTATTTGACTTTCTTATTGCAATTTTTCATCCCTTATTTCTTACTTCTCAATTTCACGGCCACGAATTGACACGAATGAAACCCATTGCTTCAATTTTAATTTCTTCATTTTTTAATTCCTTCACTCTTAACTACCTCTATAAGTGCTGTACCCAAAAGGATTCAACAGCAGCGGCACATGATAATGTTCTGTTGTCTTTATTTCAAAGATGATGTCCACGGTTGGGTAAAAAGAATCGACTCCATGTACTTCAAAATATGATTTTACATCGAAGTTCATTTTGTAAATTCCATAAGGCAACATTACATCTTCCTTTAACAGGTTGCTGAGGCGACCGTCGTGATTAGTAATACCTTTGGCTACTTCCAGCCATTCCAATCCAATTTTTTCATACATGGTAATGGTGACGCCAGCGGCTGGCCTGCCCCTGGTGGTGTCGAGTATATGTGTGGTTACCTGGCTCATTCTACTAATTTTTGTAAACGGAGTTGCGTTATTTTATTTTGTTCGTCCATGGCAATTTTTATTTCATCTTCTTTTGTGTTGGGCAAACGTTCCTGCAATAGTGCTAACATTTCTTCTGCCGATTTACCGGTAGCACATACGATAAATATAAAACCAAATTTTTGTTCATAGTCTTCATTGCCTTTGGATAAGGCTTCCAATGTTTGCTGTGATGCTCCGGCTACAGCCCCCTGTTCGCCACTGGCCCATTGTGCAGTGGCAGCAAATTTTTTCTTTAAAGACTCTGCATCACCTATTTTAGGATGATGCGTAAATGCTTCCAGCCAGTCGGCTTCGCTGCATTCATACCACTGGTCTTCGGCATCGTTGATCAGCTCTACCATATCATCTGCCGGGAAAAATGCCAGCATCTTGTCCACCCACGTGTGGCTGCCGCAGCATTTGAAGAGCTCCTGTTTAAGCAGGTCTTTAGATAATGTGTTGAGTTCGTGTAAAGTCATAACGGCCTCACCCTCGTTCCCTCTCCTAAAGAGAGGGAGGCCGGGCTTTTATTTTATTGTTTAACTTTTGTAATTAAGCATTTATTCATTTGTTCTTTAATCAACATGTACGGCCATTGCAAGCTACTCCGCAAGCACTCTAAATTTTTGAACTCTTTCTAAGCCCCTCCTTAGCAGGGGTTTGGGGAGGCCGTTCCCCACAACCGCATCCTGCTGATACCCCCATCAGGATAGATCGTTAAACGTACATGTGTAAACCTTGCAGCTGTATTCACCAATTCACTTTCAAAATAATGTTCATGATCGGCCTGTAACTTTTGTTGTGGCAAAATGGTTTGCCAAACAATGCCTTCACTTTGCATATCGATCTTTTCCCCAGTTCAATATTGCATCCTTCAATCAAACAACTGTCGGGATAATTGCCCTTGAAATGACAGGTATCAATCAATGCTCTTTTGATATGACCTTCATGTGCCAGTTTTACGATCACCCAATCTTTATTGTTCGGCGTACGGTTGCGTTTTGTTTCCCAGCCATCGCCCATATTCACACCACGGCCGGGCATGATGAGATTGTCCATGTGTGAGAAAAACATATCGTTGCACAAAACAGATTTGGCGCCATTCGTTGCTGCTGCCAGGTCAATCAATTCTCCAGTACTTACTTTGCTCCAGTCTTTGAATACTTCACCGTACACTTTCAGCCTTGCCACGCCGCCATCCGGATAAATGTGCAGGCGAAGATGGGTGTAAATTGTCCTGTCTTCAATTTCAAATATGTTTTGCGATCCAGGCTGTAAAGGCATTTTTGGCAGTATCTCCGTCCATTGTACTGTATCAAAATCAATACCGGCAATATCACTGATGTTTGCTGCTTCCAATGATGCAAAGGGAGGATGATTGCCAAGGAAATGATTGGTATCAATATCTACTTCATGTATTCGGCCGGAGGTGGCCAGTTGTATCACACACCAGTCGTGCCGGGAACCCTTTTGCGGCGGCTCTCCCATCCATCCATCCATTTGCCACGGTCGGTATATTTATCTACAATAAAGATTCCTCTCCCGGGCTTTAGTAAATTTTCTTTCTCTGCAAAAAAATCATCTGTGCATTGCAATGCTTTGCCGCCAAGACGCTCTGCAGCAAGATCGATGAGGTTGTTGAATGTGTTAGCGCTCATATTTTATTTTTGTCACGCAAAGAAGCTAAGAGGCAAAGAAACAAAGTTTTATTACGTCTTGATTTTTCTTTCCGTCTTTGCGTGGGCTTATCTTAAAATTATTTTCCCTTTATTTAATTGTATAAACTGTCCATCTTCATAAACCTTTTCGCCACCCAAATAGGTTTGCTCTACCACAGCATACAATGTTTCTCCCATATAAGGTGATATTTTATGTTTGTGATAACAACCACTTTCCTCCACCACAAAAGATTTTTCATCATCCACCACTACCAGGTCGGCATCAAAACCCTTCGCTATTTTTCCTTTGCTGTTTTCCTTACCTATCAGCCGGGCCGGGTTTTCACACAACCATTTGGCAATATCATTAAATGTGCAATCCCTTTCTTTAGCTGCCGTCCATAACACCGGCAACGCATATTGTATGGAAGCTATACCTCCCCAGGCTTTCATAAAATTACCGCTTTTAATTTCTTTTAGTGATGGGGTGGCGGGTGAATGATCGGTAGCTACAAAATCGATCAACCCTTCTTTTAATCCCTGCCAGAGTTTATCATTGTTCTTTTTTTCCCGAATGGGTGGTGCACATTTAAATTGTGTTTGCCCATCCCTGATATCTTCGGCATTAAAATACAAATAATGCTGGCTGGTTTCAACTGTTAATGGCAGCCCCTGTTGCCTGGCACGGCGAATTTGCCCGAGTGAATGGGCAGAGGATAAATGCACAATATGTACCCGGCAATGCAACTGCCCACACAACCTGATCATCATCGCCACGGCATCATCTTCCCATTTTTCCGGCCGGGTTTTCATGTAATGCATATACGACCTTACATCCCCGGCATGCTTGTAATTCTTATCGGATAACTCACAGTGAACCAGCAATGGCAAATTATATTTTGCAATTATGGGCATTGTCAACCGCAGGTCGTGTTCCGTTACATTGGGAAATTCATCAATTCCGGAATGCGTTAAGAAAGCTTTGAAACCCAGCACGCCGTTTTTGATTAACCACTCTACTTCATTATGATTTCCGGGCACCAATCCACCCCAGAACCCAACATTGGTGTGGAGCTTACCTTTTGTCACCATTTTTTTTTCTTCCAGTGCTGCAACAGTTGTGGTAACAGGAAAAGCATTCAGCGGCATATCTACCAGTGTTGTAACACCTCCTGCAATGGCAGCTTTGGTAGCGGTATCAAAACCTTCCCACTCTGCCCTGCCGGGCTCATTAATATGTACATGCGGATCAATCACACCTGGCATTAATATCTTATCGCCCAGTTCAATTAATTCAATATTACCTGTTGAAGGCAATGCTGTAACAATGCCGGTAATTACGCCATTATCCACTAAAACAATGGCGTCTTTGATCCCATCCGGAAATACCACTCTCTTACTATGAAATGCTCTCACTGAAAAAATTTTAGAAAAGATAAAAATACAAAACAAAATTTTAAATTGTGGACTTGTATAAAACAGAAAATGCAGAAATATGATGGTGAATGTGTTAGTTTATGCTGTTCTCGGACTTATCCTGGTAATGCTGGTAGTAATGACCTACCAGTTCCACCACCTCGATAAACAATCACAGGACGCTGGCGATGCACAAAAGGATCAGCTGCATCTTTCGCAGGGCTTTATTTATACCTGCCTTGTGCTGGTCGTCATGGCGCTGATTGCATATACCTGGTATTCGGCAAAAGGCACACCGTACGAAGGTCACCTGATGGAATGGCTGAATATTGTTGTAAGGCTCATGCACATCACATTCGGCATCGCCTGGATCGGTGCCTCTTTCTATTTCGTTTTTTTAGAAAATGCATTGAACAGGACTGAAAATGTAAGGGATGAACTGGCCGGGAATTTATGGGCTGTACATGGCGGCGGGTTTTATTACCTGGAGAAATACAAGGTTGCCCCAAAAACATTACCCAAACATTTGCACTGGTTCAAATACGAAGCATATTTTACCTGGATATCCGGTTTCAGCTTATTATTCGTGGTATATTATTTCAATGCCAAAGCAATGCTGGTAGATACCAATGTGATGAACCTTAGTGCTGCCGCAGCCATTGGTATTGGTATAGGATCGTTTGTTATTGCATGGATATTGTACGACCTGCTTTGCAAATCCCCTCTTATAAAAAAACCATTTTTATTTTCAATCGTTGGCTTTGCATTGCTTACCGGCTTTGCTTATTTTTATGCACAGGTTTTTAATTCCAGGGCGGCTTACATTCACTTTGGCGCCATGATCGGTTCGCTGATGGCGGCCAATGTTTTCTTCGTCATCATCCCTGCCCAAAAGGCAATGGTAGCCGCCGCCAAAATTGGCCAGCCCGTTGATCCTTCCTATGGTAAAAAAGCATTGGCCAGGTCGCTGCACAACAACTACTTTACACTGCCGGTATTGTTTGTAATGGTGAGCAATCACTTCCCCAGCACCTTCGGCAATCAATATTCATGGGCAGTGCTGGCAGCTATTTCGCTGGGCACCGCCGGTGTAAAACACTACCTCAACTTAAAAGAAAAAGGCCAGTACAATGTGTATATTCTGCCGGCCTCCGTTGGGCTACTGCTGGCCGTAAGTTTTGTAACGGCTCCCCAAAAAAACACGGACGAATGCAAGCCCAATGTAAGCTTTGCAGCAGTCAATGCCATTATTCAGAGCAGGTGCGTTCAATGCCATTCTTCCAAACCCACCGATGATGTGTATACTGCTCCGCCGAATGGTGTAGTGTATGATACGCCGCAGGACATTGTGAAAAAGAAAGACCTCATCATGCAGCGGGTAGTGATCACCAAAACAATGCCGCAGAACAACAAAACCAACATTACGCCTGAAGAAAGAAACATCCTCCGCTGCTGGATTGAGCAGGGAGCAATAGTGAAATAATTTTTAGCCCTGACAGTTGTATTTTTGGATCAGCATCGTTGTGTCACTCCCTTATACTGCATACCAATTGGCATCTTTAGCTTTCGAAAAGGATCATTTCAATACATTGCAGTCAGTTTATTCCAACTGAACTTCGCTCAACATGAAAAATGTAATTGCGTTTTTATTACTCTTTAATATCTATTCTTCTTCACATAGCCAGCTTGCCGGCTGCACCGATCCGTTGGCAGGCAATTACAATGCGGCGGCTTCAAGCAATAATGGCAGTTGCACTTACAATATTACCACCTACACTCCCATCATAAAAGTTGATCCCCTCACCGACTCACTTGTTGAAACCAGCTGCTTGCACATGGCCGGTGGTTACTTGTGGAGCTTTAATGACAAAGGTGGCAAGGCTGCTCTTTACAGGATTGATACCATCAGTAATACACTGCAGCAAAGAGTTATTTTATCCGGCGCTGTCAATACCGACTGGGAAGAACTTGCTTTTGACGGCACTTATTTATACGTGGGTGATTTTGGCAACAATCAAAATGGAGGAAGAACTGATCTGAAGATTTATAAGTTTCCTTTCAGCTCCATCAATCTGAGCAATGCGGTTGATACCATCCCGGCGGCACAAATTGAAACCATCCATTTTACTTACAGCGATCAACCGCAACCAGCTACACCATCAGGATATAACAATACGAAATTTGATTGCGAAGCCATGATCGTTGACAATAACAAGATCCACCTCTTCTCAAAAAACTGGGCGGATAATAATACCACACACTACCTTATCAACAACAGCAATGCAGGTAATTATATCGCTGCCGCAATGGAAACATTTGCCACTGGTTACCTGGTTACCGCTGCAGATAAAGTACCCGGGCAAAACATCATCACTTTACTTGGTTATCAAAACAGTGGTACGGGCAATCATTACCTGCACATTTTATCTGATTACAAGGCAGACAGTTTTTTTACCGGTAACAAGAGAAGAATTGACCTTGGTGATGCAACAGTGATGGGACAAAGTGAAGGGCTTGCTTTCAGGAATGGCAAATACGGTTACATCAGCAATGAAAAATTTACGAGGATGGTCGGGCCTTTCACCATTACCGTCAATCAGAAATTAAGATCGTTCGATATCAGCAATTTTGTGGGTGATTATTTTACGCAGTACATTTTTACCGGCAGCGGCAACTGGAGTGATGCTGCCAACTGGAAATACAATCTCAAACCGCCATCCACTGTCTATCCCGGCAATGAGATCATTATTGATCCGGTGGCCACCGGTGATTGCAAACTGGATATCCCTTATACATTAGCCCCCGGGAGCAAGCTAACCACCCGACCCGGCAAAAGTTTTTTGATACAGGGTAATCTTACCCTACAATAGCTCTCCATCCGCCATTAACATTAATTAACCTTAAACCAAAGTTGATTAACCGCCTTTCCGTTTTACGACTGATAGATTTGTGCGATAATATTCAGCCATGAAATATTTCAACATTTTTATCTTCCTGATCATCCTTTGCAATCAGCAGCTTTATGGACAAAGCAGCCTTGTAAAAGGAATGCTCTACGACAGCACCCTGAAAAAACCGGTAGCAAATGCCACCATCACCCTGTTGCAGAAAAAAGATTCTTCACTCGTCTCCTTTTCAATGACGCGCAACAATGGCCAGTTTGAACTGACCGGGCTCGCCCACGGAGAATACCGGCTGCTGCTGACGCATACGTCTTATCATACCATCAATAAATATTTTACCATCAGTGAGGTTAAAAAGAACATAGAGTTGGGCACTATCTTTTTAACCGACAGGGCAACAACACTAGATGAAGTAGTGATCGCCAATGAAACACCACCGGTAACACTGGTTGGTGATACCATTCAATACAATGCAGCTTCTTTTAAAACAAAACCCAACGCCAACGTGGAAGACCTGCTGAAAAAATTACCCGGCGTAAAAGTGGACAAGGATGGCAACGTAAAAGCCCAGGGCGAAAAAGTGCAGAAAGTACTGGTGGATGGTAAAGAATTCTTTGGCAATGATCCCAAACTGGCAACCAAAAACTTACCTGCCGATGCGGTGGACAAAGTGCAGGTATATGATAAGCAAAGCGACCAGGCGCAACTCACCGGCTTTGATGATGGCAACAGCGAAAAGACGATCAACCTGAAATTAAAAAAGGATAAGAAAAAGGGATTGTTTGGAAAGGCAATGGCAGGCGCCGGTACAGGCAACCGTTACCAGGGCAGGTTCAATGTCAATTCATTCAAAGGTGCCAGGCAAATGTCGGTGATTGGCATGGGCAATAATTCCAATGCAGAAGGCTTTTCTTTTATGGACATACTGAACTTTACCGGTGCGATGAATCAAATGCGTGGCCTGGGCAATGGCAGTGGTGAAATAAGTATGAACATTTCGCAGGATGATCCACTGGCCGGGTTGATCGGCGGCAATAACAATGGCATCAATACCACTTTTGGCAGCGGCGTTAACTACAATAATATCATCGGTAACAAAACGGATTTCAGGAGCAATTATTTTTTCAGCCGTTTCAATCCCTACCGGCAAAGCAGTTTGCAGCGCCAGTATTTCACCCCGGCCAATCTGTACCGACAGAATGGCTATACCGATAATTTGAATTTGAGTCACCGGTTAAATATCAATGCAGATATCCAGCTGGATTCTTTTAATTCGGTGAAGATCACTTCGGCCTTCAGCCAGCAGGATACAAAAAATAAAACAAGGTCTGATTACAGTACCTTATCCCAATCAAATAAACTGATTAATGATGGCTACAGTAATTACGATACAGAAAATAGCGGGTACAATTTAAACGCAGGCATATTGTACCGGAAGAAATTTCACCGCAGGGGGAGAACTTTTTCTGTGAATCTCCAGGGAAATCTAAACAATAGTAATGGAAGTGGTAAACTGGCATCTTTAACAGGATTCTACAATACAGATGGCAGCCTGCTGAACAGGGATTCCGTCAACCAGCACAATGCCAACAGTTCGGATATGAACGGATACAATGCCAGGATTGCTTATACCGAACCTGTTTTTAAAAGATCGCTGATAGAATTCAGTGTCGGTAACAGTTACAATAAAAACACCGCAGGCAAGGAAACGTTTGATTACAATCAGTTGAACGGAAAATTTGATCTGCCCAATGCTGATCTCACCAATCATTACATCAGTACTTATAATACGGTAAATACTGGTCTCCGTTTCCGTAAGCAAACAAAAAATACAATTATGCTGCAGGCTTCATTGTGCAGCAGGCAAGGCTGGAAGGCCGATCAGGCAGCAGCAACAGCCAGTTCCCTCCCATCAAAAAGAATTCAGCAACCTGTTGCCCAATGCCAGGTTTCAATACCAGTTCAGCAGGTTCAGGAACATCACATTAAACTATACTACCAGCACCAACCAGCCTTCCATCACAGATGCAGCCGGTACCCGATAACAGCAACAGGCTGCTGATAAAGATTGGCAACCCGGCACTTGACCAGGAATATACACACATCCTCCGGTTGAATACATCCCTGATGAATCCATTTAAAAACAACAATCTTTTTGCCTTTGTTAGCTTTCAAACCACACAAAACAAAATCGTGAACAGCAATACGATCAGCAATCTTGGAGTAGACAGTGTAATGCCGGTGAATACAAACGGCGTTTACAATATCAACAGTTCTGTCAGTTACAGTTTCCCGGTTCGATTTTTAAAAGGCAGCCTGGAAATAAGCTCCAACAGCAGCTACAGCAAGGGCAGGCAATTTTTGCAAAAGCAGGCCAACAATATCAGCCAGGTTATGCTTGGCCCTTCGGCAAGACTTGATATGAACCCAACAGAAAAGCTTACACTTGGTTTATCTGCTGAGATCAATTATTATAACACGAAGTATTCATTACAGCCTAATGCCAACAATCATTATGTCAACCAGGAATATGGTGCAGATATCAGCCTTGAGTTACCAACTGGATTCTTTTTTTCAACTGACCTTAATTACCGCATCACCAGCCAGCAGGCAGCTGGTTACAACCAGCGCATCCCTATCTGGAACATGGCCATCAGCAAACAGCTGTTGCATTTTAACCGGGGAGAATTAAAACTTTCGGTAAATGACCTGCTGGATAAAAACACCAGCATCAGCAGAACAGCCAATCTTAATTATATCGAAGACAACCGCACCAATAACCTGCGCCGCTTCTTTATGCTGGGCTTTACTTACAACCTCAGCAAGACAGGATTAGATAAAGGCAATGATGGCGGGGTGAGGATGATAAGAAGATAAAACAGGCTATTTTAATTAACGGGCAGCTTTAACAGTTGCCTTTTTTAGTGCCCACCTGGTATGTATATTACGGGTTAAACAAATCTTGTATTAACTTATAAGCCAAACCACATCATGACGTGATAATGCAATTCTATGATCGTAGAATCTTTAATGAATAATATTCAAATATATCGCATCGAGGTGCTTTAAGAAATGATCCCTTCAACTGTTAGTTCTTATGATAATCATTCAATGAAAAAGCCGCCTTATGCAGGCGGCTGATCATTATTGAGTATTGATCTAATTTCTTATCCGTATCTGCATATTTCCTCCCTGGTTGTTCTTCTGCATTTCTTCCATCATTTTATTTCTTTCAGCAGTGAACCCTTCGGGTGTAACTTTTTTACCTTTTGTTGGTTCTTTGATCGCAGCAATATCTGCCTTAGGAGTAAATTCAATCGCCAGGTAAGTAACCCTGCCGTCATTCATATCCAGTGCAAGGATCAATCCGGGTAATTGCCCTTGTAGTTCAGGACCGGCGGGTACCGGAATATCCGTAGTAAACCAGGCTACAATACGGGTGGTATCATCAAACTCTACTCTTTCCATTTTACCATTATTGATGTTCATGGTAGTACGTTTACCAATACGCTGTGCAGTGGCTTTCCGGCAAACATGACCAAGAATTTCTTTGGTGTCATCTGATAGCTTCCAGTTGAGTTTGCGAATGCTGTCAGAAACTAAAAATTGCTTTCCAAACAATTCCCGTTGCTCCACTTTACCGGCTTTGTCAAAATTAAAAAATGAAATATCATCGGTTCCGGGCGCCATTACCCTGATCTGCATTCCGCCACTATTCACTTCATCAGCATTGCTCTCTTCATCCACATGTTTCCAGATGGACTGGTTATTGGCAAAGTTCAGTTCAAACTTGTCGGTGCGGCTTTTGGGCATCATATGCTCCGCCTGGTCATTGTCATTTAACTGTATCTGTATTTGCATGGTACGTTCATAAATCACCCTGCCTTCATTTTGCTGAGCCTGTAACAGGCTGATGGATGCCGTAAACAATCCTGTGATAAATACTCTTTTCATATTATTGTAGTTTTAACCAAAACTATCACAGTGCTGTTTTAAATGAGGTTAACAACCCTTGCATTAAGGTTAATTAAGGTTAATGTACCGTTTACCGATTGCTGCAAAAGATTATTTTTGATCTCAATTGCATTCAATGAAAAAAATACCTCACCTGTTTGTATTACTGATGGGCCTTACGTTGCTGGTGATCACCGGTTTCCAGCTGTATTGGCTCAACAATAATTATGACAGGGAGAAAAGGTCGCTGGAAATAAAAACCAACTTATTGTTCCAGGACGCTGTAAGAAACCTGCAGATACAAAAACTAAAACTCACGGGCATCAACAAAGCAGATACGGCTGGTAAGAGAACCATCAAAATGATCGTACAAAATAACCGGAAATTTGAAGAGCAGGTACATGTAAACGCCCTGCCCAAAGAAGAAGTGATCACAATGGTCAACACATTGAGAAAAAAGTTCAAAGATTCCGCATACGGTATTGGCACAGTAAATTCAGATGTTATTATTTCAATGAATACCCATTCCGGTCCGCCCTTACCCGGCATGGATACAACAAAAACTTTTTTTGATGAAAAAACAGAACCCAATGGCAACCGCATATTCCGGTTCCTGTATGGTGTGGACTCTTTACAGGATACCCTGAAAATACCTGAGATCAACCTGGCCTATGCACAACTCCTGAAAGAAGAAAAGCTTTCCCTGCCCTTTACTGTGCTGCGGTTAAAAAAGGCCGGCTACGGTGATGACCCGGAAATGGCAGAAGTAACCGTTGGCTTTGCAAACCCAATCACTTACAGGTTACAGCTTGGTAACAGCAGCACTTACCTGCTTAAAAAGATCAGCATGCCGATCCTGTTTTCACTTTTCCTGGTTGGCGTTACCATGTTTTCATTTGTGTTGCTTTACCGTACCGTGATAAAACAACAGCGGCTGGCAGCCATTAAAAATGATTTCATCAGCAATATCACCCATGAACTTAAAACCCCGATCGCTACAGTGGGCGTAGCCATTGAAGCATTAAAGAATTTTAATGCCCTCCACAACAGGGAAAAAACTAAAGAATACCTCGACATTTCATCCAACGAATTACAAAGACTGAGCCTGCTGGTGGACAAAGTGCTGAAGCTGTCTATGCTGGAGAAAAAAGAAATTGAAATAACCTATGAGCCAACCGACCTGAACACTGTGGTGGATGAAGTGGTAAATTCTTTGCGGCTGCAATTAGAAAAATGTGATGCTACGATCAACCTGAAAAGCGAAGGCATCACAACCCTGCAGGCAGACCGGCTGCATTTGCTGAGCGTAGTGTATAACCTGGTGGATAATGCCATTAAATACAGTTCAGCAAAACCGCAGATCCGGATCGTGGTGAAAGAACTGGAAGAGCACATCCTGCTTACCATTTCTGATAATGGCATTGGTATCGCCCCGGAATACAGGGACAGGATCTTTGAAAAATTCTTCCGGGTACCTATGGGTAATACACACAATGCACATGGTTACGGTCTGGGATTGAGTTATGTTGCCCACATCATTGAACAGCACCATGGTTCCATAAAAGTAGAAAGCGAACTGAACAAAGGAACTACCTTCATCATTCAATTACCCAAAGCAGATGGCCGTTAAAATTTTATATGCAGAAGATGAACTTTTCCTTGGCAAGATAGTAAAGGAAAGCCTGGAAAGCCGCGGTTTTGAAGTGATAATGGAAGCAGATGGCAACAACGTAACACATCAATTTAAAGAACTGCAACCGGATATTTGTGTGCTGGACATCATGCTTCCCTATAAAGATGGCTTTACCATTGCTGAAGAAATAAGAAATATCAACACTACGGTACCCATCATATTTTTAACCGCCAAAACGCAAACTGAAGACCTGGTAAAAGGATTTAAAACAGGCGGTAACGACTATATCCGCAAGCCCTTTAGCATGGAGGAATTGATCATAAGGATTGAATATGCCCTCCGTTTAAAAAACATCCCAGCGAATGATCCTGTCAAAGAAACCGTTAATATAGGCAGTTATACTTTTCACCTGAACCACCAGGTATTGAAACATGAATCCGAAGAAAGAAAATTATCATTCCGGGAAAGCGAATTGCTGAAACTGCTGTATGAGAACAGGGATAAGATCATTGACCGCCGCGATATCCTCAACCTGCTGTGGGGCAGTGACAGTTTTTTCAATTCCAGGAACCTGGATGTGTACGTCACTAAATTAAGAAGCTACCTGAAAGATGATACCCGGCTTGAGATACTCACCATCAAAGGCATCGGTTACCGTTTTATTACTGGGTAGTCAGCGGCCATTTGCTGCAGTATAAAATTTATGCCTCCACTAACAGTTAACTGGCTTTTTATTTACCTTTAGCCAATACCAGCCAGATAACCAATGCACCTGCTTTACAAGAAATACTGTCTTTTACTTTTTAGCATATATACTGCTGGTGTATGCAATGCCCAGCTTGGGGTGAATAATAACTTTACTGCAGAAGAACTGGCGCAGAAACTTACCGGCAACGGTGTACAGGTTTTCAATGTTCATTTTACCGGCGACAGCCTGATGGCAGGCGCCTTTTACAATGATGCCACCACCAATATCAATATAGACAGCGGCATTGTACTTACCACCGGAAGAACCTCTACTGGAAGAAGCATTAATGGAGTTGATGGCAATGGGGTTGCACCGGCAAATGCAGTACTGGCAGACAACCAATGGGGGCTGCCTGGCGATGCCGATATTGCTGCAGAAATAATGGTGGATGTGAACAATTTATATGATGCCTGTGTGCTGGAATTCGACTTCATACCCATTGGTGACAGTATCAGTTTCCGGTATGTCTTCAGTTCGGAAGAATATGATCCATTGTACGTTTGCAGTTTTAATGATGCTTTTGCCTTTTTCATTTCAGGGCCGGGCATCACAGGATCAAAAAACATTGCCCTGGTACCGGGTACCAATACCCCCGTTTCTATTATCAATGTAAACAATGTAAATGGTGTATCCTGCAATAACAACGGGAGCTTTTATGTAGACAATACTTTCAATACTTTTTTTACACATGATGGACATACCAAAGTACTAACCGCCGCTTACCCTGTAATAAGTTGTCAAACCTATCACCTTAAGCTGGTGATTACGGATGCCGTGGATGATAACTTTGACAGTGGTGTATTCCTGGAAGCCAAAAGTTTAACCTCAAAAAACATACAGCTGTCTGGTGATATGCCATTTGACGAAAACGGTCATGCGTATGTAGTAGAAGGGTGTACAACAAGGAAACTGAAAATAAGAAAACCGTTTCTGAGTAACGACCCTGCCAATGTGATATTGGAATACAGCGGTACCGCCATCAACGGCACCGATATTAACCTGATGCCGACCGGAGTGGTAATACCTGCAGGAGCATCAGAGTATTTTTAGACATCAAACCCATCGTTGATAATGTGGCTGAAGGCATTGAAACATTAAAGATCATTGCTTACTACAACTGCAATCTTAACGACCCGGTGGCAAACGACAGCATTGAAATACAGGTAAGGGATTATGAACCATTGAATATTATACCCGACTCGGCGATTACCTGCAGGGGGCAGGCAGTTCCATTATCGGCAGCTGCAGGCTATGCCGGTTACCGATGGGATAACAGCAATACACTCAGTAGTCTCGTTATCAGAAACCCTGTGGCAACACCCCTTGCAGGAAGCACCACCTATTATTGTACGGCCACTACCGGTACCTGCAAGGCTAGAGATTCTGCATTCATCATGCAAAAAAAGATATTACTGTTAACTGAAAAAAAAGTGACCTGCCGCAACAGTGCTGATGGAGAAATTACCATAAGTGGTGGGCCGGAATGGCAACGGCCGCTTAGTTTTTCGTTTAACAACGGACCGTTTACCAATGACAGCAGTTTCATCAATTTAGTAAAAGGGAATTATGTTTTACAGATGAAAGATGCAGCCGGTTGTGTAGACATACTCAACCTGTCCTTAGGCCAGCTGCACCCTGATCCGCAGGTAACAAATGTTGCGCTAACGGCTGCTTCCTGCAGCGGCCTGCCGGATGGTACGGCCACGATCACCGTAACAGGTGGAGTATCGCCCTATTATTATTCATTGGACAATATCAATTTTAATAATTACGATACATTCAATTTATTCAGAGGGAATTATACGGTTTATGTAAAAGACAGCAGTAACTGCAATGCACTTCCCCGTTCTTTTGTTGTGCCATTCACCAATATACTCAGGCTAAACACTCAGGAAGACACGACGATCTGCGAAGGCAAAACAGTTATGCTTGTTACAGATGCTGATGGCGACCGGTATTCCTGGCAGCCGTCAGCAGGTTTGAATAATGATACACTGCAAAATCCTGTTGCTACACCAGTAACCACTACAAAATATTTTGTAAAGGGAACTAAAGGTATTTGCAACGGCATTGATTCCGTGACCATTTTTGTAAACAAAGCTCCAGTTGCCAATGCTGGTAATGATGCCGCTATTTGCTATTCCGGTGCTACTACCCTGCAGGGGAACGGCGGTGCTTTTTTCAAATGGCAGCCTGCTGTTCTTTTAAACAATGATTCCATCCCTAATCCGGTTACGGACACATTATTGAATGATACTTATTTCAACCTGCTGGTTACAGATGTCAATGGTTGCTCTTCGCTTAAAGCTGATTCAGTAAAAATCACTGTAAGGGCTCCGGCAAAACTGAGTGTTGGAAATGACACCATTGTAGCAATAAACCAGCCGCTGCAGTTAATTGCAAAGGATGTAAACGGTAGTGGCTTTACCATTTTCAACTGGCAACCTGTTGATGGCTTGTCTGATCCATTTATAGCAGCACCGATTGCAATACTCACCAGAGACAGCATAACCTACCCCGTAAACAGCAGCACACCGGAAGGTTGCCCGGCAAGTGATGCCATGAAAGTTAAAACTTACAGGGGCCCTGAAATATATGTGCCCAATGCTTTTACTCCAGACAACAATGGCACCAATGATATCCTTCGCATCACTGCTGCAGGATTCAGAAAGATCAACTACTTTAATATTTATAACCGATGGGGGCAGCTTGTTTATTCAAGCACCAGTACCAGTGCTGCATGGGATGGAAAGTTCAAAGGTAAAAATGTTGCCACGGGAACTTATGTATGGATTGCGGAAGGTATAACTTACAGGAACTTTACCATACAGCGAAAAGGAACTGTTACGGTAATTTACTAGAATCAGCATCCTGCAGTTGTTTCAATAAATTTAGTGTACTGTCATTTTGCTTCAGCAAACTGTCATTGCTTTTCTGAAGGCTTCCATCCACTGTTTTAAAATCCTGCAATATTTTATCTGAAACGGCTCTTGCTCTTTCCGCATGTTTTCTCATCAATATTGTTACTAGCCACAATCCAGCCATTGCAAGCATTATAATAAAATAAACATTTTTTTTCATCTTAAAAATTCATTTGCCGACAAGACAAGAAGCTGTCAATACCTTTTATCACTCCCTTTCTTACCGGCAAATATTCAGTTCAGTTTGTTTTAAAAATAACTGAGATTGGTTTTGGAGTTAACGTTAGCAATGTTTCATACATCAGCTTTACTGTATTCTCCACGTCTTTCTTATGCAACATTTCTACAGTGGTGTGCATGTAACGCAGCGGAATAGAGATGAGTACGGAAGGGCAACCATCATTGGCATAAGCAAATGAATCCGTGTCAGTGCCGGTACTTCTGCTCACCGTATGCAATTGCACAGGTATCTTATTTTTTGCAGCAACATCCTGCACCACATCCAGCAGTTTGTTGTGTACAGCAGGGCCAAATGTTAATGAAGGGCCTTTGCCACAAGTGGTATCGCCTTGTATAATCTTACTGATCATCGGTGTGCTGGTATCATGCGTAACATCAGTGATGATGGCAATATCCGGTTTAATTCTCCTGGCAATCATTTCAGCACCACGCAAACCAATCTCTTCCTGCACCGCATTCACTACGTACAACGCAAAAGGCAATTTCTTTTTATTTTCCTTCAGCAACCTTGCCACTTCGGCGATCATAAAACCACCTACCCGGTTATCAAAAGCTCTTCCGATTAAATAATCATAAGCCAGTTCATCATATCCATTTTCATAAGTTACCACAGCACCAATATGTATTCCCAATGCTTCCACTTCTTTTTTACTGGAAGCGCCGCAATCTAAAAACAGGTTATCAACTTTAGGCTGCGTTTCTTTACCATCGTTGGCAATACGGGTATGAATGGCAGGCCATCCGAATACTGCTTTTACAGCACCTTTCTTTCCATGAACGAATACCCTCATTGAAGGTGCAATCTGGTGATCCACCCCGCCATTGCGTTTCAGGTAAATGAGCCCTTCTGGTGTAATATAATTTACAAACCAGCTGATTTCATCAGCATGTGCCTCTATCACTACTTTAAACGGAGCTGTGGGATTGATGACTCCCACTGCTGTGCCATAAGGATCGGTGAAAAAAGAATCAGTGTATGGTTTAATGTATTCCAGCCATAATTTCTGCCCGCTGCTTTCAAAACCAGTGGGAGAAGGGTTGTTGATATAATTTCTTAAGAAGGAATAAGACGCATCGGTTAAAATACTTTTGGGTGCTTTTGCTTTGGGTTTTGCTTTTGCTTTTGCTTTTGCCATAAAAAATTTGATTTTTACAAAATAACTAAATACTTGCGACAGTTGTAAGCAATGTCATTAAAACCATGCTCCCATCTACAATAAAATAATAAAAAAAATAGCCTTGCTTTTTCAGTGAATAAAAATAAATGACCAGGTTGAAAAAGCTGCAACCTGCAATGCAACCAACTGCTTTGTGCTAATGGCATGCCGGCCCAGTAAAAAATTCATGACAAACAGTAAAATGAAAATACAGTACATCAGCCACTTCATCTGCGCTGCTGACAGATGTGTAGAGAGACTGCTGAGCCCATGGATCTTATCCACGGCAATATCCCTGTTGTCAAACAAAATGCAGAGCATGAGCATAAACAAAAAACGTTTGGCCATAATGAGTAAACCCATGGTTGTAAACTGAACCCCATACTCTGCCAGTGGGATGTAAGCTGTAACAAACATCCAGGTAAATGCCAGTAACAGTGTTTTTATAAAACCGGCCTTTCTTGTAAAAGCCAACAGCGGAAAAGGAAAAAGCGGAACAGAGTAAAGAAAAGTGAGCAGCAAGGCAATGGCTACATTTCCAGGCAGGATACGGGCTCCACTAAAAAAGAACAATACCCCTGTAATGCCTATGAGTAAAACAAATACTGCAGAATACCGGCTGTAAATTAAACTAAAGGAAATCTTTTGCTGCTGAAAAGCGCCGGCCATGATATAATGGAAGTTGTAGCTGCACAAAGTTGCAAAAAAAACAAACGATACCAGGTAAATATTAAAAGGTATATGAATCAGTTGCATGGTTTGAAATACCAGTGAGGCTGCACAGGTTGCCACCCACAGCGCATGGGATATAATAAAATATAGAACTTTTTGCAGGAATCTTATTGATAAATGATGATCGTTTCTGAAGCTACCGTATCACTTTTGTGCTTAGCTTTATCCTGTATCATGAAAAGGAAATAACAGGTATCGTTTTTGCCGGAGCATTGCGGAGACTGTATCAGTGGATAATTTGAAACACCATAGCCATAAGAAACAATGATATCACCTTCACTGTTTTTAACCACAGGAAATTCGGGCATCAGGTAATAAGCTTTAAACCTGCTCAGTTCACAATTGATACCGTATTTTTCTACATAGATGGAATCCTGCAGGTCACCCTCTGCATCTGTATAGGAAAGTTTGAACTGGATAATCTGACCTGAAGAAAGCTGGGTAGTATTAACAGACTCATATTTAAGCTTCGGCGTTGTTTCAAATTTATTCTTTGTGCAACTGATAATCGCCAAACTTATTACTGCTATTAAAATTGTGTTCCGCATCTTTGTATTTTATTGATCAAATGTACAGATAGAAATTGAAAAACGCAGTTAAAGATAGTGAGCCCGTGGCTAATATTTTCACCGCCTGTCCTGAAAATTTCACGGCACTGGCACTGGAAGTCTTCCGTTTTCAATACCGGTACAATGCAGTATACAACCTGTTTTGCAGTACGTTGAAAGTTGATCCTGGCAAAGTGAACAGCCTCAACAAGATTCCTTTTTGCCCATTGGCTTTTTTAAAACACATACTGTTACCACCACTGAATTTGAGCCTGAAGCTGTTTTTGAAAGCAGCGGCACTACACAAACCATCAACAGTAAACACCTGGTAAAAGATACCAGCTTGTATAAAGAGAGTTTTATCAAAGCTTTCAATCTTTTTTATGGGATTCCTTCGGACTGGTGTATCATTGCGTTGCTGCCCTCTTATATAGAAAGAGAGAATTCTTCGCTGGTAATGATGGCAGATCAGCTCATGCAACAAAGCGGCCATCCTCAAAGTGGTTTTTATTTAAATGAATATGAAAAATTACAGGCAGTATTAACTCAATTGGAAAAGCAGGAGCAAAAAACGCTGTTGATCGGGGTAACATTTGCATTGCTTGATTTTGCAGAAAAATTTCCGATACCATGGAACCATACAACTATTATGGAAACCGGCGGCATGAAAGGAAGAAGAGTGGAAATGACCAGGGCGCAGGTACATGAAATTTTATGCAGGTCTTTTACTAAATCAACCATTCATTCCGAATATGGCATGACAGAACTCCTGAGCCAGGGTTACTCAAAAGGTGCTGGTATTTTTAACACCCCGCCCTGGATGAAAATTTTGATACGGGAAGAAGATGATCCTTTTGCTGTTTATTGTGCCGGGGACAAACCAGTGGTATCCGGCGCCATCAATGTGATCGATCTTGCCAATATTTACTCCTGCAGTTTTATTGCTACCGAAGATGCTGGTAAGTTATATGCCGATGAAAGTTTTGAAGTAATGGGAAGACTGGATAATACTGATATCAGGGGGTGCAGTTTGATGGCCTTGTAATTTTCAAGTTACAATTTTCTATTTTCAATTAACCTCAGCATTTTTCCAAAGCCTGCAATATATCCTGCAATATATCATCCACATGTTCCAGACCTACAGAAATTCTTATCAGCCCGGGAGTGATGTTAGTGGCCAGCCTTTCTGCTTCGGTTAATTTTGCATGGGTTGTACTTGCCGGGTGCGATGCAATGCTCCTGGTATCGCCCAAATTAGCAGTGAGTGAAAGCATTTGCAGGCTATTCAAAAAAGTACGGCCACTTTGCAACCCGCCTTTTAAATTAAAACAAACAATACCACCGCCATTCTTCATTTGCTTTTTAGCAATGGCATGTTGAGGATGAGAAGGCAGGAAAGGATATTTCAATGATTCAATAGCAGGGTGAGATTCCAGTGTTTTTGCAATGGTCAATGCATTGGATGCATGGCGCTCCATGCGTACATCAAGTGTTTCCAGGCTTTTACTAAGCACCCATGCATTAAAAGGAGACAATGCAGGACCGGTGCTGCGGCAAAAAAGGTAGATATCATGGATCAGTTCTTTTTTGCCAACGATCACCCCGCCTAATACCCTGCCCTGCCCATCGATCCATTTGGTTGCGGAATGAATAACAAGATCGGCACCAAAAGCAATGGGTTGCTGGCATACCGGTGTGGCAAAACAATTATCCACGTTCAGCAGGAGGTTGTATTTTTTGGCTATGGTATTTACCAATTCAAGATCGATCAATGCAAGGCCCGGATTGGTGGGAGTTTCAAGGTAAATCATCTTTGTGTTTGGCTTTACAGCAGCCTCCCACTCTTCCATTCTGTCAGTACTTACATACGTATATTCAATACCGTAATTGGGCAGGTATTTTTTAATTACGGTTTGTGTGCTTCCAAAAATAGAATCACAAACAAGCAGGTGATCTCCTTTTTTTAATAAAGCCATAAAGGATGCAAATACAGCGCTCATACCTGATGCTGTTGCATACCCAGCTTCAGCGCCTTCCAACGCCACCATCCTGTCCACAAATTCCTGAACAGTGGGGTTACTGAAACGGCTGTAGATATTATCCTCCGTTTCATCTGCGAAAGCAGCCCTCATTTCCTCCGCATTGTTAAAACAAAAACTACTGGTTAAGAACATTGGGCTGGCATGTTCCATTTCATTTGTCCGGGCTGTCTGTATTCTGATTGCTTCTGTAATTGGATGCTTCATCTGATGAGGTCAATTGTGAATGGTGAATAGTCAATGTCTACTTACTACTTATCACTTCTACTTCCCAGGTAAGATTGGTGCCGCTGCGTTTCAATGTTTCTGCAACAGAGCAATATTTGTTCATAGAAAGTTCACAAGCCCTGTCTGCCTTTTCTTTATCAATCGTTCCGGTAAGAGTAAACACAATCTTTACAGTTTGCCATAAAGACGGCTCTTTTCCCGGCTCTCTTTCTCCATCTATTTTTATAGAAAAATCTTTTACCTCCTGCCGTTGCTTTTTCAGGATCATTACAATGTCAATGGCGCTGCAGCCCCCCAATCCCATCAGGAGCATCTGCATAGGCCTTACGCCAAAATCCACTCCACCTGTTTCGTTGCTGGTATCCATCCTTACCTTATGGCCATTGGCATCGGTTCCTTCAAAACCAAAATCCCCTTTTACCCTTTTTAAATTCACTTCTATCATAGATTGAAAATTTTTACAAATATAATTGCTGAATGCCTTTATAATTTTCGCTTTCAGAAAATACCTGCGGCTTTCTGCATTGCAATAACAGTACCGGCATTCAAAATATTGGGGAAATGTTTTTTTAAGGTTGATTTACTATTACTTTGCAGTGCATTTTATTAACCTTAATGAAGTATTTCCATCACCCCCATCCATTTCAATTAGAAAGCGGCAAACTATTGCCCGAAATTACCATTGCATACAGCACCTACGGTAAATTAAACGCTGAAAAAAGCAATGTAGTATGGATATGCCATGCACTTACTGCCAATTCAGATGTTGCAGAATGGTGGCCGGGTGTGGTCGGCAACAATCATGTGATTGATCCTGAGCGATACTTTATTGTTTGCGCCAATATACTGGGTTCCTGTTATGGCACTACAGGACCTTTAAGCATCAATCCGTTAAATGATGAACCTTATTATCATCAGTTTCCTTTTATTACTATCAGGGATATGGTGAATGCCCATATTTTATTGCGCAAAAAGCTGGGCATTGAAAAAATATTTCTATTAATGGGTGGCAGCATGGGCGGTTACCAGGCAATGGAGTGGTGCCTGATGGAATGCGATATTATTGAACGGCTTTTCTTACTGGCAACCTCTGCAGCTGAAAGTGCCTGGGGTATTGCTACACATACGGCACAGCGCCTGGGCATTGAAGCTGACTCCACCTGGCAAGAGGCTGTGGCTAATGCAGGGGCAAAGGGACTGAAGGTAGCCAGGGCAATCGGCATGCTTACATACCGTAATTACAACATCATGGTACAAAAACAATCCGATCATGATGCAGCCAAGGTGGATGACTTTACAGCCTCTTCCTATATCAATTACCAGGGCGATAAACTGGTGCAACGCTTTAATGCCTACAGCTACTGGATGCTTACCAAAAGTATGGACAGCCACAACATTGCAAGAGGCCGAAGCAATGATACCAGAAGCATTCTTAGAACCATTCACCAGCCAACACTTATTATTGGCATCAGCAGCGATATACTTTGCCCATTGGTTGAACAGCAGTTTATAGCTGATAACATTGCCGGCTCTACACTTAAAGTAATAGATTCGGAATACGGGCATGATGGATTTATGGTTGAAAACGAACAAATCTCCCTTCACCTGGAAGCATGGCTTAAAATACCTTAACCTTTTTTTAACCATTTGTTACCCAATTGGGAAATTTCCAACAAATAGTATACTGTTTTAGCAGACTTCAAAAGAATCATGCTATTTTACAACAATTATTTCTCTCCCTACCCATACAATTAAAAAAAATTGTGAATAAATAAATCATTTCGATGTTTAAACATTGTTTATTTTCACATCCACAAACCGATATATAATATGAGTGCAGATGAGACTAAAAAAGGCTGGTTAAAGAAAATACTGATTGCCGCAATATTGCTTTTGCTGGTTGGCGCTGGTGCAGCCTGGTACTTTTTCACTCAAAAATTTGAAGACACTGCAAGCACCAAAGCTGAATATACTGTAAACGCATTGGACCTGATCAGTGAATTTAAGAAAAGTGATAGTGCTGCCAATAAAAAATACAGTGAAAAGATTATTACCGTAAATGGCAAAATCACTTCTGTTGAGTCAGCAGACACTACAGTAAATCTCAAGATAACCAACCCCGAAGGTTCATATATCATATTCGCTTTTCAGCAAAAAGATTTAGCTGATGTTAAAAAAATAAAGGAAGGTGACAGTGTTTCTATAAAAGGCTCCTGCAGCGGTGGTTCGTACAGCGAAATTTTAGAAACAGAATACATTACATTCAAAAGATGCTCATTAAATAAATAACAACAACTAAAAAACAAAAAAATCAACAATGAAAAAAGCAATTCTCATTTTAGCTTTAGCAACAACAGGTTCTGTATTTGCACAAAAGAAAACTACTACTTCGGCTACCGTAAAATTTGATGCCACCACTAAACTGGATGCATTGCCGGTAGCGGAAAACAAAACTGTGGTAGCACTTATTGACACCAAAGGAGGCACCGTTGCATTTGAAGCACAAATCAAAGGTTTTCAATTTGGCAACCCAATGATGCAGGAACATTTTAATGGTCCTAAATGGATGGATTCTGAAAAAAACCCTACTTCGACTTTCAAAGGAAAGATTACCAACGTTGCTGATGTAAAATTTGATCAGGACGGTACTTATGTTGTCAATATTGAAGGTGACCTGACAATGCATGGTATCAGCAAACCCTTGACTGGTAAAGCAACCATCGTTGTTAAAGCTGGCGCCGTAAGTGCAACATCTGATTTTACCATTAAGCTGGCAGATTATTCACTTGGCAATGCTGGTGGCAAACTGGCTGATGAGCCAAAGATCACCGTGAGCGCAGATTTTAAATAATTATCCTTATAAAACTAAAAAAGCCACGCTTGCTAAGGCGTGGCTTTTATTTATCCCGGTAATAATAAATTATTTTCTATTCTCTTCCCTGAACTACAATTACGATTTCTCCCTTTACAGTCTTGCTGTTAAAATGATCATACACTTCCTGCAGGGTGCCTCTTTTATTCTCTTCAAATTTTTTTGTTAGCTCACGGCTCACACAACATTGCCTGTCTGCACCAAAGTACTCTATAAAATCATGCAGTGTTTTTACCAGCCGCATGGGGCTCTCATAAAACACCATCGTCCTTTCTTCTTCCGCCATTTTTTTTAAAAAGGTTTGCCTTCCTTTTTTTAATGGTAAAAACCCTTCAAAGCAAAAACTATTGATGGGCAACCCACTGTTGACCAATGCAGGTACAAATGCAGTGGCGCCGGGTAAACACTCGACGATAATATTATTCTTTACACATTCCCTTACCAGTAAAAAAGCAGGGTCGCTGATGCCTGGTGTGCCAGCATCTGTAAGCAGCGCCATGTTTTTACCAGCCTGCAACTGTTCTGTAATATGATGCACAATCTTGTGTTCGTTGTGCTGATGATAAGGCGTAATGGGTTTTTGAATGGCATAGTGCTGCAGCAGCACCGCTGAAGTACGGGTATCTTCTGCCAGAATGAGATCGATTGATTTTAGTATTTCAACAGCCCTGAAAGTAATATCAGCCAGGTTGCCGATGGGAGTAGGAACAATGTAAAGCATAGCAAATTGAAAGTTGAAAATTGAAAATTAAAAGTTGAAAAGCAGCATTAATAATGATAGTTACAAATCAACCTTTTAACTTATTAACTCATCAACTATTAACTACTACTTCAAACATTTCCATAACAGCGTTAGCTAATAATTTCTTTGCGGCTTCTTCTGCAATTTTTTTTGCATCGTCTGCGGAATTTGCTTCAACCTGTAAGGTGATGTTCTTGCCAATCCTTACATCTTTTATATCGGTCAATCCAAGGTTTGAAAGCCCTCCCAGCACAGCTTTCCCTTGCGGATCAAGCAATTCTTTGTGTGGCATTACTTTAACTTGTGCAGTATATATCATGCGGTGGTTTTGTTTTTAGATGCCAAAGATAAAATAATGTAAGCAATGAAAACAACAGGCACTGCCAGCCATTTTAAAAACACTGCAGACAACAAAGCGATGACCAGTAAAATGATCTTGGGTAAATTATTTTTTATGGAAAAGTCTTTAAACTTTAATGCAATCATCGGCAAGGTGCTTACCATCAGCCAGCTCAATAACGCTATCACTCCATATAAAAACCACTTATTCAACAGCAGGTTGTATATAAGATCAGAATCGCTGTTATACCAATAGATCAATGGCAGAGAAGCCACCACCAGTGCTGCAGCAGGAATAGGCACTCCTTTAAATCCGAAGCATTGCGTGGTATCCAGGTTAAATCTTGCCAAACGGAATGCACCGGCACAGGTGAAGACAAATGCCGGAATCAACCAGATCACATGGGCCTCAAATCCATCGTTCTGCCTGATAAAACCCATTCTTAATAACTGGTAAAAGATCATACCCGGTGCTACACCAAAACTCACCACATCAGCCAGTGAATCGAGTTGTTTACCCATCTCTGAGGAACCTTTTAATAACCTGGCCACAAAGCCATCAAAGAAATCAACCACCGCTGCAATACCTATGAACAGGGAAGCCAGGCAAAGATTCTCTGTAAGCTTAATGAATTGTTCTCCATCCTTTGTATAAACAATATCAATACCGCTTTGCAACGTAAAAACAATTGCAATACATCCGAAAACAAGGTTGAGAAGAGTAAATAAATTTGGTAAGTTTTTCATTGTAAAAAGACGGCCAACGGAAGACAGACCACAGACGATTATGCTGAGCAGGCCGATTTATTTGATTTTAAAGTAAAATTTTAATAAATGAACAATTGTTTAACAAAATTATTTTTTCATCAACGCTTCAATCTCCTCCACAGTAATCGGGATATTCTTCATCAGGTCTTTATTGCCATTCCGGGTGATCCAGAAATTATTTTCGATCCTGACACCGATCTTTTCCTCTTCAATATAAATACCAGGTTCAATGGTGAATACCATTCCTGCTTTAATGGGCTCGGTCCTCGTACCAAGATCATGTACATCTATGCCTAAATGATGCGATATCCCATGGTACAGATATTTCCGGTAAGCCCGGTTATTGGGATCTTCGTTTTTCACATCGCTCTTTCTCAACAATCCAATCTTTTGAAAGACCACCGTAGCCTCATCCCCTACTTTTTCTGTATAATCAAGAATGCTGATGCCGGGTTTTAAAATACTGGCTGCATAATGATGCAGGTGCAGGCAGGCATTGTAAATCGTTTTTTGCCTCCTGCCAAACTTACCGTTCACCGGTATTGTTCTTGTTAAGTCAGCACAATAATGACCATACTCAGCACCAAAGTCCATCAGTATCAACTCGCCATCTTTGCACTCCTGGTTGTTCTCTACATAATGCAATGTCCTGGCCCTGTCGCCACTGGCAATGATAGAACCATAAGCCTCGCCGCTAGAACGCTGCGACAAAAATGAATGCAGTATCTCGGCTTCAATTTCATATTCCATTACACCCGGCCTGATAAACTGGAGCAACCGCCTGAAGGTATTATCGGTAATGTTGATTGCTTTTTGTATTACTTCAACTTCCAGTGCCGTTTTAACAGCCCTCAGTTCTTTTAATAATTTAGCACTGCGTTTATAGTTATGCAATGGATAACGTTCCAGCATTTCAGCAGCATACCGGTAATCTCTTACCTGAATTAAATTTGACTTGCGGTCATTTTCATTCGTGTTAAGGTAAATAGTATCTGCCAGGTGTATCCATGGCTGCAGCATACCATCCAATGTATCTAACCAAATAATGGTGGTAATGCCTGAAATAGATGTGGCTTCCTGGGAACGCAGGCGGTGACCATCCCATTTTTCTTTTAACTCATTTGGCTTAGTTAGGACCAGAACCTCTCTGTATTTAGGATCAGGGTTATCAGGAAATAATATCAGCATGGTTTCTTCCTGCTCTATACCTGTTAACCAAATCAGGTCGGAGTTTTGTTTAAACCGGTGAATAGAATCGCCGTTGGCAGGCAATTCATCATTGCTATTAAAAATGGCGATGGCGTTTTTATCCATCTTTTCAACAAATCTTTTCCTGTTCTGAATAAAAATTTCAGGGTTGAGGGGCAGGTATTTCATGATGAATCGTTTAGAAATGCAATATACGGTTTACAGTTTACAGTTTTGCTGTTTACAGTGCCATTTGGCATCAATGGCATACTTAAAAAGATGACACCTCTTTCAAAGGTGTCATCTTCCAAAATGTAATATTTATTATAAAACTAATTCTTTGCATTTACTTTCAACTTAAACCCTGTTTTTACCAGAACTGTTGCAGTTGGCATTACTGAAATTCTGTAACAGGTGGCATTACTGCTTACTTCCGGGTAATTGGGAACACCAGCAGGTATAGTAACAATTGTATTTACATCCGGCACCATTCCATTACTCCAGTTTAATGGGTTTTCCCATGCTGTACTTACAGCACCCGTCCATGATGTGGATGATGGTGTACCTTTTATTGCAGTAGTACTGGTGTTGGTAATTACCGGCGGATTATAATCAAAATAGATTGCTGCACTGTTTTGTATTACATCTCCAATACCAACCGGTAATTTTGGTTTTATCCGATAAGTGATATATCCATGACTTAAAGGTTCATTGTGAAAACTATCAACTAATTTGATATTATTAAATTTCCAGGCAATATATCTGCCATTTTTTATTGATACAGAGTAATTATGGCTTGTATTGATCATTTCAAAGCTTGTTGAATCAAGTAAAGCACTTAATGTATCCCTTACAGTTATATTGAATGCAGTATCATTTCCTGTGTTTTGAAAACGGATGGTGTAAGTAAGGTATTTGCCTGCAGCAGCTTCAGATAATTGCATGGTACCGCCATAATTCTCTTGTTTATCATTGGGATCGTAACTGCCTGTAACTATTTGTATTGATGAGGATACATTATTTTGTTGTACCAAATCTCCTGTGCTGTCTATATAAGCAGATACTCTTACAGTGTCCCCCAACTGAATTGCAGGCAAACCTGGCGCCTGTAAATGGATACTGATATGGCCTGATGAATCGGGAACCAACCTGGCAATATTCCAGGTAATGGTATCTCCAACAATACTTACAGGAGATAAAGGTGATGATGAAACAAATTGAAGACGGCTATCTTTTACAAACATTACCTGTTTATCTATTAAAGTATCAATAGCAGCATTCGAATAAGTCAATCCATAATATGCATCAAAACCCGGTCTTATCGCAAATGGAGTACTTATATAAACAGAATAATCTCTTGAGCCGGGAATGGGATGTACAGGATAATTGATAGTAACTGTATTTTTAAAAGTAGTAAATGTGTTTGTTGTAATGGTTGGGGAAACTGTATAGTATGGCCTGAATAAAGATGCAGTGGTTTTAAAAGTGCCGGTATCAACCGTTGTTTCGGCCACTCCATTCACAGGATAAGCCCAGGAACTTGATGCACCGTATTGATTGACTGTTTTTGAAAGAGCACTGTTGAATGGCAGTTCACCTGCATCTTTAATATTATTGTTATTATAATCAATAAAAAAATTGGCTTTAATAGTATTTAACGATTGAAATTTTAAAACCCAAAAATCAAAATTCCCCTGAAAATCAGTTGCTGCAGCACTTGTATCATTCAGCTTTCCGGTGTTGGTTTTGCCAACTGTAATAAATTCATCTCCAATTGATAATTCTTTTATTGCAGTAAAAGTGTCTACACCATTACTTACACCGATTGGACCTATATTAGAAATATATCCGTGATTAACAACACGTAGTGTACCCCAGAAATCAGGCTCTTCTACTTCTTTTTGTCCAACTGTGATTGGTTTGCCTGCGCTACTCACTATAAATCCATTAGGCTGGCTCACATAATCAACAATCGCATCATGTGAATCATCACATGGGTATGAACCAAGAGTAATGCTACTAATAGTATTACCGGCAAAATCTTTTTTCACAACTCCACGACCATAAGCATAACATGAAATGGGCGATGTCCAATAACCTACAGATTTATAGGCAAAATTATATCCTGTGTTTGTTTTGTTCATTACCATCTCCCGTTGCCAACCGGGTCCTACTGATGTAAACAAAGCAGCAGCGCCATTGCCTTCATTTAATTCATAGACAAAACCTGCATTTTGAACTCTCGAATTCCAGGTATCATTAGACCAATAGGTATACACCGCAGCGCCACTTATATATGCCATAATGGTGCTATTATTTGATTCAACAATATTTAATCCGCCGTCACTAAGTGTACTATCACCATAGTTGATCACCTTTTCCCATAATAAATTTCCATCGGTCTTATTGAGCTTAATAACCCAAGCATCTGAAGCGGTGTTATTAGATGGCCCACTGAGTACATTACCATCAGCTGAGTTAGAGCTTCCTATTAATGCAAGTTGGCCATCATATAAGATTGTTGCATCTTTCCCAATATCCGTTTGTGTGCCGCCATAACATTTACTCCACACTATTGTTCCGTTTCCATCCACCTTAACAGCCCACACATCTGTTCCACCATGATTACCGGTTACATCTCCATCATTTGAATTAGTATTTCCAACACACAAATAACCACCATCGTCCGTGGCTATTACGGTGTAAAAAAGATCATCAGCAGAGCCACCAAGTGATTTTTGCCATAATAAATTTCCATTTGCATCCAGTTTAATAACCCATCCATCACTTGTAGTGGTAGTGCCATGATGGCCTGTAACATTACCATCGTTTGAATAGGAATAACCGGCCACTACTATTGTACCGTCATTATTAATAAGCACATCATTGGCTACATCTTTGGCCGAGCCACCAAAACATTTTTTCCAAACCACACTTTGTGTTTGTGCAGTTGTTACTTGAATAAATAATAATAAGGAGCAGAAGGTTAAGGTTAAGTTCCGCATAAGGAAGTTTTGCATTCGAAATGTAAATAACCTGAAATAAGGGTTCTCACGACTAAAAATAAAGGTAATCTACGATATTTCCTAAAACACCCACCCCAATCTGTGTAAACCGCATCCTTTTTTAAACACCCCATTATTACCCTTATTTATCAATTCTTCTTGCATTTCGTGTAGAAACTACACAACAAAAGTGAAAAATATTTAAACTATTCAAGTATACTAAAGCATTATTCAAAGGCGTTCAATAATTACAGAAACGTTTGCATAAATGCCAATCTTTAAACGAAATGGCAAAAAACAATGCAACCGAAGGTGCTTTTTTAGAAATTCATAAAAAACTGAACTCCTATATTGCGCCCGAATACTATTGCTCATTAAACGCTTTTGCTATGCCAGTAACAACAATGCTTGCTTACCCTGCCAATGCTTTATCTGATCTTGGCCTTATTTCCAACAACATTTATTACCAGCTAAACCCTGACGAACTTACACGCCAAACGGTTGCCCGGGGTGAAGGCTCCATCTGCGATACCGGCGCCCTGGTGATCAATACCGGCGAATTTACCGGCCGAAGCCCGGAAGATAAATTCACGGTGCTGGATGATATTACCAGGGACACGGTGAACTGGAATAATTTTAATATCCCTTTTGACCCAGCCAATTTTGATAAGCTCTACAACAAAATGATGGCTTACCTGGAAAACAGGGAAATATGGGTACGTGACAGCTATGCCTGTGCAGACCCAACTTACCGGCTCAACATCAGGGTGATCAACGAAAATCCCTGGAGCAATTTATTTGCATTCAATATGTTTCTCCGCCCTAAGGAAGATGAACTGGAAAATTTCACACCCGACTGGCATATTATACAGGCCCCAAACTTTAAAGCCGACCCTGAAACTGATGGCACCCGTCAACATAACTTCGCCATTGTAAACTTTACCAAAAAGATCATTCTCATTGGTGGCAGCGGCTATACCGGCGAAATGAAGAAAGGAATTTTTTCTGTTCTCAATTATATTCTGCCACATGATAAAGGCGTACTGAGCATGCATTGCAGTGCCAACGTAGGAAAGGATGGCGATACGGCTGTTTTCTTTGGTTTGAGCGGCACCGGAAAAACTACTTTGAGCGCTGACCCTAACCGCCAGTTGATTGGTGATGATGAACATGGCTGGACAGCCAATGATGTATTTAATTTTGAAGGTGGCTGCTATGCCAAAACCATCGACCTTACTGAAGAAAAAGAACCGGAGATTTTCCGGGCAGTAAAGGCCGGTGCGTTGGTAGAAAATGTTCCCTTTATTAAAGGCACTAACCAATTAGATTTTACCAGTAAAGAAATTACTCCCAATACAAGGATGAGTTATCCGTTGCATTTTATCAGCAACGCAATGGCAACTTCTATTGGTGATATTCCTAAAAATATTTTCTTTCTTACCTGCGATAGTTATGGCGTGTTCCCTCCCATCAGTAAATTATCAGCAGGCCAGGCCATGTACCAGTTCATCAGCGGTTATACCGCCAAGATAGCTGGAACAGAAACCGGCATTAATGAGCCTAAGTCAACCTTCAGCGCCTGTTTCGGTGCACCGTTTTTACCATTGCATCCGGGCCAGTATGCCGAAATGCTGGGAAAGAAAATGACACAGCATAAAGTAAATGTATGGATGATAAATACCGGCTGGAGCGGCGGCGGCTATGGCGTGGGCAAGCGGATGAAACTGGATTTTACCAGGGCCATGATCACTGCAGCACTGGAAAGTAAACTCAATAATATGGAGTTTGAACAGCACCCGGTATTTGGCATGATGATACCCACCAGCTGCCCTGGTGCTCCTACAGAAATATTAAACCCACGCAACACCTGGGCCGACAAAACTGCCTATGATGTTGCTGCTAAAAAATTAGCACAACAGTTTATTGATAATTTTAAGAAATATGCCAGTGGTGTAACAGCAGAAATTCTTGCTGCCGCACCAACTGTTTAAGCGTTTTAGCGATTGTTAGCCAACTAAGAAGCCCTCCTGAGCAATCGGGAGGGTTTTCTTTTTGAAGTATTTTAAATAACATGAAACGGCTATTGTAACAAGTTTATTGATGTACCGTTAATTGTCCTTCTACACCAACTGCTGCGGTGGTTCCTGTTAAAGCAGCAGCCACTTTAATCAGGGAGATCACTTTGCCACTGGTTGTATCCCAGTAATAAACATCCAACGGATAAACCCGTATCACTGAAACCGCCGGATCATCTTTGCCTTCTTTAAACCAGGCTTTGGCCATCGGTGTCCATGCTTTTTCAATCGATTTTTCATCGGTATAAATATCTGCTTCTCCATACACACTTAAAAATGTAAACCGGATGGATCGGCAAAGAGCAACTGCACTTTATCATCCTGCGCTATCCCCAGGTTCTTCTTACTGTCACCGGCACTTAAAAACCATAATTTTCCTTCTTCATCTACGCCTGACAATCCCATCGGCCTGGTGGAGAATGGAACAGCGCCCAGCTTTGTACAGAACATGCACACTTTTATGGCTTCTGCCATTGTTTTCAATTTTGTGATGGCTGCTTCGTTGGAGAGGTTTTGTACGTCTGGCATGTGATTGCTTTTTAATGGTGAATAATGTATCAGTACATCAATTTATACACCAGAATATACTTGATCAGCCCTTTGGGCTTTTAAACAACGATATAGAAGAAACAGCAGTAAAAAGGGTGATTTATACCCAGGGTATGAGCAAGTAATTACCCAGCTTTTTTGCATCTTTATTGTACAAACCTAACTTTACGGTAATTATTTAACCAAGCTTTCAAACCAACAGAACTGCATCGACAATGGCAAATTTTAAACTCCCTCACTTTGGAATGATCGACCCGGGTTCGTTAGAAGAATACTACGATGTGGATATAGATTTCAATGGCACTGCAGTTCAGGTTGATTTGAATTTTGACAACAAAACCATTGAGGATAAAAGACTGGAAACGGTAAAACAGTTTATTGAGAACCTGCGGATACATGACCTGAACAACAAAAAACATATTGAGAAAGATTACAATGATGAAGAGGGTGATACCGTAAAGTTTTACCTGGAGCATCATTTAGAAGAACTAGGCGAAGATGAACTTGCCGGCCTGGTTGAGCCAGGTTCCAAACCTGCAACGCATGAAAAACAATTAATAAAGAAATTAAAGTTGGTACGGGTTGGTTTATACCCCGATAGTGAAGACCAGTTTGCCATCTTTGATTATTCCATCGGTCAGGAGCTTACCAATTACCTGGTAGTGATCAATACCGATGAGAATGGCAACCTGGATTATTTGACGATGGAAAGCTGACAGAATATGGTGGAATCAGGTTGTCAACCCAGGGCAGTATCTCCGATTGAATTTTTAAACCACGAATACACAAAGACGCTAAGTTGCACAAACCCATATTGTGAATACTTTGTGCCTTAGTGACCTTGTGGTTCAATTATAAAAATTGGAAGCGGATACAATACCTAAACCCTTTATATCATTTTATGCTTTTCTGCATACAGCAGCAGGTAAGGTTTAAAAAACTTCCTTTTCCGGAAGGCTCATTTCGGGCAGGCGCTGCAACTGGTTAAAGTGTGGCCAGCCCATATCATCCACCCAATACAATTCATAATAGCGTGCCGGCACCAGGATGGTGCATATTGCCATCTGCCGTAAATTCAATTGTTCTTCTTCCGTAAAATTTTTTGGAGGCAGGCCCGATTCTTTTTTGCCGATAAAAAGCAACACATCATCCAGGTCAGGTTTTTTTCCCAATCGTTCGGTCAGCAAGGATTCCAGTTTCAGCCATCGCTGCTGCAGTTCATCTCCGGGCATCATGTGGCAAAATTATATCTCCAGTTTTTCCAGTACCATCAGTGTTTCCAAAAACTCATTCCAGGCGGCCTGCCATTTGTCTTTTGCAGCGCCTACCTTTTCATGATGTTCCGCAGTTGCTTCGCCTTTTGTTTTCATGTATTCTTCCAATTTTTCCAGCGCTTCATTATTTAATTCTTCCAGGCGTTTTGTAGGTTCCATGATTATTATTTTATCGTTTTCAATACTCAAAATTATGCTGTTTTAAACTAAGAAGGGTAATATATTATCCGGGAAAATAACATAACTCCCGAACAACATTTGCTCTATTTATCAATGAAAGAGGTCCAGGCTTTATTGGATGCATTCAACAAATTAATGAGCCTGCCGGTGAGAATAAAGGGGGGACTACCTTAACTGGTTAGCAGTCCTGGATTGCGGCGCTTTAATAAAATCCCGGGGATAGGTTCTTATATATCTCCATAATATCCCAAGAAACTCAGGGTATTCTTTTAAACGGATGCCACGGCTTTTAACAGCCACGTAAAATGCAAGGCCAAAACTCACTGCAAAATTTAAGAACCCGATACCGAATACGCCAAACAACGTATACCATAATTCTCTGGCGCTGATATTATGATCGAGCCCGAAATAACCGATGGCAGTGTTGGCTGCAGAGATGGTGATATGCCGTATGTCAAATGGCAACCCAAATGTTTTGCCAAAAAAACCCGCCATACCAAGGAAGAAACCAAGTGCGATATTCCCGATCAAAGCACCCATATTATTTTCAATGTAGTGAATGATCTTGTACCTGCGTTTCTCACTAAAGCCATATTTAAAAGCAGTGGAATGGCGAAGCCGCTCCCCTATTTTACTGTACACCAGGTAATTTTCTACATAACCTGCTATCAATCCACTGGCGAATAAAAAGAAACCGGTAAAGCAGGCATACAACCAGGCAAGGCTGTGAAAGGGCTGCTGGTCGGTCAATAGTTTTTGTGCAGCAGCGCCTTCGGCAATCTTTACACCGGTAGATGCAAAAAACAACCAGGCCAATAAATAAGTCAATGGAAACACCACAATTAAATTACCAGTGAATGAAGCCAGCTGTGTACGGCTTACCTTACCGATGGTGATGGCAAGGTTTCTCAGGTCGGGCCTTTCTCCAATCTTTTGTGCATCAAAAGAACTGGCCACATTGTTAGCAGTGTAGGCTGGTTGCTTTGTTGCAAGTGTAGAGCCGGTATCCTGTATCAATATAAAACCAAGCGAATAGTTCACGCTGTATAAGAAGCCATGCCAAAATGGGGCAGCCGCCATTTTACCCAGCAGGTTTTTAACAATGCCGATAAAGGAGATGATGATACCGCCCCCCACTGCACTCCGGAACATCCTCCAGAAATCCTTTCTTGTGGTGGTGATGAATTTTTCCCCGGTACGGCCGCCATGCTCCGCAATCTGGTAAGCAAGATACCCGGTGTTCTCACTTAAAAATTCCTTAAGTGAGTTTTTCCTGTTCTCATTGTGTACCACTGTTCTGAAATACATCACAAAACGTTCCGTATTAAATGTGTTATCAACGTCAAGTACATCCAGTATAATAAACATCCTGTTTACCTGCTGTTGCAAACGGGTAAGAATGTAAGTTTGTGCAAGGCTGGTACCATAAGCAATCCGTTGATCCCTGATCCACTGGATACTCTGGTTGCAGTTGTGCAATGTTTCATTGATATTTGCCAGCAGTATCCGTTGTTTTTCTGTATTACCTGCTGATGTGCCCTGGAAAATATATTCATTGATGAGCCTGTTCTGTTCTAAAAAAGGATAGACAGCATCTTCAAAATTCTCGTAGCGATGAGTGATCTCTTTTCCAGCCCTAGTGTAGTAATCCTGTAACTGATAATCTGCAGCGATTGTTGTAATTGTTTGATGAGTGCCGGCTCTGTAAGGTTGATCTGTATACCGAGTATCTCAAAAAACTGTTTCCACAGATCTTCATTAATGCCTTCTACCCATAAATAATCAGAACGTTTATGAAATATCTTATTGATCACGTACAGGAAGTTATCAGGTGCCTGCAACTCCGGGAGCAGTTTGTGTTTGAGCTTACTAATCAGTTCCTGTACAAATCCCCGGCTGCTTACAATGCCGCTTTCAGTAAGTGCCTGTACAATATTTGTTTTCAAAAATTGGGAAAGCAATGCCTTTCGTAAAGAAAACAGGGAACTCCTGTCCTGGCTGATCTGGAATAACAGGGCACGGAATCTCAATTCAGCCTGCTCTGTATCTTCCGGTTCATCCGGCCTTATCTTACCGATCAGTTCTGCCAAAAACTCCAGGCTGCGACTAGGTGAATTAAGTGGCAAAACAATGGCCTGCTGCTTTACAGGTAGGGATGTTTCAGCCTTTTTTCTTCTTAATAGCCGCAGCATTGATCAGGAATACGTTTGATGTCGCACAATGAGTTACCCATCAGACAATATTAATGCCCAAAATGTTGCATAGCACAATTTCTTAATAGATAAAAGGTAAAATAGTATCAACCGGCAAACATGGGACAATCAAAATGCGTATTTAAAATAAAAAATAGCCAATTGTAAACCAATTTGCACTTGGAATGGTTGTTAATATTATTTTTGTCTTATCAAATGAAAATGTCAACACAAACAAACACTAAGATCAAACCCGAAACAGACGTATTGGCAATGGCAGATGAATACTGCCGGCTGATTGTATGGAACGATGATGTAAACACTTTTGAATGGGTGATACAGGCACTGATTGAAATTTGCGGCCAAAGCGAAGAGCAGGCTGAGCAATGTGCCATCATCATCGACAGTAAAGGAAAATATGCTGTAAAAGAAGGTAACTACGATTCTTTAAAACCCATGTGTGATGCCATTACCGAAAGAGGCATTGGCGCTACCATTGAGGTTACTGCCCTGTAATTTTACTTTACCACAGGTTGTTCAAATTCCTTTTATTTTCAGCAATTAAGTTTGGTGTAATTTCATCCGGTGGCAGCGTGGTATGCCACAGCATTTTTAATGAACATATTATCAACTAAAATAGTTTTTCCGCCGGTGGACCTGGCTGACAAAGATGGCCTGCTGGCAATTGGTGGCGATTTGGGTATGGAGCGCCTATTGCTTGCCTACCGCAGTGGCATTTTCCCCTGGTACAATGAAGAAGAACCGATTATCTGGTGGTGCCCGGATCCAAGGTTTGTGTTGTTTCCAGCTGCATTGAAAGTGAGCAAGAGCATGCATTCGGTTTTACGCAACAACAAATTCCGTTTTACCATCAACAGGGCATTTACACAAGTGATACAAAACTGCAAGACCACTGCCCGTGAAGGACAGGATGGAACCTGGATCACTCCCGCTGTGCAGGAAGCCTATACCAAACTGCATGAGCTGGGCCATGCCCACAGTGCCGAAGCATGGGTGAATGGAGAACTGGTGGGTGGATTGTATGGGGTAAGAATTGGCAATGTATTTTTTGGTGAAAGCATGTTCAGCAAAGTGAGCAATGCCAGCAAGTTTGCCTTTATCAATTATGTAGGCCAATTACAAAAAGAAGGCGTGGTGCTGATCGATTGCCAGGTATATACTGAGCACCTGGAAAGCTTAGGTGCAGAGATGATTGGCAGGAAGGAGTTTATTGAAATACTGGAGTTTCACACAAAGTAACAAAGGATACAATGCTCACTACGATTCATTGTTTCGTTGTTTTCGTTGCAAGCGTTGTGAGAAACTAAAATTACTTTCCAAACTTATTTCTCAATGCCGCCAATGCATCATTCATAGTTGGTTCCGGTTTTGGTTTATTTGGTTTACCATGCAGTTGCCCGCCAAACTTATTCTGCTGTTTCCTTGCAGGTGGTTCCTCTGTTTGTTTGATGGATAATGCAATGCGTTTACGTGCCACATCCACATCCGTTACTTTCACTTTTACTTTTTGATTGAGTTTTAATGCTTCACCGGGATCAGTAATATAAGTGTGAGAAATTTCACTCACGTGCACCAGCCCATCCTGCTTTACACCAATATCCACAAAAGCTCCAAATCGGGTAATGTTGGTTACCACTCCCGGCACTTCCATTCCAACCTTTACATCATCAATACTGTAAATGGCAGCAAACTCAAAAACCTGCACTTCACTTCTGGGATCAAGCCCCGGCTTTTTCAGTTCATTTAAAATATCTTTTATCGTCAATTCCCCAATTGTTTCGCTGGCATATTTTTTTGCTTCAATCGTCTTTAGTAAAGTTTCATTGCCAATGAAAGTCTTTACATCCACACCTGCATCCTTAACCATATTTTGTACAACGCTGTATGCTTCGGGATGCACTGCACTGTCATCCAACATATCATCGCCGCCTTTAATGCGTAAGAAACCGGCACATTGCTCATATGCTTTGTTGCCCAATCTTGGCACATTTAATAATTGCTTTCTATTATCAAACCTGCCGATCTCTGTGCGGTACTTAATGATATTATCGGCAATTGTGGCGCCGATACCACTTACATAGCTCAATAGATTTTTGCTGGCAGTGTTTAAGTTCACGCCAACATTATTTACGCAACTTACTACTGTTGCATCCAGCCTTTCCTTTAAGCGAAACTGGTTTACATCATGCTGGTACTGCCCTACCCCTATACTTTTGGGATCAAGCTTTACCAACTCGGCCAATGGGTCCATCAATCTTCTGCCAATACTCACCGCACCTCTTACGGTAATATCTTCATTCGGAAATTCTTCTCTTGCAATTTCAGATGCTGAGTAAATAGAAGCACCATCTTCATTCACTAAAAAAATGGGCAGACCAAGATTTAATTTTTTAATGAACTGTTCTGTTTCTCTTCCTGCAGTTCCATCACCAATGGCAAAAACCTGTATGCCGTATTGTTCCACCAGGTTTTTTATTTTTATTTCTTCTGCATGTACACGGTTACTTTCATGCGGAAAGATCAGATCCGTTTTTTGCAGCTCTCCTTTTTCATCCAGGCAAACCACTTTACAGCCGGTTCTGTAACCCGGATCAATGGCCAAAATTCTTTTACTGCCCAACGGAGAGCTTAACAACAACTGGCGGAGATTTTCTGCAAACACGTTGATGGCTTCCTCATCTGCTTTTGCTTTCAGCGCTGTTCTGAATTCTGTTTCCAGGCTTGGTTGTAGCAATCTTCTGTACGAATCCTTGATTGCCTTACGAATCTGGTCACTGCAGGTACTCATGCCTTTTACATACAATTCATCGATCATTGCCAGCGCTTTTTCTTCTTCAGGAGAAATGGCAATGCGTAAATAACCTTCCAGGAATCCACGCAGTACTGCCAATACCCTGTGTGATGGCGCTTTGAATATTGGTTCACTGAATTCAAAATAATCTTTGTACTTGATGCCTTCTGCTTCTTTATCTGTTACCACTTTACTCTGCAGGGTAGCTTCAGTTTCAAACTGGCGGCGAAGTTTTGCTCTTACTGTTGCATCCTCATTCACCATCTCTGCAATGATGTCTCTTGCCCCCTGTAAAGCAGCATCTGCATCCCCCACTTTTTCATTGATGAATTTTGCAGCTTCGGCAGTAAGATCAATATCTCTTTGTTCAAGCAGTAGATCCGCCAATGGCCCCAGCCCGTTTTCTTTGGCAATGATCGCTTTTGTCTTTCTTTTTACTTTGTAAGGCAGGTAAATATCTTCCAGCTCTGCAATGGTAGCAGCTTTTTTCAGCTTGTCCTGCAAGAGTTCTGTCATCTTTCCCTGCTCAGTGATCGTTTTTTCAATGAATTCTTTTCGTTCAGCAAACTCCTTTAAAAACTTTGCTTCATCCTGTATATGCTGTATCTGCACTTCGTCCAGCGCACCCGTTTTATCCTTGCGGTAACGGGCAATAAAAGGAATGGTAGCGCCTTCTGCCAGCAGGTTCAGCACTGCTTCCACCTGTTGTAATTTTAAATGGAGTTTTACAGCAATGGGCTGTATAAATGAGTTCATGCTTTTTTATTTGGGTTGCGAAAATAACAGTGTGGGTTGAAATAAAAAATTAAGATTAAGCACAATCCTGTTTGCAATAGTAGCATGGAAACCGTGTTGTGCCATTGTTAATATCAATAAAACATTAAAGAATACTTGTATTTAAAAAATATAATCTCTATTTTGTTTTACCACTTACCCCATCCAAACTACTACCCTTCCTTTTTTATTCATCTTAAAAAATCAAGACAAATGAGAAAAATTATTCTTCTCTGCATGCTCATGCCTGTAATGGTAATGGCGCAGAAAAAAAATGTGGTGAATGCCAACAGGGTATTCCCAAAAGTTGACAAGGTGCTGGAGTTTGAAAAGGCACTGGCAGCACATGCACAAAAGTATCATACCGGCGACTGGAAGTGGCGGGTATTTGAAATTCAATCAGGGCCTGATGCAGGTGGTTACCATATTACCGAAGGCCCGGCAAGCTGGGAACAGATAGATGGCCGGGGCAACCTTGGTGAAGAGCACAACAATGACTGGAACAAAAATGTGGCCATTTACCTTACCGACAGGGGCAGCAGCGCTTATTCTGTTTACCATGATTCTTTGAGTTCTGTTGCATTAACTGATTATACCAAGATGATCAATATCACTCACTGGTATCCCAAAATCGGCTGGGGTTATAAACTGAGGGAAACAATTGCAAAATTCAAAAAAGTATGGGATGCAGGTGGTGAGTCAGTTGCAGTATATGTGGCCAGTTCGTCCGGCGCTCCGCAATTTGCAATGGTAACAAGGTACAAGCAGGGATTGAAAGAAAGGGAAGATGGATTCAGAAAACCCTTTAAAGAAAGGTATGAAGCAATTTATGGAGCAGACTCATGGGATGCAGTTGCAGAAATATACCAGAATTACACCGAAAAGTTGTGGAGTGAACTTTTAAGCCTTAGAGCAGACCTCAGTTCAAAATAAATTAATATGGAAACTGGAATAAAGAACAGGGAATATTGAAAGAATAAGTAAAATGCATGACTGGTGATATTCCCTGTTCAATATTCAACTGGTATTACAAGGCAAGTACAATTCGTTTATCAGGATATTGTTCTACAAAAGAATAGATACTGTTCCTGATGGTATCATTATCAGCATAAGGCTGCAGATAATTCTTGATCTCATTGGCAGAAGTGAATTGCTGCGATGCCGGCAAATATCCCATGCCCCAGAAATTGCCACGCTCTACAAGCAGGCAAAGCTTTTCATCCCTTTTAATTCCATCATCTATTACAGCAAATGTTGGCAATTGCTCATCCAGCGCTTCCAGGGCTTTTTTTATTTTGCCGTTGTACACCTTTGGTGGATCTAAAAAAGAAATATCCTTTTCAGTAAAAGCTGTTTTATCTATAAAGCATAATTTTTCATGCAGTTCAAATTCCTCGATCATTTTTTTCAGCATCACCAAACCTTCGTGCAATAAATTAAAATTATACAGCGATGGAAAATTCTTTTTCTTTTTATCGATGGCCAGCCGCATATAACCCCGGCTGTCTTCAAACATATACAGGGCATATTTCTGCTGGGGTTGTTTCTGGCTGATATTAAATTTTGGCCACAGCCTTTTGATCTCAGCACTTTCCAACACGATTGCTTCCAGTTCAGTAGCACATTCCTTAAACTTTACCTTACTGATGGTTCTTAAAAAATTCTGCCGCTTCCTGTCTGGATCATTGTGTGTAAAATGACTGCTTACCCTTTTACGGATATTCACTGCTTTGCCTACATATACGATCTTGTCTTTGGCATCCAAAAAATAATATACGCCGGGGCAGGCGGGCAATTGCTGGATGTCGGCTTTTGTTAAATGCAATGGAAGCCATTGATCGGCACTCGACTTTTTCAGCATCTGCTGTATGTGAAGCATTCCGTCATTTGCCAAACAGTACTCAAATAATTTCACCGTTGCTTTTGCATCTCCCCCGGCCCGGTGCCTGTTCTCGATCGGCAATTTTAATGACCGGCAAAGATTTCCCAAACTGTAGGAAGATAAACCGGGAAACACTTTTTTACTCAGCCGCACCGTACATAATTTTTTTGCGGTGAGTTCAAAGCCGGCAGCTTTTAAATGGTGCTTTACAAAGGAATAATCGAAGTTTACGTTGTGGGCGATAAATATCTTATCGTTCAGTAATTCATGCAATGTCTCCGCCACTTCCTCAAACTGCGGCGCATCCGCCACCATATAATTATCAATTCCGGTAAGTGCAACAATGTATTTTGGAATTGCTTGGTTGGGGTTAACGAGTGTTTCAAAATGTTTCACCACCCTTTCGCCATCATGAATATACACCGCTATTTCGGTAATGCCGTTGGCCGAGGCATAGCCGCCGGTGGTTTCGATATCTACAATTGCATACATGGGATATCAAAAGTAAGAACTGTGAAGGGATTGTGGAAGCAGAAAATAACGAATGCCACCAGATTGTTATAATTTGATCAATTGCAGTACCTCGGCCCCTTTATCATATACTAATCTTAAAAAATATTTAGCCGGTGGCAAATTACTGATATTGTATTGATCGTTTTCTGCTACAGGAAGATTGCGTACCAGCTTTCCATCGGTACTGAATAATTGTACCAGGCGCAGGTTGCATTTGGGAATGACCGTCATTACAGATACAACAGGGTTAGGAAGCAGGTAACTTTTTTTCCGGGCAAAATTTACAGTTTTAAAATCCGAATATTCAAATGTTCCATAGGTGGAAACAGTTTTAAGCCTGTAATAATTTTTCCCTTCAAAAGGAGTATTGTCATTGTATTGATAGGTATGCACAGCAGCAATACCGCCTGCTGCATTCACGGTATTGATTGTTTCAAAATTATTTCCATCATTGCTTCGCTGTATTTCAAAAAAAGCAGTACTTATTTCGGAACGGGTTTGCCAAACCAGTTCTGTTTCCTCACAATTTCTTTTAGCAGTAAAAGAAGAAAGGCTGAGGGAAAATGTGGGACCAATCTTAACTACCCAATAATCATTGCGGCCATGACTACCCACTACATCACCATCAGTTGACCATGGGCTGTTTGCCAAAACAAAATAACCATCCCTTGTTTGCCTCACTTTCTTAGTTGCATCTTGATCCTGCCCACCCATTTGCTTTTCGCCAATCATATTCCCATTAACATCTGTTTTAACTATCCAGCAATTGGTGTTAAATACCCTGCATTCTCTACGGTTTGATGGCCACCGGCTATATAACCACTATCACCGGATGGTGCTATTGACAGGAAGCTGCTGTGTATTCCTGTTGTAAATCTCTTGCGCCATTCAATTGTGCCATCTGCTTTCAACCTGAGCAAGTGGGCCTTTTTATAATAGCTATTATTACTGATCGGCACCCTGTAAGAACCAGGCAGAATATACCCTCCATCTATTGTTTGCATTATCTGACTACATTCTTCCATCCACATATCATAAACAGGCAGTTCCCATTCTACATTTCCTGCACTATCTATTTTGATCGTATAGCTTAACTTTGTAAAAGGGATGTTAACATCCAACGCCCCTGTCACAGCAAATCCACCATCTTTTGTTTGTATTGCCGCATTACAATGATCATTCCACTGCCCACCTAAACATTTTTGCCACAGTAAATTCCCTATGCTATCCAGTTTTATCAGCCAGAAATCGCTTCCGCCATGATTGCCCGAAACATCGCCGTCATTTGAATTGGTATTCCCTCCAACGAAATATCCTCCGTCTGATGTTTGTATAATTGAACGGATATAATCATCCAGGCTGCCGCCGTAGCTATGTTGCCATTCCAGGTTCCCTTGCTTATCCAATTTTATCACACAGAGATCAAGGCCACCCTGATTAACACTTATATCTCCATCAGTTGATAAAGAATGTCCGCCAATGATATAACCACTGTCTTTTGTTTGTTGTACACACCAGGCTGCGTCATAACCATTGCCGCCAAAAGTTTTTTGCCACTCAACATCGCCTGATGATTTCAATTTCACTATCCAGCAATCCCCGCTGTCACGGTAGTTTGTAACATCGCCGTCATTGGAGTAGGTAAACCCTGCAGTAATATAACCACCATCAAAAGTTTCCTGAATATCCACCAGGTAATCAAGATCTGTTCCGCCAAAACATTTATTCCATTGAATACCCGGAAAAGTTTGTGCCCTGCAGAAACAAGACGTTATTAAAAAAGTGAAAAACAGGAACGGTTGTTTCAAATACATAAAAGGGTTTTAGAACTACTAAGTTAACACAAAACCCGGCACCGTTTTTTTTACTGCTGCATTAGTTTATAATCTTCTTTGCAAGAAATATATTTGCTATATGACAGCTACCATTCACTCCATTGAACTCTACGCTTCCAGAATAAAACTTATAGCGCCTTTCATCATTTCACTTGGGCCATTGACCCATGCGGAAAATGTGATTGTCATCATCAACACCAATGAAGGCATTACCGGCAGCGGCGAATGCAGCCCGTTCATGACCATTAATGGAGAGAGCATGGAAACCGGTATGATAGTGGGCAAATATTTAGCGACCATTTTAAAAGGAAAAAATCCATTGGATATTGAAGCCTGCCATAAATCAATGAACAGTGTGATCTATGCCAACAACAGTATCAAGAGTGCGTTCGACATGGCGCTGTATGATATCGCCGCACAGCATGCACAACTACCACTCTATGCTTTTTTAGGTGGCAGCAACAACAAAACATTGATCACAGATTACACCGTAAGTTTTGATGCTGCAGAAAAGATGGCAGCAGATGCAGCCAAAATAAAAGCGAATGGTTTCCAGGTAGTGAAAGTGAAATTAGGCGGAACAAAAGAAGCTGATATAGAAAGGATCAGGCAAATAAGAAATGCCATCGGCAATGAATTGCCTTTACGTATTGATGCCAACCAGGGATGGAATACCAATGATGCCATTGAAATTCTGAAAGCATTGGAACCATACAATATCCAGCATTGTGAAGAGCCCATACCAAGATGGAATTTTATGAAGCTGCCTATCATTAAACAACAAAGCCCGATAAAAATAATGGCAGATGAAAGCTGCTGCGATGATCATGATGCCCAACGCCTGCTTGACATTGGTGCCTGTGATTATTTCAATTTGAAGCTTGGCAAATCATCCGGCATATTTACGGCCGAAAAGATCATCCGCATTGCAGAAACCAATAACATTAATATTCAAATTGGTGGTTTTCTGGAATCAAGACTGGCATTTACAGCTGCCGCACATTTAGCACTCACCAGCGATACCATTGTTCATTGTGATTTTGATACACCGCTGATGTTTGAAGAAGATCCGGTACTTGAGGGCATCACCTATGATAGTAAAGGCGGGATCAATGTGCCGGAATCAATTGGCCTGGGCGCCAGTTTTGATGAAGCTTATTTAAACAAGCTTGATAAAATTGTTGTATAGCTTTATGAAAATACATTTGTGAATGTTCATAAAGCCCCGGTCAGCAGCAGCTCTGAGCCTTATTTAATATTATACAAAAGGTTCAATGTAAAAAACTGATTACGCTCTTTACTGGTATTCATTCCCATACCCGGCGATTGCAGCCCATGCTGGTAAGTTAAGCCAGCGCTCATTTTTCCCTGTTTGTATTTTATTCCTGCAACAAAACGATAATCAACATTCCGAACCTGTACATTAAAATCCTGCCCCGGGTTGGCCGCCATTCCTGCAATTGGATTAACAGGAAAATTGACATTGTTCATCTGGAAATCATAGGACTCTTTTGTTTTTTTACCGGTCTTGCTTAACAGGAAGGATGCCTGTAACCCTGTTTGAAATGAAATTTTCCTGCTGATGTTTACCCCTACAGACAAAGGCAGGTCAACATAACGCAACTGATTGTAATTAACCACATCATTGTATAAGCGGATATTGTTGGCTGTATCATTTACATACACTGTTTTTGTAACACCTGCAACAGTGGCTGGCGCTGGTGAAAAAACAGAAAGGCCTCCTGCAACATAAAATTTTGCATTCAGGTTATATTTTACTTCAGCCACCGGGTATGGCTGCAGGTGTTGCTGCTTACCTGCAGCCATATTGATACCGATGCCTGCAGCTACTTCCCAGGTTGTTGCCTGCTGCCCTCTTCTTGTGAGAGCCGTTGTGATAGAGAAATATGGTTGGTTATTTAAAGAAATACTTTTAACAATGCCTGCCCTGCCTTTACTTTCAGGAATATCGTTGAACGTATGCTGAATACTCGAATTTTCATTTAAACGGCTTATAGAAACCGCATTCGCTTCACCAGCTGTTTCAAACGGGCTATCCCCATTCGAAGTAAGAAACGCCTTATCAATTTTTTCAAGCATCGTAGTACTACTGTTACTTTTTGATATGGAATAATTGTTACGGCCAGGTGCAATTGAAATAATGCCAGCTGAACTTTCGGGTGAAACAGTCGGGCTGTTTGCTTCAACACGTAGCGTTGATAGGCCTTCCCCTAAATGCAATGATGAAAAGAGTAAAATGGCAAACATCAATGCAGTAATCATACAGTGAGTTAATCCCATTGGAGTAGCACTTTTTTTAACCGGCAGGTTACTGTCAAGCAATGCTTTCATTTCCAGCCAGCCGGCGCCGGAAGAAAACGGAAGCTCCTCATTCATATCTAATTCTTCTGGCATACTACAACTGTTTAGTTTGTTTTAACTGCATTGAACTCCTCAATCGCTTTCTTGCTTCGGCCAGGTGCCACCTGCTGGTGGTTTCCGAAATATTCAGCTGCTCTGCAATATCTTTATGAGTGTACCCGTCAAATGCAAACAGGTTTACCACAATCCGTGTTATCGTTGGCAATAAATTAAAATGCTGCAGAATTTCTTCCAGCTTCCAGTTGTGGGCCAACAGAAAATCATCATCACCCTGTTCATGCAACTGATCAATGTGAATTACATAAGTTTCTTTTTTACTGCGCCTTGTATGATCGATCGCCGTATTGATAATGATGGTCTTTAACCAGGGCTTAAAAGCGCCAAGCTGTTTATTGTATTGGGCGAGATTGATAAATGCTTTTAAAAAGCCATCGTTTAAAATGGTCAGTGCGTCATGCGGATGGGGTGCATAACGCTGGCAGAGCCTGAACATATCTGCGTAAAAATATTTATACAGCCTTTCCTGTGCAGTCCTTTCGTTGGCCTTGCAGCATTCAATTAATCCATAGAATTCTTCTTCAGTTACCATCATTATAAACAGGCTACACTTTAAGATAGGTGCTGCCACCGGTGGTTACCAGTAGCAGCGCCCGGTTATTTAATGCTTGAATGAAATGCTCTTGTTGAGTTTTCTGGCTGGGTTCAAACTGTCAACGAATTTCACTTTCAATACACTGTCATTTAATGTGACAACCTTCCACGACACATATTTGGCAGGATTGGTTGCATTGAGTTTTACAGAATCTCTTGCAAGATCAAAAGACCAGCTTCCCTTGATGTAATAAAAAATGCTGGAGTCGCAACGGGTGGTTCCATCCTGGAAATCAAAGCCTGCCGTATTGAATTTGATGATGTCATCATTCATACAGGGTTTAAACAGTGAACTGTCAATCTCCGGCTGGTTGGCTTTTGGCACACTGATGCCGGTGATCTTCCAGTTGTATAACATTTTTTTAATTTTTTCAGGGGTCTTATCTGCCTCATCTTTTTTACAGGCAGCCAATAATGCAATGCTGCAAACTGTTACAGCAACATATTTTACGATGTTTATATGCTTCATGTTTATTATTTAAAATGGTTTTAAAATGATCCCGGGATAGTGTACACTTACTGGTACGCAGCTTTGATGGCAAGTGTTGGGAAATGAAGAAAATATTTTTTGGTAATTGCAGTTTACTGCAATGGAGATTCGGAAAAAACTGAGGCAGGGCGAATACTTGTATTTAATAATTATATAGCGTGATAAAGCAGGAACCATAAAAAAAGCAGTACCACTATACTGCTTTTTTCAGCAATGTTTATAAAACAGCCGATGTTACATTTTTTTATTTACGCTACACTTGCTGCATAAAGCCAGCAACAACGCTAATGTGTAACCGTAAGACTTGCCCCGGTATTCACTCTTACTGTAGTACCCGGCCGCACATTGATGCTGCGGCAACTGGCGGCACTGTTTACCTGTGGTAGCGTAGGTGACGCAGTATTGATAATAACATCTGTATTACCATCCGGGATGGCACCACAGTTCCAGTTGAATGAATTTTCCCATGCAGTACCGGCTCCTCCTTTCCAGTAACTCGTGAGCTTTAATGTAAACACATTACTGAATATACCCACCACATTGCAGCGGTATTGATACCCATAAAAAGAAGAAGGGATATTTTTTATCTGCAACTGGGCAGTGTTGGTGCCGCTGTAGGTAATGCTGTTGCTAATATTTACAAAACCGCTTCCCGAATTTACCTGCCACTGGTAACCGGCACCGCTGATATTGCTGCTGTACAAAATACTGCTGCCTGGGCAAATGTATTTATCAAGATTTACGGATTCAATTTTAAAATCCCAGATACCACGGCCGTATGTACCAAAGCGAACTGTTTTTTGCGCAGGTATATATTCCAGCGTAAAATAATCCACTACAGGAATATCACTGTTCATCAAACTATACCATTGATCGTTGGCTACTACATATACGTAAGGACCAGCTTCGGTGGCAGCAAACAACAATTGTTCATCCGGTGTGGCTATTATCTCATGCACCAGTGTGGATGGAAGCCCGTTACTGATGGCGGTAAATGTTGTGCCACCATCAACCGACCGGTACACTCCCGGGTTAGAGTAGCCGCTTCCGCAGTACCACAAAATATTGCTGTTAAGCCGCGATGCCAGTATGCAGGAGCCGTAGAGCCAATAACCGGAAGGGCCTGTAAAACTGTTTGATCTCGTCCAGCTGGCACCGTTATCGTTCGAATAAAAGAAAGTGCCGTCTTCTGCCGCTACAAATATTTTATCACTGATCAGCGATGCTTCTACTGCAGCGATGCCGGAAGTTCCATTGTTTGAATTGGCCCTGAAATTATAGCTGTATTGTGAATCAATAATGGCCAGCGGACTTAGCTGTGCTTTAAATTTTATAAGATAAGAGCCATCGCCACCCGTCATGTTTCCACCACCGATCAATATTTCATTGGCAGACAGGTTACCTGTATTGGAAGTAGGCAACATCCATCCTGCATTGGGTTTCTGCGTACCCTGTACATCTTTACCAATATCAGTTCCATAATAGGCATTGATGAGTGCCGGTTGTTTGTAAAAACTAATATCACCACCAGGATATTCCACCCACAACCTGGAGGGACTGTCGGTAATTGCCAGTTGCCCGTAGTCACCTGAATAAAATTGAACAAAATCCATGGCAGTATTAGTGCTTACCGCACCCCGGCCTATTTGTATGCCCTGGTCTTGTGCGCCGAGATAAATGATATCATTATTGGCCCGGTCTGTAATTACATCCCATGTTTGTGCAGTGTTAAGATTTAGCAATGATCTGTTGGAAACAGTGGCCAGGTTATCATAAGAAATATAATACCCGCCATGACAATTGACCGCTGTAAATTCCGTATTGTCTGCCTTCCTGAAACATTGCAACTGCATCATATCGGCATGCAGCTTTGTGGAAGGATTACCATAATAAGCGCCCCAGCCTCCGGTAACCAGCGACCAGCTAAGCCCGCCATTGGTACTTTGGTATGCATTCACGCCACCAAAATACAATACCTGCGGATCATTCAGTGAAACCTCCAGCCTGTTCCATGCATCTTCAGGGAGATTACTTTGCAAGGTCCAGTTGCTGCCATAATTTAAAGATTTGTACACTTTGTTATTGTCAATCAGCGAATAGAAAGTGATGATGGCACCATCGCTAAACCCTTTGAGTACACAATGTTTATTGGTGGGAAGATTGATGGAATTACCGAGGATGTCAATATTGCTTCCATTGATGCTGTATAAGGTAGATTGTGTACCGGTACTGTTCACATCCAGTGCATACAATTCAGCAGAACCATACGGCGAATACATTGACAACTGGTTGTCGCTGCCAAAATCAAATGAATAGATCTTTGTATAAGTTTGCCCCCGGTCTGTTGAACGGTACAACCAGAACCTTGGCGCCCAGGGTGTAGGGTCCCAGGGCCGGGTAAGGCAGTAAATGGTATTAGATGCATCATTCAATACTTCAATGCCTGCAATATAATTTCCGCCCCATTCCACCGGGAAACTGATGCCGGCCGCAGGTGTAAAGCTGGCACCATTATCATCTGAATACTGCATGTTGTTATCTGCAGATGCAATGATCCTGTCTCCGCCCTCCGAGCTGATCACTTTTATAATTTCGGCATTAAAAGTTTTATCCTGGTTCAATACCTGCCAGTTGCCAAGGTCGGCATCCCCTTCCACATGGTGCCGCCATCCGATACAAGGTATAAGCTGTTGCTGGCGGGTACATAATCCATGTAACGAACATTGCCTGCAATATTGCGGCTGCCCCTTTCACTCCAGGAGGCAGTGATGATACCATTGGCAAAAGGTTGCGATGTTACATTCCTGTTATTGCCCCTTTCCCTCCGCAGGTTCGTTTTCATATCCAGCAGCGATTGCCTGTTCACTGCTTCTATGCTTCTCCAGTCGGTACCCGGCGCAGTACGGTGGATCATTTCCATGTACTGCTTTTTACGGCCCTGCATTTCTGCTTCGTCATCGCCGATGGGTTCATTCAGTTGCAGCCCGTAGTGATTTTCTTTTTCGTGTAGGCAGCCTGCTGCCAGTAAAATGCAGCAGATGATAAATAGTAGGTTTTTAAAGCGGAAACATATCATACAATGCTATTGTGCGGCTTTTTATTGAAAATAATCATAGCAATTTACTAAAATAGGAATTGGGATGGATATGCTACAAAGCCATACAATATTTAAACTGATATCAGCGCTTCAGTAGCCTTATTAATGCGTACTCATTTATTTTAGTTGCAGGAAATCAATCAGCTTTCTTCCGCTTTCCTTTTCAATCCTTCCAGCCAAAGCTGGTGGTATTTATACATCCTGTAAGGCATAAACAATTTGCCGAGCCTGCATAAAATTCCATACTGTGTTTCTTCAGTTAACACAGTACAGCCGGTTGCTGTTGGAATGATGAGCCATGCATGATAAGCCAGTATGCCAATGCCTTTTGCATCCCATGCCAGTCTTTCATTGGGAATAAATTCTTTTACTTCCGACCGGAGATTAGCACCGAAAGTGCGCCAACGGAATATGGTACCTGCCTGCAAACTCCCTCCCTGCTGATTCATGAGCTTTACTTTGGAAGCATTGCAATACCACTCCTGCCAGGTAGTGGCATTGGTAAGCCAGTACCAAACTTTTTCAGGCGATGCATTGATATCAATTGTATTGCTTACAAATACCGGGGAAATGGATGGATGGAATGGTGCTGGCCAGGTGATTTTGCTGTTCATTACTTGATATCATTTACATTATTGCAAAACTATTCATTTGCTTCAATTTCAATTTATATGATTTTAGCAAATGCCGGTGTTGGGGCAACAAAATTTTGATCTGAAATTTGCAGCAGGCTGAATAAAATTTCACCAGCTGAATACCTACGCCGGATAGCAACGGAAAGCCCGGTGAAGCCAACCCCACCCGGCCTCCCCTGAAAGGGAGGTGAAAGAAGCATAGCTTCTGTGCCGGACTTGCAGTGAATAGCCGGGCTGAAGCTGAATAAAACCGAACTGCCGGCGTACAAAATCAAATTCCCGATAGCTGAAATCCATCAAAACCAAACTCATTACCTTTGCCCACTCTATTATGAAGACAAAAACAATACACAGGGATAAAGTAAACATCATTACACTGGGCTGCAGCAAGAATATGGTGGACAGTGAAGTGCTGAGCGGACAGCTGCTTGCCAATGACATTGATACAGTACATGAAAATAAAAAGAAGGACCACAACATTGTGATTGTAAATACCTGCGGCTTTATTGAAAAGGCAAAGGAAGAAAGCATCAATACCATTTTGCAACAGGTGGAACTGAAGAAACGTGGCAAGCTGGACAAAGTGTATGTAACCGGCTGCCTGAGCGAACGCTACAAACAAAACCTGGAAGAAGAGATACCCGAAGTGGATGCTTACTTCGGTACGATGGAACTGCCGATGATACTAAAACAATTTGATGCAGATTATAAAACGGAACTGATTGGTGAACGATTGTTAAGTACTCCGCAGCATTACGCCTACATGAAAATCAGCGAAGGCTGCAACCGCACCTGTGCTTTTTGTGCCATTCCATTGATGAGGGGCCAGCATGTGAGCAGGCCGATTGAATCACTGGTGGATGAAGCCAAACGTTTGGTACAGCGTGGTGTAAAAGAAGTGATGCTGATTGCACAGGAGCTGACTTACTACGGCCTGGATATTTATAAGAAAAGAGAGCTGCCAAAACTATTGCATGCATTGGCTGATGTGCAGGGCCTGGAATGGATACGGTTGCATTATGCCTACCCTTCCAAATTTCCATTGGACATTATTGATGCGATTAAAGAAAGGGATAATATTTGCAACTACCTTGATATGCCGTTGCAACATGCAGCCAACAATATGCTGCAGTTGATGAAGCGGCAGATAACCCGTGAAGAAATGGAAGACCTGATTGGGGATATCAGAAACCGTATTCCTGATATTTGTATCCGTACCACTTTGATCGCCGGTTTTCCCGGAGAGACAAGGGATGATGTGGAAGAGCTGAAAACTTTTTTACAGAAAATGCGGTTTGACCGTGTGGGCACTTTCACTTACAGCCATGAAGAAGGTACCAGTGCGTATGATATGAAGGACGATATTCCTGCAGAAGAAAAAGAAGAAAGGGCGCAGGAGATCATGGAAGTGCAGCAGGAAATTAGTTTGGAAAAGAACATGGAGAAAGTTGGTAAAACTTTTAAAGTGATCATTGATAAAAGAGAAGCCGGAAGATATCTTGGGCGTACGGAATTTGACAGTGTGGAAGTGGACAATGAAGTGATCATTCATTCAAAGAAAAAATTAACGGCCCGTGATTTTGTCAACGTGAAGATCACGAAGGCTTACGATTATGATATTGAGGGAGAAGTGGTGGAGTAGATTTTTGATATTAATATGCAAAGAAATTTGAAAAACTTTAGCTTATTATTTCAGCAACCTCTTCTTAATAACATTGCTGATGAGCCTGAATGGGAAAATAAGAAACCCCATTAATACCTGCCAGTAAAAGTGGATGTTGTTACCATACACTTCCCTATTCACTTTAATGTGTGTGATGATGGCTGCAAATTCAGCATAACAAAGCAGGTTGTACACAATGTTTTTGTGCTCCTGAAATGCATAGGCACCTGCTGGTTGAATTGATGCTTTGCTGCAGTAAAATCAACCAATGCAAGGTTAACACAACTTACTACATTGTCTTTGCCATAGTCCGTTATTTCAATCAACCGGTCGGTTGAAAAATGGAATCTTTCAAAATCCCTTGAGAGGGGATTGCTCCAGACAGAATCGGGGTTCAGCAACTGAACCATGGGCAATTGTTTCGCTTCATCAGCAGTACTGATCCAGGTAATGCCGGAGGAACTGCCGAGTAAAAAAGTACAATGCTGTGTTAGTGCAGCTGTTTCTCTTAAGCTAAGGCTGCTGCCATCAATCACTGCAGGCAACTCACTGTTTACTTTGTTAGCAGAAGACAATATCACCGCAGCATTGTTGGTTGCAGCAATGGATGTTGCAATATCAACGGCATGGGCTGCCGTCATTTCACTCTGGCCGCTTTGCGGAGCATATTCAAATAAAATAACGTGCTGGTATTTTCTCAGATCATGATTAATGGCAAAATTGGCGGCGTTATTTCTTTCCGTTTCTGTTAATCTTAAAACAGGCGTTAAAGGAACTGTAATCGGTTTTCGGTATGCCCTCAAGATGCTGCTGCGGATGCTGCCATCATAATATGCCTGGTTGGTATCACCATTGTGAATAAAAAACAATTGCTCATACTCTCCTGCTGCTGTTTTTGCCTGCAGGGACTTTTTTAACCGCCTCAATGCCGCTGCATCGTTTTTAGCAACATCATTGATCTCCATTACCGCATCTGCATAAGGATTGTTGAGGATGATATTTTTACAGAAGGAAGCAATGGCCCAGGTAAGATGACAACCGGGATAGTCATTTTTTATTTGCCTGGCAACTGCAGTGGCATACAAACAATCGCCATTGGAATAGAGCTGAACCATTAGTATGTTGGATGTTTTTTTCCATCATCCCTGCACCATCATTTTAGCAAGTTCCTCAAATGATACTTCCGGTTTCCATCCCAATGAAAAATTAACGCAGGGTCGGATACCAACGCCTTATACTCAGGTACAAAATCATTTTTAAGAATTACATGGTCTTCCCATTTTTTACCAACCTGGCTGAAACAAGCTTCCAGCCAGTCTTTGATGGAATACCCAAGACCGGAACTGATGTTGGCTTCAACAACAGCCTCCTGGTTTACCAATGTAAAGATGCCTTTCACCATATCACCTGCATAGGTCCATTCTTTTACCACTGTAATATCGCCGATCTCAATTTTTTTATCACTGCCGGCACCTATCATCTGTGCAAAAGTGGATACCTTTTTTGCCATATGCCTTTCTGTACGCCTCGGACTATCATGATTAAAAAAATAACCTACATATACTTTTAACCCAAGCCTTCGGTAATACCTTGCTGCATATACAGAATGTATCCTGCTTACGGAATAAGCATCTCTTGCTTCAAACGCATCCGTTTCCTTAATGGGCTGATTGTTGTTTACAAATTGTAATCCGCTGCCGGAAATAAACACTTTTGTTGAAGGGGAAAAATTCTTTACGGCCTCCAGTATATTGATGGTACCGGTGCTGATGATGGCGTGGTTTTCAAACAACGCATGGTGGTTGGTAGTGGAGTTGGCTGCCAGGTGAAAAATGTAAGTTGGCTGATGCAGTTCGATAAAATCTGCAAGTGCATTGTAGTCAAGTAACCCCGGGGCAGCATCTCTGCCCATTTTAAAAACGCTGATACCAGCGTCTTCCAGCAAAGCGTTCAGATAATAGCCATCCTGTCCGTTGGCGCCAAAATTATTGCATTCATTTCTTAAAAATATCTTTTCTGCAAAAAATAGTGTTCACTCTTGTATCAGCATATACTTCATATTCCTTCGTGAGCATATAACCGATGATATCATTCAGTTTATAGGTCTGCTGCTGGTCATCGTAACCAAGGGTTTCAACACAAATCACTTCGGGTTGGTACTTCGCAAAATCAAGGCTCTTTAAAATATCCAGGTCCAGCCCCTCTACATCAATAGATACAAAATTGGGTGCTTTGCTGCTGAAATACTTTTCCAGTATATCATTTACCGGTATCAACGGAAGTTTGATCACTTTTTCAACAGGAATTTTACCAAGCCCTTTCATGCCGGTTTGTTCCCAGTGCCGGGCTTCTTTTTCAGAAAAAGTACTTAATCCATTGGCATAGTTGGGGAACAAATAAAAATCAGCTTCTCCTGCAGCACTGATACCTATTCCTGCATTCACCACCGTATCATGAGGCCGAAGTTTCTTTAATTTTTTATACAGGAAAGGATTGGGTTCCATCAACACTCCCCTGCTGCCACGGATGTAAAAAAAATAAGTGTTACTGATATAGCGTGGTTCATTGGCTCCAATATCAAGGTAAGTTGGTTTTGTAATTCCCACCTGTGCAAATAAATGAGCAATGATCAGGTCTTCTCCAAATTGAGAATACCCATATTGAGCTTCCTTCATCAGGCGTTTACCCAGTATCCTAAATAATTTCATGCTTTCTTTTGCTGGTAAATAATTGAGTGATGTTGATCTGCTTCAATTTTCTTTTGTATTTTTTATCCGCCGGTTGATGGCATCTATTACTGTTGTTTTTTAATGGGCAATTCATAATAACCATCAGCTGTAGCTTCTTTTCTCATTGTATGTTGATAAGGCTCCAGCACCTGCTCAAACCGTTCCCTGAATTTTTCCTGCTGCCAGTCCTGCTTCATTTGCTCTACAATAGGAACAGCCTTTTCGATTGAGTCCTTTAATGAAAATTCCGGGTAAGGCGGAAGGTACGCAGTAATATGCCTAAATGTATCATTGTTGGAAACAGACAATGGGCGGCCGGATGTGATAGCCTGATCGGTAGTGGCAGAAAGGCCGGGCATATTCCTGTCGTACAAAAAAACAATTTAAGGTATTGGCACCACACCATTGAATCAATGCTTCCTTACTCATGAAGTCATGCGTTACCTGCACATCAATTCCCGGCTTTGCTTTTTGTTTACAGAGATCGCCGATAAATTTGGCGTACTGTTCCGACTCAGGAACAAAATCGCCGTAAGGAATATTGATCTTAACGATTGCTTTTTCAAACTCTTTGTTCACCGCTTCCACTACATGCTGAAACCCTTTTCCCCTGGTAGCAAAACCAAAACTTCCTATTACAGGTATTTCATTATTTGAAACGGGTAAACTAAAGTCGGTTTTTTCTAATGGTCTTGGAAATGGGAAAACATTTTTTTGTTTAGTTCTTACTGTAGGATCAAGTACGCAATAAAGATCAAAGTCCCTTTCCGGGCATAAAACGAATGGATCATTTGGGGCTACTTCCAATATCATGGTACTAACAAAACCGAGCTGCTTTTTAAGCTGCCTGGTTTCGAGCCATTTCATTGTAACAGGATGATAATTGAAGAAATAAAAATCATACCCCATCTTTACCTGCCTGTTATCAATATCAATTTCCTGGTAGTCTAATGTATAAAGTTCGGAATGCAGTAAGGATTTATAAACCATATAGCCTGACTCATAAATACTATCCTTCGCTTTTTTGTTATTAATAAACAGGCCCTTCATTTCTATTCGATATCTGTTTTAGGCTGCATGCTTCTTATCAATTTACTTCAACAAGTAAATAGTCTCACTGCAGGTGTCAACTTTAAAGACAATGAATTATTTCTTATAAATCTCCACCCTCGGCACAGGGAAAATAAAGCCGGTTCCTTTGTCAAGCGCTTCTTTTTCCCTTTCCAAAAACTCTTCTTTAAAGTGCCATGGCAGCACCAGGTAATAATCGGGATTCATGGCCCTGCTTTCTGCTTCGCTGATGATGGGTATATTGGTACCCAGGGTAAAAGCGCCGTATTTATCCGGGTTTCTTTCAGCGGCACATTCAACCAGCATGCTGTTGATATCACACCATTGTAAAATGGTGTTGCCTTTGGTGGAAGCGCCATAAATATGCACCCGCTTGCCTTCATTTTTCAGCTTCACCAGCAGGTCGTGCAATTCATTTTTCACTTTTTCTATCCTGTACTGGAATGCCACATAAGGCTTATCGGTATCCAGTTCCAGGTCAAATTCTTTCTGCCGGATCTCGTTCATCAGCACATGATCTTCCTTGCTATCGTGACAGGCTGCTTTCTTTATGAGTGGCGTAGCAACGGATACTGCCACCATTGATATCGTTGAAGGAGATTTTAAATATCTTCATACCAGCCATGGCAGTAATTTTCTCCAGTACAGCAAGGCTGTAAAACTCAAGGTGCTCATGGCAGATGGTGTCATAACTGTCGAGTTCGAGCATGTGCGGCATATAGCTCATTTCAAATACCCAAATGCCTTCAGGTGAAAGCAGGCGTTTGATTCCTTTCACAAAATCTACAGGGCTTTCCAGGTCGTAGAACATAGCGATGGAAGTGATCACATCCATTTTTTGATCGCCGATCGCACTGAACAGTTCTGCCGAAGGAAAATATCCTGTACTACTGTAGCATTCTTTACTTCCTGCGCCACATCACTGGGGTCACAACCAAATCTTTTAAAAGCTTCCGGATAATAATCCAGCAGCGTACCATCGTTACAACCAATATCCAGCACATTGCAATTCTGTTTTTTTAGTAAACCCATGGTGCTGTCCACAATATCTTTCAGATGATTCCTCATGGTGGCATTGGTACCGCTCCTGTACCAGTAAGCAGCATATAAAATTTCGGAGGTACACTATGCTCCATCTGTAACAAACCGCAGCCATTTTCATCTTCCTGCGGATTACATCTTACAAGTGAGCAATTGATCTTTCGTTGAGAAGGCATTTCTTTACCTGGCTTAACAAATGAACCTTGTAAATATTGAGGCCCTAAACTGATAACAGGCTTTAAAGAAGCCGAACCACAAACCCTGCAGGTTGTTCTTTTACGTACGTGCATTATTACAACTTATTTTTTAAAGAATTAATGGATTGTGCAAAGAGATTGTTTATTTTATCAATACACTGGTTTCTTTCAAGATTTAACAATGCCAGTTGCTTTACTACCGTGTTCTTTTCATCAGCAGGCACTATTTCAAATTCATATACTTTTTCCTGTTCGTGCCAGAGGCGGCAATTCACATCGGCCAGGCGGTAGAACACTTCTCCAAAACTACCATCCACTGCTGCCAGTTCATTGCCTTCTTTTTTAAACACCTTATTGGCATCAAATGTCATTTTACTCACTGGTATTTTACCATTGAGGGCATCTGCAACATACTCATCTATCTCGTCCTGCAGTTGTTTGCTTTGCAGCGCCAAACTGTTCAATCTTGTCTCATCTTCGCTGTGGTACTGCTTCAATTTTACAATTGTAAGCTTATCACACAACATACCTAAAGTTTCCGCCATATACTATATTCTGATAATTTGCGAAACTACTATTTTAATTCTTACAATGGCTACCGCTGGAAAATAAATACGGCTAACCAGAAGCTCCTTTTAAATTGGCTGCTTCCGGTTAATAAGCATGGTTACCGGATATAATTTTCTCCGTAAATTGCGGTATGCCACCTGCTATATTATATTATGCCATTCCTTTTTTTGTATTGCTGCTTTCTATTGAAGCATGGTTTAGTTACAAAGAAAACAAACACCTGTACGAAACCAAAGACACGTTCACCAGCCTGGGGCTTGGTATCGGAAATGTAATCACCGGGTTTATCACCAAAGCGCTGATATTTGGCCTTTTTACCTTTTTATATGAACACCGGCTCATCACCCTGAACAGCAGCAACTGGTGGTACTGGGTATTGCTGTTTTTTGCTGATGATTTTTCCTATTACTGGTTCCACCGCATCAGCCATTATGTAAATTACTTCTGGGCCAGCCATGTGGTGCATCACTCATCACAACATTATAATTTGGCAGCAGCCCTGCGCCAAACCTGGACAGGCAATCTTTCCGGGGCATTTCTATTTTGGTCGTGGATGCCATTGGCAGGCTTTCATCCCATCTGGATATTATTTATGCAGCAATTAAGTTTAATCTACCAGTTCTGGATACATACCGAAACCATTGATAAATTACCAAAGCCACTGGAGTTTATTTTGAATACCCCCTCCCACCACCGGGTGCACCATGGCAGCGATCTGAAATATTTAGATAAGAACCATGCCGGCATATTGATCATCTGGGATCGCATCTTCGGCAGTTTCCAGGCAGAAGAAGAGCGCCCTACTTATGGGCTTACCAAAAATATTGAATCCTATAACCCAGCCTACATCGCTATTATTACCTGGGGCAGTTGTTCAGGAAGGCTTTTCATTCAGGTTCTTTCATCAATGGCATCAAATACTTTATCAAATCCCCGGCTGGAGCCATGACGGGAGCAGTAAAACCACTGCAGAATTAAGAAAGGAAAATTTGAAGTGACGGGTTATCAGTGACCAGTTTCCTGCTACGGACGACTATTTTATCCCTTATCATTGGAGTTTATCCAACTATTTTTCCAACTACGAAAATTTTAGTTCGCATTTTGAAATAATCTTTTATATTTACGTACGAAAACAGTCGTATTATGAACATTACAAAACAACTAAAGCCCACGGAAGGCGAGCTGGAAATACTTCAGGTGCTGTGGAATAAAGAATCCGCAACCGTAAGAGAAGTACATGATGAGATACTGAAGAGCAAGGAAGCCGGCTACACAACTACCCTAAAGCTAATGCAGATTATGTTTGAAAAGGGCCTGGTGACAAGGGATAGCAGCAACAAAACACATATTTACCAGCCGGCGGTGAGCAGGGAAAATACCCAAAATCTGTTGCTGAATAAAATGATCGATTCCCTGTTTGCAGGCTCGCCTGCCCAACTGGTAATGCAGGCACTGGGCAATCATAAAGCCTCCAGGGAAGAACTGGAAGAGATCAGCAATTTCTTAAAAGGCATTAAAAAATAATGAACGGTTATGCTGCTTTCTGTTTTTGAGAAATATCACTTTTTACAATCGCTTGGCTGGGGCATTGCCAACAGCATCTGGCAGGCTGCACTGCTGTGGATGGTATATCAACTAATCACTGTCAGCAATAAAAATCTATCTGCATTATTTAAACAGCATTTAAGTTTATTGATGCTGCTGGTATCCTTTGCATGGTTTGCAATTACCAGCATTCAAAATTTTGTCTTGATAAAAGACTCAGAAACGAAACCCTTGCCTTAAGCTGGCTGCATGTTTCTGAAAATGTGGCTGCATCATTTCAATATATATCGATTGTTTACCTTGCATTGCTGCTGCTGCATGGTTTTAAATTTGCCAAACACTTTAGAGCAATTTACCAGGTAAAGAACAGTCCGTTTATCAAGGCTCCGATTGATACCAGGTTATTTACAGAACAAATTGCGCTGCACATCGGTATTCATAAAAAAGTTTCCATCTGGTTATCAGAGAAAGTAGATGTCCCTTCCGTCATCGGATTTTTTAAACCGATGATACTGCTGCCGGTGACTGCTTTGAATAACCTTACCACAGCACAGGCTGAAGCCATCATCCTGCATGAACTGGCGCATATCAAACGCAACGATTATCTCATCAACCTGCTGCAGTCATTCATTGAACTGATATTATTCTTCAACCCGTTTGCAAGGCTGCTGGGCAATACAGCAAGAATAGAAAGAGAAAACTGTTGTGATGACTGGGTACTGAATTACCGGTATAACAAACATGACTATGCTTCCGCACTGTTGTTGCTGGAACAGAACCGTTCACTTTCTCTCAAACTTGCACTGGCGGCCACCAATGGAAAGAAAAACTTATTGGGACGAATCAAAAGATTGTTTGCTGCCGAACCGCAAACCAGTATGGGTTTTGGAAACAGGATCAAACTGGCAACCACCGCATTTACCTTATTGCTGGGAATCTTTTTTGCATTGCCCGTTATCGGTAAAAAAGGAAACCCCGCTGCACAGAAACAGGCAGTTGACCTTGTTGCTGCTTCATCCTTTGCTTCATTAAAAATGCCGGTTGATAACTATAGTGAAATGAATACGGCTGCAATCATCAATAAAAAGCCGGTGACCGATCAGCAGGTGATCAGCAAAGCTGTATTGGCAAAGAAAATTGTAGCAAAACAATTGCACTTAAATGAACAGGAGTACACTTTAGCATTAGTGAATGAAGAATTACTGAAGCTGGATGATCAATTACAGGAAGTAGCAGTGCAGGTTTCGGATAATGAAGCAAAGGCCTCTCCCACTTTAATGGTAAAAGTTGAGGAAGAACAATCTGGTGTAAAAGATAAAAAGACCTATTTGCTGGAACTGAAAAACAATAATGGTGTTGCAGAAATCAAACCCCTTGTACTACTGACCAAAAAGATGAGAATCTTAACTGAAAAAATTAAGCCTGCATCAAAAGTTCAATTACCAGACACTTTAAAAACTACTATAAAGAAAAGGATTACATCCTGACATTCATTCCGCAAATTTTATAAAGTAGTGGTTACTTCCAGCCTGTTATTATCCGGGTCAAGCGTTTCAAATTCATAGTATCCATCGCCTGTTTTCCTTGGGCCGCTTAAAATGGGATAACCTGCTGCTTTCAATTCAATGGCTTTTGCATCTACTTCTTCAATGCTGTCAACGCCAAATGCAAGATGTATAATACCAAGATGCTGTGCTTTTACAGTATCATTATTATTTGAAGGTATACCCGTCATCGTCATGATCTCCAGCCTTGCCCCTCCTTTAAAAGTGAGGAAGTAACTACTGAAATTTTTCTCCGGATTGATATATTTGTTATTGGCTATCCCGCCAAAATACAAGATGTAATAATCTTTTAATTTTTCAAGGTCATTTGTCCAGATGGCAACATGCTCCAGTGTCATATTAATAAACAAGTGTTACGTAACCAGTAATGGCTTTTCTGCCGCTGCCGGGTTCAATGATATAATAGTAGGTTCCAAAAGGTAATGCTTTACCCTTATACTTTCCATCCCAGCCAATTGGGTTGTATCCACGGGATTCATATACAGCCTGGCCATCCCTGTTGAATACTTTTATCATTGCCCCGGGGTAAGATTCCAGGTATTGAATGATCCAGCGATCATTGATATTATCACCATTGGGTGTAAAGGTATTCGGCACCACCGGCGCTTTCAGCAATTCGATAAACACTACATCTGTTCTAAAGCAACCACCGGTAGCTACCACCAGCAATTCATAGGTAATATCATCGGTAATTCCTTTCAATACAGGCCTTAAAACCCGGTTACTGTTTAAGAAATTACCCGGTCTGTCTGCTGTCCATAAATACTGCAGGCCATTGCCACTGGCAGTTGCATTGAGTGTAATTTCTCCTCCTTCCAGCAACACGGTATCTCTTCCTGCATTGATAACCGGATTGGCGAATACAGTGAATGATTTTGTTGCTGTATCCCTGCAACCAAAAGTATTTTCTACCTGCAATTCTATGGAATACAATTTGGCCGTGTTATAAGTTTGTGATGGCGGAAACTGCAGGCTGCTTGAATTTGCATTATCAAAATTCCACAACCATTTGTTTACTGTGCCATCAGCGCCATCGCTGTTGTCGCTGAATTTTACCGCCTGGGTTTCACAAATGCTTACACTGTCTGATGTAAACTTTGCGGTTGGCTGCGGATGAATGGTATTGACAGCAATAGTAGTTGAATCTTTACAACCAGCACCACTGGTACAGGTTAATGTAACATTATATGGGCCTGTACCAGAATAGATATGTGTGGGGTTTTTTGATACAGAAGTATTATTGCCAGCGCCGGTATCACCAAACCTCCAGGCATAAGTAAAGCTGTTTTCGGTGCCATCTGCAATGCTGGATGTATCCGTAAATGCAACAGATGCATTGGGCAAACAAACACTGGCCGGGAATTTAAAGCCGGTTACCGGTAATGGATTCACAGCAACCGTTTTTTGTTTACTTACTTTACAACCATTGCTTGTAGTGATGGTAAGTGTAACTGTATAGCTATTGTAAGCAGCAAATGTATGCGATACGGCAGCTGCGGAATTGTTATTTACAACAGGGGTAGCATCACCAAAATTCCAACTCCACCTGATAATGGTGCCGCTTGTTGCAGGAATGGAAGATGAATCTGTAAAAGTAATACTGTTCTTTTCGCAAGCTGGTTTGCTAAATCCAAAATTAGCAATGGCCGGTGCCAGTACGCTGATGTTATTTGAAATAGTATCCACACAACCAAAGGTTGAAGTATAAGTAAATAAGATACTGAAAGCACCTACACCGGATACGGAAGGTTGAAACAGGCCGGTATTGCTGATACCTGTACCGGTAAATACGCCTGTACCCGGAACCCCTCCCACTTCCGATGCTTCTGTTAACTGGTAACTGACTGCATCCAGACAAACGGGAACCACATTATTAAATTGTACTTTTGGTGCCGCATGAACGGTAATCCTTTTTGTAATAGAATCTACACAACTTGCCCCAGAGTAGGATTTGTACCTGACAAAAAAATCTTGTGATAAAGGGTTTTGGAAATTAACATATTTGTGTTTGTATACTTTGCCAAATGCAGGCAGATCATCAACATCTTTTACTCCGGGAGCATTTACAATATCCCAATAAATTTCAACCCTGGTTACATTACCAAAGTTTACGGTGGAACTATCTTTTATAGCAACAGAATCATTTGCACAAAAATTTGGTGAAGCCTGTGGAAAAAAGTTAGCCCTGGGTATATCACCATTCACAGTAAATGACTGGTGTAATGAATCAATGCATCCGCTGTTACTGGTTACCGTTAGTGTGGCAGTGTACAATCCAATGGAATTATACCGGTGCTGTGCATTCAGCCCAATAAAATTGTTATTTACGCCGGAACCGGGATCCCCAAAATTCCATGCCCAATTGGTAATAGTTCCTGAAGCAATGGAAGAGGTATCAACAAACTGGGCCGAAGCATCCGTAAGGCAAACCTCCGGGGAAATAAACCCTGGCTTCGGCAATGGATTAACTGTAATTGCTTTTGTGAAAGGCGTTGCATTCCTACATCCTTTGTTAGTAAGCAGGCTTAGCTTAACAATATAGTTTTTAGCCGTATCATACCTGTAATTAAAAGGAAAATTGTTATTAATAACAGAATCAGGTCTTCCGTTTCCAAAATTCCATGTCCAGGCGGTAATGTTGCCTGCACCCGGAGTTGAAAGGTCGGTAAAGCTGATATCATTTTTTCGCAAGCCAATGCTCCGGTATTAAGTTGGCCACAGGCAAAGGATTTATAATCACACTTTGCGGAATGGTATCGCTATTACATCCTTTATCAGTTGCCACCCAATGTTTGATAGTATATGAACCAGCTGCCAAATAGGTATGTGATGCAGTTTGCCCGGTTCCATTACTGGCATCTCCATAATCCCAGAACCAGTTCGTAATAGTATTGCCCTGCCCACTGCTATTGCTGGTAACATTGGTGGCAGTATTAAAACAGTTTTCAGGATTTACGGCAAAGCCGGCACTTGCTTTTGCAAATACGTTGCTGAATACCTTGATAGCGCTGTCCACACAACCTGCGGCACTTGTTACCTGAAGTTTAACATTGAAAGGGCCAACAGCACTGTACAAATGGCTTGCATTTTTGGTAGCTGCACTATCCTTCACACCACTGCCGGGTTCTCCAAATTTCCATTTCCAACTAAACCCTGATTCAGTTCCGTCGGATATGGTGCTGGCATCTGTAAAGTTTGCAAGGTCGTAGGGCAGGCAAACTTTTGCAGGGATTGTAAAATCAACCACTGGGTTGGGGTTGATGGTAAATGTTTTATTGAATGGGCTACTCTGGCAACCACTGGGTGTTTCAATTTGCAGGCTCACAGTTTTAGGCCCTGCACTATTATATATATGTACAAGGTTGGCATTGCTGAGCGTGGTATCCAGGGTGCCATCGCCAAAATCCCAATACCATGATTTTATAATGCCCGGCGAAGCAACAGTAGATGTATCAGAAAAAGTAACCGGCTTATTGATACACAGCGGGCTGGAAACCCCAAATTTTGCTACCGGCACACCGGTAATGGTAATCTGCTTTGTCTTTATTTCACTGATACAACCGATATTGGTAATAAGGTTATAGGATACCGTATAAACTCCTGGAGCTGCATATTTATGTACCGGGGCTTGTTCTGTGCTTGTATTGCCATCACCAAAATCCCAGGTCCATTGATAAGAATAAACATCCTCATCATAAGTAGTGGCGTCGCTGAAACGTACAGAATCTGTAACACAGCCGTTGTGTATCCAGCTAAAATCCGGCAACGGTGTATTCCTGACGAGCAGGGTATCATCTTTTACCTGTGTATTACCACAACCATCCGCCCCGGCAGTACCGGCTGTAATTGATATTGGATAGTTACCGGCAGGACAATAACTATAGGGTGTTGGTAATTTATACCGCCACACCTGTTTGCCATTTATGAAATAAGTACTGTCTGCAACGGGGTTAGCAACAGATACGTTGGGCGTTTGAAAACCTTTAAAATCCCAAAACAACGATAAAGGCTGGAATGGATATGTGATGCTAAAATAAAAGGGGGTACAGGCACAAGCTGAATTGGTACCTGATATATTCAACGGGTTGATTGGCTCTATAAAATTGTACAGGTCTTTAAGATTGGTACCGGCATTGTATCCATAAGTTTCTGCAAAACCATAACCATACGCAATGGCATTAAACCCACTATCGGCAGTAAGCGTATGTGAACCTGCTGTTACACTTATTTGGGCATAGCTATAATCAGGGTCCTGTGGATGAGGAAAAAAATTATAAGTCCCGGCAGCACCAGTAATAGCAAAAGAAGGTACAGCAATTGATTTCATGATCACATTTATCCAGTGTTGTGTGATATTAAAGTTACCCGTTGAGTTTAAAATAACCTGGTCGATTGTTTGTTCCACCGGACTCAGGTAAATCATTTCAGGGTCGCCATCCTGAGATATGAAATTATTTCCACATGTATTTCTGGTGGTAATATATTGGGATACCATTACAGCTTCATCGGATTCAATTAAAAGCGGTTGATTGGTAATTGGCAATTCATAATAAAATTATTGATCAGGCCCGTCAGGACAATACCATTAACTTTTACAACTGCCAATGGATTACTGACTCCCACCCTGTAATTATTAAAAGGCATATTACTGGTAGGAGCAGTTAAAAATCTTTTACCCCAGGCACTTTTGGGAAAAGCCTGGGCAAAAAGGTTATCGGCACTGCCGCCCCCGGCTCCACAGTCAATTTTCATTTTGCCTGAACCTGAAAAAACAGCAATTTTTTTGCAGCTAGCTCCACCATTATTGATTGACCTGATCCGGGAACCAGTAAGATCTACTCCGGTAAAATCGCCCTGTGAGCCTCCGGTTAATTGCCCCATTACATTATAAATTTCACCCTGGTTAAGGGTTATTACAAACGGAACATTAGCGGCATGACTCAACGTTGATTCAGAAGGGGTAATTTCAACTGTGGTTGCTCCTGTATCAGTTGCCACCACAAAGAAAAAACTGTTTGAAAAGTCTTCATTTGAACTTTGAGTATAGTTCATAGAATAATAATCCTTGCCTAATGTATTAGTTGGGAAAAGTAATGTAGCACCAGAAACATTACTGTTATAAATATGGGAATATGCCACTACAGGCCTATCGCTGGAAACATGTATACCTGTATTAAAAAGTCCTTCCCCTGTTAGCCTTGCATCTTGTGTTCCACCTTTTGGTATAGCCCCGGAAACAGCAATTGTACCAGGGGCTATATTATTAATATTCTGAACATACCCTATACCCGGTATTTCAATTTTGATGTTGGTAAATCTGCCTGGAATATTTTCAGTAGCAAAATACAGCACCATTTCCTGCCCATTTGTTCCACCACCACTACTGGTAACATACCTTACATGATAGCCATAACCCAACCAAAAGTCCTTTCCTTTATTGGAGAAATCCTGTGCAAATGTTATGGCATTAGCAGCCAGCAGAAGCAGGAACAGAGAGATTCGTTTCATGGAAGAAGTGTAAATGTACAAAGCGTAAAAATAACAAAACAAAGTGATGAAGATACTGAAGCTCGTAATAATGTTGCCTGTAACCAAATACTTAGGAATAAATCATCAATAATAGAGGGAAAAGAGGGGATTGTAAAAAAACAAAAGGCCTGATAGAAATCAAGCCTTTGTTTACGAACCTAATTCGGTTCTGTAACCCCCAAAGAAAACATCTTGTTTACCAAGCACAAGCGCTATATCCGTGGGGCTGAAATATAAACGCCGTGGCTGTATTATTATTTTAATTAGTGTGAAATTTATTTGTCAATGCCAGTAAGAAAAGTCTTTACTGATTATTTTTTTCAATATTCAAAGCTGCTTTATGCTGCACCCTTACTGGTATCAGAGCCCAATATGCCGGAGCAGGTTCAAATGTGGCAGCCTTGCTTTTTTTATTACCAGTAAGGAAAGCGGAATCGGTGGATTTTGCTTTAGCGCCTTTTAAAATCTGTTGAAAGAACATTTTCATAACAAATGAGTTGGGTTTTCTGAATGGTACTTTTATATGATACAGCAATAAGTAATTAAAAAACACTGCCCTCTACTTTAAATAAGAAAGTCGTTTAATTGGAGATCCAGCCCAAGTTAAACGACTCTTAATAACACTGAAGAAACCCTGTATAATTAGTAGTATTGCTCCTTTTACTTCAACCAGTACTTTTTTTCTTCCATTTTCATCATCCGGTTGTGCTAGCTATAAGTCCTATACCATGCCAAAGGCATAAACAAATGATTATCATTATTCTATAATTATTACAAGTTGTTTTTTTATCCATTTTACGGAATTACTTCCCCAAACAGGAACTAAAGCCATTTATAAATCCAAAAAGAGCAATGACAATCAAAATCTTCATACAATTATTCTAGGGTAGAGCCTGGCAAGAAAAATTTGCCTGCATTTATTGGCAATAAAAACTGGTATGTGTAAAAGATTGAAGGGGAAATAAGACTGTCAGTTTTACATGATATTTGTTTTACCCAACAAATTAAAAAGAGGTAACCAAATAAAGTGATTTAAAGCCAGCCAAAAAAATACGGGTAAGATCCGGTCAATTTTTAAAAGAAAGTTGAATTTGGGACATTTTTGCTTTTCTGATATTCACATTTTAGCAGATTAATCTATTTATATAAAATTTAATACCATAATTATATTCCAAAGCATTGATTATCTCAACTATATAGCTGTAAAATGCAAATACATTCGAGTACTTCCGCCCAACTGGAGGAATGGAGGTTTTAAACAGCGATAATTGATTTTATATAGATACTTTTATTAGATATAAAACTCATAAAACATTGATAATATTTAAATTAAATTTTATTATATAAACTACCTAAAGTAGTATTACAGTTTGAGTGGTTTTTAGAAAGGATTCGGGTTAAAAGCTAAGTTGTTTAGCTGGATAACCTGCCCTGCCTCAAACTTAAATTACTAACCTTTGCTTCTGCCCAGATAAGTTCAGTCAAAAAGCGAATGCCTTGGCTGCCTCCTCTACAGCCCTGTTTCTACAAAATAAAATATGCTGCCATTACAGCAGTCAGTAGATTTGCAAAACTTAATTTTATTGTCTATGCAGTCCTTTCATTTTCCAATAATGATCATTGCATCCATCATTATTTTCGTAGTTGTAATCCGGATAACACTACCTCTGGATTCACTAAAAACGAATAAAAAAACTGGCTTGGGTCTGCTTACTGGTGGTAGTGCTGGGAATGTTGTTTGGAAAATATGGAGCCAATCTTGGCTTACCCTGGTGGATCTATTACCCGGTTCCTATGTTGATGAATGTAATGTTGCCCCCGCTTGTTTTGAAAATGAACAGGAGGCAAACCATCGTTTATTTGTTACTCAGCTTTTTATCAGCGCCTTTTATTCACGCTTTTTTCTCATTTTTCTTTGGCTGGAAGGAATACATGCCTTTTTGGGATATCCCATCAATCAGTTCATTATTATGAGCAGGTACAAAATACCGGGAGGTCTATTCTAAGATCAAAAAATAGGGTGGGAATTTGCTGGTGCAGGCTTAATAGTTTCGCTTCTTTTGTGCAAGATATTTTTCATGTATTACAGTACTCAGTGGCTTTTCATGCACTTTACTTTCCACCCATGAGATGATGTCCAGGTAGGCAAAACTCCTGGTCTGAAAACGATTCTTTTCCAGTTGCTTGATACTTTGAAGAAATACCTCAAGCTCAGCCTTCATTTTATGCCGGGAAAGGTGGAAAGAATTACGCAGGAACCTGAACATAGCTTCTTCCACTACAGTAAGGTTTTCCATTTTGGCCATAAAGCGGTACACCGACTTGATGAGAGAATCAATAATCTCAAAATTACCCAATTCATAATGCGCCATCAGGTGCAGCAATCTGGCATAGCATTGCAGATCGTTCCGCAAATCGGGGTTTACGTTGATGATTTTTTGCAGGTAGTCAATAGCAATATCGAATTTCCCGCTGCCAAAATAGAGATTGGCAATTTTATAATTGAATACCAATATCCGGTGATTATCCAGGAAAAGAGAGTATTCTTCCAATTTTATTTCCAGTTCGGGTATCAGCGCTAGCCCTTCTTCAAAAGTCCCCAGCATAAAATGCTGGTTAAGAGTGGCGCTGTTAATGTAAACAAATGTCTGTATACGATGATTGTCATGCTTATTGGCCAGGCCTGTTGCTGCAAAATTTTTAAACTGCTTCAGGGCAATTTCAAACCCTTCAAAATTCCGCAGATCGAAGTGTGCATTCAGCAGGTTATGCAGCCCTTTGATATAATAGCCGGTTTCCACTTTTATCATGAGCGGCTGTTCATGATAAATGTCGATCCATTTTTGGGCATACCGGTAGTACATTAAGAAGTCCTGCCGTATAAAAGCATACCAGCAGTAGCTTTGATAGAGATAAAGCCTTTCGTAAAAGCCGGTAAGTTTATGAGAATTGGAAGGCAGGTTGACAATGAAAAATTTTATCACCGATTTTTCATCCCTTTCATTTCTGGCATGGCCATTTAAAATGTACAAACTGTATAACTGCAGGGAAAGGTTACTCATCCTTGTTACCATCGACACCCTTGTATTAACCTCAATGGCCTCAGCAGCAAGGGAACCAGCTCTGTCGGTCATACTCCGGGTAATGTGCAAACTCTCTATCTTCTTTTCCCAGGCAATTACCTGTGTCAAAAAATTATACTTGTAGTGTTCTTTAGCTATATCCTTCAGCTTTTCCAGTATTTTCAAGCTCTGCAAATGAAGCCCCTTGTTATACAATATTCTTGCATAATCAAGTTGCTCATTCAGCTGCATGTCAATACTGTCTGTGCTTTTAATGACCCTTAGGCTGGCGAGGAGCTGTTTGTATAAATGGACTTTGGCATTGGCCAACTGTGGCTTTTCTATAGAAGATAGTTTTTTGAGCAAAACAGTTTCATCATATTCAACCAGTTTATCGAGTGCGTCAAACAATTCGATGATTTTGAGGTCCTCTTTGGCTGAACTTCGCTTAACATAGAGTTTAAAATTTCTCTTTTCTGCCTTCTCAAGAGAATGAACCAACTGAAATAATGTATCTGTAAAACGACTGGGCATCATTAATATATTTTGCTGAAATCCTTTGTGGACATGGGCCGCACATCATATCTGCCACGTTAAGCATAATAAAACCCTCCACAAATTGATTATAATTTAAAACTGCCACATCCTATTTTTGTTATCAAATACGATGTGGCAGAGATTCATACAGCAAGCAATCGGTAAAAAAGCAGGCAATCGGTAAATTAGTAAGCATTTGAAATGCTGGGAAAACTGAATTTGTCAGTTACAAAAAAAGTTCAAGAATTTTCATATGGCAAGCAATCGTTAAAGATCCTCCGTTTCTACGGAGGGTCATTTTTCTTTTTGGCAGGCCAAAGTAAAGGAATTTTTCTCTTATAATTATCTTTTCGTAATGTTTTTTTTATCCGCCCGGATAAAATATCATCATCTTTTTAATTGGCAATTATAAAATCAGGCTTCCTGATAAGGGTATTGCTGTACCTGAAACGGATGTTACTGCTTAGCTCAATCCTTAAATGCCCCATATCCCCACTATTCTTGGAAAATAAAATCCTTTCAGTTCTATTGTTCCAAATACAAGGCTTTCATTGCGGGTGCGTATGCCTGCACCAAGGGCGCTGTACAAATCGCTTTTATTAAGTGCAGTATTTTTTTGTTTAATAATACATGCATCAGCAAAAAGAAAAGGTGCCAGGCGAAAGCCCCAAAATTTATGCAAATTATAAAAAACAGCTTCCGTTTTTGCAGAACATCTTAAATCTGCCTCAATGATTCCGTTACTAAAATATGGGAGGCCAAACTCACTGTTGAGATAGAGTGGCTGACTTAATGCCGAATTAATCTGTCTTGTTATCCCCAGGCTGTAAAACTGCCTGTAGTACCATTCACTCCCCAGTTTTTTCCGCTTGGTGAAATGATCTATATCAAATAATATATCTACATCTTCCCATTTACCCCTGTAAACATAACCACCAATCCTGAATGTATAACTGCTGAAAAAACCTTTTGTATTAAAATGTGTTCTTTGTCCCTCAAAAGCGTAATAAGGACGGCTTCTGTAAGCTGCTCTCAAACTGTCTTTTTTATTTATCCAGCCGGCTACCAGCGATGCCCTGAATCCTTCCGGCACATCCTCGTTCCTGCCAAAGCCATAGATGAAATTTGTACGGATAAAATTTTGTTTAAACAAACTAAACGATCCCAATATCCCGGTAATATTGGTAAACCGGTAATCAAAAGTATCCAGCACTTTGCCGGGCACATCGTTAAAATGCTGGTAAATGCCCCTGGCAGCAATGAAATTCCTGATTCTGCCGGGTGCATTTTTTCTTAATAACCGTTTGCTGCCAAAATTGTAACCCAGCCACACATCAAACTTTTGATAACTGTATTTGAACGCTCTTTCATAGAGCGAATCGGAGGTGTAATTATTTTTTGTTTTTCTTAAGGAGAGATCAACCGCTCCCATCCATGGTATATAAGGACTTACAAATGGCTTATCGAATGCGGTGTAAAAAAAAGATTCCTCACTCTTACCACTGCTAAAGGCATCATTGATCGTTTTGAATCCAACATTCCAGTTGATAAAAGTGCCCTTGATATTTCTTGTTAACAGGTCTGCACCAAAACCCATCCGGGGTCTTCTTTCACTATCAAACAAGGTACTTAAGGTAAGCCTTGATCCCGTACCTTTCAAATTCTCTTCCTTTAATTCCAGTTCTATTCTCTTAGTGCTGTTAATATCGAGCCCCCCACCAAGAGAAAATACATCTTTCACGATTACGGTTACATCCACCACATTGGCCATTCCCGGTACCTGCTGCATCACAATCAGTGCATCCTGTACAAAAGGCTGTTCCCTCAAATGCCGTTCATTGTCGGTCATCAGGTATGGATTTACCCGGTCGCCAGCTTCAAAAAAAAGGTTATTGGCAATCACATTGGCCGTTGTTTTTTTATGAAAAGCATTGGCCACGATCACGCCAAAATTATTATTGTATTTAGTAGTATCATTGATATCCCTTTCAAAACCAAGGCGCACAATTTTAATATTGCGGATGGTTCTTCCTACATAAATAAAATAGGGATTTATTTTTTTTTCAGTGAATACATCGCCGGTATCACTTGTGCTGACACTCTGAGCCAGTCTTCCCAGCAAACCTTTCTTTTTAACCACAAAAATGGTGTCGGTTTTATTGCCGGGCTGTTGCGGATAAGCAAATTCTGTACAGGCACAAAAAAGAAGCAGTAAAACAAATGGCAATCCAGTTTTCAATATGTTACATTTTTAAATCCGGCGAATAAAGATATTGATTTGATAAAACTTTAGATGCAACATACAGGCTCTTTATTATTAAAAACCCAAAAGCCTTTGAAACAATCTGTTTATAAATGACTGAGCCGGTAAGTTTTGGCAGTTTGCCCGTTTAACTTTGCAGCACTGAAAAGAAGTTTAAAACAAAACTCATTGAGTTTTGTAATGCAAGTACCATAAATACCCATTACGAACATGATTGAAGCATATAATTTTTTAGCCTCCTGGCAATTATTCCCTGAAAAAGGGACTTATGAACTTGGCAACAGGCCCAAATCCGGCACTTGTAAAATTGAATCCACAGGCAACAAAAAGGAGATCCATATCAGCACCAACTGGGTTACGCTGGAAAACCAGGCATTCAATGCTTCGTATACTTTTGTGGCAGATGGAGACGAACATCCTTTTTATGATAAAGAGCTTGCAGATTCAGTAAGCGCAACATTTACAGATGCATTGAATTTTGATATTGTATTTAAGCGAAACAATACTGCATTACTGACCCTTCAACATGAGTTGCTACCAAACGGTTTTTTAAAAATCGCACAGCATGGCAACAGGCCCGGTGGCGATGCATATACAAATACATAGCTGTATCATAAACAAATGAATGTGATCCCATACTCAACTTCAGTTGGTGGTGCAGTAATCAAGGCTACCGAAGAAGGGGTGATAAGACACAAAGCACTAACTGCAATGGAAGAACAAACCAACATGCAACTCGAGCAGATCCGCAAGCAAATTGAATTACTCGCCATCCAGGCACAGGAAATACAAATGCGGAAAGAACTGAGCATGTTAATATATAATGCCAAGCTGAGCTTTGTCCCAGTAATCGGGCATCTGTATTATCTGTATGAAAAAAAAGATTCATCACATGTGCTTTCATTGATCAGCCCTAAAGAATATGGCGGTGGTGCAGGTCCTTATAAATCCTTTATAGCACCTGTTAAATTACTGGCCGATCATACCTGGGTAGAAATTTAACAGCATAAAAAACACAAAAGTCTTATTCAGCATATAGTCAATTCTGTTACACAAACAGCTCATTGTTTTTAACATTATGTGTATAAATAGAGTGGCTGCATATCAGAATCAAAACATTAAATTTGAATTCAATGAATGTAGCCTAGTAAGCACCGCACCAATATTGTAAAACTAAAACAGTAGTACATTGACAGAAACCATCATCAACCTGGAAAGTGTTAACCCCATTGAATTTTTTGGCGTTAACAACGGCAAACTCGACATCTTAAAGAAAAAATTTCCCCTGCTGAAAATTTTGAGCAGAGGCACCCAGGTAAAACTAAGCGGTGCCCCGGAACAGATCGTTGATGCCAAAGAAAAAATTGACCTTATTGTACAGTACATTGAACGTAACGGGCACATGAGTGAAAATTATTTTGAACAGATTTTGGGAGGTGATGATCAACAGGTAGTTGACAATTTTGTTGACCGCAATCCAAATGATGTATTGGTGTTTGGCCCCAATGGGAAAACGGTAAGGGCCCGTACAGCCAACCAAAAAAGAATGGTGAGTGCTGTGGATAAAAATGATATTGTATTTGCGATTGGGCCTGCAGGTACCGGCAAAACCTACACGGCAGTTGCACTGGCGGTAAGAGCACTCAAAAACAAATCAGTCAAGAAGATTATTTTAACAAGGCCTGCAGTGGAAGCTGGCGAAAACCTGGGTTTTTTACCCGGCGACCTTAAAGAAAAGATCGATCCGTATTTGCGCCCTTTGTATGATGCGCTGGATGATATGATACCTGCCGACAAATTAGGTTATTATATGACAACCCGTACCATTGAAGTAGCACCATTGGCTTACATGAGGGGACGTACACTCGATAATGCCTTCATTATTCTGGATGAAGCACAGAACACCAATGATGGCCAGTTAAAAATGTTTTTAACCCGTATTGGTGCCAATGCAAAGGCAATTATCACCGGCGATCCTACACAGATAGATCTGCCTAAAAACATGCGTAGCGGACTTGATAAAGCCATTCGTATTTTGAAAAATGTAGATGGCATTGCTCACATCGAACTGGATGAAGAAGATGTGGTAAGGCATCGCCTGGTAAAAGCCATTATCAGGGCTTATGAAAAAGAAACGGAAAAAGAAGAAGCTGCACCGGGCTATGAAAAACGAAAATGATATAAGCACTATGTTAATACCGGTTAAGAGGTGGCTGCAATGCTGCCTCTTATTTTTTTTGATTGCCTGCCATAACAATGCTGAAGTAAATAAACTGGTGCCGTCAAAAAATGATTCTATCATTGAAGCCGAAAGAATCACCAACGCATACCGGGAAATCGATTCGCTGCAACCAATCATTCAAAGCGGTGACCTGATTACAAGAACCGGTAATGATTTTACAAGTGAAAGTTTGCGAACACTGAACCAACATGACAAAACCTACTCCCACTGCGGCATTGCAAGCATTGAACACGACAGTATTTTTGTATATCATGCATTGGGAGGAGAGTTTAATCCTGATCAGAAAATACGGAGAGATGCCCTGGAACTGTTTGCAGAACCTTATGATAACCGGGGCATTGGTATTTTCCGTTACCAGGTAAATAACACAGATATTAAGGTACTGATGGCAGAAGTAAAAAAACTGTATACTGCCGGTATAATGTTCGATATGAAATTTAACCTGGCTGATGATGACAGAATGTACTGTGCAGAGTTTGTATACAAAAGCTATTCAGTGGGCACCGAAAAGAAACTACAGTTTACAACCAGTAAGATAAATGACTTTGAATTTGTAGGAGTAGATGACCTGTTCATACACCCGCTTTGCAGTGAAATAAAAAGAATAGTGTACAAATAAATGATACAACGAAACTGAAATAAAATTACATTTGAGCCCTAAACCAAAAACTTATTTTGTTATGAAAAAATTATTCATGGCGGCAGCCATTTTAAGTTCTGCAATTCTTTTCACCGGTTGTGGTGGTTCTGGTGGCGACCCTAAAGCTGCATTGAGTGCCTTTTTTGATGCCATGGAAAAAAAAGATATTGAGGCAGCAAGAAAATTAGCTACTGCAGATAGCAAGAGTATGATCGACATGATGGAAATGGGATTGAAAATGGCCAAAGACAACAAAGAATCTGACAAGTTTGATAAATCAAAAATGGAATTTGGCGAAGCAAAAATAGAAGGCGATAAAGCCACCGTTCCGGTAAAAGATAAAAAATCAGGCGAATCAACCAATTTTACTTTAAAGAAAGAAGAAGGCAAATGGAAAGTAGCTTTTGATAAAGCCTCTATTATGCAGATGGCAACCGATAAAATGCAGGAAAAAGGTGGAATGGACAGCCTTAACAATGCCATGGATGAATTAAAGAACATTAATATCGATTCAGTAAAAGAAGGCATCAACAAAGGCATGGAAGCATTGGACTCTGCCAGTAAAATGCTGGATAAAATGAAAAAAGACTAATCAAAATTTATTTTTCAAAAAAGCATCCTTTTAAAAAGGGTGCTTTTTTATTTTGCATTTGCTAAAGATTTTTACCTTTAATTATGAAACAAAAATTTTACAGGCTCCTCTCCTGCTGTTTTTTTCTTTTTTCCTGCCAGTCAAATAATGAATTACCCAACACCGATATTGATGTGGCAAGAGCATTTATCAAAGATATTCAACAAAGCAATTTTACCCAGGCTGAAAAATTAATGCTGAAAGAAGAAACCAACAACCAGTATTTCGACCGCTTTGAAGAGCACTTTAAAAGCAGGCCAAAAGAAGAACTTGAATTGTACAAAAACGCTGATATCATCATTAATGAAATGACCCCGGTTAGTGATTCTGTTACCATTATTAATTATTCCAACAGTTTTAACAAGAACGAAAAGAATAAATTAAAAGTGGTGAGAGTAAACGGTCAATGGCTGATTGACCTGAAATACACTTTTTCAGGAAACCTTTAATACATTGCATCAATGATAAAACAGTTTTTGCTGGTTGGTTTGGGTGGCGCCCTGGGTACAGTGCTTCGGTATGCCGGTAATTTACTCTACAACAGTAAATCATTTCCCGTTACCACTTTAGCCATCAATATCATTGGCAGTTTGGTAATTGGCATAGTTGCCGGCTACAGCATCAGGCATGAATCTGCAGGCAACTGGAAATTATTTCTTGCCACCGGCCTTTGCGGGGGTTCACTACTTTTTCTGCATTTTCATTTGAGAATTTATTACTGATACAGAATGGAAAATTCTTTCTAAGCATGTTATATATACTCGGCAGTGTAGCGCTGGGTATTGCAGCAGCATGGCTTGGCTATAAAATCGTCAACTAAAAATAATTATACTATGTATGTACTCCACCCCTGGCACGGCGCTCATTATGGCGAAAATGCGCCTGAAATTGTAAATGCTTTGATCGAAATACCACAAGGCTCCCGTGCTAAATATGAAATTGACAAAACCACCGGCCTGTTGAAGTTAGACAGGGTTGTCTATTCCTCTTTTCATTACCCGGTAAACTATGGTTTTATTCCGCAGACATTGGGTGAAGACCATGACCCACTGGATATATTAGTAATCTGCAGTGAAAGCATACAGCCCCTATGCCTGGTACAAGCTACCGTAATTGGTAATATGCAAATGATCGACAATGGAGAAATGGATGATAAGATCATTGCTGTTGCCACCAAAGATCCAACCGTAAACCATATCACCAATGTGAGTGAACTGCCCAGGCACTTTATAGCTGTACTGAAAAACTATTTTGAAAACTATAAAGTACTGGAAAATAAAGTTGTGGAAATTGATGAGTTTGTAGATAAGCATGAGGCGTATAAAATCATCAAAAAAGATATCGAATCCTACGCTAAAAAGTTTCCAAAAAAGTGATACCTAAAAAAGTAAACATGGATCTGCAAACAATCCTCATCCTTATGCTGATAGGGATAAGCGCCGGCTTACTGGGTGGTATGGTAGGCGTAGGTGGTGGCATCATCATTGTACCGGCATTGATATTTTTCCTGGGTTTTTCTCAAAAAATGGCACAGGGCACTTCGTTGGGCATCCTGCTGCTGCCCGTGGGCATATTGGGAGTACTGCAATATTATAAGCAGGGCCAGGTAGATATGAGGGTGGTGCTGGTAATCTCACTCGGTTTTATCATCGGTAGTTTTTATGGTAGCAAGATTGCCCTGGCATTGCCACAGGAAACTGTAAAGAAAATATTTGCTTTGTTGATGATTGTGGTAGCCGTTAAAATGCTCTTTTTTGATAAGAAAAACAACGACACAAAGGCGGTTGCAGCTAAGATGTAGAAAAAAAAATAACCGATCCAATCATAATTTCCTGATTTAACAAGTTCATACCGCTGTCAATCTGGCACAGTTCCGGCTTAAATACCTATTTTTGCTATCCAATTTTTTTCAATGGAACTGTTAGAGACTCTCAATACAAAACAACACGACGAAAGCAGGCAGGGCGAGGCTTTTGCCCCTGCTTATGAACAGGAAAGCGTTTTTAAAAAACACTTTTACATAGAAAGCTATGGCTGCGCCATGAACTTTGCGGATAGCGAAGTAATCGCTTCCATTCTGCAGAACAATGGTTTTGGCGCCACTAAAAACCTGGAAGAAGCAGATCTTATTTTTGTAAATACCTGCTCCATCAGGGAAAAAGCTGAACTCACGGTAAGAAAACGCCTCACAGAATTTAAAAGGCTGAAAAAAAATAAACCTGCTATGATGGTGGGGGTTTTGGGCTGCATGGCAGAAAGGTTGAAAGAACAATTCCTGGAACAGGAAAAACTCGTGGACATTGTAGTAGGGCCGGATGCTTACCGCAGTTTGCCTCAGTTGATACAGGATGCAGAAACTGGGCAAAAAGCAGTGAACGTTTTATTGAGCAGGGATGAAACCTATGGTGACATCTCCCCCATCCGCCTAAACAGCAATGGTGTAAATGCATTTGTAAGCATCATGAGAGGCTGCAACAATATGTGTTCATTTTGTGTAGTACCCTTTACAAGAGGCAGGGAAAGAAGCAGGGATACAAAAAGCATCCTGGATGAATGTAAAGATCTTTTTGACAGAGGATACCGTGAAGTAACCTTACTGGGCCAGAATGTGGACAGCTACTATTTTCAGACCTCCCTGCCCTCCAAAGAAGGGTTTTCAGAACCAGGCTCTTTAATAAAGCTTTCTACAAATGAAGCATTGGGTAGTTTTGATAAGAATGCTGATTGGGAAAACCCCGTTAGCCATTTTGGAAAAAAAATAAAAGATCAGGAATTGGCAGAGACTAAAGCCCTTCCTTTGGAGGGGTTTGGGGAGGCTGTTACATTTGCCATGTTGCTTGAAAGAGTGGCACAGATTGACCCTTTGCTACGGGTAAGGTTCTCCACCTCTCATCCAAAAGATATTACCGATGAAGTGCTGCATACCATTGTGAAATACGAGAACATCTGCAATAATATTCACCTTCCTGTACAAAGCGGCAGCACAAGAGTATTGCAACTGATGAACCGGACTTACACAAGGGAATGGTACGTAGCAAAAGTGGACAGGATAAAAGAACTGATCCCTGATTGTGGCCTGTCGACAGATATTATCACCGGGTTTTGTACAGAAACAGAAGAAGACCAGCAGGATACCATGAGCCTGTTTGAATATTGCAGGTTTGATCTTGCCTATATGTATTTCTATAGTGAAAGACCGGGAACCCTTGCAGCAAGAAGGTTTAAAGACGATGTACCGGAAGCCATTAAAAAAAGAAGATTACAGGAAGTGATTGACCTGCACCGCATTCATTCGCTGGAAAGCATGCAACGGGATGTGGGCAAAATTTTTAAAGTGCTGATAGAAGGTACATCAAAGAAAAATGAAGATGAACTGTACGGAAGAAATGCTCAGAACAAAGTGATCGTTTTTCCAAAGCAACACTATAAGAAAGGAGATTATGTTTATGTGAAAGTAAATGCCTGTACTGCAGGTACCCTCCTTGGAGAAGCAATCAATTAAAGAACAAAGCAATGGACATTCAAATTATAAAAAACCGTTTTGGGATCATAGGCAATACTACTGCATTGAATCATGCATTAAATGTTGCCATACAGGTAGCGGCCACCGACCTGAGCGTATTGATCAATGGAGAAAGTGGTGTGGGGAAAGAAGTTTTCTCTCAGATCATTCATGCATTGAGCGCAAGAAAACACAATCCTTTTATCGCTGTAAACTGTGGCGCCATTCCCGAAGGCACGATTGATTCAGAATTATTCGGTCATGAAAAAGGTTCTTTCACCGGCGCTGTTGACAGCCGCAAGGGCTATTTTGAAACCGTGAATGGAGGCACCATTTTCCTGGATGAAATTGGTGAATTGCCATTGGGTACGCAGGCCCGTTTGCTTCGTGTGTTAGAAACGGGTGAATACATCAGGGTAGGCAGCAGTAAGGTGCAGAAAACTGATGTAAGAATAATTGCAGCCACTAACCGTGAGTTGCTTGAGTTTGCTCAGTCAGGCCGTTTCAGAGAAGATCTTTACTATCGTTTAAACACAGTACCCATAAGGGTTCCGGCATTAAGGGACAGGAAGGAAGATATCCCCCTGCTCTTCAGAAAATTCGCCACCGATTTTTCTGATCGTTATAAAGGGTTGCCCGTACAATTGAACGATGAGGCGAAAAACATTTTAATGAATTATACCTGGCCGGGCAATGTAAGGGAGTTGAAAAATATTGCTGAACAGATATCCGTATTATCGAAAGAAAAATTAGTGACCGCCCAGGAACTGATGCAGTTTTTGCCGGAGAATAATTTTAACCGCCTGCCTGTATTGGCCGGAGGCAAGGGTGCCGTTAGCCATCAGGAATTTGCCAATGAAAGAGAAATACTTTACAAACTCTTTTTTGATATGAAGAAAGATGTGACGGAGCTAAAGAAAATGTTCTATGACATTTTGCAAAACCCAAACATGGCACAGCACATCCCTGTTTACAATAATAATGACAGCATGATGCCCGATATGCGGCCGCAGGTAATGCAGGGCAGTTATACACAGCAATCGCACCAGCCGGTTATTATTAATCAAAATGGACAAGATGTACATCATACAGAAGCAGTGGAAGAATCGCTGAGCATTGTTGATAAAGAAAAAGAGCTCATTATAAAAGCATTGAAAAAACACAGGAGCAAACGTAAAGATGCCGCCGCCGATCTTGGCATCAGCGAGAGAACCCTTTACAGAAAACTAAAAGAATATGATATTGAAGAATGAAAAGGAGAATGGTCCCCTTCGGCTACGCTCAGGATTGGGGTCAATGGTCAATGGGGTAAAAACATTGGCGGTACTTTTTTTATGTGCCTGGCTGTTCAGCTATGCCACCTGCAAATACTCTTTTAAAGATGTTTCCATTCCCGTAGAAGTAAAAACCTTTCGGGTAAATTACCTGGAGAACAAGGCACGGTATGTTAATCCTCAGTTAAGCCCACAGCTAACCGAAAAACTCAAACAAAAAATCATTGGCAGCACAAGGCTTAGGCAAACCAATGATGATAATGCACATTACGATATCGGTGGCTACGTGTCTGATTATTCAGTAACCACCACAGGTATTACATCCGGCACATCCAGCACCAACCGTTTAACCGTTTCTTTTCATGTAATTTTTAAGAATACACTGGATGAAAAGAAAAATTTAGATACAGATGTTACCAGCACATTCGATTTCAACTCCAGCCAAAGCCTTTCCCAGGCTGAAGCAGAGCGGAATGATGAAATAGTAAGGAATATTGTGGATGCTGTGTTCAATAAAATATTTTCTAACTGGTAACCTTAAAAGTTTACCATTTGTTTTTTAAAATATAGCTTTGACCAATGGAAAAATACCGGTTGTTATTTGAATCAGTCTTTAAAAAGAAGCTTACAGAAGAAGATGCTGTTGGCAACCTTGAAAGGATAGCTGCTGAACATCCCTATTTTTCTGTAGCACAATTTTACCTGCTGCTGCTTTCACCAAAAGATACTGCTGCATACAAATTGCAGGCAAAAAAAACCGCAGTATTTTTCAATAATAATTACTGGCTTAATTTTCAATTGCTGCAGGCAGGTAATAATAGCAACCCTGTTTTTACTAAAGAACCAGTTAGTACTGTCACTATCGAACAAGCTGCCGAAATAAATCAATGGAAAGAAAAAACTGCTGAACCTTCAAATGAACACATAGCAAACGAATTCATAGCAACAGAACCATTGATTGAAAAAGAAGAACAGCAACCAGCGACAGTAACAACAGAAGAAATTTCTGAAATTGCTACAGAGACATTGTTTTTTGAGCCGGCTGAAGAACCACCGGCTATTGAGACTGAAAGCATTTCTGAAACAATGGAAACTGAAAGCAATGAAACGAGCAATGAAGAACAACCAATTAAAGTAAAAGAGGAAGCAATCAATATTCAACCGGCAATCATTAACGAGGAAGAAGAAACCGCTTTTGCAGAAAGCCTTGAAACCATTGATGACGCTCCGGAAGCTGAAACAGAAGAAATAGCGCCCATTGCTGAAACAATAACAGCAGAGCAGGTAGTTTCCGTTTCTGAATTAACAATTCCGGAAATAGCACCTGCCAATACCAATGAAGCATTGGTTTTTGAGCCACTGCATACATCCGACTATTTTGCCAGTGTGGGCATTAAATTAAGTGAGGAAGAGAAAACATCTGATAAACTGGGTAAGCAGCTCAAAAGCTTTACAGACTGGCTTAAGACAATGAAAAAAGTCCATGCCCAACAGTCGTTCCAGGCCAATAAACCGGCAGGCACAGAAGCTACTGCTACCGACAGCAGCATTCAAAAACTAGCTGAAAAATCTAACCAGGAAGATGAAATATTAACAGAAGCTATGGCCGAAGTTTTATTACAGCAGGGAAGGCAGGATAAAGCCATTGAAATATTGGAAAAATTAAGTTTGCTCAATCCCTCTAAAAACGCTTACTTTGCAGCCAAAATTAACCAGATAAAAGAAAAGTGATATGTTGTTATTTGCAATTTTAATTATTCTAGTTTCAGTGATATTGGGAATGATCGTATTGGTACAAAACCCCAAAGGCGGCGGTTTATCGGGCACATTTGGCGGCGTAGGCAACCAGCTGATGGGTGTAAAACAAACTACCGATGTACTGGAAAAAGGCACCTGGATATTTGCCGCAGTGGTAGGTATATTATGCCTGCTTTCTCCTGCTTTTATTCCAAGAAATGCCGGAGTATCCTCGAAAAACACAGAGTTGATTGATAAAGCACCCTCATCAGTACCTTCAAAACAGGCTACACCACCGGCAACTTTGCCAGGTGCCCCAACTCCATCAACAGATACTGGTAAGAAACCGTAAGTAATTTTTCTTAAAATATTATAAACCCCGTCTATTATTGCCGGGGTTTTTTATTTTACTTTTAGCAAATATTCAGCAGAAAAAACAACTATGCTTTCACGTAAAAAAATCATCCGGATTTGCTTAATAGCCTTAATGCTGATAGTATGCCTGCTGGCCTGGCGGATATTCGGCAGTAACACCAGTTTTGAAGAAGACAAAAAAATACTGTACATCAAAACCGGCAGCAGTTATTCAAGGGTAGAGAACCTGCTGCAACTGGGCGGATTTGTAAAAAATAACCGCAGCTTTAACAGGGTGGCAAGATTCCACAATTACCATAAAAATGTAAAACCTGGCCGGTATGTAATTGAAAAAGGGGCAAGTATTTACAGCATCATCAAACTCCTGCAATCGGGCAATCAAACCCCGGTGAGTTTAGTCATCACAAAACTCAGGACAAGGGATGACCTGATCAAAAAAATTGCCTCTAATTTCGAATGTGAATCGAAGATCATCAAAGGGTTTTTGAACAATAATGATTCACTGTCTGCCTACCATTTGGATACCAACACAGTGATGACAGCCATCACACCCAATAGCTATAGTATTTTATGGAATGCCTCTTTCCACGATATTTTTCAGGAATTGTACAAGGAAAAAGAAAAATTCTGGACCAGTGAACGAAAGAAAAAAGCAGCCGCACTTGGGTTAACACCTGAACAGGTGTACACCATAGCAAGTATTGTAGAGGAAGAAACGGCCAAAGAAGGAGATATGGGAAAAATAGCCAGTGTATATTTAAACCGGCTGGCAATTGGAATGAAACTGGGTGCAGACCCTACCATAAAATTTGCATTAAAGGATTTTGACCTGAGGCGCATATATCAAAAGCATTTAACGGTGCAGTCTCCTTATAATACTTATATCAACAAAGGGCTGCCACCAGGCCCCATTTGCACAGCAACAGAAAGAACAATAGATGCAGTATTAAATGCTCCTGCAACAAATTATCTGTACTTTGTTGCCAAACCGGAATTGGATGGGTATTCCAACTTTGCTTCCAATTATGAAGAACACCTTCGGTATGCAAAAGCTTACCAGGATGCGCTGGATACTATTATGAGAAGAAGGGCAGAAGGAAGGGAGCAGTAGTATGAGTTATGAATTATGAGTTATGAATTATGAGTTGTGAGTTATGAGTTGTGAGTTATGATAGAGCCTTAGCAATAAAACAATTTAGTGATTCAACAATTTAATACCCCTTGACCAAAATAGAACGCATCATAGTAACACTTCCACCCATTGCTTTTTTAATCAGAAAAAGTAAAAAGCTTTACCTGCCAGGTTTTGAAGGGGTACCATTTTATGATGTGGCCATGTTCTTTTTAAAACAGGTAAAAACAGTGGGGCTTACAGAAAGGGCATCGGCGGTGGCATACAACTTCATTATGGCTATACCTCCTGCATTTCTTTTTTTGTTTACACTCATACCCAGCCTGCCACTGATAAAGAAATCGGTTATGAAAAGAGAGCTGCATGCATTGATAACAGATATCATCCCTGCCAAAGTACACAATGAGAACCTGATAAAATTCATTGATTCCTTTATCGACAATTCAAAGATTGGCCTGCTGTCATTCAGTTTGATACTGGCACTATACTTTGCCTCCAACGCCATGATGGGGCTCATGCGCTCTTTCAACAAAAATTATATAGGCTTTTCAAAACGAAAAGGGCTGCATGACCGCTGGATAGCCATCCGCTTAACAGCCCTCTTATTTATGCTGGTACTGGGCTGTCTAATCTTACTCATCACACAGGAGCGGTACTTAAATGGCTGGGCGTACAGAGCGCTGTTATCCGTGAGATCATTTTTTATGTGAGATGGATCTTTATCATAACCCTTGTATTTTACTCCATTGCCTTTATTTATAAATATGCGCCGGCTGTACAAAAAAATGGAAGATCACTTCTCCCGGTACCCTGCTGGCTACTTTCCTCAGCCTGATGGCATCACTTGGCTTTTCGTATTTTGTAAACAACTATGGCAAGTACAATGCACTCTATGGTTCTATCGGGACCATCATTGTACTGATGGCGCTGATCTATATCAATTCTCTTGTACTCATCATCGGCTTTGAATTAAATGTAAGTATCAAATCCCTCAAATCCATTGCCGACCAGCGTAAGACGGAAGAAGCAACTGCCTTAAAAGGATAATAACGGGTTGTTTTGCTTTTTACCCTGTTTAAACTACCTTCGCAATCGATTAAAATATTCAATCAACAATCTTAAATCTAAAATAAATTATGGCATACGATGTAATAGTTTTAGGCAGTGGCCCGGGCGGTTATCCTGCTGCTATCAGGGCAAGCCAGTTAGGTAAAAAAGTGGCAATTGTAGAAAAAGAAAGCCTGGGTGGTGTATGCCTCAACTGGGGCTGTATTCCTACCAAGGCATTGCTTAAAAGTGCCCAGGTGTATGAATATGCAAAACATGCTGCTGATTATGGCATTAACATAGCCAACCCTACACACAACTTCGATGGTATAATTAAACGCAGCCGTGGTGTAGCTGATAAAATGAGCAAGGGTGTTCAGTTTTTGATGAAGAAGAACAAGATCGATGTAATCATGGGTACAGGCAAATTGGTTGCCCCGGGTAAACTGGAAGTAACAGCAGCAGACGGTGCCAAACAAATTCATGAAGCAAAAAATATTGTAATTGCAACAGGTGGCCGTGCAAGGCAATTACCCAGCATGCCCATTGACGGCAAGAAAATAATTGGTTACCGTGAAGCGATGGTTTTGCCAACACAACCCAGGAGCATGATCATTTGCGGCAGTGGTGCCATCGGCAGTGAGTTTGCTTATTTCTACAACAGCATGGGCTGCAAAGTAACCATCGTTGAATTTATGCCAAGGATTGTTCCGGTAGAAGATGAAGACATCAGCAAAGAACTGGAAAAGCAATACAAAAAACAAGGCATGACCATTATGACCAGCAGCGAAGTGCTGAGTGTGGATACTGCCGGCGAAGGTGTAAAAGCAACAGTAAAAACAGCAACCGGCGAAGTGGTGCTGGAAGCAGATATCCTATTAAGTGCCGTAGGTGTAGTTGCCAACATTGAAAACATTGGCCTGGAAGCACTGGGTATTAAAACAGATAAAGGAAAAATTATTGTAGATGCTTACCAGCAAACCAGTGTACCCGGCATTTACGCCATTGGAGATTGCACACCGGGGCAGGCGCTGGCGCATGTTGCTGCCAAAGAAGGCATCAATGCCGCAGAGCATTTAAGCGGCCACCATCCTGAAGCAATGGATTATAACAATATCCCGGGTTGTACTTACTGCACACCGGAAATAGCTTCTGTGGGTTACACAGAAAAAGCGGCTAAAGATGCCGGTTATGAAATTAAAGTGGGCAAATTCCCATTCATGGCCAGCGGCAAGGCAAGTGCTGCCGGTGCTACTGAAGGTTTTGTAAAAGTAATCTACGATGCCAAATATGGTGAGTTCCTTGGCTGCCACATGATTGGCATGAATGTTACTGAAATGATTGCGGAAGCAGTAGTGGCCCGTAAATTAGAAACCACGGCACATGAAATATTAAATGCAGTACACCCCCACCCAACCATGAGTGAAGGGTTGAAAGAAGCAACTGCTGTAGCTTATGGCGAAGCGATAGATATTTAATTCAAATAAAAAATAAAATTAAAAAAGGTTATAGTACAGGCTGTAACCTTTTTTTGTTTGGGACGCTGTCATTGTCGCATGCATTCATGTATACAGCCTTTCATTTTCAATTCCTGATGCATCGCTGGGTGCCTGATGCGATCCACATTTTTACCATTAAAAAAAAAGATTCAAACTCGAAAGGTTTTATAACATAATCATCAGCACCCAGTTTCAAAGCGAACAGCCTGTCTGCTTTTTCAGACTTTGTAGTACAAAAGATAAATGGTATTTCAGCAGTTGCAGGTGTAAGCAATAACAAACGCAACACTTCGTACCCATTCATCTCATCAATCATTATTTCAGACACAATCAGATCTGGTATAAATGACCTTGCAAGTTCAACACCGTTATTTCCATTGTTGGCAGCAAGCACTTTATATCCTTCGAGTCCAAAGCCTTCAGCTAAATTATCCAGGATAATTGAGTTTTTTCAATAAACAAAATTGTATTCATAGCTGCTCAATTAATAATATTTTTTACCTTTCAAATCTAAAATAGATATTGCAGCCGGGTATTGCATAATTAATAAAATATATTACAGCATTCACACTATTATCTACTGCCAGCTATATATCCAATCGCTGCAAGCATTCTAAAACATTCATTCAATTCAGTTCAACCAACAGGTGTACCCATGTTAAATAAACAGGGACCCAATTTGAGAATGGAGGTCAATGATAAATATCTCACCATAGTTCATTATCTTCAGGAACTATCTGCTTCTTATGATTTCCATTTATCCTGCCGGTACTGTCTACTTTACATACCTACTAAACTTAATTATCACCATAGGAGCATTCCCACGTAAAAACTAATCAACTGTGCTATGCAGCAAACAACAATCCTTCGTCAAAAACGCATTGAGTCCATCGATTTGCTCCGTGGCATTGTTATGGCCATCATGGCGCTGGATCATGTAAGGGATTATTTTCATGCAGGCAATTATTTGTATGACGCTACAGACATGACCCACACTAATGCACCTGTATTCTTTACAAGATGGATTACTCATTTTTGTGCGCCCGTCTTTGTTTTCCTCGCCGGCACTGCTGCTTTTTTGGTTGGGGGAAGAAAAACTAAAAAGAACTCTCCGCATTTTTATTCAAACGGGGACTTTGGCTGATGCTGCTTGAACTGACTATTGTAAATTTTGCCTGGAATTTTAACCCTGCCTTTATTTTTTTCCGGCTTCAGGTAATCTGGGTGCTGGGGCTGGCGATGGTGATGATGGCAATACTGGTTTACCTGCCGCCTAAAATAATTTTAATAGCGGGGCTAATCATGCTGTTTGCACATAATTTATTAGACAACATACATGCAACCGGCAACAACTGGAACGGTATGTTGTGGGGGCTTCTGCATGAACGTAAGCGGTTCTCCATTGGCAGTCACATTATTTCTACCGGTTACCCCATCATTCCATGGCTAAGCATCATGATGCTGGGCTATAGTTTTGGGAGCCTTTACAAAAAAAGTATAGATGCAGCCCAGCGGAAAAAATATTTGCTGATTATTGGTGGCGTTGCCATTGCCCTTTTCATACTGATAAGGGGTATCAACAGTTATGGCGATATGAAACCATGGGAAGTGCAACAGTCCACTATCCTGACCATCTGCTCATTCTTAAATGTTACCAAGTACCCACCATCTTTACTTTATACTTTGATGACACTTGGGCCAGCGCTTATTATGCTGATGTTGCTGGAAAAACCATTGAACCGCCCGGAAAATATCCTTATCCGTATTGGCAGGGTACCACTTTTCTTTTATATCCTGCATTTATTTCTAATCCACCTGCTTGCCATTGGAGCGGTAGCATTAAGCGGCAGGCCCTGGACTGACATGATCCTTGTAACCAACATGAATGCCAAAGACAGTCCCTGGCTAATTGGTTACGGCTTTTCGTTGGGAGCAACTTACCTGGTTTGGATATTGGTGGTTGTACTGCTATACCCATTATGCAAATGGTACGATCAATACAAAACTAGTCACAAAGAAAAATGGTGGCTGAGTTATTTATAAAAATTAAATTCAACAAATGAAAAATAAATTAGGCTTATTTCTGGCAGCCATCACATTAACAACGGCAACAGTGCATGCACAAACCAGCAAAGAGGTACATCAAATGGCTTACGCAGATTCGGCACGCCTGGTGCAAATATTCAAAGACATTCACCAAAATCCTGAGCTGGGCTTTATGGAAGTACGTACTTCCGGCATTATAGCAAAAGAATTAAGAGCACTGGGATACCAGACACTCACGGGTATTGGTAAAACAGGTGTGGTTGGAATTTTAAAAAACGGTGAAGGCCCCATTGTAATGTACCGTGCAGATATGGACTGTAATTCTGTAAAAGAAATTACCGGCCTGCCTTATGCCAGTACCAAAACGATGAAGAAAGAAGATGGCACAGAAACGGCTGTGATGCATGCCTGTGGACATGATGCACATGTAACCTGGCTATTGGGCATTGCGAAAATGATGGTGGAATTAAAGAATGAATGGAAAGGCACATTGGTATTGTTGGGACAGCCGGCAGAAGAAGTAATGACGGGCGCAAAAGCAATGGTAAATGACAGCATGTATAATAAAGGTGTACCAGTGCCGGATTATCTGTTTGGTATGCATACCTGGAATATCCCGGTAGGTACGATTGATAACGGAACAGGGATACGCTTTGCCGGCAGTGACCAGCTGGATGTAACATTTTATGGTATTGGCGGCCATGGCTCCGGCCCGGAAAACACCAAAGACCCCATTGTAATGGCCTGTAATGCAGTGATGCAGTATCAAACCATCATCAGCAGGAATATTGCAGCACAGGATGTGGCAGTATTAACCGTTGGAGCTATCCATGCCGGTGTTGATAACAACGTGATACCATCGTCAGCAATTGTAAAACTAAACCTGCGCTGGTTTACTGAAAAAACAAGAAACACGTTAATTGATGGAATCAAAAGGATCAATGAAGGTATTGCAGTTGCCAACGGGCTTTCCAGGGAACAATATCCAGGTATAAATTTCAAGAGCAATGTTTTTCCGCTTGACAATAATATTGCCTTGACCAACAGGATCAATGTTGCACTTGCCGCAGTAATTGCCCCGGGTAAAATAATTACCGACAACCCTTCTTCCATGGGCTCCGAAGATTTCCATCATTTGGTATTTGGAAATAATAAAACTGTTTATAACTATATAAAGGTTGGCGTTGCCAATCCGGCAGACTATGCAAAAGCAATACAAGAAGGGAAAAAGGCGCCTTTTTTTCATCACAGCGGCAACTACCTCGTTGATCCGGCAGGCATTCCATTAGGGACGGAAATTGGTGTAACTGCTTTACTGGAGATCTTAAAAAATGATAACCCTTAAATGGTGATTTTTTCAATAGATCCAGAGGATAGTTATTTACCAAAAACTTTCTTCAACAGGTCTGTCACCTGGGCAGCCGGGTCTTTACGGATCTTCTGCTCTTCCAGGCTGATATTATAAAATAAACCGGCCAGCGCTTTTTCTGTTACATAAGCTGTAAGGTCGGTATTTACTTTTTTTGCTGAAAACATATTGTATTTTGAAAATACATCTTTCCAGTATTTCGTTGCATCCACTTTTGTCAATGAGGCTTCAATAACCGGCCTGAATTTTTCAGTGAGTTCCGCAGTGGTAGTTTTCTTTAAATAATCAGTAGCCGCAAAATCGCCGCCCCTTAAAATCTGCAACCCGTCCGTCACCGACATTTGTTTAATGGAGTTCCAGAAAATATTTCCAACACCACTGGCAGCATCTTCTGCAGCCCTGTTCATAGAAAGTATGGCTTTATCCACCAGGCTGCCCATGCCCATACTACGTAAAGAACTTTCTACTTTTTTTGCTTCATCCGGCATTAATATCCTGATGGCTGCATCACCAAAAAAACCATCCAATTTGCTGAGTCTTTTAGTGCTGCTGTCAGTACCCACCCTTAATGCTTCCTTTAAGCCGCTGATGATATCATCATTGCTGAGGTCACCGCTTTTATTACTGCCGGGAATATTGCCAACTACTTTTTGAATATCGCTTTTACCTGTTGAATCTTTCCTGGTCACTTTATTCAATAAACCACCCAGTCCCTGTGCATATAAGCTGTTGCAGAGGGCACCTGAAATAATTGCAAAAAGGAAAATTTTCTTCATGGAGTATTTTTTCGTTTGAATGACAAAAATAGTGCCTTCGTATTGCACAGCCCCCTTTTGTTTTAATCTGTTGATACTTTAACAATTTACTATTGCACATCAGCAGGTATCATACAAGCAAAAAACTCCGCCAGGGCTTGTTACCGCTGACGAAGTTTTATAAGCAGTAATATTTTTACTGTTTGAATATTTTTGTTGTGTAAGTATTGTTTCCTTCACCGATACGAACAATGTAAATACCGGAAGTTAATTGAGAAAAGTTGAAAGTATTGGTTGCTTTGCTCAACTCACCTGTAAATATTTTTATACCCATTACAGTGTAGATGCTGAATGATTTAACCAGCATATCAGCAGCAGGTTTGTATTCGATTGTTACCACTGACTGAACTGGATTAGGATAAATTCTGAAAGCATCTTTTTAACAATAACCGGAGCTGTTGTTGTTGTATCAGAAGGCAAAGGACCAGCTTCCACCAGGTTACTGTCGCAGGCAAATGAAGTAAGGAATGAATTGCGCAGATTACCGTTTGCAAACAATGCCCTCATTCTTTTTTTCTGGCCGATGGTGAACATGTTCATGCAGGCATCATCACTGAAATCCATAAAGTTCATAAACATATCGCCGTTGGCAGTTTGTGAACATTCTGTTACATGCGGAAAAGAAGGGCAACCAAAATTGTATGTTTTTTGTCTTGGAGTATCGTCCACTGCATCATCACCACAATCGGTATCACCCCACATGTGTTTTAAACCCAGCCAGTGCCCAACTTCATGTGTTGCTGTTCTACCCTTATTAAAAGGTGAACGTACATTACCAACAGTACCAAATACATCAAAACCAATCACCACGCCATCTTTATCAGCAGGTCCGCCGGGCAATGCTGCGTAACCAAGGCTTCTTGCACCTAAGTTACAAACCCAGATATTCAGGTACATCTTGCTGTCCCATGCATTGTCTCCACCGCTTAATTTATTTTTCATGGCATCATCAGCAGTAAAAGCCGTGATATTGGTTTGAGTCCTGATGATACCGCTTGTTTTTTTACCAGCAGCGTCAACCTGTGCAAGACAAAAATGGATTCTTGTATCGGCAGCCAAAGAACTAAATACGGATGGTGTATTGATCCTGTCCTCATTCTGGTTAGAAAAATCTTTATTCAATGCCTCCAGTTGGCTCATGATCTGTGCATCACTGATATTTTGTGCAGGAGTATTATAGATCACATGTATTACTACAGGTACATTGATGAGTTCATTAGCGCTGGTGTCCCTTTGTTGGTTCTGCCTGTTATTTTTTAAAGTGGCTAATATCTGCTGTTCAGCCTGGTTGATCGATTCTCCAATAGAAGGGTCATTGGCGATTAACTGGCGGGTATAATCATCCGAACCACAAATACGCTGAGCTTGTGTAGTGGAGCTAAGTAAGATGAAGAGTAATATTCGGGTGATTGTTTTCATAAAATCTGAATTAGGTACTGTGATTTTGATACCTAATTGAATCCAGTATTAGTGCCAAAAAGCAAAACCCAATACAGGCGTGGATTTCATGGGATTGGATCAGATTCAATTTTCCATATAGTGGAAAAAAATGTTTACAAAAAGTAAAATATGGACAGATTACTACCGTTTTTCTGGAGGACTAAGGGTCAAATAAGCTGTGGTACTACCGCTTAGCAGGGCATTTCTTTAAGAAAATGGATGTTGTTTTTTGAGAGGAATTGGAAGAAAGGGGGTAAAAAATCTCCGCAAAAAGTACGGTAAACCCTATCAATGGCAAACTGGAAATAGCCGTTTCAGAGACACTGCAAATAACCAAAAAAGGAGCAGAATGCCAAAATTATTTGCAATCTTTTATCGTTAACAGCAAGGCTGATCTGTATCCGTTTGTTACATTTGCCAGCAAATAAATAACGCTGATGAAGCAATACCTAATACTGATTGCCGCCGCTTTTCTTTTTGCCTGCAATAACCCTGATAAAACACCGGATACAGTACCCATAGAACCACAAAATACAGGTGGTATTGCAGCACCTAATTTGATCCAGGCCGTACTGATCTCTGAATATCCGCATGATACCAGCGCTTTTACGGAAGGCTTGTTCATACATCATGGAAAACTATATGAGGGTACCGGCGAATTAAATAAATCTTTTATCCAGGTGAGCGATATCAAAACAGGCAGGGTAGAGAAAAAATACCCTGTAAAAGACAGCAACATCTTTGGCGAAGGCATAAATATCATCAACAACAAACTGTACCAGCTTACTTATCAAAACCATGTGGCTTACATGTATGATCTAAGCGATCTGTCGAAACCTGTTAAAACTTTTCCCTGGCAAACTGAAGGCTGGGGTATGACAAACAATGGAACAGAGTTGATCATCAGCGATGGACAAGCTCAGGGCAACCTGTATTTTGTAAACCCTGCTGACTTTAAAGTAAAAAGAATTGTACAGGTAGTTGATAATTTTGGGCCGGTGGATTCTATTAATGAGCTGGAATATATTGACGGCTTTATTTATGCCAATGTATGGGGAACAACTTACATCATCAAGATCAATCCGTCCAACGGCCATGTGGTAAGCAGGATAGAAACGGCCAATACCCTCAGCAGTTTTTATTCCTCCTACCCTATCCGGCAACTCGATAATGTGCTGAATGGAATTGCCTATGACAGTACCGCTAAAAAAATGTACATCACAGGTAAAAACTGGCCTAAATTATTTGAAGTAAGGCTTAATTAAATCCGGCTATGCTTGAAAGATTATTGAAGCCATATTGATAGATGTAATAGGCAATAGCAGCAACGGCGGCAGCGCTTAATACAATTGCCCATATCCACCATCTGTCTTTTACAGTGGCGGTATCTTCTGTAAAATATTCTGTCATTTCCACGTTGGTGGTTTCTTTATCACCTACCAGTATTGAATGTTCAGCATCCTTGTGTATCACCCTTTCAGCTGCAACAGGCTGAAAAAAATCAGGACAAATATCCGCAGGAATAAACTGAACTGGGCCGCTGCTGTCTTTTGCAAATGCCCCTAACCCTGTTATATCAACACGGCCATCCCTGCTCAAGCCTTCTTTTAATAATTGGCTGATGGCAGAGAATTCATTAAAGCTGTGGTCTGCAGAAGATGACGGAATAAAGATGATCTTTTGTTGCGGCGCATTAATCTGCCTGTTAAGGAAGTCGTATTCGGCAGGTATGGTAACCAGTTCAAGTATGCCAATGCCGGGCAGCCTGCAGGATCTCTTTTGAAAAAACGATGAAGCAATTACATCATACATACGTTGTGCTTGAACCTGGATTTCACTTACCATAATCAAATTACGTAAAATGTAGGTTTATCTGCAAAGAAAAACTATTCCACCCAAAACACAGCAAATTTTAAAACCTTACGGTAGCACCTGCCAGGATATTGAGCCCATAAACTGGGTAATTGTTCCAGCGCTGGTATTTATTATTGAAAATATTGTTTACATCCAGCCATGCACTAAAGCGTTTATTGATCCTGAATTCAATGCCTGCACTCAGGTCGGCACCGCCACCGAGTTTTTTATCGGTACCATCTTTCTGTAAAAAAGCAGCCCCATTAAACGCCAGGAAATCAGCTTTTAAAAGCACCTGCTTAAATGCCCACCAGCGAAGTGATGCATTCAATTCAACCGGGATGGTACCCCATGCCCTGTCGTTATCTGTCAAACCATTATAGCCATTGAAAGTTAATCCGCCGGTAATGGTGAATTTATCCTGGTTGATGTAACTCATATCCCCATGTATCCTGAAATTAGAAACCTTACTTTCATTGGCAATGTAAAAGGTTTTACCATCGGTGGTATCATTTACGAAAAATGGAAGGTTGTGATAAGTGATCCAGGATGCTTTAGCACTGAAATTAAAATGGCTGCCGATGGTTGCTTTAATGCCGCCATATATCTCCGTCTCTTTTGTATTTTGCTGAAATGACAATGGCTGGATGTATGGGTTCACGGAAGTTAAATACTGGTAGTTGTTCTTGATAAACCGGCCGGTAATGCCTGCCTGTACCAAAAACAACCTATCCTGAAGTTTGGCTTCTCCATAGATATTGGGTAGTACGCTCAATTTGTTATTGTTCCAGGTGGGGGTTACACCTGCATGTATGTTGAACATTGGTTTTGCATAGATCAGTTCGGGAGCAATACTATAAATATTATTACTGTACTTCAGGTTGATAGCAAGCCCCTTTGATGTATAACTGGTGATATCAGCTTTGGCAGTTACTTTAATGGTAAAGGCATCTGCAAAAGTTTTTTCAACAGGCGCTGTTACAGCCAGGGAGGTTTCTGAAGCTTTATATTGGTTGCTGAAAAGATTGATGTTAATATTGGGATCGTAATTGATGCCGGAGCCATTTGGCGCTTTATTTCTAAATCCTGCTTTTAAATTCAGTGTCTGATAACGTTGCAACAAGTCTGACTTTGCATAATCATGTGTAACATGATCGTAGCCATATAAATAATAATCCTGGTTTTTTACAGAAGCACTTCCATACAATTCATTGTCTTGCGTAAAATAACTGCCAGCCGCTTTAATGTTTAATCCAACATAATCCTGGTTTTTAATGGAACCCTTGGAAGAAATATAATCACCATAAACATTTACCAAACTTGATTTACCATCACCAAAACTAAACCACCGTTGATGTATGGGGTAGAATAATTACCAAAGCCTGCTTTCAGGTAATTCCTGATACCAAGATTCAGGTTACTGTCCTGTATTAATGCCAGCGGCCTCAATGAACCTGGCTGGTAGGTATAAAACAAATTCTGTGGCGGCACATTGTATGGCCCTACCGATTTACTGGTATCCGCAATTAAATGTGTTGCAGAAAAATTGATCTTTACTGCATTGCGCAATACAGGTTTGTAGCTGGATGTAATATCAATGGTTTGCTTTTTGGTGGTGTCCTTTTGTGCAAAAGACGTTACTGCCAACGAACTGATTGTTACCAGTAAAAAGAAGCTCTTTCTGTTGAGTATATGATTCATAGTTGTTGGCTGTTAAAATTATTCCCCGATTTTTGAAACTGACTTTTCTTCTTCTTTTGCTTTATCCAGTTTTTGCTGGGCAATGGTCTTTAGTTCCGGTATGGCAGCGTTCAGCGCCACACTTTCATAAGTTGCTTTGGCATTAAAATAATCTTTCTGCTGCATAAAAATATCTCCCAGCAAAATGTATGATTTGGTAACCCAGTAATCGTAACTGGCGGTTTCCCTGATGACAGCCTGTGCTGCTTTTTCTGCTGCAGTAAAACTATTGAGTGCAAACTGGCAGGCACCAATTTCATACCGGGCTTCTGCACCCCAGGCCGTTTTATTAATGGCTGCACAGGATTTAAAAGATGCGATGGCCGCAGCAAAATCATTGCTCACCTGCTGTGATTTGCCTAACACTAAAAATGCAATTGACTTATCATCGGTACTGAGGCCTTTTCTTGCCAGCAACTGTTTGGCGGCTTCATTGGCCTGTGCATAATCTTTCAATCGGTAATTACAACGCACCAGGCCTCTCAATGCTTCCAGCTGGTTGTCCTGGTTCACCGCACCTGTCATCAGTGAATTGAAATATTTTTTGGCATTGGCATAATCTTTCAATTCAAAATAATACAACCGGGCTGCTGTTAAACTTGCTTTTTCAAAATAACGGTTCAGCCCCTTACCGTTCACATATTCATAACCCTCCAATGCATTTGTCCAGTCTTTGATTTTATAATAACATTCACTCCGAAAAAAGTTTGCTTCCAGTGCATAAGCGCCGCTGGGGTATTGAGCCAGGTAGTTATTAAAACCGTTGATGGCACCATTGCAATCATTGTTATTGTATTTTAACTCAGCCGAAGTATAGGTCAACGAATCCGCTTCCGTTACTGATACATTCTTGCCATTCTTCTTCATCAGCTCCACGTATTCATTGGGCTTGCCTTCTTCTACATAAATGTTCCTGATATTTTCCAATGCCTCATCTGCTTCTGAAGATTGAGGATAAAGCTCTATCAACTGCTGGTAACTGGCCAGTGCTTCAGTATTCTTATTCAGGTTATAATAACTCAAGCCCGATTTTAAATAAGCCATTGGTTTCAATCCACCGCTGTTGTTTGCTGACAGTATTTTATTCAGATAAGGGATTGCATCTGCAAACTTTTCATCCGCAATATAGGTGTTGGCGATTTCCATATTAGCATCCGGCACCAAACTGCTTTGTGCATACTGCCTGGCAAGTGTATTGAGGGTCGTGATCTTTGCCGAAGAACTCTTCACCCCTGAAATCATTGCCTTTTGGAACATGGCATAATCACTTTGCAACAGTGCATTGTTGATCACATTGTCATACATGGTATTTGCTTTTGCAAAATCCCTGTTCATAAAATAACAATCGGCACTGCGTACATAAGCATCCTGCTCCATTAAAGAAGCAGTGGTATTGTATTTTGAAATGGGTTCAAAATAACCCAGGGCCTGTTTGTAATTTTCTTTCCGCAGCCAACTGTAACCAAGATTGTATTTGGCGGCAGAAGGATTGGCTTCACCCTGTGCCACCGCATTGCTTTGTACATAAAAAGATAAATAGCGAATGGCTTCATCATACTTGCTATTTCTGAATGCAATTTCACCTTATTGGCATAATTGAAGAGCGAAATTTCCTGCTGTGTTTTATTACTGCTGTTGTAAGCACAATACTGGAAAGCATTCCTTGCATTTGCTTTTTGATTGGTTCTTAAATAACAATCTCCCAGTAAATACATAGAGTTCTGCCCCAGTGAATCCCTGTTATCACTTAATTGCTTAAAACCATCAATCGCTTTGGTCAGTTGCCCTGCTTCGTAATAACAATAACTCAGTTCATACAGATCTTCCTTGGTAACCCTCTCGGTATTCTGAACATAATATTCCAGCAATGGCAATGCCTTTTTAAAATTCTTCTTTTCAAAATATATCTGCCCCATCAGCTGCTTCATTTCCTTTTCGTAATACAATCCTCCCCTGCTCAGTACACTTTCACCATATTTCAACGCCTCATCTTTCTTACCCTGGAAATAAAAAATCTCAGCGATGTAATATGGCACCACGCCTTTGTATTCGTCCTTGCTTTCCACCAGCCTGAATGATTTCAATGCTTCATTGTACTGGTGATCATAAAAGGCAATGAAGCCATAATAGTAATTGGCAGGGATATAATACTTGCTGTCAGGCAGCTGGTGTATCTCATTAAACAATGGTTTTGCTTTGGCAAAATTTTTCGGGTTGAAATAGCAATAGCCCATTTCAAATTTGGCATCGGCAATTTCTTCGTTGCTTAAATTGTCAAGGCCCGCCTGTTCGTAATTCGCTATTGCCCTGGTAAAGTCATCTTTTTCAAAATAGAATTTACCCAGGTGATAACTCATCAACTGGCCCCTTGGAGCATTGTTTACCCAGTCGATATAATGACTGGCTTCATCCTCTGCCAATGGAAGGCGGAGTTTAAGCCTGCAAACAATGAAATAATAATTCACATCATCATGCAGGTAATTGTTATTGCTTGCCTGGTTATCGGGATACTGTTCTTTTACATCCTGCAACAGCGGGTATGCCAAACCATATTGCTGCTGGATGAATAATTCCTTTGCTTCTTTGAACTTTCTTTCAGCATCTGTATACACATGTGTTTGCTGGGAGAAAACTGGAGCAGAAAAAAAAAGGAGATATAAAAAAAGGATGCTGATCGATTGCTTTACCATGTTGGTTGATTCGTTCTTTTTAATTGGTTGCAAAATTAACCCTATCGCCTGCAGGACAAACATCATTCCAAAGCTTTTGTGAATAAGTGGATAACTACTGTAATCAAAACGAATGTACATTCGTGCTGCTGTTAAAAAAAAGGTAAAGTAAATTGCATCATTCAATAAAACTGTTCAACCAAAATTCAAAACAATTATGAAGAAACTAATGTCAACAAGCTATTCAGCCGGTGCCTTTAATGCCGGCATGTTATTATTCCGTTTTGGCATCGGCGTGCTGATGATCAATCATGGTTATGATAAACTTGTTCATTTTTCGCAAATGCAAAAAGATTTTGTGAATTTTTTAGGATTGGGGCAAACTATTTCCTTGTGCATGGTAGTTTTTGCAGAGTTCTTTTGCTCGTTGTTTTTAATACTCGGATTATTTACCAGGCTTTCTGCCATACCATTGCTCATTGCCATGTGTGTAGCGTTGTTCAAAGCACACAACAGCGAAATTTTCGGCCTTGGTGAAAAAGCAGCAATGTACCTCTGTGCTTATTTACTGATATTGATACTGGGCCCCGGCAAAATAAGTGTGGACGGAATGAGTGGCAAATAATTAACCGGGCTAAAATAACAGCATGAAAAAAGGAGATGTAATACAACTGTCAATCATTATACTGGCATTGGTCACCGGTTTTCAAACCATCCAGTATTTTTTTAATGCCATTACAGGGCTGCTGTATGTGATTGGATCAGGAGAATATGTTGCAGGTACACTCAGCCCTACCCTTATTTTGTTCCTGATTGTTCTGGCGCAAGGCAGCATCAGCTGGCTGCTGCTTACACGGTCGAGGGCGGTGGCAGATTTTATTTATGAAAAAGCAAATATTGGTACCTCTTTTAAAATAATGAGCAGGCCGGAAGACCTTCTTTTTGTGTTACTCATCGTTGCCGGTTTTTATTTTTTACTTCAGAACCTTCCTGATTTAATCAGGGGCATTGTTGCAGCATTTAAAAGCAAAGCAGGTTCCAGTGGCTTGAATTATTATGAGCCGGTAACACAAACCAACTGGACATCGGTTATCATAAAACTATTGCTCCCCCTGGCACTCCTGATGTTTGCAAAACCTATAGCCTTTTATTTTGCAAAAAATGTAAGTGATGAACCGGTAACAATCGGTGATGACCTGGAAAATATTGGAAAAACTGACACAACCACATCATAAAATGTTTACCGCAGATACACAAATACGCATTCATTATGCACTCACCGACCAGATGGGGGTGGTATACCATGGGCACTATGCACAGTTCTATGAAATCGGAAGGGCCGAGTGGTTAAGAAAATTAAATTACAGTTATAAGGATATTGAAGCCATGGGTGTTATTATGCCCGTTGTGGACATCCATAGCCGCTTTTTGAGACCCGCCAAATACGAAGACCTGATTACGGTAAGAACCACATTGAAAGAAATGCCCCTGCATCATAAAATTGTTTTTCATCATGAAATTTACAATGAACAGGGTACTTTATTAAATACCGGTGATGTTACCCTTTACTTTATGAACGCAAAAGACATGAAGCGATGTGAGATACCGGCAATATTAAAAGAAAAACTCGCTGGATATTTTGAGACCGGGCAATAAATCATTGTCACCGCTTTTTTAATTTATTTTCACTTTTTTGCTTCACTTAATTGCTGTAAAGAGGTGACAGCTTTTAAAAAGAACTTGCTTTATTAAGACTTATCATAAAACTTTCCAAGACTGATTGGAGACAGTCAATAAAATTGAATTGATCAGTTGATGTTCTTCATGACTCTTCAATCAGTTGTCAAAATAAACGTTCAAGTCCGGCGATAAACTCATTGATGCCGTTAATGATATTCTGCACTCTGAGGCAACCCGTATTTCAATAGTTTCATTTGCAGAAAATTAATTAAACCCGTTCTCACCTGGATAAACCTGTCGAAGAAAACAGGAAGCACAAATAAGCTGAAGGCCGCTTATTGCCTGGTTGATCAAAGATAAATTGCCGCCGGGCTGCAGGATGGAACGGATACCCCGGTGAAGATGGGTGCGATGGCTGCTGTGCCGGAGTAGCAGTGAACAGCCTGGTTAAATGCTGAAAAAAGTCAAGCCGCCCACAGCCCCTGCAAAACAATTTCCCCAAACTCCCCCCTTTCGGGAACGATTGCACCTTTTTTGGTTCATTTACCCTATTTTTGCCGACCTTAAATTTAACAATTACTTCTATATGGACAAACTGTTTTACGTAGTTCCGGCCTTAGGCATTGTGGGCCTGTTATACACTTTCATCAAATTTGCCTGGGTATCCAAACAGGATGCAGGCAACGAACGTATGAAAGAGATCAGCAATTATATTGCTGTGGGTGCAATGGCTTTTTTAAAAGCTGAGTATAAGATCCTCGCCTATTTTGTGATCATTGGCGCCTTATTACTGGGCGTGATGGGATACAGCAATGCCAACAGCCACTGGAGCATTGCCGTGGCATTTGTGATTGGCGCTTTCTTTAGTGCGCTGGCAGGTTTTATCGGTATGAAAGTGGCTACCAAGGCCAATGTTCGTACTGCACAGGCTGCCCGTACCAGCTTAAGCAAAGCATTGTCTGTTTCCTTCACCGGTGGCTCTGTAATGGGCCTGGGTGTGGCAGGCCTGGCCGTACTGGGTTTGGGAAGTTTATTCATCATACTAATTGCTTTGTTTGCACCAGGCGCCGCATCTAACAGCGAAATGGTAGCAAAGGCTATCGAAATATTGACCGGCTTCAGTCTCGGTGCTGAAAGTATTGCATTGTTTGCCCGTGTGGGTGGCGGTATTTACACCAAGGCTGCTGACGTAGGTGCTGACCTGGTAGGTAAAGTAGAAGCTGGTATTCCAGAAGATGACCCCCGTAACCCGGCTACCATTGCCGATAATGTGGGTGATAATGTGGGTGACGTTGCAGGCATGGGTGCGGATTTATTCGGTAGTTATGTTGCTACTGTTTTGGCTACGATGGTATTGGGCCATGAAGTAACAGACAGCGTTGGACAGGCATTGACCGATGGCTATGGTGGTTTCTCTCCTATCTTATTACCAATGCTGATCGCAGGTACAGGTATCATATTCTCCATCATCGGAACTTTCTTTGTACGTATCAGCGAAAGCGCTGGTTTAAGTACTACCAAAGTGCAGAATGCACTAAACATGGGTAACTGGGGTTCAATTGTACTGGCAGGTATTGCCTGTTTCTTCCTGGTAACATATTTATTGCCAGATACCATGATGCTTCGTGGGCATGAGTTCACCAAAAATGGTGTGATCGGTGCTATTATGGTTGGCCTGGGTGTAGGTACCTTAATGAGCATCATTACTGAATATTATACAGCCATGGGAAAGCGCCCTGTGCTGAGCATTGTTCGCCAGAGTGCAACCGGGCATGCTACCAATATCATTGGCGGTTTGGCGGTGGGTATGGAAAGTACTTTACTGCCGATCCTGGTACTGGCAGCTGGTATTTATGGCTCTTACGCCTGTGCTGGTTTATATGGCGTGGCGATTGCCGCTGCAGGTATGATGAGCACTACAGCGATGCAGTTGGCGATTGATGCATTCGGACCGATTGCAGATAACGCCGGTGGTATTGCTGAGATGAGTGAATTACCAAAAGAAGTTCGTGAAAAAACAGATATACTGGATGCCGTAGGAAACACTACAGCAGCTACCGGAAAAGGCTTCGCCATTGCTTCTGCTGCCTTAACAGCGCTGGCATTGTTTGCTGCGTTTGTTGGCATAGCAGGCATTGATGGTATTGACATTTACCACGCTGATGTACTGGCTGGTTTATTTGTGGGTGGAATGATCCCCTTCATCTTCTCTTCACTGGCCATCAGGGCAGTGGGTGAAGCTGCCATGGCGATGGTGGAAGAAGTTCGCCGCCAGTTCCGTACCATTCCTGGTATCATGGAAGGTACCGGCAAACCGGAGTATGATAAATGTGTGGCTATTTCTACCGAAGCTTCTCTTAAGAAAATGATGCTGCCTGGTGCCATTGCCTTGTTAAGCCCCATCATCATCGGTTTCATTTTTGGGCCGGAAGTACTGGGTGGTTTCCTGGCAGGTGCTACTGTAAGCGGTGTATTGATGGGAATGTTCCAGAACAATGCAGGTGGTGCATGGGACAATGCCAAGAAGTCTTTTGAAAAAGGTGTTGAAATCAATGGTGAGACCTATTATAAAAAATCTGATCCACACAAAGCATCTGTAACAGGTGATACCGTGGGCGATCCATTTAAAGACACTTCAGGTCCATCCATGAATATCCTGATCAAGTTAATGAGTATTGTATCACTGGTAATTGCTCCAACCATTGCCAAGATACATTCAGATAAAATTGATGCTAACAGGAAGGCGCAGATTGAAACAATGACAAGGATGGTAAATGGTGGCGGAGAAAAGAATTGATTAAAAGGTTCACATTTACTTAATTAATATTTTACAAACAGGTGGCTTAGAAAGTCACCTGTTTTATTTTTGGGTACTGTGCAACTTTTGATGCATCAAAGGTATCATGCTGTTAACACAACCGTTTCTCTGCTTAAATTCTGGTATATTTGAAAAAGCGATTTAAATCGGACTTTAATGAAGCAACTTATACATTTAACCCTTGTACTTTTAATCATTTTTTTTTCATTTACTGCAGCAGCACAAATATGCAGCGGCACCATGACGGCTGTATGGAAAGATGATTTCGGCAGTGGGGTGCCGCAACTTTCTCCACAGGGCAGCCCAAACATTACAAGTGGTTATATTTATCAAAATAATGGGGTCAATTCCGGCAACTATTCACTTGTAAACAAGTTCGATTATTTTGGTTCCTGGCATATCGTTCCGGAAGATCACACACCTTTAGATTCCGGGGGCTATTTTTTAGTGATTGATGGCAACAGTAGTGCACCCATTTTTTATGAAACGATTGTAAGGGGTGTTTGCCAACTGAGGCAATATTCATTCTCCACTTTCGCCATGAATATAGACAGGCCATCTTTTCCCTCCAACCAAACTTTTACATTTATTATTTCCGATACACTGGGGAATCAACTGGCTACCTGGGACTCCCCTCCTATTTCCGTAACAGATTCCCCCATCTGGGTGCCGATGGGGTTTAGTTTTAATTCGGGTAATAACACTGCATTGAAATTACAGGCAAGGTTCAATATGACAGGTTATGATGACTTTGCCTTTGATGATTTCCAGTTCAGCGTATGCGGCCCTACATTGAGCATTAACAGCCCGCTGGCATCCAATAGCTGTGCAGACAGCATCCCTTTGTTTACCCTACTCGGAAGCGGCTACGCCAACCCGGTATATCAATGGCAGAAGAAAGAGTCATCCGGTGCGTTTGTGAATATACCTGGTGCCACCGGTGTAAACTATACCGACATTGCACCAGGCGATACCAATGTGTATGCTGTTGTAGTAGGTGATGGTTCGCTCGCCTGCCCCATCAAAGAAAATAAGCAAATAAATATTCGTGCGGCCAAAAGAGCATCACTTTCCAAATCCATTTGCAATGGACTGAGTTTTGAAGGCCATAGCAGCACGGGGACATATATCGATACTTTTACTGCAGCTAACGGTTGTGATAGTATCAGAACATTGAGTTTGATTGTAAACAGCTGTACTACTTCTGTTGATTGCAATAACTGGCTGCACATTCCCACTTACAATACTACTGATTATGTTTCCATCGGCGACCTGGATATGACCGGCAATAAGATAACAGTGGAAGCCTCCTTTGCTGCCGATACCAATTATTTTATTCCATCTACAATTTCTTATGATCTTGTTTCAAAACATACCGACCCTTCTGACTGCAATTACCTGCTGAGGCCAGTTACTGCAGAGATCACTACTACCAGTGGGTTTTACCAGATCATTGCCTGTGATTATGTACCTAAAAAGATCAATCATGCGGCATTGGTATATGATGGTAGTACCTTAAAGTTTTACCGCAATGGTTTTTTAATGGGCAGTAAGCCTGCCACCGGCAACCTCGTCACCAATGACCTCATTACAAAAATTGGCAATTATTCTTTCGGATCACTCAATGGTTCTTTAAAAGGATATATGAATGAAGTGAGGATCTGGAATATTGCAAGAACGCAGGATGAGATCAAAACATACATGAACAGCACCTTGCCCAATCCCACATCACAACCGGGTTTGGTAGCTTATTATACTTTTGATGATCTAAATAATAAACAGGGTAATTCCACCTGGAATGGCACCCTGCATGGAGCCGCAACAATAAATAATACGGTTCCGAATTGCAGTTTTTTAGCGGACTCCTGTCCAAAGCCTCCAACACCCTGCAATAACTGGCTGCACATCCCTAATTCTCAAAGTTATGTTACCGTTGGTGATATGGATATACCAGGAACGCAGATCACTGTTGAAGGATTGTTTTCAAGAGACAGTGCTTTTACGCCAGAAGATTACACTTCACTCAATATTGTATCAAAACACTGGACAACCGCTGATGTAAACTACCTGTTACGGGTTGACAGGGCCCAGGTAACCACCACAACAGGTCATCACATGACACCGGATATCTGCGACCTGGAAAATAAAAAATTGTATTATGCTGCCATGACTTATGACGGCAGCACCTTAAAATTCTACCGCAATGGATTTTTAATGAGCCAGATACCTTGCACCGGCACCCTGTTTCAAAACAACTACCCTGCTACCATTGCGGCAACAGCCAATAGCCCTACCACCAACACAACACTTATCGGTTATTTAAATGAAGTAAGAATATGGAATGTTGCAAAGACGCAGGCAGAACTACAGCAGTATATGAATAGCCCTTTGCCGAATCCAACAACACAACCAGGCTTATTGGGCTACTACACATTTGAAACATTGACCAACAAACAAGGTAACAGCCTGTACAATGCAGTGCTGCATGGCAATGCCTCCATCAATGAAACTGTACCCAATTGTAATTTTGCTATTGATACCTGTAAAACCAAACCGGTAACAGCAGGTATCAGCCGCATCATTAACAAGTACACTCCTGTCATTGGCTTTCTTCCCTGTGAAAATAATATCACTGTAGAAGATGCATCGGAATTTAATGTGGGTGATACGGTGCTGATGATACAAATGAAAGGCGCCGTAATTGATTCCACCAATACCGCCAGCTTTGGTACCATTACCAATTACAAAAACGCAGGTAATTACGAATTCAATTATGTAAAAGGAAAAACAGGCAATGTCATTGAATTGAAAAATGTGCTGCAAAGACAGTATGATATCCCGGATGGAGTGGTGCAACTGGTAAGGGTTCCCTATTACCAAAAGGTAAACATCACGGATACGCTTACCTGCCTGCCATGGGATGGAAAAAAAGGCGGTATCTTGGTATTAAATGCTGCCGATAGTGTAACGATGAATGCCAATATTGATGTAAGCGGCAGAGGTTTCAGGGGTGGGGCAGGTATCAATTCAAATTCAAGCGTCACCCACTGTGGAGAGACTGGTTATTTTTACCCTGCCAATTCGGTTCTTGCAGCGCAAAAAGGAGAAACATTGCAGTGATCATTAACAATAAATCAAGCGGTCGGGCCTCATTTGCAACGGCTGGTGGTGGGGGTATTGATCATAATTCAGGTGGTGGCGGCGGTGGCAATGCTTCATCAGGAGGTATGGGCGGTTATCCATTGGGAATGTTGTGGTTTGCCCCGTTTGATAACAGGGGAATCCCCGGAGGTTACAGGTCTTACTTATTCCAACCCAATAAATAAAATTTTCATGGCGGCGGCGGCGGCGCTGGTCATACCAACAATGGATTTCTGGAGCGATTTAGTTATGAAGGTGGTAATGGCGGGGGCATCATTCTTGTCAATTCAGCTGTTATCAATGCCAACAACCATTCAATGGTTGCAAAGGGTGATTCTGCCTATGAATTAAACAGCGCCGGCGGAGAAACTCATGATGGCATGGGTGGTGGCGGCGCAGGTGGTACCATACTTTTATCCAACAATATATTTAACGGCAATCTTAACTTTAGATGTGAATGGCGGTAAAGGTGGGAACATGACATGGAACTATTTAAGCAGGCAGGCTTGGGCCCGGTGGCGGAGGTGGAGGCGGCGTAGTGTGGCTTAGCCGGAATTCATTACCCGGCAGCTCTTGATGTGAAAAATGGCGGACAGAGGTGGATTTATCCTGCATGTAATAACAATGATCCTGGCACCACCCCAGGGCAAAACGGCATTGAATCTCTTTGACCTGTCGGTGCCAACCGACCAGTTTTATTTAAGCCCAATATCGATTCTGTAAAAATTAAAGACAGCATCACAGCATGTAAAACTTTCGATTTTAATGGAATGGCTTTCACCAACAGCAATGCCATACAAAGCTGGCAATGGGATTTTGGTGATAATAATTTTGCCGCTACTCAAAACGCTGCACATACTTACAGCACTTCCGGCACTTTTAGCGTTAAGCTGGTAGTAACAGATATCAATGGCTGTAGAGACAGTGCATTGGTACAGGTTACCACAAGTATTTGTGGCAATGAGATACCTAAGATCATCAACGACTATACAGAGGTTATTACCATCGACCCTTGTACCAACACAATCACCGTTGGCAATGCCACAAAATTCAATGTGGGAGATACCATCGTGATCATGCAGATGAAAGGCGCTGCGATTGATTCAACCAATTCAAATTCGTTTGGCACTGTCAGCAACCTCAACAATGCTGGCAGCTATGAATTCAACTATATAAAAACAACAACAGGTAACAGCATAGAACTATAGAATACTTTTTTAAAACAATACGATGCGGTAAATGGGAAAGTACAATTGATAAGGGTTCCATATTTTCAGACAGCTACCATAACAGACACCCTTACCTGTATTCCCTGGGATGGCAGCAAAGGCGGTGTGCTGATATTGAACAGTGCCACCGATGTAATACTGAATGCCCCCATTGATGTAAGCAGGAAAGGTTTCAGGGGCGGACAGGTTGGTGCAGGGTTCAGTTGCAATAATACCGGCAACTGGGCAGTACAAACAGGCACGGGCGGTACAAAGGGTGAAGGCATTACTGAATATATTTCCCGTTTTGAAGCTGGTGGTGCAAAACTGGCAAATGGCGGTGGAGGTTCTTATTCTGCCAATACAGGTGGGGGGGGTGGGGCCAATTATGGGGAAGGTGGAATTGGGGGGCTGCAATCCAATACCTGTGGCTCACAAACACAAAGTATCGGTGGTGAAGCAATCAACTATACAGACCTCAGCAGGGTATGTATGGGAGGTGCAGGCGGTGGTGGCCAACAGGACGATGGGCAACCCGTTGCAGCCGGTGGTAATGGCGGTGGTATTGTAATTATTAAAGCAACCTTGTTCAATGGCAATAACCAGCATATAACAGCTATTGGTGAAAGCATTACTACCCTGGTAAGAGATGAAGGTGGTGCTGGTGGCGGTGCTGGCGGCAGCGTATTACTGTATGTAGATGGATATACCAGCACAGTAACCGTTGATATCAATGGAGGCGATGGCAGTTCCAACGAGAACCAGGTTTATCCTTCAAGATGCCATGGCCCCGGTGGTGGTGGTGGTGGTGGTTATATCGGTTTTAAATTTGGCCCGGTACCGCCCGGTGTTGCCGTTAATGCAAGTGGAGGCAAAGCAGGCCTGATACTAAACCCATCCAGTACCTGTTTTAATACCACCCATGGCGCATTGGATGGCACAGATGGTGGCGGCAATGTAAATATCATTTTACCGGAAGCTACTGTTCCTTTCAAAAAGAATATCGACTCTGTAAAAATAAAAGACAGCATTACGGCCTGCAAATCCTTCGACTTTAAAGGCACTGCATTTACCAATACCAGCCCCGTTCAAAACTGGCAATGGAGTTTTGGTGATGGCGGTATAGCGAACGTACAAGACGCATTCCATACTTACAGTGCAGGTGGTAACTATACCATAAAATTGATCGTGACTGATATCAACGGCTGTAAAGACAGTACAGAAAAGATCATCAATCCTGCCGGTATCAATTTCGATTTTGTATTTGAGCAGGATGCCTGCAATCCTCGGGCGGTGATTTTTAGAGCAGTTGGAGATACTACTGCAGGGATATTCTGGTCGCTGGGTGATGGAACCGTTATCAATAATATCCGCAACCCATTGCATGTATATGCAGATACAGGATACTACCTCGTGCAATACAGTACGGGAAACGGAGTATGTGTTGACACTGTAAGAAAAACGATCTATATCGGTTACAAAAACAGCAACATCATCATTACGCCAGACACAACCATTTGCTTTGGCACTTCCAAATTATTAAGAAGCAATATTGATTCTTCATTGAACTTTTGCTGGAGCCCTGCCAGTTTTTTAAACAACGTAAACTTTGCCAATCCTACTACCAGCACACCTGGCAACATTATGTACAGCTTACTTGCTGTTAGTGAAGAAAACAATTTAGTGACCAATGGAAATTTCAGCAATGGCAATACCGGTTTTGGTTCTGAATACACATTCAATAATACCGGGACATTTCCCCCGGGTCAATATGCTATCAGCAGTTTTTCATCAGGTGCCGGTGTGGGTTCTGTAGATTGTAAAGATCATACCACTGCTTCAGGAAATATGCTGGTAGCAAGTTCGGATGCCGCAAATAAAAAGATATGGCAACAAACCGTAAGCACCGTACCAAACAGCAATTACATTTTCAGTTTCTGGCTGCAGGGGGTAAGTGGTGCTGCAAAAGCACAGTTACAATTATCCATCAATGGCAATACCGTGCTGGACAGCATTGAGAATCCTTTGACCACCTGTAACTGGCAAAGACATTTTGTAAGATGGAATGCCGGTAATAATACAACTGCACAACTTGCGATTGCAGATAGAACAATACCCAAGTTCGTCAACGGCGTGGATAATTTTGCCATTGATGATATCAGCTTTGCAACTTACTCAATAAAAAGAGATACAGTAAATATCACTGTTGACACGCCTTTTGTAGATACCAGGTCAGATACAGCAATATGCAAATCAATACCTGTTCCACTTAACACAACCGGGGCGGTTAGTTATTCATGGAGCCCGGTTGCAGGACTTTCCAACGGTTTTATTGCTAACCCCGTTGCTATGTCTGATACTACCACAAAATACATTCTATCCGGTATCAATGCCAATGGTTGTACTGCAAAGGATTCTGTTATCATTACGATCAAACCAACACCAGCAATAATAAAAACAGGCGATACCATTGTATGCCGCAACACCGCAGTGCCATTGTTTGCAGGCGGCGGTGCCAGTTATGCATGGTCTCCTGCAGGTTCATTGAATAATGCTAACATACCCAACCCAGTTGCCAATCCAGCCGCCAATACCAGGTAGTATGTAACAGTAACAGGTGCCAACAACTGCAGCAATAAGGATTCGGTGAATGTTACCATCAAAGCAATTCCTGTATTCACTGTATCGCCGGATAATTCAGTTTGCCTCAACAACAAGCCACAATTAACTGCTTCAGGAGTTAACGCTTATTTATGGAGCCCGGCATCATTGGTAAGCAATGCAACCATCAGTAATCCAGTTGCAAATACTGCCGTTACTACTTTGTATTCTGTGATCATAAAAGATACTACCTGCGGTGATATGGATACCTTGTTTACCAACCTTGTTATTCTTCCCCTACCAACCGTTACGGCTGATAAATCAAATGATATTAACTGTGCCATTGGTTCGGCAGTGTTAACTGCTGCAGGTGCATTGCAATATAACTGGTCTCCGCCAACAGCACTTAGCAACAGGGCAAGCCCTTCACCCATTGCAAGCCCCGGCGGCACCGTCACTTACACAGTAACCGGCACAGGTAATAATGGCTGCAGCAATACTGCTGCCGTCATCGTTTATGTTGATTTTACAGGAAAAGTGAGCTACTCCGTGCCGAATGCATTTACACCCAATAGCGATGGGAAAAATGATTGTTTCCGGATAAAATATTTTGGCCAGGTGCAGGAGTTGCACTTCATTATTTACAATCGCTGGGGAAACCTTGTATTTGCAAGCAGCAATGCCGATGATTGCTGGGATGGCACTTACAAAGGAAATCCTGCTGAAGCCGGTAATTATGTGTATTACATCAAGGCAAAAACAGGCTGTGGGCCGGTGGAAAGAAAAGGAAATGTGTTGCTGTTAAGGTAATGAATTGTTCCTGCTCAATTCCATTTTGAATCCGGGTAAAGAGGTATTGTTCTTCAATGAGAATAATACCTCTTTTATTTCTATTCATGTGCTTATTTCTTTTTAACAAGACAAGGCTTCGTTAATTTAATTTTGAAACCGCCACTTGCTCCCTTCACCTGAATGCATAAAAAAGCTGTCAATAAATGACAGCCTTAACTATTTCCGATAAAGTTCAATGATAATTTTATTCTGTTTTAGGAGCTGCCGGTGCTTCAGGTTTTTTACAGCACTTAGGCAGTTTTTTGTAAGCTTCTTCATCTGCGGTTACATCATCTGCATCATAGCCTGCATTGGCAATAGCCGTTTTTACCTGTTCGATATTGTTGCGGTCAGTTAAAAAAACAACTGTAGTGGTTTTCTTTTTATAATCCACTTTTACCGAGGAAATACCCGGCTCCCTGCGAAGATAATTTTCAATTTTTGTTTTGCACATTTCGCATTGCACTGTAGGAGTTTGAATCACTACTTTTTTAGATGCCTGCGCTGAAGCGGCCAATGCAAAACTGAAGAATGATAAAAGTGTAAGTGTTATTGCTTTCATTGTAATTAAGTTTTGGTAAAGGTAATAATTAACGCCCCCATTCGGAGGGATTTTGCCGCCAGTTTAACAAAGTATTTTCCTGGTCAGTGGTCACCAATCCCTTTTCCATGGCCGGTCCAATGAGCGATGAATAATTGGTCAATGAATAATAAGGCACACCTGCTTTTTCAAAAGCTTCGGTGGCTATATCAAATCCATAGGTGAAAATAGAGACCATGCCTTCCACCTGCAAGCCTTCATTCCTCAATACCTCCACCACCTGCAGGCTACTCTTGCCGGTCGAGATCAGGTCTTCAATCACCACAACCCGCTGCCCCTTTTCATAAAAACCTTCTATCTGGTTGCCGAGTCCATGTTCTTTTGGTTTGGGCCTTACGTAAATATAGGGCAGTTTCAACTGGTCGGCGGCCATCGCACCCCAGGCAATACCAGCCGTGGCTACCCCAGCCAGCATTTCAGCTTCCGGGAATTTTTCAAACAGTACATTGCACATTTCACTTTTGATGAATTCACGTATGTAAGGAAAGGAAAGTACCCTGCGGTTATCACAGTAGATGGGGCTCTTCCATCCACTGGCCCAGGTAAATGGTTGTGCAGGATTTAATTTTATTGCATTAACTTGTAGTAACTTTTCAGCAACGGCCTTTTCATTTGTCATGCCGCAAATTTAGGCCACCGCACCAGCATTTTAAATTTTGTTATGCACATCAAAATTTACTTCAACAACAAGCCGGTTTATCTCTGTGATGATATCAACCAGGAACTGAATGAGATACTGCATCATCCCGATGCCGTGTTCATTGATGAGATATCAAGTGCTGCCATCAAATCTTTATTGCATGAAATTGTAAAGGAAGAGTTTCATGCCGGGGTACTGTGGAATCCCGACCTGGAAAAATTAAAAAAAGCATTCTTCAAAAATTTTACACAGATAGAAGCCGCCGGCGGCATTGTACAAAATGATAAAAAAGAATTGCTGTTCATTTTACGCCTCGGTAAATGGGATCTGCCTAAAGGCAAAGTTGAAAAAGGAGAAAAAACAGACGCTGCAGCAGTGAGAGAAGTGGAAGAAGAAACAGGTGTAAGGAATATTAAACTAAAAAGAAAAGTGGGAGAAACCTATCATACCTACAATGCTTATGGCAAACATTTTTTAAAGACCACCCATTGGTTTTACATGACCTGCTCTTCCAAACAAACACTGGTACCGCAAACTGCGGAAGACATTGCTGAAATAAAATGGGTAAAGACAAAAGACATTAAGCAACCAATTGCCAATACTTATCCTTCCATAAAAGATATTCTGAGTACTTTTTTTGACACGCCCTGAGGTGGTGAATGGTCAATTGTGAATAGTGAATATGGACTCTTAAACTTTGTTACTCTTTGCAAAATGAAAAGCTTCGGCAATAAACAAACCCATTGACGATTCACTATTCACATCTAAACAGGATGTTTGATTATGAACCCCACTTGCTATCCCCCACTCACCTCTAACTTTCATCAAAATGCCTTCTTCAATATTGCCAGTGTTAAACGGCTGATGCAGATCAACTGGTTGGCATCATCGTAAATTTTGATGTCCCATACATGGGTGGTGCCGCCAAGGTGCAGTGGTTTGGCAATACCGGTTACAAAACCATTCCTGGCACTGCGGATATGGTTGGCATTTATTTCAAGACCCACGCAAATAAATTTATTGGGGTCAAGGATCAACTGAGAAGCAACGCTACCGATTGTTTCTGCCAATGCACAACTGGCGCCGCCATGCAGTAAACCATAAGGCTGTTTGGTACGCTGGTCAACCGGCATTTTTATTTTGATATAATCATCGCCTAATTCCGTCCACTCCATACCAAGGAATTCAGCCATGGTGCCGGGTTCAATAGCACCCAGATCAGCTAATTTCAAAGACTTGTTAAACCAGATCGACATAAAAATATTTTTTAGGTTATTGAATATTAGCAATAGAGTCGTTCACCACTTTTGGTAAGAATTGAGATACATCCCCGCCATTCTTCAACACATCTCTTACCAGGGTAGAGGCTACGGAAGTGTATTGCGGAAGACAAGTTAAGAAAATGGTTTCGATATGGCCATTGATACTGCGGTTCATATCTGCAATGGCTTTTTCATATTCAAAATCGTTGACGTAACGGATACCACGTAAAATAAAATCGGCCCCTACTTCTTTGCAGCATTTTACTGTTAACCCCTCATACACAACCGCATCTACCCTCGGTTCATCTTTATAAATTTCTTTAATCCATTGCAGTCTCAATTCTTCTTTAAACATGGGGATTTTGTTAGCATTCACACCAATACCAATCACTACTTTATCAAACAAGGGAATTGCCCTGTTGATGATATCGATGTGCCCGAGTGTTACGGGATCAAAGGTTCCGGGGAACAAACAAATACGGCTCATAAGGAAGTCAAAAGTTAAAAGTTAAAAATAAAAAAGAACCATTAAAAGTAAAGTGTAGTTACTATAACAAGCAGTATATAATTTTGATTTTTGAATTTTTACTTTTGACTTTTAATTGCCCCTAGCTGCCAGCAAATACAACACCGCCATTCTAACTGCCACTCCATTCTCTACCTGTTGTAAAATGATGGATTGGTTGCTGTCTGCCACATCACTGTCAATTTCCACTCCCCTGTTGATGGGGCCGGGATGCATAATTACGATTTCTTTATCTAAACCATCCAGCAATTTTTTACTCACGCCATAGGCAAGGTTGTATTCCCTTAATGAAGAGAACAATACCTGGTTCTGCCGCTCCAGTTGAATGCGTAATACATTCGCTACATCACACCATTCCAATGCCTTCTTTAAATTGTATTCCACTTTTACATTCAGTGCTTCGCTGATGTACTTTGGGATTAATGTGGGCGGACCGGCCACCATTACTTCAGCCCCCATTTTTTTCAGCAGGTAAATATTGCTCAATGCTACCCTTGAATGCATGATATCACCGATCAACACAATCTTCTTTCCTTCAAGAGTGCCTAATTTTTCTTTGATGGAGAAAGCATCTAACAATGCCTGTGTGGGATGTTCATTGATGCCATCGCCGGCGTTTACAATGGCTGCAGGAATATGCTTTGCCAAAAAATGAGGAGCGCCACTGGCACTGTGCCGCATTACCACCATATCCACTTTCATGCTCAGGATATTGTTCACGGTATCCAGCAATGTTTCTCCTTTTGAAACAGATGAACCGGATGCGGTAAAATTGATGGTATCGGCACTCAGCCTTTTTTCTGCCAGTTCAAAAGAAATCCTTGTACGGGTGCTGTTCTCGTAAAATAAATTCACGATGGTAACATCACGTAAGGAAGGAACTTTTTTAACGGGCCGCTGTAAAACTTCTTTGAATTGGGATGCCGTAGAAAGAATAAGAGAGATGTCTTCCGGCACCAGGTCTTTAATGCCTAATAAATGTTTAGTGGATAGTTGCATTAAAAATCAAAGCTATGGTTAAAAATTCATTTTTGTATGCAATTGAAAAAATTGTACTGCCTAAATTAAAAAGCGTCGGCCACTCTCCTTCAGGAGAGGCGGGGTGAGGTCAATACAAAATCACTTCTTCTTTATCCCATTCCACTTTCACTTTTTGTGAGCCCAGGGTATCGATGGCTTTGCCAAAATAATCCGGTTGAATGGGCAGTTCCCGGTTAAACCGCCGGTCAACCAGTACACAGAGTTCCACTTTTTTCGGGCGGCCAAAATCCTGCAGGGCATCCAGTGCCGCCCTGATGGTGCGGCCGGTGTACAATACATCATCAATCAGTACCACGTGTTTGCCTTCCACAGAAAACGGGATATCCGTTGTATTGGCTTTGTGCAGTTCACTCCTCACATCATCCCTGTAAAAAGTAATGTCAAGTACCCCATACTTTACTTTTTCATTGGGGAAAAGTTGCTGGATATTTTCCACTACCAGTTTACTTACCGGTACTCCCCTTGGCTGCAGGCCAATAAAAACTATGTCGTTTAAGTCAACATGGTTCTCTGCCAGCTGGTGAGCCAGGCGGAGAATGGTGAGCTGCAACTGTTGTTTATCTAAAATAATTGTCAAAGCAATGAATTTGTTATGCGAATTTATTCCTTTCTAAAACAAAGAAGTCAACTTTTTGAAAGTTGACTTCTTTGCTAAATTTTATTCTTCTCCTAAAAACGGGTACCTGTAATCCGTAACAGGAACAAATGTTTCTTTGATCGTTCTGGCGCTTAACCAACGATAAAGATTCAGCAGAGAACCGGCTTTATCATTGGTGCCGCTAGCCCTGGCGCCACCGAATGGTTGTTGCCCTACCACGGCGCCGGTTGGTTTATCATTAATGTAAAAATTACCGGCACTGTTGCGAAGTTTATTGGTAGCCTGTTCGAGTGCATAACGGTCTCTTGCGATCACCGCACCGGTTAATGCATATGGCGAAGTATTATCCACCAGTTTCAATGCATCATCAAATTTATTTTCATCATACACATATACCGTGAGTACGGGGCCAAACAACTCCTCACACATTGTAACGTAATTAGGGTCGAGTGCTTCTATAACTGTTGGTTCTATAAAGTACCCTTCCGTTTTATCACACTTACCTCCTACCCATACTTTTGCTTTCGCATCTTTTTTCCTTGAACCTTTAATGTAAGCTTCCAGTTTATCAAAACTCTTTTCATCAATCACTGCGTTCACAAAATTGGTAAAGTCTTCTACGCTTCCCATCTTCATACTCTTTACTTCAGCCACTAATTTTTTTCTTATTTCAGCTGCCAGGTTGGAGGAATATATGCCCTTGAAGCCGCACTGCATTTTTGCCCCTGGTATTCAAATGCACCACGGGCCAGCGCTGCCACTACCACATCCGGGTCAGCACTCTTGTGTGCAATCACAAAATCCTTTCCACCTGTTTCTCCAACAATGCGGGGATAAGATTTATACATGCCCATATTTTTACCGATGGTTTCCCACATTTTATTGAACACACCGGTACTTCCGGTAAAGTGTATGCCTGCAAAATCAGGATGATTGAAAACAATATCGCCAATGGTTGGGCCATCAATAAAAACAAAGTTGATAACGCCATCGGGTAACCCAGCTTCTTTTAAGATACGCATGAACATCTGTGCACTGTACACCTGTGTGTTGGCGCATTTCCAGATCACTACGTTGCCGCACATGGCAGCACTTGTAGGCAGGTTGCCACCAATGGCAGTAAAATTAAATGGCGTTAATGCAAATACAAATCCTTCCAGCGGGCGGTATTCCAGCCGGTTGTTTACGCCTGGACTGCTGATTGGCTGCTGCCTGTATATATCACTTAAAAAATGAACATTAAAGCGGAGGAAGTCGATGAGTTCGCAGGCAGAATCGATCTCTGCCTGGTAGCAGTTTTTGCTTTGTCCCAGCATGGTGGTGCCATTTATGTAAGGACGGTATTTGGCAGCAATAAGATCAGCGGCTTTTAAAAATATGTTGGCCCTGTTCTCCCAGCTCATATTGGCCCATTTGTCTTTTGCCTTTAAGGCTGCATTGATGGCTTTGGTTACATGCTTTGCTTCGCCGGCACTGAAATACCCCAGCACATGATTGCGTTCATGTGGTGGATGTATGGCTACTTTTTTATCGGTCCTCACTTCTTCTGCACCAATATACATGGGTACATCAATCGTTTGGCTTTTTAATTCGGCCAGTACTTCTTTTAATTTTTTCTTTTCTGTACTTCCGGGTGCATAACTCAATACTGGCTCATTGGCCGGGATGGGGTAATAAAAATCTCCGAATTGCATGGCAGCTTATTTTATAGTTATAAAAAAGATGAACAAAGGTATGTGGTACAAGTGAGTGACACAACGATGCCGGGTATAAATTCCGTAGCTGGTAAATAAATTTTTACCACTAATTACACAATTGAACACGAATTAATTTTGCCACAGATTTCACAAATGAACACAAATGAACACAAATGAATTTTGCTACAGATTTCACAGATATACACAGATTGAAGAAACACTATCGCAGTAATAACCCTCGCCAACACAAAGTGGCCATACAAGGTTTATTAAAACTGCAAACTGCCACCTCCACCTTACTTACTACTTACTTCGCTTCCGTCTCCTTCTCACTCATCAGGTACGCCTTAATAAATCCATCCAGCTCCCCATCCATCACAGGGCCCACATTACCCACTTCATAATCGGTACGGTGGTCCTTGATCATTTTATAAGGGTGGAATACATAACTCCGTATCTGGCTGCCCCACTCTATCTTTTTCTTCTTGCTGTTGGTAGCATCCCTCAGCTCATTGCGCTTTTGAATTTCTATTTCATACAGGCGGCTCTTCAGCATCTGCATGGCCAGCTCCCGGTTGCCGAGTTGGCTCCTGTCCTGCTGGCAAACTACTACAATGCTTGTTGGGATATGCGTTAACTGTACTTTGGTTTCCACCTTGTTTACATTCTGACCGCCGGCACCACCACTTCGGGAGGTATCCATTTTTATATCTGCAGGGTTGATGTCAATCGTAATGGTATCATCTACCAATGGATACACATAAATACTTGCAAAAGAGGTATGCCTCCTTGCATTACTGTCAAAAGGAGAAATACGAACAAGGCGGTGAACACCACTTTCGGCTTTGAGAAAGCCGTAAGCAAAGGGGCCATCAAATTCAAACGTACAGGTTTTAATACCTGCTCCGTCACCATCCTGCCAATCGAGCTCTTTGATAGTCCAGCCCTGCTTTTCACCATACATACGGTACATGCGGCTGAGGATCTGTGCCCAGTCCTGGCTTTCGGTGCCGCCTGCCCCGGAATTGATCTGCAGCACTGCAGGCAATTCATCCTCGGGCTGGTTGAGGGTGCTTTTAAATTCTGCATCTTCCACCATTTGCTGGGCTTTGTCGTAAGCCTCTTTGGTTTCTTCTTCGGTAGCATCTCCTGCTTTCCAGAACTCAAAGAGCACGGCATAGTCTTCTACCGCCGTTTCGGTACTGTCGAAAAGGTTAACCCAATACTCGTTGTTCTTGATCTCTTTTAAAATGGAAGTGGCACGGGCATTATCGTCCCAAAAGCCGGGGCTCAGAGAAAGTTGCTTGGATTCTGCGATTTTATTTTGTCGGTTAGCGACGTCAAAGAAACCTCCTCAAGACGAGTACACGGTCTCTTATAGTTTTTAATTGCTCAGTTGTCATGGGTGCAAAAGTAAGGGAATTGGGGGATTTGATGATTTGAAGATTTGATGATGGGGCTGGCAGCGGCAGTTTCATTGCTGAGCTGCAGTTCCGGCTGTCCATTACAAATCCGGCACAGAAGCCTTGCTTTTTTCACCTCCCCTTTTGGGGAGGATGGATGGGGCCTTCACCGTGTTTTTCATTGCCATCCGGCAGCCAGTAAGCAAATTTCTTTATTCAGCAGGCTGCCATTTGCCATACTAAATGCTTATAACAACTTCGGTCAATTGAATAGCAACCTTATTCTTTCTTTACAGGCTCAGCCATTTTGTTGGCCTTTTCCGTAGAGTCCTTAATGCGCTTTTTTTCTTTTCTCTTAAAATAACCCCTCAGTAAAAAACTACTTTTTGCAGCTTCCAGACTTTCATTCGCTGAGCTGGCTGTTTTTTTGATCGACTTAGCAGTTGCCTGGGCTGTTGCAATGGTGCTTTCCATTTGATTAGCCAGTTTCTCATCGGCCAGCAGGCGGCCGATGCTGCCTTTACCACTATTGATTTTGTCCATCACTGTTGCCAGTCCGTCTGTAACTACAATGATATTGTCGGTGATCCTGGATAGTTTGTTAAGCACCTTATCTAAATTGATGGGATTGGTGCTGCGTAACAGGCCGCCGCTTTTAATGGGCAGGGAACCCTCATTACCAGGAGAAATGAGGATGAGCTTATCCCCCATCAATCCATCACTGCCAATATTGGCCACCGCATCTGACTTGATATAACGCTGTAACTTTTTTTCAATGCTCAGGCCCAGCCTTACCGTGGTATCGTTTATGATATTGATGCTCTCCACCGTACCGATATTGATGCCTGCAAAACGCACAAAATTACCTTCCTGGGTGCCACCGATATTATTAAACTCCACATAGGCCAGGAAAGTATTAGAGAATAAACGCTTCTGGTTGCTGATCACCAAAATGAGCCCCAGCAAGAGTAATAATGCAAACAATACAAAGAGCCCTGTTTTGGTTTTTTGTGTAGCTGAAATATTCATACTGATTATTTAAAGAATGATTGTATAAAAGGATCGCTGGAATTTTCCAGTTCCTCATAAGTACCTTCTGCCTGGCATTTGCCTTCGTTCAGCACCATCACTTTATCAGCAGTGATCTTTGCACAGGGCATATCGTGTGTGATAATTACAGAAGAAGTCTGATAACGCTCCTGCATGTCCAGCACCAGCCTGCTGATCTCTTTTGATGTAATCGTATCCAGCCCTGTTGTTGGTTCGTCATATAAAATAATTTCCGGTTTCAGTATCAGCGTTCGGGCAAGGCCCATGCGTTTCCGCATGCCGCCACTCAGGTCTGCCGGCATTTTATCAATGGCATCTTCCAGTCCTACCGCCTGCAGTACTTCTATACTGCGGCTTTCTATTTCTGCCTTGTCTTTTATTTTCAGTATTCTTTTTAAAGGGAAGGATAAATTTTCTCTCACCGTCATGGAATCATACAAGGCCGCTCCCTGGAATAAAAAACCAATGCGGTGCCGCATGGCTTTTAACTGTTCCTCGTTCATATCTTTCACTTCTTCCCCAAATACTTTTATTGATCCTTCATCCTGTGTCAGCAATCCTGCAATGCATTTAATGGCAACCGATTTGCCACTTCCGGATTTTCCAATCACAACAACATTTTCTCCTTTATTCAATAGCAGGCTCATGCCGGTAAGCACTTCCTTATCACCAAATTTTTTTTTCAATCCTGTTATTTCAATAACGATCGCTGTTTCCATATTTTATTCAGGAATATAAAAGTGAATTGCTAACCTGTACTACAATGCCATCAATGATAATGATCCAGATGGAGGCGGTTACCACCGCTGAATTGGCTGCAGTACCCACACTGGCCGTGCCACCGTTGGCAGCAAAACCTTTAAAGCAACCAACAAAACCGATGGTAAATCCAAAGAAAACAGTTTTGATAATAGATGGCAGCACATCACTAAAATCCAGTATAGTCAATGCCTTGGTAAAAAAAAGCTGCATGCTGGTGCCATTGTTCATGCTACTGGCTACAAAGCCACCCAACAACGCCATGCCATCTGCAAAAATGGTCAGCAACGGAATCATGATGGTGCAGGCGAGGATACGGGTAACTACTAAAAACTGTATGGGGTTGGCACCGGATACTTCCATCGCATCTATCTGTTCTGTTACATTCATACTCCCCAGCTCAGCACCAATGCTGGAAGCGATTTTACCTGCACAGATCAATGCAATAATCACAGGGCCAATTTCACGAATGATAGAAACCGATACCATGCCGGGAATAAAACTTTCTGCACCAAACTCCTTCATGGTTGGCATCGACTGCAGTGTGAGTACAATACCTAAAATAAAACCGGTGAGGGTTACAATGCCGATGGACTTATAACCGATCACGTAGAGCTGATGGAACAATTCATCCCATTCAAATCCTCTCCTGAAAAGATTGCGGAAGAAGGATCGCAAAAAAAATGCCTGGTCTGATATGTAAAACAATGTTTTTGAAAATGGTGCTGATGATGGCATAGAAGTATCGTTAACAGATCAATTGGATAAACAATGTAAATCCAGTGCTGCTTATACACCTAAAAACCTGCCATAAATAATTAGCTGCTGCAAAAGACCGTCAGGCCGTTGTTTTGGTTTCTCTATTACTGCCTGGTGAGTATGTCAATCAATGTTTAGGGTCAACTTGGGGAATATTATCAACAATAAAACTGGTTAGAGAAAAAACAGCGTACCAATTGATATGCTACACTGTTATTTCAGATGACGGAAATTGATTGGTACGGTTAATGATTCTTACACTACTAAACTTATTCATTACTTAATTTTTAATTTTCCCATTATGCCCATCCTAACCATTGTTCTTGTACTGATAGCTGTAGGCGTCGTACTATGGCTGATCAATAAGTACATCCCCATGCAAAGCACCATCAAGAACCTGCTGAATGCAGTAGTTGTAATTGTAGTGGTCATCTGGCTGCTGAAAGTTTTTGGAGTGTGGGGCAGCTTATCAAACCTGCACACATAAAACCGCTGATCAGTCAATGCTGTGGACACGTTGTGTACCGCAGCGGTATCCTCTGTAAAAAATATAAACAATAATAAAAACCAATTTATGAAAAAGAAAAGCATTATTAAACTGGCAATGGTTGCATTGACAGTAACTGCACTTTGCCTTCCGGTAGCATTGAATGCACAAAAGGATTCAAAAAGCAAAATGGTGACGGAGAGTAAAGCAGCAAAAACAGCTTTTATAAAAGCGGATGAATCTATGGCCAATCTTTTTAGAGACTCTTATGGCTATGTACTATTCCCCAATATTGGCAAGGGCGGATTAATCGTTGGCGGTGCCGGCGGTAAGGGCACGGTGTATGAAAAAGGAAAAGCAATTGGAAAGGGTAAAATGGTACAGGTAACTGTTGGTGCACAGGCAGGCGGGCAATCGTACAGGGAAGTTATCTTCTTTGAAAACAAAGAATCGCTGGACCGTTTTAAGGATAATAAATTTGAATTCAGTGCCCAGGTTTCAGCAGTAGCTGCAAAAAAAGGAGCCGCTGCCACTGCAAAATACAGCGACGGAGTACTGGTGTTTACAGAAGAACGGGGCGGCCTGATGCTGGAAGCATCTGTTGGCGGGCAGAAATTTACTTATACTGCTTTCAAATGATTATTTGAATGAACTTCAATCAGAAAATAAAACTCCCCGTTTAATTAAACGGGGAGTTTGTATTGAAAGCATGCTTATTCATTTTTGGAATAGAGCAGTTGCATACAACTCATTTCACTGCAATTGGAGCATCATCAGCAACAGCCTTTTTTATTCATACCCGCTTTTAATAGTTACAGCAGGCATTTTGAACCGCACCAGTAATTTCAACAAATTTTGCATGCGCAGGTATCACAATACCCTCAAAAGTATGCTGCTCATTTCCATTTTTTCCAATGGTGGTAATGCTGTTCCCTCCAACAGCACCTGTTATGTATCAAAAGGATAGACCGAACCGGCAAGTTCTGCTCCTGCATCATTTGAAACCAGCTTAATCGTGCCGGTATTTTTTTAAAGATTGAGCAGCTAACGATTGCATTGGGTTCATAAGAGATGATTGCACCCAGGTTGTGGACGTGTGCAATTGTTCCTGGTTTATTTATTTGATTTGGTATTTATGCAGGTTTGAAAATGCAAATTGGAATTTTCTATCAGAGATGCGCTTACACAATTCCGGGCAGTTGTTACCTAATTACCAGGTTGCAGTTTTATGATATTATCGTACAATCCAAAAACAAATCTTCAAAACATGTGAATCATGTAATTCTTTTTTATAGTTATGTAACAGATACTTCACTCAATTGAAACAACTTTACCCGTGATGCTTAAACATCACGGGTAAACTAATTTCATCAGCTGATGTACATATTTACATGCTTTAAAAATTATCAATGGCCGTGTTACTGCATGCAAGTCTTCCGTTTATAACAGTAAGTATAAAATACTAAACTATTCAACCTGTTTCCCATGAAGATGATATTTCTATTCGCCAAACCACCTGTAGATTATCTGCCCTGAATGAAAAAAGATTACTTATGAAAATAACTATCACCCTGCTGTTGATATGTAACTGCCTTTCGGCTGAAAGCCAGTTGCAGGGCATTTCGGTAAACCTGTATGACAAGTCTCCAACCGGTGAAAGAATACTTATGGATGGTACTGGTATTTTATTCAATACTATGTGGAGCGACAGCATTGACCTGGATGATGCAAAAAAAATAACCAACCCACTGGAGAATATAGCCGTGCTGAGAAATAACACAATACTGGCAATAGAAAAACGGGCTACCCACGATACAATCCCCATTACACTGTGGCGCATGAACCATACTATACATGAATTTGAGATCGTTACAAGATCGGTGAACAATCTTTTTTTAGAAGATATGGAACTGCACATTATGATACCAGTTGTAAATGATACGCTGCGGTATTCATTTGCTTCAGGCGTTGCTGATACCATCAACCGTTTCCGGCTGTTATTTCATCATACACTTTTTATCAACACCCCCGTTACAACTTCAGCAACCAACAACCAGCAAATAAAACTGGAGCTTTTCCCTAACCCTGCAACTGGTGATTATGTAAACCTGTTGATGCAGGCGGCCGATGCAGGCAAGTACCACATTTCAATTTTCGGTTATCATCAGCAATTCACTTACCAATTCACACATTTAAACAATGTTGCTGAAAGAATACCAACCAACCTGCCGCCGGGTAATTATTTTGTACTGATCGATAATAAAAAAGGAAAGCGGATTGTGAAGCAGCTGATGATTCGGTAAATATTACTGGTACTTTAAAAACAAAACTGCCCCGGCTTGCTCACCGGGGCCATTTTGTTTTACAAATGCTCAAAATTAAAAACATCGGTAATGGCTGCCCTATTCCTGACGCAGCACTTTATTCGTTTTATCTATATAAAATGATTTGTTTGCCTTCATCACTTTGGCTTCGCCACCTGCAAAACTGTCGGCAAAATCGTATTGTGGTTTTATTACCCAACTGCCTTTGTTATCAATGTATCCCCAAAAGCCTTTGACATTGGTTGCAGGTGCCAATCCTTCGGTAAAATTCCTTGCATTGGAAAACTGGAACTGGATAATCACTTCGCCGGTTTTGCTGATATAGCCATACAGACCGTCTTTTGATGCTACGGCAATACCGCCATCAAAACTCATGGCATCATCAAAAATGGCTTCGGTAACTGCTTTACCTGTACTATCAATGTACAGCCATTTGCTGCCCTTCCTTACTGCTACCACTCCTTCATTAAACGTAAGCCCTTCGGCATATTCCAACGGGATGATCACTTTACCATCTTTATCTACATAACCGATTTTATTGTCTTTTTTCACCTTGGAGAGGCCGCAGGTACAATCGTCCACAAAATCGTAGTTCTTTTCCCATTTTTGAGCCAGCAACCCAAAAGAGGGTATTAAAAAAATCAATATGAGTAAGCGTTTCATAACAGTATATTTTAGTGTGAACTAAACTTTTTTCACCTATAAAAGTACTGTTGCAATAAAGCCAAAACCATGAGTATGCTTAGTAGGAGGAATGATATTAATTAGGAAAAGGATGCTGAAACGTGGCCCAATCTTAAATCTACCTTCTTAAATATTGCTTAATAAAGCACCAGTTTCTGATATAATCCTTGCAAGGTTTCTGCTTCATTACTGCAAAGGCCGGGATGTACCCTGGAAGTTTGTAAAATGGTGCTGCGGATGGCGGTGAGCCAACGGAACCTGGAAGGGGTATCTAATTTGGCAATAGGCCCTGCATCTGCATTGGCAGCAGCGATTTTGCAAAAAGATTCCAGGTTTGATTTGAGATGTGCAATATCTATTTCCTTACAAAATGCAGCTATGCGTTCTTCATTTACATTGTACAGGCATTTAAGAAAACCTGTTTGCTTGCAAAAGAAAACAATGCCCAGGTTCAGGAACTCTTCCCTTTCCACTCTGGGCACCAGCCGGATGACCGCATATTCATATAGTAGTTTACCTGGCATCGTTGGCTTCTTTTACAAACTGGTCTGCATTTTTGATACGGGTATTGATAAAATCTTTATATCCCCGGCGGAGCTGGTCAGCGCCAACCCCATCGCCCCATTGTAAAAAATCATCAGGCACCGCATCCACTACTGCACTTACAACAGCTTCCGTAAGTATCGTTTTTAATGACTCATTTATTTCCGCTAACTGTGTAGCATAAGGCAGCAGTACATGGTCTTTTATCTGCACAAAAGGTTTTTGCGCCTGCGCTGCAGGATCTGCCCAGGAATGATGAAAGTATAAAGCTGCACCATGATCAATGAGCCAGAGTTCCTTTTGCCACATCAGCATATTGGTGTTACGGGCAGTTCGGTCTACATTCATGATGAGCGCATCCAGCCATACGATCTTTGATGCCAATACCGCATCGATCTTAGTTACAACAGGATCAAAACTGATGGTACCGGAAAGATAATGCAGTGCCAGATTGGTGCCTACACTTGCCTTCAATAAATCCTGTATCTCTTCATCCGGTTCTGTACGGCCAAAAGCTGCATCCAGGTTGGCAAATACGATTTCGGGAATTTTCAATCCAAGTTTGCGGGCCAATTCAGCACCAATGATCTCTGCTATCAATGCCTTAATACCCTGCCCGGCTCCCCGGAATTTAAGCACATATAAAAAGCCATCATCCGCTTCTGCAATAGCTGGCAGTGAGCCCCCTTCCCGTAAAGGTGTTACGTAACGGGTGACAGTAACGGTTCTGATAGCTGGTGCAGGCATAAAAATGTGCCGTAAAAGTAGTTGAAAAAAAGGAGCTGCATACCGAAAGATACAAACGTAGAAAGAACACAGGAACAACCGCAGTTATAAGCGCTTTAATGATTGAACAAAAAAAAAGAGAAAAACTCCCCTTTCGGGGTATTGCAAATGAAAAAACAAATGTATAATTTGTACCTGTTTAGTTAACCAAACTTCCAGTTCAATAGTACTCCGGGTTGCTAAATGCATAAGCTGTAATCCAGGTATCCTGAATTATTAAAACCCTGTGACAAAGAATTTGACAGGAAGAAACCCTGGATAACAGTTACACCAAATGATATAGCTACTGTATACATTAAATATGCTTTTACTGCTGTGTTTGTTTTTATTCCATGCTGCGGCATCTCATTGCCTGCTGCCGGGTCAATTCAAAAAAAGCAGTAAGGTTGTGCTGTTATTTTAACCTGCCCTTTACCCTGTAATTCCTGCGATAAACACGCTGTCCCCTGTTTAAGGAACAAAATGTTTATGCCCTGCAATGAAAAATTATATGTCATCTAAAAATCAATGATCATGAAAAAAAAATTAAGCAGGCTTCTGGCCACAGGTTTACTGGTATTCGCTTTCCTGGTTTTTTACAGCTTTCGTGAAAAAGGTAAAGACGAAAAATTCTATTACGGCTTTTCTACAAAAATATTTATCCGGGAAATTCCGGGTGAGTATATTGTTACATTCAGCGATGCTACCACAGGAAAAACACTCCTTGCATCGTTGCAGCAAAAGAAAAAACTGGCCGGTATCAAATGGGAACGTTCAAATGTGGCACTGTTTTCTGCAACAGCCGAAACAGATATTGATGTATTGCTGAAACGCAGCGATGTATTGGTAAAAAAAGGTTACAAAGTACAGGAACAGAAAGTATATTATTATGATGAAATTATTATTGAACCACTGAAACTGCAACCGATAGAAAAGATACTTGCAGAACAGGGTCTGAGCAGAACGGATATCGTAAAATTTTCCGGGTTTTATTATGTGGTAAAAATACCATTTGGTATGGATGCCTGCGATGTTGCCAACAAGATACAGGAAAGCGGAAAAGTTTTATATTCTCACCCGAATTTTATCGCACCGCAAATTGCTGATCAGTATATTCCGAATGACCCCTTCTTTAACAATCAGTATTACCTGCGCAATACCGGCCAGGTATTTAACCCAATAGAAAATCATTCAGGTACAGCAGGAGCAGATATTAAAGCTTCTTATGCCTGGGATATCACAAAGGGAAGCAGCTCCATTATAGTAGCAGTGCTGGATGATGGTATAAGCGCCAACCACCCTGATCTGCCGGCATCAAGGCAGGTAAGATTGAACGGATCAAATTTTATGACGAGTGCAGGGGAAAGCCCCAATGACCCCAGCCCGAATCTTACGATTGGTGACAAACATGGCAACTCCTGTGCCGGCATTATAGCGGCCACACAAGATAATGGCGAAGGCATCAGCGGCATTGCACCCAATGTGAAAATTATGCCCATAAGAGTAATGAGTACACTTGGCGGCGCAGGCTTTGATGGCAATGCAAGCGCTATTGATTTTGCATGGCAACACGGCGCCCACGTGCTTTCCTGCAGTTTTTCGTTTGATACAGACAACCCCAATTTTTCCCCCGTAATTGTGCAGGCACTCCAAAGGGCCACCACACAGGGCCGTGGTGGATTGGGCTGCGTGGTTGCATTTGCAGCCAGTAACAATGCCAGGCATACGGTTGGATATAATGGCATTGTACATTTTCCTGCCAATGCAATGGTGAGTGGCGTATTGAGTGTTGGTGCAAGCGATCGGTACAATGCCCAGGCTGATTATAGCCCCACCAGTAATCCTGCAAGCCCTAATAACCAGATCATCGATATTGTTGCCCCTTCTCACAGGGCTTTTCCACCAGCTTATTACCAATGCGGCTTTCCGCCGCTTAGTGGCGGCATTGCCAATGAACATGGCGAAGTATGGACGATTGACAATGCTGGCAACTATGGGTATAACCCCTGGCAAAGCACCTGCTTTGGCACGGTTGGTGAAACGGTTCCGGCCAGTGGAACGAACTATCTTTCCTACACCATGAGGTTTGGTGGAACTTCAGCCGCCTGTCCACAGGTTGCAGCCGTTGCTGCCTTAGTTTTATCAGTCAACAATGGCCTTACACAACAACAGGTATTTGATATACTTACCAGTTCAGCTGATAAAGTGGGGGGCTATACTTACAGCAATTGCTGGAGCCCGGAATTGGGTTATGGCAAAGTGAATGCTTTTGCGGCATTGTCGCAGGTTACTTCCACCAATATTATTTACGGGCCAGCGCTGGTATGTGTTTCAGATATTTTTTCAATACCCGGTGCTCCTGTCGGCTCAGCTATCAGCTGGTCAAGTTCCAACACAGCAGTTGCAACTGTTAGTGGCAGCGGGGCCAGTTGTACGGTTACCAAAACCGGTATCGGCACATTTAATTTAACTGCTACTGTTACAGCCTGTGGTGTAGTAAAAACATATACAAAGTCTGGCGTACGGGCAGGTGGGTATAACAACTACGAAGTGCAGTTATCAGGCTACGTGATGGTTCCCTTAAATTACCCATCCACCTACTCTGTCAATCTTGCAAATTACCCGGGCATCAGTAACCTGGTATGGGGATGGCCTAACACACCGCCTTCTGCCTGGACTTACTTATATGGGGGTAATGGTGGCAGTTATGTGGTGTTACGTTCACCATCTTCTTACCCTTCCACTGGGGATATAAGGTTATATTTCTCTGCCTGTGGTATAAACAATATTGTGGCTTCGAGATGGGTTGCCTGGGGATATGGCGGGCCAATGTACTACAGGGTTGCTCCTAATCCTGCCAGTACTGTCATTAAGATCGAACAGCTTGATGCGGTTGCAGGTAAGGCATTGGACCAAACAAATATTCAATTGGTAGAGATTACAGACAAAATGGGCGCAAAAGTAATGAGCAGAACCTATAAAAAAGGAACCCCGAACGGAATCATCCTACCGGTTGATCAATTAAGAAATGATGTGTACACTGTTCGCATTTTTGATGGCACTGAATGGAAATCGTATAAGATTATTGTTCAGCATTGATAAAAATGATCTCTGTGTTTTAGTGTAATATCCCGGCCCTTGCAGCCGGGATATTTATTCTTTGAACCCGGTAAAAAAATTAAATTACTGCATCGTCTATCAAATTAAAAAAACCATGAAAAAAGTAACCAGGTTTTTCTATATTATAATTATACTTCCCTTAACCGGTAATATTTCATCTGCACAGCCAATCCATCCCACTCTCAACCATATTGCGGTATATGTACACAACCTGCAAAAATCTACTGCATTTTACCAGAACATGCTGCACCTGGATACCATACCGGAGCCTTTTCATGATGGCAGGCACAGCTGGTTCAGTATTGGTCCAAAAAGTCATTTGCACCTGATACAGGGTGCTGCTGCCATTACTGCCCATGACAAGAATGGGCATCTTTGTTTTTCGGTTGCTTCATTAAAAGATTTCATCGCTGTATTGAAGCAAAATAACATTGAGTACGAAAACTGGCGGGGGGAAAAATACGCAGTAACACACCGGGTGGATGGTGTAGATCAAATTTATTTTAAAGACCCTGATGGATACTGGCTGGAGATAAATGATGCAAAATAGTTTTTCCCAATACCTTTTCAATATAATTACATAGTCTTTGAATATCAATTACTGAATGATTGCAGGTAATAACAAAAGTAACTGAAGGTATTTTTGAATGGCCTTCAGTTAAAACTGTTTCTATTTTATTTCTCTTTAAAAACCGGTGAGTGAATTCTGCATCTGTCCTCCGTTTGAAAGGAATAGATTGTACTGGAAAAATTCCGCCGTTGATAAATACGCCTGCAATCTTTAGTAAATGGCGGGCAAGTAATACATTTTTCAAAAGTTTATTTCTTTTAGTACTGCCATCCCGTTTATTAATATCCAGTGCATGAAGCCCTGCAATTAAATGCGCCGTACTTACAGGGCTTGAATACAGCATCGTTTCGCTGTTCATTTTATAGGCATCAAGAAATATTTTGTCACCGCTTATCACCGCCAGTGGGACACCGAAAGCCTTTGCAAGCGAAGTAATACTTACTATATTTTTTTTACCGGTGTTAAGCCATTGTAAAATACCACCACCTCCTTTACCGTAAGTGTTTTTACCTGTTGTGGTTCCCAATACTCCAAATGCCTGTGTGTCATCAACAATTAAATAACCATTGTAAGGTCTTAATATTTCAATATACATATTTAATGGCGCAGGCTTGCCACAGTAAGTACACCAGCCATCAGTAATTATTACTGGCAAAGCATTGCCGGTATGTTTTTTTATAAGCTCGTCAAGGCTTGCTGCATCATTATGGTTAAAATAGTAAATTGTTTTTTTAGAGAGGTATAATTTTTCAATGCCATACTTTGATACGGGGTACACTTCTTTATCAACAAAAACAACAACATTACATTGAGCTAATAAAACATAGAGGTCGTGGTAAATATGCAATGTGGAAGGCATTGTAAGTCCTTCATCAAGCCGCTGCATGGCTGCCACTCCCGAAGCCAGTTTTTTTGCGGATCTTGTTTCATATAAAGCAGCAGGCACACCAGTGGTAAGTTGTTGCAATTGCTCCAACTCTGCAGCGCTGTGGTGCATACCAAGGTACAATGAAGAAGTAAAATCAGGCATTGCAGTTATATAAATCAGTTAGCTGTATAAAAAATTTGCCTTCATGCTAATTTGCCTCGTAATAAAACGATGAGATATTTTTTATAAACAGCCTGCATACATTTATCCCTTTAAAAAAATTTGGCAAATACATTTTTTCATTGGGTGCATGCATATTATCGCTTGCCTGTGCAAACCCCATGAATACAACAGGCACTTTTAAAAAGGAGTAGAGGTGATCTACTGCTGCAATAGTGCCGCCTGAACCAATCATTCTCACCTTGTTTTTAAAAACAGTTTTATATGCATTAACCGCTGCAGTTATAAATTTGTTATTCACAGGCATCAGCACAGGATTGCTGAGGGCGCTGTATTCAACTGTTACTTTTATATAAGAAGGTATTGCCGTTTGTATAAATCCATTTAGCAATTCCTTTATCTTTTCCGGACGCTGGTAAGGCACCAGCCTCAGGTTAAGTTTTAAAGAAGCCCTTGCCGGTATTATATTTTTCACCCCTTCGCCCTGGTAACCACTCGTAATACCTGTTACAGACAGGGAAGGCCTGATGGTTGTACGTTCATGTATCGTATATTTCTTTTCACCCCATGCAGACAATACACCTGCATCTTTCAATAAACTGTTGCCAGGCGGTGCATTTACAGCAATAAAATTCCGTTCTGCAGGAGTTACATTTTTTACATCATCATAAAAACCAGCAATGGCAATACTTCCATCTTTATTATAAAGACTATTGATAAACTGGCTTACAACAAAAGCTGCATTCGGCACCGCTCCTCCAAAAGTTCCGGAATGAAGATCTGTTGCAGCACTTTGTAAAAATACCTCTGCATTTAATGAACCTCTTAGCGAACAGGTAATGGCAGGAGTATTAACCCCTGCCATTTTTGTATCAGATACTACTGCTGCATCGCATTGTAACATGCTGGTGTTGGCGGTAATAAAATCTTTTAGCGCAACACTTCCAATTTCCTCAGCCCCTTCAATTAAAAATTTCACATTCACCGGCAGCGTTCCTGTTTCTTGCAGGATGGATTCAATCGCTTTGATATGAATAAATATTTGCCCTTTGTCATCGCTTGCGCCCCTTCCCAAAATATAATCCCCTTTTACGGTTGCTTTAAAAGGAGCTGTATCCCATTGCTGTAACGGGTCTGCAGGCTGCACATCGTAATGGCCATAAATAAGCACCGTTGGCTTTCCTGGTGCATTCATCCATTCACCAAATACAATAGGATGTTTACTTGTGTTAATTACCTTTACATGCTGCATCCCACTTTGAGATAAGTGACGGGCAATCCATTCAGCACAGTCAACAATATCTTTTTTATACTTTGTTTCTGCACTGATGCTGGCAAAACTTATGAAGGTGGAAAGCTCTGCAATAATTTTTGGGATATTAGAAAATTGTAACTGGTTAGCATCATTAAATGTTTCATCATCACCATAATATTTTCTAACGCCTGGAAACATACTTGTACAAACCTATTTTAACAAAAAATAATTTTATTAATTAAAAACTGCCAACGCTGCCCAGGTGCCTGAGCCAACAATACCATCTACACTTCTCAATCGCGCCCATCTTTGAAATGCCCTTACTGCTGTTTCTGTATTTCTTCCAAAATCTCCATCATCCTTTAAAATATAAGGCTGGCTATTTCTTCTTGCCCAATTGGCAATATTTCTTTGTAACCTTTTTACCAGCTCTCCCTTTGCACCTCTTCTTAATATTGTTGAAGGAATAGATGTACCTGCCGGTATTGATGGAGTTGGAGTTGAAGGCAATGAAGGTGCCGGTGTTGAGGGAATATATGGTGCGGTAGGTACTAGTGCTTTAATTGCATAGAAGCGGTCTGCAGTTACCCACTCCTCTTCTGAATCTACAAATATTCTTGGATAGCTGCCATCTGCTTTCACATACATTTTACTGTTTATTAATGAAACATCTCCCCTTCCAACTGGATTCCATTCACCCGTAATATCAAACCGTATTTCCGCAATAGGATCACTTGGATGACTATACTGTGTTGGCTCAAACCTGATTGAAAAATCAGAACTGTATAGGCTACTTGATTTATTAACCAATCCCTCCACTTTTACCACCCGTAAATCATTACCGTTATATTGATAAGTTAATTTAAACCAAAACTCTTCCCAACCGCCTGTAAGAGGACGTGGGTTCCAAGCATATATTCTAAAATCGAGTTCTGCTGATTTATAAGGAATGGGTGAAGGACTTTGATGTACATAACTTGCCACCGTAGAGTTTACGCTGAAGTGACCACTTGTAGCCACACCCACACCTAATTGAAAAACTGCAAGCCCCAGCCCGATTCCTTCCACCACACCAGTTTCATAACCTAATTCACCTGCAACATTCATAATTTCAAGCTCTGTTTCAGGATTGGAAATACCATTAACTGCAATCCCCCTGCTGCGTTGAAAATTTTTAATGGCATTTACTGTACGGTGGTCTTTCACACCATGAACATTCAAATCAGATCCCGTGATTTTATTTAATGCGTCCTGTAACCATCTTATATAAGAAGCCCTGCTGTCTCTTATTATTCTTGATGGTAATTGACCGAAAGCATGGGCTTCGCTATCCTGTTTGTAATTGCCCCACATAATAATTTGTTTTTTTGGAATGAATAATGTTGTTAATTAGTTTCAAAAAGTTTTTATACAAAATCTTATTACTGTCTTCTTCGGATAAGTTTAGTGCATATATTTTTTCAAGCTCCACACCCGGATGCAGCCAGGGACCATCACTGCCAAATAAAATTTTACCTGACCCTGCCCTTTCCAACGCTTCTTTTAATACATCAAACCTTCTTATACCGGATGTATCTGTGTAAATGTTTGGGTAGCGTTCAAGAATACTTACAAAACCAATTTGCGCTTTCCAGTCATCGGCAAAGCTGCTCAGGTGCGGAATAATAAAATTTACATCAGGGTATTCGTTTGCTATTAACTCAACAGTTGAAATTTCGCCCATTGGATCGTAGAGAACAGTAACATTAAATTCCCTTGCAGCCTCACATATTTCCCTTGATATACGGGCATCGTGACGGTGTACTTTTATACCACAGAAACTATACTTTTCAATTGCAGTTTTCACCATATTATAAATCCTCCCTGCATCCCTGGCAGCATTGATAAAAGCAAAACCATAAAACCGGCCAGGGTTTTTATTTACAATTTTTGCTACTTCATAATTTGCTTTTGCATAATCTGAATGAAAAGCTGCAAAAAGATTTGTTTTAACAATCCCATATTCATCTGCCCATTTCAGGTAATTGTGTAAAGGTGCATTAGTATCCCAGGCGCCAGTAAGCCCGTCACCTTTTCCTGCATGGCAATGGCAATCAATAATCATGATGAACAGTTGAGAACATGATAAAAAATTATTACCTGGAAACGGTATTCATTAATGCAGTTATCTAAATATTTGCAATTTTCAAACATACTTCCACACGCCTGTTGTTAGCATCATCTGTATTATTGGCCAGCGGAAGTGTTTCTCCGGCAGAATCTATCCTCCAGTAAACCAGCCTGTGAAAATTTGGCTGTATCGTATTTAACTGGTTGCGTATTTCCCGTATCACTGCCACTGCCCTTTCATACCCAAGATTATCATTGTATTGTTCAGTTCCCCTGCTGTCTGCATGGCCTGTAGCTAATACTGAATTTATTTTTTTATCAAAAATTTCTCTTGCTACCTGTGCTATTTGCTGTGTGTGTTGGCTGGTGAGGTCACTGCTGTTAAAGGCAAACCTTGATATAGTGGCACAACCATTGGCATTATTACCGCACTGAACGCAGGTACCTGTTGATGAACCGGGTCGTGTGCCTGGGTTTACAGGTGGCGCAGGTGGAAATAAAGGTGGCCTGGGTGGAAACAAGGGTGGAGGTGGTGGTATAACAGGGCCGCTTGTTGAGCCACCACAATTGCATGAGTTTGGCTGCCCGGGTGCAGGTGGGTTCTGAGGTGAACTTGCGTTACCCGGCCAAAGTGGAGATACAGATACATCAAAGCCAGCGTTAAAGCCTGCACCCTGTGTTGAAGGGTTACGGTTACCTCGCCATCCTGTGACTCCTCCACCTTGTGTGCCTGCTGGCCTGCCTGGTTGCACCCGGCCTGGCCGCCCTGGCGGTGGTGGCACTATGCCCCTGCTGCCTGCTACTGGTGGTCTGCCTGGCGCAATACCTGGCCTTATTGGCGGCCGTGGCATTGTACCCCTGATACCTGCACCTGTTGGTCTGCCCGGCTGTGCAGTACCTGGCCTTATGGGTGGCCGTGGTATTGTGCCCCCTGCCGCCGATGGCCTGCCCTGTGGCACAGATCTCTGGCCTATGGCCTGCATCACACGGGCATTTGCTGCAGCAGTGGACCGGGGAGTAGTTGGCACCGGTCTTTGCCCTATTCCTTGCCGGGCTGCAGTATTTCGTGTAGCCGTAGCTGGTGGTGGAGCAGCCGGCCTGGCGGTTTGCTGCAAATTACGTTGGGCTGCATTTTGCTGGCCCGTGATATTTGCTGAGCGGCCTGCATTATTTGTTTCAAATAACATGATTGATAATTTTAAAAAGTGAGAAAGTGTATACTTGTGCAATGCAACGCCTGAAAGCGCTTACTTTTTTACAGGCAACATTCCAGCTTTGTACAGGTAAATAATCTTCGCCTGTTTTTTCAATGGCTTTATCACAGGATGTACCGCAGAAACTGTTTCTTTTTTTTCTGTAATTTTTTTCAGGAATTCGTTAAAAAAAAATTTAATGCTCATAAGTGAAGTATTAAATGGTGATTTTTTTGAAAACATTTCCTGCTTTGATAATGTGCAGGAAATGTTTTTATATAACAGCAGGATATATAATTAAGCTCTTCTTGTTCTTGATCTTTCATCAAGCAGGCGCTGTTGTATAAGATAAGCAGGCTGCATGGCAAAGTTGGCAGGTAGTTGCATAATCTGGTCAACTGACATATCAATACCTGTTACGGAACGATAGGCATGAATATAACGCTGCACACTGTTACGGAAGGCTTGTGCCCAGTTAGCAGCATTTTTACTGCTAAGGCTGATATCACTCCAGTTGCCATACCTTATAGAAAGCAGTATCATTTCACCATGAGAAGCCAGTTCATGATAATATACTATACCTGTGCCACCCCAACCCTGGATATTCCGCATGGTATCCACCCTGTCCATCCATGTTTCAGGATAAGGTACCATTACTCTTCCGCCCAGGAATTCTCTCATTTCCGTTCTTGAAAGTATATACTGCTGCATCAGCATTTCCTGCCTTGCTGTCCAGGTAAGGTTACCATAGGCATTATGATTTCCTTCTGCCAGCAGCAAGTGTACTTCTTTTAATGAATTTAAAATAGGGAATGCATCTGCAATACGTGTAGTATCGTCTGATTCTTTGAAATAAATAGTGCAAAGGGTAAGCAGGTTATGAAAAGCTTCTAAAAACTTAACTCTGCTGTCAACAGGTGTAATTCTTGGAACTGCCCTCCCTGTTAATGTAAGGCCATATTCATGATCATACTCATTCAGCCTCCTTGGTATTGACAGGCGATGTTGCTCATCCTGGATATACCCCCACAGAATATGACTGAGCGGACGCAATGGATCAACATCAAAGCGCTGGAGGCGATCAGAATAATTATTACCTTTTATATTCTGAAAACGCAGGTTAATCACATTCAATGTTTGAACCAACATTCCTTGCTCCATCCAGTAATTCCAGATAAGTTCAATTAACACAGGCCTCTGTAACCTGTCATCTTCTCTTTTTACACAATCACCCAACAATGCTTGTTGAAATGTAATATCATCTTCTATCCTGTCACTTATTAGTTCATAATATGGAAGTTTGCCTGAAGATGTATAAGATGTGAGTGAAGCTGTGTCCATTCCTAACTTGGCCATCATATAAAAATCAGTAGCGAATTTTATAAGATTATATTCTTCGCTTTTAATAAATGGCGATCTCTTCTTTGCAGATTTGCGGTTGAAATTTTTCTTATTGTGATCAAACACACTATTGTCATCATCACATATTATATTGCTGATGAAATTTGAATATTCGCTGAATTTTAATTGCTGCTTAGTAATAACATCCCATAAAGACGAATCATCAGTAGGTTCTGTACCAGCCCTCTCCAATCTTACTTTAGTGAAACTGTCCTCGGTTTCTGCAAAAAACTCCAGATAGGAAATTTCGTTTGCAGGCACTTCTGCTGTGTGATATAAAATGATAATATTATCCTTAGTTAGAAAATCATTATAACTTACAGAAAATTGATAGATAGCTTCTGCCTGGCTACCTGCCTGGTTTTGTTTTATGATAATATTCCCTGGATCAAAAGAAGGGGATTTTATTTTTCCGTTTAGTTTGTATATAAACTTCTTGGGAGCATGCAAAGTTCCATCGTTGTTCAAAGCTCCTGGTTCAAGGTCGTGGATACTTATATCTAGTTCTTCATTGTCTTCATCAGGATTTGTCTCAATCCTGAATTTTGTTGAAACAGGCTTTAATTTACCTTTTGCCAGCCTTGCAGTATTCTTAAAACTCAGCCTTGTTATTTTGTCTTTCATAATAATTTTTTTAGTCGTTAATCAAATTTTTTATTTCATACATAATTTCCCTTGACTCTTTTCTGGACCTGTTTTCTGATCTCAGAAAAGCCCAACGGGTAAGCCAGTCGCCCAGCAATTTGCTTTCTGTTTTTGCCGAGATATTGGCATCTGCATGTGCCTGGCCTATTACTGCAAATACCAGCGAAGGCGGTGCATTACTGATAGCTTCCGGAGAAAAACGCCAGGTGTTGTATAAGAACTGCAGTTGTGCTGGCTGGCGGGTTTTGTAAGGAAAAATATCCACCAGCCTGTTGCCCTTTAATATTGCCGGGCTGTGATTGATGACCAGGCTTACAAAATCCGGCATGGCAAGTATCAGTTCGTCAATAACAGCCATGCTTTTTTTATCCAGCCTGTTTAACGGATACATGGACAGCCAGAGCTTTTCGTACCGCTTCCATTGTGCATGGGGATAGAGTGCCTTGCCAAATGCAAGGCTCAGCATCACCCGTATCCAGGGAAAAGGATGAGGGTCATCCATCTTTATCCTGAACATGAAATACCTTGGAAGGCTCACTACATTTATGAGGCCTGAAGTGGCACCGATGCCGAGATGTGCCATAGCCCAGAAGTCTGCAATTATTTCACTGAGCCAGCGGTAATAGAGGTCACAGGCAATTTTATATTTGCTGGTAACCTGCCATTGCTTTATATCGCTGCGGATGGAATTTACCAGGTTGAGCAATGCCGCACCCTGGTGCCCCACTTCATGTACCAATGATGAAGCTATGCCACTGCCCACCATTCTTTCCCTTGGCACCTGTATCACTGCTACCGGGCTGGGTGTGCCGCTTGGCAATCTTGTTCTTGCCTTTCGGATGGCAGCACCATGCCCTCTTTCCAGGAAGCAAATCAAAGGAGGAGATTTATAGTAATTACCTTTTAATGCAAGTGCATCTGCAGCCAGTGCGTCGAGGCCTGCCACCCATACACCCGTTTCATGTTCCGACCGCTGTGATGTGACGTCTGCGAAAATATCAAGTTCATCAAGCAGGGCATTAAAGCGGAGTTTTAATAAAGCAAACTTTGCCTGCATCTCTTCATCCGAAATATTCCTGCTGGCCGGGTGCTTCACCCATTTTATAAAATCAAGCACTTTTCGTTTCAGCTCCCTGTTGCCTGACACCATCAGGTTAGTAATTCCCTTCAGTGCCTCATCTGGCATGTTAGCCGCCACCACCATCGGCATTGTAAGTGCAAATGGTTTTACGCTTTGCAGCCTTGTCAGCAATGACATTGCTTCATTTACCATAAACTGGGTTGAAAATAAATTGCGGCCCATATACTGTTACAGGTTAAGGATTATCTGGTTGCCTTCCCTATACCATGTGCCTGTTGCCCCACCCTGCTGCTGCATACTATCATTATTGTTTTGTCCATCATAAAAATCATTGTAGCCGCTGTTGCCCGTGTTACCCCAGTTACTCCTGCCTGCGCCTGATGGCCTTCTGCCTCTTCTCTTGCGTAAAAGCCCCGGAGCATATCTTCTGGCAGAAGCTATTACTGCTGTCCTGGCCACATCTCTTGGATTACCTGCAGAACGAGGGTTACGGGCAGCATTTTGTACGGCCGCTTTTGCAAAACGTACATAAGCCCTTGACAATTCAAATTCTTTGTCTTCATTACTCAGCCCTTCCAATTCAAGTTCAAACAAATTGGATGCAGCATCCCCTAACTGGCCACCAATAGCAGCCCCAACAGGGCCACCAAAAAAAGTACCTGCTGCCCTGCCTACAATTGGCAGTGCAGTTTTAGCAGCCGACTTTAAAAAACCGCCAATAGCCCTGCCTGTAGATGACCTGGCAAAATTGCTTACTGCACCTGCAGCTTTCTTAATAAGGCTGCCAAGGAACTGCTCAAGCTCTGCTTCATTTGAAACGCCAAGCAATTCAGTAGCCAGTTCCATTTCCAATGCTTCTCCGGAAAGTTCATTAGTTTCATAACTAGCTTCATTGCTGTATTCGCCGTACATCTCTCCGGAAAATTCGCCACTGAATTCCCCGGCTGTTTCATTCAACTCATTGAGAAATTCATTCTCATATCCAAACTCGTTATTAAATTCATAACTCTCGTTGTTAAACTCATAGTTGGATTCACCAACTGTACGATCAATGTTGTGCATAAGTGATAGTTTTAAAAATGATAAAATGATAAAATAAACGTCATGTAAAGAATTCCAAACTACGTGCCATGCCGTATTTGGTCGTATTTGGGTTGATTTCCCGAATTTTTATTCGTATTCAGTTAAAAAAACTTCCGGGAGGTGAATTTTTTTTCGGCACTAAGAACTAATGGATGGGCTGGTAAGATTTTTATCCGAAGAATAAAAGTGATTCCTGAAAAAATGTTGTAAATGAATTAAATGAAATAACGAGCCGGGTATGCCGAAGGATATTAAAAGGAAGAAATGTAGCTTATACTTTATAGTTTTCAACTGCACCGTAATATTACGGTGTAATATTACGGTGCAAAAAAAACACCGTAAATAATTATGCAAAAAAAATATTGTTTTATAACTTACAAGTCCCGCTTTAAAAAAGGCTACCTGGAATAACAAGAAAAAATCCGGCACTGGTAATAGTTATTTAGCGCTATTCCGGTTGATTTTTTTATGGTTGTGCATTTTTTAAATTTAATAGCGGGTGGTAAACAAAAGCATTCAAAGTATCGTTTGGTATCACATCATTGCAGTACGCAATGAAAACGTTGATAGAATTTCCTAAAACGAAATGAATACGACCTGCTTAATTTTGAAAATACAATAGAAAGTTCCCTTGGAATAATTTTCGTAGCCGGTACTCAATATTACGAGCAATTGGCTTCCTTTATCAACTTTAGGATAAAAAAAAGGGGTGACAGGGTAATTGTTATTAATACATCCACTACTACTTTCAGCAACAGTGATGTAATTAAAATTCTGCATTATGGAGCAGAATATTTTTTGAATCTTCACAAACAGCAACACTTTCTGAAACTATTATTTCTAAATTAAACCGATGGAGAAATATCGAAAGCATATTGCAATCTTCTATAATAAAAAAACATATTGCGGGAGAAAGCAGCCCATTGAGAAAAATGCTGAGAAGTGTAATTGAAGTAGCTGTTTATTCTGATGCATCGGTGCTGATACTTGGTGAAAGGGGGACAGGGAAAGAACTGGTAGCAAGAATTATTCATGAATTACAGACTTCAAAAATAAAGGGTGAACTGGTACTTGTGGATTGCACCACTGTCAAGAGTGAGTTGTCTGGGAGTGAATTTTTTGGTCACGAAAAAGGATCTTATACGGGAGCCGAACGTACGAGAGAAGGTGCTTTTTCATTAGCAAACAACGGTACTCTTTTTCTGGATGAAGTGGGTGAGCTTCCTCTTAACTTACAGGCAGAACTGCTGCGTATCATACAGGAAAAGACATATAAAAAAATTGGCAGCAATATCTGGAGACAAACAAACTTCAGGCTTGTATGCGCCACAAACCGTGACCTTGAAAAAGAATGTGATGAAGGAAATTTCAGGAAGGATTTTTACGACAGGATATCCCTATGGAAATGTTACATGCCATCATTAGACGAAAGAAAAGGAGATATCGCTTTACTTACCAATTTCTTTCTTAAAAAAAATTTCCCGGATGGGGTGCCGGTAATTGATGACGCTGTTGCCAATTATCTTTATGAAAGAAGTTATCATGGCAATATAAGGGAACTGCAAAATGTTATCAAGCGAATCAGCTTTCGTTATACTGGTAATGGGCCTATTACATTGGGTGATATTACTGAATCCGACAGGATCATAAATATTGAAAGACTTCAGGGAAACTGGTATGAAAACAATGAGCTATCATCATCAATAGTAGAAGCACTTACACAGGGGTTCGATGCAAAAAACATTGTGGATACTATAAAATCACTTACCACAAAAATTGCACTTACACTTGCCGGCAACAACAGGGAAGTATCGCAGTTACTTGGCAAAAGCGAAAGATGGATACAGCTTCAAAGGGCAAAAGAAAAATAAGTTTGAATGCATCCTCTCAAAAAATCAATCATCATTTGCGGTCACTATGAATACCCTTTATGGAATTTCCCTAAGTTTACATCTTAGCCCATAACTTCACAATGCTGAACCCGGATAAATACAAACATATAGACGACAACCAACTGCTCCAGAATTTTTATGCAGATAAAGACAACCAATGGCTGGGCATCCTGCTGCAACGCTATACGCTGCTGCTGCTGGGCGTTTGTATGAAGTATTTAAAAAATGAAGAAGAAGCAAAGGATGGGGTACAGCAGGTTTTTTTAAAAGCCATCACCGAACTGCACAAGTACAAAGTTGATTATTTTAAAAGCTGGATATACATGGTGGCCAAGAACCACTGCCTGATGAAGCTGCTGCACAAAGGCAGGTATTCAGTAGAGATCAATGACCAGCTACTGGCAGCGCCGGATGAACCTGATCACAAAAACAGCCACCTGCAGAAAGAACGGGCCCTTACCGATATGGAATGGGCACTGCAGCAACTGAATAAGGAACAGCAGCTTTGCTTAACTTTGTTTTACCTGCAAAAAAAGAGCTACCAGGAAATTACTTCCGAAACCAGCTTTAGCTTATTACAGGTAAAGAGTTTTATACAGAATGGAAAAAGAAATTTAAAAATAATGCTGGAGCGCCGGCAACAACATGAGCAATGAGTTAAAAGACATATTAGGTAACAGCAACAAAGACATCGATAACCAGCAACTGATGGATTATCTGAGCAGCCAGTTGAACAAAGCCAACGAACACGAGGTGGAGAAGGCAATGGCCGATGATGCTTTTATGAATGATGCCGTAGAGGGTTTGCAGCAGGTGCAAAACAAAAAAGATGTGCAGGCATACGTGGAGCAGTTGAATGAGGATTTGCAAAAGCAGATTGCCAAAAATAAAAAACGCAGGAGCAAGCGCCGCCTGAAAGATTCTCCTTACACTTTATTAACCATCATCATCCTTTTGCTGTTACTGATCATCAGTTTTATACTGGTAAAGAAATACCTGGACGCAAAGAAGGTTTCAACTGTTACAACAGGCAGTATTGTATATGCAGTACCGACTATTCAACTGCCCCGATAATCTTTTTAATCGAAACAAATTCACCGTTCTCATCAAATCCCATGATCCTGATCTCAATAGGGCCTGCAGGTTTAGCAGGCAGCTTTATTTTCATTTCACCTGCATTTACCAGCACGGTATTGCTGTTCCAGTAAAGGGTGGTTCTGTATTTATTGTCCAGTGGGCTGTTGGCAAACAGGGGATTGAAATAATCTTTATCGGTTGCATACCCACTGATCTTAATAGTATTGCGCTTTACAAAATCTCTGTTATCGCCAACACTTACTCCTTTTTTGGTATAAACAATAATCGTCATTCCCTTACTTGATAGGGTAGTGAAATTTCTACCCATTACGCTGATAAAAGCAACTTCAGAAAGGGGAATGCTGTTGATTACTGCCATATCAACAAAACTTTCGTTAAGGTAAGCAAGGTAATTTTCTTTCGGTATCCTTCCTGAAAGGAAACTGGATACGTCTCCCAGCGCCTGACCCTGGTAATCATTGATCATATCAAACTTGGCGATATTGTGGATGTTTGACATAAACATACCCGAAGCATAGGTTTCTTCCACTATTTCCAGTTTGGATTTAACCCTTGCCTTTTTAGTTTTTAGCACCACTTCATCCAGCATCATTGCTTTGCTTTTTTTAAAATCGGTTGCCATGGTTCCTGCGGAAGTATCAGCTAACATTAATAAGTATGCTGCAGCGGATGCTTCAATGGCTGCCGAATCTGTAAAAACGATCTCTGGCTGGTATACCGGGGTAAGTATATGATTGAGCCTGTTCTTATCCTTGGGGAAGAATGCAATCGTTACAGAATCAATAAACATCCGCCTGTCTAAATAAAGTTCTCCGCTGCTGTTGGTTCTTTTCTCTATGATAAATTTGTCATCGGAAGTGGTTATAAATAAATTTACCAGCCCGCCTGTTACTAAATTTTTATCATTGTCATCTTTTAATATGATACGGATGCTGTCTGCTGGTTTTGGCAGGTTTATTTTTTTTGCCCAAGGCAGCAGCTGCAATTCAATGTCATCGGCTGCTTTGTTACGGGCATCATCAACACTTGCTTTTACATCGTTTCTTTTTAATGTCTTTGCACAGACAGAATAGATGCCTGTTGCCCGGTTATTAAATACAATTTTCAAACTGTCGTCTTTTAAGAACTTAACATTACTGATGCCGAAGGAATTTAGAGGCTCAACGTAATAAGTGCGACTTGCAACCTGTTTTCCATTAGATGAAAGACTGAACAAATTCACCCCGGTGGCCAGCATACTATCGTTTAGTACTTTTGAAAAATCATCTCCCGCCTGCAAGTAAACAGCGCCGTAATAATAGCTGATGCCATTGTGTTCAACCCTGATGAAAAAAGAATCCGCTACCTGTGTCCTGATGCGGCAAATCACTCCATTAGCCGTTGGATAGAGATTCATTAATGCGGGGCTTGCTGGCGAAACATCCAATGCTATTTCTTTTTGGTACTGTTGATTGGCATATTCATACACAAGGAAAAGCGGAGCGGTGTCCGAATCATTGATCTCCACTCTGGCTGCGCCGGTGTTTGTAGTGGTAAAATAAATAAGTGTATCTCCTGCCGTATTGGTTACGGCTCCCTGTAACGGAAAAGCGGTTGCCGGAAATCCTGCTATCTTAAAATAAATAACCCTGGGCAACGCAGCTACCACATTGGCAGCTTCAGGATAAAAAGTTGCAGCGGAAGCTCCAATCGCATTTGTAGCATTTGCTGCTGTTGCAATGGAAGCAACAATATGTTTTGAATAAATAACCGGATCACCCTTCGTATCTAAATAATACTGGATGCTGTAAAATTTTGCTGCGTCTATATCAGGCAGTATAAAAAAAGAACTGCCCATCTTACTGATCAATGCCAGTTGTTTTGATTGAAGTCTTTTCCCATTTTCATCAATTAAAGAAACCGTACAGCTGAAGTTTTGGGTGGTATCCGCAGAAACAAAATAAGCTTTAAAGAAAACGGACTCCCCGGGAAGGAAATATGTTTTATCAATATGCAGTTTCAGGTTGGAGAATTTATCCGTATCAAAATTGCTTTGTGAAAAAACTGCCGGGGAGAACAATAAGAAAAAAACAATCAGCCTGGCCAGGTTAAGTTTTGAGTGCATGATGGTTAAAGATTAAACCTGCAACAGGGTCAGGTGTTACAGGAAGTAAACATTGAACACTTAAGTTACAATTATTTCATAAATCCTATTACTAAAATATCAAGATTTTAAACATTAACCCAACATTCTTTGCTTCATCGCTTCATATAAAATAACACCATTGGCTACCGATACATTCAACGATTCAAAATCCCCTGGCATCGGTATCTGAAACTGTTCATCACATATCTTCATCAGCGCAGGATAAACACCATGTTCTTCTCCACCCAATACAATCGCACAGGGTTCCTTCATATCGATTTCAAATACTTTCTTTGCAGCGGTCATTTCACTTGCAAATACTTTTATACCATTCAGGTGCAGTTCATCCACAGCTTTCATCAAACTGTTTACCCTGCACACGGCTATTTTCTCCAATGCACCTGCTGATGTTATGATGGCATCTTCATTCAGTGCTCCTACGCCCTTATCCGGGATAATGATGCCATGTACCCCAAAGCTATAAGCGCTCCTTGCAATGGCCCCGATATTCCTGATATCAGTGATGCCATCCAGTATAATGAACAAGGGGGTTTCACCTTTTTCCACCACAAATGAAATTACATCCTGCAGGTTCTGGTATTGAATTTTACTGATAACAGCGATGCAGCCTTCATGGTTACTTACATTCAGGCTGTTGAGTTTTTCAACCGGCACTTTATTGATGGGCACCAGGTATTTCTCTGCCAGTTGCTTTATCGTATCAATTACATCGCCATGCACCGTTGCCTGCATATATATCCTTTCCAGTTGTTTGCCCGATTGTAAAGCGGCAATGATGGCCTGCCTGCCAATGATCAGTGTATTTTTCTTTGGCCGCTGTTGCTGGTTCCTGAAATTTTTCATATTGCAAATGTGTGCCTATTTCGTCAAACTAAAAAACCACCCCGTTTTGAGGGATGGTTTTAGTATAATTAAACCTTCGTTTATTTTAAACCGAATGCTTTTTTCACTTTCGCTACGTAATCCAGTTTCTCCCAGGTAAACAGTTCCACTTTTATCTTCTTTATTTTACCATATGGATCTTTAAATTCTTTGGTAACTACTTCATGCTTGCGGCCCATGTGCCCGTAAGCAGCAGTTTCGCTGTAGATAGGAGTACGCAATTTCAGGCGCTGCTCAATAAAATAAGGACGCAGGTCAAAAAGGCTTTCCACCATTTTACCAATCTGTCCGTCAGTCAAATCAACTTTGGCAGTACCGTAAGTATTTACGTTGATAGAAGTAGGCTGAGCCACACCAATGGCATAAGAAACCTGCACCAGTATCTCATCTGCAACACCTGCAGCTACCAGGTTTTTTGCAATGTGACGGGTTGCATAAGCAGCACTGCGGTCAACCTTGCTTGGATCTTTTCCACTGAAAGCACCACCACCATGTGCTCCTTTGCCACCATAAGTATCCACGATGATCTTGCGGCCGGTTAAGCCGGTATCGCCATGTGGACCGCCAATTACAAACTTACCGGTTGGGTTAATGTGGTATTTAATATCATTGTTAAACAGCTTTGCATATTTCTTATACTTTGCTTTTACCCTTGGTATCAGTATTTCAACAATATCTTTTTTAATTTGAGCCAGCATTTTTGCTTCGCTGTCAAAATCATCATGCTGTGTAGAAACCACGATGGCATCTATACGAACTGGTTTGTTATTGTCATCGTATTCCAGTGTAACCTGGCTCTTGGCATCAGGACGCAGGTATTTCACCTGCTTGTTCTCTCTTCTTAAAGCGGCTAATTCAATTAGTAATTTATGAGCCAGGTCCAGTGCCAATGGCATGTAATCATCTGTTTCGTTGCTGGCATAGCCAAACATCATACCCTGGTCACCTGCCCCCTGGTCTTCCTTCTTCTTCCTGTCCACACCCTGGTTAATGTCTGCACTCTGTTCGTGTATAGCAGAAATGATACCGCAGGAATTGGCTTCAAACATGTATTCGCTCTTGGTATAACCGATCTTGCGGATCACACCACGTGCAATTTCCTGCACATCTAGATATGCCTTACTTTTTACTTCGCCGGCCAGCACCACCTGTCCTGTAGTTACCAACGTTTCGCAGGCTACTTTACTGTTTTTGTCAAATGCTAAAAAGTTATCTATCAAAGCATCGCTGATCTGGTCAGCTACTTTGTCCGGGTGTCCTTCACTTACGGACTCTGATGTAAATAAATAAGGCATGTATATTTTTTTTTGAGGTGCAAAGATATGTGTGTGATACGAAAAAACAAAGCCTCCAGTTGATTCTGAAGGCTTTTTATAAATAATGTTGAAAATTATATTTTAGAATATACGATCCGCATGTACATCTTATAACCTGCACCGTTGGTACCATTTCCAATTTTCACCCTTCCATCTGCCAATAAATTTCTGAATGCAACATTGAACCCATAGTAACTAAGAGACACAGGAGCATATAGCCTGAAATTGTAGTTATTGATACCGTTGGTTACAATGTGCTGTACATGTCGTGAAATGTTGAAGGTGTAATAATAACGGGCATTTCCGCCACCGGCAGTTTTCTGCCTCAGGTAACCACCAAAATAAGTATAATCTATCCCTGCTGTGGGTAAAAAGTAAATATGATTATCCGGCAGGTAAGTTGATGATGGATTCAGATCGTAATAAACAGGCTTGAACTTATATTCCACTGCGGTATCGTTGAGCAGGTCGAGGTAAAGATAAGCAGGCGGGAGCATGGATTTATCCAGTGCGTCAAAAGTTGGTATTTGTTCAACTACGATCTCAGCTCTGTGGATGATACTATTCTGGAAACCTGAAAGTGCAGGAATTGACAGATTCGCATACGTACCCGGAGTGGTCTGTATGTACAGTGCATCCGGATTTGGCGAGCTTACTTCAGCACCAGACCTGACCCTGTCCATATGGGTAGCCTGGGAAGATATTGAAGAGGTAAGGCCGGTTGAGAAATAGAAAGAAGAATAAGCCGTATCAATTACGTTGTTCCGCACTTTTTTATAGTGAACTTCCAAACGGGTGGTGGCATCAGTTAAAGAAACATAAAATAAGCCATTGCCTATTCCCTCAGCTTTTATCCTGAATCCTTTTATTTTGTCTTTAAACAAGGAATCAGAACGGTACATACTTGTTAAAAAGGATGTATCCCTGTTGATGGGGCCAATGAGTGACTGAAGAAAACTGTTATCGAGTTTAATCCTTATCTGGTTGGTAACAGAATCTTTTTTGCTTCCTTTAAAAAAGATATAATCCCTTACCCTGCGTGGGTCCATGGTAATGCTGCCTATAAGTGTCTCTCCGGCTGTTTGGTCAGGCCTGAAATCCAGCTTATAAGAAGAGTCTTTAAAATTAGAAATACCATTATCTAACTGGTACACACTCAATTTTTGAGGAGCTGTGGTATCGCCAAAAAAAGTTTTATAGGAAAGACAAAGCACTGCAGAATCAAAGCTGGTTCCATTAGAACCAATGACCGGCGCTATTACATTATTGATGGTATCACCTGCATTGCCAAAATAAAAAGGATAATAATTAGGCTTTAGTTGTAAGTACAGATCAGAACTGGTGGTACCAAATACCGGATCATTGGTAATACTTCCCAAAGCATGATAATCAGTATAACTTACCCTTGTAAAAGTATCATTAAAAATGCCCTGTGTACCATTGATCAGCAGTGTATCAGCAAAAGTATGTACATTATCTACAGCAGGAATAAGGTCACTCCCAAGTGTAGTGGTGTCAATTTTGGTACAGCCCCAAACAGATAAAACTAAGAGAAAAGCAACTATAAATTTTGGTGAGCCCGATAAAATTCTCTGCACAAATATGTAATTAATAGATTGGTAAAATGATAATGCTTAACTATTTGGCAAGGTCGGCATATAATTGTAAATAGTCTGTTAAATCACTTTCTGCATTAAAAGGCAGTGTCTTTTTACCCTTCACTTTACTAAACTCCTCCACTAATTTTTTATCTATTTTTTCTGCCCCAAAAGTTACCGCATCTGCAAATGCAGCGCCACCCCTGAACATTCCAGTATTGTTATTATCTTTAAAGAACTCCAGTTCTTTTTTAGTAACATTATCATTGATGGTGATCAGTTTTAAAAAATCTGCTCCCAGTTTTTCTTTAAATGTATTTTGCCCGATGGTATATACCACTTTACAATTATTGAAAACGGGTTCTTTTTTATAAGCCGCTTTGATAAACATTGGGATCAACCCGGTCATCCAGCCACTGCAATGAATGATATCCGGTGGCCATCCAAATTTCTTTACAGTTTCAAGGGCTCCCTTACAAAACAATGCTGTTCTTAACCCGTTATCATCATGCCATTTTTCCTGCTCATCATGAAAAACAGTTTTTCGCTTAAAGAAATCTTCGTTATCCAGAAAATACACCTGCAATCTTGCATTGGGTAAGGAAGCTACTTTGATCATCAAAGGATAATCATCCCCGTCAATTGACACATTGATACCCGACAAACGAACCACTTCATGTAATCGGTGCCTTCTTTCATTGATAACACCAAAGCGGGGCATAATGCACCTCACTTCCATGCCGGTGTCATTCGATTTAACTGCCAGCTTATTAATGGTGTCCGCAAACTCGGTCAGCTCAACGTATGGAGACATTTCGTTGGCAATGAATAAAATTCTTTTTTTTGTTGACATTTGTATTTGGTTAATTGGTCCGTCAGGATTTTCTTTGGGTGTGCAAAAGTACGGTAATTTTCCGCAAAAATTAGTATTCATCTGTATTTCGGGTAAACCAGGGCTTTCAAATGATTATATTTAAGCATACCAATGATATCAGCAACTATCTGTTTTTTAGTGAGGCAAGTGGCAAAACAACCGGCTTCGTCCCTACTATGGGAGCTTTGCACAGTGGGCATATTTCATTGATTGAAAAAGCCAGGGTTGAATGTGATGTAGTGATCAGCAGCATTTTTGTAAACCCAACACAGTTCAACGATCCGGCAGACTTTGAGAAATACCCCATAAGCATTGAAAAAGATATCGACCTACTTGAAAAAGCAGGTTGCAATGTATTGTTTATCCCTTCAGTTACAGAAATGTATCCAGAAGGGCTGGCTGCCCAAAAACACTACGAATTGGGTTTTATTGAAACAGTGCTGGATGGTGCTTACCGACCCGGCCATTTCCAGGGTGTTTGCCGGGTGGTGGAGAAATTACTCCACATTGTGCATCCCCATCAATTGTTCCTTGGACAGAAAGATTACCAACAGTGCATGGTAATAAGAAAACTGGTGGAGTCAATGGGAATAAAAACCCAGATTGTCATCTGCCCCACCCTACGGGATGCAGATGGGCTTGCCATGAGCAGCCGTAATATCCGGTTGAATGAAGAGGCCCGGAGAAAAGCACCACTCATGTACCAAACACTCAGTTCGATCAGACAGATTATAAAGCCCGGTGACCTGAGTGAACTAAAAAAGCAGGCTATTGATCATTTAACTGCAGGTGGCTTTACAGTTGACTACATAGAAATTGCAGATGCAACTACCCTTTCACTGATTCAATACTGGGATGGCCATACAGCACTGGTTGTTATGGTTGCAGCATTTATCAATAATGTAAGGCTGATTGACAATTTGATCTTATAGATTTATCCCGGTCACTGCTTCAACACACCGTATAATTTTTAGTTCGTATTTTACAGGCTGATATGAAAAAGAAATTACTGACTGCGTTAAAATATCTATTATTTCTTGGGTTGGGAATCTTTTTGGTATGGTGGAGCATTCACAAAATGAGTGATAAAGACTGGTCTGATTGCAAGATGGCGCTTAGGTCTGCCCGCTACATTTTATTCATTCCTGTTTTTTTTATTATTTCCGCAAGCCATGTAAGCAGGGCCCTCCGATGGAGGATTTTAATGCGGCCAATGGGCTATAACCCCAGCCTGCACAATACTTTTTTTGCCGTCATGATCGGATACCTTGCCAATCTTGCCTTTCCCAGGTTTGGAGAAGTTTTAAAATGCACCATTCTTGCCCGGTACGAAAAAGTACCTGCCGATAAATTAGTGGGTACTATTTTGGTGGAACGGGTGGTGGATGTAGTTTGCCTTGGCTTGGTATTTTTAATTACAATTGTTACGCAGTTTGATCTCATCGGGCAGTTTGCAAAAGATACAATCAGAACCAATTTTTTAAAAGGCGGCTCTGCTGTGCTGGCTGTAAAAACGGGTATCCTCATCGCAGTGCTTATCATTTTTTATTTTGTTTTAAAACTCATTTTTAAAAAATACAGCCACAATACAGTTATTATAAAAATAAAAAGCATCGGTATGATCATTACGCCGGGAGGTATTGGTGCCTATCCTGATTTTGTTAAGAGTGTATTGATACTTTACGGCGTAAGTAAAGGCGTTGCTTTTGCCAACGGCAACCTGCAATGGATTGCACAAACTGCCATCATACTGCTGGTGGGTTTTATTTGCCTTGCGCTTTTACCTTATTTTAACAAAAAAGAAGATATAGTAAAACTATAAGGGCTTACATTTAAGTATTGAAAAATAAACAGCCTACAAAACTGCTTATTTATTTGCCATGAAAAAGAAACTACTCCTATTTATCCTGTTCTTACAGGGTGTTGCAATGCTGCAGCTAACTAATGCACAGCAGCTCATTTACAAAGAACCAATCCTTAAAATTGATTTTGGCAGCCGGGGACAGCCGTTGAAATTTGACATGTGGGATATGAGAAATTACAAAGAACAAAGAGGAGTTTGTCCGGATGATGGCAATTACTCCTTTGCTGCCTATACCAGCGACTGTTTCAATGGCGACTGGATTGCGATGAACGAAGATCATACTTCAGGTGATTATGACGGAAAGATGCTGCTGGTAAATGCCTCGCCGGTTCCCGGCACTTTCTTTAAATACCGGCTGGATAATGTTAAACCAAATACCATGTATGAATTCTCCTGCTGGATTGTAAATGTTTGCAGAACTTCAAGTCCCTGCAACCCTACTCCGCCCTATATCAATTTTATCATACAGACCAACAGCGGCATTCCATTTAAATCTATCAGAACAGGTACTATCCCCCCCACAAATGCACCTAGCTGGCGAAGGTATTACGGCGAGTTTACCACTCCCGCCGGTGTAAACAGCATTGTTATAAGAATGGATGACGAAACCAATGGAGGATGCGGCAATGATTTTGCCATTGATGATATTATGGTGAGGGAGATTGAAATAAAAAAACCTGAACCAGTAATAATCCCTCCCCCTGTTAAGCCTGTTGTAACAGTAGCAGTTCCAGTAAATACTCCACCTGCAAAAAAAATAACTCCGGTAAAAAATGAACCCACTGAAACGGCACAGCCATTGAAAAGAAACGATGCCATAATTACCAAAGATGAAATAAAAGCCATGCCGGTTGTGATAAAACCGGCAATAAAAGAAAGAGCAGAAAAAATACAGATTCCTGAAGTATTGCTTACCAGAAAAAATCCCGTAGTAAAACAAATAGAAACAGCAGCCACCGAAATCCTGATCGAACTGTACGATAATGGTGAAGTGGATGGAGATACCGTAACCATTTACCACAACAATGCGCTACTCGTATCAAGGGCAGGCTTAAGTGAAAAACCGGTAAGCATAAAAATAAAGGTGGGTAAAGATCAACCGCATCATGAACTGGTGATGGTGGCCAATAACCTTGGCTCCATTCCACCCAACACTTCACTGATGATTATTACGGCCAATGACAAACGTTATGAAGTATTCATTTCATCCAGCCAGCAGAAAAATGCCAAAGTGCTGATTGACCTGAAAGAATAAAAGATCAGATAAAACCCTGACAGTTTTTTGCTCCACACTTGCAGGGCAATGTTCCTTCGTGATGGGTGAGACCGTAATTGCAGGTAAGTTCTTCATTCTTTTTAATATGCCTCAAAGCATAAAACTCCACATGATTATTGAATACCCTCATATAAGTGTTGGGGCCGCAACTGTGATTAATGTATCGCAGTTCATTGCTGTTGATGGTAGCATCTAATGCTTTGCCATTCCACAACTCAACAATGGCGATACTTTCATTGAGCTTGCTCCTGCGGTCTGCTTCTTCTCTTGAGATCACTACGCCCCCCAGCGAACCCAGTTTTCTTTTTGCAGAAATTTGTTCATTGGTATAGGCACCCGTGCCATGTATCCGGCTCTTTTCATTTCTGATAGAGAAGAAAACCCTGAAGTTTGATTTGATACTTCCAGATTTCATATGATTCTTTGAATCACTAAAGTAACAGGAATAAATGAAATATAAAATGTACAGTTAAATAACCGCCGTTCAGGATATTCAACAAATAAAAAGTTCCTCTGTAGAAACAGAGGGACTTTAACGATTGCTTGCCATATGAAAAAAGGTACATCCAATTGCATGCTAAACAGTAATGCAAAATGTAATCAAAATTTTAGAAACTGTAAACAGCTGCAAGTATTGCGGAAAAAGTAGATTTGGTTGGGTCGCCTGCGGCATTCTTACTGAAGATATCAAAGTTAGAATTGTCAAGCCTTAACTCTGGTATCAATGTAAAACCTCCAACTTTATAATTTCCAGAAACTGTTACTCCCAATACATTGGAACCGATTTTTACTGCGTCTTTTTTATCGCTGAAATATTCTGCACGGAATGCCAGGCCAAATGAGTTGCTGGCAGCATAGTTAGCATATAATGCAGATGCCCACCAGGTTTTGGATTTACTGATGGTTTCATCTTTTACAAACTGAACAGTTCCATCGTAGCCAAGACCAAATTTATCATTGACTGTATAAGAAGCTGTTAAGCCGATCTGGCTAAGAGAAGAAGCTGTTGGCATCTGGAGTTTAGCTCCGAAATAACCTGCGTAGTTCAGAAAAACGGAATACTTAGAGGCTACTTTACTTAATTGAAAAAGGATGGTTTTAGGAGCACTCCCATCAGATGGTGATGTTACATCAATTGGATTGGCGATGCCCACCATTAAACCAGCACCACCTCCCAGGGTAAAATCTGCTTTTAATCCGGTATGAGAAAAAGGACCATTGGTAAACATATAGGACATACTGTAATTTTTGTTCAACTGTGGATCCAGTAATTCATAGCCAATGTGTGTACCAAACTTACCAAAAGTAAATTTTACCTTATCTGAAGGGGAATAATAAATGTAGGCCTGCTTAATTGATTGCAAAGTACCTTCATCAGCATAAGAAAATTCCTCTGCCCTTTTTCCAAATCCCAGGTCGAGCACTACACCAGCTTTTCCTTTGGTATATTCTCCTTTAATGGAAGCCATACCCAATTGAAAAGTATTGCTGGAATTGGTAAAACTGGTAAGGTTGTTTAAAAAACCTGAGCCTTCTGCACCGGGATTAAACCGGTAGTAAGCATCAACAGAACCAGTGATTTTAAGAGGAGATGTAGTTGAATCCTGTGCAAATAATACGACTGTTAAAACAGTTATCATTATTGTGGTTGCTGCAATTTTTTTCATCATTTAATTAAAATTTAATTTAAAAAATTTGGTTAGAGAACACAAGTATGCATTGTGTTGTAATTTTAATGGCAGCAACGTTTTTAATCTGGAAAAGACAAATATTCTTGTACCGCATTCAGCAGGATTTTATACAGGCTAAAGCAGCAACATTGAGAAAAATTACATCAGGGCAAAAAGAAGATTGACAAATTATTAACCCTGATGTAACGAAATAGACCTTTATGGAGTGAATGTATCTTTTAGTAAGCTGGTTTTTCTTCCAACCCCACACCATTCTTGACCAATAATGTACCCTGTACATAATTTTCATTATGCTGTGAAGCGTCGAGACCTTCTTCCTCTTCTTCTGCAGTCACACGCATTGGTAAGATAAAATTGATGAACTTGAAAATGAGGAATGATACAACGAAGCTGTAGCTTACTGCTAAGGCCATACCTTTTAGCTGGATCAGGAACTGGCCATCCAGCACAAGGGAATTAACTGTTTTGCTTCCAAAAACACCAGTCAATACCATACCCATCATACCGCCGACACCGTGACATGCAAAAACATCCAAAGGGTCGTCATAACCTGTTTTGTGTTTCAGAAATTCTGCAACTATATTAGAAACCATGGCGGCAAGCGTACCTATGAACAGGCTTTGTGGAACACCCACAAAACCGGCAGCTGGTGTAATGGCAACCAGTCCAACAACTGCCCCGATGCAGAAACCAAGTACAGATGGTTTTTTGCCCCTGATTACATCAAAGAACATCCATGATAAACCTGCAGCAGCAGCAGCAGTATTGGTAGTGGCAAAAGCATATACCGCCAGGGAGCCTGATCCCACTGCACTACCTGCATTGAATCCAAACCAGCCAAACCATAATAAACCAGTACCAATCAAAACATAAGGAATGTTAGCAGGCCCCGAAACAGCCAAACTGGTTTTACGTGGTTTCAATACCAGCGCACCGGCAAGCGCTGCACAGCCAGCAGAAATATGCACAACAGTACCACCTGCAAAGTCAAGCACACCCCATTTAAACATCAATCCTTCAGGATGCCATGCCATATGCGCCAATGGTGCATACACCAGTACTGCAAACAATACAATGAACAAAGAGTATGAGCTAAAACGGATACGCTCCGCTACCGCACCCACTACAAGACCAGGTGTGATAATAGCAAACATCAATTGAAAGAAAGAAAACAATGGTAATGGTATGGTTGCAGCCAGAGACCATGGTTCTCCACTCATTACCCCTTTAAACATAAAGAATGTTTTAGGGTTACCTATAAAACCAAGTCCGCCCCAATCCTGCCCGAAACAAAGACTGAATTGCACGGCAATCCAAAGTACAGAAACAATACCTGCAGCCACTGTACTTTTAATCATGGTTGAAAGAACGTTTTTACGACCCACCATACCACCGTAAAAGAATGCAAGTGCCGGTGTCATCAAAAACACAAAAGCTGTAGATACAAGCATCCAGGAAATATCGCCACTATTGTAGGTGTACTTGGGCACTTTAGTTACAGGGTCAATAACAGAGGCGGGATCAAATGCAGCTTCTGGTACTGCAAAGATTGCCGATACAGCAATAACAACAAGCAAAAGAAATGGAAGAACCGACTTTAGTTTTGTTTTTGTCTCTTTACTCATACTTTCTGGTTTTAGTTTAACAAAATTCAGAAACACATTATAAATATACTTACTTTATGTTCATTTGGCTAAATTACACCTATTTTGGTCATTTACCTCAAAATAAATAATATATTTTTAATAATAATGTTTATAAGTATATACTAAAAAAGCTGCAAGTTGGCTTGCAGCTTTTAATAAATATTCAAAAACATTAGAAAAAAAGCAATAAAACAAGTGGATAACATTCACTAACATGATTCAACTCCCATTCTTTAAAATGAAAATTATCAGAGGTATCGGGCTATTGAATTGCCATCAGCAGTTTCTAAAAGTGAGTGGCCAACCAAAAATTCATCCACTTTTTGAGCACAATCCCTGCCCTCTTTAATTGCCCAAACTACCAGCGATTGCCCACGGCGGACATCGCCTGCTGCAAAGATTTTGGATATATTGGTTTGGTATTGCTTTTCATTGGCCCTGACATTTCCCCGGTCATCCAGTTCCAGTTCCAGTTCATTAATAAGCCCATCATGCTGCGGATGCAGGAATCCCATGGCAAGTAAAGCTAACTCACAGGGTATTTCTCTTTCACTGCCCGGCACTTCTACAAATTGAGCCGGACGGTCATCTACTATCTTCCATTCCAGGTCCATCAGGCGAATCGCTTTCAGATTCCCCTGTTCATCTCCTACAAAAGCTTTTGTGGATACTGCCCAATGCCTTTCGCAACCTTCCTCATGTGAACTGGTTGTTTTCAGCAGCATGGGATAGGTTGGCCATGGCATTGCATTGTTACGTTGCTGGGGAGGTTTGGGCAACAGTTCAAATTGGGCAACGGATGAAGCTTTGTGTCGGTTACTGGTACCAACACAATCACTTCCTGTATCCCCACCGCCAATGACCACAACATTTTTATTGGTAGCGACAATATCATCCTGCTCAAATACAATATTGGAAACCCTTTTGTTCTGCTGCTTTAAAAACTCCATGGCAAAATAAACACCTTTTAATTCCCTACCCGGGATATTCAAGTTTCGGGGCATAGTAGAACCTCCGGCCAGTACAATCGCATTGTATTCCCTCAACAGGTCACTGATGCTGACATCGACACCCACATTAGCATTACACTTAAAAACCACCCCTTCTTCTTCAATCAGGTTCACCCTTCTTTCAACTACCCATTTCTCCAATTTAAAATCCGGAATTCCATACCGCAACAAACCTCCCGGTTTATCATCCCTTTCAAAAACGGTTACAGAATGCCCTGCCAAGTTAAGCTGTGCCGCCGCAGCCAGGCCAGCAGGCCCACTACCAACTACAGCCACTTTTTTGCCGGTGCGACTAATATTTTTATTGGGTTTAACAAAACCTTTGTCAAAAGCAATTTCAATAATATGCCTTTCTATTTCTTCGATGGCAATAGCCGGTTGATTGATACCAAGCACACAGGCGGTTTCGCAGGGGGCAGGGCAAATACGCCCCGTGAACTCCGGGAAATTATTGGTGGAAGAAAGAATCTCGTAGGCTTCCTTCCAGCTTTTGCGATAGACTGCATCATTGAACTCCGGTATCACATTACCCAAAGGACAACCATTGTGGCAAAAAGGAATGCCACAATCCATGCACCTGGCTGACTGTTGGTTTAATTTTTCGTCTGGATACCTTTCAACAAATTCTTTGTAATCGTTTACTCGTTCCTGCGAAGGGCGCTTTGAAGGAAGTTCTCTAGTAAATTCTAAAAAGCCGGTTGGTTTACCCATAACTTAATTATTATTATTTATACAAGTATTTTTTATTTTGAAACAAACGGAATCTCCCTGATCAGGTTTCAGTGGCGACGCTCCGTTCAAATTCAGTAATGCTAGTGATCCAGTCAGACCGGAAAGATCAGACTGGATTATGCTTCCTGTTTTAGTTTCCTGCCGGCCAATGCTTTCTTAAAATCCTTTGGAAATACTTTTACAAAATGCTGCAACTGGTTGTCAAAATCATCCAGTACAAATTTTGCCACAGTGCTTTTTGTATAATTGTAATGATTGCTGATCAGCTGGTACAGCTCATTCCTGTCATCATCGCCAACAGGATCCAGATCGACCATTTCTGTATTGCACTGTGATGCAAAATCGCCTTTGATGTTATAGATGTAAGCGATACCACCACTCATACCTGCTGCAAAATTCTGACCTGCATCACCCAGTATTACCACTCTTCCTCCTGTCATGTATTCGCAACCATGATCACCAACTCCTTCTACAACTGCGGTAGCACCCGAGTTACGTACTGCAAACCTTTCACCGGCTTTACCACGGATATAGGACTCCCCGGACGTAGCACCATAAAAGGCAACATTGCCAATAATGATATTCTCCTCAGGAATAAATGTGGCTCTTGAAGATGGGTATACCACCAGCCTTGCGCCACTTAAACCCTTACCAAAATAATCATTGGCGTTGCCTTCCAACTCAAGTGTTACCCCCTTTGTATTGAAGGCCCCAAAACTCTGGCCTGCAGTACCCGTGAATTTGAAATGAATAGTATCATTGGGCAATCCTTCTGATTGATACAATTTTGAAATTTCGTTTGACAGTATCGTTCCGGTAGTGCGGTCAATACTTTTTATCTCAAAATCTGCTGTTACTTTTTCCTTTCTTTCCAGCGCAGGTTTTGCAGCTTCCAGTAATTTCCAGTCCAGCACTTTGTCCAGTTCATGATCCTGGTTTTGCTGGTGGTATATACCTGTATGGATGGACGCAAATTCCTTGTGCAACACAGGAGAAAGATCGATCTTACTGTGTTTCCAGTGTGTGATATCTGCTCTTGTTTCCAGGCAATCTGCCTGCCCAATCATTTCATTCACAGTTTTAAACCCAAGCTGGGCCATTATTTCACGAAGTTCCTCTGTGAGGAATTTAAAGAGGTTCACTACATGGTCGGGATTGCCGGTAAAACGTTTTCTCAATGTTTCATCCTGCGTAGCAACACCAACAGGACAGGTATTCAAATGACATTTACGCATCATGATACAACCTTCTGTTACCAATGCAGCAGTAGCAACGCCCCACTCTTCTGCACCCAGTAAAGCAGCGATGGCAATATCCTTACCTGTTTTTAATTGCCCGTCTGTTTGCAACACCACACGATTGCGCAACTTATTTTTTACCAATGTCTGGTGCGCTTCTGCCAAACCTAATTCCCATGGCAGACCGGCATGCTTGATTGAACTGATCGGCGAAGCACCGGTGCCACCATCGTAACCTGCGATGAGAATCACGTCAGCTTTTGCTTTGGCAACACCAGCTGCAATAGTACCTACGCCGGCTTTTGATACCAGCTTTACATTAATTCTTGCAGCCCTGTTGGCGTTCTTCAGATCAAATATTAATTGCGCCAGATCTTCAATAGAATAAATATCGTGGTGTGGTGGTGGTGAGATCAGCCCTACACCCGGCGTAGCATGACGGACTTTACCGATCCATTCATCCACTTTATGCCCGGGCAGTTGTCCACCTTCGCCGGGCTTGGCACCCTGCGCCATTTTTATTTGTAACTCATCTGCCTGTGTTAAATAATTGCTGGTAACGCCAAATCTTGCGGATGCTACCTGTTTAATCGCACTCCGCATGGAATCACCATTCGGCAATACTTCATAGCGCATTTCATCTTCCCCACCTTCGCCGGTATTGCTTTTGCCACCAATGCGGTTCATGGCAATGGCCAGTGTGCTGTGTGCTTCATGGGAGATGGAACCAAAACTCATGGCGCCGGTAGCAAAGCGTTTTAAAATTGATTCTGCCTGCTCCACTTCATCAATTGAAACAGGTGGACGATGATAATTGAACTGGAACAAGCTTCTTAATGTACAGGCTTTTTCGCCCTGGTCATTTACCAGTTTAGAATACTTTTTAAATGTTGCGTAATCATTCAGTTTGGTTGAATACTGCAACAGGTGTATCGTTTGCGGATTGAACAGGTGTGCCTCTCCTTTCCGTTTCCATTGATAAATACCGCCAACGGGTAAACGATCAACCGGAATTTCTTTACGGCTGAAAGCAAACTGGTGCTTGGCCAGGCTTTCCTTTGCAATGTCATCCAGTCCTAACCCTTCTATTCTTGAAATGGCACCGGTAAAACATTTATCCACCACTGCTCTGTTCAAACCAACGATCTCAAATATCTGTGCACCCTGGTAAGACTGTAAGGTAGAGATACCCATTTTAGAAAACACTTTCAGTAATCCATCGTTTACAGCTTTGATGTAGTTCTTTTTCAGCTGCTCGGCATCCAGTTCCGTTTCTACTTTTCCTGAAATCTTCATATCACGAATGCTTGACAAAGCCAGGTATGGATTAATGGCAGTAGCGCCAAAACCGATCAAACATGCAAAATGATGCACTTCCCAAACATCTCCTGCTTCTACCACCAATCCCACACAACCTCTTATTCCCTTCCGGATAAGATGGTGATGCACTGCAGCCAGAGCAAGCAATGAGGGGATGGGAGCATGATCACTGTCGATTGCCCTGTCAGTTAATATGATCACTTCAAATCCATCTTCCACTGCATCCACTGCATAGCGGCATAACCTGTCCAGCCCTTTCTGCAAAGATCCAGGCTTGCCATCTGCCCTGAAATACATCTGCAATGTTTTGGCCTGGAAAATGCCTGTATCAATACTTCTTATCTTTTCCAGTTCATGATTACTAAGTACCGGGTGTTTCAATGCAACCGTATGACAACTCAACGGATCTTCCACCAATAAGTTGCCATTGTTACCAACAAATGTTGCCAGCGACATCACCAGGCGCTCACGAATGGGATCGATTGGCGGATTGGTAACCTGTGCAAACAACTGTTTGAAATAAGAACTTAGATGCTGCGGCTGATCGCTCAATACAGCCAACGGCACATCCGTACCCATTGAACCAATGGGCTCTTTTCCATCCAATGCCATTGGCGCAATGATGGTATCGAGGTCTTCCGTACTGTATCCAAATGCTTTTTGATATTTAAAGATCTGGTCACTTTCTAAATGAGTAAACATTACCCTTGGCTCAGGTAATTCTTCCAGTCTTATTTTGTATTTGTTCAGCCATTCACTATAAGGTTTTTGAGAACAGATTTTATTTTTCAATTCTGCATCGCTGATGATAGCGCCCTGTTCCATATCCACCACAAACATTTTACCAGGCTGTAACCGTCCGAATTCTTTTACCAGCGAAGGATCAACAGGAAGCACCCCTGTTTCTGATGCCATGATTACCCTGTCATCATGCGTTACGCAATATCTTGAAGGACGAAGCCCATTTCTATCCAATGTAGCGCCGATTATTTTACCATCCGTAAAAGAAATGGAAGCAGGACCATCCCAGGGTTCCATCATGGAAGCATGATATTCATAAAATGCCTTTTTAACCGGGTCCATTTTATCATTGCCATCCCATGCTTCCGGAATCAGCATCATCATTACATGCGGCAACGACCTCCCCGTTAACGTTAGTAACTCGATCATGTTATCCAGGCAGGCAGAATCTGATTGCATACTGGTAACAACCGGCAGCAACATATCCATTTCTTCCTTGGTAAAATATGGAGAAACAAATCCCCCTTCGCTTGCTTTAAGCCAGTTGAGGTTGCCCTGCAATGTGTTAATCTCTCCGTTATGTGCAATGTAGCGGAATGGTTGTGCCAGTTTCCAGGAAGGGAACGTATTGGTGGCAAACCTGGAATGCACTAACCCAAAAGCACTTACCAATCTCTTGTTGCTGAGATCAGGGAAATAATTACGAACCTGTGTACTGGTCAACTGACCCTTGTAAACAATCGTTTTGAAGGAAAGTGATGCAATGTAAAAACCAATTGCATCTTTTCGCACTGTATTATTGATGGTATGGCTTGCATAGTTACGAAGCACAAATAATTTACGTTCAAAATCCATGAGATTATTGATATGATCGGGACAGGCAATAAATACATGTTCCATCACCGGCTCAACAGATAAAGCTGTTGGGCCTATATCTGCAGTGTTTACAGGCACACTCCTGTAGGTAAGAATTTCAAGCCCTAATTTTTCTGCTGCCCTGTTAAAAATATCCCGGCACTCTTCCCTGAGTTTTATTTCTTTTGGAAAGAAAATAACGCCCACCCCGTATTTACCATAAGAAGGCAGGTGTATGCCGAGCTTTACGCATTCATCAAAGAAAAACTCATGTGGAATCTGGATAAAGATACCGGCACCATCTCCTGTATTCACTTCACAACCACAGGCACCACGGTGCTCCATATTCTCCAGTATGGTCAACGCATCAGAAATATGCTGGTGAGATTTATTGCCCTTGATATTGGCAACAAAACCAATACCACAGGCATCGTGTTCAAAGGAAGGATCGTAAAGCCCGCCACCGTTGTTACTTAAAGTGTACTGTTTCTCCATTGTGATCATTTTCTTTTTTAAGAAATAGTTTGGCAATAATAAAAGCAAGCAACCGCTGTAACCGGCCTCATCCTCCATCTCCTTCTCCAAAAGAGAAGGTGCGGTTCTTTATAATATACCCGGTCATTTTATCTTCCACATCAACATTCTTTCTTCATTCAACAATAACTCCCATTCTCTGTTACTCAAAAACATTTCAAACTCATGAGTTCTTTTTAAGCCCCTCCTTTGGTTCCGATGGCTATCGTGATGGGGAGGTCGCTACACCAAATAACCAAATAACGTATCGTTCTTATTTAATTCTGTGTAATTGATATTGTACTGCTTCATGTTATTCAGCAGCAACTCGTAATCACTCCTGCTTTGTAATTCAACACCTACCAGTGCAGGGCCTGTTTCCTTATTGTGCTTCTGCATGTATTCAAACCTAGTGATATCATCATGCTCACCCAGCACGTGGTTTACAAATTCTTTTAAAGCACCCGGGCGTTGTGCAAAACGGATCAGGAAATAGTGCTTCAACCCTTCGTACTGCAGGCTGCGTTCCTTTATTTCCTGCATGCGGTCGATATCATTGTTACCACCGCCGATTATGCACACCACATTTTTACCTTTGATCTCTTCTGTAAAATCATCCAGCACTGCAATTGACAATGCCCCGGCAGGTTCAGCAACGATAGCATCTTCGTTGTACAGTTTCAAAATGGTGCTGCAAACTTTTCCTTCCGGCACCAGGCACATGTCATCCAGCACTTCTTTACAAATTGAAAATGTGATATCTCCCACTCTCTTTACTGCTGCGCCATCTACAAATCTTTCAATATTATCTAATGTTACGGGATGCCCCTGTTCCAGCGCCTGCTTCATACTGGGCGCTCCTTCAGGTTCAACGCCAATAATTTTGGTATTGGGCGAAAAGGTTTTAAAATAAGAGCCTACGCCTGCACTTAATCCACCGCCACCCACCGGGATAAACAAATAATCAACCAAAGGTTGTTCATCCAGAATTTCTATGCCAACTGTTGCCTGCCCTTCGATGATCCTGAAGTCGTCAAAGGGAGGAATAAAGGTCATCGCATTTTCTTCCGTATATTTTTTTGCTGCCACCGCACAATCATCAAAAGTATCCCCGGTCAATTTCACTTCTATCCATCCTTCACCAAACATTTTTGTTTGTACGATCTTTTGATTGGGCGTGATCACCGGCATAAACACAACTCCTTTTGCTTTTAGTTTCTTACAGCTGTAAGCAAAACCCTGGGCATGGTTACCGGCACTGGCGCATACAACTCCTTTCTGCAATTGTTCTGCAGGAAGGCTGCTCATCATGTTGTAAGCGCCTCTCAATTTATAACTGCGAACTACCTGCATATCCTCTCTTTTCAAATACACATTGCACTGGTATTTTTTGGAAAGGTTACGGTTTAACTGGAGTGGTGTTTTGGTCACCACTTTTTTAAGCCGCAACGCAGCACCATTAAAATCAAGCGCCCCCCCGCCCCTAAAGGGGGGCTTTGCAGTGTCTGCTAATGCTTCGTTCTTTTTATACATACCGGGGTTATTATTTTTTCTTAATTCGCTAATTCTAAATTTGCAACTTTCTTTTTTTCTTCTTTGGCTGTTGTCTGTATCACTTTCATATCAGTCATTGCCTGCCTTAAAACAGCACCCACTTTTTCTACGGGATGCGACCGGATGATGCTGTTCACTTCAATGATGCTCCTGTTGTCAACACCATTGTCTTTGCCGGTATTGAAATTGGTCCCTATCACATCTGTTTCGATCGCTTGCATAAATTCTTTCAGCAATGGTTTTGCTGCATGATCAAACAGGTAACAACCATACTCCGCTGTATCTGAGATCACCCTGTTCATTTCAAATAATTTTTTACGTGCAATGGTATTGGCGATCAATGGTGTTTCATGCAGCGACTCATAATAAGCTGATTCTTCTTTGATACCAGCTTCCACCATGGTTTCAAAAGCCAGTTCCACACCAGCCCTTACAAATGCTACCATCAACAAGGCATTGTCAAAGAATTCCTGTTCTGAAATGGTTGCAGTAGTTGGGGCAGTTTTTTCAAAAGCTGTTTCACCGGTAGCCTTGCGCCAGGTGAGTAAATTCTTATCATCATTAGCCCAGTCTTCCATCATCGTTTTGGAGAAATGGCCACTCATGATATCATCCTGGTGCTTCTGGAACAGGGGACGTAAAATATTTTTCAACTCTGTCGAGAGTTCGTATGCTTTTAATTTTGCAGGGTTGGATAAACGATCCATCATCGCAGTTACACCACCATGTTTCAACGCTTCAGTAATTACTTCCCATCCGTATTGAATTAATTTAGCCGCATAAGCAGCATCAATTCCTTTTTCTATCATTTTATCAAAACTTAAAATAGAACCCGTTTGCAACACACCACATAAAATGGTTTGTTCTCCCATCAGGTCAGATTTTACTTCTGCAACAAATGAAGAACGCAATACACCAGCCCGGTGGCCGCCTGTTGCAGCAGCGTAAGCTTTTGCCTGTGCCAGGCCTTTCCCTTCCGGATCATTTTCAGGATGCACTGCAATTAAAGTAGGTACACCAAAGCCTCTCTTGTATTCTTCCCTAACTTCTGTGCCCGGGCACTTGGGTGCCACCATGATAACAGTCAAATCTTTTCTTACCTGGGTTCCTTCTTCCACAATATTAAAACCATGGGAATAAGAGAGCGTTGCACCATGTTTCATCAACGGCATGATGGCTTTGATCACCGCAGTATGCTGCTTATCTGGTGTAAGGTTCAGTACCAGGTCTGCTGAAGGAATGAGCTCTTCATAAGTACCTACAGTAAAGCCATTTTCTGTCGCCTTCTTCCACGATTCTCTTTTTTCTGCGATCGCCTCTTTACGCAACGTATAGGATATATCCAATCCTGAATCTCTCATATTCAAACCCTGGTTCAGGCCCTGTGCTCCGCAACCAACAATCACAATTTTCTTTCCCTTCAATACATTTACGCCATCAGCAAATTCGCTGCGGTTCATAAATTCACATACACCTAATTGTTTCAGTTGTTCCCTTAATGATAATGAGTTAAAATAGTTTGCCATTTGTTTTGTTTAAGCTCCTTTGCTACATGGAGATGTTTAAAATTTATTTTTTTTGTTATGGGCGACATCAACTTTATTCAGCATCGTTGTGTCACTCACTTTTACTTTTATTGCATAATTCAGCTTCCTTAACCACGAAGGCCACTAAGATTTTCCAAGGGGCACAAAGGCTTTTGTGTTCTTTGTGTTTTCAGCCTTGTGTTCCTAGTGGTTTAACTACATGCTAAACACTTCCTGGTTCTTATCCAGGTACTCATTCTCCAGCACTTCTTCACCCGGCTCCTTGTATTCGAACTCCTTTAGTTTTTTGTGGAAGCCATCGCTATCCTTAATGATCGCCACCCTGGCACTTCTCACAAATTCTATCAACCCATAAGGCTCCAGCACCTGCATCAGGTTGTCTGTTTCTTCCCGGTGACCGGCCACTTCAAACACGGTGTAATCTTTTCTGATCACTACCGCTTTGGCACCATGTTCTCTTAATAACCTTTCTACCTTTACTTCTTCAGCAATAATATCAGTGGGTACTTTATACAAAGCCAGTTCCTGCCACACAATCTCGTCATTGGTGTTGTAGTATGCCTTCAACACTTCCACCTGCTTTTCAATCTGCCTGCAGAGTTTACGCACCACATCCTCTGTTTCATTCATCACAATGGTAAAGCGGTGAACACTGTCCACTTCACTGGGAGAAGTATTCAGGCTTTCCACATTAATTTTCCTTCTTGAAAAAATAATGGCAATCCTGTTCAGCAAACCGATTTGGTTTTCTGTGTAAACTGTTATGGTGTATTCCTGCTTTGTCATAAGTAAAAAGTTAAAAGTCAAAAACTAAAATCATCCACGCTTTTTTAAGTTTATAATAATAGTCGCAATGATTTTTGAAATTTCATCCGCTTCTTTTATTAATTCATCTAACTTGCCTTTATCTGAAAAATTTGCTTCTTTAATCAGGCAAAGCCAGTATTTTGTTTCGTTAGCTGATTTAAGTGCAATAGCATTATAATTGATATAATCCCTACTTGAAACACCAGCACTACCTTCAACCAAATTAGCTCCAACCGAGGTCGCTGCTCTCAATAACTGGTCGAATAAAGAATAATAAATCCTGTCATAATTCGTAACACTAACCAATTCAATTATACTTTTAGAAAAGTAAAAAGCCCTGTGCCGGATATTATAAACCGGCGAAGTCTCCTCTACAACAAATGTTGTTTCTCCGCTCATTTTAACTTTTGACTTTTTATTTTTTCTTAAATCTCTGCTTTTGATAACACTATCTCCGAAACACCCCTGCCCTGCGGCACCATCGGGAACACATTATTTTCTTTACCCACCATCACTTCAAGCAAATAACTGCCGTCATGATCAAGCATGGTTTTCAATGCTGCTTTTAATTTGCTGCGGTCATCCACTCTTTGCCCATCGATATAATATCCCTTTGCCACCTGCACAAAATCAGGACTGGTGATATCAACAAATGAATAGCGCTTTTCATGAAACAATTCCTGCCACTGGCGTACCATGCCGAGGAACTGGTTGTTCAATATTAAAATCTTCACCTTGGGTTTGAACTGCATGATGGTGCCCAGTTCCTGTATTGTCATTTGAAAACCGCCATCACCTATGATCGCAACGGTGGTACGGCCGGGATCGCCATAGGAAGCGCCAATAGCTGCCGGCAACGCATACCCCATCGTACCAAGTCCCCCGCTGGTGATATTACTTTTGCTCTGGTTCATTTTTGCATACCTGCAGGCTACCATCTGGTGCTGACCCACATCGGTTACAACAATGGCCTTGCCTTCTGTTAATTCATTCAATGCTTTTATTACTTCTCCCATCGACAATACTTCATCAACAGGGTTCATTTCCAAATCAATGCAGGTTGATTTCTCCTTTGCAGTGCAATCTGCAAATTGCTGCATCCATTCAGGGTGATTTTTTGGGCTAATCAAGGCTGTTAGCATGGGCAATGTTTCTTTACAGTCGCCCCAAACCGGCACAGCGGCTTTTACATTCTTATCAATTTCAGAGGGATCAATATCAAGGTGAACGATCTTTGCCTGTTTGGCATACTTATCCAACCTGCCGGTAACACGGTCATCGAAACGCATGCCCACAGCGATCAATACATCACATTCATTCGTAAGCAAGTTTGGCCCATAATTACCATGCATACCCAGCATACCCACGCCCAGCGGATGGTCTGTTGGAATTGCACTCATACCCATGATGGTCCAGGCCGCAGGAAGCCCTGCTTTTTCAATAAAGGCTTTGAATTCATTTTCCGCTTTACCCAGTATCACTCCCTGTCCGAAAATCACAAACGGCTTCTTAGCTTCATTAATCAGTTTCGCCGCTTCTTCTACGTATTCCTTCCTTACAATCGGCTTTGGACGATAACTCCTGATATGGTCACATTTCTTGTATCCTTCGTATTCAAATTTCTGCAACTGAGCATTCTTGGTAATATCGATCAGTACCGGGCCGGGACGGCCACTGCCTGCGATATAAAAAGCTTTGGCTAAAACAGCAGGAATTTCTGTTGCATCTGTAACCTGGTAATTCCATTTGGTAACAGGCGTAGTGATATTGATCACATCGGTTTCCTGGAATGCATCCGTTCCTAATAAATGCGCAAATACCTGACCGGTGATACACACCACCGGGGTTGAATCGATCATTGCATCTGCCAAACCGGTAACTAAGTTGGTAGCACCGGGGCCACTGGTGGCAAACACCACACCTGTTCTTCCACTGGCTCTTGCGAAGCCCTGTGCAGCGTGGATAGCGCCCTGCTCATGACGAACAAGTATGTGTTGCAGCCTGTCGTTATAATCATACAACGCATCGTAAATGGGCATAATGGCGCCACCGGGGTAACCGAATACGGTAGTTACGCTCTCGTTTAGCAATGCATCCAATACTGCTACGCTGCCGCTGATAGAAGTTGTTACTTTTGTTTCCGGCCCTGCTTTTATTTCTGCAACTAATTCCATAACCAAATTTTTATGGCGGGCTAAAGCCCTGTTATTTTTTATTTTTTTGACCTCTGGGCTAAAGCCCAGAGCAATTCAAAGCAAGGAGTAACACATTATGCTTCATCTGTTACACAACCCTGGCTTGCGTCTTTCACACATCTTGCATATTTAAACAACACACCTTTTGTTTCTTTCAAAGCAGGCTGTTGCCAGTTACTTTTTCTTTCAGCGATGATTGCATCGCTTACTTTCAATGTCATCTTTTTGGTAGCAACATCAATCTCGATCACATCATTGTCCTGCACCAATGCAATCAGTCCGCCTTCAAATGCTTCCGGCGTAATATGCCCCACCACAAATCCATGGGAACCGCCACTGAACCTGCCATCGGTGATCAATGCAACATCTTTACCCAGGCCTGCACCAGTAATGGCAGAAGTTGGCTTCAGCATCTCCGGCATACCCGGCGCACCTTTCGGTCCTTCATAGCGGATCACTACCACATCGCCTTTTTTCACCCTTCCGTTTGCAATGCCGGCTACTAAATCTTTCTCACCATCGAATACCCTTGCAGGACCTTCAAAGCGCTCGCCTTCCTTACCGGAAATTTTTGCAACACTTCCCTTCTCTGCTAAATTGCCATACAGGATTTGCAGGTGCCCCGTTTTTTTCAACGGCTGCTCCAAAGGGTAGATAATCTTTTGCTTCTCAAAATCTAAACCCGGAACACCTGCTAAATTTGCTGCAACTGTTTTACCAGTAACGGTCAGGCAATCGCCATGGAGCATACCATTGTCGAGTAAATATTTCATTACTGCAGGCACGCCGCCATGAACATGAAGTTCTTGCATTAAATATTTTCCGCTTGGCTTAAAGTCGGCCAGTACAGGTGTTTTATCGCTGATGCGTTGAAAATCTTCCAGTGCCAGATCCACATCCACACTCTTTGCCATGGCAATCAAATGCAGCACGGCATTGGTACTTCCTCCAAAAATCATCACTGTGACAATCGCATTTTCAAATGCTTTCTTCGTCATGATATCTTTTGGCTTGATATCTTTTTCAAGTAATAATTTAATTGCCTTACCTGCATCCAAACATTCCTGTTGTTTTGCTTCACTCAATGCAGGATTAGAAGATGAATAAGGTAAGCTCATACCCAATGCCTCAATGGCACTGGCCATAGTATTAGCTGTGTACATTCCACCGCAGGCTCCTGCACCCGGGCAACTGTGTTTCACCACTTCTTTAAAATCTTCCGGGGTAATCGTACCCGCCAGTTTCTTGCCCAATGCTTCAAATGCAGAAATGATGTTGAGATCTTCTCCTTTATAATGACCGGGATCGATCGTTCCACCATACACCATGATCGAAGGACGGTTCAATCTTCCCATTGCCATAATAGAGCCCGGCATATTTTTATCACAACCGGGCAAAGCGATAAGGCCATCATAATAAAAACCGCCGCAAACACTTTCAATGCTATCTGCAATCAGGTCACGGCTTACCAAACTATAGCGCATACCATCTGTACCATTGCTGATACCGTCACTGATGCCGATGGTATTAAAGATCAATCCAACCAGGTCTGCATCCCACACTCCCTGCTTTACCACTTTTGCCAGGTCATTCAAATGCATGTTGCAGGTATTGCCATCATAGCCCATGCTGCAAACACCGATCTGTGGTTTCTTTAAATCCTCTTCTGTCAATCCAATACCGTAGAGCATTGCCTGCGCTGCCGGTTGTGTTTCATCCTGCGTTAATACTTTCGAATATTTGTTTAGTTCTGCCATTTTTATTTTTTGTACTTAGCTTTTGTGCCGCTATTTATCTTTTGTTGCGTCGCACTCTTGTACGGTCGTTCTTTATTCATTTTTTTTCGATGGGTTGCACCCATCGTTAAGATATCACGCCCCTTCGGGGCTGCCTGTAATTACATCACTACGTCGTGATGCTTTGCGCCTTTGCGGCTTAGCGGTTCAACTATTCTTTCAACAACCAACTTTTGATATGCCAGTTGAATCCTTCTTGAAACACTGTCATTCCAGTTCAATGGAAACTTCACTTCATCCAAACTTTCCCAACCAATAATTTCAGCTGCGGTGCCACAATAAAAAACTGTGTCTGCTTTTTTCAATTCATCTACTGTGAAAAATTTTTCTTCAACTTCTATGTTTAATTCATCACATATTTCCAGTACGGTTGCTCTGGTTATTCCCGGCAAAATATTTCCCAATGCCGGCGTAAATAATTTACCATCTTTCTCATAAAATAAATTCGCACCGGGACCTTCAGCAACTTTATCATTCATGTCCAGCAGCAATGCTTCATCAAATCCATTTGACTTTGCTTCCTGGCTGGCAAGAATAGAGTTTACATAATGCCCGCCAGCTTTTGCCTGTATCTTAAAGCCCTTTGGATTGGGACGCTGAAAAGAGGAAGTCATCACACGAATCAATTTGTCTCCTAAAAAACAAACCCATCTCCCATGCTTCTATTACAATGAATGATTGTTCATTCTTTACAAAACTCATATTGGCCGGTGCATAAACAACAGGCCTAATGTAAGCGTCCTGCAAATTATTTTTTGCCAGCACTTCATAAGTCGCTTCAATCAATGCTTCTGCCGTCCAGTGAAAAGGCATGTTCAACGCAGCTGCAGATGCTTTCAAACGTTCGTAATGCTCTTCTGCTTTGAAAATCTTTGTTTCGCCGTTCACTGTCTTATAACTGCGGATACCTTCAAACACACTATAGCCATAGTGCAGGCTCTGGCTATAGAAATCCATCTTCGCTTCTGAAGCCTTTACGTATTCCCCATTTAAAAAGAGTACCGTGTTTTCATTATAATAAGTTGCCATAGTTAATTTTTTTATTGAGCGGTTATTTTGTTTCATGTTACTGCAACAAAAAAGCCCGGCTCTTTTTGGAGCCGGGCTTTATATGATTCGTTTGATCTAAATAAAGTTTCCTACTCCAAGTGTTCCGGGAATAATAATGACAACGACAGTAATAATGATCACTGCTGCTTTTATAACGTCAATATTTAATTTGCCTTTCAACATATAGAGTTGTGTAAAGCAAATATACCCGAAAGCTTTTTAAAAAACAAAGAACTCGTTGAAAAAATAAAAAGTTAAAAGTCAAAATTTATAAATTGAACCCATTGAAACATCTTAAACCCTTTTGACTTTTTATTTTTAAATTATAGTTGATTTTCTCAACTCCACATTTTCCTGGTTAAAAACGCCAGCAACTCTCCCCTGTACATATTCGCAGATTAACTCGCCTACAGTAGAAGTGAAATAAAAATTTATCGGATCAATATCTTTGGTGACAAACATATTTTCAATGGTCCATTGTGCTGCATCCCTTACCAGTTTTGCTTCCTTTGGCAATTTTAAATAATCCAACAACATGGCCGTTGATAAAATAGAGCCCAAAGGGTTGGCAATATCTTTTCCTGCTGCCTGCGGATAACTACCATGAATCGGTTCAAACAAAGCAGTAGCAACACCAACGGATGCAGAAGGCAGCAAACCCAGTGAACCACTGATAACGCTGGCTTCATCGCTGATGATGTCTCCAAATAAATTTTCTGTAAGGATTACGTCAAATTGCTTTGGGTTAAGAATGATCTGCATGGCTGCATTGTCAACAAATAAAAAATCAACAGCTACTTCAGGATATTGTGGAGCAATATCCTTCACTACTTTTCTCCAAAGCCTGGATGTTTCCAGTACATTGGCTTTATCAACCAGTGTTAATTTTTTTCTTCTTTGCATGGCAGACTGGAAAGCCTGGTGTGCAATTCTTTCAATCTCCTCTTTTGTATATTCACATCCATCAGAAGCCCATGTTTGATCTTCGTTTGTTTTCTTCTCTCCAAAATAAATTCCACCAGTCAGCTCACGATAAATTACAAAATCAACATCTTCCAGTTGCTTTTGCTTTAAAGGGGATAAATGATGCAATGAAGGATATGTAGTGATAGGGCGAATATTGGAAAATAGTTGCAGTGCTTTACGCAGCTTTAGCAAACCCTGTTCAGGCCTTACTTTGGCAGTGGGGTCATTGTCGTACTTCGGATGGCCGATAGCGCCAAACAAAATGGCATCACTGTTCAGGCAGGCTTCAATAGTTTCATCGGGTAACGGATTACCAGTCTGATCAATGGCGACAGCTCCCATAAGGCAATATTGGTAATTGAACTGGTGTCCAAATTTTTGTGCAATGGCATTCAGTACATTCACAGATTGCTGTGTCACTTCCGGGCCAATACCATCACCGGGTATCACGGTAATCGAAAAAGTTTCGCCTGTATTCATGTTATCCTGTAATTGGTTTTCCGTATTCATAGTTTTTTGATTGTAGTTTTCTATTGTAGTTTCAGGTTAAAAAATTCACATCGTTGCTTCGTATTGCAGAATATCTTCTTTAATGCTCAGCAGGTAATCAATATCATCATATCCATTGAGCATGCATGTTTTTTTATACGCACTTATTTCAAAAGCCTCCCCTAAATCCCCTCCAGTGGAGGGGACTTCAGACCCTAATAATTTGATGGTCTGTTCCTGCAGGTTGATCTCTATTTGAGTGTCCGGATCAGCAGCAGATGCTGCAAATATCTTTTGTAAAAAGCCTTCTGTTACTGTTACGGGCAGCAAACCATTGTTCAATGCGTTGTTCTTAAATATATCTGCAAAAAAACTTGACACCACTGCCTTGAAACCATAATCATAAATGGCCCAGGCTGCATGTTCCCTTGAAGAACCGCAACCAAAGTTTTTTGCTGCCACTAAAATATCACCAGCATATTGTGGTTGGTTCAATACAAAATCTGCTTTAGGTTTTGCTTCATCATCATTTTCATAGCGCCAGTCACGGAACAGGTTTTTACCAAAGCCATCTCTTGTAGTCGCCTTTAAAAACCTTGCAGGAATAATCTGGTCTGTATCCACATTTTCAATATTCAATGGAACAAACTTTGATTTAATAATATCAACCTTCGCCTTACTCATTGTCAATTATCAATTAAAAAATTATCAATTCAATAACTCTCTTACATCTGTTACCACACCAGTTATTGCCGCTGCAGCAGCTGTTAACGGGCTTGCCAGCAATGTTCTTGCACCTGCTCCCTGTCTTCCTTCAAAATTCCTGTTAGAAGTTGAGATACAGTATTTACCTGAGGGAATCTTATCTTCATTCATTCCCAAACATGCACTGCAACCCGGCTGGCGCAATTGAAAACCTGCAGCTTCAAAAATTTTATCAATGCCTTCTGCCTTGGCCTGCTGTTCTACCTGTTTGCTTCCGGGAACGATCCACACTTCCACATCACTGGCTTTTTGTTTTCCTTTTACGAATGATGCTACCATTCTCAGGTCTTCTATTCTTGAGTTGGTACAACTGCCAATAAAAACGTAATCCACTTTATGGCCCTTGATAGCTTCTCCCTGGTGAAGTCCCATATACGCCAATGATTTGCTTAAACCTGATCGGTCGTTTTCATTAATAGTATCTATAGTAGGAATATTTTCGCTGATGCCAATGCCCATTCCGGGATTAGTGCCGTACGTTATCATTGGTTGAATACCGGAGGCATCAAAATGATATTCTTTATCGAAAGCTGCATCAGCATCGCTGAAAAGTGCTTTCCATGCTGCCAGTTTTTTGTCCCACTCTTCCCCGCCAGCTGGCGGGGCAAACTCACGTCCCTGTATATAGTTGAAAGTGATTTCGTCGGGTGCAATCAATCCGCAACGTCCGCCCATTTCAATACTCATATTGCAAATGGTCATTCTTGCTTCCATGCTTAAAGAACGGATGGCGCTGCCTGCAAACTCCACTGCATACCCTGTAGCGCCGCTTGCAGAAATTTTTGATAAGACATATAACACGATATCTTTTGAAACCACTCCTTTTTCAATTCACCATCCACGTTGATACGCATCAGCTTTGGTTTGGTTTGCATCAGGCATTGTGTTGCCAGCACCATTTCTACTTCGCTGGTACCAATACCAAATGCAATAGCACCAAATGCACCGTGTGTAGAAGTATGGCTATCGCCACAAACAATGGTCATGCCCGGTTGCGTAACACCCAGCTCTGGTCCGATCACGTGAACGATGCCCTGGTAAGGATGGCCGAGGCCATATAATTCAACGCCATGTTCAGCACAGTTTTTAATGAGTGCATCCACCTGCATGCGGCTGAGTTCTTCTTTGATGGGGAGGTGCTGGTTGAGCGTAGGCACATTGTGATCGGCAGTGGCAACGGTTTGCCCTGGACGAAAAACTTTGATGCCCCTTTTGTTGAGCCCATTGAATGCCTGCGGCGATGTTACTTCGTGAATGAAGTGTGTATCGATGTATAATACTGCCGGGCCACCGTCGATTGTTTTGATGACGTGCTTTTCCCAGATTTTTTCAAACAATGTTTTCGGCATAGTTATTATTGTTGTTCAACAAACTCAAGAGTGATTGTTTTGTTACGGGTCAGGTCGCTTAAAGTGCCCCGACCCGGTCAGGCATGCACCTGCAAATGTGTTTCAGCCAATGCCTTTAAATCTTCATCCTTTACTTCCTTTTTACTATCCGCTACTTTTAAAAAGCAACCATACAATGTATCCACATCATCCCGGTTAAACTCATACCCAAGGTTTTTAAAACGATAAGCCAGAGCGCTTCTGCCGCTCCTGGCGGTTAATACAATTTTAGACGTGTCTGCACCTACTTCTTCCGGTGCAATAATTTCATACGTAGTGGCTTCCTTCAAAAATCCATCCTGGTGAATTCCGGATGAATGAGAGAAGGCATTGTCGCCGACAACGGCTTTATTCGGCTGCACCACCATACGCATGGTTTCAGAAACGAGGCGGCTCATGGGCAATAACTGCGTTGCATCAATGCCGGTATAAAGATTTAATTCAGGATGTTTTTTGATGGTCATTACCACTTCTTCCAGTGATGTATTACCGGCTCTTTCGCCAATCCCATTGATGGTACATTCAATTTGCCTTGCGCCGGCAATAGCGCCGGCAATAGAATTGGCAGTAGCCAGGCCGAGATCGTTATGGCAATGGCAAGAGAGGATCGCCTTGTCAATATTTTTTACATTGTTCACTAAGTAAGCCATCTTTTCGGCGTACTGGTGAGGCAGGCAAAAACCGGTGGTATCCGGAACATTTACCACGGTGGCACCTGCTGCAATAACGGCTTCGGCTAACCTTGCTAAAAATTCAAGATCGGCACGGCCGGCATCTTCTGCATAGAATTCTACATCAGGTACAAAATTCCTGGCCAGCTTAACAGCTGCAACAGCACGTTCCAGGATTTCCTCCCTGGTAGAATTAAATTTGTATTTGATGTGATTGTCGGATGAGCCGATACCCGTGTGGATACGTGGACGGGTGGCGCCTTTAAGTGCTTCGGCAGCTACTTCAATATCTTTTTGTACCGCCCTGGTTAATCCGCAGACGGTGGCATTTTTAATTACTGCAGATATTTGGGAAACCGACTCAAAATCGCCGGGGCTTGAAATAGGAAAGCCTGCTTCGATAATATCAACCCCCAGCGCTTCCAGCTTTAGTGCCAGTTCAACTTTCTCTTTTGTGTTCAACTTACAACCGGGCACCTGCTCACCATCCCGGAGAGTGGTATCGAATATGTGTACCTTGTTTGCTGACATAGAATTATGATTTTTTAGCTGCGGTTAATTACTTTTGTTGATAGTGCAATCGTAAGTACCCAACAATAATTAACACCGCTTACGAATTTAGACAGTTAATATGCTTTAAAAGGTTCAAAATTGGGGTTGTATTACGCCACATAAACACCCGGTATTGTCCTGAAAAGCAGTACAGGTAAGGATTTTAAAGAAACCAAATTACGATGCCCAACCGCAGTACAGATACCTTGTTTCAGCTGATAAAAACGCTTGAAAAGAGCGAAAAACGAAATTTCAAGCTGTATGCCAACCGGAATTCGTCCTCGGAGGAGCTAAAAACCGTGCAACTGTTTGATGCGTTGGACAAGATGGACAACTATGATGAAGCCACCCTGCTGAGCAAAAATAAAGGCATCAAAAAGCAGCAACTGAGCAACCTGAAAGCCCATTTGTACAAACAGATACTGAGCAGCCTGCGCCTGATAGATGAAAAGAACATTGACATTGCGCTGCATGAGCAAATGGATTATGCCCGTATTTTATACAACAAAGGGTTGTATCTCCAAAGCCTGAAAGTACTGGACAAAATGAAAGAGCTTGCCAAAAAAAACAACCAACTTACCCATTTGCAGCAGGTACTGTTCTTTGAAAAAAATATTGAGGCCCTATACATTACCCGTAGTATGAAGGACAGGGCCAACCATTTAAGTGATGAAGCCGATGGGGTAAATGATAGCCTGGTGCTGGTATCCAAACTATCAAACCTTTCTTTACAATTATACAGCTGGTACATCAAGAATGGCCCCTGCCGCAACAAAGAAGAAGAAACCGAGATCAATGACTTCTTTAACAGCAAGTTCAATTTTGACCCACAGACCTGTAAAAGTTTTTACGAGAAATTGTTTTTATACCAAACCTGGTGCTGGTATGCTTTTATCAGGCAGGACTTTTTGACTTACTACCGGTATACCCAAAAATGGGTGGACCTGTTTGATCAGCAACCACAAATGCTGGCGATTGAAACGGCACATTACATAAAAGGGATGCACAACCTGATGGGGGCACATTTTAACCTGACCAATCACCAGAAGCTGAAAGAAACGCTGGCTAAGTTTGATGATTTTTGCAAAAGTGAAATTGTAAAGGACAATGCCAATAACCGCATTCAGTGTTTTGTTTACAGAACAATCTCTTTCTTTAATAAACACTTTTTGGAAGGAAGTTTTACAGAAGGGTTAGCATCTGTTCCGGCTATTGAAGAACAGATCAAAAAATACGAGCTCTATTTAGACCGCCACCGCATATTAGTTTTTTATTACAAGATCGCCTGCCTGTATTTTGGCAGCGGTGATTATGAAAAAGCCATTGATTACCTGAATAAGATCATCAACTGGAAAGTAGACCTGCGTACGGACCTGCAGTGTTACAGCAGGCTGCTGCACCTGATTGCACATTTCGAACTGGGCAATGAGGAGATACTGGATCACCTGGTGAAATCGGTCTATCGTTTCATGTCAAAGATGCAAAATCTGAGTGTGGTGGAAGAAGAGATATTCAAATTTATCAGGCGTTCATTTTCTGTAACAGTAAGAAATATCAAACCGGAGCTGGAAAAATTACTGGTGAAGTTGAAAAAAAAGAACACAACCGGTTTGAAACAAGGGCATTTGTTTATCTTGACATCATATCCTGGCTGGAGAGTAAGCTGGAGAATGTGCCGGTGCAGGAGGTGATCAGGAAGAAGTTTAGCAGGAAAAGAGTTGAAGAAAAGAAGTAATCTTGACCTTACCCCTACCCCTCTCCAAAGGAGAGGGATGTGCGAAGAATGACTCTAAAACTTTATGGTGCATCTTTTTAGACTGACATTAATACGAACGAATATTTAAACTATAACATTGCAAATATGAAAAAACTATTGCCGGTTATTTTTCTTTTCTTAACCTTCTCTGCTGCTGCACAAAATAGCTGTAAACTTATTATTGGCACTTACACCAGCGGCAAAAGCGAAGGCATTTATATTTATGATTTCAATACCGGTAATGGCGATAACAGTTTTATCAGTTCTACCAAAAGTTCCAACCCATCCTTTCTTGCTGTTTCTCCTGATAAGAAATATTTGTATGCCGTAAATGAAGATGCCGATTCGCTGAACAATGGCGGTATGGTGAGTGCTTACAAATTTAATAAAAAGAAAAAGCATTTAAGTTTCATCAACCAGCAAACAAGTGGTGGCAATCATCCCTGCTATATTGCTTTTGATAAAACCGGCAAATGGGCTGTTGCAGCTAATTATACCGGTGGCTCTTTTTCGGTGTTGCCCGTGAATGAAGATGGCACAGTTGCGGCAGCAACAACCACTGTGCAGCACCATGGTAAAAGTGCAAATAAAGAAAGGCAGGAAAAGGCACATGTACATACTACTGTTTTTAGTGCTGACAATAAGTATTTACTCGTGGCCGACCTTGGCATTGACAAGTTGATGGTATATGATTTTGATGCTGTGAACGGAACTGCTACCGTCAATGAAAATGCTTCTATCAGTGTGAGTGCAGGCTCCGGTCCAAGGCATGTGGCCATTCATCCTTCGCAAAAATTTGTTTACCTCACCGAAGAATTAAGTGGCACAGTGGCCGCATTTAATTTTGCAGCAGATGGTAAATTGAAATTATTTCAAACCATCAGTGCAGTGCCGGAAGGTTACAAAGGAAGCTTAGGCGGCGCTGATATACATGTATCCCCTGATGGAAAATTCTTATACGCATCTAATCGTGGTGAGTTAAATGACCTGGCAATATTTTCTATTGATGCGGCAACAGGTATACTATCTGTAGTAGGGCATCAGTCAACGTTAGGTGTAAAGCCACGCAATTTCAATTTCGACCCTTCCGGTAATTTTTTATTAGTTGCCAACCAGGAGAGCGACAGCATTATCATCTTTTCTGTATTCAATCTTGGCCGCAACCGCTGTTTACTCTTATTGAAAACCATCCTTCCCTTATCAATCCCTTTTCTTAATTCCTTTTGTTCTTCTTCGGGCAGGTTGTAAACCGTTTGGCATTCGGTGCTGCAGCACCCGTCATATTTAGCTGCACATTCCTCACATTGGATGAAGAGCAAATGGCAACCATCATTTTTCCAATTGGTATGTGTATCGGCAGGCTTGCCGCATTGGTGGCATTTGGCAATGATGTCGTCTGTAATCCGCTCCCCCAGCCTGTCGTCGAACACAAAGTTTTTACCAATGAATTTGCTTTCTACATTAATTTCTTTTGCCTGCTTTGCGTAATTGATAATGCCGCCTTCCAGGTGAAATACATTTTTAAATCCATTGTGCAGCATGTAAGCGCTCGCCTTTTCGCAACGGATGCCGCCAGTGCAGTACATAATGATATTCTTGTCCTTCTGGTCCTTCATCATATCCACCGCCATGGGCAATTGTTCCCTGAATGTATCGCTCGGAATTTCTATGGCTTTTTCAAAATGCCCTACTTCATACTCGTAATGGTTACGCATATCGATCACAACGGTCTGTTCATCCTGCAGCAATTCGTTCATCTGTGCAGCATTTACATAGCGGCCTTTGTTCTCCATACTAAAGGAAGGATCATTGATGCCATCAGCTACGATCTTCTCCCTTACTTTTATTTTCAATACCCAGAAAGATTTACCATCATCATCTACTGCGATGTTAAGCCGAATACCATTGAGTGGTTCAATTGAGTACAGGTGATCTTTCAACGCATCAAAATTGCTTTCCGGTACACTGATCTGTGCATTGATGCCCTCCTGTGCAACGTATATTCTACCAAATACTTTTATTTCATTAAGGGCTTTGTACAACTCATCCCTAAACTGCTGAGGATCGCTGATGGGAAAATAATGGTAAAAGGAAATGGTGGTACGCTTTTCTGTTTCTTCGTACAATTTCTTTTTGAGCTCCGCCTGGGAGACACGGTTGTGTAATACTGCCATAGTTTTTTAATTTGAATTTTAATTCAGTCTTCGACTACGCTCAGACTGATCAAAACAATCCTTCGACTACACTCAGGATTGGATGCTTGCAGGGCAAACCAAATTGAATGGCAAAGATAGTGTAACTGATGAAATTCTGTACCGCTCAATAAAGAACAAAAAGCAAAAGTGAGTGACACAACGATGATGCTATGAAAAACTACAGTTGGTAATAAAAAAATTAGAACCCGATTGATACACTACCATCCTTACGGTTGATATTCATATTCCCTCCGATCAATCCCCCATAACCAATACGCAGTGCCAGTCGATTTGGACTGCCCTTGTCGATGCCTGCCACAAGATCCACCCTGAAAAGTTTGAGGATATTTTCAATACCGGCAAATAACTCTACGTGATTGTTATTTTCATTTACATAAAAGTATTGGTGCCGGCCACCAGGTGCCAGTTCAATTTCCGGAAGTAAGGTATTTTATTGGTAAGTAAACCATTGAAGTGATGTTCCAAATGTGCCTGTACAAAAAAGGGGGCTGTATTACTGAATGCATAGTAACTCACCAACTGAAAACTATTTACATAATCGCTGGCGGCTGCCGTAAGGTTGCCATTGAAATGCTGGTAATCCTGTATGAAAACTGATTTGTCATTTAAGAAACCACCAATGCCGACCCTGTATTTCAGCAAGCCTGCGATCCTGAAATTCACATCGTCATACACACTGAATTTCCATTTATCAAAATCCACATCGCTGCCTAATACTTTATTGATGCCCCTGGTATAATTGAATGTAAATGTTGGATACTTCGAACTGATAGGCATTTTGCTATCGGGAAACTGGATGTATTTTTGCCCCGGTTTAAAGCTCACATCAAATCCCACAATCAATGCCTGGTGTGGTGCAAACTGCGAACTGATCCTGTCGTAAGGAAAATTGGGTGTGATGTGCACACTGTCTTTTTTGAAAAATGTGTACTTCGTGGTATTGTTCAGCGGTTTCCGGTTTTCATACAAGGCATTGATGTTAAACCGCAGACCATTCTCATACCGCTTGCTGTATATGATATTCCCAAAAACATTTTCATAGGTCTTCATAAAATTATCGCCATAGAACAAGGTACTGATGGTATTGATGAGGGGCATGATAGGGCTTTCCCTGTTGAACTGCGTAACCCTTCTGCCCCCGGAGAATGTCCAGCTCTGCCGTTTTAATTTTCCCTGCGGCTCATAATCCCTTGTCCGTAAATTCACTTCCAGCCAGCCATTGAAGTGTTGGTTGCTGATTCCATAACGAAGGTTTGGACTTATGGTGAGATTTGTCTTCGCCTCCTTCAGGTACTTCCGGTAAGAACCGGCAGCATTGATGACCAATCCTTCTGCAGGATTGTACTCCAGCTCTTTAATCAATGGATTGAATGACCAGCTGTATGAACCTTCTTTGGTGTAATGGGTTCTCCTGACACCTCCCCAGAAAATATCCAGGGGATTGATTTTTCCCTGCTTGGCATTCAACACATCAGCAGCCAGCTGGCTTTTTGCTGAGTCTTTGTTCACTTCAAACAAACTGTCTTTAACCACATAGTCCCTTGCTTCTTCTTTTTCCAGCGGCACAGGCCTGATAGTATCCCAGTAAGCTTTTGGCTTTTTGTTTACACCGGTGTCATACTTGATAATAACATTATCAAAAAAATCTTTTGCAAATACCGGCTGCAGATTATAGTTGGAATAAACGCTTACAAAATTTCCCACGGCATCAATCCCAAACTGGCTGAAATTGAAATGGATCAATTGGTTCTTTGCACGCCAGGTATCATTAGTAACCGGCACATGAAATTGTGTTACCTGCAACGTATCAATGATCTCTAACTGCGATTTTTTTGTCAGTACCAGGTCGAGGCTATGAATGCGCCAGTCATTTTCGGTAATATTGATAATACCGGAGAACAAAGGCTCGTACTCCCGTTTAGGAGTAACCCGGATGCTGTTGATCTCTTTACCATCCTCCCAAAAACTACCAAGGTATTTGTACCTGTAATAATTCAACGCACCGTCAGCAATCGGAGAAATAAAACCACGGGGATTTAATTTTTGTGTAAACAGTATCACATTGTTTTGATACAGGCTGATAAAAGTAGGAAACGTAAAACCAAAACCATCACTGCCGCTCACCCTGCTGCTCTTTACTTCCAGTTTAAAATTATCCGGCTTTTGAGAAGCCACCGATGCCAACGATTCAGACAAATAAATAATACCAACTCCGGTTGTATCCAGGCCCATATCCTTCCTGTCTTCATCGGGTACTCTCTGGCCCAGTATCCTTTTTGGCAGGCGCCTCAGTTTGATCATATCCTTGGTGTAAAGATCGCAGGTAAATGCATTCACTTCTTTATTATACACGGGACGTTTTTTAATGGCCGCTCTTATAATTTGATAAGCCGGGTCTTCCCCATTCTTTATCACCACTTCTTTTAAAGCCAGCTTCTGTTCGTTTAAAGTGAAAATCACTTCTTCATCATTGGCAGTTACCGTCACTTTTTTTTCCTGTGCAGCATAGCCAATATGCTGGCAAACCAACGTATAAGTTCCCGGTTTTACATTAATGGCATACTTAGCCCTGTTATTGGCACTGGCCCCGATAGTGGTACCCTTTAAAGTGATGGAGGAATAAGGCAGTAAATCTCCCTTGTCTGAAAAAACAACCCCATGAATTTTTTGTGCGGAAGAACGAATAGCGATGATGATAAAAAGAAGCAGTAAAATTTTTCTCATACTAGTTGTTGATGCGACGAAAGTAATGCTGATTTTGTTATGGACTTGTGAAAAAAACTGTGAGCAGTTTTATCAATGACTATTAAACAAGAGTCTGTTATGGTTTTCTCACAAAGCTTCCTGATAAAGCAGCAAAACCTGCCACCAATGCGCCAATCAGTGCAGTAGCCAGCATCAACAACTCAGGGCTATCCATTTTCAATATCAGCAGCGACACTTTGTGTGCCAGTATATGATTGTTGTTGCTGCTGATATACCAGCTCAATGCACCCCACAATAAAAACAACGCAATAAACCCTGCTGCAAAAGACAACAATGGCTTTTGTGGAATGGCTGCGGCTACTATAAACGCCACTATTGCAATGCTCCACCAGGGTAAATACAAACAGGCAGCTGCACTGAGTAATGCGATTAAAACTATAGAGATTAAAAATTTCATCGTTGGATGGTTGTAGTGTTAAATTGTTGAATTGCTTTTTTGAAGACTTTATAAAAAATGTTCACTCAATTTCCATTCTCAATTTTCCATTTTAAATTATCACGCTTTCTTAAAACTCATTTTCCATTTCACTCTTTTATCTGCAGCTTCTTCTTTCTTCATCAGCCACAAAGTATAATACTTACCCTGCGCCCACTGGTCAATAAAAGAATCATAGAACTTACTGCCGGGGTTACCACTTTGCCCACCCGGGTATACAGCATAAGCCTGGGTTTCTGCTGTCAAACTTACTACCATGCGCCAGCTTGGGCCATGATCTTCCTTTGCAGCATTGATACACCAGGTGCCTCCTCCGATTGGTAAGTTCAAGCGGCTGAAAGGTTCTAACTTAGTTAAGTGGATTACGCCGGTAGCTTTGTGTTTTGCCCATTCCAACTTTCCTTCTGCTGCTGCTTTTTTCAGGTCAGCAGTTGCGCTTTTAAATGCTGGAGTAACAATATCTTCAATGGATTCCTTTTGTGTGGTTTCAATGTTATCAATAAACTTATAAGCGGAATCCCTTAACACGGCATGTACCAATGTGCTTTCAAAAGGGCGCATCGCAGTAGCAGGAGCATTTTTATATTCATCATTGTAAACAGCTTTGTAAAAATGGTTCCATAGCAAACTGAATACAGTTGCCCCCTTTTCGCCTGCATCATTGTTCAGGTTCCAGTTCCGCATAAATTCCAGGTACCTTGCTTCATCAGCATTCAAGTCTGCCTGCTTAATATTCTTTAATAATACCGGGCCCACTTCCTCGGCAAACAGGTTGTAATTATTTGTCTGCAACGCCATCATATCTTCAGGCGTAATGCCCTCCATTGCTGTCAATCTTTTATTAATGATCGCACCACGGTAAATGGGGTAGTCGTTGCCGAGATAGTAAGGATAAGTACTGTCTGCAGGGTGCTGGTTGGCACTGCTGATAAACCCTCTTTCCGGATTGTACTGGTAAGGTGTTTCATCGGCCGGAATCATTCCCTGCCACATAAAAGTACTGTCGGTGCCGGGCATTACAAAATCACCCTGCCCTTTCCATTTGGCAGGCCAGTCGCCCTGTGTTCGGATGGCAATATCACCGCTTTTACAGGCAAAGGCGCCGTTCTGCCCGGGCGTATGCAGGTTCAAAATAGCAGCGCTGTAATCCGCATAATTTTTTGCCCTGTCTAATAAGTAAAACAGTTTGAGCTCATTGCTGGGGGCATGTGCCGTCCACTTCAATGCATAATACTGGTTGTTTGTCTGCTCACTGCCGCTGAATTTTTTATCGTACATCACCGGCCCAAACAATGTGTATGCAACGCTGTCAACATAATCCAGGCTGTCTTTCACCTTTATCCTTTCAACACGCCATTCCGTTTGCTTCCATTCATTGTTGAAGAAGTATTCATTTCTTGTATCATCTTTAAACCGTATCTTATAATAATCCTTTACATCCCTGCCGCCATTCGTAAACCCAAACGCACAGGAATCATTGTAACCAATGATGATGGCGGGAGCACCGGGGAAACTTACACCATAAGCATTAAAATTGGGTGTACTCAGTTGCATCTCAAACCAAAGCGAAGGCAGGTTCAATCCCAAATGCGGATCATTGCACAGGATGGGTGCACCACTCTTTGTTTTTTTGCCACTCACTGCCCAGTTATTGCTTCCATTGTCCCTGTCAGGGTTTTGATGATGCAATGCCAGCAGGTCTTTGTTATTGAAATAAAGTGAATCAGCCGCAGCTGGTTTTGTAACGGTCACTTTCGGCGCAGCATACACCGTTTCTTTTGGTATGATGGGGTCAGCCGAATCCTGTTTGGAAGGATACAGCAAATCAAAATCTTCCTTATTGAAATAACTTTTTGCATTGGTCATTTCCAGGTCATTGTCGTGGCCCGCCAAATCATAACTCATGTATTTTAAAAACAATGCTGTTTTTAAATTGGTCCATGGCTCCGGTTTATAACCGATCAGTTTATATTCAATGGGGAGCTTGCTGTCGGTTAAAGAACTGATGTAAGAATTAGCACCGGCAGTATATGCATCGCACATTGATTTGGTTTCCGGATCGGCTTCCATCGCTTTTAAAGATTGCTCCGCTGCGTAACCCATGCCCATTCTCCTGAATTCCCGGTCATGCTCCAGTGCTTTACTTCCAATGATCTCACTCGCCCTTCCGGCAGCAGCATGCGTTTGCAATTCCATCTGCCACAACCTGAATTTGGCATGCAGGTATCCCTGAACGAAATACACATCATCTTCCTGTTCGGCAAACACATGCGGCACCAGGCGTTCATCAAAATACACGTCTACTTTGCCTTTTAGCTGTGGAAACTTCAGCTCTCCGCCAAAATCATTGTTATCTTTTTCAGCATTTTGCCACACACCATGCTGCGGACTAAGCAACTTACCCAATGGCGCCGGCAGCACAGCGTTGGTATCAAGAATGTAAACGAAGCCAGCGGTGAACGCTGAAAAGATGATTAGTGGCAAGATTCTCATAACAAAAATTGTGAGCGTAAATTAAGCAAAAGCAGCGGCACAAAACAAAATGGATGGTTTATTTTTGCCGCATGCAAACAGACAGTATCGATGTAAAAAATATCCTCGGCCTGCAGCTGCCAACCGATCCACGCTGGGTGAACCTTGCCGGAATGCAGCTGGATGAAATCCTCACCGACCATGCCTATTGTGAGCAGAAAGCAGCCACCACCTGCATCTCCCTCATACAGCGCTACCCCGACAGGGTGGAAATGGTGGAAGAACTGGCGCCGATTGTTACAGAAGAATGGGGCCATTTCCGGATGGTATTGGCTGAGTTGAAAAAAAGAAACCTTTCCCTGGGCAAACAGCGCAAAGATGAATACGTAAACAACCTGCTGGAATTTCAGAAAAAAGACGGCAGCGTGGAAGACCGTTTTCTCGACCGCCTGCTCACCATGGCATTGATAGAAGCCAGGAGTTGCGAACGCTTTAAACGCCTCAGCGAAAACTTAGATGATGAATACATGCGTGGCTTTTACCGTAAGTTTATGGAAAGCGAAGCCGGGCATTATACCCTGTTCATTACATTGGCCGAACATTATTTACCAAAAGACAAAGTAAGAAAGCGCTGGAAAGATTGGCTGGCATTTGAAAGGGAAATGGTAGTGAAACTGGAAGTAAGGGGCGACAGGATACATTGATAAGTGACAATTGATAATGGATAATAAAAAATTTTGTACGCAGGCATTTTATCTGTGTTAAACATTAGCCCTGCTATCCGTTGCTACTCCGGCACAGGCCTGCCCACAATCTTCACCGGGGTATCCACTGCTATCAGGCGTAACATTTCAGCAGTTTAAATTTTATTGAACAGTTAGATAAGATAGAGTACTACAAAAGCAGCAATGGAAATTAACCTGGCAAAAAAACGGATACAACTTACCCTTTTCATTGATGAGCAGGATGCAATGGCCATCGAAAACATCCGCAGGGCATTCAACCCGGTACAATATGCGTTGATCAAAAGCCATGTTACACTGTGCCGGGAAGATGAGCTGGAGCAGATAAGCATTGTAAAAAAAAGGCTGGCCGCTTTGCAGCATCATTCTATTACAATATCCTTTGGGCCATTGATCAGGTTTTCAGAAGGCAAGGGTGTACTGATGCCTGCTGCAGGCCGCAATGAAATCTTTCGACAGTTGAGAACGGTGATTTTACAGGGAATAACAGGCCATATCAGAAACCACGAACCGCATATTACACTGATGCACCCCAGGAACTCATCCTGCACGGATGAATTGTTTGAACAGCTGCAAACAATCAAACTCCCGGATCAAGTAACTTTTAAAAAGATCAGTCTCATTGAACAGGAAGCAGGTAACAACTGGAACGTGTTAGAGGAATTTGAATTGATCCATGCACAGAAAAAATTTTCTTAATCGCAATCATCTGCCAATCTTTAAATTTGCAGCTTATTAAATTTAAAATTACCGGCAATAAATAGAGTAAATGGAAATAAAAAAAAGACTACTCGTTGACATGGATGGTGTGCTGGCAGATGTTGACAGGGGTCACACAAGAGTAAGATCATGGAATGAGGTTGAACGAATATTATTATAAGCCGATTCTAACCTTTAAAACAACCAGCTACCATTGCAAACTGCTAACCTAAAAAGATTTGATGCCCTTACGGGTGCCCGCTGGTTATTTGCATCGCTGGTGTTTGTATACCACAACCGTAAATACTGGCGCAACGATGTAAACAAATATGTACTGCAGTTAATGAATGAACTGCACATCGGCGTATCGCTCTTCTTTGTACTCAGTGGTTTTTTAATTGCCTATAAATACAATGCAGACAAGAACAAGCCATTTCATTACGGACGGTATGCAGGTTTAAGAATGGCGAGAATACTGCCGCTGTACTGGTTGTTATTACTGGTGAGTTATACCGACTGGGGATGGCCGAAAACTTACCAGGCCATTATCACGTTTACACTGGCACATGGCTTTTCCAACATTCACAATTTAGATGGCATTGCTCAGGCATGGTCCTTAACTGTAGAGCTCACTTTTTATATCATTGCTCCATTACTTTTTATTTTGTGGAATAAACATGTGTTAAAAGCATTGCTATTCCTGTTGCTGCTGCTGGCGGTTGTAACTGCTATTGGGTTCGCCTGGCACAAACTAAACGGCAATAAAGACCAGTACTTCTACCCTTTTTACTTTGTACAGCATTCCACATTCTTTGGTCGCTTCCCTGAGTTTGTTGCAGGTATCTGGCTGGCAGGGATACTTCACCGGCATCACAAAGATCCTTTTAAAAAAGTAAAACACAAGACATACACCGGCTTTGCCGGCATTTTCATCAGCCTGTTCATAATCAGTTTTTTACAGCCGGATATTTTTCATCATGGCAATGATACGATTGTGGGTGCGGCATTGCAGTACACCCTCATTCCATTATTTGCCATTGTGTGGATGTACGGGCTGGTAAAGGAAACCACCAGGATGAGCAGGTTTTTTGCATGGAAACCGGTGGTATTACTCGGCAATGCATCTTTTGCATTTTACCTTGTACATATCAGTTATGTAAACCTGAGAGTGCAGCGCTGGAAATTATTTACAGACAGGAATTATGTTTTGCTCTGGCTTATCTCCATCGCATTATACCTGCTGTTTGAAAAACCAGTGAATGATTTATTCAGAAAATTATTACATAGAAAAAAGTTAGCGCAATTGCCCTGCAGCCCATAAAACAGCCTGTCTCGTTTTGGCGTATTTAGTTTTTAACTCCACCAGTTTTTGCATGGCTTCCAGTTGCTTGTTTTCACGGCTGTTCAATAAAAACAAACTGCTCTCCCCCGCCCTGAACCGGGTATCCTCACCACGAAACAAGGTTTGATAATTTTTATAGGCTGCCTCATAAATTTTCACCTGCTGCTGCAAGCCAAGCAGTTCATTGTAACAGGTTTTGATTTTATTTTCTATGGCCAGTTGCTGCAGTGACAGTTCAATACTGGTTTCCTGGATTTTGAGTTTGGCTTGTTTATATCCGCCCCGCCCCTCGCTCAGCCGCAATGGCAAAACCAATATCAATCCCAAACTTATTGTTGTTATCATAAAAGCCTGCTTTACCAATACCATTGAGCAGATCATAACCCTTGTTCAACAAATTGGCTTTTACGTTAATAGTTGGCAGGAGGTCCTGGAATTTTAATTTCCGTTCTACTTCCTGTATCTGCAGTTTATAATTGTACAGCTTTAGTTTGGGATGTGTCACTTTTGCATTGTACAACAATTCGTCAAGTACTGGCAATGTGTAGCCTGTGTTTTGCTCCTCCCATTTATCAGCAGGAATAACATCTCCCGTCAATTGAAAAAAACCGGTTGTTTTCGAGCCATAGAAAATTGGATAACTCAACCGCCGCATTCTTTAATCTTACCTGGCTCTCACTTTGCAGGTATTGAAAACTCTGCAGCTGAGTCAATGCCTCAATCGTATCAATGGCAGGCCTGTCTCCCTGCCGGTAGCCAATCTTCACCAGTTCAAATCTTGCTTCATTAATTTTAACGGTGTTGCCCATCACTTCGTACAGCTGGTATTCTTTTACCCAGTTCCAGTAAGCGGTATAGGCATCATACAACAGATTGTTGATAATATTGAGCCGCTCTGCTTCGGTTTGAGACTTAAATATTTTTGCCTGTTGCAGCACGGCCCTGCGTTTATCTATCAGCAGGTTTTTAGCAAGCGGAACCGATAAACCAATATAACTTGACTGTCCGCTGCTGACTTCACTGTTCAAAAAGCGGCCACCATTATTTTCAAAACCTGCTTTTACTTCAATACCATACCAGGTAGGGATCTTTAATTCTGTATTGCCGTAATTGTAATAGTTTTTGCCGTCAAATGTTTTCTGATCATTGTTGAGGTACAGCGAAGGATCGAAACCTCCCCTGGCAATGACAATGCCTGCGGCTGCTTTTTGAACAGCGATATCTGCCTGGCTTGTAACCGGGTGAAATTTTTTAACGATAGCTATAAATGCTGTTTCTGATAAAACTTTATCCTGAGAAACAGCATTGCCCATTAATAAAAATATCAATACCGGCAATAACAAACAATGCTGTTTGAAATATTGGTGACTCATTACTACTACTTATTTTTTTCCGTTTTTGTTACCCCTGCTGTTTTATAATACTCCGGCGGAAAGCCATTGATATTACGCCACAGCTCATACCATACCGGTACGTCTTTCAGCAATGCAAAGCCGGATGCACCGGTACCCATCCTCAACTGTGTTGGCCATTTCCTGTCGCTGTAATCTTCGGCAACCAGTATTCGGAACTTTCCATTATCACTTACCGCACTTTCAATAGCGGTAATCTTTCCTCCAAAAGTTCCGTAAGACGACTGTGGCCAGCCACTGAAAACAATTGCAGGAAAACCGTCAAACATAAAACGCACTTTCTGCCCGGTATCCAGCAGGGGCAGGTCAACAGGGCGCACATATATCTCTACAGCATACTGCACATTGTCAGGTACAATCTCCACAATCATTTCACCATCTTTCACCATCTCTCCAATACCTGCCTTTTTTGCTTTCACAATTTGTCCGTTTTGCGGTGCCGTAATAAAATAAAGCCTGCTGCGGATATCATAATTCATATACTGGTTTTGCAGTTTGGCAATATCAGCCTGGCCACTTGCTATTTGCGAAAGTGATTGATACTTATCCCCACTTGCTTTGGAAATTTTTTCATTGTAATCCTGTATGGCGCCATTCAGTTCCAATTGCAGGATGCCCAGTTCCTGTTTGGCATTCATAAATTTTATTTCAGCACTTGCTTTTTTTGCAACAGCATTTTGATATCCCATGTTCCGCTGCTCCAGTTGGGTAAGAGAAACCAATCCACTGTCATACATATTTTTCTGCCGGGCAAATTGCTTTGTGGCAATAGAAAAATCATTCATGGCTGCAATCATGTCCATACTGTCGGCCTGCACTTTCATCCGCTGCTGCCTTGTTTTATTTTCTATTTGCGATATTTTAAATATTCTTGCCTGCACCAATGCTTCCACCTGCAATTCAGCAGTACCCGCCTTATCTTTATAATTTTCTACAGACATTTCCTTGGCTGTAAGCTGTTCTTTAGTACGGCCCAACAAGTTTGGATCGAGGTAATCATCCTTGATCTCCGACAGTTGCATAATGGTATCACCTTTTTGCACAAAATCGCCTTCCTTCACAAACCACTTCACCACTTTGCCGGGAATGATACTGTTCAGTTGCTGCGGACGCTGCTCCTGCCGCAATGTGGTTATATCTCCTCTTGCAGCAATATTCTGCGTCCAGGGAAGGAAGAGTATAACAAACAGCAATAACAATATCCCCAGGGCCCAGTACTTAACCCTGCTCTTTTTATTGATGCGGTAAATATTGGCAAATGAACGGATGCTGCTGTTGTTTACCTGATCTTCAATTTTTGTTTCTATATAATTCATCGCAAATATGGAGTTGTTTGTAGTTTATGTTTTATTGCTTGTGGTCAATACTTCACTCCTGCTCATTGATATTGACTTACTAACTGTTGATGTTGTTTTTAATATCGTTCCACTTTCCAACAGCTTTCACCACTCCTTTATCAAGGTAAATCACTTTATCACACTGCGATGCAAAAGCTTCATTGTTACAACTGATCAGTATTGTCTGCCCGGTTGTTTCTGTAAGCAGGTATTTAATAATGGATACTTTCACCATTTCACTTAACCCGTCAAAAGGTTCTTCCAGCAACACGAGCCGTGGATTGTTGACCAATGCTCTCAACAGCAATACTTTTTGTATGATGTTTCTTGATAGTTTTTTTCCTATTGGGTCTATTTCTGTATTAAGCCCGTCATTCAATTCATTCAGAAATGTTCTTAGGCCGATTTTTTCAGCCAGCCTGATAATGTGTTGAGGAGCTACGGCTTCATTGCCCATCGTAATGTTCTCCAGTAAAGTACCCTGGAAAATATCCTGTTGTCTTAAGAGTATGTCCGTCTGCATCCGCAAGCTGTCTAATTTATAATTGGAGAGCGGAATATTATTGATGAAGATATTTCCTGAGAAATCGTTGTAGGCCCCACTGAGCAACCGCAATAGTGTGGATTTTCCAGACCCGGTTGCCCCCATAATACAAACCCTTTCATTGGGATTGATGGTGAAGTTAATATTACTTAATACCGGCTTACTATTTTCATGACTGTAAGCAAAATGTACATTGTTCATTTCAATACCAAGACCGGAATTTTCTACAGGTAATCCAATGTTACCATCAACCTCCAATGGCTTATCGGTTATCTTGCCCAATTTTTCTACCGATGTAAGCACATCATACACCGTATCGAGGTTGATCATTAATTTTTCTACTGAGTTAATAACGGTGATGATAATTATTTCGGCAGCAATGAACTGGCCGATATTCAGTTGCTGGTTCACTAACAGTATGCTTCCCACAATCAGCATAGCAGCAGTTATCAGTACTTTAAAAGTTACCAGGCTCCAGTATTGCAACTGGAGTACCTTAAAATGAATGGTACGCTGGGTAAGATAACCGGTTACCAGTTGATCAGTGCGCTGAATATTTAATGAAGTATTTCTTGAAAACTTGAAAGACTTAATCACCCTGGCCATTTCTTCCAGCCATCCTGCGATTCCATATTTATAGTCACTTTCCCTCAGGCTTGATTCCATTCCTTTTGCACTCGTAAAACGCAGGATGAGATAAATGATAAGGATTAAAACAAGGCCGAAAAAAATAAACACCGGATGGTAAAATGACAACAGCAGCAACCCAAAAATGATTTGTATGGAAGCGGCAGGAATGTCCAGCAGCAATTTAGAAATGCCTTTTTGCAAAGTAACCGTATCAAAAAAACGATTCACCAATTCAGGCAGGTAGTAACTATCAACCGACTGCAGGTTCAATTTGGGAATGCGTTCAGCAAATTCAAAAGAATAGCGTACGAATATTTTTTGCTGCACTTTTTCTATCAGGCGCATCTGGTTCACCTGGAGCAGGCCATTCAAAAAAACCCCCATCACTACCAACACGATCATGATAATGAGTGAAGTGGAAATTGCGCCGCCTAAAACAAAACTGATAATGGACTGGATACCTAGGGGCAATGAAAGCTGTATCAACCCGTTGAGTATGGCATAAAAGTAAACAGAAGATATTTCGTTCTTCTCTAGTTTAATTACCTGTAATATCCTGCGTACAGGATTGGCAAAAATATTTTGGGTAGCAGTAGCTGCCATAATCAATTTGGTTTAATGTACTTTCAAAGAGAGTTCCAGTTTGAACAGCACTTGCTGCTGTTCCTTTTAACCTGCTTTAACAAGTTTTTGTAAAAAGTGTTGCGAAAATAGGGTTGAAAATGGTAAAAAAAATTAAACAAGCCTGTATTAAGTTTTTTTTAAGAAGTCTTTTACCAACTGATGACAGAGCAGCCGGGGACCGGGAATAAAAAAGGAGCAGAAATATATCCTGCTCCTTTAAGTTAATTCGTATAATCAGTACTTATTCTTCTTCATCAAAACTCATTGCTTCTTTTGTAGTCATCAGCAATTCGTATTCTTCTTTACTACCAACCACCAGGTTGTCAAACTCACGCAAGCCAGTACCAGCTGGTATCGGGTGACCGGTGATAACGTTTTCTTTCAAGCCCATCATCAGGTCAGTTTTACCCTGTATTGCTGCAGAACTCAACACTTTGGTTGTTTCCTGGAAAGACGCAGCTGATATCCAGCTTTGTGTACCCAATGATGCTTTGGTAATACCAAGCAACAATGGAGAAGATGTAGCAGGACGTGCATCCCTGAATTCAACCAGTTTTTTATCAGCTCTTCTCAGGATAGAATTTTCTTCCCTCACATCCCGCAATGTAACGATCTGGCCGGATTTCAACTTGGCACTTTCACCAGCTTCGGTAACAACTTTTTTATCAAAGATGTTATCGTTCTCATGGTTAAAGTCCAGTTTATCTTCCACATCTCCTTCTAAGAAAATGGTATCACCAGCATCTTCAATAGTTACCTTACGCATCATCTGGCGAACAATTACTTCAATGTGTTTATCATTGATACGCACACCCTGTAAACGGTAAACTTCCTGAATCTCATTCACAACGTATTCCTGTACTGCAAAAGGGCCTTTAATAGAAAGTATATCTGCAGGTGCAATCTGTCCATCACTTAATGCAGCGCCGGCTTTTACAAAGTCACCATCCTGCACCAGTATCTGGCGGGTTAATGGAACCAGGTATTTTCTTACAACGCCGTCTTTTGCTTCAACGATAATTTCCCTGTTACCACGTTTGATATTACCAAAAGCCACCACACCATCAATTTCACAAACCACTGCAGGGTTACCCGGATTTCTTGCTTCAAATAATTCAGTAACCCTTGGAAGCCCCCCGGTGATATCTTTCAACTTGCTTAACACCCTTGGAATCTTCACCAATACCTGGCCACTTCTCACTTCATCACCTTCTTCGATAACGATATGGCTACCTACAGGTAAGTTATAAGACTTATGTTCTTTCCCCTCGATGATCAACGCAGGTAATTTGGTCTTGTCTTTTGTTTCAATTACCACTTTTTCCCTATGACCGGTTTGTTCATCTGCTTCTTCACGAACAGTAACCCCTTCAATTACCGCATCAAATTTAACCTTACCTACAATTTCAGAAACGATTACATTATTGAACGGATCCCATGTACATATGGTATCACCTTTGGTTACCTTCTGTCCGTCTTTTACATTCAATGTAGCACCATAAGGAACGTTGTTGGTAATCAGCAAACGGTCATTCTTCACATCCATGATACGAACCTCACCGGTACGGCCAATTACCACCTGTATTTTCTTTCCTTCGTTATCTTCTGTTTGTACCGTACGCAATCCATCAAACTGAACGGTACCGTCAAACTTAGCGCCCATGGTTGATTCTACTGAAGCAGAACCTGCAACACCACCCACGTGGAAGGTACGCAGGGTAAGCTGTGTACCCGGCTCACCAATTGATTGTGCAGCGATGATTCCAACAGCATCGCCCCTTTGTGCCATATAACCGGTAGCAAGGTTTTTACCGTAACATCTTACGCAAACACCACGCTTGCTTTCGCAGGTTAAAACAGAACGTATTTCAACAAATTCAATCCCGCTTTCTTCTATCTTCTTAGACATGTCCTGTGAAATTTCTTCACCTGCATGTACAAGCAGTTCATCACTTACAGGATGGAATACATCATGTAATGAAGTACGTCCTTCGATCCTGTCTGCCAATGGTTCAATAATGTCTTCATTGTCTTTTAATGCTGAAGTTGCAATACCACGCAGCGTTCCGCAATCCTCATCATTAATAACCACATCCTGTGCAACATCCACGAGCCTACGTGTTAAGTAACCGGCATCTGCTGTTTTAAGGGCTGTATCCGCCAAACCCTTACGGGCACCGTGGGTAGAAATAAAATATTCCAATACATTCAATCCGTCTTTAAAGTTGGAAAGAATCGGGTTTTCAATGATCTCACTTCCGCTGCTACCAGATTTACGTGGCTTAGCCATCAATCCCCTGATACCAGCCAGCTGTTTGATCTGCTGCTTACTACCCCTTGCCCCAGAATCAAGCATCATATACACAGAGTTGAAACCTTGTTTATCAGCTGCCAGTTCACGAATCAATGTTTCGGTGATCTTGGTATCCACACGGCTCCAGATATCTACGGTTTGGTTGTAACGCTCGTTATTGGTAATTAAACCCATATTGTAGTTATCCCAAACTTCATCTACTTCACCTGTTGCATTATCAATCAGCTCCTGTTTAATATCCGGAATGATAAGGTCATTTATACTGAATGACAGGCCACCACGGAATGCCATGCGGTATCCCAATGTTTTAATGTCATCCAGGAATTTAGCCGTTGTAGGAACGTTGGTCCATTTAATGATGTCACCAATAATTTCCCTTAGAGATTTTTTGGTTAACAGTGCATTGATAAAACCAACCGTTTTTGGAACATGCTGGTTGAATATTACACGGCCCACGGTAGTTTCAATTAATTTATAGGTCAGAGACCCATCTTCATTTCTGAAGTTTGCCCTTACACGAATGTGTGCATGCAGGTCAAGTTGCTCTTCATTATAGGCGATGATCACCTCTTCTGCTGAGTAGAAGGCTTTTCCTTCACCTTTTACTTTTACTTCCGGTGTTGATTTTTTACCCTTGGTAATATAGTAAAGCCCAAGTACCATGTCCTGAGAAGGAAGGGTGATTGGCGTACCATTTTGTGGGTTCAAAATATTGTGAGAAGAAAGCATTAATAACTGGGCTTCCAGGATAGCAGCGTTGCTCAAAGGAACATGTACCGCCATCTGGTCACCATCAAAATCCGCATTGAACGCTGTTGTTACCAACGGGTGCAACTGGATCGCTTTACCTTCGATCAATTTTGGCTGGAAGGCCTGGATTGACAAACGGTGAAGGGTTGGGGCCCTGTTTAGCATGATCGGGTGCCCTTTCAATATATTTTCAAGAATATCCCAGATGATGGCCTCTTTTTTATCCACCAGCTTCCTTGCACTCTTAACAGTTTTTACAATGCCTCTTTCAATCAGTTTCCTGATAATAAATGGCTTGAACAATTCAGCAGCCATATCTTTTGGCAAACCACACTCATGCATTTTCAATTCCGGTCCTACCACAATAACAGAACGACCTGAATAATCCACACGTTTACCGAGTAAATTCTGACGGAAACGTCCCTGCTTACCTTTCAGTACATCACTCAAAGATTTCAACGCACGTCCACCTTCTGCTTTTACAGCATTTGATTTACGGCTGTTATCAAACAGTGAATCGATCGCTTCCTGCAGCATCCTTTTTTCATTACGAAGAATTACTTCAGGTGCTTTAATTTCCAACAATCTTTTCAAACGGTTGTTACGGATAATAACACGACGGTAAAGATCATTCAGATCAGATGATGCAAAACGACCACCATCCAATGGAACCAATGGACGTAATTCTGGTGGAATTACAGGAATATATTGCATTACCATCCATTCAGGACGGTTGTTAATTCTTGTATTGGCATCACGGAAACTTTCCACCACGCTCAAACGCTTTAAGGCATCTGCTTTACGTTGCTGTGAAGTTTCGCTTGCAGCTGCATTACGCAGGTCAAAAGATAATTGGTCAAGATCGATGCGTTGCAATAAATCATGCACCGCTTCTGCACCCATCTTGGCGATAAATTTATTCGGATCTTCATCAGACAAATGCTGGTTGTCTTTTGGTAAAGCATCCAGGATGTCTAAGTATTCTTCTTCAGTTAATAAATCTCCGAAATTTTGTCCTTTGTCCGCACGGATACCTGATTGAATTACCACAAAACGTTCGTAATAAACAATGGTCTCTAACTTCTTAGAGCTCATACCGAGTAAGTAACCAATTTTATTGGGCAAAGATTTGAAGTACCAGATATGAACAACAGGCACTACCAGTTTGATATGGCCCATTCTTTCACGGCGTACTTTCTTTTCTGTTACTTCCACACCGCACCTGTCGCATACAATACCCTTGTAACGGATACGCTTATACTTTCCGCAGGCACATTCGTAATCTTTTACCGGTCCAAAAATCCTTTCGCAAAACAAACCGTCCCTTTCAGGTTTGTAGGTACGATAGTTAATGGTCTCAGGCTTTAACACTTCGCCAAAGCTTTTTTCCAGGATACTATCCGGGGAAGCTAAACCAATAGTGATCTGTGAGAAAGTTGGCCTGGGACGATTTTCTTTTTTGAATGCCATATTATATTTAATTGATAATTTTTAAATTGATAATTGATAATTCCTTTGGAACGATCATTTAATCTTTACTCAACATCGTTGTGAACTTGTTCTGTTCTTCTTTTCTTTTAGTAAAAGGAAAGAAGAATCTCACTTGTACTATTTAAGCTTTGTGGAGCTTCTTTGTTAGTAGTCAATTGTGAATAGTGAATGAAGCCAGTATTGACCATTCACTATTCACAATTCACAAATATTATTCAAAGTTCAGATCCAATCCCAATCCCCTCAGTTCATGTACCAGTACATTGAATGATTCAGGAATACCCGGCTTAGGAATGTTCTCCCCTTTCACAATTGCTTCGTATGTTTTAGCCCTTCCGATGATATCATCCGATTTCAACGTCAGCAATTCCTGCAATATGTTAGAGGCACCATAGGCTTCCAGTGCCCACACTTCCATTTCACCAAAACGCTGTCCACCAAACTGTGCCTTACCACCCAACGGCTGCTGAGTAATCAAGCTGTATGGTCCGATTGAACGGGCATGCATTTTATCATCCACCATGTGGTGCAGTTTAATCATGTAGATTACCCCAACAGTAGCTTTCTGATCAAAACGCTGGCCTGTTTCGCCATCATATAGGTAAGTATGTCCAAACTTAGGCAAACCAGCTTCTGTAATGCGCTCATCAATTTCTTCTACACTTGCACCGTCAAAGATTGGGGTAGCGAACTTAACACCCAATTTTTCACCAGCCCAGCCCAGTACAGTTTCGTATATCTGTCCAAGGTTCATACGACTAGGTACACCCAATGGATTCAGTACAATGTCAACCGGTGTTCCATCTTCAAGGAATGGCATGTCTTCCTGGCGAACGATCTTGGCAACAATACCCTTGTTACCGTGGCGGCCCGCCATCTTATCTCCCACTTTCAGCTTACGCTTAACAGCGAGGTACACCTTGGCCAGTTTCAATACACCTGCAGGTAATTCATCCCCAATACTGATATTGAATTTCTCTCTCTTATACCGACCCAACTCCTCGTTGTACTTAATGGTATAGTTGTGCAACAACACGTTGATCTGGTCATCTGTTTTCGCATCACCGGTCCATCCGAGCGGATTTACGTTTAAGAAATCGATATTGGCAAGGTTCTTAGGATTGAACTTGGCACCTTTGCCAATCAACACTTCACCAAAGTTATTGCTAACACCTGTTGAAGTTTTATCCTTCAGTAAGGTCTGCTGTTTATTGATCAGCATTTCCAAAACATCCGCTTCATTCTTTTCATGCGTTTTCTCAATCTTCTCTAAACTTGCTTTCTCTCTTACTTTCGCATTCTTATCTTTCTTTGCACGCTGGAACAATTTCTTATTGATCACCACACCTTCCGTTCCACTTGGAGCTTTTAAAGAGGCATCTTTTGCATCACCGGCTTTATCACCAAAGATGGCACGTAACAACTTCTCTTCAGGAGTTGGATCGCTTTCACCTTTTGGCGTGATTTTACCAATGATGATATCCCCTTCTTTAATATGAGCGCCGATACGAATAATACCATTTTGATCCAGATCTTTAGTAGCTTCTTCACTTACATTCGGAATATCCGGCGTCAATTCTTCTTCACCCAGTTTAGTATCACGAACCTCCGTTTCAAATTCACTGATATGGATAGAGGTAAACAGATCTTCTTTTACCACTTTCTCAGAAATTACAATCGCATCCTCGAAGTTGTATCCTTTCCATGGCATGAATGCTACTTTCAGGTTCCGGCCCAATGCCAGCTCCCCACCTTTGGTTGCATAACCTTCGGTTAAGAAATCACCTTCAACAACTTTCTGTCCTTTTGTTACAGCAGGACGAAGGTTGATACAGGTTTCCTGGTTGGTACGGATAAACTTGGTAATCTTATATATCTTCAGGTCATCTTCAAAGCTTACCAGTTGCTGCATTTCACTCCTGTTGTAGCGAACGTGTATTTCGTTGGCATCAACATATTCAACCACCCCGTTACCCTCTGCATGCAACTGAATCCTTGCATCCCGAGCTGCTTTTCCTTCCAGACCTGTACCAACAATTGGTGGGTCTAAACGGATCAATGGTACAGCCTGGCGTTGCATGTTCGAACCCATCAGTGCCCTGTTGGCATCATCATGCTCCAGGAACGGGATCATAGAAGCACTCAAACCAACGATCTGGTTGGGAGCAACATCCATGAACTCTACTTCATGCTTATCTAATATCGGGAAGTCACCAGTCTGGCGGCTCTTAATTTTCTCTTCAACAAAATTGCCTTTTTCATCCATTGGAATGTTTGCCTGGGCAATCTTAGCGGTATCTTCTTCTTCAGCACTTAAGAAAGTGATCTTTTTCAGGTCAGCCCTTCCATCAGTTACTTTATGATAGGGCGTTTCAATAAAGCCCATTTCATTGATCTTGGCATGTACGCAAAGCGTAGAAATCAAACCAATGTTCGGACCTTCCGGAGTTTCAATGGTACACAAACGGCCATAGTGAGAATAGTGAACGTCACGAACCTCAAAGCCTGCCCTTTCCCTGCTTAAACCACCGGGTCCGAGTGCTGAGATACGGCGTTTATGTGTTATTTCAGACAATGGATTAGTTTGATCCAGGAACTGAGATAGCTGAGATGTACCAAAAAAGGAATTGATTACCGAAGACAAAGTTCTTGCATTGATTAGATCAACCGGAGTAAAAACCTCGTTATCACGTACATTCATCCTTTCACGGATGGTACGTGCCATACGTGCCAAACCTACACCAAACTGAGCGTATAACTGCTCGCCTACGGTACGTACACGACGGTTACTCAAGTGATCGATATCATCCACTTCACTCTTACCATTGGTTAATTGTACCAAAGTTTTAATGATGGCAATGATATCGTCTTTGGTCAGTACCTTCTTCTCGATAGGGAAATTCAATCCAAGGCGGCGGTTGATTTTATAACGACCAACTTCACCCAGGTCATAACGCTTATCACTAAAGAATAATTTATCAATGATCCCACGGGCTGTTTCATTATCGGGGGCATCAGCACCACGCAACTGACGGTAAATATGTTGAACCGCTTCCAGTTCACTGTTTGATGTATCCTTATTTAAAGTGTTGTAAATGATAGCATAATCGCCGCTCACTTCTTCTTTTTGTATAAACACACTCTTCACATCCATGTCAGCAATCATGTTGATATTGCTTTCATCCAGTACAGTGTCACGCTCTAACACGATTTCGTTACGCTCAATACTTACCACTTCGCCGGTATCTTCATCCACAAAATCTTCTACCCAGGTACGTAGCACACGGGCAGCCAGGCGTTTACCAACAAATTTTCCAAGATGTTTTTTATCTACTTTTACTTCATCCGCCATTCCGAATAATTCCAGAATGTCCTTATCAGTTTCAAAACCAATGGAACGTAACAGGGTAGTTACAGGGAATTTTTTCTTCCGGTCGATGTAAGCATACATTACATTATTAATGTCCGTAGCAAACTCCATCCAGGCGCCTTTGAAAGGAATTACCCTTGCAGAGTAAATCTTAGTACCGTTCGGGTGAACAGACTGGCCAAAGAATACACCTGGTGAACGATGCAGCTGGCTAACCACCACCCTTTCGGCACCATTGATTACAAATGTACCACGTGGGGTCATGTAAGGGATGTTTCCAAGGAACACATCTTGTACAATGGTCTGGAAATCCACATGCTCTTCATCATTACAGCTCAACCTGAGTTTTGCCTTTAATGGAACAGCGTAGGTTAATCCTCTTTCAATACATTCATCAATCGTGTAGCGTGGGGGATCAACAAAATAGTCTAAAAATTCCAGTACAAAGATGTTCCTAGTATCGGTAATAGGGAAGTTCTCCTTGAACACTCGGAATAAACCTTCATTATTACGTTTATCAGGCGTAGTTTCTAACTGGAAAAAGTCTTTAAAAGACTGAATCTGGATTCCGAGCAAATCGGGGGTTTCCGCCAAGAGTTCAACTTTTCCAAAATTTATACGCTGAGCGGCGGGTGTTTTTGTTACAGACATATTTGTTATAAAACGTTTTATAGCTGAGAAGGGTTTTAATTTACAGCCTGGATACAGCAATATGCACCAAGCCGAAATTAAAGGATTGCAAAGGTAGGGATATTAATTCAAAAATTGAACATCTTCAAATGAAATTTTAACTTTTTGGTTTGATTTTTGATTAAACGGCTAATTTTTATTCAACCAATTGGTTTTCAGGAGTTGAATGGCAAAATAAATTATTCACTTCTTTTTCACAACGCCAGGTTTTCTGTTGCATTGAATCAAAAAAACTACGTTTACCATTGCTTTTTTGCGATTTTGACCCAACAAAGGGAAAACTCCTATACAATATTACTCCTTACACAATTATACTAAGTGTTGTTACGTTAATAACTGTTACAAGAGGTTCTTCTTTTTGAAATCCTTATTACTATGCGATATTTTAAACGATAAAATATACAGGAAACAACGATTTATAGGGAAGAGTAAAAACAAATCCAAACAATCATGAAAAAGCTTTTATTACTCATGTTATTTGTAGTAGCACTGAACCAGACTACTATAAAGGCACAATGCCCTCCCGGTGCTTTTGCATATCAAAGTCTTTATCCGCAGTGCCCCTCAGGCTGTGGCGTTTTGCTATTGGGCTGGCCTGAAGGTGTTGTAGTAAACATTTACGGAGGCACCCCTTTAACCATCATTACGAATGCTTTAATTTCCGGAACGCTTGGCGGTGGTGGCACCGGCGATGCCTTTACCTGTGTACCCTGCAATACACCGTTAGTATATGCTTCTGCCATCATAGGTGCATCCGGTGGGTGTGTAATTGCCACTATTGGTGTTGTGCCGGTAAAGATTACTAACTTTTCGGCAACTTTATCGAATAACAGCTGCCTGCTTAACTGGACGGCTTTATCTGAAACTGGCACAGTTAAATACATTGTTCAAAAAAGCATGGACGGCAGGAATTTTAAAGATCTGGCTACCTTAAAGGGAACACAGTTACCTGTAAATAATTATTCTTATACTGATGCTGCAATTAAAGGTGCCGCATTTTACAGAATCAAAGTGATGGAAATTTCTGGCAACACAATTTATACAGAAACCGTGTTGGTGAAAAATGAAAACCAATTTGGTTTTAGTGTTTACCCCAATCCTGCCAACAATGAGTTCAAGGTAGCGGTGCCTTCAAAATTTTTACCGGCTTCTATGGAAATCATCAATGCACAAGGTGTAACAGTTCATACACAAAAAATAAATCAATCAACTTATAGAGTAAACAATTATCTGCCTAAAGGAATTTATGCAGTTAAAGTAACTGGCAGTAACAATGAAAGCCTTACACAGCGATTGATCAGGAATTAAGTATAAGGTTTACTTATTGTTTCGATAAAAAAATCCCACCAATAGCGGGATTTTTTTATTTGCAGAATACATGATTTTGTTACCAGATCTTAGCCCTGTCTTCCGGTTTCAGATACATCTTATCTCCTTCTTTTACATCAAATGCTTTGTAAAAAGGATCAAAGTTCATTGCCGGACCATTTACCCTGTACATTTCAGGAGAGTGAGGATCGGTTGTAATACGAACCCTCATGCTTTCATCCCTGTCTTTAAGACGCCATACCTGGGCATAGCCCAGGAAGAAACGCTGATCAGGAGTGAGCCCATCAATTTTTTCATTACCCTGCCCTTGCCTGGTCATTTTAAAAGCATCATAAGCAATTGCAAGTCCGCCAATATCAGCAAGGTTTTCTCCCAATGTCAACTCCCCATTTACATGTAAAGAATCCAACACCGTAAACGCATTATACTGCTTTACCACCCCACCTGTTTTTGATTTGAATTTTTCTGCATCAGCACTACCCCACCAGTTTTGCATATTCCCTTTTTCATCGTATTGGCTGCCCTGGTCATCAAATCCGTGTGTCATTTCATGGCCTATTACCATACCAATAGCACCGTAGTTAACGGCATCATCTGCATTTACATCAAAGAAAGGGAACTGCAGTATCCCGGCCGGAAATACAATCTCATTATTGGTAGGGTTATAATATGCATTTACTGTTGGCGGGCTCATCAACCATTCCGTCCTGTCAACAGGCTTGCCAATTTTACCGATCTGTTCTTTCTGCTGATGGCGTTGCACGCTTTTAGCATTGGCAAAAAAATCAGTCTTATCAATAACTACATCATCAAAGTTTTTCCATTTAGAGGGGTAGCCAATTTTTTTAAGAAAGGTATTCAGTTTCACCAATGCTCTTTTCTTGGTACTGTCGCTCATCCAGTCTAATTTTTTTATCCGCTCCTCAAAGGCTTTCTGCAGGTTGTTTACCAATTCATCCATGCGGTGTTTGGCAGCTTCGGTAAAATACTTTTTTACATAAAGCTGGCCAAGCAATTCACCCAATCCTCCATTCACCCTTCCGACAATCTTTTTCCACCTTTGATCGTCTGTTTTTTTTCCGTTAAATGTTTTATTGTACTCAAAACCGGCATCAATAAATGGCTTGCTGAGTAACGATGCATGATTGGCAATGTATTCAAACTTCACTTTTATTTTCCATACATCAATGGGCTGAACAGGTAGTAATTTACTTAACGCAACATAATACTCAGGCTGACCTACCTTCACACTATCCAGTTTTACATTCATCTTATTAAATATCTGCGGCCAGTTAATATTCGGAGATTGCTTATCCAGATCAATTATGCTTACTTTATTATAATTTTTTTGTGGGTCTCTTTGTTCAACCGGGCTGCGGTTTGATTTCGCCAATTCTGTTTCCAGCGCCAGCAATGCATGGGCATTTTTTCCTGCTGTAGCAGCATCGGCCCCAGCTAAAGAAAACAGTGTTGATGCATATTTCAACAATGCATTCCTTGCCGCCTGTGTAGCGCTGTCATTCTTGGTATAATAGTCTTTTTCAGGCAGTGACAAACCTGTCTGGTAAAGGCTCAAAATATTAACGGAACTGTTTTTTTCATCAGCACCAACATAAGCTGAAATCAACCCATCGTCGTCACCAGCAACATTTGCCTCAGCTATATAAGCCATCAGTTCTTTATAATCTTTAATGGCCTCAATTTTATCAAGTACAGGTTTTAAAGGCTTCGCACCTAATTTTTCAATAGAAAGGGTATCCATTCCGCTTGTATAATAATCCCCTAATTTTTGTTCAGGGTTTCCTTTTGCAGCACCAGTTGCTGCAGCTGTTTCCAGTATTTCCTTTAGGTGTTTTTGATTTTCATCGTACAAAGTATAAAAGCTTCCCCATCCACTCTGATCTGATGGAATCGTGGTATTTTTCATCCACTGTCCGTTTGCATACTGAAAGAAGTTATCCTGTGGGCGGGCTGTTGAATCTATTCCTGTTTTGTCAAAGAAGGTAGTTCTGGTTGCAGTCTCTTCTTTCTTATTGTTGTTACATGCGGCAAACATTGTAATCAACAATACAGACATCATAAAATTTGGAATCCTCATGCTGTAATGTTTAAATGATTTTAAAAGCTGTAAATATTGATAAAAATAATCAGACCAACAATAATTTTGGACGAGCGGAAACAGAAAAGCCGGAGATTACTCTCCGGCCTTAAATGTTATTTATTGAATCAGCAATTAAGCAACTTCAACCTCAGCACCAGCTTCAGTTAATTTAGTTTTAATTTCTTCAGCTGTTGCTTTGTCAACGCCTTCTTTAACTGGTTTTGGAGCGCCATCAACTAAGTCCTTAGCTTCTTTCAAACCTAAGCCTGTCAATTCTTTAACGATCTTTACAATTGCTAATTTGTTAGCGCCAGCAGCTTTCAAAATTACGTTGAAAGATGTTTTTTCTTCAACAACAGCGCTTCGCCGCCACCGCCACTTACTACAACTGCAGCTGCAGCTGGTTCAATGCCATACTCTGATTTCAGGAAGTCTGCTAATTCCTGTACTTCTTTTACTGTTAAGCTTACTAAATTTTCAGCTAATACTTTTACGTCTGCCATAATGTTTAATTTTTCCCGCCTTCATTGTTTACACTCCGGCGGAGTTTTTAAAAAAATTGTTTCTGCCTTTTACTTTTTTTATCCGGCCAGTTATAGTTATTTCTACCAAAGGGTACAATCAATTCTTATGCTTCTGGTGTTGCTTCAGCTGCGGGAGCTTCCGGTGCTGCCGGTGCTTCTGCTGCAGGAGTTTCAGCAACTGGTGCTGCTGCTTCTACTGCCGGAGCTGCCTCTGCAACTGGTGCTGGCACTTCAGCAACAGCTGCTTTAGCTGCATCTTTGTTTTGCAAAGCACCCAATACACGCTGTATCGGAGAGTTCAGCAATCCAATAATCTCGCCAATCAGTTCATTCTTGGTTTTGATCTTAGTCAGTGCAACCAGTTGGTTGTCGCCTACAAATACATCTCCATTGATGAATGCTGCTTTCAGTTCAGGTTTTTCACCTTTGCTTGCCTTTCTGAAACCTGCTAATATCAACGCTGGTTCTTTGGGGTTATCGCTGAATAATAAAGCAGTTACTTTATGCAATGAATCGTATACACCTGTATATTTTTCTGCATCAATACCTTCCAGCGCTTTGCGGATGAGGGTATTTTTAGCCACTTTCATTTCAACCTGCTTGTTGAAACAGTGCCTGCGTAAATCACTTACCTGTGCTACAGTTAAGCTTTCTGTATCAGTAATGTAAAAGTTGCTGTACTGGCTGAACTTGCCTTTAAGCACTTCAATTACCTCGTTTTTTTCCTGTTTTGTCATAACAAATATTTTTTATCCCTGCCTTGAAAGCCAGGGCAATTCATGATTAGTTTGAAACTGATTTTGTGTCAATCAAAATGCCCGGGCTCATGGTGCTGGCCATACTTACTCCTTTCAGGTAAGTACCTTTAGAAGAAGATGGTTTTAATTTTACCAGTGCATTGATCAATTCCTGACTGTTCTCAGCAATTTTTTCAGCGCTGAAACTTACACGGCCGATCGATGCATGAATGATACCTACTTTATCAACTTTGAAAGCTATCTTACCACCCTTAACTTCAGTGATAGCAGCAGCCACATCGTTGGTAACTGTACCGGTTTTAGGATTTGGCATCAGGTTACGTGGACCTAACACTTTACCCAGCTTACCGATCTTAGGCATTACTGAAGGAGTAGCGATGATAACATCAACATCAGTCCAGCCACCTTCAATTTTTGTAATAAATTCGTCCAGGCCAACATAATCAGCACCAGCACCTTTTGCAGCTTCTTCTTTATCAGGCGTGCAAAGCACCAATACTTTTTTGGTTTTACCAGTGCCGTGTGGCAATGAAACAGTACCACGGATCGCCTGGTCAGCTTTTTTAGGATCTACTCCTAATTTGATATGCAAATCAACAGAACTGTCAAATTTGGTAGTGTTTATTTCTTTTACTAAGGAAGAAGCTTCTTTTAAAGTGTAAGCTTTGTTACCATCAACCTTAGCGTTTGCTAATTTTCTTTTTTTAGTGATCATTGTCTAAAATTTTTGAGGTTGATAATTAATTTTCCCACGGAGCTTTACCATCAACAGTTAAACCCATACTTCTTGCAGTACCGGCAACCATGCTCATCGCACTGTTAAGGGTAAATGCATTAAGGTCAGGCATTTTGTCTTTGGCTATTTCTTCCACCTGTGCCCAGGTAACTTTACCAACTTTTTGACGGTTTGGTTCTTTACTGCCACCTTTAATTTTAGCAGCATCCATTAACTGAACGGCAGCCGGGGGAGTTTTAATGATAAACTCAAAAGACTTGTCGGAAAAAACAGTGATTAAAACGGGGAGCACTTTCCCTTGTTTATCCTGGGTCCTGGCATTGAATTGCTTACAGAACTCCATGATGTTGATACCCTTAGAACCCAGTGCAGGCCCGATTGGGGGTGCTGGATTGGCTTGTCCTCCTTTACATTGGAGTTTAACATAGCCAGTGATCTCTTTTGCCATGTGTTACATTTTTTTGGTGATAGCGTCTCGGCAATTGTAGCCTCAACTCCCAATACAATAAATTCCTAAAGAACTATTTGGGGCGGCAAAGGTAGGGGAATGTGTTTAAAAGCAAACGCTTTTTGTTTCTTTTTTCACACCAGCCACTCAACCCTGATAAGGCTTCAGTGGCGACGCTCCATTCAGGATCAGTTCCATGGTTGAGCGGTCTCCAATTCAAATGCCCGGTAAATGCTACAAGTCCATTCTTGAATAATATGGCTTTCCTCTCTCTAAATGCAATTCAGCAAGTTGAACTGGCTTTCCATTAAATAAATAACTGGCTGCCATAGTTGCCATATTTAGATACGCCAAAATTCTCCAAGAGCAATTAACCTGGCAACATTACTGGATAAGAAATTCATAGCTGCTATACCTGTTTCGCCACTAAATTTTATATCCATATGCATCATCTCATCTAATTTTAAATAGCCAATATTTACAGGCAAGATTTTTATTTCACTAAACCCAAAATTCTCTTTCTTCCAGGTTGGCAAATCTCTGTATAAAGAACTGGGCTTTGCACATGCATGGCATTAAAATACCGGTGGCTTATAACCGCTGCTGATGTAAAATATACTATTGAAGAAAAAAAACAAAGTTGAAAGTTGCTTGTCTTTACCGAACAACTGCCTGGGATATGATTATAAAAATTGCAACCGGCAGCATCAACGGCTTTCATATTTCTCCCTGATAAATTTTTCAGCAATACTCAACGGCCTGAACGTAAATCTTTTTTTGATATGGTGCCCCCCTGTACGATGTAAAATATCTTTTAGTGTTTCAATCACTTCAATGGTATGATCTCCTTTATTGATCATGACACATTCGGCCATGGCAGCATGTGAAGCATCGGTAATTTCCGAACGGGTAGCGATGCCGGTTTTATTGAGTGTTTCCAATACCTGCGTAGCCCATACTACAGGCACCTGGGCTGACTCACATATCCACAGAATTTCTTCCTGTATTTCTCCCATTCTTTCAAAGCCTATTTCAACAGCAAGGTCTCCACGGGCTATCATTACGCCAAAAGCCTTTTCCTGCATTCCACTGAGTAAAAGACCAGGAAGGTTGATGACGGCTTCGGGTGTTTCAATTTTCACAATGATATGCGGAGGTTGGTGCGATATTATTTTTAACGAATGCTGAAGCCCCTCAAGATCGGAAGGATTACGAACAAAAGAGTAACCTACCATATCTGCATGACCGCAGATAAATGGCAGGCATGACCTGTCAAATTCAGTGAGTGGAGAAATAGTAATTGCTGAATCAGGGAAGTTGATGCCTTTACCGGATTTGATCTGTTGTTTACTGGATGATATACGGATGATACGCATGGCTGCCGCATCTTTTTTTATGGATTCAATAAAACCCTTTATCATTCCGTCGTCAATATAAACCCGTTCTCCTTTCTTCAGCATGGCAATAATGCCAGGCTCATTGGGGCTGATCACTACATCTTCATTTTTAAAACCCTTTGCATCATCTGCCAGCCATACCAGTTCACCTTCTGTTACTTTTACTTTCCCTTTATCCTTTCCTTTATTAATTAAAGTTGTCCTGATTTTAGGACCGGCGAGGTCCATATAAACCTTGCATTTGAGCCCGGTGTAGCGACAGGCCCTTTTCAGGTGTTGTATCATCCTGGACCAGGTAGCTTCATCGTCATGAGCACAGTTGATCCTTGCCACATTCATACCGTTTTGAAGCAGGTTTTTTATTAAAGCATAATTATCCGCAAAGGAAGCATCAAATGTTACCATTATAAATGGGGTTACAGCATCGCTTTTATCGCCAAAAAGGATCCTGCTTTTTTCAGCCATCTGTAACCGGTTGTATTCATAGGTGCAGGGATCCAGTTCTTTTGAAGTATAATGCCTGCCCAGCCTTTGCCGTATAGACTGTAACTGCCGGTGTATATGACTCTCAGAACTTGCCAGCGAAGAAAGGCCATGTATATGAAGTGCATCCTGCAGTTCACGTACATCCTCATTCCTGAAAGTTAAATAATGGATCATATTCTGTGCTGCAAGGAGTTGGGATGGATGTATCTTTTTGAGCTGCCGCAATCTTTTTTTAGATTCAGACAACATTTTATTTTCCAGCCCGGTTAATTGCTGTTCAATTTGCGTTAGAGGATCAGGTTGCATGGTAAAATGAGAACTGTGTTTAAGTTGATGAAATTAAAAGTAAAGGTTACATTTCACACTGATTAATATCACCGTCCATTATGATATTAATGTAAATTAACTCCTGTTATGTGTTACTACCTTACAAGGCAAATAAAATGTGAATGATGTAACATTTTAAACTATTTGTGTAACATTCTCTGGAAATTTACGGTTCACTTTGCAAGGTGTAAAACCCATTTGATACACACTATATACCAGGCACGAATACAGCTCAGAACCTGCTGAATCTTTAAAATATTCCTGCCGGGCATTTTATGAACAGGAAAAAATTCTTAACTATTGCAGGCATAGCTGTAGCAGCAGGCGGTGCCTATTACATATCTACAGATAAAAGCAATTTCACCAGGGCTGATATCAAGGGAACCCCGGCAGAAAAGTTTCCCCTACTGCCAGATGAAAGAACAATACTCTACCTGGCATCACTGGCACCAAGCGGGCATAATACACAGCCATGGCTTGTAAAATACATTAAGCCATTTCACTGGATTGTTGGAACTGATAAAAACAAATGGCTCCCGGCGGTTGACCCAAACCAACGGGAAACCATATTGTCAATTGGCGCCTTTATTCAAACCCTTGAGTATGCAGCTGGTAGCCTTGGATATAATTGCCAATTCAATGTTATCGCCGCAACTAACCAGGATGAAAATATTATTGAAGTGCAACTTGTCAAAGCCGCCAGGGTTGTAAAATATGATACTCAAAAAATAAAAAACCGCAGAACAGTGCGGTCGGGTTACCTGGCCGATCCCTTTAAAAAAGAAATCGTCGATTTTATGAGAAATGGTGAACCTGATTATTTCCATTTTTTTCCCAATACTGCAAAAGAACATTTATGGCTGAATGAGCAAACCATTGAAGCTAACAGGATTCAATCGTATAGGGATGCTGCACAAAGTGAATTGGCTAACTGGATAAGGTTTTCCCGTAAAGATGCAGCACAGCATTTAGACGGGCTTACGTTGGCAAGTATGGAAGTTGAAGGAATACCTGCCTGGTACCTGCGAAATTTTTATGATAAAAAAGATGTGATGAAGAAAAGTTTCAGGGAACAAAGTATTGAAAAAGTTGTACAGCAGGTTTCCAAATCTGCAGGCTGGTTGTTGATTACGAGTAAAGATAATTCGATAGCAACACTATTGGAAACAGGCAAGAAGATGCAGCGTTTATTTTTAAAAGTAAGGGATAAAGGTATTGCTATTCATCCTATGACGCAGGTACTTGAAGAAGCAACTACCAGCCGGGTACTGAACCAATCAATCGGCATAAGTGATAATGTACAATTTATTTTACGCACCGGTTATGTAAAAAATTACCCTCTGCCTGTTTCGCTACGGCGACCTGTTGATTGGTTTGTACATACATAAAAACAACTATGAAAAAAATACTCATTTTCAACGGTCACCCCGACAAGGAAAGTTTTTGTTTTGCATTAGCAGGAAGCTATAGAAAAGGAGCTGAAAAATCAGGTGCAAATTGTAAAATCATTAATTTAATTGATTTAAAGTTCAATCCAATCTTAACCTATGGTTACAGAAAAATATCAGAGCTGGAACCCGATTTAATTCAAGCACAAAAAGATATACTGGACGCAAATCATTTAGTATTTGTTTACCCCAATTGGTGGAGTACGTACCCTGCTTTACTCAAGGGATTTATTGACAGGGTATTTCTTCCAGGTTTTGCATTTAAGTACCACAAAAAAGGCCCTTTTTGGGATAAGCTTTTAAAAGGTAAAACAGCACAATTAATTGTAACAATGGATTCACCCAAATGGTATTATTGGCTAATTAACAGTCGACCCGGGCATAACTCTATGAAAATTGGTGTTTTAGAATTTAGCGGTGTTAAGCCTGTTAAAATAAATTCCTACAGCCCCATAAAATCATCTGACGAAACTCAGAGGAAGCAATGGTTGAAGGAAGTTGAAGCGTTAGGGAATGCCTATGCTAAAAGCAATTAATTTGAAGCACTGAAAGGAAAAAGATGAATTTAATAAAACCACTCAAACGAATGTTAGTAATACTATTTTCAATTGTTTTGGGATTTATTTTAGTGCTAACCTGCATTTTGCTGATATATAGTCCTGGTAAAATTGAACAGTATTTAGATGATACTGATACACTAATACCAGGAAGTATTGCAGAAAAAACATTCATAGAAATTGGAGCTGTACAACAGGGAATGTTTATCAGAAGTAAAAACATAAAAAATCCTGTTCTTCTGTACGTTCATGGCGGGCCTGCTTTCCCCAATTATTTTCTAATCGACAAGTTCAAGCCTGGTCTGGAAGATTATTTTACGGTATGTTACTGGGAACAGCGTGGCGGTGGGCTTTCTTATACTTCCGAAGTACCATTGGAAAGCATGAATTTTAAATCCAACTTGCATCAGATGCTATTGATGTTACAAACTACTTACGAAAACGGTTCGATAAGGAAAAGATTTATTTAATGGCTCATTCAGGAGGAACACCGGTAGCCCTTCTTGCAGCGTCAGGAGAACCTGCATTATTTTATGCATACATAGGCATGGGGCAGATCAGCAACCAGGCTGAATCTGAAAAAATTGCTTATAAATATATGCTGGAACAATATGCGGCTGATGGAAATCAAAAAAAAGTTACTGCGTTAAAAAAATACCCTGTTTTAGAAGCTGGTTCAAACGTTGTTGCATTCTATAAATCGGTTATTCGAGACCAATGCATGCATGAACTGGGAATAGGCACCATGCACAAAATGAGATCGGTTTTTCGTGATATTTTCATTCCCGTATGGACTTGTAAAGCTTACACGCTGAAAGAAAAAATAAATATCTGGAAATCGAAATTCTCATTTCTACCTAAGACTATGCTCATCAATGAAATGCTCGAAACAGATTTTACTTCTAAAGTTCCTGCTCTTGAAATTCCAGTTTACTTCTTTAGCGGTAAATATGATTTAACAGTAAACATTAATTTATCAAAAGCATATCTGGCCAAACTTCATGCACCATTAAAAGGGTTTTACAGCTTCAACAATTCGGCACATAGCCCTTTATTTGAAGAGCCTGAATTAGTAAGTCGGATAATTGAAAATGATGTTTTAAAGAATAAGAACAGTTTAGCAGATAAAAATTAGCAATGTTAAGATTAACGCTCATCAAAATCATCCATACCATTATCTGGATGTTTTTCAATGTTGTTTTTTTCTACATGGTTTATGCAGTAATTATAAACAAAATCGACAAGTATGTTTGGATTGGCATTGCTCTTTTCTCCCTGGAAGTAATTGTGTTGCTTGTTTTCAAAAACAATTGTCCGCTTACAATCATTGCCCGCAAATATTCCAATTCAACTAAAGAAAACTTTGATATTTATCTGCCAAATTGGTTAGCCAAAAATAACAAAGTGATTTATACAGCTTTTCTTATCATCTTCATTTGTGGCCTGATTTACAGAATTTTTTAATTTTTGACTATGAACAATCACACATCCATAAATAAATTAGCAGTACAATTCTTTTCATTGGTTTTTATGCTTTCCATCCCGTTTTGGATACTTGGCGCTATTGCGCCTGATACCACTAAAATCTTACCCATAAAACTCCCCATCAGTGCATTAATGACTTTCTGCCCGTTAATAGCAGCAGCAATACTGGTTTATAAAAAACAAAAAAAAACGGGAGTTAAACAACTGCTGAAACTTTCCTTCGACTTCAAAAAAATAAAGGACAAAAGATGGTACCTGCCTGTTGTTTTATTAATGCCGGTAATAGCATTGCTTTCATTTTGGTATATGAAAATAACAGGAGAAATCGTACCGGAGCCACAGCCATCTCCTATATCTGTTGCCATTTTTTTTGTTGTGTATTTTATTGGTGCCATTGGTGAAGAACTTGGCTGGAGCGGTTATATTACTGAGCCTTTACAAAACAGCTATGGCGCATTGAAAGCAAGCCTGGCAATGGGAATTATTTGGGCAGGGTGGCATATTATACCCTGGAGCCAGGCTCACCAAACTACAACATGGATAGTTTGGCAATGTATCGGTACCGTTTTTTTACGGGTTGTCATGGTTTGGCTATTTAATAATACGGCCAAAAGTGTTTTTGTGATGATACTCTTTCATACCATGATTAATATAAGCCCGTACCTGGTACCCAATTATGGTTCACATTATAACCCGTTCATCTTAGCTGTTTTGCTGATCATAACAACAGTTGCAATAACATTTTTATGGGGAACAAAAACACTGGCTGATTATAAATATGCTTCCAATAAAATAAATACTAAATAAAAATATGAAAACAACAACAGCAAGAAATGTGCTTCTTTTTTTATTGGCCTTTCTTGGCCTGGGAGCGGCTTTTGGTGGTAGTGTATTAATCATTTCACCCAGCGGTAAATTATTTGGCATGCCGTTGTCCATGTTGGAAAATTCGCCCTTCAGCAGTTTTTTGATACCTGGCATTATCCTGTTTATTATTCTGGGACTTGTTCCAATGCTGTTGTTTTTTGCGTTGCTGAAAAAGCCAACTAATAAATTGGCGGAGCGGTTTAATTTCTTTAACGATATGCACTGGTCGTGGACATTTACTATTTATGTTGCCTTTGCACTTATTGGCTGGATACAAATAGAAATGTTTTATGTGCAGTCCGTTCATTGGTCTCATACCTTCTATATGTTTTTAGCGATTGCTATCCTATTTATTGCCTTGTTGCCGCAGGTGAGAGGCTTATATAAAAAATAATTCATGATTACTACACTGATAATTTTGGGCATTCTTATATCACTGCTGGTTATTGGGAAAATAAATTTATCCATTCAGTTTAAGAAACAAGTAAAGGAGCTTTTTTCTTTATCCGGAAATATTTCCAGTAAAAAATTTACATACGACCAGCTTGCCGGCTTGCCGGCACCTGTTCTACGGTATTTCAAACTTGTATTAAAAGATGGGCAGCCATATATCAGTTACATCAGCCTTAAGCATACGGGGCAATTCAAAACCGGGCCGGATAAAAAATGGGGCAACATAAAAGGCGAACAGTATTTCACCACTGAAACCCCGGGTTATATCTGGAAAGGCACTATGCCATTTGCAACAGCACGGGATATGTATATTGCCGGTAAAGGCCGGCTTATTGTTACCCTTTTATCGCTTATCAATGTAGTGGATGTGCAGGGAGCAAGCTTTGATGAAGGTGAGTTTCAACGATGGCTTGCCGAATCAGTGTGGTTTCCTACAAATCTATTGCCAACTGAAAGGTTACAATGGAGTGCAATCGATTTAAACACGGCGAACTTAACTTTTCAATTCCGGGAATTATCTGTTTCGTATGTAGTAACATTTAATAAAGCAGGAGAAATAACCCAAATGGAAACCAAACGGTTTATGAATAAAGAACATAAAGAAATATGGCTGGGCAAATTTGCTGATTACAGGGAGATGAACGGAATGCTTGTACCAACTTCAATTGAAGCGACCTGGAGATTGGGAAAAGGAGATTTCCCTTATGCAAGGTTTACCATTAAACAGCTTGTGTACAACAATCCAGTAAAATTGCATGATTAATAATACTTAACCAAATGATAATAACAACAGCCCGCCATGCGGCTATTTCTTTAAGTACATTACAGGTAATCGAATAACAAATGCAAAAATATGAAGTGCTGTTTTATTTGTTTATTAGTGCTTCTTATATCCTGTTCCAGGGATACTGATACCATCAAAATAAAAGGATCTGATACGGAAGTAAACCTTGCAGTGCAATTGGCAGAATCATTTCACAAAATAAATTCGGGAGTTTTTGTTTCCATTTCGGGTGGCGGATCTGGTTTAGGCATCGCTTCATTGCTCAATGGCACTGCTGATGTGGCCAATTCTTCCAGAAGTATTAAGCCGGAAGAAATTGAACTGTTTCAAAAAAGGGGCTCATCCATTGACTCATTTGTTTTTGCACAGGATGCCATTGCATTTGTGGTGGCCGATGATCTTCCGATAGATTCCATCAGCGTTGAAGCGCTGACAAACATCCTTGCCGGACATTATAAAAACTGGTTGCCGCTTACCAATAAAAATAAAGTCATTAATATCTATGGAAGGCAAAGCAATTCCGGCACACATGATTTTATCAAAAAGAAACTGGATATCGATTTTACCCCTTATGCCAAACAAATGAATGGCAATGCACAAATACTGGAAGCCATAAAAGCCGATCATTCAGGTATTGGTTATGTGGGTGCAGGCTATGTTGCAAAGGGCAGTAACAAGGGCATAAAAGTATTGCTGGTTTATCCCAGGAAAAATCAACCGGCCGTTTCACCCTTAGATGCAGCTATGATCGCTGCAGGCAACTATTATTTTCAGCGCCCTTTACTTCAGTATTACAAAGCCGACACTTATTCCAAGATAAAGCCCTTTATAGACTTTGAAAAAAGCGATGAAGGAAAAAAAATCATACAGGCAGCCGGGTATTACCCTGTAAATAAATAACCATGACAATAAAAAGGCGTGAGCAAACAGACTGGCTGTTGAAACAGGTATTTAAAGCAACGGGCTTTGTCACCATTGCTTTGCTGGGCGGAATATTTTTCATGTTGGTATATAACAGCATCGCTTTTTTTATAGAAGTAAAACCGCTTGATTTCTTAACCGGTTCACAATGGGACCCGGAAAGCACAGAGAGCAAATATGGTATTGCGCCTTTACTGGTAAGTACCAGCCTGGTTACATTGGGTGCTATGCTCATTGCAGTTCCACTTGGAATATTTACCGCTGCTTTTTTATCGGAAATGGCGCACCCTAAATTGAAGAACATCTTAAAACCATTAATTGAAATGCTGGCGGCCATTCCATCAGTAGCCATTGGCTTTTTAGGCATCGTATTGGTTGGCCCTGGTATTGCAAAAATATTTGGGATCTCAAACGGACTGAACGCACTGAATGGCGCTGTATTATTATCTGTGATGGCATTGCCCACCATTATTACCATCAGCGAGGATGCCATTAATGCAGTGCCACAAAGCCACCGGGAAGCTTCACTGGCATTGGGTGCCAATAAATGGCAAACAATGTTTAAAGTAACATTGCCTGCTGCTCTACCAGGATTAATTGCTGCAGTAATGCTCGGGCTTGGCAGGGCATTGGGAGAAACCATGACGGTATTAATGGCCACCGGAAATGCAGCCGTATTACCCAGGGGTTTTTTAGATGCAGTACGTACCATTACCGCCACCATCGCTATTGAAATGGGTGAAGTACCCTACCAAACCACTCATTATTTCGCATTGTTTGCCATTGCAGTGGTGTTGTTCCTCATTACGCTGTTCATTAATTTACTGGGAGAATATTTTGCCAACAGGTTAAGAAAATTTCATGCATGATTAAGAAAATAAAATACCTGTTAGACTGGATTTTACTGTTGGGAAGTACACTGCTGGTGTGCCTGATTCTGGGTGTAATATTGTGGGATATTTTTTCAAAAGGCATGTCTTCGGTATCGTGGAATTTCATTAGCCGGTTTCCCACTGATGGCATGACGGAAGGCGGTATTCTTCCTGCTGTGATTGGGACACTTTTACTAACGTTCATCACCACCCTTTTTGCTGTACCTTTTGGTGTGGCCTGCGCTATATACCTGAATGAATATGCAAGGCCATCAGCATTAACAAATGTCATCAGGGCTTCTATCAGGAACCTGGCAGGTATCCCCTCAATCATTTACGGATTATTTGGACTGGCTTTGTTTGTGCAGGCATTAAGGCTCGGCACTTCAGTATTATCTGCCGGGCTTACATTGGGCCTGCTTTCATTGCCCTATATTATTACTACAACAGAAGAAGCGCTCAAACGGATTCCCAACAGCATGAGGGAAGCAACACTGGCTTTGGGAGCAACTCAATTTGAAACCATTAAAGACGTGGTGCTGCCAAAAGCTTTACCCGGAATATTAACTGGTGTGATATTGACCATGTCGAGAGCAGCGGGTGAAACAGCGCCCATTCTTTTTACAGGTGTTGCATTTTACATTAATGGAATTACCGCTTCTGCCAACCAGGAATTTATGGCGCTGCCTTATCATTTATACATGCTGAGTACACAGCACCAGGCGATAGAAGAAGTGAAGCCACTGGCATACGGTACAGCCACCGTTTTAATTCTGTTGGTTTTTATTCTCAATATCATTGCATTTTATATCAGGTATAAACACAGAACACAAGATTAATATGGAGGAAATAAAATTATCAGCGCATAACTTTAATATGTATTTCGGGAAAAAGCAAATCCTGAAAAACATCAATATTGATTTTCCTAAAAACCAGGTTACTTCTTTAATCGGTCCATCGGGCTGTGGCAAATCCACCCTCCTGCGTTCATTTAACAGGATGCATGACCTTTCCCCGGATGCAGGAATAGATGGTATTTTAAAACTGGACGAGCTGAATATTTATGATAAGAAAGTTTCGGTAACTGAAATCCGCAAAAGGATCGGTATGGTATTTCAAAAGCCCAACCCATTACCCAAAAGCATTTATGAAAATCTTTCTTATGCTTTGAAGATTCATGATTTTCCAAAAAATCAAATACCAGGGCTTATTGAAAAGGCTTTGAAAGAAAGTTATTTGTGGGAAGAAGTAAAAGATGAATTAAAAAAACCTGCAGTTAAATTATCCGGTGGACAGCAACAACGTTTGTGTATTGCCCGTACTGTAGTATTACGCCCCGAAGTAATACTAATGGATGAACCCTGCTCTGCACTGGACCCCATCAGTACCCGTAAAATTGAAGACCTTATTTTAAGCTTAAAGAATGATTATACCATTGTGATTGTAACTCACAATATGCAGCAGGCCCAGCGTATTTCAGATAAGGTTGCCTTTATGTACCTGGGTGAGCTGATAGAGTTTGATACCTGCGAAAATGTTTTTAAACATCCAAAGGAAGAGTTGACTAAAAATTATGTAAATGGGCATTTTGGGTAAAGACTATTGTATTCACTTCAAATAACCAGCAATCCCAGATTAAAAAATGGTTCCATTTCCATGAAACCCTTTACTGTTTTTGTGACCGCTTTTAGGGTCATGACCCATTCAATTATAAACTGTAAATCAATATCTTAAAAAATCATTTTTCAACAGGTGATACAAAATTGTATTTTTTGATCCAGCTAACTATCCCAAGTGCATGGCAAACAAAATAAAAACAAAACCCATATTCGGATATGAAAGGAAGGTATTAATGCCGTAAATAAATCTATCGTATTAACAAAAAACTCCCTTTTAAGTGAATAATTCAGAAAACTATAATAGTTGAGGTGTTTGATGAATAAGAAAGTCACCGATCAAACGGGGATTATTTTGACTTTTGCCAGGTCAACTGCATTTCTTATTTGCCCATCCGTTAATTCAGGATGCTTTGCAATTATTGCATTGGTTGTCCAAAAGGGAGGCTTCGTTAATGAATTGGCAACATGTAAACCGTTTAAATTAATTTGCCATGCTCCCAGGTTGCCATGATCTGTAAGTGTATGTATGGCGGTGGGCCCCATGCCAACTCCTGATTGTTTTCTGTGCTGCATCAGACCGGTCAGGATTCTATGCCTTGCGCTTTGTATAGATTGTTCTATTGTTACATCAAGCTGGGTTGGCAATCCATGTACAGGAAGTAGTTGATTATTAGTTTGAAAATGCCCGGGATGATCCAGTCCAGGAGCGAAAGTGACAATTTTATTATCAAGTGCCCCGCTGTTTATATGAGCACTAATTCCCTTTTGATGCATTCCAAAACGAACTTCTTTAAGGGCAGGATCTGGTGCCCCGCCTTTTGCATAAGTAACTTGTGACAGCATTGTTTTTTTCCTTGCTGTGGCATCCCTGGCAGCAGGAACATTTGAATTGTTGAACAGTGCTATATCCATCAAATGACTTACAGCAGATTGCTTCAGGAATTGGCTGACTATTTTTTCTGTACTCAGCCAATTTTCCTGATGACCCAAATCCGTCATAATGGATTGTTTCATTTCAATCTCAATTCTTAATTTTCCTGTTGTTTGTTCAAATATTCCAAATTGTTGTTCTTTTCGTCTTACATATTGTTCAATTAAAGCCAGCCATTCATAAAGCCGCATAAACCTTGGATGAATAGCAGCAACTAACATAGCACGGATATCTGATTGTTGATGTGAAAAGTAAGGAACCCTTGACTCCTGGGCAAGTAATGCCTGAAGATTTGATGTATGTGTAACTATTGGTACATTGTCGTTGGTCAAATACACATCACATTCTATCCCTGATAAAGATGAAAAAGCAGACGACCAACTCTCCATTGCTTTTTGTGTGCTTGCAAAGCTATTTTCGTTCTCATGTTGGTAAACATGATTATGATCATCCCGGGGCAATAAGCCCCCCATTTTGTCAAAAGTAGCGCCATCACCCCTGTGTGCTATTACTTTTTTAAATTGATGCCCCTGCATTGTTCTTTCCTGCCTTTCAACTATTTGTTCTAAATGGCCTAAACCAGGTATGTTCATTCCATCAAAATTCCGGAGCATTGAGATAAGAAATTTATTGAATTCAAGCAATTTTAAAGGAACTACAGGATCGTCATTTTGATAGATAACCTGTTCAATGACCGGAACAGGATTAATATTTCTTAGCACATAATCTTCCAAAGCACGTATCGTTATAACTGCACTAGGATTCATAGAATACTTTTGACGGATCAGCCCTGCAATACGATTAGCTTTTCGAACATTTTTATCCGACAATCTTTCATGGCGAAGTTGAAGATTACCCGGAAAGGCGAGTAATGTGTTTGGGTTTTCTGCAACTTTTTTATCCAGGTATTGTTTATGCCCGGTAGCCCTGTTATGGACTATGTGAATTTCATGTGGTGTTAAACTCACATATTTTTGTGTCCCGTTCCAAAAGTTTACATGTCTTTCCATATGTTCGCCACTATCTTCATCCATTGAATCTGGGAATACATTTGCAAGCACTAAAACAGTATCCAGCTTTATACTATTTACATTAATTTCTCTGCTATTTATCAATCCCTGCTGCGTATCAGAAAATTTTATCAGTTGAGTTACAGGTTTAAATTGAAATGTGCTGTCTTTATGCCGGGCATCTGAATTCTGTACTTTTATTTTATCTGCTTTTGCGCCCATCATATCTGCCTCTTTCTCCAGTCCTTTATCATCATTCACATTCACTTTGCCTTTCATCTGCATAGTTGGCTTTACCCTTCCTTGCTTTTGCTGTACTACATGCCATGCTTCGTGTTGCAATTGTTTTTCCTGCCCTGGTGCAATATGTATATCCGTGCCCTGTGCATAAGCGTGTGCGCTAAGTTGTGCAGGTTTATCAGAATTGTAATGCACTTTTACATCATCCATGGAGTTGCCCGAAATATTTTCGATGCCAGATTTCAGGTTATCCGGCAAGCCTGTTTTGTTAGCCTTTTGCTGAACAACCGGTGCATCTGCTGCAGGCATAGTGTTTAACTGCTTTCTTTGTACCGAAAATTTCGGACGATTATCCAACAACCCCAATGCACCCTTCCCTGGTTTTCCTGTCACAGCAATTAAATGTGTATTTACATTGCCTGTTCTTTTTTTATTTTGATACATAAATTATTTTTTATCAGTACCTAAATAAGTATTGTTGAAGAGAATCGATTTGATCAACAGCCTTAAATCATAATTTATTTTCGAATTTTTTTTTTCAGATTTATAGTAATCCGTTGTCTTTCGTTCCTGTAAATCGAACAAACTAAGGAAAACGGCGGTAATAAGTATTTTTCCATTGTTATTGCAGAACATTATATTCAAGTTTATACTCCCAAGTCTGTAATAATCTCCGCTGCTGTAGCATTGTGCCGAATGTGATGATGTACAAATGTGTGACCACTTTGAACTGTTGCCAGCAGGGCTGTCCAACCTGCCTGAACTTTATTCCCTTGCATGGGATGAGCTACCCAATCATGAGTTAGCAAAAGGTTTTGAATTGCAGCCGCAATCCGATCACCTTCGGGTCCTATTTCATTTCGGGTGATTTTTACATGCTCCGGGTAGTCTGTCAGCAGATGAGTCTTTTGACCAACAACACCATGAAGTGCTGCCTGAGATGCTCTGTAGCTCGCAGTATCAACTCTCTTCTTTTCAACGCTCATGGGGTATTTAAATTCTCTTTCAGCTATTACGACTGCCGGATAAGCCAATTGAAATGCCGTCCATAATTGATTTATACTTAATGCAGAATGAGCGTTGGCAGCAAGAAACGCCTGTAGTTCTGGTCCTTTATGCCATTCCAGCGGAATAGGCGCAACCCCAGTTCGAATCTCCTGTTCCCCTCCTAAAACATAGGTCGAAATGTAGTTGCCAGTAACTGCTCTGACTTGGGCCGGATCAGAAAGCGACATCCTGTACTAGTCAACCTGAGGATTTTTTGCTACGCCAGGACCAGGCTGAGCTGCTCCTAATCCAACCACCATACCGCCTAGTTTTGTCTTTGCCATTCGTTTTTCATGATGTTCAGCCACTTGTGGGAGACTTCCATTAAACATCACGATTTCCAAATCTGCAGCCTGTACAGCAAAAGCACTTTTTTTAAATTGACTGACGGTTTTAGCAGTAATATCAACAATGTTATGTACTCCTTCATTTCCACCTTTCATTTCTATCTCACATCTAAAACCTTTATGATGTTGTGCAGCATATATGGCCGCTACAGGTGCAGCCATATCTAATAGTTGCCTCAGACTTACGAATACAGTATGACCTGGTAATTCTCCGGCAGCAAGGGAGGGATCGCCTGCTGCCTTCTTTCCAATGCCATCAGTGCTGCGGCTGTGGTGGTACCTATAGTAGCTCCGGGATTGGCAAAAGCCACTCTCCTTGCTGCCGACATTTGTTCGGAAATGTTTCCATCATGGCTAACAATAGGAACGCCATCTTGTGATAGAAAAACATCACATTCTATACCATCTAAACCCCAGGGCTGTACAGGAGTGGATGCATGTGCTAATGCAGTAGCAAATGCACCTCCTGAGTTCTCCGTTTTTCGAGCCCTGGAGGGATCAGCATCAGGAATCAGCCCACCGAAAGATTTATTGGTTGCGCCCATTCCCCGATGGGCTACGATAGACATCCGGGCCCTTTGCTGCATTTTCCACCTTAGTGCTTCTGTTTTTGGTGGAATCTCTGCACTTAAATGACCATTTGTTGCCCAATAATCCAAAGTACCCAACAGCAGACATTGATCCCCAACCAGGGGAGGCAATGGATCTAAGGCAATGGCCGCATCCAGTACCACTACCGAGGCGGCTTTGACAGGATCATAGAGCGCTCCAATACCAGCATAATCTACAGGATTTGGGCCAGCGTTGATGGCACCTATAGCGGCATTCAATGCAGCAGATACGGGAGCCATACCCCCAATTTGATTAATCTGTCCACTGATGCGGTTCAACTTCCGAAACCCTTTGTGTTCAAGTAGCTCGTCTCTTATGCGGTTGCCGGCATGACCCTCATTACTTTTAGCCGCTCTTTTAGCCGGGTCAATACCTGGTGTTTTGGCTTCTCTTACGAATTGTCTTATTCCCTTATTTGAATTTATTACTCGCCTAAACCTATCGAAAAACTTCCCCTGTAAAACAAAGTCTTGGGTATTCATGCGTAACGCTTCCCCTCCCATTATATCAGCTTCTTTTTCCAACCCTGTATCATCATTCACATTTACCTTGCCTTTCATTTGCAAAGTAGGTTTTACTCTGCCTTGCTTTTGTTGCACTACATGCCAGGCTTCATGCGGCAAATGCTTTTCTTGTCCGGGTGCTATGTGTATATCCGTTCCCTGTGCATGAGCATGAGCATTCAACTGTGCAGGTTGTGCAGAATTGTAATGCACTTTCACATCATCCATGGAATAGCCCGAAAGATTTTCGATACGGGATTTCAGGATGTCTGGCAAGCCGGTATTATTTTGCTTCCTTTGCATTGATGTTACGGTACGGTTATCAGCAATCGGTATGCTGTTTTCACCAACACTACTGGCTGCTCCGGCTTGAAGGTTGCCAGGCCGTTTTGAAACAAAAGAATATTTGTTGTAAGCATCCATAATTATAAAATATACATGAATTGGCTTACAGCCATCATGGTTTTATTATAGTGGTACTGATAAATGCTGTTAATGCACCCATATCCCCGTTAAATACATCCAAATCATTGGCAGAATTATTATCAAAATCATACACCTGGCTTTTTTGCCAGAAGGTCCAGTTGCCTTTCCAGATTGATGGTATATGCTTATTGGTTAGTGTACTTATATTCCGGGTGGCTATCCACAATGGATATACTGCAAAAGTAGTATCAGTAAAAAACCTTTCACCATCGTATGTATTCACATATATAATGGGTATGCGTTTAGTAAGCTGTTCAACCCGCTGAAGAAATTTCAGCAGATTCTGCCGGGTTGCATTAGTATCTGTTCCAATGCAATTGGTAAGCTGGGTGCCATTTTTTAGAAATATATTCTCCGTTTCAAAATCCAGTATAGGCGGCAAATCTGTTGCTGAAAAATTTCCCGCAAAACTTACAAATGAATCAGCCTGTCGTTCGGGCGCATCGGCACACCTGTAAAAATGGTAAGCGCCTTTAATGATATTTTTAGCTGTTAATACAGACCAATTGTTTTTAAAATCCCCGTCTTTCATCGTTATTCCTTCCGTTGCTTTGCATATCACAAACTGGTATTGCCCCTGTTTTGTTTTTAACCAATCCACTTCATTATTTTGATGATGAGAAATATCGATGCCATAGATAAAATTGCCGGTACCTGGTATACTATCATTGCAGGAGCAGGTGCTGTCTGGCTGCTGTTGACTGCATGCCAACCCAAATTCCCTGCATATAAACGGTTTTATTTTTGAATAAAAGGCCCAATCAAGCAAAAACCATGCTGCCAGAATGCAAAGAAGTTTTTTCATGTTTACTGTTTTTTGTTAGGCATTTGCTTTGCATGGTGCTTTTCTTTTTTTACAGCAGCAATATTCACCGGGCCTTGCCCGCCAGCATAGTCAATGACAGAACAATAAGCTTCCCCATGAATGATGTTTTTCAAACGTTCCAGTTTGGGGCTGTAATATTCCAGTTCAATTTGGTTACCGGTAATCAATTGCAACAGCCATTCATTGCCAAGTAATGATCTCTCAAACAATGGAGATTCTATTGCTTTTAAAATTTCAGGCTTCTCCCCTGCATCTCCCCTATCATACCATTTACCTGGCACCCTTAATTCACCCCGGATGGTTTCTCTTACCCTCCAGTAAAAAAAATCAAGTAACTTATATAAATACCCGGCAGGTATTTCCCACACCACGTAAACTCTGCGCCCTTTAATTAAGTAGCCGTTGATACATATCTCTGCCATTCCCTTTTCTTTATTTTGCAGGCAGTCATTAAGCGCCATCGCTATTATTGCTTTATACTTTTCTTCGGAAAACCATTTTTCCCATGGCCCTGCTGTTAAGACAAAACGATACTGTTCAGATAAAAACAATGGCTTAATTTTCTTTTTCGCACCTGGCATTTGCATTATTTTAATTCATTGTACCGATCATCCTGTTTTCTTTTTTTAACTCCCTTCTTAATGCCTGCATGAGCTCCTGTTTGCTGGCGACAGTATCACTGCGGCGAACAGCCGCTAATGCACAGTTACGGAGTATATTGATAATAGCCCCACCTGCCAGTTCATACTCTTCTGCAATTTTGTGCAGATCAATTTCCGGATGAAGCGTGCAAGTGCCAGAAAAAGCATTTTTCCAAAGCAGGTATCTTTCTTCAGTGCCGGGTATATCAAAATGTATAACCGACTGAAACCTGCGTGAGAATGCGTCATCCATATTGGCCTTTAAATTAGAAGCCAGTATTACCACTCCGGGAAAATCTTCGATACGCTGCAAGAGATAAGCAGTCTGCTGGTTTGCAAAACGGTCATTAGAAGAACTGGTGGCTGTTCTTTTCCCAAACAATGCATCTGCTTCATCAAAAAAAAGTATCCAGTTTTTATAACGGGCAATATCAAAAATCCCGGAAAGGTTTTTTTCAGTTTCGCCAATGTATTTGGACACGATAAGCGACAGATCAATTTTATATACATCGCAACCAGCTGCCTTTCCGAGCAAAGTAGCAGTAAGCGTTTTACCGGTACCGGGCGGCCCGTAAAAAAGTGCCCGGTATCCAGGTTTAATCTTTTTATTAAGCTGCCATTCGTTCATTAATGTTTCTCCATATTGCATCCATGTTTTAATCTCCATTACCTGTTCATATACATTGCTGTCCAGCACCACATCCTCCCAATCCATATTAGTAGTTATTTTTTGTGCCGGAAAAGATGCTGTGTTTTCTTCCTGCATTTCAATGCCGGTAAGAAAATAATGAAACCATTTTTTATTTAGTCCGAGCAAACCGCTTAAAGATGGCATTCCTGGTTCTGTTTCTCCAGGTAATAACACCTGCTCCTTCATTAAGATGCTATTATTATCAAAAACCCCCATTGCGTTCATCCGTAATTCAGGATGCACTGCACTTACCAGGAAACAGAATGTTTGGCCCGTGGGCAAAAAACCGCTATGATTTTTATCCACCACACCACCAAATTCAGAAAACCCTCTGTCATACACCTGGTTCTTGCCAAAAAATATGTCTAATATTTCAGGGCGGAAATGAGGCGCTATTGAAAGCGCCAGTGCCAGCCTTGCAAAAACATCCAGTTCCCATTTATTTGCCATTACTGCATATGCATCCACAGAAGCAGATAAGTCAGGCGCTTCAATATCAAGCCAGTCTCTTTCGTGACCTTCCTGCAAAAAATAAGACGTTATAACCTGGCCTATAATTGTTTCCAGCCAAGTCATTTCATTCTGCAGTGTAGCTATGCCGGCTGCTGTGCCCATAAAAAAATCATTTATTAAACCTGTGTGTTGTTAATCAATTACTCTTTTGCTAAAGCAGCCATCAGCATAGGCAAACAGGGCTCTATTAATTTCCATACACAGCGAAAAGTTTTTCAACATCATCCATACTGGTATCTGCCCATTTAAAATACTGCAATGCTGTTGCCGGATTTAATTCATTTGCCTGCAGCATTTCCAGCACGCCTGCTTTTTCAAATTGCGTTTTTTGGGGGTGATAAGTATCATCAAATTCAAACTCACAATTATAAAAGTCTGTTGCCCACGCTTCATAGCCCTGCGTCATGTACAAAAGTTCATTAATAAATATTTCAAGCCTTTCATTCTGCACTTCCAGTTTTTTTGCCTTAAAAAATAATGGCTTCCGTTTTTCTATCCGCTGATAATATTCAATGTCTTTTGACTGGATTGTTTTTGCCGACCCCTGCCCGAAAATATCAGTTAACCCAAAATTTTCTGATTCAGTCGCTATTTCCAATTCAGCTTTTGATGCGCCGGCAACAGCCAATGTACAATCTGATAAAGTAACGCTTTCGGTAACCACGTACAACTCCCTGAAAGAATACAAAGCTGAAGTGAGTTTAATAATAAGCGCCTGTTGAAAATCATTCCAGTTAAGTATTTTAAGTGCTTCCGGCAGGCTGCCTTTAAACATAAAACTGCCTTTACCTGAAAAAGCCAGCACCTGCTTGCTGAATTCAAAACTGCCTTCCACCACCGACTGGGCAACTGAGCGGCCAGCGTAAGCTTTATTAACGCCATCGCTAAAACTCCATGCTGCAGGGTTAAGCCTGATCTCGTAACCAAAACTTACATCTTCTGCATTGATAATACCATTACGGAAAATATTGCCCAGCATCAGCAGCTCACCATTTCTCACCTGGAAAAAATCGCCGGGGAGCATGCTTTGATTATTCGGAATGGTAGAGATGTAGCCACCTGTATGCATATACAGGTTTCGGTAAAAATTCCGGTATATCCTTTCCATTGTTTTGTTTTAATGCTTTAAAAGAAGAAATAAACTGCTGATTTTTTACGATGCCATTGCTGCGGCATTGCCGGCTGCATATTCCAACTGGAGCGAATTTAAAAGTACCTGTGCCGCACTTAACTTTGAAGTAGCCTCGTTCAGCTCCTTTGTAACGATATTAAGTGCGGTGTTTACTTTATCATAATAGCCCCTGGCGGTTGTATAGGCGTTGTACAATAATCCAAACAGAGTGAATTCATTTGACAGCTTAAGCTCTTTTTTAGAGGCGTCAACTTGCTTTTCTGGAATAAGCACAACATTGGGGTTAGATTTAGCAACAGTGGGGATTGGAAAATTTGTCAAAGCCGTCCAAACTTCAACTGCCTGTTTATATTCCAGCTTCAATGTAGCTTCAGATTCTTTATTGGCTGACTGCGATGCAAAGGTGGATGATAATTCAACCAAACATAATGCCACTGCATTATTAGCATCTTTACCTGCAGTGGTTATCTTGTTTACCATAATATCCGAAATAAGTGGATTCAACGCCTTTGCCCGCACAACCATGTTCGCAAGCTTATTAATCATCTCAGCAGAATAGATCAGTTCATCAACTACTTTTTTCATTTGCGGACCAAGCTCCACGCCTGTCCATTTTTGTGCCTTTTGTATTTCAGTTGCTGCAATACCTGAGCTTACTACCAGGTCGGTAACCATTTTTACTACCTGGTCTAAAAGATTTTTGTTGTTTAATGTACGGGTCCGGTTTTGATCAGCGTACACAAGCATGGCCTGGAAATTTCCCTGTTTATCAGTTAGTGAATCTACCATCGCCTGGTATTGATCAACTTCAAACTGGGCATCAGTTATCTGGATGGCCAGTTTGTCCAGTTCGGCCTTTTTCTTTTCGGTAATGCCATACTTCAATGAAATAATAGGTGTTCTTTTGAAGGGCTTATTGATGATGTATACATAAATTAAGTTTTATTTTTTTAAGAATGATTGTTGTTGGCTGGTGGAGTAAACTTACTTGCCATCCCAAATGTGAGTACACTGGTGTATGTTGGGGCCTGGGGGTTTTCCTCATCAATATCAGCAATTGACAGCACAGCCGGGATATAATAAATGTCGGGTAACAGTACGGTTCCAAAATTATCCGTGGTTGCATCATTTATGCTACAACTACCTTCCAGTTTACCTTGATTTAAATTCCGTGTGCTGGCTGTTGTATAGTTCGCAGAAGACACCTGTTGTGCAAGCGCAACATCAAATGAAAATCCTGTAAAAGTTTGCAACTGACCAGAAAGTTTTTTTTGCAGGCAGGTTTCAGCATATAACTCCATAGGAGATTTCATAAACGATTGCAGGAGCAATGCATTGTTCTCCAGCATTGCAATTACATTTTGCCCGGCATTTATAAACGCCATTAAATAAACAATATTAAAAAAGGCGTCAGGTTCTATTACCGATGTATCCAGGCCGCTGTCTTGTTTTTTAATTTTATCCACCAACGACATTACTATTTCATTTTTACTGGCCGCCATTCCCGAATCAGCAGGCCCGGCAAAAAACAGATTTTCATCATTGTTGAAATTTTCTATTGCTGTATTTGCAATCGTTATTGATTCGTTTACAGACCGGATATTCTGCAGAAGCCATGCTGCTGTGTCCGCTAAAACGGGGTAGTTTTCTAAGCTGAATTTATCTTTTCCATAATATCGGAGTGCCTCATTGCTGATAAATGCCCAAATTTTTCTGGCATCTTTTTGGAGCCCTTTAATAAATTCCACTATTGCGGGATGATCGCTTTCCTGTTGCTTTAAATTTTCCGCATAGCGAGTTAGATTTTCGCTCATTGATTTCCTGCTATCGCTTTCAGCAACAAGAACATTATAGCACGCAACCACTCCGTTAAAACATTTTACATTGCCTGTTGTAAGTTGCGACAGATTTTTGTCCAGCATCGCCTGCACGTTCTTCCCGGCTTGTACAAATGCCATCAGGTAAACAATCTGAAAAAAGACATTTGAATCTTTTACTGGCACATCCCCGCCTTCCTCTTTTATTTTACCTAACCAGGATACTTGCATTTCACTTTGACCTGCGGCCATTAGCATCTCATCCGGATCGGCAAAAAAAACATTTTCTTCGTTGCCGAAACTATCTATTGCAACACCTGCTATTTTTATCCAGTCATTTATTTCCCGGCTGTTCTGATGAATCCATTCAGGCGTGTCCGCTAAAATGGGATACTTATCTAGACTAAAATTATCTTTTCCATAATAATGTAGTAACTCGTTGCAAATAAATGCCCAAAGCGGTTCGTTTTTTTGGAGTCCTGTAATAGTTTCCATCGTTTCCGGATTAGCTTTTTTGAGTGCGGCTAATTTTGTTTCATAGTCCGGCAGCTTGTTGCTAATGGACGAACTGCTTTTGCTTTCAGCAAAGACAATTTCCCTGATCAGGAAAATGCTGTTATACTGTTGCAAACTGTGTGGATTTGTTGAAGCTACCGGCAAAAAATTGATGCGATAGAACGGGTTCGCATATAAGTGAATATCTTCACTTTCGCTAACCGAAAAATCAAACCTGCTTAAGCCCGGCGAAGGGATTACAAAAACGGGAATGTTCACCTGCGGCATCAGGGTGGTGAAGTAAAATGCTGTTGAAGGCGCAGAAAGAAAATTCTCAAAAGTGTTCAACTTAATTTTGTAATCTTCCCATAATTTAGCCATCAAAAAAACAACGTACCGGCTGCCTGCAATTATATCATCCCCATCGCTATCGCATAAATTCATCTGCTTAAAATCATACGTTTTTTTAAAAGAATCATGAGGAGCAAGTTGGTTGATATCAGCTGCTAAATCAATAAACTGCTGAGACTTATTTTGGTCAATAATATTTTCTGCCACCGAATGTGAGAAGGTGAACTGCTTCTCTTCTTTAACTACAAAAAGATAATAATCTTGTACCGGATAAATATTGGCATTTTCTCCTTTAAGCGGCGTCTCATGAAATGGGCTTTTAAACAATTTAAACGCTACAGTAAACGCTGAGGGGTTTTTAGCCGCATTGGTAGTAATCCTTAACGCCAAATTTACCTGTTCATTTGCCTCAACGTATCCTTTCAATACCGCTTTGTTTTCCTTCTGACAATCGGCATATACGCCACCTGCCAAATGCTCTTTTGCACTAAGCGTTGCCAGTGCTAACTGGTCTGATGATACAATTTGTGCCATAGCCGTATAATCCCCAATAACAGCATTCAACAACTTATTTACAGCAGTATTGGTGCCTTTTGCGTTAGACAACACTGTTGGAGCAGAGATTTTTGAAGTGTACATGGATGCTTCCATAGCTAATTGTGAAGCCAATTCAGCATTATGTGCAGTTGTAGATATGTATTCATTAACAGTAACGGCAAGCGTTTGAAAATTTGAGTAACGGTCTGCAGCAGTTGCCATGTTCTTAAAGTCACCTATATCCCCGGCAAGTTGCAAAATAGCATTGGCAGCCACCTGAACATTATTTGCGTTAATGGATACATTACTTACAGATTGTTTTACGCACTGGCCTGCCTGGTTGGCAGAATTCAGGTTGTTATTAGAAAGGTTATTTACTTTAACTGCCTCATTTTTGACTTGTTCCCTAAACTCCATTTCAGCTTTGTCTTCCACCAGCTTCTCAGTTTCATTGATAGTTGCACCAAGAGCGTAATAATAAGAAAACATAGCTGCATTTGCTTCTGATTGCATTGCCTTTAGTTCCAGTTCCATCGTACTCAATGTTGCAATCACATTGTTCCGGAGATTATCATTATACGTATTCATTTTTTTATTTTTTAAGTTTATAATTAAAAACTGTTGTAGTTATACAACCTGCTACCCTATGCTTCAACTGCTGTCTGACAGTTCTACTTTTTTTATTGTATTCATATATTTTTATTTATGTGTTAACTAATATTAATACGGCCATGTAACTTTCAGCGGTTTACTCATCCACGGAAACTTTATTACAGAAAAAGAAAAGGGTAATTTTCCAATGAGTACATCATAAGATTTTTTATCAACCAGCAACTGCCAGTATTCATCTGATTCTTTTAACTGCCCGTCACGTACCAGCCAGTTTCCCCTAAAGCCATTCAATGAAGTGTTGCCAATAACCGGCCAGTAGTTAATGGCTGCTTTGATGAGCCCATCCATCAATACTTTATGTTCGGCAAAAATTTCAACTCCGCTTTTTACAGGAACATGCAGTGGCAAACCACAAAGAATTTTATTTAATGGCAGCAGGAATTCTTCTGTTTGTGTGAGACCTGTAACGAGATACTGCAGATAATGTACTGCATCAGTTTGTGCTTCCGGTTCAACAAATCTGTTACCAGCTACAATTCCCAAACGTTCAAACAATAGTGGTATATAATTATTCAATATTACAATGCCTGCGTTCTTTATGATTATGCATTCATGCTCCGCCAACGCATTATTATTTTTAATGCCCGTAGTTTGCATTCTGTTACCTAAAATAACATCCTGTTTTTTCCTTATACCTGCAGTAGAATTAAAGTTGCTGAAAAGCATAGAAAATGCAGCCTGCAACGAAGCCGGAAACAATGCCCGCTGTATATTTACATCCTCAACAAAACGCTCTTTTGATATGCCGTACATAATAGTAAGTTCCCACAGCAATTCATTTAACATTGATTCTGCTGACACTATTCTCCAGTTGTTATTATGAAAGGCAGTAATCACTTTTTTGAACAGGATCGCCTCCAAATCTTTTGACGAGACACCCCGTATATCCAGCCTTCCTAATGTTTTGTAAAATTCTTCAAGGGCATGCAGTTTCGGCTGCAGTGCCTTTTCAACAATTTTCAGAGCCTTCGTAAAGAAATTGAACCCTATTTTATTATTCAACCATTCTATTTGTTTCATATTCAAATTAGCCTGGCGCAATATCATGAGGCTTTTGTAAGGATAATGTTCCATTACCTGCATCAATAATTTTTCTGCTGATACATTTATACGAGGCTTATACCAGGGTGGCACCTGCATAGTTGCGATTAATTGAGTAGTCAGTTCATTCAATAATCCTTTGCGGGCTATTTCTGTAAGCCCTGTGGGCTGATTTCCTTCTTTTGTTTTTGTAAGTGGTATCACGGCAGGAAAGGTTTGGTATATCGCTTTTAACAACACTGAATCCTGGCGAAAATCCATCCTGTTAATTTGTGCTGCCATGTAAGAAGGCGTACCCCGGGAGTTTAGCTTAAATTGATCAAATACTGCCAACGCTAATTTTTCCACACTGGCAACAGGGTTTGCTTTTTTTCCAATGATTTCACCAGCTATATTCCAAAACTGACCTTCGATTTCACTCGACATCTGTTCCTGTAACAGCGACTCAGATAAATCATGAAGCAAATGAAGTTGGGTCATTGCAACACTACTTTCATTTTCCAGATCGCTCATAATCCATAAACTAAATTCGCCGAAAGCTATTCCCACCCTTATCTGTGCAATGCTTTTTTGCAGGCTTCTACTACCTGATATCAGCTTTCTAAATCTCCCGGGGGTTTTCTTTATTAAAGATGAAATGAGAAATTCCAGTTCATATGTTTCCCTTTTATATTTAACAGCATGAACATTTGACAACATAGCTTTTCCAACAAGGTTGAACAGCTCATCTTGTTCCATATTACCATCATCCTGCTGCCCAATTAAGCGACCCGGTATAATTTCAAAATGTTTGCTGATCTCTTCTTTTACAGCACTATTTTTCAGCTGATAGTGAGACGAAACTGCTATTGCAAAAGTTCGGCGGATTTGAGCCGGGCCAATGCTATGATTGCATGACTTCACCAGTGCTTCCCAAAGCAATTTTCGTAACTGGTTTTCTGTAACTATTGATGCAACTGAGTCATCCTGTTTCAGCAAAGAGTAATATTCCTTTACCAATTTATCCATCAGGCTGCTTCCATTTTTAAAAAGATGATCAAGCAAGTGCCTTGCGGACTCACTATTCCTGTCAAATAAATTACTGACGTAAGCATCATTGTAATTACTCGCCAGCAACTCCAGGTTTTTTTTTGCAGGCACAGCAGCACACTTGATAAGCCTGCTTACAACGGGTGGTTTAAACCTGTACCTGTTTTTGAGATAGCCTGAAGCAATCAGCGGTTTCAATGCATCTCCAAGCAGGGGTAACTTTTCATTCTTCTGTTTTGCCAGTGGTTCTAAAACCAGGTAAAACTCTGCTAATAACTCAGCATTAAATTTGAAAACAACATCTTTTAATATGTGTTGAATAAATTTCTTAGGTGAGAGCTGAGGGTGAAACAATATGGCACTTATTGCAAATTCTGGCAGTGCTTCATTTAATAATTGCTGAATACTGCTGTGCTTGTTCCCTTCTGCTTCATTCAGCATTTTTATAAAAAATAAAAACAACCGGCTCTTTTCGTTTTCATATCTTTTAAGCAAAATATTTATTTCATCAACACTTAGTTCAGGCAGAATAATTGTTTCCAGCAATTTCTTATCAGGATACGACAACAGCGAATCCATAAAAGCATGTGGGTTAAAATGCAAACTGCAGTGCAATGTTTCTTTAAATGCCACAATGGAGATCACATCACTGTACTTTATTTTACCAAAAAGTTCGTGCAGCTGATCTCTAAATGCCACAGTGCCTGTATGACTCAACGCTGACCTGGAGCTATTAGCCAGCCCGTCATATACTTCACTTGCAACTTCATTTCTCAAAGATGCCTGCAATAGTGAAATAGAAAACAAAGTGTAAAGTTTTGCCTGTGGAATTCCTTTTATCCTGCCAATATCGTTTATGACATGCCGGGTAAATTCACTGTTAGAAAAAGTAGCATTACGATGGTTGAGAAGAAATTGCAGGCCCGCATGTAACAATATTTTCCTGTCAATACCAAGGTTTTGCAATTTTGCAGCTCCATGCAGCACATCAATTACCTGAATCAATACAGCAGCGTTTGCGGGGTTAACTGAAGTGAACATTACCTGCACTGAAGCTACTGAAATATCCTTTAATAGATTTGTCCACCAACTGCCCGGTTCACCAGGCGATTGCAAAAGAGATAAAAATCTTGATGGGTCTTCCTGATAAAGATTTACGATCAGTTCATTCAACTCCTTTTTTTCCTTGCCCGATCTGCGTTGAGATGAATGCTTGAAAAGAGTTTTCAACTTAGCCCAGTAATCAATAAAGATGTTATCATTTGTGATCATTATCTTTATTTCTTTACTTTCTTTTGAAAGTATTTGAAGTATTTTTAAGAAGTTAAATTTTATCATGCCGCTTGCTTCCTGTTTTTCAACAGCAATTTCAATTAGTTGCAGCAGTTCCTTATGGCGGATATTATAGTGATCTGCCATTTGCTTGAGGCTACTTTTAATAAAAGCCAGCTTGTTAAAAAATGTTCCTCTTTCCACCAGCAAGTATGTAAGCGTCCACAACAAAAGGTTTTTCTTAAAATCTGATCTGCCCGATTTTACAATGCCTTCTCTTTGCTGCAGGTTAGTTAATTCATCAGAAAAACGACCTATTTCAGAATGGGAAGATGGCTCCAATTCTTCTATTATTTTGTGAACAATACTGTTGCTGAACTGCCATGCGATTCTTGTCCGCACATTTTCATCTGTACCTGATTTTCTTATCAGTCCTATGATATTTTGCCGGTTGAATTTTAACTGATTTTCGAGTAATTTATCAACAGATCCTTGAGCTATTTTATAACTCCACGGCATCATTCCGTTAAGCAGGAAAGCCTCAACCAGGTGAAATTCGGAAGTGAGCTGATCTGTAATGGTGATATTTCCTGACCCCAGCTTATCTGCGTAAAAAATAATATCGGTAAGTTTTTCATGCAAAAGATTCACAAGCCTGGCAGAGAGCTCTGTTTCAAGATTATTATACTCAATTACTCCAAGATTTAATTCAAGGGTGTTGATAGCCCACGTCTGGCTAGGCGGGCACATTTCATCAAACACCGTGTTAATATACCGTGGCATTTGAAACCTGCTCCAGGCACTCAATCTTTGCTGGAGTTCACCGGCATTTTCTTTATTGCTAAAAGAAGTTTTCCAGCCAACCTTTGAGATAATATGTGTGTTAGTATTTATCATTTTTTTGGAAGAAATGATAGTGCCATTATTAATTTCTTTATTAAGTCCTCAGCATATCGCTGGTATTGCCCTGCGTTTTCATTATCGCAGTACCTTATATCATCATGCCACCGGATAAAGGCATCAATCACCGCCTGAAATATGAAACAATCATCAATTGTATAAACTGCGTAGTTGACTGTTACAGGTATTTCATTCTGAAAAAACAAGTTCAACCTGCTGTTAAATTCCTGTGTTTTAAACGTTGAGATATACCCGGGGAAAATGAATAATACCTGCTGCTGAAATAAGCTATCTGGCAAATATGTTTCACTCCTGTTTAGATCAGCCTCAGCATGCCAAAGGGTTTGGAGCAGTAACCCGGTTTCAATCATAATAACCCCCCGGCGTTTTGTAATGAGCCATTCCGCCTGATCAATCTCTTCTTTTATCTTTCCAGTTTTATCCGAAATGAAATTCCGGTAAAGTGGCCTTAATCCAAAAAGCATCGACAGCTTTAATTCAACAGAAGAATAATTTATAAAGTCGACTCCCGTAAGTTTCTCAACGTGGTTGATCTTTCCTGAATTAATAATATTATCAACCGAATATTCTTCTGGGATCAGTTTATTTAATGGAAAAAAAGCCGTCGTTTTTGCTTCTGCTTCATCAGGCAATGCCTTGCTGTTGGCCTTATCAATTCCTAATTTTTCAGCTCCCAGATAATTGTATGCTTTTATACGGTTATAAGAAAGCAGGTCATAGTTCTGGAGGTACAAACTTTTTATTATCACTTTCTCCTGTAAAAGAGTACCTGAATAAAAAGCATCATTTATATATTCATCAATCAATAATGGAGATTCCCCATGTCTTGCTAAAAGATGGTCCAGCATATCATTCCTTCTATCCAGGTTGCATTCGTCATTTTCTGTAATCTTCATCAAGCCAAACATATAAGCATTGTAAGGGTCTTGTTTATATTCCGTCCAGCCTTTATCATTTGTTGCATCGTCTGGTGCAGGCACCTCACTAAAATTATATGTTCTGTTATCTTTCAACAGCGGGCGGATGTTTGGAATATCATACAGAGACTGGTAAAAATAAACAGGTGAAAAATTAATAAATGGAACCGGGCACTCGTTTTTGTCCCTTTCAAAAGGATCTTGAAGATGCATAAATTGAATAAGATCAGCAGGAGCACCTGTAAGAGAATTTTTAAATGAAAACAACCGGTTAATATTAGCTATTTGTGAGAACTGGTTGGCAAGAAGCTGATCCATTAAAGTGAGATACCCCTTTAACTGCCTGGATTGTGCCACCTGGAAATCAGATGCGTTTGGAGCCGGGCCATCTGCACCAACTGCAAATACGGCAGGAAAAGTGTTTTGTATAGAATAGTAAGCATTGATATCTCTGTATACTCCCTTTTGCAAAGTTGTATTAACTGGCTTTTCCCCATACACAAAACCTACTTCATCAACAGGATCCCATATTAATGCCGGCGCTGCAATATCCCTTAGTACGGATGCAACTTCATTTCCATTTACTGTTATTTTAAGTAAAGAACTTTTTACGGATGTCATGATATCAAGCCATAAAACAGCTGAATTATTGCAGGATATTTGCGAAACAATGCCTGCTTCTTTTGAAAAAGCAATACCGCTCACTGAAACGACACCTGATACCTGCCGGATTAAAGCAACCATATCAATTGACAATAGTATATTCTTTTTTGTACCCAGGGATTCAGTTAATATGAACCCGTTATTCAGCAGCGGTCCATTAAATATTTCATCAACAGCTATGCCGGATGAAGATGAACTGTAATAACCTTCTGCTACCACTTTTGGAAAAATGTAATTGTTTATATTTTGCTGGATCTGTTGCAGGATGATTTGCAAATCTGCCTGCTTGTCAATTTCAACAATACCGGCTACAAGAAATTTTTCAGGCATCAATGCTTTTGGCAGGGAAAAAAATTCGCCAAGATTCCTGCTTTTATTAAGATAAAAATGAGCTGCCCGGCAAATCTTGGGAATAGAATCACTATCATACTTTGGGTCTATCAACAGGTAAGTATGATATACATAACTGATTGAACCAACAACATTCTCCTCCTTAACTACAATCGCATTTTCAACCCCGGCTACTGTATCAATTAAATATTTACGATAGTCATTCAGTGTTACTGGCGCTGTGGTAAGTATTTCCTGTGGCTGATAAAACTGGTCCTTTATATCTACCTGGCCTTTGTCGTTAGTTAATATATCCTGTATTTCAAAATCATTACAATAACCCAGCTCGGTTAATGCGTAGCACAATTGTTCCAAAATAGTTACTCCCGGATCACTGGGGTTAAGGTTAGTCCACTCATTACCCATGTGTTCCTGGATAAATGCAAGGCCCTCATTTTTCAATCCATTAAAATCCTGGCCAGGCGATAATGGCGTATCAATGATATAATGATTACTGTTACTCATGCCGCCTTTTTAAATTTAATACAATGATTTAATGCGGAAACAAATAGGTAAGCTGGTGAAATTGGTTTAACAACATTCACATCATTATCGACGTATATTTTCGTACTGTTATCTTCCTCTAATACCCAGGTTGTAAAATTCACTTTACTTACCGCATTTACACCTTCAATATCCAGTACACAATCAGCCACGCCTGAGTCGGTAAGTGGGGTTTCAATAGTTACCTGTTTTTGATCGCTGCTTATCCATGGAGATAAATAAATATTTAGAGCCTTCCTGATTAATAGTTTAATTGTTCCTTCTTCGTTTTCAAAACCTCCTTTCAGTGTAACCCAAATGCATACTTTTACATATTGCGGTTCAAAATTGGATACTTGTAAATTGATCAGTGGCGATACCTTTTCATTGAGGAATACCCTTACTTGATCTTCGTCAGCTTGGGTTATAAACGGCAAAAAAGCGTTGGGTGCAGCATATCCCCCGGCCTTCTTTACAAGGTATATTCTCAGCGCTGTTTGACAGGGTCTATCGATTAATTCAAAGTTGCACAGGTCTGTTATTTTAGAATAGAAAATATAATTAAACTGATTGTTTATAAGTATATAAAAATCGGCACGGGTAACTATCCTGTCTTTTGTTTTTATCCTGGCACTAATTCTCCTGTTCATCATCACTGTATTTTCAGAAGTAATTTCTTTTGGAGAGCTGAGTGGTTTTACAACAGCAGCTATTGGTGTAACAGGTGTAACAGGTTTAGCTGCTATTGAAGTATTTTTTGCTTGCAATTCATTCATATCCTTTAAAAATGAAACATCTGCATTTTGAATTTCAATTCCATTCACGCTAAGGCAAACGGTTTGTGGAAAAGCCTGCAATTTCCCTTGTGCTGATAAAGCAATCCAGTAGCTGCTTCCAGCCATTGCAGCACAAGTGTTTGTTATGCCTGCAGGAATGTTCAGCTTAATAATTCCCGAACAGGCAAAGTTGTTTGTGCCGTCAAATAATATTTCCAGTGGTTGCCAACCGCTTTCGGACAGATAAGAATAATCCACTTTACTATCGGTGTTGCGGATTGTATTTTTCCTGACCAGTTCAAAATAGAAGTTGATCGTATTGCCTGGCAATAACCGAGAAAATTCAAGAAGCAATGCGCCATTATAATTAAATGCAGGAAAAAAAGTGATACCATTGGCATTGCGGCTTGCTGGCCCGGCAATGGCTGTTATAACCTGGTCAGTTTTTACTGCTGATCCGGCAGTGTTATTATATATTTCATAAACAGCAAACGGAGAATATGAAAAACACTGCAACGGATAACTTCCCTCCTGTGAAGTGAGATCGTATGTTACAGAAGCAGTGTAGCTTCCTGTAAGACTACTGACCCTGGGAACAAAAGGCAAATTTGCCGGAGGAAGAATAGTTGGCTTACAAAGTGTAAACCAGGTAGACCAGCTTGTAATATTCATTGCATTTTGCGTGGAGATATAAGCAATAACTTTTGAATAAAGTGAACCACCAAAACCTTGTGCAGGGCCAGTTAGCGTCATCTTCATAAAGCCTGAAGCGCTCTTATCTGTAAAAGTTAGGCCGGCATTTTGAATGGCTGGGTCGCCTTGTATAATTACAACAGGTTCTGGTGGCTGCACAGATTCAAAAGCGCTTGTATCAACAAGGAGTTGATTTTCGTCAACCCTGAAAAGGCTATTGGCGATATCATAAGGCAAAAATATTTTCATTTTTTTCCCAACCGATGGAATCATGGAGAACATATTCCAGGACGCATCCTGCAGCAACTGAAAACCCACTGTAAAAGACCCGTTATTGAATACATCATCAGGTTGAGCTGATTTAACAGAAAAAAAAACAGTGATTTCTTTAGAGATCAATGCCAGTATTTGGCTAAACTTGTTTTTACTCCACTTAAAAATATTTTTTAGTGTTTGCACTATACCCGTTTTAACAGCCACTGGTGCAATGCTGCTAGGAGGCACAGTTGTTTTTGCATTTATTGCTGTTGAAGCAGGTGTGCAATATTGATTATAACTGTTGTAATACGTTTCAAAATCGTCCAGCGGCACGCATGATTTTGCCGGCAGCTTTGGCAGGTTGCTCCATTCAATTGCAATTGAAAGTTGAGAAATTGGTTTACTGAAAATTTCATCACTGCCAATAATGAAATTGCTGTTTAGCGCTGGTGTAGTTCCAAATGGAGTATAAGGAGTTTTTAAGGAAATTGCTCCGCTGTCGTTGAACAACTGGAAACTTTTCAATTCACCAACACTTACTGATACCGCTAAAGTTTGAATAAAGGCTTGAGCAGTACCAGCTACCAGGTTACTGAATAAAATCTTAAGCATTGGCCATTGGCTTTTAACACCATCCGGATTAACAGTAAAGTTTTCAATTGAAGGTTGTGCCGGATCGAGTGTGATTACCACCTGTGCGCCAGCGTAAGGAGGAGCTGTTATTACTTTGTTATCAGCATCAAGATAATTTATTTGAATAGCATTACCGGCAGGTACCTCCAACCATTTTTTTTGTGTGCTCAGATAAAATGCTGCGTTTGAAAATACAGCAAACCCTTGTGGCGATGAAAAGGTAAATATTAATGTAATTGTTCTTGTTCCATCTATAAGAAATAGCATTGGCGATGCAAATGCCACACCCATTGCAACTGACTGATGTGTGCCGGAATATTTACCTCCAAAAGTTCTCCAGCTTTTTACCTGGCCATCTTCAGTAAATTGGGTTGTACTCACTTTATCAATTTCATGCTGGAATAAACCAGTTGTGCCACCTGAAGAAATAAATGACAGCGTGGTAGCACCTGCAATAGTAACCGGGTGAAGAACTTCTTCATTCATCGTGCAAAACACCTGCTTTGTGTTATTGTTAGCAGCAACATGAAATGCTGTTCCGGCAGGGAGCTTAATTACCGAGCCCTTAGCCTTAGGCGCAACAGCAATATAAATGCTATTGGATTCCCCAGTCAGTTCACTTTGCTTCAGAATATCCCGGTAATAAAAATCAAGGTGCTTCTGAGTAATTCCGTTTAGCTGTTCCTGATGAATTTTCAGGAGCCGCACAAATGCTCTCAATAAAGTTGTATCAGGATATTTACTTCTTTTACCAGCCAGTTTTTCAAAATCATTATAAGAATAAGTAATGGCATTTTTAAAAAAGCGAAAAAGATTATCGCCGGCTTTTTTTAATGTAGTGAAACAAAATTTATAGTTTGATGCATCAATGGCCTGATCAGATGCAGGTTCAAAAAAACAGGGTTTTTCTTTCAGGCCAAACATCTCCCACCAAGGGCCATTACATTTATTATTCAGCCATAAATCATTGTTAAAATATTCCGGCTCTGCCAACACACGGAGCTCTGTTTTTATTATTTCATTCAATGAAGAAAACAAGTCGGTATGCATTGCTCTGAGTGCCCAGTAATATGGGCTAAAAGTAGATTTTATCAACCCTGTTATGTACGCATTCAGTTCATAATCTTCGGCAGACAATTGCATATAGTAAGCCCAGCAACCTATCTGTTCATACACATCCTTAAACCGGCCAAATAACTGGTTGAGTAACTTATAGGCCGCCAGTATATCTTTTGCCTGAATGAATTTTCCGTTTGTTACTGCTTCGATAGCCAGGCAAGTGTCAATATACCTTGAATAAAAATGAGCGTAAGGGGTTTTTGAAATATAGGCAAGTAAAATAACCGGATCTTTAAGTAGAAATGGTTTCCAGTTACCCTGTATATTATTGCTGTTATTGTAAAAATTTATAAGACTGGCAAACTCTGCCATAAACCATAGCCTGTCACTTTCTGTGCGTCCATCAATCATATCCCTGCCAGGAACAAGTGCCCTGTAGAGAGAATCAATTGCATTATATGGACTGATGGTATTCATGAATTTATTTTACCAGGTTGGTTCCTTCTTTTATATGAAAAGGAAAAACATAGTTGTGCCTTGTATTGGTTTGGTTATATAAGTAGCTGATCATTATCTCTACAAGGCCATTATAATTATCCGAGTATTCAATTTTTACTTCCAATACTTTTATCCTCGGTTCGTACAGCATTAGTGATGTTTTTACTGCATCACTAATCTCCCCTTTGAGTGTATCATCCATTTTTAAAAAAAACTTTTGAACACCAGCGCCAAAAAAAGGGTTCAAAAAACGCTCTCCCTGTCTTGTCTGAAGGATGATAGCGATTGAATCATTTATATTTTCTTCATTTTCTGTGATATGCAGTTTGTTATAGCCTGCAACAAATGTTACCGGAAAACCCCAGCCAGATCCAAGGAAATGATTCTTACTTTTAGCCGGTTGATTATCCACCTATTATTACATTTAATGCTCCCAGTAAAATTTGCCCTCCGTGTGCTGTTGTATCTCCCATCCTTGCGGCAGGAACATTATTGATCATGACTGTGGCCGACCCTTTTACAATACTATCTGGTGGGCCAACACAAACAAGCATATCTCCCATTTTTGCTGCAGGCAAATCATTGATCAATACATTTACCGAACAAGGACCCGATATTGGCCCGCCTACATGCGGAATAGGCGGCAAACCTGGCGTTTGCATAGGGCATTCATGAAAATCAGTAATTCTTGCTGCGGGGGGCATTTTTAAATTTTTTAGTTGATCATTATCATTCCACCTTTTAATGCTAATTCTCCTCCACCATTTATTTGCGCCGTAGTATTGCCTGCGGCAGAATATTGAACATTGGCAGTTTCCTTAATATTCACGCCACTTATTGTTACATCTCCACCCGATGATTGAATATTTATTCCCTGGTCTCCATTTAAATTTAATGTTTGTGTTGCCTGTACAGTGATGTCCTTAGGGCTTTTCATGGTAATACCACTATCAGACATTACAAGGCTGTTACCATTTTGGTCATTGATAGAAATTTTTTTGTCCTTATCGCTCATCACAACAACATTGTTTGCAGGTGTAGTTATCGTAAGAATTTTATCAACATCATCAAACTGGATATAGATACCAGATTTGGATACAATAGCTTTAAACTGATTCTTTTCATTGGGAGAAAGTGTATCAAATGGCTCGTTATTACTGCCACTATACATACTTCCCAGTATAACAGGATAGCGGGGATCTTCATTTAAAAAACCAAGTATTACTTCATCGCCCGGTTCAGGTAAAAAGAATGCTCCTGCACTGCTGGATGAGTAAAAATTAGCAAGCCTTGCCCAAATGCCGGCACTGGCAGGATCAAAAAGCGGCACTTCAACCAGTATGCGGTATTGTTTGTCGGGGTCATCAAATATTTTTTTTACCGTACCATTAAAAAGCCCTCTTACTCCAGGTAAAAGGCCAGCGGCAGGTGGAGACATCAGGTCTGGCTCTTCGGCTATCCAGTTGGGTGAAAGACCGATACTTACTTCTGTAAGCCAGTTACCATCAGAAAGATCGTGTACCACACCTGATATAAAATGATCCCCATTAAAACGATCTCCTATTCCCCCGAGTGTAATGTACTTACCGATATCTACCAGGGCTGTACCCTGGAATTTTGCTTCGCCTGTTATTTTAGAATACCCACTTTTGATCAATTGTGCTTTTGACCAATTGACAAGGTCGTTTTGTTGCAGCGGTGCTGAAGTGAGCAGTGAATAATCAGCCAATCCAAGAACCTGTGATAAAGTATTGGAGGACAGATTACCAGGACCAGCCACATCTGCGGTAGCCTCTGCCGTTACAATAGCCTGGTTCTGATAATCCCAGCTGGTTGCTGAAACATTACCCAACTGGTTAATGGCATTCAGATCAGCATTAAACTCCATTAACTGGTCACCGTAGTTAACAATCAGTACCGGAGTAGTATCTGTACCCGGTGCAATAACAGAAACAGTGCCATTGAGTGTAGTAACAACCAGTCCATTGGCTTCTGCAATTGACAAAATGTAATCCCAGTCTGTAACATAATACTGCACCTGTTCTGGCCATACAGTAGAAGTTGATGCAACATTAGCCGTTAAGCCAGCATAATTGCCAATGATAGTGCTTATAATATCACTATCTGACTTATCAGGATAGGTAAGGCTCTTTCTGCCAACAGTCATTGCAACGGCAGCATCGCAGCATTCCACTTCCAGTGCAGATCCTATTTGCGGATCTATACGAATCGATTGCCCGGTAACGATACCTGTAAAAATCACTTTGTTTGTATTATCATATCCAGCCTCAATACTAATGGTGGCACCAGGCACGAAAGTGGAGGAAGAACTTACTGCAAACAAACCTGTATTGGGGTCTCCATCTATAATTACAATCCTTGCACGGGATATACGGTTTACTCTTTTCTCCACTTCAACAGAATACACAGATACCGAACCATTAAGAGGCGTACCCCGGTTTTGATAACAAAACTGGCCACACCTCCGCTGTTTATAGTTGTTGCTGCCATCAGGTAGTAGGTTGTATAATTGGTGGAAAAACGAGTTGCTTCACACTGGATAAATTTCTAAACTTATTAAGGTTATTATATTTGGCCACCTGGGTGTAATACATATTATTTTTCCAAACCTGCTGGCAAAGCTGCGGCAGCGTTATACCATCCACTACTGTTACAATATGGCTCATATCCGGCGATGCATCATTGTCCAGTATGCTTACTGTTGCTGGTGAAATGTATTGAGTGAAGGACAGCGAAATTTTAGCCCGTAGTGGATTTCCATTGGGATTAAACACCGTATATGAAATATCATAACTGGTCATTACACCTTTGAATGAAAGGTTCTGCCCCCATTGTATTTGTACAAAATTTGGCCGGTGAATATCTCCGTTATAAGTATAAATAATACTTTCAAGGGTATTTATTTCAGTACTCATGCTTACACGGCTTGTATCAACAATGCCAGTACAATCAATCACAATATCAAAACTCATTGTTTCACTGGGTGTATTACTATATCGCTGAGAAGTAGAACTGGATCCTGGTGCCTGTTTCTTGTTATATTCAACCTGGTGCTGTAGTTTAATGGAATCAGGGTTAATCATCACACTATATGGCGTACCTGGCAGTGGGGTTTGAAACTGCTCATCTGTATATCCTGTAATTTTCATGTACGCAAGGCTTGCCATAGTTTATTATTATTATCGTTTGATGTTTCTCTTTTTACTATTTTCTTTGATAAATCTTCTACACTCTTCCAGTAAGTGCCTTTTTATTTGAGCCAGCTCTTTTTCATCAGGAAAAAAATTGCGTTTTGTGCCGCCAATGATAACTTCTGTTTTTATCACCAGTTCCCTTATCTCGATTGGCATGTTCTTTATTTGAATAAATTAGTAAACGTTGTTGCAGATGAAATTTCGAAATAAGTATATGCCAGTTCAATTGATTCTATTACAATACTGCTTTCCTGCGACTTAAAATCGGACACCGAGTATTTTACAGGATATGCATTTTTAAATACCCAGGACATGCATACTTCTCCGTTACTATTCAACAAACTGAGTATTACAGAATAAGTCTGGATACTTACAGCTAACCCCAGGTCAATACAAGCTGCACACCAACTAAGTAACAATGAGCCTGTTGGTACAATTGCTCTTTTCAACACAAGATTCTGGTTGGTTGCTATTGTTGGAAGTTTGTATTTAAATCGGTTCTCTCCCCCACATACAACTTCCTCCACATTCAGTTCCCTTGATATACCAGACACCTCCTGGAAAGCAGCATCTACCCCGGGAAAAGACAATTCAAAATAGAAGCTTACAGGATAATCCTTAGGCATTTACAATCGTGAGTTGTTCATGTGCAATTTCAAGTGTGTCAACTGCCACTTCATTTCCATCAGACTTTAGATCTGTGCAGGTGATTTTGGTTGGCCATGCATTACTAAGTGTCCATTGCATGGTAACATTACCAGCTTCATCCAGCAATTTTATAATTACAGTTTGCCTGGCTATTGTATTCATTTTGATTTGGCTATACCAGTTCCAAAATGTGTTATCCTTTACAAATACGCCCCTCTTCATTGTTACATTACTGTACTTTGTAATCCCAGGCATTTTTTCAGTCGAAAAAAGCGGACTGTTGCTATTTCGGTATTCAATAATTTGCGTTTCTACATCCATGCCTGAAACTTCCTGGAATGCTACTTTGGTTGCCACTGTTCCCAGATCCACTTCAAACCTGAATTTGGGCATCGGCCAGGTTGCGCCTTCGGCGCTGCCATTATCTGTTGCCATAATAAAATTGTTTTACTGTTTTTTGAATCAATTATTTTTTTTTTCGGAAATCAATTAGCCAGAAACTGCCTGTTGCTGCTGGAAGGTGAGAACAATAAATTCTGCCGGGTGAACAACAGCAACTTTCACTGTCACGTTCATAAACCCATTTAGTAAATCAACTGAGTTCATAGTAGTCCCCAATCCGCATTCAACGCTGTAAGCATCAGCAGGTGTTCCCCCTTGCAGGCCGCCCTGCGACCAGACTGTGTTTAAAAAGCTACTGATCATTGCAACAACAGCATTCCATGTATTTTTTGAGTTGGGTTCAAAAACATATGCATGAGCTGCCAACTTGCAAGACTGTTCAAGAAATATAAGTGTTCTTCTTACTGAAAGGTATTTCCAATCGAGGCTATTACCATCGAGCGTTCTGGCTCCCCATATCAAAGTACCCAGCCCAGTAAATGTTCTAATCACATTAATGGATTTACCAGAAACAGGATCCATATTAAGATTGCCCTGCTGGCTATCTGAGAGATTGATTGGTAACGGTGCTGTTGCGCCAACAATGGAAACATTAGCTGGTGCCTGCCATGGGCCAATACTGTTGTCAATATTAGTGATTACCCCGGCAATTGCTCCGCTTGGAGGCATGATATTCACATTATTCAGTACATGAGTAATGATGGTACTGTAGTTGCTGCATGCTGAAACCAGTGAATTATTATTCTGCAAAACAGTAAGCCCGCTGGAAGGGTTTTTTATATTGGCTAATATTGCTGTAACATTAGGATCAGGACTGGAAGATGGATTTATAATTGCGGCGAGTTGATCAAGATCGCCACCGAACAGGTTAGTATAATCAATATCAGATTGCTGCATTAAAGTAGTACCTAAAAAAGGATAGTAAGCGGCCCCATAACTAAGCCCTGTTGTACCGCAGGTAGCCCTGAAATTAACGATGTCATTTTTGTAAAGAATTGGGTCGGGATTATTGCCGTTGATAATATCAAAAATTGAAACAGAAGTACCCATATTGCTGCTTTGCAAAAGCATTTCCTCCATCAGCGTACCATTATCCGCAGCATTCAGCAAAGTGGCTTCAGGGCAAATGTACATGGTGGGATCTTGTTCATTCAGTAAGGTGTACAATCCATTGGTTAAGTCATTCAACTGCACGTTGGGATTGATTAATGGATCACCCGGGTTCATTGGCTTACCCGATGCGGCACCATAATTACCAACAGATACTATGTACGCAGTACCGCCACCGTTTTGATAAAACAACCTTACGCTGTTATACAAATAGTAAATGGTATTAGAATCCGGAAGAATGGAATAATACGAACCATTGAGCTGGATATAATCTCCCTTTCCCGGCTGAGTTTTTTGTTGAACCAGGTAATACTCAGGGCTGTACTGCTTGGTAGGGCTTGCTGGTGGCGCAGGATCAGGCAGGCAAAAGAATGCCTGGAAATCTGAAAAAGATGAAATCATCACCGGTACATTGGTGTATGATTTACCCTGGTAGGATGCCTGTGGTGTGTAACCAATAAAAGCAGGAATTGCCGTAGGTACTGCTACGACAGAATTCGGGAATGCATTTAGTTCATTGATGTAAACACCCGGCGTGGCAATTGTTTGTAGATTTATCATTTTTATTTGTTATTGATTATAAATAAACATACATAGGTGATGAGGCTTCTGCTTTACCATTAATGTCGACAGTTTCAATTATCAACGGATCTGGCGTTGGCAGCCCCTTAAAAATTACTTTCCCCTTAGGCCCATTGGTATTCTGCATACGGTTGTCATTTACTAAGTCAAATACATATCCGGCAACCTGGCTCATTGGCAACAACATTTCATTCGAAGAAAAGCACAATGCTTTTTCACCGGTGGGAATAACTACCTGTTTCGGTTCGGCAAACGCAATACCACTTTTACCTCTTACAAACGGATTCGTAAGAGGCACCTCACTCCTGTTTACAATATAATATTGCCATTGGGTTGACCTTGCTCTAAAACCGATTGAATAGGCCATTATTCCCCTATCAAGCATTTCAAAAAGATTTTTAAAGTGGAGTACTAAACTGCCTTCAGTTAATATCGACTGCTCAAGGGTTTGATTTAACAAAACAGTTTCATCAACAATAGCATTTGAAGCATCACTGTTATCAAAAACAAATTTTCCTTTCCAGTTATGGGGCCAGTCTGTAACATTGGCAAATTCTTCTGCTGTATCCTTAATTTCAAACCGGAATGATGCCTGGCCTGTGGCATTTTCTATGTACTCCAGTATTGATCTTATAGAAGATACAACATTAACATACAGTTGAAAGCCATTTTCCCGGGTTCTTATTTTAAAGCCATAGCGCTGTAAAACTGCTGCAGTTGCAATCGAAGGGGTAAATTGCAGGCTTGCACAAATATTATTTTTATAATAGCTGTGCTCAACTGAAAGTGCAAAGATTAATTTATAATTACTTGTTCTCATTAATTGATTGTATTAGCAGTTGCATTAACAGCAGGAGTAAATGACCGTGGCTCATTACCCTGGAAATTTACAAGGCGCAGCAGGTAAACTACGGATGGCTGGTATTTTGCTCCCATTGCTGTCCATAAGCTATGCATTTGATGGTAACTGATTTTCACAAGCTCAAATTCCATTTTTTGTATCTCTGTCGGAAAAGTTGAATATAGTCTGGAATCCATTTTTGGGTTCAACTGAAAAAAAAGCATTCCAGTATCAATGAATTTTAAAGCTTCTGAATAGTTGTCGAAATTTGCGCTCACCAGTATTTCAAGATTTGCTCTTTCGAAAGGATTAATGGCACTGAAATTATCATTCGCCATTTTTTGATTATGAATATAAAATGGTTTGTTAGTCTCCTTTTCAATATTGATAAGCGACAAAACAAGCTTATTCTGGTTGGCTTGCGGCACTGCACCGCTAGATTCCAGCAAGGTGTTTAGCACAACCATACTTTCATCAATACTAAAACGGTTTCTGATAAACTGATTTAATATGTCACAAGTAAACTGCAGCCCCTTACTGATCATACATTTAACTATTGAGCGTGATAACATTACCCAAACAACTTGCTGAATCGTCTAATTCTACCAGCATGTAAATATATTGATGTGATTAAGCTAAAAACAAGTTTTGGCGTATACACATAGTGTACAAATTATACGAGAGGAAAAAAAACGTAGACAATCCGTAGACAATCAATTTCACAAGTCTTTACAAGTGAAAAAGGTAGTATGGGTAACAATCTAATTGTTGCAGAAAATTAATAATGGATTAACAAAATGGTAAGGAAGCATGGCAGGTACTACAGACATTCTTGATGATTGTTAGTGTATTGAGCGCAAAAAAAGTCCCAGATCCTGTTCTTTTGCAAGGGTCATTTTCTTTTTTAACCGGTGTTTATGTGTGCGTACACTTTCCAGGCTTATGCCACAAATCTTTCTAATATCATCATTTGTCATATTCATTTTGAGGTAACAGCAATACTTAAGATCAATTGGTGTTAAAAACGGATACTTAATGGCAAGCGCCAGGAGAAAATTGGGATCTGCTTCCTCGTAAAATAATTTAAAATCGTTCCATAATTCTTTATTGTTCATCGCCCTTTTTATCCCATTAACTATGGAAAGTAATTCTGCTTTTACAGGATTGTCCGCTATACTTGAAAGCCCCGCAATTTTTTTCTTAATTATTGAAAGTATCTCTACCTTTTGATCAAGTTCAAGAACATATCGCCCCAAATTTCTGTTATTATCTGTTTGTGGTTTCTGATAAGCCGCATCCGCTAAACAGATGCCTGTTTTTTGAGAGGAAGTATCTGCCTCAAGAAAAAAGAGTGAGTGTATTTTTGAATTGAGATAATCATGATTATTTATATGCTCTAAAGGATAGGTAAAAACATTGTTGTTTACATATAAATACTCCTTTGGGGTTTCATACTTATTTAAGAGGCATAAAACAGGGATTCGAAGGTTTTTTATATCTGGCTTGATTTCAGCTAACACAGTTTTATTGTTGGCAAAGAATAAAATAATCAAGTCCGAATTTAATGACTTCAGTATTCCTTTAAAATGTTGCAGGGTGGTCACTGTAATAACATTAAATATAAAGGATGTTGTTTGCTTATTTATGCTACTTAACAGCATTGGTGATATTAGGGGATCATCACAACCAATTAATATACTTCTTTCTTTAAGCATAGAGAATGTTCGCTTTAAAATCCTTGCAGCTACACAAAATGCATCTGCCTAAATACACAAAGTGGTATCTAAAAATTTCTTTCAAATTATATCGGCAATTAATCTTTCTGCCGGGTTTACCAATGATCTTACTTTAAATGGCGCCAGCCGTGGTGGTATCCTCAGCTTCCAGCGGATATATTCAACAGTGCCCCAGGTTTCATTAGAGGCCTGCAGGTGCCATCCATCTCCCATTGCTGCGATGCGGCCAGGTCAGCAACAGTAAATTCAATGATTCGCCACTGCACACGGGTTACCTGGCTGTCCACATCAATGGCACACCGGTAAGGGATACCATTGATCGTTACTTCAATATTACCATGGTAAAATTTTCCAAAATTGTCGGGGGCGTCCCTGAAATAATTGGTTTTGGTACCAATCAGTACACCATACCTGTTGAGTGGCATAACTATAGTTTTTAAAAGCTGATTAAATATTGTTGCATTCATTTAATCTTCATGGGCCATACCTGCATATTTGAATTGCACAACTTTTTTACAGGTGCAATACAATACCGGTAAAATAAAAACACCAATTAAGCAGACGGTACAATCTGTTACTAAAAAACGGGATAAATTAAAACGAAAGGCAGTACAACTATTTATTTGAAACAGCTGTATACTTTTAATAAAGGGGGATTTCGGCTGCTCTGTGCATGCAAAAAGGCGGGAACATTTTTATTGCATAAGCTTTAGCAATATAGTTTTTATTATTATATTTTCAAAATTATTGTTGGCTGTAGTGCGACCTTGAATGATATGGTTGAAATAGTGCAGAGACTTCGTTACTTCGCTCGCATTTTATTGTTCTTAGCTTCATGCGTAACTTCTGCAAGTCCCAATTTTTCCATCAACGGGGGAACATACATTCCAAACCTGCCACGAAAACCTTTTTTTAACCCATACCAACCGCCAACAGGATTCTTGTCTGAACGCCCCCATGCTTCTACGGTTCCGTCCTTGGCTGGCTTTTGCTCGTCTGCGCTGCCAAGTTCCATCCAATCGCCATGTTTCTTTAACATTTTGTGAAGATCTTCAAGACAGCGATATTCATAGTGCAAAATGGTTTTCCCTACTGTGCATACAAGAATATCTTTGCCGTCCTTGCTGTCTTTGTGCATTGTAAAGTCTGAAGACAAAGGTGGTGTTTGTAATAACCAAGGATTTTCTTTTGTTCCTAATTCTTTTGCCATTTGATAAACAGTTTAAAAGTTAAGAATGTCTAACCAAGCATTACAGCCAACGACCAGGGCTTGGCGAAGGTGTGGAATTAGAATTCCGTCTGACCACAACCACTGCTGATTGAAAATATTTTGTTGAAGTTAAGAACAAAAAGTTCAGCGTTGCTTGTCCCGCCCGAACCAAAGCTGAGCAATGAAAAACCGCCGATTGATCTTCCGTCTGCCCAGCTTTTGCCAATACTTTTGTTGGTGGCAGTTTTTATTTCGCCTCGATTGTCAAGACGCTACCTGCGTATCCACTTCTATGTTTCTTTAGATACTTTCCCATTTGTTCCTTATTCGTTAATCGCATTGTGTCGAAACTATTATTGATAACTATAGAATCGATATTGGCAACTAAGTCTAAAATCTCTTTATCCGGCCAATTTCCAATACCATAGTCAAATGATTTCTGATAGGTATTCGATACATCAATCGGTGGTACTTGGATAGTTAATTTAGTGCTGCTGTCAGAATTTGACTGCGGAATTATCTTAGTACTTGTAAAAACAACCACTGAAACATTCTCCTTGTTCGCTGCCTTAATTACCAAAATCTTAGCTGGATCACAACTGACTAAAAAAAGAATTGCCACGATTAGACATATTGTTGTCCTCATTGTCGTGTGAGAGTAAAAGTCAGCCAAATGCTTCAAAGTTTGTAGAGTGCTGTGTAAAATTGCCACCAACGAACAGGTATTGCCGATGGTGGGGAATCAGAATTCCGTCCGCCCGGAACCACTGCTGATGAAAAATATTTTGATGAAGTTAAGATTAAATGATCGGTGTTGTTTGTCCAGCCCGAACTGAAGATTGGCTTTTTACTGCTGCTGATTGTACTTCCGTCAAGCCTCACTATTGGCAATACCCATGTTGGTGGCTGGTGTTATGTCATATCAGTTTCAGTCCTGCTTCAATTTTCTGTAAAATTACTAAAAATTAAATCCGAAATGCAGCCCTGGTTCAGGTGTCCATTTTGGCCACTTGTCATCTTTTTCTTTAAAACCAACGGGCATTTTGGTGTAATAAGGACGACCGGCAACTCCAAGTGAAGGTTCTACAAAAAATCTATCCTTAAAGAGTTTAACGTGATAACCAACTCGATAAGTGTTGAATATAATGAAACCATCACCCACCTTATTACCGTTTTCATTCCTAAATGTTTGCCACATAGGCGCTACGTGTACTGCTGTGTAAAGACCTTTCCAAAAATACCTTTGATAAGCAAGACCAAAACCATGTTCTCTTATATAACCAGGAAATTTCTCTTCAGGTGTTCCGTATGCCTTATTATAAAAAGGGTTAATACCAAGTGGCCAAGCATGTTTCCAAGTTATTAGTTCGAGAGAAATTACATCTTTTCCTGTAATACGATAGCCTAAATTGAGTTGAACAAAGCCGGGAGGGTTTACGGAAGCAAAATTACCCAATAAAAACAGCGTGCTACCAACGAACCACCGTTTGTGAGTACTATCTGTTTTATCATATTGTGCATTCACCTGTAAACTGCTTGTTAAAACTAAAACAAGTCCAATCAATAAATTTTTCTTTTGCATATCTTTTTTTTATTTTAAATTATGCTGCAAAAGTAGATTGGTGAGATACAATAACTCATTCACTTAAGTTAATAAATGCGTTTAGCTCTTTTTTTTTAAGAATTCTTGCTTTTAGTCTGCTTAATGATTGAGGTTTGATACCTAAATAGTTCGCTAATTGGTGTTGTGGAGATGTTTAAATTGTTGGTAAAATCACTAAAAATTAAACCCAAAATGAAGGCCAGGTTGAATAAAGTAGTTAGGCCATTTTTTTTCTACTGCTTTAAAAGATTCAGGAACATTAGTTCTTACTGGCCAATAACTACATCCAATAGCTGGTTCAAAAAAGAACCGGTTTTTAAAAAACTTAAACTGGTAACCCAAATGGAAGTTCAGATATAACGTGTATCCATTTCCAATCTTTTTTTTATTCTCATCCATATATTTTTCAAAAGCATTCAGTGCATGAACGGATGTATAGACTCCTTTCCACCAAAAACGCTGGTATCCTAATGTAGGTGCAAGTATGCGTGCATGTCCAGGATAGTTTCCTCCTGATTTACGAAATGATGATCCAAAAGGGATACCTATGGGCCAAGAATAAATGGACCTTTTAAATTCAAAGGAAACAACATCTTTAGGTGTTATTCTATAACCAACATTTAATTGTACATACTCAGGGTTGTCTTTTTTATCAAAATTTCCTAACATCAAGAGTGAACTCCCAACAAACCACCTTTTGAAAGTACTGTCTTGTTTGGAATTTTGTCCATTCACCTGTAAACTGCTTGCCATCATTAAAATCAAGTCCCATCCATAAAATTTTCTTTCGCATATCTTTTTTTATTGTTATTTGATACTGCAAAAGTAGATTGGCGAGATACATTAACTCGTTCACTTAAGTTAAGAAATACGTTTTAGCTCTTTTTTTCAAGAATTCTTGCTCTTAGTCTGCTTAATGATTGTGGTTTAATGCCTAAATAGCTTGCTATTTGCTGTTGCGGTACACGCTGAATAAGGTCCGGTCTATTTTCGAGTAAGTTCTGGTATCGTTGTTCAGGTGATGAAGTCTTAAACTCGTCAAAATTGATTTGTTGCTTGGCTAACAATTCTTCCGACAATATTCTACACATTATTTCAAACTTTGGAAATTTACTGTTTATTTCTACTTCCATATCAGAATTTGAAACTGCAAGAATACTGTCCTCAACACAACTAATGAAATATTCAGAAGGAGCTTTATTTATAACACAATGGGGGGTCAAAGCTTCCATTTCTGTGTAGAAAGCTGTTGTTTTTTCTTCACCATCGATGATGTAATATTTTCGTATGCATCCTTTTAGAACAAAGTAGCAATCTTGTGATTTCTGTCCTTCTTTGAGTAAAGTCACCCCTTTCTTTACCGAGCGAAATAGGTCTAATGAAAGTATTGCGTTCTTCTCATCTTCTGTCAGAGAAATGTATTTTGAAATAAAGTCAAATAGTATGTCTTGCATAATTGTTTTATGTTGTTATTGTCGTCTGTTACACTTGCCACCAACGAACAGGTATTGCCGATGGTGGGGGATTAGTATTCCGTCCGCCTGGAACCGCTGCTGATTGAAAATATTTTGTTGAAGTTAAGAATAAAATGATCAGCGTTGCTTGTCCAGCCCGAACTGAAGATTGGCTTTTTACTGCTGATGATTGAACTTCCGTCAAGCCCCACTATTGGCAATACCCATGTTGTACGTTCGCCCTATCTCCGTGGTCATCTATAATGTGGGTCTGTGTCGCACCTTAGAGTGTTGCCTGTGCGTTGGCACAAGGTAGGCTCTTTTGCAAGGTTAGCTTTTGTGTGTCTGCTTTGTGTGTCTTGCAAATGTGCCTGACTTGGTGCGGAAGCCTTTATGTGTGTCCAATTATTAATAAAGAGAATTTTTTGTTGTAATCCATTTTTCTTCTTCGCCCCTTAAGCTATTTCGTTCCAAACACGCCACCAATCAATAAACTCACAAAGCCGGTTATGCTGGCAATTTGCCTGTATTGAAAAATAGTAAACCATTTATCTCTTATATCTGCCCAGTTTGCAGGAATAGTATCTGCCGACCATGTATTGATAACATCATTGATGGGTAAATTACCTTTTAATGTAAGCAGTATTTCAGCTGCCAATGCAACCAACGCAATTGTTGCTGTAATAAATACCAAACTGGTCGGTGTTTTTAGGGTTGTAATTACAAGCAATACATTTGCCAACAATGCTGCGTAAATAACATATTTAAAGCTGGCTCTCATGCTGATGTCTATCAGCTTTCGTATTTCGGTGTAAGAACTTGCATTCAAATTAAGCTGCACCTGCTTTAATGAAAGTATGTACATGAAAGCCTGGCTTGCAATCATGGCGTATGCCAATAGTGTAATAGTATAAATGATTTTGGTAGTCATAACTAAATTGTTTTTTTGGGTTATAAATTTGATTTCTTTTTTTGATAAACATAATACCCACTATAGTAATTCAAACCAGCTTCACTTAAATATTACGCTTAATTGTGAGAAGAAGATAAGCGATATATAAAACTACCATGATAGCATCAACAATCACTGCTGTTCCTGCACCAAACCCCATATAACTTTTATTTGAAGAAAGCACAAGTAGAATGAAGATAATCTTGCTGCTTCCGGCTATTACAAGAACGAATCGCCTTACCGATTCCATAAATGCACCGTAGATAAGCATAATACCAACAAGGCCAATCAAAGCACCCCAATTCCGAACTATGATTTCGGCCAAAGGTGCATCTATTGTTTGGCCAAAATTTGATATAAGCGAAGCTTGAGGCGATATTAATGCCTGGAGCATGGTACAAGTTAAAAGCCCCGAAATAAACATTACCCATTTAAAATTCGATATGAAAAAACGCATAGTTTAATAGTTTAATTTTTAACAAACTGTCACCTGTAAAAGTATTATTCCAATGGATATTTAAACTTTTCAGAATAGTCATCTAATACCATTCCAATTTTCAGCAATCTGAAATCGGAATAACGTTTACCGATTACTTGAATACCGATAGGCAAGGAATCTTTACTGAGTGAAATTGGCATAGACAAAACAGGATTTTCAGTCAATGTAAATGGAGTGGTATATGCTTGTGTTGCCATATAATAGTGCATGAACTCCTTGTTAACTGCTATTGAGTTGTTGTAAATATTTAAATCCACTAACTTTTTAGTCGGTTTATGATGTGGAAATGCCTTTACTGAGCTTACAGGACAAATGAACACATCAAAGTTGTCTAAGAAATTCTCCATTTGAGTAATTATAGAATCCTGTTTGTTTTTGCACTAAACTTTAATAGAAGCACTGAACCGCCACTTTTGCCAAGCCCAAGTTATGTGCTGTTTTTCTTATTTAGTTTGTTTTGTTAATATGTCGGTTGTCTGACAATTTTGTGAGATGTAACCTTTGCACATTGTCAGACAATCCGAAAGATTAACTTTTAAAACAAAACAAACTACGAACAATAGGAGAAAAAATTATTTTTTCTTCCCTACCTTTTGCCAAAGTGAATGGGTTTGTTCAATCCAATCCTTATCATTCGTTGCTTTAATATGTGGTGGAATCCCTGTTTTTTCGTAAGGGAAATGGTCTAAAAACGAGAAGTAGCACGATAAAGCGTAAACCTGAAGGAGTTTGGGCAGGTGTTATATTTCCAAAAGCAATAAATCCACCCGAATTTTCACCAAAAAGTAAAACTTTATCACTTTGTAAACCTTCTAATATAAAACCCTCTGCCGCGCTAGCACTCTCACGGTTATACATCATGATTATTTTTTTTGGTGTAGGTTCAATCCGTTCGGCTTGATAGGATTCGTTCATATCAGAGGGCTGATCTGCGGGAACAAAAGTACCTAATTTAGCCTTTTTTAGGCGTTCTATAACACTCTTAATGGCATTGAGCATCTCAACTCCATAAGCCTCCTTATTTTTCTCGATCATTACCAGCATTTCTTCATACTCTTTGATAATTTCACTCGAACAATAATAGTCATATTTCTTTTTTGGAATAGGACGGGTATAAAGATATTTACGTAAAGGATACCAACCACTTACAGTTCCCCCGCCATTACTTCGTAGGTCAATTATCAAATATGGTTTTGTTCCAAAATAGGAGTAATTTGCTTATATATCGAATCAAATTTGCTTTGTAAAGAGGGATCGAAAGACTTAATATGTAGATAAGTGGTGCTATCATTAAGAACCTTAAATTGAAACCAATCTCCTCGGGGGCATATTGAAAGCAGAAGGTTTTGTTGAAGAACTTGTAGGGAAAATTTTATTGGCATCAAAATTAGTCGGTACAGGATTTTCGCTTTCTGAATAATTGACTATGGTTTGATAATTTTGCAAATGTTTGATAAATAGAAAATTTTTAGCGTCTATTTTCTTAAATTCTACTTTCACTTGCCCTTTTTTCCCATAATGGAGATTTGGTCTGGGTAATAATTCCATAATAATCTCGCCAATGGGTAGGGCTACGCATCACTGCCACTTGATAATTAGCGTTGTCACAATCCCTTCCAGGGTCTTTGCTTTTGCCAAATATTGCCAAATTTTGGTGGAATCGTATGGTATTCGCTCCCATTCTCGAAAAAGGTTGCTCTCTTTAAAGGCTTTGACCGATTCTGGTGAACTTGCATCTACCTGTAGTGTTTGATGAAATTCAGCATGTAAATGATTATCCCGAAAAAGTTGGTGTATTCTTTCAACAGAGCCAAACAAGTAATTGGGGTTTGTTTGTTTTTGTTGGCTTTTTCGATCAAACTTTTCTTTAAAGTTTGATAGGATTTTTTGTTTTTTGAAGTAACATTGTCCTGAAAACCAGCATAATGGTTTTCGAGATGGTTAATCACAAAATCCAAATCCTTTTTGCAATCACAAGTTTTACCCGATTGGCAAAAAGCATAAAAAGGAAGCATGACAACAAACCAAGTAATAAAAAAATTTTTCATAAAAATATAAAATTAGGTTTTGAAAAAAAATATAGGTTCTTCTAAAGTTATTGCAAAAAATACCAAGCTGTTACCTGCTAGCGTTGTTCGTCAATTCTAAAATTAAAATTATTCTAAAGGATATTTAAATTGTTCAGCATAGTTGTCTAATACCATTCCAATTTTCAGTAGTCTGAAATCTGTATAACGTTTACCGATTACTTGAATACCGATAGGCAAGGATTCTCTACTAATTGAAATTGGCATAGACAAAACAGGATTTTCAGTAAGTGTAAATGGAGTGGTATACGCCTGCGTAGCCATATAATAGTGTATTTCTTCACCATTCACGAACAGTGGATTATTATAGAGGCTGAAATTTCCGTATGACTTACTTGGCTCATGATGCTTAAATGCTGGGACAGCACTAACCGGACAAATAAAAACGTCATATTCATTTAAAAAATTTTCCATAGTTGCAATCATTGCATCTTGCTCATTTAAGGCAATCATATATTTCTCCACAGAGTTTGGCTTAACAATGTTTTGGTGCATAGGAACATTTTTTAATGCACTTTTTGTAAATGGCAATCCCATCCATTTCAAAAAATTGGAAGTCTTGTAACCACCTTGCATACCCACCAAACTTCCCCATGTTTTCCATGCTTGATAAAAGTCTAAGTCAGGTGTTACTTTAACAACCGTTGCTCCTGCATTTTCCAATTTAGTGATGTAATTTTTAATGGCGTTTTTAATTTCTTCATCAACTGGTACATCACCGAATTCATCTGCCCAGGCTATTGTAAGGTTTTTTATTTCAACTGATTTTGTATACTGGTTCAGCGGTACAAGTCGTTGGTCGCTTTTTGTGGCTCGTGCTATAATTTGCATAGCCAGTTCTAAATCATCAATACTTCTGGCCAAAGGACCTGCAACTGCCAGTGATTTTAATCCGTTTGTTTTCTCTTTCGGGTCAGTTTGAATTCCCTGTAATGATACCACTCCAAAAGTGGGTTTGAATCCATATACGCCACAATAAGCGGCCGGCAGGCGGATCGAGCCTGCAAGGTCATTTCCAAATGACAGTGCTGTCATTCCTGTTGCAACTGCAACCGCACAACCGCCACTACTACCTCCGCTGGTTCTGTTTATATCCCAGGCATTATTGGTTTTTCCGAAAACAGCATTATCAGTTTGCATATCCATGGCTAAAACCGATAAATTGGTCTTGCCAATAATAATGGCGCCTTCAGATTTCAGCAGTTTTACTAGTTCAGCATCTTTTGTTGGGATATGGTTTCGCAAAGGTTCATATCCCGACGTGGTTGTCAGTCCTTGTGTCAAATAATTATCCTTAATTGTAATTGGGACACCATGTAATTTCCTAAATGATCACCATTCTTAATTGCTTCATCCGCTAATTTAGCCTGACGTAAAGCATTTTCCTTATCAACTAAAACTACTGCATTAAAGATGCCGTTTTGGGCATCTATTTGTTGTAAATAAGCAGATACTACTTCATAGGAAGTAACTTCCTTGTTCCTGATTTTAGCTGCTATTTCAGTAGCCGACATAAATAAAATGTTGTTTTGTGCCATAAGTTGAATGGTTAAAAAAGTAAAAAATAATATTTTGATAATAAGCCTCACTTTATATATTTTGATTTCTTTTTTAATAAACATAACACCCACTATTATAAGCCAAACCAGCCAGCCTGTACTTCCAATAAAGCCAGCCATATCCCATACAGGAAAACCTTTTATTACAGTTGCAAATAATTCAGCTTGTGCCAGTAGGTAACAAAGAACTGACAATACCGAGCCAGTTTACCCATTTTGGCATCAGTTTTAATTTAGCAAATGAAATGGTCATCATCACTGTCCATGCAATGGTAAAAAGCTGTCCTAAATGTTCGCCCAGAATCACGCCGCCAAACTGGTGAATTGTTTTAAAGGAAATGATGGCAGCAGCTTTTGTTGATTCGTCTGTTGCATGCACAAACGTATCTGCCAATACAGGTACAACAAATGTCCATCTTAATAAGCCAATCATCTGAACAATTAAACCAATTACACCAATGGTTGTAGCCATGCACCAATGGTGCTTTGTTTTCAAATTTTTTGCCCAATCATGATATAAGCTGGTATTAAAGGAATGCCTGTGATTGCAAATGCAAAACCACGTCCATACCAGTGAATTTCCGCCCTGGTAAAAGCTGGTAAGGATGGTTCCGGTGTCCTGCCTTAAAATAGTTGGATATTCAAAAATGATGGTTAACATAGTATAGGGAATTAGCAATGCAATTGCACCTGTAATAAGTAAGATTCCAATTGTTTTGTTGTTACTTTTCATTTTGTTTTATTTTTTTATTTGACAGTGCAAAGGTGTCTCAAGCCAAATGCCCGCTCAAGGACATTTGTCCATAAGTATCAACTGCCTATTTTCTTAATTATTTTTTGGATTGACGAGTACCATTCAACCGTTTCTTTTACGATATCTGATGGATACGTATTATGGTTGCAACGCGGCTTACATATTTGTCATGGTTTACTAAGTATGGATATTCAAACTGGTAAGCCATTTCATATAGTTCTTTGATAAATGAATTAAAAAGTCCAGCGAGCCCTATAACAAACTTTGGCGTAACTGATTTTTTTAATCTTTTTTGTAGTAACCACCTCAAACAAGTGCACCCATTTATCCAGGCTTAATGCAGGTGCATTGGGTACATGCCATATTTGTCCAAATGTATCATTTGCTGTACCAACATTATTATCGCTGCAAAGTCATTGATATAAGTGAATGTGTGTGGTAAGTTATGTTTCAAACAGCCTTGCTGTTTTTCCATGGTAAACACTATGCAGAATAAGTGCCGAAAATCTACCTTTGTGAATGCGTGGACCTATAAAATCACAACCTTTACAAAAGCCACCCTGTTGTTAAACGCATTGCCAGAGTAGAGCAGGGTATTTTAACACTTGCTCTTATTTTGCCCTTTTTGTTTTTGGAATGTGGCATTTGTTCATTCATTTCTTTTCCTGCAATATTGCCGTATGAGTATAGGTTATCTGCAAAAGTGTGTGTGTGGGGCTTCAAGCTTTGTAATGGTTTCACTTAACGCATCGCCTTCAGCAGTTGCCGTTGCCGGATAAAAGCTGCCCATTTATCATAAGGCAGTATCTTGACAACTAAAAATTAAATCAGACTTGCTGGCAATAGCTGCCATATCTATTTTGGATGTTACATCTGCGGCTGTTACCTGTACGTTTTGCGGAATTGGTATGTTCAGTTTTCCTGTTCTGTTTGCCAATAAAATTTTTCGTCCGGGTTTTTATCCAGCAGCAATTGCATAATGGCAAGTCCCAACTGCCCGGTTCCTAATATTGTTTTCATACAATTTTATTTAAAAGAAGAATGAATAACTAATGCCTGGTGTTGGATTGATTTTACATCATGGCCTTTAGCGGCAACGCCAATTACACCAATCCTGAGGTTAAGACCTTTCCAAACCATCCAGCGAAAACCGGCTTCCATAGCCACTGCATTTTCATTTTGTAATCAAGGTTTAATCCTCTTAAATAAGATGCACCTGCATAAAAAGAAGAAGGATTTTCTTTTTTGCCTACAGGCAGAAACCATACAGTTGCACCCACTTTAAAAATTTTGTGGTGACATTTTTTTCAAATGCAGTGATGTAATAGCCTGCATGAACGGAGACGTTCTGGTGACGATACTCTAAACCGATGGAAGGATTCCGAAAGCCATTAATGCTTAATTCGTTTTTTGAAAATTTGCTTTGAGAAAAAGCGGAACTTGATACGAGCACAAAAAGTGCGATAATTACCTGTTTCATTTTGTTTTGCATTTTTAATTGTTAATTGATAATGCAAAGCTGCAAACAGTGGAGTTCTTTCTACTGGACAAATGTCTAAAAGAAAAATCAGCGTATTTTACTTCTTATCCTGCTCAGGTGGCGTGGGGTAACTCCGGAGCATAGAGGCTAAATGTTGCAGGGGAATTTGCTGTAAAAATGTGGTTCATTGGTAAGCATTTTTCGTACCGCTGTTCGGCTGTTAATACAATCAGGTCGTGTGGCTGGCATCTATTCCACAAAGGGTGGTTTCAGTAAAACCAATATAAAAGTCTTTGAAAGCAGGAATTTCATTCAACAGCATTGTCAGGTTTGTTTTACTAATCATACTGATGCTGCCATCCACCAAGCTTTTACATTCTCTAATGAAGGTGCTTCGCTAATAAAACTTAACACCGAAGCAAGAAAGTATTTTCGATAGATACATAGTTGGTTCTTTCTTCCCGTCTTGAATAACATAGTATTGAAACATACCAGATTCTACAAACCCCATATACCTGCTTGTCTTACCCTCTTCTACAACAAAATCATTTTTTGAATGAATGTAACTCAAAAGCATTTAATATTTTTTCCAGATCATCACCTGAAAGCCAATGGTTTCAAAATATGTTTTAACTTTTAGCATAAGTTACATTTGACTTTAAATTTCATGAGTTCATTTAGGTTAAGTGCAGTCAGGGTCGGTGATGTTTGGATTTTTTAAAAAATGCCTATAATACAGTTAAATTTATAATTAAAAATGATGTTAAGAACAGAAGTCTGGCGAAGTTTTGTTCAGCCGAGGAATGTGCCGATACATATTATATTGCTGAAGTGTCGAACCAATGATGATAGATATTCGTCAGCCAGGGTGGTGGGGCTGTGCGTTGGCTTTTTAGCTCTTTGCAAGGTTGGCTTTGTGTCCGGTTTTTGTGTGCCTTGCAATGTGCTAAAATAGTGTGGGGTCGTCTCGGCAAAGTCATGATAGATTGAATTTAAGTAAGATGCTGTTTAGGGTGACGTACAACGGCCCAGGGCTTGACGCAGGTGTGGGATTAGAATTCCGTCCGCCCGTAACCGCTGATGATTGAAAATATTTTGTTGAAATTAAGAACTAAAGTCGAAATTTGTTTGTCAAGCCCGAACTGAAGATTGAATATTTGCTGCTGCCGATTTTTACTTCAGTCCAGCCACCTTTTGCTAAACCCCTTGTTATAGCCAGTGCATTTAGCATCATTAAATATGGTATTGTTTCTCACTATTGATAGCAGGTCGGATACCATAAATTAATAAATAGCCAATCATCCAAAATTCCCCAACTGTTGCAGGAATCACAAGAACATCTATATAAGAATTTTGAACTCCTAAGCAGTTAATAAAGTCTGCAAAATGTAACCAATTCCTCCCATAATTAGTATTCGTCCCAGCCATAAAGGCATTCTTCCAGAACTGATTACAATATGTCCTATCGGAATAAGCCAAAGCCAAAAAAAAAGACCACCAACTAACCAAGCATTTGTAATTATATTAACCAAAAGTTCTATCGATATAACTTTCCTGAAATGCCAAAGAAGATGAACTGGCAATTTCAATGGCAGAATTCATCGCAATTGCACTAATCATAATTGCAACAGAATTAACTGTTCCCCAAATTCCAATTGTAGAAGCAGCCCACCTATTTATATCACAAAAAGTTTATAAAACCATGCTGCGGCAAGTGCTTGCGAAAAATAATAACCAACTCAAACAGAAGTCTTATTCTTGAAATGGACCCAAAATTGATCAAATTGTTTAAGGTTTTCTGAGGGCATTCGTAACAAAAATCTGAGGGTGGAAAATCATAAATCCAAAAACACCTGAAATAGCTAAGATCAATACCACAAGCCTGCAAGTCTTGCAGTCCTAATTAACTGTTTTTGTTCCATTTTCATTTTACTTTTCGCTTACTGTTTTTTTCATTGGCTATAACGAACAGGCTTTATGCAGGTTGGGAAATAGAATTCCGTCCGCCCGAACTGCCTGATTGAAAATATTTTGTTGAAGTTAAGAACAAATGCCTGTCGATGTTTGTCCAGCCCGACCAATGCCTGGCTTTGCAATTGGCTGAAACTAGTTTGTCAAGCCCAACTGCATAAAACCCGCATGTTAGCGGTATACCTTTTTTGTGTCTACCTTTTTGAGGCTACACAAATAAATAAGTTTATACTTTTCATACAAGTCGCCCATATTGATAATATTTCTGTATTTATTAAGAGTTTTGTCTTCGAAATAAAACCAATAAAATTTCTGTTTTTGTCGGCACTGGTAAATACCAGCTTGAGTAATATCAAACTTTCCATTACAGAGTGCATATCTTGGTCTTGTCGCAAGATAGCCGCTGGCTTTTTCATAATGGACTTAATATTAATTTTGTCGAATTGGTCGGGTTCGCATGCTTTTGCTTTATGTCATTCAGCTCAACTATGCCAACAAATTTGTCTTTATTATCTGTTACCGCAAAGATATTTTTTTCACCCGCTTGATTATTTTAATCAAGTCCCTAAACTTTTTCCATTTTAATAATTTCGTAACTGTCCTGTAACATACTGTCAAGGCTAATGGAAGTCAGTATGTTTTTTTCTTTTTGTGGGTAAATATTTTAACCCCAAAGCCAGTTTCTTTTGTTTCCATTGAAACGGTCATATGTTTTGGCGATAAAAAGGAAATACGAAACAATCATCAAAGGGATAAATTAATTCATAGCCATTTGTGATTTCTGCAATGAGAAATACAGCAGTTAAGGGGCAATACATGACATCACTTAATACACCTGCCATACCAACTAGACTAAAATTTCCTTCAGGTATTTTTATCCGTGGAGTATTGTTTATGACTTTGAGAAAAAGAACCTTCTTAAAAAAGAGCCTGTGAATAATGGAAAAAAAAATTACCTCCATTAACACTGCACCCAATTGTTATTCCCTGCCGTTATTGGTTTGAATAAAACAATTAAACCTGTAAAGCAACCAGCCCCAATTGTTAATAAGTTTTGAAAATAAAGTAGTGTTGGCTGCAATGATTGGAGAGAAACCATTGGCAACTAATTTTACACTCGTTATATCCTTCGCCAAATAGTGGAGGGAATATAAAATAAATTATCAACAGTAATAAGCCCAATTGTGGCTTCCACATCCATTCATTTTCCAACTGTGCACTTTATTTTCAGGGTCCTTAAATGTTTCTTGCATAGTAAAGCGAAATAAAGCCAGTTAAAATGCCCAATAAAATATAATAGGGGACGTTTTTATAATCAAAATTCTGTTTCAATACAAAATTGAATAATGACGATTCCTGTAAAATTATTTTGAACACACAATGCACCAACAAAGGAAGAAATAATAAGTATAAAAAATAACTACTACTGTTTCCGCAAGTAAAACCTCAACTATGAAAATAACACCAGCAAATCGGGGCGTTAAAAACTGCTGAAATTCCTGCTGCTGCACCGCAAGCAATTAGTAAAGTCCATGCCTTGATAATTCAAATCGCTGATACGTAAAACATTGGAACCTATTGCCGAGCCTGTTAGTTAAGCACTAGGCTTCTAATCCTACATAGAACCCCAAGTCCAACCGTTAAACTACTTGTAATAACATGGAGATAAGTATGTTTAAGAGTGAATAAATGACGACTTTCCTGCAATGGATTCTTAAAACCATTGCAATGCCCTTTTCAATATGTCCGCCAAAAAAATGTCTGATTATGAAAACAGTAAGTCAGCAGCCCTAAAATAGGAAAAACTAAATAAGTAAAACGATTTAATGAAGAGTTTTCTACAAAATGTTGAATATAATGAACTGACGTTTTGAG
>JADKJC010000012.1 GCA_016722465.1 Chitinophagaceae bacterium | reverse complement strand
GTTATTTAGTTTTATAAATTCATAAGGGGTAAACTCTACAAAGTCAGCAACTCTTACTGTCGGCGATTTTACTTTTTTTTTTCTACTGAACAGGGTTTTTTTTCATCCCGTATAAAGGGTCGTTATAAGTACAGAAAAACGATTGCCACCCAATGGTTCTAATGTGCCGTATCTTCCTTTGTGGTGTTCAAAACGCATGATGATTTTCCGGTTTTCAATTTTAATATTCATTTTACCATATACATTATGTACATATTCTCCTGCATAGGCTGTCAATGGTAAATCGGTTTTTGGGTTCATTGCAATGGAATCCCTGATTGCTTTAACCTGTTTTTCTTTTTCTGCTTCATTGGCCTGATAATAGCCAAGATAAACTTTGCTATAGTTGCGGTAAGGTAATCCCAGGTATGCATCCTGGATTTCATTGCGTAGAGCTTCGTAAAAATTATTAGCATCTGTGTTTGTAAGGACAATGATGCCAAGCTTTTCTTCCGGTACTAAACATACACTGGTAACAAAACCATTTACGCCGCCGGTATGTGCTACAATTTTTCTTCCTGCATATTCTTCTATAAACCAACCAAGGCCATATAAGGCAAAATGTGCCTTATTGAACATATGACCGCCATTATCAAGAATGGAATGAGGCGTTCTCGTTTGAGCAATAGCTGATGCGGGAATAATTTCTTTTCATTCAACTTACCATTGTTTAATTGCATCATCACCCATTTACTCATATCATTTACAGAAGATGAAATGCTTCCGGCAGGAGCCAGGTTGTCAATATTGCCGTATGGAATTTTTTCAACTTCCCCCATTACTCCGTATGGGCGGCACATTTATTATCAGCAGACTTTATGTCTTTTGATAAAGCAAGGCTATTAGTCATGCCCAGCGGGTTGAAATATTTTCTGTTATAAAATCAGCCCACGACTTTCCGGTTACTTTAGGAATAATTTCTCCTGCCGTCATAAAAGTAGAATTAGTATAGCCCCATTGCTGCGGAAACCATACATGGGTTTTAACTTTCCCATTTTTCTCTTACTTCGGCAGTAGTTAAATCTGAATCGAAAAACATAAAATCTCCCTGGAAGGTTTCAAAGCCCAGGCGATGACACAACAAATCCCTGATGTTAGCTTCTTTAGCTACCCATGGATTGTATAATTTAAAATCGGGCAACCACTTCTGTACTTTGTCGTCCAGCGCTAATTTTTATCAGAATCCAGCATGGCCAATGCTGTGGCGGTAAAGCTTTACTGTTGCTGCCGATCATAAACAAGGTATTCTCATCCACTTTGTCATTTATTCCTTTCTTTTACACCATAGCCTTTTATCCAGGGCTACTTTTCCATTCTTTACTATGCAAACAGATACGCCGGGGAATTTGCCATTCAGTCAATGCTCTGTTTACATAGGTGTCCAGACTGTCTTTTACAAACAATGGAAGTGAGTCGTTTTGAGAAAAGCTGATATGGGAAAATAAGAATGCGAGTAATAAAACAGTAAATCGTTTCATGGCAATAAGTCTTGGTTAAAAAGTAAGGGAAATTACCTTTCTTTTGCATTTACTCAAGAAAAAAGAGCCGTATTGTTATTCTTCCTCTTCTTCTTTGAAAAGAGTAAAGGTGCAAGACCTTTTTGAAAACGCAGATAAGCGTCTTTTTATGTATTGATGAAAGTCGTAGTCTCCTGCAAGTTTTGTAAACATAAACGAAGGCCGGAAAATCCGCATAAAACTATCGAGTGCATTACCGTCGAGGTGGGTGAGGCGTCGTACCAATGCCTTGCTGAAACGATACTCAATAAATTTATCCTGCTCCTGCTGGTACAATCTTTTTGAAAAGAGGCGATACTTTTGTTTCGTTTAAAACGGAACATGTTGATGATCTCATCCAGGTCAAACCCCGCCCCAACACCATATTGCGGGTTACTGTTTTAATTTCGGCTTTTGGTAGTTGAAAATTTTAGCATAGTCAATCCGGTTTTAAAGAATCCTGCCGATAGTTTTTAAGTTTGATTTTTTACTTCTCTCAGTATTGGCACACTTACCTGAAGTGATATATCAAAACCCATTGTGTTGACGATTTTCAACACAGGAAATTTCATTGTTGGTTTATTGAGGTAACTGAACCAGATCGAATCTTTTCTGCTACTTCTATTTCATAAAACCCTCATTGTTGGTGATTGTGCCTTTGCCCGAAGTGGAAAGTACACTTACTGCTTCCAGCGGATAACTTCGGGAGCTGTCATACACCGTTCCCCTTATCTTATACAGTTGTGCCGTGGCTGATGGTCTGGCCGCAAACAGAAAGAAAATAAGAAATGATGTTATGTAGAAATATCTCAGGCAAAATTTTGAATTGGCGGCAAGTAACAAAAGAAATGCAAAAGCTAAGGTAAAGTGTGGTTTTCTCAAGCTTGTAACCCGGCAGATTAAGTAATCACCCTTTTTTTAATACCTGATCTATTATATGTTGGGGTAGTGCTCATGCTCCAGGGCATGAATGCGTTGCGCCAGCGTTTCCGGAGTATCATTTTTCAATACCGGACAGGTGGCCTGAAAAATGACTTTACCATGGTCATATAACTCATCTACGTAATGTATAGTAATACCGCTTTCTTTTCTTTGTTGGCAATAACGGCCTCATGGACGTAGTGCCCATACATACCTTTCCCTCCATATTTTGGAAGCAGGGCAGGGTGGATGTTGACTATTTTACCGGGGTATTCCTTTATTAATACAGAAGGTATTTTCCATAGAAAACCAGCCAGAATGATAAAATCAATTTTAGCCAGTTTTAGCTCATTTATGTACGAATTTGCGCTTGAAAAGACCTTTTTATCGATAGAAATGGTCGAAATAGTGTTTTTTCAGCAATTGCAAAAACTCCGGATTTAGGATTATTGCTTGCAATAAGGGCTATTTTTATAGCAGAATGATTGCGAAAATGATCAATTATTTTTTCAGCATTACTTCCCGCCCCGGATGCGAAAATGGCCAGCCGGATTTCTGACTCCCTGACTCCTGACCCTCCGGCCCCTGACTCGATTTCCCTATTCCAATCTTATTTCCAATTTTCCTTATATAATTAATAAAAAGGAACTGACCAAAAGGAATACTAATCAGAATAACGGCCATTGGCCATATAATGGTAATAAGCAGAATATAAACCAATGTCCACAACCAATCTTGCCCGATAGCAAGGGCATTCATGATTTTTTTACCTGCAAAACCCGTGGCACTGCCCCCAATTGCAAATGTGCAAAGGATCAATGCCAGTTGAAGGCTATTTACTTTCCACTTCTTTTGTAATTGTTCAAACATGATAGCTATCTATAGCAGGATTTTTTATCTGTAGTTTCTTTAAGAGCCGCAAAGTGAGGAAAAACAGGCAACCTCCGCTTCCTTTTTCTTATATCAGAGGATTACGCACAATGTTGACTGATTTATGACAAACAGAATTGCATCGTTACACAAAAAGGTATAAAATCCTCTGAAATGCAGGCTGGTAGCGGATCAAAAAAGTTAAACCTCTTGTCGTTTTGTTAACTTCTGACTTATTTTGCGGCTGATTAACGGATTTATCCACATTTTTCAGCATCAATTGTGTCTATGATTCTTTGTAAACCAATGGCCCATAAACTGGCACTGCTTGTAGTTTCTTTTTTCGTTTTTTCAATTGTGAGCTTTCAGCAGCATTGCAGCAGGCAAAGCCTATTTAATTCTAAATGTGCAAGCTGCCACCAGGGTTTTAAAGCCGCAACTGGTCCAGCATTAGCGGGGTTGGAACAAAGGGCAAAATGGGCCGACCATAATGAACTATTGAAATGGATGAATAATCCTGCCGATTATATATCAGGGGATGCATATACAAAGGGTTTGATGGCAAGTATAAATCAATGATGACGGCGTTCCCAGATTTGAGCATTAAAGATGTTGATGATATTGTTACTTATATCAACGATGCCTGCAGTCGTTACCACCACTACCGCACTCGCGAAGAAAAACTTCTTCTCTAACAGTAACGCTATCATCTTCGGCGTTATCTCTCTTATACTTGGTATCATCGCTTTAATATTAATGCAGGTTAACAGCAACCTGAAAAATGAGTGATGATGCTGAGGCATCCGCCGCCCTGAACAGGTTCCTTTTTACAAGAACAAAGTTTACATCGCCATGCTGTCATTGTTATTCTTTGTGATTGGTGGTTATTATGTAACAAAAGGTGCTATTGGATTAGGGCGTCAGGTAGACTATCAGCCGGAGCAGCCTATTTATTATTCTCATAAAGTACATGCTGGTATCAACCAGATTAGCTGCTTGTATTGTCATGGTTCAGCATGGGATAGCAAACATGCATCTATTCCGGCAGTTAATATTTGTATGAACTGCCACAAGTCAATTAACGAGTACGTTAAAGGACCAAAATTATATACTGAAGACGGCGATGAAATAAATGGTACGGCAGAAATTGCAAAGCTTTACAAGGCTGCAAATTTTGATCCTGCAAAAGCGAATAGCTGGGATCCTGCTACAGCAAAACCTGTTGAGTGGGTAAAAATTCATAACCTGCCAGACCATGTTTACTTCAACCACTCACAACACGTAAGAGCTGGTAAAGTACAATGTCAAAGTTGCCATGGCGAAATAACTGCCATGGATGAAGTAAAACAGGTAACTGAATTGAGCATGGGTTGGTGTGTAAACTGTCACCGTCAAACCAAAGTTGACTTTAACTACGACAGTACCAAAGGCAACAAATTCTACAGCATTTATGAGAAGTTTCATAATGATATAAAGAACCACAAAATGGATAGTGTAACCGTAGAAGAAATCGGTGGTTTGGAATGTCAGAAATGTCACTATTAAAAAAATGAGAATAGGGAAGTGAGAATGTGAAAACGAGTAGCCGATAAAATTGAATTTTCACATTTACATCTACATCTTCACATTAATAAGACTTATGAGTAACAAATACTGGCAAAGTTTCGGAGAAGTGAACGACCCGGAGAATCTTAAAAACCTCTCAGGGATGAGTTTCAGGAAGAACTTCCTTTTGAAGGGTTTGATGATAAGGATTGATAGATGCCAAGGCACCTGCAGGATTTCTTAAAATATCTCGGTTTCAGCTGGCCTGCTGCTACACTGGCTGCCAGTTGTAAGATTCCGGAAGAAAGCATTCCTATGCTAACAAACCAGAAAATCTTATTCCTGGTGTTGCAAAATATTATGCTACTACTTATGTACAGGATGGTGATGTGGTACCTGTTGTGGCTAAAGTAAGAGATGGCCTCCTGATTAAAATTGAAGGAAATGATTTAGCTTCTTTCACTGGTGGCGGTACTTCTGCAAGAACAAGCTTCTGTACTTGATTTATATGATATGTACCGTGCAAAATTTCCTTTGCACAAAGTGAAAGATAAATTTGAAGAAGTTCCCACTTTTGAACAGTTTGATAAACTGGTGGGTGAATGCAATGAAAACAGCTACTGGTTCAATCGTATTACTAACCGGAACAGTTGTTTCTCCTACAACAAAAGATGTTGCTAAGTTCCCAAACTTAAAGCATGTTCCAATACGATGCTGTTTCTTACAGCGGTATGTTGCTGGCAATGAAGCCAGTGGTTTTGGAAGAAAAATTCCTTCTTATGATTTTGCTGCAGCCAAAGTAATAGTAAGTCTTGGCGCTGATTTCCTGGAGCACCTGGTTAAATCCTGTTGAGAATGCCCGTGGTTATTCAAAAGGCCGCAAGATTGATGAGAAAGAATCCATCTATGAGCAAGCATTACCAGTTTGAAGGCCACCTGAGCATGACTGGTTCTAATGCAGACGAACGTTTTACTCATCGTCCTTCTGAAACAGGTGCGGTAGCTGTTGCATTGTTAGCAGCAGTAAATGGCGGCGTTACTTCAGTTGCTGATGCAAAATTGAAAGCAGGTATTGAGAAGGCAGCGGCTGATTTAAAATCTCATAATGGTGCTGCATTAGTTGTAAGCAGCAGCAATGATAAAAATGTACAGGTAATTGTAAATGCTATCAACAATGCTGTTGGTGCATACGGCACAACCATTAACTGGAACCAGGCTGTTAATTACCGCCAGGGTATTGATAGTGATATGGCTGATTTAATTGCACAAATGGAAGCAGGTGCAGTTGGTACATTAATGATTCATGGTGCAAACCCTGCATACTCACATTATGACGCAGAGAAATTTAAAGCAGCATTGAAGAAAGTGAAAGTGACTGTTTCTTTCGGAGAAAAATGGATGAAACAACGGAGCTGTGCGAATTTATTATTCCTAATCATCATTATTTAGAAAGCTGGGGCGATGCTGAACCAAAAGCAGGTATTACCAGTTTTTTACAACCAACAATATATCCTTTATTCAAAACCCGTCCATTCCAAACTTCATTATTGAAATGGAGTGGCAGCACACAGGATTACGAAACTTATTTCCGTGAATACTGGACTGCCAAGTTAGGAGCTGATGGTTTTAATAAAGCATTACAGGACGGTATAGTAGAAAACTCCTGCTGCAACTGGTGCAGGTTCTTATACCAGGTGCAGTTGATGCGGCAACTACAGCTATCGCTTCTTATAAAAAAGGGAACTGGCGCTGAAGTTGTTTTTTATGAAAAAGTTTCCATCGGAAATGGCTCACAAGCTGGCAACCCGTGGTTACAGGAATTACCTGATCCGGTTTCAGAGCAACATGGGACAACTATGCGTTGATCTCCATGAGCAAAGCGAAAGAACTCGGTATTGTACTGGATACTGATTACGAATATTATCCCGGCAAACCAGTTATTGAATTAACGATTGGAAAAAATAAAGTTGAATTACCGATACTTGTTGTTCCGGGTATGAATGCTGATACCATTGCTGTGGCGGTTGGTTATGGCAGAAATGAAGGAATGGGAGTAACAGCAGCAGGTGTTGGTAAAAATGTTTACGGTTACACAGTTTATAACGGTGCTACGGTTGATAATTACGCAACCGGTGTAACAGTTACTAACCTGCACAAGAAATATAAACTTGCACAAACACAAATACATAACTATTACGAAGACCGTATAGAAGTAGTAAGAGAAACAACACTGGCTACTTTCAAAAATCACCGAATACGATTCCTGAATACAGGAACATTTGAAAGAAGCGTTTTATCAGAATGCAAATAATGATTTCCGCCAGGCTACTTTATATCCGCAGCATGAGCAACCCGGTATTAAGTGGGAATGAGCATTGATATGAATGCATGTTACGGTTGCGGTGCTTGTAGTTTCCTGCTCATGCAGAAAACAACGTACCTGTTGTTGGTAAAGCGAAGTATTGCGTTACCACGATATGCAATGGTTGCGTATTGACCGTTATTTTATTTCTGACGAAAAAGATCCTGATAACCTGAAAGGTGTTGTGTTTCAGCCAATGATATGTCAGCATTGTGATAATGCACCTTGCGAAAATGTTTGTCCTGTAGCAGCTACCAACCACAGCGCAGAAGGTATCAACCAAATGACCTATAACCGTTGTATTGGTACAAGATATTGCCAATAACTGTCCGTTTAAAGTACGTCGCTTTAACTGGTCTGATTATACAGGTGCTGACAGCTTCGCTAATAACCAGGATCAACAAACTGTGGGTAAAGTTGGATCCGGTTATTTTCCAGATGAATGATGATTTGACAAGAATGGTATTGAACCCTGATGTTACTGTTCGATCAAGAGGTGTTTATCGAAAAAGTGTTCTTTCTGTATCCAGAAATTGCAGGCCACTTAATTAGATGCAAAGAAAGATAACAGGATGCTGAAAGATGGTGAGGCAAAAACAGCTTGTCAAACAGCTTGCGCTGCCAATGCAATTGTATTTGGTAATGCACATGATAAAGAAAGCCAGTTGACAAAGGTTCGCAATGATAATCCGCAGCGCAGTTTTTATGTGCTGGAACAATTGCATGTGTTACCTAACATTACTTATCTCGCTAAAGTTAGAAATACAGAGGGAGAGAATGAAGATCAACATCATAGTGGTGGTGAAGAACACAAAGAAGCAGCAGGACATGATGCAGCCGGGGAACATAAAAAGGATACCGCAACAGTTCCTACAGGTGCGGCTCCTGAAGAGATACATCATTAACAGAATTGGTTTCGATTTTTAGAATTTAATTATTTGGACTTTTTATAATCGCTTATGTCATTACTCCGATACGAATCACAGGTAAGACCTCCGCTGGTAGATGGTGATAAAGACTATCATCAGATAACCGAAGATATTTGCCGCCCGGTAGCTAAGCCATCTAAATTATGGTGGATGGGGTTTTCTTATTTCCGTTGCGTTACTTGGTTTTGGTATTTTATCAGTTACGGTAGAAGTAATTTATGGTACCGGTCAGTGGAACCTGAACAGGACCATCGGCTGGGGCTGGGACATCACCAACTTCGTATGGTGGGTGGGTATTGGTCACGCCGGAACACTTATCTCTGCTATCCTTTTATTATTCCGCCAGGGATGGAGAACCGGTGTAAACCGTGCTGCGGAAGCAATGACAATCTTTGCGGTAATGTGTGCCGGCCAGTTTCCTATCTGGCATATGGGTCGTGTGTGGAATGCATTCTTCGTTCTTCCTTATCCAAATACAAGGGGCCCGCTATGGGTAAACTTTAACTCACCATTGTTGTGGGACGTATTTGCGATATCAACATACTTTACTGTATCCTTATTATTCTGGTACTCTGGTTTATTGCCTGACCTTGCTACACTTCGTGACAGGGCAAAAAAGAAATGGAGAAAGGCTTTTTATGGTGTGGCAGCTTTCGGATGGACAGGAAGCACCAAACACTGGCAACGTCATGAAGCATTATCATTGGTGTTGGCCGGTTTGAGTACACCACTCGTATTATCAGTACACACTATTGTATCCTTCGACTTTGCCACATCCATTGTTCCGGGTTGGCATACCACCATCTTCCCGCCATATTTCGTGGCAGGTGCCATCTTCTCTGGTTTTGCAATGGTGCAAACGCTTTTGCTGGTTACAAGAAAAGTTTTAGGATTACAAGACTACATCACTGTCGAGCATATTGAAGTGATGAATAAAGTAATTGTATTAACAGGCTCAATTGTAGGTATTGCTTACCTCACAGAGTTGTTCATGGCCTGGTATTCAGCGGTAGGTTATGAAAACTTTGCCTTCTTTGAAAACCGGTTGAACCTGAACAGCCCTTATGGCTGGAGTTACTGGATCATGATGGGATGTAACGTGTTGTCACCTCAAATTTTCTGGAGTTCTAAAATGAGAAGGAACCTGACGCTTACTTTCTTCATGTCAATATTGATAAACATTGGTATGTGGTTCAAACGTTTTGTAATTATCGTTACTTCTGTTTATCGTGACTATTTACCCAGTTCATGGAGTACTTATTACACACCAACAATCTGGGAGGTTGGATTTTACATGGGAACGTTCGGGTTGTTTTTCACCTGTTATTTCCTGTTCTCAAAATTCTTCCCGGTAATTGCAATAGCAGAGATTAAACATATTTTGAAAAAGAATGGTGAGAATTATAAAGTGAAAATGGATGTTATCGAGAGTGAAAAGGTAGAAAAGTTTGCCCATGATCAGGAACATGATCATTAGAGCTTAGAGGTATACAAGATTGAGATATTAATAAAACGGGATTTTAAGCTAGCAGCTAAAAAGCGAAATACAATGGGTGTAAAAAAATTTGTTACAGGTAATTTTTATGATGAAGCAGTATTATTTCCTGCCATAAAGAAAACCCGCCGTGCCGGGTATAAAATCCATGATGTGTTTACTCCATTCCCTATTCATGGGTTGGATAAAGCAATGGGTCTTCGTGATACCAGCCTTCATACAGAGGGATTTATTTATGGTATTACAGGAACAGCTACTGCTGTTGGTTTTATTACCCGGGCATTAACAATAGACTGGCAACTCAACTTTGGCGGTAAGCCATTCTTTGCATTACCCGCCTGGATTCCTATTACGTTTGAGTTGACCGTATTATTTGCTGCGGTAGGAATGGTGCTTACGTTTTGTTATTTGTGCCAGCTGGCACTTTTTGTAAGAAAGGATCATTTTAATCCACGTTCTACTGACGACACTTTTGTAATGGCATTGGAATGTACAGATAAAACAAATGATGCGAAGCTATCAGTTTTACAAAGCATTGGTGCTACAGATGTACAGGTACAATACAAAGAAACAGAATGGTGGCTGGGTCGTTATGACAAAGACGGAAACGTTTTGAAAAAAACAGAAGAAGCGGTTCATTAATCATTATATAATTAACTGAGGATGAAAAAAATTTCGATAACGACATGCTGCATAGTGATGGTGGTGGCAATGATAAGTTGTAACAAAACCCGCCGCAGCACCGGCAGGGCTTATATGCCGGACATGTCATACAGCAGGGCTTATGAAACGTATGCTTCTACAGAGGCATTGGATAAAGCCGTGTACATTATACTTCGAAGCCGGTAGAAGGAACAGTGGCCCGGGGAGATATGTATGCTTATACATTAAAAAATGATTCTGCAGGTTATGTACAATCAGCTTCTAACAAAGCCCGTTAGGCACAGATAGCGTTGCAGTTGATATGAAGGAAGCGGAGAGATTATATCTTATTTATTGCGGTATTTGTCATGGCGAAAATTAGACGGCAATGGTCCTTTATGGAAAGGCGGCGATGGCCCTTTCCCTAATGCCCCTAAAAATTTTATGGATGACGCTATGAAAGCAATGACAGAAGGAACAATGTTTCATTCTGTTACTTATGGTAAAAACAGTATGGGTAGCTACGCCTCTCAGATGAATACCAAACAACGCTGGGAAGTAATTGCTTATATCAACTCAAACAGGGCGGGGTAGTTGCAAAACCAGCAACTGGTGCGGATACAGCAACTGTAAAACAGGAAAATAGTTTTGAAGAAATAATAAACGGACACTGATGTCAATACGAGAAAAATTTGAAGTACCAAAGCGATATAATACAATATCTATAGCATTGATGCTGCTTGGTATTATTGCGATTGTTGCTTTATACATGAGCACACATGGCAGTGGTGGTACACCGGAAGAAAGAATATACAGGACGCAAGGTTCTGGGCAAGCCTGTTGCAAAACAGTGTTTATTTCTTATTAGTGGTAAATGCTTCAATGTTTTTTATCTGTGCCACCACATTGGCATGGGGCGGATGGCAAATGGCATTTCGCCGGGTTCCGGAAGCAATATCTGCTGTAGTGCCGGTGATTGGCGTAATTGCTTTAGCAATTCTTTTGTCTATCGCATTTGGTAATAACCATACAATTTTTCACTGGACAGATACAGAACATGTAAAACATGACGCTATCCTGAATTTCAAAAGGATTTTTAAATAAAATTTCTTTGCTGTAGTAACAGTACTTACCATCGGCCTGTGGTCATTACTTGGCTGGAAGATGCGAGCTTTCCGCAGCCTGGATGAAAAAACCATTGGCTACAAGAGCAGAAGCTAAAAATATATCTGGGGTAATACAATTTGGGCTGCTCTTTACATGATTGTATTTGCGTTAACAGTAATGTCTTCTATTCCATGGCTCTGGCTGATGAGTATAGATGCACACTGGTACAGCACCATGTATAGCTGGTACACTTTTGCCAGTACGTTTGTAGCAGGCATGGCACTTATTTGTTTGTTTGTAGTGTTCCTGAAAAACAGTGGTTATTTAGAATATACCAACGAAGACCTGCATGATATTGGAAAGTTCATGTTTGCCTTTTCTGTATTCTGGACTTATTTGTGGTTCTCAGATTTATGCTTATCTGGTATGCCAACATTCCGGAAGAAACAACTTATTTCAAACCAAGGGCACAGGGAATATATAGCGGAATATTCTGGATGATGTTTATAATCAACTTCCTTGCTCCGTTGTTAATATTAATGAGAAGGAGTTCCAAGAGAAATTATACAACTATAACTTTCATGTCACTGCTTATCATATTTGGTCACTGGTTAGATTTCTTCCAGATGGTATTTCCGGGAGTGTCAAAAGACAAAGTACCTATGTTATTGTAGTTGATTTTTTGGAGTGGCATTGGGATTTGTGGGATTGATAATGTTTGTTACCGGTAAGGCATTAAGCAAAGCACCGTTACTGGCAAAG
>JADKJC010000011.1 GCA_016722465.1 Chitinophagaceae bacterium | reverse complement strand
AAATATTAAATGAAAGAAATATCATGATCATACCTGACTTGTTTTAAATGCAGGTGGTGTTACTGTTTCGTATTTCGAGTGGCTTAAAAATTTATCGCATGTGCGCTTTGGCAGGATGGAAAAACGTTTCGGGAAATGTCAACCCTGCAACTGGTTGATGCTGTTGAACGCATAACAGGTAAATCATTAGACCAGCGCGAAAAAGCGCTTACACATGGTGCTGATGAAATTGATTATGTATGCTCAGGTTTAGAAACCATGATTTATGCCTACAATGAAATTCGTGAAATCAAAAAACAAAATCCAAAGATCACTGATTTACGCACGGCAGCGTTTGTAAGCGGCATTAATAAACTCGGTGTAGCATACCAGTCGTTGGGGATTTTTCCTTAGGAACATGTTTTCTATTAAACCCAAATTTAGTCTGTGAGCGTTTGGTTCAAATATTAAAGTGAATATAGTAAATCGATCTTTTAAATTATTTTTACATAAATAATAAAATAACCCGTATGGTAACTGTACTTAAAGAGGAACATCAGTTGAGCGTTTTGATGTTATAAATAAAAGTTCTTTGAAATAATTGTAAATATTGAGTTTGCGAAGATTTTGCATTGGAAACGATTTGATTTTTTGAAGACTTCAGTAGTTTGTAAACTATTGATTTTCAAAGAATATGAACCAAGGCAAATATGTTTTCGCACAGCTAATTGAATTGATTTCGCACAAACAGTTTCAAACCCTTGTCAATAGGCACAATGGCGATTACAAAGTTAAAGACTTCCGTTGCTGGAAACAATTTCTATGCATGGCATTTGGTCAATTAACGCATCGAGAAAGTTTAAGCGACACCATTCTTTGTTTGCAAGCAAATGCTGGCAAGTTATATCATTTAGGCATCGGAGACTTAGTTGCTAAAAGCACCTTGAGCAAAGCAAATGAAAATCGTTCTTTTCTAATTTATCAGGAACTTGCCATGCTGCTAATTGCTCAAGCAAAACAGCTTTATTTAAATGATGATGACTTAGAAGTCTCACTTAAAGGAAATGTGTTTGCAATTGATGCCACCACTATTGACTTATGTTTATCTACATTTTATTGGGCAACATTTAGAAGCACAAAAGCAGGTATCAAGTTGCACACGCAAATTGATTTAAAGACTTCTATCCCGGAGTTCATTTTGTTTTCAAACGCATCAGTGCATGATGTAAATGTGCTTGACATTATCTCTTTTGAAGCAAACAGTTTTTATGTGATGGACCGAGGATACGTTGACTACAAGCGGCTTTACAAGATTCATCAATCAGATGCTTTCTTTGTAACAAGAGCAAAAGACAACATGAATTACAGGCGCATATACTCACATCCAAAAGATAAACTTGCAGGAGTGATTTATGACCAAACTATCTTGCTGAACAATCACTATGCTTCAAAAAATTATCCGGTTAAAATGAGACGAATAAAATTCAAAGATGAAATAACAGGCAAGGTTTTAATCTTCCTCACTAACAACTTTCATCTGTCAGCTAAAGAGATAGCATTGCTTTACAAGCACCGATGGAAAATTGAACTATTCTTCAAATGGATAAAACAGCATTTGAAAATAAAATCATTCTGGGGGCAATCTGAAAATGCTGTTAAAACACAAATATGGATTGCCATTTCCGTTTATGTTTTAGTAGCCATTGCAAAGAAGAAATTCATGCTCAAACAAAGCCTCTACGAAATTCTACAAATTTTAAGCATATCTATATTTGAAAAAGTTGAGCTAAATCAACTCTTTCAGCAAACTCAAATACAATATTTTAAAGAACAAAATCCGAAACAGTTGATTTTATTCGATTGATATCAAAACGCTAGTGATGTAATTTCATTTATTACTGAATTGGAATTGATGAGTTATCCAACTCAATCAAAAGAGGAAGAAAAAGCAATAAGCAAACTCCTGAAAGAGTGTTACATTGTGGATATAAATTCCACCATCAATTTACAACCGCTAAAATCAGGCAAAACAATAAAGTGAAGTTACCGGATGCCATCATATGTGCATCAGCATTGTTTATGGATATCCCACTACTTACTGCGATAAAAGACTAACCGCTGTTAACGATTTAGATATTGTTATTTTAGAATTGGAGTAAGAGAATTTTCAAGTAGAGGTGTCGAAAACCTTGTGCATGATTTTTTGAAACACTTCTCTCACCGCCTCCCACACAATAAAATCTCCCTCAACATCACATTCAACTTCCGTTTCGCAATCTTGTTACGCTGGTAATGCAAAAAGTAAACTCCTGATTGGAGATCACTCAGATCAATTACATCATCATGCAGGGTTAATGATTTTAAAAGTCGTCCCTGCATATCATAAACATTGCCTCTACAAATTGGTGCATTTGGCGATGCATCTGCCAATAAGAATTTACCTGTTGCTGATGGATTGGGATAGGCAAAAACATTATCGGTAAACGTAGCGAGATAACTCTTCCATTCCAACAGGGCTGCTGCCGTATTTAATAGTCACCATTCTATAATGCCAGTTATTAAAACTTTCGTTTGAACTTTCGCCCGTTACGATGTAGTTGCCTGCGGCATCTCTTGTAAACGAACGTAGCCTGTCAGGGTTTTGAGTGGTGAAGCCTGTTAGCGCATAAGTGTTGAGCCAAATCTGAACACCGTTGCTGTTATATGCCACAAGCACATAATCGAAATTACTGGTGGTGGATACAATTTTATAACCTGCTGTTATGATGTTATTGTTTGCATCGGTCATCATAGCTATTGGTTCGCGGTCGCTTGCAGTTAAGCTGAAAACTGTTGCCCACTGAAACACACCTGTGCCGCTATACTGTACCGTAGTATATCGATACACAAAACCATTGTAACCACTGCAGATAAATGCAATGTTACCTGCCGGTGTGTACTCCACCTGAACGGGGCGCTCTGTTGTGGTTGTGGGATTATAAATCTGTCGCCATGAATTAACGCCTGTGGTTCCGTTGATGCCTGCCACTGCAATTGTATTTCCTGATGCTGAAACAGCAGCCACATCACCTGCAGCGTTTACTGCTACATCAATAAGATCGTCATAATAACCTATTGAATCCACATCGGCACTCCAAACGATTTGTCCTGTTGGCGTATAGCGCTGCACCACTCCTTTTGCATCGCTGAATGAAGGTGAAGTCTGCACATAACTACCCACTGCAATATCACCATTTGGAAATGCAGCCAGGCTGTTTACACGTGCATTGATGACGTTAGAATCTATACGCGCTGTCCATTGAAGATTAAAGCTGGCATCATATAAAGCAGTCCTCGAGTGTTGAAGACGAATTGCCTAACACAACACTTCCATCAGTGCGTATCATCATTGCACGCGGAAAAATATTTGTACCCGGAATTGAAGTGTAACTTACGGTATCTAAAAACTGACCATTGGAATTCATGCGAACAATTGATGGATAATATTTTGTTTTCGTTTGTACACTATCTGTTGCTACGCATAAAAGCAAATCGCCTGCAGGGTCAAATTCCATCGCGATAAGCGTATCGTTGTTCCAAACGGGCGATGAATAATAACGCTCCATTGCTGCACTCCGGCTGCATCGTATTTCACTATTGCAATATCATAACCCTTAGTATCAAAGCGGTCAACTGTTGAAGCGCAATACACATTGTTCAATGCATCGGTGCGAACAAATGCGCCTGTAGCTACTCCATCACCTTTGCCGTTGTATTGCCATTCGTGTAAGGTGCTGCCTGCCGTATCGAGCACTGCAATAAAATGATCGAAATTATAATCTGCTGTATCGGCTTTAAAGCCTGCACCGTAAACCTTACCGTTTACTACATCAATTGCAGAACAAACCGAAACAGATAAGGAATCATAAATGCGATACGTCAGAGTGAATCTCCTGCTTCGGTATATTTAACAATGATAGCGTTATCAGTACCGCCATTGCCAAAATAGTTTGGGCCGGGAAATATTCCTTGCCTGCAACATATAAACCACCATTATCATCCAATCTCACATCAAAGAAAACATCGCGGTGAGGGTGTAACCTGGCCCAGCCACTTGTTGCGCCATCCTGTTGTTCCGTTTGCGTTGATGCAGGTTAGCACAGCGAAAGTAATCTGAACCGCAAAATAAATCTTGCCGTTTGAATCAATCTCGGCACAAAAGCATTTCGTTTGCTGATGGTGCATAGGTATAAGGTGTGGCCCACAGGAGGTTTCCATTCTGATCGTAAGCCAGACCCAGCATATCAGTAGCTGTAGCCAAAGGATTGGAACTTGTGGTATGCCACACGCAATTCGCCATTTGCAGTGTATGCCAATTTATATGCCTGGTCGAAGCCATTTATAGCAGGATTGGTATAAGTGCTTTGCCACACAACGCCACCTGTGGTATTGTATTGACGCACCAGCGTGTTAACACCACCAAGCGCAGTTGAATCCCAATGATAACCACATACGGTAGGGTTTCCGTTAGGCGCAATTACAATATCGGTGGCTTTATCTTCGGCACTGAGCGGACCGTTGTACAGATCAACCCACTGCTGTGTGCCTGTGCTGTTGTACTTAAGCACTAACCAGTTGGGCGATACGCTTGGCGGATCTATAAATCCGGCAACATATACATTGCCCGAAGCATCAACTGCAATGGCACTGCCTTGAGATTCTGAATTGGATGCTGAAGGATATCTTGTTAACCATTGCTGCACACCTGCGCTGTTTAGCTTTGCAAAACAATCGAGATTGTAAGTGGTACCATAAGATGCACCCAAAAACATAAACATTGCCCGTGGCATCAATATCAAAATCATAAACATAATCCTCACCAAAACTTCCTCCATGATAATACC
>JADKJC010000010.1 GCA_016722465.1 Chitinophagaceae bacterium | reverse complement strand
GAGACAGCACTTATGAAGTAACTGCACTGGGTGCCCAGTCGGCTCATTTTAACAAAGTACCTTATACCACAGCAGTAGGTACCAATGCTTTATTACTCAATAACTATTACACAAATGGCGACCCAGGAGAGGGTAAAGAAAATACGGCAGTGGGCCAATTGGCTTTGTCTTCAAATACCATTGGAACAAAAAATACCGCAGTGGGATATCATGCACTTAATTCCTACGGTGGTAGTTACTACGCCTTTTCAACAAACCGCAATACGGCTGTAGGAGATAGTGCGGCTACTGCAACTATTGGCCAGGATAATGTGGCAGTGGGCAATATGGCACTAACCAAGAATTTTGGAGGCAGCGATCATGTTGCAGTTGGCAGCAGGGCTTTGGCAAACACAACTGCCACCTATCCAAACACTGCCGTAGGTTACTCAAGCCAGGACAGTAATACCGTTTCAGGTGCAAATACTTCTATGGGCAGTTTTGCTTTAATGAGCAACAAAATAGGTTACAATAATACAGCCATCGGTAATGCTGCTATGATGGAAGCGGTAAATCCATCTGCAATCAACTACATGTTTGATAACACAGCTGTAGGCAATGATGCCTTACGCTTTGCCCGCTATTCCAGCCAAACAGCTATAGGCTCCGGTGCTTTAAGAAATGATACGGCTGGTATTTATAACACGGCTGTAGGTTATTTAGCCATGTACGAAAATAAGACCGGTACCGTAAACACAGCCATTGGTACCAGTGCTCTGCGTTTAGATACCAGCGGCTCGGGTAATGTGGCGGTAGGAGTTAATGCACTGTACAATCACCGCACCGGAAATAATAATGTTGCCATGGGCTACAATGCGCTTTTAAACAGCAGGGATGGAGGAGCAAATACCGCTATTGGTAATTACGCCATGGTTAATCATAAAACCAACGGGCTTAATACAGCAGTCGGGTATGAAACGATGGAATTCGATACTTCCGGTAGTCTTAATACTGCCATGGGCTGGCGCTCTTTACGTTATGTAAAAAATGGTTTTGAAAATGTTGCCTTAGGTGTAGGCGCTATAGAATTCAGTGATTCATCTTTCCGTAATACAGTAGTTGGCCGCTATGCGATGTTTGCAATTGGAGGAACGGATAACACCGTTATGGGATACCGGGCCATGGGTGATGGAATTGGGGTACCTACTACAAACCTGTATACCAGCGGAGTAACTTCCTTGGGAGCATATTCAGGTTATAGGAATACAGGTGCACAAAATACTTTTGTGGGATTTAATGCCGGCTATGGTGCCGGAGCAGATTCTTTAAAAGGTATTGAAAATACCGGTTTGGGTACCAACACACTAACTCTTACCACAACAGGTCGTACCAATACTGCTGTTGGTTATGGCTCTTTATTCAACAACAATACCGGCAGCGGTAATATTGGTGTAGGTACACGAACATTGCTTAACAATACAACTGCCAGTTATAATGTGGCTATTGGCGATAGTTCATTATTTAACAATAATGGTAGCGGCAATGTGGCCGTAGGTGCTTTTTCCATGCGTTCTAATGGGATTGGTACCAATAATGCTGCATTAGGTTATTTTGCCTTAAATGCAAATACTTTCGGTCAGGGAAATGCTGCCATGGGATGGAACGCCATGCTTTCAAACCAGGGTGGTAACTGGAACACATCATTAGGTTCTTATGCACTCAACGCTAATATAAATTCAGATGGTAATACTGCTATAGGCCATCGGTCTTTAGATTTAAATACTGCCGGTATAGATAATGTGGGAGTAGGATTTTATAGCCTCAAAAATAACAACGGCAGCGGCAATACAGGTTTAGGTACCTACGCTGGCCAAAGTAATACCACGGGAACAAATAATACTACAGTTGGCTATTTTAGTGATATTGCAGGAGTACGTACCCAATGCAACTGCTATTGGATACAGGGCCGTTGTTGCACAGGATAACTCACTGGTGCTGGGAAGTATCAATGGCATAAATGGTGCTACTGCTGATACAAGGATTGGTATTGGAACAACTGCTCCAACACAGAAATTACATGTACTTGCACCATCCATTATCAGAAACGCAGGCCTTTTTGAAAGCTCGAGCAACATTGACCATACTAATAATGGCGCAACTATTTATGCAAACAATACTTACGCAGGTACTATTGATGTTGCTGCTGTAAAAGGCAGAGTAACCGCAACAACCAGGGGCTATGGTATAGGCGGCTATTTTCAGGGAGGTTATGTTGGTGTTTGGGCAAATGTAGATAATACTAATCCAGGCACCGGTACATTTAATACCTGGGGAGTTTATAGTACCGCTTTTCAAACAACAACCGCCACAAACTATGGGACGTTAGGCGCTGCCAATGGCGGCGCCGCTTCTAATATAGGTGCTTATGGCAGCGCCACTGGTCCCTCAACCATCAATTATGGTATTTATGGCTCTGCTTCGGGTGCCACAACTAACTGGGGAGGATATTTTGCGGGAAATGTTTTTACAACCGGTGCTTATTTCCCTTCTGATGAGAAACTGAAATCAAATATCAGAGACTATGATGCAAGTGCTTTATCAAAGATCATGTCGTTACAAACCAAGTCTTACAATTATGATGTTGCAAAGTATAAATACATGAATTTACCTGCAGGCGATCAATTTGGATTTTTGGCTCAGGACCTGGAAAAGGTATTTCCGCAACTTGTTACCAAAGCTATTCAACCGGCCGAATATGAGCAAGGAAATAAGAACGGTAAAAAGCTGAGTGATGAAGTACAGTTTAAAGCAGTTAATTATACCGGCCTTATTCCGGTATTAACCAAGGCTGTTCAGGAACAACAGCAAATCATCGATAAACAACAAAAGGCAATTGATGATCTTTTAAAAAGAGTTGAAAAACTGGAACAGAAATAATTTATAAAACAAAAAAATATCACCCAAAATGGGGATATAAATTAAATAAAAACAGTTTACTTTATACAACCAACAATATGAAGGTTATGAGAAAAATAATTATGGCCATTGCGGTTTTTATGGCTGCCAAAGCCAATGCCCAGCAAATTGTAAGGGCCAGTGGTAATGTACAAATTGTTACAACTGCCGGAACAAAACCGTGATAGATGGCGGCATTACTTTTTAGGCACCAGCAAATGGACAGCTACCGACGATTCCATTTACCTGGTAAAAACAACGGCCACCAATCCCGAGGGCTGGCTGGATTCTACAGCAGCAGGTGCCATGGATGCAACCAGTACCGGCACTGTTTTTTCAGGGTACCAACAGGCAGAGTTTTATGGCCCTACCCGGTTTTACAATATGACTGTACGCAATGCTGTGGGCGATACTTTACTCTCCTCCTGCGAAGTAAGAAATAATTTAAGGCTGGATACGGGCTTTGTTTTTACAGAAACCGGATATGGTAACGATAGCCTGTTGGTAAGCAACCCGGCCATCAATGCCATTTCATCAACCAGTAGCTATACCGAAAGCTGGGTAAATGGAAGACTTAGCCGAACCGGAAATGTAGTGGCACACCTGCAGCAAATTTTATTTATTCCCCATAGGAAAAACAGATAGTTTGTATGCACCTATAAAACTGTCGAAAGTAAATGGTACCACTGCCACCTGGACGGCCCGAATATACCTATGCCCAACCATTTAACCGTACCAATATTTTTCTCCTCCTCTGGACCATATTAGCGAAGTGAGTATTGGGAAGTAACCAGCAACAACCAATTCAGCACCGATGATGATGCTAAGATCAGTTTATCGTGGCGGGGACGAAGCTATGTAAGTGCCACAGCTGCCATCAGGGATAGTTTACTGATTGCAATATATTAACAGGCCGCCTTTTATCTGGGATGTACCGGGCTTTGGGCAACCGGTAATACACTGGGTGCCGACAGTCTTTTTGGTTATGTAAACTCTAACTCGCCTACCAATAATTATGAATATACCGAGCGCAGGTTTACCTTGGGTACATTCAGCGAATTTAATGCCCTGCCGGTAAAACTGCTTTACTTTACAGCCATTGCCGATGGCAACAAAGTACGCCTGAACTGGGAAGCTGCAAACGAGCAGGAAACGTTTAAATATGAAATACAGAAATCGCTTAATGCAACTAACTTCAGTTTTTAAGTTCGGTTAACTCAAGGCAAATCTCCTTAATCGGCTTATGTTGATTTTGATAATACTCCGGCACAGGGATGGAATTATTACCGTTTAAAAATTATTGATAAATCGGGCAGATTCACCTATTCGCCTGTAAGGCCGGTTAAGTTTGAAAAGGCTGGAGCAGGTAAGGATATTCCCCGTTCCGGCTTCAACCGTTCTTAACATTCAGTTACCAACATCGTACGTAAACAAAGCGCAACTGCAGGTTTTGGAGTTGATGGTAAATTTATTTCTTTGCTGAAACCTCTTCAAACATGGTTGTCCTTCACGTTGCAGCCGCTGGCAGCAGCCACCTATTTCTTAATCATTACAAAAGAAGACTGGCAGTAAAGAAACCTACCGTTTGTAAAACAATAATTTAATGTATTAATACACAATATGAAAAAGACAATCATAAAAATTACAACTGCAACAGTTTTTACGGTAATGAGTTTTACCGCCATTGCACAAAATGCAGATAGAAAACCTGCCATTGCCGAATCTGACAAAAGCAGCGCAGAGGGATAAGACAGCTGGCACAGTAAAGCTGCCCCGCAAATTCTAACAGCGCCAAAAGCAATGACTGTAAAGAGCAGCCAAAGCCTATTGTACCGGGTGGTGAGTTTAAGCCAGTGGATACCAGTGTGCCTGTTAAAAACTATGCAAAAACACCGGCAACTGAAAAGGCCGTGGCACCGGTTCAGCCGGTTTTGCAAAAGGAACAGTAATTTAATTTCAACAACCAGAATTAAAAAAAACTTCCGCAGCAGGAAGTTTTTTTAATAACCAAGAAGGTAAATTACCGGTTTGTGGTATTTTTTTCAGTTGTTTTCTATTTAGTTTTGCCGGTGCCATTATCGTTAATATTGTTAATAAATAATTATTCATTAAAGAATTAGCTGCTTAATTAAATTTTATTAACTTACTATTCTTTTTTGTAGCCCCTCTAAACCCAATACCTGCAAAGACATCCAATTCTGGAAGACAGTTGTTTTTTAATTAATTTTATCTGTTTATTATGACAAATGTTTACGTTTTGTGTTTGCCGTTTGCGTTGCAACCACTTTACATGTTACCGCCAGTGCACAATCATTAAGTATTAACACTACAGGCGCCACCGCCGACCCTAGTGCCATACTGGATGTAACAAGTACAACTAAAGGTATGTTGATACCACGCATGGATAAAACCCAGAAAATGCCATTAGCCACACCGGCCAATGGTTTGCTGGTTTATCAAACCGGGCCCGACAGTATTGGGTTTCATTACTATGATTTGCCAAACACAATATGGGTTTATATTAATGCCAGTGGTATTGCAACAGACACCACTGCCTGGAACCTTAACGGAAACAACAATGTAACCGACACCAGTTTCTTAGGAAGCATCAATAATAAAGCATTAAAATTCAGGGTTTATGATACTATCCTGGTATAGTAGACAGCACAGCGGCAACCCAGGCCTGGGTTATAAATCATTGAGGGTAAATACAGGCGCAGGCTTCTATGCCAATACAGCTATGGGTTTTGGAGCCGGGCAGGCTCTTAGCAGCGGTGTTTCAAACACAGCCATGGGAAGACACGCACTCGCCTTAACAGGAGTATCTCCGCAAAATGTTGCTATTGGCGACAGCGCTATGGGCAGGGCTCACCTCAATTGGTGGTGCTACAGCCGTAGGTTTTCGGGCACTTAAACAAATAAATGGTAGGTTTATATTTACAACACTGCTGTCGGTTATTTATCTCAAAGCGGGCAACCGGTACCGTAAATGGACCATTCAGCTATTACAATACTTCAGTTGGTGGTTATGCCATGGCAGATAATATGGCGGGGTCCGATAACGTTTGCGATAGGAGTCAGTGCTCTTAGATTTAATGACTCCAGCGCAGCTAATACAGCTGTTGGCATAAATGCAATGGCTTATCATAAACGCAGCGGATTTAACAGTAATGTAGCTGTAGGATCATTGACTTGAAAATGACAGTATTGGTTTCTGGAATACAGCCAAGGCGCAGAAGCCTGCAAAATGCCAAAAATGGCAGCGTAAATACTGCAGTAGGTTTCCGTTCATGCGGGCACATAAAGTTGGTGGTGAAAAACACTGCTGTAGGTGTGGGATCAATGGAAGCCGATTCTTCGGTACACAGAATACTGCTGTTGGACGCTCTGCATTGTTTTTAAATAAAGCCGGTACAAGAAATACTGTTGTTGGTGCCGAAGCCGGCGTTTTTAATAATGACCGGTCAAACAAACCCATTACAGGGCAGCGAGAATACTTATGTAGGTTTTAATACAGGACGAACGGCAAATATTGGAAGAAAAATGCTGTACTGGGTGCTTATGCCCTGGAAGGATCAGGCGCTTACGGCGACCAACCAACTTTAGATGCTTACAGCCGCAATAGCGCAGTAGGCGACTCAGCTGCATTACGCACATTTGGTAACGATAATGTGGCGATGGGCTTTCAGGCATTAAATGCAAACGCTGGAGGGTCACAACATGTAGCAGTAGGTAGCAGGGCATTAAAAAGTACAACAGCCACCTACCCCAATACGGCAATCGGGTATTCCAGTTTAGATAGTAACACAACAGGCGGTGCAAATACCGCCGTGGGTAGCTACTCCTTAACAGCCAACAAAACAGGTATTAACAATGTGGCTGTTGGTAATGCCATGTTTCAAGTACATTAGGCAGCAACAATACTGCTGTAAGGTAACGATGCAGGCAGGCTTATCAGGGCTAATCAAAATACAGCCATTGGTTCTGCTGCATTAAGAAATGATTCTACCGGCACTGATAATGTTGCTATAGGTTACCAGTCGTCTTTTTCAAATGATACGGCTGCCAACACCACTGCGATAGGTACCAGTGCATTGTATTTGAATAAGCATGATAATAATTTTGCCATTGGTTACCAGGCAGGTCTGTATTCAGATTTCTCTCCTGTAGCAAATCCTCAAACCCGGGCCACGCACGTTGGTACCGAATCCGGCAAAGGTTATTGGGTAGGGCCAAAAAGCACATCACTCGGCTATCATTCATTATTTAATTTTTATTATGATGCCGGCACCAATACCAATTTCCTGTATGGCAGTTCCATAGGTAGAAACACAGCCATTGGTGATAGTGCCATGGTATAACCTATGGGCCAAGTAATGTGGCTGTTGGTACCGAGGGCTTAAGCAGGGCAAATAATGCAGGCAGGAATGTTGCCATTGGCGACAGCGCTATGGGAGATGCTTTCCAGGTTTACGACAATGTTGCACTTGGCTATAAATCATTAAATAATGCTTCAAGAACTTTAGCCACTGCAACCGGCAATACTGCTACCGGTGCTTATAGTTTAAACCAGCTCACTACAGCCATTTGGAATACGGCCAATGGTTATTTTGCCATGGAAAGTGATACTTCCGGCAGTGAGAATACCGCAATGGGCACTTCTGCTTTAAGATCAAACACGAGTGGCATCAGAAATGTGGGGTGTAGGTATCAACTCAGGCTTTAGTGTTACCAGCAGCAACAATACCTTTTTGGGTAGTTATGCCGGCGAGGGGCTGTAGGGTTTTAGAGCACAGGTAGTTCCAATACCGGTGTGGGTTTAAATGCGCTGTCAGATATAAGGTCGGGATCAAGCAATACCGCTGTAGGCAGGGATGCATTAGCAAAGAGATACCAGCGGAAACTGGAATGTAGCCATTGGGCAAAATGCCATGCTCAATAATCTGGCAAGCGATTTTAATAAAGCAGTGGGTTATAATTCTTTATTAATGCACAAACGGGTTGGATTTACTTATAATACTGGCCTGGGTTCCTTTGCACTTGAGCAGGACAGCAGTGGTTATTATAATACCGGGATAGGCACATCTACATTCCGGAGTAATAAAACCGGTATTGTAAATACAGGCATTGCATCAATGCGGTTATTATCAAAAGAGTCTAATAATACATTTGTTGGCGGGTTTTCGGGTGTTGGTGAAAGATTACCCGGAAGCAATTA
>JADKJC010000009.1 GCA_016722465.1 Chitinophagaceae bacterium | reverse complement strand
GGTAGATGCGGATTTGCAGATAAATATTAATCAACTACTTCCTTTGTACACCAGGTATTTCCAATATCAGATCTTCACCATAAGCACTGGCAGGTGTTTGATAGCCAGCCAAAAATTCCTTTCAATACTTTTTTGCATAATGATTAATGCACTGTGCGTTGTTAATGTATATCCTTCAGGGCCGCTGAGCCGTACAGTAGCTGTTTTTGCCTCCGGCATTGGTTGCCTGTCCCCATACTAAACTGGTTGCTTTGTTGCGTTGCTCGTCCGAAGGGCCCAGCAGGTCGTTGGTTGATTTTCTTTTAATAAAGTTGCGTACAAAATTGGTTCGAAGCAACCAGTTAAACAGTGGTTGAAGTTTTAAGATGTTATATGTTTTTTAGCAATGCCCATATAAGTTGTTATACCTGGTATGCCGGTAGTAAAAGGCTGTTGAAATATCACCCAGGGAATACTCATCACAAATAATTTTTTATACCAAGTCAACCCACCTTCCTGTTTGCCCAAGTACTGTACGGATTATTTTTCCATCTTTTCTGTGCACCACCTCACCTAATTTAGTTGCCATTTGATAGCAGTGCCATGAGACAGCCCGCCGCCTAATGTGGCAAAAGCTAATTGCAGATCCACTGCATCGGGTAACAATTTTTTAATTCCAATGCCACACAATCAGTGGGTACTACATCAAATCCTGCACCCGGCAACAGCATGATGCCTGCTTTTTTGGCTGCGGCATCATGCCGTTTTATCATTTCAAATACAGCAATGTCACCGTTTATATCCAGATAATGGGTGCCGGTTTGCAAGCAGGCTTCTATCATTTGTTTGGCTGTAAATTGAAAAGGACCGGCTGCATGTATTACTGCTTTACTTCTTTCAATGCCGCCTGCAATGCAGCAGGATCATTGATGTCAACAACCAGGTATGGAAGATTAAGTTTAACCGCAAGTGGTTCTATCACTTCTTTTCGCCTGCCCGCCAGTGTAGGTTGTAAGTTATATTGCTTTGCATAACGGGCAATTAATTCCCCGGTGTAGCCATTGGCGCCATATAGCAGAAATGAGTTTGATTGCATCATGAAAAGTACAACAGAAGAATGATATGATGTTTACTGTTTAGAGAATCTTCTATGAACAAATAAAAAAAGGGCACCATTGGATGCCCTTACATTTCAGTAACTCCTTTTTCTTATTTCAGGTGTTTTGAAAGATGTTTGGCCATATCAAACATAGACACCTGTGCTTTGCCACCGAAAACAACTTTCAGTTTAGCATCAGCATTGATCATACGTCTGTTTTTTGCATCCTGTAATTTATTGGCTTTAATGTAAACCCAGATTTTTTTCACCACTTCAGTACGTGGTAAAGGCTTACTTCCCACTACAGCAGCTAATTCAGCGCTGGGAGTGAGGGGTTTCATAAAAGCTGCATTTGGTTTACGGGCAGATTTCTTTTTAGCAACTTTCTTCGCTGCTTTTTTTGGAGCTGCTTTTTTTGGAGCTACTTTTTTTGCCACTTTCTTGGCTGGTTTCTTTGCAACTTTTTTAGCTGCTTTTTTCTTTGTTGCCATGTTGTTTTTAATTTAGAATGTTAACGGGTATTCATTTTTTCCGTATCAAATATAGATTATTTCCTAACCTCACCATTTATTATTTATACATTTTTCATTGGGGAAATGCACATTTTACCCATCTGTTATCGTTTCAGAAAAATAACCACCGCTCCTATCAGCGTTAATACAATCACTACTTTCCGGTAGTTATCATCTTTTATCCGTGATACTATTTTTAATCCCGCCCAAAAACCAAGTGCTAATGCAGGCAATAAAAGCAGGTCAGTTTGCAGACTGGCGGCGGTGATATTCTTCCAATACAACACCTGGAAAGGAAGTTTGAAAAGATTAATAACCAGGAATACCCACGCCGCAGTACCAATGAAATCATTCTTTGTCATACGCATTGCCAGGAAATAAATATTGGAAAAAGCTCCGGCCAGATTGCCCAGCATGGTGGTGAAACCCGTTATCAGACCGGTTCCTGATACAAATAATTTATTAGTAGGTATGCTCTGCATTTTACGAAACTCCATCGCTATCATAATACCTGCGGTTGCAATAATTATCAATGCCATTATTTTCCTAAAACTGCTTCATCTAAATCTTTGCCAACAAATACACCAATTAAAATACCAATGGCCATCCAGGTATCAGCTTCCAGAAGTGGTTCCATTGTGCATGGCGGTTATAATAAATAACAGCCCCGATATCTGCCACACATAATAATGGCAATACTATTCCGGTAGAAGCCTTACCGCCAAATACAATAGCCATGATGGTTACATTCAGCATGTCAATGCCTTTTAGCCCGGCTTTGGAAAGCCCGATGATAAAAGAGGCTACCAGTATTAAAACCCAGTTGCCAACCGAATATGCAGAAAGAATATCCATTTTACGTCAATGAATTTTCAAGATATACTAATTTGCTTTAAAATTAAATTGAAGCAGATATTGAATCGGCAATAGGGAACTGGATTAAGCCAATGCATTGCTTGCAGGAATATATCAGAATACAATAATCAACAGTGATGCAGGTAAGGTTAATTTAATCATACCTGTTATTTATAGCGGCGAGTGAGAACGTACCGGATATATTGTATTCGTCAGGCTTCGGGTTTGTTATCGATAAATTCATTGGTGTAAATCTGGAAAAGTAAAATAATGTAGTTAACAAGTAGCGGTCCGAAGATGAGCCCGATAAAACCAAAAAGACCCAGGCCTACAATTACTCCCAGCACTGTTACCAGCGGATGCACATGCCCCAGCTTTTTCAAAAGTGTAATGCGGAACAGGTAATCAACATTACCCGTAACAATAAAGCTGTAAAAGAAAAGCCCGGTGGCATTCAAGGTATCACCGTCTTGCATACATATAAATTACCAGTGGCACCCAGATGATCATGGTGCCTACCACCGGAAAGAAAGCAAACACACCGGTAAGAAAACCCCATAACACAAAATCATGTACTCCAAAGATGATGTATCCGACAGTGGCCGTCACCCCTGAATGATGGAGATCAGCGGGATACCCAATGCACTGGCTTTTACCAGCCGCTTTGTTTCAGCTGCCAACAGATCGATATTTGTTTTCTTTAATGGAAGTATACGGGTAAGATATGATTCCATTTCTTTGCCATGTACCAACATATAATATAACAGGAAGAGCAGGATACTCAGGTTGATAATCAGGTTGGCAGTGTCATTCACCAGTGTAGGGAGAAAGGCAGATATATTTTGCTCCAGGTTAGCCAGCGTCTCTTCTGAAATAAGAGCAATGCCGGCTTTTTGCTGCACATCACCAATTGCTGCTTTTGCCTTGTTAAGTGCAGAAGCAGGATCATTCAAAAAAGGATGTACTTGTTTTTCCAGTAATGAAAATGTGAAGTAAACAAGTAGTGCCAGCAACAGGAAATAACTCCAGCAAGTACAATCCAGCTGTCCAGCCCTTTCTCCATTTGCGGTGATAAACCAATTGGAAATAACTGCGCGTGAGAATATACAAAGTGAGGGCTCCCGGCAACCAGAAAAAAAATATAGAGCTCTTTAATGACCAGGAAGATCAGCAACAACAGCAGACACAATATCATCACCATGTTTGATCTGGTTATTAAAATTTGACATAGAATAAAACTATGATTTTCGGGTAAAAAGGGTTGAATTACCAGCAACCTCATTTGCAACGTTGCTATGTTAGCACAAATAAAATAACTACAGCCTGACCAGAGTTATACAGTAATATGATCTTAATTATTAACACACTACCAGGAGGATAATTAGTAGCCAAAATTAATGGATGAAATTAAAGGAAGGGTTGTTGTTTGATGATTTAATCGTATAAGTGTATTTTTGACACCAATAAACTACATATTTAATTCTGTTTAAAATACAGGTAATACAGATTGCTATATCATGGATTTTAATCTGATTAAATAACTATATATATAAATTTTTTTGAAGGAGAGTTGATAGTTATAAATCAGCCAGTCTGTTTATTTCGTTAATTATAAAGAGTCAGGATATAAGTTTTAATAAAAGAGCAACAGCTGCTGTATGAAAGAAAAAATCAGAAAGGCCTTTGAAGAACAATTTCACTCAGTTCCACTCATCGTTCGTTCACCGGGTCGTGTAAATATTATTGGCGAACATACCGATTACAATGAAGGATTTGTATTGCCAGCTGCTATTGATAAAGCGGCATATATAGCTATATCGTTGCGGGAAGATGAGCAGATCAAATTGATTGCATTGGATCTGAATGAAACATTCACATCTTCCATCAACGAATTGAAACCCGTGGGAGATGTCAGCTGGCCGAATTTTATATTGGGTGCTGCAGCGCAGTTTCAGAAAGCAGGTATCAGCCTGAAAGGATTTAATGCCATATTATCCAGTGATGTACCTATTGGAGCAGGCCTTTCTTCTTCAGCTGCTATAGAATCTGCTGTAGTATTTGCATTGAATGAATTGTTGCAAACCAACTTTACAAAATTAGCCATGGTTAAAATGGCGCAAAAAGCAGAACATGAGTTTGCAGGTGTATTATGCGGTATCATGGATCAGTTTGCCTCTGTAATGGGTAAGGAAGATCATGTTATAAAATTAGATTGCCGCTCATTGGAATATGAATATGTTCCCTTTAAACTTGAAGGAGTAAAAATTTTATTATTAAATACTAACGTAAAACATTCACTGGCTTCATCAGAATACAATACCCGTCGTAATGAATGTAACCAGGCGTGCAATGGATTAAAAACATATACCGCAGGTTAATTCTTACGGGATGTTACCGAAAAAATGCTGGATGAATATGTATTACCCGAAAGTGTACTGGTTGATAAACGTTGCCGGTATGTAGTACAGGAGATCGGCAGATTGATAAAAGGCTGTGACGATATGCAAAAAGGTAACCTGGCTGCATTAGGAAAAAAAATGTTTGAAACACATGATGGATTAAGCCTGATGTATGAAGTAAGCTGTAAAGAGCTGGATTTTCTGGTTGACTTTGTAAGAAACCGAAAGGAAGTAATTGGCGCCAGGATGCTGGGCGGAGGTTTTGGTGGATGTACCATTAATCTTATAAAAGAGGATGCAATAAAAAATTAGTAGCAGAAATACAACCTGTTACGAAGAAGCAATGAAACTGCCATTGACATATTATGTGGCAGCAATAAAAACGGTACTGAAAAAATCAGTTAACAGTAATAATGTTTTACCCGAACGAAAGTTATCAGTCTTCACTATTTAGCTTACCTCAAAAAAATATATAAATTAAATGCCATTGCCACAGAAAGCTTTTTTATTTGATTTGAACGGAACCATGATTGATGATATGCACTATCACATTAAGGCATGGCACCGCATCCTTAATGAATTGGGAGCTGATATCAGCCTTGAAAAAACGAAAGAAGAATGTTATGGTAAAAATGGGGAGTTGCTGGAGCGGATTTTTCCTGCCCGTTTTTCGGAGGAAGAAAAATATAAAATGAGTGTGGAGAAGGAAAGGCAGTATCAAAAAGAATTTAAACCACATCTTCGGTTAATTGATGGCTTGCACGGGTTCCTGCAAAATGCTGCTGAACAAAAAATAAAAATGGCAATAGGCTCTGCGGCCATTATGTTTAATATTGATTTTGTGCTGGATGGATTGAATATCCGTCATTATTTTGATGCAATTGTGAGTGCAGATGATGTAACGCAAAGCAAACCGCACCCGGAAACTTATTTAAAATGCGCGAGAAAAATTAAGATAGCTCCGCAAAACTGTATTGTATTTGAAGATGCACCAAAAGGAGTGGAAAGTGCAGCTAATGCAGGTATGCAGTCTGTCGTTATTACAACAATGGATACTAAAGAAGCATTTCAGCAATACAACAATATACTTTCTTTTATTAATGATTACCGGCATCTCACTTCCTCCTTCTTCCCGGAAATGAAAAGCAGCATGTGAAATTGAGGATGCTGATAAATTTTCCGGCATCTTGAAAATAAAAAGCCCCGAAAATTCGGGAGCTTATCTTATTTCAGCTCCCCCTGCCCGACTTGAACGGGCGACCCTCTGATTAACAGTCAGATGCTCTAACCAACTGAGCTAAGGAGGAATACCTTTTACCTGCCATAGCCTTAGCAAAGGCAGGTCCCCTTACGGGGTTGCAAAAATAGGGATTTTAGCTTTTCAACAAGGTATTAACAATCAATTTTTACCGGAAAATATTCCAGCCGCTACTTTCTTCCAGCCCAACATATACCCCATCACCCCTTAATTCGACCGGCCAGTGTTTTAGATAATAACCTTCGCCGCTTACATTGCGGCCATTTTGTAAGCTTTATTTGTAACGGTGCAGCGGACAAACCACATTGCCCAGCGCATCAATATATCCATCCGCCATAATGCCACCGGCATGAGTGCATTTATAGGCTACAGCAAAAACATCGTCTTTAAATTTTGCTATACATATTTTCTTTCCTTTCACTTCTGCCACAGCAATGTTATTGTCAGCAAAACCTAGTTCATTGATATGGTCAGCGATTTTATGCCAGATATATTTCTTTTCCGTCATGTTTTTCTGAAGACAGATTACACTGATTAACCAGATGAATGGGTTAGCCCGAATGGACACAAGCCAGACCGCGGATATAATTTATTTAATTGCACTCATTCATGTTATTAGTGGCTAACCTAATATAAAAATTCAGTTTTGTAAGGATACCTGATTCTATACAGTTCTCTTACTTTTTCCAATATCGTTTTGCGCAGCACATCAATATTTCTTTTTTCAATAGCAGAAACAAAAACAGCATTGCCATTAGTTTCATTATTCCATCTGTCTCTCAGATCCTGCAGTATTTCCTGTTTTGTACTTTCTTCCAGCCACTCATCAAAAGTTTTCGCCTCGTACAAATCCATTTTATTGAAAATAGTAACAGTTGGTTTGTCAAAAGCGTTTAACTCCTGCAGTGTTTTATTCACTATTCCCAATTGTTCTTCATATGCCGGGTGAGATATATCCACCACATGCAGCAGTATATCTGCTTCTCTCACTTCATCCAAAGTGCTTTTAAAACTTTCTACCAAATGGTGCGGTAGCTTGCGGATGAAACCAACGGTATCACTCAATAAGAAAGGGGTAGTTTCAAAAACAACTTTACTGGTAGTGGTGTCTAATGTGGCAAACAATTTATTTTCAGCAAACACACGTTGGGTAAACGCCTGTTTATCTATTTCCGCTAACCTTTTTCTTAGCAAAGTAATTTTATCTCTTACAATACGACGGTCAGTTTCTATTTCACTTTCACCCGGACCTCTTGTACCAATGCCACCACCTAATCGTTCAAGGTGTTTCCACATACCTCTCAATCTTGGAAGTATGTATTGGTATTGTGCTAACTCAACCTGTGCTTTAGCCTGGGCGGTTTTAGCTCTTCTTGCAAAAATGTCGAGAATAAGATCGGAACGGTCTATGACTTTTACTTCTATTTCCTTTTCAATATTATTTATCTGTGCACCAGTCAGTTCATCATCAAATATTACAATGCGGATGTTTTTTCCCTGCACATATTTTTGATTTCTTCGAGTTTTCCTTTGCCAACAAAAGTTCTGCTGTCTGGATGTTGCAATTTTTGAGTAAACCGTTTTACTGTAACAGCACCGGCTGTTTCTGCCAGAAAAGCCAGTTCATCCAGGTACTCCTGCACCTGCGGTTCAGTTTGATCTTTATTTATCAATCCTACCAGCACTGCCCGTTCATCGTTCTGTATGATATTTTTTTGTCAAGCATAATAATAAAATTCCTTCCGGCTGTGGTGGAAGGATGCACAAAGGTAAAAAAATAAAAAAGCGATCCGCTGATGCAGATCGCTGATTATATTTTCTTCTTCTTGTAAATTAAATTCCACTTAATGTAATACCGATGGAAAATGGCCTTACTTCCGGGCCTTGTCCATCTTTAAACAAAGGGTAAGCTGGTAACGCCATACAAACTAATATGCCCCAAACCAACCCCTGCCCATAAAGAAATCCGGGTTTTATTGAAGAAGCTCTTGCTTGCTTCTTTCAGTGTAAAATCATTAATGGCTGTTTCCGCTTTATTTTGAAATTTTGTATTACGGGTATGTGCATTTATCAGCATACCTACTTTTATACCAAAGGCGGTTCTCAATCCTTTGCCTGTCATAGGGTCAGCAGAGTACCGGAATTCAATTGGTGCTTCCACGTATACTGTGGCCAGTTTGTTTTTTAAAATGGTTGGTATCAGCTGCATTGGTAAAGCGAATAGCAGGAGTAAGGTCTTTTATACCCACATTTGTTTTGGTAAAAAGCATATGGTCGCTGGCAATACCAGGGCCAAATGCCATACTTAATTTTGGGTTTGTTTTAAAAGGGAAATCGAACATGAAATACACGTTGATGCTTTTAGATAAACCGGCAGTATTGATAGTGTCGGGTATTCCGGCCCATTTGGTATAGCCCAATTGAACCAGGAAATGGTCGTTAGCCCTGTTGGAAAGGTTAATCGGCTCTTTTTCTTTACGGGTTCAGGATCTTTCTGTGCAAACAAAGTTGATGTCAGTAACGCACAGAAAGCTAAGGATAAAATCTTCTTCATATTTATTAAGTAGTGGACAAATGTATTTTTCATCCTGGTTAACAAAAGGTTAAAGAACCATTTGTTGTAATCTTCATGCCGATTAATAAAAAAGCGAACCATGTTCCGCTTTTTATTTGTTGTGACCCTGCAGGGCACGATCCTGCGACCCCCTGATTATGAGTCAGGTGCTCTAACCAACTGAGCTAAGGGTCCAATACTGCAAAGCAGTAATATTTTATAAGTAAAAGAGCTTCTGGTTCAATTTAAATCAGGAATTGATGATTTGGGCTGCAAAAATAAAGAAAAAGCCCTGTAATCAAACTACTTTAAAATATAAAAGGATTCCTTAGATTTACGTTGCGACGATGAAGCTTGAGAACGATTATATACGAAAACTGCTTTCTGCGATTGCTTTACATAATGACCAAAGTGCTTACAAAGAGTTATTTCTTTTATTGCACGGCCGTTTAAAGCAGTTTGCCTACTCAATCCTGAAATCAAATGAGGAGGCGGAAGAACTGGTTTCTGACGTTTTTATCCGGATCTGGCAGAAAAAAGATCAGTTAATTACAATTCAATCACCATTTTTTATTTTTATGCTACGGTAAAAACCTTGCTCTTAACAGGCTAAATAAGCAGAAAAGACAAGTAAGCCTGTCTGCTGAAGATTGGTTTGTACAGATGAACAGCATCTATTTTGACCCTGAGCAATTAATGATGACCGAAGAAATGGTTCGTCAGATAAGACAGGCAGTGAATAACCTGCCCCCTCGCTGCCGCCTAATTTTAAATTAGTAAAAGAGGATGGTCTTAAATACAAAGAAGTAGCGGAACTATTGCAACTCTCTGTAAAGACAATTGAAGCCCAAATGGCTATAGCCTTGCGTCGGGTTGGCAGTTGTATGCAGTTGGAAATCAAACCTGTAACCCGAATTTCTGCGGGAATAAAAAAGGTTAAAATTTCTTAGGGGTATTCAGAGCATTTCATTGTCTTTACTTTTTACATCAATCTGGAACATGAATCAGGAGAATTTTTGGGTATTACTTTCAAAAAGTTATCAGGGAAGCATCTGATTCAGAAATGGATGAGCTTCAGCAACTTATCCTCGAACATTCTGAATGGCAATTGGCCATTCAAAACCTCGAAGATTTGTGGAAACACCAGCAAAAAAATGATGATTACATGCAAGGGGAAGACGCCTATATGCTTCACCTCCACAGGATTAATGAGTTAAATATCCCTTTTGGGGATTTACCTGCTGAAACACCAGTTGTTCAGGTAAAAAATAACAGAAAATGGTATTGGGTAGCTGCGGCAATATTTGCTGTTACTGCCGGAATATTTTGGATTACAAAAAATACAGTAGTTAAATCTGAGAATGAAAAAATGGCTGGCCAGGTTAATGAAGTTTCCACCAGGCCGGGCTCCAAATCAAAGATTCAATTACCAGATGGTTCTACCGTTTGGCTGAACGCTGACAGTAAATTAGATTATGACAAAAACTTTAATGTTGAATTAAGAGAAGTGCATCTTACAGGGGAAGCTTTTTTGATGTTGTTAAAAACCCACAAAAACCATTTATTGTACATACCGGACCTGCAGATATTAAAGTATTAGGTACAGCTTTCAATGTTAAGAGTTATCCTGGTGATAAAACAACAGAAACCAGTCTTATTAAAGGTAGTGTGGAAGCAACCCTTAAAAAAGGCCGGGAGAAAATGGATGCTTAAGCCGAATGAAAAATTGGTTGTTCTAAATGAATATATACAACAGAAGCGGGAAGAAAGGCCTGCAATTAAGTTACAAACAAGACCTTATCTCGCTATCCGGCAGCTTACTTACCAGAAAGGGGATACCATTGCGGTAGAAGCAGCCTGGACACAAAACAAGTTGTCTTTTGAAGATGAATCTTTTTTAGAAGTGGCGCAAAAGATGGAACGCTGGTACGATGTAAAATTTCTTTTTAAAAATAGAACGCATGAAGATTTAATGTTGCACGCAACTTTTACAACAGAAACCATTTACCAGGCGATGGAGGCGCTGCAGTACAGCTTTAAATTCAAGTATGAAATAAAAGATAAAGAAGTGATTATCTATTAATAACTATAAAACGACTGCTTATGCCAATGCTATCCAACTCCAACTCTACTTAGTTTTTTATTGAAAAACGGGAAATGTTTGCCCATTCCCCGTTTGGTAAACTTATCAAGAAACAGTGTCTGATGATCTGTTTCTCTATTAAAAATCCTTAAGAATAAAAGTATGAAAAAAAAGTCTCTGATTGAACAGGTAACAATAACCTGTAAAAAACCGATTCGCATTATGAAACTGACATTTATTTTTACGGTGCTTTGTATGTTTCGGTCATTTGCCGGTAAGAGGGCAAAGCATCAGTGCTTCGGTTAAAGAAACCGAGATAAGCAAAGTTCTTGCTGCTATTGAGAGACAGGGTGATTATCGATTCCTCTTTAACAGCCGGTTAAAGGATCTGAAACAAAAGATTACCGTGTCATTGGATGATCAGGATTTGAACATTGCATTATCGGAAATTTTTGCCGGCACCAACCTGACATTTAAAAAAATTACTAACAACCTGATTGCTATACGGTCTACTGATCCGGCTGAGCAGGATGTAAAAATTACTGGAAAAATTACCAGCGATGCCGGTGAACCACTTTCCGGCGTTTCTATTCTTGTTAAAGGCACAACAAAAGGTACAAACTACTGATAACAATGGAAACTTTTACGTTGGTAGTGCCGGATAATGCCACACTACTGATTTCGGCTATTGGTTATGAATCTCAGGAGGTGAAAGTAGGAACTCAAACAGTGCTATCTCTTATACTGGTACAGGCTACTAAAAAGATCGATGAGGTAGTGGTAATTGGTTATGGAACTGCTAATAAACGAGATCTTACCGGTTCTATAGTAAAAATTGCAGGTAAAGATGTAGCTGATAAGCCAAACACCAACCCTGTTTCTTCTTTGCAGGAAGAGTGGCAGGTTTGTCAGTAGTTAATAATGGTACACCTGGCAAGGCACCGGATATCCGTATCCGTGGTACAATCAGTATCGGTTCAGTATCTCCGCTGTATGTTGTGGATGGTGTGTTTAATGATAATATTGATTATATCAATCCCAACGATATTGAATCTATTGAAATTTTAAAAGACCCTTCTTCTCTGGCCATTTTTTGGTGTACGGGGCGCTGCGGGTGTAATTGCCATTACAACTAAAAAAGCAAAAGCCGGTCAGCTAATTATAAATTACAATACTTCTTTTGGCGCTAAAAAACTGGTTGATAAAATTGAACTGGCAAGTGCGGAACAGTTTAAAACTTTGTATGAAGAGGAAAAAGTAAATATTGGTGTTGTATCTCCATTTGATTATTCTATATGGACGTCTAATACAGACTGGATAGATGCGGTAACAAGAGTAGGTCACTTTAATGCACCTAACCTGAGCTTATCCGTAGTACAGATAAGAATAAATTTAATATGGGCATTGGTTATGTGGCCGATGAGGGTCTTATCAGGCATCAGAAATTAGAGAAAATACTTTTCTCTATGAGTGATGAATTTAAAATAAACAAAGCAATAAGAGTTGGATTTAATTTAACGGAG
>JADKJC010000008.1 GCA_016722465.1 Chitinophagaceae bacterium | reverse complement strand
ATTTCTACGAAACTCTCAGCTTTTACTTTATCTTCATACAATTGTATAAACCCATTTCAATCAAACCCATGAATCTCCCCGGCAACCTCTGGCTCATCTTCTGGTGGCTTTTTGCAGCCATGGGTTATTTTTTTGGTGGCATCTGTTGTGCATTACAGTTGTAGGCATACTGGGGCCTGCCCACAGGGCAAGCAGTGTTTTAAACTGGCGGGGCTGGTATTGTTTCCGTTTGGCAGCAGGTGGTAAGCAGTTCGGCAAATACGGGTTGCCTGTGTTTACTGTGTAATATTATATGGCTGCTTTGCGGCGGGCTGTATACAGCACTGGTGCATGTTGTTTTTGGCCTGCTGTTAACCATCACCATCATTGGTATTCCTTGGCAAGGCAGCATTTTAAACTGGCAGAGATCTCGATGATGCCTTTGGCAAAACAATAGTGTAACTTTTCATCCTTACTGCAACTACAGTTTTTGCAAAGATCTGTATTCCGGAAGAAGATACTTCGTTCCGATTTGCTGACTCAGCCCCAACCCCGCCACCGGCCTCCCCGCCAACCCTTCACTTACCAAATACCCCAAAACCCTGGCAAAGGTTCTATATCTGCATGCACGCTTGCTCTTTCCAATGCTTCCATATAAGTTGTGCGTTCTTCAACCGGTATCACCGTCCACGGATAGCCACCACTTGCCAGCATTACATTCATTAAAAAACGCCCTATGCGGCCATTGCCATCCATATAGGGTGTATAAAAACAAACATAAAGTGGCCCAGCACGGCCCTTACTGCAGCTTCGGGTTCGTTTTGTATAAGCTCCATCAATGCAGGCATGGCATCACGTACCGCATCTTTGTTTATGGGTACATGCTTGGAGTTGCTGATATATACAGCGTGGTTGCGGTAACCGGCAAGATCGGATGCCGGTAAAATACCTGCTGTTACACTGGGTGCAAATAATTCCCGGTACCAGTCGCCGTGGTCTGCATCAGCTGTTGTTCCGGCATTTGCTCAGTTTAAAATTTTTATAATGCTTTCCCGTACCTTTTGTGTAGCCTGCCAGTAACCACGGGCTGCCATGGCATCTTTCTGTTTTTTATCTTCGGCATTTTCCTGGCTGTCCCATGCTCCGGTTCGTACACGTTCTATCAGTGCAGGAGTAACCTGATACCTTTCTATCGACAGCGAGTTATAGGCATCTGTTATATATAAACCGGCTACTTGTTTCATGTATTTTTCATGATCAGTTGGCAGCCCCGGAGCCTTGGGAAAATTTTTTATTACAACATCCCGCATTACGTACCACATCAGCTTTATCCTGTTTACAAAAGGCGATCTTTCTTTTGCCGATAAGGCAATGACCGGTTTTGTTTCAAAAGGATCTGTTTCTCTTACATTATAGTCAGCAGCCTGCATGGCTTTTACTATATCGTCTGCAATTTTCTCCCGTCCAATATTTCTGAATGCACCGGCAAGCCTCCCGGCAATGGTAGTATGACCTCCATCAAGAAGCAGTGGCAGTATTTCAGATGAATCGTTTACCATAGCCAGGCAAATTCTTATATCGGTCGCATTTCCTGTAAACATACTGGGCGTACTATACACAATTGAGGATGTTAGCGACATCATTCTGATTCCCTCTATAGTAACAATTGCTGCATTTTGCTGAGGTGGGCCCTCCCAGTTCCAAAGGGAAGTTCCATAAGGTAATGGGGTTTTATGATTTGTTCCTTTGGGTGCGTACTATCAATTGTGGGGCACGGTCCAGCTTCCTGCATGTATTTGTATAGACTGTTCGGGAGATATATAAAAGCTTCCCATATCTGTTGGCGAGGTATTGTGCACAAAATTGCCAGTATGATGCATACCATGAAGTACTGTCTCCTGTTGTTCGCCGGGAGCTGTTGCTATATACCAGCCTTTCACAACTTCTTTAATAAACCCGTTCTTTAATAATCTTTCCCTATGCGTTTGACTAAGTTCAGCAGATTTTATAGCTACCATTCCTTTATCCTGAATTTTTTAAGTTTTTCAAGAGATGCTGCTAATTTTTGCCTTTGAGTTGCCATTTTTTTATTGATTTATTACTAGGTTATATATTTTGCACGATTACCAGATTATGATACCACGATTACCAGGTTTATGATAACGTACGATTACCAGGTTGTGATACCGCATGATTACCAGGTGTTATGATACTAAATTACAGTAAAATATTGAATTTAATAGTATATAATATAAATTTTTAGTATTTATATACATGAAATGAGGTATTATTTTCATCATTAAAAGCATGATTTTGTCCTTGGCCTGTATAAACTGTATCTTCATACATCAGTGTCAACCGATTCAATCAAACCCATAAACCTCCCCGGCAATCTCCTCTGGCTCATCTTCGGTGGCTTTTTTGCAGCCATGGGTTATTTTGGCGGCATTGTGCTGTGCATATCTGTAGTAGGTATACCTCGGGCCTGCCTCCAGGGGCAAGCAGTGTTTTAAACTGGCGGGGCTGGTATTGTTTCGTTTGGCAGGCGGTGGTGAGCAGTACGGCAAATACGGGTTGCCTGTCGTTGCTGTGTAATATTATATGGTTGCTTTGCGGCGGGCTGTATACAGCGCTGGTGCATGTGGTTTTTGGCCTGCTGTTAACCATCACCATCATTGGTATTCCCTTTGCAAGGCAGCATTTTAAACTGGTAGAGATCTCGATGATGCCTTTTTGAAAGACAATATTATAATTACCCGCCTTTGTGGCCAACTTCATGCTGACTTCATAGTGACTCCATGATGACTTCATGGTGACTCCATGGTGACTTATAAAAGCCATGACCTCATTATGTTAAATAAGCCTCAACAATCCCAAACAGGCATCAACAGGCTTTAACATTCATTATCCGGCACCATCCCATCCAAACAGGCACAAACTGCAAAATGCCTTTTTAGCGTAACGCTATATTTGCAGGCAGGGTAAACTATCACTAATATCAACATCGGCAGCTTACCGGCCTGCGTATCGCTATCACAAAAATATATGCGCCAAAAACCCTCAAAAATGACCTGGTCTTAAAAACATAAGTCAGAAATTGACTTTTTTGACTCATGTTTTCTGAATATAGGTCAAAGTGTGCTGTTCCCGCTATTACACAAATCCCTTAAAAAAAACGATGCCAAACAAGCACCCCTTCTTTTAAAATAAATTGTATTTTGCTATAAACATCATTCATGTATCAGCTTACCTGTGCCAATTGCGGTAATAACTATACCGGTCATTTTTGTAATCAATGCGGGCAAAAGCAGGCACACCGCTATACCGTTGGGCATGTACTGCGCGAGATCATGCATGGGTTTACCCATGCCGATAAAGGTATTTTTTCGTTTGCCTGGCAGGTGCTTACCAGGCCCGGCACCATTGCACTGGATATGGTGCAGGGCGGCGCAAGCGGTATTTTAACCTGTTTCAATACCTGTACTTATTGTGGGCATCAGCACTTTGGTAATGACCAAAACCCACCTGATGGAGCAAACCGTGCAAACGATGAACAATATAACCGGCACCAAAGTAACGGGGCAAATGGCCCTTATGCAGCAGCAAATGGTGCAGGTACTGCAAAAATATTTTAACCTGATCCAGTTCTTCCTGATACCGGTGTATGCACTTTTTGCCTGGCTTTTTTTGCGCCGGGGCGCATATAATTATGCCGAAAACATGATACTCAGCAGCGTCATCAGTGCACAAATGAATACCATTTCGGTATTCAGCATCCTGCTGTTTTACTTTATACATTCGCCAACAATCCTGGCCTGGTATGGGTTGATTGCTTTTCTGATACTCATCATCTGCTTTACCATCAGCTTCAGGCAGTTTTATAAAATATCGTTTGTAAAAGCCCTGCTGTACAGTCTGCTGGTATATATATGTGCCTATGTGGTACAGCTGGTATTGCTTAGCATTGTGTTATTTGCCTATGTAATGTTAACCCGGTAAAATCTCTGCCATTGTTGATAGCCTTACCATCAGCAAGATTTTACTGCATTATTTTTCGCCGTTGTTGGTTGCCCTACCAATAACAGAACGTAATTATCTTGCACAAAATGATTTAATTTCCACTCATGAAAAAGAACAGAAAGTCATTAGCCATTGCAGCCGTGCTTTTTGTATTCATCGTTTTTTTATCTCAATGTATTAATACCAAAACAAAGCCCGATCCAAGGGGCGCCGCTTTTGCAACCGAGCAAAGCTGCCGGAAATGCCACCAGGCTGTTTACGATTCTGCTGTTACGTCTGCACATTTTTATGCATCGGCAGCAGCAACGGCAAAAAATGTATTGGGTAATTTTAATGCAGGGCACAATAGTTTTATATACGACAGTATTACCAAAGTTGTAATGGAGCAAAGAGACAGCGGCCTGTACCAGGTTTTGTACAAAAACAACCAGCCAACCGAAGCCCGGCGTTTTGATCTTGTTTTTGGTACCCGCCATGCACAAACATCGCTGTACTGGCAGGATGACCATACTTACGAACTGCCGGTGTCTTATTACCATGCAGTAAATAACTGGGGCACCAGTCCGGGGTTTTCGGCAACAGTACCCAATTTTACCAGGCTTATTGGTGTAGATAGTTTTGAATGCCACAGCAGCTATATCAGCCATAAAAAAAACAGTGCGGCTGCCGGTAATTATTTTGCAGCCGATGCGGCTGTGGAATTACTGGAGAAAAACTCGCTGGTATCGGGTATTGGTTGCCAGCGCTGCCACGGGCCTGCAGCCAGGCATGTTGGTTTTCATGAACAAAACCCCAATATAAAAACGGCCAGCTTTATTGTTAGTAACAAAACACTTAACCGGCAGCAGCAGCTGGACCAATGTGCGGTATGCCACTCGGGCAATGATAAAAGAAAGTTACAATCCCGGTTTATGTTCAGGCCCGGCGATATGCTTGCCAATTATTTTTTACCGGCTGTGGTGGCCGACAGTACCAATCATTTTGATGTGCATGGCAACCAGTTTAATTTACTGAAACAAAGCAAATGTTTTTTGCAAAGCAACAGCATTACCTGCAGCAGCTGTCATGATCCGCATGGCAATGCAACTTTACCGGTTGCAGTATATTCGCAAAAATGTATGGGCTGCCATACCGAAGCCGGTGGTAATTTTTGTACACTAACCCCTGCTGCCGGCATTGCATTAAAAGACAATTGCATTGATTGCCATATGCCCAAAGAAGCTTCGGGTGCCATCAGCTTTCAGGTTTCGGGCAGTGCGGTAAGTTCTTCTTATTTATTAAGATCGCACCGCATTGCAGTTTATAAGGCAGCAGTAAAAGTAAATTAAAAATTACATGAACCCTACACGGCTGATCTAAAAAAATTACAGAGATACTCCTTGCAGATGGACTTAATTATATGGCGGTTTGGGATGCGTGTAAACAACTGCTTGCATTTTTTTCCATATCACTGATTTTGATGAAACGGCCGACGGAACAATGAATACATCTATTTGTTGCCGGTCAGGCCGTATCGCCGCAGTCTGCTGCAGTTTGCATCCGGGATTTTATGCGTACCCGTGTTTTTATGCGTGGGTTAAAAGAAGCCATTTCAACAAAGCTGCAGTCAATCCCGATAAGGCAGTAACTGTTTTATATGCCGGTACGGGGCCTTTTGCCACCCTGCTTATTCCGCTGGTAACCCTGTTTAGTCCAACACATTAAACATGCTGCTGCTGGATATTAACCCGGCCAGCATTGCTACCTGAATAAGATTATCCGTTATTTTAAGCTGCAACGCTACACACACTGCAGGTGGTGGAAACGGATGCTGTTACATACCGTATTCGTACAATGGGTCCTGATATCATCCTTTCGGAAACCATGATGCCTTCCTTAAAACCGAGCCACGGGTAAGCATTGTTGCCAACCTGGTTGGGCAATGCCCGGAGGCAATACTGGTTCCTGAAATGATTGAGATTTCTGCCTGTTTATACAATAGTATTAAGAACGATGAGAGACGATTTATTCTTAGAAACCCTGCTTGTATTTACAAAAGAAAGTGCATTAAAATGGCATCAACACAGCAATTGGATACTGCCTGTTTTCCAGTAACAAGGCTTGAAGTTCAGAAACCTAAACAGGCCAATTATTCAAGACTGGCATTACTTACAGGTATACGGGTGTTTAATAAACATACCTTAAACCTTAATGACAGCAGTTTAACCATTCCTGAGTTTGTGTATAACATGCACAACGTTAAAACCTGGCCGGCCATCTTTAACATACAGTACCGTATTTTTCCGCTGCCGGGTTTTATTATTAATAAAGATGGTTTAACCGTATTTGAAATAAAGAAAAAGCAAAGCCATTACACTAATAGTGAAAATTTATAAATACTAATTATAAAAATTCTGCGACAGTGAATTGGATACCACTTTAAATGTTCCGTCTTTATTAACGATCTGGTAGCAGTTGTTAATGGCCCGTATATTGGGGTTACTCATATGCTTTTCGTTATAAGGTGCCAGCATGTTTTCTCGCTTACTATATCTCCGGCTTCATCAATTGTACGGGCACAACCTGGTAATGAAAATGCCATGGGTTTAAACCAAGGTCCGAATCATCAGCAGAATAGGTATCATTAAACCCTTCAAATATCAGTTCTGATGTGTGGTTTATGCTCCAGCAGGTTTTCGGTGATGTTTATAAACTGGT
>JADKJC010000007.1 GCA_016722465.1 Chitinophagaceae bacterium | reverse complement strand
TGGCATACCCTTTTACTTTTACATACATTAATAAGATATTATTCAGTCGGTAATGACAGACTCTGCTGCCAGGATATTAAACCAAGTAACTGTTTAGTATTTTTACTAATTGCTAACACATGTGGCACAATCGGTGGGAAGTTATTTTCTCCAAATGTATAATGTATAGCTACGGCTATTTTGAATGGATTACAAATGAGAAATAAAATGGGTATTACCTGACCATTAGTCTAACTTTAAGGACACGCATTGTAAACCAAAAACCTTTCAATTATGAAACACGTATTGCTGGCCCTCTTTTACAGGGGTCATTTTATTTCCTGTTCAGGTGATAAAAAGAAACAGAAGCTGCTAAAAAACAGCGACTGGACAAACCAGCACTTAAAAAGGAAAAGTAAAAAGTATTGAAGAAACATCGTTCACACCTGACAGTACCGGTAAAATTGATGCTATGGATTCCTGCTGTATAGACATGCAGCAATTTGACGATAAAGGATATATGCAGTCCACGCAAAGCAAGGACAGCAAAGGCACTGTAAAAAACGAAACAACTGTTACCCATTACGAAGGCGGTCAGGTGAAAGAATATGCAAATTCAGCAGGCGGTAAAAAACGGGTGTGTTTTCCATCGAGATTAACAAAGACGGTAAATACAGTGGCGCAAGGAATATTGACTCCACCGGAAAATTAGCGAGTTTTTATACAGACCTTACAGAAGACGAATACGGCTCAGTTACAGCCGGAACAGAGCGCAATCCGGATAGCTCAGTAAAATCCTCTTTCGCTGCCGAATACAACAAAGGCCTCCAGATTTCCACTACGAGCGAAAGACAGCAGCGAAGCTAATTACACCTTTAAAGCTGAATTGAATGATAAAAATGATATCAGTAAGGTAACAACAACAACAATAACGAAAGATTCTACCACAACCAAAGGTCATTACTTATAAATATGACAGCTATGACAGTGATGGCAACCGGACGCAGCGCACAACCTATGACGAAAAGGCAAAGCAACTAAAGTGGTGAAAAGAACTTACACTTATTATAAAAGATTAACATCGTTTTCGGGTTGTTTAGAAAAGTTCGCCCCAAAAAGACCTTTTTTCAAAGAAAAAATTGCTTACAACGTGGCCGTATTCTCATGTATCAAATTATAAATGTTTGCCTCTTTGTTTCCCCGGGTTAAAACCCGGGCAAGAGTTAGTACTGTTTAAATGATTTACTTTTCTTGTATTCGTTTCTTATGAAAATAAGGCTTGGGGCTAAAGCCCCGCAACAGTTTTCATCTTTTTTACAATCATTGAATGATTTTCCCGGGACTTTAGTCCCTGGCGTACTGCTGATAAGAATAGTAATTTATTAGTTGGAGTAAGATGTGAGCCAAACTAATCTTAAATGTATGACGGCTTCAGGCTTCCTGATGCCCCTGGTTTTAACCTGGGGTAACTGCAGGCAAGACAATTTAGTAGTTTGTGGGGACACACCTCTGCCCTTCGCATTTGTATTCCGAGCTTGCCGAGGAACCGTTGCGGTACAGTTGCACCTCTGCGGCCGTGCGAGAAACAATTTGTATTTTCTCTGCGGCCGCCGGAGAAACAACGCACTGCGGGAAATTATTCCAGTTTAAGTTTTATATTTTTTATAAAAGAAACCATGCCTTTAGAAACAGCAATACCCATCCTGGCTATCTCGATAAAAAGAAACCGTTTCGTTTTACTCATCCATTGGTTTCAAAAGCAATGCAGTCTGGGATGGCTATATCATGTATGCGACCGCGACCAGATCAGTATCCATCTTTGGAAAACCGAGACCCCGGTATTCCCAAACACAGGCTGTTAATATGCGCGTCAGTGAGATTGATAAACTGTGGGAAGAATTTTCAGCGTTAAACATCATACATCCCAATGGCCCGCTGGAAACCAAACCCCGGGGAATGCGGCAGTTCAGTATCCCTGGATAACAGCGAATATTATCAACTTCGCAAAAGTGTTCAGTAATCGTTGAATAACAGAAAATGTATTCAGTATTAGACAACCCATCTGGCAATCACTCACAGCGTTGACGCCAATAAAAACATTGGCAATACCCAGATCGCATACCTGATGCAGACATCGCGCCGTTTATCGGCATGGCATCCTGGGATGAAGCCAGCCAGCAACTGTTACAGCAACATGCACCACCTGAACGTACCTGGTTTTTATTGTACTCACGCGAAGTACATTTTATTGAAGATTACAAAATCGTATTCTCTATCCCCTTTACTTAGTTTATCTGCACCAAACTGGGTAAAGCACCCTGCATTGAAAAAGGAATTAAAATCGTTCCGCTGCATGATGAGCATATTGATGAGATGATTGCCTTACTGCTTGGACCAAACCCGGACCATTCATGAGACGCACCATTGAATTCGAAACTACCATGGCATTTTTGAAAATGGCAAACTGGGGGCCATGGGCGGGGAAAGACTCCACCTGCAGGGTCTCACTGAAATCAGCGCCATCTGTAGCCATCCAGATTACCAGGGCAAAGGATACGGCGCTAAAATCACGCAATTCCTCGCCAAATTGGTCATGAAAAAAGGCGAAACCCCTTTCCTGCATGCCAGGGTAGATAATATCAAAGCCATGGATGGTTATAAGAGACTGGGGTTTGAAACCGCAGAAACAATTCTATATTTTCAGGAGAAAAGATATATAACGCCTGCAGATTTCCCCTTTCTTCCCCCGGAATCTGGAATTGTTTGAAAATCGTAATGATTACTTGAATTTCATTTCCGGGACAATACACACCGGGGTTTCTTTACAGCTTGAAATAATAAAACTTCAGGCTGATGAAATCAAAGTCAATCTTATTGCTGCTAACTGCTGTGTTTTCATTTTATACCACCACCGCACAGAAAACAGACAATACCCAAAAGCCGGGTCACTTCGCCGGCGCCATCAGTGTTACCAACAACGGCATTTCATTCATACCCAGTTTTTCACTGGGTAAGCCCGCGGCTATCTTCAACCTCTCCATGGGAAAAGGCAAACTCAGTTTTGATCCTGAACTCCGTTTTGCCCTCGAAGGAAAACCCTGGAGCTTCCTGTTTTGGTGGAGATACCAGCTGGTAAAGACAAATAAATTCGGGTTAAGACTGGGTGCGCATCCGGCTTTGAACTTCAGGACACAAACCGTTGCCCTCAATGGCGTTACAAAAGATGTAATCATCACCCGCCGCTACCTGGCCGGTGAATTGACACCGAACTATTATATAAATAAGAACATCAGCATCGGTATGTATTACCTCTACTCACGGGGTATTGATAAAGATGCCGTCCGCAATACGCACTTCCTGACGATTAACAGCAATTTTTCCAATATCAAACTCAGCAGTAATTACTACATGAAATTTGCCCCCCAGGTTTTTTACCTCAAACAGGATAAACAGGATGGATTTTTTGTAACCGTTGCCGTAACGCTTGCCAGAAAGAATTTCCCGCTTTCACTCTCATCTATAGTAAATAAGCGGATTGAATCCAATATCACAGGCAGTAAAAACTTTGTCTGGAACGCCACACTGGTTTACTCCTTCAATAAACAGTATGTTCAAAAATAAGAAGCATACAAATTCAGTAAGTTTGTGGAACATGGGCAAAGTTGAATCCATAGAAGAGTTTTATAAACGTAAATTCGACTGGATGCCTGATGCCGTCCGCAATGGCATCGGCCATTTTAATATTTTCAAACTGGAACCACCCAAAGAAGGACAGGAAAACACCATTCCCTACAAACGCCGCGATTATTATAAAATCATGCTGGTGGTTGGCAACAGCAAAGTTCATTATGCGGATCAGGAAGTGGAAGTACAAAAACAGGCATTGTCATTCTCCAATCCGCAAATCCCTTATAAATGGGAACACCTGGATAAGATCAGAGAAGGGTTTTACTGCATTTTCAATACAACATTCTTTCACCAGTACGGCAACCTGAACCAGTATACGGTATTCCAGCCCGGTGGCAATCATATTTTCGAACTCACCGATGAAGAAAGGGAAAAAGTGGCTCCGCTTTTCCAGCGCATGCAGGAAGAGATCAATTCAGACTATGTACACAAATATGATGTGCTGCGCACCCTGGTGCAGGAACTGATTCATTTCGCAATGAAAATGCAGCCGGCTGTCATCACTGGTAAACAACCACTGAATGCTTCGCAACGGATTTCTACCATGTTTGTTGAATTACTGGAACGTCAGTTTCCTCTAGACGAAAATCACCAAATCCTTACACTCCGTTCTGCTTCTGATTTTGCCAGGCAATTGAATGTGCATGTAAACCACCTGAACAAAGCCGTAAAAGAAACAACCGATAAAACCACTTCACTCCTCATTGCCGAAAGGGTTTTGCAGGAAGCAAAAATCCTGCTAAAACACAGCAGCTGGTCAGTTTCAGAAATTGCCCATACACTGGGTTTCAAAGAATCCACCCATTTCAACAATTTCTTCAAAAAGAATGCAGGTTTAACCCCGCTCCGGTTCAGGAATATTTGATTTTCGTAAATCATTGTTTCGAATTTGTTGTTTTAACAGTTGAAAGAGACTGACCTTTACACTATACTTAAACGCTTTATTATGTCAGCACAATTACCATCACGTACACTCGGATACCACGGTCTTGAAGTTTCTGCCATTGGCCTCGGCTGCATGGGTATGAGCTTTGGCTATGGCCCCGCAGGAGATGAGCAGGAAATGATCAAACTGATACACCAGGCTGTTGAAGAGGGTATCACCTTTTTGATACCGCCGAAGTATATGGACCTTATGTGAATGAAGAACTCGTGGGCAAAGCACTCGCGCCTTTCAAAGACAAAGTAGTTATCGCCACCAAGTTTGGTTTCAATATTGTGGATGGTAAAATGTCGAGCGTAAACAGCCACCCGCATCATATCCGCAAAGTGGCTGAAGCTTCCCTGAAAAGATTACAGGTGGATTGCATTGACTTGTTCTACCAGCATCGCGTGGATCCATCTGTTCCTATTGAAGAAGTTGCAGGAACGGTAGGCGAACTGATCAAAGAAGGGAAAGTAAAATATTTCGGACTCTCTGAAGCCGGTGTGAATACCATCCGCCGGGCACACGCCGTGCAAGCGGTTACCGCATTGCAAAGTGAATATTCCCTGTGGACCAGGACCCCGGAAGAAGAAATCATTCCGACATTAGAAGAACTGGGCATCGGTTTCGTTCCGTTCAGTCCGCTCGGCAAAGGTTTCCTCGCCGGTAAAATTGACGACAAAGCCAGTTTTGCAGAAGGCGATATACGCAACGTATTGCCACGTTATACCGAAGAAGCCCGCAAAGCCAACCAGGGTTTAATTGATTTACTGAATACAATTGCTGTTAAGAAAAATGCCACACCGGCTCAAATAGCCATTGCCTGGTTGCTGGCGCAAAAACCGTGGATTGTTCCGATACCCACTGACAACGGAAGACTTAAAGGAAATTGAAACGGCTTCTGCTGGAAATAAAAATTGTGGGGAACAGGTATACGGAGCAAATGGAAAAGATGACGGGGTTGTGAATACTTTTTACCACTAAGTACACAAGAAATACCACAAAGTTCACAAGGTTTACAGCTTTGTGGCCTTTGTGGTATTTCTTTGTGCCCTTTGTGGTTATTGTATTCTAAATCTTACTGTCCCGCATTCTGCTTCCTCAACTCCTCCAGGTGCTTCACATAATTTGCTGCACCTTTTTTATAATTCCCACTCCAGAATTCCTGGTCCCAGCTCATGCCTGTTACCCTATCAATCAACCCGAATTTATAATCTGTTGTAGGCGGGAATCTTTCACGGCCAATCCACTGTCCGGGGTTTTCATGATAACTGATATAAAACACGTAACGGTATTTCGCTGTATCATACCGGCTGCCGCGCGGGTATTTATCAACTACAAACTCATATTTCCCCTTGTAGTTTTTCTCAAAAGCTTCCTGCATGGCTTCTGTGATTTTATCTTTATTGGCTGATGAAACCAGAACAATAGTTTCCTTTTCCGAAATCATCTGGGAAATTGAAACCCTTGTCGTTGTCATCCTGTGCTTTACACCTACACAGGAAAATAGAACGGCTGCAAACACTAAAACACAATTTCTCATTTGTATTGTTTTGAAGTATTATGCAAATTACTAATTTATTTTGTTCCGGAATTACCTCTAACACTTTAAAATTGTGAATACATTAAACCGCAAAGACGCAAAGGCGCAAAGAAAAGACTCAAATGTTATATAGTTTCTAAAATACAATAACCGCGGAGACGCGGAGACGCAGTGATCGCGGAGTGCTGACTTTGCGCCTTTGCGTCTTTGCGGTTACTGTATTTTGTATTTCTCTTGTTATAAATACTAAATCTTAAGATTCCCCCGCTAATCGAACGATATCCCTGTTTTCAAAAATTTCAAGTTCACTCCCATTCATCCCCGTCAAAAACATCGCCTTCGCAAGCGCCGTAGATTTCACACTGAATTTCTTTCCCCATCAGCCTCACACCTGGATACAACACCGCATTAACCGGTACGTGAAATTGGGTTCCTTTCTTTTTGTTACCGGATAGATATAACCCGGCCGGAATGCATGAAATGATTTAAACCCCATACCGGATAACTGGTTTTCTGCCGCACCTTATCCTTCGCAAAACATAATCCGGCTCTTTTCAGAACGATCCGCACCCTGGCCGCTCAGCAGGCAAAACCGGGCACCGGGTGAACTGGCGTATATGGCTTTACCAAGCGCCACCGGATAATCAACCGTAATCTTCCTGAAAACATCTTTTGGAACAGCACCGGTGTAAACGCCTACACAATAAAATATGATATCTGTGCCACTGAAAGCCTGCAGGTATGGGTCATAATTCAAAAAATCTTCAACAACAATTTCTGTTAATTTATCATGCACAATACCAGATGGTTTACGGACGATTGACACCACTTCAGTGATTTGTTCACTGTAAACAATAATCAAGGAGTAATCCCCGATCATACCACTTGCTCCTGCGATCAATGCTTTTTTTGACATCCGGCAAAGATAAAAACTCTCCACCCCGTATCACATACAAAAAATCCCCACTGCATAAGCAACGGGGATTGCCTTTATGGAACAATAATTATTTGACATTATTTCTTAATAATCAACTGTTTCAAACTGCTTACTTCTGATTGCATCTGGATACAATACACGCCGGCTGAAAGTGTTGATCGTAAGGGAATTGAATAAACACCACTGTATTTAACTTCCAGTGAACCCGATTGCATAACCTGTCCCGAAGTGCTGATTATAGAATACCAATACTGTCCGGCTGCCTGATCACTGGCATAAATATCAATCTTATCCTGGACAGGGTTTGTAATGATCCGCAAACCGCTTTTGTGAGCATTTACTGAAATCACTACAATCTGCGAATAAATCACTTTGCTGCTACTGGTTGTAATTTTAAGCCGGTAAAACACAGTACTGCTAACTGCTTTTCTGTCGCTGTAACTGTATAATTCCACACGGTTCAGGTTCTTAGGTAATTGCCTGTTAATCGTATAAAAATAAATACCGTCATCACTTCTTTCCAGTTCATACTGCCTTACATTTTGCTCTTCATCCACCTTCCAGTCCACATCAGAAACATCTGCATTGCGGCGGGCCGTAAAGCTGATCAGGTGCATGGGTAACACAAAAGATATACTGCCCAGGGTGTAATAGTTATTCATGGCAGAAACTATTGCTGAAGTAATTGTTCCGGTTGTCAGTACATCACCTGTAGCTGATCCGCCCAAACTGTTCCAGCGGATACCATCATAATACGCCGCCCGGATATCTGTCAGTCTCAATTGCGGGAATGCAATTTTACTGTTATCCCAGTCCATTGTCACGTAGGCATTGGCGCCTGAAATTTTATGGATAGACCAGTATTCAGATGAATTTACGAATACCAGAGAATCATCCAGCTGTGTTGTATTTGGGGTAACAGGCCTGTTGTACCTGGCATTAAACTCGCTCGCACCACTTACACCAGTTATACCAATTGACCTGCCATAGGTGCCGTTGCCCAGCGGGAAACTAAAATCAGTGCTCCCCAGTTTTTTTACCCATCCATTCACATGAGCCCCATCTCCATTACCGGTGCAGGAAGAACCAGATTGGTATATCAGGTAATTGGGTGTTGAAGAAGTTGTTATAACTCCAGTGGAAAAAGTATGCAGGCCTGCTACATTCATGTTATTATTTAATACAAATCCTGAACCATTATCAGTAAACAGGTTATTTACAACAAAAGGTTGTGTACCTGCTATTGTTTGCCCAAGCAATCCATTGAAATATACAGTACCCGAGCCGGGTGCCATAGCGGGCTGGTCATTCATTACGTTACCTTTTATATACAGGTTTCCATTATTGGTTAATAAACCGGAAGCTGTATTTATAAAATCAGTATGGCTGGTCAGTGATTTACCTGTAGCAATTTGTAATTCACCTTGTTGAATAAGCAGGATGTTATTTACACTTATATCCGTATTCATAACCACACCAGCTGTATTATTTACTGTCAAATTATTTACAACAGCGGCATTGGCAAACAGGTCTTCCGTCAGGTTATTGCACTGGTGCCACTAAAATTGAGTGATGATACGCCGCTGACATCCAGCTTACCGGAGGTTTTGCTGATTGCTCCATTGATCCCCAGCGTGGCTGGCCCAACCACTAAAATCCCGTTATCGAGTGTCAAAGTATTATTTATAGAAACATCTGAATAAATACCGGCTCCGTTATTGCTTGAAAGAACCAGGTTATCAAAAATAGAAATTGAATCCCCTAAAATAGCTTGCGTAGCCATACCATTCAGTGTAATATTATAACCCGGTGCGGTGATTAAGTTCCCTGAATTATCAATATTCCCATTAATGATATGGTTGAAATTACCAGTTGAAAATGTAGTGCCCGCTTCAATTACAAGATTGCCATTAATCGTCAACGGATCTGCAGCAGTAGCTGTTACGCTCCCTTGTAAAACCAGGTCTCCGTGCAACGACATTACAGCAGCAGGCAATGTTTTTGTGCCGCTGCCACTGAGCACCAGTTTGTGGTAATAGGGGTTCATATCAGTTGTAACAATAGTCTGGTTTCCACCATTGTACTCAATCGTGGCATCATATAAGTCTGCATACCATTTACCCGAACCCTGGCGGGTGATCGTATTGGCGATTTTCATCGTATTGCCGCTATGGTTTGTAATATCTGCTCCGTCAGCAATAATTACATTATAAAACCGGGCATTCCCGGAAATAGTTGTTCCCGGCATAGAGAAGATGACGGTGCTCGTTCCGGGGTCATTACCAGGATATTCTGGTCTTCCCAACCCCGCTCAGGCTGTTTTTTGATATTCAATGTTTCATTGCCCATTTCGAGTATGCCGCCTCTTTCAATTATCAGGGTATTAATAGTAACACCAGATGGTAAAACCGGATCATTCGGCGTGGTGGTCGCATCTGGAATAATTACATGGCTCAGGTCGGAAGGCACACCAGCAGGAATCCAGTTGGTAGATGTACCCCAATCAGAACTTGTAGAGCCATCCCAGGTATAATAACCGGTATTAAAATCCTTTAATTGGAAAATCGTTCTCCAGGCATGGCCTGGAATATTGATAAAATAACTGACTGGTATATTGAAAGCCCGATGAACTTATTGGTAAATCATAAGAAGACCTGCCATGTTCATCAGGTATAGCAAATCCACCGCTATTATCACAATCCATCGTAACCATGATCGGTTCGCTGTTAACATGATAAGGGCCGACACTGCTCGTCAGTTCATTTGCCAGGTAGTGGAAATTGGCAGTAACATGTGAAGTGGAAGTATACCCGTCAGGTAATTTGTAGAATTTCAAATGTTCTTTTAACCGCATCCGGATTACCCGGAGGTGTTACACTCAATAGTAACCGTTACTGCTAACGCATCAGGCATCGTGCCTGCCGTTAAAGTAACAGTAGAATACTCGTGTCCAAAAGTATAGGGCGTATTTTCAAGGATAGTAGCCTGCCTGATGGTACCGGTCACATCACCAATACCTGTAGTAATGGCTGTTGCTCCCATGTTCAGTATATGGAATTCAGGTAATCCGTATTGGCTGTACCCGGATAGTTTGTATAATCAATCGTCGGCTGCAAACTTGTAGCTGAAGGATTGGACGCAGCAAGGTTTAAAATCCTGTTTACTGTTAAGTCGCTGCCTGCAGTAACTCCACCGGCACCTGAAAGAGTTAAATTATTGATGCCACCCGTAAAGAGACCTGCAGGTAGTGTAATTGCGGAAGCGTTGCCAAAAACAACAGAAGCTGACACATGGGCCGCGTTGAGATAACCGCTGGTTCTTACTGGTGATGATCCGGAAATCGTTAATGTATGAGCACCGACAGTCAGGGTTCCATCTGATAACGTCAGTGTACCGCCAACACTTACATCACCGGCAAGGGTTGGTGCCGCCTGTGCAGTTAATAGTAAATTATTCAATGTAACGGCTGGTATAACTGCTGCAGCGCTGCCACCGAAAATAATATTAGAGGATACTCCTCCTGTAAATGAACCTGCACTCAAAGAAATCTCACCATTTATGGTCAGCGTATGTGCACCGATTGCGATAGCCCCGCTGGCCAATGATAAGCCCTGACTAATTGTTAAATCGTCATTGACTGTCAGCCCATTTGTATTATTCACAGTCATTGACTGAAAAGTATTACCACAAATGCACCTGCAGGTATAACCTTGGGCTACAGAACCTGCAAATACAACTTCTGAAGAAGCTGAAGTGGCATTAATCTGGGCACCATTGCTGAAATAAAGTGTGCCTTTTATTGTTAACTGTTTACCATTTGTAACCAGTTTGTAACTGCTTTGTGCATTTGTAATATCATCCAGTGAACGGTTTTGATCCAGCACACAATTATTTGCCGGACTTGCAGCGAAAGAAATATCGGCATCTGCAGTTGGAACAATTCCACCCGCCCAGTTTCCAGCTGTACCAAAATCGCTGCTGATTGAACCCACCCATACAAACCCATTCGTTTCCAGGCTCCCGTATTTAGGAGTGACTTCGGTAATGCCATGATAGTCCGTACTGATTCCGGTACCGGTAACCCCGGGTAGTACAGCTGATGTATTATAGTTCAGCGGTCAGTACCACCGGGCAAACAGTAAATACAGGATCCATATTCAGGCTGTTGAGATCCCGTGCTGTAGCTGTTCTCCAAAAGCAAGCGTGGCTTTGTCAACGCCAGCTATATTGCCCAATATGCCACCTCCGAAACATAATAATCGTTGTAATCAATTGTTAACCCCATTCCTGAACCACGGATTGCATATCGTTTGCTGGAAGTTCCTCCGGAACGAAGATTGACAAGGACATTATTCCTGTAATTCCTGATACAGTTGTTGTTGGAATTCCATAATGCAGCAGTGGAAGAAGTAACGCCAGCAGTCACTGTTCCTGCCACATATACCGAATTAAAATAAACATAGGTGTTATTAGAAGCAATGCCGCTGCTGTTATCATATATCCCATATATTTTATAACCAGTGGTAACACCTGCACCCAGGTTGATGATATTATTAGCACATGTTACAACCTGCCTCCCAAAACAATACCATCTATTTCGGAATTGGTATTAGAAGATGCGAGTGAAAGACCATGCACAAAATTGAATGAAACTTTATTTGACAGGGTAATTGGCCCGGAATACTGGATACCGGCTATCACTGCAGATCCGGTACTGCTTGTATTGGACAAATCATGTACCGTATTACCGGTTACTACCTGGTCAGTGCCGGTTGTTGTAACAACTTGCTGGATACCTTTCAGTAAAACGGCAGAACTATTTGCAGTGAGATAACTCACAATATTATTCTGAATCGTATTTGAACCGCCACTGGTACAAATGGCATCCGTTCTGGATGCAATATTACCTGAATACGCATTATTCAAATTTGAAATGGTATTGCCAGTAATTGTTGAGGAAGTTAACGTCGAGTTGACATAAATTCCACGCACATCTTGTTTGGTTACAGATGTAGCAGCCGTAGAAACAGCCTGAATGCTGTTTGCTGTGGATTCACTCCCTATTACATTGCCGGTTATGTTTACCGATGAAGCCGCACCACTGATAACAATGCCTTCAAAACAATGGGAGAAGGTTTCGAGCCAACCGTTGTAATGGAACCAATATGGTTATTGGAAATGGTGGCAGTACCTGAAGTTACATGGCGTATTCCGTGGGTTGTGGAATAATCAGCAGACACAAACATCACTGTTGGAGCAGATGTATAACCCGCACCACCGTTCAATATATTAAAACCAGTAACAGACCCTCCGCTAATATTAGCTGTAATGGATGCCGCTGTTGTACTGCCAGATTGTGAAAAGGAAATGACCGGGGCAGTTATAAATCCGCTTCCGCCCCAACCAGGTTTATAGCCGTAACCACACCCCACTGATGGTAGCAGTGGCCGATGCGTTTGGTATGGTCACAACAATTGACCCGGTACCTGTAGCGGCACCAATGGTATTGCCCGTAACAGTAATTAAACCGGATGCCAGATAGATGCCATCCCATGGGTTGCGGTGTACCGTAGTGTAATTAATGTTCTGAATCGTATTATTCTGGATCAGTACAGGAGACGCACTTCCGCCATTGATATACAGTACATAAAAAAATGCCCGCTTTGGAGTTCATGGTCCAGGTGTACCGCCACATCAGGCACTGCCACCAAAAATAATTTCCAGTAATAGTATGTACAGTGGCTGTTGAAATATTGATGCCATAAAGAATTCCAGCGTTGGCACTATCGTAGTCGTTTCATAAAAGCTATTGCCCGAAACAGTCCAATCTATTGAATTTGAATAAATATAAATCCCGGTAGAACTGCTGGCGGCTCTGAAGAAATTGAAAATATTATTGTTGCTGATTGTATTCGTGCTGTTTTCCCGCCCCGACGTACCTGATGTGCAAATCACATTTACTGGCCTGCCAGCAGGATCACCTGTAATATCATTATGATCAATCAGGTTATTATCATTCCCGTTTCCACTGGCAGAAGTGGAAAAAAGGATAATACCACTTTGCACATTTGTCCCGGAACCTTTCAGCACACAATACTTAACAGTATTATTTTCTGCAGAGTTTGTAAAACGGATCGTAGAAGAACCAGTACCTGTGTTTGTATTTGTAATAACCAGGTCTTTGGCTGAACCAGTTGCATTCACCCGGCCATCTATTACCACATTATCGGCGCCATTTAAACTGATAATCGGTCCGGAAACCGCACCGCTTATTGTATATCCTGTAGCAGTGGGATATATTAGCAACGTTGTATAACTGGCACTTCCTGTGCCACTGGCATTGATCACTGCTGTATTATTGTCAGTAATACTGCCCGTAATTTGAAGGGTTACAGATCCGGTAATCGTACCGGCATTAATGGCATCAAAGGCATTCTTTAATGTGGGATAATCGCCCCCGGCACCTACTGTTTTAGTAATTTGAGAATTGGCTGTAGTGGCAATAAAAATTACCCACAAAAGCAGGAGGATGGAGTTTTTCATATGATTCAATTTTAAAAGGGACTGGATCAGGTCCGGATTAAACCAACGCATTCCGGCGTTGTTTAAATAAAAATAGATCCCAAATAATGGAACAACCCTGATTTATATAATGGAATCCGCCTAAGTTTTATAATTAAGGAATATCCCTTAGCTTTTTCAGGTTAAATCCTTACCCCGATTCAAAAAATAATGCTTTGACATATAAGCAGGCAACAAAAGGATTTCAGTTTCCTGTTTGTAGTAATCAACTTTAAACTAGAAACTATCTCAAAAGTCAGGCTGAAGCTTCCTTAGTTTTGAAGTAGCCAGTAATTTCCTGAACATCAACCTTGTATACCCAGGTTAGATGTTTGGAATTTGGGATTTTTTTACTTTG
>JADKJC010000006.1 GCA_016722465.1 Chitinophagaceae bacterium | reverse complement strand
TTATACAGGAATGACTACCGACGGCAGTGTGCCGTTCCTGTCAGGGTTATAGGACAAAGTGTTTTCCCCGTTGGCGGTATTGCCCGTGCCATATGGTGTGTTCCTGTATAAAGCAGAATATCCGGTAGCGGTATTGTTTAGACCGGAGAGATATTAAGGGTTAAACGGCAAAACCAATGGCGTGTCGTAGTTTCTGAAGTGTCGTTGTTTAATGTGTAATTTCCCGAATGCGGTATTATTTGCTGCCGTCGATTGGCATCGCCTGCGGATAAGTCCGGCAAAGCAATTGACCCCTGTTGTGTTTGAGTAGCCAGCCCCGAAGTCCTGAGAAAATAATTATTAGAACCGGTTGTGTTGGATGTTCCGGTCCGGGGGCCTGAAAAATGGTTTGAAGATCCGGTAGTGTTACTAATCCGCTCAGGAATCCGGAGAAATGATTATGAACCCGTGGCCTTCGGAATAACCGGCATTCACACCGGAGAAATAATATCAATACCATTGGTGTTTAACCCTGCTTGCCAGTCCCTCAAAATGATTAGTTGTAACCATCAACATTTGTAAAGCCTGCCTTGTAGTCCTGAAAAAATAATTCTGGTAACCGGTTGTATTAAGCGTATCCTGCCTGGTATCCACCAAAATGATTGGCATTACCTGTTGAAAGTTGCCGCACTGTCACCGATCACGGTGCTTTGCAGATCGCCATACAGGCGAACAGATCCATTCTGCATCAGTTTCATCCGGCTGTTATTCACTTTGAATAAAAAAGATCGGTGGCGTCTGTGGTGCCAATGAAATTAATGGTAGTGTCCGTTCCGGAATTGCCAGTAACAGACCAGGCATTTTTGGTGGTGGCAATTTCTTCCCAGGCGGATGCATTGAATACCCAGAAGCTGCTCGTTGTGGTGTCGTACAGCAGCAACCTTTAGCCGGGCTTATAATAGCGAGCCTGGATGTGGAAGATGTGCGGGGGATCAGCATCCCTTTATCGTTGCTTTTCACATCCAGCATGGCAGAAGGATCGGGAGGTGTGCCGCTGGTGCTGATGGATATACTCTGTGAAAAACTGTTCAGCATGCAAAACAGCAAAAGCAGAGCAATACGCCTGTTGGTTTAAGTTGAAATTTCATGGGAAAACTTTCTTCAAGTTCACTTATTCTGTACCCTGCAGCAGGTGAGAATGAGCAGTTACCAGACATGGCTGATTCGTTAACAGGCTGTTTTCTGTGATAGGGATTAAATTACAGAGCAGGTTTTCTCAATATAATTTATTAATGGTATGAAACATTATAATATGAAAAGGATAGTGACAGGAATGATATGCTGGATAGCAGTTAGTATGCCGTTTAACCCGGTTTTATCCCAAAGTGTGGGTGTTAATGCCGATGGTTCAGCGCCGCACAGCAGTGCCATGCTCGATGTTAAGTACAGGCCAGGGTTCTGGCTCCGAGGATGTCAACGCTGCAGCGAACTGGTATTACAGCACCGGCTGCAGGATTGCTGGTATTTGATACAGACACTGCTACTTACTGGTATTTCAATGGATCGACCTGGATGAATTTATTCCAGGCTGGCAGCGGATGGTTGCTTGCTGGTAACAGTGGTACAAATCCTGCTACACAGTTTATTGGTACAACAGATGAACAGGCGCTCAGGTTCCGGGTGAATAATGCTTACAGGCAGGTGAAATACACCCATCCAGTGGTAATATTTTTATGGGTGTGGGGGCAGGTCAGTATAATTCAGGAGGGATATTCAATACAGTTATGGGTAATGCAGCATTGGCCAGTAATACTGATGGCAATGAAAATACAGTTGTGGGTGACTCTGCCATGTATTTATACAACGGCAATGCCGCATTAGGTTCAAATACTGCTGTTGGGACACACGCATTGGATTCATCAGTCAGTTCCGTTGCCATTACGGCACTGGGTGGATATGCGATGTACAGGAACCTGAATGGGGTTTAACACCGCGCTTGGGGTGAATGCACTGTTTAATAACATTTCAGGTGACTCAAATACGGCACTGGGCGCAAGGGCGCTGCAGTTTAATACGGCCAGTTATAATACAGCCACCGGCGCATCATCACTTCGGTTTAATACAACCGGTCAGGTAAATACAGCGAATGGTTTTGAGAACATGTACCTGAATACCAGCGGGAGTTATAATACATCAGTTGGGGCTTTTGCGTTGCACAATACTTCAGGCTCAAACAATACGGCTATGGTAACGGGGCTTTAGGTCAAAATACTGGCCGGCGGGAATACAGCCATAGGCGTAAATGCAATGATTCTCCAGTCATTCAGCAATGGCGGTATTGCCTGGAAAGCAAAAACACAGCAGTTGGCTTGCAGCACTGGGCAACAACAGTCCGGTTTCAGTAACAACCGGGGTTGATAATACCGGAGTAGGATCCAAGGCTTTCCTTGGTAACGCTCGGATATGCCAATACAGCTTTAGGAAAAAGGGCGTTGAGTAATTTAATATCCGGCAGTAATAATATTTCCATAGGTGCTGAAACAGGTACATACCCCAATTTTAGTTTATCGAATACCATCAGTATCGGCAATGATGGCATTTTAAACGCTGCCAGCAATAAGGCATTTATGGGGAACCTGAGTACGGGTTGGACTCAGGGGACGCACTACCTGGTTTACGTATTCGGATGGAAGAGTGAAAAATACGGTTACAGAAGATGTGAAAGGGCTTGATTTTATTTCCCGTCAGGCCTGTCACCTATTTTGTGAGCAATGAAGCCATCCGTAAGTTAACCGGATAATGCATCAACACCGGATTACCGGTAAATATGATAATGAAAAAGTGCTTCAAAGCGGTTTTCTCGCAGGAAGTGGAGGATGCGGCAAAGCATCCGGTTATAGTTTCAGTGGAGTTGCAGCGCCGCAGAATGTGCACCTGGTCTATTCGTTAAGTTATGAACAGTTTGTGGTGCCGTTGGTAAAAGCGGTGCAGGAGCAGCAGCATATAATTGATCAGCAAAAAACTGAGATCAGTAAACAACAGAAGCAGTATAAAACACTGAAGGAACAATTAGATGTATTGATAAAACGACTGGAAGTGCTGGAAAAAAAGAAAGGTTAGTAATCCAACAATTGTTTTGCATCAGCAGCTTTTTTGGAGGCAAGTTTTTATGCCAGTTACTGCAGGAAGATAACTTTCATTACTCAGTTGTATTGTATATCTTTAGTTAACAGCAAGCTACTTTGCTGTTTCTTGCGAGTGCAGTACCGGCTAGCCATATTGATCCTGACTATCATCAGTTTATTGCCGGGGACAGTTGTAAATGCACAGCATCTGATTTTCAAGACATATACTGTTGAAGATGGACTGGTTTCCAATCCTATTCGCCGCATTTACCAGGACGGCAAGGGGTTTATGTGGATAGGTACCTGGGAAGGGCTGAGCAAGTATGATGGCAACAAATTCACAAATTTTAACACAGCCAATGGTCTTTCCCATAATATGGTGAATGATATTTACGAATCGGCAGACGGTAAATTATACCTGGCTGAAAATAATGGAACTGTTGATGTTTTACAGGAGGATGTCATGCTAAAAAATGAAGCATTTCGAAATGTCATCGTCAATAAGTTTCGCATTCTCCAGGATCACCGGGTGTTTGCAGCCACTGATTCCAGTGGCATATACGAGATCAAAAACGGGAAACTGGTTAAAACGGTCCAGGCATTTCCGGATTCAACATTTAATGATCTTACGATACTGAATGATTCGCTTTTAATAGGAGGAAGCCGTGGATCGCTTTATATATTGAACAGGCGGCTCGGATTATCCTCCGTAATTCATCAACCTATTGTAGTAGTAACGAATAAGATTTACAGGGATTTTACCAACAGAGTTTGGGTCGGTACCAATAAAGGATTAAAGCTTGTTTCAGAATTGCATAAAAATAATGCTTCTCCGTTTTTTACTCTGGTACCAGCCCCATTTGATATTCCTGTATTAAGAAACAGCGTTATTAATGATATGCTGGAAGACAGCAATGGGAATTTATGGATCGCCACTTCACATGGTCTTGTGATAGTTGAAAAAACGGTCAGTGGCAACTTTTGTTTGAAAAAGATGGTTTGCCATCGGCTTTTGTATCGTGCCTGTATCAGGATAGTGAAAGAAATATCTGGATCGGTACTGCACTGGGTCTGGCAAAACTTGTAACAAAAACCAGTATCAGTGTTTATACTACGGATGATGGGTCTATCTCGAAGGTTTTCAGCCTCCTCGTACCGCTTGCCAAAGATCTGTTCATGACAAGGACCGAGACGGGTTTACATGTATTTGACAGCAAGAAAAGGCTTTTTTCGCCGGTCCGGTCTGTACATCAGTTCCCTTATTCGGACTATATCAAAAATACCCGGCCTGTTTTGTTTTATACTGACAATAAAAGTCTTGGAAAATTTGACACTACAAAGCGGGTTATAACAGACTCTGTTTTACCTGGTCTGCCTACTAAGCTGATCTATTGTTCTGTGATGGATTCAAGTGGAATTATTTTTACAGGTACCGAGACAGGGCTTGTGGTTCGTTTTAAAAACGGATCATCTGCAGGGATAAATTCACTTTCCTGATTTATTTGCTGCATATTGATAAAAAAGGGTATCTATGGGCAGGTACAAGGGACAATGGATTATTCCGTATTACATATAGTGTTTTAAACGATAAAATAGATATTACTGTTAAAGACTACTCCTACCTGTTACCTGATAAAAGCGTTCGGAGCATTTTTGAGGACAGTCATGGGGATATCTGGGTAGGTACGCGTTACCAGGGTGTTTGCCGTTTGACAAGTAAAGACAACGATGAATACGACGTAATGAGTATAGGTATGTCACAGGGGATGACATCTGACTGGATACGTTCAATTGCTGAGGACGCGGATCATTCTATGTGGATCGGTTCAGTGATGGGTATTGATAAACTCATTCCTGAAGACAATGGATATCGTGTTTTTAATTTTAGTCGTGCAAATAATTTTTTTGCAAGCATCAATTCAATATTACCACAGCAAGACCATTCCCTGTGGGTAACATCTGATAAAGGGTTGGTTCATATAATTGACGGTGCAACAGAAAGATCGGTTCCGTTTCCGGTGTATATCACAGCCGTTAATTTGGGTGACACATCTTTTAAATATAAAGCATATCATAAAGGGGCTTCATTCAAATTGAAGTATAATCAGAATCAGGCAGCATTCGAATTTTCCTCTCCGGGGTTTATAAATGAAAAACAAGTGTTATACAGTTATCGTTTAGTGGGAAGCGGGGATACGGTCTGGAGCAAAGGATCTAACCTTCACAATGTTTCATATGCAAGTTTAAAACCGGGCAGTTACCGTTTTGAAGTCAGGACAACAGGATGGAATGAGGAAATAGGGGCTATTGCGTTTTTTGAATTCGCCATCAGGCCTCCTTATTGGCGGACCTGGTGGTTCTATTCGCTGGTTGGACTTGCCGTGTTGTTTTTGTTTTATATTTTTTACCGTTACAGGATCAGGCAACTACTCCAAATGCAAAAAGTCCGAAACAGCATTGCTTCCGATTTACACGATGATATTGGCACTACACTTACCAATATAAATATGTTGTCAGAGATCAGTCGGAAAAATCTTGGTCAGCCGGCAGAAGCGGAAAAATACCTGCAACGTATCTCTGAGGAAGTTACTTCTACGAGTCAGGCACTGAATGATATCATCTGGAGCGTTAATAGCCGAAATGACTCTATGGAAGAGACGTTATCACGAATGCGCCGCTACGCTGCCGAATTATTTGATGACAGCAATACGGCATGTCAACTGGATGTGGATGATAACATAGCCGCCAAAAAAATCAGTATGGAGCAGCGCCGTGACGTATACCTGGTTTATAAGGAGTCGATGAACAATATAGTTAAACATGCCGCTGCCAGAAACGTATGGATCAGCGTAAAATGTGTTGCCGAAAAATTATTTCTTTATATTAAGGACGACGGGAAAGGTTTTGACCCTGATATTGTGACTGACAGGAATGGATTAAAAAATATCCGCTCGAGGGCAGAAAAATGGAAGGGGTTGGTTAAAATTAATTCAATAACCGGCAATGGAACACTGATTGAAATAATTATTACTTTAACAGGATGAATACTCAAAAGGGTGACAAGTCATTAAATGAACAGATCATAACTTTACAAAATGCCACGCATTATCATATTCGAGGATAACGACAAACTCAGGGAATCTCTTGCATACTTGCTGAAAACCCAACCGGAGTATGAAATGGTAGGCGAATACAACAATTGTAAGGAGGCGGCAACCATAACAAGGGTGTATAAGCCAGATGTGGTATTGATGGATATTGATATGCCTGGAGATAGTGGAATCAATGGAGTACGGTATGTAAAAGAAAATAGGCCGCAAACATCCGTGATCATGTACACGGTATTCGAGGACGATGAAAAATTATTTCAATGTTTATGTGCCGGTGCTAACGGGTATTTATTGAAACAAACCCCACCCCAAAAATTATTCGATGGTATCCAGGAAGTAATTGCTGGCGGTGCTCCCATGAGCCCGGTCATAGCAAGAAAAGTATTGAACAGTTTTCAGCATGGCAAGAGTAATAAATATTTCCTGACCCCCAGGGAGATTGAAGTATTGCACCTTCTTATTAAAGGCTATAGTGCTAAGATGATTGCCGCCAACCTCGATATCTCATTTGATACAGCACGCGCACATCTTAAAAATATCTACCAGAAATTGCATGTCAACAGCGGCAAAGAAGCTATCGGCAAAGCACTCGGGGAACATATTGTATAGGTAGCCTTATCTGCGCATAATTCTCCTCATTTTATCCGCCAACATTCTTTTCCCGGTCAAAGAACGGATCGGGTACTCACTCATTTGAGTGATACCGAATGACTGTTTTTCCATTCAATTTTGACAGGGTTGTTCAATGGACTGCTGGCAGGTGCCAAAATGTTCATTCGGGCTGCTGGTTCTTCACAATCTTAAAATGAGTGTATGAAAAAAAATAATTCTGCCGCATTGCTTGCGTTTTGTTTAGTGCCGGTTATTTCATTTGCTCAAAATGTAACACTTAGCTCTTCCCCTGTAGCGTCGGCAAATCTGACTGGCGGGACTAATAACAATATCGTTTATGTTGTTAAAATGGATGTAACTGTGGCGCCTGTTTCAGTAAACACAATCCAATTTACATTAACCGGAACACATGATGATAATGACCTGCCTAATGTGGCCGTTTATTTCAATGCTGTAACCCCCGACTTGTCAGGGGCAACCCAGTTGGTAGGTACAATTGGCACCTGGGTTGCACCACATACTTACATTTTGCCTGCTAACAGAACTATAGGAGCAGGTGGCTCAGGATATTTTATGATAACTGTTGATGTTGCGGCCTCAGCCACCAATGGTAATACTGTTAAACTAAATGGTGCCGTAAATCCGGTGTTATTTGGATATACCACTGTTCCTGCGTTAACTAATAATCAAACCGATGCTGCAGGTATTCAAACGATACAGATTGCAGGTGTTACACTGACTACGACTGCGCTGGTTGCTGCCAGTATTATGCAAGGCACAAGTAATAACCCTGTGTATGTTGTCAAAATGGATGCTGTCATTACTGGTGTTACAATTAACAGCATCCAGTTCACATTAACGGGCACTCATGATAATAATGACCTGACCACTATAAGCATTTATTTTAATGATGTGAATCCAACTGTAACTGGTGCAACATTTCTGAATAGCTCACCGGGGAACTTTGCTGCCCCGCATACTTATACTTTCCCGGTCAGTAGAACTATAAGTGCAGGTGCCGGCGGATATATGATCATAACAGTAGATGTGCACCCTGCAGCGAACG
>JADKJC010000005.1 GCA_016722465.1 Chitinophagaceae bacterium | reverse complement strand
ACAAACAAATTTCGACTTTAGTTCCTAATTTCAACAAAATAATTTTAATCAACGGCGGTTGTGGTCGGACGGAATTCTAATTCCACACCTTCGGCAAGCCCTGTCCGTTAGCTGATATTTTATTGGCGACCACCCTTTAAAAAAGAACACTAATTACAATGTCATTTTTTAATAATTTATTTAAAAAAACTGAAAAAGTGGAATGCCCAAGATGCCTTGGAAAAGGTTTTGTTGATTGGGCTGACATTAAACGACTAAAACGGTATCTGAAATGGAATCCAGGATCATGTGCGTTTTGCAGCGGAACAGGTAAGGTTCCAAAAGATCGAATTAAGAAAGTACCGGTTGATACTAGTTATCTTTCGATAGAGCTCACAGCAAGGGAACTTAGAAAGCTTTTTCGTGGTGACACTGAAGCTTTAAATCGAGCCAAGCAGCATGATGATCAAATGGATGAAATTATAGTTGAAATACAAAATTTTCATTCTAAAAACAATTGGAATTTAGATCAGATTTGCACTCACTATTTTTTAAAACACTCCGAATCATTTTCTAGTGATTTTCATAAGAATGAATTCTCCGATTTTGTAAGAAGAGTAATAGAAAGTTAGAGCAAAACATCAGCTAACACGGGTATCTTGCAAAAGCTGGGCAGACGGAAGTACAATCGGCAGTAAATCTTTAATCAATTTCGGTTCGGGCAGACACAGCAACAATCATCTGTAATTGTTATCTTCAACAAAATAATTTCAATCGGCATTGGTTGTGGGCGGACGGAATTCTATTACCCAGCCTTCGCAAATACCTTGGCCGTTAGCGGTAATTTTGAGCCCCTTCATTTCAATCGTATCACTTTTTATTTCGACACTATGTTTTTGCTGGCGACAAACAACTGTTGAGACAGTTATAATGGAAAATATGAATTTAAGTTGCAAGCAAAAGGACACAGCAGATCATTCCAAAGCTTTTAGAATTTTAAGCAATCAGGTAAAGCAAAATCCAAAAACGAGTTCAGATAATTTTTAGGTTACGCTATTGACAGACTAAATGCTGATGTGGCAAAGGAATGTAATCAACTTAAAAAGCCAACCATTAAAGCCAACGAACAATTTGAAGAAGTTAATAGATTGGAACCAGTTTACAAGGAGAACTTTTCATTTTAGACCCATACGCAAAATTAACTTCGATTTGGGAAGTTTGGCTGGAAGCATATTTAAACCGAAAACTTGCTGATTCAGCAAAGTGGGCTTTTTCAGAAGGCAAAAAGAGGTGGTTTTCATAGAACCAATTTTAGAATTCAATAGACAGCTTTTAAACAGTTGCGACAAAAATGCAATTTTGTTACTTACGGAGACAATATTACAATTCCAATTTGGTACTTACAGACAGTTGAAAATTATCGGACTGACATTACAGTAGTTGATGCAAATCTGATAAACACAATTTGGTATCCAAAATATTTAAAGGCGGAACGGAATTTAAAAATGAGTTTTCAGATGCGGTCATTCACACCATTGAGTATAAACAATGGCAATCTCAAGCGGTTACGGTTATCAATTCTATTGACACAACGCAAACCTTTAGTTGGGAATTACGACCAACTTATATGGACAATTACATACTTAAAGGCGACAGGATTTATTTGACATTTTCAGCAAAATCTTTTTTCCCGAACAATCTATTTTAGCAACAATTCTGACTCAACCTACAATTTGTTTCTTTCGCCTTATTTGGTGGACGAAGGATTAGTAAATCGAGTTATACCAAAAGTGATAGATTGGAATTCTAATGTTTTTACAATCCACAACAACATAAAACAGTATAATATTGACAAAGTACAAAAGGACGACATAATAAAATCAAGGGATGCGATAATAGTGTTAAATGGTTTTCGTTGGTGCTACTACAACAATATTTATAATTTAATAGCCCAATCAAATTACGACAAGGCAAATGAATTGGTTAAAATAATGAATGAAAAGTTTAGGAAGGACAAGCTACCTTTTACATCAATTGAAGCTGAACAGTATTTTACAGACTTATTTAAACAGGCCGACAAAAACTACCGCTAACAAAAGTATTGGCAAAAGCTGGGCAGACGGAAGATCAATCGACGGTTTTTCATTGCTCTGCTTCAGTTCGGGCAGGACAAGCAACGCTGAACTTTTTATTCTTAACTTCAACAAAATATTTTCAATCGGCAGCGGTTGTGGGCAGACGGAATTCTATTTCCCAGCCTTCGCCAATACTCGGTCGTTGGTGGCAATGCAAAATGACCACCCTGAAAATGACAAAGACAAATGAAAATAAGCAATAGACAATTAATACTTTTCTATTTAACGGTAGTTTGCTTTTTGACAATTTATACTTTGACATCAATTCAAGAATGTGAAGCTTATTGGATGCACGATGCATCAATGGCAATAACGAAACGAAAATTACTTGCTGATGCTTCATACTTATTTTTGTTTCCAATTATCATTATTCTTGTACAAACATTTTTTAAAGTCAAGACACAAACAAGACTTTTTTTGATACATTTCTTTATTGCATTGACATCAATTTTACTATTAGTTTTTGCAATTAATAAACCTTGTGAGAATCTTAATGACGGACACTATATGTTTATTAGCTCTACAATGACAGTAGGTTATTATTTACTTAAATTAGTTAGTTTCATTATTATCGGCATCATAACAATTCAGACAATACTTTTAAAAAATAAGACAAGGAAGACCGGCCAAGTGTAAAGACCATAATTAATTTAACAGAAAACAATGAAAGTAAAACTGGACAGCACTACCCCCCATATGCGTTTTGGCAATAACTGGCTGGACAAACTGCAGCATCAACTTTTGTTTCGCTATTTGACTTAGGTAATCAGCTGTACATTATAAATTTGGCTTCATCAATAACAATGAACTTTTAATTATAAATTAAGCTTTGGTAATGCTCAATGAACATCAAAATAAAAACATGTTTCTACTCAGCAAAAGCGTAAAGTTTCTTCTATCCACAATACTTGTAATTGGTCTTATCACTTTATTCGGCAGGAAAACTTTTTTTGCAGTAATTCTGCAACCATGGATATGGGTTTACTCTCTATTCTTTGTTTTGATTGGCCTTTTCTTAGGCCTATGCATATTTCTATGGAGAGAAAAAGAGGCAACAAAAAATCTTTGTTATAATATAGGCTTGTCAGTTTCATGTATATGTGGAATATTACTTATAACCTTTTTCGCAATTTACCCTCATCTCTTTACTCCCGAAAAAGGTAATGTAGAGAAAAATAGAGATTTCCTGAATTTTAAACCACCAACAGTTAACGGCAATCATTTGCAAATTGCATACAAATACTTCATTAAACAGTTTGGAGATGAAAATGAAATCGAGTTAAAGGGATGTAATGTTGATACAGACTCATTGATTTATTTGAAGACAATCTATAGATTTAAATACTCAGAAAAAAAGGACACCACCATTTACGTTTCTAAAGTACAAATGCTTGATACTATACCTTCAATACTATACTTGAAAAGAGTTGCCAATAAAGACTTAGAAACAGTTGAATCAGACAAAAAAAGCCTAAATGCCGCAAGGAGTATCATGAAAAGATTGGATTCCTTTATCAACAAGTAATCATGCTAAAGCACTGCCACCAACAAAAGTATTGCCGGCAAATGGGGCTTGACGGAAGGTCAATCAGCTGCAAATCGCTATTGTACTGCATCCCGGCTTGACGGAATTCTACTTGGCAGTTGATTGTTAACTTGTACTTTTAATTAATTATTCGGCTGCGGTTGCGGGCAGACACAGCATCAAATATCCCATCTGCGGCAATACTGGTTCGTTGTACGTCACCTTTAAAAAGCATCTTTGCTCCGAAATAAACTTGTGAAAAAAAAGCAGTTAATTAAATATTTTCTTTTCGCTTCGACACTCTGTTCTTGTGCAGCTGTGAATAAAACTTTCGATAAAAGAGAGTTTAGAAAGTCAAAAGTAATTGCGACCTACACAGGCATGGCCAATGAACTGCAGGACGGTTATTTAGTTCTTAAAGAGAATGGCTATTTTAAATTCTATCAGAAATTATGGCTTATTGTAACTATTAAACAAGGAGAAAATTTTGGGCGCTATTCTCAGAGTAATGACACACTTTACCTTAATTGGCTTGACATTAATCCAAAAGAAATAAAATATTACTTGTCAAGCAAATGTGTTATTGACCCGACAACAAAAAACTTGTGGTTTATAGACGAAATTACAAACCAAAGATTATGGGGGCTCGGACGAAAAAGGGAAAATTAATCTATCATTAAAAAAGGTGACTGATAAAAGGCGAACGTACAACATTGGGTTTGCTGCAAGGCTGGCTGGACATTGGAGCAATGGTCATTTTATCGCTGTTGTGCTTCATCTGGGCTGGACAAACATCGCTGGGCTTTTGTTTGTTAACCTGTACTTTTATATCTTTAGTCAGCAGCGGTTCCGGGCGGACGAGCGATGAATTCCAGCCCTTAGCAAGCCCTGTTCGTTGTACGTTATGCCAATTGACACTTCAATAGTCTAAATATGCCCAAAAAGATTTACTTCCTTTCTTTAGTTTCATTACTTACTTTGACATTTTCTTTTGCACAGAGTAAAGAGGATAAGTATTTAGTTAAAAGCATTGACGAAGTAATTAAAAGCAGACTTAACAGAATTTCACCTGGTTGTGCAATACTTATTTCAAAAAACGGGCAGATATTTTATCAGAAAGCATTTGGCACTGCTAATCTTGAATTAAACGTACCGGCAAAGCCAGACATGATTTTCAGAATTGGTTCTATTACAAAACAATTTACTGCTGTTTCAATTTTACAATTAGTTGAACAAGGCAGAGTTTCATTGAATGATAGTATTCAAAAATTCATAAAAGATTTTCCGCCGAAAGGACAGACCATTACAATAGAAAATCTGTTAACACAGACATCTGGCATTCCCGACTATCTCAATCTTGAACTCAATTTACCTAACCCTTTTCGTATAGACATATCCACAAAACAAATAGTAGACAGCATCAAGAAACAACAAATAGTATTTACACCTTTTTCAAAATTTGAATACAGCAACTCCAACTATTTTCTACTCGGCTATATTATTGAACAAGTTTCGGGATTGTCATATGCTGAATACCTTAAGAATAACATTTTTGACCCCATTGGATTGACAAATACTTATTACGACAAACCGGCTAAAATAATTCCCAATAGAGCAAATGGTTATGAAAAAACAGATACCTCGTACAGCAATGCAGACTTTATTAGTATGTCAACTTTTTACAGTGCAGGAGCCTTAATGTCAAACACGGAAGACTTGAACAAATGGAACAATGCATTATACAATGGAAAAATATTGAAGAAAGAAACAATTGAGAAAGCTCATCAATCATTCAAGCTGTCTGATGGAAAAATATCTGAATATGGTTATGGATGGTTTATCAGAAACATTGATGAAAGTAAAACAATTGAACATGGAGGGAACATTTTTGGGTTTAGAGCAGAAGAAATATTTCTGCCCAATGAGAACATTTTTATAACAGGTTTATTTAATTGTCGGCAAAGTAATAATGATGAACAAGAACTCTGTTACGACATTGTGAAGTTAATGTTAGGTAAGCCATTGATAAAGGAAATTACTTTGCGAGACGAATTATTAAATCGCTATGTGGGCACATATAAAAACGACCAGTATAATCAGTCAATGACAATACAAAAGGGAGGTGATGGCAGACTGTATTGTACTTTGTCTAACGGAACAGGAACTAATATGGTTCTTTTTGCTCAAAACGAAACATTGTTCCTGTTGCCGGAGGTTAAAAGAATACGAACAACATTACAATTTGTTGTTGAAAATGGCAAAGCAACAAAAGTCATTTGGTCACAAGAAAACACTGGGGAATTTAAACGAATAGATTAAATCAAAATGCAAGGCACAAACGTACAACATTGGTATTGCCAATAGTGGGGCTGGACATTGGAGCAATCAGCAGCGGTAATTATGCTGTGCTTCAGTTCAGGGCTTGACGAACAAAGCCCAGCTTTAGTTCTTAATATTTAACTTTATCAAAAAAGCCAGGCAGCAGTTCCGGTCGGACGAATATAAAATTCCCCACCATCGGCAATACCTGTCCGTTAGCTGAAATGCCAAAACTATAACCATCATGAATCTAGCAAAAGATAGACAAGAGAAAATCATAATTGCTTTAGATAGCATTAGGTGTGATAATCGAGAAGGTAAAACAATTACTGAGCTGCGGCAAATGGACGATGATGTAATGGAGTTCATTGAGCGGAAAGGTTATTGTAAATAGGTATTAGGTGAAGGAAATACCTTTATTAGGACTTTAACAGACAAAGGTTATGAAGTAGTAGGAAGTGGAACTTATAAGGATTTCCTTAATAAACAAAAAAGAGAAAAATTCAGACTTTTAATACCAATCCGAATCTCAATTTTTGCATTTATAGTATCACTATCTTCATTAGGCTTTGGAATTTACCAATTCAAGAAAACTTCCGAATTAAATAAAACTCAGTTAGAAAATACTATAAATCATAATAAATTGTCAGTTCGCCCTTTTCTTAATATAGAAAAAAATATAAGTGAAACATATCCAAAAATTAGTATTACACTTCAAAACAAGGGAATTGGGCCTGCCCTTATAATAGACCAAAAAATAACTTATAATGGAATCTCGGTTAATAATTGGTCAAGTCTTACTGAACTCATCGAAAAAGACAAACTGATTTTTTGGAAAAAATATGTTCCAGAATGGTATGATTTGAATCACCTAACTGTCTCGTCAAAAGATGAATATGATGTATATACCATTGCTAATTCAAATTTGCGCAACTTAAATAACGCTATCGAGGCATTTAATAAAATAACTATTGATTATACTTATACAGATATTTATCAAGACACTTTCAAGTATTCATATCCAAAATAAATTTTTATTAATTATTAATTAAAAATTATGGCAACAAAAAAGAGTTCGCCTAAACCTAATGGAACCACAAGAGGCGGAGGTACACGAGTAAAAAAAGGTTCTACTAAAAAAACTTCTACTAAAAAAGCTTCTACTAAAAAAGCTTCTCACAAGAAAACGGCACATAAAGGGAAAAGATAGAGTACACCGGCACTTCAGCTAACATAAGTATTGCTGCAAGTGGGGCTGGACGTTTAAACATCGGCTGTGTGCATCGCTGTACTTCAGTTCCGGCAGACGAATATCTATTTGGCTTTTGTTGTTAACTTCAACTTTAGTTTTTCAATTGGGCAGCGGTTCCGGGCTGGACGTTATAAAATATCCCACCTGCAGCAATACCTGCTCGTTGTAGGCAATTTGACATTAGCCTTCTGAGTTTCAAATAATCATTTTTTGTTTTAAGCTATATTGACAAATTAAATTATGAAAAGTGTTTTATTGTGTGCGATTATACTTTCTTCAAAAATAGCCGTCTCTCAAACAGACGAGGAACTTTTCAAAGAAGCAAATAGGCTTCTTAATTGTCAAAAAGGCTGGAAATATTTATCGTTAAAAAGTAAAGTGGAAGGCAAAATTTTATTCTATATGCAGCCATTAACTGCTTGTGGTGGAATTTCTACTGCGTCTAATGCTATCATACTAACTAACAAAGGAGATACCATAAGGGTACTACAATTGTGTGATAATATTTCCGAGTATAATACTAATGATACTTTAACGGATACACTATTGAGATTACATCTAAATGATTATGTTGTTGTTACCTCTAAGGGAACAATTAATTGGAGAGCTGAAGAAATTCCATATGATCCATTATCGTGCGTTGTAAAAAAGACATACTTTGGCGATATCAGGAAAAAAGAATAATTCTTTTCGCTTCTCCTTGCTGTCAAATACGTAATTATTCAAAAAAATGACGGAATTGGTTCTCTTGTTGATACTGTCGAAAGCAAACTGCCTACAACATGGGTATTGCCAATAGTGGGGCTGGACGGAAGTACAATCAGCAGCAGTAAAAAGCCAATCTTCAGTTCGGGCTGGACAAACAACACTGATCATTTAATCTTAACTTCATCAAAACATTTTCAATCAGCAGCGGTTGTCGGCGGACGGAATACTAATCCCCCACCATCGGCAATACCTGTTCGTTACCAGCAATTATGAGGAAGACAATCTCAATACTAACGACAGTGACAGTTATACTTTTCAGTTGTTCAAGCAAGAACAACAGAGTAACTGTTCAAGAGTCTTTTAGCAATGGACAACCAAAGACCACAATTTACAAGACCATTGACAACAAGAACACATACTATGAAATTGAGTATGACAGTTTGGGGAGAATCATGGAGATTGTTCCCTACGAAAATGGAGTTAAAAACGGAACGCAAGTTTATTTTCATGATAATTTAAATGTCTCGGCTTTACTGCCACATATTGATGGCAAAAGAAGTGGGTTTACATATGAATTTTACGAAGGACAGCAGACTCTTTTTAAAGGAGAATCGAAGGATGGAGAATTTAATGGTTTGTCAACTTGGTTTCATAAAGACGGTAAACCATCATTCACTGGCATTAGAGCCAATGGGAAAAAAGAAGGAGAATGGACAGAGTTTTATGAAAACGGCCAAATTAAAGCCAGGGGGACATATTTGAATGATGGAAAACAAACCGATTGGTCCTACTGGAACAGCGATGGAACAATTGACACTACAAAACACAACTAAAGGACAATTAACTGCTGGTAACATGCGGTTTAGCAATATGGTGGCTGGACGGAAGTACAATCAACAATTTGCAAAGCCAGGCAGTGGTCCAGGCTGGACAAGCAACGCTGAACTTTATTTGTTATCTTCAATAAAATAATTTCAATCAGCAGCGGTTGTGGGCAGACACAGCAACAATTCCACCACATCGCTAAGCCGTCGGACGTTGTGTGTAAGGCTAATTCAACATTTCAATCTAATTCATGGGACGAAAAAGAAACTCAACTAATCTTCCAACATTCGACGAATTCATTATTCCTCTATTAAACGCTTTAATCGAATTAGGGGTTCTGGTTCTATTGAAGAAATAAATGAGAAGATTTATGAAATCACAAAGCTTACTGAAGAGCAACTTTCAATTCCCCATGGCGAGGACGGTCGAACTGAAGCTGAGTATCGACTGGCTTGGACTAGAACTTATTTGAAGAAAGCTGGGCTTCTTGAAAACTCGGCAAGAGGTATTTGGGCATTGACAAATGCACAAATTGACATTTTCAAGGTTGACACAGATGATATTGTTAGAAGCTATCGAGAGAGCTTTAAAAACAAGACAGTCAAAACAAAAACAAGCAAAAAAGATTTACAGGAACAAACAGAAGAAGAGCTTGAAAATAAAGAAGACTGGAAAGAAAATCTATTAAACATTCTTTATAATATTACACCTGCTGCGTTTGAACGTTTAGCTCAAAGACTTCTTAGAGAAAGTGGCTTTTTTCAGGTTGAAGTAACTGGAAAATCTGGTGATGGCGGTATAGATGGAAAGGGAATTGTTCGAGTAAGTGGACTTCTAAGTTTTCATGTTATCTTTCAATGCAAACGTTATAAAGGTTCAGTGACACCAAGTCAAATAAGAGACTTTAGAGGAGCAATGCAAGGAAGAGCAGATAAAGGATTAGTTATTACAACTGGGACATTTACTAGGGAGGCAGTTAAAGAAGCCACAAGAGACGGAGCACCACCAATCGATCTCATTGACGGTGAAATACTATGTGATAAACTAAAAGAATTAAAGCTTGGGCTTTCAACGATATTCACAGAAACTGTCGAAATAAACACTGACTGGTTCAAATCATTATAAAACTTATTAGGCGCTACAATAAAGCCCTACACACAACAAAAGTATTGGCAAAAGTTTGGCGGACGGAAGAACAATCTGCAGTTAGGCGCAACTGTACTTCAGTTCCGGCTTGACAAGCAACTTTGAGCAGAAAATCTTAGCTTCAACAATCAATTTTAATCAGCATCGGTACCGGCGGACGGAATACTAATACCAAACCTTCGCCAATACTCGGTCGTTGTGCGTCATGCTTTGGGATACTTCGAGTTCCAACAAACAATATGGAATTAACTCAAAGTATTTTACTATAGATATTGAAAATAATAAATTATGGCAAAGAGTAATATAGTTAAGAAACCAGATGCTTCAAGAATAATTCGACATTTGAATCACAATGCCTCACCAATTCAGGCAAAAGGAGTTTCGTTTTTGCAAGATGCAATAAATTACTTGAAAAAGAACGCAGAATACTATCATCTCTACAAAGATGAGATTAAGAAAATGTCCTTTCCATTAGAAGGAAAATATACTAATGAAAAATCTTCCTTTCGATTCGAGACACGGAAAAAAATAATGGGTTCTGTAACAATGGTATTTGTTCAAACTTATTTTGGTCTGCCAGTTTGGGAATCTGCCATATCAGTATATTTTGATAAAAAAAAGAAGCGAATACTAAGTTCTATTTCGTCCGCCTATGACAACATCGAAGTTTTACCTATAACCAAGAAATTGCTTAATGCAAAAATTGAAGGTTCAGATATTCATAAATTATTTAAAACAGGCAGGAAAAAGAAGGACATTAAAATTCAAAGCACAAGGTTGCTAATATATAAATTCGAGGCAAATAACAGAACTATTCTTCCAATTACCAGTAAGAAAAAAACCGGAAGTGATTTACTTACAGGTGCAGAATTTGTACTCCCGTTAAATGCTGTTCCAAATTCAATCAGGGAGGGCAACTTTTATATTGTGAAGGAGATAATATTTGAATACCCGTTGCCATCCGGTCAGATCTTACTTTGGAGGGCATTTATTGAGCCCGGTACAGCCACAATTTTATACCTACGTGCCTTTGCCGATAATGCATGGGTTTTTGAAAGAGACCCTATTACAAAAGGAACAGGGTTTGCACCATCTGAAACAAATTTGAGTGCATTAGATAATATAAGGGATTTAGTAGTGCTTGGAAATTTAGATCCTCCTGCCTTCGGGGTTCAGTCACTAACCGGAACTTTTGTTACAGTTCAGGATTTTGAATTTCCTTCAATTCCTCCTCCTGTTACATCGGCTGGCTATCCCTATGATTTCGATTATAATCCCCGGACAAATGAATTTGCCGCAGTTAATGCTTATTATCATTGCAATAATTTCTTTCAGATGGTTTTAGACATGGGTTTTGGTATGGCTTATTTCGGAGGAACTGTTTTCCCTATCAGATGTGACCATCGTGGAATGGGTAATATCCCGGGAACTAATAACGGCAATACAATCAATGCACAATGCCTTGGAACATTTTCTGGATCATTAGGATTACCAGGAATAGATACGGTATCCTTTGCTTTGGCTGACTTATCCAATACATCTAATCCGCTTGGTATCGCAATTGATCAGAGAATGGTTCTTCACGAACTTGCCGGTCATGGAATTTTATATTGTCATGTAGGAGGTGCAACTTTAGGTTTCTCTCATAGTGCGGGTGACAGTTTTGCAGTTATATTAAATGACTCTGGCACACTTGCCCCGGATAGATTCGATACGTTTCCATTTATTAATCTCAACTCATCTGTAAATCCAAAAAGGCGTCATGACCGTTCTCCTGCTGCAAATTGGGGGTGGAGTGGTAGTTTAGCAACCGGGGGTTATAATAGTGAACAGATCCTGTCTACAACACTTTTCCGGTTGTATCGCTCTATCGGAGGCGATTCAACTGATATTAATTCACAGAAATTTGCTGCCCGTTTTTCTGTGTATTTAATTCTAAAGGCTATCGGGTTATTAACACCATCTTCAAATCCTTCTACTGCTTTAGAGTTTGAGATTGCAATGGAAAATGCCGATGCAACTGATTGGATTTCCCAAAATCCATTGGAAACACATGCCGGAGGTGCTTACATGAAGGTAATTCGATGGGCTTTTTGAAAAGCAGGACTTGTCTTTCTTATATGAAGGAGTGACTCATCCACCAGGAGGGCCTCCTTTTGTTGATGTGTATATTGATGACGGCAGGCAGGGTGAATACAATTATCAGCCTGTTCATTGGAATTGCCAGGATATTTGGAACCGCATTGATTTAACTATGGGAGATGGAGGTGGAGTTCATCAGGAACCAATAGTAAACAGAACTAACTATGCCTTTGTAAAAATTAAGAACAGGGGATATAGCACAGCGGCAAATGTAGGGGTTTTGGGATTTCATTGCCTGCCGGGAGTTGGATTAGTCTATCCCGACGATTGGATGCAAATGGACACTCCATACTTAAGTGCCCCAGATATAGCCGGTCAGGACAATGCAGGGGTGATAGCTGGTCCATTTGAATGGACTCCTTCACAAGTTGGTCATGAGTGTATGTTTTTTGTAGTTTTCGCAGATGAAGACTCGCCAAACGTTTTGGGCCGTGTTTCAGGACCAATTCCAGAATGGCGACTTGTTCCACATGATAATAATATTGGTCAGAGAAATGTAGCTCCTATCAGTGTATTGCTTCCTATGGGTTTGGTTACTTATTTTGACAACCGGCCATTTTGGATCAGAAATAGTTTCAACAGAAAAGTATCAGTTGAAATAATTATAAATCTGCCTGAATTATTATCTAAAAATGATTGGAAGCTAACTATAATAAGTACTGGTGGTCAGTCTTTTTATATGAAGAAGAACGAAAAACGAAAAGTGCTTTTAAAAATGATTGAGGGTAAAAAAATCAATTTATTAAAAATTAAACAACATATTGAAGTAATAGTAAAGCAAGACGGAATTATTGTAGGCGGCATGAATTACTATGTGGACAATAAAATGGAAAAATCACAATACGGCAAAGAAAAAGGATCATCAAAAATAAATTATCAATGGTGGTTTTACAAAAATGAACTTTAGGTTTGAAATAGCACGAACGCACAACAAAAGTATTGCCTCAAATGGGGCTTGACGGAAGTACAATCAGCTGCAAATCGCTATTGTACTGCATCCGGGCTTGACGGAATTCTGTTCGCCAGTTAGTTGTTAACTTGTACTTTTAAGTCATTATTCAACTGCGGTTGTGGGCAGACACAGCATCAAATATTCCATCTGCGGCAATACTGGTTCGTTGTCCGCCATTACTTTTTAATTCAAGTCACTTTTTATTTACAACTAAAATACTTACTTTTGACGTTAGTAATATAAGAAAGGCATGATAATTTCATTCGGGAATTCAGAAACTGAAAAAGTTTGGAACGGGATTCGAGTCAAAAAATTACCAGTGGAAATTCAAAATATTGGAAGAAGGAAATTGAGAATGCTTAATAACTCTATTGACCTTTCTGATTTACGGATTCCACCTTCGAATCGCCTTGAAAAGCTTGCTGGAAAATTGAAAGAATTCTATAGTATTCGTATAAATGATCAGTGGCGAATAATTTTCAAGTGGAATTCTGGCAATGCTTTCGAAGTTGAAATAATTGACTATCATTAAAATAAACAAAATGGCAAAGCTTAAAAAATATACATCCAGGTGAAGTGCTTCTTGAAGAGTTTCTTTTACCATTGAATATTTCCGCATATAGGCTTGCGAAAGATGTTGAGATACCTCAGACACGTATTTCCGAAATCATTAAAGGAAATCGACGAGTTACAGCTGATACTGCTTTAAGGTTTAGTAAATATTTTGGAAATTCTGCAAAGTTTTGGCTCGGACTCCAAGACGATTTTGATATAGAAGAACAACTTTCTATCAAAGACTCTTCAATTAGATCAATCAAAACTTATAATTCTAGAGTAGCATAACGGCGTACAACAAAAGTATTGCTGCAATTGGGGCTGGACGGAAGAACAATCAGCAGCAGTAAAACGCCAATCTTCAGTTCGGGCTGGACAAAGCAACTTTGAACTTTGGTTCTTAATTTCATATTAATTTTTTTCAATCAGCAGCGGCTGTCGGCAGACGGAATTCGAATCCCCCACCATCGGCAATACCTGGCCGTTGGGCGTCACCTTATTTGACATTCCGTTTCTAAAATAAAAACAAATGAAAGATCATTCAGAAAAATCAATACCCAAGAAAGCATATTCTGATTTTGTTAAGTATTGCATCCAGAATTTAGATTTTGAAGAACCTGATCAATTTGAGGATTATTTTTCTTGTGTTCCACTTTGTGCTATAAATGCTGTTTACTCAATTAATACAAAATATGTTGCTGTTGAAAATGCAGTTCAGCGTTTTTGCAATTATTTTGATATTGAAAAAGGGCACACTCGTAGAGGACAAATTCCCCCAAAGAGAAATCAAAAAACCGTTTCTGAAATTTATAAACTTATAAAAGATATTAAACCGCAAACATTAGCATCAAAAATCTTTGAGAATCGACAAAGGACATCACCTACAAATGGCATTTTGAAAGCAGATGCATCTGTAAGATTTATCAAGACACTAAAAGATTTTGATGTCGAGACCTTTCAAGACATCAGAAAAGTTTATAACAACGCTGCATTTCACAATAAAATAAAAGAAATTCCAGGACAAAAAAGCGGAATATCTCTACGCTATTTTTTTATGACAACTGGCACTAAAAACCAAATTAAACCTGACAGATGGATAATACGCTGCATTGAAAATGCAACTGGTTTAATTGTAAGTACAGACGAAGCTTACCTCATTGTTGAAAATGCTGTAAAAATCTTGAGACAAAAAGGTTATCCCAATTTATCCGAGAGACATTTAGATAATTTGATGTGGAATCATATGGCAGGATAAAGGCGAACGCCCAACATGGGGTTTTGCTCTACTGGGGCTTGACGGAAGCAGTGTATCAGCAATTGTAACATTTCTCAGCAGTGGTTCCGGCTGGACGGAATTCTGTTCAGCAATGTGCAAATCATTATCTTTAATTTATCAATTGGGCGGACGTAAGCCAGGCGGAAGGAATTCTAATTCCCCAGCAGCGCAAAGCCCTTTTCGTTGTACGCCACTTTAAAATGACCCGTCTACTAATCATACTATTTTTTTGCATTGCTTTTTTTGACACTTCCTATGGACAAAAGCCAAAAGGGAAAAAGTCAAAAGAAACTGTAATAACAAAAACCGTTGATGGTAACCAAAATCCACTTCAAGACACTGCATTTTTAAACCAGCTTGCAAAAATTTATGGAGATAGCATTTTGACAATTGTTGACAGCTTATTAAGAGATACGGCTTTTTTAAAATCAATAGGCGACACTTCTATTTTCGGTTATGGAGAGGCTGGATAAGCGATTATGAACACATTTTTTCAGACCACCAAATATCAGAGTTGGACTCAATTATCAGTGAATTTGAAAAAGAGACGACAAATGAAATTGCTATTGTAACCATTGAGAGTTCCTGGACAACAAAAGAAAGTTTTGACAGTTTAACATTGGCAATTGCAAACTATTGGGGCATTGGTAAAAAGTACAAAAACAATGGAATATTAATTGGTATAAGCACAGGACTAAGAAAAATAAGAATAAATAACGGCTATGGTATTGAAGCAAAGTTGACGGACGCTGAAACAAAGAAGATCATGGACGACATTATACTTCCTGAATTTAAAAAAGGGAATTATTTTGAAGGAACAAAAAACGGACTATTGGCGTTAATGCAAAAAGTCCGTTGACAAAGCGGCGTACAACAAGGGGTTTGGCTAAAGTGTGGCTGGACGGAAGTAAAATCAGCAGCAGCAAATATCCAATCTTCAGTTCGGGCTGGACAAACAAATTTCGACATTAGTTCTTAAATTCAACAAAATATTTTCAATCAGCAGCGGTTGTGGTCGGACGGAATTCTAATTCCACACCTTCGCCAAGCCCTGTTCGTTGCCTGCTAGCTTAATTAACATTTCGTGGGCTAACAAAATAATAGTTGAAAAATAATTTCATAAGTATTGCAAGTTCAAAAGTTAAATGAGTAAGTTGAAATTTTTGACCACGTGGGTTCGACATTGAAACAATCGGCAGCGGTAGTTTCTTTATAATTTAGTTCACGGCTTGACGAATAGTGCCAAACTCTAATTCTAAATGCTCATCTTTAATATGAAAGCTAGGCAACGATAAGCTCCAAAAGAGCTCTTGAAGATAGGCAATTACCAAATTAAGTGATTAATTATTCTTAACCAAGCAACACTTTTTTATGAAAGCATTTCTTTACCCCTCTAAAATGAATGCGTTAAAGCTCACAGCTATTTTTCTAATAACTGTAATGATTTCTTGCAAAAGACAGACAGCAGTCATGATAATGCCTCAATTCCAGATCAGTTTCCAGACTATGTCACAAAAATTAATAGTACTGTTTCTGGTTTTGTGACCAATGAAAATAATGCACCTGTAATGGGTGCCGATGTGAAATGCGGTAGTGAGACATCAATCACAGACCAATATGGATATTTCGAATTTAAGAACGTTCAGGTAGTAAAAGACGCGGCAACTGTAGCAGTAAGTTACCCAGGTTATTTCAAGTGTATTAAAACATATAAAGCAACACAAAACAAAAAGAACTTTCTAAGAATAAAATTATTGCTACGAAAAACTATTGGGAATATCAATGCATCTGATGGAGGCTTAGTCATTTCACCCCAAGGCCTACAGGTCACTTTCCCCGGCAATGCTATAAAGAATGCCTCTACTGGCGCTGCATATTCGGGTGTCGTTACGGTGGCTGCTGCATGGCTAGATCCAACATCGAGTGAACTGCATAAAATTATGCCTGGCGATTTAAGAGGAATTAACACAAACGGCGTAGTAAAAGGTCTTACTTCCTATGGCATGGCTGCAGTAGAGTTGACAGGTACATCTGGTGAAATGCTGCAAATTGCGGATGGCAAAAAAGCAATATTGAGTTTTCCGTTACCGGCAAGTTCCGTTGCATCTGCGCCTACCACTATTCCATTGTGGTATTTCGACGAAGTAAGTGGCTTTTGGAAGGAAGAAGGCACCGCTGTGAAAGCTGGCAGTAGTTATTCGGCAGAAGTATCTCATTTTACTTTCTGGAACTGTGATATGCCAGCAACATTCGTCAATCTGCAAGCCAGTATTTTAAGTGCTTCAGGGAAACCTCTATCCAATGTTCTGGTGAAGTTGACTGACTTATCTAATACAATAAACAGTGCAGGTTCGTATACTTCTGACGAAGGCTTTGTCTCAGGAAGAGTGCTAATAAATACAAACATCAAATTAGAAGTGTTATTAGAAGGTCAAAATTGCACGCCTTTTTTTACCAAGGAAATTAGTGCCAGCAACGGTGATATTGCATTGGGCAATATTGTGTTACCGGCTGATGCAAATATTGCAGAAGTTAAAGGAACAGTACAAACCTGTACTAACAATCCTGTACTAAATGGTTATATGCTGGTTAAATATGGTAATGGTTATTCTAAGCAATTTTTTAATTCAGGGGCATATGATTTTGCTACGCCAATTTGTGATGATAATGTTATATTGACGTTATTGGCTGTAGATTTGACAGCAGGCATGCAAAGCAACATGATAAATAAAAATGTGCAGAAAGGGGAGAATATAGTTGCTGACATACATGCGTGCGCTCTTAGCACCTATGAATATTTTGCGTATTCTATTGATGGAAGAGTTCCGGTCGTATTGACTGATGTGGGTGGTTCTGCAGGATATGATAGATATGGAAACGTAACAAGTTTTAGTGTTCTATCGGGTTGTTGTTCCTCTCTGTCCAATTTCGGCATTGCCGGAGATACAACACTGGGTATTCATGCTTCCAGTTCTACTGTTCAAATATGGGATTTGCCATACGGATACCAATCAAATACATCATTCCCAATTAATGTTACAGAATATGGTCGGGTAGGGGAATTTATAAGTGGACGATATGAGTCGATTCCCTTTACGGGAGGTGCTGGCAATACATTAACCCAACATGCAGTAAGTGTCAATTTCCGTCTTAGGAGAACTTATTAAAATTGCCATTTGACAAAAGTTAGTTTATGAAATGCAACATTCATTTAATTGGCTCAACCTGTGAAAATAGCCAACTTTTAAATACAAGACACTTAACAACTTGTAAAAAGCCAGCAGGCAACAAAAGTATTGCCGGCAAATGGGGCTTGACGGAAGGTCAATCAGCTGCAAATCGCTATTGTACTGCATCCCGGCTTGGCGGAATTCTATTCGTCAGTTAGGTGTTAACTTGTACTTTTAAATCATTATTCGGCTGCAGTTGTGGGCGGACACAGAAACAAATATCCCATCTGCGGCAATACTCGTTCGTTAGCAGAAAACAATTTACCAGCATTAAATTACTAACCATGCAAAGAAGAGACTTTTTACAAAAATCTGGATTATTGGCAAGTATCGGTTTAATTTCCACAGCTGCCTTAAGTAATCCTGTTAATTCTGTCTACTCAGATGATGTACAACCGGTTTTACTTCCACCCTTACCTCCATTGGAGCATAATGGGGGATTAAATATTCGCACCTGGATCCGTTCAGAGATGACAGGGGGAGTGTATTCAAATGTTGAAACTGCAGTTGCTCCTAAAACCATGGGACCTCCACCACATTACCATAAGGAATTAGATGAACTAATGTTCGTGTTAGAGGGAACAGCAAGTGTATTGGTTGGCAATGATATTGTTGAAGTAAAGGCAGGGGGCTGGCATTTACGTCCACGTTTAATTCAACACACTTTTTGGAATTCAGGTGAAACTTCTTTGCGTTTCATTGATATGTATTTTAATCAACCGTTTGAGCAATACCTTGAAAGAATCTTCTTTGAGTTGACGGAAAAAAATGGATTTCCAGAAGGATCCGAAGTGAAAATCAAGGAATTAAATTCCTTGAATCAAAAATTTGGTGTCATTTTTTCTGAAACCTCGTTTAAAGATTTTGATGATATAAAACGGCGATTTGGCTTAAAGTAAGAAATTCATAAAATCAAGAAAATGTCTTCTGCTAACATTGGTATTGCTGGCAAGCGGGGCTGGACATTGAAACTTCAGCAGTTTGCAACGCTGTACTTTTGCTCGGGCCTGACGAATAACTATTTGGCTTTAGTTGTTATCTTCAACAAAATATTTTCAATCAACAGTTGTTCCGGGCTGGACGTTCAATGAATATCCCGCCTGCAGCAATACCTGGCCGTTAGCGGTCATTGTAGAGCGACACCCAAACCAACAAGAAACAGACAAATAAATTATCAGAAAAAACTTATAGTCTACATGAAAGCAAACATTGCAACTCTTTTTTTAGTGTTAATCATTTTTTCAAATCAGACTTTTGCACAAGAAAAGACAAAATTAGTAAAGGCTACATCTCAAAAGGTTGCTATAAAAGACGGCACAAACCCAATAACAAAATGGTGGGAGTATTTACAAAAAGATGTAAAACCAGTTGTATTTCACATTGCAAAAATCAATCAAAATAGGAAAGTAACATTCTACACTGACATTGACAGCATTTCATTTGATGTGAAACCAAACAATAAATATGATTTTAAGATACTTTTAAATTCAAAAGACACATGTTATGCTCAAATTTCGACTGCCATTCCTTCTTATTACAAAAACTGTAAAAATTGTAGTATAACAAGTGATACTATTCCTTTTACGCTTGGAAACGACCATTATATTCACATAAAAGGCAAAGTGAATAATACGGAAATCTTGGATTTTATTTTTGATTCAGGTGCAGGAACTTGTGTAATAAATGAAAGAGGACAAAAAATTGCAAAGATAAAATTAGATGGTCAAACTGATGGAGAAGGCTCATCAGGTTTTACTGTTGAGCAAACAAGTAGCTCAAACCATTTGCAACTTTCATCTTTGAATTGGAAAAATCTTTCTTTTACATACATTGACTATAAAGGTTCAATAAATACTGACGGGGTTCTTGGCTATAATATTTTTGAAGATAAAGTTATAGAAATAGACTACGAAAAAAACCTTTTAATTGTTCATAATAAAATACCAGCGAATATTACAGGTTATTCAAAGCAAAACATAAAACACGATTTGAATGGCACATTCATACAAGCAACATTAAACAATGGAACAAAAGATTTTACAGCTTGGTATTTATTTGATACAGGTGGCAGTTTAACCATTGAAGTTGGTGGTGACTATGCAACTAATAGCAATCTTTATGGTACAATGAAAAATTTAGGAAAGAGTAATGCAACGGGAAATGGAAAAGGTTTTTTCCAAAATGAAATAGTTGAATTACCAATCTTAAAATTATTTGGTTTTGCTATTCCTAATGTGCCTATACATATAGCAAGTTCCGACAAAAGTTTTTATGGCGAAGCAGGAATTATTGGCAATAATGTTCTTAAAAGGTTTAATACATTTATTGACTATCCAAATGCAACAATTTATTTAAAACCAAATAATTTAATGAATTTGAGTTTTAAGGAAAAAGATGAAACCCTAATGTATTCAATTATAGGAGGATCAATAGCATTAGTTCTTTTACTTTGTGGATTTTTTCTATATAAAAGAAGAAAAAATAAAACTATAAACTCAAATTAAAAATCTTATGAAATCTATCAGGTTTGCTTTACTGCTTTTTCCAAGTTTTGCTATGCTTTTGAGTTCTTGTAGCATTACAAAAAATATGACCTATCCAATAACAAAAAACTATAAACCAGACGACCAGCAACTCTATGAAAAAATTGTAAAATTAGACAGCCTTTTCTTTGATGCCTACAACACTTGCTCTACCAATCTTGATAAGTACGGCTCTTTCTTTTCTGAAAATATAGAATTTTATCACGACCAAGGCGGTTTGATGACTTCAAAACAAGATATTATTAACGCTACTAAAAAAAATATTTGTGGAAAAGTAACAAGAGAACTTGTGAAAGGTAGCATTGAAGTATATCCTATAAAAGATTTTGGAGCAATTGAAATTGGTTTGCACAAATTTCGTAATAATCAAGAACAAGTTGGTACACCTTCAAAAGTTGGGCGGTTTATGGTTATTTGGGAATTCAAAAATAATGAATGGAAAATAAGACGAGTTGTTAGTCTGCATTAAATTTATCGAAAAATATATAATGAAAAAATTAGTAATCATCTGTTTTATACTATTCAAAATTTGTCCTGCTACTGCACAGGACGGTAATCTAATATCGCCTAAAATTGCAAAGAAATATTCCCTTTCCTATAAAGAATTGAAAGAATATGAAGGACTATATGAGTACATCAACAACACAACTCTGAAAATTGCAGCATCACCAATTGACACTACCCTACTTTGCATTATTAATGAAAGTAGGTACCCATTTACTACGATAGGAAAGGACCTGTTTTTAAACCCGGTAAAAGACAGCGTTGTCTTTTTAAGGAATAGCCAAAATAAAGTTATTGGCTATAAAGCAGGAAAAGACACCTTTAATTTATTGCCACAAAAAGTAAGTTTTCCTAAACAAATGTGGTATCCAAGACTTAATATTCCTAAAAATTTCACCTATTCTTACCAGCAACCCAAGAATGACAATGACGGTTTGAAAACAGGTAATTTAGATAACACAGGGTTAGACAAACAACTACTCAACGAAATGGTGCAAAAAATCGTTGATGGCACTTTTCCTAATGTTCATAGCGTTTTGATAATCAAAGATGGCAAGTTGGTGTTTGAAGAATATTTTTACGAACACAATAAAAATAAACTGCACGAACTTCGTTCTGCAACCAAAAGTATTATTTCGGCACTCACAGGTATTGCCATTGAAAAAGGCTATATTAAAAGTAAAAATGAAAAGGTGCTTCCTTATTTTCCTGAATACACTTTTAAAAATAATTTAGATTTAAAAAAACAAATCACAATAGAAAATTTGTTGACCAATCAGAGTGGATTAGATTGTGATGTTTACAATCCAAAAGCAGTGGGAAATGAATCACAAATGGCTTACGAGAAAGATTGGATTCAGTATTCTCTTGATTTGCCAATGGTTGATAGTGCAGGTGGAATAGGTCAATATTGTTCGAGTAACCCAATCATTATGGGGAGAATTATTGAAAAAGCAACAAAAATGACTTTGCCAGAATTTGCAACACAAACACTTTTTAAGGGGATTGGAATTAAGAGTTTTGCTTGGAATTTTAAACTTGACCCATCGAGTGGAGAAACATTTTGTCAAGTAAATTTAAGATCAAGAGATATCGCAAAATTTGGTTTGCTATATCTTAACAAGGGATTGTGGAATGGGAAACAGGTAATTCCAAAAGAATGGGTGGAGCAATCATTAGATAAACATTCCGTAATTGCAGGGCTTGACTACGGTTATTTGTGGTGGACTAAATATTTAGACGTCAATGGAGTAAGATATTATGGAAAATTGGCACAAGGCAACGGTGGACAAAAAATTTATATTTTCAGAGAACTGAACCTGGTTACAGTCATTACAGCAGGACATTATAATATGCAATCGTCAAGTAACGAACTGAATGCGAAATATATATTGCCAGCGTTTAATAAAAAATAATGAACACCGAGGAGAACAACGAACCGCTAACAGTGGGTTTGAACGCAAGTGTGGCTGGACGGAAGTAAAATCAGCAGTTGTAAAAGTCCCAGCAGCGGTTCGGGCAGGACGGTTAACTCTCGACATTAGTTTTAACTTGAACAAAATATTTTCAATCGTCAGCGGTACCGGGCGGACGGAATTCTAATCCCACACCTGCGTCAAGCCCTGGGCCGTTAGCGGCAAGTTTTTTAGCCTAATGCTACTCCTGAGACAGTATATGTACCACTCCTAATAAGTAAAAACCGACCTTCACATCAACGAACTCTTAAACCACATTTTTTCTTGAATGCAAATAAGAATAAGTAGTTTGAATCGCCATGATTATTAAAAAGGATTTTATAAAATTTGCCTCGGTTTGCTGCTTTCTGAGTTTAGCTACTACACTAGGAATCCATTTATTTTTTCCAGATCCGCCAGCTACTTTTGACGAACGAATACTATTGTTTCGAAACAACACATACATAATTAATCGATGGTGGGTTATCATGCATTGTCTTCTCGTGATAATTTCAATGTGGGGTTTCGCAATGTTGCAAATTAAAAAATCACCTGGCTTTTCTGTATTAGGATTTCTATTTTTTTCGGTATTTGCAATAGCAGAAATTACTAGGCAAATGTTTGTCCTATTTTATTTGAATGAACTAAGACAACAATATTTGGTGCTTACCGATCCAGTAATCAAAGAAAGTTTAAAATTTACTATTTCAAACGCAGGTCTTCTTACTGCGCCACTTTTCGGTGTTTTTATTTTTGCGTTTGGATTAGGCAATCTCTGCTATGGATTAAGTTTAGTCGGTGAATCTGGATTTACTAAATTGTTATCAGTAATGCTGATTATTTGGAGCATCTGTTGCTTCATATCTTTAGGAAATAGTTTCTGGAAGCAACCAGCAATCGATGCCTTTATTGAAAAATATAGTTTTACTTATCAGCCCTTTATGCGAGCTATTATTGCCTTATGGCTTTGGAAGAAATCTGAACAACTAAAATAATACTTGTGCCAAACCAGCCGCTAACAAAAGTATTTGCAAAAGCTTGGCAGACGGAAGAATACTCGGCTATAAACCTCTATTGTACTGTATCCGGGCTTGACGGAATTCTCCTGAACATTAGTTGTTAACTTGTATTTTATTTTTTAACTCGGCTTCTGTTCCGGAAACAGCACGCCTTCGCAATGCTCGGACGTTGGCAGAAATGCAAACGGACACCTCTTATAAAGCAATTACATCTTAATGTAAAATAATGAATAATAAAAAATCAATTTCTAGGAGAATTGCACTAAAAAGCACTCTATTTGGAATGCTTACAGTTTCTATTCCCAACCTGATTTATGGAAAAGAAATTTTGTCTATTGAAAAAATAACCCCAGAAATCGAGAAAGACAGTAGATACCCGGCAATAAAAGAAGAACTTGTTGCTGAAGTTGTTGGTGTATCACATTTGATTTAGAAAGGCTAAAAGTTTTAGTTAACAAAAGACCAAATTAGCAAGAGCCACCTGGACTGGGGTTTTGGTGATTGGGAAACTGCAATTGGTGCGGCATCGCATACAGGCAGAAAAGATATTGCAGATTACTTGCTTTCAATGGGTGCAAGACCAGACATTTTCACTTTCGCAATGTTAGGCAATTACGAAGCTGTAAAAAGTATAATTGAATTTACGCCAGGTTTACAGCGAATAGCAGGACCTCACGGTATTAGTTTGTTGCAACACTCGAAAAATGGAATACAAAATAACAAGTCAAAACAAGCAGATAAGTTAGTTACGTATTTATCCAATTGGGTGATGCTGATAGTCCAAAATATCAGGAACTTGATGATGCGGAAAAACAAAAATATGTTGGCGATTATAGATATGGCGAAGGCGAATCAGACGGTTTTTCTGTGAAAGTAAATAGCCGAAAAAAGCTTTTATTTGGCAAACTTGGAAAGTTTGGCGGCTCACTACTTAAAATTAGTGAAAATAAATTTACTTACAATGGAACGCCATCTGTAGAAATTACATTTCAATTTGAAAATGAGAAAATTGTATCTCTCACAGTTAAAGAACCTGAATTGATTTTGCTAGTAAAAAAGTATAACCAGTTTTTAGAATGACTACCAAAATGCACTTCTGCCAACAAAAGTATTGGCAAAAGCTCGGCAGACGGAAGTCCAATCGGCGGTTTTTCATTGCTCTGCTTTGGTTCGGGCAGGACAAACAACGTTGAGCTTTAGTTCTTAACTTCAGCAAAATATTTTCAATCATCAGCGGTTGTGGGCGGACGGAATTCTATTTCCCAGCCTTCGCCAATACTCGGTCGTTACCAGCAATGTTAGACGACCAAACAATCACGACAGAAATGAACAAAGAAATTGGAGCATACAATGACAAACAAACTTTGGACGACAAAGAAATTTGCGACCAACTCGGGGCAATTATTGACAATGAACTGACCGAAGCAGAAAATAAGATTTGGCATTCTCACCCTGTTTGGTTTTTAGACGGCAACCCAATTGTGGGATATAGCAAACAAAAAGCAGGTATCAGACTTATGTTTTGGAGTGGTGCAGACTTTGACGAAGAAAAATTAAATGTAAGAGGCGAAAAATTTAAAGACGCTTCTGTTTTCTTCAACAAAATTTCTGACATCAAAAAAAACGATTTGAAGCGTTGGCTTAAAAAATCAAGAGAAATTCAGTGGGACTATAAAAACATAGTGAAAAGAAAAGGACGATTAGAAAAAATAAACTTACCCAATACCTAATGCTTATGAAAAAACTGCAATTCAACGTAAAAATAAATGCCCCGGTAAATAAGGTATATGATTCAATGCTGGGCTTTAGTAACAAATCAACTTATGAACAATGGACTGCTTTGTTCAATCCGACATCTACCTATGAGGGGAGTTGGAATAAGGGTAGCAAAATGTTATTCGTAGGAACTGATGAGAAGGGAGAAAAGGGCGGTATGGTTTCCGAAATATTTGACAACATTCTCAACCAATTTGTTTCAATTCGCCATTACGGACTTGTAAAAGCGAATGTAGAAATAACGGAAGGACCAGAAGTAGAAAAATGGGCAAATGGATTTGAAAATTATACGTTCGTAGAAAAAAACGGAACTACAACAGTTACAGTTGACTTAGACCTTACAGAAGATTTTCTGGATTATATGAACGAGACCTACCCAAAAGCTCTCGACAAATTGAAGGAAATATGTGAGAAATAAAATGACACGAAAACCCAACAATGACGAAGGAAGAAAACACTGCTGGTAACATTGGGTTTTGTGCAAGTGTGGCTTGACAAACAACTTTCAACTTTAGTTTTTAACTTCAACTTCATATTTTCAATCAGCAGCGGTTGTGGGGCGGACGGAATACTAATGCCACACCTGCCCAAAGCCTGCCCGTTATAGTCAAGCGTAACAGATGACCTGCTAAACTATTAAACAACAAAAAAAAGACACTTGACCAATTGTAATAAGTTATTTCTTCAACCATAGCATTATGATTTTTGAACACTATAAGCTACCAGCAAATCTTGAAAAAAACATTGAGTCAATCCTTTATTTTAAGGGTTTTACTCCTGACCATTCAATAGAAAGAATTGTACCTACAGGGCATGTTTTTGTAGTTTTTGAATTGGACAATATTCCACGTAACACATTTGACAATGAAACATTAAAGCCGCTGAAAACATTCTCAAAAGTTTGGGTTTCGGGAACACATAGAAATTTTATTTCTATTTCTGCACATCAACATTCCGAAATGCTTGCTATTCAGTTTAAACCTGCAGGGGCGTTTCCTTTTTTGCATTGCCCTCTTCAAGAACTGAACGATAAAGTAGTTTCAGCGAAAGAAGTATTTGGAAAGGAAGTAATGGAATTGAGAGAAAAAGTTTTTGTTGCAGAAAACCCGCAAGCAAAATTCAATCTTGTTTCAAATTGGTTAGAAAACAGGTTTGACAACAAAAAACAAGCACCTGAATATTTATTGGCTTTTATAGAACGACTTCAAAAAGAAGCTGTCTCCAACTTAAATAAAATAATTGACAGTTATCCTGCTACTCAAAAACAATTAATTGATCACTTCAAGAAATATGTTGGGCTAACACCCAAATATTATCACCGCATTTTGCGATTTAATGAAATTCTGAAAATAATTAATAAAAAAGAAAGGCTATCATGGACAGATGTAGCATACAGTTGCGATTACTCAGACCAATCCCACTTTATTAAAGAGTTTTCCCTTTTTTCGGGTTTCAATCCACAGGAATTTCTTAAAATGGAATTTACAAAAGAGCGAACCAATTTTTTTCCCATGGACAGAAAAGGTTAATTTTTTACTATCATGTAAAAAAAGAGTCCTCTACTTTTGCGAATAAATTTTAAAATTCTTATAAAATGAACTTTGCAGAAGTAATTCAAAATCTTAACTGGCTCGCAATAACTGTTGCAGCTTTATCAACTTTTATCATTGGTGGCATCTGGTACTCCGTTTTTGAGAAACCATGGATGACTGCTAACAACTTCACAAATGAAGACTTAAAGAAGCGAAATATGCCGGTAGTATTTGGACTATCGTTTCTTTTCTCTCTGATAATGTCAGTTAATCTGGCTATGTTTATCGGCAAAGAAAATGTAACATTCGGAGCCATTGCAGGCTTTATGACTGGTTTTGGATGGGTCGCATTTGCAATAGCAATTATCGCTTTATTTGAAAACAGACCGATGAAATATGTTTTAATTAATGGAGGTTATATGGTTGTATCATTCACAGTCATGGGAACAATTTTAGGTGTATGGAAATAGTGGATTTTATTTGTTACTGTAAAAAACTGCAATTATAAATGTTCTAAAAAAACAGTAATGAAATCTATTTTCATCTCAACTATTTGGTCTATTGTGCTTTTCTTTTTTATACAAAGCGAAAATGCTCTAGCCTCTTCACGTAGAGACACTCTTATGGCAGGCATACAGGATTTGTGTTGGTCTCCAGATGGACAGACAATTTATTTTTCGGGTTTATGGCACAACCCTGACTATTCAGATTTCAAGCCTGAAAATTGGAGCATTTATAAGTATGATTTTAAGAATAAAATAACCACTAAATTCATTGATTCTGCATACTATGTGGCAGTTTCTCCTTCTGGAAAAAATATTGCTACGGGTAAAATTCATAATGGCAATCGTGACATTTATATTTATGATATTAATGGTGAGAAAATTAATAGAATCACCTCACATCCCAAAGTTGATTACATTGCCTCATTTTCTCCTAATGGTAAAAAAATCCTTTTTAATTCAACTCGAAATGGAAAAGCTGATATATATGTTGTAAATATTGATTCTACAGGATTGAAAAGATTAACATTTTCAACTTCTGATTCAAGTTATAATAGTCCTCAATGGTCGCCAAACGGTAAGAAAATTGTGTATTATCTAGGAGTATCTAAATTGAAAGACCAATTATATGTAATGAATGCAGACGGTTCAAATAAAGTAAATATATCAAATGATAGTTTGCAGAATTTCTATCCAAGCTGGATTTCTAAAAATAAAATCATCTATACCCAAAGAAGAAATGAAATAAATCACATCTTTTCTAATTCACCCAAAGGAAATCATAAAAAGCTATTTCTTCAAGCAGAATCATTTTATGCCCGAATTTCTGCAAACGGCAAAATGATAGCTTACATTGACCAAAAAGAGCATTGCATCAAAGTAGTATCACTTAGTGGAGAACTAATTGTAAGGATTTCATTAATTTAATAACACGGCTTTTATGAATATGACTAAATCATTTGTTTTATCGCTAATCCTATTCAACTGGCTACCGTGTTTATCACAGTCAACAACTTACGATATTGTTATTAAAAACATTTCTGTAATTGATGTTCAGAATTTGAAAATAATTCCTAAACAGACAATCCATATAAAAGATGAAAGAATTGCGAAAATTGAGAGAAGTAAAAAATATAAAAAAATAGTTTCAGATACAATTATTGATGGAACAGGGAAATTTATCTTGTCAGGATTTTGGGATATGCATATACATATTTGTTGGAAAGAGAATTTGAATAATTTATATCCAACTCTATTTAGTTACGGTATTACTGGGGTTAGGGATATGGGAGGAGATATAAAGATTCTCACTAAATTCAAAAATCAAGTTAAAGGTAATCCACATTCCGGTCCAACATTATTTGGTGCAGGTCCTATTCTTGATGGAGAGAAGCCTGTGCACCTTGATTTTAGCGTTCCTCTGACACAAAATAATGTAAGAAAAGTTTTAGATAGCCTTTACTTTCAAAAAATTGATTTTTTAAAAGTTTACTCATTACTGCCTAAGACAGTTTTAGATAGTATTGCTAATTATTCAAAAGCAAAAAAGATTCCTTTTGCGGGTCATGTTTCTGAATATGTAACACCAGAAGAAGCTTCAATATTGGGTCAGAAAAGTTTTGAGCATTTAAACCGATTGGAAGATTTGCAAAATGATACAATCAGACTTTCGGCATTTATTGGACTTGCAAAATCAAATAATACATGGATTTGTCCTACATTAATAATTTATAAACGAAAGGCTGAATTTGCTAAAAATGTGTTTTATGCACACTCACTTTATAATGAACTAGACAATGATTTAAAAACTGAATGGGAACAAGTAAAGAAAAAAAGACAAAACAAAATATTAACTGAAGAGGAGCTTTTACAAACTCAAGAAAGATATAAAAATCAAAAAAAACTTGTCAAGAGATTCTATGATAATGGAATACCATTACTATTGGGGACTGATTTTGCTGGAATGCAATTTATTTATCCTGGTTATAGCTTACACGAAGAAATGGCTTTGCTTCAAGATTTAGGAATTCCACCATTTGAAATACTAAAAATGGCAACCATAAACCCAACTTTATTTTTAGGAATTAGTAAATTATACGGAACAGTTGAAGAAAATAAAATGGCTGACTTGATTATTCTGAATGAGAATCCAGTTACTGACATTAGAAATACTTTGAATATCAATACGGTTTTAAAGGCAGGGAAAATTGTAAAAAAGTAAATAAATAAAAAACCAACCATTTTTAAGTCATCAAAACTTTGCATCAATATTAAAAAAATAGTCTTTAATAAAATCATGAAAAATATATTGTTTTTCTTATTCCTTACAACTTCAATGAATTCATATGGTCAATTTAAGGCTGATAGTACTTATAAACCTTTAGATGTTGCTATCCTGTTATATGATGGTGTCGAACTTTTAGATTTTGCAGGACCTGGAGAAGTATTTCAACAAGCCAACTTTAATGGTAAAGACGCTTTTAATGTTTATACTGTTGGAATAAATTCAAATAAAATAATCAGTCAAAGTTTTCTAAATATTACCACACAATATATAATTGATGATTGCCCAATGCCAGACATATTAATAATACCAGGTGGTAATAATTTAGCACTTGTAAACAACGAAAATTTAGTAGCGTGGATATCAAAAGTAAATGAGAAAGCAGAATTTGTTTTGTCGGTATGTAATGGACTAAACCTACTTGCCAAAACAGGGGTTCTGGATGGAATGACAGCAACTAGCCACTATCGTGCTCTTGATAATTTAATTAAAAACTATCCTAAAATTAATATAGTAAAAGGCAAAAGATTTGTTGATAACGGCAGAATCATTACTACTGAGGGTGTTTCCGCTGGAATTGATGGCTCACTATATCTATTGTCGAAGATGTTTAATTCAGATGTCGCAAATGATGTTGCTAAAGTAATGATGTACAACTGGAAGCCAGAGACACTTGATTATATCGTTACTCAAAAAGAAGATACATTATTTGAAAAACGAATTTCTGCTTTTACTTGGATGCCTGATGGCAAAGCAATACTACTGAATATTCTTAAAATTGATAAGACTGAAAATACACCTCCAATTCCAAAAAAATTCAAATTTATTATTCCGTCAGAAACAGTTGAGTTTTTGGCAATTGATGGTGGAGGATTGTCCGTGTCTCCTGACGGAAATTCAGTAGCTTATATCAAGCAGGTCAATGGTAAGGACCAAATTTATCTATACAACTTTAATGAAAAAGAAGGCAAACTATTAGTAATTGATACGCTAAAAAAATATGCGGTTAATTGGTCTTCTGATGGGAGAAATCTTGTTTATAATATTCAAATAGGCAATGGGGCGAATGCAAAGGTTGAAATTTGTACTTACAATATTCAAACAAGCAGGATAAACCAAATTACTAAAAACAGTACCTTCAAATGCTACACCCCTGTTTGGAATGCAAGGGGCGATAAGATTGTTTATACTTCGGAAAAGGGTGATAAGAGAGACCAGATATATTTAACAGATAAAAATGGAAGTTATCACACCAATCTTACCAACGACACCACAACACATAACTACGCTCCATTTTGGCTGAACGAAAAGAACATTATGTATATTCAAGCACCAGGAATTATAATGACGATGAAAATAGACGGCACTCACAAACAAAAAGTAGAAGGAATAAGCACAACCCAATTCAAATATAATTTGATTTCAAATAGAATATTATACTTAGACGCTGAGGGAAATCTGACGATAGCTGATTTGAATAATAAAACCATGAAAATCCTTATTAATCAAAATCAGTTGAATGCTCTTTTTAACGAATCTTATTTTAAAAAATAAAACTATTCAATAGCACAAAATAGTATTCCATACTGACAAAAGCGGATTTGTAAAAGTTATTGTAACTCATGACAAGCAAGAACGCCAGCCTATAACAGTGGGGTTGAACGCAAGTGTGGCTGGACGGAAGTGCAATTAGCAGTAAATCATCTTTCAATTTCGGTTCGGGCATGACAAGCAACGCTGAACATTTTATTCTTAACTTCAACAAAATATTTTCAATCGGCAGCGGTTATGGGCAGACGGAATACTAATACCCGTACTTCGCTAAGCCCTGTTCGTTGGTGGCAATTTGCAATGACACTCTACAAATTTTATGGTTAGACAGAATATAGTGAGAGTAATCCAAAGCCGAAGAAGAAAACAACTGAAAGTACTTCTTATGTTCTTAGTCGGGTTATTGTTTGTTTCTAACCATGTAATTGCTCAAGAAGTTCCTGTACCAGAATCAGTCAAAACATTCCCTAATGCAAAATGTTATTGGTCTTATAGTGTCGAAAGAGTGAGTACAACACATGACAGCGTTCACAAGTATATTATTCGAGTTCAATTGCAACAATAGGATGGCATTGGAAATAATAAAGGGAGACTTAGACTAAGGCATGCCGTAATCTATATTGGCTTTTCTGACAAAGGCATTGCCAAGAAAATATATTGCAAGCAAATAGGATTACAATGGATAGCAAAGTTTAAAGTTTCAACAAATCAGCCCTTGCCATTAAGTATAATAACAAATTATAACAATCATCAGACAACGATGCCTTTGACACTAAACGAAGGAACTTATCCAGGTGAGCCGGACAATTAATTCGGCTTTGCTCTTAGTTGAAGCAAGTTTTCGAAAGTAAATGATCTCCTCCCAAAAAACCGATCCATTCTAAAATAGAAAAATTGGGCAATTATTCATAACTTAAAAAATGAAAATTGCGTATGAAAAAGACAAAATTCACAGAAGCACAAATTGTATTTGCGTTGCGCCAGGCAGACAACGGCGTTAAGGTAGAAGAAGTCTGCCGTAAGCTGGGTATCAGTGATGCAACATTTTACAACTGGAAGAAAAAATATGGAACTCTGGGTGTAAGTGAATTGCGAAAACTAAAGCAACTTGAAGAAGAAAACAACCGGCTGAAGCAAATCGTTGCTGATCTTAGTCTTGACAAACAAATGCTGCAGGATGTGTTAAAAAAAAATGCCTGAAGCTTCGGCTGCTTAGATCCCTTGCGTTAAACTTAATTGAAAATTACAAGGTATCGGCCAGGCGTTCCTGCATGGTGATAATGATTGGACGGGCGGCACTAAGATACCAGTCGACTAGACGGGATGAAGAGCCTTTAAGAGAGCGGATAAAAGGGATTGTAGTTTCAAGGGTACGGTATGGATCCGAGCGTATTTACACGCTTCTGCGGCAGGAGGGATGGCCGGCCAATCACAAGCGTGTACGTCGCATCTATCGTGAGGAAGGACTCAACCTGAGAAACAAAAGACCGCACCGCTCAAAAGCTGCGGCTTATCGCCTGGAACGTCCGGAGGTCTCAAATTTAAACGAATGCTGGTCCATGGATTTTGTACATGATCAGCTGTATAACGGCAGGAAACTAAGGGCGTTAACTATAGTCGATAATTTTAGTCGTTATTGTTATGCAATAAATGTGAAAAGCACATTCAAAGGAATCAACGTAGCAGAAGTAATGGAATCATTAAAAATGCAATACGGTATTGTACCCAAACGAATACAAGTAGATAACGGCAGTTAATTTACCAGCAAGGATTTTGACCGATGGGCACAAACAAATCATGTAACTTTAGATTTCTCAAGACCAGGAAAACAAACAGACAAGCCGTTCATAGAATCTTTTAGCGGCAGCTTTAGGGATGAGTGTTTGAATACAACATGGTTCTTATCACAGGATGATGCCGTTGATAAAATTGAACCCTGGAGAAAGGAATACAATTGCTTCAGGCCACATAGTTCTCTTAACGGAAAGACACCGGATGAAGTAATTATAAAGTATCAAACAATGCCTGAAAATTCTACTTTAGAGTTGATCGATAAATGGGGGTAGTTAACTCCCAATTTTATGGTTGATGAAGAGTGTATAAGGATTGGGATTAGGACTTTTTCATCGTTGATATATGAAAGAGTTAAATGAAAACTAAGCAAAAAAACGAATGTTATATCTAAAACAAAATTTACTTTGCCTGTTTTTTTACTTACAGTAACTGCATACGGGCAAACTACATTATTAAAAATTGACTCAATTTTGACAAACAATATTCTATGACAAGAATTCAAATATTCTTTGCGCTTCTTTTTGTTGCACAAATAGTTTTTGCACAAAGTCAAGTACCAATTATCAGAGCTAACTCAAAAAATGTGAGTGTTTTAGATGGAGAGCACTATAGAAAAGGCTATTGGTTTATAATGCCAGAAAAAAAACCTGACTTTTATGAAGTTGAAAATCCAAAGAAACCTCACAAGGTAACTTTTTACACAGATTTAGATACTATTTCATTTGACATCAAGTTTAATGAAACACACGATTTTATAATTCTATTAAACGGAAAAGACAGTTGCCTTACCAGAGTAACCACAATTCCAGCAAAAGTAATAGACTATCGTAAAGCTTGCAATGATTGCATCACTACTGTAGATACGATTCCTTTTTCACTTGGGTTGGACAATAAAACTTACATCAAAGCCAAAATTAACAACAACGAGCTAACTAATTTTCAATTTGATTTGGGTACAACATCTTGTATTATAAAAGAAAGTATGGCTGATAATTGTAAAATAATTTGGGCCGGAACAGCAGAAATGGGCAGTCTAAAAGGGACAGAAACTGTAAAAGCAAGTAAAAACAATCAAATCCAAATAGGAAATTTAATTTGGGATAGTGTGGGTATGTTTTCCACAAAATATACAAACTGGGGCTGTAAAGGCATTATAGGAAACAGCATCTTACAAGACAAGATAATAGAATTGAATTACGACAACAATATTATTGTAATACACAAAACACTTCCGACGATTAGCAAAGATTATATAAAAGTTGAAATGCAAATTAGAGATGGAGTTCCATACATTCCAGTTATAATTGACAACGGTAGCACCAAAGCTAAAAATTGGTTTATGTTCGACAATGGTTTCGACAACTGTTTATTAGTAGACAATGAATTTGCGAAAACCAACAGTTTGTATGGAACAATGAAAGTAGTTGGGCATAGAAGCAACTCAACTAATGGAAAAACAGCAATGGTTATCGTACCTAAACTATTTATTGGAGATTATGAATTAAAAGACGTTCCCATAGATTTACAAAACCCAAATGATAAACAACCTTATGACAGGTTAATCATTGGGAATGACGTATTGAAAAGATTTAATGTTATTATTGACTATGAAAATAATTTTATCTATTTAAAGGCTAACAAGTTAATGAACGAAAAATACGACAAGGGTAATAGGTTGAAAAAGAAAATATTTATCATTGGAGGAGCAATAATATTTACTATAATTGGACTACTCATTTTTAAAAAACTGAAGTAGAAAGAAAAATAGCTGCTAACATGGGTATTGCTGGCAAGCGGGGCAGGACGTTAGTAATTTGGCTTTAGGCATTAACTTCAACAGAATTTATCAATCAGCTTTAGTTCTGGGGCAGGACATTATAAAATATCCCACCTGCAGCAATACCTGTTCGTTAGCGGTAATCCTAAAAGACAGCGTACAAAATGACAAAAAGAATTAAAATATTAGCTACCCTAAATTTTTTGATTATTGTTTTATCTAATCAGATTTTTGGACAAAATACATTGACGAAGGAAATTCTTTGGACAACAGATTGGAGTCCTAATGGAAAGTATATTGCAATTGGGGGTAATGTTGACACTTTAAAAATTTACAAAGAAGGAAATCTGGAAATATACAATTCATTCCCAGTAAAGAACACAATTACACGTATAAAGTGGCATCCTTCAATGAATATTGTTGCTGTAACAACACAAATGTCTGACGAAAAATCATTTATTCTCAATTTAGAAACGAATGAAAAAATTAGATTAAACGAAATTTCGACAGAAGGAGCAAGAGGCGTTGACTGGAATTACACAGGTGAATATTTAGCCATTGCTGACAATGATGGTCTGGTCTTGATCTATAACACAAAAGGTGAATTGATTAGGAAATTTGTTAATCAAATTAATTCAACTAAAGGTATAACTGCTATTGCTTGGCATCCCAAAAAAAATATCCTCACAACAGTTACTGACAAAATACGCTTTTTAGACATTAATGGCAATTTAATAAAATCAATCAAACATAGACCCGAAGATGTTATGTTGTTAAGTATTGCCTGGCACAAATCAGGGGATTTTTTTGTGACAGGTGATTACGGAGACGAAAAAGACAAATCATTACTTCAATATTGGAACGAACAAGGCGAACTTATAAAATCAATTGATATTAGTAAGGGCGAGTATAGGAATTTGACTTGGAATCTAAAAGGAGATAGACTTGCATCAGCAAGCGACGCATTAAGAATTTGGGACACAAAGGGAAACCTTATTTCAGAAGGTGATTCAAAAGACTATTTATGGGGAGTTTCTTGGAATGAAAAAGGAAACAGAATTATTACATCAAGTATGGAACAAAGAATAATACTTTGGAATAAAAAAGCGAAAAGAATGATAACAATAGAATAAACGGCAGCCACTAACATGGGGTTTGAACGCAAGTGTGGCTGTAGGGAAGTACAATCAGCGGTAAATCGCTAATCAATTTCAGTTCGGGCTGGACGGTCAACTCTCAGCTTTAAATTTTAACTTCAACAAATAATTTCAATCATCAGCGGTTATGGGCGGACGGAATTCTAATTCCACACCTGCAACAAGCCCTGGCCGTTAGTGGCAATTCCCCATATTCCACGAACAGAATTAATGTCTGCTTCTGGGGGAAATTCCTCGCCTTTAGTTTAAAATCTTTGTGAGGTGCAAAATTATCGTAAACATCTCACAGTACTTATCACTGTAAGTATCATATTGTATTGATCACGAAGTATCGTAAGAAAGTGCTAAGTGGAGTTGTAGCAAAGCGTGTTCGGGAACTGTTACATGGAATTTACAAGGAACATGAAGTTGAGATTTTGAAGGGCCATGTGTCACGGGATCATGTCCATTTGTTTGTATCGGTTCCACCACATTTGGCCATAAGTAAGTTGGTACAATACTTAAAAGGAAAGAGTTCATATAAGCTACTGATGGAAAACAAGTCATTGAGCAAAGAATTTTGGGGTCGTAATTTGTAGGTTCGAGGTTATTTTGTGGCCACGTCAGACAACATCACCGATGAAGTTATATTGGAGTATATCAAAAGCCAAGATAATAATCAAAGTGATGAAGAGTTCACTGTAGCCGAGGGTCTTTAGTCGGCTTCTGGCCGATAGTAGTTTAATTTTTCACTTGTTCAAACCAATACTCATACAGGGGTATCTGTTCGTTAAATTAATTAAAAAGGTGGCCTGGCAACAGACCACCTTTTTAATTACATAACACAGCGCCGCAATCAGGCCAGGTCGAAACGGTCAAGGTTCATCACTTTCGTCCACGCCGCAATAAAATCCTGTACAAATTTCTCTTTTGAATCCTCAAAGGCATACACTTCAGCGAGGGCACGCAGCTCTGAGTTGGAACCAAAGATGAGATCGGTACGGGTTCCGGTCCACTTGAGTTCACCCGTTTTACGGTCACGCCCTTCAAAAACATCCTGTATGTCTGAAGTAGCATGCCATTGTGTACCCATGTCAAGTAGGTTTAAAAAGAAATCGTTGGTAAGTGTATCTTTATATTTGGTGAAGATGCCATGTTGCGACTGAGCGAAGTTCGTATTCAGCACACGCAAGCCACCAACCAGCACTGTCATTTCAGGTGCTGTCAGCGTAAGCAGTTGTGCTTTGTCAATAAGCAGTTCCTCTGGTGATGCAGTGTGCTGGGGCTTTATGTAATTGCGGAAACCATCTGCAGCCGGTTCCAGTACGGCAAATGATTCGACATCGGTTTGCACCTGCGATGCATCAGTTCTTCCAGGCGTGAATGGTACGGTAATAATATGGCCGGCATTTTTTGCTGCCTGCTCAATGGCTGCACATCCACCCAATATGATCAAATCAGCAAGCGAAACTTTCTTGCCGCCAGACTGAGCACTGTTGAATGCTAGTTGTATACTTTCAAGTGAACCTAATACTTTAACAAGCTGAGCCGGATTGTTCACTTCCCAATCCTTCTGCGGAGCCAAACGAATGCGTGCACCGTTAGCTCCGCCACGTTTATCGGAACCACGGAAAGTAGATGCGGAAGCCCAGGCTGTTGATACCAATTGGGACACAGAGAGGCCTGCAGCAAGAATATTGCTTTTTAGAGAAGTGATGTCCTGGTCGTTGATCAGATCATAGGTAACAGACGGAATTGGGTCTTGCCATATCAACTCTTCGGCTGGCACTTCAGTGCCATGATAACGGGTACGTGGCCCCATGTCGCGGTGTGTCAGTTTAAACCATGCACGGGCAAATGTATCTGCAAACTCATCCGGATGCTCGTAGAAATGTCTTGAGATTTTTTCGTAAACAGGATCCACTTTCAGGGCGAGATCAGCTGTAAGCATTGTTGGTGCATGTCGCTTGGAAGGGTTGTGTGCATCCGGCACTGTACCTGCTCCTGCACCCCCTTTAGGTTTCCACTGGTGGGCACCAGCCGGGCTCTTGGCGAGTTCCCATTCGTAGCCAAACATATTTTCAAAATAGTTGTTGCTCCATTGAGTAGGTGTCGTTGTCCAGGCACCTTCAAGGCCGCTGGTAATCGTGTCTTCTCCATTGCCGCTGCCAAATGTATTTTTCCAGCCGAGGCCTTGCTCCTCGATGCCTGCAGCTGCAGGTTCTTTTCCAACATATTTGCCGGGATCGGCAGCACCATGTGTTTTGCCAAAGGTATGCCCACCGGCAATTAACGCTACCGTTTCTTCATCATTCATCGCCATACGGCCAAAGGTTTCACGGATGTCTCTGGCTGAAGCCAGTGGGTCAGGGTTACCGTTGGGTCCTTCCGGATTTACATAAATCAATCCCATCTGAACGGCTGCCAGTGGATTCTCCAGTTCGCGGTCGCCTGTATAGCGCTTGTCGCCCAGCCATTCTTTTTCTGCACCCCAATAGATATCTTCCGCCGGTTCCCAAACATCTTCACGACCGCCGGCAAAACCAAAGGTCTTGAAGCCCATCGACTCCAGGGCACAGTTGCCGGCAAGTATCATGAGGTCTGCCCAGGAAATCTTCCTGCCATGTTTCTTTTTAATCGGCCATAGCAACAAACGGGCCTTATCAAGGTTCGCATTATCAGGCCAGCTGTTAAGTGGTGCAAAACGCTGTGTGCCAAATCCTGCGCCACCACGGCCGTCAGAGATACGGTAAGTGCCTGCGCTGTGCCAGGCCATCCTGATGAACAATGGACCATAGTGGCCATAGTCGGCTGGCCACCAGTCTTGCGAAGTAGTCATCAAATCAACAATTTCTTTTTTCAGGGCATTCAGATCTAAACTCTTGAACTCTTCAACATAGTTGAATGTTTCACCCATCGGGTTGGAGAGCGATGAGTATTGACGAAGGACGTTCAACTTTAACTGATTAGGCCACCAGTCACGGTTTCTTGTACCGGAGCCGGCGGTTTGCTTTAAAGATCCCCCATGAAAGGGGCACTTTGGGGCTTGGCTGTTCATGTCTAAAGCAGGTGTGTCCGGATGTGTGTTATTTTCCATATTTGCTAATTTTATATTTCTAAAGCATCAAATTTACAACGATGTTAAGGATAATCATTATTTATATATCTTATAAATATATAGGTATAAACTATGAGTATTGCTTGTTCTGTATTTTATCAATAGCTTTCCTATCCTTTAGTTCTACTAAGCTAACCGCCCAGGAAATCGGTATCCTATCTTCCCAGCTATGGGTAGTGTTTAGTAATAAACCAGGGTAGGTTTAGTGCTTAGTTCAATAAGTATAAAAAGAAAGAAGGGGGCCTGTAATTGGCATCTACGGTTTTGCTTTATATATAGTTAACGGAAGTTTTAGACAGAACAAATCCTGCCATGTAAAGCAGTTTAACAGTGGGTGAACTGCCTGGCATTATTGAGCAGCCGACGTAGCCGGGGCGACATTATTGATTGATAATGGCAAGGCAGGATTAAACAGCTATCAGCACAGCCACATAATGACAGATGGCCGCTATCAATACAAAAAAATGCCATACAGCATGATGCCACTCAAATCCTTTCCATAGGTAAAAAAATACGCCAATTGTATACAAGCCTCCACCTATGATCAAAAAGAGTATTACTTCCAAGGGGAGAGTAGTAAAAAAACGTTTGCCACCAACAAACAATATCCATCCCATTAAAAGATAGACGATAACAGAAAGTATATTGAACCGCCCGGTGAAAAACATCTTGAATACAATGCCCAGTATAGTTAAGCCCCATAGTACTGAAAGTAATGTGATACCAAAAGCATTGTTGAGGTAAATGAGGAGGAATGGCGTATAAGTGCCGGCAATTAAAAAATAAATACTGATGTGGTCGAATTTCTCCAGCACACGTTTTACATGGGGTTGCTGAAAACCATGGTACAGGGTGGAAAAACTGAACAGCATTAAAAAACTGAAGCCATAAATACTTGCACCAACTATGCCGGGGATATTGGCGTTTTTTGCGGCCAGAGCTGTAAGAACGGGAATGGCAGTAAGGCCGAATAGGATGCCAAATGCATGAATGATACTGTGGACTGTTTCCTGCTTCAGGGTAAAATCTTCAGATGGTAGAACAGGATGCTTCATTGACAGTCCAAAGTGTTTAAATCGGTTACATAAAGGTACTGATTCCTGGTTGAGTGAAATTTATTACCATGATAGATTAACACAGGGTTTTATAGAACCCGGAAATTACAAGGCTGGGAAAGTTGAGGTTGACCTCTTCTCAGTCCCTGCTACTTTGAGAACTTGCACGGAAGCTACCGCCGAGCTTGTTGCAGGCAACGGATATTTTGGTTCAAGCAGGGTGGGACGTTAGTTTGGAGTATAGCCATGGCTTGTACCACAATATAAAAAAATATAGAATTAAAGCCATTCTTCAAACAAAAATTATTGATATGCCAACCGTTTTCGCCTGAACTCAATACCTGACTCTCATTATAAACTTTTTATTGTCTTAGGTTCAGGCTTGATGCATGGATGAACTATCCGTTAGTAACAACCTTCTTTGTGGATGCTATCTTTAATTCCAGATAGTGTTACTTTTTATAAAGGCTTGCATAAATGGAACCCTTTTCATTCTCGTCCTGCGAAAAAATCCGGGCACTTTTTCTTTATCCTTAATAATTAACCTGGTTGAGAGTGAGTGATTCAGTCTCAGCTTTTAAAGTAACCTTTCATTCTTTTTGGATTCATTTTTTAGCTTCAGACAAATCAATTAAAAACCAGCCTTTTACTCACCAGGTAAGTATAGCTAACACCCAGCGATGCAGAAACGAGTAATTTAGAAGTCATATAATGCAGATGGGCATAGTTAGTCAGCAGGTAAACACCTAGAGCGCTTAGCAGTATATTGCCCATCCACATCAATGTAAATTTAAATAGTTGCCTGGTTGGCGTTTGCCCTGTTTTTGTAAACACCCAATATTTTGATAACAGGAATTGTGCGGCAGCACCGCTTATATTGCCTGCCATATTACCACCAACATACCAGTAGTTAAAAATATATACCAATACCCAGGTGAGCAGAAAGTCTGCCATTGAGCCTGCGATTAAAGCTGCCTGTGTTTTGATAAAAGTATGCATGGTTGGTTTCAGAAGTATTCGTAATTACCTGCTTACAATGACGGCTGGTATTTCACAGGCTGCTTCTTTTTCTTTAACAGGGACAATTGCAAGAGGTTGCCCGATGTGGTGCCTGGCAGTAAACTGTACACCCAGCAGTGCCGCAACAGTGGCGGCTACCTGCTTTTGATATACCTGCTGATTGCTCTTGCTTTCACCTTCTGCTGCAACCCCAGGGCCGAGCATGGCCAGCCATGTTTGCCCGGAGCCTTTTATCCAAAAGCCATGCGATTTCCAGTTGCCAACCCTGCTGCCACGCCCATGGTCCGTAGTAATGATGAATGTTGTATTGTTTTTATAAAAAGGGTCAGTTTGTACAAAATACCAAAGCTCGGCAATCATGGCATCCGCCTGGTGAATCTTTTGCAGGTAGGTGTCATAGTCACCATGATGTGCAAATTCATCTGTTTCTCCCAGGCCCAGATACATTACACGGGGATGTTTTTGCTGCAGGTAGTTCTTTGCACACTCATAGGTGAGCATGTCATGGCGGGTATTATTTTTATCATCCATATTATGTTGCACCTCATTGATTAGAATACTGGTGCTGTCATCATCATCCAGCGCTTCATAACCGGCATTCACTGGAAGCTGACCACTCTTTTCATCGAGAATAAAGGGGAATACCCGCCATGAACAAAAGGCCGCTACTTTACCCTGATAACCCGGCTGGTTATTGAGCCATTGCAAAATATTACTGCGGGGATTGTTTATTGCAAGGTTGGGTATGAATAGTTTGTCTGCATAGCCGGTAAATATTTCGCTGTAACCAGGATAGGAAATTTTATAAAGGTTAGCAACATTTACATCATTCCCCAGTTCACGGTTGCCAAGCAGTTGCCCCTGTTGTGCGATCACCTGCCAGAAAAAAGGCAGCAGCCTGCGCCTTCTTTCTCCGGCATCGCTGTGCCAGTATTGCTGAAGCATCAGGCTGGTATCTTTAACATAACTGCTGTTGTGGAGCAAAGCGGAATCTGCGCCTCTGAATATTTCCTGCCAGCGGGTACCATCGATTGTGATGATAACGATGTTTTTAGCAGGTGATTGGGCGAATGATGTACTGCTGATAATGAAGATGAAAATAACAGGGATGAGTAGTTTCATTTGGAGAGGTTTTACAAAGAAACACTACTGGTATAAACTTTACGTGAAGCCATGATTAAGGAAAAGTTATTTCGAGCGCCACATACCAATGGTAGGCTGCTTTCCTGTTTAATGCATCGATAGAATCATTTCCGGAGGAGTACTGCAACTTTGTCAAACCTTCATCAGCAGGTACACGATCAGTATATCCAGTGGTAAGGTTGCCAGTAACGATAAGCTAAAGGTTTTTCCCAGTTTTTTTCGCTGGTATAAATTAGAATGGAATTGTTCGGCAGACATTTTGCCGGGACCAATATACAGCCACATATAAATAGAGATCATTTCATTTTGCCAGTTTTCTGCAAAGCAGTGTGTAAAAAAAAGCTGCCAGGAATGGCAGCTACAAATTCAATATATATTACAATAAGTGTTATAGTAAACTGCGGCAACGCTAGTTTTATTGCACAAGAGCTAAAAGATAATATACAGCATTTATAATTTTGCTTAAATGCGGTTTCTTTAATGTCGAAAGAAACAACTTTTTCTGTATTACCTTTTTTAAATTCCCGGGCAATTAATTCTCAATCACCACTTTTATCTTTTTGCTGTTTCCGTCTTTGAAATTTACATTCAGCACATATACTCCGCTGGCAATGTTGCCAACATACAATGTATTGCTGCCCCTGTTCAGGTTCATTTTCAAAATAACCTGTCCAGATGGAGAAACGAGTGCAGCATCAGCATTTTCATTGTTGCCGGTAAGGCTTACATTCAAATAGCCGTTTTGCACCGGGTTAGGATAGATATGTAGCTGCGTGGTTTTGCAATTGATAAATACAGGCAACACTTCAGAATATTTATAACGTCCGTTTTGGTCAATCATCTTTAAGCGGTACAATAATTTTTCTGATACAGCCGGTACATTGTTATCTGTGTAGCTATAGATAACTTTAACAGCACTGTTGCCACTAGCAGCAATATCCCCAACTAACTCCCAATCAGAAGCATTTTGATTCCTTCTTTCAATTTCAAACCGGTCGCTGTTAATTTCATTTTCAGTTATCCACTTTAATGAAGGCTGGCAATTTACCAATGCGGCAGTAAAATTAAATAGGGTTATTGGTGTTGTGTTTGATACAAAATATCCTGCCTGGCTGCTATTGTCGGATGGATTGTCGCCACTCAAACTGCCGGGAGCTGTACAATTGGTTTTAAAAGTAAGTTGACCGGACATTGTTGGGGCACCAGATGTAACTGTTATGCCCTGCAAATCAATTAGTAAATCAATGGCTGTATTTACAGCAATAGTAGTTGAGTTATTGCAAAGGTTTATCACACTGCCATCGTTATTTCTAACTGTCCATCCGGTGGGTATATTGTTTTGTGTTGCGGAAATGAGAAGACTTGGAGGCACTGTTACTGAAAGATTTACTTTGCCTGTAGGGACTGGCGTACTTTGGCCGGCAGTGCCGGGAGTTGCATTAATAGTCGCTTTTAAAGTGCCATTTCCTCCAAGAGGGATGGCTCCTGAATTAAGTACTAACATATTTACAGATACATTCTGGGCAAATGCAGCAGATAAAGCAAAATATCCAACAGCGAAAAGGATAATTTTTTTAAATTTATTTTTCATTTTTGAATGCGTTTAATTGATTTATTAAAACCACCTCTTTATTAGTTTATAACCTTACAGGAGGATGTTGAATAATTATCTGCAGGGTTATCTTCTTTTAAGGAACCAGGCTCTGTTCCTGGTGAAATGCCATTAGAAAAGGATAATTGACCAGAAAGAGTAGCAGGTCCTCCAATGTTTTTTCCCTGTATGGCTATTAATAAAGTCCGGGAATCATTTGGAGCAATGATATCCTTCCCGTTTGAAAGTGTTATAGTGCCATCGGTATTGTTTACTATCTCCCATCCTGTTGGTAAATTGTGACCGGTCTTTTGTATTGTTACTATAGAATCAGGAGCACTGATTTGCGCCTTTAATTTATATATCCCAACAAGTGAAGCAGGATTGGTGTTGTTGATTGTAACTTCAAAAAAAATAGTTTTGCCTATTTCTACAATTCCAGAGTTTCGGGTTAATACGTTTATTGAAACATTTTGTGATACTGCTGGGGTATAAAAAAGAATGCCTGAAAAAAAAGGAATAATTAATCCGGATACTTTCATTTTTCATTATTTAATTGTGTGTCTGCCTGGGTTGCTTAAAAAGTATGATGGTAAAAAATAGTTTTTTTACTCTCTGAATAATAAAACAACCTTTCTTTTTTTGTTGCGAAACTATGTTATGCAGTGTACAGAATTCCCTTAAACCTATTAAGTAATTATTAACTAATTGTTTCCAGAACCCATCTTTATAAAGTAAGCTCTAAACCTTAGGCTGCATAGTATGCTGAAAACAAAAGAGATAATATTTGCATAACAATTTGTTGACATTGATGAGGCCTTTATCGGCTTCCTTTGCAAAAAAAAAACTGTTACATGAGAAACTTCTTTTGTTTTCTTCTTTTCATTGTACTTCCAAATTTTCTTGTTGCACAAACTGGTAAAATTACCGGCAAAGTTATCAGTGCTTCTTCGGGCCAGGTATTACCAAGTGCTACAGTTACGCTTGTTGAAAAATCGAAAATGATTGCGGCTGATCAAAACGGGATATTCACTTTCAGTAAACTTGAACCCGGCACTTATTCAATTAAATGCAGTTATGGTGGGTATAAAGAAAAAATAATTGAAGAAATCGTTGTTAAAAATAACGACAATACAGCCGTTACCATTTCTCTGGAAGAAAAGGCTGTAGGTGAGGTAGTGATAACTACTAAAGTTAACCTGAGAAGGGAAACAGTGGCTTCCTTACTCGTGGCACAAAAAAACAGCGCCAGTGTGAGTGATGGTATATCTTCTGAGGCAATCAGGAAAACACCGGACAGGAATACCAGTGATGTTTTAAAAAGAATAAGCGGAGCCAGTATTCAGGACGACCGCTTTGCAGTGATACGTGGATTGAATGACAGGTACAATGCAGCATTTATAAATGGAGCGCCATTGCCCAGTTCAGAAAGTGACAGAAAGGCTTTTGCTTTTGACATATTTCCATCTTCAATACTTGACAACCTTATTATTTACAAAACAGCCACACCCGATAAGACGGGAGAATTTGCAGGTGGTATAATAGACATCACTACTAAATCTATTCCCAGTAAAAATTTCACTTCGATAAGCATTGGGGGGTCATATAATTCAGTGCTTACAGGGAAAGACCGTAAATATTCTGATACAAGGGGAGGTAAAGACTGGCTTGGGATTGATGATGGTTCGAGAGCCATTCCTGATGGCGTACCTTCTTCACCAACTGAATTACGTGCTTTGACGGCTGTACAAAAAGCGGAGCTTGCAAAATTGTATGGAAATTATAAATGGGGAATTTCAAGGAAAACAACATCGCCCAATTTCAATTTTCAAATTTCTCAGGGCCTTAATATCGAACGTAAAGGAAAAGATTTTTTTGGGGCATTGTTTTCAGTTACTTACAACAAAACATTTACTTTTAAAGAAGGTGAAAGAAATAGTTTTGCCTTTACGCCAACCGAAACCCCTCTTCCTGGGGAAATACCGATTCAGGTCAATAAATACAAGGATTCTACTTATAATGATGAAGTTGTATTGGCAGCTTTGGCTAATTTTTCATTTAAACTGGATAACAGGAATAGTATTAGCTGGAGAAATAACTTAAGTATAAACTCAGATAACCAGGTAATCAGCAGAATTGGTGCCTATGATGATCAGAATGAGCCGGATAATTTTGTAAAGGATGATGTAAGGTGGTTTACCTCCAACCAAATATTTTCATCACAATTACTCGGTGAGCACCAGGTTGGAAGTTTTAAAGCTAAAATCAACTGGCTTGCTTCCTATAGTAAGGTTGAAAGAAAAATTCCCAATCTTGCCCGTACATCATACAGTGTAAACAGGAATTTTCCTGATGACATTTATGCTTTTTTTTCCACGCCGCCCAGCCAAACAGTTGGCAGTGGCACCATGTTTTCAACAAGATCAAATGAGAGTATTAAGAACATAAAAGTTGACATTACCCAGCCTTATAAGTTTTTAGGCAATACTCAAAACTTGGTAAAAGTTGGCGCTGGATTTCAGAAACGTGAAAGGGATTTCACCAGCAGAACACTCGGGCTTACCCCATACAATGAAGGAGTGAATTTTGATTATTCACTATTTCTTTTGACACCGGATAAGATTTTTTTACCGGAAAATCTTGGAAAAAAAGATGATGGGAAAGGTGGATTTACATTGGCTGATGGTACGCTGTCCAATTCCAACTATGATGCAAGTTCATCTTTGGCTCATGCTTACTTTATGAGCGACCAGCGGTTTTTAAAAAAATTCAGGGTAATAGTAGGAGTAAGATTAGAATCGTTTAATCAAAAATTAAATTTTATCGATGGCCAGACCAATAAACCTGCGAGGGTTGATTCAACCGTTACAGACTGGTTGCCATCAGTAAATTTAGTTTACGCCCTTACACCAAAAATGAATATCAGGCTGTCTTTTGCCGAAACGGTTAACAGGCCAGAATTCAGGGAGCTTGCACCATTCCTGTTTTTTGAATATGTTTCAGGATTTTCCTATAACGGATACAGGTACCTCAGAAGATCAAAAATAAAGAACTACGATTTCCGGTATGAATTTTACCCGGGTAAGGCACAGGTGTTTTCTGTTTCTGCATTTTATAAAGATTTTGCAAATCCTATTGAAATCATCCAAATACCTGAAACATCTTCACAAACCATATTTGTAAACACCACATCAGCTAAAGTGTATGGTATGGAATTGGAATTCAGAACGCTGATTTCAACACTGCTGGGAGTAAAAAGAGAAAGTTCAATCCTGAATAAGTTTACTTTATCTGCAAATGCTGCTATTACAAGATCTGAAATAAAATTATTGAAACTTTATGACTTTAACCCCGAGCAGCTTGTTACCAACAGGGCCTTGCAGGGCCAGTCTCCCTATCTTATCAACACAAGCCTTGGTTATAATGATGAGAAGCTTGGGTTGTCATCCACTTTGTCAGTAAACAGGGTAGGGGACAGGGTATATCTTCCGGGAACCTATAATCTGGCAAATATTTATGAAAGGGCAAGAACTATAGTGGATCTTCAAATTGCAAAAACTTTCCTGAAAGAAAAACTGGAGGTTAAATTTAATGCCCGTGATATACTGGCGCAAAAAATCAACTATTATTTAGATTATGATAAGAGTAAATCATATACTGAAATCGACAGGCTTTTTTCATCAAGCATAGCGCCTAAAATTTTCAGCTTAAGTGCCACTTATAAATTCTGATGGTTTGATGCGATTTAATGGTAACAACACTTTAGAACTCAATACCTCTTTGTCATTGTATTACCTGCATGGAAAGTACTAAATATGTATTGCCAACAAAGCCAAAGTATTTTGGATTGAACCTGGGTGTGATAGCAGCAGGCATGGTGCTTATAATGGTTTTTATCATGGGGCTGGTAAGGATATACAGCCCGGATCTTGGGTTTCACTTAAAATCGGCCCAGTGGATGCTGGAGAATAAACAATTTATTTATACTGATTCTTTCGACTACGGATCTACCGGAAATAAATATTTTAATCTTCAGTGGCTTTTTCAGTTATTTGTGTATTCATTATATCATACAGGTGAAAAACCTTTAGTTATTATTAATGCCGCATTAATAACTGTGTCAATAGCATTGGTTTGGTTTCGGTTTTCAAAAAACACCGGGATTAGCAGAACTAATATCAGCCTTGGTCTTTTTGCATTCATTGTATTATTGTTGGTTCAACCATTAACATTTGAAGTGCGACCGCACGTACTTTCCTGGATATATTTAAACCTTGTCCTGATTTGTTTGGAGTTTTACAAAAGAAACGGCAATAAAAAATCCCTTTACTTTTTACCGATAATAATGCTTGTATGGGTGAACACCCATAGCCTTTCAATATTGGGATTAGCAACGATAGCTATTTATAACGCAGGGATTTATTTGGAAAATGGTAAGATAGATAAAAGGCTTTTTTGGTTTTCGGTGATGGCATTTGCCGCATTTTTAATAAACCCTTATTTTTTAGAAGGATTGATTTACCCTTTTCTGCAGTTTGGGCTTTTATCGGGCAGCAGTATGGTGAAAGCATATTTTGCAGAATTACAATCGCCATTTACAGCAAAAGAAATCGGGATGCTGGGTTCAAAATATTTTACCAGCCCGCTTTTGATCATTCACCTTTCAGCACTTTTTTCTGTATTTTCCATAGCCCGGTCATTCATAAAAAAGCAATTTACAGATGCGCTTCTGATGGCAGCTTATCTTTTTGTTTTATACCTGGCACATAAAAATTACGGTTATTTTTTAATGGTAAGTTTGCCATTGATTGTGAAATATACTATGGATTGGGTAAATGGCAGGAAACACAAGAAGGCGAATCAGTCTGCATCATCCCCTCTGAAGAAGAAAAATAAGGAAGACAGTAACGTAATTGATGCAGGGTTCGCCTCAAGTCAAAAATTATATAAGCGCTTTACCCTTACAGCAATTATTGCGGCGGTTGTCATAAGCATTACAAGCATTACAGATGGTTATTCCCTTTTCAGGCATTCTCCTTACCGCTTTGGCTTTACCGAAGATACTGACCAGTTACCAGTGCAGGCAACTGCTTTTTTAAATAAAAACCAGCTTAAAGGAAGAATGCTTAATCATCTTGACTTTGGTGGTTACCTGATGGCACACTTTAATGAAAAGGTTTTTATTGATGGCCGTATGGATGTGCTTCCAGAAGATTTTTTTAATAAATATGTTGAAAGCCTTACAGAAAAAAACGGCATAAAGAAACTCCTGGTTGAATACAACCCCGACATTGTTATTTTCCCTTACGTAAAAGCGTCTAACTGGTGGTACTATTTTATTTTGCAAAAGGAGCATTCGGGATATAAGCCTGTATATTTTGATGGCCTGGCTGTTATCTATTTGAAGTCGGCTGCCTATCCCCTGGTACCTGCACTAACAGATAAGACTATACTGAATAATGTTGATGTAGCTGTATTGGGCCGTATCAATGAAAGTATCCAAAAACCAAAATCAAAAGGGGTAATGGTATTGATTAAAGGATTATGGCAAAAGCAGTCTTTTTCAATTGCCGATCAAAATAAGGCAACCTATTGTTTTACCAATGGCTTTGATAGTGCCGCCCTCAGCTATTCAGTTACAGGGATTGAAAAATCTACAATACAAACCCCTAATATTTATAAAAACCTTGCATTGTACTTTAATGATAAAAAAATATATGACCTGGCACAAATATGTGAAGATAAGGCAAAGTGAAAAAAATAGTATTGCACAGAAATGATAAAAGAATTGCATTATAAGTTCGTCTTTCGAAAAAGAACCAAAGTGCTTTCCGGTGAATTGTTGTCTTTGATTAATTCCGGGATAAATACCTTGCTTGATGTTGGAAGCGGTGATGGTACAATCAGTAAATTAATGATGGATAGTAATCCACGGATAGAGATTTCGGGAATCGATATTATGGCAAGGCCAAACAGTTGTATACCCGTTGAACTTTATAATGGTGAACACATACCTTACAATGATGACAGTTATGACTGTTGCATGTTTATAGATGTTTTGCATCATGTGATACATATTGAAAAACTGCTTGAAGAAGCTAAACGTGTATCCCGTAAATATATCCTGGTCAAGGATCACCTTTACAAAACTGAATTTGATTTTAAGATTTTAAAATTTATGGATAAGGTGGGTAATAAGCCCCATGGAGTTGCACTGGAATACAATTATTTGAAAGAGGAAGAATGGGAGACAGTTTTTAAAAATTTGGGGTTGAAAATGGTGAATAAAAAGACAAGCCTGCCATTGTATCCTTTCCCGTTTAATATATTATTTGGCCGCAAACTTCATTTTATTTGTTTGCTGGAAATTGTGAAATGATCAGCGTATGGAGTTAACAATTTTAATGCCTTGTTTAAATGAGGCTGAAACAATCGGCACCTGTATTAAAAAAGCCCATGACTGGATATTGAAAAATGCTGTTGAAGCAGAGATATTGATTTCAGACAATGGGAGTACGGATGGTTCTCAAAAAATAGCTGCAGATTTGGGAGCGAGGGTTATCAATACACCTGGTAAGGGATATGGAGCAGCTTTAATTTCAGGCATCTTAAATGCAAAGGGAAAGTACGTTATTATGGGGGATAGTGATGACAGTTATGATTTCTCTTCATTAACTCCTTTTTTAGATAAGCTGCGGCAGGGTTTCGATCTGGTAATGGGCAACAGGTTTAAAGGAGGGATTGCCAAAGGAGCCATGCCTCCTGTTCACAGGTATTTTGGAACACCGTTGCTTTCGTTTATCGGAAGATTGTTTTTCAAATCAACAATAGGTGATATACAATGTGCTTTACGGGGGTTTAAGCAAGACATTGTTACCCGGTTACATTTGCAGACTTTAGGGATGGAATTTGCAAGTGAGATGATTGTGAAAGCATCACTCTTTCATTTTAAAATTGCAGAAGTGCCCACAACCTTATCAGTAGATGGCAGATCAAGGAAGCCCCATTTAAAAACCTGGCCGGATGGCTGGAGGAATCTGCGCTTTTATTTGATGCACTCTCCTAAATGGCTTTTTTATATCCCTGGGTGCTTTCTTTTTTTTACCGGCCTTGTCCTTATGTTACTAACCATCCTTAACCCTTTTGAAATTATCAGGGGCATTCATCTTGATGCCAATACACTTCTTTTTGGAGGCGTATTTATTATTACCGGTTTTTCCTGTTTAACACTGGGCATGTTTACAAGAACCTACGCCACCGAAGAAGGGTTCTTGCCAAAGAATAAGTTTGATGATAAGATAGAAAAATTGTTCACCCTCGAAAGCGGGATACTGATTGGGTTACTTGTTTTTTTATCTGGACTTGCTGGTTCCATTTACGCTTTTTACATATGGCAGCAGGCTAAATTCGGAAATCTTGAGTATAGAGAAATCCTGCGGATTGTAGTACCCAGCGCTACCCTGATCCTGCTGGGAACCCAGCTATTATTTTCCAGCTTTTTTCTTGGGATACTTAAAATAAAAAGAAGAGCTCACGTAATCGTATAACTGTATTTTAGCAGGAATGTATTTTAGCTTTTCCCAGCTCCATTTTATTTATATTAGAATGACAAAAAGAACAGGGATGATTTAAAGGTATACCTGCTAAATGTAAGGAGAAGGATCCGGCAATGCCGCCGGAATATGAATGGGAACCGCATTCGCCTTATAGAGCCTGGCAGCAGTTTGTCAATATAGTGGTATTATTTTTTTTGCCCCGTGGGCAATCTTTTTTTTTAATTCAGCACAGGAAATTATTCCTCTTCCTTGAAAAATAATGAGGACTGTTTCAATGTTTTTACGCTTAACAATTTGGTGTCTTTTTGTTAACAGGTGGTTACTGTGGCATTTTAACATTTTACATTAGGTTTGTCATCGCTAATAAAAAACTGATTAAAATATCTTACAACTGTATCTGAACCCGGGAACTTCTTTAAGTCCAATACCAAAACGAAAACACTATCGGTAGTAGATAGATTTTAGCAAAACAATTCTCGTTTCTCCTTCAGGGAGTTACATAATATCATTTTTTTTTAAAATGGTAAACGAATAAACTATGCCTTATCTTTTAAATGCAATTCCTCTGTCCTGGCTTCACTCACAGCCATTCTGCTTGTTGCCTTTTATTTATTTGCCGATAAAGCTTTTCAAATCCCTTTTAGTAAAATCTCCATCCGGTACTAAAAAATATTAAACTAAAATTTCAAAACCACTAAAATTTTAAAATTAAGAATGAAGAAAACAAACATCCACTTTTAAACCAAAAAAATTAAACACACTTAATCACAAAACAAAAAGAAAATGAAAAAGAACTTATTACTTATTTTACCATTACTGCTTACAGTAGTATTGGCTGATGCACAGGTAGAGTTAACCTCTTACCGCGGTGCTTTTGCTCCTGCCCCCACACGTATGTGGACAGAAAACTGGACTAACTGGGATCCGCAAAACACTGTTTACCCGGCATCTAATGTGAACGTTTCTGGTGTTATTACAGGTAATGTTACCTGGACAAGTAACAACGTATATCTTTTACAAGGACTTGTTTATGTTGATTCTCTTGCTACGCTTACCATCCAGCCTGGTACAATTATAAAAGGGGATGACCTGACAGCTTTTTCTTCACTGGTTGTTCAAAGAGGCGGTAAACTGATTGCCGAAGGTACACAGTGCCAGCCAATCGTGTTTACAACAGAAGCTGCTGTAGGTTCAAGGGCAAAAGGCCAGTGGGGTGGTATTATTCTTTTGGGAAGGGCCAAGCACAACCTGGGTACACAAAATGCTATTGAAGGTATTGCACAGCCAAACAGCCGTGTATTCCACGGTGGTAATGATGATGCCGATAACTCAGGTATATTGAAATATGTACGTATTGAGTATGGAGGTTATTTGTTTGCTACAAACAATGAAATCAATGGCCTTACAATGGGTTCTGTAGGTAACGGTACCACCATTGATTATGTACAGGTTTCTTTTACCAATGATGATGCATTTGAATGGTTTGGCGGTTCTGTAAACTGTAAACACCTTGTTGCTTACAGGAACCTGGATGATGATTTTGATACTGATAATGGTTTTAGTGGTACCGTACAATTTGGTTTGAGCGTTAAAGATCCGGCACTTGCTGATGTGGTTGCTGTATCAACTTCAGAAGGTTTTGAATCAGACAATGAGGCAAGTGGCGCTACAAGAACGCTTGCTCCAAAACAAGCTCGGCTTTTTACAACATTACACAAATAGGTGCCTTCAGGTGTGCAAGTAATACTGCTGCTACAGGTGTTCAGCCAACTGCTGACGGCTTTAGAAGAGGTGCACGTTTCAGGAGAAATACTGACATGAAAATCTACAACAGTATTTTCATGAACAACTGGAGAGGTGTATTGGTTGGTGACGCCAATACGTTGGTAAACTTTGATGAGGATTCGGCAGTATTCAGGAACAATATCATTGCCGGTGATTTCACCAGTACATGGACTGCTCCTTACAATGCATCTAAGTCGCTGGCTTATGAAGATTTGAATACACGTAACAAATTATTTACAAACCCTGCTGCTGCTGCTTATGCAATCGATTCAGTAAATACCTGCAGCCTGCTTACTAATGCATGGAGCTTTACTGCCCCTGACTACAGGCCAAATACTGGCGGTGATGGTGCTGTGGTAACTGATGCTAACAATCTGAATGCTGGTGTTGACCTGTCTCCAGGTGTTCTTATCACTGGTAACCTGTTCAATTCACTCCAAACAAAGGGTATTGGCATTTTTGTTCTTGAAAATGGTGGTGGTGCTTCAAGTGGCGCTATTGTTATTTCTATAGCCAAACTTTCAGGATACACAGTTACAGTGCCTGGTTTAACGCTTACTGGCACTAACCAGTCTGGCACAAACGGTTCAAATGCTGAAGGCGCTTATACTAATGGTGACTGGTTATTTAAAGATGATGGCGTTAGCATAATCGCTACTTCAAAACCAGGTGTTGTAATACCTAAATTCGGTTTTGTACAGCTTGGCTTCAATGTTACACGTCCTAACACAACGCCTAATGGCACAAGCCAGAGCCTTGGTGTAACACTTAGTGGTGGTTTGGATGCAACACCGCTTAACAATGGTGCTCTCCAGGCTTTTGGTACTAACTAAAAAAATATTAACCGGAAAAAATATTAAAACTTAGAAAATATGAAACTTATTAAATTAATTATGCTTTTGTTTGTGGGCGCTTTCCTGAATCAGGAAGTTGCTGCACAGGCAAATGTGTCCCTGAATATGCTTACGCTTAATTCAGGCGATGTTATCATAAACGGGTCTGGTACACTACAGATTACTTTAAATAACACTGGCCCAACTTCTACTATCCCGGCAGGAAGGCTGCAGGTGCAGGTAACTGTTCCCACATCAATCAGCATCCCTGCTCCCCAAACGATTTCGGGATACACATTCACTTCTCTGAATGCTCAAACTGTTAACATTTGTAACAGTGGTACAGCCATTCCCGTTGGTGGAGCTTCAACTTTCACCATTGCTTTACTTGGTGGAGCTACAGCAACTACAGGTGTAATTTCAGGACAAACAACTTTCAGAACAAACTGTACAGCTCCTGGTTCACTTGCTGGTAATAATACTGCTGATGATGCTGCTACTGCAGGGTTTCAGGTAGTAGCCGGCGCAGCTTGTAATATTACAGGTGCAAATGCTACACCAGGTATTATTGCATGTAATGGTGGTACAACTACTTTAACTGTTAGTGCTGCTACAAGTGGTGCTACAAGTACATTGGAATACAGTATTGGTGGTGCCTTCCAGTCAAGCGGCGCATTTACAGGCGTAGCTGCAGGAGCTTATACATATACTGTAAGGGAAGCAGCTAATACTGCTTGCTCTGCTACTGGTTCAATAACAGTATCTCAGCCAACTGCTGTTGCTGCTGCTGGTTCTGTTACAACTCCTATCCCAACTGTTGGCGGTACTGGTGTTATTACAATCAACGCTACAGGCGGCACTTCTCCTTATACCGGAACAGGTACATTTAACCGCACTGCTGGTACCTACAGCTTTACAGTAACTGACGCCAATGGTTGTACAGGAACTACTTCTGTTACAATTAATGATCCAGCTGCATGTATCCTTACTTCAGTATCTGCTGCTGCAGGAACAATTTTATGTAATGGTGGTACAACTACAATCACTGCAACTCCGGTTGGTTTAACTGGTGCTGGTGTTGAATACAGGCTTGGCGCTGGTGCTTACCAGTCAAGCAACGTGTTTACTGCTGTTGTTGCCGGAACTTATACAGTTACTGCAAGGGAAGTTAGCAACCCAGGTTGTTCAGTTTCTACTTCAGTTACCGTTTCTCAGCCAGCAGCTGTTTCAGCTACTGCTGCTGTTAGTACTCCAATCGCTCTTCCAGGTGGTACAGGTGCTATCACTGTAAATGCTACAGGTGGTACAGGAGCTTATGCATATGTAACTACTACTGGTACTACAATCAATGCAAGCGGTGCTGCTTCTGGTGTATTCTCCAGTTTATTAGCAGGCAGCTACACATTCACTGTTACTGATGCTAACGGTTGTGCTTCTGCAGCAACTGCAGCTGTTAATCTGGCAAACCCAGGTATCGCTACTGCTGATCCTGCTGTAGGTGGTATGTACTTTACTACTACAGGTGGTGGTGTACAAAATGCCAACACTTTGCAGTTAGCTCCTTCAACTGCTTTTGTATGATATCAATATTCCATTCTTTAACTTAAACCAGGCTAACCCTGTTCCAGCCGGTACTATCAACTTTACCATTAACCTTGGTAAGAAACTGGTACTTGCTCCAGGTTTTGTATTGGCTTCTGCTCCATTGAGCACCTATTTCACATGGACTTCTGCTGTTGTTGGTGGTAATGTTATCATCACTGGTACACAATCATTAACTACACCTATTCCTGCCGACTTTAACGGCATCGCTACCTTCAGGGTAAAAGGTGATTCAGCATGTAGGTCTAATGTGGTTTCAAACATTGTAATCACTAACGCATTACAGACATTAGCTGATGATGATTTGAATAACAACAGTGCAACTTTACAGTATACCTTCCCAATCACCCTCAGCAACACACAGGTTAATGTAACCTGTAATGGTGCAGGAAATGGTATTATCAATGTAACGGTAACTTCTGGTACAACTGTTACAACAACAGGTCCTTCAGGATATACCAATACTCAGAACATCGCATCTGGTGTAAATAACTATACACTTTCTAACCTGGCTCCAGGTACATACACTATCACTGCATCTGCTCCAAGCGATGCTCCTCTTTCTAGTTGTAGTTCTGTAAATACAGTAATCATTACTCAACCAACTGTATTAACTATTCCTGGTGCAAGCATCAGCAGCACAAACAATAACTGCTTTAATGCAACTGACGGAACTATCACTATAAGTGGTTCAGGTGGTACTGCTCCTTACACTTATACCATTGCCGGTCCTACAGTTAATACAACTGGTGCACTCAACGGTATATTTACCAACCTTTCTGCTGGAACCTATACAGTAACAGTTACTGATAACAATGGCTGTACTGCTACAACTCCTTCAGTTGTAATTACACAGCCTACAGGCGGTATACCTGATATCACTTTGGGTTCAGACTACACAGGAAACCTGTTCACTACTCCAGGTGTAACCCAGACGATCGTGTACAACATTGCTGAAATTAATGGTAACTCTGCTGTGGGCGATACGCTAAGGATTACTAAAGTAGCAGGTTTTACCATCAACTTCAACCCAACCCTGTTTTCTACTGTAGTTGGTGCTACTACTTATGCATTGGATAATACAAGGTGGAAAATTGACAACAGCGATCCTGCATTTGTTTCAATCATCCTTACTGATCCATTGGTACCAGCTAACCCGGGTACATTGCTTTGTAATCAATTGGTAAGAGTGGCTGTTACCCTTACAAGGAACACATCCGATATCTCTATATTCCCATTGAGTGCAAGGTTAAGGAGAGCAAACGGTGAAGTGATTTTGAATAACAACCTGAATTCAATCGTGTTTACTGCTGAGTAATTGATATGAATACCAAAGGGACCTTAAAAATCCCTTTGGTTATTTTTCAAAAAATAAATTAAATAACATGAAATCAAATTCAAAAATCAAACAACTGCTTACCAGGAGTTTGTTGGCATCTTCCGTGCTGTTTTGTTCTTTGCACGGAATGGCGCAGCAGGGTAGGGCAGTAATGGCTGATCCAAAGCTTGGAACCATCAGCTTTACTGACATGGCAGGTTTCCAGTTGGATGAAGCTTACATACAGCCTAATGAGCTGGTTAAGTTAAAGATACCAGTGCTGAACAACAGCCATGGCCAGGCATTGCCTGCTGGTAGTTGCAAAATCAAAATTGGTTTTGGTTCTAAGCTGGTACTTGATCCTTCATTCGATCTGAATGCAACTGCAATGAACAGCTATTTTCAATGGTCATCATCCATGAACAGCGGACAGTTACAGATAACCGGCGAATTGATCGAAGCATTGCCAGCCAATATTACGAATGTGGAGGTGGCTTTAAAAGTTAAAGGCACCGTAGTTGGCAAATCAACCATCACTGCTAATTTCCTAATTACCAATCACAACACTTTTACAGTATTGTCTGATGAAGATGGTACCAATAATTCATCTTTTCTTCAGTATACGGTTACCAACAGGCAGGCGCCGGTTTCTGTAACCACTATCACTGATGTGGTAAAGGAAGGATGTTCTTTGAACGTTTCTTTTTCTACTGACAGGGAAATCAACCTGGTAAAATATGAAGTGGAAATAAGCAAAGATGGTGCATCTTTTGAAAAAGTTGCTTCGCTGAGTGCAGCAGGCAATTTGTCTTACAATGCATCATTTGAAATTCCTTCAGGTCTGCAGGTAGATAAACTGTTTGTAAGGATTAAATCTGTTGAAAGAAACGGAAAGATATTGTACAGCAATGTAAAAAATACCAATGGGCTTTGTAAAGTACAGCCGGTAAAATTGAGTGTGTATCCAAGCCCGGCTTCGGGAGTGGATAAAGTGATGATCGCTGCTGCACAAGGTTCTTTCAATGGTAAATACAAAGTGAAAATGATGGATATGTCAGGCAAAACGGTTCTTGTAAAAGATGTGAGCCTTGCCGGTGTACAGAATTTTCCGCTTGAGCTTGTTAACATTGCTGCAGGTAAATACCTGATACAAATGTCAACTGCAGATAACGTTCAAATTGGTTTATTAAAGTTTGAAAAGTTGTAAATAATAATTTAATTGTCCCTTTGAGATGTTGAGCAAAAAGTACGGCATGCATAAGCGAAAGCTTGTGCATGCCTTTTTATTTATGGTGCTTAAACAGCAATATATTTCTTTCCCATTTTCTTCCTGTTTACTTTTTGATTGCTGCGGTGTAGTTTAGATTGTACCAGTCATTTTTCTATTGCTTTGTTAATGATTTGGTGATGATTTCATAACAAAGGCAGACGTGCCGATACATTAATTTTGAACATAGCTGGTTTTTGTTTATTGCAGAAAAATAGCTGTATAAAAAAACAAAACCTGGCAGATGATATCACCAGCCTAATCAACCCTTTTTGGTATGAATAATGCCCTGATAAAACTGCTTGAGAAGGAGAGGGAGCAATTAATATTGAAATTAAAAGTAGTGGAGCATGCTATTGTTGCCTATCAGCATTCCAGTATTATTAATGGTGATGAACTGTTCATTGATTGTCCAGGTGAACCCAATAATAATTTCCTGGATATTATACAGGCTCTCGTTCAGAAATACCAGCATTATAATCCTGCAGAACCTACCCGTAACAAAATACTGTTTATTATAAAAACAGAAAGCCGCTTTCTGCATGTAAGAGAGATCGCAAGGATTGTTCAGCAACTGGAGAATGAACTGTCAATTACCGCTATTATAAAAAAGATATCCCCTGCACTTTCTATTTTAAAAAGGTTACCCGGCTCCCCGCTGGTAAGTGTTGAAGTTGCCCGGTCTCATTTTAATACTTTTTGGGGTTACAGAGACTGGTTAACAGAAGAGGGCAATATTAAAGATGGATTTATCTACAACGAATCTGAAATCACCAAACTTCATAGGCACAACTTATTTGCGTGAACGGTTTTAAGTTCAGTAAGGCATTTCGCTGAGCTATCTTCAGCAAAAATCTTTTCAGCATTGGTTTTAATAACTTTACTCCAGTTATAAGCGATATCCAATAGTAAATCCCTTCAGAATAAAATTGGGTACACTAATATTCTTTCCTCCTTTTCTTCTGGCAGATCAGCAACTGCATTAACGACGCTTCAAACAGTGGCAATCACACCATGGTAAGTGAAGATAGTACAAGACGAACAGGCAGTTGTATAATAAGCAATTGCAGGTTTTCAAAAGTGTTCAGTAAATTTCTATAGCCGTGAGCGGAAGCGATCGAATTGCCAAAACATATGCCTGATAATAAAAGCTTGCTGAAGGGGGCTCTCTTTGTTACTAAATTGAAATAGGGTTTCAATACGAATATTGAAACCCTATTTAAAAATTAAGAATAGGCTGGGGCCAATTTATTTTAATATCGTATGCATACTTACCTTTTTCATGTAAGTATTATTGGGTTTAAAATTTTTGTATTTCAAATATTGAATGCTGTCCATCAGCCAGGTTTATTATTTTCAACAGCTATTGTCCGGAAGAAATATTACCCAGAGGGTAAGCGAATTGCTGCTGGTTATCCAGTGATAGTTCCTTTCCTGAAATATAACGGCCGGTAATATCATACAGTGTTGCCCGGTATTTACCGTTTAACAACCCGCCCGATGACCTCACCGTAATGTATTCAAGACCTTTTACAGGATTTGGATATATACCTAAAGTGCCTTTACTGTTACACTCTGCATTCAGCGTTTTAGTGATGCTGTATTTATAACTGCCATCCAAATCAACTGATTTTATACGGAGGTATAAAACCGGTGATGAAACAGCAGGAGTAATTGGAAAACTGAATTTATAATTGGTAAGCTGTGCAGCGTTAATTGCTCCGGTCTTAATGAAGTGAATGCCGTCTTTACTGATCTCAATATCAAAATGAGTAACATTTATCTCATTTTCTGTTCTGAATAAAACATCAACTGAACAATTATTTTTTACAGCAAGTACGCTGCTGAAATTTACCGGAGTTGGAACCGGTGGTATTATTTTGTAGGGCCTGAATGAAGAATTATTGGCAGGGTCGTTATCAGAAAGTATAACCGGTGTATTGTGATTGGTTATGAGGAAGTTGGTAGTAACAGTAGAATAGTCCAGTATATTACCTTGTATATTAAATTTAGCGGTGTCATAAAAATTGGCAGGCAGGGGAAATTTTAGTTCACCCGTAAGCTGCACCTGCCCGCTGTTTAATTCTGCTGTCCAGTCAAAGTACTGGCTGGTATTTGCAAGGCTAAGGATAAAGCCTGGCTCCAGGATTATTTTACTGCCGAGCCCGATTTTTATTTTACAGCTTCCGGCAGGTATATCATTGGAAACGCTTAAGTTCTTGATGGGAATGTTTAATTGTGCAACATAACCCAACGGTAAACTGTCGGGAATCACGCTGCCGGAAATGTTTGTAAAGCTTACCTGGCCAATTGCCGGATCTGCGATCAACTGGCTATAAGATTTAATACAGGTAAGTAGTAGAAAAATGCGAGTAACTTTTTCATAAGCTTAATGTCTTGAAAAATTAAATAATATATTGCAGTCGCTGGGAATAATGGTTAATTGTTACAGTCGTATTCAAACTATAGCCTGTAACGGTTTATTAATTGGTAGAGTACAAAAGTAGAAATATTTGTGCAGGGCTATATTATGTAAATGTTGTCTTTAAATTATCATTTTATTTCTGTTAGATACAGATGAAAAGTACACGAAAGCAGAAGCCGCTGTTTGGAGTGGTATAAAGATCAGTAAAGTAATATTTATTGCGATGCTGTATGAAGGGCGGTTGTTGCAACTGATTTAGTTTACTCCTGCTGCAAAAGGTAAAACTAATGAAGCAGGGGTAAACGACATGTCAAAAAAATGGTTTTTGTTTATGATTTTGCTGGTTTTACAACCGGTGATTTTTTTACCGCCACAGGTATGCTTTTCCTTTTGCCTGCTTTTTTAACTGGTGCTTTCTTCGCTGGCTTTTTTACCGCAGCCCTTGGTTTAATGCCGTGCACTAATAGCCTGGCTGCTTTTTTAATCCGCTTGTCAAGCTTCTTTTCTCCTAAATCTTTTTTCAGGGTTTCTTTTACAGGCTGTAACAATGAAATAATCTGGTTGCTGAGGATTTCTTTTGCTGAAGTTTGTTTTTTGTTGCTGGATGTACTGGTTGCCATATTCTTTTTGGTTGGTTAATAATAATTAATTAACGTAAAAATAATATATCGGATGGTTTTGCAATGTTAAGTTTTCAGAACAGGATGCCTGCTAATAATAATTTAACACAGGAATGCTTTTTACAGCGTTATTTTGCTGTAAACTTTTAGGAATGAACTGGACTGTAATAATTCTTGTTGGCCTTGTATTGGCAATCCTGGTAATATTTCTCATATTGCGGAACCTGAAAGATGAGCGGGACTTTGAACAAACAATCAATAGGGATGATAGCCGGAAACCAAAAGAGATGGATGCCGAAGCAGACGATGCCGAGGCAATGCATTAATAAATCCCCTTTTAAATGCCGGACAGCCACCCGGGAAAATGAATTAACACCGTTATTCTTCATACTTACTTGCACCAAACCGAAATTAACTGTATACCTATTCCTTACAAACCCGGTATTTGGGTACTAATTTGTTCTTAAAAACTGTGAATGATGTAATTCTTTTAAAGCATTATGTAATAGTTTAGGGAGTAAAAAAAACAACTTTACCTGAACCTGTAAGCTGTAAAAAAAGCATCTTTTTCAGGTGTACAGAATAATGGAAACCTACTACCAGTTAAATACCGCACAGATAACAGCACAATTCAGCACTTCCGATTCGGGTTTGAAAGAGGAATCTGTTGCTTTATTGCAACGGAAGTTTGGAGAAAATGTGCTGACGGAAACCAAACAAAAAAGCAGGTGGTCGATACTACTGGCACAGTTTACCGACGTGATGATCATTATACTGCTCATTGCAGTAGTTATTTCATTTGTTTCGGGTGAACACATGGATGCTTATGTGATCCTGTTCATCATTGCAGGAAATGCCTGGATGGGATATTCACAGGAATACAATGCAGAAAAATCTGTAAGGCTCCTGCAAAAAATGGCACCGCAATTTGCATTGGTAGTACGCAACAATAAACCTGTCAGAATTGAGGCGGCAAAGCTGGTGCCGGGGGATGTGATCCTGTTGGTAACAGGAGATGTAGTTCCAGCCGATGCAAGGTTGATCCATATCAGTTCTTTTAAAACGGATGAAGCATCGCTTACCGGTGAAAGTAATGCTATTGAAAAAATCACTGAGGCTATTGATGCACACAATCTTGTACCAGGCGACCAGTTAAATATGGTTTTTAAAGGTACACATGTGAGTAACGGTTCTGCCAGGGCAGTGGTAACGGCCATTGGCATGCAAACAGAATTGGGAAAGATTGCGGGGTTATTAAAAGCAGGGGTTCAAAAAACACCGTTGCAAAAGAGGCTGGCTGTATTCAGCAGGCAACTGGCCATTGTGGTTATAGTCATCTGCCTCCTGGTTTTTGGAGTTGGATTGTGGCGGGGTATGCCAGTTTTTTTAATGTTTCTTACGGCCCTTGCTTTGGCAGTGGCGGCATTGCCGGAAGCGTTACCAGCAGTAATTACGATTGCATTGGCCAGGGGCGCTGCCAGCATGGTAAAACAAAAAGCATTGATAAGAAAGCTGCCGGCTGTGGAAACCCTTGGATCTGTAACCTATATCTGCAGTGATAAAACAGGCACCCTTACACAGAATGTGATGAAGGTGGAAAGATTGCAAGCTGAGCAGGGAAAGGAACATTTATTGATGCATGCCATGTTATTGAGTAACGAAGTGAAATTTGCTGACGAAGGAATATTGGGAGACTCTACAGAAACTGCCCTGGTTGATTTTGTGTTGGATAAAGCGCTATCAAAAAAAACGGCTGATAAAGAATTTCCGCTGGTTGCAAAACTGCCCTTTGATTCACAAAGGATGCGGATGAGTACGCTGCATAAGTGTGGTGATACATGGATATTGTTTGTGAAAGGCGCTCCTTTAAAGATTGTTGAAGTACTGGCTTCGAAATATAAAGAAGCGGTGCCGGGATGGCTTGACAAGAACAAAGAATGGGCTGCCGCTGGCTTAAGGGTATTGTTTTTTGGATACAAAATATTTGATACCGATCCAGGTGAAATAAACACTGCCATAGAAAAGGAGATTGATTTTTTAGGGATAGCTGCTATGATAGACCCACCAAGGGAAGAGGTGATCGCAGCTATTCAGCAATGCAAAGGGGCCGGTATAAAAACAGTAATGATAACCGGCGACCAGGCACTAACAGCTACGGCTATTGCAGTAAGTTTGGGTATGATAGAAGCCGGTCACCAGGGTGTAAAAACCGGTGCAGATCTGGCTGGTCTGTCTAAAGAGGCATTGGGGCAGCTGGTGGAAAATACTGCTGTGTATGCAAGAGTATCCCCTGAACAAAAATTAAATATTGTAAAAGCTTTACAGGGCAACGGAGAGTTTGTAGCAATGCTGGGCGATGGGGTTAATGATGCACCTTCTTTAAAACAATCAGATATTGGCATTGCAATGGGAATAACAGGAACGGATGTATCGAAAGCAGCAGCAGATATGATTTTGCTTGATGATAATTTTACAACTATCGTTAAAGCCGTAAAAGAGGGCAGGAAGATTTACGATAATATCCGGAAGTTTATTTTGTATGTGCTGTCATGTAATCTTGGTGAAATACTAACGATGTTTGTAGCAAGCATTGCAGGGCTTGCCATCCCTTTACTTCCCATTCATATTCTCTGGATAAACCTGGTAACAGACGGCTTGCCTGGTCTGGCGCTTGTTGCAGAGCCTGCGGAAGATGATATTATGAACAGACCCCCACGACCCCCTGAAGAAAATTTATTTGCTGGCGGACTGGGAGTGAAAATATTATTTACCGGAATTATCATTGCGGCTGCATCCCTTTTTATTCAGTGGTGGGGAGTCCGGCAGGGGTACGATTTACAAACACAGCAAACCATGGTATTTACTACATTATGTTTTGTTCAATTGGGTAATGCACTTTCTGTGCGTTCACTTCATCATTCAATTTTTTCTTCTCAACGCCCTGCCAGTAAAGCCATGTGGGCAACTATTGCAGGCACAGTCATTCTGCAGCTAGCTATTTTGTACCTGCCATTTTTTCAAACTATTTTAAAAACCAGTGCTTTGGATTGGGATGCTATGTCAACTATTTTGATGCTTACTGCTGCTACCCTGCTTTGCATAGAGCTGGTGAAATTCCTCTCCGGCAGAAAATACTTACAAACAAAAGCGGTAAACAAGTAACAGCCCGGCTTGTTTATTTTTTGTAAAGCAGTTGGAGCCTGGTCATATAGATAAAATGATCCTACGAAGACTGCTTGCAGGATGTTGTGATCGAAATGTCTTTGAGGTGCTGTTGTGCAGCTGCCAATGAACGTTTGTTAAATATTCGTGCTGTCTCTGTTGGTTAAATAGCCTACCTTACAATCATCTTAGCTTCCTGAAATTTACCGTTAACCGATTCGCTGGAAAAAATTTATGTATCTGTTGTATTGAATGGAGGGAGTAGGATGGGATCTAAAACCAGGGTGAGAATACTGCTATAGTGAATTTTAATTCCCCAAAAAATGCGTAATAAGTTTTGTATTCTATGTTTTTTCCTGCTGGCATTGGTTCCTGCTGAAACAGTTGCCGATCCTTCTGATCCTTTTTTTGTTCAGCACTACGATAACAGGAATGGTCTCTCCAACAGTTCTATCAACTATATTTTTAAGGATGCCGGTAACTTGTTATGGGTAGCCACCTGGGATGGGTTGAATATGTATGATGGCAATATTTTTCATGTATTTAATTACAGTAAAGAAAACGATTTCAAAAGTATTGGGAGTAATGTGATACAGCAGGTAACAGAAGATAAACTGGGTAATATCTGGATCACCACCATTGAAGGGATATCTAGGTATGAAAAAAAAACAGGGAAATTTTTTAATTATTTCTATAACCAATTCCAACGCAGTAGGGTAAGTGAACAGGAATATGCACTGGCGGTAGATACAGCAGGGAAAGTATATTGTTTCAATCAAAAAACCGGGCTCAGTTATTATGATGCAGGTGCAGATACGTTCAAAATTTGTGGCCTGCCGAAACAACATTCAGACATCAGCAAATTGGCTTTTGACGAGTCCAACCGCTTATGGTTGTTGAATGCAAAAGGCGAACTGGATGTATATGCTGGTAATGCCGGCCGGTTTAAAAGTACCAGGATTTACCGGGATGAAAAAAAAATCGTGAATTTTTTCAATGTCAACCACCAGCTTTTTTTTACAAACGAAGATGATCAGCTATTCAGTATTCAAAATGGTACACTGAACGTGAAAAAAATAATGCAGCTGCAGCATACCATTACTGCGCTGGTTTTTTACAAAGAGCACTACCTGCTTGCATGGGCATCTAAAGGGTACGATGTGTACGATGCCAGTTTTAAATCTTCTTCATTTTTGAAACAGGAAACGCAACAGATGCAGGATATCAAAATTACTTCCTGGGCATTGGGAAGTGAAGATATTTTATGGTATGGCACTGATGGAAATGGTATCATTAAAATTTATCCCAAAATAAAATCCTTTGGCACAGTTGCCACTTCTGAAAATGGAATGCCCTATAATAAATCAGTAAGGGCATTTTGCGAAGCCAATGGAAGTTTATGGGTGGGTACAAAAGGGAGTGGCATTATCTGCATTCCGGGTTTTTGGTCTGATACAATCGAATCCTTCAATAAAAGATATTATTTAGCTCCGGGGGAGCTGGATAATAATTCAGTGTATGCATTGAAAAAGGGCAATGATGAATTGATTTATATCGGCACAGATGGCAAGGGCATTGGTGTATATGACCTGAAAACAAAACAGTTTAACAGGTGGTCTTCTATTAAAGACCATGATGCGTATCCTGAATTTGGTTCTGTATACGCTATCAAACAGGATGTTGATCATTCACTGTGGTTAGGCACCAGCGGATTTGGTTTGATACATCTTAAGATCAACCGGGGTAAGGCCGGTCAATTGGCTGTTGCATTCCTGGAACGCTTTACTTATAACAATAATAATTCCGGTCCGGCCAATGATATTATTTATGCACTGGCTGATGCCGGCAATGATCATTTATGGATCGGTTGCCGCTATGGGGGATTGAGTTTACTGGACAAAACAACCCGGGTGTTTAAAACATTCAAGGCATTTACTTATGAAGGCAGCCTTTCTAATAATGACGTGTTGTCACTTTTTAAAGACAGCCGCAACAGAATATGGATTGGCACAAGCTATGGTCTTAACTGGATCAATAATGCTGATGCCGCCAAAGAAGAACCGGTGTTTCAAAAACTAACCACCGGAAATGGCTTACCTAATAATACCATTCATTCCATAGAAGAAGACAGCGCCGGCCATATTTGGGTAAGTACCAATAAAGGGCTGGCAAAAGTGAATCAGGCAGATCAGAAAATTTCCTATTACCAGCAAATGGATGGGCTGCAAAGCAATGAATTTTGTGATGGGGCTGTTTGGAAAGACTACTCCGGAAAACTGTTTTTTGGTGGCACTTACGGATTCAATCATTTTCTTCCTCAAAACATCCGTAAGTCTGGATGGCAGCCAAACCTGCTGTTGTCGGGTATTTCGATCGGCGGAAAGAATATCAATGAGAATGGGTTTAGTGTAATGGATGCGGATGCAGCCAGGCCACTTTATTTTTCTATCAGCCGGAGAGACAATTTTTTTGAACTCGATATCAAGGCAGTGAGTTTCTTAAATGCAGAAAAATGTGAGTACGCCTATTACCTGGAAGGTTATGATAAAGTATGGCATTATGCTGGCACCAATGGAAAGATTGTGTATAGCAACATACTGCCCGGCAGTTATTCTTTAAAAATAAAATGGAGTAACGGCGATGGTTTATGGTCAAAGGAATTGCCGTTGTTGACGCTGGAAGTTAAACAGTACTTCTGGCTTACCGCCTGGGCTTACCTGGGCTATACCATACTGTTATCAGGAATGATCTATGTGTATTACCGGTACCGTAAGAACAAACTGGAAATAAGGCACCAGCTTGCTGTAGAGCACCTGCTTCGTGAGAAAGAAGAAGCCATCCACCAGAACAGGCTGGGCTTTTTTACCAATATTGCCCATGAACTGCAAACGCCGCTCACACTCATTATGGGAAGTGCAGAACGTTTTTTACACAAAACAGCCAGCGGCAATGAGCAAAAAGACAAACCTTATTTTTTATCGCTGATACACCAGCAGGCATCCCGCCTTACTTATCTTGTTCACCAGTTGCTGGAATTCAGGAAAGTGGAAGCCGGGTTTTTTAAGAACCAGTTCAGTTACCTGAATGTATCAGAATTACTGCTCAACCTTGGTGAACCATTCATTCCGCTAAGTGAGCAGCATAAACTGGAATACGAGTTGAATATTTCAAACAACATCGCTGGATGGGTGGATAAGGATAAGCTGGAAAAAATAATCTTCAATTTATTGTCCAATGCGTTTAAGCATTCAGGAAAAAACGAGCAGGTGGTTTTTGCTGCTGCAGAAAACAAACAAACAAAGCAACTTGAAATAACAATCGTCAATTCCGGTACACAGTTACCACAGGGAGAACTCAACAGGCTGTTTGAAAAGTTTTACGTGGCCAATACCAATTCAGCCGATAGTGAAAAGTTTGGTACGGGTATAGGCCTTGCCTTTACAAGGCAACTGGTTACATTGCTGAATGGCAGCATCAGCGCCAGCAGCGAAAACGACAGGATCAGTTTTAAAGTTTGTTTGCCTTTGTCAGCAGAAAAGCCAGCTGATGCTGAAGGTGATAACAGCAATGTGATCAGCGACCAGCCTTCTTATTTATACCGTACCATCACTGCTTATTCAGAACCGGTTCATCCTTCATCTCCTGTGGAGATCAATAAACAGGCGATTGTGGAGAATTTAAAAGACACCAAACGGAAGAATATTTTAATAGTGGAAGATGAACCTGATATCCGTTTCCTGTTAAGTGATATTTTAAAGGAGGAATACATTGTGTATGAAGCAGAAGATGGGCGAAAGGCTCTGGACATGATTGAAAAGATCATACCCGACCTGGTGATCTGCGATGTAATGATGCCCAACATGAGCGGGCTTGAATTGTGCAATAAAATGAAAAATACACCTGCTACCTGCCAGGTTCCTTTCATCATCTTATCGGCACGTGGCAGTGAAGACCATCACATGGAAGGATATGAAGTGGGTGCGGACGCTTATATCGCCAAGCCTTTTCATACCGGGCATTTGAAAATACGGATACGGAAATTACTGGAGTACCGGCAGAAATTACTGGACCTGTTCAGCAACGACAGGGATACAGAAAAATTGGTAGAGTTGGACCTGCCGGCAGGGGCTAAAGAATTCCTGGTGAAGCTGGTACAGGTTATTGAAGAAAACCTCAGCGAATCTGAAATGAATGCGCTGTTCCTGGAGAAAATTCTCAGCATGAGCAAAATGCAATTGTACCGAAAATTAAAAACGCTCACAGGGATGACACCGGGTGAATTTATAAAACACATCCGGCTGAAGGAAGCGGCCAACCTGTTGTGCACTTCAAAGTTGAATGTAACAGAGATTTTCTACCGTACAGGTTTCAACAACCAGTCTTATTTTTTCAGGGAGTTCCGCAAGCGGTACAATTGTGCCCCTAATGAATACCGGGAGCAGCAATCTGTTAAGGGGGTGCAGTAAATTGATAGTATTAAATTTATTATTCTCAAATAAAAGGAACTTTCTGCAAAAAGGAAATTATGTCAAACTGTTTCTCTGTTTTCAATCATAACAATAAATGAACATTACCCAGGCTTCAATACTTAAGCAAACCGTATCGATTGTTTTGGTGAATGGGCAATGTTTCTTATTTTATTGTTTCAAAAAACTTTTTTAACGGTAAAATGGGTGTTTTTAACCTAAAATGTAATCATAGTGCAGTAAAATGTTAGCATAGTGTACAAGGCTGGCTGGCGTTAAAGATAGTTTTGACTATCAATTGCTGCATATGCCAACAAACAAAACCGCACCAAGGTTTTTTTTAATTTACCTGGTTATATTATTCAGTCACTCAACGGCTATCTGCCAGCAGCTTTCCTTAAAGCTTGCAGGTGATGAAAAAACCGGTTACCGGGTAGACATATATAATAATAATCGCTTACTGGTTAATGATACCGGGGAATTTTCTCTTCAGCTTTTTAATAATGACCTGAGCACCACAGCCAATATACAGTATTGGAAAGGCGATTCATGGACAGGCAATACACAACACATTACCTTAAAAGGAGATGCTTACATAAAGGAGTTTGATGCCAACCTGTCGGTATCTGTAAAATACGAAGTTGTCAGCAGCAACATCGTAAAAAAACGATCGAACTGTTGCAGCCTTCCATGCCGGGCATGTTATATATATTACAGCAAACAGCAAGGCCCGCCGGAAAACCTGACCGATATGTAACTTTTGAGTATGATAATTTTCCTGGTGGCATGGTGCATGAAATGTTTCCTTCAGTTGGCTTTGTTACTCCAGGTAACGATGTAGTTGGGTTTTTAACCGATGCCGGCTATAAGAACCAGTATACCCGGAATACCCGACGCAGGTTTAGTGGGCGTGGAGGCGGTTTCGTTGGAATGCGCCGCCTGCCAGATCCCAATTTATTTTCCGTTGCCAGTTTACAGGAGCAGGCGAAAAATAACAATTACATCCGGCAAACATTTGGTGAACTCTATAACCTCGATGCTGGTTCAACCATCATTTTTAATATGCCCGGTGCTTTTGAAAAAGAAGGTAATGCGGAAATCGCAAAAGATGGTGGCCTTATTTCAATTACCGGGCATCAGGGAGGAAGAGCAGGCATAGCATTTATTGCACCATTAAAAGATCAGAAAGTATATACCATTTCTTTTTTGTGCAAGGGTAATACGCCGCTGGCATTAAAACTATTCAGGGTTAAGAACGGGCAAAAAACAATTGAGCTGGAGGATGGTGTAAAATACATTGATAATTTTCCGGCAGCAGAAAACGAATGGACCCTTTTTAAGGGTAGTATTTTAGTGCCGTATATTGAAGGTGACAGCGTATCGATGTTCATTGGTACACAGTCGGGAAAAGAATGTACACTGCAAATAAAAGACCTGCAGTTTGCAGAACACCAACCTCAGCAGGAGCCTTACAACATACTTCCAATCGGAGAGAAAGTTACAAAGACTACTTATGTTTTTGTTGAGCCATGGAAATCGCACCAGCAGTTTATGATCTCTTCTCAGTCACGGTTAGCCGAAGCAAAAGGCTTTAAGGGATCGTTGATAGAAAAAATGCTGTATGCCAATTTCAATATGCTTACCTGGATCACTGATGTGAATGATTTTACCCCCTTCAATGTGCCCAACATGAATTATGCCCCGGATATGTATAACAGGGACTCTTATTTTTCTACGGTGGCATCTTACAATAAAGAGCTCAATCTTTCTATTTGGGAACAATGGGGCAAAACTCAAACTGCCAAAGGCGGCATTGGCACCATCATCACTCCATTAATGGGTTCAGTGGAGGCAAAGGATAATGAAGCAACGATTGAGTGGCTCATCTGGGCAATGTTGAACAAGCGGCGTTTCGGTATCACACTTCCTCAGGATAAAATTAAAAAAGCAGTTGACTATGTGTTGAATGAATTTGACAGCAACCGGGATGGAATATGTAAAGCACATTTTTCATTGAGCCAGGTAGATATTGTTGATTTCAATCCCAAGACAGACAGGCTGGGTGTAAACCAGGGTATGCTGGCCATTGCATTAAGAACCAGCAAAGAGCTGGGTTTTGATATTCCCGAAACCTATATCCAAAAAGCCGAAACTGAATACCGCAATTTTTATGATGTAAATAGAAAGCATTTGTTGTTTGACAAGAATTTCCCCGACATCATTACGCTCACAGATTTAGAACCTGAATTCTTTTCACTGTGGTTATTCAACAGGCCCATACTTACAGATGCAATGGTGCAACATCACCTGGATCAAATTCCTGTTTTGAATAAAGTATCTAACTCTCCTCATCCTGAATTTGGCACCACCGCTCCCATCTGTGTAAGGCTTACAAAAGATACAAAAGGCTTCGCCTATCTCAGCGGCGACTACCAGCCATTTGAAAAATTTGGCGAAGAGAATTACAGCAATGGAAAGAGTGATGGTTTTTATTACAATGGTGGCAGCTGGTTCCGTGCAGAGTATTGTGCCTATGTAGTGGGATTAAAACATGGATGGGAAAATGCAAAGCCATTAATGGAAAACAGGGTGTGGGCAGAAATTTACCTGAACCCGAAATGGCCGTTCAGTAAGGAGTTTACGCCGACCAAATGGACCACTACCAATAGCTGGTGGCCATCTACGAGGGGCTTGTGCTGGAATGTGTTTGTACTGATGGCTAATGAAGTGGCAGGGGTTGCGTAAGCCTGAAATGGATCCTGATTATAAAAGTATTCAACTAAAGTCAACTGCAATTATTAACGATTGAAAATTTACCAAAACAAATATGAAAAAATAAATTACCAAACCATGTTATTCTGCAAAAGCATTTACACAACGGAATTGTACTTGTTATGAGTAACAAAGAGACTGCTAAAAATTATTGTTCACGTTTTCCCCGTTAAGGGCTTAATTTTTTTAATATTAAAATCTTGCAATTATGAAAAAAAACCTTACGAATATTATTCGTTACATCCCCACACAAACAAGGCCTGTCGTCAGGGTTATTGCTTGTGTTGTTGCATTTGTACTGTTACAATTTACAGCAGCAGCTCAGCAAAGTGCAGAGGTGAAAATATCAGGTAAAGTAAATTCGGCACAGGGCGGGCCATTAAACGGTGTTACTGTTCATGAAAAAAACACCAATAAATCCACGGTAACAGATGCTGATGGAAATTTCACCATCACAACAGCTGACAATGCGGTGCTGGTATTCAGCTCAGTTGGCTTTGCTACACAGGAATTATCTGTTGCTGGCCGAACCAGCCTTGTAGTTGCGTTGGAAACCGCTGCCAATACACTGAATGATGTAGTAGTGGTTGGTTATAGCAGCCAGCGGAAAGGCGCCATCACCGGTGCTGTATCATCTGTAAACATGGCTGATGTAGACAAGCGGAGAGTGGCAGATGTAGCGCAATTGTTGCAGGGCCAGGTAGCTGGTGTAACAGTAACACAAAGCACCGGAGCACCGGGTGATGGCATTAACATTACGATTCGTGGAGTAGGAACCATTGGCAGCAGCAGCGATCCGCTGTTTATTGTAGATGGATTGCCTACCACCAGTATCTCTTTTATCAATCCTGCTGATATACAATCGATGACGGTATTGAAAGATGCTGCTGCAGCTGCTATCTATGGCGCAAGGGCATCTGGCGGGGTAATCGTAATTGTTACTAAAGCCGGTAAAAAAGGAAAATCCAACCTTGATATCAGCTATTATACCGGCATTCAAAAAGTAGCCAACCTTCCAACCATGCTCAATGCAACACAATACATGAACAAGATGGAGGAAAGCTGGAACAATTCCGGTTATAGCGGAACAAATACTTACACAGCAGATAAATCAAGAACAGATCTTTCGAATACCGATTGGCTGCATGAATTATTTGTGTTGGGCAAATCACAAAACCTTCAATTGTCTGCCAGTGGTGGTTCTGATAAAGTGCAGTACCTGATTTCTGCCGGCTACTATGGACAGAATGGGATTGTTATTTATGGTAATGATAAGTACAAACGTTTTAGTTTCAGAACAAATGTAAATGCAAATGTCACCGACCGTTTTACCGTAGGAACCAACCTGCAGGTATCTAACAGCATTCAGGATAAGATATCATCGAGTGGCGATGCACCCGGTGTTATCCGTCATGCTTTCCTGCGTCCGCCGGTAATTGGTGTTTATAAAGATGTAACTGACCCAACCTATTCTGCAGTGGATCCTTATACCGATTTGCCTTTTTACTCACAAAATGCAGCAGCAAATGGTGGCAGCTGGAACGGTGGTGCCAACAAATATGAATTTGCTTCCAATCCAATTGCCATAGCTTATTTTACCAATGACAAAAGAACAAATTTTAAAACCTTTGGTAATGTATATGCTGAATTAGCTTTTTTGAAAAATAAAGAATTAAAGTTGAAAACCAATCTGGGTGTTGATCTGAATATGGTCCACAACAAAGCGTTTCATCAGAATTATGGTGATAATGATGGAGGAGGTTCTTCTGTTGACCAGGGCACAGGCCGTCAAAACCGTCCCAGTAACCTGAATGAAGAAAGAGGACAGGAAACAACCATTACATGGACCAATACATTAAATTATATTAAAAAAATTGACCGGCATTCCATCAATGCATTGGTGGGTAGTGAGTTTATTACCAATTATGCATCGGGTATCAGTGCTTCAAGAGCAAGGTATGGCAATACAGATTCGGCTTTCCAGTACATTGATTTTGGCGCTTATCCGCAGGATCTCTGGAACGGTGGCAGTGCTTCGCAGTGGGCACTCTTTTCTCTATTTGCTTCTGTAAATTATAATTACGACAATCGTTTTTTGCTACAGCAAGCATCAGGGAAGATAATTCAAGCCAGTTTGCAGCCAATAACCAGCAGGCATTTTTTCCGTCATTTTCTGCAGGCTGGCGAATATCTCAGGAAAAATTCATGCAGGATGTAAGCTGGGTAACTGATCTTAAGTTAAGGGGCAGTACCGGGAAATTGGGCAACCAATCCGGACTGAACAATTACAATTCACTGGCCATTTACAATTCGCAGGGCACCTTACTCCGCTATGGTAACCCGGATCTGAAATGGGAAACCACTACCCAGAATAATATCGGATTTGATCTGAGTATGTTTAAAAACAAGATCACCATATCAGCCGATTATTTTAAAAAGACAACTTCTGATCTCTTATTGCCATTGGGTTTACCCAGTGTAGTAGGTGATGTAAAACCAACCATTGTAAATGCCGGCGCTGTAACCAATAAGGGTTTTGAGTTTGCAATTGGCTACAGGAACAATGACCGTAAGTTTAAGTATTCGATCAATGCCAATCTTGCCACTGTAACAAACAACGTAGATAAACTGGATCCGAATTTGCCGAATATTTACGGGCAGGTTTCAAAAACAGAGGCGGGCCATCCGTTGAATTCTTTTTATGGTTTTAAAATGACAGGCATCTATCAAACTCAGAAAGAGATTGATGATTATTTAACAGGTGCTTCTCACCCGGATATAAAACCAGGGGATATTAAATTCCAGGATATCAACGGTGATGGTATCATCAATGATGTTGACCGCACTTATATCGGTAATCCAAACCCAAGAGTTAGCTGTGGTGCTAATTTATCAGCCAGTTACCTGGGTTTTGACCTGAGTGTTTTATTCCAGGGCGTTAAGGGTGTAGAAAAATACAATGATCTTAAAAAGATCATCGACTATGATACCCGTCCGTTCAATCACACTACTGCTACACTGGATGCATGGCATGGTGCAGGAACCAGCAATACCATTCCACGCTCTACCTTTACAGACAATGGCAGCAGCAAAGTATCCAGCATTTTTGTAGAAGATGCCTCTTATTTCAGGCTAAAGAATATTGAGATCGGTTATACATTGAACCTGGAGGGTAAGATGAAATCTGTTTTTCAAAATGTACGCCTTTTTGTATCTGCACAAAACCTGTTTACGGTTACAAACTACACAGGGCTTGATCCGGAAGCATACAATATGTTTGACCAGGGAACTTATCCTCAATCAAAAGCATTTTTATTTGGTATCAATGTCAAGTTATAATTCAACATCAAAAAATAAGAAATATGAAATCAATCTATAAAATACTGGCGGTATTGGTAATCATCAGCACGGCCGGTTGTAAAAAAGAATTGCATAAAACACCGATAGGGATTATTACCGAAGGAATACCTCCTACGCATGAGTCTGTTTTATATTCTGTTACATCTTCTTATCAACTGCTTTCCAGTACGCTGAATATTATCGGCAACTGGGGTTGGGATGATGGTACAGTGCTACGCAATGATTTTATCATGCAGGATATAGCCTCCGGCGACATGATGAAAAAATGGAATCCCGATGGAGACCAGGCATGGATGGACCAGTTTGCTGAATTTAGTTTTACTTCTTCCAACAGTGGTGTTAAGGGGCAATGGAGCTACGATTATGCTGGTATCGCAAGGGTTAATTTATCCATCAGCTACTTAACAGATGCAACATTAACCGCCGGTCTTGGTATTGATGAAGCCACCAGGAAAAGCCTGTTGGGCCAGGTTTATTTTTTACGGGCTTTTTATTATTTCGACCTGGTGAATTTGTATGGGGATGTGCCATTGTTAACTGTGCCATTGAAGAATTTTGCTGATGCTTACAGTGTTGCAAAAAGAGAAACAAAAGCAAATGTATATGTACAGATCAGCGCTGATCTTGCACAGGCAAATACATTAATCGGTGGCGGTAAATATTCTGATGCCACTGAAAAGTGGAGAGTATCCAAAGGCGCTGTGATGGCGATGCAGGCAAAAGTTGCCTTGTACAACCAGCAATGGGCGGATGTGCTGAGTACAGTGACTGCAATGGAAGCATTGAACTACTACAGTTTAAACAGCAACTATTTCGACAACTTCAGTGTAGGAAAGGAATTTGCAGAAAACGAAGTGATCTTTTCTTACGATCACCAGTCATTGACAACACCAAGAACTGGTAATGGTCTTTGTGCATTGGCAGGTTGGGGATTTATAGCGCCTTCTGCCGATTTCATCGGTGCGTTTGAACCCAACGATCCAAGATTGGGCTACACCGTTGATGTGGCAGGACAAAACGTTTATAAATTATTTGGCGAATTGAACAGCAGCAACAAAGGCAATGATGATGCACCCAGTAACAAAATATATATCCGCTGGGCAGATGTAATGTTATGGAAAGCCGAAGCGCTAAATGAAACAGGAAATTATCCTGCAGCCATTGCTATTATCAACAGCATACGTGCCCGTGCAAGAACTACTGTGACGGTGAATGGAACAGTGCCTCCGGCAGGAACATTGCCTGACAGGGATGTAACATCAGTAAACAAAGACCAGATAAAAGCCTGGCTGGTACAGGAAAGAAGAGTGGAATTAGGTTTTGAATCACAAAGATTCAATGACCTGAAACGCTGGGGAATTGCAAAGGCCTTCTTAACTGGTCTTGGTAAAAATTTCCAGGATAAGAATTATCTCTATCCAATTCCACAGGGGGAAATTGATAAGTCTGGTGGAACCATCACACAGAACACGGGCTATTAAATTATTTTTTGGTAAACACGAAGGGAGTTGTTCAAACAGTTGAATAACTCCCTTTATACAACTGCCACTCATTGATAGAATTACTAAACAAGGCTGTAGCTATGCTTACAAATCTCACATTAAGATGGATCGTTGTAATACCTGCTGTTGTTTTATGTGCAACCGCCTGTAAAAAGCAACGTTCAACTGCAGCGCCTGGTCCGGTTACTGTAATACCTATACCTGTAATAATTCCTTCTATTCTGAATACAACACATCTTGAAAAATTAATGGTACCTGTGAGTTTTCCAAATGGAGAAAAGGCAGAAGGGATTTATATTTATGCAGATGCACCTTCTTATACACCTGTTGTTGCAGGTGGCGAAGGTTTTACCTGTGTGGATGATGTAGCCCGTGGCGTATTATTTTATTTAAGAAGCAGTACATTTTCATCTGATACCTTGGTTCAAAAGAAAGTTTACGGATTGCTGGGCTTTCTCATCAATATGCAAGCTGATAATGGATATTTCTATAATTTTTTGCAGCAGGGAAATGTGATCAACAAAACGGGTATTACCAGTGTCAATCAACCCAAATGGTGGTCGTGGAGGGCATTGCAGGCACTTACAGAAGCTGGTCCGGTTATCAGGCAAAAAATATATCATTGTCAAACAAGGCAGATGCCGTGGTTATTAAATTGATCAGTGCTATCAAGCATGATATGGTGGATCTGCCACGTACTACTATACAGATCAACGGCATTGATGTGCCGCAATGGTTGCCGGAAGGCGCCGACCAGGCAGCAACATTGATATTGGGGTTAATTCCGTATTGCCAGGCAACGGATGATGTTGTAATTAAAAATTATATTCGTAAACTGGCTGATGGAATTGTAATGACACAATTTGGAGACGCTGCTCATTTTCCTTATTCCTGTTTTTTAAGTTCGGGTGCTACGTGGCATGCATACGGCAGCGACCAGGCTTCCGCAATTTTTAAAGCCGGTAATTTGTTAAATGATACCTTTTTTATTAATAAGGCTATGCTGGAAGTAAATAATTTTTATCCCTGGTTATTAAACAATGGGTTGAAAAACTCTTTTGTTGTAAACTACAGCAGCGGTGTATTTGCCATAGGGAATGAAAAAGATTTTGAGCAGATCGCTTATGGTATCCGGCCAATGGTGTTTGCAGCCATTGATGCATACATCATTACCAATGATGATCGGTATGCTGATATGGCCGGTCACCTGGCAGCCTGGTTTTTTGGGAAGAATACTGCTGCGACAAATATGTTTTCAATCAATACGGGCCGCTGTTATGATGCCATCAATACAGGAAACAGTGTTAACAAAAATTCAGGAGCCGAATCAACCATTGAAGCCTTGCTAACGATGCAGCGGGTAAGCAATTATCCTGCAGTAAAAGCAGCAATGGACAGGTATAAACTATAAATAGCAAATACTAATAATTCACCATTCACGCTTTAATTTTATGAACGATATTGCAAAACGCTTTGCTGCAAACCCACTGTTGTCTCCTGCTGATCTGAAAGCAAGTAAGGATGGGCTTGAAATTACCTGCCTGCTAAATCCCGGCGTGTTTCAGTTTGAAAATAAAACATGGCTGATTGTAAGGGTGGCAGAAAGGCCTGCACAAAAAGAAAATGTCATTTCATTTCCTGTACTAACGGAAACCGGGAGTACGGAAATCATCGAGATTAAAAAAGATGACCCTGAACTGGATGCTTCTGATGCAAGGGTGATTAATTATAAAGGAGTTGATTATTTAACCACCTTATCGCATCTGCGTTTACTATGCAGTGATGATGGTGCCCGGTTTTATGAACCGGAAGGTTATCCGGCTTTGGCAGGAGAAGGGATGTTGCAAACTTTTGGCGTGGAAGATTGCCGGGTATCTTTGGTAGATGGTATTTACTACCTCACTTTTACAGCAGTATCTGGAAATGGCGTAGGAGTTGGGTTACGCACCACTGTTAACTGGAAGAGTTTTAAATCGCATGGAATGATGTTGCCGCCGCATAATAAGGACTGTGCCATTTTTGAAGAAAGGATCAATGGGCTTTTTTATGCATTGCACCGGCCCAGTAGTGTGGATATCGGCGGCAACTATATCTGGATCACTTCATCGCCGGATGGCATTCACTGGGGGAATCATCAATGTATCATTAAAACAAGGCAAGGTTTATGGGACAGTGCAAGGGTAGGCGCAGGGGCAGCACCCATTAAAACAGATAAAGGCTGGCTTGAAATTTATCATGGTGCCAATGAAAAACACCAGTATTGCCTGGGCGCTTTTTTAATGGATATCAATGATCCTTCAAAGGTAATTGCAAGAACCGAAGAACCGATTATGGTTCCAACTGCAGCTTATGAAACCAGCGGTTTCTTTGGCAATGTTGTATTTACCAATGGCCACATTGTAGCGCCTGATGGGGATACCATCACGGTTTATTACGGTGCTGCGGATGAATTTGTTTGTGCTGCACATTTTTCTTTAAAAGAAATTTTCTCATTATTAAAATTCAACCATGCTTAATAAACTGAAAATAGAAATTAATCATTTCAACAGCCAGCCGCATAATTTCAGGATACTGATTTTTACCAACCTGGTGTATGCTTTTGTGCTGCCGGTGATTGATACTTTTGTGGCCGCATATATTATGCGTAACACACATGGTGATATTACCAAAGTGGTTATTTACCAGCTCACCATTTATACCGGCATACCACTAACCTTTTTGTTAAATGGCTGGCTGCTGAAACATTTTGATATCCGCAAATTGTATTCTGCAGGTATGATGCTGAGTGGGGTATCCATGATTGTAATGATGTCGTTGCAGGAGTTGAATACAGTGGGCATTGCATCTGCCGGTATGATCATGGGTTTAAGCTTTGGGTTTTACTGGGCCAACCGGGATTGCCTTGCCTTATCCATTACCAATGATGGCAACAGGAATTATTATTATGGGATGGAGACTTTGTTCTACACCATCATTTCGGTGCTGGTACCCATTACCATTGGTTTATTCATCGATTCTCAGATCAGCGATGCACAAAAACATACGGCTTATGTAATCATTACCGGTGTTGTTTTTTTAATCACGGTGGCGGCATCCATTGTTTGCTTCCGGGGAACCTTTAAAAACCCGGGAGAAAAAAATACATCTTCTTTAAGTTTCATCCACTCTGGTACAAACTGTTGACGCTTGCATCACTGAAAGGGCTGGCCCAGGGGTTTTTAGTAACGGCACCGGCCATGTTGATATTGAAATTTTTTGGCAATGAAGGTGCATTGGGTTCGGCCACTTCAATCGGCGCCGTGATTGCAGCCATCATCATGTATGTGCTGGGAAGAATTTCCAAACCATCCGACAGGATAAAAATATTCGCCGCAGGGCTTTCACTGTTTGCAATCGGCGCAGCTATCAATGGTGTTTTATTCAGCCAGGCTGGGGTGGTGATATTTATTTTATTACTGCTCATCGCAAAGCCGCTAATGGATCTTGCTTATTTCCCCATCCAGTTCCAGGTGATTGATATTGTCTCTAAAATTGAAAAACGGAGTGAGTTTGCCTATATCTTAAACCACGAAGCAGGTTTATACGTGGGGCGTTTTTCAGGTGCAGCTACCTTCCTGCTGATGGCAAACTATGGTTCTGCCGATATTGCTTTAAGATATGCGGTGGTCATCATTGGAGTACTGCAGTTGTGTTCCATCTTTGTGGCGAAAAATATTATTGCACAGGGAAAAACTTTGTCACCAACGGAAGGGGGAATTGACACCAAGGTATTGGGTACTGTTGCAGAAGCGATGGTGTAGCAGATGGCAATGCCTGTTGTTTTTATTACCTGAAGGATGACTTTTAAATATGTATCTCTAAAATAAATTCACGATGAACCGATTTATAAAGATTGCTTTATACGCTTTTACTTTTTTTCCAATGCTTTCATCAGCACAGGTGAAGCAGCAACCATTGGCACGTGTTGACCAGATGCCATTTCTGCCAAAACCATTGCAGATAATCGATTATAAAAAACTGGCGCTTCGGTTTGATAAAACGGTATTTGATTTTAATGCAAAAGGAAAATTCTGGCCATTGGTATGGATCGACAGCAGTAAAAAAAACTTTCCTCAAAACGTAGCGGGCTTATATACTGCACTGGCAGATGTGCGCCAGGGGGTTAATAACAAAGGCATGTTTCATGAAGCATTGGCAACAATGGGTGCCACGCTGGGTGCAAGCCTGGTGGGTATTAATAAGACCAGCCAAACGGGGCTTGATTATGTTGGCATGCTGAAAAATTATTTCAACAAAGAAACAGGCTGGAATATCATGATGAACAACACCTGTCCGGAAGTGGCATTGCTGGGTGGCGGTTATGGTCGTGACTGGTGGTACGATGTTTATCCAAATGTTTTATTCTATGCTATTTATGATCAGTATCCCCATCAACCTGGCTTTACTGAAATTGCAAAAGCCATTGCCGAAAAATTTTACGCTGCTGATTCCATCTTGAATGGCAACTATGATTATTCTTATTTTGACTATGGCAAGATGCAGCCGATGACAAACCAGATATGCACACAACCGGATGCATCGGCTGGTCATGCTTATGTGTTATATGCCGCATTTAAAAAGTTTGGCGATGTACGATATTTAAAGGGAGCATTGAGTGCTTTGTCTGCTTTGCAATCTCAAAAAATAAATCCTACTTACGAATTGCTGATGCCCTTTGGCGCTTACTTAGCTGCAAGGATCAATGCAGAACAGGGAAAGCAGTATGACCTTAATAAAATGTTGGGCTGGAGCTTTGATGGCACAGCGGTGTGCCGTGAGGCTGGGGTGTATTGGTTGGTAACTGGAATGGCATTGATATTTCAGGGATCGTTGGCAGTACCGTTGATCATGGTGGTTATGGTTTTTTGATGAATACTTACGATGCTGCATGGCCATTGGTTCCGATGGTAAGATATGATCAGTCGTATGCTCTTGCCATTGGTAAATGGATGCTGAATGCAGCCAATGCAGCAAGATTCTTTTATCCGCAGTACATGCCCGATGATCATGAGACCATTCCGCAACTGGCTTCCGTTACCAGGGGGGTGATCGGGTATGAAGGCATTATCAAACAATCATCTTACAAACAGCATGAAAACTTAAAAGGGCCGGTTGCACAGGGTGATGGCCCGCTGTGGGTGCCTGGCAAGAACCCGGAGGAATCACAGTTCAGTGTTTACGGTAGTGGCCATGTGGGCATTTTTGGCAGCATCATCCGCACTACCAACGTTACTGCTGTGTTACAGTTGAATTTACTGGCCACCGATTTTTATCATGACAAAGCATACCCCTCTTTCTTATATTACAATCCTTACACAACTGCTAAAACAGTTGTAATGAAAACAACAGCAGGTAAAAAGGTTGATCTGTACAATACGGTTACAGGGATATTTATTGCAAAAAATGTTGCTGCTGCTGCATCAATAAAATTACCAGCACAAACTGCATCGATCATCGTATGTGTTCCTGCCGGGGGTAAGGTAACTTATGAGGGAAATAAAATGCTGGTAAATGGTGTTGTGGTTGATTATATGTTTCAACAAAAAAAATAAACCGGTAGTATGAATAGCGCTTCAAAATTATCTGCAATCCTAATCTTCATACTTTCTTCTTCCTTAATTTTTTCTGCTGCTTTTTCCCAGGAGAAGAAAGCTCAAAGAAAATGGTGGAAGGAAACTGTTTTCTATGAAATATACATGCCCAGCTATGCCGACAGTGATGGTGATGGTTACGGTGATTTTAAAGGCATGACAGCTAAGCTGGATTACCTGCAATCGCTTGGGGTAAAAGGAATCTGGCTTACACCATTTTTACAGTCGCCCAAAGTGGATAATGGCTATGATGTAGCCAGCTATTATGACATTGATTCCACTTACGGCAATGCTGAAGATTTTAAACAGTATTTGGCCGAAGCTCATAAAAGAGGCATCAAGGTGATTATGGATATGGTGCTCAACCATACGTCCACAGCCGCTAAATGGTTCCTTGAATCAAGAAAGTCTGTTGATAATCCTTACCGTAATTATTATATATGGAAAGATCAGCCGAATAACTGGGAATCTTTCTTCGGAGGAATTGCCTGGCAAAAAGATACGATGACTAACCAGTATTATTATCACAAGTTTGATACAAGAATGGCAGATCTTAACTGGAGCAACCCGGAAGTGGTGAAAGAAGTACAGGATGTGTTGAGATATTGGTTAAAGCTTGGTGTGGATGGTTTCCGGCTGGATGTCATTAATTTTTTAACAACCGATGGCATTACAAAAGATAACCCAATGAAGGAAGGTGTCCAGCAACACATCAATGATATTGATCAACCCGGTGTTAAAGAAGTCCTGCGTACAATAAAGTCTGTTGTGAATGAATACAAAGACAGGTTTATTGTAGGAGAGATTGGCAGTGATAAAATTGAAGTACTAAAAAAATACCAATTGCCTGAAATACTGGATGTGGTGTTCAATTTTAATTTCGGCAGCCTCCCGAAATTCTCTGCCAAAAAAATATTTGATGAACTGCAAAGCATGGAGAAGAATATGCCGGGTTATCCAACCTTGTTTTTTGGCAGTCATGATATGCCCCGTTTGATCGATCGCCTTGCTGCAGGTGACAAAGGCAGGGCTGTTGCATTGGCTGCATTGATGCTGACGGCAAAGGGTGTCCCGTTTATTTATTATGGAGAAGAGATTGGGATGCACAATATCAATGCAGACGGTATTGAAGAAATGGTGGACATTCAGGGCCGGACACATTATCAACTGGCACTGGCAGCAGGTAAAGATTCCGCTGCAGCATTGCTGGAAGGCAATCAGCACAACCGGGATAAATCAAGAAGCCCGATGCAATGGAATGCAACGCCCTTTGCCGGCTTTTCTGAAGAACAAAGCTGGATAAAGATCAACGATGATTATAAAAATGTGAATGTGGAGTCACTCTCAAAAAAAGGCAATACTATACTTGATAGCTATAAAAAACTGATTGCTTTAAGAACCAAAGAGAAAGTATTGCAGTATGGAAGTTATGGTACCCTGACATTCAATAATGACATGATATCATTTGCCCGTTCATGGGCGGATGATAGAATAAATGTCATCATTAATTTCGGGGCAGAAAGGAAGGTAACGCTTCCTGCCACCGCAAAAATATTAGTGGGTAACGCAAGGCTCCGGCCAAACGGGTTTATTATTTACAGGTATTGAGGGTTGCAATCAATTACCTGATGTTGCCTGTGGCTTGCTTAGCAGGTGATGTATGCATTTAAGTTGTTATCAATGCCATGTGCCCCCTTTTCCCTTTGAAGTATTCGGCTCAAATAATCGGGCGCCAGTTGCTGCACCCGTGAACCTCCGCCTGGAAGAAGACCCGTGGCAGGTTATCTCGACTATCATTATTTTAGAAATTTGCTGTTTCTGTTTTTGCCCGGCAGTATTAACAAGGCATCAAAAAATGAATTGCTCTTTTTCCCAATTGGATGGAGGATATCTTTACTGAAGCCTCATACTAACCATTGGCAGCAAAAGCGGGAAAACCCCGCCAGTTTCCCCCCTGAATTTACCAAGTGTTGACAACTCTTAGCTTTATGGGGGATAAACAGTTATTAAATATGGGCATTAATTTGTAAATAATCACAAAGCAGTATTAAATTTGACAGTCAAATTACTTATTAACTATTAAATTTTTTTCTATGGCTAAAGCAGTAAAAAAAACAGTAAAGAAAGCAGCCAAAAAAGCAGTTAAAAAAGCGCCGGTAAAAAAAGCAGCGCCTAAAAAAGCTGCAGCTAAAAAAGCGGCACCTAAAAAGAAAGCACCGGTAAAAAAAGCACCGGTAAAAAAGAAAGCTGCCCGTAAACCCAATGCGGCTTTTATGGCGGCCCTTACACCCAGCCCTGCGTTGGCAGCAGTAATTGGCAGCAAACCAGTGCCAAGAACAGAAGTCATTAAAAAAATATGGGATTACATTAAGAAGAACAAACTGCAGGATGCCAAGAACAGGCGTATGATCAATGCAGATGCAACATTAAAAGTTCTTTTTGCTGGCAAGGGGCAGGTATCTATGTTTGATATTGCAAAAATTGTAAGCAAGAATGTAAAGTAAGATTGTAGCTGATATTAATAAAGGGCCGCAGTTGCGGCCCTTTATTATTTGTAAGGTTTTGCGGCCCTGTTTATTTCGTTTCACCAGCTTGCATTGGCAACTATTTCATGTATTATCCCTCAGGCAACGATCACGTTACTGCCCATTCATAAATGGTAATGCTTATTAAACAGTGATGGGTGGTTGTAAATTCTGATACTTATTTTATTTAGCGGATAGCAGGGCTCATTGACACGGCTTTTATTTAACCTGTTTTATCGGTGCCCTTTATAAGGGCTTTTAACAAAGTTATGACTGTTCTCCATTTTGTTTAAAAAGTTTCCTGTATTGATTGGGTGATATTTCTTTTACCTGCTTAAATTGCTTGCTGAAATGCGCCCAGCTGTTGTAGCCGCTGTTGTAGCAGATGTTTAATATCGGTTCATTGCTTTCTCTCAGCAATTTGCAGGCATTGGCAATGCGGAGTTCTTTTAAAAAATCAAAATAGCTTTTTTTGATATTGCGTTTAAAGAACCTGCAAAAAGTAGGAATGCTCATGCCTGCTTCCTTCGCAACTTCTTTTAGTGTTACTGGATGCAGGTAATGCAGGAATGACCAGGTGAATATTTTTTCAATGGCAGAATTTTCCTTGTTGCTGCTGGGGTTAAATGCCTTGGTGATAACGGTATACTGTTTGGATTCACTGATCTGTTGAAGGCAATTCAACAATAGGGATATCCTGTTAAGCCCTTTAGTATTTTCTATTTGAGGTATCAATGCTGCGATGGTTTGCTTTAATTTTTTCTGAAGCAGTATTCCATTGTTGTCATTTTCAAGCAGCCATAATATTTTTTTCATTTCCGGCAACTGGAAAAAACGGTCGCCACAAAAATCTTTTCGAAAATGGATCACTATGGCGCTGCCGGTCATTTTGGGATGCGATTTTCGGAACCAGTGGGGCAGGCCTGAACCAAGAAAAAAAATATCCCCTGTCTTGTATTCGCCTACATAATCGCCAATCAAAGCAGCCCCATAACCTTCCGTGATCAGTATGAGTTCATACTCTTCATGCTTGTGCCAGTTGGTTTCAAAATATGGTGTGCGGTATTTCCTGCAGGCAAAAGAATGCTGGTCCTCGACATGTATTTTTTGTATCAGCGTTTTCATGAAACCTTTATATTATCGGTATTTACCTGCAAAATAGTATAACTATGATAAGATAGCGTATTTTTTTAAATGGATAACAGTTGTACAGGGCCATACAGTTGAGATACCTTTACTGTTATAAAACGATTGTATGTTGCTATTGGGAATTGACATTGGAACATCTTCCATTAAAGTGGCAGTAGTGGATGCTCAAACACAGCAATGCCTTGTAACTGTTCAATATCCCGAAACAGAGTCCCTGTTTACATCTTTGCAAAGCGGCTGGGCAGAACAAGACCCGGAAATGTGGTGGGCGCATGTGAAGGCGGCCATCGTAAAAGCCAATGCTTCAAAAAAATATGACCCAAAGGATATTGCTGCTATTGGGGTTGCTTACCAGATGCATGGATTGGTTTGTGTTGACAAAGACCAAAACTGTTTACGTGACAGTATTATATGGTGCGACAGCCGTGCAGTTGAAATTGGCAACAAAGCTTTTGAAACCATTGGTAAAGAAAAATGCTTATCCCACCTGTTGAATTCACCCGGCAATTTTACAGCAAGTAAACTGCAATGGGTAAAACAAAATGAACAGGAAATTTTTGACAGGATTGATAAAATAATGCTGCCGGGTGATTTTATTGCAATGAAATTGACCGGGGCAATTACCACTTCTGTTGCTGCACTATCGGAAGGTATATTATGGGATTTTAAAAATAATGAACCATCAAAAGATGTGATGAATTATTTTGGATTTGATACAGCTGTATTACCGGCCATTCAGCCTGTATTTAGTGAGCATGGCTTGTTAAGTAATGAGGTTGCCCATCAACTTTCTTTAAAAGAAAATATACCTGTTACGTACAAAGCCGGCGACCAGCCCAACAACGCACTCTCATTAAATGTGCTGCAGCCCGGTGAAGTAGCTGCCACTGCCGGGACCAGTGGTGTTATTTATGGCATTGGTGATGAATTGACTTATGATAAAGCTTCGAGGGTAAATACATTTGCCCATGTAAATTATGCAACAGAGCAAAAACGGGTAGGTGTTTTATTGTGCATCAATGGTACGGGCATTTTAAACCGCTGGATAAAAAACATTGCAGGCAGTCGCATGTCGTACCAGCAAATAAATGATGCAGCAAACACGATCAACCCCGGTAGTGATGGGCTATTCATTCTGCCATTTGGAAATGGTGCAGAAAGAATGCTGAATAATAAAACAGTGCAGGTACATATTCAGCATATTGATCTGAATAAACACAGTACCGCACATTTGTTCCGGGCTGCACAGGAGGGCATTGCATTTGCTTTTCGCTATGGCCTGGATATCCTTAGAGAAAATGGGATGGCCCCCAACGTAATCAGGGCTGGCAAGGCCAATATGTTTTTGAGTGAGGTGTTTACAGAAAGTTTTGTAAATACATTAAATGTGCCGGTTGAGTTGTACAACTGTAATGGCAGTGTGGGTGCTGCTATTGGTGCAGGATTGGGCGCAGGCGTATATCGCTCAGAAGCGGAGGCGTTTAAATATTTTAAACCACTGCAGTTGGTAGAACCTTGCCAGGCTGAATTGTACAATGAACTATATGTGAAATGGAAAGCATTGTTGCAATTGCAAATGGAGGAACATTGATAGGTGCTGAAGGAATAAAAGTTCAGTAAAGTTGTATTGTATAAGAGTGTGACCCCGCCTGCTGGAGGGGCAAGCTGCCACTAAAGTTTATAATAGTTTAGAAGCCAGGAACAAAAAATAATTACACTAATAAAAAAATATAACACCATGTCAGTCATTACAGGGGATAAAGAATTTTTTAAAGAAATTCCTGAAATTAAATTTGAAGGAGTAGCAAGCGATAATCCATTGGCGTACCGTTGGTACGATAAAAATAAAATAGTAGCCGGTAAGCCCATGAAAGAACATTTACGGTTTGCCTGTGCTTACTGGCATTCTTTTGTGGGCAATGGTGCCGATCCTTTTGGAGAACCAACACATCTTTTTGCCTGGAATGAAAAACCTGATGCGGTCGAAAGAGCAAAGGACAAAGCAGATGCAGCATTTGAATTTATCAGCAAACTGGGACTGCCTTATTATTGTTTTCATGATGTGGATGCAGTGGAGTATACCAGTGATGTGGCAGAAAATGAAAGGCGCCTGCAGGCCATTACGGCTTACCTGAAAAACAAACAGGCGGCAAGCGGCGTGAAATTATTATGGGGTACTGCCAATCTTTTTTCTAACAGGCGGTACATGAATGGGGCTTCTACCAACCCCGATTTTCATGTGCTTGCTCATGCAGGTGCACAGGTAAAAGCTGCACTGGATGCCACCATGGAACTGGGTGGGGAGAATTATGTTTTTTGGGGTGGGAGAGAGGGGTATATGAGTTTGCTTAATACCAATATGAAAAGAGAGAAAGAGCACCTGGCAAAATTCCTGCACACGGCAAAAGACTATGCAAAGAAAAATGGGTTTAAAGGAAAGTTTTTTATTGAACCCAAACCATGCGAACCAAGCAAGCATCAATACGATTATGATTGCGAAACAGTGATTGGATTTTTACGCCAGTATGATCTGTTGAATGATTTTAGCCTGAACATAGAAGTAAACCATGCAACATTAGCCGGGCACACATTTACCCATGAGCTGCAGGTAGCGGCCGATGCTGGTTTGCTGGGCAGTATGGATGCCAACCGGGGCGATTACCAGAATGGTTGGGACACGGACCAGTTTCCCAACGACATCAATGAACTGACAGAAGCCATGCTCATCATCTTAGAAGCTGGTGGATTCAAAGGTGGCGGAATTAATTTTGATGCCAAGATCAGGCGTAACTCCACCGATGCAGCGGATTTATTTTATGCCCACATTGGTGGTATGGATGCATTTGCAAGGGCATTAATCACTGCGGATAGTATTCTGCAACAATCTGCTTATAAAAAGATCCGGGACGAAAGATATGCTTCCTATGATACAGGAAAAGGAAAAGCATTTGAAGAAGGGAGATTATCATTGGAAGACCTAAGGGCTTATGCTATTGAAAATGGGGAGCCAGCAGTAATAAGCGGCAAACAGGAATTCCTGGAAAATCTTATCAACAGGTATATTTAAAACACACACAGAATGAAACAGGCAATGCTATCAAAATAGTATTGCCTGTTTTTATGTCTTCTAACATTTACTGGAAATGCAGATAGTGTTAATACAATTAATCTGAAATAATGGTATCTTCTTTTTTATCGATTGCAGATTTGAGCATTCTTGAAATATTCTTTTCATGTATTACGCCTGCCTCTTCCACATCGTACCAGTTCCCTTCTTTTGTTTTGTAAAGCTTGTAATCAGGAGCAGTTGTATTTTCTTCTGATGGGGAAAATGTATATTGCTGTAACAAAGCAACCACATTGCCCAATGCATTGGTGAGTTCAAAGGGCTTAACGTAGTAATAGTACTGGGAGCCATTTTCTAAAGTGATCTTATTGCTGAATAAATTATTTAATGCCGCTCTCATTCGGCAATGTTAATTCAATCCGGATTCATTGTAAAACGAATTTATTCACATTGTTTAAAGGGCAGCAGGCTGGGTAGCTTGCCCATTATATATGTATTTATGTATATAAGATGCCCCGGTTTGCTTATATCTGCGTCAATTCACTTCTATCTGTTTGGTTGTTCTCCAACCCTCTTCATCCTCTAGGATAAAATAATATTTTCCCTTGGGAAGATGGCTTGTATTGATACGTTCCGTACAATTGATTGTATGGGTAAACATATAAGCCGATGCATGATTTAATCCCAGGATAGTCACTTTATATCTTCCTGCACACAGGTGCTTCATGTCAAGGTTAATGTAACTTCCAATCACGGGGTTGGGATACAGCCTGATGTTTTTATGCTCATTCCTGTGATGGCCGTGATGATGTGGATGATGGCCGCATGGATGAGGAGGTGTAATAACATGTGTTGTATCAAATATCAGCCAGAACCTGGTGGATGAATCGAGCGGGGTATTGGCTGTTTGATTGCTGAAGGAATAACGAAGTGTATCTGAAGCAGCAATAGTAAGTATGCGGTGTGTATTCACCTCCTCCAGGAAAATGGTATTGATGTTCCTGGTAAATATCTCCAGTTCATAATTGCGTTGCTGCAAATTCCACAGGGTTATCGGGATTGTGTCAAAACTGGTTCGCTGTTCACCTGCCAGTAAAATACGGTTCCGCAGGATGGCAATATTCTCTGCCGGGTTAGCCATTTTTTTTGCATCGGCAAGATCAACATCATCACTTTGTCCATTGAATATAACTGCAACACCATCCCGGAGCGATCTTTCGTTGTTGAAATCTGGCAGGTAGGCAAATAAGTTTACAGACACTGCTGTAAGCTGCTGGCTGGTTGCTGTAAAATAATAAGGGATTGCTGCAAGAAGCAGGAGCAGAGTTTTTTTCATGATATTGGACATTGTATTGGTGGAAACAGTGCCTGTGCAGGTGAGTAACCACCAATGGTTTCAAAGTTGAAATACTTATGCAATTATTAAACCAAACTTTATGTTTTATTACCTCGTAATTATACGCTGAATAAAATAAGGTATGGAGTGGGAATAATTCAATGGAGGATGAAACGGTCGGTTTATGCTGCGGTTAATTTTTTGCCTTGTACTGGTGAAGGATGAATTTTTGAAAGGCTGGGTCATTCAACAAAGCAGTACCGTATAAACACCCTTTGCAGGAGGGTGTTTTCACTCTCCTTCGAAGGGTTAAAATACTGTTTTGTTTTTTTAAAATAGTTTCTACTTTTATGAGATTGATTTATAAAGCAGATCTTTTCCCTGCGAATGCTGCCTGCCATCCTTTGTTTTTCCACGCTGTTATTTAAGTAAACTGTTTTTAATAAACGATTTTATGATACCAAAAGAATGGTTGCAGTACGCACCCCAGCCCATGCCACTTACAGATGGATATGAATGGAATGTATTTCTTTCGTACCGGTCTGTAAACAGGACTTGGGTATTAAATCTTTATGATGTATTAACTGAATTGGGGTTTAAGGTTTTTATAGATCAATGCGAACTGATACCGGGTGATATGTTAATATCAAGGCTGGGCAATGCACTTAAAAAAAGCCAGGCTGGTGTTTTAATATGGTCAAAGGTGGCGGCCGATTCCCAATGGGTAGAACAGGAATACCAGCGATTGGAAACAAAAGCTACTACGAATTCTGCATTTAAATTTGTACCTGTAAAACTGGATGCTACAGAATTGCCGGAGTTTGCAGATAGCAGGATCTTCATTGACTTTGCCTCTTACCCAGATGGCCTAATGGCGGGGAATTATTACGGCTCATTCATGGTATTGTTGGAAAACCGATGAGTGCCGAAACCGCAAGGTTTGCAAACAGCCAAAATGAAATTGCTTCGGATGCTTCTGTAGAAATAAGCGCTGCTATTTTTAATAAAGACTCACAGGAAATAGTTGAATTGTTTAAAAATGGAGGTTTGCCATGGCATACCACCCCCACCTTAGGTTGTAAAGCCGCAGAGAGCCTTACCAAATTAGGCAACTACCAGGAGGCTGTTGAAATACTGGAGCAACTGGAACAACGGTTTCCGAAATCCATTCGCCCCAGGCAGTTGCATGCATTGGCGCTGGCAAGGCGTAAAGCAAACGATGATCTTAAACAGGCACAGAAAATTTTAGGAAAATTGTATGCCGGTGGCGAACGGGACCCGGAAACATTGGGCATTTATGGCCGCACCTGGATGGACCGCTATGATCTTTCCGGAAAGGCAGAAGATTTGCTTCAATCAAGAAATTATTATGAGGAAGCATTCATCCGTGCAGCAGATGATTATTATACCGGTATTAATGCAGCCGCTAAAAGCATCTTGCTGGGCGAAAATGACAAAGGAAAACAGCTGGCTTTAAAAGTGGAAGCGATTGTTGGCACCCAGGCAATCCCTGGTGATTATTGGATGACTGCAACTGTAGCAGAAGCTTTTCTTATTCAGGAAAAATACAACGAAGCAGGCGATATGTATTCAAGGGCAGTGGCAATTGCTCCAACAGAAACAGGGTCGCATCAATCAACCTGGAGGCAGGCAAAAAAATTAGTTGACAAATTACAACCAGCAGAAACAGAGAAGCTGTTTGTTTTAAATGCCTTTAAGCATTTGCCGGGTTTTCCAAACAGTTAAATCAAAGTTTTAAAATATTATTTTATGACAGATATTTCACAATCACTAACGACAAGATTATCTTCCAAAGGACCAAAAAGAATTTTATCCCTGGATGGCGGTGGTATCCGGGGAGCCGTTACACTTGGCTTTTTAGGCGAAATAGAACGCATCCTGGCTGAAAGGCATGCAAAAGGGAAGTGTAATGCAGGAGGCTTTCAGGTTACATCATTATTTCGATTTAATTGGAGGTACCAGTACCGGGGCAATAATTGCTGCCCTTATTGCAGTAGGTGGTTATAAAGTGGAAGATATAAAGAAAATGTACAAAGAACTTGGTGAACAGATATTTAGTGACCGAAACGGATTTAATTTATTTGGGAAGCAGATATATTTCAATGGCAAATACAATTCCCAGCCACTAAAAGACCAGCTCAACAAAATTTTTAAAGATCACCGGCTTGGAGATGCGTCAAACAAAACCGGTTTGTGTGTTGTTGCAAAACGGCTGGATACCTGCAGTACCTGGCCCGTAACCAATAACCCTGCAGCCCTTTTCTTTCCACAAAACCGTTTTTTTATCCGGGATATTGTAAGAGCAAGTACGGCTGCACCAAGTTATTTTGATCCTGAAATTATTGATGTTGGATTTGGTGAAGAGGGTGTTTTTGTAGATGGAGGAATGAGTATGATGAACAACCCTTCTTTGCAGCTTTTTTTAACAGCCACCCTGAAAGGGTTTAAACTGAATTGGGAAAGCGGCGATGATAAATTACTTATTGTTTCAATAGGCACAGGACGCAGGAATAAAAAATTTATTGGTTCAAAATGGAATAACCCTAACCTGCTGGACATAGCACAATGTGCACCGGAACAGTTTATGAGCGATGCAAATGAACTGGTTGAATTAATGATGCATTATTTAGGAAAAGCTACCGGTCCATTAAGGAAAATCGATGTGGAGGTTGGAGATCTCAGTGCTGATGCTATTCATGGCGGAAAGGCTTTTAGCTACCTGAGATACAATGTGGAGGTTACAAAAAACGAATTGAACAATATTGGCGTAACAGGATTAAGCGACATGAAAATTGAAAGCCTGATGAATATGGATCTTCCTGAAAATGTAGATTTACTGATTGAGATGGGAGAGAAGGCAGCGAAGAAATATGTTGAAGATGGTCATTTGCCGGAAATTTTTGATTTGAAGACCCTGTAAATTTAAGTGCCGGTCAGTTCAATAAAATTCTCAGTCACTTTCCCGGTTGGTATTAACTGGCTTTTTTGCGTATATGTTTTAATGAAGCTGGTGAATAAAAACTGATCTGATGGTCTAAGGCAGGCAAGATATGTACACCGGTCAATGAGCCGTTGTTTCAAATAACCAGCATCTTTATTCTTTACGATAATGTTTTTTTTATCCTGACCACAATCATTATTTCCCCGGCCAGCCATCATTTGATAGTTGTTATCGCTTAAATATTTTCACACCGCAATTAATTATTCTTTGTCAATAATTAAAACGATGCGTTATGAAAAAGATGATCGCTGCGTTTGACGGGCTAAAATATTCCACCGCTGCAAAAGAATATACCATCAGCCTGGCAAAGCAAACAAACCTGCATGTGGTGGGGGCTTTCCTGGACGACCCCACTTATACCAGTTATAAGATCTACGACCTCATTGCTAAAGAAGGGGTTTCTGAAGCAAAACTAAAGGAACTGGAAGCAAAGGATAAAGCAATCCGGGCAAATGCTGCAACGGATTTTGAAAACGCCTGCCGGGAGGCAACGCTTGAATATTCAATACACCACGACAAGCATATTGCCATACACGACCTTAAGCATGAAAGTATTTATGCCGACCTGCTACTCATCGATGCCAAAGAAACCTTAACACATTACCCCGAAGCACTGCCGACAAGATTCATCCGTGACCTGTTAAGTGATGTGCAGTGCCCGGTAATACTGGTGCCGTCAAAATACACACCCATACAAAAAGTGGTGTTGCTGTATGATGGCGAACCCTCTTCTGTATTTGCCATCAAAATGTTCAGTTACCTGTTACCACAATTAAAATACCTCAACACTGAAGTGATTACGGTGAACCCAATTGGTACCAACCTGCACCTGCCTGAAAACAAGCTGATGAAGGAATTCATGAAGCGGCATTACCCCGATGCAAAGTATACAGTGCTGGAAGGTTTTGCAGAGTATGAGGTTGTAAAATACCTTGCCCGGATGCAGGATCATCCACTGGTGGTGTTGGGTGCCTACAGGCGGGGGGCAGTAAGCCGCTGGTTCAGGGAAAGTATGGCAGATGTATTGATGAAAGAACTCCAGCTGCCGTTATTTGTGGCCCATCACAAATAACGTATCCGGGCTTTTATTTTTAATGCTGTTGGAATTTCAGGAAACATCCTTTTAAATGGAAGCACTTAATATTTTTCATCAGGTGTTGCAGATGCAGGTTAAAACTGTTGTGCCTGATTTAATCCGTAAATTGTAGGAATAAATATTAACCGGGTAAGGGCAGTACCGGTCAGCGAAAAAAAACGTATTCATTTTAGTGCTGAAATCAATAATGGATTCACTCACACATATCGCATTGGGTGCCTGCATGGGCGAAGCTTTTGGTAGAAAGGTATTGGGTAAAAAAGCAATGCTGTGGGGCGCTTTGGCTCAAAGTATTCCTGATGTGGATTTCCTGGCTGCCTTTTGGATGGATCCTGCCGGTAATTTACTGGCGCATCGTGGGTTTACGCATTCACTGCTGTTTTGTGTACTCATCACTCCACTAATGGCCTTACTGGCAGAAAGATTGCACCGGCCGCATGATATCCGTTTGCGAAAATGGTTGCTTTTTTTCGACTGTTATTTTCATCCATATTTTATCGATGCGTTTAATAATTATGGCGTTGGCTGGTTTGAACCTTTCAGTCATCAGAGAATTTCCTTTAATGCCATTTATGTAGCCGATCCTTTCTTTTCTGTATGGCCGGGCCTTGCATGCATTGCCTTAATCATATTAAACCGTTATCATCCGGCAAGAAGAAACTGGTGGCGATTTGGATTGATGTTCGCTGGTTTGTACCTGGGGTATTGCCTGGTGAATAAAAAAAACACCGATGTAGAAGTAAGGACGGCCTTACAAAAACAACACATTGCATACAACAGGTATTTTACTACGCCGGCACCATTGCAAAACTGGCTATGGTATGTGGTAGCAGGCAATGACAGCGGTTATCAGGTAGGTTTTCATTCTGTTTTCGACAGTAAAACCGAAATTGCTTTTCAGTATTTCCCCAGGAACGATTCCTTGCTGGATACAGTGAACGGGGATGAAGACCTGGCAAAACTCATTCGTTTTTCAAAACAATTTTACACCGTAGAAAAATGGGGCGATACACTTGTGTTCAATGATCTCCGCTTTGGGCAGATCATTGGCTGGAAAGAACCGGCCGGGAAATTTGTGTTCCATTATTTTTTGCAGCACCGGGGTGATAATAAACTGGTAGTGCAGCGTGGCCGCTTTGCAAAATGGAACCAGGATGTAGTAAAGGCTTTACTAAAACGCATCCTCGGAAATTAGCTCTTTTGTTTGTAGTAAAAAGTGAATAGGTAGAATGCAGCCCTGATGAACTGGTAAGAAAACCACCTGGCAAACTGCCGGAAAATATTTTTAGAACGGCTGTGCTGTTCTTTTGTAATAAGGATACAATCATTGGTAAGAATCTGGTTCAGCATATCTTCCGCCTCTGTTGCAAAAGCAGTATTCTGTACAGCCAGGTTCAGTTCAATGCTGGCATAGGCGCTGATGCTGTTGATATTATAGGAACCTGCCGTCATCCATTCTCCATCACATACAGCAATTTTTCCGTGCAGGATATTTTTTTGGTATTCGTATAACTTCACATTGTTTCTCAACAGGTAGTCATACAGCCAGCGCTCTGCATTTTTAGCAATGCTGATATCTGAGGTTCCTGCGGTGATCACTTTTACCTCCACACCTCTCCGCACAGCCTGTACAATTTGTCTGCGGATTACCCGGCCGGGTAAAAAATAACTGCACAGGATGATAACATGATGCTCTGCATTCCTAAGCATTTCAATATACGCTGCTGATACCTGGTTGTGCCGCCTTACCCAGTCGTTCCGGCAAATTTTTACAAGCAGCTCATTGTCGGGTAAAGCTTCATTGCTGTCTTTAACAGTTTCACAGGTAATGGATGTTGCATTTGCTATGTATCCTTTCCACTGTTTACGGCAATGGTCACAAAGTTGTTTGGCATGATTACCTTTTATATACAACGCAAAGTCCAGCCACGCTGGTACAGCAGCTGTATCATTATACCTGTCGGCAATATTGATGCCTGCCACCACCGCATGCAGCGCATCCACCACCATCACTTTATGGTGCATCCTTCTGCCAAAATAAAAATTCCTGCTTTTAAGAAAGGGTTCAAAAAAACGAAAATGAATACCTGCAGCCTGCAGCTCATCGATAAATTCGGCAGGCAATCCCTGGGATGCATATCCATCTATCATCATGTATACCGCTACTTTTCGTTGAGCAGCTGCTTTAAGTGCTGCTGCCACCCTTTTGCCGGTGCTGTCATTGTCAAAAATATATACCTGCAGGTGAATACTTTTTTGAGCAGCATTGATCAGTTGTATTAGTAAATTAAAATAATCAGCACCGCCTTTTATCAATGCTGCGTGGGTGCAGGGGGCATAACCTTTTTTTATTCTGTCGTTAATGCGGATCATGGGTTTGCTTAAACTTTTTAAAGTTATCGAATTGCATTGACAAGCCGTGATGATGACTGTCAATGGTGATGCTGATAAAAGGCATTGTATGCGGCGATATTTATTATGAATTTTATGAGAAAGAAATACAGCATGGCAGATTTACACAACATAACAAAAAAAACCGGCAAACGGTTCTTGTTTGAAGTAAAGCTGAACTGGCTCGAAGATAATCTTGGACTGCTGGAAGCAAAAGACGTGAATGGGCAATTACATACAGCCACTTCGGAAAAGTTGGGTGGAAAAGGAAATGAGTGGAGTGCTGAGCATTTATTGTTGAGTGCGGTGGCCAGTTCTTTTATGTCAACTTACCTCGCCTATATAAAAAAGATGGCTTTTGAAATTTCACATTTTGAATGTTCGGTAATCGGGCAGGTAAAACCTGTTAACGGTAAATACCGGTTTGCCCGTATTGATGTATATCCGGTTGTTTTTGTAATGGATCAACTGCTGAAACAAAAGGCAGTTGCAGCATTAATAAAAACAGAGCAGCAAAGCCCGGTAACCAATTCGTTAAAAACGGATGTTTTTTTTCACAGCCAGGTGATCACTGATGAGCAAAATATACTGAGGCCTGCTTTAGTTAATGTGCCGGGTTTGGATACATTCCCTTCATAATTCAATGCATTGATATGATACATGAATATGACAATATCGAGAAAATGAAAATACTTTCATTGGCAATATGGATGTTCACTTTTTTATTTGTAGCCTTTGGATATCAGTTTATTAAAAGGTGTGGTAGTATTTATACTGATGAAATTGTATGAATTATTTATACAACGTAACATCATCTTCTGAATAATAATATAGCAATAAATGAAAGACGGCAAGGCCGGAGTAATAACATTTTTCGGTAGTGTACCAGTTTGAAAAAACAATTACTCTATCTGCGGCCTCAGCGTTTCAGTGTGCAAAAGATAATCCCAGGCAGCGTAACAGGGGACACAGTGAAAGACAGTTTTTTTGCCATTGCTTTGTAACCCGGTATAGTGATAGACCAACAATTTTTCAAACATAGGCACTACCCATTTTTCAAATACAAATGATTATTGGCGTTAAAAATATATTGCTGCTAAGGTCACTGATGCTAACCTTTGGGTTTTGCTTTTCTTCTTAACAGGGTATTGATAGCTTCCCATTCTTCCGTATTATCAGTTATTATTTTAAGGATGCCTGTTAAAGGGATAAACAGGATCATTCCGCTAACGCCCCAGAGTATACCGCCACCAATAATGGCCACCAGGGTTGCCCAGGTGCTTACATTTAACTCCGCCGCCACCACTCTTGGAAAAATTACATTGGCTTCGAGATATTGTACAAAAGTAAATATAGCCACCACGCCCAGCGGATACCAAATGCTGTCTTTGGTAATCCATGCAACAGTAATGGGCAGCAATGCACTGATGAAAATACCGAAGTATGGTATGATGGTCATGATGGCGGTTAGAAAGCCAAACAATATGGCATGGCGGATGCCCAGGGCCAGTAACCCAACACTGTTAAGGATGCCAACAATTACATACACCATTGCCATTCCTTTTATAAAATGGTAATAGGTGTCCACAGTTTGTTGCATGATTTGTGTTGCTTTTCCATGGTATGTTTTACCCACTGCTTTCTCTGCAAATAATACAAAATCCGCTCTGTTGTATAAAAACAACGCCGCAAATACGGGGATGAGAAAAAGAGAGAACATGGCAGCAATGGTTTTATTAACGGTGCCAGAAAGCAGTGCCTCAGGATCATCAGCCAGTTTATTGATGGCATGCTGCCACCATTCGTTTTGCGTTGCGATGGTAACAGAAAAATTATCAGCCACCCAGTGCTGCAAATTAGCCAGGGATGGTGCAATCTTTTCTTTCAACTCGGGCAGATCCTGGCGGAATGCATTGATCTGTACCTCTACTAAAAAGAGTAACCCTAAAAAAAGAATGATTACTATTGACAATCCTGCTGCAATGGCTGCTGACCTTGAAAAATGATGCCTTTCAAGCCAGCGGCAAAATGGAAACAATACAATTGCAATGAACAATCCATAGAACAATGGGATGAAAAGCACCTGCCCTGCATACAGCAGGAATAGGCAGAATGCAGCGATGCAACTGTATTTGAAAATACTGTCGAGCTGGCTGTTATTGTTCATTTTAATGTGATTGATAAGGCGTACAAGTTCGGTAACCCGGTACTTTTTTTCTATGAGCGCCGTAAGTGCTTCTGCTGATGACTGTCATTCTTTGGATGTAGTGACTCCAATCAAACTTGCTATTGACAACCATCAATGTTATTCACCGGTGTTACCTGTAGTTTTATTGTCTAAAAGATATGTTATGAACAAGGTTGTATCTCCGGAAATAAAAGAAGTAATGGACGTGGTAAACTATCGTCCGGCAGTATCAGTGATTATGCCATTTGAACCGAAAATGGTTCAAAAAGCCAAACTCATGCATTCGATAAAAATGCTGACGGCTAAGGTTGAACAGGAGTTATATGCCAATTACCCTGATGAAACTGTATCCCTGGTATTGGGGAAGTTCAGCAACTGCATCAGGCAATTGAATTTTAATACACATAAAAACAGTGTTGCCATTTATGTTTCGCCGGTATTTGAAAAATATTGTACCTGGAAATTCCGGTAGAAGAAAAAGTGATTGTAGATGAATCATTTGAGATCAGGGACCTGGTATATTGCAAGAAAGAGTTACACAAATACCTATTGCTGTTGATCAGCAGCAATGGCAGCAAAATGTTCCTGGGAAATACCGATTCATTTGTAAAAATCGTTTCCAGTTCACCGGAATCTGTGTTTGCAAATAAGAATGATGTGCCGGAAAGGGTAGCCAATTTTTCGGATGTATCTGGCCGCAGGGAAGTAATGATGGAAAAGTTTTTATACCATATTGACAATACGCTGGGGATCATCCTGAAAGCTTATCCATTGCCACTTTTTGTATTGGGTACAGAAAGGATCGCCGGCCATTTTAAATCCATCACCAGGCATTCTTCCTCAGTGATAGAATATGTGCATGGCAATTATGAAGAAGCATCATCAGCCGAGTTAAAAAAAGTAGTGGAACCTTATGTTGCAGACTGGAAAAAGCTAAAGCAAAAAACATTACTGAATCAACTGGAGGCTGCAGCAGATAACAAAAAACTGGCGGCAGGTATGAAAGATGTGTGGAGAGAAGCGGTGAAAAAAAACGGACGCCTGCTGGTAGTGGAAAAAAATTATATGTATGCGGCACAGCATGGATCATCAGGAGATATTATTTATGAAGCGGCTCTGTTGGGCAATAAGTTTTCCTGCATTAAAGATGCGGTGGATGATGTGATTGAAAAAGTACTGGAGAGTGGTGGAGATGTAGAGTTTACAGAGGAAAATTTTTTGACAGACTACCAGAGGATCGCATTGATTCAATATTATTAAGTCCTGTAAAAAAATAAATTTTATGAAAAGGATATTAATAGCAACCGATTTTTCTCCCATAGCAAACAACGCAGCAAATTATGGGGCACACATGGCTTTGGCAATCAATGCAGCCGTTGTGTTGCTGCATGTTTATCAATTACCGGTGCCCTCTTCTGAAATAGCCATTCCCCTAAGCGATGCAGAGCTACGGGCTGAGGCCGATGCAGGCATGGGCAGATTGAAAACATCGCTGCTTGCTAAAACAGGTAATAAACTGCAAATAGAAACGGAGGTGAGAATGGGTTCTTTTTTTAATGAATTGAACACTGTTTGTAAGCAGGTGCTTCCTTATGCAGTGATACTTGGTTCTCAGGGAAAAACAGCTGCAGAGCGCTTTTTTTTTGGTAGCCAGGCGGTGTACACCATGAAGCATTTAACCTGGCCGGTTATTACAGTGCCTGGCGGTGCATCATTTACAGATGTTAAAAGAATTGGCCTGGCCTGCGATTTTGACAATGTGATCGATAGCATACGGGTAGATGAGATCAGGCGGCTGGTAAAGGATTTGAAGGCAGAGTTGCATGTGTTGAATACAGGTAAGGAAAGTGATTTTAACCCAGACCTTGTATTTGAATCCGGAATGCTCCGGGGGATGATCAAAGACCTGGATCCCAAATATCATTTTATCAGTAACGACGATATTGATGAAGGTATATTGGATTTTGTGGCAGACAATCATATTGATATGCTGATAGCAATGCCTAAAAGTCATACCCTCGTGGAGAAACTGTTTCATAAAAGTCATACCAAACAATTTGTACTGCATAGCCATGTGCCGGTGATGGCCCTGCATCTTTAACTGAACTAAAGTGATGAAATCATGAACACTTATATAAAAAGATTCAGGGATATCGGTATTGCCGATGTGCCTGTTGTGGGCGGTAAAAATGCTTCGTTGGGCGAAATGTTTTCTAAGCTGTCTTCAAAGGGGATTGTTGTGCCGGACGGTTTTGCAACCACCGCGGCAGCTTTTGAAGAATTCCTGGTCCATAATGGCTTGCGCCCGGTGCTGCACGAAATGATGCAGCAGTTAGACAGGAAGGGATTTTCCAACCTGGCCGCTACCGGCGAAAAAGCAAGGGCTGCGATACTACAGGGTGAGTTTTCTGAAAAATTCCAAACTGCCCTGTTGCAGGCGTATAAAGTATTGTGCCGGGATGAGTACATGACAGTTGCTGTACGCAGCAGCGCTACTGCCGAAGATCTTCCCGGAGCCAGTTTTGCAGGTCAACATGAGAGTTACCTTAATATTAATGGGGAAGCGGCATTGCTGCTGGCTGTAAAAAAATGTTATGCTTCACTGTTTACCAACAGGGCCATTAAATACCGGGAAGACAATGGGTTTCAATATGAAAAAATAGCTCTCTCAGTGGGTGTTCAAAAGATGGTGCGGTCCGATAAAGGAAGTGCTGGTGTGGGGTTTACACTGGAACCTGAATCCGGTTTCAGGGACATTGTTCACCTGAGCGGGGTGTGGGGACTGGGAGAAAATATTGTACAGGGAACCGTAACGCCGGACGAATACTTTGTTTTTAAACCAACATTGGCACTGGGAAAAAATGCCATCATTCAAAAAAAACTGGGTGCCAAAACAATGACAATGATCTATGGGCAGGATGATAAATGCCCGGTGGTCAATATCGATACTCCAAAAGAAAAGCAGGAACAATTTGTTTTGAGTGATGAAGAAATAACAACATTGGCCAAATGGGCAATGCAGATAGAAGCACATTATCAAACCCCGATGGATATTGAATGGGCTAAGGACGGCATTACGGGTGAACTGTTTATTATACAGGCAAGGCCTGAAACCGTGCATTCAAAAAAAGACCCGTTACTGGTGAAGGAGTACCGGTTGCTGGGAAAAGGTGAAACGCTTACAAAGGGAGAGGCCATCGGTTCAAAACTGGCAACAGGTATTGCGAGGGTATTGCAGTCACCAAAAGACGCTGGTAAACTGTTGGCCGGAGAGATCGTGGTGACGGATCTTACCAGTCCTGATTGGGATCCTGTTCTGAAAAATGCTGCGGCGATCATCACCAATAAAGGTGGCAGAACCAGTCATGCTTCCATTGTGGCAAGAGAGATCGGGGTGCCTGCCGTTGTAGGCTGTGGGGATGCTACAACAACCATCAAAGACGGCACCGTGATCACAGTATCCTGTTGTGAAGGCAAAACCGGTTTTGTATACAAAGGCAAATTAAAATTCACAGAAACGTTGCTGGACTTTACCAGTATCAAAAGCCCGGAACAACCGAAGTGATGCTGATTGCAGGAGACCCGGATAAGGCATTCAAACTTTCTTTTTATCCAAACGATGGTGTGGGGTTGATGCGTATTGAATTTATCATTACGCATACCATACAGATCCACCCGATGGCGCTGGTTAAATTTAATGAACTGAAAGAGGAGGCAGTAAAGAAAAAATTGAAGAGCTCACTCATCATTATCCCGACAAGCAACAATATTTTGTCGACAAACTTTCGCAGGGAGTCGCTACCATCGCTGCAGCGTTTTATCCGAAAGATGTGATTGTAAGAATGAGCGATTTTAAAACCAATGAGTACGCCAACCTGATTGGTGGAAAAGATTTTGAGCCCAAAGAAGAAAACCCGATGATTGGTTTCAGGGGAGCATCCAGGTATTACAATGACCTGTACAAACAAGGATTTAAGCTGGAATGCGATGCTATCAGGAAAGTGAGGGATGAAATGGGATTGACCAATGTGAAAGTGATGATCCCCTTCTGCAGAACCATCGGGGAAGGCAATAAAGTTATTGCAGTAATGAAAAGATATGGACTGGAACAAGGCGTGAATAACCTGGAAGTGTATGTAATGGCCGAGATCCCAAGCAATGTAATACTGGCTGAAAAATTTGCCGCTGTATTTGATGGCTTCTCCATCGGGTCCAATGATCTTACTCAGCTTACCCTGGGTATCGACAGGGACTCTGCCATCATCAGTGATCTTTTCAGTGAACAGAATGAGGCAGCCAAAGATATGATCGCCACCATGATCAGGAAGGCAAAAGCAGCCGGTGTAAAAATTGGTTTGTGTGGCCAGGCGCCCAGCGATTTTCCTGAATTTGCCAGCTTCCTGGTGGAACAGGGTATCGACAGTATCTCCTTTAACCCGGATGCATTATTAAAAGGGATTGAGAATATTAAAAAGGCAGAATCACTGTTGATGGTGAAAACAGCGTTTTAACTGGTTGCTGTTTTCTGTGATTACCAGTATCAACCATGAATAAGAAGCGCATTCAGCACATTACCGTTTCGCATTACCGTAAATTAGAAAAATTGGGTAATGAGATGATGGTGAATGTTGATCCGGAAGAGCTGCATCAGTTCAGGGTGTGCTATAAAAAATTACGGGCCTTTCTGCGCATGCTGTCCCAAGAAAGTAATCACCCCGGCAGGCTGAAAATATCGAAACAGTTAAAAAGCTGTTATCATATTGCAGGTACTATCCGTGATATGCAGCTGCAGCAGCAGTGGGTATGTTCAGCTGCAGGAGAAGCGCACACCAACCTGTCAGCTTACCTCGGTTTGCTGCAGCAAAGAATCGAACAATTAAAACCGGCGCTCGGTAAAATGATTTCGCACAATCCTGTTGCTAAAAATAAAAAGCAGGTAATGGCAGCCCTTCCTCACCGGTTTTCACCCGCCATGTTCAACGCCTCCACCCGGAAGAAATGGGAGGATATCAGGTTGGCCATCACCGCAGGTCCGTTTAGCGATGAGGCCATTCATAAGATCCGGAAAGTGATGAAAGACCTTTGCTACGTTCAAAGCATCCTTAAAAAATGCGATCGCCGCTTTTTGAAAGCTATCATACCTCCAGGAACAGAAGCGTTGGATGATTTGCTGGAAATGCTGGGGAATTACCAGGATAAAAGTATGGCCATTAACCTGATGGGGCCCGGGTGGCTCAAAATGCTAAATGAAAAAGGCCGGCAAATATTGCTGCAGGAAAAAAGAAAACTGCGGCAGGAAAAAAGTAATATGCGGCGCTTATTGACTGTAACGCTGAAACAAACCTTGCAGGAAAATAATGCCGGGCAAACCTGATTTCAATCAGTATTGTCAATGACCGCAACATTGCAGCAGGCAACCTCAATTTGGCTACTTTGAGTGTTCAAATTGCAGCATGATTTTGCCTGCTGAAATAAGATCTTTTTTAACCGACGCCGGAAGTCTTGCACGGTTTACAGGCCGGTTCTTTTCCCAGGGTTTCAGGCCACGTTATGAAATGTCGGAATTTACCCGACAGTGTTACCTCATTGGATACAATTCACTTCCGCTCATCGGTTTAACCTCTTTTATCATGGGGCTGGTATTGACCATGCAGTTGCGGCCGGCAATGCTTCGCTATGGTGTGGAGTCAGAGCTGCCTGCCATTGTAGGTATTTCCATTATCCGTGAGATCGGGCCGGTGATCAGCGCTTTAATTTTTGCAGGAAAGATCGGCAGCAGCATTGGTGCAGAACTGGGGTCCATGAAGGTAACAGAACAAATCGATGCCATGGAAGTGAGTGGTACCAATCCCTTTAAATACCTGGTGGTAACAAGGGTTTTTGCGGCCACACTCATGCTGCCGGTGCTGATACTGCTGGGTGATGCCATTTCATTATATGGTTCTTACGTAGGTGTAAACATCCGGGGTACTACCAGTTTTTATTTATTCTGGTCACAGGTGTTCGACAATCTTGTATTCAGTGATGTGATGCCGGCCTTTATAAAAAGTTATTTTTTTGGTTTTGCAGTAGGTATTATCGGTTGTTTTAAAGGGTACAACAGCAGCAAGGGTACGGAAGGAGTAGGACGGTCTGCCAATTCAGCTGTGGTAGTGGCCTCCATCATGGTTTTTATCATTGATCTGCTGGCAGTGCAGGTAACCGACCTCCTCGGGCTTAATTAAACATGACAACAGGGAAAACGATATCGGCTTCAGGTACCGGAATTTCACCGGTGTTGGAATATGCCATCAACATTCAACACCTGTATAAATCATTTGGAGATAATCATGTGCTGGTTGATTTTAACCTGGAAGTAAAAAAAGGAGAAAGCCTGGTAGTGCTGGGTAAATCAGGTTCAGGCAAGTCGGTGTTGATCAAATGCATCATCGGTCTGCTGAGGCCGGATAATGGGAGTATTGAAATGTTTGGTGAGAACATAACCGAAATAAATGCAGAAGAACTGGATAAGATAAGGGCTAAAGTTGGATTTCTTTTTCAGAGCAATGCATTGTATGATTCCATGACGGTGAGGGATAACCTGGAATTTCCATTGCGCCGGCACTGGATAAAACTATCGCAGGAGGAAGTGAATAAAATGGTGCTTGAAGCGCTTGAAGATGTGGGGCTTGCCCATACGGTAGACATGATGCCGGTGGAATTATCCGGCGGTATGCGTAAACGGATCGCACTGGCCCGTACACTTATTTTAAAACCGGAAATCATTTTATATGATGAGCCAACCACCGGGCTTGATCCCATTACCGGCAAAGAGATCATTGAACTGATGAATGAGATACAGGAAAAATACAATACTACCTCGCTGATCATTTCGCATGACATGAATTGCGTGCGGATGACCAGCGACCGGGTAGTGATATTATTAGAGGGCAAATGTTATGCTGATGGCAGCTGGGAAGCATTGCAGCTAAACATAGACCCAAAAGTGAAACAGTTTTTTCAATAACAGTTATGACAAAAAAAAGCATCAATAACGTTAAGCTCGGAGGCTTTGTACTTGGTGGCGTGGTATTCCTGGTACTACTGTTGTACATGATCGGCAAGAACCAGCATTTGTTTGGAGATACCTATCTGCTGAAAGCAAGGTTCGGAAATATCCAGGGGCTGGTAGTTGGAAACAATGTCCGTTATGCAGGTATAGAAACCGGCACCGTGAGCGAAATCTATATAGTGAATGACACTACTATTGAAGTGAGTATGCTGATCGATAAAAAAATGCAGGGCATCATCAGGGCCAATGCCATTGTAAGCGTGGGTACCGAAGGTTTTGTAGGAAATAAAGTAGTGAATATCAATCCGGCACGGCAACCGGCATCACTGGCAGCAGCAGGTGATGTGCTGGTATCAAGATCGTCAGTGAATACCGATGAAATGATCCAGACACTTTCCAACACCAATAAAGATATCGCCATCGTGGCCTCAGAGCTCAAGCATACGATTCAACGCATTAACAGCAGTACCGCTTTGTGGGACCTGTTGAACGATCGGTCCCTGCCACAGGGAATTGGTATGGCGGTTGCCAATGTTCGTTCTGCCACAGGCAGGGCCGACCAGGCAGTACAGGATATCCAGTTAATGATCAGGGATATTAAAATGGGTAAAGGCTCCGCAGGGATGCTGCTGAAGGACAGCTCATTTGCTTTGCAGTTGAATGATGCTGTTTCCAGGATCAATGCAGCAGCAGGGCAAACGGATTCACTGGTGATTGAATTACAGCAGACCGTTGCCGGTATAAGGGGTGATATTGACACTGGCAGGGGAGTCGCCAATGCACTGTTCAAAGATTCTGTAGGGGTAAAAAAAGTAACCGGTATACTGGAGAATATTCAAAATGGCACAGATGGTTTCAACCAGAACATGGAAGCACTAAAACATAATTTTTTATTCCGTGGATATTTTAAAAAACTGGAGAAGCAACGGCAGAAAGAAGAAAAGGAAAAAGCGAAGGCAGCAGCGGGTGGTATTAAGGTAAAAACAGCATTATGAAACAATTGCTCATCCCATTGATCTTTACACCACTCCCTGGTATTGGCGCGGATGCAAAACTAATAGTGAAAAGGCCGATGAAAATGCGGGCGAACCTTCGCCCCAATGGCGGGAGATGCAATGCAAACAAGGGCAACAACTGGCAAGATCTTGGTTCAGTCTCCTGCAAGGAAAAGGCATCAGCTTTTAAAAAGAAGGGGAAGGTGGAACTGGAGCCTCCAGAAATAAACCCGCCATCTATGAGCCACAAAGCTGGGAACTGATTTGAATGACGATCTTGTTAAGGAGTCATCAGTTGTGGAGGATTACGATCATACAATAACCGGATACAGTTATTGATAACCGAACCTGTTATATCATTCAGATGATTCCCAAATCAACAGCTGCAGTAGTCTGGAGTAAAGTGATTGTTTGTATTGATAAAATAGGTTTCCTGGAATTGCACAGCCGTTTTTATGATGAGGATGGTGCATTGATCAACATTATGAACAGCTATGATGTAAAAATGATGCATGACCGCATCATCCCCACCCGTTTTGAAATGATACCGGCAGGTAAAAAAGGATACAGGACAGAAATGATCTATAAAAATATCCAGTACAACCAACCAATTGAAGATAATTTTTTCAGTACGGATAAAATGAAAATACTTACTTGAAATGTGGTTGATAATCTTTGCCTGGAAGAATATGTGGCGCAACCGCTACCGCACCATCATCTCAATGGCAGCCATTTTTTTTGCAGTGATCCTTTCTGTAATCGCCGGCAGTTTAAAAGAAGGCATTTTCGACAACCTGGTAAAGAATGTGGTGAGCTTTTATTCCGGCTATGCACAGATACACAAAAAGGGTTACTGGGATGAACAGGTACTCGACAATAGTTTTGAATCAACCTCAGCAACAGCCCAACGGATTTTAAATTACAGAAATGTTTCAGGTATTACCAGGAGGCTGGAATCCTTTGCATTGCTGTCTTCTGGCGATGTTACCAGGGGAAGTATGGTAGTGGGCATTGACCCGGAAAAGGAGATACAGGTGACACAACTCGATAAAAAAGTTATACAGGGCAGTTATTTAAATCGCAATGATACGGCTGTGTTGCTGGCACAGGGCCTTGCAGAGCGGCTGAAATTTAAGGTAGCAGATACGATACTATTAATCGGCCAGGGATATCATGGTGCCACCGCGGCAGGGAAGTATATCATCAAAGGGATCGTAAAATTTGGTTCTCCCGACCTGAATGAAAAAGCATTATTTATGCCAATGGCTGCCGCACAGGATTTCTACAGCGCAGATGGGATGATCACATCCTATGTGATTTCATTGCACAATCCGGGAACTCGGGGCAACGGTATCTGCCTTGCGTTCATTGCTGGGTGAAGAATATGAAGTAATGGACTGGGGGACAATGATGCCGGATATCAGGCAGCACATCGCAGCAGACAGTAACAATATGAAATACGTACAGGGCATCTTATACATGCTGATCTGCTTTGGTATTTTTGGCACCTTACTGATGATGATGGTGGAACGGAAATTTGAATTGGGGATGCTGGTTGCGATCGGAATGAAAAAAACAAAGCTGGTGCTGTTACTGCTTTTTGAATCGGTACTAACGGTGGTGGCTGGATGTGCAATTGGTATCCTGTTAAGTGTACCGATTGTATTTTACCTGAACAGGCATCCGCTTCGGATTGGCGGCGAAACGGCCAGGGCTTATGAACGTTTTGGCTTTGAGGCGGTATTCCCGGCTTCTGTTGATACATCAATTTTCCTTGACCAGGGATTGGCGGTGATTGGTATCGGGCTCATCATGTCGATCTACCAGGTATTCAAGGTCATCCGGCTGAACCCAGTGAAGGCAATGAAGAAATAATATGGTAAAAAAATAGCGAGATCTTACAATGGCTGGCAATATCTGGCGCAATAATGCGGAGTGTTGTTATTATTCTTCAATAGCAATAGGGTTTGCAGGCATTGCTGTGCTGGCCATATGCCGATGATGAACAACGTGTGCGGATAGCGGAAGTTGGCCACCCAACTCCATGACAGTTTAAGATTGATTACGATCAAAATTCACAATCCCAATGGGTTGCTTGAAAACCGGCTTCCATCCCCCAGCCCGGTAGTGGCCATGTAGTGCGGGTTCAGATCAACGGGCCGAACTTGAATACCAGGCTTCTCATTTGAAAAATAAAATTATTGAAGGAAATGATTTGATACGACGAAACGTAATGAAGTGATGATCGGGAAGAAATTGGCTGCCAAAATGAAATTGAAACTCCGGTCAAAATTGGTGCTGACGTTTACGGATACCTCTGGTGCCATAGTGTCGGCGGCATTTAAAGTAGCAGCCATTTATCAAAGCGGTAATACATCGCTTGATGAGAGAAATGTGTATGTAACCATGAATGATCTGAATGTTTTGCTAACAACCGGGCCTGCATTTCATGAAATATGTGTGCTCTTAAATAATGACCATGCGGTACCTGTCATACAGCAACAGCTGCAGCAACAGTTTCCGCTTCTGCGTGTGGAGTCATGGAGGGAAATTTCCCCGGAAACGGACCTGCTTGTCAAAACAACTGATCAGTATTCTTATATCATCATGGTCATCATCATGTTTGCGCTGGGCTTTGGTATCATCAATACCATGCTGATGGCAATACTGGAAAGAACAAAGGAGATCGGCATGATGATGGCACTTGGCACGAACAAGATAAAAATATTCACCCTTGTGTTATTGGAGACCTTTTTTCTCACCCTGGCAGGAACACCTGTAGGAATGTCGGTTGGCTGGTTGTTAACGGATTACTATAATAAACATGGGCTTGACCTGTCTGGCATGGGCCGGGAAATGATGGGCAGTTTCGGCTTTGGAACGACGATCTACCCGGAATTCCCCTGGGATAAATTACCAGGTGTAATGCTCATTGTTTTTGTTACTGCAATCATTGCCTGCATAATTCCAGCCATCAAGGCCCTGAAATTAGAACCAGTTGAAGCATTAAGAAGTTAAACCCAATAGATATGAACACAGTAATAGATGCACATAATATCAGTAAGATATATAACCCTGCCACCATTCCTGTGTATGCAGTGAACAATGTACACCTGCACCTGAATAGAGGTGAGTTTACTGCACTGGTGGGCCCTTCAGGATCCGGGAAAACAACGCTGCTGAATATGATCGGGGGGCTGGATAAACCTGATGAGGGAAATATTTATATCAATGGAGTGGATATAACAAAGCTATCTGCCAATGAACTGATCGATTTCAGGCTGAGAAATATAGGCTTTGTATTTCAGGCATTCAACCTGATACCGGTACTTACTGCAAAAGAAAATGTGGAATTCATTATGCAGTTGCAGAAAACCGGCAGGAAAGCGAGAAGAGGGTGAAGAACCTGTTTGCACAAATAGGGATGGAAGATAAATTAAATGAACGGCCTTCAAAACTCTCCGGCGGGCAGCAAAGGGCGTGCAAGACGCATCAAGGCCGGCAAATCTTGAGTGCAGCTTCCAATTTGCTGGACATTTGTATAAATTGAATAGAGAAGAAAAATTACGTTCCTTTTTACGCATGATCAGCGGGTGATAGACAGGGCAGGTAGAGTGATCACATTGGTAGATGGAAGAATTGTAAAAGATACGGCCGTCGTTGCTACAACGCATGAAGAAACCACAACATGAAAACATTGATGACAAGTTATTAATTTCTTTCTTACACTCTCAGTAAGTGCGCAGGACACGGTTGCATTTTCTGAAAAAATCAGCTTCAGTGGATATATCAAAGATTTACAAACCATCAACTTTGATAATGATTTTAATGAACTATCTTCTGGCAATCTCATCCACAACCGCCTCAATCTAAAATGGAAAATTCCGGCAGGATTCACCGCAGTTGCAGAATTGCGTTATTCTGGGGCGAAGAAATAAGATATACGCCCGGGTTAGCCATGCAATTACGAAATGAAAATGAAATGCTGAACCTGCAGAAAATATGGATTGAAAAACCGGGACTGCTGTTGCATACCAATGTAGAACGACTTTATGCGGACTGGAGAAGGGGCGAATGGAATGTCCGGTTGGGACAGAGAATTAATTGGGGCATCACCACTACCTGAACCCCAACGATATTTTCAACTACAACTTCCTTGATTTTGATTATGAAGAACGGCCAGGTATTGACGCAGCCAGAATGGAATACAGCTTCAGCAGTTCTTTTAAAACAGAAATGGCATATGCCAATACAGGAAAAAAAAATGGCACGGTGGCAGCACTCAGGTATACTCTCAACAAGTGGAACTATGATCTGCAATTGATCACCGGCTGGTACAACAACCACCCCACTATAGGAGCCGGATGGGCTGGCCCGGTAAAAGATGCAGGTTTCAAAGGCGAAATCCAGTATTTTTTGGGCAACAAAGATTCCAGTGACCATGTGAATGTTTCGCTGGAAGGAGACTATATGTTTAAAAAGGGATGGTATGTAAATGCCAGCTTGTTGTACAATAGTCATGGCTTGCATCAACCTGTTACCAGTTGGGATCAGGTTAACCTGAAGCTATCTCCGGAGAACCTGATGCCCACACAATGGAACATAATGCTGGCCTGCAGCAAGGCTTTCACGCCACTGGTTTCAGCTAATATCAATATCCTCTATGCGCCTGGAACCAACCTGCTCATATTACTCCCTATGATTCAGTATAACTTGGCTGACAATCTCGATGTAAACTTATTTTGGCAGTCCTTCCTCGCCGAACAGGCCGGGCATCTGCGGGCCATTAATCATCACTGTTTTCTAAGGATCAAATGGAGCTTTTAACCTGGGTGCATTAACTCAAAAAAGGATACCGGCAAGTATTGGCGGTAAGGTTTGTTCCTGTTGGTTACCTGCTCAAAAAAAATAAGGGCCGGATAGAAATCCAGCCCGGTTGTAAATCCAATATCCTATGAAAAACCTGGTATAAAAGTATTGGCCAGTTGCAGGCATAACAATGTTCTTACTCAATTAAAACAGTGATTGCTGGCATGCTTTTATACAACCTGTATAGGCGGTTTGCGAAACTTGATGACAGTCAATATTCCTGTTGAGTAACATCATTTTTGAAGGGCTGGTTTGATGTTACCTTGCAGTTGTCAACAAAAATTACGATCATGAACAACACAGGTAAAATAATAACAGCTGTTGCCGCAGGTGCTGCTGTTGGTGCCGTATTGGGTATTCTATTTGCACCCGATAAGGGCAGTGAAACAAGAAAAAAAATTAATGACCAGGGAAGGAAGGTTGCCGGAGACCTGAAAAACCAGTTTGAAAAGGTAAAAGGGAAATTTAACGACCTGAAGACAGATATCAGGCAGAAAGTAAACGAAACAGCAGAAGAGTTTGCTTAATATACCACAGCGTTAAATAGGTGCCTTGCATTTAAAAAATGATAAAATGGAAAGAACATTTGCAAAGGTGGAAGAATTGGTTACTGCAATAAAAGAGTATGCAGAGGTCAGGATTGATGAAGTGAAATTAACGACTGCGGAAAAAACTTCCAGGTTGCTGGCTAACGTGTTGGCTGCTGCAATTGTAGCAATTGTGCTTATCTTTTTTGTGATTTTTGCCAGCGTTGCAGTTGCATTATTGTTGGGTTTATGGACAGGGAAATTATGGATCGGATTTTTAATTGTTGCCTGCCTTTACCTGCTTGTTGGTATCATAGCATGGTTTGCAAGGGGCAAATTTATCCGGCTGCCGTTGATGAACGGGATGATCAGCCAGTTGTTTAAAATGGAAGAAGATGAAGAAGATTAAAAGCATCCATCAGTTGCAGGCAGAAAAACGCCGTATCAGGCAACGGAGGGAGGATATGGAAAACAGGATCCGCAGTAATTGGTGCGATTTGAAAAAAGATTTAAAACCTGTTAATCTTGCCGGAGAAGCACTCAGCACAGTGCTAAAGAACAAAGCTGCTGCTTTGCCGGAAGGGGAACATATTTTGAAAAGTACTTTTACCTATGGTGTCAGTTTGCTTGCACAGAAGCTGGCGGATAAAGCAGGTGATTCATTAGAAACCCTGTTTAAGAAAAAGTAATGCCTGGCGGGAAAACCAGCATTATTATATAGAGAACAAGATCCGTATTCTACTACTCATACATAGCGATCAACCCTCCTGTACAGGAGGGTTACCTGTTTATGCAGGCTATGCAGCCGGTACAAAAAAATAGCATCAGGTTATTTTGCCCTGGAGGCTTTCTTCTATGCCGCCTGCTTAATGCAATGCTTTCTTATATCTATTTATAATCAGCTGTAATACTGACAGGCATCAGTATTACAGGAAATATATTATTGGAGCTTAGTAGCGGCAATATACAGTACACTTTTATTTTAAAAGCGGCATTTGTATTTCAATGATATGATAATTGCTGATACCAATAATAATGATACTGCCAACAGGCTGAGTTTTGCCCTTTTTGATATGATCAAGGAGGGAGCGGCAGTTGTAGAGGTAGCTACAAAAAAAATTGTTTACTGCAACAGGTCATTCCTCAGGCTTTTTGGGTTGGATGAATTAACTGACCCGGATAGCATTGATTTTAGAAAACTCAGGAAAGAAAAGCTTACAGTGGCAGAGATAGCAGAGCGTGAAAAGCTGATCAATGAAAAGGGTTTTTTTAGCGAGGTGGTAGAGTACAGCCCGGCAAATGGGAACTGTTTTTTTGGCGAAGTATTCATTCAGTATTTCTGTTGCGATCATACGGACTATTACCTGTTTACTATAAACCCTGTAGACAAAGCATTTTTTGAACTGGCATCGATGGGTATATTGATGGTGAATCACCAGGGCGTAATTGTTACTGCCAATCCATTTGTAATAAAACAGTTTGGGTTTGAAAAAAATGAGCTGATCGGAAAAAAAATTGAGCTACTGCTTCCTTCCAGGTTTCATCATCATCATGTTAAGCAAAGAGAGGCATTTGTGCATAACCCTATTGACCGGCCCCTGGGGATAGGGATGGATCTTTTGGGTATCAGGAAAGATGGATCAGAATTTCCTGTTGAAGTGAGCCTGGGGCATTATCCTTCTGATGGCGATAAATACATCATTGCATTCATCAGCGATATTTCTATACGCAAAAACGCAGAAGCAGAATCAAAGAAACTACACAAAGAACTGGAATCAACAGTAGAGCAACGCACCAGGGCATTGAGGGAAACACTAAGGCAACTGGAGGTATCCCGGACAGAACTGCAAAAGTTAAACATCTTTCAAAAAGCTTTGTTCGACAGTGCCGGGGCCATGATCATTTCCATTGATGCCAATGGGATCATTCAAACCTTTAATCCCGAAGCTGAAAAGGAGCTTGGTTACACTGCAACAGAACTGATTGGGAAACATACACCGATGGTTTTTCATGATCCACTGGTTGTAATGAAAAGGGCACAGGAGCTTTCAAAAGAATTACAAAAAGAAATTCCTGCTGATATCAGTATGTTTTTTGAAAAAGCAAAACTCGGAATGCTGAACGAGGACGATTGGGTGTATGTAAGAAAAGACGGAACTAAATTCCCGGCCCGGCTGAGCATTGCACCCATGAAAGATGAACAGGGCATCATAGAGGGTTATGTGGGAGTAGCGTTTGATATTTCAAAAACAAAATGATTGAACAGGAGCTGAAAGATACCATTCAAAAAGAAAAAGAATTGAGTGAATTGAAATCAAGATTTGTCACCATGGCCTCTCATGAATTCAGAACACCGCTGAGTACAGTGCTTTCTTCTGCTTATTTGATTGAAAAATATGCTGCAGCTGAAGACCAGGCTAAAAGGTCCACACACCTGCACAGGATTGTTTCTTCTGTAAACATGTTAACGGATATCCTGAATGATTTTTTAAGCGTGGGCAAAATAGAAGAAGGGAAGATACAGGTGCGTCTTTCTTATTTTAATATCAGGGAAACCATGAAGACAGTAATTGATGGATTTGAAAGTACATTAAAAGCAGGGCAAAGAATTCAATATGATCATGAAGGAGAAGCCGATGTATTGCTGGATGAAACATTGCTCAAACATATACTGATCAACTTAACTTCCAATGCCAGTAAATTTTCACCGGAGGCCAGCCTGATAGAGATCAGCAGCAGCAACTTTGATCAGCAGGTAAGGTTGATGGTAAAAGATCATGGCATTGGTATTGCTAAGGCAGATCAGGAACACTTAATGGAGCGTTTTTTCCGTGGTGCCAATGCCATCAATATACAGGGAACCGGGCTTGGGCTGCACATCGTTGCCAGGTATGCTGAACTGATGAATGGCGTAGTGGAATTTGAAAGTGAACTGGAAAAAGGTACTACGTTTATTGTAACGTTTAACAATAAAAAATGCTGATATGAAAAAGATATTGCTGATAGAAGACAATGAAGATATCCGCAGCAACACAGCAGAGATACTGGAGCTGTCGAATTATAAAGTGATCACAGCAGAGAATGGAAAGGTTGGTGTGGAAAAGGCCATAGAGCACAAACCCGACCTGATTATTTGCGATATTATGATGCCGGTGCTGGATGGGTATGGTGTGTTGTATGCCATTCACAAAAATGAAGAGATCAAAAACACACCCTTTATTTTTTTGACGGCGAAAACAGAACGCAGCGATTTTCGTAAGGGCATGGAGCTGGGCGCTGATGATTATATCACCAAGCCATTTTCCGGGGCTGAATTGCTGAATGCAGTGGGTAGTCGTCTTAAAAAAATTGACCTGCTCAGGCAGGAGTTGGCGCCTGGTTTGGAGGGATTGCAACATCTGTTGCTGTCTTCTTCCGGTAAAGCAGCCATGCAATCCATCACCGAAGGAAGGAACATTAATAAGTACAAAAGAAAACAGATCATTTATTCAGAAGGCAATCACCCCGGCAGGTTGTATTATGTGTTGAAGGGAAAAGTAAAGGCCTATAAAACAAATGATGATGGTAAAGAGCTGGTAACAGAATTATTTAGCCCGGGCGATTTCCTGGGTCATGTGGCTTTACTGGAAGAAGCTCCTTACAGGGATTCTGCAGAAGCCATGGAAGACACTGAACTGGCTGCCATTCCAAAGGAAGATTTTGATGAGCTGGTGAATAATAACAAAGAAGTATCGCACCGGTTTATCCGCCTGCTGGCACAGAATATTTCTGAAAAAGAGCAACGGTTGGTAGGTATTGCTTATAATTCACTTCGTAAAAAAGTGGCAGAAGCATTGGTGGTGCTGCAAAAAAAATACAACCCCGGCAATGAAAAGGGTTTTGAAATTACCATCAACAGGGGCAGTCTTGCCAGCATTGCAGGTACTGCCACGGAGTCACTCATCCGTACGCTGGGAGATTTCAGGAATGAAAGATTAGTGCAAATAAAAGGTAACGGTATTGTTGTGTTGAATATGGAAAAACTGGAACACCTTGCTAACTGATGTTTCGCTACTGCCGGATGGAAGATTCAAAAACGGGCAATTTTAATATATAATTATCAAAGGAAAATTTTAATTCCTGCATGTATTTCTCTGCATAACTGATATTGCTGCGCAGGTTATCCAGTTTTTTATGAATGGTGCCGATGGCAGTAACCGTTGCAGGCGTTCCTGTTTTTAGTAAATTTTCCACTTCCGTCATTTCGTTTCGGAGTAAACCAATCAGTGCATCCTGCTTGATAAAACTGTTTTGAAAATTTTCAATTCCTTCCAGGTGTGTTTTGTCAAAATCATTCTTCAATATTTCCGACATCCGTTCTTTCAGTTGAATATTTTCATCCATCATGCAGTCAAGTGATCTTTTCCATGTGTCACTTTCATATTGCAGTTGATTTAATTCCGGATATGGCATGGGATTATTTTTCCTGGAAAAGAATAGTTTTTTTATTGGCTGCTATTGTAAACATGCACAGGAGGCAGCAGCAAACACCTGGCTTTTTTATTCAACTGTATTCAAATCAACCGGCACTCATTCATGTAATGTGAAATGCGTTTTGGCTTTTCTGTTTATTTCGTATGTTGCAAGTTGCGATAAGCGGTCATCAACCTGTTTTTCATTCACCTCTGCTTCATGAAAAATGGCCGCATGTTTTTCCATGCCCAGTTCCAATGCAAATGCAGCAGCCGTTCCGTAGGCGGCGATCTTAAAATGATTGATGCATTGTATTGTTGCCAGCAGGCAGGCATCTTTAATAGCAGCATCAGTGCACAAAGCCAGTTTTGTGCCTGCATCTTTTATAAACGCTTCCATTACAGGATTGCTGAAACTCAGTGAACTGATATCTTCCGCTTCAAAAAAACTTTCGAATTTATCAACATGCTGTTGTACAATATCGATGTATTTCTGCAGTACCATTTTCAATTGCATGGAACCGGCATCGCTGATCCATTGGTGCAATTTGCCTTTTAGTTCAATCTCTCCACAAGTGAATTTTCTGGCATCATGATCCAACAGGTTATGAAGTGTGTTGATGGATTGGTTATTAGCTGACATAGTAATAATATTTTGTTACTACAAAACTAAATACCAGGGCAGCCAATAAGAATGACGGATATCAAGTGAATATTTGATTGTACTCAACTGCTTTATACTCCAGTATATGATCAGCACCTGCTGATGACAGTCAATGAAAAAAATGATGGGCAGCATTGCAGGAAAAGATTTTGCACAGTTGCTTTGAGATGTTATCGGCACGATAAACTTAACCACACTATTGATGGTGGGGGTGAAAAGATCCTTTGATAAGTTCTTTGTTCTGTACTATTAAATATTCAGTTATGCCAAAAAAAATACAGCCGGGCAAACCGGCAGAAATGCCGCCACCCGTAAAGCATCCGGAATACGTTCCGCCTGCCGATCCCGAAGAACCTCTTGTTCCTGAAGAAGAACCAGGCATCATACCGGATGAGGATCCATTTGAAACACCTCCGTATGAACTGCCTGAACCCGGTGAAGGGCCTTAGTGATGATTGGTAACAGTAAAAGAGTATCTATGATACAGCTCCATGTATCAAGTGATGCTGTTAAAGAAGGCGAGATGATTCCTTCAAAATATACCTGTGATGGAAAGAACATCAGTCCGCCACCCCACATCGGCAATATACCTGAAGCTGTCATGTGCATGGCATTGATCATTAATGATCCTGAAGTTTACACTTTCCTGCTCATGAATTACCAAAGGCACAGTTAGTATTAGAGTAAGCGGCTTTGCCTGTTGGTGAAAACACACAGCAGGGGCGTTTGGGAATGGGAAACATACCTCAAATTATAAGATACCCGGCAACCTGCCTTTGCCGGGTAAAGAGCAAAGCAAGGACGTTGCGCCATCCAGTAAAAGCTGCCTGCGATTTAAAGCCTTCTCTTAAAAAAAAGAGTGTTCAATTCTAAGCGCAATGTACTTACCCTCACACAAAGCTGGGAGAAAGACGTTGCCTGGAATAGCAGAAAGAGACGTTTGCTGGAAAAAAACTTTCATCAAGTGTTACGCCCAATGGCGTAACACTTGATGAAAGTGCGGATATTATGTTGTTTTAAAAAAGGCCACTTCAACTTTCCGAACACATTAATTCATCAAAAGGCGATTCTACCCGGGCCAGGTTAGATTGACGCAATTGCAGGTACAGCATCGTGGTTATAATATTTGTATGCCCCAGCAAATCCTTGATAGTGCAAATATCCGTTCCATTTTCCAGCAAATGTGTTGCAAAGGAATGCCGCAGGGTATGGCAGGAATAACCTTTTCCCGAAAGCCCGATCATGTTTACGTACCGCTGAACACAATGCTGAAAGCTGCGTGAATGCATGGGGATACCTTTTTTAAAACCTTCAAAAAAATAATGTGCAGGTTTATGCAGCAGGTAGTATTTCCTCATGTCATCCAGTAGTTGTTTTGGCAACAGCGTAAAACGATCCTTACCACCTTTGCAAAACTTACTTTTATCCGGCAGGAGGTACTGTCAATATCGCACAGCCGGAGTTGCCGGAGTTCATTCAACCGCATGCCAGTGCCGTAGAAGAGAGAAATGATCATGCGGTGTTTCGGATTGGTAATTACCTGCAATAATTGTTTTATATGCACCCTGCTGAATATTTGCGGCAGCTTATAAACTTTGCGTGGATAAAAGCGGGACGGAACAACAAAGGCTGAAGGATGCACCCATTTATAAAAAAAGCTGCAGGACTGTGCTGCCTGGTGGCATTTTGCCCTGCCTACACCATGCTCTTTAATGATATAGTTGATATAGGCAATGATATGGTCTGTCGTAATCTCTGCAGGCAAAAGCTGCCGGTAATGTGTAAACAATAAACGCATTTCCTGTGTGTAGTTGCGGGTGGTACTTGCTGCATAATGCTTCGCTGTAAGAATAGCACGCAATTGTTGAAGCGCTTCAAGCGCTGGTGCTGATAAAGTTGTCTGACTGTGCTCCTTTTTTTTTCACACTGATTGATTTTGATGAAAACCAAAGATCGTATTTTAAAACATAAGCTGCCCTGCAGCATATTCTTACCGCCATTGATCCCCATATCCCCATCGGAGTCAATGTTTGCTAATAGTGATCGCTTCTATTTATTAATCTCGCCCGGTTGTGTTGATAATTTTAATTGCCAATGCTTAGTATTAGGTGATATAAATTCGTAAAGGAAGCAACCAGGGAGAAAGAACTACCACAATACTTGTGTGCAGGTTTATTGCACAACAAACCCAGCCTTTAAGAGCCGGGTTTGTTTGTGATGATTGATTAATCAATATAACTTATACCAGTCCTTGTGCAAGCATCGCTTCAGCAACTTTTACAAAACCGCCGATATTGGCACCCAGTACATAGTCAACATAACCGTCCTCTTTTGTGCCATGTTTCACACAATTTTCATGTATGCTTTTCATGATCTTTTTTAGTTCTGTATCCACTTCCTCCCTTGTCCAGTGCAAACGAATACTGTTTTGTGTCATTTCCAAACCAGAAGTTGCAACACCGCCTGCATTGGAAGCTTTACCCGGGGCATACAAAATTTTTCTTTCTAAAAAGTATTCAACAGCGCCTGGTGTGCTTGGCATATTGGCGCCTTCACTTACACAGAAACAGCCGTTGGCAACCAATGCCATTGCATCGTCTCTGTTAAGCTCGTTCTGCGTAGCACAGGGCATTGCAATATCGCATTTAACATGCCAGGGCGTTTTATCCTCCACATATTCGCAGTTATATTTTACTGCGTATTCTTTTATGCGGCCACGGGTTTCATTTTTCAGTTTCAGCACAAAAGCCAGTTTTTCACTGTCAATGCCGTCCTTATCATATACGTACCCATTTGAGTCGCTGAGGGTAACAACTTTGCCGCCCAGTTGTGTCACTTTTTCACAGGCATATTGCGCTACATTGCCTGAGCCTGAAATAACCACTGTTTTACCTTTCAGGTCTGAATGCCTGGTGGTTAACATTTCCTGCGCAAAATAAGTGCAGCCATAACCGGTAGCTTCCGGGCGGATAAGGGAACCACCCCATTCCAGGCTCTTGCCGGTAAGCACCCCGGTAAATTCGTTCCGGATGCGTTTGTACTGGCCGAACAGGAAACCGATTTCCCTGCCACCAACGCCGATGTCACCGGCGGGCACATCTGTAGAGGCGCCGATATGCCGTTGCAGTTCGTTCATAAACGATTGGCAGAATTTCATGATCTCGAGGTCAGATTTTCCTTTGGGATCAAAGTCTGACCCACCTTTGGCACCGCCCATGGGCAGCGTGGTTAAACTGTTTTTCAGTACCTGCTCAAACGCTAAAAATTTAAGAATACTCAGGTTTACCGAAGGATGGAAACGCAGGCCACCTTTGTATGGCCCAATGGCAGAATTCATTTCAATGCGATAGCCACGGTTGATGCAAAATTCTCCTTTGTCGTTTATCCAGGGCACCCTGAAAATAATGGTGCGTTCCGGTTCTACCATTCTTTCGAGTACACCAACATATTTAGGGTTGTCATCGATAAAAGCATCCAGTGATTCTACTACTTCCTGTACCGCCTGGATGAATTCGGGTTCGTTCGGATTTTTTCTGATAACCATGTCCATGAACTGTTGCACAGTCATGCCAGCTTTTTTCTTTTTCATACATGCAAGATTTTATTAAGGAGATACGAGTCTTAAAGGCAAAGGTATTCTGCGGCCTGAGGGCGCTGTATGACGGTCGTCATGTAGAAGTAAGACTGTGGTCTGTATAAATGCTGAAGCCCGTTTGAAATATCTTCCTGCATGGCCAGGTATTTGCCACCGTCGGTCATTTGTGTCTGCTGGTATTTGCCCGGTTGTACCAGGAATTAAAAATACCAATGCGGAACAGCATTCGATATAAGTTTAGAAACTCCGTTCCAAAAAAAACTGTGGCAATAGGGCAGGATTATAGGGCAACAGGTGATCCATACAAATACCTGATGCCAGGCAGCGGGTTAGTTGCTTTCGAAACCCCGCCGGTCCAGTTCCTCACTACATTAGTTCTTTTCTTCTTTAGCCTGCAGGGCCGGTGTTTTTAAGGTATCCAATTTGGGGAGATTTGTTGAATCAGTTTTAGGTGCAGGCGGTAAAGGATGTTTACTGTTTACCAATTGCACATCAAACAGCAAAATGGAATTGGCCGGAATTCCTTTGGGATTGGCGGCCGAACCTGGCCTGGCCTGCTGCCCGTATGCAAGTGGTGAGGGGATATAAAAAGTAGCTTTGGAGCCTGTGTTCAGGAGTGCAATTCCTTCATCCCATCCTTTAATGACCTCTGCACGGCCAAGTATAAACTTTAAAGGCTGCACATGATGGAAGGCAGTGTCTTCGTTGCTGTCGAATTTTGTTCCATCCATCAGCTTGCCTGTGTAGCTCATGGTAATGCTATCGCCAGGTAAAGGTTTTTCGCCGCTGCCTTCTTCCCGGATGGTGTAATACAAACCGGAAGCTGTTTTAATGGGCGTAATATGATTCTTTGAAAAATAGGCCTTCAAAGCCTTGTCGTCTTTTACCAGTTGTTTAGCCGCCGCCACTTTTTGTTTTTCCTGCTGGTCTTTCATTTGTTTCATAAATGCGGCCTGCTGTTCTTTCTGAAACTGCTCTTTTGTTTTGATGGTAATGAGTTTGATGAAATATTGAATTTTATCACCTGGTTTAATAAAATCAGGCTTTTTGTTTTTGGCGTTTTTATACATTACATCAGCATCTGCCTGGCATACAATACTGTCGCCGGGAGTCATCAGCATGATGGCTTCTATGATATCGCCTTTAAAGGCAGGTTTGGCAACTCCAAATACGGCGGGCTTTCCTTTGAAAGCCTATGCGATACTGTACATTAACCTGTTGTTGCAAACCGATTGCATGTTTAAGGTAACCTGGTCGCCTTCCTTCGGATGGGTGCTGGTAGGCTTATTTACAATGAAAGCATAGGACAACAGGGGATTGAGTTTTTTATAGTCAAAAAACAGGTTGAACAGCAGTAGCCGGCTGGGTATTAACAGGAACAGCCGGGGTGGCCTTTTGGGCTGCAGCAGCAAGGCTGCACCAACAAGCTGCAATCATCAGGAAGTTTTTCTTTAACATGGTTTGTATTGATTTTTTGTAAGCGCCTAATCGTTGCCGTCAAATAATTCAGAAGGTAAGCTCTTTGTATTATTTTTCGGGTGTAAAGATAAAAAAATCCTTTTCATCTTATACGCCTGTTGGCTGATAAATTCAAACATTCCTGAATTTCAGCGGACAATGCGTCAGGCTGATATGGCATCAGTTGATCTGACAAAGGTTGGAAGGCATGCCCCAGTAAAAGCTACCCCGAACATTGCATATCAGAGCCCTGTTGATTTTTCCATTGCTTCGGTATAACGGCTGCCTGTGATCTGTATCTGTGCAGAAGCATTTTCAATTTCCTGCAACTCCCCGTTCGTTAGTTCAATAGAAGCAGCTCCGTTGTTTTCTGTCAGGCGTTGCAATTTTGTAGTGCCGGGAATAGGAACAATCCATGGCTTTTGCGCCAGTACCCATGCCAATGCAATTTGTGCAGGACTGGCATTTCTTTTATCAGCAAATTGATGGATTAAATCGAGGAGGGCTTTATTAGCAACACGTGCTTCCTCAGTGTACCTCGGTAGTACATTGCGAATATCACCTTCGCCAAATTTTGTGTTTTCATCCATCTTGCCAGCTAAGAAACCTTTCCCAAGCGGGCTGAATGCTACTAACCCGATACCCAGTTCTTCGATGGTGGGAATGATTTCTTTTTCATGTTGCCTTGTCCACAGGGAATATTCGCTCTGCAAAGCGGCAACAGGCTGCACTGCATGTGCTTTACGGATGGTACCTGCACCTGCTTCAGAAAGGCCAAAATGTTTTACTTTACCTGCTGCGATTAAATCCTTTACGGTACCGGCAACATCTTCAATCGGCACATTGGGGTCAACACGATGCTGGTACAACAAATCAATAACGTCTACCTGTAACCTTTTCAATGAACCTTCAACAGCTTTTTTAATGTTTTCAGGCCGGCTGTTTACACCAGCCATTTTGCCATCCTGGATGTTGAAACCAAATTTGGTGGCTATCATCACTTTATTGCGGAAAGGGGCCAATGCTTCACCCACCAGTTCTTCGTTGTTATAAGGGCCATATACTTCTGCAGTGTCAAAAAAATTCACTCCCTGTTCAACTGCTTTGTGCATCAAAACAATCATATCTTCTTTTGGTGGAAATGGGACGTAGGAAAAGTCATTCCCATGCAACCAAGCCCTATAGCAGAAACTTCCAGTCCGCTGTTTCCTAATTTTCTTTTTTTCATTTTTAAACCATTAATCATTATAAATATCCGGAAGTGGTATGTAAATTTACCAGCTTCCATTGGTTGTTTTTCTTTGTGTAGACTTCAGTGTAAACCAATGGATAAACGCTGCCGCCATTAACGGTAAAGGTTGCGTTGCCTACCAGGACTGCTGTACTGCCATAAACCTTTACTGATGCTTCTTTTAATTTTATTTTGTTATAAACAAAACTCTTTGATCTTAACTGGCTGATCCATTCTTTTTTAGTAGTTATATTTCCGGTGATATGTACAAATACCAATTCATCATCAAACAAATCTTCTATAGGGTCTATATTCCCTGCTGTTTTCCAGCGGAATTTTTCCTTTGATAAATTCAGGATTTCTGATTCAGGGGTTGATTGTGCCAAAGCATCCATTTAAACAAATTGAAATGAGAATAGTGATTTTACTAACCTGTTCATGTTATTTCATTTTACTCTTCCGGCATCGTAAGCAGTCCTTCGTTAAGCCTTGCACCCTGCAGTGCGATTTTTGCCATTTCATCGTTCACTTCTTTCAGGCAACTGGCAGTACATGTGAAGATTGCTTTCATGATTTTGCTGTTGGCATATTTAATTGTAAAGCAAAACTAAAAATTCAACCGGAGGGAGTATAACGAAAATGAAACCGTGATTTACGAAATTCAAATATTCCTGAATTTCAGCGGGCTTAAGTCTGTATGTTTTTTGAAGAAGTTGTTGAAATGCGTTGTTTCAGTAAAACCTAATGCGTAGGCAATTTCAGATACATTCCAGGCGCTGTGTTTCAATAAGATTTTTGCCTCCTGTAAAATGCGTTCGGCAATAACCTGAGAGGTTGTTTTTTCAGCTGTTTCTTTTACTGCCCTGTTTAAATGATTTACATGCACATTTAACTGTTGTGCAAAATCAGATGCAGAACGAAGGCTTATTGCCTGGTGATTTTCATCAATGGGGAACTGCCTTTCTAATAATTCTAAAAACAACGTTGAAATCCTTTGCGAAGCGTTGATTGGCAGCTTATCCGGTTTTTCTGCCGGCTGCATCTTCAAAGCAAAATGCAGCAGTTCAAAAACAAGATTCCTCAACACATCATATTTGTGAACATAACCTGATTTGATTTCTTCAAACATTTTTTTGTAAATGATACTGATTTGATCAACCTGTTCATCCGACACCTCAAATACATGGTTCCCGGAAGGCTGGAATACAGCATATTGATTCAGGTCTCCGTATTGATGGAAAAATTGCTGATTGAAAATGCAATAGAAACCGTCTTTGATTCTTTCTAAGTTATCGCAGTTGTATGGAATTTGCGGATTTGAGAAATACAGGGCCTGTTTTTTTACCACTGCTACCTTGTCTGCATAGTTTATGTTAATGTCGCCAACCACCAGCATTATTTTGTAAAAATCCCTTCTTTTGTAAGGAAGTATTTTAGTTTTGCCGGGAACTATTGGCTCATGCTGAAACACATTGAAATGCCCGATTTCATTTTTGATATTATCAGGAATCCAATCGAATTTCGTTTTGTAGAATTCTTCTATGGTCTCAATCTTTCTCATCTCCCACAAACTTACTGATTTCATAATACAAGTTATAGCTTCACGTATTTTTATTGAAAGAGTAAGTGAGGCTTGCATTCCACAATAGGTTTTTACTTCCGGTAATAGTTGAATTAATTTCTTTGTTGATGATGGCTGAAACGGAGATTGGAAAATTTTTCTTTGCCAACGTAAATGAATAGGTAAAATAAAAGCCATCCTGTGCATCCAGCTTTAAGTAGTAGAATTGGGGATTAACCTTTATGAAAAATTCATCAGTGATTTTGATATTCGAAAAATTAGCATTGATGGTTATGAAGTGTGTGTTACCAATGGTGCCTGCATCCAGGCCATGTGAATACAGGTAGTACATGCCAACGCTGATATTTTTTGACAGGAAATAATTGGGCGACAGTTCTGCTGCTAAATAACGCCTTGTTATGGTAACTTCATTGGTATCTCCGCCTATTGGCAATATTGAAGTTTTGAAATTGAGCCCGAGATGCGTACCAACATTCATCTTAAACTTGTGGTTGGTTACTAATTTGTACCTGGCCCAGAAGAGAAAGGACCAGGGCTTTCCTGCCAATGAGAACCGGATGTCCGGTTCAAAGCTAAACCTGTTTTTTGCCAGGGACAGATTGAATTGAGCGGCAGGTTTGTCCAATGAAAAACTGGGTACTATTGAAATGCCATTATTGGTAACGCTGACTGAACCTGAAAAGTGACTGTTCTTTTTTGTGCTGTCTTCGCTTTGCGAAAATGAAAAATGAGTAAGTGATAAAAAAATAAAAATCAAGTAAACTGTTTTCTTTTGCATATTGCTGAATAGGTGGTTATTTCAATGTGCAAAAGAACGTTGCCCGCCTGGATTTTTATAACGAAGTTCAAATCGATGAATACGAATTTCAAATAATTTACAGCGTTTGGGGCAGGCTTTTGAATTGTATTGTTAACCAGGCAGTTGATTTTCGTCCACTATGCTGATTTAGTCAGGAACGGAAAATTGGCCGCAACCCCTTCCCGGAAGCGCCCTCTGATGACAGATGCCTGAGCCTGCGAGGCAGGCCTGGTAACATTGAGAATGAAAAAACAAATGCAGAACTCAGGAGGATTTGAAACGGGTATTCATTCAATGTAAGTATTCCCCGTTCATGTATTAGTTGGCATCCGTACCTTTTTTATTGTAATATTTACAACCATTCTATCAAAACAGTAACTGCCATGACAAAAGGTAAAATTGAAACTTCACCACAATTATATGCACGGATAGGTGGCCTGGCATATTTAATCATTATTGTTGCCGGTGCACTTGGAGAGCTATTCATCAGGAATAAGATCATTGTATCTGGCGATGCTGCGGCAACGGCTCACAATATTGCAGCTTCTCCTTTGCTGTGGCGCATTGGCATTGCCGGCGATCTTGTGATGCATGTGTGTGATCTTATTGTAGCAATGGTATATTATTTACTCTTTAGCAGGGTAAACAAAAAGCTGGCAATGCTTGCCGTTCTTTTCGGCTTGATCCAGACTGCTGTATTGGTTGCTAACAAGATGAACCTGGTGATGCCCCTGTTCTTTTTGGGCAATGAAGATTACCTGAAAGCATTTGATCCGCAACAGTTGCAGGTGTTGGCATTTGTTGCAGTAAAGGCACATGGTTACGGCTTTGGCATCGGCCTTATATTTTTTGGCTTTGAATGTTTGATTGACGGGTACCTGATTTTTAAATCAGGCTTTTTACCCAGGATATTGGGTGTGCTGATACTGGTTGCAGGATTGTGTTATCTTACCAATAGCTTTGTACTCCTTCTTTTTCCTGCAATGGCAGGTTCAATATTCCAGGTATTACTTGCACCAACTTTTATCGCAGAATTATCAATGTGCCTGTGGCTGCTTACAAAGGGAGTAAATGTTGCCAGGTGGAAAGAACTGGCTGCTGTAACTTCGTGATTTTTTTTAGTGCTGAATTGCTGCCTATAAATATAACGTGTGAATTTTTTAAACTGGTTGTATGATCGAAAAATCTTTTTTAAATACCAGGCTTCGTTTTACAGCAATCATAACGATTGCTATATGGTTACTACTGGCATGGGATCATTATCATGGAGGTGTGCCAAGCCATCATTTGCTGGCCCGTAAAGACCTGCCTGCAATTTCTAACTGGTGGGGCGGCCTGCTGCTTCCTTTGCTTACCTGGTTTTTACTCTATCGCACCCAAAAGAGATTGATGTATAATAATATTGAAAAAGCAACCCTGCCAAAGATCTCGTTAGATATATTGTATGGGTTTGTTGCGGCACTTTTTTTCGGGGTACTCCTTTCCGTTTTTTTTATGTTGGGTAATCGGGATATCCCAGGATACATGCTGATCGCCCTTTTCGTACTTTCACTTTTTTTACCGGTCTATCGTGCTGAGTGTATGCTTGGTTTTGTTTTGGGGATGACTTTTACATTTGGTACGGTGCTGCCAACGATTATAGGTTCGCTGCTGGTATTGATCACTGCTGTATTGTACCTCTATGTAAGGACGCTGGTATTATATATCGCATCAGGCTTTGTGCGTATGGCATCATCAGGTAAACATGGCCCGGCAAATAAATAAAGTTCACTTTTGCCGGCCATTTAAAAATACCTGCTGTATTTATCCTTACATCAAAGTAAGGGAATTGTACTTTCCCTGAATACACATAAGCCAATATGCCGGTGATAAAATAAAAGATTTTTGTAAAAAAATACCTATGTATTTGAATCATTGATTCCCCCGCCATTCCTGCGGCGTTAATCCAAACTCCTGTTTAAAAACCCTTGCAAAATAGCCGGGGTCGTTATAGCCAGAGTCGAATGCAATGGAGGCAATGCTGTTGGCAGGGTTTTTTAGCAATTCTTTGGCTTTGTTTAAGCGGATGATGCGGATGAATTTATTAGGTGAGCAGCCGGTAAGTGCATCTAATTTACGATGCAGCTGAGAATGGCTCATGAAGACCAGTTTGCACAACTGCTCCACGGTAAAATTGGCATCCTGCAAATGTACTTCTATTGCTTCCCTTACTTTTTTTACGAATTCATCTTCTGTTTTATGCTCGTTGCTTTCCGTTTCAGCAGCAGCTATGATGCCGGCAGGAGCTGCTTCATAATTGAGGCCTGCTTTTTTCAGGTAAAACTGCTGCAGGTTTTTACGCAGCTCCAGTAATTTTTTTATCCGTATCAATAACTCTTCCCGGTTAAATGGTTTTTCCAGGTAAGCATCTGCGCCTTTTTCCAATCCTTCCATCTTGCTTTCTATATCTGCTTTGGCAGTGAGCATGATGATGGGGATATGGCTGGTGTGTTCATCGTTCCGCAATTTGCGGCACAACTCAAAACCATCCATTACCGGCATCATCACATCAGTAATGATGAGGTCAGGAATGATCTCTGTTGCAATTTCCAATCCTTCCATACCATCTTTACCAACTGCAAGGCGGTAATCGGGCAGGCAGGAGGCGGTGTAGGCAACCACGTCTGCATTGTCTTCTACCAGTAATATCAATGGCTTTACATTGCCCTGGGTTTCATTTAACAGGTCAATTGTATTTACACCGGCAGTAATTGTATTGTCTTGGGCAATGTCCTGTAATGGCTGATGGTTTTTTTCAGTTACTCCGATTCTTTTTAATGGTATCACCACTGTAAATTCAGTTCCCCTGTTGGCACCTGTTGGCGGGCTTTTAACCGTAATTTCTCCCTCCATTAATTTCACCAGTTCTTTGGTCAATGCCAGGCCTATTCCCGTGCCCTCTGTTTTCCTGGTAAGACTGTTATCCAGTTGATAAAAACGGTCAAAGATATTCTGCAGCTGGCTTTCCGGTATGCCGATGCCGGTGTCTTTTACTTTAATGATAAGAGCTGTGGTTGTTTCATCCTTCAGTGATTTGTCTTCACTGATGGAGATATAGATATTTCCCCGTTCAGGTGTAAATTTTAATGCATTGGAAACGAGGTTGGAAATAATTTGCCGCATTTTCTCCGCATCATATTCAGCATGAAAGCTGTCCATTTCAGAAAGAAAATGCAATTGCTTGTGCTGGCTTTCTGTCAGGGAATGAAAAGATTCAACAATGTAGCGCAGGAAATTGATGAGATCGCCATTCACCAGTTGCAGCGTCATTTTCCCTGTTTCCAGTTTTGAAAGATCCAGCATTTCATTCACCAGCTTTAGCAGGCTTTGCCCGTTACGGATGATCATGTCCATGCCATTGTTAAAATGTTCGCCCGGTTTGTTTACGATCTGGTGCGCCATGCCGAGTATAACTGTGAGCGGTGTACGAAACTCGTGGGTGATATTGGTGTAGAGCTGCGTCTTTACCATATCCAGTTCTTTTACCCTTTTTGCTTCCAGTTGTTCCAGGTTTAACTGCGATTGCAGTTTGGCGCTGTTTACAGTAAATTTATAATAAGCCCTGATGCCTAAGACCAGCAATAAAGCATAGCTGCAATAAGCCCACCAGCTGAGCCACCAGGGTGGTAAAACCTTTATCTGCAATTCGGCAATTTTATTACTCCAGATGCCCTGGCTGTTACTGCCCTGTACTTTAAAAACATATTTGCCAGATGGTAAATGTAAATAAGTGGCAATGCGCCGGGTGCCGCTTTCTACCCAGTCTTTATCAACCCCTACTAATTGGTAACGGTACCTGTTTTGATTGGGTGCAGTAAAATCGAGCGATGAAAATTCGAGTGTCAGTATATCCTGCACGTGCGTAAGTGTAATGTTTGTTGATTGCTCAATGGTATGTTCCAGCACACCGGTATTATCTCCCGGTGCAATAGACTGGTTATTGATGAGGATATCGGTGATAAATACATTTGGCATAAAGCCCGGCACCAGTATTTCTCCCGGATTGAAAATATTCAGCCCGTACACTCCGCCAAAAGCAAGATTGCCGTTGGGTAGCCTGGCACAGGCGCCGGTATTGAATTCATCGTCCTGCAAACCGTTAGCCTTGGTGAAATTGTGAAAGACCCAATTGCTGGTATTATTGTTTTTATAAGCCACCAGGCAAAAGATACCCTTGTTGGTGCTGCCCCAGGTATTGCCTGCATCATCTGCCAGTATGCAATACACTACATCATCGGGCAAACCATCTTTTGTAGTAAGATGAAAAAAATCACCCGTGGTTTTATCCAGCCTGTTCAGTCCGCCACCCTTGGTGCCGATCCATAGATATTTTCCGGGGCTGCAGGGTCGTCCATCAGGCAGGAAACATGATTATAGTTCAGTGAATTCCTGGTATTGCTGTTATTGTAAAACCATTTTACCTGCGGTGTGGTATTTTTTCCCTGTGCAAAAATAAGTTTTGCAAAACCCTCCTGTGTGCCGATCCATATTACTCCCTGCTTATCTTCATACAGTGCTGTGCAGATCGCTTTTGGCAGCATTGGTTTGGTGGCATCTGTATTGATGCTAAAACTGTCGATCCTTTCTGTAGAAGTATTCAGGCGGGTGATTTCGCCACCAAGCCCGGGAAACCATATATTACCTCTGCTGTCTTCCAGCATCGGTTGCTTGTCGCCTTCACCGTTATAATAATTGATCTGTGGATAATGGGTCAATTTGCCGGAAGCAGGATTGTATTTAAAATATCCTTTGTTATCACTTTTAATCCAGTAGTCACCGGTTTTTGAAATGATGAAATTGTCGATCTGTGTAACTGATGGAATGTGATTGAACGCACCGGTTTCTACTATGTCGTTTTTTAATCTCCGCCATCCATATGCATAGTCGCCTGTAAAGACATCGTCTGATGTAACCGGCACGATGAATCGTACACTGAAACCGGGAGTCTGTGCTTTGAATTTGCTGCTGGTGGTATTGTATTTACGTAAACCATACCCCACTGAACCCGACCACAATATCCCTGAGCGGTCAATAATGAATGGATAACATAATCTTGATGTATCTGCCGGTAATTCCTCATTCCATTTAACCGGTTTGCCGGGTTCCCATTTCGCTATATCATAAAAATACTGCTCCCGGTGATGGAACTCCCAGAGTTTTTCCCTGGGATTAAAGAGCAGGTTGCCTGCAGGGGATTTACTGCTGTCGAACAATGGATATATTTCTTTGCCGTCTGAAAGAAACAGGTTGCTGTTGATCAGTTTGCTGCCATCACTGTTAAGATAGCCGTTATTGAAAAACGCTGCATTATTCAATTGATTGAAACTGTTTTTCAGCGGATCGAAGCGATACACTGATCTGTCCATACCTCCGATCCAGATATTCCCATTCTTATCTTTTCCCATTCCATACACCTGTGTATTGTTGGGTAATGTTAGCCTGGCTATAACAGGCGCTGCATCTTTTTCAAAGAAATCGCTGGTTAGTTCAACAGTGTTTAACCCGGCATCTGCTACCGCTACCAGTATCCTGCCATCGGGCATTTCCACGATTGATCTTATTCCATTGCCTGAAAGGGTACCCGGATCTGATAGCTTATGTACAATACGGTAAAATTTCCCGTTTTCTTTATGGTAGATATTCAGGCCTGCATTTTCCGTTCCCGCCCATATTCTTCCTTTTGAATCTTCAAAAAGTTTGATGATGGTATTGCTGCTGAGCGTATGAGCATTGTAAGGGTCGTTGGTAAATACTTTAAAATTGTAGCCATCATACCTGTTCAATCCATTTTTTGTTGCCACCCATATAAAACCTTCTTTATCCTGCAAAATATCAAACACCATTCCCTGCGATAGACCCTGGGCGGTGGATACGGATTCGTAATCAGCCGTTTTTTGTGCAGTTGCACCCGGCACCAGCCACATCATGAAAATCGTAAGAATTGCTTTTAAGCTTTTGGTGGGTTTAAGCATTTGCTGATAAAGATAATTGGAAAGCTTATTGATACAGTTTCCGCCAATAAGAAAATCCCCGGTCGTTTTATAAAATGACGAATTAATCCTGCTCCTGCACAATTTGTCCTGTTAATAGCAGAAAATGTATGGGTGAATGGCTGATAAGTACTCACTGCTGGCAGCTGCAATGCAGACTTTTGTAAATATAAAGTTTGTCATGAAATCACTTTCGTTATTATTAACAGTTAAACCAAATAAAAATGAAAAAAAATCTCAGTAAGATGAAGCTATTCAGTTTTCTATTGATGCTTATTCCTTTGGCAGGCATCAGCCAGGTAAAAAATGTAATATCTACCCACAGGGTATTTCCAAAGATTGACAAGGTACTGGAGTTTGAAAAAGCGCTGGCGGCACATGCACAAAAATACCACACCGGTGATGCACACTGGCGGGTGTTTGCCATCCAGTCGGGCCCGGATTTGGGAGGCTTCCATATTACAGAAGGCCCAACAAGCTGGGAAGCTGAGGATACAAGAGGAAATTTAGGTGAGGAACATAATATTGACTGGAATAAGAACGTGGCCATCTATTTAACCGACCGGCAATCCGGTGGTTATTCTGTTTATGTTGATTCTTTGAGTACTGTAGCCTTAGGGGATTTCTCTGATAAAATTCAAATTACACATTTGTATCCTAAACTTGGCTGGGGTAATAAAATAGTAAACATGATTAAAAAGTTGAAAGCTGCATGGGTGGCAGAAGGTTCAACAATTGCCGTATATGCAGCCAATGGTTCAGGCCCCACCCAATACACACTGGTAACAAGGTATAAGCAAGGCTTAAAGGAAAAGGCTAAGGGTTTTCGAAAACCATTTAGAGAAACTTTCGATGCGGTAAATGGCGCAGGTTCTTACGAAGATTATCTTGATGATTTACGCCAGTACGCCAGCGAAGTGTGGAGCGAATTACTTTTTATGCGAAAAGACCTGAGTTCGAAATAAGTATTTGTACAGATCGATACTTTCAAAAAAGATGGTAAAATCATCAATCAAGGGATTTACGGTGGGGTTTAAAAAAAGCTGAAAGAGTAAACCCTGCTATTTACCAGCCCGCAATATAAAACCTCATGACTTTAAGGAAAGCATGAGGCCTTTTTTAATGTCTCATTTAAATATAAACAACTATCAAGATGAAAAAGGTCAGCCAGATTTTAAAACTATTATTTACAGTCAGCATTGCCGCTGTGATTTTTTCCTGCAATGGTAATGGTAATGAAACTGCAAAAGATGAATCAGCAGAAAAAAAAGATACAACTGCTGCAATAGAGCAGGCGCCTGTACCGGCATTTACTCCATTTGATGTAGTGGAAATAACCCATACTGTAAAAGATTATATTAAATGGAGGCCTGCATTTAATACAGACTCAACAGCTCGTAAGGCCAGTGGGCTGGAAGATATGGTTATTGGCAGGGGTGTTGACAATCCAAACAGCCTGAATGTTGTATTAAAAGTGTCGGATGTGCAAAAAGCAAAAGATTTTGCTGCCAATCCAAGACTGAAGGAAGTAATGGAAAAGAACGGAGTGATATCTAAACCTGTTGTTGAATTTTTCCATGTCATCACGTTCAATCCTGATTCAAAAGAAAAGCAATGGGTATTGATCACTCATAAGGTAAAGGACTTTGATGCCTGGCTAAAAGTTTATGATGCTGAAGGTATTGAAGCGAGGGCTTCCTATGGCCTGGTGGATGTGGCACTGGCCCGTGGTATAGATGATCCTTCTGTTGTACATATTGTGTTTGACATTAAAGACATGGCGAAAGCAACAGCAAGAATGAGTGACCCTGCACTAAAAAACTAATGATAGAGGCTGGTGTGGAAGGTGCACCTAGAATTGATTATTTTACAACTGCAGAATAAATGATTGGGTGAAGAATAGCACAAAAAAATGGGCAACCGAAAACCAACCAGAGTGAGTATAAAAAATTAAAGAAATAATATGCCAACAATAGTAGCACGTCACAAAGTAGGAGACATTGATGCATGGCTTAAAGGCCACCAGGAAAGAGTAGAAGTATTTGCCCCGGCAGTATCAGGGTTTAAAACATTTCAGGATGCCGGCGACCCAACCTCGGTGATGCTGGTAATGGAAGTAACCCACATGGAAATGCTGATTGAGATTGTAAGGGGTACACAGAACGAAGCGTTAAAAGCAAAACACACTGTGCTGGAACCTATCATCATGTCTATGCCTTTAAGCCTGTAATTTTTCAGATCAATTTTTTACTTTAATATTATAATCAATGAACAGATTTTTTTCCTTTGCCGTTACAATGACGGCTTGTTTTTTCCTTTTCACCGGGTGCAACAGTGCCGACAAACCAACAACGGCTCCTGAAACAGCCGCCGTTAAAAAAGAAGCTGCTGAAACGCCCGAGTACTTCCTGTTACGTCCTGAAGCGGAAAAATCCTATGGCTATTCTCATGCGGTTAAAATTGGCAATGATATTAAGATATCCGGTGCAGTAAGCATGGATGATAAAGGTGTGCCAACTGCAAAGGGCGACCTGCTGCAGCAAATGAAAAACTGCTACAGCGACCTGGATAAAATATTAAAACATTACGGCTGTACTTTTGATGACGTGGTGGTGGAAAATATTCTCACTACCAATATGCCGGAGTTTTTAAAACAGTCAGGCTACAGGAATGGGATTTACAAAAAGCAGTTTCCAACAGGCAGCTGGTTTGGCGTAAAGGAACTGGCATTGCCTGAATTCATGATTGAGATAGAGCTGGAAGTGTATAAAGCAAAATAATGGAATTGTGATAAACACTACCATTTCAATTTAGAGTAGTGTATCATTTTGAAAGATCATTCATTTAACTGCGACCTCTGTGCCTAAGCGTGCAAAAAAACCACGCAGAGAAGCAGAGGATGCAGCGAAAGACAATATTCTTGTTGTTGCTTCATGGATTGCACTTCAAACATTTACAGTCATTAGGCAATAGTTTTTCAAACTGATACACTACCCAATTTAGTTTTCTATCGTTTATTTCTTTTTTATTCACTTATAAAACACAACAAAATGAACCGTTTAAAATTTGCAACCGCCTTTTTTGTTTTAACCTTTTTTATCATTGGCTGCAGTAACAACGCTGCAGAAAAAGCAAGTTCTACTGATAGTAGTTCTGCAGCATCTGATGCTGCAAAGCCAGTAATTGTAAAACCTGATATGGCCAAAATGAAAACGGAAATACAGGCGCTGGAAACGGCCTGGTCCAATGCTGATAATGCCCGTGATACCACAGCCGTTGCAGCTTTTTATGCCGACGATGCGGTGAGCTTGTCCAATAACAGGCCAATGTTGGTTGGAAAAGCTGCCATTGAAGCAAACATTAAGACATACCTGGCAAAAAAGGCCCAAAGGCTCTACCATTACATTTGATGTGCTGGATGTATTTGGGGATGAAAACACGGTTACCGAAGTAGGTAAAACTATCGGTAAAGATGCTCAGGGAAAAGTAACCTATAACGGCAAGTACATGGCCTTATGGCAAAAGCGTGACGGTAAATATTTGTGCGTAAGGGATATTAACAACGATGATGTAAAGGCAAAGTAATTTTACTGACCTCACCTAACTGGCGCCGGATACCGGGAACTGTCCTGGTATCCGGCATCATTTTACCGGGAGGCCATTTTTACACAATGAGTAAAATGCTGTTTCCGGGAGAGTTTACAACCTGTATTGATTCTATTATTTAACAATAACACAAGTACATCATGCAAACAGCAGGTATCATTGGTGGCGCCGGATTTATCGGAAGCTGGGTTACCAAAATATTTTTAGAAAATAATTTTAAAGTAAAAGTTTCTTCAACTGACATCAGCAATAAAGCGAAGTATGAACACCTGTATCAACTCAACAATGCCGGTAATTTAGAAATCTGTCCATTGGATCTGCTGCAACCTGAAAGTATTGCTGCCTTTTCCGAAGGTTGTGATATCATTGTGCATGGTGGCACTCCTTTTTTACTGGAGGTGAAAGATCCGCAAACTGAGTTGTTTGAACCTACGGTAAAAGGCACTCAAAACTTTTTGGAAGTGGTAAACAATACTGCAGGAATTAAAAAGGTAGTATTCATTGCTTCTGTTGCCGCATGGAATACCTCTTTTCCATTAAACCCTTCCGGGTTTAGCAGTAACTATGTCTTTTCAGAAAATGATACGCCTTATATTTCAGAAAATGACCATCCTTATGCCCAGGCAAAATTTTATGCCGACCAGGCTGTCAGGAAATTTATCGGGCAAAACAAAGAGTTGCGGTTTGAAATCGTATCCATATCCCCGGTATTTGTAACGGGTAATATTTTGTCGGCCCGGCAGGATTCTACTTCCATGGGGATGCAGTATTTATTTAAAAACAGCATTGCACCCAACCCCTTTGTTGAAATGTTATTTGCAAATGATGTTCCTTTTGCAATGGTGGATGTGCGGAATGTAGCAGAAAGTATTTTTAGCGCTGCAACTAAAAAAGGGCTGCATGGCAAAAACTACCTGCTTGCCAGTGAAACCTATAAAGTATCTGACATTACCCGTATGCTGAACGGGCAGGCGCCACTTGATGCACCAGCTTATACTTACAGCAATGCATTGGCCAGTATTGAACTCGGCGTTTTGTTTATTCCTGCTAAAGAAACATTGAATCATTGTATTTAAAATTTCAACTTACTGAAATGAGAATAGGGCTGTTGATCATAAGTGTGATGTTATCACATCAAATCACTGCACAATCCTGGCAAAAAATTCATGCCGAAGCCATTGTGGTGGATACACACAATGATATTTTAATGAAGGCTACTGATGATGTGATGATGAATTATCAAACCAGCGAATATGTATTTGACAAAGATCTGAAAGGGAAAACGCATACGGATTTGGCCAGGTGGAAACAGGGTGGATTGGATGTGCAGGTGTTTTCTGTTTTTTGCGAGGGCACCATGAAAAATCCATATCAGCAGGCCAACAGGCAAATGGATACCCTGGACGCAGTAATTGCCCGTCATCCTGATAAAATAATAAAAGTTACCAGTTATGCAGAATTACTGAAAGCTGTAAAGCAACATAAAATTGCTGCATTGTCAGGCGTGGAAGGAGGGCACATGATTGAAGACGACCTCGCTAAGCTGGAAGTTTTTTACAGTCGGGGTGCAAAGTATTTAACACTTACCTGGAACAACTCTACCAGCTGGGCTACCAGCGCTTATGACGAAACGTTCAAAAAAGATCTGACCCATAAAGGGTTGACCGATTTTGGAAAACAGGTGGTGCAGCGGATGAATCAGCTGGGAATGATCGTCGATATCAGTCATGTAGGTGAACAAAGTTTTTGGGACGTAATCAATACTACAAGTAAACCAGTCATGGCATCGCATAGTGATGTATATAATCTATGTCGTCACCAGCGAAATTTAAAGGATGAGCAGATAAGAGCTATTGCAAAAAACGGAGGCGTGATACAGGTAAATTTTAACACGGCATTTATTGACAGTACCGCAGCCAAAAAAGAGTATGATTTTTTTCAAAAGCATAAAGCTGAACAGGATTCACTGGTAAAGGCGGGAAGACATGAATGGAATATTGAAGATTATCTTTTTGCAAAATACCGGGATGAAGCAGATGCAACCCGCCCGCCTTTATCGATGGTGATTCAGCACATTGAATATATCATTAATTTAGTGGGGGTAGATTATGTGGGTTTGGGCTCCGACTTTGATGGTATTACCAATACGCCGCAACAGCTGGATGATGTGACTGCTTATCCATTCATTACAAAAGCCCTGGTTGAAAAGGGATACAGTAAAAAGGATATTGCTAAAATACTGGGAGGAAATTTTTTACGGGTACTTAAAGCAAATGAAGCAAAATAAACTATGACCCTGGTCTTACTAACAGCGTACAGGAACTGAATTGTAAATGATCGGATCAGCATAAAAGACACCAGGTATTTTTACCGGGAATAATTATCAGAAAGACAGGCAAACATTCAAACCCCAACAACAATGACCCCAGCTTCGGGAAAGGAAAATCTTAAACGTGAAATAGGTGTACGTTCACTTACGCTGGCCATTGTAAACATCACCGCAGGCTCAGGCATTTTTGTAATTCCTGCGATCATTGCCGAAGGGCTGGGTGCCACGGCCATACTGGCTTACTTTGTTTGCGGACTGCTTATTTTCTTAATCGGGCTGTGCTTTGCTGAAGTGGGAAGTAAAACAAGCGCAAGCGGAGGGGTATATACCTATATTGAAACAGCCTTTGGTCCTTTCGCCGGTTTTTTAGCCAACAACATCTATTGGATTGGCGGATGTGTGTTATCGGATGCCGCCATTGCAAATGGCCTGGCAGGTACACTGAAATATTTTTTTCCCGTATTTGGCAATGATATTTTTCGTGCAGCATTTTTATTCTTCATTTTTGGTGCACTTGCCCTGCTCAATATCCGCAGTGTAAAAAACGGCGTACGGTTTATTGAACTGGCAACATTAGGAAAATTGATACCAATGATTTTACTGGTAATAGTGGGCGCCCGTTTTGTTGTTGCCGAAAACTTACGGTGGGTTACAGCTCCTACCATCAGCAATATTGGTACTGCATCCTTATTATTGTTCTTCGCCTTCCTGGGATTTGAAGGGCCATTAAGCAATGGGGGAGAAATAAAAAATCCGAAACGTACGGTGCCACTCGGTATTTTTTTCGGCGTTGCTGCGGTGCTCATTTTGTATATGGCCATTCAATTGGTAACACAGGGTGTTTTGGGATCAACCATTACTGCACATAAAGATGCCCCGTTGGCTGCGGTGGCTAATATTGCTTTTGGCAGATCAGGCGCTATCCTGATCATTGCTGCTACAGCCCTTTCTATGCTGGGTGCATTGGGTGGTGAATTGCTTTCTATCCCACGGATATTATTTGCCGGGGCAAGAGATGGATTACTGCCAAAACCATTGGCGAAAGTGCACCCCCGCTTTTTTACGCCACATATTGCCATTGCTTTTTATGCAGCGCTGGGTTTTTTGTTTGCTATATCCGGTGGGTTTAAACAGTTAGCTACCATTGCCAGTGCGGCGGTGTTAATTACATACCTGGGTGTAGTACTTGCCAGTGTAAAACTCAGAAAAAACGACGCTGCAATAACAGAGAAAACCTTTCGTGTGCCGGGAGGTATCATGGTGCCGCTGCTGGCAACTGCAGGCATTGGTTGGCTGCTGTCTAATTTAACCCGGCCTGAACTTACAGGCATTTCTGTTTTTATCCTTGTATTCTCTTTTATTTATTTTATAACAAAACTGCTGAAGAAAAAATGAACACCATGAAAAAAATCAACCTCTCTCTCATTGTAATTTTATTTTCAACATTGCTGCAGGCGCAGGACAGTACCGCTTTTAAAGCTGCTTTTGATCACCTGGCTTTATCAGTTAAAGATGTGAACCGCTCTGCGGAATTTTACAAAACAGTGCTGCTGCTGCCTGAAATAACCAACCGATCAAAAATAGAAGGCATCCGCTGGGTTACCTTATCGGATGGCAGGGAACTGCACCTGATCTCTGTTATAAAAGAAAATGTAAGCACCAATAAAGCCGTGCATATGGGTTTGTCAATGCTGCATTTTGATGATTTTGTAAAACGGATCATCGCATTGAAAATTCCTTTTTCAGACTGGACCGGCAAAGCCAATACCGTGAACATCCGTGCTGATGGTATTAAACAGGTGTACTTCCAGGACCCCGATGGTTACTGGATAGAAGTAAATAGTGTAAATGATGCTGCAGCTAACATGGAACAGATCAAAAATGAAATTTGGCAACTGGAAGAAAACTACTGGAAATATGTAAAAGGAAAAGACCTGGAAGCTTATCTTACTTTATGGGATGAAAATTTTATCGGTTACCCGGGAAATAATATCATCACTAATAAAGACCATATTACTGATTGGTTAACAGAATTGTATAAAGATAAAACAGGCGCTTATAATTATGAACTGACACGAAAAGCAGAAAATGTATTTGATGACATTGTAATTGCATTGTATGATGTAACGCAGACCTGGACGAATGAAAAAGGCATGGTAGTTAAAAGAACGAATAGCAAGATCACACATACCTGGAAAAAAACAGGCAAAGGCTGGCTCATCATCGGGGGAATGGGCGCAAGTAAATAATTGCTTATTCAATTGAAAAATATTATCCTGCTTGATTAATTCTTTTATCATTGCTAACAATATGCAACCATCTTTAACTGCTAACCAAAAACGGATTGAATCCATTGATATCCTCCGTGGTATTGTAATGGTCATCATGGCGCTTGACCATGTAAGGGATTTTTTTCATGTTACAGCTAATACAGACGATCCGTTGAATTTAGCAACTACTACACCCATCTTGTTTTTCACCAGGTGGGTCACCAATTTCTGTGCACCTGTTTTTGTTTTTCTTTCCGGCACTTCCATCTACCTGCAAAGCCTTCGGAAAACAAAAAAAGAGCTCAGCTCATTTCTTATCAAACGTGGGCTATGGTTAATTTTTGCAGAATGGATTATCATTGCAATGGCATGGACATTTAACCCTGCTTACCCGCTGATCCCGTTCGGTGTGATCTGGGCAATTGGCATCTGCATGCTGATATTGGGTGTTGCTACCTGGCTTCCATTTAAGGCGTTGTTAACGATAGGGATACTGATCGTATCATGTCATAATTTACTGGATATTCCCGAAGCAGCGCCTAATTTCAAAGCAGGCTTTTGGTGGGATTTGTTGCACCATGGTTTTTTTGTTACCTATGAATTTGCACCTCATCACTTTGCTTTACTGGTGTATCCGTTTCTTCCGTGGTTGGGGTTGATGTTGCTGGGTTATTGCTCCGGCGTTTTCTTTACTCCAATATTTTCACCGGCACAGCGCCAAAAAATATTGGCCCGGATTGGTGTTGGATTAATATTTCTTTTTGTGATAGTAAGGCTTGTTAATGTTTATGGCGACCCTGTTGCCTGGAGCAGCCAGGGAAATGGGTTGTTGACTTTTTTGTCTTTTATGAAAGTTCATAAGTATCCTCCTTCCCTGATGTATATCTGCATTACCATGGGGCCGGCATTGTTGCTGCTGTCATTGCTGGAGCATTTTAAAAATCGTTTTACGGATAGCATGGTTGTATTTGGGCGAACTGCTTTTTTTTACTACATCCTTCATCTTTACCTGATCCACCTGCTTGCGGTCATCTTCTTTTTTGCAAGGGGGCATATAATGCAGCAGGCGTTGGATGCTGAAAAAACAGTGCCCTTCAGGTTTGTTTTACCTGGCGAGGGATTTGGGTTAGCCTGGGTTTACGTGGTATGGGCTGCATTGATCATGGCTTTGTACCCTTTGTGCAAATGGTACGATCGTTACAAAACCAATCACAAAGAAAAGTGGTGGCTGAGTTATTTGTAAAGTTCCCTGTTGCAAGTACTTTGCCTGGGATTTAAATACATGCAAATTCAGGTAAATCAGCCAGTCTTTGTTGCAGCCTGGTATCTGGTTGACCGTGGTTGAGCAGCCGATAAAAATAGTTCGCATGGCAGATTTGTTAAAGAGTATATACAGGCTTAGTACCGGCTTAATTTTTTAACAATAATAAATGACCGGATAACCGGGTGAATAATTCAACAGCAATGCTATAATTTTATAGCAAAACATTCACGATGAAACAAAACAATGTGTTATTCATTTTATCCAATGGCAGGGTAGCCGCCATCAACAAAAAAGACGGAGCCATAATTTGGGAAGTAAAGCTGAAGCAGTATGGAGTTAACAGCATGTCACAAAGTGTTGGGCAATTGATGGTGGAAGACAATAAGATTTATGCAGGCTGTGCAGGCATATTGCTTTGCCTGGATACAAAAGACGGTGCACTGATCTGGAAAAACGAATTGAAAGGATGGGGCTTTGGGTTTGTAAGCATGGCCAATGTGAACAATGAAGCTGCAGGTGCATCCGTAAAAGCAGCAGCAGCAAATGCAGCTGTAATTGCAGCTACTTAAGCAACTGTCAATCCGGTTGCAGCAACATCCTTTTAAACGAAAAACGCCTGCAAATGATATTCATAGTATTGTAACCCGTTTTTTTAACTCGATGAAACAACTCATTTTTTTTATTTGTAATGCAGTTGCAGTAGTTGCTCCCGGCAGCGCCACTGCACAGTTTAAATATGAATATGTTGATCTGAAAATAATGCGCAACACTGAAATGCCGCTTCGTTATTTATCTTTCAAAATCTTTCTGTAATTTTTTATACTGGCGGGGCATGTTCAATTTTTACAACAGCGTCCTGACAACTGTCAAAGATTTTGTTAATGATGATCATAAAAAATGAAGTGCCATATTGCTATTTTCAGGTTCCCGTTCAGGATGATTATTTTCAATGCTTGTGATGAAGTAATTATTGTTGAGCAGGATTTTATATTAATAATACTTTACAGTTATGTTTCAATTGATCTATTGTTCAATTGCCAGGCCGGGCCTGGAGGAAGCAGATATAAAAAATATTATAAGCATATCAAGAGCATATAATGCTGCTCATGATATCACCGGTTGCCTTTTATATTATGACAAGGAGTTTATACAAATACTGGAAGGCGATCAGCAACTGGTGAAATCACTCTATGAAAAAATCGCAGCAGATAAACGTCATTACAGCCTGGTGCTGATGAGTGAAGAAGAAACAGACAACAGGATATTTAGCAATTGGGCGATGGCTTACTGTGAGTTTGTAGATGATGAAAAGAGCAGCAAAAAGTTTTTGTTTAAAAAGAATTTTATTGCATTGAGTGAGCTGGCTGAAAAGCCAACCCAAACGGCCAGGTTATTTTTTCATGTTGCAAAGCTTATGCTGGAAGCCGAATCGGAATAGTTTAATCGGAGGCTTGTGTCCTCTTTTTCTTCGGTCTTAATTTATAAGCCAGAAAAATAAATCCTGCAAGCAGGTGCAATACAATAATGCTGAATATAATAATGCCTGTTGTACCCATATTGTATTTTGATGCTGCAAGTTCTCCAATGGTGTGCAGCATTTATGTGACCTTTGTCACGGCGGGGGAGGAATGATTAGTAAATTATTTTTTCTTTAAGCATTGACCATGCTTTTCAATGCAGCTTCTTTTTCCGTCAATCTTTCCAGCAACACCACCTGGTTCTTTGCCCTTATAAAATTGTGTCCTTCGTATTGGGCGCCATAATAAACATCATTATTCAGGTAATCCGTTAAAAAACGCAGTGCCTGCATGTAGATCATAAATTTCCCGGCATATACAAAGTGTTCTTTTTCAGCTGCACTCAGTTCCTCGTTCATTTCACCCAGGTACCCTTCAGCAATGGCTTTAAAATAATCTTCCCGTATTTCAATTTTATCAAAGTCTTTCTCCTCCTCGCTTACAGGCGACAGGTAGGTCCGGAGCATATCTCCAGCATCACTGATAAAATAACCCGGCATCACTGTGTCGAGATCGATCACACAAAGCCCATGGTCATTTTCATCAAACAGTACATTGCTTATTTTGGTGTCATGATGTGTCACTCTTTTTTTAAATGCAGGGTTTGTTGCGATGCTTTCGCTTACCGTTACAATATCATTGTATTGTTTTAGAAAAAGAATGGTGCCGGCGGCTTCTTTTATCCGTTCGGCATTGCCTTGCTTAATTGCTTTTTCAAACTGGAGGTAACGCAAAGAAAGGTTGTGAAAATCCGGTAACGTAATGTGTAATTGCTCAGCAGGAAAATCAGCCAGGAGTTTGGTGAAGCGCCCAAATTGTTTGGCGGCTTCATAAGCCTGTGCCGTACTGCTTACCACATCAACGGTGTGAGAATCTTTTACAAATGGGAACAGGCGGAAATAGCCTTCCTGGTTGATGTACAGCATGTCTTCCTGCTGCAGTGTTTTTTCAGGAGTAACAAACAGGTAGCCTGGGTAATGCCTTCCCAGGTATTCACTGATGAGCCTGGTATTAGTGGCAATATCATTAGGTGCTTTAAAAATATGGTGGTTGATGCGCTGCAGTATGAGTTTGCTATTGCCCGAGCTGATGGCCCAGGTATGATTGATGAGCCCGGTGCCAAAGGGTTTTACTTCCACATCATTAACCAAGCCGTATGCATTGAGTATGGGTTGCAGCCTATTTTTCATATGTTTAAAAATATGAAATTATTCATTGATGCCTGCTTTGTGATGTGCATACGCTTGCGGAAGATCTGCCTTGCTGCACCGCATCCTGTGCTACAGGATCATTGAAGTAGGCCTGCGTTTGCCGGTGAGTAGTTTTTCGGTGGCAGCGCAAACACTTTCATTTGTAAGGTCACAATTGAGTACCAGGCAGGGGCATATTTCAACCGGCTCCTGGTCATGGCCTGTATATACCCATCCAGCCGTTCCCTGGTAGTTGCTGGCAGTGCTTTTTGATTTTGTGCTATTCAGGAAAATAGGAAAAGATATAGTGGAGAGTGAGGAACAAATAAAACCTGGCAATGGCTATGGCCACAGTTTTGTACTGGAGAAACAGCATACGCCACTTTTAAATTTTCTGTTGAGTGATGCTACAGTGTAAAAAATGCGCTGCACCTCACATCCGCATACTTCATCAGTAAGCAATCATTACATAATCTTGTTTTTCCTGATTACATCCCAATATTCTTTGCCATAACTTACAAATATCTCTTCGTTGGGCTGTATGTCTTTGGTGGCTTCAATAAAAACCCTTTTACCCCTTTCCACATATTTGGAGTTGTTGGTAAAACCAATCAATTTCTTATATCCCCTTGCATCATTGGTGAAATGGGCCAATGACCCGGAATGATCTTTGGCATCAATCACATGATTTTTTGATACGTAATAGATATAGGCATTGTTGCCATCATCATGGTCTGCTTCGTTCCATGTAGATATCTTTCCAAGATGTTCGGTGATGAGCGTGCCTTTTGGAATAAATTTTTTTGTGAACAAACCCTTGCCGGCGCCCGGCAGGTTAGAGTCCTTTACTTTTAAAGACTGAACTGGTAATTCCATTCAATTGATTTATTAATGGTGATTTTTTTTGATGCGGAAAAGATACCCTTATTTACCGGGTATGCTGGGCCTTACTTCTATTTTGCTTGGCAATGTACGTGGATTCATTTTTAAAAGGTCTGCTACCATTTGGCCAATATCTTCCGGCTGAATTTTCCAGGCATCCGATTCACTGGGTACGTGGTTGTCGAAATGTGTACTTACCGAGCCAGGCATAATGGTAGTTACTTTAATGCCGTATTTGCGGAGATCCATCATCACAGCTTGAGTAAAGCCTACTACACCAAACTTACTGGCATTGTATCCGGCGCCGTTTGCAAAGAAATTGGTGCCGGCCAGGCTGGAGATGGTGATGATATATCCCCTGGATATTTTTAATGCCTCAATACTTGCCTTCACACTATTGAATACACCGGTAAGGTTGGTGCCGATCATGTCTTTCCATTCCGCTTCAGTAAGGTCTTCGATGGAAGCAAAATGCCCAACGCCTGCATTGGCAATAACAACATCCAGCTGTCCGAAATAATCGGTTACTGCTTTTACTGCCGCAACTTCTGCCTGCATTGAACCTGCATCGGATTGTAATGCCAGTATCCTGGACACATCCTGGCTGAGCGATGCGGCGGCTTTTTCGGAAGCTGCCAATGTACGGCTGGTAATGGCTACCCTCATACCATTGTTGAGTAATGCTTTTGCAATGCCATATCCTATCCCTTTGCTTCCGCCAGTGATATAGGCTACTTTATCTTTTAAATCAATCATTGGTATTGTGTTTTGGATGATTGCCTGAATGTAACTGCTAAAACCTGTAAGGTCTGCAAGTTACTTGAATCTCAATCTTAAAATCAAATAATCAGCCAAGCCTGTTGTTTATTGTTATCAACAGCAGTTTTCTTTCAACGTGATGTTAGTTGTATAAAAAGATAAAAAAGTATTGCTTGGGGAACAAAAAAAAGTAAAACTTTACCTCTTGCGGTTAGCATAAAAATATATTTTTATGCTAACCGCAAGAGTTTTAATTTTCCATACAACGATTATTATTTCAAACCAACGCTATATGCCACAGGATTCGGTCAGCATCAACAACAAAGCAACCAGCCAAAATACCTACGATGCCATTGTGGTTGGATCAGGCATTAGTGGTGGATGGGCTGCCAAAGAGTTAACAGAAAAAGGATTGAAAGTGCTGATGCTGGAACGTGGCGCCCCTCATGAACATATAAAGGATTATCATTTTTCCGGCAATGACCCCTGGGATTTCGTGCACAGGGGCACAACCACGGATCAGCAAAAAAAGGATTACCCTGTTGCCCACCGTGGCTGGGCAGCACAGGAACAGGTAATGGATGCATGGGCTAATGAAAAGGACTGCCCCTACACAGAAGTAAAACCTTTTACCTGGTGGCGGAGTTACCGTATGGGGGGCCGCTCCATTTTATGGGGGAGGCAAAGTTATCGCTGGAGCGATATTGATTTTGGAGCCAATGCCAAAGATGGCTATGGTGTTGACTGGCCTATACGTTACCGTGATATTGCACCCTGGTATGACTATGTTGAGCAGTTTGCCGGTATCAGCGGCTCTGTTGAAGGATTGCCCCATTTGCCGGACGGTCATTTCTTGCCTCCCATGGACCTGAACATTGTTGAAAAAGATGTAGCGGCAAGAATAAAGGCCACCTTTAAACGTCACCTGATTATTGGCCGGGTAGCAAATCTAACAGCACCCATTGCCGGCAGAACACAATGCCAGTTCAGGAACCGCTGCTGGGAAGGCTGCCCCTTTGGTGGTTACTTCAGTACGCAGTCTTCTACCTTGCCGGCTGCAAGGGCCACAGGGAATTTAACGGTGCGTCCTTTTTCGGTTGTAACAAAAATTATGTATAACAAAGGCACCCAAAAAGCAACAGGTGTAGAAGTGCTGGATACGGAGACAAACAAGACTTATGTGTACAACAGTAAAATAGTTTTCCTGAATGCATCGGCATTGAATAGTGCATGGATATTGATGAACTCAGCTACGGATATTTGGCCTGGCGGAATGGGAAGCAGCAGTGGTGAGTTGGGGCACAATATTATGGATCACCATTACAATCTTGGTGCATCCGGCATGGTAGAAGGCTATGAAGATAAATATACCTATGGAAGAAGAGCCAATGGTTTTTACATCACGAGGTTTGCAAACCTGTATGGAGATAAAAGAGGTTTTTTACGTGGCTACGGTTACCAGGGCGCTGCATCAAGAGAAGGATGGAGCAGGGAAGTGGCTGAGTTAAATATCGGTGCCGATTTTAAAGAGGCACTGACTGAGCCAGGTGCCTGGACGATAGGGGCTACTGGTTTTGGAGAGATATTGCCTTATCATGAAAATAAAATCACTTTAGATAAAAATGTAAAAGATAAATGGGGGCTTCCAGTATTGTCGATGGATGCGGAACTAAAAGAGAACGAGTATAAAATGCGGAAAGATATGGTAACTGATATGGTGGCCATGCTGGAAGCTGCCGGCGTAAAAAAGATCAGCACTTATGACACCGGCCATGCCATGGGGCATGGAATTCATGAAATGGGAACAGCGAGAATGGGGAATGATCCGAAGACATCCGTACTGAACGGGAACAACCAGGTTTGGGATGCAAAGAATGTATTTGTAACAGATGGCGCCTGCATGACATCCGCTGCCTGTCAGAACCCATCGCTTACTTATATGGCATTAACCGCAAGGGCTGCTGATTTTGCTGTGAGCGAATTGAAAAAAGGAAATCTGTAAATAGTAATAAGTAATAAGTGAGGGTGTACTTTTGCTATGTTACTTGTTCTTAGAAAACAAGAATCCCCGACTTATTACTTACAACTTATAACCTACAACTTTTTATCATGGAAAGAAGAGAACTCATAAAAACGATTGCTGCATTAACAGGCGGTGCATTCATTGGAGGAGGCATACTTACCGGCTGCAAAAGCGAAGGCCAGTTAGGGGGTATCAGCTTTAGCAATAATGATATCCTGTTTTTAGATGAAGTTGCAGAAACAATTATCCCTGCTACTAAAACACCCGGTGCCAAAGCAGCTAAAGTGGGTGATTTAATGAAAGTAATGGTCAATGATACCTATGATGAAAAAGACCAGCAGGTTTTTCATAAAGGAATAATCCTGCTGAATGAAGCCTGTAAAAAAACAGCCGGCAAATCATTTATGGATGCCACGCCCGGGGAACGTACTGCATTGCTTACTGCTATTGATGCTGAGGCAAAGGCTTATCAAAAAATCAAAAAAGAAGGTGCCCCTGCCCATTATTTCACCATGATGAAACAATTGACTCTGCTGGGATATTTCACTTCCAGGGAAGGAGCTACCCAGGCATTGAGGTACCTGCCTGTGCCGGGAAAATACGTGGGTGATTTTCCTTACAAAAAAGGAGACAAGGCCTGGGCCAGTTAAATGGCATATTGAATAATTCGGGTTGATTAAAAAATAAGCATGAAAAATAAAAAGTATTTAACAGCAGCTGCGATTACGGCGTTGTTGCTGTTTACTTCCATTGTACTGGTTTCTTTCTGCAGCAACAGGGATGAACCAATGGTATTGAAACAAACCAACGTATTGGTTTTTTCAAAAACAAATGGCTACCGTCATGAGAGCATTGAAACTGGAATTCTGGCAATCAGGAAATTAGGTGCTGATAATAATTTTACTGTGGATGCAACGGAAGACTCCCTTGATATCAACGATAAAAAACTTAGTGCTTACCAGGCGGTGATTTTTTTAAGTACTACAGGTAAAGTGTTGGGAGAACAGCAGGAAAAAGCACTGCAGCATTTTATTCATAAAGGCAGGGGTTTTGTAGGTATACATGCCGCAGCTGATTGTGAATACAACTGGCCCTGGTATGTGAAAATGGTGGGTGCCAGTTTTGAATCACATCCAAAGCAGCAAACAGCCAAACTGCTGGTACTTGACAGCAATCATCTCTCCTGCAGGCAGCTGCCGGCGATATGGCAACGCCGGGATGAATGGTATAATTTTAAAAATATGAATCCGGAAGTAAAGCCATTGATAAAAATTGACGAAACATCTTACGAGGGAGGAAAGAACGGTGACTATCATCCGATGGCATGGTATCATGATTTTGAAGGGGGTAAGGTTTTTTACACTGCATTGGGACATACCAGCGAGAGCTATGGCGAACCATTTTTTTTGCAGCATATTTTAGGCGGCATTCAATACTCAATGGGAGTTAAGTAAATGATGCCGCTGAAAGTTGTAAAATGAAACAGCGTTGTTAAATAAACAACGCTGTTTCATTAAATGGACATTTGGTTTAAAGCGGTTAAAAAGCTATGATTGGATCTATTGTACCAATAGTTTAAGTATCTTTTTCTCCTGCTGTTTGCTATTAATAACCACATGATAAATACCAGCTGCTTTTCCAGACACATCATAACGAAGCTGGTGATATCCCTTATTAAACATTTTACTAACAGGGGTATCAATAATTGCTCCGTTGGCATTAATGATACTGATGGACACATTGTCTGCTTCCGGTAAGTAAAAACCAATAGTTACTTCCCGTGTGGCCGGGTTGGGGTATAGCCCGTTTTTTCCTGAAGTATTACTGCTGGTTATTACGGCATTAATTGGCCTTGCAGCCACGCAGTTGCCAGTTGCCGGACTATTACCTGTAATTTCAATCCAGTCAATATCGGCAGTAGCGTTGGATGCAATGCTTTCCAAACGGATATCATTATTACCTCCAGCAAAATTTACTGCTGTAACCGTATTGGAAAATATTGCGCTGCCGCTGGTTTTTGGGAATGGCAAGGCTGCATTGATGGTAACACCATTTACAATGAGTTTCATGCTGTAAGTGTTACTGGTACTGCTGTTTGCGTATCTCCAGTTGAGTGTGTAAAGTGCCTGCAGCAGGCACATTGACTCTCCAGTTAACCCCTTTGCCAATACTGTTTGTTAAATTAATCACTTTTACATTGCTGGCGCCGCTGTTGCTGCTGATAGCTCCTTCAAACAGGCAAAGCCCTGTTGATGGGGTGGCATTGTCTTCAATTCTGATCGTGGATGCACCCCCACCTGTAGCCAGGAAGTTGGCTGTAACCATTTTGTTACTGCTCATTGTAACAGTAGTTGCCGTACTGGTACCGCTGGCATCGCCACTCCAGTTGCTGAAGGTATAACCAACTGCCGGGCTGGCCGTTACCGTTACGATGGTTCCTGAAATATAACTTCCTGCACCTGTTATTGTGCCCCCGGCTGCAGGGCTTGCTGCAGTGGTAAGTGAGTAGTTTGATACAATTGCTGAAAAATTGGCGGTAACAGTTTTGTTGCTATTCATTGTAACAGTGGTGCTGGCATTGATGCCGCTGGCATCGCCGCTCCATCCTGTGAATGTATAACCAGCTGCCGGGGTAGCAGTTACTGATACTATGGTGCCGGATGGGTAAGAGCCTGCCCCTGTAACAGCACCGCCTGTTGAAGGGTTTGATGCAGTGCTTAAGGTATAACTTGATGCAGTTGGTTGAAAGTTGGCTGTAATAGTTTTGTTGCCGTTCATGGTTACAGTTGTGGAGGTGGCCGTGCCGGCAGCGTCACCGCTCCATCCTGTAAATGTATAGCCAGCCGCAGGAGCTGCAGTTAAAGTAACAACCGTTCCGGAATTGTAGGTGCCACTACCGCTTACAGAACCTCCTGTTGCCGGCGCAGCAGTAGTTGTTAACGTATAAGTTGCTGGCACAGCGCCACAACCGCAACCCGTTGGGCTTGTCATGGTGGCGCCTGCTCCACAGGTAGCATTGCTCACTAAAGATTTGACATTTCCAGATGCAGCGATTGTTAACACATAAGGAGGTGTAAATGCGGTACCACTTCCTGCTGTATTGCCGGTAGTGGAAACATAGGTATTATTTCTGGATGTAACTGCAGTGAAATTATTTTGGTAAAGATCGATGGGTGTTCTTACGCCATCAAAATAATTGCTTTCAACAAGCAGGTCAGCTTCTTTACCGGCACGTACACAATGGCTGTTGCCTGTGCAGTTGAAATAATTATTCACTACATGTACCTGTCCAAATCTAACCCTTGGCATTCTTTCCTTGCATCCTGAGGTCCACCAATTGTACATCATGGTGATTTTTAGTTTTCCACGGTCAGATGTTTTACTATCGGAGTTGCCGAGCAGGTTACAGAACTGGTGATTGGTGGATGCCGATGAGTAAGAAAATTTGCACCAGGTAACGGCTATGTAATTGGCGCCATTCGCAATATCCATATTGCCATCCTGGCCGTCTGATATATCGCAATGGTCGATCCATACATTACTGGCACCATCAATGGTAATGCAATCAACGCCATTCACATCAACAGAACCGGGGCCCTGTATTTTCATATTACGGATGATGATATTATTTGCTTTTACATCAAAGCCACCGATCAGTTTTGCGCCTGGTAAACCAATGATCGTTTTGTTTGCAGCGACTGAAACCCGGGTGCTTACACCGGCTCCCATATTGCCTGAAACATATATTACTTTGGCTCCTGAGGAACTGGCCTGGGTTTGTAGCGCAGCTAAAGTGGTAACGGTTACAGGAACGGCAGCGCCTCCGCCGGTGGTTCCGCCGTTTTGAGTTGCCCACCCTACTGGTATGCATTGGTCTTGCGATACACCAACCAGGGTAGTAGTGACCATTAATAAAAAAGCTAACAATTTTTTAAGCATAGCAATCATTTTTATATTGAGAATAATAAGTGATACCCTTTGTTAAAATAAGGTAAGCGGAATAAAGTGGGAGAGAGTAGGCTGAAGAAAAAAAATATCAACACTAGGTTGATATTTTTTACAAGAAGTTGATTAAGGTTTAAACACCACTCTTATAAAACTATAAAAGGCTTTTTTAATTTTTACTGACATTTTCTTTGTTTTTAGATAATGGAAATCATTATTACAACTTAAAACTATTGCTTGTTCCCAGCATTTCATATTGATTGCATTCATTTATTTATGCAATCGATGTCGGTATCGATTGCAAATTTTTGCGGAAAAATAAGCATGACTGAATGTGGATTGTTTTGCACGAAAAATGCAGCCTTTATAAATGCTGCATCTGTATGCTGAAATCACTTAAGTAATGACTATGCGGATTCCCTTACTGTCAATTCCGTGTCAAGTACTTTTGTTTCAAATTCTGTCACAGGTCTTTTGCTTTCAATTATTTTGATCAATAGTTCTGTTGCTACCTGTCCCATTTCAAAGGCGGGCTGCCGTATGGTGGTAATAGGGGGGTTAAATAACTCCGGGATATTGGTATTGGTAAAGCCAACAATGGCCAACTGTTCGGGTACTTTTATTTTGAGCTTTTTTGTAGCTGACAGCAGGCAGGTGGTGATCCTGTCACTGGCGGTAACCACTGCATCAGGTTTTTGTTTTTGTGCCATCAGGCTTTTCAGCGCTTCTTCAATTTCTTCTGTCATCATACCTCCATGGTTGCAGTATTGAACATATTTTTCATTGTAAGCGATTCCGTTCTCTGTCAACGCATTTTTATAGCCTTCCAGTCTTTCTTTGGTGATGGACAGGTTGACGGCACTTGTGATGTGCGCAATTTTCTTGTAGCCTTTGTTTATTAAATGTGTAGTGGCATCGTAAGAAGCCTTCTGGTTGTCGGCGATTACTTTGTATGTATTGATCTCGTTGGTTACCCTGTCAAAAAAAACAATGGGCAATCCTTTTTCATGCAGGTTAATGAGGTGTGAAAGATCTTTTGTTTCACTGGAAAGTGAAACCAGTAATCCATCTACCGACCTGGATGCCAGGTGATGTATATTCACCACTTCTCTTTCGTAGGATTCATGGCTTTGCGAAATGATAATGTGGTACCCCCTGTTGTAAGCAATAGATTCAATGCCATTGATTGCCTGTGAAAAAAAGTTATTGGCTATTTCGCTTACAATAACTCCAATGGAACAATTGCGCCTGCCCTTTAAACTTAATGCAACGGGGTTGGGACGGTAGTTGATCTTCTCGGCATATTCCAATACCAGTTTTTTTGTTTCAGAACTGATCTCATAACTTCCTCTTAACGCCCTTGAAACAGTAGATGTTGAGAGCCCCAGGGCTTTACCAATATCTTTAATAGTGATCGCTTCGTACATTTTGTATTACCACAGTTTATATTATGAAACCGCTAAAATAGTGGCTGGCAGCAAATGATTGACTGTTTAAAGGTAGTTTTTTTTAAACAACTTGTAACTGTAATTAATATAGTTTGTTCTCCTGTTTTTTTCCGCAACTGCATGGGAACGTTTGCGTAATTAAATAAGCTTCACAAGGCAATATTCTAATGATAATGAAATTATTTTGTGCGTTCGGTTGCCATATAACCTACCCATTGAATAATATCTAATCCCTTTTGCAGCTTTCTTTTTATTTAATGCGATTCTTTAAAAATGAAAAAAACATCTCTGCTGTCCCTGCTTTGTTTTTGCGGTTTAGTGAATGCCGCAATGGCACAGCTGCCTGCATTCCCTACAGCAGAGGGTGCCGGTAAATTTGTAAGTGGTGGAAGAGGAACTATTGTTGCTGCCCCAACGGTACTGGAGGTAACCAGCCTTGTTGATAATCCGGCTGCAGCCAATACACCCGGAACTTTCAGATATGCATGCACGAAAAGTGGCTTTGCACAACGGGTGATTGTTTTCCGGGTATCAGGTATTATACATTTATATGCGGCACTTACACTCAACAGGGCCAATACAACCATCGCCGGTCAAACTGCACCGGGAGAAGGCATCTGCCTTGCAGACTATCCCGTGAAAGTGTCAGCCAGTAATGTCATCATCCGTTACATGCGTTTCAGGCTGGGCGATAAAAACCAGGCAGCTTCCCTGGGAAATGATGATGCATTGGATGGGGTGGGTGCTCAAAGGGTTATCATCGATCATTGTTCCATCAGCTGGAGCAATGATGAGGCATGCACTTTTTACAGTGGGGATAACATAACCCTTCAGTGGAACCTCATCAGTGAACCATTGGATTATTCCTATCACGATGAAGGATCCGGTATTCAAAACCATTCTTATGGAGGGATATGGGGTGGCAAACATGCCTCCTTCCATCATAACCTTATTGCACATTGTAAGGGGCGCATGCCAAGGTTTGATGGTATCAGGAATATTCCGGCTGATACTGGTGATTTCAGGAACAATGTAATTTATAACTGGGGCGATTATAATACCAATGGAGGAGAAGGCGGAGCGTATAATGTGGTAAACAATTATTATAAGTACGGGCCTAATACACCCAATACGTCTACCGGTGGGGTAAACCGGCGGAACATGCTCATCAACCCGGGGGAACAGGCTTCTCCAGCTATTCCGTATGGCAGATATTTTCTTTCCGGAAATTATTGTGATAACAGCGCTAGCATCAGCAGCCAAAACTGGAAAGGGGCTTCCTTTAGTGGAGGCACGCTGGCTGATTCTGTCACTTCAAAAGTAACCCTGCCCTTTAACTGTGTCAGCATTAATGTGCAGTCTGCTGAAGATGCCTGCAGAGATGTACTGGCCCTGGCTGGTTGCTCATTGCCCAACAGGGATACCCTTGATGAAAGAATTGTGAATGATGTAAAGAACAGGACAGGCAGGATCATCAATGTGCAGGGAGGGTTCCCTGCCGGCACAGCTTATGTCATATCCCAGGTTGCATGGCCTGTGCTTGCCAACGGCACGGCACAAACAGATAGCGATCATGACGGTATGCCCGACAACTGGGAAAAACAAAGAGGATTGAATCCATTGAGTGCAGTTGATGTCAACGGATATATCTCCAACAGTGGTTATTCAAATATTGAAAATTACATCAATGGCGATACCATTGTTCCTACAGGCAAAGCAGGGACTTGTATTGGAGTAAAACAGGTATCCACCGGCAACTCCGGGCAATGGCTTTGGGCAAAAGACAGCAGCAGCAGTTATTATCTTTCCACTACCTATACCGCTGCCACTGATTCCAACCAGGTTGTAGCTGGCATTCTTGACAATGGCAATTACGGTTCATTCGCTGTTTCTTATTATACCACTGGCCTGTTAAGGTATGATCCTTTGAATGCAAAACCTTATCTCAACAGGAATGTTACCATTATACCAACTGATGCTTCGCTGATCAATACTCCGGTTACAGTAAGACTATATATAACATCAGCAGAATTTGATTCTTTGCAACAGGCCGATCCTTCCATCAGTTCAATTGCCGACCTGGTGGTATTAAGGTCTGCTGATAACAACTGTGTTAATGTATTGACACCCGGTTTCAGGGTAATCGATCAAACAGGCAATGGCATCTTCGGTACTTATGAAACCGGTTTCTATATCGAATTTCAAACGGCAACATTCGGTACTTTCTTCATCGCAGGGAAAATATCTTTTCCGCTGCCATTAAAATTAATATCATTTACTGCCACCCGTAATATCAGTACCGTTACGTTAAACTGGATAACCGAAAATGAAATCAATTGCAGCCATTTTTTACTGGAAAGAAGTACAGATGGTTTTCATTATTCAGCCATCGGTAATATCTCATCCGCCAATACAGCCAGCAGGAATCATTATTCATTTACCAGTGAAGAACTGTTTTTAACCAATACCTACTATCGCCTGAAAATGCTTGACGGGAACGGTGGATTTTCTTACAGTCAAATCTTGCTGGTAAGAGCTCACAACAACGCAGTTACAATCAATCCAAACCCTGTTGCAGATAAACTGCAGGTTAAATATCACAAAGCGGATGCCGGTGCACTGGTGAAAATTATTAATGTGGATGGAAAAGAAATGCTGAACATGAAACTCAGTAAAGGATCGGAGACAACAGTGTTGAACACCTCATTACTAATGCCGGGTTTATATTTTTTGATCTATCTGAATAATGCCGGAACCACTGCCATTAAATTTTTAAAGCAGTAGTCAACGCAGGTAAAATATCTTTATGAAGTCAATTTTATTTCTTTTATTTCTTGTAATTACACTCAATGGTTTTGGGTACGATCTGACAGTTGCAAAAGACGGATCGGGCAATTACACAACCGTACAGGATGCCATCAATGCGGCACCAACAGGCCTGAGCGCTCCTTATACCATTTTTATAAAGAATGGACGGTATAATGAAAAGATCACGATACCTTCCAATAAACCTTTTATACAATTGATCGGAGAAAGTGTTGCCAATACGATTTTGACTTATGATGATTATGCCGGCAAATACACTTCCTGCAGTGCAACACTGGGCACACAGAACTCAGCCAGTTTTTCTGTCAATGCCAGTGATTTTACCGCAGTGAACATCAGTTTTGAAAACAGATACGGTGATGGTTCGCAGGCTGTGGCCCTGCTGGTAAATGCCGACAGGGCTGTTTTTAAGAATTGCCGTTTCCTGGGTAACCAGGATACGGTGTATTTAAAAGGAAGCGGCACGCCCAAATGCTATTTTAAAAATTGCTATATAGATGGTAATATTGATTTTATATTCGGCAGCGCTGTTGCTTTATTTGATTCCTGTGTGGTATATGCAAAGACAAGGGCATCTACCACATCTTCTTACATAACGGCGCCCAACACCCCAACAGGGCAGGCGCATGGTTTTGTATTCAGGAATTGCCGGTTGCCCAACAATAACGGCACTACGTCATATTATTTAAGCCGCCCATGGCCCAGCCCCAGTGAAGCCGCCACCGCACAAAAAGCTGTGTTCATCAATGCTGCATTGAGCAGCCATATCCAGCCTGCAGGCTGGTCGGTATGGAATGCAGGTACCATCACCGGCAATATTTATTACGGCGAATTCAGCAGTAAATATTTTAACGGAACGCCGGTAGATATAAGTGCAAGAGTACCCTGGTCCTTCCAGCTCACACAACCGGAAGCAGACAGCTATACTGTCTCCAATATGTTTGGGAGCTGGGATCCCTGTACGGTGCAGGCAGGCATTTGTAATGGAGCACAGGAAGACATCGCCATATCAAATTTTAATATTGTAAAAGGCGGCGCTTCTTCTTCTGTAAGCTGGAATATCAGCTGGCCGGTAAGTGGCATTCAATATGCACTTTACCGGTCATCGGATAATGTAAGTTTTGCTCCTGTGTATACAACAACAGCGTTAACAGATACAGCAGTGAATTTTCAATTTACTGATATGAGTGTTCCGCCTTCAGGCAGCAGCTACTATTATTATATCGCTGCATCCAAAGCAGGTTATGCCACACATGTAACGGATACAATGATTGTTTCCAACGCAGCTGCACTGCAGGTAAACGCAGCTTCATCGTTATACTTATGCGGTTTTAACCAGGTATTGGGTACGCCATCTGCTTCACAGTCTTATACTATTGCAGGTTCTAATCTCAACGGCAATATTACCATCACGCCTCCAATTGAGTTTGAAATATCGCTGGATGGATTGACCTGGTTTAATAATTCAGGTACATTGAACATTGTACCTGTTTCGGGCACTGTTGCTACAACTGCTATCAATGTAAGATTGAATGCAGGGGCAGTTGGAACTTACACGGGGAATATCTCCAATACAACAACCGGTGTAAGCTCCGTTGACGTGCCGGTTAAAGGAAGAACAACGCCGCCATCTACATCTGTTCTGTTACAGGCATGGGCTTTAACAGGCAATGCCAACGACAGCGCTGCAGTAAGGTCGGTTGCTGTTACGCCAAGTGTAAGCACATTAAATAATTTATTTACAACAGATGGTACACTGCCTGCACCGTCAGGAACCATCAATGCATATTCCAATCAATATGGCCAGGTATTGGGCGCCAATGCAGCCGGCAATAACTGGCAGAATGTAGGTGGTACATTAAAGCGTGCTTACTATGAACAGTTTACCGTGACAGCTTCGCCGGGTAATTCGCTAAGGGTTGATTCTGTTACTTTCTTTTCCAATTTTTATGGCACTGCCAGCGGTACTAAAATGGCAGTTGTGTTTTCAAAAAATGGGTTTTCATCACCGGCAGATTCCACGGAGTTTTCAGATGGAGTGGGGCCATCCGGCAGTACATTAGTATTAACTACAAGTGGCAGTTTCAATAAGTCTTTCCCGGTTGCACAAAGCAATGCTGGCCCGGTTGATTACTACGCACTGGCATTGAATGGCAGTGACGGAGTGAATCTTTCAGCAGGTGAAACATTGACCGTGCGATTGTATTGGGGTTGCAGCAGCACCGGTACACCCCGTTTTGCACAGTTGAAAAATGTGGCGGTAAAAGGATTGGTGACTACACCCGTGCCTGTTTCACTTGTTTACTTTACTGCTGTTTATTTTAATAACAAAGTAAGGTTAAGCTGGAATACCGAGAATGAGATCGGCATGAAAGGTTTTGATGTAGAGCGGGGCATTGATGGTATCAACTTTATGCCCATTGGTACCGTAGCAGCCAACAATGCAGCCGGGCAGAATAATTATGTGTTGTTTGATAACGATCGTTTGTCGGGCCTGCTTTATTACCGGTTGAAGATGAAGAACAGGGATGGCAGCTACCGCTACAGCAATATCAATTCGGTGAATATTAAAAAAGCAGATGGGCTGAAAATAATTCCCAACCTGGTAACAAACAATATCAATGTATTTCATTCAAAGGCTGTTGCTGGTGCAAAGATCGAGATATATGCCATGGATGGAAGAAGGATAATGTTGTTGCCGGTATCGAGAGATGCAGTGCAAACGGCGGTGAATGCTGCAGGGATGCCTGCAGGTGCTTATCATCTTGTTTTTGTAAACAATGACAAAGTGGAGTTTGTAAAATTTGTAAAGCAATAATTTATTGCAAATGTGTGAGTGGCAAGATTTGTAATGTAGTTTGCGGGAGCTTGTTAGCATAGTGGATGGTCGGGAACGATTGCGTAAAAAGTCTCCATAAAAACACAGCATTACACAATATTTTCAACTCTTCTAAATAATTATAAAGTAGATTTGTTGCCAGCTATTTCTGGATATACTCCATTGTTTTTTTTGAATTGCTTGCCGGTAATTTTTCCAAATAACACGGCTCATAAAAGAAGAAGAAAAAATTGATTGTTTTATCAATCGGTATTTGTCTTGTTAAAATGGAATGATGCCGGTAATGACTGCCTGTATTCCTACCCTGTTTATTGTTGTTTTCATAAAATGATTTACACTTTACTGTGAATAAAATACACTGACTACTAAAACTGTTATTATGAAAAGAATGCTTACTTATTATTTCGCTTTGTTCTTTGGTCTTGCTTTTTTGGCCGGATCAGCAAATGCACAAAATCCAACTATTTATGCTTCGGTAGCTTCAGGCTCCTATAATGTAAATACAACATGGGAAACATTTACCAACACCGGCAATAATACACCGGGAGCCCAGGGTACAGGTACTGCTGCTGCTTCTGCTCCGAGTGGTACGCATTTCGTTTATATAAGAAGTGGACATACCATTACGATGAATGCAGGAAACCGAACCTGTTATGGTATGATGATTGAGCCAGGTGCAAAACTTTGGGCAAATGAAGCCGCTGCAAGGCGTTTACAATTGGTAAATGGCGGTACAGGGTTTACATATCCTCAAACGGGTACCATTACAAATAATGGCACCATGGGCGGAATGGGCGATGGTCTTTATTTTGAAGCCGGCGCTAATTGCCAGAATGTTACGATCACCGGAACTGGTTCTACTATCGTTCAGCGCTTAAGGGTTCCGGGTGGACTTGGATCTGCCGGCGGTGGGGTAATTAACATTACGATTGACCTGGATATTACTTTTTACACAGGCAAACAATTATGCGGTCTCTTTAATTTATAATCCACAGGTTACAGATAATTACACCCTTACCTTGAATGCTGGAAAAACACTTACAGTATCTGACATTGGTGGTTATTTCAATAATAACTCTATCGGAAGCGGGGCCGGATTTGGTACTTACACCTACAATATCAATGGAACATTAGATCTTACGGCATCTACACAAACTACCAATCAATTAACGGCATTTTCTCCTACAGGCGGGACTGTCAACCTTAATTTGAATGGGCCTTTGAAAACCGGCCTGGCATTTAACTCATCACCTGTTGCGCCTGGCGTGTCAAACTTAGTTGTGGCAAACGGGGTAACACTTGATGCAACCTTGGCAACCGTGATGAATTTTAACGGGAATGCTTTTACAATGGCTGGTGGAACTGCTGCAATAAAAAGAACCATTCCAAATGACGGCACAAAAATAAAATTCCCGGTAGGTACTGCAAGTGGAAGCATTACGCCTGTTTCACTAAGCAACGCAACTGGTGCAGCAGATGTAGTTTCAGTTTCTTTAAAAAATACGTTCACCAACCCTGCGCCCGCTAATACTTTACCAAGAGAATGGAATATTGTAGAGACAACGGGTGGTGGCAATTCAGATACGCTGCGTTTTGAATGGACAACTGCTGAAGAAGCTGGTGGTTTCACCGGAGCCAGCCCCGTATTCATTGGCCGCTGGAATGGTAGTGCATGGGACTATACTCCGGCCTCTGTGTCTGGAACAGGTTCAGCAGCCGATCCTTATACAGCAAAAGGTTCAGCAGCATTTTCACAACTTGGTCTCTTCATTCTTTCCAATACAGGAACAACCCCTGTGTCGTTCATCAATGTAAAAGCATATCAAAAATCAAATGGTATCCAGGTTGAATTTGGCAATGCTACTGAAACGGATATTCTGAACTATGTAATTGAAAGGTCAGCTGATGGCAGGTCATTCAACACAGCAGGTACATTGTCACCAAAAACAAACAATGGTGGATTGAACAGCTACACTTACTTTGACGGTACTGTAAACAGCGGCAATAATTTTTACAGGATCAAAGTAACTGAAAGAAATGGCAGTGTTAAATACAGTGATATCTTAAATGTTAGATTATCTGGCAACAGCGGGGTAACAGTATATCCAAATCCCGTAAAAGGACATACGGTGAATGTTCAATTGGAAAATCTTGACAAAGCAATTTATGTGGTGACCATCTTCAATGAAGTAGGTCAAACAATTTATACAAAACAATTAAATCATGATGGCAGAACAGCTTCCTTCACGGTGGAATTACCTTCAACTTTAAGGAGGGGAATTTACAGCCTGCAGGTAAGTAATAACAGCTTCAGGGCCATCAAAAATGTAGTAGTAGAATAAAGTGTAAATTGAGCAAAAGGAAAAGGGCTGTATTCTTACAGCCCTTTGTTTTTTTAGGCATTATGGTATTATTTTGTGACTGCATTTCACTATAAAATAGTCTCCTGTCATTTCTCAGTCTTCGTCAAAATTCAGCACCTGATTCCTTTCAACAGCAGGTATTTTTTATCCGTTTTTTAAATGTAAAATTTGCCTGCTAAGGGAATCGTTATCGGGAACGTTTGCATAAATAAAGTGATAAACCGCCAATAAGTCTCTTGTTTTATTGTGTAGCTTACGAAGCAGTTAGACAAAGCATCTTTATATGCCTAACTTAAACGATTATTAATTGCAGAAATATGAGAATGAAAATTGACTTATCCGTCACATCCACCGGTGACAAATCTTTCCACAATTTGTTTGTTTTAAAAAATAAAAAACTGTTTTTCCGTTTTGTCAAAAGCTTCCTGGTTGTGGCGGTCGTATTGTTCTTTTCCAATACTGTAAAGGCACAGTTTACAGCCACCTGGGGATTGACTTCCACCACACTTAAAACTGGTGTGGCTGGCGGAACCCAGGCAACTGCTATTACAGTTGCCGACATGGTGCCGGGAGCCAGTTTTCCGATCCCGGGTTCGCACAATACTGATGGTTACCGCTGCCAGATCGCTTCCGGCAACTGGCCAACGGTTGCCACCGATGGTTACCATATCGATTTTCCATTGTCGGCCAATGGCTCTTACGACCTTGATCTGACCGGCCTGACCTTTACGGTAAAAACTTCCGGTTCCAGTGGTGCTAATATCGCCGGGCTTGCTTACCAGGCAGATGGTGCCGGGGCATGGACCAGTTTTGGCACGCCCCAAAGTCTACCCAGCGGAGGAACCAATAATATCAACTTTGGCACACTCAGCACAAGCTTGCCTGCAGGGCATACTTATGTGATAAGGATGTATATCTACGCCGCAGGAACTACTACCAGCAGCAGGTCAGTTTATATAAAAAATGTGCTGTTCATCGGAACAGCTACACCTGCCGGTCCGGCACCAACTGTATTAACAACAGCAGCAGCTTCTACGGGTACATCATCCGGTAGTGCCAGTGGTGATATTACTGCTGCAGGCGCATGGCCTGTTACAGTAAGCGGATTTTGCTGGGATCTTGCTGCGAACCCTACTACAGCCTTGTCAACCATTACTACCAATGGGCCGCTTTCCGGGCCATTTACCACACCAATCACCGGGCTTGCTGCAGCCACTACTTACCATGTAAGGGCTTATGCTACCAGTTTGGTAGGTACTACATACGGCACTGATCTTACTTTTACAACTGACCCGGCTACACTGGCCACCCTTACCACAACGGCAGCAGTGGCCAGTAGTCCTGTAACAGGAGCCAGTGGCGGAAATATCACAGACAATGGTGGCGTTCCTGTAACACAAAGAGGTGTTTGCTGGAATACAACCGGCACGCCATCTTATCCTGCCAGCAGCAATACCAGCGATGGCAGTGGTATTGGTTCATACAGCAGCTTCTTAGCGGGCCTGTCACCATCCACTACTTATTTTGTAAGGGCTTATGCCATCAATGCTGTTGGTACGGCTTATGGCAATGAAGTTAGTTTTACCACACCGGCTGCCACGCCAACTATATTGGTGGTACCAGATTCTTTGGGTTTTGGAACAGTATTGCAGGGAACTACATCTCCTAACCAAACTTATACCATCTCAGGGTTTTTCTTATCACCTGTGGCAGGTAATATTACCATCGTGGCACCGGCAGGTTATCAAATATCAACAAACAGTGGATCTGGATTTGTAACATCCTTGAACCTGCCTTATACAGGTAACACGTTAGCTGCTACAACCATTTATGTACATTTTTCTCCAGCATCATTGGCTAACTACAACAAAAATATTACGAACAGTGGAGGAGGAGCTCCTTCGCAGAATGTAAAAGTAACGGGAGCGATTGACCCGGTAGGAGGCCAGGGCCAGCAAGGGTTCTCCAATAAAGGAAAAGACTTTTGGGTAGGGTATGGTGCAACAGAAAAAATGACCGGCGATAACAGCCAGGACCTGCGCTTTACATTTAATAATCCGAACAGCGTACCAGCCAATATCACCATTTCAATTCCTAACCAGTCAGGATTTACAGCATTGAATTACACGGTTCCTGCCAACTCAATTCTTACTACCAATAACAATGATATCCCGGAAGGACTTACTCCGGGGGTGGATGCAAGGTTAATGAACGAAGGTGTTTTCAATTCAGGTATTCATATAGTAAGCGATCAGCCGATTGTGGCGTATGCTCATAATGTTACCTCTGCAGTATATGCGGCAACGGTATTGTTCCCTACACCAACATTGGGAAGGGAATATATATCACTCAACTTTACACAGCGCTTCAACAGCAGTCCATCAGTTAACCGTTCTTATTGTTTTGCGATCGCCACGGAAGATAATACATTGCTGGAAGTGGTATTGCCGGTGGGAGTTTCCACAGCAACCCACGCAGATGGCACAACGTTTACACAACTGTTGAACAAAGGAGAAATTTTAAATCTCTTCGGCGCATCAACCGGTTCAGAAACAGCTATTGATATGAGCGGGGTTATTGTAAGATCACTGAGTGGAACCACGGGCTGTAAACCTTTTGCTTTTTTCTGTGGAAGTGGTAAAATAACCATCGACTGCAGTACGAATACGAATGTATCAGGTTCAGGGGATAACCTGTTCCAGCAGATGTTTCCTAAAGTGGCATGGGGGTATAAATATATTACGGTGCCTACACAGCCTGCACACATGAACATCAATCACTTCCGTGTATTGGTGGATAATCCGGCGGCCGTTGTAAAACGCAATGGAGTGATTTTATCCGGGTTGGTAAATAATTCTTACTATGAATACCTGAACATAGAAAACAGTGTGGATGTGATTGAGGCAGATAAACCGGTAATGGTAGCCCAATATATGACCACACATGGTCAATGCGGAAATGCCAGTGCCAGCACGGGTGATCCTGAAATGATCTACCTGAGCTCTGTTCAGCAAACCATTGATACTGTATCGCTGGTTTCTTCTCCATTGGGAGGAACCAATGGCAGGCAGCACTTTATTAATGTTACCACCAAAACTTCAGATGCAGTTGATTTCAGATTGGATGGTGTAGCCGTTACTTTTACGGCTGTAACCAATGATCCTGTTTATTCTTATGCGCAGATACCTGTAGCAGAAAGTTCTCACACACTTACTTCTCCAAGAGGGTTTAACGCAATTGCGTACGGTGTTGCAAACGATGAGAGTTATGGATACAATGCAGGTACCAATCTCGTTGATCTGTTGTCTGGGTTTAATGTTCAAAACCAATATGCATCAGGGACTTCGGTAACAGCCTGCCGTGGTTCTGAATTTTACATGAGGGTTACACTGGCTTTCAGGGCTACCAGTATTATATGGGACTTCAACAGCAATCCCAATCTTACACCATCAGGCAGTATTACCCAAACCAACCCGGTAGCGGAAGACAGTGTGATCATCAACGGCGTAAAATTATTTATCTATAAACTGGCCACTCCGTTTATCTATCGTGCATTAGGTTCGTTTGATGTGAAAGTAACTGCCAACAATCCTACGCCGGATGGCTGCGATGGTAACAAAACATTTACATTCCCGGTTACTGTAAACCAGGGTCCGGTTGCAGACTTTACTTTCTCCAGCACATCCGGTTGCCTGCTGCCGGTTCAGTTTACAGATGCCTCTGCAGGCAATGGTGGTACCGTAAATAGCTGGAAGTGGGATTTTGGTGATACCACTGCCGACAGTATTCAGAATCCTTTACATACTTATATTGCAGGTGGCAGTTTTACCGTAAAACTCCGGGCCATTACTGCTGAAGGTTGTTATGCCGATACTACAAAAGTGCTTACCTTCTCAGGTGTGCCCCTAGCCGGCTTCTCTGCCAATACCAATGGTTGTGTAAATGTGGCGCATACTTTTACAGATACTTCTAAAATTACTTCAGGTACCATTACACAATGGAACTGGGATTTTGGAGTTCCGGGGTCTGCTGTAAGTGCCACTAACGGCAATGCACAAACATACACTTATACTTCCCCCGGTGTTTATACAGTTACGCTTACGGCGGTTTCTTCTACTGGTTGTTCATCTGTTGTGTTTAGTCAGCAAATAACCATTGCTGCTACTCCATCAGTAACACTGGCTGCACTCACTGCAGTTTGTAATACGAATCCGGCTTTTTCATTAACTGGTGGTTCGCCTGCCACCGTAAGCGGTGTGGGTGCCGGTGTTTATTCAGGCCCTGGTGTTAGCGGTGGAAATTTTGATCCTGCTGTTGCAGGAGTAGGTACACATACCATTACTTATACTTATACTACAGTAGCTGGTTGTACAGCTTTTGCTACCCAAACCATTGGAGTATCTCAATCTGCTACCTTAACCATTTCGCAGGTAGCTCCACTATGTGTAAACGCAGCCGGCGTAACACTGGTTCCAAGTTTGGCAGGTGGTGTATTTACCGGTACTGGTGTTTCAGGAAGTTCATTCAGTCCTGCTGCTGCCGGTGTAGGTACTTTCACTGTTGGTTATAGCATTGCTTCTAATGCCTGTACCGTTCCTGCATCATTGCAGATCATTGTTAATCCAGTACCAACCGGCTTTAGTGCTGGTTCCAATGTTGAGTCTGTGTTTGGCCATGTGGCTACTTTAACCGGTGCAGGGCCTGCAACAAATACGTATTTGTGGACGCCTGCAACAGTGGCAAACCCAACCAATCTTGTTACCAACTCAACTGCTGCGGCTATTGGTTCTTATACTTATACATTAACTGCCACCAATAATTTTGGCTGTACTGCAACAGACGATGTGTTGCTTACCATTAGCCCGATATGTATTGATCCGCCAAATGTATTTACACCAAATGGCGATGGATTCTACGATAAATGGGTGGTGATCAACGGAAGCTGTACCAAGGAAGTGAAAGTAGATGTGTACAACCGCTGGGGCGGACTTGTATACAGCAACAACCAGTACGGCAATAATTGGGATGGTACTTCCAAAGGCAAAACCTTACCTGATGGAACTTACTATTATATCATTAAGGCGAACCTGATCAATAATGGCGGCCAGGTATTCCTGAGAGGTAATGTAACCATCATGCGCTGATCCATGACAGTGTTTTGAAAGGGAAGAAGTTATTAAAACGGTAATTAAAATTATGAATATGCAAACCAGATCAATATTTTCAATTTTGTTGTTGCTTGTGATCAGTAACATGGCCCAGGCACAACAGATATTTACACTAAGCCAGTTTACCCAGCATAATTTTATCATTAACCCGGCTGCTGCCGGTGCCAATGACCAGGCTTCTATCGGGGCTACTTACAGGAAAATGTGGGCATCCATGCCGGGCGGGCCTCAAACCACCCTGATATTTGGCGATAAATATTTTGCTAAAAACAAGGTGGGTCTTGCAGTGGTTTTGTATGATGATAAAACAGGGCCTACCAGCCGTACCGGGGGCCAGGTAAACCTCTCTTACAGTATACAGCTTGAGAAAGAGAAAAGAATCATGTTTGGTTTGGGTGGAAAAATAATTCAGTACCGCATCAACAAAACTGATTTCAGCCAGTACATCCCCAACGACCCGTTGCTGGCAAGTTCCGGCACTACCATTAAAGCAGATGCGGCTGCTGGTATTTACTACAAATCACCTACACTCAATATCGGGTTTTCTGTACAGCAACTTGTTCAGTCAAAACTCAATTTCATCAAATCAACCAGTAACCCCGAAGGTAAATTATACAGGCACCTGTATGCCATGGGCAGTTACAATATCAGAACGGATCAGGACAATGTGCTGGTGCCAAATATTCTGTGCCAGTTTGTGCCGGGTTTACCTGCTGATATTTCGGGTGGTATGCGGTTAGAGCACAAAGACCTGTTATGGGTTGGTTTTAACTATCATCACAACCAGAGTTATTCAGCATTTGCAGGCCTAAAGATCGATCATAAATTTTCAATTGGTTATGCGTTTGATCAGTACAGCACACCACTGAGTTATTTTGATGACGGCAGCTCGGCTCATGAAATTTCGCTGAGGTATTATTTCGCAAAATAATCCCCTGGCTTTAGATAAAAAAAACTGGTAAATGCACTCCAAAGCAAAGCAGCGGGGTGCATTTATGCAAAAAATAAGGTTGGTTATTACGGTGGCAGGATGATTTTTTGAAGGCATAAACTTTTTGAGCCTGGTTAGCGTTGTTTTCACCGACAACGATTGCATAAATACTTTAGCATGCAGGCAACAAAAGTGAGTAAATTGTTCTCTCTTTTATACATTGTTCTATATGAAAAATATCTCGTTAAAAGCTTTTGCACAGCTTTGTTTTAAGATTGCTTTATTGCCGGTTATAATTGTTCTTATAGGTAATGCTGTAAATGCTCAGATAGCCGTTTTTCCGTTGCGTACTTCCAATGTTGTCAACAACAACACACCACAGGGTCAGGCCCAGGTATCCCTCACCAACCCCAATTTAATAACAGGTACATTGGCTCCATTGGGCAGCATGCAAACACCTGCCACTTATAATTCACAAGGCTATCGTGTTAAAACAAATAGTCTTCCCTGGGCAATGTCCATTAATAATGCATTTGGTTTCGATATTCCCATCGGACCTGCAGCCGGCTGGGACATGAATATTTCAGGTATTACTTTAAACGTCTATCAACCCGATACTGATTTTGACCTGGGCGCTGCCAGTAATTTTTACATTGTTCCTTATTTTCAGATTGACAATACCGGACCATGGCATCAACTGGCAGCAGCTCAGACTGTTGACCTTACAACTACGCTCCTTAATTTTGGAGTTATCAATGAAACATTTTATAGCGGACACAGTTATGTGATCCGGTTTTATGTGTATTCAACCGATGGATCATCTGCTGCAAAGAACGACCTGTTTCGTTGTATCAACCTTGTTTTTAACGGAAACGTATACCAGCCACCGGCACAGCCGGTTACTGTAACCACACTCACGGCTGTGGCTACCGGTAAATACACCGCCAGCGCAACAGGCTCTTATGATTTTAACGGCAATCAATTTTACCTTGTAAAGCAAAGTGGTTTTATCTGGAGTTCCGTTAGTGCTGCTAACTTAGCTACTTTGGATACATCGGCTGCAACAACAACCACCAATGGCAGCGCAGGTGCTATCAATAGTACACTTACAGGTTTATCAGCCGGCACAACGTATTGGGTGAGAGCTTATATCGTAACTCAGTTTGGTATACAGTATGGTGCAACCTTGTCGTTTACAACAGATGCGCCTTCAGTGCCTGTGGTAACTACAGATCCCGTTACAAGTGTTTTGTCAAACAAAGCAACTGGCGGTGGCGTAATTGTAGATAGTGGAGGGCTTGCTATTACAGCTAAAGGAATGGTGTGGAATACGGCAGGTGGGGCAACGCTTTCTTCAAATCTCGGAAAAATTATTTTAAATGGTGGCAGTGCTGCATTCACTGATTTTATGAAGCAGTTGGCACCCAATACGAATTACTGTTACCGTGCATTTGCAACTAATTCCCTTGGTACAAGCTATGGTGCAGATGTATGTTTTACAACGGCCGGGCCGGCTCCTGTGTTGGTGGCTATCCCTGGTTTGATCGATTTCGGCCCTAATTATTTCGGTGCCAATCCTATAACAGTATCTTTTACTTTAACAGGATCCTACCTTGTCCCGGCGGCGGGTAATATCACTATTAGTATTCCGCCTGCGGCAGGATTCCAGATTTCACTAAGTAGTGGTAGTGGCTTTGGGTATTCTTTAAGCCTGCCATATACAGGTGGTACACTGCCCAGAACTCCGATTTTTGTTAAGTTCCCTACGGGTAATTATGGAACATTCAGTGGCACCATTACCCCAGTGGTGGTGGTGTTGCAGCAGCAGATGCTGATGTAGTGATTGTAAAAGGTAAGATACTTCAATCTCCGGATGATGTCACCAATAATGGTAATGATTTCTGGTTGGGATTTGCTTACCAGAATAAAATGACCCAGGCATCCAGTACCACCAGCAAACCTTATTTGACTGTTTATGTTGCAGCTGGTAACCAGGCTGCAGATGTAACAGTTGAAACACCCGGTATTCCCGGAGGTTATTTCCAAACATTTTCGATACCGGCCAACAGCACGCATGCGTTTGCCAATTTCCCCGATGGGGCAGTTCCCGGTGTGGATGCAAGATTGTTAGCAACAGGGGTAAGCAATAAGGGAATACATGTTTATTCAACCAATGGTGCACCCATCTCCGTATGGGAATACATTGCTACTACCGGTAATTCTGCCGGTGGCAGTATGATATTTCCTACCAATACCTGGAACTCGAATTATACTGTGCAGGCTTATGCCGGTAAGAGTAATAATGGATTGCCCAATTCAACTTTTTTTGTAATTGCCAACCAGGATAATACACCGGTTACCATTACCCCTTCAGCAGGTATTATTGATCCTGCACAGGCTTTACTGGATAACCCAACGGTGCTGTATCCTGCCAATACGCCTTTCACTGTTACACTTAATAAAGGGCAGGTGTTCAATGCAATTGGTGTAATTACAGGAAGTGGTAATGCAGCTACCTCAACTGGTTATGATCTGAGTGGCACTACCGTTAGCACTACCTGTGATAAAAAGATTGCAGTATTTGGTGGTAATGGAAGATGTATGGTTACAACACCAGTACAATGTACAGAAGCTTCTGTAAATGCCGGATCGGATAATATGATCCAGCAGATGATACCAAGTGTGGCATGGGATACCAAATATTTTACGGTGCCTACCAAAACAATGGAATTTAATTTATTCAGGATATATGTTCGGAATGTAGCGGATACTGTTTGGGTGAACGATGAAACCCATGGTGCCGCAACGGCCCTGTTAAAAACACCAGGCGTTCATCCTGGTGGTACCCTTTTCAATGGCAATTATACTTTCCAGGGCTTTGCCAACAGTACCGGGGGCTTTTATGCACTGGAAACCAATAACCCAATAGAAATAGAAGGTAATCAACCCATCAGTGTTACCCAGTTTATTACAGCGGGAGATTGTTCCGTTAACCCAACGGTGACAGGTAATAACGGGGGAGGTGACCCTGAAATGATCATTCTCACAGGCGCCCGCCAGTCAATTAACAATGCGGTGGTTTACTCTCCAAGCTTCCAGAATGGTGCATCAGGAGCAGGATATATCAACGTGGTAATACCAACCTCCGGTGTATCAAGTTTTAAATTAGACCTGGCTACCAATCCAACACAAATGGTGGATACAGGACGCAGCAGTTTTGTTGCAGGTCTGCAATACCAGGCAGCGCCGCTGATCGCCATTGCTAATGCTTTTAAACCTTATCCTGCCAATCCAGGTTTTTCGTGGGCTAAATTCAAAGTGAGTTATCCTACCACGCATGTGTTAGTTCAGCAGTTGCATTCAATGCAACTGCTTATGGGGTAGCCCAGGGCGAGAGTTATGGATTCAATGCAGGCACAGCAGTAAAAAATCTATCATCCTATAAAATTGCGGTCAATCCACAGGGAACCGATTCAAGTGGTACCGTTATCAGGACCTGTGTAAATACACCCATTCAATTAAAAATTGCTTTCCCTTACAATCCTGCTTCGATCACCAGCATCGTTTGGGACCCGGCTGATGGAAGGGTGTCGCCAAATGGCCCATTGCCCGGTTCTATTGTAAGTACTGGTACAATTGATGTAGGCGGCCGCACCTATTACATTTACACTTCTCCGGTAATGTATACATTTACGGCCAACGCATTGTATAATTTTAAAGTAACTGTATACGGAACTTTTGCAAGTGATTGCCCCGGAGAAGACCAGCAGATCATGCTCATCAATGCAGGAACAGATATTCTGAATCTTGCGGCTAACCCTGCCTGTAACAATCCATCTGTAACATTTACTGCAGATACGATTCCAATGGTAGGCACCAATATCCTTAGCTGGAGCTGGGATTTTGGCCAGGGAGCTCCTGTAACAACTGGATTGATTTCACCACAAACCTATACTTATACAGGTGCTGGTACAGCCTATACTGTAAAACTGACTACAAGGAATACGATTGGATGTCTTTCCACTGAAAGCCTGGACATAGATTTTGGTGGTGGATTAACATCTGCCTTTACCATCAGCAAAGACACTGTTTGTACCAACCAGCTGGTTACATTTGTTGATGGCTCTTTTGGCAGTGGTACATCCGGCTCACCTAATAGCTGGCAATGGAATTTTGATCCTGTACTTTTTAACGGGCAAACACCTCCGGCACAATCATGGTCTACACCGGGTATTAAAACCATCGAGCTGACCGTGAGTACCCCGATAGGATGCGTAAAGACATTTAAAGATACCGTAGTGGTGGAAGCAATACCTGTAGCGGCAATCAGTGCCACCCCAACATTTGTTTGCCTGGGTGACAGTGCTGCATACAGCGATGTAAGTACCATAGCCATAGGCAGTATCACAGGTTGGTTGTGGAGTTTTGATGACGGCACTACCAGCACATTACAAAACCCTAAACATAAATGGGCTACACCAGGTTCTCACAATGTAACATTGACAGTAACCTCTGCAGGGGGCTGTACTTCTACCAATACGGCTACCCATACTATCAACGTGAATCCATTGCCGGTAGCAGGGTTTAAATACGACCTGAACTGTACCACACGTACACTAAATGTAACGGATACCTCGAATGCAATGGGCGGAACCATCAATGCCTGGAGCTGGGATTTTGGTGTTACCCCTCCGGCAACCAGCACTCTTCAAAATCCTTCTTATATATATGCAGCATCGGGCACTTATACCGTTACATTGTCTGTAACAACCGTCAATGGTTGTAAAAGCAGTATTCCGGTTAGTAAAACAATTACCATTGCGGCTTCACCGGTTGCTGACTTTACCTTGCCCGGTAATACCTGTTTGCCGAATGCTTCACCAGTATTTACCAATACCACTACCATCAGTGATGGTACGATTGCACTGGTAACTTATACCTGGAATTTCGGTGACGGTTCAGGTGATCTTAACAGCCCACCACTTTCAGTGAGCCCAACGCATGTATTCCCCGGAACTGGCCCTTATACCGTTAGTCTTACCGCTATCAGCAATAATGGATGTACCAATACCAAAACAAAACCCTACAGCAGCATCTTTGCGGCACCGGTAGCGGATATTGCTCCGCAGGCAGAAGTTTGTGTAAACAGCACGGTGAATTTTTCTTCTGCTGCCAGCACAGCTGCAGGTAGTTCAGTAACAGGATGGAATTGGAACTTTAACAATGAAGGAAACAGCGCCAGTCAAAACCCTGCTTTTGCATTCACTACTGCAGGTATAAAAACAGTGGTACTAACAGTTACCTCTGCTGCAGGTTGCACCTCTGCACCAGATACTATTTATGTTACTGTAAATGCGTTGCCAACTGCAGGATTTACAGATACGGTTAACTGCTCTACTTTCTCTGTTGGGTTTACAGATACTTCTGTTCCCAATGCCGGAACCATCAGCAGCTGGAACTGGACCTTTGGGGATGTAACCAATAATAGCAGTACGTTGCAAAATCCAACACATATCTATCCTGCTTCAGGCTCGTACACTGTTACGCTTTCCGTAAAAACAGATAAGGGTTGCAGCAGCAGTGTGGCATTTACCAATACGGTCAACATCGCAGCAAGGCCAGCGACTGACTTTACACTGCCTGGCAACACCTGTTTGCCTAATGCCAGTGGATTGTTTACTAATACTACTGCTATCAGTGATGGAACAATTAATAATGTAACCTATACATGGGATTTTGGTGATACATCAGGTGTTATCTCAAGCCCTCCTAATCCAATCAGTCCTTCCCATACTTATAACTATGCAGCCAATCATACCGTAACGCTTACTGCAACCAGTGTTAACGGGTGTGTGAAATCCATCAGTAAATTATACGATAAAGTATTTGTACAACCAGTAGCAGTGATTACAGCTCCAGGTGGTGTTTGCCTGGGCAATGCAGCTAATTTTACTTCAACATCAAGCACTGCCCCTGCTAGTTCTGTTACTGGATGGCAATGGGGCTTTGGTGATTCTCCAGCACCCGGCGCTTCAGCCCAGCAGAACCCAACTTATACTTATACCGGTTCAGGACCAAGAACAGTAAGCCTTACAGTTACTTCGGCAGCAGGTTGTACTTCTGCCACCACTACACAGCAGATCAACGTAAATCTAAGCCCGGTTGCAGGATTCACTTACTCTGCCATCCGTTGCAAAGACAGTGTTGTTACTTTCAATGATGTTTCTGTTTCAAATGCAGCAGGTGGGATCATAGAATGGAACTGGGATTTTGGTCATGCTGGTACAGGAGGAACACTCACTCAAACAATTGCAGGGCCAGTTACTCATACATTCACCAATGCACAAACATATAGTGTATCATTGGCTGTTAAAAATGCCAATGGTTGTGTAAGCAGCACTGCTTTCAGTACACCGGTTGTAATCAATCCTAACCCGGTAAGCAATTTCAACGTATCTGATATCTGTATACCGGCAGGGCTTGCACAGTTTACGCAGCAGGGGACTATCAGCAGTGGCCAAATCACAGGATGGTCATGGGATTTTGGGGTGTCCGGAGCTGTGAGCAGTTTGCAAAACCCAACGTATAACTATGCAACAGGAGGTGAGTACCAGGCGGTTTTAAAAGTAACTTCAGACAGCAGCTGTACGGCATTCGTTAAGCTGCCGGTAACTGTTTACAACAGTCCGTCGCCATCATTTGATGTTATCAACCCTAATAACCTGTGCAGCAATTTACCGGTGAGTATTGTAAATAAATCTGTAGTGAATGGTTTTGGATCAGTAGACAAGATTGAACTGTTCTGGGATTATGCAAACAATCCAGCGGTGAAGACTACCATTAGTACACCAGTACTTAATGATACCTATACCAACCAGTATCCTGTATTTGGAAGTCAGCCAGGAAAGACTTATAAAGTGTTGATAAGAGCTTATAGTGGAAATGGTTGTACTAAGGATACTTCTGTTGATATCAATGTGCTGGCAGCACCAAAAGTACAGTTCACCCAGCCAGCCCCTGTGTGCCAGGAAGCTGCTTCATTTGCTTTAACCGGCGCCTCTGATATTTTTGGGCTGCCCGGAAGCGGTATCTACAGTGGAAGTGGTGTAGTCACCAGCCCGGTATTCTCGCCATCAGCTGCAGGCTTTGGTTCCCACACCATCCGCTATACATATACCACCAGCAATGGTTGTAGCGACTTTGCAGAAAAAGCACTGGTGGTGAATCCAACGCCTGTGATCAATTTCGGAAGATCAACGATCAATGTACTGGAAGGAGACCTTTTGAAATTATCCCCATCCATTACTAACGGAGCCACTTACCTGTGGACACCGGCCAGGTATCTGAACAGTGCAACGGTTGCTTCTCCATCTGGCCTGCCAGACAATGACATTGTTTACAACCTGCAGGTGACTTCTGATAAGGGCTGTATTGATGATGAAAGCGTAACGGTGAAAGTGGTAAGAAAATATGTGGTGCCCAATACTTTTACGCCGAACAATGATGGTAACCACGACCGGTGGGAAATTGAAAACCTGAGCCTCTATCCTGATGTAAGGGTAAGGATATTTTCAAGATCAGGCCAGCTGGTATTTGAAAGCTATGGTTATAATACAGCATGGGATGGAAAGTACAAAGGCCAGGATTGTCCGTTTGGAACTTATTATTATGTAATTGAAACCGGAGGAGGACGCAGCCCGAGAACAGGCTATGTCACCGTTATCCGGTAATAAAAATTTTCAATGATGAAAAGATTGCTTGCTATTTGCCTGATTGTGATGGGGTATGCAGCTGATGCACAGCAAAAACCCATATATACACAGTATATTCTTAATAATTACATTATCAACCCTGCCATCACCGGGATTGAAAATTATACAGATGTAAAGATTAGTTACCGTAACCAGTGGGTTGGTATTGATGGCGCACCGGTTACCAGTTATGTATCCATCCATGCACCCATTGGTAAAAAGGATTATCGTACCAATGCCACTTCATTTGATATTCCGGGAGAAAACCCACGAGGGCGTAATTATATGGAGGAGTACACAGCGCCCCAAGCACATCATGGGGTAGGGGTAATTGTGATGAGTGATAAAACCGGGTACATTAACAGGTGGGGTGCTTATGCAACTTATGCATATCACAAAGGATTGAATCCAAGAACAACATTGTCTGCCGGTTTTATGGTAGGTATGAGTTCAGTAAGCATTGATGCCAGCAAGGTCGATTACGGCTCACCCACTTTTACCAGCCAGAGCGATTTGGCGATTGGGTATTTATCTGGAACCATTTCAAAAATAAAACCTGAAGTAGGTGCAGGTCTGTGGTTATATGGGGCGAATTATTTTGCAGGTGTTTCTGTATTGAATATCATACCCGGCAAAGCAACGTTTGGGGCTGATTCCAGTAAATACGGTTCTAATTTCCTGCCGCATTTTTTTGCTACTGCCGGGTATAAATTTTTTGTAAGTGATGAGCTGTCTTTAACGCCTTCAGTGATGGTACAGTATGTAAAACCAATAGCACCGCAGATATTTACCAGTTTTAAACTGCAATATCTTGATAAAGCATGGATCGGCAGTAACTTCCGTTTTGGTGATCAGTTGGGTGGGTTTTCTGCCATGGCAGGTATCAACATATCCAATACCATGAATATTGGATATGCTTATGATATAGCACCATCCGCATTGAACCAGTACTCAAGAAATACACATGAATTCATGGTTGGCTTCCTGCTTGGCAACAAGTATGACGATAGCTGCCCAAGACAAAATTGGTAATAAACCCAGCAATCATACAAAGAGAGGCAGCATGAATAATGATGCCTCTTCTTTTTTAAAAATGAACACAAGTGAAACAATTGTTTTCTTATTTTTTGTTTTTCCTCTTTTTTGCTTTCAGCGGCTATGCACAGCGGAAGATGGTGGTGGAAAAAAATGGCAAGGGTAAATATAAAACGCTGCAGGCCGCACTGGATGCCATCCCAAGTAACAGCAAACAGGCAACCATTATTTATATAAAGAAAGGTATCTACAAAGAAAAAGTAATTGTGGATGCCACTAAGAACAATATTACTATCATAGGTGAAGAAAATGCCAGTACCATTATTACTTACAATGACCATGCAGGAACCCGGCTGGAAAACGGCGATACGCTGAACACCTGGACCTGTGCAACTTTAGTAGTGTATGGCAATAATTTTCATGCAGAGCACATCAGCTTTGCAAACAATGCAGGCTTTACCGCAGGGCAGGCGGTGGCATTGAGAATTGAAGGAAACAGGGCATCGTTTAAAAATTGTAACATCACAGGTTTCCAGGATGTGCTGTTCCTGAGTGGCAATGGAGTCAAACATTTTTTTGATCATTGTTATATTGAAGGCACCACGGACTTTATTTTTGGGGCATCCACTGCCGTCTTTACCAATTGCATCATCCATAGCAAAAAGAACAGCCATGTAACAGCTGCATCTACCAACAGCATCATCCCTTTTGGTTTTGTTTTTTTGATTGCAGGTTGACAGCAGATAGTAATGTCCACAAGGTTTCTCTGGGAAGACCATGGTCACCTGCTGCCAGCGTAACTTATATTCACTGTGAACTGGGAAAACATATTGTGCCCGAAGGCTGGAATAACTGGAAGAACCCGAATAATGAAGCCACTGCAAGGTATGCCGAGTATAAAAATTATGGGCCGGGTGCTGATACTGCCAAAAGGGTAAACTGGGCAAGGCAATTAACAGAGGAAGAAGTGAAAAAATTTACCATCGAAAATATTTTGGGAACATGGAAACCTTATGTGCAATAATTGATTAAAGTACATCTCTTTTGAAATGAACATCATCGCAAGATTTATATCGAACATTGTTTTTTTTGTAACTCCTGTGTTGCTGAATGCACAGCAACATAGTGTTGTAAAACAAGCAGAATATCAAACTTATCAAAACCCGATCATTCATGCAGATTACAGTGATCCTGATGTAATTAGCGTTGGAGCCAATTATTACATGGTGGCTTCCAGTTTTAATGCTGTTCCGGGATTACCCATCCTCCATAGTAAAGACCTGGTACATTGGTCTATCATCGCTCATGCACTTCAGCAACAATTGCCTGCAGACGTGTTCGACAGGCCGCAGCACGGTAATGGTGTATGGGCACCTTCAATTCGCTTTCATAATAATGAGTTTTATATTTTCTATCCCGACCCTGACTATGGAATTTATGTAACAAAGGCAAAGCAGGTCACCGGGCCATGGTCAATACCAATATTAGTGGAAGCAGGAAAAGGATTGATCGACCCCTGCCCGCTATGGGATGATAACGGTAAAGTGTACCTCGTGCATGCTTATGCAGGAAGCCGTGCTGGTTTTAAAAGTATTTTAGTAGTGAAAGAACTGAATACTGCAGCTGAAAAAGTGATCAGTAACGCTGTATTGGTTTATGACGGGCATGCACTTGATCCCACCATAGAAGGGCCAAAGTTGTATAAACGCAATGGGTACTATTACATTTTTGCCCCGGCAGGTGGAGTAAGTACCGGTTGGCAAACTGTCTTACGCAGCAAATCCATTTATGGCCCTTATGAAAGAAAAATTGTACTGCAGCAAGGCAATTCAACTTTGAATGGCCCACACCAGGGTGCATGGATACACAACAGCGCCAATGAAGACTGGTTCATTCATTTCCAGGACAAAGGGGCTTATGGACGGATTGTACACCTGCAACCCATGCAATGGAAAAACGACTGGCCGGTAATTGGAATGGATACCGATAGAGATGGAATTGGAGAGCCGGTATTGGAGTACAAAATACCTTCATCACAAAAAAACATCCTGCAGTCTTCATCCAGGCGAGTGATGAATTTAATGACAGTAAATTGGGTTTGCAATGGCAATGGAATGCCAATCCAAAATCCAACTGGGCATTCTTTCATCCGGCTGCAGGTGTACTCAGGATGAATGCTGTTTTACAAAATGAGATGCTTAAAAATTTATGGGAGCTTCCCAATATATTACAGCAAAAATTTCCGGCGCAAAAATTCAGCATTGTTTCAAAATTATCTTTTACATCCAGGACAGTAGGTGAAAGAGTTGGGCTGCTTGTAATGGGTACCAGCTATGCTTATATTTCCCTGGTGAAAAACGAGGGGGCTGTTTACCTTACTTATAATACCTGCATAAATGCAGATAAAGGAAACATGGAAACAGAAAAAATAATTTCCGGGATCAATACCGGCGATATTTATTTGGGATTGTCTGTAGACAGCGCTGCGGTATGTACTTTCACTTACAGCACCGATAATGTTACATTTACAAACATACCCGAAAGGTTCACTGCAGTGCCGGGCAAATGGATTGGTGCAACAGTTGGTTTTTTCTGTACGAGAACAGCAGCAACCAACGATGCCGGATTTGCAGACATTGATTGGATTCGTGTAAAAAAATAAGAACTTAAACATTGCCAACAGTATGAAAAAAAACATTCTCCTGATTCTGTTTTTTGTTTTTGGTATAGCAGCAACCTTTGCACAATCTGCAAAGCAACTGGCTGTAGAAAAAAGTACGGCACAATTAAAAAATGCAATGATCGATGCAGATTCGGCAGCGCTTGCCCGGCTTACTGCAGCAGAACTCAGTTATGGTCATTCCAGCGGGCATACAGATACCAGGCAGGAATTTATTAATAAGATCGTTAGTGGCAAAAGTGATTTTGTAACCATCGAATTTACAGAACAAACAATCACTGTTGTAAACAATACTGCAATTGTACGCCACAAATTAAATGCAACTACCAATGACAATGGCAAGCCTGGTGAAGTTCATTTGCATGTGTTGCTGGTTTGGCAAAAACAGCATGGAAGTTGGAAATTGCTGGCAAGGCAGGCTGTAAAACAACAGTAGTTCTGTTGTGAAATTCAGCTGTCAGTAAATGTTTTTGTGTGATAAACCAGGATTTAAACAGTTAACCTGAATATATTTTTTTGAGTATCGATGTCGGGAACGATTGCATAAAAATACTGCCCTGCAGCTAAATAGCAGGCTGAAAAAAAGTTTATTATTGACAAATGATAGTTGCAGCTATTGCCGTATAAAATGGTTCTCATAATACTGACGTTGCTGCTTTTCCGATTGATCAGAATCTAAAATTGTTATATGAATAAATTGCTTGTATCATTCCTGCTGCTGTTTTTATCTGTTGCAGCATTTTCCCAAACCCAAACTATTAAAGGTGCCGTTACCGATTCAACAGGCAAGCCACTGAAAGGTGTGAGTGTTTTCTCAAAGGGTAATAAAAAGGGAACACAAACGGATGCGGACGGTAAGTTTTCAATAACAGTAAAAGGCGAAGGGAATACTGATCTTATATTTTCCGGAATCGGATTTAAAACTGCCATCGTTTCTGCCAATGGTAACCGGGATATTGTTGTAAAGCTGCTGCAGGATATTGTTATGCAGGATGAGGTAGTAGTGAATGTGGGTTATGGAACCTTAAAGAAAAGAGAAGTATCAAGCGCTGTTTCTTCTATTACTGCAAAGGATATCAAAGATGTGCCCATCAACAATGCTTCAGAAGCATTAACAGGCCGCCTTGCAGGTGTGCAGGTAACTACCTCCGAAGGTGCACCGGATGCAGATGTAAAAATAAGGGTACGCGGTGGTGGTTCTATCACACAGAGTAACGACCCTTTGTACATCGTTGATGGTGTGCAGGTAGACAATGGCCTCTCTACTATTTCACCACAAGATATACAGAGCATTGATGTATTGAAAGATGCAGCAGCTACTGCTATTTATGGGGCAAGAGGAGCCAACGGGGTTATTATTGTAACTACTAAAAACGGCAAGCAGGGAAAACTTACCGTGAGCCTTAACTCTGCAGTAGGGTTAAAAAAACTTTCCGGCGAACTGGAAGTAATGGATCCATACGAATTTGTATTATGGGAATATGAAAGAACAAGAAGTAATACACAGGACAGTTCTTCTTTTGCAGGTAAATATGGTACCTACTGGGATACACTGATCAACTATAAAAATGCAAAAACAGTTGACTGGCAGAAAGAAGTGGTGGGCAGAACGGGAATGGTAGCCAATAACAGTGTTTCTGTAAGTGGTGGAAATAATATTACCACCTTCACTGCTGGTTATACCAATAACTATGAAAAGGCAATTGTTCAAAACTCCAATTACAAACGCAATCTTTTTAATTTAAAAATTGATGTGAGGCCTGCAAAGAATATTAAATTTGGCGCATCGGGCAGGTATATCAGCCAGAATGTAGAAGGCGCCGGCGTATCTGATGAAAAGGGCTCTTCTTACAACCGCCTGCGCAACGCTGTTAAGTACCGCCCCTGGGTGAGCGGTGGACTGGACCCGATTGATGATAACAGTGGTGATGAAACAAATGTTGGCAACAGCCTTTCGCTCATCAATCCAATCAGGTTGAACAATAATGAATACAGGAAGAAGACGACCAGTTCTTACAACATCACGGCTTATGCAAGTTATAATATCACTAAAAAGATTACGTTTAAAACAACGTTTGGATACGAACATTCAAATTTTGTAGACAGGCAGTTCAGTGATTCATTAACCTCTCTTTCAAGGTTACAGGGTAGTGCACAGCCGGTAATTCAACTGGATACGACCAACAAAAGCCAATTCAGCAATTCCAATGTGTTTACTTTTAAACTGAACAATTCGAAGAAAAGGCATGAACTTGATATTGTGGCTGGTCAGGAGATTGTTATCCAGAAAGCACAGTTTTCGGGTAACCTGCGCCGTAACTTACCCAATTTCACTACAGTGAAAGATGCGATATCCGACACTTCACTGGGCGATTATTTTGCCGGATACCCCGTCTATAAAGATGCGGAATCATCATTGCTTTCCTTCTTTTCAAGGGTGAATTATACGTTTGATAAGAAATATATTGTATCAGTGAATTTCCGGGCAGATGGTTCCTCCAAATTTGCTCCCGGTCGCAGGTGGGGTTATTTTCCTTCAGCATCTGTGGCATGGAGGATTGCCAAAGAAGATTTCATGGCGAACGTGAAAGCCGTAAGTGATTTGAAACTGAGACTGAGTTATGGAACGGTTGGTAACAACAGGATCAATGATTACCTGTACCTGACAAATTTCGCAAACAACCCCTACTACTATGGCCTTAACGGGCAATCACAGTTTGGTTATACACCTGCCTCATTGGTAAATGACCTCCTGAAATGGGAAACAACAGTGAGTAAAAATATTGGTCTTGATCTCTCTTTATTTAATGACCGTATCGGTTTAACCGTAGATGTGTATGAAAATAAAACAAGGGATCTTTTATTGAATGTGCCTATTGCTTCAACCTATGGTTATACCACCCAGTTGCAGAATATTGGTGCTACCAGGAACAGGGGTTTCGAAATTCAGTTGAATGCAGGGATCATCAGGAACAAAAATTTTAGCTGGAACTGCACGTTCAATCTTTCTTCCAATAAAAACATGATCACCGAATTGGGCCCCAATCAATATTCACTGCCTGCTTATTCCGGATGGGGTGTAGCCGGGCAGTATTACGATTATGTTGCCCAGATCGGCCAGCCAATCGGTGCAATGTATGGCCTGGTAACAGATGGTTTTTATAAAGTGGCTGATTTTGATTACCACCCTGGTGCAACAGGCGTTGGTACTGACCGGTTGTACACGTTAAAAACGGGGGTTGTGTCCAATGAAAAAATTATCGGCTATCCGCAGCCGGGCATGATCAGGTTTAAAGACCTTAACGGTGACAGCACCATTGATGTGGACAACGATACAAAGATCATTGGTAATGCAACACCTAAATTCTCCGGTGGGTTTAACCAGCAGTTCACTTATAAGAACTGGGACATGAGCATCTTTGTGAATTTTGTTTACGGTAACAATGTGCTGAATGCAAATAAGATTGAGTTTACCAATGGATACACTCCTAATTCAAACCTGCTTGCAGATATGAAAGACAGGTGGCGTACCGTGAATGCACAGGGGCAGGTGGTTACAGACCCTGATGAACTTACTGCATTAAATGCCAACGCAAAAATATGGAGGCCTATCACCGCTTCGGGTGCATTCCAGCTGCATTCATGGGCTATAGAAGATGGTTCTTTCATCAGGATAAATAATGTCAGCATCGGTTATAACTTTCCAGCATCCAGCTTAAGAAGGATTGGTATCAAAAAATTAAGGGTGTATGCCACCGGCAATAACCTGGCTGTATTCAGCAGCTATACCGGGTACGATCCTGAAGTGAATGCAAGAAGAAGCAATCCCCTCACACCGGGCGTTGATTATTCTGCCTACCCAAAAAGCAGGTTGTACATGTTTGGTTTGAATGCTACTTTTTAATTGAATAAATTGTTGATCGATATGAAAAAGACAAGTATATATATCCTGTTGCTTTTTGCAATAACAGTGAGTTCATTGTCCTGCAAAAAGTTTTTAGATAAACAACCCATCACCGAAAAAGGCCCTGAGTTTGTTTTCAGTAATTCAGAAACAACCTTGCATGCCATTGCGGGGGTATATGCACAGCTTGCCGGTGACCAGGGTTTTGGCAAAGTACTGAGTTTGTATTTTCCCGTGGATAATGATGAAACACAGGGACCAACAGGTTCTGTAGAAAATGGCCGCCGTGACATCTCCCGGTATTCACTTACTGCTGCCAATGCAGAAATACAGCGCCCTTTTGAGCAATGTTTCAGGGGAATCGAATATGCCAACATCTGCATTACCAACATTCCTGAAATGGACGCTTACAGCAATGGCAGCGAAATAGAAAAAGGGAAATTAAAAAGAATGCATGGTGAGGCAATAGCCCTGAGGGCACAGTTTTATTTTGAAGCCATTAAAAACTGGGGCGACCTGCCTGCACACTTTCAGCCTGCCTCAACACTGGCGGTTTCTAACCCTTTCCCATTCAGGGTTAACAGGGATAGTTTGTATGATCGCATCATTGCAGATCTTAAAACGGCAGCTGATCTTGTGCCGTGGGCAAATGAACTCTCTTCTATTGGAGATGAAGCAAATGAGAGAATCACCAAGGGAACCGTAAAAGCTTTGAGGGCGAGGATTGCATTGTTCAGGGGTGGATATTCATTAAGGCAGAACAGCCGCACAATGGAAAGAAGTACTGACTATGCCGAATTTTATCAAATTGCAAAAGAGGAGTGTGCAGATATTATGGCATCTGGTGTACACAACCTGAATGCCAGTTACAAAGACCTCTGGAAGAATAAAGTGTGTGGCCGTGTAATTGCTGATCCGGACAATGAACTGATGTTCCAGGTGGGGTCCATTGGCAGGAGTGCTGTGGCAGATACTAAATTAGGTTACTACAACGGGCCTACAGTAAATGCATTGGGAAATAAAAGCATCAATATCGTTCCAACCTATTTTTATGCGTTTGATTCAACGGATCTCCGCAGGGATGTAACCTGTGCACCGTATACGGTCGGATCTGACGGGGTTACCAAAACCGGGGTAGGCGCTACCGCTATTGTGGACGGTAAGTACAGGCGTGACTGGATTAGCAACCCCGTGGTAGCACCAACTGATGCGGTTCAGTATTTTGGATTGAAGTGGCAGTTGATCCGTTACCCGGATGTATTGCTGATGTTTGCCGAAGCAGAGAATGAACTGAATGGCCCCACTGCTGCTGCTTATGAAGCGGTGAATAAAGTTAGGCGCAGGGGCTTTGGAAGGCCCATCACAAGTGCCTCGGATATTGATCTTTCTGCCGGGCTGGGCAAAGCCGCATTTTTTGATGCATTGGTTAAAGAGCGTTCCTTTGAACTGGGTGGAGAAGGGTTAAGAAAATACGACCTGATAAGATGGAATTTGCTGGGTGCAAAAATATTGGAAACAAGAGCAGCTTTAGCAGATCTGCAGGCTCGTACAGGGCCTTACCTTGATTTTCCTACCAGTATGTATTATAAAAATGGCACTACCGCAGATGATGCTTCCATGTGGGCCAATTCATTTTATTTCCCGGCACCATCCACTTCCAATCCACCACCCAATGCCACAAGGGTAGCCTGGATAGGTACCAGCATCAATACTACCATATTGGCAAGGTATGCCATTGGTTTTACACCCGGCAAATCAGAACTGTTGCCCATACCTCAGGCTTCAAGAGGTGCCAACTATAACCTGACTCAAAATCCAAATTATTGATTTACCCTCATCAACCCATAAACATAAGGCTGCATGAAATATTGCGGCCTTAATTTTTTAACTTGATAAAATGTTGCACCGGCAACAGCAGGATGGTAAAACGAAACCAGTTAACAGTAAAGTTTGCAGTAGTATTATACTGTATGCAACTGTTTTGCTTTAAAGGCTCCATTCAGGCACAGCCGAAAGACAGTATTGTGGTACAGTTAAACAAAAACACAATGCTGCAGGGAGATACCCTCGGCATAGAAATGACGCTGCAGGATTATGCAAAGGTTGCAAAAACTGCTACCATACAGCTTTGGATAGAAAACATTAAAACAGGCCGCCGCTGGAAATTCCGTTACCCGCTCATTAATGGTTATGTCAATGCCAGGTTAAGAGTTGACAGTAGTATGCAGGATGGTTTGTATGCTTTTAATTTTTTATTGCAAAAAACATTCTTTACGCTTACAGGTAAGGCAGTGAATGTAACCAAAGAAGATATGTTCCTGAATTATGTTATGATATCAAAGAACAAGCAAACCATTGTTGACATCGCAACACTTAATGACGACAGCACATTTTCCATCCGAAACCTGCTGTTTAAAGATTCTGCTTTTATTATTTTTGCAAAACCCCGCCAAAAGAAAAAAAATGACCTGCTGGTCAATATCAAAACAATACTCGACTCAGCCTTTGTACCTGCAGCAGCCGTTACAAAATTCATTTCCATCGGCAAGGCCATAAATGAGTTACAGATTAAAATGCCTGACACAGCAGCGTATATTTTTAACCCTGACGATACGAGATATAAAATACTGATGCCGGAGGTGCTGGTAAAAAACAAATCCACTAAAAAACTACAGGACTTTGCCAATGAAAACACTACCGGCTCTTTTACCGGTACAGATGCCATCATACTCGATGGGCTTAGCTCCGATGAAATTGCCAATGCGCCTGATCTCTTTACTTACCTGGCTATAAAAGTGGGTGGGCTAAGGCTGGAAACGGATAATACAACGGGCAACCAGTCATTCACCTGGCGCAACCAGCCGGTGGATATGTACATCAATGAAATCAGGCTCGACCCGGAAATACCCATGTCAATCAATCCTTCTGATATCGCCATGATTAAAATTTTCAGGCCGGGTAATGCCCTGGGTGCTGGCGCAGGTGCTGGTGGTGCAATTGCCATTTATACAAAAACAGGGCAATACAATAAAGCAACCAACCGGAATTATAGTTTTTATATCACGGGCTATACAGGACTGGATGCAGACTGGAAACAATAAATGTTTTGATAAGTGAAACGATTGGTGGTATATGCGGTATTTTTTTTAGTTGCTGTAAACGGAACAGCGCAAACTGTACAGGAAATAACTCTTTACCCGGCTGAAATACCCGGGAGCATAAAAACTGAAATGAAGGAAAAAATCATTTTATTAAAAGGCACGAGGAGGGTGTACAATGTAACCCAGCCAACGCTCACGAAATACGAGTCGGCAAAACCCAATGGCATGTCTATTATCATTTGCCCGGGAGGAAGTTATATGCGGTTAAGTGTAGACAATGAAGGCGGGCAGGTGGCAAAAGCACTCAATGAAAAAGGCATTACTGCATTTGTGCTGAAATACAGGTTGCCCAACGATACCAGTATGGAAAACAAATCGCTGGCACCATTGCAGGATGTACAGCAGGCCATTCGGGTAGTAAGAAAAAATGCTTCAGCCTGGAACCTGCATTCTGATAAAATAGGGGTGATGGGTTTTTCCGCAGGTGGGCACCTGGCTTCAATGGCAGCGGTTCATTTTAAATTCAGGGCCGATGAAAAGGAAAAAGATACTACCAGTATACATCCGGATTTTGTTATGCTAATCTACCCGGTCATTAATTTTTCTGGTAAATTGTTGCATAAGGAAAGCCGGGATAATTTGCTTGGAACTGAACCTACCAGGCAGCAAATCAGTTTTTTTTCAACCGATTTAAGGGTGACTCCCGCATGCCCGCCTGTTTTTTTAGTACATGCCGAAGATGATGCATCTGTACCGGTAGAGAACAGCCTTCGTTTTTATGAAGCCTGCGTTAAAAATAAAGTGCCTGCAGCCATGCATCTTTATCCCAGGGGGGGGCATGGTTTTGGGCTTGAAAACAGCACAACAAAAGACAAATGGATGGACCGTTTATTCAACTGGCTGGATGAATTGTTCAAACCTTAATATAAGCATCATTGCTGAACTTTGGTGCCTGTTAACAAAAGATTGCCAGGCCAAAAATTCAAAACAACAACTGCTGATTTTGGCAGCGATGTCGGGAACGATTGCATAAATAAAGAACCTTCCGGGTAGCTTATCTTTAAGTATAAAACGTAAAATTGTTAAGGCTAATAACAGACATAAAAGTAAAAGAACAGAATCGATATGAATATAGTGGAAAAGTTTAGCCTGCAGGGGAAAATTGCAATAGTAACCGGTTGTAATAAAGGAATTGGAAAGGCAATGGCAGTGGCATTGGCAGAGGCTGGGGCAGATATTATAGGGGTGTCGGGATCTTTGGAACAGGGTAGCAGCGAAGTGGAAAAAGAAGTACTGGCGTTGGGCAGAAAATTTACTGCACACAAAGCTGATTTTAGTGACCGTGATGCACTATATGCTTTTATTGCAAAAGTAAAAGCTGAAGTAAAGAATATTGACATTCTTATCAATAATGCCGGTATGATTTTGCGTAAACCTGCAGCGGAACACCCCGATGAATATTGGGATAAAGTTTTATCAGTAAACCTGGATGCACCCTTTATCCTGGCACGTGAATTTGGAAAAGACATGGTGGCAAGGGGCTATGGAAAAATTCTTTTTACCTGTTCATTGCTTTCGTTCCAGGGAGGTATCAATGTGCCGGGTTATGCCGCCAGCAAATCGGCTGTTGCAGGCTTGGTGAAAGCACTAGCCAATGAGTGGGCATCGTCAGGTGTAAATGTAAATGGCATTGCGCCAGGTTATATAGCAACAGATAATACCACCGCATTGAGGGCAGATCCCGTAAGAAGCAAATCAATATTAGAGCGGATACCGGCAGGCCGCTGGGGCGAGCCCGAAGATTTTAAAGGCCCTGCTGTATTTCTTTGTTCAGATGCAGCATCTTATGTGAATGGAACTGTATTGTTAGTAGATGGCGGCTGGATGGCACGTTAAAAATTATAATGATGGAAGTAAGATATAGCAGCAGCCCTAAAGAGGTTGCAGGAATGAGTACCGGGGAACTGAGAAGTAACTTTTTGATGGAGTCCGTCATGGTGAAGGATGAAGTGAAATTATTGTATTCTCATTACGACAGGGTCATTATCGGGGGCATCATGCCTGTGAATAAAACGATCCTGTTACCAACGGATGAAAAAGTATTGAAGGCAGCATACTTTTTGGAAAGAAGAGAAGCAGGTATCATCAATGTGGGAGGCAATGGAGAGATCATTGTAAACGGTAAATCGTATTTGGTAAACAAACTCGATTGCCTGTATGTGGGTAAAGGAAATGAGAAAGTGCAATTCAAAAGTGTAAGTAAGAAAGATCCGGCAAAGTTTTATTTGTTATCTGCACCAGCTCATGCGGCGTACAAAGTGCAGCTGATGAAAAAAGAAAAAGCTTTGCCAACAGAAATGGGTGCCGTAGCTACCGCCAACCAGCGCACCATTTATAAATACATTCATAGCGAAGGATTGAAAAGTTGCCAGGTGGTGATGGGGCTTACTATTTTGAAGGAAGGTAATGTGTGGAATACCATGCCCACGCATGTACACGACAGGAGGATGGAAGCGTATTATTATTTTGACCTGCCCGAAAATCAAAAAGTTATTCACCTGATGGGGGAACCTGCTGAAACAAGGCACCTGGTAGTAAGTAACGACCAGGCGGTCATTTCTGCACCCTGGAGTATTCACAGTGGCTGCGGTACTTCCAGCTATGGTTTTATCTGGGGTATGGCTGGTGAAAATTACCTATACACAGATATGGATCCGGTAAACATAAATGACTTGAAATAACGATTGGATTTTATTGCTTACGATTGTGCTTAATGAAAAATGGGTTGGTTGATTTGAAAAAGAATATTGTTATATTACTATTAGTAGTGAGTGGGTTCTCTTTTTTATCTCCGGGTAAAAGAGCAACCCTGTTTTTGGTTGGGGATAGTACCATGGCGGATTACCCAACTGATGACAACCCTCAAAGAGGCTGGGGACAAGCGATCAAAAATTATTTTACTGCTGATCTGAATATAGAGAACCATGCCATGAATGGCAGAAGCACCAAAAGCTTCATTAACCAGCATCGCTGGGATACGGTGATGAACCGTTTACAGGAAGGCGATTTTGTAATGATACAGTTTGGCCACAACGACAGCAAGCAGGAAGACAGCACCCGTTGGGCTCCGGCACATACGGTGTATAAAGATAATCTTGTAAGATTTGTAAATGATGTAAGAAGCAAAGCTGCCTTCCCTGTTTTGATTACACCGGTAATGCGGAGGAAATTTGATGCAGATGGAAAATTTGTTGATCAGCATGGCGATTACCCCGGCGTAGTAAAAGAAGTAGCAGCTGCAATGAATGTACCCCTGATCGACCTGCACAGGAGTAGTGAAACCATGATTGTAAAAGAAGGGGTGGAAGGTTCAAAACGTTTTTTCATGCACATTCCGGCAGGGCATTTTAAAAATTACAAAGGAAAGAAGGAGGAGGATAATACACATTTTAGTGAATATGGTGCAGCTTCTGTTGCATCGCTTGTTTGTAAGGCAATCGCTGATCAGAAGCTTGAGCTGGCGAAATATTTAAAGCCATCTGAATTTAAAGAAAAATATTCCTACGAGTTACCGAAAATATATGTGCCTCATTTTAAAAAAGATACATTTAGTATTGCCAACTACGGTGCTGTAGCAGATGGAATGACCCTGAACAGTGAAGCCATCAACAAAACGATAGAGGCTTGCGTTGCAAATGGCGGTGGTACTGTACTGATACCTAAAGGTTCTTATGTTACCGGCCCCATCATCATGAAAAGTAATGTTGACCTGCATCTTGACAAAGCTGCATTGGTAATTTTTAGTCCCGACTTTAAACAATATCCATTGGTGGTATCTTCCTTTGAAGGAGTAGATGCTGCCCGTTGCCAGTCGCCGGTGGTTGCGGAGCATTTGCAGAATATTGCCATCACCGGCGAAGGCATTTTTGATGGCAATGGTTTTTATTGGCGCCCGTTGAAAAGAGATAAAGTAACAGAAACAGAGTGGAAGGCACATCAAAAGAAGTATGGGGGTGTATTAACTGCAGATAAAAAAACATGGTATTCCTCAGAGAAAGCATTGAAGGGATTGGCAGATAATAATATTGGAAAACTCACCGAAGGAAAAACGGTTAGTGACTTTGAATCAATCAAAGATTTCCTCCGCCCTAATATGATCAGAATTTACCAGTGTAAAAATGTGTTAATCGAAGGAGTTACTTTTCAAAACTCGCCGGCATGGACAACTCATTGCATGATGAGTGAGCACATTACCATTAAAGGACTAAAAGTAAAGAACCCCTGGTTTGGAACCAACACCGATGCACTGGATTTGGAAAGTTGTAAAAATGCACTGGTGGAAGATTGTGTATTTGATACCGGTGATGATGGTATTACGATCAAAAGCGGCCGGGATGCAGAAGGGAGAAAAAGAGGGATGCCTACGCAGGATGTGATTGTAAATAACTGTACCGTGTACCGCAGTCATGGTGGTTTTGTGGTAGGCAGTGAAATGAGCGGCGGTGTCAACAATATGTTTGTGAGCAATTGCAGTTTTATCGGCAGCGATATAGGTCTCCGGTTTAAAACAACCCGTGGCCGTGGTGGTTTGGTGGAGAATATTTATGTGAACAATGTGAATATGAAAGATATTCCTGCCGAAGCGATCCTGTTCGACATGTATTACATGGCGAAAGATCCGGTGGCATTGAGTGGAGAAAAAAGAGAACCACCCAAAGTGGAATTTAAAGCAGTAGATGAAAGTACGCCGCAGTTCAGGAATTTTTATTTCAGGAATATCACCTGCAACGGAGCAGCCAAAGGAATATTTGTAAGAGGCATTCCGGAAATGCATGTGCAGCATGTACTGATTGAAAATGCCGTGATACAGTCAGACGAAGGGATTGACATACAGGAAGCCTCTGATATCAGCCTGAACAATATTACCCTGTATTCAAAAAATACATCGCCGGTGGCCTATGTATTGAACAGTGATAAGGTAACGATCAGCAACCTGAAATACAAGGACAGTGCAAATGTATTGATACAGGGACAGGGGGAACGTACAAAGGATGTTGGGTTACTCAACAGTAATGTTAATGCGGCAAAGCAAAAACTGCTGGCCGATTTTGGAGCAACCGAAGCCGTGGTTAGATGGGCCGAACCTCTGGCAGCACCGGTGAAGAAGAAAAAGAAAAGAAAAAATTAACTGAACGGTTATAATTACCGGTAGAAAGTTGAAAGGAATAATGAAAAGAATTGTAACTATTTTTTATTTGTGCAGTAACGCAGTCGCTGCTGGCGCAACCGAAGCCTTACTCACAGCAAATGGCGCAAACTGCCATGAACCTGTGGAAGGATTCATTTGCTATCAGGCAAGGCAAGCCTGCACGCTGGAGTTACGACCAGGGTGTGATCTTAAAAGGAATTGAAGCAGTTTGGAAATTGTACGGTGACGGGGACTATTTCAAATACATACAGCACAGTATGGATTTTTATGTTAGGGAAGATGGCAGTATCAAAGATTACAAAAGGGATGAGTTTAACATCGATCATCTTAATAATGGTAAAGTGCTGATGTTATTATATAGTATTACGGGGAAAGAGAAGTATAAGAAGGCCATTGATTACATGCGTACGCAATTGAAGGAACATCCAAGAACAACCGAAGGAAGTTTCTGGCATAAGAAAATATATCCCTGGCAGGTGTGGCTGGATGGTTTGTACATGGGGCAGCCTTTTTATGCAGAGTATGCAGCACATTATAAACAGGACAGTGTATTTGATGATATCGCCAAGCAGTTCATCCTGATCGAACGGCATGCGAGGGATGAAAAAACAGGCTTGTTGTATCATGGCTGGGATGAAAGCAAAGAGCAGGCATGGGCCAATAAAGAAACTGGTTGTTCTCCCAATTTCTGGGCAAGGGCATTGGGTTGGTATGGCGTGGCCATGGTGGATGTGCTGGATTATTTTCCTGAGAAGCACCCGGGCAGGGATTCGGTCATTAAAATATTAAATCGTTTTGTAAAGGCGATTACAACAGTACAGGATAAAAGAAGTGCTGTGTGGTATGATGTAGTGAATATGCCCAATGCTACAAAGAATTACAAGGAAGCATCGGCATCATCCATGCTGGTATATACATTGGCAAAAGCAGTGCGTAAAGGATATGTTGCTGCAACATATTTTACAAATGCAAAGAAAGGATATGATGGAATCATAAAAGAATTCATTGAGGTGGATGCCAACGGCCAAACCAATCTGAAAGGAACTGTAAGTGTTTCCGGCCTTGGTGGCAAGCCTTACAGGGATGGCAGTTTTGACTACTACATGAGTGAACCGGTGATTGTGAATGATCCAAAAGGTATTGGTGCCTTTATCATGTGCAGTGCCGAAATGGAGCTGGCGGCACTGCCCAAAATTGGCAAAGGAAAGAAGGTAGTGCTGGATGGCTATTTTAATAACGAGTGGAGGAGGAATGGATATGGCATTAACGTTCGCCGCCATTATACATGGGATGATACAGAGAATGGAGGGTTTAGTTTACTGGGGGATATCTGGAAAAGTTATGGCGCCACTTTAGCAACCCTTGAAACGGCACCCACCCTCGCAAATTTAAAAGGGGCAGGCGTGTATGTTATGGTTGATCCGGATGGATTGAAGGATACCAAAACACCCAATTACATGGATGATAGATCTGCAGCAGAAATTGCAAAGTGGGTTAAACAGGGAGGAGTATTGTTACTGATGACGAATGATACTACCAATTGCGATCTTGAACATTTTAACAGGTTGTCGGGAAAGTTTGGTATTCATTTTTCAGATAAGAGCAGGAATATGGTGAAGAACAGTGAATTTGAAACCGGTGCTGTTTACAACAATGTACTGAATCCTGTGTTTAAGAAAACGAAAAAGATGTATTTGAAGGAGATCAGTGTACTGGATGTTAAATCTCCGGCTAAAGCATTGTTGAGTGAAGGGGGAGATGTGATCATGGCGACTGCAAAATATGGCAATGGTACTGTGTTTGCAGTGGGTGATCCCTGGCTGTACAATGAATATTTAGATGGAAGAAAGATACCAGCCGGGTATGAAAATTTTTCGGCAGCCAATGAACTCGTGATGTGGTTGCTGAAGAAGGTGGTTAAAAAATAAGTGTGTTTTTATATTTGATGCGAATGAAAGTGAATGTTTTAAATATGATTCGGTTCTGTTTACTGGTAATGTTTTTTACCGGAACGGCTTCTTTTAAACAAAAGGATGTTGTGGTAGCAAAGGATTGCAGTGGCGATTTTAAAACAATACAGGAAGCTGTTAATAGCCTTCCGGCAATGGCAACGGAGCAACGTGTGATTTATATTAAAAGGGGTGTTTATAATGAAAAGGTATTCATCGATAAAAATTTCATCACGTTAAAAGGCGAGGATAAAGAAGCCACAAAAGTTATCAGCAGTGAAGCAAGGGATATTTTCCGCTGCAGCCACAGTGATGATTGGGGTGTGGCAACCATCAATATTAGAGGCAGTGATATTGATATTGAGAATTTGTCTTTTATCAATGAATATGGGTTTACTGCAAAAGAAGATATCACTGTTCCATGTGCGAATGATTCTGTAACAAAAGAAAAGAGAGTAAAAAAAGATGGACACCAGATGGTGCTGCGTTCTTTTAATACTACCAGGTTGTTTGTAAAGAACTGCATCTTCCGTTCATTGGGTGGCGACCCGGTGAGTCCATGGAATGGGGATGACGGCATGTTCTATTTTAAAGACTGCATCATTGAAGGAGGTGTTGATCTCTATTGTCCACGTGGATGGTCATTGGCAGACAATTGCCAGTTTATTTGCCACAGTAAGGAAGCGGCAATATGGCATGACGGCAGCAGGAACCAGCAGTCGAAAACAGTTTTCTTCAATTGTAAATTTACAGGTGATGACGGATTTAAACTGGGCCGTTATCACAGGGATGCACAGTTTTATTTACTCGATTGCAGCTTCGCAAAAAATATGGCAGATGCAGATATTTATCAAAAAGCAGCAATACCTCCCAATGTGATACAGTGGGGCAAAAGAGTTTACTATTACAATTGCCATAAAGAAGGCGGCGATTATGAATGGCATAAAAATAATTTACCGGCACCGTTGGGTATTAATGATATCACTGCTGCCTGGGTATATGATTATAAATGGAAACCGGTTCCTGAAAAAAATATTCCCGAATCAGCAATGGCAACAAGTGAAAAGCCGGTTATTGTAAGTAGTGATTATGATACCGTGGCAGAAAATATGTTGCTCTATCAACGCAGCAATGGTGGCTGGCCCAAGCAATTCAATAAAGAGAAGGTAGATTACAGGCATGTATTGTTGCCGGCTGAATTAAGTGAATTGAAGGCTGGACATGAATCTGGTATCGATGCAACCATTGACAACAACGCCACTACAAAAGAAATTAAATATTTGGCAAAAGTGTATAAGCATACAAAAGATAAACGTTTTTTGGATGCGGCAGAAAAAGGGGTTGAGTATTTACTGAAAGCGCAATATCTCAATGGTGGCTGGCCTCAGTATTATCCTGACTTCAGCAGTTACAGGAGTGAGATTACCTACAATGACAATGCGATGATTAATGTATTGAATGTATTGGTAGATATACTGGAAGGCAATAATGACCTGGATGTAATCAATGAATCTTTTTTGCCCCGTTGCACATTGGCCATGCAGCGGGGTATTGGTTGTATTTTAAGAACCCAGGTAAAACAGGGAGATAAACTAACGGCCTGGTGTGCACAATACGATGCCAAAACATTATTGCCTGCCAAAGCAAGGGCTTATGAATTACCATCCTTAAGCGGACAGGAATCTGTTGGGATACTTCGTTTCCTGATGAGGTTTGATAACCCGGAGAAAGAAGTGGTTGCAGCAGTGCAGGGCGGTATAGAATGGTTCAATAAAGTAAAAATTGTTGATTATAAATTCAAAGAGATAGCAAGCAATCAAACACCAACAGGAAAAGATAAAGCCCTGGTACCTGAGCCCGGGAATATCACCTGGGCAAGGTTTTATGAACTCGATACCAACGAACCTTTTTTCTGTGGTCGTGATGGGGTTAAGAAAAAGAAACTGGAAGAAATAGAATTTGAGAGAAGGATGAGTTATGCATGGTACAATGAAAGCCCTGCAAAATTAGTCAATGAGGAATATCCGAAATGGGTAGCCAAATGGATCAGGTAATTTTAAAAAGCAAGACCTAATAAAACGATAAACCTTTTAAAGCACGCTTATGTTACTATCAAGATATAATTTACGGAATGTAAACACCGATAAGGTAGTATTACCTAATGATGCCTTGTTTGAATTACCTGAAAAGGTGCTGCAATTTGGTACTGGTGTGCTGCTACGGGGGCTGCCTGATTATTTTATTGATAAAGCCAACCGCCATGGCATATTCAATGGAAGGATAGTGGTGGTAAAATCAACCAGCCGGGGAGATTCGGCATGATTTGAAAAGCAAGACTGTTTATATACTTTATGTGAGCGGGGAATTGAAAATGGCAAAAAGGTGGAAGATAATATTGTTTGCTCTGCCATCAGCCGGGTACTCTCTGCAAGGCATGAATGGGCTGCCGTACTGGAATGTGCTCACAATCCGCAGATGCAGGTTATCATTTCCAATACTACCGAGGTTGGTATTAAAATGGTGAACGAAAACATCCGTAAACATCCGCCGGTTTCTTTTCCTGCAAAACTATTGGCTTTTCTTTATGAAAGATACATTGCGTTTGACGGGAGCAGCCAGAGTGGGATGGTGATTTTGCCAACAGAATTGATCAGTAACAATGCAAAGAAACTGGAATCTATTTTGCTGGAACTGGCTCACCTCAATTCACTGGATGAACAGTTTATTGAGTGGCTGGAGAATTGCAATCATTTTTGTAATTCGTTGGTGGATAGGATTGTGCCGGGTGCAGATAAAAATATAAAGGCTGAAATTGAACAGGAGATTGGCTTGACGGACGACCTGCTGATTGTGTCGGAAGTTTACAGGCTATGGGCAATTGAAGGCAATGCAACGGTTGCGAATATATTGACATTTGCAACAGCAGACCATGGTGTGATTATTACAGAAGACATTAACCCTTACCGTGAACTAAAATTAGCACTGCTCAATGCAACACATTCGCTTAGCTGTGCGGTTGCATTCCTTTCGGGGATAAGAACAGTTAAAAAAGCTATGGATGAAAGCCTGCTGGCAGGTTTTATTGCTGATTTAATACTGCTGGATATAGCCCCGGCCATAACACAAGGCCATGGTGAATTAAAGGCTGAGGATTTTGGTCATAAAGTACTGGAGCGTTTCCGCAATCCTTATATAGAGCATTTCTGGATCAGCATATCACTTAACTATACCCAAAAAATGAAAGTGAGGGTGGTCCCTTTGCTAATCAGTTGCTACGAAACATTTAAGACGATACCGGAAAACATTGCTATCGGTTTTGCAGCTTACCTGTTATTTATGAAAGCGGTACGAACACAGGAGGGACAGTATTTCGGTGATGCAGATGGCAAAGAATATCCTATTAATGATGAAAAAGCAGCCTGCTTTTTTCAATACTGGAAAAAATTTGATGTGCCCACACTCGTCAATGTAATATTACAGGATACGGAGCTTTGGGATTTTGACCTTACCGCCATACCTGGTTTTGAACAGGATGTTACCGAAAAATTATTAATGATGATGGCAAATGGTCAGCGGGTTACGCTGCAAAACAAAAAGGCATTGCAGGAAAAATAATAAGGTGCTTTAGGTACGAACCTGCCTTCCTTCGGTACTTTATTTTTATAGCCGGCGCATTGGCCGATTGGTTTAATTTACGAATATTACTTATGAAAAAATTCCTAGATAAAGATTTCATTTTACAGAATACAACCGCCCAGACATTGTATCACGGGTATGCAGCTAAAATGCCGGTGATCGATTATCATAATCACCTGCCGCCGGATCAAATTGCAAATGATATTAATTTCCAGAATCTTACCCAGGTATGGCAGTACGGGGATCATTACAAATGGAGGGCCATGCGTACCAATGGTGTGCATGAGAGCTACTGCACCGGTGATAAGACGGATTATGAAAAATTTGAAAAATGGGCAGCCACTGTGCCTTATACCCTGCGCAACCCATTGTATCACTGGACCCACCTGGAACTGCAGCGATACTATAATATTGATAAAATACTGTCACCCGATACTGCCAGGGAAATTTATGAAGAGGCTTCTGCAAAATTGAGTACTCCGGAATATTCTGTTCGCAATTTACTCCGTAAAATGAATGTGAAAGTTCTATGCACAACCGATGACCCAACGGATTCGCTGGAGCATCATCAAAAGATAAAAGATGACGGCTTTGAAATAAAGATCTTACCGGCTTACCGTCCCGATAAGGCAATGAATGTTGATGACGTGGCTGGCTTTAATGCTTATATAGCTAAAGTGGAAGCGGCGTCAAACACATCGGTATCCAGTTACCAGGATTATTTAAAAGCACTCAAAAGCCGGCATGATTTCTTTGCAACCATCGGCTGCTCCGTGTCTGATCATGGCCTTGAAATGATTTATGCAGAAGATTATACCGATGCAGAAATTAAAAATATTTTTGACAGGATACGTGGAGGCACAGCCTTGAGTGTTGAGGAAAATTTGAAATTCAAATCGGCCATGCTGGTGGAATTTGCACAATGGGATCATGAAAAGAACTGGGTGCAGCAATACCACCTGGGAGCACTTCGCAATAACAATCGCCGAATGATGCATTTATTGGGCGCAGATACCGGGTGGGATTCTATCGGTGATTTTTCGCAGGGGAGGGCCCTTGCTAAATTCCTGAATACATTAGACAGTACCAATCAACTGGCAAAGACGATTTTGTATAATCTTAATCCTGCTGATAACGAATTGATGGCAACCATGATCGGCAATTTCAATGATGGTTCCGTGGCAGGAAAAATCCAGTTCGGTTCCGGCTGGTGGTTCCTTGACCAGAAAGATGGAATGGTAAAACAAATAAATGCCTTGTCCAATATGGGGCTGCTGAGCCGTTTTGTAGGTATGCTTACCGACAGCCGGAGCTTTATGAGTTATCCCCGCCATGAGTATTTCAGGAGGATATTGTGCAATATGTTTGGTGAAGAAATTGAAAATGGGGAGTTGCCAAACGATATTGAATGGGTTGGAAAAATTGTACAGGACATCTGTTACAATAACGCAAAAAACTACTTCGGTTGGTAAAATCAAAAGTATTGTGTTTTGGTGAGCTGTTGTTGCGGATATCACCCACCGCAGGGCAAACGGCATCCGAAAAGCAGCCAATGATGCTCTATGTTGGCGGTGCCGAAGCCAATGTAGCCACTGCACTTGCCGGTTGGGATATACCTATTAAATACTGTACCGTATTGCCTGATAATTTTATGAGCAGGCACATGCTGCATTACCTTGAGTATAAAGGAATCTATACTTCCTCCATCCTGTTTTCGGGTAACCGCATCGGTTTATACTACCTGGAACGGGGTGCCGACCTTAAAGGAAGCATGGTGTATGACAGGGCAGGATCCTCCTTTTCTGAATTAAAGAAAGGGATGATTGACTGGAACAGGGTGCTGGCAGATGTATCCTGGTTTAATTTCTCTGCCATTACGCCGGCATTGAGCCAGGACCTTGCGGATGTATGCCAGGAAGCACTGGAAGCCGCTGCAAAAAAAAAATATCACCATCTCTGTAGACCTTAACTACCGGTCACGATTATGGCAATACGGAAAGAAACCAACAGACATTATGCCACAACTGGTTAAATACTGCCAGGTGGTGATGGGGAATATCTGGAGTGCAAATACCTTGCTGGGTACTTCCATTGATCCAGTTATCCATGATAAAAAAAGCAGGCAGGCTTATCTTAATCATGCACAGAAAACATCCGGGGATATCATGGCCCTGTTTCCCAATTGTAAAACTGTAGCCAATACCTTTCGTTTTGACGGCAACGCCAATCATATCCTGTATTATACTGCATTGCAGCACGGGCAACATTTTTTTGAATCTCCTGAATTTACCTGTGAGGCAGTTGCCGACAGGTCGGGCAGCGGTGATTGCTTTATGGCAGGGCTTATTTATGGCCTGTACAACCAGCACCATCCGCAGGAAGTGTTGAACTATGCCACTGCTGCAGCGTTTGGAAAACTGCAGGAATTTGGGGATGCCACCGGGCAGGATGCATTGACCATTTCCCTGATGGGCAGTAACCAATAACCAACTTATTGCCCTCCACTGGTTATCTTTTTTGTATTGAAACCCATTGGAGTAATCTTTTTAAAGAGATTTTACCAACCATTTTTGGCAACAGGCTGCTTTATAAAGTAACGCCGCTTTTGAATATTGCAATTTCCCGGAAGCCTGATTTTTCGTGATTGGCCTTTTCACCACTGGCGATGCGTATGATCTTATCCACCATTTCATCCAGCGCTTCATCAAAAGATTTATTTTCGGCTAATGGGCCTGCATTGTAATCAATCCAGTGCGGTTTGTTTTTTGCCAGTTCGGAATTGGTGGCAATTTTTAGAGTTGGGATAAAGCTTCCAAATGGTGTACCACGGCCGGTGGTAAACAATACCAAATGAGAACCAGATGCACCCAGTGCAGTAGTGGAAACAAGATCGTTGCCGGGTGAACTCAGGAGGTTCAGCCCTTTGGTTTTAAGTCTTTCTCCATATTTTAAAACATCCACTACCGTAGCAATGCCCCCTTTTTGAGTACAGCCGAGTGACTTATCTTCTAACGTAGAAATACCGCCGGCTTTATTACCGGGAGATGGGTTTTCATAAATGGGTTGTTTAAGATCGATGAAATATTGTTTGAAATCATTGATCAGGTGTACCGTCTTTTCAAACACATCATGATTTACACAGCGGTTCATTAAGATAGTTTCTGCGCCAAACATTTCCGGTACTTCTGTTAATACAGTGGTACCGCCCTGGCTGATGAGGAAGTCGGAAAAATAACCCACTAATGGATTTGCAGTAATGCCGGATAACCAGTCAGATCCACCACATTTTAAACCCACCTTTAATTCAGACAGGGGTACTTTTTCCCGCTTGTCTTTACGCATCACTTCATAAATATCTTTCAATAATGCAATAGCATCTGATACCTCATCCTGCACTTTTTGTGTGGACAGGAATTTGATCCGGTCCTGGTCAAAATCGCCAAGCCCTGTTTTAAATTCATCTATCCGGTTGTTTTCACAACCAAGGCCCAGCACCAAAACCCCTCCGGCATTGGGATGCAAAGCAATATCACTCAGAATTTTTTTTGTATTCTGATGGTCATCGCCCAACTGGGAACAGCCGTAATTGTGTTTGAACACTTCTATACCATCAATATCTGCAGGGTTAACTTCAGCTTTAAATTCCCTGATGATCTGTTCAGCAATGCCATTTACACAACCAACCGTAGGCACAATCCATATTTCATTGCGGATGCCTACATCCCCATTTTTCCTCCTGTACCCGTCAAAACTCAGGTGCTTATCAGCATGTGGCAGTTTGCTTAAAACAGGATGGTAACTGTAGTCAAACACTTCACCCAGTTTGGTTTTCACATTGTGCGTATGAATATGTTCGCCGGTTACTATCGGGGCTGTGGCAATACCAATGGGATAGCCATATTTAACAATGTCTTCTCCTGCTGCAATATCCTGTAAGGCAATTTTATGGCCACGTTCAATGTCATTCAGTAAAACAATATCTTTTCCGTCTGCAACCAGTTTATAGCCGGCAGTAAAATTTTTAAGGGCAATCACTACATTGTCAGTTGGATTGATCTTTACAAACTCTTTCATTTCTCTGTTTTTTCAATTTTTCAGTTAAGTGATTTAACAGCCTGCTGCATACCGTTCCTTTCAATATTAACCAGGTGGTTTGTAACGGCGTCGTTTAGCCCCCCCACATCATTTAAATCTGACTTCCAGTTTTTAGAATATCCGAGTACGGTAGTAACAAGGTTTTTCAGGGAAGCATCTGTTCCATCGTAACTGCCCCATGCTGTTGAAAGCAGGTCAAGCAGGTCGGTATCATCCATTAATTTAATGTCAGCATTACCACGTTTGCCCTTATAAAATGCAATGGTTGCAGCCAATGAAAAAGAAAGGCGGGTGGGTATGGCACCTTTCCGTTTTTTGTATTCCAGCAGGGAAGGAAGCACCCTCGTTTCGAATTTAGCCCATGAGTTTAAAGAGATACTCATCAGCAGGTGTTTGATAAACGGATTGGAAAAGCGCTCCAGTACAGCCGCTGCAAATGCTTCCAGTTCTTCCTGCGGAAGGTCCAGCGTTGGGATGATTTCTTCAAACAACGCATCCTTGATGAACCGCCCGATAACAGTGTTTTCCATGGCTTCTCTTACGGTATCAATACCATACAGATAAGCTACCGGAACCAAAGCTGTATGAACGCCGTTGAGTATCCTTACTTTCCTTACTTTATAAGGTGTTACATCTTTTACATACAATACATTCAGGCCAATTGACGGAAACGGTAATTCTTTTTCCAGTGTTTCCCCTGCTTCTATCACCCACAAATGAAAAGGTTCTCCTTCAACCACCTGCTTGTCTTCATAACCTAATTCTGCAGTAATTTCGGTCATGCGGTCTTTTGGGTAACCGGGTACAATCCTGTCCACCAGGGTATTGCTGAAGGTGCAGGCTGTATTCAGCCAGCCTGTAAAAGCAGGATCCAGTTTCCAGTTATCAGCTAACTGTAAAATATGTTTTTTAAGATAATAAGCATTCTTATCAATCAGCTCACAGGGAATCACGTGAACCCCTTTACTGGTATCTCCCGAAAAAGTTCTGTACCGGTGAAATAACCATACGGCCAGTTTGCCGGGGTAAGAGGCAGGCGGTGTGTCCAATGCCATGTCACCTGCATTATACGAGATACCTGCTTCCGTGGTATTGGAAATCACAAACCGCATATCAGGATTTTCCGCTGTTTTTATAAATGCATCAAATTGAGTATAAGGGTTGATGCCCCTGGAGATCGCAGTAATGGTTTCATGAGTGTTTTCAACCTTACCGTTTTGTAAGCCCCTGAGATATACGGTATATAAACCATCCTGTGCATTCAGCATATCCACCATGCCATTTTCGATGGGTTGCACCACTGCAATTGATCCTTTAAAAGAACCCTTTTTATTGAGATCATTAAACATCCAGTCAACAAAACACCTTAAAAAATTCCCTTCACCGAATTGCAGTACTTTTTCAGGATACTTTTCATAGGGTGGCAGCATTTTTTCAGACAGCAGCATAACCGTTGTGGTTTTAGTGTTATTATTAGTGAAACAAATTACTCTTTCTCTACCAGATAATATCCCCAATCCTTAATTTTATTAACGGCAACGTTTGCGTAGCTATTGAATTAAGACGGTGCTATCAAAACACATGGAAAAGCCTTCGCAGGTTACCTCTTATAGCCTGGTTGTTTCATAAATGAAAATAATTTTAATCACCTGCATTCCACTGCCAGGGTGTAGCAGGTAGGTGGTGTCGTGATAATTGCTTTATGGCCGGTTTGATCGATGGGTTGCACAACTAGCATGAGCCGCAGGAAATTCCCTATGATGCCACCGGGCAGGGCGTATTGACGATATCGCTGATTGGAGGATTTTTTAATAACCGGCTTTTTAGTGCAAGGTGGTTAAATTATTTCCTGACGTAATGGTGAGGTTTGCTGCATTGCTGATACTGATACTTCTTATAGCTGCATTTGAATGTAAAGCAGGCATTCCTTTCTCAATATACACATCTGTATTTTCATCCGGCAAATGATTGCAATCCCAGTTGCCTGCTGTTTCCCAGTTATTATTAACAGCGCCCGTCCAGTTCAAAGAAAATTTGATTGTGTAGGTATTGCTGTTGTTGCCATCTGTTACGCATCGGAAATGATAACCATTCCAGCTTGTTGGCATATTAGTAATGGATAAGTATTTGGTAGCAACGCCGGAGAAATTGCTGTTGTCAGTAATGGCTGCATAACATCCATTGCCGCAGGTATCCCATTGCCAGCTATAGGCAGCACCGTTTAAATCAGAAGAAAGTTGTGTGTTGGTATAGCCGGGGCAAAGGTTGATAACAGGCCCGTAAACAGTATCCGTTGAAATAGTAAACTTATCACTCCTGTATTTTTTAAATTCATCATGCGGCAGGTCTTTTGCTTCAGTACCATCATTGTAATAATCCAATGTGCCATCATCGCTGATCAATGCGATCTGCATTTCATTTCCGGCAGCGTCAACCATCAATGCTTCGGGATGCCCTTCCAATGCACCGTCTGCTGAAGTTTGCGCCAGATCCTGCAAACCGGCTAAATTTAATTTTATCAATTTTGAAACAGGGCTGTTTGTTGTGATGGGCGTTTGGCCCGAATTAAAAGGAACCACTCCATCCCATAAATAAACCGCAGGGCTTCCACCACCGGTATATAAACCTGCAACAATTAAATAATTGCCATTGCCCGCTCTTTCAAGGCTTCTTATTCCCAATCCATCCAGATCAAATAAAATTGGTTCGCCTGTTGCAGGTGTGGTGCTTACCTGGCCATTGCTATTGAGGATGGTTTCAAAATTATTGACCGGTGCAATGATAGCGTATTTTCTATTGGATGCAGTAGGTGTAACTCCTTTAACCGGCACACAGGGCGCCCTGAAACCAATGTATGCTGTATCGCCGCCTTTAGCAATGGTTAAACCTTCCACATTAAAACCATCAATGCGTTTTGGTATCATGCCGCTTGCAGCAGAGGTAGTAAAGCCCCATCCCTGTGCATCGCCCCAGTTGATGAGTGCATTACGGAATTGATTGGAATAACTTTTTACTGAAAGGGTTGCATTGGAACTGTCGCCGCTTACTTCTGTTGCAATTACTTTATTGCGGTCTGCTTTTAAAGCGCCGCTTTTATTATTTCCCAACGAACCTATCCAGTACAATCTTTTACCGGCATTAAATTTTACGCTTGACGAAGAACCTTCCAGGTCACATTCAGCAGAAGCACCCACGGCAGATGATACATCCAATGAATACAACTCTTTACCGGAATAATGTTTGTTATACAAACGGATAAAATTATTTTCATCATCTGCCACAAACATATAATTACTGTCAACGGACGAAGCGCCGGATGCATCGGAACTGTTGGTATGAAAAAATGTGCCGGGTGGATTGGCTGATGCTGCCGATGCAGCGAAATTAATTTTATAAGTAGATGAATTCCCGGCAGTATTGTTTGCAACCAGATTAATCGTTGAATAACCTGCAGCAGCAGGAATGATTTTTACCACAAATTTTCCATTGGCTTTTGTTATAATAATATTACTGACAGGCACTACGGATGTATTACTGCTGGTAACCTGCAACACAGCGCTGGTACTTGACACAGTAAATACAATACCTTTCGTTGCCGCAGGGTCGGCAGGGTGGTTTATCACGCCACTCACATAAGATGTTTTGCCGCTACCGGCTGCAATGGTAAGAAATGGTTTGTTTGTTACCGGGTAAGATGGTTGTGCCGCATCTGCAGTGAGGGTGGGGGATACAATTTGCTGAAAGTTTGCTGTAACATTTTTGCTGGCAGTCATCGTTACTGTAACAACTGTATCATTGCCAACTGCATCGCCAATCCAGTTTACAAATTCATATCCTGCTATTGGGGTGGCTGTTACTGTTACTATACTGTCCGGTGCATATAAGGCAGCATCCGGATTTTTTGAAACAATGCCACTGTTGATGGGCAATACTGCTGTTGTTAAGGCATACACACCGCAGCCACAGGCGGTTGGGCTTGATAGAGTGGCACCTGCACCACAGGCAGGATTGCTGACAATGCCTTTTACATTGGCTGCAGGAGTGATCGTTAAAGTGTATGGTGGGGTAAATGCAATACCACTCCCGGCTGTATTACCGGTTGTATTGGTAAAAATATTATTCCGGGCAGTGATGGCAGTAAAATTATTTGCCATTGGGTCTATAGGAGTATGCACATTTTCAAACACGTTGCTTTCAATCAATAAATTGGCTTCAAAGCCGGCCTGCACACATTGCGAAGAGACCGCACTATTGAAGTAATTATTTGCCAGGTGCACTTTGCCGAAGCGTACCCTTGGCATACGTGCTTTACAACCTTGTGCCCACCAGCAATATTGAAAAGTGATATTAAGTTTAGTCCTGTCATCTGTTGCATCATCACTTGAACCGAGTAAATTGGAAAAACGGTGATCATTCGAACCGCCCGGACCGCCGGGAATGGGAGCTTTGTTGTAAATGAATTTGCACCAGGTTACGGAAACAAAATCTGAAGCAGTCTTTATATCTAAATTTCCATCCATCCCATCCTGGAATTCGCAATGGTCAATCCATACACGGGTGCAGTTTTCAATGGTAAGGTTATCGTTGCCATCGGTGTCATAAGCCCCGGGGCCCTCAAAGGTGATATTCCTTAAAATGATATCAGTACATCTTTTTACATACAATATTCCGGAACCTGCTGCCGTAAGGTCTGCTGAGATAAGCCTGGAACCGGGCAACCCAAAAACTGTTTTACCAGTTTGATCCTGGAAACTGATTTTGCCGCCGGAAGGGATTGTGATGACACCGGAAATGTATACCACTTTTACGGAGGATGATGTGATGGCTGTTTTAAGTGAAGTGTAAGAGCTGACTACAGTTGCCGCAGCATTGCCCCCGCCGGTTACTCCACCGTTTTGTGTGGCCCATCCCACAGGCATACATATATCCTGTGCAAAACATTGAAGGGGGACGATAAATAAAACAATTATATGAATGGATGTTTTTATAAAGTACTTCATATACCGATGCTGGATGGTGAAATGATATATGGCCAGGCGCTGAAAAGAAAATTATTGTATGGTATCATTTGTGGTAAAAGGCAAGCCAATAAAATATTTTATTCAACTCTAAAGTAAAAAAAATGCATGAGCTTAAAGCAGGTTTTTGTGCAAACGATGCCGGTATTATGCGCTAAAAAAAGCATACTGCGTAATTTTTACAATTACATTGTATGCATCTATAATTGGTTTTTCTTTTTTAAATTTTCACTTTTACTACCAGTTTTTTTATGAGGCCATCACCAATCATAGGGCCATGCACATCCTCTGGAAAGAAAATTACGAACTGGCCCGCCTGTAGTTTAAAAAGTGTATCAGGCTCAGTTTCGAAAAACGTCACATCTTTATCAGCGTTGTAAGGGGTTTTAATTTTTTTGCATTTCTGGCGGGGCCTCCATCCAATCGTCTCAGATCCAACAGGACATACCTGGATGTCAATATAAAAATTATGTGCTTCGTATTTTGCTTCCGCTGGCTTTACTCCTTCTTTTTCTGACACCGCTGCATGGATGTTCTGCCCGTCAATAGGGTATTTGCCTGGTTCAATTGTTTTGAAATTGCTGTTATTGATGAACTGGAAAGCTTTGGCAAAGCTCTTGTGCAGGTCTATGTACTTATAAGCATTTTCTAGTGAATCGATGATCATCCTGTTGATTTTAAAAACACCCTTCTCCAAAAATGGAGAAGGGTAAAATGAGAAGAAAACTCTAACACTACGACAAAAAATTTGCTGATATGTTTTGGGGATTACAGCCCTTATCTCTGCACTCTTCCACTGCCATCGCCTTTCACCAGTTCTTTCACATCATTCAGTGTGGCATGGTTAAGGTCGCCGGGAATGGTATGCTTTAATGCAGATGCAGCCACACCAAATTCTGCGGCATCTTTCATAGTCATACCGGTTACCAGTCCGTAAATAAGCCCACTGGCAAAACTGTCGCCACTGCCTACACGATCCACTATCCGCACTTCATATTTTTTGGTGTGATGAAAATCGTTGCCATCGTATACCAGTGCACTCCAGCCATTATCACTTGCACTGTGACTTTCTCTTAAGGAAGATGCAATGAATTTAAACCCAAATTTTTCTTTCATTTGTTTAAATACATCTTTAAAGCCATCCAGGTTCAGTTCCCCTTTTGTTACATCTGTATCTGTTGCTTTAAAACCTAAAGTGGTATCAGCATCTTCCTCATTACCGATGCATACATCTACATATTGGCAAAGCCTGCTCATCACTTCCCTTGCTTTTTCTTTACTCCACAATTTTTTGCGGTAGTTAAGATCAATACTGGTGGTAATACCTTTTGCTTTGGCAGCTTTTAATGCAGTTTCCGTTAATGCTGCAGCTTTATCACTCAATGCGGGGGTGATACCAGTTGTGTGAAACCAGTCGGCGCCATCAAATATTTTATCAAAATCAAATTCACTGGCATCTACATCTGCAATGGAAGCGCCGGCACGGTCATAGATTACCTGCGATGCCCTCATGGAAGCACCCGTTTCTAAAAAATAAATACCCAGTCTGTCGCCGCCTCTTGCAATGAATTGTGTGTCTACGCCATAACGGCGGAGATGATTGATGGCAGACTGCCCGATCGCATTGTTCGGCACTTTGGTAACAAAGGTTCCGTTTTCTCCGTAATTGCAGATGGCTGCAGCTACATTTGCTTCGCCGCCGCCATACGTAACATCAAAACTGTCTGACTGTACAAATCTTTTATAATCGGGAGTTGATAGACGGAGCATGATCTCTCCGAGTGTGACTACTTTTTTTGGCATGATCGTTCTGAAATTTTAGTTAGGTCTCTTTTTCGTAAGGAAACCAAAAGTCTATGTTTATTTTTGAAAATGCTACTGTTTGGGAATAAATAATTACGCCATCGTTTGCGTAAAAAAAAACTCCAGCTACCCACAATTAAATTAACATTGTTGCACCATAAAACTACTATATGAATAAAAAAGAACAGTTGCTGCAACTGATTCCTGAGCAGGGAATATTACCACTCTATTTTAATAAAGACACACAAACAAGTATTGAATTGCTGAAAGCCCTGTACAGCGCAGGCATACGCACTGTTGAGTATACCAACAGGGGAGAAGCTGCATTGACAAACTTTAAGGAAATGAAAAAAGTTTGTGATGCTGAATTGAAAGGGATGTACCTGGGGTAGGCACTATCAAAAATGGCGAAATGGCACAAACCTTTATTGATGCCGGCTGCGACTATATCATTTGCCCGGGCCTTGTGGAGAGTGTTGCTAAGGTTGCAGATGCCACCGATATGCTGTGGGTGCCTGGTTGTATGACACCCAGTGAAATTATTGCTGCAGAAAATATGGGTGCTAAAATGATCAAGTTATTTCCAGGCAATATTATCGGCATGGCATTTATGTCGGCAGTAAAGGAATTATTCCCTAATCTTAAGTTTATGCCAACAGGTGGTGTGGATACCACCAAAGAAAATATTGAAGGCTGGTTTAAAGCTGGTGTATGTGCGGTTGGTATGGGAAGTAAACTGGTAAGTAAAGAGGTGATGGCAGAAAAAAAATACGACTGGCTGATTGAAGAGACAAAAAAAGTAATGGCCATTATTAACGATTGTAAAAAATAGTTACTTCGATGGACTCAGTATAACAAAGGCTTCGACAAGCTATACTTGTTATACTGAGCCTGCCAAAGTACGAATAAAAATTGCTGTATGAATATGGAAAAGATCGGTAAGTACCGCTGGACGATCTGCGGTTTGTTATTTTTTGCAACCACTATCAACTATCTCGACCGGCAGGTGCTTTCGCTAACATGGAAGGACTACCTGGTCCCCGAGTTTCATTGGACTGACAGCGATTACGGCACCATCACAGCGTTGTTCTCTATTTTTTATGCAGCGTCCATGTTGTTTGCAGGAAAATTTGTTGACTGGATGGATACCAGAAAAGGTTTTCTCTGGGCCATTGGTGTTTGGTCGATAGGTGCCTGCATACATGCATTCTGCGGCATTGCTACTTCCGGCGTTCTTACCGGTAATTGGCTGGTTGGATTCGAAGGTGCAAAGGATGCCATTGGCAAAGTAGATAAAATAACCGTTGTTACTACTACTTCTGTTTCCTTTTTCATCTTTGCCCGTTTTGTATTGGCACTGGGAGAGGCTGGTAATTTTCCTGCAGCTATAAAAGCAACCGCAGAATATTTTCCTAAAAAAGACCGGGCATTGGCTACCAGTATTTTTAATGCAGGCGCTACTGTTGGTGCGTTGTCTGCACCTGTTACGATTCCTTTTATTGCCAAAGCCTGGGGCTGGGAAATGGCCTTTATTATAATTGGAATACTTGGTTTTGTGTGGATGGGCTTTTGGGCATTGATGTATAAAAAGCCTGAGTTGCACCCTGCAGTCAACAAGCGGGAGTTGGAATATATACAGCAGGATGCTGTAACACATGATGCGGCAGTTGAGCCGTTAATTGATAATCAAAAGAGAGTGTCCTTCACCAGTTGTTTTAAGCATAAACAAACCTGGGCTTTTGTATTTGGAAAGTTTATGACCGATGGTGTTTGGTGGTTCTATTTATTCTGGACACCAGCTTATCTGAAAGACATTTATAAAATGGATTCTACACAAAGTGCCTTGCCTTTGTTTGTATTGTATATGATCACCCTGTTCTCGATCATTGGAGGTTGGCTGCCTACTTTCTTTGTGGAAAAAAGAGGCATGAACCCTTATGATGGAAGAATGAAATCCATGCTGATCTTTGCCTTTTTTCCGTTGCTGGCGCTTTTAGCACAACCTTTAGGGCGATACAGTTCATGGCTTCCCGTTATCATCATTGGAATTGCCGGTGCTGCCCACCAGGCATGGTCGGCCAATATCTTTTCTACTGTAGGCGATATGTTTCCCAAAAAAGCCATTGCAACTGTTACAGGTATTGGAGGCATGGCAGGTGGTATTGGGTCTTTTATTATTAATAAAGGATCGGGTGTTTTGTTTGAGCATGCCGGCAAAACACAAATGCAATTTGCCGGGTTCCAGGGAAAAGAAGCAGGCTACTTTATCATCTTCTCTATTTGTGCAGTGGCTTATTTAATTGGTTGGACAGTAATGAAAAGCCTGGTGCCTAAATACAAACCAATCACTGATTTGTAAGAACAGGAATTACTAATTGATATCGAATTGTGTTATTAAAACCTTGGCAGCCGAAATCCTTTGATGGATGGGGGCTACTTTTACGGTCATCCCGGCAAAGTTAGCAGGCGGGACAGGATTAATGCAAATGCTCAATCTTTCTAAACTGCCCTCAGATACTTCGTTCTTCAGGATTGACAGGACTATGACCGTTCAATTTCAAAAGAACAATACGTTCATTGCATCTAGCTGGTTTACTAAACTAATAATCCAATTCGCCTGAAATTTAAATGCCGGAAATGATAACAGCATGTTTTCGGCTTCTTAATAAGTGTCACCGCTTATGATAACACCTGCGTCCTGTTCAGTGTTGTTGTTTTGCAGTAAACCAGCTCCGGCAGCTGGCAGAACAGGATAAGCGATGCTATCTTCCTTCTTTATACCAGGTTTCAATTTTTTCTCTCTCAAACATCCTTTACAGATCGTTTATGCCATCATATGTAATTACAAAATTGCCCCCGGTTGAGGGGGCAAATATTGGGCTTTAGGTATTATAGGTTTTCCTGTTGTATGATTCGTTTTTTTACTCCATCAATAAACTCAGTATAGTTACTTTCCTGTTGCCTTTGATAATTTCAAGATTGTATATCCCTTTTCCATAGCTGCTTTTAACAGTGATCTTCTCAACGGAATTGATGGATTGGTGGTTGATCCTGCCGGTGTAAATTACCTGTCCGAGATTGTTAACGATCCTTATGTTGTAATTACCAGGTTGCAACTGGCCCATGTATAAATTAACCTGTCCGTTTATTACCGGATTGGGGAGTATTGCCGGGGTTCCGGTGTTGGTAGTCTTAACCACTTTTACAATATTGCTGTAGGCCGGCTGCCCCTGCTCGTTAGTGAAACGGATGCGGTAATAATAGTTTCCCGGTAAAGGGTTTTCGTCAATCCAATGATAAACAGCTTCGCCGGTTCTGCTTGTCTCTGCTGCTCTTGACCCGATATTATTAAAATTGATTCCGTCTTTAGAGCGTTCTATGTCATGTGGCTCAATATCATCAATGTCAGAATTATCCCATTGCAGCGCTATGTCATTTTGTTGCAGCGTTCCAAGCAGTGAAATGCATTTAGGTGTAGCAGTCTTTTTGAAGATGATGTGGAAGCGGTCAGTTACTGAGGAAGCAGGAACTGTAGTAATGCTGAATGAATAAGTTGTAGCAGCTGTTAAACTTAAAAGGGTTGTTGTTCCGGAAAATTTATCTTCAAGGAATGCAGCATACCTGTTATCGAATTCTACCGGCCTGAAATCAAACTGGTAATCTGCAAGGCTGAGTTTGGATATATTCAGGAAGATGGTATCTGTTGTAAATACACTTCTTCTCCTCTCAATCGCCAGTAACTGGTCTTCTCTTTTAATGCTGAGCTCTTCTTTGTTGGTGAATGTGGTTAGTTTAGATGCATCAAGATTATTAAGTCCATTATCATAGTATTTATTGTAAGTGTTAGCTACACCATCTGCCAATATGGGCATTCCATTTTTTATTACCAGCAGGTCGGTGTATAATTTACTTATTTTCCCCAACGCATTGGGAATATTTGAAGGCCGGCTTGCGATTCCAACAGTACTGCTGGTAACTATTTTATCAGATTCATTAAAGATAATATTGCCGCCATTACCTTTTACCATAAATGCTCCTGATGGTTCGATAACACCGCCGGCATAAGCGCTCGTATTGCCTGTATAGGTATAGGTGGCAGGTGCGCCGCCATCACCTGAGCAGGTGATAAATTTGCCGACATTGAATGAACCCAGTGTTTTTGGATCCCATAGGTAAATGGTTTTTTTATTGCCCAGTGTATCATTGAATGAAATGTTATCCAGCTTAATAGCAGATGCATAGGGGTTACCTACTGTTTGATAACCTGAAGCCGTTAATGGTATTGTAACCCTGCCAATATTTAATTCGCCTTTAGGATCTAAAGTGGTAGGCGCAGCAGCCACTGATGTTGAGGATACTACAATGCTCCTGTCGCCCCTGGCGAACAGCATGTAGCAGCCACTGTTGTCTGTTATTTTTACAACATTGGTATTGGCGGGGGCCACCCAGCTGCCGGCATTATAATAATAAATAGATGGATTCGTAGTGCTGCCAATATCATACCCATCCGTTGTCCAGGTGTTGTTTTTGGTGATTTGTGTTCCGTAGCCTGGTTTAGGATCAACCGGCGATGTTCTTATGCTGGTGGAAGCTCCTTCCTGCCACGCTGCGTTGATGGTTGGTGAATTGGTAGATTTAAAAGGAGCTGTTAATAAGCGCCATCGCCTTGAGCTGGATGATAAACCCATTGGCAGGTAACGTTCAACAGTAACCTTCCCATTGATCGTGGCCTGGGCAATGCCTGATCCATTCACAGGTATCTGTGCCATTCTTGCTATGCCATTTGCATCAGATCGTAGTACCAAGTTATCGTTGGTGTTAAGTGTAGCGCCAACGCCCAGGCTGTCTCTTCCAGGGGTAGCCCCTGCCGTGATGGCAAGTTCTGTCCCCAGTGTCAGTGTATTGTTGAGTGTTTGTGTAAAGTCTTTTAATATCCTCTTGCCGCTGGCAAAATTTAAAGTGCCTGCATTGCCGCCATTCATCGTCATGGTAAGGTTAGAACTTGCAGAACCGCCAAAGGTTCCCGTGCCTGGTGAAGGATAAGATACCTCACGGTCAATAGTAAGGGTATTGGAAGCGATGTTGAAAGTGCCCTGGGTAAGCATGAACTTCCTTGCTTTTAAATTGCTACCCAGCGTTACATTAAAACCAGCTAAGTTTTGTGCAGTAACAAAATCCACACTGTCTGAAACCGTGCTGAACGTAGCATATTGGTTGCTTGTTCCGGTAAACCACATTTCAGCGGAGGATGCGGTGCCATTTTTTTCAAGTGTAACGGTTGTGCCGTTTCTAAGCCGCATTACAGCGTTGCCACCAACATACAAACGGCCATTGGTAAGATCACTGTTGGCTGTATTAACGATCTGGAACTTTGTATTGTTCTCTGTAGAATCAGTTGCATAAAAACTATTGTTCACAGAGAGGGAACGTTGCCCGCCAGATGCATTGGTATTATAGGTAACAGCAACAATGCCCCCATATTGGATGTAGTTTCCAACGGTAAAGTCTCTTTGACCTCCTGAAGAAGTAATCTGCAGTATCTGTCCATTGGTTCGGTAAACAATAAAGCTGTCGGTTACTTCCATAATTGGTGGAACGGAAGCATTGGGTTCACTGGCACCCAAAACAAAAAAATTAGTTTGTCCTGCACAATCCCAAACAAATTTACTGAATAGCTGCCGGTGGCCAGACATTGCCTGGTTGGTTGCGCTGGTTATACCGGTAACCTTACAGGTAGAACCGGTATTCCATGTGCCGGGAGGTATGGTGCCTCCATTGATAGCATGAATATATACGCCGGTTGAAGTGATCACAAAATTGGATGCAGTGCCGGTAGTGGTGAATGTGCCCACACGGTTGACGGTACCCGATACTGTAGTAACAGCGCCGGCTGCAGTGGGATTGTAAGTACAGCCGTTACCTATCAAAAACGTACCGCTGATATCGGCAATCGCATTGGCGCTTAATACTACATTCATAATAGTACCGAGGGTTAATGAAGCCCCACTGCTGATAATGAGATCGCTGTTACTGCCATTGTTACTTGTTATCGTAAGTGTTTTACTTAGCGCAGGGATATTTAAAAGGCAACCATTGGTTACGGTTATGCTTGCAATGGTTTGGTTAGGGGATGGTATTAGAAGTGATAGTTACAGCACCGGGTGTATTAAAAATCAGTACGTCCGTAGTGGCGGGTGTTGTTCTTGCCGGAGACCAGTTAGCAGCAGTTATCCAGCTGCTGTTACCACCAATCCAGGTATAAGTAAGTCCTGAAGTTGCAGTGGCATAAGCTGAATAAGAATTGGTAGCATCCGAATTGGAGGCGTCCACCACCGTTAGTATCAATATAAAGTAGGAAGCTCCTGCAGTTAGGCCCGTAACGTTAACGGTAGTGCCATCACCTTTATATACGCAGGTGGCGCTGGCATCCAATTGATAGGTTGACAGCGGGCTTGCAAAATTTGTACTGGCGGTGTAGGTAGATGGATTGGAGGTGGGGGTTCCTGCATTAACAGCGCTGGCTGCTTTTACAAACACCAGTGTGGTATGGTTTGAATTATTGTATCCTGCAGCGGTCGTCCAGCTGATAGTGCCGGTTGTACCACTTATTATCATTAATGGAGAAGTAACCGCATTGGGTAATGTGGCTGCATTCATCGTAAGGCCAGTTGGTTTATAATTGATGCAGGAACCAGTATTGGTGTAAGAATTGATCCGGTAGTAGTACATGGTACCGGAAGAAAACCCGGTAATGCCTGCATAAGTAGTAGCCGTATTGGGTGTAACTTTTGCATTTGCTGTGCCACCCGAAATATTGGTCTGATCAACCATGTCTGTTCCGTCTAATGGACTCACGCTGCCCGGATCAGCCGGCGTAGCACTGTTGCTGGCTTGCAGCAGGTAACCAAGGGGTGCCTGTGCACCTGCCACTGCAGCAGTCCATGTAGGAGCAATCGAAGATGCAGTAACTGTTCCTTTTGCAAAAACGGTGGGATGATTGGTGGGCTCGGCAACAGCTGCGGCCAAAGTGGTGCCGTTGCCAACCGCCCCTGCAGAATAAGTATTGGCAACATTGGCTACAATAAATATCAGCATGTGATAAGTAGTATTGGCAGTAAGCCCGGTAATGGTAAGCCCGCTATGGTTTCCAAATGCATCAGTACCGGTAGCCTTATAAATGCATTTAGCCGCTGCATCATTTTGATAGTTAGTGCCGGTGCCAAAAACTGTACTGGCCGTGTAAGTGGCCAATGTGCTGCTGGGCGTGCCAATGGTAACAGCACTGGTTGGTTTTAAAAATGCAAGCAGGGTAGTAGTGGCTGCATTAAAACCAGAAGGTCCCGTCCATGAAACAGTAATTTGATTATTGATGCAGGTGCCTGGTGTTGTAAAGGTGATGTCGGTTACATTGGGCGAAGTAGTGGTGCCGGAAATGGAAACAGCTTTTGTACAAAAATATTTACCCGTATTTAATGATGCTGTATTGTATGGATATATCCTTACAAAAATTTTGTTGCCACTTGTTACATTGATACTGGTAGTGTAGCTGTACGAATTATATTGATTGGTGGAAGTGCCTGCCCTTAATGCAGTACCCAGTGCAGTTCCGGTTGCCATGGTAAAAGCAGCATTGGTGGCACCAACATAGTAATACGCTGAACCTCTTAAATTGGAGGTTGACCTGTTGCCGATGGAAAACGCAATGGTAGTAACGTTCATATCAAAGCCGGTATTGGGGTTCACCACAAATTCCATGTACCTGCCTTCTACTGCGCTGCCGTCTATTAACCATCCGCCATCATTTCCGTCATTTTGTTTTGGACTGCAGCGTTGACCTTCGGGTGGTGAGCTTGATACACCTGCATAAGAATTTGCTGCAGGAATAAAAAGTGTGCCACTCATTGCCTGGTTGGCACCGGTAACATCGGCGGCGGCGGCACCTGTTGTTGCAAACGACTGGTCGGAAGTTAATGCCCAGGTGCTGGTGAATTGTGCAAAACTGTATTGAACAAAAAGTAAACCTGAAATGGATACAAATAATAGTACAGCTTTTTTAATGAAATGGGCTGGCAGTGCAAACGTATTTTTCATATGTAAATCCATTGTTGAGTCAATTGCAAAATGAAATTATAATCGTTTACCCCGAAGCTTATTGCCAGGGATGATTTGATTTATTTCAAAGTGTAATTAATTAATGCAAATAAGAATTTTTTCACGGGATATTACAAGCAATGCACCTGCATACAGAATGCAGGACTAATGTAAACTCTTTTGAAATTTTTTTTCGGATTCAGGTGGCTTTGACACTGTATTTATTTACGCAAACGTTACCAAATTTTTTACGCAATCGTTCCCGAAACTGCCTGCGGGGTCTTTTCTTTCTTTTTGTTGAGAATCAGTGACGGAAGAGGTTTGATGGTTGATTGTTTTTTATACAAACTCTGGCATCGATTGCGTAAATAAATGCTGGCGGCTTTATACGATCAAAATATAAAAATTATAAGTTGCATAGGCTTGAACCAGTAGATCATCAGAATTTCGACTCGATTGTTATTGCCAGCTTACTATAGGGTAGCCAAAACTTTGCTGATCTTTCATTATCCCAACCCCCTTTTTTTACATGCTTTTGATTGCTTTTAAATCGCATTGCCAAATATCTAAATACTTCTTGAACGAATAAATTGTTTGCCATGTTTACCCAACAACTGTCTATGCCAGCACCCATTGCTCTTACCCGGGATGACAGGTTATCAAATTTTCAATTGCCAAAAAATCAACGTATGAAAAAAATGTTTACAAACCGGTTAAAGGATAGTTTTACTATCAAAAAAGCGATGCTGTTAAATATCCTGATCATAACCCTCACACTGCTGGGGGGAGTATCCCAGGTAAATGCACAACGCACAGTAACTTTTTCAGGAGTGAATACGAATTTTGTAACTGGTAGCAATGTAACAGTAACCAGGGTTTCTCAATCTCAAAGTTCCCAGTCAATTCCATGTTTAAGCGGTATCAATGTTTCATATATTTCCAATAATAGTGCAACTGGTTATATCCGTTTTGATCTGGCGTTGAGTACAGAGAAAATTGATTCAATAAGAATTATATGGAAGTCGGGTGCTGCAGGGCAGGTGAATCCTGTTGTTTTTGGTGAATCCATTGTTGTTGGAACCTATCTCACAGTAAGTAATGTAATACAGGCAACCAATGGTGGTTTTGTTGCCACTGCACCAATAGCCGCTGCTGCCGGTACAAATTGTACCGGTGGAGATACGCTTAGATTTCCACCTGCTTCAACTGTTAAGCAAATTTTAATCCCCCGTTGTATTAATTATAATGCAGGAACGTATTCGTCAGCTACCCAGTATAGTTTGTTTCCTGCCCGTTTAAACAATGGAACATCTACTGGTTATACAACCGCTGTTAATAGCCCCACTACTTCATTCATCGGCCATGTAACACTTTTTATTTCCAATATTATTACCTGTGCTGCTCCATCCATTACAGTACAACCTTCTTCCACTCCGCAAACATTGTGTTTGAATGATGCTGCTACGGCTTTGTCTGTAACCGCAGGCGGCAGCGGTACGGTAAGTTATCAATGGAAATCTTCAACTGCCAGTGACTTTAGTGCAGGTGTTGTAAATGTTGGAACCAACAGCAATACTTACACGCCTTTGACAAATGCAACAGGTACTTTATATTACCGTTGTGTAGTTACCAACGATTGTGGTGGCGGCAACACCAATACTGCTACCAGCGGTATTTCTGGCGGTGTAACCGTGCAGGCTGCTCCTTCAATATCCAGCCAGTCTACCGGCGGGGCAACTTATCCTGAAGGGTTTGGCAGCCCGACGGCATTAACGGTTAGCGCAAATGGCGCCGGTTTGAATTATCAATGGTATAGCAGTACGGATAATGTTACCAATACTTCGGGTGATGATCAGGCAGTTGGCACCAACAGTTCAGGTTATGCACCATCAACTGCGGTGCAGGGTACTTTGTATTATTATTGTAGTGAGTGGAGCCTGTCCTTCCCCGGTAACAAGTGCAATCTCTGGTGCAATCATTATCGGGCCGGCCTGTACCGCTCCAACTTTTTCAACACAGCCAACACCTGGCCAGTCTGAATGTACCGGTGGTACGTTAACCCTTGGTACTGTAGTGGCAGACCAGTCTCCAACTTATCAATGGTATTCCAATACCTCATTAAGCAATACCGGCGGCACTTCAGTAGGCAGTGGCAATGGCGGCAGCACAGATACTTATACGCCACCATCCGTTTCCGCCGGTACTTACTATTATTATTGCGTGGCTACCAATGGGGCATGTAATACAGCATCAGATGCGGTTCAGATAACGGTAGACGCTACTTCTATTGTAAGCCAGTCAACTGCAGGAGCATCGTACTCTTTAAATGCACTAGCAGCAGCATTAACTGTTAGCGCAAGTGGTGCAGGATTGGGCTATCAGTGGTACAGCAGCACAGACAATGCCACCAATACAACGGGCGACGACATAGCAGTTGGCAGTAACAGCAACAGCTATACACCCCTTACAACAAGTCTTGGTACCACTTATTATTATTGTATAGTAACAGGAACCTGTAGCCCAACATCTGTAACGAGCGCTGTTTCCGGTGCTATCAATGTTGTTCAGTACACAACTGGTGATTATATGTCGAGGGCAACCGGCAACTGGGCAATTAATACTACCTGGAATAAATGGAATGGAAGCGCATGGGTTGCTGCTGGATCTGGCGATTTTCCCAATACAACCAATACAACGGCCAGTGTATACATCAGCGGCGGTTTTACAGTTACTTATAATGTTACCAATGAGCAGGTTAATAATTTATATGTACTGGATGGACAGCTTTTGCAGGGGGTACCTTCCAGTACCGGTAGTTCTGATCAAAGAAAGTATTTGAAAGTATTTGGTACAACCATACAGGTAAATACAGCCGGTACATTGGGAAGTGCATTGACCGGTGACAATGCAGATGGCCTTTCACTGGACCTGTTTAATACCGGAACTGTTACGCTTACCGGTAATGGCGGTTTAATTAATATTTCAACAATAAGGTATAACAATACAACCGAGGTAGTGATTGATCATGATGTTACGTTGAATTACCATGGCTCTGCAAATGGAGGAAATGCCATGAGTTATTGCGGAAACGTAGCCGCACCAACCAATGATAATACACTAACCATCAACGCAGGCAAAACACTCACATTTGCACCATTGTCATGCTATTCAGCAAGAACAGGCAGTGGAACACTTTCTGCAGTCAACCTCATCATTAATGTAAATGGTACATTGACCATGCAGCCTTATTCTGCTGCGCTGGCTGCACCAAGAGGTTATTTAAATACGGGTGCAGGTGCAGGTAAAATATTTTACCTCGCTGTAGGAAGCACTGGTGTGGTAAACCTGCAGGAGTTTTTACCGAATTCAACAGGCGCAGGAACGGGAAGTACCGGTATTGTTGATATCGCAGCAGGTGGCGTTATGAATGTAGCCAGGGAAACTGATCTGAGAGATGCCAATACAATTGCTGGTGATGGCGCATTCAATGTATTGGGTGGTGCAAATGTAAAAATAGGTGATGCTGCAGGTATCACTGCCAGTGGTGCTACCGGCTCTGTTCAAACAGCAGTTCGTTCTTTCAGCAGCGCTGCAAGCTATAGCTATGAAGGAACTACAGCCCAGGCAACCGGTGATGGTCTTCCATCTTCGGTAAATAATTTTGGTATCAACAACAGCGCAGGTGTTTCATTAACCAATGCTGTAACAGTAAATGGTACACTTGCACTTACCAGTGGTTTAATAACTACCGGAGCCAATTCCATTACGGTTAGTACAACCGGTGCATCAATAACCGGTGGTTCGGCTACGAGTTATGTAAATGGAACCCTTGCTCGGGCAGTAGCATCAGGTTCGCCTGCCACTGCCGTATTCCCTGTCGGTGATGCAACAGCTTACACTCCTTCTACTTTTTCAGGCAATGTAACGGTGCCGGGTACAGTTACATTAACCAGTACGGGAGCAGATCATCCAGACCTTGCTAACTATGGATTGGATCCGGCTAAATACATTAAGCGCTACTGGTCTGTTTCAAATTCACTCACAGCTTTTTCAGCAGGCAGTCTTCAATTGAGTTATGCTGCTGCAGATCTGCAGGGTGTAGCAGTATCAGGGAACATAAAAGGGGCAAGGTATAATGGTGCAGCATGGTCGTATCCTGCAACAGCAACTGCTTCAAACCAATTTACTGTTAGTGGATTAACTGAATCTGATATCAACACAGCTTCATTTACCGGCGGCGAGTGTTTGAATCCAACAGCAGGAATCACCAATAATACCGGCACTGCCGTATTGACCTGTACAGTTACATCAATCAGTGTAACCGCAACAGGTGGGGGTACTTACTCATGGGATAATGGGCTTGGCAGCGGTGCCTCTAAAAGCATTACTGCTCCCGGCACTTATATTGTTACAGTAACAGCAGCCAGCGGATGTTCATCAACAGCAAGCATCGTGGTTACGCAGGATAACACCCCCCCAACAGCTGGCATTACAAACAATAGCGGTACAACCATTGTAACATGTGCCAGCCCAACTATTAGTGTAACTGCAACGGGCGGTGGTACCTATTCATGGGACAATGGCCTTGGCAATAATGCCAATGCAAGTATAACTGGCGCAGGTACATTTACTGTAACAGTAACCGGAGCTAACGGTTGTACCAGCACGGCTTCAATTACAACTACCAACAACAGCACCAATACTTTCACTGGCACAGGCAATTGGACCGACAATGCAAGATGGAGCTGTGGAGCGCCACCATCAAGTGGTGACAATGTAACCATCGCAGCAGGCGCCAACGCCACACTCAATACCAACTTTATCGTAAGCGGCAGTTTGACAATGACAGCTACCAGTACACTAACAGTAAACCCAACCAGGACACTATCAGTGGACGTAGCAGCCACTGCCAATTTCAACGGCCAGTCTGTAACGTTTAAATCAGACGCTACCGGTACAGCAAGTCTTGGCCAGGTAAATGGTACACTGAGCGGCGCTACCAATGTAACCGTAGAAAGATATATCCCAAATAATGGTTTCAGAAGCTGGAGGTTGTTATCCGTACCAACTTTTGGCAGTGGCCAAACGATCCGCCAGGCATGGCAGGAAGGCACCGCCAACCCATTGCCACAGCAGAATAACCTGCCAAACTATGGTACACAGATAACAGGCTTGTTCTCTACCCAGTCAGCAGCAGCAGCCGCCGGCTTCGACAGTATCACCATCAATGCCGGTATGCTCACCTGGAACGGTGCCAGCTGGAGCAATGTAACCAGCACTAATGTAGCCCTCGCCAATAATAAATCCTACTTCCTGTATATCCGTGGAGAAAGGAGCAAGAGCGTATCAGGTGCCATCTCCAATTCTTCGGCTACTACCTTAAGAAATACCGGTACAGTGTACACGGGCGACCAGACGACTAACGTAGGAGCAGGAGCCTTTGCCCTGGTACCGAACCTGTACCCGTCAGCGATCAACTTTACCGGCTTAACCCGTACCGGCGGAGTAAACAACCTGTTCTATATCTGGGACAGTAAAAAACTCAGCGGTACCAGCCTTGGTTTCTACCAAACCTTCAGCGGTACGAACAGCTTTAACTGTTTGATCAGCGGCGGTAGTTATACCTTAGGCCTTCCAAACACTACGATTGAAAGCGGCCAGAGTTTCTTTGTACAAACCAGCACCGCAGGCAGCTTAACGCTGAAAGAAAGCGCCAAGCTCAGCGGTACCAACGGCAGCCTTGGCTTCAGGCCATCAGCCAACCCTTCCAGGATTGACAGCAGGCTGTACAACACAAACAATGAAATGCTGGATGCCAATGTAGTAGTATTCGATGCAGCGTACGACAGGGCAGTAGATGCAGATGATGCGGTTAAGTTCGGTAACCCTGGTGCTAACTTCGCCATTGAAACAGGCAGTAAAATACTGGCAATAGAAGGCACACAGCCACCTGTAAACAATGATGCCATCCAGTTCCGTATGTGGAACCTGCAGCAGCAGACATATAAGTTTGAGTTTGCCGTAAGCAACATGAACACACAAGGCTTATCAGCGATGCTGGAAGATAGATACCTGAACAACACTACCGCCATCAACTTAAATGGCACCACTATGGTGAACTTTACGATAGATGCAACAGCAGCATCAAAAGATGCGAACAGGTTCCGGATTGTATTCAAACAATCTGCACCATTGCCGATCACGTTCATCAGTATTGCAGCCAACAGGACAACAGAAGGCATTAAAGTAGACTGGAAAGTAGCAGCAGAAAGAAACACTCTCAACTACGAAGTAGAGCGTTCAACTGATGGCAGGAACTTTATCTCAGTAGGAAGTGTAACTGCAACAGGTAACAATGGAGCAGACCTTAGCTACAACCTGCTTGATGCAGCAGCGCCACAAACAGCGGTTTTCTACAGGGTGAAGAGTGCAGGTACAGCCGGTGCCAGCAGGTATAGCACGATCGTAAAAGCAAGAGCAGGCAATGTGAAACCAGGCTATGCAGTATTACCTAACCCGGTAGAGAATGGGGTAGTGAACTTACAGTTCATAAACCAGGCCGCAGGTAAATACGCAGTCCGAATCATGAGCACAGCAGGCCAATCTGTAATGCTTACTACTATCAACCACGCAGGAGGCAACAGTAACCAGTTGCTTGAACTGCCGGCCACGATGGCAAGGGGTGCCTGCCAGGTAGAGATCATTGCTCCTGATAAGACAAGAACGGTGCAGCAGTTATTTGTGAACAGGAAATAATAATAGAGTACGGACAAAGGGCTGTTTGATTGCAACAAAAATACCTGGCGGTGTTGGGTACTTTTGTTGCAATTTTTTTGGAAGCCATTTACCCCTTCTGAAGTAAACCTAAAATAAACAAGTAAAGTGATGGCAACGTTTGCGTAAATAAAGAAGTCTGTAAAATTAGCATGCCAATATAAAAACCATAGCTTAGTATACTTTTTAGTATATGATTTTTGTATAGTAAAGATTATCCCCCGTATCGTAGAAAACTAATTGTTTTATTTGCCATCCTTTGAAGTGTTGAAAAAGAAGATAGTTGTTAAATACGATTGTTGCAGCCTGGCTATCCTCCCGGAAGCATAGATTTTACTTATTGCTCTATCTTAAAATGATTGCTTTTTCTTCTTATAATATACACATTAACGATCAAATTGTCATTTATGAAAAAATTATTCTCATTAATTCTTGTTTCCTTACTGGTAGTTGCTTCTGCTTCAGCGGTTGTTAGAACAGCAGTTACAGGAACCTGGACACTTGCTGCAAGCAATACTGCATTTAGTGCAATTACTACTACGGCAGATAGTATTATAATCCCCAATGGGGTTACGGTAACAGTTTCAGCCGCAGGTGTTACTTGTGGTGCCCTTATTGTTCAAGCCGGGGGAACGCTTACTTATCAATCTTCCAGTAGCAGAAGTGTAACCGTAGTAAGTGGTGGCGGTTATTCCGGTACTGTTACGATAGATGGAACTGTTGCTGCGGCCAATAGCAACGGACAATTTATTGCCTGGAACGGGCCTTCATTTACACTTGGGGCATCGTCTAACTGGACATGGGCCGGTACAAGCAGTGGTGCCGATGGGGCATTCACTATACCGGTGCTGGTACCACTACTATTTTTGGTAATAGCAAAATTGCAGGAGCTCTCCAGGTTTCAACCGGTGGTATAGTTAACCTTGTAGGGGATGTAACCTTCAAAGGCCAGGGTACTGCTGGTTTCGCAGTTACATTATTAACAGCTACAAGCAGATTAAATGTACCTGCATCTACTACGCTGTTTGTAGATAAGAACCCAGCAGCAACATCAACAGGTACCTATAGTATTGTTTCCGGGAGTAAAATTATAGTTGACGGCACAATAGATGATAAAGCAGGTGGCACAACGGGTGTTTTAGCCGGGGCCGGGGCTATAACCCTTAATGCCACTGCAAAATATGTACACAATAGTAATGGAGGTACACTTATTGCATCAGCGGTAAATGGCGCTGCTAATGTTACCTGGGTTGCTGGTTCGATTTGTGAAGTAAAAGGAATTACCACTACAACCTCATTTGTGGCAGGCAATCAAAGTTTTCAGAATTTTATCTGGAATTGTGCCGGCCAAACCAGCGGTGTTAATTTTACAGGGACTTTGTCATCAGTAGCAGGCAATCTTGATATACAGAATTCAAATAACCAGAACGTTCGTTTTACAGGAGCTGCTGCACTTACTTTAAATATAACAGGAGATTTAAAAGTATCGGGACTTAATGGGATTTCAAAATTGGATATTTGTAATGGAACAGGCCTTCCTGTAGTAAATGTGGCGGGGAATGTAATTATTGGAGGCAATAGTTTTGCTGCAACACTCTTATCAGCTAACCGTTCCACTTTAAAAGTTAAGGGCAACTGGACGAATGGAACAAACGGAGTTTACACACCCGGAGCAGTTACAACAGTTGAATTTAATTCTACAACAGCTAATCAAACAATTACCAAGTCAACTGCTGAGGCTTTCCACAACTTAATTATTAATAATAGTTTTGGAAGTGTCATTTTAGCAACTGATGTTTCAAGTGATTCATTGACATTGACTGCTGGAAAAGTTCAAACCGGGGTTAATAAAATAACTGAAGTAGTTGCAGGAGCATCTTTAACAGGAGGCAGCTCAACAAGCTATGTAAATGGTAATTTAGTACGTGCAGTTGCAGCTGGTGCTTCAACCGTTGCACTGCCAATTGGTGATGCCAGCAATTATACGCCTGTATCAATTGGTTTGTTAGCAGGCACTTCAGCAGGCAATGTTACAGCAAGTACGCTGGTTCCCGGTGCTGCACCTGCTGTAGGGCCCACACCAGGTGGTTCAGGGATTGATCAAACAAATTATATAAACCGCAACTGGACGCTGGTATTTTCTGCAGCAGCAGTTTACAATGCAACATTTAATTATATAAATCCGGGAGATGTAGCCGGAGCACCTTCACTTACTAATTTAAGAGTGGGTAAAGATAATGCCGGTACATGGTCGAATCCTGCAGCAACAAGTATAGCAGGTTCGGCAACCACAAACGCAGCCGGCGGCCTTACAACAGGTGGCACTTTTTCGCTCGGCGATGCAACTGGATATTTCATCACAGTAACCTCCGGTCCAAATGGTTCTGTTTCACCAGGCACCACCTACGTGACTCCAGGAGGCAATCAAAGTTTCACGATTACACCAGCTGGATGTTACAGTATTGCAGATGTAACAGTGGATGGCGTACCTGCTACTCCTTTAACAACAGGATCTTATGCTGCAGGTGGCACCTATGATTTTACGAGTGTAACCGCTGCTCATACAATTAGCGTAACCTTTGTATTGAATACTTATACCATCACCGTAACATCAGGAGCCAATGGTTCAATCACTCCTGCAACAGGCAGTGTGAACTGCGGTGCTACTGGTACCTACACTGTGACACCTGACCCGGGTTATTTAATTACAGATGTAACAGTAGACGGCACTCCGGCTACTGCATTAACCACCGGGTCGTATGCTGCAGGCGGTACTTATGATTTCGTAAATGTAACTGCTCCTCATTCAATCAGTGCAACCTTTGCTGTTAGTTGTATCAATGTCAGCATCACATCAGCCAGTGCCTCACCAGCCGGTCCATTATGTTCAGGCCAAACAACAACGCTGAGCGCTAACGGTGTAGCAGGAACGAACGCAGTAGTAACCTGGTACACAGGCCCCGGCGCTACCGGTTCAAACCTTGGAACCGGCACCAGTTTGCCAGGCCAGGGAGCAGGTACCTACTATGCTTATGTAACAGGAGATTGCGGCGGGCCATTAGAGCAGAGTGTTATAGTAGGCAGTATCGGCAACACCTTCACTGGCACCGGCGACTGGACCGACAATGCAAGATGGAGTTGTGGAGCGCCACCATCAAGTGGTGACAATGTAACCATCGCAGCAGGCGCCAACGCCACACTCAATACCAACTTTATCGTAAGCGGCAGTTTGACAATGACAGCTACCAGTACACTAACAGTAAACCCCACCAGGACACTGTCAGTGGACGTAGCAGCCACTGCCAATTTCAACGGCCAGTCAGTAACGTTTAAATCAGACGCCACGGGAACAGCCAGCTTAGGCCAGGTAAATGGTACACTGAGCGGCGCTACCAATGTAACCGTAGAAAGATATATCCCAAATAATGGTTTCAGAAGCTGGAGGTTATTATCCGTACCAACTTTCGGCAGTGGCCAAACCATCCGCCAGGCATGGCAGGAAGGCACCGCCAACCCATTGCCACAGCAGAATAACCTGCCAAACTATGGTACACAGATAACAGGCTTGTTCTCTACCCAGTCAGCAGCAGCAACAGCCGGCTTCGACAGTATCACCATCAATGCCGGTATGCTCACCGGAACGGTGCCAGCTGGAGCAATGTAACCAGCACTAATGTTGCACTGGCCACTAATAAATCCTACTTCCTGTATATCCGTGGAGAAAGGAGCAAGAGCGTATCAGGTGCCATCTCCAATTCTTCGGCTACTACCTTAAGAAATACCGGTACAGTGTACACGGGCGACCAGACGACTAACGTAGGAGCAGGAGCCTTTGCCCTGGTACCGAACCTGTACCCGTCAGCGATCAACTTTACCGGCTTAACCCGTACCGGCGGAGTAAACAACCTGTTCTATATCTGGGATAGTAAAAAACTCAGCGGCAACAGCCTTGGCGTATACCAGACTTTCAGCGGCACGAACAGCTTTAACTGTTTGATCAGCGGCGGTAGTTATACCTGGGCCTTCCAAACACTACGATTGAAAGTGGGCAGAGCTTCTTTGTAACGAGCGGTGCAGCCGGCACGATCGTACTGAAAGAAAGCGCCAAGCTCAGCGGTACCAACGGCAGCCTTGGCTTCAGGCCATCAGCCAACCCTTCCAGGATTGACAGCAGGCTGTACAACACAAACAATGAAATGCTGGATGCCAACGTAGTAGTATTTGATGCCGCTTATGACAGGGCAGTAGATGCAGATGATGCAGTTAAGTACGGTAACCCCGGCGCTAACTTCGCAATAGAGACAGGCAGTAAGATACTTGCGATAGAAGGCACACAGCCAGTAAAAGAAAATGATGCCATCCAGTTCCGTATGTGGAACCTTCAGCAGCAGGATTACAGGCTTGAGTTTGCAACCACTAAAATGGAAGCAGCAGGTATGGAAGCGGTGTTGGAAGACAGCTACCTGAAAACAACTACAGCTGTTAACCTGAAGGGCAGTACAACGGTGAACTTCACAGTAACAGCCGATGGAGCCTCCAAAGCGGCCAACAGGTTCAGGATAGCATTCAGGAAAGTGCCGGTTACAGTAGACGTAAAGCAAGGCTATACAATTGCACCGAACCCTGTAACAGGGAGGCAGTATGAACTTACAGTTCAATGCACAGCCGGCAGGCAGGTACAGTATAAGGATCATCGGTATGAACGGCCAGTCAGCAATGACAAAGGTTGTCAACCATGCCGGTGGTACAGCAGCACAAGCCATCAGTTTAGGGAATCTCGCCAATGGAACTTACCAGGTAGAGATTGTGGCTCCTGGTAAAACACGGACGGTGAAAACACTGTTTGTTAATAAGAATTAATGGAGCCGGAAGTTCTAATGAATCATTGAAGCTTTTGCTAATTAATAAGGATGCAGCCCCTCAACCCAGTTGAGGGGCTGTTTATTTATCCGGCCATGAATGTTGTTTTTTGAAGCAATATTTTTTGAAATCGTGCAGTGAATAATGCTGCTTTTTAGCCAGGGCTCAAGGCACAGGATTTATGCCAGTAGCTGGATTTAGTCAGATAAGTAAATAGTTAGCATAGTTAACCAACTCTTAACAAGAGTGTTATTACACGGGTTTATTATTTGGAAAAATAAATTATTTATAAAAAGTTGCTTATTTAAAAATGCATCCTTTATATTCGTGAATTGTTCTGAAAAATTTCATCGGTAGATTTTATAGAATAATAAATCCAATAAACTGATAAGCCCATTTCTCCGCCACCCATTATTAACTATTGCTCAAATAATCTTTTAACAAGTTTATCATCTATTTAATTAAACTCAAGTTTATGCGGAAAATTTATTCCCTGCTTTTTGCGTTGGTTCTGTTTGGAACAACAAATATCAATGCACAGTTTGCAGTAACCACCAATAGTGGTTCAGGCCTTGCACCTACTTATACAAGTCTGGCCAATGCCATCACTGCATTAAATTTGGCTACCATTACATCTCCTGTTGTAATTACCTGCCCAACTGGTGCGGAAACTGCCATAGCCGGCGGTTTGTCTATTACAGCAAGCGGTACAGCGGTAAACACTATTACCATACAAGGGAATGGTGCGGCAAACAGTATAATTACTGCATCCAATGCGCAGGTAGCGGGCAGCAGGCTGGACGCAGTTATAAAGATTGTGGGTGGTGATTTCATTACCATTACCGGGTTCAGGTTACAGGAAAATGCTGCGAATCTAACCACTGCATTGGCTACTAATAACATGACCGAGTTGGGCGTGGGCGTTTTTTATACAACTGCCACCAACGGAGCTCAGAATAATGTTATTTCAAATAATTCGATTGCTTTAGGTGCTACTTATCAAAATACAATTGGCGTGTATGCTACATCGGGACACACTGCTACTTCAGCAACGGTTTCGGCCAATGCCACCAGTAATGCGGGGTTAAACAGTGGGTTGAAAGTACAGGGGAATACAATTAGTAGTGTTGCTTTTGGTGTATATGTTGTTTCTGTTCCCAATACTGCCGCTATTACTGAAACCGGAATAGAAATAGGTGGCAGTACTGCTCCTCTGGGCAATACCATCACTTATGGATTTAATACTGCATTTGATGGTGGCTATGTTAATTTTTCAACAGCATCAGCAGGTGTAAGTTACCGCAACGGTGTAAATGCGCTAATCAGAAACAACAATATTACCAGTAATTCGATGACGATTGCTACAATTGGTGTTAATATCTCCGCAGGTACAAATCCTGCCGCTGTTACTTATACCAATGAGGTAAGCAGCAATACCATCAACCTAACGGAAACCGGTACAACAGTGGCTGTAACAGGGGTTACTTTTGGATATGGCCTTTCAACAGGTACCATTATTGGTAGTTCAAATAATATTACGCTTAACCAAACTGTGAGCGCTGCTTCTGCTTCTACTTTTTCAGGCATTATTGCAGCTTTTGCAGCGGCAACCAATACAGTGAATGGGAATACGATTACCATTAATCAAACGACATCGGGCGCTGGAACTACGTCAACAACATTGACGGGTATTTCAGTTGCAGGTGCGGCTACCACCATTAATGCACTTAATAACGGAATTACTGTTAATCAAACTACCTCTTCAAGCTCGGCTGTTACCAGCCCAATTAACGGTATTGTGGCAACAGGTGCTGCCACAACGCTAAATGTAGGTAGTGCCGGTAATGGCAATACCATTACAATCAAGCAGGCTGTGACCGGATCGGGAAGTTATGGTTCCGGTGCTATTACTTATATCAATGCAAATGCTATTCATGCAACTGCAAATATTGTCGGTAATACATTAAATACAACGGGCTCTACTGTTCGCAGCACAGGTGCATTAATTGGCGTTTTCCAGGACGCAACAGTAACGGCGTTGGTTAATGTGAGGTCTAATAGTATGATTGTTGATCGTGTTGCAGCATCCGGTTCTATCATCTTCCAGTCAACTTCAGGTACACCTTCAGAAGTAGCAGATTCGTTGGTGAATAATACTATTACATTCACAAGTCTTGCAGGCACTACTTCTGCAACAGGTATATCTTCGTTGGGTGGTCCTTCTTCTCCAGCTTTGGGAAATAAGAATATCAATAGCAATACCATTAATATAAGTGGTACAAACTCAGGCACCGTTATTGGTATTACCTGTGCATTTACGAATACCGGGTTTATAAAGAATAATGCTGTGACCATTTCCTGTGCAGCACCAACAGTTACCGGTATTACCACCTCAGGCACTGCTATGACGGTAACAACCAATTCCCTTTCACTGGCAACATCCACCACTTCACCAACTGCAATGACGGGGATAGCTGTGAGTGGCGTTGGAACTACTAATATGAATAACAATACCATCAGTTCAATGAGTTTCAGTGGTGTTGGAGGAACAGGACCGACAGTATTGGGTATCAGTTACACCGGTGCAAGTACCAATACGGTAAATATTAATAACAACGCTATTTCCGGTATTGCTGTAGGAGCAGCGGGAAGTGGTGGAAGCCCTACCATTGCAGCTATCAGTGCTGCTGGTAGTATACTTACTATTAATAAGAATACGATTTGCTCTGTATCCACTTTGTTTAATGGTGCATCAACAATCGTATCAGGTATCAGAGTCACATCTACATCAGGCACCAACACAATCAGCAATAACCGTATAGGTGATTTGAATGCCAGTGCTGCAGTTACTACAGATGGTATCAGGGGTATTAATATCACTTCTACCTCAGCAACCTCAACGCTGAATGTATATAATAATACAGTAAATATCAGTTCAGCAACTACGGCTGCTACTTTTGGATCTACCGGTTTATTTCATACTACCAGCACAACAGGTACAACCGCAACACTTGACCTGAGAAATAATATCATTGTAAATAGTTCTGGTTTTGCCGGTGCAGGTTTAACAGTGGCATACCGCAGGAGCGGAGGTGCTGCAGGTAGCCTTGCCAATTATGCTGGCACATCCAACAGGAACCTCTTTTATGCAGGTACTGCAAGTGCAAATAATTTAATTTATTCAGATGGAATAAGCTCTGCACAAACAATTGCAGCGTATAAAGCCGGTGTATTTACAGCTGGTACCATCGCTCCACGTGATGCAAATTCTGTTACAGAAAACCCACCATTCTTAAGTACTGCCTGTGGCAATGCCAATTTCTTAAAAATAAATACAGTTGTTGCAACCGGTGCAGAAAGCGGCGGTGCTAATATTGCTGGTATTACGGATGACTTTGAGGGTGATGTAAGGAATGCCACAACACCAGATTTAGGTGCGGACGAATTTACGGGTACTCCATTACCACTTTGTACCGGTACACCTGCAGCTGCTACCATTACTGGTGCTGCCGCAGTTTGTTCGGGCCTGGGTACAACCTTATCTTTAAGCACAACTTACACCGATTTGGGGATCACTTATCAATGGTCATCCGGTACAACACCGGGGGGGCCATACCCAACAACATTGGGTACCAACTCATCACAGGCTACAGGGGCACTTACCTCCACCACCTATTATCAGTGTGTGATCACTTGTACAAATAGCGGGCTGTCATTTACAACAGTGGAAAAAGCAGTTGTTGTTAATCCGTTGCCGTCCGTTTCAATCACTCCTGCTTCAGGAACCTATTGCACACCGGGAGGTACAGCAGTTGCACTTACAGCATCTGGCGCAACTACCTATCTATGGTCGCCTGCAACAGGCCTGTCTGCTACTACAGGAACATCGGTAAATGCTTCTCCTTCTACTTCTCAGAATTATACTGTAATAGGTACCGATGGTAATGGATGCATATCTCCTGTAAGTAATACAGCCGCAATTGCTGTTACGGCCAGCCCACAAGCTGTTACCGCTACCGCAACACCGGCTACTATTTGTTCAGGTGCTACCTCTGCCTTAAGCGCTACAGGTACAATTCCATTTACTGCCAATCAATATGTGTTTGCGGCATCTACCGGTTCACTCGATCCAATGACAGGTGCTACAACGATTATTGGTTCACCTGCTGTATCATCTGGCACTGGTGATGATACTCCATCTTCTTTACAAACATTGGGCTTTACTTTCTATTATGAAGGAACTGCCTATACGCAATATTCTATTTCCCCGGATGGCTGGATTTTATTAGGCAACGGAACAGCTGCTGCCCAATTCAGCAATGCCGTTACAAGCACTACCAATGTTCCGAAGATTTACCCTTTATGGGATGATCTGTCTACCGGAACTAACGGTAATGTAAAAGTATTGGTAAGCGGAACTGCACCAAACCGGATTTTTATTGCCCAATGGCTCGTTACAAACCCAAGGGTAGTGGCTAATGCAGCAAATGCCACTTATCAGGCATGGCTGTATGAAGGAAACAATAAGATTGAATTCCGTTATGGAACTGCAGGTACCTCCGCTTCTGCTTCTGCAGGATTAACAGGGCTTGCAGCAACTAACTTCCAGAGTATTACCTTCTCCTCAAATACTTCAAGTACTGTTACAGCCAATAATACGATTACTACAGCACCGGCAGTGGGAACAATGTACAGCTTTACACCTCCCTCTTCAGTTTCTTTTGCATGGACTGCAGTAACCAATTTAGTAAGTCCCTCAGCTCAAAATACTTTAACCACAGCACTAACTGCTTCTGAAACATTTACCGTTACTGCAAGTAATGGTGGTTGTTCAGTGCAGGCACAGGCAGCGGTTGCTGTTTCTACTGGTGCCGCTATTACAGGCGACCCTTCTGCTTTAGCAAGATGTGCCGGCCAAACAGCTGTCTTTACTGTAAGTGCAACCGGTCCCGGACTTACTTACGTATGGCGTAAAGCTGGTACTCCGTTAGCAGATGGCGGCAACATATCAGGTGCATTAAGTAACCAACTAACAATAACCAACGTTGCTGCCGCAGATGCTGCCAGTTATGATGTGGTAGTTACTGCTACCTGTGGAAGCCCGGTTACAAGCCTGCCAGCTGCTTTAACAGTGAATGCATTACCTGCTGATGTTACTGTACTCGGTGCCGGTACTTTCTGTACAAACACTACAATTACTGCATCTAACGGTAGTGATGGAACGATTTACTTCCAGGGTACTACTTCAAACGGTACTTCTACAGCTACACCATCTATGTCAGAAGTGGTAAGCACTTCAGGTACTTATTATTTCAGGGCTCAATCGGCAGCAGGATGCTGGGGCAACCAGGGAAGTGCAGCAGTAGTTATACAAACCCCTCCGGGTATTACCGGCACTCCTGCCAGCATTTGTGCAAACGCAAGCGGTACAGTGGCTGCTGTTGCTGCAAATAGCTGTGTGAGTTTTGTAAATTCGGGTACTACTTATAGTGGTGTATTAACAGCAGCAACCGACCCAATTGCATTGCGTCTTTCCGCAATGGATAATTCTGCAAGCTGTGCATTTGAACTTACTACAACAAGAAATTATGTAGCTCAGCAATTCCAGGTGTCTGTTACAGGCAACTACGTATTTGACATGACTGCAAGTTCATTAAGTGATAACATGGGCTATATAATGAAAGGAACGTTTACACCAGGCACCTGCCCAGCTAATCCTGCTGATTTTGTGAGGGGCGATGACGATGACGGTACAGGTAACCTCCCACGTATGGGTGCTACAGGTGTAGGTTCAGGCACCATGACTTTAACTGCAGGTGTAACATATACTTTGATTACGTTGAATTATAGTGCTTCAACTGGTACAGCAAGCGGTACATTTACATGGACAATTACACCTCCTGCCGGTGGCCAGATCATGTTGTCAAACACTGGCAATATTGAATGGTACACTCTTGCCTCAGGCGGTTCACCAGTAGGTACAGGGTCTCCATTTAACCCGGTGCCGTCAGTATTGGCAAATACCAGTACCCCGGGCACAACTGCCCTTTATGCTGCATGTTCAAATGCTTCATCCTGCCGAACAGCAGTAAACTTTGTTATCAATGCCAATTATACGGTTACTGCTTCTTCTGGTGCAAACGGAACTGTTACACCTGCTGGCGTAACTACGCTTTCGTGCGATGGTACAGGGGATCAGATATATACAATTACTCCTGATGGTGGTTATTCAATTCAGGATGTGTTGGTTGATGGAAGTTCAGTAGGTGCAGTGGGTACTTATACCTTTACCGATGTTATTGCCAACCATACCATCAATGCAACTTTTGTCATCAACTGTATTAATGTTGGTATTACCAATATAATCGCCTCAAACCCCGGCCCATTATGTTCAGGCCAAACAACAAACCTGACTGCTAACGGTGTAGTGGGCACGAATGCATTGGTCACCTGGTGGACAGGGCCAAACGGCACAGGCACAAACCTTGGCACAGGCACTACACTCAACGGCGTAGGCGCTAACACCTACTATGCAAGAGTAACCGGCGATTGCGGCCCTGCACAGGAACAATCAGTAACAGTAAACAGTATCGGCAACACCTTCACTGGCACAGGCGACTGGACCGACAATGCAAGATGGAGCTGTGGAGCGCCACCATCAAGTGGTGACAATGTAACCATCGCAGCAGGCGCCAACGCCACACTCAATACCAACTTTATCGTAAGCGGCAGTTTGACAATGACAGCTACCAGTACACTAACAGTAAACCCCACCAGGACACTGTCAGTGGACGTGGCAGCCACTGCCAATTTCAACGGCCAGTCAGTAACGTTTAAATCAGACGCTACGGGAACAGCCAGCTTAGGCCAGGTAAATGGTACACTGAGCGGCGCTACCAATGTAACCGTAGAAAGATATATCCCAAATAATGGTTTCAGAAGCTGGAGGTTGTTATCCGTACCAACTTTCGGTAGCGGACAAACCATCCGCCAGGCATGGCAGGAAGGCACCGCCAACCCATTGCCACAGCAGAATAACCTGCCAAACTATGGTACACAGATAACAGGCTTGTTCTCTACCCAGTCAGCAGCAGCCGCCGCCGGCTTCGACAGTATCACCATCAATGCCGGTATGCTCACCTGGAACGGTGCCAGCTGGAGCAATGTAACCAGCACTAATGTTGCACTGGCCAATAATAAATCCTACTTCCTGTATATCCGTGGAGAAAGGAGCAAGAGCGTATCAGGTGCCATCTCCAATTCTTCGGCTACTACCTTAAGAAATACCGGTACAGTGCACACGGGCGACCAGACGACTAACGTAGGCGCGGCAGCCTTTGCCCTGGTACCGAACCTGTACCCGTCAGCGATCAACTTTACCGGCTTAACCCGTACCGGCGGAGTAAACAACCTGTTCTATATCTGGGATAGTAAAAAACTCAGCGGCAACAGCCTTGGTGTATACCAGACCTTCAGCGGCACGAACAGCTTTAACTGTTTGATCAGCGGCGGTAGTTATACCTTAGGCCTTCCAAACACTACGATTGAAAGTGGGCAGAGCTTCTTTGTAACGAGCGGCGCAGCCGGCACGATCGTACTGAAAGAAAGCGCCAAGCTCAGCGGCACCAACGGCAGCCTTGGCTTCAGGCCATCAGCCAACCCTTCCAGGATTGACAGCAGGCTGTACAACACAAACAATGAAATGCTGGATGCCAATGTAGTAGTATTCGATGCAGCGTACGACAGGGCAGTAGATGCAGATGATGCAGTTAAGTACGGTAACCCCGGCGCTAACTTCGCAATAGAGACAGGCAGTAAGATACTTGCGATAGAAGGCACACAGCCAGTAAAAGAAAATGATGCCATCCAGTTCCGTATGTGGAACCTGAAACAACAGGCATATAGGTTTGAGTTTGTGGCAAGCAATATGAACACCGAAGGTTTAACAGCGAAGTTGGAAGACAAATACCTGAACACAACAACAGCGCTCGACCTGGCTGCCACCACTACCGTAAATTTCACAGTAGATGCGAACGCAGCTTCATCCGAAGCGAACAGGTTCAGGATTGTGTTTGCAAAAGCAAAACCAGTTGTTACAGATACCAAACAAGGTTATACGATTGCCCCCAACCCTGTAGAGAACGGCACGATGAACCTGCAGTTAAGGAACCAGCCACAGGGCAAGTACAGTGTAAGGATCATTAGCAATAATGGCCAAAACCTGCAGACAAGGATCATCAACCATGCGGGCGGTACAAGCAGCCAGCAGATTGAGCTGCCATCAGGCATTGCCAGCGGCACTTACCAGGTAGAGATCGTTGCACCCAACAAAACAAGGACTGTGCAGCAACTGTTGGTGGACTAAGCCGTAAACAGAACATCCTGGTAACAACTATAATAATAAGAATGCATCCACTTGTGGGTGCATTCTTATTTTAATGATACAAACTGGTAGTATATCAACGAGAAAGTATTGGTTAATTATGTTTGGCAGCAATAAGACGAGCCAATAATGATCAGGGAGTTTATAAAAGGGGTATTGGTAACTGTGGGTAGATCATGGTTCTTGATTCCGGATCATTGCTGCCGTATCATCATCGAGGAACCAATGAATCGTATTTTGTTCTGGTTCAATCAACTGGGCCGGGTATTGCTAAATATTTTTTCCTCTTTCAATACCTGTTTTACAGCAGTAGCTTTTGATGTGCTACATACAAGGAAAGCAATCTCCTGCGACTCATTAATGACCGGTGCTGTTAGCGTGATGCAGTAAGATTGCACTGCACCTATAAATAATGCACTCACCAGTGCTGTCATTTCATAATCTGCAGCAGTAGTTGCCGGGTTTAGCGAAGTATTGATGTAAAATATTTTTGAATCATGAGTCTGCTATGGATCAGGTTTTATCACCGCATATAGTATATTCACTTTTGCTGGATATCTTCATGGCAAGATTCACGATTAACTGTTGATCCTTTGAACCTCTCGAAAATGACTGGAATGGATGATGGATTTAACAAATGTACTTTCATGGTTTATGATTACTAGTACAATCCACATTGTGTATATTTGATATGCGCTACCAGGAAACAGATATATGGAATTGGATTAGTGAAAAATACCATTTAAGTAAATTAGATAATTATAAATTCAAGCAACGATAAATAAGTGTTTATGGAAGAGGATATTGAAGCAAAGTTACTGGAAGAGTATAGAGCAAATGTTGAATTGTGGAAGCATGATGATAATTTGCGTCAACAACGTATCGGTAATTTTCTAACAACAAACACTATCTTATTAGTTGCCTTAGGTACATTATTGAGCATAAAGCATGATATTAAAAGTTTAGCATTATCTGCTATCTTGATATCAATATTTGGACTCTTGATATCATTTTTTTGTTTATCAATATTGAATAGAAATGCTCAATACATAAGATTTCGAAGGGCTCATCTCAAATACCTTGAGCGCAAGATGCCTCCGATGTCTACTTTTACAAATACTTACGATGCGTTTTATGAACATAAGACTCTTGAATACCAGGAAATAGATCAAACATTCAGTATTCCGGAAAGAGGGAAAAAGAGTTCGACAATAACAGAAGGGAATCTGCCGGTACTTATAATAATATTTTGGGCATTGGTCTTTTTAACAGGCTTAGGAGTGCTTATTTTTTAATTGTAATCATGAAATTCATTTGTTAGTCCATTCTGTATGAAACACGCCTTCCTTACCGATTAGTTCATAAGTATGGGCGCCAAAATAATCCCGTTGTGCCTGTATTAAATTGGAAGCAGCGTTTCCGCAGCGTACTGCATCAAAGTAACTTACTGCATTGGTATAAGCCGGAATGGAAATACCAGCTTCAATATTTTTTACAACGATAGCTCTTGCTGATCCGGCAGTTGATTGAATGTTGGCCTGTACCTCCTGATCCAGCAACAAATGCTGCAGCGAAGGATTCGTTTGGTATGCTTTGAAAATATTTTCTAAAAAGGCAGCCCTGATGATACAGCCGCCCCGCCAGATCTTCGCTATTTCATCCATCTTTAACTGGTATCCATAAACAACAGAAGCCTTCGACAGTAAATGCATGCCCTGTGCATAAATATTGATCATGGAAAAGTAGTAAGCATCTTCCAGCGTTGCAATCAATTCATCAGCCTTGCCTGCAGAAAAACTGTTATCATACGGATAGCCGGCCGCTGCTGCTGTTCTCAATGATTTGTACTTAGAAAGGTTTCTCATGGCTACAGCGAGGTCAATGGTGGGTATGGGTAATTCCAGGTCGGTTGAAATTTGTGTTGTCCACTTTCCTGTACCTTTTGATTTGGCTTCATCTTTAATCTGGTCAACCAGGTACGTTCCATCTGGATTGCTGTATGCAAAATATCTGCAGTGATCTCCAGTAAATAGGATTGTAATTTGCCTTTATTCCATTGTGCAAATACTGCCTGTATCTTTTTATTGTCGAGCTGCAAACCCTTTTTTAAAATTTCATAAGTATCAGCGATCAGTTGCATCAGGGCGTATTCAATGCCGTTGTGTACCATCTTTACAAAATGCCCTGATGCACCCGGGCCGATATAAGTAACACAGGGTTCTCCATTCACTTTTGCTGCGATTGCTTCAAATACCGGTTGCACATACTGGTAAGCTTTGATGTCGCCGCCCGGCATCATACTGGGGCCTCTTCTTGCACCTTCTTCTCCGCCGGAAACACCCACGCCAAAAAAGTGCAGGCTATTTTCTTCCAGCCTTTTTACCCTGGCAGTGGTATCAATGAAATGTGAATTGCCACCATCAATAATAATATCTCCTTTAGCCAATAACGGAATTAATTCATCAATCACTGCATCTACGATTTTACCAGCCGGTACCAATAGCAAGATCACTTTTGGCGTTTCAAGACTGTCAATAAAATCTTTGACAGCAATAAATCCCTTTACAGGTTTGCCGGAGCCTTCTTTTTCCAGCAGCGTTATTTTGGTGGTATCTTTGTCATGGCCTGCTACTGCAAATCCATGATCGGCCATATTCAGTAAAAGATTGCGGCCCATAGTGCCCAATCCGATCATTCCCAAACGAAATTTTCCGGTACTCATTTTTTTATTGATCGATTAACAGATGTTTGTTTCTTATGCCCTGTAAGGTACACCGGATTTTAATAATGCAACGTTGACTGTAAATCAGAAGATGCCCCCGGGTTTATTATATCGGAAAAGGAAAATTAATAAAACGATGACCGTAAACAGGCTGTTTTTATGTTAACGGTTGTTGATGGGCCAGGATATTACCTGATCACAACAAGGTTTCCTTTTTGTACCCGGTGTTTCTGACTATTTAAAAGGTAGGATGAATACCAGACAAAGTTTACGTTACCAAATGCTTTGTTTTTATAAATGCCATCCCATTTTTTATAGGGGTCGGTAGTGCTGAATACGAGTTCGCCGTAACGGTTATAAATGGATAGCGAATAATTGCTCACCCCAAGAAGGTTGCCCATTGCACCAAACTTATCATTAATATTATTTGCATCACCGGGACTGATGGCTGTTGGGAAGAAGATGTCACCGCAATCGGGTAAATATTGAACATTGATGCTGGCTGTTCCTTCACAGCCATTTGTATTGCTGACGGTAACTGAGTAAGTGCCCGTCCTTACTGCTTTATAAGTTTGCGCAATTGAAAGATCCTGCCATAAATAATGATCGTAACTGCCTGGGGAAAGTGTGATGGCATCGCCGGGACATAAGCTGGTATCACTGCCCAATGAAACAATGGGAGATTCTTTTACTGCAAGTATCATCGTTGCCAGCGAATCACATCCTGCCGCATTGGTGAGTGTTACATGGTAGGTTCCTGCAGCAGTGTAGCCGTTGCCATTCCAGTTGTACGGCAATTGGTTGGTACAAACGGAGAGGTTAGTGGTGCTGACTGAACTGGCTTTCACGGTTAATACCAATGTAGCAATAGAGTCGCAACCTGCTGAATTGATAAGCGTAACGGTATATGAACCGGCAGTATTGTAGTTATTACTGTTCCATCTGTATGGCAATTGAGCAGCACAAATGCTGACATCAGTACTGCTTGATGAGTTTGCTTTCACTGTTAGTAACAATGTGGCGATAGAGTCGCATCCTGCGGCATTGGTTAAAGTTATATTGTAAGAACCACCAGCATTGTAACTGTTGCCATTCCAGCTATAAGGGCAATTGCGCCGGGCAAACAGTAATGTTGATGGCACTTGAAGAAACAGCTTTTACAATTAATATTAAAGTTGATATCGAATCACAACCGGAAGACCCGATTAATGTATCAGCATAGGTTCCTGCGCTGTTGAAGACCTGGCTGTTCCATGTATAGGCAATTGTGACAGATGCTGATATTGGTTGTGGTTGAACTAACCGCATTGATGACCAGTTCAATGTTGCAATGGAATCGCAACCTGAGAATTTACCAAAGTTGCATTATAAGGGCCTCCGGTATTGTAACTGTTGCCGTTCCAGTTGTAAGGTAGCTGGGCCGGGCAAACAGTAATGTTAGTTGTGCTGGATGAAACTGCTTTTACTGTCAATATCAAAGTAGACACAGAATCACAACCTGAAGAACCCACCAGTGTATCAGCATAAGTTCCTGCGTTGTTGATGACCTGGCTGTTCCATGTATAAGGTAATTGTGATGGGCAGATGCTCAGGTTTGTTGTTGTTAAACTAACTGCGTTCACTGCTAAGTTCAGCGTTGCAATAGAATCACAACCTGCATTGTTTATCAAAGTAACATTGTAAGTGCCGCCGGTGTTGTAACTGTTGCCATTCCAACTATAAGGTAGCTGAGCCGGGCAAAGAGTAATGTTGGTGGCACTTGAAGAAACAGCTTTTACAATTAATATTAAAGTTGATATCGAATCACAACCCGAAGAACCCGCCAGTGTATCAGCATAGGTTCCTGCGCTGTTGAAGACCTGGCTGTTCCATGTATAAGGTAATTGTGATGGGCAGATGCTCAGGTTTGTTGTTGTTAAACTAACTGCGTTTACTGCTAAGTTCAGCGTTGCAATAGAATCACAACCTGCATTGTTTATCAAAGTAACATTGTAAGTGCCGCCGGTATTGTAACTGTTACCGTTCCAGCTGTAAGGCAATTGAGCGGGCAAACAGTAATATCGTTGATACTTGCTGAAGGCGCTTTTACAATTAATATTAAAGTTGAAACCGAATCACAACCTGAAGAACCCACCAGCGTATCAGCATAGTTCCCGCGCTGTTGATGACCTGGCTGTTCCAGGTGTAAGGCAATTGCGATGGGCAGATGCTTACACTGTTTGTTGTTAAAACTAACCGCGTTTACTGCTAAGTTCAATGTTGCAATAGAATCACAACCTGCATTGTTTATCAAAGTAACATTATAAGTGCCGCCGGTGTTGTAACTGTTGCCATTCCAGTTGTAAGGTAGCTGAGCAGGGCAAAGAGTAATATTGTTGTGATACTTGCTGGCTTTACAGTCAATATTAAAGTGGATACCGAATCGCAAACCGGAAGAACCCACCAGTGTATCAGCATAGGTTCCTGCGCATTTGAGGCTATGCTGTTCCATGTAAGTAAGGTAATTGTGATGGGCAGATGCTCAGGTTGTTGTGTGGTAGAACTAACCGCGTTCATGCTAGGTTCAGTGTTGCAATAGAATCACAACCTGCATTGTTTATCAAGTA
>JADKJC010000004.1 GCA_016722465.1 Chitinophagaceae bacterium | reverse complement strand
ATCGCCGGTAGCAGACAGTATAAGGAATGTAGCTTTTGAAATTTACCAGGGCAATTGTAATTCACTAAGCAGTTTGTTACAGGTAAACAATAACGCTTCGCCTTTTGACGCAGATACCACAAAAGGTGAAATACAGTCTGTTGAAAATTTAACTATTGGCAACACTTACTACATACGGGTTTATAGTTCTGGTGTATTCAGGCCCATTACCGTAGACGTTGCCGGCAGTTTCAATATCTGTGTATCGCTATCTGCAAATGATGTATGCTCCAAAGCAATTGAAGTGCCAGTAAATGCAGGGCCGGATTGCATTACTGTTACGTTGGATTCTTTAGATAACGCAACGGTTACACCCGGCACAAGCTATTGCAATATTGTCAACAGTAATTTAATCAAAGATGTATGGTTTAAGTTTACCGCTTTGGATACGCTGCAACTGATTACAGTCAATCAGCGTGGCTTTCAACTGTTCTCTGGCGATTGTGGCAACTTAACCTCCATTCTTTGTGGTGGGCCAAGAGAAATTATTGGTAGCCTCCTTTGTTGGCAACACTTACTATGTAAGAGTATATACCGGCACTAATAATGCAACCGCTAAATTTTCTATTTGTATTTCCAAAGGCGCTATTAACAATGAATGTGGTGGAGCTATTAGTTTACCTGTTAACACAAATCCGGCTGTGCAGTAACTACCAATGGCAGTACAAGGGGTTCTACAGTGAGCGCCAATTATACTTGTAGTAATTTTTACAATTATCCCGGTTTGGCAGTCCTCCTGTGCCACTATTTGGCAACGATGTCTGGTATAAATTTGTTGCCACCTCTGCACAACTATAAAGTAACGGTAACAGGCACCACTGCTGACAGGAATTTATTTTTAACCGTTTACGCTGGCAACTGTGATGCCCTTAATCAAATTGTTTGCATTAATGATTACAGGCCTGCTGTACTCGGCGCTGCAGATGAAGAAGCTGTGTCATTGGACAATCTTACTATTGGCAATACATATTATGTAAGGGTATATAACCAGGCTTTCACAAATGAAGGTGCCGATTTTACTATTTGCGTCAGTGATGTTGACCCATTGAATGACCTTTGCAGCAATGCCATTACAGTACCGGTTAACAGTGGTGATAATTGTACACAAACCGTTACAGGTTCCAATATGACAGCCACAAGGTCGTATGATGCACCTTATTTAAACAACCCTATTGTAACATGCCCAGAAAATGCCAGTGCAGATGTATTTTATAAATTTATTGCAACAGCAGCATCACTTAAAATAAAGCAACCCAACCGCAAGCGGCGGCATAGATGATGTAATGTTCCAGGTATATTCCGGTAATTGTGGTTCATTATCACAGATTGCGTGGCAGATTTTACATCCGGCAACAGGGAAGAAATTACACGGATAGAAAATTTAATCATTGGCGATACATACTATATCAGTGTTTTAAATGCCAGTGGCGAACGCTCCGCAAGAGGTTCATTTACTATTTGTATTAATGAACCACCTTTAAACGACTTATGTACTGGTGCTGTTTCTTTAGATGTTAATTCTGACAATAACTGCACCCTGCAAACAGCAGGCACCACGGTTGGCGCTACACCATCAATGGCAACGAAGACGTGTGGTATCAATTTATTGCCACTGCAAGTGAACACAGAATTACTATAACCGCAGGCAGCTTGCCCAATCCTGCTTTTGCTTTGTATAAAGGCAATTGCAATAACCTGGTGCAGATTAGGGAAGATATAGATTATGATGCAGCCGGTTCAAATATTGAATTCCACGCTTATGATTCATTAACGGTTGGCAACACCTATTATATCAGGGTATGGTCGGTACCGCCAACAGTTGGCAGTTGTTCCAAATTTGCTAATGTAAATATTACCGGCACCTTCAGTATTTGTGTTTCGGCACCAACTATGCCCAATGATTTGATAGATGGGGCTGTTTCTCTTGCGGTTAACAGTGGTGTCGATTGTGTCAATTCTGTTGTTACAAACAACATAGGTTCTTCCTACTCGTACAACAGGAAAGATTGCTACAATCCCACTAATTACTTTCAACAAGAATATATCAGATGTTTGGTTCAAATTTACCGCTACCGCCACATCTCACATAATTTCTGTAACACCTGAAGTTTCTTCCGGCATTAAAAACCCGGCATTTGCAGTGTATGAACGGCCAAATGACAATAATGGAGATAATTTATTGTCCAGAGGCTGTGTCAATTTCGCTGATAATAATGCCGCTGAATCACAGTCGTTTAACGGGCTGGTTCCGGGCAAGACCTATTACATAAGGGTCATGTCAGATATTCACACCAATAACCAGGGCTATTTCAATATCTGCATCACTACGCCTTCGCTTCCTGCCTATACCTCAAAAATTATAACTTATGCAGGCGATGGAACCGGCGAAGGCATTAGCGTCACAAACAGCAAGCTTTTCAGTCCAACGGATGTAGCCACCGACAACCAGGGTAATGTGTACATCGCAGACAGTGCCCGTATTAAAAAATAAGCCTGGCAGATGGTACAGTTACAATAGTTGCCGGTACCGGCGTACCTGGAGTTTCCGGTGATAACGGCCCGGCCACTTCGGCTCAGATACCGCTGAAGGTTAAAATAGCCGTTGATAATTCAGGTAATGTTTTCATTGCCGATTATGAGGGCGTTAGAGGTATCGATACGGCTTTTATTTCCAAATACGGAACTGTAAGAAAAGTAAATGCCAATACAGGCATTATCAGTAAAATCATCGATATGCCAATTGACTTGATAGATATAATTACAAGCCCTTTTACACCTACTGTCTATATCTACAAAAACCGGCAGCTCACCGGAATAACAACTGATGCCACAGGCAATATATTTATAACTGTAAACTGGCAGGAACCACTTGGCAACTCGGCTTTCATTCGTCCAGGGGCAAAACATTATAACGTTTATAAACAAACTCCGGGCGGCACTTTCAGCGAACTGTATTTTGGTGACCATTTTGGTTATGGACTTGGTATTGATGGCACTGGAAATTTATATGTGGCAGCTGCAGAAGGCGTGTCGCCTTGTGTAACAAACGGCGGTGGTATTGGGCCTTGCTTTGATGGCACCCCCGAGTATTATGACACACGGCATATCCGGAAAATAACTCCGGGTTCAGGGTCTTCTATTATTGCCGGCAAAAGATTGACGGGTGTACTTATTGGTGTAGGACCTTTTGGATACACAGGAGACGGTGGCCCGGCTGTTGATGCTCAATTGAAGCCTATTGATGTAAAAGTAGATGCGGCAGGTAATGTGTATATAGCGGATGGCTACGGCTACGGATTCGGGAACGGAGCCGAATATGGTAACTATGCCATAAGAAAAATAAATACAGCAGGGGTTATTACAACTATTGCCGGTACTGGCGTTAATACTTATTCAGGCGATGGTGGCCCGGCAAGTTTGGCTGCCATGCGTACACCTGTTGCAATGGCTGTAGATCTATCAGGCAATATTTATGTTGCTGATGTTAAGGAAAATGAATCACCACTTACAGCCGGCAACCGCATCCGTAAAATAATTGCTGATCAGCGGTGGTATTGCCATGAGCAACAAAGGCAATACATTCTATTAACTGGCGAAAAAACTATTTACAAAGAGTGTGACACTATTGCAAAGTGGTACCCATTTCTCCGGTTATTTCAACAGGGATGTAACTGCTAAAGTATGGATTGAAACAACGGTGCCTGTGTACAGCAGCCAGCCTTATGTAGCACGGCATTATGAAATTAATCCGCTTACAGACCCATCTGCCGCTACATCGAGGTTAACACTATACTATACACAAACAGAGTTTGATAATTACAATAACCTTGTAGGACCTCGCAGCAAATTGCCACTAGATGCAGCAGATGCAGCCAACTACAAACCCGTCTTGTTATTATTCAAAGAGATGGTGTTTCTAATAATGGCACTGGGTTACAGGAAACATATAGCACAGGTAATTAACTCTTAATCCAAATGACAATGATATCGTGTGGAACACTAGCCAAAGCAGGTGGGAAGTAACGATTACAGTAACAGGTGGTGGAGGATTTTTTGTAGCAAACAATACCAGATTGCCCTGTTAATACCCTGGACAAGTGCTGCCAATAACGGCAACTGGAACGATGCTTCTAACTGGTGCAATGCTGTAGTACCAACTGGTGCAACAGATGCTATCATACCAACCGATGCAACACCTTACCTACATTAAATACCAACGCTGCCATCAACAATCTTGAAATACAGGCAGGCGCAACCGTAAGTATCGGCAGCTATGCTTTCACAATCAATGGAATCATCAACGGAGCAGGTACACTATCAGGCTCACCTTCTTCATCTATTATTACCAATGCCAGCACTACCCTGCTATTTACTCCTGGCAGTAATACGATTAAAGAACTTACAATTAATACTGGCACTACCACATTGGGCAATCCATTGAATATTACCGCCGGTTCTTCATCGCCTAACAGTACAGGTACTGTAACCGTTTCAACCGGCGCTGTATTAGCTTCCAACGGAAACCTTACTTTCAAGTCAAATGAATTTGGCACAGCAAGGCTCGCACAGGGAAGCGATGCCGGAAATTTTGTAACCGGTAACGCTACCGTAGAACGCTATATCCCGAACAACGGCTTCCGCTCCTGGCGTTTGCTATCTGTACCTACTCACAGCAGCGGGCAAACGATCAGGCAGGCATGGCAGGAAGGCGATGCAAACCCATCGCCTCAACAAAACAACCTGCCAAACTTTGGCACACAAATAACCGGCACGGGTAACCTGGCCACAGCACAGGCTGCTGGTTTTGATAATGTAGCTGCCAATGCTGCCATGTTATACTGGAATCTAAGTGCATGGAACCCGGTTCACAATACCAACACAGCTATTGACAATAAAAAAAGCCTACTTCTATATTCGTGGCGAAAGAAGTAAAGGAACAACCGGTGCCGTTAGTAACTCTTCTGCCACTACTTTACGAACTGCTGGTTCTTTATACACCGGCAACCAAAGCACCATTGTGCCGGCCAATAGCTTTACACTTGTTCCTAATCTCTATGCTTCTGCAATTGACTTTACAGGTCTCACACGTGATGGTGTAAGCAATCTCTTCTATATCTGGGACAGTAAAAAACTCAGTGGCAGCAGCCTGGGTGTTTATCAAACATTCAGCGCTACCAACAGTTTTAATTGCATGGTAAGCGGTGGCAGTTATGTACTTGGCCAGCCAAACACTTTGATAGAAAGCGGACAGGCATTTTTTGTACAGGGCAACAGCATCGGCGGCAGCATTGTATTGCATGAAAGCAGCAAGAGAGGTGGCAGCACAGGGCTTGGCTTCAGGCCTGCGCCATCATCAGTTTCAAAAATAGAAACGAGATTGTACAATTCAGATGGAACTGATATGAGGGATGCAGCCAGTATTTTGTTTGACAACGCCTACAGCAATGCTGTTGAAGAAGAAGACGCTCCCAAAATTGGCAACCCCGGCGAAAATTTTGCCCTGGAAAACAGCAGTAAAATACTGGCTGTAGAGGGTAGGAAGCCCTTGAAACACGCTGATGTGGTACAATTCCGTATTTGGAATTTGAAACAGCAGCAGTATACGTTAGAGTTGGCTGCAATGCGGATAAACAACGGAAGGTTTGAGTGCAATGCTTGAAGACAGCTATCTTAAAACTTCCACCCCGGTTGATCTTGCAGGCACCACGGCCTTCGTTTTAGTGTAGCCGACCCGGCTGCTGCTGCTGCCAACAGGTTCAGGCTTGTATTTAAAAAGACAATGATTAATGAAAAGCCATATGTAAAGGTTTATCCCAATCCCGTTCAAGGTAATACCATCAACCTGCAGTTTACCAATGAACCAGCCGGGCGTTATACACTAAGGCTGCTCAGCACTAACGGACAAATAATTTTTTCGAAAAACATATCGCATCCCGGAGGCAATTGCAACCAGCCTGTCAATCTGCCGGCTAATATTGCAAGTGCTGCCTACCAGATAGAGATTGTTAATCCTGATAAAGCAAGACAGTCTCAAATGCTATTTATTAAGAACAAATAGGCTTTCAAAATAATACTAAGCCGGTTAGTAGTTTGCTAACCGGCTTTTAGTTAAAGACAACCAGGTATATATTTCCACCATCCAAAGGAGGTATTCCAATTTAAAAGAAACCGAACTGGATGAATTACCTGAAGAAACGAACCCCAACGGATTTCAGCAAAGGGAACCGGCACCAATAACCTATACCGAAAAAGCGCCGATCGAACTTTTAAATTTTAATGTGATAGATGAATGCCACCGCAGTATTTATAATTTATGGAAACAGGTACTCGATTATTTTGATGTATTTCAAATTGGCTTAACAGCCACACCCGATAACAGAACCTTTGGTTACTTCAATCAAAACCTGGTGAGTGATTATGGTTATGAAAAAGGCGTGATAGATTATTCCGTTAGCATGGAAACCCAGCGCTGTTGGATCATTGTAAATGTCGCTACCAAAAAGAAGTGACCAATTATTTACAGCATTCTCCTCTAAATAAATACTGGACCATCGAAGTAGATGAGTTGTTTGTGTACGATGCCCAGAACTACCGGCTGCCGGCGGTACAGTTGAATTAACATTCAATCCCCTTTCAAAAAATTTTACCGCACTAATTCCGCCTCCTTTTCAAATACTTTACAGGCTTTAGTGTGAGCAATGCAATATGGGGCTCCCCCATCTATAAAAAGCAGAAAAGAATATTACCCTGTTACCAGTTACTAAGCGTTGATGCAGTTTACAAAATAAAAGATACCACCAACAAAGCCCCGGGCTGTTGGCTTTCTGAAAATTTGTATTTTGTAAGCCAACCAGTTTAGTGAAAAAACGACTCCTTTTATATTGTATACTTGTACAGTTTGCCTGCATCGCCTTAGCGCAGCCGGGGAATTTTCATTTTATCAATTTCAGTGCAAAAGACGGACTTCCCGACAAATTTGTGTATTGTGCCGAGCAGGATAACAGGGGTTATATGTGGTTTGGTACAGGCAGTGGCTTGTACCGCTATGATGGGCACCGTTTTGTTCACTTCAACAGCCCGGCTGATGTACCCGGGCACAGTATCAGCAATATTTTACAGGCCATTACTAAAGACGATGCTGGCCATTTATGGTTAGGAGGGCTAAACGCAGTACAATTGTTTGATCCTGTATCAGGAAATTCCGGGCACCTGATTTTTCAAAGGGTGATAATGCCAAAGCGCAGAATGCCAGCATATTAAATTTCAGTAAAGGCTCCAACGGAACTATATGGCTGGCTACACAATACAGTTATTTTTTCCGCTTCAATAAAAGCGACTCTTCTTTTACACATTTCAACCGTTATCCTGCCACCGCATCTAAATCTGTTTTGCGTGTAGTTGAAACCGGTAGTATGGTATATGCAGTACACACCGAAGGTATTTACAGGTTTGCCCCTGATGGAACTAATAGTGCTTTTTTTTCACTGAAGGATGATAAAATAACCAATGCAGCAGAAGACAAAAAACAACCGGATACTGTGTGGTACTTATAAAAGCGGGGTGGTTGTTTTTGATTGTCAATCCGCCACTTTTACAACTGATGCCCGGTATAACGGAGACATGAAGAACAGCCTGTTATTTAACCTCACGGTTTCTAACGATGGCAGGATAATGTATACAGGTTCTTACAATTTTGATATTATTGATTTGGTTTCAGGGAAACACCAGGTATACAGGCAATCAAAAGATGAATTTGAGCTGGGTGTCACCAAAATTGCCGGTTTGTTTATCGACAGGGAAAACAATGTATGGCTCTGCAGTCATTTTGGATTGAGTATGATGCCATGGCAGAATCACCAGGTTGAAACAAGTATTTTGGTTGATAAGGTTTCCGGCAATGGCGTAGAACCTGTCAATGCTTATACAGCCACAGGCAAAGAAGTACTGATCACTAATACCAGTACCGCCGGCCTCATGTTGTATAACAATGATGACAAAACTGTTTCAACAGTTATTAATACCATTAAGCACCGCAAAAACATTTCCAGCCTCATTGCTGCACCTGGCAATAAATGGTATGCCAGCGACGGTACCACATTGTATGAATATCTACCTGCAATCCGGCAGTTAAGGCCGACAGCACTTGCCGATCAATGGGGCGCCCCATTGTAAAAGCCGGCAGGTCTGTTGTTGATAAGCAGGGCAAGGTATATATCGAAAGTGTGTCGAATGGGTTTTATACCTGGCAGTATCCTTCCGGCACGATTGTTCATTACAATAAATGGGACGTAGATATTACTGATTCATCAAAGGCAAAAAACAGTATGGCTCCCTGTTTTACTGACAGTAAAAACAATGTTTGGTTTACCAGTGACAATGGCGTGTACCGCTATGATGTTGGTGCTGCTGCCTGGCATCATATCGCATATAAAGAACAAAATAGTATTCCCGCCATGAGAGAAAGCAGCGACATAACAGAAGACAGGCAGGGGCATATATGGATCACAAGTGTGGTAAACGGGCTGTATGAATGGTATACACAAGATGGCAAAGAGATACTCAAAATTATAACCGGGATAGTGGTATTGGTTTACCAGCTGATTTTTGCTGGCGGGTACAGCAAAGCCCTGTTGACTCATTTTTATGGATCAGCAGTATTAACGGGTTGCTGAAATTCGACCCGGTTGCAAAACAGGTTACTTCAGTATTCACCCGGCAAAACGGCCTGAATGAAGACAACGGCGGATATACTTTTTCAATTTTACCTGGTAATAAACTGGTACAACTGTTTTATGCCAATATAAATATCATTGACCTGGACCATTACCAGGAGAACAGGTTCAGGCCCCAGGTTCAGTTTAATTCCGTTAAAGTGCTGGATAAAGAATATGTATTTCAGATACAAGACAGTACTCCGCTGCTGGAGCTTGCCGCCGGTGAAAACTTTTTACAATTTGAATTTGCCGCACTGGTTTTTAACAATGCTAACCGTAACCGCTATGCCTGGCAGCTTTCAGGGTTTGATACCAACTGGATACAGGGAGGCTTTGCCAATCATGTTTCGTATGCCGCCCTGCAGCCCGGAAAATACCTCTTTAGAGTGAAAGCGGCCAATAGCGATGGGTATTGGGGAAGTGAACGCAGTATCATCATTATCATCCGCTCTCCCTTTTATGCCAGGTGGTGGTTCATTCTTTTTTGCATCATTGGCTTCTCTGCCCTGCTTTACTTTATTTATCAAAGTAAAGTACGGCAGGCAAGAAGGGAGGAAAAACTGAAAGCAGGTTTTCAGCAGCAACTTGCCGAAACAGAAATGAAAGCCCTGCGGGCGCAAATGAACCCTCATTTTATTTTCAATTCGCTTAACAGCATACAGAAATATATCTTAAAGAATGACCAGTTCAATGCATCCCAATACCTCACAAAATTTTCCCGGCTTATCAGGTTGATCCCTGGATCACAGCAATCAAAGCAGCATATTGCTGAGCAGTGAACTTGACCTGTTGAAACCTTATATCGAAATGGAAAGCATGCGTTTTGAGAACCGTTTCCATTATGAGATAAAGATGGCAGAGAACATCAATGCTGAAAATATTTTTATTCCTTCCATGCTCATACAGCCATACGTAGAAAACGCCATTTGGCACGGACTGTTACATAAAGCAGAAAAAGGGAATCTCATGGTAACCTTCTCCCTCAAAGCGGATATGCTCACTGTGACAATTGATGACAATGGTATAGGTAGGGAAAAAGCCCGGGAATTAAAAAGCAAACGATTGCTTACAAAAAAAAGTTATGGTATGCAGATAACGCAGGATCGTATTACAGTGATCAACAAAATGGAGGGCATCAATACCACCTGCACTATCATTGATAAAAAAGATAGCGTTGGTAATGCCACAGGTACATGCGTAGAATTGAATATTCCTGTTAAAAAAATAAAAAACTGATATGCTTACTGCTGTAATAATTGATGACGAACAAAACGCATTGGAAGTGCTGGAAATGCAACTGCAGCAATTCTGCAGTAATGTGCAGGTGTTGGCAGCATGTGCCGGTGGCGAACAGGGAATTGAAGCGATCAAGAAATATAATCCCTCTGTTGTTTTTCTTGATATTGAGATGCCGCATGTAAATGGTTTTGATGTGTTAAAAGCCACCAGTCAATTTAACTACGAAGTAATATTCACAACTGCCTACGACCAGTTTGCGATTCAGGCTTTCAAATATTCAGCGCTTGATTATTTATTAAAGCCCATAGATATTACAGAATTACAGGCGGCTGTTCAAAAGGCAAAAGACAGGACCAATAGTACACCCCTTAATGAAAAATTACAGCTGCTGCTGCAACAATTAAAACCTGCCCCGGAAAAAAGCAACCGTATTGCCATTCACGTGGGTGATGCGATGCAGTTCTTTGATGCCGATGAAATAGTGCGCTGTAAAAGTGAGAGCAATTACACTCATATATATTTATCCGGTGGAAAGAAAATTACCGTCGCCAAAACGCTGAAAGATGTGGAAGAATGTTTTGGCGGATATCCTTTTTTCAGGATACACCAATCCCACCTTATCAATATCAATCATGCAAGCAAAGTAATTAAGGAGAAGGTGCTTATGTGGTAATGAAAAACGGAGTCAATGTATCAATCAGCCGAAATAAAAAGATGCCTTTTAGAAAGTTTACGAAAAGTATGATCCAAACACGCAACAAAATAATTTCCTGCTGCTTAATAACAAAAACCACCCGATGCTAAATACTGCTTTCATTAATCAAAGAATGAAATGATTTTTATGCTGTAATAAATTTTACAGCAATGAAATACGTAATGATGGCAGCCATTTTTTTTATGGTTTCCTGCAGCAATGAACAGGGTAACGTCACAGCATCAGATGGAAAAAAAGGCAGAAAAAAAAGATACCACAACCTTGGAAAGCTCCGGTGCTTTACCGGCAGAACAAAAGCACTCAGACAGCCCGGTAAACTTTAAAGTAAATGGAGTAACTGCCAATGCACTTAAAAACTACATCAGATAATGATGAGGACCTGGGTATATTGATGGCACATAACATGGAACTCGGGCTGGATATACATGGCGATGACCCTGCCAAACCTCACCGTGGCTGGCTGCATTTTACTATTCAAAACTTCAAACTACAACCCGGTACATATACAGCCAGTGGTGAAAATTCTTTACGCTTCACCCGTTATGAAACTGCCAATGCAGGTGGTTCAGTTGATTACTATGCCAGCGCACAATCCATCTACAAATGCAGTAACCTTTCAATTGAGGTTACAAGCATTTCAAAAAACACTACTCGGTTATGAAAAGGAATACCTGGCCAGTGGTAAATTTTCCTCAAAGCTGTTGCTGGGTGAATTTTCAAAAAATGATACAAAAGCCATAGAGATAACCGAAGGCCGGTTTAATAATATCCGGATCACGGTATTGGGACAAATAAAATAGCGCATGATACATTTCAATACACTTACTGCATTATAAGAACAGTTATGAGAAATATTATAATCTTTTTACTGGTGTTTGGGATACCTGTTTTTTCAGGGGCACAAAATGTTGGCATTGGAAATACCAATCCGCAGGCCTTATTTTCGGTAGGCAATCAATCTCAATTCACTGTAGACAGTACAGGGAATCTGACACGTATCAACAATGTGAATGTTAACTTTCCTGCACAACAAGGCAGGGCAAATACTTTTTTACGTAATGACGGTGCCGGTAACCTTTTATGGAGTAGAAACCTGCCGCTTTTCAGCACTATTCTTTCTCCCATATTGAGTGATAGTTTTGCCGCATACGGTTATACACTGGATGGAAAAATCAATTTCCCGTCTTACGCACAAAAAGGTACGCCCAAAACCGGGGAGTGGACAATGACGCCAACGCCGGTAAACCCATTCCCTTATACGGGCAGCCGAAGCAATATCATCTACTCACCAACCTATGAGGAATTCAGTTATTATTCAAACCGGTATATGTATTTTTATAACGTAGCCAATAACAACTGGTTTCAATCTACACGCCTGAATATACCGGGTTTTGACAGCCTTACTTTTTCAGAAGATATTGTTGCCAGCAGTACTAATATTTATATACTATTTGGCAAGGTAGCAACAACAGGAAAACCAAGCCAGTTTATTAAGTATGATGTAGTGGCAGATTCATGGGCCTTAATGCCTCCATTACCCGATACTATAGTGAGCCCTGCCCTTTGTGCTGATGCTGGAAAAGTATATGTACTCGAGGTGGTAAAATATAAGCTAAACGGGCTTTTTGAAACGGTGTTAACCCAAACGAATAAACTGTTTGTATTTGATATTAATGCAGGCACATGGTCTACCGCCGCCACTAACCTTCCCTATACCTATACTCCTTTTAAAGCGGCTTCGGTACTTGCAGCAAATAAAATATATGTGGCAGGTGGATATGAAGGTTTGGATAACAATCTAAAGTTGAGCAGGTTCTATACAGCATTGGATCTTACTACTTATACGCATTCTGTTATTGCTGTTTCATCTTTTCCTATGGAATTTTGTGACTTGAATAAAGATAGCCTGGATAATATCTGGGTTAGTTATAAGGCAGGAGATGACAATGTTTTTTTTCGTAATCCTGCCGGAACAAATTCTGTTATTTATGAAGTGCCTTATGTCAACGGTCCCAGGGGCACAGCCTTTTGGAAAAATGGTGCTATGCTTTACTTTAACCCACAGCCTGATTTTCTTTACAAGGTATAATCCTGATGCCGGCCCATTAAAAGAAATATTTCTTCCTTCTTACAAGAAGGAATTTTACCTGTACTATAAAAATTAAAATACACAGCGCCTGGATATTTTACGTGTCCATAAGACTGCTGAATGCTTTTTGTTGTCATTGATAGCTGGAAAGTAAATAAATGATCCCTGTGAAACAGGAAAGGAGATTGAGAGTGACAAGGAACCTGGCTGCAAAAAATCCGAAGAGGCATTTCACAATATCCGGATGAATGTGATAGGGCAATAAGACAAACTGCAAAATTTACTAATGTTCAGTTATAAAACTGGTTCAATGAAAAAAATTATAACACTCTTTATGGTTGTAATGCCATTTTTTGCAAAAGCACAGAATGTGGGTATTGGCACCAACTCACCCAACTCTTCTGCACTGCTCGAAATAAGCAGTACCAATAAAGGTATGCTGGTGCCACGCCTTACTACTTTACAAAGAAAATATTACAAACCCTGCCAATGGGTTACTGGTATATGATTCTGATAAAATTTCCTTCTGGTATTATGGCGATGGGGCTGGAATGAAATAAAAGCAAAACTAGGGAATGAACTCTGGCAATTAAAAAACGACAGTGTAAACTACAGCACCAGTAAATATGTAGGGTTAAGAACAGATATCACCAATAAGCCTCCGGCTGCAACGTTAGAAGTAAATGGATCTTTATTGATACAATCTGAGATAACTTCCAGCAAAACGAATCCTACAGCAGCACAGACAATAACCATGACCAACAACGGCTTTCAAAATCTTCCTGAAGAAGATAGCGTTCACCGCTTATTTGACCCTGCCGGACCCAATGTAAACTATGGCAATAACAAAAATGGGAATATCGGCATTTTGGCTCCTTGACCACAGGTGCCGGCTTATAAAGTGCATTTTAATCCAGCTGATTTTGGTATCGGGCAGGAGACACACTATGGATAAGTCCGTATCCATTTCCCGAATGCTGGGATCAGTATTATTACCGGTATACCAATATTTCCATTGCCCCGGCAGACCTGTATGTATCGTCAAACAATACTTTTCTCAGGTTTGTTTTTTCTAAACGGCGATGATGTAGTGGAAAGGATTTGATATAACCGTAACCAAACTGCATAGCGTAACAGGCCAGGTGAAACCAGTTGATGCAATAGGCAAATCGCTTTTTCTTCGATCCTGAAAGGTGGACTGCATTCGGGGTTATACAGGGAGGGCGAAGCTGGCAACAGTTCGCTTACGATTGGATACTCGGTGGCACCGGGTCAGTCTGCTGTGGCAGTCGGTAATTCTACGGCTTCGGGAAACTATGCTTTTTCTACAGGTTACGGCTCCACCGCCTCTGGTGTTATGTCTTTTGCCGGTGGTGGCAACGCTACTGCATCAGGCGGCTACTCACTTGCCTATGGCTTTACTGCGCTGGCAACAGGCTCGAACGCTGTAGCAATGGGGAGTGGTAATGCAATGGCTTATGGCAGTTTTGCTGCAGGAGATGGCAGTTTTGCCAACGGTATGTTATCAACAGCATTTGGCTGGGGTACCAAGGCTAATGGGGCATTCTCCACCGTTATAGGTGCTTTTAATGATTCAGTACAAGCTGTCAACAGCACTCTTGAGGCTTCACCTGCAGAGCCGTTATTTATCATTGGTAATGGTACAAATTTCAATGCAAGGTCAAATGCCATGGTGGTAAGATACAATGGCAATACAGATATAAGTGGTTATACCAGGCTTGGAACTGTTGCAGACAATTCCCCCCGTGTAAAAATCAGGGAAGTTCAAAGTATTAATACCGCTTCCACCGATGGTGGGGTTGTAACAGTGGTGCATGGGCTGGATCGCTCCAAAATCATTGCCATGAATGTATTATTGAATTATGGTAATGGAGATGTGATACCTGGTTTTCGGGGTTCTCCGGGATTTGAATACAGTACCGCTTACGATGATATAAATATTTACGTCTATAATATTGCCGGCAACAGCGCCAACATTTTAAGCAAGCCATTAAAAATTTCAATCACATACAAAGAGTAAATAAATGCATTGCTAAAATCTCAAAAACATGTACAGTTAAAGAATGCCCGGTACTCAATACCTGCTTTTATTCAAAGACAGTGAATAAACTTTACTACAACAAATTAATGCTATGAAGAAAATATTTTTAAGCGCAGGCTGTATTTTTTTTGCAGCCATGATGACCCAGGCACAATCAGGTCGTATAGGCATTGGCACCAACACACCCCTGGCGAGGCTTCATGTAGCAGATAGTAATGTGCTGTTATCTGCCAATGGCCCAGCAACAGCAGCTTATTTACCTGTGCCTGTTGACGGCCCTGGCAGGCGGATGATGTGGTATGTAGACAAAGCTGCATTCAGAACAGGTTATGTGGATGGCAGCAACTGGAGCCAGGACAGTATTGGCTTTTACTCAATAGCAGGCGGATTCGATTGCAAAGCAAGCGGCACTGGCAGCGTTGCCCTTGGTTATTCAGTTATAGCAGATGGAAGCTCATCAGTAGCAATGGGCGATCATTGCATTGCAAGTGCAGCAGGTGGTTTTTCGTTAGGGCAGGAAAACCAGGCCCGAGCCACCAATGCTGTTGCCCTGGGAGAAAGCAATATCGCATCCGGCACCAACTCGTTTGTAATGGGGCAAAATAACCGGGCAAAAGGTTTTGCCTCTATAGCAGTTGGCGGGCCACTATTGCCAACGGCACATTATCCATTGCCCAGAATTTCGGCACGGTAAGTAATGGTGTCAGCTCCACCGCTGCAGGACATCAAACCATTGCCAATGGCAACAATAGTTTTGTAGTGGGGTCGTACAATGATACATTGGTGGAGAGTGAACATGACGGTTTTATGTTTAATAATCCCCTCTTCATTATTGGCAATGGCGATGATTTGCAGGGAGCATACAGGTCAAATGCTATGGTAGTATACAAAAGCGGCAACGCCGAACACAATGGCTATACACGCCTTGGCAAATCAAGCGGAAGGCGCCCCGCTGATAAAAATAAAAGAAATAAGCAATGCCGTTAGCGCTTCCTCCGATGGCGGCGTGATCACCATACCCCATGGCCTGTTCAGGTTTAACATAATTTCTTTAACAGCCCTGCTTGTTTATGGCAACGGCGATGTGATACCCGGCTTCAGGGGCACACCGGGCTACGAATACAGCATCGCCTATGATGATACAAATATTTACATCTACAATATTGCCGGCAATAGCGCCAACATCCTGAACAAGCCGCTTAAGATCACAATTATTTATAAAGAGTAATTTTTTTACAGCCCCCAAAAAAATACCAGACCATAGTAGTGGATGAACTGTTTGTGTTCGATGCATAGAATTACCGCTTGCCTGCGTTGCAGTTGAATTGAATATCTTGCCAGCTTGCCTTTTTTCACTAATCTTTATTTAACCAATGTTAAATTTGCCTGCACTTCAACCTGCTTTGCAGGCTTAACTGTAAGGGTAGCCGCAGGATTCAATGTGTATGGAATATTCAATATGCACTTCCCCCGGTAACAGGATCAATGATTATTTCACTGCCATCTGAAAGTACTGCAGGCGGAATTAAATTATTCTCCCAGTTTGCTGCTACACTCCAGTTGCCGTTTCCGGTAAACCTGTAAATCACAGGTACCAATGGAAGACAATAGCAGATATCAATTCCGGAATTATATCTTTCTTTTGCAGGAATGGTTCCGCTGCCAATTGCATTGGCAATACCAATAGATGGCCAAAGAGAGGATACATTCCAAAACGAAGGACTGCTGTTGTAATAATAGGATTTATCCGCTAGTGAGGAACTGCCTGCAGGAATGATGGTATCGTTTTTATTATTACCATATTCAAACAGGCCCAGGCCCTGTGCAAAATAATTTCCTTTTGAAAACCGGTTCCACTGATCTCATTGCCAACAATATTGGTACTGTCGCCTGCATCCGGGCTTACAAATAAGCCATACGATGCCGCCCTGTTCCTGAAAAAAGTATTATACGGCCCATTGATAGCATGTGATGCATCTACTACAATATTTTGTACAATATTTCCTCAAATAAATTTGGAGTAAGGGTAATTGCCTATGCAGCACAATATCTCCTGAAAGATCAAAAGGCAGAATCTGTTTTAAAGGTTCGAGGAATAATTGTAACCAAATACATTGCCGTTAGCGCCTGATTGTAGCAAGATGGAATGGCGCAGGTGTTTAAAAAATATTGTTCTCTACCAAACATTCGCCGGAACTGTGTTCTCACAACTGATGCCATAATCCGGCCGCCCGCACCATAAAAAGCCACATGAAAATAATTGGTCACTTCAATATTGCTGTTGCTGATCTGTATGTGTGCAAATTGCAACTATCGCTTTCAACGCCCTTTACCCAGCAGTTGGCTGCATTGGAGAAAAGGATATTGGCCGTTTGTAAACCGTGGCATCCATTCTTTAATTTTCAAACATTCAATACCAACACCCGTTGTCATATCGATCCTGCGTATTTCAGCGTAACTATTCAATGGATAAGTACGGCGTAAGGGTTGGAAAAGGAGATATTGTTGCCTGTGATATTTTCGATGCGGAGCAGTTGTGCAACTGATCCAAGGGCCCAGCTATCATTCACGAGAGCAGCATCGTTTTGATAGATTTTCATATGGTCATTTATATGGAACAGGCCGGGGTTGTCAACCGTAACAGTTGTTGCTCCTTTTGCTGCAACGGAAACAATATTGGCACTGTCTGCGTGGGTAACACTTCCTGACACTGTGATTAAATTACCAGAACCGGATAAATTAAATTTCAACAGCGTGTTGGTCGCCTTGCTCCTTTCAGCAATCCACTTCGCAGTGAAATTGTACCATAAAAAGAAACGTGCCTCCCGGAAAATAAATGATGCCTTCCTGGCCATTTAAACTGCTGATGGCATTTGCAAACCGGTCATTGGCCGCAACGTTGCTGACCCTCGAAATCGGTTATGTTTTAATAATGGGATAAACAGGAATGGTACCGTTGTAACCTGCAACCGACAATTGATTCTTCTGGCTACAGGAATGACCTGTGAAAACACTGCCTGCAGTAATGACTGTAAGAAAAAACACTTACCAAAAGTAATTGCACTGCTTCATTACTCAAATGTACTGCAACACTTAAATACCTGGAATAATTAATCATCCTCCACTTTTTCTTACTCGGTCTTTTACCGGGTTCGATGTACTCTTTCACTTTATTTATTTCCTGTTTGCCAGCGCCTTCGCTGGTGCGGTCATTCATTTTTATATCATGTTCGTTACTACTTTTATGGCAGGAAGCACAGTCGGAAATTTTATATATACCTTCTTCGCTGTGTCCCGAAATCATCTCTCCTTCCGAATGTTCATGGCAACCATAACAGGTGTAAGTGCTTAAATTATTATTACTGTGACAGGTATTGCATTTAACGTTGTGCTGTTTATCCATGAAAATAAGAACTGTGGTCAAATGTAGAAGTACCCATTTACTGGTGCTGTGACATTTATCACAACCCTTAGTTAGTAGCAGATGATAGTCATCGGTTGGTTTGATGACAGGAGGTACAATTGTTTTTATCGGCCTCCGTGTCATAGCATGATCAAATTTTACGGCTAACTTCCAGCCATTTGTATTATAGCAACTGGCACAGGAAGCAGTTAACAACTGGTGCAGGGTATCCGCAGGTTTAGCTGGCAGCCGGAACATTGATTCATCACTGTTACTGCAAGCAGTTCGTGTTTTAAACCCTGTTAACATTGAATCAGGCAACAATCTCTTTGTGATCGCTGTGACAAGAGGCACATTCCTGTTTGGCAAGATGCTGATGAAATAATACTTTAAATCTCCGGGCGCCTGTATCTTTTTTATTCAGTATATCTTTTCCTATATCAGTGTTTATGGCAGGATATACATTTATCATTGAGATACCGGAAAAAGCGCTGTGACAGGACAGGCATTTCTTATTCAGATCCTGGTGCCCTTTCTGTAATTCACCAGGACTGATCATTGCATGAGGATAAAGACAGGTAAGCGCTATGCAGGCAATAATAATCCCTAAAACAACAACCTTTTTCATTTTGTAAACATTAGTATGCTGATGATATGGATCAATGACAATATGCACAGCAATAAAGTGATGGGTAAATGCACACACCCTCCATTGTTTCATCAGGTCAACTGTATATGGAGTCAAAAAAAGTTTCTTTTCAACTTCTTCTTTCATACCAGGTATTGGCCATTTTGCAATTTCCTTTCCTTCAGTGATTCATTGGCCCTTTTCAACAGGAACTTACCTACCAGGCCACTTCCTACAGTTATCAGCAACATCAATATTGCCAGCCAGGGCAGCCATGCATTGAAATGAACACCGGCATGCACCAGCAGCATGATGGAACCAATCCATGCAAGGTATTCATGCCACATTAAAAGTTGTTTGGGTGAACCAGACTGGATAATCTTCCTTTGCGCAAAGAATAGATAAATGACAGCAAGACCACAATGGTGCCAACCACTCCAAGATACCGGCCAATAAATACCAGGTGAAAATAGTGAAGCCCGTAATCAATCGCAATGGCGATAAAAATCATCAGTGCATACCATTGAATAAAAGGAAGTACATGTTTTATAAGTAGCGGCTGTTTCATTAAGTATGATTATAGTAGGCACACGGCAGCAGGCACGGTTATTTATGAAGTTGGCGGGTTTATGGCACAAAAACATGATGAAACTCATTAAATAAACTGATTAATATGTTTTGTTATTACACTTCTTCCCGGGTGATGGAGGTCATTGCTCATCTAACATTTTAACCGGAATTTTGAAACGATGGCTTACGTGTCGGGGAAATCCCAGCCACCACGCAATCATTTATTCATTAGCTTTATCTACTGTGATAACCAATAAAACAAACAACAGCTTCTTACTTGACAAAACCTACCTGGATTGTATTGATGAGGCCGGCAATTGTTTTATCCTGTATACAGCAACACTCAAATTTTTATTTTTCAATATCCGTTACTCCGCTTTTATCTTTTCTGATCAGAATAATAAGGTAACTGAACGATCATCTTTTACCAATAGCAGTATCATTGATAACAACAGCGTGTTGAGTTTTTCAAATAAAAATATTGGCATCAGCGGCAACTGGCAGTCATCGCAATACCCAGTAACTTCTTTATTATACAGTAAATCCAATGGCATTGTCAACTGGAATTGCCATCACCCACTGGCTGAATGCACAGTCAATTACAAGGGTCGTACTTTTCATGGTCTTGGTTATGCCGAAAATATTTTGCTTACCATCAAGCCATGGCAATTACCCATTGATGAATTGCGGTGGGGAAGGTTTTTAGCGCCTGGCATTGCCATTACGTGGATACAATGGGTTGGCAAAAACCCCGTGAATAAAATATATCTTAATGGTAAGGAATGGAACGATCCCCAATATTCATTTGAAGCCATTACATTCAACAAAGGAAAAAACAAACTGGTATTTTCAAACAGCTCGTCAGTAAGGCAGCTGAAATTTGCCAATCACTTCAGCAAAGCACCCTTCCTGAAATTATTTATCCCGAAGGGCATTTTAAATTCAGTAGAATCAAAATACAAAGCAGCAACTCTATTTACAGATGTTTCAGGAGCAATTCATCATGGCTGGTCAATATTTGAAATCATACAATGGGAACACTAAAAAATTCAATTGGTAAATTTTATACGGCGCATTGTTTATGCTGATCTTGCCAGTGTGCTTATACTTATGGGCAAGAGGCACTGAAGAAATTATTCAGCTCCCTGTACCAAACCTGCCGGTAGTTAGTATTGTTATACTGGTTGCAGGCTGCATCATTTGTGCATGGGGTATGATCAGTTTAATGGTATATGGCAACGGGCTCCCTATGAATGCCTATCCACCAAAATATTTTGTTTTTAAAGGGATCTATGGCCTGGTAAGCCACCCCATATATTTTGGTTCAGGCATCATCAGTTTTGGCCTATCCTTATTTTTCAAATCTTCATCCGGGTTTTGGCTGGTTAGTCCTTTGTTTTGCCTCGCAATGGTTGTATTCGTCATTGGATACGAAAATGAAAACATCAAAAAAGCAGCAGGCTATTTTCATAAGAAAGTTTTTTTTTCAATACCGCCTGTCACTGCAGATGCTCCATCATGGAAAGACAGGTTAACTGTATTTTTACTGGCACTGTTGCCCTGGTTGATCATTTACGAGTTGTTTGTTTTTATCGGTATCCCAAAAGATGCCATTGTTACCAATCTTTACATTGAGCAGGAGCTCCCTGTACTTGAATGGTCAGAAATCTTTTATGGGCTCCCCTATCTGCTGGTTGTAATGATTCCTTTTATACTCAATACCAAATTACAGGTCAGGGATTTTATACAGGATGTATGGTGGGCTATTTTGCTGGCAGCGATCTGTTACATTGCCTTTCCATTTATAGTACAGCAGCGTGCTTTTACACCCGCCAGTTTTTTAGGCGAATTAATTTACAAAGAAAGAAGTTATGATGGCGTGTCAGCAGCACTACCCGCCTTTCATGTAATCTGGGCCTTTATCATTTATAAATATTTTTCCCGGATGTTTGGGTTGAAAATATTTTGGCAACTACTGGCTGTACTGATATCATTGAGTTGTATTACCAATGGCAGTCATTCCATTCCCGATGTAGTGGCCGGTTATATTGTTTATTTACTGGTTGACAAAAGGAAAATGGTTTGGAATGCCATCCGGCAATCTGCAGAAAGGATTGCCAACAGTTGGAAAGAATGGCGTATCGGAAATATTCGTTTGATCAACCATGGCCTGTATGCCGGTACTGCCGCATTGGTGGGTATGCTGATTGCTGGCTGTTGTTTGGGAAGTACTTATTCCTTTGCCGGTTTTTGCATCGGCCTTTCTGCCATCGTTGGTGCAGCGCTATGGGCCCAACTGGTGGAAGGTTCACCACGGTTATTAAGACCTTATGGTTACTACGGAAGCGTAATAGGAATATTTGTAAGCACCGCCATCATGAGCCTTGTGTATGACATCAGTTTTATGTACCTGCTGGCAGCTTTTGCATTGGCAGGGCCATGGTTTCAAATACTGGGCCGCCTGCGTTGCCTGGTACAGGGCTGCTGTCATGGTAAACCCTGCGATCCGGCATTGGGCATCAGTTTCACCCATCCGCAATCAAGGGTACTTAAAATTGCTTCGCTGAAAGGAGTGCCCATTCATCCCACCCAATTGTATTCCATTGGTGCCAATATCATCATCGCATTGTTACTCATCAGGTGTGTAAGCCTTGAAATGCCGGTCTCTTTTATTGCAGGCATGTACCTTGTCTTAAACGGACTGGCAAGGTTTGTAGAAGAAGCCCTGAGAGGTGAACCACAAACGGCTTACTGGAAAGGATTGAGGCTGTATCAATGGCTGGCCATCGTCAATATTATTGGCGGTGCAGTTATTACCTGTATTTCTTCAGCACAGCACCTGTCCGCAGGCTTACATTCAGGGGCCATTGTATGGGCATGCCTCACTGGTATTATAGCAATGATCGCTTATGGAGTGGATTTTCCAACATCAGGTAAAAGGTTTGCAAGATTAACGAGTTGATCCGGATTTCAACAATCATCAAATTCTTATTGAAAATTATTTTCAATAATTTTTTTGCTGCAAATATTATTGCCCTATATTTGCACTCCGATTTTGAAAAGGGAGTTTAGCTCAGTTGGTTTAGAGCATCTGCCTTACAAGCAGAGGGTCGGCGGTTCGACCCCGTCAACTCCCACAAAAGCCTCACAAATTATTGTGAGGCTTTTCTTTTAAAGCCATTTTATTCCCCTGTAGCATTAATGGCTTCATTCTTCACAATCCTTCATATTTCACTTCAACTATTGTATCTTTATCCGTTTACACCATAATTAATAATTAATGATTGCAGGCAAGGACACACCACTTGATCCCACGAGACTGGAAGTAATGCGTTTTCTTGAAAAAGATATGGACAATATTGTTGGTACCTATTTAAAGGATATTGATGACAATTGGCAGCCCTCCGACCTGTTGCCGGTAAGCAGCAGCGCTGGTTTTACCGAAGACATCAGGGAATTACAAAAAGAATGTAAGGAATTACCCTACGACTATATGGTGGTACTGATCGGTGATATCATTACCGAAGAGGCCCTGCCCAGTTATGAAAGCTGGCTGATGGATGTAGAAGGCATGGACAAAAACAACCGGGAAGGCTGGAGCAGGTGGATCCGTTTATGGACGGCAGAAGAGAACCGCCATGGCGACCTGCTGAATAAATATGTGTATTTATCCGGGAGAGTGAACATGCGCCAAATGGAGATCAGTACACAGTATCTACTGGCAGACGGTGTTGACAATGGTGCTGCAAGAGACCCTTACCGGAACTTTGTTTACACTTCCTTCCAGGAAATGGCTACGAATATCTCTCACCGCCGCACCGCTACCCTCGCCAAAAATTATGGCAATGGACAGTTGTCAAAAATTTGTGGAGTGATAGCAGCTGATGAAATGCGCCATGCCAAAGCCTATAAAAGTTTTATCAGCAGCATCTTTGAAATTGATCCCAGCGAAATGATGCTGGCTTTTGAAGATATGATGCGGAAAAAAATTGTGATGCCTGCACAGTTCCTGCGCCAGCAGGGCGAAAAAATTGGTACAGCATTCTCTCATTTTAGTGATGCCGCACAGAGATTGGGTGTTTACACTTCTTCTGACTATACCGATATTTTAGAGAGCCTGGTAAAAGAATGGAATATTGAAAATATTACCGGCCTCAATGATGCCGGTGAAAAAGCCAGGGATTACCTGATGGCCTTACCTGCAAGATTCAGAAGAATAACAGACCGAACTGGTATTAAAGCGCCACTGGAGTACGAGTTTAACTGGATTACACGATAAGCTAATAATTAAGGAGTGAAGAAATTAAGAAATAGACTTGCCTCATTTTTCATTCCTTAATTTCTTCATTTTTAATTTCTATTTCGCCTCTTTCACCAGCTTTCTTAAAATCACCCATTGCTTCAATGCGTCTCTTGCGTCTACCGCAGGATAGCCAAGAACTTTAGCGCCATCAGGCCAATCGTTGATCACACCGGAATTACCGCCCACAGAAACGCCGTTGCCCAGCGTTACATGGTCCGAAATTCTTGCACCGCCACCAATCACTACACCATCACCCAAAGTAACAGAGCCAGCCAAACCACTGGCACCTGCCATAATGCAGCTGCGGCCCATTTTACTGTTGTGGCCTATCTGTATCATATTATCGATCTTGCAGCCATCGCCTACAATGGTAGCACTGAACTTGCCCCTGTCCACACAACTGCTGGCGCCGATCTCCACCCCATTACCAATCACCACGTTGCCAATATGCGGAATTTTCATCAATCCCTTTCCGTCCGGTGCAGGCCTGAAACCAAAACCATCCGCCCCGATCGTTACATTTGAATGCAGGATGCAGTAATTGCCCACCACACATCTTTCCCTGATCACGGTGCCCGACCATATAGCGGTATTATTGCCAATAGTAACATTGTCGAAAATTGTTACGTTGGGGTACACAACTGTGTTAGCTCCTATGGATACATCTTTGCCGATATAAGAACCTGCACCGATCCTTACCCCTTCACCAACTTTAGCAGTAGCATGTATCACCGCAGTTGGATGAATCGCTGTTTCAAATACCACACTTTCCGGCATAAACATTTCCAGCACTTCAGCCATGGCGATATCCGCATCTTTTACTTTGATGATGGCCTTGCCTTCGGTTGGTTCAACCAGAATGTCTTCGTTGACGATAACTGCACAGGCGCTGGATGCCTCCCACGCTTTTACAAATTTTTTACTTCCTACAAATGTCACTTGCGTATTGTTTGCCTTAGCCAGGTCTTCAGGGCCGCTGATGACGAGTGCTGTATTACCTGTTAATGTACCCTTTACTCTTTCACTGATCTCAACAATGCTGAAACTTTTCATGCTGCTATTTTTTTAAGATTGTATAGGTAAGCAAATTATGTGATTTAGCAGAATTTCACCCGGTTGTTTTTTTGAACGCAGGCAATATCTCATTCATCAGCAGTGGCCCCGCTATTCACTACTACTACGGCGCAAAGCCAATACACAAATCTTCACCGGGGTATCCGTTGCTATCGGGCGTAGGCTTTAACCGGTGGAAATTTATTGAGCAGTTAAAATATCTACTTCATATCAACTATGTAAGCATCTCCAGGTTGTAAAGAATCAATTTTAATCAATACCTCATCGCCAGCACGTAGCAAATTGAAAAGGCTGTCACTTTGGTCATTGTTTGTATAATCCCTGTTATTGTATTTATACTGATAGTGAACAGTCTTCCCCTTATGAGTTTTTCTTTTATAAATCTCTGCAGCAATTATTTTCCCATTTTTATCTATCCTTTCTCTGTATCTCTTTTCGCTCCATCGTGACAATGCCGGTCCTCCCCGGGAAATAATGATCATCACTATGATAAACAAAACAAAGAAGAATAAATTTCCTGACCTCATAATTTTATTCATCAGATATTTTAAAACAATGCCCTCACACTTGCCCTTCCAATATGTACTGTTCTTGCTTCTCCGGGTTTCCTGCCATCATACTGAAAACTGATCTCAATATTACCAGACAAGCGCTTGGTGAATTCCAAATTCCACAAATAATTTTTTCCGGGCAATAAACCATCCAGCATAATATAACCCACGGTGGAGTTGGGCGAGCCACCATTAGTATATTTAAAACCGATCGTATTCACCGAGAACTTAGCATTGATGCTGCTGCTGGAAGCACATTATATTTTACTTCACTGTTCAGTATATTACTGGTGGTCTGCTCAGCAAAACCAACAGCATTCTTTTTATCACTGAATGCGTAGCCGACCGTAACCCTCAGCCTGGTGCCGCTAACATAGCTCACCGAAGGCTCCAGCCCTGTTTGTTTAATCTCGTAGTTACGGTTGCTGAACTTGGGTGTGTTCAGGTTATTGATACCCGAACGTGCCGTAATGCTGCTGGTGATATTCCGGCTGATGTTCCAGCGGAGTTTTAAAGAAAGGCTGCGTTGTTTCCTGCTCTCCACACCATAAGTAAGCAATGATTTATTATTGTTGAGCACATGGGTGATATCCATGCCCCATTTAGGGTTGACCCGGTTAAAGAAAAATGTATTGGAGAAAAATGAACTGAGCGTAAGCAGCGACGCATCATCCAGTGCTTTGGTAAAAGGATTGAATTCAAAACTGCCTGCAGCAATGGTCTTCTTGCTGATCTGCAGGGAAGATGCTGTACTCATTCTTGAAACAAATTTTGTAAGCCCCTTTGCTTTGGAAAAATCAATGAGCATTTTTGGATTCAATGCAAAGCTGTAATTGAACTGCACATAATTGGCCTTTACATATTCGTTAGTAGGTGTAAAAACCCGGATGTATTTGCGCTGGTCCTGGAACAGGGCAACTTCAAATTCATTCAGCTCGGCAATTCCGTTGCTGTTATAATCATTCCAGGTGTATTCGCCCTGCCCGGCGGGTACTTCCACATAACTGTATTCCCTTTTCTGCTCCTGCCCTGCCCCTACCTCATATAAAACATTGCCTGTTAAAAATCCCTTCAACTCATTTACATAATACTCAGCCCTGCCCAGCAAACTTTCATCTGCCTTTTGCGTAGTTAATGCTGGATTAGTAATCTCCAGTTTGCGGTAAGTAACATTGAGCTTGAGTTGGTTCTTTTCACTTTTCAGCAGTTCTGTAAAAAAACTGATGTTCTTGCTTCGGTCTGCCTGCAGTAATTTTTTGGCAACCGGGTAAAAATCACTCCTGGTAAAATAAGTAATGCCCCATTTGTTGGGCTTGCTGTTATCCGACTTGAGATAAGCCTGCCAGATATTAAATGCAAAGCTGAAAGGCGTGAGTGTATCAAATGCCCTATTGAGCAGTTTATTGTGTTCCCCCTGGTAACTGGCTCCCACCAGTATACTTTTAAAGCTGCTTATCCGCTTGCTAACGTCGACCATTGGCCGCAGGTAAATACCCTTTTCGGTTGATGTGGTAATATTGGTAAGACTCACATTATTGGTAAATTTCCAGCCCCTTATTTCGGCAAAATATTCTAACTGCTGTTTAAACCCATTGAATGTATCGCTGCGGTTGTAGTTTACAATGTTATAATGAAACCTGTTGCCTGTTTTGTCAGTTAAACCAATGCCTGCATTCAGCAATCGTTCATCTGCAGCAGTGGTAATAAACGGCAGGCTCCAGTTCCTGTTGAACTCCACATCACGTAAACGTTCCAGTGGCCTGAAAGTTTTCTGCACATATTCAATGCCTGCATTGGCCTGCAGTTGCAATGCTTTATTGAACAGCTTAACCGGTTGCCCATCTTTAATGAATTGCAACTTTGTCGCAGCGCCATTATCATTGCTCTTGCCCCTGGAAGAAAACAAATTGATATCGTATTTACTGGCGGCAAATTCCGCTTTTACTTTTGTTTTATCATTAAAAAATATTCGGCAGCTACTGTTGCTACCTGTAATTTTTTAGGCGATACCAGTAATATTACCGGTTGCCAATCTCCTAACTTTTTATTATTTGCATCCGGTGCCACCCATTTGAATACCCTGCCGTTGGCACCATTGATCAGTTGTACATAATTGCCCTTACCGGGACCGAGATAAGAAAAGGAAACACTGTACAACACATTTGTATTGGTAGTATCATACACAAAAACAGAATCATGGATAGCATTAAATAGCGTATCCACTTTTTTATACAATATCTTACCCGTGGCAAATGTATCTGCTACTCCGCCGGGATAAAATGCGGTATCGATACCATCACCCACATCTGCTAAAAATTGCTTTTGCTTATCATCCAGCGACTGGTTGATAGAAGAATTTTTGGCATCCTGGTTACTGAATACGCCAATACTCAGCAATAATTTATTTTTGAAATTGATCTCGTTGTTTATATAGATATTACTGTTGAGATAATTCCGGTCGGCATATTCAAATTCCACCTGTATCCTTTTATCCTTCGTCACCATTCGCTTGGGCGTAAACGTCAATTCTGCGGTATTGTAATTGATCACGTAATCCTGGTCTTCGCCCCGCTGCAACAGTTCCCCATCCATGAACACTTTTTCTGTACCTGCAAGAATGGTAAAGAACAATTCATTATTGGCACCCTGCAAACGGTAAGGCCCCTGGTTCCCCTCCACAGGTGTTAAATAATTGCGGTTGAACTTTCCTTTGGCTACAGAGCCACTTACCAGTAATGAGTTGTTGATGCCCTTTGCGATCTTATGATCGATGCTGAAAGACGCTCCCTGTAAACGCTTGTAAAAATTAAGAAAGTAATTTTTGCTCTGGCGGATATCAATATCACCAAAACTAACCTGCCAGGTTCTTTTTTTTACCTGCAAAAATATCCGGTCAAAATCACGGAGGTCCTGCGTATTGCCATCTGGCTGAATGGGGATATTGTTATCGGTAACTGCCGCAGTTAGTTCAAGACTGTCACCAATAAAGCCATTCAACTGCAGGTTCATGCTGCTGCTTAAAGCGGCATCCTGGCTATTGCCGAAAGAAATACCCCTGCCAAAGCTACCGTTGTAATTGACATTGCCAAAATCAAACAAGGCATTGGCCTGTTTGGTGCCGGGTTTGTATGTATAAGCCTTCTCCAGCAAAAAATTATTCTTCACACTGTCATAATTAAAATGCTGTGATACTGCATTGAGTTTGTAGGGAAAAACACGGTAGCTGATCTGTACACTATCTCCCAGCGGTTTTTTGATCCAGGTGAATATTGCGTTCACCGCATCAACATGGTATTGGTCGGCAGCAATATTTTTCATCACAATGGTATTGGGAAAAATACTCAGGCTGTCTAACCGTACCTTATCAGCCTTTGTACTGATGAATTTTGAGCGAAGGTTACTCAATGCCGGCGCCGGATTTTGAGACAGGGATACCTGCACAAAACACAGCCACAGTAAAACCAGTAGTATCCTTCTCAATTTCAACGGGGATTTTGAATAGAATGGATAAAGTTAATATTTATTGTGTTAGACCCTTTTTATAAGCGCTTTGCTGCAAATAAAAAACCTTCCCGTAAAGGAAGGCTTATAGGTTGGTTTTGGTAAATCAGTTATTCTTCCGAAGTTAAGGAAGCTGAGAGAAATTCCCTGTTCAATCTTGCGATGTTGGCAACAGAAATTCCTTTGGGGCATTCCGCTTCGCAGGCATAAGTATTGGTACAGTTACCAAATCCTTCCTTGTCCATTTGCGCCACCATATTCATAACCCTCGTCTTTCTTTCAGGATCACCTTGTGGCAATAATGCCAATTGAGAAACTTTGGCGCTCACAAACAGCATCGCACTTCCGTTTACGCAGGTAGCTACACAAGCGCCGCAACCAATACAGGCAGCAGCAGCAAATGCATCATCTGCTTTTTTCTTTTCAATCGGAATGGCGTTGGCATCTACTGCATTACCCGTATTTACAGAAATATAACCACCGGCCTGTATGATCCTGTCGAATGCAGAACGGTCAACGATCAGATCTTTCAATACTGGAAAAGCTGTACTGCGCCATGGTTCCACCACAATGGTATCACCATCTTTAAATGCCCTCATATGCAACTGGCAGGTGGTGTTATTGCTCCAGGGACCATGCGCCTCACCATTGATGTGCATACTGCAGGCACCACAAATACCTTCACGGCAGTCATGATCAAATGCAATGGGGTCTTTGCCTTCTGTGATCAGTTGTTCATTCAATACATCGAACATTTCAAGGAACGACATTTCTGAAGAAATATCTTTCACTGAGTAGTTATCAAAACTTCCTTCTGTCTTACTATTTTTTTGGCGCCATACTTTTAACGTCAAATTCATTTTATAGTGTTCCATTCGTACTGGTTATTTAGTATTCAAAAAAAGTTGATTTTATTTATAACTCCGCTGTGTTGGTTTTGCAACTTCAAAATTCAATGCCTCTTTATTCAACTCCCATTCGCTCTCTGCTTTGTATTCCCATGCGGCTACATAACTGTAATTTTCATCGTCACGTTTTGCTTCACCATCTTCTGTCTGGCTTTCTTCACGGAAATGGCCACCACAACTTTCTCTCCTGTTCAATGCATCTTTACACATCAATTCTCCCAGTTCAATAAAGTCAGCCACACGGCCGGCTTTGTCCAGTTCAGGATTCATTTCATTGATTGAACCAGGTATTTTTACATCACTCCAGAACTCTTTTTTCAATGCCTGTATTTCAGCAATGGCCTCTTTCAATCCCTGTTCATTTCTTGCCATACCACATTTATCCCACATAATTTTTCCAAGGCGTTTGTGAAAACTCTCTACAGTTTGTTTTCCTTTAATGCCCATTAAAGTATTGATACGGTCGCTTACTGCTTTTTCTGTTTCAACAAATGCAGGATGATCTGTTGGGATTGCTTTTGTAGCAATTTCATCTGCCAGGTAATTACCAATGGTGTATGGAATTACAAAATATCCATCTGCAAGCCCCTGCATCAATGCAGATGCACCCAGGCGGTTGGCACCATGATCGCTGAAGTTTGCTTCACCCAATGCATACAAGCCCTTAATGGTTGTTTGTAATTCATAATCCACCCACAAGCCACCCATGGTATAATGCACCGCAGGGTAAATTCTCATCGGCATTTCATAAGGGTTCTCACCGGTAATTTTTTCATACATGTCAAACAGGTTGCCATATTTTTCTTTCACTACCTCTTTACCCAGGGCAATGATCTCTGCTTCGGGAACATCTGTTCTTCCCTGTTTACCCACTTCTATTTTACCATAGCGCTTTATTGCATCCGCAAAATCAAGGTATACCGCAAGCTTTGTTGTACCTACTCCATAACCTTCATCACACCTTTCTTTTGCAGCCCTTGATGCCACATCCCGTGGTACAAGGTTACCAAATGCAGGGTACCTTCTTTCCAGGTAATAATCTCTTTCTTCTTCTGGTATATCTACTGCTTTACGGTTATCGTCTTTCTTTTTGGGTACCCAGATCCTTCCGTCATTACGCAAACTTTCACTCATCAGTGTGAGCTTGCTTTGATAGTCGCCACTCACAGGAATACAGGTTGGATGGATCTGTGTAAAACAGGGATTGCCGAAAAATGCTCCTTTTTTATGTGCTTTCCATGCTGCGGTAACATTGCTACCCATCGCAAGAGTACTTAAATAAAAAACATTGCCATAGCCACCAGTACATAACAGTACTGCATGGCCGAAATGCCTTTCCAGCTCTCCGGAAATCAGGTCTCTTGCGATAATGCCCCTTGCCTTTCCGTCAATCATCACAACATCCAGCATTTCGTGGCGGCTGTACACTGTTACATTACCCAGCGCTACCTGCCTTTCCAGCGCACTGTAAGCACCCAGTAATAGTTGCTGGCCTGTTTGGCCTGCTGCATAAAATGTACGCTGCACCTGGGTGCCACCAAAACTCCGGTTGCTTAATAAGCCGCCGTATTCTCTTGCAAAGGGTACGCCTTGTGCTACACACTGGTCAATGATGGCAGTACTTACTTCTGCAAGGCGGTGAACATTCGCTTCCCTTGCACGGTAATCACCACCCTTAATCGTATCATAAAATAAGCGGAAAACAGAGTCGCCATCATTCTGGTAATTCTTTGCAGCATTGATGCCGCCCTGTGCCGCAATACTATGTGCCCTTCGTGGGCTGTCCTGGAAACAAAATGATTTTACCTTATACCCCATTTCGCCAAGCGATGCAGCTGCCGACGCACCAGCCAATCCTGTTCCCACCACAATTACTTCTATTTTTCGTTTGTTGGCCGGGTTCACCAGTTTTACGTGGCCTTTATAATCGGCCCACTTTTCATTCAGTTCACCAGCAGGTATTTTTGAATCTAAAGCCATCGTATTTTGATTGTATGGTTAATTATTTTGGAAAGTACTATAATAACTTACAGAGGCACCAGTTTGTTTAATCAATCCAGTTTAAAAAGAAAGCAAGCGGCATCAACGCAAATAAAATGCAGATGATAACAGTGTAAACAGTACCAGCTGTTTTTATGATCGGCGTATAACGTTTGTGGTTAATGCCCAGCGATTGAAAGGCACTGCCGAAGCCATGGAGTAAATGCCAGAATAAAGAAGTAACACCACATAAGTAGATCACTACGATCCACCATTTGGCAAACTCCTCTTTCATTTCCAGGTACAGGTTATGGTCTGCATCGCCACCGCCATACAAGGCAATTTTGGTGCTTACAAAAAACTTAGAGATATGAATTACCAGGAAGAACAATAACAAAGTACCCAGCAAGCCCATGCTCCTGCTGTACCATTTGCTGTTCCTGTTGTTATCTGTTAGCGTATAACCTACCGGCCTTGCCGCCCGGTTCTGCTTCCATAATAATAAGCCCTGGATAATGTGCAGGAGCAATCCGGCAAAAAGGCCAATCTCCATGATGCGGAGCACCCAGTTATGACTCATGAAATGAGCAGCCGTATTGAAGGTATCTTCACTAACAAAAATGCAGGCGTTTACCCCTGCATGAACGATCAAAAAAGTTATTAAAAAAAGGCCTGTAAGCCCCATTAGTAATTTTTTCCCGATAGAAGAAGAGAAGAGAGATTTCCAGGTCATAATGAAGGAGTTGGTTTTAACAGATGGCGCAAAAGTACGTAAGGAATGTTAAAAATTATTTTTTGATGAAATTTTTATCCCTGACTTATGTCAGTTGCCGCAACATCCAGTTATCTACCTGCTGAAAAACCAGTTCAGGTTTTAGGGTGCGCCATTGCGGAAAGTCCATCAAGGCCACATAATTAGTAAGCCGGGAACGCTTGAAATCGTGCTGGCTTTGCTGCGGCATATCGAGTACCGCTACCCAGCCACCATCATCTTCCAGCTGTTCATACCACTCTTCGTAATAGCTATCGTCACTGCTGTGAAAGTTCAGTACATTTTCTGCTATCAGTATAAACTTGGTAATGCCGTCTTTGAACATGATGTCGGTAATATCCCTACGCAAAGTCATAATATCATTCTCAATCGCATCATTCCATTCGCCGATCAGTTCTATAATGGCGTAACCCTGTTCATAATCTACAAACAGAATTTTCATGTACAGCGTACGGCTGCCAAACTCATCCCACTGCGGATGGATATAATAATTGTAAATGGTTTGGGAAAATTCAAATTCGCTGTAAGTACGGCCAAAAAAAGGCGACCGGTCATCTTCTTCGGCTGCGTACAAATGCCGCCAGTTAAAATATGGCTCTATATCCTGCATTCAATAAATGTATTTCTGCAAAAGTAAGAAGCTGCTTACTTATATATGTGTTTTGATTTTTTGAACGCAGGCGATCAAACTTTACGAAACGTCAGTCCGGCTATCCGTTACAAGTCCGGCACTTAGCCGGGCTTCTTCCCGTCCTCACCGGGCTTTCCACTGCTATCCGGCGTAGGTTTTCAGCAGTTGGAATTTATTGAGCATTTATGATTCAGGCAGTAAATACTACAAATGCCAGGTAATTCTATACGTTTCAAAAAAGGAAAATACCTCTAAAAAAAGGTGTTTTCCTTTTTTATGCTTTTGCTATTGCTGTAGGTTTGTTTCATCAAATGGTATTGATAAAAGCTGGCCCGGGGCTTTCAAAACAAACCAGGAATTGATTACAGGCGCCTGTTTTCTTTTCGTGCCCTTCGATAACTTTATCAATACCACCGCTTTTTTAATACCATCTGAGCCGTAATACCATTTGCCACGGCTATCCCGAAAACCGGGTTTTGAAAAGAGTAGGGGAAAAATTTATTTTATGAAAAGGATATTATCGTTAATTGTTATGATCATTTGTTCTTATTTTTCAAATGCTCAGGAAAATAATCCGTTTAATCAACTTGGAATTGACTATGTCACCTCACTTAAAATAATAACTGAAGATTTTAAGGCCGGCAAAATAAAAGATTTTTCAAAGGAAGCAATAGAAGCATACTCTCATAAACTTCCTATAAAGGGAGAAGTCAATATGGATCTTGCTGGCAAAATCTTTTCAACTATTAAAGCCAACGATTTTGACTTTGTAAAATTAGTTAAAGAAAGTTCTTTCTCAGAAACATCAAAAGAATTCTTTATCGCAGTGTCTGTAAACCCCGGTAAGCTTGATTTAAAACAAATGAATGAGTATTTGATAAATAAGACTGATGAAATAAAGAAAAGTGAAGTAGGTGATTCTGAAAAAGAAATGGTATTGTCATTAATTTCAATTGCCTATCGGGTAAATGGCGTACCTGGAGATAACAATGATTCAAATTGCTTTATGTCAGGCCCGGTTGGAAGTGGCCCCATAAATTGTGTTATTGCAGGTGTTATAGGCGGAGGTATTATTGGATGGTCCATTTGTGGCCTGCCATGCACAATTGGCGGCGCAATTATAGGAGGAATTCTTGGCGCTGTTTCTTAATTTAAATTAATAACCTGTACTAATTATATTTTTGGTACAGGTTATTTTAAAATGAAAAAATGAAAAAAGTACTCCTGTTGACTTTAGTAGTCATTCCGTTTTTCTTGTTTGGGCAAGAAATAAAATTATCATCGGGCACTGGCTATACGATAATAAAGACTACAACTATGAAAAAAAACGCTTTAGGAACTAGTACAATGATTGGAGCTGAGTTTATTTTAAAAGAGTTTTGGTATTTAAATACGATGATCGGCATTCAAACTACAAAATTTGATTATAGTTTAAGTCATGATACAAGTATTTATGTTAGTAAATACTATTTGAGCCTTCCGGTAAGCATCAAAAATTACTACCCTGTCTCAAAAAAATCTTCCCTTTTTATTGATATCGGAGCTTGTTTTAGTTATAATTTTTCTACAAGAAATGAAGTTTTTACGGCCGGCACTTATTACAAAATAAACAACAATAATGCAGGACTGAATATTGGAGCTATTGTAGACATTGGGTTTAAGACACAAATAACAAGAAAAGTCTATTTTGATGTCAATATAAATGATCTGGTTGATATTGTGGCTTTTTACAAGAATGATACTGACAAAGTAAAAAACAACAGAAGAATGCTTTCGCTAACGCTGTACCGAAAATTAAAGTAATGAAATATTTGCTGCTTGTCAATTTACTTTTCATTTCATGCTATCCGGTAAAAAAGCAAACGGTAACCATTAAAGCGCCATTAAAAGAGATTTCTTTAAACAAAAATGATCTCTTCATAGTTTGCAGGGGCACTTATTCAAAATCAATTTTAATTGCGCAAAATTTCAACATTAAAGATAGCAATATCACTCATTGCGGTATCGGGTTTATAAAAAATGATGTTTTCCGCATATACAATGTGTCAGATATTAATTCGAAAAAAAGTTGCCTGATAATTGACTCATTAAATTCCTTTCGAAAATCATCCGATGTATATTATTTAAGCATTTGGAAATGCAAAGTAGATGCAGGGACGCTTAAAGCCATAAAAAGAAAATGTGAAGACTATTATCGAAAAAAAATTGATTTTGATTACAGTTTTACGCTTGGTAATGATAATACGCTTTACTGTTCAGAATTCTGTTCAAGAATACTGAATGATGCAAATAATAGGAAGTTTTATTTTAAGCCGTTGGAATTACACCTGAAAAACGAATTCTATGAAACCATTTTAAAACGAAAAGTTTTAATCTATTTTCCTGTCGATTTTTTTGAAGAGAATAAAGAATTTAAGAAAATTTATGAGTGGGAGTCATCGAAATAGGGTAATTGCTATTTTATTATCTTTCTCAGGATGGATCATTTTATTTAAGGCGTCTTCACAAATAAATAGTTATACCAGGACAATAAAAAATGATTCTACATCAATAAAGTATTCTCCTGAAATATTCACTTCCGGTTTTATAGATGTAATGAACAACGGCCAGGTAAATGCCAGCGCAAGGTTTATCCGCCTCAGCATAGGGGAACCCGGTAAGTTTTCCATTCCGCTTTCTTTGTATGGTGGTGTAAGCAACAATACCTTCCAGGGGCAGCAGGCAACAGCTACGTCCCAACGCAGCAACGATCAGTTGATTAATCAATACATTAACCCATTAAGCGGCCTTATTAACATCTCAATAGATGGTGTTATTTATTTTTCCAACACCCAACGGGTAACAAAGGCTGGCTTCTTGTACCAGTTTGGAGAACGTGTGCTAACAGGTTACAGAAATGGCGCTATCGGTAATCCTCAAACCGGCAAGCCAAGTAATTTTTTAAATAGTTTTACAACGGCAGGTTTTTATTTTCAAACAGGTGCCTGGGAAAGAAATAATGCAAAAAACGTTGGCATCTTCTGGATTGCCTGCCGCTACATTGCCTGCTACAGCAGCCCGGGACAGATAAAAGAATTTTTACCAGATATTAAAACAAATGGATTGTATCACGGATACTCTTTGGGGTTTGGTGTAGAGATCAATAACCTTGTAAACATTAAAGCGATATTTTACCGTTATGTAAAAAAACCTGAGTTAGAATACTACCTGCCTATCTACCAGTTTACTTTTAACTACTCCCTTAAAAGTTAATCCTTATTGTAATTGGGCATGATATAACGAGGCTTTAAAATATTACCCTATCAGTCATTTTATACTCCTATTGCACCAAGTGGCTGTTTTACCATTCCTTGCGTTCATCTCCCAGAAATGCAAAAGCCCCACAATGTGAGGCTTTTACTTTACAACCCATAATAATCAACCTTTATTGCAATACAACTCTTTCTGAAAAAGCAACCTGCTTGTTCTCATCCACCACATTTACCAGGTAGGTACCTTTTGCTGTTTTGCGTGTTAACCGAACGTTTTCAACCTGTGCTGCACTGGCAATCGTCACTGTTTTTGTAAGCAATGGACGTCCTGCAAGATCACTGAAAATGATCGTATATTTTCCGGCTTTCTGCCCGGTGAACAATACATTGAACTGGTCGCCGCTGGCAGGATTTGGATAAACCCTTCCATCTGCTGCTGCTGCAAAATCAGGTAATACTGATTTTGATACATCAAACTTTGCTGCTGCATCCGCTTCTTTTTGTGATAACAAATTGCCATTGGCCAAATCAGAAGCATTAAAAGCTTTTGCAGTGGTTTCCACTTTTACCGCTTTCAGGTCTTTAGCATTCACTCTAAACAGGCCATCAAATACATTGGCACTGCTTACCACCATGTCTCCATCATTATCAACCACGGCACCGTTAGTGGTATAGTTGGCAGGCAAACCAGTGATGGTACCGGTAAAGCTTGCTATTTTAGTTTTCACATCCACCGAGTATACATTGTGGTTGGCAGATATCACTACTAATTTGCCAAAAGCATCAGCCAGCATATCGCCACCCCAGCTGGTGCATTTATTATGTACAGAAAATCCGTTGTTGCTTTCGGCATCTATCAGTGAACCCAGGTCTTCAACCACTGGTTTTTTACCAGTAGTAAAACGGATCAGGTGGTTGGCATCATTGGTCAAAGCATAACCGTAACCATCAGCTGCAATCACCATTCTTGTGATCTGGCTTTCTTCCGGCTGGTACACGTTACCTGGTGTTGTTGGAATGATGTTCTTTTTTACGATGGTAAAGTTCACTTCCTTTGCATCCAGGTCCAGGAAGCGGATGTCGGCAAAATGCATAGGAGCAAAATAAAGCCTGTTATGCCTTGCATCCAATGCACAGGCGGCCACGCCAAAAGCGGTAGGATTGATTACCTGCACTTTTTCCGTGGCATTGTCCATTGAAGAAATCTTAAATGTTGTCTTGTCAGATTCAAACAGGGTTTTTACAATATCCCCTGTTTTGATATAGATCTGTTTGATATCAGCCCACAAAAAGTTGTTGTTACTTTTGCCCGTAATTGCGTATGTTTTAGCGGCATCCTGGGCGGCGGAAAAAAGAGAAGCTGAAACGAGTGTTGCAGTGAGTAAAAGTTTACCTTTCATATAAGTATAGTTTTGTTTTCAATTGTAAATTAGTGAAGTTGGTAAATAAAACCAAGATTTTTTTATCAAAGCATTAACGGAACCGCAGCCGGAATTATTATTAACATTTTATTGGCTTAGGAATGATATTTTATCAACCCATCCAGCGGATGTTTGAGTACCCGGCCCAACTGCAGCTCATAATTACTGCACATTTCTTTCAGCACATCTTTAAATCCATACGCCACACTACCAATGAAGTGAATCGGATGCGTCCAGCTTTCTTTGTATTTGTACAGGTGATTAAAGAAAAACTCATTGAAGCTGTCCTCTATGATATTTTCGATCATATAATGCCCCCTGTTCTCCACCAGGAAACCGGTAAAACTTGCCAGGTAACGGTTTGGAAGCGGCCCCTTGTACACGGCTTCCAGTATTTCCGGTGCATTGGTATTGTACTTGGCATTGAACCTGTCCATCAGGTCGGGATCAAAAGTATTATACAAAAAATGCTGTATCACTTTCCTGCCCAGGTAGGCTCCACTGCCCTCATCACCCAAAATAAACCCAAGGCCGGGACTGTTCTTTACAATCTTTTTCCCATTAAAATAACAGGAATTGGATCCGGTACCCAGTATACAGGCCACGCCCTGTTCATTGCCGCAAAGTGCCCTGGCGGCTCCCATCAGGTCGTGATCTACAGTAATTTTTATTTTGCCAAACGCTTTTTGCAAAGCACTTTTTACGAGTTTAACATTGTCGGGACTTAAGCAGCCGGTACCATAATAATAAATCTCTTCGGGCAGGTTGTGCTTTAATTTGGGTAACAGTTCCTTTTCCAGCAATTGCTGAATTTGTAATGCAGACAAAAAGTAAGGGCTAATGCCCTGGGTTGTAATAATCTTCTTTTTTTTACCGTTCAGCAGGCACCATTCCGCCTTTGTAGAACCACTGTCGGCAATCAATTTCACAGCCATTGTTGAATTGTTTAAAATTTCATTTCAAAGTAATGCATTTTACGCATAATCGTCCAAATATATTCCCCCATAACCGTTTGCAAAACATTACATCTTCCATTCCCTTTAATTAATTTATTTTCGTGGCCACAAGAAAAATATGGATAATAAAAAGAAACCACAGGTTTGGCTGCCACTGCTTTTCAGCATTACATTAATTATCGGGATGATGCTTGGTTACCGGATGAAAGGAACGATGCCAGGCAAAAATTTTTTTACAGTTGATAAACCCCGGCCAATGCAGGAAATGCTTGACCTCATCCAGAATAAATATGTGGATGAAGTAAAGCTGAATGAATTAACCGATACTGCCATTGCCGCCATCCTGAGTAAACTTGACCCCCATTCTGTATTTATCAGTGCCGAAGAAGTGGAAAGTACCAACGAAGATATTGCCGGTAACTTTTTTGGTATTGGTGTTGAATTTGATGTGATAGATGACACGATCAATATCATGTACGTGGTACCTGATGGGCCCAGTTTTAAAGCAGGGATTGAAACTGGTGATAAATTCATTAAGGTAAACGACAGCCTTGTTGCGGGGGTAAAAATCAAATCTGCAACAATTAAAAAACTGCTGAGGGGGGGAAATGGCACCAGCGTAAAGGTAGACCTGTTAAGAAGTAACCAGCGAAAGACACTCACTTTTCAACGGGGTATAATCCCTGTAACCAGTGTGGATGCTGCTTATATGATAGAACCTGGCACAGGGTACATTCGTCTCAATAAATTCAGCCAGGTAACATACCGGGAGTTTATGCAATCCCTGGAAAAATTAAAAACCCAGGGGCTGCAAAAATTAATACTCGACCTGAGGGGTAATGGTGGGGGTGTACTGGATCAGGCAACCGAAATTGCAGATGAGTTTTTAGAAGGCGACAAACTCATTACCTATACAGAAGGAAAGCATTTTCCTAAAAAAGAATATCGCTGCAAAAGGCCGGGCATGTTTGAAAAAGGGGCATTGGTGCTGCTGGCTGACGAAGGGACCGCAAGTGCCAGTGAAATTTTGATAGGCGCTTTGCAGGACTGGAACAGGGCAACCATTGTAGGCAGGCGGAGTTTTGGCAAAGGATTGGTGCAGGAACAATATGACCTTTCCAACGGCAGCGCCCTGCGGCTAACGGTTGCAAGGTACTATACTCCCGTTGGCAGGAGCATTCAAAGACCCTACAGTAATGGCGAAAAGGCATATTACGATGAAATATTGAAACGTTTTCACGATGGCGAAGTCTTGTCGGTTGATTCGGTAAAAAATGATACTACCAAAATGTACAAAACTCCAAACGGCAAAATTGTGTATGGTGGTGGTGGTATTACACCCGATGTGTTTGTAGCACTGGATACTGCCGGAATGGATACGGCTGTTTCTAAATTGTACATGACTGGTGCAATGGCTGATTTTGCCTACGAGTATTACATACAAAACAAAGCGGCCCTACAGGCTTATAAAACCACAAAAGCTTTTGCGGAACAATTCTCCCTTTCAGATGATCACTGGAAACGCTTTGAAATGATGGCCAATAAAGATTCAGTTCAAATCAATACACTTTCTCAAAAGGTAAAGAATGAACTCGCCTTCAAACTAAAAGCATCACTTGCAAGACAGGTATGGCGGAATGAAGGCTTTTATGAAGTGCTGAATACAAAAGACGATGCTGTAACACAAGCCCTGTTGCTGTTAAAAAAATAAGTGCCGGCTGTAAAACTGCTCCTATACCACAAACATTTAAGCCTTCGGGCAGGAACTTGTTTCCGAAAATTGGATTATTTGCTTTATTCAACTAATTTTACGACTCTGGTACTTTGAGTACTACATTGATTTTTGTACACCTAAACCTTTTGAAAATACAAGCAATTTGCAACTGATACTAAGCCATAGAATGTTCTTTAAGTCTGCATTGTGTGCCTGCACTCTGCTATTGGTACTATATAATTCAACCTTGACACGCAAGAATCTATTCGTTTTTTCGTTAATGCCTAGTACTAACCCCCCACAATTCAATAATATGAGTAAGAAAATACCGTTTTTTTTATTGTTTGCTGCTGTTATGATTCTATGTAATGCCTGCAACAGCACAAAAAAATTGATCTATTTTGAGGATCTGCAAAATGTACGGGAAACTGCTCTTACATCCAATGTACAGGACAATGCTGAACATAAGATAGAAAACAATGAAGTGTTAAGCATCCGTGTTACCAGCCCAACAACGGAAGAAGCGGCTTACAGGATCTTTAATATCAACAATGATTACAGGAGCAGCGCACCCAGTTCTGCTGGGCCAAGGGCCGAATCAACAGGTTACCTGGTAAGTTCAGAAGGTTATATTGAGATCCCTTTACTTGGCCCCATTAAAGCTTCGGGACTTACCAAAACACAGTTAAAAGATTATATAACAAAAAAAATACTGGATAAAAAGCTGTTGATAGAACCGATTGTTGAAATCAGGTTTTTGAATTACGAAGTGACTATACTGGGAGAAGTTGCCCGGCCAACTGTTATTAATGTTCCTACTGAAAAAATATCACTTATTAAAGCATTGGGAGTTGCAGGAGATATTACTACCTACGGCAGAAGGGATAACGTAATGATCGTAAGGGAGAGTGAAGGCAAAAAGATTGTTACCAGGGTAAATCTTAATTCAAGTTCCTTTCTTCAGTCACCATATTACTATCTTCAGCCAAATGATGTAGTATATGTAGAGACAACAAAGAACAGGGCTGCAAGTGTTGACAGGACAAGGTTGATACTTCCTTCTATACTAAGCACCATATCTGTGGCCATATTGGTTATTGACAGAATCACCCGGAACTAATCTCCAACCTGAAAGTATGCAACAAAGAGTAAATAAGACGATCCAAAAAGAGGAAAATCAACTCAGCCAGATGATGGCTGGGTATATCAGTTACTGGCCTTTGTTCTTAATTTGCCTTGCATTATCTATCGCTGGTGCATACGTATACATACGATATGCAATCCCTAAATATGAAGCTGTGGCAACCATCCTGATAAAAGATGAAAAAAGAGGGGTGGATGTATCAAAAACAGAGCAGGCAATAGATCCTCTCGGCACTACAAAAATCATAGAGAATGAAGTGGAAGTACTCCAGTCGCAGGTACTTTTAGACAGTGTGGCTGTTAAACTGCATTTATATGCCCCTATCAGCCAGGAAGGGAAGCTAAGGATACAATCGGCCTATACCAACAGTCCGGTTATAGTAGAAGCAAAATATCCAAACAAGCTTAAAAAATATGAAAAGATACCCTTCAGGTATGATAGTGGAACAAGCAAAATAATTTTAAACAATAAATTTTCGGGTCCTTTAAATGAGTGGCTTAAAACACCCTATGGGGAATTGATGTTTTTATACAATCCCAGGTTTAATGGTAACACAGGTTCAAAGCCATTTTTCCTTGATTTACATAAAGCCAAAAGTATCGGTGGCTCACTTTTGAGTGGCTTAAAAATAGAATCCAATAAACTGTCCAGTGTACTTGATCTCACTTACAAAGATGAAGTACCGGAAAGAGCAGAAGACATTTTAAATACCCTGATTGATTATTACAACAAAAGCGCCATTTCGGAAAAAAACAATTTGGTAAAAAACACACTTGCCTCAATAGAGTCAAGGTTAGTGGTAGTTTCAAAAAACCTGGATTCTATACAGAAAAAAGTAAAAGAATTTAAAGCCAATAACCAGGCAGTCGATCTTGGTTCACAAAGCCAGAATTTCATGTCAAGAATAGGTGCCAGCGACGCTGAAATGAGAGAGGCTTCTACCCAGCTGGCGGCATTGAATGATTTGAAAAAGGCTGTAAGCTCCGGAGAAAATGTTGGTATCCTTCCCACACCTGCCGGTATCAGCGATCCGGGCCTTACACAACAAATGACTTCTTTGAATAATGCACAACTCGAGTTGGAAAGGCTAAAAAGAACTGTGGGAGAAGGAAACCCTTTACTGGGTGGTATCAGGGACCAGATCAATAAAATGAAACCTAATGTTCTAAACAATATTGAAACGCAGATAAAAAACATGAAGCTGGTTCAAAACAGTTATTCATCCGCCAGCGGTCAATACAATTCATTGCTTACCGGTATTCCGGAAAAAGAACGGCAGCTCCTGGAAATCAGCAGGGATCAGAACATTCAAAACGGCATTTACCAATTCCTGTTACAAAAAAGGGAGGAAAGTGAACTGTCTTACGCCTCTGCCAATTCAGACAGTAAGGTGATCAACTATGCAAAGTCAAGCGGTAGTGCTGTTAGCCCTAAAACCAACATGATCTATTTTGCCGCCATGCTGCTGGGATTGATGCTCCCCATCATTTTTGTTAATGGCCGGGAATTACTTAACAACAAAATCCTTTACAGAAAAGAAATTGAATCACTTACAACCATTCCGGTTATCGGTGAAATAGTTCATAACAAATCAAGAAGTTCATTGGTGCTGGAACCAGGGAAAAGAAGTTTTATTGCCGAAGAATTCAGAAAAGTAAGGGTTTCATTGCTTTTTCTTGGCATTGATTCGTACCACAAAAAAGTATTGGTTACCTCCAGCATACCAGGAGAAGGTAAAAGCTTTATAGCAGCAAACCTTGCAGTAAGCCTTGCAATGACGGGTAAGAAAGTGGTATTAGTGGATGCTGATCTCCATAACCCTTCCCTGGGCAAATTATTTGGCGTTACAACAGAAGAAATTGGAGTAAGTGAATACCTTTTGGGAGAAAGAACTGCCGAGGAAATAATACGTAAAATACCCAACCACGAAAACTTAAGCTTTGTATCATCCGGAGGGCTCCACCCCACCCCATCGGAATTATTGGAAAACGGGCAGGTTCAAAACCTCATCGCATATCTTGAGAGTAAATTCGATCTGGTAGTGATGGATACAGCACCCGTGGTAATGGTTACAGATGCATACCATCTATCTTCACTTGCCGATGCTACATTGTACGTAGTTCGCCATAAATACACCCCCAAAATGCTGGTGAAACGCATTGACGAAAATAACAAGATCAATTCATTGAAAAACCCTGCTATCATATTTAATGGTGTTAAAACCAGAGGGTTTATGAAAAATAACTATGGTTACGGCTACGACTATGTTTATGGAGGAAACCAAAAAATTTCCAAAGGAAAGAAATTAAAAGCCTAACTTAGCATTTCTGAAAACCATTTATACCCCGTAATCCATTCCCGTAACAAGCTTACCTGTATCCTTTGCATTAATCGCCAATAACCAATCTTATTGAAAAGCTGCATAGTTTTTAATCATTAAAAGATTTAAAAATGAACAGGAATTGGTATGCAGTTTACACTAAACCACAAAGTGAAAAAAAAGTAGCTGCCCTATTAACAAAAAAGAAGATAGAAAATCTCTGTCCGCTAAACCGTATTACAAATGGTTACGGATTTCGAAGAAAAATGGCCTCCGAGCCACTGTTCCCAACTTTTGTATTTGTATACATTACAGAGGCCGAAATGCATGAGGTTAGAAAAACAAGTGATGTTATTAATTTTGTTTACTGGCTGGGAAAACCGGCCATCATTAAAAAACCGAAGTTGAAAATGCAGCTCATTTTTCTACCCTGTATTACAACATCAAACTGGAAAAAACAGCCGTTAATGCTATGGGAATGGTTAGAATTACCAATGAGCCTACTCTTAACCTAAATGCAGGTATTATGTCTGTACAAACAACTAAGATTAAGCTTAGCCTCCCTTCCATTGGTTTTGCCATGATTGCTGAAACAGAAAAAGCCACCAACGACACTTTTCAATATGGGATGGAAAATTCCACACTATTAATGTGAGGCAAATTCTTCTGATAAACCACCAAAACGCTTGATTTTTAACGCTTAGCAGGCAAAAATAATCAGTTACAAATAATTGAATACCACTAAAAACCGTTACATTAATGTAACGGGTTTTTATTGCCATAATAACAGCACATATTGTTATGTTTGTGTCTAAAAAATATATATTTTGGAAAAAGTCTAAATATGGGAAATAATTACCCCAAACAGGCGTTATAGAAATATTGATTTTAAAACTAATAAAGTAGCCGAAACTATTAAAACGAAAGATGATACGTTATTATAAAAAATTCTATTTTCTCAAAGTTTACGAAAACTGGTTTCAATATAAATACAGGCTTGTGGATGTATTGGGTTTGAATGTTTACTGGAATGTAAAAAAACAGGACCGGGCAAACTTGCCCTGTATAAAGAACATCTCTCATACAATCGAACTTGACCTTGGCCAGGATGAGGAAACCATCATCGGCAATTTTTCAAAACAGATAAGGCAGCAGGCAAGAGTAGCCGAAACTGAAGGCATTAGCTGTAGCTTTAACAATGGCGAAACTGATAAATTTGTTGATTTCTTTAACGACTTTGCCAGGAAGAAAAACACCAGTCTTGTCAGCCGCCGCAGGATAGAAGAATTTGGTGATAATATTACACTAAGCTTTGCATTATTTAACGGCGAAGTACTCGCTGCACACAGCTATCTCACAGATAAGGAAACAGGTATTGTACGCCACCACCATGCAGCCACCCGGCGCCTGGATGAGCAGATAGACAGGAACCTGATCGGAAGGGCCAATAAGTATTTAACCTCAAAAAATATTATCTACTTTAAACAGCAGGGTTATAAAGTATTTGACTTTGGTGGCTACGCAAAAGATACTACTGATGAGAGTTTAAAAGGCATCAATAATTATAAACTATTATTTGGGGGTAAAGTGGTAGAATCTGTAAATTATTTTACATACGGTTACTGGCTGTTAAAAAAACTGTCCGGGTTACTGGGAATGAAAGGAAAAGTATAAGATTGCGCTGTTCTTGTTCTGGAGGATTGACTGGTTTATTTTATTAAACAGCCAGTTTAGATAAAACAATTATATAAAAACAATTGCGTTTATTTTTATACACTTTTCCCTGTTACTAAATGTAAATTTATAACCAGGATCCAACACAATATTAAAAAAGCCTGTGACTCAGGGAGGCGAAGCCATGCCCTGCTCTAAAAACGGATTGATTAACCTTACACTAAACTTAGTTTACAAATATTCCCATTCAGTAAATTAGGATGAAACAAATCTCGAAATACATATTCTGGTGCATCATTATTGGATTGAGCTTTAATATGGTAAAACTGTATTTTGCTCAAAACAATATGGCTACCGCCCAGGAGGGTATATTTCCCTGGTACTTCAGACTTGATTTCCTGGGTGATGTTTTGATTAGCTTTGCAGCCGTAGCCTCTTTCTTTACTTATAAAGAATATTTCCCTTCCTATGTGAGGGTATGTTATGTTCTACTAGTACTTTTTGTAACCATTGCATCGTTTGAAACACTGAGTAAAACCCTCGGCCAGCCAACCTTTTTTTATAGCATTAAGGGGATTGGCACCTATCTTAATATCGGCATTCTTTTTTTTGCAGCAGATACCAAGTATTTTCCAAAAGTTTTAAACTTCTTCTATTTCGCCTGCTTCGGAATCCTTGCAGCCAGTATCATCAATATCGGCAAGGCTGGTATGGGAGCCAGCAGAAAGGAGTTTTTGCTTGCCCTACGTGATTTTGCAGTTTTCCTGATGTGGGTATTTCCCTTTTTCTTTCTGCAGGATGAGCCAAATAAGAAAAAGAACCTCATCAACATGGCAGCCTTCCTGTTGATATTTATCATTGTTCTTAGCTCGGGCTCCAGGTCATACCTTGTTTTATACCTGCTTTATATAATGATAAAATTCAGGGCACAACTACAAACAAAAAATGGCATTCTGGTTATTTTGGGAATGCTTGTGTTAGTGGGTGTTGGATATTTTGTGCTGATGAACAGCGAACTAAGCGGAACCGTGGAAGGGGCATTCACCAACCTTTCTGAACGTTCAGGCGAAGATACCAGAAGCGACCAGTTGCTTGATTTTTTCTCCCAGTATGACATGGAATACATGATACAGGGAGTTGGCCCTTTACAACTATGGTATTGGCATAGCATCAATGACTATTATGGCTTTTTAGATAACCAGTTTGTATTGATTGCCTGGTGGGCAGGGTTACCAACCATTTTAACATACATCGTATTATTAGTAAAATCTCTTTTTACAAAAGTTGAAATTTTACAGTTTGAAGACATTAAAGGCACCAAAATCATCATCTTTTTTTGGATTGCCGCCTGCCTGGGGCTGGCTATTTATTGTACAGTATGTTCGGAACATTATTACTATTTTTTAAGCCTGCTGATGGGGCTGAATGCCTGCCAATATTCAAAAATTATAGAACAGGAGACTGAACACGACGAAGAATATGAAGATACTTGAGAAACATAGTTCGAAGATCCTTTTTGCTGCCACGATTGCGGCTTTAGGATTAAGTTTTTTTGGAAGCGTATTGAATTCCCGTTTACTGCTGGGCAAAGCTTTTGGCGACTGGAAATACCTGCAGAGTTTTGTTGTACTGATCAGCTATCTGGTAAATTTTGGTCTCTATTCATCAGGGGGAAGGCTTATTGCAGCAACGGATGATAAAGTAAAAATAAGAACCTATAAAGGATACCTTATCTATTTTGCACTGGCCGGCCTTTCTGTAATCATACTCACAATACTGGTCATTGGCTTTTTTTTCCCTTCGTTGCTGAATGAACAATTATTCCACCTGGCACTAATCATGCTTCCGATGTTCCTCATTCACCCATTAGGGTTTTATTTTGAATCGGTGTACCAGGGGGAAAAAAAACTACTACAGCTTGCAGTGTACCGCTTTGTTCCACCTTTTATTTATATCATACTGTTATACTCTTTTCAATCCCTTTCGCAGGGCAGTATTTATTATAATGCACTATTATTTTACGGCAGCTCCTTTTTTGTTTGTTTATTACTACTATGGAACGACAGGCCGATCTTTAAAAGAGGCACCAGTGAATGGCTCGACCTTAAACTGCAGCATAAAACTTTTGGGATACAATTGTACTGGGGAGGCTTGTGGGGGGTAGGCGTAATTTACCTCCTGCCAATACTGGTGGGTTATTTTAACCCCGACAATCACCAGGATGTGGGACATTATAGCCTGGCACTTAGTTTCATCATGCCGCTGTCCATACTGCCCAGCATCGTTGGCACCTCTAATTTTAAAAAATACATTACCCTGCCAACCATACCCAAAAGTAATTTTATCAAAGTGGTACTTGCCTGTATCGGCATGCAGGTAGTCCTGCTGCTGTGTATAGACTTTATGATTGACTTTTTCCTGAAACCTGAATACAAAGATGTAAGTACCCTGATCAAGATCGGTTCATTTGGTGCAGTTCTTCACGGCTTTGGTGACTTTGTAAATAAATTTTTACTGGCAAAAGGCGAGTCAAAGTATATGAAGAAAGTGTCCATTGCCGTTGGCTTAACACAATTGGTTTCCTCTGTTGTGCTGATCAAGCTATACTCCTCCACGGGTGGTATCATTGCCAAGTCGCTTGGATCCCTCGTGCTGTTCCTGTCACTTTTTATTTTCTACTATAAAAAATACATTGTCCAAAAATCTGAGGGAATAAAAATAACCATTCATGAAGATGAAGTGCAACCCACTTCAGCAATAACGGTTGATTAAATATGCCTTACACAGCTTAAACCTGTATCCCTCATTCCTGAATATTAATTTTATTATTCAATGCAAAATGCAAAACTATGACTATTGATAAAAAAGCCCTCGTCATCAATCGTGAGGCATGCCCGGTTTGTCAATCAAAAGATCGTACCGTACTGTTCAGTTCAAAACACAACAGTCCCGGCTTCCTGGATTTTATAAAACTGGAGAAATACTATGGTAACTCGTTTTATGATGGATATAATAATGGCCCATTAAAAGACCTGTTATACAATGTGGCAGAATGCAATAACTGTCATTTCGTTTATTTAACAGAAGTGTTAAGCGATACCGGCATGGGATTATTGTACAATGAATGGCTTGATAAAGAATTGCTGAAAGTTCACTACAGCAAACTTCCATACAGCACTTATGAAGAAACCATACTGAGCATCATAAAAAAGCACTTCAGCAAAAAAGAAAAGATCAACCTGATGGATTTTGGAGCAGGTTACGGCAATTTCTGTTCCATCGCTACCAAGAAGGGCTTTAATACCTATGCCTTCGATCTGTCTGCAGATAAAAATGATCACATGGACAGCATGGGTGTTACCATCATCAATAATTTAGAAAAATTCAATAATTACTTCAGCTTCATCTGGGTGAACCAGGTATTTGAGCATGTGTCAGATCCACTGGGTATAGTAAAGCAATTGCAACAAAGCCTTACCGATGACGGGCTGATCTTTATTGCCGTACCGGATTGCAGCAATGTAAAAAAAATACTGGGCGAACAGGGCCTGTCACAGGATTTGTTCAGGCTTGTTTCTCCACACCAGCACATCAATGCCTTTACAAACAGTACATTAAAACTGCTGGGTACCAACGCTGGCCTTACACCCATGGGCATGGCTGATTTTTTTCAATTGTACAATACAAAACTCAATTTTGCTGAGTTGAAATTATTAGCAAAGAAAACAATAAAAAATTCAGGCTTCAGTACCGGTATATTCTTTAGAAAAACATCCTAGGCAATCACAATGGCCAGTTTTTATTTTGAAAGAAAAACAATCATTCAATTGACATTTTACAATGGCAGATACACAGGGTAAAATAATGATGAAGTTAAGGGCCTGGCGCTTAAAGGCACTGGAGTTGTATTCTGAATGCTACATGGGGATCGTACTGTCTCTAAAAAAAGTAAGCTACGGCAAAAGCGTTCGTTTCTGGAGCTCCACTTATGTGGTACGTTACCCGGAGTCCAGCATCAGCATTGGCAATAACTGCAGTTTCAGAAGTGATAATAGTTCCAACATGATCGGTATTAACAGGCACTGCATGCTCTCCACCCATAGTAAAACTGCAGTGATATCTATTGGCAATCATTGTGGCTTTAGTGGCACGGTGATCGGTGCAAAAGAAAAGATCATCATTGGAGATGATGTAATGTGCGGCGCCAATACACTCATCACCGATTTTGACTGGCACGGCATACTCCCCCACGAAAGAAAAACCTCCTCCGGTGATTCAAGCCCCATCCTTATTGGCAACAATGTTTTTATTGGTTATGGTTCCATTGTATTAAAAGGGGTAACCATTGGAGATAACAGCGTGATTGGTGCCAACAGTGTAGTAACAAGGGATATTCCCGCCAACGTAATTGCTGGCGGCAATCCCTGCAAAGTGATCAAAAATCTGTAACCCAAAAAGTAAATAAAGAATCAATGAATTTTATTTTCGTGTCAACAGGTTCTTATCCTGATGTACATGCCGCTGCCATCAGGCAATCGGTACTGGCAAAAGGATTGGTGGAACTGGGCCATGGTGTACGCTTTTTGGTATTGACTCCCCAGGATTGGGCGGGCAAAAAAAAACTGGACTATTTCGGCGTACAGTTTGAAGAACTGAACAGTTATAAAGGCAGCAATAAAATACTAAAGCACTATTACTATCTGAAGTCTGTATTAAAAACAAAGAAGATTTTAAAGCAGCAGGCAACAGAAAAAAAGATAGATGCAATGATGGTTTTCTCCATCATGTCTATTCACACCATACCGATTGACTACCTGGTAAAAAAAGCAAAAAGCTATAAAATAAAAGTCTTTCATGAAAGAACCGAGCTTCCCTATGTATTTGATATCAACAAGCGGATGCTCCATATTTACCAGCATAAAATGCTGCCAAGATTTGACGGTATTTTTGTGATCAGTGATAAACTGATTACTTACCTCAAACAGTTTAACCCTGCCTTAAAAAAATTACTGACAGTAGTGGACCTTGCTTTCTTCAGCACCACCAAACCAAGCCCCTATCCTTTCCCATATGTTGGTTACTGTGGTAATATCAGTGGAAACAAAGATGGTGTTCCGGTGTTGATAGAAGCTTTTGCAAAAATCAAGGATCGCTTCCCGGATTTAAAATTAGTGCTTGTAGGAAACAACAATAATAAAACGGCCATCAAAGAAACACTGGATGCAATCAGTCGCTTAGGCATTACCGACAGGGTTGTTTTTACCGGCCTCGTTGAAAGAGAAATGATGCCCGTGATCTTATGCAATGCATCCATACTGGTGGTTGCAAAACCAGATAACGAACTGAACTCCGGCAACTTTCCCATCAAAATTGGTGAGTACCTTGCTACCGGGGTACCCATCGTGGTTACGAGCGTGGGTGAAATACCATTGTTTGTAAAAGATGGAGAAACAGGATTTTTATCAGTGCCAGATAATGCAGATGCTTTTGCAATAAAAATGGAAGAGGCGTTAGCAGATCCTGAACGGTCAAAAGCCATTGGACTGGCCGGTAAAAAAGTAGCACAAACCCTGTTTGATTATAAAATACAAGCTGGGATTATGGCCGATTATATTGCTGAACAAATCAAACAACAATAATTATAAAACCGGCTTTACCCAAGGAGGTTAAAAATATAAAGATGAAATTAGCCATACACCCACACGAAAATGGTTTCAGCGACAGGTGGATAAAGTATTGTGAGGAAAAAGGTATCGCTTATAAAATTGTAAGCTGCTACGATTCTGACATCATTCAGCAACTCGATGACTGTGATGCATTGATGTGGAACTGGAACCAGAATGATTTCAGGGCTGCATTAATGGCAAGGCAATTAACCATTTCACTGGAATTGAGAGGAAAGAAAATGTTCCCGGATTTTAAAACAAGCTGGCACCACGATGATAAAGTGGGACAGAAATATCTGCTGGAAGCACTGGATGCCCCGCTGGTAAAAACACATATTTTTTATGTAAAGGAGCAGGCAGAAAAATGGCTTGATCAAACCACATTTCCAAAAGTCTGGAAATTACGTGGAGGCGCCGGCTCTATCAATGTAAAGCTGGTAAGGTCAAGAGCAGATGCTCAGCGTTATGTGAACAAAGCATTTGGACGTGGGTTTCCACAGATAGATGGCTGGGGCAGGTTGAAAGATAAATTCTGGGTACTGAAAAGAGATAAGAACTTCAATGCTGTTAAAGGCATTTTTAAAGGCATCGCAAGATTGATCATTCCTACCGAACTTGCCAGGTTTTCTCAAAGAGAAAAAGGTTATATCTACTTCCAGGATTTTGCCCCGAACAACAATCATGATACAAGGCTGGTCGTTATTGGCAACCGTTGTGTAGGTGTGAGGCGTTATGTAAGAGAAAATGATTTCAGGGCCTCCGGCAGTGGTATCAAAGCTTATGAACCGGAGCTGTTTGACAAACGTTGTATTAAAATTGCCTTCGACATTGCCAAAAAATTAGACGTTCAATCGGTAGCATTTGATTTTATATGGGATGGAGATGACCCTAAAATTGTTGAGATCAGTTATACTTATATCATTGGGCCATTTTATGATGACTGTCCCGGCTATTGGGATGATAACCTGCAATGGCATCCAGATAAAGTAAATCTTCAGTATTATCAAATGGAAGATTTTATAAAATACGTGGCTAAATAATAATTAGTTGTTGATCCGAAGCATTTTGGCTTAACAATTGCTGCTAAAAAAAATTCTCAAGCTAATCAGCTTCAATCAATTACCCTCTGTAAAGCAAAATTACCTGCAATGATTACCCATTCACAAGTAAGTACAATCATTGCAGAACCAATAACCACAAATAAAAGCCACAGGATGACAATCCTTTTTGTAGCAGATAATATTGGCGGAGGAGGAAAAGAAAGAAGAATGCTTGAACTCATCAAGTCATTGAGCAAGGACCCTGCTTACAAGATTATCCTTATTTCGATATCGGATGTGGGCGTTGGATATGATTACATGTACGACTTCCCCATCACCATTATTGAAAGCGACAGGGAATATAAATATACCACTAAGCCCTTTTTTATTATCAAAGGGGCCATACAAAAATACAAACCCGATATTATTCATTCCTGGGGTTCTATGTGCAGCGTTTATATGCTACCCCTATTGCCATTCAGAAAGTTCAAATTTATCAATGGCATCATTGCCGATGCACCGGTACACATTTCATGGCGCCATAAAAATTATTTGAGAGGGTTGATCACTTTCTTTTTCTCAGATGTTGTACTGGCCAACTCCCTTGCCGGTATCAGGTCGTATGGAGCTCCCATTGAAAAAACTTACTGCATCTACAATGGCATCGACATGAACCGTTTCAGTAACCTGCCCAATAAAGACCAGTTGAAAAAAGAACTGGGCATTGAGCAATTTTCTTTTGTAGTAGGGATGGTGGGTGCTTTTCACGACCGCAAAGACTTTGATACATTTACCCAGGCTGCAATAAGAATTGTAAAGGATCACAAGGATGCCTGCTTTTTATTGATTGGAGAAGGAAAGAACCGCCAGGCAATTGAAGATACAGTACCGGCAGATGCAAGAAAGAACATCCTGTTCCTGGGAAGACGTTCAGATGTGGAAGCAATTAACCAGGTATTTGATGTAGGGGTACTTTGCACAAACAGCGATGTGCATGGTGAAGGTGTTTCAAATTCCATTATTGAATACATGAGTTTGCAAAAACCCGTATTAGCAACAGAAGGTGGCGGAACCAATGAAGTGATTGTAGACAATGAAAATGGCTTTTTAGTGGCGAACAAAGATGTGGATGGCCTCACATCAAAACTATTATACCTGTACAACAATCCTGAAATAGCTAAACAAATGGGGTTAAAAGCCCTTAATACCATTCACGAAAAATTCATGCTCAACAGGATGACTGCTGAATTCATCGCAGTTTATAAAGGTGAAAAATTACCCAACAGGCTATACAAATAGTCATTTTACCCGTTAACATTCTGGGTATTGCTTTTTTCCCTAATTTCATTATAAATATCCTTTTAAAAATCCTACTGTTGTGCAGTAAGAGATACTTTATAACAATTACATCCTGCACTTCAGTGTTTTTTGTTAGTAATACATTCCCTTAAAAATCAGAACAGGTGAAGACCTCAGTTAGAAATAATCTTGGTAAATTACTTGCCAAAACACTCATTAAATCAGGAGTGGTTAAACGGGCAGCACAAAGAGTGCAAAGAGGAGAATATATTCTTTCTCTGTGCTTTCATGCACCCAGCAAAGCGTTTTTCGAATCCTGTATTGACTGGCTTTCTAAAAATGGTTTTCATTTTATATCCGTTTGCGAAATAGAAAGGATTATCAATAAAGAAAAGGCTTTTCCAAACGGTGCGGTGGTCATCACCATAGATGATGGCTGGCAAAGCAACCTGGATAATATTGTACCTGTGGCAGTACAGAACGAAGTGCCGGTTGCCATATTTGTAAGTACAGAGGTGGTGGAAAAAGGAAGCGGCTATTGGTGGTCTTACATTATGGAAGCAAGGAAAATGGGGCTATCGAAAGAATCTGTTGAATTTTTCAAAACACTGGACAATGAAGACAGGATAAAGATCATAGAAGAAACCAAAAGTAAGATACAGATCAAAAGGGAAGCACTGACCATTGACCAGGTAAGAGAGATATCAAAAAACAAGTACTTTGCAATAGGCAGTCACAGTGTCTCCCACCCTATCCTTCCAAGATGTTCCAATACAGAATCAAAATATGAGATCGAACATTCAAAAGAAATCATTGAAGAGTGGATTGGAAAAGATGTAAAACATTTTGCATTTCCCAACGGAGATTATTCAAACAGGGAGATCAGTTTCCTTAAGCGATTCGGTTATACACTGGCTTTTAGTACCGAGCAAAAATATCTTACCAAAGAAAAATTAGCACACCGGTATTGTTTACCCCGGTTTATGATGGTAGAAGGTGCTTCCTTTGAAGAAAACATCTGCAGGATTGTAGGCGTATGGCCGCTAAAGCCTAAAAAAAGAAAAATAGTTTATCCCTAAAATCCCATCGCTGTTCCTCCTGCCAGCAGTTATTATCCCCGCCTTGCCTCTATTTAAGATCATTTCTTATAACATATCTTACTATCAGAAATACTATTTGCAACCCAAAAACCGTTTAATCAGGCAGTTAGAGCAGTTAAAAATTGAATAGATACAGACTTTAGCGGTTAACTTGTGCTTTTATAAGTCACCTGTACCGTTGAATATTACTAAATATGAAGGATTATTATAAGCATGTATTATTTGTGGGGCCACATTACAGCCTCAGGGGAGGTATGGCATCAGTGCTGGAAGTATATTCGAAAAACATCACAGATTTCAACTTTTTATCTACTTACGTTAAAAAGAATCCCATTTTAAGCATCCTGTATTTTGCGCTGGCAATGGCCAAATTTATATGGATACTGATCAGTAAACGGCAGATAAAAATCATTCATATTCACAGTGCCTGCCGGGGCAGCTTTATAAGAAAGTCGGTTGTATTGCTGCTTTCAAAACTATTTGGCAAAACAACATTGCTGCATATCCATGGTGGGGAATTTAAAGTGTACTATGAAGGCTCAGGCGCTTTGAAGCCATACATCCTGTACATACTGAATGCAGCTGATGAATTGATGGTTTTGTCGGATGAATGGAAGACATATTTTGATTCCATCACAAAAAAACACAAAGCCATTGTAGTGAACAACCCGGTGATCATGCCGGAAAAAGTAAACCGCAATACCGTTCAAATTCCGGTGAGGATATTGTACCTGAATCATGTGACGGTAAAAAAAGGGATTTTTGACATTGTGGAATTGTTCAAAAAAAACAAATCAGCTTATAAAGGCGTTTTTAAACTCAGCATTGCTGGTACCGGGAATGAACTGGAAAAGTTAACAACCGAAATTGCCGAAAACGGGCTGGAAGAATTAATTGACTACAAAGGATGGGTGAGCGGCAAACAAAAAGATGACCTGATACAGGATTGCAACCTCTTCATATTAACTTCATATTACGAGGGCCTGCCAATGTCCATTCTTGAATCGATGGCGTTTGGCAAACCAGTTATTTCATCCAATGTAGGTGGTATACCGCAGATTGTAAAGCCACGCATGAATGGCTGGCTGGTAAAGCCCGGAGATGTTGATGCATTGGAAAATATCTTTTCGGAGATAAAAGCAGCCACTGCAGTATTAGAAACTTATGGAAATAAATCACTGGATATTGTAAAAGATTTTTCAGCAACCAAGGTGATTGAAAAATTAAATGGCGTTTATGCGGGATTGCTTGATAGTAATAATATAAAGCAACAACCGGCAGTGTTTGAAAAAGCTGAATAATAACCTGATTTGCATTTTCAATAAATAATTAGTTCTTTTGGCACGGTTATCAGTAACATGCTAACCCAGCCAACCAGGATTTTGATAATTTTTTACCCTATTAAATAACTTTATTCATTTACTATGAAGATATGGTTTGATATTTCCAACTCGCCGCATGTAAACATGTTTTACCAGCTTATCAAAGAGTTAGAAGTTGACGGGCACGAAGTGATCATCACTTCCAGGCCATTAGCCAACACGATCGCTTTGCTTGACCAGAAAGGCTTAAAGCATACCACGGTTGGAGAACATTATGGCAAAAACTTCCTCAAAAAAGTATTTGGCTATCCCATCAGGGTAAATCAACTGAAGAAATTTTTAAAGAACAAGAAAATAGATGTCGCCGTTTCCCAAAGCTCTTTCCATTCTCCTGTTGTGGCAAAACTATTGGGCATTCCTTCCATCTACACCAACGATAATGAACATGCAATGGGCAACAAGCCTGCATTCATTTGCGCAACTACCATTTTAATTCCTGAAAATCTCCCGGTAGAAAGAATTGCAAAGACGGGTGTTTCTGCAAAAAAAGTGATCCAGTATCCCGGTGTTAAAGAAGGTATTTATTTATGGAGTAAAGGCGAAGCAATTCAGGAAAAAAGAAAACAGCATACTTCTGGCGAAATAAAAATATACATCCGGCCTGAACCGCAAACGGCACAGTACTACAAAGGCAAAGAAAATTTTCTGGATGATACCATCCTTGCTTTGCAGGATCAATACAAAGTAATTGTATTGCCAAGAGACGACAACCAGTCTGCACATTACAAGCAGGAAAAATTCCATGCCACACAGGTACCCGATAAGCCGTTGGGCTTTGATGCCATCGCTGCTGACTGTACCATCTTTATTGGCGCCGGCGGTTCTATGACGAGGGAAATGGCCATCCTCGGCATTCCCACTATTTCAGTTTACCAGGACGACCTGCTGGAAGTGGATACTTTTTTATTATCAAAAGGATTGATGTTGCATGAACCCAATATCACACCCGAAAAAGTAGTGAGCTATATTGAAAGTTTACAAAATGCGCCGCCTGCACTGGAATTGATGATCAAAGGCAGGGAAGCATATAACTTATTAAAGAAAGAAATTTTAAAATTCAAAAAACAATGACAAGAGTTGCATTAATCGGCGCTGGTAAAATGGGTATTTCACATTTGGCAATACTTGGCGCACATCCTGATGTAAAAGTGGTGGGTGTGGCCGATACTTCAAAGATCGTTACGGATGTACTGGAAAAATACGGGCAGTTTGAATGCTTTGCTGATTACAAAAAAATGCTGGACAAAACCAACCCGGAAGCGGTGTTTGTTGCAGCACCAACAAAATTTCATGGCAGCATCGTAAAAGAATTATTACAAAAAGGCATTCATGTATTTGTAGAAAAACCTTTTTGCCTGAATGTAAATGAAGGTGCGGAATTGGTGCAGTTGGCAAAATTAAAAGGAACGGTTAACCAGGTGGGTTATCACAATAAATTCATCGGCACATTTGAAGAAGCAAAGAAATTAATCAGCAGCGGTGCACTGGGCGACATACAGCATTTTGTAGGTGAGGCTTACGGGCCGGTGGTAGTAAGAAAGAAAGCTGAAACATGGCGCTCTAAACCGGAAGAAGGTGGCGGTTGCCTGCTGGATTATGCATCCCATGTAATTGACCTGCTGAATTACCTGGTGGCGCCGATCAACAAAGTGCATGGCGCTTTACTAAAATCGATCTACTCAGGAAATGTGGAAGATGCCGTGTATGCATTGCTGGAAACAGACAATAAATTATCCGGCGTATTATCCGTTAACTGGAGCGATGAAACCTACCGGAAAATGAGCACTACCGTAACCGTGATCGGTGATAAAGGAAAAATCATTGTGGATGCTACGGAAATGAAAATATATTTCAAAGAAGCCAATTGCCCTGCACCTTATACAAAAGGCTGGAACGTAAAACACATTAATGATTTTGCTGAAGAAGTAGCTTTCTATTTAAGAGGTGAAGAATATTCTGCACAAGTAGATTACTTCATCAAAGCAATAGAGGGCAAAGTGCCCAATAATAAAAACACGTTTGAAACGGCGTGGCTTACAGACAGTGTAATTGAAAAGATCAAAAACAACAAAAACTAATTCAACAATGGATAGAATATTATTTGGCGATAACCAGTTCTTCGGTGTAAACCACGTATCTGACGAAAAGTCCAGGGCGCAGATGATGAAGTTTAAGGAAGAGAAGACGATTTTAAGGACACTGGATATTGCGATTGATGAAGGCGTGAACACTTTTATGTGTACCACCCACGACCGCATTGGAAATATCTGCGACCTCATCAGGCAAAACCCTGAACAATATAAAAATTTCAAAATATACCCTTGTATGCCCTATGCACACAAGTACGCCAATGCAGTAACTGAGCTGGGTATTGTAGGCACCTTAAAAGAATATGTTCCCGGAAATTTCTTTGGTTCTTTATTCAAAGGCGGTATTGCATTTGTTTCCAAAGATTACATGAGCATGATGGAACTGCTGATTGATGCGGAAATGAAAATGTTCAAAGGCATCAATACACCGGTGATCTTTATACAAAATGTACTCACCGATCTTTTAATGGGGCTTGGCATGAAAGAAGTATTGAAATCTTACCATGAGTACATCATTAAAAAACACAATGCAGAGCCTGCATACATCACCATGAACATGCCGATGCTGCTGGATATGCTGGAAAGTGTAGGCATCAAAAACCCCATCATCTGTTCCTCTATTAATGTAGATGGCTTCAGAATGAGTGGTGGTAAAGCATTGTATGAGCACACGTTGAAAACAAGAGAAGTAAGGGCCATTGCCATGCAGGTATTGAGCGGCGGCGCTACACCGGTAAAGCAGGCCATTGAATATGTTTGTACATTACCGAATGTTGAATCTATTTTGTTTGGTGCTTCTTCCAGGGGCAATATTCATGAAACAGTTTCGCTTATCCGCCAGTTTGATGCACAGAAACAACTGAGCTGAATGTGAATGGCAGCTATTGACAATTGACTATTCACTATTGACGATTGACAATTCACATAATAATAATTTGTTAACGACGGCGTTTTATACAATATCAGGCACAATTCAAACCTATCAAATACTATGTTAATTACCATTGTTGCAGGCGCCAGGCCTAACTTTATGAAGATAGCACCGATTATCAAAGCTATTTTCAAAGCACAGAGCCAGGGCCAGGCAGTACAATACAGGCTGGTGCATACCGGCCAGCACTACGATAAAAAAATGAGCGGCGATTTTTTTGAACAGCTCGGCATCCCCGATCCTCACGTGAACTTAGAATGCGGCGGCGGTACCCAGGCAGAGCAAACAGCCGGTATCATGGTGAAGTTTGAAAAAGACCTGGTAGATAACAGGCCGGATGTTGTACTGGTAGTGGGTGATGTTACTTCTACCATGGCATGTACCATTTCAGCAAAAAAATATGTATAGACGTGGTGCATGTGGAAGCAGGTATCCGTTCCGGTGATATGACCATGCCGGAAGAGATCAACCGCATTGTGACCGATTCTATCTGCGACCATTACTTTACTACAACAATGGTGGCTAACGATAATTTGAAAAAATACCAGGTTGCAGAAAACAAGATTCATTTTGTTGGCAACACCATGATCGATACATTGTTTCAAAACCTTAACAGGTTGCAGCAACCGCCTTTCTGGGAAGAAGAAAAGCTGTCAAACGGCAATTATTTCCTGGTAACACTGCACAGGCCTTCCAATGTGGATGATCCTGAAAAATTAAAATTATTGCTGAAGGCGATCACCAATTCAACCGCTGATTTCCCAATCGTGTTTCCGGTACATCCAAGAACAAGAAAGATCATTGACGCACACAATATACCAACAGATAAACTGATCATGATTGATCCATTGGGATACCTGGAGTTCATTTACCTGGTAAAAAATGCCAAAGGCATCATCACCGATTCCGGCGGCATTACAGAAGAAGCAACCGTATTACACATTCCCTGTCTTACCCTCAGGAAGTCAACCGAAAGGCCGGAAACCGTTACACAGGGCACCAACGAACTCATCGGTGATGACATCGTTAAGTTATCGGAATGTTTGAAAAAGATATTGGCCGGTGCCTGGAAAAAAGGAACGGTTCCTGAATTATGGGATGGCAATACATCAGAAAGAATAGTAAATATTTTATACAACACTTATAACAGGTAACTTTGGAAGGATATTCAATTATTTTTTGTTTTCAATTTTTTACATGAAAGTTTTAGTTACGGGTTCTGCAGGTTTTATCGGTTTTCATTTGGCAAACAGGCTGGCAGCTGATGGCTTTGAAGTGGTAGGGCTTGATTCCTTGAATGATTACTACCAGGTAAGCCTCAAATACGACAGGCTGAAGGCAGCAGGCATTGATAAAGAGCAGATACATTACAATCAACTGTACCCAAGCAAAACCAGCAATTATACTTTCATACAACTTCAACTTGAAGACAAACAAAATCTTGACCGTTTATTTACAACACAAAAATTTGACATCGTTGTAAATTTAGCTGCACAGGCTGGCGTACGTTACAGTATCACCAATCCTGCTGCATATATTGAAAGCAATATCGTTGGCTTTGCCAACCTGCTTGAATGCTGCCGCAATTTCAACATCAAACATTTTGTTTATGCCAGCAGCAGCAGCGTGTATGGCCTCAATGAGATCATTCCCTTTGATAAGGATCATGCGGTAGATCATCCCATCAGTTTGTATGCCGCTACTAAAAAAGCAATGAGCTGATGGCACATGTGTACAGCCATTTGTATAACCTGCCAACAACCGGCTTGCGTTTCTTTACCGTATATGGCCCATGGGGCAGGCCCGATATGGCCATGTTCTTATTTACCAAAGCCATTATTGATGGACAGCCTATCCAGGTGTTTAATAATGGTGAAATGGAAAGGGATTTTACCTATATTGATGATATTGTAGATGGTGTGGTAAGAGTGATCAATAACACACCAGCCGGCAACCCGGAATGGAATGGAGCAAACCCCCAGCCTTCTTCTTCTAAAGCACCATATCAGCTATACAATATCGGCAACAGTAAGCCGGTTAAATTGACTGCCTTTATTGAAGCCATTGAAAAAAAACTGAATAAAAAAGCGGAGAAAATAATGCTGCCGATGCAGCCCGGAGATGTGTACAAGACCTACGCAGATATTGGCGACCTTCAATCAAAATTAGGCTATAACCCCGCTACTTCTGTAGAACAGGGTGTAAGCAATTTTATAGACTGGTACCTTGATTATTACAAAATCAACCAACCAAAACAGCCTTAACCCAACTGCAGGATAAGTAATTTAAAAAAATTATCTTCGCACCCTCAATTTTTAACTACAACCGGAAAATGGAGCTGAACAGTAAAATATACATCGCAGGGCACAGGGGTATGGTGGGTAGTGCCATCTACAGGAATTTAACCGCCAGGGGGTTTAATAATATCATCACACGTACCTCCGAAGAGCTTGACCTGAGGAACCAGGCGCAGGTAAATGATTTTTTGAGGCAGAAAAACCGGCCTATGTTTTTTAGCGGCAGCAAGGGTTGGTGGCATCATTGCCAACAACACTTTCAGGGCCGATTTTATTTACGAGAACCTGATGATTGAATCCAATATCATTCATGCAGCTTACATCAATAAAGTTCAAAAGTTAATGTTCCTCGGCAGTTCCTGCATCTATCCCAAACTGGCTCCGCAGCCATTAAAGGAAGCGTATTTACTCACAGGCATTTTAGAAAATACCAACGAGCCTTATGCTATCGCAAAAATTGCCGGCATTAAATTGTGTGAAGGTTACCGCAGCCAGTATGGTTGTAATTTCATCAGCGTAATGCCTACCAATATGTATGGCTATGGCGATAATTACAATCTCACCAACTCCCATGTGTTGCCGGCACTCATCCGCAAAATGCACGAGGCAAAAGAAAGCAATGCAGCAGAAATGCTGGTATGGGGTACCGGTACACCCAAAAGGGAATTTTTATTTGCCGATGATCTTGCCGATGCCTGTTTCTTTTTAATGGAGCATTATAATGATCCGCAGCTCATCAATATTGGTACCGGCACAGACCTGAGCATTGCAGAACTGGCAACACTTGTAAAAGAAATTGTTGGGTTTGAAGGAAACATCGTTTTCGATTCATCCAAACCAGATGGTACACCACGCAAGCTGATGGATGTGACCAAACTGCACAATCTTGGCTGGAAACATACCATCGAATTAAAAGAAGGTATCCAGTTGGCCTATCATGATTTTTTAGAGAATCACCTGATAAGAAAATAAATAATTTACAATAAGCGTTAAACATTACCCCCAATAAATATGAGTACTACACATAACGGAAAAACAGCACTGATAACAGGTATCACCGGACAGGACGGCGCTTATCTTGCAGACCTTTTATTAGAAAAAGGATACAAAGTACATGGCATTAAAAGAAGGTCATCATTGATCAATACACAGCGGATTGATCATTTGTACCAGGACCCACATGAAAAAAATGTGCGTTTTCAATTGCACTACGGTGACATGACGGATAGTACGAACCTGATCAGGATCATACAGGAAACACAGCCCGATGAAATTTATAACCTGGCTGCCATGAGCCATGTAAAAGTAAGTTTTGACGAACCGGAATACACAGCCAATGCAGACGGTATTGGTACCCTGCGTTTGCTGGAAGCTTTAAGAATTTTAAAGCTGGAAAAAAAGACCCGTATCTACCAGGCCAGCACTTCTGAATTGTATGGATTGGTACAGGCAGTACCACAAAGCGAAAGCACCCCTTTCTATCCACGCAGTCCGTATGCAGTTGCAAAATTATACGCCTACTGGATCACCATTAACTACCGGGAAGCTTATGGCATATTTGCCTGCAACGGTATCCTCTTCAATCATGAAAGCCCCTTGCGTGGTGAAACATTTGTAACAAGAAAGATCACCCGGGCAGTGGCTGCCATTGTAAAAGGCAAACAGGATAAAATGTACATGGGTAATATGGATGCCAAAAGAGACTGGGGCCATGCAAAAGATTATGTGGATGCCATGTGGCGCATATTGCAACAAGATGTTGCAGAAGATTATGTAATTGCAACAGGCATCACCACTACGGTACGTGATTTTATCAGGATGGCTTTTGCAGAAACCGGTATCGAACTGGAATTTAAAGGCGAAGGCATCAATGAAAAAGGAATTATAAAATCCTGCAGCAACCCTGCTTATCAACTGGAAGTTGGTAAAGAAGTGGTAGCGGTAGACCCTGAATACTTCAGGCCAACGGAAGTGGAGTTATTGATTGGTGATGCTACAAAAGCAAACACCAAATTAGGCTGGAAACCAAAATACGACCTGGCTGGTTTGGTAAAAGAAATGGTGGCAAAAGATATCGAGAACGCCTGATCAAATTCTACTTAGCCTGTTTCAATATATGTTTTAAAGCTGCGTTGTTTACGCAGCTTTTTTTATTGGGGCTGTTCACATCATGTCATTGCTGTACGCCAGTTCCGGCTGTTCGCTTCAAGTACGCCACAAACCACACACACATTTTCCTCAGCGTGCTTTACGCTTCCATCCTGCAGCCATTCAACAGCAGATCATTTTTTAGCTGCGTAAATGCCAGCGCATTGGTATTTCTCACAACATACGAGCTAAACTATGCCCAGCTTTACTTCTCCCTCACCACCCTTTCAATCATAACCACCAACCCACTCGCTATCAGGGTACCCACTGCATAGCAAACAATATCACTCCATAAAAAACCAAATCCCAGCATCAGGCCACCAAGCCTGGTATGGCGGATCGCTTCTATCCATGGTGCATGATACAACTGCAGCAGTTCATCCAGCACACCCAGGCCAAAACAGATCAGCGCCAGCTTCCACAATTTCATGCTGGTAAAAAATATCCGCAGAAAAAAAAGGAACATCCCTGCCCAGATAATATCTCCGCCATATTTTACAACCAACGGATGAAACCAGGAAGCATGTGTTCGGGTAGTAATGGCAAGCCAGGTACAAAAAATAAAGAGTACTGCATAGATTAATCTTCTTGTGAGCATATCAATTCAATTTTACTTATGCCTGTAAGACTCACGTAAATAAAAAAAAGAGGCTGTTCAAAAAAATGAACAGCCTCTTTTTTAATTACTATTATATTAATGTGTTATCTGCACTTTGTACACTTGCGGTGTTCCGTCCTGTTCATTCACTACCAGTGCATAAGTACCGGCAGGCAGCCTGTCAACTGCAATACTATTGGTACCATTCAGCAATTGCCTGCTGGCAATCAGCTGTCCGGTACTATTGTACAGTTTACCATTGATGGTGCCTGCAAACCCTGAAAGATTTACATTGAGTACACTGCTTGCCGGGTTTGGATACAGCAGCAGGTTCTTACCTGTGCAGGATAAGTTCATCGCAATGATGCTGCTGTATTTGGCAACCCCATTGTTATCAAGCATCTTCAGGCGGTAGTACACACGGCCAGGTGCAGGCTGGTGGCTGAATGTATAATTACTGTTATCTCCCCTGCCAGTTACGGTTCCTGCTGTACTAAACGTACGCCCGTTGGTGCTGACCTCTACGTCATAACGTTTGAAGTTAAGCTCTGTTGCACTATGCCAGTTCAGCATAATCTTGCAATTGTCCTGCCTTGCAGAAAAATTATCCAACACCACAGGCAATGCTTTCAAAATACCCCGGGTGGTTCCCTGGCAAAGACACTGCTGCTGGTTTAATGCTGTAAGCGGCCTGATGGCAGCTGTTACGGATTCGCCGTTATTACAAACTGGTGAAGCCGGAATACTGATGGTTAAATTATCCGTAGCATTACTTTGAGCCGGTATTGCCGGGGTGAATAATGCAGATGCAAAAGCGGTGGTATTGCTGCCACAGAAGAACTCTACATTATAGCTGGATGCAGCTGCTGCCAGCATCGCACTGTTGGCAACAGTAATTGCAACGGTTGCCGTTCCGCCCTCAGCAAAACTACCGGATACATATTCAAAGCCAGTAATGGAAAGATCTGGCTTCTCGATAGTGATCAGGTTTTCTGTACTGCCTACTACATACCTGCTTCCGTTCGGACATGGGGTACCATTACAGCTTAAGATAGCAGAAGTTCTTTCCATCTGGCTGGATATCACCAGCTTGCCACAACCAAAATCAACAAAAGAAGCCTGGATATCAAAACTATAATTGACAGGATTGCCAGAACTAATACCGACAGGCACTTTTAATTTTAATACCTGTGAGCCGCCAACGCCAGCAGCAGGGAAACCTGCGGCCACCGTCATACCATCCGCACTTACAAAGTTGCCGGCATATTCTACTCCCGGAGGGAAAACTACCACAATGGTATCCGATGCGGTAGTGGACTCGCCGGAAGGTGTAATGTTTCCGCTGATCGTAGTAGTACCGCAATTGATGGTTGCTGGTGCAAGGTTAAGATCGAACCCAACAATGCCAGGGCCAGTAGCGCCCGTGATATTAACTGGATTTGCCCTTACCACTCCGTTAAAACCAAGATCGGTAGAAATTTGTAACCCACATGGCCTGTCTGCCCTTTGCTGTACCGATACTTTACTGCCGCTAACAAAATCACAGTTGGCAGAATAACTCAGTCTTAAGTTGGCGGCCCTGTTGGCTGTACCCGGGTTACTGATCGTACCTGGTAACCCAACAGAATCAACACCTGAGTGAGATTCTATTTTGTACACTAACACACCATTGTCGTTATCAGGAGTAATGGTTTCCCAGTTCCCGCTACCGTCAGGGTATTCAATCTCGCCACTGGCAATCACCATTCCTTCAGGAACAGTTACCCTGAACTCTGCATTATCAGCATAGTTTGCAAGGGCACTGTTGATTTTAAAGATCATGGTATCATTGGTACACAATGCAATATCCGGAGATACCGGTTGCCTTTCTACAGACAACTGTATCTGGCTTAGCAATGGATCTGCAGTTAACCACAAAGTTTTCCAGCAACTGTAACTGCTCAGTTCGATGCCTGTTGGATAGGCCGCACAATCCCAGCCACTTTCAACCAATATACTGTCTGCTGAACAACTGTTGGTATTGGCAGTAATACTTACGGTGGTGGTAGCACCGGATGAAATATTACCTAATTCATATAAACCATCTGTGTTAGGTGTATAAACAGTGTTACCAATCTTAACTATTATATTTTCAAATGAAGCATTGTTTGTTATCCTGATATAATTAAACGGAGCCTGCTGCCCGCTGCTGTTCTGCAACAGGATAGACCAGTTGGCAGTATCACTTGCCGGAGCAACGGTGGCATCCGGTGAACTCAGGTTTACATTTGGCTTATTCAGGTTGCTGTAGGATGAACTCACCTGCGTTCTTGCAGAATCATCATAACGGGCCTCACTAACCTGCGAGGGCCATTGGTAAATATGACCCGTTTGTCTTCCTGCAATACTGAATGCGTTGGCGGTGGCGCATCCTCCCCTGGCATCCATACCAAAAATATAAGTATTGCCTTCGCTCTGAATTTTCCAGCCTGGATTAGCAGCCAATGCTGCCCTGGTATCAAATATTACAGTGGTACCCGTTGCTGAAGAACCACTGATGGTAACGTAAGGAAGTATGCTGGCATTGGAAACCGCTGTTGATGTTGGTGGCGTATTAACCAGGATTCCGGATACGCTTTGGCTGCCGGGGATAACCGTCATACCAACCGGGAAAGCCAGTATTAAACTGTCTGGAATAAATTCCGGTCGGTATTCACCGGGGAAATAATTAGCAGTATAGCCGCCCAACTTCCTTGTAAAACCTCTTATCTCATGCTTTGCAGCATTACATCCTGTTAAGTTGCTTCCATACAATAAAGAGAAATGGAACAGGTGCAATGTATTGGCATTATACAAAGGAACAAAGCAGGTAAACTGATCAATTGCTGCCGGGTTGGCAACCACACTTGCATGCACGCTGTTTCTCAACAGTACAATATCCGGAGCATCCGCAAATGCTTTGCCCCTTGTACCATCATCAACAGCCGTCATGTGTACAACAGATGCAGGTGTTGGTGACGATAGCAAACTGTCCTTTAAAATAAAATCAGCTTCCACAATTACACTGTCATCAGGCAGGAACGGCGCTAAACTGGTTAATGCAACCGGGGCCTGGCTAAAGTCAGCGTTATATTCTTTACCATAAGTAACAACAGCAACAGGCACGGCCGGCACTACTGTAGTAACTGCACCTCTCTTAATCGTTACTGTAGCGGTTCCGGCAGGCACCCAGATATGTTTTGAAAAACTCCAGTTGGAATTGACATGGTTCCAGGAAGTAATGCTTGCTGGTGTTGTTTGTGCCACCAGGTAACCCCTGTATTCACTGTGCAGTGTATCACCCGGGCGATACCTGTCTTTATAAACAATATTAGGATCTACAGCTCCCGGGCCATCTGATAATTTATTAAAGTTGTTATCTGGGTCGCCATAATTTTTCCTGTTGTATTTCCAGTAAACAGGCACCGTACCCCCTGTATTGCAGGGCCCGGTACAAACAAAACTAATTGGTGAACTTGAGCAACGGCTTACACTGTTGATGTTGGCCGGGTTGCTTATTTCACAACTGCTGTCGGGGCTAACCGTAACTGTAGCCGAAAGGTTTTCTGTAGTGCACAAAGTTGATGGTGTGCAGAAAATGAATTTTACCTGGTTACCGCCTGTATTGGTATTATAACGTGTAATTACTTTATTGCCTATTACCCTTGGATACCCTGCCTGTGGCGGGGAAACAATACCGATTAAATTAGCAGCGCTGAAAGTTACTCCCGGTGGAAGGGTCAATGTATATTCAATATAACTCCTTGTTGAAAGATTGGAAGTAATATTGGTATTGGTTGACAGCGTAACATCATAGCAGTCGCCGGCACGTACCTGTGCAGGAAATTCAAAAGAAGTGATGGAAGGAACATTAAATGCCAGGGAAGTAGACCCTGCATAATTGCCTGTTGAATAATTGGTGTTGCCACAGGCATTTTTATATAGCACCTGGGTTCCCTGGGAATTGGAAGTGTATACATCCGTACAACTGTTGGTAGTTGAGCAATAAACGACATTATAAACAAGGGTAATGGATTCGCCTGCGCCCAGTATAACACTTGCAGGAAGTGTTAATTGCAAATGGGCTACTTTACCTTCATTACAGATTAAGTTATTTACCCCTGCTGAACTGAAAGTGGCAGTGAACCCGGTATAATAAGAATTATCGGGATGGAAAGCACTACCGCCCGGAAGTGTTAATTGCAAACTGGCAGTATCGATGTACCCATAGGAATCTCCCCTTGGTAAATTATTGAACTGGCTACCTGTGTTCACTACAATGTTAGTGGCTGGTCCGGCGCCATTATTGGTAATGGTATAGGTCATCACCCTTGGGGCAGATACAAAGCAGCTTGATAATGCGCTGGCAGGTGCCAGTGCAACTCCTAACGAAGGCAATGCATTGCTCATGCTCATACCGCTTACCGCAGCAGTTACCTGGCAACGTGTATTGGCAAAATCAAATCCTGCAGCACCGTAAGTAGTTACTATTTTACATTTTAAGATGGTAACATTTTCAACCAGCGTAACAGTTTCTCCATTGCACAATTTATTATCTGCTCCCAGCAACAAACCACTCAATTCAAAATAGCTGCTGTCGCCATTGGTAAAAATTGGAGTAATGGGGTTACCGGCAAAACTCAAACCATTCAGCTGCATGCTGGCAGCCGGATATTTAATCCAGAAACCAACGGTATCGGCGCAACCATTGCCTCCATTTACAACACCAATACTACGGTTATAAGTATCCCCAACATTTGCATTCACGAGGGAGGCCGGAGGTGTGATGGTAAAGGCCGGAGCCAGTAACGTATAGGTATTGATATTGGTATTGGTTTCGCTGAAATTACAGCCTCCACCAGTACCGGTTACCACAATATTATCTTTGGTAGAAGCTGCACTGCCACAGAAGGCACGGCGCCTGATGGTAAAACGGAGTGTTTGACCAAGAGTGGTGTTACCAATGGAAAATACCGGGCTGGATAGATTGGAAATATTACTTTCTGTAATGGTACCCGTGCCAGATATCTTGGTGACAGATCCCGGTATGTATTCAATAAGCCCCGGAGCATTGGTGGCGCCAAGGTTAACAGTAACACTTACATTGGTACAGGCAGGAAAAGATATCTGCACCGTAAGTAACGTACTGTCGAGTCCACGGGTAATTGCTTGCGAAGGCACCGGGTAAGTGATAAACTGGGCAGCAGCAGCATTGGATAAAATCATTAAAAGCAATGCAGCAGTCAGGGTTCTGAACCCTTTCAAAGGAATGGTAAATTTTCTCATTGGAATGGTGGTTAATTGTATGCTTAAATGTTTCCGGAAAAGGGTGGATCAGGGGCTGGCTATTGTCAATGATCAAACGAAAGCAATACCCGCAGGTATAAAACCTGCAGTTTCGGTTATCAAAGTATAAGCAGCACAGGGTAATGTTAAAATAAGACTTCAAAAAATCCTATTCTCAAAAATCGGTTAAAAAATCCGCATTGAAAAATAAAGTTGTTCAGGATAACTCACTGAGCAGCATTAGATAGACAGTGCATTTCAAGCTTTGGTTGCAGGCATTTCATCTCAGTTGTTTGAATCGTTTTATTGGCAAAAAAGAACAGATCTTCTTTTCATACTGTAAGCAATCAATCATTACCCCGTCATACCAGGAAAATAATTTACTATGAAAAGGTCATTTACTATGATTCTGTTTACCTGCCTGTTCAGTTTTTCAGGCATGGCGCAAAAGGCATGTGTATTCAACACGAACGGAACAGCTATCCATGGCTACGATGTGGTAGCATTTTTTACCGACGGTAATGCCACAAAAGGAAAACCTGAATTTGCCATTCAATGGCAGGAGGCTAATTGGTTATTTGCCAGCCAGGAGCATGCTGCTGTATTTAGTGCTGCTCCTGAAAAATATGCGCCACAGTATGGTGGTTATTGTGCTTATGGCACTGCAGAAGGGCATAAAGCCCCCACAGAAATTGATACCTGGAAAATAAAGAATGGCAAACTGTATTTCAATTACAATAAAAAAGTGCAGGAGCTTTGGCTAAAAAACCAGCAGGAGTTAATAGAGAAAGCAGATAAACAATGGCCGCTGATGAAAGATACAGAGTAATATCATTTTTATTATAAAAGCTATGGAATACCGATGACCAGGATTTCATTATTGTAGCCGAAATTATTTATCCGCAATGATCATCAGTACGAAAAGGCCAATGGTTAAAAGCAGGTGAACAATCAACCATGCTCTTTGCCACAGCGGCCTTTTGTCAAAAGCTACAGACTGGTTAAAAGGATCGAACACCGGTGCAAGCCCCATGAATACAGCAGCCTGGGAGTAGTCTTTTATTGAAAAGAAGATGATACCAGCTGCTACGAAAACGGCGTAAGCGTATTTATTGAATTTGTTACCGGCAGGGTTTGCTGTTGAGTTGGTCATAGCGCTTTTATTTTACTAGTCGCAATGCTGAAATAAAAATTACAGGGAATTTAAATTTCTTTTTTCAATGCTTCAATATTCTGTTTCAATAACCCGGCATAACGGCCAAAGGCTTTCCGGTTCATCCATTTTGCCAGGTAAAAACAGCAGGGCACCAGTACTGCTACAGCTACCAGCATTGCTATTATCATTGCCGGTTTTTGCATGATCACATCAATGGGTTTACCAGAGCCCATAGCGCCGCCCAGCATAAAACCACCTGCCGCACTTACCGGGTAAATGAAGAGACCTACCAACTCCTGCAAACGCATCCACTTATTAATGATATTGTAGTGATATTCCATTTGCTGCAATACGTTTACTGAAGCATTGCTGCCGGATAATTGTTTATACAGCTGCAGCGCTTTAATGATGGCCCATACCGTAAACAGCAATACAATGCCAAGGCACAAAATAATTTGCCAGAGGGGAAAACTCACCAGGATGAAAATATAAGACCCACCGATCAATACGCCCCGGAGAGAATGGAGCAACAGGTTGCTTTTGATTTTTTTTAATGGATCTTTTGAAGACAGGTTACTGATCACAGGCATTTTAAGCATGGCAGATAATTCATCATCCTGCTGACCCTCCATATTTTTCCATTGTTCCTCAATATTCATACTTAATATTTTAAAAGGTTTGCCAATTGTTGTTTGATGCGGTGCAGTTTTACCGCCACATGATTGTTGCTGATCCCAAGCACCTCTGCCAGTTCTGAATTGTCATAGCCGTCAAGATGCATGGAAATGATGGCCCTGTCTGTTTCTTCCAGCCGTCGGATGGCTTTATGCAGGCGCTGTGCATCCAGGCTGGCCTCGGTGAGGTTTTTTTACAGCAGGAGCAACGGTTTCAAGTGATTCCAGGTAATCAATCTTTGATGCTTTCCGGCGTTGGGTAAAAATGGTGTTGAGTGAAAGCCGGTATAGCCATGTGCTGAACTTTGCCTCACCCCTGAAGGATGGCCATGCTTTCCAGGCCTGCAGTAATATCTCCTGGTAAAGATCTTTTTTCTCTTCCCGATCGCCTGCATATAAACCCACCAGCTTATAAATGATACCCTGGTTGTTCCGTACCTGTTCTAAAAATTCCTTTTGGCTCACTATTATAAATTTATGGCAGTTACTTTAAATCCCATTTGTTGCAGTTGATCAACCAAACCTGTTTTACCGCAAAGATGCAAGGCCCCCACTGCAATAAACTGCGACTGGTTTTTCATTAAGCCCGGCAATACTTTCATCCAGTTATTGTTCCTGCCAGTTACAAGAAACTCCATATCACCGCTGATGTTTATACCCTTTTCATACACACGATGCATTGCAGCAAGATCATTGTCTAAATAAGCCTGCAATAGTTCATTCCCCATTTTGGTGTTCTCCGATTTGTTCCTGATAAAAAGTTTTAAATACTCCGCCTGTTGTTCATCGCTTAAGCTGTTAAACAAAAAATCCATTTGTTCAAATATGGTCTCTAACGGCGTAATGATTTTACCGGCAGCTTTTCCGTTTTCTGCAAAAGAAACATCTAATGCGGAGCCGCTGTAACCATTCATCACTGCTGCATTGTCTTTCATCAGCTGAACCAGGCTGAGCGTAATCATTACTGTCATTGGCTTTAAGCTATTGAACTGATCCAAACCTGCACCAATGCTTCCTTTCAATTCCGCATCCAGCGTATCAGCAAAATGATTACCCAGCAGGCCTTTCAATTCCTTTTTCTGCAACAAACCCTTTGCATTGGCTGCCATCAATTGCGATGAATCAATAATGGTTTCCACCACTATGCCTTTCGCTTTGTTAAAAGCATGTTGCACAGCTGTTTTATTCTCCAGGTATGAACTTTTGATGAGATGATAAGTTCCAAAGAGATAAGAAGTGTCTTTAAGCCCGTTACCGGTAACGGTGTAGAATACCCCGGCTTGTTGAGCCATAGATTTCGGAATAATGAAAAAAGTACAACAAGCAATCAGTAAGGCTGCAAGGAATGGTTGTTTGAATTTTATATAAGTTGGCTGTAATAAAAACTGTTTCATTTTGAATATATTTTTAAACGGCGATCAATTGCCCGGGCATTTAACAATATATAAGTAACAGTTGCATCCAGATAATTACAGCACACCAAAAATATTTTCGGGTAATTAATATTGGTAATAAAAAGTCATCGGAAAAGCCTGTTTAAATGGTTGGGTTACCGTATTCATTATTTAGGCTCCAACTGAAAATGTGCAGAGGGGTTATTTAATTAAAACACAAAAGCAGTTTGAATCGCTGTTTAACTGCATTCCATGTCCAGTATCCTCAGCGTCTTATCATAATACGCTTTTGCTTTTCCAGGAGAACTGCCCACACAAACCAACCCGAGTTTGCCAAATTCAGAAAGTGCCCCCACGAGGTGAAACATCACCCCTTCCTGTGCAGCACTGTCATACATCAGGTCATGAAAAATGGCAAGGTCCATCAGATCTTCAGGCGTAAGGCCTTTGTATTGTTCACTGCTTACATTATCCGATGCAAAATAAAAACGCCTGTTGCCACCGGCTGTAAGGTATTCGCCGGTGTCTGCATTGTATTTACCATCGGTTAAAAACTGCAGCATCAGGAATGGATGGGTGGTGCCGCCTTTGCGGAGATTGATCTCAATGGCATAATGTTTCCATGAATCATCAGCCTGCTTTACAGAAATAAAGTCAATCGCAAACCTTCCAAGCGCCCCCCTTGCTGCCAGTGTTTGTGCAATCTTCCTTCCCTCGCCTGCCAGCGAAACACTGTACACTTCGTCCGCAGGAAAAATAGCCCCTAAAAAGATCTGCCCATCATCGCCGCCCAGCAACTGGTCATGTGTACTGGCAACTTCAACCTGCTTTGAAGGGCTGATGACACACTGAACCGATGGAGACATTTTAATATCACCCTCCAGGAATTCCTCCACAATTCCCTGCATCTGTTGAAATTTTTCAAAGAACAATTGTTCATTTACATCTTTGGCCACTGTATTAAAATGTTGGGAGAAACTGGCTTCAATGGTTTTCTCCAGGCCATTGCCAGTGTCAACAACCGGATAAGTGTATACCGCATTGCCATCGCCGCTGAATCCATCATTCATTTTTACCACGGCCTTGCGTAAAGCCGGGTATTTTATTTTAAGTGCTGCCAGCGACCGTATCACATCTGCTTTGGTTGAAAGGTCTTCAAAACCATCAGGAAAATCCACACCACTCTCCCTGAAATTTTTTCTGCCACCTGATTTGGAGCCTTCGTAAAATTTGTCCGGGTCGGTACCAAACAAAGGAATATCCAGGCGTACCGCCAGTGTTTTTTCAAGGCTGGTGATATTGAAACAGGTAAGATGAGCCGCCTCCAGGTCGGGGATCGCCTGCCTGATCCTTTCAATTAGCCGGGGCCTTTCCAGTACTTTTTGAGTAAGTGGTTTTGCAGATGCATCATAACAGCTGAGCATGGTAAGCCGTTGCCTTGCATGGTGACCTGTAATGCCAGGCAACAGGTGCAGGTAATAATCAACAATGCTTTCCGATACCGGCATGCTGGTGATATAAATAACTTTTGTCAATGGCATGCGGAGCAGCATCAGCAGGCAAAGCAATCTTTCTTCGTAATATACAGCGCCATTTATCTTGGAAAGAATATCCTGGTCGAGTGAAAATGAAGGAAGGATCACCACCGTTCGTGGCGCCAGTTTATCAGGAAAAATAATTTCATACTGTTTTGAAAAATGTTGTTGTATTTCATGGAATGCTTTTTTTTCTTCTTCAGAACCGGGGGGTGGAAATTGCCTGTCCACATTGAAGCATTTCCGGGTGGTAGTAATTGCAACCGTATCCATATGTGTTGATCTTTTGAGTAAGATAATAAATTTAAGTTAAGAAAAAAGGTCTGTCAGGCAGGTATCCACTCTACAATGGATTAGCTTCTACAAAATAACCAATTACTGGCAGGAAACTGCCGCATTCATCCATTCAACTCCAGCCGCAGGGTTACGAAAAATGATGCAGCCCTGTGTGTAAAAAGGGCGGCAATAATGCCGCCCCGGTTTTTGCTAAAAACACCTAAACTACCAACCCTATCAACTATAAAACACTCTTTCAATTGTCCAGTAAAATGCAATCAGTGTTATCAATCCCGATAAACCATACAGCACCTGGCGCCGGTACCAGGGCCTGTGTTTGAACCGGTTTACTATCAGGGCAAACATTGCCAGTATCACAGTAACCTGCCCCAACTCCACACCGGCATTAAATGCCAGTACAGAGGTAAAGAATTTACCGGGTGGCAAACCAGTTTCACTCAATGCACTGGCAAAGCCCATCCCATGTATCAGCCCAAACATAAATACTATCAGTATTCTCCATGGACTTAATTTTTTCACCATCATATTCTCCACTGCCACAAACATGATGGACAATGCAATGATCGGCTCAATCAAACCACTTGGCGCCATCAGGATATTTTTCATGCTCAGTGCAAGCGTAATGGAATGTGCCACTGTAAAAGCCGTAGCCTGCCATAGAATAGTTTTAAGGTTTGTACTCAGCAGGCAAAGTCCGATCACAAATAAGATATGATCTGCACCCGAAGGAATGATGTGCTGAAAACCCAGCTTGAGATAATACCAAACCACATCCTGCGCAGGTGCATTCTCTAACGAATAATTAATACTGTGTGCAAACAGCACAGGAGCACAAAACAACAATGCTGAAAAAAGAGATATTTTTTTAAAGGAAATGCTCATTATAAATAATTGAATGCATATATGGATATTCCTTACAATTGGTTGATTGCTGCGACACTTTCTTTTTTAAGATCCGGGAAAATATTAGGGTTGTTTCCCAAGCCATCATTTAAATATTTTTTTGCCTGTACTTTATCCCCGGCATTTAAAAAGATGATCCCGGCACGGCATAGCAGTCTCGGGTGCCGGCTATTTGTTTTCAATGCGGCTTTAATGTGTTGCATTGCTTTGGCCACATCGCCCTGCTTGCTGTAAGCCCAGGCAAGGGTTTCATTCACATCTATGTTTTCCGGCCGACGGTTGTATTCGGCAAGGGCGTGTTCAACAGCCTTCCCGTAGAGACTTTTTTTAATATAGGCTTCTGCCATTTCTTTATCAGCATAATGGCCAATGTTTTCATCGCTGATGGCAGCTTTTGCCCTTTCCTCCATTCCTTCCAGTGCTTTGGCAGAAATGGCTTTAGCAGCTTCAGGCTTTCCTGATAAACGATATACATCCGCCACCGCTTCTTTAAAGGTAAAATCATTTACCAGCGAATCTGCCTTAAGGTAAAAGGCAAGTGCTTTATCATATTCTTTGCTGGCAATCGCAATACGTGCCAACCCTGCTAACGCATAGGGATAGCCCGGACGCTCATTGATGGCAAATGCATATTGGAAAGCTGCCCGTTTCAGGTCGCCGACATTTTCGTACAACTGGCCCAACTGTACCCTGCTCCACTCCGTAGATTCATCACCGGGTGCACCGGCATCAATGGCTTTCTGCATCCCTTCAATGGCGCCGGGAAAATCACCATGTATCTCTCTTAGGTAAGATGCCCTTGCAAAACTCCGCAGGTCAGGTCGAATGCCCATCATTTTATCTGCTGCTGCAACTGCAGAATCGTAGTGCCCCATTTCCACATTGGCATCCACCAGTATGCCATACACAAATGAATTGTATGGATTGATCGTTCTTGCTTTTTCTGCAGTTGCCAACCCATCTGAAAAATGATGCTGTGATAGTTGCACCAGGGCTTTTAATGACAATGCTTCAAAATTATCCGGCTCTATTGTCAGCACATCATTCACATACTTCATGGCAGCGGCATCATAGTAATTGTAATTACCGGTTGCCCGGGCTTCCATGATCATGAAGTTAGCAAGACTGATGAGTGATTTTTTATCATAGGGATTGTGATCAATCATGGCCAACAGGTTGTTCACTGTCTTTTTATTTCTTATCCATTCTTCCGTTTGGGCCTGCTCCCCTTTCCTTTCGAGCAATGTGTAAACAGCAGTTTCCTTTTTCTTTTCCCTGGCTTTGTATTTAATTACTACAAAACCGGCGGCACCAATAAAGAGTGCCACTAAAATAATGCAGAGCAATTTTTTTTTCATGATCATTTGTTTAGATGATTTTTTAGCGAAGTTTAGCAGGATCATTTACGGAGATTTTAAAGAGCCGGATGTAAAAATGTATACCTATTTACAAAGACTTTTACCGGGTAATGCGATGAAGAATGCAATAACAGTACAAGAGTGCGACGCAACGATGCTGAGTAAAGAGATGCAGCTTGTTTCAAGATTATTTTACAACAATCAAGAAAATCATTTCTTCCGGAGCTCAAGCCCCTGTCTTTCATTTTTATTTTTTTTCTCTCTGCTCTAAAGAGCAGAGCAATTCAGAGCAGAGCAATTCAGAATAGAACAATTCTGAACAGAACATTTCAATATAATAAAAACAACCCTGCCTGGGAATACAGGCAGGGTTGTTTTTATACTGGTTATCTCAAAGCATAATGCCTTAAAATATTATTGTCCTTTTACTACACGGAGTGATTGTTTTACCACACCATCCTTTGTTACATTGATCATGTAAGAACCACTTCTCAGGTCACCGCCATTCCAGTTCTGTGTGTAAGTGCCTGCATTCAACCTTTTATTCACCAGTACTTTCATCAACTGCCCGTCAGCAGTGTACAGCGAAATATTCACCTGTCCTGCTTCAGTCAAATGATACCTCAACATGCTGTTATCAGCAAAAGGGTTAGGGCTTACCGTTGCCAGCACATCCGGTACAGTCATTGACAACCCTGCACCTTCATTGATGGAAGACCGCATTTCAGGTGCACTGTTCCTCATGGTGCTTGTTTGATCGCAGGGACAGATATCGGTACCTGCCGTTGGCGCTGCCACATAAGGAAAACTTGTTTTGAATGGTTTGTCATTCATATCAACACCCGTACTGTAGGTAAGCACATTCACTAAATTGGGGGTTACAGGGCTTCCTCCAGCAGTATAATCATCATACCACAAACCAATTGCGGCCAATACTACACCGCTTACTGCCTGCAGTTCGATCCTTGTTACATCATCTTCCAGCCTTCTTCCGTTAGGAAAACCATCCATATTTGGAATGTTCTGTATGTCTGTTGTTGTGTTGTAGGCAGGGTCAGTTAAGCCCGCCACAGCTGCCTGTACCAAACCAAGCGGGCTGAATGCGGCACTGTTTCTTGCTGTTGGAGGTACCGCCATATTTAAGCGGAGCATATCGCCACCATTGGGCAAAAAGTTGCTGATAAACGGTTTGCCCGATGCCAGTGGATTACCGCCTTTACCGGTTGCCAGTTGATAAGGTTTTAAATTGGGCACCCCTGTATGAAAGATTGGCCAAAGATCCACTGAACGTGGTGAGTTGGCAGCAGGCAATAACAGGTTTCCAAAGATGGCATCGTCCAATGCTGTTCCCGAAACTGCAGAACTGCCTTTTAAGCCATACAAACCATTTTGCCCGTTACCAAAACCAAAGGCTCCCAACGAGTTTTTCTGGATACGCAATTTGCTGAAGGAAGGAATAGCGCCACCAAACTGTGCATCATCCATGTACAAAGCCAGCTCAGGATTGTAAAAATATTTACCAAATTTTGCCAACGCTCCCAGGTCTTCATACGGAGTCATTGAATTCCACAGGTCTTTGTAACCAATCGGGATCACTGCTTCATTGGTCAACGGCATCCCCAGCCTTGATACCTGTATCCATGGGCCCTGGCTGTAGGAACCGCCACCGCCGGAAGAAGGTTTTACGATGGTTTCACGTTGCCTGCTGGCACTAGCCCACACACCAATCACATAGTTTGGATCGAGTATATTACTGCATTGCTGAACAGATTTGTGATCTTTCTGCAAGGTGGAAATATCAACCTGCAAAGCAATGGTTGATACATTCAAACATTTTAACCCATCAGTGTATTTACCCGATTGCCTTGGTGCATCACCCAGGTCGAATATACCACCGAGGTCAACATAAAAAGGATCGTCACTGGTACCACAGAAAACCTTCTCACCGGTTCTGGCTGTTGTGATAGCATTGTTGATTAAAGTATTGTAGTCGGGTGCATTTAAACCAACGGAAGAACTGATGGAACGTGGGCCAATGTTTGGCGGCGGTACCACACCTGCATATACAATTGGCTGAAATGATTGACCGCCATTGGTACTTCTTTCGAGCCTGTAAGTGGTTTTTAAATTTTGTTTACCCAGCCGGATGTTGAAGAAAGTACTGCTGTCCTGTATCACTTTTACAAAAGTGAATCGGTAAATAATATCATCACCGGCTGTAGCAGTGTTGTTGTCGATGTGAATTTCGTAACGGATGTTTTGTCCAAACGAATAATAGTTGGGGCCACCCTGCGGCAACTGTCCCGGAATGTAGTTGGCAATGATGGTGATCTTGTTAGGATCATCAGGACTTCGGAATGCATAAAGATCGGTGTTATCTGCCAACGGATCGTTGGAGATAAGTGGTGCTTCCCTGTGAGAGGATGCAAATACCGGTGCTACCGTGTTGGTAAGCATCAGCATCAGCAGGATTGCGGCAGAAAGTTTTCTTTTCATAAATTGTTTTTTTGTGATGAACTGAATGACAAGTATTAAAAATTCAATCAACCCTTTCAGCCTGCCGCACAAATTATTGCCACCCTGTGCTGTTGACAGGCATAACAAATACATTTGATCAAAGGCTGTGGAGGAGGTAATGGAAAAGTTTTCCTGGGGTAATTTTAAAGCGCTCTTAACAGTTACGCAAGAACATTAACGTTGGATTTAACAAGTGAAGATTTTTTTCTTTGGGTTACCGGCAGCGGTATTTCAAAAAAAATATTATTGGCATTGTTTATCCCAAAAATGCTTCGGGTCACACTTGTGCCGGATAGCCGGGAGGAGCATTTATAGAAGCGGAGATAAGTTATAATAAAGGGCTGCTACTATTTATGAGGCAATACTTACAGCAGCTGCCGGAGTACTCAGCAACCTGTATTTCTCTTTGATATAACTGTTGGCAGGAAGTTCAACAAAATAATAAGATACATAGCTGGCAACTGCCGATACTACAAAAATGATGGCAATCAGCGCCAATTCAGAATGAATGATAAAGAACCTGGCATTGATAAAACTGAGGTATTTAAATACCAATTGGTGCAACAGGTAAAAACTAAAACTGATTTCACCGGCGAGTACCAGCACTTTGTTGGAAAGCAATGTTGACAAATACCCAGCCTGTTGTGCAAATACCAGCAAAACGATTGCAATGGGTATCCAGTAATAGCAGGAATAACGGTAACCCTGCTCTACGTCATTGTGAAAAACAAAGAACAATGCAAATAAACCAACAGCTGCAATTTCTGTAAAGGTGGCTGCCCATTTTGATTGAAAAAAATTGCCCGGCCTTAGCTTTTCATACACATGGTACAATAAGATACCGATCAAAAAATCCACGACCCTTGCCATCGGATTGATATAAAAAAAATGATGCTGAATGGTGTCTGGTGCAAAATAGATCCCCACAGGTATCATAAGCGGCAATACATACATGCCTAACCTGAATGATCTGCCATATTTGAAAAAAGCCATTACAAGAAAAGGAAATAACAGATAGAAAAACAACTCGTCAGAAATACTCCATGCGGTGCCGTTGAATGCAAAATACACTTCATTATCGGGAACAAAACTCTGCAGTAAAAATACATTCATCACTAATTTCCCCAGCCAAAAAAACTTGCCGGTTAAAAAGCCACTGAAAGAAACCGGGATGGCAATCAACAGGGTAAATAAATGCAAGGGATAAATCCTCGCCATTCTTGCTACCCAAAAATCCTTTAAGCTGATTTGATCATTGATGAGTTTATCCTTGTAATTAAGACAAAGGATAAAACCGCTGAGCATAAAGAAAAAACTCACCCCTACATATCCTTCGGCAAAGAAGCTGTCGTACAATTGCGTAAAAACGGGATTGTGAGTATTGCGGAACTGCTCGTGATTAAAGATAAAATCTGAATGCCTCAGGAAGACCATCAAAGCAAAAAAAAACCTCAGTGATGTCAGGGGTTTTATCTTCATCGTCAGGGATGTGTTGATTAAACGGATTGATTATTTCAGCTTAAACGTATTCTGCCGCTTAATATTACCCGTGGCGGGTTCTTTTTACGTGGATGGCCATGGCTGATTATACACAATTACAAACAGCCCCTTTAAAACTACAGCCGGCCCCTTTTTCAGTGTTAACAGCTGGTAGTACCATTGAAAACAATCCATAGATTACCCTTAGTTCAGGATACTTCTATTTTTTTACATACAAAAAAACGCCGTTCACATACAAACCCAATTATTACACTACCCTATTAAATAGTTTTATACTCACTATTAAGCTGCTGATCAGGCGGCTGTAACTAACCAGCTGCTCACTCAAACTTCATTTGTATGAATAACATAACAATACCCGGCGTATGCAAAAGCCGTACAATAGCTGCCAATACCATTATACGCATAGAAGCCTCCGGCAATTACAGCCTCATCTTTTTTGAAGATGGCAGCAGGCTTCTTACCGCAAAAGTATTGCGCTGGTTTCAGCAGCTATTGCCGGCTGAAATGTTTGCCAGGGTGCACCGGGGCACCTCGTAAATAAGCTTTTTGTGAAAGAGCTGGAAGGAAAGCAAACCAAAACATTGCTGATGCATAACGGGGAAAGCATTGTGGTAAGCAGGAGGAGGAAAAATGAAATTGTTGCTGTTATTGCAGCTTAATTGTGTATAAAAACAACTCAGCAAAAAATAAAATAACTGTATATGAAATATTTTACGTTTATAAGAAGCATCTGCCTTCTCTGCCTGATGTCTTTGACCCTATCTGAAGCATCTTCCCAGGTGCTCAATGGCAATTTTAATTACCAGCTGGAGTTCCGAAAGCCCTACAATGTTCCCTTAGGGGCAATTGGACATACGCTTAATTTTTATGCCACTAATGATTTGGACAATGTGGCCAATCTAGTTACTCCTAATCCATTTCCCTGTGCTGTTGCCGATGCGGATACAGCTTTTGAAAATGAATTACCAATATTCTCCACACAAACACAAAGCCCTAATAACAAAACAGATTTGGCAGTGAGGGGATTTATGAAGAATTCGGATCTTCCGGATTACTGCACATTCGGCTCAGGTGATGTACCAACATTTCTTCAAGCGTTTTTGCTGGATGACCCAAGGATTACTCCCAAAAACTCAAACAACTTTAATGATTTTGTACTAACAACGCCATTGAATACAGGCGGCGATGGACTGTTAAGATTTAGGAATTACTGGCGCTATGGGGCAGGCACCCGGCTTAAAAATACGGCGCTTGACTTTGGACAAATACCATTGTTTGGAACCCGTGAGCATATCAACAACAACTATCCGGCACCCTACAACAACACAACAACTTTTGGCAACTATGGATACAACAACAGGTATTCCCCGGTAGGTGGCTTTACTTATACGCAGAATATGCAGAACAGTGCTGATGTATCTTATACATTTACCATACCTGCCAATGCCTATGTAACCATTACAACCGATGATCCTTTGACGGACTTTGACACCTACATTCATTTAGTTACCCTGTCTACTTCCGGATTTCTTGATTTTAATGCAGACGTTATATCAGACGACAACAGCGGAGCAAATGGCACTTCCACCATCTCCAGATTTCTCTGTAATCCCTCAGCTACCTATGGCATCATTGTAGAAGGCAAAGATGGCGCAGCCAGGCCCAACGGTACGTTTAAACTAAAAATAAAAGTTGAATTTATTTCTCCAGGCAGTATAGAAGCCGGTCATGACATCCCCAATCCACAAGAGCTGTTTCCCGATTTTGCAAGCAATGTTTCAGCCCCATCACCGAACATCTCAACTTTAATCAGTTGGGAAAAAAGTACAGATAATGGCAGCAACTGGACGCTTATCCCATCCGCAAACGGTATCGCATACCAACTGCCTGTGGCAACAACAGAAACACAATACCGCAGAAAGGTTGAAGGCTGCTTTGGCGGCACTTTGAACAGCAATACAGCCATCATCAAAATTGTAAACCCTAACGGCGTAATTTCCGGCAAAGTAACCAGCCTGAATGGCATTACCGGTATAAAAGGCATTGAAATCATCGCCTATAAAAATGGGGTAAGCCTGTCCGGTAGTCCAGCCAGCTTTGTGTACCGGGATACCACCGACGACCAGGGCGAATATTCCATTCAGCCCATTTATTATGGCAGAACAGATGCAACCACTAACACTCCATTTGTTGTAAAGCCAATAAAGCCGGGGCATCGCTTTAACAATGACTCACTTATAAAAACACTCACCAATCTTTCGCCGCAACAAATAAATGTAAACTTTATTGATTCCACCGGGTATGCCATTACCGGCAAGACCTACCAGGAATGTGCTGATTGCAACAATAGCTCAACTGGCAATCAGGAATTTCAAACCTGTCCATTGGATAGTGTAAGAATTGCAAGCAATGTGGCGGGTGTGCTGCCGGTAATATCAGGCTTTAATGGTACCGACTATGGCCGCTATGGGCTGATTGTGCAAAACCCCGGTTCCAATAATATTACCGCCAGTTACCGCAATCATTTATTTACACCGCCAATAAGAAATGTGAATATCGTTAACAGCGATTTTGAAAATATTGACTTTAATGATACCAGCACCCATGTAATTACCGGCTTTCTTACCGCAGGTTGCGGAGATTATATTGGTACTGCCGTATTGGAGTTTAGCGATATTTTACCCAATGATGCACAAAACAATCCACGCAGTTCCTGCTTTACCAAAAGGGTAACCACCAATGCAGGTTCAGGCTTTTACTCCATCAGATTACCAGCCCGTAAATACAAAGTAAAGGTGATTGGATTTAGCCCAACATCGGAGGTTACTTCACCAGAATTGCTGGCTTTCTTTAACACACTTGTTCCCAAAGATTCGTTGGTAAGGGATATAACGGAAAGGGATACCACATTAAATTTTGTTTACCAGCGGCCACCGGTGATGGTGCTTGAAGGACTGAATAATGACTGCAACAGAACGCCTGCTGATTCTGCATTTGCCGTCTTTCCACAGAGTGTCACTAAAAACATGCTCATTAAAGTGTACCAGGGCCCTGCTGCAAAAGCCTGCCCGGTGCCAGATTCCAGCATTGTGCTGATTAATACAAATATTCAAAATGATGACAATAATGAATCATTAAGTCACAGAACCAAAAATGGTATTGACAGTTTGCAATTGACAGGAGGTACGCCTAATATTGTGCCACCCTATTATAAAACTTTAAACATCCAGTTTTCCGACAGGTTTGGCCGCCAGGCAACACCCATTAACAGGAATGTGGTGGTTACCGGGCTTAAATCCAATATCGGTACTTTCACTACCGTTTCACCTCAAATCCCATTGATGGTATTGCATGATCCTCCCGGCGACAACAGCTTTAGTTTTTGGGAAACCAGCCAAACCAATGAAACGGCCATGCGTTTTTATGCAGCGGATGACAAAAGCGCCAGTTTGTGGGCAGAAGTAAAAGTTGGAACAGAAGTAACGACTGGCCTGGCGGTATCCACGCAAACATCGGTATGGGGTACCATCAATGGATCGGTAGGTGTGGCTGCAAGGAATACTACTTCCAGCGAAACGATATTGACCACCACCACCACCAGCAATTTTTCCACCTCCAACAATCCATCTGTAAATGGAAGCAGTGGCGATGTATTTATTGGCACAGCATTAAATTTAAAATATGCCATCGCCACTGAACTTACCTACACCCCTCCTTGCCAGGTGAGTAGCCGGCAAAAACTAATGATTGCCAATACGGGATTTGGCACCCAGTACATTTACTCAGAAAGTTATATTACCAATACGCACATTCCCGGACTCCGTTTAATCAGGGACCTTTCAACGGATTCCGCAGAGCGAAGAAAATATGATACCCAGATATCAATATGGGAGCAGGTATTGGCCAACAATGAAGAAAATAAAAGAAGGGCCATATTTGATAAAAACTATTCTTTTGATGGAAATGCCGGGGCATACAGTTCCACCACCACCACCACCTCTACTAAAAGCAGCACCATCGAATTTGCCCTGGAACTGGAGGCAGCCGTGGCAGCATCATTGGGCTTTGAAGCTGCAGGCAGTGGTGTAAGCGGAGGGGTAAATGTCGCTTTCAAAGTGGAAACCGGCAACAGCAAAACAAATACCAGCATCAGTCAGACAACCATGGGATATACGCTGGATGATGATGATGACAATGGGGATTATTTTTCTGTAAACGTCAAGAAGGATCCTGTATACAATACCCCGGTATTTGAAATGGTGGCAGGCACATCCAGTTGCCCTGTGGAGCCGGGTACACAGCCCCGTGATGAAATGCAGTTGGTGGCACCGGTACCGGTTGTATCGGGTGTGGCACCAGATGGTGAGGCAGAATTTATTTTATTACTCAGCAATACCAGCCAGAGTTTGGAAGAAAGAACTTATCAATTATCCTTCAACCAGGCAAGCAATCCAAATGGTGCAGTTATAACCATTGGCGGCAGCCCGGTGCTGGTACCCATCAGCTATACCATTGGTTATTTAGGCCAGGTGCAGGTTATTGTAAAAGTAAAAAGAGGCGCTGCAAATATATTCTCTTACGAAGGACTGCAGTTTCAATTAACAGATAATTGCGGGGGACAAATTGTAAAATCAGTTTCCATCTCTGCATTTTTCACCAGCACCTGCAGCAATATTGTATTAAGCGAACCGGCCAATAACTGGACCAGCACGACCTTCAATAATAGTATTTTACCGGTGTTGTTTAAGGGATATAACCTGGCAAATTTAACCAGTGTAACATTGGAGTATTCAAGGGCGGGCCTCAGCAACTGGACAGATGGATTTACAAGAACCGCAGCACAAATCAATAACAGCATCAATGGCACTTTGGTAAACTGGAATATTGCAGGCATTGAAGACGGCACCTATAATTTAAGGCTCCGGCTGAATTGTGCATCCGGTGTTGTTTATTCTGAAAGGGTAACGGGTACCATTGACCGCAAAGGCCCCCTGCTGTTTGGAACACAGCAACCCAGTGATGACAATTATGTAACAGGCGATGTGATCAGTGCCAGGTTCAACGAAAATTTAGATTGCGCTTCCATTACCAATTTTAATGCACAGATGAAAAGGCTATCGAATAACCAGGTGATCGATGCCCGGCTGGGATGTTATCAAAATGAAATAGTGATTGTCCCTGTTAATGCTATTGCAGGTTTTGTGGGAGATACCATGGAAGTAGTGCTGCAAAACATACCTGACATATACGGCAATGTTAAAGCAACCGGCGATGCCTGGAGATTCACCGTTGGCACTACCGTACCGGATGCCAGCAGCAAAGCAGTAAAACTGGTAGTAGGCAGTACAGGAGCAGGTGCTGGTGGCAGGCCGGGAATACTGGAAAGCAATACAGCCAGCATCCTCGAAAACTCCGGAGACAGTATTGTATACAAATTTAAATTACCTGTAAATGCACCCAACGATATCAGGGTAAATTATATCGTATCCGGCAACAGCAGCCTTAACAACGATTACATTGTTGGTTATAGCCAGGCACCAACGCAAACTACCAGTTATGACGGCAGCAGGGGAACCATCATCATTAAGCAGGGCACCAAAACTGCCACGCTTAAAATAAAACCCGTCGCCAATACACAGGCAAGCAATAACAAAACAATTACGCTTAGCCTGGCAGAAGGCGGAGATTATTTACTGGGCGATAGCACTGCAGCCACAGGCACTATTATAAACGATGATTTACCTGCTACCTATACCTTTACAGGCAATGGTAATTTTACAGAACCTTCAAACTGGCTGAATGGCCTGGTGCCTCCTTATACCACCTTGATTTATGATGAAATCATCATAAACCCTGCTGGTAACGGCGAGTGTATACTGAATGTGCCGCTACGGATAAGAGAAGGCGGAAAGCTCACCATAATAGCAGGCAAAAAGTTCACCGTAAATGGAAACGTGAGAGTGGCGAATTATTAAGCATTGAGCAGTTATATACAATAAAGAGGGTACCACTATTCCCTTCACTTCATTCCCCATCAGCCATAACTATTGGCTGGTGGGGATTTTCGTATAATACCAGTTGGCCCTCAACTTAATACACAATCATTACAATCAACAGTTAAACAAAGCAACATTTCCTTAGATACTGCTGCTATATTGCGAAAAGTCACATTATAAAATATTATTCTGTATTTTCACTTTATACAATACTTTACTTTGAACTGCCGCCTCATACACTTTAGTGTAATTTTTTTACTGCTCTTACCTGCAGCTGTACCTGCACAAAATATATCCAGGGATTCAGCTGCACGTTTGTTAAACATTTTTAATCAGGGCAACAGTAGCAGTATTGACAAAATCCGGCAGTTAAATGTATTGGCTGGTGTTTACAATAAACTGAATATTGATTCCACCCTTTTATTTGCTACACAGGCATTGCAGCATGCTAAAGCATTAAAAGATGTAAAAGGCGAAGCAGATGCCCTCATGAACCTTGCCAGTTATTATGAACTCAAACCGGATTATACCAAAGGTTTAGAGCTTGGCTTGCTTTGCACCAATAAATACAACAGCATCAATGACAAAAAAGGGCTGGCCCAAATATCCATTGAAATTGCCATGCTTTATAAAAAGATCGGTGCAGAAAGATTAACAGAGGAATACATACAACTTGGGCTTGATTACAGTAAAAGAGGTTACAACTATGCAGCCGCTGCAGCAGATACATTGCTAATGATATTCGCACTTAACCAGGCAGGCATCATATTCCGTGACTGGGGCAAAAAAGATGGTAGGGAATTTTATTATGACTCCGCATTTAACTGCTATACCAAAGCACTCAGCCTTGTAAGCGCAACAGCAGGTGAGGAAACACTTGGAAGGTTATACAATAACATCAGCCAGGTATATACTGAGTATAAGAATAACCCTGCCAAAGGGCTGGAGTACCTGTTAAAGGCTGTTGATTTTAACAGGCAAAACAACAGGCTTAATAGCCTCTCCTATAATTACGGCAATATTTCCAATGTTTATATAAGCCTGGGAGATAAAAAAAAGGCACTGGAATATGCATACAAAACACTGGCTATTGCGCAGCAGATGAATTTACCCGACCGCTTGCTGAATGCTTATTCCCAGTTATCAAAAGCCTATGAATTTGATGCCCGGTTCGATTCTGCATTGTATTATTTTAAACGCACCACAGATATCAGGGACAGCCTGTTGAATATTGAAAAAACAAAACAGATTGCAGATGCGCAGGAAAAATATGAAGCTGTAAAAAAAGAGTCGCGGATAAATTTACTGGACACAGCCAACAAGGCAAAGGCAAAAAATATTTACTTCTTATCATTCGGTTTGCTGATAATGGCGATACTGGTTGCAGCAATGGCTTTACTGTACAAGAGAGTTACAAAACAAAAATTGCTGCTGGCGGAACAATCTGCCAAACTGGAATTGATGATGAAAGAACTGCATCACCGGGTAAAAAACAAGTTACAAATTGTAAGCAGCCTGCTGAGTTTACAATCGTACCGCATGCACGATGCAGAAGCAGTGGCTGCTATGAATGAAAGCAGGCAGCGGGTGCAGGCTATGAGCCTGATTCACCAGCGCCTGTATAAAACAGATATGCTAACTGCAGTAAACATCAAAGAATATATCACAGACCTTACATCATCGCTGATGGCTGCTTATGGTTACAATGCCGATGATTTTGAACTACAGCTAACCATTGAAAAAGAACTGCTGGATGTTGAAAAAGCACTCCCCATCGGTTTGATCTTAAACGAAGTAATTACCAATGCTTTCAAATATGCCTACAAAGATATTGCGGCACCTTCGCTTCAAATTGTATTGAATGAAAACAGCGGTAACATACAATTAACCGTAAAGGACAATGGCATCGGCATCAACACAGAAAACTGGAATAAAAAATCTGTTTCTTTTGGAAAACAACTGATCAGCTCATTATGCAAACAACTAAGGGCACAACAACAGGTAACAAGCGAAAGCGGAACAGCCTTGACATTTATCATACCTGTAAAAGCTGCTTAATACATTATTTAAAAGAAGTAATCGATATAAAATGGCTGGTGAAAAAATAAACATATTAATTGTAGAAGACGAATCCATTGTAGCGATGGACCTGGCAGCAGGTTTACAGATGGATGGCTACAATGTAGTTGGCATTGCCGACAATGCGGAGGAAGCGGAAGAACTGTTTAAAAACAACCCGGTTGACATCATACTGATGGACATACAGATCATCGGTGACAGGGATGGTATTGATACTGCGGCAGCGCTGTTAAAAACCAGGTATGTGCCGGTGATTTTCCTCACTGCATTCACCGATCAAAAAACAGTGGAGAGAGTAAAACAACTATGCCCGGCTGCATTTCTTTCAAAACCATACAGCCTCAATAATGTAAGGATATCGATAGAACTCGCCTTAAGTAATTTTGCGATTGCAAAAGAAACACAGTCCGGCGCAAAACTCATCTCTATAAAAGAAGAACATACCAACCCTGCACCCAGGGATAAAGAAACAATTTTGCAGCTCAACGATCACATATTCATCAAACAAAACTACCGCTTTATCAAACTGAAGATAGAAGATATTCAATACATTGAATCTGCCAACAACTATATTAATATTGTGGCAACCACCCAAAAATTCACCCTAAGGCTTCAGTTGAATGAAATACTGGAAAAACTGATTTTTAAAAACATTGTAAGAATCCACCGTTCTTATGCTGTAAACATGAGCGCCATTACTTCCTTTAACGACCAGGATATAACCATCGGCAAAATAGAATTGCCACTCGGCAAAAATTACAAAGAGGATTTTTTGATGCGTTTTAATATGCGTTAAACGATCAATCACAGCATGCTGTTGCAGCCGCAGCTACCTGATCAAAATGACACTCCCTTTCAGTATCTTCTGTACCGTGCGGTCGCACTCGTAATATGATATCCAGTACACATAATTGCCGGGTGTAATTTTCCCTTTGTAACTGCCATCCCACCCTGCAGCAATATTAGCTGTTTCAAATACCATTTCGCCCCAGCGGTTGTACACCTGCAACCTGCCCAGCCTGATATTATTGGAATGAATTTTAAACACATCATTCACCGTATTACCATCAGGAGTAAATGCATTGGGCACACGAATATAAGTATCGCCGCCGCTACATGGTTTTATGGTGTCGGGGATCATCCTTACAAAAACAGAATCCAATGCAGTGCAGTTGCCCGGGCTGGATGTTGCCAGCAGGTATATCCATGATGAGCTGATGATGGTTGCCTGCGGATCCTGTGCCGCATTATTATTAAGCGCTGCAATGGAAGTCCATAAGTATGATGATGCCGGCGTAGTATTCAACTGCACAATACCGCCGGAAGTTACCTGTTGGGGTGTTGCTATAATGCTAATGAAAGGCACCGGGTTCACAGATAAGTTTAAAACTACAATGCTGTCGCAGGTGGCAGTTGATAAAGTGTCACTGTAAATACCTGTTTGGCTGTAAGTATGTGAACCAACAGTAATGCTTTGCCCGGCGCAAATGTTTTTAACCAGTGAATCTTTCCTGATCGGATCGATTCTTAAATTCAAAACTACAATGCTGTCGCAGGTGGCAGTTGATAAAGTGTCCCGATAAATACCTGGCTGGCTGTAAGTATGTGAACCAACAGTAATGCTTTGCCCGGCGCAAATATTTTTTACAAGAGAATCTTTCCTGATCGGATCAATTCTTAAATTCAAAACTACAATACTGTCGCAGGTGGCAGTTGATAAAGTATCCCGATAAATACCTGCCTGGTTGTAAGTATGTGACCCAACAGTAATGCTTTGTCCTGCGCAAATACTTTTTAACCAGTGAATCTTTCCTGATGGGATCGACTCTTAAATTCAAAATTACAATACTGTCGCAGGCAGCAGTTGATATGGTATCACGATAAATACCTGCCTGGTTATAAGTATGCGTTCCTATAGTTACACTTTGCCCTGTACAAATATTTTTAACCACTGAATCTTTTTTTAATGGCAGCACTGTAAGGTCAAGCACCACAATACTATCACAACCTTTGCTGCTGATGAGTGTATCCGAAAAAACACCAGTACTGCTGTAAGCATGGTTGCCTATATGTATACTATCGCCATTGCATACCGTCTTTAGTAGTTTGTAAGTAAGTGGAAAATTTAAATGATAAGTAGTATTAAATGTGTCTTTACATCCATTGATGTCCACCATTCTTGCAATATGGTAAATGCCGGTATCGGCTGCAGTTACAGGATCAATTACTAATGTATCACCGGTATAAATCTGGCTGGAAGGATTGGTCCATGTATAAGTATAATATGTTGATGCGCCCAGGAATAGTTGGATGCTATTACAACTGGGCTGTAGTGGTGCGATGGGAGGAAAAGACAAAGTGTCTGCAGTAATACTTGCCGTAGATGCATTGCCGCAGATATCATAGATACGTGCAGTGTAAGTACCAGCTGTATTCACTGTAAACACATTGGAGTTTTGCACCGGGAATATTTGTGGCCCTGCAATGATCTCATATTGATACGGAGGTATGCCTTTGCTGCTATCAGGAATCACCTGTACATTAATGGCATTGTGGCAAAGGATGGAATTGCTGCTGGTAATAACCGGTGTCTGGTAACTTTCAATAAAAATGGTATCCTTTAACGTAAGGCAACTGTGAATACTGTCATTCACGTAAGTGCCATAGCCGGATTGCTCAAACCCAAATGAAATTTCGTAGGTGCCGGAAGGAACATTCAATATAGAATCACTTACCAGGTTACCATAATAGCGTTGATCTTTTAAAACTGTGCTGCTGGTGAGATTCGTTGTCTTAATAGTAGCTGCTCCATTCTGGTTCAAATAATTCAGTGTATCTCCATGCCTCTTTGTAAAGAATATTTTGTTTTGCCCCAGGCACCCTTTCTCATACCTGACTGCTTTACCGAGACTGGTAAGTGAGGATCTGTCTACGCTGAAAGAGCCGGGTAGATCATTACCGCAATCATCAATCACTTTAAACTGGTATGTACCTGCCGCCAGGTTGTTAAGAAAAAAGTATTCCCCGCCAAAACCAACCAGCACAGTATCGGGATAAGTATAAGTATCTGTATAAGCAAAGCCGGGCTTTGTACTCCCTAAAGTAGCTGGACCTGAAAGAAGCACAATTTTGGGATTGCTAAACCCGGTTACCTGTATTCGTACTAACCCCACGATGGAATCAATACATGCAGGCTGCAATAAATCGATACTCAGAATAACAGGTAGTGCAGGTGCCGGTATCAGGTAATTTTTTTGAAAAAATTTACCACACCCATCTGCAACTGTTAGTGTATAAGTATTGCCGGTGATAACATTGGGAGTTATTGCAATGCCGGTGATCATATTGTAATAATGATGCAAACTATCCCCCGTAATGGTTGCTGAATCTATTAATACATTGGTTGCTGAATCTGTTAAAGTAAAATTTACAGGCGCTTTTAGCCCATAAAAAATATAGGGGTCAGTGATATAGTTAAAATCAACATGCGCCAGCCTGCCGCAACTGTCAAAAGAATACAAGGGATGAAAATCGTAAGGATCAATAATACTGTTGTAGGTTAAGCTGTCGCCACAGGCATTGTAGATAGTGGTAATAACAGTATCTCCATAAGTAATATGAGGAATCATTTGCTGTATCATAATATAACCGGGAAACTGGCTGCTGTCGATGCTCTCTGAACCCGGCATCGGGATATAAGTGCCATTCTTTGTCTCATATTTATACGAAAGCGGCATGGCTGGCTTATTATCAGAAAACTTCAGGTACAGGGTAACCAGTGCCGTGTCGCAACCAGTAATTTCAAAGTAGGGCACAAACTGAAAAGTGAAAAAGGTAATGGGATCTGTTATTGTTGCAACAATCGTTCTGAAACTTCCGCATGCATCTGTAACCCTTACTGTATAATTACCGGCAACCAGGTTATTAAAGGTATCATTGGCCTGCGGCAAACTTGTAATGGGTGATGGAGCAATTAACTGCCAGCTGTACGGCCCCTTACCGGTACCAGTTGTAAGGTTACCGATGATATGCCCATCATTGCCACCGGCACAGTAAGGGCTTACTATAATTGGATTCAGTTCCGGCAGGATATAATTGCCTTCAATGGTTATATCCTGTGTAGCGGTTTCCAAAGCAGCGTTGGATACTTTAATGGTATAATTACCTGGCGGCAGGGAATTGAAAAAATTACCTGTTTGCACCGGCTGTGTCACGGGCCCGGCAATAATGCTGTACAATATTGCCGGGGTATTGGTACTGGCATACACTGTGATACTCCCGTTATTTGGACAGGTGCTGATAGTAGATTTAACGGAATCGATCCGGATGGCACTGAATGAAAATTTAGGGGATACAATGGATGAACCCACAAGCAGAGTTATCAATATGTGTCTCTTAAAAAAGACTGCTGCGTTGGTTGCTGTATCATACAATGTGATAATTATTACGGAAATGAAGAGTGGAAATTCTAAACAAGTTACCCCTGATAAAAAATAAGTCGCTTTAAATAACAATAACTATCCTTAACTCACCTTGTAAAATTAGTTGCGAAAGCGCAATGTAATTAAGCGGAACTACCATTGCAGCCAACTATATGATAACTGATAGCATTTGTATAATAAATGCTGGAATGCAAATAATTAAAAAAAGATATTACCGGCTGATTACCGGCTTACCAGGATTGTATTAAAAGAATCCGCTTTCAGTAAAGGGCTGATCATTTTATTGCCCACTTTAATGTGTACTGTTTTATCTTCTGCAGCATCATTGTACAGCACAATCGCAATACTTTTATCCGGATTGACAAATGCAAGGATGTTATTGAAAGATCCTGCTGTGGTTAAATATTTAGCACCCGGCTTCACATAATGGCTCAGGTGTTTCATCAAATAATATTCGTAATTGTAGCTGTAGGTTTTATGTACCGTATCAACACTGATGAGTGAATTCTGTTTCCAGCCCCAGGTGCTGATGCCGCCCTGTTTTAAAGAAGCATTCCAGTACATATATGCATTGGCGCCATTGCTGATATAATGCTTCATCAGCCCCCAGGTATACAGGCAATATTTCCAGTCGTTCTTTCCATTGCCACACTCCTGCTCACTCTGGTAATACCTGAGTGCAGGGTAACGCCGATGCAAACCTGCAATGGCTTCCTTGCCCGCCCATTGAAAACCGATGCCTTTAATGTAAGGGCCGCTTTGTGCATCGGTTAAGATAGTATCTACCAGTTTTTCATTGGGCCGTTCCATCGTTCCAAAAACAGCTCCACATTTATTTTTTCATCTGGGGCCCCAGGTAACCTACAAATTTTGCAAGTCCAACCGCCGTCCACGTGCAGGATGGAAATACCTGTGCCGAATTGAATTCATTCTGCGGCATCACCATGCCGATATTGATATGCTGTTTGCGGTAGGCCTTAATAAATTTTTCAAAATACAATGCATAGGCACGGTAATATTTTTCTTCCTGTACAAACATATCCGTTCCTTCTTTGCCTTCCTGTTCCGGCTGCAGGCCATTGTTAATGCCGGTAAGATCCATTCCCCATTCTTCTGATTTAAAATTTGTATTCCCCAAAACACTCCTTGCTGCATAATGCTTGTTGTATTTCATCCACATCGGTGGCGACCATGGCGAAGCCCACAGTTTCAATGATGGATTATATTTTTGTGCAGCCTTTATAAATGGCACCAGTGTTTGAAGGTCATTGTCAATGCTGAAATGTTTCATTTCAAAATCTGCCGCCGTTTCATTGTACGAATACCATTTACGGGAAAAATCATTAGCGGCAACAGGCATACGGCAAATGGTAAAATTTGCTCCCACACCCGGTGCAAATAATTCCTTCAAAATACCTTCCCGGTCTTTTGCACTCAGCATGCTCAATGACGTCCAGCCCAGTTCATTAAAACAGGTGCCAAAGCCTTCGATGGATTGCAATGGTTGACCGGTATTCACTTCAACATCTGCATTACCTGATGCAGCAACTGCTGTTAACCCGCTTTGCATTTCCCATTGCCCGGATTGTGAAGTACTCACCCAGCTTATTGTTGTTTGGGCTGATAATTGCAGGAATAAAACGAAAGAGATAAACAGAGTGGTGATCTTTTTCATACCAAAGGATTGAATCATAAAGATAAGCATGATGTGCTGATCATAGATGGGCAACTGCAGTACCATTTAAATTATGGTTTCAAAAGCTTCAACCCAAATTCACCAAACCGCCAATAACATTTACTTTTGCCATCTATGGCTGCAGACATTTTATTGATCACACCACCTTTTACACAACTCAATACCCCCTACCCGGCTACGGCTTACCTCAAAGGTTTTCTCAACACCAAAAACATTTCGTCGTTCCAGTGCGACCTTGGGATTGAAGTGACCGTAGAATTGTTTTCAAAAAAAGGCCTGGCACAATTGTTTGCTGCCATTGATACTACAGGCACTTTTTCAGAAAATGCCCAGCGCATCATTGCCCTGAAAGATGATTATATACATACCATTGATGCGGTAATGCAGTTCCTGCAGGGAAAAAACCCCACGCTGGCACATCAAATCTGCAAGAGAGGATTTTTGCCGGAAGCCAGCCGCTTTGCACAGATAGAAGATTTATCATGGGCATTCGGCAGCATGGGCATACAGGACAAAGCGAAACATTTGGCCACCATGTATCTTGAAGATATTTCTGATCTCATCAAAGAATGCATCGATGAACATTTTGGCTTTAGCCGCTATGCAGAAAAGCTGGGAAGAACAGCCAATAGCTTTGATGAATTGTATGCTGCATTGCAAAAAGAGTACACTTACATTGACAGCATTCTGATAAAAATTTTAGAACAAAGAATAAAAGAAGTGCAACCGCAATTGGTTTGCCTGTCCATTCCTTTCCCCGGCAACCTGTATGCAGGCCTTCGTTGCGGACAATGGATCAAACAACATTTTCCTGCTGCCAAAATAGGAATGGGTGGTGGCTTTCCCAACACAGAGCTGCGTTCACTATCTGATGCAAGGGTATTTGAATTTGTAGATTTTATTACACTGGATGATGGTGAAGCGCCCGTGGAAAATTTGCTGCAACACATAAAAGGGAATAAGTCAAGAGAGGAATTAAAACGAACTTTTACTTTAGTAAACAATAAAGTCGTTTACATCAACAACACAGCCTGCACCGATTACCGGCAGGGACAGGCAGGCACACCAGACTACAGTGATTTTTTTCTTGACCATTATATTTCAGCCATCGAGATCATCAACCCCATGCATAGCTTATGGAGTGATGGAAGATGGAACAAACTCACCATGGCACATGGCTGCTACTGGGGCAGGTGTACCTTCTGCGATATTTCACTGGACTATATCAAAAATTACGAACCTCTCACCGCACACATTCTTTGCGACCGCATGGAAGAAATGATTGCACAAACAGGACAGAACGGTTTTCATTTTGTGGATGAAGCCGCACCCCCTGCACTCATGCGATCACTGGCCATCGAGATCATCAAAAGAAAAATGGTAGTGAGCTGGTGGACGAACATCCGTTTTGAAAAAGTTTTACAAGAGACTTGTGTTTGTTGCTGAAGGCATCCGGCTGCATTGGTGTAAGCGGTGGACTGGAAGTAGCGAGCGACCGGCTGCTGCAACTGATCGACAAAGGCATCACTGTAGCGCAGGTGGCAAGGGTGAACAAACATTTTACCGAAGCTGGTATTATGGTGCATGCCTATTTGATGTATGGTTTTCCTACACAAACAGCACAGGAAACGATCGACTCACTGGAAATGGTGCGGCAGTTATTTGAAGCCGGCATTCTGCAATCCGCTTTCTGGCACCAGTTTACCATGACAGCCCACAGCCCGGTTGGTATGAACCCGGAAAAATATAAAGTGCTGAAACAAACCAACGAAACAGGCAGCTTTGCAAACAATGATATTGATCATACGGATCCTGTCGGTGCCGATCATGCGGCATTTAGTTTTGGTTTAAAAAAATCACTCCTCAACTTTATGCATGGTGCCTGCCTGGACCATCCATTACACAAATGGTTTGATTTTAAAACACCGAAAACAACGGTGCCTCCTGATTTTATTGCAATGGCCCTGGAAGAGGATGCATTGGCAACCAATAAACCCAACACCAAAATAATATGGTTGGGTAATCTGCCGGTAGCAGAAACATTTACCAAATCAAAAAAAGGAAACAGCTGGGAAATGTGTTCGCTAACTTTCCAGGCAAAGAAAGAAGTGTTCGATATTAAAGTAAATGCAACAGAAGGCACCTGGCTGATGGACCTGTTTGAAAAATTAACTGCGGCTGACAAAGTCTGTACTTTACAGGAAATAAAAGAAAGCTATGACGCAGCAGGACTTGAAGATTTTGAATTATTCTGGGATAATAAACCGGTGAATACTTTATACAAAGCTGGCTTGTTGCAGGTGTGATAAGCAACGGCCTTACTGCTGGCTCACATACAAACTATCATTACTCTCTTTATCAGTTACCTGCTGCTTCCACAGGTGCATACCATATTGCATATTGGTTACATAAAGAAATCCTTTTTGTGTAAGCAGGTAACTGGCCGCAGGGCTGCGGTGACTGTGAGAACAATACACAATGATCTCTTTGCTTTTATAAGGTTCCAGTTCTTTTATTCTTTCTGCCAGTTGCTGCACCGGGATATTGACGGCATTTTTCAGCCTGCCAAATTTATCTGGCGCAGCGCCATTAAATTCTTCCGGGGTTCTTACATCCAGCAATAGCACATTGTCCTTTCCGGCCTGGCTGATGTGTGCATACAGATTTTTGGGCAATACACTTTTAAATATGATGGATGACATTCTAACCAGCTCCATACTGCAGTCCTTACAACTACCAGGCTTTGTGTAGCCAATGTCATCACAAGGCTGTCCGCAGGGAAGGCACACATATTTTTCAGCATGTAAATCAGTGCCAGTAACTGGTTCTGAGTTTGAACTATTGCAGTTTTGAAAAAAGATCCCGGCGGCAATAACGATCAGTAAATATTGTTTTTTCATCAGTTGGCCATTTCAATAATAATGCTAACACCTGCAAAAAAGATACTAGCTGATTTTCACCCTCCTCCCATTGCCGGCCGATTCATAAATTGCATCCACCACTTTCATATCCTTCCATCCCTCTACACCTGCAATATGCTCCGGCAATTGCTTGTTAGCAAGAATTACTTTTGATATCTCATCCATTTGTGTTTGCTGTTGGTTGATTACGGGAAAATTCATTTCACCATTGGTACTTCTTCCTTTGAACGGACCATAACTGATTGCAGGGCTCAGTTCAAAAAAACCATTCTCCGCTCCGGCATACAGCCGGTCGATCCGGCAATTGTAACTGGTAGAAGAAGTAGCCACTGCACCACTTGGGAAATCCATTTGCCAGGTGATCAGTTCTTCTACTTCAGCAAATAATTCCTTATTGGTTACCGGCCCAAACTGTGCCGTAACAGAAACAGGTTCTTCTCCTAAAATATAGCGGCTGCATTGAACACAATAAACACCCAGGTTCATCAGGGGGCCACCGCCGGATAAAGCTTTGTGTAAACGCCATTCAGTTGGATCACTGGTTTTATAACCGAGTGACGACTCAATCAACCGTACCTGTCCAAATACCTTTTCCTGCCCGAGTCTTTTTATTTCCATATTATAAGGTTCATAATGCAGGCGGTAACCAACGGCCAGCTGTACCCCGGCAGTTTTACAGGCAGCAATCATATCTTCGCAATCTTTTGCATTCAGGGCCATTGGCTTTTCCACGATCACATGCTTGCCGGCTTTTGCCGCCCGTAGTGTATATTCCTTGTGCATGGAATTGGGCAACACTACGTATACCAGGTCAATGTCATTATTATGGATGATCTCATCAAAGTTCTGGTAGTTGTAAATATTCTTGTCCGGGATATTGTATTTCTTTTTCCATTCGACTGCTTTAGATGGTGTACCGGTGATGATACCAGCCAGCCTGCAGTGCTTTGCTGTTTCCAATCCCTCTGCCAGGTAACCGGCATAACGCCCCAAACCACACAATGCGATGTTGAGTTTTTTACCCTCCTGCAGATGGATAAAAGAAGGCAGCGTAGCAGCAATGGCCACCGCTCCGGCTCCCACACCGGCATGGTGAAGGAATGAACGCCTGGATATTTTTTGCATAGTTTGCTTTTTTTGCATGCTGAAAACAGTCAGTAATGATTTTACTTACACTAAAGTCCTAAAAAGATCAGTCACTTGCAAAAATGCATTCATTAATTTGTTAAAGGCAATTAATCGCTATAATGGCAGGATATACAATGATGGGACACATTGTAAACGCCACCCCTTACTTTTGCTTATCCAACATGACACTCAAACAAAAATACACCAGCACTACCTTCAAAGGTAAATAGCAAACTGGAGTTGCTGCAGCAGGTACTGGCCGACCTGAAAGAAAGTGGCAGCAATGAAACCAAAAGCACGGCAGGCGACAAACATGAAACTGCTCTGGCCATGCTGCAGATTGAACAGGCTCAAAAACGTGACCAGTTAAAAGAAGTACAGATACAAAAAGCAGCCATGGAAAAAATAAACCCGGCAATCACTGCTACCAGTATTGTCAACGGCAGCCTGGTAAATACCAACAGGGGCTATTTATTCATAAGTACGGCATTGGGGAGGGCAGTAATTGATGGGGTAAAGGTCACGGCTTTGTCGCCACAATCACCGCTGGGCAGTAAACTAATGGGACTAACGGTTGGCGCTACCACTGAAGTAAATAACAACCAATACGTGATTGAAACCATTGAATAGATCACTGCAAAAAGAATATGCTTTACATTTGAAGCAGCAAAGTGTATTACCAACTCCCCAACAACAGTTTGAATATTACCATTATCAATACAGAACAGGTTGCCGCCTGCCAGCAAAGCTGGGATGAATTTTTACCGCCGGGTCATCACCTGCAAAGCAGGCACCTGCAGGCTTTTGAAAACGCCGCAGTTGAAAATATCACCACTCAGTATGTACAGGTATTTTTAAAAGAAGAATTGATCGGCCTGTTATACTTACAGCAATTCCGGTTTCAACACAATCATTTGAATTTTAACCGCCGGCCCGCCCTGCTTTCCAAATTGATAGGCGTACTGCTGCCTGCCCAGGTACCCTTATTGGTTTGCGGACACTTGTTCAGGATCAATTTTGAAGGCTTTTATTTTAAAGATCCTGCTCACCAGCCATTGCTGTTTGACGCCATTGAATTATTTCAGCAACAAAATCAATATAAGCCAGGGGGTATCATCATTAAAGATTGCCCCGGCATTTTTATTGAGCAGCGCTGCCAGTTATCGGGTTATCATTTTTTTAATGGCGATGTTACCATGGAGATCAGCAGGAAGGAGCCGTGGTTGAGTTTTGATGATTACCTCAAAAGCCTGAAAAAGGATTACCGCCAACGGGCAAAAAAAATCATACAGCGTTTTGAAAACATTGAAACAAAAGAACTGAATGCGGCCGGCATTAAAGAACAGGCTGCAGCCATTGACCGGCTATATTGGAATGTTGTAAATAAACAAACCGTAAAACTGGGTACCATCAACAACGCTTACTTTTATGAATTAAAAAAAGACCTGCAACAGAACTTTGAGTTTCATGCGCTGTACCTGGATGGAATAATGGTTGGCTTCTATACTTTTATTTTTTATCAACATACCATGGAAACTCATTTTATTGGTCTGGATTATGAAGTAAATAAAACCAGCAACCTTTACTTTAATATTTTGTTTGCCGGTATCCGTACTATGATCGGCAAAAAATTTGACCTGCTGGAACTGGGAAGGACAGGCAGGGAAGCAAAGGGCAATGCCGGTGCACAACCAAGGCAGGTATTCAACTACATCAAAGTGAACAACCTGGTGGTGAAGATCACCATCAACTATTTTTTAAAACGATTTAATAAAGCAGCCAATTATAATTTAACCGAACGATCCGTATTCAAATGAAAAAATATCAGCCCTACATTATACCATTGTTAATGGCGCTGGCTTTGGCAGCATGGGCCGGCAGGTCGAAGCTCCGTAATTTATTTCCACCTAAAATGAAATTTGCCGATACTCCTTTGTTAATCACAGACAGCAATCGGAAATTGAGCATCAATGAGCTGAAAGGGAATGTGCTGATCGTTTCCTGCTTTCAAACCTGGTGTGTAGATTGTGCCAGGGAAACACCTGTGCTGAATCAGTTGGCAGCCGGCATCAATTCACCGGTATTTAAAATTGTTTATATCACAGATGAAGAAAGTGAAAGGATAAATATTTTCCGCAGCAGGTTTGCTTCGGGGAATATTGTGTTTGCCCGTTCATCCACGAGTATGAAAGACCTGGGCATCACCGTTTTTCCAACTACCTTTTTATTGGATAAAAACGGTAAAATAATTACTACAAAACTGGAAGGCTATGACTGGTTGCAGTACCAGGCAACAATAAAAAAATTGATTGCTGAATAATCAAAAAAAACAAATACATAACATGCGACTGATACAGGCTTTAATGATGGTATTATTTTTTTCAACATACCTGATGGCACAGGATAAAAAAGCGGCATTAACGATTACGCCGCTCACCGGCAGCTTTTATATTTACACTACCTACAACAACTACAAAGGCACTTTATACCCTGCCAACGGAATGTACCTGGTAACCGACAGCGGCGTGGTAATGATCGACACACCATGGGACTCCACCCAATTGCAACCTTTGCTCGACAGTATTCTAAACAGGCACCATCAAAAAGATACAGCGGCAATTCCCCCACCCTGCTTATATCATACCCGGCCATCAATCATGGGAAAGTAACCAATCATTACAGCACACATTAAAACTATTGAAGGAATATCAAAAAAAATAAAGAATTGCTTTTGTCGCACAAATTTCACTACTCAAAAATCTTTTCTTCCCTTGTCAGTTGCCCCAGTTCATTCAGCCCCTCCACGATCACTCTTAGTTTTTTACAATTGTCGCTGTTATAAAACGGCAAAGTGATCCTGCGTACATTTTTATCAATGTAAATATTGCCATTCCAGTACAACGTTGTGCGGTAATCTTTTGCAAAAGGATCGGTGTTAACGGAATAATCAGGTGAATAAAATTCCCTGATGGCAGAATAACCAAATATATTGGTAGAAGGCAAGGCTTTGAAAGACGCATTTTCAGTCACGCCTTTTTTCGTGTACACGGCAATGGCACCGCCGGCACCACCACCGGCTGCTCCCATAAAAGGCGGCCTGAACACTTTGATCATCGCCACATCATTCATGTTCACCGATTGCAGCATGCCGATATCAGAAGGGTTTTCATTCAGGAAAAAACTGGGGGTGCTGCCACGCCAGGAAGCGCTTCCCTGGCCATTCATGCTAATCTGCAGCCCGGCTACTTTACCCTGCAGGTAAGCCAGCACACCCGGGGATGATTTCGCAAAAGGATCATCTTCCGTAGTGAAGGTATAGCCATCACCGCCAACTTCATCCAGCACCTGTACTTTAGTACTGGCAGCCAGCTGAGTACGCCGCAGGGCAGCAAGGTTGCCTGTTTTAGCTGCGATGCTGCTGTCGATCCTTTCCGGCAAATACAAATTTACCAGCATGTCTTTCGTAAGCAACGGTGCTTTAATGAAACTATTTTTAAAACTGAATGAAGCCGTTCCGGTAAGGCTTTTATCCTTATCATTACTGAACTGGTAATACAATTTGGCCGTGTCAAAAAAGTAAAGGGATGACTGGTAAAAATCACCCTTTTCATTAATGGGAATATTAAAGAAAGAGGGTTTGTTACCCGTTTTGGTTTGCAGGATGCCGGTAATATTCCGGCCATAGAAAGCCGACCGGGCCAACCCGATCACTTTGCCACTAATGGCAAGATAATCTTCGGGCTGGTAATTCAATACCGGCCATTGATCTGCCAGCAGGTTTTCCCACTTAAACCTTCTCCAGCCATTGGTCATCATCACCAGGTCAAGGTGCTGTTTCACCGAATCATCATCGCTGGAAAAATAATAAGCAGGATTGTACACATACCCTTTCAGATCGCTGCTCATCAGCAACTGGGAATAAATATTCTCTTCATTTTTACCAACGGGGTTGATATCGCCATCTGTAACTGATACCGAAAGATTGCTGAGCAACGTACCTCCTACATCCACCTGTATCACATTGCGGCCACGTTTGATGATATTCTTCTCTATCAAATGAAGGTCGGTAATAAAAGAGTAATTGTTATTGTTTACAAATACCAGCCTTTCTGCCACCGGTACCATTGCTGCATTAAAAACGGTGATCTGCAGCACACCATCGGGCATACTATCGGTAGGGATTGGAGCAGTAGCAGCATTTTTTTTAGTAAGGTTGATCTGTGCCCCATACAACATGCGCTGCTGCATTTGTGCAACTACCGTATAACGCAAAAAAGCAGGGCTGGCAGTATCAGGCCTTGTTAATGAGTAATGCAATTGATTGTTGGGAAAGCCAATCGTTAGCACCACCCCATCCTTTTTTACAGCGGGCAGCATGGTTTCAAACTGTTTGCCTTTTTTATCTTTCCAAACGGCTTTGTAGGTTTCTCCGGGCAATGGCTGTAATATAAAAAAACCCATGCCATCATGGAGCGATGTAAAGGATACTATGCTTTTATTTTTATTGTTCAACACTTCCCCTTTAACAAAAACAGGCGTCCCTTCCATATCGGTTGCTTTAAAAGCCACATGCGATTCAACACCTTCCACCAGGTCGCCCCCTTCAGGAAAAAATGTTACAGAATAAACGGGAGGAGTAGCCGCTTTTTTAGGCAGGCCTTTTTTAGGAATGATCTGGATGGGTTTCACATATAACAAACTGGAATCAAAATTCAGCATCCACCCGGTATAGGCACGAATGAACAGGCGGGTATCAGGCAGTGTATCAGGTAAAATAAAATCAGCAGAAGCACCGGAAAGGATCAGGGGCATCGTCTTTCTTTGCAGTACCATGCCCTTATCATTGATCAGTTCGGCAAACACGGTTTTACTGATGGCCAATGGCAAATTATCTGCAGCGATGTATGCTTTGAACCATACCGTTTCGCCACTGCTGTAGATGCTTTTATCGGTATGGATGTACATTTTTTCCTGCATGTACCTGGTTTCTGCAGTATTCAAAATCACATCTGGCTCCTGTGCCAATAAACTATTTTGAAAACCTATACATAATAAAAGGAAGACTATAACACTGTGAGCAATTTTTGGCATTGAATAATTGTTTGGATGTAAAAAAAACAGTCCCTGGTGAATTATCAATTGTCAATAACCAGGAATGCATCAGGCCCATTCACGATTCACCATTCACAACAGAACTGCGATAAAGATAAACATAAAAAATATAGACCAACGGGCATTGAAATCACTGTTTAACAGTTCGATTGCAAATTGATACCTTTATCGAGCATTCAAATTGCAGCACAACCATGAAAAAAGGAATGGCAGTTTTTTTACTATTGCTGTTTTATTCAGCAGGCAATTGCCAGCTGATCACAGATTCGTTATTGATAGAAGGGCATTACAGAACATTTAAATACAATAAACCTTCAACAGCCATGGACGGTGGCAGCCTCCTGTTCATTATGCATGGCTCCGGTGGCAGCAGCGATGATATGCTGAAGCGTACAAACAAACTGGAAGGAATGGCAGCCAGCGAAAAATTGCTGGTTGTATACCCGGATGGGTACCAGCGTTACTGGAATGAATGCCGGAAATACTCCACTGCTGCTGCCAATAAAGAAGACATTAACGAGCAGGCTTTTTTACTGCCATGATCAATTACCTTAACAGCAAATACCACATCAGTAAAAACAAAGTGTATGCAGCAGGTTTTTCCGGCGGCGGGCACATGGCTTATAAGCTAGGCCTTACCATGCCGGATAAAATAAAAGCCATTGCAGCGGTTGTTGCCAATATGCCCGATGCTGCTTCCTGCGATTGTGTATTGGCCAATAAAGCACTGCCTGTATTGATTATTAATGGAACGGAGGATGGAGTGAACCCCTACAATGGCGGGGAAATGTTTGTGAACAATGCCAGCTTTGGCCTGGTTCGCAGCAGTGAGAATACTTTTTATTACTGGGCTAAATTGGCAGGATATACAGGCGAACCAACAATAATTCCTTTTCCAGATACAGACACCAGTGATCACAAAACAATTGAAGGGCATTTTTTTGTGGGTGCAGCAAAGCCTCCTGTTGTATTACTAAAAGTAATTGGTGGAAAGCATGATTATCCCGGCGATATTGATGTATACAGCTATGTATGGCGTTTCTTTAAAGCCAGCACTGGAAAAAAACGCAACTATAACCGCTTTTTAAAATAAATACAAGAACCAGCAACAGGGCTCCCCAGGGCCAAAGATTCATTCAACACTATCATTGTTTCAAAATGCCTGATCGGCATCAGTCATTTCATTGCCTGCCATCAATGGAAAGCAGGAACAACCAATGTTACTTTGAGCAATTAAATGATTGTTGTTATGAAAAATATCCTTTGCCTGGTAACAGTAATTTTTACATTACAACTGCAGGCACAAAAAGTAGTTATGCTGCAGAAACCCGGCGGGCAACAACAGGCATTTTATGGTAACCAACCTTTTATTGATGCTTACAGTACTGCTGCTAATGGCGATACCATCTACCTGCCTGGTGGAGCATTCATTTCTCCAAATACAATAGATAAACGGCTTACTGTTTATGGTGCCGGGCATTACCCTGACTCTACGAATGCAACCGGAAAAACCATCATCGCCAATACCATCACCATCGGCCCCAATGCCGATTCACTTCACATGGAAGGCATTGAATTTGGCGGGGACATTTCTATTGGTGGAAATGTTAACTACCTGCTGTTAAAACGAAACAGCATTCAAACGGTTAGTTATGATTACCTGCCGGTTTCCTACAATAACCGCATTGAAGGAAACGTAATAAAAGGAAACATCAACCTGGTAAATGCTGCCAATAGTTTGTTTGTAAACAACATTATAGCAGGGCAGCTTATTTACGCTAAAAATGGCGAGGTTGCCCGTAACAATGTGTTCCTCACCACCAGCAATAGTTATCCTTTAAATTCTTGTACCTATGCCTTGTTTGAGAATAATATTTTTTTGTGCAGCTATACCAACCTATTTGCACCCTACGGGTGCGACTACAATACTTTTAACAACAATGTATTTGTAATGTCGCCAAGCTGGTTGCTAAATACCAATAACAATAATTACATCAATGCAGATGCGGCCGGTTTATTTGTCAATCAGTCAGGCTTTGTATTCAGCTACACACATAATTATCACCTGCAAAGCCCGGGAAGTTTTTTGGGTGTGGATGCCACACAATGTGGTGTATACGGCGGATTATTTATTTATAAGGAAGGAGCCGTTCCGGCAACGCCGCACATCAGGCAAAAAACAATTGCCAATACAACGGATGCCACCGGCAAACTGAATGTGAACATTACCGTTGGAGCTCAAAATAACTGAACCTTAAAAAATGAATGGTATGAAAAAAATACAGGCCATTTTTTTGTTTGCCGCAACTGCGGTTACTACAGGTTCCTCGGCACAGTTTGTGGTATCACTGCACAGCCAGGGTGTAGCACAGCATTTTTCAGGAGTAAATGCATTGATTGATGCCAGCAATGCGGCCTTGAGTGGAGATACCATCTATTTACCCGGTGGTGCATTTGCAGCGCCGGCCAATTTCGACAAGGGGCTCACCATCTTTGGGGCTGGTCACTATGAGGATTCTACCCAGGCTACTGGCAAATCATTCATTACCGGTAACATTACACTCAATGAAAATGCAGATCATTTTCATTTGGAAGGAGTTGAGATCACGGGCAATTTCTTCTTCAGCGCCAATGCTGCTGTAAACCAGGTTACCATAAAATACTGCAAGCTGAACGAGGTTTTTGAAATACCGGGAAACGCATCAAATCCATCAACCAATATTGCTTTAATTGGAAATGTATTTGCAGGCAATGTAATACTGACAAATGCCCGGAATACATCCGTTTACAATTCAATCCTTCAATCACATATTACCAATTCAATCGGCAACCAGTTTTACAACTCTGTTTTTTTGTTCCCCGGCGCCGGCGGTGATCCGCTTATTAATGGAGACATGATCAATAATAATTTATACAACAATATTTTTTTACAAACCGGTTGGGCAATTTTCTCCACCGTTTCGGGCAACACTTACAAGAATAATTTATTCCTGTTATCTGCTCCCAATTTTGGTACTGCATCCGTTTCACAAAATAATTATTTTGGCATTGCCCAGGCAGCCATTTTTATCAATCAAACGGGCAATACATTTAACTATACACACAATTATCATTTACAATCACCGCTAAGCTACCCTGGTACCGATGGATCGCAGGCGGGGCAATATGGAGGCATCTTCCCTTACAAGGATGGGGCTGTTCCGTCTAATCCTCATATCAGGATCAAAAACATTTCAGCAACAACAGATGCACAGGGTAAACTAAATGTAAACATCCATGTGGCGGCACAAAACAACTAACCAGGCTATGAATTGTATACATACAATACTTTTATTATTGCTTTCATTGTATAGTGTAAAAGCTGTTTCACAAAATAAGATCAGCAGCTACCGGTACTGGTTTGATAATCAATATGGCAACGCGGTGAAAACGAACATTACCCCGGCGCAACAGTATACCCTTTCCACCCAGGTAAATACAACCAATCTTTTAAACGGGCTGCATCTTTTCAATATCAATTTTACAGATGATAGTGCCAGGGTTTCACCCACGCTGAGTTCTTTTTTTTATAAAACGGCTGCAGTGGCAGGCGGAAATAACATCACGGCCTATCAATACTGGTACGACAATGATATTGCGAATGCAGTTACACAACCAGTTACCGCCCTACCTGCCTACTCATTGATCAGCGGCCTCAATACGGTGAACCTGCTGCCAGGCCTGCATGTGCTGCAGGTAAGATTCAAAGACAACCATGGCGGGTGGAGTTCCGCAATAGCACATTTTTTTTACAAATCCCTGCCAGCAGCCGGGGGCAATGCCATCATTGCTTTTCAATATTGGTTTGATGAAAACCATGCAGCTGCAGTGCAACAGACGATTGCCCCGGGAACAACATACACGTTATCCACCCCTGTAAATGCAGCAACCTTACTGGACGGCCTGCATACGCTTCACGTAAGATTTTTAGACAATCATCAGCAATGGAGCAGCACAAACAGTCAGTTTTTTTACAAGCAACCTGCAGGCAGTAATAATACCATCACCCGTTTTCAATATTGGTTCGACCAGGATTTTGCAGGAGCAGTACAGCAAAGCATTGCACCATCTGTTGCTTACAATTTATCACAACAATTAACTGCAGTTGCCCTGCATGATGGACTGCATGCCATCTCTGTAAGGTTTTCGGATGAAAAGGGAAAGTGGAGCAGTACCAACACACAATTTTTTTATAAAGAACAACCAGATACGGTAACGCAAAATACCATCACGGCTTACCGCTACTGGTTTGATGAAGGCGACAGTAGTTTAAACCTTGTTGACATTGTGCCATTCATCAACACATTTACCATGAACCAACAAATTGCTGCCGATGGAATGGACAGTGGGCAACACATCCTCCATTTTCAATTTAAAGATGTAAAGGGCAACTGGAGCATGGTAACATCAGACAGTACCCTGGTAACCGTAAAAACCATTTACACATTTAACGGCAATGGCAACTGGAGTAATGCTGCCAACTGGGCTAATAAGATAAAACCTCCGTTAACCCTGTCCGGCACTTACAATATATTCATCGATCCGGTTGCCGGTGGCCGATGTATCCTTGATGTGACCCAGCACATTACCAGCGGCGCTGTAATTACCGTTCGTTCCGGCAAATCATTTGTAGTGCCGGGCAATCTGATTATTACTCACTGAATATTGAAACATTATAATTTTGATTTGGATAAAGCGATTAAATTAGTGCCTTAATTACAACCTGTTATTAAACGCTTTTTCCTATATACCGGTTTTATTGGCATTGCAATGTTTGCAACTACAATTTTGTATGGCGCCAATCCCGCTGATACATTCACACAAAGGACGATTTCCATTACGCTGCAAACTTTACCAGTTGCACCGGGGTCAGATTCTGTGAGTTGCATCATTCCCTTCAGCCGTGCAGGCAATTTGATATTACTAAGGGCAAAAGCAGATACAACTGATGGTAATTTCATCCTGGATACCGGTGCACCCGGGTTGGTGCTGAACATTACGTACTTCCGTGATTACCCCACTACCGTTGCAGAGAATGAAGAACAAAACGGCATTACAGGATCTGTATCTGCTGTTACAAAAACACAGGTTAACGACCTGGTATTGGGCTGCATTCACAACAATTCTGTACCTGCAGACCTGCTCAATCTTGGGCACATTGAAAATACAAAAGCGGTAAGAATACTTGGCCTCATTGGCCTTTCTGTGTTCAGCCGCTTTGAAATGATCATCGATTATGAAAACAGCCTGCTGTACCTGCACCGCATCGGAAAAAAGGAAGCCACTACCTACAAACATGCGATGCTGAAAGATACGGCTGCCTACAGCACAGTGCCAATAGAAATATGGAATCATAAGATCATGACCAGCACCATCATTGCAGGAAAAAAATTAAGGCTGATCATTGATTCCGGAGCAGAATGCAACCTACTGGATAGCCGGCTGCCTTCTAAAATATTCGACAACGTGGAAATATTAAAACGCATCAACCTCTCAGGTGCCGGCAATAAAAAAGTGGAAGCACTCTACGGCAACCTCAACAACCTTACGATTGGCGACCAGAATACCGGCAGCCTGCCCGTGATCATCACCAACCTGGAGAAAACCTGCCTGGCAGATAACACTTGTATCGATGGAATTTTGGGGTTTGATTTCCTGAGCTTACATAAAATAGGATTTAACTTTGTAAACAATAAAATGTATATATGGAAATGAGGAGGAAGATCACTTTATTAAAATGGCTGATGGCTGCCAGCTTTATATTGCTGGTGGTACAGCTACAGGCTCAACCTCCGGTAAAGACCTATACCATTAAGGATGGCAACATGTACATTGCCCTCAGTAAGAACCTGCAACAATCATCACTGGACAGTTTCATTTCAAAATACGAACTCAGCGATCTTAACCTGCCTGCTTTTTTACAAACAGGCATTGCAGACTCCCTGCACAAACTTGGGTGGAAAGTTGATATTGACAGCAAAGAAATTTTTGTGATCAGCAAACCACTCTTCAGCGCCGACAATATCACTGACCCTGCAGACAAAATAATTTTCACTCAAAAAGAAGGTACGGATGTATTGCCGCCAGCCAACCAGGTGCATTTTGGCTACAACCGGTATAAGAATAAATCACCATTTGCCGTTTCAGATTCCGTTGTCACTTTCTTTCTTCGAGGAAACACCGGCGCAAACAGCGTAAAACTGGCCGGCAGTTTTACCAACTGGCAGCATGCTGCATTCCCTATGGCCAGGACAGACAGCGGATGGATCGCCAACGTAAAACTGCCTGCAGGCAAACATCTTTACAAATTTATCATTGATGGCAACTGGACGGTGGACCGGGATGATATCAATAATGAAAATGATGGCATGGGCAACGACAACTCAGTGTATTATAAAACCAATTATAATTTTACGCTGGATGGGTACAGCAATGCAAAGAAGGTTTATTTAGCCGGCAGCTTTAATGGCTGGAGAGCAAATGAATTGCAAATGATACGGACTGCCACCGGCTGCGCCATCCCGGTATATCTTTCTGAAGGCACCCATACTTATCGTTTTATTGCAGATGGTAACTGGTTTGCGGATCCGGCGAATAACGACAAACTACCGAATGAATACAATGGTTTTAATTCAGTGATCCGCATTGGCAAACCTTATACCTTTAAACTGAATGGATTTGCCGGTGCACAGAAAGTGGTGCTGTTTGGTTCCTTCAATAACTGGAAGGAAAATGAGCTGTTCATGAACAAAACCGGCAATGGCTGGGAGCTTCCATACACCCTCGGCCCCGGCAATTATGAATATAAACTGATCATAGATGGAAAGTATTTTGGAGACTCTGTATTATCAGGCAACCTTGCGCTGGTGATACAACCGAATTTCACCTTCCGCCTAAAAGGCTTTGCCAATGCCAGTACCGTGTGCCTGGGTGGTGATATGAACAACTGGAACCCTACTTCTTTTAAAATGAAAAGAGAGGGCGATGATTGGATATTTAAAGCACACCTGAATAAAGGCAAGCACGTTTATAAGTTTATCATAGATGGTAAATGGATACTGGACCCTGCCAATAAGTTATGGGAGGAAAATGAATACAATACCAAAAACTCTGTGTTGTGGATAGAGAGCGATTAGGGCAATGGTGAATAGTGAATGGGGCGTTTGCGGTTTTAAGTTGCTACACTTTCTTACAGTGGAAGCAAGCCTCAATCTTTAAAAATCATTTATTCTTTTACATTTGTTCAGTACCCAAAGCCTTCAGCACTTAAAAAATAAAAAAACTACTTCTCAATAAATAATAATCCTATAACTTTATAACCGCTGCCAGTCTTACTAACTCAGCCCATTTAACTAACCTGTTATTTACCCCAACCCTACCCTTCGAAAAATGATGACGCTTACAGAAAGGCATGACGAATGTCAGTTTTTTTTATTTGCACCTGCTTGACCTTTAGTACAGCAAACAATGAAATACTTGCAACATTGTTCAATCATTTATAAATCTTAAAACATTTTCCAATGGTTACAGAAACACAACACCGCACACTCATCGATGAGTGCAAGCAATGGTATGACCAGCTCACTGCATACCGCAGCAAGATCAATACCTTAAAAAATGAACTATACTATTTCGCCCCTGGCAAAACGGATCAGGATACGCTGATCGGCATCGAACATTTTCACAATCAATTTCACATTCAACTCATCAACATTCACGATCTGAAACACGAGATCAAACACCATGTGGTGGAAGCCGAACGCCATCCAAATTTCGGCCACCGCATACCCCATCATTATATCAAAGATAAACTCGACATGCTGTTGGGTGATCTTGATAAACTGGAGGAGGACTTCCACAGCTTTGTAAAAAAATAACGATCCATATAAACACCGGCCAATCTGCATAAGGTTGGCTGGTTGCTTATCAGGATGCTCCAATCATCAAAAAACTATTTGCTATGCCAACCTACGACTCTAACCATGTAAAAAATATCGCCCTGCTCGGACATGCCGGCTGTGGAAAAACCACACTCGCCGAAAGCATGCTCTTCGAAGCAGGCATCACCAAACGCCGTGGCACCATCGCTGCCAGCAATACCGTAAGCGATTACCACGAACTGGAAATAGAAAGAAAAAGCAGTGTGTTTGCATCGCTCATGCACACCCCCTGGAAAGATTATAAAATAAACATCATCGACACTCCCGGCTATGATGATTTCATCGGCGAAGTGATCAGCGCACTAAGGGTAGCTGATACCGGTGTGATCTTACTGAATGCAATGAACGGCGTGGAAGTAGGTGCCGATATCATCTGGGAATACACGGACACTTTTAAAACGCCTACCATCTTTGTAGTAAATAAAGTTGACGGTGATGGCGCCGACTTTGAGAGAACGCTGAGAGAAGCCAAAACACATTTTGGCGGTAACGTGGTAGCCGTGCAATATCCGGTACAAACAGGTTCGGGTTTTAACCAGATCATTGATGTGCTGAACATGGTGATGTACCAGTACGGGCCCGAAGGTGGCAAACCGCAAAAACTACCCATACCGGACAGTGAAAAGAAAAAGCCAATGAACTCCACAAAGAACTTATTGAAACCATCGCCAGTAATGATGAAGGGCTCATGGAAAAATATTTCGACCAGGGCGAATTGACTGAAGAAGAAATGAAAGCCGGCCTGCATGCTTCCATGATCAAACATGATATCTTCCCGCTGTTCTGTGTATCGGCAGAAAAGAACATGGGTGCCGGGCGCATCATGAGCTTTATAGATTATGTAGCACCAGCCCCTACCGAAATGCCTGCCCAAAAAACAAAATCAGGCGGCACCGTTAGCTGCGATGTAAATGGCCCTACCTGCCTCTTTGTATTCAAAACCATCATTGAACCACATATCGGCGAACTCAGCCTGTTCAAAGTGTACAGCGGCACCATCAAAGTGGGCAGCGAACTCATCAATGAAAATACCGGCGTATCAGAAAAATTCAATCAGCTTTTTTTAATGGAAGGCCATAACAGGGTGCCGGTAACAGAACTGGTAGCAGGCGATATTGGCGCTACCATCAAACTCCGCAGCACCCATGTAAACAATACCCTCCATGATAAAGGCGCTAATATTGAACTGGTGCCGATTGAGTTTCCGCATCCCAATGTTACTGTTGCCATCAGTTCCGTAAACAAAGGCGATGAAGAAAAATTATCGCAGGCGCTGCACACATTGCAGGAAGAAGATGCTACTGTAAGAGTGGAAGTATCTCCCGAATTAAAACAAACCCTGCTGCATTGCCAGGGCGAACTGCACTTGAAAGTACTGCAATGGAAGATCGATCATATTCATAAACTGGAGGTGAAGTTAGAAAAGCCAAAAATCCCCTACCGGGAAACCATCAGCCGAAAAGCTGAAAGCAATTACCGTCACAAAAAACAAAGCGGTGGCGCAGGCCAGTTTGCCGAAGTATACATGCGGATTGAACCCTGGTACGAAGGAATCCCCAATCCCGAAGGGCTCAACCTCCGCCACAAAGAGGAGTTTGAACTTGACTGGGGTGGCAAACTCGTTTTCTGCAACTGCATTGTGGGTGGCGCTATCGATGCCCGTTTCCTGCCTTCTATATTAAAGGTGTGATGGAAAAAATGCAGAATGGCCCGCTTACCGGGTGCTATGCCCGTGACATAAGGGTAAGTGTGTACGATGGCAAAATGCATGATGTGGACAGCAATGATATCTCCTTTAAAATTGCCGGGCTACAGGCATTCCGCCAGGCATTTCTGGAAGCCAATCCGCAATTGCTGGAACCTATTTATACGGTTGAAGTATTGTCGCCGGATGAAATGGTGGGCGCTGTAATGGGCGACCTGCAAACCCGTATGGGTGTGGTGGAAGGCATGGATGCCGATGGGCATTTTCAAAAGATCGTTGCCAAAGTACCATTGGCGCAAATGCACCAGTACTCCTCTTCGCTCCGCAGTTTAACACAGGGCCGTGCAAGGTTCAATATGTATTTTGATTCTTATGCACCCGTTGCTTTCGAGGTACAGCGCAAGCTCACCGAAGCACATAGCAAGCATGAGTTAGTGATGGAGTAAGAGAATTGCGTAATGATAAAAAATCTATTCCGGTTGAAAGGCCGGAGTAGATTTTTTTTTTGAACAGGCTATCCTATTTCAATTAAACATTGTTGCGTCGCACTCTTGTACGGCATACCATTTCTGAACATCTGCAGAAACGCAGACAAGCTGTTTTTCAAATCAACTCCATTTAAACAATACGTTGAAATGTTGTTTTACACTTGCATACGAACATTCTTACCTCTTATTGGGCCAGGTGCCTTTTTGGTTCGTATCTTCTTTTACACCCAAATTGAAAATGCAGGAATGGCTGCAATATTAAAGTCAGTTTTTTCAACAATACTATCAAAGCACTGCCGTAACTTTACAACAGAAAATTTAAACACACGGCCATGAAAAACAGTCTATGTTTTCTGCTGCTGCCAATCCTCCTCTTCTCCTGTAATACCAAACAAAAAGACCAGGAAGCAACTACAAAAGATTCCATTACTATTGCAAAAGACAGTACACCCCAATTAATAGATGCCCACTATTTTTGGGCGGCAGATGAAGGAGACAGCAAAGGCCTGTCCATGAAAAAAACAAGGCCCGTAAGTGCCGACTCACTCACTGCATCCAGTATGTTGGGCATGCTTAACAGTACCTACCCTGAGATACAACTGGCAATGGTAAAAACATCCGGCGATACCATCTTTTTAAAAATTGACAAAAGCAATTACCTCACTAAGCAGATAGGTTCCACCGGAGCAGAAGCTTACCTGGCAGAAGTAACTTATAACCTTACTGAACTTAGCGGCATCAATTGCGTAGACATCCGTTTTAAACAGGGCGACCATGCGGAGCCGGGTACTTATGCCAGAACGGATTTTGTGAGGGAGGGAAACTGATAAAGTTTCTTATGAAAGACCATTGTCAATTTGGTCTTTACCTACCTGGTGTTTAAGCTCCGGGCTGTAATAACCCTCCCGGGCAAATCCGTTTACATCGTCCATTTTACACTTAATTTGCGTAACCCTATTTCAGGACAAAACAATACCGGGTTAAACAGCGCCTTCAAAAAAAGTAGATTGATGTTCCCATCCTGCAAACAAGTGTAAGTGGCATTAATGAATGGTATTGGCAGCAGCAATCTTCATATACCAGTTCAAAGTCTTTTCCATCTTTTTATAACCGGCGACGGTGGTGACCATCTTTTGCAGGCGCACTAAAGCGGATTCGCTTTTCACTATATAATCAAAAGCCCCATGATGCATACAGTCAACCGCCACTTCAATTTTATCCTGGGAGGATAGCATCAGCACGGGAATATCAGCGTCAAAAGCTTTTATTTTGTCCAGCGTTTCAATGCCGTTGATGGCATTTTTATCAATACCATCAAGGTGATAATCCAAAATGACCACATCGGGATGATGTGATAAACGAAGCAGGCAACGTTCGCCGGTGGCAAATGTTTCAATATCAAAATCGCCCTGCTGCCGGAGCCCTATCTCCAGTAACTTTAAAAAAACTGCATCGTCATCCACCAGGAAAATTTTTATTGGGCCGCTGGAATTGACCTTTAACTGGGCAACAGGTTGTTCGCTTTTCATATACGGCTGTTTTTAATTGTATTAAACTCTTCCTCCAATTCTATACATGCCTGTGTACAGATATTCTCCAACTGTAATACCATGTCCGTAATTCCATCTGCATGTTTTTGCGAACTTGCATATTCCTGTACTTTTTTGGCCATGGTTTCAAAATCTGTACTGATACCCATGATTGAAAAAGAAGGAATTATTTTATGCACAGCAGCATACAATGCATTCCAGTCTTTATCCATTAAACTCTGCTTCATGATGCTGATCAGCGGCGGGGTTTGTTCCAGGTAAAGTGCTATCATTTCCATCATCAGTTCCGGGTTTGATTTGGTACGTTGCATCAGGTAAGCAAGGTCGATTCAGCGTATTTTTTTTCCTGTTTCATTTATAATTGTTCCAGGTACATCAGTTGCTGCCGGTTTTTTTACCAGGCCAACGATCTTACTGTACAACAATCTTTCATCAACCGGTTTGGCAATATAATCATTCATACCAACGGCTCTGCATTTTGCCAGGTCAACGGTGGTAACATCTGCAGTTAAAGCAATAATAGGAATAGCAGACTGCATGGTATTGCGGATATATTCTGTCGCTTCAAACCCGTTCATTTCCGGCATCTGCAGGTCCATCAAAATAATATCATAACATTTTGCCTGCAATTTTTCGATAGCAATTTTTCCATTGGCTGCTATGTCTCTCTCAAACCCAAACTCATCCAGCAGGGTCTTCATCAGCAACTGGTTGAGTGCAATATCCTCCACTACCAGTATTTTTATATTTTTTATCTCTGCATCCAGTTCCATAATGTCAGTTTCTATTTCAGCAGTCACTTTTGTTTTTTGAAACCCCAGTACAAAACTAAAAACAGCCCCTTCATCAATCTTGCTTTTTACGCTGATGCTCCCACCCTGCGCTTCCACCAGTTGCTTCACTATGGCAAGGCCCAACCCTGTTCCCCCGTACACCCTGGATGTACCACTGGATGCCTGCTGAAAGTTTTCAAATATTTTTTCCATTTTATTTTCTGATATACCAATCCCCGTATCGGCAATGGCAAATTCAATCATTACATTTTCATCAACCTCCTCCAGCTGGCGAACACTTACCGTGATTGTACCCTTTGTGGTAAACTTTACGGCATTGCTCACCAGGTTTAAAATAATCTGGTGCAGCCTCACCGCATCGCCTACCAGTACTTCCGGAATGTTACTGTCATATTCCTTCACCAGCACTAAATTCTTTTCCTGGATCTTTGTTTCAAATAAATGCAGCATGGCCGAGATGGATAAGGCCATTTTAAAAGGGGTAGCTTCAAATACCATTTTGCCGGCATCTACTTTTGCAAGGTCGAGGATATCGTTGATCAGCACGATCAATGCATCGCCACTTATTTTGATGGCGGTTAAATATTCTTTTTGTTTTGCCGTGAGTTCCGTTTTCAATACCACTTTGGTAAAACCGATGATGGCATTCATTGGGGTGCGGATCTCATGGCTCATATTAGACAGGAACTGTTGTTTTGCTTTCACTGCATCTACGGCTATCCTGGTGGCGCTTTCTGCCTTGCTCTTTGCGTCTTCAGCAATTCCGGTGGCCAGCTCAGCAAATATTTTTGCTTCTATCAATTCTGTTTCAATTCTTTTTTGGTCGGTAATATCCCTGGCCACTACCACTGCTCCAATTACATTTCCCTGCTCGTCTTTATACACCGATCCGTTAAACAATACTTCTGTTAGGTGATGATCTGTAATGGTTAATGGGTAATCGGTAACAAACCCCTTTTCAAAAACCTGCTGGTAGCCTTCTTTTGCCTTTACAGGTTCAGTGAAATAATGAAAGAAATCTGTACCAATTAATTGCTCCCTGGCAACGCCTGTTACTTTTACCGTAGCTTCATTCATATCGGTAATTTTTCCTGACGGGCTGATGGTAAACAATGGATCCCGGCTTGCTTCAATTAAACTACGGGAATATTGAGAAGCTAATTTTAAAGAGTAGCTGTATTCTTCCAGCTCCTTATTTGCAATTTCCCGTTTCCCTTTTTCTTTACTTTGAAAAGCAAGTTCCTTGTTGGCGATGCCGAGTTCATCTGCCCTTTTTTCTTTTTCATTATTTTGAAACACCAGTTCGATGTTGGCAATGCTTAATTCTGCTGCCCGCTTTTCTTTCTCTTCATTTTGAAAAGCAAGTTCTTTATTTGCAATAATCAGTTCATTTGCCCGTTTCTCTTTTTCTTTGTTTTGAAAAACCAGTTCTTTGTTGGCAACACTTAACTCTGCAGCCCGCTTATCTTTTTCTTTGTTTTGAAAAACCAGTTCTTTGTTGGCAATGCTCAGCTCCGCCGCCCTTTTTTCCTTTTCCTCACCCTGAAAGGCCAGTTCTATGTTGGCAATGCCAAGCTCTGCCGCCCGTTTTCCCTTTTCTCCATCCTGAAAAACAAGTTCTTTGTTGGCAATACCCAACTCCGCTGCCCGTTTTCCCTTCTCCTCCTTTTGAAAAGAAAGTTCGGAACGTGCAATAACCAACGCTGCTGAAAGCTTATCCTTCTCCGCTGTTTGAAAGATCAGTTCTTTACGAACAATCATTAACTCATCTGATTCATTTTTTTAGCCATAGGTATTACATACAGTTTTATAGTGATGCTTCTCCAACTTCTTCAACAGGTATCCGTGTCTTGTCTTTCATCTTTTTGTAATCCGTAGGTGTAAGCCCGGTAAATTTTTTAAACTGGGTACTCAGGTGAGCCACACTGCTGTAGTTCATTTTATATGATATCTCCGTAAGGTTAAGCTCATCATAAATCATGAGTTCTTTCACCCGTTCTATTTTATGTAAGATGATGAATTGCTCGATGGTGGTGCCCTGTACTGCCGAGAAAAGATTTGACAGGTAAGTATAATTTTGCTGCAGTTTCTCACTTAAAAAAAGGGAGAAACTGGTATTGATCATTTCATCGCTGTGATAAATCATTTCAATCACCACCTGCTTTATTTTGGCTATCAATACCGCCTTTTTATCCTCCATTAGTTCAAGACCTGAACTCAGCAACACTCCTTTCAATTGATCCAGCTGTGCGGCAGAAAGTTCTTCCATGATCTCCACTTCACCCAGGTCAACTATTACAAAATGAAGCCCAAGTTTATTCAACTCCTCTTTCACCAGCATTTTACAGCGGTTACTGATCATGTACTTAATGTGTAATTTCAAATTTATTTTTTAGAACGGGAATCACTAAAGATGGCACTCTTTGATGCAGGAAGTATTATACAATAAAATAAAGAATTTACACAATTCACACATTGCAAAACAGGCTGCTTAGTTGGTATTGCAGCCCGGCAACCTGTTACTCCTGTACCGGCAGGAATGAGTTGATAACATTCATGGAAAAAATAGATGCAAAAGACTATTAAGCAAATACCTTACAATAATTCCTGTTCTGCAGCAACAGCAGGAATTAACATGCTACATTTATTACCAGTTGTTGAATGCCGGAAACACGGCTACTGCCTGCTGTTATAGAGTTCTTCCCAAAGCAGGGTTGCAGGATGAGAAAAAAGGGTGTGCACAGGAGCATCCGCAATCAACCAGCTGCCTTCGGCAATTTCCGCTTCCAGCTGGCCCGGGTCCCAACCACAATAACCAATGAACAACTTAACATCATTCTCCTGCATGGTTTTATTGTTAAGGTGTACAACTGCCTGTTTAAAATTCCCTCCCATGTAAACCGCATCAAACAAATGGATACCGCCTGCAACCAGGTCGGGCCGCTGGTGCAGGCAATACAGCCCTTCTTTTTCAACAGGCCCCCCATTGTACAGGGAAAAGCAATGCCCTGCTTAAATTCTACCAGTTCATTTAACCGTCGTGGAAACAATTGATTGATCACAAATCCCCGTGCCCCTTGTTGGTTGTACTCAGCTATTATTATAACGGACTTGTCAAAATCCGGATCATCCAGGGATGGAGCACTGATCAATATGGTGCCGGGAGTAACTGGCATGGTGAGTTCAATTAAAAAGTATCAATTCCTGAAATTAATAAATATAAACGAGTGGGTACTCCTTTTACTGGTAACAATTTAAAAGTGCAAACCAACGCAGTCAACAAGGGCCGTTGTTAAGTACCCCTGCTTTCATTAATTTGCCCCATCAATTATAGTATATGCATGTCAACCAAAAAAACTGGATAACCCTGCATGGCATGCCTTAACAGAAACGCATGCCGGTTTTGCTATGGGTACCCCCGAATTAAAACGGTATCAGCCGGAGATTGTTTTGTTTGCCGGGTTTGATCCATCCGGTAAAAACATAACCGGGCAACTAAACGAGGTGATCAGTATCGGAGATTCCTTTTTTCTTTTTGACCGGTTTCCTGTATTGCCCAACAACTATACTATAGAAAGCGTAGTAGAATGCCTGCAGATGGTTTGTGAAGTTCCTGTACCTGCCAGCATTACAGAAGAAATCATTCTACTCAATGAAACACATGCCGAATCCATGTTCGCACTGGTAAGTGAAGTATTCCCGGGTTATTACCTGCCAGGCACCAGGCTGCTGGGAAATTACTACGGCATCTTCAGGGATGGGCAACTGGCTGCCATCGCCGGCGAAAGATTGTGCATGGAAGGATTAACAGAGATCAGCGCCGTGGTAACTCACCCTGCATACAGCGGGCGCAGGTATGCTCAGCAACTGGTGAGCCTGCTGAGCCAACAAAACAGGCAGGCTGGCATCATGCCCTTCCTGCATACTGGTTCAAACAATGAAAGGGCCATTGCTATTTACGAATTGCTGGGCTATCAAAAAAGAAGACTGATACCGGTAACTAAAATTAAAAGATCCGGGTAACCAGCCTGCCCCCGTTTATTTTACTTCATCCCTTTCCACCGAAATAGTGCACTCACCGATCAGGGCCGCCAATGCACCCACTGCTGCCAGTACAGGAGCCAGTACTGCTCCCACTACTCCAATGGTTAGCGGAAAAGACATGATTTCTTTTCCTTCTTTATCATGAATGCTGATCTTTCTCACATTGCCTTCTTCTATTAATTCTTTTATCTTATTCAGCAGTTGTTCGCCTTTAAGAGTAAATGTTTCTTTAAACCCGGTTGACATATCGCTATCCTCCTTTTTTTATATAAAGTTCGTTATTTCAAAAGCAATGTTTCTACAAAAATAATTGAAGTGATGCCAGCAAGAAAATGTGTGAATTTGACAACATATTTAATGAATTGTGTAACGTTCATCATCATTCATTAACTAACCTTTACAGGGTTACAAAAATGATCCCCAACAAACAGATTATCATGGATACACTATACGAGCAAATCGCCGTTGAAATACCAGGCGAAGGAACCAATTCATCCGGCAGCGGAAACCATAGTAATAACCCCGGACTCAGGGCCTTACTATCCATCAGGAATTTAAGCATTACCCTTGAAAAAGATTATGCGGAATTACTGCAAATAGAAGCCAGCCTGCAGGAAATAAATAAAAATGCATTACTGATCATTGAAACAAACTGCAGTCCGGAAGCAATTGAAAGCTGGCTGGCTACTGCCCGGGAAGTTGACAGTGCCATTACCGGGTTGAATGAAACGCTGAATGTGGCAAAAGAAAAGCTGTGGAAAAAAGAAGAGCATGATCTCTCCGGTTTATGGAACCAGTTGGCATTGTACTTAACCTTATTAAAAGAGAGTTGCAAAAAAACAGTGGATGCAGGCTTTAGACTATTACCTGAAACATCACACCCGGCATGGGAAAAAGATTTTAAACAGATTGAAGTACCGGCTTTGCAGGCAGTGATTACACATATTGAATCGTGCAGGGTATTACTGCAAATGATTGAAAGGTATACGCCCGATGAATTGAATAAAATTACCAAGATCATTGTAGATCAGATCCCATTGGATTTTACTTATGAAGAAGCACTCCTGTACCAAAAAGATTATTACAAGGCGTTGATCAATTTCAAAAAAGAATTCAAAGAAGAAAAAAATTTATGGGATAAATTCCTGGATATTTTAGCAGGAGGTACCCACCAGTCACCATCCGAAAGGGTGATGCTTGAAAGGTGGATCGAAGGTGAAAAGGGTGAGTTGGATTAATTGCTAACCAGGTGGCACTGAAATTATAGTCAGGCAATGATACAGGCGTGGTGACATTTAAGCCACTATTATAAACTACACAGAGGAAAGTTATTGGCGATTAAACCTTCTTTTTAAAAAATTAAATACGTTTAATGCAGCAGCATCCAACTCTTACCGGGATACCTTTCAATGATGCAGCCAGCATCGAAAAGTTATACCAGTATGATATTCTTGATACCTATGCAGAAGATACTTTTGACCGTATCGCCAAACTAGCCGCTTCCATATTTAATGCCCCCAATGCCATCATTAATTTTGTAGATAAAGACCGGATCTATTTTAAAGCCAATTTAAGTTCAGAAAAACAAAGAGAGATTCCGGGAACAGACAGGCTGTTTTCACTTCCGTTACTGGAAGGGGTACCCGTTGTTATTGAAGACACTCATGAACATGTACACCTGCTGGAAAGCCCGTTGGTAAAAGCTCCCGGTGGCATCCGCTTTTATGCAGCAGCCCCGCTGGTTACGCCGGAAGGATTTAAAATCGGGAGCATTTGTGTGGTGAATGACAAGCCAGGTACAGCAACAGCAGATCAGTTGAAATTCCTTGATGAACTTTCTGTCATCATTATTGAGCGGCTTGAATCCCGTGCAGCAGCAAAAAAAGCGATGAAGATACAGGTAGAGTATATGAACAGAACGATTCATGATCTCCGCAATGCTGTGGCCTCCATTATCATGGCATCTGAATTAATTAAAACAGACCGGGAACTTTCCGGGGTGGCCGAACTGAATGATATCGTTTACAGGAATTCCCAGCTGCTCAGGGACAGGCTGAATACAGTACTGGACATATCAAGAATAGAAGATGAAAACCTTTCGATGAATTTTGAAGCTACCAGTTTGAACAATTTACTGAATGCGGTCATTGACAATTTCAGGATACTGTTGAAAAACAAAGAGCAACAGGTTGTTACTGATTACGCAAATGACATCACAGTAAATATTGATGTAAAAAAAATCACTGAAGTTTTTGAGAATTTACTCAGCAATGCCATTAAGTTTTCATTTCGAAAAACCACAATCAGGATATCCACTTCAATAAAAGCTGATACCATAAAAATCGGATTTCATGATACCGGGCAGGGGTTGAATGAAACAGATAAGAAAAATCTTTTTACAAAATATGCAAAGATGAGTTCCTTGCCCACAGGAAAGGAAAAATCAAATGGGCTCGGGCTTTCTATTTCCAAAATGCTGGTGGCACTCCACAATGGAAACATCTATGCCGAAAGCGATGGAAAAAACAAAGGCAGTTCCTTTTATGTATCTATGCCGGCTACCCCATCTCACCCAATTTCTATTTCTGCCCAGCCTCCTTGCCGGCAGGTCCTTCTCAGCTAATTACCGGTACTGTTTAACCCCTGCTGCTGTAAAAAGACTTTTGTAATGCCAGTCTTAATTGAAGGACATCCTGATGCCATACCAACGTTACCCTTTCATTAACGGGTACCTGGTCACTGTTGTAAAGCGTAAACCTGCACACAGCGGAGGGAAATGCTTTTTTAGGAATGGATAACGGGGTGGTTGATGCTTTATGCGGATGATGCCCATTGCACAACTGATCCCTTTCGCACTTGCACGGAATAAAAACTCCTGATCATAAATATCTGCACTTGCATCGATCAGTACTTCAATACTGTCAGCACCTGGTTTATTGGTTACCTGTAATTGTGTGCCTGACTGCCGGGCTATTGGCAGCTGAAAGCTCAGCCCGTTGTTAAGTACAGCAGTGTATTTTTCATTGAGCCCAGGTGTTAACCAAACGGTTCCCATGCCATTGTGTACAGATGAAAATGCGGCGACTGGTTGCTTCTTACTATTCACAATGTTTCCTTTCACTGCAATGCCTTTACCAAAAATATCCACGGCCTTAAAACCAAGTTGCTGTAATTTACTGGCGATAAATGTGCCGCCTTCCGGCAAAAACTGCAGGTCGGTTTACGATTCTCCATTTATGTTTAACGGCAGTTGAATTTTTAATTGATCGCCTTTAGCACTTCGGGCCTGAATGAATTCCACTCTTTGTTTCCGGGATTGATGATGGTAAACCTGCTTTCAAAAAAAAGTGAATCACCAAAATTCCGCAGGTAATTGGTATAAGCCCTCAGCAGGTAAGTACCCTGTTTAAAATCGGATTCATTCAATTTGATATTTGAATAGAATATTCCGTCAGCACAATAAGTAACTACTCTTTTCACCAGTTCACCAGACGTGCTGATGATCTCTATATAAACAATATTACTGCTGTCGGATGCTGTATTGTCTTTGGCTGCAATGATTTAGCCTGTCAACCAAAGCGTATCGTAATGAATGAATGAATATTTTTCTCTTGTATGATCGGTATTAAAAGTATCGCTGGCTAAAATTGCTTTTATCAATGGATCAAACTGGCAAAAGGATGAAATGCAAATTGACATGCAGCCACTAGCAAGGTATATCGTTTTGAATTTCATCTGACAAAAATAAGTGGTCAGTAATTCTGTTGATCCTCTCAATTTTAAAACCTGCTATCAACCCGGGCAAACAACAGCTGTGTAACTAACCACTTCGTTATTAACCGATGTTTTCGTGATCAATATTTTAAAATCGCTATTGCCATCCAGTTTCAGCAAAGCAACACCGGCATGATATTTATCCAATATAAAAGCCATCGCCATTTCATCCGTACAATCATACTGGTATTTCAACTCTCTGAACTCATCTACCAGTTGTTCAGGAAAGGCCGGCGGTGCACCAGCAAACGCAGGTGGCTGGCGTGGATACAGGGTATTAAATAAAACAGCGGCAGCAGGGTCGGTTATCAGTAAAGCATACACTATACCGGTTGCTGTTAATACAAACCGGGTATCATACTGAGTATCATTTTTATTGATGTCTATCAATCCGTAAAGGTCACCAGCACCAGGTGCAGCGCTGTTGGTATGATTGTGCAGATCAGCAAAAGCACGCTGTATTACAGGAACTGTGCCGCCGATACCAGTACCCTGCGATACAGGAGATACCAGCATTTTTCCACTTGAATCTTTACCAAAAGCAACCACATGTTCTTTCAGGTCGGTTTTAAAAGCACTGCTGATGCTGTTTAACTCAATGATGAAAAGGTTATCCTTTGCCAGGATGCTGGCCCTGGCTGTACCTGCTTTGGCACTGCTGCAACTGCTCACTGCTGGCAATGTGTCCTCTACCGGCTTTTGCAAAGCAGTTTGCTGAAGAGCAGTTTCCGGTAATCCTAACTGTAAAATGGAAATTGCAGCGATAAAAATATATGCCCGGATCATAGGTTGTTTTGCAACTTAAAAATAACTTAAAAAAATGTCTGTACACAATTAGACCAGGAAATTGATCTGTAAATAATCTACAACCGGAAATTGACAATCGTCATTCTTTATATCCGCTTGCCGCCTGAACTTTGTGAAAACTGCAGGAAGCATCACAACGTTTGTCAGCAACAGGTTGACATTGCAGTAACGGGTTTTAAACCTCAAATGAATTCTTATGAAACATGTATTAACGATCCTCACATACATCCTGATTTTATTATCACCTGGGTATTCATACGGGAACAATGTTCTAAAACTGCATTCCCTAAAATATAGCAGACTAGGTAATGCTGCAGATTCGGTAACCGAAAAATCCGGTACTCCTTTTATAAAAGACAGCAACAGGATTCCACTTTGGCTTAACCTGGATTGCGGATTTTCAAACATCGGATTGTCTGCCGATTTATCATTAACTGCCATGGCCCGTAATAAAATGGTATACACCGTGAGCTTTTACCAAACTTCATCAGAATCGTTGTCCACTCTTTTTCAAACGGAAAACTGGACAGATTTCAGTGCATTCAATTTGATGGCGGGTAAAGTTTTTTTAGCGACCCGGACAAAACAATGTTCAGTGTATCTGCAGGGCTCTCCTATGCAGTGATCAACTATCATACAGTGATACCTGATAGTGAAGGGTGGTTTGGCCCTTCGTTTACATTAAAGAAAGTGAACAGCATCAGTTTCCCGGTAAGTTTAAAAATGAACATTCCTACTAAAACAGCGCTGGGGCTTACCCTGGAATTAAAAATGGATATCAACAAAGAAAAATCAATTTTCGGGTTGATGGCAGGCCTGCGGATAGGAAGGATCAAAAGCAGGCGGATGTAGCTGACCTGTATTATATTAATCGATTCCAAGGTTTCTATAAATAAAGCCCAGGTTTATCATGTTGAGCAAATCGAATACTGTCTAAAGCAGCATAGACAAATAGCACAACCCTTTGTAGTATTTGCACTACAACATGTCATTGCTTTAATTATTTTGAATGCACATATTCAAAAATCAGGAGCAGATTAATAATGATATTTTTTTAAATGCGATGAATCATAAAAATAAAAAAAAATATTATTTATTACTGTTGAAAAAAAATGAATCACTTCTATAAGCCCTGCCACAGCCCTTATCAGGCAAGCAGTAATAAATACTGTTCCTGTGTGGAAAAAAAAACAAGAAAATAAATCAGTTATTTTTTTTTGCATTTTATTTCTTACAAACTACTGCTAGCAATTGAAATACCAATAGTTATCATTTGTTATATCAATGCTTCTTTACATGCTTCAATAAAGCTGTTAGGTGTTTGTTAGCAGGCATTGGCACAGAGATTGCCTATAGGGAATCAAATCTAAATAATTATGAAAAACCGTACACAGAACGGCATAGTAATACTATGCCTGTTGCTAACCGCAACGTTTATGAGCTGCCAGAAAGAAGCTCCTCCTGTTGAACCACTAACAACAGTAACATCAGACATCGAAGATTATCCCGGACAGGAAAATATGATTGAACTTCCAGATGCTCCTTCAAATGAAGGTATCGATCCCCTGGCAATGACCTCTTCAACTTTTGGAACAAGAAAAAATCTGTTCTTCAATTTTACGACAGAAGCCACCAATGCACTAACCTCATTTTATGGAGGTTCAACAACGCAGTGGAAATACCGTGGAGGATGGAGCGCTAAATCTATCCAACGATCATCTGCTTTTGCAAGGTCGGGTGGCTACAGTGCACGCTATGAACTGAACAAAACAGATGGCGATGTAGGCGGCAGCAAGAGAGCAGAAACAAACCGTGCCTCTTCAGATGAGCCTGTAATAAAAATGGAAAGATGGTATGGCGCCAGTTACTTTTTACCCAACGAATATGTAAGTGATAAAGCACCAGAAGTAGTGTTGCAATGGCATACCGATAAGGGAAGCCCCCACTTGCTTTGTGGACAATGAGCGGCCAGTGGCGTGTGGTTAAGTTTGGCAACCAGAGTACTACCATCGGCAACTACGACAGAAACAAATGGACCGATTTTGTATTTCATGTAAAATGGAGTGGTGGTACAGATGGCCTGGTTGAGGTATGGAAAAACGGTATAAAAGTGTACACCAAAACGGGGGCTACTCTTACTACTGATGCCACGTTGATCTATATGAAAGCGGGTATTTACAAATGGCCGTGGAAGACAGGATCCTATGGTTCTACCACTACACAAAGGGTGCTTTACATTGACGATGTAAGGATCGGAAGCAATTCAGCAACCTACAATGATGTAGCTCCGGGCCTGTAATAACAAAATGATTCCAACCACATTTTTTGCTGGTTACTTATTAAATTGATTTTATTAAAGGACTTCCCTGGCAGGAAGTCCTTTCTTTGTTCAGGCCAATGCATTTTAATGATGCGGCATTATTCAAAATCCAGATGATTTTTTATTCCAAAAAAATGAAGGCAGCAGGCTGTGTGTATTCCCAAGCAAACTGTGTAATTTTAAACCAGGGGGATTGATTCATTGATTCCTGTTGCAGTTTTCTTCTTTTTAAAAAATTTTTACTCATTGCATGATACATGAACGGATACTGGGCAATGTTGCCAAACACATTTTACTGAACGGTGAAGAGATCGATTATTTCACCTCCCTCCTCTCCTGCAAAATAATACCAAAAAAAACATTACTATTATCAGAAGGACAGGTTTGCAAAACCATCAGCTATGTAAACACCGGCGCATTAAGGGCATATCATCTTGATAAAAACGGGAAGGAATCCACCATCATGTTTGCCATGGCAGACTGGTGGGTGACTGATATGTATTGTTTTTTAAATGAGCGGCCCGCTATGCTGCACATAGAAACCATTGAAGACAGCAACATCTTTCAGTTGAGCAAAGAAAATATGGATCAACTGCTGAAGGAGATTCCTAAGTTTGAACGCTTCTTCAGGATACTGATGCAGAATGCTTACACAAGAGAACAGTTGAGAATGATTGAGACGCTGTCTTTATCTGCAGAAGAAAAATACAATAGCTTTTTGAACCGTTATCCCAAATTATCTAACCAGGTTACACAAAAACAGATTGCCTCTTTCCTTGGTATTACGCCTGAATTTTTAAGTGCCATCCGTAACCACAAAGCCAAAAGAAATAAATCTTAAGCTACCTTAAGAATTATTAACTGCCCTGCAGCTTTCTTTACAAAAAAAAATAAACCCCATGCTGATACTTATTGCAGGCCCCTACAGAAGCGGCACCAACGACAACCCGGTACTGATGCAACAGAACTTACACAAACTGGAAGCACTGGCGTTGCCACTTTTCAGGAAGGGGCATATTCCCCTGATTGGTGAATGGGTGGCCCTGCCGTTGATAACACTGGCAGGTTCAACAAAGCCAGGTGATGAAGTATGGGATAAAATTCAATACCCTGCTGCACACCGCCTGCTGGAAAAATGCGATGCCGTGTTCCGCATTGAAGGTGGATCCAAGGGAGCTGATGAAGATGTGAGGATTGCCGGTGAAAGAGGATTGAAAATCTATTACCGCCTGGAAGATGTACCGGATGCTGATCAATAAAAAAGAGGCTGCCTTAAAAGATGCAAATTCACACAAAGCGACCAGGAAGGCAAAGTAACAAAGATCGATTTTAAAATGACTTCGCAGTTTACTTTGTATTCTTAGCGTTCGTTGTGTGAAATATTGTTCACTTTTGAAACAGCCGCTGTTATATAAACAGACATCTCTATTGATGACGGGTTGTGTAAATTACATTCCGCTCTTTTAAATAATCCAGTATAAAATTAAAACAGGCTTCATCCTTACCCACCAGTTCCGGTGGAAAAACGCCTTTGCCGGTAAAAAGTTTATTTGCCAACATGTTCAACGCAGCCGTACATGTGTAACCGGTAGTACGGCTCATACTGCTGGTTTCACTCACCGCATCATACTCATCGTACAATTCATAATTGATGGTTTTACCTTCACCCTTTATGCTGATGGTCATCAACGTAAATTCTTCTTCTGTCGGTCCCAGTTTCCACTGATCAAACAACAATGCCGATGTGAATTCCATAGGTGAGATCTGCTGTCCTTTATAATTGATGGGAGCTTCATCTAAAAAAGCCAGCTTTGATCAACCCCTTCATAAGGTCGATATGCCCCGGATAACGCAGCGTTTTTTCCTTCATGTCTGGAATATGCCCCATGGTAAATAAGATACTCCGCAATCCATCCGTATTAAAAGATTCCAGGGTGCCTGCTTTTTCAAAATCGATCAGTTCAGCATCACTCAAGGCTGGCTTGGTAACAATATGCCCATTCTCCACATAACGGGCGGGCCGGGTATATTCCTCCAACACATCAATGGGTGAAAAAGGAGCTTTGTATTCAAAAGGCTTTGTTCTTTTTTTAGGCAACCCTCCAACCATACACTCAAAGCTGTCAATCTTCATCCGGGCATTGTGAAACCCCAATATCAAATTGCTCATGCCAGGCGCTACACCACAGTCAACAATGGCAGTTACGCCCAGTTGTTTTGCAAGTGCATCCAGTTGCAGTGCATCCTCTGGAAAGAAAGAGATGTCTACCACATTTTTTTGTGCGGTAATGATGGCCTCCAGCGTTTGATAACCCATAAAACCAGGTACTGCACTGATCACAAAATCAAAATCGTTCAATAAATTTTTATAATTATCGTAATTCCTCAAATCAGCCTGGATGGTATTGACTGATTTGCTTTTTTGAGTAAGTAACTGCAACGATGCAGTGCTTACATCAAATGAAGTAACCGTATGTTGGCCAGCGAGGTCGATGGCCATGGCACGGCCAACCATGCCGGCTCCTAAAATTGCTATTTGCATAAAATATATTTTTCTCCTTGCGTCGCCAGGCAGCGCAAGGAAGTAAATGATGTAATGAGAATCAGCTAATCCGGTTTACAGGGCCAATTAATCATGGTGATATTACCCTGCAAGTTGCTGTATCAGCATCTGCAGTCATGCAATGACGAAGTTCCATTCATTATAATGGAGATGTAGGCCGAGCGCCTGTAGAAGTGAGCATATCGTTGTTTACAATTCAAGACAATTGTTTTTACTTTCCAAATATCAGGCAAAATAATGGATGCTGCTAAAAAAAATTATGCCATGTGCCCTAAATATTTCCCAGGAAGCGGTGGAAATGACGATTAATAATTTCTGCAGGCTTTAACCAACCGTAAGAAAAAACAAAGGGATCAATACAGACCCCTTTGATGTGATTGGCTTTTCTTTTGGCTGAATCAATTTACATGTACCCAGCTGGTATTACTTTTTAATGAACTGCCCGGTATAAACACCTGTTTTGTTTTGAATAACCCTGATCAGATATGTGCCAGACCTTAGTGTGCTGATATTTACACTGTTGCCTGGATTGTTATTCACCAGTATCTTTCTTCCTGTCATATCATAAATTTCGATGTACCTGCCAGGGTCATTGCCGGCAAGGCCCTTCACATATAATACATCAGCAGCTGGGTTAGGGTAAACACCAACTGCAGTTTTTTCCGAAACAAGAACAGATGCGGCTTTTGGCCTCAGTGTTGAAAATACCGTATTCACATCCACCGTATAATCTTCTGTTTCCCCAAAGGCATAATTGCCGCATGGTGAAGCAGGGGCTCCATAACTCATCACTACCCTCATCCTTGTTGGGCCACCTGCAATTCCGGTAGGCACAACAAAACTGAATCCGATCCATCCGGTAAAATCAGTTGTGAGATTTACTACCTGCTCTCCCGGATCAGTAAAGCTATTGTTGTGATTAAAATCTATCCAGATGCCATAGTTTTCAACTTCAGGATAACGTACCCGGCCAGACAGGTAACCGGTAACAGTTTGCCCCTGGGTGAGTGGCGTACTGAGGTTTGTAAAATCACCGTAACCGTTGTTATTCCCTGTTGAATTCATGATACCACCCATCCACACAAAGCTTAAATATTCCAGCGCCTGGCTTTGTCCGGCAGAACTACAATAGCCGGTACCAAATGTGGTAAAAGATTGTGTAGCGCTATAACCGGATGGCCCACTTGCACAAACGGCTTCTACGGCATAATTATAAGTAGTACCTGCAGAAAGGCCCGATAGGAAATTACTGGTAAGGCTTGTTGAAATCACTGTCCAGGTGGTGGCTGTTGCTGTTTTATAACGCAGGTGGTACAAAGTAGCTCCTGCAACGGGCGACCATATCATGGTAGTGGAAACAGTAGAAACATTTGTGGCAAAAATACCGGTTGGAATGCCGCAGGTACCTGTTGCTGTTTGGTCTATAAAATGATAGGCCGTCATGTTAGCATGACTTAAAGCAAACAAACTGCTGTCTTTTGCCAAAACGCAACTTATTCCAAAGCCAGACGTATTTACAGAGTCGATCCATTTTACCGTACCGGTATTGCTGTATTTTATGGTAACCATTCTAAGGAAAGAAGAACCTGTTACACTCCTTACATCTGGCCCGCCTTTACCGGTTACAAATACTTCACCGTTGCCTTTAGCCGCAATGTCAGCAGGCAGTTCTGGATTTAATGAAGTGGTGTTGTACCGTGCGTTCCAAAGTTGGGTACCATTATTATTTACCTGGAATGTAATCCAGTCAGTAACATTGATTGAGCCGATCACACTTAATTTATCTGCAGCCAAAACAAACCTGGTTGAAAAATCACTTCCACCAAAATCATAACTACGCTTCCATTGCTGCACACCGGTTGAATTGAATTTATAGATAGATATATCCTGCCCGCTGCTGGCTGTAACCTGGTTGGAATAAGAAGTAAGTAAATAAACATTCCCGGCAGCATCTATTTCTACATCACTACCCCCCTGCCCTAATACAGCTTTTGTGAACAATAAATTACCTGCTGTATCCCAAACAGCTACAGGAGCATTGCTTATGGTTCCGGATGCACCGGTAACCGCAATCCTGCTGCCTTTCAGCCGCATTGCATTGAAACCATTAGGAGCATTAGCAGCACTGTTTTTCGTGAAAACAAGTACCCCGGATGAGTTGAGTTTGTACAAGGCAAATCCGGAAATATTTGCTGTTACAGTTGAGATATAAATATTCCCTGCATTGTCTACCTCACTCCGCACATTAAGGCCTGAACCAAATCTTCGAAGGACTACTGAAACAGGAATTACTTTTTTCCATAATAAAAAACCAGAAGGATTGTATTTCAATACAACGATGGCATTAGGATAATCTCTTCCTGAACTCAACGCATACCTGTAACCAACTACAATTGCGTTATTATTTTTGTCAATACTGGTCCATACAGGCTTTTCATAATTACTGGCGATGCCCGACGAAGAAGTTTTTTCCCATTGCAGTGCTCCAAACTTGTTATACTTACGGGTATATATATTCTGGGATTGGATATAGCCGGTTACAAATACATTGTCCGAACTGTCCCGGGCAATCATCGAGCCTGTTTTATAAATATTGTCAGCAGGCCTTATCCAATCGGTGGTGTATTGTGCCGATAAACTTGCTGTAAACAGCATAAAAAATACTAATAGTAAATGTATCTTTTTCATATAGTGATTGTTTAAATTTACCTCTGTTGCAAAACCTTCCTTTCAGTTAAGGTTTTTCATGACTAATGTCATTATCCATCCTGATAGGCAGATGGCAGGTTAAATCTATTGGTTGTACTACTTGTATAAAAATAAAAGTAACTGAACAGGCAAATCATATATTTCAATGGGCAAAATAATTTCCTGAACAGCTACTTTCATTTAAACCAATAGTTAAACGCATTTCATTTGAATTAAACTCAACATCTCAATTTGTTCCGGTCAAGGTAACATTAGCATTATCCTGCACCTGGCTCTAATTGATCAGAAATTTTATAGCCTCCACAGTACCCCCGTTACGCAATTGAATAACATACCAACCCTTTGTTAATCCTTCCACCGGAATTTTTGTGGTATAATTATTTATTTGTTTTGAAAATACTTTTTGTCCAAGAGGTGAAACGATATCCAGTGTAAGTGGCAGCTTATAAGTATCGGGCAATTGCACATTGATTTCATTTACGGCCGGATTTGGAAATAGCAGTACTTTTTGTTCCTGCATCACTACTTTGGTGATGGTATTACAAACTGCCACTGCGTTGGCTTTATTGCTCCAGGAAGAAACACCTGCTGTATTCTTACACCTTATCCTGTAATAGTACCTCCTGCTTGTCCTTAATCCATTGTCAGTGTAAGCCCTGCTGTTTGCACCCAGGGTCGCAATGATTGTATAAGTGCCGTTTAAGCTGCTGGCACGGCTCACTTCAAAAGCAGTTTCATTACTTGAATTATCGGTCCATTTCAGGCTCACCTGGTTACAACCGGCCGACATTGCCACCAGGTTGGTAGGTGCTGCAGGAATTGTTGGTGGAGGAAGTGCAACTGTAGTGGCATTGGCTGTATTACTCCACACAGAAACATCAGCAGCATTAACTGCCTGTACCCTATAATAGTAAGTAGTCGAACTGTTTAATCCAGTATTTGAGTAAGATGTTGAATTTGACCCTAATGTAGCAATAACAGCAAAGCCGCTAGCAGAAGACAATGAACGCTGAAGAACATAGCTTGTTTCATTTGAAGCATTGTCAATCCATGTCAGGTTTATAATGGAAGTTCCACTTGCTGTGGCAACCAGGTTCGATGGGGCAGCGGGTATCGTTGCAGGCGGAGTATTGGTTGTTGCGTTAGCCTGGTTGCTCCATGTTGAATTACCTCCTGCATTGGTTGCCTGAATTTTGTAATAATACGTTGCTGAACTGCCCAGTCCCACATCAGTATATGATGTTGTATTTGCTGGTATGGTAATAAGCTTGTTGAATATGCCACCTGATGTGGATGATTGCATGAGTACAAAACCTGTTTCATTTGTTGAATTATCAGCCCAGGTTAAATTTATGGAAGATGTTCCTGCAGGTGTTGCCACCAGATTGGATGGAGCAACCGGAGGAGTGGGAATTGTGCCTGATTGTGTAAATCTGGCTGTTGTACCTCCTACAACATAAATACTGTTATCTGTGCCAAATTCGAACCAAACCGGATATCCGCTTGATGTTGTTGCCGACCACGCAGAAGTTCCATCACTGTTAACTTTGCATACACCCATTGATGACATGGTGCTTCCGGCAATATAAACAGCATTTGAACCGTCCAGCCTCATAGGTGCAAGTGCCAACAATGAAAGGCTTGGCCCATCTGCATCGAGGTTTTGCCAAAGCAGGTTTCCGTTGGCATCGTATTTCATAATAACCACACCATACCCTGCACCCGGATAACCACCGACAACTGGATTATTGTCCGTGCCCACCTCAACCTTATTGCCATTTACATTAGTATTTGGTCGAGTCCAAATAACTGCACCAGCAGGTGAAAGTTTCTTTAATTCACTTGGAGAGCCATTTACAATATATGTATTCCCAAAAGCATCGCCCGAAGCATCACCACCTGAAATACTGGTTATTCCGGCAGTGTTCCAAATCAAATTGCCATTCAAATCAATTTTTGAATAGGAATTGATGATACCTGTTATACCTCTTTTTACAAGTACGATGTTATTATCCGGAGTAAATTTGAAATTAACAGGGGCACCACCTCCGTTATCAAAATAGTTCCAAACGGTTATACCGGATGAATTGAACTTTTTTACTTTCGTAACTTGTCCGGCAGGTCCGGTTCCAAGACCGAGCACATAAATATTGTTGCTGGCATCTACCAGGCATTTACGGGTAGACGAACCATCAAAAGAACTTTCATACACCACCCGCCACAATAAAGTACCAGAAGGATTATATTTCATTAAAATACTGGCTGCGTTTACAGGATTAGAATAGCCCGAACGGATGGTGCCTGAAACAAGGATATTTCCTGCATTGTCGGTTGCCACCCATGTGGCTACTTCGTGGCTGGTAAAGTCAGTATTATTATAAGGTACTTCCCATATAATATTTCCCGAAGCGTCTCTTTTAGTTAAAGTAATGTCTCCACCAGCATTATAATCCCAGTTGGCAGTATAAACATTGTTGACCGCATCCCTTGCCACTGCTACTCCACCGGGAAAATTGAACCAGCTAACTGTTACCTGCGCAATAGACATCTGACTGATCAGCAACATCACTGCGGTTAAAATGCTTTTCATATAGTATATTTTATTAGTTTACAAAATTTTGACCCCTTCGCCACGGAAGGGATGCTACCAGGAAGAAAACTGAAAACTTACGGCCCTGAAGGATCAATTGAGCATGGTTCAGCAAGGAGGATAAAGAGATAAGTTTTAAATTCTCGTTTATAAAACAAAGGTATTTCCGGAAATTTTATTTTTAGGTGACCAAAGTCACCCCGTTAAAATAATTCTATGCTGTCATAATGTTGTTTTAGTTTTTCGAGGTGTTCCAGTTTTTTTATCAACCGGCTTACCACTTCTCTTGCCGTACCCAAATCTGCTGCGATCTCCTTGTGAGATATTTTGATCGGGTTCCTGCGGGTGATCGTAATTTTATCCCCCAGGTAATCCAACAGGCGTTTTTCTAATTTATCAAACAGGAGATTGTGAATGGTATCGATCATAGCAGTGTACCGCAGATCGAATTGCTGGTAGAATAATTGGTTAAGTTCCGGGAATTCCAACAACCAGGCTGCAAGTTTATCTGCCGGTAAAAGAATGGCCGTTGTATCTTCCTTCACGACTGCTGTTACCCTGCTTTTCCTGTTTTGAAGGCAGGCAGAAAAAGACATGATACAGCTCTCTTCCGGCTGAATATAATACAGCAATATCTCTTTGGCAGAATCCCCGGCATGCACGTTGACAAGCCCTTTCAAAACAATCGGCACCGCTTTTACGTATTGCCCTTCCCTCAGCAATACGGTGTTGGGTGTAAATTCCTGTACGTCAGATTCGCTGATTATCTTATTCATTGTATGTTGACCAAAACGCCTATGAAGACCTTCCAACATTTTTTGCTCAGTCATTTTTTCAGTTTACAGTTATGATCCGGGTATAATCGAACGCAATAATTATTCGCATGGTGAAAATAGCAGCCTGTACAAAACACAAAAAAAGATAATAGCTGAACAGGGATAAAAAATACGTGAGCAGGAAATATTACTTGTGAATGGGCAATTGAACCGGATTATCAAAGCATGTTCAGGCAACAAATTATATCTTCATACCATTTAAAATGATGTCATGAAAATATTTCATTCAATACTATTTATTTGCTTCATGGTTTGTGCCCTTGCACAAAAAAGAGCGCCGGTAAACAGCAACCCGGAATATTATGTTGATTCTGTAAGGGTTAATTCAATCCAGCTTTTTGATCATCAAAAAATTGAAAAAGTGAATGTGGTTAAAGGGAAGGACTCCATGGCTCCCAATAGCAAGGTATTTATCAGCATAAAAAAATCAGCTGTTTTAAAATGGGTTACCACTAAAGACATTATCACTAAATACCAGCTGGCTGATTCATTTGCCTGTATTTTTATGGTTAATAACAACATTATAAAAGACCCGGACATCTTTAGGATAGATGAATATTTTATTACAGGCATTGATGTAATGAAAGCGGATGAACTTGAAAATCTGCCAAACAATATTCCTAACCTTGAACTGCTGAAACTTTTTACCTGCAGCAAAGAAAATTTGATCAAACAAAAAATTGTTCGGATCAGGAGCCGGAGAACCAATTAATCTTTCATCAATGACCTGATCACTTCCTTTTTTTCTTCACTCAATGTTGCCGGCAGGTGTTCATGTGTGTGCATGGCGTGGCTGGTAAAAAATTTTGCCTGTTTTTGAAAGCGGGAGCAAAAATCACAAATCCGAAGGTGCAGTTTTAACTGGACGCTTTCAATGGGCGTAAGTTTGCCTTCTTCCTTTTTCGACATCAGGAAAGTGGCTTTTTTACAGCTTAACCATATAAAACGAAATTGACTCATCAGTTAATACCTATCCAGTTTTTTTCGAGGCATTTACGCAGGTGCAACTTGGCCCTGTGTATCAATACCCAATAGTTAGACGCAGTAATGTTAAGAAGCTTACAAATTTCTTCAGAATCTGCATCTTCCATGTATTTCATCACAAACACTTTCTGCTGTATATCTTTTAGCTTTTGCCTGCATTGCTCCAGTATTGAATAGAATTCCTTCGACTCAACGGGTTGCACCGTATTGCTGCCCCAGTCTTTTGGCGCTGCCTCATCTGTCCAGTGTTCACTTTCATCAAAATATAATTCCTCCTCTCCTGTGGCCAATGTAATACGGCTGGCAGATTGCTTGCGGAAATGATCAACAATTTTATTCTTGAGGATGGCATAGAGCCAGTTTTTTTCCGAAGCCTGTCCTTTGTAGGTATCCCTCGCCTTCCAGGCACTTAAGAAAACATTTTGCACAATATCCTCTGCCTGCTGTACATCGTTTACCCTTACAATGGTGTATGCATACAATATGTCAGCATATTTTTCCACCCATTTATCTGGGTTAAGAGCTAAAAGATGTTCCTGCATTACAGTGTTGAATTAATTTCCTGTAACGCAAAATAAGGAGATATGTTTAAATAACCGAAGCCTGTTAACATATAGCGGCAACAACTATACAGACTGTTTAAGGTTAACGCTGATCAATTTTACATAATCTGTATTCTCTTTCAGCATGCGAATACCAGAAGTGAAATCCATGTATGGTATCCTGGTCCGTTGATGATTGATCCTGCTGATCTTTTGCAGGATATTCAGGTGCCTGATTATTTCTTTCCATGCAAAAAAGATGGAATGGATTGGGTCATAAATATGGGTAGGTTCACTGCCTGCACCATTCAGTTCAATGATGGAAAAGTTCTTTCCCTGTTTCAGCTCCTCCCAGGTATTGTAGCGGATATCCATCCTGCCAAAATAAAATTCAGGTATTTGTATGCAAACCTTATCAATCGCAGTCTCTAATTCATCATCAATCAGGTTACTGATGTCGATAAATTTTGATCCCCGGGAATGATTGCCATAAGGCACCAGCAAATGATGTTCACCCTGCTGCAATACTATGTTTAATGTTTCGGCATGTGTTTCTTTTAATACCGGTAATTGCAGGATAAAGCGCTGGTCCTTCATCAGCAGGGTTTCTATGGTGGAAACACCGTCACCGGTAACTGATAAAAATTCTTTCCCTACAATACCGGAAATGTGCCCTTTTCTTTCATTTGGATAGCGGTAGTAAAAAAGCCCCACTTCATTCTCATATTCAATAAAATCCTGTACCAAAAAATTCACGTTGGCATGTTGGGTATAGGCCATTAATTCTTCAGGGGTATTGATCTTCTGAACCATCAAACCCCTCATACCGATATCGGGTTTGGCGATCAGGGGAAACTCCAATCCTGCCCTTGTCACTTCTATACATACATTTTTATAAGCAGTGCCGGTTTTAAAAAACAAAGTGGCCGGGTAATATTCCTCTGGTATCAGGTCATAGATTTCCTTTTTACTCTCCAGTAAAAACCCTCCGTTCTTTATTAACGGATTGGAAGTATTAAAAAAGAAAACAGACCTTACCCGGATAAAGAGCCATATCCAGTAAAGATATATGGGCACATAAACAAGATTGAATGGCCAATATTCCCAATTGGTAAGCTTAATGAACCACGATTGCTGTTGTAATTTTTTAAACATTGTAGCAGGGTTGATCTATTAGCGATTGACGGTTTCAAATGACAATGAATGCTGTGTGGTGCAGTTATGCTTAGCATCAAAATACTGCATACTGGCTTCTTCGGCATTCATTGCAATACAAGTAATACTTACAGTGAACAGCTGGCTATCCCTGTTCATGAATATACTGTTGGTATGATCACCATCGCCTGCAAAACGATGAAAATTAAAAATGGAAGCTTCTGTTGGGCTATCCGTTTCAGTAAGCCATTGTTCAAACCACTGCTTTCGCCTGCCGGTCATTTCCGGGCTGTACAAAGTAGCGCTGCTCCAGATATGTGCACAGCTTTCATCCAGTTGTACAAAATGCTTTTCCGCTCCATCCCACCGGCCTTCAAATAAGCAGCCCTGTAAAAAAGAATGATGGTAAATGGTTCAATTCCCTCAAGGTTCTTTCCCATAAAACAAAATTCCGGTTGTGGGTGAGCGATAATGTCTAAAAAAATCAATCCCCTGCTTTTACGGTAAGACGGCTTAACAATGTGTTTTACAAAAGCCCCATTCAGCAATACAGCAGCATTCCCTGTTTGGGTAAAAGCAATCCAGCTGCCATTGGCTTTTGCATCTTTTGGATACAGCAATACGGTTCCGTTATGTTGATACACTGCCGGGGCTATTGCTCCGGGTCTTGCTGCATGTTCATCCCTGCTGGAAGTGAGGTAACAGCCATCTGCTGAGGGAATATAAGTTACTGTACACATGCCTTTCGGTATTTGATGGTGGCCGGCGCAATACCAAAATCCTGATCTACTTTCACAGCGGATAATTCATTTACGCCTACCCTGATCAATGCCATGTGGTGAATGGTATGCTCAAGATTATAAGCCAGTTCCCTGTAATAGTTTGTATGCAGCAATACCTGTTCTTCTGTATTGTCATTAAACCCGGCTTCCAGCATCAACACCTTATTCTCTTTTTCAACAGCATTCAAAATAAAAGTCAGTAAAGAAGCTGCAAAAGAACGGTCTGTTTCAATACGGTAATCCCTTTTTCGTTTTTCATAATTCACCACACCGGTGCCATAACCATTCTCCAGTTCCATAAACAATTCAATGATATGCCTTACATGCTGCCCGATAGTAGCACCGAACAGGTTGTTTCCGGGCATGCTGTATTGTTCATCAGAAAGGGCAAGCATTACAGACGATACCTGTTTAAAAGCACTGCTGATAGATGATTTAAAATGTAAAACCGGTTGATTCATATTTGACTATTTTATAGCTGAAACATTTAATGAAACTGTTAACTCGTCGGACAAAACCCAGCTGCCTCCACCTACTTTAAAATCACTCCGGTTAATTTTAAATTGTCCTGAAAACCTGTATCCATTTGCAGCGGCAGTAGCTGTGAATGGAAAAGAAACCTGCTTGGTGATTCCTTTAATGGTAAGGCTTCCCTGCCTCATATAATTGCCTGCGCCTGCAGCGGCAGTAACTTTTGAAGACAGAAATAATAATTTCTGATATTTTGCCACATCAAAATAATCATCCTTCTTTAAATGCCTGTCTCTTGAGCCATTGCCGGTATTCACCGTAGCAGCCTCCATACTTACATTAAAAGATGCTGCTGTAATGCTGGCTGGATCAAAGCTGATCTTCCCCTCCAGGCCCTTAAAGCTACCGTTTACAGTTAGCCCAAAATTTCTGATGCTGAACTTTACTTCAGAACCGGCATCAACCGCATTGTAAATTTGGGAAAATCCAATTATTCCGCAAACATTAAGCAACAATATTATTAACAGCTTTTTCATACTTACTGAAGATTGGCGCTCCCAAACAAATGATCAAATTGCTGGCAATGGATCAATGCATATTTGTACTCCATAAAATCGGGCATACCACTGATGCTATACAGTTGTGTGCCGCTGGTTGTTCGCAATACACCCAGGTCGATAAAATTCAACGGCTGCAATTCTTTTGAAACATACACATGCAGGTCGGGGCCGTTACTAACTGTAAAACTGTCCAGCGCCAGTGTGTATAGGTTTGCCCTGGCGTAAATCTTTGCAATTCCCATGGTGCTGCCGTATGGCCCGTTTGTAAATACACCCCTGTATTTTAACTGTGCGGTCGTATCCACAGTATCCATTGCCACAATCGTTGAATCTGTTTTTTCCTTTTTACAGGCAGCCAGCAATGATACTGCAAGTAATAATCCGGTCAATGACTTTTTCATAGTAATTTATTTTAGTTGATAAGATACAGCCAGTCCGAAATTATTGGCCTTACTCCTGAAACGGTCCACTTCAGTACCATCGGGTGCAGTTTGTTTGATACTGCTGGTTTTATATTCGTTAAAAATAAACTGGTAAACCCCACGGATACCCCACCGGTGATCCAGTTGATATTTCAGGAAGAATTCTGAATTCAGATTACCGTAGTCAAGGTCGCCGGTAAGCAGCAGGTTGAAACCGGAGACCTTTGCTGCAGGCTCTGTTCTTGTAATACCATTGCTGGTGAGTACGGCTGCTGATTTTCTGCCAAAGGCGAAACCAACCAGGTCGATATTAAAACCTGTACTCCATTTACTGTTGAAATTATAACCAATGTTGGCTGTTAGATTAAGTGCATTAGCCCATGGCCGCTGTACCGTCAGTGTATCCCAGTTCTCCGTTTTTGACCGGCGAATACAATCAGAAAAGGAGTTGTGTTGGTTCTTGCCAATCTTGCCGGGGCAGTAGTATATTCCTGTTTGGTACCAAAGCTGCTGGTGAACCTTGCCCCCAGCCCTGCTTCCCATTTTTTCTTTTTACCCAGTTTCCAGTTGTACACATAGGACAAAGCTGCGGAACCCCTGGAGCTTCCGATTGTTGCAGCTAAATCTAGCAACTGGTTTTTATTTACAACCGTACTTTTTTGTTGGGCAAATGAAACGGTGGTAATGAGAATACCAGTTAACAACAATGTTATTTGTTTCATATCCTGTATTTTGGATTTAGTTTGACGAATTGATAAAGCTGCTGCCTGTAAATGATGAGCAGTACAACACTGGCAAGCAACACCAGCAATGCATAAATAAATAACTGCCCCCCATCACCCTGCACTGCGATGCCCAGTTTGCTAAGATGAAAAAATATGGCTCCTGACATTAAGCCAATGGCCAGCGCTGCACCAAAGGCGGTTGTTCTGGGATAAAGGATCAGCACAGAAGCGATCAATTCCATTACACCAATACTGATTCGTCCATAAGGTTCCATACCAAGCTGAGAAAAAATATACACCGATTCCTCTGCCGCAGTGAATTTGAAGTACAGTGTTTGTAACATAATGACTGCCGCCAGTAACTTTAACAGCCATGTGCCAACCGTTGTAAAATTGAATGACATTGTATAATTGTTTAAAGATTAATGAAATATTTTTGCCCAGTTGGCATCTGCTTTGTACGCAGGTTGTTCTCATCTTTATTCCAGTCTTTAAAGTGTTATTGAAAAACTTGTTGTAAAAGAGGAAGAGTTTGCCATTTAAAATTTTGAATGTACCTGGATCCACCGATACTTTTCTCCTTTTGCCCCCATCGCATAAGCACACCAGCCTCCATATTCCGGTTCGTATCTGGAAGGGTTGCTTTTAAACAGCTCCTTATTTTCGGTTGAGGAAAAATAGTAGGTAGCCCCCTGGTCATAAACAGCAAATTCCTTTTTACCCTTTACCGCCTTATTATTTGTAAAATAAGCCACGGGGTCGTAGCCTTCTATGGCAAGCCCGTTTTGCAGGTTATAGTGTTTTTTACGTAACGGCTCCTGGGCATATACCACGCTGGCAGCCATTATAAATACTGATAGTGTTACCAAAATCTTTTTCATTTTTTATTGCTTTGCCCTTAATACGGCGGGATTCAGGATTCCTTACAGAATTTCCTGAAAAATATTTTTACAGGAAATTCAGGGCTGCTGCCCATAAGCATATACATAAAAAATGACCGGATGGTTTTGAGTAGCACCCAAAATATGGGCATTGCATCAGCTGATCAGCCAAATCGGCCTAACCGATTGCAGAAGGCAGAAGGTGGGCGGATGAAGCCATAAACCGGAAGTGATTACAAATTGGCATACATCTGCTCCAGTACCAGCAGGTTCTTTTACCCAGCTGATATTCTCTTTGCTCCATTTGTATTTTTTACCAATGAGATCATCCATCAGCCTGTATGCTTTCATAGCCTGTGTTTTATTATAAAAACATTCGAACCAGTTCTCAGCAAGTTCGTTTTCCTTTACGATATAAATACCACCTGCATACCATTTCAAACAGGTGGGCAGTCCATAAAAAGAAATGATCTTTTCTTCTTTGGCAAGATTGTTCCTGTAAAAAAGAATGTAAAAATGCAGGCAGTCTTTCAGGCGTTTTTTTATCAATGAATCAGTTTCTGATGACCTCGGTTTGATGCGCCAGCGGTTGTTATCAATATAATAAGGATCTGCTGATTTATCGCTATGCCTTTTTCCTGCTGCAATGAATTTCAACTGGGTAATACTTTCTATACCGCTATTGATCAAAATGAGTTCATTGGCGCCAATAGCAGCGATCGTGTATTCATCACTTCCGCCGCTGCTGTAGTTCAGCGTAATGGTTTTCCGGGTATCGTTATACGACCAGCGGCCATATTCCATTGCGTTTCTCGGATTTTTATAAAAGTGTAGTCCGTTGCAAAATAAAAACTCCGGAATGGATATACGCCCTGTGCTTCGCTGTTGTCCCTGATCACTTCAAGATCATCTTCCAGCTCCCATCCCTGGCAAAGCAGCTCCGGAATGTTTCTTGTTTCGGACAGGTCAACCAGCTCTTTTGTATCCACTTTGTTCACAAGGCTGATGCTGTCCACATCAGGTAAATGACCACTTTTACCCTCCGGTTTCTCATTGGTATCAGTACAGCCTGTTACTAAAAAAATGAATACGGCTATGAAAAAGTGAACGGGTCTCATGATTGGTTTGTTTTAACTGGGCATTTTTATGAAGTTCATTACAAATCATTATGCCGTCCAGGGTTAAGCCATACTTGGTAAAGCTGTAGTTCTTTATTTCGCCGCCAAAGCTTTCAATGTTTCAATGACTGCATACCTGCTGTTACCCGGGGCAATAAAATATCATAAAGCCACCGCCACCGGCGCCACTGATCTTGCCACCTGTGGCACCGGCCTGTTTGGCGGCATCATAAATGCTTTCAATATTGCTGTTGCTGATATTGTGTGCCATTTTTCTTTTTTGCCGGAAACCAAAATCCAGTATCTCTCCAAATTCATTCAGTTTTCCTTTCAGCAGTGCTTCCTTCATCATCCTGGATTGCTCCTTTAACTGGTGCATGGCTTCAATGCTTTTCTCATTCTTATCATTTACATTCTTCACCTGTTCTTTGATGATGGATGCACTCTCCCTCGATGATGCAGTGAAATACAACACGAGGTTGTGGCCCAACTCATGCATATACTCCGGGCGGATGCGTAGCGGATTCACAATCACTTTATCATTGTCATAAAACTCCATAAAATTCACGCCGCCAAAAGTGGCTGCATACTGGTCCTGTTTACCGCCCGCCAACAGTAAGTCTTCCTTTCAATTTGAAAAGCCAGGTGAGCAATATCATAATCACCCAATGGCAATTTGAGCATTTCAACAAAAGCGCCTAACACTGCCACTACTAAAGTGGAAGAAGTGCCAAGGCCTGAACCTGCCGGTGCATCTACATAAGTAGACAGGCGAAAACCTTTTGAAGGAAAATGATAGTCTTTCCGGATGCGGTTGTAAACGCCTTTTAAGAGATCAAGATGACCATCAACCGGCAGTGCGTTTGCATATTCAAAGCGCTGCTTCTCTCCCCTGTCCAGTGCTTCCACAATGATATCATTGGTATCCAGCAGTTCGATACTGGCATGTGCAGATAAAGAAATGGTAGCATTTAAAATAGCGCCGCCATACATATCGCTGTAAGGGCTTACATCGGTTCCGCCACCGGCTAGTCCGATACGCAGTGGCGCTTTGCTTCTGTAGATCATAATAAGTCAAAAGTAAAAAGTAAAAAGTAAAAACTGTTACACTTGAAGTTTTTAATTATTGGGAAGAGTTCATTATTGGAAGACCGCAGACTTTTACTTTTTGATTTTTGACTTTTCGTCAATGACATCAATGATCGCTTCGGTCATTTTAGCCCAACTGTATTTTTTTCTTCTCCTCTACCAGGCCGGCAGGAATGATTCACAACCTATTTCAAAATATTCAACAATTTTTTGGGCAATGGATTCTGCATTCGGTTCAGCAATCAACCCTACTTTACCTTCCGGCACCAGGGATGGCAACCCGCCCACATTGGTAACAATCATCGGCACTTCAAAATGATATGCCAACGGGGTAACGCCGCTTTGCGTTGCATTGCGGTAAGGCTGTACTACAACATCAGCAGCACAGGTAATACTTTACTTCACTGTCGGGGATAAAATCTGTTCTTAAAATAAGGCTGTCTTGTATTCCAAGCTGCTTAATCTGTTCATCATATTGTTTACGGTCTTCGTAAAACTCACCAGCCACAAGCAATTGGAAATTGCAAATTGGGGATGTTGAATTTTTTAAAATTTTGACAGCATCCAATAAAATATCCAATCCTTTGTATTTGCGTATAAAACCGAAAAATAGCATTATCTTTTTGTCATTGCCAATTGCCAATTGCTTCCTTGCTTCATTTTTACTGATCTTCTCCCCAAAATTATCATACAGCGGATGGGGTACAAACTTAGCCGGTTTGCCTGCAGCAAATATGGGCAAGTCACTTAATACCTTTTCACTCATGGTGATAAAAGCATCCACTGGCTTTACAAAGTACCTGGTAAAAGGCACATCGCCAACCCGCTTTTCATGCGGAATGATATTATCGGCTATACATACCACTTTGGTATGTTTATTTTTTTTAACCTGCCGCAGGATTGTGCCGAGGCAAGGCCCCATAAACGGAAGCCAGTACCTTACCACAATAATATCAGGTTGCAATTTTCTCAATTCATTACCTACGCTCCACCAGTTAAAAGGGTTAACTGAGTTGATGCAAACTTTTATTTTCAGGTCTGTTGGTGCAGGTTCTGTAGAATATTGTGTGGTTCCGGGAAAGAGAAATCCGGGATATTGTAAAGAGAAAGTATAAATAGTAACATCGCATCCCTGGTTCATGAATTCCTTTGCCAGTCTTTCATCATAAGATGCAAGGCCACCTCTTAAAGGATGTGCAGGGCCGATGATAACAACTGATTTTGGATGGGACGCTGATGACACTGATTAAACTGATTTAAAACGGATTTTTAAATTTCAGGGTAATCTTGTTATTACCTGATTTTATTATTGTTTGTAAATACCTTTCTTCTAAATGCCGGCTTCTTTCCGAATGACAGAAGTAATCCAACTTTTTATCAGTTGCCCTCAAATAGTTAACAAGCTGCAACTCGTGCTCATCTACAAATCCATTTTCACCTGACTTTATCTCAATAATAACTTTGTTCTTCAAATTATAATATCAGCAAAGTAATTACCAACATTACTACCATTGTAAAAGACATTAATGGGCATCTGCTTTGGAGGCATTTAGTCCTTGTGATCTTAGTTCGATTAAAAGCGCATTTTCATATACTTTTCAGGAATCCAAAACCAAGTTCATTGTATACTTTATAAAAGCACTTCATAATAATATCCGTGATATCCTCATGAAGTAACATAGAATATATTTTAAACAAATCCGTTTAAAATCCGCCAGATCAGCGTTATCCGTGTTCTATAATCCCAGTTTCTTCTCCACCAAATAAAAATTTCTATCCGAAGAATTCCTTGCGATCATCTCTCCTAAAAATCCGGCTAAAAAGCTGTGTGCCGATCACCAGTGAAATAATGCCTACATAAAACAGTGGCCTGTCGGTCATGTTGAATTTAAAAAGAAAAATTTCTCAACAAACAAATATATCCAGATAATAAATCCCACAAAGAACACAATGCTGCCCCAAAAACCAAAAAATATGCATGGGTCTTTTTTCCAAACTTACCCATGAACATAATGGAAAACAAATCAAGGGAAGCCATTTACAAAACGGTTCCAGCCGAACTTTGTCACGCCATATTTTCTTGCCTGGTGCTCCTACTACTTTCTCCCCTATTTTTTAAACCCGGCCCATTTGGCAAGTAAGGGAATATAACGGTGCATTTCTCCAGACACTTCAATACTCTTGACCACTTTATTTTTATAAGCCTTCAATCCACAGTTAAAATCGTGCAGTTTGATGCCGCTTGCTTTACTGGCAGTTGCATTGAATAACTTGGAAGGCAGGTTTTTTGTCAACGCATTATCATAACGTTTCTTTTTCCAGCCGCTCACCAGGTCAAAACCATCTTCCATGATCATCTTCCGCAATTCTGGAATTTCATCCGGGCTATCCTGCATATCTGCATCCATAGTGATCACTACGTTGCCCTGGGCTTTGCAAGCCTTCATTCAATGCGGCGCTCTTGCCATAGTTGCGCTGGAATTTAATACCACGGATGTTGGGTCTTGCTGAGCAAGCCCTCTATCACCTCCCCAGAGCTGTCGTTGCTGCCATCGTCAATCATGATCACTTCATAACTGTAATGGTTAGCCGTCATTACACGTGCTATCCAGGCCGCCAGTTCGGGCAGTGATTCTTCTTCGTTAAACAGTGGAATTACAATTGATATATCCATAGCCGCTATGATGTCTTTATTTATTTTGGTACCAGCTTCATTTATTTACTCAACTGCATTGGCAAACTTTTTCCGTTATGCTTTTAGTAAAAGAAAGTATAACCACTCTTTACAGTACTTCTTATTCAGCAATGCTGCAATTACACTGGTTAATCTTTGCTGACTTAACAACCCACTCCCCACCAATGCAACCAGTGCGCCGATGATTAAATAAGTAACGGTAGCTCCCATCACCATCGTCAACAAAACATGGACCTTATTTTGTCGCATTGTCCAGTATCTCTGCAGGGTTCTGTTGCTTCCACTAACAATGCTTGTTGTTTTCTTCAATAAAGCCATCAATGATCTGTGGGTTCGCCTTTCAAAGATCCGGGTATACACTACCATCATCAACACTGCTATAATAAATACCTTAAACCCTTCAGAAAAGTATCTTTAAATTTTATCGCCAGCATTGCTTTTATGATAAGCAAATAAACTCCAGATAATACCCGTTGTATAGATCAGGTAAACTACATACTGGGCTTTACTTTTGTTTGGCAGGTGCAGCACATAAAATGCAATCACGGATGCAATGATCATCAGCGCCCCTGTTATCAATCCAATCAATTGCGGTTTCAGTTGTTTCATGCGTTCAATACTACCTGGTTCTTATGAATAATGCCGATCACTTTCCCTTTCAATGGTTGGCCAACAAAAGCCGAGTTCTTCGATTTGGATGCGATCATATTTTCTTCAAAAACATATTCAGCAGCTGGATCAAATAATGTAATCGAAGCGGCTGCTCCTTCTTTTATTTCAGGCATTTCCAAACCAAATACTTTGCGTGGAAATACAGAAATTTTTTCAATAAGGGTTTCTATTGACCATTCACCATTCACCATTGACCATATCGTTCCAAACAAACTCTCAGCCCAATCATTCCATTCTTTGCATATTCAAATTCGCAAACCTTGTTGTCGTAGTTATGCGGAATATGATGAGAAGCAATACAATCTACCGTTCCATCCAGCAGGCCCTTCAACAAAGCACTTCTATCTGCTTTGTTTCTCAGCGGCGGATTTACTTTCAGGTTGGTATCATAGGTCCGCAGGTCTTCATCACAAAAGAATAAATGATAAGGCGTAACAGAACAGCTTACTTTAATGCCGCCTTCTTTTGCCCTCCTGATATATTCCAAACTTTTGGCGGTAGTAATACCGGTAAAATGCAAACGACTGTCGGCATAGCGGGCCAGTTTGATATCTCTTGCCACTACCAGTTCTTCTGCCATCGCAGGTTTACCGGGCAGTCCAAGTTGTGTGGAAACGATCCCCTCATTCATCAGGCCATTGGGGGCAATGCTTTTTTCATCCGGAACCTGCATGATGGTACCATCAAATGTTTTTACATACTGCAGTGCTTTGATCATGAGCCCGCTGTTTTGTATGGCATTGATCCCATCACCAAAGGCAAGTGCGCCGGCGGCTTTCATGTCATACATTTCGGCCAGTTCATTACCATCGGTGTTTTTGGTAACTGCCCCAATGGAGTGCATCGTAACCGGTAAGGGTTTTGACTTTTGAACCAGGTATTCTACCTGTGATTTATCATGTACTACTGGTTTGGTATTGGGCAGCAGCAGCACATCGGTAAAGCCACCGGCAGCCGCTGCTTTGGCACCGGTTTCCAGGGTTTCCCTGTATTCGTAACCAGGGTCGCAGAAATGGGCAAACACATCCATCCAGCCAATGCTGGCATGCAGTCCGGGCTGCTGAATTACCTGGCAGTCATTTTCTGTGATAGTATCCGCAATGGTTTTGATGACCCCGTCAACAATCAGCAAATCTTTAATGGTTCCGTTGTGAGGAGAGGAGGAGCAAACGATGGTGGCCTGTTTAATTAAAACCTTCATGCATAAAAAAGTTGCGCTAAGTTAGGATAACTTGTTGTTTTTAGAATTGAAAATTTCATTTACTTTTGCTGCCCCTGCCACCGCCTGGTGGTTTGTATAAATTTGGGATGTAGCGCAGCTCGGTAGTCCCCGCCGATGGCGGGATGGGGTAGCAAGTTCGAATCTTGTCATCCCGACAAATAAAACATCTTCAATTATTAATCCGCAGATTTCATAATCTATTATTGAATTTTGATTACAATTAAATTTCCTGTTCCTTTTTCGATTTGATAATTTCAGTTACTTTTGTCTCCCTATTTAATTTCGCCTTGTGTGAAAAGATTTTTCGGGATGTAGCGCAGCCCGGTAGCGCACGTCTGGGGGGGCGTGGGGTCGCAAGTTCGAATCTTGTCATCCCGACAAACTAAATCTCTTACATTTGTAGGGATTTTTTTTTATGCCCCATTATGTTTACATATTAAAAAGCCTGAAAGATAATAAGTACTACATTGGTGAAACTGCTAATGTAGCTGAAAGGCTATTATACCATAACGTCGGCAGGCAACGATCCACTAAACACAGGGTTCCTTTTGTTATACTACTGGTTGAAAAGTTTGAAACAAGAGAAGAAGCATTAAAAGAGAAAACAAATTAAAAGCTGGAAGGGCGGAGAAGCATTTAAGTCACTGATTTCGGGGATGTAGCCCGCCGATGGCGGGGCACACGTCTGGGGGCGTGGGGTCGCAAGGTTCGAATCTTGTCATCCCGACAAAAAAGGCTCTTGAATTTTCAGGAGCCTTTTTTAATTTTATGCTGTCAAATTATTCGGGATGTAGCGCAGCCCGGTAGCGCACTTCGTTCGGGACGAAGGGGCCGCTGGTTCGAATCCAGTCATCCCGACAAATAAAAAGGCTACTATGAATAATAACCCTTTTAATTATTTGGAATTTATCATTTAATTCGCTGCAAACAAAAACATATACACCAGTGCCAGCGAAACCAGCGCCAATACAACGGTTCCGGCAGCAGCAGAAAACTTAGCCCGGTTCACCATGCTCATGATAAATCCAACGCCCATTAGTATCAGGCCGATCCACACTAAGTTGATATAAGGAAATATGTATGCTTTCAGCGTAACAAAATCAATCATCGTATCAGCTTCCTTTACACCGATCACGATTTTATTCTGGTCAGGTATCACGCCTGCAAATTTCACAAACAGGTTTTGGGCATACACGGTATCATCAATCTGCTGAATACCCAGGCTGTCCACCAGTATCATGGGGGTTGCATGGTATTGGGTGCTGTCCTGTGCAGTAATGGTAAGGTCTGCAATTACATTGGGCCCGGTTGGATGAATGTTGAATTTATTAGTCTCCGGGTTTTTAATGGCTTTGTTAAATACCATGTATCCTTTTGAGTAAAAAATGGTATCGCCATCTGCAACTTCATGCAGTTTAAAAGTAGCCGTATCCACATTGGCCTCCGGGTTCAGTACATAAGAAATGTAGGTGAATACATCATGCGTCAGGTAGTTCTTGGTATCAGGATTACTGCTCATGTTGTTGTTCTTCATCAGGTAAACATCCGGGCTCAATACAAATGACTCAGCAATTTTTTTGGTAGCTGCATCCTTGCGCTGGAACAACAGGTGATAAAAATTCCTGCCACTTTCATGTCCTGAACTGTCATTGAGATAAGTCACTTCATACTCTGCCATCCTGGTGGGCACCTGGCGGATCAGGTTGATATTCTCTGCCGGATTATCCTGCTGTTTGGTCATTGGATCCACTCCCATTGGCAGCGCAAAAGCCTTGTATTTTTCTTCGCTGATGATCTTTTTATTGCCTGCAGAAATGATCATACCGGCAATCATTAGCCCAAAACCCAAATGCGCTATGGAACCGCCGGCAGCTTTCAGTTTGCCGTTCAATCCTGATTTGATATAACCTGCATTGGCCACCACCGCATAAATGGTTGCAAACAAGGCTACATACAAAGCGCCTAAAAAACCTGCACCCTGCTTGTAATAAGTAATGGGATAAAATATAGCCAGCAGCGCTGTAATCACTGCTGCAATCAATGTGGGAACAGCTATCTTTTTTACAAACTCCTTTGAAGGCGTGTTCTTGTATTTAAAGTATTGTGTAATGGCAGTCAATATCCCAATAACAATGGCCACCAGTACAATCACTTTGTTATAAGAGAATTCAACATCCTCTGCCGGGGCAAATTTTGTATTGAACAATGCATTGATCACCGGTGCCGATGTTTTTCCAATAATGAACATGCTGGAAAGAAACAATACCAGCGAACCGATGAACATCCAGAACTCCCTTGAATTGGTATTTTCTTCTTTTACAATGGCTGGTATTTTTTTAAAGAACACTAAAAACAATACCATCGAAAGAAGAAAAAAAGAAAACCAGGAACGATAGTATCAAAATATTCATGGCCTTACCTGCCTCTGTAAATGCATGCACTGAAGTATCGCCCAATACACCTGTCCTCGTAAGAAAAGTGGAATACAAGACAAATATGAAACTGAGGAATACAAACAAATAACTCATCCGGAGCGAATGCCCTGTTGCTTTATAAATAACCATGGTATGTAAACCTGCTACTAAAATCAACCAGGGCACCAGCGATGCGTTCTCAACCGGGTCCCATGCCCAGTAACCACCGAATGACAAGGATTCGTATGCCCACTTGCCCCCCATCATTATGCCAACACCCAGCACACAACCACCAAACAATGCATAAGGCAATGCCGGTTTAACCCAGTCGCCAAAGCGCTTGCTCTGGATACCTGCATAGGCAAAAGCAAAAGGAACTATCGTGGAAGCAAAGCCTAAAAACAACACCGGTGGATGGATCACCATCCAGTAATTACGCAACAACACATTCAGGCCCACCCCGTCTTTCATCAGGCTTAAATAATTGGGCATGGCGAAGATGGGCCCGTTGATCTCATTTCTGGTAAGTACAAAGGGGCTGTTGCCGATTTTGATATCAAAGAAGATATAGACTCCCATGATCATCATGGCTAAAAATACCTGGGCCGCACTTACAATGGTCATCACTGGCGCTTCCCATTCTTTGCTCCGTGCAATCAAAACCAGCCCCAGTATGCAATGCCAGATGGACCACAGTAAAAAACTGCCACTCTGGTCTTCCCAGATGGATGCAAAAAGGAATTTAAACTCTAATTCTTTGGACGTATGTTTATAAGCGTAGAGGTATTCAATATAATGGTTGGCACAAATGTAGAAGATTACGGAAAACACTGCCAGTACCGAAAAGCTTTGCACATAGAAACAAAGGCGGGCATATTTTGTCCAGGATGCTCTTTCTCCAAGATCTTTTTTAAAAGAGGCTATACAATAAGCGATGGTGGAAAGCAGGGAACTGATGAAAGCCAGTAAAACAAAAAAATGACCCCATTGGCCAGGCAGTAAATGTTCCCCTTCAAATTGCATTTAAAATAGTTGAAACTTGATTATTGAAAATTGATAACTGAGCATTACAAATTAATTATTCACCGTTTTCTCCAGTTCTTTCTTATCATCCTTGTACTTACTGGGGCATTTCAGCAAAATGTCTTTACATTCAAACACGTCTCCCTGCATTTTGCCCTTTAATACTACCCTTTCGCTGTGCTCCAGTTCAGCAGGTTTGGTATTGTGATACACCACTTTTGTTCTGCCGCCCAGGCTATCAACAGCCGTAAAAGCCAAATAGTTGGGATTAATGGCAGGATCGTATTCGAGTGGAACCGTTTTGTCCAGTTTGGCGATCAGGTGTACAAACTTACCCTGTTTTTGCTTTGCAGAGTCGATGGTATCATAGGTGGAGAAATCAGCCGACAGCATCAATAATGCCCCGATGGCAAATGCAATGGCTACCAGCAGTACAATGTGGGTTCTTTTCATAACTTGTTTTTGCCGTGCAAATTTAGCACAATTGCACTTGTGAATATTGTATTTGTTTAATTATAACCTGTTGACTTAGCTTTCAACCTGTAAGATGGCAAAGTAAACCAGCTTTACGGGATACCTTACTGATTTCTTTCAGCCGGCTGTATGACTTTCAACAACCATACCATTAAAATGATACCGGCAAAGCCTTGTGGGTAATTATTTAAAAATGATCACTCCTTATGCATTACAAGCCTGTATCTTTGCACCCGCTTTTAACAAAAGCCTGAAAGCGGCACTTTTTACCATCAAGTAATATGAAATGACTGACCTCTCTAAATTTGACCCCAACTCCGTAGGCAATCCCAACAACAACATTTTTGGATTACCATTTTCAGAAGAAGATGCCCGATTGGTAATTATCCCCATTCCATGGGAAGTAACCGTTAGCTACTCTGCAGGTACAGCAAGGGCCCCTGAACATATTTTTAAAGCAAGCCTGCAGATCGACTTGTTTGACCCTGAATATAAAGATGCCTGGAAACAGGGGTTTTATATGCGGGGCTGCGACAAGAAAGTGCTCATGAAAAGTGATTACCTGCGCAAGGAAGCTGAATTGTATATTAATTATATCGCCGAGGGCGAGGATATTAACGACAATAAGTTCATGTGCAAAACATTGAAGGAAGTAAATGCAGGAGGCGTATTCCTGAATGAGTGGGTATATGATCAAACGAAAGACCTGCTGAATGCAGGTAAACTGGTGGCATTACTCGGCGGTGACCACAGCACACCTTTAGGATATTTTAAAGCCATTGCAGAAAAGCATGGCGACTTTGGCATTTTACAAATTGATGCCCACTGCGACCTGAGGGTTGGATATGAGAACTTTAAATATTCTCATGCATCTGTTATGTACAACGCACTGGAAGAAATACCTCAATTAAAAAAACTGGTACAGGTAGGCATCCGTGATTATTGCGAGGAAGAATTTGAGTATATCCAGAAAAATAAAGAACGCATCAGTACTTTTTTTGATAAGGATATTAAAGAACAGCAATACGAAGGCACTACCTGGAAGACAATCACTGATGATATTGTAAGCAACCTGCCTGACAAAGTATTCATCAGTTTTGATATTGATGGGCTTGACCCCAAATTATGTCCGCACACAGGTACACCGGTGCAGGGTGGCTTTGAAACAGAACAGGTTTTTTATCTATTTAAAAAAATATTGCAAAGCGGCAGGCAGCTGGTAGGCTTCGATTTGAATGAAATAGGTGTAAGCCGGGACGAGTGGGATGAAAATGTAGGTGCCCGTTGCCTGTTTAAATTGTGCAGTATGCTGGTAACAGCCAACCCGGTTGCAGGATAATTCATTAGTCCGGCGATGTTATAAGAAATATGTACAGCCTTACGGTAAAAGATAAAGGACCTGATATTGGGTTAATGTTAACCAGGGCACTCCTGTCTGTGTCAGCAGTTGCAACTTTTGTTTATGAAACAGATGTACCTGTTTTTGTCAATTACGCCGGCACGATACTGTTAATTGGTGCTGCTGTTTTTACCAGGGCGCTCACACGAAAATTCCGTGTACACCAACTCGTTTTATTTGTCTTCGCTGCAATAGTCCTTTACATTGTAACTCATTCATTTGCTTTTGCCCTTGTTTTATTGTTCTATGCATCCCTGTTGAAGTTATTGGATGTGTTTGTGTTCAACAAGCCGCCTTCTGTTGAGATCAACTTAACCGGTATAATCATCAACAAGCATTTTGCTAAACCTGTTTATGCATGGGTTTGTTTTTCAAATGTGATTTTGAAAGATAATTTGCTCACCCTGGATTTTAAAGACAACAAAGTATTGCAACTGGAGACTGATTCTAATGGGGTAATTGATGTTCAGCAATTCAACGATTTCTGTGCCCGGCAAATAACAGCCTAATTTTTTTTATGGAATACAAATGCGGTTGCATCTCAGCCCTAAACCTCCGCTTATGGCCAGCAAATATTCCATCTCCATCGTACATCCATCTTTTGAGTTATTAAAAAATGCTTCCCGCCTGCTTCATTTTATGGCGGCAGCTTTTTTTGCCATCAATGCAGTACACCAGTTGTCTGCACATGAAGGCAGCAAGCTCGTTTGCTACACACAATTGATCATCGCTGTGGACATACTGGTACTGGTATTTTTTGGTGCCGGTATATTAACGGAAAAGCCAAAAGCAGCTGTGTTGTTCCGCCTCATTGAGTCACTTACTTTTATTGGTATATGGTTAACGCTCACCAATGAAAATCATCCCTGGCTTGGTGCTGTACATGCCATCCTGGGAGCAGTTTACTTTTTTATTTGTTACCGGGAGTGGCGCATTTCTGTATCCGAAGCCATAGAAATAAAACCTTCCGGTGTTACCGTGCCAAATTTCATAGCCAATGCCGATATCAGGTGGCTGCACATCAAAAAAGTAGTGGCAGATTACAACTCCATCATCATTGAAACGGTAAGGGATAAAAAGGTAGAGTTCCGGCTACGCAACAATTTAAAAATTGAGGAACTGGAGCAAATAAACGATTTTTGCAGGGAGAGGGCGATGCTTATTGTATAAAGCAGCAGCACTGGTAGCGGTTAAATAAAAAATTTATTGCTTAAAACCTGGCGACTGTACACGTAACATCCTCTTTAAACGCTCGATTTTCAATTCTCAATTCTCAATTAAAGATGAGTCCTTTTATATTGTATTCTGACGGCAATGGTAATATTTTTGAAGATACTTCTTTATATGCAACCGGCCGCAGTGGTTGGGATGCATTGCCCATTCCGGAAGACGAATGGATTGAACTGCCCGAAGGCGGCAACCTGTATGAATTGCCCGGCAGGCGTGGTATTGGAATAGATGTGGAGACCGGGGAAATGCGTTTGTGTGAGAAAGGCTGGGCAGTAGCTGCCTTCATTCCACCGGCACATACCGGGTTGTATATGGCTGCTTATGAAACAGCACCCGATGCTCCCACCCTTCCCTTATTTTGCTACACCGCAGCCGGCTGGCTCGATGACCAGTTTTATGTACCTGCGGTACGCATTGAGCAGGACATACGACAGGAATGTGCAGGCTATGATGAAGAGGAGATCGCTTCTGGTGCAGCGCATTTATTAAAAACCTATCCGAACAACCGTTTGGTGCAGCACTTAATGAACAACTGCTGCAATACCTATCATTGCCCTGCTGCAAGAAACCTTTCTCTGGGCAGGTGGGAATGCCCCGTTCCTTCTTCACCCGCCTGCAATGCCAACTGTATTGGCTGCATCAGTTTTCAACCGCTGGAAGAAACGATTGTGAGCACACAGGACAGGCTAACGTTCAAGCCCACCCCGGAAGAAATTGTTGAGTTTACAGTGCCGCATTTAGAAACGGCCCCCTTTCCCATCATCAGTTTTGGACAGGGTTGTGAAGGCGAGCCTTTATTGATGTGGGAAGCTATCCGTGATGCGATCGTTGAAATAAGAAAACACACACTAAAAGGCAGTATCAATATCAATACCAACGGCAGCAAGCCCGATGCCGTAAGAGCATTGTGTGAGGCCGGGCTCAACAGCATCCGGGTAAGCACCAACAGCGCCAGGGAAAAAATCTACACCCCCTATTACCGTCCCAACAATTACGTGTTTGAAGACCTGGCAGAGAGTTTGAAAATTGTACGCAGCTATGGTGGCTGGACAAGCATCAACTATTTTGTATTCCCCGGCATGACAGACAGCGTGGAAGAATATGAAGCCTTACGCAAACTCATCAGGGATACCGGCCTCTGCATGATACAGTGGCGTAATTTTAATATTGACCCTGACTGGTACATGGGTAAAATTGGCGTGACAGAAACCGGGGAATGTATGGGGTTGAAACAAATGATGGAGTTGATCCATGAAGAATTTCCCAATTTGAAATTTGGTTATTTCAATCCATCCATGGAAAGGATAAAAGGCAATTTTGAAAATGATTTTGCACACTGGTAAACACTCACAAAATTTGTAATTTCAGATGATGGCTAAACCATTTCATTCACCATCCACTGAAAATGAAACACAGCTTTTTGTTCCTTTTTTGCAGTCTCCTTTTCATCCCCGGCAGCTCAGTAAAAAAAGAGCAGCTTCTAAATAACTTCAAAAAAAATTACTGCATAAGCGATTTTGCTTTATTACTTTCTGCACCACAAAATAAATCACTGTCTTGTAAGATAAATCAATGCAGTACTGATCTTTCTATCCAGGCAGGAAAGAAAACTACCCATCACCACAGGTACAGTCATCAATGATAAACTAACTGCTGCAGATTGACAGTACATCATCACAATGAAATTTTACAGGGTTTTAAAACAGGCAACTATTAAGCAGGGCTGAATGATGCAGTGCAGCCGGTTATTGAAACACGCTCAACCGGTAGAGAAACACGGCCGGAGGGCAACAGCGTGGTGAGCATTGGCCTAAATAAAAAACCCTCCTGAAGAATCAGGAGGATTATTCTTTAACCCTTAAAACAACCAACATGATATGTTGATAGATTCAAAAGTAATATTTTATTTATTAATTCAAAAGGATTTGAAAAATAAATTTTAAAGGAGGCTATTATTCTAATAAAAACACTGCAACTATAAAGGCAATCCTCTGTAAAAACCTTAAAGTGATAATTGTGCAACATAATCATTGAATAGTGTAACAATTACCTGGCATCTCATACATAGCTTGCAGGCAGTTTTTCATTATAAATCATTTTTTTCGAAGAAAAGATTTATAAGATATTGGATTTAACGGGGCTGTATCTTTATGCAAGCCCCTTTTTATTATACTCAGGTACCGGCTCCGGAGAATTAATTATAATCAGCAATCCATATCAATAGAAGGAATTATAAAAGAGTAATAAGCAACCAGTTAACGCAGCAATACAACTGTTCCCTTCAATACCCTCAGCGGCATGGCCTGCGATTTTTTATAGTGGCAAAACCACACATAGGCACCCAATGCAGCATCTGTTCCCTTGTATTTACCATCCCATCCTGTTGCAGGCGCTACTGTTTCAAAAACCTTTTGGCCATAACGATTAAAGACAGTCAAATAGTATTCAGAAAAAATATTACCTTGCGAAACACGGAAGCTTTGATTAACTCCACCATTGCCGGGAGTAAAAGCGGTGGGGAACAGGATATTACAGGATGATTCCTGCACCAGCAGCGTTGCGCTGGTATCGATACAACTATTTTTTACCGTCACGGAATACAGGCCACCTGTTTTAACAGTAAAGGTTTTTTGTGTAGAGCCATCCTGCCACAGGTAACTATCAAAAATACCTGGCGACAAGAAAATAGAATCGCCTGAACACAAAACATTCTTTGTTCCCAGATCGGGCAATGCAACAGGTGATACCGATAGCCGGATCGTCCTGGTACTATCGCAACCGGAAGCTGCCCTGAGATTTTTTATGTATGTACCGGATGTTGTAAATCCTTCAAAAGATGCACCGGCACAAATGCTGGTATCAACAGCAGATACAGCTGCAGGCAGTACGGTTAAGCGGATGGTCCTAATACTATCACAACCCAATGCTGTGATAAGATTTCTTATATGCGTACCTGAAACTGTAAATCCTTCAAAGGGCAACCCTGCACAGATAGTTGTATCAACAAAAGACACGGCTGTTGGCAATACCGTCAACCGTATCGTCCTGGTGCTGTCACAACCAAATGCTGTTGCAAGGTTTCTTACATGTGTACCAGAAGTTGTAAATCCTTCAAAGGATAATCCGGCACAAATAGTTGTATCAACAGAAGATAAAGCTGCAGGCAATACAGTAAGGCGGATTGTCCTGGTGCTATCACAGCCCGAAGCAGCTACCAGGTTTCTTACATGTAAACCAGAGGTATTAAACCCTTCAAAGGATAATCCGGCACAAATAGTTGTATCAACAGAAGATAAAGCCGCAGGCAATACAGTGAGGCGGATTGTCCTGGTACTATCACAGCCCGAAGCAGCTACCAGGTTTCTTACATGTGTACCAGGTGTATTAAACCCTTCAAAGGATAATCCGGCACAAATGGTTGTATCAACAGAAGATAAAGCCGCAGGTAATACGGTGAGGCGGATCGTCCTGGTGCTATCACAACCTGAAGCAGCTACCAGGTTTCTTATATGTGTGCCGGAAGTAGAAAACCCTTCAACAGATGCACCAGTACAAACAGTAGTATCAACAGCAGATAAAGCTGGAGGCAACACGGTTAAATGAATGGTGAGGCTGGTATCGCAACCAGTTGTAGAAGGCAGTTGCTGGATATAAGTACCGGAACTGGAATGTCCGAGATAGGAAGCGCCATTGCAAATGCTGGTATCTTTTTGCAGGTTAACAGTATTACTGATGGTGACCTGCTTGCTGTTGCTGATGGTAGCAGCACAACTACCTCCTGTAATATTCAGGGTAACGTTTTTTATGCCGGCTGTAGCCCAGTTAATTGTATAAGGGCCACGCCCGCTGCCCGATACAATAGTACCGCCATCCCAGTTCCAGGTAAAAGTATAGCCGCTGGCATTGGATGGGATATTGCCGTTGTAAATAACGGCTACATTACTGCCACTGCAGGCTGCATCCGGGGCAAATGTAAAATCCGCAGTACTGGCAACCGTATCAATGGCATTGTAAACCTGCGACACATCTGCCTGGGTAGAATAGAAATTGGCGAAAGAGATATAGGCAAAATTTGCTTCGCCATCCTCACAGGAAAAACCCACAGGGTCATCCCGGAAAATATGCACTGGCTTGTTGATGGTGCTGGTATAAAAACCAGCCAGATCATTGTAGGAAGTAAACAATTGGTCATTTACGTAAATGTCAATTTTCCTGGTGCTGTTGTCCCGGGTAATGGTGAGTAAATAATAAGTGGTATCATTAAAAAAAGGACAGATACCAAAATTACCATTAGGATAAAAATTAAGGCACTGCCGGGTAGCGGGTGGCGGTGTATTATAGTTGGTAAAATAAAGCCCATTGTCTGACAGCCCGTTTGAAAAATCGATCACCCTTGTATAAAACTGGTTGAAGTTGGTAACCTTAAAATATAGCTGCACCGTATAAGTTGTGCCGATAACACCAGTGGTATTCAAATATTTTAACCCCCAGTTCAGGTTATTATGGTACACTACCCTGCTTACGCCTGAAGTAAGCGTATCCATGATAAATTGACCGGAAGTGGCTGCAGTAAAAGGGTTGCACTGAACATTCAAACCTTTAGTGGGTATCAGGTCGGGAGCACAATCGCCATCAGTGGTGGAGAGCGTATTATAAAACCGGTAACTGTGCCGAACCGTTTGTGCTGCTGACAGTGAGCAGCAAAAGCTGGCGGCAAACAATATCACGATACCCAGTATATATTTATTCATGCAGGGGAAATTAACAGCACTCCAGTTAAAAAGTTATTTGCGAAGATAAGGCATGATTTTTTTTCTGCTGGTATCATACAGCTCCCCCCAGGCAAAACAATCCTCCATCCATGCTGGTTCTCAAAACATATTTACTTCCCCGTTTAAATTCCCAGCAGCCTGTTAACCTTCTTCAAAAATTCTATTGGTGCAGGATGCATGGGATCAACCGGGCTGGCTTTTGACATTGTTGATTTGCATTTGTATGGTTGCTTAATTTAAAATAACATTCCCCCGTCCACTACCTTCTTCCAAACAGTTTTGCAGTACGCTGTTTATTCATCCAGTTGAGGTAATGCAATAGCCGCAATATTATAAAACAGCATTTTATTGGTATGGTCACCAACCAGGTGCTTTGATGCATACTGCAATGCCTTTCCTTTTAACGTGTACACAAAATAGAAGATACAAACCGGTTCACCGGTGCTGTCTGTTGTAATATCATTCGCTTCAGATACCCGCCGCTCCAACCGAATGCCGTTCCTGCTGTCCATTTTTGTTTGCAGCAATACAAATGCTTTTTGGTAAAGGGTATCATACCTGGTTAATTTACCATTGGGGTTAGTAGCCAGGAAATAGGTATTGTGATAAATATTGGCCTTGTAGTTACGGATGTACCAGTTGTCGAAAAGTATGTATCCAAACAAAGAAAGAATGAGCCCCGTCATCAAACACTGAGACAACAAATGAAATTTTACAGAGGGGTCTTTTCCCCCGGTGAAAGCATAATACAAAAACCAACAAATAAAAAATAACATAAAGCTTAACACTGTTATGGCAATCAGCCAGGCAGCTATTGTTTCGGGAAAATTGAAGTGATTGTTCTTATTAAAAGCCATCATTATCAGCAAAGGCAGGAGCAGGTTAATGCCCAGGATCAGAAAGAAATGCTTTTTGGTAAATTTCATGCAGTGCTGGTAACCAAATAAAAAGATAATGAAGCCGGAAATTACTTTGCTGCAAGTCCAATCATCCTGCTAATGTCATTGGAAGAAATACTATTGTGACAGTTGTTTACTGCTTTTTGAAGCTGGCAGTATATTGTATTCTCTCACCGCTTTCAGCATTTGCTCAACCCGTTGTTTTTTGGTGTTACGCAGGGTTAGCAGGGCCCACAGAGCAGCAGGTATCCAGCCAATAAACGACAGTTGCAAAATGAAACAGATTACCGCTGCCGTACTCCTGTCCCGTTTAGCAAATGAAAGCCCGGGAACCAGCAGTGCTAAAGTTTTGGTGTGTTTGTTATTTGACAAGAGATGTTATTAAGGTTACTGTTTAAGGTACACAAATATAAACAGTGGGTTCAGAAAGCCGGCCGGAGATGATGAAAACATTTCCACAATTGGGCAGTAATATTGTGTATAAGCAGGGAGAAACAGCAACATTTATTACTCTTGCCTGTATGACTGTATAATTCAGCACAGATTGCGGCTGATTTTTCAGAAGGCAGTTACCTGGAGGGTTGAACACTGGTTCCAGGTAAACCTGCATTATTTAACCAGCCCTTTATGAATGATTTCTTTTAGAACAGCCATATCCACTTCCTCCAGTTTATTGATGTACAGGCAGCCTTTACCGGTTTTATACTTACCCAATTTTTTAAGCAGTGCCTGTTGTTTCTCTACTGTACCTGTGATATAGAATGCAAAATTCTGCTTACGGGGAGAGAAGCCCATTACAAACCAATCCAGTTCCCTGCCGCTTTCATATTTTAAACGGCGGTCGCCAAAACCGATAATTGCGGTGCCCCACATTTTAGCCTTAGCCTTGGTGGCCTTTTCCATTAAGCCAACAATGGTAAAAGCATCTTTTTGTTTTTGTTCATCCGGAATGGTTTTGATGAAATCCTCCACACTCAGCTCCGTTTTTTTTGTTTTTAATTCTGCCATGGTGAAAAGTTTGTTGTAGGTAAAGTTGTTATTGTTTTTTAAAAAAACTCCTGGCCTTGGTTAGTACTCCCACGAACTCATTTATTTTGCTTATTTCATTTGGGTTGCGAAGACACGAACCAGGGCGGAAGACTGAGTTTATTCAATACTGAATCTTTCAGTGGCGTGGGAATTGAAACGAAAGAACTTAAATATTCAAATACATTGTGGCGAACTAATAAAAGACAGAATTAACTCATTCAATGTATCAATGCTATTTCCTTTCCCCCTTGTGCTAACTTCAGCTTTTGCAACATCACAATATTCTCTAAAAAAGATTTTTCCAATTTCCTCTAAATCTGGTTGAGAGTCAACAAAATAAGGGCAAATTTTAAATGAATTATTTATTCTATGATAAACTATCCCTTTTACAAACCTCCAAGTCTTTTTATCATTATCAGTTTTTATAAATAACATTAAGTTGTCGTTATTTTTTGATTTTAAACTTAAATGTACCTTATCATCAATCAACCTTTTTGAAGTAATCATCTTCTTCAGTATGCTCGAATAAATTGCATCCTCAGTTATTAGGCAGCATTTTTTGCCTTTATATAGGTCCTGCTTACTTATTTCCTCCTGTGTAAGCAGGTTCAGCAAAATCTTGGCTTTATTGCTAAGTATTAGAACCAAATCCCAATCTTGGGGTTTTGATAAAAACCTCCGCATCAGAGCCAGTTTTGTAGGTATAATATTATCCTCTCTCATTTGCTTAAATGAAAAGTATTTCAGGTCATTAAATTTTGGAGCTATGCTTAAAGAGTCATGAGAATGAATATTTTTTAATAGACGAATAATTTCTTTTTCCTTTGACTTTAAAGTTTCTTTCAGCTCCCACAACCCCCTGTTTCTACAAGTACTTATGAGTTTATCAAATAAGGTTCTTATTATTCTCTCCCCATCTAGTCTATCTGCTTCTGTAAATGGCGAATCCTCTCCATCGCTTTTTATTGTCAAAAAATTGGTTTCTGACTCTATGGTCATATTGAACTCCTGAAAAATTTCATGTATACTTATTGGCATCAGTAACAACCTCTGTGAACGTGTATAATACAATCGATAGTAATAACCAAATCGTTCCTGCATCAGTTCTTCTATTGTTATTCTAAATTTGGCCTTGCTGAGTGCAATTAATAATTCAACCAAAGTTCTAATAGAAATATACGCCCTGTCGTCAATGATTTCTTTCTTCAAATCGTCATCATAAAACAGTCTTTTACCGCTTGTCTCATCATAAAATATCTCATTTATTAATAAATGCCTATAAATATCTTTAGGCTCATATAGCGGAGTAAACATCTTTTTTCTAAACAATCTGTCATATAAATTCAGGAAAATCCTTCCTAACTTATTATATTTCAATGATTCATTATCTCCAATTATATAATGCCTTTCATACTTTAGACTTGTATTATTATACTTGCAGTACTTTCTAAAAGTTTCCCGGAATTTAAGGTTAGGTTTCTTTTCTAAAAACTCTTCATCAGGTCCTTCCGTTGAAAAGTAATAAATAGCTGAGTCATCTGGCAAAGAGTTTAAAATCTGGTTAAATTCAAAACTCTTAAGTGAAGATCCTACCACAATGACATTTACCCTCTTTAAGCGATAAAGATTGTTCATCCTTTTACCACTAATGATATCCTCCAACTGCCGTTTCATTTCGGAACTAAGACCAAAATAATCTTCTTTAGTAAACTTCAAACTGCTTTTATGACTTATAGTACCATGCGGTTTTATATAAAGTGGCAGTTTAAGCCTTCCATTTACAAGAATATCTTCCATTGGCTGGCATTGCCCATCAGAAAAAATGTAATGGTAATCATCATGACTCAATTCTTCCTCAATTGCCTGGTCAAGGAGTTCATCGAAATTAAAATTGATAATAGCATCTATAAAACGGTGTTTAAATAAATGAGCCAATATTTCGTAGAAAAGGCAGGGGTAAAGTTTTTTGTCGTACAATGCAGCCAGCTGATTTCTTCCATCTTCTGTTTTTATATAGTTACTTAATATTGCCAGTTGTGATTCAAAATCTTCAGGGTTTAGACCATATAAACTGCGAATCTTTTCCTTATGTTCATCTACTTTTTTTTTAAAAAAAATATTTTGATAAAGTTCTGTGGTGCTTAAGTTTTGATGAATACGATCTATTGCTTCATTTGCTAAAGGGATATGCCGATAGCTGTCATAACTGGCACCTGCACCAATAACAAAAATATTTCGTACATCCTGTACATCACCCGGAACAATAACATCCTTTTTGAATATTTTATTTAACCATTCCTGTGTAGTTGCCTGATTGGTAGAATAATTTATATTTGAAATAGATAAATAATCAATAGCAAATTGTTTGGCAAGTTCTATTAATATGGCGTTGTTATTTTCCATCCTCATTTTGTTTTATTGATTTTACTAGTAGATAGTAACATCTTATTTTTAAAATAATAAATTTTATACCATGCACCCAACCATTTATTTACATTATACTTAACTCAAAACCTATTGGGTCATGATTATTTAGAATTGGGTGGTATTATGTGTTACTATAATAATGCATTGCTTTAAAAATAAGCAACCTGCGTTTCAAGGTGTGGAGTGGTCTCAATTGGTGGGATATAATCAATTAAGGTTAAAAGCAATATACATATTTTTTTATTTTCAATAATCTATTTGAAAAAATTTTTCTTTCCAGGTGCCAGTGTTCCGCCTGTAGCGGGCTTCTGGCACCAGATGAGAAAGGACGAAAAGCATAAAACACCCTGCCGGTCACCGTTAAAACACCCTGAAAAATACCGTTAAAATGCCCTTGACCTCAATTTATTTTTTTTAGAATTTTATTCTGTGATAGTTATCAGCTATCAGTTTACAATATGCCATTAAATTTTACTGCCGTTCCCAATGAAGGCAACCGCCCTCTTCTATAGATTGAAAGTTTAGCATACCGTTATTACATAAGCCATCAATTTCATTTTAATAGTTTAAAATAAACGATTATGAAAAGATTACTATTATTACTCCCTTCGCTGGTATTATTTATCCTGCAGGTCAATTCAAAAATACTTGATCCAAATGCCGGTAAGCAACATCCAATTTTAAAATCTGTAGCGCCTTCGCTTGACAAGGTTATGGATGTAGTGCAGGATAACAATTCAGTTATTTCGGCCGGCAAAAGAGCCGATACTTGCACCGCTGGATGATTATTATATCACCAAGGTTGCAGCAAGTAATTATGAAATGGGTAAATGGGAAGTACAATTCCAAGAAAGCCTGAATGGTTTTAGCCTTGGAATTAAAGAAACAAATGAACGGCTAACTCCAAACAGTATGTTTAAGGCATGGGAGAAAGCACCCAGGGCCGACAGGGTATTTATATCGTATGCAAGCGAGGATAAGTTTGATGCAGCTGAAGTTAAAAAAGCGCTGCAAAAACAAGGCTACAAAGTATTTACCTATTTAAGCAGCAGCAATAAAAAAGTTACCTGCCCAAAAAAAATTGCTTACTATTTAGCCTCTGCAGGCAATAGTTTTGTAATAGACACAAAAACATCCCGGCTTAAATATGGCGTAATATCAGAAGCGCTGTGTTATCAAAAATATAAACTGGATATCGTTAAAACCGATTTTGAAAGAAAAGATAAACTGCGTTCAGATTTTGAAAAGAAAATAGCTTCTTACGAAGAGTTTAAAACGAAAGTGGCAGATTATAATGATATTAAAATGACCGATCCTGCCTATGAACGAAAACTAAGCACTATTTTGAGGGAGGAGTATGGGGTGGTTGACAAAGCGTCTTATGATGCCGTTATGAACAGGTCTCTCAATAAAATTTATTACCAGGATATTGATAAAGTAAGTAAAACAGTTTCTAAATACTATCCAAAAATGTCGGCTGCCGAAAAAAGCTCCATACTCACAAGTGTATTAACCAGTTCAACGATCTGTCCACGTTGTCATTTACCATATGCCTTCCCCATTTGTTTAGCCGGGAGAAGAAGATAGGTGCAGGGGCATAATAAAACGGAAGCATTTGATTGAATAATCCCCTGGCGCAGGGCTCTGTCCTGTGCCCCTTCGTTACTACTATCCAAACTTAACCAGTTAAAATAAAAGGCAGATTTACTTTTTATTATTGAAGTTTTATAACGCTTGATTAAGCGATGGTTGGCATCAGGTCGGGAGACCTGCGCCAGATGGGGATATTTCAGAAAGAAATATGGGATGAGTATTAAATACTAAATCCGCTCCAGGTATTTGTTTGAAAACCCACATTTCAAATGCAGCAGTTTATTTGGCTACCATACACATCAACATTTGTTCTAAACCAACCGGTATTATAGCTACCCGGTATACACTAAATAACAGTTGCAGGCTAATTCTAAAAAATACCCAATAGCCCGTATTTACCGACTACTTTCTTTTTACCTTAGTGAAAAATTTTATATGAAAATAAGCCGCATTGGCCTGGCGCTTATGATTATTTGCTGCTTTGCCTCCACTATTATTTATGCCCAGAACAATTATGCCGCCACTATAAAAAGGCATATTATTACCTGAATGAACAGAGAGACCTGGCTACTGCAGAAACCTATTTTGAAAAAGCAGCCAAATTGAATCCTGGAAAAGGGGAGCCCTATTATGGCATTTACCTGTGCAACACAGTTACTGAGCTGCAAATGGAGGCTTTGAATAAAGCGATACAAACAGAGCCGACTGAGGGTAAGTATTATGAAATGCGTGCCTACCTCTATACTTCAAAGGGAATGTATGCGGAAAGACTGGCCGATTTTAAAAAATGGGTTTTGTATGATCCGCATAACGGAGAAGCGCATGCAAAGCTTGCCCGGGCTTTGTATAAAGAAAACCCCAACGACCCGGAAGTAAAAGCGCATGTTAAGATTGCAGTGCAAAACTTAAGTGACGACAATTATGAACTGGGACTGATCAAAACAAATTTGCCTTCATTGTATGTGGATGTTAAAGCTGAATTGGCGATTGAAGCAGGTTCCATTGCAACAGAGGAGACTGTAAAACCGGGGCAAGCGGCAAAGACAGAACAGCCGGCTCCGAAGAAAGGTAAACAAACCAAAGCTGCACCTTCTAAAAAAGCAACGCCTGTTTCGCCGGAGATTGCGGTTGATATGGAATCATCACAACTGGCAGATTCCTGTGCAGCGGTATTTGCTGAAGCGATAGAAAGATGGTCGGGGCAAATGGCAAACCGTAGTGACATCATTACAAATTTTACCGCATGCGGTTCGTCCGACTGCCGCAGGAATCAGTTCGGAGCATTGAATGAACTGCTCGCTGCCATGGGAAACAACATCAGCCGTAATATGTATTCAGTGCTTTATAAAAATGATGCAAGGCTGGGTGTATGCGATCCCTTTGCAGAGAAATTGAGAAATGCAAAATGGCGGTTATCAGAGTCGGGAGATAAGTATGAGAGTGCTGCGACCTTTGCCATCAACCTTAAAAAGGACTATAATGATTACAGTTCTACTCAGCGGGAGCAATTCATTCAGCTGATGTTTGATGCCTATGACAAGGCAGATGTAGCTGCACAGGATGGCATGAAACTGCTGATGGATGCGTATGAGATTTACCTGGCAAAACAATGCAGTACATTAAAGCCGGGGGCCAGGTTAGCAGAAGGTAATGTGGTGTACCAGGCGCTGGCAAAGGCACAGAATTACCTGAAGTTTAAACTGGATGCGGCCGGATCTGAACAGAAAAAAAATATTGCTGCCAATGAGAAGAAAAAAAAGGAAGCGGTGAGCGCTGCTAAAAATAAAACGGATGAGCCAGCCGGCAATGATGTTGCCGGGGCAACCAAATGTAAATGCTGCAAAGGCAAAGGCTACATCAGCAAACAAGCAGGGGAGTTTCATAAAATGAGTGAGAAACGGGTGGAGCGTGTAAAGCGCTACGTAAATGGCAAGGCCGAAATTGAAGTTAGCTATGAGCCTATCGGCTACACTACTTATAAAACTGTGAAAGAAAAATGTACCTGTTGTGATGGTAAGGGAATAAAATAAATGAAGAGTCCCTCTGGCACAGAACTCTGTCCTGTGCCCGTTCGTTACTTCTATCCAAATTTAACCAGTTATAATATAAGGCAGGTTTACTTTTTATTATTGAAGTTTTACGCCGCTTAATTTAGCGACGGTTGGCATTGGGTCGGAGACCTGCGCCAGATGGTGGCATGAAAACCACCCGGTGTTAGTCTCTGCCTTTCTCTCTTCGCCTTTTCAGAATATTTGCCCTGAGTTTGTATATGTTAAACCACTGCTTAAATAAATCAATCCTAACTGCTCCTCTAAATCTGTCATTCTTGGCAAATTGCCGATATTCTTTTTGACCAACTTGTAACCTGAAGAATTTCTCATCAATTAATTTCCATTTACACCTTCCCATAAAAAATATTTCATCGTCAATTAATACACCATGCCAATGTGGGATGTTGTCATACTCAAATATTTCAACATCAATTTTGCCCGCTTCAAAATAAGTCTTATATGTCTCTCTGAAAATGGACGATTGTTTTATTGTGTGCTCAGCCTCGCCGGCAAGTTGTGGTTGACCCCACTGGAGAAGAACTTGCGGCGATACAATAACTATCTCAATTGTAATTTTCGGGTTCTTATGTCCAATTTCAAATAATTCCGGGATTGTTAGTTCAACCAGATTTTTCCAGGAGTATTGCGCTGAAACACCGAGGATTTTTATTTTTACATCCTTACTTTTTATTAGTCTATCATTAATAACACTTTTCATTGTATTTAATGCATAGGTAAAATTGTCAAATGTAGGAGGTTCTTCATCTTTCAATTTATTATCAATAGTGTCAAGCCGTTTTGTTAGGTCTTTAAATAAATCGAAAATTAAAAACAAAAGGGTAACAGCTAAGGTTGATGTCACACCTATTCGCCAATTTGAATTTGGTATGACCGGTGATGTAGCTATTGCTATGACAAGGAACGCAGCAATATAAGGCCTCATTTTAACATAGGCTTCTTGCATTAAAACTATAAACTTTTTTTTCTCTTTTTTTTCTATCATACTGGTGTGCTTTTTTGTGCTTGCAGCTAACTCATAAAAAAATGCAGGTTTCAAAAAATTTCTTTAATGGAAATTTTGGCTAACCTTTATTGTCTGGTATATTGTAAAAGCTACGCATATTTACAATCGCCTATTATCAATTACAAGGCAATTGAAAAATGCAGGTTTTTACAACCGGTTATTTATAAAGTTTAATAAGAAGTCTTCAGGGTTACGCAGCGCTTAATTGATGGGATAACTAAGAGAGAGCGGTTAGCAATTAAGAATGCACTAATATCAATATCTTTTAAATATCCGCCAAATTTTTATTTACAGTTGCAATTATTCTCCGCAGAGGAGATGCTTTTTTAAAAGTCTTAATCTTTTGAGATAACTATATAATAAAAAAACAAGCTGGTTACAGTGTGTTCTCAAAACTGTCAGCTCTTACCCCATTATTCAAACTCCCCCACCGCACAATGCCCAAACTGATAATGCTGGGCAATCTTAATGCCTGTTATACTATAGTCCGGGTTCAGGCAATTCTTCCGGTGCCCCAGGGTGCCAATACCACTATCTACCAGCCACTCCAGTGCAATAATTCTTCCTTCGCCACTGCCCCAAAAAATGCACTCTGCATAATTGCTTTTTTCACAATTGATGCGCTGGTGGGCTGCACGCTTGTGGGTGCTTAATTCGGTGGCATAGCAATGTGCATCATCATACAGGGCCTCGTCAAATACCAGTGCTTCGCTGGGCTGTCGGCTGGCAAGTTCTTTTAACAGGCTGGCTTTGTATTTAGCAAGGTTCCTGTCTTTTACCCCGGCACGCCCTTGTATTTCTTTACCTCGTTGGCAGCAAACTGCTGCGGATACAGCCGGCACAGGTTAATGTATAGTATCACCTGTTTTTCAGGTGCACTCAAATACTCCAGGTCAGCAGCAGTATTGGCTTCGTTCAGTTGCGCTGCCGTCCATACCTGGCAAAAACAGCAGTTGGCTATTAATAAAAAGAGGCTGGTAATAACACTTGTTTTCATGCCCCTAATTTACGGCAGTTATTTCAGCAGGTAAGGCTGATGAAAAGTTAATATTACCCGGAAGTTTTAAAGCGTTTTAGTCATTTGCATGTATACAGCTAAGCGCCCCGGCAGCCAGCACCCGGTTGTAAACATCTTGAAATTGCTGTTGCCCAACATGGGTATTTTCACCCTGCTGCTGTAGAACAAACCATTACGGCAGTAGTAGCACCCAATCAATCACCCAACTGACATAATTGCAATAACTGATGGCCGTCATGGGTTGATAAACAACTGTACCTCAGGGGCTTTTCCATTCATCCATTTTAGGAATGCCCTGCAAATCGTGGCACGGATATTACGCTAATCATGGTATTAACCAATTCATACAATCATGAAAAAGATAATGATGGCCTTAGTAACCGTTTTTGTGCTGGCAGGCAGTTACCAGGCTAAATCGCAGATCAATACCGGCATCAGTTTCAATACTTTTTACGTGCAGCTAAGCCCCTATGGCCGTTGGGTAGATAATGCAGACTATGGACAGGTGTGGATTGCCAATGCCAATGGCTTTGAACCTTACAGTAACAATGGCCACTGGGTTTTTACCAATTACGGGTGGACATGGGTATCTGACTATGCCTGGGGCTGGGCGCCGTTTCACTATGGCAGATGGGCCTATATTCAGTCTTATGGCTGGGCATGGATACCCGGCTACGAATGGGCTCCTGCATGGGTAAGCTGGTGCCAGTATGATGGCTACTATGGCTGGGCACCAATGGGCCCCGGTATGGGATTCAATATGGGCTTTGGCGGTATTCCTTATAACCACTGGCGCTTTGTAAGGCACCGGTACATCAACAGTCCGAATGTGTACCAGCACTATCAGCGGCCTGCCATTAAAAGCAGTGCTTACAACCAGGTAACCATCATCAATAATACACAGGTAAACAACAATGTTACATATGCCACCGGGCCGGCACAGCAGGAAGTAGAAAGGGTTACCCGTAAAAAGATACAACCCAAAGAAGTGAACTTTACGGAAGAGACAGCTCCGGCAACACCTGTTACAGGTAATACTGTAAGGATTTACCGCCCTGCTTTAAAAGGCAATACCGTAACCATACCGGCCGAAGGAACGGTTAAACAACCGGTAAAACCAGTGGCTACAGAACAGGCAGCACCAGCTGTTAATAATACCGAACCAGTAAAACCCATACGGGTACCTGCACCGGTAAAACAACCGGTTGACAAAGAACCACAGGCCATTAAAGAAGTGGAACAGCCTGCACCTGTAAGGGACCGGGAACTGCAACCAATCAAGAATAGGGAAAATGAGGCGGTGAGGCAGGATGCTATCAAAAAGCAGGAAGCGATAAAAACACAGCAGCAATACGAAGAGCAGCAGGAAGATATTAAAAGGCAGCGGGAGGAATCCATCAGGCAGCAGCAATTGAAAGAACAACAGGCCGCAGAACAGCAGCGCCGGCAGGACGAATTGAGGAGACAAAGAGAACAACAGGCTGAAATAAGAAGACAGCAACAGGAACAAATAAGGCAGGAGAAAATGCAGCAGCAACAAATAAAAAAAGAAGAAAAGGAACAAAAGATAGTTCCCCGTGAACAGCCTGCAGCCAGCAAGCCATTACAACCTGTAAAGCCCACCAAGAAAGGCTGATAAAATATTTGCTTTGAAGAACCTCGGGCAATTTGGGGAAGCAATTCCCCTTTGCATCAAAGAGCCGCAGTTTTTGCGGCTCTTTTTTTGGGCCAAAAATAAAAGACTGATGTAAGGGCAGTATTTATTTCCGTTAGTTTTTAAATTTCAACTGTTGCTGTTAATAAAAACTGCTGCTGCAAAGGCTTCCTGGCGTAATTGAGTTGATAGTGTTTACCTTTTTGCACTATTTTTGATTCACTATACAATTAACCAACTGCCCAATACTTTATGAAGAAGATCATTACGTTCTTTTTAACCTGCTGTACCCTGCATAGTTTTTCTCAAAATGTTGGTATCGGTACAGACAGCCCCACTCACTCCTTACATATCGTTGCCCTGGTTAATCCATTAAGGCTGGAAGGCCTGCAGGCCGGCGATATCAGCGACAGTGTTGTAACGGTGGATACTGCCGGTGTGCTGAGAAAAAGAAGCGGTGCTTTTACTGTAAGTCTTACCGGCTGGAGCACTACCGGCAATAGCAGAATCAATACTGCAACCAATTTTATAGGCACTACTGATGCTAAAGCCTTATTGATACGCACCAATAACCAACCCTCCGGTTTAATAGACCCATCTCCCAGCAGCCGCAACAATGCTTATGGCAACCGCAGTTTTACCCTGGGAGTTACCGGGAGTGGTAATAATGGATTTGGATATACTGCTTTGGGCAGCCTTACCAGTGGTAGTGCTAATACAGCACTGGGAGATTCTGCCGCAGTTGGCATCAGCACCGGTAATGATAATGTGGCACTTGGCAGCAGGGCACTGGCAACAGCCGGAACTTCCATTGGCAATGTAGCTGTTGGCTCCAATGCACTCAGGTTAAACATGGCTTCCGAAAATATTGCCATTGGAAAGGATGCAGCGGCAGGCAATACCGGCGGCGGCAATATACTGGCCATCGGCACAGGGGCATTGGGCAGTAATAAAACTACCAGTACCCAGTTTGCCATTGGTAACAATGCCTTACAACTGCTGAATGGTGGGCTGGAGAATATCGCCATTGGCTACAATGCCGGGCTGAGTACTACCAGTGCCAGCTACAATGTGTTACTTGGCCATTATACCCTTAGCAGTGCAGGCAGCAGCAGCCGAAATACCATCGTAGGTCACAATGCCGGGCTGGTATATACCGGAAGCGGCGATAATACTTTTATCGGTTACCAGGCGGGCTTTACCCAAACCGGTGGGAGCGGCAATACCTATATTGGTTCAGGCGTTGACATAGCCGGTAATCCAACAGTGAATAATGCAACAGGGTTAGGACAATCCGTAGTGATCACCGCAAGCAACCAGGTACGGATTGGTAATACCAATATTACCAGCATTGGCGGCCAGGTGGGCTGGACAACCTTCAGCGATGCCCGGATAAAAAAGAATATACAGGAAGATGTACCAGGGCTGGCCTTTATTGAAAAGCTGAGGCCGGTAACTTATAATTATGACCTGGCTACCCTGCAAAAGATACAGGGTGGTAAAACCGGAACTGATAATACCGCTTTTGAGAGCATCCGTTTTACTGGTTTACTTGCCCAGGAAGTGGAAGCAGCGGCAACAGGAATCGGGTATCATTTCAGCGGCGTAGATAAACCCACCAATGAACAAACGGCCTATGGACTACGCTATGCTGAGCTGGTAGTGCCAATGATAAAAGCCATTCAGGAAATGAAGCAATTGATTGATAAACAACAAAATGAGATAAACGAATTAAAATTGAAGTTAACCTTAAAGCAAGTAGCTGGCAGTGTTCAGTAATGAATGCATACAGCATCGACTGATCTCTTGTAACCCATCACTGATAACCTCACAAAGCATGGAAAGAAAAGAATTTCTCCACTCCCTGATCAAGCCTTCTTCCTCAAAAAAAGAAAGGCATCAGAGGAAGGCTGTGATAACAACAATGGAAATACCGGAAGTAGTTCCGCCATTCAGCACAGGCCTTGACCCCTATACCGGACCGTGGACCGAGACCGAGATAATACACTTATTGAAGCGGACCATGTTTGGAGCGGCGCAGGAAGATGTTGCTTATTTTAAAAGTCGCACGGTGGCTCAGGCAGTGGACGAACTGGTAAATACCGTTAACGCCAACCCCGGCGAACCTATAAAAGTAGCAGCCACTGATGCTGCTTCGCCTGCCAGCGACCCCGATTGGTCGATACCCATTGGCAGGAGTTGGGTCAGCACCGGCACGTCTACCAATTCCAATAATGGCAACCGCAGAGATTCATTAAGATCCTGGTGGCTGGGTAACATGATCAACCAACCCCGAAGCATTGAGGAAAAGATGATCCTTTTTTGGAGCAATCATGTTACCATCGAATTCGCCATGGTAGGTGGGGGCCTGCTTTGCTATGGATATATGCAACTGTTGCGCCAACATGCCCTTGGTAATTTTAAAATCCTGGTAAAGGAAATGACCATCAACCCGGCGATGCTGGTTTACCTAAACGGATACCAGAATACAAAAACGGCCCCTGATGAAAACTATGGCAGGGAACTGCAGGAACTTTTTACTGTAGGCAAGGGCCCTGACAGCCATTATACCGAAGACGATGTGAAGGCGGCTGCAAGGGTTCTTACCGGCTATATGGTAAACCTGCAGAATGCCTATTACAGCTTTGCCATTACCAAACACGATACGGAACCAAAGCAGTTTTCGTCCTTCTATAACAACACTGTAATAAGCCGTAGTCAATCTGAAGCTCAATTAGAGGTAGACGACTTACTAAATATGATTTTCAGCAATGTAGAAACCTCTAAGAATATTTGCAGGAGGCTATACCGCTATTTTGTTTACCATGAAATAAGCCCTGAAACTGAGGCTGCAGTGATCACCCCATTGGCCGAAACTTTCAGGAATAATAATTATGATATTAAGCCGGTACTTACCCAGTTGCTTAACAGTCAACACTTTTTTGATACCCTCCAGTTTGGGGATACCATCAAAAGTCCGCTGGATTTTACAGTTGGCCTCATCAGGGAATGTGGCGTCAAGCTGCCACCAAGAAGTAACCCGGTACTTCAGTATAAGCATCTTAACTACCTGGCGGCTAATTTCATGGCATCTATCGACCAGAGTATCGGTGATCCCAACAATGTATCCGGATATATGCCCTATTACCAGTCACCCTTCTATGATAAATTATGGGTGAATACCGACACTTTTGTAAAAAGACAGGGGTTTATAGACAGCCTTGTAAACAGCGGCTACAGCAATGGCGGCTTTAAAACCTTTATCGACCCTGTTGCCATCGCAAGTAAAATGAGCAGCCCTGCCAACCCCAACAAGCTGGTGCAGGACTTTAATACCTGCTTTTTAAGAAGGAGCCTGAGCCAGGGATTAAGAGATACCATCAAATCGGAAATCCTGCTCTCCGGCCTTACTGACGACAATTACTGGACGGTTGCATGGAACGCCTATATTAATAATCCGTCAGATTTAAATAACTATAGTGTAGTGAATACCAGGTTAAAAGCATTATTACTTTATTTTTTTAGTAAATTAGAAGAATACCATCTCATGTAAGTTTTACCTGCGTGAGCCAATAATATTATTGATATGCAAAGAAGAAAATTCATTCGTAATGCTGCCATTGCAGGTGCCGGGGTACCAGGGCTGATCAACGGCTTTAGTCTTACCGCCCACGCCGAAGACAGCCCCCTTGGGAAGCTGTTACTGCCTGGTACACCCAACGACCATATACTGGTAGTGATACAATTGAGCGGTGGAAACGACGGATTGAATACGGTAATCCCGATCGATCAGTACAGCAGTTACTATAATGCCCGGACCAATATTGCCATTCCCCAAAACAGGATTTTGGCCCTAACAGGCACTTCGGCTACCGGCTTACACCCTTCCTTAACCGGGATGAGGGATTTGTACAACCAAGGCAAGCTTTGTATTGTGCAGTCGGTTGGTTACCCCAATCCTAACTTCTCCCACTTTAGGGCAACCGATATCTGGAACACGGCCTCGGACAGCGACCAGTTCTTAAACGATGGCTGGCTGGGGAGGTACCTGAATGGTGAGTATGCCGGTTTCCCAGGCAACTACCCCACTACAGAGATGCCAGATCCTTTGGCGGTGCAGTTTGGTAGCAGTACGGCACTTGCATTACTCGGGCCATCGGCACCAATGGGCTATACCATTAGCGATCCCAATGCCTTTATCAACAATGCCAATGGCGGACAGGATATTGTGGCAGCAGATACGCCAATGGGTGACAAGCTTGCCCACCTGAGGGAAGTATCCCGGCAGGCAGAACTTTATAGTGATCTGATCAAGACGGCCTATAACAGGGCGGGCAATACCAATATGGCCACTTATCCCTCCAATAGCCTGGCATCACAACTTAAAATAGTGGCGAGGCTGATCAATGGAGGTTTGAGTACAAAGATATACGTAGTGAACCTGAAGGGTTTTGACAACCACACAGGGCAGGTTAACACGGCTGATACCACTACCGGCACCCATGCCAACCTGCTTGCCACGATAGGCGACAGTGTAAAGGCTTTTCAAAGCGACCTTTCACTCATGGGAAAAGACCAGCGGGTTCTGGGCATGACCTTTAGTGAGTTTGGCCGCAGGATAAAAAGCAATGCCAGCGGCGGTACCGATCATGGCTATGCAGCCCCGCAGTTTATATTTGGCACACAAGCCACCGGTGGAATTATCGGCAGCAACCCATTGTTACCATCAAGTGCCACTTCTGTTGATAATATCGGTATGCAATTCGATTTCAGGAGTGTGTACTATAGTATTATGAAACGCTGGCTTTGCCAGGACAGTACCAGCCTGCAACAGATATTGCTTCAGAACTTTAATGACCTTAATATTTGCAATAATGCCAACTGTGCACCTTTGGGCAGGATGGAGGAAGTGAATGAAGATAACTTAGTAAGCACATCCCCTAATCCAGCGACCGGGATAACTACCGTAACTTTCTTTACCAATGGCGGCCACACTTTGCTACAGTTAGTAAGTAAAGAGGGAGCCCCGTTGCAGACAATCCTGGAAGCTACTTACGGTGGCCCGCAAACCATCAATAAGCAAATTAATATCGGTGCTTATCCAACCGGCATCTATTATCTCCGTTTTCAAAACGGAAGGCATGTGCAGATGAAACCGGTAGTGAAAGTGCAATAGAATAAAGGAACGAAAAAGTTAAGGAGTTAAGAAATGGTCAAAGCCTTTCATTTCTTAACTCCTTAACTTTCAAACTAATCCTTTGAATTTATTTAACCACGGAGTTCACAAAGAACACCAGGATGAATGATGCTACTTATACATCTTTAGTTTCTTTAACTGCTCCGCAGTAGCAGGCATAACACTTACTGCTGCCCCACCCCCATTGGCCAGTTTCAGTATTAATACCGTTTTACCGGTTACTATAAACTGTTCAATTTTGTAAGCTTCGGGATTGGTTTTCCAATCGGCGCCTTCACCATCTCCATAGATCGTTACAGTATATTTTTCAACTGCATTTAAAAACCATAGTGGTATGTTTGCTATACGGCTGTTCTCATCGGTAATTGCACCAATGAACCAACTATTCTTTCCCTTTTCTTTTCTTGCTATGGTAATATAATCTCCCGGTTCCGCCTCAATGATCTTTGTATCATCCCAGTCTGTTGGCACATCTTTGATAAACTGGAAAGCATCCATGTGAGCCTCGTAGCTGGCAGGTATATCTGCTGCCATTTGCAATGGACTGTACATGGTAATATATAAAGCAAGCTGTTTGGCAAGCGTGGTGTGCATTTGCCTGCCGGGTGCACCAGTTGCATAATTACGGAGTTTGAAAATACCCGGCGTATAATCCATTGGCCCACCCATCAAACGGGTAAAGGGCAGGATGGTTTCATGTTCGGGCGGACTGCCTTCACTGAACGCATTAAACTCATTGCCCCTGGCTGCTTCGCAGGCGATAAAGTTGGGATAAGTACGGTGCAAACCTGTAGGCCTTACCGGTTCATGGATGTCGATTGCCACCTGGTGCTTAGCTGCTTTTTCAATAGAGCGTAAATAATGATTTACCATCCACTGCCCATCGTGGTGTTCCCCTCTTGGAATGATCTGCCCAACATAACCTGTTTTCACGGAGTGGTAACCAAAGCGGTTCATGAATTGAAAAGCAGTGTCCATCTGCTGATCATAGGTGGCGGCATCTGCACTTGTTTCATTGTGCATAATCATCTCTACCCCTTTGTCAGCAGCATATTGCTGAATGGCTGTAACATCAAAATCGGGATAAGGGGTTACAAAATCAAAATGCCTGCCGTTCCAGTTACCATACCATGCTTCCCATCCGGTATTCCATCCTTCAACCAGCAACCCTTTAATTCCGTTCCGTGAGGCAAAATCGATATAACGTTTAACATTAGCCGTATTGGCGCTATGTCTTCCATTGGGAAAAGGTTTTGAATTGGCACCCAATGAATCAGGCCTGTCTGTATAATTCCAGCTGCCCGTATTGGTCTGCATTTCCCACCAGATACCAATGAATTTCATCGGCTTTACCCAGGATGCATTCTCCAGTTTAGAAGGTTCGTTCAGATTCAGTATCATTTTTGAGCTGAGTATAGCTGCTGCCTTATCGCTTACGATAACCGTACGCCAGGGCGTATTGGCCGGTGTACGCAAGTAGGCTTTGTTACCTGCAGCATCGGGTACCAGGTTAGCCGATAAACTATGAGACGCCCTATCAACATGCAATTGCATGGCAGGAAAATTTACCAGGGCCGCTTCATGAATATTAATGTACAGGCCCTCTGCCGTTTTCATCATCAGCGGCGTTTGCACTGCATATTGATCAGGCACATTCAATGCCCTGCCACCGGTACTAACCATATCAGATTTCCAGGCATCTACTTCGCTTAGCCTGGAAGTAGTGTATAACTGTTCGTTCGTATCATAGTCGCCGGGTATCCAGAATGTTTTATGATCTCCGGTAAGATTGAACTGGGTGGTTTCACTGGCAACAATAAAATAGGTAAGATTCGACTGTCTTGGAAATTCGTACCTGAAGCCCACCCCATCTTCATATACTTTGAAAACAATATTCATCAGGAGGTTTGGCGTTTGTGTTTGCTGCAGGTGAAAGCTTACCTGTTTGTAATGATTGCGGATGCTGCTCACTTCACCCCAAACAGGATTCCATGTTTCATCAACATCGGTTGAATCTGTTTTGATCAGTTGAAATCCTTCATTTAATACAATACTGTTACTTAAAACAAAGCCCATACGGGATGGCCTTACAACCGCTTTGCCATCATAATATACAGCGTATTGGGGAATCCCCTTTTGATCAAGACTGAATTGCAGAGATACTTTATTCAATAAAGCAATTGTATTGTTTGGCTGTGCTGTAACAGCTTCACAGCAGATGTTGATTACAAGCAGACAACAACAAATTTTCCTGAATGGCATGCGATGATGATATTGAAGATGAGGAATAATGGATTTCAATAGTTATTGGCTATTGAAAAGGTCATTGATGCAGGTACAAGTTTACTGCATTTTTTGCTTGTTTCCGGATATTAATGGCAGGCAGCCGAGTTAACAAACGTTTGTTGTTCATTAATAAATCAGGGTGCTGGTTCTAACAAACAGCCCGCTGTTACAGCAGGCTGTTTGTTAGAAAGCATTTTAGTAAAACCTGTAGATTAATATTTAAGGTTGCTTACCATTTTTCTTCTTCGGTATCTTCTACTGCCAGCTCCTGCTTTTCATTGCTTAGTTTTTGTGCCACCTTAACCAATTGTATAAATTCGGAACGGTAACCTTCTGCATCTGCTTCCTTTGCCTTCTCTGCAAGCCGCAGTACATTGTTGTAAGAGGCGCCAGACTTGTATGAAGAATTACGCAGCAGCATTCCAAACTCTGCCACTGCAATGGCAAAACGGAAGTTTTCCGAAGTTTTACCAATCGTTTTTTGATCATCGTTTACCGGGTGCACCATCAGTTTGCTGGCATCTCCATCAGGCGCTTTATACCGGAACTTCACCGTAAGTATCTCATTTGTTTGTGAAGACTTACTCAATGGAGCAAGTTGATTGCTTTGGTATTTTAATGAATCTATACTATTGAGGAAATCAGATTCCACACCAACAGGTATCACTTCGTACAAGGCAGTAACCGTATGCCCGCTGCCCAGTTCCCCTGCATCTTTTTTATCATCATTAAAATCTTCTTTTGCCAGCATCCGGTTTTCGTAACCAATCAGCCGGTAGCCCTGTACTTTAGCAGGATTAAATTCAACCTGAAGTTTTACATCTTTGGCAATGGTGAACAGGGTGCCGCCGAATTCATTCACCAGCACTTTTTTCGCTTCGCTGATACCATCAATATATGCATGGTTACCGTTGCCTTTGTCTGCAAGCTTTTGCATTTTATTGTCTTTATAATTACCCATTCCATAACCCAGTACGGTAAGGAACACACCACTTTTTCTTTCTTCTTCAATCAGTCTTTCCATGGCATCATCACTGCTTTCGCCTACATTAAAATCGCCATCCGTACAAAGGATCACCCGGTTATTACCGCCTTTTACCAGGCTCTCTTTTGCTGTTTTATAGGCCAGCCTGATACCTTCTCCGCCTGCAGTAGAGCCACCTGCTTCCAGCCTGTCAATGGCATCTTTTATTTTCGTTTTATCCAAACCGTTGGTGGCAGGCAATACCAAGCCTGCGGCACCGGCATACACTACAATAGAAACTTTATCCTGCTGGCGCAACTGATCCACGAGCATTTTCATGGATGCTTTCACCAGGCCAATTCTTTCGGGCCCCTGCATGGAACCGGATACATCCACCAGGAAAACAAGATTGGAAGAAGGCAGATTTTCAGTAGGAATCTTTTTCCCCTGCAGGCCAATCAGCACCAGTTGATGATCATGATTCCACGGGGCCGTGGCCATTTCAGTGTTGATTGAAAATGGTTCATCATTAGCAGGCTGAGGATATTCATACTAAAATAATTCACCAGTTCTTCTATTCTTACCGCACCGGCGGGTGGCAACTGCCCATTGTTTAAATAACGGCGCACATTGCTGTAGGAGGCCGCATCCACATCAATTGAAAAAGTGGAGAGCTGATTATCTGTAGTTTTAAGAAATTTATTTTCAGTGATCTTATCATAATCTTCTGTATTGAAATCTTCATCGTTACGGCTATGGGAAGTAGTTACCAACCCATCCCCACTTCTAATATCCAGGCCAGCTACTTTTCCGTTAAGGCCCGATAATAGAGATTGGCTTGCATAACCATTGTTGACAGACTGAACAGAATAACTGACCGACTTCGAACTTCTCCTGATACCGTATGCACTGTTTACTACCACTTCCTGAAGTTGTGTGGAGGCCGCTTCCAGCACCACATTAATTTTCGGCTTTCCTTTTACAGCTACCTCCAGAGCTTTAAAGCCAACAGCACTGAACACCAATGTTTGTTTGCCGTTCAGGATATCGATTTTGTAATAGCCGACTGCATCAGCCGATGTGCCCTTTTTTGTTCCTTTTACATTGATAGTGACAAAAGGAATGGGCGCTCCATCTTTATCTGTTACAACCCCGCTAACTGTAAAAAAATCATTTGCCCGGAAGGCCAGCGATAATAAGATAACCGGCGCAAGTAGCATAAGCAGTTTTTTCATCTTGCAATTTTAAATGGTGATAAAATTGTTCTCTCTTATTATTGCCGGATGTAATTAACAAAGCAATTACACAAAGCAGTTAATAAAACTTGTTGTTTATCAACAACCCCTTATTTTTATCCCGTATAACAAAACAGGAAATCAAGTATCTTCATCGCATGAGAATAATAGCCGGTATCATTCTTTCATTGTTCTGCCTTACAGCAGCCGCACAAAAAAAAGCGGCTTATGTAAGCGGCAAAGTGCTGGACGAAAATGACAATGTTATCAGTGGCGTATCTGTAATCATACTGGGAAAGGCAACCGGCGTGGTATCTGCGGACTCGGGTACCTTCCGCATAAAAGTGCCTGCTGAAAAAGCATTCGCACTCATCTTTTCGCATACCGGTTACGCCGATTTTCAAAAGAATTTTTTCCTGAGTGATAACGAAGAAGAGAAAGTAACCATCAAATTGCAACACAGCGGTAAAACACTCGGCACCATTATTATTGGTGATGACAGGGAAAGAAAAGAGCTGGGCATCACAAAGATCAACCCTAAAAATGCTGTGGTATTACCCAGCACCACCGGTGGTATTGAAGGCCTCATAAAAATACTCGTGGGTAGCAATAATGAACTTACATCACAGTATAGTGTACGTGATGGCAACTATGAGGAGAATTTAATTTACATCAACGACTTTGAAATATTCAGGCCTTATTTAGTGAGAAGCGGACAGCAGGAAGGTTTAAGTTTCATCAATCCGGAACTGGCGAGGAATGTAAGTTTCTACAATGGCGGTTTCCAGTCAAAGTATGGCGATAAAATGAGCAGTGTGCTGGACATACAATACAAAAAACCAAAAAGCTTTGGCGGTTCTGTTTATGTAAGTTTTTTAGAGCAGGGCTTTCACCTGGAAGGATCTGCTAAAAACGAAAAAATTACTTACATTATGGGCGTACGCAACCGAAGTAACCGGAATTTATTAAGCAGCCAGGAAACAAAAGGTGCGTATATCCCCTCCTCCACCGATGTGCAGGGATACCTTACATACAAGCTGAATGAAAAATGGCAACTGGAGTTGCTGGGTAATTTTTCCACCACCAGTTTTACCTTAATACCGGAGGATGCACAAAAAACATCTTCTGTTTTCTCCCCATTGTTTACTGCCAATCTTGGTTTGGATATATTTTTTGAAGGACAGGAAAGAGATGGTTACAAAACAAACCTCATCGGGCTAAGCGCTGTAAACCAACCCAACAAAAAACTGAAACTAAAGTGGATGCTGAGCCGCTTTCAGAATAAAGAGAATGAGAACTTTGATATTGCAGGTGCGTATTTATTTGGCGACAGGGATTTTGATAACAACAGTGCCAGCTTTGGACAAATTGTAAATCCACTGGGTGCAGGGTATTATCAAAATTATGGCCGCAATACACTCGACATCACTGTATGGAATGCTGCTTTAAAAGGCAGCTGGGAAGAAGGAAGCCATTTTATCCAGTTTGGCAACAGCATTGAACAAACCAATATCAAAGACAAGCTGTACGAATGGGAATACCAGGACAGCGCAGGTTATTCACTACCGGTAAACACGGGCAGGCTGAACAGTTTCTTCAATACCACTGCTAACCTGTCCATCAAAAAATACAGCGGTTATGTGCAGGACAATATTGTTTTTAAAAATGAGAAAAGCGATATCACGTTGCAGGCAGGCATAAGATATAATTACAACTCACTCAATAAAGAACTGCTGATAAGCCCGAGGGCGCAGGTAAGTATTAAGCCCAACTGGAAAAAAGATGTAGTATTCAAACTGGCAGCAGGTATCTACAACCAGCCACCTTTTTACAGGGAACTGCGGCGGTATGATGGCACGATCAATACAGCGCTGAAGTCGCAGAAAAGCTACCAGGTAGTGGCAGGGCTGGATTATAATTTCAAAAATGCAGGCAGGCCGTTCAGGATCACTACCGAGGCTTATTACAAAAACATAAAAGACCTGATCCCTTACGATGTTGACAATGTAAGGATACGCTACTTCGGCAATAACAATGCAAAGGGTTATGCATATGGGTTGGAAACAAGATTCTATACTGAACTGGTAAAGGATGCAGAAAGCTGGCTGAGCATTGGCCTGATGAAAACAAAAGAAAACATTGACGGTGATTATTACCAGCAATATTTAAATGCAGCAGGAGAACCCATAACTTCCACCAGTGCAGACAAAGTAGTAGCAGACAGTGTTCGGCAGGATGTGGGTTGGTTGCGTCGTCCAACAGACCGGATGATCACCATTGGCTTGTTTTTGCAGGATTATTTATCTACCAATAAAAATTTCCGGGTGCATTTGAATATGCTCTACGGAAGTAATATGCCTTTCAATATTCCCAACAGTGTTAAGTACCGCAATGCATTGGTGATCGATCCTTATATCCGGGTAGACATAGGCTTTAGTGCTTTATTGCTGAGTGAAAAAAGTGCCCGCCGGAGCCACAATCCTTTTCGTGGCTTTGATAATATCTGGGCAAGTTTTGAAATATTCAACCTGATTGACCGGCCCAATACCATTTCTTACCAGTTGATCAAAGATTTTTCCAATACTACGTACAGCATCCCCAACAGGCTTACACCAAGGTTAATAAACTTCAAGATAGTAGCAAGGTTTTAAGAAATTGATTTAAAAGGCGGAGCCGTTCAGAATACAGAGCATATAATAACATTGTCCCTAATCCTACTTAAAGCCTGGCTTCTTAATTCACTCCATCTGCCTGCATTTCTTTATTGATCTTCTGTACCAATCCTTGTAATACTTTGCCCGGGCCTGCTTCTGTAAAATGGGTAGCGCCGTCAGCGATCATTGCCTGCACACTCTGTGTCCACCTTACTGCGCCGGTAAGCTGGTCAATTAAATTAAGCCTGATGGTAGCAGCATTTGTCACTGCTTTTGCCACCATATTTTGGTATACAGGACAGGAAGGGGTATTGAATGTGGTAGCTTCAATTGCAGCAGCCAGTTCTTCTTTCGCTGGCAACATTAACGGCGAATGAAATGCACCACCAACAGGCAATACCAATGCTCTTTTAGCACCTGCAGCTTTCATTTGCTCACAGGCTATTTCAATGCCTTTGATGGAACCGCTGATCACCAACTGACCGGGACAATTGTAATTGGCAGCCACTACAACTTCACCGGTACCGGCCTGCACCCTGGCACAGATCTCCTCTACCTTATCATCTGCCAATGCCAGTACAGCGGCCATAGTGGAAGGATTTAACTCACAGGCTTTTTGCATGGCACTTGCCCGGATGCTAACCAGTTTAAAGGCATCTTCAAAACTCAATACATTATTTGCAACAAGTGCTGAAAATTCACCCAATGAGTGGCCGGCCACCATATCAGGACTAACCGCACCCAACGTTTTAAAGGCGATGACAGAATGTAAAAAAACTGCTGGTTGCGTTACGTTGGTTTGCTTCAGGTCTTCATCCGATCCGGTAAACATCACATCAGAAATGCGGAAGCCGGCAATTTCATTGGCCTGTTCAAATAATTCCTTTGCCAATGAATTGGTATCATAGAGGTTTTTTCCCATTCCGCTGAACTGAGAACCCTGGCCGGGAAAGATATAAGCATGTGACATAGCAATCAATTTAGGATTTAGTAGTCGTAAAATAATGTTGGCAAACTTATTTTATTTCCTGCAAATGTACCTGCATAAAAAAGGTTTATTTGAAGTTAGAAGTTTCCACCAACAAATAAACCAGTAACCATTTAAACCTATAAGTCTTAGTGCAGCTTGGCACTAATCAACTTTACAAACTCACTCCTTGTTTCATTCTTTTCAAACTCACCCCAAAAAGCAGATGTGGTTGTAACAGAGTTTTGTTTCTGCACCCCCCTCATCATCATACACAAATGTGAAGCCTATATAACAACAGCTACCCACAAAGGATTCAATGTTTCTTTAATGGAATTCAATATCTGGTGCGTTAATCTTTCCTGCACCTGCAGCCTGCGGCTATACACATCCACCACTCTTGCAACTTTACTCAGGCCGGTGATCCAGCCATTGGGTATATATGCCACATGCGCCTTGCCATAAAACGGCAGCATATGGTGTTCACACATACTGTACAGTTCAATATCTTTTACAATGATCATTTCACTCACTTCCTCATGAAACTTGGCGGAATTTAGAATGGCATTGGCATCCTGCTGGTAACCCTGTGTTAAGAACTGCATCGCTTTGGCCAATCGTTCAGGAGTTTTTTCCAATCCTTCCCTGCCTGCATCTTCACCCAACAATGCCAATGTCTCTTTGTAATTTTTCATCAATCCTGATGTAACATGCTCATCATAGTGATCAATCTTTTTGTATGCCATTGTTTTTTCTTGTATTTTTTGTTAGCAGTGAAACATCATGTGTTAGAAATTATTACAACACATGTATCATCATCTCATCATTTATTATATCGCCGGGTACTCTACAAAATTCCGCTCTGTTTCATACAACCTGATGTGAAGATCCAGTTCCTTTGCAATTTTTTCCCTTAAGATATCATAAATTACCACCGCAATATTTTCAGCGGTTGGATTGAGGTCTTTAAACTCCACCGTATCAAGATTAAGGTTCCTGTGATCAAACCGCTCCAGTATTTCATCTCTCACCAGGTCACTTAACAATTTAAGATCATACACATAACCGGTGGCAGGATCAGGCACTCCTGTCAGTTTAACGATGAGCTCATAATTATGACCATGATAATGGGGATTGTTGCATTTGCCAAACACTTTATCATTGGTAGCTTCATCCCACAACGGATTGTGCAAACGATGGGCTGCATTAAAATGTTCTTTACGAAAAACTGCTACTTTGTTAGCCATATAAAAAATATAACAGGTAATAATAAAATGGTTGGACAGCAAACAAATCAATCCACTATTATATACCAGGATGAACTACACTGCATGTTATAACAGAAGTTTGCTGTTCAAACAATACAGCTTGAGGTAGCTATTACATTTAAAAGTACAAATTGTTTGTTGCAAACAACAATTTAATCTCCGTAGTACTCAACAAATATCCGGGGTGTTTCGGTGAGTTTAAGACGATGAAGTTGCACCCCCTGTGGAAGATGTGGCACCAGTTGCTGCCAGATACTAATTACAAGGTTTTCGATGGAGCACAATTTACCCGCCATAAAATCCACATCCATATTAAGGTTTTTATGGTCCAGCTTTTCAATCACATGCTCCTGCACAATTACACTCAGCCTTTTCACATCGTACACAAACCCTGTATCAGGATTGGGAGTGCCTTTTATGGTTACATGTAATTCAAAATTGTGGCCATGCCAGTTATCATTGGCACATTTACCAAACACTGCATCATTTTGTTCCCTGCTCCAGGCCGGGTTGTACAATTTATGAGCGGCGTTAAAATGTTCTATCCTTGTAATGTAAACCATTCCCTGTTTTAAAAAAATTTCGGCAAAGTTAACCGCTTACAGCCAAAATGGGAAGTTTGATTGAAAAACTTGGTGGCAGCAGGTTTTAACCCGAATTTTGCGGCATGTCAATCCTCTTAACTGCCGCCACTACTTTTGAAATAGAGCCAACACTAGAGTTACTGGAGAAAAAAGGGTTTGTTTTCAATAATCATGAAGTGGAGATTTTAATTACCGGTATAGGCCCGGTACCGGCTACCTACCTGCTAACCTGCGCTATGCTTCAACAGCAACCCGATCTGGTGATACAGGCTGGTATTGCCGGAAGCTTTAGCTACCAGGATGCTGCAGCAGGAGAAACCGTTTTAGTTAAGTATGATACATTTGGAGATACAGGCATGGAAGAAAAGGGAGTATTTACAACGGTATTTGACGCAGGCTTTGCAGGTAAAAATCATTTTCCTTTTACAGACGGATGGCTGATCAACCAGCATCCCCTGTTAAACAATTCGCCCCTGCCGGTAGTACGATCTGTTACCATCAATAAAGTAAGCGACAGCCTCTTTCAAAAACAGCAATTAACAGGTACATTTTCTCCGCAAACAGAAACCATGGAAGGTGCGGCATTGCATTATGTATGCCTGCAGCAGCAAGTTCCCTTCCTGCAGTTAAGAAGCATCAGCAACGAAGTGGGAGAAAGAGACAAAAGCAAATGGCAAATGAAAACAGCTGTTGAAAACCTGAACATTGAACTGCAACAGTTGTTATTGAATTATTGATACCGGCTTTTAATAATAGAAGCACCTCAACAATTCAGCAATAAAACCATACAACCATTCAAACAAATGAAACTCACCCTCGGCTTCTCCCCCTGCCCCAACGATACTTTTATTTTTGATGCATTGGTCAATAATAAAATTGATGGAGAGGGTATTGAATTTGATGTTGTACTGGAAGATGTACAAACCCTGAACAAATGGGCATTGGAAGGAAAACTGGACATCACCAAATTAAGTTACGCTGTGTTGCCATTGGTGCTGGAAAAATACGTTTTGCTAAACAGTGGCAGTGCACTGGGAAGAGGTGTGGGCCCTTTGCTAATTGAAAATGGAAAATGGAAAATAAACAATGTGGAAGACTGCCTGGTGGCAATACCCGGGGAAAACACCACTGCCCACTTACTTTTTTCACTGGCATTTCCCAACGCAACAAACAAAGTTTTTTTACGCTATGATGAAATCGAGGATTTTGTGCTGGCAGGCAAAGGTTTGGGAGTGATCATTCATGAGAACCGTTTTACCTACGAAGCAAAGGGATTGAAAAAAATAATTGACCTGGGTGATTACTGGGAAAAAGAAACCGGTAGCCCGATCCCTTTGGGAGGCATTGTTATCAATAGGAAAATTGAATTGCCTGTTCAGCAAAAGATAGATGCCCTCATCAGAAAAAGTATTGAACATGCCTTCAGCAATTACCCTGCATTGAATGATTATACCAGGATGCATGCACAGGAAATGAGTGAGGAGGTGATGAGAAAGCACATTGATTTGTATGTGAATGAATATTCACTCAACCTGAAAGCAGAAGGGAGAAATGCAGTGAAGAAATTATTGACTGTTTACAGTAACCTGCACCATACCGGCAGCAGCAACGATATTTTTATACACACTATCCCATAAAGTAAAAGCCACCATTGGTTGGTGGCTTTGATTATTTGCTTTCACCAACCGTTGAGTGCAATTGGTGAAGATGGGCTTTAGTATTCATCTTCATTAAAGAAGAAATCTTCCTGGCTTGGATAATCCGGCCAGATGTCTTCAAGGCTTTCATACACATCACCGCCTTCATCTTCCAGCTCCTGCAGGTTTTCTATCACCTCAATAGGTGCGCCACTACGGATCGAATAATCGATCAGTTCGTCTTTGGTAGCCGGCCAGGGTGCATCCTCTAAATGTGAGGCTAATTCAAGTGTCCAGAACATTGTTTAATCGGTTTATTTTTTTGCAAATGTAGAAGTTTGACTGAATTTACCAAATGTGTTTTTTGAAACCGTCCCATTTAATAAAACAAGAATCAATATATTGCCGTTGAATTAATGTAACGTTATAAATATTCAAATATTTTATTCAATGCTTACCGCCCGGAATATCAGGAAAAATTATGGCCCCCTGCCCGTTTTGAAATCGGTGGATATTGAGATACAAAAAGGGGAAATTGTAAGTATCGTAGGTTCATCCGGCGCAGGGAAAAGCACGCTGCTCCACATTTTGGGTACTTTAGACAAAGCAGACAACGGATCGATTTCATTGGCGGGACAGCAAATTGAAAACCTGAAAGGCAACCAATTAGCAGCTTTCAGGAACAAACATATTGGCTTCGTTTTCCAGTTTCACCACCTGCTGCCGGAGTTTACAGCGGTGGAAAATGTGTGTATCCCGGGCTGGATTGCCGGCAGAAAGAAAAAAGAAGTAACAGACAATGCCACCGCTATTTTAACCACTTTGGGCCTTGGCGACCGTCTCGATAACAAACCCCAGCAATTGTCGGGTGGCGAACAGCAACGGGTGGCAGTTGCAAGGGCACTCATCAATAATCCCTCCATTATCATGGCCGATGAACCTACGGGCAACCTGGACAGCGCAAAGGCAAGAGAGTTGCACCAGCTTTTCATCGACCTCAGGAGCCAATTCAATCAAACCTTTTTAATTGTTACTCACAACGAGGAACTGGCGCAACTGAGCGACCGGGTATTGCATATGAAAGACGGGAAGATGATGGAGAATGGATAATGGAAAGTGGAGAATGATGCAGGATATTTGGTTGCGAAAATTTATCTATTTTCAATTTTCAACTATCCATTAATCCTCGGTTTCCACGGCACTTCGGATACACCCAATAAAAGGCCTGTATACCTTGCCAGTACAAACAAATAATCGCTGAGGCGGTTGATGTATTTTATCACGAGTGTATCTACAAACAATTCATGCTCCTGCATATTCACACAAAGCCTTTCTGCACGCCTGCAAACACAACGCACTACGTGCAGGGTTGATACTGCAGGATGGCCGCCGGGCAGTACAAAGAATTTCATTGGCGGCAAGGATTCATTCATGCGGTCAATTTCTTTTTCCAGCAGTTCAACATCACATTCCTTTAAATCGGGAATTTTCATCAATGGTTCTTTATCGGGGTCGCAGGCAAGTGACGAACCCACGGTAAACAAACGGTCCTGCACTTCTTTTAAAACAGTTTTGCTTTGCAGATCTGTAATCATATCCCCCACCAGGCCAATGTAAGAATTCAGCTCATCCACCGTTCCATAGGTTTCAATACGCAAATGGCTCTTCGGCACTTTTGTTCCTCCGATCAGGCTTGTTTTACCAAGATCCCCTGTTTTAGTATATATCTTAAGCGCCATTCTATGGTATTTATTGATGAGTAAGCTGAACAAAAAAAATACGGAATAGTTTTTATGCCGGGAAATAAATTTCCCAGGCACTAAGCATGTTGCGCTATCACGGATGGATTGGCATTCACAAGGTCTGTTTCCACCAATCCATCTTTTAAACGGATGATGCGGTGTGCAAAATGAGAAATGTCTTCTTCATGGGTTACCAGTATCACGGTATTGCCGTCATCGTGAATTTTGCCCAGGATATCCATGATCTCGTAAGATGTTTTCGAATCAAGGTTACCGGTTGGCTCATCTGCCAGAATGATCGCAGGGTTGTTGATGAGTGCCCTTGCAATGGCCACCCGCTGGCATTGCCCGCCACTCAGCTCATTGGGTTTATGATGGCTCCTGTCTTCCAGTTTTACTTTCTGCAATACGGCCATGGCCCTGTCTGCCCGGTCTTTTTTATTAACACCGCTGTAAATGAGCGGCAGCGCCACATTTTCTAATGCTGTTAACCTGGGCAATAAATTGAATTGCTGAAATACAAAACCAATTTCTTTATTCCTTACCTCTGCCAGGTCATTGTCGATCATGCGGCTCACATCCTTCCCGTTTAAAATATACCTGCCACTCGTAGGTGAATCCAGGCAACCAAGGATATTCATCAAGGTTGATTTGCCGGAACCGCTGGGCCCCATCAATGCAACAAATTCATTTTTGTAAATGTCCAGGTTGATGCCTTTTAACACAGGTAAAGGCTCCTTGCCCATAAAATAACTCTTGCAAATATTTTCTAAATGGATGATGCCCTGCATAGTGGTTTATTTGTTGGTTGATTGGTCACGACAGCAACGCAATGAAATGTTCAGCGAACTTTTCACTGATCACTTTTTTATCACTTTCGGCACTTTAAAAAATACGCCATCCTGTAGCGGCGCATTTTTCAAACCTTCCGTTCTTTCAATACTTCCTTTTACTTCATCTTCCCTCAATACATTTACGCTATCGCTCATGTGCAGCAAAGGCGCTACACCAGTGGTATCCAGCTCATTCAGTTTCTCAACAAACTGTATCATGCGCTGCAGGTCTGTTTTAATGGCCGCTTTTTCCGTTTCATCAAACTGCAGCCTTGCCAGGTGCGCCAGCTTATCCACCATTTCATTATTTACTTCCATCAAACAAAAATAAAGCATTCACCGCAGATGAAAAGATTATTGGATAAATGGCTGGGAGGAAGTGACAAGTGATCGGTGACCAGTCATTTTAAATCACCTGCAGCAAAACTGTACACCAGTTTTTGACATTTCACGATTCACCATTCACGATTGACAATTCACCATTCACAATTTTCTTATCTTCGCCACCCTTATGAGCAATCAGAAAGAAATAGTAATGAGTGGCATACGCCCCACAGGTTTTTTACATCTTGGCAACTACTTTGGCGCTATCAGGAATTATGTAAGGATGCAGGAAGATTTTGAATGCTACTTTATGGTGGCCGACCTGCACTCCCTCACCACCCATCCAGATACAAAGGAATTGAAGGAGAATGTGCACCGGGTATTGGCAGAAAATATTGCCTGCGGATTAGATCCCGATAAAGTGGCCTTGTATTGCCAAAGCCACGTGTATGAAACAAGTGAATTGTACCTGTACCTGAATATGCTGGCATACAAGGGAGAATTGGAGAAAACGGTGACTTTTAAAGACAAGGCCAGGCAGCATCCTGATAATATTAATGCAGGGTTACTTACCTATCCTGTTTTGCAAACAGCCGATATCATTTTACACCGTGCCAAATATGTACCTGTTGGTAAAGACCAGGAACAGCACCTTGAAATGGCCAGGAATTTTGCCAACCGTTTCAACCATCGCTATGGCGAAGTATTTCCTGAACCCATTGCCTTTAATTACAACCAGGAGCTGGTGAAAGTACCCAGCCTGGATGGTACCGGCAAAATGAGCAAAAGCGAAAACCAGATGGCAACATTGTACCTGGCAGATGAGGATGATATGATCCGGAAGAAGGTGATGAAAACAAAAACGGACGGCGGACCAACAGCACCCAACTCTCCCAAACCTGATTATATTGAGAATATTTTTGGGCTGATGAAACTGGTAAGCAATGAAGAGGTGATTAACAAATTTGACAATGATTACAACAATTGCAGCATCCGTTACGGCGATATGAAAAAGCAACTGGCCGGGGATATGGTAAACTTTATTGCCCCCATCAGGAGCAAAGTAAATGCCATCCTGGCTGATGAGCATTACCTGAAGGATGTTATGAGAAAAGGTGCAGAAAAAGCAAGGGCCAGTGCAAGGGCAACCATGCTGCTGGTAAGGGAAGCCATCGGGTTGAATTATTAACGGGTTTCCCCTAAAATGATATTGCAGGTATATAATAGTTTGTGATGTTTTAAAGATTGCATACATTCATTTTTTAATTAGTTTCAGTCCTTAAGAAATACCATTCACTTTAATTTTTTAATTTTTAAAATCCTCCGCCCACCAGCGGACCAGGGGATATGGCTAAAACAAAGAAACCAAAGCACATTGCGATTGCAGGAAATATTGGTGCAGGAAAAACCACGTTGACTGAAATGCTGAGCAAGCATTATAAATGGATACCCCAGTTTGAAGATGTGGACCATAATCCTTACCTCAACGATTTTTATGAAGACATGCCCAGGTGGAGCTTTAACCTGCAGATATTTTTTTTAAACAGCCGCCTCAACCAATTACTTGAAATACACCGTGGTACCGAAACCGTGATACAGGACAGGACTATTTACGAAGATGCCAACATCTTTGCCCCCAACCTGCACGACATGGGCCTGATGGGCAAAAGGGATTTTGACAATTACTATAAATTTTTTGAAACGCTTAAAACAATGGTGCAGCCGCCCGACCTGCTCATTTATTTAAAAGCCTCTGTACCTACCCTGGTAGCTCAGATCCAGAAAAGGGGCAGGGAATACGAAGAGAATATACGGCTTGACTACCTGAAAAAGTTAAATGAATACTACGAAAAATTCATTGAGAATTATAAAGAAGGCCCACTGCTGATCATTAATGCAGACAGTAACAAGTTTGCTGAGAATGATGAACACTTTGGGCAGGTCATCAACAAGATCGATTCCACTTTATTTGGTTTGTTTTAATCAATTTATTATTTCTGCTGATGCAACTACTCACCTTGCACCATTATGGCTTTTTAACAGGCGATACACAGGCATGGCTGAATGAAAATGAGTTACTGATGGGCAAGCCTTTTAAAATCTATGACAGGATATCCATCAGTTCACAACAGGTGAATATCACTTTTGTACAACAGGAAGCAGGCAGTACATTAACCGAACTGGTAGAGCCCTGGGAAGGAAACAGTAAGCTGCAACAATGGCTTACCAGGGGTATTACTGTTTATCATACCGGTTACCTTGCCCCCGAAGGTGAGTTTGAAAGCTCCGTTCATTCGCTGGAAGAAAAGGGTGCACATGCACTTCCTCCCTTTTATTCAGAAGCATTCGGAAATAAACGATGTGTATTTTTGGTAACCAGGCATTTGGGGATGATTGAAGTGATTGAACAGTAAATTAATTACCGGTGATTAGTTACCAGTTGTTAGTCATCAATCGGTTTCCTCTCGTACCAATCTGGTCACTCATTCAATCAACTGGTTCTTCATTGCATAGAAAACTAATCCCACAGAATTCTTTACACCAAAGCGTTCCATCAGCCGGTCTTTAATCGCTTCTACAGTCCTGGCGCTGATATCCATTTTTCGGGCAATTTCTACAGCTGTAAATTCCATGCATACCAGGGTAAGCACCTCTTTCTCCCGGTCGCTGATCACCACTTCGGTGCTGAGGGAGGGATTGAATTTTTGTTTGCTATAATTCTTTTTGATCAGCACTTTATTGACAAAAGGATTTAAATAAAATCCTGTACGCATAACTTCCATCACTGCCTTTCTTATTTCGGCAGGTTCCGTGCTTTTTAATAAATATCCTGCGGCACCACAGTCCATCAGGTGACCTACAAAACGCTCATCCTCGTACATAGTGAGAATGATTACCCTGATCGTTGGAAATTCTTTGGTGATTTGCTTGGTGGTATCAATGCCATCTTTAACCGGCATTTTAAGATCGCATAACACCACGTCCGGAGCCGTTTCTTTTATTTTTTTCAGCAGCTCTTCACCATTCTCTGCCTCGGATATAAACTTGATATTGGTATAGGGCCGCATGGAAAGGATAACACCCTTACGGAATATCTGATGATCATCGGCGATGGCTACTTTTATTTGATCCATAAATACAAATAAACAAATTTAAGGAAAATCAAATGGCAAACAGGTATGTTGTTCCGGTGTTTCTTTACCTGTTACTTTTACGATAGCGGTTGCTGATAATACTTTCGTAAAAATACCCTGCTCAATAGGCAGATTCTTTCGGTATTTCGATCGTCACTTTGTAGTAGGTATGGCTGGGGTCAATCTCAAACAAAATCCTTCCATTTAACACTTTTACGCGGCTGGCAATATTTTTTAATCCAAGTCCTGCGGAAGTGTGGTTGAGCCGGTCAAATTCAGTTTGTATGATGCCCTGCCCATCGTGGTGCAGCCGGAAGTAGCTATGAGTAGCATTGGCATTTTGGGTAAGGTGTATAAAGCCGGCATTGCTGTGCTTCATGATATTGTTCACCAGTTCCTGGATGATCCTGAACACATGCAGTTCCTGCTCCAATTTAATCCGGGTGCGGTAATCATGAAAACGTACACTGGCATTGAGGCTGCCGCTGCCGTTGATCTTTTGAAACAGATCGCTCATGGCGCTTTCCAACCCAAAGTTTTTGAGGGTAGGCGGCATCATGCTGTGGCTGATATTGCGGATGAGCTGGATGGCATCATCAATGATCTGTTTGGCGCTGTAAATAGACTGCAATTGTGCGGCTGGTTCCTGGTTCACAATATTCTCATTCAGGTAAAGCCTTGCAGTAGCGAGTAATGGCCCCACATCATCATGCAGGTCGGCAGCAATGCGGTTACGCTCTTCTTCCTGGAACCGGATGGATGCGTTCAGCAAAACCTGCTGCTTGTCTTCTTCCATCTTTTTTAATTCCATATTAAACCGGGTAACCTTGCGCTGGTGAAATATCACAAAGAATACAATCCCCAGGGTAAGGCTTACCATCCCCAGCGTTCCCAGGAGCATTATATAATTCGATCCGGTTGCCCCCCCGGTGGCCTGTAAGAAAATCATTTGCGGTTATGGGTTAGTAGGTTTTTGTAATGGGTGAAAAGTACCTAGATCGATTTCTGATGCGACTGCAAGAGTTTTATTATCAACTTCTAAAGTCCTATTCACAACAATAGCGATGCAAAGCAAAGTATTTTTAATTATCGTAATAAACCCATAAATAATATGATACTGATCCCTGAACGTAGGGTCTTTACTCATCGAAATAGAAAACAAATAAAGGAAAAAAGTTCCTGAAAAATTAATTAGAAAGGCTATTGAAACCCAAAAACTTGAAACGGAATAAATTGGGATATCGTTTATGTATTTTACTTTTTCGAAAAAATAGTAAAGGATAATTACGATGTAAAAAAAACCTTGAATAGCTAAAGGTAGAAAAGAAGGCTTCTCCTTATTGGTGATGAAATCTGCAATAAATAGAATAGCCAATAAAAGAGTTGACGATACAAGAACAACTTTCTTCCATCTATTGCTGAGAATCAGGTAATAAAATAAGCTAAGTAATGAGCATTCCAAGATTGGATAAAGCCTTGAAACAATTAGACCTAAATTACCCTTGTTTATCACCCGGGTAAAAAACAAAAGCAACAAAAGGAAAAAAGAGACTGAGCAAGAGTACCAAAAAAAAACCCTGAATTGCTTTGTCTTTATATTTTTCAAGAAAAATAGACAAAGAATACAAGGTGCTAATTCAGTGGCGTAAACGATATATTCTAAAATTTCAATGATAATAATTCGTTTTGTTCAAATATAAACAACAACAAACTTCTATCAAAATTTATATCATTTACCAATTCACTAAAAGGGATTTTGTTTTTAGATGTTCCAATGCATTGTAGTTAGTTTAGAGGTTTACTTGATAGTTTCGTATACCAAACTTCACTGTAAACCACTTTTAAAACAACAGGTCTTATATTAATATAGCCTTTAAAATCAACCTCAATCCACTACTGATAAGGTTTTCATTAAAAAAACAAGTAAAAGAACCTGTAAAAAAAAAGTAAATATACTTGCATTAATTAGTAAAATTACTATTTAAATTGCAGGTATCTTTACGAGCGTAATGTTACTGACGGGGAAAGTAATCAACATAAATGGGGTAATTGTGGAAAACCTTTTTCGGTTTTCCGGGGTCATCCTTAAGGGAACAGGATTTACAAAGGGTTTGGGAAAACAGGGCCCGGGATCGTGAAGGAGGATGAAAAACGGGCAAAAATTGTTGGCCGGCAACTTACCATGGCACTGAATATTTTTAGCAGTAAACCCAGGTGCCTGCGGCTTTTTAAAGAATTGGATGAATATTTTACGAAACTATCAACTAAACCTTCCGGTGCCGGCCAACAGAACAAAGATAGCGGGGGCCTGAGTTCCAAAAAGCAGGGATTGTACCCTTTTTTAGTCCTGTTGTAATTACCGGTACTATAGTAATTCAGTTCCCCGGAGGCAGGTATTACTACCTTTAAAAGCCAGGGAAAATTACTTAGTATTAATACGTACAAAACTACCATGCAAAACCTTGTTAACTCTCCTGCTGTGAGCCGGGGTTAACCTGCCGGATTTGTGGATTTGTTGAAAACTAATCAAGAAAGCAATTGACTTTACTAACCATTAATAACTAATTTTAACTCAGAAAATGCCAAAACAACATCCACAACCAGGTATGGCCAATACTGCAGATTACCTCATCAAGCTTGCAATAGCCGACGATCATAAAATTTTCAGGGACGGTATTAAAATGGCACTTTCCGGCAAAGAAAACCTCAAAATGCTTTGGGAAGCCGAAGATGGAAAAGACCTGCTGCATAAAATGACCATCAAAAAACCCGATGTGCTGTTGATGGATATCCGGATGCCGGAAATTGACGGTATCAATGCAATTGAGTTATTGAGAAAAGAATATGAAGATGTAAAGATCATTGTACTCACCATGTATGATGACCAGCAGATGATCAGTAAGATGATGGAAATGGGCGCCAATGCCTATCTTACCAAAACCACCGACCCTGAAGAGATATACAATGCCATCCTCACCTGCATGAATGATGACTTTTATTTTAACGACCTGGTGAACCGTGCAGTGATGGGCAAACTGATGCAGCGGAAAAATGTACGCCAGCATTATGGCAATACGCCTGTAGTTCATTTCAACGAAAAGGAACTGAAAATCCTCAAGCTGCTGTCGGAAGACAAGACCACGGAAGAGATCTCCAAGATCATCTTCCTGAGTCCCCGTACCATCGAAACCATCCGGCAGAATATGAAGATGAAAGTAAACGCCAAAACCATCGGCGGACTGCTTATGTACGGTATGAGGAATAAATTGATAGACTGACCTGTTTCAATGGTCAATTTAAAAACTCACTATTCCATTCTTAATGGCATAAATGGCCAGCCCTACCCTGCTGCGGACTCCCAATTTCTCAAATAAGGTTTCCCGGTAATTATCTACCACCCGGGTACTGAGGTGTAATTGCATGGCAATTTCCTTATAGGTCATATCACTACTCACCAATTTTAAAAAGCCAATCTCTGTTTCCGTCAGCATATTCTTCCCGAGACTGCTTTGATTGGTTTTATCCTTTTTAAATAAAGCAGCAATTTTTCCGCTGGTGCTGTTAGTATAATAATAACCATGTTCGAGTACTGTCTCCAGGGCATTTCTCAGTTCATCCGGGTGGATGTCTTTTTTCAAAAATCCCCTGACTCCTTCCTGGAGCAGTCGAATAAGAGCAATATCAGAATCATACATAGTAAGGATGAGTATTTTTATTTCCGGGTGATGCTGGCTGAGCCAGCGGGTAGTTTCGTACCCATCCATTACCGGCATGTTAAGGTCAAGGATAATGATATCCGGCTTGTTCCCTGCATGAATACTCTCTAATACCTCCGCCCCGTTAGAAGCAACACTGATTACTTTAAAATTGTCGAAATTATTAATGAGGGTTGCCAATGCATCCCTAAGTAAAATATGGTCGTCAGCCAATATTAGCTTTTGCCTGCTCGGTATTTTCATTGATTGGAATGTTTATAATGATAGAGGTTCCTTTATTACAGCTATTAATTTTGCAGTCGCCTTTTAACAGTACGGCCCTTTTCCTGATATTGATAAGACCAGCCCCATTCACTTGCTTATCTATATCAAAACCTTTTCCGTTGTCATTGATATCAAGTATCAGCCGGTCATTTGTATAATTCAGCCCGATGGAGATATAATTCCCATCAGCATGTTTTAAGAAATTATTCAGGCATTCCTGCACAATCCTGAAAATCACCAATTCTGCATTCCCGGATAGGAAAATTTCGTTCCCCGATATATTAAAAGCAACCTGGTAAAGCCCCGCTTTTTTTACATTGGCTACTTCCATTTCAATTCCTTTTACCAGCCCATTTTGCAAGATCATTTCAGTACTCATGCTACGGGAAACATCGCTTAACCCACTGATAGATTCTGTAATAAGTTCTAAGGAATCATTTACTGAGGACCTTGTTGTATTTGTATCGCAATAAGAAAGCGTATTAAGGTACAATTTTGCAAGCGTAAGTTTTTGCCCGATATTATCGTGTATTTCTCTTGCAATATGCTGAAAAGTATACTCCTGCATTTCCAACTGGGATTGAAGAAGTGTATTTTTATATGCTGACTTTAATTCTTCAATTTCTTTAAAGTATTTTATTTGCCTTTTTTGGTATTTATAAATGATAGTAATAATGAATGCACTCAATATAGCCACCAATAGTATAACACAAATAATTAATACTACAATAGTTTCGTTTGAGTCTGTGAACATATGTAAGCTTTAATAAAAAAGAGATGCATGATTCCATATGCTAATGAACCTATAGAATTCAATGCATGAAAAATCTCATCATTCAAAGCAATTTTAAGGTATTTGGCCACACTGTAAAATGGAATAGTTATTCCCATTGAAATAAAGATACCGCTTACAATCCAGAATGAAGGTTCGCTAAGAAGTCTCCCCATAGGTGGGAAAATAAATAACTGGTAATAATAAAGAATACAAAAGATCAATAAGCAGAAATTAACTACGGAAAAGCTTTCCCTCCCTTTTAAATCAGCAATATTTTTTATTACAGCAAGGCATATAAATGGAGCGAGGCAATGAAAAAAAACAGGAAAAAAAACCAGCTAATTTTATTTAATATAACCTTTGAAAAGAAAAAAGATAAAAATAGATAGTGGAATAAAATTGATGCCAAAGTGATAACTATTGCAATGGCATTTTCTCCCATGGAAATTATTGTTAATCCAATAAACGCCACAAACGAATAAAGAAAAAACCATTTCATGTATTCCGGTATATTTTTATTCCCAATTGTTCTTATTGAAAAAACAAAAGACAATAAAAAACATACAAATTGAAAATAATATAGCAGTTTATAAATTTGCATCTAATGCTCAATTAAAAAAAATATTCGGTCTCTGTATATTCGAAACAGGGAATACAGGAATTAATTCTTTCCCTTCCCATGTTGCATTATCCATTTAAAGCACTGTTGAAACCACCTGCATTGAACAATGACAATTCCCGTTATTCATATTTATTGAACTACGCTTCAATAAAAATCATATCCCATTTACTAACTACATCAGGGTAACATTCACAGCTTCAACAGTAAACATTTTTGTTATTTCCCTACAATGCTAAGTCATTTTATATTCCCCCAAAAAAGAAAAATACCGTAAAAAATGGTGTTTTTCTTTAGAAAAAGAGCAGAATGGCTGGTAGGTTTGTTTCATTATGCCAGATTCAGAGCCTCAGCCTGTAATTATATAGTATCTCAGCTATCAATACTATTTGCAACACCATCCGGAAAAGGTAATAGAAAAGAGTAGCTAAACCAAGCGCATTCTTATATATGAAAAGAGTCATTATTTCCATATTATTATTTCCAGCATTGCTCAGTACTTTCTCTCAAAAAAAAAGTTCCAGTTATATCAGTGAGAACTTTGTTGTACTGGGAATAAAGGCAATTCGATTAAATGGCGAAGTCTATACCAGGGAAATACATGCCAAAGATTTTAAAACAAGCGATAATTCAGTTGTTGAAGGCTTCGCCTTTGGCGATGAAATGTTTATTGATAATGGGAAGGATAACGACAAAAGAGCAAATGATGGCATTTACACTTCTGTTGATACTTATAGAATGAAAGCGCAGAAAAAGGATACTGTCATTCTTTCTGACAAAGTGGTTTTCGGAATCAATTTTAAGTATGAAAAGGAATTGGAAAAATATCTTTCGGAAAAAGGTGTGATTGATAAATTTAGCATCAGATTGAAATGTGACATTAGCAGTTGCACCTGTTCAGCATGTGATTGCATTGCCTGCAACAATAATTGCGAGCAAAGTTTACGCTGGTGCTTTAATGGAAAAGACTGTTTAATAAAAATCGGGTTTGACTTTTAGGCAATCATCAAATCAACAACAGAAACCATCTTTATTTTATGGATAAAATGCTATCAAATTACATCAGGTATTCTAAATACCACCCGGTTTTACATAAGCAATGGTGACAAGATGAATACCAGCGACGGGTTTATCCATTGCATAACCAGGCATAATTCGCTTGGGCTTTCCAATCTAAGCCGTTATTTCCCAAAAATGCGGTACATATCCCCACCACCAAAAAAGAAAAACACCATAAAAATATGTGCTTTTTCTTTTTTATAAAGTATACACAGGCTGTAGGTTTGTATCATCAAATGGTATTGATACAAGCCTGTCCGGGCTTGCAAAATAACCGGACCATTGATTGGAGGCGCCTGCTTTCTTTTGTTACCATTGATCATCTACTTATTAATACCATTTGTATTATTACACCATTTGAGCCGCAATACCATTTGCCACGGCTATCCCGAAAACCGGATTTTGAAAAGAGTAGGAAAAGAAATTATTAAAATGAAAAAGATTCTAATTGCAGCATTAACCAATATTACTTGTATTTGTAGCTTTGCTCAAACTGAAAAGCTACCTGTTGCCATACCTCATTGTCCAGAAGGTACGCATCCGGTAGTAATTTATGAATTTGATGAATTCCATTTTCACCGGCCAAAATATAATTGCAAAAGTGGGTTCTGGTTTTGTACTACCAATGGGCAATGGACAATTCAATGTGTTCCTGTCTCAAGCTTTCCTTACAAATCAATCATAAAAGAAAATCGAATAAATGTAATTGCAGAACTCACTGAAAAAAGCATAAGGTTTCATTTTCCTGCAGCATTGTTGCAGGCTGATGGTTATAGCGAAAAAGATTTATCTGTCTTTAATGTCGATGAAGCATTGTCATTTGATTTTGGCAGTAAAAAAATTAAGCTTATTACCGGGGATTATGCAGTTAAGTTGTTAGAAGAAGAACTGGTTATTGATGTCAATTACGAATAATTTTCACTGAGCGTATTCTGTTATAATTTGCATTCTTTAATAAAATCAACAGTATGTTACAGCACCTGCTTTTTCTTTCGGCAGTATTCTTATTTAGCTGCCACCCCTCAGGCAAAATGACAGCAGAAAAACGAAAAGACTATTACAAGCATTTCAATAAAATTACAGGGCACAGCGATATTGATCTTTACAAATTTGATTCGGTGGGTTATGCCAACTTTATCCTTAAAGAAGACCCCTCAAATCTTGTATCAATTATTTATGGGTATTTTTTGAATGACACTCTAAAAATAACGCCTGAACTATTAAAAGATCCAACTCCAAACTGTAAAACAGTAGTACTGAATGAGGTTAAAAAAAATATTAGTGAACCTTTTAATAGGGAACTATCGGTAAGAAATGATTTTGTTTTTACATCTCACTTAATAAACATGAAAACAAATTCAAGCTACAAAAATGGCACTTCCACAAAAAAGAAACTGGTAGTGCTGTACGGACTGAAAATGCAACATCTTTTTAAAAAATTCTTCAACAGCTTCTACAACTTATGTGTTAATAATAACTACGAGCTGATTGTGCTTAGCCTGGATCCTTTATGGGGAAACCAGTAACAATTGATTTCCAGGAAGTCATTTTCCAAATACCTTTCACTTAACCAATCAATGCCAAATAAATTAATACCATTTGCCACGGCTATTCCGAAAACCGGATTTTGAAAAGAGTAGGGAAACACTCAATTGGATTTGGAGTGGAGATCAACAATCTTGTAAACATCAGGGTCATATTCTACAGGTATATTAAAAAGCCTGAAATAGAATATTCATTGCCTATTTATCAATTCACTTTTAATTAGTCAATCAAAAATTTACTTCAGGTAGCAATGGGGAAATTCACACCAAAAAAGGGGATTTTACTTTTTTTCGGGTGGCAGGGTCTCTCTAAGTTTGTTCAGTTGTCAATTAGATAGACTGTAAATAATACATTACCCTTGAACATCCTTTTTATACAGGCAAGTACATTACAAAAGTACTGTAGAGGTCGAAACTTGCTGAAGAGGCTGTCTCATAAATATAATTTTTGAGAAATTCTTCGGATCCCTGATGGAGGGTTGAAGTCGTTTTAAATGAATCTCAGAGCGATTATTTAATTATGAGGCAGCCTCTTTTTTAGAAATGAGTTCTGTTTATTGCATTGTGAGGTCCATTAATTCTCCCCATTAAATACTCAAACGTTGCAAACCCCGTTATAGTGACAATAAAGTTCCCTATGATGCCAGTTACATACAATAAAAATTACAAACGCCCATTCGGGAGCCTGCAGCGTAGAAAATTATGCACCGTATTTTCCACACAACAAAAGAAAACGTAGATTTACTAAAATAAATGAATAAAATATAAGGAACTTGCAGTTTTACGTTAGTAAAGTACCTATGTAAACCTCAAATCAAATTCAAATGCCAACGAACAACCACAGCGAGCCGATCAAAGTATTGATAACCGATGACCATGTGCTGTACAGGGCAGGTGTAAAAACCGCACTGAGCGCTAAAAAAGACATTAAAGTGATTGCGGAAGCCGACAACGGCATGCACCTGCTGAACATGCTCAAAATGATACAGCCGGATGTAATTCTGCTGGATATACAGATGCCCGTGATGGACGGCATTGGCGCACTCCCCGAAATAAAAAAGAACTGGCCGAATATAAAAGTGATCATGCTCACCATGATGGACGACCACAGTATGATCACCAAACTGATGGAACTGGGCGCTAACAGCTACCTGAGCAAAACCAGTGACAGTGAAGTGATTTACGAAGCCATCAAGACCTGCTACGAACAGGAATACTTCTTCAACGCACTTACTAACAAGGCGCTTCTGAACAACCTGAAGACCAGGAACAACATGACGCCGCAAAAGATGGTGCAGGCAGAAGCCAACCTTACTGATAAGGAGATGCTGATACTGAGGCTGATGTGTGAGGAAAAAAGTACTAAGGAAATTGCAGACATTGTGGAACTGAGCCCACGTACCGTGGAAGCCATAAGGGACAAACTTAAAGTAAAAACGGGTGCCAAAAGCACCGCTGGCCTGATACTGTATGCCGTAAAAAACAATATACTGGACGAGGATACCGCAAAGTAGTATTTTCAAAAATATAGTTTACCTGGCCCGCCGATGGCGGGCTTTTTTGTTGCTGTAAACGGGGGCCGTTGAGGCGTTTAAACGCCTCGCATTGAATAACATTGCATAGAAGGCACCCACTCTGCCGGGTTTCTTAATTGCCTGATTCTTTAACTGCTTAACAGCAAATTATAAACGGAATGCCCCCGGCCCATTAACTTTGAACGATGAACCAGTTTATTTATAACGGAAAATACTATAAGGAAGGGACAGCGGTTGTGGGTGCAGATAACAGGGGTCTGCGTTATGGCGATGGCATTTTTGAAACCATGAAATTGCTGAATGGGAAACTGGTACTGGAAGATGAACATTTTGCCCGTTTGTGGAGGGGCCTGTCCACCCTTGTCTTTGATATCCCCAGGCAATGGAGCCCTGAAAAACTGGCTGCTGAAATAAGGACCCTGGCCATTAAAAACCAGCAGGAAAAAGCTGCCCGGGTAAGGCTGCAGGTTATCAGGGGCGATGGTGGTTTATACGATGCAAAGAACCATGCTCCCAACTATATCATTCAAACCTGGGCGTTGCCCGAAGGCAATGGCGGATGGAACAGCAACGGGCTGGTGCTGGGTATTTATGAAGATGCCCGAAAAAGCTGTGACATGCTCAGCAACCTCAAACACAACAACTACCTGCCCTATATAATGGCAGCCCTGCAGGCAAAAAAAGAAAAGTGGAACGATGCCTTGCTGCTAAACAGTGCCGGCCGGATTTGTGACAGTACCATCGCCAATGTATTCATCGTAAAAAATGATACCGTATTAACACCTGCACTTGCGGAGGGCTGTGTGGCCGGGATAATGAGGAATCACATCATACGGGAACTGAAAAACACGGCCTGGAAGCCGGCTGAAACAACCCTTAGCATCGATGACCTGCTGGATGCAGACGAAGTTTTCCTGTGCAACAGTATCTACAATATCCGTTGGGTACATGGCACCAGCGATGTGGTTTACGGCAATTCGGTAACCCAAAAAATTTATGCGGCCATCCTGCCAACCATTGGGTGAAATGATTGTTGAGCCAATTGACCATTCACTATTACCATGCACACCGTAAATATATTCTGGTTCAGGAGAGACTTAAGACTGGAGGACAATGCAGGTTTATATCATGTGTTAAAAGCCGGCCAGCCCGTGGTGCCGGTGTTTATTTTTGATCCCAATATTTTAGACGAACTGGAAGACAAAGCAGACCGCAGGGTGGAGTTCATCCATGCAGCGCTGGAAGCCATGCAGCAGCAACTAACGGCCATGGGCAGTAGCCTGGAAGTGTATTACGGCACGCCAGCAGTTGTATTTACAAAACTACTGGAGAAATACCGGGTAGCCACCGTTTTTACCAACCATGATTATGAACCCTACGCACTGCAAAGGGAGCAACTGGTGGAAACTATTTTACAGGAAAAAGGGGCCCTGCTGAAAACATTCAAGGACCAGGTGCTGCTTGAGAAAGATGAAGTGCTGAAAGACGATGGCAAACCTTACACTGTATTTACGCCTTACAGCCGCAAGTGGAAAGCAGTGCTCACTGATTTTCATTTAAAGCCCTACCCCACCGGGAAACATTTCAACAACTTTTTTAAGCAGCCTGCACTGGCCATTCCTCCTTTGCAGTCGATGGGTTTTATTGCCGTAGACAAACCCTTTCCCTCCAGCCATCTGAAGGATGAATTGATCAAAAAATATGGGGAACAAAGAAATTTTCCTGCCATCAATGGCACTTCCAGGCTGGGTGTACACCTGCGCTTTGGCACCATCAGCATCCGCCAGCTGGCATCGTATACCATGCACCTGTCTGAAACCTACCTGAATGAACTGATCTGGCGGGATTTTTATCACTGCATTCTCTGGCATTTTCCAAAAGTAGGACTGGGCAGGGCTTTTAAAGCTGAGTATGACAGGATTGAATGGAGAAAAGACAGCGGTGAATTTGAAAAATGGTGCAAAGGGCAAACCGGCTACCCCATTGTGGATGCCGGCATGAGGGAACTCAATGACACCGGCTTTATGCACAACCGGGTACGGATGATCGTGGCTTCTTTTTTAACAAAACACTTATTACTGGACTGGCGGCTGGGAGAAGCTTATTTTGCCCAAAAACTACTGGACTTTGACCTTGCTGCCAACAATGGTGGCTGGCAGTGGGCGGCGGGCAGTGGTTGTGATGCAGCCCCTTATTTCCGCATTTTTAATCCAAGGTTACAGACAGAGAAATTTGATAAACAACTGCGGTATATACGCCACTGGGTGCCCGAACTGGAAAGTTTTGATTATCCCTCACCGGTAGTGGACCATGAACTGGCGAGAAAACGCTGCCTGGAAGTGTATGGAAATGCGTTGAAGAAGTAACTTGTATTTCTTTACCAGCAAAAGTCTCTTAGTTAAGCTCTTTTATTTTTCTGAAATGAAAATTTAAAGTAGATCAGTACCAGCGACAGTAAAAATATGATGGCATTGCAGATGATCACCGGCAATGCGTTTCTCCCGAAACCATATACCAGCCACACCAAGGTACTTAGCGTTACAATTACCATCATCGACAAACTTAGGTCGCCCACACTCTTTGTTTTCCATGCCTGCAGCACCTGCGGTATAAAAGTGATGCTGCTGAGTGTAGAGCCAATGAGGCCAACCACTTCTATCCAGTCCATTGGTTTATTGGTTAATTGATTTATTTGTTAACTCGTATAAGAGTATGACGGATGCTGCAGCTCTCTATTCTCCCTTATCAATTGTTTATTATTCTACCCCCAGTTTCTCCATTACATAAGTGCTTACTCCCGTGGTGGAATAACCGCCATCGTGAAAGAGGTTCTGCATGGTAACCATCCTGGTAAGGTCGCTGAATAACGTGATGCAGTAATTAGCACAATCTTCAGCGCTGGCATTGCCCAGGGGCGCAATGGCATTGGCATAATCGAAGAAATCCCCAAAGCCCTTGATACCTGTGCCTGCCGTTGTTTTGGTGGGTGATTGGGATACGGTATTGATACGTACTTTTTTATCCACGCCGTAATGGTACCCAAAGCTTCTTGCAATACTTTCCAGCATGGCTTTGATATCGGCCATATCGGTATAGAAAGGATAAGTGCGCTGGGCTGCCATATAGGTCAATGCCACAACGCTGCCCCATTCGCTGATGGCATCCATTTTTTTGGCTACCGCCAGCATCTTATGCAGGCTCAACGCACTCACATCGATGCCCTTGGCAAAATATTCGTAATTGCTTTCGGTGTAAGGGATTTTTTTGCGGATGTTCACACTCATACCAATGGAGTGCAGCACAAAATCTATTTTACCACCCAGCACTTCCTGTGATTGGGTAAACAATGCCTCCAGGTCTTCAACGCTGGTGGCATCGGCAGGAATGATGGTGGAACCGGTTTTATCAGCCAGCTTGTTGATCTCTCCCATCCGCATGGCGATCGGGGCATTGGTCAATACAAAGGTTGCCCCTTCTTCATGGGCCTTTTCTGCCACTTTCCAGGCGATGGAGTTTTCATCCAGCGCCCCCGTTATTATACCTCTTTTTCCCTTTAGTAAATTGTATGCCATAGCAGTTTGGTTTTTAAGGCGTAAAAATAAGGTAGTTGGGGGAATGAAAAAATTATTACCGCAAACGCCCACAGGCACTGATTAGTGATGGATAACAACTCAATTACCGGTACTGCAGCAGCATTATATTTCGTTTTAAGTTCCGCTCCACATTCCATTGCTTTTTACGCCAGTTGCTCTTTTTGACAGGGTTGGTTTTAGCTTATGTTGTTCATTGTTACCAAAACTAAAAATTCAGCGATCAGCAATAAATACAATACCTACCTCCCGTCATACTCAAACTTCACTTCGCTTAAATCAGGTATAATCTTCTTCTCTCTTTTTGTTTCATACTCATAAATCACCTGCCCCAGGTGTTGCATAAAAGGCAAGCCGGTGCTTTCATAATCATAATGGTCTTCGGCCAGTGTACCATCGCTGCTACAGAAAATAACAGCGGATAAAAAGAATTCTATTTTCTTATCGAAGTCAACGATATAAGCAACATCTGTTAATTGGCCATAGGCCTCACCGGTAGTATTAACAATTCGGACATCGGAAGGGATGGTTCCCCTTACTGCACCATACAGTAAATATTTGCGGTAAGCAGGATAATATGCAGTTGTATCCTCCTGGTAAGGTGGGGTAAAGGTTTCGCCAGGTAACTGGCTCATGTATTTTAACAGGTATTTCCTGTCACCATCACTGATAGCAAAACGCTGCGATGCGGTGACCTTGTTGGGAAATACCAGGCTGATGAGCAGTGTATGCAGGTCTTCCAGTGTTATTTTATTTTGGCCTGAAAAATCCATGGGGTGCTGAATCAGTTCATCTCCTTCATAATATGCTTTGCCCAATGAATCCTTTCGCTGCAGGTATGGATTACCGTTATACTGCATGGGTTGCTGGTACACCGGTTTATTGCCGGTAGCCAGGAACTGTATGGGATTGGTATGGCGTTGCTCTTCTTCTGTTAATTCCGTTTCCAGCCGCTGAATCACCTGTGCCGTGGGATAACCTTTCTGCTGCAGCTGCCCGTTGATGTACCCCTGCCCCAGGAATTCATAGAGGCGGTTAAAGGCTGTGGCATCACCGGCTATCAGCATTTTTCTGAAATAGTTGGCCAGGCTGGGTTTACCATCCGGTGTGGTGGGGTCATTGTATACGGCTGTTTGCCCACTGAAAACTTTTCCTGTAAGCATACAGGTGTTTTTATCGATGCCCGTTGCTTTCAGTTCGTTCAATCGCTGCATGCTGAGCATGGCTACGGGTAGTGCAACAGCCCCGGCAGGGTAGCAATACCGGTTGGAATTGACATTGAAATAATAATTTTTTAATGCGGCAATCCCATTGGCGCCCCTGTCTACTTTGGTATAGATCACCTGCACATTATAAGCATTGCGGTGCTCCAGTATGCTGCTAAAGTATTGTGGATACTGTTTCAGCAGGTCCGCCAAAAAGGCATCGGTATGGCTGCTGTCGGCTACTGTTGGCATAGTATCTTTAAATGCCACGGTTTTCACCGAAACTATTGCCGCTACTGGCTTTGCAGCTGGCTGCCCAACAACAGCACAACAGGCAAATGACAGTAAAATGAACAAGACAGTTATACGGCGGGGCATTGTACACGGCATGGTTGATATTTGCCTGCAAAATGAGGAAAATTCTAAAATAAACCGCCCTTAATCTTCAATGGGTTTTTCCCCTATCTTTGCGGACTTCTAAAATTTAACAAAACAGCTATTTAAAAGCAACGATTATGAAACTGAAAGGTTTAGTGTGGTTCTTCGCCATTGCCCTCATCATTATCTCCCTCTGGGAACTGTCCTACACTTTTGTAGTACGCAGCTACGAAGGAAAGGTAAAAACCCAGGCAGCAAAAATTGTAAAATCTCAATACCCGGCTGTAAAAGAGAATACTGACGAGTATGACCTGCTGCTGAAAAGCAGGATGCAGCACATGCTGGACAGCACCAGAGACAAGGCAATTTACCCGATCGTGGGTACCTCTTACCAAAAGTGTAAAGAAAATGAGTTGAACCTTGGCCTTGACCTGCAGGGTGGTATGAGCGTAACGATGGATGTAAGCCTTGATGGGTTACTGAAATCAATGAGTAACAACTCAAAAGATGCAGGTTTACTGAGAGCGCTTGCAACGGCCAATGCACAAAAGGTTGGCAACAATTCAGACTACATTGGTTTGTTCCGCAATGCTTATACACAACAAAATCCGGGCAGCAGGCTGGCAGCATTGTTTGGCGGTGCAGGAAAACAGATAAAAGTTACCGACAGTGATGATAAGGTGATCGAAGAAATCCGGTCGGTTTCAAAAAACGCCATCAATGAAACCTACAAGATATTATTAAAGCGTATTGATAAGTTTGGTGTTGCCCAGCCCAACATCAATTTAGATGAGAACAAAGGCATCATACAGGTAGAACTGGCGGGTGTTACCGATAAGGAAAGGGTAAGAAAATATTTACAGGCCAGCGCCAACCTTCAGTTTTGGGAAGTGTACAACATCGGTGAATTAGCCCCCTCGCTGGAAGCCGCCGACAAAGTAGTTACCGACCTCATCAGTGCTGGTGATACTGCTAAAGCGGCATTGAATAAGAATGCATTTTTAAAAGTCATTAATCCCATCAATCCACAGCAGGATAAAAATGGCAAACAGCAGTATGCTTCTGCTATTGGTAGCATTGCACTGAAAGATACCGGCGTTTTTAACGGCTACATGAACATTGATGCCGGGAAAGGAAGGTGCCCCGCCAACATGAAGTTTTTACTGGGTGTGCAGGAAAAAGCGGAGAAAACCGGCGACCGTTACTATCCATTGTATGCGATCAAAACCGTAACAGGCAGCGAAAAAGCAAAACTGGAAGGGGAAGGTGTGGAAGAATCCGGGCAGAGCTACGACGATAAAGGACGCCCTTCCATCAAAATGCAGATGACCCCGTTGGGTTCAAAAATATGGGCCAAACTTACGACCGATAATACCAACAGGCCCATTGCGATTGCATTGGATGATGTGGTTTATTCTGCTCCGAATGTAAACGGGCCTATTGAGGGTGGCAATTCTGAAATATCAGGAAGTTTCACCATTGAACAGGCACAGGATCTGGCCAACATCTTAAAAAGTGGTAAAACCAATGCTCCTGCCAAGATCGTTGCTGAGCAGGTGGTTGGCCCTACCTTAGGCAAGGAATCAGTGAATGGCGGTGCAATGGCATTCGGCATTTCATTCCTAGTAATTTTTGCATTGATGCTCATCTACTACAATACCGGTGGGTGGGTTGCTAATATTTCTTTGATATTGAACCTGCTGTTTACGGTGGGTGTACTCATCGCCATGGGCTTTACGTTAACGGCCGCCGGTATTGCCGGTTTGGTATTAACAGTAGGTTTGGCCGTGGATACCAACGTAATTATTTTTGAAAGAATCAAGGAGGAATTAACCAAAGGAAAGTCATATCCTCAGGCTGTTAACGATGGTTACAGGCGTTCATTGGCGCCCGTTATTGATGCCCACGTTACCACGTTCTTAACTGCTGCAATCTTATTCATTTTTGGTTTGGGGCCCGTACTTGGCTTTGCAACTACGCAAATGCTTGGTATCACCCTTTCATTGTTCTGCGGCATCCTTGTATCAAGGCTCATCACTGATTTCTGGGCCAATAAAAACCGTCACTTCAATTATTTTACCGGCATTTCCAAACGCATTTTTAAACACGCCAGCTTTAAATTTATTGAATACAGGAAAGTGGCCTATGGCATCTCTGTCGTTGTGGCCCTATTGGGTATTGGTTCTTACTTCAATGGTTTCCACGAAGGAGTAGAGTTTAAAGGAGGCCGCAGCTATACTGTAAAATTTAACCAGGCTGTAAAGAACAGCGATGTACAGGATGATTTAAGGTCTGCTTTCGAAGGCGACAACCCTGTTATTAAAACAGTTGGTGATAACAAACACCTTAATATTACAACATCTTACAAAAAAGGTGTCGATAATGCCGACTCAGAAGTACAGCAAAAATTATATGCCGGTCTTAAGAAAGTATTGCCAAATGTGGTGTATGAAGATTTTGCCAAGAACTATATTCAAAGCTCACAAACTGTACAGCCTACTATTTCGGAAGACCTGAAGAGAGGAGCTATCAAAGCAACAGTGTTTGCCATTTTAATCATCTTCATTTACATCCTGATCCGTTTCCGTGACTGGAGGTATTCTTTTGGTACCATTGTGGCTTTGCTGCATGACGTATTTATCACATTGGCTGTATTCTCTTTCTTAAAAAACGTTGTGCCATTTCCGTTAGAGATCGACCAGCACTTTATTGCAGCGGTGTTAACGGTAATTGGTTTTAGTATGAATGATACTGTGATCGTATTTGACCGTATCCGTGAATACAGTAAGGGCTCCAAAGCAAGTGAAAAAGGCAGTATTATCAACAGGGCCATCAATGATACGCTGAGCCGTACCATCATGACCTCACTCACAGTGTTCTTAACCATCCTGATCCTCTTCATCTTTGGTGGTGAGGTTACAAGAGGTTTTGCCTTTGCCATGCTGATTGGTGTAATCACCGGTACCTACTCTTCCATCTTTGTGGCAGCACCCATACTGGTTGATTTTGCAAAAGACAAACCATTGGGCGAGGCAGAGATCATCAGCACCGATGCAAAGCCGGAAGTGAAGCCTTCAACACTGGCGAATAAAGCTTAATTGAATTTAAATAGTGTGAACCGCCCCTGGTATTCAGGGGCGGTTTTTTATTTACTTACAATGAACTGCCACTAAACAGTAAGCCATCATAAAGTATCTTAAAATGATGCAATGCGGCTGTATGAATAAAAACTGTCAGCACGGGACTTTACAATAAAGCCTGGGTGAAAACAGATTGTTGGAATAGAAAAGGTTGATTCTTTTAAACCAGCCTTTTACAATCAATATTGAAAAACCTTTAGTCTTTTACACAACGTACAGAAAAAGCAAGTGCTTTTCCGCTATTGCCTGCCAGCACTGAATTGCTGATATTGGAGAGTGCCCAGTCTCTTCCTGTGCTGCTGTCGCTGGTATCCTGGGTAGCTGTCCACCAGATGCCATACAATTTATAATTCACGAATGCCCTATCAAAACCCCGGTATCCGGCACCCAGTGCATTAAAGCCGGCGCTGTTGGTTGCACCAGTGTTTGGTGCGGCCCAGTAATTGGTCCCCGTTGCCTTGAGAGCGTCGCCGGAACCTCCTGCACAGCTGTTGACCAGGGTGCCCCATCTGCATTAGAGGGAATATACCAGCCTTCAGGTGCCAGTTGCCTGGGATCATTTATGGCATACCAGTTATACAGCCTTCCATAAATTGCAGCATACGTGGCCGAGTCGTTATTATACCAGCACCAGGCACCCGAGGTAAGGCCTGCCCATTGAACAGCATCTGTTACCTGAGGAATAGGGTCCCCGTTCCTGTATTGATCCACATCAAGGTTCTTTTTCGTCCAGGCCTGACTGCAGATCAGCACATAGGGCAGAATGGGTTTGAATGCCGGTGCTCCGATCATATTGGTCCATACATGCCGTTGAACACCTGCATTTGCCCGCAGGTATCAAGGTCAGAACACCAGACAGAAAGCCCTGCTGCCGGGGCCTGTATTTGCCCCCTCTGTACATAGGTTACCCTTGGTGGAAGAAAGCCTTTAGTGGTGGATGTTACTTCCAGTTGGGCAGAAGCTGCATGACTGTTGGTACCGATGCCTACATTCTGCGAATAGAGTTTACAGGAAATGATGGTGAATAGTACAATAAGGGTTATTTTCATCTGCTTTTTTTGCGTAAAGAAACATCATTATTGCATATCAAAAACAGATTGCCCATTGGAGAATTTAAAGCCCTGGAGCTTTATACAGGCTGATATTTTACCTGTTGGCAAGCTGATAAGCATTTATCTTTGGCAACATGAAAAAGGCGCTTTTGCAGTTACACATCGCTGTTTTTCTGGCTGGCTTTACCGCTATCCTGGGCAAACTCATCGGGCTGAATGAAGGACTGTTGGTTTGGTACCGGTTACTGCTTACAGTGGTTACACTCGGTGCCCTGTTGTTCATTCAAAAAAAACTGGTGCGGCTTTCTTTAAGAGAGGCATTGCAGATTTTTGCGGTTGGATGTATCGTGGCCATACACTGGGTTAGCTTTTACGGCAGTGTAAAATATGGGAATGTATCCATTGCCGTGGTCTGTATTTCGGGCTCGGGATTCTTTACTGCTTTTTTTTGATCCCTTCATTTACAGGAGGCCAATTGCTGCCATTGAAGTATTGCTGGGCGCCATTGCCATTGCAGGCATTTATATCATATTCGATTTTCATCCCCAATACAAACTGGGAATCATCTTTGGCATCATCTCGGCAATCGGCAGCTCCCTATTCCCGATTTTTAATAAAAGGCTGCTGCTGAAACACAACCCCGAAACACTCACCTTATATGAAATGGGGGGAGGTTTACTGGCACTCACACTCATCATCCCCGTTTACCTGCAGTTCTTCCCGGCTACTTACTACCTGCCCACCTATACAGACTGGGCATGGCTGCTCCTGCTGGCCTGGGTTTGCACGGTACTCTGTTTCGACCTGCAGTTAAAGGCTTTAAAAAAGATATCCCCCTTTACCAGTAACCTGGCCTATAACCTGGAACCGGTGTATGGCATTATTCTCGCCTTTGTTTTTTTCAGGGAAAATAAAAGCCTGAATATACAGTTTTACCTTGGCGTTGGGTTGATAGTACTGGCAGTACTGCTGCAAATGTGGAGGGTTTGGTATAGCCGGCGAAGGGTTTTGACAGCCGGATAAGCAGTGAAACAAGGGGAATAAAGTGTATTTGAAAGAAAGAGGAAAAAAAATACCAACTCATCCGGAAAAATATAAAATCTTTGCTTACCTTCGCCGTCCAAAAAATTAGTACTATGGCAAGAGTATGTCAGGTGACCGGAAAGAAGCCCATAACAGGTAACAAAGTGTCGCACTCAAATATCAAGACAAAGCGCAGGTTTTTACCGAATTTGCAAACCAAGCGTTATTTCTTTGCAGAAGAAGATAAGTGGATCACACTTAAAGTATCTTCTGAAGCAATCCGTACCATTAATAAAAATGGACTGCTTTCAGTTGTAAAAGAACTAAGGGCAGCAGGAGAAAAAATTTAGTGAGCGGTCATCAGTTGGTCAGTTAACAATGCATCAACTTGATCTACCACTAAACAATTAAACAAATAACTACTTAACAATACTACAATGGCAAAGAAAGGTAACAGGGTGCAGGTGATTCTGGAATGCACAGAGCATAAAACTAGTGGCCAGCCGGGCACCAGCCGCTACATCAGCACTAAAAACAAAAAAAACACCCCCGAAAGGCTGGAGTTGAAAAAATTCAACCCGATCCTTAAAAAGGTGACAGTGCATAAAGAAATTAAATAATCAGCCGGTCTGTTGACTGGAAATTGGTATTTGACTACCGCTTTCAAGATCACAAACCATCAACATTTACAAATAAAGTATCATGGCAAAAGTAGCTTCAAAAAACGCTAAAATCAAAGATTCCAAGGCTTCGGCAGAAGCAAAAAACTGGACAAAAGTGATCCGTGCTGTAAGAAGCCCTAAAACAGGCGCTTACACTTTTAAAGAACAGATCGTTCACAAAGACAAGGTAAAAGATTACTTAGCTCAGTAATTTAAGATGTGAGCATTGAAAATACTAAGCTGTCCTGATTTATCCGGGACAGCTTTCTTTATTTGCGCCCTTTCACATTAAACCTTAAACCCGTTAAACTTTAAACTTGTTTGCATGGGACTTTTCGACAAACTGTTTGGCAAGAAGGAACAAAAAGAAAGCCTTGAACAGGGACTTCAAAAAACCAGGGAAGGCTTCTTTAGCAAAATAACCAAGGCCATTGCCGGTAAAAACACTGTGGATGAAGAAGTGCTGGACAACCTGGAAGATGCCCTGGTAAGCGCCGATGTGGGTATTGAAACAACAGTTGCCATTATTGAACGCATTGAGAAAAGAGTAGCCAAGGATAAATACCTCAATACTGCTGAGCTGAACAGCATCCTCAAAAATGAAATTGAAAATATACTGGTAGATGCAAAACAGGACAATAGTTATGAAAACTACGAATTACCTGCAGGCTATAAACCGCATGTTATTTTAGTAGTGGGTGTGAATGGTGTAGGAAAAACAACTACCATTGGCAAACTGGCGCATAATTTTTCGCTGGCCGGCAAATCGGTGTTGCTTGGAGCGGCTGATACTTTCAGGGCGGCTGCGGTAGACCAGCTGACCATCTGGAGCGAACGAACCAATGTTCCCATTGTAAAAAAAGAAATGGGCAGCGATCCGGCTTCTGTAGCTTACGATACCATCATCAGCGGTGTGGCAAGAAATTCAGATGTGATCATTATTGATACTGCAGGAAGGCTGCACAATAAGGCGCATTTAATGGATGAGCTGAGCAAAATAAAAAGAGTGATACAAAAAGTAATTCCGGAGGCACCACATGAAGTAATGCTGGTGCTGGACGGCAGTACAGGGCAGAATGCACTGGAGCAGGCCAAACACTTTACTGCAGCAACAGATGTAACCGCATTAACGATCACCAAATTGGATGGCACTGCAAAAGGCGGCGTAGTGCTGGCCATTGCACACCAGTTTAAGATCCCTGTTAAATTTATTGGAGTGGGAGAAAAAGCAACCGACCTGCTGGTGTTTGATAAAAAAGAATTTGTGGATGGCTTGTTTGGTGGGGTGGTTTAGGGGTTGAATCGTTTAGAAAGTTTAGTAGTATTGTATACGGCATAAAAATTATTGAAGTTAGCAGGTATCAATACTTTCTCATTCCTTATTTTTCATTTCTTATTTCTTATTTACCATGATAAAAGTTGGCGAATACAATCTCTTAAAAGTGTTACGCATCGTTGAATTTGGTGCATACCTGGACGACGGTGCGGAAGGTATTTTATTGCCCAACCGTTTTATGCCAACAGGGTTGGCAGTGGATGATGAAGTCAACGTATTTATTTATCATGATGGTGAAGACCGGTTAATCGCCACCACACAACAGCCCAAAGGTATTTTAGGCGACATTGTAAAACTGAGAGCAGTAACGGTAACCCCACAGGGTGCATTTTTAGACAATGGCCTGATGAAAGATATTTTTGTTCCCAAGAGCAAACAGATATTTGACATGCGGGTGAATGGAGATTACCTCGTAAAAATTTACCTGGATGAACAGACAGGAAGATTGGCAGCCACCGAAAAAATAGAGCCCTATTTAAGCAATGAAGTACTTACAGTGAAAGAACTGGAAGAAGTGGACCTGATCGTATACCGCAGAACGGACATCGGTTATAAATGCATCATCAACAATATTCACACCGGTGTACTGCACCACAATGAGATCTACCGCAATATTGCTGTGGGTGACAAGTTCAAAGGTTTCATCAAAAAAATATATCCTGAAAGCATGGATAAGGACGACCGCTTCCGCATAGATGTGGCGGCTGGTAAAAAAGGTTATCAAAGAGTGGAAGATGAAGCGGAAAAGATATTGAGATTGCTGCAGGAAAACAATGGCTATCTCCCCTATCATGATAAGAGTGCGCCGGAAGACATCTATGATTTTTTTGGCATGAGCAAGAAGACTTTTAAAATGACCACAGGTAATTTATTCAAACAACGGAAGATCAGTTTTGAAAAGACGGGAATCAAACTCATCGATAAATAATTCGATAGGTATCCGCCAGTTTGCAGTGAACCTATTATCATCATAATAATTAACCCGCTGGTAAATGGTAATTGCATTTTAGATGCAACAGAACATATTGCTGCAGGTGCAACGCTTACTGTTAACATGGGGAAAAACCTGTTAATACCAGGCACACTTCCCCCTTCAGCAATTACAACAAGCTGTTTTTTACACTGATGATCTCCGCAGCAATACTTACTGCAATTTCTTCGGGGGTTTGGCTTTTGACTGGTATGCCAATGGGTGCATGTATCTTGGCAAGCCATGCCCGGTCAATACCTTCTGCCACCAGTTGTTCAAACATTTTTGCAATCTTACTTTTACTCCCCAACATACAGATGTAGAAAAAATCCTTTCCCAGCAGGGCCTTCAACGCCATTTCATCGGTACGGTACCCAACAGTCATGATGACTACATAGGTACTGCTGCCGGATTGTATCATGGTTGACAATGCAGAATAATCAACCACCAGGTGTTTCTCCTGCACAAAAGTATTTTGCATCATGGTATTCAATTCATGCCGGTCATCGAAAATGCAGGTATAAAAATCCATTCCACTCATCAGTTGAGACAGGGAAAGGGAACAATGTCCACCACCTACGATGTAGAGTTTATTTTTGTACCCGATTTTTTCAAAGAATAAAAAATCGCCGGCTGTTTTTAATTGCAACTGATAATTTTCAGAAGGAATAATGTCAGAAAAAAATATGCCCTGCGGAGATAATTGAAGTGTTGCATTGCTGTTTTCCTTCAGGGTGGCGATGATGTTTTGTATTGCTGCGGCTTCCTCTTTTTTAACCGTATACAAAAAAATAGTTTGTTCGCCGGAGCAGATCATCCCGCTTTGATTTTTAGCAGCTGACTTATCATGAATTTGCTGGTGAACAGCTATCTCTGTTACAGCTTCCAGCAATTTTGATTTTGCCAGTTCCACAAACTTATGCTCCATGATGCCACCACCCAGCGAACCACTCATAGCGCCGGCTGCATTTACTGCCATCATAAAACCCTGCCTTCCGGGGCTGCTGCCATTGCTTTGCAGCACATACAGCAACATTACTGCAATGTCGTTTTGCAGACTTTCATGAATGAGTTGCCAGGATGGTAATTGTTTGTGCATGTAGTTTCACGCCAAGACGCAAAGGAGCAAAAAAAGAAAAGCCTGGTTGCTTTGTGTCTTCCTTCACTTTGCGCCTTTGCGTGAAATGCTCTTTTAGGAAAACACCTTCGTATTATTTCTTCCTGAAAAATATTCTGATAGGCACACCGGTAAATTTAAAATTGATCCGCATCTGGTTCTCTAAATAATTCCTGTAAGGCGTTTTAATGTCATCAGGATAATTACTGAAGAATGCAAACGAAGGCACTACTACCGGCAGCTGCGTTACATATTTTATCTTGACAGAATTTCCTCTTACCACCGGTGCATGGTATGCTTCCACGGCTTTCAGCATGATGTCATTCAGTTTGGAAGTTGGAATGTGCTGCTTCCTGTTCTCGTACACTTCCAGTGCCAGTTCAATCGCTTTAAAAATTCTTGTTTTTTCTGTTGCAGAAATAAACAGTATCGGCAAATCACTGAAGGGAGCAAAGCGTTTTTTCAGGTTGGCTTCATAATCCCGGGCAGTATTCGTTTCTTTTTCCATCAGGTCCCACTTGTTCACCAGCACCACAATGCCCTTTCCTTTTTTTACCGCCATGGCAAAAATATTCAGGTCCTGCGCTGATACACCCTGCTTGGCATCAATTACGAGCATACATACATCCGCTTCGTCCATTGCTTTTACCGCACGGATCACCGAATAGAATTCAAGGTCTTCGTTCACTTTTGCCTTACGGCGGATACCAGCCGTATCAATTAAAATAAATTCCTTGTTGAAGAGTTTGTAGTGGGTATGAATGGTATCTCTTGTAGTGCCAGCAATATCACTTACAATGGTACGCTCCTGCCCTACCAATGCATTCAGTAAAGATGACTTACCCACGTTGGGCTGGCCGATAATGGCAAACTTTGGCAACTGGCCATCTTCTGCAGGCGCTTCGTCATCTTTGATCAGTTTTACAATATCATCCAGTACTTCACCTACGCCGGTTCCACTGATGGAGGAAAGGAAATAAATGTGTTCAAAACCCAGGCTGTAAAATTCTGATGCTTCCAGTAAGCGGTCGTGATTATCCACTTTGTTCACCACCAAAAAAACCGGCTTGGAGGTTTTGCGTAAGATATTCGTCATGGCTTCATCCAGGTCGGTAATACCGGTTGCTACATCCACCATAAATACTACCACATCGGTTTCTTCCAGTGCAATGAGTACCTGTTTGCGTATTTCCCTTTCGAACACATCTTCACTCTTGGCTACAAAACCGCCGGTATCGATCACGTTGAATGATTTGCCGGTCCATTCCGCCACACCATACTGCCTGTCACGGGTAACACCGCTCAGATCATCCACAATGGCCTTGCGCTGTTCCAGCATCCGGTTGAAGAATGTGCTCTTGCCCACATTGGGCCTGCCTACTATTGCTACTGTAAAACTCATAAAAATTAATTGACAATTTTTTAATTGACAATTGATAATGTGAAGACATATTTTTGAACAATCCGGATTTCTTTGTTCAACATCCTTGTGTCACTCACTTGTACTTTTATTTTTTCATGGCATCTTCAGCCTGCTAACTTAAACTGCATAAAACAATACTGCAGCAATTGAACTGAAGAATTATCCATTATAAAATTATCAATTATCCATTTTAATATCCGTATTCCCTCAACTGCATTTCATTGTCACGCCACTTGGGCCGCACTTTTACAAAAAGTTCAAGGAACACTTTACTTCCCAAAAATTCCTCAATATCCTTTCTTGCCAGTGTGCCCAGTTGCTTGATCATCTTCCCTGCTTCCCCTAATATAATGCCTTTTTGTGTTTCCCGCTGTACAATAATATCGGCCTGTATTTTTATCAGTGTTGCTTTTTCTTTGAACTCCTGCACCAGTACTGTAGCATGATAAGGGATTTCTTCACCGTACAGTAAAAATATTTTTTCCCGGATCATCTCACTGACAAAGAATTTTGTTGGCAGGTCACTCAGGTCATCGCCTTCATAAAAAGGAGCGCCTTCAGGCAGCAATGCTACAATGGCAGCCAGTAATTCAGCAATCCCTTTTTTCTTCAATGCAGAAATCACCAGTACAGCTTTGCAATAAGGCTGCTGTTTAAAAAATTCTGTTGTTGTTGCTATTTGTTCCGGGTTTACCGCATCCGATTTATTAATGATGACCAGTGCCGGTGCTTTTAATCTGAGTGCAGCAAAAATGGCATTGCTTTCTTCCGGATTTTCCCTTCCATCAGCGATCAGCAAAGCTACATCTGCATCTTCCAAACTGCCCTTTACAGCCTGCATCATTTTCTCATGCAGTTTGTATTTGGGTTCGATGATGCCGGGAGTATCTGAAAAAATAATCTGGTAGCCGGGATCGGTAAGGATGGCCTTGATACGATGCCGGGTAGTTTGTACTTTGTGAGAAACGATCGCCATCTTCTCACCCATCAATGCATTAAGCAAGGTGCTTTTACCTGCGTTGGGCTTGCCAAAAATATTTACGAAACCTGATTTCATTGAATTGATTTTACCAATACAAAACAGAATTCGACAACCAATAAGTGAAGAGAAATCAGTTTCATGCGAAAGAGAAGGTAATCAAATTCATTGGTGAAAAACTACCAGTGGCTGTGCTGAAGAGAGGGATCGAACCTCTGTCCGTTGGCTAACGGATATGAGCCTCTACTTTAATTTAATAAGATCTGCTAAAAAATTAAAGGCTCATACGAGCCTTCGCTTTTGTTGCGAAGAGAGGGATCGAACCTCTGACCTTCGGGTTATGAGCCCGACGAGCTACCGCTGCTCTACTTCGCGTTGCAAAAGTAATGGTTTGAAGTTTTGCTGCCAAATAATATACATTTGTTTTACAAAATACTTTTATGAGCAAAAACGCTTATCGCCTTATAACCTTACTGGCAGCAGCTTTAACTCTGGGATCCTGTTCAAAAAAAATAAAACAACAGGAAGATGAAGTGTACAGCCGCCACCTTCAGCAGCATATTAAACTCACGATTATGAGTACACCTATGCCGGATGATAAGAGTGAAATGAACCTGCTATTGCTGAATGATGGCCAGGATATGGAGGAACTGAATGTAAAAGAAATCATCACCGACCTGTATAAAAAGAAACAGATAAAGCCATTAGTAGTTGTTGGCATTAAATCTGCCGCCCGCAATGATATTTATGGTGTGGCCGGCTACCCGGATTATCAAAACAGGGGTGCTAAAGCAGGTAAATATGCAGCATTTATTGATGATGAATTGTATGCCTTTGTAAAAAAGAAAGCAGGCGTAAGGAAATTTAATTCGGTGGTAATGGCCGGCACCTCACTGGGTGGTTTATCTGCCTTTGATATTGCCTGGAACCATGCAGACAAGATTGATAAAGTGGGGGTATTTTCGGGTTCGTTCTGGTGGAGGGATAAAGATGCTGCAAGCCCTGATTATTCAGATGAAAAAGACCGCATCATGTTAAACTACATAAGATCATCCCGTAAAAAACCACATTTGAAATACTGGTTTTATGCAGGTGCCAAAGAAGAAACAGGCGACCGTGACAAAGATGGCGTTATTGATGTGGTGGATGATACCAAAGACCTGGTGGAACTGATTAAAACAAAAAATGTTTGCTCCCCGGATGATATTGTTTATACAGAATCAGCGGAAGGTAAACACAACCAGCAGAGCTGGAGTAAAGTGTTTCCGGATTTTTTAGTGTGGGCGTTTGGGAAGTAAAATGATCGATTGTTGAATTGTTTTATTGCTGAATTGTTGAATTGTTATTTGGACCCTAATTATAAAAAGCTCCTTCAACAATTCAACCATATAACCATTTAACAATTCAATGCATCATCCTTTCTTTGCCACCGTACTTGCTCCACTGCTATGTAAATCCCTTATCACACAACTGCCTTTGTAATACACATCACTGGCGCCGCTGGCATGTACATTCAATTCTTTATTCACGGTGATGTTGATGTCAGATGCGCCGGTTGCTTTGGCCGTGCAGTTTTCAGTAACCAGGTCATAGCCTTTTATATCGCTGGCACCACTGGACTGTATGGTTGCATTGGTTGCAGTACCACTGATCTTTGTATCACTGGCGCCGCTTAATTCCATTGTAAGTGTAGTAACATTTACAGCGCCTTTAAAATCACTGGCACCACTCATATTAAGGCTCAGCGATGGTACAGCAATTGTTCCGGCCACATGTACATCACAGGCACCACTTGCTTCCAGCCTTTCCAGGTTTTTAAAAGAGATGTACACTTTTAATTTCTTCTTATCCTTGTTCCATGACAATTTTGAATCAAAATAAATCCTGAGTGTACCATTTTCAATGACTGTTTTAATATCGTCCCTGTATTTTTGTTCTGTGGCACTTACTGCAACCGCCTCTGTTTCAGACTGCGAAATATAAATATCAATACCACCAGATACTTTGATGGCATTGAAGCTGCCACTGATCTGCCTTGCTTCTGCATTGTTGTCGTTAACAATTGTTTTTTGGGCATTGCCCATGAATGCTCCAAATAGAATGGCTGTTGTAAGAAGAAAATTTTTCATGTTGCTTATTTGAGATTTCTTTGAATTAATTTTTAGCTGTTGTTATATTGGTGATAATTGGTATGCTGTACAAGAGAGTGACACAACGATGTTGAATGAAGAAATCCTGTTTGCTCAAAAAAATTGTCTTCACATTATCAATTAAAAATTATCAATTAATTTCTCAGCTTCTCTTAACCGAACCGCCGCTGTGTATATTAATATCTTTTACCACGCCTTCGCCTTTGTACCTGATACTGCCACCGCTGTTCGCTTTTGCAGCCAGTTCTTTATTCACTGTAATGCGTACTTCGGCACCACTGCTTGCTTTTGCTTCGCAAAAATTCACGGCCAAATCAAAGCCTTTAAAAACAGCACCACTGCTGAGGTCTGTTTTTAAATGATCGGCCTTGCCGGTAGTGGTAATTTCTGAACCGCTGCTCTGGGCCACTTCCAGGCTGGTAATATTGACTTCCCCATTAAACTGTGCACCGCTGGAAAACGACAACTGCAGGTTATCCAGCGTAAGTACGCTCTTTGTTTTTACATCAGCGCCACTGGATGCTTTTAACCGGTCCAGGTTTTTAAAAGATACGTAAGCCCTCAATCTTCTTTTCCCGTTGTTGTTCCATACCATCGCCTTGTTATCGTAATATATCTTCAGCACACCATCGGCTACTTCTGTTTTAAAACGCTCTATATATTTTTCATCCGAGGCGCTTACAGCAACAGATTCTTCATTGCCCTGGGTAAGCAATAATTCAATACCATCACTCACCTGGATGGCATTAAAGCTTGCGCTGAGCGTTCTTCTTTGTGCATTGGCGTCATTCACGATCACCTCCTGCGCAAATGACTGCAGGCTTAGGATGCTGAGCAGGGAAAACAATAATTTTTTCATGGCTATATTTTAAAGATGATACGTAACACAAAACTAAATGTTACACATTATTTGGAAAATTCTTTTAAACAGGCATACATTTGCAATCGAATCGCTCTTTTAACCGTCTGAATTTCCGGGGTGCTTAAGTTGTTGTGTTTCGACAAGCTCAACATGACAACTTTCGCTGAGATCAAACCCGTTAACCTGAACAGGATAATACCTGCGTAGGAAGAAATGCACATCCCTCTCAATGGGATCTAAAGCCTTTTCAAAAAAGGGCCCGGTGTTCAGCTAAAATATTTATTGTAATGAAAAAGACATCAGTGAGCGTTTTGCTGTTTGCCTGTGCCGTACCTGGAATGGCGCAAACCACCAAACCATTCAACGATACGGCCTACCTGAAACCGGTGGAGGTGCTGGCCATCAGGGCTGCTGATAAAGCACCGTTTGCCAAAACAACTATTACTCAAAAAGAAATTGAGAAAGTGAATCTGGGGCAGGACCTGCCATTGATACTAAGCCAATTGCCTTCGGTAGTAGCCAATTCAGATGCCGGCAATGGCGTGGGTTACACCGGCATCCGCATCCGTGGCACCGATGCAACCAGAATTAACGTAACGCTGAACGGTATCCCTTACAATGATGCCGAAAGCCAGGGAACTTTTTTTGTTGACCTGCCCGATTTTGCATCTTCGGCCAACAGCATACAGGTACAGCGGGGCGTGGGTACCAGCAGCAATGGCGCCGGTGCATTTGGTGCCAGCATTAACCTTGCCACCAACGAACTGAATAAAAACTTTTATTCGGAAGTCAACAACAGTTACGGCTCTTACAATACATGGAAGAACACATTCAAAGTTGGCAGCGGGCTTATCGGCAAACATGTTACCATTGATGGCAGGCTGAGCAATATCAGCAGCGATGGTTATATCGACCGGGCAAAGACTGCACTGCGATCATTTTATTTTAGCACCGCCTGGACGGATGAAAAAAATTCTTTCCGGGTAAATATTTTTTCAGGCAAAGAAAAAACCTACCAGGCATGGAATGGTGTGCCGGAAAGTTATTTAAAAACAAACAGGACCTATAATTCTGCCGGCACTGACAAACCCGGAAAGCCTTATGATAATGAGGTGGACGATTACACACAAACCCATTACCAGTTTTTTTACAACCATCAATTCAATCCGTACTGGAAAACAAATGCGGCGGTATTTCTTACAAAAGGAAAAGGCTTTTACGAACAATATAAAGCAGCTGCTGAATTGCTTAACTATGGCCTTACAGAATATGTTGATGGCAGCAATACCATCAGCAGCACCGACCTTGTACGCAGGCTTTGGCTGGATAATAATTTTTACGGAACGATCTTTTCCATACAGCATCAAAAAACAAAACACAGTTCACCGCAGGTGGCGGATGGAATAAATATGATGGCAAACATTATGGCGATATCATCTGGGCACAGGTACACAAGGCTGTGCCGGAAAACTACCGCTGGTATAATCTTACTGCATTCAAAAAAGATTTTTCATTGTTTACGAAGTGGACCGAACAATGGAATCCACGCTGGCAAAGTTATTTTGACATCCAATACAGGAACATCGGGTACAACATCAATGGCTTCAGGGATAATCCCAATATCATCATCAACAAAAGCTATGGCTTCTTCAATCCGAAGTTTGGATTAACCTATACTAAAAGCGACTGGATGGCCTATGCATCTTATGCGGTTGCCAGCCATGAACCCAACAGGGATGATTTTGAAAGTGTGAGCAGCCAGCCAAAATCAGAACTGTTGCAGGATATTGAACTGGGTATTGAAAGGCGCAGGAAAAATTCATTTTACAGTGCCAATGTGTATTACATGAATTACCACAACCAACTGGTGCTGATCGGTAACATCAATGATGTGGGTGCCTATACGAGAACCAATGTGCCCAACAGTTACAGGCTGGGGCTTGAGTTGCAGGGCAGGCTAGAAATTTCGAACGATGTAAACATTGCGGCCAATGTTACCCTGAGTAAAAACAAGATCAGCAATTATACTGAGCTGATTGATGATTATGATAATGGTGGCACAAAAAATAACTTTTACAGGTCAACCGATATTTCATTTTCGCCATCACTTACGGGTGGAGGCAGTATTAATTTTATCCCTGTTAAAAATGCGGAGATCAGTGTGATCAGTAAATATGTGGGCAGGCAATACCTCGACAATACTTCTCAAAAAAGTCGCAGCCTTGATCCTTATTTTTTACAGGATGTACGCCTGAGTTATTTGATAGCGCATAAAATATTCAAGGCCACCAATATCATTGTACAACTCAACAATGTATTTAATAAAAAGTATGAAGCCAATGGTTATTCATTTAGTTATGTATATGGGGGTGCTGTAGCTACAGAGAATTTTTACTTCCCGATGGCACCATTTAATTTAATGGTGGGAGTGAATGTGAGGTTGTAAATAAAATTCATCATTGCACAACCAGGTTGCCCGAGATGTTGAATATGGCCCCGGGCACTACAGTGAGTTGAGCAGTGCTGCTGATGGTTACCGGTACATTCAAAATGCAACTACCGCCAGTCTGTGGACTGATAATAATATGCACGGCAGCTGAAACAGGGGATACAGGGACCCTGTTGTTTAACCAATTCGCAGGCACATTCCAGTTGCCATTACCATTAAAAGTAAAAGTATCTGTAAACTCTGGTGTGCAGCTGGCATTTGCCTGCAATACTTCGCTGAAGAACAATGCAACAGAATCACATAGCGGCAGCAGATCAGGCAAAATATTATGGGGCGATGTGGAAGGAGGCAGCGGATCGGTGTAAAACAATTTCCGTTTGGGTGCAGGATAGCTGATGCGGTTCAGTTTGTTCCATATCCAGTTGCTGCCATACACCAATGGTGCATAGGCGGAAGGAGATGGCGAAAACGTATTACCAAGTGCATGAAGAGGATGCCCTGTATTAAAAGGTACCATTTCATCCCCCGGCACATGGTACAAATAAATAGCGGGCCTGTTTACAAACTGATCGAACAAGGTAGTATCCATAATGGCACCCGACATTGCCACAACACCCAGTATTTTTTCATCATAACCACTGGTAATATTCATGTTGCCGTTAATGTTCCCAAGATCAGGCCGCTGGTAACAGGTTGCTGCATCATAATTAAAGGGCAAAGGGTTATGGCTGCGGTAATCAGCATCATCTTTGTTTGCAGGGCCCGGTGTTTGAAAAGCATTGTTCTGCCAGTTGGGATTAACGGCATTTGGCAATTGCCCGGTAGCTGGCGGTTTTTCTAAAGCAACATCCGTAAATGCAGCGGAAAGGGCTGTGATGGCACCAGCACTGAAACCACCGGTAAAATATTTACAATTGCTGCTGCTGTCCTGCAAGCTGCGGCTTTTCAGGAATCTTATCACGCCTTTCATATCCTGCTGTGCCCGGTATGCTGCCCTGATAAATTCGGCAGTATCTGCAGCAAAAACGCCTCCATCATAAGAATTGTACAAGTCAATGGTGGCAGCATCAGTACCTGCTGGCGCCGGCAATCCTTGCGCAAAGGGGTACAAATGAAATCCTTCCCGGTAATCGATGGAAACGCCTACATAACCACGGCGTGCAAATTCCTGTGCAAAAACAGTCATGTCTGAATCCCCGGCATTAATTGCAGAAGAAAATGCTCCTCCATGTGCAAAAACAGCTACCGGTCTTTTGAGGTTATTGTCGCCAACAGGTTTATAAATATTTATGTTGATGGTATCCATTCTGCCGCAATAATTAATTGCAGAGCCGGCTGTAACAGCCGCTTCTTTTTTGATTGGGTATTGCCGGAGCGTATATAGCTGTGCATAACAGCAATTGCAGGTAAATGCAAATACTGTCATAAAAAATAAGCACCTGCTTAATAGTCTTTTTATTTTAAAAGGCATTTTTAAAATTAGGCAAATTAGCTTTAACAATAAACCCAGAAAGGTTACGGGTGTAATAAAAAAGAACCAGCAAAATAAATATCATGCATTCTTTTGAGTACTCCTCCTGTTTTGGATATTATTTCCTTACAAGATTTTTTAAGGGTATATACCTGCGGCATTGCCGGGTAAGTGCTGCAAGACTGAAACAAAGCGATAAAACCGATACCAGCACTTAAAAGATGTACATACAGCAATCTTTGGGCCCCCCTTTTTTACTCAATATATTTCAGTTAATTTGCCGCCTTATTAAACGCCTTACATGAAAAATTTCAGTTTTAAAAACATAGCGCCCCACCTTATTGCCGTGGCAGTATTTTTAATTGTTGCCGTGATATTCTGCAAGCCTGCACTGGAAAGTGGCGTTGTGCTTCAGCAAAGCGATGTTACAGCCGTGGAGAGTATGAAGCACCAGAGTGAACTGTACAAGCAGCAACATGGTGTATATCCACTGTGGATCAGCAGTATGTTCAGTGGTATGCCGGCATACAATATTATTTTCGATGGGCCTGCTTCTCCTTTTGAATACATCAACAAAGCCATGCAACTATGGCTGCCCAAGCCGCTCAACTTTTTCTTTTTAAGCTGTATCTGTTTTTACATATTCTGTATGTGTGTACGCATCAAACCGTATGTGGCCATCTTTGCAAGCCTTGCTTTTGCTTACAGTACCTACAATCCCATCCTTGTAGTAGCGGGCCACGATACCAAGTTGCTGGCAATGGCCTATGCCCCTGCCCTGCTGGGTTCCATCATATTGCTGTTTGAAAAAAATTACATCTCCGGCTTTGTACTCACCGCATTATTCACCACCCTGCACCTGGAGCAAAATCATCAGCAGATCAGTTATTACCTGTTTTTGATCATTGCCATCATGACGGTTTTTTATTTGGCAAGATGGATCAGGGAAGGCGCATTTTTACATACCGGCAAAGCGTTGTCGCTGGCAGCCATTGCTGCAGTGATCGGCATTATGACCAATGCCATCATCATCTTTCCGGTGTATGACTATGCCAAGGATTCAAAACGTGGCGGGCAACTGGTAATGGATGCCAAAGCAGGTGACACAAAAAATGGCACCGATAAAACGACCGGGCTATCCAGGGAATATGCATTCCAGTGGAGCAATACAAAATCAGAAGGATTCAATTTGATGTTCCCTGCAGTAAATGGCATTGGCGCTTATGTATCGCAGCGGGATGGGGAATACAATGTATTTCCAAAACTGGGCGAATCATCTAATATAACTACGTACCTCACCGAAAAACTGAATGTACCGGAAGACCAGGCAACGAATCTTTCGTTGAACTTATCCACCAGGCTGTACTGGGGGGATAAGCCGGGAACAACCGGGGCAGCATACATCGGCGCTGTTACCTGCTGTCTTTTTGTTTTAGGCATGTTCTTTTTAAATGATAAACACAAATGGTGGATGCTTTCTGCAAGCATCGTAGGCATACTGCTGGCAATGGGGAAAAATCTGCCGGGGTTAAACAACTTCCTTTTTGATCACCTGCCCTTGTATAATAAATTCCGTACGCCCGAGATGGCATTGGTAATACCACAATTCTTATTCCCGATGCTGGGTGTGATGGCGGTGCAAAAAATAACAGACGGCGATTTTACGGATGGCATAAAAAAATTAAAACTGGCTGCGATTGCGATGGGAGTAATTTTTGTCATTGCAGGCGCTTTGTATTTTAGTTTTGACTACAGCAAAGAGAACAAAGAAAGAACAAGAGAATTCAATGCTGCATTTGCAAGACAGGACAGCAGCACCAATGAAAAATTACAACAGATCAATGAGAAATACCAACCACTTACCGACAACCAGGTGTATGAAGATTTTGTGTACCAGACAAAGGGCGATACAAAAGTTGCCAAAGATCTGCTGAATGCATTGCGTACAGACAGGGAAGGATTATTCAGGGCTGATATTTTAAAAGCACTGGTATTTGTGTTACTCACAGTTGGTTTAATGGGATTGTTCATCTCAAAAAAGATCAACAGTATTGTGTTGCTGATTGGCTTACCATTGCTGGTACTGATTGACTTGCTGCCGGTTGGTATGCACTATATAAATGAAAAGAGTTTTGAATCGGCGGACAAATATGCCTCCAACGAATTTTCAGAAAGTGCTGCTGATAAAAAAATATTTTCAATGGCAGGCAATGATCCTAACTACCGTGTATTTGACATGAGTGGCGGCGATCCATTCCAGGATTCCAAACCTTCTTACTTCCACAAATCCATTGGTGGTTACCACCCGGCCAAGATCGGCATCTATGATGATCTTGCCACACACCAGCTGAACGGAAAATTAAATCCCGGTGTGCTCAACATGCTGAATGCAAAATTCATTGTACAAAGATCACCCGACGGGAAAAGCAGCACGGCATTCCCTAACAGCGAAGCATTGGGCAATTGCTGGTTTGTAAAAGCCGCAAAGTTTGTTCATGGCCCTGTAGAAGAAATGAAAGCGCTGGACAATTTCAATCCAAAAGACACTGCTGTGGTTGATGAAAGTTTTAAGGCCATCGTGAAGGATTTTGTTGCTCCCGACAGTGCTGCCACCATTAAGCAAACCAGCTTTGATAATATGTCCATCAAATATGAAAGCAACAGCAGCAGTGCCAACCTGGCCGTATTCAGCGAAATATTTTACAAAGACTGGAAAGCTACCATTGATGGCAGGGAAGTACCCATAGCTAAAGCAAACTATGTACTGAGGGCATTGGTACTACCTGCCGGCAAACACAGCATTGAGTTTAAATTTGAATCGAAGGTATTCACTACCAGCTACAATGTATCGAAGTATACTGGCTGGTTCCTGTTTGCATTGCTGATAGGATTTGCAGTGTATAGTTTTAAAAACAGCAGCAACAAAAAAGAAGGGAATGGCTAAGGATATTGAAGGCAGTGAGTTTATTTTTTTAAAGGGCAATGATGCGCTGGCAGCAACCATTAATACCAGCGCCAGTCAGTTGCATCAGCAGCTTTCCCATTTTGATGTAAGCAGACTTACGGTTGCGGCTGAATTCAAAGACTATTTTATCAACCATCATCTTGGCAGGCGGTTATTTTTTTCTTTGCAGAACAGTGCCCATATCATTTACCAATCGGTAAAAAAGTCGGGCAAACCCATAAATGAAATTTGTTTTATCGATTATGGTGCCGGCCTTGGTACCTTGTTCATGCTGGCGGGCAGAATGGGTTTCAGGAAAACTGTTTACAACGATTATTTACCCGACTGGCAGCAAACCGCCCAATTGGTATGTGAAGCTTTGGAAATAAAAATTGATGATTATGTTACCGGAGATATTGATGAAGTAACGCAGCATGCAGCAGCCAACAGTATCCAATATGATATTATTGCTTCCCGGAATGTGATTGAACATATTTACAGCCTGCCGCATTTTTACTCTTCGGTATTTAAACACAATGCCAAAGCCATTACCTATTCCACCACCACTGCCAATTATCACAACCCGGTAATGCGTTGGTACCATGTTTATATCCACAACAAAGGAGAGAAAGCCTATTTCAGGCAACAAAGAAAAGATGAAATAAAAAAACGCCAGCCTTCAATGACTGAAGACCAGTTGAACAGGCTTGCTGAATTAACCAGGGGAAAAGGGCAACAGGATTTTATTGATGCCATCAATGATTTTACAGCAGGTAAACAGATTGCGCCCGATAAAACCCTGCACAGCAATACCTGCGACTGTATTACCGGCGTGTGGAGTGAGCACCTCCTGAAAAAAATGAATATGCTGCAATCATAAATACTGCCGGCTTTCGAATGGAATATACCCCCGGTTACTGGGATACGCATTACAGTGCTGCTGCCATGAATATATTGGCTGCTGCTTTTAATAAGATAATTTTGCTGTTGGGTAAAAACGGGATTATCCTTTCACCATTTGTAAATGTCGGCACCTTCAATTAACCATGGATGTATCCATCATCATAATCAATTATAAATCGGCTGCACTGGTAATGGACTGCATACAAAGTATAGTGCAGCAAACCAGCGCAGGCAGTTATGAAATCATCGTGGTGGACAATGATTCAAAAGACGGAGCCAAAGAAAAAATTTTAGCTGCCTATCCCGAAGTGGTTTGGCTGCAGATGGACTACAATGCAGGTTTTGCAAGGGCCAACAATGCAGGCATGAGGATTGCAACCGGTGACTATTTTTTGATACTGAATGCAGATACGGTTATTTTAGATAAAGCAATTGATAAGAGCATTGCATTATTAAAAAACCATCCGGGTGCAGTTGGCTGTGGCGTACAGTTGCTGAACACGGATGGTACCACACAGATCAGTGGAGCCCATTTTATAAAAGGCGGTTTGAACACCCTACTGCCACTACCCTATCTTGGCAGGATGATCCGCTACCTTGGCTACAAATTACAAAGTACAATACCCAGTGTGCAGCATGTGCAGCAGGATATTGAAGTGGATTGGGTAGTGGGTGCTTACATGCTGGTAAAAGCAGACGTGCTAAAAAGCAGCGGCATGTTTGATGAAGACTTTTTCATGTACGCAGAAGAAATAGAATGGTGTGCCAGGTTACGCAAGCAGGGAAAGCTTATTTTATTTGCCGAACCAAAAGTGACACACATCGGCGGCGGTACCAGTGGAGATTATTACAATACAGAAGAATCGGAGAATGGGAAGAATTTGTGGAACAGGAAAGGCAGGCAGATCATTGTTTCCAATATGGTACGGATAAGAAAACAGTTTGGCATTGGATGGTATTTGATCATCATTGGCACTTATGTTTTTGAAATACCTGTATTTGCTTTTTGCTTACTCACCGATCAACTCATCAATGGCAGTAAAGCAACCTTCAAATGGCAGAATGTAAAAGACTATATCGCCAACATTGCTGTATTACTGAAATACTTTTTCAAAATATTATTCAACAAAACTTATTTTTATAAGGTTGCCTGAAACCATGGAACTATCAATCGTCATAATAAACTATAATACTTTTCAGCTTACCTGCAATTGCATCACCTCTCTTAAAGAGAAGTTGCTGGAGGTGGAGTATGAAATTATCCTGGTGGACAATGCTTCGGTTGAATGCAACCCGGACCTGTTCAAAGAAAAATTCCCCTTTATCAGTCTTATTAAAAGCCACACCAATACCGGTTTCACGGGCGGCAATAATTTAGGCGTGGCTGCTGCAACAGGTGAATATTTATTATTACTGAACAGCGATACAGAACTCATCAACAATGCGCCAAAGATCTGCCTGGATTATATCAAAACACACAAAGAAGTGGGTATGGTGAGCTGCCAGTTGCAATATCCCGATGGAAAGATACAACATACCTGCCGCCGGTTCAGAACCATCAGCTGGGAGTTACTGGAAATATTCCCGTTGTATAAATTATTACCCAAAGCAAAACGGGAGGCATTGATGCTGCATCATTATTTCGATCATCAGCGTTTTGCAGCTGTTGATTGGGTATGGGGCGCTTATATGTTGTTCCCAAGATCCATCATCGGGCAATTGCCAAAGAAAAAATTATCCGATGATTTCTTTATGTATTGTGAAGACACTTTGTGGTGCTGGGATTTTAAACAACTAGGCTACAAAATACATTTTCTGCCGCAGGCAAAAGTGATGCACATACACAAAGGCAGTGTAAGCAAAGACAAATGGATCAAGATCAGGACCACCTCCATAAAAAATCATGCAACCTTCATGAAGAAATTTTATCCTGACCTGCGCTGGTACCTCTTTGCTGCCATTTACTATACCAAACAATACGGCGCTTTGTGGTTTGGCAAAATTTTCAAGCGCTGACTTCAACATTTCATTACAACATAGCCCATCCCACTCACCCGTATAGCCGCTTCTAAAAAATAGCTGGCTGAATGCCTACCCTATTTCCATATTCCAATCCGTTATTCCGCATTTTGGAAACAAAATGCCAAAACCACTTTATAACACACTTACTATCAACAACTTAATTCCTGGCACATTTTGGGTAAACTATATCATACAAGCGATGCAGCGAAAGAGAAAAGTGAAAAGGTCGCTGGCAAAAAAAGAAAAATCAAGATATTATATAGGGTTTTTTCAGTGTGTTTTACAAGTTTAAAATAGTCGTTTGAAAGGTCTGGATCACCGTTCAAACGACTTTCTTGCTTTTGGCATTACCAGCTGTATCAATTCGGTATCAACGCAATCGGAACCAGTATTTCCCACCTGTTTACCGCACCACGGTTTAAATAATCAATGTCCAGCAAACGGCTGTACCTAACACCAAAGCTTACCGGCAATGCATTCCATATTTTCGTATCAAAGTACACTTCTGCACCCGTGCTTCTTGTTTCTATATCCTGCAGCAGGCCGTTGTCAAATTTTGCAAGCGAATTTCCATAGTCGTAAAAAGCATTCATCCGTATTCTTTGAAAGAAGATCATATTACCAAATCCCCAGTCGGGGTAACACAGTGGGAAATGATAATTCACACCGATCTTGTACATCCTGCGCTGGTTCAGTTCCTGGTAGCCACGGGCAAAAGAAAATGTTCTGCTGAAGAGGTCAAACCCCAGGGTATCCCGCTTTTGATAAGCAGCATCTATCACGATACTATGATTTGGAAATATACCGGGGAAATACAGGGAAGCCCCGGCCACCAGTTTCCTGTTATCGAAATAAGTAAATCCATGCCGGTAAGTTAAGGATATCGATTGACCCCATGCAGGGTTAATGAGCTGTTTGGGTTTTCTGGAAACATTACTGAAAACAACAAAGGAATTCAAATAATTGAATGCAGTGTTTTGCACTTTGCCATTCTTTAAAGAATCAGGAAGGAATTCGCTGTTATAGCCAGCGCCAACATTCAGGTATTTAAAAGTGCGCCCACCAATAAAATTCAGCGGAACGGAAAACCCTGCACTCAATTTTGTAGCACCATAATTATACATATTACCGCTATTATCAAAAACTTTCCGATTGAAACTACGTTCAATTCCCGCCCTAAAAAATGGAAATAAACCGGCATAAACAAAATCATATCCCAGCGCATGGCTTTGTTCGTTCCGGTTATAAGTATAGGTTACTTCACTGTGAAAAGAGCTTAAAATATTATCGCTGTAAAACGTATACCCTAATTCCGGGCCATCCATAAATGGCCTTGCACTATGAAAGTTCAGCAGCTGGAATGACTTCCGGTATCTTGTCACTTCCGGTTTACTATCCGGAACTTTGTCAACCAGGTTGGCACCTGCTCCCTGCAATGCAAAAGCAGCCGGCACTTCATTCAGTGTTGGTCTTTGTGTAAGCACCAGTTCATTTGAAGACAATGCCGAAACATCCATTTTTACCAATCTTGAACCATCAGCCGTAACTGCAGTAAATACCAGTTCATTTTTTGAATTGGCAGCAGGCTGGTAAACGCCGTTGATATTATTGCTGATACGGTAGAGTCTTTTATCAGTAAGTGAAACAGCAAATATCCTGTCGGCAGGTTTAATTTCTTTGCTGTTGAAATAGTTATCCGTCATACTGAAATAAACAACCCCATCTCTGACGCTTGGATAACCGAGCACATTGTAGCTGAACGATGTCAGTTCTTCGGTCGCACCTGTAGTAAGATTGACTTTTACCAACGCCATTTCCCCGGCTGGGTTTCTTACTGCAGACACGGCCGTATTGTCATCAACATATTTTGTTTGAGTGAAAAATAGTTGTTGGGATTGGGTACCTGCAGTACCAGTTCACCACTAACTGCATTAAGCCGGTGCAGGTAATTGCTGCCATCTTCATTTACATTTACTGCAATGATCTCTGTTCCTGCTTTACTAATATCCGGGGAGAAATATTTTGAATGGCTGGTAAGCTGTACCTGTTCATTGGTATAAATATTCAGCAGTTTGATCACACTGTAATTCCTGTTGGCCCAGCGGGGTGCGCTTTGATAAGCCGCATATACCAGCTTGCCATTGCTGTAAGAAAAATAATCATCCTGCACATAATCTTTCACTCTTATTTGCTGCTGCTTCCCATTGATCAAAAAGTAAAAAGAGTTAAGCTCCTTATAAGACTGCTTTGTTACAATGATGGTATCATCATTTACAAATTGCGGATAGAGATAGTCAACCACATTGTTCTTTTCGGCAGCAGTAATAAAATTAAAATTGTCAGTTGCAGTAGCCTTACCCAGGGTTTGTTCCCTGTAATACTCCAGTGCATCTTTGGTAAACTGGCTGTAACTTTTCCCGGAGTATCTTTTCACCGCCTTATTAAAAGCATAAAATACAGCTTTGAAGTCCACCGCATCCGAAGTTACTTTTGCCCAGAAATCCTTTCCATATTTTGCATAACCGTATAACAGCATGGGATAGCCCAGCTCATAATGATCCGGGATGAATTTCCTCAACGAACCATTCCGGAGCTGCATCCAGTTGCAGGTTTTATTGGCCATCCACAGGCTCTTCATGCCATTGTAAAAAGCGGGCATCCTGCCCCTGCCCTGTTTGCTCACCAGTGTTTCCTGCCATACGGCATCGCCTTCAAAAAAATAATTGGGCACCGCAATCCCGTTTGCCAGCAGCTGCCCCTCCTGCCCCAGCAAAAAAGAAAAGACTTTGGTAAAGCCATGATTAAAATTGCCAAACTGTTGCATGTGGCGGTTCTCATGAATGATGAGGTTATCGTCCCAGCGAAGACTCCCGAATGAAAAATTATTTTGTGCCGGTGTCATATACAGTTCGCTGATCACCGGTGCCAGGCGCACATAAGCATTGGATTCTGTTGTCTGGTTCAGTAATACAATATTCCATTTTTTGCTGATAGTACCAATGCTGTACAAAGTAGTCGTGTCCAGCAGCTTCACCATATTGCTGATCCTTCTTGCCTGGCTGTCCAGTCCCTTTGGAAAAATTACCCGGGAATAATCGGTATTCACCTGCCACCATTTTTGTGAAGCAGGATTACCACCGAAATTCTGTGCATTGGCAATTCCCGGCAGCAGTAAAAAGGCTAGCAACAGTTGGCATCGTGATTGAGTCATGAAATAAAGTTAGGGAAAGAGTTGCTTTGTTGTGTGAAAGAGTTGATGGGGGTTTTTTTGATGGCAGCGATAGTACTGGTGGCAGCATTGTTATGAACTTGTGCTGTTGTTTACTGTTATAGCAAAAAGAATAAATAAACTCTCTTGTATGCCATACCTGTTGGGAACTTTTATTGAAGCGGCGTTGCGATTGGGCGGGTTGGATGATTGATAAAACAGCATTCTTTAACCGAACAGTCAACGCAACTCCTTAACATCACTTCACTGCCCGGATAAAATACTTGCCACCCAGCGGCAGCCAATGCAGGTATTTTTCAAGCCCGATCATTTTTTTGAAAATGCCTTTTGGAGGAAAAAAAATAAAATACAACCGCTGGTTTATGTTGAACTGATGCCTGAGCAACAAACGGGAGAGATAACCACAACGCAGCAGCCTGGCATCCTGGTCAAACGCACAGGTGTTTACAATGTATTTTGTCAACGGGTTGAGTGGATTGTGTTCGTAGATGATCAAACGGCCGCCGGGTTTCAGTACTCTTTTCATTTCATCCAGCATGGGCGAATGCAGGTTGAATTCCACATGGTGCAGCACGCCTGCTACAAATACGATATTAAAACTGTTATCTTCAAAAGGAATGTGAATGCCATCATACACTGCAAAATTCGAGTTGGCCAGTTGCTGCTGCTTTGCCATTTCAATACTCTCTTTGGAAACATCGATGCCTTCTATTGTCCATTGCGGAAAATATTGCTGCATGAATATTTCCGAAACACCGTCACCGCAACCAAGATCCAGTACTTTTAATGACTCATTTTGTTCGTACCCCTGCAGCATTTGCACCCTCATTTCGGCAAAATAATAGCTGTCTGCCCCACTCAACTGAATATTCTTTGTATGAATAGCCCGGTAGTTTTTGGCATAGGCATCAAAATCATCGAAAGTTCTGTTATCCATTTTTAATAATACCTTATTTTTAGTGCATGCAATTTTACGCAAATAAAAACAGGCTTCCGCTTAAAACCTTTTTATTTTTCATCCTCGTATTATTTATTGCTTACCTGCCCGTTTCTTCCTTTTTATTTTTCCTGAAGAACGATGCATTCACAGGTTACTTTCCACCCAAGTTTTTTATGAGCGAAAGTATCCATGCAGGTCACCTTCCATTGTGGAATCCCTATATCAATTTCGGTATTCCGCAATATGGAGATATGAGCAGCGGTTACTGGAGCCCCGTTACCTGGCTCATTGCTTCCACGGTTGGGTACAATGCTTATACTTTTACACTGGAAGTGTTACTGTACATTTTAATTGGTGGCATTGGCATGTACCAACTAACCAGCTACCTGCAACTGCACAAGCAGGTTTGCATGATGGCTGCCATTGCTTTTATGTGCTGCGGTTACAATGCTGGTCATCTGCAGCATTTCAACTGGCTGAGTGGTGCAGCTTTCCTGCCCTGGTGCTTTTGGAGTTATGGTTTGTTATTGAACAATACTTCTTTTAAAAATTCAGTAAGGACAGCGTTGGTTTTTTATTTGCTGGTGGCTTCTGCACATCCGGGTATCAGCATCAGTGCTTTCTATTTCTTTGCGGCTTATTTTATTTTTCATCTTTTTGAAAACAAGCATCAACTGCCCCTTGGGGAAAGAATCAGGACAGCCGGTATCAGCCATGCAATTTTTATTGGGTTATTCTTATTGCTCAGTGCCGGCATGATCACGGCCTACCTTGATATAATGCCGCATTTTGCAAGAGGTGAAAAGCTCAGCCTGGCAGATGCTTTACTCAATCCAACCACTCCACAAAGCTGGATCAGTGTACTGCTTCCATTTGCTACAGTAAAAAATGAGGCATTTTTCAATACCGATATCAGCATGCGGAACAGTTACTTCAGCCTCGCCTTACTATTGTTCTTTTTATTTAGCCTGTATGGTAAAAAAAACAAACTCCAGGTATTTTTACTTTGTGCAGGGATATTCTTTACGCTGCTTTCAGCAGGAGGCATATTTAAAACCATTGCTTATAAGTTCATCCCTTTTACCGGCTACGTAAGATTGAACGGCGAGTTCAGGATCATTGCTGTTTTATGCTTTATCATTATTGCTGCCATTCAACTGAACCAATATATCACTCAGCGAAAAAGTTTTTCTGGTTTTATAAAACTGATCTATTACACGGTTGAAGTATTGGTAATTGCAGCCATTTTATTTGGGCTATACAAATCTGTTAGTACGAAGGAAAGTGTCTTTTATAATATCGGTAATATTCACTCCCGGGCCGGTTTATCAGCCAAATTAAAATCACTGATCGATGCCATCAGTTTTTACGACAGCATCTGGATACAGGGATTGATTCAACTCCTGCTGCTTTGGGGTATCAAATGGTGTCTTCGTTTCAGCAACTGGTCTTTGTTGATGAAAATGGTGGCGGCAGACATGATACTGGCATGCCTTTTAAACATTCCTTTTACCGGTGTGGGCAAAGCTTCTGTGGCACAGGTACAGCAGGTGCTCAATCAATCCCCCAAAGGAATCCCTGTACCGGCACTCATCCCGATCAACAGCATTGATACCATTTCAACAGCAGCAAAAAACATGGTTGGCGACTGGAGTTTTTACAACAAACAACCCGGAACAAAAAGTGAGGTTGCCTACCCGATTGTATTGAAAAACATGGCCGCTTATTTTGAACAGGATAACCCTGCTTCAAAAAACTGCTATACCAACAAGGCATTTATTTTTGTTGATGATACGCTGCAAAGTAAACTAATTGTCCAGTCGTTTTCGCCACAGCAAATACAATTGTATGTGGAAAGTAATGCAGCCGGTAATCTTGTGCTGCAGCAAAATTTTTATCCGCACTGGTATTATATAAACGGAGCAGTGAAGAAAGAAGTGACCGGGTATGGGATTAATTTCATGAGTGCGCCAATTACAACAGGCAACAACAATATCAGTTTTGTATTTGAACCCGGGAAAGTAAAGTGGGCAATGGTGATCAGCTTAATTACGCTGGTGTCTTTTTGTGTGCTGGTATTTCTTCCAGGCAAAGACAGCAGGGGAAAATAAGCTGGAAAGTTTTTATAAAATCCTCTTACACCATTCTTCCCTTCATGGCCACTGCAATGGCCTGGTCCATGATCCGCTCTGCATAAGGCCGGGAGATATTATTGAGTTCTTCAATTTTTGTATGGATCAAATCCTTGTCTTCCAGCGTAAGTGATAACTGTAATGCCTGCATGGCAGCAGCAGTATTCATCAGCTCTTCTTTGGCAAGCAGCGCTGCATTTTTATTGACAAACTTTTCTGTTGTACTCAATAGCTGTTCACCTTCAGTCCTTGCTTCCACCAGTGCCCTCAATGCAATATCATCTTTGGCATGGGCAATGGAATCCAGCAGCATAGTCTCTAACTCAGCATCCGTTAATCCATATTGTGGTTTCACTTCAATGCTTTGCTCTACGCCACTTCTCAATTCTTTTGCCCTGACAGATAAAATGCCATCCGCATTGATCAGGAAACTCACTTCCACTTTTGCCATTCCTGCAGGCATGCCCGGTATCCCCGTTAAATTAAACTCAGCCAGTCTGCGGTTATCTTTTACCATATCCCTTTCCCCCTGGAAAACGGAGATACGCATACTTCCCTGCCCATCTTTTTGTGTAGTATATTGCCGGGCAGCTTTTCCCGGTATTTTCGAATTTCTTGGTATCAGCACATCCATTAATCCACCCATTGTTTCTATTCCAAGTGATAACGGCGTTACATCCAGCAACAGTACCTGTTTATTATTGCCGGCCAAAATATCAGCCTGTATGGCGGCTCCCAATGCAACCACTTCATCAGGATTTACAGAATCATTTACCGGCTTGCCAAAGAATTCACTCACGGACTGTTTTACCAATGGCACCCGGGTACTGCCTCCTACCATTACGATCACATCAATGCCTGATTTTTTTAATTCAGCATCTTTCAATGCGTTTGCACAACAGGCTATTGTTTTATCAACCAGTGGCTGCACCAGTTGCTCAAACGTTATTTTTGTAATGGTTAAAATATCTCCATTTAAAGCCGTACTGAAATGATCATTGGATGAAAGATGAATTTTTGCTTCTTCAGCTTTTAAGCGGATGGCCTGAGCAAATTCCCTGTTGCCGGACAATTCATCTTCAGTAAGACCCGCCTGTGCCAACCAGTAATGTACAATGGCCTTATCCATATCATCACCGCCAAGATAAGTGTCACCGTTAGTAGACAATACTTCAAATACCCCATTGGCAATTTTTAGAATGGAAACGTCAAAAGTGCCACCACCCAAATCGTACACGGCAATTGTTTTCTCTTTGGGTGGGTTTTCTTCTCCCCCTTTGGGGGAATTAGAGGGGGCTCCCAAACCATAGGCAAGACTGGCAGCGGTAGGCTCGTTCACAATTCTCAGCACATCAAGGCCTGCTAACTTTCCTGCATCCCTGGTAGCCTGTCGTTGAGCATCGTTAAAATATGCCGGCACGGTGATCACGGCTTTATTAACCGGTGTTTTTAAAATATGTTCCGCCCGTTGCTTTAGTTCTTTTAATATAAAAGAAGAAAGGTCAATGGGTGAATAGAATTTATTACCTACCTGCACTTTTACGAGGCTTTCAGTATTATCATCGATTACTTTATAAGAAAAGAAAGAAGCGTTTGCCTTGATGTCATTGTAAGATTTTCCCATCAGGCGTTTGGCAGAAAAGATGGTGTTTTGCGGCTGTGAGATCAATTGCTTTTTTGCTTCCTCACCCACTACCACATTGCCGGCTTCATCGAAATGTATCACAGAAGGAACCAGTGAAGAACTGTTGTGTTCCTTTAATGCGATGGGTTGCTTTGTTTCAGGATGAATGATGGCCACCAGGCTGTTGGTAGTACCAAGGTCGATGCCCACAATCATTTCTTCCTGCTGTAAACTTCCTGTTGCGATGTTGATTGCTATTTTTGCCATACGGTATATCTCACTTATTGATAAGTGTGCAAAAGTAACAAATAATAAAGGCTGCTGCAGATGTGAAAAGAAACTAGTTTTTCGGGATGCGGAAAAAATACCTTATCTTAAAAAAGGTTATGCAATAACATACAACACAAAAAAAACCGCCAGGGCGGGGAAGCTGTTGCCATTAAAAAACTTACCGGAAAAACATCGCTTTATAGTTTAAACGCTTCCCGCCAGTTAAGCATTCCACCAACAAGGTTTTTGGTATTTTTAAAACCCGCCATGTCCAATAGCTGGCAAGCCTGCCCGCTGCGGTTACCACTTCGGCAATACACAATTATTTCTTCGTCTTTCATGTCTTCAATATCTTCCAGTTGCATGGTTTGTACACGGCCAAGCGGCAACAGTAAACCGCCAATATTAAACTCCGCATTTTCATGAGGTTCCCTTACATCCACGATGTTTATTTTTTCACCTGCATCCAGTCTTGCTTTCAGTTCTTCTGCAGTAATCGTTGTCATAACTTGTTTGATTTTTAATTTTTATTGATTGAGTCAGCCGGGTTTTCACGCTGAAGAAAAATATCTATCACCATCCCCGGTTTAATGAACTGCAACTGTTTATTCTCATCAAAATGAGGCGGCCGCTGCTGGTAAATAAAAGCACTCATGGTGTCCCTTACATCAGGCCTGGTAACCAATGTAACCAGTACACCCATGCTGTCCAGGTCGGCCTTTACCTGGCTGTAAGTCATGCCCACAAAATCGGGTACTACCCTGTTGGCTTCTTCATCAAGGCCGCCTGCAATCACCAGGTCGATCCTGCTACCCCATTGTACTTTAGCACCTGCCAATATCCTGTTACCCTGGTAACGCTGTTCTATTACAGAACCTTTCATAAAGTCGGGGCGGAAAGTGGTATCGCCCAATTGAAGGTGATTGCGTTGCAAAATATCCAGTACAAAATTAAGCCCCTTGCCTTCGAGTGCAGGCATTACAATCATAGGCGGCACATAACGGTTTACAGTAATAAAAACAGTGCGGTTAATTTTTACGGTAGAATTGGCATCGGGTATCTGCTTCAGTACCGTACCCCGCCTTGCAGTGTCGGTATACACCGAATCAGTTATTACTACTTCAAACCCTTTGTCATCCAATAATTTCAAAGCTTCGGCAGTACTCTTCCCTTTTACAGAAGGCACGGTAAGGTATTCCCCATGTTTGGTTATCCAGCCCAGCAACTGAAGAACTAAAAAGATAATGAGAAGACCCAGTGTTGCGGCTGCCAGCAGGTTAACCCAAAATGGTTTATTGGTAATGAATTTGAACATTCGGTTTAATTGAAAATTGATAGTTGAAAATTGATAATTGAGCGTTTTTAAGTACTGTACACTTATTTCTCGCTGAATCTTCAGTATCAAAAAATTATTTGCAGAAGCACTCCTCTATTAACGCACTGTAAAAATCCTTCAGGGCCCAGCCCATTGCCTTTACCTGCTGGGGTACAATGCTGGCTTCACTTTGCCCCGGAACTGTATTGATCTCAAGCATATAAGGGTTGCCGCTAGCCTCATCGTAAATAAAATCGATCCTCACTACGCCCCTGCAGTTGAAAATACTGTATGCTTTTTTGGCTGCATCCCTTACTTTTTCTGTGATGCTTTCGGCTGCATTGGCCGGCGTTACTTCTTCACTGGCGCCATGGTATTTTGCTTCGTAATCAAAAAATTCTTTTTTGGAAATCACTTCCGTCATTGGCAATGCCATGATGGTTCCCTTTGTTTTAAACACCCCAATCGTAAACTCCCTGCCTTTGATGAATTCCTCTACCAGCACCTGTGTATCTTCCTTAAATGCCTTATCCAGGGCCTCCTGTAAACCTGCCGCTTCGTTTACCCTGCTCATACCAATACTGCTGCCGCCATTATTGGGCTTTACAAATACAGGCAGTTTCAATTCTTTCAATATCGTGTCTGTATTTACCTTAATTTCTTTAAACAGGTGCATAGACCTGGCAACACTCAATCCTGCAAAAGCTGCAACAGCAACAGTATACCGTTTATTAAAAGTCAATGCAGAGGTAGCGGCATCACAGGAAGTATAAGGAATATTTATACAATCAAAATACCCCTGCAGTTTTCCATCTTCTCCTGGGGTGCCATGCAGGGCGATCAAAGCAGCATCAAACAGGATTTTATTGCCGTCTATGGTAATGGAAAAATCATTTTTATCCACTGATATTTTTTCTCCGTTTGCTGAAGTATAAAACCATCCCTGCGGATTGATGTCAATGGTATAACAGTTCCATTTAGTGGTATCGATATTCTGCTCGATGGTAGCGGCAGTTTTATAAGAGATCACTGATTCACCGGAGTATCCACCAGTAACAAGCGCAATTGTTTTCATCAAAAGTGAAAAGTTAAAAGTATAAAATCAAAAAAAGGAATCAGGCTTTAAATGCCCTCCTTTTATCAGGTGGTAAAAATATAGAAAAGATGTTATCTTTCACAAACGGCTCCTTTTAACTTTTGCCTTTTAACTTTTTACTTACTCCACCCCCTCGTTGCCAGATTGCAGGATGAATTTCCACTTCCCATCGGGCTGTCGTTTCCAAATAGTGACATACGAGCCATAAATGACACTATCGCCTGTTGTTGGCTGAACAGAATAAAGCCCATAGGTATACCCGAGGTCGCCGGAAGATGAGATATCAGCACTCCTGGGTTCCCAGGTCATGGTAAAAGTGGAATCATTGCTTTGAGTAATAAAATCCATAGCATCCCCTCCGGTAAGGGGTACCGTACCCGGCCTTAGCAGCACCCCATTGCTGTCGATAAATTCTATAAAAGCAGATCTCAAACCCTTTTCTTCACTCATGGCAGAAAAGGCCCTATCGGTATCCAGGATCGCCAGTTTTAACGAAGCAGTTTTATCCTCTTCATTCTCCTTCTTTGCCCGGGTGTTGCAGGAGAACAAAACAAACAGTGTAAAAAGCAGGAGTATCAATTTATTCATACGCAGAATAAAATTAAAAGGCATTTTATGAAAAATAAAAAAGGCGAAAGTATTGTACAATACCTTCGCCGGATGCAGGAAATATCACCTGCTTGTAATAGCCTTTTTACAGGCCTTGATAAAGCGTTTATAAGTGTTGCAATAATTAATTATGCAATGCTTGCTTCTTCGCCATCAGCTGATCAACAGTTTCCTGGTACATGTCATCCGGTACACAGCAATCCACCGGGCAAACGGCGGCACACTGCGGCTCTTCATGAAAGCCCTGGCATTCTGTGCATTTGTTGGGCGTGATGTAATACATGTCGTTGCTGACAGGAGCCTGCCTGGCATCGGCGTCAACAACCGAACCGTCTAATAAAGTAAAGGAACCTTTTACTGTGGTGCCATCGGCAACTGCCCATTCAACACCACCTTCATAAATTGCATTATTCGGACACTCTGGTTCGCAGGCGCCGCAGTTGATGCACTCATCGGTAATCTTAATAGCCATTATAGTTTTGATTTAGAATGATGGAAATGCGAAATTTGTCTCACAAAATTAAGCCTATCAGGATGAAATTACAAAATCGGATTATATTATTACAGGAACTTAAAAAATACTTGCTGGAAAACGGAGCAGAATGGCAGGAAATAAAAGAAAAAGCATCCCGTGCCAATGGCTGGTTTACCCCCGAATTCATTGATCTTTCCATAAAAAATATTACAGAACAATTTTTAGATGAAAGCAAGCTGGCAGCATGGGCCGGGCATTACCATATAGATGATACCATCACGCCAAAAAATGTGGGCATTGTGATGGCGGGTAATATCCCGTTGGTGGGCTTTCATGATTTTTTAGCAGCATTTGTTACAGGCCACCGGCAAACCATCAAATTATCCAGTAAGGATGATGTGCTGCTGAAACACCTGCTCCAGAAAATGTACAGTTGGGAAGTAGCCATGCAAAACTGTGTAAACATTGCATCTATGCTGAAAGGTTGCGATGCTTATATTGCCACCGGCAGTAATAACAGTGCAGTTTATTTTGATTATTATTTTGCCAGGTACCCGAGCATCATAAGACGCAACCGCACCTCCATAGCCATTTTAAAAGGGGATGAAACGGAGGCAGAACTTGAAAAATTGTCAGATGATATCCATGTTTATTTTGGATTGGGTTGCAGAAATGTCACAAAAATCTATGTACCGGAGAAATATGATTTTGTGCCCTTATTGAAATCATTTCACCGGTATAAATATTTTGCCGACCATAATAAATACCGGAACAATTTCGATTATAACCTGAGCCTGCACATTATGAACAACCGGTTTTATATGACCAATGAAACGGCCTTACTGGTGGAGAATGAATCACTTTTCTCCCCTATCAGTCAGCTCAATTACAGCTTTTACACTGATCCGGAGACTGTAATGGCATCGCTGAAAGATAATAAAGATGTGCAGTGCATTGTTGGAATGGATGTACCCTTTGGCAAGGCTCAAATGCCCGGCCTGATGGATTATGCCGATGGTGTAGATACGGTTCAGTTTTTACTAACTTTATAAACGATCTACGAAAGTCTTACTAATTAATTGTTAAAGGTGGGCATTGGTAAATCTCATTTTGTCAGTGCAACGTTATTTTGTGGTGTCAGGCATAAAAATTGACATTTTTTAGCCTGCAATAAATTTTAGAAAAACTAAACATTACAACAGATGAAACTAAAGCAAGTATTTTCAACAATTGCTATCAGTGCCATAACCGCTTTTGCCGTTGTGTGGGGTTATGGAAAATTTGTGCAGCCCAGCAATCTGTACGCTGGCCAGCAAAACGGTGTTATTCCTTCCAATTATAAGTTTGCAGGATTGAATGACAATAACAACCCGCCGGGTGCAGTTGATTTTACGCAACCGGCCGCAGCAGCATTGCCAGCCGTTGTGCACATCAAAACAAAAACAAATGCCAAGCAGGTAAGCAATAACCTGCCACGCACACAGCGGCCTGCCAATCCATTTGGCGACCTGTTTGATGATGATCTTTTCAACCAGTTTTTTGGAAGGGGAAATGGTTATGTACCTGAACAGCGGGCTTCCGGTTCCGGCGTTATCATCAGTGATGACGGGTATATTGTTACCAATAACCATGTGGTTGAAAATGCAGATGAGGTGACCGTAACCCTCAACAATAAAAAATCATATACCGCCAAAGTAATTGGAACCGACCCGGCCTATGACCTGGCGGTGATAAAAATTGAAGCAGCTGCCCTGCCTTTTTTATTGTATGGCAATTCAGATGATGTAAAGATCGGGCAGTGGGTATTGGCGCTTGGCTACCCGTTAAATCTTGAAACAACGGTAACAGCAGGCATCATCAGCGCAAAAGCCAGAAGCCTTGGTTTGAACAAAGGAACAAAGAACAATTCTCCTGTTGAATCATTTATACAGACAGATGCTGCAGTGAACCAGGGTAACAGTGGTGGTGCGTTGATTAATACCAATGGTGTATTGATTGGTATCAACTCTGCCATTGCCTCTCCTACCGGTTATTACTCAGGCTACTCTTATGCAATACCGGTTAACATAGTTAAAAAAGTGGTGGATGACCTGATCAAGTACGGCAATGTACAAAGAGGCTTCCTTGGCGTATCAACTGCTAATACCAACGATATCCCTAGGGAGCAAAAAGAAAAACTGAACCTGAATTATACAGGTGATGGATTGGTAATTACTGATGTTGCTTCGGGCAGTGCCGCATTGGATGCCGGCTTGAAAAAAGGTGATATCATCAGGAGCCTGAATGGCAGCGAAGTAACTGTTCCTTCCGAACTGCAGGAAATGGTAACACGGTATAAACCCGGCGATAAAATAACCCTTGTTTATTCTAGAAACGGGAAGGAATCTTCTGTAACAGCCACTTTAAAAAACAAGATGGGTACTTTTGATATTGTGAAAGTTGACAATACCGCTTTATCAAAATTAGGTGCAGACTTTGTAAACCTGGATGCCAAAAAAGCAAAAGAATTTGGGGTTGCAGGTGGCGTAGTTGTAAAAAAGATCAATGAGGGCGCTTTAAAAGACCAGACAAGAATGAGGGATGGTTTTATCATTATTAAAGTAAACGATAAGGATGTAAAAAACAATGAAGAATTGGGCAAAGCCATTGGGGATGCAAAATCAATTACCATCAGTGGTTTTTATCCCGGGTATGATGCATTGTATGATTACCCGATATCATTGGAAGAGGAATAAACATTTATCAGGATAAATACAAAGGCTGCACTATACTGCAGCCTTTTTTTGTACCGTTTAATAAATATCATAAAATAACCTGAATGGGTATTATTAAGCAGATGACTTAAACAACAACTTAATAATCAGAGGACTGGAAATATAATTAGTCTTGGATTTATAAAATAGCCCTTTGTACAAGTCTACTAAATTTGTAGTATATAAAAAAAAATTTTGTTTGAAATAAATAATCCTTCTATCTTCGAATTCAAATCAACCAATATCTCTCTGCTTAACACCCTTATAATTCCAATTCCATTTACCTTTTTACCACAAGTACCCAATACCTTTTTTTAACCACCATATCATATCTTTTTTTGAACCCGATCCAATCATCTTATCAAGGACGTATCTCTGTTTGCATAACTCCCAAGTAAAAATTTTTATTTAATAAAAATTTATTGCCTCTGCACTGGCATTGCGGAACACGTCTGCCATGTACTGTATTGTCAATATAAATTAAATAACCATGGGAGAATTTATTCATGCGCTTATACAGGATGTTTTGCATAACTGCATAAACAAAATGAGATACAGTTTCCTGATCCTTGACAATTTATTAAAGATTGGCAGCAGCAGTAAATCCTCTTCTTATTCCAATCTGCAATTTTTTCCTGCTCATACACATCTACCACTAATAAATCAACCAGTCATGACGCAACTACTACTCATTAAAAACACCGGGGAGGGCAATACAATGCATGGCCCCAGTAATTCATCTAAATTTTTATTTATGAAAAAAATGCTGCACAAACCCGGATTGTCCGCCATTGCGTTGCTGATGGCGAATTTGTTTTTTGTAACTGCTTCATTCGGGCAAATAACACTGGTAACAGGTTCTCAAACCAACCAGCAGGCATCTGGTACCACGCTTTCAGTAAATAAACCGACTAACCTTGCAGTAGGCGATTTGATGGTGGCAGTCCTGATTCAGGTAGATAATGGTGATAACCAGAACCTGTCTAACGCTACCGGTTCAGGATGGACATTGATTGCAGGTGAAGAAATCGGTAATGCTGGAAGCGACAGTTGGTGGGGAACCGTTTTATATAAAGTAGCTACGTCAGGTGATGTGGATGCAACTAATTTTAGCTTTACACTCGATGCTGATGTAGAATCTTCTCAAGGCGGCATTGCTGCTTTAAGGGGTGTTGCCGTTACTGGCGGAGTTTCAGGAGGCCCTCTTGATGTAGCAGTACTAACATCTGCAATTAATAGTATCAATACAGATGATTACAGCGCAACTGCCATTACTACTGCCACAGCAAATGCTGCGGTAGTAATGCTTGGTATGGTTGGTGATGACCGTACTGCAAGTGGATGGGCAGCTACTTCTCCTTCATCACTTACTCAGATATTTAGCGTTACGCAGGCGCCATCCGGCCCTGATATGGGCATTGGAATGGCTTGGGCATTAAAAGCAACTGCTGGTTCAACAGGTACAGGTATAGCCGAATTAAGTGCTAATGAAAATGACCCTCATGGCGCCATACTTATAGCCTTAAGGCCATGTACTGCTACCCCAACTATTACCACAGCAAGCACACCACAGCCTGCTGCAGCAGTTTGCTTTAGCGGCAGTTCTCAAAATACAACACTTGCTTACACAGCTACTACTAACAGCCCAACAGCGTACAGTATTGACTGGAATGCTGCTGCTAACACAGCAGGTTTAACAGACCAGGCATCCACCGCATTTGCATTTGCAGGCGGCGGTGGAACTGTAACAGGCATCAGCATACCAGCCTCAGTAGCAGCAGCCACTTATAGTGGAACAATGTATGTTACTACCGCTGCAGGCTGTATTGCCAGCAAAACAATAACTCTCACCATAAACCCTGCACCAACTGTAAATGTTGGCGGTGCACTCAGTGCCATTTGCCAGGGCGGCACATCTGCTGCTTTGGGGGGTTCGGTAGGTGGCTCTGCAACAGGAGGTACCTGGGATGATGGCGGTGTTGGAGGAACATTTAATTCGGGGCCAACCGTTTTAAATACTACATGGACAGCACCGGCATTATATACCGGTACGGCAACGTTGACATTAACAACCAGCGGTGGCTCTTGCGGAACAACTTCGGCTTTTAAAACTCAGGTGGTAAGTGCACCACCCACTACTGCTGCAGCTGGCGGGGACCAGGCATTTTGTATTGGCCCATTCACACTTGGGGCAAATACAGCCTTGGTTGGTGCAGGTGCCTGGACAATACCATCAGGGCCGAACACATCAACTGCACAAATTACAGGCGGCTTGAACAACCCAACAGCAACGTTTACCCCAACAGCGGCTGGCACCTATACGTTAAGATGGACAATCAGCAACAACCCATGTACCGCTTCTTTTGATGAGGTTGTTTATACTGTAAATGCTTTGCCCCAGGTAACTGTGTTCAGCGGCAATTCAATTTGCTCAGGTGATATTGGACAGCTTACCGCAACACTGACAGGTGCAACACCTTTCTCTGTAACATATAACCCGGGCGCTGTAAATGAAGGCGGTGTAACAAGTGGAACTCCATTCAATGTAACGCCTAATCCCGGAAGCCCCGGCACAACCAATTATACAATTACTTTGATACAGGACAACAATGGTTGCCAGCGAAGCACAGGCTTTACAGATGCAGCTGCCAGTATAACAGTGAATGCCGATGGCACATGGTTGGGTACTGCAGATAACGATTGGTTTAATACTGCCAACTGGTGCGGTGGCAATATTCCAACCGCATCAACTGATGTAACAATTGCATCAGTTATAAATCAACCGACTATTAATGCAGCAGGTGCAGTTTGTAATAATATCACCATCAATTCGGGAAATACGCTGACACTAACAGGCTCCAACACGCTGTCTGTTTCAGGCAACTGGACAAACAACGGAACCTTTACAGCCAATGCAGGAACAACGGTTGACTTTGTTGGTGCAACGCAAACAGTAACCGGCACCACTACATTCCGCAACCTGACTGTGAACAGCAGTACTTCGCTTTCATTGAATGCAACTGCTGCTGTGGCAGGAGCGTTGAGTGTGCCAGCCAGCAGATTGCTGATAGTTAATAATATAACGCTTACCATTAATTCAGGTGCTACAGCGTCTGTAAGTGGCACATTAAGGAACACCGGTGGATCGGGTACTGTTACAGCAACCGGCACACTAACCTTTAATGCAGGCGGAACTTATGATCACAATAAAAATGGTGGTGGTATCCCAACTGCAACATGGGCAGCAACCTCTAATTGTAATATTACAGGAGTTACAAGTACGGTACCCACTGTTGCCACTTTTGCTCCCGTGGGAGGCTTTGGTAATTTAACATGGAACAGCACGGGTCAAACAGGAGATTTTTCTCTTGTGGGAAATCTTGTTGATGTAAATGGTAATCTTACAATTAGTAACACAGGAACTGGTTCAGTAAGGCTTTCAAACTCAGGTGTTACTTCAACAATAAATATATCAGGTAATTTGAGCCAATCGGCGGGAGAATTTTATATTGGAGGTACAGGTGGTACAAATACTTGGACAGTAAATATAGATGGAGACCTTTCAATTACCGGGGGAACGTTCTTCGATTTGGCCGGAGGCGGTGGTGCTACGACAATCAATCTTAAAGGTGATTTTTTAATGAGTGGCGGTACGCTGACTGAGTCGTCAAATGCAACTTGTACAATCAATTTTACAGGTACAACTGAACAGGCTTACACCAGGAGTGCAGGTACTATTTCCAATACAGTAAACTTTGCGGTCAATCCCACTCCATCAACAGGTGCTATCGTGAATTTTGGAACATCTACAGTAACAGGAAGTGGCACGTTTACACTCAATTCAGCAGGTACTGTTATTACCGCTAATACAGCAGGTATAACATCTTCAGGAGCAACCGGCACAGTACAATCAACTGGTGCCAGGGCTTACAATGCAGGGGCAAACTACAAATACAACGCCGCTTCGGCTCAAAACACTGGTAATGGTTTAACAGGTGCAAACAACCTTACTATTGACAATACTGCCGGTGTAACACTTTCCGCTAATACAACTGTAAGTGGTGTGTTTGATTTTGCAAATGGATTACTGACGACAGGTTCTAATACGCTAACTATTGGTTCAGCAGGCAGCATTACAAACGCAACTTCTGCAAAATATGTAAGTGGCAAACTGGCAAAAACGTTTACCAATACCACACCATTTACCTATCCAATTGGTAAAGCTGGCAATTACCGGCCTGCAGTGTTTACTTATGCAGCTGCACCGGGTACTAAAACAGTTACGCTGGAACAATTTGAAGCTGCCTTCCCTGTTGCAGTTCCTGCATCAGTGAGTGTAGCCAGCTTTGGCAACAGGTACTGGAACGTAACACAGAATGCAACAGGCATTGCATTTACGATAGCATTGAACAACAGCGGTGTTACACCAACGGGTACGGCAAGAATGATAAGAAGCGAAGGTGGCGGTGCCTCAACATCAAATGCCACTTCATTCAGTTCTCCAAGCTATTCAAACAGTTCAACTTTTGCTACTGGCAATGTTTCTAATAATGTTGCATTAGGTGAAACAGAGATACCATTAAGCATCACAGGAGTAACAGTTACTCCTGCTAAAATATATGATGGTAATACCACCGCAGCATTGAATACAGGTTCCGCTGCCTTATCAGGCATCGTTAGCCCTGATGTGGTAACACTAAACAGCGGCAGTGCTGCAGGTGTTTATGATGATAAACATGTAGGAACTGGTAAGAACATTACCGTAACAGGCTTTACGCTTGCTGGTGCAAATGCTGGTGCATATGCTTTACCAACTCCATCACAGGTAAGCGGCCTAACAGCAGATATCACAATAAGAAATATCACTGTAACTGCAGCTACAGATACAAAAATTTACGATGGCGGCAACAGTTCAGCAGTTGTACCAATCTATACCTTGCAGGCAGGCGATGTAACCGGCACTGCACCAATACAAACTTTCGATAACAAAAATGCCGGAACAGGTAAAACATTGACAGCAAGCGGCCTTATAATCAATGATGGCAATAGCGGCAATAACTACAATATCAGTTACACAACCGATAATACAGGTGAGATACAGGTACGCAATATCACTGTTACAGCAGTAACGGATACAAAATTCTACGATGGCGATAACAGTTCTGCTGCGGTACCCACGTATACTTTACAGGCAGGTGATGCAACAGGCACCGTGCCAACGCAGACATTCGACAATGCAAATGTGGGTACTGGCAAAACATTAACTGCCAGTGGCCTTGTGATCAATGATGGTAATGGCGGCGCCAACTATAACATTGGTTATGCAACAAACAACACGGGCGTGATAAACCAACTTGGTATTACTGTAACACCAGATGCAGGCCAGTTTAAAGTATTTGGTGATGCAGACCCAACATTCTCTTATACAAATACACCTTCATTGATCGGAGGCGACTTGTTTACCGGCGCATTAAGCAGGGCTGCTGGTGAAGCTATTGGAACATACGCTTATACTTTAGGTACATTAACCGCAGGCGGTAACTACAGCCTCAGCCTGGGTGGCAGCAATACATTTGAGATACAGGCCATCAGCCAGAGCAATGCTGATTTTCGCAGCAAAGCGAATGGTAACTTTTCATCTGCCGGTACATGGGAATATGATTTAGGTGGAGGTAACTGGCAGAACGCCTCACAGGCGCCAGGCATTGCCAACAGCGTAAGCATCACACATGATGTATCATTGGATCAAAACTTTACTGTGGGCGCCACCAGAACATTTGATCTCGGTACTGGTGCCATATTCACCGTAAACCCAACCAGGACATTCACCGTGGCCGGAACAGCAAACTTTACCGGCAAACCTGTTACATTTAAATCTGATAATACCGGTTATGGTTCATTGGGACAAGTTACGGGTACATTAAATGGCGCTACCGATGTAACAGTAGAACGCTACATACCAAACAATGGTTTCCGTTCATGGAGGTTATTATCAGTACCAACTTTCGGCAACGGGCAAACGATCAGGCAGGCATGGCAGGAAGGAACAGCCAACCCATTACCATTACAGAATAATTTGTCCAACTATGGTACGCAGATCACTGGCGCAGGACTTAATGTTGCAGCATCACAGGCCGCAGGTTTTGACAATGCCGGATCAACAGCATCCTTACTGAGCTGGAATGGCACCAGCTGGACAGGCGCTACCACTACCCTTCAGGCAATTGCAGGACAGAAAGCCTGGTTCCTGTATGTACGGGGCGAAAGAAGTAAGGGCGTAACAGGCTTAAGTTCCGATGCATCTGCAACAACACTACGCACTAACGGAACCATCTACACTGGCGACCAGGTAAATAATATCAGCGCCAACAGTTTTGCACTGGTACCAAACCTGTATCCGTCAGCAATCGACTTTACTGGCCTTACCCGTACTGGTGGAGTGAGCAACCTGTTCTATATCTGGGATTCTAAAAAACTAAACGGCACCAGTCTTGGTATCTACCAGACATTTAGCGGTACTAATGGATTCAATTGTTTGATCAGTGGTGGCAGCTATACACTTGGACAGCCTAATACTGCAATAGAAAGCGGACAAGCCTTCTTTGTACAAACTGGCGGAACAAGCGGCACTATCACATTGAAAGAAAGCAGCAAGTCAAGCGGCAGTAATGGCAATTTAGGTTTCAGGCCATCAACAGCTCCTTCTAAAATAGACAGCAGGTTGTACAATGTAAACAGTAATATCATGGTAGATGCCAATGTGGTAGTATTTGACGGCGCTTACTCCAATGCAGTAGACGGCGATGATGCACCCAAACTGAGCAACCCGGGAGAAAATGTTGGTATCAAACGTGACAACACAACACTTGCCATTGAAGGCAGACAACCAGCAGCCAATAACGATGTAGTACCTTTCTGGATGTGGAATATGCAGCAACAGTTATACAAATTTGAATTTGTTGCCAGCAATATGAACACACCGGGTTTAACTGCTGTACTGGAAGACAGTTACCTGAATACCAGCACCACTCTTGACCTTGCAGGTAATACTGCTGTAAACTTCACTGTAGATGGTAACCCGGCATCATCTGTTGCCAACAGGTTCAGGATCGTATTCAAACAGGCGGCTCCATTACCAGTAAGCTTTATCAGCATCAGCGCTAACCGTAGCAATGCAGGCGTAAAAGTAGACTGGAAAGTGGCAGCAGAAAGAGGTATCCGCAACTACGAAGTTGAACGCTCAACTGATGGCAGCAACTTTACTATAGTAGGTTCGGTAACAGCTGCAGGTAACAGCAGCACTGATCTTACTTACAGTATAACAGATGCAGCAGCACCAGCAACAGCGATATTCTACAGGGTTAAGAGCAATGGAACAGCAGGCGATATTAAATACAGCAGTATTGTAAAAATTGCAGCAGGTTCTGTTAAACAGGGCTATGCAGTATCTCCTAACCCGGTTGAAAATGGCATCATGAACTTCCAGTTCAAAAACCAGCCAGCCGGTAAATACAGTGTAAGGATATTGAACACCGAAGGACAGCGTATCCTGCTCAATACTATCAGTCATGCAGGTGGCAGCAGCAACCAGTTGATTGAATTGCCTGAAACAATGTCAAGAGGCACTTACCAGGTTGAGATCATTGCACCCGATAATACAAGAACAGTGCAAACACTGTTTGTAAATAAAAAATAACAACTGAAGCTGGCTTTGAAGAATTAAAGCCGGCAGCGAATTAAACGAGGCTGTCTCAAAAAGGCAGCCTCGTTTCTATAAAAGTAATCCACAAATGCAGAGAAGTAAAATTGCAGGTGAAGCAATGTTGAGCATAGAAATATGGCCTTGTAATTTTAGCAAAAGTACCCGTATTACAATCAGTATTCAAAGCCTGTCATCAGCGCCAGGCAATGCTTCTTTCTCCCCCAGCCTGGATGAGTAAATAGCAATCAATCACCCTGTAAGAGTAGCGGATGAGGTGCTGAGCAAAATAGGTATTGCCCCGTTGGCATGCCAATATTAAACCAGTAGTACCGGCAGTTACCATCCCGGCATGTTATTAAAAGTGCTGGTCCCGCCTGTGGCGGGATCAATAATATTTACAACAGCTGCAAAATAGAAGAAGCCCTTTAGCAAAACATACACTTCATGTGGTTGAGTGGCATGACTAAGCCAGACCACAACACCACCAATCGCTTTAGGGGAGAATGGTTAAAAGAACTACTTAAAAAACATTTACTCAGGTAGTACAACTATTGGCAGCCGAAGGCTTGTTGAGTTTAAAAGAACTCTATACCAATGGTGCCAAGATAGAAGCCAATGCCAACCGCTATACTTTTATATAGGGCAATTTCATTAAACCCAATAAAGGAAAAATGCAGCTGCAGTTAGAAGAGTTGCAGAAGTATGCACAAGGCGTTGCCGCCCGTGAGTTAGAAAATACCGGTCCGGGTGGGTTTGATAAAATTGATAAAAAAAACTGGAGCAAACCATTGCCCAAAAATAGATGCATCCTTAAAAGACAAACCGGTAAGCAAACAGCTAAAACAAAAGTTCAACTATGCAAAGAAGCACTGGCCTGCTGCACTAGACAGATATTAGCAACAGGAAAATACCGGCGAAGGCAGAAAAAGCTATATCAAAACAGATACGGATGCAATGTTCATGCGTATGAAGGAATACCACATAAAAAACGGCCAATTAAATCCTGGTTATAATTTACAGGTAAGCAGCAACAATCAATACATCACCCATTACAGCATCCATCAGGCCGCATTCGACTGCACTACATTGCCCTGGCATCTAAATGACTTTCTCCAACAACATCAGGTAACTCCCGGTATATTAACAGCCGATGCTGGATACGCCAGTGAAGAAAACTATCAATAGTTGGAACATCAATATATTTCAGCTTATGTAAAACACAACCAGTTCGACAGTGAGCAAAATCAAACAATCCAAAACAATAAGCCATTTACAACTGATAAGCTACACTATAATAAAGAACAGGATTATTGTATATGCCCGATGGAACAACATATGGAAAATAAGGGTACTTACAGTAAAATCACTTCCACCGGATTTATACAAACCGTAACAAAATACCAGGCAAAAAATTGCAGCATCTGTCCGTTAAACGGAACTTGAACAAAAGTAAAGGCGATAGGATAATAGAAACGAATCATCGGCTTAATGCGTTAAAACTACAAGCCAACCAACTATTATTGAGCGAAGAAGGAATAAAAAAACGAAAGCAATGATGCTGGGATGTAGATCCGGTATTTGCCAACATAAAAATAACCACGTGTTCAAACGATTTATGCTCAGGAGTAAAGAAAAAGTAACCACTGAAGCAGGATGATTAGCCTTAGCACATAATCTAAGGAAAGAAGCAGCCTGAATCCGGCTGTTTTACTTCCTGTTTAAAATTAACCGCAATATCCACTCACTTAAAACAGAAATATCCCAAAATAACAACTCAAAATAACAGGCAATGAAAAACCGTCTCATTAATAAATGAGACGGCCTCTTTTCTTTATGCGTTGCTGCCAGCTTTAACGTTCATCAAAGCCAACTACGGTTGATTATTTCCTGTTCACAAACAACTGCTGCACCGTTCTTGTCTTATCAGGAGCAATGATCTCTACCTGGTAGGTGCCCCTTGCCATCGTGGCCGGCAGTTCCAGCAACTGGTTGCTGTTGCCTCCTGCGTGGTTGATGGTATGGAGCATTACAGATTGGCCTGCTGTGCTCATGATGTGTACTGCGTATTTACCTGCAGCCTGGTTCATGAACTGTAAGTTCATACTACCATTGTTTACAGGGTTTGGTGCAATCACATAACCTTGTTTTACTTCCACTGCAACCCGTGCTTTTCTGAATGTAATCCTGAACCTGTTGGCGGCTGCCGATGCAGCATTGTTATCTATGGTAAAGTTTACACGGGTTGTATTGTCAAGGTTGATAACGGTACTGCTGTTCAGGTATTGATCTTCCAATACTGCTGTTAATCCTTTAGTGATGATGTTGCTGCCTGCAAACTCCATCCCGTAGTTTTGTGGTTTCAGGTTCCATATCCTGAACTGTACCACATCGTTACTGGTTGCCGGCTGCCTGCCTTCTATGGCCAGCAACTTACTGTCTGTTTCGATGGCGAAGTTAGCGCCGGGGTTACCGAGTTTAACCGCATCATTTTCATCTACTGAACTGTTATATGCGGCATCAAATACCACCACATTGGCATCCAGCATATCGTTGGCTGCATTGTATAACCTGCTGTTTATTTTTGCCGGTGTGGCAGATGGCCTGAAGCCAAGGTTGCCATTGGTACCACTGATCTTCGCTGCTTCGGTTAAAGTAATACTTCCACCACCGGGTGTAGCGCCGCCGGTTACAAAGAAGCCCTGACCACTTTCAATGGTGGTGTTAGCAACCAGTATGCTGTAGCTGCCGCCACTGATCGTTGGTATAAAGCCATTGGTACCGCTGAATGTTTGATAAACACCCAAACTGCTGCCTACCTGTTTCTTTGAATCCCAGATGTAAAACAGGTTGTTTACATTGTTTCTTATAAGCCCCGTAAAGTCAATCGCCGATGGATAAACATTGCCTACCAATGTAAAGCTTCCGCTTGGAACAGCCGTAGACTGGTTGCCGGTGTACAGTGTACCGTTAGTTCTTAACGTGGTGGCAGAGGCATCCGTTACTGCACCGCTAACGCCCTTGCTTCTTTCGCCACGTACATACAGGAACCAGGCTTTTGAGCGGCGATGGCTGTATTGGTTGAAGCTGCACCCGTCCAGCCAGTGCCATTCCATGAAAGCAGTGATGACGTGGTGCCTGCATTGTCAAAGCCTGCTGCCTGTGAAGCGGCAGCATTAATGCCTGCTCCGGTAATCTGTGTGCCATAGCCGGCTAAATTATTCTGTAGCGGCAATGGATTGGCTACCCCTTCCTGCCATGCCTGGCGAATGGTTTGCCCGCTGCTAAATGTTGGTACTGATAGTAATCTCCAGCTGCGGAAGCCATTGTTGGGGATATATCTCTCTACTGTTACATTGGTAGCACCATTCAGGGTACCCAGCATTTGTCCAAGGCTGGCCGTGCCGGTTATGTCTGATTTAAATGTCACGGATTGCCCGTTGAAATTTACGGTACCACCTGTGCCAACTGCCAACGTTCTTGCTGGATCAACAGTGAGCGTACTGGTGGCGTTCATCGTTAAGCTACCGCCTACCGTAAAGTTGCTGTTCAATGTGGCGTTGGCATCTGCCGCAATGGTTACCACCTCGCCTGATGCAGGTGGTGCTCCGTGGCTCCATCTTGCATTATCGGTCCAGTTGCCAGTACCGCTGAATACATTGGCTGATGCAGCCAGCACCAGCCTGAAGCGGTCGGTAGCAAAAGACCCTGCTGTACCATTTACTGTAAAAGTATAAGAAGCGGCCGGTCCACTAAGATCAATCGTTGTGTTAGTACCGGTAAATTTATCCTGCAGCACAGCTGTTGTTAACAACGGATCAAAACCGGTTGTTTCCAGATCTATCCGGTAAGACATCTGGCGCAACTGGTACATTTTGAAAAAGATCGTATCATTTGCAGATACTGATTTTCTTCTTTCCACCACCAGTTCAGTATTGTTTCTTAATATCCCAAAGTTCTCTCCAAAATTGGTGCTTTTTCTTACATCGCTGGCGTCTACAGCATTGCTGTAAGCATCATCAAAATCAACAAAACCGCCGTCAACCACATCGGTACTGCCTACATTGTTTGCATAAACATTGAACAGTAACCTGCTGCTGACAGACAATGGGGCTGTTGGCCTGAATACAACCTGGCTGCCGCTGGCCTTGCTGCTCTCTAATACCTGCACGGTACCGGAGCTGCCTGTTGCCTGGGCAAAAAATGCAGCACCACTTTCTATATAATTATATACAGATCCATTGGCACCATAGCTTCCCCCGCCTGGCGACACTTCGTAATCCCCGGTACTGCTGTTTTTTGTAAATGTCTGATAAGCTCCCACAGCAAATGCTCCTGCTAATTTTGGATCCCACACCTGGTATGCATCTACCAAACCACCTGTTCTGGCAATCTGCCGCATATCCAATCTGGAAGGATACGGATTACGTATCAATGCATATTGACCGGCCGGTACATTAACTGCTGGTTGATTACCAATGTATATACTGCCGGTACTCCTTAATACTGTTGAGCTTTGGGCCGCACCTGAACCAAATTGATTAGGGCTTCGGTTACCACGGATAAAAATAAAATATCCTGTTTCAGAACTTAGCTGTGTATTGTTGGTATTAGCTACCGGATCCATGTTATCCGTTAAAGGGTTGTACTTGAATAATGATTTTCCAAGCGAAAGGGTATCAAAACCATTTGCCTGAACCGCAGCAAGGCTTCCGCCACTGCCGGGTATCATGGTTCCAAATCCTGGATTGGCATTGGAATTATATCCAGTCTGGTTTTCCTGCCATGCCTGTTTGATCGTTTGCCCTACAGTGTTAGACGCCAGTAAGCGCCATGCCTTATTGGCATTTTGTGGAATATATCTTTCTACCGTTACATTGGTTGCCCCGGTAAGCGTTCCCGTTACCTGTCCCAATGAAGCAGTTCCTGTATTATCAGATTTAAAAATTACAGGCTGCCCGGCAAAATCTGCCGAGCCGCTGACAGTTAAGGAACTGGTTGGGCTGACAATAAGTTTGCTTGTTGCAGCCATTGATAAGTTGCCGGCTACCGTAAAGTTTGTATTCAGGGTAACAATGGCACCTGAAGCAATCGTAATCACATCGTTAATTGATGGTGCTGTGCCGCAGCTCCATCTTGCATTGTCTGTCCAGTTGCCGCTACCGCTAAAAGTATTGCCGGTACTTGATATGGTTATACTGGCTTCTGCCGGTGTTCCGCAGTTACCGGTAACATAGGCATAGTAAGTTCCAGGCCCACGGTTTGGCAAGGATGTACCTGTGCCCAGATTGGCACCTGTAGCACCGGTGCCTGTGTACCAGGTAACCAATGCGTTCGTACCTACCACACCGTTAGCGGATAAGGTTGTTGTTTGTCCGGAACATAACGGACCGGCAGGTGCGGCGGTGGCTGAAGTGATGCCAGCATTAACACAATTGATTACAAACGTAGCACTAATGGTATGTACAGCCTGCACATTGCTAAAAGTATAAGAAGATATAGCACCCTGTGATACTGCATCAACATCTACATTGCTGATGGAATACCCGGGACTTGCTGTAATGGTATAAGTAGCATTAGAACCACAACTTACAGGGCCGGTTGCAGGTGTTACTGTTCCATTTGCTCCTGCTGTGGCTGTAATAACATAAGTTTTTAAAACAAAACTTGCCGCAATGGTATGATTGGCTGAAACATTTGAAAATGTGTAGGAAGAAATTGCTCCCTGGGACACACCATCAACCAGTACATCTGCTACACTATAGCATGCATTGGGTGTAATCGTATACGTTTTACTGGCGGTACCATCACATGATAATTTAGTGTTACCACTGGAAGAAATAATGCCGCCTGAGCCTGCCGAAGCAACAATGTTATAGTTTGATTTGATTAAAAAATTGACCGCCACCCTGCACACAGGCACATTGGAACAGGCTGCATAATAAACAGTCGTTCCTGCAGTAGCTGTATTTGTTAACCCTGAACCTGCCACACCAACCGGGTTAAATGGAGAGCCTGCACCGATGGATGAGCCGCCGGCAGCAGCTGTATACCATTCGATACTTCCTGCAGAAAAACAGGTAGAGGTTGCCGTCATACTACCCGTTCCATTCTGGCAAAGAGTTGCATTGCCCGGAGTTATTACCGGTGATGTCTCAATTACCACTGTGGTGCTGCCTTCCGGCCCCCAACAGCCTGCTGCTGATTGAGCCCTGAAATAATAGGTGTTAGATGTTGTAATAGTTTGAGAAGCCGATGGGAACGAAATATTGGTTCCCCCACTGATGATTCCCTGGAAATACATTGTACCATCAGCCCCGTTAGCTGCAGTTATTGTGGTACTTGTACAAAAAGTGCCGGCACCTGAAACTGTTGTAAGTGCCGGAATTGGATTGACCGTAACCGTTACCATTGTAGAATTACCTATTGCCGAAGCAGCCACACAGGTTACCCTCAACCAGTAATAAGTGGTAGCACTAACAATACCAGTGGTTAAAGCCGCCGGGTTTGCCTGGCCACTCACTGCAGCGCCTGCATTTGGATAATCAGCAAGCACTGTTGAAGCATACCATTGATAAGTGGTGGTGGTTCCTGTTGAATACCCTGTTGCCGAAATGGTTGGAGTACCTGATCCGCAAAATGCAATAGATCCGGAAGCAGTTCCCCCTGTTGCACCTGTGCAATTTGGCGTGGTAATCTCATCAGCACCCATATCCGGTGTTGAACCATTTCTTGTTGCACAGTCAATATCGGCTGTTACGCCGGTACCCGTTGCAGCGCTTCCATCAAGATTGGAAGCATTGCTGCTATTTGTATTATCGAGGTGTAAATTGGTGGAGGATAGAAATACCGGCAGTACATTTTTTGATGCAGGTGCTGCGTCTCTCCCTGTTTCTGTATTCCAGTTGGCGAGTGATACCCTGTTCGTACCTGTTATACCACCGGTTATTCCAGCTGTATAGGTTCCTAAAGAGCCTGCAGCATACAGATCATTGTTGTTACTGGTTAAGCCGGAATAATTTCCTGTTGCAGAAGTATATCCCAATGCGATGGCAGTAAAGCGCATGCTGGCACCTGAGTTGTTTGACTGTGTATTACTGAAAATATTATTTCTTATATCCAGAACCGGCGCTGATGTTGCAGTTACTGCCAAACATGCTGACGTACTGTTTGCTGCTGTTACACCTGTAATTGCACCCTGCATTGAAACAGTATTGTGGTAAATATTTGTTACGGATCCTGCGCCACCACCGATGGCTATACCGGCGGCAATATCTGTCGTAGTGGAGTTATGTGTTATGCCGTAAACCATATTATTGGCAATCAAAGATGTACCACTTGCAGCAGCACCTAATGCAATACCAAGCGATGAATTGGTACCTGTACCAATGATGTTGCCAATGATATTATTTGTAATGCTGGCATTGGTAACTTCAGCAGCAACCAGGGTTGAGCCACTAAATGAGGTTCCAAAACCTGCACTTATTCCAAACCGGTCACTGGTTCCATTAATTTCAGAAATAGTATTACCGCTGATCGTAATACTATTTTCAAATCCTGCCAGTATACCTCCGACCCCAACATTATTTGGGGAAACCGTATTGATAAAGTTTTGATTAATAACAGTACCCGTGTTTTTGCTAGCTGCACTGGTACCCTGTGAATAAATACCGTACTGTGTTTTACTAATATTATTATTTACATAAGCGTTGTTATTATTCCCGGCACCTAAACTTGAGGTACTGATGGTGGATGAACCAGCACCAACAGCAAATAAGGTTGTAGTGTTGCTGTTACCAACGAGATTACAGTTCCTAATAATATTATTGGTAGCTGCATCCGCTCCGTTTGTCTGCAACCAAACAACAGCACTTGTTGTACCAGCATTGCTGTTGGTAATGGTAAGATTACGGGATGCTGCAGATAAAGGGCAGACTGTATTTGCTGTACTGCCGGTAGAACCATCGATAGTTACATAATCAGCCCCATTCAAAATAAATATGGCCGATGCACTTCCCCCGGTAACGGCAATGGTTGTATTAGCCTGGGTGGGTTTGATGGTGAGCGTATTGACAGCACTGGCAAAACTATTGGCATTAATTATCATTGCAGCCGCTTCCGTATATGCAGCATCTGATAAACTGAAAACAACCGGGCCACTCAAACAGGATGTATTATATGCTGCAATGGCCGCACTGATGGTTGTATATGTTTTACCAACACCAACATTATAAGTACCACTCAATGAATTCTGTAAATTGAATGCTGAAGGTGTAGTAGGCGTTGTGGATACTGCAGGAGGGCCGGCTGTAAAACCAGCTGCACCTGCTGCAGGGCTGCAACTTACATTTGGAGTGGCAGCAGCATCCTGGGCAACTATGTAATAAGAAATAGTATTGCCCACCGAGCCTGCACCAAAAGTAAAGGAGTATGTATTACCACTTACAAATGCAGCAGTAAGGGCTGTATAGCTGCCACTATTCACTTTCCAGTAAAGTTTAGGAAGCCCTGCACCTGAAGTGGGCACACCGCTCACATCAGTGATGGTGGCGGTTAGAGTAACCCCCGTTAATGTACAGGTATTGTTCAATGGAGTATAAGTAATGATTGGCCCTGTTAAATCCACGCCGGTGAAGTTTCCGGCATCTGCACCAATATCAACCGGTGTAAAACCGGAACGGGTTTGGCCGTCAAAGTCATTGGTTACACCAATATCCGCACCATTTGATTCTGCAACAGTACTAATGGCGGCGTTGATATGTAAATCAGGAGTGGCGGCAGTTGCTCCCAGGTATTGCGGGTCACTCTGGTAACTATTTGCATCCTGCCCTACCGCTGTTTTCCAGGCAGCAAGAGTTGCAACATCAGCAGCATTAAAGTTGCCAAAAACTGCTCCTGCTCCGTTTGCAAAATATATATTATTGTTACTGGTTAACCCCGTAACAGGAAGTGGTGTAGTACCACCAACACGAATGATATAATGCTTTGCAGTGGCGCCACTATTACCCCTGTTGTTTACAAATATATTATCCCTTATAATTCTTGCAACAACAGTTTGCGTGCTGTTGAATGCATATGAAGCAGCACTTCCTGATGTGGCTGTACCGCCGATGTAAATACTATTATGAATAAAGTTATCAGTACCCAATGGTTCGCTAATACCGCTGATAACGGGTGAGTTTGACATTCCTGCCCCCAAAGCAATCATATTGTTTTGATAGGTAGTTGTTCCACCTGAAATATTTATCCCGTTTATAATAGCAGTAGCGCTGCTGGAGGCATTTGTTAATGCATAAATTTTATTTCTTTCTACAGTATTACTTGTACTTCCAGTAAACTGAATACCGGTAACGGTTGTTGCTAATGTTGTATTGGAATTAGATAAATTATGAATCGTGTTTTGACTGATGGTTTGATTTGCTGAAGATGCGGCTGATGAGATACCGATCAGTGATGCACTGGTAGTGGTTCCTGTTCCTCCATTAATAGTTAAATTCCTGATGGTATTGGATGTTAATACCCCTGCAGGAGCACTGTTATAAATGCCAATTAACTGAGCCAATGTGGAGGAGGAGGAACATTGAATTGAACTGGCTATTGTTCCGCCCACAATATTGGAAGTTACCGTCCATGATACTGCCGATGATGCACTTCCCCTGATACCATATACAATAAAAGTACCCGAAGCGCCTGCATTGGTGATTGTTAAACCGCCAATTTGATTACTACTAACAGTAAGAGCATCCGAGCCGGCATTGTAAATACCATATATATCGGTTGAGGTAGTGGTGGTAGTGTTGTAAACTAAGGAGCCGGTAGCAGTTTGGCTACCTATGCTATTATTACTGGTTGTAACAACACCACTGGTTACCAATATAGCCGCAAATGGGCTGCTGGCTGCAGTTCCGCTGGATGTAACGCCGGTTAAACTTACTGAAGCGATGGTGTTATTGGAAATGGAGGAGGGGCCCCCCCGGTTAACCCGCTGAATACAATTGCATTGAACTTACCAGCAAAAGTTGCTCCGGCTAAAGTATAAGTACCTGTTTGTGTACTACTGGCGTAACCAATGGTATTACCAGTAATTGTAAATCCGGCTGCACTGGCTGTATTATTAACCTGTATGGCACAATGCAGAAAAGTACCGGTGGCAAACGTTCTTGTACCTGTTTGATAAAATTTATTATTGGTGATGGTATTTGCGGTAGCACCATTGCCTGAGTAAATCCCTGCGCTCGCCACACCGCCATTAAAAATATCAATAAAATTGTTACCAGTGATACTATTGCCACTGTTGTTTAAAGCAACCGTAGTGGTGGTGCCTGAAAAATAAATTCATTTTGATGCCAGGTTAGCACCAGCAGCACCAATGTTACAATTTGAAATGGTGTTCCCGTCATTGCCTGTAGTTACCGCACCTGCCGAAAACCAAATATTTCCACCATTGCTAGCAGCAGCCGTTGTTGATGAGCCAAGAATGGAGCAATTGGTAATAGTATTGTTATTGGCATCCCCAAAAAACTTTATGGTAGAAGTACCTGCAGTTGCAGAAACCGTAGTATTGGAAATTGTTAATGAATTACCGCCCGTATTGAGGCCATCAATGGTCACATTGTCTGCCCCATTAAAATTGATCATCGGTAATCCGGCCGTTACTGCTCCTGAAATCGTTCTGGCCGTTCCGCCGGAGGGCTTAATACTGATAGTGGACCATGCCCCTGCATTCAGGGAGATTGCACCATCTTCGTTATTTATATTGGCAGTAATGGTAACCAATATATTGTTACCAGTTTGGGCTGTTAGGTTAATTGCCTCAAACAAACCGCCTGCTTTTGTAAAAGAGGAATAAGTGGCCGCAAGACCAGAGCCGCCGGTTACACTTATCTGAGCATTGGTTTCGCCAGCAGCAAATAACGCCAGCATAATAAACAGGAAATAAATCTTCCGCATAGTATTGGATTTAATAATCGAAAACACATATTATTCAGGGGTTGCAACAATTGTTGCCAGGTACGGAGGATTATTGAACATAAAAAACCAGGCAATTTTTTCAGCTTAACTGATATCTTATATTTTACAGTTTAGTCTTTATTATTAGATAGATCCAAATGGCCTTAACCATAAGAAATAACTATAACGAACAGAACATTAACCCTGATAAACGCATTCAGGGTCAGAATATTGCATCATCATTCAACAATATCCTTTAAACAGTATCCTTTAAAGAGCCAACAGGCTTTTTTAAAGATGGCTTATCTTTGTAGCTCATATAAAATTTACAGGCAATCAATATGTTACCAAGCACCAACCCCACCACTACCCCGTCATGGCAGGCATTACAACAACACTATGCCGATATTACACCTGTTCATCTGAAAGAACTTTTCTCCGCAGATAAAGAAAGATTCAACAAATTTTCATTTGCAGCCAATGATATTGTGGTTGACTTTTCAAAAAACAGTATTACAGAAAAAACAGTTTCCCTGCTGCTGCAACTGGCCAATGAATGTGGTTTGCCGGAAGCAATCAAAGCCCTGTTCAATGGCGAAAAAATCAATGCTACCGAAAACAGGGCGGTACTGCATACAGCTTTAAGAAATTTTTCCGGCAAGCCGGTAATGGCTGATGCTAAAGATGTAATGCCCGATGTAAAAGCAGTATTGGGGCAAATGAAAAAATTTTGCAGCAGCATACACAGCGGTGAATGGAAAGGTTATACCGGTAAAAAAATAAAGTACATTGTAAACATCGGCATCGGCGGCAGCGATCTTGGCCCTGTGATGGTAACCGAAGCCTTAAAACCTTACTGGACAGATGACATTCAAACTTATTTTGTAAGCAATGTGGATGGCACTCATATTGCCGAAACGCTGAAGAAAGTGACGGCGGAAGAAACCCTTTTTTTAATAGCTTCCAAAACTTTTACCACCCAGGAAACCATGACCAATGCTCATACTGCAAGGAACTGGTTTTTACAGCATGCAACAGACGAAACATTTGTGGCCAAACATTTTGCTGCACTCAGCACCAACGAAAAGGAAGTAGTGAAATTTGGGATTGCTGCAGAAAACATGTTTGTGTTCTGGGACTGGGTTGGCGGCCGCTACAGTTTGTGGAGTGCCATCGGTTTATCCATCGCACTTACTATTGGATACGATCATTTTGAACAACTGCTAAAAGGGGCTTATGAAATTGACACTCATTTCAGCACAGCGCCTTTTGAAAAAAACATTCCGGTATTGATGGCAATGATCGGAATATGGTATACCAATTTTTTCGGAACCTCAACAGAAGCCATCCTTCCTTACGATCAGTATATGCACCGCTTTGCTGCTTATTTTCAGCAAGGTAATATGGAAAGCAATGGTAAGTATGTTGACAGGAATACCTGCGATTTTATAGCGCCGGCCATCAGTCACAATCCAATAGGTGATCATCATCAAAAATTAATGAGCAACTTTTTCGCACAGACAGAAGCCCTGATGAACGGTGCTGAACATATTGACCCCTACCGTGTGTTTGAAGGCAACAGGCCAACCAACTCATTCCTCATAAAAAAAATAACCCCCTTTACTTTAGGTGAGATGATCGCTTTGTACGAACATAAAATTTTTGTACAGGGTGTTATCTGGAACATTTACAGCTTTGATCAATGGGGTGTGGAACTGGGTAAAGTGCTGGCCGGAAAAATTTTACCTGAACTGGTGAATGATGATGCCGTGCAGTCGCATGACAGCTCTACCAATGGCCTTATCAACAGCTATAAACAAATGCGTATTGTTCATGGCGCATAAATAATTAATCCGGCATCAGAAAAAGAATTAGCTTTATAAGACAGGTATATATCATTGCCTGTATAAAACCAATTGCTCATCGTTTAAACTCAATTACTATGTCACGGAAATTTTGCTTTCTCATTATTGCAGCAGCTTCGCTTATGATACTGTCTTCCTGCCGGAAAGATGGCCATGGCCGCAACGAAAACAAATCTGTAACGCTGAATGTAACTGTAAATGCAGGGGAAGTTTATAAATTAGACCTGAGTCAATATGGTGATGCTGATGATTTGGCAACCATTACCAGGCAGGCAACATCCTATGCAACAACATCCGAAATAAACAGGAATATAACCGGCAATAATATTTACAGCTTCTCAAAATCCGGCAGCCCAAAGACAGGTGGAAACGGCACGGACCTCGTTATACTTAAAGTATATGAACCAGAAGGCAGGTGCCGCAATCATGATGAAACCAACATCACTATCAATTTTACCATCCTGTAATTTATAATAGATAAAAATAAAAAAGACAGCCTTTATAAAGCTGTCTTTTTTATTGAATACACTTTATTCAGCATCATCAACCCTATACCCTGCTATAATCCCCTCTCCAGTTTTGAATGGACTGTTTAATTTGTTTGGAAGATAAATTTTCTGCTACTGCTTTTTGGGCCAGTGCTGCCAGTTCATCATCACCTGCAAAACGCAACGCTATGATCTGCGACATTCTTAAACGATTGTCAAAAGGCTTTCCGGTTAAAATAAAATGACGGAAATTTTCTTCTGCCCTGATGGCCCTATCCTGTGCTTTCAATGCAAATGACCGGGCAAAGAACCATACCAGGCCCAATAGCAAAGCCATTGCACAAATTAAGGAGGCGCTGTATACAGCTTCCGCTTTGTTAACTGCATGATACAGGTTTATAAATGACCCTATCAAAATAGCCAGTAGTAATGTGGTTGCCACATAGTGGTATAAAGGCACATACCTTGAATGATTGGCATAGTGTTGGTTTTGCATATTTATTTTTTTTTACAAATTACTTTAATAAATCCAGCAGTTTCCAGATTTTTTCTCTTGCCATAGAAGCACTCCCGTCAAAATTATTAACGATAAAAGAGAAAATATAGTCATTGCCATTTTTACTGCGGATATAACCGGCATAAGATCTTACCCCGCTGATATAACCATCTTTCATTTTAATGCCATTCATTTCCGGCAGGGCATTGAAAAAAGAAGGGAACCATTTTTGTTTTTTTGCATATTGCAGTACAGATACCAGTGTTTTGGTGGTAACACGGTTGGATGGTGATAAGCCGCTGCCATCAATGATATTCAATGCGGATGATTCAATACCGTTTTTGCTCCAGAAATCTTTGATACATTTTATTCCAGCTTCACTACTGCCAAATTTTTCTTTTTCGTAAGCAATTGTTTTTACAAAAGCTTCGCCATAGAGGTTGATGCTTTTTTTAAGGAACCAATAATTAATACTGTCTAAGGAAGGAGAAAATTGAGTGGCTATTTTTTTGAAAGCATATTTTAAAGTATCGGAATACATTTTGAGATCATAATATCCCCTGAACAATTTAGGATCATGTTTGATCTTGTGGTAGTCAAGGAAAATTTTAAACTGATCAAGAAAATCAGCGGTGAGTTCCGGCACTGCTCCTCTGATAACAAATCTGTTCTCATTTGCCGGAATGGTTCCTTCAAGGCTGCCTTCATCACTTCGTGGAGCTAAAAAAATAACTGCATTATCGCCTGAGCCTGCTTTAGCAGTTTTTAAATTATTCAAAAAACTTTTGTACTGAACTCCAGGTTGGGCAATGATCTCAACTGAGTCACCAATATTTTTTCCGGAGCGCAGCAGTAATGAATAACTGTTTTCATTCCAGTTAAATGCCCCGGCGCCTGCTCCATAATAATTACCAACATCTTCCCATACCCATCCTTTCGGAACATTTTGAAATTCAAATTTTGAATCATCTGCATACACAGTGCCTTTTATTTCCTTAATCCCAAGCGATTGTACGCTTTTAAAAAAATCAAGGAAATAGAAATTATCATACATCCTGAACCGTAAAGATCCCAGGGATGGATCTCCATACCCTTTAAATATCAAGTTGCCATACAAAGTGCTATCCCTTATCTCACCATCATACCCCAACTCAGTTTTAAAACGATAGGTATTCCCCAATAATGCAAATGCAGCAGCGCCTGTAATTATTTTCTGGCAACTCGCCGGCACCAACCCCATCCCGGCATTTTTTTCAAATACTACTTTGCCTGTTTTACTGTCTATCACATACACACTGATGGCTGCATGCTTAAATTGTGCATCTGATTCCAGGCTCTTCAGTGCGGCTGACAACGCAGTGTGAACATGCTGTGCATCAACCATGTGATAAAACATCAAACAAATAAAGCAACAAACTGTTTTCATATCAATAGTTAACTTGCAATAAAATTAATCTTTATCTACTACAATGACACAAGCCAGTATTATAACTATCGGTGATGAATTATTAATTGGACAGGTGATTGATACCAACAGCGCCTGGATGGCACAGGAGCTGAACAAAGCCGGCATCCGGGTGTGCAGGCGGGTGGCGGTGGGTGATGTATGGGGCGAAATATGGAATGCTTTGGACGAAGAAAGCAAACATGCAGATATCATTTTAATAACAGGCGGGCTTGGCCCAACAGCTGATGATATTACCAAGCCATTGCTGTGCAAATACTTTAATGGCAAATTAATAGTTGATGAAACTGCACTGGCCAATGTGAAATATCTTTTTGAACTGGTGTTTAAAAGACCGCTTACTGACAGGAATATCAAACAGGCAGAAGTGCCCGACACCTGTAAAGTGATCCAAAACAAAAGAGCTTACCTGCCCAACTATGGAATGGTGCGGTTGCGTTTATCATCTGCAGGATTTGATGCAGCTGCAATTGATAAAGAGATTGACGGAATATTTATTAGGCTGCAATCGCTGGTAAAGGAATATATGGTAACCAATGCAGATGAGCCGATGGAAAATGTAGTGGCAAAATTATTATTGCAGTATAAAAAAACTGTGAGCACGGCTGAAAGCTGCACCGGCGGTTATATTGCCAGTTTGATTACCGCCAGGCCAGGTTCTTCTGCCTATTACAATGGCAGTGTGGTAAGTTATTCTTACCAGGCCAAAGAAGACCTGTTGGGTGTAAATAAAAATACCCTGGAAACACTGGGAGCAGTGAGTGAAGAGGTGGTAAGAGAAATGGCTACAGGCGCATTAAAAAAGCTGCAGACAGATTATACCATTGCCGTTTCCGGCATTATGGGGCCCGGTGGGGGAACCGAAGGTAAACCTGCCGGTACTGTGTGGATAGCGGTGGGCAGCAATGAAAAAATGGTTACACAAAAATTTCATTTCCGGTTCGACCGGCAACGCAATATTGAACTCACTGCGATGAATGCGCTGAATTTATTGAGGAAGTTTATACTGAGTAATGGATAAATTGTTGCATTGTTTTATTGTTGAATGCTTCGGTTGCACCCTGTGGAGTATTTGTTTAAAAAACCGGGTGCCTGAATTACTGGAGCGTAAGGGTAATCCGTACAAGAGTGCGACGCCAATGAAGTTTTATAGCAGCACCGCCGCCGGCTACCTAAAAATAATACCCCGGTTTTTGAGCCTTTTACATTAAAGGGAAATAGCTACCTTTGGCACCGATTGCGCCAAATGAGAAGGCTTCACCGGAAGGTTTCTCTATTACTTAATTCAAACTGATCAATCATATGCCTTTAGTTGACCTGGTAATGCCAAAATTGGGTGAGAGTATTATGGAAGCCACTATTTTAAGATGGCACAAAAAACCCGGTGATACCATTAAAGAAGATGAGACTGTACTGGACATTGCTACCGATAAGGTGGACAGTGAAGTACCATCTACCACGGCTGGAGTATTGGAAGAAGTATTGTACAACGAAAACGATGTGGTGCCGATTGGTGCTGTGATTGCTAAAATAAGAGTAGGTACTGATGCAGCTGTTACCGCTGCCCCTGCACCAACTGCTGCACCTGCAGCTCCTGTGTATGAGGAAGCCAGCATAGTAGAACATATTCCCTACCAGCCTGCAGCAGTTACCAATGTACCATCGGCCAATGCCATCCGTTTTTATTCCCCGCTGGTGCTGAATATTGCACAACAGGAAGGCATCAGTATGGCCGAGCTGGAAAAAATTCCGGGTACCGGGCAGGATGGAAGGGTAAGCAAAAAAGATATATTGAACTATATAGCCAATGGAAAAAATGCTGCCGGCAATGGTCAGCACTATGCACAACCGGCAACAGCAAAAACTGAACCTTCAGTAATAAGCCAGGCGGTAACCGTAGCAGCGCCAAGCCAGCCAGCAACCGAACAATCTAATATGCCTGCTATGCAAACTTATGGCGGCAATGTAGAGGTTATTGAAATGGACCGTATGCGTAAACTGATCGCCAGGCACATGGTAGACAGCAAACATACCAGCCCGCATGTAACCAGTTTTGTGGAATGTGATGTAACCAACATGGTTTTGTGGAGAGAAAAAGTAAAAAAAGATTTTGAAAAACGTGAAGGGGAAAAAATCACCTACACCCCTATTTTTATAGAAGCGATTGTAAAGTGCATTAAGAAATACCCCATGATGAGCAGTTCGGTAGATGGCGACAGGATCATCATTAAAAAAGACCTGAACATTGGTATGGCCACCGCATTGCCAACCGGTAATTTAATTGTACCGGTAATAAAAAATGCAGACCAGTTAAACCTTACCGGGCTTACTAAAAAAGTGAATGGGCTTGCCAACGCTGCCAGAACGGGGAAGCTGAAACCAGATGATACCACAGGTGGCACTTTTACATTAACCAATGTTGGAACCTTTGGCAGCATTATGGGAACTCCCATTATCAACCAGCCACAGGTGGCCATTATGGCGGTGGGTGCTATTAAAAAAAGGCCCATGGTAATTGAAACACCACAGGGCGACTGCATTGCTATCCGCCACATGATGTACATCTCCATGAGTTACGATCATCGTATTATTGACGGTGGGCTGGGTGCCACTTTTTTAAATGCCGTGAGTAAAGAGCTGGAGAATTTTGATAACAGCAGAACGATTTAATCAATGTCTATAAATAAAACAGGGATTGCAATACAATCCCTGTTTTATTTGCGTTCGGTATTATTTTTTCACCGAAGGATACTCATACACTACATAACCCCATGGTTCTATCTTCCATTCCTTTCCGGTCAACAGTTCCTTGGTGCCCATAAAAACATTGTAAGGTTTGCCCCACAAGGTTTTATCCTTCACAGCAATTGCTTGTTCCGTTGCAGAAAGATTCAATATCACCAATACTTTGCTGCCAGCTTTTTCTCTTACATAAGCATAAATGGCTTTATCATCTCCTGCGTTTATTTTTTTAAAAGATGCATCAGATGACAATGCGGTATTTCTTTTACGCAATGCCAACAGTGTTTTATAAAATGCGGCTCTTTTATATTCTTTAAATTCGATGGGGTCTTTTTCAAAGAACTCCAGTTTTCTTAACACCGGTTCTTCCTGTCCGCTGTAAATGAGTGGCACACTTTTATCCATGGTTTGTGTAAACACTGCGAATGGAGCATGCGATGCGCCGGGAAATGTGCCGTAATCAGATTTATTCCAGCTATTCTCATCATGGTTGCTGGTGAAGTACAGCAACTGGCCATACTTTGGGTACATAGTATCGAATTTATTTTTGATACTGTCCAGTGCAAATGCCGGGCGCTCCCCTGCCGCCACTTCTACCATCTTATGAAACATTTCCCAGGGATAAGTAGCATCAAATCCGCTGGGATGCAAATAAGATTTATCTCCTTCTGCCAAAAAATAAATACCTGCTTTTACTTTCTCCAGTTGGTTGATACACCTGCTCCAGAAACTGCCGGGAACATTCCAGGCAACATCCTGGCGGAAGCCATCAATATTGGTAGCGGTGAGCCAGTATTTCATTGCATTGATCATGCTGTCCTGCATTGCTATATTACTATAATCCAACTGACGGGTATCTGTCCAGTCGAAGGGCACTGCTGGTTTACCATCTTTATCTTTAATAAAAAAATCAGGATGGCTGGTAACCCAATTATGATCGGCACCGGCATGATTGGGCACCCAGTCGATGATCACTTTCATACCCAGTGCATGAATTTTATTCACCAGGCTCTTCCAGTCTTTCAGCGTACCAAATTCAGGATTGGGAGAAGTATAATCAGACACGGCATAATAACTGCCCAGCGTTCCTTTACGGTCGAGCTTACTGATTGGATTAATGGGCATGAACCAGAGCGTTTGCACACCCATTGCTTTAAGCCTGTTCAAATGTTTTGAAAATGCATTGAATGTTCCTTCAGGTGTATATTGACGGACATTCACTTCGTAGATATTACCCTGCAGGCTCCAGGCAGGGTGATAAGATTTTGACCTGAGTGCTGATGTTCTTTTTGCCGGCTGTGCAGCAACTATTGAAATAACAAGTACCTGTAACAGAAACAGGCTTACGATCTTTTTCATAGTAAAAAATTAAGACCATAAAGCTACAGAAGTTGAGACTAATAAAAGAGGATATGATCAAAGTCACTTGCCGCTGACAAGAACAATCATTACATAAACCTTATGGCTTGATATCATAGTAAACGACGGGTTTAGAGAACCGTTTGTACCTGTAGGCAAATTTTTTAATTATATAATCAGCGCTGCCATTCATTACTGTATCAATCCTGTTGTTAACAGTAATGGTAATACTAACCTTCCAATGAGGATAACCGTTCGTAAACCCTCCTGCCATATCAGTGAGATCGGCAGTTGTATTAGGTTTCATTGCAAGTTGAAAATGATTTATCTCCTTCCAGTCTACTACCTGGCTGCTGTCGATATGGTTTTTATATCCGCACTTAAAATCAAGCAGGCTATTGGCAACATCAACCCTGTTGGGTAATGTTTTCATCCATTTTGTATTCAGCAAATAAACATCTACGATTGCTGTTGCACCAGACATATTTCTTAGATAAGTCTCGAATGGTATTGAACAGGAATTAAAAAAAAGCAGGCTCACACAAAACACCAGCAGCTTTAATTTACTCATAAAAGTATTTTTCTTTTCTTCAAATGTAAAAGCCATAAAAAAAGAAAGCCACCATAAATTACCTCAGCACCAATACATTCCCTCTTCTGAATAGCGGCGCTCCTTTGTAATCAGTGGCCATGGCCATCCACACATAATTTTCAGGATCAACCAGCATTCCTTTAAAAGTACCATCCCAGCCTACATAATAATTATTGGTTTCAAATACCAGTTGCCCACGACGGTTATAAATCCTGAAATAATTAAAGGCTCTTATCCCTACCGGGAAAATATGCAGGATATCATTTCGGCTGTCGTTATTGGGAGAAAATGCATTGGCCACATACAATTCAGGACCTTTAAAACGCCTTACCAAAATTTTACTGTAGCTATCGCAACCCTGCACCGTTAGCGTATTCAGTTCATACACCTGGTCAAGGTCGTACGTGGCTACCGGGTTTTGTGCAGTGGTACTGCTAAGCCCCGTAGATGGCGACCATTTGTACCATAACATATTCACTGCTTTGCTGGTGAGTAATTGCACCGGTTCATCTTTTGCCGCCACCGTATCCCGTTCAGCCTTTGACCGGTTATAGTAAATGGTAAATGGCCTGATGATCGTATCCTTACAATTATAAATAGTCTGCCCTATTAACTTAACAGGATTATAATCTTCCTGGAAAAATTTCCTGGTGATCACAGCATTGCCTTCATTCAATCCGTGTCCAAAATTCCACAACCATTTATTTACAGTAACCGGTGATGTGGTGCTGGCTGTATAATTGATATCCCTGAATACACAGGAGTCGGAAATATTCAATGCAATTGCTGGCTTAGGATGAACGATCAACACACTGTCTGCAATTCTTGACCTGCAGCCCATGGTGCTTTCTGCCTGCAATCCTACATGATGTATGCCTGCAGATAAAATAATCGCCGGGTTCTGTAAATTAGAAGAGGGTACATTATCATAGGTCCAGTACCACTTTACTACCTGCCCATCGGTTGTTGAGGGCATATAGGAAAGATCCCTGAATTGTATCACTTCATTGTTGCAAAGCCCTTTGTTGAAACTGAATGTTGGTATGGGAAAATAATGAATGCCCAATACATCCGTGGCGGTATCAGAACGGCAGCCATCCTCGGTGGTAATTACCAGTTTAACAGGAAGGGTACCTGCGGCACCTGCGGTAAAAGCAGTTGGCACCGGGGTGGTACTAACGGTATTGCCAACCAGCCACCAGTAAGTATTGATCGGGCTCATTCCTCCCGGCACATAAGAATTATTCTGAAAAATCACCTGTGTTTGATTTTCACAAATAACAGGCGGATAGCTGAATGCTGCTACCGGTTTATCGATCACTGCCACATACTTATAATCCGTCTTTTTACAACCGGGGTTTTGTACCGTCAGCGTTACCGGGTAACTGCCCGGGCTGGCATAGGTATGACCGGGGCTTTGCAGAAAAGCGCTGTCCCCATCTCCAAAATCCCATATATAACCAGCATTCGGGAGTGTATTGGTGGAAGTACTGTTAAAAATAAAATGATTACCAACCTGGCATTGATGATCATCATTTACCCCAAAAGAAACAACCGGCGTTTGAGAAATGGTCACGGTCATTTTTTTCCGGGCCCCTTCACAACCGCCAAACAAAGAGCGTTGGCTTACCCAGTAATAAAATGAACCGATTACTGCAGTAGATGGTATTGGAGCCCTGGTAGCGGCGATACCTCCTGTAGCGGATGTGTACCATAACAATTCATGCCCGCCAGCCGGAAGTGCTTTTAGCTGCGTAGCATAATCGCCACGGCAATAAGCAACATCAAAAGTAGTTGGCGTATCGGGCAATTGCAAAATCGTTACCTCTGCATCGGCAGTATCCCGGCAGCCATAACCGGGATAAGGCACCATGTCTACATGAAACATGGTACTCACAGGCGGTGGTGGACGCATTGTAACCAATCTGGAAGTACCGATCACGGATGTATAGTTGGCATTGTACCAGGTATAACTTTGAAAACCATAAGGAGCAGTAAGCACCACGCTATCGCTGTTAACACAATGAGCACCCAGGGCCATCACACCTCCGCAACCGGTTCCCACATCCAGGTACGCATAGCCGAAATGGCCACCCCTGGTACAGTCCGCAGTTTTAAATTCTAACCGCACTGTTCTGCCGGAAAACCCGGAAAAATCAATTGATGATGGTGTCCATTCTTTATACAATACATCAGCATTATGAACAGAACGCCTGAAGCCGGGTATGGCAGCAGTTGACACATAGTTGTAGGAAGCACAATCTATCACCCTGCCGGTTTCTACATCATAGGCAGATACAAAAAAACGGGGTTGTTCTATCAGGTCATGACTGGGATCTTCAAATACCACCGCATAATAGTAAGTAAGACTAAAAGTATCTGCTGAAGGAGGTATCTGGAAGGTATAGGAAATGCCTTCCGCCTCTTTACCAACACCGGTATTACCCAGTTTTACAGAATAGCGGCCTCCATAAGGACAGGCTTCTAAAAAATCGCCATAATAATCAAAGCCGGCAGTATTAAAATCAATCAGTTCATGCCTGCCGGGAGTTGCACTGTCGGCATTCAGGGTAATCAGGTTAGCGCCATTAACGGTATCCACGCTGCCGATAAAACAATCCCAGTGGGCAAATGATCCCGATTCAAAATCAATATTGGGCGGGCAATTGGCATTTTGAGAAAAAGCAGAAGTAGTTAAAAGCAACGATGAAAAAAATATGAATACCTGTAGTTTCATAAACAGTTGATAAGAGTTAAAGAAAGAAATAAACAGTTAATGATAATCTACCCATCACGGCTTTTCAGCCGGGATAAGTTGTTGTGTTGCTAAACGGCAATGGAATTAAATGGATAACTAAAAAGATTTAATCCGTGGATGCACAGGTATTGGTAAGTCCGGATAAAGATAAAATTATTCCTTAATCAAAAAATATTTTATTGAATGAGAAAAACAGCTGTATTTACTCACCGGAAGGATTATTTTATCAGCATTACAGTTCCCTTGTAGTTAAACTCCTGCCCATCTTTACAGATCACATCCAGCACATACACATAGGCGGCAGTACCCGATGGAGGCAGGCTGCCGGTATCGCCGTTCCATCCCTGAGAAGGATCATTGACCGGTACCTGTTGTTTTTCAAAAACCTTTTGCCCATAGCGGTTAAAGATCATCATGCGTTTGATGGTTTTGATACCATACCCTTTGATGAAGAACACATCATTGATGTGGTTGCCATCTGGCGAAAAGGCATTGGGTATATACAATTGGCCTTTGCCGCAGAAAACTACGATCCGTACTTCAGCGGATGCACTGCATCCAAAATTTGTTTGCACCGTTATTTTGTAAGTAATATCATCATCAGCCACCAAATTCGGGTTGGGGCAGGTAACGCAATCCAGGCCGGTTGGTGGCGTCCATAAAATACTGCTGATATTATTGCCTGTAATGCCTGCCGACAATTGAATCGGTGTGCCACTGGCCACATTCCTGCCGGCGCCAACAGTTACAGCAGGTTTATAACCCACCAAAATGGTTACATACCCGGTATCACTTTTACAAACATTGTTGCTGAAGGCAATTACCTGGTAAGTGGTGGTGGAATCCGGCGCAGCAAAAGGATTGGCTGCTGTTGCATTGCTCAATGATTGTGCAGGGCTCCATAAATAATGATTGACAGTGCTGGTTGCTTTCAGTTGTATTCTTTCGCCAAAACACAAACTATCGTTGGCGTTTACTGATAAGCTTACAGGTGCATCCACTTTTACAGTGACTGTATCTTTTTGTACACAACCAAACTGGCTGGTAACAGTAACACGGTAATCCGTTGTTGAAGTGGGTGTAGCAATTGGTGTGGCAGCATTTATATTTTGTAATGATGATGCAGCATCCCACTGATAGCTAACACCATCAAAGCTGCGTAAGAATACTGTACCACCTAAACAGATGGTGGTATCCGGTGCAGCAGCAGGCACCGGCAATGGGTGAATAACAACCGGCTTGCTGGCTGTAATATCACAACCAAAAGCTGTTTTTACATTTAGCTGAACTGTATAGTTACCGGCACTGGTAAAATTATACAGCATGGTATCTGCATGACTGATAACAGTATTATTCAGCTTCCAGGTATAGGCAGTTACTGCATCTTCCGTTACTATTGATGAACGGTAGATCAATACATTCTGCATACATTTTTCATCCACACCAACAATGGAAGCGATAGTGGTTTTATAAATGATCACGGTATCAGCGGATTCAACCGTATTGCTGCAACCATAAGCAGTGGTGGCTTTCAGCCTTACAACATACCTGCCTGCGGGTGAATAAAAATGCGTTGGGCTGATATTGGTGGATGTTTGTGCATCACCAAAACTCCAGTCATAATTCATATTATTAAAACGGGAACCAGACAGGTTGTTAAAGTACACCGTTCCGGTATCACCACAGATCCTGGAATTAACAATACTGAATTTGGGGGCAACAGAATCTATTATGATCCTCCTGGCGCTGTCATCCACGCAACCTTTTTCCGTAGTTACTTTTAAATTGACAGCGTAGATACCTGCCGGAACAAAATTATGATCCAGTGTATCGGTATTACCGGCATTGATGCTATTCACCTTCCATTGGTATTGTACAATGGGGTCATTGGCTGTTGAAGAACTGATATAACGATAGTTACCCGGAGAACAACGAATGCTGTCGCCGGTAAATGCAGCAACAGGATTCCTGTACACTTCAATGGCACGGGGTTTTAACAGCGTATCCGTACAGCCATGTTCTGTTGTTATCGCCAGTTGCACATCATACACTCCCGGCTGGTAGGTATGTACAGGGTTTTGTAACAGGGAAGAACTGTTATCCCCAAAGAACCACTCGTATTGATTAATATTGAAAAGATGGTTTGTATTATCAGTAAACTGAACCCTGCCACTATCCCCACAGAATTTATTTTGACTGATGCTGAACAAAGCCGTTACAGAATCAATGATAATATTTGCTGCAACAGAATCTGTACAGCCATTGATGCTGGTAACTTTTAATCCTACCACATGATTACCTGCATTGAAATTATAATTAAGGTCTGCGGTAGTTGTTCTTTGTACATTATCCACAAACCACTGGTATCTCACAATCACATCAACCGAATTGATACTGCTAACATATTGATAAGTTCCCGGGGAACAATGGATGCTGTCGCCAATGATGCCAGCATTGGGAAGATTGTACACATGAATGCTGTCCGCAAATACGGTGCTGTCTTTACAGCCATTTTGCGTAATGCCAAAAAGTTTAACGGTATAATCACCCGGACTTAAATATGCATGCGATGTATCTATTCCATTGTATCCATTACCATCTCCAAAATTCCAGCTGTATGCAACCGGGTAGGCCGTGGTGCTGAGGTTGGTAAACAGCACGGTGCCATTATCACAAAATCTGCTTTGGCTGATGCGGAGATTTGTTTTAATGGAATCGATAATGATATTCTTTGTCACCGAGAAAACGCAACCATTGATTGTTTGAATAAAGAATGTAATGGTATGACTGCCCGGCACCCTGTAATCATAATTAAGATCAGGTGTATTAGCAACACTGTCTGCATCAATGCTCCATTTGTATTTTGCAATGGCATCAATGCTGCTGATATTCCCGGTGTATTGCAATCTCGTTGAAGGCACCAAACAAACAATATCATTCCCACTAATAGTAGCTGACGGCAGGTTAAACACTTTAACGGTATCCACCAGGATCGTAGTATCCCTGCAACCATTGATGGTAGATTCAATTAAACGCACTGTATAAATACCGGGTGCAGCATAAGTATTGTTAGGATTTTGCAATGATGAATTATTGCCATCACCAAAACTCCAGTCATACAGGTTGATGGCCGCATAGTTGGTTGTAAGATCAGTAAAAGATGCGGTGCCACTACCACAGAAACGGGCAGGACTTACTGAGAAATTTGTGACCACAGAATCAATAACGATATTTTTTATTACAGAAAATGTACAGCCGTTAATTGTTTGTATAAAGAAGGTGAGTACGTGATTGCCGGGTATCCTGTAGTTATAACTGAGAGCAGCTGTGTTGGCAACACTATCAGCATCAATACTCCATTTGTATTTTGCTATGGCATCAACAGAGCTAACCGTACTTGTATATTGCAAAATGGAAGAAGGTCTTAAGCAAACAATATTATTTCCGGCAATCGTTGCCGAAGGCAGGTTAAAGACCCTTATAGTATCTGTGTAAGTGGTGGTGTCACGGCAGCCATTTACAGTAGCTGCAATCAACCTCACTGTATAATTTCCCGGTACTAAATAATTGTTGGATGGATTTTGCTGTATCGATGTATTGCCATCACCAAACCGCCAGTTATAAAAACCAATCGCAGCATAGTTGCTGGTGAGGTTAGTAAATGAGGCAGTACCACTTCCGCAGAAACGAACAGGGTTTACAGCAAAGTTTGTAACAATAGAATCGACCAGGATATTTTTAGTGACAGAGAAAGTGCAACCATTGATCGTTTGAATGAACAAAGTGAGTACATGATTGCCCGGCACCCGGTAATTGTAATTTAGTGATGCCGTATTGGCCACACTGTCTGCATCAATGCTCCATTTGTATTTAGCAATGGCATCTGCACTGGTAATAGTACTCGTATACTGAAGTCTTGTTGCCGGCCGCAAACACACGGTACTGATACCGTTAATAGTTGCCCGGGGACTTGGATTCACTCTCACCGCATTTACTACCGTAAAAGAATCTGTACAACCATATTTTGATGTCACTACCAATTTTACGGTGTACACACCCGGCACATTATACAAATGAGCGGCTGGTGTTTTAGTGGTATCCGTTTTCCCATCACCAAAATACCATTTGTACCGTACCGCAGAAAAGAATGGAGCTACCGTTTGATCGGTGAAATTTACATAACCGCTATCACAGAATTTATTGTTATCAAAAATAAATTTGGCTTTTACCGAATCAACAAAAACTGTATCGACCGCTTTCAATGTAAAAGGACAGCCTTCCGGGCTGGTAAGCACCACATTCGGCAAATACCTGCCTGCATTAAAGTAAGTATGTGTTACATTGGAATCAATTATGTTGGGTAACACCGGTGTGCCATCATTATAATCCCATGCATAGGTTTTGATAAAACTGCCACTTACTTTCATAGCGATGCTGTAAGGCTTACAACCGCTGCCGGTGTTAGCAGTGAGTGCAGCAATTGGCCCACGTACCCTTATCCATTTAAAAATACTATCCTCACAATTGTTCAATCCTTTTACTTTCAGCGTTACCTTATAAAAACCGGGCAATGCATAAATATGCGGTGATGGATTCTGGTCAGTACTTCCGGTACCACCATCACCAAAATTCCACACCCAGCTGCTGGAGTAAGTAGAACTGTCAGAAAAAATAATGGCCGTTGGCGCACACCGGGTAGTATCACCAATTTTAAAATCCGCTTTGGGATGAACCAGTTTGATATAAGATGTTCTGCTGATACTGTCGGTACATCCATTCTCATCCTGAACTACCAGTTTGATATTATAATTACCTTCTGCAGCATAGGTATGGGAGCCATAATATCCAACAGAAGAAGTTCCATCACCATAGTACCAGGTATAGTTGCCGTTGTACACCTGTGAATAGTTATAAAGGAATACATTAAAAGCACCACACTTCAATGTGTCATAACTAAAGAAGTCTGCCTTTGGTTTATACACTCTCAGATAATTCGGTTTGGTTACCGTGGACACACATCCAAATGAATCTGTGATCTTCAACGTTACCGTATAAAAATTGTAATAGTTGTTGGCAGCATAAACTTTGTTGATGAGTGTGTCCGTATCCGTGGTGACTGTATTGCCATCGCCGAAATTCCATTCCCATTTTACAATGGGCACCATACCACTTTGAATGGAAGTATCATGGATTACAAAATTCTGCAGTGAAGAACAACTGGTGAGTGGGGTTGCTTCAAAACCGGCCTGCGGACCGGAAGTAACCAGCGGCACCACTACCTGCCTGGTAATGGTGGAAAAGCAGCCAATAGAATCAGTGACCTTCAAATTAACATTGTATGTATTGGCAGTGTACAAACTACTCACGGCAGTATCAACTGTTGAATTGATAACCGGTGTGCCATTTCCAAAAGTCCATTGCCAGTTGGTGATGGGGATGATCCCATTTTGCACAGAGGAATCAGTATAAATTACTTTCAGCGGAACCAGGCAACTCAGTTGAATATCCGGGATGAAATTCGCAATGGGACCACGAACACTTACCGGCAACGGATAATAAATAGAATCGGAGCAACCGAGTTTATCTTCGATGATGAGTTTTACATAATACAAACCCGTGTCGATATAAGTATGGCTGGCATTGCCTTTGAGCCAGATGCCAAACGTATTGAAGTTGGTAAGATTGTCGATGACCAGCCTTGTAGTGCTGTCACCAAAATCCCAGGTGTATTTTTTTATTTTAGAAGAATCAATTCCAACAGGATAAAAATTTACCAGCCCGTTGGTACAGATATCTGTTTTATCCGGAACAAAGTCTGCTTTCTCGTCAATGATGATGATGCGTTTTTTACCCGTATCAATTTGATTGGTCAATGTATCCAATCTCACCACTGTAACAATATAAACTTTTTGCGGCGGTGCATACGTATGTGATACAGGATTAAGCACACCAGAATTTAACAACGGCGAGCCATCACCAAAATCCCAACTTTGAACAACCGCATTACTCACAGTATCGGTAAAGTCGACCGTGTATTTATCAGCGCAGGTTTTGCCGAGGCCAAAGCCTCCACCACCTCCGCCGCCGCCGCCACCTCCTCCTCCGCCGCCGCCACCACCACCGCCACCACTACCGTCATCATCACAAATATCAATAACGGTTACAGGTTTGGGAATAGAAGTGAAACTGCATTCAGCAGTCACAATCGTAAGTGTTGGATTGAATGCACCACCAACTGTATAAACATGATTGGCAATATTGGATGCAGCTATACTGTCAATTTTTCCATCGCCGTAATCCCATACATAATATTGAATCGGAACGATCAGGTTGCTTACCTGTCCGGTAAATTTCACTGGCAACGGACGGCAACCATCCGGTGGCACATAAGTAAAATTCACCGATGGCTGGTAGTTGCGGATATAATTAAACACTTTGGGATTGCTTACACATCCAGCCACTGTATCAGTAGCAGTTAGTGTTACCGAAAAATTACCAAAACTGGTATATACATGCGGCACGGGCAAGGTATCAGTTGTAATTACAGCAGGAGTACCATCACCAAAATTCCAGGTAAACTGAAGATCAGCATTGGGATAAGTAGTATTGCCGAATGTTACTGTAAAAGGATTGCCACAGCCATCCACTTTATCCGGTGCAAAACTGATCACGGGCCCGCTTTTTACATTCACAGCTTTGGTGGCAGTATCCGCACAACCCTGTGCATCATAAGCAATGAGCAACACATTGTAATCGCCGGGATTGACAAATGTATGGTTGGTGGGAGTATTATTTTGCAACGCATTGTTATCAGTAAAAAACCATTGCACATGATCCGGTGCAGGAACAGCGCTGCCATCATAAGCAACAGAACTGTTGGCACAAACGGTATCGGGTGCAGTGATGAAGAAAGGTGCCAGGCCTGCACCATATTTTACATGAATTGATTTGGTGACAGTATCGGTACAACCCTGGTAGGTATAAGCGATTAAATTAACAGTATAGTCTCCGGGTGTACTGAACGTATGATAAACGGGTGAATAATATTGCTGTGCTCCGTTATCACTGAATATCCATTTTACATAGTATGGTGCCGGGGTACCCGTTCCTGTGAACTGAGTGGAAGTGTTTACGCAAACCGTATCCGGGGCAATCACAAAAGAGGGCTTCGACTTTCCAATATATACTGTGCCCGTGGTTACAGAACTGCAACCGCTGCTGCCAACTGAAGCCGTAAGCTTAACCGTATAAGTTCCCGGTGCTGCATAAAATGAGACGGGTTTTTAACGTGCTGCTGTTGCCATCACCAAAATCCCACTGGTATTTATTGGCCGGACTGCCGTTGGTGGTGCTGTTATTAAAAAATACAGTAGCCGTATCATTACAACTGAAATAAGGATTGGCTGTAAATGCTGCAGTTGGTTTATTCCACACATGCACATACTGAAATTTGGTGGCAGCATCACTTTCGCAGCCCCAGTTATTTTTTACAATGAGCGAAATATTATAAAGCCCCGGGCTGTTGTAAACAAAAGCAGGGTTCCGGATGGTGCTTCCACCAGCTCCAAAATCCCATGTCCAGGTGTTGATCGTTCCAGTTGCCGTAGTAGAAAGATCAGTAAAGCTGGCGGTATAAGGCACACAACCTGCAGTATCATTCACCCTGAAATCAACAAAAGGTTTAGGGTAAACAATCACGCTGTCAGTTTTGGTTCTTACCGTACCATTCAAAAAAGTTACCGTGAGCTTAACGATGAAAGTTTGTGAAGTAAGATAGTTAGTGCCCACCACTGCAGGGCCACTGGATATTAGTGTACCATTACCGAGATCCCAGTCCCTTCTTGTTACGGTTCCTCCTGATGAAGCATCTGTAAAATTTACACCACCCAGCGGTACGCAGCCATTACGGATATTGATGGTAAAATCGGCTGTTTGAGCTTTAACGCCGGTACTCATAAAAGATGCCGCTGCCAATAGAAAACAAAAGATCATTTTCCATTTTCTTCCACCGCTGAAAGCCTGGTTCTGGTATCGTTTATGTTGCAAGGTTTTCAATAATACGATTGATTTAATTACCATATTAGGATCTATCCCTTTTCTAAAAATAAAATAAAATCTGCTACGGATTACTATTCATTCATGAGCGTCATCAAAAAAGAGAGCCCCACAATCACTAAACTGAATATGTCCACATTACTCAGTTTAGCATAAAAATGCTTAAGAATTGCTTAAAAACAAATACACAATTTGAGGTAACACATGTCAGGCTGTATAATTGCCTACAACAATCACCCGACAAACCATTTTATTCTTATATCAGCGGCAAAGGTTACTATTGTAATTCTGCGCCTCAATATTCAACTGTATACCCGGATTTAAATTTATGTTGCCACCTGGTGCAACCCTTAGCGAATTGCAATTGGCATTCTGTGTAACGGTTACCGGATGCCTGATTACCACATTACTTGTAAGCCCAGGCACTTGCCCACTGGCCCAAATACCCGGATTGCTCCAGCTACCGGGCATTACGGAAAAAATGGGCCCGGTATTTACACATTCTGTACAGAGTATATGCCTGAATGCAATGCCATTGTCTGTTGCCAGCAATACACGGGATGCCCTGTAATCTACGGCCACCCCCCGCACATTGCTGGATGGCAATCCCTCTGTGATAGTATAACGTTTGTATTGTGTGGGGTCAAGCGGATTGGTGACCACGGATGCATTGGGAGAACCAAAAAACACATAGCCATTGCTGGTACCCATATAAATATTGCCCCTGGTATCGCCGGTAATGGCGTTATTATTGATGATGGTACCTGCCGGGAATGCATCAGGGAAATTAATGGAGCTCCATGTGTTGGTTGCCGAGTCCAGCACTACCAGGCCTCCTGTAGTAAGCCCGATCCACCAGCGCCGCATTACAGTATCGTAATAAATCGCTTTTACATTAAATCCTGCACTGAACGCAGGTTGATTGGTATTATCGATGAAACCAAGGTATACCGAGTCAACAGTGCGGTATCTCAATATCTGCCCGCCGCCGGTAGTTGAATTGCTGGAAGCAAATACCCATATCTCATTTTTGTTACCCCCGATAACCAAACAAAAACCATTGTTCTGGTTTACGCCGTTCTTTTGTTTGTTAAATGAAATAGGCGGAGCCGGTGTTTCTTTGCCAAATACCACACTGCCTGGCCTGGAAATCCCCACTGTTAAGTCTGCAAAACAGGCTCCCCAGATGCGTTTCAATTTTTGGGCAGGTGTTAAGCTTAAACTGTTATTAACAAAAATACCTCTTACATTACGGGTTGGTAACCCATCGGACTCACTGTACTGAACATAGGTAAAGCTAGTATCCTGGTAATAACCAATGCCACCAAGTATTGCCTGGGCGCCAGTGCGGCCAAATTGTGCTATCCAAATGCCCCCATCCCTGTCGGGTAATATTTGAGATATATTGTGATTGGTGAGATTGGGGGCTTTTTGCCAAACCCTTCCATTGTATTTATACAGCCCGTTGTTGGCGGTGCCTGCCCATATATAACCATAACGCCCCACTTCAATTGCATTAAATGTATTGGAGGCGAAAATGGGGTATTGGCCATATTGTAGATACTGTCTGTTGTAACACCGACTGCACGCCGGGCTGTTGCAAGCACAGCGGTATCCGCCAGCGTTATCCCGAGTGTATTAGGGGAAGCCGCCAGTATCTGAACCGCATTCATAGAAGCAATTCTTGCTGCCTCATATCCTGAATTAGGTGTCAAAATCATTTCAGTGTAATAAGCTATTCTTTCTGATTTATCAAAACCCAAAGAATCCACTGTATAAAAGTCGTTGTACACATTAGTCATAGTATCACCCTCTGTAATCAGGTAAAACCATTTGTTCAGCACTCCACTGTTTGCATGTACGCCACAATCATCATTATTGCCCGCATTTCCGGGAGAGATGGGTGTAGGGCAATTTTCAACATTTACATCAAACCAGTTGTGGGCTACATCTTTGTAACAATCGGGCTGTGCCCATCTTTTAGGTTTTTGCATATCCCTTAAACAATCACGGCCCGGTGTTTCTACAATTTCATCAGCAATTTTAAAAGGTGTTTTATTCAGGGTCTCAAAATTCTTGTTGATATAATTATCGATGCAGGCTCCCCATATATCGCTGAAGCCTTCATTTAATGCGCCACTTTCTCTTTTATACACAAGGGCCGCTGTAAAATCGCATACACCATGAGCCAGTTCATGACCGGTAACATCAATGGATGCAAGGGCATTAAAACCCTGGCTATCCTGGCTGCCATCGCCATAGAACATGCTCTTGGCCTGGCTGCTCCAGAATGCACCACCATACCGGATTCCATAGTGAAAATAATTTTTGATGGCACTGAAGTTGTTATCAAAACTATTGCGGTTGTGTACATCACGCCAGTATTTAATGATCTGTTCAATACCCCAGTGAATGTCTAACGCTGCATTGGTGGTATCATTGCCGTACGCTGGTTCATTCCAGTCATTGTCATTGTCAGTAAAATCAGTAATGTCGCTATTGATTGCGTTAACCAGTGTTTTATGGTTGATATTGTAGGTTTCGTATACCACGGTATTAGGAAATTCGCTTTGTGCCCTGAGTCTGTATAGTGTGGGAGAAACTTTTTCGGTTAAAAATTTCTGATCAAATGAATATTTTAGAAAACCAGTAGCACTATCGAAAACGGTCGGTGCAATGCTTTTCTTTACCAGTGTAGTTTTCTGGTTTTGCATCAAATCTTTACTTTCTATCAATGAATGCGGAATATCCCCGGGTTGTTTTCCTATTTCGTCATGGCCGGATGAATGTTTTCCATCCAGGTGTTTAATGGTAGCATCTGCAAAAACAACCTTTCCGTTCAGCACATTCACGTATATGTTTTGGCGACTTGCCGGTTCAGCAGCAAACACATCAAATTTATAAGCCAGGCACATGGTACCTTTTTCAGCATTAAAGATATCTTCTACAATTACCAGTTCGCCGGAAGGCTTTTGATACTGCCAGAAAGATGTTGAAGGCTTTTGCCACACAAAACTGCTGGCCCCGGTAAATTCCATTGCTTTTGTAAGCGCTGCCTCCTCGCTTATAGTGGGCTGCACCTGTAGGTTATCCGGCAAACTGTAAAACTCCAGTTGAAGCAACCTCACACTTCCTGCAATATCTGCTACTGATACCACTCCATGCTCTACTTTTATGCCTTTGAAATATTGCTGCAGTTTGCTGATGTTTGAACCCTTATATGCAACCGATTCCATCCGGGTGCGGAAGTCATCAATTCCCTGGCGAAGTTCAAGTTTTGCAGCAAGCCAGTTTTGCAGGGCAGTTTTTTGTACGTCTACATCCGCTGAAAATAAAATACCAGCCTGCGTAGGTATTTTGGCATTCAGTTCAAATTTGTAAAACGAGTTGGCCGTACCCTGCTTTTCTCCAGCCAGTTTCAATTGCATTTTTGCAATGAAGGTTGAGCTTTTACTGTTCCAAAAGCAAAAAAAGCAATTAGTAAAAGGGAAATTTTCCGAATGTTCATAACCAATAATTTTATTTAATAAAACAGGAAATAGCCTGGTAAAGGGTGGTTTTGCAGCAATAGATTTTGATATAGCAAATTAATACACTTAAAAAAATTAAACATCCCCCTAAAAGGGGATTTTTAATAATAAAACATGATTAATTAAAGCAATGCATCAAATAACACTTCCACCGGGTGGAGGGCCTTTTTGCCGGTACCATCCTTTACCTGGTGGCGGCAGCTGGTTCCGGGGCTGCAATGATCGCGTCATTGGGCTGTTTGCGAACGGTGGGAAACAATACCAACTCTCCTATTTTCATGGAAAGATCATAATGTTCTTTTTCATAACCAAAAGAACCGGCCATACCGCAGCAGCCGGAGGGAATGGTTTCAACAGTATAATTTTCGGGCAGGGACAATAATTTTACTGATGGCGCAACAGAAGACAATGATTTCTGCTGGCAATGGCCATGCAGTTTTATTAAGCGCTGCTCTTTGGTGAACAAATCTTTGCTGATATTGCCTTTGTCAATTTCTGCAGCGATGAATTCGTCAATCAAAAAAACATTTTTTGACAAAGCTTTTGCTGTTTCGAAATTATTATCGTCAGCAAGATCGATGTATTCGTCCCGGAAAGTGAGGATGGCTGAAGGCTCAATACCAATTAACGGTGCTTCTGCTGTAACAACATCTTTCAGTAATTCTATATTCCGGTTGGCGATCTTTTGGGCTTCTCTTATCAATCCTTTGCTCAGCCATGCCCTGCCGCTTTCAATGTGTGTTGGGATCACCACCTCGTAACCCAATTGCTCCAGTAATTGTATTGCTTTAATGCCTATCTCTGTATCATTATAATTAGTGAACTCATCGCAGAAGAGGTGTACTTTTTTTTGACTTTTAATTTTTGACTTTTGACTTCCCCACCACTTTTCCAGTGTTGTTTTATACATCGTCGGCATACTTCTTTCCACCGCAAAGCCACTGAACCTTTTTATTTGCCTGCTGATAAAAGGATTGGTCATGGCAAAGTTATACAGTCCCGGCACCATCGCACCCAGCTTTGCACTCTTGCTGAAATTAGCAATGAGTTTACTCCTGAACGGCACACCATTCACATCATAATACTGCTGCAAAAATTCTGCTTTCAGTTTGGCTACATCCACATTACTCGGGCATTCACTCTTACAACCCTTGCAACTCAGGCAAAGGTCCATCACTTCATAAATCTCCTTATGATCAAAGCGGTTGAGCTTGCCCGAGTTGGTAAGGAACTCCCTTAAAATATTTGCCCTTGCCCTCGTGGTATCTTTTTCATTTTTGGTAGCCATGTAGCTGGGACACATGGTTCCGCCACTCAGTTCTGTTTTGCGGCAATCGCCACTGCCGTTGCATTGCTCTGCATGCTGCAGCACATCCTGGCCCTTGTAGCGAAAGATGGTATTGAACTTCGGTGTTTGCTGACCCGGTGTGTACCGCAACATGCTGTTCATTGAAGGAGTATCAACAATTTTATTGGGATTGAAAATATTTTCCGGGTCCCAGGTGTATTTTATTTTCCTGAGCAGTTCATAATTTTTTTTCCCTGTCATTTGTTGAATGAATTCCCCTCTCAATCTTCCATCTCCATGTTCGCCACTCAATGAGCCATTGTATTTTTTTACCAGCGTAGCAATCTCTTCTGCAATGATCCTGAACAGCGCATTGCCTTCCACCGTTTTTAAATTGATAATGGGGCGAAGATGAATTTCACCACTGCCAGCATGTGCGTAATGCACGGCATTTAAATTGTATTTGTGCAATACCTGGTTGAATTCGGCAATATAACCAGGCAGGTCGTTGATATCAACAGCCGTGTCTTCAATCACCGGTACCGCTTTTTCATCGCCGGGCAAATTACTCAGCAAACCAAGGCCCGCTTTACGCAAGGTCCATATCTTTTTACTGTCTTCACCAAACAGTAACGGGAAGTGATACCCCAAACCAGCTGCTCTCATTGCCGCTTCCACTTTTGCTGCAATGGTCATCACTTCTTCCCTTGTAGCCCTGCAAAATTCAATCACCAGTATTGCACCGGGGTCGCCCTTTACAAAAAAGCGATTCTTACTTTGTTCAATATTGTCTTTCGTGCATTCTAAAATGTAATGGTCTATCAGTTCGCTGGCGCTGGGCTTGAACTGCATGGCAATAATGTTTGCCCGCAATGCTTCATCAATGCTGTTGAAATGAATACAGAGCAGGCCTGTTTCTTTTGGCGGCAGGTCATTTACATGCAACTTTATTTCGGTTATAAAAGCCAGCGTTCCTTCTGAACCTGCAATGAGTTTGCAGAAATTAAAATCTTCTTTGCCGGCAGTGAAGGGAGCACTTTCCAGTAACATATCCACCGCATAACCCGTATTCCTTCTCTCAATGGATGCTTTGGGAAATTCTTTGCGTATCTCCTGCTGGTTATCGTAATTGCTTAATAAACTCCTGACTGTTTTATAAATATCCGCTTCTAAATTTTCACCATCACACTTATTGTGAAACTCATCAATAGTAATTGTTTTGAATTCCGTTTCGCTGCCATCGCTCAGCAATGCTTTTACTTCCAGCAAATGTTCCCGGGTGCTGCCATACACCACCGAGTTACTGCCACAACTATTGTTGCCCACCATGCCACCAATCATGGCCCTGTTGGCGGTAGAAGTTTCAGGACCAAAGAAAAGGCCATGTGGTTTCAGGAAAAAATTCAGTTCATCCCTGATAACGCCGGGTTGCACCCTCACCCATTTTTTTTCCTTGTTCAGTTCGATGATCTGGGTAAAATTTTTGCTTACATCTACTACAATACCATTGCCCACCACCTGGCCGGCCAGTGATGTGCCGGCAGTACGTGGAATGAGAGATGTTTTATTGTCTCTTGCAAATGCAATGAGCCTCTTGATATCGTCAATCGTTTTTGGAATGGCCACAGCCAATGGCAGTTCCCGGTATGCCGAAGCATCGGTGGCATACAGCAGCCGCATGGTCTTGTCAAAAAACAAATCACCTTGTAAAGTAGCTCCCAGCTGTTGCAGCTTTTCGTTCATCGTTAATGGCACTTTGGTTTCAGGGCGTAAAATTAAGCTGTTTTACACAAGTGGCGTATGAACCGGGAATTTTAAAATTTACTTAGTGACAACTGAAGACAATAAAAAAACGGAACCAACTAATGGTCCCGTCTTATTGATTCTGTAGGGGTTTAATCTTTTACAACTTGTCTAACTTCGATTGACTGGCCAATGCAGCATCCAGTTGCATGCGTAATTGAGGGAGTGTTGCCAATGCCCATGCTTTAATATTGGCGTCTGTGCATTCTGCTGATGCTTTTTCAAATAAAGCAATGGCATCTTTGTGTCCGCTTACCATCATGTCGGCATAAGCCCTGTCAAAATATTTCGCCGATTTGTCGTTTAATTTTTTGAACGCATCCAGCGCATTGTCGGTTGGTGATGCCGGTATACTGATCACTTTTTGTTTTGCCAATGCAGTCAGGTCACTTAAAGTCTGTGTGTGTTGATCGGTCATGGTCTTACCCAATGCTTTGATGTCATCAGTCATTCCATTTTGTTGTGCCAACTGGCCCAGCTTAATTTCTTCCAGGTTGATTTCAGCGGCATTCACCACGAATTTTGCATCGTTCTCATTGCTGCTGGTAGTAAACTTTGCTTCGTTCTGCTCTTTGGCAACATCTTTTGAGTCCGTGGTTTTTTGAGTACCACCGCAGGCTGAAAAGCCTAGTATGGCAGCTATAAAAAAAGCTACTGGCAATAATCTTGTTTGTACGTTTCTGATCTGTTTCATGTTGATTTTATTTTATGTTAATAGGCTGCTACTTGCTGAATCATTTTTTTATTTAAGCGCTACGATGAACCATTAGTACAATGAATAAAATGCTTGCCTCCACAGCCGGATAGAATACAAAATTGAGGATATAAAATGCAGAAGGCTTACACAACCCTATAATTATGTTACATCATTCACTGATTTAGAAAAGCAAAAAAATGATACCCTGTTAAGTCTTTCGCCTGAACATGCCAAGAAGGAAATTGAGGATGATTGATTGACTGTCAATACAAAATAAGTATCGTGCAGGTGAATGTCGACCATTTGCGTAGATGCGAAGAACGAAGCTGTAACCAGTAACAGGCTTGTGAGCAAAAGCAGGTGGTAAGGTTTGTGGCTTATTTGCAAACGAAGCAATTTTTTTTATTTATGTATAAATGTACAAATTATACTGGCACCCATTAGCTGTTCAGTTGGAGATTCTGAATACTAACTGCATCAACAAGGCTGATAATAGTTACTATTGATCAATGGCTGGCGGATGGCAATGGAAAACCCGGTGAAGGCCCCACCCATCCTCCCCAAAAGGGAGGTGAAAGAAGCCAGGATCTGTACCGGATTTGCAATGAACAGCCGCAACAACTGCCCATTATCCCGCCATTGTCCACAGCCCCCCATCTATTTCCCAACTCAATTTGATTATCTGGCATTGATGAGATAAATTTGCGTTCCTTTGAAACAGAAGGCTCATTACTAATAAAATAAACTGAACCATACACATGCGACAAATTGCGTTTAGAGAAGCCCTGAGAGAAGCCATGCAGGAAGAGATGAGAAGGGACGAAAGGGTGTTTTTAATGGGTGAGGAAGTAGCTGAATACAATGGCGCCTACAAGGTAAGCCAGGGTATGCTGGATGAGTTTGGCGAAAAAAGGGTGATCGATACCCCTATTGCCGAGCTGGGCTTTACCGCCATTGCCGTGGGTGCTGCCCAAAACGGCCTCCGCCCCATTGTGGAGTTCATGACATGGAACTTTGCGGTGCTGCCGCTTGACCAGATACTGAATACAGCCAGCAAAATGTTGGCGATGAGCGGGGGACAGGTAGGTTGCCCTATTGTGTTCCGTGGCGCCAATGGAAGTGCCGGCCAGTTGGGTGCACAGCACTCTACTGCATTTGAATCGATGTATGCCAATATCCCCGGGTTGAAAGTGATATCGGTAAGCAATCCTTATGATGCCAAGGGTTTGCTGAAAGCAGCCATCAGGGATGACGATCCTGTTGTGTTTATGGAAAGTGAAGTGATGTATGGTGAAAAAGGTGAAGTGCCGGAAGAAGAATATGTGCTGCCTATTGGTAAATGCTTTATCAAAAGGCCGGGTAAGGATGTAACCATTGTATCTTTTAATAAAATGATGAAAGTGGCCCTGGGTGCTGCGGAAGAACTGGCGAAGGAAGGGATTGAAGCAGAAGTGATTGATGTGGCAACGATCCGCCCGCTGGATTGGTTTACGATTTTAGAGAGCGTTAAAAAAACAAACCGTTTAGTGATTGTGGAAGAGCAGTGGCCGTTTGCTTCTGTGTCTTCTGAAATCGCTTATAGAATTCAGAAAGAAGGATTTGATTACCTGGATGCGCCGATACGCAGGATTACTTCGGCAGATGCACCGATGCACTATGCTCCCAACCTGGTAGCGGCTTATTTGCCGGATGTACCAAGGACTGTGAAATTGGTGAAGGAAGTTATGTATTTGAAGAAGTAAGTATAGTTTTTATAAATGAATCCCGAAGCATTTTGTTTCGGGATTTTTTATGGGATTCTTTTATTGATAGTTAGCTATTCTAAATTAATTGATTTCGCCTCTACTGCCGGCGGGCAGCGTCACTGCACCGCCGCTGCTTTGCAGTGACTGGTGAAAACTAAAAACCAGCATACGATTTATTGGATATTAATCAGCAGGGCTCGCCGAAGGCGAGCCCTGCTGATTAATTAAATGCGATTCCGATAAGATAAAAGTTCTTTAACTGATGAAGTCCAAACTCATCCCTCTCCTCAAGGAGAGGGGCTGGGGTGAGGTAAATTAAAGAAGATTTCAAATAAATTAGTTGATTATAATCGAAAATTAAACTACCCCTTCTTCACTTCCCTCGACCATGCATCTTTCAGCGTTACCGTTCTGTTGAACACCAATCTTTCTACCGTGCTATCCCTGTCCAGGCAAAAATACCCTTTTCGTATGAACTGGTAGCTGGTGCCCAGGGCTGCATCCTTTAAAGATGGCTCCAGGTAAGCCGGCTTTACCACCTGCAATGAATCCGGATTGATGTAATTTTTAAAATCTCCTTCTTCATCCGAGGGGTCTTCTACTTTAAACAAACGGTCGTACATCCTGATCTCGGCTTCGGCTGCATGCGGTACACTTACCCAATGAATGGTGGCTTTTACGCTGATGCCACTGGTATCATTGCTGCTTTTGCTTTCGGGGATATAGGTACAATGGATCTCTGTAACATTGTCTTCATTATCTTTTACACAACCTGTACATTCAATGATATAAGCGCTTTTTAACCGAACTTTTGAACCCGGGAACAGCCTGAAATATTTTTTGGCGGGTACTTCCATGAAGTCTTCTCTTTCGATCCATACTTCCCGGCTAAACGGCGCTATACGGGTTCCAAAACTTTCATCCGGGCCGTTCTCTGTTACCAGCTCTTCTGTAGTTCCATCAGGATAGTTGGTGATGATGAGTTTTACTGGATCAAGCACTGCCATTGCCCTCAGGGCTTTCCTGTTCAGGTCTTCCCGTACACAAAATTCCAGCAGGCTAAAGTCGATCATGTTCTCCCTTTTGGCAACACCAATCTTGTCGCAGAAGTTACGGATGCTTTCAGATGTAAAGCCCCTGCGGCGCATACCACTGATGGTAGGCATCCGTGGATCATCCCAGCCACTCACATAACTTTCGGTGACCAGTTGCAGGAGTTTGCGTTTGCTCATCACAGTGTAGGTCATATTGAGCCTTGCAAACTCATATTGTTTGGATGGAAATATTTCCAGCTTTTCAATGAACCAATCATACAATTCCCTGTGCGGCACAAACTCTAATGTACAAATGCTGTGAGTGATATTTTCAATGCTGTCGCTTTGCCCGTGAGCAAAATCATACATCGGGTAAATACACCAGGCATCGCCGGTGCGGTGGTGGTGGGCATGTTTGGTACGGTAGACGATTGGATCTCTCATATGCATGTTCATGGCGGCCATATCAATCTTTGCTCTTAGAACTTTTTCGCCATCCTGGTATTTTCCTTCCTTCATTTCCTTAAACAACCGGAGATTTTCCTCAATGCTCCTGCTGCGGTAAGGGCTATCGGTACCAGCCTGCGAAGGCGTGCCTTTCATGGCGGCTATTTCTTCTGCAGTGGAATCATCCACATAGGCAAGGCCCTTGGTGATCAACTGAACAGCAAAACCATACAGCTGATCAAAATAATCGCTGGCGTATAGTTCATTGGCCCATTCAAAGCCCAGCCATTTTACATCTTCCTTGATGCTGTCAACATATTCTGTTTCTTCCTTTGCAGGATTGGTGTCATCAAAACGCAGGTTGGTATTGCCGCCGTATTTAATACCCAGGCCAAAGTTGAGGCAGATACTTTTGGCATGGCCAATGTGCAGGTAACCATTGGGCTCCGGCGGAAAACGGGTAAGGATGCTGGTATATTTTCCATTCTTTAAATCCTCTTCAATGATCTCTTCAATAAAATTCAAGCTTTTTTCTTCTGTCATTTGTTTATGTTGTAGGGCAAATTTACAAAAACTGGATTAGTTGAAAAGTTTATAATGTTTTACCATCCAAATTACAATTGAATGGTTGAATTGTTAAATGGTTGCATTGTTGTTTGAACACAGTAGATTAAAGTTCTTTCCAGCAATTTAACCATTCAACAATTTATCCATAGCCCCCAAACAACCATTCAACAATCCAACAATTAAACCATTTATTATTGTTTCGCTTTCAGCTCCTGGATCATCTCCATGATCTTATCCAGTTTTTCCGTTTCAATTTTACTTAAATGTATCTGCAGGGCTTCTATTTCCTTTTTGGCTTCTATATTACAGGTATAATCATCCTGTGCCTGCACCCTGTCCCTGGCAGCCTGCCTGTTCTGGCTCATCATAATAAGCGGTGCAGCATATGCAGCCTGTGTAGAGAATACCAGGTTGAGCAAAATGAATGGATAAGGATCCCAGTGCTGCATTAACGCCACCACATTCAAAAACATCCAGATTACCACCACCACCGTTTGCCAGATAATGAACTTCCAGGACCCCATGCCTGTTGCAATCATGTCTGCCAATTTTTGTCCAAAGGTCATCGACTCTATATGTTGATCGTGCCAGTTTTTTTGTCGCATCTTGATAAAATTATTAAGTGAAAAGGCAAGTTAAATAAAAAATGACCCCTGTATTTTATTACAGGGGTCATTTGCAAATATTATTTTATCATTATACTGCTCTGCCCATCTTTCTTAAAAAAGATGCATGCGAAGCAATGGCAGAACGCATTTTCGGAAACTCAATGTACTGAATGTTAAAATCAGCACAGGTTTGTTTGATGATCTTGCTGATAGCAGGATAGTGAATGTGCGAAACACGGGGGAAGAGATGGTGCTCAATCTGAAAATTCAACCCTCCCACCAGCCAGGAGATCAGTTTATTTTTAGTTGCAAAATTAGCCGTGGTCTGAACCTGGTGGATAGCCCATTCATTTTCTATTTTATTAGTATCCCCATCCGGTACAGGAAAAGCAGTTTCCTCTACTGTATGTGCCAGCTGAAAAACAATGCTGATGATAAAACCGGTAACCATACTGGCAATTAAAAAACCTACCATCCATTTTACGAAACCTACGGTATAAATCGGGATCGCCATAAATAGTATTGCGTACCCCACTTTAGCACCCCAAAAACCGAAATGCTCTTTCACAGTCAATTTTTTGATGGGTACAGAACCAATCCTTTTTTTGAAATATTTTTGATAGTCTGTAAGAAACACCCAGATAATATGCAGCAAGGTATACAGGAACCAAACGTAATAATGCTGAAAGCGGTGTATTTTATAACGCTTTTGAGTGGCACACATTCTCAGGTATGGCTTTATTTCAATATCATCATCCACGCCATCAATGTTGGTATAGGTATGATGAATTATGTTGTGCTTCATACCCCACATAATGTGGCTGGCACCTAAAAGATTTACGGATACTGCTGCCAGTTTATTTACGGATTTGCTTTTACTAAAACTGCCGTGTCCGCCATCGTGCATTACATTAAACCCAATTGCTGCGGTAAAACCTCCGATTAGCACACACTCAATGATTGCCCATAAATTAGATGGGGTGAAATAAACAAGGTGGATATAAAGAGCGATGTAGGCAGTAAAGAAAAGAATTGCTTTGAAATACAAACCAACATTTCCGGCAGAAGATTTTTTTTCTTTCTTCAAAATACTGGTTAACCCTGCGTTTTAATTCCTGCTGAAAGTTGTTGGAATTTTGTAAGAATTTTGGTGTTGCCATTAGTGGAGTGCATTTATAAATTAACAGGTCGCAAGGTACAAATTATTAAAGCAACTGAAAGTGTTTTGTTTAACATTTAACGTATGCGCCTGCAATACCATGTATGATAGATATCATGATGCCATTTTACATCAGGTAAGGTTGGCAATCAGTGCATTGAAACTGCTGAACCCAATCATTTTTTTACTGATAAACCCTTCCCCGTATTTTACACCGATCATTTTACCCATCATTTTGCTACGATAGATAACACTGTCCAAAAAATCGGGCGTGGAAATATAGGTTGGCGGTTCGTCCAGATCAGGATTGTGAAACTGGGTTGAATAGGCTTTGATGCTTTCAATTTTTTGCTCCATTACATCGGTGATATCAATTACAAAGCCGGGGTTCAGGTATCTGTCCTGGATATAGTTGAAAACATAGGCTGGCTTCCAGGGCTGCTGCAATTGCCCGTCATCCAAGGTTTCAATCTTTCTTAAACCGGATAAAAAAGCAGCGTCTTCCACCAGTTGTGCACTGCGGCCATGGTCGGGGTGACGGTCTTCCGGTGCATTGCAGAGAATGATCTCGGGCTGGTATTTTCTGATGGCTGTTATTATTTTGCGCTGGTGTGCTTCATCGTTTTTAAAAAAGCCATCTGCCATTGCCAGGTTCTCTCTTACATCCAACTGTAAAATTTTTGCTGCGGCTGAGGCTTCCTTTTCCCTGATTTCTGCTGAGCCCCTGGTACCCAGTTCGCCCTTTGTGAGGTCGATCGCCCCGGTTTTTTTACCTCTTAATTTTTCAGCCAGCAGCACACCACTACAGGAAAGTTCAATATCATCGGGGTGTACACCAAAAGCAAGTATGTCGAGTTTCATTTAATAGAATCGTTTAGGTCGTTGTATTCGTTTAAGCCGTTGAAATGTTTGCAAAGATAGCAGTTAGCATGCTTAAAGAAACTCCGTGATTTTTGCAGGGTAATAAATCAATCTTATTGAAAATAAAAACCTTGGTATGAAACAACTTTTTAAACTGCTTAAACGTCAAAACGTTTCCTAACTCCTATACCCATACATCCGCTCCACTTCCTTTACAATTTTTTCCATCTCGGCTTCTTCGCCATTCTTATCATACGGCTGCTTGAGGTTGCTGCCGAAAAGAATGCTACTGTTTGATAAAACCTTGCTACAAAACCACCTTTGTATTCTTTAATGATCTCGTAACAGTTGTTACCCGTTTCCCGGTTGATGAGTTTCATTAGTACTTTGCCCTGGTAAACAGACAGGTTCATCAACGGATCGGCGAATTCCTTCTTCAGTTCTTTTTCCCTTGATTGGATGTATTTCTTTCGTTCTTCCTTATTGGTTACATTCACCAGGCGGGCATTGATGTCGTTCATCACTATGGCAGCCTTTTTAGCGTAGGGGAATGTTACATAAATGGCATTCCGCAGCCTTGTCCATTCGGCCCTCCTGTTGGCCTGCAACCTGCTTTCCCTTGTATTGTGCCATACAGGTGCCAGTGTTTTGGCTTCAATAGTATCACCCATGTACACCACTGCCGCACTAACTATGGTATCATTCACTGCCTCCTGCGCCTTTACATTAGCGGCAGCTAACAAAAATAAAGCTGTCAATAAAGTAACGGAAACTGGTTTATATGTTGAGTTGCAACGCATTGTTCCGGTAAATTTACTAATAATCACTTTACAGAGCCGCTCAAAGTTGAATATTGCTGCATTTGTAAATTGTTAAATTGTTGAGGAACTTAATTGATGAAAGTTGATGTGTTTGAGTTTATACTACCCACTGAACACCAATCAATGCTTCAACGGCCGCTTTTTGATCATTCCCCCCTTGGTATCTTTTACACTGTTCATTACTACAAAACAGTGATGATCTATTTTTTGTATCTCTGTATTCAGCCGGTTCAATTCCAGCCGGGTAATAACGGTATAAATAATGTCGGTATCCCTGGTTTCTCCTCTTGTACCAAATCCCCGTTTGCCCGTATAGATGGTAACACCCCTACCCAGTTTATTAATGATCATTTCCCTTATTTCATCTGAGTGGGAAGAGATGATGCTCACGCCAATATACTCTTCAATACCTTCCACAATAAAGTCCAGTGTTTTGGAAGCAGATAAATAAGTGATCATGGAATACATAGCGATCTCCACCCCTAAAAAATAAGCAGCAGCAGAAAAGATAAGGATATTGATCAGGATAATGATGTCGCCAATGGTAGTGCCAAATTTCTTACTTAAAAAAATGGCCAGTACTTCTGTACCGTCAATAACAGCGCCGCCCCGTACAGCCAGGCCAATGCCTGCACCCAAAAAAAAACCACCAAATATTGCCACCAGCAGGTTATCATTGGTAACATTGGGGAAATTTACCGTTGCTACACATAAAGCCAGGCCACCAATGGCAAGTGCAGTTTTAATGGCAAAGTTCCTGCCCATTACTTTATAAGCCAGTATAAAAAAAGGAATGTTTACACAAACGATCAGTAAGTATAATGGAATGCCGGTAATGCCCGAAATAAGCAGGGCAATACCGGTGGCACCACCATCAATAAAATAATTGGTAAGTAAAAATCCTTTGAACCCAAATGAAGCAGCAAAAATACCTGCTGTCAGCAGCAACGCATCTTTCATGTAACGGATAAGGGTGATTTTAAGCTCAAGAAAACCTTTGGCTAGCCGGTATTTTGAGTAATCATTTACATTCCCTTCCGTTTGCCCCTGGTTTTTTAAAATTGTATTGATGATTATTTTACGCCAGAAATGATTCATTGATTGTGTTTATTTAATTTATGAACTGCTTAAAATTAACCAATTGAAACTGCTAAACCAACCGAAAAGCGAAAATGCAATTGACCGGGATTTTATTTTTTGCGAATGCCACAATTGAACCTATACTTGCAGCCGGTTTTACTTTTATTGAAAGACAATTGACAAAATAACATGATCACTTTTTTTGAAGCAGTCCTGCAACAACTCTCTATTCATAAAACAGGCAACAAACAACTGAACGAACCGCTTATTCTTAGCCAAGCGCCATTGGTACTGGAAGATGAAGTGATGAGCACCCTGCTGATGCAGTATTTTTTACAACCCTTTGAAAAAGTAAATGAACTATACAGGCTGAACCATTCCAGTGGCAACCTGCAACTGAATGAAGTATATCATTTTGCTGAAAGTATTTTTTCTGCTTCGGGAAATTTTCACGAAAGCAGCCAGCAACTTGCCAGGCTATTGTATGAAAAAGCCAGTCATCCAAAAATAAAAACAGGCGAATTGTATGTAGTTCATTTTACCAACCTGCAGATTGAAGGCGTGCTGCATGAAGCACTGGGCATTTTTAAATCGGAGCAAAAAGAACCCTACTTCACCGTATCGCAGAAAGATGCTGCCTTTACTTTGCAGTATCAGCAGGAAGCCATTAACATAAAAAAATTAGACAAAGGCTGTTTAATATTCAACACAGAAAAAGAGGAAGGGTATAAAGTAACAGTAGTAGATACCGCCAACCGCAGCGAAGCCCTGTACTGGATGGATGAGTTTTTACAATTGAAAGTTCGGAATGATAATTATAACCAGACCAACAATGTACTGAGTGTATACAAAACATTTGTTACCGAAAAAATGGATGGTGCGTTTGATATATCAAAAGCTGATAAAATCGACCTGCTGAACCGGAGTATCAGTTATTTTAAAAAGAAAGATCATTTTGACCTGGAAGAATTTTCCAACGAAGTGATCGCCAATGAACAGGGCATTGCTTTGTTCAGGGATTATAAAAAACAATACGAGCAGGAGTTTGAAGCGCCCATTGATGATTCTTTTTCCATCAATAATATGGCGGTAAAAAAACAGGCAAGGGTTTATAAAAGTGTATTGAAATTAGATCGCAACTTTCACATCTACATCCATGGCAATAAAGAACTCATTGAAAAAGGTTTTGATGCAGAAAAGAATATGAACTATTACAAAGTATATTTTAAGGAAGAGCAGTAATACAAATACGATTCTCCGCCAGTCAAAATAAACCTGTTCATCAGCTAATTAAACCAATGCAGTTCCCATTATTGTTTCAATGGCTTTGTTGGTAAATAACTGAACACCGTTGAAATATATTTCCCAGGTTACCGGCAGTGCTTTCTTAAGCATGCTGCTTACACCACAGTACTTTTCCTGCGATGTGGTAACTGCATTCATTACAGCATTCTTTAGTACTGCATCGCCCTTAAATTCATACATAAGGTGTATCGAAACATACTGAACAGGCTGCTGTTTGCTTAATTGCCCCGTTACTTTAATATTCATATCCTGCAATACTGTTTCTTCTTTACGAAGTATTGCAGCGATATCCATTCCCGTGCATCCTGAAAGTGCCGTTAAAATAAATGGTTTTGGAATCGGGCCATTGTCTTCCCCTCCCACTCTTTCTGGAGCATCCATGATAATGGTATGACCATTTACCAATGAGTTAAACTGCATTTTTCCCATCCATTGTGTTTCTACCTCGTGTTGTGCCATGACTACTGAATTTTATTTTAAACTGAATGTTGTTATGATTGCTGCAAGCAATGACAGTGTGAGTATACCATACCATTGCCTATTTCAACAACAAAATTATTAAGCCGGGTAAAGCTATTGGGTGATAAATGTTACAAAAGAGCGCAGCATGAAAACAGGTATTTTATTACAATATTAAAACCAGGCATTATTTATTGAGAAGCAGGGCATACTATTCATCCCAGCCAGCATCATTGGCTGAATTGCCGCTGACCGTCTTGCTTGATTGCGCCACGGCTATCTCCATCGTCTTCAATTCTTCCGGGGTAAAGTAACGCCATTTGCCTATGGGTAAATTGGTAAGTGTCATGTGCATTATCCTGGTACGTTTCAAGGTTTCCACTTCGTACCCCAAAACTGTACACATGCGTCGTATCTGCCTGTTGAGGCCCTGCGTGAGAATGATGCGGAAACGGTTCTTGCCTTCCTGTTTTACAACACATTTTTTTGTTACGGTACCCAATATTTTCACCCCATTGCTCATCTTGTGAATAAAATCACTACTAATGGTTTTATCCACCGTAACAGTATATTCTTTTTCATGATTGTTACCGGCCCGTAAAATTTTATTTACAATATCGCCGTCATTGGTTAAAAAGATCAGTCCTTCCGATGGCTTGTCCAGTCTGCCGATAGGGAATATCCTGCTTTTGTAATTGATAAAAGAAATGATATTGTTCTTGTCTTTCAGATCGGTGGTACAGGTAATGCCCACTGGCTTATTAAAAGCCAGGTAAACTATTTTATCCTTCTTCTTTATGGGCTCCCCATCTATTTCCACCACATCGCCAGGATTAACCCTGTTGCCCTTGATAGCCACATTGTCATTAATGGTTACCCTTCCCTGGTCGATATAATTATCGGCCTCCCGGCGGGAGCAAAATCCTGTTTCACTGATGTACTTGTTGAGGCTTTTATCCATTGAGTTCAAAAATAGGATTTTTGCCTCTCATGCGGAAGGCATACTACAGGGTCTTGTTCAATACAGCCTGCTATTGTTATGGATTGTCAATATTCACCCCCGGTGCTACCAACACAATCAATGGGCAGGTAATATTTGCAGGAGGCAATGATTAATCTTCGTACCCGCTTTTAATAACAGTGGAGATCATTTTAAATTGCTTTTTGGCATTGAACCGATGCAGGGAGTGGGCTGGAATAATGATGCCTGTTCCCAGGGCAAGGTGGTGTTCTTTTTATCTATTGTAACCTGTGCAGTACCATGTATAATCTGAACGTAGGTATCAAAAGGGTTGTTTTTTCACTTAACTCTTCCCTTCGTCAAATGACATCGCAGTAATATTTCCGGTTGATTTTTTTATAATTGTTTTGCTCACCACCGCATTGGGCACATATTCTATTATCTCAACAATAATGTGTAATTGAGACTTTTCCAATTCAGCAACTCCCTTAAAACCGGTCTTATTACCGGTATTTTTTTTAATTTCTCCCATCATCCTTTTTTTATATCCTATAAAGATGCATCTTTTAATGCACACTCAATTATATAAATCGATAAATGAATTGTATGATTCACAGGTTAACGGGCAATCTCAGTAGTTGTTTATTTTTTTCACATAATAATACAAAAAGCCTGCACAACCGCTCCAACCAATGCAGTAAATTAAAAATGCTAACGGCCCTGCTCTAGTGCTTATTTTGCATGCATATGAATCGGTAAATTCACTAACATTAAAATGCACCGGGTTTTCGTTTACAGAACCTATTGGTGCTGGCAAAACAAAAACCCGGTGCACTAAAATATATCTTACCCACAAAAACTATTATTGACGCTTGGCCAACCAGAGCGATGCATTCATAAACAATTGAGTGTGGCTGTACAAAGGCCAACCTACAAAAGGTTATTGCCTGCAGCGCCGGTTCCATCATCCATTGGCGAACTGTCTGTTACAACAAACACACGGCCTGTTCCAAATGTGGAGAAGCTGCCATCACTTTTGTACTGCCCTGTGCAAAGGTATTCTGCCAGATCAAACCCTGCACGGTACTGTTTACAGCAGGCTGCAGTGTCAGCGTAGCCCCGTTATTAAATTCCATTTGTGTTACATTGCCCTGTGTGCCGTGCAGTATCGGGTTGGTACTGTTGCCGGTTAATACATTGCCTGATACCTGGGAAATATTGGTAAGGTCGATACTAAAACCAAATGGATTATTCTGCACCGTATTGTTGGTCATCAGGTCGTTCCAGATGGCCGGGGAATCCCATCCATCATTATTACGGTCTGATATGGTGTGATCAGCAATCATAAACAAGCCACCACCATTTTGTACAAAGGTTAGAATCGCAACTTTTTCTGCTGCGGTAAAACGGATATTGGGTTCGTCTACCACAAATACATCATACCTGGAAAGGTCCTGTGCATTGGAAGCATTGCCATAAGTAATCGTTCCGCCCGATGGTAATGTTTCTACAAAGTTGCCTGCTTTTACAAGGGCTACTCCCCAGCTGGATATTGCACCTGTCCAGTAAGTTCCGGAAGTAGTAGCGGTGATGCCTGACTGAGCCGGGGTTGGTACTCTTTGCGGAGTACTGTTATCTTCATCTATTACCCAATCTGCATTACCAGCGGTTTCACCCTGTGAGGCATCAAACAAAAATCTTTTTACAGTTGAAGCTGCTGTAATGGTAAAGGTAACAGCACCGGTAACATTAGATCCGGTGACAACAGTGACACTTGCAGAGCCTGCTGCAGCAATATTGGTTGAAGCCACCGCCGCTGTTAATGAAGTGCTGCTTACAAAGCTGGTAGCAAGTGCTGCTCCATTCCAGTTAATAACTGAGCCTGCTGTAAAGTTGGTACCTGTTGCTGTTAGTGTAAAACCTGCGCCGCCTGCCACCGCAGTATTGGGTGAAATTGAACTTAATGCAGGTACAGAAACAGCTTGCGTAGTAAATACAACTGCAGCGGAAGTACCAACACCTGCAGTTGTAACAGTGATATTACTGGAGCCTGCAGTTGCAATATTGGCTGCAGGCACAGATGCAGTTAATGAAGTAGCGCTCACAAACGTAGTCGTTAGTGCAGTACCGTTCCAGTCAATGGTGGAGCCACTGATAAAATTTGTTCCGGTAGCAGTTAAGGTGAATGCAGCACTACCTGCAATTGCAGAAGATGGAGAAATGCTGGTAAGCGTTGGTGCCGTAGAAGGAGTTGTATAATCAGTTACAGAAAAATCATCGAAGCAGATCCTGTTGGTGGTACCACCTGTTTTGCGTATTTGAAAACGGATATTACCTGCAACATTGATGGTAAAGCCTGCTGTTTGCAATGTAGTGCTGCTGGTAGTAATGGTGCCGCCTGTTTGTGTATAACTGGTGCCTCCATTGGTACTGTACCAAAGCTGCCAGGTACTGCTGGCATCAGTTCCATACAATGCATGAGCCACCGTTACAGTAGAAGCCCCGGTACTGTAATCGAAGTTGGCAGAAAGAATACCCGTATTACGTACCCTTGCAGATTGTGCTCCATTTTTTCGGTCGGAAGTGGAGGTGCCCAGCAAGGCATCATTCAAACTCCATGAGCCAGTTGCCAATGTTACATTTGCTGTTGCATAAGCAGTTTTTACACCCGTTTCAAAATTTTCTACACTGGTTACTGCCAATGCAGTTGCAAGTGGTTCTAACGTACTTACAGCAATTTCATTGACTGTTTTTGGTGATAATGGTGCGTTTACTTTTTGACAGGAAATTACAAGAAACAGAAATGCAAAGATGGCATAGCCAGTGTTGGTTTTTCTCATATCAGATTAGTTTTGATAAATATATCAATATTTTCTCTACTAATCAAATTTGAAAATAAGAAGTTATTAACAGGGATTTGAAAACAGGCTGTAATTACATTTAAAACGATTGTTCCGTAAACAGTACAGTTGATTGCAATAGCAGCCGTGTCAACGCCGGTTATCAAAGGCATTCAATGATGATTTATTGTCCCAGCCATTCTTTAAAACCATTTACCCGGTCCCTGCTTATAACAGTTTCTGCAGTGGTGGCAAAGGAGAGTTCAAGTTTTAAACGGCCTCCCAGCCAGGTATGTACTTTTTTTACAGCATCAATGTTTACTAAAAGGCTTCGGTTGACACGATAAAATTTACTGGGCTGCAATTGTTCTTCCAATTCGGAGAGATTGGTTTCGAGTAAATATTTGTTGTTGCTGAAATCAACCGCATAGCAGAGCTTTCCATCGGCATAGCAATAAGCCGTGATGTCTGTTTTAAGATAACTCAGTTGCTGCCCACGCTTGATCAATAATCTTTCTTTGTATTTTACTGCCGTCATCTCCTGCATCAGTTTCAATATCCTGCCAGGAAAATCATTTTCATTTTTGGAATGAAGCAACTTGTATTTTTCTACAGCCTGCTGAAGTTCTTTTTCATCAATGGGTTTCAATAAATAGTCTACACTGTTTACCTTAAAAGCTTTTAAGGTGTACTGATCAAAGGCAGTGGTAAAAATTACAGGAGCAGTAATGGTTGTTTTTGAAAAGATATCAAAGCTCAATCCGTCTGCCAGTTGAATGTCCATAAATACAAGGTCAACCAGTGGTAAAGATTTAAAGTAGTTTGCAGCAGGCTCCACACTATCGAACCTGCCAACAATATCTATTGTATCGTCCATATTGCCGAGCAGCTTTATCAACCTGTTAGCTGCCGGATTTTCGTCTTCGATGATTACAACCTTCATGTTTGTTGCTGCCTTATATTTAATTAAAGAGTTCAGTTCGTGAATGGTCAATAGTGAATGGTTAATGAAAGCGCATGTAAATTACTGCCTGTAATAGTGCTTCCGTTTGTAGTTCAGTTTCAAGCAAATTACTCTTATTAATGCAAGACACCCATTGACCATTTCCCATTTACGATGCCAGCAACGGAATTGAAACCGTAAAGTTGTTCCCCCTTTTCTGTTACTTCTACCGTTTTATCACCTAATAATTTATACCTGTTCCGGATATTATCCAGCCCTATACCGGTAGATTCATGCAACTGATTTTTCTTCTGAAGGTTATTGCTTACTATCAATGAACCATTTTCCGAAAACACATTTATCTTTAATGGCTTGTCGGCAGATACGATATTGTGCTTGATGGCATTTTCCATCAGCAGCTGCAATGATAACGGCACAATTCTCTTTTGCAGTTTTTCATCTGCCACATCAATGTCAATTTCAAGATTGCTGCCAAATTGTGTTTTTAATAAAAAGGCATAAGCCTTCAACACATCCAGTTCATCTTTTAATGGAATGCTCTTTTCATCCTTCACTTCTAAAATATGACGGTACAGTTTTGACAACTGCTGTACAAAATCCACCGCCTGTTTTGGATCTTCAGGAATAATAGAGCATAATGTATTAAGGTTATTAAAAAGAAAGTGGGGGTTTACCTGCGTACGCAATGCATTGAGCTGAGCGGAAAGGTTTTCACGTTTCAGGTTCTCCGTTTCTTCTACGGAATGGCGCAATTCATGCATGAAGTAAATACTTTCGTAAATAGCTATGATGGTAATGGTACAGAAGATGGCAGCAGAGTTGGAATGTATCAGTTTATCTGCCAGCGTAAAACCCATTGTCTCATCATTATATGTTTTGAAACACCTGGCCCATCACCACATTTGCAGCTACAGTAAATACCAGCATCCATACTGACTGAAAGAAGATGCGTTTTCTCACCTCATCAAACAACGGAATTTTCTTCCGGCTGTATATCATAATGTAGCGGTTGCCAATCCAAATGACGGAAGTAATGAATATGGTGGTGAAATATTTTTCCCAGGTAAGGAAAGGCGGCCTGTTGAACCGGCAGTTGAAAAATACAATTGGAATTATAAATGCCAGTAACGGAATGCCGATTACGATCAGCTTTCCGTCATTAAACCCAATCCTGCAATTGTGTTTCTGCATTGCGTAAAGTTAAGTTTTCAAAAGGTGATCTGGTAATTTATGTTTGGGAAAAAACCAATCTGGTTGATCTCACCAATTGCACCGGTTTTTGGGTTCAGCGTCCTTACATAAATATTGTCCCGGTTGGTAAGGTTCTGCAGATCAACATACCATTTCTGAGTGGTGCGTTTGCCATTTCTATTGTAAGAAAACTTAAGATCCCAGCGCCAGTAAGCATTGTTGCGTAAGCTGTATGCTTTTTCTTCTTTAAAAATAACATAGCCATCCCTTTGCGATGCCGCTACATCAAACGGCGTGTACAACTGGCCACCTGATATACCTATTTTGGTATCAACGGCAAACGATGAACGTTCGTTCAGTTTAAACTCTTTGCCCAGTAAAACATTCCCTGTAAAGTTTGTATTGAATGCAGTATTGCGCCATACTGCATCACTGCCTTTATATTTCGATTGGAAAAAAGAACCAGTAACCAGGTAATAAAATCCTTTGTTTAAAAAACGTTCCAGTGTAATTTCCACTCCGTAATTGTATCCCTTTCCATTATTGGTGAGATTGGTTTTATCAGGAAAATAAAAATCAGCGCCGCTGTTTAACATGCTGAATGAAGAAGCTGTTTTTTCAACCGCAGCATTATAAATGTATTGTGCATACAGTTCTGTTTTGAAACGCAGGTATTTTGAAAAATTAATGTCATACCCTAATACGGTGTGAACACTCTTTACCAGTCCCAAATTTTTATTCGTAAGCTCCGTTTGTCCTCCATTGGTTTTGGTTTGATAAAAATACACTTCCAGTGGCTGTGTCTGGCTATGCAACCCTGCGCCAAAAGAAACGGATTGATTTTTTCTGAACTGGTATTTAATATTCCACCTTGGCTCTATGCTAAAACTATTATTGAGTGTGAACAGCTGGTAGTACAAACCAATATTCGTACTTAGTTCGTCATTAAAACGATGCCCCAGGTTGCTGAAGGCTCTTAGCAGCAGTGCACTCTTTTTAGTATCTACAAAGGTGGTGATGCTGGAATCTCCATCAGGAATATAATCCTGCTTAAGAGAGAGCTTGCTGAGATCAGCAATAACACCGGAAGTGAATTGATCTTTTGAACTGAATTTTTTATTGAACGTATACCCTGCTGAATATTTTACCTGCACATTTCTTTTGTCGTAGGCTGTTTTATTGGGTTTACCTGCATCCACAATCACTTCTTTGTATTTGGATTCGGTACCGGATATGGCCAGTGTAAATTTCCCGGAAGTATTGGTATTGAAAAAATAAGTATTGGTTAATCCCGTTACCCCGGTCAGTGATTTAAAATTCCTGTCACGCAAAGTACCGTCATTACTGGCATACAGGTTATCTTCGGTGTCGTATGGAAAAGCAATATGGCTCTCTCCTCCCATTCCAAACCAATCAAATGTGCCCCATTTTTTTGTTGGCAGGTGCAGTTTAAAATGTACATCCTGGTAATTGGGCGTAGCATCGCCGGTACCAACAGATAAACCCAGTGACTGAATGGCTGCCACCATTGAATAACGGTAATCAATTAAAAAAGAAGATTTGCTGTTTTTATTCAACGGGCCTTCAGCAGCAAACTCAAAACCATTAAAACCCATCTGCCCGAGAAACTCATATTTTTCACTGTTGCCATTTCTCATTCTCAGGTCGAATACACCAGCGAGTGCATTGCCATACTGTGAAGGAAATGCACTGGTTAAAAAATCAGAATTTTTAAGTGTGTTGGTATTCAGAATGCTCACCGGCCCACCGGTTGCACCCAGCGTGCTGAAGTGATTGGGGTTGGGGATATCAATGCCGTCCATCCGCCACAAAACACCGGCAGGAGAATTGCCCCGGATCACAATATCATTTCTTGCATCATTGGTGCCGCTTACACCGGCAAAATTCTGTGCCATCCTGCTGGGGTCATTTCTTGTACCCGAGTAACGCACCGCTTCATCCACGCTAAACTGCCGGGCGCTTACCAATGCCATTTCATTCAATGCTTTATTTTTTGATTTGCCGGTGTTGATCACTACATTGTCCAGCTTTTTTACTTTTTCTCTCAGCCGTATTTCCAGCACTACTTCTTTGGAAGAAGTGATTTCTATGTTGGCAACAACAGCGTCTTCATAACCAATCATCGTTGCCCTGAAATTTTGCCGGCCAATCGGCACCTGCTGAAGTTTAAATTTGCCGGCGCTGTCAGTACTGGATGCTATGGCAGGCTGTATGCCTTCTGCTGCAAGTGTTACTCCGGCAATTACATTACCAGATTGTTCGTCAATTACGATACCTTTTACTGTTTGGGTAAATGTATTTTTTTGTGCGTTTACAAAGAAAAATAAAAAAGCAAATATTGTTAAGAGTGTTATTTGTTTTATCATGGCTATACAATTGAATATTCTTCGATCTTTAGAAAACAACGGCAGGCAAAGGATATTTTTTAAACCGGGGCTATACTGAATTATTTATTACGGTTATTATAGATCGCCACAGCATCTTTCAATATGGCCACATCATTGGCCGCTTCTTTTGATTTGCTGATAGCCGCTTCGCAATTGGCAAATGACTGTGCAGATACTGCTGCTACATTTTTGCTGTTGACCAATTTCAATTGCTGCAGGTTCTTATTGAAAATAAAATAATCGCCGGGTCTTCCTTCGGTGCCATTCAGGAACATAGTTTCAGTTCCCACATAAACAGGTTTAGAAGATGCATCACTTGATTTTTGTAAAAAACACAATTCACCATCACACAGCAGTTTAAAAAAATCGCCTTTCATGCAGATGTATTTGATGCCATCAATGGTTACGCTGCTTAATTTATCGCCATCATAGGTTGTTTTTTTTCCTGCAGTGCCGGGTATCATTACAACAGATGCTTTGCTGCGGATGTCGTCTTTAATATACCCTGCTACTTCACTGTTATCGTTGAGTGTGATGCTTCCTTTTACAAAGCCTTTGGGGGCAGTATCCTGGCTTTTTGCCTGTAAGGAGATCATCATTAAAAAAATGGCTGCAATAAATGTGAACTTTTTCATGTTATACTTTTGGTTTGAAAAAATGTTTTATAACACAAGGTTACAGCACGCTGCTGCCACCGGCAACCAAAAAGGAGTGAGTTGCAGAAAATGAGGAATGAAATGGAGTAAGTGCCGGTAAATATAAAAAACGGAGACCACCCAATATAGCATTTACAGCTTAACGGATCAGCATCAATGTACCTTTTAGTAACTGTATGCCTGGTTGTTTGAGATCAATTACATAAACATACACACCGGGCGGCTGTGGTTCCCCTTTAAATGTGCCATCCCATGGCTGGTAGCTGTTGTTGCATTGATAAATCAATTGGCCAAGCCTGTTGTAGATTGCCAGTTCAAAACCCGGGAAGGCATTCAGTGCCGGTATTTTCCAGGTGTCATTGATTGTATTGCCATCTGGGCTAAAAGCATTGGGGATATAGATATCCTTAAAAACAAACACATGCACTTTGTCAATATCAACACCGCACCCTGCGTTTGACGTCACGGTAAGGGTATAATCCATATCCTCAGGAGGGGCAGCAAGAGGCTGCAATGTATTTGGGTTGGTTAAATGATCGGCAGGCGACCAACTAAAACGAATATCCTGCCCGCCTGCTGCTGCAGTCAACAGCACAGCACTCCCTGCAAGGATGGTTTTATCCGGCCCTGCATCTGCTGCAGGTTTTTCTATTACAGTAATATTGACTGAAGCGGTATCGGCACAAGCATTGGCACCGGTGAGCACCACCCTGTAAACAGTTGTTGTTGCAGGGGAAGCAACGGGGTTGGAAATATCTACAGCAGATAACCCGATGAGTGGTGTCCATTGGTAGCTGCCACTTCCACTTGCTGAAAGTTGAATACTATTACCACTGCAGATACTGGTACTGTCAAACAAAACGGTAACAACAGGCTTAACAAAAACATTGAGCAAAACAGAATCCAGGTGGGTACAGCCTTTATCACTTGTTGCCAGTAAAAATATTTTTCCAGCGTTGCCAGGCTGAACATTTGTAATAATCAGAGGATTGGCAACACTGTTTATTCCATTGCCCGTCCACAGATATTGTGTGGCGCCTGCTGCGGTTACTGTTACGGTTTCTCCTTCACATACCGGGGAGTTAATGCCAATGCTGGTAATGGGAACCGGGCTTACTTCTATTGTTAACACAGAAGAAGCAACCCTGCATTTTGCTGAATTTAAATTTCCCTGTTCTGCAGCACTCACCCTGAACAGGTAATTTCCGGCAGCTGTGTTAGCAGTAAAGTTAACAGTATAGGCTGCAGCCGTAGCGCCCGGAATATCCTGCCAGGTAATTCCATCGTTAGTTTGCTGCCATTGATAGGATGGATTGTTAAAGCCGGCTGAGATACTTGTTCTGAATGTAAAAGTCTTTGCTGTTCCTTTACAAAAAAATGCGGTGTCTGCAATATAACCATCAATGACTGGTGTTAATTGAGGGCCACATGGCCGGAAAGTAATGTCATCAAGCGCCAGGTCGTTTCCACAACCGCCCTGTGCATTGTTAATGATCCTGAGTACAACATCCGAAACACCGGGAGGAGTATCAAAGAAAAAACCGTATTGCTTCCACACAGGGCTTGATTGCTGGGAAATATTATTGCTGTTATAGGTTTGTAACAATGTTCCGTCTGTTTTTTCAATTGTAAAAGTCAGGTTTGGCTGAATACCGTTGGAACCACAGGCGGATGATTTCAGTACATTCACTATCCAGGCCGCAAATTCAAATGTTGTATTGCTGCACAGCCCTTTTACCGTATCCACATAAAAAGCACCGGGTGCAAAGGAAGCGTTCACCAGCATAAAATACCCGCCTGTATTTCCGGTATGATCTGCACTGAGTGAATGCCAGGAGGAAGAAAAACAATTGAGGGTATTATTTCTTACCGTATAAGATCCATCATCCGGGCAGTCGCCTGTAATAAACTGGTAATTGGTAGTGGCTGCATTTAATGCCGGCCCTGGATTAGACCCTGCACCAAAAGTGATATTAACAATCGGATCACCGAGGCTCCCAAGACAGAGTTGGGCATTTGCAGCATGAACAATAAAAAAGGATGCTGCTGCGATAAAAATTCTGTTAAGTGTTCTCACAAGTAACCGGTTGTTTGCGACTACTAAATTAGTGATTTTACGACAGGCCCGTTGCAGTACTGTTACCGGCACTTAAAAAAAGCAGCTATTTTTATCAATACTCCATACACTGGAATGAGGGCTGTTCATTTACTCAATTCGATGCGGCATAACAAATGCTTGAATTTGCAGCTTTTAAACCGGCACAAAAAAAGTGACAAATTAAACCATTCCCCTTTCGCCTTTTAAGGTTAGCTTTATATTAAATGTATCTTTCTATCCAATGTTTCCTGAAGTATAAATAGCAAATTCCTGCGACTGCATAAGGCGAGAAAGTGTCACAGATATTCAATACAACAGGCCAGCCTTTAGCTTTTGGACTTAGACAACAATAAGCCGGAGACTTTATCTTTAGAACAGAAAAAAAATGAAACTCTATATCAAATACATGGTCAGCATCCGCTGCAAAATGATTGTAAAGACGGAGTTGGAAAAATTAAACCTGCTCTATGGTTCAGTTGACCTCGGTGAAGCAGATATAAAAGAAGATATTACTGCTGTACAGCGTGAACAGTTAAGAATTGCTTTACTCAAATCAGGGTTGGAACTGATGGAAGATAAAAAAGCCATCCTGATTGAAAGGATAAAAAATGTGATCATTGAAATGATCCATTATGCGGATGAATTGCCCAAAGTAAAAAACTCACATTACATCAGTGAAAAACTAAATCACGACTATACTTACCTTTCTAATATCTTCTCTGAAGCTACGGGTATCACCATCGAACATTACATTATCAATCACAAAATTGAAAAGGTAAAAGAATTACTGTTGTATGATGAATTGAACCTTACAGAAATATCTTACCGGCTCAATTACAGCAGTGTAGCTCATCTTTCCAACCAATTTAAGAAAATAACAGGGCTAACTCCCACCTTCTTTAAAAACCTTAAATCCAAAAAGAGGACAATGCTTGAAAATATGTGAATGATGTAATTCTTTTTCATAATCATGTAACGTTTATTGTACGGGCATCACACATCTTTACAGCGTAATCATTCAATTGCAATTTTGTTGCCTGTGAATCATAGTTGCTGTACTTACAGCTTTTGCCGAAACACATCCCGAATTGCATGCAGTTAACAATTAAAATATATGGTATGAAAAGAATTTCAATTTATTTAATGGCAGTATGCCTGTCACTAACACTATGCCCTGTTACAATCAATGCTGCCGTAAAACCACTATCTTCTTATACGGATTCATCCGGTGCAAATTCTATGTTGCTGAGGATAAGTGAAATAAAAGCAATGGACAAAACAACGTTGAGTTCCACCGAAAAGAAAGACCTGCGTAAAGAGTTGCGTACCATTAAAAAGGAACTTAAAAAATCGAACGGCGGTGTGTACCTATCTGTTGGTGGCATCATCATCATCATATTGTTACTCATCCTGTTATTGTAAGCATCAAATTGCAATTAAGTTTCAATTGCAGATAAAATTCCATGCAATTAAAAAAGTGTGAATAATATAATTATTAACTGCAATTGTGTAACATACCCGGCGTGTTTAATGCCCAACTTTATGAAATAATTACAGTACACTATCAAAACAAAGAAGATGAATACAACTGAAGCAACCGGAAACTGGAATGAACTGAAGGGCAAGCTGAAACAACAATTTGCATTATTAACTGACAATGACCTGTTGTTTACCAAAGGTAAAAAAGATGAAATGATAGGCAAGCTCCAGGTAAAGCTTGGAAAAACAAAAGAAGAATTAGACAATATTCTGGCAAAGCTGTAATACCATTCCCGCTTGAATATCCTTTTTGAATTTCCTGTATTTGTATAGGACACTGTTTAGAACGCACTTAAACAGTGTCTTTTACAAATGACGCTGGAGAATAAGGCAGGCCAAAAAAATGCAGCATTTGGAATAAGGTATTTGACTGTTTATTTTCCTGTTACCAATTGTTATTCTTATTTGTATATAGATAAACGTATTTACCGGTTTTGTAAATAACTAATTATTAAGATCATGGGAAACCTACTTTATCTCGTTGCAGTAATACTCATACTGGGCTGGGCCGTTGGGTTCTTCGGATACCAGGCAGGATCGGTCATTCACCTATTACTTGTTGTAGCAATAGTTGTAATACTGTTAAGGATCATCCAGGGAAAAAGACCTGTGTGATCCTTGTGCCGGCCCCGGCTTCTGTAAACAGTAACAAAATTCAACCCTGTGTAAAGTGAAACAATACTTATGGCAGCAGCTTCCACACTTGCTGCCATTTTTTAAACACAATAATATACCAAAGCCTGAATATGCATCCCAGCGAAATTGAAAAATCAAAAACATTGATCACTGTTGAAATAATTGAGTACATCACCAATTCGGTAGTGATTAAAACAATATTAAAAAAATCAACTGGTAATATCAGTGTAATGTCGTTTGACAGTGGGGAAGGTTTAATGGAAAAATCATCTCCCTTCGACACGTTTGCCCAGATCATTGATGGCAAGGCTGAAATAGTGATCGATGGAAGGTCACATTTTTTGCTCACCGGTCAGTCAATAGTAATACCAGCCTACCAGCCCAACTTTATAAAACCGAATGGGCGTTTCAAAATGATCCTGACTGTTATAAATAATAAAGATGATGGCAATGATAAACACTAAACAGCAGGTTTAAGCAGTAAAGTATCATTACAACCTGCTGCAAGTATTAATAAAAGCGAATTAAAAACCCTCCATGGTCAAATATGTGAATGATGTAACTTATTTCTGAAGTTGTATAATAATGATGGAAGCAGATACACTCATCTTTACATGAATACCTGCTGGTAAAAAAACAAAAAAATGAGTAATATATTTTATTTCTGTGCTTTAATTCTTTGCATCCTTTGGGCAATAGGTTACTTCCTGTTAACTGCAGGAATATTCATTCATATATTGCTGGTAATTGCACTTATTGCTGTTATACTGAGTATTGCTGAAAGCAAAGAAGTAGCGTGACCAGCTATTGGTTTTCCTTAGCCAGGTATTGAATGCTGCTGTAATAACAAACAATTAAAAAATAATTGAACCAACATGAAAAAGATACTCATTGCACTTGATTATGACCCTACAGCACAAAAAGTGGCAGAAGCAGGTTATGCATTGGCCACCGCAATGGGTGCAAGTGTAACACTGCTGCATGTAATAGCAGATCCGGTATATTACTCTTCCACGGCTTATTCACCGATCATGGGATTCGGTGGTTATGCAGCTACAGATTTTATGGAGCCTGACTTAGTTGACGGCCTTACAAAGGCATCGTATGATTTTCTTGATAAATCAAAACAGCATTTAGGTGATACCGGCATTCACACTGAAGTAAAAAGCGGGGATACGGCGGATGTCATTTTAGCAACTGCCAAAGATATCCATGCAGATATGATTGTAACAGGTTCTCACAGCAGGAAATGGCTGGATTCAATATTGATAGGAAGTGTAGCAGGAAAAGTGCTGCATCACACAACGGTTCCCCTGGTTATCATTCCTACTAAAAAAACAAACTAGTTTTAATCCTGTACCGTTTATTTTTTTGAACGCAATGTTCAATAGGTCTTGTTACATTATAGGCGATCCGATTACAGTTTACAGATGCAACAGTTGTAAAAAAATGGCGGATGTGTGAATTTTGTAAGTTTTTCAGGCAATTGTGTAATGCAGCCGGCAGGCCAGGGATGCATCTTTATGATAAATTGTAAACCCTGAAAAGGGGTAAAAATATCTTCATACACAAAAAATACCATTCAATTTCTAGAGGGATAGTTAAGAGTCATCAACAGCAGGTTCTGTATAAACAGCAGAACTTGCTTTGACTTATAACAACATTAAAATTAACTGAAAAATGCAGCAGCGTTATCTCAGCTTAAACACAACCCCTGCCTGTATACTTTTGAAATTATCATTTACCCTTGACTTATTGATATAACTGTTTTTCACCAGGGTGGTAAATCCGTAGCTTCCACTGAGTTCAAAAGCAACTCTTTTTAAAGGGGAGTACTTAATGCCGGCACCAAACAGAATATTAAAGCGGTTGATGTCTTTCAAGGTAAACTTTCGGAATTGATTGGGATCACTGTTAAACGAATTGGGTACGTTGTATACAGTTGCATCAATTACATAGGTAGGTATCAAGCCTGCCATCAATGCAAACTTACTGTTGGCCAATTGCCGCTGGAAATAAACCGGAACCCGTAGTGTACGGATATCGTTCACCCTTGCATCTGTTTCTCTTCGCCCTTCAGGTTTTGACGATAAATAATATCTATCGTTCACCGTATTACTTGAATAATTAAAACCTACAGAAATTACTGTTCCTTTATCCAGCAGCCGGTTTATCCTTATTCCGGCATAATACCCTGCTTTCCTGTTCATCCTCAAAAAATCGCCCCCTGCTATCGCTTCTATTGATATCTTTTTTGAGGTCCCCGGCTCTTTTTTAGTTTCGGCTGGCTTGGTGCTGATATTTGTTTTCTGAACAACAGGAGTTATAACAAATGAAGGTTCTTTCAAATATTGCACCGGGAGCAATTCTGCATCAACCGTCATTTTTTTTGCTAAAAAGTCATCTGCAATTTGCTGTGCCGATGGTATCATCGTAGTACTTTCCTCAGCATTTGTGTTTGAAATGACCATGCTTCCACTTCCGTAATTAATTACAGGCCGCTTTGCTGAAACTAATTTCGAGGGCCTTGCTGATGCAGGATTTGATGAAGTAGCAATGAGAGCTGGGGTTACAGAAACAATTTCATCCTCTTTTACAGCACTATTGCTAACTTTTGAAGATGGTACCGCCTTAGTTTTGGCCAGGTACTTAGGTGCTGTATTTAAATTAACTGCTATAAAAAAACCCGCTGTTACCAAACAGCCAAACAAAATAATAAATGCAAAACGTCTCTTTTTTTTCTTGGCATCATTGTCAATCATTCCCTCCATCTTTTGCCACATAGCATCCCTGTTAGGGTTGCTGATTTCGCCAAGCCCTTCTTTAAAAATTTTATCTATGTGAGCATTATTACTCATACTCTTTGCATTTTACTGATCAGTTCTTTTTTATCTAATTTTTCACTCAATATCTTTCTTGCCTTGGCCAGGTGACTTTGAGAGGTCCGTTCTGCCATACCCAGCAACTCTCCAATTTCACTGTGGTTGTATTCTTCAAAAACATACAGGTTAAATACAATCCTTGTAGTTTCGGGCAGCAGCATCAGCAACTGTAGCAAAAATCCTGGTTGTATTTTTCTTCGATGCCATTACTCCCAATATGTACAGAACTTGCCTGCAAAGCAGTTTCATCAGCAAGGCTGTAATCTTTCAAAGGGATAATCCGGGATTGAGTGGTGTAATGGGGGCGGCTGATGTAGGTAAGGCTGCAGTTTACCACAATTCTTTTCATCCAGCCCTCAAATGAACCTTTTCCCCTGTATTTACTGATATGTTTAAAAATGCGGAGGAAAGCATTGTTAAGCACTTCTTCTGCATCTGCCGGAGTATTTACATAGCGTACCGCAATACCCACAAATGTATTGAAATACCGGTAGTACAAAGCTTTTTGAGCGGCTCTGTCACTTGCCTTGCATCCATCAAGCAGTTGTTGCAGTGTGGGGTCCATGGTTGCCCTTAGCAGTTGTGTTTGATTTTGGAAAAAGGAAAGGTATAATTTATTTCAATACGTTGATATGTTTTGTAACAATAAGACTTTGCACAATTGCAAAACAACGCAGTCAGAATCAAAATATATTCCTCCCGGGAAATAGCGGTAAATAAAAAGCCACCAGTTAGCTAACTGATGGCCCTCTTCAGATTCTTGTATAGATTAAGATATTTTCTCTACCTGCATGTAGTTTAATTCCACCGGTGTAGCTCTTCCAAATATCTTTACCTGAACTTTTAATTTTTTCTTCTCGTCATTTACTTCTTCAACCATTCCGTTAAAGTCGTTGAATGGACCATCGATGATCTTAATGGTTTCACCAATAATAAATGGTTCGCTCATTGTCATTCCTCCGCCTTCGCCCATTTCATCCACTTTACCCAGCATTTTGTTTACCTCAGCCTTGCGCAATGAAATGATATTTCCTTTACTTCCTTTACCATCTGTTAAAAAGTGCATTACGTTGCTGATATTGCTGATATGCTGCACCATGTCATCATTCAGTTTGTTATCAGCCACTTCAATCATTACATAGCCTGGGTAAAAATTCCTTTCCCTCATTACTTTTTTACCAGCCTGTACTTTATATACCTTTTCTACGGGTAGAAATATCTGTTTAATGATTTCACTCCAGCCGTTACGTATGATATCCTTATCAAGATATTCCTTGATCTTGCGTTCCTTACCACTTACCACACGCAATACGTACCACTTATTTTCTTTTTCCTGAACGGTTGTTTCTTCCATTATCCTTTAAATAAAGAGTAAATAAATTTAAGTGAGCCATTGGCTACAAAATCCATCACCCACACCAGGGCTGTGATAAACAAAGTAGCACCTAATACAATCATGGTTGATTGTTGCAACTGATCCCATGAAGGCCAGGTTACTTTTTCTATCAGCTCCTTGTAAGAGTCTCTTAAGTATGCAGAAAATTTATTCATAATAAAAGGTTTAGGGGTTTAAGGTTTAAGGTTAAAGGTTAAGCTGCTGAATTCAACAACTTTAAACTTTTAAACAGTAAACTTTCAACCATAATCAGCACGGGCACTAGGATTCGAACCCAGATCAAAGGTTTTGGAGACCCGTATGCTACCGTTGCACCATGCCCGTATACCCCTATCTCCACTTAACAGCGGAGGACAGGGAAAACTCTATAAAAATAAAAGAACTTTTTAAAAAATCAGGCTCTTGCTTTTCTCCCCTTTATGGGGATGGAGGCTAAGAATTTATTAAAGAACAAAGTACCTAAGGCTAAAAACCAAAGGTACTTTGTATTTATTTTAAGCTCTCATTCTCCCCTTTTGGGGGATTAGGGATTCTTATTTTATAATTTCAGTAACCTGACCAGCACCTACGGTACGACCACCTTCACGAATCGCAAATTTCAAACCTTTTTCCATTGCGATTGGTTGGATCAACGTAACCTGCAAGTTGGTGTTATCGCCAGGCATTACCATTTCAGTACCAGCATTCAAAGTAACTTCACCAGTTACGTCTGTAGTACGGAAATAGAACTGAGGACGGTATTTGTTGAAGAATGGAGTATGACGTCCACCTTCTTCTTTGCTCAATACATAAACCTCACCTTTAAATTCAGTGTGCGGAGTAATGGTACCTGGTTTGCAAAGTACCATACCACGACGGATCTGGGTCTTTTCAATACCACGTAACAACAAACCTGCGTTATCACCAGCTTCACCTTCGTCAAGCAATTTTTTAAACATTTCAACACCAGTACAGGTAGTGGTCAATGGTTTTTCCATCAAACCAACGATTTCCATTGCTTCGCCCACTTTGATGCGTCCTCTTTCGATACGGCCTGTAGCAACAGTACCACGACCAGTGATTGAGAAAACATCCTCTACACTCATCAGGAAAGGTAAATCAACTAAACGTGGAGGCATTGGAATGTAGCTATCAACAGCATCCATCAATTCGTTGATTTTTGCAACCCATTTTTCTTCTCCAGCCAAAGCGCCTGTTGCAGAACCCTGGATAATTGGTGTGTTATCACCGTCAAAACCGTATGAAGTAACAATTCACGAATTTCCATTTCAACAAGCTCAAGCAATTCAGGATCATCAACCAGATCAACTTTGTTCATGAAAACAACAATCTGAGGTACACCTACCTGGCGAGCCAGCAGGATGTGTTCTTTTGTCTGAGGCATTGGTCCGTCAGTAGCAGCAACTACCAGGATAGCACCGTCCATCTGTGCAGCACCAGTGATCATGTTCTTTACATAGTCAGCGTGACCAGGACAGTCAACGTGTGCATAGTGACGTGTATTGGTAGCATATTCTACGTGAGCGGTATTGATTGTGATACCCCTTTCTTTTTCTTCCGGAGCACCGTCAATATCATCATAATTTTTCTTTTCCGCTAAACCTCTTTTTGACAAAACATCGGTTATAGCGGCTGTAAGTGTCGTTTTACCATGATCTACGTGACCGATAGTACCAACGTTAAGATGGGGTTTATCCCTCTTGAATGATTCTTTTGCCATTGTTTATAGTTTAAATATGTGTTTTAAAATTGGTTTATTATTTAAGTCATCAACCATTGACTAATTTATTTTTTGAGCCATCAGTGAGAATCGAACTCACGACCCCTTCCCTACCAAGGAAGTGCTCTACCCCTGAGCTACGACGGCTAAAACCATTCTGCCATCGCAGGCAGAAAATGAGCGGAAGACCGGGCTCGAACCGGCCACCTGAAGCTTGGAAGGCTACCGCTCTACCAAATGAGCTACTTCCGCTAGTTATTATTTTAAATGTTGAATTCCAAATTTTAAATGCATACAATGTACTTCATTCAAAATTTATCATTTAAAATTCAAAATAATCAAAGAACTGTGGGCAGAGTAGGGTTCGAACCTACGTACACTTACGTGAACAGATTTACAGTCTGTCGCCTTTAACCACTCGGCCATCTGCCCAAATCAAAGAGCCGAAGACTGGAGTCGAACCAGCGACCTACTGATTACAAATCAGTTGCTCTACCAACTGAGCTACTTCGGCTTTTTATATTGTAAAGAACTTCTCAAAAAACAAAGCATAATGCTGTACCCTGTTTTTTGGGAAGGCAAAGGTAAGTGAAAATGATTAATACCAAAATTTTGAAAAAGATTTTTTTAAACAATTGAAAAACAAAAATGTGGAGAATGGAGAAAGCAAAAAAAAAGCCCCCCGTTTGTTCAACGGGGGGCTGTATTTTAAGCTGCTAATTTCTCTTTCTTTCGTTTGATCTGCATGATGACAGAATCTAAAGCTACATCAAAGCTTTCTTCGAATGATTTGGAAGAATGTTTTACAAAAAAATCATACTTGGGAATGTGCACTTTAATTTCTGCTACTTTGTCTTTGATATTGTGTACCACATTGTCAAGTTTCAGGTACACATCCACTTTGGTGATGCGGTCGTGGAATTGAAAAAGTTTAGAAAGTTTTTTTTCAATGTAGGATACGAGTTTAGAATCTGCTTCAAAATGCACAGTCTGAATGTTTACGTTCATAGCAATCTAATTTTAAAATAGTGAACAATAAATAAAAAATGGAGTAAACAATTTAATTCATAGGCTAATCTATATTAGGGTTTTTGTGGTGAAGGCTTTCATACTTCAAGGTAATACTTACCCATTTTAATTCCAAAATTTATTTGATTAAAACAGCCAAAACCCGGAAATATTGTACAAATGGGAAAATTATGCTTTGGGATGTGCCTTCTTGTATATATCTTTTAACTTATCAATGGTATTATGGGTGTATACCTGGGTGGCTGCAAGGCTGCTATGGCCCAGCAATTCCTTTACTGCATTGATATCAGCCCCGTTATTCATCAAGTGAGTAGCAAAAGTGTGGCGCAGGATGTGCGGGCTTCTTTTATCGATGGTAGTGACATCTTTTTTAGATAAGTACAGCTTTACGGTATTGTAAACATACCTGGGGTATAGTTTTTTTCCTTTTTCATTAATGAGCACATAAGCTGAATCAAAAGCTTCAAAAGTTTTTCTTTTATCTTCCATATAAATAGTGAGGATATTGATCAGTTCCCTGGTCAGGGGCAGAATCCTTTCCTTATTACCCTTACCCAATACTTTTATCTGACTGTTACTTTTATCAATTTGCGTTTCCTTAAGCCCGACCAATTCTGCCTGCCGCATACCGGTGTTATATAAAAGCTGCATTATTAAATGATCTGTTCTACCTCGCCAGCTATCTTCAAATTCTACATACCTGAACAGTATTTCCGTTCCTTTTTCATCCACATACTGCGGAAGCCGTTTTTTATTCTTAGGAGATATGATGGTAGCCATTGGACTTTCGCTGACGGCACCTTCTTTCAATTGAAATTTAAAAAATGATTTTAGGGCAGAAATCTTCCTGTTGATAGAACGGGACTCCATCCCCTGCTCTTTTAAATTGGCCAGCCAGCTCCTGATAATAGGAGCACTCAATGCCGAAAGCTCCATCTCGCCAAAAACAGGGAAAGTAAAATCAAAGAAAGCGGTGAGATCGTTCTGGTAAGATATGATAGTATGCTGTGAATACCTTTTTTGAAACTTAAGGTAATCCAGGAAAGATTGAATGATGTGGGGATAAGCTACAGGCATAAAAAAACTGATACCCGAATTTACACAATCCAGCTATCAGTTCAATATTATTAAGTGATACTTTTATTAAGCGTCTATCTTACCACTGGCGATATTCTGCTTGTAAACAGCTTTCAACACCTGTGTGCGACGTACTACAGAAGGCTTTGTGAAAGATTGTCTTTCTCTAAGTTGTAACAAAACTTTGCTTTTTTCAAATTTCTTTTTGTACTTCTTAAGCGCTTTGTCGATGTTTTCGCAGTCTTTTGAATCGATGATTAACATATTAATTATACCTCCTTTGGTAGTTTTTTAGAGGCGCAAAGATAAGGGGATTCATAAATATGAAGCAACTTTATTTTTAATTTTTATCAGGCTTAGTCAATTTGGAATTTGGACAAAGCTGATTGATATTTGACAAATGTTTACAGGCATCATTGAAAATACAGGCATCATCAAACAAATACTTGCAAATGGTACCAATAAAACTTTCTGGATCAGCTCGCCTGTTTCTACAGAATTGAAGATAGACCAGAGCGTATCCCACAATGGCGTGTGCCTTACTGTAGAAGAAATAAATGTTGACAGTCATAGAATTACAGCAATTGAGGAAACTTTAATTAAAACAACTTTAAGCGATTGGGAAAAAGGAGGTGTAGTAAACCTCGAACGCTGCCTGCAAATGAATGGCCGTTTAGACGGGCATATTGTGCAGGGGCATGTGGATACTACTGCTGTTTGTACTGCAGTACTGGAAAAAGAAGGAAGCTGGGAATACTGTTTCACTGTGGATAAAAAATTCGGCAGCCTTATCATTGAGAAAGGTTCTATTTCATTAAATGGCATCAGCCTTACCATTTTTAATGTGCAGGAAGATGAATTTACTGTAGCCATTATTCCATACACCTACGAACACACCAATATGCAGTACCTGCAAACAGGCAATAAAGTAAACATTGAATTTGATATGATAGGAAAATACGTAAACAGGATACAGCAATTTACCAGATAGTGGTTATTCCACGTGCACCTGTTTTTTGATAACAGCGCCTTCAGATGCCTCCGGCAAAAACTGCCTCTCCTTTACCAAATAGCCATTGCCTTTTTCGCAGATATGCACTTTTAAATTATCTATGCTGTATGGATTGCCATCCGGTATATCCGCAATGTTGGAATAACGGATATCGTGGCCATCAATTATTATTACACAACCGCTGCCAATTGCTTCCATTTTATTTCCGTCACTAATCAGCATGCCGGTATCTTCACCCAGGCCAATACCTATACAGGATGGATTGGTAGCTATTGCCTGCGCCAGCCTGGTAAAGCGCCCCCTTTTTTCAAAATGGCTGTCTATGATAACATCATCAATACATCCAAGTCCGGTAGTTATTTTTACTTCTCCTTTTAAATGTGCTCTTGAGGCATTCCCTTCATAGATCATGGTATTGCTCATAGCCATGGCACCGGCACTGGTACCGGCAATAATAAAATCAGGTTCATTTTGATAACGTTCCAATATGATTCGCAGAAACTCTGTCCCGCCAAAAGTAGAGGACAAGCGTAGCTGGTTACCCCCGCTGAACATTACCGTTTTACATACTTTAATCCTTTCCAGGTATTCTTCTTCCATAGCATCTCCACGATTTCTGATGTGCATTACATTCACATCCACGCAGCCAATTTTACCAAAAGCATCTATGTAATTCTCCCCTACTTCATACGGGATCATGGAAGCGGTTGTTACCACTTCAATCTTGGCCGTGGTACCGCCGCTCTCTTTTACAATGCGGTTAAGGATGCCCAGTTCAAAAAAATTAAGATTATTGCGGTGTATTTCCCCTTTTTCAAGGTCAGAACCTTTGTCTTCTGCGCCGCCGATTGCAATTAATTTTCCTTTCGGATTACTCATTCGTGGATTTTTAAACAGGGCAGGGTAATTTTTTTGATACTGATTAATCTGCCTTATGAATTATAATGGGTGTTACAAATGTAAAGGAATTGAATATAACAGCTGTTTGATGAACGAATTTTTTACGCTGATATTTTTTATATATCTTCCAATCCTTAAGATTCATGACCACTTATTTGCTGCAAACTGCAATACAAATTAAAACTGACTAACACATGAAGATCGCTGAAATTAAAGTATTGAAAGGCCCCAACTACTGGAGTGTACGCCGCCCCAAACTCATCCAAATGAAACTGGACCTGGAAGAGATGGAAGAAAAACCAACCAATCATCTTCATGGTTTCAGGGAAAGATTAGAAAAAATGTTTCCGAGCATGATCGAACACCGTTGCAGTGTGGGGGAAAGAGGGCGGCTTTTTTCAACGGGTGGAAGAAGGCACCTGGATGGGACACGTGATTGAACACATCGCACTGGAAATACAAACCCTTGCAGGGATGGACACTGGGTTCGGGCGCACAAGAGGCACCGGAGTTGAAGGAGAATATTATGTAGTTTTCAGCTATATGGAAGAAGATGCAGGTGTATATGCAGCAAGGGCGGCGGTTAGAATTACTAAGGCACTGGCCGATAATACGGAATATAATTTGGAAGAGGACATTCAAAAATTAAGAGAGATCAGAGAAGATACAAGGCTTGGCCCATCCACCGGTTGTATTGTAGAAGAAGCAGCCAAAAGAAATATCCCTTACATCAGGCTGAATAAACAAAGCCTTGTACAGCTGGGCTATGGTGTGCATCAAAAAAGAATCAGGGCCACCATAGCTTCCACTACTTCCAATATTGCAGTTGATATTGCCTGTGATAAGGAAGAAACAAAACTATTATTAGAAGCTGCCGAAATTCCAGTACCAAGAGGAACCGTGATAAGGACTGAGGAAGGATTAAAAGATGCGGTGGAAAAATTCAAATACCCGTTGGTAATAAAACCAATTGATGGCAACCACGGCAAAGGCAATACCACCAACATCAACACCTGGGAGCAGGCAACGAGGGCGTTTGAAGCAGCGAAAGTTTATGGCCGAAATGTAATTGTAGAAAAATTTATTACCGGATATGATTTCCGCTGCCTGGTGATCAACAACAAGTTTATTTGTGCTGCATTGCGTACACCTGCATCGGTTGTTGGTGACGGCGTTCACAATATACAGTGGCTGATAGATGAAACCAACAAAGATCCAAGAAGAGGATTTGGCCACGAAAAAGTATTGACACAAATTACCATCGACCAGTTTACACAAAAGATGATGGATGATGCAGGTATCACATTAGAAACCATTCCTTCAAAAGGTGAAAGAGTGTTATTAAAACCAACTGCCAACCTTTCTACCGGCGGCACCAGTAGCGATGTAACAGATGAAGTGCATCCCGCCAACATTTTCATGTTTGAACGAATTGCAAAAATTATAGGTCTTGATATTTGCGGTATAGATGTAATGGCAAATGACCTGCGTACACCTGTAAGTGAAAATGGCGGTGCAATACTTGAAGTAAATGCAGCTCCCGGTTTCCGCATGCACATTGAACCTGCTGAGGGACTTGCCAGAAATGTGGCCGAGCCTGTGATCGATATGCTGTTCCCTAAAGGCAGTATTGGCCGGATTCCAATCATAGCAGTTACAGGTACCAATGGTAAAACAACCACTACCCGTTTAACAGCCCACATTGCAAAGAATGCCGGTAAAAAAGTGGGATATACCACCAGCGATGGTGTGTACATTCAAAATCAACTGATGATGAGAGGTGATTGCACCGGGCCCATCTCTTCTACTTTTGTGCTAAAAGACCCCACGGTTGATTTTGCCGTACTGGAATGTGCCAGGGGTGGCATCTTAAAAAACGGCCTTGCTTTTCAAAACTGCGATGTGGCAATTGTAACCAATGTTGCTGCAGATCATATTGGCCTTGGCGGTATCAATACCGTGGAGCAAATGGCAAAAGTAAAAGGGGTGGTTCCTGAAACTGTTTTCCCACATGGCTATGCTATATTAAATGCAGAAGATGACCTTGTATACGATCTTAGAAAAGGATTGAATTGCAATATTGCCTTATTCAGCATGGATGAAAACAATCCACGGATAAAAAAACATTGCGCCGAAGGCGGTCTTGCCACTGTTTATGAAAATGGTTATGTCACCATCATGAAAGGCAACTGGAAAATAAGGGTGATGGCTGCTAAAGACATTCCGCTTACTTATGAGGGAAAAGCCGTACACAATATTGCCAACTGCCTTCCGGCTGTAATGGCTACCTATTTGTACAGGGACATTACTATTGAAGATATCAGGCAGGGCCTCCAAACTTTTATTCCGGGAGAAAGTTTAACTCCGGGAAGACTGAATTTCTTCCACTTCAAAAACTTCACCTTCCTGGCAGATTTTGCACACAACCCACATGGACTCAGATTGCTCGGCGACTTTGTAGGCAAGCTTGATTACAAAGTAAAAATTGGTGTTATCAGCGGCACAGGCGACAGAAGAGACGAAGACATTAGAGAGCTGGGTGCTATTTCTGCCAATATTTTTGATGAGATCATCATCAGGTGTGATAAAAATTTACGTGGAAGAACTGCGGAAGAAATCATTAGCCTGCTGCAGGATGGCATCAACAGTGTAAATACAAACCTGCCGGTAAAAGTTATTCCAAATGAAAATGAGGCGCTTGAATATGTTTATGCCCACCATATACCGGGTGCGTTGTATATTGTAATGTGTGATGTGGTGGCAGGTGCGCTGGATAAAATAAAAGAGTTAAAAGCAAGGGAAGAAAAAAGCTGATGAATAAACAGGCTGAAACACAAAAAATGTTTTGGATTTTTAGGCTTATCCCCTACTTTTGCAATCCCAAATAAAATTGGGAACAGGATTGGGTTATGGTGTAATGGTAACACTGCAGATTTTGATTCTGCCTTTCTAGGTTCGAATCCTAGTAACCCAACCAGCGAGGACAAATCAGTTTTTTTACTGGTTTGTCCTTTTTAATTTTCGCTAAAATCCTCTCCCAGCTTGTATATTAGCTCAACAGCTTCGTTTAGCCGGGAGGTTCGATAACCGATTCGGTCAAAAGTCAATTTTTCCGTGTACATCGAACCTATTATTTCTCCTTTTCTTTGCATCGGCTTCTTGATACAAAATATCCATCTTTGAAAGACTATTTTAAGGCATTGTCTAACAATGGTTTAACACTTACACTCCCCTTATTTAAATCAAAGATTTCATTTTCCAGGAAGCTGATTCTGCTTTCAGAAGCTGCTTTGATGTCTTTGTAATCGCTGGCATCAATATCACCTGACAAAAGCAAATCCTAGCTTTGTGACCCAGTTATTTAGTAGCTGCTCTAATTCTGTTTTCAAAGCATTTAGCTCTCTGCGGTTTTATTCTTTGTTTTGGTGGTATATACCTCGTTTATCACCAGCCTGAATACATCCAGCATAGCTTGTCGAGGTACGTATTTTCTTGACTCTCCAATAAAAGTTCGTTGGCCCTTTCTGATTTAAAAGGGTTCCATAAGCAGATGTACAATGGTAATATTAATAATACAATCCCTCTTGCCCTCTCGAAGCACTGCTATTGTAGTAAAAAAAATCACAATCTGGTTTTCAGGAGAATATAACCATAGTTCGGAAAAGACGCAAACGGTTTGCCAGATTTTTCAAATTTCCATTTGGGGTTTTCTGGTGAGTGATGGAAATATTATGTTACTAAAATTGTCTCATTTTGTCTTTCTTTGTCCTGCTTTTTTAAACATTGATTACGAACATTCGTTTATTTACGAAAAATTTCGTAGATATGATTGAAAATTAACCACTCAGGAAGAACAAGCGATGCAGGCTTGTTGGAAAGCAGGAGAAGCTACCATAAAAGTAATTCTTTCCTTAATTACCCCCCCTGTTCCACCTTACACTACACTTGCCTCTACAATCAGGAATTTAGAAAGGAAAGGATATCTGCGAAGCCGCTTTACCGGCAATGTTAATGTGTACAAGCCAGTCGTTTCTCCTTCAGTTTATAAAAGGAAATTCATGAATGGGTTTGTGAAGGACTATTTTGATAATAGTTATAAAGAGATGGTCAGTTTTTTTGCTGAGCAGAAAAAAATCAACCATGAAGAACTTATGGAAATTATCAGCCTGATTGAAAAAGGAAAATAGAACCATTTTAAAATATGATTGTATACAAACAAATAATTATGCCATGGATTTAATATCCTTATATTTTTTTAAACTGCCTATTTCGATTGCAGTATTCTGGCTATTTTACGGGGTACTACTTAGGTCCCTTTACCTTTTACTCCTTAAACCTAGTGTACCTGATACTGTATCCTACGTTGGCTTTTTTAATTCCATTTTTTGATATTGAAAGCCTGGTACAAACCAATAAAGGAACCCTGCCCGAGGCTTTTAAGTCAATACCGGCACTTCAGGCTATCATCCAAATGTCAGAAACATGATAACACTATGTGATTAGTAGTAGGAGATTTTGATTACAATTTTTTGGGCAGGTTTTGTCCTCCTGTTGCTTAAGTTACTCATTCAGTTTATTTCACTTCGAAAATCAGGAGTGAAGCTGTTGCTGTTTCCAGCAATAAGGTTAAGGTATTTTATGTTTCTAAAAATCTACTCCCGTTTTCTTTTGGCAATTCTATCTATTTAAACCCGGATATGCACACTGAAAAAGAACTAGAGAAGATTATCCGGCATGAGTATATTCATGTAAGGCAAAACATTCAAGAGATATTCTATTTGCTGAGCTATTATGCATTGTGAACTGGTATAACCCTTTTTCCTGGTTAATCCGGCAAAGTATCAGACAGAACCTGGAATTTATAGCTGATGATAATCTACTCCAAAATGGAACAGACCGTAAAGAATATCAATACCTGTTATTAAAAGTTGTAGGTAATCAACATTCAGTATAGTCAATCAATTCAATTTTATTTCACTTAAAAACGTATTACCATGATGAACAAAATTAAAAGCACCAGAGCCCACACCACTCAAATTCCTGTTTGTTCTGCCATTAGTTGCCCTGTTACTATTGGCTTTCCGTAATGTAAAGGAAGAAAAGCGGGTTATTCAGCAGAATAACAACAGTTGTTGCAAACAACATTATTAAGAGATACACCTCCTAAACCACTTATTTCTTCCAGCCTTGTACTGCAGTATCCAGAAGATATTGCTAACCTGAGCCTGCTTAATAATGTGGCAATTATTACTTTCAAAGATGGCCGTGTTGAAAGATATGATCTGAAAAAGGCATCCGAAAAATCTGTATTTATGAAAAGTATAAGCATCTGCATTCTCCAGAAGATTTCAAAGAACCTCAATTATTTAAGGATAGCATACTTTTTTCGCCTAACCGCTTTGATGAGTTACACAATAATTTCTTCCGAGATATTTTCTCATCCTCTAAAGTACTCAAAGAAAAATTCTTCTCTGAATCTGAAACTCCCAAATTAATAACCCAGTTTGATCAAATTTATACGCCAGTTGACTATTATTATGAGGGCAATACTGTGGACGCACATATTAAATGTGTCAATGGAATTGTGACATCTACACTGCATACAGGCAAGAAAGAAATGTACGACTTGAAGAATCCTGGAGAGAAGAAATATTTCATAAAAAAATATGGTGGGATACCCGAAAGGCCTCTTCCACCAGAACCACCTGCTTCTTTTAAGTAACCCAAATTAGTATCCCACGGTTTGATAAAACCATTTAATTTAAGTACAATAAGAATATATTTATGAAAAGAATTGTTTTTGCAAAAATCTCTTAACTATAACAGTAATTCTCACTATTAACATACATGGAGTGCAGGCGCAGCTTAAACCTAAAGTTGATGAGCGGATTGAATTAACTTCGATTATCAACCGTCTTGCAGGCCACTGGGAGTATAGTAGTAATGATTTTAGCAGTTATGTTGAGGATGTTGACAAATATTTTGCGGCATTCAAAGATCATCCGGTTATTACTTTTATGAAGAAACTCCGCAACGAAAGAGGGGTCAGTTTCGATGCCATACCAAGTATAGCCACCCGACTTAACCCGGCACCTTTATTGACTCCTCGCTTCGATTTTATAAAATCCGAAATTGATTCAAGATGGACGCAAGAAGATGCTGAAAAATTCTCAACGCTTTTGCAACAATTTTATGCAGAAACAAATTGCAAAAAATTCTTCCAGGCTCATAAGGAAATGTATCGAATTGCCGAAAAGCGAATGGCCAAGATGTTATCAAAAATTAACTTTAAATGGTACAAAGAGTTTTTTGGTGAACAACCTGACGGGAAATTCAATCTAATTATTAGCTTACTAAATGGTGGCTCTAATTATAATTCTACAGTTATGTTGCCAAGTGGTAAGGAAGACCTTTTTGCAATAATAGGGACCTGGAAGACGGATAAAAAGGGGCTACCTGTATATGACGAAAGTTTCTTATCTACAGTGATTCATGAATTTGGACATTCCTATAGTAACCGGATTGTGCTGGCCAACATGGATAAATTACTGCAAAGTGGTGATAAAATTTACCCAGATGTGAAAGACGACCTGCATAAGGTAGGATATGGTTCCTCCAAAACAATGCTATTGAATCAATACTACGGGCATGTGTAATTAAATATCTAAAGAAAATCCTACACCAGGAGTTGGATTTGGCGTTTGAAATTGCCTGGAATGAAAATGGCGGGTTTTATGGACAGAAAATTTAACATCTCTGCTAGATGAGTATGAAAAAAAACAAGAAAAGATACCCTACACTCAGGGAGTTTGTGCCCTGTAATTTCTTTTTTGATAGCTTACCAGTCAAATTTCAATATTAAGAAAATCTTTTGCAGCAAAAAGTCCCTATGTAGTAAGAGTATCGCCGATTGATGAAAAATCAGGAGAAATCAGGATAACTTTCAATAAAAAAATGTTTAATCACAAAGATTTTGGATTAATAGATGCAGCTTATCCTCCGATGGATACCTCTTATTTTGAAGATGATATGCTTACACTTGTCTGCAGGCTTAAGCTAAAATCGAAGGTTGCATATGGCTTTTATCTGCCTTTTTATCAGTTTAGATCTGCTGATGGTTACAGAATGGCTCAAAACCAACTGATTTACTTTACCACAACCGGATATACAGCATTACCACCAGTTGATAACTATGGATACAGAATTGAAAAAGAAAGTGTCATATTCAGCTACAAGATACCTCCTAATTTTTCAGGGGAAATAACCACGGTGGCCGTTGCTGGAAATTTCAACAGTTGGAATCCGTCAACAGAGGGATTTCAGCTTAAAAAAATAAGCAGCGATCTCTATGAGCTATCGGTGGCCAAAAAGCAATAGGAAAACAAGGAGAAAGAAAATGTCTCAAATTTGTGATCAATGGAGATAAATGGATTGAGCCTTTTACCCCAAAAAGCAAAAAATGTAATAAAAGATAATGACTATCATAATTTGTACCTGGAACTATAAAGAACACAAGTTGCTATTTTTTGATATCCGATGTGTAATTAAGCGATAGGTAGTTTTAAAAAAAGGTTGAGGTAAAATAATTACTGTTTTCCGTTGATAATTTACTGGAAATATGAATTAAAAAATAAGCAAGAAAAGTTAGCTCAAGTTTCTTGCTTTTATTCTTTTGTAAATAACAGCTTTTTATTTGTATTTATTTTTTTCATCCGGTGCCTTAGGAAAATGAATTTGCCTTGTAATATTATTTTAAAAAATAGCCTCACTTTGTTTCGCTTAAATTGTTACTGCACCAACATTGAAATTGACAATGTAACCAGGCGTCATTATCATACGTACCAATACAAAAACATTAGAAGATGTCCTTTTATTGAGCCGCCAACTAAAGAAGAAGGCTTAAATTGATTACAACATTGATGCTCAATGACGGAGACTTAACTATTGCATGCTTGTTTTCTATGCCTTTACAGACTCCATCTACCAGATATTGAAGCAGGTACAATCATTTTTTTCGACAAGAGTATATTGCCATGCATGCAACCAAACTAAAAATGATGATCTTTTGCATAATATTTCAATTTACTTCACACACTGTATCAATTATGTAGTAAATAGAAACAATGTCTTAATTAGTCAGTTATTTGTCTCTATTAATTGGCCAACTGTCATTAACTTTCCTACCCAGCTTTCAGGCAAATTATTTCAAAATATTATTCAAGTTAAAAGCTATTGCTGAAGTAATCTGTGGCTGCTAAGTGCTTGGCGAATGCATATAACAGTCACAAAAACCGTCCTAATTTGAATGCTATCAAAAAATAAAATTGTGATTCAGAACAGTTTTTTTGAAGATGTTTTAAAATAAATTTTCATTTCTGATTATTATATGAAAAATTGGATCGTACACCCGGTACATTTAAAAGGGACGTTAGTGGATTTAATACCATTAGAAACAGTTCACTTCACTGAACTTTACGAACTGGCAAAAGATAAACGAATTTGGGAGTTTTACCCGTTAATTGCTCAGTTGCCACTACGTTTACAAAAGCCTATAACGAAGCATTAAAAGAAAGAGAAAAAGGTGAGCACTATACTTTTGTGATAGTAAACAAAATCACCAATAAATTAATTGGTTTACAAGGTTTTTTTGATATTCATTCCAAAGACAGAAAACTTGAAATTGGCTGGACCTGATACACCCTAATTTTTGGGAAACTGGAATGAATACTGAATGCAAGCTGCTCCTGCTTACATTTTGTTTTGAAACATTACAAACTATCAGGGTTCAGTTTAAAGCAAGCGATGATAACCTGCGGTCACGAAAAGCTATTTTAAAAATTGGCGGCAAGTTTGAGGGAATAATACGTAAAGATAAAATAAGAGAAAACGGAACATTAAGAAATGCAGTTTATTACAGTATAATAGATGAAGAATGGGAATATGTTAAGTCGATGCTTTTTCCTTTTGCTTAGTTATTTTGGCAATTACAGTTTTAGCAAGTTCATGTAGTACATTGAAACCAATTGTAAAAACAGAAACTTTACAAACATTGAATGAAACTGATTTAAATAAATTTGATGGCGATTATGATATATTTTCTGTTGACTCGTCTTTTAGAACCTCTGAGTATGCCTTAACATTTAGTAAAAAATTCAACTTCAAAAGTTTACCACGCACTAACGATAGAATAAACTTACAGTCAATTGATAGTAAACATTTAAAAGTAACTGTTTTCAAAAATAATAAAGCAATCAAAACAAAAATTATTAAAGGACATATATCACAGAACTATTTCCAATTTAGTCTTACAACAATTCGTCCATTTTATTTTATTGTAAATGGTTTTGCAACTCAAAAAACAGAATTGGGTTGCTAAAAAACGGTGACTTGACTTTAGACACAGATGGAGGAGGAGTAATGCTTTTATTCATTTTCCTGACTTTTGGAAGTGGAGCTAAGCTTTATAATTTAGTATATAAACGAAAGGCTGACAGCCGCTAACATAAACTGTGTAAAAATCAAACTTAAGTAGTTGCTTCAACTAATCATAAATTGGCTTTTATTCTACAGCTAGGCATTCCGCATTACACAAAAGATATTATTGGCTCAATAAGTACTTTTATTGGCCCACATTTGCAAACATTATGGTGTTGATTTACATTACAAAAAAAGCAGTATTTGTATTTAGGCAATTATGCTAGTACAGATTCAAATTAACTAGCAATCCTTTTCTGTACCAAGGGTTACACAAATACAGAGGGTGTGTGTCATTTTTATCAGCATCATTCAGACAGATTATGTACAAACTTCTTATGTTATCACTATTTTTTTCACTATCTCAAAAACTTAGTGGGCAATATAAAGTAACTATGATTTTAAATACCCCAAGTATAGGCAACAACGCAGATAATAAATATTTTCTATCGACAGAAACCAATAGCTGGAAATCGGGAGACACATTATATATGTTTAAAAACATAAATGGACAACTTATTTTATCATTCATTTACAATTCGAAATATTTCATACAATGTAAAGTTAACAGAGGAGATAACAGAAAATATGAATGTAGTAGTGACGGATATGGAATTGCAAATCGTTTATTTGAAGTAAAAAGTGATACAACTTTCACATTAACTGTTCAGGGTTGGACAGATTTAATAGAAAAAAAGCATACCGCTTCGAAAAATGTTAAGATATTATTCGACAGCCTTTCTGTGAAATCATTAAATACAACAAAACAAATTTCAGTATATCTTCCTCCAACATATAAAAAATCAAAGAAAAGGTATCCAGTAATTTATATGAATGATGGAGAGGGATTATTTGACCAAGCTTATACAGACAATGGAAAGGAGTGGAAATTGGATGAAGCTCTAGATTCTTTAAATCAAAAGGGAAAGGGAGAGTTTATTATAATAGGAATTTCCTCCGGGGAGAATAGGTTTGCCGAATACTCACCATATGCAACAAAAAAGTTAAAAGAGCCAAAAGGAAAAGACTACTTGTCTTTTATAATCAGCGATCTAATACCTTATGTAAATAAAAAATTTAGAACTAAAACAGGGCCAGAAAACACTTCAATTGGAGGTAGTTCGATGGGCGGACTCATATCTTTCTTTGCGGCCTTAGAATTTCCGAATGTATTTGGCTCTGCAGCAGTATTTTCACCGGCATATTGGAACTCTATTTCAAAAGATTCACTAAAAAAAGAGATTTTATATAAATCTCAATCACTAAAATCAAAAATATTTTTCTATGGTGGTGGTGCTGAGGGAATTCAAAACCTGCCGAATACCCTAAAAGAATTTCAATATTCATTAAGCAGAAATAGAAAAATAAAAACTTTCCTGATAGTTAATGAGGAAGGAATGCATCAAGAAAAATATTGGACTGAGCCATTTAAGCAATTTGTTCTTTGGCATCAAAAAAATTAAAACGAACGCCCAACATGAATTTTGTAAAATCACCTTGCAACGAATTTGAATTAGGTTACAGTATATCCAAAAGTTTTAGGATTCCCAATATGACAATTGACAGTAAAGGAATTCAACCAGATTATTTCCTTAACAACGAAATAGAAGAATACAATTGGTTGGATTACGTAATAGAAGTTTTTGGCCAAAAGTAGAATGCCTGCGTGCAATGGTATTGTCTATAGTGAGACTGGACAGTGAAGCAATCAGCAGCGGTAATTCTATTGTACTACGGTTTGGAGTTTGACAAACAAAGCCCAGCTTTAATTTGTCTCGTCCTGAAATAGGTTGGCGATAACAATAACTAAATATCATATATTAATATGCAAAAGGCCTTCAAAGTATTTTTCTTAACCTTTTCTTCCTGCAACAATCAGGGAAATCAAAATATTTCTTCAAAATTTTTAACGATACAGTCATTACTTCTGGAGTATCCAAAAAGATTAACTTAGAAAACTTCGAAACTGACATCTCTTAAAATTTGATAGTAATACGACAGTTATTGTATGTGCTGATGTTTATTTTAAAAAGATTTCAAGAGACTTTTACTACGATTTACAGATAGTTGTGTTGTGTATAAATTTTAAAAGCAAAATAATAATATGAAAGCGTTTTTCATTTTTCTGACATTTTCTTTTTTTACAACCTCAATTTTTGGACAACAATGTATTTGCAATAAAGAGTTGAATTTTGTAATAAAATATTACGAAGCCAATCTTCCAAGTTTTTCTGACAATGTAAACCAAACCAACAGAAAGGAGTATGAGAAATTTAAAATGAATTTACTAAAACAGACCGTGGGAATTACTGGAAAATCAGAATGCTTTAAGCTGTTGACCTATTATGTTGAATATTTTAAGGATAATCATTCAGGCGTTTATATGCAAAATAAAAAAGTGTACGAAAAGGACCCAAATTCTGTGAGTGAATTTTTAAACTCTGAGCCTTTTACAAGCAGAGAAATTATAAAATTAAAACAGTCAGATAATAAGCAATTCAAGTTAAATGATATAAAAGGTATTTATCAGTCAACTGATTCACTCTTCAAAATTGTAATTGTTCCAAATAAAAATAGCTTGCGGGATTTTGTTGGAGTTGTTATTGAAACAAAAACACCTTTATGGAAAGTAGGTCAGTAAAAATGGAGTTAAAAAAAAAATCGATAAACAAATACGAGGCATTTGTTTATAGTAGAAACCACAGTTTAAGATATTACCCAAACTATGAATTGAAAGAAGGAATTTTAGGTGACAATTGGTTTAAAACTACTTTGAAAAGGCGAATAAGTTATAATCTCAACAATTTGGGCAACGTTGAATTTAGGATATTAAATGATTCAACAACTTACATCCGGGTACCGGCTTTTGACAATGAATTATACTCAGAATTAGATTCTTTTTACCGCAAAAATGACAAAGAAATAATATCAAAGCCTTACCTGATAATTGATGTTAGAAATAATGGAGGGGGAAGCGACAGGAACGCTAGGCCACTTTTGAAATATATTTATACAAAACCATTTACTGAAGATACAGTAGATTTATATGTTACCGAAGAGAATATAAAGATGTGGGAATTGTGGTATGGCGAGCAAAGTAAAGACACATTAAATTTTGATAAAGACTACCAGGTAGAATTGGCAGCAGAAATTGATAAAATGAAAAAGACCTCCTTAAACTCATTTCTGCAAAGAGGAGATGGGAATAGCAAGGTTACAGATACCATTGTTAAATATCCCGAAAAAGTTGCGATAATAATTAATAAGTATTGTGCAAGTTCTTGCGAAACACTTTTATTTTGGGCAAAGGAAAGTGGTAAAACTATTTTAGTAGGGGAAAATTCAGGCGGTTATGTGGGTTATGGGGAAGTTGGAGGTTTGTCAACTCCTTGCTATAATTTTAATTTGACTTGTACAATGACAAGATACAGAAATCAAAGAAAATACGAGGTGATTGGGATAGCACCTGACTATCTTTTGGACAATTCGGCAGATTGGATAGCACAAACAATGAAAATTTTGTATAAAAAATAAAAGGGAAGGCTGAAACGTTATGGCTAAAATATTTATCATAGAGATGGTGCTGATATTCAAATAGGATTACTTTAGGGCAGCCAAAATAAAATTTGATTCTTTAGAGTAAGCCGTAAGCCTTGGGAAACGGTATGGAATTTCCAAATTATAAACTATTTTTAAAAGCATGTATTTAGAATAAAGCCAGCAACAGAATAATTTCAATTTTTTCTTATCAATTTTTAAAAACACGGGATGCAAAAAATTACATTTTTTATTTCAACACTTTTTTTAAGTATTACTTTATTTGCACAGGCAGACAAATCATCGGAACTTTTTAGAATTCTAAGGAGTAAAGACAGTCTTTTATTTAACATAGGGTTTAACAAGTGCGATTTAAAGCAGTTTGACATTATCCTGAGCGACAACAATTTTGAATTTTATCATGACCAGGCTGGCACTACAAAATCTAAATTCGGTTTTATAGAAAACATTAAAAATAATATTTGTACCATCACTTATAAACCAAGGAGAGAGTTAATAGACAGCACTTTGCAGGTATTTAAGCTTGAAAAAAATGGCAAACTTTATGGCGCCATACAAACAGGGACACATAAGTTTTTTGCAATAGAGAAAGATGGGTTTGAATACGTAACATCAATAGCTCAATTTTCAAATATTTGGCTCATTGAAAATGGGGAGTGGAAACTTAGCCGGTGCTTAAGCTATGATCATAAAGATTTTGACAAGCCAGTTAATGAAAAACTATTATTTACGGATAAGGCTGAAACTGAAAAATGGTTGCAGCAAAAACATATTCCTGCTTTAGGAATCGGGTATATAAAAAACGGTAAAATTGAGCAAATTTCTGTATTTGGAGAATTGGAAAAAGGAATACCAGCACCAAAGAATACCATCTGGAATGTGGCTTCAATGACAAAACCTATAACTGCCATTGTTACTTTAAAACTGGTAAGTGAGGGTAAATGGAGTTTAGACGAGCCCATATGCAAGTATTTTACAGATCCGGATATTGCTGCGACCCCGGGGCTAAAAATTAACTACTAGGCACATATTGAGCCATCAAACTGGTTTTCCAAACTGGCGCAGAGAAAATGTTTCCAACAAGCTGGCTTTTAATTTTGATCCCGGAACTGCTTATCATTATTCCGGCGAGGTTACGAGTATTTAAGAAAAGCATTGGAAGCGAAGTTTCATAAAACATTAGATCAGCTTGCAAATCAACTCATTTTTAAGCCTCTGCAAATGAATGATACCAGATTTTATTGGAGCAATAGCATTGATGGAACACGGTTTGCCAAATGGCATAAAGAAAATGGAGAGCAGTACCAGACAATTAAAAATAAAACCGCCAGCGCTGCTGATGATTTGCTTACGACAGTTGAAGATTATTGCAAATTCATGGTGTATGTAATGAACGGAGCAGGTTTAAAAGACAAAATTTACAGAGATATGATGGCAGACCAGGTTAGGGTTAATAATTATAAACACTTTGGCTTAGGTTGGTGGGTTGATGAAAACATTAATGCTAATAAAGACTTTGCAATTGTTCATGGGGGTGATGATATCGGAGTGCATACAATCGCTTTTATTATCCCGGAAATAAAAGATGGGCTTTTAATTTTTACAAATGCTGATAATGGAACAAGTGCTTTTGCAGATGTGCTGTTAAAATTTTTAGGAGAAAATGGAAAAGGGATACTTAATGTGGAAATGAAATAACACCATTTTTTAGAAATGGTACTGTGCAATTTGCCATCTGGCTTTACTAAAAGCGTGAACATTGGACCGTAGCTCAGGAGGCAGTTTTTTAACATTATAAACTTCAGAGGGAATATCAAAAAAACCGCATTGCTAAATCCGTACTCCTGCTATTACAATATAAGCGTGGCTCAATTTGTCCTCTTATTGTCTTATAAAGCCGTTACTAACTTTCATCTTTACATTGCTGATTATTTAATAGCCAATTCTAATGTATATGAAAACACTTATCGGCCTTTTTGCTATTTTAATTTTACTTGCTAGCTTTTCTTCTTGTCAAAAGAATGTCGTAGATGATTTTCCCAACGGTTTTCAAAATGACAGTAGCTACCTTAAAAAAGTGATTTCCTTTGATACCACCAGACCCGCAGGTTTGGACACAGGGATTGTACATGAATATTTTTACGACAATTTAAAAATAGTCATTAAACCTTTATTTACCGAATATGGTGTTGGTGGAGTTCAGTATACACATACATCCAGATTTTACTATTTAAATGTTGATACCCTGCCTTTTAAAATGGTGGAAAGCGCTATTTTAATACAGACAGCAGCATTACTTATTTTATCGCAGTAATGGTTTCATAGTAACAGATTCCTTGGTGCATTATACGGCCGGCATACCTGAGCCTCGTGTAAAAAGAGTTTTTTCGACTAAATGCTAATCTTTACCAATTAAAGAAATATTTCGTTAATTCTTCTTCGCAAACCTTTTATCTAACAGACAGTATCACCTACACAAGAACACTGACCAATGGCAATATGCAAGGTGGTTCAGATTCAATATGGAGTTCATCATACTATCCGCTTCCCAAACATTTAGATTTACTCATTCTTTTGACAATAAAAAATCCATTTTACTCTTTAAATTTCTGGGTCTTGGTTACTATGATAATCTGTTTTCTGCAGAATTTGATTTTTTCCGGAAAATAATCTTATTGGCTACTCTTCAATTGAAAGTCCGCCTTCATCCGATCGGGAATAACGAATATCGCTATTCACATAACTACCGAAGGATGGCTATCCTTTTAACAGGTTTTATGTCCGTAATCAGATTTTAATAAAATGACTTTACATACATAAAACTTTAAGTATAATTTCTCTCAACCTCAAATACAACAGAACCATGAAATATTATTTTAAATTACCGGTTCTAATCTTTTTTTTCTATTTTCTTTGTACTACACCATTAGAAGTTTATTCATCTGTTACACCTGTTAAAATAATTGACCCCAAAACAGGAGACACCATATTGACTCAGGAGAGATATTTTCAATGTGACGCCCTTCATGGCTTCTAACTTATTTTGGGATTGGAGACGGTATTGCACTTTATGAAATACTATTATACCGCAGGAGCCAAATGGAACATATACTTATTTTTAAATTTACAAACAACGATGATGTTGATTTTGGAAGGAAATGAAACCTCTTTAAGGATGATGCAACTCAAGTGAGATAATGAACTATTTACAAACCTATATGAATAATAAAAAAAGGTTTAAACAGCAAACACAATTTATTTATAATTGATTTACTAAATAGAATGTGAACTGCTAAAACAGGTTCATTACTTATCCTTATATACACTCCCTAAAACTTGCCTTTTTTAGTTCCCTGCATTTTATCTTTCGCCCTGCTGCCTTAAATGTCGCATACTTGTCCCTGATAAAAAGCCTTTCGCCAGATATGGCATTTACTTGTCCCTCTTCGTATAATATCCTTTGTTAGTTTTATTCTTCAAAGTTCAGGCACCACATTTTAAGTATCTACAAAGGTTAAGTATGCAACTACAAAAAAAAGGTTTCAGCATAGTAATTGTTGCCGTAATGTTTTGCTCATTAAACAATGTTTTTGCACAGGAGCCTGAATCATTAGTAGATAAAATTTTTTCTTTCCCTGCAAAAGCTCAGTATGCTATTGATAAAAAGATAAAAAATATTGATGATGCGTTTGAAAAAACGATTGATAAGCAAATAGCAAAACTTCAAAAACAGGAAAACAGGATTTACAGAAAATTACGCAGAAAAGATTCCGCAGCAGCCAATAATTACCTGTTACAATCAAAACAAAGCATTGCAACACTAAAAGACAAACTGGCGAACCCCGGAAAATATACTCAATACATACCTTTATTAAGATACACTAAAAACCTCCTTCCAGTTTTTAAACCAGCAGGGCAAACTGGCGAACCAGACAAAACAAGCCGGGCAAAAAATAGAAACTTCTCTTAAAAATATTGCCGGGTTAGAGAATCAGTTAAACAAAGCTGAAGAACTTAAACAATTTATGCGGCAACGGAAAGAATACCTGGCAGGGCAGCTATCAAAATTTGGATTGGTTAAAGAATTGAAAAATATAAATAAGCAGGCTTATTATTATACCCAGCAAATAAATGAGTACAAGGAAATTTTAAACGACCCCCAAAAAATAGAAAAGAAAGCAATTGAACTACTACAAAACTAAATTGTTTCAGGATTTCATGGCAAAAAACAGCCTGCTTGCAGGCCTGTTTCCTTCTACAGTGGGGGGAGCAACAGCCGACCCCACTGCTTTTTTAGCAGCCAACCCTACCCTGCAAACAAGAGCCATGCTTAATAATATGATACAACAGCAACTTACTGCAGGTGGCCCCAATGCACATGCATCATTTCAGCAAAATTTACAAGATGCCCAATCGCAAATAACGCAACTAAAAGACAAAGTATTAAAAGCCGGAGCCGGTAATAGCGATGATGTATTGCCGCTGGGTTTTAAACCCAATAACCAAAAAACAAAAGCCTTTTTAAAGCGGTTGGAATATGGCACTAATATACAAACGCAAAGCAACCAGCTATTTTCCTGTTACCAGTGATATTGCTGTATCAGTTGGATACAAACTGAATGACAAATCTGTTATTGGCATTGGTGCATCTTTTAAACTTGGTTTTGGAAGAGGCTGGGATAATATAAAGCTCAGCAGCCAGGGTTTAGGTTTAAGAAGTTTTATTGACTGGAAATTAAAAGGAAGTTTTTATATAAGCGGCGGGTACGAACAGAATAATTAGAAATGCCATCACATCTTTGGACAGTTGTAAAATGTATCTGCTCGGCAGCAAAGCGATTGATTGGTATCAGTAAAAATTCAATGTTAAATCTAAGTTTTTAAAAGGAAATAAAATTCAGCTACTATATGACTGCTTATCTAGGCAGCATATCCCGGTTTCGCAACCTTTGGTATTCCGGGTAGGATACACGTTCAAATAACAAATTTTACAGATTATGAAAATCAAAAACCTTTTTTTAAGTTTATTGCTTTGGGTTACTATCCAGATTTGTATAGGACAAACGAAAGATGGCATGGCAAAGCAAGATTTTTTGCCAGCTTCTCCTGATGCAGCAGCATTGGGAAAATTTGGAGATGTGCCAGTAAACCTCAGTAGTGGTTTACCGAATATTTCAGTTCCATTTTACGAACTTAAAGAAGGGAATATCGTACTTCCAGTTGGGCTTAACTATAATGCAAGCGGTATTAAAAGCACAGGAAGAAGCCACCCAGGTTTGGGCTGAGCTTAAAATGCCGGCGGTGCTATTACAAGGATTGTACGGGTGTTGCAGATGAATCATTTAATGGCTTTTTACCTCGCAGGGATACCATAATTAAATTCAATGAATAATCAG
>JADKJC010000003.1 GCA_016722465.1 Chitinophagaceae bacterium | reverse complement strand
ATATTATTTCGCAGGGTCAAAAGTTATTATTGACGCTCTTTTCGAGCGTAATGCAGCAACGTATGAGTTAGGAAAACACAGGATCATTTATAGATGCGATAAGGTATCTTCTTCATTCACTTGCTCCCCAGGTGAGATGCGAATGGGAGACATGAACAGATTGAATGAACTTGCAGAGTTCAGCGTTGATTTTGCAAAATCATACGAAGGGGAGATGCAGACCTTTGACCATATGAAGCTAGGTTATGTTTTTTCTGGAATTATGAACGATAATATATACCAATGGAATTACGGTAAAGATATTTGTTCAATCGCACAGGCAATACATAACGATGAATATGGTTTCCCGGTCATTGGTCATGTTTACACTAATCCTTCTCTTTCGTAAAAAGGCTTTGCCGCTTCATTGATTCATGGATTAACTGCAGGTTTACTGAGTGTAGGGAATGGATTCTGTATGTTAGTAACAGATGCTACAAATCCTGCGTCTAACAAGGCGTTCATTAAAGTTGGATACAAGCCAACAGGAGATTATGTGAGAATTTATAAAAGGGAGTTTAAATAATTATTCTGCCAAAAGCTCCGGTTTTAGTTTTATGATCTCTGCTTTTACACACTTTATTATATTGTGCAATTCATAGTAGGGGTATCTGTCTTTTCAAATAGGTATCGGAATTGCATGAAGGCGTTACTTGCTTCTTTTTAACTCTTCATGGAAATCGACTTCTTCAAAAATTCCAAAATACCTTCTATGTCTTCTTATTGACCTGTAATTTTCTTTATAATAGCTAACAATATTATCCTGGCATTTTTGACTCAGCTTTCCAAATAAAATAAAAAGATTGTGTCCTGAATGATATTCCCCCTTTTCAATTATCATTAAACATTTAATGTACATTTCAAATGCGAATGCATGATTTACGTGAGATACATAAGATAAGCTGATCGCCTTTTCAAAACCTGCACTCGTGAGAATATCTTTATTTCCATGCTTTATTATTACGGCAGAAGCCTCTAAAAAACTTTCAGCTTCAAAAAAAAGCCAATGCATAATTTGTTGATTTTATTGGTGTGTCCTTGTTACTCATTTATCAATAAAAATAATCTCTTTCGAAACAAATAAACCATCACAGTTTACTGCTGAAGCCTGGCAATCGGGGCTGTTTTCAAGCCAAAGGATAACTCTATTTTTTGGCCATATTAGTTAAGATTTCATATTACATTCAATCTCCTCTTGAATTGGTAAACTTAGCAAGGTTCTCAATAAACCTTTTTGGTGTTTTGCCAGCAGGGTGTAAATTCCAAAAACGGGTCAATCGATATAGCTAATAGCTAACAATATGTGATTGAATTCAATTTTAATAAGCTATTTTTATTCGTTGCCGAAGTTTGTCCGCCAGGCAGCCCCTAAAAGGCTGCTTTTCTTTTTATTATACAATCTCAACCAGTTTTTCCTTTACTCAGGCAGGGCCGGAAAACAGCACTATCTTACATAGTCACCGGCGGCTAAGCCATGATAGCAGCCGGCTTGATTTGGATTAAATTAATCTGTAATTTAACAGTGCCATTTTATTATGATCAGATCCCTTCGCATATCTGCTGTCCTCATTCTTATGATCCTGCTTTCAGCGGGAATTATGGTTTCATGTAAAAAAGAAAAGCCTGCTTCCCAGGGCAAAAATTTTAACCTGTTGCTCAAACTGGTGAGCCAGGATGGTGGTACGAACCGGAAAATCGTTTATGACTATTCTTATGGCCCGGGAAACATCCTTTCCCAAATGGTAACCACTTATTATAACTATTCATCTTCCCCTGACCAGTTCAAACAATATTTTTACCGAGGAACCGGTGGCCGGCTTGGACAGTCTTATTTCATACGGAACAACCAATGGCCAGTTAACATATACTGGCAGGGCATTTTTCTATTACGGAGCTAATGGTTTGCTCACCATGTCAAAATCGATTACACCACCCACTTTGGCTGCAGGTTATGAAGACAGCTCTGTTTACCAGTATAACGGAACGGTATTGCAGAAAGGACTGATTACAGGAGTTTTGGTGGTCCCTACAGCCTGTTATGTGAAGCGCAATACCAGTATACAACATCATCAAATCCAGGTCAGGTCATTTTAAGTGGGTAAATCCAACGCCAACAGATACCCTCCGGTTTCAGTACGATAATAATCCCAATCCCATACCTGCAGGTCCAGTCACCAATTTTTACTGGGCCCTGTTTATTATAATTACATGCAACCGGCTAATAACATTCTTTCCAGCAGCGGTACACCGGAAATTGATATCAATTATACAGAATACCGGTTCAGCAATAACCAAAAGCCATTGTACCGGAAAGCACTCCATGTGGGAAGCCCGAACTTTACAGAATATTATTATTACTACGATTGATTTGTTTTCCCGCTGATACTGATGAGGAAATCAAACAGATTGGTTTCAGAAGGAATCGCCAGTTTTTTCCGGAGACGGTAACGGCCGATTTCAACACCACGCACTGAAATATTCATTAACTGGGCTATTTCTTTCGTGGATAAGTTCATTCGTAAATAAGCACAAAGCTTGAGTTCATTGGCTGTAATCGTAGGAAAACGGTCCTTCAGCGCCACCACAAAATCGCTGTGCACTTTATCAAAATGCTGGGCAAAATGTTCCCAGTCTTTATCCATTTTATCATCTTCGCCGAGTACCTTAATCATTTTCTTCAGCTCATTCACCGCTTTTTCATTATCCAGTCCGCGGATAATAGAATTTATATCTGATTTGATCTTTGTAAGGATTTCCCCTTTTTGCACCAGGTGCATGGCGGTTGTAGCCAGCTCAGAGTTCTTAAAATCTATCTCCACCTGCAGCTTTTCATTACGGAGGTTTATAAGTTCATTCTCTGCCTTGTCAATTTCCAGTTGATGCAGGTATTGGAGTTTTCGCTGTTCCTCTTCATGCCTGACCCGCTGGGTTACAAATTTCCGGCTTTGCCAGTGGTATAAATAATATAAACCTGAAATGAGTAACAGCAGATAAATTATATAAGCCCAGATACTCAGGTACCAGGGAGGCAGTACGGTGAATTTATAAACAGAGGGAGCAGATTCATTTCCCAGGTTATTCCGCACTTTCACTTCAAAACTATAGGAGCCCGAGGGGCAGATGGGTATATTCTTTCTCCCTTTTAGATGTCCAGGCTGACCAGTTATTATCAAATCCTTTTAACCTGTAACTGTATTCAAGCGTTCCCTGCTGGGCAAACAGGAGAGGCAAATTCAAAACGGATATTCCCCCAGTTATGGCTGATATCGGGCACCTGTTTTTTTGATTGCACCTGAATGTTATCAGCATCTGAGAAAAAACCACCAAATAAAAGACTGTCGCGCCGGTTTACAATTTTTACAGAACGGATCATGACTGCCAGCTCCGGGATAATCTTTTTGTATTTATCATAGTTAATATGGAAAAATCCCCTTTCACCGCCAACGAATATATTCTTCCCGTCAACCGGATAAATAAATTCAAATCCGCTGACCAGTTTGTTCGTCAGCTCCGGCATGTGTATCACTGTTGTATCCTTGCCGGTCATATCCAGGATGCCCAGCGATTTTTCGTGAATAAACCAGATATTTCCCCCGGCATCTTCCTTCAGGTAACGCAGGCTCTGGTTTCCGAGTAAACGCCCGTAAAAAGGTGACGGCTCAAAACGATCATTTGAAGAATTGTATATATACACACCTTTCTCGGTTGCTACAACCAGTTCATTCTTCAGCTTGTAAACATGATTATTTAGAGTAGCGGGAAGTCCGTTGGCTGCTGTATACAGTTTAGTGGTAAATTTTCCCGGTGTAACCTGGCTGATCCTGTATACGCCATGATAGGGGTGGGATACCCATATGTTATCAAACCGGTCGAGCACCACAAAACGGCTAGACTCCTGGAAATCGGGTATACGTTCTGCGAGTTTGAACCCGTTCCCATCCGCATCCAGGAAACTGAGACCTTTATAATTCCCGGCAATCACACGGGCGGTAGGATAGACGGCCGACATCGGTGTAAAATTCCAGAACCCACCTTCGTTGGTGGCAATTGCACTTGCTGAATTGCCATTCACAATAAACGGACCTTCGTGATGCCCCAGTAATAATTGTCCGTTGATTTCAGACATCGCCCAGCTTTGCCCTGTGGTATTGCTTACCAGCTGGAAATCCCCTTTACTGAAACTCAGGTCTTCTGTCTGTTGCAGCGCCACGTTGAATAAACCACCGGATGTGCCGGCATATAAATGTTTATCATAAATAAGACTGGTGTATCCTGAACCGTCCTGGCCATTAGGGGTAATTCTTTTAATGGCGCTGTTATATGCTATAAAGTCAATTCCATTATCCAATCCGAGCCAGAGATTACTTTGTTTATCCAGGAATATGCTCAGCACATTATTATTCTGTAAACCTTCCTGTTTGGAAAACCGCTGGATCAGTTGCCCTTCATGGTCTGTTATATATATACCGTCATTATTTGTAGCCAGGGCTATCCATTTATCATTTACCACGGTAGCAGCATAAATCCGGTTTTGCTGAATCTGTGCAGTTATTGCCGTTGAGATTTTAGTAAACCCCTTTTTGATGTAAAATAAAAGCCCGTTTTTAGGGTTGTCACAATCATACTGTCACCACCAACCGGCAGTATAGCTGTTACGGGGTCGTTAGTGCCCAGCAAATTGGGCACAGTTAACGGAGACCAGGTGTTGTTGTCAAACCGGAGGATGCCATGCAAATAATCATGTGCATAGAGACGGCCCTGGCAGATACCCATAAATGACCATTCGGATGATGCTTTGTACACTGCCACAACCCCGTTACTGATCCGGTATATTTTATTGGGGGTACGGAAAAAAATATCGTTTTTAAAATTGACAATATCCCAAACATCCCCAAATGACCGGTCTTTTTCAGGTATCAGCCCGGTCAGGAAGTGAAACGAAGGGTACCGTTTTGATCCGGAGAAAAATACCCGAACTCATCCTGGCCACCTGCATAAACCCGGTGATCGGCGCCAATCTCCACCGAGCGGACAATGGTTTTATTTGGTAAAGGGTACAGGGACCAATAGTGGCCGTCAAAACTGACTAAGCCTTCATTGTTGGCAAAATACATTGTTCCGTTGCGGTCCTGCTTCATATCCCAACTCTGCAAACCCGCTCCATAAACCAGTTTTGGGTAGTTAATCACATCCGGGAAGCCAATACTGTTCTGTGCCATTGAAATGAATGGAAAGAAGAATATGGTAAAAAGAATTTTTCGCATTGATGTACCGTGAAAATATTGATGTGAAAGTATAAATAATTATTTGATGTAGTAATGATGTAGTTTAAAACTGGTATAAATCAATGAATTATCTTTTCTGATGTAGTGTTGATGTAGTAGTTTATTTCTTATGGCTTAACCCCGGGACTACCTTAGCCGGGCTATTTTTTTATTAATCGATTCGCTTAAAACAATTGCTGTATGAAACTAAAACTAGGAATGCTATGTCTATCATTACTGGCAGCCGGTTTTCTGCTGGGACAGAGTATCACCATTTCCGGAAAAGTATCCTCAAAATCCTCCGGCGACCCCCTGGCCGGTGCAAACATCACTGTTAAAGGTGGTTCCACAACAGTCGCTACCGACGCAAAAGGCAGTTTTACAATGTCAGTACCCGGACCGGGTTCTGTACTTGTAATCAGTTATGTCGGGATGAAAACACTTGAATTCACTGTAGTAAACACTAACAGCCCGCTGCTGATCCAATTGGAAGATGCTGCGGCTTCTACAGGACAGGAAGTAATCGTGGTGGGGTATGGTACCCAGCGGGTTACCAAAGTCTCCGGTGCGATTTCCACCATTAAAAGTGCCGATATTGAAAAACTCCGTCCGGTAAGGGCAGAGGAAGCCCTCCAGGGCGTGCTTCCCGGCGTGAATGTTATTCAAAGTGGTTCTCCCGGTTCCAAACCTACAGTTCTGATCAGGGGTATCCCCTCATTCTCAGGAACTGATCCGGTTGTTGTGATTGACGGAGTGCCGCAAACACTTACAGACCTCAATTCACTGAATGCTGCTGATATAGAATCAATCAACGTTTTAAAAGATGCTGCCACAACCGCAATCTATGGTGTGAAAGGCGGTAACGGGGTAATAGTAGTTACAACCCGCACCGGTCGTAAAAACCAAAAAACAGAAATAGGAATCAACAGCAGCTATGGTATCCAGGAAGTGATGAATACGGTTGGTGTGCTGAATGCTTCTGAATACGGCGCCATGATTAATGAAGGCAGTACCGTAGCCGGTGGTAATGCGATCTTCCCGAACCTGTCATTACTGGGAGTGGGAACAAACTGGCAGAATGAAGTTTTCAAAACGGCATCTGTACAGACACATAATATCTCCGCACGCGGTGGTTCTGAGAAAATGAATTATTTCCTCTCCGGCGGTTTCCTCAGCCAGGGCGGAATCGTAGGTGGTAATGATAAGTCGGTTTTCAGCCGCGCCAATCTCACCGCTAACCTGAACTTCGACCTCAGCAATAAAGTCAGGCTCATTATTAATACAACAGGAGTCAGGCTCGATGGCAAAGGCCTGCAGGAGAATTCTTTTAACAGTGTCCTGGGTAGTGCGTTGAACTTTGATCCCACTGTTCCTGTGCTGAATAATGCAGCAGGCACACCGGGTAAATATGGTTTCAGCAATTTGTTATTGTCTGAAGTATTCAATCCGCTCACAAAACTTGACAATACGTTCAATAAAAATGTAGGTACAAAAATTTATGGAAAGTTTGAATTGCAGTATGATGTACTGTCAAACCTCAAACTAACCAGCCGTTTTGGTTACACCAAGTACGACGGGAATTCCCGCAGTTTCACACCGCTTGTATTTTACGGTCCCAGTAACGTGGATAATTCGCTCAATGCTGATGGCTCCACAGTGGCCGGGAAACACAATAGTGTGGCTCATGAAAAAGCCAGCAACTTCAATTTTACATGGGAATCTTTTGCTAATTATAATTTCAAAATAAAAGACGACCATCATTTTGAAACAGTGCTCGGTTTTTCTGTAGCAAAAATTTCAGGCAATGCAGCCGGCGCCACACGCCAGGATGTACCGTTCAATTCATGGGAGTTTGCTGATTTTACTGCGGCTACCGGGAATAACAATGCCACAAACAGCAATGCGCTGGGTGGTTATTACTACCAGTATTTCCGCCGGAACCTGTCTTTCTTTGGCCGGGTGAACTATGATTACAAGGACAGATACCTTGCTTCTTTCACCGCACGCCGCGATGGTTCATATGCTTTTGGTGTTGATAATAAATACGCAAACTTCTTCTCCGGTTCTGCCGGTTGGGTGGTTAGCCGTGAGAAATTCTTCAAATCAGACTTTATTGATCACCTGAAAATCAGGGGTAGTTATGGGTCTATCGGTAATGAAAACGTGGATCCCCAGTATGTTGGTATTGTAACAGGTGGCCCAAGCTATGGATCCACTGCCAACAGCAACGGTTATAGTTTCAACGATGTATTCTTCCCTGGATCAACAGTAGGCTCTGCCGCCAATGAAGCACTCCGCTGGGAAAAACAACTCCAGGTGAACGCTGGCTTTGACATGACCTTCTTCAAAAGAAGATTCAGTTTAACTGCAGATTATTTCCAGAAAAAAGTGGATGGCCTTCTTTTCACGCCTTCTGCCTCGCTGTACCTCGGTACTGTTCCGATTCCAACTGCTAATATCGGTTCTACAAAAAGCAGCGGTATTGACCTTACACTCGGTTATAACCAAACCATCGGTAAATCTTTTAAATTAAATACTTCATTCACTTTCACAACTGCTAAAAATGAGGTAACAGCCACCAACAGCGACGGAACTGCGAAAATCCTGGGCGGTTATTATTTCAACGGGCAATCTCAAAGCGTTACTGTTTTTGAAAAAGGACAGACTCCCGGCTATTTCCTCGGTTACAAAACGATGGGACTGTTCCAGAACGCCGCAGAAATTGCTGCAGCACCGGTTCAAACAGGTGCAGTACCCGGAGATATCCGCTTTGTGGATGTAAATGGAGATGGTGTGATCAGTGCCGCTGACCAGACCAAAATAGGTGATCCTTTCCCCGATTTTACAATCGGCTGGAATCTTGGATTAGAGTTCAAAAACTTTGATTTTACTGCGTTCACTTATGCATCAGTTGGTAATGATGTATACAGTGCCTGGGAAAGAAACGCTAACTATTCCAACAAATACAGGGCTATACTGGCACGCTGGACCGGCGAAAACACCACCAATGATTCCCGTTACCCGCGTTATTCATTTACTGATGCAAACAGCAATATCCGTGTATCCGACCGCTATGTGGAAGACGGATCTTTTATCAAGATCAAGAACCTGCAGCTGGGATATACTTTCCCTGCAAAGATGACAAAGAATGTTTTCAGCAGACTGAGGTTCTATGTGCAGGTTAAAAACGCAATCACCCTTACAAAATATTCCGGCTTTGATCCTGAAATCGCAGGTGGTATCCTGGATTCAGGGATTGACCGCGGTGCTTATCCGCAGGCAAGGACTTATTCTGTAGGTCTTGATATCAAACTCTAATCTTCCAAACAAAAAATATTCAGACAATGAAAAAATTAATCATCGCAACACTGGGTCTGGCATTAACTGCCACGTTCTTCAGTTCATGCAAAAAATGGGTTGATTATAATCCGCATGAGGATTACCGCATCACTGACCTGGATTATCTCAAATCCGAATCACATTACCGTACGATGGCTGTAAGTGTTTATACGCCGCTCCAGTGGCTTAACCAGGCCGTACCGGTTGGTGATATCGCTTCTGATAATGCAGTAAGCGGCGGGGAAAATGCCTCAGATGTATTATCCCTGCAGCAGATTGACGACTATACACTCACGCCTGTGAATTCAACATTAACCGAATTGTGGCAGGCTGCGTATGAAGGTATTAACCGTGCCAATTATATGCATCAGTATAAACAAACAAATAAAGCAGGTGAAACCATCAACTTCGCAGGCAAAGATGCCCTGTATGGTGAAATCTATTTTCTCCGCGCTTATTATTATTTCCACCTGGTGCGTTTCTTCGGTGATGTGCCCCTGTTTACAGATAAAAGACTTGGGCTGAGCGAATCGCAGTCTTTACAGCGCGCGCCCAAAGCAGATGTGTACAAACAAATAGAGACAGATCTTACAGCTGCGATTGCCACATTACCCGCCGTACAGGTGGAGAAAGGCCGGATTACCAAATATGCCGCACAGGCCCTTCTTGGTAAAGTATATCTCTACCAGAGTAAGTTTGATGCAGCAGCCACCGTGCTTGAATCTGTTATCACTTCAAATGCTTTCTCCCTTGTCAGCAATTTCAGCGGAATGTACCTGGCAACCGGCGAAAACGGACCAGAATCAGTTTTCGAAATCCAGTATTCCAATACTTCCCCTTACTATAACTGGGGTGGTGTAACACGCGGACAGGGTAATTTATCTGTCCAGCAGTGCGGAATCCGTGGTTTAAACGGATCTGCTGCCATGCCTTATTCAGCCGGCTGGAGTACTAACCTTCCAACGGCAAACCTGGCTAATGCGTATGCTGCCGGTGACCAGCGCAAAGCTGCAACCATTCTTGATATTGAAGCTTATAAAACAGCCAACCCGTCATTTGGAATTACTTACCAGGTGGCTCCTTTCAAGAATACCGGTTTATATAACCAGAAATACCTGCCACGTAAAGGAGAAACATCCGGACAGGTGGAACTGAATTATCTCAATAATTTCCGCACCATCCGTTATGCTGAAGTATTGCTGATGGCTGCTGAAGCTTTCAACCGCAGTACTTCACCGAACGATACAAAAGCACAGGGCTACCTGAACCAGGTACGCCAGCGTGCATTCAGTGATAACCTGCATAACATTACTGCTACCGGTGCAACGCTCAAGCAGGCTATCTGGGATGAAAGAAGGCTTGAACTGGCTATGGAAGGTGACCGCTTTTTTGACCTGGTGAGAACCGGTCAGGCAGCTGCAAAAATTACCGGATTCCAGTCAGGAAAAATGAATTATTCCCGATTCCCCAGCAGGAAGTAACGATATCCGGACTTACTCAAAACCCCGGCTATTAATCACCACTAAAATCAGCAATTATGAAAGCAATTAAAATAATATTCAGCCTGGCTTTATGGGTATTGATGATGCCCGGCTGTAAAAAAGATACGTATACCGATACTGCGTTTGTGGATGCGGGCAAAGCACCTGAAGCATTAACTGCTCTTTTTGAAATTACCCAGGATAACACGGGTTTTGTAACAATCACACCAAACGGAACAAACGCTGTTTCTTATGATGTGTATTATGGAGATGCTGTTACTACACCGGCTAAAGTACTGGCTGGAAAGAATACCACCCACACGTATGCAGAAGGTGTATACAACGTAAAACTGGTAGCCTGGTCCGTTTCAGGTAAATCAGCAGAGGTAACCAAACAGCTGACTGTTTCTTTCAGGGCTCCCGAGAACCTGGAAGTAACGGCTGCCATTGATGCGGGTAATAACTTTAAAGTGAATGTTTCTGCAACCGCTTTATATGAAACCAACTTCAAAGTTTATTTCGGTGATAATCCAAATGAAATACCGCTGACCTTCCTGGAAGGACAGGTTGTAAGCCATATTTACGCGACAACAGGGAATTTTAATGTGAAAGTGATTGCATTCAGCGGCGGTGCTGCCACCACCCAGAAAATCGTAGCGGTAAGTATTGTGGATCCGTTGCTGCTGCCAGTTACTTTTGAATCTTCAACAATCAATTATGCATGGAATAATTTTGACGGCGGTGCCGTTACTGTGCTGAATAACCCGCAGTCTAACGGGATCAACACCTCTTCCAAAGTAGCCAGGATGGTTAAAAATACCGGGCAGACCTGGGGTGGTTCCTGGATCGGACTGAGCAGTGCCATTGATTTTTCCGCAAATAAAATCTTCCGCATGAAAGTTTATTCTCCCCGTATCGGCGCCAAAGTGCTGCTGAAAGTGGAGAACGCGTCCAATGCAGGATTAAATTATGAGAAAGAAGTGGTGACATCAGTTGCCAATGCCTGGGAAGACCTGGTATTTGACTATTCTGCAATAAATACAGCGAACAGTTATCATCACATTGTTTTGATTTTTGACAATGGAACTATGGGTGATGGTTCTGCAAACTATACTTTCCTGTTTGATGACATCCGCCTTACAAATACAATTCCCCCCAGTTTACTGGCATTGCCTGTTACATTCGACCTGGCAGGGGTTAATTACACAATGGTTGATTTTGGCGGTAATCAAACCGTGAACGCTGCTGATCCGGGTAATGCAGCCAATAATGTTAAGAAAACAACCAAACCCTCCGGTGCTGAAACCTGGGCTGGCACAACAATTGGCGCTGGATTTACAACGCCGCTGGCATTCTCTGCAACAGCAACCCAAATGAGCCTGCGTGTTTATTCACCTGCAGTTGGATTGCCGGTTCGTTTAAAAGTTGAAGACAGGAATAACAATACGCATTCAGTGGAAACCGAAAAACTCACTACTGTTGCCAACGCCTGGGAAACACTGGTGTTTCATTTTCCAAACCAGGCATCCGGTACAGCAGCTTTAAACCTGGCCTATACGTATGATATGGCATCCGTCTTCTTCAATTTCGGAACAGCAGGTGATGGTAAAATATTCTACTGGGATGATGTTACTTTCCTGCCGGTGAATATCACAGGACTTGCTTTGCCTCTTGACTTTGAATCAGGCACATTGAATTATACATTCACCAATTTCGATGGCGGAGATGTAACAAGAATCAATAACCCGCAGTCTGGCGGTATTAATACCAGTGCCAAAGTGGGTAAGATGGTTAAAAACGCCGGTCAGCCCTGGGGAGGCAGCTGGATAGCCCTGGATGCCCCTATTAATTTTTCAGTACTGCATACTTTTAAGATGAAAGTATATTCACCAAGGGTTGGAGCCAAAGTACTGCTCAAAGTGGAAAACCTGACCAATGGCGGAATCTTCTATGAAAAGGAAGTACTGACTACCGTGGCAAATGGCTGGGAAGACCTGACATTCGACTACAGCGGCATCAATACCGCTAATTCATACCAGAAAGTTGTACTGATTTTTGACAATGGTACAATGGGTGATGGTTCAGCCAATTTCACTTTCCTTTTTGACGATATCCGACTTAACTAAACTCAAAAAAACTAATCATGAGAAAGCAGTTTAAAATATATGGTATGATCTTACTCGCTGCCCTGGTATTTATCAGCAGCTGTAAGAAAACCAGTTATTCCTTCGGTGACCTGAAGGCCCCTGAAGGACTTAGCCTAAGCGCTACCATTGTTGGCCTGGATGCAAGTAATCCAAATGGCAACGGCACAGGGTTTGTGAATATTAATGCAGCATCCACAGGGGCACTGACATATAACATTGACTTTGGAGATGGTGTAACCAAAGTGGTTCCTTCCGGTGTGATCGCTTATAAATATGCCAATCCGGGTACAGCAGATTATACCATTACTGTGAATGCAGTAGGTACCGGTGGTGCTATTTCCACCATCAGTAAAAGGGTAAGGGTGTTTGTAGCCTTTGAAATCCCCGCAAATATTGTTTCAGCCCTGACCAATGGCAGTTCCAGGATCTGGGTTACTGATAAAGATGCAAACGGGCATTTCGGTGTAGGCCCGGCAAACGAATTTTCACCGATATGGTACGCTGCCGGCCCTAATACCCGTGAGCCATGTGCTTACGATGATGAAATCACTTTTTCAAAAGATGCGGCCGGAAGGATTTTCATGAACCTTGATAATAAAGGCCAATCATTCTCTATCGGAGCCGCCTCAGCATTTTATGGATTTGGCGGTGCTGATAACTGTTATGGAGTCATCCCCGGTGGTAATAAGCAACTGATATTCCAGAATGCCACATCTGGTTCTACTCCCGCTAATTCCACCCAAATACAGTTTACAGTACCTGATAACGGAATTATTAATTTTGGTACCGGAGGTGTAACGTATGAAATACTGGCGATTACACCCACCACAGTAAGCCTGCGGAATATTGGCATTGATGGAAACTCATGGTATCAGAAACTGAAAGTTAAACCCTGATGTATGTTAAAACGATTGTTCTGTATAATCATGGCAATCCCGCTGATCGCGGGATCCTGCAAAAAGGATAAGAATCCTCCAGGTAACAATACACCGCCCACAAACCTGAGTGTTACTGCGGTTGTAAGTACTGATAACAGCGGCAACGTTGCATTTACAGCCACTGCTACCAATGCTGTCAGTTATGATTTTGATTACGGCAATGGTGTTTTCCAAACCGTTGCTGGCGGAGTAGTTACTTACCAGTACCCTTCGTCGGGTACATACACCGTTAATGTAACGGCCAAAAGTTCCGGAGGTCAAACCCTGTCAAAATCCATTTCTGTAACAGTAGTCAGGGCTATGACAATGGTCTGGTCTGATGAATTTGATGTGGCCGGTTCACCCAATCCTTCCAAATGGGGTTATGATCTCGGTGCAGGTGGTTGGGGTAATAATGAACTTCAGTACTATACAAACCGTATTGACAATGCAACCATTTCCGGTGGTACAGTGAAAATTATTGCCAAAGCAGAAAGTTTCCGTGGCAGTTCATATACTTCCGCCAGGCTTTTATCAAAAGATAAATTCACATTCAAATATGGAAAAATCGAAGCCAGGGCTAAAATGCCCGTTGGCGCCGGAACCTGGCCTGCATTCTGGATGCTGGGAAGCAATTTCGCAACGGCAGGCTGGCCAGCCTGCGGGGAAATAGATGTAATGGAACATTTGGGCCGTCAGTTAAATACCATTTATGGCACTTTACACCACCCGGGACATTCCGGAGGCAGTGCCGATGGAGGGACTACTGTGATAAGCAACGCCACAACTGAATTTCACATCTATGCAGCGGAGTGGACTGCATCCTCCATCAAGTTTTCAGTGGATGGGGCGGTGTATTATACTTTCAATAATTCCGCAAGCCTTCCATTTAACCAGCCATTTTTCATCATCATGAATGTGGCAATGGGTGGGAATTTCGGAGGAACTATTGATCCGGCATTTGTAAGTTCAGCAATGGAAATAGATTATGTAAGGGTATATCAATAGGTTTTTCAAATAACACAACCCTTAAAATGAGCAGTTTTAGCAAATAAGCAATCGTTAGAAAGTGGAACGTAGATGCTTTTCCAGGTAATTACCTCCACTTTTTTTTAAGTTTCTTTTTTAGGGACAACTATAATCAGCTCACATGAAACTCATAATTAATAAATCACACATCCTGTTGCTCTTGGTACTGGGCTTTTCCATACAGGCTGCAAACGCACAGAAAAAATTTTCAACCCTGGTCTGGTCTGATGAATTCAATGGGCAGGGACTGCCGGATTCGGCCAAATGGAGTTATGATCATGGCCGTGGCTGTCCGCAGAACTGTGGCTGGGGTAACAAGGAATTGCAGTATTACACCTGGAACAGGACTGACAATGCCCGCCTGGAAGGGGGTAACCTGGTTATTGAGGCTAAGAAAGAAAAATGGGAAGATGCAGAGTATACATCTGCCAGGTTAGTTACAAGAGATAAAGGTGACTGGAAATATGGTCGCATTGAAATACGCGCTAAACTCCCGGCAGGCAGGGGTATGTGGCCTGCAGTTTGGATGCTGCCTACCAAATGGGCTTATGGCGGCTGGCCAACCAGCGGGGAAATAGATATTATGGAAAATGTGGGCTACTGGCATGATTCCATTTTCAGCACCCTGCATACTGATGCTTACAATGGCATGCGGGGTACCCAGGATTCTAAATCAGCAGTAGTTACTGATAACGACAAAGTATTCCATATATATAGTATGGAATGGACTGCAGAAGAAATGCGTTTTATGATCGATGGAGAGGTATTCCATATTTTTAAAAATAACCACACGGGTATCGCAGCATGGCCTTTCGACCAGGAATTCCACCTGCTGCTGAATATTGCAGTAGGAGGGAACTGGGGCGGTAAATACGGGGTGGATGATACGGTATTCCCGCAAAGGATGGAAGTAGATTATGTGAGGGTGTACCAGTGAACAGGTTACAGGTTGGAAGTTGGAGGTTGAACCTGAAAGATCGAAAAGTCATTTTTGTTGGAAGTTGGATGTTGGAAGTTGGAGGTTGAACCTGAAAGATCGAAAAGTCTTTTGATTGTTGGAATGTTGGATTGTTGGAATGTTCTTCAATCTGGCCTTTCCCTCTTTTTTCGATCTTCAGAATCATTCAAAACATTCAATGGAAGTTTCGGTTTTAGGAAACATTCCAACGATCCAACATTCCAACAGCTGATTTAGGTCACCCACTTTCCTGTAGTTCACTACCTGGTTTAGGAAACGTCCAACCTCCAACCTCCAACTTCCAACCATTTTTTCCCTCCACTTAACAAAATTCCTCCAGCATTTCCCCTCTTCAACTAATTTCGCACCAAACCCCGTCATTGAAACAACTCGGCGCGCTGAATAAATACTTCTGGAAATACAGACTCCGGTTCGGAGTGGGGTTGCTGTTTGTTTTCCTTTCCAATTATTTCAACGTCCTTTCCCCGCAGATTACGGGTTTTGTAATTGATTATGTGCAGCAGCAGATCCCGGGTTATCATGCGCCGGCACATCCGGCGAGGTATGACGGGCTCGTACAACGGGTCGCATCCTGGATAGCTGATGCGGGATACAAAGGCCTCACGGTTGTGGCCTTATTTGGTATTACAATATTGTTACTCGCATTACTCCGGGCTTTTTTCCTGTTCCTGATGCGGCAAACAATTATCGTGATGAGCCGCCATATAGAATACGACCAGAAAAACGAAATCTACCGGCATTACGAAAGACTGGATACAGGCTTTTATAAAACACACAGTACCGGCGACCTCATGAACCGGATCGCTGAAGATGTCAGCCGGGTGAGGATGTTTACCGGTCCGGCTATTATGTATCTCGGAAACCTGGTGGCTATTATCTCGCTCAGCGTATTTTTTATGCTGAAACGCGACCAGGAGTTAACGATGTATGTACTGGCCCCGCTGCCAATCCTGGCGATTACGATTTATTATGTGAACAATACCATTAACCGGAAAAGGAACAGATACAGGCCCCATTGAGTGATCTCACCACCAATGCGCAGGAAACGTATCCGGGATCAGGGTGATCAAATCTTTGTACAGAAAAAGGCATGCTCGGTTTTACGAAGAACAGTGAAACTTACCGGAAAATGCAGTGGGCCTGGCAAAAGTGGAAGCCGTTTATTTCCTCATCACACTGCTTATTGGCTTAAGTACATTACTTACGATCATGATTGGCGGTCTGTATTATATACATGGCACACACCAGATCGGGCTGAATACCATCGTTGAGTTTGTGATGTGTATAAATATGCTCACGTTTCCGGTAGCGCGATTAGCTTACCGCCAGTATGATCCAGCGGGCTGCGGCATCACAGAGAAGGATCAATGAATTCCTGATATGGAGCCAAAGGCACGATAAACCGGGCGCACAGCATGTGGAACTGGAAAGGTGCGATTGAATTTAACCAGGTCAATTTCACTTATCCCCATACAGGCATAGGAAGCGATCCTGATTTCAGTTTAACCATAATCCCGGGAGAGAAAATTGCCATTGTAGGGACGTACAGGCAGTGGCAAATCAACCATTGCACAGCTGATACTGCGTATGTATGATGTTACATCCGGAAAGATCAGCCCGATGGGAAGAAATCGGGGAGCATACGCTGCGCATGCTGCGTGAACAAATCAGTTATGTGCCGCAGGATGTTTTTTATTCAGCGATACAGTGGAAAACAATATCCGTTTCCGGAAGGCAGCAGGCATCTATTGATGAAGTGGATGACCGCTGCGAAAACGCCGTGGTTCACAGGTAAATTGGAGCAGTTCCCCGATCAACACCAGACGATGATAGGGAGCGGGGTGCTACAGTAGCGGGCAGAAACAGTGGTTATCCATAGCACGTGCTTTACTCAAAACCCGGGGCTGACAATTTTGATGATTGTCTCAGTGCCGTGGATGCAAGGACTGAACAGGAAATTATCGGAAAACTTCAATAATACCTCTATAAAACCTGCATTGATTATTACACACCGGATTTTTCTTCCCGATGAATTTTGATAAAAATTATTGTACTGGAAGAGGGGAAAAAATTGGGAACAGGGAACACATGACCAGTTAATCAGGCCATACCCGGCGGCTACTATGCAGGGCTCTTTGTACGCCAGCTGGAGGAAGACCAGACTGCTGAAATTGAGTACCGGTCTACTAAATATTTTAATAGTTTTTCCTAACTCTCTGATTTACAAAGGCCGGGACTTAACCCGATTTTGTTGTTTCAAAACAATTCTATATTTGTAAACTCTCATGAACCAGGGTAATACCAGAGCACCATTAACCGCTAAAACATTAGATCGTGGCTTACGAGAATAACGACAAGTAGCTGAAAGCATTTACAGCAAGAGAATCAGGGCCGGAAGAGAAGAACCTATTTTTTGATGTAAGGGCCACCTAGGGGTAATGATTATTACCTCACCATTACAGAAAGCCGTAAAGGTTTGATGATAATGGTTACGACAGACACAAAAATTTTCCTCTACAAAGAAGATTTCAACAAATTCCATTAAAGCATTAGGCGAAGCTGTGTGGATTATGTAAAAACCGAGCTGATGCCTGATTTGATTTTGTTGCATTCAATCATGACGATGAATGAAGAATCTGCACAAATGATGGAAGGCGCTTTCCGAGCAGTCTTCGCCAGTTGAGACCCCGGAAGAAAAAAAACAACTGAGATTTCAGGGGTTTCGGACGCAAATTCCGCAATGGCACAGCCTCAGAAGAGGTAGACAAGCGGTAATTAACCTCTTGTGGACAAAATATTTTCTGGGGCAATTTCAGGCTATTAATTTAAAACTATTATCTTTACCCGGACTAAAAACGGCCTATGGGGAATTCATACATCTTACACTCTATTTTCAATCAATCTATTTCTGCTCATCAAAGCAGTCGTCCAGCTATGGATGACTTTAATCATTCAATAAAAATTCACCATTAAGTAACCAAGATTTACGCTTAAAAACTGTGTGTTTTCGTGTAAGCTACCCATGCTTTTCGTCTTGTTTTGCCTTTTTGCGGGGTCGGGTGTTTCTAATGCCCAGCCTTACATTAATGGCCCTCTCGACGGGAGCTACTGCTACTGGCGGTACTGTTGCCCCGGTTGGTTTCACCCGGAGTGAAGTTCAACCCGGCAAGTTAATGCCGGTTTTACCAACAGTGTTACCAACGGATTTTCTCTGGCGGATAACTTACCGTTCCCAGCGGCCAGTCATGGTCTCTTCCCAGTTCACCGCTTATGCGTATTCAACAGGATATGCCGGTGCCACTTCACCCTATGCAGTTATCCGGGTGCAGATTTTTAACACGAACCCTTCAATTGGTAGCCCTGCCCACTTTGGAGATTTAACTACCAACCGTTTTTCTGCTTCATCCACTGCAAGTATGTACTGCATTTTCAATGCTACTCCAAGGCGACAACCCGTCAGATCTTGGAAAAATCAGCCAACAACAGTAAACACTGTTTTACCTTCTGGTAGCTACTGGATAGAGTGGCAACTGGACAATGGACTGGCCAAAGCAATTTCTCACCCGCTAAAACTGTAGTAGGTGTACAAGGCCATATTGGTGACAATGCA
>JADKJC010000002.1:262500-1312661 GCA_016722465.1 Chitinophagaceae bacterium | reverse complement strand
AACTCATAAATATACGCATGTTTGAATCATCGTTGATTTCAAACAATTCCCCCATTTCCTTTGTGGCCAACCGGTTACGTGAAAATGCGCAGATTCTTTTTTTATAATTACCTAAAATCGACAATATAAAAAACGAGGATCTTTTTCAGTTCCAACAATTGAAAAACCGCAAGTTTTTTAATGCCTATCTCCTGCCCTCTTTCAAACAATATTCCCAAAATGCAGTCATCGCAGGCGTTCTTTTGCGGAGCTTCGCTTCCCTCACTTCCAGCGGAAAGCAAGGCGTTATAAATTAAGTACTTGCCTATTGCTATTTTTTAATAGCATTAGACAAGACATTAGATGCCTAATATCAAAAATGGTATTATAACATGAGTGTTTCCGTTGGGTCAGGCAGTACTTAATTGGTGGGATAAACCATTAAGGGTTTACAGCAAATTATTGATTTATTTCATTGAATAGCACTTTTCTCTGCTAATTATTTTGCCTAGCAGGATCAGGCTTAAATTTATTCATGATTTCAAGAATAAGTATAGTGTTGAAAACCTTGAAACAGTAGAAAAAACTGATACATACATTGGTTTAGTATTCCTTCATGCCAACTCCCAATCACGCATTTAAATTGATTTGCCCCTTATTTTGAATAACTCAGCCGCACCATGTTAATTCGACGTCGATACGATCACAGGCACGTTGTTCCGCGTTCTGGTTAAGCATTTAGGTCAGTTGCAATGGTTATCCGGTAATTTATTAAAATGATTTCCGTTATAATTTTTTATGCGGGTGAAACAATTGCTTAACTATGAGAGATGGTGATTTAACGGTGATTGGCAGAGAGATTTCACCCGGTGGTTGTAGAATGGATAGTACAAACCTTGAAACGATAATCGAGCGGCTGATATAATTTAATTGGTAATTCAGCGCACGGTGACCGAGAAAGCGAGAATCGATTAGCATCTTTCTTACTGCAAAGACCTTTTTTGCATTTACGGTGAAAAGGAATCTGAATACAACGAAAATACGGTTAATGCGACCGGAGACTGGAACCATTTAACGGTGAAGCAAACTCACCACCGTACGGTTGACAAGCACCGTAATCGACGGAAAAAAATGGGAAAACCACCGGTTTTTCGATGCAAAACGGAGAAAACCGAGCTGGATTTAGTTTATTTATTTTTATTTATTCAAGTCTGGAGTATTTTGGCACAATCTGGAATAATCTGGAATAAGCTGAAGTGTTTGTATGGCATTAACCGGTACCGCATAGGGTTTTCGGTAGTTACCATTTACAAAAACCAGGGAAATTGGAAAATTTATGAAATCCTGATTTATCCTAAAATTTATATCAATAACGATGGTTTTGGTTAGACTAGCCGGAGCATTGCAACGTTCCCGTGCATACAGCGTTACCAATATCCATAATATCGTTTAGAAGTTTCCTTTCTCCGGTGCAGCCCGGTGGGATTTTATGGAAAATTGCACCGAACTCACCGAAATAACTTTTCATTGCGGGCACGGATCCTTCCGTGCTTGGTACCAGATAAATGAAGGCAAAAACTCAATTCGATGAACATCCCAGTTGCCTCAATTTTTATGGTGATTCATGGTTGTTTGTAACACCGTACTGGTTACACTCCGAACCACAGAACGACCGTATAACAGTAATAGGCTACCACATGAAAAAGATGGCCTCAAGCAAAGCTGTCGGAGTATTGCACCGTTCCGGTGGATGCGGTGTTACCGATATCCATAATATCATATAGTAGTTTCCATTTTCCGGTGCAGCCCAGTGCATTTTTATGGAAAATTGCACCGTACTCACCGAAACACCCCTCCGTTGCCGGTATCTATCCTTCCGAGCTTGCTTACGGGACAAATGAAGGCAAAAATTCAATTCGGTGAATATTCCCAAGGCATTAATTTTTATGGTGATTATGGCTGTTTGTAACACCACACTGGTTACACTCCGAACCACGGGATAACCGTAAATGTGGTAACCTGTATACCAGGCATTAAAATGGTGCTCTTTGGCAATACTGTCGAACATTGCACCGTTCCGGTGCATACGGTACCGATATCTATAATATCGTATAGAAGTTTCCTTTATCCGGTACAGCCCGCAGGATTTAATGGAAAATTGCACCGTATTACCGAATCACTTCTCTAGGGTGTGCGTCCATACTTCGGTGCTTGGTACGGTAAAAATGAAGGCAAAAACTCAATTCGGTAAATATTCCTGTTGCATAAATTCTTGTGGTGATTCATGGTTGTTTGTAACGGAATTACGGTTGCACTCCGAACCATGGAACAACCGTAATGCGGTAATAGGCTACAATAGATGAAAACGATGGTCTCAGGCAAAGCTGTCGGAGCATTGCACCGTTCCGATGCATACGTGGTACCGATATCCATAATATCGTGTAGTAGTTTCCTTATCCGGTACACCCGGTGGATTTAATGGAAAATTGCACCATACTCACCAAATCACTTCTCCAGTGTGTGCGTCCATCCTACGGTGCTTGGTACGGGATAAATGAAGGCAAAAACTCAATTCGGTAAGTATTCCCGTTGCATTAATTTTTATGGTGATCATGGTTGTTTGAACGGGATTTCGGTTAAACTCAAAACCACCGAATGCCCGTAATGCGGTGACCTGCGTACCGTGCATGAAATATGATCCTCTCGGTAGAATTGCCGAATTCCCCCCTCGATTCCAGTGAATATGATGTATTACACAACCGTAATATCGTTGTAGAAGTCTCCATTATCCGGTACAGCCGGTGGATTTTATGGAACATCGTACCGTATTACCGAATCACTTCTCCGGTGTGGTCGTCCACCCTTCCGTGCTTGCTTCAGAGAAAATAAAAGGCAAGAACACCATTCTGTGAATATTCACATTGATTTAATTTTTATGAAATTTCTTGGTACCTGTGACGAGATTCAGGTTGCATGTGAACCAAGGAATAACCGTAATGCGGTAAAGCACTACCATACAAAACAATGGTCTCCGACAAAGCTGTCGGAGCATTGCACCGGAACGGTGCATACGTGGTACCGATATCCTAATATCGAGTAGAAGTTTCCTTTTCCGGTGCACCCTGGTGGATTTTATGGAAAAATGCACCGTACTCACCGGAAACATCCCTCCGTTGCGAGCGTCCATCCTACCGTACTTGGTACGGGATAAATGAAGGCAAAAACTCTATTCGATGAATATTCCAGTTGCATTAATTTTTATGGTGATCATGGTTGTTTGCACTGGGATTTCGGTTACACGCTAAATTACCGTACCGTAATGCGGTAATATGCTACCAGGGATGAAAAGATGCTATCTGGCAAAACTAACGGAGTATTGCACCGTTCCGGTGAATACGGTGTTACCGACATCCATAATATCGTTTAGTAGGTTCCATCTTCCAGTGCAGCACGGTGGGTTTTATGGAAAAATGCACCTTACTCACCGAAACACTCTCCATTGCCATCCCACCGTGCTTCGTACGAGATAAATGAAGGCAAAACTCAATTCAGTGAATATTCAAGTTGCATTAATTTTTAAGGTGTTTCATGGTTGTTTGTAAGGGGATTTCGGTGACGGGTTGAACCACGGTAACCGTAAATGTGGTAACCAGTATACCAGGAATTAAAATGGTGCTCTCCGGCAAAACTGCCGGAGCATTGCACCGTTCCGGTGCATACGGTGTTACCGATATCCATAATATCGTATAGAAGTTTCCCTTTTTCCGGTGCCGTCCGGTGGATTTTATGGAAAACTGCACCGTACTCACCGAAACACTTCTCCCTTGCCGGTATCCATCCTACGTTGCTTGGTACGGAATGAATGAAGGCAAAAACTCAATTCGGTAAATATTCTCTTGCATTAATTTTTAGGGAGATTCATGGTTGATTTTAATCCGATTTCGGGTACACGCAAGACTAACGTACCGTAATGCGGTAATATGCCACCCCTGCATGAAAAAGATGCTATTTGGCAAAACTGTCGGAACATTGTACCGTTCCGGTGCATTCGTGGAACCGATTTCTATAATATCATGTAGAAGTTTCCCTTATCGGGTAACGCTTGGTGGATTTTATGGAAAATGCACCGTACTCACCGAAACACCCCTCCGTTGCGAGGATCCATCCCACCGTGCTTGGTATGGGATAAATGAAGGCAAAAACTCAATTCGGTGAATATTCCAGTTGCATTAATTTTATGGTGTTTTATGGTTGTTTGTAAGGTGATTTCGGTGACGGGTCGAACCACGGTAACCGTAAATGTGGTAACCAGTATACCAGGTATTAAAATGGTGCTCTCCGGCAAAGTTGTCGGAACATTGCACCGTTCTGGTGCTTAAGTGGTACTGATATTTATCATTTCGTAGAAGTTTCCTTATCCGGTAACGCCCGGTGGATTTCAAGGAAAAATGCACCGTACTCACCGAATCAATTCTCATTGTATGCGTCCATACTTCGAGGCTTGGTAGGGGATAAATGAAGGAAAACTCAGTTCGGTAAATATTCCCGTTGCATTAATTTTTATGGTGATCATGGTTGTTTGTAACGGGATTTCGGTGACAAGCAGAATCACGGTGACCGTAAATGTGTTACCATTATCCACGGTTATACAAAATTTACATCCCTTAAAATTGCGCATATTCTGGATTAATCTGGATTATTCCAGATTATTCCAGAATATGTTTGCAAACTTTCCGACTATACCAATATACGGGGTATTTGCACACCTGTATCACCATGGGATCTTATTAATTGCGGTGCTTTATGGTACTTGGTTTCTTTACATTACCATGCGGCCAATTATGAAATTCATCTAACCCGGTAAACAGCGTCGTAAAAACCGGACAAATGTTTCGATTTTTCAGACATGCATTTCGGTAAAGTGGTGTACTTCTACGGCACATCCTGACTTATGTGGTTGGCCAGCTGATAATTGACTCAAGTTAATTTACGGTACCGGCTTGGCTAATTTTTGCAATGAGTCCTGGACCTTGCTCAAGCGACTTTACCATCCGCTGGTAAAAGCAAGATTTATTTCTGATGTAAAATCTATCTTTTGCCTGCATCTGGTCTCTTTGTTCACAAATTTGGTTATTGTAGTTTTATTGTAAAACATTAATATCTTTAAATTATTAAATTATTATTCATAAATTTGAATATATGTCTTACGCTGATCTTGAAAAATCTTTTCATGCTTTTAGAGCATCTGATATGGGTACATTGTTCATTGAGAAGGAGTACGCTAACGATACTATTGATTTTTTGCGTAACAAGGCAAGAACTATCAATTATTATAAATCAGAAGGTCTCTTGCCTGAACGTGCCAAGAAATCCAATTTTAGCTTTGTAGAGCTGGTTTGGCTGCGGATAGTATTTCAATTGAGGGAAATAGGAGTTACAAACGACTTGATTCGGAAATTGAAACAACGTGCATTTGAACCTTTTGAGGAGGCCGAATTCGCTGAAATGGTAAAGAGTGGTGAGAGTGCATTTTCGAATCACTTAGCCGGACTGCTGGCTATGGTACCAGAGGATCAGCGTATGGATCTAAAAAGCACAGCTGGAAAAAGCTTACAAAGAAGGAAGGATGGTACGGGAGTTGATGCAAAATAAATTCATCGTTTTTTTAATGTATTTGGTCGATAGAAGGGTACCGGGCGAAATTCATTTACATATGGATGGCACAGTGGAGTTTAATACGATAAATCCTGACTCTTTACCCGCTTTCTATTTCGTACACAAGACCTATGTTTCCATTTCTGTGACAGAAATTCTATCCTATTATTTAAGCAAGGACTTTATAAGCGCTGCTTTACAGGATATATATTTTACAGATGATGAAAAGTTGATTCTGCAAACTGTCAGGAATGAAAAATGTAACTCTATAAAAATAAATTACCGGGATGAACAAATTGACCTGATCGAACTGGAGAAGGAAGTCAAGATAGATAAGGCAAAACGCATTTCGGAGGTGTTATTGGCAAATGCGTATGAAGAGATTAATATTAAAACACAAAAAGGTCAGATCGTCAGTAGTAAAAAGACGACAAAAATAAAACCACCGAAAGTGGTTAAATGATAACATAAATACACTGGATAAGCCAGGTTATATTATTTACTTGGAGGGTCAATCTGAAACACAGAACTACCCGCCACGGATATTAAAATCCAATGGCAAGTAAAGCTGAAGATTTAAATCAACTTAAAATTGATTCTAAAAGCGAACGTAAAAACGACAAGCACAGTTTCTCTGAAGACCAGCAATTGAACCTGTTGGCAGAAATTATAGCTGATTTTTTGTTTAACGAAATAAACAGATCTCATGATAAACAATTTATCGAACGAGGTATTACCAAATGAATTTGCCAAGCAGCATAAAGTACTGAGTGCAAGGCAAACCAAAACCTGTGTGATTTACACCAGGGTCTCCAGCAAGGAACAGGAAGATAACAGCAGTCTTGCAAGCCAGAAAAGACACTGCGAAGATTTTTGTATCCGTAAAGGTATTCAGATAGCGCAGTACTTTGGTGGTACCTATGAATCTGCTCAGAAGGATGAAAGAAAGGAGTTTAAAAAAATGCTGGATTACGTGAAGAAAGACCGCAAGATCGATTCAATCGTAGTTTATTCCTTTGACAGGTTCTCAAGAAGCGGCGCCAATGCCATTTACTTAACCAATGAACTTTATAAGATTGGTATCAGTCTTTTGGCAGTGAGCCAGGAACGGACGCCTCAACACCAGCAGGCAAGTTTCAAAAAGATATTTTTCTTTTGTTCAGCCAGTTTGATAATGACTTACGGAGGGATAAAACGGTGAAGGGAATGATCGAGAACCTGCAAAAGGGTTATTGGGTTGGTACCGTCCCGTTTGGCTATGATAACCTGAACCGGAAGGAGAAAGCAAGGAACCATAAATATGTGATCAACAAAGATGGAGAGTTACTAAAACTGGCGTTTAAATGGAAAGCCGAAGGAAGAATGAATAATATTGAGATCGTTGACAAAATGAGAAACATGGGTTCAACGATACAGTATAAGAGTTTCGTGAGGATACTCAATCCTTTTTATTGCGGGTTCATTACGCACAGTCTTATTCCTGGTGATGTAAGAAAAGGTCAGCACCCTCCTTTAGTATCAGTTGAATTGTTCAAAAAAGCAAATACGGTCTTAACCAGTAATCCTCATAATGGCATACCCAAAAATGGTAAGATTGATGATTTACCTCTCAAATCATTCATGAAGGATGAAATATCATTGTCACCTTTCACTGGTTATCAGCAGAAGGGAATCTATTATTATAAAACAAGGGACAAGGGCTCTTGTGTAAATATTAAAGCAGCCCATCTGAATGAAAAATTTAAAACAGAGCTGGATAGATTTTCAGTTAAAAAAAGTTTAACTGGTCAGTTGTATGAAAAAATACTAGCCATTCTTAATGCAAAGTTTTCCGAGCAGCACCACATGCTGGCGACATTAAGAAAGCAGGCGAGCGAAATAAAAATTAAAATAAATAACCTGCATGAGTCATTTATAGAAAGAGCAATTGACAAGGAAGTTTACAACAGCTTTAAACAAAAATATGAGGATCAGTTAAAGGAAATCATCACCGAAATTGAAAACAGTTCAAAAATTAGTTCGAACCTCGAAAAAGTTGTTTCGAAGGGAATAAAATTAGCTGAAAACCTAGGCCAGTTGTGGCAAAGAGCCGATTTTAATAACAAGCAAATCATTCAGAAACTGGTGTTTCCGGAGGGTATGACCTACAATAAAGAAAATGACATTGTTCGAACTCCGAGAGTAAACACCATATTCGCTCTAATCGCTGCACAGGCGCAGGTTTCAGGCAAAAAAAATAATGGCCATTTTGAAAAAAATGACCATTATTCTCACTGGGTAGTCCCGACAAGAATCGAACTTGTGTCTAAAGTTTAGGAAACTTCTATTCTATCCACTGAACTACGGGACCATACTGATTTTGAATTGCAAATACTGCCTTCAGAATAGCGGCTGCAAAAGTAAGGAACTACACAATAGCAACCAACTGTGATTCCTGTTTAAAATTTACCAGCGATAGGGTACCGAAAACCAACAGGAATTACTTAAAAGTTGATTTGGCGGCAGGCGTACTAACAACTGTTAGCTTTTTTATTATCTTTACACTACAAATAAAATCGTATGCTTTTACAGGATCTCGAAAAATTGTTCCAGGATAAGGTTGATCGGGAAGTAAAAATTGAACCAAAAGACTGGATGCCCGATGCTTACCGCAAAACCAATTTGCGCCAGATAAGCCAGCATGCACACAGTGAAATTGTGGGAATGCTGCCGGAGGGCAACTGGATCACCCGGGCACCATCCTTAAAACGGAAAGCCATTTTACTGGCCAAAGTGCAGGATGAGGGCGGCCACGGGCTGTACCTGTACAGTGCTGCTGAAACGCTGGGTATGAGCAGGGATGAAATGATCAACGACCTGCACAGCGGCAAGGCAAAATATTCTTCCATCTTTAATTATCCGGCATTAACATGGGCAGACATGGGAGCTATCGGTTGGCTGGTGGACGGAGCAGCCATTCTGAACCAGGTGATGCTTTGCCGCACCAGTTACGGGCCTTATGCAAGAGCGATGGTAAGGATCTGTAAAGAAGAAAGTTTTCACCAGCGGCAGGGCTTTGAAACTTTATTGGTTTTATCAAGGGGAACTACTGAACAAAAGCCATGTGCCAGGATGCCATTAACCGCTGGTGGTGGCCAAGCCTGATGATGTTTGGCCCCAAAGATTCAGAAAGCACCAACAGTGACCAGAGTATGAAGTGGAAGATTAAAAGAAAAACGAATGATGAACTGCGGCAGCAGTTTATTGACATGATCGCCGAACAGATAAAAGTGCTGGGTATGAAGCTGCCGGATGATAAACTGCAATGGAATGAAGCAAGAGGACATTATGATTTTGGTGAGATCAACTGGGATGAATTTTGGGCAGTAGTAAAAGGCAATGGCCCCTGCAATAAACAACGATTGGAAGCAAGAAGAAAAGCTCATGAAGAGGGACAATGGGTGAGAGAAGCAGCGATGGCTTATGCAGAAAAAAAGAAAGCCTCCCTAAATCCCTCCCAAGTAGGGACTTTAGAAAGAGCATAAAATTTTAAACCTCTTTTATATGAGCATAGAGATAAAAAAATTCTATTACGGCGATATCCCTGAAGAAATAGCAGGAAGTAATCAACCAAAAAGCGCTGAAGTCCCTCCATCGGAGGGATTTAGGGAGGCCGGGGGTTGGCCACTTTGGGAAATTTTCATCCGGAGTAAACAGGGATTAGATCACAAGCATGTTGGCAGCCTGCATGCAGCAGACGCAGCAATGGCCATTGAAAATGCCAGGGACGTGTATACAAGAAGAATGGAAGGCGTTAGTATTTGGGTGGTAGAAAGTAAATACATTACCGCATCCAACCCGGAAGAAGCAGGCGAATTGTACGAGCCGGCGGTTGATAAGATTTACCGGCATCCGACTTTTTATCAATTGCCTGATGAGGTAAATCACATGTAGCCTCCCCAAACCCCTTCAAAGGAAGGGCTTAAGAGTAAGAAAAATTGAAAAGACTTTACTATATGCAAGATGCAAATCGTTCAATTAATATAGAGAATGTAAAAACTGCGGAGTCTTTACAAGTCCCTCCTTTGGAGGGATTCAGGGAGGCTTATATCCTTCATCTGGCAGACAACAGCCTGATACTTTCGCATAGAAACAGTGAGTGGTGTGGGCATGGGCCGGTGCTGGAGCAGGATATTGCCATTACCAATATCGCACTCGACCTGATAGGGCAGTCAAGAAATTTTTACCAGTATGCAGCCAGTCTTATTGGTGATACCGACGAAGATAAACTGGCAGGCTTGAGACCTGAACGGGAGTTTAAAAATCTCTTACTGGTTGAACAGCCAAAGGGCGATTGGGCACAAACCATCCTGCGGCAATATTTATTCAGCCAGTTTCAGTACCTGTTGTTTGAACAATTGCAGCATCATCCCGATGATCAGGTAGCAGGCATTACTGCCAAAGCTTTAAAGGAAATAAAATATCATTTACGCTGGAGTAGCGAGTGGGTGGTACGACTGGGTGATGGCACTGAAGAAAGTCATCAGCGAATGATAAAAGCGGTGGAAGAATTGTGGCGTTATACAGGTGAAATGTTCGTGCCTGCAGATTATGAAAAGGAAGCCGGCGTGGATTTTTTAACACTGAAAGAAGACTGGAGTAAAAGAGTGCAGGCAGTTTTTGATGAAGCTACTTTACAAGTTCCTTTAAATACTTTTATGCAAGTCGGCGGAAAGAATGGTGTTCATACAGAATACATGGGTTATATTCTGACAGAACTGCAATACATGCAAAGGGCTTATCCAAACTGTGAATGGTAAATTCAACAGTATGATGAACTACGATAATAAAACAAACACACCCGTTAATGAAAGAGTGATCATGGGTTACCTGGAAGAGATCTGTGACCCGGAGATTCCAGTGTTATCGATTGTTGATCTTGGTATTGTAAGAGCAATCAAAGTAAAAGAAGACGCACCAGGCGATATTGAAATTGAAGTAATCATTACCTCTACCTACACCGGCTGCCCTGCCATGGATATGATCGCTGCTGAGATTCGTGTGATGCTGGCCACCCTCGGGTTTAAAAAAGTAACGGTCACGCAATCGCTTTCACCGGCATGGACAACGGCATGGATGAGTGAAGAAGGAAAAAAGAAATTAAATGCATACGGCATTGCCCCGCCCGATAAAAGATTTACGATACCTGCCGATGGAGTAGCTTGCCCTCAGTGTAAATCTTGCAATACAAAACTATTAAGTGAATTTGGCAGTACTGCCTGCAAAGCATTGTATCAATGCAGTGATTGCAGAGAGCCGTTTGATTATTTCAAATGCCATTAATAATAACTGCAGCTTTTATATTTACAAAAAATCTTCCGATTTTATCTCCAAAAAACCAGTACCCGTATTAAAATAAAAGGTTCTTTCAAAACAATTAAACAATTCACTCTTCATAAGTGATTAATGCAGTAATTGGTTTGCTGCCAATATTGGCGCTGCTGCCATTTTTCAGCACTATCACCAGGTTATTGTTTTGTATTTGTATATTATATTCATAACCGGGTGTATCAATATAGGAGGGTGGTATTTTCCATTGGCCTGAATAAGCCAAAGTTACCTGCACACCAATTACTTTGCTGTCGGTAATACCACTGCCCAGGGCGTAACCTTGTACCCCGTTAACTGCCGGGCCGGAAGGGATAAAAATCTTTTTCATTTTAATGGCAGGTGCTCCGCTTGCCTGTGTGCCTAGCCTGGTATAATCACGAATATTCACTTTAGCATTCAGGCTAAGGCTGTCTGCAGAAAAATCGCCATAAATCAATGCCGCTGTACTATCTGCTTCTGAGTTTTCAATATATAACTTATTTGAACTTCTGGCATTGGCACCCGCATTATTCCCCAGGAAAAGGTTACCGCTACCTGAGTTAAAAAAACCACTGTGATAACCAAGAGCAAGGTTGTTATTGCCGCTGACGTTGTTTAATAGTGCTTCCCTGCCGATGGCCAGGTTATTATTGCCGGCAATGTTGCCGAATAAAGCTTTGCTTCCAATGGCAAGGTTGTTAATGCCAAGATTAACATCGCTGAGAAAAAAAGAATTGTTCAACAAAGCACTGTCGCCGATGGCAATAATATCATCCCTCCTGTTGTATATTAAAGTATAGGCACCGATACCAATGCATCTTTTTGACAGGGTTGAGGTAAGCATTGAAAAAGACCCAACTGCAACATTGTTTGTACCGGTGGTATTACTTCCAAGTGCTGATGTGCCTACCGCCGTGTTATCAAAACCTGTTGTGTTGCGGAATAGTGTACTATAGCCTAATGATGTATTATATGATCCGAGTGTATTATTCTTTAAGGCCCTGTATCCAACAGCGGTATTCTGCTCACCCTGGCTGACATCTGCAGCTCCCAGCCCGTTTGAATACAAAGCGCTGTCTCCAACTGCTACCAGTTTGCTTTTGTCCTCATTCAGTTCCAGCGCATTTCTTCCAATGGCAACATTATTTTTCCCGGTAGTATAATTATTGGCTGCCCTGAATCCATAATGGGTATTAAATGAATCGAGATAAGCGCTTTTTTGATTATTCATGAGTACAAGGATGGGCATATTGTTCCTGGTTCCCAATACCGGGATGCCTGGTCCTGTGTATCCATTACCATTCGTACCCCATGCATTGGAGGCTGTTTTTAAATTGATCCACTCTGTTCCGTTCCAGTAATAAAAGCCCTCACCTTCTCCACCTGATATGGCCGTGTTGGTATTGTATACCAGCAAGCCGGTAGCGGGAGCGGTAACCGGTGCAGCAAGCTTTACATTGCCGATGCTGATCTTTGGAAGCAGCAAACCCTTGGTTGCAGACTGAATTTCGAGTTGTGCGCTGGCGTTAGGTGTGGTAGTGCCGATACCAACATTTTGCGAAGCGCAATGGAGGTAAACAAAAAATGCTGATGCCAGGCAAAAGAATTTGTGTAACATATTAAGATGGTTTATCTAAAAATATGGCGAATAATAAAAACCTGCAGGAAAATGCTTTTTTTACTTCCTGCCAACCGGCTGACAAAGGATGTTTCTATTTATAACAAATCAGCAACAGCGAACTTTACAGCGCCGCCTGCAGGGCTTTGTATCAACGCAATGATTGCAGAGAGCCTTTCGATTATTTTAAATGCCATTAAACTCACTCCTTGTACGTTATCAATATTTTTACAGGCTTGTTACAGATAGAAGTGCCGGCACAGGTGCTTGCATTATTTACAATCAATATACTGTTTGTTTGAACCAGGTAATTAAAATGCAGTTCCTGAGCATAGGTATAAGCGGTTGGTACAAAATTACCTGCACTGTATTCCACCAATGCCTGAACTGAAATGATTTTAGCCGAATTAAGACCATGCGTAATTGAAACATTACCATTGTTTGTATTGGAAGTAGTGCCGGATAATTCTTTCATTTTAATAGCCGGTGCCCCTTCTGCAACAGGGCCCAGCCTGCTGTACCCATTAATATCTATGTCTGCATTTTTATATACCACGAGGGCATTTTCCGGAAAACTTGAATTGCCATTTCCAACATAAAGCAATGGATCTGTCTCGATATAATTGGTACTGTTGCTGCCAGCAATCGGGTTATTGTAATAACCCAGCGCAGTAGAACCAAAAGCATAGGCATTTGTGCCGATGCCGGCAGAAAAAGAATAGGCCCCTGGTGACAGGCTTTTATAACCAAGGGAAGTTGAAAAATTGCCTGAAGCTATTGTTTCAAATCCTATCGCTGTGGAGACTGTACCCAAAGCTACAGCAGATGCTCCTAAGGCCACGGCAGAAAGACCTGACGCTACAGCAGTATTTCCCATTGCAATAGAATTGATACCAATTTTTCCATTACCTGCAATCCCGGCTCGTAAAGCACCGTTACCTGGATTAAAATAAAAGCCCATGCCGGCGGCAAGATTATATTCCTGGGAAGGACCCGGTGACAGGTATATTTTTTTAATGGTGATATCAAATCCTTTACCATTGGCACCATCCGCATTGGAACGGAAGGTTACAAAAAAATTTTGATTTATATACAGGTCATCAGGTGCAATGGTACTACCGGCTATGCGGAAATGATAGTCTGTTCTGCAGGCAGGATAGCCATCTCTGCTTATCCATAGCGTATCACCTGTTCCAAGACCAAAATCGTTGGTATTAAAACTGATTTTTGATGTAAGGACATTTATGGGGCAGGTAACAAATAAATTACCCTGCATATTATTGTTATAATTATTATTGGCTCCACCCGGGTCAAACACTCGTGTCACACTGTCGTCAGTTAAAGGAGACTGGATAATCCCAGTATTATTCATAGTAAATGTTTGCGAAGGTGTTGGAGCAGTATTTGTATACACATAAGCAGGTTCAATTAAGAGTCCGCCATCGTAAATATTTAATCCCTTTACAGGCTTTTTAAAATTTGCATCTGCATTAATGCCAATATATTTTCGATCGGTGAACAATATACTGTCGTTTTTCAAATACCATAAACTGTTTGCATCCCCGGAGGCAGCACTTTTTTGCCAGTTGGTACCATTATAAAAATACAGGCTCTTGTCTGTATTGCTGTAAATGGTAAGGCCTGCAGGTTTGGCACCTGTAATAGCATTCGTATCACTTACCCGGGGCAACAATAATCCTTTGTTGGAACTGCTTAACTCCAATAGGGCATTTGCATGAGGGGTGCTGGTACCAATGCCGACATTTTGGGCAAATCCAGAGGAGCAAACTGCAAGTAGCAGTGGTAGAAAATACTTTTTCATTCTCAATGTTTAAATATCATTAAATGTAAATAATATTACTTGTTTTTAGCATGTTTTTTTATTAAAAAAGAAGTGAGAAAAGTACTATTTCAAGTGCCATTAATTTGCAGTAACTTTCCTTTACTACTAACCGGGGTACAAAATGGATATAACACTTTATCTTGAAGAAGCCGCACAGGTTTCGATTGCGTTTTTTATTGGTGCCATCATCGGTATTGAAAGGGAGTTCAGGAGCAAACCTGCCGGCTTTCGTACCATGATATTGATCTCTGTCGGGTCCTGTTTATATACCATACTTTCCAGGGAAAGCAACAGCACAAGCCCCGACCGTATTGCCAGCAATATCGTTACGGGTATTGGCTTTATTGGAGCCGGGGTTATTTTTAAAGAAGGGATTTCTGTAAATGGCCTCACCACTGCAGCACTTATCTGGATCACTGCGGCTCTTGGTATGTCCATTGGTTACCATAACTACCCGTTGGCAATTGTGGTAACATCAATGGTGGTAGTGGCTTTGTTTGTGCTGGAGCCGGTACAGCGGTTTATCAACAACCTGCATAAAGTAAAAGACTATCGCATCAAAACAGAATCGATCGGCGCCAACTTTAAAAAAGACCTGGAAGAATATTTAAGGTCTGGCGATATTACGTTCAGGTGCATGAAAGTGAGTAAAGAAAATAATGATGCTGTTTATTTATACCGCATCAGTTCGCCCAACAGGAATTATGATGCGGTGAATAATTTTTTACTGACGCACCCGGAGGTGCAAAGTTTTGACGTTTAATCAATTTCACTAATTAAAATAATTACACGAATTCATTTGTACTTGTTTAATTTTTTAATTAGTGTAATTCGTTCAAATTCGTGTAATCAAAAAATACTTCTATGGCTTCCATCCTGTTTGAGATCAAAAACAATATTGCATTCATTACACTTAACCGCCCTGAAAAATTTAATTCCTTTAACCGGGAGATGGCATTGCTGTTGCAGGCGAAATTAAATGAGTGTGCATCCTTACATGAAGTGCGCTGTGTATATATTACCGGTGCCGGAAAGGCTTTTAGTGCCGGGCAGGATATCAGTGAACTGGTGGGTGATGATAAGCTGGAGATCAAACAAATATTAGCAGAACATTACAATCCCATTGTTAAAAAAATACGCAGCCTTGCAAAGCCTGTTATTGCTGCGGTAAACGGCGTAGCTGCCGGCGCCGGTGCCAATATTGCTCTGTGTTGTGATATTGTGGTGGCTGCAGAAACCGTCTCCTTCATCCAGGCATGCAGCAAAATTGGTTTGATACCGGATAGTGGTGGCACTTATACTTTACCAAGGTTGATTGGCTGGCAAAAAGCAAGCGGCCTGATGATGACGGGGGATAAGGTTACTGCAACCGATGCAGAAAAAATGGGTATGATCTATAAAGTTTTTGCAGCTGATATATTTGAGCCCGAAGCAAACAAGATCGCAGTCACTTTAGCCGCTATGCCCACCAAAGGGTTGGCGTATACAAAACATGCGCTCAATCAATCGTTCCACAATGCATGGGAAGAACAATTGTTACTGGAAGATGAGTATCAGCAAAAAGCAGCAGCTACAACGGATTTTAATGAAGGCATCAATGCTTTTTTAGAAAAACGTACTGCAACATTTAAAGGAGAGTAGCGTAACGATCAACTGTAAAAGTGTGCGACGCAACCGTAGCTTAATAGCAGCAATTGGCTAAGTACATAAAAAATTGTCAATCTCCCTATAAATTCATCTGTGAATATCAGTGGAATCTATGGCAAAGAGGCCGTAAAGATTTTTGCATATCTCTTTTCTTCCTTTTCTTTGCACATGGCAATCACTAACAAGATCATTATCATTACTGCGCCATCGGGTGCCGGTAAAACATCTATAACACATCACCTGATGCAGCATTTCCCCCAATTGGCATTTTCGGTATCAGCGGCCACCCGGCAGGCGAGGGGTACCGAAAAAGACGGCGTTGATTATTATTTTATGAGCGCCGAAGACTTCAAACAAAAAATTCAGCACAACGAATTTGTGGAATGGGAAATGGTGTACGAAGGTAAATATTATGGCACCCTGAAATCGGAAATGGAGCGGATATGGAACAACCGACAGATCCCGATTTTAGACATTGATGTAAAAGGAGCCATTCATGTTAAGCAGCAATATCCTGATTCTTCGCTTACTATTTTTATTGAACCACCCTCCGTGGATGTATTGAAAAAAAGGCTGGAAGGCCGTGGTACAGAAACGGCAGAATCCCTCGCTGCCAGGGTCAACAAAGCTTCCTACGAAATTTCATTCAAAGATCATTTTGACAAACAGATTGTAAATGATGACCTGCAAAAGGCCCGTGCAAAAGCAGTACAGATAGTACAGGAATTTTTAGAAAAGTAACGCAGCTATGGGTAGTATATCAGTTTGAAAAAACAATTGCTCTATCTGTGGCCTCAGCGTCTCAGCGTGCAAAAGATAATCCCACGCAGCGCAACAGAAGACGCAGGGAAAGACAGCTTCTTTGCCATTGCTCTTGACATTGCTGTGTAACCCGGTATAGTGATAGACCAACAATTTTTAAAACATAGACACTACCCTGCGTTGTAATAAGGCTGAAAGCAAAACCAATTTCCTTATTTTTACAATATGGATTTGATAACACCTGTTGCAATATTATTATCATTACTGATGGTAGGTTTTTTTGCAGGGATAGAAATTGCCTTTGTATCTGCTAATAAATTATCTATTGAGTTAAGAAAAAAGCAAGGCACCATCAGTGGTAAAATATGGGGCGAATATGCTGATCAACCTGCCAAATTCATCGGCACTTCTCTTATTTGTTTCAATATCATTTTAGTAATCTATGGTTTGTTGTGGAGCAGTTTTATGGCTCCCATCTGGAAGCTGGATTTCTGGCGCAAGTTCAATACTGAAAATCCATATATCCGCCTGGTTGTTGAAACCGTTTTCTCTACTACTGTTTTATTGTTTTTCGAATTTGTATTCAAGGCTTTTTTCCGGGCAAAAAATGATATGATACTGAGCAGCGGATTCATCAGTGTTGTGGTAAGATTTTTTTACAATGCTTTTGCCGGTGTTGCCAACCTGTTTGTAGATATTGCCGAATGGATATTGCGGTACATTTTTAATGTAAAGCTGAATGATAAAAAGGATGCGTTTACAAAAATAGACCTGGAGTATTTTGTAAATCAAAGTAAGCACCATGAGGAAGAAGATGCTTCCGAGATCAATAAGGAATTGTTTGAAAACGCACTCTCCCTCAGTGAAACCAAAATAAGGGAATGTTTTGTGCCCAGAAGGGAAATTGAAGCAGTGGACATCAGCACCAATATTACCGATGTAAAGAATAAATTCATCAGCACACAGTTGAGCAAGCTGGTAGTGTATGAAGGTAATATCGACAGCATTGCCGGCTATGTTCACCAGTTGGATCTTTTTAAAAATCCACCGGATATCCAGTCCATACTCTTACCAATTCCGGTGATACCGGAAAGCATGAGTGCTACCGACCTGATGAATAAATTTAGCAAGGAAAGAAAAAGTATTGCCTGGGTGGTGGATGAGTTTGGTGGCACGGCCGGTATTGTAACAATGGAAGACCTGCTGGAAGAAATTTTTGGGGAGATCAGGGATGAATATGATACGGAAGACCTGATTGAAAAACAGATATCAGCCAATGAATTTATTTTCAGCGGAAGGCTGGAGCTGGATTATATCACAGAAAAATACAACCTCGAATTTCCTGACAGCGAAAGCACAGAAACACTTAGTGGCTTTATCATTCACAACAGGGATGAGATACCCAAGCAAAAGGAAACCTATATCACGGGCAACTACCAGTTTGATATTTTGAATGTAAGCGATACCAGGATTGAAACAGTAAAGTTGAAAGTGCTGAAGTAACTCCCATCTTATCTGGCTAATTTGTCAATTTCCTTTGCCAGTTTTTTGTCTTTATCTGTAACAATATCGCCGGCATCGTGTGTGCTTAACCAAATCTCTACTTTATTGTACACATTGGTCCACAGTGGATGATGGTCTGCTTTCTCTGCGGCCAGTGCCACCCTTGTCATAAAAGCAAAGGCTTGAGAAAAATTCTTGAATTCGAATTTTTTATAGAGGGAATTATTTTGTTTTTTCCACATAAAGATCAATTGATAAAGATTGAATGGATAATATGGCCAGGTGTATGCGGTATTAAAGTTCCTCAAAAGGTATCAAACCCGTTGGATTTAAAAATTTTCAATTTCCCGCTGCCCAATTTTAAATTGATCAGAATATCAGGTGTTGTTTGTTTTTGATCTTTTCATTCGTCATCTCCATTACCAGCTGCACACCCGGCAGCGACTTAATGGAATGGATCAGGTTCTGTAATTCCTCCTCACCCAAAGGATCACCTTTTATCAGCCATAAAAAATCCAGGTGTTTGAATTCGGGCAACAGGTATTCACCATCAAACTGGTTGTTATAGAGGTAATGCGTAACACAAACAGAAGGTACCTGGTATTCGTAAATAGAAAAAAAATATTTGCGGCTTTTTTTGGTCAGTTGTATCTCGTAGTCGTGGTTGATCCTGAAATCGAAACCCAGTACCTGGTTTAAATGCCAGCTCATCTGGTAATTTTTTACCGGTGCCACAATGCCCAGCAAAAAGGAGTCTTCAAAAAACTCCCGTGCCAGTGTTTCGTTATCAATTTTAAGTTTCATTTTCCCTTCACTTCACAATTTTAAAAAACAATATCAAAACTCAATTCTTCATTTCCTCTCTTCAACTTCACTTTGGTGGCATCTCCTTTTTTAAATTTACTCAATGCTTCCATATATGTCTGCACATCTGTAAAGTGATGATCACCTAACTGGATCAATACATCGCCGGTTTTAATGCCGACTTTCTGTGCAGTCTTTCCCTCACTTACGCCATCTACCCGTACACCAGCCCCGCTAAAGGTATAATCGGGCATAATGCCGAGGGTAACTTTAAAACTTGTTTTACCACCCATCGCCATCTCTCTTGTTTTGGTAAAGGCAAGTTTCCCTTTTTTATTGGTTGCTTCAATCAGTTTGTAAATGTATTTGATCACTTGCAGCTCACCGGTATAATTTATTTTATCAGCATCATCACCTGGTTTGTGATAATCGGAATGGAGGCCGGTAAAGAAAAACAATACCGGTATATCTTTCCTGTAAAAAGAAGTATGATCGCTTGGGCCGCTGCCGCTGCTGTCGAATTTGATGCTGAAGAATTTATCAGAAGCAGTTAATATTTCTCCCCATAATGGCGATGTGCCATAGCCACCAATGGTTAACCCATGGGTGCTGTCACTAAGCCTGCCCACCATATCCATATTGATCATGTAGTTAGCCGTTGCAAGATCAATGGAGGGGTGCTCGGTAAAATATTTGGAGCCAAACAGGCCCAGCTCTTCCCCTGAAAAAGAAATGACGAGATAATTATTGTTCCTGAATTTTGAAGCCTTCAGCATTTTGCTCATTTCAATAATGGCAGCGGTACCACTGGCATTGTCATCCGCACCATTGTGTATCTGGATATCGGTGCCGCTGTATAAGGAGTTGTGATCTTCATTATAACCAAGATGATCGTAATGGGCGCCTATCACTACAGTAGTGGCCGCATTGTTATCGATGAATCCGATCACATTGTGTCCATATCTTTTCTTCTCTTCTACCAGTATTTTCAGTTTGATGTCTAAAGTGGCTGTCTCATCTTTCAGGTATTTTTCTTTAGCAGCTTTTGAAATGTACACCACGGGAATTGAAATGGATATTGTTTTTGCTTTTGTTTCAAATTTTAATTCATCGTTGATGGCAGATGAATTATAGATGAACAAAGAAGTGGAGCCTTTTTTCTTACTGTCTTCTGCTTTTGTTTTAATAGCATCCTCCAGATCGAAATGCGGATTGTTTTTATTAGTCTCCAGCAATTCCTTCATATCCCAGAACCAGGGCTCCCCGCTTTCCTGCAAAGCCATTGCTGATGTGGCTTCCAACGATTGGTTGGGGCAAAACGTCAAAGGGAAAAATTCTTTGTTCAAAATAAGATCATTCCCATTAATGATAAGATGTGAAGAAGGATTGATAAACCTGCCATCATTGATTTCAAATGCCTGCAAAAAAGTTCCGTCATCTCCTTTGGGCAATAAACCTGTTTTGGCAAACTCACCAATGATGTATTCATAAGCCGCTTTTTCTCCTGCACTGCCCGCCCTCCGGCCTTCTAACTTATCATCTGCCAGGTAACCTACATGTGCCTGTAAATTATTTACTACTGCCCTGTCAGCTTTTTTAAGTTTTTGAGCGTAACTGAATTGGAATAAGGAAAGAAAGAAAAAAAGAAAATACTTCATACAGTTGATTGGTTAATGAGGCAAAGGTAATGGTGAATACCGAATCGTAAAGGATCAACGAACAAAGCTTTTATTATTTATAACAGCAACAGGCCTTCAACGCCATTCGTTATTCTATATTCATAATTCGTATTTCTTCATTCCCCTTATCTTCGGTAAAAATATATATTGCAGGAATGACAAATTTTATTCCAATATTCCCTTTGGGCATTGTAGTTTATCCCGGCGAGGAGCTTAACCTGCACATATTTGAACCTCAGTATAAAGAACTGGTAAAGGATTGCAAAGCCAATGGTGAGCAATTTGGTATACCAACGGTTATCAGCAATAAGGTAAATGAAATGGGCACGCTGATGGAGTTGACCGAAATAACAGCCGTGTATGATAATGGTGAGATGGATATTAAAACCAGGGGAATAAAAGTATTCAGGATACTTGAAGTGATAAAAGATTTACCGGATAAATTATACAGCGGAGCTATTGTTAACTATCCCGACAATAAGGAAAAAGGAAACAGGACCTTGATGACCGGTGTTATCAATGCCATCAGGGAACTGCATACTATTTTAAAAGTAAGCAAGGATTTTAAAAAGCGGGATGAGGACCTCTGGAGTTATGATGTGGCCCATCATGCCGGTATGTCGCTGGAAGAAGAATACGAATTGCTGCAGTTGCTGCAGGAGTTGCAACGGGAGGAATACCTAAAGCAACACCTGCTGAAAGTGCTGCCGGTAGTTTCTGAAATGGAAACCCTGAAAAACAGGATCCAGTTAAATGGTCATTTTAAAAACTTAAGTGGATTTGATATTTAAGAAGTGTAAGGTTTAAAGTTTGAGGTTGAAGGTTGGTTTATTCAGCAACCATTCACCTTTCTTTTAAAACTCAGTACTTACAGGTTTATCAACTTTAAACTTTAAATAGTTCAACGTTAAACTTTATTTCATGACAACACTCTGTCTCGATTTTGGCAACACCCGTTTAAAAGCAGGTATTTTTGAGGGGGATTGTTTTGTAGAGGAAGTAGCATTACCGGATGACAGCATTGGCCCGATTGAGTTCCTGGTGAACAAATACCATCCGGAAAGATCGGTTTTATCGTCTGTTGTAGATCACAATTTTGAGATTGAAAACTTATTGGCATCATCTACTGCTTTTCACAAATTGTCGCATACTACCCGGCTCAATTTTACCAGCCCGGTAGGTAAACCGCAAACTATTGGAGCCGACAGGCTGGCATTGGCCGCTGCAGCGGTTCATTTTATCCCGGCAAAAACAACCTGGTGATTGGCCTTGGTACCTGTATCACGTATAATTTCATTAATCAGTATCACCAGTTCCTGGGCGGAGCTATTTCACCGGGGATGGAAATGCGCTTTAAAAGCATGCATGATTACACCGCCAAGCTGCCATTGGTTGAAAAAGACTTCAATTTTCCCCTAATTGGCTACGACACCAAAACTAATTTACAAAGTGGTGTATTGGCAGGCATAACCTTTGAAATCGGCGGCTACATTGACTTTTACAGTAGTAAGTATGGGAACTTTAACGTGGTTTTAACCGGGGGGGATGCAGGCTATTTTGCCCGTCACCTTAAAAACAGGATATTTGCAGACCCAAAATTTTTATTCAAAGGACTTTATGCTATTAGTGAAGTTAACAACTGCTAAAATGATGATGAGATTTACCGGATTGGTTTTAACCTTCTTTATAATATATACAACCGCTGCTGCACAGGAAAACTCCCCTTATTCCCGTTATGGGTTAGGCGACCTTGTTCCAAGCCAAAATATAGTAACAAGGGCAATGGGTGGCATTGCCGCTGGTTTTTCTGACGACCAGAGTGTAAATTTTGTGAACCCTGCCAGTTATGGCAATCTCAGTTACATTGATCCGGTATTGTTAAAGCAAAGCTCCGGCATATTAAAAAGAACCATTTTTGATTTTGGATTTGAAATTGATAGCCGTAGCCTGAAGCAAATAGACCCATCGGCAAAATACAGTGCAACCAACCTGATCGTGTCTTATATGCAGTTAGGCTTGCCCATTCGGTTAAAGAAGGCCAATAAAAAAGGGATTTTCCTGGGTGTTAATTTTGGCCTGCGTCCTGTGTCACGGATCAATTATAAAATACTTAATATTGAAAGAAAGCCCGGTATTGACAGCATCGGTACCGTGTATGAAGGGTCGGGTGGTTTGAATGAAGCCCTGATTGGTGCAGGCTTGCGAATTAAGAATTTTAATATCGGCTTTAACACCGGTTACCGTTTTGGTAATAAAGATTACAGTACCAAACTTACTTTCTTAAACGATACCGTTTCTCATTACCAGTCCAATTCATCCAGCAAAACAAATTTTGGTGCTGTATTTTTTACGCTGGGCACACAGTACGAGCAAAAGTTTACCCGTAAAGATGGCGACCAGGTAAAGAATGCATACTTAAGATTTGGAGCTTATGCCTCTTTAAGCCAAACAATGAATGGCACCAATGAAACCCTGAGAGAAACTGTTCAGTATGATGACGCCGGTGGCATATACAGGATCGATAGTGTGTTTCGGTCAACACAGGATGGTAAAGTACAATATCCATCAAGCTGGGGAGCCGGATTTAGTTACCAGGATTTTAATGCACACTGGAAATTTGGTGCCGATTATGAACAAAGCAGCTGGAGTGGATATAAATTTTTTGGTCAGGCAGATAAAGTACAGAATACCTGGAAAGTACGTGGCGGTGCGGAATATTTCCCTGCTACCTGGGGCAGAACACCCTTTAAAAAATATTTCAGTTATGTAAAGTACAGGGCAGGGTTTTATTACGGGCCCAATTACATCAACCTGGGTACCAATATGCCCGAAGTTGGATTCAGCATCGGTGCCGGTTTTCCTTTAAAATTAAGAACCGGTTTTTACGAAACACAGGCATCTTATTTAAATACACTCATTGAATTTGGCAGCAGGGGAAACAAAAACTCCAACCTTCGGGAGAGTTTTGTCCGTATCGGTATCGGTCTTTCATTAAGTGATCTTTGGTTCAACAGGTCTAAATACTATTAATTGATTGCAGCATGCCGGTGACTCCAATGCATACAAAAATAATTGCAGCCTTTACCATGGGCTGCTTTTTTTTATGCGGTTGTGAAAATGACCGGAATGTGGTGAGGGATGTTAATAAAGAAGGGTTGGGTAAGGATGTGGCAAAAAAAGTAGTAATCCGTTATTCGCTTGGTGGAAGAAAAAAAGCCGTACTCACTTCTCCTGTGATGTACAGGGTGCAGGACACTACTTCTTATGTGGAGTTTCCCAATACACTGCATGTTGATTTTTATAATGAAAAAGGTGACAGTATCGAAAGCAGGCTGGATGCTAAGTACGCCAAGTACCGGGATGCACAAAGCATTGTGTTTTTAAAAGACAGCATAAGAGTGTTGAATGTGCTGGGCGATACGTTGTACTGCGATGAACTGTATTGGGACCGGTCCAGGACAAATAATGAATTCTATACTGATAAACCCGTTCGTATCAGAAGGAAGATGCAGATTATTGATGGCACCGGTATGGATGCCCGCCAGGATTTTAAAGAATGGCATATCCTGCACCCGGCAGGTTTTGTAAAAGTGCCTGGCTCCGAATTTCCGAATTAGGAAAATTAATACAATAACAATCTTATCATTTCAATGTTGTTGTAATTTCACTCCTCAAAAAATAGTTATGGAATACAGAAGATTAGGAAGATCGGGCTTGCAGGTGAGTGTACTTTCTTTTGGAAGCTGGGTAAGTTTCAGCAAACAGATCAATGATAAAGCAGCCGATGAATTAATGGGTATTGCTTATGATAACGGCATAAACTTTTTTGACAATGCAGAAGTGTATGCATTGGGCGAAAGTGAAAAGATGATGGGCAGGGTGATAAAAAAGAAAAAATGGGACCGCACTTCTTATACCGTTTCCTCCAAAGCATTTTTTGGCTGGAGAGGAAAAGAAAATAAGCCCAATCAAACCGGTAACAGCAGGAAACATTTAATAGAAGCATGCAATGAAGCATTGCAACGTTTGCAGGTTGATTACCTGGATCTTTTCTTCTGCCACCGCCCTGATAAAAACACACCGGTAGAAGAAACCGTATGGGCAATGAATCATTTATTGCAGCAGGGAAAAATTTTATACTGGGGTACCAGCGAATGGAGTGGCGTAGAGATCATGGAAGCGCATCGTGTAGCTGAAAAATACAGATTGATCGGCCCAACGATGGAACAACCACAATACAATTTATTTGAACGCCATAAAATAGAAGTGGAGTTTGCGGAGATCTATAAAAATGTTGGATTGGGTACCACTATCTGGAGCCCGCTGGCATCAGGCCTTTTGAGTGGTAAATATAACGACGGCGTTCCTAAAGGCAGCCGCTTTGCATTGGAAGGTTTCGACTGGTTAAAAGAAAGGTGGATGCTGGATGACAGGATAAAAAAGGTAAAGAAGCTAAGTGAGCTGGCTGTAAAACTGGATACTACGACTGCTGCCCTGAGTATTGCATGGTGTATTAAAAACCCCCATGTGAGTACGGCTATTTTGGGTGCTACCAAAAAACAGCAATTGCTGGAAAATTTAAAAGCATTGGAAGTAGTGGCTAAATTAACACCTGAGATAATGGAAAAGGTAGAAGGTATTATGAAAACAAAACCGGCAGCACCTGAATTTTAAACAATGAGTACAGTACAACTATACGGCCTTCCAAATTGTGATGGCACACAGGCAGTGATAAAATGGTTTGAGAAAAAAGGGATCGAAACAAGTCTGCACAATTATAAAACCGATGGCATCAATATTGATAAACTAAGGGAATGGAGCAAACAACTTGGCTGGGAAAAATTATTGAATAAAAGAAGTACCACCTGGCGGAGTTTATCAAAGGCAGCACAGGATGCAGTAGTGGATGATACAACGGCTATTGCAGTAATGCTGAAAAATTCAAGCCTTATCAAGCGGCCGGTAATTGAATCAACCAAAGGCCTGATGATTGGCTTTGATGAAAAGATTTTAAACAATACATTCAAATAAACAACTTAAACAATTTTATTATGAAACGCAATGCAACAGCCGTTTGGAGCGGTACAGGAAAAGAAGGTAACGGCCATCTTACAACACAAAGTGCTGTGCTGGATAAAACACAATATTCTTTCAGCAGCCGTTTTGAAAATGGTATTGGAACCAACCCCGAAGAATTGGTAGCTGCTGCACATGCAGGTTGCTTTACCATGAAACTGAGTTTTATATTGAATGCTGCAGGTTTTACTGCAGATACCATTGAAACGAGATGTGACATTACGCTGGATAATGGTTCCATCACCGAATCGCACCTGAGTGTAAAGGCAACTGTACCGGGTATTGCACAGGAAAAATTTGATGAAGCAGTGCTGGATGCAAAAGCCAACTGCCCGATTTCTAAATTATACAATACCAACATTACACACGAAGTTGTATTGAGTTAATTTTTTTATCAAATAACGAATGCCCTCAAACGTAATAGTTGAGGGCATTTTGTTTTACCAGGCTTATCACCCCTTGAGTTTTACAAGGAATATTTTAATGGGCATCTGCCATACTAATTTTTTTGATAGTTCTGCTTTGTTGGGCAATTGCGCTGTTAACAAACAGCAGTGCAGCCATCATTACTATCAGTCTATGCTTCATTGGTGAGTATTGTTTTGAATAGTATTTTTATATGTAGGCTTAATTTCTTTTTCAACAGGGTTTCGTATTCTTCATCACTTAGTGATTCGGCATTGTAAAATGCTCTGTAATGTTCTTTGCTGATGATTACCTGCCACACTGTACCGATCATGGTATTCTGCATCAGCAGCACATCTATTTTCTTTTTAAAATCGCCTTTTTTCTGCCCTTCTTTTATCAGCTCGCCTATCAGTTCTATGTTACGCAGTTTCAGTTTTTTTACCTTTTCCATAATGGAAGAATTGGTATTACTTACCTGTTCACAGATCATAATGCGGTAAAACTGCTGGCTCTTCATTACTCTTTCAATATGTTCTTCAATCAGTGTATTCACTTTTTGAATGGGTGTCATAATGTTGTCTTTCAGCAATTCTTCCACCCTCATCTGCACCCTGCCGATCTTTACTTCAAAGATGGCTTCCATCAGTTTTTCCTTAGAACCAAAGTAGTAACTGATCATCGCCACATTAATGCCTGCCACTTCTGCAATGTCTCTTACGGAAGTACCGTCAAAACCCTTTTTGGCAAACAAGCCTTCTGCAGTTTCAATGATCTGCAGCTGCTTTTCATTATACGTAGTCATTAAAATATTTAATTAAGTAGGTAAAACTAAACGATTGTTTAACATCAGTCAAACATTTGTTTAATTTTTTTGTAAGGACTTCATTAACGGGTCAGGATTGTTTTGATTAGATTTGGAAAAACTTTAGCGCATGTCATTTGAAAATAAAACAGTGATCATAACAGGAGCCTCCAGGGGTATTGGGAAAGCCATTGGCTTAAAACTGGCTGCTGCCGGAGCTAATATCGTGATTGCATCCAAAAGTGTTGAAGAAAACCCTAAACTCGGCGGCACCATTTTTTCTGCTGCAGCGGAAATGGAAGCTGCAGGAGGTAAGGCACTTGCTGTGCAATGTGATATCCGTTTTGAAGACCAGATTCAAAATGTGGTTGATAAAACGATTGAGCAATTTGGCGGTATCGATATTTTAATCAATAACGCTTCGGCCATCAATCTTACTCCAACAGAGCAAACAGAACCCAAACGGTTTGACCTGATGTACGATATTAATGTAAGGGGTACTTTTATGATGAGCCGTGCCTGCATCCCTTATCTTAAAAAAGGAACCAATGCACATATATTAAATTTATCTCCACCCATTAATATGGATATGAAATGGTTTCAACATCATCTTGCCTATACCATAAGTAAATACAATATGAGCATGATCGCACTGGGGCTTGCTGCAGAATTAAAAAAATACAACATAGCCGTAAATGCTTTGTGGCCACGTACCACCATTGCAACAGCAGCAGTAAATAATTTATTAGGTGGCGAAGCTTTGATGAAAATGAGCCGTACTGTTGATATCATTGCTGATGCAGCTTATTATATATTATCAAAATCATCCACCCAATGCACCGGCAATACTTTTATTGATGAGCAGGTGCTCGCTGGTGAAGGTATTACAGATCTTGGAAAATATTCGGTAGTTCCCGGTGGACAATTATATAACGATCTGTTTGTATAAAATCAGCCTGTTAATAAAACCCTAATTCATTGTTTGTTTTGATGAGTGGTAACATTTTTTAGAGTTGTACGTTTAGTTTCGTAGGCGAAAAATATGCAGCATTATTTTTCTGCGAAAACCAAACAGTATAGCCATGAATATTACCAAAAGCACTCTTGCCTGCATCTTTGTACTCATTAGTTTAAGCGCCAGCAGCCAGCAAACAGACAAAAAGAAACTTACCGCAAAGCGAATTACCACTTTCATAAAAATTGATGGTGAAATAAATGAAGCTGCCTGGAAAGATGCTCCGGCCGCAGATCATTTTGTTGCATTGCGGCCAACGCCTTTCCGACCGGAAAATCCGGACAATGCCACGCAGGTTTATTTCCTGTATGATGATGCAGGTATCTATGTTGGCGGTTACCTGCACGAAAAAACGAAGGACAGTATATCACATGAACTAACAGGCAGGGATGGATTTGGTGCCAATGATTTTATCGGTGTCATCTTTGATACTTACTATGATAAGATAAATGGCTTTGAATATTTTGTAACCCCGCTGGGTGAACAGATGGATGCCAAGCAGGCGCCCAATCCAAATGGCGATACTGAGGATTTTGGTTGGAATGCAGTGTGGGAAAGTGCTTCAAAAATTCATGCCGATGGCTGGAGTTTTGAAATGTTCATTCCTTACTCTGCCATTCGTTTTGGAAAAAACAAAGTACAGGACTGGGGTTTGAATATTGTGAGAAGAAGACAAAAAAGTGGGGAACAATTATTCTGGCAAAGTATCGATCCCAATGCCAATGGTTTTTTAACACAGGAAGGATTGCTGACAGGGCTGGAAAATATCAAGCCACCATTGCGCCTGCAGTTCTCCCCGTATTTTTCAGCTTATCAAAATCATGATGAAAATGCAAAGGAGGGCATCAATAAAAACTCAACCACTTTTAATGGCGGTATGGATATCAAGTATGGCTTGAGTCCTGCCTTTACACTGGACATGACATTGATACCGGATTTTGGCCAGGTGCAAACAGATAACCTCATCCTGAACCTTACTCCCTTTGAACAGAAATTTAATGACAACAGGCCCTTCTTTACCGAAGGGGCAGAGCTCTTTAACAAAGGGAATTTATTCTATAGCAGGCGCATCCCAACCAAATTATATAACGCTACTAAAATAAGTGGCCGTACTCAAAAAGGACTTGGGATAGGCATCCTCAATGCAATTGCAAAACCGCAATATGTGATAGAGAAGGATGGAAGCACCGGCAGTGAAAAAAAAATTGAAACAGCTCCTTTAACCAACTACAATATTGTTGTACTTAACCAGACATTAAAAAATAACAGCAGCATTTCTTTGGTTAACACCAATGTGTGGAGAAGCGGAAAAGCCTATGATGCAAATGTTACTTCTGCCCTGCTGGATCTGTTTGATAAAAAGAACAAATGGAATGTTGGCGGTAATGTGAGTGTTAGCAGTTTATTTGGAAAGGATGGCAAGAATACAATTGGTTATGCTCACTCGATTTATTTTTCAAAGGTAAGCGGCCAGTTCAACTTTCAGCTATGGCAGGACCTGACCAATGCTAAATATGATAAAAGCGACCTCGGTTATTTTACCAATAACAATACCATGGACCAGGGGGTATGGCTTGGATACAACTGGACAAAGCCTTCCAAATGGTACAACCAGTTCAGGCTAAATTCCAATATTTTTTACAGCAGGCTTGTATCGCAAATAGATGTGTTGAAGCGCCCGGAAATGATGTACCAGAATACGTCTGTTAATTTTAATGCAAACGGGCAATTAAAAAATCTCTGGTGGATTGGTGCTAACCTTAATGGTGGATTAAAACGCAATGATTTTTATGAACCCAGGGTTTATGGAAGAGTGTTTACTGATAAGCCAAGGATATATAGCAATATCTGGTGGGAAAGTAATTATGCAAAAAAACTATCCTGGGGCGCAAATCTTTCTTTTGGAAAAGGTGCTTATTTTAACCGTACATTATTGGGCTACGGCCTTTTTGGAAAGATCCGCTTCAACAGTAAATTCTCTGTAGATCACCAGTTAAATATGGAAAGCACCCACAACCAGGCAGGCTACGCAGCTACCGAAGGGAACACGGTTTATTTTTCAAGAAGAAATGTAATTTATGTAGAGAATATTTTTTCGGCCAAATACAATTTCACCAATCGAATGGGCATCAGCCTCAGGACAAGGCATTACTGGAGTAAGGTAGATCCTAAAGAATTTTTTGAACTTGACCAGGATGGAGAACTGCAAAAACCTGCGAACCCATTTACAGGAAATGTGAAACAGAATTACAATTTTATAAGTTTTGATATGGTATACACCTGGCAGTTTGCCCAGGGCAGTTTTATCAACCTGGTATGGAAAAATATTGACGAGAATTTTTACAGGGATTTCGAGAAGCATTATTTTGATAATTTTGGCAAAACCATTGGTGGAAGCGGATATAATAATCTTACCCAGTTTAACAGTTTTTCAGTAAAAGTGATCTACTTTTTAGATTACCTCACGCTGAAGAATAAGGCCGGGAATAGAAACAATAAAAAGTGTAAAACGGATGCCTCAAAGAAAACAAATCTGTCACATTGAGTTTTATCGAAATGGTTACAGATTTGTTTTCCATTGATTGTTATATTTCGACAAGCTCAATATGACAATCAATGAGACTTTTGAGACAGCCTCTTTGAAGTATGCTTGTTATTATCTTAGCATTGATTGAGGCACTTCCTTTTCCAGTAAATTTTTATAAATGAACCTTGTTTTCATATTCAGGTAATGCAGCCATTTATTACCCGGCCAGCCATGCCTGCCACCGCTGTAAGGCATAAATTCAAATTCTTTTTTTGCATCCTGCAGTTTGCTGATCAGGTTAATGCTGTTCTGCATGTGTACATTATCGTCAATGATGCCATGTACCAATTGCAATTTGCCTTTGTATTGATCGGTATAAGTTAATACAGAACTGGTTTTATATCCTTCCGCATTGTTAGCGGGTGTGCCCATATAACGTTCTGTATAATGACTGTCATAATAAACCCAGTCCGTAACACTGCCGCCAGCCATACCGTGAGTAAACACATTGCTTCCATAAGTAAGTGCATAGCAGGTGATATACCCGCCATAGCTGAAACCGGTGATACAGATTTTACCGGGATCGGCATTGCCGCTGGCAACCAACCACTTTACCATAGTACTGTAATCTTTCATTTCCCAGTAACCAAGATGGTGGTACACGTAGTTCAGCCCTTCTTTACCAAAATGACCGCTGGCACGGTGATCCATCACCACCTGTATCAAACCTTCCCTGGCAAACCATTGCTGGTTGCCACTCAATTCCCAGCTGTCGAAGCAGTTGCTGGCATCGGGGCCGCCGTAGACGGAAATAAGCACCGGGTACTTTTGCTTTTATCCATGTTGATTGGCCAGGTTACTTTCAGCGGCAAGTCATAAATGCCATCGTCACTCTTAACACGTATCAATTCCGTTTTTGCCAGTTCATAGTTACCAAAGGCGGCGGTTTTGGCATCCGCAATATCTTTAATGATCTTTCCTTTATTACTAACCAATGTAATTTTGTTGGGCGAAGCAGTGTTGGAATAAGTAGTAAGAAAATAAGATCCGTTTGGGGAAAGGTTGATATTGGTATGATTGTTTTCACCAAAAGTTAAGCGCTGCAAATTCTTTCCGTCAATATCCACCCGGTAAAAATCATGTCGTGCTGTATTTTCACGGCTTCTTGCAGTAAAGTAAACGATCTTGCTTATTTCATCTATATAATTCAACGCTGTTACGGTGAACTTGCCACTGGTAACAGCATTGATGAGTTTGCCATCCATGCTGTAGTGGTAAATATGTTTCCAGCCTGTTACATCATTCAGTAATAGAAAGCCATTTTGCCCATTTAAAAATTTAATGCGCTTGCCTTCATCACCCAGGCTGACCCATGTTTTCTGTTCTTCGTTATACAATTCCTTTTTACTTCCATCAGCAGCGTTTACGCTCCATATTTTCAGGTTGTTTTGCAGGCGGTTCATCCATTGCACCCATAAAGCACTGCCATCGGGAGCCCAGTAGGGCACACCAAAATACTGGTCATCTTTTGCATTGAAATCTGCCCAGGTAGTATTGCCCCCATCGGGGGCTACTATACCCACTTTTACTTCAGGGTTCTTATCACCTACTTTTGGATAGCGAACTGTTTCTACATATCCATGCTGGCCGGTACCATCGGTCATAGTAAATACGGGCACTGCTGAATCATCTGTTCTGAAATAAGCAAGCTGTTTACTGTCGGGACTCCACCAAAAAGATTTGTATTTGCTCCCTCTTCCCAAAATCTCTTCAGTGTATATCCAGCTGGCATAACCATTCAGTATTACATCGCTGCCATCGGTAGTCAATGCAGTTTCTTTTTTGTTGCTGATGTTTATGGTGTACAGGTTGTTCTTCTTTGTATACGCTGCATAATTACCATCCGGGCTCATGGTTGGATTTACTTCTGGGTCTTTATCATTGGTCAACTGTACTTCAGCGCCGTTGATCTTAATGAACAGATCATCATTTTTTTTGTAGGCAGTTGGCTGACCTGCACCATCTAAACTGGCTTCTGCTTCAGTCGCTTCCCTTTCGCTGCCTGTTTTACAATCTACCAGGTATTTTTTTAAGTTCTTTTGATAAACAAATTGTTTATCATTTACCCATTTTATAAATTGGGGCAGCTGTTGAACGATGTTGTTAAAATTATTTTTAAAATACTGGTCATCGGCGAGTTGTTTTTTTTGTGCATCAGTAACCAGGCAAGCGGCAACAAACAGCAAGCAGGTTGTTGTTCTTTTTAACATCATGTTCATGGGCATTGGTATTTATAAAATTGAACAGACAAGATAGTTTTTTGTAAGATTCGTACAAAAGAAAAGAGTGATAAATTCATATCACTCTTTAAATAATTTATTACGTTATAAAACATTTGGCTACCCTTCAATATTCTCAGGCCGCATCATCGGGAAAAATAATACATCCTGTATCGAATGCTGGTTGGTGAGCAGCATGGCAATCCTGTCGATACCAAAACCAATACCGCTTGTTGGTGGCATACCATATTCGAGCGCCCTTAAAAAATCATGATCAATAAACATGGCTTCATCATCGCCACGTTCCATTAGCCTTGCCTGTTCTTCAAAACGTTCTCTTTGTTCAATCGGGTCATTCAATTCACTGTAGGCATTGGCAATTTCTTTGCCGTTGCACATCAGTTCAAAACGTTCTACCAGTCCGGGTTTGCTGCGGTGTTTTTTGGTGAGTGGACTCATTTCAACCGGGTAATCGGTAATAAAAGTGGGCTGTATATAATTGCCTTCGCATTTCTCTCCAAATATTTCATCAATCAGTTTGCCCTTACCCCATTTTTCATCTGCATGAATTTTTAATTTGCCGCATACTTCCCTTATTCCAGCCTCATCCATTTCGCTGATATCAAAACCGGTATGTTCTTTAATGGCATCGTACATGGTGATTCTTTTGTACGGTGCTTTAAAATCAATTTCTTTATCACCTGCCAGTACCTTGCTGGTGCCATTAGTAGCTATCGCTGCTTTCTCCAGCATCAGTTCTGTGGTATCCATCATCCATTCGTAATCTTTATATGCCACATAAAATTCCAGCACGGTGAATTCAGGATTGTGGGTGCGATCCATTCCTTCATTGCGGAAGTTGCGGCTGAATTCATATACCCATTCAAAACCACCAACGATTAATCTTTTTAAATACAATTCGTTAGCAATACGCATATACATCGGTACATCCAAGGCATTGTGGTGTGTAGTGAATGGCCTTGCAGCGGCGCCGCCAGGAATCGATTGCAACACTGGAGTATCTACTTCCAAAGCGCCACGTTCATTCAGGAACTCACGGATGGCATTCACCATTTTGGTACGCTTGATGAATGTTTCTTTTACACCGGGGTTTACAATCAGGTCTGCATAACGCTGCCTGTACCTGAATTCCGGATCAGTTACCTCATCAAATGCTTCCCCATCTTTTTCTTTTACAATGGGTAATGGGTGCAGTGATTTGGCGAGTAGGGTAAATTCTTTTACATGGATAGAAGTTTCACCGGTCTTGGTAGTAAACACATATCCTTTCACGCCAATAATATCACCAATGTCCAGTAATTTTTTCCAAATGGTTTGAAACAAAGATTTATCCTCGCCGGGGCAAATATCATCCTGCTTTATATAGAGCTGGATCTTCCCTACCGAATCCTGTATCACGGCAAAATTGGCCTTTCCCATATCACGTACACTCATAATGCGCCCGGCAATACATACATCTGCAAACAATTCTTTGTCAGATTGAGCATGGGCGAAGTCCGGCCCCTTGTAATTTTCCTTTATATAAACCGATGTTGTATTTACGGGGTACAAAGCAGCCGGGTAAGCATCGATGCCCAGCCTGGTGAGTTCAGTTAGTTTTTCTCTCCTGATAATTTCCTGTTCAGATAAATGTTGTGTACTCATAAGACTGGTAAAAAAATTTCGGCAAAGATACCGGATGCAACTCATTTATATTACAGCCCGTCTTACAATCGGTTTGGCTTTAAACTTGCATACCTTAGCCCATAGAAATAAATTGTATGAAAAAATTACTGTTTGGATTGTCCTTTGCATTTTTATTGAGTGGCTGTGATGTGCTGCAGCAATTGCCTAACTCTGTTGGCGGTATAACTGAGGCGGAAGCAGGGCAGGGTATTAAAGAGGCATTGAGCCAGGGCCTGGCCAGTGCGGTATTGCAATTGAATAAAGAAGATGGGTTTTTTAAAGATGCATTGTACAAGGTATTACTGCCGCCGGATGCAAAAAAGATTGAAAGCGCTCTCCGGACGATTGGAATGGGCAGCGTTGTGGATAAGGCAATCCTTCAGATCAACCGGGGTGCAGAGGATGCTGCCGGTTATGCCAAACCGATATTTGTGGATGCCATTAAAAGTATGACACTGCAGGATGCGATTGGCCTGGTGAAAAATGGTGATACCAGCGCCACTCACTTCTTCAGGGTAACAACCACTGATAAACTGGTGGCGGTTTTTTTACCCGTGATCAAATCATCGCTGGACAAAGTAAATGCTACCAAATACTATAGTGATATTGTAAAAACCTACAATAACCTTCCCACCACATTTACCAAGATCAATCCTAACCTGGACAGTTATGTAACCAATAAAGCAACCGAGGCTTTGTTTGACCTGGTTGCTAAAGAAGAATTGAATATCCGAACCAACATTGCTGCCAGGACCACGGATATTTTGAAGAAAGTGTTCGGGCAGAAATTTTAAATTTCTTTTGACGGAGAAAGGGTATTAATATAGTCACCTCCCTGTTTGCATATTTTAATGATACCATTGGTGATTGCAATGCTTTTGTCTTCCTTGTTTTTCAACACCAGGTTGAACGAACCATTGCCGTCACATATATGCTGGGTGTAATGGGTGCCTGTAACCAGATCGTACAGCTGTTTTATTTCGCAATTGGTATAACTAAAGTCAAAAGCACCGCTTTCATAAGTGTAAATTAATACAGAGCCAACCGGCGTACCGGATGAATTTAATGACTCACAATTTCCGTTGTTGTAAACAGCTCCTTCATAAGGCTCCAAAAATGCACAACCGGCCCGGGGAAATATAATGACACCATTAAAAATGTCCGGACGATTGATCAGGAGGCCACGATCACTAACGCTCCATTCAAGGGCAGGATAATCAACGTAAGTAAGATTGTACTGCATTCCATTGTATTTAAAACTCAGTGTGCTTTTATTTTTTAACAGGCCTCCTGCGGCATCTTTATCGCAGGCACTAAACAGCAGACAAATCATTGCGGCGGCTTTATTTGAATCAACTTTTTCATCGGCTGAAATTTCGAGTATGAACAAATGGAAAATTTCGTTTGGGCCTTCAGGAACTCCGGTTTTAAAACAGCAGCTTCTGCTGAAACCAATTGGACTTGTTTGCTATCAGGGACCGAGGGGTAAAAAAGTCATAGAGGATACGGCGGCTGCCATAATAATAAATGCAATCGCCCCTATACCGAGTGTAATTCCTATACCGCCACCTACATAGCTATTGGTGGTACGTTTTTTATCTTTTTCAATTACCTCTATTTTGTTTATCCTATCAAGCGGCAACTTGTAATTTCCCAAGTCAACAGTTTTATCCGGATCGATGAATACATGTGCTTCGCTTAATAAAGGGTTTTGCGACTATACGTTTAAATCCTTACAGAATATTATCCGCAAATCAACTCATATAAGTGTGGTTGGCGAAAAAGAAAGAAGCATGTTTTTCAATACGCTCCGGCAGGAAATTTATGAACGAAAGAAACACATCAATTAGCAGCAAGCAGTACCTGCCATGCTTCATTTATTTTACCTGCCTCCAGTAATTCTTTAGCATAAATATGCAATTCCCTTTCCATTTCATCCGGATTGATGGAATAATATTGAATGATGTTCTTCAATTTGTCATCATGATAAGCCGGATCCACAAAAGGCATTTCATGCACATTGCCCAATTGGCCAAGGTTATTACCGGTGAGTATATTGCTGTTTTGAATGGAAGCTGGCAATGCATCCACACCAATGCCGAGCTTTATATTTGGTTTTTCTACTTTAAATAAATTACTGCTGTCAACTTTGCAATACCAATCACCACCCAGCCTTGCTATATGATGCAGTTTGGTTTGGTCAATCATCGTTTTATCTTCATTTAATACGGAATCACTGATATGCATCAGCAATACTTCTGCGATCACTAAATTGCCGGCACCGCCTTCTGTACCCAATGGTTTTACTTCAATCACTTTGCATTCCATTTGCACCGGGCTTTCTTTTACCCTCGGAGGTTTCACCAGTTGCGATGGTTCTTTGGTAAAACCTGCTTTTACAAATTCATCTGTTCCTTTCGGGTATTCGCAACTGGCCAGACTTACCTGCTGCACCATGTTGTAATCGCAAATGTTAATCACTACTTCCGGTACGTCCATTAAATTTTCCAGTGTATGCTTGGTAGTATTGTCTCTTACCCTTCTTGCAGGAGAAAAAATAACAATAGGCGGATTTGATGAGAACAAATTGAAAAAACTAAATGGAGATATATTTACTTTTCCTTCTTTATCGATAGTTGACGCAAAGCATACTGGTCTTGGTGCAATGGCATGTTGCAAAAAACTTTGTTTTTGAAAAGGTGTAAGGTCTTTAATGTTTAGTGTCAGCATATTTAAGAATTTAACTGCGAAGGCGCTAAGACGCAAAGGGCTAAAGATTATTTACATACCTTTTGATTCCGTCTTTAATTAATGGGACATGAAAATTAACGAGAAAACCTAATTTCTTTTGGGATAATTTTAAGTAGGAAATTATTTGAGCAGTATATACAGGATGTAGAAAATCCGCACATTTTATTTCAGTTATAATCTCGTTTTCCACCAATATATCTATTGAATAATATTTACCAGTATCGTGGCCTTTATAGAAAAATTTTATTTGCACCTGGTTAACAGCTGTGATATTTCTTAACTCAAATTCTTTAAGCAAAGCATATCCATGTGCAGACTCAAGCAGACCGGGTCCCAATTCATTGTGTACATGGAAGCAGGCATCTACTATTTGCGGAGCCAATTGATTGCATTTTTCATTGGTCATACTCTGCGTCTTTGCGGTTATATTTTTTTCAACTCCAAAATCGAAAAATCACTATCCTCTTTCACAATCGTATTGCTCAGTTTTCCCAGTCCGTCAATTTCCATTTCCACCACATCCCCTTCTTTTAACCATTGTTCTTCATAGGTTGGATCGTTGAGTTTGCCTGTGCCATTCAATTCTAAAAAGCAACCTGTACCAACGGTTCCGCTGCCAATGATATCGCCCGGATAAAGATTTACACCATAACTGCAGCGCTCAATAATTTCTGCAAAGGTCCAGTCCATATCACTCACATTGCCTTCGCTTACCTGTGTGCCGTTTACTGAACATTTCATCTGCAGGTTCCATGCTTTACCGGTATGATTTTCTTTGCAGGCAACTTCAAATTGTTCCAGCTCATCCAGCGTTACCAGCATTGGGCCAATCGCAGTAGCAAAATCTTTTCCTTTTGCCGGGCCTAGATTCAGCAGCATTTCTTCCATCTGCAGCTTTCTTGCACTCATGTCGTTCATGATCATCAGTCCACCAATATAACCGTCTGCTTCTGCAGCAGGGATATTTCTTCCATACCTGCAGATAACGATGGCAGCTTCCAGTTCAAAGTCCAGCTTTTGAAAATGGTCAGGCATGCAAACTATATCACCGGCGCCTTGTATGCTGTTGTGATTGGTAAAATAAAAAATGGGGTATTGGTCAAACTCGGATATCATATCCACCTTTCTGTTTCTTCTGGCAGCAGCCACATGCTGGCGAAATGCATAGCCATCCCGGCAACTGGTAGGATGGGGAACTGGTGCCAACAGATCAGCATTGTCAAATGGTCGTGATGGAATACTTCTTCCCAATCCTTCTTTCATTCTTTTTTCAACCGCCATCGCCAAAGGATACATGTCATCCCAGTAATTTAAAAACATCGCCATGCTAATGGGCAGGTCGGGGTGTAATGCATCAGTATCATATAGCTTTCCGTCTATCAACATCGCCAGCTGATCGTGACCATCCTTCAAATAGGTGACTAATTTCATGGTGTAAATTTTGCTGCCAAATGTAGGCATTAAATACTGATGAAGGGTACAATTGGCATATAAATGAAGGGGAGTGGCGGTACTGGGTTTTAAAAAGCACAGCAGTTTTTTATCACCATTTTTCTTCTTCATCAAAATCGCTACCATCTTGTTTAAATTGCTGCCGGGTTTTTATTTTTTGCAGTTGTCTTTCGATGATTAAACCGGCAATGATATCTCCGGCATTTTTATCCGGCTCATTGCTTAACAGCGATTTTATTTTTGCTTCACTCACATCAATGCGATATAGCAGGCTTACCAGTTTTTGAAAATGATGCTGGATAAGGTCGTTCAGATAAACAGCCAGATGGGTTTGCAGTTCCTGTAGGGAGATTTTATCGGGCAGCTCAAGCGCCAGTTCTTTATTTATCTGCTGTACCAGTTCATTATTGCCCATCAATATTTAAGTTAATATTTTTCAATTACACCCAAACCAAACAATGCATAATCATATTTTACCGGATCGTTTACATCCAGTTGTTTTAAATAATTGACAAGTTCCAGTGCCGCCTGCCAGTCATCCTGTGTTCTTTGCAGGATATTGAGTTTCCTTGCCACTCTTGCCACATGTACATCCAGAGGGCAGATCAGTTGTGAGGAGTGAATGTTTTGCCAGATCCCAAAGTCAACGCCTTTATTATCTTTTCTTACCATCCACCTTAGATACATATTCAATCTTTTGCAGGCAGATTTTTTTGCCGGTGTGGCAATGTGTTTGCGGCAATGTTTTTCTTCTTTTGCTTCCTCATTATATCCAAATACATAATCATGAAAGCCCGTCAAAGCGTTTTCAATATTTTCATCAGCAGGGTTCATCCATTTACTAAAAGCCGTTTCCAGGCTTGTTTCTTTGCTGTAATGATATTGAAGAAAATTAAACAGGTGCCAAAGGTCCATATCATTAAAAGTGCGGTGTACAAACCCCTTAAATGGTTGATAGCATTTTTGGTCATCCAGCTTTGCATTCATGATAAAATCATACGGAGCATTGTTCATTCCATTCAGCAGTTTGTTGCAGGAATTAATGATGCCTTTCCTGGTGCCCCATGCCAGGATGGCTGCAAAGAATCCTGCAATTTCTATGTCCTGCTTTTTGGTAAAGCGGTGTGGTATCAGGATGGGGTCATCAGGGATAAAAGAAACATGGTTGAACTGGTTCAACTTTGAGTCAAGAAATGCTTTGAGATCTTTTTTCATCACAGCGTATTATTTCCCCTTTTTCATCAATGCAGTAATAGCAATAAAAACCCAAACCACATTTACGACCATATTGGGCCAGGTATGGTGAGCATAAGTATAAATGGAAAATAAGATACCGCCAACCAGGTTGGTAAGTATATAGGGAATGGAAGTGCTTTTTATTTTTCCATTGATATTAAGGAAATAGGCACCAACAATAAGTAGGGTGCCTATCCAGCCAATTATTTCGATGATGTTCATATCTTATTATCCAATCGCCTGTTCTAAATCTGCAATCAAGTCAACTGCATCTTCAATGCCCACACTCAGCCTTATTAATCCATCACTCAGTCCGTTCTTAATTCTTTCTTCCCTTGGTATGCTGGCATGTGTCATACTTGCCGGATGGTTGATCAGTGATTCAACACCACCCAAACTTTCTGCCAGTGAAAATATTTTAGTAGCAGATAGCACTTTGTTAGCTGCTTCAATGCTTTCATCCTTCAATGTAAAACTAATCATACCTCCAAAGCCACGCATTTGTTTTTTGGCAATAGCATAACCTGCATTGTCTTCAAAACCCGGCCAGTACACTTTTGCCACTTTGGGATGATTGCGTAACCAGTTGGCGATTAAAATACCATTTTCACAATGCTGCCGCATGCGTACATGCAATGTTTTAATGCCACGTAAAACCAGGAAGCAATCCATTGGTCCCGGCACTGCGCCGCAGCTTTTTTGTATCAGGTATAATTTCTCTCTCAGCTCATGGTCATTCATTGCCAGGCAACCCTGTATCACATCACTATGCCCGCCAAGGTATTTAGTGGCAGAATGCATTACGATATCTGCACCAAAATCAATCGGGTTTTGTAAGTAAGGGGAAGCGAAAGTGTTGTCTACACAAAGCAAAGCGCCGGCAGCTTTGGCAACTTCACTCACCGCAGCAATGTCTGTAATATTCATCAATGGATTGGTAGGTGTTTCCAGCCAGATGAGTTTTGTATTACTGGTAACAACCGCTTTGATATTATCAACGCTGGTGGTATCAACATAAATAAATTTGATTCCGAATTTTTCAAAAATTTTAGTGAACAACCGGTAAGTGCCGCCATACATATCGCTGGCTGCAATCACTTCATCGCCTGGATTCATCAGTTTGATCACGGCATCTGTTGCTGCCACACCGCTGCTAAAAGCCAGACCGTATTTGCCATTTTCTAAAATAGCGTAAGCTTCTTCCAGTGCTTTACGGGTAGGGTTCTGGCTACGGGCATATTCATACCCTTTATGCTGGCCGGGTGCAGTTTGCACATAAGTACTGGTTTGAAAGATCGGTGTCATAATAGCACCGGTAGATGGATCAGGTGCTGCACCTGCATGAATGATCCTGGTGGCCAATCCTTTACCTGCTAAATTTTCTGAACTCATTATAATTGTTTTTCGAATAAAAAATGGAGAATGCAAAGTAACGGAGAATTGGCTAAGAGGGCAAAAGAGAAAATGGGTTGACTATTAAGAGGCCAACGGGTGAAAGGAGTTGAAAAGATTGTGGAATGGTAACCGGCGTTTTTGAATTTTTTATTTCAGCGAAAAACAATGATTTTCCCCTTTGTCTTCTTTTCTCTTTGCCTCCTTAGCTAAAGAGTTGTGCCGCACATAAATACCGCCAGTCATAATTATCGGGTTCATGTGCGCCGGCTGCTACAATTTTTTTACTTAACACATCTGTATTGAGTACTCTTTTTTGTACCAGCTTATTTTTTGCTTCATGGATAAAATCAATCATTGTTGTATCCTGCATCCATTGTTTTTGGGGTGGGTCGTAACCAACTTTGTCTTTACGCCGTACAATCTCCGGGGGTAATTTTTTGGCCATTGCTTTTCTTAGCAGCCATTTCGTCCATCCCTTGTGAATTTTAAAATTAGCCGGCAATGAAAAAATAAATTCTACCAGATGGTGATTTAAGAATGGCAGGCGTACTTCCACCCCATGCGCCATGCTGTTGCGGTCTGCAAATCGTAAGAGTTCTTCCAGCCCTAAAGAAGTAGTATTAAAAAACAGGATGTCGTTCAGCTTTGTAATGATGGGTTTGTGAATGCCTTCCCACTCTCTTCCATGCAGGGTGTTGATAAAATCTTTGTTGATATCAGGATGTTTGATCACTTTATTGTATTCCTGCGATTCTAAATGGATGGCAGCATGCGCCGGAAGATAGGTGGCTAAATAATTGCCAATACCCCACCTGAAGGGCGTTTTGTTATGAAGGAAAATCTTTTTTTCCAGCAGGGCTTCTTTGAACATTTTCCGGCTGATGAGCTGCTGCAGGTACCAGTGAATGTATTTGTTGTAACCAGCCAGTGTTTCATCGGCGCCCTGGCCATCGAGCATTACTTTTATATCATGTTGCCTTGCCAGCTCAAACACTTTGTATTGTGCGTAAATGCTTGATGACTGGAATGGTTCTTCCTGGTGCCGGCACATGGTTTCAAAATCTTTTATCAGCCCGCCAACATTGGGTGTTACCTGGTAGTTATTGATATGAAATTTATGAATGGCAGATTCAATATACTTTGATTCATCTTTGACAAACCCTGGAGAAACTGCTGAAAATGTTTGTTGTTCCTTATTCAGTAACTGGCTTTGAAAAACATTGGCAACAATGGCGGAACTATCCAGGCCACCGCTAAGGCTTGAGCCTGTTTCCACATCACTCCTTAGCCTTCGGCTTACAGAAGTGGCAAACAGTTTGTTGAATTTTTCTATTGCCTGGTCGGCAGTAAGATCGCTGGTAATTTCCTTGTCGATTTTCCAGTAAGGATGCACTTCATAATCAAAATTACCGAGGTCAAAGTGAAGGAAATGGGCCGCCGGCAATGAATAAGTATTTTCGAAAAAAGTTTGTTCCTTATCATTGGCATTTTGTACGTAACCCAGCGTAAGATAGTTCAGCAGCATTTTATTGTCCGGCTTTTTATCTACACCCACTGTCCACAATGCTTTCATTTCGCTTACAAAAAGAAAATGTTCATTGTCAAAATAGAAATAAAAGGGCTTTTCTCCAAAGCGATCCCTCGCTGCAAACAATTTTCTTTTCTTGGCATCCCAAATAGCAAAAGCAAACATGCCATCAAATTTTTCCAGGCATTCCTCTTCCCAAAAATCAAAAGCTGCCAGTATTACTTCCGTATCAGTTTTGGAATGAAAGCGGTAGCCGTGGCTGTAAAGTTCATCCCTTAATTCAATGTAATTGTAAATTTCACCGTTGTAGGTGATGGTGTATCTTTTTTCTTCTCCTTCCAGTGCTGAAAATAAAGAACGTTGCATAGGTTGTGCGCCGGCATCGCTCAGGTCAATAATGGAAAGCCTTCTGTGCCCCAGGGCAATGGTGCCAGGTTCGTTGATCCAGTGCCCTTCTCCATCAGGACCACGATGCGCCAGGGCATCTGTCATTTTCCTGATGTTTCTCAGAAGATTGCTCCTGCCTTCAACACCTGGTTGAGGTTCTTTATTGATGATGCCTGCTATGCCACACATGTTGTAAATATCAAAAAAAATCCCGTCATATAAAGACGGGACTATAAAATAATCATTTCGAAATTAAAAGGTGATAGGAAGATTTACCCTTACGGTATCCCATACTATTACCAAATAGGCACCACTGGCTGATTTCTCAAAATACATGGCCAGCGATTCAAGCGGTTCTGTTTGTTTTAAAACAGGCACATCCAGCCTGGTTAAATCCTTACTTTCATCGTATTTGAATGAACCCCAGGTATCAGTTTCTTTGTTTATGATCATGGTCCATTTCTCCGCATAAGGAATACAGTATAAAGTATAGCGGCCTTTTTTTACCCTCACACCACCAATCCTTACGGTTTGAAAGAACTCAACTTCAGTTGCTTCATTGGCACCCAGTCTCCACAGCTTTCCGAATTCCACCAGGTCGCCAAAAATACTACGGCCATTGCGTTGCGGCCTGCTGAATATCACTCTCGCCAGTATAGGTTCTGTGGCTTTATCCTGTATTTTTAAAACGGGGTAGCCTACAGGGTAATAACTCATATCCATTGGCGACTTATCTACCGGCGGCACTTTAGACTGTGCAGGGCAAAGCAGGGATGCTGCAGAAAAAAGAACAATGGCCAATAATTGCTTCATAGTTGAAAATTGAGTTGCAAATCTAAATGATTTAAGCGTTGCGCTGTGTTTTGTTAAATGCTTATTATGCCGCTGGTAAAATTCTGCTGGTCATTTTGATGCAGCCATTCAATGGCCATTTGTTTTACTCCCGGAAAAAAATGATCATAACATTGGTGTAGTTCATCATAGTGTTTTTCAAAAACTGCAAAAGCAGCGGCACTGTCGGTTAAATAAGCAGATCGGCGGACTAGCCCGCCAAAACTTTTTTCGATGCCGAATTTAAATTTATAATGATACAGCCAGTTTTGTGATTGCATATAAGGAAGCATGGCTGCAAATTTTTCCGGCATCAATGTTTTGTATGGCTCCAGGCTGTTGTAGGTTTTTTGTGCAAAACTGTTTAAGGCTGCTTCCGTTTCAAATTCATTTACATCATTTGCCAGAAAATGATCATACACTACATCTACACAGGCACCTGCATAAAGGCGGTAGTCCGGCCTGAAAAATTCCTTTGCTGCTTTGGTGGCATCGTGCTGATCGGTATAAGTATCGATGGCCCGGTGCAGCGCAATGCCCCTTTGTATCTGTTCGGGGTACAAAAGTTTTTTTCTGCCCTTTACGTAGTCGCTGATCATATTGCCTACCAGTATGGGTGGCTGATCGAAAGAAAGATATGCATGTGCCAGTAAGTTCACGGGTTAACTGTATGGTTTATTTTTATAAAGATAACTGCGTTCGATCAAAAACCATTTTTACTATTTAACAGATATACAACAGGACTTAATAATTATTTAAGAATGCCGATCAAATGCTTTATGGCACTGTATTACAAAGCGTTTTGTATGCTTTGCCTATCCCTGTATTTTGCCCTTCAACCATAGTGGTCTAAAATCCGTGTGCATTGGTCAATCATTGCCTGATAAGTGAAGATGGTGCAGCTACATTTGCTGAGTCATTTATAACAACCCTGGAAAGGGTAATCATTAATCAAAAAAAGTATAGTCATGAAAAAATTTGTAACCATGGTAACAGTAGCAGTGCTGCTGGTATCAGCAAGTGCATTTGCCACCGATGCAAAAGAAGTAAGTGCAAAAGTAAGGACAGCCTTTGAAAAAGATTTTGCCAAAGCAAGCAACGTAAGCTGGGAAGCAAAGGATAATTTTTACTTTGCCGATTTTAGTGTAAACAACACAAAGTTTAATGCTGCTTATAATGAAGACGGGCAACTGGTGGCTACTTCCAGAACGATCGTGTTGGACCAGTTGCCTATTGCAGTAACTCAGGCACTCAATGAAAAGTATGCCGGTTACACTTTAGGAGCAGCAGTGATTGAGCTTAACTACGAGAGGCAGACAAGCTACTTTATCTCTGTCGCCAATGGTAAGCAGGTGTTGCGCCTGAAGGCAACTGCCAATGGAGACCTGAGTGTTGAGAATAAAACAAAACTCTGATTTTATAAAGTATAAACAAACCAGCCGCCCAGGGGGGTAAATTACACAACTGTCTTTTACTCCCTTGGCGGCATTTTTATTTAGCTACCACCTCTTTTATCCAGTTACCAATTAATTGTAATGCTTCCGGTGCAAATGTTTCTTCCAGTTCTCCGTACTCTTCCACACTGCAGGTTTCGCAATGCTGAAACAGGTGATTAAGCCCGGGCATTTTTTGCACTTTAAAGCTGTGTACTTTTTGCGCTGCCATTATTTTTTGAATGACAGCAAGGTTAAGATCGGCAGCTACCTGTATGTCTTTTTCGCCATTGAGCGCCAATACTGCACAATTTAGTTTACTCAGATAATCTGCAGGGTTCACTTTCATGAAATAACGATACCATGGTATACTCAGTTGATTTGCAAATGTTCCAATAAAAGCAGCTTTGCTTTTTTCATCTGTTACGTTGGTAGTGTTTTTTACGGTTGCCGCCGGTGTTTTAGTTTGCCAGCGGTTGAATATTGCAGTTGCATTTTCAAGTGCAATGGAGGGGTTATTTTGATTGATGATTGCATTGACGATGTTTCTGTACAGTGGCCTGTACAATTCCAATTGTTCTTTGGAAACACCTGCAGTTGCCGCCACATCAATGGCCTGTTGCTCCATCAGATCAATAATGGGGACAGCGGGTCCGGCAAGCAGAACAATAAATTTGATATCCTTTCTTTTGGATGCAACCATCGGTGCAATCAGGCCACCTTCGCTATGGCCAATCAATCCAATGTTGGATATATCAACATCATTCCTGTTTTTTAAATACTCAATGCCTGCTTCCACATCAATGGCAAAATCCGCACTGGTGGAGGCACTGATGTTACCTGTTGTTTTTCCTTTCCCCCTATCATCAACCCGTAAAACTGCAATGCCCTGTTTGGTTAGATAATCTGCAATTACGGCAAATGATTTATGTTCAAATAAGGTTGCATCCCGGTCTTGCTGGCCGCTGCCGGTAATCAGCAATGCCACCGGGTATTTTATTTCGTCCAGCTTTGCAGTCCATTTAGCTGGTCGGGTAAATGAAGCACCAAACTGTATTGATTTGTCGGGGTTAAAGTAAATTACTTCCTCTGAATAATAATTAAAAGGCGCTTTGGGTGTTTGTGGTCTTTTTAGCTCATGACTGGTAACCACATCACTTGTTTTTTTTAGATCCAGCAGCAGTGAACCACCACCCTGGAACCATTTGCCACCAAGGTTTTTTTTATCTCCGGTCAGTAATCCTTCATATTTTCCTCCCAGGTTTTTCATTTGCAGTACCAGGCTGTCGCCGTTTAAAAAAACGCTGTTACAGGGCAGATTGTAAGCCATTTGTTTTGGGCTGTCGAATGTGGCGGATAGTTTACCAGAACTATCTTTGATATGGAATACAATGGGTATTTCGGTACCCTGGATATTTAAGATGCCTTCCCAGTTTCCGGAAATGGATTGTGATTTTAAGGATGAATAACTTAGGGCGGTCATTAATAGCAGTACATTTTTTTCATGTTATCTTTTTGTTGCACAAAGGTATGTGGTATCCCGATAGTTATCAGGATGGGATGCCAACGAAGTTGATGAGAATTAATGCTGCTGGCTTCATAAAAATTTTTACTTTTGCCGCCATCCCTTGACAAACTCAGGATGACAAACTCATATGAACAAAGGCCCAGTTTCAACATTTATTGAACACCACTACCGCCATTTTAATGCCGCTGCCTTAATGGATGCTGCCAAAGGATATGTGACCCACCTGGAGGAAGGAGGGAAAATGATGATCACTCTTGCAGGTGCGATGAGTACAGCCGAGTTGGGACTGAGCCTTGCTGAAATGATCCGTCAGGATAAAGTGTCTATTATCAGCTGCACGGGTGCAAATCTTGAAGAAGACATTATGAATCTGGTGGCACACAGCCATTATAAAAGAGTGCCCAACTACAGGGATTTATCTCCTCAGGAAGAATGGGATCTGTTAGAAAATCATTACAACCGTGTAACCGATACCTGCATACCAGAAGAAGAAGCTTTCAGGAGATTGCAAAAGCACATTCATCAGATATGGAAAGATGCAGATGATAAAGGGGAACGTTATTTTCCTCATGAGTACATGTACAAAATGCTGCTGAGTGGTGTACTGGAACAGTATTATGAAATTGATCCTAAGAACAGCTGGATGCTTGCGGCAGCACAAAAAAATATCCCGATCGTGGTGCCGGGATGGGAAGACAGTACCATGGGAAATATTTTTGCGTCGTACATTATTAAGAATGAAATAAAGGCTACCACTATGAAAAGTGGTATTGAATACATGGTGTGGCTGGCAGATTGGTACAGGAATAACTCAGCCGGTAAAGGTGTTGGATTTTTTCAGATCGGTGGTGGTATTGCCGGCGATTTTCCGATATGTGTAGTACCAATGATGTACCAGGATCTTGAATGGCATGATGTTCCGTTCTGGAGTTATTTCTGCCAGATAAGCGATTCAACAACATCTTATGGTTCCTACTCGGGTGCAGTGCCTAATGAAAAAATCACTTGGGGTAAATTAGACATTCATACACCAAAGTTTATTGTAGAGAGTGATGCCACCATTGTAGTGCCATTGATATTTGCATGGATACTGGGATGGTAATTGTGCTGCTTTAAAATATTTATGATAGCTGCTTTTTATAGCAGCTATTTTTTTAGCTACAGATTGCACGGATTTATACGGATAAAGAAATTGAGATATTGCATTCATTCATGTAAATCCTGTAATCTGTGGCTACATTTTCACCCTTAACAATATTTTACCATACGATTTTGTTTCTTTTTACGTTAACTATCATCAAAGGGACAGGCCATCATAAAGGCTACGATTATGAAAACCGGCACTACTATACAGGAATTGTTGCTGAACGTAAACTCAAGTTTTTGTAAAAGAGAATGGTGTTCTAAAAGCGAGCAACAGCAAACATTACCACCAGCAGAGCAATTGAAAATTATTTGCTGGGATGGTTTAGTACCTGAACTATTGCCGGAAATTTGCCTGAAAGAAAATAACAAACCACTTATTTTGTGGGAGTTGATGGGAATGAGCAACCTGCTTCACCTCAAGATGGGTGGCCATAATGAAAAATTGAATCCGGAGCTGGCATTACATCCATATATCATACTGGACAGCATGTGTACTAACTGATTATTTTTCTTTTTCAGCCAGTTTGGCTTTTAAACGGGTAATATTATTCTGGGCTTCTATCAATTGCAGTTTTAGTGCATGCACTTGCGGTTGGGTTACCTGCAATAGTCCCTCTGTTTCTTCATAATTTTTCTGCATCAATAAAATATCACTGTCCATCTGCCGCATGATTTTTTCTGCAGCTTTTAACTTTTGTGTCAGGTCAAGTTCTACAGCCATTTTATTTTGATGTACTATAGCAAGTTCTCTTTGCAGGGTTTCTTTCATCAACCGTTCACTTTCTAAAAAGCCACCGGTGCTTTTTAATTCTTTGCTTTGTTTGTGGAGCTTATTAAACTGTAAAAGCCAGGCAAGACCAAAGCCCACAATAAAAGCCAATGATATATAAACGATGTTGAGCAGCATTAATGTATTTTAAAAATTGCTGCAAAATATTTCATCTGCCGGTAAATAAGAACAAAAGGGGCAATTGTTTTTATGAATGAGACAAATTATGCTCTTTGATTCAGTAACTGGCCAGTATGGTTTTTCCTTCGCCTGCTTATCTGAACCAGGTCTCCATTGCTTAATTTCAGCAGGCTGCTTTCGATAATTTCTGTTACGTACATCCTGTTTACAATATGTGTCCGGTGTATCCGGCAAAATATATCTTGCGTCAGGATGTCCTGGAACCAGTGAAGCACTTTTGACACTACCAGCGGCTTTTGGTTGCTGAAATATATTTTACAATAATTGCTGCTGGCTTCAATGCGGATGATGTGCTCTTCAGAAACTGTTTTTGTTCCTTTATTGGTTGGTATTAAAATGCTTTTCATGATGGTTGGTTTTACTGCGTTACATTTAGTGGAGCTTGTATTATGATACCGCTGCCGGTTCTTACCTCCAAGCTGGTTTTTGCATTCAGTGTTTTTTTGTTTACAAACTGGCGGTTGCCGTTTCTTGTTCCTGCATTGATGATAAGCCTGCCAATTTTATTTGGGAAAGAAAGTCCTCCAAATCCATCTGTATTCTTGCTGGTTTTAGCGGAAGTGCTAATGCCAAGTATCAAAGTGCTGTTATTGCCAAAATCATAAGGGCAATTGATGGCCTGGCTAGCGGCGCCAAACGGTGGGTCATTGAGTTGTAAAGTGCCGCCGGAGAAGTTAAAGGAGGTCATTCCGGCTGCTGCTTCAAATAGGGCTGTACCATCGCTTACACTCATTACATTTACTCCTTTATTAGCATCCACGGTGAGTGTGCCGCCACTCATGGAAAAGGTGGAAGCTGCGTTGGATTTTATTCTGCCGTTAATATACAAGCCTCCATTACTGATAGCCAAAGTGCCATAATTATCTGCCATAGAAAAGGCATCATCGCCCTGGCCTAATTTTAATGTGTACGTGGCATTATTAATGGTGAGTGTGCCGCCGCTGCTAATCCTGAGTGCTCTGATGATGATAGAGGTATCAACAGTAACAGCATGTGTGGAGCTGATGATTACAGAGTCGCATATATCAGGTATGGTGCCTTTGCTCCAGATGGCAGGATTCCTGAAACTACCACCTGCAATTGTTCTGTTGATGCAGTTGGCATTGTAGGGCAGTATTACCTTAAAGAATAAAGAATCTGCAAAACCGTTAAAAGAAAAGTTGGCAATGGCAGCCCCCGCTTTAAGTCCATTGAATGATCCGTTGCCGGCACTGTAACTTACGGTGTTTACTGAATCAATTGCAATGTTGATACCGGCAGCATTATTTGGTAATGCCACCCAATTGTTATTATAATTCACTTCATATTCCGGATAGTATGGCTCCCCGGTTCTTATTTCCACCATATCTGGTTTTATCCTGAACCCCTGCAAAGGAGCAAGGTTATTGGCAGTGACTATTACAGAATCCAGGTAATAGTCAACACCATTGCTGGCGGTATTGTCATAGGCTGCCATGGCCCATATTTTATTGGTGCCACCAAAAGAGGGACTTACTTTAAAGCTGATGGTTTGCTGCGCCCTGGTTTTAATGATGCGAAGAGAGTCGGCCAGCTGGAAGTATATAGAATAGTATGCCAGCCTGCTGGTGTCTTTGATTCTGAATTTTACCGGGATGGTACTGTCGGCATACACGATGCCGCCGGGAGCAGGAGTGTCTATCTTTACCTTGCTGGTATCATAAAAAAATTGGCTTACAGCCCCCACCAGTGGCCTGCTTTGCGTATTGCCAGCCTGACGAAGCAGGTAGGGTGTTTCGGGGTCATTGTCTGCAGGTATTTCATCAGCAAAAATAATACTGCTGCGTTTTGTGTTAAGTAACTGAAATACTCTTTGTCCTACATCATCACGCTGCAACTGGCTGCTATGGTTGGCATTGAGACCCTGGCTTCCGCCGGCAGTATCAGTACAGTAAAATTTGGTAATGTGCAATTCTGTTTCAGATTGTCGTGCTGTTTGGCTCATCAGGGGTACTATGCCATCACTGCTGGAAAGATAGTTGGGATAGCCTCTTTTTTCCGACATCCAGTTTAAGAAATTGGCCAGCATAATTTTAGGTTCCTGCGAAATAATATTTCGTATAAAAATACGGGTGGCTTCGGCTGTAGCAGGGTTAAAAACAGCATCATCATAAGTGGAATTGTACATAACCCTTAGTATGATCTTATAAATAATGGGCAGAAAGTAATCCGCAGCTCCCAGATTTTCATTGTAATTAAACCAGTCAAGGTCACTTACGATCATGTGGTATTTGGCGGGTGTTTTCAGCATATTTACACCACCACGGGCATCCGTTACCTGCAGATTATTTACGGCATCTGTTGCCACAAAAGACCCAAATGCATCCAGGAAGCTATTGTTGCCAACAGGTTTTAAAAAGCCACCAAACAATACCGGCTTCCAGTTATAGGCATCATTCAGCAAAACCCTGAAACGGGCTGGTGCCAATGGTACAAACTGGTCCAGTACATCTGCAATGGGTGCGCCATTGTGCGGTGTATTGATGGTAATGATCTTATGCGTATAGCCTTTGTCGTAATTTTTGTAAATGAATGGATCCCCCTCTCCAGAGAAAAACTTTTGAGGAAAGAAACCTATGGCGCTACGGATCATAATGCCGCCCATGCTGTGACAGACATAATCTACCTGGTTGGCAGCATAACGCATACCTCTGATGGCTGCAATATTTCCCTGCAGTGTATTCAGCCTGTCTTCATTATTGTTATAAGCACTTACATCGCCACCAAGTAACTGCAAACCGTTTTTGTGGAAAAAGCCGATGGGGTCCATTTTTGGAGCCCTTTTATAGGTTAACACCGGACTGTTGATAAACGGTACATATTGGCCATAATGATTGTGGCGGATATACTCCCAGGCTTCCGGTGCACTGGCAAGGCCATGAACAAATAAGGTAGGTGGCCGCACTATGCCAATCTTATATTCCATCGTATCTTTTGTATCGTTATTGTAAGTTGCAATAACCACAAGGGTGTCAAAGCGCCTTCTTAAGGAGGCAAAAGCACTTAAAGTATCATTGCAGAAATCTTCAGGGGATATATACCAGAACCAATACTCCTTTGGTAGGGCTGGCCGAAGGTCGCCAAAATTAATGGTAACATCCGGTGCAGTGGCTGTGGAAGCTTCTTCACTGTACTTATCAATAACCAGTGCTTTTTTCAGCTTGCCTCTTATATTTGACTGTAATGCATCAAAGTTTTTGAGTTTTACGTTTACCGATTTGATATCCGGTAAAGTATCGCTTGCCTTTTTAATTTTTAAATACACCCTGCTTACCCCATCTGCTGCTACGCCAATTGGCTGGTTGGCCCTGTCAGGGAAGCTGTAATCCCACACCATCCGTACATCAATTTTGTACCGGATCTTCCAGAAAGTAACACCAGCATCCGTAGTGATCAGCATACGGCCACCAGCCTTGTCATAAGCGAGACCTGTTATGTTGTTGGAGGGAAGGCTGTCAATGGTAGTAAGCCTTTTATAAAAAGTAGTATCCGTAACCTCGCCGCCATTATCAAATACCACTAAGCCGGTTGAAGTACCGATGTAAATATATCCGAATTCATCACTGGTAATAGCGTTAAAATTCACCGTGGTGCCGGGCGGAAAAATCGTTGGCATGTTCACCAGTTTCCAGGTATTGCCGATTTTAACCACCACGCCTCCGCTTCTTAACCCGATCCAGCGCCTGTCTTCCGCATCTACATACATAGCAGTGGTCCTAAAGCCTGCAGGCAACACTCCCTTACTGCTGCTGTCTATATAAACCCTTGGCTGATTATTATAAAAAAGTCTTGTATTGTCAAAACCGCCATTTTGATCATAACCTCCGAGGAATTGCCCGGTAGTGGCTTCGTACCTGAGTATCTGGGTAGTACTGCCAGTTGCGATTGTATAATTGGTTTCTGCCCCTACCCACACTTCTGCTTTGTTGCCGCAGGCAGTATAACAGGAGGGGGTGCCTGCACTTACTAAATTGGTATTGGGAAAAACCTGGAGCCCCAGGTAGTTCTTTTGAAAATTACCGCTTGAAATGTACTGCCATTTTGAAACACCACCGGCATTCGTGTTGCCTGAGGTAACAAAGGTGGCCTGTGCCGCCCATATTCGCCTGGTATCATCTGCAGGAGTGTTGAAAGTATCCAGGTAAATACCCCTTACGTTTCTTGAAGAAAGGGTATTGCCGGTACTGAAAAATTGCATACCTGTATCCGTGGTATCAGGAAAGTAGTTGACACCTCCCGCTGTATTGGATCCGCCTCCTACCAAACCGGAAGTTCCTGATTGTGCAATCCATATACCTCCATTATTGTCTGACTGGATATGATTGATAAATACATTGGTAAGCGAAGAGGATTTTGTCCAGGCTTTCCTGGTAGTATCAAACCAATAAAGCCCCTGATATTGAGTGCCTGCCCATATCCTATTGCCTTTTCCTACCCATATCGATTTAAAATTATTTCCGGAAAAAACAGGGGTGTTGGCAGTACTGTAGGTTACAAACTCGTTGGTGAACTGTGCGGTAACAACTGACCCGGCAAACACAAAAAGCAATATTAATACTGGTATTATTTTTTTCATTCTTAATTTTTCAACTTAATATGATTGATAAAAAAGACTTGGCAGTACCCTGTAACTTTGTACCGGTAGAAATTTCACGGATGTAGACTTTCAATACTAACATTAAAATTAGATTCATTTTTGCTATTGCTCAATACATAATTTGTGGTATAAGATACCCCCGTAATTGAGTTGATAATTGAATAAATAAATAGTAGTAAACTTGTAAAAACAACCCGCATTCAATGAACTGCATCAAATATATTTTACTGCCAGGCCTGCTTGCTGCGGTGGCTTTATCAGTAAAGGGGCAAACAAGGATCATTGAAGGCCTGAAAAGGAATGTTTATTCAGCAACCAGCGCCGAAAGAAAATTGCAGGCAATATTATCATTATGCGACCAGGGCTATTCACTGCATCCTGATACGTTGATGGCATACGCCAACAGTGCAGAAGCAATAGCAGAAAAAATACAGGATAAAAGCTCGGAAGTAACTGCTATGTTTCACCTGTCTGCAGCACTTACCAATAAAGGATTGCTGGATTCTGCCCTGCATGTTGCGGAAGCAGGTGAGCAAATTGTACAAAACAGCTTAACCAATCCACTATTACTGGCCAATATATTGAACCAGAAGGGCAGGTGTTACGTTAGAAAGAATCAATACAAAGAGGCGATTGATATGGGGTATAAGGTGATAGGCCTTGCAGAGAAAAATAAAGATGTATTACTGCAGGTGAAAGCCAAAACACTGATTGGATGGGCTTACCTTGAAATGGGGCAGTCCAGGAAGCACTGAGCTGGCATTTAAAGGCCATGCGGACTTCAACTGATACGCTGCTGCTGGAAAAGTACGCCATACTATTCGCAAACCTTGCTACCAATTACAATGGATTAAACAGTACAGACTCTGCTTTTTATTATGTAAAAAAAGCCATTAGCTGTGCCCGTAAGCATGAAAATCTCTTTGCTTTATCCAACTCTCTTGCCATAGCATCAGAACTGTATGTAAAAGCGGGGCAGCCAAAATTTTCGGAGCCATTGTTAAAGGAAGTGGTAGCCATCCGTAAGCAAATTGGGGATCCTTTTTATACAGCATCCGACCTTGCACAGTTGGGTTATTACTATGCACACTATGGGCAACCCGAAAAGGGTATTGCAGTCTGCAACGAAGGCATTGAACTGGCAAAAAAATACAAGCTGGGTACCAAATTATTTTTCCTTTACGAAAGCCTTGCGGATAATTACAAGGCAATGGGTAATACCGCCGAATATGCAAGAGTGATGGAGGATATCATCGGGCTAAAAGATTCTGTGTATGCAAGCAACTCATCGGATGCATTGGCAGATCTGAATGCTAAATATGAACTGCAGAAAAAAGAGAATACCATTATCCAGCAGCACTTTGACCTGGTGCAAAAAACTTACTGGATGTATGGTATAGCAGCACTGTTGCTGTTTGGAGGTCTGCTCTGGTATATCAATTACAAGAACAATAAAAGAAAGCAGGAGCAAAAAATGGCATTGGCATTAATGGAAGAGAAAAGGATCGCAGAAAAGGCGATATTAGTGGCACAGGAGCTGGAGAGAAAACGTATTGCAGCCGATCTGCACGATAACCTGGGTGCTTATGCCGCCGCTATTTCCTCCAATGTTGATTACATCAGCCTGGTAAACGAAAATGGCAGCAGTAACAAAGCATACGAAGAATTAAAAAGCAATTCACAGGCCATTGTATCGCAGCTCAACGATACCATTTGGGTATTGACAAAAGAGGTGCTTGCGCTCACTGCTATCAGCGACCGGCTTAAAGTTTTTATCATGCGGCTGCAGAACAGTTACCCAGCTGTGCAGATCGATGTAAAAGAAGATATCCAAACCGATGGCTTACTGGCACCAATGCAGGCTTTTCACCTATTTAAAATTTTGCAGGAGGCTATCATCAATTCACTGAAACACAGCAATTGCGACACAATAACCATTACAATCCAAAGCAACCTGGAGTGGAGAATAACTATTGAAGACAATGGTTCAGGGTTGCCCGATACCCCAAAGCCTACAACCGGGGGCAATGGTGTTTATAATATGAAAAACAGGAGCAAAGCTGCCGGCTGGAGTATTGAATGGGAAACCAACAAGCCAGGAGGCACAAAAGTGGTGATTGCAGCTACTACAAATTAGTTATAGATGGAATGAGGAAAATAAAAGAGATTTACTCAGTATAAGCAGCCTCTCTTTTTTTTAAAACCATATTGAAAAACTACATTTTTAACCTCAACACATGAGCATCATTATCGCACTTACAGAAGATAACCGGGTAAACCAAAACACCTTTGTGCAAAAAATAAAATCTTACCCTGAGCTTGAGCTGCTGTTTATTGCAAACAATGGGCACGAATGCCTCGAAGAATTAAAGCACCTGCCTCATCACCTGCTGCCTAAAATAATTTTCATGGATATAGAGATGCCTGAAATGAATGGTATTGAAACCATCCAGCTGGCAAAAAGCCTGTATCCTCAGATACACTTTATTGTATTGACTGTTTTTGACGATGATGAAAAAATATTTGAAGCGATCAAAGTCGGGGCATCCGGCTATTTGTTAAAGCACGAATCCGCTGCAGTGCTGAACGATGCCGTTACCAATATCCTTGAATTTGGCGGTTCACCCATGAGCCCTGCTATTGCCCGTAAGGCACTCAATATGCTCAGCAGGCTACCCCGGTCATCTTCTGAAGACATACTTACACCAATGCCCGATATGATAACAGAAAGGGAACACCAGATACTGCAGCACATGGTAAATGGCTGGGATGCAAAACGTATTGCGGTGGAATTATCGCTGAGTGTGCTAACTGTACGCAAGCATATCGCCAATGTTTATACAAAACTTCATGTAACCTCCAAGGCGCAGGTAATTTCAATGGCACATAAGAACAATTGGGTTTGAAGAATTATAAATTATGAGTGAAGAGTATGAGTGGGATATATACTGGTAACTGGTATTCATGATTTTGCCAGCCTGCATTAAAAAACTGTCTCCACAAAGGATATTCTCTATTCTGCAAACATAACTTATCACTCATCGCTTATAACCTCCCGTTCCCTATCTTTGCCATCCTAAAATTTTAAGATCATGAAGTGGTTGAATATGTTTGTAAAGTACCGCCTTTGGATAGGGGTGGTACTGTTGTTACTGGCAATTTTTACCAACGTACAGGCTGGTTTCTGGCCTTCCTTTGTATTGTATTTGCTGGCACTTATATGTATCCTCGGCCATTTTATTATAGGCCCGATGCGGCTGATACAGGGCTATATGGAGGAAGGTGATATGGAAGGCGCCAAAAAAGTACTGGATTCAATCTGGTTTCCCGCCCTGCTGATAAAGCCGATCCGTTCAGTTTATTATACTGTTAAAGGCAATCTTGATATGGCCAACCAGAATTATGAAAGCGCCGAAGTGAACCTGAAGAAGAGCCAGTCGCTGATGGGCGGCGGCGGCATCATGGGCGACCAGATGAAACAGGCGGAAGGCGCCAACAAACTGCAGTTGGGCATGCTGGCCTTACAAAAAAATGAGTTCAAACAGGGCGAAAGTTACATCCGGGCAGCCATCCGTGCCGGATTGCCTGATAAAGAAAATGAAGCTGCTGCTTATTTACAACTGTGTTCCATTATGTTCAGGAAAAGGGAATTCAGGGCAGGGAAAGAATTTTTCAGAAAAGCAAAAGCATTAAAACCAACAACACCGCAGATAGCAGACCAGATAAAACAAATGGAAAAATCGGTTAATCAAATGCCGGGTTAAAAAATGAAATACGCACCATAAAAAAAGGATATTCCGGCGGAGTATCCTTTTTTTAAATCAAGGGGTTAGTCATAAGAATCAGTGATAGAAAGCGGGATAAGCTTAAATTGCAACTAAAATAATACCCTTTTTTTTGACATATAGAATACCCTTTTAATTTTTTACGAACAATTCTTCCACTTTTTGGAACCGGTAATAAAAGATGCTTTTTAATTGTTGTTGTACAAATAAGCGGTTGGCAATATCGCCCAGCCACCAAAAGGGCAGTTTGTAATGTACAATATCCGTCATCTCTACGCCACCATCCACGGCTTTAAAATGATGCTGGTGATGCCACATACTGTAAGGCCCAAAGCGCTGTTCATCCACAAAATATTGTTTGTCTTTCATATGGGTGATCTCCGTCATCCAGTATAGAGGGATGCCCAATACAGGCCGCACTTTGTATTCAATGATCTGCCCGGCATACATTTTTTGGCCATGATGACTGGAAATAATATCGAAACCCATGCCGGATGGTGTAATATCTTTAAGGTTAGCCGGGGTGCTGAAAAAATCCCATGCGGTATCAAGATTGACGGGTATTTGCTGTACTGTTTTGAGGGAATAAACTTTGCTCATTATTTAGTTTTCAATCATAACAATAATCAAGTCATTTTGTTTTTTCTTTGCAGCCGGCATCAGTAATACTATTTAACTTCAGTGGCGAACCTGTTCCGTTATTTTTTTACTAAAAAGAAATAATAATCACTCAGGTACTACACAACAATTTTGAACAACCAGTCTTAATTCTTAATAGCATCATGCAAACATTCCGTCAGCAATTACAAACAAAGTTTTCCGAAGAATATCAAAAACTAAACAGCCAACAGCAAAAAGCGGTGGATGCCATTGAAGGCCCGGTGATGGTGATTGCTGGTCCCGGCACTGGGAAAACGCAGATACTGGCAGCAAGGATTGGGAAGATATTGCTGGACACGGATGTACTGCCTGAAAATATTGTTTGCCTTACTTATACAGATGCCGGTACCATCGCCATGCGGAAGCGACTGCAGCTGTTCATTGGCGCTGATGCTTACAAAGTGAACATCTACACCTTTCATGCTTTTTGTAATGATGTGATACAAGATAACCTTTCCCTGTTTGAAAAGAATTCACTCGATGCTATTTCTGAACTCGAGAGCATACAGCTATATAAAAAACTCATTGATTCGTTTCCAAAAAATCACCTGCTGAAAAGATACCGGGGTGATGTGTATTTTGAGATCAGCAACCTTCGAAATCTTTTTTCCTCCATGAAAAGAGAAGGCTGGCAACCAGCGTTCATCAACGAACGAATCGATGCTTACATTGAAAGTTTGCCATTAAGAGAGGAATACATTGCCAAAAGGGCGACGAAGGATTTTAAGAAAGGGGATGTTCGTACTGATAAGATAGCAGAGGAAAAAGAAAAGATGGAGAAGCTGAGGGCTGCGGTAAATGAGTTTGAAAATTATCAAAACCTGATGCGTAAGAACAACCGCTACGATTTTGATGACATGATCAACTGGGTGATAAAAGTATTTGAAGAGAATAAAAATGTGTTGGCCAATTACCAGGAAAAATTCCAGTACATACTGGTGGATGAGTTCCAGGATACCAGCGGCACACAAAACAGGCTGGTGCAATTACTCATCAGTTACTGGGAGGAGCCCAACATATTTGTGGTGGGTGATGATGACCAGAGTATCTACCGTTTCCAGGGCGCCAATGTGGAGAATATGGAGACCTTTATGAACGATTACCAAAGCCTGCTCATTATTGTACTGGAAAACAATTACCGCTCCACACAGCCCATACTGGACATAGCAAAAACACTGATTGAGAAGAACAATGAACGTCTCATAAAAAAACGACCTGATCTGAACCTCACCAAAAATTTAATTGCTTCCAACAGCAATATCAACACACTTGGTATTGAGCCAGCCATCATCGAATACCTCTCCATAAAGGATGAAATGGCTGCCATTACCAACAAGGTGGCAGCATTGATTGAACAGGGAATTCCGGCAGGAAAAATTGCGGTGATCTATAAAGAGAACAAATACGGAGCTGCACTGGCGCAATATTTCAAACTGAAAAATATCCCTGTTTACAGCAAAAGAAATATCAATATCCTGGAACAGCCTTTTGCAAAAAAGATCATCCAGCTGCTGCGTTATTTGAATGCAGAGCATGACATTCCTTATGGTGGCGATGAAATGCTGTTTGAAATACTGCACTACGATTTTTATAATATCCCACCCATTGAAATTGCCAGGCTAACGGTGGAAGCCAATAGCAAAAAATATGATGACCAGCAATCTTCCATCCGGAAATTATTGTACGATAAAGCCAATACGCCTGCCAAAAATTTATTTGATACCGGCATACATGAAGGGCTGAAAAAAGTAAACGCCATCCTTGAAAAACTAATTGGGGAAGTGTCCAATATCACCCTGCAGGCTTTGTTTGAAAACATCATACAACATGCAGGCATACTTCCCTATATCATGCAAAGCGATGACAAAATCGGCCTGATGCAATTACTCACCGCCCTCTTCGATTTTATAAAGGAGGAAACCAGCCGTAACCCAGCACTTGATCTGAAAGGCATGGTAGATATTATTGACCTGATGGAAAAAGAAGGTCTGCCTTTGCCAATGGTGCAGGTGGCAGGCAGCGATAAGGGCGTTAACCTGTTGACAGCGCATGGCAGCAAGGGGCTTGAGTTTGAGCAGGTGTTTTTTGCAGGGGTAAATGCAGGCTCCTGGGAAAAGAAACGCAAACCGGGTGGCGGCTACAAATTTCCTGATACCATGTTTACCTCTTTGCCGCAATCATCCGATGAAGAAGAATTGCGCAGGCTATTTTATGTGGCATTAACAAGAGCAGAAAAATTCCTGAACATCTCTTTTGCTAAATTTAAAAACGATGGTAAGGAAATGGAACCTTCCATGTTTATTGCAGAAATTTTGCAGGAGCACCCATTACCCATCCATAAAATTTCTTTATCAGCAGGGGTATTGATGGAATATGAACTGCTGCACTTTGCTGCACAGGCACCGGAGATAGAAAAAGCAGAAGCTGATTTTATAGACGCTATCCTTGATAAGTTTGTAATGAATGTTACGGCATTGAGTGCTTACCTCAATTGCCCTTTAGGGTTTTATTATAAGAACCTGATCCGTATTCCGTCCGGCAAGAGTGAAAATTTAGAGTTTGGCAGTGCAGTACACCATGCACTGGAAAAATTATTCCGGAAAATGCAGGATGGGAAGCAGGAAACATTTCCAGGTAAGGATGAAATGATAGCAGATTTTAACTGGTATATGCACCGCCACCGGGAAAATTTTACCAGGGAAGCATTTGAAAGAAGAATGGAATATGGTGATGAAGTACTTCGCAAGTATTACGAAAAATACATCAGTACATGGAACAAAGTGGTAGCAGTGGAAAGAAATATCCGTGGAGTTACTGTAAACGGGGTACCACTAAAAGGAAAACTGGATAAGCTTGAATTTAACGGCAGGGAAATAAATGTGGTGGATTATAAGAGTGGCGATATTGATAAGGCTTTGCCAAAACTAAAGGCCCCCAACGAAAAAGATCCTAATGGCGGCGATTACTGGCGGCAGGCGGTTTTTTACAAACTCCTTATCGACAACTATGAGCAGAAAGACTGGAAAGTGATTAGTACGGAGTTTGATTTTATTGAGCCTGACAAAAAGAAAGAATACCGCAAAGAAAAAATTGTGATCAGCCCGGCAGATATTGAAACGGTGAAGCAGCAGATAAAAAAGGTGTGGGATCAAATACAGGCCCGTGATTTTTACACCGGATGCGGTAAAGAAGATTGCCACTGGTGCAATTTTGTAAAAGATAATAAGCTGGCGGTGGCGTTGCATGACCTGGGTGAAGAAGAACCGGATTAATATAACTTTATGAAAAGGCAGCTGACCAAACAAAATAAAGCAGCTAAGTTTGCAACGCAAAACTTCCTGATGAACAGTAGATATTTTTTTTTCAGCCTCTTATTTGTTGCAACGATTTATATCACAGCCACAGGCATTACAGGTTGCGCCCAGATAGGGTCACCTACCGGTGGTGTTAGAGACAGCATACCGCCAGTATTACTGAAATCAATACCAGGCGAAAGAGGCACCAATTTCACAGGTAATAAGATAGAACTTGAGTTCAATGAATACATTGATGTGCAGGATATACAAAACAATGTGCTGGTATCTCCGTTTCCAAAAGTAAACCCCAATATTTCTTTCAAGCTGAAAACAATTACGGTAAAATTAAAGGATACCCTGTTGGCCAATACCACCTATGCCATCAATTTCGGCAATGCTATCAAAGACCTGAATGAAGGCAACCCTTATAAAAATTACACCTATGTTTTTTCTACCGGAAATACCATTGATTCTTTTACGCTGAGTGGTAAAGTGCTACTGGCAGAGTCCGGAAAAACAGACAGCACCATTATGGCAATGCTGTACAGGAATGTGCCGGATTCTGCCGTTGAAAAAAGAAAACCTGATTATATCGCCAAACTGAACAGGGAGGGGAATTTCACTTTTACCAACCTTTCCGGGGGGAATTATAAAGTGTATGCATTAAAAGATGGAGATGGTGGCAAAACATACAATACAGCCATTGAAACATTTGCTTTTAATAATGACGAGATCATTATTAATGATTCAATAAAACCGGTAATACTCTATGCTTATGCCGAAGAGAAGGATGTAAAGAAACCGCTTTCATCAGGTAGCGGCATCAAACCTGCGCTTGAAAAAAAATTGAAATTTACTGCTGCAGCAAACCCTGCGAATCCCCAAAGCCTGCTGAAACCCCTGGAGCTTAGTTTTAATAAGCCGCTAAAAAATGTGGATGAGAAAAAGATACAACTTACAGATTCTTCTTTTAGAAAGATTGGTATCACGGATTTTTATTTGGACAGCACAAAACGCATCATCAGCCTGAATGCAAAATGGACAGAGGAGTTTGACTATGCTCTTATTGTTGATAAAGAGGCGGTAGCAGACACCACGGGGGGCCAGCTTCCCAAAACAGATACCATCCGGTTCAAATCGAAAAGTAAAACTGATTATGGGTCATTGCTGTTGCGGTTTACAAAATATGATGCTGCCAAACACCCTGTGCTGCAGTTTTTTAAGGGAGAGGAAATGGTAAGATCAGTGCCTGTTACCGGTACTGCCTGGAGTGATAAACTTGTTGAACCGGGTGAATACGAATTAAGGATACTCTACGATGAAAATAATAACGGTAAATGGGATCCGGGCAATTACAAAAAGAAATTGCAACCGGAAAAAGCAGTCACCCTAAGCAAAAAACTTTCCATCAGGGCCAACTGGGATAATGAAAGAGATATAGAACTGTAACAATTGAAAATGGAAAGTTGATAATTGAAAACCCCTTTTTAAATAACATCCTTTTGTTATCGTATGTACTTTTTATTTTCAGTCGTTATCCATTCTCAATTATCAATTACCTTTAGCCATGATTTTTTCCTCCTCATTATTAGAGAACGCCGTAAATGAATTTGCCAAACTGCCCGGTATTGGTAAAAAGACCGCCTTACGACTGGTACTTCATTTAATTAAACAGGACCAGGCAGGAGTGAAACAGTTCAGCGGCGCCATTGCCCACATGAGGGAAGCCATACAGTTTTGTAACCGTTGTCATAATATTTCCGATACGCCCGTTTGCAATATCTGCAGCAACCGTTCCCGTAAACAGGATATTATTTGTATAGTGGAAAATATCAGGGATGTAATTGCCATTGAAAGTACACAACAGTTCAATGGGCTGTATCATGTGCTTGGCGGCATCATCTCGCCACTGGATGGCATTGGCCCGGAGCAACTCAATATTGATTCGTTGGTGAACAGGATCAAAGAGGAAAATATCTCCGAGATCATTTTTGCCCTAAATGCAAATGTGCAGGGTGATACTACCGTTTATTACATCAGCAAAAAATTAAAAGACGTTCCGGTTAAGATCACCACCATTGCCCGTGGTATTGCCTTTGGCGGCGAGCTGGAATATGCCGATGAAATGACTTTGGCAAAAAGTATCAGCAACCGAATACCAGTTGAAAATTATATCATAACAGGCAGTTGATTCATTGTGTTGCTTTATACTCCATCAAGGCAAAAACGGAAAATAACTTGTTAAGAAAATCCCAAATTGGCATAATCCTTGTTTCTAATATGTTCACAAGAAAAAAGTGAACCATTCACTTTACAACTAACAGTTATTTTAACTGTTACGTTTACCCCTGAATAATAACCTCTTCAAGTTATCTTCCCCGAAAAGGAATTATGGCTTTTTGCCGGCATTTGTATCATTATGTGCTATTGTGATTTACAGCAGTACCACATGGAACAGGTATGTATTAATGTTAACTGTATTTGCGAAAGCAACAGTATACAGGTAATTGTATTGTTTTATCGAATTATAATATCCATTATGAAGAACCTTTTATCGCTCAATGTAATTTTGTTTTATATACCGCCATTATGAAGGCATAAACAGTCAACTCCCAATAATCGTATCCTTAATATCACCAATACGTATTCTGATTGATTTAGCTCTTTTAAAACCTTGCCGGCAATTTCAATAGCAAAAAAATCCATCATCATTTAAAAATAAGCACATGAAAAATCTTCACTTCAAAAAGTATTTACCGATGCTGGTAGTACTGGCCCTTGTAACAATGAGTTATACCACCGCCTCTTTATTGAGTAACCCTAACTGCCCTACCAATTACACAGGAGCACCCAAGGCTGTAGCACCCATCGGGCAGGTACGGTATTGCACGAGTTGTCATGGCGATTTTACAATGAATACTGCAGGAGGAGGGATGGTTGTAACAGGGCTGCCGGTTGTAAAATATACCCCGGGGCTGGCTTATAATTTCAGCATTAGAATTAATCATGCGGCAGCCGACCGGAAGATATGGGGCTTTGCAATAAAAGCTGTGAACACAGTGAATAACCAGGTAGTGGGAACATTTAGCAGCACCAATGCAAATGCTACTGTAAAAGGAACGGCAGCAGGTCAGACTTTAGAGTTAAGCCATGCCAGTTGCCCCACTACTACCAATACAAACAACTATACTTTTCTTAATTTGAAATGGACAGCTCCTGCAGCACCCGGCGCCAATGATGCCAATATCAGGTTTTACATTACCGGCAACGCCGGCGATAATGATGGTGGAGAAGCAGGGGATTACATTTATACAACAACCTTAGATGCTGCGATGACTGCATTGCCACTTACCCTTGGCGCTTTTAGTTTAAATACAGTCAACGATGCAGAGGTGAAGCTGCAATGGCAAACACTCCAGGAAATAAATACTGCAGTTTTTGAGATAGAAACAAGTGCGGATGGAGTTGCATGGAACAGGATTGGAAACATTGCCGCCAGCGGAACATCCACTACCCCAAGGTCTTATTCATTAACAGACAAACGTCCTTTGAATTTTAATAGTACGATCTATTACCGCTTAAAGATGATTGACAGGGACGGTAGTTACACCTATTCTGAAGTAAAAACGACCAGGTTAAAAAATGCTGGTGTAGTGATCAGGAATTTGTCGGCTCAACCTATCCAGAAAGGCCAAAACGCCATTTTTGAAATACATAGTAATGAGGCAAGAAACCTCTCCGTAACAGTTTTTGATGTTAATGGCACAACCCTTAGCCGGAAAAATACGATATTGATAGCAGGGGCAAACAGGGTAGAAGTTCCGGTTAGTAACAATGTAACTGCACAAGGGGTGTATTTTGTAAAATTTACGGCTGAGGGATTTGAAAAAGTAATTAAACAAGTAGTAAACCAATAAAGCAAAGTACCCAAAAGTGCCTTAAGCTACCTGCTCAACAGGTAGCTTAAGGCACTTTTTTTCCCGTTCGGTTACATTTTTTTCCTGTTGGGTGTGTTTATTACCTGCCAAACAGCAGCTGGTCTATATCTTTATCCCAAGCAATCAGGATATGGCAGGTAAAGCAAAAAAAATACTATCAGTAATTATTGTACTCACATTAGTGGGTGCAGCACTGGGTTATTTTATCTGGAACAAACCCCACCTGGACATAGCAGGCGCAACCGGAACAAAAGTGGTTGCCACCGAGTTGTATAAAGCATTCACCACCGATTCTGTTTCTGCAAAGCAACATTATATTCAACAGGTGCTGGAAGTTTCCGGTACGGTAAATAGCATCTCAAAAAATCAGCAAAACCAGGCGTTGGTACTGATTAAAACAGGTGCCGATGGTGCTTTTATTAATTGTACCATGGAAGGCCCCGCCGATGATATAAAGGAAGGCGCAACTGTTGCAATAAAAGGCATTTGTAGTGGTATTGGTCAGGGCGATGCAGACCTTGGTATCATGGGGGATGTGTATTTAGTAAGAGGTTACCTGGTAAAATAATTTTAATCCTGATAATTGTATGATAAAAAAATCAGTCTTTTATTTTTTGATGATTTTTATGGCCGCTACACAGTTTTCATGTAAGCATGAAATCCCGTTTACTCCCATTGATCCCTCAGATACTATCGCAGTAAATGGAGCAGTTTGTTTCCAAAGTGATATCCTGCCTGTTTTCCAGAGTTATTGTGCTAAATCCGGTTGTCATGATGCCGGATCAAGGGAAGAAGGCTACCAACTGGATACTTATGCCAATATTGTTTCAAAAGGAGTAAGGGCCGGCAATGCAGGCGGCAGTAAAATATACGAAGTGCTTGTAGAGAGTGGTAACGACAGGATGCCGCAACCGCCAGAGAATCCTTTAACGGCATCACAAATAAATTTGATTGCCAGGTGGATCAATGAAGGTGCAAGAAATACCAGCAATTGTTCATCTGCATGCGACAGCAGCCAGTTTACCTACGCAGCTAAAGTAAAACCGATTCTTCAAACAAATTGCCTTGGATGCCACAGTGGTGTAGCTGCCTCAGGGGGATATATCCCGCTGGATACTTACGATGGAGTAAAGGAACAGGCATTGTTTGGTACACTGTACATCAGCATCAACCATACCGGTACTTACCCAATGCCTAAAAATGGTGCTAAACTCAGCGACTGCAAAATTGCAGTAGTAAGAAAATGGATTGAATCTGGTGCCCCTGATAACTAAAAGCATTTATTGTATGAACCATCAGCAAAAACTAATAAATATTTTATCTGCCGGCCTTATCTTATCAATGATGATTTCTGCAACCGGCTGTTACTATGATAAAGAAGCATTGCTTTATCCAGGCAGCAACCAGGTGGTAGATTGTGCTACCATTTCTGCAAAATTCAGTACAGATGTATCGCCGTTGATTGCAGGTAAATGTGCAACATCCGGCTGTCATGATGCAACGGCTTCCGGAGGATTGATTTTTCAGAATTATACACAGGTAAGTTCAGCAAAAGACCGGATCAATATACGGGCTGTAGTAGAAAAATCAATGCCTTCTGCAGCCCCCCTGCAACCTTCAGAAATCAATATTATTAAATGCTGGATTGAAAGCGGCGCTCCTAATAATTAACCATCAAAAAAAATTACTATGAAAAGGATATTATTATCTGTGTGGATGTTGATCAGTGCAGTCAATACTGTATCAGCTCAGAAATATTATACTAAAAATGGCAATGTATCTTTTTTTTCCAAAACAAATATGGAGAATATCAAAGCGGATAATAACCAGGTGATGAGTGTGCTTAATCCTCAAACCGGCGAACTGCAGTTTTCACTGCTGGTGAAAAGTTTTCATTTTCCAAAGGCACTGATGGAAGAGCATTTTAATGAGAATTACCTGGAGAGTGATAAATTTCCAAAATCAACTTTTAAAGGAACTATAAACGACATCAGCAAAGTAAATTTTGCTTCTGATGGTACGTATCCTGTAACTGTGAGTGGGGAACTGACCATACATGGGGTAACCAATACGGCTACCACAAAAGGGAATATTATTATTAAAGGCGGTAAAATAACCGGAACGGCTATTTTCATTGTTGCACTCGCAGATTATAAGGTAGCCATTCCAAAACTGGTGGAGAATAATATTTCAAAAACAATCGAGATCACAGTGAACTGCCTCTACGATCAAAAAATGTAATTCACACACAAATATTTATCGAACATGTTGCAAAGGAAATTATTGCTGTTGTGTTTTTTGTGTGTAAACATCACAGGAAAGGCACTTGCACAACAGGCCGACACGACCGACCTGATGGCGCAATTGGAAAAAGAATCGGATTCTAAAAATGCCACCAACTATACCACGGCCACTTTTAAAACCACTCGCCTGGTAAATGGTCATACGGTTGAAAATGTCGGCAAAGGGGTACTGGATGTAAAAATTTCTCATCGTTTTGGAACCCTTAACAAAGGGGGGTATGAATTTTTCGGATTGGATAATGCCACCATGCGCCTTGGCCTGGATTATGGCATTAACCGTTACCTGATGGTGGGCATTGGCCGTAGTACTTTTCAAAAAACTTTTGACGGTCTTGTTAAGATCAAATTACTGAGGCAATCAACCGGTAAAAGAAATATGCCGATAACATTAAGTTATATTGGTACTGCTGCACTGATGTCATTAAAGTGGGCCGATACCAGCAGGAAAAATTATTTCAGTTCCCGTTTATCGTACACACACCAACTCATTATTGCCAGAAAGTTTTCTGAAGGAACATCTTTGCAACTGATGCCAACTTATATACACCGTAACCTTGCTGTGCTGGCAACCGATCCCAACGACCTGTATGCAATCGGTATTGGTGGCAGGCAAAAATTGACCAAGCGCCTCAGTTTTAATGTTGAATATTATTATCAAATACCCGGATACAGGATCGAAGGCACTACCAATCCGCTATCAGTAGGTTTTGATATTGAAACAGGGGGGCACGTTTTTCAGTTACATTTTACCAACTCAACAGGTATGACGGAAAGAAATTTCATTACAGGCACAACCGGTAAATGGGAAAAAGGAGATGTGCTTTTTGGCTTTAATATTTCAAGGGTATTCACCATTGGTAAAAACTAACAGCAATACATAACTAATAAGAACAGATTTTTTATTTACCTTAACCGTATTATTAAATATTATGGTCAAAGGCTTACAGATATTGTTTTTTAGTGCAATTTTTTTTATTACTGCAGCCTTTAAACCTACCGTGGTATATAAGGTTAGCACTGGTTCAATCGCTTTTCGTTCTGATGCTCCGCTGGAACTGATAAAAGCTTCCAGCGATGAATTGGCCGGTTTGGTAGATACAGACAGAAAGCAATTTGCTTTTCGCATTAAAATGAGTTCCTTCAAAGGGTTCAATGGTCTGCTGCAAAAGGAACATTTTAATGAGAACTATATGGAAAGTGAAAAATTTCCCTATGCAAGTTTTGAAGGCAAGCTGATAGAGGACATCGATTACAGCAAGCCCGGCAGCTACAGCGTAAGGGCAAAAGGAAATTTTACAGTACATGGTGTAGCACAGGAAAGGATCATTAAGGTTGACCTGGTAATAAAGGATAAGATAATTACAGTTAGATCGAACTTTACAGTCTTGCTGGCCGACCACAATATTACCATTCCAAAAGTGGTGCATGAAAAACTGGCTTCAGAAATTAAAGTGGAAGTAAGGGCCGACCTGGCTACTCCCTAATACAATCATTATGCTGCAGAGAAAGTGCTTTTCAATTTTTTGTTGTATACTTTTTCTGTTTATAAGCCTGCAGCTCTATTCCCAGTTGCCCGGATATAAAAGTTTTACACTGGAAGACAATACGGCTAAGATCTTCTCCCTTTTTAAAAATTCCGACGGCTATATTTTAGTGGGCAGTAGTACCGGCTTGTATAAATTTGACGGTAGCCGGTTTAGGAAAATTGAAACGGACAAACCTGGTACCAGTGATACCGTTACTGCTATTTTTCAGGATAATGCAAAAGCACTTTGGATAGGTTATCAGAGCGGCCGCATTGCAAAAACAACTGCCGGAAAATTACAATACATCGAACCGGAAGAAGGCTTGCCAAAAAAAAGGATCACTGCATTTTTACAGGACAGGAACAATAATATCTGGTTCAGCACCCGTGGCGAAGGCATTTATTATTTTACCAACAAGCGCTTGCACCTGATCAATGAGGAAAATGGTTTGACCGATCTGAACATCTATGCCATGGCAATGGCAGGTAATGGGGATGTGATTGCTGCAACAGACCAGGGGCTTGCTGTTTGCTCCGGTAATGGCCTAAAGAAAAGTGTAAGCATGATAGATCCTTCGAAGGGATTGCCCGATTATATTGTTACTTCCATTGTGCCTGACGGCAATGGCAATTTCTGGATCGGCCTGCAGGACAAAGGCTTTTGCCTCTACAACCACAGTACTAAAAAAATTACCGTTCCATCAACTGTTGCAGGCTGGAATAAGGGCCAGGTAAATGCAGTGTACTATACGCATGGCAATGTCTGGATTACCACACAGGACAGTGGGTTAATCAATTATTTGCCTGCAACTGATCAACTCATACCAGTGCAGGTGTTATCCGCACAGCAAAAAAATGCCGGCAATCTTATTGAAGATAACCAGGGTAACATGTGGTTGATAGTGGATAATAATATATTGGTAAGGGCATCCTGTAATGCGTTGAAATTACACCAGCTTTACAGTGATGAATTTTTTGTAACTGTGCATACCATACTCGTGGACGATGAAAAAAACTACTGGACCGGAACAGATATGGCGGTGGTAAAATACACCTATAAAGATGGCAGGTATATTTCAAAAAAATATCCCGTAGCCGGGCTTGATATAAAAACGGATGTCACCAGTTTATACCAGGATCAATTTCGCAATATCTGGATCGGCACAATGGGTAACGGTATTTATATACTGAATCCCATAACCGGGCAAACAAGACAATTGAAAGAAGCTGTAAGATCGGGAAGCATTCTCTCCATCACCGGCAATGGCAAAACAGTGTGTGCGGCAGGGCTGGAGGGAGCCCTTGTATTTGAACTGACCCCGGCAAACAATACCATCAATCATGAATACACATTCACCAGTTATAATAATATCCAAACGATCGGCAGTACTTACATCTACAATGTATTTAAAGACAGTAAACAACGGGTATGGTTTGCAACAGATGGCAAAGGGCTGACAATGCTGAGCAATGGTGTATTTACACATTACAATGAAAAGAATGGTATTAGGGATGAACATATTTATTCCGTAACAGAAGATCAGAAGGGTACAATCTGGTTCAGCACCAGCAGTGCAGGTGTTTATTCATTTGATGGTAAAACATTTACCAACTACGGCCTTAATGAAGGGTTAAGCAGTTTGTCAGTTTCGGCTATAAAGGCTGATAAACTTGGCAATATCATTGTGATACATAAAGAAGGCATTGATATTATCAATGGAACAACAGGTGGCCTTTCATACATCAATACCTCACAGGGAATATCCGGTATTAACGATGGCCTCGGTGCAGTATGTACAGATAACGATGGGAATATTTTTGTTGGTACTAAAAAAGGAATACTGCAATACAATCCGCTTGAAGGGATCAGCACAATACCCCATACCATTATTGAAAGTGTACAGCTGTTTTTAAACGAAATTGATACGGTTGCCATGCACCGGTTTAAATATAACGAGAATAATATCAGCTTTGATTTCACAGGCATTTACTTCACCAGTCCGGATAAAGTTTTTTACCAGTATAAACTGGAAGGTCTTGACAGCCCCTGGCAGTTTACGGCGGATAACAGCAAATCCTTTCCAAGGCTGCTGCCGGGTAAATATGTGTTCAGGGTACGTTCGTCCTTAAATAAAAATTTTAACAGCGTTTCCGAAGCAGCATATGCATTTGAAATAGCAAAACCATTCTGGAAAACATGGTGGTTTATTGTTGGGTGTAGTATTGTATTTATTGGGTTGTTGTATTGGTATATCAAAAGAAGAGAAGCGCATTTAACTCACATGGAAAGACTGCAGGGCGAAAAAATAAAATTTGAGTTTGAAGTATTGCGTAACCAGGTGAACCCACACTTTCTGTTCAACAGTTTTAATACGCTTATTTCTACCATCGAAGACAATCCGAAAAATGCAGTGGAGTATGTAGAGCAGCTGTCCGACTTCTTCAGGAATATTGTAAACTATCGTGACAGGGATACCATTTCATTAACAGAAGAAATATCATTGTTGCAAAATTACTTGTACCTGCAGCAAAAGCGGTATGGCAATCATTTGCAGCTTGATATCCATATTGCCGGGCAGGATCAGGAATGCATTTTTTTACCACCCCTTACATTACAGTTGTTAACCGAGAATGCCATTAAACACAATGTAGTATCCAAAGAAGCGGCCTTGCTGATACAGATCGATACGCAGGACGGATATGTTATTGTTCAGAATAATGTCAACAAAAAAATAAACAAGGAAAAAGGCACCGGTATGGGCCTGCAGAATATTGTGAGCCGTTATGCATTGCTGAGTGATAAGCCGGTACTGATAAAACCTACCCATGAAAATTTCATGGTAAGCCTTCCAATTCTTAAACATAACTGATATGAACATTCTATTGCTTGAAGATGAAGAGCCGGCGGCAAAAAGGCTGGAGAAATTATTAAAAGAAATTGAACCAGGCGTTACTGTGCCGGAAAATATCGTAAGTGTTTCATCTGCTGTTAAATGGCTGCAGAATAATCCATTGCCCGACCTTATCATTTCCGACATACAGTTGGCAGATGGACTCAGCTTTGAAATATTCAAAGCAGTAAAAACACTTTGCCCGGTAATTTTTACCACCGCTTATGATCAATACGCCATTGAGGCATTTAAAGTGAACAGTATTGATTACCTGCTGAAGCCGGTTAAAAAAGAAGCGTTGGCTGCAGCGATTGAAAAGTATAAAATGCTGTCACAAGTTAAGCAAGCCGGTATACCAGATATCGGTAAGTTGATTGAAGCCATGGCTGCAGGCGGTGAATCAAAATACAAAAAGCGGTTTGCTGTAAAATATGGCGAGCATTTAAAAACCATCAGCATTGAAGAAGCAGCTTATTTTTATACGGAAGACAAAATCAATTTTCTTACTACCAAAGAAGGCCGCCGCTATACAATCGATTTTAATCTGGATGCATTGGAATCTATGCTTGACCCACATGTTTTTTTTCGTATCAACCGCCAGTACATCATCAGCATTACTTCCATTGCCGAAATGTTCTCTTATTCAAAAAGCCGTGTGCTGATAAAACTGAATCCGCCGGCAAAACATGAGACCATCGTAAGTACGGAACGTTCCGGCGATTTTAAACTGTGGCTGGGAGATAGTAATTAGTGAGAAAGTGAATGATGAATAGTGAATGGTCAATGAGCAGTCAGCTTGTTCCAGGCATCTGTTTATTAATCGCTCTTGAATTTAATATTGCAATTTAAATTTTTATACACCCACTCTTACCAGTTATTGGATAAGGGGCCTCTTTTGGTTCGGTCCCACCAATGGCGGGGTTCAAAAAATGTGTAGCTAATTTTTTGAAAGAATCAAAAGCCGCACCGTTCCAATAACGCAGCCCGCCGGCTGTGGAGGCATGGCCCGAATTTTAATACTATTAGAATAATTTAAAGAGCATATTTAGAGAACTTTCTTTACCAAACGTTACACATAAAAATCCGCCGGTCAAATTGCTTTAACCGGCGGATGGCGGATGTTCAGAAATTAAAAACGGGACGATTATCTTGAAGCTTCGGATTTAATCAATACACCTGCTGCTGTATAGGTTGCTTCCCATGCCACTCCATTCCTTGTAAAATGCGCTCTCCAGGTTCCATCGCTCCTTAGTTTCCATTGCCTTACCGGTACATTGCCGAAGTTGGTGACAAATGCTGCCGCTACTACTGCCGGAGGGGTACCAACCCTGTCTTCTACACCAGTTGAAGACGAACTGCCTGATGATGAATTGTCATTAGGAAGGCCTTGTTTGGTACAGGAAACAACTGTAACCGCAATGGCAAGGATCATTAATAGCTTTTTCATGATGTATGATTTTAATTGTGATGAATTAATAATAACAAGACGAAAATAGTGCCGGTATAAAGCCATTTAAAGCAAATGTTACTGAGCGGGAATATTTGTTGTTTGGACAGGGAAATACAATTGCCAGGCAGTTTTACCGCTTTACGTAAGTATCACATTTTGCAAAACGGCCCGGTTGCTTTACTTTTGTGGCCGTTACAGGCGGATTTGTTTATTGTTCGGCCACATCCTGATCTCATCGAAGGAACAGAACTAATAAACGTTACAAAACTCTCACATAGTTTTCCAGCGTTTATAGTTGAAGGTTTAATTTTTATGTAACCAGCGTTACTGCTGCTATTAAGCCTCTGTTTCTGCTGTGGCGGGATACTACTTCATCCTGTACTACTTCTCTTGAATAATTTAAAAAGAGTGCTATGGATATCAGAAAAGAATTAGAGAAAAGAATATTGGTAATTGATGGTGCCATGGGCACCATGATACAACGCCATAAACCCACCGAAGAAACTTATCGTGGGGAAAGGTTTAAAGTATGGCCGCTGGATGTAAAAAACAACAGTGATGTATTGAATCTTACACAACCGCAAATGATTGAAGGGATACACAAAGAATACCTTGAAGCAGGTGCCGACATCATAGAAACCAATACGTTTGCAGCCACAGTAATTGCCCAGGAAGATTTTAAACTGGAAGAATATGTGTATGAACTGAATGTGGAAGGCGCTAAAATAGCAAGAAGGGCTGCAGATGAATACACTGCAAAAGATCCATCTAAACCAAGATTTGTTGCAGGAGCGATAGGTCCGTTAAACAGGACACTGAGCCTGTCTCCTGATGTAAATAATCCGGGATATCGTGCTGTTAACTGGGACCAGGTGGTGAAAGCATATTACGAACAGGTACAAGGATTGGTTGATGGGGGTGTGGACCTGTTTTTAATTGAAACTATCTTTGATACGCTCAATGCAAAGGCAGCCATTTTCGCCATAAAAAAATATTACTTGGATACAGGCAAACCTGAACTGCCCATTATGATCAGCGGCACCATCACGGATGCCAGCGGAAGAACATTGAGCGGACAAACACTGGAAGCTTTTTATATTTCAGTGGCGCATGCAAAACCATTGAGTGTTGGATTGAACTGTGCATTAGGTGCAAAAGAAATGCGCCCTCATATTGAAGAATTATCGCAGATTGCCAATGCTTATGTATCAGCCTATCCCAATGCAGGCTTGCCCAATGCCATGGGTGAGTATGATGAAAATCCTGCAGATACAGGACATTTTTTAGAAGAGTGGGCAAAGGAAGGCTGGGTGAATATCGTGGGTGGCTGTTGCGGTACTACGCCTGATCATATCAGGCATATTGCTGAACATGTAAAAAATATTGAACCGAGAAAGTTGCCGGTAGTCGAAACAGCGTTGGTGTAGTTGGAACCACGAAGGCACAAAGTAAGAAAGAAACACAAAGTAATTTTCTTAGTGCCTCTTAGTGGCTTACTGCCTTAGTGGTTTAAAAAAAAACACAAAGTTTATGTTTCAGAAACTTTCAGAATACGAAGAGCATTTAGCAAAGCAAATAGCGGATATTGCTTTTAACATACATAAAGAACTGGGCCCCGGATTATTAGAAAGTGTTTATGCTAAGTGTTTTTATTATGAGTTATTTAATAGAAAGATCAATTATGAGAAGGAAAGCAAAGTGCCTGTAATTTATCACGCTTTGCAGATTGATGATGGACTGAGATTGGATTTATTAGTAGATAATTTAATTATAGCTGAGTTTAAGGCTCAGGAAAATTATCATCCGGTATAGGAAGCGCAGATCTTGAGCTATTTAAAGTTAACTGGCAAAAGACTTGGCTTTCTCATCAACTTCCACGTGCGGTTAATAAAAGATGGCATTAAAAGAATAATCTTATAAAACTTAGCACCACTTTGCACCTTCGTGCCTTTGTGGTTCAATTGAAAAAATGAGTACTATCAAACCATATTCAAGATTCAGCGGACTGGAGCCACTGATCGTTCGCCCGGAGACAAATTTTATCAACGTTGGTGAAAGAACCAATGTAACCGGCAGTAAAAAATTTGCACGCCTTATCCGTGAAAATAAATACGAGGAAGCATTGAGTGTTGCGAGGCAGCAGGTGGAAAACGGGGCACAGGTAATTGATGTGAACATGGATGATGCCTTGCTCGATGGCGTGCATGCCATGACCACTTTTTTAAACCTGCTGCAAAGCGAACCCGACATTGCCAGGATCCCGGTGATGATCGATTCCTCCAAGTTTGAGATCATCAATGCAGGATTGAAATGTGTGCAGGGGAAGTGTATTGTGAACTCCATTTCCATGAAGGAAGGAGAAGCAAAGTTCATTGAGCAGGCCATCATTTGTAAAATGTTTGGCGCTGCAGTAATTGTGATGGCTTTTGATGAAAAAGGGCAGGCAGATACCAAAGACAGGAAAGTAGAAATCTGTCACCGGGCGTATAAAATATTGACAGAACAAGTTGGCTTCGATCCGCAGGACATTATTTTCGATCCCAACATTTTTGCCATCGCCACCGGTTTGGAAGAACATAACAATTATGGTGTTGATTTTATTGAAGCCACCAAAGAAATCAAGCAATTGATGCCGCTTACCAAAATCAGTGGCGGGGTAAGTAATTTGTCTTTTTCATTTCGTGGCAATGAGCATGTTAGGGAAGCTATGCACTCTGTTTTTTTATATTATGCCATTAAGGCCGGTATGGACATGGGCATTGTGAATGCAGGCCAGTTGGTGGTGTATGATGAGATTGAGCCACAGTTAAAAAAACTGTGTGAAGACGTGATCCTTAACCGCAACAACGATAACAATGAAGCCACCGAAAAACTGATTGTGTTTGCTGAAACAGTTAAAGCTGATGGAAAGGTTACAGTAAAAGATGAAGCATGGAGAAACGCTTCCGTTGAAGAAAGGCTGAAACATTCATTGGTAAATGGCATCACGGATTATATAGATGCAGATACAGAAGAGGCAAGACAGAAATATGCCAGGCCATTGGAAGTGATTGAAGGCCCATTGATGGCTGGGATGGACGTAGTGGGAGATTTATTCGGCAGCGGTAAAATGTTTTTGCCACAAGTAGTTAAGAGTGCCAGGGTAATGAAAAAATCTGTTGCTGTATTGACACCTTATATTGAACAGGAAAAAGAAGACCGGAAACAGGCTCACCTGGCAGCAGGTACCGTAAATGAAGAATCTGCCGGAGCAGCAAAAATTTTGCTGGCCACTGTAAAAGGTGATGTGCATGATATTGGAAAAAATATTGTAGGTGTAGTGTTGGGCTGTAATGGCTATGATATAAAAGACATGGGGGTGATGGTGCCTGCAGATAAAATACTGGATGAAGCAGAAAAATTTGGTGCAGATATTATTGGGCTCAGTGGATTGATCACACCATCGCTGGATGAAATGGTGCATGTGGCACATGAAATGAAAAGGCGTGGAATGAAACAGCCATTACTGATTGGTGGGGCAACCACCTCCAGAATGCACACTGCTGTAAAAATTGCACCGCAATATGGCAATGGCGTGGTGCATGTACTGGATGCATCAAGAAGTGTAACGGTTGCAGGAAGCTTGTTGAATAGGGAGCAGAAGGAAGATTTTCTTGTAGGGGTTAATACAGAATACCTGAAACTAAAAGAAGATTTTGACAATAAAAAAAACAGTGAAGCAATTCCTGTCATTTGCAGAAGCTCAAAAGAATAATACAAAAATTAACTGGCCTTCCTATAAACCTGTTGCACCAACATTTACCGGGGCACAACAGTTTGATAATTTTGATTTAAGCGAACTGAGAAAGTACATTGACTGGCAGCCTTTCTTCATCGCCTGGGAACTGCATGGCAAATTTCCACAAATACTCAGCGATGATAAAGTAGGTGTCGAAGCAACGAAATTATACAACGATGCCAATGCTTTGCTTGATAAGATCATTGCAGAAAAATGGTTAACCGCTAAAGGAACTGTTGGTTTTTGGCCTGCCAGTAAAACGGCACCTGATACCATTGAAGTAACCAATAACGGTTCAACAATAAAACTTGAATCATTAAGGCAGCAAATTAAAAAAGCAGATGGGCAACCGAATTTGTCATTGGCTGATTTTGTAGCTCCAGCTGAAGAAAAATTACAGGACTATATTGGCGCATTCGCAGTAACCATCAAAGGCATTGAAGAACACATCAAACGTTTTGAATCGCAGCATGATGACTACAATAAAATAACCCTGCAGGCACTGGCCGACCGTTTGGCAGAAGCTTTCGCAGAATGCCTGCATGAAAAAACAAGAAAAGAATTGTGGGGCTATGAAAAAGAGGAGCAACTCAGCAACGAACAATTGATCAAAGAAGAATATACGGGTATCCGTCCTGCGCCGGGTTATCCTGCCTGCCCGGATCACACCGAAAAATACAAACTGTTTGATTTGCTGGGTGGTGAAGCAGCTACCGGAATCCATCTTACAGAATCATTGGCGATGTTCCCTGCATCCAGCGTATGTGGCTGGTATTTTGCACATCCTGAAAGTAAATATTTTGGTGTTGGCAAAATAAACGAAGACCAGCTGAAAGATTATGCACAACGAAAAGGAATGACTTTGGATGTGGCAACAAGGTGGTTAAGACCCGTATTGGAATAGTCAGTTTACCTTGCCTTTATCACCATCGTATCCGTCCAGCTGTCATGCCAGGTAAGTGTGTTGAAACCACTGAAAACCTCAAATGGTACAAGGCGGCTTAAAGAACGCAATAACGCATTTTTAAAAGTAAGCTCGCCGCCATCCTGCCGGATAGCCCTGGTGCCGGTAATTATTTTGCCCAATGTATATCCCTTAAATAATTTTTCGCAGAGTGTATAGTATAATACATAGTTCAGGTAACCTATCAGGAACAGGATAAAATACAACCCCCCGGAATTTTGACCACTGTAGGCTTCATATAAAAAGTCTTCTGAAATAGCAGCAATGATTACCCCGATGAGCATGCCGGTTAAATAACTGAGGCCAAAACGCATTAATAAATTATCGATAAGCCAGTTAAAAAAACGCTGCCATTGTGTTGCGTACTCATACTGGTATAAGGGATCAACTACATCTTCCAGCAGATCTTTTTGTTCAGCTTCGTTTGGTTGTTGGGTTAAATTCTCCATTTGGTTGCCTATTTTTACAACAATAATAAAAAATATTTTCCAATGCGTATCATTTCATACAACGTCAACGGCATCCGGGCCGCTTTAAAAAAAGGGTTTATTGACTGGTTGAAAACAAATCCTGCAGATATTATCTGCCTGCAGGAAACAAAAGCCACCAAAGATGATGTAGATGTAAAACTGCTTGAGGCATTGGGTTTTCACCATCATTGGTACAGTGCACAAAAAAAGGGATACAGTGGTGTGGCGGTATTTTCTAAAATAAAGCCAGATAATGTTGTGTTAGGTAATGGTCATGCAGCAAGTGATGATGAAGGCAGGGTGATACAACTGGATTTTGGAGACATCAGGCTGATCAATGCCTACTTTCCGAGTGGCACCAGCGGTGATGAAAGGCAGCAATTCAAATATGTTTGGCTGGATACATTTCATAAATATTTGACCACACTCCGTAAGAAATATCCTAAAATAATTTTGTGCGGCGATTACAACATTGCACACAATGAAATTGATATACACGATCCAAAAGGAAATAAAAACTCTTCCGGCTTTTTGCCACAGGAAAGAGAATGGATGACGAAATTCCTGGCAAGCGGCTGGATCGATACCTTCCGGGATTTTCATACAGAGCCGCATCGTTACAGCTGGTGGAGCCAGCGTTTCCCCAGTGTAAGACTGAACAACAAAGGATGGCGCATTGACTATATTACTGTTACAGAGCCATTGAAAAAGCAATTGAAAGACGCAGATATTTACCCGGATGTAAAACACAGCGATCATTGCCCGGTTTACCTCGAGATAAAGCAATAACAGCAGCAAGCCCATTTTAACGCTTTTATATACCTGCTTTCAATTGCTAAGCTGTAACTTGCTGCAACCCAAAACTACCAGATATGGAATTCCTGTTGCTGCTTGCGTTTATTGTTGTGATTGTTTTACTGCTGACCATTCGCTCCAATCAAAAAAATGCAGAGCGCCGCAATGAGCAATTGTTTAACTCCCTCAAAAAAGACCTGCTTGAATTAAAAGAGTTTGCTGTTAAGGCAAAAGCGAAAGAAGATTTTGCGCCAAAAGAAGAAAAGGCTTCAACTGAACCAACAGCCGAAAAGATAATTCAATGGAAGCCGTATGTACCACCGCCCGTTGTTGAAAAAATAAAGCAACCGAAATCAGAACAGCAACATGTAGTAGAAATTCCGGAGGAAAAAGAAATTCCTGTCATCACTCCTGTAAAAGAAAGCACTCCACGAATAATACCTGTACGACCTCCTGAACCAACCGAAAGCTGGTGGGAAAAGTGGGTGCGTAACAATCCTGATATCGAAAAATTTGTCGGAGAAAACCTGGCCAACAAAATTGGTATTGCAGTACTGGTATTGGGCATTGCATTCTTTGTAAAATACGCCATTGATCAAAACTGGATCAGAGAAGGTGGCCGTGTTGCCATTGGTATTGGTTGCGGAATCTTATTGACCGGCATTGCCCATTATTTACGCAATACCTACCGCTCCTTCAGTTCGGTACTGGCTGGTGGTGGCATTGCAGTTTTTTACTTCACCATTGCTTTTGCATTTCATGAATACCAGCTATTCTCACAAACAACTGCTTTTGTTATCATGGTGGTGATCACGGCATTTGCGGTGGCCATTTCATTATTGTATGATAAACTGGAGCTGGCAGTGATTGCAGTAGTGGGCGGATTTTTGGTCCCCTTCCTGGTAAGTACCGGTAGTGGTAATTACATTGTGTTGTTTACTTACCTGCTTATTTTAAACATCGGCATACTCAGCATTGCTTATTATAAAAAATGGCCGCTGCTGCATGTACTCTCTTTCTTTTTACCCTGATCATTTATGGTAGTTGGCTGATTGATCAGATTGCATTCAGCAATACAGCATTGCCCTGTAAAAACGCCCTGCTGTTTGCATCAGCATTTTACATTGTCTTTCTTGCCATCACGCTCATTCACAATCTACGCACACAAAAACCATTTAGGGCATTTGATTTTACATTGATCATGCTCATCACATTCAGTTATTATGCCGAGGGCATGATCATTTTGGGTGAATGGAATGATGGTGCTTACCAGGGAATTTTTACTATTGTAATGAGTGTGATCAATCTTTGCCTCGCCTGGTACCTGTATGCTGTACATAGGGGCGATAAAAATTTATTGTACCTGCTGATCGGACTTACACTTACCTTTCTTTCACTGGCCGCACCGGTACAATTGCATGGGCATAGCATTAGCATGTTCTGGTCAGCCGAAGCAGTGTTGTTGTACTGGCTGCACCAGCGCAGTAGGATTGTTATTTTCAAATACTCCTCTGCCATCATTTTTATGCTGATGACGATCAGCCTGCTTATGGACTGGAGCACTGCCAATGAAAATAGCGGCAGTTCATTAGCACTCATCTTTAACAACTGGCAGGGTATTGTTACCAATATCATAGTGATTGTTTCTGTAGGACTGTATTCTTTTTTGTTATTGAAACCTGCAGAGAATGACGAGTATATTTTTGGTGGGAAAAACAAAACAATGGCCATTTTTTTTGGCGGATTGAGTATAGCCGTTCTTTATCTCACCTGCATCTTTGCTGTAAACTGGCATTTTGCTATCCAGGCAGGTTTCGACCTGCCCAATGTATATCATCAACTGGTAACCTATTTATTTATCGCCGCAACCTTGTTCCTGCAAAAAAGGGTGAAGGCTTTTGAAAGTCCGGTGGCAGCCGTTTTACTGGTATTGGCGGGATTTGTAGTATTTCTTTTCAGCAGTACGCTTGCGAATAACCTTGTGAATGGTGCAATTGAAAAGCAGTACACCGTTAAACATTTGTACATGCATTGGCTGACGGATATTACATTGTTGTACCTGTTGTACCAGCTTGTAAAAACGGTGAGAACTAATGCAGGAAAGTTTGGTAATGCTTTTACCTGGCTCGTAAATATTGTAATACTCAGCTTCTTCAGCATTGAATGCCGGCATTTGTATGTTACCTTTTTGGCAACGGATAAAACCATTCCTGTAATAGCCGCTCAATATATAAAAGCCGGGCTTACCATTGTATGGGCGTTGTACTCATTCATCATTATGTGGCTGGGAATGCAACACAAATACAAAACACTTCGTATAGTTTCACTTACTTTTTTTACTGCTGCGCTGATAAAATTATTTTTGTTTGACATCAGAAATATTGGCGCCGGCGGAAAGATCGCTGCCTTTATTATGCTGGGTGTGTTGCTGCTCGTAATTTCTTTTATGTACCAGCGGTTAAAGAAAATTATTATAGACAATGAAGAAAAAACTGTATAATTTTTTTGTGCTGTTGGTATTTGCAACAGCTGGTGCTGAAGCACAAACCGCAGGCTATCACTACCAGGCACCGGTTATTGGTAATCCTGCAGATGAATTTTATAATATTGTATTGACACCTGAAATCAATGCCCATGTAAAAACAGATTACAGTGACCTGCGTATTGTTAATGATTCCGGCAAATGGGTGCCGCATTTGGTGAGAATCCCCAACAACGAAATCGTTAAGGATGCAGTTACCCGGCATCGGAAAATCCTTAAAAAGGCTGGTACAAAAGTTTTGACTGAGATAATTACCGAAGGGAATGGCAAAGAAATTTCAAACCTGGTGTTTACTTTAAAAAATGCGGTGACCGAAAGATATTGCACACTTACCGGCAGCGATGATTTGAAATCCTGGTTTATTATAAATGACAGCATTAGGATCATAACGGTAAAAAGAGATGGAGGTGATATCAGTGATTTTGAACTTCGGTTTCCACCGGTTAGCTATAAGTATTTTAAAATAAGTATCAATAACAATGGGAAAGAGCCATTGAATATCATTCATGCAGGCACAATTGGAGTCAGTGAAACTCCGGGCAGGTTCAGGCATTACCCTGCTGTTAACAATCCAACTTGTACTTTATTTCAAAAAGACAGCGCCAAAATATCTTTTATCAGGGTAGAACAATCAGCACCCTTTCATTTTGAAACGATTGCCCTTAAATTAAGCGGTGTAAAATATTATAACCGCATGGCAGATTTATACTTTCCGGTTTCAGTGCATCATTCCTTTTCCAATCCCGGGCGTTTAGTTCAATCATTTACTGTTTCAAATAACAGCACATTGCAATTCAGGGTGCCGGTAAGCAATGCCAAAACTTTTTATATCCTCATCCGAAATGAGGATAACCTGCCACTAAAAGTGGACGATGTAAAAACGCTCTTTGACTATAGGGTTGCAACTGTTTACCTTGAAAGATCAAATAATTATAAATTACTGCTGGATAATGCAGGGGAAACTGCAGCAAATTATGATCTCAGCCTGGAAGATATTCCATTAAGAGACAGTATATCGCAAACAACAATTGGTAACATTACTGCATTGCCAACAACTGCCGGGCAAGTGCAACCACAAGACAATTCCCCAAAAATAATCTGGCTTACCATCGGCCTTGCTGCTATTGCGCTGGGCTTTTTTACCTACCGGCTGTTAACCGATATGAGCCGTTCAAAAAGCTAATGGATTTCATGATATTTGCAGCATGATCATTTATAACGTTACCATCAAATTAGATGAAGCCATTCATCCGCAATGGCTGGTTTGGCTGAAGGAAGAACACATCCCGGATGTAATTGCCACCGGTTGTTTTACCAAAGCAACTATTCTGCAACTGCTGGAAACAGATGATAGCGAAGGGCCCACTTATGCCATACAGTATTTTGCAGAAAGCAAGGCGCTCTACAATCTTTATATAGAAAAATTTTCAGGCGAAATGCGCCAGCGTTCTTTCGATAAATGGGGCAGCCGTTTCATTGCGTTCCGTTCTGTAATGCAGGTTGTTAACTAAATGTGCAAAACAATAAAAATTCATTTTGATAAACCAAAAACGGTTGTATATTCCCCTGAAAGCCGCATGAATACTGAATTGCAGCCGATGCTCACTGAAACCCTTTGCTGTAAAGGGTTTCAGTGAAGATGGTTTTTTACTGCCGCCATTAAGTACTCCTTCATTTCCTTTGCATCCCTTGCCGCCTGTGCATTTCAGCTGTTTTTATAAGTATTATTTTTTTGCTAAAAAGTTTTGTTGCAATCAAAAAGCATCTATATTTGTTTCTCTAAAAAAATTCAAAAAAACAACTATGAACAAAGCAGAATTAATCGCTAAGATTGCTGATGATGCAGGCATCACAAAAACACAGGCTAACGACACTTTAGATTCTTTTGTAGAAGCTGTTACCAAAACTTTGAAAGGTGGTGGTAAAGTCACTTTAGTAGGCTTCGGTACTTTCTCCGTTTCTAAAAGAGCTGCCCGTAACGGACGCAATCCTCAGACTGGCGCTGTAATCAAAATTAAAGCTAAAAAAGTAGCTAAGTTTAAAGCAGGCAAAGAATTGTCTGCAAAATTGTAACAGTTGCAAAACCACAGTAAAAAGCAAGATGTTAATGCGTCTTGCTTTTTTTAATCTTACCAAATCAAAAAAAAAGAACAATATGGGACGTGGAGATATTAAAACCAAAAAAGGAAAAATTACCAAGGCATCTTTTGGTAAATCAAGACCAGCAAAACCTGCTAAAAAGAAAGCAGCAGCTAAAAAAGCTTAATTGAAATTTCAATGAAAGGGGTTGATGAGTTGGATGGTTTAATAACCGTTCGGTCGTCAACCTTTTTTTATACCCCAACCAAACCTGCCCCTAAAACCATCGGGAATATTTAATTTTCGCTCCGAAAAACTCCTTTTTTTCGCTAACTTTCTATTAATGACCATTGCGGGGCAGCGGATGTGCCGTTCAGGGTATCTGTATGGCAGCACCCGATGTAAACCACTATCTAAATTTGACGGAAGAGCAACTGATAAGAGCCTGCATCAGTGAGGATGCCGCCTCCCAAAAAGAGGTGTTTACCCGTTACGGCAGCCGGATGCTGGGCGTATGCCACCGCTATGCCCGTACCGCTGCCGATGCCGAAGATATTTTACAGGATGCTTTTATTAAAGTGTTTGATAAGCTGCACCAGTTTAAATTTGAAGGCTCTTTTGAAGGCTGGATCAGGAAGATTGTGGTGAATACAGCGCTGAAAAAATATACCCTCACCCGGTACGAAAAAGAAGTGAATGGCATTGAAAATATTTCAAAATACGAAAGCGCTGAAGATCCTTCGGCCTATACGCATTTATCACAGAAAGACCTGCTGGTACTGATCAACCAGTTGCCGGATGGGTACCGGATGATATTTAACCTGCATGTAATGGAAGGTTACCAGCACGAGGAAATTGCTGATATGCTGGGGATACAGCCCGGCACCAGCAGAAGCCAGCTGGTAAAAGCCAGGAACATGCTGCAGAAACAAATAATTGAACTCCAAAAAGTTGCTGTATGAGTGACATGAAACATTTTGATGAACATATAAAGAAGTCACTGGGAGGTTACTCTCCAGAGGTGCCGCCGCATATATGGGACAATATTGCCGCCGGAAGAAAGAAAAAAGACCGGTAGTTTTCTGGCTGAATAAAAGAAACCTGTTGGTGCTGGCGGCCTTGCTGGTGGTTGGCAGCGGGGCAGGGCTATTGATGTTACAACAAAAAAAATCAAACGATATTTCCCTTGAAGCTAATGACAGCAGGCAGCAGGGAGCTGAAAAAGCCATGGCTCCTGCTGTTGTTAAAAATGCTGCTGATGAAAATAGCCAGGATGGAAAAGAGGCTGTTTCATCAGTTGATACTAATGATAACAGTAACATTCAGTCTACTACAACCAATCAAAATGCAGACGCTGCAACCAATGATAATGAAAAGAAAAGTGCAACTTATAAACCTGTGAATAACCGCCTGAGCGTTGCGGATAAAACCAATACCGATAATGCAAACAACCTGTTCCGCAACAAAGACAAAAAAAACCTTGCCAAAAGATCAAGGACAACCAGTTCTCAAAGAGTTGCCCTTGCTGATAATGTAACATTCGATCAACATGACAATACTGCTGCAAGTGATGATCCATTGCAGGAAGAATTTTACATACCCGGTTTGCAAGGCAGCAGGGAAAGAATAACCATTGCTTCATTGGCTGATTGGAATAACAAACAAACAATAATAAAAGCCATCAAGATTCCAGATTGTCCGGCTGCCGAAAAAGATGCTGCAGGCAACAAGTCTTACTTTGAAGTATATCTCAGCCCTGATTACGCCATCAAAAAATACAGCGATACCGGCAATTCTGCTTTGATCGGAAAGAGAAAAGAGAGCCTGCGTTTTCAGTCGGCATATAGTGCAGGTATCCGCTACACAAGGGTGTTTAATAATGGTATGAGCATCAGGGCCGGGATTAACTACAGCCAGATCAATGAAAAATTTTCTTTTATCAAGGACAATGTGGTGCAACTGGTATATGTGATTAGCCCGGCTGGGGATACTACCGACCGGTATTATGTGAGGGGTACCCGTTATAAAACTTCTTACAATCATTACCGCACCATTGATGTACCCATTGTAGTGGGTTACGAACTGGGCAATGGGAGATTGCATGCCAACATCAATGCCGGTGTGATGCTGAATGTGTACAGTTGGCAAAAAGGCGAAACGCTTGATAACAACTATATGCCGGTGAGCATTACTACCGGGAAAGAGGGGGATGCTGCCTACCAGTACAAAACCAATGTGGGCATTGGCTTTACTGGTGCTGTATCGCTGTATTATAAACTGAATGACCGATTACATTTACTGGCAGAGCCTTACTGCCGTTTCAATTTGTCGCCAATGAATAAAGAGGCAGTTTCATTGCAGGAGAAATTCACTACAATAGGATTGAGGCTTGGGCTAAGAGTGGATTTTTAAAACAGAACGTGTTTTTCTTTAATAAAAAAGCTTCCGGCACATTGCGGAAGCTTTTCTTTTTTATGAGGTGGCAGAATTATCCTTTTACCAGGGTGCCTACTTTTTCGCCGGTAATTACTTTTAATAAATTGCCCGGCTGGTTCATATCAAATACAATGATCGGCAATTCATTTTCCATGCAAAGGGTGAAAGCTGTCATGTCCATCACTTTCAGGTTCTTGCTGATGCATTCTGCAAAAGAGATATGGTTGTATTTGGTAGCAGTTGGATCTTTTTCCGGATCAGCCGTATAGATACCATCCACCCTGGTGCCTTTTAATATAACTTCTGCTTTTATTTCAATCGCTCTTAAAGAACCTGCTGTATCAGTTGTAAAATAAGGGTTACCGGTACCGGCGCCAAATATCACTACACGGCCTTTTTCCAAATGCCTCATGGCACGCCTGCGGATATAAGGTTCGGCAATCTGTTCCATTTTAATGGCACTTTGCAGCCTGGTGTATACTCCTGCTTTTTCCAGCCCACTCTGCAGTGCCATGCCGTTGATCACGGTGGCAAGCATTCCCATGTAATCGCCCTGTGCCCTTTCAATACCGGTTTCTGCTTCGTTCATGCCACGGTAAATATTACCACCGCCAATTACAATGGCTACCTGCACTCCCAGGTCTGTTATACTCTTAATATCCCTTGCATATCGGGAGATTACATCACTGTCCAGTCCAAAATTCTTATCACCCATTAATGACTCGCCTGATAGTTTTAATAATACCCTTTTGAATTTAGGAAGCATCTGGAAAATTTTTGCGAAGATATATTTTAAAAGTTGTTTACCATCATAAAACAGGTTCATTAAAACAAAAAGCCTTATCCCGTCACCCGGTTTTTATTTATTACTTTTATATCCTGAATTAATCACCATTAATCGTTGTACTATGTCACCATTTAACTTAAGATTGCCAATTGCGCTGGGCTGCGATCATGCGGGCTGGGACTGTAAAGAAGACCTGATTTCTTTTTTAGAAGGAGAAGGCGTTGCGTTCAAAGATTTTGGAACCTACAATAAAGACTCTGTTGATTATGCAGATTTTGCCCACCCCGTGGCACTGGCAGTTGAAAAAGGCGAAGCTGCTTTTGGAATCTTACTTTGCGGCAGCGCCAATGGTGTTGCCATTACTGCCAATAAACACCAGGGCATCAGGGCGGCTATTTGCTGGGGAGAAGAACTGGCTGAGCTGGCCCGCAAACACAACGATGCCAACATCATTTGCATACCTGCCCGTTTTGTAAGGGATGGTGATGCAGAAAAAATGCTGGACATTTTTATGAATACTGCTTTTGAAGGTGGAAGGCACACCAACAGGGTCAATAAGATTGCCTGCTGAGTTTACCCGGATCAATATTGCTTTAACAAAACAGTAGCGGGTCTTTTTGTGCCCCCATATCAAACACTTTTTTGCAAATCATGCCAATGAAAAAAATTGCCCTGCCTCTTTTTAGTCTATGTATTTATATCAGTGCTGCTTTTGCTCAAACAGATGATGCTGCCAATTATGCTTCAGGCATTACCAGTGATAATTTAAAAAAGCACCTTAGTATTATTGCCAGTGATGAAATGGAAGGAAGGGAAACGGGTACCGAAGGCCAGCGTAAAGCAGCCGCTTACATAGCATCTCAATTCAAATTAATGGGACTGCAGCCACCACCCGGTTTAAAAGGCTACCAGCAGTATTTCCCTTTGTACAGGGATTCAATGACCGAAAGCACCGTCAAAGTAAACAACAGGCAATTGATTTATGGAACCGATTATTTTGTGCCTGTTCTAGATAACAGAACAAAAAGGATAAGCTCAAATAAGTTTGTTTTTGCTGGCTACGGTATCAGTGAAACCGCATACGATGATTATAAAGACATACAGATAAAAGGAAAAGTGGTGCTGTTGTTTTTGGGGGAACCCAAAAGTAAAGGCAATTACATGGTAAGTGGTAACCGTGAATATTCGAAATATACTTTTCCCGGTATTGCAGATAAAGTGGAATTAGCAGAAGCCAAAGGTGCTGCGGCCGTTCTTATACTCAATCCATCAACCACAGTGCTAAGCAACAGAACAGTTGAAATGAATACAACATCAACTGTATATTTTCCCGGCAAACCTGCAGATAAAAGTATTGGTTTTATAAATGTTTCGGTGGATGCTGCAAAGCAATTATTTCCTGCCTGGAATATTGACAGCCTGGTAAGAGCAGCAAGGATCAATCGTCCCTTTGCTGCTTCAAAGGTAACAGAGGTAAAAGGCACTTTTAGTTTTGAATATAAAAAAGAGAGACAAACCATTAATGCCAGCAATGTGCTGGGTGTGATAGAAGGAACAGATAAAAAAGATGAGTATGTTTTTTTAACGGCACATTACGATCACCTTGGAAAACGGGATGGTAAAATTTATTATGGCGCTGATGATGATGGAAGCGGCACGGGTGCAGTAATCAATATGGCGGCAGCATTTTCCAAAGCTAAGGCCGCCGGCAAAGGCCCCAGAAGAACCATTGTATTTATGACGGTGAGTGGTGAAGAGAAAGGCTTGTGGGGCAGTGAATATTACAGCGATCACCCGGTTTTTTCGTTGGATAAGACTTCTGTTGATTTAAATACTGATATGGTGGGTAGAACAGATACCGAACGCCGTAAGCCCGACAGCCTTAACTATGTTTATGTAATAGGTCATGATAAAATAAGCAGCGAATTGCAGGGCATCAACGAAGGGGTTAATAATAAATACACAAAGCTGGTGCTGGATTATAAGTTTGATGATCCCGATGATCCGGAACGGATTTACTACCGAAGCGACCATTATAATTTTGCAAGAAAAGGGGTACCCGTTTTGTTTTTTTATGATGGTATGTTAAAGGGAGATTATCACCGTCCAACAGATACGGTTGAAAAGATCAACTGGGAGCTGTATGAAAAAAGAGTACGCATGATTTTTCATACAGCATGGGTTATGGCCAACCGGAATTCGATGCTGGCAAGAGACCTTCCATTGCCGCCGGAAGAGTGATCAAAGCAACCATACTCATGCAAATATTGATCGATATACTTTTAAAAGTAAAAAAGAAAATTACTGATGACAGTGATTTGATGTGGACTTCTTATGAACATGCTGCTACGTTGAGAAAAGAAATAGATGACTTTGTCGATCAGCTAAAAAGGGGCGATTTCAGTTCACTTGACCAGGTGAACCTGCATTTTTTGCCAACGGGCACTTTCCAGGAACATTCACTCATGAACGGCTGGTCAGATGAATACCTCCAATTATCAGCAAGCTTTGATAAACTTTATGAATACCTAAAAATTAACAGGTAATAAATATGATCTACGAGTTTGATGGATATAAACCGGTCGTGCATGAAACCGCATTTGTTCATCCACAGGCAACAGTTACCGGAAACGTAATTATTGGCAGGGATGTTTACATTGGCCCGGGTGCTGCCATTCGTGGTGATTGGGGCCGGGTTATTATTGAAGATGGCTGCAATGTGCAGGAGAACTGCACCATTCACATGTTTCCGGGTGTAACGGTACTCTTAAAAGAAGGAGCACATATTGGTCATGGTGCCATTATACATGGCGCTACGATCGGTAAGAATTGTTTGGTAGGCATGAATGCCGTGATCATGGACAATGTGCAATTGGGATATGAATCCATAGTGGGGGCACTCTGCTTTATCAAAGCAGATGCCATTATTCCTGCAAGAAGCCTGGTGGTCGGTAATCCGCATACAATCATCAAACAGGTGAGTGATGAAATGATGAACTGGAAAACAGCAGGGACAAAATTGTACCAGCAATTACCTGCTGAATTGTATGCTTCTTTGAAAGAATGTGAACCCCTGAGAGATGCAGTATTGCAGAAAAAGCAGTCACCAGATAATAGATACTTTACCTGGAAGGAAAGCAAGCAGTGATTCCAGGTGCTGCATTGCTGATCATTGTAGGCTTATCACATCCTACCCCCCAAAGCATTACCTTTGCTGCATTCATGGAAAATAAAAACTTTATAGACTACATACGCATCTATTGCCGCAGCGGGCATGGTGGTGCCGGCAGCAAACATTTTATGCGTACCAAGTACAATGCAATGGCCGGCCCTGATGGGGGTGATGGTGGCCGTGGTGCACACATTATTTTAAGAGGCAGTACCCAATTGTGGACGTTGCTGCATTTGCGTTACTATAAAAATGTACTGGCCGAAAATGGCGAAAGCGGTAACAAGAACAACCAGACTGGCCGCTTTGGAAAAGATATCATCATTGAAGTGCCGCTGGGTACCATTGCAAGAGATGAAGTGACCGGAGAAAAAGAAGCAGAAATTTTGGAAGACGGGCAGGAAGTGATTTTGGTAAAAGGCGGCCGTGGTGGATTGGGCAACAGTAATTTTAAAACTGCTACTAACCAGGCTCCGGAATATGCCCAGCCAGGCGAACCTGGTATAGAAGGCTGGAAAGTGCTGGAGCTGAAAGTACTGGCAGATGTGGGTTTGGTGGGATTCCCCAATGCAGGTAAATCAACTTTATTATCTGCTGTCACAGCAGCAACGCCTAAAATTGCTGACTATGCGTTTACCACATTAACGCCCCAGTTAGGCATGGTGGAATACAGGGATGGGAAAAGTTTTTGTATTGCTGATCTTCCGGGAATTATTGAAGGTGCCTCAGAGGGTAAAGGATTGGGGCATCGGTTTTTGCGGCATATTGAGCGGAACTCAGTGCTGTTGTTTTTAATTCCTGCAGATTGCGCTGATCATAAAAAAGAATTTGAGATATTGGTAAGCGAACTGGAACAGTACAACCCGGAGATGCTGCAAAAAGATTTTTTAATTGCAGTAAGTAAATCAGACATGCTGGATGATGAACTCAAAGCATCCATTGCAAAAGAATTACCCGCCAATATTCCGCATGTATTTATTTCATCTGTTACAGGGCAGGGGTTGCCCGAGCTGAAAGACCTGCTTTGGAAAACACTGAATGCACCATTAAAGGAAAACTGATATTTAGCATTTAATTATATACAGCTGCTGCTATAACTTACAGCAGCTTTTTTATACATTCATACTAACTTATTTTAATTTTCACTACAGTTGTCGCAGGTCTTCAAATACATCCGTTCATTTTATAAGGAAGAGTTCAATCTCTTTTACCTGTTGCTGATTATTGCAATGCTGGCAGTAATTATTTACCTTAACTACTGGCATGATCTTGAAAAAAAATATGCAGCATCCGGCAGTTCCTGGCTGGCAGGTTTTGCAGGATATTATTTTCTGTATTTACTTCCTTTCGCTGCTGCTTTTTTGCTGCAAAAATTGTTTTATGTCAACTGCACTTATTTTTCCAGCACCTGGTTTTGGATAATACTGTTGCTGGCACCAGCTTTTTTTTCTTTCAGGGTCAACTTCTCGTTTCATCAATCCTGGGTAAACAATCAATGGCCTGCGCCTGAAAATTTATTTTACCTTAGAAGTATCAACTGGGTGGTAAGGGTATTGGTGGTATTGATACCTGTTGCCATTGTATGGTGGTTAAAGGACAGTAATAACCAGCCTTTTTATGGTACCAAACCATTGGACAGCCTGCAACCTTATTTATGGATGCTGCTGATCATGGTCCCGGTACTTTTTTGGCGGCGATGCAAAAAGATTTCCAGGCAGTATATCCAAAAGCAAAAATTTTACAGGGCATTCCGGCAAAAGGGTGGCAGTATGTTGTGTATGAACTTTGCTATGGTTTTGATTTTGTGAGCATCGAATTTTTCTTTCGTGGATTTTTGATACTTGCACTGGCACAGATCTGCGGCACCCATTGCATCATCCCGGTGGCCTGCTTTTACTGTACCATTCATTTGGGCAAACCCATGGGCGAAGCGATCAGTAGTTTCTGGGGTGGGTTGCTGTTAGGCATTATCGCTTACAATACGGGCAGCATCTGGGGAGGTTTATTGGTTCATCTTGGTATTGCATGGCTGATGGAAGCCATGGGCTGGCTGGTAGTACTCAAATCGGTATGAATTAAAACAACATTTCAATAAATAATTCGTTGCATGATAAATGCATTTAATTTTAAAAAACGGTGAAAGGCCTTCTGCATACTATATTGTTTTTTTTAGTCAGCATCCTGTTGTGGGGTTGCCCTTACGACTCTCCCTATGGTATTGATGCAGCACCGCAACAATACATTGACGAGGCGCTGATCGGCAAGTGGGCTGCATTTGTACAACGGCCATCCTACGAAAATGATTACAAAGAATCTCCCATAAAAATAATTTTTGAGAAAAGATCGGATATGGAATATGATCTTTCCATCACAGGGTACATTGATGAACTCAGGCGCTACAGGGTAATTGACAAAGATACCATCAAAGGAACGGCTTATTTGTCTGTAATAGACAGTCGCCAGTTCTTAAATACTTTTATCAAGGGTAAAATGTATTTCGCAGAAATAAAAAGAGACAACAACTCCATCAGCATCCTTACACTGGCAGAGCACTTTACCAGCAAGTATATCAAAAACAGCAACGAACTCCGTAATGCCATCAGCATTCATTATAAAACCAGGCCGCAACCAATGTACGATGAATGGTTCGTGGCGAAGGATCTTCAAAAGGTGAATTAGGGTTTTATTATTTAAATTTTTTGCCAGGGCAAATTCTCAATGCCGTATAATTAATACTTTATTTCTTCCACGCAAAGAATAAAATATGCCGCAAAGAGAATACAAATCAACATAGCGCCTTTCGGTGGTGTATCAGTTTGAAAAACTGTTGCCCAATAACTATAGGCGTTTGAGTCGCAATCCTGGAAGCAACAACAAAATATTGTCTTTCTCTGCGTGGGATCTTTTTTGCACTGAGGTGCTGAGGTTGCAGTTAAATTAATAATTTTTCAAAATGATACTTTACCCGTCTTTGCCTCTTTTTTTCTTTGCGTGAGATTTCCTTAAGTTTGCCCAAATTAAAAACCGATGTACGACCTGCATGATTTTTTATCACCTGTGGATATTCATTTATTGAATGAAGACAGTGGCTACAACGACGGACAGTTTGCCAAGCACATTGCCATTTATGATACAGAACTGCCCGATGTTACCGATGCAGATATTGTACTGGTGGGTGTGGATGAGTTCAGGGGCAGTGGCAATTTTGAGGAGCAGATAAATGCAGCCAATATTATCCGCAGGCAATTGTACCAGTTGCATTACTGGCACTTTGATACCAGGATAGCCGACATCGGCAATATCAAAACCGGCGCTTCACTGAGTGATAGTTATGCTGCCATTAAAACCGTAGTGGCAGAACTGGCCAGGATGGATAAAACGGTGGTACTCATTGGCGGATCGCATGATGTAACACTGGCGCAATATTTTGCTTACCGTCAACTAAACAAAACCGTTGAAGCCACCTGCATTGATGCTACCATTGATCTGAGAGGAGAAAGTTCTCTCCGTAGTGAAAATTTTTTGCTGGAAATGCTCACCAGTGAACCGAATTTTATCAAGCACTACAATCACATCGGCTTTCAAAGCTATTTTGTTCACCCACGTATGCTGGAAACAATGGACAAGCTGCGTTTTGATTGCCACCGGGTGGGAAAAGCAAAGGAAAATATAGAAGAGATGGAGCCGGTGATCCGGAATACACACTTGCTGAGTTTTGATATCAATGCCATCAAATACAGCGATGCCCCTTCAGGCAAATGCAGCCCCAATGGATTTACCGGTGAAGAAGCCTGTATTCTTACCCGGTATGCAGGTATGAGCACTAACCTGAGCAGCGTTGGCATCTATGGTTATAATCCCAAAGAAGATGTGAATGAATTGACTGCGGTGCTGATAGCACAAATGCTATGGTATTTTATCGATGGTAAAAGCCGCAGTAAACAGGAAGCATTGCTCAGCGAAAGTAATCTCTTTAACGAATTCAATACTTCCTTTACAGAAGAAGGCACGTTGTTTTTACAAAGCCGCCGTACCGGAAGGTGGTGGATGCAGTTGCCCGATAAGAAAATGATTGCCTGCAGTTATAATGATTACGTGAGTGCCAGCAAAAATGAAATGCCCGAACGCTGGATGAGATCACAGGAGAGAGGTTGATTATTGGGGCATCCATCAGCTTACCAGTTCACGGGCCTGGTTAATTTCTTTTTCACTGCCCATGATAATAAGGCTGTCGCCAATTAACAACGTATATTCCGGTGATGGATTGATGCTATAGTGTTTATTGAGCTTCTTCAACCCGATAATAGTGCAGTGTGTTTTCTTCCACAGGTCCAGTTCCGCTAGCTTTATACTTTTACCCACCGGCAATTCCACTATTCTGAAAGAAGGGTTACTGGTGGTAGACATGATGGAAAGAATTTCCGTAACATCCGGCTGCAATACCAGTGTGGCCATGTGTGCACCACCAATTTTATCCGGCATAATTACATTGTCTGCTCCGGCAATCTTTAATTTTTGAACCGAAGAATTTACAGAAGCCCTGCTGATGATTTTGATGGAAGGGTTCAATTGCCGTGCAGACAATACCAGGAAAAGGTTATCAGCATCCACCGGCAATGTAGTAATGATGGCTTTTGCATGTTTAATGCCTGCTTCCAGCAAGATTTCATCTGTGGTGGCATTACCTTTTACAGAATGTTCTATTTTAAAATGCCCGTCTGTTTCCAGTTCATCTTTGTTTTCCACTATCACAAAAGGGATACTGTTGTTGTGCAGTATCTGGGCACTTTCCCTGCCGTTTCTGCCAAAGCCGCAAATGATCACATGGTCCTTAAGATGATGAATTTTATTTTCCATTTTCATTTCTTTATAACGTTTGATAAATTCGCCATCCAGTAAATAGCGGGTAAACAATGCGATAAAATAAGTGAACAAACCGATATTGATCAGCAGGAAAAAGATGGTAAATAGCTTGCCGGCATAGGAAAGCGGCTTTACCACTTCATATCCAACAGTGGATACGGTTACTGCGGTCATGTACAATGCATCTATAAAACCATAACCTTCAATTACCATAAACCCAAACAGCCCGATGAGCAGGGAAAGAACCAGCAACAGTGCCGGCCACAGCAGTTTGGTAAAAGATTTTGTTTGTTTAGTAAAAAGCATTTACACTTTTGTTGACACTGAAAATATAACTTTAACCTCAAATGAAAAATTCATATTTCGGTAAGCCTGTGTGCAATGGTAAAGGTACAAACAGGCTGTTGTATGCAATCCTATTTATATGGGTGTTTTCATCCTGCTCTGTATCCAGGCAGATTGGCAGGCAGGCAACTGCTATTTTGTTGCAGGATTCCATCATTGGCACCGGCCATACCGGCATCAGTATTTATGAACCGGCCACCAATACTTACCTGTATAATTATAATGCTGCTAAATATTTTATTCCCGCCAGTAATACCAAGCTATTTACATTATATGCAGGAATGAAATATTTAGGGGATAGTTTGGTGGGGTTAAGGTATAATATATATGGTGATAGTTCTGAAAGCTGGACTGAAATTAAACCGTCTGGGGATCCTACTTTTTTGGAACCGAGTTATTCGAAACAACCAGTGTTTGATTTTCTTAAAAAACAAAAACAAGTATATTTTAATCATCTCTATCCTCAACCATATGGAAATGGATGGGCATGGGATGATTATAATGAAAGATTTATGACCAGGAGATCCGATCTCCCAATATATAAAAACCTGATTTCAGTAAAATGGGTCAATAGAGACAGCATTAGTATTAGTCCATCTTACTTTGACCAATTCGCCAAAAAGTTTTACGGTTTAGACAGTGGAATTAAAGTCTATAAAAATTTAGGCGATGACCGGTTAATGATTTTATCCGGAAAAAATAAAATTGAACAAATTCCATTCGATTTAAATTTTGATAAAGTTTCTAACTTATTAAAAGATACATTACCCAACCTTTATTTTTTAGGAATTACAGACTATCCTCGTTATCCAAACAGAGATTATAATGTAATTCACTCCCAACCCACCGACTCCTTATTAAAACCCATGATGCACAACAGCGACAATTTCTTCGCAGAGCAAACGCTGCTCATGGCAAGCAACGAGCATTTAGGTTATATGAATGATGAAGCCATCATTGATACGTTATTAAAATCCGATCTGAAAGACATTCCCCAACCACCACGATGGGTAGATGGTAGCGGTCTTAGCCGGTATAATTTATTTACGCCACAATCCTTCATTTACATTTTAAACAAATTGAAAAATGAATTTGGTTTGGAAAGATTAAAAAGGATACTGCCCACCGGCGGAGAAGGTACTTTGAAAAATTATTACAATGCCGACAGCGGATTTATCTATGCAAAAACAGGCAGCATGAGTAACCAGGTTTCACTCTGTGGATATTTGATTACAAAGAAAATGAAGCTCCTTGTTTTTTCTGTGCTGGTGAATAATGAAATGGGCAATGCCGCCAATGTACGCAGGGCAATAGAACGGTTTATAAAAGATATCCGGAATAAATATTAAAAAAGTTTTTCGCTTCAGGCATCACAATTTCCCTTCGCCGTATCTATCTCATACCTAAGCCAACTCATTTCAATACTTATCAAAACACCAGGTATGAAAAAATTAATTACCCTCTTATTTGCAGTCCTTACTGTTTTCAGCTTTTCAGCTTATGCCCAGCCAGGAACCATTTGCGATGCCGGGTTTAATTTTACGGTGAACGGTAATACCAGCACCGTACAGTTCACTCCAACCACCATTAATACATCTGCCCTGCTGCAGCACCAGTGGATCTTTGGTGATGGTACAGCAGGCAGTAACTTTTTAGCCCCATCGCATGAATATGCAGCGCCGGGGGCATATTATGTAACGCATATTGTTACTTACCGTTCGCCAAATGATAGTAGCCTGGTACAATGTTACGACTCTGTTGGACGCCTTCTTACCATTGCAGGCCTGCCAGCCTGTAACATACATTCCAACTTCAGTTTTATAAGAGACAGTATCCAAACCAATAAAGTGTATTTCAGTAACCTTTCCACCGGTACGGATCCCAACACCCAGGTGAAATGGTATTTTGGTGACGGCACTTTTTCTTATGACAATAATCCCACCCATATTTATCAAACATCTGGTGTGTTCACGGTATGTCTTGCAGTAAGGCGGGATAGTCTTTGTGCAGATGATACCTGTAAAATGGTACAGGTGCAGGTTCCGGTAAACACCTGCAATTTACAGGCGTATTTCAGCAGCCATGTTGATTCATCCAATCACCTGCTGGTACATTTCTTTAACCAGAGTGTACCAATGGCTTCAACAGATTCTGTGCGGTGGACCTTTGGCGATGGTAGCAGTTCAACGGATCTGAATCCTTCTCATACCTATAACCAGGGCGGCATTTATACTGTATGCCTGGTGATAAAAAGGAATGTGCCCGGCACGGTTCCCTGTATGAGAGAATATTGCCAGGCTATCACATTACTGGTTCCGCCACCAGCCTGTAACATACATTCCAACTTCAGTTTTATAAGAGACAGTATCCAAACCAATAAAGTGTATTTCAGTAACCTTTCCACCGGTACGGATCCCAACACCCAGGTGAAATGGTATTTTGGTGACGGCACTTTTTCTTATGACAATAATCCCACCCATATTTATCAAACATCTGGTGTGTTCACGGTATGTCTTGCAGTAAAGCGGGATAGTCTTTGTGCAGATGATACCTGTAAAATGGTGCAGGTGCAGGTTCCGGTAAACACCTGCAATTTGCAGGCGTATTTCAGTAGCCATGTTGATTCATACAATCACCTGCTGGTACATTTTTTCAACCAGAGTGTACCAATGGCTTCAACAGATTCTGTGCGGTGGACCTTTGGCGATGGCAGCAGTTCAACGGATCTGAATCCTTCTCATACCTATAATCAGGGCGGCATTTATACTGTATGCCTGGTGATAAAAAGGAATGTGCCCGGCACGGTTCCCTGTGTGAGGGAATACTGCCAAACGATCACGGTACAGCCATCAACAGCCTGTAATCTTGTTGCCGGTTTTGTTTTTTACAGGGATACGATCCCGGGAACTACCCTTTCCACCTACAGGTTTGAAAATACCTCCACACCGTTAAACAATATTGATTCAAGCTTCTGGGATTTCGGAGATGGCACACCTGTACTGATTAATCCAAATAACCTAGTCACTCATACTTATGCTTCACCGGGTGTTTACATCGTATGCCTGAGAGTGAAAAAAGTACTGGCGGGCAGCACGCTTGTTATTTGTGAAAGGCAAACCTGTCAAACAATTGTGATCACCATACCAACAGCCTGCAACCTGCATGCTAATTTCAACTGGTTGAGAGATTCCTCCAACAACAGGAAACTCTATTTTAATAATCTTACCAATGCTCAGCCTGCCAACGCAGTTGCAACCTGGACCTTTGGGGATGGTACCAGCATCAACAGCTGGAATGCTTATCATATCTACAATACAACAGGGCAGTTTACGGTTTGCCTGAAAGTTACGGTTAATGGTGCTAACTGTTTCAGTGATACCTGCCAGGTGGTAACGGTTACGCAGACCCAGCCAGACAGTTGCAATTTGATCGTTGGTTTTGCAAGCCATGCGGATTCAATAAACAGGCGTAAAGTTTATTTCAGTAATACCACTCCTGTTAATTCATCAGCCGCCACAGCCCACTGGAGTTTTGGTGATGGTACTGTTGGCATTGGATGGGATGCTGAGCATATATATGCACAAGCGGGACTGTATGTAGTGTGCCTTACTGTAACAACAGCCAACAACTGTACAAGGGTAACCTGTGATTCAGTGCTGGTTCAGGGAGGCATTGTTCCGCCGCCATTGAATTGCGACAGCATACAGCTCGGCTATGTTTACCGAAGGGATGCTTATATGTCAAATAAACTATTCTTCTTTGCAACCAGCAACAGGCCGATACTGCAACAACAATGGGCGTTTACGAATTTATCCAATAACACTACTGTTACCGTCAATCAAAATGATCCGGTGCATGTGTTTGGAGATACCGGGTATTACAGGGTTTGCTTAAGGGCAACGTACTGGGGTGGTTGTGTAAAAGAGTATTGCCATGTGGTTAGGATCAACCGGACCAATGTTCCTTCGCAATGCATACTGCACTCATATCCAAATCCTGCTCACAGCCAGGTATCTGTACATGTGCAGCTGGCGCAGCCGGGATTGATCACTGCTTCTGTATTCTCTTCACAAAGTATTTTGCTGATGCAGCATACCCAACAGGGTATTGCAGGTAATAACCTGGTAACATTGAATATTCAAAATTTAGCGCCCGGATTTTATACGGTGAGGATTATGTACGGAGGAAGGGTTTGCTATACCAGGTTCCAGAAAATTTAGGAAGGTTTCAATAATCATACAAAAGAAAACTAAACCTGCAGTGTCTACTGTGGGTTTTCTTTTTGGGCCGGGGCGGTGCTCCAACCTGAACCCTGTTGCGTTATCTTCCAAACATCCTGTCCAGTTCTGTCTTCTTAAATTCTGTATAAGTGGGCTTGCCGTTGGGTGTAATATTGGGGGTAGTACAGGTAAAGAGGTCTTCCACCAGCACCAGCATTTCTTTTGCAGTAAGTGGGGTGCCGGCTTTTACCGATTGCTGCCATGCCAGTGAACGCAACAGTTTTTCCCGTTTGCTGTATTTAAGATCGTTGCTGAAATTTTTATACTGCTCCAGCATTTTCTCAATGGCATTTTTTTCACTGCCCTGCAGTATATCTGCCGGAGTGCCCTGTATTACAAATGCATTGCTGCCAAAAGGCTCCAGGTGGTAACCAAGATAATGCAGGTCGGGTAACAACTCAGTTAACAATACAGTATCTGCTGCTGCCAGTTGAATGGCAGATGGAAACAAGCTTTGCTGTGTGGCAATCGGTTTGCCACCTGTTGCTTTGATAAAACGTTCGTATAAAATTCTTTCATGGGCATTTTGCTGGTGAATGAGCAAAATGCCGGTATTGTTTTGTAAAAGAATGTAGCTGTTGTGCAGTTGTGTGCAGTGGTGCCCTTCGGCTTCACTCAGGATTTTGGTGAATGGTGAATGGTGAATATGGAGTTCACCGGCTGGAACATCTTTGTCATCAGGAGCCTGTTCCGTATTTGCCAAGAGCGATTCAAACTTTTTTTCTGAAGGTTCGTAGAAGTCCTTCCAGTTTTTCAGTTCACTTTTCTTATCAACAAAATGCGCCTGGTTTTTTTGAGTGAAAGTGCTGTACAATGAAGAAGCTGCAGCAGAAGATTTTTTTTCTTCGGTAAATGGTTTGGTCACAGCATCTAAATGCTGAATGGAAGCATCGAGCTCAAAATCCAGTGCAGGTGTAATGCTGAACTGTGCCAGTGCATGTTTTACTGCACTCTGCACAAATGCGTATACAATTTTTTCATCTTCAAATTTTATTTCCTGCTTGGTGGGATGCACATTGATATCTACCTGTGATGGATCAAGATCAATAAACAAAGTGTACATCGGGAAACTGTCTTTTGCAATCATCTGGTCAAAGGCATTCATGATGGCATGATTGAGGTAAGCACTTTTTATAAAGCGGCTGTTTACAAAAAGATACTGGTCGCCCCTGGTTTTTTTTGCTGTCTCCGGCTTGCCAACAAAACCATAAATGTTCATGTAATCCGTTTCTTCCTTAATGCTTACCAGTTTGGCATTGTAGTTATTACCGAGTATTTGAACGATGCGTTGCTTCAATGAACCCTTCTCTAAATGAAATACCTGCTGGCCATTGCTGCTGAGCGAAAAGAAAATTTCAGGAAAGGCCATTGACACCCGTATGAATTCGTCCACGATATATCTTAATTCTGCGGCGTTACTCTTTAAAAAATTGCGACGTGCCGGCACGTTAAAAAACAGGTTCTTCATGGCAATGCTGGTGCCCTGCTGCCAGGCAATGGGCTCCTGCTTTTTTACCAGGCTGTTTTCAATTTCAATATAAGTACCTGTAACAGCGTCACCAGTTTTTGTTTTAATCTCTACCTGGGCAACAGCCGCAATACTGGCAAGTGCTTCTCCCCTGAAACCCATGGTCTTGATATGAAAGAGGTCGTCGATGTTTTTTATTTTGGAAGTGGCGTGGCGCTCAAATGCCATCCGGGCATCGGTTTCGCTCATGCCTTTACCGTTGTCAATTACCTGTATCAGGGCTTTACCTGCATCGTTTACGAGGAGTTGAATTTCGGTGGCACCTGCATCTACGGCGTTCTCCAACAATTCTTTTACCGCACTGGCGGGCCGCTGTATTACTTCACCTGCAGCAATCTGGTTGGCAATGTGATCGGGTAATAATTGTATAATGTCGGGCAAAATCTGTTAGTCGTTTAAGCGGCAAAAATAAGCAATAAAAATGCCCCTCAACGCAGTTGGGGGGCATTTCCTTATTAGGGGCTATACTTTACAGGTTGGCAGTTTTCAGTTTTCTCGGAATCTTTACATCAAAATTCATCTCTGAACCGCCGCGGTTGATCTTTATTTTATATGATTTTTTGTCTTCAGCCGGAGCCAGTTGCTCTCTTGCATCATCTGTATTCTCTACTTTTCTACCATCTATTTCACTGATGATGTCATCTTTTTTAATACCAGCCGTGGCTGCAGCACTGCTGTCTTCCACGTTGATTATTTTAACACCATTGCCTTCTTCGGTATCCTGTATTTTCAAACCAATTTTTTTCCTGCCCGGGAAGGCATGATACAATGCATTTTCCTGCAGCTCAATGATGTCATCCTGGTAACCTTCCATATTGGTTAAAGGAGGGGTTGGTGGCAGGGTGAATGACCGCATATTGCCACGGGGGGCAGTGAATGCAAGTGCTCTTGTCTGCTTCCTTTTGCCAAGTGTTGCTTTCACTGTACTTTCCTTTCCAGCTCTCTTGTAGGTTATCTTTACTTCATTAGTTGGCTTTTTAAAACCAATAACATCTGATAATATTTCAGGACTGGTTATTTTTTCTTCGCCCACCTTGGTAATAATATCTCCTTTTTTCAAACCGGCTTTTTCAGCTGCACTGCCTTTTACCACTTCTACTACTTTTACTCCCTCTCCCTCTGTTTCGGTTGTAACACCTAAAAAAGCGCCACTGCTGTTATGATCTTCTCCATTCCAGTGTTCGCCGAAACTCTCCCCAAAAGTTTCACCGAATTTTTCCCAGCCATCACCATCCCCGGAAAAATTCCAGTTCATAATATGGTCACCATCTGTGATGGTCATTTTCCTTTTGTTGATGGTAATGTTTTTGTCTTTAAACTCAGATAAAGGCTGCCCATTTACGGTGATGTTATCACCATCAATTTCCACTTTCAGCTTAATGTCTTTGTCCCCATTTTGCTTAATGATAATTTCCTGGGTTTCCTTCTTTTCCGGGCGTTCTTTTCTTTCCGGGGCTTCCCTTTTTTCAATGATCTCTTCTTTTTCAACCCTTTCTTTTTTACCATCCTGTGCCATGGCTATGAAGGGCAGTACAGTAAAGGCCAGCATTGCGATTGTTATCTTTTTCATACTCATTAATTTTGTTTACGAAGCTTTTAGTAATTCAAAAATAGGAGATATTTTTTAATTACGAAATCTTTCGCAGATATTTTTTTGGCTTTAACAAAATTTTTATTGTTCGGGTGTTTGCGCCACGAATTGCACAAATCAACACAGATGTTTTAAAGTGGGTATTAAAATAAAGTTCGATTAGATAACTAATTAAGCCACTTCTGTGCGAAGCTGTGTAATTCGTGGTAGAAATAGCGTTATAAAATTTCTGCTACATGCTTGTGAATGTTCATAGCGATTTTTTCGGTGGGTACATCATTGGCATCGCCTCCAAAAGGATCTTCAATTTCTTCAGCAATCAGTTCAAGGCTGGCCAGTACATAAAATATAAGTGCTACTACCGGTACCACATAGTAGCCGAGGTTAAAGGCAAAGCCAAAAGGTAATGTCATGGTATAAAAGAAAATGAATTTTTTAATGAACACACTATACGAAAAAGGAATCGGGGTATTCTTGATCCTTTCACAGGCACCACATATATCTGTGAATGACTGAAGCTCTGCATTCAGTACAATTAACTGGTCGCCATTTAGTTTTTCTTCTTTGTACAATTGCTGTATATGCCTGTACATCAGTAGTGCAACCTGGTTGGGTACATGCTTTTCTGTATCAATTTGTTTTAATACCGGGTGTGCGGCATCTGCTTCAAACAATTCTATCCTGGTATGTTCCGCTTTCAGATGGTTAAAGAGGGCATATGCAAAAGCCGGGATGGTTTTTCTAAAAAAAATACGCTGTTCCTTTTCTGACTCCGGCAGCATTACAGATAATTTCATTGCAAAATTTCGGCTGTTGTTCACCAGTGCCCCCCATAGTTTTCTTCCTTCCCACCAGCGGTCGTAGGCGGTATTGGTGCGAAATACCAGCAGCATGGAAATAGCAAAGCCCAGCAGGCTGTGCATAACGGGGATATTTTTGAGGTAGTTTTTTTCAGTTAAGCGAAAAACCTCAATTTCAAGGTAGCCGATAAGCCCGGAATAAATGCTTACCCCGATAATAAGCGGCAATAACTTGCGGAAAGTATCTGCTTTGTGAAAGCGGAAAATAAAAGTAAACCAGTCTTTTGGATTGTAGTTGATCATAAGCTGATAAAATTACAGGTTGTTGCTGAATGAAACATATCCTTTTACCCGGACCCGGCTGTCTATACCTTCACCAACATACTGCATTCCTATTTTCTCCAGCACTTTTTGTGATGCAATATTATCAATGTGTGTGTGCAATAATTTTTTTGAGCAACAGTGTATCCAGGCCATAAGCCAGTGTAGCTTTTGCTGCTTCTGTTGCATAGCCCTTGCCCCATGCAGATGGTTTAAAACGGTAACCGAGGTCAATTTCATTATTTTCTTTCAGACATTTTAAACCGCACCAGCCAACGAATTCATTGGTTGCTTTCAAATGTACCGCCCAGCGGCCAAGTTTGTTTTGGTATTGTGGTAAAACGATATTGGTAATTATTTGCCTTGCCGCCTCATCTGTTTCGGGAACAGGCTCAGGGATATACCGGAGCACCCCGGGTCACCATTGAGTTGCCGTATGAGTGCTGCATCGGCTTCAGTAAACTGCCGTAGGTATAGTGGGGCGTTTCTATTGTAATGTTCATTTCTCTAAATTAAAAAAGGGAAGTCATTACAACTTCCCTTCGTCTTAAAAAAAGTGGTGGCTATAATAATGACCTTACTTTCTCAATCACTGCTTTCAAATTGCTGATGTCCTGTCCGCCTGCTGTGGCAAGGGTCTTTTGTCCGCCGCCGCCGCCTTTGATTAATACGGAAACATGTTCCTTAATGATCTTTCCGGCATCTAAGTTTTTGGCTGCCGCTACCGTATCGGCAATGCTGATGGCAACATAAGCTTTACCGTCGATGTTGGCGCAAAGCGTAATGACAGCATCATGCAGGTGGTTTTTCAAATCGCCGGCCAGTTTTTTTAGTGCATCGGCATTGCCTACTTCAACAATGTCTCCCACAAAAGTTACATTGTTGATGATCTCATCCTTCTGCAGCAGTTCGTTGCGGATGCCAACGAGTTGTCTTGCTTCCAGGCTTTCAATATGTTTTTTAAGAAAGGAATTTTCCGCCTGCAGGCATTCTATTGTTTTGCCAATGTCTTTAGGACTTTTCAATGTATGCCTTACTGACCGGATGGCATCCAGTTCTTCGTTGATAAAAACTTCAGCAGATCTGCCACAAACCGCTTCCACCCTTCTTACGCCTGCTGCTACTGCACTTTCACTTATAATTTTAAAGATGCCAAGCTCTCCGGTACTGCCCACATGTGTACCACCACACAATTCAATGGAGTAGTTGGGGTCCATGATCACGACTCTCACCGTATCACCATATTTTTCGCCAAACAAAGCCATCGCACCTAGTGCAATAGCTTCATCTTTATGCATTGACTTGATCACTACCGGTACATTCTCTCTTATCTTTTCATTTACGATGGCTTCTACCTTTGCCAGTTCTTCGTCGGTTACTTTGGCAAAATGGCTAAAGTCGAAACGCAGGTGTTCTTCATTTACCAGGCTGCCTTTTTGTGCTACATGTGTGCCGAGTACTTTGCGTAAAGCGGAGTGCATGAGATGTGTAACGCTGTGATGAACTGTGATGGCTTTTCTTCTTGCAGCATTTACTTTGGCAACAATACTTCCTTCAATTACTGCAGGCAGTTTTTCTGTAAAGTGAATGATAAGGTCGTTTTCTTTTTTGGTATTGGTCACTTCAATGGTCTCTTCGCCAAATTGCAACGTCCCTGTATCTCCCACCTGCCCACCACTCTCCGCATAGAATGGGGTATTGTCCAGTATCAATTGATAAGATGCTTTTCCTTTGGCTGTTACTTTACGGTATTTAATGATATTGCCGGCGGTTTCTAAAGAATCGTAACCTACAAATTGGTTAGTTTTATTATCGATGAGTGTGATCCAGTCTTCGGTTTCCAAAGTGGTGGCAGCCCGGCCTCTTTCCTGTTGCTCCTTTCTTGCTTTTTCATAACCAGCTTCGTCAACACTTAAATTATTTTCTGTTGCTATTAGTTTAGTAAGATCGATAGGAAATCCAAAAGTATCATTCAATTCAAAGGCACTTCTGCCATCGATGATTTTTGTAGCCTGCGAAGCAGCAATGACATCTTCAATCCTTTTAAGACCACTCGCCAGTGTTCTTAAAAATGCCTCTTCTTCTTCTTTGATTACCTTACCCACAAAATCTTTCTGTGCATTTAATTCGGGAAATACATTTTCAAACTGCGTTGCAATTACAGGCAACAACTGGTATAGCAATGGTTGCTTATAGTCGAGGTAAGAATAATAATATCTGGCGGCCCTTCTCAAAATTCTTCTGATTACATAACCTGCACCTGTATTTGATGGCAGCTGTCCATCTGCAATACAAAAACTGATGGCCCTGATATGATCCGCAATTACACGGAAGGCAATCGCCTCCCTCCAACTCCCTCCAAAGGAGGGAGGGCTTTGCGAAGAGGGTGTTGCAAGAGCGTTATATTTTTTACCAACGATCTTTTCTGTTGCGGCAATGGTACCAGAGAAAACATCCGTATCATAATTGCTGTTTTTTTGCTGTAGCACCCGTACCAGCCGTTCAAAGCCCATACCTGTATCCACGTGTGTGGCAGGTAAAGGTTCAAGTGAACCATCTTTTTTACGGTTGTATTGTATAAATACATTGTTCCATATCTCTATCACCTGGGGATGATCTTTATTCACCAGTTCCCTGCCGGGTATTTTAGCCCTTTCTTCATCGGGCCTGCAGTCAACATGTATCTCACTACAGGGGCCGCAGGGGCCGGTATCACCCATTTCCCAAAAATTATCCTTTTTGTTCCCAAAAATGATCTTGTCCTCCGCTACAATCTTCTTCCATTCTGCCAGCGCAATTTTGGAAGCAGGTATGTTTTCTTTTGCATCACCTTCAAAAACGGTTACATACAAACGGTCTTTGGGAATTTTGTACACTTCCGTCAGCAGCTCCCAGCTCCACGCAATGGCCTCGGCTTTAAAATAATCGCCAAAGCTCCAGTTGCCCAGCATTTCAAACATGGTGTGGTGATAGGTGTCTACGCCTACTTCTTCCAGGTCGTTGTGTTTGCCGCTTACCCTCAGGCATTTTTGCGTATCAGCCGCCCTGTTATAGGGTGCCGGCTTATTGCCCAGGAAATAATCTTTAAACTGGTTCATACCTGCATTGGTGAACAGCAGCGTGGGATCATCTTTCAAAACAATGGGCGCAGAGGGAACAATTGTGTGCTCTTTTGATTTAAAAAAATCGAGGAATTGTTGGCGTATTTCAGCACTCGTCATCATAACCGGTATCTTTTGGGTTGATTTTTGCGATTTAACAGTCTATATTTGTACGCTATGGTTGGCGTGGCGCAAAGGTAAAGGAAAACCCGATGCCCCAAACCCCTGAAGGGCTTAAAGAAAGCACCTCAAAATTTGAAACCGTTTGCTCAGTATTTTGCCTGAACAGAGATTCGATGGGATTGCAAAGATTATCGTGATTGTGTTCTTGCTGATTAAAGTACCGTTGTTGATGTGGAAGATAAAATGTTTATTCAAGGCAGGGTGATGAGGTTGGGGAATAAAGGTATGTTGTACAAGTGAGTGACACAACTATGATAACACAAGGCGCAACAGCTGGTAACAAAAAAAATAAAATCTGATATTTTGTAAATCCATTTCGGCTGTAAGGCATGAAAAAAATTAAATACTTCTATAACACCAATACGCTGCGCTACGAAAAGCTGGTAACGCCCTTTCGGGTAAAGCTGCTGCGGATATTTGGTTTATTGTCTGCCTTTTTGGTAACTGCGGCACTGGTAATATGGGTGTACACCAAATTCATTCCCAAGCCAACCGATAATGCAACGCAGCAACGCTACAAAATGCTGAAGGACGATTATAATAATCTTGCGGCAAAATTAAACGCACTCGATGGGCAAATGGCCGAACTGGAAAAAAGGGATAATGATGTGTACCGCTCCATTTTTGAAGCCAACCCTCTGCCAGACAGTGCCAGGGCCAAGCTCACAGAAAAGTCGAAAGAGTTTGAGAAAGTAAGTGCCATGAGTGATGAACAGCTGAACAAAGACATTGCTGCACAGTTAAGTAATATCAGTGCCAGGATAGAATACCAGCGGAACAGTTATGGGGCTATTGAAAAGCTGATAAAAAGCCAGGATGTAAAACTGGCCAGTATACCTGCCATTCAGCCGGTGAGCAATAAAGACCTTTCAAGGGTAGCCAGTGGTTTTGGTATGCGTATACACCCTATTTACGGTATTCCTAAAATGCACAACGGGCTCGACTTTACTGCACCGCAGGGAACGCCAATCTATGCAACCGGGGATGGAAGGGTAACAGCGGCAGGGCCTGGAACAGGAACCGGAAACCATGTCATCATCAATCACGGCTATGGATATGAAACTGAGTACATGCACATGGTAAGGGTAAAGGTAAGAGGCGGGCAACAGGTAAAACGTGGCGAAGTGATAGGATGGGTGGGCAGTACAGGGGCCAGTACCGGGCCGCATTGCCATTATGAGGTACACATCAATAACAGGCCGGTTGATCCTGTTTACTTTTTCTTTAATGACCTGAATGCAGAGCAGTATGACCGGTTGCTGAAGATTGCCGCAACAGGCAGTGCAAAAAGTTTTGATTAATGCCCCTATCCCCTAAGGGTGAAATGTTATGGGCTTAGCGGCCGGAAAAAAACTTACTTATTTTTGCGACTATAATGGCCGAACAAACACGAATAGCATTTGCATTTGACGATTTACCAGCGGAACCTGCGCCGGTAAAAAAGCCTGTTGCCAGGAAAAAAGTGCCTGCACCGCCTGTTGTAATAGCGCCGGTTGAAGAAAAGAAAAAATCGACCAGGGGCAGAAAGAGCATGAAGGAAATGAGCGCCGGGATACACCTGGTGGAAGTGCCGGAAGATGAAGTGCTGTTTAAGAAAATGTATTATTCTATCGGGCAGGTGGCGGTGTGGTTTAATGTAAACCCATCGCTGATCAGGCTTTGGGAGAATGAATTTGATGTGCTGAAGCCAAAGAAAAATGGCAAGGGAGACAGGCTGTTCCGCCCGGAAGATGTAAAGAATCTGCAATTGATCTACCATCTTACCAGGGAGAAAAAATATACACTGGAAGGCGCCAAGGATTATTTTAAAAACAATAAAAAAGCTGAAGAGAAATTCAGGACTATTGAAGCGCTTAAGAAATTAAAGGACTTTTTAAATGAACTGAAAGCGAGTTTGTAGTTATCCTTCCTTGCTATCCTCCCTTATTACAAGGCTGCTTGTTTCGCCGGCAAATTCAGCATCGTTGTCCTCTGCCAGTTTTTTTACCTGCAGGTTGATGTCGTTCTTAAGCTGGAAATATTCATTGAGCGGAATGGGCTCTGTGAAATATTCAACGCTTATCAGGATAGTATTCCTGATAATGTCTTTTACAAAAACTTCTGAATTGTTGATTCTGTTGCTGTAGGCAGACAATATTTTTTTGATACCGGTGGTTATTTGCTTTAGTGTTGCTTCAGTAGTTTTAGCAGACAGTTCCAGTTTTATTTCCGTCCTTCTTTCGGTACGAAGGCTCCAGTTGTCAACCACGCTGTCCACCATTTGTTTGTTGGGAACTGTCACCAGTGTTTTATCAGCTGTACGTATCCTGGTACTGCGGAGGCCAATGCGTTCCACCGTTCCTGTTACAGTATTTACTTTTACGGTATCACCAGTGAAAAATGGCTTGTCGAAAAATATGATAAAGGAAGCGATCAGGTTTTCCAGGCTTTCCTTGGCAGCCAGTGCCAATGCTGCTCCTACAATACTAAGGCCGGTGAGCACATTGCCAATAGGTTGGTGAAAGCAGGCTTTGATCACCAGCAGCACACCGCAGATACCCACGATCACTTTTAAAAAATCACGAAAGAAAATAATGAGCTGGTTATCCCTTGTATCAACAGTGAGGTTGGCTTTTTCTTCCAGCACACCTGCAATGAAATCAATTAGCCGCAGCAACAACCAGGTGAAAACGAATATGATAATGCCGGGTCCGATTCTTGAGAGAATATCCCTGCTTGTATGGCCGTAAATTTCATAATCAAGTATTTCAGGGAAATTGAGTTTGTCAATGGAAAAAACAGATACCACAATCACTACAAACCACCCCAACGGCTGGGCAACTTTATCGACAAACGTGTTTTTATCCAGCGTTTTCCATATCCTTTTGGCAAACCTTAAAAACAATGCAATGATGTAACGGGATAAATATTTTTTTACCAGTAGTGCAAACAGGATAATACCTGCCACTACCAGGTAGCTTTTCACCGTATTGCTGAAATAGATCTGTTCAAAAAAATCCATGTTATAAAATTAGTTATTTACAGCCAACCTACTTTACCAGGTATTGCAGCATGCCGGTTTTGTTAAGCAGGTACACTTTGCTGTTGGCGGCTTTTATCTGCAGGGCATCATTAAAATCTGCAGGCAATTTGTATTGCTTTAATTCCCGTGAACCGGGCAGGTACTGGTAAAGCATGCTGTCGCTGAAACCATAAAGGTTCTTGTTGATCACTTCCACATTTTTCCATTGCAGGAATGGCACTTTGCTTTTCAAAGACCCGTAAATGTCAAAAATAAAAAAGCCTTTGGCGGGATCGTAAAGATTTACAAAGCCATCCTGGTCGATGATCTGTGCTGGTGATGGAACGGTATCAAAGAGTAGCCGGCAGTCAACGGTTTCTGTCAGTACTTCACCCATGTCATCTACCTTTTTCAGTTTGGCATCGCCTTCATCAAACAGCCAGATATTATTATCGTAAGAAGTAGCGATGGTTTTTACATTAAAGATGTTCTGTTTCCGCAGGTTGATCACATTGCGGATGTTGAGGAAACGGTCCAGCACTACCACAGTAGAAAAATTCTGATAATACAGCAGTAATTTTAAAGGATTGGTAACGTCAATCGAAAACAACTTTCCATATTTCCGCACATCATTAAAAATACCCACAGAATCTCCTTTGTTATTGAGTTTTTTTAATTGATTGTTGCTGTTAACGAGGTAAATATTGTCGAGGTTGTCAACATTAAAGTAAGTGAAATCGCCACTGATTTTTTTGCTGAAACGGAGTACCGAATCAGTTTGGGCAATGGATGATACACAGCCTGTAATGCTGATGAAAAAAAGCAACCATATTTTTTTAACGGGTATCATTTTTTATAATAGGCTAATGTAGTGGTATCGCCGTCAAACACCGCATAACTGTTAAAATTGATCCATTCACCCAAATTGATATAGCGGCTGTTGCTGTTCAGTGCAAAATCAATAGCCAGGTGGCGATGGCCAAAAATGAAATAATCTATCGATTCTTTTTCCAGCACTTCCCTGCAGTAAGTAATCAGCCACTCTTTATCCTCCCCTAAAAACTTTTCTTCATAACCCTTATCTGCCTGCCTGCTTTTATGTGAGAAATAATTGGCTAGCCCCATACCAATTGAAGGAGGGATAATGCCGAACATCCATTGGCAAATGGGATTGCGGAAAATCTTTTTTAAAAATTTATACTTATGATCCCCTGGCCCCTGTCCATCGCCGTGGCCAATAAGAAATTTCTTCTCGTTGAATTCAAAATGAGTGGGTTCAAAATACACCTGCATATTCAATTCCTTCTGAAAATAATCCCTTATCCACATATCGTGGTTGCCTACAAAAAAATGAAGCTTTGTGCCACTGTCAGACAATTCGGCCAGTTTGCCCAACAGGCGCACAAAACCCTTTGGAACAACTGTTTTGTACTCAAACCAAAAATCAAACATGTCGCCAACAAGAAAAATCTCCTGCGCTTCGGATTTAATTTCATCCAGCAGCTGCACAATGGTTTTTTCACGCTGCAGGCTTACTGCCGCATTGGGGGCGCCCAGGTGAAAATCGGAGAGGAAATAAATTTTTTTATCAGGCTGTAGTGTCAAAATCGGTAATGCAAATGAGTGTAAATAATGCGGCAAAAATAATCATTCAGCAGTTACGGTGCATGTAATTGTTTGGTTAAAGCGTGATCCCTTCAGTTGATCCCAAGTTTTCAAAACCCGTTTCATTTAACTTTTATATTTTGTGGTACAATGGTATTGATCTATTCAGCAAGTAGTACACCCCGTTTGAAGTACATCTGTTCTTTTATTTTTAAAGAACTGATGCAGGTGGATGTTGAGATAACCGGCAATGTAGAACAATTCAAAAGATATGAAGGCGTGAGGGTTAATTATTCAGCATTGCGTATTACAGATAACGAATTGCGGATAGCACATGCCAACCTGCTTTTTGAAAATGACATTCAACAGCAAACCATTGAGTGTTTTGAAACCAATGGCTACAAGGCTTTTTTCAAAATTCCTGCAGCTGATTTCCCCTTCGATATTTTCGCTGCTTCCTTTTACCTGCTCAGCCGCTATGAAGAATACCTGCCGCATCAAAAAGATATGTACGGAAGGTATGCCCATGAAAATTCGCTGGCATTTAAGGAAGGGTTTTTGAACCTGCCGATGATTAATATCTGGGTTAATCATCTTGCAGCAAAACTGCATGAACAATATTCAACATTCAACATTCAACATTCAACATTTCGCTTCTTTCCTACTTATGATATCGACATCGCCTACTCTTACAGGCACAAAGGCTTGGAACGAACGGTTGGTGGATTTATAAAATCACCTTCTGCAGCAAGGCTGAAAGTGCTGGCTGGTACACAACAAGACCCTTTTGATGTGTACGACTGGATGGATGCACTCCATCACCGGTATTCATTAAAGCCAATTTACTTTTTTTTGGTGGCGGAAAAGAACGGTGAATATGATAAAAATATTTTGCCCGGTACAAGTGCCATGAAGGAATTAATTGCGGCACATGGGGCGAAATACACGGTTGGCATTCATCCAAGCTGGCAAAGTGGAGACGATGAAAAAATGTTGAAGAATGAAATAAATTTACTGAAAGCAATTCTAAAAAAAGAAATTACGGCATCCCGCCAGCATTACATACGTTTTTATCTGCCTGATGGATATCGAAGATTGATCGCATCGGGGATTACGGAGGATTACTCAATGGGATATGGCAGCATCAATGGATTCAGGGCATCGGTTACAGCTTCTTTTTATTGGTATGATTTGGAAAATGAAAAGCAGACTGGCTTACGCATTCACCCTTTTTGTTTTATGGATGCCAACTCATTTTATGAACAAGGGCTTTCAGCCAAAGAGGCTTATAATGAACTGATGCAGTATTATGCAGTTTGCAAACAGGTGAATGGCACCCTCATTACTATATGGCACAATAATTTTTTGGGTTCCGATCCGCAGTTTGCAGGATGGAAGGAAGGGTATGAACAGTTTATTGCTCAGGTTCAGCAATGACCTGCCTGTTCGTTTTTTGTATGCTGTAATTAACCAGGAATACGCCGAGCAGTGTAACGATGGCGCCCCACAAAATATTGATGTTTAATTTTTCTCCCAGTAATATGCCGGCTGTAACCATTGCCACCAATGGGTTAAAATATGCATATAAAGAAAACAGTGCTGCCGGTAACTTTTTCATCGAGTAAACAAAGGCTGCAAATGCAATAATGGAGCCGGCTATTACCAGGTAAGCAAGGGCTATCCATGCCTTGCTGCTGATAGCCTGTATTGGAATGGTAGCATGCGAGCCAACCGCAATTACATACAGGATGCCGGAGCTGATCAGCATTTGCCAGCCTGTGGCATAGTATGGATTGATCCTGATCTTGTTTCTTGCAATGATGATAGAGCCAATGCTCCAGGTAAGCATGGCAATAACAGACAGGCCCACCCCAAAGAAAAATCCTTCAGGCCTTGCCCCATGAAATGCATTTTCATAAAACACAATAAAGATGCCTCCAATACCAAGCAGCAGTCCTAAAAAAGTAAGCAGGCTTACGCTCCTGTTTTTAAATAAGATCATTTCGGTGATCACCACAACGAGTGGATAGAGCGCCCCGATTAATGAGCTAAGGCCGGTGGGAATATATTTCAGGCTCCAGGTGCTTAATCCATTGGCACCAACAAACATCAGCAGTGCCATTATTACCAGCAATGCAAATTGTTTTATATCCGGGAACGGTAATTTTTTATAGAGCATAAAGAACAAAACCAGGCATATGCCGCCAAGGAATTGGCGTATGGCTGCCATCTGGAATGCGGGCATTTCTGATACGGCGACCTTGCTGGCTACCCACGTAGTACCCCACACAATGCTGGTAGTACACAGTGCAATATAACCGCCTCTTCTGTTATTGGTTTGATTCAATGGTTGGGATAGATGAATTGTTGCTGAGTTACATGCCGGACCAGCCGGATCTCAGCAACAATAATTATTAGTGCTTAAAGTGCCGCATGCCTGTGATCACCATCACCAGGCCACTGTCTTTACAATATTGTATGGAATCATTGTCACGGATAGAACCTCCCGGTTGAATGAAGGAAGCAATGCCTGCTGCATGTGCAATCTTTACACAATCATCAAACGGGAAAAAGGCATCGCTTGCCAGCACTGCATTGTTCAGGTCAAAATCAAACTGCTTTGCTTTTTCTATTGCCTGCCGTAAAGAATCTATTCTTGATGTTTGTCCGCAACCTTTGCCCACCAGTTGTTTGTTTTTAACCAATGCAATAGCATTGCTCTTTAAATGTTTGCATACAAGATTGGCAAAGATCAAATCTTCTTTTTCTGCAGCGGTGGTTTCCCGGCCGCCAGCCTCTTTCCATTCTGTATAGTTGCCTTCATCCATACCCTGTATCAACACGCCGTTCAATACACTTTTGTATTGCTCTTTATGTTGAGGCTGTGCTTTTAGCTGAAGCAGTATCCGGTTCTTTTTGGATTTCAAAATGGTAAGGGCATCTTCATTAAAGGCGGGGGCAATCAGCACTTCAAAAAATATTTCATTAATGGCATCGGCTGTTGCCTTATCAATGGTACCGTTACAAACCAGCACACCACCAAATGCACTTTCAGTATCACCGGCCAATGCTGTATCCCATGAATCTTTTACCGTGCTGCGTTGCGCCACGCCGCAAACGTTGGTATGTTTAATAATGGCAAATGTGGTAGTGGTGAATTCTTTTATCAATTGCATCGCAGCATCTACATCCACCAGGTTATTGTACGATAATTCTTTTCCGTTCAGTTGGGTAAACAATTTGTTCAGATCGCCATAAAATACACCCGACTGATGTGGATTCTCTCCATAGCGCATGGCTTTTGGGTTGGCAACGGATTCCAGGAAGTACAATGCATCTGTGGGATTAAAATACCTGGCGATGGCCACATCATAATGCGCCACTACTTCAAATGCTTTGGCAGCAAAAGCTTTGCGCTGGTCGATGGTGGTTTCGCCCCGTTGCTCCTGTAAAGCCTGTTCCAGCAAATGGTAATCTTTTTTTGCAGCAATTACCACCACATCTTTAAAGTTCTTGGCAGCACCACGGATCATACCGGGTCCGCCGATATCAATTTTTTCAATGATGGCATTCTCCTCGTTTGTGGAGGCAACTGTTTCTTCAAAAGGGTAGAGGTCAACAATCACAAGGTCAATTTCGGGAATATGATATTGCTGCATTTCGGCTACATGTTGTGCGTCATCTCTTTTTCCTAAAATGCCTCCGAATACAGAGGGATGCAATGTTTTTACCCTGCCACCCAAAATAGAAGGATAAGATGTTAATGACTCAACCGGCACACAGGGCACCTTCAGGTCTTCAATAAATTTTTGTGTGCCGCCGGTGGAGTAAATGGTTACACCCAACTGGTGAAGTAAGTGCACAATATTTTCCAGCCCATCTTTGTAAAAAACAGAGATGAGCGCTGATTTGATCTTTTTGTTCATTGAAATCGGTGGTTATAAGTCTGTAACGAATGCTCCCTGTTCGGGAATTGAATGATAGCGCAAATTTAGTTTATCGCAGTCTTGTTTCCAGTTTTCAATTTTCCACAAACTGTTAGAAGCATCAAAAACAAATTGTTTGCAGTTGAAAACGTTTGCCAGCTGGTGAATATAGAGTTTCGGATTTTTCGAGATCACAATCATATCAACATCTATCCGGGCTGCGGTGGTTTCAAATACCAGCGGTTTGTCAATTACAATGATCTTTTTATTGCCAAACTGGTAAAACCGATCCTGTTGAAAAACGGCGGTTACCGTATCCACCCTGTTGTTCAGTTGCAATGCGGTTGGTCCGGGTTTTAAATGAAAGTTTTGTAAGATACCATCCACTAATAAAATACTGTCTCCCACAAAACGGTAATTGGAGCCATCAACAAAATCAATGGCCTGGTGCTGCGGCACATTGTAAACAATGATTTTTTGCTGGCTTTTTACCTGCCAGTTGATGATACCGTGCAATAGAATAAAACCCGCCAAACATGCCAATGCCCCTTGTAGCAGTTTGCTTTTCTTTTTCATCAGCCATGCTGCAGTGAAAATAACCGTACCATATAATAGCCAGGTGGTAAAAACAGTGGCAGGTATTTTATCCCACACTGCAAAAGGCAATTCGTTGATTCCTAAAATAAATTTATTCATCAACCATAACAACCATGCAGCGGCTTTTCCTGCGTAAATGCCAATTGCAGGTATGAATGAAAAAATAACGAGGAATATTTCTGCATAAAGGATAACAGTTGAAAGTGGCACTGCAATTAAATTGGTGATCAGAAACAGTAAAGGGAACTGGTGGAAATAATAAATGCAAACGGGAAAAGTGAGGAGCTGTGCAGCGGTAGTAAGTGCTGTGGCTTTCCATACAAAGTCCAGGTATGGATTCTTTACATAAATGAGATTGTAAATTGGTTGTTGAAAAACAACAATACCCACCACCGCAAGATAGCTCAGCTGAAAACCTACATCCCACAAATAGTAAGGATTGTAGCAAAGCATTACAAATGCAGAAGCCGCCAATGAACTGTAGATGGATGATTCTTTAAAGAACATTCTTCCTACAGTAATGAAGGAGAACATAACGGCTGAACGGATAACAGAAGCGGAGCCGCCGGTAAGCAAGCTGAAAAGCCATAGACAGCTAAGTATTAAAACAGCCTGTGCTGCTTTGGAACGTTTGATGCCGGGTACTCTTGCGAAAAGCCATATCAGCATTCCGTAAATCAATCCAAGGTGCATGCCCGATATGGCAATGATGTGCACCACGCCGGTATTGCTGTAAGCCTGTACCAGGTCTTTATCAAGGTCATTGGTATAGCCTATCAGCAAGGCTTCCGCAATGCCCAGTTCATCTTTGCTGCTGCCGATATTTTTTTGTAATGAAGCAAGTATTTTTTCTCTCGTGGCATAAAGAAATTGCTGAAACTGGTTTACATTCTTTCCATCCAGTTTTATCCAGTCGGAAGGTTTTAAAAATACATTGTGAAAGGTTTGCTGAAAAGCAGCGTAGCGCTCATAATTGAATGCACCGGGGTTCCCCGAATTTTTAATTGCGATCAATTTTTTGCTGATAAGTATCCTGTCTCCATATTCTAAACCAGGACTAAGGCTGTCCTTTGAAAAATACAGCAACAATTTTCCTTCACAGGCAAAAGCGGTATCGTTTTTAATAACTTGTTCAATACATACTTCTGCTTTGTATGATTTTGTTTTTTCAACCAGCGGCTCTTTAATGGTTACAACAATAAGATCACCTTCTTTATAATGATTGCCATACCATTTATCAGGATGCCGTACATCTTTGTTCCAGGTAACCAGCATACCAAAAGCGATCAATATCAATTGCAGCAGTATGCCCTGTAAAAAATGCAGCTTAAATTTTTCAGCTATGGGCAGAAAAGAGAAAACAATAAATGCAGCGCTAAAACAAATAATGCCAGTGAAAGAAAATAAAATTGGTACCTGTAAATACCATTGCAGGATGATACCGGCTGTAAGCGGCAGCAGCAGCCGGAGAACAGGAGCTGTTTTCCAAATTGGTATGTCTAAGGGTTTTGACATACGTTAAGATAATGAATATTGTTTAAAAACCATCATGTGAAAAATAATATGTTATGGCAACAGCATAAAATTCTATCAATGAGAACAGTGGTTTATTTGTCCTCATTTATTATTGAGAAGTCTGAAATCTTTGATATCTTTAAAATATAATATTCACTACTTTTTTTAATCCTTATATATGTTTAGTAGAATAGTTGCACCTTTTATCTTTCTAATTTTTTTTAACACAGTTGTTAGTGGGCAATGGGTTAGGGTTAATGGGTTGGATTCTTTTTCTATTAATTCAATTGCAGTAAATCAAACAAACGGATTCTTATTTGTGGTTGCATACCAGAATACAAATTTTATGGGCTTATTTTCTAAGCCTAATATTTATGATCCCAATCCTTGGACTAATATAACCAAAGGTCTGGGAACCGTTAAGGTAAATAAGGTAGCAATTAGTCCGGAAGGGACTTTTTATCTCGGCACTGCTAATGGTGTTTATTTCGTTAATGAAAATGACTCTTGTGAGAGTATAAACCAAGGACTACCTGCTAATTTCGGAATTTATCCATCGGTGAATTCAATAACTGTTATTGATACCTTTCTTTATATTGGAACAAATAATGGTGTATTTCGTAAACTGCGTACACAGGCTACAAACTGGCAACCTTTCAGCCAGAATCTACCTTTAGGTGTTTCCCCAAACCGTATTCTGAAGTACCGCAATTCGATACTTGCATCTTACAGTAATAATGTATACAGAACAGAACAAGGGGCTGCTAACTGGATAGGGGCTGATAGTATAGCTATGGGGCAGGGGATCGGTACTCTGACTATAGAAGATATGGCTGCCAGCGACAGCATTATTTATGTTGCCGTAAGTGGTGCATGGTCTAATACTTTCAAAAGCATTGGAGACAGTATGGTTTTTACATCCTGTGCAGAAACCAACTATTTATCATCTTATTCGATCTTTTCCATCAACAATCAGTTTTGGACTGGTACATTTTATGGAGGTATATACAAAGGAACCGGGAGAGGAAATGATTTAGCTTTTTCAAACCCTAACCTGCCAGCATGGGCAAGTGTAAAAAGTATAGATCGTTATGGAACAGGTTTGTTAGCAGGTACTGAATATTACTCATTTCAGACAGGAAGCGGCGGCTTGTATTATGGTGATTTTACAGTTTTAGCTGCAAATGATTATAATTTTAAAGCTTATGAGGTTGGACAATCTGTAAAAATTAGCTGGCAGGATATTTTTGGCACAGAAACTCAAAAATTCGAACTGCAGAAATTTGACAACGCTGCAGGTCAATTCAAAACAATAGCTGCTTTTCACCATTCTGCATCTTCAAAAAATTACAATTACCAGGATTATGATATTAAAAATCCCGGGAGCAATATCTTATACAGGCTAAAGGAATTTTGTTTAAATGGCGAAATTCAATATAGCCCAACTATTAGAGTAGATCTGAATACTTATCTTCAGTTTACAGTTCACCCCAACCCGGCACGTGATAAAATCACTGTAATAATTCCGGAAAATATCAGTTTACAAAAATGCAACCTGTTAGTGTATAATTCTCTGGGTGTTTTAAAATTAAATATAAAAGCTATTAACCAGCGTCAGCTTTCAGTTGATGTTTCTGCTCTTTCCAAAGGGTTATACTGGTTAAAAATAGAATCTCCGGAAGTCTCACTTTCAAAAGCATTAATGGTTGAATAAAACTTCAGATGCAGTAGCACCTGTTTAGGTGAGGTTTATTTAAATAAAAATGCCGGCGAAATATAGCTTCGCATGGATGGTATTTAACGTTGTGTCTTAAACTATTTGTATACCAGTATAATCTTACTTACTCAAATGCATACTTCTTTCCTTGTACAACTGCCTGAAATAAGGGTCTCTCAGGTCTTTGATAAAACGGATCGCTTCGCCGGTGCTCTTCATCTCCGGCCCCAACTCTTTATTCACGCCGGGAAATTTATTGAAGGAGAAAACAGGCTCTTTAATGGCAAAGCCGGTTAGCTTCTTTTCAAAAGTAAAGTCCTTGAGTTTGTTTACACCCATCATTATTTTGGTAGCAATATTCAGGTAAGGAATCTGGTATGCTTTTGCAATGAATGGTGTTGTTCTGGATGCCCTTGGGTTAGCTTCTATCACAAACACATTGCCATCTTTAATGGCAAACTGGATATTGATCAATCCTTTGATCTGTAAAGCCCTTCCGATTTTTTCTGCATACTCTTCCATGGTATGCACAATCAGCGGCGACAAATTGAATTGGGGTAACACTGCATTGCTGTCGCCACTATGGATACCCGCTGGTTCAATGTGTTCCATCACGCCCATCACATGAAAATCATCGCCATCAAAAATGGCATCGATCTCTGCTTCCTGGCAACGGTCGAGGAAATGATCAATTAATATTTTATTGCCGGGTAAATGTTTGATCAAACTCAATACGCCTTTCTCCAGGTCTTCATCATTAATTACAATTCGCATTCTTTGTCCGCCCAATACATAACTCGGCCTTATTAAAACGGGGTAACCAACCTTCTTAGCCACTTCAATGGCTTCGTCGGTATTGTAGGCAGTGCCATAGTTTGGATAAGGAATGCCCAGTTCTTTCAACATATCGCTAAAGCGTCCCCGGTCCTCGGCGATATCCATATTATCGAAAGATGTACCGATGATCTTAATGCCTTTTGCATGCAATCTTTTCGCCAGCTTAAGGGCTGTTTGCCCTCCGAGCTGTACAATTACTCCTTCTGGTTTCTCATGCTCCACAATCTCCCACAAATGTTCCCAGAATACCGGTTCAAAATATAATTTATCGGCAATATCAAAATCAGTGGAGACTGTTTCAGGATTACAGTTTACCATGATGGCTTCATAGCCTGCTTCTTTTATCGCCAGCAAACCATGCACACAACAGTAATCAAACTCAATACCCTGGCCAATCCTGTTAGGCCCACTACCCAACACCACAATTTTCTTTTTACCTGAAACTTTTGATTCGTTGGAAAGTAATTGTGCCGGGCCGCTTGTTTTTGCTTCAAAAGTGGAATAGAAATAAGGTGTCTTTGCTTCAAACTCGGCAGCACAGGTATCTACCATTTTAAAAACCCTGGTAAGCCCCATGGCCTTTCTTCTATCATATAATATTTCTGCATCCTCTTCCTTCATTATCCGAATGATCTGCTCATCGCTGAAACCAAGGCTTTTTGCTTCGGTCAATAAATCATCCGGCAATGTTTTAAGGTCGTATTTTGAAATCTCTTTTTCACAGTTGCATATTTTTTGTATCTGGTAAATGAACCACCTGTCGATGCCCGTGCTTTCGCAAATGCGTTTTACACTGGCACCCGCCATCAGCGCATCTTTAATGCGGAAGATCCTGTCCCACTTCGGTATCTTAATATATTCGATCAGGTCATCCGCCCTCATCAGGCTCTGGCCATAATAACCCAAACCAACAGCTTCATTCTCCAGGCTCTGACAGGCTTTCTGTACAGCTTCGGCAAAGCTTCTGCCGATGGCCATCACTTCGCCTACGCTCTTCATCTGAAAGCCGAGTGTATCATTGGCACCTTTAAATTTATCAAAATTCCACCGGGGAATTTTAACGATCACATAATCCAGTGCAGGTTCAAAGTAAGCAGAAGTACTTTGGGTGATCTGGTTTTTTAATTCATCCAGGTTATAACCAATGGCCAGCTTGGCAGCAATTTTTGCAATGGGGTAGCCGGTAGCTTTAGATGCCAGTGCAGAAGAGCGGCTCACTCTTGGGTTGATCTCCACTACAATGATCTCTTCTGTTTCGGGCTTCATGGCAAACTGTACATTGCAACCGCCGGCAAAATTGCCGAGGTTACGCATCATGCTGATGGCGGTGTTACGCATCAGTTGAAAAGCAGTGTCGCTCAGCGTCATAGCCGGAGCAACTGTAATACTGTCTCCGGTATGTACCCCCATCGGGTCAAAATTTTCTACGGTACAAATGATGGCAACATTATCTGCATTGTCTCTTAATAATTCCAGTTCATATTCCTTCCAGCCCAGCACGGCTTTTTCCACCAGCACTTCATGCATCGGACTCGCTGTCAATGCCTGGTTGAGTGCTTCATCCAGTTCTTCCTTTTTAAATACGATGCTGCCGCCGGTGCCACCCAGTGTAAAGGATGGACGCAGTACCAATGGGAAACCGATCTCCTGTGCAAATTCTTTTCCTTCCAGAAAAGAGTTGGCAATCCTGGCGGGACAAACTGGTATCTTCATTTCAATCATCCACTGGCGGAACTTTTCCCTGTCCTCTGCTTTGTCAATGGCTTTGATGTCCACACCAATGAGCGCTACGCCATATTTTTCCCATATACCCATTTCGTCCGCTTCTTTGCAGAGATTGAGGGCTGTTTGTCCGCCCATGGTGGGGAGTACGGCATCAATTTTATTTTCTTCTAAGATATGTTCAATGCTTTCTACAGTCAGTGGTAATAAATACACTTTATCAGCCATCATGGGATCGGTCATAATGGTGGCAGGGTTGCTGTTGATAAGAATTACCTTGATACCTTCTTCACGGATGCTTCTGGCGGCCTGTGTGCCGGAATAATCAAATTCACATGCTTGTCCGATGATGATGGGGCCGCTGCCGATGATGAGTACCGACTGGATGGAGTTATTTTTTGGCATATTGTTTCAAAACGGTGATTGAAAATGTGCCACGGGATTAAATCTTTTTCCGAAGCGGCCAAAGGTAACAAAAAATGAAGGATGATGTTTTGTTTTTTTTGGGAAGAAGATTACTTTATCCGTGATAAAATAAGTAAGCAGCTATTCAATCGATAATATTTTTAGCCAGCAGTTTTGTAAATGCAAAAATTTCATTCCGGCTTGTCCAATACTACCTAATTTTCAGATTATTTTTTTACAAAAAATTCAACAATAGTTTTATCTAAATCGCTTCATCTTTCTTCACCACCACGATCGTTTCCGGCTGTTCCTGCAGGCCTTCTTTATTTTCCACTTCAATGTGTTTTACAAATACGGCGTACTGGTTGGGGAATATCTCCCTGCCGCTGTGCTGTGCATATACTTTTGTAAAACAGGCGCCGAGATAAAGTATCATGGCAGAAAAATAAACCCAAAGTAAGATGATGACCACCGAACCGGCTGTGCCATAAGCTCCACCGGGATTGCTTTTGCCTAAATAGTAACTGATACCAAACCTGGCCAGCATAAATAAAATAGCAGTAACAAAAGCGCCCCGCCGCACATCCTTCCAGTGGATCTTTGCATCCGGCAGCAACTTGAAAATAACACCAAATAAAAAGGAGATTACGATAAACGTAATCAGCATATTCACACTGTAGGTAAGCCAAACCGAATCGCCGGGCAGGATGGTGAGCAATCTTTTTAATAAAATTTCAAGCATGGTATTTACAAAAAGGGATACCAGTAAAATAAATCCCAATCCCAATACCATCGAAAGACTCAGCATCCTGTTGAACAGAAATTTTAGCCAGCCTTTTTGTGGCTTTGCTTTTAATTGCCAGATGGCGTTGATGGAACTCTGTATCTCGGTAAATACACCGGTTGCCGAAAACACCAAAGCGATGATGCTCACCACCGATGCAAACCTGGTATTATTTGAACTGGCAGCATTGCGGATAATCTCCTGCACCTGGTGGGCTGCATCAGCACCAATAAAACTCTGTATCTGCCCGAACAGGGTTCCCTCGATGGCTTCCCTGCCATAAAAAACATCACCCACTGTTATCACGATCAGTAAAATGGGTGCCAGTGAAAATAAGGTATAATAAGAAAGTGCTGCACTCATCCTGGGCACACCCACATCGGCAAAATCAATAAACGTTTGCCGGGTGATCCGCCACCAGCCTGTTAGCCTTTTCTTCATTAAATAAAGTTATCGATAAGTATTGCAATCCCACGCAGCTTTTATTGCTGCCGCAATAAAATTTCAAGCATGATACCAATCTTATAAAGATGTGCGCTGAGTAAAATAAAATGTAACATTCTTTGAATTGTTTAATAATTTCATTACTGCAAAATCATTCAACATAATTATGGTAAGCATTGCCAACTTCCGCAAGCTGTGTCTTGCATTTGACGAAGCTTTGGAGCAACCCCATTTTGAGAAAACATCTTTCAGGGTGAGGAAGAAAATATTTGCCACGCTGGATGAAAAGACCGGGAAAGCAGTCGTGAAATTATCTGCAACAGATCAATCTGTTTTTTGTGCGTTTGACAAAGCAATTATATATCCTGTACCAGGCGGCTGGGGCAGGCAGGGCTGGACGATCGTGGAATTAAAAAAAATAACAACTGCGATGCTGAAAGATATTCTTACTGTTTCCTATTGTAATGTGGCGCCGAAAGGGTTGGCAGGAAAATATCAACAGTTATGATCAAACTAATAAAAGGAGATATCACCAAAGTTGCAGTGGATGCCATTGTGAATGCGGCCAACAGTTCCTTGCTGGGCGGTGGTGGTGTGGACGGAGCGATACACAGGGCGGGCGGACCGGCGATACTGGAAGCCTGCAGGAAAATTGTTGCCAGGCAGGGCGGCTGTAAAACAGGAGAAGCCGTGATCACTACAGCGGGTAATCTTCCTGCAACATACGTGATACATACCGTGGGGCCTGTTTGGAATGGCGGCCATAAAAACGAAGAGGCATTATTGGTCAACGCTTATCATAATAGTTTATCCCTTGCTGCAGAAAATAACGTACACACCATTGCTTTTCCCAATATCAGTACGGGTGTTTTTCATTTCCCAAAAGATAAGGCTGCTGCCATTGCAGTTGCAACGGCCACTGCATTTTTGAAAATAAATACCCTGCCTGAAGATGTATTATTTGTTTGCTTTGATGATGAGAATATGGCGATCTACCAGCAACTGCTGAAAGATGTGTAGGGTGAAACAGCCGCCCGCCTATTTTGTTTGATAAAAATGTTTGCTTATAGCAATACAATCTCCTTCGGAAAAAAAGGCTGTTTCATTGATGGTGCCGTTGTCATTATAAAAGTGTTCTTTACCAGATCTGACATGATAATACCTCGTGTAGGTAAGCGGTCTGGATAGTGAGAATGTTTGGGCTCTGTTAAATGAAGATAAGGGTTGTGGATTCAGTAGCTCGGGGTTGTTGCCCGATAGAATAACTGTTAATGAATTCCCTGTTTGCAAACCTGCCGGTATCCAATACTCTTCTGCAATATAGAATGGACTGCCGTATTGATTACTGCTTACTGTTAACCTGTTGTCATCAGCAGAGGTTGAAGAACTATGATAATTTTCCCTGTGTTCAACAATACACCTGCCGATGCTGTCATACTCGTATTGAGCAAGCTGGTTGTCTTCTAAATACAGTTTTTCGGAATTACCATTTCTTTCAGTTTTAATAAAGATGGTTTCAGCTGGCGGACCCGGCGGCTGGTAATAAAAGAACCATTTGATTGTTGCCATGCTTCCGTCCTTATTATAAGTATATTCTTTAGCTACTTTAAAACTTCCGTCTGTATCCAATGTTTTTAAACAGACGCATTGGTTCCTGTCATTGTATTCCTTTTTGAATACGATCATGTTGATGGAATCATTGTCATAATCATATTTGAAGGTCTCCAGGCCAGCTTCATTGTAGTCAATCTCTGTATAATGAATATTGCTATTTTGTTTTACAGAAGAACGGATCCTTTTTTTTATAAGCAAACCATTGCTGTTAAAGAAATAGCTGTATGTTTTTTCAACCCGGTTTTTCTTTACCATTTCTTTGCTGACGGCTATATAGCCATCGGTATCATATTCAATCACCGCCTGCAACGATGAATCGGTAGCGCCGGCTTTGTTTTGGTAATAGCTGTAAATTTTTTCTGTACTGATCTTTGCTGCCCTTATTACGGCGGGAGTGTTTTTGGAAGCCGGCTCAAATTCTATCCGCTGCTGCCTGTCTGTTAAATCAATCAGTTGTGCGTAAGTGTAAGTACTGAGGGTAAAAATAAGAGGGATAAGTGTAAGGGTTTTTAACATAAAGCATTATTTGAACAGGAAAGGTACAAAGCAACAATATTGGTTGAAAAGAAACAATTGCAAGAGTATGTTAAAACAACTGGCAAAAAATAAGGCCCGGATGCCCGGACCTTATTTCAAAGGGGAAAAAATAATTATTAAGCATGTACAGCCTCATTCAAATCCCTGTACCGTTTAATATTATCATGCGCCTCTTTTAATTCTGCCTGTTGTGCAATGATCAGTTGCCTCACTGCTGCACTCATATCTGCATCAGATGCCAGTGCTTCCCTGTATGCTTTCAATGCAGCATCTTCACCAGTTTCGCAGGAATCCAGTATCGACTGGCGGTTATCGCCTGTAAACGTATTTTTCACTTCCATCCAGGCAAGGTAGATTTTGCCAAGGCCGGTGGTGCCTTCTGCAGCCTCGCCTCCCAGTTTTATTACCTGGTCGGTCAATGCTATCCGGTAACCTTCACTCTGGTCAGCCAGTTTTCGGAAGGAAGTTTTCAGGTCAATATCAAGCGAGCCAACACTTACAATGGCTCTGTCGTAGCCAGCAATACGGTCATTGTTGATCTGGATAAGATCGTTCAGTACATCGATTAATTTTGCATTTGTTGTCATGATCGTTTTCATTTTAAGATGAATAATTATTTGACCCCTGCTGTAGCAGCAGGAGACAATACAACTGCTTCAACAAGCAAGCCATTTGTTTTTGTATTGCTTTTCAGCAAACTTTAATAAAACCTGTAGAATATGTTGCTCAATTATTTACTCAAAATGCCCCGTATGTAATTTGCTTATCCTCACCTGTTAAGAAATGTAAAAGCCCGGTTGATGAAACCGGGCTTTTACTGAGGTGAAATAAAAAAAATGTTACCAGATCCTGATCCTGTCTGCTGGTTTTTTGTACAACTTATTTTCAGGCTGCACATTGAATGCTTTGTACCATGCATCCATATTCACCGGTGCTCCAATGGTCCTGTATGGTCCGGGAGAATGTGAATCGGTAAGAATTAATTGTGCTGCAGTGGGTGCTAAGATATTTCCACGCCATACCTGTGCCCAAGCTAAAAAGAAACGCTGGTCAGGAGTAAAGCCATCGATCAGCTGAGCTGACTGGCCCTGCATTGTCATTTTGAATGCTTCATATGCTACATTCAATCCGCCAAGGTCACCAATGTTTTCACCCATCGTGAGTTTGCCATTTACATGTATGGTATCCTGTATGGTATAAGCATCAAATTGTGCTCCCAATGCTTTTGTTTTGGCATCAAACTTTGTACGGTCTTCTTCTGTCCACCAGTTACGTAGCGTACCATCAGCATCATACTTGCTGCCGTTGTCATCAAATCCATGGCTCATTTCATGACCGATCACCGCACCGATGCCGCCATAGTTTACTGCATCGTCGGCATTTGCATCAAAGAAGGGAAATTGCAAAATACCTGCAGGAAAAACAATCTCGTTCAATGTTGCACTGTAATAGGCGTTTACGGTGGGTGGTGTCATTCCCCAGCGTTCCCTGTCAACAGGTTTGCCCAGCTGGCTGATCATGAATTCATAATTCCATCTGCCCACATTCACTACGTTCTCAAAATATTTATCAGCGCTGATCACCAGGCCATCGTAATTTTTCCATTGATCGGGATATCCGATCTTCGGCCGGAAGGCCGCTAATTTTGCCAGCGCTTTCTGTTTGGTTTCAGTGCCCATCCAGTCAAGTTGCTGAATGCGGCTGGCAAATGCTTTACGCAGGTTACTCACCAGTTCAGCCATCCGGGCTTTTGCTTCCGGTTTAAAGTATTCCTTTACATACAATTGACCCAGCAGTTCACCAACAGAACCATCCGTTAGTTGAGAGATGCGTTGCCAGCGGGGCGTTTGCACTTTCTGCCCGCTGAGTACCTGGTTATAAGTAAAATTGGCTTCTACAAAACCACTGCTTAAATGCGGTGCAGCGGCTTTCAATACATTCCATTGCAGGTACACTTTCCATTCATCTGCCGGTACTGCTGTAAGCAAGCTGTCAATCACTTTAAAATAAGAAGGGTTGTTTACCAGTATACTGTCTTCGCCTTTTACGTCTAACTGTACAAGCACCTGTTGCCAGTTAATGCCCGGCGTTGTCTTGCTGAAATCGGCGACTAAAAATTTATGGTAGGTTTTATAGGGGTCCCTCATTTCAACACGGCTCCATTGTGCGGCAGCTAACTTTTTTTCCAGTTCAAAAATAGTACTGGCATTTTGTTGTGCTTTTTCCTGAGGAACGCCAACGAGTGTAAAGATGGTAGTGATGTATTTTTTATACGCATCCTGTATGGCAGAATTGCGGCCATCGTTTTTTAAATAATAATCCCTGTCTGGTAAAGTAGTACCGCCCTGGCTAAATTGCGGCACCATGTGTTCTACATTCTTCCTGTCCTGCCCCACAAAAAAACCATACAAAGGATTGGACAAACCCATTTTGCGTAGCCAGCTTATCTCCACCACCAGGCCCTGTGCATCTTTAATTTTATTGATCCTTTCCAAATAAAAGGTAACAGGAGTGGCTCCTCTTTTTTCTATGGCCACACTGTCCATGCCGGCAGTATAAAAATCACCCACTCTTTTTTCAACAGAGCCTGCTGCTGTAGTTTTATTGGCTACTGCTTTTTCCAATACGGTTTTAACTGCATTGATATTAAAATCCCTTAACTGGTTAAAACTTCCCCAACGGGTTTCCTTGGCAGGAACCGGATTGTTCTTTATCCAGGTGCCGCTTGCATAACTATAAAAGTCATCGCCGGGTTTTACAGTGAGATCCATGTTGGCAGAGTCGATGAATTTGGTAACGGTAGTTTGTGCAGTTACGGCAACAGCACCAAACAGTATGGTAAATGCCAATGCTGACATTTTTAGCAGGGCGTTTTTTCTTCTCATGAGTTTTAGTTTGGAGTAACGAAAGTATCGAAAAAGAAAGGAGGATAATGACCTTTCTTCATTTAAAGTAATTCAGCTATTATTAAGGTTGTATAGAGCAGCAATACCAATACTTAGAAAGAGGATACCGGTTCGCCGTTAATATCCAGTTCAATAAACTCACCGTTGCTGATCTTGTAACTGGTCTTCCCGGCCCTTATTATTTCCCCTTCCTGCAACAATGAAAGATCAGTAAGGTCCTGCCCGATCAAATGCAGGGAGCCCTTTGTGCGGAAAGCAAGGTTCAAATAGTCTGTATTTATCCTGTTACTTTTAACAGCACAAAGAATGATTTTCACCGGTTTTTTTAACTGGCCCGTTAATTCCTTATCCCTGATGTTGGCCCAGTTATCTGCGATCAGTACATTGCCTGTTGCATCCGGGAATTGTTTTTCTGCTGCCAGTAACGCTTCAATGGTATTTTCGGGAAAGTCGCCACCGGCACCACGCTGCATAGCCAGCTTCAGCATTGCCTTTACTTCATCATAACTGCTGCAATACCTGGAATAAATGCCACCGGTTTTTCCAGGCTTCTTTTTATCATCGGGTTTATCATCCCCATCATTAAAGAACAGGAAGTTTTTTGTAAGGCTGTCAGTTGAATACTGTTGCAGCCATACCAGCAACTGGCCGCTGTAAGGATACATACTGCCGGTTACATCAGCCACCATGGCGATGTTTTTCCAGTTGTTTCTTTTCAACACTTCAGTAATAGTGGAGTCAATTAATTGGGGAGGGGGTGTATAATCAATGGTATCGGTAGTATCTTTTCCTTCGTCCGGTATTTCTTCCGCCAGGGGTACATAAAGGGTAAGATAACTTTTGGGTTTGTTGTTGAATTGCTGGTACACTCTTTTTGTAATGAGGTCTTTTTTATACGCTGTTTTAAAATCAACGATCCTTTGTGAATCAGGAATGCTGAAACGGCTCCGCAGGTAAGTTTCGTCACCAATGATATAAGTGATCTTCTTTCCTTTCAAACTCATGGATGGATCATAGTAGGGAGGTTTGCCGTTGGATTCCACAGTGCTTTTTTTCTCCGGGGTATAAGTGGGCGTTGCACGTATGTCTTCTCCTCTTAAGGAAGCGGTTTTTTTTTGTTGTAATTTTTTCTTTTCATAATAAGCCAGCAGTTCCTCCAGTTTTTCCAGGTCATTTTTAATAGTTGTTGCATTTTGTGCAGCACGGTAACGCACTACCACACCATGAAACATGGGCAACGCTTTTTCTTTTTCGCCGCCGCCGGTTTGCCGGTAATATGTTACCCTGTTGATTTGAGAATTGTTGATAAAGGGAAATGCTTTGTATAATGCTGCAAGCCTGTTTGCATTTAATGCAGCCAGCGATTGTTCCGTTGGGTAATCGGTGCAAATAATATCCACCATCATTTCGCCTGCACTTCTCAAAGCTACTGTGTCGCCAATGATGGCTTCAATGTTGTAATGGGCGTAGGGCATTTTCAATACCAGCACTTTCTCCATTCCATTATCCCGTGGTATTGCATAGCGGCTGATCCTTGTTTGTAAAGATTGAGCTATGGCACACCGCATCAATAGAAAACCAATTGACAGTAAAAATATATTTTTCATACGCCCTGCAATGGTACAATTTATACAAAGGAAGCAATGAAAGCAAATCTGTACGATGGCGATTTTAAACTATTTGGGTTTATTAACATACTGGTTGTAATTATTGACACTAAAGTTTTTTGTGATACTTTATTTTTGATGCTTTATAAAAATCATGACAGCAAGAATCATCACCTTCACAGTTTTCCTGTTTCCGGTTATGCTGCAGGCACAGATCTTTCCGCAAAAGAATTATCCCAAACAGTATTTTACCTGGCCGGTGCAGGCTACCAGGGCACTGGCTGCCAACTTTGGCGAACTGAGGCCCAATCACTACCACATGGGACTGGATTGTAAAACCGACCAAAAACAAAATGTTCCGGTTATTGCAGCGGCTGATGGTTATGTTGCCAAAGTAAAAATTGAACCTTATGGTTTTGGAAGATGCATCTATATCAATCATCCCAATGGACTCACTACCCTGTATGCACACTTAAATGATTTTTATCCGGCATTGGAAAAATACATCAAAGACCAGCAATACAAAATGGAAAGCTGGCAACTGTTTTTAGAAAACATCCCGGCAGATCTTTTCCCTGTAAAGAAAGGGCAGTTCATTGCCTACAGCGGCAATACGGGTGGTTCACAGGGGCCGCATTTGCATTTTGAGATACGGGATACCCAAACGGATAAAGTACTCAATCCATTGCTGTTTGGGTTTCCCATACAGGATAATATACCTCCGGCAGTAATGAGGCTGGCGGTATACGACAGAACAAAAAGCACTTACGAGCAAAGCCCACGTTTGTATCCCATTAAAAAAGTGAAAGGTATTTACCAAACCGTACCGGCAGTAATTGCTTTGCCAACAGGTAAAATAAGTTTTGCCATCACTGCGGTTGACCGCTACACCGGTTCCACCAATCAAAACGGTATTTATGAAGCAGGCCTGTATGATAATGGCCAACCCGTTGTTGGATTTCAGATAGACAGCATCAGTTATGACGAAACGAGGTACATGAATGCACACATTGATTTTAAATTAAGGACCAGTGGCGGGCCATTTGTACAACACCTCAGCAGGCTGCCCGGATACAACAATGGCATTTATAAAGAAGTGAGTGGCGATGGTGTAATCAATACCGGAGATGGTGAAACGCACCAGATAAAGATAGCCGTAAAAGACACCGAAGGCAATACTTCGGTGGTAGAGTTTGCGGTTCGGTCAACCGGAACGGCTGCTGCTGCAACGCCTGTACAAAACATGTTTAAGCCGGGCTATTTAAATGTGTTTGAAAACAACAACCTCTGTTTTTATTTAGCCGAAAATGAATTGTATGATTCACTCGATTTTAAAGTAAGCCCTGCCACCGGCACCCATGGCGGTATTGCTTACCTGCTGCACAGTGGCAATATACCCGTGCATAGTTTTTATCCCATCACCATAAAAAACAGCACTACTGACAACCCGGACAGGATGGTGATGCGCCGCTGGTGGGGCAGCAAAGATGATTATGCCAAAGCAGTAAAAGAAGGAGACTGGTACCGGTCATCTTTTAAAGCATTGGGTAATGTGGAATTATATGAAGACCTGCTGGCACCAACCATTGCCCCGGTTGGGTTTAAAGAGGGGATGAATGCGGCTAAACTAAACAGGATTGTTTTTGTTGTAAGAGACGAAACAGAGGAGTTAAGAAATTTCCGTGCAGAACTGGATGGCAAATGGCTTAGGTTCAGCAATGACAAGGGTAAGACGTTCATCTATAATTTTGATGAGCATTGCGGAGATGGAGAACATGAATTAAAGATAAGTGTGGAAGATGTGGCAGGGAATAAAACAGAAAAGATTTATAAGTTTACGAGGTAGTACCCAAAAAACCTAAAGGGGCTTAAAGGCAAGCGTTTGTAAAAGCCAACTGGCTGCTTAAAAATAAAAGAACAATATTTTTTAATGCTCTAAACCCCCTTCAGGGGTTTGGGGGTAAAAGCCCCTTTAGGGGGTTGGAGTAAAATGGCAACAACATTAACCGAAGGGAAAAAAGCGCCGGCATTCAGCGGCAAAGACCAGGACGGAAATAAAGTTTCTCTTGCTCAGTTTAAAGGACAGAAAGTGGTATTGTATTTTTATCCGCAGGACAATACACCTACCTGTACCGAACAGGCCTGCAACCTCAGAGATCATTTCAGTGCATTAAAAAAAGGAGGTTTCGTGGTGCTGGGGGTAAGTCCGGATAACGAGGCCAGTCATAAGAAATTTGAAAGTAAATTCAAACTGCCTTTTACTTTGCTGGCCGATCCAACGCATGCCATCATTGATAAATATGCTGTGTGGGGAGAAAAGCAGCTGTATGGCCGCCAATACATGGGCCTGCACCGCACCACTTTTTTAATTGACGAAAAGGGGGTGATTAAAAAAATATTCCTGAAGCCACGCAGCAAACAACACACTGAAGAAATTTTAAAAGCCTGGAATGAAATTGGCTGATCCGCATTTTACCATCAAAGAACATTCCTGGATTGCAAGGATAGCAGCGTGGAAATTAAAAAGCCGCTCTGTTGCCATTGTTGTTGGCAGTACCATTCATTTGCACAACAGCAGTGCAGCAGATTTCTTAAAAAATGAGCGGTGGCTAAAGCATGAGCTTTGCCATATCAGGCAATACCAGCAACATGGCTATATTGGTTTTATTATAAAATATTTGTGGGAAAGTTTGCTTAGTGGTTATTATAATAATAAGTTTGAAGTGGAGGCAAGAAAGGCAGAGGAAGAGTAGTTTCAGGAAAAGGGTTGTTAGCTCAGTTGGTTTAGAGCATCACGTCGACAACGTGAGGGTCGCTGGTTCGAGCCCGGCACAGCCCACATCATTTTTTAAAACGGCTCACTAAATGGTTGGTCGTATTTAACAATGCAGCAGCTGCTGCTGCAAATGAATCCGCTTCTTCTTTTCTATCCAGCCGTTGGCAAATGTGTGCAGCCAGTTCAGCATAATAAAATTTACTGTCATTCAATTTTAGCAATGCCTTCGGATATTGCATCACCAGCTGGTAAGCTGCTTCCATTTCACCTGACTGGTTGGATTTTAAAATCGCTTCAGCCCATTTCAGGTCCGCCATATTGCTGGTCCCGGTCCTGGAGTTTTGCTTGCTGCAATGATCGGTTACAATCTTAAAACAAGCTGCCGCATGCAGGTAGTCCTTTTGTGCCAGGTAATGATCTCCCAGTTTTTCCTGTGCTGTAAGTACACTTACATATTCTGAAGGATGATCTGAAAAAAGCCTTGACAATAAATTGATCCCCACTTCCCGGATTTTGGCCTGCGGACTGTTCAGTAAATAGCAGCCCTGTACCTGCAGGTATTCTGCTTTGCTGGCATTGTTACGGGTGCGTTTCAACCCGTCTTCAAAATTACTGTCGATCTTTCCGTTCCAGGCCCTGTTTTTGTACCAGGCATCTTTAGCTGCTCTCATTGTTGTTCTGTTTTTACTTCGGTTACAACAGCAAACATAGTTAATTGCAGGTGCCTGCATTTTTTATCAATGATAACAGCAGTAACAGTATTCGGTATTTTGTAAAGAATGCTGCAAAACCACCAGGCTTTTTTTAGCGGTATGGTAATTGAACCATCACTGTTACAATAAAACAGATTAACATGACGAATCAGAAACAATTTGGTGTATGGATGGATACACAGGCAGCTATCATTGTAGGAAAAGAACAGCCAGAGGCCGAAACCATCACCGTGCTGGCTACCATTAATGGGGAAAAAGTTTCCCCAAAACCCAGTGAAAAGGCAGAACACAATGAGAAGCGGGCTTTACAGGCAAAATTTTTTAAAGAAATTACTGCACACCTTCAAAATGCCACTTATATCCATGTAACGGGTACGGGCCAGGTGCAGGAACAGTTCATACATTACCTGGCAGAAACCGCACAATTTAAAAACACAAAAACGGATGAATCTACCTCTAATAAAATGAGTGATGACCGGCTGGTGGAATTTATGGCGGCCAAACTGAATTGATCTTAATAAGAGCGTTTACAGTTTTGGGAAGCTGTAAACGCTTATAAAATACCCAACCTTTTCCTGGCAATTACCAGTTGGTAATAAGAATGGCTTTTTTGCTGAAATGAGAAATTGATTGGTACCTGTGTAATGTCAGTCCTTCCATTAGAATTTATCCCAACAGCCTAGCGAAAGCTGCTGCATTTACTATTGTACTCAAATTAACACTATCCGGTAGTTATACCATTCAGTTAACGGATGCTGCTGGAAGAATGTTTGGAGAAAGAAAAATAAATACACTCACAAAGGATTATAAAGAGCAACTGCCTGCAAATAACCCGAGCGCCATTGTTTATTACATCAAAGTGATGGATGAAAAAGGAAAACCGGTTGGTACAGGAAATCTTGTGATCCGGTAAAAGCCCTTGTTTGATTGCAGGATTATTCTCCACTTTATTTAATTTGAAATAGCCATTGGTAAAATACCGTGTATAGGATGCTCTGCTGAATACTTCCCATTTCAGTTGGTTGGTGCCTGTCAATTCAACCAGGGATTTAAATTCCAGTACTTTATCCCCGGAATGACATTTCAAGCTTGCCAGGCGTTAATAAGAAATCTGATTGGTAAGTGCCGGCTTGTTTTTTATTGCCGGTAAAAACTACAGATACGGTGTTGTGGTACGGTTGTTTGGTTTTGTCCACCGGAGCTATGATAAACAGCCACCAGGAAAAAAGCATTCGGGTGTATGTATTTCATAATTTATTTACTCAGCAACCGTCTTTGCCAGGGACACGTTTATAAATTATTTTACCATCCCGTTCTACATAGTTGATCGATATTATTGGATATGAATACTTGGGCGCATGCGATACACTACGGCTTCTTATAATTATTTTGTCGTTAACTTTCAGGCTTTGCAATTGCTGCATTTCAATAAACTTTTCCGGCCCATAACCAAGAATATAATCGTCGCCATTAATCCTCACCATCACCCCGAAACCTAATCGTGAGCCTGGAGGAAGAGAAAGATCCGTTACAACAGCCTCCATATTGGCAGAATCGGTAATGGACTTCCTTATTTTAGCTTCAGCGGCATACACTTTTTTACCTGCGGGAGACGCTTCCCATTTTTTGAACATTATACCAGCAGGTGTAGCCTCCCATTCTTTCATTGCAGCTTCCCTGTCAGCAGAAGAGAGAGGCTTTGGGATTGACTTTTTAGAAGTTTCATTTTTAAATTTACGATTAGCTAATACTAACCCGCTTACTACAACCAGCAATAAGATCAGTCCATAAATAATTTTTTTCATATTTTTTGTAGTTTTAATTAACATATATATATCTTCTGATAAATCAAATCCGTGTAAGGCATTTCTTTTATTATTCGTATTCTTTTAAAGTTGGTGCAACAAAAATACTCTTGTCAGCACGGGGTATTGCCGATAAAATGCTTTGCAAATTCTAATCTTACGGAACAGGCTGAAACCAGCTTCCCCCAATAATTACTTAAGATTCAAATTAATACTTCCACAATGAATTTCTTTTTCGTCTATTAATGATGATGGTTTCGTGACGGAATATCTTGATATTTTGTAAAAAAGGTCTTGCCCTTTCAAGCTAAGTCCTGTTCGTGTCATACCAGTTGCTTCTAAGGTCGAGATGAGCATTACAAAGTAAAAACCACCCGATTCTTTTGGATTAATAGTTCTTTTGAATGAAGACGGTTTGTGAATATTACTATCTAAAAAAGATGCTATATCTGTCTGATTTATCAAGGGGACTCTATCAAGTGTTATAGTGTCGGCAGGAACCAATACTTTAAAGTATCTACCTGGAAAATTCGAAATCTCATAAGAATTTATAGGTAAGTCAATCTTCATTTCCAGCGGATTATCGGTGTCATTGATTATCCGGCTCCAAAATACAGCGTAACTGTACACATTGCCATTAGGGTCAGTATATTTTATTCCACCTCTCGGGTAACCATTTTGTATTATTACAGGCTTACCATTAGCATCAGTATATTCATACTTGGTGAAAACATCAGGTTCATCAGATACGGGAGATGTGACTTTGTCTTTGGTTTTGGATTTGATATTATCTTTTGGGAGGTCTGTTTTGTTTTGCCCTCCACAGGAAGTACAAAAGGCAAACATCCAGAACAAAGCGTATCCGTATAGGTATTTCATAATTTTTTTTAATTACTTAAGATTCAAATTAATACTTCTAATCCGCCGTGGTTCGTGGCACACGAAACATGGCGGGACGGAAAATTTCATATTATTTTCTAATGAGTTTTAGTGTATAATTCTTTACAGCATCCACTTTGTTTAAATAGTCATCTATACTTTGTGACACATAATAATCAGGGAGTATACCTATTTCATCTGGCAACTTTGTAGCTGTAGATACATGCGTATTATTCGCCGAAGAGACTACTAATTTTGTATTACTCAAGCGAAACAGCGTTTGTCCAGCCGTACAGAATTGATTAGAACCCAACTCCTCGCCAATTATTGTTCCTAAATTATGTGCTTTCACTAAACTCATAAAATGCCCTGTGGTAGAATTACCATTTCCATCAATCAGAAAATAAACTTTTCCTTTAAAACGATTTTCAAAAGGATAAATAATTTCTTCACCATACATTTTATCTGTTTTTCCTTCAAATTCTGCCTTTGAGTAATAGGTAAATGGTTTATCCATAAGATGTTGAAGCAAGTAAATACTTGGATATTGAGAGCCGCCTCTGTTATATCTCACATCAATAATTAGATTTTCAATCTTTTTATTTTCGATAACCTTCATACTGCTATCAAGGAAAGATTTAAAAACAGGATAATTGTTCCACTCATAATAATTGAAAGATGAGATAGTTAAAACAGCTGTTTTCCCTCTAAAATTTCTAAACACAAATCTTTTGAGCAGCTATTTATAGAAGGATCATATAGTTCAGTTGCCATCTCTTCGGCTTTGTGCAATTTAATTGAACCACTATTTTCTTTAACAACAATTTCAAAAGTATTTGGCAATCCTAATGCGTAGGGTATTAAAGCAGCAAAATAGGTATTGAAATGGTGAGTTTTAAAAGTTTGAATATTAGCTTGTGCAACGATGTGTTCGTAAATATCTGAAATGAGATTTGCTGTTTCAATGCCGTTTATGCTCAAAATTTCGTCTTTTACTTTTACCTTATCTGCATTATTCATTGGATTTACCACAAACAATTGCTTATTTACCCATCTAACTTGTAATGGAAAACTATTCTCTAAAGGCAATATGGAAAACTCATGGTAGTCATTTTGCATGGTAGAAGATGCAGTATGCGAACAACCAATACTTGCAATGATAGCATTACAATGCCAGGCAAATTCTGCATAGGTCGTTTTTCCGGTAATCAATGATTTTTTACTTTCAATATTTTTCCAAAACTGCTCTTTCGTTATAAATTTAAGTGCATGCGTATGAACGGCTAATAACTTTTGCCCTAATTGATCTAAATCTGCTTTATAATCATTTCCGGCATAGACTTTTGAAAATTTTTCTGGTGGGGCTAAAGGCTTTTTAGTTGGAAATTTAATTTGTTCGATAACATCTTCTGCATGAAAATTATCAGGGTTCATCAGCAATGCTTTCTCATAATATTGAAGTGCTTTAACACTATCTTTTGCCTGAAGATATGCCTCACCCTTACTATCATAAGCATTAGCCGAATCAGGAAATTCAGAAATAACGAGTTCAAAAATGGCAATAGCATCAGGTAAATTATTTCCCCATAAAAACGAGTACCCGTACATTGTTAATTCTGTCTCATTGCCAAAATCATATAATGTCGAATTTTCTTCTTTGAGTTTATGATAAAGTGCTATCCTTTCTTTAATAGGTAGTTGAGAATTTTCTTTAAGCTTTGCAACAATAGATGGTTTTTTAGTTTTGACTTCATTAGGCTGTAATTGGTCAAATGAAGTTGTTGAAATAAGCTTATTTCCGCATGCAGAGAACACGCAGCTACTTAAAATTGTCAGGCAAATTGCATATAAATTGGTCATATACTTATTTATTAAAACAGATTCCTTCGTCCTGGCTCCTGTCTTCACGAACCAATAAACAGAACAAGATATAGAGGGGAATATTTTTTATCGTATTCATCTTTAAGAATTTCAAAAAAACAAAAGTTTTTGTTGCGTTTGGAATATTTCAACATCCAGCCTTGCTGGGTATTGCATAGATCACGTTGCCTGAAATAAATAAATTGAAGACCTTATCTTTTATAGCAGGAAGTAATAATTTCCATGTTTTTCCCTTGTCTGATGATCTGAAAATGCCGTCAGGATGAACACAAACAAAGTTTTCACCAACCTGGATAATTGAAGTCATGGAGCGTTGCAGAAAAGGGCGATCATCCCAGGTCCGCCATATTGAATCATTAACAATTTTGTCCTGAATGGTATCAATGGGCTGCCAGGTTTTACCGCCGTTGTAGGATGTCCTTAACCTCCTGGTATCCGACGCTGAACTGGCAGTGATAGCAGCGAATCCACCGTTGATCTGTTTTACATCCCAGGCCACAGCGTCCTCACTGTTCACCACCGCCCAGGTATCGCCATTATCAGTCGATCTAATTATCCTGCTCATACTGGTCGCCAATAGTACGCCATTCGACTCTGCCAAATTCCCTACCAAGCCCCCGGCATATACATGTTTCCAGGTTGCTCCACCGTTATCAGATTTAAAAAAACCTTTGTCGGTGCCGATGAAAATTGTACCTCCGGCAGTCTCAAAAGTGCTGCGTATTCTTGGCTCCTGAAAATTTTCGAATACCGGCGACCATACACTCGTTCCGTTTGCTGTTTTCAAATTTACACCCCAGTACTTGTAGGCAAATATCCCGGACTTACCGGAGGCAATGCTGCTATTTTCGCCAGGGGAAAACGCTTTGGTCCAAAAAGGAGCTGCGGCATTTGCAGTACTGTGATAGAGTTCACTTCCAAGCTTTAAAAACAACCCTTTATCATTTGCAAAGATGCTATCTCCCTGGATACGATCTTTCCGCAAATTTTCTGGCAGCCCTTTGCTGATGTCCTGCCAGGTTTGCCCGTCATCTGTAGATCTAAAAACGATGTTTGCAGTTCCAGTCGTCTCTCCTTTTTGATTTGCCTGTGAAAATTCTGGCGCCTGGTTACAGGAAAGTAATTGAAAAAGGAGCAAAAAAGAAAGGTTATAGATTTTCATGGCTATACTTTATTTGGTGAAACAATACAATAAAGGTATCGGGAGTCAACTATCGGGAAGCTTTTTGGTAGTAAAAAGTTGTAAAAGATGCGTAAAACCTTTGTAAAACCACCGAAAACTGAGGTGTAATAGATTATTTTGCACACATGAAGCCATTTATTCTGTTCGGATCTTCCATCATGATAATTGTTATTTTGATTTCTGCTGTTGCATTTATCAATAAAAAAAATGAAATCCCTGAAAATCATTTGGAAGTGGTATTACGTGATATAGGGCATCAGTTGTTGCTTTCAGCTAAAGATTCTTCATCCAGAGTGCTGCCGGTTAAGAAATTAAATGAAAATACATACCAGATTTCCTTTCAAAACAACTTTAGTTTTATTTCAGATACACTAATCAATATAGTTGAACGAGAGTTTAAAAAAAACGCTTTGGCAAAAGATTATGTAGTGAATTTGAGGAATTGTAAACAAAAGGAAACTGTCTTTGCGTTCGAAATAAATGACAAAACAGGCAATGTAACACCCTGCAGGGGCCGTACGCTGGAGGTTGGTTGTTATGTTATTGAAATTGATCTTTTGAAGACAAATAAGTTTAATTTCTTTTGGTTGACACTATTGATCATTCCTTTGGGTTTTGCTGGTTTTTATGTGAAAGATAAGTTTCGGAAAAAAGAAGAGGCAGCATCAATTATCGATAATAATGATTACATACAATTAGGAAAATTTAGATTCTACGCAGCTAATAATGTTCTTACAATTGAGAATAACAGTATTAAGCTTTCCGAAAATGAAACAAAAGCACTGAAAATATTTGCAGAAAATATAAATCAGGTTGTAGAAAGGGAAAAACTGATGAAAGAGATCTGGGAAGATAAAGGTATAGTTGTGATCAGTAGAAATGTTGATGTATTGGTGTCTAAGTTACGTAAGAAATTAAGCGACGATAACTCCATTAAATTTATTAATGTACATGGCAGGGGTTATAAATTTATTATTGAGTAGATACCAATTTAAAATCAAGTAAAGTGTAAAACAAATTAGACGTGTGATTAATACCTTGTCAATTGCCATGGGTTGTCTGATTTAGATTTACACGATTTCGTTTCAACCTATTTCAGGACGTTAGAGGCTCATAGCTTGCGCCCAACATTATTGCTACCGCTACCAGTAATGGTTCTTCGGATAATGATGGATGGTTTAATTTAGATGGGCTTAACCGCATAGTATGCTCCTTGGGTTATGTAACCAGCGACGTGTTGATGGCCGGCAGCATTCCATTGTTTGCAGCGTCTGCAAATAACAAGGGAAAGGCATCCAGTCTGAGTGTTTTTAAGAGAGCAGAACAGTTACCGGAATTTTCGCAGGCTGGTGTTTCTGTGAGAATAATCCCGGCAGCGGTGCTAAGGTTTTCGTTGAAATAAAAGGGTTGAATATTTAAGAGGTATCGCTTAGTGAGGGGATATCATTGCATCAATCCCGGTTTTTGGCAGGTGGATCACCTGATGCTTTTTCCAAAAGGCATCAATGAAATTTCCACCAGCTTAAAATGCTGCTTTGCAAATGGGATACCGATGATGGTGATGAATAAAATGATGCCAAAGAAAAATATGTACTGCAGCGGTATACAAACCTCCGCAAAGTAACCAGATGATATTGGCCAGTAAAGAAAGACAGCCCGTATTCTTTGTGTCACTTACCACCTGCCTGCCAAAGGGCCACAATACCAGCCCTGCCAGTTTAAAACATTGCAGCCCCCATGGAATACCCACTACGGTGATGCACAGCACAATGCCACCAAGCAAATAGCCAAGCGCCGCGGCAAGGCCGCCAAAGAGCAGCCATATCAGGTTACCAGGCAGGTTCATTCCGGTTTATTTGTTGCTGAAATTAGGAAATAAATGAAGGAGTGAAGCAGTTAAGAAATTAAAAAATGAGGGAAAAGGAAGGCTCGCTTCTTCATTTCTTCACAACAATGGCCTGCGCCCTTAACAGGTAATCCACTTCAGCCGGTTGCATCGTAGCCTTGCAATGCTGCAATAACGGGAGGCTTTTTTCTAGAACACAGATTTTTATGATGGTCAGGGTTTTAATATGCAGTAACAAAGAAGATATTACTGATCATAAAATTCTCCGTTCACGATTAGTATAAGTGTAAACTTAATTTCATTGTTCATCACAACAAAGTACTATTAACTTTCGGCTTCCTGCTGCAGAATTTTTTTTATCAGCACTATTTGCCCCAGGTGGTAATGGCTGTGTTCGATAATGCCATGAATGTTCCTGTAGTAATTGCCATATTTACTATCTGAAAAATCTTCCCAGAGTTGCTGTTCGGGCAACTGCTCTACAAGCACTGCAAACGCCTCCGCCTCTGTCCAGCATTTGTTCAGCATCTGTTGCCAGTCTTCCTCACATTCAATCTGGGGGTGGTTAAAACTTAATTTATCACTGCCATTGAGTAATTCCCCCTGCAGTACTTTCAGCACCACACCCACGAAATAATTGGTATGGAAAACAAGGGTGGCAATGGTATTAAAAGAATGAACCTTTGTAGTGGCCTGTTGCCAGTTTACATCTGCCAGGGTATCTTTCAGGTTGGATACCGTCCAGTTGCCACCAAAGTGAATGTCCCTGATGTGTTTAGCTATTTGTGCTGTTAAACTCATGCTGGTAAGTTTTATGTCGGCAGCTCCTGTTTTGCCGCAGTTTAAAACTACTGTATTCCATTGGTACGCCAAAATGGAATGACTGTTACCGCTGAAAGTAGCAGTGTTTATTTTCTATAAAGTATAAAACCTCTCACGATGGTTACTACCCCGGTAACGACAATGCCCCAAAAAAGCAGGAAGGATGAACTGCTCCTATTTTCAGAAACCCTGTATGAAAGGATATTGATCAGCAACCCGCAAATGATAAAGAATGCACCCATGATGATGGAGTTGATAAAACTCTTCCGGTCGGACGCTTCGTTACGGATATTTTCGATGATGATTTCAATATAGTACCGCTCCAGCTTTTCTTCCTGTAATTTTTCGATGATGGCATCATCCGTTAAGCCCTGCTTTAAACAGCTCCGCACTTTGTTGTGCAGCAGGGCTACTTTATCTGTTGAGTTGTCTTGCTGTTTCATTCAGATGCCTGTTATTGTAAGTTAACGGCAACAAACCCGTTTGATGCAGGATCAAACAGGTATCTTTTGACCGTACTTTTTTTTACCGGCCTTATCCCTTCCCCTATTTTATAAATTCCTTCATCAGTTTTGTACTGCCCCTTGCTTACATTGATGCCGTTGATGCAGGAATCATTCCTGTTAAGGATATCGATATAACTGATCTCATCAGTTACATCGTTTCCCTGTTCATCATGGTGTGAATCACTGATCGTTTCTTCATAGATCATCTTCATCTGCCGGCTCTTTTCATCAAAGCGGTAGATGCTGCAGGTGATACAATCCTGCCGTACCGCCGCCACCACCACATACCAGTAACTCCTGCTGATGATCGCCACAGTTTACATCAATGATCCTGTATTCCATTTCAATGCCGGGCCTCGACCATGGAGCATGCACGCTGTCAGTTGTAATTTCGCTGCTGTCTTTTCCATTAAAGAAGATGCCTGTGCTGATCCCGGAATGATCGATGATAAAATAATCCGGTACATCATCCGGGTTCAGGTTCACCCGGATGATCTCCACGGGGTACCATTTTTTGCACTGTCCAGATAGTTTTAAGTGTTGGGGTATTGCTGATATTCTCTGCCTCAGCATGGCTACTTTTTGATTCATGTGTGTGAGCCGCCTGATTGCAACTGCTGTTAAGCAACCGTAAATAAAGGAATGGTATCATCAGAAATACTATCTTCATGCCGGTAATACAAGCACTGCTGCAGTAATACTTTAGTTGCTGATCTTCAGATTGTCTGATAGCCAGCTGTCAATTTCCCCGGCCTCATCGCTCTTCATCAGCTTTTCCATTTTCTTATCTTTTTTGATTCCCTGCCCGGCTTTATATACGGCGATCATATCCCGGAGCGCCGCCCTGTGTTTAGCCCTCATGTCTTTGGAGTAATTATTTTCCAGCACATACTTTGCACAGGAGGCCATGTACAATACCAGCATACCGGGGTTCTTTTTTCAAAGTCCATAATGGTTTCGTTAATCTCAACTTTTACAGTAGGGCTGCCGCCAATCCAGCTCATCACAAAGGCAGCCACTTCTTTGTGCTTTTCTTCCTGTTCATTCAGCGCTGTGGCTTTTAGCCAGGTGGCCGCTGCAATCATATCTTTTTCGTATTTGATATAGTCGGCCGCTACTTTAGGTGTATAGTCTTTAGGTACATTAAAATCCTGGAATGTAAACCTGACGCAATTGTAAGCAGGAAAGCAGTGCAAAGAATGCGAAAGAACTTCATGATTAATGATTTAAGGTTTAAAAATAAAAGGAATCAAATGGCATTACTGCCAGAATAAAGCTACTGAATTACAGGATTGAATCTACAAATACTTATTGTCCTTGTGGGAATGTGCACTGGTGGCCGCTTAAAATCTGCGGACTGCACGAACCCTGTAAACATCCGACTTGGATTGCCCCACTGTGGTGCCGCTGCTGAATGTTTTGGAATAGGCATAAGTAATATTGTATTCGGTAGAACTCAAATAATAACCGGTTTGAAATCCATTCGCTGCCCCCAGTACCGTATTCACCTTCCCGGCTGCAATAAAGCATTCATTCAGTTCCCAGGTTGCCGGTAAATACCAGTCGCTGAAGCCGCCTGATACATAGTCATTGCACAGTTTGGCGCCGCTGGCAGTATGCCTGGCTGTGCGATAATGGCATTGGTATTGGCCTGCCCGTCAGTAAAGCTTTGTGCGGTTGCTCCAATTAAAGTGGCTGTTACATTACTCCATGCCGCACCTGCACTCACATCTGTTAAAGTAGCTACCAGGCCTTTTTCAACACCGTTTTCCTTCCATACGGATACTACAATGCCACCTCCAAAACAGTTCGCCCACAAAATGTGTGGCAACAGCATATCCCGCCCATGCGGTACCATTGTAGCATTCAAGGCGGTTGGCACTGGTATTATAAATGGTAAGACCAACGGCAGGTGAACTGATCAGGTCACGCTGGGCAGTTGTCATACGGGGTGGTAATAATCCCTTGCTGGTGGAGCTTACATCCAGCACTGCTGATGCGTTGGGTGTATTGGTTCCAACACCTACCTGTGCATTTGCAGCAACTGTTATCAACAGTGCTGCTGCTGATAAGATCTGATAGATGGCTTTCATATTGCTTCAATATTGTGTGATGAATATTTATTAAAGGGTATGTAAGTACCCGGCTAAAGTAGCAGCGGGACTGCAGTAAAACAATTACGGTGGTCAATAAATTGGCTGATTGAGGGCAGGGGATTTATTTCTTTTGTATGGTGCAGGTGATACAAGTTCTCAAATGCTGAATGCCGTTTTTCTGTTACTTTTTCCGGAAAAAAGTAACGCAAAAAGCCGCCCGAAATCGATTACGGCCCGATTTCGGGAAGCAGCTATGTTGAGCAGTTGTAATACAGTGGCTTCAGCAACATATCGCTACTCTTAGGCGCAGTCAGCATAAGGTATTGCAAGCATATAAATTACCAGGACCCCTGAAACTAAACAAACTCATAGCATAAAATGATAAATGCTGCCTGCATTAAAGGCGTACAGTAAAGATCAAAATTTGAAGCTACCGCAGTACAAACGATGAGTAGGGCTATATGGCAGGAGGGCGCTGTATATCCTTCCTGCCTAGACCTTTTCATTCTTTTGTGGCAATGACAAAAGAACATAAAAGAACTATGAGTTTCATAATGATATTGGGATTAAAAACAGTCAATAAATAAAATTCATCCACTGCAAAAAACAAAAAGATTGCCTGAATTAAAGGCGTACAGTAAAGATCAAAATTTGAAGCTACCGCAGTACAAACGATGAGTAGAGCTGTACGGAAGGAAGGGCTAGCCCCGACATCGTCGGGCCTGTATATCCTTCCGGACTTTTTGATTCTTTTGCGGCAATGGCAAAAGAACAATAAAACAACTACTCGCAGTTATAAGGTCATTGATCAACAAAACCTCGTCAAGCATCATATTTTCTTAGTGACCGAAAAGATGTAATAACTGATAATACTCAAAATCTCCTGCCGGCATCGCAAATTCTCTCTTATCAAATCAGGATTTTTCCATTTTTTGCAAAACCCCTCCGCCCTATGGAAAAAGCCGGCTTTTTCATTTTTGTAACATATTGAAAATGATTCGTTTATCTTCTGGCACATTGTAGGTATTCTTTGATACAACAAAGAAAATCTAAAAACCTACGAAAATGAAAAACCTCACAATCATCATCGCCCTCTTCACCATCGCTACTTCAACTTTTGCAAACAATACAACTGCAGCAGCTGCTAACCTGGCCGCTTCTGTAAATAACAACAGCGTAGTACTGAACTTTTCAACTGCTGCCAGCAGCATCGAAATTGAGCGTTCTTTCTACAGCAACGAATTCACTACCATTGCTGAAGTAAATATGCCTTTCGCTGGTTCAGTAAATAACTTCCGCATCAATGATACTGCTGCTGAATTAGCTGGCAGGGCAATAGCTTACTACCGTGTAAAACAAATCAACGCCAACGGTACTGTTACTTACAGCAACACCACCGTAGTAACGCTGAACAACAACAACGCTGCTGTAAAAACTGCCAATGCGGTAAACTTCACTGCTTCACAAAATGGCGCTGCAGTTGTAACAGTAAAAGCATTACCGGTAAAACAGCTGCAACTGTAAACAGCATCATAGCAAAGGAAACAACAGCGTTGCCATCAGCAACAACTTAACAAAAGGTATCTATGTGGTGGAAGTTGCTGTAAACGGTGTAGTAACAGATACACAAAAGATCATCGCTGAATAATACAAACAAACATCCATGATAAAGGCCGCCCTGTTTGGGCGGCTTTTTTGTCTTATACCATCGGGTACTCCAGGAACATTTTTGGAAAATACATGTGTTCATCTTTAGCGCTGCTCCTGCGATACATTTGCCTGGTTTTGTACCAGCAATTTATTGTTGAAAGTACTTAATGCGCCACCGTTAACTTAAACCCGGGCAGCACATTTACAGAAGCACCAAAGCCCAGCTTAATACTTCTGCAGATAGCGGTAGTACTGTTTACCGTAGGAGTACCACTGTTGATGATCACATCGGTAGTGGCAGTTGGCACCGTATTGCAGCTCCAGTTGCCCGCTGTTTCCCAAAGATTGTTTACAGCACCCGTCCATGTATTGCCTACCTGCAGGTAAAATGTGCTGCTCACTTTTGTGCCGTCCACCACACAGCGGTACAGGTAACCACTAAAGCTGGCAGGTATATTGGTTAAATTTAAAGTGGCAGTAGCAGCACCGCTGTAATTGGCATCGTTGCTAACAATGCCATAATTCACCCCATTGTTGCTACTGGCCTGCCACAGGTAGGTAGTGCCTGTTACATTACTGGCAAAAGAGGCAGTGTCTGCGCTGCACACAGTTACGGTAGCTATCTTTTTAATAAAGAAATTACCAAAGGCTGGGCTGTTGATCTTGATATAATAGCCGCCATTTACCGAATCCCAGGATTGTATTGGTAACAGCTCTTCTCCGGCAACAGGGGTATATAATGCCGGTGCTGCGGCATTGATACTATTGGGTTGCCTTACCACGGTTAACAGGCCGGGATCGGTAATGGTATTATCGGTTCCTTTCAACGCATCAAATTCTGTTTTTGTAAAATAAAGCAGCATGCTGATGCTGGCATTGGGTGGTACACTGTCGCTTTTGATGGTATAGTTCCTGTTGAGGTAGGCGTAATTGTTATACCTGCGGATGGTGGCTGAATTTTGAAAAACATTCATCTGTATCCTGCCCAGGTAATTATTGTCCAGTATATCCGCAACAGGGGAAGTGCCGGGGTCACCAGCATAGCCGTCATACGCTTCCAGGGTGCTGTATTGTTTGCTGCTTCCCAGCAAAATAGCCGGGTTGGTATAAGTAGGACCGTAAGGGTTAACGAGTAATTTCACCCGTTTTGGCGCAGGTATATAATTAAACACATCCAGCTTACCGAGATGGCGCATAAAAATATTATCGCTACTGGCACCGGGGATGTTTTATTATCCCTCAGGCAATAAAGCCGCTGCTGCCGTTACTGTCGAGTGTAACAGCAGGTTGCTCCAGGTTATAAGGGCCGCCATTGTAATAGCCGGTACTGATTGGTTTGCCCATGGCACCCCAGCTAAGTTCTGCACCACTGCCAATGGGGCTTACCCTTGCACCGCGGTAATACTCCCGGATATAAAAAAGGCCTTTGCCTTTATTGTTGATGGAAACCAGCGGATGATCATAGGTAATATTATCAGCTTCCCGACCGATGGCCACACCTGTTTTTTCTGCGGTACTTAAAATATTTGTTTTGTATTCAAGTGCAAATGAATCGGCAGACTTTCTTGACAGCTCCAGGTTTTGCAGGCGCACAAACCTGTAGCCTGCGGTGGACATCAACCCGGCGGCGTAGATATGGCTGCCACCTCCTGCCAGGGAAAATCAGCGTAATAATTGCTGAATGCAAGAATGGTATCCCGGAAGAAATTTAATTTGTTCAAACCATCGGGGGCGATAGGGTTAAAGCCAATTTCAGGATTGTTATAAGATGCCCGCTGAAAAGGAACACTGTCAAACTTTTCTGATCTGTACAGGTAACCCTGCACGGTAAAATCACTCAGTACACCGTTGGTATAACTTCTGCGGGTTACTGCAACCAGGTCGGCATTGATGTTGCCATTGGTAGTAAGGGTAACGCCTTTTGGATAATTGTAATCGTAGGCATCAATATCAATGAGCTGGTAGCCATTACTAAGCAGCCGGTTGTTGGTATACTCATACAAAGGCCCGCTGCCACCGCCGCAGGCAACATTCTGGTAATCTCTTACAATATAATACAGCGGGTACACATCGCCTTTTTGATATTCATTTATCCTGGGGCAGGCGGCACCGGAAGTATTGCGGAAAAAGGTTTTGAACGGGAATCTTTTTTGCCCGCCACAGCCGGTTGTAGCAAAGCATTTTATACTGGCCAAGCATATTGCCATTCATATACATAATAATATTGCAGCCACCATAGCCGTCGCTCCAGATATTTAAATCAAATACCGATGTGCCGGGATAGATCACATCTGTCTTTATTCCGCAGGGAGCAACAGCACTTGTTTGCACTGCATTTTCATTCATTCTTCCACCACCGTAATATTTCAATATGCCGTTTTCATCCCGGTAGCAATAAGCATTTACATAATCATTGCCGCTGCTGGTTTTGTACACCACAAAAAAGCCTTTGTTGCCATCGGATATCAACTGCGAAGCAAAATTTAAATTGGCAACATTAGAAGTGAGGAGCGTATATCCCGGGCTGGCAAATACGCCGGTACCATTGCTGCGTACATGCTGGATCGTTAGCTTTTCCCAAACATAATTGGAAACACTGTCGTCAGAGTAGGTAATGTAAAAACCACCGGCACTGTCGGTGGCGGCAAAAGAGCGGTTGCGGTAATCCTGGTTGGAAGAAAAAGTGTAATGCTGGTTGTTGGGCCCGTTGCTTACGGGTACACCATCTAACGCCCACAGCCGGTTGCCATTCCTGTCGTACTTCTGGGCATAGATATCTGTTTTGGTATTAGCCATGTTGCGCTCGTCTTCCCATATTACAAAATAGCCGCCATCAGGATAACTGGTGAGGGTGATGGGATTTTTTTGGGTTAATAATGCCTTACTAACGGGCTCCTGTATACTGTCTTCAAAATTGTTGTTGGTATCGGTCCATTGTGCGGAAGCAATGGAAACAGTAGCCGATAAAATAACGGTTAATATTTTTTTCATTGCTTTGTTTTTTGGGAATGGATGAATGGTTCGTCCTGGCTATCCTCGCTGTCAGAAGCAGGTATGTCCGTGCCGGCCTGGCTATTGATGTTTTCATTCATCACGGGGCCTTTGCTGGTACGATAGGCATAAGCATTGTTATTGTCCATGTTATTGATAAACCCAAAACAATCCACACAAAGCATGATGCAGGCACTCTGGTCAATAAAATTACGGATGGCATTGCCGGGCAATCTGCCAAAGCCATTGTTATAACTTACAAAATTGCCGTTTAAATTACTGGTTACGCAATAGCTCATTATGGTGGCACCGTTTGATGGTGGTGGCGGACCTTGTGGACAGGGAGGGGTTGAATTATCTACCCGTTCTATTTTACCGCAACTATCTATTGTGCCATAAGTATCAGGATTGCTGGTGAGTTTCCAGCCACACCATTTGGTATGATGGGCTCCCAGCAGGTGGCCCATTTCATGCATTACCGTGTACACCTGCTGTTGTGTAGTATTGGGGCCTGTAGGAAAATTTGTTACCGTTACATTGTAATCAAGATCGTTATAACAGCAGGCAGAAATGCTGTCTGTGCCGCTGTAATTATAAGCAGGGCAGGTATTGGTGGATACCGCTTTTATTTTCCCAATCCCTCCTGCCAGCCCGGAACGGCCATTGCCGTTTATACTGTAATCAAGCCCTACGCAAATATTCCCAAAAAATTATCCTGCCAGTAAGCAGCCACCTGCGCCAGGGCTGTTTCCCTGGTTGCAGCCCGGTAGGGGCTGGCTGTAGTCCACACATTAATGGTGGTGATCTGGATGTTAACCGAATCATTAAAATAACCGGTTGCCACAGAATTGAACAGTTCATATACATAATTGATAACCGACTGTTTGCTGCTGCTGCGCCACTGATACATGCTGTCTGAGCAATCCACCATCACATTCACACATTTATCCCTGATGGCTGTTGGGGTATTCCCGCCTGTGAGGTCGATGCCGGAGGCTGTTCCTGCGGCAGGTTTTTCGGGCATACCACAATCAAAAGGCACTACCGGGAAATTTACTTTAGCGCTGTTGTAAAGGCGGTAATCAGTCCTGGTTGTTTCATCTGCTTTGGTAACCTGTATTACTTTATCCTCCATGGTTGCTGACAGTGCCAGGTAATCTTCATTCACCGTTAATGTTACCGTGTTTTTGTTTTTTTCACCCCTTACAATGCCACGGTAGGTAACAGGGATCTTTGGATCGTTAATGATGCCGGTACTGTTTTCCGTAAACTTGATATTGCCCAGGCTGAATTTTACAAGGTCGCAGGTGATGCTTTGGTTATTATCCAGGGGGATGGTTACCTGTATGGCTTCGGGCCTTTGCACCAGCAGTTGTTCACTGAATGCAGGGTTTAGTTTTAATTGCTGGTAAATGCCCCGTTGCGCCAATGTTTTATTACCCACAAAACTAAAAGCAGGTATGTTGCTGAAAACAACCTGTTTTGCTTTCTTGTTCAGCACGACTGTTTTGAGGCGCCAGTCCTGCGAAAATGCATTGAAAGCAATGACTGATAAAACCAGTGTAAGGAGCTTTTCATTCTTTTTCTTTAAAAAGTATAGATACCAATTGTTTTAAAATGCTGCAAGCCACAATTATTATCTGGCTATTATTTCTGTCTAACTGGCGGCTTATTAAATGATCTTATTCATTCATCAAATTACAGTTTGCATTTTTTAACAGGCTTTTGGGTAAAAGTTTATACCTGCTGCTGGTCGCTTTTGACCAGGGGCTCCACAAGGGCGCCGGTTTAACGCCCTTGTGGAGCGGTTGTACCGGATGGATCCATACCCAAAACCGCAGCACCCTGCCTGCATTTTTATTTAACATAATCACGGTTTTCTTTTGGGCTTCTTCGGGACCGCTTTTGGTTTTCTTTTGGGCTTGTTTTGGATTTCCCGAACAAGACCAAAAGAAGTCCCGAACAAGACCAAAAGGAAACAATACCGAAACCTATGGACATCTCTTTTTGCTATCTTATTTTTAAGGTAGCAGCATCTATTGATACGGCAGTAGTTTATACCGGAACCTTATTGTTAGGGACTGCTGCAGGCTTGCCGGTACAGCAGGTGCATGGCCTCGGCAAGGCGGTACAATTGTTCCTGTTCCTGCAGCAGGTGGGCAGGGTTAGCCGTTTCGCAGATGCTGCCGGCGCTGAGGGCATGGCTCAGCCACTGGTGCAATTGCAGCCGCCAGCGCTTAAAGCCATGGTACTCAAAAAAGGCTTTAACTGCTTTATACGGCCCCCGCTGTTCTGCCGGGCTTAAGTGCTGCGGTTGGTAAACCGGGCTAAGCGCCATTGCCCGCCGGGCGGTTTTAATACGCTCATCCTTACTGCTTACGTGCAGCTTCCTTTTTGCCGGTACAGCAGGTTGGCTGCATACAGCAGGCTCTCAAAGCGCTCCATAAAAAAGCAGCAAGTGCCGGGATGGTCTGCCATGGGCAGTACTCCTCATCAAAAGCAGCGGTACAAAGTTGCCGCAAACGCAGCATTGTAGCGGCAGTATCCATAAAGCCATAATGACTCCGTAGCAATAGGAACGGATCGCTAACTGGCTCCTGCCATAAATGGATGGGGAGGATTTCGAAATCGGTGCTGGACATAGTGGTGAGATTTAATAATAGTAGTTAATTAAATTAAAATTATGACTAAGATAGTGAAATTTAACTACTGAAAGCATAAAATATGTAGTAATATAAATAAAATTAGCCCTTAAATAAATAATTTAGACAGAAATCTGATTGTTTTAATATGTGTATTTTGCTTATAAATAGCCCTAAAAGCTCTAAAAATGGAATCGCCAAAGTATAATCGGATAAAAGCAATACTAGCTGAAAAAGGAACCAGTAATAACCATTTGGCGCACGAGTTAGGAGTTAATATAAATACTGTTTCAAAATGGTGCACCAATAAAATTCAACCTTCTATTGAAACATTGTTTGCTATTGCAAAAGTGTTAGATGTTGATGTGAGAGAATTGTTGGTGAGTACGAGATAGAATTATTGGAAGAGTTTTATTTAGCAACAACCACTTTGAAAACTCACCAGGTAAAAGTGAAACTATTTCCTTGCAACGCATTGAACTAAGATCATAAGTCATTTCATATTGTCTAATCTTCTTGAAGAGTCACCCCTTTTTTCTGCGGAACCTCGTTTTGATTTTGTCTTGCATTACACTATAGATAATATGACAGCACCTATGATTGGTTTGTTTAAAGCAATCTATGGGAAGGTGGGAGCAATCAAGATTTTTCATGGGGCAAATGTATAAGGAGGGTATTGATTGAAATATAGAAAGTTTTGATGTAATTCCTAAGAAGGCTAAAACAGGTATTTACATATTCCCTTTAATATCAGGCTCAGCCTTTATAATTTTTAAATATATCTTCGGAAGATGTTTTTCAAACCATTCAGGAATTTTTCCATGGTGAACTGCACTTTCTACCTCGCCCTTTTTTAACAATGCTAACGCCCTCGGAAAAAGATCTGATGTATCCATGATCTTTAATTCATCTATTGATTTAAAACGCTTATTGATCTGTCCTAAATTGCAGTAAAATTTCTTTCTATTTCATAAGGAGGCACATTATGACCTCCCAATTTAGCTCTTTCAAAAACCCTGTATTCAGAGAGTGTTGTATCTTTCAAACCCAGATAAATTATATGTATTATATACCCTGCTCTTGCAAATCTTTTTGGAGTTATCCAATTGGCATCCTCCGGTAGGTGGCCTTCATAAGCAAAATCTTCCTTTTGCTTGATCGCATTTTACAAGGTTTTCAAAATGCTCAAACAGGAAATCCAGTGCCAGACGCTTGGCTTCTTTTATTGACGGGGTTTGCTGTTTATACAATTCTCTAACCCTGTTCCAGTAAAATTTGTCGCCGTCAAATACATCCTGCTTTTTCTGTATGTGTACTGGCAGATAGATGGAACCGGTAGTGGATTTACCAGCTCCGTTGGCACCCATCAGAATGTAAAGGTCAGGCATGGCTAGTCAAGCTTGTGTTTTTTTCTAAACTGTTCTGCTTCACCAGAAGGTAACTCTCTTATAATTATATAGTCGTTTATTCTTTTGTTGATAGTGGCTTCTTTTATTGTTCCGTCGGGAAATTCAAGCAGGCAATGGTGAGAAGGCAGTGTGGGTATGAAAATCATAAAAGGAACTCCGCTACGCAGCTTATTCCTGCGGAGCATTTTTACAGCATTAAGCCCTTTGGTTTCAAGTTGTTTTATGCTCATAATGGAAAATGATACCCAAATATAAGGATATAATGTGCAAGTGGCGAACCGTCGTATATTCTAACTTACTGTTGTTCATTATTTTGTGGTATATTGTGTAATATATATTTGCTTTATTTTAGAAAATAATTTCGTTATTTATTATGTAATAAATCACAAAATATTTGGCAAAATATTTTGCGATTTGAAATATTCCTGGTTCATTTGTATTCTAATTAAATGTTATGGCAAAGTCTACTGCAAAAAGAAAGATTTAAAAATGTCGGAGGAAGGCGTGTACAAAAGGTTTTGGATGATTTGGAGAGCCTTTCAAAATGTGCCAATAAAAGCACTTATGAATATACAGAGGAGGATGTGAGGAAAATGATAAAAGCAATTAATGATAAGCTAGCGCTCCTAAAACATGCTTTTAACAATAATACAAAATCAGGTAAACAAACTTTTGAATTTTAGCATATGAATAAAAATCCAGAATGGAAATTCAGAATAATGGGCAAGGATGAGGTTAATCAAAACCCTATCCAATCAGCTTTTTTTACTACCCAAGAAGTAGGTGATCTATCCGATGTTCTTGTTAGAGAAAGCATTCAAAACTCACTTGATGCAAAAGTTGATAAAGAAGCCCCTAAAAGTTTTGTAACTGTCAGATTTAGTTTTTCAGAAAAGTCAAGAGCAAAACACCTTCGTTTTAATAATGAATTCTTCTTTACAGGAATTCAACCCATATTTTATCGTCTGATAATGGTATTATGAAAAACGAAATCTCTTCTATGGCGGAAGGAACTCAATATTTAGTAATAGAGGACTTTCAAACTTATGGATTAGATGGGAGTGTTATAGAGAGCGATATTCTCAAAATTCAACGCCCATCGGACATAATTTCTTTTGGTTCTGGAGAAATGTCGGCAGGACAGGAAAAACAAATTTTGAATTAGGTAAATGGGGTTAGGCAAAACGGTATTCCCGGCTGCGTCGGTTATTAATACTTTTTGGGGATTGACCAACAGGTTCGATGATGATAAAAATTATCTAATGGGGTTGTCAGTGTTAAAGACTCACCATCTAAACAATGAGGAACAAGTTAAGCGTTATCCTTATGGTTATTTTGCGGAGTTTAGTGATAAAGAGTTTGAGTTCTTCGCTACACCTACAAACAATGAATCAATTAGATAATTTTCGGAAGACATTTAATATTAAAGAGAAAAAGTAATTGCTCTGGCTTGTCAGTTGTCATTCCGTTTCCACGAAAGGAAATTACTTCTGAAGCAATTATCAAAAGTGTTTTGAAGCAATACTTCTACCCGATTATTAGCGGAAGTTTAATTGTTGAAGTTGTAGACGATGACCGAAATATCAACAAGCAAATAAATGGGAATACAATTTTGAATTGCTTGAAACAATGAAACTCACTGCCGACTACAGCAAACTTTTCAAACTTTGCTTGTGGTCATTACAGCTTCCTGAAATAGATTATGTAACTCTTAATAAACCACCTATTGAAAACACCGCTCGATGGCAAATTGAATGGTTCCTCAATAATGAAATAAAGAAACTTATAGAGGCGAAAATGGATTTGTTTGAAGAAGGCAAATCTGTTGCTTTCAAAGTTCCGGTGCGGATAAAAGAAACGACGGCAATCCGCAAATTTGCTTCTTTAAAGTGTTTATGGAAGAAAGATGAACTGCTTCGTGAAGCAGATGCACATTTTGTTCGTGGTGAAATTACGATTACCGGACAAGGAAAAAGGGCGGAAACAGATTTATACGTACAGTAGTTGTTATTGAAGATAATGCACTTGTAAAACTTCTCGGTCTTGCTGAAAATCCTGCTCATACGGAATGGCAAAAAAATTCTTCGCACTTCCGTGGCAAATATGACGAAGGTGATAAAGTAATAAACTTCATTGAATTGACGGTTGACAAACTGTGTGGTCTTTTATTGAAACCTGCGGAAGGAATAGACAGAGAAATGATGAGTGATATTTTTTATATCGAATTACCCGATAGTGAAGATGAGCTCGATGAGCCGGATGATGATGACGGTCTAGGTCCAGAACCACCTCCAAGGCCTCCTAAAGATCCTGGAAAACAAGTTCCGTTTGTTCTTGAACAAGAAGCGGGCGGATTTAGATTGAAAAAAAATCCCGCAGTTGGCGGATTCACAGGAAACATTAAAGTCGCAACGGCTTACATGGTTATAAAGGGGAGTCCCTTAACTAGTTATAGTAAATATGACTTTGACCTTGCAAAGAGTCCGATCACTGTGTCTACAAGTGGAATAGTTAATTTAGAATACAAAGGAAACAAAATGTCTTTTTATGTAAACCCTGAAAGCGACTTTTCAATTGAAGTTAGCGGATTTGATACAGAAAGAGATCTTTATGTAAAAGCAAACCATTATGATTCGGAAATTTAATTACACCGGCCGAAAAAAACTTAAAAGGGAAAGAATCAATATTTCTATTATTGATGAACGGCCTTACAAATCCTTCACAGCAACTCTTGATTTGAAAGGTTTGGGACTGTCTGATGAAGCAAGGGTTTATATCGAACCATATCACAAATCTTCTTTCATGAGATTTTCATTTGGTACGGTTTCAAATTTACACACTCCGCAAAACACAACACTCACCGATATTCCCTCTACAAGTATTATTAAGTTTCGAGTTAAGGTTGTTGATGAAACAAGAAAGCTTGGTCGTATTATGAGGATTGCAGACAGAGTGAAGCCCAAAAATTTGGAGGAATCTGGAAACAGAATGTCGATTCTGCATATTGATTGGGATAAAGATTTAGACCAGCAAATTTTCAGGGTAACATTTCCAGATAACGATTACCCACGACTAGAAATAAATAAGCGAATTGAAAATGCAAAAGAATTGGTGAAGTCAGACCTAGTTTTCCGTTCACTTGTTTTCCCTGTAGCAGTTAGGGTAATAGCAGAACGGATTGCTTTGACTTGGAAGGATGATGAATTTGATGAAGATGATAGTTCATGGCAAAGCACCGGTTGAAATTCATAAAAAACTTTGTATGTAAATGTTGAATTTGGTGATGACGACAACGAAATTAACCATTGGGTCGAGGAAGTCGTTGCTGCGTTTTGCAGGAAAAATAAATTCAGAACAAAGTTTGAACAAGCATTAAACAACAAAATAAAATGACAACCCAAATCAGAAGGTTCAATGAACTCGGTATTGAAAAATTCAGAAACATGTTACATCAAATTATTGATGGTGACATTGAAGATATTCCCCAATCATTTCTAACTGATGCTTACTCGTGCGAAATAATTAGGGCTGATGTATCCTTGGAGCAAAAAGTGTTTGAGTCAAAAGAGGAAATGATTAAGTATCTGGTTAATAAGATTGCTGGTTTTCTAAACTCAACTTTATTGTATGATAAAGGTACGTGGACTTGGCTGGCTGCTTATTATTTTGATAGTATTTGTCCAAAAAGCAAGGGAGGTAAAAGAATAGTAAGAGAAGAAAGTAAATATATCCTAAACCCTGAAGAGTGGAATAAATATTATCGACATTTATTAGCATCTCCGGTAAGATTGTATAGGGATTTAGGCGAATGGTCAAAGATATACTTGGCAGGTAAGCCCGATGTACCTGGGGATTTATTTGAACAACTTGCAAGCAGACAAGAAATAGCAGCATGTAAAGGGGTTATTGAGGCGGCGACTATTTTATATTGGAATGATGCCGATAAAAAAATTAAACGTGGTGTTAGAAATAAGGATGGTGCGGGGGTTTTAGAAGGTTTTTAAAGGCGACTATCCTCAGTTTCAAATGACTTATGATTTAAACTCTATGGGCGGTCGAGACGTGATACAATTGCTACCAGGAGAATATGATAAATGGAAGTTGGCGTAGGGTTATAAAAATTCCCTTACTATATCTGCGATCTGCTTTGCCAATAGTGGAGATGCTGCATTCACAGTAATAAAATTATTTAATATTTGAATAGTCAATAATCACATTTAGCTATTCTTCAGTAACGCTCCATATATCTTTAAAATCTAAAGTAATTCCTGCAAATGATATTTTAATTGGGATGGGTTTACTTTGGATCTTTGCATTTTCTTCTTCTTTCAAATTTTGAAATAATTTGCTTATCACTAATGGTGCAGGTCCTACTTCAGTTCGATTCCTTGCAAACTGAGCCCATGTTCCGATAGCTATTTTTTCATTGTTTAGTTTATAACCATAACCTTGCATACGAGCACTGCTTTTAGCTAAGCCAAACAAATATATTTTTGATTTAGTGACTTTACCACCAGAGTTCTTAAGTTGGAAATTTTTAATGATCTGAGATACATCTGTACAATCAATCCAATTCAGCATTTTCTCAGCCCAAATATTTATTTCAGTAACGAAATTTTTAGCTTTACTCCTTAGTTTTTTTACATCGTTCGTAAAATAGTTTTGCCACTTAATTTGAATTAATGCAAGCTCCCCAGTTAGATTATCATAAATAAATGCATCAACATCTGTAATCCAATTCCCATTTTTACTGATCTTAATATTGTATTCCGCCTTTTGATATCGGGTTCCTGCAAACATGGCATTTAAGTAAATCCTAAACCAATCTTCTCTAAAACCCGAAATGCGGTCACCTATACCAGAATCTCTTGATTCAAGTAAATCATATACTGAATGTAAAGGATTCCGAAGTATGGAAGATACTGGCCTAAGCACAAAGCCGGTCCCAATTTCAATAAGAAGAGGTCTAAATCGATAAGTGTGTTTTTTAAGAAATTTTACATCCCTTGGCTTTAGTGTAATTGCATCCATTGCTTCCTTAACAACATCCTGATTGATTCCAGTAAAGTTTGAGATATCGTCAATAAGTTCATTTGTCGGATTCCAAATTGATAAACTTTGTGGAATTAAAATTTCGGGATATTTTGGAAGCGAGCTGTGCAAAATGGATATGCTTAAGATGAAAGCTAACAACTATCATAGCAACATTCATGATTTCAGCTGCAGAAACATTTCCAATTTTTGCATTTGGATTTATCCCAGATTCATCTCTCCATTCTTTAGTTAATTCAGCTGCAATAGCTAAAAAATGATCGTCCACTTTTGGTGTACTGTCATATCCCATCATTATTCCATACTTCCCCGAGTTCCATTGCTTAATTAAAGGAGTTAGGTGAGAGTCAAGGTCTTGAATTTTATAAGATGAAAAGTCACTTTCATGTTTTACAGACATAAAGTTGCCTGTCTTCCAAAATGTATTCTTTATCTCTTTTCTATTTACAAGATTCCATTCTTTATACTTAGCTCCTGAAGACTTTAGTTTTTCTTCCATCCTTTCAAACGCTCCTAATTCTAATTGATCAAGAAATTGATCTTTTGCTTCAAGGGTATGTGAAAACGTATAAGTATCTCCTTCTTTGTCAACGTTTATGAGACCTGTCTTTATCATCTCTACTGTACGTCTGATCTGAATAACTATTCCAAGCTGATAAAGTAGACTTATTAAACCTTTTCTTAATTCTGCTGTGCTTTGTCTCATAGGGAATCCATGAAAATTGACTTCTTTTAACAACATAGAAGTTGCAAGATTCCATCCCGTTTCGACCATGCTAATATCAAAGGCGGAGAATGAAATTTTATCAGAAGGTGAAGCACCAGGTTGGCCCAGCATTATAAAATCTAAAACACGAACTGATTCTACAAAAAGCCCAAGGCAATGAAGTGAATCATCGGATATGCTGCTTTCTATTCTAAGCTGTTCTCTATCAGCAAGAGCAATTAATTCATTAATTATTATTTCCAAATGAGTGATGCCTTTTATATGTATACATTATTATAATTCTATTTTACTGTACGGAAAATTTCTTCAAAAATGGGGTAAACTATTTTTGCCATTTTATTGGCAAGTAATGGGGGTACAGCATTACCTACCTGATGAAATTGTTGTGTCCTTGGACCACAAAAAAAATAATTATCTGGAAAAGTTTGAATCCTTGCCGCTTCTCTTACCGTAAGGCTTCTGCATTGTAAAGGATTAGGGTGGATAAAATAATGACCATCCTTTGATATATGGCTTGTTATAGTTTTTGATGGTTTGCCAGAAATCTGCGTCTTGAATCTGTTAGCAAAATCACCACTTCCAGCGTTTTTATGTTTTGGCAGCAATAAAGCCGGAAATTCAGCAAGTGTTGGTGAATGGCCTTTAACTTTTGCAAAGCAGGATACAAAAAGATATCTCCACAAATCTTCTTTGATATGGCTTCTACTCTGATGATTGCTAATACCTTGTATGTTTTTGTCTAAATACCAATCCGGATTATAGTTAACAGAAATATCGCCATCTACAAAAATATCACCTCTGTCTTTTCTTGACTGATAGATTTTCTATTACCGAAAGCATTTTATTCCAGACTTCTTTGTCAACCTGTGCTTTTACTTCAGTTTTTTTAATTGCTTCAATCGCCAGTTTCCATTCCACCCTTCCATCAGTTTCTTTAGAAAGTCCACTTCTTAAAGGAGGTAATCCTGATAAAACTTTTTCTGCCGGAATTAATTCATTAGTGGGGGAGAGAATTTCCGGGCTAATAAATATGTCATCTCTTATGCCCAATAGGATTACCCTATGTCTTGTTTGTGGTATTCCATACTCCTCAGTCCTGATAATAAAATCAGAAGGTTCCAAACCTTCTTCAAACATATTTATCCGATGAGATTTTTTTATTAAAGAAAAGATTCTGTAGCTGCATTTGCTTTCAGGTATTTTACTTTTCCCATGTAGTTTTCTGTAAGACTCAACAGGCCGGGTTAAGTCAGTTATCACTTGTTTAAATACAGATTCGTTTTCAACCTTTGAAGACAGCAAACCTTTAACATTTTCCATGATAAATACTGCAGGCTGATGTACGGCAAGTATTCTGTAATATTCTCTATATAGAAAAACTCTTTCATCTTCCTTATTAAGGCCTTTTTTTTCCTGTCTCCTTGCTCTTCCAACTAGAGAGTATGCCTGACATGGGGGACCGCCTATAAGTACAAAATTCTTTTTACCATCAAGTGCTTCAACAATCCTGCTATCAATCAAGTCATGGTCTTTAGTTTTCCCTAAAGAAAATCTCCACGCTTCTTTTTTTGCATTAGCTGCTTCGACAGGATAAAGGTTATATAAATCTTCGGCATCCTCAATTTCACCACGTACAAACTGATAGTATTCTTTAGGCAGCTTTTTGTATGGGAATTGCCTTAAGAAGCTTCGAAGTGTTAGGGTCTTATGAGCAAATTCATCTCTTTCGATGGAGAGTGCAATTTTAAAAATGCGTTCGTTGTTTTTACCAGTAACTGATGTAAAGCCTTCGCCCAACCCACCAGGCCCGGCAAATAAGTCTATGATTGGAATTTGTTTTGTACTCATTACTTGTAAGCCTTGTCTTAGTCTTTTTTTCTTTTTTTGACTGAATTGTCAAAAAGCTCTGCTCCAAAAAAATCTTTGAAGCTTGTATCCAGTCCATTACAGATAATCTTCATAAGTGTATCAACTGAAACATTTCTTTTGCCATTTTCTACATGGTTCATAAATGTTCTGTCAACCTCAGCTTTCCATGCAACAGCTTCTTGGGTGAGTTCTTTATCGGTACGCAATTCCTTTATCCGTAACCCGATTTTTGTTTTTATATCCATGTTCAAACATATTTTTATGTACTCTTTAAAACAGTGTGTTTTAAAGCACATTAGTAATCTCAAAAAATTGGGGTTAATTTTTGGCTGGCAATACTACCTTATGTGACTTAAAGTACATTTGCCTTTAAGTCACATAAGTTTGGAATGATAAATATTCAGGAATGGTTATTCAGGAGTATTTTTTCCTTTTCTTAATTCAGTAATCTGCTCCCCGATGGCAATTTTAATGTCCATAGGTAAATGTATTTAGCTGTGTTCTAGAATGCGGTATACTATAGAACACAGTCAGTAAATAAAAATTGTAACAGGAATGATAAAAGGAGCGGAGAGGAGTAAATCAGGATAGTTTTTTTAGAAGGGCAGTCAATGTCTTTTCAACTTTTGCATCCTTTAAATCACATTCCCAAACAGTAATAATTTTCCAGCCATCTTTTTTCAAAGCTTTAATCGCTTTGGTATCATTGGCTTTGTTGGTGTTGATCTTATTCAGCCACCAGTCTGTTCTTGTTTTGGGTACTACAAAATACCTGCAGTTGGTATGCCCATGCCAGAAGCAGCCATGTACAAAGATGAGTGTGGTATTTTGGTAATACAATGTCGGGCTTGCCGGGCAGGGTTTTATCGTGGAGTTTGTAGCGGTAGCCATGGGCATGCAAGTAACGGCGTACCAGCATTTCGGGTTTGGTATTGGTGCTGCGGATCTGCTGCATATTGAAGCGGCGCTGCTGAGGGGTGTGTACGTCTGCCATAAAGAATTACAAAGGTAGCATCGAACAGGTAACAGCTTTTAAAAGAGTCCTGGAATACAAATTCTCTTTTGAAAGGGATCACTTCCGGATCGGGTATCTCTGGACAAGGTTTACTTTTACCGGACATTGGCAGGGCTAAGGACGTTGCCGGGATACGCAGTATTTCCGAAAAAAATAACGGAAAACCATTGAGCTGCAACTGGCCTAAAAAGAACTCCCGGCATACACATGCCGGGAGAAAACACCTGAAACCTATGACCTCTAGAATTTAAATCCAATACCTGCAGTAACATTGATGATGTTCATCTTTTGATGAAACTCCTCAGTTATCCGGTCAATTCCGGGTACTCCTGAAATAATATCAGTATAGGTATACTTAAATGTTGGATCCAGGTACAGGTAGTCTGCACTGGTCATGATAAACATTTTTTTACCTACGCCCATTCTGAAGTTTACACCTGCCTGTAATACAGGGGCAGTATGCCATGCATCATTAGTTATATTCAAAGACAATACCTGTATCAGTGGTGCGTTGGCATTTACAATACCACCCATTACCTTAAGGTCCACTTTAACTTTATTGCCTGCTTTAAATGTGTACATAGGGCCTGCCGTAACACCATAAAACTGCCAGTGATCAAGGTTAACCGGAATTACGTCGTGGGTTTCGGGATCTGTGAACACGATTTTCTTAGAATCAACATCGTACTTATTGTACAGCAAACCGGCTGTAAGTCCGAAGTTATTTTTAATCTCGTAGCCATAGCTCAGGTTCAATACAAACCCTGTTTTAGCAAAACCTGCGTTTGCATTGTTGGTCATGTCCGTACTGCTGAAATCGGCAATAGGGAAAGACGGGCCACCATGAAAGGCAATAAAGGATTTGGAATCGCCTTTCACTTTACTTCCCTGGGCCAGCAACGTACCGCTGAGCAGCAGTGCCATTGCCATCATAAGAAGCTTTTTCATAACAATTAATTTTATAGTTATCTTTTTGCACTTACTTCCTTTTCACACTGCAATTTACAACGGGTGTTAAGGATTTGTATTGATGACGGGCAAGGGAAAGATTGAGAGTGGTCAAGGCGTTTTTTGAGAAGGATTGATGAGGGTCAGTAGTTATGGGCTTCAGCTATTTTCTGAAGGGTGGGCAAGCAAAAAGAAAGAAACTGTCTTCATTGTTTTATAACGGTGGTTTGGGGAATGAAACTTTTCGTTGCCGGCTGCATCCCTATTGCATTTGTCAATTTATCATACTACCTTATACTGCTTTTGCACCTGTTGGAAATTTTCATCAATCAATCTTCACTTAAACCAAAAAATTATTACATGAAAAAACTGTTAATTATTTCCTGCGTAGCATTGCTTGCCGCATGTAACAATGCCGCTACCACCGATGCTGCAAAAACTGATTCAACCGGCGCCGCTGCTGCACCTGCTGAAAAGAAAACACTGCCCGATATGCCCTATACCCTTGCCCAGCCTTACCAGCACTGGCAAATCGGCGATCCACAACATGCCGTAACAGTAATGAAGGGATTAAAAGGCTATGAAACCGGCGATATTGCCGCCTGTGCGGCCAGCTTTGGCGATTCGGTAAGCCTGCGCTTTGATAACTACAGGGCCAGGCTCAGTAACGACAGCCTCAAGGCAATGTTCACCCACGACAGGGCTGATATTGCCAGTATGAGAGTGGAGATGAGCGACTGGGAATCGGTTATCTCCGCCGATAAAAAAGAAGAGTGGGTAACTTTGTGGTACAAAGAGGTGAAGACGGATAAAAAAGGCAAGACAGACTCTGTAAGTGTAGTGGATGACTGCAAAATAGAAAATGGAAAAATTGTGGTGCTCGATGAAAAGATCCAGCATTTTCCTGCGCCTAAAAAATAACACTGCCATTTGATTTGCAGTAAAGATGCCCTGTAACCTGCAGGGCATCTTTTATTTTACCAGGTTTCTGTTATCCGTTTATCTTGCAGGACTAAATCACAACTGATGCAATACAATGATATTATTGGCAGCATTGGCGTAGGGCTGATACTGCTGGCTTATTTTATGAACAGCTTTGGTTTGATGCCAAAGGATGGCAGGTTGTTTTTTGCAATGAACGTCATTGGTGCCGGCCTGGCCTGCTATGCTTCTTCGCTGATAAATTATGTACCTTTCATTATACTGGAGGGGGTGTGGTGTATGGTGTCGGTGGCCGGACTGATTAAACTAACCGCAAAAAAATAAATACATGTTTACCAAAACGGCCATTGAAAAATATTTCAACGCAGAAAAATCTGAGAGCTTGTTGTTTTTAGCCATTGGCATTGCAGCCATTGTTGCGGCCATTGTGTTTTTCTTTTTTATCAAGGCCAATTTTTACAAAGGCGCTGCGGTACCGCTGTTGCTGGTTGGTTTGCTGCTGGGAGTGATAGGCTTTAGCGTGTATAAAAGAAGTGATGCAGACAGGTTGCGGATTGTATATGCCTATGATATGAATCCCCAGCAATTGAAAGAGAAGGAAATTCCGAGGATGGAAATGGTGATGAAGAACTTTGTTGCCTACCGCTACGTGGAGATCATACTAGCCCTGCTGGGCATTGGCCTGTTTTTTTATTTTAAGAATGAGCAAAGCAAACTTTTTTGGAAAGGCCTTGGCGCCGGATTAGCGCTGATGGCATTGATTGCTTTAACGGCGGATTATTTTGCGGAGCAAAGAGGGCATGTTTATTTGAAAGGCATGAAAGAATGGATCGGGGCACTTAAAGCGACCTGAACCCTATTGTTGCACGGCTGTATTTTTAACTAGAGTGCTTTTGCAAACTGTTGTTTTCATAATGTTTCAGGTAACCTGAACGCCCCAACCCTATATCGGGCATTTTTCGTGGTAGTTGATGAGTTCTATGGGTGTTTTTTCAAATTCGTAACCGGCATATTTTATAACAATCTCATCCAGTACCGCATCTATTTCTTCCACTGTCATCAGTGTCACGAGCTTAGAGCGGTAATCTTTTATACCCGGCAGTCCTTTTAAATAATTGGCATAATGACGGCGCATTTCAAAAATGCCCACTTTGGGGCCCTTCCAGTCAAATGATTTGTGCAGGTGTTTTTTACAAACTGCTACCCTGTCTTCAATACTGGGTGTTGGCAGGTGCTGGCCTGTTTTCATGAAATGTTTGATTTCATCAAATATCCAGGGATAACCGATAGCGGCACGGCCGATCATGATGCCATCAATACCATACCGGTTCCTGTATTCAACTGCTTTTTCCGGACTGTCAATATCACCATTGCCAAAAATGGGGATATTGATACGGGGGTTGCTTTTTACTTTGCCAATCAGTGTCCAGTCGGCTTCACCTTTGTACATCTGGGTACGGGTGCGTCCATGTATGGCCAATGCCTTGATGCCCACATCCTGCAGGCGTTCGGCTACTTCCTCAATGTTCCTGGTGTTGTCATCCCAGCCCAACCTTGTTTTTACAGTTACGGGTAAGGAAGTTGCTTTTACTACGGCACTTGTAAGGCGAACCATCAGGTCGATGTCTTTCAATACACCGGCACCGGCACCTTTCATCGCCACTTTTTTTACAGGGCAACCGAAGTTGATATCGAGCAGGTCTGGATTGGTAACATCTACTATCTGTGCAGCCAGGGCAAGGCTCTCTTCATCACCTCCAAATATTTGTACGCCTACAGGCTTTTCGTAATCAAACACATCCAGTTTCTGGCGGCTTTTGATGGCATCACGTATCAATCCTTCTGAAGAAATGAACTCGGTGTACATCAGGTCGGCTCCCTTGTCTTTACACACAGCACGAAAGGGAGGATCACTCACATCCTCCATGGGTGCAAGCAGTAAGGGGAATTCCGGCAGTTGTATATTACCAATCGAAGGCATGGTAGAAAGTTTAATGTTTAAAGTTGAAGGTTGAAAGTTGGGTGTTTAAGAAAAGCAGCTCTGTAAATACTTTGACTGTTCTTAACTTTAAACTTTTAAGCCTTAAACCTGCGATTTAGGCTGTAAATTTACGCCTTTATAAATAACCACTATGGCGCATTACGCTACCAAACGTTTTAATTACTGGGGACAGCTGGGAATATTGTTTGCTTTATTTGGAGCCGGGATGATGATCGGGGGTATTATCTACAGAGTCCCATTGTTGCTGTCTCCGGAACTCACCAATTCCAAAGAGCCGGTTTTGAAACAGCTGGAACAGATACTGCGGCCTGATAATGCTACCCTGTTCCGGATTACGCAATCGGCTGCCGCTATTTTTCTTTTTTTGATACCTGCTGTTTTATATGCAAGGATCTGCCATGTAAAAGCTATGCAGCATTTTGGGTTTCACAACCTGGTAAACAGTAAGCAGGTAATTCTGGTGATGGTAATCATGACTGCCTGCCTGCCATTGGTGAGTATGCTGCAGGATATTACTACTATGTTGCCCTGGAGCAAAGCAGCCCTGCAGGAATTTAAAGCAGCCGAAGATAGTTTTAACAAACAGGTGGTGGTGATAGCCCGTATGAACGGAATCGGTGATTATTTCATAACGGTCTTTGTAATCGCCCTACTGCCGGCTATTACAGAAGAATTGCTGTTCAGGGGAGCTCTGCAAAATCTGCTGAGCCGGTGGTTGAAAAAGCCTGTGCTTGCCATCATTATCACATCCGTGCTGTTTAGCGCCATGCATGGTTCCTACCTGGGCTTTTTAAGCCGCTTTGTACTGGGTTTTATGCTGGGCTGGATGTATTACCGCACCGGCAATATCTGGCTCAATATCATCGCACACTTTTTTAATAATGCAGCGGCCGCCACTTCGCTGTACCTTTCTACCAAAGTGGGGTCGCAGGTAGATACTTCAAAGCTGGATGAGCATTTCCCCTGGTGGGCCAGTTTGTTAAGCCTGGCGCTGGTGATGGGGCTTTTTATCGTGTTTGATAAAGTAAGCAATAAACAAATTGACCACCCCGGGGAAGAATTGCTGATACCGGGATATAATTTCAGCAACAATCCTTTTATTAACGACATTGCCTCACAACAGGAAGGCAGTCAACAATAATTTTAGATGGCACTGAATAAAGAAGTATTTAAAACAAGGTCCTTAACCGCCGTAGTATTTGTAATGGTAATGCTGGTGGGGCTGTTCTGGAATGTATGGAGTTTTATTACCCTGTTCACCATCATTCATTTTGGCTGCTGGTATGAGTTCATCAAGCTGATGAAAAAGATTCACGGCGATCAATTTTTGCCTTATTGCCTGCTGGGGTTGCTGTATATCACCATGCCCATGGCCATGCTGATAGGCCTGAGGCTGGATGGCTTTACTTTTTTCTGGGAGATTACAGGCAGGGTTTATACCTGTGCTATTGTTTTTTCTATATGGATCAACGATACCATGGCATATGTGGTAGGGTCGTTGATCGGTAAAACACCCTTCTCAAAAATATCACCTAAAAAAACCTGGGAAGGCACAGCGGGGGGTGCCCTGCTTTGTGTGCTGGTGATGGGGTTACTCGGTTATTTCATTCCCATTGCAAAAGGGCTGGCAGTGCAGCATTGGATAGCCATTGCTGCCATCTGTGCCATTGTTGGAACAGTGGGTGATTTGCTGGAAAGCAAGATAAAACGGATGGCTGATGTAAAAGACAGCGGCAGTTTTATGCCGGGCCACGGGGGTTTTTTAGACCGCTTTGATTCGCTGTTGGTGGCTACGCCTTTTGTATGGCTGTATGTACAGTTGTTTGTATAGGAAGGATTTTCCGGGTTGCTGAATTGTTGCATTGATGAGTGATTTTACCGTATTGATTCACTGCTTTCGCAACAGCCATTCACTATTCACCGTTGACAATTCACCATTATCCTTACATTTGCGGTTCAAAACTGCCTCATGACCATTCACAGGGAAGGATATAAGTCCATAGCCATCGGCACCATTATTTTTGTTGCATTAAATCTCATCAGCTTTTATTTTTTAAGCCCTGTATCGCAGGCATTGTGCTGGGTAATTTTCTTTGCCACCTTATTCCTGCTATTGTTCCTGATCTCTTTTTTCAGGATACCCAACCGTAAACTGACTATTAATGATGGCCAGGTGATTGCCCCTGCAGATGGTAAGGTAGTAGTGATTGAGGAAGCGGTGGATGAGGAGTATTTTAAAACAAAGCGCCTGCAGGTATCGATATTTATGAGCCCTGCCAATGTGCATGTAAACAGAAATCCCATCAGCGGGGGAAGTGGTGTACAACCAGTATCACAAAGGGAAATACTTAGTAGCATGGCATCCTAAATCATCTACAGAAAATGAAAGGCACAGCGTGGTGATCAGGAAAGGCAATATTGAAATCCTGGTAAAACAGATAGCTGGTGCACTGGCCAAAAGAATTGTGAATTACCTTGAAGTAGGGGATAAGGTAGATCAAACAGAAGAAATGGGTTTTATTAAGTTTGGCAGCCGGGTAGACCTGTTATTGCCCGTAGGCACTAAAATAAATGTGGAACTTAACCAGGTAGTACAGGGTGGGGTGACTGTTATTGCAACTTTGTAATTTTTAACAGCCAACTGTTGGCTGAACACAATTATCCGCTTACATTTACGTTGATTAATCACAAAAAATAACACAGACGTATGAAAAAATTATTTTTATTAGCCACTGCAGCTTTGCTTGTTACCGGTGTAACCTTTGCAGACTGCGGAAAAGGAAAAGGCAAAAAATGCAAGAAATCATCTTCCTGCTGCAAAAAAAGTGGTAAAAAATGCTGCAAAAAAGACAAAGAAGAATCTACTACTAAAATGTAATTTGTTTCATCAACTTATTGTATCCCCTTCAGTTTTTGGAGGGGATTTTTTATTGGAAGCGATTTAACCACGGAGGACACGAAGCTGTTGCACGAAGGACACAACGCAAAGATTACGTTCGTGTTCCCCATGAATTTCTTAGTGAACTTTGTGGTTAGAAAAAATTAAAAGATGTTCTTCAATTCCCTCAGGTTGGTAACCGTATAAGTAGGCTTCATGGTGGTGGATACATGAATGTGGTTTACAAAAATATTATCCATGCCCACATTGATGGCGCCCTGTATGTCGGCTTCTAAATTATCACCCAGCATAATGCTCTGGCTTAACTGGGCACCGGCCTTGTTCATGGCGTATTCAAATATTTCTTTCTGTGGTTTTACGCTGTTGCTGCCCTCAGAGGTTACTACCTGGTTAAAATAAATATTGAGTCCGCTGTTGTTCAGTTTGGTCCATTGTGTTTTTTCAAAGCCATTGGTGATGAGGTGCAATTCGTAATTCTTATCTTTTAAATAATCCAGTACTTCTACTGTATTGGGGAAGAGTAATTTTTTGGCAGGTAGTATCTCCAGGAACTTTTCACTCATCTCCCTTGCCAGCGGTTCATCTGCGATTTTAAACTCCAGCATAGTGCGGTACATACGTTTCCACTTAAGTTCTTCCGCTGTTACAAATCCTTTATGATAACGGTCCCACAGTATTTCGTTGTGAATTTTGTAGAGTTTGTAAAAATCTTCAAAAGGAATCACACCTTTTGTTTCCAGTTGAAAAATAGCATAAATCTCCAACAGTGTTTCATGGGCATTGGCATCAAAATCCCAAAGGGTATGGTCCAGGTCGAAAAAGAGGTGTTTATACTTCATAAGTGATATAACTGCAAAATTGCCGGTTTTATTATTTTAAAACAGTAAAATTGTGAAATAGTTACTATAAAATAACGGTTATGAGCAACAATAAAGGCAAAAATGTAGTGGTAACGGGCGCCTCAAAGGGGATTGGCAGGGCCGTGGCCGAGGCTTTTGCGGCAGAGGGGGCGCTGCTGTTTTTATGTGCCAGGAATGAAGTGGCATTATACAATACCATTGCGTTATTGCAAACGAAATACCCCGATGCGGTCATCAAAGCAAAGGCATTTGATCTTTCTGTAAAAGAGCAGGCCATCAGCTTTGGCAACTGGGTAAATGAAAATTGCACCGCCGTAGATATTTTAGTAAACAATGCAGGCAGTTTTATGCCGGGCAGTGTACACAATGAAGAAGACGCTGTACTGGAGCAAATGATTGCGGTGAACCTGTACAGTGCCTATCATGTTACAAGAACGCTGTTGCCAAAAATGATGGCGGCAAAGGCAGGCTCCATTTTTAATCTATGCTCCATTGCATCCTTAAAAGCATACAGCAATGGCGGCAGCTACAGCATCAGCAAATTTGCCATGCTGGGCTTTAGTAAAAACCTTCGGGAAGAGCTGAAACCTTACAATATAAAAGTATCTGCCATTATGCCGGGTGCTATTCTCACCGATTCGTGGGGAGATTATGATAACAGTAAGCACCGCATTATGGAAGCGAAGGATGTGGCTGACATCATCATCGCGGCTACGGGATTATCTCCGGCAGCGGTACTGGAAGATATTGTGCTGCGGCCGCAACTGGGCGACCTGTGATGGCAGATTGTAATGATCTGTGTGGGCCGGGAGATGAGTAAAGAAAAAATGCTGAGCGGCTGGCGGATTGCAATGGAAACCCCGGTGAGGCCCCACCATCCTCCCCAATAGGGAGGTGGAAGAAGCTTAGCTTCTGTGCCGGAGTTGCAATGAAAAGCCGCAACTAAAGTTGCTTATGTGCATTATTGCTGAAAGCCCAGCAGGCAACTACCATCTATTAATAATTTTTTCAAACCATTCACAATATTCTTTTGCCTTAGCAGCAACGGGTCGCTTATTTTTACAGCCACTACTATGCAACTGCGGTTATTCAAATTGCCTTTACTGTTTACCTTATTCTGCTTAAGCAATATCCTTACGGCACAGGTGAAATTTTCTGCTACCATCAATCCGGGCACCATCGGTAAAGATGAAGTGGCAGAGTTGAAGCTGATGGTGGAGAATGCCGGCAGCGTAGAACAGATCACCCCGCCTTCCTTAAATAATTTTATTGTTATCAGCGGGCCTAACCAGGAAAGTGGTATGGATATGATCAATGGAACTACCCGGCAGTACATTGGCATTACCTACCTGCTGAAGCCAAAGGCAAAGGGAGATTTTATCATTGGTACAGCCAGTGCCAAAGCAGATGGAAAAAACTGGAAAAGCAATGCGGTACAATTAAAAGTGGTGAGTGGAACAACCGGTAACAGTGCCAACCGTAATTCTCCATTCAGCAGCATGATGCCTTTTGATGAACCAAAGCCCGAACCTAACTACGATGATTTTATTTTAAAGAAGGGAGAGAATTTACAGGACAAGATCAGCAGGAACCTTTTTATTAAAGTAGATGCGGATAAAACTTCCTGTTATGTTGGTGAGCCAGTGGTGGTGACCTATAAGCTGTACACAAGGCTGAAATCGGAAAGTAATATTGTAAAGAACCCATCTTTTAATGGTTTTTCTGTGATTGACCTGGTTCAGCCGCAGGCAGCTATTAATTACAATGTAGAGAAATTGAACGGAAGGGATTATAATGTGTATACACTCCGCAAAGTACAATTGTACCCATTGCAGCAGGGCGCTGCCGAACTTGAAATGGCGGCTATAGAGAACCGTGTTCATTTTATTAAAGGTGAATATTTGCAAAAAGGTGCTGCCACTGACCTGTTTGGAGAGTTTATACCTGGCACCGTGCCTGCCGATGCTATGCTGAATGAAAAAGTGACCATCCAAAGCAAGCCACTGGAAATAAATGTAAAGCCTTTGCCCGATGCAGGCAAACCTGCATCCTTTAATGGAGCGGTGGGTAATTTTACGGTAGATGTGGCATTGGAAAAAGATAGTTTAACCACCGATGATGCCGGTAAGCTGAGTGTGTTGCTTGCTGGTGATGGCAACCTCACCCTGATACCTGCACCGGAAATTGCCTGGCCGCAGGGGCTGGAAGGATACGAACCCACGGTGAAGGATGGATTGAACAAGGCATCGGTGCCTGTTAGTGGCAGCAAGATATTTGATTATCCATTCACTTTTGCCAGTGAAGGAGTGTATACAATCCCTGCTGTTGAATTCAGCTTTTTTGATGTGGTTTCCGGAAAGTATAAAGTAGTGATTACAAACCCCATTACGGTGCATGTAAAAAAAGGTACCGGTAAAAAACCGGCGATTGTGGCAGTAGATAACCGCAGCAGGAAGGAAAGTTTTTTTGAGATGATCTTTACCAACCGGTGGATGATTATTGTACCGGTGGCTTTGCTGATCATTACAGGATTGCTGATCTGGCTAAAAGCAGATCATAAAAAACAACAGCAAAAGATAGTGCCTGTTGTAAAAGAAACCGTTGAAGAGAAAATAATTCCGGATGCAGTATTGCATTGTCCATTGGCCGAGACAGAAGCAGCATTGGTAAATAATGATGCCCGGAAGTTTTATGAAACATTGAATAAGGAACTGCATGTGTTTTTAGCCATAAAATTAAAACTAGCACCGGAAAACATCAGTAAAAGAACCATTGCTGATGGATTGGATAAAGCTGGTGTTGGAGTGGGGGATAGCTTTGCGGTACAACAATTACTGGATGATGTTTCGCTGCAGTTGTACACGCCTTTTGCAGATGAAAATAAGATGCAGGATTGTTTTGCAGAGGCGATGAGGCTGGTGAGTATTTTTAGTAAAACGGAGTTGTAATATTTAACGGTTCAGGTGGCCCGGAGTGCCCCGGTACTTATTCCGTAAACTTATATCCAATACCTCTTATTGAATGAAAATACTTTGGATTGCGGCTGTCTTCCTCAAAATATTTCCTGAAATTCAAAATGAAATTATCAATGGTCCTGGTAGTAGGGTACACATTGTAGCCCCATACTGATTGCAATATTTTTTCCCTTGTCACTACTTCATTCTTGTTTTCTATCAGCAGCTTCAGCAGCATGATTTCTTTTTTGGTAAGGGTGATCTTGCTGCCATCCTTGGTAGTACATTCCAGTGAACTGAAATCAATCTTGTTCTTCCCAAAAGAGTATACCTGCTCTACCGGTTTTCTTGCAGTGAGCTGTTTGCTTTTTTGCAGCAGTTTGCTTACACGTAATAACAATTCTTCCAGGTTGAAAGGTTTGGTCAGGTAGTCATCGGCTCCTTTTTTTAAACCCAATACCCTGTCGGCACTGCTGTTTTTGGCACTTAGGATGAGTATTGGAATCTCATTGTTTTGCAGGCGGATGGTTTCACAAACACTGATGCCATCCAGTTCCGGCAGCATCACATCCAGAATCATCAGGTCAAAATGTTCTTTCTGCACCAGGTCCAGTGCTTCCACACCGTTCCAGGCACTGGTTACTTCATAGTCTTCCAATTCCAGGTTCAGCTTAAGTGCTTCCTGCAGGTTTTCTTCATCTTCTACGAGTAGTATGGAAAGTTTTTGCTGATTCATGTGGTGAATGGTCAATGGTGAATGGTCAATGTCTGCATCTGCAACGCCCTTGCCTTCATCTATTACAGCCAGTTTTATTTTGCCGGCCTCTTCGGTAAGCGATATAGTAATGGCGGATTCTTTGCCTGAATACTTGGTGGCATTGTCAACTAAATTATTAATGGCCAACTGCAGCAACAGTTGATCGCCTTTGATAAATATATCATCCGTAATAACGGCATGGTAAGCATGTTGTGGAAACCGGCTGCTGAATTCATTTATACAGCCCTGTGCCAATACTGAAAGGCTGATGGCTTCTTTTGTAATATTATAACGGTGGTCTTCAATTTGAGATACCAGTAAAATGTTATTGCACAATGCATTCAGCCGGTTAGTTTCCTGGATGCTTTTCAGCAGCAGCTTTTGCGTCTGGGCTTCGTCCAGTTTTCTTTTGAACAATGTTTCTAAATTGAGTTTGGTAACGGCAATTGGAGTTTTTAATTCATGGGTAATGGCCATCATAAAGTTCTGCTGCTGCTGGCCTGCTCTTAATTGGCGCCTTACCGCCCTGAAGATAAAGAAAGCGCCTGCCATGATCACTAAAAAGAATACGGAGCCTTCACCGATGTACTGGGCTGTTTTTCTTTTTTCTTTTTCGATGATCTTTTGTGTTTCTTCAATATACCCGGGAGCTTCTTTTTTCAACTGGCTGATATCATGGGTGGTCATTTGCCGGTTCTGGTTATTCAGTTCAATGAACCACCATACCAATGCTGCCACAATGTATGCCAGTAAAAACCAGTATACGATGAATACGAAGCGGAGTTTTTTTGTTTTATATGAGGAGAGTGGCATCTCAGTATAAGAATATAAAGCGAAACTGAATAAATAATGCGCTTGCTGCAAGGCTAAATATGAATTGTATATGATCTGCTATTGACAATTCACTATTCACAATCTTACTTCACCCTTTCTACTCTTACTCCCACACTCATCACATTTGGCAATGGATTCTCCCTCATGACTTGCGCAATGGTAAAATGATAAGTACCCGGTTTTTTAAATTGAACGGGGGCTTTGGTAGCAGGTCTTCTTACTTCCCAGATATCATCCATGCCCGTACCTTCCCATCCTTTTACATCATTGCCAAGCTGCAAATCTAAACGCTGAGCGGTAGTGGCAGTATCGCCGGGAGCCTTAATGCCAACATTCAGCCATATGTTATTGTAGCGGTAGCTATCCGTATGGCGCAGTACAATGAATATGTTGTATTGGGATGCTGTGTCGGTGATGTCAAAATCAAAACCTGGCTGAAAAGCGTACTGCCATTTGTAGTCTGGTACCGAAATGTTTTTTTCATATATATCCAGCCTGTTACAGGCTGTGAAAAAGGTACCAATCATCAGCAGCCATACTGCCGGTTTCAAAAGATTTAAAAATGATATTCTCATCAATGATAAACGTTGATCCAATTACAAATAAACTAATAAACCATTAAACTATAGCACATTCAGTACCTGCTCCTTCGCTTTCTCCAGTTCATCCTTCATGGTTACCACACATTTTTGTATGTCAGCATCATAAGCTTTGCTGCCGGTAGTATTGATTTCCCTGCCAATTTCCTGGATGATGAATGACAGTTTCTTTCCTTTTGAATCCTCCGTGTTGGCCAGCAGGCTCCTGAAATATTCACAGTGCTGTTTCAGCCGAACCTGCTCTTCATGTATGTCTATCTTTTCAATGTAGTAGATGAGCTCCTGCTCCAGGCGGTTGCCATCATAATTTTCTTTTCCTACATGTGCTTCCAGCAATTGTGTGATCTCTTCTCTTATTCTTTTAATGCGGTTGGGCTCCAGTTTTACAATGGCTTCTTCCTGTGCATTGATATTGGTAATTCGTTTGTACAGGTCTTTCTCCAGGCTGGCACCTTCTTCTTCCCTGTGGTTGTTCAGTTCTCCCAATGCGGTCAGTAATACTTTTTTGAATTCTTCAAAATCGGTATCACTCAGTACATCATTGGTAGGCGTTACCACTTCCGGCAAACGCAGCAAAGCGCTCAGCACGGAGTTGGTATCTATTTTCAATTCGCCGGCAAGTGTTTCAATTTGCTGGTAATAGGCTTTGATTAAATCTGTATTAATTACAACAGGCTTGGAAGTGCCATTTTGTTTGATGCTGACATTGCAATCAATGGTGCCACGTACCAACTGCTCCTGCAAAATACTCCTGATATCAAACTCATAAGGCCTCAGCAATGGTGGCAGGCGAAGCTGCATTTCAAACTGTTTGCCGTTAAGAGATTTTATCTCTACCAGGAACGTTTTGTCGTTGACTGTTTGTTCGGCTCTTCCAAAACCGGTCATTGATTTAAGCATTGTAAATATTTAGGCTGCAAGTTAAGCTGTGCAATTATCAAAAAACTATATTCTTTATTCTATTTGCTGTATGCCAATGTCGCTCCAGCAGCGAAAAGAACCGGTATTGAGTTCATTCTTTGATTGAATCATTTTTTTCTTCCGTCAAAGGATATGGATTGGGCTTTAACCGCTGCATGATGCGTTCCGGTTTATCCAGTTCGGTAAACCCAAATTGTTTATACAAACCATGGGCATCCCTTGTGGCCAGCATCCACCGCCGCAGGGTTTTAAAATCGGGGTAATTGATGATTGCTTCCATCAGCCATTTGCTCAATCCTTTGCTCCGATGCTGATCAATGATGAAAACATCGGCCAGGTAGCCAAAAGTGGCACCGTCGCTGATCATTCTTGCAAAGCCCACCTGTTTGCCAGCAGGAAAACCCGGTTGAAGATCATACATCCCAAAACACACCGAACCCTCAATACTTTGCTTTAAAATTTCAATAGGAATGTTTTTAGCCCAATAGGAGGCAGTTGATAAATACTGGTGAATAAAAGGAATGTCCAGTTTGGATTTATCGGTATTGATCTCGTATCCATCTTTTACCAGTGGCCGCATCGTTTATTTATTTAGAGACAGTAAATGATACATTTCTTTCTGTTCAAATATCCGCATTTCCCCGGGCATTAATCCATCGAGGCTGCACTTTTCTATGCGGTGGCGGATCAATCTCAAAGTTGGGAAGCCAACGGCTGCAGTCATTTTACGAACCTGCCTGTTCTTGCCTTCTGTTAATTTTATTTTGATCCAGCTGGTTGGAATATTTTTCTGAAACGGACCGGTGGATTTCTTTCGGGCACCACAGGTGCCGGTTCAAAAACTGTTGCCTTGCATTTTTTTGTTTTGTATTGCTTGCCTTCAACAGTGATCGTTACTCCATGATGCAGTTGGTGCAGGGCTTCTTTGGTAATGCAGCCATCTACCTGTACCCAATATTCTCTTTCATGTTCATGCAATGGATTCAGCAATGCATGGTTTAATTTTTTATCGTTGGTTAATACCAGTAATCCTTCACTGTCATAGTCCAGCCGGCCAACAGGATATACATCATTGGGTACATCAAAAAAATCTTTGAGTGTTTGTTTGCCATCCTGTGATGAAAACTGGCTGAGCACATTAAATGGTTTGTAAATAAAGCAGTAGTAATTCAACAGAAAAATATTTAAGAAGGCGGTGAACAATCCATTTGCATCATTCAATAAAAATAAAAAAGCCCGGCTTTTCAGTCGAGCTTTATTATATGAATGGGTTAGTAAGTACCGGGAAATAAATTTCCCTACACAATATTAAAAATAAATTTCCCGATACAAAAAAAATATTACAATTATTTTATTCACATTTTGTTATTGTTTGTGGATAATGGCAGTATGATTGAAGTATTAAAATGAACCGGTAATGATGTATTGGTATACTTTATTTTAAACTGATTAATCCTGTTTATAAAATGATGCATTGTTGAAACTATTGTAAACAGTGTGTTTCAGCCGATGTTGTTTTTTTTTGTTGTTACAAATGCAGTGATCGTTGTTGTTTGCCCAATGATTTTTTTGATACAGGTATAACAGCTTTTGCCGTTAAAAACAGGCAAAATTTTTTTTAAAAGTTTTTTTATTTTTTTTTGCTTTTCCTGCCTGTTGAAGTATTTAACGGGTAAAAATGAAAGCACATTACCTTTACAAAAAACTTATTGCATGCAATTTCCTTCTCCTGTTTCTGTAAAATGGCTGGCCGAATTCATCAATGCTGAACTGATTGGTGATGATACATTATGTGCAACTGGCATTAATGAAATACACCGGGTGGAAAAAGGTGACCTGGTATTTGTAGATCATCCCAAGTACTATGATAAATGCATCAACAGCGCTGCTACATTTATCATCATCAATAAGCAAACTGATTTCCCAGAGGGCAAGGCATTGCTGGTAACAGATAATCCATTTGAAGCCTATTGTAAAATTGTGAACCACTTTAATCCATTCACCCCTTCATCCAAAATGATCAGTGATACGGCAGTGATCGGCGAAAATACTTTCATCTATCCCAATACTTTCGTTGGTAACAATGTACGTATCGGTAACAATTGTATCATTCATCCAGCCGTAACCATTTTAGATAATTGCATCATCGGCAACCATGTAGTGATTCAGGCAGGCACGGTAATTGGCAGTGATGCATTTTATTACAATGGAAAAAAAGACAGGGCACTCTGGTATAAAAAAATGCCCAGCGGCGGACGTGTTATCATTAAAGATTTTGTAGAGATCGGTGCCAACTGTACCATTGACCGGGGGGTAAGTCATGATACAATCATTGGTGAAGGCACCAAGTTTGATAATATGGTGCATATAGGCCATGATACAGTGATCGGGAAAAATTGTTTGTTCGCTGCACAGGTAATAGTAGGCGGCTGTACAGAAATAAAAGACGGCGTTACCCTATGGGGGCAGGTTGCCATCAACAAAACACTTACTGTAGGGGAGAATGCTGTGTTGCTGGGGAGAAGTGCCATCGCCTCTTCGGTAGAAGGAAACAAAACTTATTTAGGAGCACCTGCACAGGAGGTTAGTATAGCAAGAAGGGAATTTGTATGGATTAAAAGGATCCCGGAGTTGTGGAAAAAAGTGATGGATAAATAATTGATAATTGAAAGTTGAATATTGTTTTGGGTACCTGCATTTGTCAGGATGCTTCGAGTTTATAAGATTAGCAAATCAATATTTTTTTTTACTCTGCCTTAAAATCATACGGCAACATGTCTGCTACTTTTTCCCAGCTCCAGTAACCACTGATGCCAATATCATTCTGGTCATAATAAAATCCATTCTGTTCAATGCCGATGGCCTGCATTACAGGAATGGTAATAATTGACAACTCAAACTTTTTGGGTGCATCCTCATTCAGGTCGGTATAATCTTTCCCTGGCAATTCATTTTTATACAGCACTGCCACATTGGGTTGGTTAGGACTGATCTCCACCAGTTTGGTGCTGTCGTCCCTGCTATAATTTAAAGCGGCATAAAAGTTAAGCCCTTTAATGGCGGTATCTGCATCATTGTTCTTAACGATGAACTGTATTTCAAAACCTTCTTCTTTCAATTGTTGGTTGTAGGTACTCCTCATAAAATGAAGGATAGAACCTTTATAGGCAGCAATTCGGTTTGCTTTCCAGGCAGCAGCCTGGTTAAGATCTGCTGTTTGCATTTCTTCAAACAGGGGATAACCGGTAAAAGTGCTTACCTGCGTAGTATAGTCGTGTGTAAAAGAATCCAGTGTATATTTTATTTTATAACCCAGGGCTGTGTTCTCAATTTCGAGGGGCTCTGATGTAAGTATTTTTAAACGGTTTCTTTTTTTAGAGAAATAGAATTTCAATGCTTCTTTATTGATGATGACGCATTGTTTGCTGTTGATGGTTTTACCAATAAAATTCTCCATAAAAAAATCACCATATTTTGCCAGCCCGTCTTTTATTTCATTGCTGGATTTTATGGAAACTTCTTCCATTGCTTTTTCTTTCTGCTTCAGTTCAATTACCATGTTCCTGTCAACGGCATCTGCAGTGGTAATTCTCCTGCTCACGGTTTCGTAACCGGTAAAAGTAACCACCAGATCGTAGCCGCCATTTGGCAACCAAAGTGTGAACATGCCATCTGCGCCAGTGGCGGTACCCAATGTTGTATTCTGTGCAAATACTGAAGCTCCCAGCATCGGTGCTTTGGTGGTGGCATCAATAATTTTCCCGGTGATGTTGAATGATGTGGACTGTGCAAACGCAATGGCTGATATAAAGATGGTTGCAAGAGCAGCTATATTTTTTTTCATCCGTTAATTTATTTTTCAGTGAGGTGGCGAAAATACATCAATGCCTGTTAAGCTTTTGTTGCAAAAGAGCACAGGTATGTATTATTGTATTTTCAATATTGGTATACGTAAAGCCGGGTAAAAATTTGCCCAGTTTACTGTTGTCGAAATAAGCTTTTGTAAGGGCTGTTGCAGCAGTTTCTTTTGTTACCAGCGGATCATTGCCGGTGAATAAACTTTTGATGGCTTCCAGTCGCCATACAATTTCTGAAAGCAACGGGGTAACTTTTTTTTTGGGTTGTTTTTTACCAAAAGCAGTTGCAATCAGGTTAAAAACATCCTGGTAACTCCTGTTCTCTGCACTGATGATAAAACGCTGTGCGTTTACATCGCTTTCCATTAATGCAATCATTGCTTTTACCACATCCCGTACATCTACAAAACCAGTAACACCATCTGCATACCAGGGAAATTCATCATGCACGGTTTTAAAGATCTTTGAGCTGCCTGCTTCCCAGTCGCCATTGCCCAAAATAATCGTTGGATTTACCATCACCGCTTCCAGGCCTTCGCCAATACCCCGCCATACTTCCAGCTCACCCAGGTATTTACTTTTACCATAATTGCTGTTGCTGGTTTCTCCGGTCCAGTTCATGGTTTCATTAATTGGTCCGTTCTCCCTGATCCGGCCAAGCGCTGCCACCGAACTTACATGCACCAGTTTTTTTACACCTGTATTGATGGCTGCATTCACCACGTTGGCTGTGCCCTCAATATTTATCTTAAAAAGCTCCTGCTTTCGGGAGGGATTAAAAGTTACAATGGCTGCACAATGATAAACCTGTTGAATGTGTTGCTGTTCCATGATATCTTCCAGTCCGGCCACATCCAAAATATTACACTGAAATTGCAGCAACAGCGGTGAATCAAAACTTGGAAGGAATGTTTTATTGTAGATAGCAGTTACATGTTCTCCCTTTGCCAGTAACTGGGCAATCAATTCTCTGCCTACTAAACCTGCGCCGCCTGTAACTAAGATCATTTTGTAAAATTGAAAATTGAAAATTGAAAGTTGAAAGAGCGCATGCCTCTTGCTACTTCTGCATTACAATGAGTAAATTAATATTGATAAAACCCTTTTCCTGTCTTCCTGCCCAATTCACCTTTTGCTACTTTATCTGTTTGTATAGCCGAAGGTTTAAACCTTTCTTCCTGGTCAAATGCATTATAAATGCTTTTTGATACAGCGAGATTGATGTCCATGCCGATCAGGTCCATTAGCCTGAATGGCCCCATTTTAAAACCGGTTGCTTCCATAATGGCATCCACCTTTTCATAGGTAGCCATTCCCATCTCCACCATCTTCATCGCTTCTAAATAATAATGCCTTGCCACACGGTTTACGATAAAGCCCGGTGCATCCTTGCACATTACCGGCACTTTATTCATTTTTTTGCAAAGTTCATAAATGCTTTGTGCGGTGCTGTCGCTGGTCTGTTCTCCCTTCACCACTTCCACCAGTTTCATAATGGGAGCCGGATTAAAAAAATGCATGCCTGCAACTCTTTCCGGTTTTTTCATGTGTTGTTGAATGGCTGATATGGAAAGCGAAGAAGTATTGCTTGCAAAAATGGCATCGGGATCATTGAGGGCAGACAGCTGGTTGAAGATGCCCACCTTAGCTTCCACTTTTTCGATGATGGCTTCTATAAAAATATCGGCAACACAATGGTTGATATCATTTATAAATTGCAACCGTTTAAAAATATTGCTGCTTTCAGCTTCAGAAATTTTTTGTTTGTCAACCAGCGACTGCAGGTTTTTTTTAATACTGGTTGTTGCTTTGTCCAACACATCGCCATTAATATCAAACAACAACGTGGTAAAGCCACTTTGTGCTGCTACCTGGGCAATGCCACTGCCCATGGTGCCGGCGCCAATAATGCAAATGGTGTTTATCATCATTAAAAGTAAAAGCTAAAATACAAAATTGAAAACCAACCTTACCACATAAAAGACAAGCCATCAATATGCTGATGGCTTTAAATATATACTTATACACAGGTTTACATTGCGCTTGTAAATTGTTTTAAAAATCTCACATCATTTTCGCTGAACAAACGAAGGTCCTTTATCTGGTATTTCAACATTGTAATACGTTCAATACCCATACCGAATGCGAAGCCGGTGTATTTATTACTGTCGATGCCACAGTTGTCCAGCAGATTAGGATGCACCATGCCGCAACCCAGTATCTCTACCCATCCGGTATGTTTACAAACATTACAGCCTTTGCCGCCGCAGATCAGGCAACTGATGTCCATCTCGGCGCTGGGTTCTGTAAAAGGAAAATAACTGGGCCTGAAACGCACTTTAAAATTTTCACCAAACATTTCTTTCACAAAAAAGTACAATGTCTGTTTAAGATCAGCAAAAGAAACATTCTCTGCTATATATAAACCTTCTACCTGGTGAAAAAAGCAATGCGCCCTGGCGCTGATGGTTTCGTTCCGGTAAACCCTACCCGGACAAATGATACGGAGCGGTAAAATACCTTTTTCCATTTCACGTACCTGCACACTGCTGGTATGGGTACGCAGCAACCAGTCCGGATTTTGGGAGATATAAAATGTATCCTGCATATCCCTTGCTGGGTGATTTTCGGGTAAGTTAAGAGCCGTAAAGTTGTGCCAGTCATCTTCAATTTCGGGCCCCTCTGCTACTGCAAAACCAAGGCGCTGAAAGATGGAGACAATTTGATTGCGTACCAGGCTAATGGGGTGCCTTGAGCCCAATGGCAATGGATCACCGGGAAGTGAAAGATCTATTTCATTGGTTGTAGTTACCTGCCCATTAGTAGTTGCAGCTTTTAGTTCTTCGTATTTTGCTTCTGTATATATTTTAAATTCATTCAGTAACTGTCCAAACTCTCTTTTTTTATCTGCAGCTACATTTTTCATTTCGGCCATCACCTCTTTTACCAGGCCCTTACTGCCCAGGTATTTTATCCTGAAATTTTCCACCTCCTCACTTTTTTGAGCTACAAAATTCTTGATCTCGTTTTTGTATTCTTCAATCTTTTGTACCATTGTTTCCATGCGGCAAAAATAAGGAAATACCGGCGGATGGCATCGGTTGCAGATTCTGGCAGTTTAAAAGAAGAAAATAACCAATGTTCAATATTCAAATTACAACAGCGGTTTTGCACACGACCATTTTAAAAAGAAAAGCCTGTTGTTGCCATACTTGAATATTGAACATTGGATATTGAATATTTGCCTGCTCCCCAACACTTTTTATCGTAAATTGCTTTTTCGACTAAAACGATCGCTATGCTACAAAGTAAAATTGCAGGGATAGGAATGTATGTGCCTGAAAATGTGATAACCAACCAGGATATTACCCAATACATGGAAACATCTGATGAATGGATACAGGAAAGAACAGGCATAAAAGAACGACGCTATGCTCATCGTACGAAAGAAACCACTACTACCATGGGGGTGGAAGCTGCTAAGATTGCGATTGAAAGAGCAGGCACTACGGCTGAGGATATAGACTTTGTCATTTTTGCAACCCTTAGCCCCGATTATTATTTCCCCGGCTGTGGAGTGCTGGTACAGCGGGCCATGAAGATGAAAGAGATCGGGGCTTTGGACATCCGCAACCAGTGCAGCGGTTTTGTATATGCTTTATCAGTGGCCGACCAGTTCATTAAAACAGGGATGTACAAAAATATACTGGTGATCGGCAGTGAGAAGCACTCTTTTGGCCTGGACTTTAGTACCAGGGGAAGAAATGTATCAGTGATATTTGGAGATGGGGCAGGAGCAGTAGTACTTCAACCAAGTAATAAAGAAACACAGGGAATACTGAGTACGCATTTACATAGTGATGGTGAAAGTGCCGAAATACTGGCTATGTACAATCCGGGTACACATGCCAATTACTGGACGGGAAATAAATATGCTGATTTTACTGAAGCAGAGATTGGGGAAATGTTCATGAGCCATGCCATGATAGACAATGCACAAAACTTTCCTTATATGGACGGACCGGCGGTTTTAAGAAGGCAATCGTAAAATTCCCTGAAGTGATTGTAGAAGCATTGGCATCAAATGGGCTAAAGCCTTCAGACTTAAAAATACTGATACCGCACCAGGCTAACTTAAGGATCGCACAATTTGTGCAGCAAAAACTGCAGCTGAGGGATGACCAGGTGCATAATAATATTCAAAAATATGGTAACACCACAGCGGCTTCTGTGCCAATTGCATTGTGTGAAGCCTGGCAGGATGGGAAAATAAAGGAAGGCGACCTTGTTTGCCTGGCAGCATTTGGCAGTGGCTTTACCTGGGCCAGCGCCTTAATAAGGTGGTAGCAGCAACTATTGAGTAATTTACTTCATAATTGAAAATAAAGGTTTTCCTAAAATGTTATATCTGCAAAATTTACTTTTAAAAAACACTTATCATTGCATATTATAAAAAAGTAAACTTTGTTAATTGTTTTGAATATCCATATTCTTATAAACCCTTACTCATGGCCCGTAGAATAATTTACTTCATCAATCCCGTTTCAGGAACAAAGGGAAAAGAAAAGCTGCTGAGGCTGATTAAGGGAAAGACTAGTGGTCAAAACATTCCTTTTGAGATCATACCCACCAATGCACAGGGAGATTATTTTTTCCTGAAGGAAAAGATAGAGCAGGAAAATATTACTGATATTGTTATTTGCGGCGGAGATGGTACAGTGAGCCAGGTAGCTGGTACTTTAATTGATGAACCGGTAAATATTGGTATTATACCCATGGGCTCAGGAAACGGGCTAGCCCTTGCAGCAAAAATTCCAACAAATCCAGCCAGGGCGCTTGATCTTATTTTTACTGGAAAAGCATCTTACATCGATTCTTTTTTCATCAATACCACTTTTAGCTGTATGCTTTGCGGCCTCGGTTTTGATGCCCAGGTGGCACATGATTTTGCCTTGGAAAGCAAACGTGGGCTGATGACTTATATAAAGCAAACCATCAATAATTTTTTTGTTTCCAAACCTTATTCCTTTGATATTGTAAATAAGGGAAAGTCATTTAATACCTCCGCTTATTTTATCAGTATTGCCAACAGCAACCAGTTTGGCAACCAATTTACCATTGCACCACAGGCCAGCCTGAATGATGGCTTACTGGATGTGGTGATTGTAAAAAAGATGAGTAAATTCAGGTTGTTGCTGGCTATATTAAAGCAAGTAAGAAACGGGCAGATAGAAGAATACAATGAACTAACCGTGCAGCACAGGGATGTATTGTATTTTCAAACACCAAGGCTCATCATTCACAACCTGGAAGGAGCACCGTTGCATATAGATGGCGACCCTGCGGAAACAGCAAAGAAGTTTTCCATACAGGTAATACCTCAGGCATTTAAACTCATCCAGCCGCAGAAAAAGTAGTACTCACTGCTCTGGGTTGCTGTTTGTAGCTGGGCATTTTTTTGTGATTAAAAGATGATCAATATCATTTTTAAATTCTAACTTACCACAGGTAATTTTATACAGTTAAATTTTATACAGTATGAGAACGGTTGCTAATATTTTACAAAACAAACCACCAGCCTTTAATTTTATTACCCCAGGTGCAAAAGTGATTGAAGCATTGCATTTGATGAATTCCGTTAACCTTAGTTACCTGGTGGTAAAAGAAGGCAGTACCTTTTGCGGCATTTTTTCTGAAAGGGATTATAGCCGCAATGTAATTTTAAAAGGCTTGCACAGTGATAGCTGTTCAGTTTCAGAAGTGATGAGTACATCGCTTCCGGCAGTTGGCATGCAGGATACGGTGGAACATTGCATGCAAATGCTCAACAGCCATAAAACACGTTACCTGATTGTATTTGAAGGGCAGGATTTTAAAGGGGTTGTAACCATTAATGATGTGTTGAGAGAGGCCATTGAAAATAAAGCAATGGTATTTGATGAATCCGCTATCAGGGAAGCAACAGAAATGCAGGACAAGGTTTTTTAACTACCTGTTACTTCAACACCGCAAGTAGTTCTTTTAGTAATGCCTGGTTGTAAACTGTGTTAAAAGAAGCGATTACATCTTTTTTTTCTGCCGCAGTTAAATGAAAGTTAAGTGCGGCAGTTTTATCTTCTTCAGATGGCACATACATAAAAGTAAGCCGGTGCATGTTCAGGCTGGAATCATCTTTCAGGTAACTGTACTGGTCCGTTTGAAAATAATCCTGTAGTTTGTACCAGTTGTGTTGCAGCATCGTACCCGGTTTCACGATCAGGTCGGTAATGGATCCTGTTTCCAAAGGATGCTGCCAGTTATCTTTTATCCTGTCTCTTAACTGCACTACCAGCACACCAGTGGTATTGGCAGCAATCCATTCTTTAAAATTATCAATGAAGCGAAGCGTAGTTTCCTGGCCAAAGTTGTCTCTTATCCCTGCATCCATCACATCAATAATGGGGTTGCTTGGCAACCACACATTTGGCAACACATAGGGAAAGGTTGCATTCATTCTCAGAGCTGTTAATAAACGTATATTGTATGGGTCCTGTTTGGAAAACAATGCTGCAAAATCAATGGCATCCGGGCTAAAAGCGGAATCGCTTTCATAGGCGATTGGTTTCATCATAAAACTCAATGGCTGTGTGCCGATCATCATCTTGCGGCCATCCCTGGTAATAACGGAATTAAAGATCATCAAGGGAATATTACCTGCTTTTTCGTCGGCGCTATAACCACTAATCTGTTTATCCAGAATGTTACCGGCATTTTGATTGAGCTGCTGTTCAAAAGCATAACCCCTGTCTTTTACATAGTGATAAGGGCCAACTGCAAATTGTTGTGCAGGCGAAAAAATATCCCTGCTTATCATGGATGAAAAGACAGGATTGAGCAGATCCTGGGTGATATCCGAAATGTATTTTGGGTTTTGCAGGTTGATTTTTTGGCCTTTTGCTTTTTCAAGATAAAGTTCTCTGAAATAGGCAGCAGATAACATTCCACCACTGGCGCCGCTGATCAGAAAAGTTTGCTGCATCAGGTTGCCATTGGTAGCACTGTCTAATCGCTGCAGCATATTCATGGTAAAAGTGGCGCTCCTTAATCCACCACCACTTACGTTGATAAAAATCATTAACGGCTTTTCAGCCCGCTGTTTCTTTTTCCAGTTATCCAGCACTGTTATCATATTGGCTTTGTCGGCTGCAATTTTTTCCGGGGTACACAATTGCTGTAAGGATGCTTTTGAATAATCGGGCCGCTCATTCTTATTGTTGTAGTTAACACCATAAGCTTTGTTACGGGGATCGATGATCTCGTTTTCATACAAGACATTCAGCACAATAAACAGGGCAATTACAAACAACACACTCCAGCTTTGAAGAAAATAGGTAAGCGCCCCGATTACAGCCACCATGATCGCAAAAAAAATAGTGATGCTGACTGCAGCCGGCGCCTGGAAGAATTTTGTATCCAGAAAAAACCCCCCGATAATTAAAAAAACAAATGCCAGAATAATACCCACTACTGCCGTAAAATGGTGCCGCTTAAAAATTACATCTAAAAAATTTTCACTATAGTGAGAAACATTTCTTGCTTTGCGTAACCTGAACCGGAGCGTGAAATAGTAATTTACTTTCATGCCAAAAATATCCTGTGGTTTGGATTTGGGATCAAAACTGCTCCTGAAATGATGGCGGTTGGCAATCACAGGTGCCATCGATTTTAATATCCTCCTGTCGGCACTAAAGAAAAAGGCAAAGGAGAATGCCAGTAAAAAGATTAGACCGAATGCAAATCCTCCAACCAGCACCAGGTGTTCTCCAACAGTTAATAATTCTTTATTAAGGTTGAACTGGAAAGACCTGATCAAATAAAAAATTAAAAAAAGGATGGGCAGTATGGAGTTGTTGATACAGTATTTTAAAAATGGTTTGGACGTAGCGGCTAAAAATTTAAAGCGTTTGGTATGCAGTATAAAAGTGGTAATGTTCCAGCTCATAAAAAAAACGCCCATGGCCACGCCCAGAAAAGCAGCAGCCAGTGCATTTACATTGCCCATGTATTCCGGCACAAAGAATAGCGCATCGGCACCAAAGCTTTTCATAAAACCACTGTCGATGGTGCTGGCCAGTAATACCCAAAAAATGAGCAACACCTGGTATTTACGGAAATGTAAAATGAAAAGCTGTACCGGAAAGGAATAAAATATGTTGTTAATCATCCGGTGCATGGTAATCGTTTACTAAATGTACAACGAAATATAACAGCGATTAGTGTTGACCGGTGTTTTTAATATTTTATAACAATGGCTGTTTTTTTCTCACTACAAATAACAATGCAGTTAATAATATCAACAGCAGCATGGCGGTGAACTGGTGGCTTATACCGAGCCAAATCAACCGGTTGCTGTAAGTAGCATTCAGTACTGTTAAAATACCCAATACAACCTGTGCCATAATCAATACAGCAAAACCCATTCTTAGCCGGTTGAATAATGGATTGCCTGCAATGGCTTTTGATTGCATCAACCAAAAGATGGCTAGAATAAAAAGCAAATATGCCAACCCACGGTGAATGAAATGTATCATGATGGGATTGTAAGTAATATTCTTTAATGCAGGTTGAAGTTCATACAAATTGACTGGCACCATTTCACCATTGATATCCGGCCAGCTGGGTGCTGCAATGGCTGCTTTCATACCGGCCATAAAACCACCATATATCAATTGCACAACAAAAGCCACCAGGATAATGGCCAATAATTTTTTAAGGGATGCATTGATCAATTGCTGTTGCGGTTTTATTATTAAACTCAAAGCAAACCATAATGTGTAACATAGTAACCCAAGTGCTGCAATAAAATGGGTGGTGAGTTCTACATGGCCTACATAATATTTTTCCGGCACAAGACCGCTTTTCACCATCAGCCAGCCTACCAGTCCCTGTATGGCACCAAGGAAAAATAAAATGATCATAGGTACGATCATTTGTTTTTTAATTTTTTTTGTAGCAACGAAATAAATAAAGCCAACCAGGAAAACTACAAACATCATTCTGGCCCAAACACGATGAAACCATTCCCAAAAAAAAATAAATTTAAAATCGCTCAGAGAAAAACTATGGTGTACATATTTAAATTGATCGGTCACTTTGTATTTATCAAACTCAGCCTGCCAGGCAACATCGCCAATTGGCGGCAGTATGCCTGTGATGGGTTTCCATTCGGTAATAGAAAGGCCGGATTCTGTTAAACGGGTAATGCCGCCTAGCAGTACCTGTATCACAATCATGCCAACACCCAACAGTAACCAGCTGGCTACCTGTTTTGAAGAACGTTCCGTTAGTGTATCATTCATAGCAGGTGCAAAATTAGTAAAGCAAAGCCTGTTAATTAAAGAATGAAATATTTTATCATTGTTTTGTTGATATTTGTTCAACAGAATGTTAGCTGCATATTTCAATAAAAATGTAACCGAAGCCGGCCTTGACGAGGCAGGCAGGGGATGTTATGCCGGACCGGTATATGCTGCGGCTGTGATCCTGCCCAGGGATTTTTACCACCCGTTATTGAATGACAGCAAACAATTATCAGAAAAGCAACGGGACCTGTTGCGTCCCATTATTGAAAAAGAAAGTATTGCTTTTGCAGTAACGGCTGTTGACAACAATGAAATTGACAGGATCAATATATTGCAGGCTTCCTTTGCAGCCATGCACCGGAGTATTGATAAACTTACTGTACTTCCGGAACTGTTGCTGATAGATGGCAACCGGTTTAAAAGGTACAACAGCACTCCCCATGAGTGTATTATCAAGGGTGACGGAAAGTATGCAGCCATTGCCGCCGCCAGTGTGCTGGCCAAGACCTACCGGGATGAATACATGCAGCAACTGCACCAGGAGTTTCCCCACTACGGCTGGGATAAGAACAAGGGTTATGGAACAGCTATACACAGGAAGGCGATTGCTACTGTTGGGTTATGTAAATACCACCGGAAAAGCTTTAGCATTCAACCTAAACTTTTTTAACTTAGATGGCCGGCAAGGACATGCTATTTAAAAAACTTCCCTGTTCATTAAACTTAGGTTAGCCGGTATGGTCTGAATAACCATGCCGGTAACAAAACAAAAAAATCAATTTAAACCAACTTAAAAACTATTAGTATGAAAACAAAATTTTTATTTTCAGCACTTTTATTAGCCTTGGCAGTAAGCAGTGCAGATGCACAAACAGTGGTACGTCAAAAAAGACAGCACCAGCGCATTAAACAAGGTGTAAAAAGTGGTGAATTAACAAGGGCCGAAGCAGTGAATTTAAGAAATGGACAAAAAGAAATACGCCAGGAAAAGCAGGAGGCAAGGGCCGATGGTGTGGTAACCACCGAAGAAAAAAAGGAGATCCGCCAGGATCAAAGAAAAGAAAGCCGTAAGATATTAAGGAAAAAACACAATAACAGGGACAGGAATTAATTCGTATTCTCTTCATACAAAGTAAAAGCCCGGCTGAGTTTTAGCCGGGCTTTTTATTAAGCCCAACGGGCTTATATTGTCGTAGAAGATTCATTTACTGCACTTATAGATACATGGTTAATTCCTGAACTTCTCTTTCCACATTTCGTTAAAGGTCTTCTTGCTGAAATCCATACCCGCCCGTTTTTCTTTCCAGCCTTTAAAAATACTGTTCACCATTTTGTTTTTTATGGTACCATTGCCAAGGTTCATGACGCTTCTTTTAAGGCAGGCTATCTTCCAGAGTTTCCAGGCTATATTCTCTGAAAAACCATGGAAGCCTTCTTCAACAGATTGCTTCCTGTTGTCGAGCAATAGTTCATGAAGATTAATTTTAACCGCACAAACCTGCGTGCAGGCACCACAAAGCGAAGATGCATAACTCAAATGCTTAAAGCCATCCATCCCTTTTAAGTTCGGTGTTATCACGCTGCCAATCGGGCCGCTGTAAGTAGCACCATACGCATGGCCGCCTATATTTTTATAAACAGGACAAACATTTAAGCAGGCACCACAGCGGATACAGTAAAGGCTTTCTCTTTGTACGGGGCTTTGCAAAATATTCGTACGGCCATTGTCGAGTAAGATCACATACATTTCTTCCGGCCCATCTCTTTCATTTGCCTGTCTTGGCCCGGCAATGATGCTGTTGTACACCGTCATTTTTTGCCCGGTGCCATATGTTGCCAGCAGTGGCCAGAATAAACCAAGGTCAGTTAATGAAGGAATTACTTTTTCAATACCCACAATCACAATATGTACTTTAGGGAAAGCGCAACTCAGCCTTGCATTGCCTTCATTTTCTGTTACAGCCACAGCACCAATGTCGCTAATGATAAAGTTGGCACCGGTAACACCCACTTCCGCTGCCGTATATTTTTTCCTGAGAATATCTCTTGCAACCAACGTAAGCTGTTGAGGTGTAAGGTTTGGGGCAGTACCTAATTTGGAGGAGAATAATTTAGCCACATCTTCCTTACTCTTGTGCATGGCCGGAGTTACAATATGGTAAGGGGCTTCGCCATCCAATTGTTGAATGTATTCACCAAGGTCTGTTTCAATACTCTCAATTCCATTCTTCTCCAGTTCGGCATTCAGGTGAATTTCCTCTGTCACCATGCTCTTGCTTTTCACCAGTGTTTTGCAGTTCGCAGCTTTGCAAATCTGTAAAATTTCTTCAATCGCCTGTGCAGCATCTTCTGCCCAGATCACTTTACCGCCACGGTTGGTAAAATTCAGTTCAAAACTTTCCAGTTGCTGATCCAGTGTTTCAATAGCACGCCATTTGATATTCTTGGCTCTTTCTCTTGCTAAAGCAAGGTCGGCAAATTGCTCCTTGCCCTCCGGAACTTTTGCATTGTACTGGCCGATGTTAAAATTGATCTTGCGCCGGTGGTCCAGGTCGGCAGCTTTAATGGTGCTTTTGGCAATAAAGGTTTCAGATGTTGCAGACATGGTTTATTTTTTGTTACCAGCCGCAGTGCAGAAAGTGGCTGCAGTGGCGACGCTCCGTTCAGCAGTGGTAATTACTATCATCGTTTAAAAAGCAAAAATACAGTATCGTGGCTTGTCATGATCTGTAATTATTTTAAAAGCGATTTGCCAAGGTCGACCACCTTTCAAAGCTGGTCGGCCTTGCAGTCAGTTACAATTTTCTTTTTTCAAAGGCTTTGTAAACCACCTCTAAAATAGTCGTCCGCACATTCATTTTAAGCAGCTTATTATTAGTGCCATCGGGTGTTACCCGGTTGCTAAGAAAAATGTACACCAAATTATTTTTCGGGTCGGCCCATACACAAGTGCCGGTGAAACCTGTATGGCCAAAGGTTGCAGGTGATGCTGATAAAGCAGGGTAAGGCTCCTGCCTTTTGTAATTATCTTTTTCAGGTTTGTCAAATCCCAGTCCACGGCGGCTGTTATTGCTATGGTAAGCAGTGAAAAGATCGATGGTTTCTTTTTGCAGATAACGTTTGCCATTAAAACTACCACTATTCAGCAGCATTTGCATGATCACTGCCATGCCATATGCATCACTGAATAAACCGGCATGCCCAGCAACGCCACCAAACATGGCAGCACCGGGGTCATGCACATCACCCCGTATCAGTTGCTTTCTGAAAACAGGTTCTTCTTCTGTTGGTACAATGCGTTTTACAGGAATAAATGTTTTCGGTTTAAAACCGGTACTGGTTAAACCAAGCGGCTTGTAAAAATGCTGGTTTACATATTTGTCCAATGTCATTCCGGTAATGGTTTCCACTACTTTTGACAGGAAGATAAAATCATTATCGCTGTATACATATTTGCCGGTTGGCCCCAGCGGGCTTTCTAATATCCTTTTGTACATGGTATCATTCCAGTCTTTTCTCAGGAACAGGGTTTCCGCTACCGGGATAGGGAAAGAATCGGATTGCACTGTTCTGTATAAACCCCGGTGAGGCATACCGGTAGTGTCAATGGTTTCTTTATAAAATGGAATGAATGGAGACAACCCCGCCTGGTGAAGTAATATATTTTCTATAAGCAGGTTCTCTTTATCTGTTCCTTTTACAGAGGGAATATAATCACCCATTTTTTTTGTAAGGCTGATTTTACCCTGCTCGTAGAGCTTCATAATGGCAAGTGTGGTGGCACATATTTTTGTTACGGATGCCATGTCGTACACCGATTCAATCCTTACCGGCTCCGCTTTGTCATAATTATAATTACCAAACACTCCCTGGTAGGCGATCCTGCCATCTTTCACTACCATTATTACACATCCCGGTGTTGCCTTTTGTGCAATGGCATTTTCGGCTAATGAGTCAATGGTGTGGAAGGGATCATTTTTGTTGGGGGCAAAAAAAAACCAGCAGAGATTCCGCTGCCAAATTTATATTGTTCACAAACGGTCACCGGCAATTTTCCTTTGGGCAAAAATTTGCCCTGAAACAGATCGGCTGCAACATTTTGTACGATGGAGTCGTCTTCATAACAGGCCACAAGGTTGGCTGCATTGCAGAAATTTTTTATAGAGTAGGGATTGCCAAAAACAAGTGTTGTACTGTTGGTTTGTTCCTGTAGCTGTTTCGCCAATTCTACTGCAGCACTGCTGATGCCGAAATTATTTGCAGGTGCACGGTTGCAGGCATGGATGCCAATGATGACTTTGCTGTAATTACTTTTGAGCTGTGTAACAAGTGCAGGTATCCTGCTGTTGTTTTGTTTGTAGTCAAAATAATAAACAGCAGCATTGTAGTCGGCTTTTAAACCCCTGCCCAGCTCATTTGTATCAGCAGTACCAATACCTACATATGCAATTTTATCGCTACTGCTCAATAAAAAAAATGCATCATCTTTTTTATTGAGTACAGTGATGGCATTTTCAGCAATGAGCCGTTTCATCTCCGGTATCCCCTTATTTATTTCAGCAGTAATATTTTCCTGGTTGACCGGGGTGAATTTGCTGCTGCCGTACTGGTATTTAGCCAGCAACACTCTTTTGCAGTGATAGTTGATGTCGTCCCAGCTCAGTTTCCCATCCACAATCGCTGTTTTAATTTTCTGAATGCTTTGCTCCACATCTCCCGGCAGGCAGAGCATATCATTACCGGCAATGATAGATTGTACCGATGCCTCGCCATCCGGAAAGAATTTATTTACACCCTGCATTTCTAAGGCATCGGTAAATGTTAACCCGTCATACCCCAGCTCATTTCTCATCAAACCAGTTACATTTTTCTTTGAAATGGAAGTGGGCCTGTTCTTACTACTGTCGATAGCAGGAATAGATAGATGTGCCACCATCACACTGCTCACGCCTGCTTTAAAAATTTCCCTGAAAGGATATAACTCCAAAGAATCAAGTTGCTCCATGCTTTTATTAATCACCGGAAGATCAAGATGTGAATCAACGGCCACATCGCCATGCCCGGGAAAATGTTTGGCGCAGGCCATCACACCTGCATCCTGCAATCCTTTCATGTATTCAATGCCATAGGCGGCAACCTTGTATTTGTCTTCGCCAAAACTGCGGTCGTTGATCACGGGATTGTTGGGATTATTGTTTACATCCACTACCGGTGCGTAGTTAACATTAATGCCAAGGCGTTTGCATTGTGCAGCTACTAATTTTCCATACCGGTAGATGATTGTTTTATCCTGCACCGCACCCAGCATCATCTGTTTGGGCAGGGCCTGTACACTGTCAATCAAACGCATGCCCAGCCCCCATTCCGCATCAATGCAAAAAAGAATGGGAGTTTTAGCAATGCCTTGTAAATTGTTGATGATCTCTGCTAATTTCACCGGGTTGCCCTGGAAGAGGCAGGCTCCTCCAACATTGTATTTCTTTACCTGTTCTGCCACGAGTGAATCGTAATAGATGGGCGTCTTCGTTTTAAAATCATAAGCTGATAACCGCACCACCATCAGTTGTGCAATGCGCTGCTCTTCTGTTAATGTATTGAACACACTGTCTGCCCAACGCCTGGCTGCCACATCATTTTGTGCCTTGCTGTTAGTAATTAAAAATTGCAGCGACAGTAAAAGAAAAAAAAATCTCATTGGGGATTACAATTATGTACAGCACAAATTAAGTATAAATGGTTGTAACATGATAAGCCCAGGCTTTATCTTTATGATTGTTTTATCTAAGTTTATCATTTAATGAAGGCCTGTAAAATGAAAAAAGCTCTTATTGCTTATCTGTTGCTACTGATGCAATCAGCGGTTTATTGTCAGGATGACAATGCAACTGAGTCATCTCAAAAAACAAGGAATAATGCCGATGCCATGCTGGCGTTGAATGTTGGCATTCCTTTTCCGGCCATGACCAGGGCCATTCAAAACAATATGGGCAATATGGGTTTTGGCCTGTCAGGACTTTATTTAGCCAATCCTTTTTCAAATAAAAATTCGCCTCTCCGGCTTGGAGGAGAAGTTGGATATACTTACTACGGCCGCTTTAAATCTGACGTGAATGTGAATGGCTACAGCGGCGATTATAAAACGAGTTATGGTATTATCACCTTGCATGGTATTGCCCGGTTAAGGCCATCTTATACGCATCGGGTTTCACCTTTCCTGGATATTTTTGCCGGGGGTAATTTTTATATTTCTGCTATTAAAGAGAACCTTGGTTTTATAGAATCGGCATTGGGCCTGCAGGCCTTTGACCTGGGCGGTGAATTAAGTGCCAGCTTCAGCAGAGGTATTGGTGCAGGAGTTACTATTGGCTCTCCGGTAAAAGACCAGGGGCGATTTGTATTAAGACTAAGTTACAATGCAGGCTCTCCTCTAAAATACATTGTAAGAAATTCATTGACTTATGATGAGTCCAGCCGTTCACTCGTTTATCAAACGGGCAGGGCATCCGTAAAATACATCATGCTGCAGGTAGGAATAGGCTTTTGATAATAGTAATCTGCATTGAGAAAAGCCTGTTATTCTACTCAATGATCAGTTTGTATACCTGTGCACCTGTATCGGTGTGCGTCAATTCCATTTGATAAATTCCTTTCGAAAGATTCTTTTTAAATCTCATCGTTTCAGCAGTGTTTCCTCCTGCATGGATAAGCTGTTTTGCAAACACCAGCTGCCCGATGGTATTGTACAGCTTTACATAATACGCTCCTGCAGGCATATTATTGAACCCGATGTGTACCATGCCATCAGTAACAGGATTGGGATAAATGGAGATCGCCGGTTTGCCTCCGCTGATCCTTACTTTTACAATGCTGCTGTATTTTATGCGGCCGTTGTTGTCTTTACTTTTAATGCGGTAAAAATTGTCACCCGCCACTGCATGTTCATCCAGCCAGTTGTAGCCGATGTGTCCGCCGTCAGCAGGCGTATGGTTAACTGTATTGAAAAGAATGCCATCCAAAGATTTTTCCACTTCATAACCGGCCATATCTAGTTCATTCTGAACGGCCCATTCCACCATGATGTCATGATTGAATTCGTAAGCCCTTATATTGGTAAAAGTTACCGGCACTATACCTGTTGGTTCAATCACTATCATGAACCTGTTACCGGCTGCACTGGCAGCATCATCGGTTACAGCAAAGCTGATCTTTGTTGTATCACTATTGACCATTAATGTTTTTGATGACGGTAACTGTCTTCCAAAAATGCACTTGTTCCGAATGGAATATTCAGATCAGTGGCTGCAATTTCCAGTTCGTAATTCTTACGCTTCATATTCCACATACTATAGAAAATGGTATCCTTTACAAACAGTAAATTCCTTCTTTCGATCGAAATCTTATTGCCATCTCTCAACACGGCAAAGTTTTCCTGGAAGTTATTCACTTTAATTGCATCTTCATTATCAACCGAAGTATTGGAAGCCTCACTGAAAGTGATAAGGTTGCCATCTGCCACGCCTTTTGAGCCATCAGTATCAATTTCATATAAACTTACTCTTAATGAAGAAGGATTGGCTGTTGGTCTGAACACATAAGGCTGGGTATAGATTACGGTATCCTTGTCTTTTTCTGCAATGGCAACAGTGCAGCCTGGGCTGAAGTTTACCATTAAAGCGGCACTTTAGGGAATGACACCAGTATTGGTAATGTTGGAAGTACCGGTTCCTGTTACAATGCTTTTATCATAAGTGCCAGAAGAATTATAGCTAAATGTTACAAAAGCGCCAACACCATTGCTGCCACCCAAATTCGGATCCCACAAATAATAGGCATTGCCGCCAACACCACCAATTACGCCAGACTTATTAATGGTCTTAAAATTAATGGGAGATGCATATGGATTGCCAATAACGGTAAAGCCTGTATTGGTAATCGTTGGCTGGGTACCAAACTTAATAGCCCCGGTAGGACGAAGTGTTGTAATATCGGCAACCGTACCGGTATTTGACAACGGTAAATTAATAGCCCTTGAACCTCTCACAAAAAGCATCCATCCTTCCCTGTTGGTTACCGCTTCGCTGGTAGTGAGTGGTAAATAATTCCATGCAGCACCTGTATGCCCGTAAATGGAGGCATTGTTTGGCCCCTGATCGAAACCTTGTGTGGTATTGCGTGCAGCCCCACCTGTAACATGTGTGCCGTAACCTGGTTTTGGATTCAATGCCCAGTTACCACCAACAGCTTCCTGCCATGCCTGGTTGATGGTTTGTGCACCCGTAGTAATAGGCGCCGTCATTAAACGCCAAGCCCTTCTTGCAGGTATATAACGCTGCACTACAAATTTCCCCGAGAAAGTGTTACTACTGTTTACACCATTATTGGTAATGTCTGCCACCCTTGCCGTGCCTGTTGCATTGGAAACCAAAATCACATTATCACCTGAACTAAATACTTTACTGTTCACATTTCCGAAGGATAAAGTGCCTGTTATTTTCATAGAATCATTTACTGCAGCAGAAACATTTACACTATTGCTGGCGATTAAATTATTTATTGTTCTATTGGTAAAACTGCTGCCGGAAATAGCCTGTGCAGTTGAACCGGCCAGTTCAATAGTACCGGCGGATGCGGTAATTGTATTGTTAGCGGTAATAGTCCCTGCGATCTGCATAGTGGCGTTGCTGATGGTCAACGATGCTCCGGTATTAACGGCCAGGTTTCTTACAGCACCTGTACCTGCATTCAGCAGCGGCATATTGGGTGCACCTAATGAAATGGTTGCATCTGTGCTGATGATTGGTACGCCTCCGCACCAGTTTGCGACATTGCTCCATGCAGTGTTTGATGCCCCGATCCATTGTCCTGCAGCTCCAATTACATAACCGGTTGCTGTGCGGCAGGTAGGGTTATTTGAACAGGCGGCATAGAAAGTATAAGATCCAACAGATGTATTGGAAGCTACTCCAGAACCAGCAACGCCTACAGGATTAAATGGTGATGCAGATGAAATGGATGATCCACCCGAAGCGACAGTATACCATTGTAAAACACCCCCGCTCACCGTAGTGACAGCGCCACCAACAGGCCCGGTAATGTTCCAGGTATAAGTATCAGTAACTGTTCCGCTGCTGGCAGCGTAGGTGGTAGTGATCAGCGTATATGTTATTCCAGCCGTTAGTGTAGCAGACATAAAAGGTTCAAATAAAGTTGGACCAGAGTCATCATCTCCCACAATCCAGGTGCCGGTACCCGGACAAGTGCCTGGAACAAATGCGCCTGTAACAATATATCCCATGCCATCATAAGCTGTGGTGTTGGGCATACCAAAGGTGTAGGTGCCGGTAACGGTTACCTGGAAATCCTGCGTGGTATAATTTCTTATCACTGCAGGGTCAAATGTACAGGTAGGCGAATTGGCAATATAAATGATTGGCCTTGGTGCTGTGGGGTCTGTGGTAGCATTCCATGAACCGTTTATTGTTAAGGCAGGATTTCCGTAATTGGTGCAAGAGGTAACTGCTGCTATTGTGGCATTGGTGCCGCTGCATACAGCTGCGCCTGTTGTTGTTGGAGGCGCAGCATTTACAGTGATGAGAGCAGTTGCTTTGTTAACGCAATTTGAGGCTGATGTGGCGGTGAGCGTATAGTTAATAGTAGTTGTTGGATTTAATGTAACCGTCATTCCAGAGGGCGAACCGCCTGCTGTAGCGCCTGTCGCAGGCGACCATGTATACGTATTGAAATTTGAACCGGGTGTTGTTACATTGATTGTGGTACTGCTGCCGCTGCAAATGGTGGCAGCGTTGGGACTGATGGTTAATGCAGGAGGCGCAGTAACGGTAGCAGTTACTGAAATTCGGGCACTTTCACATATATTGGTAACCTGCAGGCTGAACAGGTACATGTTATCAAAGCTGTCATTGCCATACCAGTAACCTGATGTTACAGAAAATGCTCCACCCAAACCTGTGTAAGGATAAACCGCATTTGAAATATATCCCAGGTCATCTATAGTGCCAGTAATGCCTGTTATTAAAAGCCGGTATGTGCCTGGGGTTGTTACGGAAATATTCAGCGGAACAGTAACAGGCACAGAGCCGCCGCCGGTAATTTCTGCCGAGGTAACGGATGAAACGACAACGCCTGCTGTTGTTTGCAGTTCGATGGTAAAAATACCTTTTCCTGTAAAAGGTATTTTGGCTGATACAATAACTATGTTGGGGCTTGTAGTTGCAATCACAATTCCGTGTGAGCCAACATTTGTTCCATTGGTGCCGGAACCGGAATAGGTTGCACCTATTGTTGCTGGTATTACACCATTATTGGCCCCTACATAATAAGTAGTAGTGGTGCTTATTTCCGGTGTAGTAAAACTGCTGCCGTTTCCAAGGCTTGTACCACCGGTTGGAGCATCATACCAGCTAATGGTAGATCCAACCGTGGCTGTAGCATTTAAAGCAACGGTGCCTACCCCACATCTTGAAGCACCAGTGGTACCGGTAATATTATAACTGCCTACTGTAACAGTTAAAACATTTGAATAGCTGTTGCCTAATGAGGTACAATATACCCTGAGGCGGTAATACCTGGTTGCACTAATGGTTCCGGTACTTGCAGATGCCGGGTTTGTGGCACCTGCTATATCTGTAAAAGTTACATTGTCTGTTGAAACCTGCCAGTTATAGGCAAGCCCTGCACCAGCTAGTGAATAATCAACAGCACTCAGGGTGGTGGAGCCGCTGCCGCCACAAATAGAATTGGCTGCAGCAGATGCCGTGCCTGCATAATTGCACGGCGGCGTTGCCTTAAGTGAATAATCATCAAAGCCAAGATACCATGGTGTAGAATTGGCCGAAACCCTGGTTGCAAAATAATAAGTACCTGTTGCCGATGGAACAAATGTGTATGTTTTTATAATGTAGGATGTTGAAGTTGTAGTGGCTGCAGCAACAAAACTGCCCAAATTGGTTGCACCCGCTACACTCTGAGAGGTATTATACAAAGCATCCCCTGTCCATCCGCTTAATCCATCACCAACCCATTTAAAACTAAAGTCATAACTAACGCCTGCCGTTAACTGAAAACCAGGGGTCCATAAAAGACTGGCAGTGGTATTGCCATATGCTATCGTCACATAATTGATACCTGAAGCAGGATCATGGTAAGATGTATATGATGCATTGGATGAATAAAATGATTTTGTTCCGGCCACATGTAACCAGCAGGGGGGTACAATGCCGGAACCTATTGTTGCCATCCCGTCAAATTTTTCTGACCATGGCAAACTGGAAATGCTGGCACAAGCAGTTGTAAATGCAGAGGTAGTGGTTTTGATTGTACCGCAATTACTGTTGGGGCCTTCAATTTTTATATCATAGGAAGTGCCTGGCGTTAACCCGTTTAAAGTGTATGGGCTTGCTATTGGGGCAGGCGATGCCGTTATCCATGCATTGGCACCCGCAACACTGTATTGAAGTATATAAGAAGCTGCACCTGTAATAGCAGAAAAATTTATTGTGGCTGAAGTTGAACTTGCAGTAGCGCCCGTTAATGTTGCTGATGCTGCTGTACAGGTTAATGTATTGGCGGTAAGCGGGGATGTATTTAAAAAATATGGCTGCCCGATGCAGGAGCCATTGTAGGAAAGTGCGTAATAATAATATTGCGTATTGGGGTTTAGCCCTGTTTGGGTAAAAGTGGTAGCCGGTCCATAAGAAATAACTGTATAACTGCTTCCGGGAAGGCTGTAAGAAGAACCTACGTTATAAGTAGCTCCATTAACCAACACAGGTGCAGTACTGCTGGTACTTCTTAAAACAATATATCCGGTTGGTGCCGGGCTGGCTGCAGTAAAGGAACCGCTGAGCGATGTGGACGTAACTGCAGTAAGCGACAGGGCTGCCGGCTGGTCTGTTGGTGCGTTACATGGCAAAGGTGCATATACAAGCAGGTTGTCTAATGCACAGTTATCACCCGCTCTTGAGGTAAATAAAAATCCTACATACATTGTGGCTACATTGCCAGCTCCGGCAGGCAATGCAACATCATACAATGTCCACCCGTCCGTGCCGGTGAGCAGGCGGTTAATTGTTTGCACAGGATTCCAAACAGATCCGTTTAATGAATATTGAAGTACAACCCCTTCATCTGCATACGTTGCTCCTGTATACGCTGAATTATCATGATACCAGTAAAACCTTGCATTAACGGTAGTGGAGCCGGTTGTTGTAATAGGTGCTGATACAAGCCTTGTCTGGTTACCACTTGTTATACTATAACTGTTCCAGTAAACATAATCTGCCCCATCCTGTGGCGTTAGTATGGTGGGGTTGGTACTGTTGGGAACAAATTGAATGTTGGATGTTCCTGTAACATATTGCTGCGTCCAGCAGGTAGGGAATGTTGTTGAATTAAAGCCTTGTGGGTAGGGCAATGATGCATTAACACAGCTTGTCATAAAAAGCCCCTTTCCATTGATTGTATTAGCAGTAGTAACAGTTGAATAATTATTGGCGGAGCTGCCACTGCAAAGGCCTTCCACACTAAATACATAGTAAGTAGAAGCAGTCAATCCTGTAATTGTATAAGAGGAACTGCCGGCTGCAACTGATACAGGTGTTGTCCATGTGGGGGCAGAATAAGTTTCATCTACTTTGCGCCATCGTACTTTATAGCCCGATGCATAAAGGGCATTATTTGTCCATGAAACAAGTGCGCTGGTATTTGTAACGGAAGAAACCGAAGCGGCAGTTGTTACCTGAGTACAGGAAGAAGGAGTCCATCTTAATGTACCTCCGCTCGCTGGGGCAATGCTGGACGTTAAGCCAACCACATCTGCCTGCAATGCGCCAGACACCAAACTGTTCCAGTTATTGGTATAGGGATAGCCTGATAGGGTTGCATTAGTAAACGTAACGTTATTGTAAACATTGCTGGCGCTTTTTAAACCAACTTCCGCTGTGCCTGAAGCAAAGCTTGTGTTGGGAGTTGCCATAGAACCATATTGTATTTCAACAATATTTGTTGTTTCGTATAACCTGATTTGAAAGTTTAAATTTTCACTGCTTCCTACTGAATACCTGTAAGCAGAAGACCATTCAGCCACAAATATTCTGTTAGGGCTTGTACCAAGCGTTTGGTATTTAAGCGTTGAATTCAAATCACGGGCAAATCCGGATATTGCTGTACTTGTAGCCGCAGCTGTACCTGAGATTGGATTATAGTCAGTAACACTCGGATTTGACCCAAGAGTAAGAAACCCATTGGTGGTTATTCTACAGGAAGTATACCCTGTACCGCTGTAGGTAAACGTAAAAGGAATGGTGAGATTAGCCGTTTTATCGTCATCGGTTGCAGTAAATGCTGTGGTAGCTCCAACACCTAAAGCCGTATAAGTTCCCGTGGTTTGAGTAAAATTATAGGATGATACCTGTCCTTTTAAAATGCTATTGCATAATAATAGTATTGAAAATAAAACCGGCAGTCTAAAATTCTTGTAAAACTTATCCATAATCATAAAAATAAAATACCTGCACAAAGCCTTTCAGGCCATGGCAAAATGTTATTCGAGCCTGGATTCAAATGAGGGTGGTTAATTCAGGGGTATGAAAGAGGTTGTTTTTTGAGGGGGGAACTTTGGAAAGTTAAATAAATATTGTGAAAAAGCCCCGTTTTTTTTCCTCCATTAAGTATCCGGCAAACCATTGAAGCCAGCTGCAATTCATTCCCTAAATCATTTACCTTTACCGTCTCAATGAAAAATGACAAATATCAGGTAGTGATCGGGCTGGAAGTACATGCCCAGCTGCTCACTAAAAGCAAATTGTTTTGTGGCGACAGTGCCAGTTTTGGTGCTGAGCCAAACACACATATCAGTCCTGTTACATTGGCACATCCGGGCACTTTGCCTAAAATGAATAAGCAGGCGGTGGAATATGCCATTCGTTTGGGGCTGGCTCTCAATTGCCATATAGAGCAACAAAATTATTTTGCCCGTAAAAACTATTTTTATCCTGATTTGCCCAAGGGTTACCAGATCAGCCAGCACACAACCCCTATTTGCAAAGACGGGTTTGTTCCTATAAAAGTTGACGGCATCGAAAGAAATATCCGCCTCAACAGGATACACATTGAAGAAGATGCCGGGAAAAGCCTGCATGACGTGGATGAAAATTATACGGCCATTGATCTTAACAGGGCAGGTGTGCCACTCCTAGAAATTGTAACCGAACCCGACCTGCACAGCAGCGATGAAGCTTTTGCATTTTTGACCGTATTAAGAAAACTGGTGCGCTGGATTGGTGTATGCGACGGCAATATGGAAGAAGGCAGCATGCGTTGTGATGCCAATATATCCATACGCCTGCAGGGAGAAACAAAACTGGGTACCAGGGTGGAAGTGAAAAATCTTAACAGCATCCGTAATGTAAAGCGTGCCATTGAGGCAGAGGTGGAAAGGTTAATCGCCATTACCGAAGCTGGCGAAAAAATCAAACAGGAAACCCGTAGTTATGATGCTGATAACAACAGCACTTTTTCATTACGCAGTAAAGAAGATGCGGATGATTACCGCTATTTTGCCGATCCTGATCTTACGCCATTCCATATCATCGATGAGTACCTGGCTGCTGTAAAAAAATCATTACCTGCTTTGCCGGAAGAGCTGGAGCAGCGGTATCAGGATGCATTTCATTTAACTGCTTACGATGCTCATTTCATTTGCCACGATAAATCCATGGTGGATTATTTTGAAGCCATCATTAAACATACAGTCAATTATAAATCGGTAGCCAACTGGCTGATGGGGCCGGTAAAATCTTACCTGAACGATCATGGGCTGGAGTTGGCTCATTTTCCATTGCAGCCGGAAAAAATTGCCGGGCTGGTAAAACTGGTGGATGATGGCAAGCTGAATTTCAGTATTGCTTCCACTAAAATTTTCCAGGCATTGTTGCTGGCGCCAAAAGCAAATGCCTTGCAGCTTGCCACCGACTTAAACCTGTTGCAGGAAAGAGACAGTGGTTCTGTAGCTGCCTGGGTGGATGAAGTGATTGCCAAAATGCCGGATAAAGTGAGTGAATACAAAAAAGGAAAGAAAGGGTTGATTGGCATGTTTGCAGGCGAAGTGAAAAAGATCAGCAAAGGAAAAGCGGATATGCAGATAGTGAATAAACTGCTGGCTGAAAAACTGGATGCATAAATTGTAGGGTAACCCTGCAGCAAGTGTTTTACCTGTATCTATTGTTCAAATAAAATTATCATCATAAAAAGCAAAATGAATCATCTATTGAAAATTTGCCTTGTGGCAATGATACTGATCAGTTGCAAAGGAATGGATAGCAGCAACAGGTTTACACTGAATGGAGAGATAAAAAACCTGCCGGATCAGAAAATTTACCTGGAGCAATTGTATTTCAGCGAAAAAAATCCTGAAGTACTGGATACCGCCGAAGTAAAGAATGGAAAATTTAAGATGTCTGCACAGGCACCTGAGCAGGGATTATTCAGGCTAAGGCTGGAGAAAGACAGGGGCATATTTATTTTTATCAATGACAGAAATGAGCTCTCTCTTAATGCAGATATTAATAATCTTTCCATGAAGTCGGTTACCATCAATTCTCCGGCGAATGTGCAGCTGAAAAATTTTATTGCTGCTACAGATGAACAACTTGGCTGGCTGTACAACAAATCAACCGCAATAAAGGAGTTTAATAAAACAGCAGCAACAGATAGCCTGTACAATGTAATGGTGAAAGAACATGATGATAAAAGCATGAGCTACCAAAAATATATTTTGAATTACATCGATACCAGCAGCAACCCTGTCATTACCCTGTTTGCATTGGGTTATACACGTGATATTGAACCGGCAAAACTGGAAAAGCCTATAACCGGACTCAGCAAGCGTTTTCCTGCTAATACAGCTGTTGCTTCGGTTATAGCGCAGTTTAACCAGATGGTGGAACAGATAAAACGCAAAGAGCAGGCAACGGCAACCATCCCGCAACCGGGGGATATGGCGCCTGAGATTACCATGCCTGATACTGATGGCAATCAGTTTTCGCTTAGCAACCTTAAGGGGAAATATGTATTCGTTGATTTTTGGGCCAGCTGGTGCGGCCCCTGCCGTGCAGAAAACCCCAACGTGGTAGCTGCTTACAACAAATTCAGGAATAAAAATTTTACCATACTGGGCGTATCGCTGGATAAGGACAAAGATGCCTGGCTGGCGGCTATCAAAAAAGATGGCCTTGCCTGGAAGCATATCAGTGACCTGAAGCAATGGCAAAGCGCTGCACAAAAATCGTATCAGTTTGATGGCATTCCTTATAATGTATTGATTGATCCGCAAAAGAAAATACTGGCAACCAGTTTAAAGGGAGAAGATTTGGAAAACAAACTGGCGGAAGTGTTAAAGTAGTATTTTATATTTCTAAATAGTTGAAGTGGTTCGTAAAGCGATTTGCAAACCTCTTTTTATTTCAGAAGAAATGAAAGACCACGGATTGATGCCGATAGAACGGATATTATTTTTATCTGCCCCATCCGTTTAATCAGCGTTGCTATTTATTATTGTAAAAGGATCTCTCTGTAAATTTCATCGTATAATGCTACCGCTTTTTCTAAAGAATAAAATGCTTCAGCACCCCTTCTTATTGCAGCATTATCAAATAAAGGGGAAGAAATCATTTCGTTAATTACGTTATTAAAAGCATTGTCGGTAAATTCATCCAACACAAAACCGGCCTTGTATTTTTCAACGATTGCTTTTACATCACCCACACCGCTATTGGTAATTACGGGAATACCCATCGCCATAATTTCTCCATGCTTGGTAGGGGAGGAGGATAGTTTTGAATAACAGGGTTTTATAAAAAACAAAGAGTAGTTACTCATTGATAGCAATGCCGGCACTTCATTTCTTTGTCCCTGTTTGATGATAAGTTTATCGGCGGGTAAACCGTATCTGGCAGCTTCACTAATGATCACTTGATGCAAGTGCGGGGAAATAAATAAAAATTTCACTTCCGGCTTTTTATCCGATAGCAGCTTGCAGAAACGCAGCATTTCTTTTGTGAGGTACCAGCCGCCGATGGAACCAAGGTAACTGATGATCAAATCATTTTCGACAATGCCTAATTCTTTTTTCAGTGCTTGCTGTTGTTCGTTACTGATGGTTGCCGGGTCAAACAAACGCAGGTCGGCACTGCAGGGTATCACTTTTAAAGGGGCTCCTCTTTTGTATTCCGGCAATTGTTGTATTATTTTTTCTGCAGCATGTGTAAGACAAACAATGCCATCACAAAGAGCAACTTCTTCTTTTTCTTTCTCTTTGAAATAATGGTAGATGATCCTGAACAATGGATTCCTGATATTCCATATTCCTCCCTCCACACGGCTGTCGGCATAAAACTCACGAATATCATGCAGGAATTTGATACCAAATTTTTTCTTCATCCACAACCCCACCAATGCAGGAATGCCCGGCCTGGTATGCACCATATCAATGCCATGTTGCTGTTGAATTTGTTTGGCTTTCTTTCTGAGTTGAATAATGTCTTTTAAGGTGGAGAGTACCGGCGGCTTCTTAGTGTACTGTATAGGATGCCATTCAATGGCATAACCATCCAGCATTTTTTTTACAGCAGTTGCATTTTTTTCAAATGCTTCCGGCTTTTCACAGCTCAGCAGATAAAATTGAAGCCCTTTTTTACTCAGGCCCTGCAAATATGGAATCACCTGGCTCTGTCCCAACGGGTCAGTCATTCCATCATAAGATATAAAGAGTATCTTTTTTTGCATCAACTGTTATTTTCTTCAAGCCACCAGTGCAGGACTATGAGCAACCAGAGCCGGTTGTATAAATAATCCCTGCCGTTTAGATATTGCTCTTTCAGCTCCTTTACCGCTTCATAATTTACCACATGGTATTTTTCAACAATTGCTGCCGATGTGTATTTATCCAGTAAATATTTCAGGTCGGTTTGCAACCATTTTGCAAGCGGTATAGAAAAGCCCCATTTCGGGCGGTCAAAAATTTGTTTTGGCACATGATCGTACAATACCTGTTTCAGTAAGTACTTCATTGTGCCATCTTTTATTTTCAGGTTGGGTGATAAGTTGTATGCAAACTCTACCAGCCGGTAATCCAGCAACGGCACACGGCTTTCCAGGCTGTATTGCATGCTGGCCCGGTCAACCTTAACCAGCAGGTCATCCTTCAGGTAATGGTTAAAATCCCATAATGATTGCCGCTCTGCTGCTGATAAATTTCTTGATAATACTGGTTGTGTATTAATGTAAGTGAAATTAAATGCTGTATTCACGAGCAATGAACGCAGTTCCTGTTCTTTAAAATAATATTGTTCCTGCGAAAAAATATGGGTACAGATATTTTGTGTACTGGGGTAGTTGTATAAGTTACCAGCACGCTGATATTTGTTGTCCATCAGTTTTGATGCGGTGTATAATGGCGCTTTTACAAATGCTGTTAAAGGGTTTGCCAGCCGCTTTGCCCATTGGTACATACCATAGCCATGAAAGAGTTCGTCACCACCATCACCACTCAATGCAACAGTCACATGTTTTCTGGCCAGCCTGCTTACCATCATGGTGGGAAAGGCTGAAGAATCTGCAAATGGTTCATCATAAGCAGGAATTAATTTATCTACTAACTCCATCACATCTTTTTCCTTCACTGCAAATTCATGATGATCGGTTTTTAAATGATCCGCCACCTGCCTGGCGAATTTTGATTCGTTGTATTTACCATCATCAATGGCAATGCTGAAAGTCTTTATTTTATCACTACCACTCACCTTTGCTGCAATGGCGGTAACTAAACTGCTGTCTATACCACCGCTTAAGAAAGTTCCGATGGGCACATCACTGATCAGTTGCTTTTCAACCGAATCATACAATAGATCACGGAGTTGTTTTTTTGTTGCCGGCTCTTCACTCATCACTGTTGACTGTATAGTATCCTGCAGTTTCCAGAAAGGAGTAGTGCTTTTACCAACATTATTAAATGAAGCTGAGTTAAGGTCGATCTTTAGCCAATGTGCGGATGGAAATTTATAGGTATTGTTGTAGATCGTTTGCGGCTCCGGAATAAAACCAAGGTGTAAAAAATAAGGAATGGAATTGTTGTTAACTGATAACTGATCACCCATCATTTTCTTAATCACTTTCAGTTCTGAAGCAAAAACAATATTGGTTTCATCTGCATAATAAAACAATGGCTTAATACCAACATGGTCCCTGCAAAGCGTAACTGTATTTTCCTTATTATCATAAATCGCAAAAGCAAACATGCCGTTCATAGCAGTAAAACAGGAAGGTCCTTTTTGTACGAAGAGTTCGAGAATGACTTCTGTATCTGAAGACGTTTTTAAAGAAGCACCTTTATCAGCCAGTAGTTCTTTTAATTCATTGAAATTATAAACTTCTCCATTGAAGACAATGTAATGCCTGCCATCAGCACTCAGCATGGGTTGATTGGCAGCAGTCGACAGGTCTAAAATAGAAAGTCTTTTGTGAGCAAAACCAACCTGGTTGTTTTCTGAAAAATAAAATCCATCGGCATCCGGGCCACGGTACTGCATTACAGCCGCAGCATCTTTCAATTGCTGTTGTGTAAATTGATTGTTGAGTGAGATATAGCCTGCGATGCCGCACATGTACCGGGTGTTTGTAACAAAACGAAAATAGGGAATTATTATTTCGCAAAGCTAAGCGCCAGTGCAGGCTGCCTTTCGGTAAGGGTATCGCTGTAAATTGTTTTCAGTCCCTGCAGGTGTTTTTGAAGGGTGTAATTTTCCAGCGCTCTTTTTCTGCAGTTGCGGCTGAGGAAGGCCAGTTGCTGACGGTTATTTTTTAGTGCCAGTAATTGTATTACAAAATCATTTTTACTGCCGAGTTTATAATAGGCTGCTGTATCATCACACTGCTCTTTAAAGGAGGCAATATCGGTGAGCAGTGTTGGCATACCGAGTGCCATTGCTTCCAGCACACTAAGGGCAAAGCCTTCATACAGGGAAGACATCACAAAAAGATCGTAGCGGCCTATCTGCTCCTGTATATCGGTCACCTGTCCTTTTAGGGTGACATTTAACTGATGCTGGTCAATTGTTTGCTGCAGCTCTCCCTGCAGGGGGCCTTTGCCATAAATATCCAGGTGGATATTTTCATCTTTCAGTTCCTTGAATGCTTCCAGTAAAAAGCGATGATCTTTTTGTTCTTTTAAATTTCCAACGGTCACCAAACGGAAAGTTTCGGAACTTGTTTTTTCAGAAGCGCCTTTAAAAACACTGGTGTCTACAAATGTATAGAGATGGCAGGCATTATGCGGCGTTACATTGATAAAGCTAAAGTATTCTTCCAGGGCACCTTTAGCCACTGCCACAATTTTGCTCTTTCTGATTTTGTAGGTGTACTTTTCTATCAGCTTCATGTGCCAGGGTTTGTACTCAATGGAGGAAGCAACAAACGCATGTATGGTAGTGATTAACGGAGTATTTTTGGGAACACCCAATCTTGCTACTATTGTACTCCAGAATAAATGACTGTGTACAATACTAACATTATTTTCTTTGATGATTTTTCTCAACCGAATGGCAGCAAAGGGAACCTGCAATGGAGAATGCATGTTCAGGCAAAAAACATCCTGCCCTTCCACTTCCTTGCCGAATTCATTTTCTGATGAAAGTGTTACGATGATGTTGTTGTACTCCGGGAGTTGTTTTACCACCGTTACCAGCATGGTTTCTGCGCCGCCGCGGCCAAGGTTATCTATGATATGCAGGATCGTTTTTTTCATCAGTTACAAGATTTATATTTTCCCGGGTGTAAGGTGCAGGTCAATTAATTCCCTGTTCTTACAAAAAACTTCTTTTGAAATGGGCTGCCCGTTGTAAACAATATTATAATTTAGTTGCAGCAACAGGTCATAAATATCTTCCAGCTTATCTCCCTTTTTTTCAATTGGCTCCGGGTGTATGGCTAATATAAAGTGCGGCCTGTATTTTTTAAATACTTCAATACCGCCAAGGAGTGTGTCGTATTCTGCACCTTCCACATCAATCTTGATGAAATTCACTTTGCTCAGGTTTTTGCTGACAACAAAATTATCAATGGTATTTACTTCCACTTCCACCGCATTCAGTTTCCTGTCTTCTTTATAAGAAACAAGGCTGTTGCTGTTGTCGGCTTCTGCATCGGAAACAAAGAAACTGATCTTTCCCACTTCCCTGCCCATGGCCTGGTTTACAGGACTTATCAAATGACCCAAGTGATTGATACGAATTGTTTGTTGCAATACAGGAACGGTATTGGGTGCCGGTTCAAATGGAAACACTTTTCCATATTCACCCGCTGCTTTTGCTGCGATGGTGGAGAATAAGCCAATGTGTGCACCAATGTCCAAAATGGTAGCACCATCACCGCAGCATGATTTTAAAAAAGCAAAATTATCTTCTTCATAGTTAGAGGGAAAATAGCGGATGTATTTTGCCGGTAATTTTACTCTTACACCATTCACTGTTTTGTGTAGTCCCTTGCCAAACGTGATGGTTTCTAAAAATGAATAAATGGGTTTTGTATTGATCATGTTAAACAGCTTTGGACAGGTTATTGGAAAATAAAAGGGTTAAATATTTACGGACAAAAAATATAGTGATAAGCAAAACAATAAAATATACCACACACATGGAAACCGCTGCACCATAAGCTCCCAGGTATTTGATGAATAAAGTATGAGAGACCACACTTACAATCACAGAAAGTAGTGATGCAAATAATATTTTTCTCTTCTCTTTGTTGTAGAGCATAAAGGCATAGAGAAAATAGCTAATGCTCCAGAAAAAATAACCAAAACAAATAAAGAAGTAATATGACAAACCTGCCTGGTAAGATTGTTTCAGCATTATATTGTAGGCGATTGGTGTTGCAATAATAACAATGCCTGTGCCCAGCAACATTACACCTGCATAAAACAGTAAATGCCAGCGGATGGCTGCATAATTGATCCTTTGCTCACTGAGCAGGCTGTAAATTTTGGGATACGTGTATTGCAGCATGGCTGTGCAAAGTACAATGATGATAGAACCAAAGGTGGCTGCAATACTGAACACACCTACCTGTGCAAAATCATGCGTAAAATACTCTATGAAATAGCCTGCGGATGAACCCATGCAGAACACACCTACCTGCATTACAATGATGGGTACGCTGTAAAGGAGTTCGTTGTAAATATATTTTTTGCGGATGACCGGTACAATAAATCCACGCTCTTTAAAATAAAAGAAAGCATACATGGCCACCATGAAGTAAGAAATAAAAATACCCATTACCCTGCCCATCCAGCCAAACTCCAGTGCGCTGATGAAGAAGACGGCCAGTGTGATCTCTGCCAGTAACCTGCCGATATTAACGAACAGGTATTTCATGGGATCGTTGCTGTTACGCACCATATTGATCAAATGTTCATTCAGAAAGTTGAAGAGGGTGATTAATGGTATGAGCAATGCAAAAACAGTAGGGAAAGAATAGCGTTGTTGTAGTTGGGTCCTGAATACAAAAAACAACAGTATTGCCAGCAATGTTACAATCATTGGCATCATGAGTGTGGTACTGAAGAAATTGCTGAACTCCTTGTTGTCTTTTTTGAAATATTCCGTATTTACCGATTGCAGTATACCCATCGAAACAAAGGGCATTAAAAAAAGAATACCATTGCTGAATAAGTTCAGCAGGCCAAAATCAGCTTCTGTTAACGCATGGGCAAAATAGAACAGCAGCAGAAAGGAAACGCCCTTGCTGAAAAAGTTAGAGAAAGTGTAGATGGCGACTGAACGCATCTCCCTGCTTTTTCCAAATTTTAATATGCCGGATATTGTTGCCATTTATTTTATCAAGAATATTTTTTAATGTTGCTGTACTGTTTATGTTTTAAAGCTATTGCTGCCATGAAAGACAGGGAGCACAAGTGAGATTATTCTTTCTTTTTACTAAAAAAAAATAACAGAATAAGTTCACAACGATGATGAGTTATGGACAAATGCCTGCAAAAACTATTTTTTTATTCCCTTAACCACCGAAGCCACACAGTTATCATACTGTATCTTTCCACCCCATACATCCTCCATCCCAAACTTTTTAAACCAATCAGCCACCGTTTTTATTCTTTTCGGATTGTCGTATTCCGGTGAATACATATCGAATGTATCCAGCACACAGAGTTCTCTCAACTGCTTGTAAGGAATATTGGTTGGCAATGTGCCTTCAATATCACATACAGGAATAAAACGATTCATTATTTTTCCCAAACCAATTTTTGAGAAGAACAGGTTTGTTTTGATCATCCAGTCAATATTGCTTTCTATCAGGCTGTTGAGTTTTTCATGAGTCATGTTTTTGGTAAAAGGACGGTACATGTATTTTGCATGTAGCTTGGTCCAGAAACCATTGATGCCATAAAAATCAACCACCAGTTCGCCACCGGGCTTCACCATTTCTATCAATGCCTTTACAGATTGTTCAAAGTTTGGAGTGTGTTGTAATACGCCAAGGCAAAGCACTTTATCAAACTGTGCTTTGGCAAAAGGCATTTCGTAAATACTTGCCTGGAAGAGGTTTAATCTATCGTTGGGGCCATTATTTTGAAAGTTGGCTTCCACGGCGTTGCTGTAATCAACACTGTAAACATTGGCGTTGGTATGATCCAGTAAAATTTGGGTGAAGCGCCCGGCGCCAGAGCCAACTTCTAATATATTTTTCCCGGCAAGGTCTTCTTTATCCCAGTTGGTTTCTGCAAAAAAACGGGTCTTGCTGATCTGTAGTTTGCTGGCTTTATCTACCTGGGTACCTGCATATTTATTCCATTGGTAACCAAAATTGCCTGTGTAATTATCATCGCTTACAATGCGGTAAGCACCATTTTTTTTGGGGAAGATGAGGGCACAATTTTCCATCAGCCCTTCAGCAGCCAGCGAAAGCAGGTTCTTGTTAAACGGATTGACTAATTGGATGTTCATCTGCAATTACGGAATTGGATAACGCTTAAGTTTTACTTAGCGATTCTCCTGAGGTATTCACCGTAACCACTTTTTTTAAGTTTTTCCGCTTCGTTCAGCAATTGTTCCCTTGTAATGTAGCCCATGCGCCAGGCAATTTCTTCCGGGCAGCCTATTTTTAGGCCCTGCCGTTGTTCAATTACCCGTACATATTCGCTTGCGTCGCTTAAACTCTCAAAGGTTCCGGTGTCTAACCAGGCGAATCCTCTGTTTAAAACGCCCACTTTGAGCTTTTTATTTTGCAGATAGGTTTTATTTACATCAGTAATTTCATATTCGCCCCTGGGGCTGGGTGCAATATTTTTTGCAATTGTAACTACTTCGTTGTCATAAAAGTAAAGGCCGGGTACTGCATAATTGCTCTTGGGAAGTTCCGGTTTCTCTTCAATACTCAGCGCATTAAAGGCTGGATCAAATTCAACTACCCCATATCTTTCCGGATCGCTTACAGGATAAGCAAAGATCACAGCCCCTTCTGGATTGGCAGATTCCTGCAGCAATTTACTGAAGCCAGTACCGTAAAAAATATTGTCTCCCAGCACCAGGGCCACACTGTCCTTACCGATGAATTTTTCGCCAATTACAAATGCCTGGGCGAGACCGTTGGGTATTTCCTGTTTGGCATATTCAATTTTGCAACCCCATTGAGAGCCATCGCCCAATAAACGTACAAACTGGCTTTGATCATCAGGTGTGGTGATGATCAGTATTTCGTTAATTCCGGCCAGCATAAGTGTGCTTAGCGGATAATAGATCATGGGTTTATCATAAATCGGCATGAGTTGTTTGCTGATGCCCATGGTGATGGGATAGAGCCTTGTGCCGCTTCCGCCTGCTAGTATGATTCCTTTCATGGTTCGCCGATTAACGTTTATCGTATTGTTGTTCGTAATAGTGTTGATAATTACCTGAAGTTACATGTTGCAACCATTCGCTGTTGTTCAAATACCAGTCAATGGTTTTTGAAATGCCTTCTTCAAATTGCAAAGAGGGCAGCCAGCCTAATTGGTCTTTTAGTTTTGTGGCATCGATAGCATAGCGCAGATCATGGCCGGCCCTGTCTTTTACATAAGTAATGAGTTTTTCTGATTCGCCTTTGTCTCTCCCCAGCTTTTCATCCATCTGCCTGCACAGTTCTTTTACCAGGGCGATATTGGTCCACTCATTATGGCCGCCAATATTGTAAGTTTCTCCCACTTTGCCGGTGTGGAAAATTACATCAATGGCCCTTACATGGTCTTCCACATACAGCCAATCCCTTACATTTTCGCCCTTGCCGTAAATAGGGAGTGGTTTATTATTGATGATATTGTGAATACAGAGAGGAATCAGTTTTTCCGGAAAATGAAAAGGTCCGTAGTTATTGCTGCAGTTGGAAATTTTAACCGGTAAATGATAGGTATGGTAAAACGCCCTTACGATATGATCGCTGGAAGCTTTGGATGCCGAGTAGGGGCTTCTTGGATCGTAAGCAGTTTCTTCTGTGAAAAAGCCGGTTTCTCCCAAAGAGCCATATACTTCATCGGTACTGATGTGGTAAAAAATTTTGTTCTCGTAAGCTCCATTCCAATACTGCCTGGCCGTGTGAAGCAAAGTGGCAGTACCTACCACATTAGTAGTAATAAATGCCAAAGGATCGGTAATGCTCCTGTCCACATGGCTTTCGGCGGCGCAATGCAGCACGGCAGTAAACTGGTGGATATCGAAGAGTTCTTTAAGTAAACCGGCATCGGTAATATCTCCTCTTACAAAGGTATAATTGGGTGCATCTTCAATATCCTTCAGGTTTTCGAGGTTGCCGGCGTAGGTAAGTTTATCAATATTTACAATGTTATAATCGGGGTACTTTGTAACAAACAACCGGGTTAAATGCGAACCAATAAAGCCAGCCCCACCGGTAATCAGTATCTTGTGCATAAAGCAATTTTTTAAGTGATGGCAAAAGTATAAATAATTCGCCATGCAGGGCTATTTCGTTAGGCTTGATTTAAAATGGGGCGGGCTACTGATTTCTTCCCAAAAAGCTGATCTAACGGTAGTGATATGTTGAAATGACTTAAGAAGTGCCCTTTTATGTTAACCTGGCCTTCATCTTGATTCCCCCACAAAAAAATAACCTGGCGAAAATTTGGAAATAAAAAGTACTTAATCGTATATTTGCGATATGTAATTGATTTGGACATTTTAAATGTCTTTTTTAATGAACACAATCATCGTAAAAAACGATAAAGATGGCCATTCATAAAAAAGAAGAATTCAGTCAGAAGGAGCAGGAACTGGCAGCATTTGCCAAAGCACTGGCACATCCTGCACGTATCGCCATATTGAAGGTACTGGCGCAACACAATGAATGTATTTGCGGTGAGATTGTGGAAGTATTGCCACTTGCCCAGTCCACCGTATCGCAGCATTTAAAGGAATTGAAAAATGCCGGGCTGATCAACGGAACGGTTGATGGGCCGAAAAGCTGCTACTGCATTAACTGGAAAGCCTTTGAAAGATTTATGGGGGAATTCAGTTTTTTATTTAATAAACTGAAAGTGCAGAACGAAAAGTCATGCTGTTAAGCGGCCCCACCTATCCTCCCCGGTGGGGAGGGAAATGGAGGAGATCGTTGCGAAGATTATGTTAGAAAAAGTAAGATTTTGTCATAAAAATTATTTTTAAACTTCCTTATCATCCGTTAGATAACTGAGGTGGGGGCAAATAGTAAAACTATGAACAACGATTCACAAATGAAAGCACTCGTAAGAGAAAAGTACACTGCTATTGCAGAACAAAGCCAAACACAGAATGCCACTTCCTGCTGTGGTGCCACTTCCTCCTGTTGTGGAGATGAAGTGTACAATATTATGGCTGATGATTATACCAAACTGAAAGGATACAACCCCGATGCAGACCTTGGCCTGGGCTGTGGGTTACCAACAGAATTTGCAAAAATAAAAGAAGGCGATACCGTTATTGACCTTGGCAGCGGAGCCGGTAACGATGCCTTTATTGCACGCCGCTTTGTTGGCGAAAAAGGTAAAGTAATTGGTATCGATTTTACCGAAGCAATGATTGCCAAAGCCAGGGCCAATGCAGAGAAACTGGGATTGAACAATGTTGAATTCAGGTTGGGTGATATTGACGACATGCCCGTAACCAGCAACTTTGCCAATGTGATTGTAAGTAATTGTGTGTTGAATTTAGTGCCCAACAAACACAAAGTAATCAGTGAAATTTTCAGGGTGTTAAAACCTGGCGGGCATTTTTCTATTTCTGATATTGTGCTGGAAGGAGCGTTGCCGGTTAAGTGGAAGGAAGTGGCCGAACTGTATGCAGGCTGTGTGAGCGGAGCCATTCAAAAGCAGGTGTATTTAGAAATTATAGAAGCCGCAGGCTTTAAAAATATTACGCTTCAAAAAGATAAGGCCATCGTTATACCAGATGGAATACTGGCGAATTATTTAAGTGCGGATGAAATTGCGGAATATAAGAACGGGAATACAAAGATCACCAGTATTACAGTGTATGCCGAAAAGCCGGCAAAGGATGACAGGAATTGCTGTGAGCCGGGAAGCGGATGCTGCTGAAACAAGGAAGTCAAGTTTTTAAAACTTGACTTCCATACCATTTCATTGGTTAATTGAAACATCATGCAACAACAAATATTAAACAATACAACTTTAAAAATTGCCCTTACTGAAGAAGACAGAAAACAGGCAATGGCTTTATTACAACAACATCAACTACCCACATCCGACCTTGACGATGACAAACTGCTCTACTTATTAATGGACGGAGAGAAGATCATTGGTACTGCCGGGCTTGAAATTTTTGAAGACTGTGCATTGCTCCGGAGTGTGAGTGTAGCAAAAGAGGAGCAGGGAAAAGGCTATGGAAAGATCATCAATGAAAAAATAGAAATGTATGCAAAGGAAAGTGGTATTGAATGTATGTACCTGCTCACCACTACTGCAAAAGATTTTTTTCACCGGCAGGGATACTGTGCAATTGAAAGGGATGCTGTAGCGGTTTCAATAAAGCAAACTGCTGAATTTTTATCACTCTGTCCTTCTTCTGCAATAGTAATGAAGAAGCGTATTTAATTACAGCATAACCAGCATTAACTATGTCAGCAAACAACTGTGCACCTGCACACGAACGAAAGCAATTGAGTTTTTTAGACAGGTACCTCACACTCTGGATATTCCTGGCAATGGTTGTTGGTGTTGGTATCGGGTATTTTTTCCCTTCCTCCTCCACGTTTATCAATTCTTTTTCAACCGGCACAACCAATATTCCTTTGGCAATTGGGCTTATTCTAATGATGTATCCGCCCTTTACCAAAGTAAAGTATGATAAACTAAAAGAAGTATTTAAAAACACCAGGGTGCTTGGGGCATCATTATTACTCAACTGGATCATAGGCCCCATACTGATGTTCATACTTGCCATTGTTTTCCTGCATGGTTATCCTGAATATATGGTGGGCTTGATTCTTATCGGGCTTGCCCGTTGTATCGCCATGGTAATTGTATGGAACGAACTGGCTGAAGGCAGCAGGGAATATGCAGCCGGGCTGGTTGCCTTGAACAGCATCTTCCAGGTATTGCTGTATAGTATATATGCTTATGTTTTTGTTACACTGCTTCCGCCTTTGTTTGGTATTACAGGCTCTGTTGTAGACATAACAATAGGGCAGATCGCAAAAAGTGTGGCTGTCTATTTGGGGATTCCATTCGCTGCAGGATTTCTCACAAGATTTATTTTATTAAAACTGAAAGGTGAAGTATGGTATGAGCAAAAATTCATTCCCATTGTTTCCCCTATTACTTTGATTGCATTGCTTTTCACCATTGTGATTATGTTTAGTTTAAAGGGTGAACTGATTGTGCAAATACCGCTGGATGTAATAAGAATTGCCATTCCCCTTATAATTTATTTCGCCATCATGTTCATCACCAGTTTTTTTATAGGTAAAAAATTAGGTGCTGATTACTCTACCAATGCATCGATAGCATTTACTGCAGCAGGCAACAATTTTGAACTGGCGATAGCAGTTGCCATTGGAGTATTTGGCATCAATAGCGGGCAGGCGTTTGCCGGAGTAATTGGCCCCCTGGTAGAAGTGCCGGCATTGATAGCCTTGGTGAATGTGGCATTCTGGCTTAGAAAAAAATATTACCAACCAACACAAATGACCAAATGAAAAAGAAATTACTTTTTGTATGTATCGAAAACAGCAACCGTTCGCAGATGAGCCAGGCATTTGCCAGTATTTATGGTGGTGATAATGTAGAAGCCTACAGTGCAGGCAGTAAACCCAGTGGTATGGTAAATCCCAAAGCAATCGAAGCTATGAAAGAACTTGGGTATGATCTTAGCACACACGATAGTAAAAGCCTCGATGAAGTAAAGGAATTTGCACCGTTTGATGTGGTTGTAACGATGGGGTGCGGAGATGCCTGTCCCTGGATGCCAGCCAAACAATTTATCGACTGGCAGATACCCGACCCCAAACATATGGAACCTGCAGCGTTTAATGAAGTGAGGGATTTTATTGGAGACAAAGTGAAAGCATTGATTGGTCAATTGTAAATAAAAGCGGCCCCCGGCAAAGCTGGGGGCCGCTTTTATTTAATCAACTTCTTTTATTTTCTGTCGCTCAATTTTGATAGCAACCTCAGTATTTCAAGATACAGCCATACAATGGTAACCATCAACCCAAACGCACAATACCATTCCATGTATTTGGGTGCTCCTGCCTGTGTTCCCTGCTCAATCATATCAAAATCCAGGATGAGGTTTAACGCAGCAACCGCAACCACAATTAATGAAAAACCAATACCCATCATAGAGCCTTCATGTAAAAAGGCTATGTGTACACCAAAGAAACCAAGCGAAATACTGATGAGGTAAAAGATGCCGATACCTGCGGTGGCCATCAATAGTACTGATTTGAATTTTTCTGTTGCTTTTATTATTTTGAAACTGTACAGGAAATACATGGCAATAGCGGTACCAAAGGTTAAACCCACAGCATTCATTACAATACCGGGTGCTTTTGCAGCAAATGCTTCATTGTAATAGGCTGATATTGCCCCAAGGAATAACCCTTCCAGCAAGCCATATGCTGGTGCCAGGTAAGGTGCCCATTCTTTCTTGAATGTAATAATGATTGCAACAATCAATCCCCCAATTAATCCCGTCAGGAGTAGTGGTATTACATTGCCACCGCCTGCATATTCTTTCCAGGAGTAAAATGCGCTGCCCATCAGCATCAAAAGCATAAAGCCAAATTTGTTCAGTGTACCTCTCAGGCTCATCGTTTCAGTATAATCCGTAGACATCGACCCTTGAAAAGCTTTTTCAGATAGCGTGGGGTTACCCGATTTAAATAAAGCCATAGTAATAGTGTTTTTGTAAATGTAAATCTTTTTTAAGTGTTGACATTTTCTACTCTATTATAATAGTTGTAAAAAATTCTGGCAACGTTGCCACACAAAGTTTTTCTTCATTGGTATTCAAAATAAATTTCATCGTAACTTGCAGGTGCCAAAATGAAAAATATGAATACAACAGACCAGGTACTACAGGATGTAGTGATAAAATTTGCAGGAGACAGTGGAGATGGTATGCAATTGACAGGAAGCCAGTTTACCAACAACACAGCGTTATTAGGAATTGACCTTGCTACTTTCCCGGATTTTCCGGCTGAAATAAGGGCCCCACAGGGAACATTGCCCGGCGTAAGCGGCTATCAATTACGCTTCAGCAGCGACCAGGTATTTACCCCGGGAGATGCCTGCGATGTGCTGGTAGCGATGAATGCAGCTGCGTTAAAAGTAAATTTAAAAGCATTGAAGAATGGCGGTATCATCATCGCCAATACAGATGGGTTTGATTCAAAAAATCTCCGTCTCGCCAATTACCCCGAAGGAATAAACCCGATAGAAGATGGCAGCCTGGATGGTTACGAGCTGATAAAGATGGATGTGACGAAAATGACCCGGGAGGCATTGAAAGATATTGCTATGGGGATGAAGGAAAAAGACCGGGCAAAAAACATGTTTGTGCTGGGTTTTTTGTACTGGATGTACAACAGGGAAATGGAAAATACCATTGAGTTTTTGCAGGATAAATTTGGCAAAAAGCCGGAGATATTTGAAAGTAACGTAAAAGCCCTTCAGGCCGGTTATAATTTTGGAGATACAACAGAAACCTTCCGCAACCGGTATACAGTAGCGAAAGCCAAAATGACTCCAGGTAATTACCGTTCCATCATGGGCAACCAGGCATTGAGTTATGGACTGATTGCTGCTTCACAAAAAAGCGGTTTGCAATTATTCCTGGGTAGCTACCCGATTACACCTGCCAGCGATATTTTACATGAATTAAGTAAGTACAAAAATTTTGGCATTAAAACTTTCCAGGCAGAAGATGAAATAGCTGCCATTGCTTCATCCATCGGTGCAAGCTATGGCGGATCTTTAGGTATCACCACTACCAGCGGCCCTGGGATGGCATTAAAGGCAGAAGCTATGGGGCTTGCAGTAATGCTTGAAATTCCTTTGGTGATCGTGGATATTCAGCGTGGAGGCCCAAGTACAGGCTTACCTACCAAAACTGAACAAAGTGACCTGTTACAAGCTTATTATGGCAGGAATGGCGAATGCCCAATGCCGGTGATTTCTGCATCTACACCAAGTGATTGTTTTCATGCAGCCTACGAGGCAGCAAGGATCAGTGTACAGCACATGACCCCGGTAATATTATTAAGCGATGGATATATTGCCAATGGTGCAGAACCATGGAAATACCCAACTGCTGCGGATCTGCCGGAGATTAAAACATCTTTTGCTTCTCAGAATGTAGCGTCTGATCTGGATGTAAACGGGAAATTCCAGCCATATAAAAGAGATGAAAAATTAGTAAGGCCATGGGCCATACCTGGTACACCAGGACTGGAACACAGGGTGGGAGGATTGGAAAAACAGGATGTCACCGGTAATATCAGTTATGACAATGAGAACCACCAGCTAATGGTAAAAACAAGACAGGCCAAGGTTGATAAAATAGCAGAATACATTCCTGAACAAAAATTAGACAGCGGTCCTGACAAAGGAAAAGTGTTGATACTTGGTTGGGGTAGTACTTTTGGAGCTATTAAAAGTGCTGTTAAGGACTTGCAGGCAGAAGGGCACGCAGTATCACATGCACACCTGCGTTATGTAAGACCTTTCCCGAAAAACCTGGGTGATATGCTCAATAATTTTGATCATGTACTGATCCCTGAAATCAACAACGGTCAATTGATAAAGATCATTCGTGATGTATATTTTGTGGATGCAAAAGGCTACAACAAGATAATGGGTGTACCAATTACTAAAGGGGAGTTGATAGAAGAAGTAAAGAAAATGATTTAATCATTATTGGTCAAATATTCTGGAGCCGGGTTTTAGCCCGGCTCTTGTCGTTTTGGCAGAATACAAAAATGGCTTGTCGTTTGTAAAATACTCTTTTAAATAAAATCTTACAATTATGACATTTGGAATGATTGCCATTTCCCTGATTTTTATGGTGATTGGTATGGGGTTCAGTACCGGTTAAAAGGGAAATTCAAAGAATATGGGGCTATGCCTACTTCTTCCGGGTTGAGTGGAAAGGAGATTGCTGAAAAAATGCTAAAACAAAATGGCATATACGATGTACAGGTAATTTCAGTACCCGGTTATTTAAGTGATCACTACGATCCTACAAAGAAAACAGTGAACCTTAGTCCGGAAGTTTATGAAGGGAGAAATGTTGCAGCTGCAGCAGTTGCCGCTCACGAATGTGGCCATGCAGTACAGCATGCTACAGCGTATTCAATGTTAATGTTACGCAGCAGACTGGTGCCTGTTACTCAATTAAGCACCACACTTTCTCAATGGGTAATCATTGCAGGCTTGGGTATTTTTGGTTTTGGTGGTGGTAACCAAACGGTCTTGCTCATTGGCATTATCCTGTTTGCAGTATCTACTTTATTTGCTGTTATCACCTTACCGGTAGAATTTGATGCTTCTGCAAGGGCTTTAAAATGGCTGGATACAGCAAACATCACAAGACCTCAGGAACTGGATCAGGCAAAAGACGCTTTAAAGTGGGCAGCACTCACTTATGTAGTGGCAGCGTTGGCATCTATTGCTATGCTGGTACAGTATATATTTATTTATCAATCGAGGAGCAGGGATTAATTGATTCTTTGGATGAATTAATAATAAAAAAGCCCCTCAAAAAGGGGCTTTACTTTATAGTTTAATTTCTTCATCGTTATCATCAAAAAAACGGAACTCAGTTAAGTGATAAGCAGAGTTAGCAACCACTTTAATTTTTTGTTTGTACTTCCACATCCAACGCCTGCGTTTTGAAATAAAACCACTGGTGAGGTAAGTATATAAAATAGGGTGCGCCATTATGGTAAGCCCCTTGTGCTTTTGCATGATGAGATAGCTCAGGTTCTTTTCAATCTCATCTTCTAAAATAAGGGTAGAAGATATTTTGCCTGTTCCGTTACAACTCGGGCATATTTCCGAGGTGTTGATGTTCATCTCAGGCTTCATTCGCTGCCTGGTTATCTGCATCAATCCAAATTTACTGATTGGTAATACTGCATGTTTGGCACGGTCTGTTCTCATATACTGTTCCATTGCATCCACCAACCGCTTTTTATTGTCGGGCAGTTTCATGTCAATGAAATCAACTACTATGATGCCTCCCAGATCCCTCAATCTCAGCTGCCTGGCCACTTCTTCCACAGCTTCAAGGTTTGTTTCCAGGGCATTTTGTTCCTGGTTATTGCTTACACTTTTATAGCCGCTGTTTACATCAATGACATGCAGGGCTTCTGTATGCTCAATAATGAGATAAGCACCACTCGGCAGGTTAACTGTTTTGCCAAAAGAAGCTTTTACCTGCTTAGTAACACCAAAACTGTCAAAAATCGGAGAGCCGTTATTATAGTAAGTAACAATGTCAACCTTTTCGGGGGCAATTTTTTGTATGTATGCCCTTGTATCAGAAAAAATATTGCGGTCGTTAACAACAATGCGGTTAAAATCTTCATTCAGCAAATCACGGAGCATACTGGTAGCCTTCCCCTGCTCACTCAATATTTTCGAGGGTGGCGTGGCTTCCTTAAGATTGCTTTGAATCGTTTTCCAGGTTTGTACCAGCGAAGCAAGGTCTTCATGAAGTTCTGTAGATTGTTTACCTTCTGCAGCAGTACGAACGATAACACCAAAATTTTTGGGTTTGATGGCTTCAATAATTTTCTGGAGTCTTTTACGCTCATCCCCGGAATGTATTTTACGGGAAACAGCTACAATATCATTAAAGGGGGTAATCACAACAAACCTGCCGGGCAATGATATTTCACAACTCAATCTGGGCCCTTTTGCAGCAATGGGTTCTTTTAAAATCTGAACCAGCACATTGGGTCGGCCGTTTAAAACTTCAGCGATCTTGCCGGTTTTTACTATTTCCGGTTCTACACTGAATTTCCCAAAGTCAAAGCCACCTTCTGTTTTGTCGTTGATAGCTGTATTGGTGAATTTGAGGAGAGATCTGATATAAGGGCTCAGGTCGGTGTAATGTAGAAATGCATCTTTTTCAAAACCTACATCCACGAAGGCAGCATTCAGCCCGGGGATTAGTTTTTTAACTTTCCCAAGGTATAGATCACCAACCGCAAAGCTTGCATCTGCTTTTTCATTGTGCAGCTCTACCAGTTTTTTATCTTCCATCAGGGCAATCTCTACACCCTGTGATGCCGCATTAATAATTAATTCCTTTGTCAAGCAATTCACATTTTTAAGAAACCATAACGTCACATAAGGATATTACAGCATTGCTTAAAAGCCACGTAAGCAGCCCAAGCACACTGTACCACTAAACGGGTGCCGGCCTTAATAAGGCCAGCCGTTCATTTCAATTACTTCTTCTTATGACGGTTCTTTCTTAAACGCTTTTTACGCTTATGTGTTGCGATTTTATGACGTTTTCTTTTTTTACCACAAGGCATAACCTGAGTATTTTTATTTGTGAAATAATATTTTATATCAATCAAAAACCTTTAATCAAACGGTTTCCGATTATTTCAATTCTTCGATTCGTTTATCAATCTCTTTACTGTATTGAGGGTTATTAAGCATCCGCTTGCTTACATTAAACCATTTTACTGCATTCTCTTTATCTCCTTTTCCTGCATATGCTTCAGCTAACCAGGATACTGCTTCTGCATTACCAGGCTCATTGCTGATTACTTTTTGCAATCTTTCGACCGCCTTTTCATACTGGCTTGATACCACACCGCCAATTCCCAGCACCAACTGCGCCTGCATATTCATCGAATCTTTCTTCACCACCTGCAGTAACTGTTGAATGCCCTTCATTGTTTCCTGTGCATCCCCTGCCATTCCTTTACCAAAAACATAGCAGGATCCAAGATCAACCTTTAATGAATCATTATCCGGGTTGAGTTCTATGGCTTTTTGAATCAGGCCAATCGCCTGCTCAGCTTTCCATCCTCTTTTAGCAGCATCTGGTTCATTTCTGAACTCTGCTAAAATTTGCCGGGCGGCAAAGGTGAGATTTTTTTCAGAATTTACCAACATTGATGCTTTGGAAATATAATAAACGTACAATTCGTGGTTGTGAAGACTGTCGCTCCAAAAGCTTGCCAACTGGTAATAAGCCTTCTCCTGCTGGGTTTTAACGTCTCCCCTCGATATGCTGTTTTCTATTTCGCTTACATAGTTAGTTTGAGAAATAGTGAGCTTTTGTTTGGAGGATTTCAGGTATTCCTCAATATTAAAGGCAATAGCGCTTTTTTTACCGGCTATTTCGGGAGCAGGTTGGTTGTCTTTATTAGCTACCGTTTTACCAAAAAACCACAGCGTGAGAAGGAGCAGGATGCCACTTGCCGATAGAATGAATTGTTGTTTTTTCACCTGAAAAAATTAAGGCTGCAAAAATACGGTTATTCTTGGCAGCCCTAAACTTTTTATGGCTGTTGGGGATTAAACAGCACTTGTGTACTTGCCTATTGGCTCTTAACCAAAATATGCAAAACTATAATAATACTCAACTACAATGAGGGAGAGGCATTTTCATCCATTTTTTTGGCTTTTACTTCTTGTACAAATTCTTTTGCAGGTTTAAAGGCAGGTATGTAATGTTCAGGGATTTCTACAGCAATATTCTTTTTAATATTCCTGCCAATTTTTGCAGCCCTTTTTTTAGTAATAAAACTGCCAAAGCCACGTATGTAAATGTTTTCGCCCTCAATCAAAGACCTTTTAATTTCTTTGAACATAGTTTCTAAAGTAACCATTACATCTACCTTGGGGATGCCGGTTTTGTCTGATATTTCTGAAATTAAGTCTGCTTTTCTCATAATGGAAGGTTTTACGATTCAACAGTAAAATAGTGTTTTTTTTGAAAAAACAATATTATATGCTGATTATCAGCTAAATATTATTTACAATATTTAAACCATACTAAGATTGAATCGTATAAATGATTTATAATTATTAGCAGATATTTGTTTTCAAATGAAAAAAAAGGCTAACCAGGATTATTTTACCAATCAACTGTTGCGCTGGAATAAGGAATTAAATAAACGGGAAATGCCCTGGAAAGGGGAGAAGGATCCATATAAAATCTGGCTAAGCGAGATCATATTGCAGCAAACCCGGGTAAATCAGGGCCTGGAATATTACAATCGATTTGTGAAAGCATTTCCTACGGTGGAGCAGTTGGCCAAAGCTCCTGAAAATAAAATTTTTAAGCTTTGGGAAGGGCTGGGATATTATACCCGTTGCAAAAATTTAATCGCATCTGCAAAATATATTTACAATGATCTGGGAGGCGAATTCCCTGATACTTACGAAACAATACTTGCATTAAAAGGAGTTGGGCCTTATACGGCTGCAGCTATTGGTTCATTTGCATTTAACCTACCCAGGGCGGTGCTAGATGGTAATGTCTTCAGGGTGTTGGCAAGGTATTTTGGAATAGATGCCCCCATAGACGGCAATGATGGGAAAAAATTATTTTCATTACTTGCGGAGGAACTGTTAGACAAGAAAAAGCCAGCCATGTACAACCAGGCATTAATGGATTTTGGAGCGATTGTTTGCAAGCCACAATTGCCATTGTGCAGTGATTGCCGGCTCAAAAAAAAATGCGTGGCTTATCTGAATAACAATACTGGTCAATTGCCGTTAAAAGAAAAGACAATCAGCAGGAAAACCAGGTGGTTCTATTATTTTGTCTTGCAATACAACAACCAATGGCATGTACATAAAAGAAGCAGTAAGGATATTTGGGAAAACCTGTATGAATTTATGCTTGTTGAAAACGACCAATCGCTTACAATTGAAGAACTACTTAAAAGACCAGCGATAAAAGCAATCATGCAAAAAAAATCAATTGCTATCAAAACTGTTTCCGGCATTTACAAACAACAGCTTACACATCAAACTATTTGCGGACAGTTTATCAGCCTTACTGTTACAAATCCCCTCCATTTAAAAGGGTTTGAACTGGTAGATAAAACCCAGATTGATCACCTGCCATTTCCAAAATTTATCAGCAATTATTTAAAAGATAAAACTGTATCTTTAAATATGTTTTAGTATTAACTGAATCAACAAAATGAAAAATTATGAGAGGCGTAAACAGGGTAATGCTAATTGGAAATTTGGGTAAAGATCCCGATATGCAATTCCTTGAAGGCAATATTGCCGTAGCTAAGTTTTCGTTGGCTACAACAGAAACCTACAAAGACAGGAGCGGCAAGTTAATATCTCAAACTGAATGGCATACCGTGGTATTGTGGAGAGGGTTGGCAGAGTTGGCACAAAAATACCTGCACAAGGGAAGTCTGGTATATATTGAAGGCCGCCTGAAAACACGTAGCTGGGAAGATAAAGAGGGAAATAAAAAATTTGCAACTGAAATAGTGGGTGACAACTTAATCATGCTGGATAAACGATCTGACATGAGTACCGGACTTGGGGGAATAGATATTGCTGACGATCTGGGCCATGATAACCCACCACATCCTGAAGAAGGGTCTGAGCGTCTGCCTTTTTAATCACTGCAACCGGCATTCATCAGCAGTAATTTTCTACCGCGGATGATAAAAATATTGTTTACTAAAACCAACAGTTTTGGACTACCATTCGGCCACTCTCTTTACTAGTTTTTTGCATATTCATTTGCTGGCAATAACCACAGCAGCTTCGGCAGTGTTGATGTTTTTAGCTGTGCTTTTATTCGTTGTCTCTTTTTTAGTGGCAGGTTCAGAAGTTGCCTTTTTCTCCCTGACTTATAAGGATATCAATATGCTTAAAACAAAGCAACAACCTGCATTCAGGAGAATTGTTACTTTGCTGGAGCAGCCTAAGATGCTGCTGGCATCAATGCTCATCACTAATAGTTTTGTCAATATCGGCATCATTTTAATTTCTAACATTCTGCTGGACGGCTGGCTGGAAGTGTTTGGACTAAGCATTTGGTTAAGCTTTTTAATAAAAGTACTGGCAGTTACTTTCCTGCTTGTTTTGTTTGGAGAAGTGCTTCCGAAAGTTTGGGCAACCAACCATAAAATTTGGTTTGCTTCCACTGCATCTATTGTGATTGAAATTTTTCACAGTACCTGCTCCAGGCTTGGTATGAGCAGGCGGCTGGTAGGATTAAGCGACGGGATAGGACAAAAATTTTCTTCGGGTAATTCTGCTTTTTTGGATGATAGACAACTAGATTATGCAATTGACCTGTTGCCAGATCATGAAGCCACCATGGAAGAAAAGCAGATACTGAAAGGCATCCGGAAGTTTAGTGATACGCCTGTAAAGCAGGTAATGCGAACGAGGCTTGATGTAAATGGGATTGATTACAACAGCAGTTTCGATGATGTGGTGAGAAGAATAGAAGAACTGCATTATTCCCGTTTACCGGTTTATAAAAATAACCTGGATGAAGTAGAAGGTATGTTGCATACAAAGGATATGCTTCCATTTGTAAATAATATTGCCTATAGAGATTTTGAATGGCATAGCATCATGCGCACGGCCTATTTTGTACATGAACAAAAACTGATTGAAGACCTGCTCCAGGAATTCAGGAACAAAAGGATACACTTTGCAGTAGTGGTAGATGAATTTGGAGGCACATCCGGTATTGTTACGCTGGAAGATATCATGGAAGAAATTATTGGAGATATCAGGGATGAGTTTGATGATGAAGAAAGCGCCAATAAAAAGATAGACGACAACACCTATATTTTTGAAGGGAAGACAATGATCAACGATGTTTGTAAGGTAATGGGACTACCCGGAGATACTTTCGAAGCGGTAAGGGGAGATAGTGATTCACTGGCCGGCCTGGCACTGGAAATTGCCGGCGAATTTCCACAGGTGGATGAAGAATTGATAAGCGGTGATTTTATTTTTGTTCCGCTCGAAATAAATAAGAACCGGATAGACAAAGTGAAAGTGATTATTAAGATGAGAGACAAAGAAGAATAAGTTAACAGAAAGCATTAATTTTTTACAGTAATGAAGTATCATCTATGGTCCAAAATATCAGTATTCTGTATTCAGCACCCTGTACCGAGATTGGGTGTAATTGTTATATCTATCTGCTTTCTTGCATCCTGTAACTCCCCGTATGTTTCAAAAAAACGGGGCTACTTTAATATTGAACTTCCTAAACGGGGCTACCAAAAATTTGACAGAGAAGGGTTTCCTTACAGTTTTGAATACCCGGTTTACAGCCAGATATTGCAGGATAGTACCTACTTTGACAGCAACCCGGAAAATCCATACTGGATCAATATTGATTTTCCAAAATTTGGCGGCAGGGTATTTTTAAGCTATAAAAAAATTGGCGGCAAGGCATTGTACCGCATCAAGCAGCCCGATGGGAAATACAAAGATTCTATTGGCATTAATGTGTTTGACAAAATGGTGGCGGATGCTTTTACGCTTACAAATAAAAATGATGTTGTATCCATTTCTATTAGGGATAGCCTGATACATACATCCAATAATATCAGTGGTGTATTTTTTAAAGTAGGTGGCAATGCAGCTACTGCCAAGCAATTTTTCCTTAGTGATACTGCCAACAATTTTATCCGAGGTGCTTTGTATTTTGATGTAACACCTAACGCAGATTCATTAAAACCCGTACAAGACTTTTTGCAGGTTGATCTGGAGCATATTATCAATACGTTCAAATGGAAAACCCAATAGAAAATTAAAAAGGTCATCACTGCTGCTAACCTTATCTTTTCGGATTATAAATGGTTTATTGATTTCTTAATGGGCGGTTGTTTCTTAAAGTCCTTTTCATTTGCTGGCGTTGAAATGCTTTAATAAGCAGTTTGTTGAATCTGCCTTCAACACCATACATCCTGTTCACACGCTGTGGGCCTAATATTTTGCCAAAGTGACCCTGGTATTTTTTCTTAACATCCAGCACCTTTTGTTCTTTTGCTATCACATCAGGAGTGTTTTTTGAAGCTTCGCCCACTTCCTTTTCATATTGGTTGTAAACCGGCCAGAATTTTTGAGCCTCATCTGGCGTAAGCTCTAATTCTTTGGTGATAAAAGCCACTTTTAAAGCCTGTATATCCTGCTGTTTCTTTTCAGAAAGATCGGGTTCTGCTTCCTGTGCATGGGCTACTGCCACAATGCACATTAATGATAGTATTATGTATATCTTCTTCATCTAAACCTTTATTTAATTTTTCGAACTGATTTCTTCTATAAAATTATCCAATGTTTCTTCGTCAGTTAAATATTCTTCCTGTGCCGGCAAAGTGCCTTCATCAAATTCTGATGTTAGTAAAGCCACATCCGTTTCAGATGCGTTCTTTTCTAAATACCGGGTTATCGCCTCTGTATCAAGGTTGCCTAATGTTTCATTAAATTTATTCTCATCAGCAGCAATTGCTATCCCTTGCTCAATTACAGGTGCTAAGACAGCCGACGTGTTGGCAAACTTATAAACACCCAATGCAACAACTCCAGTAAACATGGCCGCTGCAGCATATTTTAAAATAAGATTACGACGCTTAGGCATTGTAATCACCTTGGCTCTATTGACTTGATGTACTTTACTTAAAATATCTCCACTGATGTTGTCGAAATATCCCACCGGTAAAGTAAAAGGCTGCAAATCTTTCACATTCAGCAAAATAGCTGGAACTTCCTCCGCATTTAATTTTGAAATGATATCAGCAGGTAGCTGCTCAAAATAATGCTCAGGTACCTTAAAAAAATTCTCTTTTATAATGCCAGTCAACAGGGGAGAAATTTCCTGTAATTCATTTGCTACAGTTCCTTGTATTTTAGAAAGTATATTATTTGAAACACCCTCAAAATAACCGGCAGGAACATTGACACCTTCTATGCCTGTATTGTTTTCTTCTTTCAGGCATAGCATAACAGTCCTGACCACCGTGCCAAAATAGCCCTCCGGTACCGCAAACAAATTGGCGTTACCAATGCCGGCAACCAGTGAACTGATCTCATTTAATTCTTTCAATATATCAACGCTCCTGTTCATTCTGTTAATACTGACTTAATATGCCGGGTATAGTTTAATGATTTAGTAAATAAAACTCAATTTTCTTCACTGCATGATGATAGCTTGCTTTCAACGCCCCCTCGCTGGTTTCCAGCACCCTGCTCATCTCTTCGTAAGGCATCTCGTCGTAATAACGCAGGTTAAACACCACTCGCTGTTTATCTGGAAGTTGCTGTATGGCGAGTTGCAGCTTCCATTCTATTTTGTTGCCGTCAAAGTCACGTTCGGCTTTCAATTTATCACTCAAGCCATTTTCAATATCACTCAGGGATACAGACAATCTCCTTTTCTGTTGCTCCAAAAATGTAAGGCTTTCATTGGTAGCAATGCGATACAACCAGGTATAGAGTTGACTGTCCTGTCTGAAATTTTCCAGTCCATTCCATACTTTGATGAACATATTCTGCAGCACATCATTCGCATCTTCATGATGCACTACCATCCTGCGGATATGCCAATACAACCGCTCCTGGTATTTTTTAATAATACCGGTAAATGCCCTTTCTTTAGTGGCGGTATTTTTAAACTGGAACAGCAGTTCTTTGTCGTCTGAATGTTGTTGGGCCATCATTTTCAGGTATAAAAGTAAATAAAGCGTTGGTAAGATGACGTTTTTGGCAAAAGGTTTAATCTTCAGCACACTTTCTAAATGAGTCACGGCTAAAATTCAACCGGGCATTCTTGAATTTTTGAACCGCAACTACAGATAATTATCCTAACTTTCTTGCTAAAATGCACAGCATGAAACGTTCATTACTTGTAATTATATGTTGCTTATTAGCAACCAACTGTTTTTGCTGGGGTTTTTATGCTCACAAAAAGATTAATTATTATGCAGTGTTTTTATTGCCTCCAGAAATGATGGTACTGTACAAACCCAACATTGATTTTTTGGAAGAACATGCTGTGGATCCTGATAAACGACGCTATGCTGTGGCCGATGAAGGCCCTAAGCACTATATAGATATCGATCATTATGGTACATATCCATATCCAAATCTGCCCCGAAAATGGAAAGATGTGGTGGATAAATTTGGCGAAGATTCAGTAAGGGAATATGGCATTGTACCCTGGCATATTCAAACCATGCTTTACCGACTTACAGATGCATTTAAAGAAAAAAACTTTGCCAGGATCATGCGGAACAGTGCCGAAATAGGCCACTATATTGCCGACTCACATGTACCCCTGCATGCCAACAGCAATCACAACGGGCAATATACCAACCAAAAAGGTATACATGGTTTTTGGGAAAGCCGTGTGCCCGAACTGTTAGCTGATAGTAAGTTTGATTTCTTTATTGGTAAAGCACAATACATCGACAGGCCCGGGGAATACACATGGGCTAGAGTATTGGAAAGTGCACTTGCATCCGATTCGGTGCTGAGATTTGAAAGAGAATTGACCAAACAATTTGGTGCCGACCAGAAATACAGTTTTGAAACAAGGAATGGAGTGGTGATCAGGCAATACTCTTCTACATTCACTAATGCATTTAATAATAAGCTGGACGGAATGGTGGAAAGGCGGATGCGTTTGTCAATAGCATCCATTGCTTCTTTTTGGTATACAGCCTGGGTAAATGCAGGGCAACCTGACCTGAAAGGGCTGGCCAATCAAAAATTAACAGAAGCAGATCTGAAAGAATTTGAAAAGCTCAATAATTCCTGGAAAAGTACTGACAAAATGATCGGACGGCAGGAAGAATAAAAATGCCCGGCTCTTATATTGAGCCGGGACATTTGCTAAACCCTCAATCAATATTCATATGCTTTTACTCAAGGCTGAATAATAATTGTTCATCCCTGTCAAGTATCTTTATCTTCCTGATGAACTCATCATAATCTTGCTCGTGGTTACTGTAAACACCGTAGGCATCAATACTGTAGCCCGTCAATCCATCATTTGCTTCTATTACATAAAGGATGGATGAATCGGAAGGATCTGATTCACCTTCAAAACGGTATGTTTTTATAATGGTAAGGTCTTCGGGTTGGTATAATTTGCCATTGCCGGTTACAAAAGCCCCTTCGTCTTTTTTAAATTCAATGTCATGGCGCTTTAACCTTAGTTTTTCCATTACCTGGCTCAATGTTCTCATTTCATTTATTCTTTCTTCCATACAAATAATTTTAATGGTTGATAAATGATCCCTTTGTATATGATAATAAAGGAATAAATACACATAGCGGTGGCAATTGGTATGCCATGGTATTTTATGTTGCAAAAGCAATGTGGTTATGCGTTAATAACACATTTTGGGAAGCAGGGGGGAATTAATGCTACAAATGGCAACAACGATATTTTTTATAGTTTACTTTCTTCGAAATTTTTAATTTTATTATACAGCGTCTTCCGGTCGATCTTTAATATTTCTGCTGCTTTTGTTTTGTTGAATTTTACCTGTTTTAACACATTCATAATGGCTTCATATTCTGCATACGCTGCAGCGTCTTTTAGGCCTGCAGCAGGAGGAGCTGTTTTTTCCTGCGCAGATATGGTCCCGCCGGCATTGCCCGGCATTGCAGGTCCGCTGATAATTTCCCATGGCAGCACATTTTTATTGATCAAGCCACTGGTTGTAAGCAGCCCTGCCCTGCGTATCACATTTCTGAATTCTCTCAGGTTGCCCGGCCAATTGTATTCTAAAAATAGTTGCATCACATCTTCTTCAAAACCATCTAACTTTTTACCAAGCTCTGCAGCTGTTTGTTCTAAGAAGAAGTTAGCAAACAGCGGAATGTCTTCTGGCCGGTTTCTTAATGATGGGATATGAATAGAAAACTCGTTGAAGCGATGATAAAGATCTTCCCGGAATTTGCCAGTGGTATAGGCTTCTTTTAAATTTTCATTGGAGGCAACAATGATGCGTACATCTGTTGTTGATTCTTTATTGCCGCCAACACGTTTAAATTTCCTTTCCTGTATCACCCTTAGCAGGGAAGCCTGCACATCCATGGGCAGGTTGGCAACCTCATCTAAGAAAAGCGTACCGCCATTGGCAGTTTCAAACATGCCTTCCTTATCATTAAGAGCACCGGTGAAAGAGCCTTTTACATGACCAAACAATTCACTTGCCGCCAGCTCTTTTGAAAGCGTACCACAGTCGAGTGCAACAAAAGGCTTGTTACCCCTGTCGCTGCCGGCATGTATGGTTTTAGCCACCACTTCTTTACCGGTACCGCTTTCGCCATAAATGATAACACTGTAATTGGTAGGTGCAATCGTTTCTATCTGCCGGTACATTTCTTTTATAGCAGGCGATTTACCCACAAGAAACTGTGAAACGTTGCCAGCTGAAGCTGTTTCTTTTTTTAGTGACTTGTTTGTGCTATCTCCAGTATTGCTGCCATCATTATTATTGATGGCTTTATTAATAAGGTTGAGCACTTCATCGGGTATAAGCGGTTTAGTGATATAATCAAATGCTCCCTGTTTCATTACTTCCACTGCCATTTTAATATCAGAATAACCAGTAATGATGATTACCTCGGTATCAGGGTTTATTTGCTTTATTTCTTTTAATACATACACGCCATCTTTATCGCCCAGCCTGAAATCGCAGAGTACAAGATCATAATTTCCCTCTTTGAAAGCTGCGACCCCTTTACTTGCATTGGCAGCAATGCCTGTTTCGTATCCTTTTCTTTGTAAGAATCTTGACAGGAGCTGGCACATATCCATATCATCGTCTATAATGAGTATCCTTTTCATAATGATAAAACCCGGGGGTATTTTAGTTAAAAGTACACAATGGTTAAAACAATTTATCAGCAGCTGGCTTATTCCTGGCCAATACAGGATAAAAAATAATGCCAAATGATTTGTAATTTCAGGTTTGTATGTGGCAAGTCATTAAATCAACAGTTTTTGTGGAGGTTTTATAAAATGGCTGACTATTTGTTGAATTCCCATGAGAAAGAATTTTTAAAGAGTAATAAAAAAATGGAACGCCATGCCACTTTGAAGGCGCTTATAATTGATGATGAATATGATATTTGTTTTTTACTGAGCCGCATTCTTCGTAATAATAACCTGGATGTTGAGTTTGTGAATTCACTTGCCGAAGGGAAGGCGTATTTGACAAAACTCAAACCCAACCTGCTTTTTCTTGACAATCATTTGCCTGATGGTTTCGGGATTGATTTTATCAGCTATGTAAAAAAAGAATACCCAGGAATTAAGATTGTAATGGTTACTGCCCATGACACCAATGACGACAGGAAAAGAGCCCTGCAGGAAGGAGCAGATTTTTTTATTGCAAAACCTTTTTCAGCATCGGAAATAAAATCAGCTATACAGCAGGTGTACCCCAATTAACTTCTCTTATTAAGACGAAAAATCCACAACTGGGGAAAATGTTGCACAGCCATGGTTTGTTTAAAACAAAACTGCTCTGCGATTTTTATAAATCTTATGCTTCTTCCAGTGTAATAATAAACATCGTTCCCTTACCCACTTCACTGGTAACACTGATAATACCTTTATGATTAAAGATGATATTCTGTGTATTGGCAAGGCCAAGCCCATTCCCGTTTGGTTTATTGGTGAAGTAGGGCTCAAACAGTTTGCTTAACGATACTTCATCCATGCCCACACCATTGTCTGCAATGGTTATAATGCAGTTGCTGCCTTCCTTTTTGGTTGAAATTTTAAGTATTCCACTTTCTGGTTCCATTGCTTCAATAGCATTGATGATGATATTTAAAAAAGCGATCTTCATTTTTTCAAAATCAATATTAATACTTGAATGGGCTTTATAGTCTTTTTCAACTTTTACTTTGTTCAGGTCAATCCTGTCCTTTGCCAAGTACAGGGTTTCGTCCAACAGTTTACTTGCCGTGGTGCTGGAAAAATTAAGTTCCGAAAATTTGGTGCTGATCAGCAGGTCTGAAATGAGTTTATTGATGCGGTTGCTATTTCTGTCAATAACATCAAACAGATAATTTATGTTTTCATCAGCAGGGAGTATGTCATTTTTTAACTGGCCGGCGGCCAGATTGATATTGGTTAAAGGATTCCGTACTTCATGAGCAATTGTTCTGGCTATGCGGCCTGTGGCAGCAAATTTTTCCATACTACGCATTTGTAATAGCTGGGTATTGGCTTTATTCAGTTCATCGATGCGTTTGCCAAGCTGGTCCTGGTATTCTTTAATATTTTGTAATGCAATTTTCCTGGCTTTATTTTCACCGGTATAAGTAACAAATCCAATCAGCACCAGCAGTAATGTAAGCAGCAGCGAAACGATCGTAATGGTATTGATGGAAGAGAATTTTGATTTCAATGCGATGTCCCGTTCTGCCAGCAGGTGATTCTCTTCTTTTTGCATAAAGGCAATGCCCCGTCGTAATTTATCCATCACTCTTTTTGACTCCAGTTGAGCTGCTCTTAATTTGTAGCTGGTATCTGTTGCCCCATTTTTATAGTAATTAAGCCCGAGGGCAAATATTTCAAACCTTTTCTTGATGACTGCTCTTAGTTCTCCCAGCCGTTGCTGCTGTACCGGGTTGTCTTTGGTTAGCACCAGCAATTCCTTGTGTATAGAGTCGGCTTCGGGACGGCTGTTGATATAGGGTGCAAGAAAATCGGTGTCGTGTGTCAGTGCATACCCTCTCACACCTGTTTCAGCATCTTTAACTGTTGAAAGCAATGTTTCAAGATCGAATATTGTTTTATAAGTATGCTCCACCATGGCAGTCCGGTGTTTCAGTTCCCTGTTGGAGTATAAGGTAACAATGTAAACGATCAGCAGCAGCAGCAGCGAAGCGCTGTATCCAATAATAATCCGGCTGTCGGGCCTTACCTTTTCGAAAACTCTTTTCATTTTGCCTGTTGATTTGGAAAGTTGCAAGAACGATCATTCTTAAATTATAACATCTAAATCATTCTAAAAAACATGCCATACCCGTTGCCCCGTTTTCCCTTACTGTGAATAAATATCCCCGGCACTCCTGTTTTTTTCGGGAGAATTAACCCGAAATGACATGGCATGGTATTTTATCATTACCTCAAAGAAAAAGAAGAGGGAATTATTAAGTCTTAAATCATATAGTATGTTACGTTGGTCAGCAGGATTTTTATTCATAGCAATTATTGCCGCCATTTTTGGCTTTGGCAGTATTGCCGCCGGCGCAGCCATCTTTGCAAAAATATTGTTCTTTATTTTTCTTGTACTGTTTGTGCTGTCACTTTTTTTCAGGCGGGTACGTCATGAAGATTATCATCAGTGACTATTTGTAAAACCCACCAAATGAGAAGAATATTGATAAGTATAAGTGTTGCATTGATGATATTTTGGGTATCCGGATTTTTCATGTTTCATATTTCAGCGCTCATTCATACAGCACTAATTCTATCATTCATATAGCTGCTCCGGTCAATTATAATTGTTGATGAACCGGAAGTTTTGGTAATAGCAGAATCATGACTGATCACAACAGAGGTATTTTCATTTTTTAATATTAAAAATCATATTTTATGAGTAACACAAAAGTTATTTTAGGTTTTGTTGCTGGCGCAGCAGTTGGTGCATTGGCAGGTATCTTGTTTGCCCCGGACGAGGGGAAAAAAACAAGGAAAAAAATTGCCGGAAAAGCAGGTGATGTTTCTGATTCCGTAAAATCTTCGTTCAATGATTTTGTTGACGAGATTAAAAAATCATATTCCAATGCCAAAGAAGAGGTGGATGATTTGGGCGAAAAAGCCAGGACTGCCTTGAATTCAGTAAAGGCTGATGTAAAAAGTTCTTTGTCTTAAATGGATTTGTGTATTGTAATTAACCAATAACCCACCAGGCATAAACAAAATAGTATGTATTCTACAGTTGATAGTATAGAAAAACTTGTTGCTGTTGCCGGCGATTTGGCGGAAACTAAAATAGAATTGCTGAAACTAAAAGCAGCAGGCAAAGTCTCTGCATCACTTTCTAGCCTGGTAGCTGTAATAATGATACTGGTGTTTAGTGGAGCAGCACTCACGGTTATCAGTTTTGGATTTGCCTACCTGATTGGCAGTAAACTTGATAATTTGAGTTATGGCTTTTTCATCATTGGCGGCGTTTATGCACTGGCTGGGTTATTGATTTATGTTAACAGGAAAAAATGGGTACAGGCACCATTGAGTAATATGTTCATTGATAAAATAGTCCGGTAATGAAAGATAATATTGCATCCATGAATGATCTCGCCATACAGATAAAGGAACTCGAAGCTGTGGAAACTGAACAAATGGCTTTATTAAAGACCCAGGCATTAAAGGTGCTGGAAGGCTTTAAACCAACTTCAATATTAAAAAGTACCATTGCGGAAATAGCTTCTTCAAAAGATTTAAAAGCGGGAGCTGTTGATATATCACTGGGTATGGGTGCAGGCTGGCTGGTAAGAAAAGCTTTTCAGGCAAATTCAAAAAACATTTTCAGGAAACTTACCGGCTTTGTTTTACAGACCATCACTACCAGTATCATCACACGTAAAATGCCCGTACTGAGGCAAAAAATTTCAGACTTACAGGATTTGTAAACAGTGGATGCAGCAGCAGGTAATTGTTAATTGCGTTTCTTATTTTCTCATCCCTAACCTTTGCTGCCAATGAGGGGCAGTTATGTTATTTGTATGGATAAAGAGTTTAATATTAAAATAAAGCAGGTGCTGTTTTTGGTTTTTCTGCTGGCATTAATAATGGTAGCAGTATATGAACTGTTTGCTTACCTCCCGGGTATGCTTGGTGCCATTACATTGTATATACTAAGCCGTGAAAATTATTTTCAACTCATCTATAAAAAGAGATGGAAAAAGGGATGGGCTGCCATGATTTTTGTTCTTTATTATCTGCTATTGCTGGGCCTGCCTATTTTTTTAGCAGTTACCCTAATAGCACCTAAAATAAACACGATAATCAACGATCCGGCTGCCATGCTTTCAGGTGTAAAATCTGCATTTTCGGTAGTACAGCAAAAATTTGGGTTTAATTTCACTTCTGAAAAGTCTATCAGCAATGCAGTGGAAAAGATCACTACCATGCTGCCATCTTTATTTAACAGTTCTGCCAATCTTGTTGCCAATCTTGTCATCATGCTGTTCCTGCTTTATTATATGCTGTTTTCGGGCAGCAGCATGGAAAAACTCTTGTTTAAGATCATTCCGCTGAAGGACGAGAACACAAAACTCCTGGCAACAGAAACAAAAACTACCATTAAATCAAATGCGATCGGGATACCATTGATAGCCCTCATACAGGGAGTGACTGCAGCCATTGGCTATTTAATATTTGGGGTAAAGGATGTGGCACTCTGGGGATTTCTTTCGGGTGTGTTTTCTATTCTTCCCGTAATTGGCTCCATGGCAATATGGGTGCCGTTATGTATTTATTTATATGCTACCGGAAACACCAGTATGGCCATCGGGCTTACTTTGTACAGCGCCATCGTAACAAGTAACATTGATTATTTTGCAAGGCTGAGTATTATGAAAAAAATGGGAGATGTTCACCCGGTCATCACCATGCTTGGCATCATCGTGGGCCTTGGTTTATTTGGTTTTATCGGTTTGATATTTGGCCCGCTGCTGGTTAATTATATCATTGTGCTTTTTGGTATTTATATGAATGAGTTTGTAGAAAAACCTGAAGGTATGGTGGAAGCATTTAATGAAAAAGTTGCGGATATTCCCATCGAATCGTAGTATGCAAAATTGCAAACACCTCTTTCCGGATATTATTTCACCTGGATATGGCTTATGCTTCTTTCTATCCAGCTTTTCTTTACTATAGCAATATTTTTCTATATCCCGCTAAAGTGGTACTTTTCTTTTCATCCCACAAAAATTTTAACGGCGAAAGTGCCTGTGCAACTGCATTTTGGAGTTTCATTCACATCTGTTGGGTAATTACTTGTATAAAATCAGTCTCAAAAAGTTACTTTTGCAATTCATTTTTTTAAAGTAATTGATACAGCGTGGTACATAATTTTAATGCTGGGCCGTCTATACTGCCACAGCAAGTTTTTCAGCAGGCCGCTGAGGCTGTGCTTAATTATAATAATACAGGATTATCCATATTGGAAATTGGTCACCGTACCAGTACTTTCCAGGCAATAATGGATGAGGCAAGGGCATTGGTAAAAGAGCTGATGAATTTAAAGGATACACATGAGGTTTTGTTTTTGCATGGTGGAGCCAGCACCCAGTTTATGCAGGTACCCATGAATTTACTGGATGCAAAGGAAACAGCAGCTTATGCTGATACTGGTGTGTGGGGACAAAAAGCGATCAAAGAAGCAAGGTTGTTTGGTACTGTATCGGTGGTATGTACCGGTAAAGAAAGCAACTATACCATCATCCCAAAAGATTTTGCAGTACCCAATGATGCGGTATATTTTCACATCACCACCAACAATACCATTTACGGAAGCCAGTGGCAAAAGATACCATCTGTAAGCATTCCACTGGTAGGAGATATGAGTAGCGATATCTTCAGCCGGGCAATTGATTTTAATGCATTTGATCTGATATATGCAGGCGCACAAAAAAACATGGGACCAGCCGGAGTGAATTTAGTGGTGGTGAATAAAAATATGCTGGGCAAAATAAAACGCCCCATCCCCACCATCATGGATTACCGCAACCATGTAAAAGAAGGAAGCATGCTGAATACACCACCGGTGTTTGCTGTATATGTGTGCATGCTTACACTCCGCTGGCTGAAAGAACAGGGAGGTGTGGCTGCCATTGAAAAAAAGAATATTGAAAAAGCTGCGTTGTTATACGATGAGATAGACCGCAATCCTTTGTTTACCGGTACAGTTGCAAAAGAAGACAGAAGTAAAATGAATGTGTGCTTTGTGATGAACAGCCCGGAGTTGGAAGAAAGTTTTTTAGCTTTTACAAAAACACTGAATATTGTCGGCATCAAGGGCCACCGACTTGTTGGCGGCTTCAGGGCATCGTTATACAACGCACTACCACTTAGCAGTGTGCAGGTACTGGTGGATGCCATGAATAGTTTTGCACAAAAAAATGTATAAATGAAATTATTCTAATTTTACCCTCCCGATAAAGAAGCGCAATCAATGGTTACAATTTCCCCTTTTAAGGCATTAAGGCCCGAAGCACAACACGCAAAGAACGTGGCATCACGTCCGTATGATGTACTGAACAGCAAAGAAGCAAAGATAGAAGCACAAGGCAATCCGTATAGCTTTTTACATATTACCAAAAGCGAAATTGATTTGCCGGAGGATACCGATATTCATTCAAAAAAAGTGTACGAAACGGCTAAGGAAAACCTGGATGCATTTATCAGCCGTAATGTATTGTTCTGGGAAAGCAAACCCTGTTATTACATTTACCAGTTGGTAATGAATGGTGTTAGCCAAACTGGCCTTGTATGTGGCAGCAGTGTGGATGATTACGAAAATGACCTGATCAAAAAACACGAGTATACCAGGCCTGAAAAAGAGAATGACCGTATCAATCACATCAAGATAACCGGTGCACAAACCGGCAATGTTTTTAGCATACAAAAATGTGGATGAGATTGATATGTTGATTAATAAGTGGAAACAGGATAAAAACCCTGTGTACGACCTGGTGGCAGATGATAAAATACAGCACAGTATCTGGATCGTGAATGACAATAAAGTGATTGATAAGATATCGGAACTGTTTAAAACACAGGTACCTGCTACTTATATTGCAGATGGCCATCACAGGGCAGCTTCTGCTGCTAAAGTGCGGAAAGCATTGGGCAAAAAAGTTCCTGTGGGCGCAGATATTTTTCTTACTACCTTGTTTCCATCCAACCAGTTGCGGATAATGGATTATAACCGTTTGGTAAAAGACCTGAATGGCTTGAGCAGGGAAGAGTTGTTTCAAAAGCTGGAAGAAAAATTTAGCATTGAAAAAGCCGCTGCTGCAGTAGCTCCATCGCAGCTACATGAGTTTGGAATGTACCTTGGCAAACAATGGTACACATTAACTGCAAAAGAAGGCACTTATACCACCGACCCGATCGGCATCCTGGATGTAACTATTTTGCAGGATAATGTATTAAATCCCCTGCTTGATATTAAGGACCCCCGTACTGATACCCGTATTGATTTTGTAGGTGGTATAAGAGGGTTGGGCGAACTGGAAAAAAGGGTTGACAGCGGAGAAATGGCCGTTGCTTTTAGTCTTTACCCGGTTAGTATCCAGCAATTGTTTGATATTGCAGATAGTGGAAATGTAATGCCACCCAAGAGTACCTGGTTTGAACCCAAGCTGAGAGACGGGTTGCTTACCCATCTTATCAACGACTAATATTTAGGTAATGATTTTTATTTATAACAAGGAGATGCTATAGTAGCATCTCTTTTTTTATCTTTACCTTGATGAAAAAAATAATTTGTGTTGCCATCTTTAGTTTGCTGCTTTGCAGCAGCAGTAACTTGTTTTCTCAAACAGCCAGGGAATTGCATGAAACCGCCCGATCATTTATGCAGCAGGGCGATTATGCCAATGCGGTGCTGATATTGAACAGGGCCGTGCAGTTAGCGCCGGATAATATTGATATTGCAAAAGACCTTTCTTTTAATTACTACCTTCAAAAGGATTTCATTAAGGCCCTGGAGGTTATTAAACCTTTGCTTGACAGGGAAGATGCAGACGACCAGTGTTACCAGATAGCAGGGAATATTTACAAACAGCTGGAGCAGGTAAAGGAGTGTGATAAATTATTCAGGAAAGGGATCAGGAAATTCCCCGAAAGCGGTGCTATGTACAATGAATTGGGGGAGTTGCTTTGGGCACAGCAGGATTACAGCGCCATTAAACAATGGGAGAAGGGTATTGAAGTAGATCCAGGTTTCTCAAAAAATTATTATAACGCCAGCAAGTATTATTTTTTAACTACTGACAAGGTCTGGAGTATTATTTATGGTGAGATCTTTATCAATATGGAGCCAATAAGTAAGAATGCACCTGAGATAAAAGCTGTGTTGCTGGACGGGTATAAAAAACTATTTTCAGATGCCCGGTTATCGCTACCGGAGAATGAAAAAAATAAATTTACCGAAGCATTTATCAAAACTATGAATAAGCAAAGCTCCGTTGCCGCCAACGGCATCAATGCAGAAACACTTACGATGATACGGAGCCGGTTTATCCTTGATTGGTATTACGAATACGCAGATAAATTGCCTTTTAAATTGTTTGAACTGCAGCAGCAATTATTGCAAAACGGGATGTTTGATGTGTATAATCAATGGATATTCGGCTCGGTACAAAACCTGGCTGCTTATCAAAACTGGACCATTGCCCACGCAGCAGAATACGATGAGTTTACAAAGTTACAACGGGGACGGGTTTTTAAATTTCCTTCAGGCCAGTATTATCATTGATAGTTACTGATAGCCCAGCATTAAAATCATTGCAGCTATTTCCTTTACCGGGGATGGCTTTTTTGTTTATCTTAGTTACTGCTTAATGAATTTGATCGCAGTGGAATGCTGTATTTCTAATAACAAAGAACGCTTGCTAATATGAACCTCAACTCAAGATTATTTGATTGCCTGCAATATCAACTGGATAAATTCCCCAAAGCAGATATGCTTACCGGGAAGGAGAACGGTGAATGGCAACCATTCAGTACACAGCAGGTAAAAGATGCTGTAGATAATTTAAGTGCAGGGTTGCTGGCATTGGGAGTAAGTGGCAATGATATGACGGTGGAGCGCCAGGATAAGATCGCACTCATCAGCAAAAACCGCCCGGAATGGCTCATTCTGGATATGGCTTGCCAGCAGGTAGGTGCATTACTATGTCCCATTTATCCCACCACCAATATTAATGAGTTGGAATTTATTTTTAATGATGCCGGAATTAAAATGGCTTTTATCAGTGGGGATGACATTCTTGCAAAAGTGGATAACATTAAAAGCAGGGTACCCTCACTGGAAAATATTTATTCATTTGATGAATTGCCCGGTGCTGTTTTTTGGAAGAATATTTCAGAGCTGCCATCACCCGAACACTTTGAAAAATTAGAGTCTGTAAAAAATACGATTTTGCCTGACCATTGTGCTACCATCATCTACACATCTGGCACAACAGGGTTTCCCAAAGGGGTAATGCTGAGCCACCGGAATATTGTAACCAATGTAATCTACTCCTGTGAAAGTTTCCCTTTTGAAGAAAAAACCGAATGGAAGTCGCTGAGCTTTTTGCCGCTCAATCATATTTTTGAAAGGATGGTATCTTATATCTACATCCGGAGTGGCATTTCCGTTTATTATGCAGAAAACCTGGATACGATTGCCGATAATCTCAAAGAAGTAAAACCCAATTTGTTTTGCACCGTTCCAAGGCTGCTGGAAAAAGTGTATGAAAAAATTATGGCTAAAGGTTCGGAGCTTACTGGCGTAAAGAAAAAATTGTTTGACTGGGCTATAGACCTGGGTAACGAGTATGACAATCAGAAAAGCAGGGGCCTGGCTTACGAACTTAAACTGGCTATCGCCAATAAATTGATTTTTAGTAAATGGAGGGAAGCATTGGGGGGTAATATTGAGTTCATCATTACCGGCGGCGCTGCCTGCCAGGTGCGGTTGATAAGACTGTTTACGGCTGCCAGAATTCCTATCTATGAAGGATACGGTCCAACAGAAAACAGCCCGGTAATAAGTGTAAACTGCCAGTACCAGGGGGGAACGAAATTCGGTACTGTTGGCCCCGTATTAAAAGGCCAGGATGTAAAGCTGGAAGCAGATGGTGAAATCTGTGTGAAAGGCCCAAGTGTGATGATGGGCTACTATAAGCGGCCGGAGCTTACTGCAGAAACGATTATTGATGGATGGTTGCACACAGGTGATATTGGCGTATTTGAGGATGGCAAATACCTGAAAATAACTGACCGGAAAAAGGAATTGTTTAAAACAAGCGGCGGTAAATATGTAGCACCCCAGCCTATTGAAAATAAAATGAAGGAATCTCCTTTTGTAGAACAAATGATGGTGGTGGGTGCCGAAGAAAAATTTGTAGGCGCTTTGATCGTACCCAGCATCCCTAATTTAAAAGAATGGATGAGGCTAAAGAATATTCCTTTTGTTACAAAAGAAGATGCAGTGAATAACCCTGAGGTTATGCAACTTTACAAAGAGCTGGTTGACAGTTTTAATAAATTCTTTAACCATGTGGAGCAGATAAAACGTTTTGAGCTATTGCCGAATGAGTGGACCATTGAAAGTGGCGAATTGACACCCACGCTAAAGCTCAAACGAAAAGTGATCATGGAAAAATACAAAGATGTTTACGAAAGAATATACAAGCACTATTGATCAGCCTCTTTTTTTTTGCGGAGTTTTTACCGGGTAGGTTGTCCTGGTTACAGGGATGGTAGCACCGCCCAGCAATACCTGTACGCATTCATTGAGAATGCTGTATTTATTAGCAACAAAGTATTGCATTTTATCAGGAGGCAATCTCAGTTTGTAATTGCCGGTCGAAGCAAGCATCGCATCAAAATCTGGGTTGTAGTGATTAAAGGAAACGATATCCATCGACAAATTTTTGGCAATCACCAACGAATTGAATTTGCCACTTACAGGCAACATTTCCACTTCTGCTAATTCTGCTTCTGTTAAATTATTGGGTTGCTTTAAATTGCCGGTGCCATTTTCATTATAAGCTGGGATAAAACCACTGCCGGAAGTAGCGATACCCCCACTGCCTTCCATAATGTAATGGGTGGCAATAAACCGTTTTACATAAGTCCTTGATTCTTCCGGAAGGTAATACTGCAGGCTCCAGAAATTTTTACTGCCGCTTTTTTTCATAGCACTGTAAACCCTCCCAGGTCCGCCATTATAAGCAGCCATCACCAGTAACCAGTCATGCAGATCCTTGTACAGGCTAAGCAGGTACCTGGCAGCGGCATGAGTACTTTTATAATAATCTCTTCTGTCGTCAATAGCACTGTTAACCATCAGCCCGTATGTTCGGGCTGTACCTGGCATGAACTGCCACGGCCCTCCTGCACCAACCGGGCTGGTGGCAGCAGTGCTTAGGTTTGATTCGATGACTGCGATGTACTTTAATTCTTTTGGCAGGCCATATTGGATCAGCACATTTTCTATCAGGTTAAAATACGGCTGTCCCCAGCCTTTCATTTTCAATAAATATTTTGAATGCCCCCTCATGTATTCCTGGATGAAGAACTCTGCATTTGGATTGACCTGGTTGGTATAAGGAAGAGATGCGTTGTAGCTGTAATTTGAAAAGAGATTTTTAAAGCCATATTTGGTTACCTGGCTGAAGTATTGAACCTTTTCTTTTTTTGGCAGTGCTCTCGACTTTACAACTTCATCAATCAGTTCATCTTCTTTTTTTATATCCTCAATTGTAGTATCAGCAGGCGGCTGTTGAAAATGGCCCTTTCCAAAAGACGCTGTTGTTATCAACAGGCTAAGTGAATATGTAAGTAATTTCTTTTTCACTTTGTATTGACACTATGTCATTTTATAATGTTGCATCAGCAAACCAGAAAGTTGTAATAACGTTGTTTCTGTAAATTTATTTGTCATCACCTGTAAGCCAAATGGCATGCCATTGCTGTGTTTGTACAATGGCAGTGAAATACCAGGTACGCCGGTAAGGTTAGCAAATACTGTATAAATATCTGCGATGTACATTGCGATCGGATCATCCTTTTTTTCACCAATGGTGAATGCGGTGGTTGGTGCTGTAGGTAAAATCAATGCATCAAAATCCTTAAAAATCTCGTTTACTTTATTTACCAATAAGCGGCGAACCTGTTGCGCTTTACTGAAGTATGCGTCATAATAACCGGCACTTAATACAAAAGTACCCAGCATAATCCTCCGTTGTACTTCTTTGCCAAAGCCCTCACTGCGGTTGAGTTTATAAAAATGACTGAGGTTTTCAATTTTTGCCGTTGTTTTATGGCCATATCGGATACCATCATAGCGGCTGAGGTTGGAACTTGCTTCCGCTGTGGTTAACACATAGTAAGCAGGTACGATATAATCCAGCAGATCAAATTGTACCGCTTCTACACTATGCCCCTCATCTTTCAGTTTTGTAATACTGTTTTTTATAGCAGCTGCAATTTCTTTATCCAGGGAAGAATGATTGACTGCTTCTTCAAAATAGGCAATCCTGAATTTTTTACCATTCTCCTTTTCATTGCTATAAGATGGAACAGGTAATCGGGATACTGTGCTGTCGTATTCATCGGCACCGGCTATTACTTCCAGTGCCAATGCTACATCGTTTATATTGTTGCCAAATATTCCAACCTGGTCAAATGAAGAAGCATAAGCGATCAAACCATATCTTGATATACGGCCATATGAAGGCTTTAAACCAACAATTCCACAGAAGTCTGCTGGCTGCCTTACCGAGCCGCCGGTATCGCTACCAAGGCTGATCATGCACAACCCGGCTTGCACAGCAACTGCACTGCCACCAGATGAACCTCCCGGCACTTTGGTTTCATCCAAAGCGTTCAATGCATTACCATAGGCTGAATTCTCATTGGTGCTGCCCATCGCAAATTCATCACAATTGCAACTGCCTATAATAATGGCGTCCTCATCTATCAATCTTTGTACAGCCGTGGCATTATAAACTGAAGTGAAACCTTTAAGTATATTGGAGGCAGCAGTTACTTTATGACCCTTGTAGCAGATCACGTCTTTTATTGCCACTACCACACCATGCAGCTTACCGGTCGGTTTGCCTGACTTTCTTTTTTCATCCAGTTCAGCAGCTCTGCTTACTGCTTCTTCGGCATACACTTCAGTAAAGGCATTCAGCCTTCTGTGTTGCTGTATGCTTTCAAGAAAATGCTTAACTGCGGTATCACAGGTTGTGTTACCGGAAGTTAGTTTTATTTGATATTCCTGGATATTAGTGAACAAAGTAAAATGGATTGAATATGGTATTTATAAAACCGGCTGGAGTGATTGATAATGTTATCATCCACTTCAGCCGGTAATTATTTTGCCTGTGATTAATTATTTTGGTAATTCCTGGGCCTGCTTTTGGTTGAGCTGATCCCTCAACTGCTTGAGTTCTTCGTCTTTGTCTTTTTCTTTCATTCCTTCCTCTATTTCGCTTTTAACGTTGTTCTTGGCATCGTTGAATTCCCTGATACCTTTGCCAATACCCTTCATCAATTCTGGTATTTTTCTGCCGCCGAATAAAAGCACTACAGCAAGAAGGATGAATATCCATTCCGTTGTACCCGGCATTGCTAAAAAAATGGCTAAGTAAGAAGTTGAAATTATCATATTAATTAGATTAGGCGACAAAGATAAACCAATTATTTACTTAAAAAACCTCTGATTGTAACATAAATAAGTTGGTCAATTGTTAATGTGTGCCTGCTACTTTACATACCGGCCACATTTGGCTTTGCCATTGGCGGCTTCGTAGGTGGTGATACCCCTTGAACAGGAGAAGAGAAAGACAATAGCAGACAGCGTGAAAAGGATGGGAAAGGATGTTTTTTTCATAGTGGTACGATTTGGGTGAATAAATAATTACTGCATAACGGCAATAATTATTCCAAACTATAGGAATATAGGTGTTTATTAAGCCAAAAAGCGAAGACATTGTCTCCGCTTTTTACTATCTCATAAAATATCTTCTTATTTGTTACTAAGTGCAACAGCCATTCTTTTTTCCTGGATACGGGCACTTTTACCACTCCTCTTTCTCAAGTAGAACAGTTTAGCACGGCGAACCTTACCTACTTTATTCACCACAACACTTTCAATGTTAGGTGAAAAGAAGGGAAATAAACGTTCAACGCCCACGCCGTCACTAATTTTACGTACTGTAAAAGAAGCCGTAGCACCGGTACCCTGGCGTTTAATCACATCGCCTTTAAAGCTCTGGATACGCTCTTTATTACCCTCAACAATTTTATAGTTAACAGTTATGTTATCGCCTGCCTTAAAAGAAGGCAAAGTTGGCTTGCTGGTTAACTGATCGTGTACAAACTGAACTGCATTCATTTCCTTGAAATTTTGGACGGCAAAAGTATAGGAAAATTGTGAGTAATCTACTTTTAAAGGCTAACTTTTTTTAAAAATCTCTTTCCGCAACTGATTTTAGCTTTAAAAAACCCACAATATTTTTTATAGGAGGTTCTTAAAAATTATAAAAAAGTTAGCGTGCAATATTCACCGCCCTCTTTTCCCTGATTACCGTTACTTTTATCTGGCCCGGGAAAGTCATTTCGGTTTGTATTTTTTGAGCAATTTCAAAACTCAGTTTATCGCTATCTGCATCACTTACCTTATCTGCTTCTACAATTACCCTAAGTTCACGGCCAGCCTGTATTGCATATGCCTTTTCAACACCTTGGTAAGCCTGGGCAAGATTTTCGAGGTCTTTGATACGCTGGATGTATTGCTGCATGATCTCACGCCTTGCACCCGGCCTTGCGCCGCTGATGGCATCACAAGCCTGGATGATAGGTGAAATAACATATTGCATTTCCATTTCATCATGGTGAGCCCCAATGGCATTGACTACTGCAGGATTTTCGCCGTATTTTTCCGCAAGCTTGGCTCCCAGCAACGCATGGCTCAATTCAGTTTCTTCATCCGGTACTTTACCAATATCATGTAGTAAGCCGGCCCTTTTAGCCAATTTTGGATTAAGGCCTAGTTCGGCAGCCATAATAGCACAAAGGTTGGCAGTTTCACGACTGTGCATCAACAGGTTTTGACCATAAGAAGAACGGAAACGCATACGGCCCACCATCCTGATCAGTTCTTTATGTAAACCATGAACGCCCAATTCCATCGCTGTACGTTCACCTATTTCCATCACCTGATCGTCCAGTTGCTTTTTGGTTTTTTCTACCACTTCCTCAATACGGGCAGGATGAATACGGCCATCTGCAACAAGTCTTTGTAAAGACAACCTCGCTATTTCACGGCGCAATGGGTCAAAAGAAGAAAGAACGATAGCTTCAGGGGTATCATCTACAATAAGATCTACACCAGTAGCAGCTTCAATAGCCCTGATGTTTCGTCCTTCACGACCAATGATTGAACCTTTGATTTCATCACTTTCCAGGTTGAAAACAGTAATAGAGTTTTCAATGGCCTGTTCAGCAGCAGTACGCTGTATGGTTTGGATTACAATTTTCCTGGCTTCCTTGTTGGCTTTCTGTTTGGCATCTTCAATAATTTCCTGTTGCGGGGCGATGGCTTTGGTCTGAGCCTCTTGTTTCAGGCCTTCAATTAACTGAGCTTTGGCATCCTCCGCTGAAAGACCGGCTACTTTTTCAAGTCTGCGGATATGTTCCTCCTGGTGTTTTTCCAATTCAGTGCGTTTCACATTCACAACCTCAATCTGGCGATTAAGAGTTTCTTTAATCGCCTCGTTTTCTTTAATCTGCTTGTCAAGATTACCTTCTTTCTGGTTAATACTTTGCTCTTTTTGCTTGATCTTGTTTTCAGAATCAACCAGTTTCTGATTCCGCTGCATCACTTCTTTGTCGTGTGCAGATTTCATTTGCACAAACTTTTCTTTTGCCTCCAGCTCCTTTTCTTTTTTGAGTGTTTCAGCTCTTAACTCTGCTTCTTTGAGGATGTTTTGGGATTGCAGATGGGCTTCCTCAACCTGCTTCCTGGTGTCTTTAGCAAAAATAAATTTACCCAGAACAACCCCAACTGCAAGGGCTGCTGCTCCAATAATGATGGAAATTATGTTTTGATCCATTGAATGATGTTGTTTTTAAACGGTTCACAATCTTATATAGCACCTCTTTGTCCATAAGTTAATGTTAGGAAAGACAGATGGCTGGCGAAGATAATATTTTAAAGTCAGAAATTTCCCCCTTAAAATGGCTATAATTTCTTCAAAACTAAATAGTAGGGAATAAAATGATAGTTTTAAAAATACTTAAAAGGTAAATTAATGCAGCAGCAACTCACATGGCTTAATGCCTGTGTGCTTTTTAAACGCTGTGCTCAAGTGGGAGATGGAAGAATAACCAAGAGAAGAAGACACTTCTGTTACACTCAGGCCCTTGTCGTAGAGCAGGTATTTGGCATGTTCCATACGTTGGCTTTGATAAAAATCAAATATGGTAGTGCCGAATAATTCTTTAAACCCTTTTTTTAGGTAGCATTCGTTAATGGCAACTTTTCGGCTCAGTTCTTTGATCGTAAGTGGCTCGCCAATATGCTGGAGCAATACTTCCCGTGCTTTAATAATCTTCTCCCTGTCGGCCTCATTTGCAAGAAACTTACAGCTAAACACTTCTTCCTCTTTTTCACCCATCATACAATCCATGCTGTATAGCAAGAGGATTTGTGTTTGGGCATTGATGAAGATGTTTTCTAGTGTATCGGTGTAATTATGATTCAGCAATGCTTCTATTGCCAGCCTTGTTTTGCCACAAAGCGGTAAGGTTTTGGAAAAAGAAGCAGTATGCGTAAAAGCCAGCACTTCATCCGTAACGGAATGCTGCTTTTTGCTTTTTACAAACTGGGTAAGATAAGAGGGTTTAAAGCTGAAACTCAGCACATCCACACTTTCTACTTTTTCAATACACACTTTTGAAGCATTAAATTTGCAATAATTACATTCAGCTTGCTTTTGGCGGCAATAAACATTGCCACTTACGCAAAACCTGAGCTCAAGAAAATTCTCAGCAGGATTGTTCTTTTGATAATGATAAACCAGCATCCCGGTATCTTCCATATTCCAGCTGCTGATCTTTTGATAGCGCTTGATAGCATAATGAACCGAACCGGGAACGGTACGTTCTATATCCTGCAAAACATCCAGTTCGTTAAAAACGAGTGGCTGATTCTGGCTGATATCTAATATGTCGGCAGGTCGATACATTGATGAATTTCGATGCAAATATACAATTTGATACCGTAATATACCATAGTAAATCTTTGATGGTAAAAGTTTTACTTTTTTATGACTGTTATACGGGGAGGCCATTTGCGGAAAGGCGTATATTCCTGTTAATAGGCACAAAAATTAGTTATCCAACTGCTTCCACAGGCTGCCATTCCAGCCATAAAAATGACTCTCGTTAAATATAATCGTTCCTGCGCCTCCTGATGGTATTGGGGCCGCTGCATTATTTGTTACACCGGTATACCCACCATCTGCCATTTTAATGGCTCCATTTACATGTAATTTTTCCGCCGGTGCAATTGTATTGATACCCACGTTGACCGCCTCGGTACCGGTGCCGCCAATAACGAAACTATTGCTTGTGGCTACTTTTGCATTGAATCCAATGGCTCCTGCATTGAAAAGACCGGGTGTAGTAACATCAGCTAAACTTCCAAGCAACGTATTCCCTGTTCCGGAAATGATGGTTACCCCAGCAGCATACCCCATAGCAGTATTGTAATTCCCGGAAAGAGCAAACCTTAGTGCAGACGTACCTGTTGCAGTATTGGCAATACCGGTAGTATTGCTTAAAAGCGCCCTGCCACCAATACCGGTGTTGTAATTGCCATTTGTATTATGAAGAAGGCACCAGTCGCCGACAGCAGTATTTATTGAGCCGGAATCGTTGGCAGATAGCGCTTCTCCGCCGATTGCAGTATTGTCTATCCCGGTAATATTATTGTAAGGTTAATCTGCCGATGGCAACATTAACAGCGCCGGTTATATTTTTAAACAGTGCTTTGGTTCCAATAGCCGTGTTGTTGCTTCCGATGGTATTATTATAGAGGGCGCTGTCTCCTATAACCACATTGGTAAGGATATTGCCCCCACCCTTACCAATGGTTAGTTGATTTATCCTGGCATCACCACCGGCAACTTCCAACAGTTCAGAAGGGGTACTGGTTCCTATACCTATATTTTGGGCATCTGCCCGATGAAAATGAAGCAAAAAACAACTCACTAATATTGGTATTTGAAACAGTGCTTTTTTCATGCTGAAATGAATTTTGTTAAACGTAAAATACAAATAAAATAACTGTGGAAATCTTTGTAAAAAAACATTCATTTTGGTCAATATTAAAACCTCCCAACCCCTTTAATTAACTTATATTTGCAGGAATATTGCATTTGATAATTTTAAAGTGAATTTGCCCACATTTATGAGCACAGAAATTGAAGAAGTTGTTGCCCTCCCCTCCAATGGTTATGGAGCCGATAGTATCCAGGTTTTAGAAGGTTTAGAAGCAGTTAGAAAACGCCCGGCGATGTACATCGGCGACATCGGTGTAAAAGGGCTCCATCACCTGGTGTATGAAGTAGTTGATAATTCCATAGATGAAGCCCTGGCCGGCCATTGTAAAAATATAGATGTTACTATTAATGAAGATAATTCCATTACGGTAACAGATGACGGCCGCGGTATTCCTACTGCTATGCACACCAAGGAAAAGCGAAGTGCATTGGAGATTGTAATGACGGTGTTACATGCCGGGGGCAAATTTGATAAGGATTCCTACAAAGGTATCTGGTGGTTTGCATGGTGTGGGTGTAAGTTGTGTTAACGCATTGAGCAAGCACCTCCATGTAATAGTAAACCGTGATGGTAAAAGATTTGAGCAGGAATACAATAAGGGTGTACCGGAGTATTCCGTGAGGGAAATCGGTGAATCTGATACCCATGGTACCCAGGTTCAGTTTTGGCCAGATGACAGCATTTTCACTGCTTCTGTTTATAACAGGGAGATACTGGAAGGGCGTTTGCGTGAATTGTCTTTTCTTAACAGGAAGATCAATATTACGATCAGCGACCTGAGAGAAAAAGATGATGACGGCAATACATACACTAAAAACTTCTACAGCGAAGGAGGTATAGTAGAGTTTGTAGAAATGTTGGATAAAAATGGCAACCGCCAACCATTATTACCAACGGTTATTTATTGCGATGGTTATGATGCAGCTTCTAATGTGGTGGTTGAAGTAGCCATGATTTACAATACCAGCTATCAGGAGCACATTTTCAGTTACGTAAACAATATCAATACCATTGAAGGCGGTACGCATGTGGCCGGCTTCCGCCGTTCCATCACCAGGGTATTTAAAAGCTATGGTGAAAAAGAAGGTATGTTTGAAAAAGCCAAGGTTGAAATTGAAGGGGATGATTTCAGGGAAGGTCTGAGTGCTGTTATTTCTGTAAAAGTGCCGGAGCCACAGTTTGAAGGGCAGACGAAAACAAAACTGGGCAATAGTGAAGTAATGGGTGTTGTGGATACAACTTTAAGCAGGGTATTGACAGCATACCTGGAAGAAAATCCGAAGGATGCAAAAACCATTATCCAGAAAGTGATACTGGCAGCTCAGGCAAGAGCCGCTGCCCGTAAAGCAAGAGAAATGGTGCAGCGTAAAAGTGTACTTTCCGGAGGCGGTTTGCCAGGCAAACTGGCTGACTGCAGTGATAAAGATCCGGGAAGATGTGAATTATTCCTTGTGGAAGGTGATTCAGCAGGTGGTACAGCTAAGCAAGGGCGTGACAGAAGTTTTCAGGCCATTCTTCCGTTAAGAGGTAAAATTCTGAACGTGGAAAAAGCAATGGAGCACAAGATATATGACAACGAGGAAATCAGGAATATGTTTACTGCATTGGGAGTAAAAATCGGTACACCTGAAGACCCCAAAGCATTGGATGTATCCAAACTCCGTTACCATAAGCTCATCATCATGACCGATGCGGATGTGGATGGAAGCCACATTGCCACCTTGATACTCACTTTTGTTTTCAGGTATATGAAAGCGCTGGTTGAACAGGGAAATGTTTATATCGCACAACCACCATTATACCTGGTTAAAAAAGGTAAAGACCAGGAATATGCATGGAATGAAGAAGAAAGGAAAAAATACGTTTCCTTATTCGGACAGGGTAAAGACGACAGCGTAACGGTACAACGGTACAAGGGTTTGGGCGAAATGAATGCGGATCAATTGTGGGAAACCACCATGAACCCTGCTACCCGTACATTGAAACAGGTAGCGCTGGAAAGTGCTGCTGAAGCAGACAGGGTATTCAGTATGTTGATGGGGGATGAAGTGCCGCCAAGAAGGGAGTTTATTGAATCACATGCTAAGTACGCAAGAATTGATGTTTAAATTTTTTCTGAATCTCTTATATAAAAAGCTCCTGGTTATATCAGGAGCTTTTTAGTTTCTAACCAGGTTGTTTATAATTCCTCTCCACTTAATTTTATAAGCAGGATAACCACCTCATCCATTAGTTGAAAAAATTTTGTTGCTATCATTTTTTGTTTGTTGCGATATTACTAATTCGCATTCGCTGAGCTTGTAAGAGAGAAAACAAAGAGCCACACAATCAAGTGTGACCCTTCAGTTCACCAAAACATAAACTCTTTATGATCCGAATACTACATTTCCAACAGCCCTTCTTACTTCTAGTTCTGTTCCATCTTCGTTTACCACATTAATGTTGCCCTTGTTGCGAATGGAAACAAAACAAGTACCATTAAGATAAATTTTTAAAGATGCAGAATTCAGTTCACCATCAGATCTGACTTCGGAATCACCCTTGATGATAATTTCTTTCAGGCAGTTTACATTAACGGAGATCTTTACTTTCCCTTTTAGTGATCTGCTTTTGCTTTTGCTTTTGATGAAAAGTACTCCATCTTTAATTTTCCAGTCCACTTTTGCAATATCTGCATCGGTGCCTGAAAATTCAATTGATTTTTCTGAATCTTCCACCAGCATAATGTCGATATCATTTTCTACCTGTAATGCTGAAAACGATAACTGGTAAGTTGTTTTTTGAGTAACTTGTTTATCAGATTTATTATCTGCGGCAAAGGCAGTAATACCTGATGTGAGGATGATGGCTGCTGCCATCGAAATGATTTTTTTCATGACTTTGTTTTTTGTGTTGCCTGTAGCAACGGTTGTTGTTTTTTATTTACAACACAAAAATGAGCAATAGGCAAACCGTTTTCAATAGCATAAGTGTGTGAAATTCCGGGATAAAATGGGTTGGTTTAGAAAATTTAAACAGCTTATACAACGTATTATACCATTCATCAGCACTATTGCATATTTCATTATAGAAACGCATCACATAAAGATGTGGTTTAGCAACTAACTGCTGTATTTTACTTTAACATTGATATAGATTTGTAACGCTGAATGAAAAAACTGCTGCTGATATTATTGATTATACAATGCAATGCTATTGCCTTTGCACAAACAGGGTTTGCATTCAACCGTATCAGTACCGAAGATGGCATTGGCCTTGCCAGTAATGTGGTGAGGAGCCTTTACCAGGATGCAAAAGGTTTTATATGGGTAGGTACAGACAATGGATTACAACGGTTTGATGGCAGTAAATTCATACAGTTCACAGGCAGCGGCGATCCAATGCCACGTACAGCCATCACCAAAATTTTACCTGTTGACAGCAGCAGCTTGTTTTTAGTAATGGATAACCCACGTGAATTTGGGGTATTCGACTTTGTAAGATTCCACTACATCAAAATACCATTAAAACCAGGAAAGGAAATTCCCCCGAGGGCAGAGTACATTGCCTGGAAAGATGAGGCCGGAGAAATCTGCCTGAATATTTACAGGTATGGTTTGATGCGGTATGATAAGGGTCAGCAAGCGATGATTGATGATGACCGTTTTCATTTTCCGGAAGGATGGAAAGAAGGATTGAAAAGAGTTTTCCCCGATGCTCAAAAAAAACAATGGTGGTTTTGTTGCGATAGTGGCCTTTGTGTGTATGACCGGGCCACCAAACAAACCTGGTACAGGAATTTTAACCCACTTCAATTACCGGTGTTGAACAATGAAAGAGTGCAGGATGGCATCGCCAATTTCTTTATTGATAAAAAAAGAAGGATGTGGGTATTAGGCTGGCCCAGATGGAACGGTGGGGTACAGTCGCAAATTTGTCTTGATAGCAGTGGTGCCGGGTATTTAACCGGTGATACAGCCGGCATTAGTCAGGGGCCGGTAGGGTATGTGGAGTATCATGATATCCATGAGACAAAAATTGGTGACCTGTGGATTTATGGAAACGGAGTATTGTTTAATTATGATAAAGACCGGCAGCGGTTCAATTATATCAACAGCGATGTGTATATCAGCCAGGTGGGGATCACTTATGAAAACGTTTTCCAGGTAATGGATGATAAAGAAGGCAGCATCTGGATTGCTACCAACCAGGGCTTGTATTTCACCTCTTCAGTAACAGGCACATTTTCGGTGATCAATATTTTGTTTGATAATAAAAAATCCGCTACGGAAATAACAGATATTCTTGAATTGCCCAATGGCGATTTTTGGTTTACCTCCTGGGGAGATGGCGTGAAATCGCTGGATCGATACCTGAAGAAAACAGAAAATTATTTATATAATACAGCCCCACCATCAAACTGGGATAAAAGAATTGCAGGCAGCAGCAAACTTACCTGGAGTATGTGTTTGCAAAAAAGCACAGGTAAAATCTGGGTTGGCTGTAATGGTGGCGTGCTGTTGCAGTATGATCCTGCAAAGAAGTCTACACAATATATGCTGCCTCCCGAATTTGCCGAAAGCACCATCCGTTATATAACAGAAGATGCCCAGGGTATTACCTGGTTTGGCACACAGGGTGGCAGGCTGGTAAAATGGGAACATGATCAATTTACGGTGGTACAAAATTTTAATACCATTATCTACAAAATATTCTTCGACAGGGCAGGAACGCTTTGGGTGGCAGCCCATGAAAAAGGCTTGTATGAACTAGACCCGGCCAGTGGAAGAGTGATCAGGAATTTTACTGCCGGCAATGGTAAAAACAGTTTATATGCCGGCAGCGGCAGTGATATAGAACAACTCAACGACAGCATCATTGTCTATGGTGCAGGCGCCTTGAATTTTATTAATAAATATACTGGTACCGTGCGCTTGCTGAAGTATGAAGATGGACTTCCTTCCAACAGTGTTAAAAGACTGCGGATGGATAAGAATGGATTTCTCTGGATTATTACCTCCAATGGTTTATGCAGGTATAATCCTTCCAATAACCGCATCACTTCTTTTGGAAGAAGGGATGGAATCGTATTGGCTGAAAAAACAACGATGGCAGATTTCCAGTGCAGGCAGGGTTATATCATGTTTGGTGGAAGCAATGCCATGGTCATGTTCCATCCATCGGTATTTTCGAATACCAAGGCGCCGCCCGATGTAACCATTACCGATTTTAAACTGTTCAACGAATACCAACTGGTGGATTCCCTGCTGCACCTGCCGGTAATCAAACTCCGCAATGACCAGAATTCAATCAGCATCTATTTTGCATCACTCAGCTTTATGCAGCGTGACAAGCTTACTTACTATTATAAAATGGAAGGGCTGGATAAAGAATGGATCAAGGCTGATAAATTGCTGTCAGTAAATTACTCTTTAATGCCGCCAGGCAAATATGTATTTAAAGTGTATTGCGAAAACCTGGAAGGCATCCGTTCTCCCAATATTACTGAAGTGCATATTTTTATTAAGCCCCCGTTCTGGCGAACCTGGTGGTTTTTAAGCGTGTGTCTTTTTATAATTGCATTGCTGATATATGTGGTGCATAGCTTAAGAGTAAATAAATTACTGGCAGTTGAAAAACTACGTAACCATGTTGCCCGTGATCTGCATGATGATATGGGCAGTACGCTCAGCACCATCAACATATTAAGCTCCATGGCAAAAAGCAAAATGAATGTAGATGCTGTAAAAGCGGGTGAATACATCTCCAAAATCACCGATAACAGCCAGCGGATGATGGAAGCCATGGATGATATTGTATGGAGCATTAAACCCAGCAACGACAGCATGCAACGCATCATTGCCCGAATGAGGGAGTTTGCTACCAATGTACTGGAATCAAAAGAGATAGAGCTTGATTTTTTTGCAGATGAATCATTGTTTGATGTAAAGCTTAACATGCAGGCAAGGCGAGACCTGTTTTTAATATTTAAAGAAGCTGTTAATAATGCTGCCAAGTATTCAATGGCTTCTAAAGTGGAAATAAAGATACAGCCTGAAAATAAGAAATTGCTGCTGCTGGTAAAAGACAATGGAAGAGGGTTTGATGTAAATAAAGCAGACGATGGCAATGGCCTTGGTAATATGCAAAAAAGAGCAGATGCTTTGATGGGTAAACTTACAATCAAGTCTGCAGCAGGAGAGGGAACAGAAATTAAACTGACCATACCCATCTCATAAAACCAGCAATAACATGAACCGGTTTCTCAGTCAAAAATTCAGGTTTTATTCTTTTCTCTGCATTGCCATGCTGGTATTTGTGCATGGCTATAATCTTAAAGAAGGTTACCTGCAGGCTTTTTCATTAATTGATGAGCCATTGACTTTTACCACTTTTATTGAATATTTTCTTGCCAATGGAATATTGCGTTTCAGGATACCGATGCTGTTCATAATATCCGGCTACATATTTGCCATGCAGGACAATAAACCTTACCCTGTCATGATCAAAAAGAGGTTTACAACACTCATCATCCCTTATTTTATCTGGAGTGCAGTTGGATTACTCATTACTTATTTGTGGCAACAGCATCCTGTTACTGCAAAGGCAGTACATGATTCGGTAATGGACCAGTTGGGTGATAACAGGCCCTATAAAGAAATTGGCTGGAGGGGTATCCTGTTTAGATGGATCGCTGTTCCCACTTCATTCCAGTTGTGGTTCATCAGGTCGCTATTTATTTACAACCTGCTTTACCCGGTATTTAAGTGGGGTGTAACTAAAATACCTGTTGTGTGGTTCAGTATCATGTTTCTTTTATGGGTAACGCTTTTTGCTGTTGTTTTTTTTGAAGGCCAGGGATTGCTGTTTTTTTCGCTGGGCATCTGGCTCAATAAAACCAATTACCTGATCGATAAAAGACCGGAGTGGTACAGCCGCTACCTGTCATGGTTGTGTTTTATAAGTTTTGGGGTAATCAAAACATTCATGGCTTTTGAACTGGAGCATAACATTGTTACCATATGGGTATTAGTATTCCTTTATGCAGGCACAGTTGTTTCCGGTTTGTTAGCGGTATGGTTTGGTGCGGATGAATTGGTAAAATGGTGCATGCAGCGAAAATGGTTTGTGTGGATCACAGCTTTTTCATTTGTAATTTATGGCATGCATGTGCCATTGATCGAATACATCACCATGTTGATGAGCCGCTATATGAACCATTTGCCGAACCACCGGTTAATAATATATGTGCTGGCCCCTTCAACTGTGCTTGTAATTAGCATTGCAACGGGCAGCTTGTTAAGAAGACTGGTCCCTAAATTTTACAGGCTTGCCACCGGGGGAAGGGGCTTTTAGCTTTTATTAACATATTTATGGGGTTGGTTACTGTTGTGCTGCGGCTTATTTTTACAATGTAAAACTCAACTATGATAAAAGTGCTTATTTATGAAGACAATCCACAACTCCGGGAAGGTCTGACGATGCTGATCAGCGGCTCTGATGGTTTTGAGGTATTGTCTGCATTTAAAAATTGCAACAATGTAGGGGAGGAAGTGCAGGCATTTAAACCAGATGTTGTGCTGATGGATATTGATATGCCTGGTGTGAATGGCCTTGAAGGATTAAAAAAAATAAGAGCGTTTGACAGTGATGTAAAGATATTGATGCTTACGGTTTTTGATGATAACCGGAATGTATTCCAGGCCATCAGCAATGGGGCAAACGGATACATACTTAAAAAAACACCTCCCGGCAAATTGCTGGAATATATTGCCGAGGCACAAAGCGGCGGGGCGCCTATGACTGCTTCTGTTGCTACCCAGGTGTTGAAGATGTTTTCTTCCATGAACAATGAAAAGGGGGAAGATTATAATTTGTCTGACAGGGAAAAACAGGTGTTGCAGTTGCTGGTGGATGGCTATAGCTATAAAATGATTGCCGGCGAAATGTTCATTGCAATCGATACCGTAAGAAGCCACATCAAAAAGATATATGAAAAACTTCATGTAAACAGTAAAAGCGAAGCGGTGGCGAAAGCATTTAAAGATAAGATCGTCTAAACGGGTTTTACAAAACACATATTTATGTGGTTGTAAGCAAGTTCAACACTGCTTAGCTTTGAAGTTCAGCTTTATTTATTAACCGGGAAACTTTTTATATTTTTTTCCGTTCCACATAAAGTTGTTAGGTCACTCATAAAATGGAAGCTTATGAAGCAGTCTCTCATCATTACCGCAATTTTATGTTTTACATTAGGAGAAACGTTTAGTGTGATCAGTAAAAAAGAAAAGGCGGAGCAAAAAGCAGCATCTTACTGCTGCATAAAAGTATGTGGCCAGCAACAGGCTAATCAGGCGGCAGTCAATGCTGAACCTGAACCATTCATTCCTATGGTGAATCTTTTGGGATATGATTAATCGTAACAGCAATCATAAATTTAATCTGCGTTTTTAGTTTTATTAAATGAGGGTTAAAGGGGCTTTTGTTTCCAGAAGCCCCTTCTGTTTTCCCTTCACATTCCTCTAAAATTGTCAGTATTTTGTCAAACGGAGGATAATTTGTAGCTTGTAACCTGAAGTTTACTGCTTCACCCATTATTTACTAACCATAAATTCTAAAAAAATGTCAAACATGTTAACAGCTTATTGCATGAAAACAAAGGAAAAAAATGTTCCCATGCAGGATGCAGTGATAACTAAAACAGCCCGTGGAGGCTACATGGCGCAAGGTCATGATGGCAAAGGCAACAAAATGACTACCATGTTGAGTGAAGCAACAGCTAACAAAGCCATTGCAGATGGCGTTGCCAAAAAAGGGTGGTAAAAGATTTTATCAGTAATTTTATAGGCTGCCTGCTGTTAAGCTGGCAGCCTTTTTTGTTTTTTGTATGCCGTATTAAGGAAAATGAAACATGTACTTTTTGTAATTACTGCAATGTTGGCTTTTGGATGCCTGAATGCCCAATATACTGTGAACGGGAATGCTTCCCGTAATGATTGCCATTGTTATACACTTACTCCCAATGCATTCAACCAAAGTGGTTCAGTATGGAATAATTTCAAGATCGATCTTGCTCAATCTTTCGATTTTAATTTTGATATTTATCTTGGTTGTGATGACGCAGGTGCGGATGGGATTGTTTTTGTGCTACAGCCCATCAGTACCAGCGTTGGCACAAGCGGTGGTGGGTTGGGATACCAGGGCGTAACACCATCGGTAGGCGTAACGGTTGACACCTGGCAAAATACAGCAGATAATGATCCTTTATATGATCATATTGCTATACAATTAAATGGAAATATCAATCACTCCAATGCCGCTGTTAATATTGCCGGCCCGGTAACCGTATCCGGCGGTAATGATAATATTGAAGATTGCCAGTGGCATACCCTTCGGGTAAAATGGGATGCTGCAACAAAGGAACTATCCGCATCTATAGATGGCAACCTCAGGGTAAATGTGATTAAAGATTTTGTTGCAGATGTTTTTGCGGGCAATCCCCAGGTATTTTGGGGGTTTACCGGCAGTACAGGCGGTGCCAGGAACCTGCAGCAATTCTGCACAGCGCTTTCACCAAAATTTACTTTTACGCAGGGCCAAAAAAGATGCATTAATGAACCGGTTACTTTTTTTGATTCTACCGTATCATTTACAACGGTACAAAAAAGGTACTGGGATTTTGGCGATGCTACCGCCATTGATTCTGTAAGTCTAAATCCGGTTCATACTTATACTGCCGCTGGCGATTACACTGTTACCCAAACCGTGATTGGTGCAGATGGTTGTGTTGAAATAAATACACAACCGTTACGGATCGGCAGCATACCTGTAGCAAATTTTAGCATCACAAATGGATGTACCAGTACAGCGCTGCTATTTTCTGACAGTTCAACAACTGTGCTTGGTACCATTGATCGGTGGAACTGGGATCTCGGCATTGCAGGTACTTCCGTTCAGCAAAACCCAACTGCCAATTACAGCAACGCCGGGCCTCAAACCATCAAGCTCTCGGTAAAAACAGCGGAAGGCTGTGAATCTTCAGTGACATCCAAACTATTGAATGTATATCCTTCACCGGTAGCAGATTTTGATATTGCCGGAACACTTTGTAAAAAAAGTGAGGTGCAGTTTACCAGCAGGTCAACAGTTACACCTGGTTCCATCGCATCCACTATTTATACGTTTGGAAACGGCTTGCAATCAACATTACCTAATCCTTTTACAAAATACGATACGGCTAAAAGCTATACCATTGCTTTAACAGCAATAACTGATAAAGGCTGCACACAAACATCGACTAAGTCCATCAACATATTGCAGATACCAGTAGCTGTTTTTAAATTCAGCATTTCCGGATGTTCACCCGCCACTATCAGTTATATAGATTCATCCTATACAACAGATGCCACAACGATCAATAGCTGGTGGTGGAATCTCGGCAATAATACCACTTCTATCTTGCAAAATCCAACAGGTACTTATGCTGCAGGAGGTAATATTTCAGCCGCATTGCTGGTAAAAAATATCAATGGTTGCTATTCTGATACCACAACAACTGTCATTACGCTGCCAGCAAAACCTACTGCAAAGTTTGGGTATACTACACCGCTGTGTGAAGGTGGTTCCGCCCGGTTTTTCGATTCATCCGTAATTACATCCGGCACCATTCAGGGCTGGAACTGGTTGGTAGATAACGCACCTGCAAGTACGGTGCAAAATCCTCTTCTCAGCCTTAGCCCGGGCAATCATACGGTACAGTTAATTGTGACTAATGAAATTGCCTGTTCCAGCAATCCTGTTGTTCAGGCCGTGGTTGTAAATCCAAGGCCGTTGATTGATGCACAGTTTACAGATGCCTGTAAAGATGCAGTCGTGAATCTTAAAGGAATTGACCTGTTGGGTACCGTACAAAGCTGGCAATGGAATGTTGGCAGTAATGTTGTTTCCAATGTAAAAGACACCCAATATGTTTTCAGCACGACAGGCAGTTACCCTATCGTATTAACTGCTGTTGCAATCAACGGTTGTATTAATAAAGATTCCTCCAATATTATTATTTACAGTACCAATGCTGCTGCCGGAAGTGATACCGTCATAGCCGCAGCCAACCAGCCAATACAATTAAATGCTACTGGAGGTATAAGTTATGAATGGAAACCTGCCGATGGATTGACTAACCCTGCTGTCGCAAACCCAGTTGCCACCAATGCTGAGGACAGGCTTTATTCAGTGAAAGCCTACACGCCCGTTGGATGCGAAACCTATGATACGGTATTGATAAGGGTTTTTGATGGTCCGCAGATTTATGTGCCCACGGCCTTTGCACCTGCCAGTACAGCAGGAAACAGCATTTTAAAACCATGGGCCGTTGGTATCAGCAGGTTTAAATATTTTACCGTTTACAACCGTTATGGGCAGGCTCTTTTTACAACCAGTGACCCTTTACGGGGATGGGATGGTAACTACAAAGGAAAGCCGCAGGATACCGGCGTGTATGTCTGGATTGCTGCAGGCACCAGTTTCAGGGGTAATGAAATAGCCCGGCGGGGAACGGTGGTGCTGATCCGGTGATTGCTGATTTGAGTTTTTATGTTTGAATAATAAATACTGATCAATGTCATTTCTAAAACGGTTACCACTTATAAAATTGGTAAGGTGCTGTTACAAAAGGATGTTATATTTTTGTTGCATGCGTTACATTACCTATACTGTACTGCTTTTAGTTTTTTTTGCTAATACCGCAATTGCCCAGGACAAATGGGGGTTAAGGCAATGTGTGGAATATGCCTGGCAAAATAACATCTCTGTAAAGCAGCAGGAAATACAAGCGAAAATTAGTGCCCTAAGTGAGAAGCAGGCAAAAAATGCTGTCTATCCAAATGCAAATTTTCAAACAAATCTTGGCCTGCAGTTTGGCCGGTCGGTTGACCCAACTACCAACCAGTTTACCACCACACAGTTATTATTTCAACAGATAAACCTGAATGCCGATGTGTTGGTCTTCAACTGGCATCGTATTAAAAATAGTTTGATAGCTGCACAGTTTGATTATAAAGCCGCACAGGCCAACGTTGAAAAAATAAGAAATGATATTGCATTGTCCGTGGCAACCTCGTTTTTACAGGCTTTGTTGAACAAGGAGCAGATTGCGGTAGCACAGATACAGTTTGAGCAGACAAAAAGTCAACTGGAAGCAACAAGAAAAAGAGTAATGGCGGGTGCTTTGCCGGAATTGAATGCAACTGAGCTGGAGGCTCAACTGGCAAGGGACAGCACCAGTATCATCAACGCAAAAGCAACCGCAGCAATAAGTGTGTTGCAGTTAAAAGCGACTCTTAACCTGGATGCTGCTGCACCGTTTGAGTTGGATGTGCCACCTGTTGAAAAGATACCCGTTGAAAAAATTGCTGATCTGCAGCCCGAATATGTATTTCAACTGGCGATACAAAATCAGCCTGCACAAAAAGTAAATCAATTAAGACTAAAATCATCTCAAACAACTGTAAAAGTTGCAAAAGCGGGGATGTATCCAAGCTTTTCTGCATTCGCAGGATTGGGAAGTAATTTCTCTAGTTCCTTCAAAAAAATTACCGGATTCAATTTTACCGGGTATGTTCCTGTTGATCCGCTTGTACCTGCCCCTGTTGTAAATGTTGGAGGAACCAATTACCCGTTGCAGCAACCAAAGTTTGATATAAAACAGGGAACCAAATCATTTGGTCAATTATGGAATGGGTACGGCACCCAGTTGGATGATAATTTCCGACAGAATTTTGGTATAGCGGTTAGCATACCAATTTTTAGCAATGGTGGTTCAGCCAAAACTGCTTATGAACGTTCCAGGCTTGATGTAAAAACTGCAGAGCTTACTATTCAGCAGGCCGATCAGCAATTGAAACAGGATATTTACCTGGCTTACACCAATGCATTGAGCGCCTTTGAACGGTATAACGCTACATTGGTAACAGTAGCTGCCTCCCAAAAAACTTACGATTTTGCAAAGAAACGTTATGAGGTGGGTTTGCTGGGTACTTTTGAACTGATTACCAACCAGAATAACCTGAATAAGGCAATGACAGATAAATTACTTGCACAATACGAATACGTGTTCAGGATGAAAGTGCTCGAATTTTATAAAGGACAGGGTTTGAAATTATAAATGATTAAGGTTGTTAAAGGTGAAGCAGGCTGTTCAATCATCATTCACCATTGACCATTCACGATAACAAAAAATTGATATGAGCAAGACAGTTAAATGGATATTGATAAGCATTGGGATATTGCTGGTAGCGTTGGTGGGATTGAAAGCAGCAGGTGTGTTTGGCAAAGACGAAGGCACCAAAGTAACAGGAGAAAAAGTGCAGCGACGCACCATCACTGAAACAGTGAATGCCAGTGGAAAGATATACCCTGAAATAGAAGTAAAGGTAAGCCCTGATATCAGTGGTGAAATTACAGAACTGGTGGTACAGGAAGGCGACAGTGTTAAGAAAGGGCAGATTGTAGCCCGCATTTATGCAGATATCTATGCCATACAGGCTAACCAGGCAGCCAGTGGTGTAGCACAAAGCCAGGCGCAGGTGGATAATTCGAAAGCAGCGCTGGATGCATTAAAAGCAAACCTTGACCAGTCAGAAAAAACATATAACATGCAAAAGCAGTTATACGATGATAAAGTGATCAGCCGCAACGAATTTAATATAGCTGAAGCTGCTTACAAAAGTGCAATGGCCAATTACAATGCAGCCAAACAGGGTATCCGTGGCGGGCAGGCAGCAGTAGATGCTGCACGGTCGAGCCTTGAAAAAGCCAATAAAGACCTAAGCAGAACAGCTGTGCTGGCACCGATGGATGGCGTGGTGAGTTTGCTCAGTGTAAAAAAAGGGGAACGTGTTGTAGGTAGTAATATGATGGCAGGTACAGAAATGTTACGCATTGCTGATATGAGTAAAATTGAAGTAAGGGTAGATGTAGGAGAAAATGACATTCCAAAAGTAAAATTGGGGGATAGTGCAATTGTAACAGTGGATGCTTACAGCGACAGGAAATTCAGAGGTATCGTAACACAGATCGCCAGCAGTAACAATGGTGCTTCCACACAAACATCGCTTGCCAATACCAGTACCGATGTTACCAATTACAAAGTGTATGTTCGCCTGCTGCCAGACAGTTATGCCGACCTGTTAGGTAAACGTACTTTCCCCTTCAGGCCGGGTATGAGTGCCAGCGCCGATATACAAACAAAAACACACAGCAACGTACTCAGCGTTCCTATCAATTCAGTTACTACCAGAGAAATTGCAGACAGCAACAGCACCAAGGCGGATAAAAAACGTGTAGAAACTGATGATGCAGCAGTAACGGCGCCGGTTGCTGCAGAAGACCTGGAAGTAGTCGTTTTTGTGCTGGATGAAAAAGACAAAACCGTTAAGAAGATAAAAGTAAAAACTTCTATACAGGACATCAACTACATTGAAGTAACAGAAGGATTAAAGGGCAATGAAACTGTTATCAGTGGACCTTATGATGTAGTGAGCAAGCAACTTAAAGAAAAAGACAGGGTGAAAGTGGTGGACAAGAAAGAACTGTTTGAGCAAAAAGATTAGTATCTCAATAGTGATTTTACATTTATTTAACCGGCAACTTTTCAGTTAACTGAAAAGTTGTTTTTTATTTACACGAATTATTTACATGCGAATTATTTTTACCATCCTCTTATTGTTTATTATTTTTTCTGTACCTGCATCAGCACAAAAAACAACTATCCGGGTAGCGTTATCCGTCAACAAAGCAGATTCGTTTCCACCGGCAACAATCCAGTTATATAGTTTGCCGGATACATTAGCTCTTGCTTCTCAATTGGCGAAAGCAGCAGGCAATTTATTTGCTGTTAATTCTTTCACCAAATATGTATTAAAAATATCTTCCTCCGGTTTTGCAGAAACGGAAAAAATGGTTGCTGTAACTGACAAATCAATTGCTGTAACAGTACCTATGAAAAAGAAAATAAAGGGACTGGATGAAGTGGTGGTGGTATCCAAAAAACCATTGGTAAGGCAGGAGGATGATAAACAAATCATTGATGCGGAAGCGCTGGCCAACAGCAGTAGCAATGCGTATGAAGTATTGGAGAAAACACCCGGCGCTATTGTGGACCAGGATGGAAATGTGTACCTGAACAGCATGACGCCAGCCAGCATACAAATAAACGGCAGGGATATAAAACTCAGTGCTGCCGATTTAGCTTCCTTATTAAAAAGCCTGCCATCAGGAAGTGTAAGTAAAATTGAAATATTAAGAAATCCATCTGCCAAATATGATGCAGCCAGCAGTGGCGGCATTGTAAATATCGTATTGAAGAAAGGAGTGAAGATCGGCTCCAGCGGCAGCATGAACGTAGGATACTTCCAGGGTGTGTACAATACCAAATTGGCAGGTTTTAATATCAATAAAGGAGGCAGCAAGGCCACCAGTTATTTTTCTTACCAATATACAGATAAGAACAATTTTGAAGAATTGAATTCCACCAGGCTGCTCAGTTCCAGCAATTCTTTATTATCACAAAAAGCCCAAACAACCTATCCTGCTGCCAACCATTATTTTGGATTGGGTACTGATATTACTCTGACAAAGAAATTCAGCCTTGCTTACGACCTGCGGATAAGTGCCAATGATGGCCGCAGCATTGCAAGGAATGATATCAATATTTTAAACAGTAATGAATCCCTAACCGGTAACAATGCCTCCTCCATCAACAATCACAACACATCCATTTATACCGGCAACAATATCTCCACAAAATTTAAAATTGATTCTGCCGGCAGTGAATGGACCATGCAGTTTGATTTTAACCGCTACAATTATAATAATGAACAGCTTTATAACAACTACTATTACCTTCCTGCGGCCCCTGCACTTTATGGTAATGGGATCAATCACAACCGGAAAAATATATTTGCTGCACAAACCGACCTTACCTGGAAATTGAAGCATGGGTTTACAGTGGAAACAGGGTTTAAAACAAGTAGTTCCGGCAGCAACAACAGTGCAGATTATTTTTTACAACAGGGAGCAAGCGCAATTAAGGTAGATAGTTTTCAAACCAACACATTTAGGTACACAGAAAAGATTACTTCCGCCTACCTGCAGGTTTCTAAAAAAATAGTTGGGTTGATTATTAAACCAGGTGTAAGGATGGAAGCCACCAATATCAGTGGCAGACAGTTGATCCCGTTCGACACATCGCTGTCAATAAAGCGAACTGATTTTTTTCCTTACCTCTATCTTCGCCATCGTATCATGAAAATGTTTGGTTTTGAACTGAATGGCAATGCCATTTTGCGCCGCAGCATTACCCGGCCTTATTATGAAATACTCAACCCTTATCCAAAATACATTGACCAGTATTTGTTTGATGTAGGCAACCCTAATTTGCAGCCTCAGTTTACCAATAACTATGAGTTCAATATCACTGCAGATGATTTTACCATTTTCTCTGTTGGGGTAAACAATACTAAAAATATTTTCAGCAATGTTACTTACCAGGATGAACAAACGGGTATAGCCTACAGAACTTACGACAACCTCGGCACCAGTAAGGAAGTGTACCTGCGTTTTGTGGGCGGTATCCCCCCGGGAGGAAAATATTTTTTTTATGCCGGGGCACAACAGAATATCAATAGTTACAATGGATTCTACCAGGGCGTACCCTTGAACTACAAGCGAAACAGCTGGATTTTCTTTATGTACCACCAGTTAAAATTGATGCCTGCACTCACCATGGGTGTGTATGGCTTCATGCGTACAAAGGGCTTGCAGAATTTTTATGAGTTGCAGAATTTTGGCGCCCTGAATGTGAACTTTAATAAAAGTATTATGAATAAAACAGCGAATATCATTTTGTCATTCAACGATATTTTGCTTACCAACAAAACCGAGTTTCGACTGCAACAGGGCAATGTAAATGCATTTGGAACCCGTGTAAATGATACCCGCCGGATCGGGATTACGTTCCGTTATAATTTTGGCATCAAACCAAAAGAAGAAAAGAAACCGCTTTTTGAGCAGCCTGCTGATAACAGGGACAACTAGGTAGTCTAAAAACCCTGGCTGCTACGTTTTATATTAATAAAAAAGCTACATTTACAGTACTATACCTGCTGACCTGCAGAAGGTATAAATAAATACGATCCACCTTCCTCTGAAATCCGCCCCCCCCTTAAACGATTTTTTCAACCATTAAACCGAATGATATGGCTGCAAAGTTTACATTACGTATTTGCCGTTTTTTTATCCTGCTGCTCATCTGCCAGCAGTCCATTGCCCAAAATTCTGTGCTGGTGAATTTTGGCAGTAACAGCTGCAGTGGTACTTCTCCGGCATTTTCACTGATAAAAAGTCCATTGTCGGCAACACCATCCGCACTAACTGATTGTAATATGGCGGCACAGCTACCCAGCTATTACAGTGTTTTTATTGCTTACAACCCGTTGAATAATAAAATTTACGTAGCAGATGTAAGAAGCGGATTGGAAACAAAAATATGGTTGCTGAATATGGGATTACCTTCAACCATCACCTGCCCGGCAAGTATACCAACCGCACCTACTTACTCCTACAGTTATGTTTCAAATAATTTTGAGTTTGATAATAACGGCGACCTGTGGTCTTTTTCAAATTACAATGCTACCACCGGGCAATGCAATATGGATCGCTTTGATGTAAATACAGGCAATGTAATCAGCAGCAGGGTACTGCAATTTCCAAGCGGTAATTTCCCAACAACCATTGCAAGTGGAGACTTAACCATTTTACCAAACGGAAGAATGTTTGCTGTGCTTGGCAACGGCACCTGCCGGTTATATGAAATAACCAATTACAGTTCTACCACCGGTAATGCCAGTGCTGCTTTCCTGCGTACCATGCCAAAGGATTGTTTTGGTATTGCTTACTTAAATGGATTACTGGAAGTAACAGGAATGGACTTTGGAACCAATTGTTATTACTACGATTACAATATTGCAACCGGCACATTGGGCACTGAAAAATCTTTTCAGAACGGGCAGGCACCCATTGATAAGACCAGCCTTACACCCCAGGTGGGCAATACCAAAAAACTGGTGAGTGCTACAAAGAGCAACAGCAATACGGCTGATCTTGTGTATGAGGCTTACATTGAGAATATGGGAAACGTAATATTGAATAATATCAATCTTACAGACGACCTGGCTGCGGCATTTGGTGGTGCTGCCAATGTGTCCAACGTAAGTGTTTCGGTAGTGCCGGGTTCGAATGGGGCAAACCTTACACTCAATCCTGCATACAATGGAACAACAGTTACCAGTATGTTGAACCCGGGTCAAAACCTGCCCAACAGGGTACAAAGCAACAGGAACTATTTCTTAAAATTGCAGATACGATGCAGGGCTACCAATCTTAGCCCGAATGTAACATATCTAAATTCGGCCATTGCAAAAGCTGATATCGGTGCAGGCAACCTGGCCACCATCATCAATGTTTCAGATTCTTCCAACAATGGTGATTCAACCATTGTTGACCCCAATAAAAATGGCAATGCAGGTGATGTGGGAGAGAATGTACCAACACCCTTTAGTTTTGGTGCATTGCCGGTTCGTTTTATCAATGTAAATGCTTCGCTGCAAAATAACAATGCGGCGTTGCTGCAATGGCAGGTAGCTACACCCATGGAGAATGCTGCCAACTTTGAAATTGAATTCAGCAGGGATGGAAGAAACTGGACAAAAGCAGGAACACTGGCTATTAATAATGCTAACCGAGGCAACTGGCAGTTTACGCACACGGATGTACCAACGGGTAATTTATTTTACCGCATAAAGCAATCAGACAACGATGGTACGTTTGCTTACAGCAGGGTTGTGCTGTTAAAGAATAAAGCCAATACTCCCGGTTATGTGCTGTATCCAAATCCTGCTAATAACTTTATTGCAGTGAGTGCTGGCTACGATGCCACAGGAAAAGCAACCATCGAATTATACGATGCCACCGGGAGATTGTTGCAAAGCCGAACAATGCTTTCTTCATCAGAGGAGATCAGTACAGCGCAATATCCAGGAGGCACTTATCTGCTGAGGATATTGAATGATGGTGATGCCGTTACTTACAAAGTTATTGTACAGCATTGAAGATGATTTAAGAATAATAATACTGAAAAGCAAATGGACTGGTGTTCATTTGCTTTTTTTAAACATCAAATTACAGGTATGAGTTACCAGATGAAAGTGGTATTGATCAGTTTTGCTGCAGCAATTGTAATCGGTTTCCTGTTTACTTTGACCGATCACTCAAACAATGCAGCAGATTATTTTATCAGTTTTGGAGTGGCGGCTTTCTTTGGTGGATTGCTGGAATTAATTATTGGTTTGTTTTTATTGCTGCTGCAGGATAAAAAATATGCCCAGGGCTTTTTATTAAGTGGAGGTCTTTTAATGGTGATTGGGTTTACGACCTGCACCAGTGCATTCAGTGTTCATTAAATCTTGTCCATCATATTCAATATCAAATCCGCATCCGGGCAATTCAATAAATACTTTTCTCTTTCACTGATACTGCAAACGCCGGGATAATCTCCTTCTTTTATACGCATGTCCTCAATGATTTGAAAATGCAGGTGTGGGGGCCAGTCTCCGTTTTCAGCAGGTTCGCCAAAATGCGCCAGTACTTCGCCTCGGCTGATATACTGACCTTCATGAAGCTGCTCAATATCCTTCAGGCTTGCATGGCCATACAAAGTGTGAAATACAATGGTGTCCAGTTGGTGCTGCAGAATAATGGTAGCACCATAATCGCCAAAATGATTGTTGAATGCAAAGCTGTGTACCATACCGCCAACCGGTGTATATACTTTCGTGCCGGCCGGCCCCCAAATATCTATTCCGAGGTGTATGGTCCTTTTTTCATTACAATCAAAATGCTCACTCCGTTTGTAGAGAACTCTGTCTTCATTATAGCCACCTATTCCGTAGGCCGCATTTGCTTCAGATAATTTCTTGTTGATGTATTGAGAAAATACAGGCGTGTGAGTGATCAAATCATCTGTCAACTCTTTGTTAGCTTCCGAAAAATCCAGCCGGAGTAATTTATCTGTTGCTACATTAAAGTCAACCACCGTGTGAAATTGCTGGCGGTTTTTTGCCAGTACATTTTCTAGCCTGCTTATCATTGTGCGAAGGTAGACATAGTTATTGATGCCGGGTAAAATAAAGCTGGTGAACAGGTCAGGTTAATACCACTTCTGTTACAGGTGCCGTGCTGGTTATTTTTCGGGGAATGTAGTCTATACTTATTTCAATGTGCTGTAATAATTTTTCTTCCAGCAGGTTGGCGAAGGCTTCAAAATAGGCAATGGCATCTTCTCTTTTGTTTCTTTTGAGCCAGCGGAAGCCACCGGGCAGGTACTGCAATACTTCTTTATCGTTTAAGTACTCGATGTGATGGATATCGGTAGGGGTTACCCCAATTTCTTCCAGCCTTGTGATCACCAGGGTGAGCGGCGCATTGGTAACCGGGCAGAATTCTGTTGCCAGTTCGGTCCATTCGCCCAGGCCGGTATGTGCATAGCGTAGTATTTCGCCTTCGGTAAGTTTGGTAACAGTTTGCAGCAGGTTGCCGCAGTTGCAGGCGCCGTGGTGGCCCCAGGCATAACGAGCGCCATTGCTTAAACGGGTAGCTGTTTCCCTTAATGCGTTGATGAGTTCGATGGTTGGTTTTGCCATGATGCTAATTTATCAGTAAAACATCATCGCTGTTTATTTTGTTTAATCTTGCCACAGATTGCACGGATATGCACAGATTTAAAGGCAAGTTTAATTATTGCCAACCAGTTTATATTGATTTTGCCACGAATTGTACTAACTAACACGAATTGAATCCGTTCTGATCTGTATCAATCAGCGTCATCGGCGTTCCATCCTCCGCATCAGATCACCACATTCACCATCTTGTTCTTCACATAAATGATCTTTTTCGGCATTTTGCCTTCCAGCCATTTTTGTACGGTCTCGTTTTCTAGTACCAGCTTTTCTACATCGGCCTGCTCAAGGTCTAATGCAAGGTTGATATTGGTCCTTAATTTTCCGTTGATGGAAACAGGGTATTCCTTGCTGCTTTCTACCAGCAATGCCGGGTTGAATACCGGGTAGGTGGCATCGAGTACAGAACCTGCATTGCCCAGTTGATGCCAAAGTTCTTCTGCAATATGCGGTGCATAAGGGGTAAGCAGTATCAATACCTGTTCCAACATTTCTTTTTTATGGCATTTGATATCTGCCAGTTCATTTACGCAGATCATGAACGTACTAACGGCAGTGTTGAAACTGAAACGTTCCGTATCTTCTTCAATTCTTTTGATGGTTTTGTGCAGCACTTTTAATTCAGCATTGGAAGCCTCTCCTCCCGCCCTCTCCAAAGGAGAGGGAGCCACAGTAGTCCAGATTGGGCCCTTTACTTCATCAAAAAACAAACGCCATAGTTTGCGTAAAAAGCGGTGTACCCCTTCAATACCCTTGGTGTCCCATGGTTTGCTGGCTTCTACCGGGCCAAGGAACATTTCATACATGCGGAAAGTATCGGCGCCGTATGCATTACATAAATCACTTGGATCGACAGTATTAAAATACCTTTTAGACATTTTTTCTGTTTCTGAGCCACAGATATAGCTCATGTCATTTTCAGGTATGATTGTTACGTTATTATATTCAGGCTTCCAGTGTTTGAACTTATCAATATCTAGCTTAAAGCCATCAACGAAATTTACGTCAACATGAATCTCGTCATATTTATCATTCGATTTTTCCTTGTTCCAAACTTTGTCCTTTATTATTTCTTTTTCGATATCGCTTCCATTAATATAGTCAGGGTCATTTTTACAAAACCATCGCCAATGATACTCATGTCTCATTTCCTTTGATACAAATACGTTTGGTTCATTTTTATATCTATACACAAACCTCGAACTACCCTGAATCATTCCCTGGTTCAACAATTTCTTAAACGGCTCATCGTAACCGATATATCCAAGGTCAAACAACACCTTTGTCCATAAACGGCTGTACAATAAATGACCAACCGCATGTTCGGTACCGCCAATGTATAAGTCAACCTGGTTCCAGTAATCGCTTGCTTTGCGGTTGCAGAAAGTTTCGGAATTGCTGGGGTCCATGTAACGCAAAAAATACCAGGATGAACCTGCATAGCCGGGCATGGTGGAGGTTTCCCTTCTTCCCGACACTGAAGTGCCGGGCAATTCAACATTGATCCAATTGGTGATATTCGCCAGCGGCCCTTCACCTTCTGGCCCCGGCCCGTATTTATCTACGTGCGGTAATTCTAATGGCAACTCTGCAGCATCAAGTGCAACCGGCACACCATCACTCCAGATGATGGGGAATGGTTCGCCCCAGTAACGCTGGCGGCTGAAGCCGGCATCCCTCATTTTATAATTCACTTTTCTTTTGCCGATGGCATTGGCTTCTAATTTATGCAGCACTGCTTCCATCGCATCTGTCATCTTCATGCCATTTAAAAAACCACTGTTCTCTAAAAAAGCTTCCTTGGTGGGGTTGGCTTCTTCGCCATTAAAATATGTGCCAATGATGTTAGTGATGGGAATATTAAAATGTTGTGCAAATTTAAAATCCCTTTCATCACCGCAGGGCACCGCCATTATAGCGCCGGTGCCATAGCCAGCCAGCACGTATTCACTGATCCAAACCGGGATCTGTCTTCCATCAAAAGGATTGACAGCATAAGCGCCGGTAAAACATCCCGTGATCTTTTTTTCTGCCATGCGGTCCACATCGCTGCGGCTTTTTACATAGGCTATGTATTCATCCACGGCAGCGGACTGGTCAGCAGATTTTATTTGTTGTACTAATTCTAATTCTGGTGCTACCACCATGAAGTCAACACCAAAAATTGTGTCGGGACGGGTCGTGTACACAGTAAGCAGCTCATTGACCATTGATGATTCACCATTCACGATCTTGAATGTTATTTCTGCTCCCTGGCTTTTACCGATCCAGTTGCGCTGCATTTCTTTCATGCTTTCGCTGAACTCAACGGTTTCCAATCCATCCAGTAACCTGTCGGCATAAGCAGTGATACGCAGATACCATTGGCGCATTTTCTTTTTCTCAACCGGATGGCCCCCACGTTCACTTACACCATTCACCACTTCATCATTGGCCAGTACGGTACCCAGTGCTTCACACCAGTTTACTTCACCATACTTGCTGAATGCAAGGCGGCGATTCATTAAGATTTCTTCCTGTTCGTTTTTACTATAACTATTCCATTGGTCTGCGGTAAACTTGCTGCAGCCTTTGGTTTCATACTTTTTTACCAGCTCCAAAATGGGCAATGCCTTTTGTTGGGTATTGCAGAAATAGCTGTTGTATAATTGTAAGAAAATCCACTGGGTCCATTTATAATAAGATGCATCGCTGGTTCGTACCTCCCTGTCCCAGTCATAACAAAAACCAATCTTATCTAACTGTGATTTAAAAGTGGCAATATTCTTTTTGGTTGTTTCCGCAGGATGCTGGCCAGTTTCAATGGCATATTGTTCTGCCGGCAAACCAAAACTGTCGAAGCCCATTGGGTGCAGTACATTGTAGCCTTTCAATCTTTTATAACGGCTATAAATATCGGAAGCAATATAGCCTAATGGGTGGCCAACATGCAGCCCGGCACCACTTGGATAAGGGAACATATCCAATACATAGTATTTGGGTTTATCAGATTGATTGGAAACTTTGTAAGTGTTGCCGGCCTTCCAGTGTTCCTGCCATTTCTTTTCTATTTCGTTAAACTTGTACTCCATGTTGTATTGTGTAATTTTTTTAAACTAAATCACCCGGATCCATCCCTCTTATCGCTTCTCCTTACTTCGACTATGCTCAGCAGAAAAGGGACGGTGCTTTATTGCTATTTCAAACATTTGATCTCTACATCATCTTTAGTACTTTACCAATCAATGACACTTACAATTTGCTAAGATGAAACACTTCAAAATTTCAGTCTCTTTCAAAGCCTCCCCTTGGGGAGGTTTGGTGGGGCCGATATTTTTAACATTCTTTCTTCAATTGCTATCCATCAAAAAAATATATTTGAACCTGTGATTTTTTGATGTCGCCAAAAGTACATCAAAGCAGGTAAAAACCTTTACTTTTGCGGCGGTTGTGTGAATGGATTTGTGATGATAGAACACGGGCAACACAGATTGGGCGGACGAGAACGGATCAAATCAGTGGCTATCTGCCAGATCAGCGCCATCAGCGTTTCATTCTCCGCTTCGGTAAAAGTTGAGCAACGTAGTGTTGTAAAAGTATGCCCCGAAACAAGTTCTGGATAAACTGTGCCACCGGAGATCAATAGCAGTACAACTGCCGGTAATAAAAAATAATCAGTAAAAATTCAATAAACTAACCCTCTATGTCATTGTACGGAAAAACTGTTTCAGCCAAACGCAGCAAACCATCCTACATTTTAGCCATTGTTGGCGTGTCGCTGGTATTGTTCCTTTTTGGAGTAGTAGGCTGGCTCTTTCTGAACCTGAAAAAATCAGGTGAGTTGTTCAGGGAAAACATACAGGTGCATGCCTGGATTGCCCCGGCGGCCAAGAAAAGCCAGATCGATACAATGCAGAAATACATTGCGGCCCTGCCTTATGTAAAGTCTGCCGAGTACATTACTAAAGAAAAAGCTGCTCAAAAGTGGAATGCTGAGAATGACAGTTCGTGGAAAAAGTTTATTGCCAATAATCCATTACCGGAAAGTGTGGATTTTTATGTGAAGAGTGATTACATGAATAAAGACAGCCTGGATATACTGAGTAATGACCTGCAAACAAATTTTGCAGGAGTGATGTCGGAGTTTCAATATCCAAAAGAAACGGTGAGTTATGTTAGTTCTTATACCAAATATATTGCAGGTGGTATTTTGATCTTTGCGGCTATTCTTTCTATTATTGTAATCATCTCTATCGATAACACTATCAGGCTGGCCATGTACAGCAACCGCTTTTTAATAAAAACCATGCAGATGGTGGGGGCCACCCGTGGCTTTATCATCAAGCCACTGAATATCAGGGCCATTGTTAATGGATTTATCTCGGCCTGTATTGCGGTGGCGGCGGTGTTTGGCTTTATATTGCTGATCGAGAATTCGGTACCATGGTTAAGACAGCTCAGGGATGGTACTAACATGGGCCTGATCGTGGCGGGGATACTGGTACTGGGTGTTACCATCTCGTTAATGAGCACCCACCGTTCTGTATTAAAGTACCTGAAAATGAAATTAGACGACCTGTACTGATGCCTTTTGAATATTATTACTTTTATTTGCGTTTAAAATATTGAAGCGATGGCGAATGATAAAAAACAAACTACAGCAGTAAACCCATTGTTTACAAAGGATAATTATATATGGATGCTGGCTGGTATCGTAGTGATGGCGATCGGTTTTTTCCTGATGGGAGGTGGTAAAAGCCCCGATCCCACAAAATTTAACGACAATGAAATATACAGCACTACCAGGATCACCATTGCACCTATACTGATTATTGCAGGTTTTGTAATAGAGATATTTGCGATTATGAGGAAACCAAAAGATGCATAGTTAACTTAACAATTAGTTTAACAGTACATTATTATTACCTGTAAAAGCACCGTATATTGCGGTGCTTTTTAATGTGCTTAATTTTATATTACTCATAGAATGGATCTTTTTCAGGCATTTATTATTGCTGTGGTGGAAGGGTTAACCGAATTCCTGCCCATATCCTCCACCGCCCACATGAAATTTGTAGGCCCTCTGATCGGTTTAAAAAGCAACACTCCCTTTACAGATATGTTTGAAGTGGTGATTCAGCTGGCAGCAATTTTGGCCGTTGTTGTATTGTACCGTAAGAAATTCTTCAATTTTAAAAAGCCGGATTTTTATATCAAACTGGTGCTGGCGGTGATTCCTTCAATTATGGTGGCGCTGCTGTTCAAAGATCGTATTGATGCAGCTTTAGACAATATCAAGTTCATTGCCTATGTAATGCTGGGCGGTGGTATCCTACTGCTGTTCATCGACAGGGTATTTAATCACCCGATGTTTGAAAACGAGGAAACAGTGAACTACCGCCGGGCTTTTGTAATTGGTTGCGGACAGGTGATGGCGATTGTATTTCCCGGCCTTAGCCGCAGTGCAGCTACCATTATAACCGGCATGGCGCAAAATCTTACGAGAAAAGAAGCTGCAGAGTTCTCCTTCTTTTAGCAGTGCCCACTATGTTTGCAGCTTCTGCGAAAAGTTTTTTTGATACTTATAAAGATCATCCAGAGGTATTGGACAGCAGTAATCTTACCACTTTACTGCTTGGAAGTGTGGTGTCATTTATCGTAGCATTGATCGCTATTAAATTCTTCATCGGGTTTTTAAAAAAGCATGGCTTTTTTGTTTGGGGCATTTACAGGATCATTGTAGGGATTATTATACTGGTGCTCATCAGTAAAAATATTATTGCCTGATACGGGTAAAAATTACGCAGTGTAAAAATTATCGGTAATTTGTTTGCTTAAACTTCAGGGATGCAAACTTCCAGTAAAAAAGTCATCAACGGTTGGGCCATGTACGATTGGGCCAATTCGGTTTACAATCTTGTTATCACCACTACTTTTTTCCCGGCATATTATGCAGCGGTTACCGGGCCGGAGAACGCCATGTTTAAAGATGGCGTTACTTTCATGGGCCGTACTTTTAAAAATACAGAACTGAAGGATTATGTGCTGGCTACAGGTTTTTTAGTGATTGCTGCTTTATCTCCCATTCTTTCTTCCATTGCCGATTACAAGGGCAACAAGAAAAATTTCATGCGCTTTTTTTGTTACATGGGTGCTACCAGTTGTTCGCTGATGTATTTCTTTGATGGCAATCATGTAACGCTGGGCCTGATGTGCTTTATGTTTGCCGGTATTGGTTTTTATGGCAGCCAGGTTTTTTATAATTCCTATTTACCCGAAATCGCCTCAGAAAATGATATGGACAGGGTGAGTGCAAAGGGTTTTTCATTTGGATATATTGGCAGTGTGCTGATGCAGATGATTGGTTTTGCAATGGTGATGCTGATGACAAGTGATAAAGCGATGCCCTTGAAATTGACTTTTTTACTGGTAGGTATCTGGTGGGTTTCTTTTGCACAGATCACATTTAAAGCACTGCCCATCAGCAGTAAAAAAGAGAGAGCAGGTAAAACGCATGTACTGGCAAATGGGTTTAAGGAATTGAAACTGGTTTGGGACCAGGTGAAACACATGCCGGTGTTGAAAAGGTATTTAACCGCTTTCTTTTTTTACAGTATGGGAGTGCAGACAGTGATGCTGATAGCAATTGATTTTGGTATCAAGGAATTGAAGCTTGCCAATGATAAACTCATCATTACTGCTGTTATCATACAATTGGTAGCTATTGCCGGTGCCCTTGGAATGTCTAAATTGTCGGCAACATTTGGCAATATCAAAGTGCTGATCTTTACCGTACTGCTATGGATATGCGTTTGTATTACCGGTTATTTTATGCAGACAGAAATGCAGTTTTACATACTGGCTTCAGTAGTAGGTTTGGTGATGGGTGGCACCCAATCCTTAAGCCGCTCTACCTATAGCAAACTGATGCCGGAAACAAAGGACACTGCTTCTTTCTTTAGTTTTTATGATGTTACAGAAAAAATGGCGATTGTGATAGGGCTGTTTACCTTTGGATTTATTGAAGGTGTAAGTACCATACGGCAATCCATCCTGTCACTCGTTGTGTTTTTTGCACTCGGATTTTTTGCTTTGTGGTTAACGGCGGTCAAACAAAAATCTGCAAAATAAATTTTTATGAAACTCTATTCAATCAACACCGGCCACTTCAAACTAGATGGTGGTGCTATGTTTGGCGTGGTACCCAAAAGCATGTGGAACAAACTCAATCCTGCTGATGAAAACAACATGTGCAGCTGGGCATTGCGGTGCCTGCTCATTGAAGATGGGGACAAGCTCATTTTAGTTGATAATGGTATGGGCAATAAACAGGATGCAAAATTCTTCGGTCATTATTATTTGCATGGTGATGATACCCTGGATAAATCTTTGGCACAACATGGTTTTGGCAAGGATGACATCACCGACGTATTCCTTACTCATTTGCATTTTGACCATTGCGGAGGCAGTATAAAAAGAGAAGGTGACCTGTTGGTGCCTGCATTTAAAAATGCCACTTACTGGAGCAATGATAATCACTGGAACTGGGCCACACATCCCAACGACCGGGAGAAAGCAAGTTTTTTAAAGGAAAATATTTTGCCGATCAGGGAAAGCGGCCAGTTGAATTTCATTAATGTACACGGTCATTCAACTACACCGGGCACGCTAACGCACCACCCATCACTGATCACTGATAACATAACACTGCTCACTGCAAACGGGCATACCGATGCTATGATGCTGCCGGTAATAAATTATAATGGTAAAACAATTGTGTACATGGCCGACTTGCTGCCATCTGTTGCACATATCCCTTTGCCTTATGTGATGGGTTATGATATGTTCCCACTTACTACTTTACACGAAAAGAAACATTTCTTAACAGAGGCGCTGCAAAATGAGTACATCCTCTTTTTTGAACATGATCCAACAAATGAATGTTGCTCATTGCAACAAACTGAAAAAGGCATCCGGCAGAAGGATGTTTTTAAATTGAGTGAGATGTAAAATTACCTCACATCGAGCAGTGAAGTCAGCGGGTAACGGAGATTCCTGTATCCATACATATCTATCTTGATAGTGCCCACAGCGATAGGGCTTTCTACCCTCAGCAATAAGTGATTGGGGTCATCACTTACCCACGCATTCATTTTTTCGCCACCCTGGAAGATGGTGCCCTTGATCAACAACGGTTTGAACTTGATGGCATTGAACCTGCCATACCTTGCTTTTATTTTTTCCTTGCCCAGGTAGCGAATGTACAGGTGGTATACTTCATCATCCAGGAACATGTCAAAAGGTATCTTATCGCCTACCTTGTATTTATTGAAGTTGATATTGCGTGCATAGTACATGGCACTTACTACATCCTGTATGCAGTTGGTGGTTTTAAAAACACCGTTAGTGCTTACGGCAGTGTTTGCGCTGTGGTTAAAAGTTACATTGTTATAAATTTTGTAACCACCTTCATCCACATTGCGGATGAATTTTATCGGCAGCAGGGTAGCAGTATCAATATAACTTTCATAGCGGTCCCGAACTTTAAAAAAATTATCAAAGAAAGAAAATGTTTTTCCATCGCCCACACAGTGGTAAGTGGTCTTTCCGTTAAAACGCTCTAACGTGGTAGTAAAAGTAGCTTCGCCGGCACCGATATAAATACCGGCTGCATTATAAAATACCCTCATCGTAACAGATTCGCCTGCCTGGAAAGCGGTATTCTTAATGCCACAAAAATCATTGCCGGTTTGTTGTGGCGTAAAGGACGATAATATCAGCAGTAAAGCGGCTGTCTTTAAAATTTTATTCATTTTTATCTTTCACAATTTTAATACTCAATATTAATAAACTTCCTATAATGGCTGGCAGCACTAAATTGATCAGCCATATTCCCAGGGCAGCCGTGCCAACACCCAGTTCATTGTGGGTATAAAACTTCATCAACGCCCAGCAGGCACTTACTCGTATGGGCAACTCTACAAACCCGATGGTAGGTGCTACTGCCATTATCAGGTAAAACACCGTGATCAGCCAAAAACTCAGTACAACATCCAGTTCAACCTGCATTACCTGCAGCAGCAGGATGTATTGCAAAACGAATACCACGTATCTGCCAAGCGACAAAGCGAAAACACGTATTAACTGAATATTGTCAAATTCGTCCAGCACCCTGATATGTGTTACCACTTTTTGGAGGGCAGGTACTTTTTCCATCATCCTTACCAGCCAGCCTATCCGCAAATAGAATAACGAAAGCACTACCGTAATTGTTACAGACAACCAGATGAGCACATCTCCCCAAAGCTCCGGTAAAACAACGTTGCCACCTGTACCAGTCTGTGAAAAGTATCTTAAAAAAAATAATCCGGCACAACCCATGATCAGTGTTACCAGCAACTGGCTGATGCTGCCCACTATGGTGAGTGAGATTGCTTTGATCCGGTTACCTTCTTCCACGTATAAAATACGGCCGCCGTATTCACCAATGCGGTTGGGCGTGAGCATGGTAATGCTGCAGCCCGAAAGCACCGACTTAAAAGCTTTGAAGAAAGAAAAATGCTGCACATGCTGCACCAAAACCTGCCATTTTCTTGCTTCAATGCCCCAGTTCACCATCATCAGTGCCACTACAATCCAAAACGCTGGGTGCTGCCAGCTTTCTTTTATCTGCTGCCAGCGAAGCTCCAGGTCGGGTTGGTTTTTTATTTGAGTATACAGACTCCAGCTCAACACCACAAAAATGAGAGGCCCCAAAAACCAGTTGATCAGTATTTTGATTTGTTTACTCAAATTGGTTTTGATTATTTTTGAACGGGCATTTATTCTTTGTTTAGCATCCTTGTGTCACTCTCTTGTACTTTTCCAGCTTTGGGCATCGGGCTTTCCAATAGCAAGGCTTTTTAAGTTCAGGCAACGTGAATATATCACAATGATACTTTAATTATCATTTATACAATCAACCCGGCGCACTTGCAGCAACAATCCACCATCATTTTAGGAATCGACCCCGGTACGGTATTCATGGGTTATGGCATTATTAAGATAACCGGCAACAAAATAAAGCTGCTTGATATGGATACACTCAAACCGGGCAAAATGGATGATCCGTATAAAAAGCTGCAGTTGATCTATAATACAGTAAGCGGACTCATCATCAAATACAAACCCAATGTGTTTGCCATTGAAGCACCTTTTTTTGGCAAGAATGTGCAGAGCATGCTCAAACTGGGAAGGGCACAGGGTGTAGCTATTGCTGCGGCCATGCGGCATGGACTGGATGTAACAGAATATTCACCCAAAAAAGTAAAGCAATCTGTCACGGGCAATGGTAATGCCAGCAAAGAGCAGGTATTGAAAATGCTGCAGCATTTATTGCAGTTTGAAGATGATCCAAAATATTTTGATGCTTCCGATGCATTGGCGGTGGCGGTTTGTCATTATTTCCAGGGCGGTTCTCATTTACCTGCTGTATCGCCGGGTGGCAAGGCAATGGGTAAGGCAAAGGGCTGGGATGACTTTTTGAAAAATAACCCCGGGAGATTAAAAAGGGATAAAAATAACCAGGATATGGTTATAAAATCCTGGTAATCTTTCCCTGCACTACCTTTAATTCCTCCGGACTCAGCTTCAGTTTTGCCCTCATAAAATTCAGGTCATCCGCACTGTTGATTGGCATCAGGTGCAAGTGTGCATGCGGTACTTCCAACCCTACCACGCTGATGCCGCAGCGGTTGCAGTCGAAAGCTTTCTCAATGGCATGGGCAATGGGTTTGGCGAACAACAGCAGCCGAGATAAGTACTCATCACCCAAATCAAAGAACTTATCTGTTTCCATTTTAGGCACCACCAGCACATGGCCTTTCACCAAAGGAAAAATATCTAAGAAAGCAAAGAAGTATTCGTCTTCTGCAATTTTATAAGAAGGTATTTGCCCGGCAATGATTTTTGAAAAAATGGTCATGATGAAAATGTTTTTGTAAAAATACAAAACAATGAATTGCCCCACCCTGAATTGCCCCACCCTTTAGGGTGAGGCAAGGAATAAAATTGAATTCCCTTTTGGGCTTTAGCACATGTTTATTATCCTTATTTTTATCCCGGCACTTAAGGGCCGGGATAATGTTGTATTTTTTTAAGCCTTTTAAATATGACCAAAGAGGATCTGCTGAACGAATTGGCCACTAATACCTGGGTAATGATAAAACCCAGCGGCATTCATGGCATTGGGGTATTTGCCGTAAGGGATATTCCGGCAGGCTGTAAAGAAATGTTCAGCAAAGAAATGGGCGAATGGACCACGGTGCCAAGAACTGAAATTGAAGCCCTGCCACAACATGCCAAAGACATCGTTGAAAACTACTGCCTCTATGATGAAATGAATTATTTTCTGCCTGCAAAGGGTTTTAAAGCAATTGATCTGAGCCTGTTTTTAAATCATGCTGATATACCCAATATCATATCTGTAAAAGATGGTGAATATTTTAAAGCAATACGGGATATTACGGCCGGAGAGGAGTTGTTTGTTGATTATGGTGAGATCGTTGACGGCGAATAAAAAACCCACGCTTTGATGCCTGGGTTTTCAATAATAAAATAAATACTGAATTTATGCAGTAATGTGCTCTACTTTAAATTTCAATGCGCCGGCAGGTACCTGCACTTCCGCTACTTCACCAACTGCTTTGCCCAGCAAGCCCTTACCGATCGGGGAGGTTACAGAAATTTTGCCCAGCTTAAGGTCGGCTTCTTTTTCAGAAACGATCTGGTAAGTAACCTGTTTTTTTGTGCCCATATTGGTTACAGTTACCTTGGTCAATATGGAAACTTTGCTGGTATCAATATTGGTTTCGTCCAGTATCCTGGCTGTAGCAATGATTCCTTCCAGCTGTTTTATTTTTGCTTCCAGCATGCCCTGGGCTTCTTTTGCAGCATCGTATTCGGCGTTTTCTTTTAAATCGCCCTTTTCACGTGCTTCTGCTATGGCCCTGCTGGCTGCAGGCCTTTCAATGCCTTTTAGCTGCTGCAGCTCTTCTTTCATCTTTTCAAACGTTTCTTTCGTAACGTAGTTAGTTCCACTCATAACAAATTCTTTTTACCGTAAATAGAAAAAAATACAACGCCCCAGGGGAAACCCAAGGCGTTGTATCATTACAAATATAGAGAAATTTTTAAAAGCCCAGCTTTTCCAGTAATACCCTGCTCATTTTCTCAAAAGCCTCATGGCTGTATCCAGCTATATGTGGGGTAAGTATCACGTTGGGTTGTTGGGTAAGCCAGTCAAGTTGTAATTGTTGCGTTTTGGTTAGGGCTGCTATATTTTCATTCTCCAGAACATCCAGTGCCGCCCCGGCAATCTTGCTTTTTTCAAGAGCTTTGATCAATGCGGCAGTATCAGTAACACCGCCCCTGCTGGCATTGATAAAATAGGGATGTTGTGCCAACAAACTAAAAAAAGATTCGCCAGCCATGCAGGTTGTTTCTTCTGTTAAGGGTACATGAAAACTGATGAGGTCTGCATATTTACATATTTGTTCCAGGCTTGCTTCCCTTACGTAGTCTTTGGAAAAACCAAATTTGTATTTATCATAGGCAAGCACGGTTACATCAAAAGAAGCCAACAACTTTGCAAAAGCGCTGCCGGTATTGCCAAAGCCAATAATACCCACAGTTTTGCCGGTTAATTCTGTACCACGGTTGGCATTTCTTATCCATTTGCCTTCTTTTATCTCATTAAAACTACGGCTAATATTGTTCATCAGGTTCAACGCCAACCCCAGTACATGCTCTGCCACTGCGTTGCGATTGCCTTCGGGGCTGCTGATGCATTGAATGCCCTTGCTTTCTGCATAGTCCACATCAATATGTTCCATGCCGCTGCCAAGGCGGCCGATCCACTTTAATTTCCCCGCCTTATCTAAAAGCGATTTATCAATTTTTATTTTGGTTGTCAGTATCAACGCTTCGGCCTGTGGTATCAGTTGGTGCAATTCCTCGGCAGTAATGCCGGGAAGATAGCGTGTGTGATAATTTTTCTGCTGCAGGGTGCTGATCAAAAAATCGGGAACCTTATCCGTAATTATTATTAATGGTGCGTCATTCATTTGTGTCAACAGATTTTATTACCTTAAACTCAAAATTAAACTGCTTTTTATGTTTATTAAAACTTGTTTTACGATTGGTATCATCCTGGTATCATTTAACTGCTTTTCGCAGGTGCTGGATATTGAAGAGAAAGCGCCCGTGCCTGACAACGGTTTTGAATACGGCTATATCATAAAGAATGAACAAGTAAAATCTGCCGGAGGTGAAGAATACAGCCGGTATGAGCTGACTCTGTACATTACCAATAAGAGTGGCTGTACCAAAATGTATAAAGAAAAGACGGCTTTGTTTTCTTTTGAATCTTCCAATTTGCTGGCCACCTTTAATTGCAGGAATGCCAATGGAAAAAGGCTTACTTCAAAAAGTGGCCAGGTAAAGGCAAGGGATTTTTACATCAGCATCAAAAGAAAGCCTACTGAAAAAGAAAAAGAAGCCAATGAAAAAGAAAAGGAAATCACCGAAAGGGTGAAAGCCGGGTACATTTTCAGAAATGGCGAAACATTAAAAGATAATATTATTGTATGGGTACCCAAGGGCGAAAAGCCGCAGATACAATGTACGGTCAATATGCTGGATGAATTAAATTAACCTGCGGCAATCACACTGATTTCAACATTGGCATTCTTAGGCAAACCCTTTACTGCTACTGTTTCTCTTGCTGGAAAATTGCCTTCAAAATATTTGGCGTAGATCTCATTCACATGACTGAAAAGGCCCATGTCGCTTAAAAAGATGGTTGTTTTTACAATATTGCTGAAATCCATTCCTGCTTCCTGCAAAATTGATTTCAGGTTTTGCAACACCTGGTGTGTTTCTTCAATGATGTCGGCATTGGCCATATCGTTGGTGCCGGGCTTTAATGCCACCTGGCCCGATATAAAAAGAAGATTACCTGCCTTAATAGCCTGGTTGTAGGGGCCGATGGGAGCAGGGGCATTAGTGGTATTGATGATTTCCTTACTCATTTTATTTTCTTTGGTTGCAAATATATCTTTTATCAACCACGTATTTTTGCAAAAAAATATGAAGATTGCGGTTTTGGCCAATGATGCACAATGGAGTGAAGTAACAGCCGATGCAAACGAAGCCGGTTTTGTAAGGATATCGTCATTGGAGCAGTCCGGAGATTCCATTGAAGCATATGTGATATTGGAAGCAGTAAGCAACGAAGAGCTTAATGATTTGCGGAAACCGGCATTGCTGAACTCGGTGGTTGAAACACTTAAAGAGTTAAACGCCGGTAAGAATATTGTACGCATCAATGGTTGGAATGGCTTTTTATCAAGAAAAACCTGGGATATTGCCGGCATTGTAACGGATGAAATACGCAATGTTTTTACGACTTTGAACAGGCAATACGTAGAAGTACCGGATGAGCCAGGTTTGATTGCCGCCAGGCCTGTTGCCATGATCATCAATGAAGCTTATTTTGCACTTGAACAGCAGGTGAGTACAAAGGCGGGGATTGATATCGCCATGAAGCTGGGTACCAATTATCCTCATGGTCCTTTTGAGTGGGCAGAACAGATCGGGGTCACTAACATTTATAAGTTGTTGCTTTCGTTAAGTAAAACTGATAAGAGATATATTCCGGCCGGCGGTCTAAAAAATGAAGCTACCACATGAACCTGATCCTAAACATTGATACAACTGCAGAAACGGCATTGGTTAACATAGCTGATGACGGGATTATTTTGTTTGAAGAAATCAATCCATTGCAAAAAGACCATGCGGCTTTTTTGCAACCAGCTATTCAAACAGTTATGGCAAAAGCAGGCATTGTATTCAATGACCTGGCCGCCGTTGCAGTTTGCCATGGCCCAGGGTCTTATACAGGCATTCGGGTTGGCTTGTCTTCTGCCAAAGGTTTGTGTTATGTTTTAAATAAGCCACTGATCATATTAGATGCGCTAACAATACTGGCAAAAGATGTAATTAACAGTCATAATACCACTACTTTTATAAAACCTGTTTTATACTGCTCCATGATTGATGCCAGGAGAATGGAAGTTTTTACAGCGATCTACGACAAAAATTTAAATATCATTACTGCAGCTTCTGCCATTATACTTAATGAAAGTACCTACGTTAACATGTTGTTAAATAATCATGTAATATTTTTTGGAAGCGGTGCTGCCAAATGGCAACAAATGTGTACAAGCGAAAACGCCTCTTTTGTAACTATTGAAAACAAAGGTTTGGCGATGAGCAGTTTATCTTATATACAACTACAGCAAAACAATTTTGCTCATATTGTTAACGCTGCACCATTGTACCTCAAAGAGTTTTTCGATGTGGTTAAAAATGCATAGAAAAAAATTCCCTATTTCAAAAATACCATTCATACAATAGTATTGCACACCTATAACGTTTGCATGCTATCTTTGTGCCATTCTCCGGAATACGTTACGAAAATTTAATAACTATGATTAAGACAAAACCTCTGCTTTACAGGAATTTTATTGTCTTTTAAAAACTAGAAAAATGAGTACACTAAGAATTGACTATTACAATGTAAAAAAAGCCGCCCTGATCCTGAGAGCTGTTAATCACAAATTAAGGCAACAGTTACTGAAATTGATTGATGAGGAAAAGCGCATTACAGTTACTGAAATCTATGTCCGTCTCAGGCTGGAGCAATCCGTAGCTTCACAGCACCTGGCCATTTTACGAAAAGCCGGTATTGTATCAACCGAAAGGGAGGGGAAATTTATCTACTATATCGTAAACTATAAAAGACTGGAAGAGATCAGTAAGATAGTAAATGATCTTGTTGCTTAATATGAGGGTATTAACGCAATAAAAGGCGGGTGATAATTCATCCGCTTTTTTATTTTTATCTTTGCGCCATAACAATAAAAGCTATGTTCATAAAGCAATTGTACACCGGCTGCCTTAGTGAAGCAGCCTATTATATTGAAAGTAATGGTGAAGCTGCTATCATTGACCCATTGAGGGACACGGACGTTTATATTCAGCTTGCCGAAGAAAGAAAAGCTACCATCAAATATATTTTTGAAACACATTTTCATGCAGACTTTGTAAGTGGCCACTTAGACCTCAGTAAAAAAACAGGGGCCCCCATTGTATATGGGCCGGAAACAGAAACAAAATTTGATGTACACATTGCAAAGGACGGTGAGTTGTTCAACCTGGGGAATTTAACCATACAGGTATTGCATACGCCTGGGCATACCATCGAAAGTTCCTGCTACCTGCTGAAAGATGAAACTGGAAAGGATTATGCTGTTTTCACCGGTGATACTTTGTTTGTAGGAGATGTGGGCAGGCCCGACCTGAGCAGCGGCAACATGAGCTCTGACGAACTGGCCGGTATTATGTACGAAACAATACAAAATAAAATTTTACCACTGGAAGATGATATATTGGTGTATCCTGCCCATGGAGCTGGCAGCAGTTGTGGTAAAAATCTGGGTCCCAATGCCTATAGTACTATTGGTGATGAGAAGAAAACAAATTATGCCCTGCAGCCTCAAACCAAGGATGCGTTTATTAAAGCGGTAACAGAAGGATTGGCTGAGGCGCCCAGGTATTTTTCCATTAATGCATTGATCAATAAAGAAGGGTATGAAAGCCTTGATAAAGTAAAGGGTAAGGCATTAACCCCAATTGCAGTAGCCGATTTTAAAAGGAAATTGAGTGAAGATATTACGCTGCTGGATACAAGGCATGCCGATGTGTTTGTAAATGGATTTATCCCGGGTAGTATTTTTATCGGCTTGGAGGGTCGCTTTGCAGAATGGGCAGGGAGCATTTTATCTTTTTCAAAACCAATATTGCTGGTAACCGGGCCGGGCCGGGAAGAAGAAACGGTTGTAAGGCTCGCAAGAGTAGGGTTCTCCAATTTTGAAGGGTATCTTGATGGGGGTTTTGATGCATGGGCAAAAGCTGGTGAAGCAATCGACCTTGTCATTAATATTGAAGCAGACGAGTTTGCCATGGATATTCCGCATGATAAAAACCTATTGGCCGTAGATGTGAGAAAAGAAAATGAATTTGCCGAGGGCCATGTGAAGGGGGCTGTTAATATGCCATTGAACGACCTGGTGGATACTGCTATGATTGCCGGCCTGGATGACGACCAGAATTTATATGTGTATTGTGGAGGTGGTTATCGCAGTGTCATTGCTTCTTCTTTGATAAAGAAACAAGGGGTTCATAACTTAAGAAATGTGACAGGGGGCTGGGCAAAGATTAAAGAAGAAAAAAGGATCGCAACTGAAAAAGATATCAGTGTACTCAATTAGGTTTTTTCCTGCTATCGATCCATAAGCTTTCAAATTCATTCCCGTATTCATGTCTCCAGCGGCGGTGTGTCCAAAGATAATTGGCAGGTTGTTTATTAATTGAATCTTCCAGGAAATCCCTGTACAGCCGGGTAAGTTCTCCGGGTTGGTAATGTTCCGTACTTTCAGCAATTACACTGGTTTCAAAATGATAATAGCCTCTTTTCTTTTTTACAAAATTCGCAAATACCACGGCGGTATTATTTTTTAATGCACCCTTATCCGGCCCCATAATAAAAGGCGCTGGCTTAGTGAAAAAATACATCCAGTAGCCTGTAGCCGGGCTTGTATTTTGATCTGCCGCCAGGCCAATGCTGTATTGCGATTTAAAGAGATTATGCATGGTGGTTTTAAACTCTTTTGTTGAAACGAGCCTTGTTTTAAACCTTGCCCTCATGTCATAGAATATCTTATTCATAGTTTTATTGGACAGCGGCTGGTAAATGCCAATCCACTGAACAGCCAGGTGCCTTGCAAAAACCCAGTTGGCATACTCCCAGTTCATCTGGTGACCACTGTGCAGTTGAATACTCTTTCCTTTTGCAGCCAGCTCATTCACCGCTTCAATATCAATGGTACATCTTTTATCAAACGCCTCTCCACTCATGCTGAACATTTTGATCGTTTCAATAAAAGTATCTACGAGGTTTTTATAAAACTGTTTGGCAATGGCTTTTTTTTCAGTATTGGATTTATCGGGAAAGGCAATGGAAAGATTATACATCACCACATCCTTGCGGTAGCCGGATACATAGTACAGCAATACATACACAAGGTCACTCAACAGGTATAAAATAAAGAAAGGCAGCAACGAAAAAGAATACAGCAATCCGTAAACGAGATAATACATGCTTGTTGATCTTTAAATATTTTGTATGGTTATTACAGCACTATATTTTGTACCATGCTGCTCTTTCCGGGATAATCCGTATTGAAATGCAGCCCCCTGCTTTCGTGTCTGAATTCGGCGCACTTCACAATCAGGTAAGCCACCGTAATCATATTTCTCAATTCACACAATTGCGGTGATACGATTGTTTTTTTATACAGTTCTTCTGTTTCGGTGTACAACAGGTCCAACCGCTTCATCGCCCTGTGCAAACGTTCATTGTTTCTTACGATACCAACATAATCACTCATCAACAGTTTCATTTCTTTTACACTTTGGGTAATTAAGATCATTTCTTTTGGTGCATTGGTGCCATCAGCTTTCCAGGCAGGTATACCGGCTCCTTTGTTAGAAGGTGGAAATTGCCCAGCTTTAATCGTCGCTACGGCATCTATATACGCCCTGTGTGCAAATACCATTGCTTCCAGCAAACTGTTACTGGCTAGGCGGTTGGCGCCGTGTAAGCCTGTGCTGGCGCACTCCCCGGCGGCGTATAGATTATTAATACTGGTTCTGCCCCATTCATCTGTTTTAATGCCGCCGCAACTGTAATGTGCTGCAGGTGCAACCGGTATCATATCTTTTGTAATGTCTATCCCAATGCCCAGGCATTTGTCATAAATATTGGGAAAGTGCTCTGTAACTTTTTCTTTGCTGAAATGGCGGCAATCAAGAAACACATGTTCGGTACCATTGACCTTCATTTCATTATCTATCGCTCTTGCTACAATATCCCTTGGTGCCAGGTCTTTTCTTTCATCATACCGCTGCATAAATGCCTCGCCGGTATGATTGCGTAAAATACCTCCGTCGCCCCGAACTGCTTCTGTAATTAAAAAACTTTGTCCACGTACACCCGGTTCATACAAAGCTGTTGGATGAAATTGTATGAACTCCATATTTTCAATTCTTCCCTTCGCCCTGTACACCATGGCCACGCCATCACCGGTAGCAATGGCAGGATTGGTAGTGGTTCTGTACACCTGTCCATTGCCGCCTGTTGCCAGTAATGTGATGGAAGAAAGAATTTTTTCAATTTTATTGGTTTGCAAATTCAGTACATACACTCCGTAACACTCAATGTCGGGAGTTGATTTGGTAACCAGGTAGCCGAGATGATGTTGAGTAATAATGTCCAGTACAAAACAATGACTAACCAGTTCAATGTTGGGTCTTTTCTTTAATGCTTCCAGCAATGCCCTTTCCATTTCCTGGCCCGTAATATCTTTGTGATGTAAGATCCGGAATGCACTGTGGCCGCCTTCTTTCCCCAGTTTAAAATCTCCATCCGGTTCCTTGTCAAATTGAGCGCCCCAGTCAATGATCTCCTGTATTCTCTCAACACCTTCTTTCACTACGATCTCCACCGTATGCCTGTTGCACAGGCCATCACCGGCAACCAGGGTGTCCTCAATGTGTTTATCAAAACTGTCTTTGTCGAAATCCATCACGCCTGCAATGCCGCCCTGGGCATACTTGGTATTGGTTTCATCGCTTTGAGTTTTGGTAAGCACCATTACTTTTTTATCAGGGCAATCCTGTGCTACTTTTAATGCATAGGTTAATCCTGCAATGCCGCTGCCGATTACGAGAAAATCTGTTTGCATAGTATTAAGTCAAAAGTTAAAAGGTAAAAATCAAAAAAAAGAGCCAACAACCGGTTACCCTGTTTTGACTTTTTAATTATCTATCCATGCTTCACTCTCTTTCAGCAAATTGATCAGTTCTTCCACCGCAATCGCACTGTCCACATTTCTTTTCACCACTTCTTTGCCTTTATACAAAGTGATCTTGCCGGGGCCGCTGCCCACATAACCAAAATCGGCATCCGCCATTTCTCCTGGTCCATTTACAATACAACCCATAATGGCGATCTTCACACCCTTCAGGTGATTGGTCACTGCTCTTATCCTGGCAGTTGTTTCCTGCAGGTCAAATAAGGTTCTTCCACAACTGGGGCAACTGATGTATTCTGTTTTGGATATTCTTGTGCGAACCGCCTGCAGAATGGAGAAAGAAGTATTGTTGATGAACTGGTAATTATTTTTTGTTTCCAGGTAAGTTCTGCCGGATACTTTTTGATTCACAATTTTTGATGGATCATTCATCAGCCAGATACCATCACCCATGCCATCTAAAAACAAAGCACCGCTTTCTGTTGCAAAATGTATGAGTTGTTCATCAATGGAAGTGTCGCTGCTCTCAACGGCCAATACCACGGGAATTTTTATTTCCAGCAGCATCAGTTCATTTACAAAAGCCCGTACGGATTGCATGCTGTTGCTGGCCGAAGAATAAACACACAATACAACTGTTGCATCACCCTTAATTTTTTCGATGAGCAATGAATAATCTTTTCAGCATCAACAGCAACAAAATTTATGGAGGGAGATTTTTTTTCTGCCTTAATAAATTCATTGCCCTGGTACAAAGGGAAATATTTATTGTTATCCGCAACAGTAAGCCATGTTGTATGGTCACACATTACTTTCAACGTGCCGGGCAATGCAAAGTCAATTATTTTGCCAGCCGTATAAATATAATCAGCCGCTGCATCTCCAATATTCCATTTGTCTGTCCCTTCATCATAAGTATAACCAATGGCCTGCAGATCTTTGTGCTCAATACTTTCTGCAAGCATAAAATCAGCCACTACAACGGGTACATGCTTTTTACCAATATTAGTTACTTCAATTGTTTCCCTTCTTTTATATTCAAACGGAGAATACCCCAAACCCCTAAAGGGGCTTTCGGCGCTTTTCAAATCTACAATGTTTTCATTATTGGTCGCAATGACCTTGTAACGGGAAACAAGGTCCTTACAAACCGGTATTTCAAATTCCGGGTCTTCCGTTAAGCTAACCCTTATGGTATCGCCAATACCATCTTCCAGTAAAGTACCAATACCAATGGCTGATTTTATCCTCCCATCTTCACCATCACCTGCTTCGGTTACCCCTAAATGCAATGGATAACATTCGCCAAACTCTTCCATCATGTGATTGATCAGTAAACGATAAGCCTGTACCATCACCAGTGGGTTGCTGCTTTTCATACTCAGTATGATGTTGTGATAATCTTCACTTCTTGCAATGCGTAAAAACTCCATCGCACTTTCAACCATACCAATGGCCGAGTCCCCATAGCGGCTCATGATACGGTCGCTCAAACTTCCATGATTGGTGCCGATACGCATGGCAGTACCATGTTCTTTGCAGATTTTCACCAACGGCGTAAACCGTTCCCTTATCCTTTCAATCTCTTCTGCATATTCTGCATCGGTGTATTCTATCTGTTCAAATTTTTTCTTGTCTACATAATTGCCGGGGTTAACCCTTACTTTTTCCACGATCCTGGCAGCGATCTCTGCAGCGTTGGGTGTAAAATGTATATCAGCTACCAGTGGAGTAGTATAGCCCCTTCTCCGCAGTTCATCTTTGATGTTCTGTAAATTCTCTGCTTCATTTTTTGAAGGGGCAGTGATACGTACCAACTCTGCCCCGGCTTCAATACAACGGATGGATTGCTCCACGGTTGCCATGGTATCCATCGTGTCGGTAGTGGTCATCGTTTGCACACGGATGGGATGGCCATTGCCCAGTAAGAGGTTGCCGATCTTAACTTCTCTTGTTTTTAATCTTTTGTAGGATGTGAGTGATTCACAATACTGCATGGGTTCTTTTTTTTGCTGCGTAAACAGTTGCCAAAAATAACAATTATGCAGGGAGAATGTTGCCTTAATTTGAAAGCAGTTGTTGGCAATTGGGGCAAAGCCATTTCTTTTCTTTATCCACCGTTGCACCTGTCCCTTTTGCATCATTCATCAGGCAATGTTCGTTATTGGCATTGCAATGAGGAAGGCCCATGTTATGGCCCAGTTCATGCAGCACTACCTTAATGAATCTTTCTTTGATTTGATCGTATGTGCCGCTTTTTAATCGGAATACAGAAATGACGCAGGCTTTGCCTGGGCAATAACCCAGTCCAAAAACACCCCAGTCTTTATGTTCTCCCTGCGAAGTAGAAATATCCTTATTCGTTATTCCCACAACAGATTCAGCGCTGGTTGGCAATAAACTGGTTTGAAATTTTAATAAACTGTCTGCTTTGTAGCGATACCCCTGGTAAGCGAATGCGGGAAGATCTTGTGAAGAAAGAACAGTTGCAGTGCAGTTGTAAAAAGTTGTTGCTTCAGCTACAGCACTACTCAGCAAGGATGTGTCAAAATTTTCGTACAGCAAAAAAGTAATGTGATGAAATTTTTTGGCGCCGGTGATTTTGTTGGCATGATTATCCGGCTGCTGTTTACAGGCTATTGCCAGTATCAGTATAGATGACAGGTAAACAAATCTCATTACCAGTCTTTCTCGGGTTTATTGGGAGCATTCGCATCTACCTTTCTTAATTTATCCTGCAGGTTCTTTTCCTGTTGCAGCAGTACTTTTAATTTTTCTTCTGCTTCCTTCTTTGTCATTTTAGAAGGTTTGGGTTTTGGCTGTTCTTCCTTTGGCTTTTCATCCTGCTTCTTGTTCTTGTTTTTCTGCTGGTCCTGCTTGTCTTTTTGTTCCTGTTGTTTTTTTTCTTTCAATGCTTTTTGCAGGTTCAGCCGGGCATCTTCATCAGCAGGATTTAGCTTCAGTGCATTTTTGTATGCATCAATACATTCCGCTAATTTTTTATTGTTCTGCAACACTACTCCTTTATTGTACCAGGCGCCGGCTTTACCGGTTGCAGACCTGCTGCCTGCAATGGCTGCATCATAAGCCTGTAAAGCATCTTCCGTTTTTTTAGTTTTATACAGGGCATTGCCAAAATTATATTGGGCCGTTGTGTCGAAAGGATCTTTAGTGGTTGCTTTTTTGTAATTGTTAGCGGCCGTTTGATATTGGCCGTTCCTGTAAGCTTCATTGCCTTTTTTTACCAGCTCTATATTGGTTTCTGCATTTTGGGCAAACAATAACGAAGGGGTAAGCAGGCATAATAGCAAGCCTGCAATAGCCGGCAGTTGCGTTTTGCCGGGCTTTACTTTTATTGAGGATACTACAGCTGCTGATTTTTTTTCTGAAATAAAAAATTCCGCTACCAGTAATAACAGGGCTGCTCCCAATAACCAGGGAAAAAAGTTCCTGTAATTTACCAACGATGTTTCTGTAATGCTGCGTTGTCCCATTGTTCTTAACTGGCCATCGATAGCAGCTGCTACTTCATCGGTACTGGTAAACAGCTGGTAAATGCCGCCTGTTTTTGCGGCAATATTTCTTAAGCCGGTTTCATTCAGCCTGGTGATGACAGGCTTGCCTCCGGCATCTTTTTTCAGATCACCGGTAGTGGCATCTATGATGTTGGCTCCTTCCGGCGATCCAATGCCAATGCTGTTGATCATCACACCTTCATCGGCCAGTGATTGTGCTAACTTTTCAGCGCTTTCATCGTGGTCTTCACCGTCACTGATCAGCACAATCGATTTATATTTTTTTTCTTTGGTATTAAAACCGGCATAACACATTTTTAGCGCATCGCCGATCACCGTACCCTGAGTGGGTACAATATCAGGACTGGCGGTTGACAGGTACATTTTAGCAGCCGCATGGTCTGATGTCAACGGCATTTGCAAATATGCCCTTCCTGCAAATACAACAATGCCAATGCGGTCGTCTGGCAATTTGTCTATGAGTTTAGCGATTAGTTGTTTTGCCCTTTCCAGCCGGTTTGGTTTAATGTCCTGCGCCAGCATGCTTTTGCTTACATCCAGTGCAATCATTACATCAATGCCATTGCGCCTGATATTGCTGCTGCCCATTGGTATTCTTGGATTGGCCAGGGCCAGCACGGTTACAATAAAAGCCAGCATTAGCAGGATGAATTTAATGGAAAATTTATGCTGACTGTAATTGCTGATCAACAGTTGAACAAGCGCCAGGTCGCCAATTTTTTTTATCCTCGTTTTCTTCCATTTTATATAAAAGAAAAAAAGCACCACCATAAAAGGAAGCAAGCATAAAGCAAAAAGATATTCGATGTGTTGGAAGCTCAATTGGATAAATATTTAAGTAACTGATTTTATATTGGAAATTAAAGTTTTTACACTGGCTATTCAAGATAATGCTGTTAAAGTTTATTTCAGGCAGGCAATGCCCTTAATGCCTGCCTGTTCTTTTCAGTGAATACCGGGGAAATCATTTTTTATCTGATGAATCAGTTTTTCACTAAAAACAACTGCATATTCAGGCAACAGGTGGCAGCCATCGTAAAAAAAACTGCTGTCTGGCTTTGCTGCTTCATTGGTGTACGTAAAGGTTGAAAAATCATAAAACTTATCGTAATTAATGCAATTGATTGTTGAATTTGCCGGCACATTCTGCAACTCGTAAATTTTTTTTGAAACCGGCATGTTCAATCCACACAGCAGCGTTCCTTTCTCTTTAAAATATTTTAGGAGGGCATTTGTTTCCATACAATATTTATCAAAGGTTGATTGAGTAAAATTATTTTTAAACCCCTTGTACATTTCAAGCTGTGTGTTGGCTCTTTTTGTATAATCTCCATATTCTGTAACGGTTGCTCCGCCAAGCCTGTCATACTGGTGACTTTTAAAATAAGGTGAACCATGTTTTATATATTCTAAAACAGACTGGTCTCTGAAATAAAAATGTTCATCCATAAAATACCCTGCCCGTTCTGTTATTTTGTTCTTTGTAGTGTATGCTATTTTATCAAACCCATGATTATTGTAATTTCCATAATTGACTGCATAGCCTGAAATGATGAGTTTGGGGTATATTTCATTTTGGAGTAAATACTTTAAAACATCCAGGCCATTGCTGCCGGGCATTGCCATGTCAATCACATTAATGCTGTCATTGGATAATTTATTCTGAACCTGCAATGGTTTGATGCCCCATTCAAGCTTACTGTCTCCTATTATCAGTATGCTGTTATTATTAATTTGAGGTACTAAGTCCTGCGCTTTGGCATAAATATTATGGTGGGTTATCTTGGGTATTTTAAGCAGCCGGTAGATACATTCAAGCAGGCACACAATTGCGATAAAAATCAGGATAGCGCCGGTTGTATTTTTTAGAAATCTGCTCATTGCATGTTACTTATTAAAACTGAAAATAAATAAATTGCTGTTCTTTGCCTGCAAACCACAGTATCGCCAACATAAGTGAATAGTAAAAAGTATATCTCAGTGATTTTTTCCACCGGGTATCCAGGTGAGCAATTGCATATTGTCCCTTTCGGCCAAACCATTCTATTGTAATAAACACGATCATCATTAGTGCCAGGGGCAGTAACAAGGTAAGTTGTATTTGCGGAATGGAAAAAAGTGAACGGGAGAATATCCGGGCAATGATGGAAAATGCATGATCTAAATTATTGGCCCTGAAAAAAATCCAGGCAAATACAGTTAACCCAAAAGTGATGCCTACGGATAGCAATTCTTTTATGGAAGGGAGGTTTTTATCCTGCGCAACAATGTCTAGATTGTTCCTGTTGGTATTAAAAACAATGGATGGCATTATGTACAGTGCATTCAGCAATCCCCATACTATAAAAGTCCAGTTGGCTCCATGCCAAAAGCCACTAACCACGAAGATGATAAAAGTATTTCTCACTTTCATCCACATTCCGCCCCTGCTTCCGCCAAGCGGAACATATAAGTAATCCCTGAACCAGCTGGAAAGCGATATATGCCAGCGGCGCCAAAACTCAGCAATATCCCTGGAGAAGTATGGGAAAGCAAAATTCCTTAACAGGTCTATTCCAAAAAGCCTGGCTGTTCCCAATGCGATATCTGAGTAACCTGAAAAGTCTCCATAGATTTGAAAGGTAAAAAACAATGCCCCAGTAACAGCGTGCTGCCACCATAAGTTGCTGAGTTATTAAAGATCAGGTTGGCATATTCAGCACACTGGTCGGCAATAACAATTTTTTTAAACAGTCCCCAAAGTATTTGCCTTAAACCATTTACTGCATTTGCGTAATCAAAGCTGCGCTGTTTTTTAATTTGGGGTAACAGGTGGGTTGCCCTTTCAATAGGCCCTGCTACCAGCAGTGGGAAAAAACTAACAAATACAGCATAATCAATAAAATTCCTTTCTGCTTTTATCCTGCCTTTGTAAATATCAATTACATAAGACAGGCCGTGAAAAGTATAAAAGGAAATGCCAACTGGTAAAATCACTTTTAATGTCCATGGGTTTACCTGTAAGCCAACATGAGCGGCGGCTTCGGCAAAAGAGGCAGCAAAAAATTAAAATATTTAAACACGCCCAAAAAGCCAAGGTTGATAATGATGCTTAACCAGAACCAGCATTTTTTCTGTTGGTTATTTTGGGCATCCGACATTTTTAATCCGGTGAAATAATCTAACAGGGTTGAAAAAATAAGGAGAAACATAAACCTCCAGTCCCAGCAGGCATAGAAGAAGTAGCTTGCAGCAAGTAATAAGAAATTTTGATGTTCCAGTTTTTTATTTGCAACAAACCAGTAAAGTAAAAAAACGGCAGGAAGGAATATTGCAAATGAGATGGAATTGAAAAGCATTTGATACTTTGTTTTAAAATTTATTTCTTCCCTTCAAAGAAACCATACTGCTTTAAAATACTTTTCAGGATATTGAGCCTTGCCGTTCTCATGTCAAAACCTTTGGCGGGTGTTTTTAACAGCAGTGTAAAAAAGTACGGGTGCTTGTTTTCTTCCACCCACCCAACAATCCAGCCAATATTGGCGCCCTGTTCATCAAAGCCCCAGCCGGTTTTATAGGCCAGTGTGTAAAGGGTATTGCTTTCCTGTACCATTACCTGCCTCACAATTTCCTGTGTACGTTTTTGAAAAGGCAACTGGTCAAAGTACAGGCGTTTTACCAGGCCCAGTTGTTCATCTGCAGAAATTTTAAGGCTGTTATCAAGCCAGAAGCTGTCGATAAATTTCCCCGTATTTTGATTGCCATAATGCAGGCTGTCGATCCAGCGTTTCATGGTATCCTTGCCGATACGCCTGGCTACTTCCTGGTAATAATTAACCGAACTCACTTTAAATGCCTCTTCCATTGAAAGGTCTTTGTTCCAGTCTGCATTCCACCTTGCCACACTGTCCCATTTTATCAGCATTTTTTCATCAGTGATCTTGCCGGTTTCAAGGCCAATTAAACTGTTGACTATCTTAAAAGTAGAAGCCGGTGTATAACGGGTGGTATCAAGTTGCATATTGTACACCGTTACTTTACCATCAGCATTGTTGAACATGGTAAAGCAGCCATCTGTTTTATAGTCATCGAAATATTTTTTAAGGCTGTCATCCAGTTTGGCTTTGTTTACAGAACAACCTGAAATCAAAATAAGAAATAAGAAATAGTGAATGGTGAATCGTGAATGGAGAATTGGGGCCTGCAATTTTAAAAATCTTTTCATCTGTCAAATTTATAGTGGCACTTTTAAATTTTGTATCTCTTAAACTCCTTTAGGGCTTTGGGTTGTTTTTGTACTTCGCTGCTGCTTCCAGTGCTTCGTAAAATTCAGTGCCGTATTTTCTTATCAGTGATTCTTTTAAGAAAACATAGACCGGCACTTTTAATTTTTTACCAAGGCTGCAGCCAGCCTTGCAAAGATCCTGCCTTGGCTCATAGTTTACGTATTCGGTCTGTTTGTTTTTGCTCAGCTTGATCCGCACAGGATATAAATGACAGCTGAGGGGTTTTTTCCATGTTACTTTACCATCATTGTAAGCCTGCTCTATGCCGCATTTTACAACGCCATTATTATCGGTAATGCCATATACACAGATATTGCCGCCAATGGTAGGCGTAACCCAGCCAAATTCCTGATCGTATACATATTTGCCCTGCCGTTCAATTTCCGCCCTGCTTTCATCAGTAAGGTAAGGCAGTACCGCCTCCTGCACCTCAATGATATGGTCCAGTTCATCGATGTTCAACGGCGCACCGGCATCGCCATCCACGCAGCAGCCACCCTTGCATTTGCTGAGGTCACAAACAAATTGCTCGTCTATCAGTTCGTCACTTACCAGTTTGTTATCGATTGCTATCATACAGGCCGCAAAAGTAGCAACAAAAGTGGAAGGGAGGTGTTGGGAAGGAGAATATTTGAATGTGCTGGCTAAATAAATTCTTTCATGAAATGCCTTCTTTATTGCATTTTGCTGAGGTACCTTTAGTTCTTCTTAAATTAACTCTTATGACCCTCCGCCTGCTTATTTTTATGGTAACTGTTTTTGTTGCCAATGATGTCATTTCCCAAAATCAAACTACACGCCCTGCTATACTCTGGCAAAAATGCCTGGGAGGATCAGGAGATGACAAGGCCAACGATGTATTACTCACCACAGATGGCGGAATGATCCTGGCCGGCACTTCTGCCTCCAGCGATGGAGATGTAACCGGCAATCATGGTGGATATGACGGTTGGGTAGTAAAACTAAATGCTGCAGGTACCAAACAATGGCAACGGGCTGTTGGGGGGTCTTCAAATGATGGATTTAATACGATTATAAAAACCAGTGATGGGGGATATTTATGCGTTGGTTATACCAGTTCCAATGATGGGGATGTATCGGGGCTTCACAACCAGGCAGGGAATGTTTATCGCCGTGATAGCTGGGTGGTTAAATTATCAGACAGCGGAACGGTAGTATGGAGCAACGTATATGGCGGCAGCCATGATGATGTCGCCAATAGTGCACTGGAAATATCGGATGGTAATTATGCAATTATTGGTACCGCTGTTTCAAATAATGGTGATGTACATGTTGTTGATAGCTTTGAATATTATAAAGGCTGGGTTTTTAAAATCAGTACAACAGGAAATCTTATTTGGGAAAAGAGTTTTGGCGAGGATGAGCCTTATGCAACCGGGGGAGGGTTCGGTTATAATATTATTGAAACAGACAATCATGAGTTGCTTGCTTATATTTCCGGCAATAGAGATTATGATTCTGTGGTTATTACTCCCAGCGACAATTGGCCGGGTGAATGGGATACTACTGTCTATCCACGTATTTATTCATCCCCGGGTATTTTGTATAAGTTAGCGATCAGCAATGGTGCTTCATCTTATTTTGACCAGACAAAAGGCGATGGATATTTTTCAATGATGAAAGCAGCTCATGGGCTGTATTTTTCCTACCTGCACTATAGCTTCAAAATTGCACCTGGTTATGTTAACGGATATTGTATGGATGAGACAAGCGAAATAGCTTACCGTGATAACAGCACAGGTAAACTGGAGGCAGTGCGTACTTATCTTGAACGATGTGAAGATATCGGTTCCACATTGTTTTCCCGTTTTTCCCCTGCATCCATGCATGGAACGTATCAACTGGCAGACGGGCAAATATTACAGGCCGGCACACAATCTGGCCAGTCGATGTGTGGGGGAGCTACCGGTGATGGCACTTTAAGGTTTGCTGGTATTAATGGCTATTATTATGGCGGGAGTTCAGATGATGTATTTAATGCGGTGAGGGGATTCCCCAATGGATATGAAATGCTGTGTGCAGGATATACAAGGTCTGTTGACGGTGACCTGCTGGGACTTCGCGGCGACCCGCAATTAGAATGCATGGGAACATTAGATGACGATTTTTGGATGTTAAAATTATCAATCACCCCTAACAGGATCAGCGGCAACCTTTTCCTCGATGAAAATAATAACAACATTAAAGATGTGAATGAACATGCTTTCAACAAAGCAATGGTAAAACCAATAAATCCGGTACTGAAATCAGTGCAGGATTTCCAATGGCCATTACGAAGTATTGACAGATACAGGAACCTTTACAACAAAACTCCATTTATACAATCCTGCTTTTTATGATGCCAGCCCTATCAGTACAACAACGGTGTTTACAGTTAATAATACTGCGGATACCATCAACTTTGCAGTGCATAAACTGGGAGAATTTAAAGACTGTTCCGTTTCTCTATTTGCTGCAGGCAGCATTGTAAGGCCCGGCTTCCCGGTTGCATACAAAATAAAATGTGTGAACAATGGAACGGAAGCATTGACCAACCGGTCACTCATATTTGTTAAAGACAGTCACCTGCAGTTTCAAAATGCAACAATTTCTCCACAAAGTATTTCCGGTGATACGTTGGTTTGGAATCTAAGCCAGTTGCAGCCAGACAGTATCATCAGCATTACCGTAAATATGCTTGCAGATAATATTCCGCTGATCAATCTGAATGATACTATTTATTCATTCGTATCCATTGATACTACTGCCGACTATACGCCAGCCGATAACAGTGCCGGGTTGCGCCAAAGGGTTACGGGTTCTTTTGATCCCAATGACAAGCAGGAATCTCATGCCGGTGTTATTACAAAGCTTGAAGTGCAGCGGGGAAACTATCTTAATTATAGTATCCGTTTTCAAAACACCGGTAACGATACTGCTTTCAATATCATCGTAAGGGATTCGCTGGATGAGAAACTGTCACCAGGAGATTTTGAAATGGTTGAATGCAGTCATCCTTACTCATTTAAAATAACAAAAGGCAAATACATTACCTGGGAACTGCCTCATACCAACCTGGTGGATAGTTTTCACAATGAACCTGCCAGCCATGGTTATATCAGCTACAGGATAAAACCCAAGGCCGGCGTTGCAGTTGGCGATCATATCAATAACAACGCTTCCATCTATTTTGATTTTAATCTCCCGGTAGAAACAAATACGGAAACAACAATCGTAAGACGCACGGTGGCTGTGTGGACAGGCAAAGTAAATACTGACTGGGCAAATAAAGAAAACTGGGATATCAATGAAGTGCCCGATGGAGAAGCAACGGTGATAATTCCCGCCAGCGTTGCAAATTCACCTGTTGTAAACAGAAATGCTGAATGTTATTCAATACAGGTAGATCCATTGGCGTCGATAACAATTAATGCAGGGTATAATTTATTGATCAATGGAAAATAGGCCAGGTCAGCATTTCAATACCGGTGTAGCAATATCATGATAAAACAAAAAGGTCCAGTGTTGATCATGCGCCTGTTGCCACCATTGCTGGCGAAGTTCCATGCACCGTTTACCATCATAATCATACTTGGCGATGAACTTGCTTTTCATCTGGTTAAGCTGTGGTGCTACATCAGCACCAAAGAATAATTTTTCTCCATCCTCTTCAATCATAAAAATTTGGTGCCAGGGACTATGGGCACCGGTTACTTCGTATCGGATGTAATCATCAATATGTCCATTGCCCTGGGTAAAAACGACTTTATCGGCATGGGTTAAAATACTAAATTCATCAGGTGTGTAGGAGGGTTTTCCTTTTTCAATTGCAAAATCAAATTCATCTTTATTTACATAATAAGTTGCAGTGGGGAAACTGAAGAATTTTTGCCGGAGTATTTTATCTTCTTTACTTACTCCACCAGCGTGGTCTTTATGCAAATGACTCAGCAATACTTTTGTTACTTCCATCGGGTTAATGCCATTGTTTAACAGGTTCTGATGGATTTGCAATGTGCCATCCGGGTTACAAAAACCAAGCCCGGTGTCAATAATTAAAATGTCCTTCTTTGTGATCACACAAAAGGGCTGTACTTCTACCAGCAGGCTGCCAACGGAACGTTGCTGCAAATCGTCTTTGCCGGTATCAAAGGGAATAAACTGTTTTGTTTTATCGATGGTAAAACTGCCTTCGCTAAGTGGTATGATCCTCATTTGGAAATGTTTAAACTGCTCGTAAAATTACCTTAGCACCATCTGCCTGTCTGCATCTAATTTGATAAGTATAAAAATTAAAATGGTAAACGTGATAAGTGATGAGCCGCCATAACTGAGTAACGGGAGGGTGATGCCGATTACAGGTGCAAGCCCAACCGTAACACAAATATTAACCACCACGTGAAAGAAGAGAATGCCGGCAACACTGTAGGCATACACCCTGCTAAACGTACTTCGCTGCCGTTCTGCTAAAAAAACGATTCTTAATATCATGCCCAGGTAAAGGAGTACAAGAGCTGCACTGCCGATAAAACCAAAGTTTTCACCTACCGAAGTAAAGATAAAATCGGTATGTTGTTCTGGTACAAAATCTCCCTGCGTTTGTGTACCTTTTAAAAATCCTTTGCCGGAAAAGCCACCAGACCCAATAGCAATTTTTGATTGCTTTACATTATAATTCTGCTGTTCGTTTTTCTTTTGCTTTGCCTTTGCTTCTTCGGGGTTAAGGACTGCTGTTTTGCTGTCGATATAGGGATTGTCCCGGCCCACCATACTGTATATTCTTGCTGACTGGTACGGTTTTAATGCCTTGGTCATAAAAAATTTCACACCATAGGTAGTAATAAAAGAACTAAACAACCATATCCCCAGTATGATAAATAAAAGTGCGTTGTCTCTCCTGATATGGCGACGCAAAAAGTAAATGCATCCTAATGCAATAACGGTAAATATGATAATGATTGTTAAGCCGGGCAATACCAGGCTGATAACAATCAGAACACCTAAACTTATAAGAACTATTAAGTAAATGACCGGTAACCCTTCCCGGTACATAGGAATAAGAAATGAAAAATAGACCAATGCCAAACCGGTTTCGCCCTGCAGGATGGACAGCACGGCAGGCAGAAAAGAAATGGCAGCTGCAATCAGCTGGCCTCTTGGCTTTTCAAAATCTGTTTCCTGCATGGACAGGTATTTTGCCAGTGCCAGGGCTGTAAATATTTTACACAATTCTACGGGTTGAAGGTTCATAAAACCAAGCGGTATCCAGCTCTTGGATCCTTTGATTTCTTTACCTACAACAAATGTTGCAATCACCAGCAATATCCCCACCATATAAGAGAGGTTAGCGGTAGCCGTGAAAAATTTACTATCGGTGAGTAATATAAAAGTGGCCAATACTATGCAGGCAAGAAAATAAAAAAATTGTTTACTGTAGTTTTTTTTGAAACCCAGGAAACTTTGTATCACACCATCAGAGCTTCTGTATTCTACAGAAAAAATGCAAATAAGCCCAATCATAACCAGGATGGCAAACAGCCATACCATCAGCCAATCCACCCCTTTTCCTATCTCTGGTTTTTTTTGATACATAGTTAATAATAGTTTAGAAAGTTTGGTCCCGAAAATTTTCGGGATAGAAGGTTTAGTGGTTAATGAACTCTATCTAAACCCTCTAAACTTCTATTGCTTTAATTCTTCACCGTGTCCTTTGGCTCCGGTTTCTTTTTTTCATCCGGTAAAATCGCCTCAGGTTTTATTGTTGATTTGTTATTGCTGCTGTCTTTTACCGGCCTGGTATCTTTTGCTGTTTCTTTGTCTTTCTTCATTTTATCAAGGGCATCATTCTCATCTTCTTCATCAATGCCCAATGTGTCTTTAATTGTTTTAATATAACCTTTTGCAATTAAGTAAGCAGAGTCCTTTGCGTGGCGCATGGAATCCTGTGTACGCATTTCAAAATAGATCCTTGGCGGTATCAGGTTTAGGTTGGCGTAATATTCCAGCCTTTCTTTTCTTGCTTTGTCAGTAATGGAATCTTTCAGATATTTTTCAATCATAAAGCCAACAATCGGCGCTGCATAAGTTCCGCCAAACCGGCCACTGTTTTCCACCACACACATAATAGCAATGCTTGGATTTTCCCTGGGAGCAAATCCACAAAAGAAACCGTGGTTGGGTTGCTTTACACCATGAAACTGATTTTCTACCGTGCCCGTTTTACCACAAATTTTTATGTCTTTTACTTTGGCTCCCATACCTGTACCATGATCTACCACGCCTTCCATACCATCATGTACGGCTTCAAAAATACTGTCAGGTATATCAATGGCCTTGTGTTTAGCCTTAAATGAATCAAGCATATTAAATTTATCGCCGCCCTGTATGGAGTCTACCAGATGTGGGGTAATAAAATATCCTTTGTTGGCAATGTATGCCATCTCATTGGCTACCTGCATGGGTGTTACATCCACTTCTCCCTGGCCAATACTTACGGAACGGAAGCTGCAGAAATTCCAATGCCCTTTTCCAAATACTTTATCATAATCTTCCGGCCTTGGTATGTTGCCTCTTTTTTCGGAAGGCACATCCACACCCAGGCGGTGCCCCAGGCCAAATGCATACATATACCTGTCCCAGGACCGAAGGCTGCTGTCAATACTCGGGAACTTTGGATTGTTGATCACCCGTTGCATTACGTTGGCGAAATAAGTATTGTCGGATACTGTGATGGCATGGCGCAGATCAAAAGTGCCATAATCGAGGCAACGCATTGGTTTACCACATCCATAAAAAGCACCGCTGCAACTGAATCTTGTATCGGTTGTAATCATCTCTTCGTGCAATCCAATCAATGCCTGCAGGGTTTTAAAAGTAGAACCCGGGGAATAAGTAGCGCCGACTGCCCTGTTCAGCAACGGAAGAGCAGGGTTGAGTAATAATTCTGTGATGTGTTTTTTTCTTTCAGGGCCGGTCAGGTATTTTGGTTTGAAAGTTGGACTGCTTACCATACATATGATGCCACCTGTCCGGGGATCAATGGCAACAATGGAGCCCAGTTTATTTTGCATCAGTTTTTCGCCCAGCTCCTGCAGTTCTATGTCAATGGAAGTGTACATGTTTTGGCCTGCTATTGCAGCCGTATCATATTTTCCATCTTCAAGCCTTTCCGTAAGGCGGTTCTTGTTGTCTCTCTTCCAGTATTCAATACCTCTTTGTCCCATCAATACTTTTTCATAGGTACGCTCCATGCCCGTCTTGCCAGCATAGTCGCCAATCTGGTAACCTTCGGTATTGTGTTTTTTTAAAAAGTTGGTATCTACTTCTGCCAGGTAACCCAATATGTTTGCCCCGGCATCATAAGGGTAGCTTCTTATCGGCCTTTCCTGCAGGTAAAAGCCCGGGGCAAATTTGTACAGTGATTCATTCAGCATGGCCATTCTTTGCTCACTCAGCAAACCATCAAATACAGAGGCACGGCTTCTTCCATTTTTGATGATACACTCCACAATCTTTTTTTGAAACTGGGCAGTATCAATACCCAATATCCTGCACAAGCTAAAAGTATCTACACCTTTTAGCTTATTGGGCACTACCATTAAATCGTAGATGGTGGTATTTTGCAGAATTGGCTTTTTGTTCCTGTCAAATACAATACCCCTGTCGGGGTAAATCACTTTTCTAAACCTGCCCTGGTCATCGGCCATTATTTTGTATTTGGAGGAGAAAAGCTGCAGGTTGACAAGTTGTAGAAGTATGATAACAAACACACTTGCAAACACAAGCATGATCACATTTTTCCGGGATTGATTAAAGACAGGCATGCTGTTGTTCCGCTTGCCGGCGGATATTTTTTAATGATGAAATATTTGGTGAACGGTGCTTCTCAAAAAATAAACTGCTGTTGTTTTCTTACTGATTACAAAGGCTATAGCCGGCTTTGTATTTGCGCTGATGCAAATTACACCGTATTTGTCCTGAATTTCTGCTTCCGGTAAAATAATAATTCAGCAGCCAATATCAACACTAAACTTATTACTGTTGATAGCAATGTTTTAATGATGAAATACCAGAAATTACCAAACTCCATTGCTTCTAAAAAAAACAACCAGCCATGATGCAATAGTGAAAGCAGCCCTGCATAAATCATGTAGGGAAAAACGCCACCCATGCTACGGGCCGAGGGTTCATCGTAATTGCTGTCTGCACCTTCCTGGGGAATAAGGAGATTGATCAAAAAGGGCCTGAGGTATGCAATCAATACACAGGCTGCGGCATGAAAACCGGGGCTGTGCCTGAAACTGTCTAATGTAAAACCCAGCAAAAATGCCAGTGCCATTTGCCAGGTACGGTTAAGGCTGAAGGGCATCCAAAGTATAAATAAAAAATAGATGTACGGAGTAACCATCTGGTGCAGGTGTATTTTATCCAGCACATAAAACTGTACCAGTATCAGCAACACAAACCGTAAAATATTTTTGACCAGTGTACTCATTTATAGATTTCTGCTTTTAGCTTTTTCCACCAGCCTGTCAATCTCTTCCCGTTGAAAATTTTTAATGGCGTATACATACTGCAGGTTGTAAAAATTGGCCGTTGTTTTTATTTTAATGATGAAGTTATTGGTGCTTTTATCAGCCCTTATTTCATCAATGGTACCTATCATCATTCCATAAGGAAAGGTAGGGGTGATGCCACTAGTGATTACAGTATCTCCTTTTTTTGCTTTGGCGCTTTGCCTTACATTACTAAAGGAAAGATAATTAGGCTCCTTGCCATCCCATGTAATGGAACCACCACCATTGGGGTCATTTTTAAGGATGCCGCTGATACGGCTGTCCTTATGCAGCAGGCTCATCACCACTGCAAAGTTTTCACTTATATCTGTTACAATACCCACCACTCCATTATTGGTATCCACCACACCTTCGTCTTTCATTAATTCCTGTGCGGCACCACGGGCCAGCACTATAAAATTATTTTGAGCAGATACAGAATTGGAAACGACCCTGGCATTTTGGTACAACCATTTACGATGGTTGCCAAGGGTATCAAAGGGAATTGAATCAATAACAAGCCTGTTCGTTGTATCGGGTGTTTCAAAGTTCAGCCTTAGTTGGTTGCGAAGCCTTTCATTCTCGAGGTGAAGGTCTTTGTTTTTCTTTTTTAGCAAAAAGAATTCATTGATTTCACTGTACTGGTTATTGATCTTGCCGGTAACTTCGTTCATCATAGCAGAACCTACAGCATGGTGGTATTTGTTATAATGAGTGATCAGGTAAATACTAAATGCCTGTAGCAGCAGAAATAAAAGGAAATTAAAATACCGGCGGATAAATAAAAATATATTACGCATGGCTGGATACCTCCCAACTCCGCTTAAAGTATATGTGTGAGTGTATGAGCAGAAATATATTCTTCATGGTAAAAGTTCATAGCATACGGTAAAGCTGATGTGAGAACGATCCGTTATCTCATCACAAAAGGATACCTGTCATAATTCTTAAGGGCTATACCTGTACCACGTACCACACTTTTCAGTGGATCGTCAGCGACATGTACGGGCAATTTTATTTTGGCAGATATTCTTTTATCGAGGCCACGTAATAAAGAACCACCTCCGGTTAAGTACAAACCACGACGGTAAATATCACCGGCTAATTCAGGAGGTGTGGTTTCGAGTGCTTTCAGGATAGCTTCCTCTATTTTAAAGATACTTTTATCCAGTGCTTCAGCCACTTCCTGGTAACTTACAAATACCTGTTTAGGGATTCCTGTAACAAGGTCACGGCCATTTACAGGAATATCATCGGGTGGATTGTCCAGGTCTTTCATGGCAGCACCCACCTGTATTTTAATTTGTTCTGCAGTACGTTCTCCAATCAGTAAGCTATGGTAACGGCGTAAAGCCTCCATGATATCAGCGGTAAATTCATCCCCTGCAATACGGATACTCTGGTCGCAAACAATACCAGCCAAAGCAATTACGGTGATACCAGTGGTTCCACCACCAATATCAATAATCATGTTGCCAACAGGCTCTTCCACATCGATACCGATACCGAGTGCCGCAGCCATTGGTTCATGAATTAAATAAACTTCTTTGGCGCCTGCCTGTTCTGCACTATCCCTGACAGCACGTTTTTCCACTTCGGTGATACTGCTTGGTATGCAGATCATCATGCGCCAGCTGGGTGCAAAGAGTGGTTTTTTGGGATAGATCATTTTGATCATTTCCCTGATCATTAATTCGGCGGCATTAAAATCGGCAATTACACCATCCTTTAATGGGCGTACCGTGCGGATACTTTCGTGGGTCTTTTCATGCATCATCAATGCCTTCTTACCCACTGCCAAAATATTTTTAGGATTGTTCCTGTCGAGTGCAACAATGGATGGCTCGTTAACCACCACTTCATCGTTGAAAATTATAAGGGTATTTGCGGTACCCAGATCCATCGCAATTTCCTGCGTAAAAAAATTGAAAAGCCCCATGTTATATAAAGAGAGAAAATATGAAAGTGAACAATGAGGGCAAAGTTGGAGGAAATAATCCGAAATAACAACGGCAACATCTTTATTTTTCAACATTTTACCAAATAATTGTGCAAAACCCGTGCAGTGTAAAATCCTTTACTGGCAGCGGTTTTGCTAATTTATTTAGCTGCTGATTTGGCCAGGCCTGTTATAGCTCTTTATTGTCGTTTATTGGTAAATGTTAGTGCTCAAATGAAAGCAGGAAATCAGCGAAACTCGAATCCGATATCATCCCTGAAATACATGCCGTCATAATAGATATTTTCCAGCACATATATAGACTGCCCAACCGCATCGGCGATATTGTCACCATAAGAAGTAACGGACAGAATCCTTCCGCCGTTTGTAAGCACATCTTCACCTTCCTGTTTGGTGCCGGCATGAAAGATCACCGACCCCTCTATTGCTGCATCTTCAAGTCCACTGATTATTTTGCCTGCCTGGTAATTGCCGGGATAGCCGCCGCTCACCGCTACTACTGTAACGGCGGTCTGGGGATTGGTGAGGATTGTTATTTCCTGAAGCCGCTGTTCTGCCACTGCCGAAAATAACTCCACCAAATCATTGTCAATACGGGGTATCACTACTTCTGTTTCCGGATCACCCAACCTGCAATTGTATTCAATTACGTATGGCTCGTCATTTACTTTGATGAGCCCGATAAAAACGATGCCCTTGTAGTCAAGTTTTTCTTTTTGCAGGCCGGTGATGGTTGGCTCCACTACTTTTTGTTTTACTTTTTCAAGGAAAACGGCATCTGCAAATGGCACCGGGCTTACAGCGCCCATGCCGCCGGTATTGGCACCGGTATCTCCCTTGCCTACCCGCTTGTAATCTTTTGCCTCGGGCAGCATTACATAATCCACTCCATCTGTCAAAGCAAAAACACTCAGTTCAATGCCTTTTAAGAATTCTTCTATCACTACTTTTTTACCGGCATCACCAAATTTTGCCTGCTGTATCATCAGTTCAAATTCTGCCAGTGCTTCAATATGGTTGTTGCAAATGATCACTCCTTTGCCTGCAGCCAGGCCATCAGCCTTTAATACAATGGGAAGGTCATGGTTCTTAATATAAGTAATTCCTTCAGGATAATCATTTTCATTAAACTCCCTGTAAGCTGCGGTGGGGATATTATTGCGCAGCATAAATTCTTTTGCAAAAGCTTTGCTGCCTTCTAGTTGTGCAGCGTCCTTTGAAGGGCCAATCACCTGTATATGAGCAGTAGATGGATTGGTTTTAAAATAGTCGTAAATACCTTTCACTAATGGCTCTTCCGGTCCTACAAAAAGCATATCAATTTTATTGGCATGGCAGAAAGACGCCAGAGTTTCAAAGTCGGTAACTGCAATGGCCACATTTGTTCCTAGGCTTGCTGTACCTGCATTTCCAGGGGCTATGTACAGGTTGTTACAAAGAGAACTCTGTTTAAATTTCCAGGCAAGGGCGTGCTCTCTTCCGCCACCGCCTGCTATTAAAATATTCATAGCTATATAAAGGTGTTTATATCAACAGAAATGGATTTAAAGCGAATGTAAAATTAAGGGAGCTGTAAACCATATTAAATTTATAAACGGCAAAATTTGCGGTAGCCATTCAATAAAATGCCTGCATATAGTTTTGATAAAGAGAAATTTACTACTTTGAGCCATTAATATTATTAAAAATTAAAAAGATTCTATGACTGAACAACCAACGGCAAAACAAAGTCACCCGAAAGGATTATGGGTTTTATTCGGAACAGAAATGTGGGAGCGGTTTAACTTTTACGGGATGAGGACTATCCTTACGCTTTTTATTGTTAGTGCGTTAATGATGAGCAAGGAACAGTCATCTATCATTTATGGCGGATTTCTTGGCTTATGCTACCTGACCCCTATGTTGGGAGGGTTTATCTCAGACAGATTTTTAGGCAACCGGAACTGTATCATGCTTGGCGGTCTCCTAATGGCTTCGGGACAACTTTTGTTATTCTTCAGTGCAAGCATATTTGGCTCTAACCTTGAACTTGCCAGAACACTTTTATATGTTGCACTTGGAGTTATCATTTTAGGTAATGGTTTCTTTAAGCCTAATATCAGCAGCATGGTAAGCAGTCTTTATCCTCCCGCTGAAAGAAATAAACTGGATACTGCCTTTACCATTTTTTATATGGGTATTAACTGTGGCGCTTTTCTTGGACAATTGATCTGCCCGATTATTGGGGATGTGGTGGATGACGATGGCGTTAGAAATATCCATGCATTTAAATGGGGATATTTAGCTGCATCAGTAGCTATGCTTATCGGGGTTACCACTTTCTATTTTTTAAAGAATAAGTATGTAAGAACTCCGGAAGGAAGACCGATTGGAGGCTTGCCCAAAAATAACACTGCAGAAGATTATGCAGAAGGGGAAGCTCAAACGGCTAAATTTTCCACCGCAGCTTTGGCTATTGCAGTTGTAGCTTTTATCGGACTTGGATTGCTGTTCTTTTATGTGATTGGACAAAACGTAATTTATTCCATCATCTATTCAGCCGGTATTACATTGGCAGGATTAATTATCTCTGATACTTCTTTAACCAAAATAGAGAGAGACAGGATATTGGTTATTTACATTGTTTCATTTTTCATTATTTTCTTTTGGGCAGCTTTTGAGCAAGCCGGATCTTCATTGACTTTTATTGCCGATAATCAAACAGACAGGCATTTCTTTGGCTGGAATATGCCACCTTCAATGGTTCAGATTTTCAATGGCATTTTCGTGGTGATCTTAGCGGTACCATTTAGTATTTTATGGGACAAACTCCGTGCAAAAGGAAAAGAGCCAATCTCCCCTGTTAAGCAGGCAATCGGTTTGGCGCTGATCGCTATCAGTTACTTTATAATAGCATACAATGTAAAGGATCTGGGCAATAGTGGGTTGTTGGCGGTTAAATGGTTGATATTGTTGTACCTGATTCAAACATTAGGGGAGTTGTGTTTATCTCCTATTGGGTTGTCGCTGGTAGGTAAATTATCTCCTAAAAGATTTTCCTCGCTGTTATATGGTGTATTCTTCTTGTCCAATGCGTCGGGTTATGCACTGGCCGGCACGCTCGGTTCCATTTTGCCTCCAACAGGGGAAGAGTATAAAAAGGCTGAAATAGAGAACATTGATTTAAAAAGTATCCTGGATAAGAAAACAGACCCTTCCGCCAACGATTTGTTTGTATTGGCCAAATTGCGAATCGGAAACCTGGATAAAGAAACTGCAAAATTGAATGGGCTGGATTTTGAAAGTATTTTTGCAAAAGCAGATTCTACATTAAAACCGGAACAGTATAAATCGATCAAAACAAACAATATAATTGCAGTAAAGCCTGACGCAGCATCTTTACTTCCCCTGGAAGTGGAAAAGGACAGGATACTGAAAAGGGAGAATATCAATGCGGCTGAGTTATTAAAAGATAAAAGTAAAATAAAAGGAAAGCACCTTTTCTTTTTGGCAAAAGTTGGACTGGCGGATGTAAATAAAAATGCTGCTGCAGCCAATAATCTTGATTTCGATCAAATATTTTCAGTTAAAGATTCTACTTTGTCGAAGGAACAAATTGCCCTTATTAAAGAAAAGCATCTATTAAAGCTGGAATATCCGTCATTCGCAAGTTTTACCATTCACAACCTGTTTGAATTTTTTATGGTTTTTGTAGCACTTTGTGGTATTGCATCCATCTTATTGTTTGCATGAACCCCATTGCTTACAAAGATGATGCATGGAATAAGGTAAAGACTAGAAATAATTTTGAAAGGCTGTTCTGAAAAGAACAGCCTTTTTTATTTATCTTCCTTTTTCAAAACTAAACCTGCTTATGTCTGAGAATAAATCCTTCAAGCCTTTTGTGGCACCCGAAAGCAATATGGCCGAACTAACCATTAAGTCTATCTTACTGGGTAGCCTGTTCGGAATTATATTTGGCGCCGCCACGGTTTACCTTGCATTAAAGGCCGGGCTTACTGTTTCTGCCTCCATTCCCATTGCGGTAATTGCCATCACCTTGGGGCGAAGATTTTTTAAAACCACTATCCTTGAAAATAATATCATTCAAACAACCGGTAGTGCTGGTGAAAGTATTGCCGCTGGGGTGGTATTTACCTTGCCGGGCTTTTTATTTTTAAGTGATGGCGGAGGCGAAAAATATTTTACGTACGTCACTATTTTACCACTTGCCATATTGGGTGGCATACTCGGTACATTGATGATGATACCATTGCGTCGCTCTTTAATTGTAAAAGAACATGACACGTTGCCTTATCCGGAAGGCACTGCCTGTGGCGATGTTTTAAAAGCTGGCGAAAAGGGTGGTGATTTTGCCAAAACAGCTTTCTACGGACTGGGCTTTGCCTTTGCCTATGCCATCTTGCAGAAAGTTTTTCATGTTATTTGCGAAGTACCCCAGTATATCAGCCAGCAAACCAGCAAATATTTACAGAGTGCCAAAATAAGTGGAGAAATTACACCGGAATACCTTGGTGTTGGGTATATCATCGGGCCAAAAATTGCCGGGGTACTCGTTGCAGGTGGTGTGTTTGCCTGGATGGTGATGATACCCTTATTGTCAAAGCTGGTGCCTCCGGACGTTATTGCTATACAACTTGTAAAACTGGGGTATCTTAAAGATGCATTAACGCCTGGTGGCAAAGGTAGCTGGGATCCGGTAGCACATACCTTCAAGGATTTCTCTGCTGCCATTTATTATGCTTATGTACGGCAGATTGGCGCCGGTGCTGTTGCAGCCGGTGGCTTTATCACCTTGATAAAAACAATACCCACCATCGTTTCTTCATTTAAAGGAAGTTTTGGAAGTATTGCAAAAAATGAAGACGGAACGAAAGGCGCAGTGTTGAGAACAGAAAGGGACCTTGATATTAAAGTGGTTTTGTTTGGCAGCATCGGCCTTATCATATTAATGGCATTATTGCCCCAGTTGCCCGGCGATGGCATCTGGCAAAAATTACTGATCGGGTTACTGGTAGTGATATTCGGCGCTTTCTTCGTAACAGTATCTTCCCGTATTGTGGGATTGATCGGTTCTTCCAATAACCCAATCAGCGGTATGACGATTGCAACATTGATGGGTACCTGTTTAATATTCATTGCTGTTGGGTGGACGGGCAAAGCTTACGAACCAATGGCCCTGGTGGTGGGTGGTATGATCTGTATCGCAGCAGCCAATGCAGGTGCTACTTCGCAGGATTTGAAGAGCGGATATATTGTTGGGGCCACGCCTCGTAACCAGCAGATCGCTTTATTTGTTGGTGCTATTGTTTCTTCCGTTGTGATTGGGTTAACTGTAAAATTTCTGGATACACCAACTGCTGCCATGATTGCAAAGGGTGTAACTACCCATGCCATCGGCAGCGAATTTTATCCGGCGCCACAGGGCACTTTGATGGCAACATTAGCTAAAGGTATTTTGTCTTTTAACCTCGACTGGCAGTTTGTACTGGCAGGTGTATTTGTTGCTGTGGTGATGGAACTCTGCGGTATCAAAGCTTTGAGTTTTGCTGTAGGCGCCTATTTGCCATTAAGTACCACCCTGCCCATTTTTGCTGGTGGTGCAATCAGGGGCTTGGCGGAAATGTACCAGAAAAAGAAAAAAATTAAACTGAGTGCTGAAGAAGAGGAGTTGGGGAAAGGAAATTTATTTGCCACTGGTTTGGTGGCCGGTGGTGCAGTAGCAGGAGTGATCTTTGCCATCATGGCTGGTTTTGACGGGCCTGCGGCTTTCTTAAACAAATTAAATATGGAAGCCGGTTTTAGCGGCGCAATAGGGCACGGCACTTACCAGGTTCTTGGGGTATTGTTTTTTGCATTGATGGCTTTTACATTATATAAGATTGCCATTAAAAAAGATAAGCCGGTTATTTAAGAGTACTGATAAATATTGGGAAACCCCGGTATTTTAGATGCCGGGGTTTTTGTTTGCCTTTTTTAAATGCAAAATCATCTCACAATCATCACAAACCCGGTAACCACTTTTGCTTTGTTTGCATCTGGCTGTACCTGGTAGTAATAAGCACCAATGGGTTGTGCCACACCTTTGTAAGTGCCATCCCATGGCTGGCTGTAGCCTCTTGATTCAAATATCTTTTGTCCCCAGCGGTTATAGATACTTACCCTTGCATTGGCATTGCCATTGAGAGCCGGGATATTCCAAACATCATGGCGGCCATTATTGTCAGGCGAAAACGCATTGGGGATATATAAGTCTCTTACTACTTTTACACTCACCGTATCTGTTGCTTCACAATTACCGGGCCCTCCCGTTACTTTAATGGTATACAATTCATCGTTAGGAGTATTGGTTGTTGGTCTTAAAATAGCAGGATTGTTTAAATAGCCTGGCGGGCTCCATTCATATTGATAGAAACCTGTATCATTCATAACAGCATTGATCATCACCGGCTGGTTCCATATTTTTAAAATGGAGGGGCCTGCATCAATGGCAGGTGCTTTATTAATGTTAAGCATTTTTGTAGCAGGTGCTGAGCTACAGCCATCAGTTGTTTGTATAGTCAGCGTTACAGGATAGTTGCCACCTGTGGTATATTTCCGGCTAACGGGTGATGCAGCAGTAGATGTACCATTGTTAAAATCCCATGACCAAAATTGTATATTGTCTGAACCGGTGTAAGTAAATACAATATCTTTTTCCGGACAAAAGGAATTGCCGCTGATGCTGAAAGCTGCAACAGGTAGTGGATGAATTACAGAAATGGTTTGTATTGCGGTATTGCTTTCACAACCACTGCCCCCACTCAAAATAAATTTTACCGGTACATTATTTTGTGACATTGCATAACCATGTGTAACTGCATTTGTATTGCTTACTGCCTGGGTTTGCCCATCACCAAAATCCCAAACACCACTTTGAATACTATTGCCATTGGCTGTTACAACCGGTGTAAATAAAAAACTGCTGTCAATACAAGGCTTACCTGTATAGGTAAAACTTAGCTGCGGTTTATTATTTACCGGCACCGGCAAAAATGCTGTATCGCTTGCACATCCCTTATCTGATAGAACAACCAATGTTATATTAAATGTATCTGCCGATGCATAAGGGTGGTAAAAAGGGTTGCGGTTATTTCGAACAGTGCTGTTGCCATCATCAAAATTCCAATTCCATGTTGCAATGCTGCCCCGGGTAATGGAGGAACTATCACTCAGTAAAACAGAATCACCAATGCAGATTGTCCTGTTGTAACCAAACCTGGCAACTGGTTTTGGAAAAGTGCTGAGGATCCTTGTTGTATCATCCACACAGCCATTATCAGCAATCACTTTTAAATAAACAGGATGATTGCCTTCCCCAAATTTCTTAAAAGTATTGATGGCCGTATCAACACTGTTGTCATCAAACCGCCAGGTATATTTATCAATCGTATAATTGTTCACATCTGCCAGCCCTGTAAAAAAAGCAGTGTCGGTTGTACAACCACGGTACCTGTCACTAAAATCAGCCACAGGCCCTTCTTTCACCACCACCGTTACAAACCCCTTTTCACTCTGACTGCAATGATCTATTAACGGCGAGGCATACACAACCGGAATGGTAAACCTACCTGTATCAGTAAAAGTATAACTGCCTGTTAACGGGTAAGTAAAATACTTTCTCCCGTTGATTGTTTGAGAATCTGCCGGAACAGGATTGCTGATTGTGGTATCCCTTGCCGGAGCGATACCGGCTACCTGGCTGAACAACCATTGTATGGAAGTTGCCCGGTAGGCCAGTTTTATGGTAAACTCAAAAGGCGATTTTGGGCAGGTAAATGTATCTGGCTGCAGGGTAGTGTTAAATACATTTTCAATACTTCCAATGCTGTTCAAATTATTAATCATTGTTCCGGCTATATAACCATAGCTTTCAAAAATACCACTGCCATAGATCATGGCAGTGAAGGCAGAATCACTTTCAACAAGGTATTGAGCCGAAGGGCCAATCAACCTCCTGGCAACAATTGTATAGGCGCTGTTGGCTGGATGTACCATTCTTTGCGATGCTGGAATCGTAGCGCCGTTTACCCGTAGTGAAGCAATCCCGTTATTGGGAATAATGATCGTAAGATAATTGACGGTGATGTTGGCATTCTTGGTGTTATACACCCGGGTTCTTTTTATGCCTTGCTCTATCGATGGCAGAAACATCAGCTCGGGGTCGCCCTGCGGCGACAGGGACGATCCCGTGCATTGGTTACTGTTAGGTGTGTATTGTCCAACTATTATTGGTTTATCTGCTTCTATATAATCGCCGGAGTTGCTTTGAAATTCATAAAAGCGGTTTCGCTGCAGCCCTGTAAGCACCACGCCATTTCTTTTTACAACAGTTGATGCGTCGCTCACTATTACCCGGTAATAATTTATGAACGGGGTAGCAAATGGGTTACTAACGGCAATGATACTGTGATAAGTTAAATACCGGGTTCCCCAGGCGCTGGCAGGAAAAATCTGTTGTTGTGCTATTTCGCCTCCATCCGTTAGGCAAAGAATAAAACGGCTGCAGCCACTGAATAGCGCTACCGGATGGCAATTGCCATCTGCCCCGGCAACAGAAACAACCTTGCTTCCGGTAAGGTCGCATACATTGGAATCGCTTATTTTTCCAAACACATTGTACAGCTGCCCTTTGTTCAAATTCACTGTGATAGTTTGCCCAGGCAGTACACCGCTTTCTGTGGTATCCGAAGGCGTGATTTCAATCCGGGTATTGTCTTCGCTGGCAATTACATAAAACCAGTTTTTGCCCCAGCCATTTACCTGTGGCTGTTTAAAATTTACCGAATAATAAGTATAGCCATAAGTTTCCACCGGCAGCAACATGGTGGCACCGGATAGTTGTGTATTGTACTGGTGTGCATACACTACCACGGGTGCAGTGCTTACGATATGGATCGCTTTGTCAAAAATACCCTCATTCAGTATCCTGCAATCATCGGCCCCTGTTTTTGGCAATGTAACACTCACATTTGCACTGTTGGCGGGTATATTCACCGTCTGGCTCCAGGAGGTGCTGTTCACAGAAACGGTTACCGTTGCGGCTTCTTCAGTAGTAATGTACAGTACCATTGTTTGGCTGTTCACCCCATCGTAATCGGGTACAGTAAAAGAAATATTATTGCCATAACCTAACCAAAACTCTTTGCCTCTATTCGATTTGTCCTGTGCATTCAGCATACAGCAGCTGATAAGAAAAAATATGAAGGATAATTTTTTTTTCATTTTTGTAATACAATTTTTGCTGCTGGCATTGGGGCTATCTTCAACTTTAGTGGCGTCGCACACTTTTACTGTATATCATTATTCGCCTTCACCCTTAAAGCAATGCCAGTTCCATATTTCAAGTTCCCACGCTTTATGTTTTTGATCCGCCGTGCATACAAAGCTACTCTGCACAATGCTGATGCAGGTAGGTGTTTATACTCAATTTTTAAATTGCTATTAAACACTTACCAATTGCAGGTCGTCTCTTTCTACCTTTATAGCACCAAAGCTAATACCAATTCCTGCGAAAAACACCTGCCCGCAATCATCACCGGCTTTACATTTAAATTCACACACATGAGGAAATTTACATTACAATTGATCGCTTTTTTATTGTTGTTTTTATGTGCTTCTGTAAACCTGCATGCACAGCTTGGCAGCAACCAATGGAAATTCAGTAACCCAAAGCCATTTGGGTTTTGGAGCTGGCAAATGTCTTATGCAGATGATAATACTGCTTTAGTAGTAGGCGAGTCAGGAGGTATCGCTAAAACAACTGATGGCGGTGCCACCTGGGCATATTTTGCCTATACCACTACTAATGGTGCAGGCGAATTGTTAAGGCCCGGCTTCAATGATGTACAGTTTGTAAACTCCAGCCTTGCATATATTGTAGGCGATGATGGAGTGATGATCAAAAGTATTGATGGGGGTATTAACTGGAGCTTTGTAACAACCCCTTTTTATTCGGTAACAAACCGGGAGTATAATAAAATACATACGGTTTGTTTTTTAGATGCCAATACAGGATATATTGGTGGCGATGGAGATTCTGCTACCAACCAGGCCACCATTTATAAAACTACCAATGGGGGTGCTACCTGGCAACCGGAATTTCAATTTCCGGCACCGGCGCAATCCTGGTTTTATGCGGCTATTTATAAAATAAGGTTTTCCCCCTCAGGTATAGGCTATGCTGGTGGTGCCAATGGCCTGGTATGGAAATATAACAGTGGTGTATGGTCAAATTATTCCATCACAGACTCTACAATTTATCCTAATGTAAATGCAGCTGATACTTCGTTGGTGCAATGGGGCCCCGAACCTACCGACACCTTTACTCAAATTGCCACTTACAGTGATAATATTTGGGGACTGGATGATCAAAACTATCGTGCCATTGCAATCATTAATGATACGGCCATCGTTGTGGGTACTCAGAATAATGGCGGATTGATCAGGATAAATACAGCCACTCCGGCAGGTAGTTACTGGATGATTAACAATGGCTCTGCATTGAACTCAAGATATGCACCATTAAACAGCCCGCAAATTTATAATGCCATTTGCCGGAATGGTAGCAATATAGCAGCTACCAGTAGTGAAGGCAGGATATTGTTATCTGCAGATAAAGGCTATACCTGGAATGCAAAGAATGTTTATGTACCCGGTACTGATGAAGCGGCCAATGGTTTTTATGGAATAGACATAGCGCCTTCGGGCAGGATTGGTTTATGTGGCGAAGCGGGTGTAGTTGCTGACTCCACTAATCAATGGAGAAAGCCCTATGTATTGGTGCAGCCAAACGGTAGTTTAAGAAAGGTTCAATTTATTAATGCGAACTACGGTATTGCTGCAGGTACAGGTGGTGCCATGATGCGTACCAATGATGGTGGCGCCAATTGGGAAGATATATCCAATCCTACTTTTAATCCCTGGGATTCCTACAATTCCATTGTTTATTTATCACCTGATGTATTACTGGCTTCTGCCAGCAATGCCCAGTTATACAAAAGTGTAGACAGAGGTACTTCTTTCGATTTGCTTTATTCACAGCCAGAGAGTGCCTCTCTTGATGCCATCCATTTTATTAATGAAGATACCGGCTGGATGCTGGCAAATGTGAGGTATCCTGATATGGTCAATTATATTGATACTTTTCACCAGTTTATATACAGAACAACAGATGGAGGTTTTACCTGGGATACCAGCAATACTGTATTTCCCTACTCAATTGGGTATTCAGAAAGGCGCCAGATACGGGAAATAAAATTTTTGAATGCTGCCATTGGTTATGCTGCAGGAGATAGCGGTAGTTTGTATAAAAGTACCGATGGAGGATTAAACTGGGTGAAACAGCTGGTGCCTGCCTATGTGTCCAGTAAAACCCTAAACAGTATTGCCATTGTAGATGAAAATACAGTGTTCGTTTCCGGGGAGAGAAATTTCTGGATTAATGAAGGGGCTGCGGTATTAAAAACATTAAATGGTGGAAGTACCTGGACGATGTGTAATACTGGTTTGCAACCAACCGCCAGCTATTCTAAAATATTAATGTATAATGCCAGCGAACGATTGGTATTCGGGAATGCAGTAGTTTATGCAACTAAAAATGGCGGGGCATCCTGGGTGCCCTATTATACACCCACCAGTGGTTTTGCAGGTGAGTTTGAAGGAGCCTCTTTCGCACCCATTGCAGGTTGCGCGACCGGTATTTGCCAAAAAGCGTTTGCTGTTGCAGGACGTAATATTTTCAAGCTGGATGCAGATGTAGTATTGCCGGTTAAATTCAGTAACCTTACCGGTGCAGGTACTACAGAAGGTAACCAGTTGTTCTGGACCGCTTTTGCACAGGAGTCGGTTAGTTATTTTGAAATTGAACGTTCTGTTGATGGGGTTGGTTTTCAAAAAATTGCTGATAAAGTTTACCCGGGGTCGTTTAACTATCAATCTTATCAATGGCTGGATCTAACTGCAGCAGCGGGAAGAAATTATTACCGCATTAAAGCAACAGAAAGAAGTGGTGCTGTTTATTATACCAATATTGTGATGATCGCATCAAAGAAGGCTGCAAAATGGAATTATATAGTAAACAGTGATAACCTGATATTAAATAATGTAAAAGTGCAGCCAGGAAATGTAACAGCAATGCTGGTAAATACTGCAGGGCAAACGGTGTCTGCAAAAAGCTGGGATCAGAATGGCGGGGCATTTAACCAGGTATTATTGTTGCCTGCTGCTGCTAAAGGAGTTTATGTGGTAAAAGTTGATAACGAAGGAGCGGTGTACAGCTTCAGGATTTTTATCCAATAGATTTTTTCATGTGTTATGGTTTTGAAAATCCAATAACCTGAAGTGTAAGTGAAAAACTGCTGAGTAAAATAGATTCGGTCAGCCTTTGTACAAAAGGCTGACGTTTCTTTTTAAAGCTGTTGTAAAAGCCGTAAAGCTGTAATTGCTATTTTGTATTTTTACTCGATACAGGGTTTAATTAACAGCATATAAAACATGAGTAAAAACGTCAATACACTAAAATGCAGGGATACATTGAAATACAGCGTCCTGCATGATATTGTTTTGGTGGTGTTGTTTTTATTGCCGGTAATGGATTCCGCTGCCCAAACAAATGAAAAGACGGCATCCATGGCGCAGCAGTTTGATACTACGTCTATTTTGCTGTTGCTGCAGGAAGGGAGCCACCTTACGGATAAAAAACCGGAAGCAGCACTGGAAAGTTTTATTACAGCAGCAGAAAGAAGCCGGCAATTGAATTTTGCAAAAGGGCTTGCATTGTCCAATGCAAAAATGGCGAGATGGTATTTTGGGAATAATTCCGATAAGTCCATTGAATACAGCCGGCAGGCATTGAAGTATTTTGAACAGGATGCGGCTTCTGCTACAGATGACAAAGCAGAAGTACATCTTTTAATGGCAGAGGCTTTTGATGAACAGGGGCGGCTGGATTCATCGGCCTATTATTATTATTTGCTCGGCAGTGAAATTGAATCGGGTAATATCACCAATCCAAAACTGGCAGTAGATCTTTATACAAAGCTTGCTATCTTCTGGATCAACCTGGATTACGGCAGCAAAGAAGGGGATGAATATTTTCGAACACTGAAAAGATTTGTAGACAAAGCAAAGATGGCGGCTGTTTCTATAAAGGACAGTGCAGATGCTGTGTCAAGCGTTTATTTTTTACAGGGGGCCTACTTTCATGCGCTGAAAAAATTTGACAGCGCCAGGTACTATTACAATACCTACCTGCAGGAAAGGGAGAAATTGAATAAGATCGTGCTGGCCCGTAAAATTTCGACCTTAACCAACATTGCAGATACCTACCTGCAGGAAAACAGGCCGGATGATGCCATGCAGTATATCAATAAAGTGGAAGCAATGGTGAATGCACCACAACAAACCAGGTACCTTGTTTTTTACATGCTCTTTACCAATTTACTGAAGGGCAAAGCACTGTACCAGCAGCATAAATATATGCCAGCTGTTGATTTACTGAATGAAACACTGGAAAAATTAAAAACAACCGGGACTCACTTAAGAGGAGAACTGCTGGATGCATATAAGACACTGGCAAACAGTTATGAGGCATCGGGCGATTATAAAAATGCACTGTTGCAAAACAACCGGTACATCGCTATGTATGACAGCCTGATGAAGAAAGACAAGATCGACATGATTAACCGGCTGGAGATACGCTACCGAATGGTGGAGAAAGACAAAGCACTGGCTGAACAAAAATTGAAAATTGCAGCAGTGGAGAATAGGGTGAGAAGCAGGAATTATTTGATTGGAGGCATTTCTTTTTTAGCATTCTTTACAGCTTTTGGTTTTGTATTGTGGCGCAGGAAAAATATACACAAACAAAGATTGCAGCAGGAAAGGATCGACAACCTGCAGCAGAAGATGGAGATCGAAAGACTGAATGCAACGATTGATGGAGAAGAAAAGGAACGAACCCGTATTGCAGGAGAGTTGCATGATGGTATTGGTTCACTACTTACTGCTGCTAAAATGAATTTTGAAATGGTACGACGCAACAGCCAGTACGAGCACAACCCTGATTTTATTGAGGGAATAAAACTACTGGAAGAAACAGCATCGGGGTTAAGGGAAACAGCACACAACATTATGCCGGAGATATTGATGCAGGAAGGCTTGAGTGATGCAATCAAATCTTTTTGTGAAAGGATGACGGGTAAAGGTGGAACAGTAATCAGTTTTCAAACATTGGGTACAGCCGGAGAAATGGATACCAGCTTTTACCTGCCGGTTTACCGTATTGTGCAGGAGCTGATCCACAACGTACGCAAGCATGCAAAAGCAGCCACGGCATTGGTGCAGATGAATTTTCATGAGGATGGCGGGCTTGATATCACCGTGGAAGATGATGGCAACGGGATGGAGATCACCATGATAAAAAGCAGTGCCGGCATGGGATTGAAAAATATCAATGAAAGAGTGAAACAACTGGGTGGACGGATTGATATCAACAGTATCAAAGGAAGAGGCACCAGTGTATACATGGAGTTTGAACCAGGAAAAAAATAACATTGTATGATCAGCTTAGCCATAACAGATGACCAGGTAATTATATTAAACGGCCTGCAAAAAATATTGGCCGATGTGCCCAATATTCAAATAACCGGCATTTACAATAATGGGGATGAATTGCTGGAAGGACTGATAAAACAGCAGCCGGATGTATTGCTGCTGGACATACAAATGCCGGGTAAAAGTGGGGTGGAGCTGGCAGCCATCATCACCAAAACGTACCGCAACATAAAAATAATTGCACTCACCAATGTGGATGTGATAGCACAGATAAAGAAAATTTTGCAACAGGGGGTGATGGGTTATTTACTGAAAGATGCCAGTCCCGAAAAAATTGTAAAAGCCATAGAAACGGTGTATGCCGGTGAACAGTTTATACAGGAAGAATTAAAACAGCAATTACTCAACAGCCTTTCCGCCAGCAATGCCAAACAAATTGTAACACGGCGTGAAAAAGAGATTCTTCAATTGATCGTAGATGAATTCACCAACCAGGAAATTGCAGATAAGCTATACCTGAGTCTCCGTACAGTAGAAAACCACCGCAACAATTTACTGCAGAAACTGGATGTGAAAAATACAGCCGGTTTGGTGAAAGTGGCAATACAGGAGGGGTTAGTATAAGGCAGATTTACGGAAAATCGCTAATTCAATAACTTCTCAGTACTTTCACCTTATAAAATTGCAATATGAAAATCCGGGCATTCAAATACCTTTCTCCCATCACTATTTATTTACTCGCTTACCTGTCATTTACAAATAATGGCTGGCTTACCTGGAGCCCCATGTTATATGTATGGGCGATAGTGCCTTTAGCGGAGTTATTGATAAAGCCAGATGAAAAAAATATGACTGCTGCGGAAGAAGAAGTAGCAAAAAAAGACAGCCTGTATGACATAATGCTGTACATATTTGTTGGGCTTCAGTTTGTGGCTTTGTATATTTTCCTGAATAGTTTTCAAACAGGCTTGTTGCTGTCCAATTGGGAAATCGCAGGCAGGGTAAGTACCATGGGTTTACTCTGTGGTACATTCGGTATCAATGTAGCGCATGAGCTGGGCCACCGGGTAAATGTTTTTGAACAAACACTGGCAAAAGCCTCTTTGCTTACTTCCTTATACATGCATTTTTTTATTGAACACAATAAGGGCCATCATAAAAATGTAGCAACACCCGAAGATCCCAGCAGTGCCCGGTATAACGAACCGGTTTACTTGTTTTATTTCCGTACGATTTTCTATTCTTATATTTCTGCCTGGAAAATTGCAAATGCAGATATGAAAAAGAAAGGGCTTTCCATACTGCACTGGAAAAATGAAATGATACAGGTTCACCTCGTGCAACTTGGCTTTATTGCCTTGATTTATTTCAACTTTGGTTTTAGTATTACTGTTTATTTTTTGCTGGCTGCTTTCATGGGCATCCTGTTACTGGAAACAGTCAATTATATTGAGCACTATGGCCTGCAAAGAAAGCAAACGGCCCCCGGGAAATACGAACGTACGATGCCACAGCATAGCTGGAACAGCGATCATATACTGGGCAGGCTGATGTTGTTTGAACTCAGCCGCCACAGTGATCACCATTACCTTGCCAGCAGGAAATACCAGGTGTTACAACACTATGATAATACACCCCAACTGCCTACAGGTTATCCCGGCAGCATGTTATTGTCCCTGATACCACCTGTATGGTTTTATGTGATGAATAAACGCTTAAAGCAATACAGGTTAACTTTACCGGAAGGCAGTAATCAATAAAACCTGCAGGTTACTGACAATAAATTGTACTCCTATTTTTGAATGATCCACCGAATACCAATTTGTAAAGGATTGGTACCGCTGCCTATTGATGATGCAAGCGCATAATTGCTGCTGTTAGCTGTAGAAGTAGTAGCTCCCTGGTTATCTTTATTGTCTGTTTTTGTTTTGCTGTAAGAAAGACTCAGCAGGTTATTAATAGAAGCATCCAGGAAAAAGTTTTTATGCATCTGGTAGCTGATACCCGGGTATAAATTTGCCTGCATACTGATGCCGCTTTGTTTCTGGGTAATAACTGCTGAAGAAATATTCTCACCGGATATACCGGCGACTGAAAGCCCACCGTTTACAAAAAGATAAAACGACTTCAGCACGGGATAGTATTTTCTTACCCATAAAGAGCCCCCGATGGAGTTAAACTTTTGTTCACTGGAAGCGTTACCGGTGTAGGCGCTTTTTGAGTTTTGGGAAAGGTAGGAAATACCGGCACCAACAAATAAATTGTCTTTAATCGCCTTGCCAGCTGTAAAAGAAAGAAGGATGGCTGTATTCTTTTGATCAGAATTATTCGAATTGGTATAGGTTGTTTTATTTCCGGCAAACAATACATCGGCCCCAATGGAGTAGGCGCCTTTTTTTATTTGTGCAAATGATGTAATGGAAACAAGCAGCAGGGTTAAAAGAAATGTACTTTTCATAATTGTATAGTTTAGGTTTTATTGTAAGAGATAAACCTGCATTGTTTTGTTGCAGGTTGGTTGTTAAAACTATACTAATGCTGTTTATTTTACTTTTCTTTCCTTCCATTGGTAAGACCCAAACTTACCCAGCCAGCCGGCAATAACAGTGTAGAGAATATGAAATGGCTGTGCAAGAGGAAACAGCCACAGCAAACTTTTTTTATTAAAAAATGAAGCAACGGGGAAAAGGAAAATTAATTCAATAATGGTTTTGCAAATTATAAGAGTTAACCAAAGTTGGAGCAATGATAATTGATAATTGATAATTGATAATTGATAATTTTTTATGATGCCTATAAACGGAAGTATCAGCAGGAGTACATTAAATAAATAGACCAGCAACAGTACCCCAACAATTCTTTTGTCATCATATTTATCTGCCTTGCTTGCCCAGCGTATACGTTGATTAAAAAAATCTTTCAGCGTTCTCATCGGTGCAGTCTGTACAATCACTTCTTGTGATTTTAGAAAGAAAACTTTTTCCGGATGTTGCTTGTAAATTTTATGCATCAGCAGCATATCATCACCGCTGGCAATATTATCAATCCCTTTAAAACCGTTTACTTCTACAAATGCTTTTTTTGTGTAAGCAAGATTAGCGCCGTTGCACATACTATGTATGCGTTTGTAAACAGAAGCCCCGGTGATTCCCTGCAGTGTCATAAAATCAAGCGCCTGAAATATTTCTATAAACCTGTTGCCGCAATTGTACACAACAGGCATTGCAATAAAAGCTGCATTTGTTTGTTGGTAGAAAGAAGCAATTTTTGCAGCCAGTTTTCGGGAGCATAACAATCAGCATCTGTTGTTACAATCATTTCTCCGGTTGATTGTGCAATGGCAATTTCAATGGCCTTCTTTTTATAGGAGTTCAATAAACCAGTATCAATATGTTCACTTAGTGAAATGAGTTTTACATTTTGTGTTTTGTATTGCTGAATGATTGCAGCAGAATTGTCTGTTGAATGGTCATCCACAACAATTATTTCGTACAATTCTTTTGGATAAGATTGATTGCAGATGGAATCGAGACAGGCTTTAATGTTTTGTGCTTCGTTACGGGCCGGAATGATAATAGAAAACGTTGGTGGCTGGCCGGTGATGGATGTATGTTTAAAAACCGGGATACTTCGCCAACTGATGGCATAGTATAGTATTAATGCAGCATAGAACACGAAAAGCACCAACGAAACACTGAGGATGAAAAGCTGCATAATGATATGCCGTACAAGTGAGTGACACAAGGATGTTTAATTTTTGCACTACTGCCAGCCCCACAAAAATAAATTTTAAAATTTCAATTGAATCATTAACTTTGTTTAGTTGCATAAACAACTATATGCCAAACAACCAATTTAAAAAAGGGGAATTGTACAGCTTTATTACGGGTAAGGCCAGTACAGCCATTGCAAGGCGCTTGCAAAAGAATTTTAAACAGGCTAACTTAGATATAACGATTGAACAATGGAGTGTGCTTTATCATTTGTGGAAGGAGGATGGGATGAGCCAGCAGCAATTGTGCGATTCAACCTTCAGGGATAAACCCAGTATTACCAGGCTGGTGGATAATTTAGAAAAATTAAAGTTGGTAAAAAGGGTACCCAGCAAAGAAGACCGTCGGATCAACCTGATCTATCTTACCAAAGAAGCCGAGCAACTGCAGGAGCAAACAATGGACCTTGCCAGCCAAACCCTGGCCGAAGCATTGGATGGTGTTACCAACGGGCAAATTGAAATAGCGAAGGAAGTGTTGCAGAAAGTGTATGATAATCTTAAATAAAAGTTGACCGTTGTTCGATGGCCGTTGGCCGATAAAACCTGCGAACAACGGCCAATCATCAACGAACAACGATCGTAATACTTGAAATAAAAAACTCTGTATATGAATACAACAACACAAACTACCACATCGCTAAAAGGTGGCGAATGGTTAATTAAAGAAAGCAGTGCTTTTGATACGTTTACTCCTGAGGATTTTTCGGAAGAACAACAGATGGTGAAGGAAATGTGCCTGCAGTTTTTGACTGGCGAGGTACACCCGATTGTGGACCGGATTGATAAACTGGAGCCAGGTTTAATGCCTTCATTACTGGTAAAAGCCGGAGAGCAGGGGTTGCTTGGTGCAGCCATTCCTGAAGATATGGGTGGGTTGGGTAAGGATTTTATTACTTCTACCCTTGTGAATGAGGGGCTTGGCGGAGGGTATTCTTTTAGTGTGGCTGTAGCAGCTCATACAGGTATTGGCACGTTGCCTATTTTATATTTTGGTACAGAAGAGCAGAAGAAAAAATATGTAACCAAACTGGCAACAGGCGAATGGAAAGGCGCTTATGGATTGACAGAACCCAACAGCGGCAGTGATGCATTGGGTGCCAAGACATCGGCTATGCTGAGTGCTGATGGCAAATATTATATATTAAACGGGCAAAAATGCTGGATCACCAATGGTGGTTTTGCAGATGTGTACACCGTGTTTGCAAAAATTGATGGAGATAAATTTTCTGCCTTTATTATTGAACGTGGGATGGAAGGATTTACGCAGGGTCCGGAAGAGCAGAAGATGGGCATAAAGGGCTCTTCTACGGTACAACTGTATTTTCAGGATTGTAAAGTGCCGGCGGAAAATTTATTGGGTGAGGTTGGCAAGGGGCATATCATCGCTTTTAATATCTTAAATATCGGCCGGTTAAAATTATGTGCTGCCGCATTGGGCGGGGCCAAGATGGCATTGAGCGGAACGGTGGAGTACGCCAAAACAAGAGAACAGTTTAAAACTGCCATCGCCAATTTTGGCGCCATTAAATATAAACTGGCTGAAAGTGCAGTAAGGATATTTGCCGGCGAAAGTGCATTGTACAGAACCAGCAAATGGATAGATGATAAGGAAATTGATATGGTGAATGCAGGCAAACCATTTAACGAGGCGGTGCTGAGTGCAGCAGAAGAGTTTGCTGTGGAATGTGCCATCCTTAAAGTGCATGGCAGTGAAGTGCTTGATTACACAGTGGATGAAGGAGTACAGGTATTTGGTGGCAATGGCTTTAGTGATGAATACATGATCAGCCGTGCTTACCGTGACAGCCGCATCAACCGGATTTATGAAGGCACCAATGAGATTAACCGCCTGCTTACAGTGGATATGATTTTGAAAAGGGCAATGAAAGGAAAACTGGATTTGATGGGCCCTGCCATGGCAGTGAGCAAAGAGTTGATGAGCATCCCTGAATTTGGCAATGAGGATGATAGCTTTTTTGCTGCTGAGAAAAAAGCTGTTTTGAATATGAAGAAATCAATATTGATGGTGGCAGGTGCTGCTGTACAAAAATTAATGATGAAGATCAGTGATGAGCAGGAAATACTGATGAATATTGCAGACATGGCAATTGAAACATTTGTTGCTGAAAGCACTTTGCTGAGAGTGATGAAGATGGTGGACAAAAAAGGGGAAGCAGCCAGCCAGGTGTACATTGATTTGATGCGTTGTTATTTGAATGATGCCGTGGATAAAGCAAATAAAGCAGGCAAAGAAGCCATCAATGCTTTTGCCGAAGGCGATGAACAACGTATGATGCTGCTGGGATTGAAACGTTTTACAAAAGCCACACCCTTCAACAGCAAGGATGCAAGAAGAAGGATCGCAGATAAGCTGATTGCTGAAGGAAAATATACTTTCTAAAATAATTCCCCATGAAACGAAAAGCGTCCCCAATAAATTTAGGGACGCTTTTTTAATATTCTATAGCTGATTTTATCAATTCAGTTTTTCCAGTCTTACATCAATGGTTTTTGCTTTTTTAAAGTATTCCATTATCATGATAAAACCCGGCTTGGCCGGAAATATACGCATCCAGGTAGCTTTGTTGGAAGGAAGGTTGATTTTGTCTGTTGTAACTTTTCCGTCAATATAGCTGATGGTATTAAAAGTGCGCCCTTTAAAATCATCGTCCTTAACATAATCGCTGTAGCCAACTGAAAAACGGGTGTGGTTTTTATCGGTTTGTGTAAAGTCGTAGTCGAATGCCTTGTAGCTTTTAGCAATCAAAGCCATTGTATGCGGTGTAAGATAACTGGCGCCGGCCGGCATTTCTACCGAGTTGCTGTTCTTTTCATAAATTTTTGCATTCTTAATGTCAAACTGTTCATCAAACTGCAGCATGATCATGTCAGTGACTTTCAGTTTCATCATACTTACATTGGAGCCGCCGCCGCCCATTGCACCCAATATGCCTGCAGCCACACCAAAACCGCTTACCACTTTTTTATAACCTTCACCCACCGCAAAGAATTTTCCATCTTCTGTTTGCAATACTTTGTGAAAATAAATGTATCCAACATCTGCAACCTTTCCTTTGGCATCGGTTGGTAAATATTTACCTATGGGCCCTTCCCATGAATTGTATTTTTTCGAAACTACTTTACCTGCAGTATTGAATCTCCAGGAAGCCAATCCAAGGCTGGCATCTTTTGCTACCCTGCCCTCCGGTTCGTAATAAGTACCCAGCAGCATAAATTCTGATTTGCCGGCCAAGGGTACAATATTCATCGGGAAAAACTTAAAGTCTTCCGCCTCTGTAGAAACTTCAAACTGCTTTTTACCGGTATAGATATTCAGCCCGAGTAACCAGGAATGGGCTTCTTTACTCATCAATCTTTTTTGTTTGATCACTTCATATACCACCAGTGAATCGGTAGCGCCCAGGTACAGTGCATTGGAAATTTTATCTTCCTGTTCTTCTGCTGCTTCAAAGGTCCATTGCTTGTTGCGGTCGGTAAAAAGAAATTTACTTCATAGCTATAGTATTTGCCTTCCTTAACCGGTATTACGGTAGTAAAGCCAACATTGCCAACACTGAAGATGGCTTCGTTTTGGCCTTCTTCCGATTTGCTGCCGTAAGTAGATTCAATCAGCCATTTTGTTCTGTTGTTAAGCTCTTTGGTGTAGGTGCTTTTTTGTTTGCCATCAAAGCCATAAGTTCTGTATTCGAGTGTTTTCTCTTTACTGTTGTAAAAAAGAAACATGATGGAATTGCCATTGTAGCTGCTTTCCAGCACCACAATGTTTTTATCGTCTTCAAACTCAATTTCCTTTATCTTATTAAGATTGTTATCTACAATCTGTATGGCATAGGCATTTGTTTTCCTGTCTTTTTTGTCTGTTACATAAAAAGTAAAATACCCTTTCAGTTCTTCGCCGTCCATTATCTGGCCCGAGTTGCGGATATAGGTTTGGCGCACATTTTCAAAACTGATTTTGTTCTGGGCCTGCAATTGTAAACTGCCAGCTATCAAAACCAGTAAAAAAAACGTTGTTTTTTTTCTCATGTTCATTTGGTTGATTGGTTAATTTTTAAAAATATTAGTTTTTGGTTGCTTCTTCGTAATTCTTTTTGCTTTGCTCAAACACTTTCTTAAAATCTTCATTGCCTTCAAATGAGCCACTGTATTGCTTCATGAAGTTGTATCCCAGGCTGCTGATATCTGTAAGCGACAGGCGACTGATGAACTCCAGCAGGGTATTGTAATTTTTTTCTTTGAAAGGCGATGGCCGGTCAACGATATTGTTGAGATGATGATTTTTTTGTTTTTCATAAAACTCATTGAAACATTTGCCGGCAAGTGTTACCAGGTACGCATTGCCCGGGTGTTTATCCAGCAGGCAGATGGCATTGAACAGGCTTTTTGAAACATGTTTTTTTGTAAAACAGTAATTGGTTTCTTCAAAAGCAAATTGCTGCTGCAGTTGATTGAACAGCTGCTGGTTTTGTACAAACTGCTGGCCGCCCTGCAGGTGCAGTTGTTCAAATAATGGGGTGAGTGTTTTGATCCTTACTTTGCAATCGGGGTGCGTTTTCAACGAGTCATCAATCGGCTTTTTTTCTTTATTGTCTGCTGTTACACCAAAAAATGCCGCTTCCTTTTCCAGCCATCTTTTTTTGAATGGGTATTCACTAAAAGAAAAAACTTTGGGTAACTGCATAGTGAAATCAATCTTCTCTTCATCTATCTCATCCAGCAAGGCAAGGCAGCTAAGGGCCTCTTTACAATCATACCGGGTATTCTTCAAAAATTTCAGGCCTGCAGAATCTGCTTCACTTTCAAAATCACGGCTGTGGCGGAAGCTCTTAAAGGCAATGCCCATTTCAAGTTTGTCCAGTTCTGCTTTTTTATCATACTGCTGCTTTTTCAGCTCCTTTAGTTTTTGCTGGAAATCATCTGAGTAAACCGTGCTGATGTATTTGCTGATTTTTTTATTACTGTGGTCAAGAAACAGGTGCGCCAGCTCATGACAAAGCACAAACGCTACCTGGCTTTCATTCTGCAGTTTCACAAAAAGATCAATATTAAAAACAATGGTGCCCTCGCCGGTGCTGTAGGCGTTGGGCCAGTAAGCCCTGCTGAAAATGATCCTGGGAGCCAGCTTTTTCAGGTCCGGGTTTTTGTTAACCACCTCGCTGGCAATGCCGGTAAGAAATGTATTAACTTCTGCTGCAGCAATGGGTTCTTTGTCTTCAAACAGTTCATTGATTTCCCGGAACCTGTCTTTGTAAATGGCAAGGATGTATTTTTTATTTTCACCATTGATAGAAAGGCTGTCTTTCTCAAACTGTGCCCGGATGGCTTTTTGCAGGCTGAGTAGTTCGAGGGAGTCGTCTTTTACAGGCTTGTATTCAAAAGAGGGTTGTGCAAATAGCAGGGTAATATTGAAAAAGCATAAAATAGTTGCCAGTATTAAGGAGTTAAGCGGTTTCATTTCGGTTGTAATAAGAATTTCAGCAGCAAATGTAATGCGTAAATTGATATGTATGCTGCATATAAATTAAAGCTTAAAAAAGAAGCACTTCTTTTTAATTCTTTTTTCATTGGTTTAAATAAATCAATTTCATACACAAATAAATGATATATTTATTTTGATAAATATGAGCTGCTTGCCTGGAATTATTTGATTGACTATTGAGCCTTAAACCACATGATTAGTTACGCTGGAACTTTGAAACCTAAAGCCAGCCTGTTGTTAAATATGAACCGGCACAAATAAACCACGGCAATGGCTTACAAAATATTCAGCAGCGCTGCCGGTTTCTAAATGGCACTTGTAGTCTTATGCCGGTAGAAGGGAAGGGAGTAACGATTGAATGCCGTTTTTCAATAGCTATTATTAGTAGCAAGGGATTAGTTGCCAATCAATTAACTTAGATGCCATAAGTATTATAAACAATAAAAACAAGCAATATGTATTTAGGAAACAAAGTAGACCTTGCAAGGCTGGAAGCAACACAAAAAACATATCTGGAAAGCCTGCCCCATCCCAATGAAACACTATCTGCCTTTTTTCACCTCGACTACCTGGAAGCATTTGTGAAAGATGCAAGAAGGATTGCTGATGCAAAGGGCCAGTCTTCTATAAATGTTGGCCTTTTGTTACTTCGGGGTGGTTTACAAAAGGATGATACAGCGTATGAAAGAGTGCAGAATGATGAACTTCAGATAAATATTGCGCTGGTTATTAAAGATGATAAGGAAACCTTTGTGCTGGAACCTGGTGGAGAGAGTAGCGGTCTTTGCCCTAAAAATTGTGGCAAACTGTATATCTAAATACTGCAGGTATGAATATTTGGCTTTCAAGGTTTTTTCCACTTGCCTGCTTATTCATTAGTATGCTGCTTGGTATAGCAGCGTTCCGTAAATGCAACAGCAACGGCCCCGTTAAAATAATGGGGTTGCTTGCTGTATTTGTATTTTTGTATGAGGCTGCAGGTCATTATCTTGGGTATCACCGCAGGAATAATTTATGGCTCTATAATATTGCATTCCTTGTCTGGGTTGCTGGTATTTGTTATTACTACTACCATGCATTACAAACATTTTTTTACAGGAAGATTGTCTGTATTTTATCCATCGTGTATTTACTTATTAATATACCACTTACCTTTTCCTATACCTTTCGGTCGGTTGCATTCAATTCGCCTGGTATTTTAGCGAGCAGCGTATTGGTGATAGTTTGTTCACTGCTTTATTTGTTAGAGCAAAATAAAAGCGAATCAACAGAGCCATTGTCAAAGAGCCCGTTTTACTTTTTTTGTATAGCTTTCATTGTTTACTTTTCAGTAATTATATTTATGAACAGTATGTATAATTTTTTACTGGAAAATTATATTAGTGAAAGTTTGAACCGTTTCATTGTATATCTTCCGGTGCTGGCTTCTTTTATGTTCAACCTGTTTATTTCATTAGGATTTATATGTTGCCTTCAGAATACGAAATATACTTAGCAGTTGGCGGCAGCATTTTGCTGTTGCTGGCACTGCTGTCGGCATTTGTAATATCGATCAATACCTCCCGTAAACGAAAGTTGAAATTAGAAAGGGAGATTATTGAAACGCATTATAAAACAAGGGAGCAAACGCTCATGCAGGTGAGCAGGGATCTGCATGATGATATCGGCGCATCCTTAAGTGGTATCAATTTATTTAACCAGTTGTTGCAGCAACAGATCAGAGCCGGGAAAAAAAATAATGCCGCTGTAATGTCTGAAAAGATCAATTTTTATATTGATGATATTGTAACAAAAGTATCGGATATGACCTGGTTGTTTAAACCGGGAAATAATACGGTGCAGAGCCTTGCCGATAAGGTACAGGTTTATGTAGCAGATATTGCCGGCACCCAAAGTATTGATTTTTCCATTGAGGCTGCACCTGAAGCAGCACAGAAAAATCTTAGCTTGTTGCAACAAAAGAATAGCTATCTTATTTGTAAGGAGGCGGCCAACAATGTGGTAAAATATGCTGAATGTTCAACACTGGAAATAAGTATGCACTATCGGAATGAATGGCTCTTTATTTTGATACAGGATAATGGGAAAGGTTTTGATAATACTGTAATAACCAATGGCAACGGGCTTAAAAATCTATACAGCAGGGTAAAGGAATTACATGGCCACAGTAATGTGCATAGTGAGCCAGGCAAAGGTGTGTCAGTGGAATTTTCTTTCCCAATAGCTATAATTAGCCATAACCACTAAAACAGCAACAGGTTACTTTTACAATATGGTAAGGATAGCAGTATATGATGATAATAAAGCAAGAAGGGAAAGCCTGCAGGCGCTGATGCAATTATCGCCCGGATATGAATTTGCCGGCAGCTTTGAAAACTGTACCAATATTGCAGAAGATATTGCAGCCGTGCAGCCTGATATTATTTTGATGGATATTGAAATGCCGGTGTTAGATGGTATCGGTGGCGTGCGTTTAGTAAAGCAACATTATCCGCACATAAAAGTAATTATGCAAACTGCTTTTGATGATGACGATAAAGTATTTGCAGCTATACAGGCAGGCGCAGAAGGATATATTTTAAAAACCGCTTCCATTAACCAGATCACACAAAGTATTGATGAAGTGATGAACGGTGGTGCCAGCATGAGCCCTTCGATTGCATTAAAAGTAATGCGCTATTTCAGCAGCCAGCCGCCAACGCAAAACTATAACCTCACCAACAAGGAATCAGAAACACTTAAGCTGCTGGCGCAGGGCCTTAGTTATAAAATGATCGCTGATAAAATGGGCATCAGTTATTTTACGGTCAACAATCATGTAAAAAAAATCTACGAAAAACTACAGGTACATTCTCTTGGCGAAGCTGTTGCACTGGCCCATCAGCAAAAACTGGTGTAAGAAAACCGCCTTACACCTTCCAGCTTTAAATATACCCCATATTAATTCCATAAGCCACCAGCTCACCCGACGATTTGGTATTGGTTTTCCGCAACAGGTTTTGCCGGTGGTTGTCGGTTGTTTTAACAGCGATGTTTAATTCTGCTGCAATCTGTTTGCTGCTGTAGCCAATGGCCAGGTATTTCAGTACTTCTATTTCCCTGTTACTTACGTTGGGCAATACCATACTGGTATCCGGAAATGTGTTGCCATCTGCACAAAAAAAATGCTGGCAACTTTCGTCATAACTGTCAAGTATGCTCATCATGGCAGCACCGTCTTTTTTTATGTGTGAGATATCTGTTACGAACGTTAGCCCGTAAGCGATTCTTCCTTCTGCATCTGTTATATTATCTGCATATTGCACCATTACCCACTTATATTGTTGCTCCGGGTTTAGCATTCGTATGTAAATGGTAGGATGTACGTGGCGCTTTCGTTCTGGCGGCAGCCCCATAAAAAATAATATCCAGTAGTTGGTAAATGAAAACATCCTGGTGATATCATCCGGGTGACTATTCCTGAAAAGGAATTCAGGGGAGTTGTTTGCCATATCCTGACCTTTTATTGGAAGAATCTTATCCAGCATACCACCTGAAGAATGAAAAATTCCTTTTGCAGTATCCGCTATAAACCAAAAGTATTTGCCTACTGCCAGTTTCTTAAACAGGTTGATGGTTGGTTGAAAATACTCCTGCGGCTGGATATTCTCCACAGCTGTGTTACCACCAAAATTCTCTTTGAAGTCTTCTCTTTTTACAGGTGTTAAAATGGGTTTGTTGTTGCGCATGATTTTAAAGGAGTAGGTATAAATCCCTATTGGGCTTTGTTGTTTGTAATAATAGTTTTGATTTTTCTGTTCTGTTGGCTGTGTTTATTGCTGTTTCCATTTGAAAAGAACCTGCAGGGAAATTAATATAAAATTGTTGAATGGCAACCGGCTAGTATTAGCTATTGTTTCAATGTGTATTGTTTCTCACTTTTGACCAATCAGTAAGTTGTCAAATAGTTTAATATGAAGAATATTTTTTTTTGTTTACAGTGCTGTTTTTTACTGCTGTTGATCATCAGTGCCAACAGCTCAAGAGCCCAATACAACGCTGATGCAGCCAATAGCAAACTGGTTCCAAGAGAACTGGCCATACCTACTTCTCCTTTGTTTGATTTGATGGGTGCAGCACCCAGCCAGGTAGCCCGTACGGCAGATATCAAGGATTTTAAAGTAGACTGGTCATTGAAAAACTGGAAGGTAAATCCAAACCTGTCCATACAGGCACAACCGGTGTGGGAACTTTTTTACAATAGGAAAAACCTGGCTAAATACCAGCAGGCAAATACATTTCAACGAATGATGGCTTCGCTTGATCTTTCATTAGGCACCGCCCTGGGTGATAACAACGAACGCCGTATCGGCGGGGCATTAAAAATGAGTTTGTATAAACAAAGGGACCCATTATTAATGAAAGGTGTGTATGACGACATACAAAAAACATTTGATGAGGAATTGCTGCAGTTAAAACAAAAAGAGAAAGAGATACTGCTTGCATTGGATAGTATTGTAAAACCATCGGAGCTGGCTGCAAAAAGAGAAGAGCTGAGAAACAATGATGCACAACTCACCAGTTTTTACAGCAGGAGAAACACTGCCATACAAAACCAGGCAGCACAATTTGTAAGCGATAACTGGAATGCTGCTTATGTAGACCTGGCCTTTGGAAAAATATACAGTTACAGTACCGATAGTGCCGGCTCGTTGGGCAAGCTTTCGCTCAACCGTAATACTGGCAATGCGCTGTGGCTCAACTTTGGTTTTGGTGTTGGCAAACGGGGCCTGATATCCGCATTGATCCGGTCCTCGTTTTATGAAGAGGAGTTAACCTTTACTGTAAAGGATGATGTATCTGGCAATGAAAATATACAGCAGGCCATCGCCGCCAACAAACTCTTTACGTTTGGTATCAACTTCCGTTACGGCGGACCTGTATTCAATTTCTTTGCAGAATTCATCAGGGAGGCCAAATCACTCAAAACGCCACTGCAGGCGCTAAATGATGTACTCGATTTGCCCGATGGGAAAACGGTGGTAACCAGCACCGTTAAGTGGGACGTAGTGCACCCATACATCATCAACTTCGGCGGCGACTGGCGCATCAGCCGTAATGTGATTTTGAACTACGGTATGCGTTGCGTACTGGATAAAAATTTTAAAACAGTTTCGTTTTTACCCATTGCCAATATCAGTTGTATGATGCGGTAAAAGTTTTCAATATAAAAAGCGAATAAATTAAAAAGGGTATACCTAACAGGCAGTTGAAAATATTATTCAGTAATTAATAACAAAAAAAAATAAAAAATGAAACGAAGTAAATTATTCTTAACTGCAGCCCTGCTCTTGCTCTCGTTGCTCTGCAATCAGCAGGACTGCTTTGCGGAAGTTACAAGTATAACTAACTCTCTGATGGTTCCCTCTTTTACAAGTGGTTCAAGAGTTCCCATTTTCAAAAGCAGGCCTAATCTAATAAGGGTAAGCGGGTCCTGGTTAGACACAACAAATGATATCGACGGGGAGGGGCTGCAGGGTCAGCCAAATTTTAATATTGGCATTACTTCAAAAGGCAATATGGCCAACCCTTACGTGGAGTTTACGCTTAATTCCGACAGAACTGGGCGATATAGGGTAAGGCTTAAAAGGCCAGGTGGAGAAGATGTGATTACGATAGAATATACCGATCACATTTCCATTGCTTCCACACAGGCATTAACCATGAGTAATGCCACCCCTGCCTATCTTGATGCTTTCGCAATAAATACCGAGATCCGGTTAAGAATTACAGGGACCAATGTAAACCAACTTTCATTTAAACCGCTATCGGCTAACTATACAATATCCACTCCATCAATTAGTGCTGCTGCAACAAAAAAGGATATTGGTTATAAATATTCAAGGAAAGTAGACAAGGTATCCATTCAACAGAGCGAATTTGTTTTTACTGCATGTGGACGGGAATTCAAATACTCCGACTATAAAGGCAACAGTACATGGAACGTGAACAACCTCCCATTTTTCAGGGCTTATGACAAGCCTGACTTTTTGGTGTCAGATGTGGTATCTGGTATTTATAACAGAAGACAAGGTACATGTGGCGCTATCAATAATAACGGAAATATTATGATAGAGAGGCCCGGCAGATGTGATGCAGATTCGGCTTTTCGCCTGGCAAATCCTACTGCCGCCAATCCGTTGGTAGAAAAAGAGGTGATTATGTCTGATGTTGTATTCACTATAATAAATGATAGCTACGCCCCTCAGCTTGCGCCCATAACCATACACGTAAAGTTTGGGATTAATATACGCGGTACTATTACCATTAACCGGATGATTGCAAAAGAAGTGAAACAAATTCAGTTTCACAGGCCCGAAAGCCGTAAAATACTTGTCAGGCATTTCAACTGTTCACAGTGTTTTGAAAAACTTGTTGCCCCATTCGACTGGGCGGATGAATCTTATACAGTAGTTGTTGATCCGGCTAATGAAGTGCCGGAAAATAATGAGAACAACAATAGCAGAACATTCGCAGGAACGCAAACGCTGCAGTAAGTTTTTTTATTTTATGCAATGAAAATTACGTTGAGGAGTCAACGAAGTATAATTTAATTATAGCAGGAATAGTTATGTTTCTTTTATAAAGAGATAAATTTTAATTACAGTCAAAAAAAACAATTATGAAATCAATCATTACGGCGGCAGCCTTATGCATTTGTAGTGTGGTTAGTATCGCTCAATTGAATATAAAAAAAGAAATTCTGGTTTCGCAGTTGCCAACCAAGCCAAAACTGGTTCTTGATTGCAATTCAGCTTTCGCTTTAACAAGAGCGGAATACAAGCCATTTATAGACGAATGGCTTCTTAATTCAAATGGACTTATCAGGCCTTTAAATTTTCATATAAGGTACACGATGACTAACAAATCAGATAAGAGTTTATACCTGGGACCAGGGGTAAATTCACCCACTTATTTCGCAGACTTTAATGGCGGAACACTGAAGTGTAACACCTTAAATTTTCATAATATACCCTTTAATGATTTTCAATACGGGTCTTATTTCTATGATGTTTCACTTGCCACCAATTTGGGATTACTGAGTTTGAAAGATTTACTAAATTTTCAAACTAAAAATTTCACTTTAACATCGGTTGGCTTTGGGATTTATACCGGCACCAGAAACTCGGTTGTAAATGGTACTGATGTAGTAGAAACTGTAGTTGTTATTATTTCACGTTATTTAATCGGGAATTAAAAATTAATATTTTGTATTAAAATTTGATGCTTAGTTGAATATCTAAATTTATAAGTTATATCACAATTGGGTCTAAAAAAATCATAAAATGTAATAATGAAAAAGTTAATCATAAAGAAATGTTTTTGTATAGCTTTTACACTTTTAGGTATAGGTATTTCCATGCAGGCCCAGGATAGAGAGTTTACCATCAAATATCCCAACGGAAAGATTTACCGGGAGGGCAAATTTATTGCCTCCACCTGTGGCAGGGTATTGCAGGAAACTACTTTTGATGTAAATGGGGATTTGATCCGACAGGAACAATGGCGCAATAGAAAGCGCTGTGGAACAACAAAAGTTTATTTTAACGGAAAGTTGCAAAAAGAGATTGTTTACAGGGATAACCTGATGGTTTCTTATGTGGCCTATCGTTCGGGTTTGGTATATACCAGAATTTCCGAAAACAGAAATATAATAATTAATAAGGGGAGAGAAGTAGTAATCAGGTGGCAGCGCTATTATACAAAGTTTGGACAACAGAAATTACTTGTTTTAACAAAAAAGGAATTGGTGGATGCCATGCGGTATTTTATGTTGCCAGAGGAAATTACACAAACACTGGCCGACATTACAAACAATGTAGATTTAACTCCTGTACCAGGTGGTAATGCAGCATTAACATGTGGAGGTAAAACTCAGGCCATCAACGATGCAAATGCTGATTTTAAAAGCACTGATCCACAAAAAAAGCAAGATGCTGCTAATGTGGGCGGTATGATAGGAAATACATGTTCTGCCATTGCTGCGGCGAGCCTTACGGGTTCTTTTAGCGGTGCGACAGGCGATGCTGCCCGCAAAGGGAGAATAGACAGAGCTAGTAGTGCACTTGACAAAGCGATTAGTAATTGTGAAAGTAATCCATCAAACACCAGCTCTGGGGGTATGTTTTCAGCTGAACCCGAGGCAAGTTCCGGAGCTGTAATTGCAATGCATGCATTATATAAGGCCGCATATGATGGAACTCTCTCCGCTGCTACAAGAAATGCAGCCATGGCAGCAGCTGATGATTTAGCCGTTATTATAGCTGATGCAAATATAACAACCTGGACCACAGAAACAGCATATACAGTTGTTGCTGGTACTGGTGGAAGAGCAATACTACTTGGTTCAGCTTTACCCGAAGTACTTGCTGTGGTTGCAGCCGGGTTGGCGGTGGCTTCGGTTGTAGAAGCTGTGGTAACTACAACGGGTACGGATAATACAAATGGAGGCACTACCGGTGGAGGCTCTGGAGAAAGTGAGGGAGCCGTCCAGACTCCTGTACCAGACGAAATGAACTCTGGAAACGCCTGCGAACGTTTGAAGGCTTTAAAAAAATATTGCGAAAGTACTCACTGGCAGGGTGAGAAGTGTGAAAATGCTGCCCGGTTATTCAGTGGTTGTGGCGGCGATTTACGTGAAATGTACGTGGCAGGAGATGGTGACCTGAGTGGTATTGGTTGCCCCAGCCCAATGTCACCTGAAGAAGTAGCAAGGCGCAACTGTCAATCGTTGGGCATGAGAGCAATGCCTGTTTCGGGTAATTCGGTTTGCAGGTCAACAGGTAATTTGGATGGAGCTATTCCAAATCCAGGTATTGATCCCACCATTGTAAATCCTACTCGCGGAGATTTTAGTATCAATTTTAAAAATACCAGTATTAAAGTGCTGGGCTCACAAAAAGACCTTGAAAGAGTTTTAATCAATACAAGCCGTCCTACCATGGTTGTTTTTATGAACCCCGATTGCCCATCCTGCCAGAATTTTACACAGTCACTTAAAACAAAAGAAGTGGCAACTATGATGGAGAATATTAAAATGGACGTGGTAGTACTTGATGCAAGCGCATTACCAGAAGTGATGAGTACAAATAATATCACCGCTTTCCCTTCCTATTTTGTTTTTAAAGACGGGAAAAAATCCGCCATGACTGTTGGGGCAATGCCTGGCATTGAAACAGTAAACTTTATGAATAAATTTAAGTGACGGTCAACTGCACAGGTTATAACTATTGCCTCATTTTGGAATGAAACGGCAACAGGCTTTCAATAGCATTTAGTTGATGGCTGTGAATGGAAAGAAATTTATACAGCGGGACACAACACAGGTTCAACTGCCGGTATTCTTGCCGGCAGTTTTTTATGATACACATAGCAAGTTTTCTTTTAACTTGCCAGCATGAAATTCCTGTTGCCTTTATATATGTTTCTTTTACCTGCGGCGGTTTTTTCGCAGGATAACCAGCCATTCATAAAACTGGTCAATCCTTTTAAAACAAGTAATGCTGTCACGGTTTCCAGGCAGTTTATAATTGGCAGTACCTGCGAAACATGCAACCTTACTATCAACGATAAACCTGTAAAAGTTTATTCTACCGGTGCATTTGCGCTGGAATTAAACCTGCTGCCCGGCGACAGCAGTTTTACCATCAAAGCAGAAGGTGCCGCTAAAGTTGTTTCAAAAAAGATCAGCTATACTTACACAATACCCAAACCAGCAGAAGCTGTAACAACCTTTGGCATTGAAAGCATTCAAACCTTTCCGGAAGGCGACCTGTTGCAGCAACCCGGTGATAAAATAAAATTGAAAGTAAAAGCTTTGCCCGGTTGTGTGGTGAAAACGGATAACGGTACATTATTGTATGAGTTGCCAGTGACATCTACCAAAGGGATGCCGGGTATTTACCAGGGAGAGTACGTCATTAAGGCAACCGATAGTTTTTTGCTGAAAAAGATCAACGTGACTGCAACGGATTCTGCCGGTAAGAGTATAAGCAAAGAAACAAAGAATACTTTTTCAATCCTGTCGCCCTATGCTCCTGATATTGCTATCACAAAGGGCAGGCTCGCCCATCTTGAATATGGCCTGGGGGATGACAGGCTGGGTGGCGCCAAGATCGGTTATATCGACAGCAATATTGTATTGAAGATTGTTGGTAAAGTGGGCACTCATTATAAAGTACAACTCACCAAAACAAGAACTGCTTACATTCCGGATGAGTTGGTAACATTAATGCCGAAAGGGGTTTTACACCTGAATCATTAACGGATAAAATAACTGTGTATGGCGACAGTGCGTATGATTATGTGAAACTGAATTTGTTTGCCAAATTACCTTACCAGTCTTTTCAATTGGTTGATCCTTCCAGGATAGTGGTGGATGTTTTTGGCGCTACCAACAATACCAACTGGATCACACAACAACTAACTGCCAAAGAGATCAAATCAACCGGCTACGAACAGATGGCTGATGGAATTTTCAGGATCAGCATCCAGTTAAAACACCAGCAGCATTGGGGGCACCAGGTTTATTACAATGGCAATAGTTTAGTAATAAAAATAAAACACCAGCCGGAAAGTTTATTGCTGAAGAATTTAATCATTGCGGTAGATGCAGGCCATGGTGGCACCAACAATGGCGCAGTTGGAGCTACTGGCGTGTATGAAAAAGAAATTACACTGGCCTTATCGCTAAAACTAAAAAAAGCATTGGAAAAAGAAGGTGCCAGGGTAATCACGACAAGAGAATCAGAGCGATTTTTCGACAATAAAGAACGCATTCTTTTTTATCGTGACAGCCTTCCGGACTTATTACTGAGTGTGCATTTGAATTCATCCGAAGATCCTTTCAGGGTAAGTGGTACCAGCACCTATTACCGCTACATTGGTTTCAAACCATTGAGCCTGCTGATCTACAGGCGCATGCTGGAACTGGGACTGAAAGAATATGGCAACACCGGCTCTTTCAATTTTATGCTGAATAGCCCGACAGAATATCCCAATGCCCTGGTAGAAACACTCTTTCTCAGCAACCTGGAGGAAGAAGCGAAAATTTTAGACCCTGCTTACCAGCAACAGATGGTGGATAAGATCGTATTGGGCGTAAAAGACTTTTTAGAAAACTGTAAAAATTCAAATTAATACAATGAGTTTAGTAAAAGAATTCAACGACTACCGCACCAGGATGAACGAGCTGATTTTAAGCAAAGACAACCTTGTAATAAAGCGCCTCTGGAACCTTGATACCAATACGTATGCTGAAGGCGCACTGGATACCAAAACAAAAGAGTTACTGGGCCTTGTTGCCAGCATGGTGCTGCGTTGCGATGATTGTATTAAATACCACCTCGGCAAAGCGCAGGAACTTGGAGTAACCACTGAGCAGATGTACGAAGTATTTGCAGTGGCCAATATTGTTGGCGGTACAATCGTAATTCCGCATACAAGAAGGGCGGCAGAATACTGGGAAGAACTGAACGGGTAACTGGTATCGATTGCATAATCTTTCACAATATTGCTTTACGGGTTACAAATTATTCAACGGCAATTTGTAACTTTACCCTCAAATTTTCCATAAGATGAGTGAAACAACCACGATTGCGCCTGCTCTTACCTCAAAAGATTTTGTTACCGACCAGGAAGTACGCTGGTGCCCCGGCTGCGGTGACTATTCCATTTTAGCCCAGGTGCAGAAAGTAATGCCCACGCTCGGCATTCCAAAAGAAAATATAGTGATCGTATCCGGTATCGGCTGCAGCAGCCGTTTTCCGTATTACATGAACACTTACGGCATGCACAGCATCCACGGAAGGGCAACCGCTGTTGCAAGTGGTTTAAAAGCCGCCCGCCCGGAACTGAGTGTATGGGTGGTAACCGGTGATGGCGACAGCCTGAGTATCGGTGGTAACCATACCATTCATTTGCTTCGCAGGAATTTTGACATCAATGTATTGCTGTTCAATATCCAGATTTATGGTTTAACAAAAGGCCAGTATTCTCCAACTTCCGAAGAGCATAAAATAACCAAAAGCACACCTTTTGGAAGCATCGATCATCCCTTTAATCCACTGGCGCTGGCAATGGGTGCCGATGCATCTTTCATTGCCCGTACAATGGATCGTGACCCCAAACACCTGCAGGCCATGTTGCTGAGGGCACAGGCACACAAAGGCGCTTCTTTCTTAGAGATCTATCAAAACTGCAACATCTTTAATGATGGCGCTTTTGAAGTGTTTACAGAAAAATTAAGCAAGCCTGATGAAGTGCTCTTTTTGGAGCAAGGCAAACCATTGATCTTTGGTGCTGCACAAAACAAGGGCATTAAACTGGATGGTTTTAAACCTGTGATCGTAGATTTAGCAGAAGGCGCCAGTACCGATGATCTGTGGGTTCATGATGATAAGGATTTTTATAAAGCACAGATACTGATCCGCATGTTTGATGATCCAAAATTGGCAGGGCATTTGCCAAGGCCATTCGGCGTGTTTTACGAAACAGAAAGGGCCTGCTATGAAGACAGTCTTAAACTGCAGATAGAAGATGTGATTGCAAGAAAAGGGAAAGGCGACCTGGACAAGTTGCTGAAAGGAAGTGAGACCTGGACCATTAATTAATAGAAATACTTATAAAATTTGAAACGTCCTGTTGCACTTGCACAGGACGTTTTAGTTTTTGTAGCTTTGAACAAATAAGTGCATGGACTGGAATATTCTTTTAATAGATGATGAAGAGCAACTCCGCAAATTACTCGGCCGCATCATCCGCCTCGAAGGTTTTACGGTAACCGAAGCGGCAAGTTTTGCGGCTGCTAAAAAAATATTACAAAAAGAAACTCCTGATATCATTCTCTGCGATGTAAAACTCCCTGATGGCAATGGGGTGGAAATGGTGAAAGAGCTAAAATCACAATACCCATCCACAGAAATTATTTTGCTCACTGCTTACGGTAATATTGCCGATGGTGTTCAGGCCATGCGGAACGGTGCCTTTGACTATATCACTAAGGGAGATGACAATGACAAGATCATTCCATTGCTGCAGCGTGCAGCAGATAAATTGCGCCTCGCAAAGAAGGTAGTGCAGCTGCAACAACAAATCGGTAATAAATATTCTTTCAATACCATCATTGGCGAATCAGCAGCAATTAAGCAGGCGATAGCACTTGCAGAAAAAGTAGCCGCAACAGACACAACAGTATTATTGTTGGGTGAAACCGGTACCGGCAAGGAAGTATTTGCACAGTCCATTCACCAGCAAAGCAGCCGGAGCAACAAATCATTTGTAGCGGTTAACTGCAGTGCTTTCAGCAAAGAGTTATTAGAGAGTGAATTGTTTGGCCATAAGGCCGGCGCTTTTACCGGCGCCATCAAAGACAAAAAAGGCTTGCTGGAAGAAGCGCACGAAGGCAGTATTTTTTTAGATGAAATAGGAGAAATGCCGGTGGAGATGCAGGCAAGATTGCTTCGTGTACTGGAAACAGGAGAGTTTATAAAAGTAGGCGATACCAAAACAATCAAAGTAAACGTACGCATCATCGCTGCTACTAACAGGGATCTGCAAAAAGAAATTGAAACAGGCCATTTTCGCTCTGATCTGTTTTACCGCTTGTCTGTTTTTCAGATTGTATTGCCTGCCTTGAGGGAACGGGTGAAAGACATCCCTGCACTGGCGAATTATTTTGTTGCTGTATTTGCTGCCAAAACAAATAAAGTAATTCCTGTTTTACAAAACGAATATGTGGATGTGTTGCAGCATTACAACTGGCCGGGCAACATACGGGAATTGAAAAACGTTATTGAACGCTCTGTTATTCTAAGCGATGGCAATACACTTACACTGCAAAGCCTGCCGGTTGAATTGCAACTGGCGAAAGGCAATTCTTCTTTCTCAGCATTTGATTTAGCTGGTGTGGAGAAACAGCATATCCAAAAAGTACTCTTGCATACAAAGGGCAATAAAACAGAAGCCGCCCGGCTGATGAATATTGGATTAACTACACTGTACAGGAAGATTGAAGAGTACAAAATTGTCTGAACGGGGATTTAAAAGATGGATATGATTTTGGGGATTCATAACTCAGGCAGCATAATGAAATAAAACTATCAATTTTACGCAAGCGCAAATCTTGATTTTAATAGAGCACCTGTATTTTAAAATCATATTGATCTTTCTAATCCCTAAATCTCCATTCAGGCAATTTTCATTTTGACAATACACCCTTCCATTTTGGAAGGGTTTTTTATTGCTGCTATTTTCAAACATCTGCCCAAACCCTTTCCAGTACTGCACCCGGCGTTCTTCCTGCAATCCGGACCAAAAATTGGCATAAGCCGGCTATCTAAAAGTAAACAAATGAAAAATTTACAATCTACGCTGCAATCACATATCAAACCCTGGCATTTGCTGGCCGGCATTTACGGCCTCATCCCGGTGGCAGGAATTATTTACAGAATCTTAAATGCTTAAATCATGCTGTTCACCATCCTTTATGTTGTTGCCTTCATTGTTTTGTTCGGCATCTTTTTTAAATCTATTGACTTCTTCGAAAAAATGTAACGATTATGATAACGATCCTCTTTGTTATTGCTGTACTGGTATTTGGTTACCTGTTATACGTATTAATTAAACCTGAGAAATTTTAATTTTTAAAGCCCAAACAAATGAACACAGAATTAATTGGTGTAGTTGTTACCTTCCTGCTAACGGTGCTGCTGGCTTTCCCTTTGGGGAAATACATTGCAAAAATGTTTGCAGGAGAAAGAACCATTACAGATTTTATGAACCCGGTTGAACGCTTCATTTATCGTATCAGCGGCATCGATCCAAAAAAGGGAATGAACTGGAAAGAATTTTTAAAGAGCATGTTAGCCATTAATATGCTATGGCTTTTCTATGCATTTTTCCTCTTGCTAAATCAGTCGCATTTACCATTGAACCCAGACGGTAACCCAAACATGACACCGGATCTCAGTTTCAATACCGCCATCAGTTTTTTGGTTAACTGTAACCTGCAGCACTATTCAGGTGAAAGCGGGCTTACGTATTTTACCCAATTATTCGTCATCACTTTTTTACAATTTGTAAGTGCAGCTACAGGTATAGCTGCCGCCGTTGCATTGTTTAATGGTTTAAAACATAAAACCACCGATAACCTCGGTAACTTCTGGGATATTTTCACCAAATCAATTACCAGGATATTATTGCCGCTTTGTATTGTAATGGCGGTGATCATGGCCTTCAATGGTTCGCCTGCAAGCTTTGATGGAAAAGATACCATCACCACTTTGCAGGGTGATACGGTGAATGTTTCCCGTGGCCCGGCTGCAGGCATGATCGCCATCAAGCATTTGGGAACAAATGGCGGCGGCTGGTTTGGAGCCAACTCTGCTCATCCGCTGGAAAACCCGAATTACGTAACAAACATGATAGAATTGATTGCACAGGTGCTTATTCCTATAGCCATGTTGTTTGCATTAGGTTTCTATATCAAAAGAAAAAAATTCGCTTATGTTATTTTTGGTATCATGACAGTGGGGATGCTTTTCCTGATTGTACCCACCATGAACTGGGAAATGCATGGGAACCCTGAAATTGCCAAAATGGGCATCCTGCAGGCAACCGGCGCTATGGAAGGAAAAGAGGTGAGGTTTGGGCCTGCAGCTTCCGCTTACTGGAGCATTGTTACCACTATCATTTCAACAGGTTCAGTAAACTCCATGCACGACAGCTCTATGCCTTTGTCGGGTATGATGCAAATGCTGGGCATGCTCATCAATGCGTTTTACGGCGGATGCGGTGTAGGCATTTTAAACTACTACATCTACATCATCATCGCAGTATTTATCGGTGGCCTTATGGTAGGACGAACACCGGAATTCATGGGGCATAAAGTAGAAGCTAGAGAAGTGAAGATTGCTGCACTCGTAACATTGTTATCTGCCTTTTTGATCAAAGGCGGAACCGCATTGGCAGCATATTATTTTGTAAAACATGGCAATGCAGACTGGACAGTACAACCAGCAAACTGGTTGAACAATCCCGGTAATCACGGCTTCTCAGAAATGTTCTATGAGTTCACTTCTTCCAATGCCAATAACGGCAGCGGTTTTGAAGGATTGGGCGATAACAATATTTTTTGGAATGTAACAACTGGCTTTGTGCTGATATTGGGAAGGTTCCTTCCTATTATAGGCCCGATAGCTATCGCTGGTTTATTGGCAAAGAAGAAATTTATACCGGAATCTTCTGGTACATTGAAAGTGGACTCTCTCACTTTCGGAGTTTTAACCTTCGCTATCATCATTATTATTACTGCATTGTCTTATTTCCCTCCATTAGTGCTGGGCCCAATTGCAGAATATTTTTCTTTATAAAAGCAGGGTCATGCATTATCAGGTAAAAAAGGATAAGACCACAAAAATCAAAAAAAATGTCAAAGCATAATAGAAACAGCAAATTGTTTGAAGGCTCACTGGTATCAGGTGCATTAAAGCAATCATTTGTAAAACTAAAACCGGGTGTGATGTTAAAGAACCCGGTAATGTTCACCGTTTATGTTGGCACGATCATTATGATGGGCGTGTGTGCCTGGATTGCTTCCGGTGAAAAGTCACAGGGCTCCCTCGCATACAATCTCACCATCACCATCATTCTGCTGGTTACGGTACTCTTTGCCAATTTTGCTGAAGCCATTGCAGAAGCAAGGGGCAAGGCACAGGCCGATAGCCTGCGTAAAACAAGAGAAGACACACCCGCAAAGAAAGTAATGACTGTGGGTGATATGTATGTGAACGAAATTAAACTCGTTCCCTCTTCACAGTTAGTGAAAGGCGATATGTTCATTTGCGAAACCGGCGATATCATCCCAATGGATGGTGAGATTGTACAGGGCCTTGCCACTATTGATGAGAGCGCCATTACCGGTGAAAGTGCGCCGGTAATAAGAGAAGCAGGTGGAGATAAATCATCCGTAACAGGCGGAACAAAAGTATTGAGTGACAGGATCAAAGTTCGGGTAACTACTGAGCCGGGCGAATCTTTCTTAGATAAGATGATCGCACTGGTGGAAGGCGCTTCCAGGCAAAAAACACCCAATGAAATTGCACTCACCATTTTACTGGCAAGTTTCACCATCATCTTTTTGATTGTATGTGTAACATTGAAGCCGTTTGCTGATTATGCAAACACACCGATCACCATCGCCGCATTTGTTTCTTTGTATGTGTGCCTGATTCCAACAACAATCGGCGGCTTGTTAAGCGCTATTGGTATTGCAGGTATGGACAGGGCATTAAGGGCAAACGTAATTACAAAAAGTGGTAAGGCCGTTGAAACAGCAGGCGACCTGGATACATTGTTACTGGATAAAACCGGTACCATCACCATCGGCAACCGTAAGGCAACTAATTTTTACCCTGCCAATGGCATAAGTGCAGCCAGCTTTACAGAAGCCTGTGCTTTATCATCCATTGCAGATGAAACACCGGAAGGAAAATCAATCATCGAATTATCAAAGCTTGATGTAAAAAAACTGCATACTGATGGGGCAAGGTTTATTGAGTTCACTGCTGAAACAAGGAGCAGTGGTATTGACCTGCCATCTGGTGTAAAGATCCGTAAAGGGGCTTTTGATTCTATACGAAACCTGGCAAACAAAGCAGGCAATTCAGTGCCGCAGGAAACAGCAGACAAAGTAAAAGATATTTCCAGCAACGGAGGTACACCACTGGTGGTAAGTGAAAACAATAAAGTGATCGGTGTGATCGAATTGCAGGACATCATCAAACCAGGCATACAGGAACGTTTTGAACGCCTGCGTAAGATGGGTGTGAAGACGGTAATGGTTACAGGCGATAATCCTTTAACTGCAAAATACATTGCTGAAAAAGCGGGCGTAGATGATTTTATTGCGGAGGCAAAGCCTGAAGATAAAATGAATTACATCAAACAGGAACAGCAGGGAGGTAAACTGGTTGCCATGATGGGTGACGGAACAAACGATGCACCGGCACTGGCCCAGGCTGATGTTGGTGTGGCAATGAACAGTGGTACGGCAGCAGCAAAAGAAGCTGGCAACATGGTTGACCTGGATAATGACCCAACCAAGCTGATTGAAATTGTGGAGATAGGGAAGCAATTATTGATGACAAGAGGAACATTAACCACCTTTTCAATTGCCAATGACGTAGCAAAATATTTCGCTATTGTGCCAGCCTTGTTTATTGCTTCTATCCCGGCTTTACAGGCGCTCAATATTATGCGGCTGCACAGTCCTGAGAGTGCGATCCTATCAGCAGTTATTTTCAACGCCATCATTATCCCGATGCTGATACCGCTGGCATTGAAAGGTGTTGCTTACAAACCCATCGGTGCAAGTGCGTTGTTAAGAAGGAACCTGTTGATCTATGGACTGGGTGGTGTGATCGTTCCTTTTATCGGCATCAAGCTGATCGACCTTGCAGTAGCATTATTTGTTTAACAATTGAAATTTACAATCATGAAAAAATATGTTTGGCCTTCCGTAAAGCTTACCCTTGTATTTATCGTCATCTGTTCGGTATTGTACCCGTTGTTGATTGCACTGATAGCAAAAGCAGCTCCGGGCGGCGGCAAGGGGGAAACAGTATCAGTGAATGGCAAAGTAGTAGGTTATGCAAATATTGGACAGAAGTTTACAGATGATAAATATTTCTGGAGCAGGCCATCAGCAGTAGATTACAATGCTGCAGGTTCTGCAGGTTCTAACAAGGGGCCAACAAATCCTGATTATTTAAAATTAGTGCAGGATAGGATTGACAGCTTCCTGGTACATAACCCCGGTGTAAAGAAAGAAGAGATTCCTGCTGAATTGGTAACGGCTTCCGGCAGCGGGCTTGACCCCGACCTGTCACCGGCAGGTGCAAAAGTGCAGGCAAAAAGAATTGCTGCTGTACGAAAATTAAATGAAGCAGCCATCATCAGCCTCATCGACAAACAGGCAGAAAAGCCATTGCTTGGAATGTTTGGCCCTGCTAAAGTGAATGTATTGAAACTAAATATCGAATTAGATAAATTAAAATAGAAAAGACCCGTCAGCGGCTATAAGCCCTGACGGCGGTTAAAAAAATTAAAAAGATGAAAAAATCAGTTTATTGTTATTGGCAGTGATCGTTGGCCATGCCATGTTTGCCCAGGATTCTGCAACTAAAAAAGCTTCCTTTGCAATCACCGGTTCGGTGGATGCCTATTACAGGTATAATTTCAATAACCCTAAAACATACCCATATAACAGCCCCACCAGTTTTACGCATAGTAGCAATTCGTTTGAACTGGGTATGGCATCCTTAAGGGCCGATCATAGTTTTGGAAAAGTAAGTGCTACCATCGACCTGGGCTTTGGAACCAGGGCCGAAGAATTTGCATACAATGATGCCAACACCAGGTTTGCATTGAAACAGTTGTATTTGACCTATGCGCCTTCAGCTGCGGTAAAATTTACCTTTGGTACCTGGGCTACACATGTAGGTTATGAAATGCTTGATCCTTACCTTAACCGGAATTACAGCATGAGTTATATGTTCACCAATGGGCCATTTACGCATACTGGCCTTAAAGCAGATATCAGCCTTGGTGGAAAAAGCGCATTGATGATTGGTGTTTCCAATCCCACCGATTTCAGATCGGCTTCCGGTGCTCCCAAATCAATTATTGCTCAGTTCTCCACTGCATCAAAAGATGATAAGCTAAAAGCATATTTCAATTTTGTGGGTGGAAAGCAAAATGAGTATAAAAAAGTGATACAGGGTGATATTGTGGCAAGCTATACAGTAAACAGCCAGTTCAGCATTGGAGTAAATGGTACACTGCAGTCTGTGAAGCTGGATACTGACAGTTCCGGTACTTTTAATTCTTCCAGTTGGATAGGCGCTGCCCTTTACCTGAATTACGATCCTGTAAGCTGGTTAGGACTTACATTTCGTGGTGAATACATCAATGACAAAGATGAATACCTTGGTTTTAAGAATGTATTTGCTCCAACGCTATCAGCTAATTTCAAGATCGATAACCTTACCATTATTCCTGAATTCAGGCTGGATAATGCAGGCAATGCAGTGTTTTACAAGAATGCCACTGAAACCACAAAATCAACAGGTAGTTTTGTATTAGCGGCGTGTTATCATTTTTAAAAAGCACATTTAATAATGCCAGACAGCGAAGCAGATAAATGGTTAGCAAAAATTCAGCGTGACAAAAAAGGGAAGCTGAAAATTTACATTGGTATGAGTGCCGGTGTGGGCAAGACGTACCGTATGCTGCAGGAAGCACATACCTTGCTGCGGAATGATGTGAATGTAAAAGTTGGTTATGTGGAAACCCATGGCAGAAAGGAAACACAGGCGCTGATTGATGGGCTGCCCATTGTGCCAAGGCGCCAGGTTTTTTATAAAGGAAAACAACTGGATGAAATGGATGTGCAGGCCATTTTATTGCTGCAACCCAAAGTAGTGATTGTTGATGAACTGGCACATACCAATATTCCGGGTAGTAAGAATGAAAAGAGATGGCAGGATGTATTGGATATTTTAGATGCCGGTATTGATGTGATCAGTGCGGTAAATATTCAACATATTGAAAGCATCAACGAAGATGTGAAAGCAATTACTGGTGTGGAAGTAACGGAAAGGGTGCCGGATAAATTACTGCAACTGGCAGACGAAGTAGTAAATATCGATCTTACTGCAGATGAACTGATCACAAGATTAAAAGAAGGGAAGATATATGACCACAGCAAAGTGCAGCAGGCATTGCAGAATTTTTTCCAGTCCGGGAAAATTCTGCAGTTAAGGGAACTGGCGCTAAAGGAAGTAGCCGGCCAGGTGGAAAGAAAAGTGGATTACGAGGTAACCGCAAGGGAACGGCCCTGGCGCCACGAGCGTTTTTTAGCATGCATTTCATCTAATCATACTATTGCGCAAAATATCATTCGTAAAACCGCCAGGCTTGCTTCTTATTACAACAGCAAATGGTATGTGCTGTATGTGCAAACACCCAAGGAGTCTGCTGACAAAATATCACTGGCAGCACAAAGGCATTTAATCAATAATTTTAAGAATGCAACCGAGCTGGGGGCAGAAGTAATAAGGGTTAAGGAAAGCAATGTTACCAAAGTGATAATGAAACTGGTGGAGGAAAAGCAAATTACTACCGTATGTATTGGCAAGCCGCACTTAAACTTATTCCAGGTAATTTTGCAGACAAATGTGTTCAATCATTTACTGAAGCAATTGTCGGCTAATGATATTGACCTTATAATTTTATCCTGATGGCAATTAAATTAAAAACAAAAGTGGCGCTGGGAAGCATTTTCCTGTTTGTCCTGCTGATTATTGTAGGAGCTATCAGCTTTTATTTTCTCAACCGGATTACAGAAGAAACAGGTCAGATTGTAAAAGACAATTACGAATCGCTCAACTACTCAAGGCTGATGCTGAATGAACTGAATAATCACCCGGACAGTGCTTTTGATAAGTTTGAGCAAATGCTGCAGTTGCAGGAGAAAAATATTACAGAGCCGGGTGAAAGGGAAATGACAGTGTCGCTTAGAAAAAACTTTAACATGTTGCGGTCCAGGGGGATGGTTGATTCTCTTCCTGTATTAATCAGGAACGATGTCAGCAATATCATGCATATAAACCTTGTAGCGATAGATAAAAAAAAACAGACCGCACAGGCATCTGCAGAAAAAGCAAAAACCATCATTACGATTTGTCTTACTGTTTGTTTGCTGATTGGCTTTACATTCCTGTATAATTTTCCTTCTTCAGTGGCCGGGCCTATAGCGTCATTAACAGAAGGCATCAAGGCGATTGCAGATAAGAATTACGGACAGCGTATTCACCTGAACCGGAAAGATGAATTTGGAGAACTGGCCACTGCATTTAACAGCATGGCCGAAAGGCTGGATCAATATGAACACAGTAACCTTTCCTTAATACTATTTGAGAAACAACGGGCAGAAACTGTTATCAATACATTGAAGGACGCAAGTATTGGGATTGACAATAAAGGAACCATTTTGTTTGCCAACCGGCAGGCATTGCAGTTACTCAGTTTGAAGGAGCAGGATATTGTTGGCCAGCCGCAAAAAGATGTGGAAAGAAGAAATGACCTGTTTCGTTTTTTAGTGAATGAACAAACCAATACACCTTTTAAAATTGTTGTTGATAACAAGGAAAATTATTTTACAAAGGAAATTATGGATATCCAGCAACAGAATGAAAAAGCAGGGGTAGTGATCGTACTCAAAAATATTACGCCATTTAAAGAACTCGACACTGCCAAGACGAATTTCATGGCTACCATTTCGCATGAATTAAAAACACCGCTGTCATCATCTGACTTCAGTTTAAAATTACTGGAAGATGAAAGAGTGGGTACGCTGAATGATGAACAAAAGGAACTGGTGCAAAGCCTGAAGGAAGACAATAAACGCTTGCTGAAAATATTGAGTGAGCTGCTGGATCTTTCACAGGTGGAAAGTGGTAAGCTGGAATTAAATATTCAGAAAATTTCTCCCTATAATATTATTGGAAAGGCGGAGCAGTTTGTTGTGAATGCTGCAAAGAATAAAAACATCAGCATAAGAAAAGAGATTGCTGAAAACTTAGGCTTGATTGACGCTGATGAAGAAAAGTTGATCTGGGTACTGAATAATTTTCTGACCAATGCCATTAAACATTCCTACGATAATGGCATTGTAGCGATAACAGTAAAACAGGAAGCATCCAATTTGATATTTGCTGTAACAGATAATGGGAAAGGGATAGAAGAAAAATATTTACCCAGGTTATTCGACCGGTATTTTAAAGTGCCCGGCACTTCAGAAAAATCGGGTACTGGTTTGGGGCTTGCTATTTCAAAAGATTTTATTGAGGCTCATGGTGGAAGTATCAACGTTTTTTCATCATTGGGAGCCGGCAGTACATTCAGTTTTAGTTTGCCGGTAAAGCATTAGTCTGTTTGTGTTATCCTACCAGCTCTTTTATCTGCTTCATCATTTCTCTTGTAGAAAAAGGCTTGGTGATATATAGCGATGCACCAAGGTCGTACCCTTTTTTTATATCTGCTTCTTTACTTTTGGCGCTCATAAAAACAACCTTGGCTTCTTTTAATTTTTTGCTGTTTTTGATGTGTTTGCAAATTTCATAGCCATCTACATCTGGCATCATGATATCTAACAAAACAAGATCAGGTAATTGTTTTTCCACCAGGTCCAATGCCTCGGCGCCATTACGGGCTACCATTACATCAAAGCCATTCTTCTTCATTAAAAATTCCAACGACATTAATATGTACGGGTCATCATCTACCACCAATATCTTTTTTAAACCGGGCATCCTTGCTATTTTATATTAAAGGTAAAGTAAAAATAAATTTCGATCCTTTATTCAATTCGCTCTCAACCCATATTGAACCGCCGTGCATGTCAATTATTTTTTTACAGATCGCCAGCCCAAGCCCGCTGCCTTCCGGTTTGCGGAGTGTTTGATTCTTTGCCTGGAAAAATTTATCGAAGATCAGTTCGTGCAGGCCAGGCTCAATGCCTTTTCCGTTGTCTTCTATCCAAACCTGCAGTTCATCAAAGCTGCTGTGAATGGAAGTGGTAACCCGCCCTTTTCCGGTGCAAATTTTACCGCATTGGATAATAAATTGGTGAGCACCTGCATAATAAGGTCTGCGTCACATTGCACCAGGAACATGCTGTCCGGTATCTTTATTTCTGTTACGATCTTTTTTCATTGGCCAGTGGCTGAATGGATTGAACCGCATCTTTTATCAAACTGTTCAATTGTACACTGCTGGTATTGAGTTGCTGTTTGCCGCTTTCATATTTTTCCAGGTTCAGTACCTGGGTAATGAGGTGGCTTAGCCGTTCTGTTTCTTTTATTACACCAGATAAAAAATGCTGCCGCTGTTCTTCATCCATATCGGTATTGTCATGTACAATTTCTGCCATTGCCCTGATGGAAGTGATGGGGGTTCTTAATTCATGCGTAACAGTATATAAAAATTCATCTTTGGTCTTGTCCATATCCTGCAGCTGCCTGTTGGCATTGATGAGCTGGTCGGTTGCTTTTTGAAGTTCTGCCGATTTTTTTCGCAGCTCTTTGTTCAGCTCAATCATCTGCTGGCTTTCTCTCAGTATCTTCAGCACTTCATCAATCTTCAGTTCTTCTTCTTTGGTAACACTGCTTACCATGATACGTGCTGATGCAGAACCGATAACCCCCCCCAGTATCTTTTCAGCAAATGTTACCAGCCTTGGATCGGCCCGTTTGGTATCTAAAGAAATTTTATGCCGGCCGGCATAAGTAACAATGAGTTTTTCTGCTCTTTCTGCACCAAGAAAATTTGCCAGCAATGAGTTCAGGTCTGGCAGATAAGCGGTCCCTTTCCACACCATATTACTGTCAGGCGTAGCCGAATAACGGAAGATGTCAACAAAGATCTCTGCCTGGTACACTTCCTGTGCTGATTTTTCGCTGTTTAGTGAAACTGCAACAAATGCAATGATATTGAACAGCATGCTCCAGAAGAAGCAGTGTGTAACTGAATCCATTCCTTCCATACCGAACAACGACAGTGGTTTTAACCAAGATATACCAAAGAGTCCATCGTTTACCACACTCATGTTTACAAAGCCTGCGCTGGCCATTGATGGAACTACTGCTGTAAAAAACCAAATGACAAAACCAATGGAGATGCCTGCCATTGCTCCTTTTTGCGAAGCCTGTTTCCAGTAAATACCGCCCAGTACCGCTGGTGCAAATTGTGCCACAGCTGCAAAGGAAACCATACCGATAGACACCAGTGTAAAATGTTGTGCAACCAGTTTGTCATATAAAAATGCCAGCGCAATAATTAAGAGGATACTGAAACGGCGGATGTTTAAAATGGGATTGGTTAATTGTCCATCGCCTTTTGTTTGAAATTTTTGTGAGGCCAATAAGACCGGCGTGGCAATATTATTGCTCATCATCGTACTGATGGCGATCGTTTCAACGATGATCATACTGGTGGCTGCAGAAAACCCGCCTATAAAAATAAAAAGGCCTAAAAATTTTGCGCCATGCTGCATGGGTAATGCTAATACATAGGTATCGGCATTTATACCGCTGTTTCCTAATAACAGCGTGCCTCCAAATGCAATGGGCAACACAAAAAATGTGATCAGCAGCAGGTATAATGGAAATACCCAGATGGCTTTTTTAATGTGTACTTCTTTCACATTTTCCACTACGCCCATGTGAAACTGCCTTGGCAAAAAAATGATGGCCAGCATGGAGAGTAATATTAAGCCTGCCCAGGTAGTGTAACTGGTGCTTTCGCTGAACTGGAATAATTTTTTCAGCGTATCATTTTCAGCAGCTTTAGAAAAAATATCACCAAAGCCATCGAACAATCCAAACGTTACAAATAAACCAACGGCAATAAATGCCAGCAGTTTTACAATAGATTCAAAAGCGATGGCTGCTACGAGGCCTTCGTGTTTTTCTGACGCATCGATGGACCGGGTGCCGAAAAGGATGATGAAAAATGCCAGTACAGCAGCAATATAAAAGGTATTATCAGCAAATATGTTTTTTAAACCGATACCTGTTTCTGTGGCACCAATTAAAATATTCATGCTGCCCGAAATGGCTTTCAGTTGTAAAGCAATGTAAGGAATGATACCCACCATACACAGTATAGTAACGACTACTGCGAGGGAAAAATTTTTGCCATAGCGGATGGAAATAAGGTCGGCAATACTGTTGATGCGTTGTGTTTTACAAATGCGGATGATCTTGCGCAGGATGGGCCAGAACAATGCCGCCATAATAGTTGGACCGATATACACCGCTAAAAATTCAATGCCCCTGGTGGATGCCTGTCCTACGCTTCCGTAATAAGTCCAGGCAGTGCAGTACACACCCAATGATAAAGCATATACATAGCCGTTGTTGATGATGCTCTTGCCTTTTTTTAACCGGTACTCAGCATAATAAGCTACGCCAAATAAAAGCGACAGGTAAAACAGCGCACTGAAGATGGCAACAACATTACTCATCTGTTTTCTTTTGTTTGCGGCCCGCTATCTGGTATAAAATGGTGATGCCTGCAATCCACACAATTAAGATATAAAGAAATAATACCGGGATGCCTGCTACCATTTTTACACGATTGGCAATGGAAATGATCGGGTAGGTAAATGCCACAAACAGCACAATGCTCACTACAATTAATTTTTGCCGCTTCAGCTTGCTTTGCATGGTATCAAAATAAAAAGGATAACATAGTTTACCGAATGTAGGCAAACTATGTTATCCGTGCAAAATGGTTTTATTTAATAGTCGGTGATCTCGGCAGAACTTTCAGGAAGGTGTTCGTAATACCCTTTTACCGCATAGTACCCGAAAATGAACAGCCCGATACAAATGGGGAAGAAGATAATTAGGATGATACTCCATTGCAGGGTGATATTTGCTTTGGTAGCTTCGGTAGCTTTGCTGATTTTTTCAACGGCCTGCCAGATCAAAAACCCAACAATCGCAGGAGATAACAGCATCCAGATGATCCCTAGATATTTTTTTAGTGCATTCATATTCTTAAGTTTAATTGTTTTTGAAATTAATCCATTACATCTTCATCAATGTGATTGCTCAGGTAGATGGCGCCGATGATCAGACAAAGTGCAGCAATACCTATGGGGTACCATAAGCCTGCCAGCGGATCGCCGCCGGGTAATTCTTTTGTTTTGGTGAACTCAACAATTAATGTTCCTAAGAAAGGCACAAGGCCACCAAACACACCATTGCCAATATGATAAGGCAACGACATGGAAGTATAACGGATCTTGGTTGGGAACAATTCCACCAGGAAGGCAGCCATCGGCCCATATACCATGGTTACAAAAACGATCAGGACAAATACCAGGAATACCATCTTCCAGAACGTGCCGCTGTCTAATGATTTTTCAAGTACCACACCCGGCTTTGCCGATTTCTTTTCTACACCAATATAGGTGATACCTTCCGGTAAACTCACTCCCGTTGCAGCTTTTGCTTTTGTTATCACCGTGTCCATTTGAGTGGTATCATCTTTTTTGGGAATGATGTATGCTATCGATGCTGTATTGCCTGCATATTCGTTTGTAAAATGCAGCGTGTCGGTTTTTGTAAAAGTATACACAGCGCCATCTGTATAAACTGAATCATATTTGATGCTCACCAATGCTTTCTTCTTGTCTTTGGCATCAACAGCTGTTGTGGGGTCAGACTTGGTTGTTTTGGACACATCGATGAGCACTCTTTTTGATGCCACATTGGTGTAGTCTAAAAAGGTTTGGTAAATAGGCCGGTAAGAGAATATGGCCAACGCCATACCCACCAGCATGATCCATTTTCTTCCAATGCGGTCACTTAGTGAACCGAATAGTACAAAGAAGGGAGTAGCAAACAGAATTGCGATGAGCAGGATATTCCTGGAGTCAACAAAATTTACTTTGCAGATATTCTCTATAAATGTCTGGGCATAAAACTGGCCGGTGTACCAAACCACTCCCTGTCCCATCACTGCACCAAACAAAGCCACGAGTACCATTTTGAAATTTGCCCTGTGGCCAAAACTTTCTTTCAGCGGATTAACAGAATGTTTTCCTTCTGCCTTTACCTTGGCAAACATGGGCGATTCACTCATGCGCATGCGGATAACGATGGATACAATTACAAGCAGCAGTGATATCCAGAACGGATAACGCCATCCACCCCATTCAGAAGAGAATTTTTCAATGCCCTGCCCCTGGCGGATTAGAATGATAATGCCCAGGGCAAGAAACAATCCCAATGTTGCAGTGGTTTGTATCCAGCTTGTCCAGTATCCACGGCGTTTGGCTGGCGCATGTTCGGCTACGTAAGTTGCAGCGCCGCCATATTCTCCGCCTAATGCAAGACCCTGTACCAAACGCAACACGAGTACAAGGATCGGTGCCGCCCATCCAATGGTTTTAAATCCCGGAACAAGGCCAATGGCAAAGGTAGAGCCTCCCATCAAAACCAATGTAAGCAAAAAAGTATGTTTACGGCCGATCATATCACCCAGCCGTCCAAATACCAATGCGCCGAAGGGGCGTACAATAAAACCTGCTGCAAAAATTGCCAGTGTACTTAACAGGGCTGAGGTGCCGGAATCTTCCGGGAAGAATTGTTTTGAGATAATGGTGGCAAGCATACCGAATATGTAGAAGTCGTACCATTCGATCAGTGTACCGACGGAAGAGGCGCCGATGATAAAGCCCATCCCTTTTTCGGTGTTTTGTTTATTGCTCATAGTTTGATTTTAAAAAATGAATGTTGCTGGTTTCAAATTAAAGAAATATTTGTGTTTGTAAGATCAGCTCACCCTTACTGCCATTTCTTTCAGGATTACCACTCACCGTTTTATATACCGGCCTGGTGCTGTATTGCAAAGTGATTTTTGCATTGTGCCCGCTGATAAGATAATTCAAACCCAGGTCAAACTGCCCGGATGCCTTTCCAATACGGTCAAAGTTTTTATAGGTAAAGGTTGCATATGGCATAAATGCAGTGCCATTTTTGAATTTTGGCAGCAGGTATCCCACTTGTGTGTACCAGATGGTACCGGTACCAATGGTTGGCTGCATATTGCCGCCTCCTGCCCAGCTTGCATCGGCCTGTGATGCTACTGGTTTTGTGCTGGCATGCAGGTTCAGTATGCCTACGTTGCGCAGGTAGTTAGGACCAAAATTATATTTGTAAAAAACACTGTACAGGCTGAGTGCGGTACCTTTCTTTTTGTTGATGGGCATATCCAAAAATACGTCCACCCCTAAATTGCTTTGGTCATGTTGTTGAATGGAGTCTGTTACCGATTTCCTGCTGGCGGTTACACCTTTCTGTGAGTACCATCCTGCACCAATGTTAAATACTTTTTTTGCGCCAAAGTAAGTGCCTGCAAAATAAGGCAGCACATTACTTTCCTTATCCCAGAACATGTAGTTAAGATAGCCGCCGGTACTCCAATTTTCATTGATCACATTGGCGGCAATAGGAGACGTTATGGATGCTACTGATGATCCAAAAGCAAAAGGCTTGTTGATGTGAAGGCGGTAATCCAGCCTTCCCAGCTGCCCCTTTGCATAAATACCGAGCTGTCTTGCAAACTGGTCGGTGGTTTCAATATTAAACCAGTTGAAGATGGGTGCATCCAGCGTCATCAGTGTTAAAGTACTGTGGCTGCTCAATCTGGATACGCCGTTCCAGTAGTGTAAGCCTGCGCCGAGGTGAAGTTTGCCGGGTTGTACAGCGTATTCCGTCCATGCATCATGAATGTACAGTTGTGGCCGTTTGCCACCCTGGCCGGTAGCGCTGGCGCCTGTTCCCAGGGTACCTGCACCACCCCCGTTTATAAAACTCTGGTTGTTGATGCCCCAGTGGCTTACGATCATAAACCGTGGTGAAATTTGTGCCTGTACCAAAAACCTGGAACGGCGTATAGCCATGTCCGTGGCACTGTTTTGAACTTTGCCGTTTACATCCAGGGTGCCGGGATTGTTGGATGTGTGTGTTACCCACATCTGGTGCCATGTGATGAAGCGGATAAATTTTTGGCCTTTCTCGTCAAGTTTCAAAGTAATTGGTTTGTAACTGTGATCAATGGCCGGTGCGGCAGTGGCCGGGGGTGTTGTATTTCCCTGGGCATGCAGCTGCAGTGTGGCAAACACTGTACAGGCAAGCGCAATCGTTTTTGTAAGCATAGCAGCGTTTTTTGTAAATAAATAATACTGCCAATTTCACATTAATGCTGCCCAAATTCCAACAGCCTGGTATACCGGTGCTAAAACATATATTTTTTACAATGTATTTTTTCGGAAACGTTCCCACTTTATCAGCATGAATTTATCACCGAGCTCAGTGATCATACAACCGGCACTTTTTAATGCATCTTTATTGCTGAAAAAATCCACCAGCTCAGTATGGTTCAGTACTTTATAGGTCGGCCGGTACTCATGGTTTTCCGGCGCTTTGATGTTGTATTTCTTTACCCAGTTCATCACAGATACATGGCTGATGCCCAATATCCTTTCAATTTCACGTAAAGTAACGCCTTCAATATACAGCTGCAGTGCCTTGATCACATAATAGGCATCTATGTTTTTACCTTCTTTCATCACCGTAAAAAAATAATTGCAATGTTTGCAGCGGAAGCGCTGTCGTCCTTTAACAACGCCGCTTTTGGCGATCTCTTCGCTTTTGCATTTGGGGCAGGCAATCTGTTTCATACACCTAAGTTAAAGGGTGAGCTATACTTTTTTAGCATAAATATACCAAATTAGCAAGATTAAAATTAGGTGCGGTTGGATTGTTTCATACTTTTAACCCGTCAAAAAAAACGATCGCTATGTCTTATCCTTATCAAATTAAGAGTTTAGAACAGTATCACCAGGATTATAAAAAAAGCGTGGATGACCCCGAAGGCTTCTGGGGCAATATTGCCGAAAATTTTCAATGGAGAAAAAAGTGGGAAAAAGTGCTGGATTGGAATTTTACCGAACCGAAAATAGAATGGTTCAAAGGTGGTAAACTAAATATCACGGAAAACTGTATTGACCGTCATTTGGAAACAATGGCAGATAAACCAGCCATCATTTGGGAACCCAACAATCCTGAAGAAAGGGTAAGGGTGGTTACCTATGCCCGTTTGCACAAACGTGTTTGCCAGGTAGCCCAAATGCTCGTTAACAACGGCGTAAAAAAAGGTGACCGGGTTTGTATCTATATGGGGATGGTGCCTGAGCTGGCATATGCCGTGCTGGGTTGTGCAAGGATCGGCGCTATACATAGTGTAATCTTTGGAGGCTTTAGTGCTCAAAGTATTGCAGACCGTTTGTATGACGCCCAGGCAGAATTTATCATTACCTGCGATGGCGCTTACCGTGGTGGAAAGGATATTCCTTTAAAAGCGGTGATCGATGATGCGTTGATCGGTAACAGAACCGTTAAAAAAGTAATTGTTTATACCAGGACGAGGGTGCCGGTTTCCATGATCAAAGGAAGAGATGTGTGGTGGGAAGATGAAATGGAGCATGCAGAAAACCAGGTGGAAAAAGACGGAAAGGTTTCATTTCCTGCAACAGAGATGGATGCGGAAGACCCCTTGTTTATTTTATATACATCAGGATCTACCGGGAAACCAAAAGGTGTGGTGCATACTACAGCCGGTTATATGGTATGGACCAACTACACTTTTGTAAATGTGTTTCAGTACAAACCCGGCGATGTGCATTTTTGCACCGCAGATATTGGCTGGATCACCGGTCATAGTTATATTGTTTACGGCCCCCTGAGTGCCGGTGCTACCTCACTGATGTTTGAAGGAATTCCTACCTGGCCCGATGCAGGGCGTTTTTGGGATATTGTTGAACGTCATAAAGTGAATTGCATCTATACTGCACCAACAGCTATAAGGAGTTTGATGAGTTATGGAACAGATCCTATTAAAGGAAAAGACCTGTCATCATTAAAAGTGATCGGCACAGTTGGTGAACCCATTAATGAAGAAGCATGGCATTGGTATGACGAAAATATCGGCAAGAAAAAATGCCCGATCATTGATACCTGGTGGCAAACAGAAACCGGTGCCTGTTTGATAAGTAATCTTGCAGGGGTAACCCCAGCAATACCAAGCTGGGCATCTTTACCTATGCCGGGTGTGCAGCCATTGCTGGTGGATCAAAATGCAAAAGAAATTACAGAGAAAGATGAGCATGGAATCATGAAGGGCAATCTTTGTATCAAAGCGCCGTGGCCGGGAATTTTAAGAACTACTTATGGTGACCATGAACGCTGCCGCACCAATTATTTCGCCACCTATCCCGGTTTGTATTTTACAGGTGATGGTGCATTGAAAGATTCAAATGGCAATTACCGCATCACCGGAAGGGTGGATGATGTATTAAATATCAGCGGACACCGCATAGGCACTGCCGAAGTAGAGAACGCTATTAACATGCACTCAGGTGTAGTGGAAAGTGCGGTGGTAGGCTATCCGCACGACATCAAAGGCCAGGGTATTTATGCTTATGTAATTTATAACGGCCATCATGGCGACGAAAATTTAAGAAGGCAGGATATTAGCCTGACTGTTTCAAAGATCATCGGCCCGATTGCCAAACCGGATAAGATACAATTTGTAAGTGGCCTTCCTAAAACAAGAAGCGGCAAGATCATGCGGAGGATATTGAGGAAAATTGCTGAAGGGGAAACTGCATTGGGTGATACAAGCACTTTGCTCGATCCGGGTGTGGTGGATGAGATAAAGGATGGGAAGTTGTAAGTTGTTTGACAATATTATGTAACAGAAAAAGGGTACAATTTTAATTGTACCCTTTTCTGTTTAGCGTAAACCTTAAGAAAATAAATTAATGCTGTATAAACAGGTTAAAGTCAGCGTTTATTAATACTGATGCGCCTGGCTCTGCAGTTAATGTTCGGATCTCCGTATTTGAATTTAAAACAGGAGTGCCGCTCTTTATAAATACATCTGTAAAAATGTCCGGTACTTTATTACAACTCCAGTTACCCGGGTTTTCCCATTGGTTATTAATTGCGCCCGTCCAGTATGACACAAACTTCAACTCGGATACAGTGCCTCCGTTATTATTTACCAGGCACCTGAATTTATATCCATACCAGTAAGGCGGTACATCCTTTATTCTTAATGTAGAAGTTGTTACTCCAAAAAATGTAAATCCATCGTTGTAAATATTTGAAAAGGAAGTTTCATAATAAGGATATTCGGGCCGCATCCATTGCCATTGATAAGTAATGCCTGTTGAGCCGGCCGTAATATAAATATTCTCCGATTGGCAAAAATGGCTCCCGGAGCAATCCTGTACCGTAATTATTTTATAAGCAGTATCAGTCAGATTACAACTCAGCGAATCTGCTGAAACCAGTCTAACCCTGATGCTGCCGGGAAAGTTAAATGTATGTGTAACAGAATTGGAAGGTGCGTAAGCAGTTACTTCAGGAGATCCATCTCCAAAATTCCAGGTATATTTTTTTGCATTGGTAACGGTATCTGTAAATAATAAACTGGTTGATGTACAAATAGTATCTTTTGCAATGCCGCCTGCAGTTGATTTGATGCCTGCTTCAACTGCAGGCCCTGAGCTCATGTTTATCTTTACCGCCGCCTGGTTGCAACCGCCATTGCTGAGATTGGTCGGTGCCCATACGCCGGGGGTGGTTGGAAAAAGAACCACTCCGCTGGCACAGTTGGCGCAGATTGTCTGGTAAAGAACGCCATTGCCATCAAACCGGCTTGTACCTCCATCAGCATGGTCGGTAAAGCCACCGGTTTGCCCAAAAAAATCTCCGTACAGCTGTGCGGCTGCATTTCTTTGCAGTCCAAAAAAGTAAAAATCATTGCCATCTGTAGCAGGATGCAGTGCGTTGGCGGTAGTTGTGAGCCCTGTTGTTCCAACATTAGGGTATTGCTTCGAAGAATTTAATGCACCACCCCATCCTGATACATACACATTTTCACATTTGTCAACAAAAAAAGCAAGCGGGCAAATATTCGGGCTGCCTGCATTGGTTCCAAAATTAGTGGAGTATACGTATGCGGACAGGTCAGGTTGCAGTTTGCTGATAAACTGTTTTCCTCCGGCTTGGCTAAAAGCAGCATTCACAACATTTCTTGCTCCGGTAGTGGTGCCGGTTATATATACAAATCCCTTTTTATCCAGTTGCATACCATATATCATGTCGTTGCCGGCAGTGCCATCATAAGTGGTTTTTACAATGCTGCTGCCATCGGCTTTGATAATGGTAACAAATCCATCAGTTGCTCCGCCTGAATAAGTTGCTGAAACAGCATTGATCTTATTGCCCGGCAAATCAGTGCTCGTTGTAGCGCCTGAAACATATAAATTACCTGTAGCATTATTTAACGCAAGACTGAAACAGGCATCATTTCCTGAACCGCCAAAGAAAGTAGAAAAGCCAATTGCCGAAAGTGTAGAATTAATCTTAATGATGATGCCATCCTGTCTGATAACAGCTCCTCCTCCACCAAATGTGGTTTGAATGGTAGTACCGGAAATCGGGAAATTGGATGATTGTGTGGAACTGGCAATATAGATATTGTTACCATTATCAAGTAAAATATCACCACGGTTGTCATCGCCGTAATTTCTTCTTGTGTCATAAGCGCCATCCATTTGGCCCGGCACTCCCAATGGAGTGTACTTACCCCTGATATTAATTCCATCATCTTCACTGCCGCCTATTCTTATAGAACCGGTCAATGCTGTTCCGCCTGTATTGAATTTTGTTACAACAATATCATATTTTCCACAGGAACCAATTGCAGTTGTTGTTACCGGGTAGGTAATTCCTGCAGCAAAAGGAGAATTTGTTCTGCCAAACACCACTAAGTTTCCCTGTGCATCGCAGGTCATGCTGTGCAACTGCTCGTTGCCACTGCCTCCAAGATAAGTTGCATACAGCCTGTTGGTACCGTTGGATGAAAATTTAAAGATCGCAATGTCATACGGGCCATTTGCATCTTCATCCAATCCTCCGCTAAAGGTCTGGCTGAATGCGCCTGCCGATACAGGATAGCCAGTTGCAAAAACTACCCCGCCAGAAAAAAAACTTCCGTCAGGCCCGGGGGTCGCTGTATTACCCCAGTTATCGGCAGTGCTGCCTGTAAAGGAGCTGAATATTAACGTAGGATCAATTACCAGCAACTCCGTTTTGTCATAGTCCTGCAGGTTGAATTGTACGGCACTGCCTTTTAAAGCGTAATGGCAGGTTACTTTTTTTCTTTCTCCGTTGACCGGCTGGTAACTGTAAGGATAGGATTCTTTAAATGTGCCCAGTGAAGTGTAAATATGGAGTTCATTATTTTTTACTTCCAGTTTATCAGCACCTTCATAATTTAATTTGATGGCACTTGCGTCAGCGCCGGGGTGCACTAAAAAATCATACTTGATATTACCGGCATTGTTATAGTACCGTATGTCAATACCCGGGTAAACATTTGTATAAATAATTTCTTCAAAGAGCCTGCAGTTTCCCTGCCATTGGGTTTTATCATTCCCGGTAAAATAATTGTTGTAGCCGGGTAGTACTTTGACGGGTTGTTTCATGGAACCTGCAGATGCTCCGTCAAAATGCACTTTAATGGCATGAGAATGTAATGTAACCGCGTTGCCGCTTAAGCTTGTATTTTCTTTTGCTGATGCATCATGAGAATGGCCGGATAATTTTTCAAGTTCTTCCAGGTTGTGTTGCAAAATGGTAAAGCCATTTTTTTCAATAAAAAAAGCACCGGCTTTCATCTCTGTTTTATAATCAATTTTCTTTTCCCACTGGCCTTTGTTTTCGATAAATTGAAATTGGGCTTTGCTGCTAAAGCAACAGATAATTGCCAGCGCAGTGAGTAGTTGTTTTAAGGGTTGCATAAGTGAGTTATGATTTGGATATAAAAGTAAACAAAAGCGCCGAACGGAGTATTGTTATTGCCCTGTGGATGTAAAGAAACATTGTTGCCGTGTACTCGGGGAGCAATCGATTGCAGATTTAAGTTTGGTCAATTTCTGATTTGTTATTATTTTCGGGCTGCAATGATGAATATCAAACATACAAAGACCATTACCAAACACAGCAATGCTGCGGAAGGATAACAGTTATTTGTATGCTACAAAATACTGAGCCTTCCGGTAAAACGGGAGGCTTTTTTTTACCGGTCGGTTCCGTTAGCCAACGGACAGACCGGTAAAAAAAAGTTATACGCTGTAAATGCATTGTTGAGTAAAGATATTTTGTACAAGAGTGCGACGCAAGGATGTTGCCATCATTATTTAAGCTGGTATCAAAAAAATTATTTTAAACTATATAAAAAACAATAACACAAAATGAAAGTAGCAGTAGTTGGCGCAACAGGCTTGGTGGGCAGCAAAATGCTGCAGGTATTGGCCGAAAGAAATTTCCCGGTAACAGAACTGATACCGGTAGCATCTGAAAGATCCATTGGTAAGGAAGTGGAATTTAAGGGAACAAAATATAAAGTAGTGGGCTGGCAGGATGCTATTGCAGCGAAGCCTGCAGTCGCCATCTTTTCTGCCGGTGGTGGTACATCACTGGAACTGGCTCCAAAGTTTGCTGAAGCAGGTATTACCGTAATCGATAACTCCAGCGCCTGGCGTATGGACCCCACTAAAAAACTGGTGGTACCGGAAGTGAATGCCAATGTACTCACTGCTGCCGATAAGATCATTGCCAATCCAAACTGTTCAACGATACAAATGGTGGTGGTGTTAAAACCACTGCATGATAAATACAAGATCAAAAGGGTAGTGGTTAGTACCTACCAGAGTGTAACGGGTACTGGCGTAAAAGCGGTTGACCAGCTGATGAATGAAAGGAAAGGCGTGCAGGGAGAAATGGCTTATAAATACCCGATCGACCTGAATGCCATTCCGCAGATCGATGTGTTTTTGGACAATGGTTATACCAAGGAGGAAATGAAGATGACCAATGAAACAGTGAAGATCATCGGTGATGCTGCCATTAAAGTAACGGCTACCACTGTCCGCATTCCGGTAATGGGTGGGCACAGCGAAAGCGTGAACATAGAATTTGAAAATGATTTTGACCTGGCGGAAGTTAGGGAATTGCTGGGCAAAGCACCGGGTGTGGTAGTACAGGATGATATTGCGAACTTCATTTATCCCATGCCCTTGACAGCGCATGAAAAAGATGAAACTTTTGTAGGAAGGATCAGGAGAGATGAAACCCAGGCCAATACATTGAACTGCTGGATTGTTAGTGATAACTTACGCAAAGGCGCTGCTACCAATGCCGTGCAGATTGCGGAGTATTTGGTGGGAAAGGGATTGTTGTAACCCCCGTCCCCTAAAGGGGAGTAAGAAAGACCCTTAAAAAAATGCCGGCTGTAAATACTTACAGCCGGCATTTTATTTTTTACTTTTTATTTTTGAGTTTTTACTTTTAACTTCTTATCGCCACTACAATCGCTTTTTTTAAATTGTTTCTTTTTACCATCCAGGTTGAACACATCGGTCAATATAACATACACGCCGGTTGCCAGTTGTTGGCCCTTTTCTCCCAGCCCATCCCAGCGGAAACTGCCTGTGGTACCACAAAGCGCATTCTTTTGCAGGAAACGTACGGGCCTGCCGGTAGCATCAAAAATGGTGATATTGGCTACATAGCCGGCTTGTGGAAAACTGTAATCAATAGACGCAAAATCATCCTGCCCGTCATTATCCGGCGATACAATTTCCGGCGATAATTTTACTTCGCCCTGTACACCATCGTTGATCCTGAACTGTGAGTTTTGATACGTAGGTGTGCCATAGCTAACGCTACTCGCTGCAGAATGCCAGTTGCTCTCCTGTTGTGTTGGTGCACTGTAATCAATTCTTTCCAGTGCCACGCCTTCTTTCACATCCAGCAATTTAAAATGCCATTTATCGGAGTATTTCAATTCGTCTGTTATGACACCCTGGGCATTTAAAATGATCACATCGCCTTCATCGTCATTATAAGAGGGCATACTGGCAATGCTGACAAATGCGCCTGTATTTTTTGTGATGAATGCAGTTTTCACCCAGGTTGTATTTTCAGTGATCACCATAAAATCCTGCGGAAACAGCAGGTAAGGTTCTGCACTCAGTTGTATAATACTGCTGATGGTACCAACCGTATTCCTGTTGGCGATATAAGTTTGTTTAAGATCGACGATCTTATTGCTGCGGTTATATATTTCCACGTAGTCGCTGCCGTTGGATGGTGGGTTGAATAATATTTCATTGATCACAATATCCAGCGGTGCTGCCACTTCACTTAGTCCAACCCTTGCTGTATTGCTGCTGCCAATGGCATTGCTCACGCAATCGGTTAATGCAGTGGTTGTGATGGTATATATTTTATTTCTTGCAAGGGGTATAGACAGAATTAGATTAACCCTGTCAAACGCAGGGGCTATTGCTGTTGCACTTGAAGGAACCCCGATTCCATCGCTGATATTGTAACTGCCAGTGAATGCCGCACTCACACTATTCAACGGTTCATCAAACACCAATACAATATTCACACTGTCTGTAGCGTAAGCCCTTACTAATTTAGGGGCTGCTGCATCTGTGTTCACCGCGTCAAGGGAGTTTTTCTTACCGGGCGTTCCGCCGCTCAGGTTCGTGCTGGCCTGCCAGTTACTAAAGCCGCTGCAGGGATTTTTGGTATCGATCATTTCCAGCGTCCAGCCGCCATCCTGTTTTAATTCATTTTGAAACCAGCTGATATTGTAATTCACTGCATGAATGATACGGCCGCCTGCATCTGCCAGGTACAATTGTTCGCCATTGTTATCCAATGAAGGAAAGCTGGTAACCGCCAGCGTTGTTCCAAATGGAGATAAGGTGGGTACTGCACTACCGGTGCAAACAATTACAAAACTATCCGGCCTCAAAACAAAATCCGGCAAGCCTCCACTCACGCCACTGCCATCGCCGATCTTCCAGCCCAGCAGGTTAATGGGGAATGCCGTGGTATTTCTTAACTCGATCCATTCAGCATTGGGCAATGCCACCTGCGGTGTTGGGTCGGCCATTATTTCATCTATCACAATATCGTATTGCTGTGGCGTATAAAAACTAAAATTGGCAGTGCCGTTATTCAAGGTGTTGCCTGCAATATCCTGCACGCCATTAATGGTTAAAGTGTTGTTGCTGCCATTGGGGAAATTGCTGCTGAATGTTAAATGCACCAATGCATTGTTCGATACATCTATTACTGCCGTGGTTGCTGTACCGATACTGTTATTGGCTACATAATTGGCGGCTACCTGGCTGCTGGTATTGTCCACCGGTTCGTTGAATAAAACATCCACGGTGCTGGAGCTGATCGCTGTTGCTGAAACAATGGCTGGCGGTATTATATCGGGTACATAGGCCTGCACATTGATATCATCAAAGAAATGTTTTTGGGCAAAACTGGCTACCGTACTTTGTTTTACCAGTATACCAAAGAAGGCTGATGTGTTGAAGGTATTGTCTGTTATACTGCCTTCGCTGGAAAAATTGCTGCCGCCAGTTAAGTCCCTTGATAAGGTCCATAGGTTAGCAACATCCCTGGTCACTTTTATTTTAATAGTATTGTTACTGGTATTGGTAGTGGCATCTAACCCATCAATGATTTTTGTACTGGTAGCTCCTGATTTTTTATACAGGGATATTTCATCGGTGGTATTGCCAATGCGGACAAAGTATCCATTCGTTGCGGTAGCAGAGAGGTCATTAGCCGAGGCAGTTAAAAATACATCCACATAATTAGCAGAAGAAGTATTGAAGCTGAGCTTTACATAAATTTCCCATTGAGCTTCGGTGGCCAGTGTGCTGGGTGTGGTGATATAAAAACTACTGTTGGCAACGGTATTATTACTTTGTAATTGTGTAGATGTGTTCACGACCCAGTCGCTGCTATTGCCTGTCCATGCAGGATTACTGCTGAAATCGCCATCACTGAAGTTATCTGATACCTGGGCTGATGCTGCACTTGCTAATGCCAGCAACAACATGGATAAAGCCTGAATTTTATTTCTCATAACAAGGATGCTTGTTTTTTAAAGATACTTAGTTTATGGATTTGTGTTGCTTATTTTTTGACTGTCGGAATATCTGCCCTACCAATAAGCAAACCAGCTAATGTGATATTTGAAAAAGGGAATTTTATACTGGAAAATTATTTATAAGATAAGGGGCAACCTATAAATTCAAAATACATCCTGTAACACAGCCAGTGTTTTCATTTCTCCAAAGTCATGAATGTGCAAGCCATAATAATTGTGATAATAATGCAGCAGTTTTCTTCTCACTTCATGGTGCAGTTGAAAGTTGGCCAGTTCTTCAGGGTGCATTACTTTCAATAACTGAGAAGTAAGCAATGCATATTCACCATCCATAAAATTTGGGTTCGTTGTCTGTTCAGTTACAAAGCTGCCTTCCCGCAGGTCGAGGATGTGTTGCACTTCATCATAATCATCATTGATTTTAAAGCCGAGAAAGTGCGAAAGATGCAGGGCAAAGTACAAAGGAATATTGGCAGTTACCGTTCTGTCGGCTTTATCTAAGTAAAGGAAAACATCTTCGCAAAAATAAAACAGGGATTCATTTTGTTCCGGCTGTTTCAAACTCTTGTACAGCAACTCCACCATGTACAGTGCAATGCTGTTTTTGATCACATCGCTCAACACATGCTGGTACAATACCGCCCAGCCAAACTCCCTGATCCGTTGCATGTTTTTCTGCTCATGGTGATACACCACCAGGTCCAGTATTGCCCCGGGTAAAAAATAATTGGCCTTGGCAGATGATTTTTTGGATGACCGTACTCCGTTTACCATATAGGTCTGCACACCAAACAGCTCTGTAAATACAGTCACCACCAGGCTGGTTTCTCCGTACTTTACAGTTCTTAATACGATGGCCTTTGTCTTGTATGTCATACTAACACATCAACAGCTTTATTGAAGAACTTCAAAAATAACCAACATTAACCCAATCAAAGCAATCAATGCCATTCAAATTTGTTTTCTTTGCACCCGTTATCAATTATCTCCCGGTAGCTATCGGGACAATTTTCAATTAGATTAAATATGTGGCAACGTTTAGGAAGTTTGGTTATTAAGTACCGTTTGATCCTGCTGATTAGCCTGGTTGCAGTTACTGGGCTGATGGGGTACTTTGCAAGCAAAGTAACATTGAGCTACGACTTTGGCAAAGCCATCCCCACAGATAATCCTAAGTACAAAGACTATGTATCTTTCCGCCAAAAATTTGGCGATGATGGCAATGTGCTTGTGCTGGCGGTAAAGACGGATAAATTCTTTGATCTTAATTATTTCAAGGCATACATTGCCATGCAGGAGCAGATCAGAAAAGTTCACAATGTAAACAATATCATCAGTGTGCCGGCAGCGATTAACCTGGTGAAAGATTCGGTTACACAAAAACTGAATGCGGTAAAAATTTTTTCAGATCAGATCTTAACACAGGCCGATCTTGACAGTGCTAAAAACATTTTCTTGCGACTACCTTTTTATGCAGGGCGTTTGTATAACCCGGACAGCAGTTGTTATTTGATGGGTGTTGGTATCAATAAGGATTCACTGAACTCTCCCTTGCGTACAAAAATTGTAAATGACATCCTGGCCTGTGTAACAAGTTTTGAAAAAGCTGCCAATACAGAAACTTACCGGAGCGGATTGCCCCTGATCCGTACCATCAGTAGTTACCGGATAGAAAAGGAAATGCGTTTCTTTTTATTCGGCTCTGTTATTTTAAGTGCTTTGATATTGTTATTGTTCTTTCGTTCCTTCAGCACCACCATTTTATCATTGATGGTAGTATTGATGGGTGTGGTATGGAGTGTTGGAATTTTATACCTGTGCGGCTTCAAGATCACCATTCTTACGGGTATCATACCACCGTTGGTAGTGGTGATTGGTATTCCCAACTGTATCTATTTCATCAATAAATATCATACTGCCTATTTGGTTCATGGAAATAAGAAACAGGCGCTGATAGAAATGGTGAGCAAGATGGGCATTGTCACCTTGTTCTGTAACATTACTGCGGCCATTGGCTTTGGTGTGTTTGCGTTAACAAAGAGTGCCGTGCTGCAGGAGTTTGGTGTGGTGGCAGGCATCAGCATCATGTTGATATTTGTGGTGTCTTTTATTCTGTTGCCAGCTGCACTGAGTTACCTGCCGGTGCCGGGGAAATCACAAACCAAATACCTCCATAATAAACTGGTCACATCTTTTTTATTAAAGGTGGAGAAATGGGTGTTGAATCACAAACCAGTTGTTTATATCACAACCTCCGTTTTGCTGATTGCTGCCATCGCAGGTATTTTCCGGTTAAAGACAGTTGGTTTTATTGTGGATGATTTGCCGAAGAAAGACAAGCTGTATACAGATCTTAAATTTTTTGAAAGGAATTTTAAAGGTGTGATGCCGCTGGAAATTGTAGTGGATACCAAAAAGAAAAACGGGCTTTCCGGTACACGGGGATTAACAGTTTTTACCAAGGCTGACTCGCTGGCGCAATACATTGCTGCTATGCCAAATATGAACCGGCCATTGAGTATTGCCGAGGGATTGAAGTTTGCGAAGCAATCTTTTTTTGATGGCGATTCTGCCTATTACCAGATGCCTACATTGTACGAGATCGCTTTTATGAGCGATTACCTCAAGGCGAACAAGGGCGATAGCGGCAGTAAAAATAATTTCAGCAAGATGCTTGCTTCTTTTATGGATTCCTCCAGGCAATCAGCCAGGATCAGTGTGAGCATGGCCGATATCGGCACGAAAAGATTGCCCTTTGTGCTGGACAGCATTCAGGAAAAAGTGGACCAGTTATTTGATACTGCTAAGTACTTTTTTACAGAACCAAACAGGCAGTCTTCGTATAAACTGGATACAACAATATCAGACATTGATTCAGCCATTTCAGTTGATACTGTTTTTTCAAAGTATGATACTGTTCCTCAATATAAAGTACAGCTTACTGGCACCAGTATCACATTTTTGGAGGGCAGCAAGTTTATCATTAATGGTTTGAAGGAAAGTATTATGTGGGCTTTCCTGCTCATCTCATTGTGCATGCTGTATTTGTTCAAATCAGTAAGGATACTGGTTTGTTCTTTGATCCCCAATTTAATTCCACTGGTCATTACTGCCGGCGTAATGGGCTGGGCAGGTGTGCCATTGAAACCATCTACGGTACTGGTGTTCAGTGTGGCATTGGGAATTGCCATTGATATTACTATTCGTTTTTTGGTGAATTACAAACAGGAATTGCCAACGCATAACAACAATGTAAAAATTACGGTTACTTCCACCATCAGGCATACCGGCCTGAGTATTGTTTATACTTCTTTGGTATTGATTGCCGGATTTGTGATCTTTTGCTTCAGTAGTTTTGGCGGAACGATTGCGTTAGGATGGTTGACATCAATTACCCTGTTGGTTGCAACCTTAACCAACCTGGTATTGTTGCCGGTGTTGTTGTTACTGGTGGGGAAGAAGTCTTAAATATTTTTGACAGTAAAGGTGCAGATACGCAAATGAAATTTAGCTGTTTTGAGACTTCTCATTTGGTATATTATTTCTTTTTTTATCCTCCCTCACTTTATCCCAATACTTCTTTGCCACTATCAGCATTCCAAAACTTTCACCTTCCTCTTTGTCTAAATGTTTGTGGTGCATTTTATGTGCCCAGCGGATGGCACGTATATAGGTGTTGTTGCTACGGGTAAACCATTTAAAGCGCTGGTGAATAATCACTTCATGTACAATAAAATACGCAAGTCCATATAGGGCAATGCCAAAACCAATGGCCGCCACCCAGTACACCTGCTGTTGTAAACCCAGCATGATGCAGAGCCAGCTTGGTACGGCGAAAATGAGAAAGAAGGCATCGTTCTTTTCGAAAAAGCCAGAGCCCTTTTGGTGATGGTCTTGATGCAGGTACCACAAAAAACCATGCATTACAAAACGGTGTGTAAGCCAGGTAACTCCTTCCATTGTGATGAAAGTGGCTAATACGATCAATATAAATAAAACAGTGTTCATGTTAATTTTGTAAAAATGTTCTCAGTATTAAAAAGAACATCACCTGGATGAGTAACAAATTTACTGCGAATTTGTTTCGTTTTTCAAATTTCAGTAGCCGGAACAAACCCAGGAGAACAAGGCTGATGATAAACCAGCAGATATAATTGTAAACAGGGATATCATTGCTTTGCCATTGCCAGTAACCCAGTTTTACCGCCACGGGTTCTATCAGCCAATCGAAGATGACAGCTAATGTAGCGCCATCTGTAATTACTGAAATTGCTTTTAGTACGGGCGCAGGTTCGGCAGGAGTTTCAGTAACAGGTTTTACGATCCTCTCCAGTAATGAAGTCATTGCAATGCCGCAGCAGAAAATTACGAGGAACCAGTTAACGCCGATCACGAGCGGTACTTGGTTCCATTTTGTACCAACACATTTCCATAATGATAGTCGCCGAATAACAATCCAGTGTTCACCCCAATCACTTCTGCGCCAAAGCCGATTGCAAATACAAGTATTGTAAACAGCCAGAAGAATTTGTTTTTATTTTCCTGTGTCCAGATGATCAATGAAAAGCTTAACAGCAGGTTCATGGCGGTGGAGCGGATGATAAGATCGCTTTTAAAAACCAGTATGCCCATCAATCCAACTATATGGAATAATATTGCAATGGCAGTCGCTACCTGGTATTTAGTGTATTTTTTGCTCAGGATCAATGCCTCCGTTTTTTTGTATCATCAGCAACCAGTTCACTTACAATTTTGGCGCTTTTTAAACATAAAGGAATGCCACCGCCGGGATGAACACTACCTCCACAAAAATACAAGCCTTTAATCGTACTGCTGAAATTGGGGTGCCGTAAAAAGGCTGCCAGTTTTGAGTTAGAACTGGTTCCATATAAAGAACCCATGTAGGAGGATGTTTGTGATTCTATCATCACAGGGTCCAGGGTTTGTTCGGTTGTAATTTCTGCAGCAATGTCTTCTCCCAATACCCGGCTCAGCTTCTCTGTTACGATGCCCCGTAATATCTCTTTGTTTGATTGCCAGTCCTGTCCGGTGTTGGCAGGCGCATTCACCATCACAAACCAGTTTTCTTTTCCTTCCGGCGCCTGGCTCATTTCCATTTTTGAAGTGATGTTTACGTATATGGTGGGATCAGAAAATAATTGTTTATTGACAAAAATGTTTTCAAATTCCTTTTTATAGTCGTTGCTGAAAAAAATATTGTGCAGTTGCAGTTGTGGATAGGTTTTGTTCATACCCCAGTAAAAGATTACAGCGCTGCTGCTTCTTTCCTGCCTTAATATTTTCTCTGCTTTCTTTGCATTGCACAACAGATTTTTATAGGTGAAATAGGCATCCCCATTGCTTACTACAATGTCAGCTTCAATATTTTCATGATGTACCACCACGCCTCTTACTGTACCTTCATGATGAATAATCCGTTGTACGGGTGAATCAAAATGAAAAGTAACGCCTTTGTCTTTTGCAAGTTGATACATTGCATTGGTTATGCTGATCATGCCACCTTTTGGATAAAAAGTACCCTGGTTTAATTCAAGGTGCGGAATAAGGCTGAGCATACCCGGTGCCTTGTAGGGATTACTTCCATTGTAAGTGGCAAAGCGGTTAAAGAGTTGTACTGTTTTAGGCGAAGTGAAATGATGTTGATTGTGTTTGTTGAGTGTTTGAAAAAGCAGCCCTGGTTTTACAGTTGACAATGCTTTGAAGATTCTTTTATGAAACCAGGTTTTTCTTTTGTGTAAGGAATGATTTAAAAAAACTGTGCCGATATTCTCATAAATTTTTTCTGACTGTTTCAAATAGTCTGTTACTGCTGCTGGTGCTTCGCCCAATTGTTCCTGCAGTTCTTTGCTGAATAATACGGCATCTGTATAGGCATGTACAATCTTGCCATCCTCATAAAAATATTTACAGGCAATATCAACCGGCTGGTATGAAAAATACTTTTCCATTGGCTCGTTGGCCAGTGTAAATAACTCTTCTATGTTTTGGGGCTGCGTAAATAAGGAAGGGCCTGCGTCAAACTGGTAGCCATCTTTTTCAAAAGCGGCTAATTTGCCCCCGGGGTAACTGTTTTTCTCATAAACGTTTACTGCAAAGCCCTGCACTGTAAGCCGGATAGCGGTTGCCATACCACCAATACCACTTCCAATTACAATTGCTTTTTTTGTATGCATATATAGTTTGTAACAACAACGAAAGTAGACTAAAATAAAATGGGTTGATTAATCACAGGCCTTCATGTAAGCTTCCAGTTCAGGCAAGGCAATTTTAAACCATTCTGTAAAATGATCAGGACGTGACTGAATGTTCGCTTTTAATTTTTCCAGCGACAGGTAACAATAATCACTTACTTCATCCGGATCTGGTTTTATCAGCCCGTTGAAAATGCCTGTAAAAACATGATCGTATTCATGTTCAGTAAGCCCGTTTTCAAAAGGCGCTTTGTACAAAAATGTGAACGCCTTGTTCAGTGGCGTACTGAAGCCCATTTCTTCCTGCAGCCGTTTGTGTGCAGCAGTAGCGGTGTCTTCCCCCGGTTTGGGATGACTGCAACAGGTGTTGGTCCACAGCCCGCCACTATGATATTTGGCGGGGGCTCTTTTTTGCAACAGCAATTCTCCTTTATCATTAAAGATAAAAATACTGAAGGCACGGTGAAGCAGGGCTTTTTCATGCACTTCCATCTTTCCCATTGTTCCGATAGGATTATCCTGTTCGTCTACTAAAATAACATCCATTGTGCAATTTATAAAATATTCAACTGTGCTCTCAGGCTGGCTTTTGCCAGTATCAACGCTTTGCCGTAATTGGGGATACGGATGCGTTGCTCCAGTATGCTTTTAGGCCTTGTCTTTTTTATCTTTTTAAACAGGGATAAATAATATTTATAAGCAACATACACACCAAACCTTGCTTTTACAGGCAATTGCAGTATGCCTTTATATGCATGTACAAAATCAGCTGAAATGTCTGCTTCAATTTGCTGTTTCATAAGGGGCGTAAAATTATTAAAATCCACATTGGGAAAATAAGTACGGCTGAGCTGCTGGTAATCGGCTTTAACATCTCTTAAAAAATTTACTTTTTGAAAGGCAGCACCTAAAGACTGGGCGTACGGCTTTAATTTACTGTATGCGTTTTTATCTCCTTCACAAAAAATATACAGGCACATCAGGCCCACCACTTCTGCACTGCCGTAAATGTATTCTTTGTATTTATCGCTGGTGTAAGTGGCTTTGGTAAGGTCCATTTCCATGGAATGAAAAAAAGCCTCTATCAGTTCGTATGGAATTTTATATTGATTTACCGTCAACTGAAAGCTGTGCAGGATGGGGTTGAGGCTGATACCTCTTTCAATGGCATCGAAAGTGGAAATTTTAAATTCAGCCAGCAGAGTTTTTTTATCATGATCATGAAAGGTATCCACGATCTCATCAGCAAAACGCACAAATCCATAAATATTAAATACAGATGCCCTCAGGTCGGCATGCAGTAATTTGATAGCACTGCAAAAAGAAGTGCTGTACTTCTCTGTAGTGATTTTGCTGCATTGCATGCTCAGTTCATGAAAAAGATCTATCATGTTACTGCTTAATTTTGTTTTTTATTGTTGACTAAAGTATCTCCATCTGGTAAACCAACAGCTCGCTGATTTAACTAAAGTGTTTAAGCACTTCCGCCGCCACCACTTCTCCACTGATAAGGCTTGGTGGTACACCCGGCCCTGGTACCGTTAACTGACCTGTGTAAAACAGGTTCTTCACCTTCTTGCTTCTGATGCCGGGTTTTAAAACTGCTGTTTGCATCAGGGTATTGGCCAGCCCGTAAGCGTTTCCCTTAAATGAATTGTAGTCAGCAATGAAATTACTTACTGAATAAGACCTTTTGTAAACGATAGAATCCTTTACCTGCTGGCCAATCCTCTTTTCAAAACGTTGCAGAATCTTTTCAAAATATTTTTCCCTCAGTTCTTCCGTATCTCCTTCAAGCCCTGTTGCTACAGGAATTAAGAAGAACAAATTCTCGAAACCTTCCGGTGCAACTGTGTCATCTGTTACAGACGTAACACTTACATAAAATAAAGGTTCAGATGGCCATTGGGGTGAGCTGTAAATTTCTTTGCCATGTACATCAAAATTGGTATCAAAAAATAGTGAATGGTGTAAAATGCCATACAGTTTTTTATTTAACCCAATGTAGTAAAGGAGACAACTGGGTGCCATTACCCTGTTATCCCAATAGGTTTCTGTATAAGATCTGTCACTTTGTGTAAGCAGGATGCTTTCAATAAAATGATAGTCTGCGCCACCAATTATTACATCCGCATTAAAGCATACTTCGTCATTACCGGTATTGGCAGATATGGTTTTAGCAAGGCCGGCGGCAGTGTTTATTTTGGTAACTGTATGGTCAAAGTGAAATGTTACGCCCAGTTCTGTTGCTAAAGTATGCATAGCATGCACAATGCTGTACATACCGCCTTTCGGGTACCAGGTACCAAGCTTAATATCTGCATAATTCATCAGGCTGTACAATGCTGGTGTGTCTTTAGCCAATGCACCCAGAAAAAGAACCGGAAATTCCAGCAACTGCTGAAGCTTTGGATGCTTAAAATATTTGCTGATGTGTTTTTTCATGGATGTAAACACATCCAGTTTAAACACTCCTTTTACGAGATCCCAGTCTGCGAATTCAGTAAATGACTGCCCTGGTTTGTAAACCAGTTTATTTACGCCTACTTCATATTTGTAGGCAGCCTCATTCATAAATTGATCTAATTGAGTGCTGCTGCCGGATTCAATTTTTTCGAAAAGACCTTTCAGGGCAGTATAATCGGCTGGAATATCCATCACTTCATCCGGCCAGTAAATTCTATACGAAGGATCCAATCTCTTCAATTCATAGTAATCAGAAACTTTTTTACCAAAGGCATTAAAAAAATGTTCAAACACATCGGGCATCCAGTACCAGCTTGGTCCCATGTCAAAAGTGAAGCCGTCTGCTTTGTGCAGCCTTGCCCTTCCGCCGGGCATTTCGTTTTTCTCCACCACGGTTACATCCCATCCGGCCTTTGCCATAAAGCATGCTGCGGACATTCCTGCAAAACCACTCCCTATCACTACAGCTTTTTTCATGACAATAAAATACGTTGTTGTATGCTAAATATAATGCTAATAAACTGAGGATAAATTAAAAACGGGTAATCTGTTCTTTTAATAATTTTCTTGCAAAGTGTATCCTGCTTTTAATCGTACCCAACGGTTCTTTAAGCATCTCAGCAATTTCATGATATTTGTAGCCTTCAAAATACAACATGAACGGGTTGCGGAAAATATGAGGCAGGCTGTGAATGGAAGCCTGGATATCTTTATAACTTAAAGTTGTCTCCGCTTTATTGGCAATGGCAGTTTGATTGTGATTTAGTAAAAAATCATTAGAGGTATTATCAAAAATAGTATTCTGCTTTGCTTTGCGGCGGTAGTTATTGATGAAGATGTTTCGCATGATGGTATATAACCACGCTTTTATGTTGGTGCCAACATTGTATTTGTCCTGATTGGCCAATGCCCTGTACATCGTTTCCTGCAACAGGTCTTTAGCCGTTTCATTGTCCCTGGTAAGGGTAATGGCAAAGGGCTTCAAAAACTCAGTGTTTTTTAGCAAAAGCTGATTGAATTCTCCGTTTGACATACCTTTTTGTTTAACTTATTAATAGTAAAGCTAAACAAAAAAATTTTGAAGATGAAATAATTTGTTTAATTATTTTGGATAAAATATTAAACGATACAGCTTCAATGTATTATGTGTGCAGATATTTTTCATGTTAGTGATGGCTGGTGGATTTAACTCATAAGGGCTATCGGTTTTGTTGGTAAAATGATTTTTCAGCGTGGAAATTGCCACAAAAACCGATTTAACAAGGGTGGGAAAGCCTTTAATTATTGATAATAATGCAGGGCACTTAAAGACTTGCAATAAATTCTGTCACTTCCGAGAGTGATTTTTTGAATTTTACCGGAGGGAGTATTTTCTTTTCGTAAGACTGGGCGAGCTGGCCAGATATGATCATTGGGGTATTGGCAAATTTTTTTGTAACGATCGTAATAAACTTATCAAAATTAAATTTATGTGCTACGGAAGTAAGATGTGAGAAAAGATAATCCGGCTGTTTTAATTTAACTACGTACTCCACATCATTCAATGGCACATTGGCGCCAAGATATATAACGGTAACGCCCCTGCTTTTCATAAGGTAGCACACAAACAGTAACCCTATCTCATGGTACTCTCCTTCGGGCAGAAACATAAGTACAGATTTATTGGCCTTTAATGAGGTACTTACTGTTTCAATACCAACTATCAGCTTTTGTCTTATAATATTAGTCACAAGGTGTTCCTGTGCCGGATTAATGTGATTGGTAAGCCAGAGGATCCCTATCTTTTCCATAAAGGGAAAAATGATTTGCGTAATAGTCCTTTCAATGCCTTTGGAAATAATATAACTGTCAAGCGTATCTTCCAGCTTATCCATGTTCAGGTCCACCATACTTTGTATAAGTTCATTTACAATCCGTTCCTGTAAAGCTTCGGGGCCCGAAAGGGAAAGGATTTTTTCCTTTAGTTCGGCCTCACACATTTTATCGATGTGAGATATTTTGTAACCGTATTTATTAAGCAGGGCAATATTAAGCAGCGTTTTTAATTCTTCGCTGCTGTAAAAACGGATATTGGTTTGTGTGCGGTTAGGTTTCAAAAACTGGTAACGCTGTTCCCAAATGCGTATGGTATGTGCTTTTATTCCCGATAAATTTTCCAGGTCTTTAATGGTGAATGAATGCATTGATACTTCGTTTAGCATGGAATAAAAACAACAAGTTGCGGCGTTTGTTTAAAATTGAAAAAAAAAGTTTCAGGCCGGCTGGAGGATTTTGATCTTACTATTGCCTGTGCAATAATGAACTTCTTTCAAAAAAGCCAGATTCAGTATGCATAAGCGATAAAAAATTACTTACTAAGGTAAACATTTTTGTGCCACACCTCAAGGCTGAATAAGGTCCAGAGTATTTTGGCTCTTTTTTCTGCAGCTATCGTAGTTGTATTATTCAGCAATCCTTTAATAAACTCTTGCTTCACAAACTGTTTGCTGATGCAGTTTTCGGCACCCAGGTAATCGTATATGATCTCCCTGAGTTCATTGTCCACCCATTTCTTCAAAGGTATCTCAAATCCTCTTTTGGGTTGATTAATGAGTTGCTCAGGCAGGTATTTTTTGCCAATTGACGCAAGAGGTATTTAGTAGTACCGCCTTTTATTTTAAACCGGTCGTTCATGCCGGGGGTATATTCAAGCAACTCTTTACTAAGGAAGGGACTGCGGCCCTCTAAAGAGTTGGCCATATTGGCAATATCCATCTTTACCAGCAGGTCACTAAAAAGATTGGTGTCAAAATCAAGCTGCATGATTTTTTTTAAACCGCTCAGATTGGTATCAGCAATGGCATTGAAGTCATGCTGCATCTGTTTAAGATAGCCTGCAGGTGGATGAATGATATTGTTTTCAAAATCTTCCATAATGTCTACTCCGGCAGATAAATAAATGTGCAGGTTGTTTTTTGATGCCAGTGCCGCAAGCCTGTATAAATAATTATAGGTTGATTTTTTATTGCCGGATGGAGGCAGGAATTTTTTTGCTGCCGCAGCAGTGTTTTTTATGAGTGCGTTTGATTTAAAAAAATCATACCGGGCAAATGGTACATATCGCCTGTATCCGCCAAACAGCTCATCAGCTCCATCGCCGTTTAAAATAACGGTGAGGTGCTTCCTGGCTTCCTTACTTACATAATAGCTTGGTATGGCAGAACTATCGAAGAATGGTTCGCCGTAATTGCAGAGTATTTGCTCCACATCCTGCTGCAGGTGGTTAAATGAAATGCTTATTTGTGTATGGTGGGTATGATATTTATCTGCTACCAGTTTTGCAAGTGGCGCTTCATCATATTCTCCTTCAAAAGAAACAGTAAAGGTTTTCAGGTTATTGTTATACTGACTTGCAATGGCAGTTACAAGGCCGCTGTCGATGCCCCCGCTTAAAAAACTGCCTACCTCAAGATCAGATGACTCAACCCTTCTTTTAATACCCTGGTGAAGGAACGCATCTGTTTTTTCCAGGCTTTGTTCAAGCTTGTCTTTATGTTGCAGCTTGTAGAATTTGCTGATGTCCCACCATTTTGTTTCTTTGTAATCCAGGGTGCTACAGTTAATAACCGCATAGGTTCCGGCGCCCAGTTCCTGCACATTTTTATACGGAGTAAGCTGTTTATAAAAAGAGCCGAAGCGTAAATAATGGTAGATATTATCCTGGTTTATCTCCAGCGGCAACAGGCCTCTCAGGCAGTTAAGTTCGCTGGCAAAAACTATTTTTTCGCCATCCCGATAAATGTATAATGGCTTTTTTCCTGCCCTGTCCCTGGCAATAAAGATCGTTTTTTCAACCCTGTCATAAATAGTAAAAACAAACATGCCATCCAGGTAATTCAGCATACCTGCGCCATATTGTTGATACAGCAGCAATAATGTTTCTGTATCAGAAGATGTATTTCCTTTAATATGGAGTTGTGTTCTTACTTCATTGTGATTATAAATTTCCCCGTTAAAAATGATGGTATACCTGTTGGCAAGATGCATGGGTTGTTTACCGCCGGATATGTCAAGAATAGACAAACGCAGGTGATAGAAGTCAACATTGTCAGCTGAAAAACCATTCTGTTCATCCGGACCACGGTGAAGCAGATACTTGTTTACCTGCTGGCAGGATAATTTAAAATTTACTGACCCGGCGATACCACACATAAAATAGAAAATATTAACTGAGGCAAAATAACTGTATATTATTAAAAGGCAATTGATATTTTAAGATAAATTTGCCGGATACTGAAGAATAAAAGCAGCAATAACATTAAAAAAAAGATGAGTGGTTTAATTGATATCATATTGTTTCCACTGTATGTTGCTTTGTTTGCATTATTGTTTGCTGCCAGGCGAAAAAGAATTAAAGACCCTGTACTTAAGAAGTATCACCGCAATGGTTTCTGGATAAAAGTCTTTAGTGCCCTTGCCTATATCATATTCAGTACCTTTCTTGCCAAGGTAGACTCTACTTATCTCTATTATCCCGAAGGGATCAATATAGCAAAACTAATCCTTAAAGATTTTACCAATATCAAATTGTTGTTTATTTCAGGAAAGGATTTTGATCCTAACCTGCTGGCTGATACTTTTAATAAAGGTTATTTTTCCAGTGAAAGCAATTTTTTTGTTGCAAGGCTGGTAACCGTGCTTTCATTTGTGAGTTTTGGCAGTTATAGTGTTATCACCCTTTTTTTTTCCATGATTTCCTTTAGCGGTGTGTGGCGGCTGTACAAGTTTTTTTACGAACAGTATCCACACCTGCACAAGCAGCTGGCCATCGCTGTTCTTTATCTCCCCAATTTTGTTTTCTGGAGTTCAGGAATTTTAAAGGACCCTCTGTGTACCGGTATGCTTGGGTGGTTTACCTATTCGATGTATAAAATATTTATACAAAGGGAATCTATTATTAAGAACAGTATTGTTGTCATCATCTCTGCCGCTGTACTGGCGGTGGTAAAAGCATATATCCTTGCATCTTACCTCCCTTTTTTCATGTTGTATGTAATACTTACCAATCTTAAAAACATCAAACGCCCTTTTGTAAGATTGGTTTTATTGTTCCTGATTGTAATAACTATTGCAGGAGGTAGTTTTTTAGTGGGAGAAAGATTACAGGAAGAGATGGGGAATTTTGCTGTGACCAAACTGACAGAGTCTGTTCAAACCACACAGCAGAGCTTTATGCGTATTGCAGATCTTGCTGAATCTTCTTTTTCAATCGGGGAATTCGATGGCACACCGGCCGGGTTTTTAAAGATTGCACCCGCAGGTATTGCGGCAACATTATACAGACCCTATTTATGGGAGTCTAAAAAAGTCTCTACTTTAATGTCTTCACTGGAAAGCCTTGCACTGATGTTGTTTACTTTGTATGTTTTTTTAAGGGCTGGCCCATTCTTTTTTTTTGGCAGTATCATAAAAGACCCTATGATTATGTACTGCCTGCTGTTTGCAATAATATTTGCCTTATTTGTGGGAGTTACCACACTTAATTTCGGAACGCTGGTAAGGTATAAGATACCCTGCATGCCTTTTTATTTAATCGGGCTTGTATTGATACTGGAAAGACATAAGAAAAAATTACAAAAGGCTGTCTTAAAAGAAACAGGTGAACCTGCTGTGAGTTAAAAGCCCTGTTAACCAGGAATTCTTCTAAGCCGTACCGGCGTAATAAAGTTTCTTAATGAAGTTACGTTTTGCCTTAGGTTTAAACCAGTAATACTTTTCATATTATCCGCTTTGCTCGCCAGTCTCGATAAAATGATGGTAGGATCGGCACTAAAATCATTTTTCAATGCATCCATTGCGGGCCAAAGCATAAAGTTTAGTTTTTTTGCTTTGTCTGTTTTTTGATAAATAAGGATGACACCTGCCATCGCAATTAAAAAGCAGCAGTAGTTTGCCCAGGCAATTAATTTATAATTGAACTTAGCCCTGTGTACATGAAACCGGTTGCGGATATAGAAATACATTTTCCACGCTTTAAGATAGTCCCAGTCTTTTTTGTAGGAAAAGGCGGCAGCAGGATGATAGTGTATACTTTCCGCAATGGTGCAAACAGGGATTTTGTTTTTTCTTGTAATGCGGTAATAGTATTCAGTTTCATCACCCCATAAAAAAAGGTTTTGTTTTGGAACACCCACTCTTTCCACAATGTTCCTGTGTATCATCGTTCCGTTAAAAGGATGGCCAATGCCTTCAATGATATTGCAGTCCACTTCATCAATGGTATTAAAATGTTTTGTTTTCCATACAAAACTTTTTTTATCGCCTTTATTAATTACGGCACAGTTGCGCAGGCATAGCCTGTCTAATTCCGGCGCCAGTATTTTTTCCAGTGCATCCTGTTTGGGGTATCCATCATCGTCCATACACCATATCCATGAGTAGCCATTTTTATAAGCCCATTTGATACCACATTCAAACCCGCCACCAGAGCCAACATTTTCCTGTGTAATCACCAACAGGTCATGACGGGTTTGCAGCCATTGGCTGGTATCATCGGTGCTGCCATTATTAATAACCAAGATGGCATCAGGCTTGTGTGTTTGATTGCTGAGTGCGGAAATGCACTCTTTGAGCAGGTTTAAACGGTTGTAGGTTACCACAACGGCAATTACCTTTTCCATAGGGGTTCGGTTTTCAGGAGGTTCGGAATAAGTATATTGATACAATAACGCATTACAGATTGGCTTATTGCCTTTCCGAAAATGAAATTGCTATTAAGAGTGAAATACTTTTATTGTATAAATAGCTGAGGATGTGCTTTTACAGAAGGCGGAATTGTACTATAAAACAAACGCATTGCTGTAATTAAAATCATTCTGCATTAGGGAATAATGGTGCCGGCTGGTTGTTTTGTGCAGCGATGATAAATTGAGCTGCAAACTGCAATGCCTCTCCAATTACATGGTGCATGTCCATGTACCGGTAGGTAGCAAGCCTGCCTAAAAAAGAAACTTTATCTTGCTTTTCTGCCTTTGCCCTGTATTTTTTCAGCAGCTCCAAATCTGCTGCCAGGCGTTTGGGATAGTAGGGAACATCCGTTTCGGTGGTTTCTTTGCTGTATTCTGTAAAGTAAATGGTTTTATCGTGCTGCTCCCAGGGAGTGAAGTGTTTGTGCTCTGTTATTCTTGTATAGGGGATATCGGCATCGCAATAATTCATTTGTGTGGTTCCCTGGAAATCACCTGCTGCATAACCTTTTTCAAAAACAACGGTCCTGTAGCCAAGCCTGCCAAATTCATACTCAAAAAATGCATCGATGGGACCGGTATAAAATACATGGTTGTACCTGCTTATATCGGCTAAACTGTCGTATTTTTTATTGAGTGTAATGGTTATGTTGGGATGAGCAACCATCTTTTCCATTACGACTGTATAGCCGTCTACAGGTATGCCGGTGTAGATATTGTTGTGATAATTATCATCATAATTATACCGTACCGGTATCCTTTTTAAAATAGATGCAGGTAATGCCGATGGCTCACAACCCCACTGTTTTTTCGTGTAGCCATAAAAGAAAGCCTTGTACAATTCTTTACCGATGAATTTCAGAGCCTGCTCTTCAAAATTACCCGGCTCTGTAATGCTATTGTCGGCAAGCGTTTCTAAAAAAGCTTTTGCTTCAGCAGGTGTAAAGTGTCTATTAAAGAACTGGTTGATGGTATGCAGATTTACAGGTAGTGAATATATCTTATCGCCACTTTTTGCTTTTACCCTGTGTATATAGGGCCTGAACTCAACAAAGCTGTTCACAAAATCCCATATCTCTTTTTTGTCGGTGTTAAAAATGTGTGGCCCGTATTCATGAACCATTACGCCTGTTGCGGCATCCCTCTGAGTATGGCAGTTGCCTCCTGTATGACTGCGTTCATCCCAAATATCAACTGTACAATCTGTTTTTGATGTTAGTTGATGGGCCAGTACACAACCTGAAAAGCCAGCACCGATAATTAAGTAGTGATTACTCATTGTTGTTCTTTAGTTGAGCGTTGAACAAAAATAACAGAATTCGGGTTGTATTTCTTTATTTGACCTCCGATACCAGTATAATAAATTCATACCTGGCAACCTTTGTACGTGACTGTTCGTTGGTAAATTGTTTTTTATCAACCCCTGCATTGCTATTTTCAGCAGATTTTATATATTTTTATATTTACGGTTTTGCCTTTAACTTTTCAATTTGGAAACACACCTGATATACCTCGCCATACTGATCGCCTCTTTACTCGGCCCTCTTGCACTGAGTTTTGATTCCAAGGTTGCTTTTTACAGGAAATGGAAATACGTTTTTAAAGCCATGCTGCTGCCTGCGGCTATCTATATTTTGTGGGATGTCTATTTCACATCAAAGGGAGTCTGGAGTTTTAATCCTGAGTGTATCACCGGTATCAAAATATACAATCTGCCAATTGAAGAAGTGCTTTTCTTTTTTGTAGTGCCTTACTGCTGCATATTCATTTATGAATGTATCAGGGTTTATTTCCGCAACCTTAAAAGAAAGCGCAAAGACGATACCTTCTTAAAGGTATTGGCGATTGTTTTGATTATAACAGGCATTGTTTTTTACAAAAAAATGTACACTTCATGGACATTTATATTAGCAGGCATTTTTATCATCATCATTTATGCCAACCGTAAGTTCTTCAAACATTTTGATGCCACATCATTTATTATTTCGTATTCAATCATTTTGATACCGTTTTTAATTGTGAATGGCTACCTGACTTCTATTCCTGTGGTATTATATAATGACAACGAAAACCTGGGCCTTAAGATATCTACCATCCCTTTTGAAGATGTTTTTTATGGTATGCTGCTGGTAATGATGAATGTTGCCATCTATGAAAAACTAAAAAGTAAAAGGCGAACAAAGAGCCACCCTGAAACCAGCAGTCGTAAATTGCAGGCTTAAATGATCAGTTATGGAATTTGGACGAGTGCCGGAACGTGAATTAAACAGCATTGATTTTTCATTGCCCCCAGAGCCCGCTTTCAACACTGCTATATTAAAAGGAAAACCGGCTAAAGATCCGAAAGTATACCTGGGTTGTGCCAAATGGGGCAGGGAAGAATGGATTGGGAAGATCTATCCAGCCAAAACAAAAGAAAAGGATTTTCTGCAGCATTATGTGCAGCATTACAATAGTATAGAGTTGAATGCAACACACTATAAAGTATATGGAGAAACCGGCATAAAAAAGTGGACAGCAAAAGCAGCCACCAAAGATTTTAAGTTTTGCCCTAAAATGTACCAGGGTGTAACACACAGAGGCAGCTTATCCAATAAGCAGTTTATTACCAATGAATTTTTTCGTGGAATTGTTGCGTTTGAAGAATATCTGGGCCCCATTTTCGTGCAGGTAAGTGACACGTTTTCTCCTAAAAGAAAAGAAGAATTGTTTGATTATTTAAAAACATTGCCAACCGATCTGCAGTTCTTCCTGGAAGTGCGCCACCCTGATTGGTTTAAAAAAGAAGATGTCCGGGAAGAAATGTTCAGCACACTCAAAGGATTGAATATGGGCGTTGTCATTACCGATACTGCCGGCAGAAGGGATTGTGCACATATGCATTTAACCGTTCCAAAGGCTTTCATCCGTTATGTAGGCAACAGCCTGCATACATCAGATTATACAAGGTGTGATGCCTGGGTTGAAAGAATGAAATACTGGCTCCGGCATGGTTTGGAAGAACTGTATTTTTTTATGCACATGCATGATGAGGCCACTTCACCTGAGCTGACTGTTTATTTAGTGGATAAGATGAATGCGGCAATGGGGTTGAATTTGATAAGGCCGAAGTTTCGGAATGATAATGATACACAGGGTAGTTTATTTTAATGCACTTCAAACAATTCCTCCCATCTTGAGGTATAACGTGGACTCCGCATTTCCATCCGCATCTTCCAGTTTCTTTTGGTGCCGCTGGCTGCAAATTTTAATACATCATCCCGCTGGCTGTAGTTGATATTGTCGATCATGTCCATCAGCAGGCGTTTGCCATTTTGTTTCTCCGGCATAAATAAATTGCCCTGTATTGTACTATCGGGCACCAGGCCGCTCAGCATTACGCCGGCTTTTTTATACAGCCTTCCTTTTTCATACAGTTTGTCCACCAGCTGCACCGCAGGTTTTATCAATTCATTGGTGGAGGAGGTAGCTATTGGTAAGGTAACATAACTGCTGAGTGTAGGGCCATGCCTGAAATAGGTATTGTGGTTTTGTTCTTTCGGCACTACAAATACACTGATGATGCTGGCGGCACTCTGTTGCCTTCTTAATTTTTCTGCCGCTCTTGATGTATAGGTAGCGATGGCTTCCCTGATATCGCCGATGTTTTTTACCGGGCTGCCAAACATCCTGGTAGTAGCGAGCATTTTTTTTACGGTGAGTTGCTCCTCCATTTCGTTGGCAGGCCAACCGCACGCCCACCACACCGCCTAAGTTTTTATGTGCCCATTCTTCTGTTTTTTAGTGAGGTCATAAGCAGTGAATACGGCATTCATCTCTACCAGTTTTTGGGCATATTGCCTGCCTACACCCCATACCTCGCCAACCGGTGTATCCTGCAAAGCTTTTGCGATTTTTTCTTTTGTATCCAATACCACCACACATTGAGTTGCCAGTTTATTTTTTTTTGCCAGGTGATTGGCAACTTTGGATAATACCTTAGTGGGAGCCACACCTACAGAAACTTTAATGCCGGTCCAGAGTTCTACTGTTTCTCTTATTCTAAAGCCTGCTTCTTCCAAATTGCCAGTGCCAAATTCATCCAGGTTTAAAAAGGCTTCATCCACAGAGTATACTTCTACGTTTTCTTTGCCTACCAGCATCCGCAATGTTTCCATCACCCGCCAGCTGAGATCGCCGTATAAATTGTAGTTGGAGGAGAAAGTTGCTACATCATGTTTTTCAATCAGTGGCTTTGCTAAAAAATAAGGACCTGCCATTTCTACACCAAATGCTTTTGCTTCATCACTTCGTGATATGATGCAACCATCATTGTTGCTGAGTACAACAACTGGTTTTTTATCCAGGTGAGGAAGAAATAACCTTTCGCAACTGCAATAAAAACTGTTACAATCTACAATGGCTTTCATGTGCATGGGCTAAAGCCCTTTGTTTGATGTTATATTATTTATCTCCGGGCTGAAGCCCGGAGCAACTCAGAAGCCCTGACCAACACAACAACTCATGCTGTCCCAGGAACCTTTTTATTGAATTGTTTCTCTTTGATGCCTCGCCCTTCAGGGCGAGGATAATAAATAAAAAAGATAAAGGGCTTTAGCCTTTCATCAATGTAAATCCATATTTTTCCATAAACTCGTCATATTCTTTCTGAAAGGTTTTCTTCGCATGATGCGCCTCCTGGTTTTTAATATACTCCCTTACTGCATTTACACCAGATTCATTGACCGATACAGCAAAGTATTCATCCTGCCACTCAAAATGCTCTTTACACAAATTATTTTTGTTGATCCAAAATGAGCTTTCGCCTTTCAGCAGTTGCAAAATTTTGGCAATGGTTTGGGCTGCATTCAGAGAAATAAGGCAATGCACATGATCAACATAACCATTTACAAAATCTACATGAATGCCTTTGGCCAGGCCATTTTCCCTGATATGCTTAAATACCTGTTGGCGTATATCTTTTGTTAAAAGCGGTTCTCTTTTTTTAGTAGCCCACACTAAATGAATCCAGATTTTAATGAATGGCATGATTGAAAAGATTGAATGAATAATTTCCAGAATTGAATTGTACAGGTCGAGTGACCCTGATTGAATTGCTCTGGCTGAATTGCTCTGGCCTTCAGGCCAGAGACCTAATAGCATACATCACTACCCCCCAAATTTTAAAATCCATGAACTCACCCACATCAATCGGCGACAGCTTATTCGTTTCCGGTACCAGCCGCAGCCGGTTCAGTGTTTTTTCATAGCGCCGTATCAGCATTTCACCATCAATCACTGCAATCACAATTTTACCATTCACCGGTTTGATGCTGCGGTCTACAATTACAATGTCGCCATCAAAAATGCCGGCATTGACCATGCTGCTGCCGCTCACCCTCATAAAAAAAGTAGCCGGCTTGTTGCGGATCAGTTGTTCATTCAGGTCAATGCCCCGTTCCATATAATCATCTGCCGCTGCGCCAAAACCAGAGGCATTCGCCAGGGGCACATCCTGCTGGCTGAATTTTTTACTGCCTGTATAGCTGCTGCCGGAAAATTTTTCCACTTCCATAAAATTTATTTGACTGTTAACTAAATTATTTAGTAAATTTATGCTAAAATAATTCGTATCGCCAAATTTAAAAATGCACATCATGGAAAATCAACTCATAAAAAACAAACCGGTTTTCAAACCAAAAGAAAGGGACTTTTCCGGCGTGATGCCCGGTTATAAAATATATGAATACCTGCTGGTGCTCAATCCGCATGAAGCGTTGAGAGATAAGATCATGGAAGTAAAGCAGCATTTTTTCGATGCTTATAAAAATGCATCCGCCATTTATGGCAAACCGCATCTTACACTGGTAAATTTTGTGCAATATGGTATGATGGAAGAGCGGCTCATCAACAGGCTGGAGGTGCTGGCAATGGGCTTTCCGCCTATAAAAGTGGAGATGAAAGACTACGGCAGTTTTCCTTCGCATACCATTTATATCAATGTTACCAGTAAAGTTCCTGTTCAAAATCTCATAAAAAATATCAGGGCGGAGGCACAGCGCCTGATGAAACTCAACAATGACAACAAACCGCATTTTATAATGGAACCCCACCTTACGATTGCCAGAAAACTACAACCCTGGCAATACGAACAGGGCTGGCAGGAATTCAGCCACCTGCATTTCACCGGGCGTTTTATTGCAGACGCTATGTTGCTGTTGCGGCGCCCCGTTGGTGAACAAAAATACCAGATCGTAAAGCGGTTTGAATTTAAGAACCTCCCGGTATCAACAGTGCAGGGCGATTTGTTTGGGTGAGAAATTTTTATGTACCAAGCCATCTACCATTGTTCAACTTCAGTGGCGTCGCACTCTTGTACTTTATCTCTTTATGCAGCAATCAACGTCACCATCAAAACACAACTTATTATGATCAATATATTAAAACAGGATCATCACAAGGTGAAGCCGGTAAGCCATGAAGTGCAGCCGGAAAAATTACCCGGGGGTGAAGAAACACAACGGCCCGACCAGTACATCCATGGGCGTGGCGCACAGATCAATACCAAGAACCGTTTTTTAAAAGATGAACAAACAAAAGAACATGTGGAAAGCATTGATGACTGGGAAGAAAGCAATGTGCCAACAAGCTACCTGGAGCAGCAAAGCAAGACCATCGTCAACAAAGTAGAAAGCAAGGATGTAGGCATGAGTTACAGTATGAATCCCTATGCCGGTTGTGAACATGGCTGCATTTACTGTTATGCCCGTAATGTGCATGAATACTGGGGTTACAGCGCCGGCCTTGATTTTGAACGCAAAATCATCATAAAAAAAAATGCACCGCAGTTGCTGCGTAAATTTTTAATGCACCCAAAGTGGGATGCTACCCCCATCATGCTCAGCGGTAATACCGATTGCTACCAGCCCGCCGAACAGCAATACCGTTTAACAAGAGGCTTGCTGGAAGTATGCAACGAGTTCAATCAGCCAGTAGGTATTCTCACCAAAAACAGTTGGATATTAAAAGACAAAGATGTGCTGCAGGAAATGGCGAAGAAAAAAATTGTATCTGCCATGGTCAGCATCACTTCTTTTAATGAAGACCTGCGCAGGATCATGGAGCCGCGTACCACCACCGCCAAACAAAAACTAAAAGTGATCAACGAACTCAGCAGCGCCGGCGTACGCATGGGTATTATGATGGGGCCGATGATACCAGGACTGAACGAACATGAAATGCAACGCATCATGAAAGCCGCATCGGACAACGGCGCAACTTTTACTGCTTACACTTTCATCCGTTTAAATGGCGCCATTAAATTTTTATTTCACGACTGGTTGTATAAAAATTTCCCCAACCATGCCGATAAGGTTTGGCATTTGATTGAACAAAGCCACGATGGAAAAGTGAACGATACAAGGTGGGGCGTACGCATGAGGGGCGAAGGCAACATAGCACAAATGGTGGCACAGCAGTATAAAAAGTATGGCAAGCTTTATGGAATGAATGCTGAAGAGTGGAGCCTCAACACAACCTTATTCAAACGACCCGGCGAACAGGGAAAATTATTTTAATTTTAAAATCATCAACCATGCAATCCATAACAAAAGAATATTTACTCGATATCATCCAAAAGAAAATGAGTGTTACGATTCATCTGCATCGAAAACAAAACCCACATTCTTTAAACCTTGCCCTGTATTCAAAAGCAACAGCACAGGAAGTACAGGAATTTATTTTATCTATCCCTTACTTTGATGCAGGGCTTAAAAATTTTCTTGCCTCAGCAGGTGAACAGCAAACCATCATCAGCCAAACATGGGAGCTTGAGTTTGTAAAAAAATGCGAACTCTGGCTGGGTAGTTATGAGTGGTTGTATGGAAAGCCGAATTTTTTGAATGTGCCGTTTAATGACATGCATAACAATAAAAATTATCTTTCACTGCCTTATTAAAATTAAATCGATCTGTTTTACGATTTTGCAAGAATCCTTTTTTAAAAAAATATTTTATTCACTATGTAATTTATTTCCCTACCGCATCCGGCTATTTAAAGCTGGATTATGAGAAAACTATTTTTATCCTTCGCCATTACAATATGGCTTACTTCATCAGTTGAAGCACAGAACAGGCAATGGGACAAACCCATGCAGTTAAAAACCTGCAATATCACTATCAAAGCAAATTATTTTACAGCCACCACGTTCATGGAGCTGGAGTTTTATAACCCCAACCCACAGGAAATAGAAGGGCTGCAGCTATTTCAATTGATGCCGGGACAGGCTGTCACAGCCTTTCAGTTAATGCTGAATGGACAATACAGGGATGGATCCATTGAAGAAAAATGGAAGGCTACCAACGTTTATAATACCATTGTCGGAAAAAGGGTTGATCCTGCCATATTAAAATTAGAGTACGGCAATAATTACAGTTTACACATTTATCCTGTTCCTGCAAAAGGTACAAGAAGTGTTACCATCACAATACAGGAAGTATTGCCCCTAGTTAACAATGAACTGCGGTACAGCCTGCCTTTTAAGATTACAGATATCTGTGAAAATTTTTCTCTCAACATCCTGGCAAAGAGGCAAGGCTTTGAAACTATAAAAACTGCCGGCCTCATTGCTGGTCATTTCTTTTCGGGTGGCACAGAAACACAACAATTGCAATGGGCCACACAGCATTTATTAATTAAGCAGCCCGTTGAATTCTCCATTCCATTGCGGGCTGTAACACATACCGCATGTGCTGACGATGGAGCACAAAAATACTTTGCGTTAAGGCATCATTCTTTCTGCCCTGTTTCCTACCCGGTCAGTCCCTCGGACCTCACCGTTTTTTGGGATATCTCTAATTCTGCAGGAAAACGGAATATTAAAAAAGAGATCAGTTTCCTGCAGCAGCTTATTGGCTATCACCATATTTCCAGGCTCACTATTATTCCATTTAATTATTCAATAAAAGATACGGCCACTTTCTATCTTACCAAACCTTCAGAAAAAAACTGGAAGAAATATTTAAATGATCTCCAGTATGGCGGTGCAACACAATTGGGTTGCATTGATATATCACAGACGCAGTCAGACATGTTCCTCTTATTTTCAGATGGCATCAACACCTATAGAAAAAGAAAACCAACTATTGGAAAAGGGTTGCTGTATTGTGTGAACAGCAGTGAGCATTTTAACTTTCAGGGCTTACAGGAAACTATTGGATCGAATGGCGGCAAAGTTATTAATCTTGCAAACAACAGCATTGCAGAAGCCATTACAGCTACCAGTACTGCAGACAACTGGCTGCTTAACATTACTTCTGCCAACGGTAAAACAATTGTAGAGCAGGATATACCCGTTCAATTGTCTGGATTCATGTTATTTAACGGAACAACAGGAAGGTTAAACGATACGGTATACCTGCACTTTGGTAACAGTAACCAGATAAGGCAGGTAGATACTATTGTGTTGAATAATGATATTTGTACAAGTGAAGGTATCGAAAGAGTTAACATGCTTAACAGTTTTGCAGGTATCTCCAATCACTATAACTGGGAGAATATACTTGAATTTGGATTGAAAGAAAAGGTTGTGACTTACAACACTGCTTTTATTGTATTGGAAAAAGCATCCGATTATGTGAAATACAATATTGCTCCGCCTAAAGACCTGGAAGATGAATGCAGGCAAATGAATTTTGTAATAAAAGATACCCGGTGGCAACGAAGACAAAAACATAAGGCTGATGATTATGAGCGGCTGAATACTATTGTGAATAATTATAATACCATCAATAAAAAATTGGATCCCAACACAAGCATGATCACACTGAACAGGGAAGAATTTTACAAAGATAAATTGACCATATCCGAAAGGAACCAAAGTGATCCACAATTACCAGCAACATCTATACAGGGAAAAGCATTGGGCCTGGACATGAGATCAAATGCTTTACAGGAAGTAGTGGTGGTTGGCTACGGCACAAGTATGAAAAGGAGCTTAACGGGATCTGTTGCCTATATAAACGGAGATCGCCTTGGTACATACAGGACAGTAGAACAGGCTTTGGAAGGAAGAGTAGCAGGAGTACAAATAACAAATGCAACAGGTGCTTTTGGTTCATCGCCAAGGGTATCCATAAGAGGAGCATCAAGCTTTAGTTCAAACAACCAGCCACTATATGTGCTGGATGGAATTGCTGTTGATGGTAATATCAATCAAATAGTAAATCCGAATGACATCAATGATATCTCTGTATTAAAAGATGCTTCTGCTACAGCCATTTTTGGAAGTCGTGGCGCAAATGGGGTTATTGTTATCAATACAAAAAAAGGAACCAAGTATTATTACAATTACCATCACTATAACCGTAAATACAAATTATCTGATGCAGAAGATGAAGATTATTTGACCGAATGGAAAGAAGCTGCAGTAAATGAAAAGCTGATGGCATATAATGCATTGGCTGAGCAGTACACTGAAGTCCCTGGCTTTTATTTTGATATGGCAGATGCATTTTTCAAACTGGGCAAAAAAGAAGCGGCCATGGATATTCTTATGAATGCCCCGGAGGCTGCTAATGGAAGTATGCAGGTAGATATTGCCATGGCTTACATACTGGAAAGCTGGGGAAATTTTAAAGAAGCAACTGCTATCTATGAACAACTGTTATCGGAAAACCCCCAACAACTAACCTTACGCCGCAATCTTGCATGGGCCTATTATCAGCAGGGCCTTTACCAGCAGGCTGCCACTACTTTATTTGCCGCTATACAACTAAATATGGCCGGCCAGGAATATGCATATATAAACTTGAAAACTATAATGTTGAAAGAATTGAATGCAATTGTAAACATGCATAAAGCACAACTGGATACTGGTTTTTTGCCGGCAGGGTTGATACAACCTGTCAAAGCAGATCTTCGAATAATAGTGGATTGCAATCAAAGTTATTTCGGTGATATTAAAGTAAGGGAACCCGGGGGGTATACCGCAATGCGGTTTCAGCCAGTTACAAAAAATGGCGGCATGATAACCTGCGATAATTACTATTACAATTGCACCCCTGTCGAATACCAGGTAAATGCCGCCAGGAATGGCAAATACACGATCAACACAAATTACTATGGTAACTATTATGCAGGCATACCCTGTTACGTTAGGATCATTTCATTTAAGAATTTTGGAAAAGAAGATCAACAAATTTCTATTGAAAATGCAGTACTGGATAATCAATCAGGAGAAATAGAGATCGGCGAACTGAACTGGCCCATTGATTTAAAATAATTTTTGAATAGCCTGGAACTATTGATAATACAGGTGTTCCAACGATGTTTATTTTTATTCTAAAAATAAAATTTTAAAATATTTTAAAATTTATTTGGTTACATCAAAAAAATAAATTCATCTTTGCAACGCAAAACAAAATGCAATAACAAAACATGCTACACACCAATTTACATATCGAATCAAAAAACTGGGGGAGTCCGATAGCGGACTTTACAGTTTTCGGGGCATGTTCTGTGGATGCGTAAAAAAGGATTTACCAACACTAAATAGCGAAGGCCCCGAAGTAACATTCGGGGTTTTTTATTACGCTCCCATCCTGAAGGGGAGAAGGAAAGCATAAAAAATTATTTGAATTAAACAGTATTGAAAATAAAAAATTAATGCAGCAACAAAAAAGAATAACAGCAATACGATTACAGCATTCAACCAATAGGTGGTTGGCAACGGAGCAAAGCAACAGTAAATGTTTTGAGGCCGGACTGGGTAATCTGTATCCATACACAAAGCCGTGGTATATACAAACGCACACCTGACAAGTGTTTCAGCGATAGTAAAGCCCGGCCAAATTAAAATGGCCGGGCTTTTTGTTTCATCTAAGCCTGCCGGTAAAATAACAAAGGAGGCAAACATGGAAACAATGCACATCATTCATATTTTAATATTGCTGGTACGCCTGATCATAAAAATGTGTGAAGAACCAAAACCGAAAATATTAAAACAGCGTAAGAAATAACTTTAAAATGAACTGATATGAAATTCATCATCGCTGTATTGATCATTCGTTCAGCAATGGCATTACTGCAAAGTAAAATAAGAAACAGGACAGGAAATTTTTAACGCATTGCAGAGGAGGAATACAAAGCAGTATCCCGGGAGATGCACCGGGACTGCTTTTGTTAAAAAATCAGTAACCCCAAAACAACCGGTATGAAAACAGCAGCAGGTGAAACACACTGCTGCGAATATGTTGTCTTTAGCTTATCTGGTAAAGTGCTGCATTGTGGATGCAAAGAACAGGGTTCGATCCCCGAAGACAACCAATGCGGCTTGGTGTAACAGGTAACACATTCAGCCTCCTCTCTTTCTGAGAGGTAAGCACAGGGTGAATGTTTTCAGTTCAAATCTGGAAGTCGCACAATGATGGTTTATAGTTCAATGGATAAGAACAATTCAATACGAATGAAGAAATGAAAGTTCAAATCTTTCTAAACCAACAAAATAATTGTGGTTTGGTGTAATGGTAACACACCGGTCTCATAAGCCGGTAGATGCAGGTTCGAAATGGAGCGAAGCGGAATTCACGAACGCAAAAATTAAATAAATATGATGTGAGTAATCCTGTGGCCGCAACAAAGTAAAATGGCCTGTAGCTCAATGGTAAGAGCAGGAACCTTATACGTTCAAGGTTAACAGTTCGAACCTGTTCAGGCCAACTAAAAACAAATTTGATGATTTAACTCAATTGGCAGAGTACTATCCTGATACGATAGAAGTTGATAGTTCGAATCTATCAGTCATCACAAATTGGTTCGTAGCTCAATGGTAGATGTACCGGACTTTTAATCCGGGGTCAGGGTTCGAGTCCCTGCGGACCAACGAATTGTCGCAACGGAGATTTTAAAAGATTGATTGGATTGCAAGGATTGGTGAATTAAAATTTCATAATCTTTTTAATCCACCCAAATCTCCGTTCAGACAAAAAAGTAAATGGATGAATAGCTCAATGGCAGAGCAAGTGTTTGTTAGGCACAAGGTTGAAAGTTCGAATCTTTCTTCATCCGCAAAAAATATTTTGGAGAGTTGGCAGAGTGGTAATGCGGCAGCCTGCTAAGCTGTACATCGTTTATTCGGTGCAAAGGTTCGAGCCCTTTACTCTCCGCAAAACCCCATCAGCGGTTGAAAACGCTGACGGCGGTTTGAAAATAAAACAAATGGACGAATAGCTCCAATGGTAGAGCACTGTGTTGAAGCCGCAGCTGTACAAGTTCGAATCTTGTTTCGTCCACAAATGTCAGTATGATGTAACGGTAGCATGATAGCTTCCATCCCGCCGATGGCGGGACGAATCCTTGTATTGATGCAAAATAAAAAGCAGAATTGAAAAACAAAACTTGAACGGAGCGTCGCCAATGTAGCTCCACAATGAACAAATGTTGGCAAAAAAAAATAAAAACGATGACATGGAACAGCAGCAACAATGGAGGAAACTAAGTGGACAAAAAATCCACCGGCCAATTGAAAATGAAGTAATGGAAGTAATTGCCAATGAAAGGGCAATGGGCCATGAATTGAAAGTATGTATCGGTACTGATAGCCAGGTGAAAGGAAAAGAAACTGAGTTCGCTACGGTGATCGTTTTTATCCGGAAAGGAAAAGGTGGTTTCATGTACATACACAACGAAACCACTACACAAAAAATGAGCATCAAAGAAAGGATGTTGCTGGAAGTGGCGAAGAGTATTGAAGTGGCGTATGCCTTGTGCAACATCTTCAGCCGCTACAGTGTGGACATGGAAGTTCATGCAGATATCAACACCAACCCTTCATTCAAAAGCAATGATGCGCTGAAAGAAGCCATGGGTTATATCATGGGGATGGGGTTTGCCTTTAAAGCCAAGCCTGATGCATTTGCAAGTTCCTGTTGCGCCAATAAGCTGGTGCAATAAGGCCCCCTCTAAATCTCCCCCCCCGGGAGAGACTTAAGAGTATTCGGGAAATTAAAATTTTTAAATGATTGAAGTCTCTAAAAGCCTTCCGCTAGTTAACGGAGAGGTTTGGTGGGACCAAAAAAATTAAGACAATGGCACAACTACTCGTTGCCTTTTTAATAGTACGCATCTGTATTCTGCTGATACCAGCCGCTGAACAGTTGATACAAAATTTAAAAGGGCAACTAAAACAAAAATTACGGTCTCGTAAAAAAGAAGTGTTGTTTGAAAACAACTACATCGAAGTAAAAAACTTTTATGTACGGGAATACAACCAAACACCCTGCATCAGTTTCATCAATAACCTGGATGCAGCAAAAGCATTCGGCTATATCAATAGTGGTAGTGCAGGAAAGGCGCTGGCAATTTACCAGCGTACATTTTACAACTGGCAGCAAAAGCAGCAGGAGTTTTCGGCTACTGTTTTTAAACTGGAAAACAAAGTAATGATAGAGCTGGGACATGATTATGCAGAGATTTTATTTGGTATTGACCGCTATGATTATGCCAATGCATTGGTGGAAGCATTGTCTGGTTTTAAAGCGCCGGAAAAAGAGGAAGATTTTGAGATCAACATCATTACACAGAACAGCAACGGGCTTGATCTGAAGCAACTGGAAATAAAACCCACGTTGCTGGACATTGGCCTGTATTACAACGATGATTTTAAACCGGTGGATGAAGTGATCAAAACAAGATTGGCAAAGGAAAATGACAAGGGGATCATCCTGCTGCATGGTTTGCCTGGTACGGGTAAAACTACCTACCTGCGTCACCTGATCGGCAGCATTAAAAAGAAAGTGCTGTTTGTATCGCCCAGTGTTGCCGGTAATTTGATGAACCCGGAATTCATTGACCTGTTGATTGACAATCCCAATGCAGTAGTGATCATTGAAGATGCAGAGAACATCATTATGGACAGGAAGTACAGTCACAACAGCAGCGTAAGCAACCTGCTTAATATAAGCGATGGTTTGCTGAGTGACTGTTTGAATGTACAGATCATCTGTACTTTCAACAGCGACCTGAATTTGGTAGACAGTGCCCTGATGCGTAAAGGAAGGCTGATCGCAAAGTATGAATTCAATAAACTGGATGCGGCAAAAGCACAGCGGTTAAGCGATCACCTTGGCTTTAACAATACCATTGATAAGCCAATGACCATCGCTGAAATAACCAACCCGGATGATATGGAAGTGGTAAAGCCTTCTGTGAGGGTGGTGGGTTTCAGAAGAGAGCAGTTGATGAATTAAACGATAGCATCCGGTATCATTCCGGTACTGGATGTTTTATTTTTTGTACTTGGCGGTAATGCTGCTATTGAGCATCGTTGTGTCACTCACTTGTACGGCATATCTTTATTGAAGTAAATAAAAATGACTTGGCAAATTGGTGATTTTGTTAAATAGTAACAATACCGATGAAAGAATCAGTTAGCCAACGGATGATGATGCCATAAAAAACTAAAGCTGGTATCAAAAAAAATATAACCGTAAAGTCGCTAAGCCGCAAAGAAGAAACTAAACTTAGTGCCTTTGCGTCTTAGCGGTTAAATAAACACCAACATGAGTAAATTAAAATTAACCGGAAAACAGATCCGTGCCATCGGCTACGAAGAAGGGCCGGTGGTAAGTGTGGCCATGCATACCATGTGTACACATTTTAAACATCACACAGAAGAAGAAGCGTTGCAGGTATTAAAAGAGGTTTTGGCAGCACCGGAAAATTATACAACACACGAAACCCTGTCTGGCATTGCAGAAAAACTGTTGGCAAAGTTAGGGTCAGAAACCCCTCCTTTGGAAGAGTTTGGGGAGGCTTTTTCTTTAAATGAAACGGGCGTTGACTACAATGTATTCGGCGCAAAACACATTGAAGACGGCGCTCTGTTACAAATGCAAACAGCCGCAAAATTACCCGTAGCGGTAGCCGGTGCTTTAATGCCCGATGCACACCAGGGTTATGGATTGCCGATAGGCGGTGTGCTGGCAACCAATAATGCCATCATTCCTTATGCGGTGGGTGTAGACATTGGCTGTAGAATGTGTTTAAGCATCTTCGCCATTGACCCCGTTGAATTGAAAAAAAGAGAAGCCTGGTTCCAGAGAGAACTGGTGGCGAATACATTGTTTGGGGCAGGAAGAGAATTTACAGACAAAACGGAACATGAAGTGCTGGAAAGAAAAGAGTTTATGGAAATTATTTTCCTGCAACCATTGCAACACAAAGCACTAAAGCAACTCGGTTCTTCCGGAAGCGGTAACCACTTTGTGGAGTTTGGTAAAGTGGAAATTACTGACGTCAGCAATCCAATGAATTTACCAATTGGCAATTATGTTGGGTTACTAACGCATAGCGGTAGCCGTGGATTGGGTGCTAATATTGCCAACCACTACACACAAATTGCCATGCAAAAAACAGTGTTGCCAAAAGAAGCCAAACATTTAGCCTGGTTGGGCCTTGACAGTGAAGAAGGCATGGAATACTGGCTGGCCATGAACCTGGCGGGGGATTATGCAAGCGCCTGTCATCATACCATACATGCAAAAATTGCAAAAGCCATTGGAGAAAAACCATTGGCTGTAGTGGAGAACCATCACAATTTTGCCTGGAAGGAAATGTGGGAGGGAAAGGAAGTGATCGTTCATCGTAAGGGCGCTACACCTGCAGGTAAAAATGTACTGGGAATTATCCCCGGTAGCATGACGGCGCCTGGCTTTATTGTAAAAGGTAAAGGAGAAACGGCATCTTTAAACTCTGCTTCTCATGGTGCAGGAAGAAAGATGAGCCGTAGTAAAGCGCTGGCGAATATCACCCATGAAGCATTGAGAAAAGAATTAAAAGATCATGGCGTGAAATTGATTGGCGGTGGCCTTGATGAAGCGCCCTTTGCGTACAAGGATATCAATGAAGTGATGCAAAGCCAGACGATGCTGGTAGATGTGTTAGGAAAATTTTATCCTGCCATTGTACAAATGGATGGCAGTGACCCACGAAAATTCAGGAAGCGCAGCAACGAAGTAGCAGGGGAGTAGTGATTGCAGTAATAAAAAAGTTTGGCCAGCAGAAACCTGCTGGCCATTTTTTGCTGCTGGAGTTAATGGTTATAAACTGATCTCAATGCCTGCACTTGCGTTCAGGTGAATATTGTTTGGTTGAAGTGATATCACTTGTGAAGTTTGATAAATATTTCTGCTGTATGAAGCGCCAATACTACCGGTAAACCTTGTGCGGTAACTGATAAAATAACTCATGCTTCCCGACAGGTTTGCAGTACCATAAAATCCGGTTGATCCATCTGCATCCTGGTAACCCGTTTCTGTTTGCAGGCCGATGTTGATGACCGTCCTGGTGTTTGGATAAATGGCATGTTCAAAAAATAAATTTACGCCCGCCTGTTTGATCGTTGGCTTTCCTTTATTTTCTGAAGCCACGGTATCATTTTGTAGAAACCGCAGCGAAAAATCAGTAGAAATATAGGATAGCTTCAGTGAGGCGCCATAATTATTTTGATGAACAAGATTTACCGGAATGTACTTAGTAAGCCCTGCATTCAGCACAACCGATTGCCTGGTATAACGTCGTTCGTATTTATTAATGCCGTCGGTTTGAGTGATATTATCATTCCACCCTTCGATGCCAGGTGTAATCCGGATGAATTTTTCTGTGCCGGCAAGCCGTTGGTTGTTGAAGGCAAAAAATACAATATCATTCAGGCTGCTGAAATAACGGATATCGGTTTTTGCCACCAGTGCTTTTTGCTGCAGGTATCCATCAATGGTTTCAAGAATGAATTTCGTCCGCTTTCTTGCATCCAGCACACGGGTATTATTTCCCCGGGTAATGCTCCTGCCAAGGCCCAACAATTCATCTGCTGATAAAATTCCGGTGATGCTTTTCTCCGCCTGCAGTTCTTTATACAGCCATAAAGCATTCTGCATATCGGTTATATTTTCCAGCCGGCCCTTGCCGATGCCGGCAGTAAGCGCAATGGAATAGTTGTTCAGGTTGTTTTTACCGGTTGCAGGGTAGTTCTCTATTCTGTTTTTACTGAATTGAACATTGCCGGATACTATAGCACCTAATTCTGTAAACAGGCTGTTTGGCGAAAACCATTTGTTGGAAACACTAACTCCCGGGAACAGCCCAAAGCCGCTGTTGGTATTTTCAGCATTCGTGTTGGTGGATTTGCTACTGCTGAACGAAGTATTAAGGCTGGCATTGCTGTTGAAAAGAACCCTGTCCGTACTTTTTAAACTGGAGTATGAAGCGCCGGCATTCCCGGAAAAATTACTTTGTTTATTTGTTCCAAAAGGAAGCTCGTCCCGGTTGTAATTTCCGCCGCTGTTGAAGTTAAACCCGATGGCCCTGTAATGATCGATCCGGTATTTGAATTTTTTAGAAGGGAATCGGGTTGGCTGAAAAGAGCCTGCGCAGCCACACAGAGCATAAGGGTTAAAGCAAGTTTTCTCATGAGTTGGTTTTTGTATACCGAAAATAATCAGGCCATTTAAAATGAACTGTTAAAAGGGTAGGCCTTCCTGTTAATGAAAACAAAACATTTCGGAGAAGGTATGGAGAGCGTTATATTAATTCTTTTAGTTCCATTTCATCCAGCACAATTCTTTCTGCGTTGGTTTCAGTTTTATTCCATTTAATGAGCCTGATCATACCATCTGCTATTTCAATTCCGGTAATGTCACCATCCATGAAACAGCAACAACCACTATTGAAATAATAAGGTTTCATATTGCTGTAGCTGCCAATAACAAAATCAAATTCGTTTTGCTTAAAGCGAATCTTTTTGTTCAATGTTGAAATCAACACTTCATCCATAGTGCTCCTGGCCACGGCTAATTTTTTGTATAGGTTTTCTAAATGAGTGAGCGATGCAAATACCGGCTGGTGTGTATGTCCCGTGATCAGTACCGGGTTATGCTCCTGCTCACTCCACTGGTACATAAAAAGATTGTGCGCTGTTTTTAATTCATCACTGGCTGAGGGCACGTTGGGGTTCAGGTTCAAATAACTTTGCAGTGGCGCCCATACCCTGCCTGTAAACCATGCACTAAACCAATTGCTGTCACTTTGCCCATCGCCCTGGTGCCCGTGCGTAAGAAAAATGGTAACCTTGCTCTCTCCGGCTTTCAACTGCAGCACCACTGCTTCATAAATTTTCACCGGTCCATCATACATGCTTTTGAGGTGCATGCCTGCAAAAGGATCATTGTTCCAGAAAGTATCATGGTTGCCATAAACCTTGGTAAAACGTTGCTGCTGCAAAAATTTTTTCTGTAAAGCAGTGCTTTCCTTGTTGTTTGCTTTTACCGGCCATACCGTGTTTTCCCATAACTCTTCTTCATCTCCCAGCGAAATAAAGTGAAAGCCCTGTTCATAATAATATTCCAGTGCGGTCATATAGCTGTGTTCACATACCATAAAATCATCGCTGCCGTTTTTGGCACCTTTATGCTGGTCACTCAAAATGATGAACCGGGCATTGGTAACATCAGTATCAATCACCAATACTTTCCTGCCGGGGTTTTCTTTGCTGTCATTATACAATTTTGTAAGGGCTGCATGCACTCTCTCCCGGTTGGGCCTGCTACCAAAAGTATTGGCCAGCCAGGTTACAGGTTTGTTCATTGTTTTCTGGAGAAAGCGACGCATATCAATATTGTGATTGCTAAAAATAATTAATTCCCTTACAGGAACCGGGTATAAATTTTTTTGACCCAAACTGTTGAATGCACAGGTACTTCATTGGCGTCGCACACTTGTACTGTATATCGATTGGCGGCAAACCTCAGTCAGCATCATTCAGGTATTTCAGTCAACAGTTGATTTTCACCAGGCTCATACATTACCATTGCTGCAGTTAGCGTTGCAGTGAAATGAGTTTGGGGTAAATATTCTATTTTTACCAAAACAGATTCCTGATTCAATGCAAGCACCCATCGAAGAAATCAACAAGTTATTTGCAACCGTTTCCAAAGCAACCATTACTGCTATTGATAAATTGCCCCAGGCGGGCAGTGAAAGGCATTACTTTCGTTTACATACGGGTGAGGGCAATTATATTGCAACCTATGGCGCTAATATAGCAGAGAATGAAACCTTCATTTACTTTTCCAAACTCTTTGCACAAAAAGACCTGCGTACAGCAAAAGTGCTTTGCGTAAGCCCGGATAAACGTATTTATATCCAGCAGGATTTTGGCAGTATTTCTTTATTGGATAAACTGGAGCAATGTGGATATACAGAAGAAGTGTATGGCCTGTATCAGCAAAGCCTTCAACAACTGGCGTTACTGCAAATAAAAGGGCATGAGGGATTGGATTATAAAAAATGCCTGACCAATGCTTCATTCGGCAAGGAAGCAATTATGGCGGACCTGTTGTATTTCAAATATTATTTCCTGGATGCCTTGCGCCGGCCTTATGATAAACAAAAGCTCATTAAAGATTTTGAAGCCCTCAGTAATTATCTGTCTCATACCGAGTACCAGTTTTTTATGTTCCGTGATTTCCAGAGCCGGAATATTATGGTGGATGCATGCAATGAAGTTCATTTCATCGATTACCAGGGCGGCATGAAAGGTGCTCCGCAATACGATGTAGCTTCGTTGTTGTGGCAGGCAAAGGCCAATCTGTCTGACGACTGGAAACAGCGGCTGCTGGAAGAGTATATGGATGCTTTTGAAAAAGTAATTAATGAATCCATTGATAAAGAAATTTTCCGGAGCCAATACAATGGTTATGTGCTGATACGTTTGCTGCAGGTGCTGGGTGCTTACGGATTCCGTGGTTTGTTTGAACGGAAGGCACATTTTTTAACCAGCATTCCATTGGCGTTGCAGAATTTACAATGGTTTGTGCAGCATCAAAGTATTGGCATCGCATTGCCGGAGTTTAAGAAGGTACTTGAAATCTGCATCAGTGCCGAAGTAATTGAAGAATTTACACCAGTTCAGGCCACTGCGGAAACGCCGTTGGTTATAAATATCAGCAGTTTCTCATTTATAAAGAATGGATATCCTGTTGATGATACAGGCAATGGTGGTGGTTTTGTGTTTGACATGAGAGGGATTTTAAACCCCGGAAGATTTGATGAATACAAACATTTATCAGGGCTTGATAAACCGGTCAAAGATTTTTTAGAGCAGCAAACAAAGATGCCGGATTTTTTAAACAGTATGTTCAGCGTTGTCGACATATCAGTGGAAGAATACATCAAAAGAGGCTTTGAACACCTGGCCATTAATTTTGGGTGCACCGGCGGCCAGCACAGGAGTGTGTATGCAGCGGAAGCGCTGGCCAGGCATTTAAGGAATAAGTTTAAAGTGAAGATTGAACTGAGCCATACCAATAAAGAAAACTGGAAAATGGAAAGAGTTGCCCCAAACACCTAAAGGGGCTTGGCCTTAAATTCAAAAACAGCATTCTGATAAATAATCTTTATTCATGTCAAAAGAGGACGATACTAAAAATTTCGAAGTCCAAAAGCCTCCGCTGGCTAGTGGGGCGGAGGGGCACCGGCTTGATATGCATTACCGTGCTTCTAAATTAATTTTTCAAAAAACAGAAGAGTTAAGAAAATTTCCTACACATGAGGAAGATATTGTTTGGGCTTACCTTTCAAAAAATAAGTTGGGAATAAAATTTAGAAGGCAACATCCAATATGGAATTATGTTGCTGATTTTTACTGCCACTCTTTAAAGCTGGTAGTAGAAATTGATGGTGGGGTACATAACAGGCAGGATGTAAAATTTAATGATCAAATAAGGCAAGGCCATATTGAATCTTTGGGAATCAGTATTATTCGTTTTACAAACGACTAAGTAAAAAACAATATTCAATCTGTAATAAACGCACTTCTAAATAAAATGAATGAACTTCAAAATAACGTACTCCAAAGCTCCCCTTTAGGGACAGGGGGGCATGCAATGATCTTTTCCGCCGGCCTCGGCACCCGTTTCAAACCGTGGACAGATGTTCACCCTAAAGCATTGGCCATAGTGAACGGTAAATCTTTATTGCAACGCAATATCGAATACCTGCAGCAATATGGTGTAAAAGATGTGGTGGTAAATGTGCATCATTTTGCAGACCAGGTAATTGCTGCGGTTAAAGAAAACAATGGCTGGGGAAGCAATGTCATCATCAGCGATGAAACAGCTGAACTGCTGGAAACCGGAGGTGGATTATTGAAAGCAAAAAACCTGCTGACCGGCGCAACGCCATTCTTTACACTAAATGCTGATTTTTTAACGGATTTGAATTTGGATAACCTGCTGGCTTTTCATAAAGAGAAAAAAGGGCTCATCTCATTTGGCATAACAACCAGGAAATCATCCCGTAACTTTTTGTTTGATGAGGATAGCCGGCTTTGTGGCTGGATGAATACTGCCACCGGTGAAAAAAGAATTTCTATAGATACACCCAATCTCAAACCAATGGCTTATAGTTGTGTGGTAGTTTTTGAACCAACTGTTTTTGAACTGATACCACAACGGGGAAAGTTTTCTTTAGTTGATACTTATCTCAGCCTTGCGGCTCAATATCCCATATATGGATACGACCATACCGGCGATAAACTGGTGGATGTGGGCAAGCCGGAGAGTGTAGCGGTTGCCGAAAGGTTGTTTCAATAAACGATCAGTATTTATTTAGCAGGAAATAAAAGATTAGCCCGATCAGTAATAAGAGGAGGGCGCTTATCAGGTAACCCTTTGCGGCAGCTTTATCTTTTCTCAGCAAGAGTAATGCACCCAGGCCAAGGCAACCAAGCCCACCCGCAATGCCAATGGCACCTGCCATGAAAAAAAAACCATTGCCCGGGAATGTATCAGTCTTAAACGCCAATACTACTGTTACAAGAATGGCCAGTATGGCATTGCTGGTAATTATCTTAGTTTGAAGTGTCATTCGTTTATTTTTTGCAGGGTCAAATTTAACGGTTAATGAAAATTCATGTTTGAACATACCGAATAACCGATCAATATTTCAACCAGGAATAGTAAAACGCCTGAAAGCAATAAATATTTTCCTTTCTTTTTTATTGCCGGCTCACTATTGCAGAGAAAAACGATGCCAATAATGGCCAGCACCAATGGCGCAATCATCAGTATGAACAATAAAATAATAAAACTCATGGCCGTATTTTTATTGTATTGATGTGGCTCTTTCTTTTTGAAGCTCTCTCAAATATACTTCCTTTTCATCCCGGTAAAACAAATTCATGGTTTCAAAGGGAATGATGCGGCCGTCTTTATGAACAATGTGCACACAGCTTTTCTTGATGGCCCTGACATCAAAATCGTAGGCATCAATAAACCGCATGATGATAATACGAAACAGGTTGTCATAACTCAGGCCCGGCGCTGCTATCTGCGGCAGGCAGCAAAGCAGCTGCTTCATGTTTTCATTCACTTTATCAACTGAAATACCCGTGCTGAAAATGCTGATCATCTTTTCTTTCAGCCCTTCATCCTGTTCGTACACGATGCTGTTGCGGCTGCTGTCGAGCAGCACTGCCGGGTCAACGTATCTTGTTAATGGAAAGATCTGCCCGGCTAACTTAAGTGCATACCCCATTACCAGTGCATCCGGATTGCAGGGAACCGGTACCAGGTCATTGGGCTGAAAGATATTAGTTTGTGATAAAATCCTTTTTCTTACATCGGTCATCGTAATACGATCAGTAGCCGGGTCAAAATTTTCAGTTCTGCCTGCCACCTGTGTTGGCTGGAACGTAACACCACGAACACATTTTTGTTGCACCGCAAACTCAATGATCTTGCCAATTTCATCATCATTTACGCCCTGTTGTAAGGTAACAACAAGCGTAGTTGAAAGATTGAGAGCATTCAAATGTTCCAGTGCTTTGATCCGTATATCAGCCAGGTCTTTTCCTCTCAACTGTTCCAGCGCTTCTGGTTTAAAAGAATCAAACTGTAAATAAATTTCAAAATCGGGAGCATAGGTTGCCAGTTGTTTTGCAAACTCAATATCCTTTGCAATGCGGATGCCATTCGTATTCAGCATCAGGTGCCTGATCGGTTTTTTCTTTGCAATGTCCATGATGGCAAAAAAATCAGGGTGGATGGTGGGCTCGCCGCCGCTGATCTGCACTACATCCGGCGTTCCTTCATTGGCAACAATGATATCCAGCATTCTTTCCACTTCTTCTACTGTTCTGTGCCGGCCATAATGCGGGCTGCTCATGGCATAGCAGGTGGGGCATTGCAGGTTGCAGCGGTCTGTTATTTCTACCACTGTTAAGCAACTGTGCTGTTCATGGTCCTGGCAGAGGCCGCAATCGTACGGGCAACCGTAATGCGTTTTGGTATTAAAATGCAAAGGCATTTCTGAAGGCTTATTGTAATTGCGGATATTTTTATAATACTCCACATCGTTTGCTATCAGCACCTTTTCAAAACCATGATGAGGACAATTTTTAAGCATGTACACGTTGTCGTTTTCAAATACGATCTTGGCATCCACCCTGCGTAAACAGGTGCTGCAAATACTGAGGGTAAAGTCGTAGTAAGTGTAAGGGCGTTCGGGCATGAGTGTTGTTTAAGTTGCCTGGAATTGATAAACCACAAAACCATAAAGAACATAAAGGAACACTAAGTAAAAGCCTTGTGTTGCTCTGTGCCTTACTGCCTTTGTGGTTCAAATTCCTTTATTAAAAATAGCTCTTTATACTGGATGTAAATGAACACATAATAGAGTAATCCAATGAATGCTGTTATTTGTATCGTTGACAGACCAATGCTAAATGTATAATGCGGTTTGATAAAATCCAGTACAAAACGGAAGCAGCAATATGCAATCATAAAATTTTAAAACGCAGGCCATTGACCAGCTGGTAGTTTTTTTCCAGTTGAGTCAATCCAATCCACAACAATACTAAAAAACAATTTCATACAAACTAACCGGATGACGCAAAAGCCCATCGCCTAAATTCATTCCTGTAAAAAAGGAGGTGACCGTGCCATAGGTTTCTTCATACACGCCCATGCTGAAGCAGCCAATGCGGCCAATGATCAATGCCAGCAGCAAGGGATAAGTGAACAGGTCACCACTATTGTGTTTTTCTTTAATGATCTTTTTTATAAGCTCTACTCCCCATACGCCACCCAAAAATCCACCCAGTACAGTTTTGTTCTGGTAGAAATACAACAACTTATTGTCTGCATTGAAAAGCGCCGGAGGATTTTCCAGTCCGCCTGCTAACCTGGAGCCAAGGATAGCGCCAAAGATGGCGCCGATGAGTATCCAGATACGGTTATTGCTGCTGATAACATCGCCCTGTTTTTTTCTCAATGACATATAGTAACGGTAGCCGATGAACATACCAGCTGGCTCGGCCAGGGTATGCCATAGTATTGTTGTGCCGCCAATATGGAATGAAAATGGGAAGCCCATCTTTTTTTTTGGAAAGATAATGAAATGAACCACTTGTTTGAACCATCGGGCAGGATGGTTGTTGAAGATGGGGTTTTGTAAAGTTCAATAATGATCATTCGCTGAAAGGCTGGCGGATAGCAGTGAAAAGCCCGGTGAGGGATTGTGCAGTGTTTAGCGCCGGACTTGCAACGGATAGCCGCAACTGTGCCATGTTAATGCGGTGCTGTTGTGAGCCCACTGGAAAATACATTTTAACCATGGTTCAGGTCGCTGAAAGCGCCCCGACCCGAAAAAAACCTACCTTTACAACGCAAACAGACAAGCATGGAAATAAAAGCAGGACCTCTTTTATCCAATATCAACAATCCCGCCGACCTGAAGAAGCTCTCCAAAGAGCAGATGCACCAGGTTTGTGACGAACTCCGCCAGTACATTATTGATGTGGTAAGTGTGCATGGTGGCCACTTTGCAGCCAGTTTGGGTGTGGTGGAATTATCGGTGGCATTACATTATGTATACAACACGCCTTACGACCAGTTGGTATGGGATGTGGGCCACCAGGCTTACGGGCATAAAATATTAACTGGCCGCCGGGATATCTTTCCCACCAATAGAAAATACAATGGCCTGAGTGGCTTTCCCAAACGCAGTGAAAGTGAATATGATACATTTGGCGTGGGGCATTCATCTACTTCCATCAGTGCGGCGCTGGGTATGGCGATGGCTGCCAAATACAAAGGCGAAAAAGACCGTAAAGCAATTGCCGTAATTGGTGATGGTAGTATGACGGCAGGCCTGGCGTTTGAAGCGATGAACCATGCCGGCGTAGCCGATAGCGATGTGCTGATCATTTTGAACGACAACTGCATGAGCATCGACCCGAATGTAGGCGCTCTGAAAGAATATTTAACCGATATCAGCACTTCGCCAACCTATAATAAAATAAAGGATGAAGTGTGGAAAGTGCTGGGCAAATTACCCGCCGGTAAAAACCTGAGCCGTAAAGTAATGCACAAAATTGTGGAAGGGGTGAAGGGCGCTGTTACCAGCAAGGCCAATTTGTTTGAAGCACTACAACTCCGCTACTTTGGTCCAATAGACGGGCATAATATCAGCAAGTTGATTGAAACCTTACAGGATCTTAAAAAAATTCCGGGCCCCAAAATTTTACACATACTAACGGTTAAGGGCAAGGGTTATGAGCTGGCGGAAAAAGACCAGACCAAGTGGCATGCACCCGGATTGTTTGATAAAGTAACGGGGGAAATACAAAAGAAAACTTACGATATTCCACAGCCGCCTAAATACCAGGATGTGTTTGGCCATACCATAATAGAGCTGGCCGAAATGAATGAAAGGATCATGGGTATCACACCAGCTATGCCAAGTGGCTCTTCCTTAAAATACATGATGGCAAAAATGCCCAACCGTGCTTTTGATGTGGGCATTTGTGAGCAGCATGCCGTAACGGTAAGCGCTGGTTTGGCTACACAGGGCATGAGGGTATTCTGCAATATTTATTCTTCGTTTATGCAAAGGGCTTACGACATGGTAATCCATGATGTGGCCATACAAAAACTGCCAGTGGTTTTCTGCCTCGACCGTGCCGGTTTGGTAGGTGAAGATGGCCCAACGCACCATGGCTGCTATGATATTGCTTACATGCGCTGCATTCCCAACATGATCATCAGTGCGCCGATGAATGAAAAGGAACTCCGCAACCTAATGTATACGGCACAGCTGGAAAGCACCACCAGCCCATTTGTCATCCGTTATCCAAGAGGAGAGGGCATGGTGCCGGAATGGAGAACTCCGTTTGAAGAAATAGCAATTGGCAAAGGCCGAAAATTAAAAGATGGGCAGGATGTAGCGATATTATCTTTCGGCCACCCGGGTAATTTTGCAGCTTCCGCCATCCGTGATGTAAAAGCCGAAGGCATTAACCCGGCACATTATGATATGCGTTTCTGCAAACCGCTGGATGAGGAACTGCTGCATGAAGTTTTTGGCAAATACAATAAGATTGTTACTGTTGAAGACGGCACGGTTGTAGGAGGTTTTGGCAGCGCTATTTTAGAGTTTATGAATGAGCATGGCTATAAAGCCGATGTAAAAATAATGGGTATCCCTGATCGCCTGGTTGAGCATGGCACACCGAAGCAATTGTATAATGAAATTGGTCTGGATGCCAATGCCATCGCCGAAGTATTGAGAGAAATGGTGAAAGATAAAGTAACAGTGAGTGCAACATTTCAATAAATAATTTCCTTTGATAACTTTTAATATACCGGCTGATGGCCGGTATATTTATTTGGAGGCCGGGCTGTTGCCTAAACCTATAAGGTCTTGCAAGGCTGCTTTACCGTACGGCAGACCTTATAGGTTTTATGTAAACTTCCGCAAGTTTCGGATTTTCCTCCAGCCAAATCCTCCCGACATTTGCTTTAGAAATCAATCGACATGAATACGCAGCAAACAATCAATTACAACCGCATTGCCGAGGCCATTGATTATATCAAAGCAAATTTTAAAAGCCAACCCAATCTGGATGAGGTGGCGGCTAAAGTGCATTTAAGCCCTTTTCATTTTCAACGGTTGTTTACAGAATGGGCAGGCACCAGTCCCAAAAAATTCCTTCAGTACATCAGCGTGGAGCATGCCAAAACATTGCTCAAAGAAAACCAGTCAACATTGTTTGATGCTGCTTATGAAACCGGTCTTTCAGGTACCAGCCGCCTGCATGATCTCTTCATCAATATAGAAGGGATGACACCAGCTGAATATAAAAATAGCGGTAACGATCTTTCCATCAATTACAGTTTTGCAGAAACAGCTTTTGGAAATATTATTGTTGCTTCTACACCAAAAGGAGTTTGCTATATGGCTTTTAATGAGGAAGAAGAAACCGCATTGAAAGATCTGAAAGCAAAATTCCCCAATGCATCGTTCAGCCGGAAATTAGATATGTTGCAGCAAAACGCCCTGTTCATTTTTCAAAACGACTGGAGCAAATTGCCGGATATCAAGCTTCATTTAAAAGGAACAGACTTTCAACTGAAAGTGTGGGAGACCTTATTGAAGATACCGATGGGACAGTTGGCTTCTTACGGCAGCATTGCACAAAAAATTAAAAAACCAACTGCATCAAGGGCTGTGGGCACTGCAATAGGAACTAACCCGGTTGCTTTCTTAATCCCCTGCCACCGGGTGATTCAATCAACCGGGGTAGTGGGTGGATACATGTGGGGCAACACAAGGAAAACCGCCATCATTGGTTGGGAAGCAGCAAAGACAAGTTCAGCAACATGATCCGGCACAATGAAATGAACGATGCTCAATTAATAAAGAAAATCAAACAAAAAGCAATTGGAATTGGGGAAACATGAAACTAAATATTTATGGAACATTGCAGTGCCGTTCAGGAAAAAGGATAAAAAAGGAAAACAGGGTTTTCTTTGCATCTGAAAAAGAAGCGATCAGAAATGGATACCGGCCATGTGGTAATTGTATGAAGCAGCCTTATAAAAAATGGAAAGATGGATTTATTCAATGATCAACCAATAGAAACAATCAACCTGCTGCCCCAGGATGGCATGGTGAATTATTATGGCAAATTGATGCCACATCAAAGAGCCAATGATTATCTCAACACTTTGCTTGATACCATTGAATGGAAAAATGATGAAGCTGTTATCTATGGCAAACACATCATCACCAAAAGAAAAGTTGCCTGGTATGGCGACCGGCCATTTGAATATACCTATTCCAATACTACCAAACAGGCATTGCCGTGGACAACTGCATTGCTGCAATTGAAAGCGATCGCAGAAGAAAATAGTGGGGAAACCTATAACTCCTGTTTGCTCAATTTATATCACAATGGTGATGAAGGGATGGCCTGGCACAGTGATGCAGAGAAAGACCTGAAAAAGAATGGCGCTATTGCTTCGTTGAGTTTTGGTGCAGAAAGGAGATTTTCTTTCCGGCATAAAATAACCAAAGCAACTGTTTCAGTGATGCTGGAACATGGCAGCTTATTAGTAATGAAAGGCACTACACAAACACATTGGCTGCACCGGCTGCCACCCACCAGGCTCGTGACAAAGTCGAGAGTGAATTTAACTTTCAGAACGATTGTTACATAGTATTGTATAAAACGGGCTCTCCAGGCTCACTCAATCCGGGCAATTCTTTCCTCAATTCTTTTTCCCTGCAGCATTTTTATAGCTGGTTATGTGTGGTATGTTCTTTGGCAATACTATAGTGAATCAAAAATTCACATGATGAAGAAATTAGCAATTGTATGTATGGCATTAATGAGCGGCACTATTTTACTGGCTCAGAAAACAGATGAGATTACCAGGAAGAATTCGTGGTTAAAAATTGGGGTTAATGCCGGTGTACCCGTAGGTGACATCTCCAACTACAGCAGTTTTGTTGCCGGGCTTGAGTTAAAAGGTCAGTTGATGGAAACCAATCATTTTGGTATTGGATTGACCACAGGGTACAATCATTTTTTTGCCAGGAACAATCTCCAGAGTTTTGGAACGATACCATTGGGGGTATTCATCCGGGTGTATCCAGCAGCCAAAGGTTTTTTTGCAGGGCTTGATGGTGGGTATAGTGTAGTAACGGGAATTAACAATGCAAAAGGCGGTGCTTACATAAAACCACAGTTGGGTTATCACAATTACGACTGGAATGTATTTGGTTTTTATAATAATATTTTCCGCAGCGATGTAAATGGTGGGAGCATAGCAAATGTTGGTATAGGTGCTACTTATAATCTCCGCTTTAATTAGTCATATTATCTTATTGAAAAATTGATACCCGGCAAATGCCGGGTATTTTTATACAGAGCCTGCTGATATATTTACAACAGCAGGTTCAATAAAAATACCCCGATCAACCCAGTCACCGATACGATGGTTTCCATCAATGACCAGGATAGAAAAGTATCTTTTAAAGAAACATTGAAATATTCTTTAAACATCCAGAAACCGGTATCATTTACATGCGAAAAAAAGACACTGCCGGAACCAATGGCCAGTATCATCAGGTTGGCATCCACCTGCATGCTGCCCATCATTGGTGCAATAATACCTGCTGTAGTTAATCCTGCTACGGTTGCGGAACCCAGGCAAAGCCTGATAATGGCTGCTATCAACCAACCCAGCAACAATGGATGAATGTGTAAGTATTTAAAGTATTCTGCAATAGCGTTGCTGGCATTACTGTCAATCAGTACCTGTTTCAATGCACCCGATGCACCAATGATCAAAATGATCATCGCAATATCTTTAATGCCGTTTTCATATACCTGCATAATCTGTTTGATGCTCTTGCCCTGCTTAATGCCCAATGTATAAGTTACAATCAGCAAAGCCAGCACCATCAGTACCGATGGCTCATTTAAAAAACTGGTGACCTGTAGTAATGATGGTTGTGCTGCAAATAAAAATGACAGGAGTGTAGTGATGCCCAGTAAAAAAACTGGCAGCATGGCTGATAACAAACTATTCCGGAATCCTGGCAGTGGCTGGTCAAATTCGTTTTTACTAACCACTACAATCGGCCCAGGCGTTTTTATTTTTTTTAATGTCCTGGAAAATACCGGACCCGCTAACACAATGGAAGGAATCGCTACAATGAGTCCATAAAAAAAAGTTTTGCCCATACTGGCATTAAAAGTAACAACCAGCGATGCCGGAGAAGGATGCGGCGGTAAAAAACTATGGGCCACCGAAAGGGAGGCCAGCATAGGAATGGCTACATACACAGCAGGCAGTTTATATTGGTATACCAAACTGAAAATGATGGGGATCACCAGCACAAAGCCAACATTGTAAAAAAGGGGAATGCCAATAACCAGGCCGGTCAACATCAAACCCCATTGCAAATATTTTTCACCACACACTTGCATGATCTTATCAGCAATTACTTTTGCGGCGCCACTTTCAGCCACCAGTTTGCCGATCATTGCTCCTGCAGATAAGATTACCAGGATTGAACCGAGCATATCTCCAATGCCTTTTTGTACTGACTTCGCAATACCCGCCAGTGGGATGCCGAGTAAGAAACCAGCCAGCAATGAAACAAGGATCAATGCAATAAAGGGGCTTACTTTAAAACTGGTGGTTAATAGAATTAAAACACCTACCACGATGAATAGTATCAGGACAAGCGGCATACGTTATATTTAAAGTAATTGGTATGAAGATACTTTAATTGAAAAGCAGCCGGTAAAAAATTATCGGAAAATATTTATCTTACAAATAATGAATAATGATATGATTAAACTGATCAGAACAAGTTCAGACAATCCTGATTTTATAAAACTGGTGGCATTGCTGGATGAGGACCTTGCTGTAAGAGATGGGGATGATCATGCTTTCTATGCACAGTTTAATAAAACAGTTCATATCCATAATGTAGTACTGGCTTATAAGAATGATGAAGTAGTTGCCTGTGGTGCATTCAGAGACTACGAAGGTAATACCGTAGAGATCAAAAGAATGTTTGTGCAACCGCAATACCGTGGGAAAGGTATTGCAGGATTAGTATTGCAGGAACTCGAACGCTGGGCAAAGCAATTAAGTTTTCATTGCTGCATACTGGAAACCGGGAAGAATCAGCCGGAAGCCATCCGGCTTTACCACAAATCCGGTTATTCTAGGATACCGAATTATGGACAGTACCAGACTATTGAAAATAGTGTGTATGAAAAAGATGATCTGAGAACAGGTTTCTTAAATAAAATTAGGCTGCCTTTTGAGACGGCCTAATTTTATTTAATATTTACATTAGTTCATCGGCACTTCTATCGCCAGCAACTCTGCATCTTCACTTGCCGTAATGCTGAAGGAATCTGTATCATATATCCCCAAAGCATCTCTCTTATTTAAAACAGTGTCGCCTATTTTAACCGAGCCATTCACTACTACTAAAAAAACACCATTCCCTTTGAATGCATTGTTGTAGTCCAGCGTTTTACCGGCTGCTAAATTGGTAAGAGCAAACCTTGCATCCTGGTTTATCCATAAAGCATTGTCTTCTCCCCTTGGTGACACCACTACCTGCCATTGATTATTCCGGTCATTGATATCAAAGGTTCGTTGATCGTACCTTGGTTTGATATTCTTCACTTTTGGGAAAACCCATACCTGGAACAATGTTACCGGGTCGGTTGCAGAGGCGTTGGCTTCTGAGTGTTGAACACCACTGCCGGCGTTCATGATCTGTATATCGCCAGCTTTGATAATACCCTCACCACCGGTACTGTCTTTATGCTCTAAAGCTCCTGTAAAGGGGATGGTTACAATTTCCATGTTATCATGCGGATGTGTTGGAAATTTGCCGCCGCCTGCAATGAAGTCATCGTTCAATACCCTTAGTAAACCAAAGTGAACTTTCTGAGGATCGTAATAGTTGCTAAAACTGAAATAATAGTTGGGCTTCAGCCATCCATAATCGGCACTTCCCCTTTCGGAAGCTTTGTGCAATATTGTTTTCATGATTTTTCTTTTAATTGATGTTTAAACATCAAAATTGCTGCCATCATTAAAAACCTGACAGAATAGCAAAAAAATACCCCGGAACTGCCGGGGTTGTAGGGTTAATTAAAACTTGTCATTTCGTTATAGTCGAGGCTGCTGTCCACCTCTTCCTCCCTGTTTTCATTGTATTCCACAATAAAGTTGTTCCTGCCTTCCCCGGTAACGATCAGCAGGTATTTTTGCTGTGATAATTCCAGCAGGCTTAAAAAAAGAAAAATGGCGTGTATCTTATCCTGGCACACTTCAAATATCTTTTCAAAGGAGGTGGTCTTTTGGGTGCGGCAGTGGTCGAGCATGTAATCCCTGCTTTCTTCCATACTGTAGTTGTACTGAATTACTGTATGAACCGGCTTGTTGTTTCTTTCGTGCAGTTTCTGAATCACTTTTTCAAAAGCCTTCATCAGTTTGAACATGGTAACAGCCTGTATCTCGGTTCCTTCACCAGCTTCTTCGCCAATCTGTGATAATTCTTTTTGCAGGTTACCTCTTTTAAACATCAGCATTCGCACTTCTTCCATTTCTGCTAATTTGACCGATGCTTCCTTGAATTTTTTGTATTCAAGTATCTTGCTGATCAGTTCCTGCCTTGGGTCGATTTCATTGCCCTGTGCATCCAGCTCTTTACGTGGTATCAGCATTTTGGCTTTGATACGCATTAATGTGCTGATAAAGAGAATAAACTCACTGCTCAGTTCTATGTTCAGTTTTTCGCCCTGGTGAATAAAATCCAGGAAATCGTTGGTGATTTTTGTAATGGGTATATTGTAGATGTCCAGCTCATCCCTTTCAATAAAAAAAAGGAGAAGGTCAAACGGGCCTTCAAATTGATCTAGTTTTATCTGGTAAGAAGTGGTGTTCAATGTGATAAAAATTAGTTGATAAAAAAATCCTCCCCCGTTTGTGGCGGGGGAGGACAAATGTATTAAAACTTAAGTGAGAATTACATTTTGAATGAAACGCCTATCCCGAATGTGGATAATAACTGGAGGCCGATTGAGCTCGATGGATTTTTTGGATTTTTCACATCGTCATCATACAGCATATCCAGTTGGTAATTTACATTCAACCATTTGGCCAGCCTTACTTTAAACTGGTTGGTCCAGAAAACATCTACGTTTTGAGGGCCCTTGATATAGTTTGAATAAAGGTCTAGTTTGCTATAGTAAGAGGTGTTTTTAAAGATGTCTTTTTTGATGGTAGCAGTAACAAAAGCACCAAATTCACCACGGTGACCTTTAGCAGGATTTACGCCATACAGTGTTGCCAATGGCGTTTCCTCCTGATCATTGAAAATTCCACCCTGGCCGGCATAGCTATAGGCACCATTGCTCACGATTACCCACCTTGCAGACAGGGGAGATCCGAACAAAGAAAACCAGCTATTAGGCTTCCATTCAATGCCCGGAGAAACGATGACGTATGCAGGAGCAAAAAAGCCTGAATTCCTTCTTTTTTCTGTGGTTCCAAAGTAGTCGTATTGATATCCGCTGGTGATTTGAGAACGCAACTGACCCAATAAAGTAAGGGTGGTGTTTTTCCATTTTTTTGGTTTGTAGCTGTATTTGCTCAGCAGGTCCAAACGGTCGTTTACCTTGCGTACCCCTAATGTAGAGGTGTTTACCAAACCGTAGTTTACATCAAGCGCATTTTCCCAGGTGTAGCGGCCCCATGTTCTGGTGGCAAAAGCGTTCAGTGAAGCTGCTGCGGAAAGAGAAAATTCGTCTCCGCCAGCGGCAACCCAATTTTTATTACCAATTTGGGTAAGGCCAAAACTAAGGTTAGCGCCACGTATCCAGCCGTTTTTATTGGGCTTTTTACCCTCTTCTACCTTTACTGTTTTTGAAGTCGTATTTTGAATTTCTTTTACAGAGGCATCCTGTGCATTGAGTTGCAGTCCTAAGAGTGTAATAGCCAGTAAACCCAGGATTCTTTTCATGTTAGTTTGGTATTAGTTAATAAAACAACGACTTCCGATTTTGGAAGCCGCTGCGAAAATAGTGGTTTTTTTAAAGAACCTGTTCCCCGTTGCCAAAAATCTTTAGAGTTTGAGCGTAAGTCCCAATCCAAGTATTTCCTTTAACTGCAGTTTTGAGATTACATCATCATCGTATACCAAATCAACACTTATGGTGCTTCCCAGCCATTTATTAAATTTCAATACCAGTAAGTTGGTAAAAAACACATCCACATTCTGAGGATTTCTTTTATAATTGCTGAATAAGTCAAGCCGGCCTGTATAGGTAGCCCAGGTTGTGATTGGCCTGGTGTATTTGGCAGTTAAATATGCCCCCAGTTCATTGTAACTTTTTTTACCTGCCGGCACGCCAAACAGGTTTAGCGCATAAAAATCATCGTCTTTTTTAAGTATCCAACGGGTGGTTGCTGGAGAAATAAACACGGAAAAATCATTGTTTGGCCTGAAATCCATACCTAAAGAGAAAAGCAGTTTGCCAGGGGCCAGGAAGTTGGAGATTTTCGTATCGGCACCATAATCATATCCAGTAAGTGCCTGACTGTTAAAATTTACCAACGCTGCTGCATACCAGTGCTTTGAAACCTGGTAACCGTATTTACTGGTAATATCAATACGGTCATCTGTTTTTCTAAACCTGTTAAAGCTGGTGGCATTCTGAAACCCAAGAGCCAGGTCAAAATAGTTATCCCAGGTGCTTTTGCCTTTTCTGAAATTGATGCCATAGTTAAAGATAGCGTTGATGCCCATAGTGTTCTGCTCTCCGCCTCCGGCCCAGTTTGACAGGCTGCCCTGGTTAACATTCAAAATAAAAGACCCACTCTTTTTCCAGCCGTCTTTTTCTGTACTTTTCACTTCTTTGGTGGAAGCTTTTTGTAGTTCTTTTACAGTAGCATCCTGTGCAGTTACTTGTAAAACAGCCATCATTGTTACAATCCCCGGTAAAAATTTCTTTTTCATTGATTGGTTTGATTTAATAAAAAAAGCATTGCAGTCCTTAGACTTGCAATGCTTAAATACAGTTGTTTGCGATGAAAATTATTTCTTTAAAGAATCCCTGATTTCCATCAAAAGGGCATCTGTTGAAGATGGGCCTGCAGGGGCTTCAGCCTGTTTTTTCTTCATTTTATTCATTGCTTTAATGATCATAAACATTACAAACGCTACAAGGATAAAATCAATACAGGCGGTGATAAATTCCCCCCAATGGATGGCTAACCCTGCCTGCCCTTTAGTGATAACTGCACCAGTTGCATCTTTTACTTCTTTTACTTCATCCCTAAGTGACCATACCTGACTGTTCAAATCAATACCGCCCAATATCAAGCCGGTAACGGGTGCAAACATTTTTTCTACAAATGCTGTTACCACTTTGCCGAAAGCGCCGCCCATTACAAAGGCAATGGCCATATCCACCAGGTTTCCCTTAAGGGCAAACTCTTTAAATTCTTTTAACATTCCCATAATAAATTCGTTTAAGTTTTTTAATGTGTTTTTAGAAGACGGCATAAATACAAAAAAATAGAGTCAAATTATAATTTTTTGGCATTTTATTTTTTTTGAAACGATTGATGTGGATAAAACAAGGGAATAGATTCAATACCATTCAATTTATTATTCCCGTTTTAAACAACATCTTTGCAGGGTGAGTAAAAAATTTATCGACTGGTGCATATTTATGGTGCTGGCAGTTATCTGGGGCAGCAGTTTTATCTTGATGAAAATAGGGTTGGACAATCATATCAGCCCATTCAATATAGCCGCCATCAGGATGGTTGCTGCCGGGTTGGTGTTGCTTCCGGTTGCCTTCCGCTCCTTCCGTAAAATCCCGGTTAATAAATTGCCACTGGTGTTTTTATCGGGCGTATTAGGCAGCCTGTTGCCGGCCTTCCTGTTTTGTTATGCGGAGCAGGGTATGGACAGTTCATTGGCCGGAATGCTTAATTCCCTTACCCCGATATTCGTTATCATTACAGGAGCGTTGTTCTTTGCCCGGAAACCCCCGGTCAATAAAGTCATCGGTATCATCATTGCTTTTACTGGCAGTATTTTGTTATTACTAAGCAGGGGGCATATTAAAGAAAGCAATGGTTTGCTATATCCTTTGCTCATCATACTGGCAACCGTGATGTATGGCTTTAATGTAAACCTGGTATCAAAATATTTATCACACCTGCCTTCGTTACAAATTGCTTCGGTAGCATTAACATTGAATGCACTGCCTGCGCTGGGTGTATTGTTATTTACCGGATTCTTTTCCCTGCCATTTCACGAAACCGGGTTTATAAAAGGAGTGGGTGCTGCCATGGTATTGGGTATCGGCGGCACAGCCATTGCCACCGTATTATTTTACATGCTGGTAAAAAGGGCCGGGGGTATTTTTGCCAGCATGGTTACCTACGGAATCCCTTTTGTTGCCATTGCATGGGGTATATATTTTGGAGAAAATTTTGGCTGGATACAGGTTGGCTGCCTGCTGGTAATATTATCAGGGGTTTACTGGGCCAATAAAAAGAAGGTCGGCCGTTAAATGATCATTCATTTTATTTATTGAAAGTCCCCGCTAACCAGCGGGGACTTTGCTTTAGAATATATTTAATTCAGTTATATTATTTCTTTGTCTTTTACTATAACCGGCGGTGTAAATTTTGCTTTCCCTCTTGGCTTTCTCGGTGCTTTTGGTGGTTTAGGCGGCGGCGGAGGTGGGGGTGGCGGTGGTATGTCTTTTACCTTCGCTGTTTCCAAGGGAACTGCCGGCGGGGGTGGTGGTGCTTTTGCAATTTTGGGTGGCGGTGGCGGCGGTGGTGGAGGTGCAACTGCTTTTTTTGACTGGGCCATTAATTGTGCAGAAAGCAACCCTGCAGTGGCCAGCATCATCATCTTTTTCATAAAAAATATTTGCTGGCTGAGATGCTGAGGCAACCTGTTTCCATAAAAAATCCCCCGAAATAATCGGGGGACTCAGAAGTTGGTTTTGGTAAACGACTAATGTAAAAATATAAAATCGATAAAATGATTTTGTAACCCTATGACAAAGACGTTTTATTAAACGCTGCATAAATGTGAAAAAAAACTAAAAATAATTTTTGTGCCGGAAAGGGACCCACAATTCAGCGGTTAAAGCCGCCAAAAGCAGAAACCGGTTTTTTGTAACTGCCTAAATAGTAAATTGCAGCAATTTTAAAAAACATGCTGAGTATTTGTAAGAAAGAGCTGCACCAGTTTTTCAGTAACCTTACCGGCTATATCGCCATCATCCTGTTCCTGCTGGTGAACGGCTTGTTTTTATTTGTATTAAAAGATAGTAATCTATTTGATTTTGGCTATGCCACCCTCGATAAATTTTTTGAACTAGCGCCCTGGATACTCATCTTCCTGGTGCCGGCCCTTACCATGCGGTCTCTTTCTGAGGAAACCCGGAGCGGCACATTTGAAATATTAAGGACTAAGCCGCTCAGCTGCTGGCAGATTGTATCGGGGAAATACCTGTCTGTAGCGGTAGTGCTGCTGTTTGTGATCGTACCAACCTTTGTTTACATCTTTACCATCAAAAGTCTCAGTGCCACCGGTAATATTGATTCTGGAGGGATTGCAGGAAGTTACCTGGGGCTTTTTTTGCTGGCCGCCGTGTTTGCAGCCATCAGCCTTTGCTGCAGCGGTTTTACCAGCAATGCGGTAGTGGCTTTTTTGATCAGCACTTTTGCCTGTCTTCTGCTTTACTTTGGTTTTAATGCAGTGAGTAAGTTGCCCGTGTTCCAGGGCAGCACTGATTATTATATCGAAATGCTGGGCATTGATTTTCATTACCGCAGTGTGAGCAGGGGCCTGCTGGACAGCCGGGATCTTATTTATTTTTTAAGCCTCATTTTTTTATTCCTGTTTATTACAGAAAAAAAACTGCAAAACAGGTAAGCACCTGATTCAACAGATATGATTAAAAAACTCTTTAACAGTAAAGCAGCACTGCCAGTGATCATTGTTCTGCTGATCGCTATTAACTGGCTGGCGGCTGTTTTTCACAGCAGGATCGATTTTACCAATGAAAAAGATTTACGTTATCCAGCTCCACCAAATCTGTGTTGAAAAATTTAGAAGGTGAAGTGGATATTACAGTACTGTTGACAGGCGATATCAAATCAGAGTTTAAAAAATTAGCTACCAGTACCAAGGAGTTGCTGGAGAATTTTAAAAACTACGGAGGCAATAAAATTCAGTACCAGTTTGAATTACCTGCAGAAGGTATGGAGGATTCTTTAAAGGCGGTGGTGTTTGACTCCCTGGTTTCAATGGGGCTGCGCCCAACCAACCAGCAGGTGCAGGTTAAAGAAGGAGAAGGAAAAAACCAGCGGCAAATTTTTCCCGGGGCAGTAATAAGATATGGTGATAAATCCATTGCCATCGACCTGCTGCAGGGCCAGGTTCAAAAAAGTATTTTCAATTCAGATGACCTGTTGGACAAAGAATCGCTCAACAGTGCTGAAGCTTTACTCGAATATAAATTTGCCAATGCCATTCAAAAATTGACGCAGAAAGATGTGCCGGTAGTAGCCTATGCTTACGGTAATGGCGAGCCGCCTTATGGTTTTCCGGCAGTATACAGCGCTTTTGAAACGTTGGGTAGAAACTTTGTAGTGGATACCGTGAATGTAAAAACAGTTCCTTTTATTTCACCGGAAGATTATGCAGCCATCGTAATTGTAAAGCCGGGTGAAAAGTTTACAGATGATGATAAGTTTAAGCTGGATCAATATGTAATGAACGGCGGCAGGTTATTGTTTTTTGTAGATGTGCTGTATGCTGAAAGAGACAGCCTGCAAAACGGAGAACTGATCGCTTACTCAAGAGACCTGAATTTAAATGACCTGTTGTTTCGCTATGGCGTCCGCATTAATACCGACCTGGTTGCAGATAAACATTGTGATAAAATACCGGTGGAAGTGGGCAGCATCGGCGGACAAAGCCAGAAGCAATTGTTGCCCTGGCCTTATGCACCTTTGCTGCAACCCGGAAGCGAACACCCCATTGTAAAAAACCAGGCAGATGTGCTGGGGCAATTTGTAAATTCAGTTGACATGGTGGAAGCGGATGGCGTTACTAAAACGGTGCTGTTGTCTTCTTCAGTCAATGCCTATACCATGCCCACTCCTGCAAGGATACAATTGAATAGTTTACAGACAGAGGAGGATGTAAATAAGTTTAACCGGAAAAACATTCCGGTGGCAGTATTGCTGGAAGGTAAATTCTCCTCCATGTTTGCCAACAGGGCAAGCCAGGCTCAACTCGACACCTTAAAAGAATATAACCAGCCTTTTTTAAGAGAAAGCAAAGAACCCGGCAAGGTGATTGTAGTAAGTGATGCTGATATTGTATTGAACCAGGTTTCAGAAACCGTAGGCCCTTTGCCAATGGGTGTAAACAAGTTCACCAAAATCCAATATGCTAACAAGGATTTCTTTTTGAATTGCACCGAATACCTTGCCAACAAGAAAAATATATTAGATGCAAGGGCTAAGGATTATGCACTCCGTTTGCTGGATGTAAAGAAAATTACAGAAGAGCGGACCTTGTGGCAGGTAATCAATATTATTGCACCTATTTTACTGGTATGCCTTTTTGCAGTTTTTTACCAGTGGCGCAGGAAAAGAAAATACACAATTGCTTAATTGCCATCCCTGCAGTATGATCTGCCGGTTAATTGAAACACTCAATGGATACTAATCAAATTACATATACCGTCTTTGGCATCGTGATCGTACTGGCCCTTGTCTTTGATCTTGGCCTGCTGAGTAAAAAAAACAAGGTGATTACCATCAAAGCAGCGCTGTATCAAACTTTTTTTTGGGTATCATTGGCACTGGGCTTCTTTGTTTTTATGTGGGTAGAAAAAGGAGAGGTGCTGGCATTGCAATACCTCAGTGCTTACCTGATGGAGTGGAGCCTGAGCATTGACAATATTTTTGTTTTCATTCTCATCTTTTCTGCCTTTGGAATCAAAGATAAATATTACGGTCGTGTGTTGCTGGTGGGGATATTGATGGCCATCATATTCAGGGTGTTGTTTATTACCGCAGGTGTGGCGCTGGTGGAACGTTTTGGCTGGGTCTTATACATCTTCGGGGTATTTCTGTTGTACACCGGCTATAAGATGTTTGTAGCAGATGCCGATGATGAATTCAGGCCACATGAATCAAAACTCTATTTGTTTCTTACCAAATACCTGCCCATTGTGGCACATGATGGTGAAGGGCAATACATAGTAAGGGAAGACGGCAAACGTTTTTATACTTCGTTGTTTTTAGTGATCCTGTTACTGGCAGGCATCGACCTTGTTTTTGCACTGGATTCCATACCGGCAGTGATGGGTATTTCAAGAGATACGCTCGTGATTTATACCTCCAATATTTTTGCAGTGCTCGGCTTAAGAAGTTTATTCTTTTTGTTAAGGGGTGCTGTTTCCAAATTCGATTACCTGCAGCAGGGTATTGCCATTGTGCTGATTTTCATCGGGGTAAAAATGCTGGCAGAGCATTGGCTGAACCAATGGATCGATAAAAGCATACAAGTGTTCATTTCCCTTGGCGTAATTTTACTTTGTATCAGCGGCTCCATTTTTTATTCCATGTTCATGAAGAAAAAAGAACTTCCGGAAGATGTGGAAATTGAATAATTAAACTACCTCTATTGTACAGCATTTCCGAAATAGCAACGATCATTGGCGCAACTTATCTGCAGCAGTATCACGATTTCTCAATTGAAAACTTACTGCTTGATAGCCGTAAACTGCTTTTCCCAAAAACATCCCTGTTCTTTGCCATCTGCGGACCAAGGCGTACAGGCAATTTGTTTGTAGCAGAATTGTATGAAAAAGGGGTAAGGAATTTTGTAGTGGACGAAACAATTACAGCAGATGTTGCTGCAACATATCCGGAAGCTAATTTTTGCAGGTAAAAAATGTGTTGCAGGCTTTGCAGTTGCTCGTAATAAACCGTCGCAAAAAATTTCAGTTACCGGTAATTGGTATTACAGGCAGCAATGGAAAAACGATCGTTAAAGAATGGTTGTACCAGTTATTGCAGAAAGATTATGCCATTGTAAGAAGCCCTAAAAGCTACAATTCACAAATTGGTGTACCACTAAGTATATGGCAGATGAGCAGTCATCACACACTGGGGATATTTGAAGCCGGTATTTCTCAGCCTGGTGAAATGCAGCAGTTGGAAAAAATGATTGCACCTTCTATTGGTGTATTTAGCAATATCGGCGAGGCACACAGCGAAGGATTCCTGAACATCCGTCAGAAAATAAATGAAAAACTTGGCCTGTTCGTAAACAGCAGCCTGCTTATTTACAATGCAGACAATCCTGATATCAATGAAGCCGTAAATACATTTGCGAACAATGTAAGAACCGATGGTGGATTGCAATTGTTTACCTGGGGTAAAAAGGAATCGGCCACTTTACAGATCATTTCCATTGAGAAGAAAAGCGGGGTTACTGCCATCACTGCTTTGTATAAACAATCACCTGTAAACGAGCAACGGACAACGATTCATATTCCTTTCGCCGACGATGCTTCTATTGAAAATGCCATTACCTGCTGGTGCGTATTACTGCAATTAAATATTTCTTCAACACAGATCGCTGAAAGTATGCGGCAGCTGCGTACGGTAGAAATGCGGCTGGAGCTGAAAAAGGGGATTAATAATTGCTCCATCATCAACGACAGTTACAGTGCGGATATCAATTCACTCACCATTGCACTGGATTTTTTAGCTCAGCAAAAACAACACGCCAATCATACCCTTGTACTGAGTGATATTTTACAGAGCGGTAAAAGCAGCGACACTTTATATGCTGATATCGCTTCCATTTTAAAGCAAAAAAATATCAACCGTTTTATTGGCATCGGGCCGGAAATATATAAGCAGCAACAGGCATTTAAAAATATTGCCCATGCCCACTTCTTTTCCTCGGTTGCGGATTTTAAACAGCACTTTCATGCCCTGCATTTTTTTAATGAAACCATTTTATTAAAAGGTGCAAGGGTGTTTGAATTTGAGCAGATCAGCCATTTGCTGGAAGAAAAGGTTCACCAGACAGTACTGGAAATAGACCTTTCTGCCATCACCCACAATCTAAAGCAGTACCAGCAGTTGATAAATCCTGGTGTAAAACTGATGGCGATGGTAAAAGCATTCAGTTATGGAAGCGGCAGTTTTGAAATAGCCAACCTGCTGCAGTTTCATAAAGTGGATTATTTAGCAGTAGCTTTTGCCGATGAAGGAGTGGAGTTAAGAAAGTCGGGTATTTCATTGCCCATTATGGTAATGACACCGGAGGAAAACACGTTTGATGTGATGGTACAGTACGACCTGGAGCCTGAGCTCTATTCTTTTAATATTCTTCAATCATTTCATCATTACCTGGAACAGGCGGCCATTGAAAATTATCCGGTGCATATTAAATTGGATACCGGCATGCACCGGCTTGGTTTTGAAGAAACCGACCTCGTGCAGTTGAAAAAATTATTGCAGCGTTCCGGCCGATTAAAAATTCAATCTGTTTTCTCTCACCTGGTAGCAAGCGACAATGCACAGCATGATGATTTTACTTTGCAACAGGCAGCTAAGTTTACCATTTGGTGCCAGCAATTACAGCAAGTGCTGAGCTATTCATTTATCCGCCACATTGCCAATACCTCTGCCATCATGCGGCATAAGGAATTGCAATTTGATATGGTTCGGCTGGGCATTGGTTTGTATGGTGTTGACAGTTATGAGCCCATGCAAAGCCAGTTGCAAAATGTTACTACATTAAAAACCACCATTGCACAGATAAGAAAGGTAAAGGCTGGTGAATCGGTTGGATACAACAGGGCCGCTGTACTGCGGCAGGATTCAATGATCGCAACCGCCCGTATCGGTTATGCGGATGGATATCCCAGAATACTCGGTAATGGTAATGGAAAAATGCTCGTGAGCGGAAAGATGGCACCGGTGGTTGGTAACGTATGTATGGATATGGTTATGCTGAATATAACAGGTATTGATGCGAAGGAAGGAGATGAAGTAATTGTATTTGGAGCGGCGCTCCCCGTAACCAACGTTGGCAAATGGGCCAACACCATTGCATATGAAATTCTGGCCGGCATATCACAACGGGTAAAGAGAGTTTATTACGGCGAATAATATTTTTATCAACCCCTATTACAACACATGAATTTATTACCTGTATTTACAGAAAAAACAAGGGAGTTTTGTTTATACGCAGGTTTCGCAGGAATACTGTTTGCCATTATCAGCACTGTACATGTGTTGATGGCAGCAGCATTGATCAACTGGTTTGTACTGTTGTTGATCCTGCCTAACCTTTCAGCCGTCATCAGTTTTATCATACTGGCCAATGCCGGCCGGCACTCATTTATTTTTCTTAATGCCACCCTTGTGTTGTTTGTATGTTATTTTCTGGTGGTTTTTTACCTGTTGAAGAATTTTGTTGTTATTTATTCCCCTTCCACTTTGTTATTATTTGTGTATTCACTTTCTATTGTTATTTATGGTTATATAACCGACCTGCCCGGAAAACTCCGGGAGCGTTATGTAAGAGTGAAAGAAGAAGAAGCGTACTGGAATAATAAGATATAGAATAAAAGCCTTCTGCCTTTTTCAGCACTTCTCAAATTTCCCCTATCATTTTGCGGAACAAAAACCCGGTTTTGCAGACTGATACCCCCTTTTTGCATAACTGAAATGCTGAAGCAGTTGGTACTGGCTATTTTTGGTCATCAGCCAGGCAACAGGTTGATGCAAACATCATGGCAAACTATTGTGTACAAACAAAGAACCTTACCTACTCGTTTTCAGGGAAAGAGGCCATCTTAAAAAATATTAACCTGGAGGTGGAAGAAGGCTGTATCTATGGTTTTCTTGGCCCCAATGGAGCAGGTAAAACCACTACTTTAAGATTGCTGCTTGGCCTGTTGAAAAAGCAGCATGGAAGTATTGCTGTTTTTGGGCAGTCATTTGAAAAAAACAGGCTGGAGATATTAAAAAGAACAGGTTCGCTAATTGAAAGCCCATCATTGTATGGCCATTTAACTGCCGATGAAAACCTACTGCTGCTGCAGAAGATATATCAATGCCCGAAAGAACGCATCCGTAAAGTATTGGAACTGGTTGGACTTACTCAAACTGGGAAAAAGAAGGTGAGCCAGTTTTCGCTGGGCATGAAGCAGCGGCTGAGTATTGCTGTGGCAATACTGAACAGTCCATCGTTACTTGTATTGGATGAACCTACCAATGGACTTGATCCGAATGGCATTATTGAAATGAGGGAATTGCTGAAACACATCAACAGGCACCAGGGGGTTACCATACTTGTATCAAGCCATTTATTAACGGAGATAGAAAAGTTGGTTACGCATGTAGGAGTAATACACAAAGGCAGTTTGCTTTTCCAGGGCACATTGGCGGAGTTGCAATCCAAACAATTACAGCAATCGGTATTGGCATTTGAAACAGGTAATGATGTGATGGCGTTACGCATTATACGTGACAATGAACTTTCAGCTACCATTGACAATGGCAGGATTGTGATGGAGATGATGGAAAAAGAAAAAGTGGCATTTGTAAATGAGCAGTTGGTAAATAATGGTGTATCTGTCTACTCCATCAGTATCACTAAAAATGACCTTGAAACAATTTTTATCAACCTTACCAACAACTGATGCCATGAATGACTATCTCAGAAGCCTTCAAAGTGAATGGATGAAAACAAGAAATACTGCTGCCTCCTGGCTGGTGATCATTGGTAGCTTTTTTATTCCGTTGATCATGGTCATTATCGGTATGGCAAATGCAGACAAACTTCCGGGAAAATACAGCTCGCCTGTATTCTGGCAAAACCATTTTGCAGTAAGCTGGCAAATCATGGCTTTTTTACTGCTGCCGATGGGGGTTATCCTTGCAACGAGTTTGATTACACAGATCGAATACCGCAACAATACCTGGAAACAACTTCACGCCACGCCACAACGTTTCGCTGTGGTTTTTTTTGCAAAGCTTTCGGTTATTATATTGATGATGCTGCAGTTTTTTGTATTGTTCAATATTGGCATTTACCTGTCGGGTATCATCCCGTTATTGTTTTCAAAAACAGCCGCATACCCGGTGCAGGGGTTTCCATTTGTATTTTTCCTGAAAAACAATGCACAATTTTTTATTGACTGCTTACCCATTATCGCACTACAGTATTTGATTAGCCTGCAGTTCAGAAACTTTATGGTGCCGCTGGGTGCAGGTATCGTATTGCTGGTGGCTGCTACATTCGCTATTCAATGGAAGTACGGCTACATTGTTCCCTACACTTATGCTGCTTTAAATTATTTTCAATTGAGATCTGCCACCACGCAGATGGTGCCTGTAAATATTCATTTGCTGGCAGTTGGCTATTTTACATTGTTTATTATTGTTAGCTTTATTTTCTATACATACAAAAAAGACAAATGCTGATGATGGGCAAAACTGAAGTGAAATATTATCAATTGGAGCAGGTTAAAGTTAACGGTGCATGAAAAAGCCGGTCATTACCTTGCTGCACATAGGCTACTGGCTGTTGTATCTATTGCTGCTGGTATTGCTGCTGCTTTGTATAAAATTGGGCAGTAATATTGTTCAGCATCCGCTTTTTTTAAATTTCCGGTTTGATGTTTTTTTAGGCGCCTTTGCCGTAGCACCTGCTTTAACCGGGTTTTATATTTTTTATTCAGTTGTTTTTGTAAAAACGCTTGCTAAAAAAAGAATACTGCTTTTTTTTATTACTGCTGTTGCTGCTGCTATTGTTGGTGGGTTAGCCGGCGCTTTTAGTGTTATGCTGCTTTTTTGGAATGGCATTGGTGCCGGGTTGTTTGCAGATGGTTTTACTTCTGCTATCACGGAATTTATTGTCATGAGCATCATTGCCCTGCTGAATGGTATGGTGGGGCTGGTGATGAAAGGATTTATTTCCTGGTATGGAGATATTAAATTGAAAGAAGAACTGAACCAGAAAAATTATGAAACAGAACTGGCATTGGTGAAATCGCAACTGGACCCTCATTTTTTGTTCAATACCATTAATAATATTGACGTACTGATTGAAAGAGATGCAGTAAAAGCTTCAGCATACCTGAATAAATTATCACACATCATGCGCTTTATGCTGTATGAAACCAAGACAGAAAAAATCACCTTGCAAAAGGAATTGGAATACATTGGGCAATATATTGAATTGCAAAAGATCCGGAGTGCTAACCCAAACTATATTGATTATAGTGTGAAAGGAAGCAATCAACAGTTGATGATCACCCCCATGCTGTTTATCCCATTCATTGAAAATGCCTTTAAGCATTCTGAAAGCCGGAAGCTTCATAATGCTGTTTGTATTCATTTCGATATAAAAGGCAGCCTTATACTATTTGAATGCGAAAATGCCCAAGGGAGCAGCACTCACCTTGAACAGGAATATAAGGGATTGGGCAACGAACTGATACAAAAAAGACTGATGCTTTTGTATCCGGGCAAGCATACCCTTACTACTAACGCTACCCCGGTAACTTACAATGTAAAACTAGAGATCAATTGCGAATGAAAATAAGTTGTGTTATAGTTGAAGATGAACCACTGGCTGCAGAGCGTTTAAAAAACTATGTACTTAAATTGCCTTACCTGCAACTGCTTTCTTCCTTTGATAATGGTATTGATGCATTGGCATATATTAAATCCAATAGGGTCGATCTCATTTTTCTCGACATTAACATGACAGCGCTGTCCGGTATTCAATTGCTGGAAACAAAAGCGATCAGCAGTGAAGTAATTATCACCACCGCTTACCAGGAATACGCATTAAAGGGTTTCGATCTTAAAGTTACCGACTATCTTTTAAAGCCATTTACGTTTGAAAGGTTTATACAGGCAGTGGAAAGGGTACAGAAGGCGCTGGAGAAAAATATTGCGGTATCTGAAAGGAAATCTTTTTTTGTAAAGACGGAGTACCGGTTTGAAAAGATCTTGCTTGATGAAGTACTTTATATTGAAGGTATGAGGGATTACCGGCGGATTGTAACTGTCAGCAAAAAAATAATGACCTTGCATACATTTACAGCGTTTGAAGCAATATTGCCACATGAAGTGATCTGCCGGGTACACAAATCTTATATGGTGGCGGTAGATAAAATTAATACGGTTGAAAAGGATATAATCAGGATTGGGAATATTGAAATACCGATTTCTGAAACGTATAGGAAAGCTTTTTTTGAGCTGATCCGTAACTCATAAAACTGTGGCCTGCCAGTTAACGCCTGTTAAACAACCGCAGTTCACCCGAACGGCACAATCCATTATCTTTGCCCCCATTATGAAAGGAAGAAATGTAATACTGCTGATATTATTGGTAGTGCTGGCCGACCAGGCGCTGAAGATCTATATCAAAACACATTTTTACATGAACGAACATCACAATGTGCTGGGCAGCTGGTTCCGCCTGCATTTTGTGGAGAACGAAGGCATGGCCTATGGCTGGAAATTTGGCGGTGACGGAGGCAAAATGCTCCTCACATTATTCCGCCTGGGTGCGGTGATCTTTGGCGTGTATTATATCAGGCAGCTAATTGTAAAAAAACAGCAACGTGGATTTATTATTTGTGCTTCGCTGATATTTGCCGGGGCCCTGGGTAATTTAATTGACAGCATGTTTTACGGGATGATATTTGAAGAAAGCGTACCCGGCAGTATGGCAGTAGCTAAAATGTTTCCTAACCAGGGTTATGCTGGTTTCCTGCATGGCAAAGTGGTTGATATGTTATACTTCCCCATTATAAGAGATGCTCATTTTCCAAAATGGGTGCCTGTTTGGGGGGGAGAAGAGTTTGAATTTTTCAGGCCAATCTTTAATCTTGCCGACTTTGCTATATCAACCGGCGTAATCTCTATACTGGTATTTCAGAAACGTTTTTTCAAACATGATGATAAAGAGCAACAGAATGCAACAGTGGAAACCAATGCTGTGGTGAATGATGATGTGCAGGTGCAGTAAAAATGGTGCAGAAAGTTTAGATTGAAATTCAGTTATGTAAAATATCCATTCGTTCTTAACAAATAAAAGCGGCATTCATTCACTGAATGCCGCTTTTGACTTAAATCTTTCCTACCATCTTTTCCGGGATTACCCACTCATCAAATTCTTTTTCGGTAAGATAGCCGAGTTTTACTGCCATTGCTTTTAACGTAGTTCCTTCCCTGTGCGCTTTTTGAGCAATTTCAGCTGCTTTGTAATAACCAATTTTTGTGTTGAGCGCTGTTACCAGCATCAATGAATTGTCTACATGCTTTTTAATATTTGCAGCAATCGGCTCAATACCCACGGCACATTTATCATTGAAGCTTACACAGCCATCACCAATCAACCTGGCACTGTGTAAAAAGTTATAGATCATCACCGGTTTAAAAACATTCAGCTCAAAATGCCCCATGCTGCCACCGATACCAACGGTTACATCATTGCCCATCACCTGAGCAGCGATCATAGTGAGTGCTTCACATTGTGTTGGGTTTACTTTGCCCGGCATGATAGAAGAACCCGGTTCGTTATCAGGAATAAACAACTCACCGATGCCGCTTCTTGGCCCGCTTGATAACATGCGGATGTCGTTGGCAATTTTCATCAAACTCACCGCTACTGTTTTTAATGCGCCATGTGCTTCAACAATTGCATCGTGTGCTGCCAGTGCTTCAAATTTATTTTTAGCTGTAACGAAAGGTAGTTTGGTCAGCTTTGCAATATGCTTTGCCACATTCACATCATAATTGGGTGGTGTGTTGATACCGGTTCCAACGGCAGTGCCGCCCAATGCCAGTTCAGATAAATGCGCCAATGTATTTTTGATGGCTTTCAGGCCATGGTCTAACTGTGAAACATAGCCGCTGAATTCCTGGCCAACTGTAAGTGGCGTGGCATCCATAAAATGGGTACGGCCGATCTTCACCACTTTCCTGAAAGCCTTCGCTTTCTTGTCTAAAGTGTTGCGGAGTTTTTCTATCCCTGGAATAGTAGTTTCAATCAAAATTTTATAAGCCGCAATATGCATCGCCGTAGGAAAAGTATCATTGCTGCTCTGGCTTTTGTTTACATCATCATTGGGATGCAGGTATTTGTCTTTGTCAGACAATTGCCCGCCATTGATCACATGCCCACGGTAAGCCACCACTTCATTTACATTCATATTGCTCTGTGTGCCGCTGCCTGTTTGCCACACCACCAGCGGAAAATAATCATTCAGTTTGCCATCCAGTATTTCTTTACAAACTTTGCCAATCAGGTCTGCCTTCTTTTTGGGTAGAACACCAGCCTCGTAATTAGTGATAGCTGCTGCATGTTTTAAATAGGCAAAAGCCTGGATGATCTCTTTGGGCATCCTGTTGATGTCCTGTGCAATTTTAAAGTTATCGATACTGCGTTGGGTCTGGGCGCCGTAGTAAGCATCCACGGGTACTTTTACTTCACCCATGGTGTCTTTTTCTATTCTGTATTCCATAATGATGGTATTTTATTTTTGCGATGCAAAGGTAGCCCGGCAAAACTAATTTGTAAGCATAAAAAAAGCAGCCTTTAGTAAAAGACTGCTTTTAAAACGCCCCGTTTTATGATCGTATTACTGGCCTGTGGGCAGCGAAACGCAATGCCCGCTGATCAGTAAGTTTTTGTTGTTGATGATCGAAAAATTGCCTGCTATTTTTCCCTGTACACTGGCAGCTTTCGCATCTGCATTGCTGATGACACAAGGGTTGGGGGTACCTCCCTGAATGATCACATGGGTGATTTCTGTTGGCACATGATTGTTGTTCCAGTTGGCGGCTGTATGCCAGTCATTATTTACTGAACCATTCCAGGTATTGATCTCCTGTTTGATAACAGTGAAAGCAGTATCCTTACAGCCGCCGGTTGTTGTGCCCACCACCTGGTAGTTGCCCATAATGGCGGCGGCAGGTGTTGCCGTATTCCAGGCAAGCGTAATGCCATTAAAATTGTATAAGCCCAGCAGGTTGTAGGTGTCATTTGAACAGATGATCGTGATGCTGGTATCATTGCCCAAAAAGTTTCTTGGCTTAATGTATTCACGGCCAATATAGCCTGAACCACTATCTCCTGCAAAGCGAAAAAGATTGCAATTGAGCAGGTTTGTATTGCTGATGGCAAAACCATCAGCGGTATCTCCTGCAAAACGAAATGTGTTGCAGCTGAGGAGAGATGATCGTACACTGCTATCTCCATCACCAAAGCCGCCGGCAAAACGAAATGTGCCGCAAGTAAGCAATGCACTGTTGGTACTGCTGTCTCCGTCTCCAAATCCGCCGCCAAAACGAAAGGAGGAGCAGCTCAATAATGATGAAGCGCTGCTACTATTGCTCTCTCCAAAACCGCCGGCAAACCTGAAGTTACTGCAATTGGCCAGCGAAACTGCCTGGTTATTATCGCCGCTGCCAAAACCTCCGTTGTAGGGTTCATTTTGTGCCCATAGAAGTGTAGAGGAAAAAATTAAGATAATTATCCATGCACTTCCAAGGGTATGTTTTTTTATTTGCATAATACCCGGTTTTAAGATGATGGATTTAATTGAATACCCTGCGTACGCCACGGCCACCAAGGTTGATGTTATTGCTGCCATAAGCGTTTCCGGAATAATACCTGTTAGAAACTCTCAATGCCTGGTCTTCAAGACTTGCACCGATCCTGTCGCTCCAGCTACCACCTTTTAAACAGGCACCGGTTGCTGCTCCACCATCGGCTACAACTGTTTGGTTAACCCATCCGTTTACGTTACTAAATCCACTGCCTAATGTAAGCTGGCCATCACCATGTGCATCCCACTTAAATGTAGAAGTTGCTGCTCCATAAATGGCAGTACAAAATTCATACACATTTCCGGTCAGGTCCATATTGCCATAGTAACCTGCACCTGCTTCAAACCTGGTTGTACCAGCTTTTGCGGCAAAGCCCACCCTGAATACTCCTTGTGGTGCTGAGGCATTGCCACCAAAATTTGCAAAACCTGTTCCCGGTGCAATTGTATTGGTTGCTTCTTCCTGGTTGGTGCCATCATTTGCTAAAGTAAATGCCCTGGTAGCAGTGTTGCCACCCCATGCAAATTCATTGGCAACCGGTACCGAAACACCACGGCATAGTTTTTCAAATTCCATTTCACTCATGGGGGCCAATCCACTCCAGTCTAAATAAGCACATAAGTTACCCCAGCCTAAATAATTCATTGCCCTGCCGGGTGTAGTAGTAGTATAAGTTGGCCATGTACCTGTTAATGTATTGCGATAACCACCGGCAGCCAATATTTGCCTGCTGATGGCCATGTCCTGTGCCAATGAGTTTAAAAAATCTGCGTATTGTCCCTGTGATACTTCGTATTTCATTGCATAAAAAGACCGGTATCCTTTCGGAAAGTTGGCATCTACTACATTGCCTGTTGGTGCATAGGCAGAAGTTGCAGCGCTGTTATCCCACAGGTTACCTGCGCTGTTGGAAAAAGTGATCGCATTTTCGCTGGTTACCTGGTATGGGGTACCCGGCGCACCACTTGCCCCTTCCCTGAATTCGTAGTAGTTGGTACCTCCGCTGCCTAAATAAAATGCGCCCTGTGGCACATATACCATTTCAACTGCAAATACTTTAAAGTCCCATTCGTTTAAAGGAACGGGTACATCTCCTAATTTTAAAGTGACGGAGGTACTTGCAATGTTTCCATTGCCATTGGCTGAGCGGCGGATGAACACACCAACTGAATCCGGCACTGTCTGTACTTGTAATGGACTGGCGGCAGTGTGACCGCCGGCACTGATGAACTGCTGTTTCCAGAACTGGTCAGCACAATTCCTTCGTTTTATAAAAACCCAGGCAGCATCCCAATTGTTGGGGGCTGTATTTACCCGCCAGCTGTTTTCCCAGCTGATATTAAAAGTAACAGTACCTGCACCATTATTGTAAACCACGTTAGACACCTGGATGTTATTGGCAAAACAGTTGATGCTGCCCAATACCACAGCGCAAAAAAATAAAAGACGTTTCATGTTTTTGAAAGTTTTAGGTTGGAATTAGTAATGCGTTCAAAAATATCCTTTAATAAAAGTGCGGCTATCCGTGCTGGTGGGTATTTATGGGCAACTGTAGAGAACTGCTTGTAAAATAAAAGGCTGCCCCGGTAAAGAGACAGCCCTTCTGTTTATTGAAATGATTCTTTATTTGCCAGTAAAAACAGCTTTTCTTTTTTCGAGGAATGCGGTGGTTCCTTCTTTCATATCATTTGTGGCAAAGCATTCACCAAAAGCCTTCACTTCTTCATCAAACCCGTTTTTTGTTTCGTCAAAAACAGCATTGGCAGTTTCAATGCACCTGGCAACAGCAATGGGGGCTTTGCTGTTGATTACCTGTAAAATTGCTGTTGCTTTGTTCAGCAATTCTTCGGCCGGTACCACATAGTTCACCAAACCATATTGCAATGCAGTGGCTGCATCGATCATTGTTGCGCTGATGAGTAACTCAATGGCCCTGCCTTTGCCAATTAGTTGCGTAAGCCTTTGCGTGCCACCATAGCCGGGTATCAGGCCAAGATTAACTTCCGGCTGGCCAAACTTTGCATGCTCACTGGCAATACGAAAATGACAGGCCATTGCCAGTTCGCAACCACCACCAAGTGCAAAACCATTTACTGCAGCGATCACCGGTTTTTTACTCTGTTCAATTTTCAGGAAAATATCCTGTCCTCTTTTTGCCAGCGCCATGGCGGCAGCTTTATCCAGTCCGCCAAATTCAGAGATGTCTGCCCCTGCAACAAAAGCTTTAGGGCCAGCTCCGGTAATGATGGCAGATTTAATTTCCGGGTTGCTGTTGATTTCGTCCACAGCAGTATTCAGATCTGTAAATACATCCCTGTTTAAGGCATTCAGTTTATCAGGCCGGTTGATGGTAATGGTATAAATGCCAGCATTCAACTCTGCAGCAAGCGTTGTGTACATAAAAAATAATTTTTCCAAAAGTAATTATTATCTCTGCATCTGAAATCAATATTAAATACTCAGCAGTTCGAAGAAAAAATTGTTTTTATACATAAATTATGTATGTTTAAAAATATTACCAGGCTCAAGAAATATGCGTTTACCAACAGGCAACCGGATTTTCGGGATCATAACAACACTCATGATATTTTTCCCTGTTGTTGCATTTCCCTCTAATTATTATATCAGCAATATCGGCAATGACAATAACTCCGGTTTATCAGCTCAATTGGCATGGCAAACCATTGACAAACTCAACCACGAATTCAGCAATATCCTTCCCGGGGATACCATTTTTTTTAAAAGAGGAGAATCATTTTATGGTTCGGTTAAAGTGATCAGATCGGGAACTCCCGACAGCTCCATTGTATTCACTGCCTATGGCGAAGGTGCCGATCCTGTCATTACCGGGTTTACAACCATTGCCGGCTGGGAGCAAAAGGAGACTGGTATATGGCAGGCTGCAGCGCCGGGTGTGATGGCTAATTGTAATCTGGTTACACTTGATGGTGTTGTTCAGCAGATTGGAAGGTACCCGAATGCCAGTGCGCCGGACGGGGGGTACCTGCGGTACGAAAGTTTCAATGTCAACAAATCTATTTCAGACAATGCGTTGAACAATGCCACTAACTGGACCGGCGCCGAAGTGGTGATAAGAAAAAACCACTGGACCGCTGAAAGATGCAGGGTAATCAAACAGGAAGGGAACACAATTATTTATACCTATGCACATGCAGGAGTTAATCCCTTGCTGGCACCCAACCTGTATCCGGGTATTAACGGCAATGGTTATTTTTTTCAGAAAGATGCCCGTACACTCGACCAGCATGGTGAATGGTTCTTTGACAGCATCAACAACAGGCTGCTGATGTTTTTGGCTGATACCAATGCTGCAGCACATAGCATTAAAGCAAGTACGGTTGATACACTGGTGAGTACCGGCAGCAGGTCGTTTCTTAAGTTTATTAACCTTGCTTTTGAAGGCGCCAATATGAGCGCCATCTTTAACAGGCAAGGTGGTAATATTTCCATCAGGCATTGCAGCTTTAATAATATTGGCGTAAAAGCCATTCATTGCTGGGATACAGAAAATGTACTGATCGAATACGTTGGTATCAGCAATGTATTGTCCAATGCCATCCAGGTAAGAAGCGGGCAGAAAGACAATGTTACAGTGAGCAACTGTGTGATAAAAAATACCGGTCCCTTTATTGGGATGGGTTCTTTTTTTGATGACAGGGATTATAAGGCGATCGCAGTGATGGCAAAAAACAATGTGCTGATAGAGAATAATATTGTTGACAGCAGCGGATTAACTGCCATACAGTTCCAGGGAAATAATGTAACTGTACGACACAACTATGTTAATTTTTATTGTTATAATTTAGATGATGGTGGCGGCATTTATACTTATGTTGATGCCTCCAGGGAAAAACCGGGTACGCCATTCCTGGCAAGATCGATAAAAGAAAACATCATTTTAAATGGTAAAGGAGCGCCCCAGGGTTCTGTAAACGCAGGTAAGGCAGAAGGTATTTACCTGGATGGAGGCTCAATGAATGTTGAAGTAATTGGCAACAGCATTGGGTATGTAAATGACAAGGCACTTGCTTTTAATAATCCATCCAACATTACAGTCAGCAATAACACCTGTTTTAACAATGGCATTGGATGGAGTGCATCCAGGAAAAACAGCTGGCAGCCGTTTGGTAATCTTGATATAAAGAATAATATTTTTTACTCTCTGTACGATCATCAAACGCAGGTTAATTTTTTATATGCCGGATTGAATGTGCCAGACGAGCTGAGTATCTGGGAAGCCATTAAGCTTACAGGGGATATCGATAACAATTATTATAACACGGTTAATCCATTCGGTTTCAACTATACATTTTCTCCTGTGGAGGGAAAGGCATTTGTGTATCCTTCGCCGCTTACATTGGAGCACTGGCAGGACTATACCGCACAAGATGTTCATTCCAAAAGGCCGGTTAAAATCATTCCACGGTATACATTCCAACAAAAATTAAGCAGCAATCTTGTAAAAAACGGCGAATTTACAAAAGACCTGAACAGTGTAAATATTTACGGCAGCGATACAAAAGGCAAGTGGGATCATTCAGGAGTCATTACTGGTGATGGGTCATTGAGAGTTGAAACTGATGAAGCAGCACCTGGTCATTATGCGTTGGTACATGGCGAATTGGGCAGTTTGACTGCAGGGAAAAAATACCTGTTCCGTTTTAATACGGTGGGCAATTCTGACTGTGGAATGGTAAGGGCGTATATCAGGAAAACGCTGGCGCCTGATGAGATGCTTACGCCGGTACAACTGCATCCATTTGGTTCAACAAAAAAGCAACATGAATTTTTACTGGAACCAACTGTTTCGGCAAATGCCAGTTATGTGATTGAGATCGAAAAAAATGCCTGTACCACTTACCTGGATGATATTGAATTACACGAAGCAAATGCAACAACATTGAGACCCAGGGATTGGGTACGTTTTGAGTTTAATGCCACCAATGCGGCAGTAGAAATTCCGCTGGAAAAAAATTATGTGGGTGTAGATGGAGCTGCTTACAGCGGAACGCTTACGTTGCAACCATTCAGCAGTAAAATATTGATTGCAGCTACTCTTGATTAATTTGGTTATACAGATTTTATCTCTGCCACTAAATCCTGCAGCACTTTTTTGGCATCGCCAAACAGCATGCTTGTTTTTGGCCTGAAGAAAAGATCGTTCTCAATACCAGCGTAGCCGGGTTTCATACTTCTTTTATTGACGATGGTAGTTTTTGCCTGTTCTACTTCCAGTATTGGCATGCCGTAAATTGGAGAGGCAGGATCACTTTTTGCAGCCGGGTTCACCACATCGTTGGCGCCGAGTACAAGTACTACATCGGTTGTTTTAAATTCATCATTGGCATGTTCCATTTCCAGCAGTTTATCATAGCTTACATCCGCTTCAGCCAGCAATACATTCATGTGGCCCGGCATACGGCCTGCAACAGGATGGATGGCATATTTTACCTCCACGCCTTTTTCTTCCAGTATCTTTTCCAGCTCATGGCATACGTGCTGTGCCTGTGCTACCGCCAATCCATACCCCGGAACGATCATTACCTTGTGGGCATAGGACATTACCATGGCAGCATCGCTGAGTGTAATTTCTTTATAAGTACCCTGCGATGTTGAACCACCGCCCGTTGTTGCAGCGCTGCCACCAAATGATCCTACCAGTACATTCAGCAGGGAACGGTTCATTGCTTTGCACATGAGTATAGTAAGCAGTGTACCTGCTGCACCTACGAGTATACCACCGGTGAGCATTACTTTATTGTTGTATAAAAACCCGCCGCATGCTGCTGCCACACCGGTAAAAGAGTTGAGCAAAGAAATTACCACGGGCATATCTGCGCCACCAATCGGCATTACAAATAATACACCGTATACCAACGCCAGCGTAAGCACACCGTAAAAAACAAGGTGATGCTCCGGGTTCACTACCAGGTACCCGGCACCACCAATGGCGATGGCAAGAAAAATAAGGTTGAGGATGTTTTGCCCTTTAAAACTGTGGTCTTTCACTTTGCCATTCAGTTTGCCCCAGGCGATCATGCTGCCGGCAAAAGACACACTCCCGATGATCAGCCCCAATACAATGATCAATACTTTTCCTGCATGTCCTTCGGCGTTTCCACCGTTTTCAATATCGTGTAATAAATGATTGAATTCAACAATGGAGATTAATGCAGCACAGGCACCACCCATGCCATTGAAAAGACTTACCATTTCAGGCATGGCGGTCATCTTTACTTTTTTTGCAGCCAGGTACCAACAATACCTCCAATCAGTAATCCTCCAAATATCCATCCGTAGTTGCCGAGTTTTTGCCCGTCTTCTTCATACAAAAAAATGGTACCCAGTATGGCAATTGTCATACCTGCTGCTGCCACTAAATTTCCTTTACGGGCACTGGCAGGGTTGGACAGCATTTTTAATCCGAGAATAAATGTTACCGAAGCTATGAGGTAACAAAGTGTCAAAACATTCAATTCCATTTTATATTTTTTATTTCACGCCAGGTTTTCACGCAAAGACGCAAAGGAGCAAAGTATTAATTCGTGTAATCAAATAACTATTTCTTTTTTTTAAACATTTCCAGCATCCTGTCCGTCACTACAAACCCACCCACCACATTTAGTGTACCCAGTATCACCGCTAAAAATCCGAGTACCAGTGCCAGGTAATTATCTGCTTCAGCTTTGCCCATTACAATGATGGCACCGATGATCACCACGCCATGTATGGCATTGGCGCCACTCATCAGCGGAGTGTGAAGCACACTCGGCACACGGCCAATCACTTCTATTCCAACAAATACCATCAGTATTACGATGTAGATGATTTGCTGGTTTTCCTGTATCCATTCTAGCATACTGCAATAATTTTGTTTATCAAATTAATTCCTTCACTCTTTCATTCTTAATTTCTCCCCCATGTACCACGCAGGTTCCTTTCACGAGGTCATCCTCGAAATTTAAATGGAGTACACCTTCTTTATTAATGATGAGCTGTAAAAAATTGAGAATATTTTTTCCGTATAGTTTGCTGGCATCACTCGGCATGGTAGCTGCCAGGTAAGAATTACCAACGATCGTTACACCGTTGTGGGTGACGGTAGCGTTGTTTTGGGTATGCTCTGTGTTGCCACCGGTAGCCGCCGCAAGGTCAATGATAACCGAACCATTCTTCATTAAATACATCATTTCATCGGTGATGAGTATTGGTGCTTTCCTGCCGGGGATCTGTGCGGTGCTGATGATGATATCTGCCTTGGCAACGCTCTCTGCAATTTTTGCTTTTTGCTTTTGTATAAACGCATCACTTTGTTCCACTGCATAACCCCCAGCCTTACTTGCATCCGCAGCACCTTCCACTTCCACAAACTTTGCACCCAGGCTCATCACTTCTTCTTTCACTGCAGGCCTGGTATCAAATACTTCCACTACGGCACCCAGTCTTCTGGAAGTAGCGATGGCCTGTAAGCCGGCAACACCGGCACCCAGTATCAGCATTTTGGCAGGAGGAATGGTTCCGGCTGCAGTCATGAACATGGGAAAATATTTTGGAAACAAATTGGCCGCCGTCAACACCGCTTTGTAGCCAGCAATATTTGCCTGGCTGCTCAGCACATCCATGCTTTGTGCACGGGTTGTACGTGGCAGCATATCCATGCTGAAAACCGTAAGCCCTTTTGCAGCCCAGTCTTTCATCAGCGATGGATTGAACAAGGGCTGGTAAATACCGAGTAAAATTTTGGCTGAAGTAACTGGCAGGTTCTGCGGCTCGTTGATGGACAAGATGATGTCGGCAGTATTTGCAATTTCATCACGGCTTACAATTTTAGCTCCGGCCGCAACATATTTGTCGTCGTTGGCAAAAGCGGTAACACCGGCTTTGCTTTCCACCACAACATCAACATTCCATTTTTTTAAAGCGGTAATATGTTCAGGCAGCAGGGAGACTCTTGTTTCAGGGGATAATTCTTTTAAAACACCAATAGTCATAATCAGTTGAATTGCCTGCAAGATAAACAAATTCAACCGTTCCCTTTGCCGAAAAATAAGGATGTTTTAAAAGAGTGAAGAATGTCTTTTAAAGTAGTTGTATCATTTTTTAAAATGGGCTAAAATCTTATAGCAAAGTGTTGCTTCACTTTAAAATCGGGATTGATAAAAACAAGGCCGATGAAAAACAGGTCGATGGTTAAGGTAACGGATCTGTGTTGCCGGATATCTGCCCATGCAGCTTCCATTTCTTCACTCCAGTGGATATCATCAAAGATAAGGATGGTGGAGGGGGTTGAATAGTTCAGCAATGTAGAAAAGTATTGTAATGTGGGCGCTTTCCTGTGGTTGCCATCGATAAATGCAAGATCAATATGGCCGGTTTCATTCAGCAATGGTTGCAGTGTTTTTGCAAAATCTCCCTTTGTAAGCTGGATGTTTTTAATTTGTAAAGTTTCAAAATTTTGTTGGGCAATGGCTGCAATGGCGGCGGAGCCTTCGCAGGTGAATACGCTTCCATTGTTGTTTCCTTTGGCCAGGTAGCTGCTGGTAATACCAAGTGAAGTACCTAATTCCAGTATGGTGGCCGGTTTATAATATTGTACGGTCCTGAATAATAACTGGGCAAATTTTGTTGGTTTTAAAGATGAGGCGGCAATATCCCTGATAACTCTTTTGTTCGACCTGATCACAGCGGAGCCTGCCCCAAAATCTTCCACTTCAATGGTGGAGGTATTTTGCAGTAAGCATTGTCTTTGTTTTTCAATAGCTGTGTAACAAGGGTACTTCTTTTTATCTTTTAATACATTGTTGATAAAGTCAAATACAAAGGGCGAATGCACGCCGTGCCCTTTACCATTGCTGGCGGTTAGATAATAGCGGAAGTATTTTTTTGCTAATTGAAAAGGGGAGTACAAGTGAAGAAATTAAGAAGTGAAAAATTAAGCAATGGAAATAATTTATATCCTTCTCCATTTTTGAAATGAATATGCATACTGGTGTTTTTCATCATTTTCAAAATCTTCATTCGATACCAGCTCCCATTCATTTTCATTGATCACCGGAAATGAAGTATCCCCTTCTAAAGAGGCATGTACCCGGGTGAGATAAATGATATCAGCAACAGCAATGGATTGTTTATAAATTTCGCCGCCGCCAATTACACAGGCTTCTTTGCAGTTGGTGGCCTCCGCTTTTTTGATGGCATCATTCAATTCGGAAGCAGTGATGGTTCCTTCGGCCTGCCAGCCGGGCTGCCGTGTAATAACGATGTTGATCCTGCCGGGCAAGGGTTTTTTCAGTGCTTCAAAAGTTTTGCGGCCCATGATCACCGGCAATCCCCAGGTTACGTTTTTGAAAAACTTCATGTCATTGGGCAAATGCCATACGAGTTGGTTGTCTTTGCCAATGATGTTGTTTTCGGCGGCGGCTACTACTAGTGAAATGATCATCTTTATAATTAAGGAATGAAAATAAGGAATAAGGAATGAAAAATAAGGAATAAGAAAGTAATGGTCTCTGCCAGGAAAAGCTGTTTAAATACAGGCTAGGATTTTTGATTATTTTTCTTTGCTGTATCGATGCTTTTTAGAAAGATCGCCATTAATTCATTGCATTCATTTAGTGCAGTTTTTACTATGTCATTTAATACTGCCGGCTTTTCGCTGATGATTCTAAGATTGACCCTTGACTCTCTTATTTCCTTTAAAACCAGTTTCATTTTATGAATAAAATCTGCAGGCGACTCTGCGGCCTGTGCATCTCCATAAATAAGAGCCGGGGCGGTACCGCTTTTTGATAATTGATACTCCAGGTTTTGGCCTGCTTTGGTATTGGGTAGTAATTCACAAACAGAAAGGCATATACAGGCAAATTTTATCAACCTGTCTTCCAAATCGTATTTCTTTTCCATGTACAGTGGTTTAAAACACTTACAAAATACAAGTATTGGCAATTTATCATTCAGCCGGCATTCAACTTCCTTATTTCTTATTTCAATTTTCTTATTCCTTATTTAAACCGCCACCGGTGCTTTGATAGCGGGATGACACTGGTAATTCACCAATTCAAAATCTTCAAACTTAAATTCAAAAATATCTTTTACAGCGGGATTGATCTTCATCATTGGTAAAGGAAATGGTGTTCTTGTCAATTGCAGGTTGGTTTGCTCAAAATGATTGCTGTACAAATGAGTATCACCCCCGGTCCATACAAAATCTCCCAAATCCATATTGCATACCTGGGCAATCATCATGGTGAATAAAGCGTAAGAAGCAATATTGAAAGGAACACCAAGGAATACATCGGCACTCCGCTGGTACAACTGGCAACTCAGTTTTCTTCTTCCGTTGGATGATGGTGCTGTATAAAACTGAAACAGGCAATGGCAGGGCATCAGTTTCATTTTCGGCAGGTCGGCCACATTCCAGGCGCTGATGATGATCCGGCGGCTATCAGGGTTGTTTTTTAATTGATGGATCACCTCTTTCACCTGGTCAATCTCCACGCCATCGGCACCTTCCCAGCTACGCCATTGCTTACCATACACCGGGCCCAGGTCACCGTTCTCATCCGCCCATTCATCCCATATTTTTACATGGTGTTCTTTTAAATAACCAATATTGGTATCGCCGTTCAAAAACCAAAGGAGCTCGTGGATAATACTTTTCAAATGGCATTTTTTGTAGTTACCAAAGGAAAGCCTTCGCTCAGCCCAAACCGCATTTGATAACCAAAAACGCTCCTGGTGCCGGTGCCGGTACGGTCGCTTTTATCAGCACCTTTATCTAAAATATGCTGTAATAAATGAAGATATTGTTGCATGGCTGCAAAGTAATGGAAAATGGAAAATGGAAAATGGAAAAGTTATTAAGGCGAAACCCGAACTTTATCACCAAAAAGTAAATGGTATGGATATAAAAATAAGGCCGGCCACAAAAGAAGACTGCCTGCGGATGATGGAACTGATAAAAGAGCTGGCGGAATATGAAAAGGCGCCGCAGGAAGTTACCGTATTGTTCGATCATTTTGTTGAAAGCGGCTTTGGCCCCAACCCGGTCTGGTGGGCATATGTGGCTGAGGCAGGAGGGGCAGTGCAGGGCTTTGCTTTATATTATATCCGTTATTCCACCTGGAAGGGGCAGCGCATGTACCTGGAAGATATACTGGTAACAGAAAAATGCGGGGCATGGATTGGGTAAATTATTAATGAACAAGCTGATTGAGGTAGCAAAGGAGCAACAATACAGTGGCATTGTATGGCAGGTGCTGGATTGGAATGAGCCTGCCATTAACTTCTATAAGAAAATAGATGCGGTGAAATTTGACCCCGAATGGGTGAACTGTAGTGTTGAACTGGCTTAAAAAAATTTCCTGTTCAGGCAGCAAAGTTTATTTTCACCGTATCATTAGGGAGTCATCCTGAACTTTTTCATATAAAATTGAACCCATGTTTTTAAATCAAACTAAAAAGATCACTGTTACTGCACTTGCCTGCCTTGTTGCAGTAGCGTCTGTTTTTACCATTTCCTGCCAAAAAGAACTGAGCGGAGATGGTTTTATCATTACTGAAACGCCCCCGGACCTTACTTCAAGGGTCAGCTCCTCTGTAACGGGTTTTGTAACGAATGAATCTGATGCCGCAGTAAATGGCGCTACAGTACAGTTTGGTACAAGTACTGCCACTACAGATAAATACGGGTACTTCGAATTCAGTAATGTGAATGTGGTGAAAAATGCGGCAGTAGTTACCGTGATAAAACCAGGTTATTTCAAAGGCATTAAAACATATATTGCCAGCACCGGCAAAAGCGCTTTTTTCAGGATAAAACTATTGCCTAAAACTACAGCCGGTACTTTTGATGCCGCCGCAGGCGGAAATGTTTCTCTTGCAAATGGCCTTGCTATCAGTTTTCCTGCTGCTTCGGTGATAGTAGCTTCATCTGGCTCAGCCTATACCGGGCAGGTAAGTGTAGCTGCTCAATGGATCAATCCAACAGGCAGCGACCTGAACAGGGTGATGCCCGGCGATTTGAGAGGGCTGGACAGCCTTGGTTTTATGAGGGTGCTTACCACCTATGGTATGTCGGCAGTTGAATTAGCCGGTACTTCCGGCGAATTACTCCAGATCGCTTTGGGTAAAAAAGCATCGGTAACGTTTCCTATACCGGCTGTTATGACCTCAGCAGCACCCGCCAGCATCCCGCTTTGGCATTTTAATGAAACCAATGGTTTGTGGATACAGGAAGGCAATGCTGTAAAATCAGGTTCAAGCTATGTGGGAGAGGTAAGCCACTTTTCTTACTGGAACTGCGACCTTCCCAATTCTACTGTGCCATTAACCTTTACAGTGGTGAATGCCAATGGCGGCCCTTTGTCAAATACTTTCGTTGATATCCGCCCAACTTCACCTAACTCGTGGTCTCATGCAGGTGGTTATACCGATTCTTCAGGCTATGTTTCAATTCTTGTAACCCCCAATACTACTTATACATTATATGTATATGCAGATTGCAGTACCTGGGGCACCCCTTCGTATACACAGGATTTTAGTGTAGGAACAACTGCCGTTAACCTCGGTAATATCACCGTTACAGGGCCCATGGTAGCCAATGTGTCCGGAACTGTTGAATGCAGTGGCGCTCCACTTGGCAACGCCTATGTTATCATGACAAAAGGGTATTACAATTATAGGTATCCTGTTAATGCAGATGGCACTTATAGCTTTACAACCACCCTGTGTGGAGGTAGTACAGCCGTAAATTTTGTAGCTGAAAATTTGTCCACTTTGCAGGCAGGCAATTCAATATCGTATACTCTTAATGCCGGCAACAATACGGTGCCTGCGTTGGGTGCCTGTGTAAATTCAATTGATCAATTTATTAACTATACCATTAACGGTACCTCCTATGCGCTGGCCTTTCCTACAGATAGTCTGTATCATTATGTCAACACCCAGACCAATCCCATAGCTTCATCGGTGTATGGCAGCGCAACACCGGGTTCTGTAACCAATGGGGTGAATTTTCAATTTACACAAGATGGTATAGCAGCCGGCAGTTCACAAATACTTACTTCATTTTTTGCTTCGCCTGTCATTCCAGATTCAAACGTTACACTATCAGGTACCCCAATTGTAAACATTACCGAGTATGGAAATGTGGGTGAGTTTATAGCTGGTAATTTTGTTTGTACGGTTACTGCAGGCCCGCCGCCGGGCACCGCTTATAATGTTACCTGTTTTTTCAGGATACGAAGAAGACAGTAAAATTATTTTTATCATAAAATGCCTCCTCAAAACAGGGGGCATTTTTATTTTACACCAGTCACATCACTTACTTTTGCATTCTCAAATTATTCTTAATACAAAAAAAAATCCGATGGCAGCAAAGATCAGCATGGGCAGCAATGGCAAACTAAATGTTCCTTACAACCCAACCATACCTTTTATTGAAGGTGATGGTATTGGGCCGGATATATGGAAAGCCAGTGTAAGAGTGTTTGATGCGGCTGTGCAAAAAGCTTATGGCGGATCAAAGAAAATAGAGTGGAAAAAAGTGTTGGCCGGTGAAGAGGCATTTAAGGCTACCGGCAGTTGGATGCCCGAAGCTACCATGGATGCTTTTAAAGAATATTTATTATCTATCAAAGGCCCGTTGACCACGCCGGTAGGTGGGGGCATCAGAAGTTTGAATGTGGCCTTGAGGCAGGAGCTTGACCTGTATGTTTGTTTAAGGCCGGTAAAGTATTTTGAAGGTACGCCCTCACCTATGTGGCAGCCTGAAAAGGTAAGCATGACCATCTTCAGGGAAAATACGGAGGATATCTATGCAGGTATAGAATTTATGACGGGTACGCCGGAAGCAAAAAAATTATTGAATTTCCTGGTGGATGAATTGGGCGTAAAAGCTTTTCGTTTTCCAGAAACCACTTCACTGGGCGTAAAACCGGTAAGTAAAGAGGGCAGTGAAAGGTTGATCCGTTCTGCTATTGAATTTGCTATTGAACATAAGTTGCCTTCAGTAACATTGGTTCATAAAGGCAACATCATGAAATTTACGGAAGGTGCTTTTAAAAACTGGGGATACGAATTGGCGGAAAGAGAATTCAGCGGCCATGTATACACCTGGCAGCAGTGGGAACGTACCAAAAAGGAAAGTGGTGAAGCGGTTGCCAATGAAGAAATGAAGATCAGTGCCATTGGCGGTAAAGTGATTATTAAAGATGCCATTGCAGATAATTTTTTACAGCAGGCATTATTGGCACCACAGGATTATTCTGTGATAGCTACCCTTAATCTGAATGGTGATTATATCAGTGATGCTTTGGCGGCACAGGTTGGGGGTATTGGTATTGCCCCCGGCGCTAATATCAACTATCTAACCGGGCATGCTGTATTTGAAGCTACCCATGGCACGGCACCCCGTTTTGCCAATACGAATACAATGAATCCTTCTTCTGTTATTTTGAGTGGTGTAATGATGCTGGAATACATGGGCTGGCGTGATGCTGCAGAACTCATTACTATTGCCGTGGGCAAAACCATCCGCAATAAAACAGTAACGATCGATTTTTACAATTTGATGAAAGAAGGAACCCTGCTGAAGACAAGTGAATTTGCAGATGAGATCATTAAAAACATGTAATGCTTTCTTCTTAATGTGTGATCAAATTCACTCCAGAGAGTACTGTTAAATCAGCCGCCGGGCTGATGTTGATATTCGTAACTTCTACATCAGTAGCCAGCAAAACACGGCTGCCGGAATTGATGGTGAGTGATTGTAATGAGCGTTCGCTGCCATTGCCTTGAGAAAAAGCGATTGTGCCTGTTTTTCCATTTAAAATAAGACTGGAATTGGCGGAACCAGTAATGGTTCCTGTTCCTGTTATGCTGCCATTAATGGTAAGGGTATTGCCGGCAATGCTGATGAACTTACCACTGTTGATCGTAAGATTTCTTACTGATACAGATGATGGCAATATGGGTGGGTTAACTACTGTTGCAATTGTTACATCTGCATTGCCTGGTGGTACACCACAGCAAGATGCCCAGTTGGCGGAATTGAACCAATCGGTATCGGCTGTGCCATACCAGGTATAACCTTTTAACTCAATATCCATAAATGCAGAGCCGGTTGATAATGTCCGGGCGCTGTCATCATACACAATGTCGACCGGAGTAAAGGAAAGTTCATAGCTCAATACATTTCCACTCATTGGGGTACTCACGCCATTGCCTGCATAAGAAAGATTGCCATTGCCCCAGTCGAAAAACGAAATGGTCGTATCCTGTCCCAATTCACTCCCGGTAGCCCTTACTACAACAGGGCCGTTGAAGTAAGTAACATTAGAACCGGTAGTTTTGGTTTGTGATTGTACGCCCAGCATCAGTTTATTGGCATCAGGACTGTTCCATTTAATTTGATAAACCGGGTTGCCGATACCACCTACTGCAGTTGCCGCATTTCCTGATCCCCCCACATAGTCGTTAAAAAACTCAGACAGATCAGTATCGAGAATATCGTTAAAGTATTGTTTCAAAGAATCTGCATTGGCAGCCCTGCCGGCCATATTGGTTTGGTAATTGGTCAATGCCTGGAAAAATTTTGCATCACCACAAATGCTCCGCAACATGGAAACAACCATGCCGCCACGTTCATATACGGCGCTGCCATAATTGCTGTTCCATATTGTATTGCTGTTAACTATATTGGAATTGGGTATCCAAAGGCTGGTGCTGCTTAAACCAAGTGCGGCATTCTTCATACCGTTTCTCCTGTTGTAGGGCGAATATCCCAGTGAGGGCACCAACTCCGGAGCCAGCGCTTCGCCATAGCGTGCAAAACCTTCTGCCAGCCACAGGTCGTTCCAGGTGGCAAAGGTTACATTATCTCCAAACCACTGGTGCATCAGTTCATGGTCTAAGGTAGCCAGTGATGTTAGTGAACCTGGGGCAATGGCTGAAAAAGTCTGGTGCTCCATTCCTCCTGCTCCACTCAGCCCGTCGTAGTAACCATGCTTTTCTTTTTTAAATGGATAATCACCCAGCTTGCTGCCGTAGGCCTGCACCACTGCATTCATCTTGCCCATGGCAAAAAGGGCACTCGTATAATAGGATGCCTGCTTCCCTGCAAGCAGGTACCAGTAAACGGGTACCACCGTATTGCCCACTGTAACACTGCTGTAATAACGGTTGTACTTAGCCGCACCAAGGCAAACCAGGTAAGATGCCATTGGATAGCGGGTTTTGTATTTGAATGTACGGAGTGTATCGGTAATAGCAGAGTCTGTCAATATTCCGTTGCTGGCCACCCAAAAGGTATCTGTTCCTTTCCAGGGCACCGTAATGTTGATGTCCATTGAATCTATCTTATCCTGCATATCGGCTTTGCAGGGCCACCAATCCCTGTCTTCGTACGACTCTGATAAAGTGAGGATATAATTTTGAATATTGCCAAACTGGTCTGTGTAATGAAGCAGTGGAAAACCACCACTAAAACCCGATTGTACCGGCGTGCCGGAATAATCAATCACAACAGAATCCATTGTGCCGGATGCCGTAATGGTGGAAGGCAATGTAATGTTCAGCACATTTACATTGCCGCTTGATGGAAAGTTGGTACTGCATGCAATGCCATGATATTTTACCAGCAATGCCGGGTTATTGAAAGAGCTTTTATTCAGATCAAAATTAATTACAGAAACATTGGACTGAATGGTGTTAAAATAAGTAGTAACAGAACCTGTAATATTATTGTCGGGGTTGTTGGGGTTTACGCTCCAGTTGGCACGGTGAAACAATACATTTATATTGGCACCGGTACCACTGTTACCGGTGGAAGTTGGCTGCTGGCCTGTAAATGGAGTTGCTGCCGGTGAAAGTAGTTGCGGCGGATGATGAATTGTTTTTTGTGAGATGGCGTTACTGCTTATCAAAAGCGATAAAAAACAGGCGCCTATAAAATACTGCTTCATTACTTTGAATTAAAACCAGCTATAAATTTTTGTTGTTGGTAAAACGGCATTAAAGATAACGATATAATGAAAAGCACTCTAAAGCAAAAGCCGGCATTGCTGCTGTTTTAAAAGTTATCATTTGTATTAAGCCTTCTCAATCTTAACCGAAGTCATTGTTAATGAACCGGCCACCGCCTTATCATTGAACAAGCTGATCTTTTCATTCTCTTCTTTTAATGCCAGGATGTACAGCAAGGGTAAATAGTGATCCGGCGTTGGTATGGCCAGGTCAAATGCCTTGCCCTGCGATTTGTAGTTGATCAGCGGATGGTGGTCTCCGCTTAAAATATATTCTTTCATTTTGCTGTTGGCTTCTGCTGCCCAGTCATACGCATAATCCGGCTGGTTAAATTTATCCCATGCTACCATGCGTAGGTTGTGAACCATATTTCCACTGCCTATAATGAGTATCCCTTTTTTTCGCAATGCAGACAATTGTTTAGCCAGTTCATAATGATATTGCCGTGCCTGGCTGTAATCCAGGCTCATCTGTATCACCGGTACATCCGCTGCAGGGTACAGGTGTTTTACCACACTCCAGCATCCATGATCCAATCCCCAGCTTTCATCCAGTTTCACTTCTGTTTTAGTAATGATGCCCTGTGTTTCTTTCGCCAGTGAAGGGCTGCCGGGGGCAGGGTACTGTACATCAAACAAGGCTTTTGGAAAACCACCAAAATCATGAATGGTGGGCGGCTTTTCCATTGCGGTTACAAATGTGCCCCTGGTTTCCCAATGTGCCGATACACATAAGATTGCAGTTGGCTTAGGAATTGTTTTTCCGATATTTCTGAAGCCCTGTACAAATTCATTTTCCTCAATGGCATTCATCGGGCTGCCATGTCCGAGGAACAATACAGGCATTTGCTCTGAGTCGTCAAAGTTATTGGTTAGTTGGTTGAGTGCATTTAATTTCATTGCGATGCCTGCCATACCTGTTAATGCTAATGAATGAATGAATTTTTTCCGGTTCATATTTCTGACAACAGGGATTGGTCTTTTAACAACATAAAAAGGCTATCTTTTGTTTGTAAGCTGTTTCTTATTTACGTGATTCGGATATTTCTATAATGGCCGCAACCAGATATTTCTAAAGCTCAGTGGTTCGCTTGGGTCTCCATGAGCCTGCAGTTTAATAGGGCTGGGACCATGTGCCTTATAAAAAGGTTTGCCTATCCATACAGTTTCTCCTTTTATCTCTGTATGATTTTGCAGTAAAACGCCATTGTGTACCACGGTAACATAGGCCGCTGTTTTTAAACTGCCATCCTCATTAAAGCGGGGTGCTGTCCAGATGATATCGTAGGTCTGCCACTCGCCTGGTTTTTTACAGGCATTGGCTAAAGGAATTGTTTGTTTGTAAACCGAGCCCGCCTGTCCGTTCACATAAGTTTTATTGTTGTAGTTATCCAGAATCTGAATTTCGTAACCTTCATCTCCTGCACCGGTGTTGGCTAAAAATATCCCGCTATTTCCCCTTCCTTGCCCTTTGCCGGTAATATTTTCAGGCACCCGCCATTCTAAATGTACCTGGTAATCCGTAAAGCGTTTTTTAGTTACAATGCCAGCATTTTTTTTGTTTACAGTCATGATGCCATTGAATACATCCCAGCCTGCAGCCATCATACTGTCTTTTTCAGAACGCCATTGATCCAGGTTTTTCCCATCAAACAAAATGATGGCATCGGCAGGAGCTCCTTGTGGTGAATTGCCTGGTGTAATGACTGGAGGTTCGGGTGCCCATACTTCTGTTTTGGCAGCTTCCACTTCCCTTAAACTGTCCGTCTTGCTTTTTTGAGCGAATAAAAGAGAGAATGAAAGGGCAGCAATAAGCATAGCAACAATTTTCTTGTTCATGATGGGGGTGTTTTTTCAGTGACTTTAAATAGTGTATAAAATTAAGTGTTGTGCTTCACTTTTAACGGGGTAGCAGAAGATAGAGTTGATCCCGGTGCTATTGAGATAATGTTTACATAATCTTTTCAATTACGAGGTTAATTACTTCCACGAGTATTAATATAATAATTATCACTTCAAGGACATAGCTTTTCCTATATTGCATAATATCCTTGAATAACTCAAAATTGTCTTTAATAATTTGCAGGCTTTCCTGAATACTCCTGAACCGCACTTGCAAATCAAAAGTTCTTTTTAAACCTATATCTATTCTATTAAGGTCTTCATTCTCCCAGGTTTCAGGCGGTGAATCGAAAATATATAAATTCTCGGCTATATTGCTTTTTAGGTTAAGGGTGCGTCCAATATATTTTTTTAAACTCCTTCCCGAAATATTAAGTCTGCCCTTTTTTTCTAAATATTGAGTTTGCAGATTGGTTTCAATTAACAATGTATTAGTTACTTCAGAATAATAATCCAGTGCTACAGATTGTGATACATTTAGTATAATTAGCCGAAAGATGTCTGTTGTAGGCTTAATTATTTCTATTTTATTAAAACCAAACCTGATTTCTTTTGCTCCTGTTTCGATCTCGAATTCTTCACTGAGTTTGAATTCCGAAAAGTTTTTACAAAAAGGGGTAATAAACTGGATGAACTCAGATATCTTAATCTCATCATAATTTAAAAAGGAAACGACTCCGTATTTAAAAACGTAAATGAATTTATCCGGGTCGATGACGTAAAAGATCTCGTCATTATCGGAAAAATGAACAGGAGCCCTAAAACTATTTTTAAAGCCTTTAATGTCTATGCCATCAGCTATTTGGTAAGATAATACATTCATAATGCGCTTATAAATTTAAGGTAAAATAGTTAGCTTTTTTTGCATAAACTTAAAAGCGAACGTACAACGAGGGTATTTGCAAAAGCTGGGCGGACGCAGCTACAATCGGCAGCAAATCATTTTGCAGTTTCAGTTCGGGCATAACAAGCAACTTGAGACTTTAGTTTTAACTTCAACAAAATATTTTCAATCATCAGCGGTTATGGGCGGACGGAATTCTATTTCCCAGCCTTAGCCAACACCTGGCCGTTATAGGCAGGGGCTGTAATTATTTTGATAAAATTGATCAGCCGGAATCGTTCCCGAAAGCCACGATACAACAAATGCTAAATTGAATTACTTTTGCTCACTTCAAAAACAAATCAAACCATGGCTAAAATTAAAGTTGCAAACCCGGTGGTAGAACTGGATGGTGATGAGATGACAAGGATCATCTGGAAATTTATTAAAGACAAACTGATTGTCCCTTACCTGGAACTGGATATTAAATATTACGATCTTGGTATGGAATACCGGGACGAAACAAATGACCAGGTGACCATCGATGCTGCCAATGCCATTAAGGAATTTGGCGTAGGCATTAAGTGTGCAACCATTACACCAGATGAAGCCAGGGTAAAAGAGTTTAATCTGAAGCAAATGTGGAAGAGCCCGAATGGCACCATCCGTAATATTTTAGATGGTACTGTTTTCCGTGAGCCGATTGTAATGCAGAATGTACCACGTTTGGTTACCAACTGGACAGCCCCCATCATTGTTGGCCGTCATGCTTTTGGCGACCAGTACAGGGCTACTGATACGGTGATCAAAGGCAAAGGAAAATTAACGATGACCTTTACACCGGAAGCTGGCGGAGAAGCACAAATCTTTGATGTATACAATTATAAAGGTGATGGCGTGGCGATGTGCATGTACAATACTGATGAAAGCATTTATGGTTTTGCAAGAAGCTGTTTCAATATGGCGCTCACAAAAAAATGGCCTTTGTACCTTTCTACAAAAAACACGATCCTGAAAAAATACGATGGCCGCTTCAAAGATATTTTTGAAGAAGTGTATCAAAACGAATTTAAAGTTCAATTTGATACAGCAGGTATTACTTACGAACATCGCCTGATCGATGACATGGTGGCAAGCGCACTAAAATGGAATGGCAATTTTGTATGGGCCTGTAAAAACTATGATGGCGATGTGCATAGCGATACAGTGGCACAAGGTTTTGGTTCATTGGGTTTGATGACATCTGTGTTGGTTACACCGGATGGAAAAACCTTAGAAGCAGAGGCAGCGCATGGTACCGTTACCCGTCACTACAGGGATCATCAAAAAGGCAAGCCAACTTCTACCAACCCGATCGCTTCTATTTTTGCATGGACAAGAGGGCTGGAGTTTCGTGGTAAATTAGATGACAACCAGCCATTGATTGATTTTTGCCAGGCATTGGAAGCTGTTTGTATTGAAACAGTGGAAAGTGGTAAAATGACGAAAGACCTTGCGGTTTGCATCCACGGCAACAAAGTAAATCACGGTGAACATTACCTGTACACCGAAGAATTCCTGGATGCCATTGATGCAAATTTGAGGAAGAAGATGGGGCTGTAAATATTAAAACGATATTAATAAAAACGGGGTCGCTGCAAGTGGCCCCCTTTTTTTATCTTTAATTTATAATGTTATAGATACTGATCTCAGGCAAGGGGGGATTACAATTCAATATAAAATACCCTTAAGATTATGGAAAAGGAAAAAGACCACCTGATGAAATAGGTTTAAGCAGCATGCAATTGTATTCCACGAAAATGATTATGGCATCCGCACTGTTTGTGGATTGTTTGCCGGAAGTTATATGATGTATAAAAATTTCATTGTTTTTAATGAACCGGCGAAGGCAAAGGCTACCATTGTTATCTCCGTTCTTGTTTTTATATTTATTGTTTGCGCTGGTTTTATTCTCTATGTGTCGGTACTTCCTGATGTTGCCTATACACTTTTTGCAACAATCATAGTTGCAGTGGCGGCGCAGTATTATCAGGAGGAGTCAACCAACTCCAATGTAAAAAGAGGAGCTGAAATATACTCCATCGGCAATGCTGTCCTGGTTTGTATTGACAGTATTGTTATCCTGGCACTTTTAATGTTTTGAGCTTTTCTAATGATGAATTTACAGCAGGATGCTGTGTTGTATGGACAAACAAGTAGTCAAAGTGCCGGATAAAAAAACACCCTGCAGTATTTGCAGGGTGGATGATTGGAGTTTCAGAGGTGTAATTATATTTAGCTATGCTTTTTCTTTTTTACGATCTGGAATACTCTTGAAAGATTAAAACCGAACCTGATCTCTGCCTTGTCCCAGCGGTTGGTGGTTTCTGTAATAAAAGCTCTTTCGTTCATGCCGGTTGAGTTGGAAAAATGTAACTGGAATACATGCCCGCCGGTTTCAATATCAATGCCTACAGAAAGCGGATTGAAGCTGACTCCTTTTTCTAAACCTGTTATGCGGTGAAAATAATCTACCGTAAAAGCCATCCTTTTAGAAAACTTAATTCTGCCACCCACACCTACAGAATATTGGTCATTGGATTGAGAATTTAACAGCACCAGGTTGTTATGAACTGCTGTGGGCATCACCTGTAAAGAGATCACCTCACTGAATTTTCTTCCGATGATCGCCTGGAAATAATAGGCGATTCTTGACGTGTTGTAATTCTTGATGCTGGTGTCAGTAAACGGGCTGGTATTATAAGTCATCCCTGCCACCAGTGCTACGGTAAAAGGAAAACTACCGGTGCCGGTTGCCTGCCTGAGTGGGGCAAATTTGATGAAGCCATCCAGTTCTTTTTTGTAAGTGCTTCTGCCAAAACCAATCATCAGGTTTTGCAGGATGCCAAAGTCGAAGCCCATGCGCATACTTGCCTGGTCAAGCCCAAACATATTGCTATAGCCATTGTTTACCTGCCCAAAACGGTGCAGTATCCTGAAGTCCATGGTACCCGGCGCTAAAAACTCCATTGAATGACCATTGACAACCCTGGTTGATTTAAAAGCATTGGTTTCTCTCTCTTTCTTTGGTTTTTCTTTTCCGAGCAGTGATATCAGGTCATCGGTTTGTTGTGCGTATGCGGTTACGGCATTAAAGAGTAATCCGGATAACATTAAGCTGGTATAAAAAAAATATTTTCTCATTGGATAATATTGAATGTTGGGTTATTGTTTGAGTGGTTCGAGGGAGCAATCCACTTTTATCCTGGCTGTTTTAGAAACTTTATCTGCAACCAGTTCAGGGATATCTATTTTGTAGTCTTTGAATAGCACTTCAAAATCAGCTGCCGCAGTAATTTTGCCGGCTTTAATAGTGATCTTGCCATCAGCTTCCACATCTTTTGTTTCGCCATGCATGGTGAGTTTACCTTTTACTTTTACTGGGTACACCCCGTCTCTCGTATAATTCACCGCAGCATTGTTGCTGATGGTTCCCTTAAAATCTGCTTTTGGATATTTATTGCTTTCCACATAGTTCTCATTAAAATGCTCCATCATCAATGCCCTGTCAAATTCAAATCCTTTCATCAATACAGCAAATTGTAAAGCACCAGCTTTGATATCCAGCACACAGACCACACTCTTATTTACCGCATCAATATTCTCCGGTGATTTAGGTACGGTAGCATCAAAAGTGATCTTGCCTGTTTTTGTAAATTGTTTGTCCTGTGCCGAAATGCTAGTTGTTTCAGCAAATACAGCAACTATAAATAGTAGTTTTTTCATTGTTTAAATTTTATTGGTGATGAATTTATTTTTCAGTTACAATTACGCAGCGGTTTAAGATAACATCTGAACCCAGGCCCAGTTCATCTGCATTGTAGCCGGTACAAATACCTTTTATGTTTACAGTTGAGTTTACCTTTACCAATGCAGCTTTGGCTGATTCGATACTATCGATGCTGCACCTTACAGACGACATGGAAACATCGTCTCCCAGCGCAATGGTATAAAACCCTTTATCATCTTTATCAATGTTTTTTACAAGGCCTGAAACCAATATGGCTTTACCCGTGTATGCTGCATTGGCTTTTTTTTCATCTGTGCTGAACTGCGATATTATTTCCGAATACTGCACTTTAGCCGCAGCATCTACATCATGCAGGTTTTTGTTTTTCCTGTTAAATTCTTTGTAGCCATACAGAGCTGCCACCACTCCGATGGTTGCAAGGAGCAGTAAAATATTTTTAAGATTTTTTCTTTTTTTCATAAAAACTGTTTTTAGTTATTAGGGCTTCCTGCATCCACCCATTTTTTTATTTTGGCAATGGAGCAGTCATCCATCTTCGCCTCTCCTTCCGGCATTGGGGAATAGCCTGATGCATGATTGATGGTGCCATACAATTGTCCATTGGTAGCAAGTGCTTTATCCGCAATGTGGGTGCCCATCGGAATATTTCCGCTTGGCCTGCTGCCGCTGTGACAGCTGTAGCATTGCTGCTCAAGTATGGGACGAACATTGGTACTGTATGAGATAGTGCTTACCGTATCGCAAACTGCTCCGCCATGATTGTATAAAATATCTGCTTTATCATAATAACATGAATAAAGAAAACATGAAATACCAAGCATAATGGCGATCCTTGAGATTGTCTTTTTCATTTTTTTGGTTTAATTACTGGTTGATTTTTTAAGAAATGTGTAGGTGATGGGTTTTAATCATCACCTGCACATCAATAGTATTTGGATTTTAGTCTGTGTATTTATGCCCTGCATTAATCCAGTTGGTTATCACCGCTTTTTCTGCTGTGGTCAACGGTGCCTGCGGGCTGATTGGCATTGTTGATAATTGACCGGTTATGCAAGAGCCATTGATAGCACTCCAATTTGTTACAATGCTGCAGTCGTTATCAAAATTGTAACCGGCTTTGTTACCACCATTCATGTGGCAACCGCTACCGTTACTGCAACGGGTGGTGATTAAATTCCGCATCAGTGTAAACTTGGCCCCTTTAGGCGCTACCGCCACTGTAACTGTTTGTGTCTTGGTACAACCGTTGGCATCTTTAACGCCAATTAAGTAACTGCCAGCTGCCAGGCTTGCAAACTGGTTGCTGGTTTGATATGTACCGCCGTTGTTGTTGTAAGTAAACCCTGTAGATCCTGCAGCGGCTATTGTAATGCTGCCATTGTTAACAGGTGTTGCACAGGGAACTGAATTTACAATAGTTGGGGTAATGGTAATGTTTACACCGGTGCAGGGGCTTGTGGCTGCCAGTGTTACGGCTTTGGCCCCGGTACAACCATTTGAATTCTTTGCAGTGATGGTATAAGCTCCTGCTGCCAGATTGGAAAATGTGCCGCTTGCCTGGAACGCACCGCTGTTTAAACTATATGTAAATCCTGTACCGCCAGTTGCAGTTGCTGTGATGGAGCCATTGGTAAGCCCGGTGGTTGGGTTTACCTGTGTTGTGGAAACCACTACTGTTATACCGGTACATGGATTGATGGCTGTTAAGGTTACCTGTTTTGTCCCCAGGCAGCCATTTGAATTTTTTGCAGTGATGGTATAAGCTCCTGCTGCCAGATTGGAAAATGTGCCGCTTGCCTGGAACGCACCGTTATTGATACTGTAGGTAAATCCTGTTCCGCCTGTTGCTGCTGCGGTGATGGAACCATTTGACTGGCCTGTTGTTGGATTGACCTGGGTTGCAGTAACAGCTACCGTTACACCAGCACATGGATTGGTGGAACCCAATGCTACTATTTTTGTTCCAAGGCATCCATTGGAATTTTTTGCGGTGATCGTGTAGTTTCCTGTAGCAAGGTTGTTGAATGCTCCGCTTGATTGAAAGGTGCCGTTGTTGATGCTATAGGTAAATCCTGATCCGCCGGTGGCTGATGCAGTGATAGAACCATTTGACTGGCCTGTTGTTGGATTGACCTGCGTGGTAGTGACTGTAACCGTTACCCCGGCACATGGATTGTTGGCTGCCAATGCTACAGTGGTCACGCCGGTACATCCATTTGAATTTTTTGCGGTGATGGTATAGTTACCTGCTGCAAGATTGTTAAACGTTCCGCTTGATTGAAATGTACCGTTGTTAATGCTGTAAGTAAACCCTGTACCGCCTGTGGCACTTGCCGTAATAGAGCCATTCGATTGGTTGAGTGTGGGCTGAACTTTAGTAGTAGTAACAACTACGGTTACCCCGGCACACGGATTAACAGCGCCAATGGTCACCTGCTTTGTTCCCAGGCATCCATTGGCATTTTTTGCGGTGATGTTATAGCTGCCTGCCGCAAGATTTGAAAATGTTCCGCTTGCCTGGAACGCACCGCCGTTAATGCTGTAAGTAAAACCCTGGCCACCGGTTGCAGTGGCTGTGATAGAACCATTAGACTGATTTTGTGTTGCATCCTGCTTGGTGGTGGTAACAGTAATCGTCACTCCCTGGCAGGGATCGTAAGAGCCGATGGTGATGGAAACAGAATCCTTACAGCCAGCGGAATTACGTCCGTATACAGTGTAAGTTTCCAGTGGCACCAGTCCCGCAAAGTAGCCGGTGTCCTGGTAATGATAATTATCTAAACTGTATTCAAAGCCGGAGCCGCCTGTGGCGCTTGCAGTAATACTTCCGGTGTTGTGGTTAAGCAGTGCATCTGTTTTAACGGCGGTTACTTTAAAATTAATATCAGCACAGGTTACCACAGGCTCGTGCCTGCAACTGAAAATGATTGCTATAATTGCAAATACAAGAACAGCCGGCAGCAGTAATCTCTTTTTCATGGAATGGAGTTTAAATGGTAATTAATTGGTTTTGTTAACTTGATAATTTTTGCTTGCTGGTAAAAGTTATTCAGGGTCAACAAAGGATAATAATTCCCATTACACAAAAGCAGGGCTTAAGTGTTCAATATATTTTTTGATACTGCAGTGTTAGCCTGCATCATCATATAAATACACAGGTATTAATATGTTCAGGTTGATGAGGCTGAAAGATTAGTAAAATATATTCAGGTGGTGTAGAAATATTTATGCGGTAAAACGGGGAGGTTGTATTGGTGTGCTGAGGTAAACCGGGTCAATATCCTGCAATGTAGAATGAATTATTTTTCCTTTTTTTACAGGGTAAGATTTTGCAACTATCAGCTTTTGTTCTTCAGGAGTTGTAAAAAATATAAAGCTGAACTGGTGTATTTGTTTGAATGGTAATTTTCTATCCTGCTCATCATCAGCAGTGGTACCATCATCGCTGCAATAGTGCATTGTAATAAATTTAATGAAGGTTACATTGTGACTGGCTGCATGATGCTGATGATAGTGATTGATGAGCTGATTGATATTGAGCACCTGGCCAAATTCAGTATTGCCAAAAAGATAAATGATGATAAATGATATGGATAGGAGGTTCTTCATTGGTCAAACCCACTTTGCCAAAAACCATGCCACCGGAAAAGATTGTGGATATCTTGATATATAAACTTTAATAATTTGATACCGGGTTTTACATGTATAATTGAACTGACCTGTTGCTTTATTCAATATTTTTCTTCACCTGTTATTTATAAATGCACCCATCATGTCTTTATATTGCATATTCACTGCAGATTATTTTCAGGGGTAGAACGCAAAACAAAAGCCCCATTATAATGGAGCTTTTGCTGAATGAAAAAGTTGCCTTGATGTGCATGCTGGTTGAAATTATCCCTCCAGTTGAAACCTTACCGGCAACGTATATCTTGTTTTCACATTTTTCCCTTTCAATGAACCTGCTTTCCAGTTGGGCATTTTTTTAAATACCCTTACTGCTTCTTCTTCCAGGCCATAACCAATTGTTGGGGTAGTGGTTTTGGGTAAACTGATCTTTCCGTTTTCATCTACCGTAAAACTTATTTTTACCGTTCCTTCAACACCATTTTCAGATGCGTTGGAGGGATATTGAATGTTTTTCTCAAAGAAATTTACCAACGCTTTATCTCCCCCGGGATAACTTGGATATACATTGGTATAATATCCTTCTTTATCTATTGCATCCATTTCGCCTGTAGTTTTGTTGTCGCTTATATTAATACTCACCATTCCCTTTTTTTCCCTTTTTAGCAGGGTTGGGTGTTGTTACAGTCATTGTGTTGCTGTCGTTCACCATCGCGGCATTGGTGTTATCAATTGAAGGATGATCGGTTGCAGCCATAGCCGTAGTTGTATCTGCGGGTGCCAGTACTGCTTCTGTGTTGTCCTTATCCTTGCCTGCAGTACAACTGGCAAAAACTGATAATAAGGAAAGCGCCAAAAACCATTCAGAATCTTTTCATAAAAAAATATTTTGTTGAATAATGATAGATATGATTGAGCAGCCAAATAGTGTGCCCTTAAAGGGTTTATTGTATTACAGTTAAACACATGGTAGTTGTGTATAATAAACGGGAATGACGGGGGCATAGTGAGGAATATAATCAGCAGTTGCTCATAATTCACGGGCATTTGTATTGTGAAGTAGTGTGCACCGCTTATATTTTCCCTATCTCAAAAAGCCAGGCTCATATTCTTGGCACCTGGCAGCTTATCTTTGCTCCGGAGGAAAAGACATGAGTAAAAAAGGTAAAGTATTAATGGCAATGAGTGGCGGTATTGATAGTACCGTAGCTGCTTTGATGCTTCATAAAGAAGGCTATGAAGTGGTGGGCATTACGATGAAAACATGGGACTATGCCACCAGCGTGGGTACCACCGGAAAAAAGGAAACGGGTTGCTGCAACCTCGACAGTTTTAACGATGCCCGTATGGCGGCTGTGCAGCATGGCTTTCCGCATTTTATTTTAGACATCCGGGAAGAGTTTGGTGATTTTGTAATTGAAAATTTCATTGAAGAATACATTGCAGGCCGCACACCCAATCCCTGTGTGATGTGCAATACACATATTAAGTGGAGGGCCTTGTTAAAAAGGGCCGATGCACTGGGTTGTGATTTTATTGCCACCGGCCACTATGCACAAATACAGCAGCATATCAATGGAAGATATTTCATTCGAAAAGGAATTGATGAAACAAAGGATCAGAGTTATGTTTTGTGGGGATTGCAGCAGGATTTGCTGAGCCGTACCTTATTGCCATTGGGTACTTATCACAAAAAGGCCATCCGTCAAATGGCGCATGACTTTGGTTATCCTGAACTAGCGAAGAAAAGTGAGAGCTATGAAATTTGTTTTGTACCTGATAATGATTACCGTGGTTTTTTAAAACGCAATGTGGAAGGGCTGGAAGAAAAAGTTACCGGCGGGAACTTTGTTGATAAGCATGGGAAAATATTAGGTAAGCATAAAGGTTATCCTTTTTATACCGTTGGCCAGCGCAAAGGGTTGGAGATAGCATTGGGCAGACCGGCTTTTGTAACTCATATTGATCCTGCCTCCAACACAGTAATGCTGGGTGATGAAGATGATCTGCTGGGGGCTGAAATGAATGTTGCCAGGATCAACTGGATAAAATATGAAGGTGCCACCGATGGAATGGAAACTATTACCAAGATACGCTATAAAGATAAAGGTGCCCTCAGCAACCTGTACACATACGAAAATGGGGTAAAAGTGCGTTTTTACGAAGATGTAAAGGGCATTGCACCCGGCCAGAGCGCTGTATTTTATGAAGGCGATGATGTGATCGGCGGCGGAATAATACAGCGGAATGAGCAGCTTTTTATATAAACAAAGGGTCTGTGTTACAGCATCATCATTATGCTATGGTAAAAAAGATTTTATTCTCGGGTTTGCTGGCTGCATTGTTTTTCAGCGCCTGTAAAAAAGAAACAGAAGAGCTAAAAACAGCTGCAATCAGCGAATATGTTCCGCTGCAGGTGGGTAAGTACATTACCTACCAGTTAGATTCGTTCAGGTATCTTCCTTTTTCTACCCAGGGCATCACCATTACCTACCAGGTAAAATTTTTGGTAGATGCTGAAATAACAGATAATCTCGGCCGGCCGGCCTATCGTATTGTGCGCCATATCCGCTTAACCGAAGCAGAGCCCTGGGTGCCGGATAATACTTTTTCAGCAGTAAACACAGGAACAGGCTTTGAGTTTATTGATAATAATCTGCGTTTTCTTAAGTTGAAAGAACCTGTTAAAAATGGATATACCTGGAAGGGAAATTCATTTATCAACACCAGCTCCCAATATTCTGATTTTCGTTTTTTAGATGGCTGGGACTATGCTTATGACAGCCTGGATGCACCACTTACGTTGGGTGCCATCAACCTGGACAGTACCGTTAAAATTGCACAACGGGATGAGATCATTGGTAACCCTGATGACCCTGGTTCTTACAGCGAACAAAACTATGGTGTGGAATACTATGCCAAAGGAATAGGCCTGGTATATAAAAGATTTTTCCATTCAGAATACCAGCCACCTACCAGCGGCGGCAGCGGTTACTACTCCGATGCCAGCAAGGGGTTTACCCTCACCATGATTGATCATAATTAATCACAACTTATATTTTCATTGAAATGCCGGATGATTTATTGTCCGGCATTTCAATTGGCCAATCCAACGCCCTTTAGCGCCCTTTCAATAATAAACTTCCTTTGGAAATTCCAGTTTGGCTGTACCTTTAGGGGGTAATTTGCTTATATGAAAAAGTTAACCCTTCTTCCTTCCCTGTTTTTTTGTTTCATCAGCATTTGTTTTAGCCAACCCTGCATAGTGAGTGCGGATTCTTTAAAAGGACAATATACCGGCGATTGTAAAAATGAAAAGGCAGATGGTCATGGAATTGCAATTGGTGTAGATACCTTCATCGGTGATTTTAAAAAAGGCTATCCTGAAGGAGAAGGCAAATATGCGTGGAAGAATGGCAATTGGTATGAAGGTACTTTCAGGAATGGATCGCCTGACGGTAAGGGTACTTTACATAAATTAAGTGATCATAAGCAGGGGAGCGACAGTGCCATTATTTTAACAGGCTTTTGGAAAAAGGGAAAATATATTGGCAAATACGAAAAGCCTTATATCGTTGAAGCATTAACCAATAATGTCAGTAGCGTTGGTATAAGAAAAGTAAACGGAACCGAAGCTGAGATTACCATTACTGTAAAAAGTATAACCGGAGGGGCTGTTTCTTTGGCAGCGCCACTCTTGCCCAAATCGAGGTTAACCGATATTCAGTTGGTTGAAGGACGCTTTCAACAACAGGTTAATGATGAGAGCTCGTCATTGATGGCAAATAAATATATATTCAGGGGTGTCACATTTCCTTTTTTTGCCATCTTCTCTTTTGAAACAAATGAAAAAACTACTACAGAAAAAATAAAGGTAGAGATAAATGAGAGTGCTGCCTGGGGAATACAGGTCAGTATAGACAATTAATGTTCAATCAAAAATCCTTCATTCCTGAAGGATCAATTTTGATTAGTGTGGAAAGTAAGAGATTCGTCCCGGTTCATAGGGATGATACAGTTTCCCGTATATGCACTTTCTCCCGAACCATGTTCGGGACTCATTCAATCATTCGGATAACTCTCCATTTTTGAATCAATGCTTCAATAAACTTCCTACTTTTCTTATTTTTCATTTCCTTTTCTCTCATTAAGGCTTCTGACCTTGTATCATGCACTTCAAAATAAACAAGCCGCAGGGGTCTTTTTCCGGAAGTGTATTTGCTCATGCCATCAAAGTGTTTACTCATGCGCCGGTCCAGATCATCACATTGGCCTATGTAAAAAGAAAAATCCTTCAGGCTCTGAAGGATGTAAACATAAAATTTTTCGTTGCTATTTTCCATAGCATAAAACATTTTGCGGAGAGTAAGAGATTCGAACTCTTGATACAGTTTCCCGTATACACACTTTCCAGGCGTGCTCCTTCAACCACTCGGACAACTCTCCAATTATATTAAATAACTATTAAACAATTTTCTAAAACCGGACCCTTGATAGAGTTTTCTGTATCCACACTTTCTCCCGTTTGCGAACGGGACTCCTTCAATCCCGACATTGGACGGTAATAACTCTCCGGTTTTTTCAGGACGGCAAAAATAGCGTATCGTTTTTTATACACCGAATATTTTTTCTGCATTGGCAGTAGTAACTGCGGCCACTTCTTCAACGGATACATTTTTTACCTCAGCCAGCTTTTCAACAACATATTTCAGGTAGCTGCTTTCATTGCGTTTTCCCCGGAAGGGCACTGGCGTAAGATAGGGGGCATCTGTTTCCAACACCAGGTGCTGCAGGTCGATCTGCTCCAACACTTCTGCCAAGCCCGCCTTTTTGTAGGTGAGTATGCCTCCAATACCAAGGTAAAAACCTGCTTTGATGATCTCTTGTGCACTTTCATTACTGCCGCTAAAGCAATGAAAAATACCGTGTGCTCCTTTGGGTACGTATTCTTTCACAATCTCAATGGTTTCCTGCATGGCATTACGGGTATGTATCACAATGGGCAGGTTGTATTTGATGGACCATTCGATCTGTAGCCGGAAAGTTTCTACTTGTTCTTTTGCAAAAGTCTTGTCCCAGTAATTGTCAAGGCCGATTTCACCCACCGCCGCAAACTTCCTTTTGGCCAGCCATTCCTCCACCAGTTTCAGCTCTTCCCGGTAATTTTCTTTTACATAGCAGGGATGCAGCCCCATCATGGCAACACACCTGCCCGGGAACCTAAGTTCAAGTTGCAACATCGCATCAGTAGCTGTGCTGTCAATAGCCGGAAGGTAGAATTTTTGAATGCCGGCTGCTTCAGCCCTTTTTATTACCTCATCAATATCAGCTGTAAATTCTTCTGAATATAAATGGGTATGAGTATCAATCAATATCATTTTTGTCAAATTAAATTCCTTCGTTTTATTAAGGCAGTCAAAATTAATCATGAATGGCTTGCCTTATTAATATCAATGGGCTTTGCAAGGCCAAAAAATAGTTAACAAATTATTTGGATTTATGAAAAATCAAAGTATCTTGCAACCAGTTTTCATAGGGTACGGATTAAAAACGGGCCAGAGTTTCTACTCCGGCCCAATTTTTTGCCCCTACCTTAAGCAATTTTACTGGGCTACAGATCTATTTTACTGAAACTGAAACCCTTCTCCGAAAAATGCTCCAGCACTTTTGGCAAAACAAACTGCATCCTTTCAAAGGCCTTTTCACTGTCGTGGAACACGATGATAGCGCCGTCACTGGTTTTCCTTATTACATTGGCCAGGCATTTTTCTTTTGTCTGTTCCAGATCAAAGTCACCACTTAATACGGTCCACATGATGGGGTTCAGCCCATATTTTTCGGTCAGCAGCTTTAACTGGAACCTGGTGGCCCTGCCATAAGGTGGCCTGAAAAGACGGGAATCGATATGCTTTTTGGCTTCCGTTACATTATTAATATAAGTAACGTCATCAGTTTTCCATCCGTTCAGGTGGTTGAAAGTATGGTTGCCTACACAATGCCCCTGGTCGATGACCTGCCTGTAAATCTCAGGATATTCCACCACATTTTTGCCGATACAAAAAAAAGTGGCTTTTGCGTTGTGTTGCCTTAGTACGTTCAGCACAAAAGGGGTGGCAACAGGGTGGGGGCCATCATCAAAAGTCAGGTAGATATTTTTCTCTCCTGAAGGTAGCTGCCAGGTACAATCGGGGTACAGCTTTTTTAACCACCAGGGAGTTTTAACCAGGTAAAACATGCTGCAAATTACAAATTAGTTATTGTTGGGAAGGTGGTGGATGCCATCTATCTTTGTGGCATGTTTAATAAAGTAAGAGTAAGATTTGCCCCCAGTCCAACAGGTGGATTACATTTAGGCGGCGTTAGAACAGTATTATACAATTATTTATTTGCCAAAAAACATGGCGGCGATTTCATCGTAAGGGTTGAAGACACCGACCAGGCAAGATTTGTTGAAGGGGCAGAGGAATACATTTTCAAATGCCTGGAATGGTGCGGCCTGGTGCCGGATGAAAGCGTGTTGCATGGTGGTGAATATGCTCCCTACAGGCAAAGTGAGCGCAAAGCAACTTACAGGCAATATGCAGAACAATTGGTAAAAGATGGTTATGCCTATTATGCTTTTGATACACCCGAAGAACTGGATGCCATGAGGGAAAGATTAAAAACAAAGGGAAGCCATAGCCTGCAGTATGATCACAGCATCAGGATGGAAATGAATAATTCTCTGCGATTGTTACCCAATGAAACACAGGAACTGCTTGACAGGGGTACTCCTTATGTGATCAGGATAAAAGTAAACCCCAATGAATTTGTCCTTTTTACGGATATGATCCGTGGAGATATAGAATTTGACACCAACAATGTGGATGATAAGGTATTGCTGAAGGCCGATGGGATGCCTACTTATCATTTGGCGGTGGTGGTAGATGATTATTTAATGAAGATCAGCCATGCTTTTCGGGGAGAAGAATGGCTGCCTAGTGCGCCAGTGCATATTTTACTGTGGAAGTATTTATTTGGGCTGGATGCTATGCCGCAATGGGCGCACCTGCCATTAATATTAAAACCAGATGGCAATGGCAAGTTGAGCAAAAGGGACGCCGACCGGCTTGGTTTTCCTGTGTATGCAATGGACTGGAGAGATCCCAAAAGCAGTGAACTCACCAGGGGCTTTAAAGAAATAGGATTTTTACCTGAAGCTTTTATCAACCTGCTGGCGGTACTCGGCTGGAATGATGGAACCGAACAGGAAATATTTACTCTGGATGAACTCATTGAAAAATTCAGCATTGACAAAGTGCATAAAGGTGGTGCTAAGTTCGATTTTGAAAAGGCAAAATGGTACAACCAGGAATGGATAAAGAAATTACCAGTTACGAATTATGAATTAAGAATTAAGGAGCATTTGCAGGCTAACGGAATTTTGAATATAGAGGAAGAGTATCTTTTAAAAGTCATTGAACTCGTAAAAGACCGTTGCACTTTGCTGAACGATTTTTATACACAGGGGGCATTCTTTTTCCAGGCGCCGCCTACTATTGATACAGATTCAGTAAAAGCAAAATGGGATGAAAAGAAAAACCTTTTTTTTACAGAACTGGTAAGAGGCTACCAGTTTACACCGGTGTGGGAACACAGCGAACTGGAAAGAGAATTCAAGGAAATAGCATCGGCCAACCAATTAAAGCCAGGAGAATTAATGCTGCCCTTCAGGATAATGTTAGTGGGTGGAAAATTTGGGCCGGGTGTTTTTGATATAGCATCCATGATTGGTAAAGAAGAAACCATAAGAAGAATTGAACATAGTTTATCTTTGCTGCAGTAATCACCGAAAGCTTACAATATGAAAAGACCCATAAGAGTGTTGGTAGCCAAAGTAGGATTGGATGGGCATGACCGTGGCGCCAAAGTAATTGCCACCGCATTAAGAGATGCAGGTATGGAAGTGATTTACACTGGCCTCAGGCAAACCCCTGAAATGGTGGTGAATGCTGCACTGCAGGAAGATGTGGATGCGATTGGTGTAAGCATATTGAGTGGCGCTCACAATACGGTGTTCCCGAAAATTGCCAAATTGATGAAGGAAAAGGAAATGAATGATGTGTTACTGACCGGTGGCGGCATTATTCCGGATGAAGACATGGAAGAACTGCACAAGATTGGTGTTGGAAAATTATTTCCTCCGGGAACAACTACATCAGCCATTGTTGGATATATTACCGATTGGGTAAAAATCAACAGGAGCTTTTAGCTGGTGGCTGCATCAGAACAGTTCGGTTGTAATTAATTAAATTTTCAATGAGCAATTTTCAATGTTCAATATTCATTGTAAAATGCAGTTGTACTTTCATTGAATATTGTTTGTTGATCATTGACTATTGAATATTCTTTCGGCTCTTTAATTTCAGCATTCACTATTCACTATTCACAGCTCCGCCTCCCCCTGCCGTTCTATAATAAACTGCATGATCGTTTCCAGTTCCACATCTATCCTGTTCATGGCATCCATGATCTCCTCACGGTTTACATTAGCCGCAAAGCCTTTTTCTTTAAAACGTTTTTTGATGCCTTTTAATTCCATGCCGCTGTAGCCTTCGGGCCGCATTAAACTGTAAGCATGGGTCAGTCCGCTCAACTCATCAAAAGCGTACAGCATTTTATCCATTTTCGTTTCCGGCTCCACTCCAAAATGATTGGGTCCATGACTGACGATTGCCCTGATAATTTCAGCATCGATGTTCCTGGCTTCCAGTTCTTCAATGATCTTTTTACAATGAAGCCCGGGCCACTGGTCCCAATCTGCATCATGCAACAGGCCGGCCATTTCCCAGCGCCATTGATCTGCTTCATTCAAACCTTCTTTTTCCGCTGCCCAGCATTTCATTAAATATGCCACCTGCCGCATGTGCAGTTGCAGGCGTTCATTTTTTACCCAGTCATTTAATAATTGATAAGCGTCTTCTTTGCTTAACACATTTCCAGCATTGGCAGTGTTTCCAAAAACTGAGCGGTTTAATAATAGTGACATGGTGATTTTATTTTTATGGAAAGCCGTATTAAATTACATCTAATTGTTCAAATAATTTTTTATGAGAAAACTTTTGTTCTTTATCCCTCTTGCCGCCATCATTTTTTTTAGCTGCAATACTTCTTCTCCGGACATAAAATCTTTAAGAAGTTTATTAAACGAAGACAGCCTTAAAGCTGAAAATTTTACCATTGATATTAATAAGGATACACTGCTGCATACCATTAATGGAGCCTGGCTTAAAATAGATAAAGGAACATTCAGTTCTGATAACGGCAAAGCAGTGCTGGAAATAAAAGAAGCTTTTTCGATGCAACAGATTATAAAAGCCGGACTTACTACACAAAGTAACGGACAGCCATTGGCAAGTGGCGGAATGATTTATGTAAATGCTGCAGCCGGGCAAAAAGTAACCATCAATAAACCATTTAAAATTGCGGTGCCTTCGGGTTATTTGGAAAAAGATATGCAATTATACAAAGGAGAGAAAACAGCAGACGGAAATATAAACTGGAAAGGCCCGAAAAATCTTGATGATAATATGCAGCTATCTGCAATGAAAAAAGGTGAAGTATTGTTTAAACAAAAATGTGCTTCCTGCCATGGTATTGGTAAAGAGGAAAGTGGACCTGATCTGGCGAATTTTTCTAAAAGATTTCCCTCTCTTTATGGTGAAGGGAACTATGTGCCTGAGCATTATTTTAAAAAACAGTTTGTGCCATATTCTATAGATGAACCTATAGCCGACACATCTAAAAGACGATACGATTATGATCATAGGTGGTCAGATCCATACATATGTAATTTGATAACTTTATTTAATAACAAAGAGATTGATTTGTCTGATGATTTTAATAAGAACTATAAAAATTGGGAATATATATATAACTACATCGAAAACGAATCTAACAGGCGAAATCTTCCTTACCCCAGGCATGCTTATCTCGATTCCTGCATTGATAGTTGCAATAGGTTTAAGCAGTTGAAAGAAGAACTGGAACAGAAGAAAGTAATTGCTGAAATAAAAAGAAAAAACCTGGTCAATGAAAACGGTCCATTAGTAGATAGAAAGCCTGATCCGACATGGGAATCAAACAATAATGTTCCTCCTCCAGATTTTAGTAAAAAAGTACAACCGGGATATTACCCTGCAACTTATTACCAGTTTACCATCGAAACCTTTGGCTGGTTTAATGTTGATATGCTGTTAAATAAAAAAGAAGGAGTTGAGGAGAGTGAATTGTTTGTAAGAATTGCAGGCACTTACCGGGAGAAAATAAAAATATATTTAATCATTCCTTCCGCCAAAGTTTTGGGTGAAGGAGGCCCTTCAGAAAACAATAACGATGAATATGCTTTCTTTAATAGAAATGGAACCATACCACTACCCCAAAACGCAAAGGCTTACATACTTGCAGTAACGGAAACAGAACAGTCAATTGCATTTGCTTTGAAGGAATTCACTACACAAGCAAAGCAGGAATTTCAAATCTCTTTAAATGCTTCAACAAAGCAGGAGTTTGCTAAGGTAATTGAAAGTATTGGGGCAGATCAACTGAGCATTAAACTGGAAGACAGTAAAAATTCTGTGGCGATAAGGGACGCAGATAAAACGATTAAACAATTAGAAGAAGAATTAAAAAAAGCAGAAAACCTGAAACCTAAAAGGTGCGATTGTGATTGTGGTGCCACGCCACCTCAGACGACGATGCCCGGTGTTAATGAGGCAAAAAATTAGCCATGATATTTTAAGCTTATTATACAACAAAGAAATTTAACCATATAAATATTATGCAGTAATTTCATACACATTTAAAAACAATATTTGCTGTATGAAAAAAATATGCTGTTTGACAATTCTCTGCTGTATTACCAGCACTGTCTTTTGTCAACCCAACAATATTTCTATTATTCCTGAACCTGTTGTGTTGAGTCAAAAATCAGGAACTTATCTCTTGCCCAAAAATATAACCATCAGTGCAGCCAACAATGCAGAAGTAAAATATGCTGCTGATTACCTGGGAAGCAAACTTTCAAAAGCAACCGGCTATACCGTAACTATTACTGAAAGAGCAACTACCGCTTCTGTTGAATTATTATTAAATAAATCAGCCGATAATTCCCTGGGCAAAGAAGGATATAAACTTTCTGTCACCGGTAAAAATATCATCATCAATGCCAACCAGCCTGCCGGTTTGTTTTATGGGGTACAAACTTTATTGCAACTATTGCCAAAGGAAATAGAAAGCAAAACAGTAGCTAAGAATATTAAATGGTCTATGCCCTGTGTGGAGATCACGGACTATCCACGTTTTGGATGGAGGGGATTGATGCTGGATGTGAGCCGCCACTTTTTTACCAAAGAAGAAGTGAAAAATTTTATTGACGAAATGTCCCGGTATAAATTCAATTTATTTCACTGGCATTTGGTAGATGATGAGGGCTGGCGCATTGAAATTAAAAGGTTGCCAAAACTTACCGGAGTGGGCGCATGGAATGTAAAACGTGTCGGGCATTTTGGGGATTTTAAAGATATCAGGGATGATGAGCCAAGAAACAATGGCGGCTTTTATACACAGGAAGATATTAAAGAAGTGGTACAGTATGCAAAAGAACGTTTTGTAAATGTATTGCCTGAAATAGATGTTCCGGGCCACAGCATGGCGGCCATTGCTTCTTATCCTGAACTGTCCTGTACCGAAGGCGCCGATAAATATAAAGTGATCTCAGGCGAAAAATTTATCGAATGGCCGGAGAAGGGACATTTTTATGGATTGCTGGACAATACGCTTTGCCCCGCCAATGAAAAAGTATATCCTTTTTTAGATATGGTATTTACTGAGTTGTCGCAGCTTTTTCCATTTGAATACATTCATGTGGGTGGTGATGAATGTGCACAGAATTTCTGGGAAAAAAGTGATGCCATCAAAGCATTGATGCAGAAAGAAAATTTAAAAACGATGCTGGAAGTGCAGGGTTATTTCGAAAACAAACTGGAAAGGATCATCAATAGCAAAGGTAAAAAGATGATCGGCTGGGATGAGATACTGGAAAGCGGTGTGTCATCATCCGCTGCTATCATGAGCTGGCGGGGCACCAAAGGAGGCATTGAAGCTTCCAACAAAGGACATGAGGTAGTGATGAGCCCAAGTACCTATGTGTACCTTGATTATATGCAGAGTGATGAAATCATGGAGCCCAAAATATATGCATCGCTTCGGTTGAATAAAACCTATTCTTACGAACCCGTTTCTGAGGGTATCAATGAGAAATTAGTAAAAGGCATCCAGGGTAATTTGTGGACTGAACAAATATACAACTACCGCCAGGTGCAGTACATGGCATGGCCCCGTGCTTTTGCGGTTAGTGAAATTGCATGGTCGCCATCAGCAAAAAAGAACTGGACCAGTTTTGTGGGTAAAGTCGAGGATCATTTTAAGCGGTTTGATGCCGGTGAAATAAAATATGCTCCCAGTATGTACGATCCCGAATTTAAAGTGGTAAAAAATGACAAAGCTGAACTAACAGTGAGCCTTAGCACAGAATTGGACGGACTTGATATTTACTATAGTTTTGATAATTCCTATCCGGATCTGTTTTACCCCAAATACACTGGACCGGTAACAGTGCCGGTGGATGCCACCTTAATGAGGGTGATCACTTACCGTGATAAACAACCGCTTGGCAGGATCAACAACATGCAGGTAGCAGAACTGAAAAAAAGAGCAGAAAAAAAATAAGTGCATGAAAGAAATATTGAACACTGCTGCATTCCTGCTGCTGCTGAATGCTGTAGCCGCACAGCAAGCACCAACCCGTCTCATAGTTCGTGGAGATGATATGGGTTATACTCATTCTGGTAATGTAGCTTTGATAAAATCTTACAAAGAAGGTATTGAAACTTCCATTGAAGTGATTGTGCCATCGCCCTGGTTCCCGGAAGCGGTGAAATTGCTGCAACAAAATCCCGGTGTTGATGTGGGCGTTCATCTTGCCATTACCAGCGAATGGGAAAATATCAAGTGGCGGCCACTAACAGATTGCAAAAGCCTTAAAGACAGCAGTGGTTATTTTTTCCCAATGGTATATCCCAATAACAATTACCCGGGAAAATCCATCAAAGAAAACAATTGGACCATTGAGGACATTGAAAAGGAATTCAGGGCTCAGATAGAAATGGCATTGAAAAATATTCCCCGTATCAGCCATATTTCCGCTCACATGGGTTGTACAGAAATTAGTGGTGAAGTGAAAATGATGACGAAAAGGCTGGCCAGGGAGTATAAGATCGATATCACACCAGAAGAATACGGCGCCAGTCATGTACATTACGAAGGCTCATCAACAACAGCAGCGGAAAAAGTGCAGGGTTTTATCAATATGCTGAACAAGTTGGAACCGGGCAAAACCTACTGGTTCCTTGATCATCCGGGGTTTGACAATGATGAATTAAGATCTGTTTTTCATATCGGTTACGAAAATGTAGCTGCAGACCGGCAGGGAGTAACAGAACTGTTCACCAATGAAAAGTAAAAGCATTGATAAAAGAAAAAGGCATACTGCTCATCGGGTTTAAAGATCTGCTGAAGTAGATATTCTTTACCTGTATTTTTAAAAAGAAACAGTTGGATCCAGGTTGTTTTTCTTACTCAAAAAATCCACTATCAGCGGAAACTCCTTCTCCGGCTCTTCCACCTGTGGGTTGTGCCCACTTTTTTCATACATCACAAATTGCGCCTGCGGGCAAAACTTTTTGAATTGCACCTGCATCCATGGCACGGCCACCCGGTCGTAACGGCCTGCAATAATTAATACCGGCATTTTCAGCGTTTTCAGTTTCTTCCTGAAATCAAAATGGCCGATATCATTGCCTACAATAAAATCACCATCGGGCCCCACCATCTGGTAATACAGTTTTGTATTGAAAGGATTGGGGTAAGGTTTTCTTTTGCCACGGCTTACAAAATTGCCTGGGTTATAAGCGTATAAAAACCCATAGGGTACACGGCCGTAAATATCCTGGTGTTTTGGGCTGCTGCTGATAGCACCTTTCTTTCTTGCTGCTATTAACTCTTCCCACACTTCAGGGTAATTCGTTTTTATTTCACGGTTACTGTTATCATCATTCTCCTGCCACATGGCATAACTGTGAAAACCATTGGCAATAATTAAATGAGAGGTGGTGGCTGCATATTTTAATGCATAGCCCTGCGCCACTAAACTTCCGTAAGAATGACCAAGCAAACTTATTTTATCCAGGTACAATGCTTTTCTCAATCCTTCAATGTCTTCAATATCTCTTGCCAATGTATATTCTTTTACATTCTTTGCCGTATCACTCTTCCCTCTGCCAAATGCATCGTAGTAGATAAGCTGAATATTGCCTTTTACCGATAAGGAATCAAAAACACGGTAACTTAAATGATTACCGCCGGGCCCACCCGGAATAATGATCAATGGCTCACCTTTGCCAACTGTTACTACCCACAGCTTAGCGCCGTTGATGGTATAATATTGTCCATCTGTCCAGCTATCGGGAAAGCCGGTAGTGTCTTTATTGTTTTGAGCAGCAGCAAAAAAATTGATTGAAATAAATAGCAGCAGCAGGATATTTTTCTTCATTGAACTTTATTTAAACTGAAAAATACAAAACTGCAGCAGGAATTATCTTTGTTTTATAAGAGTGGTTGTATTTACGTTGTTCATCCGGGGCTGTAACCAAAGCAGTTTTTACTTCACCTGCGGGAATAAATATAGTTTATGCGTATTTTTGAAGCCAGTACAAAATATCTAATTATCACAAATTGCAAATACCTGCCGCACTTTTTCAATCACTGCAAAATACAAAAGGTTTTAATAAAGAAGCTTTTAAAACAGTGCACGAGTCGGGTGAGCAGGTAACGTCCATCAGGCTTAATGTTGCGAAAACCTGTAATTTTCAGCTTTCAGCTTTCAATTTTCAATTAAACAGGGTTCCCTGGAGTACAAACGGCTACTATCTTTCCGAACGCCCTTCTTTTACTGCCGATCCTTTGTTTCATGCAGGTACGTATTATGTTCAGGAGGCAAGCAGTATGTTTTTGGAGGAAGTGCTGAATCAAACAGTTAACCTGGCTATGCCTTTGCGGCTGCTTGATCTTTGTGCAGCGCCGGGAGGAAAGTCTACTTTGATACAATCTGTAATTAATGCTGAAAGTTTGCTGGTAAGTAATGAAGTAATCAAAACAAGGGTAAATATTCTGGCAGAAAATATTGCCAAGTGGGGTGCTGCTAATGTGATTGTCACCAATAATGACCCAAAAGATTTTCAGCGGCTCGAAAATTATTTTGATGTCATCGTAGTGGATGCTCCCTGCAGCGGCAGTGGCTTGTTTCGGAAAGACCCGGCAGCCATCAATGAATGGAGTGAACAAAATGTACAGCTTTGCAGCCAGCGACAGCAAAGGATTTTGGCAGATGTACTGCCTTCATTAAAAGAAGATGGCGTACTGATATACTCCACTTGTTCTTACTCGGAGGAAGAGGATGAGCAGGTCGCTGATTGGCTCATTGACGAATTTAAAATGGAAAATGTACCATTGAAAATTGAGGACCAATGGGGCATTACCGAAACACAATCTCCCAAACACAGCGCTTTTGGTTACCGTTTTTATCCGGATAAGGTAAAGGGGGAAGGTTTTTTTATTGCAGCATTCAGGAAATTTAAAACAGAAAACGGGCAATGGAAAATGGGGAGGCAGAAAAACAAACCGGAAAGATTAAATGCAAAAGAGGTTGAGATCGTCAGGCCTTATTTAAAAGATGCGGATGTTTTTTTCTTTATCAAACAAAAAGAAGAAGTGCTGGCTGTGCCAATGATCTTTGAAGCAGACCTGGCGGCAATACAAAATACACTGTATATAAAAAAGGCAGGTGTTAAAATGGGTACTGTTATCCGCAATGAATTGATTCCAGATCATGAGTTGGCAATCAGTACCGTTGTTCAGCGGGGTCTTACTTCGGTGGAAGTAGAGAGAGAAATAGCACTGCAATATCTCCGGCGGCAGGATTTGTCAATTAGCACACCGGTTAAAGGCTGGGCATTGATAACTCACCAGCAACAGCCGCTCGGCTGGGCAAAGATTTTACCCAACCGAATTAATAATTACTATCCTAAGGAGTGGCGCATTCTTAACAAGTAATACGGTTACTAACCAACAAAAATCCCCATCTTTGCGGAGGAAAAATTAAAAGCATGAAGCGTATTTTAATACTGTTATTTCTTGTGCCATTTGTTGTTTCGGCACAAAACAAACCTTTGATTATTGAGGGCACTGCCCCTAATTTATACCTCACTCATACTGTTGCCTCCAAAGAAAATTATTACAGCGTAGGCAGGATGTACAATATCAGCCCAAAAGAAATCGCTCCGTTCAATAAGATGGAACTGGAAAAAGGACTGAGCCTTGGGCAGGTGATAAAAGTGCCCCTTTCTGCAGTTAATTTTTCACAGGATGCTGCTGTAGCTGCAGATGAAGTGCTGGTGCCTGTCTATCATATTGTAAAAGAAAAAGAAGGGCTTTACAGGATTGCCACCAACTACAATAAATTGCCGGTAGAAACTTTGAAGCAATGGAACAATATTAAAGACGAGTCGGTGAATAATGGCACTAAACTGATTGTTGGGTATTTGAAAGTGAAAAAAGAATTGTCTTCACTTTCAGGGATGGCTAAGCCTGTGGCACCTGCTACTGCCGGTACTGTTCCTGCAAAAGACAATGCACCCAAAACAATCCCGGTAAAAGAAACACCCAAACCTGAAGTTTCCAACGAAACATTGCCGGTAGTGAAAAAGCCTGAAGTAAAACCGGTGGTTGTAAAAAAAGAAGACAAGCCGGTAGCGGAACCGACACCTGTTAAAAGAGATCCACCAGCTGTGGTAAAGCAGGAAGAGAAAACAGAAATGGGAGATGACGTACCTAAAGCTAAGAATTTCAAGGGCGGTTTTTTTAAAAGCATGTACAATGACCAGTCGAGAGGTGCTGATATCGCCAATGAAACTGGTACTGCTGCCATTTTTAAAAGTACCAGCGGGTGGGAAGATGGGAAATATTATTGCCTGCACAATGCTGCGGCTCCGGGTACCATCATTAAAATTACCAATCCTGCCACTGGCAGAAGCGTATATGCCAAAGTGCTGGATGCAATGCCAGACATCAAACAAAACACCGGAGTGCTGATTCGTATCAGTAATGCAGCTTCGGCAGAACTTGGGTTGGATGAGAACAAGTTTGACTGTACGCTGAGCTATTCAAAATAACCAGGCAATTATAAAATCCTTTAATTACTAAATAATAAACAACAATGAAGAACTTGCTTTTACCCTTGCTATTATTTATTTCTTTTCATCTTTGTGCTCAACAATCCATCCCTGTTTATATTCCAACCAATGGACTGGTGGGCTGGTGGCCATTTACCGGCAATGCCAATGACAGCAGTGGCAATGGCAACCACGGCACAGTATCAAGCGCTGTATTAGCAACTGACCGCTTTGGTAATCTTAATGCAGCCTATTCATTCAATGGTGTTAATAGTAAAATCAATGTTACGGATGCACCATCATTAAGGTGCAGGAAAATAACACTGAGCGCCTGGGTAAAATGTCTTGACACGACCAGTATCAACCAGATAATTTATAAGGGAAGTATGACTGCGGCGGGAGAAGCATATTCATTTAGTCTTAATACTCCTAATGGTCATTTTGCAGGTGGAATAAAATATGGCAGCAATTGTGTACCGGCCGTTGGATGGTATGCAGGGGCACAAACGGCACAGCCAGCTCCATCTTCGGTATGGGTTCACATTATGTATACTTACGACGGGGCATCTGCAAAATTTTATAAAAACGGTTCATTGGAAGATTCAACCGATGCGCCTGGTTTAATAGACAGTTGTACCGGCGGAGATTTGCGGTTTGGGTTTAATCACTTAAGATATTTTGCAAGCACCGGCGATCCATTCAATGGCAGCATTGATGATATCGGCATCTGGAACAGGGCACTGTCTTCAACAGAAGTAACACAACTTTACACTTCCAGTTTAACGGATTGTGGCTATGGTAACCTTGGCATCAATGTATGTTCGCCCCAGCGCAATTTGCATGTAAAGGATGTATTGAGGCTTGAGCCGAGAAGTACACCGCCTGCAAACCCCGGCAAAGGAGATATTTACTTTGATGATACCATTAACAAGCTAAGAGTGTACGATGGAACAATGTGGCAAAATTGCTGGTAATAAAAATGAACCTGTTATTCAATCAATAAAACTGCCCCTGTAATTGCAGGGGCAGTTTTATTATCAATGGTACAATAAAATCAATTATGGGAAAATACCCAGTTCAGCATAACTCGTAGCTACTTTATTAATCGCACTTACATAAGCCGCTGTACGCATATCCGGGATGGCAGGGTTACTTTTCCAAACCTCTACTATTTCCCTGGTAGCATTGATCATGGTTTCTTCCAGCCCGCTGTGTACCAGGTCGTGCTCATCAGCGCCATGCATGATCAGTTTCCTTTCAGTTTCATTCACCTGTTTGCCACTCAATTCTTCTATCTGTGTAAGTATACGGGTATTCATGTTTTCGGTAAAGCGCTTTTCCATACGGCCATAACGAACATGGCTCAGGTTTTTGAGCCACTCGAAATAACTTACCGTAACGCCACCTGCATTCAGGTACATGTCTGGCACACACAAAATACCTTTTTGTGCAAATATCTCATCTGCTTCCGGCGTACAGGGGCCATTGGCAGCTTCACCAATAATCTTTGCTTTTACCCTTGCTGCATTACCGGCATTGATCACATTTTCCAGTGCGGCTGGGATTAATATATCACATTCAAATTCCAGTGCATCAGTTGTTTTGTTAAAATTGGTAGCGCCAGGGAAATTAAGCACATTACCAGTCTTCAGCTTATGCTGAAAAACTTCTTCTTCATTCAATCCTGCCAGGTTGTAGATAGCGCCATTGTGTTCGGCAATTGCTATTACTTTAGCGCCATTCTCCCTAAAAAATTTTGCAGAGTGGTACCCTACATTACCCAGCCCCTGCACCACTACGGTTTTTCCTTCAACACCGGTGGTAAGCCCCTGCTTGGCCATCACATCCGGCATGTTGCATACCTCACGGATACCAAAGAAAACGCCCATTCCGGTTGCTTCTTTACGGCCACGTACACCACCCTGTGTAATAGGTTTACCTGTTACACAACCGGCGGCATCAATATCGCCTGGTTTTAAAGAGGCGTATGTATCAACGATCCAGGCCATTTCTTTTTCACCGGTACCATAGTCGGGTGCCGGAACGTCAATGCCCGGGCCAATAAAGTTTTTCTTCACCAATTCTGAGGTATAACGACGGGTGATCTTTTCAAGTTCGTACACACTGTACTTGTGAGGGTTTATTTTGATACCACCTTTAGCGCCGCCGAAAGGTACATTTACAATAGCGCATTTGTAGGTCATCAATGAGGCAAGTGCCATTACTTCATCCTGGTTTACTTCATCACTGAAACGGATACCACCTTTACAGGGTGATTTGTGCTGGCTATGTTGCACACGGTAGGCTTCAATTACTTCGATGCTGCCATTGTCTCTTTTTACAGGGAAACGCATTTGATAAACACTGTTACAAGCCTTGATCTGTTCTAAAATTCCCGGATCCCATTTGGTGAATTTGGCGGCTTTGTCAAAACTTTTTTCAACGCTCTGAAAAAAGCTGTAGTCGTTTTGTGCTGACATAAATTGTTCTTTTAATTAAGCAATCGTTGTTTTTAAGATTTAGCAACTGGCAAGTAGCTATTGTTATTTGTAGTTAATATTGTTACAAGCTTTTGTAAGAATCCGGGGCTTCAGTGGCGACACTCCGTTCAACGGGATATTTTAATTCAGCCTTATTTTCTTTGCCTGCTTGGGCATCTTAGCCTTCCTTCTCGAGTTTTGATATCTTCCTGTCCACATTCCATACATATAAGAACAATCCAATTAAAATGGTAAGGCATATGGCCACCACGATGTATATCTTTCCATTGCTCCTCATCAGGTCTGCCATTTCCACCGGCTTATCGCTTTGGGCAACTACTACAGAAGTGCAGGCTGTAAGTGCAAACAATAATATTTTTTTTAGATGCTTCATCATACCATTATTTTTTATCAGTTGTATCCAGCAGTAAGGATTTGTCTTTTAATAATTGTATCCTGATGTTTAAGGTAGCAATCCATACACCCAGCAAGGTCCAGCCAATTACAGCGGGGTAAAATACCATCCGGAGGCGCATGTCCACATCTTTAAAATTCAGGGCCGGGTTGCCACTATCGCTGCCCGGTGCGCCGGGATGCAGGCTTCCAACCAGCCTTGGTATGATCCAGATGCTGGGAAACAGCATTACAAAAGCAAAAATATTATACACGGCACTAATCCTTGCTCTTTTATCAATATCGGTAAATGAACCTCTCAATACAAAGTAAGCGCCATAGATAAGCAGGGCAATGGCCGCACCTAATAATTTAGGCTCCCTCATTACGCTGCCAAAGCTCTGGCTCTGGTCTGTCATCCAGGTAACAGACACCCAAACGGCACCGGTAGTATAACCCAGTATGCCAAACAAAGTGCCGAGTGCAGCAAAATGCCGGGCATAAATATCGTGGCGGTAATCAAAATTGCGGAGGTATTTAATGCTGTATACAAAACTTATGATAAAAAGTATCATCATGCCAAACCACATGGCCACATGAAAATACAGATTTCGGATGGTTTCATTTAAAATAAAAAGGCGGGGCACATCCATTAAAAAGCCACCAACAATGGTATAAATGAGTAAAACGAGAGATGCTATTTTCCACCAGCTTTTATGCACAATAAAATGCTTTTTTTAGAGAGTGCCGCAAAGGTAGGGTAAAGGTTAAAAAAGTAATAATTAAATTTTTCCTGCCCAGTACAAAATGCGAAATTATTCTGTGGAGCGTAATTGTAGCTTTTAAACGATTGACAGAATGGAAATTTTATTTTTAATGATGAGGAAACAATAACTCCATTAAAGGCAGCATCATCAATATTTCACTTAATAGCTTTCTTCGGTTGTAACGATAATATACCTAAGTGAAAAAGCAGCAGAGCCAGTATGGGGGCACTGCAACACAACAGGTCAGTGGGGAAATTCCCTAAAAAGGTGTTTTTCTTTTGTACCAGATACTGCACTAAAGTATGTTTGAATAATCAATGCCAGCTGATTTTTTTGAACACATCCTGAATTTCAATACCATTTGTCACGGCTATCCCCGAAAACCGGATTTTAAAAGAGTAGGGAAATTAGTAAACCAAGTTGAAAACTGCGGTAAGCATGGCCTGGGTTATTAAGCACCAGGCAAAAGATTTTTTTGGATCATTCTCATTAAATGCGGCGGAATTTAACCCTGAAACAGCGCCAGATTATACTGAAAGTAAGGGGCCACTTCTAAAAAATTTAGACAATGAAAAAAATATTATTCGTCGCTATCCTTGGATTGATAGCTATCACATCCCAGGCACAAGTAACATCAAAAACCGAAAAAGAAGTTTTAAGTTTTGATTTTAACAAGGTAGTAATTGATAAAGACAATTACGAAAAGCAACTGACGGAAATGAAGAATCAAATAAAGAACGAAGTTGATCAATATAGCAAAGCGCTTACCGCCGGTTGTTTTACACTCGAAATTTCTGCCTGTGGGCAATCAGGTACATTTTATTTTGACACAAACGTGTTCAGTACAGCAGAAATTCTTACAATTATTGTCGGTATTTACAATCAATATTGTGGGATCGGGATATGCCAATCTTAATATGGCTGGTTTTTATTAACTTGATTATTCAAACAGGCCCGTTTTACAATCTCCTCTTGCACATAAGAACCGGTTAAGCCGGTTCTTATGTTGATACTTATTTATTACAGGTATGAAGTATTTATTATTTTTTTTTACAATTATTCACACCCGTCTTTTGTTTTCGCAGGATTTGTATCCAGTCATTTACTCCTGCAAATACAAATCTACCTTTTGTAAATACCCAGCCCAGGAAAAAAGCAATGAATCGGAATTGTTTAATTTGAAGATAACTGCTGCCTTCTCGAAATATTTTAGTGAAGATAAAAGAGTGGGGGACTCAATTTTGAATGAAAATATGAAAAATGGTCTTTCATTAAAGGATAGAATAGCAAATTCAAAGAAATATAAATCGGGTAAAGGTGGGATAACTATTTATAACGACAACGAACATTTAGCTGTTTTTGAAACTGTTTTAATAAACTCGTATTATTATAAGGATTCCCTCCCTGCAGGCAAATGGATGATTTTTGCTGACACTTCATTAATAAATAATTTACGTTGCCAGAAAGCCTCTATAAACTTTCGGGGAAGATCATACATTGCCTGGTTTGCCCTGGATATCCCCCTGTCATATGGTCCCTGGAAATTTTATGGTTTACCGGGATTGATTGTTAAGATATCCGATACCAAAGGTCACTATTCTTTTGAATTGATTAATTTTTCAAAAGCAGACGACACATTGAGTGTGCAGGAAAATGCCTGCATAAAGACGGGTCTAAAAAAGATAATGGAGTTAAAAAAGAAAATAGCAGAAGACCCTTTTAGACAATTTGAAATGGCAACTGGCGCTTCTGTAAAAATTGTTGGAGATGAACAAAAGAAACTTGAGTTTGATAAATTTGTAAAAAAGTCTGCAGAGGAATATAACCCGATTGAATTAACTATTGAAGATTGAACTGTATGGACTTTGAGTTTCTGTATTGAAAAAGATAAACAGGTGGATTATTTAAACCAATGTTTCTGGGTTGAAATTTCGATTGGCCGGAGGCTTTCCATTTTACAATTACGTGGTTATTGTGAGGCTATTACTTACATTCATATCAATTTCGCTGTTTAATTGTGCCGTTGCACAATATACGATAACCGGTACAGTCACCGATACCGTTGGTAATCCAATCAGTAATGCAAGCATTAAGGCATTACAAAACGGGATAATAAAAGCATACGCATTCTCACAATCAAACGGTTTATTTAAACTGACAATAGGCAATGCGGAATTTTGCGAATTGGTAATTTCACATATAGGCTATACTGCATTTAAAAAAACTTTAGAAGGGAAAAATCAACGTCTGACAGTTACATTAAATCATGGTATTGTGGCATTGCCGCAAATTAACATACAAACGTACCCAATAAGCCAAAAAGGCGATACCATTGTCTATGAGCCCAGAAGTTTTGCTGACAGGCAGGATAAATTCATAGGCGATGTTATTAAAAAACTCCCCGGTATAAATGTTACTACAGATGGTCAGATTTCATTTAATGGGAAACCAATTAGTCATTATTATATTGATGGGTTAGATATGTTGGGGAGAAATTATGGACTTGCAAATGCAAATATTCAATTGAACGATGTTGATAAAGTGCAGGTGCTGGAAAATCATCAGGACAAACAGATATTAGATAGTATTGAATCCGGCAGTTCGCCTGCGCTTAATCTGCAGCTTAAAGCCTCCTCACGAAATAAATTAATAGCTTTTGCCAATGCAAACATCGGGCAGGCCAACAATTTTTTATACAACACTTCGGTTAACGCTATGCAATTCAGTAAAAACATCCAGTTTTTACACGGTATAAAGTTGAATAACAATGGGGAGAATATTGCCAGGGAAATTACTGAGCAACAGACTTCAGATGAATCTTTTATGGACTCAAGGTATAAAAGTTTACCAGGGGAAGTTATCAAAATTATTGAGCCGGCACCACCTTTAATTAATGAGCGGTTTTATTTTTTTAATTCTTCTGTTCTTGCGTATACAAATGCACTTTTTGCCATAAACAAAACAGACCAGGTCAAATACCAGGTTTCTTATTTAAACCAACGGGTGACTAAAAATCTGGAAAGCCAAATGAATTATTACTTCCCTATGGATACTATCAGGATATTTGAAAATCATAGCAATACTACCAATCAGAATTTATTAAAAGGAAATATTTATTATACCAGGAATTCTCAAAAAACTTATCTGAACAATAATTTTAAGGTTACACTGGACTGGAGTAATACTTCAGACCAGATTTCAAACAAAAACAATCTGTCTCAATATTTATACCGGCCAAATTATCAGTTGGACAATGAATTGATATGGTATAAGAAAATTAAAGGGTCATTGATCCGGTTTCAATCTCAAATTGGGTTAACCTCGATGCCACAATTCCTCAGTATAAAACCCGGTCCATTTTCGGAATATTTTAACAACGATATTAAGTACGAAAGGCTATCACAATTTGCGGATAAATGGCAATTTTTTTCAACTAATTCTGTTTCCTTTTTGTCAACACTGTTTCATTTTAAACAAAAATACAGGGTACTATGTGAATATCAAGGCAACTATTTGGAGTCGCATCTTGAAAAAAAAACCGGCAGTATTGTTACAATACTAAATGACAGTTTCAAAAATAATTTGCGGCAACGTCAACTCAGGATTGAGCCTCAGGTAGAATTAATTTATACTTACAAAACCATCATCTTTAATTTGCTGTTGCCGGTTAACCTTACTTTCCTAAACCGAATCGACACCACTCAACAATTTAACGCTTCTAATAACCAGGCTTTCTTTTCCCCAAGGTTTAATGTGTCGAAAAAAATCGGCAATTATTTAGATGTAAATCTAAATTTGGCTATTCAAAATGAAGCAGGTAATTGGGCCAGCAACACGTTGGGTTATTTATTAAATAATTACAGATCAATTATACAAAATGACTATTTGCTCAATACCTTCAGAACCCGAAGTGTCGGTATACATGCATCTTATAAAAATGTACTGAAGGGAGTGTTTGGTAATTGCCTGGTCTCTTATGGTGAGCGAGAAAGCGATTTGATATACCAGCAAACTTATATTGGCATTTTACTTTCAAAATCTGCGGTACAGATGAAAAATAGCAGCAGCATTAGATCTGTTATATTTACAGCTGGCAAGTATATCCCTTTAGCTAAAACAAATATCAGCCTTAATTTCAACTTATTTAATACGCAATCCTTTATTCTTCAAAACAATACTCTTCAACCAATTGAAAATAATAATATTATGATGTCGGGAATTATTTCCTGTAAGAAAATTCATAAAATAAGTTTGGAAAATTCATTTAGCTTTTCAAGAGGAAGCAATAAGTTTACCTCTGTTGGGTTAACCAGCAAATCGTCCGTAATAGATAATTTGCTTTCACTTAATTATTTTATTAATGACCTTTTTACTGTATCAACCGGGGTAAATTTTATTACTTCCACAACAGAGATTTCAAATAAACAGCATTATTTCTTTATTAATTCACTATTATATTTTACGAAGAAAAAACACAGTTTTGTAATAAAATTGAACAATCTTACGAATAACAAAACCATCGTTACACAAAATATACTGCAAAATATGACAAGTAAATCCAGTGTTGCTTTACGACCTTTAACAATTACCCTTCAATATGACTTTAAATTCCAGTAGTATTTTTTTTAACCATCATCAATTTCAATCACTCTTTCCATAAATAAGGAAACAATATTACGGCCATAGCAATGATCAATGCATCCAGGCCAATGATTAGCCCGGTTAAATTCAGTAAAGCCCCTTCTCTAAAAACTTCATTAAAAGCTGTTTTGCTCAGCCGCATTAATAGTAATAAAAGCGGCAAAATTACCGGAAAGCCAAGTATCGCCATTAAAGCTGCATTCTGGCTTGCCTTAGCAGCAATGGCACTCATCAAGGTAAATACCAGGCTGATACTTGCACCTCCAAGGACAGTGATGCCTGTAAATAAAAATGCATTGGTCAACGGGTTGTTTAAAAAGGCAGCATAAAGTACCAGGCTTATTAAGCTCATTGCAATCATCATGAAAACATTGTAGATTAATTTGGCCGTAATAAAGGCGCCCGGGGAAACGATGGTATAATAATACAACATCCGACCTTTGCTTTCCTGCAGAAAACTCTTGGCTACAGCATTGACACATACAAATAGCTGTATTACCCAAAACAAACCATTCCATACATCTGCATCAAGCTGATCAACTGCCAATGACAATACAAAAACAGTAGATGCGATATACAATAGTATACCATACAATGTATGTTGTTGCCTCAGTTCAAGCAGCACATCTTTTTTAAGTAAACTGAAAGCCGGTTTTAGCATGGCAGCAAGTTAGCAATTGCAGGGCATCTGTCAAACAGCAATCAATTTGACACGTAAAACTACCTCGTATTATCCCTGTAAACGGCTTGTTAATGGGGCCAAAGAAGTTTTCCACGCTTTGCAATCATATTGAAAAATCTCTCTATATTCATCGTTTCAATAAATTTAAAACCCAAAACTGATTATGAAAAAACTGCTACTGGTTTTCATGTCATTCACATTTTTGCATGCTGTGATGGCACAAAAGAATGCCTGGTCTTCGCACACCGATCTTGGTAGGATTACTACCGACAAAGCGGTGGCAAGACTTTCCTTTCCACAGGAATTTAAATTATTTAATTTAGATATTGCCACATTAAGGCAGGATTTATTTTCTGTTGCCGGCAATACTTCCCGGCACTCAACAGTTATTTCCCTGCCAAATGCGGATGGGCAAATTGAACAGTTTGAACTGTTTGAAGCTTCTAACTTTGAACCTGCTTTGCAGGCACGTTTTCCGGAGATCAGGTCTTTTTCCGGTAAAGGGATTACAGATAAATATGCAACACTTAAACTGAGCTATTCTCCACAGGGTGTACAAACAATGGTTTTGAGAGTGGATAGAGAGGCTGAATTCATTGAGCCCTATTCTCAGGACCACAATGTATATGCAGTGTTCAAATCCCAACGGACACCAGGGCGTTTACCATGGAGCTGTTCTACTGTAGATCAAAAACTGGCCGTTGGTATCAACGAAGAAGTAGGCAACGCCGGTATTATTGCAAGGTCTGGCGGCAACTTAAAGACCATGCGTTTAGCCCAGTCGGTTACAGCTGAATATTCCAATTATTTTGGTGCTACCAGTTCTGCACAGGTTAGTTTGGTGCTGGCTGCTATCAATGCTACACTTACCCGGTGCAATGGCGTATATGAAAAAGACCTGGCGCTTCATCTTAACCTGGTTGCAGCATCTACCAATGTTATTTATTATAACGCATCCACCGATCCGTATTCTGCAGCGGCTACCGGATCAGGCGGGGCATGGAATGCGGAATTGCAATCAACCCTTACTTCGGTTATTGGGGATGCCAACTATGATATCGGGCATTTGTTCGGCGCTTCCGGCGGTGGCGGTAACGCAGGCTGTATCGGTTGTGTTTGTACCAATGGATCAAAAGGAAGTGGTTATACTTCTCCTGCTGATGGTATTCCGCAGGGAGATAACTTCGATATTGATTATGTTGTACATGAAGTTGGACATCAGTTAGGTGCCAACCATACATTCTCTATGAGTAATGAAGGGACTGGTGTAAATAAGGAACCCGGTTCCGGTATCACTATCATGGGTTATGCAGGTATTACCAGCCAGGATCTGGCACCTCATTCTATTGCGTTCTATCACCAGGCATCTATCGCACAAATTCAGGCTAACCTGAATACAAAAACCTGCCCGGTGACCACTACCCTGAGCAATGCAACACCAGTGGTTGCTGCCGTCAGCAATTATACCATTCCAAAAAGCACGCCTTTTGCACTCACTGGTTCGGCAACAGATGCCGATGCAGGCGATGTACTGACTTACAGCTGGGAACAAAATGACAATTCAACAACTACCGGAGCAAATAGTGTGGCAAGTGCTACCAAAACAACCGGCCCTAACTGGATTTCTTTTGCTCCTGCCACTTCTCCAACAAGGTATTTCCCTAAACTGGCAACCATTCTTGCCGGTGCACTCATCAGCGGCCCATTATCGGGTGGCGATGCAGGTGCCAATACTGAGGCATTGAGTTCTGTAGCAAGAACATTGAACTTCAGGTTGACCGTGAGAGACAATGCTCCTTACAGTTCCACTGCTCCTGTGAGCGTTGGTCAAACACAATTTACTGACATGGTGGTTACAGTTAACAGCGCTTCAGGTCCATTTGCTGTTTCTGCGCCCAATACTGCTGTGTCTTATGCAGGAAATTCAACACAAACAATTACCTGGTCTGTAGCAAGTACAACAGCTGCACCAGTTAGTTGTGCCAATGTAAAAATTTCATTGAGTACTGATGGCGGGCAAACATTCCCAACTGTACTGGCTGCCAGCACACCCAATGACGGTACAGAAGCACTGGTGATTCCAAACACACCAACTACCACTGCCAGGATCAAAATTGAAGCAGTAGGTAATATCTTCTTTGATATTTCAAATACCAACTTTACCATCACTGCTGGGTCAGCATGTGGAACTGCTACTGCTTTGGCTTCATCATCAGTTACTACTACCAGCGCCAATGTTAGCTGGGCAGCAGTAAGCGGCGCCACCAGCTATGCAGTGGATTATAAATTGAATACATCAGCTACCTGGACCAGTTTCTCCACTGCACAAACAGGCACTACTGCAAGCCTTACCGGCCTTGCTTCAGGAAGTTTGTATGACTGGAGAGTAACTGCAACCTGTACTTCAGGTGTTGGCGCTGCCGCAACTGCACAGTTCACTACACAAACGGTATGCGTTGCACCAGCAGGGTTGTCTTCAACACCGGGTTCAACAACAGCTGCTGTTAGCTGGGCTGCTGTTACTGCTGCTACCAGTTATGCTGTAGAATATAAATTGAATACCTCCGCTACCTGGACAAGCTTCTCAACAGCACAAACAGGAACATCAGCCAACTTAACTGGTTTGGTTGCTTCTTCTTTGTACGACTGGAGAGTAAGTGCAACCTGTCCTTCTGGTACTACATCTGCTACAGCAGCACAGTTTACTACTACTGCACCTGCAGTATGTAATGTACCAACAGGTTTAACTTCAATTCCTGCTTCAACAACAGCAACTGTGAGCTGGACTACAGTAAGCGGTGCAGTTAGCTATGCAGTGGAGTATAAATTGAATACTTCCGCTACCTGGACGAGTTTCTCAACAGCACAAACAGGCACTTCTCCCAGTTTAACTGGCTTCGTTTCTTCTTCTTTGTACGACTGTAGAGTAACTACCGACTGCTTATCAGGATCAAGCGCTGCACCAGCTGCACAGTTCAGCACTACTGCACCTCCTGTATGTAACGCACCAACAGGTTTAGCATCTTCAGCCATCACTTCAAGTGGTGCCACTGTTAGCTGGACTGCAGTAAGCGGCGCCGTTAGCTATGCAGTGGATTATAAATTGAACGCCTCCGCTACCTGGACAAGCTTCTCAACTGCACAAACTGGCACTTCTGCCAGCTTAACTGGTTTGGTTGCCTCTTCCTTGTACGACTGGAGGGTAACTACCAATTGTGCATCCGGATCAAGCACTGCAACAGCTGCACAGTTCACTACTACTGCTGCATCTGCATGTGGAACTGCATTTGAACCAAATGAAACTTTGGCTACTGCTGCTGCAATAACTTCTGGTGTAACCAATTCAGCGGCTATTACAACTGCTACAGATATTGATTATTTCAAGATCACGACCACTGGCACTAACAATATTGTTTACAACCTGGTTGGCCCATCAGGTGTAGATTTTGATATGACCATCTACAACAGTGCAGGCACTCAAATCGGGTCTGGCGCAGGTTCTACTGCTACGGAAACAGTTAGTTTAACCAGCCAGGCTGCAGGTACTTATTACATAAAAGTATTTGGTTACAGCGGTGCCAACAGCGCTACCTGTTATACTATTAAAGCTACAGCAACGGCAGTAAGTACAAGCTGTGCCAGTACTTATGATAACAGCACCAATGGAACAGCTACCGGGGCTGCACAAATTCCGCTCAATACAAATGTTACCGGCTTGTTGAGCCCAAGTGGCGATAATGACTATTATAAATTTGTTATTACTACAGGAGGCACTATCACACTTACGTTAACAACATTACCGGCAGACTATGATCTGCGTTTGTACAGCAGCAATGGTACTACACAGGTGGGTATTTCTCAAAACGGAAGCACTACCAGTGAAACCATCAATTACACTGCTGCTGCAGGTACATACTATGCAAGGGTATATGGCTACAACAATGCCAACAATGCCACGAGCTGCTACACGTTAAAAGTTGCTACAGGTACAGCAACAAAGCCTGGAGCTGATGTACCTGTGTATAGCAGTAAAAAATTACTGACTGTCTATCCAAATCCTGTGCAGGATAAACTGAACATTAACCTTACCGGTTATGAAGGGGTTGCTGAGATCAGGTTGTTTGACGTGAATGGAAGGCAGGTGGCTGCTCAACGTACAGCACAGGTAAATTCACAAATGGACATTTCCAAACTGGCAAAAGGTATTTACCTGGTAAAAGTATATACTGCCAGCGGCGAAGTACTGAATATAAAAGTTGTTAAGCAGTAATTGCTGAATAATTGAGTAGAATTGTTAACGGGCGGCCTTTAGGCCGCCCGTTTTTTTGTAAAAAACTTTTTTGGATTTATATTAGAGCTCATTTAGCAACAATCAACTCTAAAACAACCTCCCATGCAGCCGGAAACCAATTTGTATCCACCCATGCCACCGCATGTTTCCCGGAAATAACCGCACCCGGTATTGAGTATAAAAAGAAGTGGGAAAAGTAATGTCATCCATTGTATTCTTTTTCATCGTGTACATTATCATGATCGTTCTTTCCATTGCTTTGTCCATTGCCTGTGTGTATTTGGGCGTGGGCCTGATGGCAGTTACCCGTCACTGGATCGGTATTGTGGCCGGGCTGGGGATCATCAGTATCGGGATCATGGTTTTTATTTTCCTGGTCAAATTTATTTTTTCTGTAAAAAAAACAGACGAATCAAAAATGCTGACGGTTACGGAAGGAGAGCAACCTCAACTGTATGCATTCATCAGGCAGTTGACCAATGATACACAAACGCAATTCCCCAGGAAGATCGTTTTATCGGCAGATGTAAATGCCTGTGTTTTTTACAACGATAGTTTCTGGAGCATGTTCTTTCCGGTGAAAAAGAATTTGCAGATCGGTCTTGGCCTGGTGAATAGTTTAACACTTAGTGAATTCAAAGCAGTGATGGCACATGAATTCGGGCACTTTTCACAAAAAAGTATGAAGCTGGGCAGCTTTGTGTACAATGTAAATAAAGTGATCTACAATATGCTCTATGAAAATAAGGATTATGGAAAGTTTCTATCGGGCTGGGGTAACCTGCATGCAGTCATCAGTATGTTTGTGTGGGTAACAGTGCAGCTCATTAGGGGCATACAAAAGATTTTAGAAGGGATGTACTCGTTTATCAATAAATCGTATATGCGCCTGTCGAGAGAAATGGAGTTTCATGCCGATGCGGTAGCAGCAAGTGTAAGTGGCAGCAATAACTGCATCAGCGCTTTAAGGAAAATTGAATTGAGTGATATGTGTTTTAACACGGTGATGCAAAAGGCAGATATGTACCTGCAGCAAAAAGAAGTGCTGGAAAATATTTATGCCAAGCACAATGTGGTGATGAAGCAATATGCAACTGAATTTGAGCTGCCCATGAAAAACAATGTACCCATTATGACGGACACATTTTTAAAACGCTTTCAGCTGAGTAAAGTGAATATCCAAAATCAGTGGGCATCACATCCTTCAATGAACGACAGGGTGGAAAGGCTTAAACAACTGGATATTGAAGCGATGGCAGATGACCAGTCTGCCTGGATATTATTTAATAATAGCGAACGGTTACAGAAAGAGTTAACTGCTGTATTGTATAGTCATCTTTCTGCCGACATGAAACAGACTGCTGTTTCTGAAAAACTATTTGAAGAAAGATATTTAACAGATGCGGATAATTACAAACTTCCTTCTGCATACAATGGTTATTATGATGGCCGGCAGATGAATGAAATGGATTTTGAAACTGTTTTTAGCAGGCCATTTGATCTGCCTTTTGGCAATGAATCTTTGCAGCAACGGTTTAGTGATGAAAGAGCTGCAATGCCAAGAGAACTGGCTGCCTTACAAGCTGATGCCGGCATTCTGGAAGCCATCATCCATCAACAGGTAGATACCAACAGTTTTGATTATGATGGAGTAAAATACAGGCAGGAGGATGCGCCTGCTGTGTTGGAAAAAATTAAAGCTGCGGCTGATATCTTACAAAAACAAATTCAGCAGGATGAAGAAACCAACGCTGCCTTTTTTTACGCAGTGGCGGTAAAGGCCGGGCCGGAAAAAGCAACTGAATTAAAAACCAAATACCTTCGTCATTTCGCCAACAGGAAGAGGGGGGATGAGTTTGTACTCATCTATCAAAGAATATACGAATTGCTTGGCCCCTTACTGCAAGGGCAAACCGTTACCATTGATGTGGCGAAGACCATGGCGGGAGATCTTTGGCAGGAAAGCATTAAAATAAAGCCATTGCTAAAACACTTTTTAAATAATGGCACCATTAAAGAAGGCGACTCCACCAAAACGGTGCAGCAGTTTATCGATGCAGATTACAAATATTTCTGGACAGATTCTTTTTTAGATGGGGATCTTTCAAATTTGCAAAAAACGATCAATACAGCTTTGGATGAGATGGGGATTTCCAGTTTAAGCGGTTTAAAGAATTACTGCAATACCAGCTGGATATTTTTGAGCAGGCAGGAAAAAACGAATCTTTAAATTAATGCCTGATCAGTTTGTTTCATTCAACCTGAATATACCTTCAATAACAGCAAGCTCTTTATCTGTTAATGATGACGTTGCTTTTAAAATCTGGACAAAAGCAGCTACTTCTTTTTCGCTGGCAGGGCAACCAATAATGGAAGACGGGCCGTTGGCATTCTTCAAAAAACTATCTTTTAATAATTTACCATCTTTATCCAGCACTACCCAAAATGGAAGGCCGGAATCAAATGCTTTGTATTGTTTCAGCAACTCCTCAGCACCTTTATTCTCGGTGTTCTTTTTTTTGCCGGATTCATGAACGGTAAGATGAATGATTACATAATTATCAGCAAATAGTTTCTTACACGCCTTGTTGTTGATGGAGCTGTCCATCTTACGGCACCAGCCACACCAGCTTGCATGAAAAATGAGGAGGATATTTTTACGTTCAGCTGCCGCCATTTTACATGCTGCATTTAATACTTCTTTTACATCAGGAATTTTTTGTTGAGCAAAACCTCCAGCAGCAAAGAAGAACAGGCAGGCTAAAAGCAATAGCTTCTTCATATTATAATGAGTTAAGCTGAAAAATAATCAGATCCATTGCAAGGGTTATTGTAAATAAGACGCCATCTCCACCTGGTATTGTTCAGCTATTGCCCTTGCTTCTTCAGCAAAATTTTCTTTTTCCCCAGCATATATAATGGCACGGCTGGCATTCACCAGCAATCCACAATCCTTATTCATACCATATTTACTTACTTCTTCCAGGTTGCCACCCTGGAATCCAACGCCCGGTACCAGTAAAAAATGATTGGGAATGATGGAGCGGATGTTTTCCAGTTCACTGGCCTGTGTAGCACCTGCTACAAACATTAAATTATTTTCATTGCCCCACTGGCTTACGGTACGTATCACTTTTTCAAACAGGTGTTCATCACTGCCGAGTGGTTGCATTTCAAAATCTGCTGCTCCTTTATTGCTAGTCAACCCCAGCACAATCGCCCATTTGTTTTCAAACTCTAAAAAAGGCCGTACACTGTCTTCTCCCATATAGGGCGCTACAGTAACGGCATCAAAATTCATTGTTTCAAAAAAGGCCCTGGCATACTGAGTGGAAGTGTTGCCAATATCCCCACGTTTGGCATCCGCAATAGTAAAATGTTCTGCTGGGATATGGTTCACCGTTTTTTCCATCGCTTCCCAGCCTTTAAATCCCATCGCTTCATAAAAAGCAGTGTTGATCTTGTAGCCAATACAAAGATCTTTGGTAGCATCGATAATAGCTTTGTTAAATTCAAAAACCGCATCGGGGTGAGACTGTAAATGCTTTGGGATTTTCGTAACATCGGTATCAAGCCCAACGCAGAGGTATGATTTTTTTTGCTGTATCTGCTCAACCAGTTGTTTTCTTGTCATACCCCAAAGGTAAAACTCATTGTTGTAACCTGCTTTGCATTTCCGCTGCTATTTTCAGCGAACCTTCGTCATTTCTTTTTTGTAACTGCTCAATGATGTTTCGTTTGGAAACTTCATCCCTGTTCTGGCTCAGTTTGAATACAGCATCCATGGTTTCCACTTCTATTGTAAAACCAACAATGGCTTTTGCCATCTGTAGTTTATAATCTTCAGGCATTTTATCAAAAGCCGCAACAGATTCCGGGCTTTCATATTTTTCAGTAATAGCTTTTATTGACTGGTAAGTGCCCTCGTTATCGGTAAACCTGATCGTTCCCTTTGCATGGACTGTCATATAGTTCCAGGTACTGGCGGTTTGTGGATTATTGTACCAGCCTGCACTTATATAACAATGCGGCCCGTTGAAGATTACCAGCACATGGCTGTTCTTTTCAAATGCAAGATGATGGTCCGTCTTTTTCATCAAATGCCCGTGAAGAAATACCTTGTCTTCTTTTAGTGCCACCTCTAGTGGCAGGTGTGATGCAACCGGGAATTGTTCACCCATGCCGGTAACCACCGCAAAAGAATTTTCTTGCATAAAACCAATGATGCTTTCCCGGTCATTTTCTAAAAAGTAAGAAAGTTTGTACATGGTTTATATATTTCATACCAGCATTTAAACATCAAGCATCTTCATTGGCGAACTTGTTCTGTTATTTATTCTTTTTACTAAAAAGAATAAATAATCACTCTTGTACAGTATTTCACAACTGATCAATTCACTCTTACATGAGCGCTGCTATTTAGCCATCATCTCCTTTTCTCCTTTGACCTCTTAGCCAATTAGCTCCAGCATTTTTTGCTCCACTTCATCGCTTTGCCAATTATTTTCAATGCCGGGCAATGCCATTACCTGCTGCATAATCGCTTCCTGCCAGATGCTGTTTTTCAACGCCTCACTGTATCGTATCTGCGGACTGAACGTAACCTGTGCGTATGCAGGCAACCATTTGCCCGGATGTTTTTCACTGAATGCCGCCTCAATCTTTTTCTGTAATAAGAAGGTTGGGCCGGCCACCTTATCCCTCATCTCCACAAAATTATTTAATGCCAGTTCTGCAATGGCATCTCCGTCTGGTTTACGTAATTGCTGATATACTGTTAGGATCTTTTCCCAATTCTCACTGTATTCATCAATCAAATCATTTAAAACACTGCAATCCTCAAAGCCACAATTCATCCCTTGCCCGAAGAAGGGAACGATGGCATGTGCTGCATCGCCAATCAGCGCAAATTTATCCTCTCTTATCCAGGGAAAGCATTTTACCGTAACCAGTGAAGAAGATGGATTGGTAAAAAAATCTGCTGTTAATGTTGGCATCAATTCATACGCATCTGTAAAAGTTGTTTTAAAAAATGCAGCTACTTTTTCTGCTGAATCAAGGCTTGCAAAAGAAGGGTCTCCTTCAAAGGGGAAAAACAAGGTGCAGGTAAAACTGCCATCTACGTTGGGTAATGCAATGAGCATATAATTTCCTCTTGGCCAGATATGCAGGGCGTTTTTCTCCAGTGAAAATTCGCCCTGCTCGCCTCCGGGGATCTGTAATTCTTTGTATCCATAATCAATGTAGTATTGCTGGTACTGGAAACGGTCGTGCTGTAACTGGTGTGCCAGCCTTGCGGCTGAGAAAGCGCCATCACTGCCAAAAAGAAGTTGAAAGTTAAAAGTTAAAAGTTGAAAGTTGGTTTGGTCTTCAAATGTAATTTCACTCTTGTTCCAGTCAACATTTTCGCATTTTTTATTGAAAAAAATTTCTACTCCATGCTGCTCAGCCAGGTCCATCAGTTTTTTATTGAGCTCGCCTCTTGAAACAGAATTGATAAACTGGCCCTTTTTGCCATAAGGTTGATAAGCAGTGCTGCCATCGGCGTTGTGTAAAAATCGTCCATGCATGGGAATGGCGATCTTCCTGATCTCTTCCATGACACCCACTTCTTCCAGTGCTTTGATGCCCCTGTCGCTCAACGCTAAGTTGATGGATTTTCCTGCACTGATCGCTGCGGTACGCATATCCGGCCTGCGTTCAAAAATGGAAACTTTATATCCACGTTTGGATAAGTAGATAGACAGCAGTGAACCGACAAGCCCGGCTCCGACAATGGTTACTTCTTTTTTCATGCACGTGAATTATACAGATGAGAATAATATTGTACTTCTATTACAGCATGCTTTGGATAATCTGTCCAAAAGTGAATACATCTGTGAATGTATTGTACAATGGCACCGGCGCTACCCTTATCACATTCGGTTCCCGCCAGTCGGCAATTACGCCCTGTTGCTTCAATGCTTCAAATACTTCCTTTCCTTTTTGAAGCATCAGCATACTAACCTGGCAACCTTTTGCGTCGGCGGGTGTGATCACTTCAATCATTTTTTCTTTTGCACTTTTATTGATCTCCTCTAAAACAAACAGTAAATAATCACTTAACAGTTTTCCTTTAGCCACAATTTTTTCGATGCCTGCTTTATCAAAAATATCAACCGAAGCTTTGTGTGCTGCCATGGAAAGCACCGGGGCATTGCTTACCTGCCAGCCTTCTGCAGTGGGGATCGGTTCAAACCCTTTTTCCATTTTAAAACGGGTTTCCTTGGTATGCCCCCACCAGCCAGCAAAACGCGGCAGTCTTTTATCAGCAATGTGTTGCTGATGAATGAACACGCCTGCTACACCGCCGGGCCCACTGTTTAAATATTTATAACTGCACCAGCAGGCAAAGTCTACCTTCCAGTCGTGCAGTTTTAATTCGATATTTCCGGCAGCATGCGCCAGGTCAAAACCAACAACAGCTCCTGCAGCGTGGCCTGCTTTTGTAATAGCAGCCATGTCCATCACCTGGCCGGAATAATAATTTACACCACCAAATAAGACCAGTGCTATTTCATTGCCGTGTTGCTCTATAGTTGAAATAATATCTTCAGTACGTACGGCATGTTCACCTGCTCCCGGGCTTATTTCAATGATGGCATCGTTAGGCTCATAGCCGTGATAACGAACCTGTGACTCCATGGCATATTGGTCGCTGGGAAATGCTTTTGCTTCACAAATAATTTTATAACGTTGTTGCACAGGCCGGTAAAAACTCACCATCAGCAAATGTAAATTCACGGTGAGCTGGTTCATCACCACTACTTCTTCCGGCAATGCACCCACAATCTTTGAAACCTGCGTTGGGAAAATTTCATGGTAGGGCATCCATGGTTTTCTTGCATGAAAATGGCCTTCCACACCAAAATTAGCCCAGTCTTCCAGTTCATTCAATACATAGTCCTGCGTTGTTTTTGGCTGCAACCCCAATGAATTACCGGTGAAATAGATGCATTCTTTTCCATTGATAAGTGGAATGTAAAATTGATTGCGGAAGTTTTTAAGAATATCTTCTTCATCTAATTTTTTTGCAAATGTCAAATTGTTTTCAAACTGCATATTGTTTCTTTAGGGCTAAAGCCCTGTTGTAGGTTTGTTTATTTGCCCGGCCTTTAAAGGCCGGGCAAATAAAAAATAAAAATATCGAGGCTTCAGCCCAATCGTTAATCAAGAACTGCTATCACCTTTAATTCAATCGCTATCGGGGTTGGTAAACTCTTAACTTCTACTGTCGTCCTGCATGCCTGCACATCTGTAAAATATTCACCGTACACTTTATTATAAACCGGGAAATCTTTTTTCATGTTGGTTAAAAATACTGTTACGTCAACAATCTTATCCCAACTGCTGCCGCTTGCTTCCAGCACAGCTTTTACATTGGCAAAGCACTGGTGGCATTCTGCTTCTATGTCGTATTTAATAATATTGCCTTCCTTATTTAATTCTAATCCTGGGATTGAATTGTCTGTCGCATTTCTTGAACCAATACCGGATAAAAATAAAAGATTGCCAACCTTTCTTGCATGAGGATAGGCACCCAGGGGTTTTGCTGCTGCATCTGTTTTAATAATATCGTTCATAAAAATTCAGGGCTAAAGCCCGGCTTAAAATTGTGTTCATTTGCCCCTGCCTTAAGGCTGGGGCAAAGCAGATAAATACTAAGGGCTTTAGCCCATCATTTAAAATTGAATACAAACATTCTTTGTCTCTGTAAAAAACCTTAACGCTTCCCAGCCGCCTTCTCTTCCCACGCCACTATTCTTCATGCCACCAAAGGGTGTTCTTAAATCTCTGAGCAACCAGCAATTGATCCAGATAATTCCACTCTGCACTTTTATAGCCATCCTGTTTGCTTTGCCGGTATCCTGCGTCCAGATACTACAAGCCAGGCCGTAATTGGTTGCATTGGCTAATTGCAAAGCCGCTTCTTCTGTTTCAAAAGATTGCAAGGTTACAACCGGCCCAAATATTTCCTCCTGGTTTGTTTTGCAATCCGGGCCAAGGTTTTCAATAATGGTTGGTTCAATGAAATAACCAGTATTGCATCTTCCTGCTAATTGAATGGCATTGCCACCACATAAAATGGTGCCGCCTTCTTCTTTGGCAATCGCAATACAATTCATGATCTTTTCAAAATGCACTTTACTTACGATCGCTCCCTGTTTGCTTTTTTCATCCAATGGATCGCCAACGGTTAGTTGTTTCGTTCTTGCTATGAATTCAGATTTGAATTTCTCGTAAATACTTTTCTCGATGAGTATCCTGCTACCGCACAAGCATATCTGCCCCTGGTTACTGAAGGAAGAGCGGATGGTTTCTTTCATCATCTTTTCCCAATCACAATCAGCAAATATGATGTTGGGGTTTTTGCCGCCCAGCTCCAGTGATAGTTTTTTGAACATTGGAGCAGCAATACTTGCAATGCGTTCGCCAGCCCTTGTGCTGCCTGTAAATGAAATGGCTTTGATGTCAGGATGTTTGATGATGGCTTCACCGCAATTGGGCCCATCGCCATGAACAATATTCAATACGCCATCGGGCAGGCCTGCTTCTTTACATATCTTCCCCAGCAAAAAAGCAGTAACAGGCGTTATTTCGCTAGGTTTTGCAATAACACAGTTACCTGCTGCCAGTGCAGGCGCAATTTTCCAGGTAAATAAATACAGTGGCAAATTCCAGGGAGAGATGCAGCCAACAACGCCGATGGGCTGGCGCAATGTGTAATTCACCGCATTTTTATCATTGGTAAAATGGCTTTCACCTGCAAAGTGCATGATGCCTGTTGCAAAGAACCTGAAATTATCTGCAGCTCTTTTGATATCAACTGCTTTGCTTAACCATAGTGGCTTCCCATTGTCATTGGTTTCGGCAAGCGCCAGTTCATCGGCGTATTGCTCAATTAATTCAGCGATCTTATTTAGAATAGCAAATCTTTGTTCTGCAGCAGTATTGCTCCAGCTTGCAAAAGCCTTTTGTGCAGCACTTACTGCAATGGCAATATCTTTTTTATTGCTGTTGGGGATTTGATAATATACTTCTCCTGATGCAGGATTGATGCCATCCAGGAACTCTCCGCTCAGCGGGCCAATAAAATTACCACCGATGAAATTTTCGAGATGATATGGTATTTTTAAGTCCATGTTTTAAGTTTAAATGTTTTATGTTTAAGGTTTGCGGTTGTCAGCTTCCAACAACTTTAAACCTTAGACTTTAAAACTGTAACTACATCGATCCCGTTCTTCCGCCATCAACAGGGATGTTTACCCCATTGATATAAGCTGCTGCAGGCGAAGCTAAAAAAGCGATCACATTGCCTACTTCATTAGCTTCTGCAAAACGCCTGGCTGGTATTTCTTTCTTCATCTCTTCTTCGATTTCAGCAGTGGGTTTATTTTTTTTAGCAGCGTTGTTTTCAATAATACTCTGCAGGCGTTGCGTATTGGTGGCACCGGGCAACACATTGTTTACCGTAATATTAAATTGACCCAACTCGTTTGCCATTGTTTTACTCCAGCTGGCCACCGCACCACGAATGGTATTGGATACGCCCAAATTGGGCAGTGGAATTTTTACCGAGGTGGAAATGATATTGATGATCCTGCCAAAACCTGCTGCTTTCATAGAATCCATTACCGCTGTGGTAAGGATATGATTGCAGATGAGGTGCCGGTTGAATGTGTTGATAAAAGCATCGGTAGTGGCTTCTGTAATGGGGCCGCCTGCCGGGCCACCACTGTTATTTACCAGTACATGAACTGTATATTGAGCCACAAAATGTTCAATTACCTGTTTTACCATGTCGGGTTTATCAAAGTCGGCTACCAGGTAAGTATGTTGCTGGTTGTAGGAGTTGTTTAGCTGCAGGATGGCTTCTTTTAAAGCATCTTCATTTCGTGCCATCAATACACAGGTTGCTCCCAGTTTTGATATTTCAATGGCTGCCGCTAATCCAATACCTTGTGTGCTGCCACAAACAACGGCTGTTTTCCCTTGTAATGATAAATTCATTGGTAATGATTTTTTGAACGCTGATTTTTATGATAGTTAAGATTGGTTATGCACCGGCACATCTGTGTTAATCATGAAAACTTCAATGATCAGTGTTCTTGTATCCAACAATCAAACTTAGTCAAAATGTTGTAATTTTCATTTTGCATTATTTGCGCCATTGCATTATTACAAATCATTTTAAACGAACGTCATGCCAGTAGCAGCTCCTTTTAATTTAAAAAAATGGATCGATGAACACCGGAACCTGTTGAAACCCCCTGTAGGCAACCAGTGCATTTATAAAGATGCAGAGAATTTTATTGTGATGGTGGTAGGCGGCCCCAACGCCCGTAAAGACTATCATTACAATGAAAGTGAAGAATTGTATTACCAGGTGGAAGGTAATATTGTGTTGAAAATAATTGACGGAGGGGTACAGAAAGACATCCCTATCAACGAAGGTGATATGTTCCTGTTGCCTCCTAAAACACCACACTCGCCGCAGCGTGGCCCCAATACGGTTGGACTGGTGATTGAAAAAATCAGGGAAACAGAGGAAGATGGTTTTTTGTGGTATTGTGAAAACTGCGGTAACAAATTGTATGAAGAGTATAAAGTGATCACGGATATTGTAACGCAATTGCCGCCGGTGATGGAAGGCTTTTATGCAGATGAACACAAGCGTACCTGTAACAAATGTGGCGCTGTAATGGCGCAGCCTGTTAAGAAAGGCTGAAATACGGAACGCAGATTTTTATGATGGTTATGATCTCCCTTAAAATAGTTGTTGTTACTGTCTAAAATAGTGTTATGATTGATAATTATCAACATAGTGATATTACCGAGGCTATTATAAAAGCATTTTACAATGTTTATAATAAGCTTGGATATGGATTTCTGGAAAAGGTTTATGAAAAGGCCCTGGTGATAGAATGTAAGAAGCTTGGCTTGAAATGCCTTGTTCAATGCCCGATTGAGGTTTTTTATGATAATGAACCTGTTGGTTTTTATATTGCGGATATGATTGTTAACAGGTATGTAATTGTAGAAATTAAAGCAGCCTCTGGTATTTGTTATGAGCATGAAGTACAATTGGTAAATTATCTAAAGGCCACCGAAATAGAAGTGGGTCTTCTTTTGAATTTTGGCAAAAAGCCGGAATTTAAAAGAAAAGTATTTTCAAGTGAGTATAAAGATTAATATAAAACACATGTCTTAACAAATCATAACCATCATAAAAATCTGCGTTCAACATGCATTTTGTTCTTCAATGAAAATAGATATACATACCCACATAATGCCGGATAAAATGCCCAACTGGGTACAGAAATTCGGCTATGGCGAATTCATTCACCTGGAACACCGCAACTGCAAGGCCTGTATGATGAAGGGTGATAAGTTGTTTCGTGAAGTGGAGGACAATTGTTTTGATGCCGGAGTGCGGATAAAGGAAATGGATGAAACAGGTGTGACAATACAAGTGCTGTCAACTATTCCTGTATTATTCAACTACTGGGCGAAGCCAACAGATGGACTAGAAACGGCCCGTTTTTTCAATGATCATATTGCTGATACGGTTGCAAAAGACACAGCACGTTTTATTGGTATTGGAACCGTGCCTTTACAGGATGTTGACTTCGCCATTGCTGAAATGGAACGTTGCATTACCGAGTTAAAAATGCCGGGACTTGAGATCGGCAGCAATATCAATGGCGAAAATTTATCATCCAAAAGGTTATTTCCTTTTTATAAAAGAGCAGCGGAATTGGGCTGTGCATTATTTATTCATCCATGGGAAATGATGGGGGAGCAGCAGATGCAGCAATATTGGTTGCCCTGGCTGGTAGGTATGCCTGCAGAAACATCCAGAGCCATTTGTTCGATGGTATTTGGTGGCGTTCTTCAACAATTTCCAACACTTAGGGTGGCATTTGCACATGGCGGCGGCAGTTTTCCAATAACCATCGGCAGGATAGAACACGGCTTTAATGTGAGGCCCGACCTGGTTGCTGTTGATAATGTCATTAACCCAAGAGATTACATCGGTAAATTCTGGATCGATAGTTTGGTGCATGATGCCAAAGCAATGCAGTATATCATTGATGTGATGGGTGCCGATAAAATTTGCCTGGGTAGTGATTATCCTTTTCCGCTCGGGGAACAGGTGCCGGGGAAATTGATTGAAGAGATGGGCTTTGAAAAGGAATTGCAGGAGCAATTGTTGTTTAAGAATGCGGAAAACTGGTTAGGAATATAGAACACTGATTCTTATGAATGTTAAGATTTACACTGACGAACCTTAACCAATCATTATCATCTTAAAAATCAGCGTTCAAAATAAATTCGGGTAATCACTAATAATGCCATCCACGCCCATTGTCTTTAGTTCCTTAATTCTATCTTTATTATTTACTGTCCATGGTATCACTTTAATGTTTTGCTGATGGCATTTCCCGATCAACTCTTTTGTGATCAAAGAATGATCAGGGCTGTAAACAGTAGGAATGAAGCCGAGCTGTTTTAATTGTTCTTCCAATGAACGTTTATCATAGTCCTCAATCAGCAGCACGCTTGGTATGTTTGGATAGTGTTGATGCAGGTGTTGCAATGTTCTTGGGTCAAATGATTGTATCATCACCTGCTCCTCCATATTTTTTTCTTTGATCACATTCATCAGCATATCCACAAAAGCAGCTGGCGCAGGGTGATAAATATTATCTGTTACCGGCTTTGTTTTTGTTTCGATATTGAAATAAGGAAATGGCCGCCTTCTTGTCATCATATCTTTTTTTACCGCATCAAATACTTCGGCGAGGCTGGGCTTGTATGCCGCTTTTTTTTGCTGCTGCGGAAAACGGGGATGCGGTTTTAATCCCACATCATATCGTTGTGTTTCAGCATAGCTCATGTTGAAGATGTTATAATTTGTCTCCTCCTTTTCTTCAATAAAACTTCCATCTGGTTTAGTGGTTATTTCATGATTGTAAAATGGCTCATGCGATAATATGGCAACACTGTCTTTGGTAAATACAATATCCATTTCCAGCGTAGTTACCCCGAGGTCCAGTGCATGTAACATGGCGGGGATGGTATTCTCCGGCATTAAACCGCGGCAGCCACGGTGGCCTTGTTTATCGAAATTGGTCTGCATTTTAATATCAGTATAAGTGCCAGTGCTGTTGTATCCACCGGGATGATTGCTATTTTGTTTGGAAGAAACACAAGCTATCAAGATTGTTACGACACCTATTATGGCAAATCGTGTTTTTTTCATTGCTTAAAGATAGACAGAGCGTTAGAAAAATCTGTAATTTTAAGAAAAATTCAGACTATGCGTTCTTCCCTTTCTCTGGACAAAAAGATAAACACTGTACTCACCAAACTCACCTCAAAGCAAAAGGAAGTATTGTTAACTGTAGCTGAAACTTTTGTTGAAGAGCAACGGGAAACTTATGATAAGGCATTGCTAAAAGAAATTGACAGCCGCTTTACGGAATATGAAACAGGAAAAGTAAAAGGGATTTCATTAGACACGTTAGAAGCAAGGGCAAAAAGATCTTACCTCAGAAAAAAAACGAAGGCGAAATGAGTTTCACCTGTCGTTTTCATCCGGATATAGAAAGAGACTATTCTGATGCTTACGAATGGTATGAAGATAAGGTAGCCGGTCTTGGGGAAAGATTTATCAAAGCAGTCAGAAAGAAAATTGAAGAGATAGCTGAACATCCACAAGCATTTGGAAGAAGGGTAAACAAGGGTTATCGGGAAGCCCAGGTAGACTTCTTTCCTTATCTCATTATTTATAAAGTTTACAAAGATAAAAACGAAGTCTTTATCAGTTCAATCCATCACACAAAAAAGCAGTCACGAAGAAAATACCGGAAATAGTATTTCTAAAAAGCTACACCACCTTAACTCAGCCCGGTTATCTTTCCATTCGCATCTATGTCCATGCCTTCAGCTGCAGGGATATTCGGCAGTCCCGGCATGCGCATGATTTCGCCTAAAATAGGTATGATAAAACCGGCACCGGTGGCATATTCAAATTCACGGATGGTGATGGTGAAATTCTCTGGCCGGCCGATCTTCTTTTCATCATCCGATAAGCTCTTGGGTGTTTTGGCCATGCAGATGGGCAGGTTGTCAAAGCCCAGTTCCTTTATTTGCTTCAGCTGGCTTTTTGCTTTTACAGAATAGGCTACTTCTGTGGCGCCGTATATCTGCGTGGCAATGATGTGTATCTTTTCTTCAGTTGAAAGATGGTTGCTGTACAATGGACGGAAATCAGTTTTATTATGCTCCACCAGGGCCACCACTTTTTCTGCCAGGTCAGTCATGCCTTTTCCACCCTGGGTAAAACCTTTGCAACTGACGGCTTCGGTATGGTATTTTTTGCAATACTGTTTAACTATTTCAATTTCCTCCGCTGTATCACTTTCAAAATGATTGATGGCAACCAATGCATGCAGGCCAAAGCGTTTCGTGTTTTCAATGTGTTTGCCCAGGTTGGCACAACCAGTGAGTACTTTTTCTGCAGATGGCTTTTCCAGTTCGTCTTTTTTAGCGCCGCCATGATGACGCAATGCCCTTATTGTTGCCACCAGCACCACAGCTTTTGGTTTTAATCCTGAGGAAGCACATTTTATGTCAAAGAATTTTTCTGCGCCGAGATCGGCACCAAAGCCAGCTTCTGTTACTACATAGTTGCAGAGTGATAAACCCATTTTTGTAGCCAGTATAGAGTTGGAGCCCTGGGCAATGCTGGCGAAAGGCCCGCCATGTAAAATGGCAGGATTGCCTTCCAGTGTTTGTACCAGGTTTGGTTTGATCGCATCTTTCAGCAAAATGGCCATGGCACCCACCGCATTAATGTCACGGGCAAATACGGCTTTGCCCTGTAAAGTGTGGCCGATAAAAATATTGCCCAGCTTAGCCTTCAGGTCATCCATGCCATTGCACATACAAAGAATGGCCATGATCTCAGAGGCTGGCGTGATATTGAAGCCGTCTTCTCTTACAATGCCATTGGCTGTGCCACCCAGCCCGATCACTATCTGCCGCAGTGCCCTGTCATTCATGTCCATCACTCTTTTCCATACAATGCTCCTGGCATCAAGCTGCAGGCTTCTTTTTTTATTCTGCAGGTTGTGGTCGATCATGGCTGCCAGCAGGTTATTGGCTTTTTCAATGGCAGAAAAATCGCCGGTAAAATGCAGGTTGATATCTTCCATGGGTATGATCTGTGAGTAACCACCACCGGCAGCGCCACCCTTCATGCCAAAGACAGGGCCGAGCGAAGGCTCCCTTAACACGGCCATCGCTTTTTTTCCTATCAGGTTCAGGCCGTCCGTCAATCCTACAGAAACAGTTGTCTTTCCTTCACCCGCAGGTGTGGGAGTAATGGCAGTAACCAGGATAAGGTTATTTTGTTTCAGCTTTTCTTCATCAATTAATTTTAAAGGCAGCTTGGCTTTGTGTTTGCCATAATATTCAAGGTCATCGTTGCTGATATTTATGGAAGCAGCAATTTCTTTTATATGACGGATTGTTGCCGATTGGGCAATATCAATATCTGGCAGCATAACATCGTTTTTATGCAACTTACTGAGATCCTTTTTATTACTGCATGACCATTGTCAGCCGCAAAGGCGATAATGGTAATATTATTGCAGGTAATAAAAACAAGCCAGCAAGATGAGGTAAACAAAACAGGTACATAACCTTTATGTTGGTCGTGTGCCTGGTAAATATTTGTAAACAGTTTTATTCAACAATGGCCACTACCTGAGTGGGGGCAATATTCGCATTCCTCATGGCAATGCCTCTTGCCGCATTACCGGCAAATTCAAAGAAGGCTTTTTTGTTATCTCGTCATCGCTTGCCATAATGGGCACGCCAGCGTCGCCACCTTCACGAATGCTTTGCACAATTGGTATTTGCCCGAGGAAGGGTATATCAAATTCATCGGCTAAATTTTTGCCGCCGTCTTTTCCAAAAATATAATATTTATTATCGGGCAATTCTGCCGGGATAAAATAACTCATATTCTCCACCAGGCCTATCACAGGTACTTTAAGTTGCGCCTGGTTAAACATGGCGATTCCTTTTTTAGCATCGGCCAGTGCTACCAACTGCGGCGTTGTTACTACGATGACGCCGGTAACCGGAACTGTTTGTACAACCGTTAAATGAATGTCGCCGGTGCCGGGTGGCATATCAATGATCAAATAATCCAGGTCGCCCCAATCCACATCGGTCACAAATTGACGAATGGCACTGCTCACCATCGGCCCACGCCAAACAACTGCCTGCTTTTCATCTACCAGCAAACCAATGCTCATCATTTTAATACCGAATTTTTCTATGGGAACGATGAGCCCTTTGCCGGTGCCGTCATCTTTCATCAATGGCCTTTCGCCCCGTACCCCAAACATAATGTGCTGGCTGGGCCCGTAAATGTCTGCATCCATTAAACCCACACTGGCGCCACCCTGTGCCAACGCCAGTGCAAGGTTGGCGCTTACGGTGCTTTTGCCTACGCCGCCTTTTCCGCTCACCACGGTAATGATATTTCTTACACCTGTCAAAAGGGTTTTGGCATCCTTGCGGTTGCTGCTGGTATTGCTGGTAAAGTTCACCGTTACTTCAGCCTCTTTGTTCACCAGTATTTTAATGGCGTTGATGCAGGCATTCATGATCATGTCCTTCAGCGGGCAGGCCGGGGTGGTAAGCACTACTGTAAAAGAAACTTTGTTGCCATCAATGTCAATGTCTTTTACCATGTTCAGCGTTACAAGGTCTTTTCCAAGGTCGGGTTCCTGCACATTTCCAAGGGCTTTCAGTATGTCTTCGTTGGTCATTGGTTCAATTATTTGTTAAAAAGAAAGGTATAGCCGCAAAATTAACCTTCTGCGGCCTTACTTTGTTTATCATTTACAGAAATGATGCTATTTTTGGAACCAGCGCCGGATCTTTATTCATCATCGTTGTGTCACTCACTTGTACAGTATACATTTGAGTGGCCCATTAAAACAACAGCTGTAGCTTTTAGCAGGCATGAGAAAATCTTTACGATACGTTTTATTATTTACCGTCATTCTTCCATTTGCTTCTAAAGCCCAATTCTCCAGCTTTAAAGATTCAGTAGTACAGTTGTATGGGGTAGTGATGACGGCGGACAGCCTGCAGGCTTTGCAATCGGTAAGTGTGGTGGTAAAGGGCCGTAACCAGGGCACCATCACCAGTAACCAGGGTGTATTCAGCATTGTGGTATTGAAAGGAGATGTGGTTGAATTTACAAGTGTAGGCTTTAAACCAAAAACCGTTACCATTCCCAAAAACCTGGAAGGCAACCAATTCAGCATGATCCAGTTGATGGTAACCGATACAATCTATTTAGCGGCCACTATCATAAAACCAAGGCCCAGCCGGGAGCAATTTGAAAGGGATTTTGTGAATGCCCAGATACCCGCCGATAATCTTGAAATAGCACGCCAGAATAATTCGGAAAACACCCGTCGTGTATTGATGGCAACATTGCCAAAAGACGGCAGGGAAGCAGCCAGCAATTACCTGAGTAAGCAGGCAGCTAAAAATTACTACAATGGCCAGTTAGCGCCTCAGAATATCTTCAACCCTTTTGCCTGGGCCGAATTTATCAAGGCCTGGAAACGGGGAGATTTTAAAAGTAAATAGGCAGGGAGAATCGTGAATGGTCAATGGATGTCCAAATGACCAGGAGCCATTCAATATTTTATTTTCTAAATGGGTTAGAAGAAATATTCAATTCCATCAATATTCAACTAACAATATTCAATGCAAAACACTGCGTATTTGCTATTAAAAGCTATGTGCCAGGTATTCACTATTGACTATTCACCGTTAAAGCAAATCATTTACTTTTGCTTTTTAATACCATCATTCACTCCAAAGAAAACTTAAAGCATGTTGTTTTTTCTAAATGGCTTCATGGGCAGCGGCAAATCTCACTGGGGCAAAATATGGGCTGCTAATTATAAACTTGATTTTATTGATCTGGACGAAGTGATACAGATGGATGAGGGGGGATCGGTAGTAGATATTTTTGAAAGCAGGGGGGAAGACTATTTCCGTACCGTGGAGGCCAGGAAGTTAAGAGAAATGACAACGGTTAAAAATTCCATCATAGCCTGTGGTGGTGGCACACCCTGTTTTGCCGATAATATGCAATGGATGAATGAACACGGCATCACTGTTTATTTATCTGCCACGCCCGATGAAATTTTGCGTCGCCTCATCAAAGGGCAGCAGCAACGGCCATTGATAAAAAAACTCAGCCAGGCAGAACTGCTGTTTTTCATACAGCAAAAATTAAAAGAAAGAGAGCCGTTTTATAACCAGGCCAATATTGTTTTACACAGTGCTGATACAACGGAGCTTAGCTTTGAAGAGAAAATACTGACCTATTAATTGCTTTAATCATGCACAAGAAATTTCTTATCACCGCATCTTTTATTGGGGCTCTTGCTGTAATGCTGGGTGCATTTGCTGCTCACCAATTGAAAGAAATAGTAGCGCCGGATGTATTGCAGGTATTTGAAACAGGCGTTAAATACCAGGTGTATCATGCCATGGCTCTGCTGGCAGCAGGTATGCTGTACAAAGAGTTCCCGGTAAAGCAATTGCTGTGGGCAGGGTACCTGTTCATTACAGGTATCATTCTTTTCAGCGGATCATTATACCTGTTGTGTTTCATCAAACACCAGCAATTGCCAGCTACCTGGGTAGGTGCCTTTACTCCTTTGGGTGGGTTGTGTTTTATTGCCGGTTGGTTAATGATGGCAACAGGAATTGCAAAAAAAACTACAGCTCAATAGCATAGTGGAGTGTTACTAAAGTGCCGTTCTTGTTTTCAATCACAAAGTCAATATTCATTTCGTCCATTCTTTTTTTCATGTTCTTTAGGCCATTGCCAAAGCGGCGTATCTGTTCAAGGTCAATGCCAATGCCATTGTCTTGTATGGAAAGCGCAAGGCCGTCTGGTACCCTGGCAAGCGTAATGGTTACCTCAGTAGCTTTTGCATGTTTAAGAATATTGTTGAGTGTTTCCTTCACCACCAAAAAAACATTTTTGCGGATGGCACCACTTACTTCTACATTAGGGAGCCCTTCTGCAATGTTGATCCTGCATTTAATACCTGTGTTCTCAAAATATTCCTGCGAATAACTCCGGATATAGGCCACCATGTTTTCCAGGGTATCATTGCTGCTGCTCATAGCCCAAATGATGGTGTTCATACTGTTGAGCAGTTCATTGGCAGAGTGAGATATCTTTTCGATCTCCGGCAGGGTGTTTTTATCAGGCTTGCTTTTTGCCAGTTCGCTGTATAACCGGATGGCAGTGATACCAGCGCCCAGTTCGTCGTGCATATCAGCGCTGATGCGGTTTCGCTCTTTTTGCCTTGCATTCAATACCGCCAGTTTGGTTTCAAATATTTGTTTCTCCGCCACCAGCTTCAATGCTTCCTGTTCCTTTGTTTTTTCAATCAGTTCTATCCTGTTCTTATAAGCAAGCCCCAGTATAAAGAACATCAGTTCACACACAATACCCAGCTCATAATAAAAAAGGGAGTTATAAAAAATACCGCCCTTGCGTGGGAACTGCAGCATATAAAACGATACAATGGCAAATGCAATCAGCATAAAATTGCCAAAAGCGAGGTAATTCAGCAGCCTGTTTTTTTGTGTGAATGCAGTAACGATGTAAACAATGCCCAACGCAAGGGCAGTTATTTTCATAATATTTTCAAGCGATTGCTGCAAGGTGAAATAATCCGTAAAAAAATGGATGAATGTATAGGAGGCCAGCAGCAGCAATACAGCCCGCTCTTCGTATATAAACAGCTTGTGCAGGATAGCGTAATTTCTTTTTGTATTAAGGAATTTCCGGGTAAATGCAATGTAGAAAACGGTGCCGATGGCCAGTAATGCAAAAGACAGGTAACTTGAAAAAAAACTCATGATCACGCCACCCTTCTTTTCAAAAAAAGTACTAAAGAATATCAGCAGGAACATACAGGTAACATACAATCCGTTCAGCGCAAATTCTACTTTATTGCTTAGTACATAGTTGGCCATCGAAAAGATGCACATCATGATCAAAACACCACTGATCACATATCCTGCCATTTGCATGGGAGCATTGCGGTAGTATAATATTTTTTTGTATTTGTCTAAGTAACTGCTCTTGATCAATTGCGGCGTGAGGTAGGTGAAAATGAATTTTGTAAAACGCAACTCGGCAATAAATGTCTGCTTTGCCCCGGTGCCGATCACCAGTGGCTGGTATCCTGATCTTTTGCTTTGGTCTTTTACCTGCAGCAACCGGTTATCAGCTGATAGCTCAAAAACCTTGATGCTGCTGAAAGAAATGCCCGGAAAAAAATGAATGCTGTCGTTGATGGCTGCCGAATTGGAAACGTTCAGTTTCAAGTAAACTCTTTTGGTAACCCAGGCCGCCGGTATGTGGGTTTTTATGTGATATGCTGAAAGGGGTTTCCAGTTTTCTTTTAATGCTTCAGCCGGTGAAATGTTGTTGCTGCTGTCAAGAAACACCAGGCAATTGTTCAGGAGAATGGAATCTTTAAATAGCGCCACATCGGTATATGCCTCATTGCCGGGTTGCTGTGCTTTTAAAGTAAATGCTGCAAGTAACACCGATATCAGGATGAATGTACGCCGGAGTTTTTTCATTATATCAAACCTACATATTTTACAGCAAATCTTTTATCCTAAATCAATTCAACCCTGCACACTTTCGGTATTCCTTTTATTTATCTTTGTCCCGATGGCAAAGAAAGAGAAGCCGGTGAAGACAGCGGCAAAAGAAACAGGCGCATTAAAGCAAGACACTGAACCTACCATAGAAGTAAAGCAATTACTTAAGGATGAACGTACGCATAAAATAACCGGTGCCTTCCTTTTACTGATTGCCTTTTTACTCTTCATCGCTTTTACTTCCTACCTCTTTACCTGGGAAGAAGACCAGGATAAAGTGTTTAAAGCGGGCAGCAATTTATTTTGGGGAACCGATGTAAAGGTTAACAACCTGCTTGGTACGCTGGGGGCTTTTCTTTCTCACTTTTTTATTTACAAGGGTTTTGGCGTTGCTTCCTATCTCATCTGCAGTTTCTTTTTTATTGTAGGCGTCAACTTGTTTTTTGGTAAAAAAATATTTTCCGTTGCAAGGAATGTAAAATACCTTATTACCGGCCTGGTATTATTAAGTGTAGCATTTGCGGTAGTTTTTGATGGCAAAGTATTTCCATGGGGTGGGGCAGTGGGTAAGCTGGTAAAGGACTGGATGTACCAGGTGATCGGGCAAGTAGGAACATTGGGTGTGTTGGCGGTGGCAGTGTTAAGTTATATTATCTGGAGATTCAACCCGGTGTTTAAAATCCCTGCAAAAAAATCACTGGCAACAGAAGCTACACCAGCAGCTGTTAATAATGAAGAAATAGAAGAGGTAGTTGAAGAAGAAGAACTGATGGAAGAAATCAGTGGCAATAAACTGAATGGAAACGCCGGCATGCTGCCATTACAAAAAGATACAGAGCACGTGCCTGCTCACGACCTGCAGATGATAGAAAGGGAATTGCCGGTAACAGTGCCGCCCGTTGTAAACGAACTGGTAACACCTGCAGTGAGCAGGCCCGTTGCTAAAGTAAAAGAAACAACTCCGTTGGAATTAGAAATAAAAACAGTTCCACCAAAAGAGGAAGCTGAAGAAGTAAAAGCAACAGGTGCTGCACAAAGGCAGGGGCTTGATACAAAGTATGATCCCGTGCTTGATCTGAGGGATTACATCTATCCATCCCTTGACCTGCTGGAAGCACATGGCAGTGATAAGATTGTGCAGGATGCTGCAGAACTGCAGGCCAACAAAGACCAGATCATCAACACACTAAAGAACTACGATATCAGCATTCAACGGATATCGGCAACGGTGGGCCCAACGGTTACCCTGTACGAGATCATCCCAGCTGCCGGTGTGCGTATCTCCAGGATCAAAACCTGGAAGATGATATTGCACTGAGTCTTGCAGCACTGGGTATCCGTATCATTGCACCTATACCCGGTAAAGGCACCATTGGTATTGAAGTGCCAAATGCAAAGAAGACGATCGTAAGCATGAGAACCTTGCTGTCTTCTGAAAAATTCCTAAAGAATAATTTCTCCCTGCCCATTGCATTGGGTAAAAAAATTGACAACGAAAATTTTATTGTTGATCTGGCGAGCATGCCACACTTATTGATGGCAGGTGCAACAGGACAGGGTAAATCTGTTGGATTAAATGCGATACTGGTTTCACTACTATATAAAAAGCATCCATCGCAATTAAAGTTTGTATTGGTAGATCCCAAGAAAGTAGAATTGAGTATTTATAAAACGATTGAAAGGCATTTTTTAGCAAAACTGCCTGGTGAAGAAGATGCCATCATCACCGATACAAAAAAAGTGGTGCATACATTAAATGCGCTTTGTATTGAAATGGACAACCGGTACGATTTATTGAAAGAAGCCGGTTGCCGTAACATCAGGGAGTACAATGAAAAATTTGCCGCCCGTAAATTGAACCCGGAAAAAGGGCACCAGTTCCTGCCCTTTATTGTATTGGTAGTGGATGAGTTTGCAGACCTGATCATGACGGCGGGTAAGGAAATTGAAATGCCGATATCAAGGCTGGCGCAATTGGCAAGGGCCGTGGGCGTGCATTTGATCATTGCTACACAAAGGCCGAGTGTAAATATCATTACCGGTACCATCAAGGCCAACTTCCCGGCACGTATCGCATTTAAAGTGAGCAGTAAAATAGACAGCCGTACCATTTTAGATGCCGGCGGAGCTGAGCAGCTGATTGGAAAGGGTGATATGCTGGTGAGTTATAATGGCGATCTCGTTCGTTTGCAATGCGCTTTTGTTGATACACCAGAAGTAGACAGAATCAATGAATTTATTGGTAAGCAACGGGGCTATGCACAGGCATTTTTATTGCCGGAATATGTGGATGAAAAGGAAATGGAGAAAGGTGATTTTGACGTGAATGATAAAGATCCTTTGTTTGAGGATGCTGCAAAGCTGATTGTAGCAAGCCAGAGTGGCAGCACTTCGTTATTGCAACGTAAAATGAAATTAGGGTATAACCGTGCCGGCCGTTTGATGGACCAATTGGAATCTGCAGGAATTGTAGGCCCTAACCAGGGAAGTAAGGTAAGGGACGTATTGATTAAGACAGATGCGGAATTACAACAGTTTTTGAATAGTAATTTTTAAATGAAACTGTTGTTCGTTGAGCTAACATCAGGATATTACAGTTTTAAAAAGCTGTATTTAGTTTTATACTCCAGCAAACGAACAACGAACCACGCCAAAGGGTCAAAATTTTTTCACTCCAGCACCTTTTCCATCTGCATGCTTCTTGAACCCTTCACCAGCATGGTTACATTGGAAAAATGTTGTTGCTTCAACCACTCACCTGCTGCTGCGGAATTTTTAAAATTGATATAAGGGTGGTTTATTTTGTCGAAATCGGCACCAACAAGCGCCACCGCTTTCCAGTTGTATTTTTCCAGTAGGTCCACAATGGATTGATGTTCTTCAAGGCTGCTGTCGCCCATTTCCATCATGCCGCCAAGCAGTAATACTTTATTTTCACCTTCGAGTTTTGCAATGTTTTCAATGGCCAGCTTCATACTGCTGGGGTTGGCGTTGTAAGCATCTAAAATAATTTTATTGCCATCTTTTTCCACCAACTGTGACCGGCTGTTGGATGGAACATAGCTTTCCAGGGAAGCTTTGATCTGATCGTCCGGCACATTAAAATACTTCCCAATAGTTACTGCCACCAATACATTGGGCAGATTATAACTGCCAACCAAGTGCGTTTTGATCGTTGCAATGCCGGTGCCCCTGGTGAAATTCACTTCCAGCATGGCAGCGCCACTATCTGCTGTGCCAACAATATCTGCATCTACAGTGCCATAGGTTTTTATTTGGCCAATGCCTTTGCTCATCTCCAGTAAATAATCATAGTCGTTCATTAAAAAGATAGTTCCATCGGTTGCCCTGATGTAATCATACAATTCGCCTTTACCTTTTCTTACACCTTCTATTCCACCAAAGCCTTCTAAGTGTGCTTTGCCACAATTTGTAATGATACCATGTGTAGGCAATGTATAAACGCAATAACTTTCAATTTCTTTTTGATGATTGGCCCCCATTTCAATTACGGCTATTTCTGCATCCATGCCTACTGATAAAATAGTAAGCGGTATGCCAATATGATTGTTCAGGTTGCCCTTTGTGGTGTAGGTAGTATAAGTACTGTTCAATACTTCATGGATCAATTCTTTGGTAGTGGTTTTGCCATTGCTGCCTGTGATGGCGATAAAAGGAATGTCAAATTGCCGGCGGTGGTATTTGGCAAGTTGCTGCAAGGTTTGCAACACATCTTTGGTATTGATTATCCTGTTGTCAGAAAAGCCTGCCGGCTCGTCAGCGATTACATAAGCAGCACCTGCTTCCAGTGCCTGCCTGGCAAAACCGTTGCCATTGAAATTGGGCCCCTTCAATGCAAAGAACAAGTCACCTGCTTTTAGTTTTCTTGTGTCGGTCTGGATGGATGGATGCTGTAAATAAATATCGTATATATCTGGTATTTGCATGCTTCAAAAATAGGGAAGAAAAAGGCATTAAAAAACCCCTTCAAAATGTTGAAGGGGTTTCAATTTATACAATCAGGTTATTTTTTCTTTCTGTTCTGCTTACGCTTACCAAAGATATTACCTTCTCTAAAGCCAGGGCCTTCCGGAGAACCCATGTAAGTTTGGGCGCACCTAAAACCAATGGTACTTGAAGACTGATCTTCTTCCAGGAAACGGCGGGCACCGGGAGAAAGCCAGTAAGCCCTGTCATTCCAGCTACCACCTTTAAATACTTTTGCTTTATCGCTGATAAGTGTAGTTACACCATACTCATAAAACGCACCACTTGCAGAGTCACCATCCAGGTGATTGATAGCGTAGTTATGCTGGTAGTTACGACGGTTCTTGGTTGTTTCATCGCTGATATCAGTTTTCTTCAACTGGCCAAGTGAATCTCTTTCATATTCGCCAGCGCTGTTTTTGTAGAACTTCTGGAATTTGTTACCACGGAAATAGTTGAAGTCTTCACCATCAGAAGGCGTTAAAGGCCTGTAGGTATCCTGTACCCATTCTGAAACGTTACCACTCATGTTATATAAACCAAATGAATTAGGGTAGAATGCTTTTACACTACCAGGGATGGCGCTTCTGTCATTCAAACCACCGGCAACACCCATGTTATCACCAGAACCACGTTTGAAGTTGGCCAGGAATTTACCCTGCCAGCTGCTCCTGCGGTTATCACGCAATCCATTCGGATTGTTGCTCCAGGAATAGATCTGCTGGTTAGAGATCAACTCTTCACCCGATTTGCTTTCTTTTTTCCTTGGGTTAGGGTTTTGATCCAGTAAACCATAAGCTGCGTATTCCCACTCAGCTTCTGTTGGCAGGCGGTAACCCATGTTCAGGATACCATCTTCCATTTTTACAATAGACCTTGGCTTGCCGCTTACATCTTTAAATTCAGATTTCTTAGGTTTAGCCCTGCCTTGTATTAATTCAGGATTCATTACATAGGTATCTGTATTGAAAGTAGCATCAGCACCGCCACCTTTCATTTCTTTTTTAGCAAAATCTTTTTTTAGGTACCCCTTCGCCATCAGGTTCAGTTCATTCACCCTGTCAGTTCTCCAAACGCAGAAGTCATGTGCCTGCTGCCAGGAAACACCCACTACAGGATAGAAGTTATAGGCTGGATAGCGGAAGTAGTATTCTACATAGGGTTCATTGTAGGCCAGTTCTTCACGCCAGCACAAAGTATCCGGTAATGCTCTTCTCATTACATTACTGTCGCCACTGAAAGTATTTTCAAGCCAGTAGATATATTCACGGTAGTGAACGTTGGCTACTTCTGTTTCGTCAATAAAGAAGGAGGGAACGGTAACACGACGGGGAACATTGTTCCAGTCGCCCATTACATCTTCATCTTTGGCGCCCATTACAAATGTACCACCTTGTACAAATACTAAACCGGGGCCGGCTTTCGGATATTTCATCTTGTTCACATGGTAGTTACCCATGTTCTTATCATCATACTTCCATCCGGTAACAGATGATTTTTCACCCTTGTTGCTTTTACAGGATACAATGGTTCCGGCTACAACTAACAGGAGTATCAGATTTTTCACAGAAATTATTTTTTGCATGTGCGTTCGTTTTGCAAATGTTTTAACGAAAGGTTTCCTTTAATATTGTGTGGGGTCACACGGATTGCGAATATAAATACTTTATGTGATAATAGCCGTTGATGCTGTTGTTTTTTAACAAAATGGCTAAAATGTAAAATATTCTTCCTTAATCTGTTCCTACAACGCTAAAAGCATCATTTTTATTTCAGCAGGCATGATAAAATAAATGGATGCAATATTCAATAATTCTGGGCGTTTTAATCACATTGTTTATACCATATAATATTGGTGCGATTCAGTAAGAGATGAATTAATTATCAGTATAAAACAGATTTTTAATTTTTTTTTATAAGAAGCTGCATCTTAGTTGTTGTTTTGAACAAAACCCTTATTTTTACACCCTAACTAAAGAAAAATTACAAAGCTTATTGAGAGTAAGTGTACTTAACCAAGACAAAAACGCATGAAAAAAGTAACAGTTAAATTAACTGCATTAGTATTGATGCTTGGCGGCGCTGGCAACTATATAAAGGCTCAGTCACAAGTAAATACTATTAACGTTGTAACCTCAGCAGTACCATTTTTAAGAATTTCTCCGGATGCCCGTAGCGGTGGTATGGGTGATTTAGGTATCGCAACTTCACCAGATGCAAGTTCAGCTTTCTGGAACCTGGCAAAAACTCCTTTTAACAGCAATAAGGGTGGTGTATCAATTACTTATACTCCATGGTTAAAAGACCTGGGATTGAATGATGTTTATTTAATATCAGGCACAGGCTTTTATAAATTAAGTGATGACGAGGCCATATCCGGTTCTTTAAGGTATTTCAGCCTGGGTAATATCCAGTTTACAGATGCACTGGGAAACGACCTGAGTTCTTTCAGGCCACGTGAATTCTCTGTTGATGCAGGGTATTCAAGGAAATTATCTAAGAAATTATCATTGGGCGTTGCATTGCGCTATATCAACTCTAACCTGGCAAACGGAACCATCAATGGGGTTGCTTATAAAGCAGGAAGCGCCGTTTCAGGCGATATCACGGTATTTCATTCCGGTATTAAAGCAGATGGGTCTGGGTTGAACTATGGTATTACCTTAACCAACCTGGGGTCTAAAATTTCTTATACCAGCGATGCTACTCAAAAAGACTATATCCCTGCTGACTTAGGTTTGGGTATTGCTTACACAAAAGCAATTGACGAAGCTAATAAGATCACTTTTGGTCTTGATATCCATAAGCTGCTCGTGCCAACTCCTCCGGCTTTGTTTGACAGCGCCGGGTTGATTAATTACCGGAGCCAGGGTGTGGTAGGCAGCTGGTTTAAATCACTTGGAGATGCACCAGGTGGTTTTTCAGAAGAAATAAAAGAGATACAGGCTTCAATGGGTGCTGAATACTGGTACAACGACCAGTTTGCTTTCAGGGCTGGTTATTTTTACGAAAATCCGGTTAAAGGTAACAGGAAGTATTTTACACTGGGAGCTGGCTTAAAGTACAACAACTTCGGATTGAATTTCTCTTACCTGTTGCCATCAGGCAATGGTGTTAACCGCAATCCATTGTCAAATACATTGCGTTTCAGCTTATTCTTCGATTTTGCCGGTGGTGCTGCAACAACAACTACCAAATAAAAAATATTAATTTTAGAAAGAGCGCTCCTTTGGGGGGCGCTTTTTTTATGCCATTCATGATATAAAGGCCTTATGGTTCCCGTTCCGGAACTCCCAATTGGTATTATCTCTACATTTGCACAAATTTTAACTGATGAACTTGCGAATTGGCTTTGGCGTTGATTTTCACCAAATGGTTACCGGCAGGGAATTTTGGCTGGGGGGAGTAAAAATTGAACATGATAAAGGCGCATTGGGGCACAGCGATGCAGATGTATTGCTACATGCTATTTGCGATGCGATGCTTGGGGCACTTAGCCTGGGTGATATTGGAGTGCATTTTCCCGATACAGATGCGGCATTAAAAAATATTGACAGCAAAATATTATTGGCAAAAAGTTTTGACCTGATCAAAAAGGAAGGTTACTTCATCGTTAACATTGATAGTACGCTTTGCCTGCAGGCTCCCAAAATAAAAGACTATGTTCCCCAAATGCAGTCAGTTATCGCAGGCATCCTTTCACTTGAAACCAATGCAGTGAGCATTAAAGCCACTACCACAGAGAAAATGGGATTTGTTGGAAGGGAAGAAGGTTTGGTGGCTTATGCAACCATACTGCTGCAAAAGCAATAAGATGACTTGGTTACGGCCGAAAATTTAAGATAATATTACAGGCATTAAAACCCACATTGCTGTTCTATTCTTTACTCACATCGTTAACTTTGCTGCCATGTCAAAAATCGCTGTCAATATTGTAAACACTTCTTCTAACCAACTGCCTGCTTATGCTACAGAAGGTTCGGCAGGTATGGATATAAGAGCCAACTTGCAGGAGACCGTTAGTTTGCAGCCATTGGAACGAAAGTTGATTCCAACAGGGCTCTTTATTGAATTGCCGGAGGGTTATGAAGCGCAGGTAAGGCCAAGGAGTGGATTGGCCATTAATCATGGTATTACCTGTTTGAATACCCCGGGTACCATCGATAGTGATTACCGGGGGAAATAAAAGTGATACTGATTAACCTGAGCAATGAACAACAACAGATTAAACATGGCGACCGCATCGCACAAATAGTAATCAGTAAAGTAGCGCAGGCTGATTTGCAGTTGGTGGAAAGCCTGAACCTCACGGAGAGGGGAAAAGGCGGTTTTGGGCATACAGGGAAAAACTAAAATTATTTTTGATAATGAAATACCTCACAAAGGGATTGAGTTCTGGCTGGATTTTTTTCTTTACAATATTAATGATTGTTTTTTTTGACAGTTGCAAATCTGCCAAAACCATACAAGCTGCAATTTCTAAAAAGGACACCACGGCGTTAATGATTGCCGGAACATCAAAGGAAGATTCATTGAATATCATTAAGGATGCAATTGCAGTAGTTCATAAAAAGCATACCGACTTCAAAACTTTTTCGGCAAAAATAAAAGTGGAATACCAGGATAGCAAGGGCAAACAACCCGGGATCACTGCTTTTGTAAGAATGATAAAGGATAGTGTGATCTGGATATCGGGTTATGCCACTGTTTTTAATATTGAAGCTTTCAGGGCAAAAATCACTATGGATAGTGTGTTTGTAATTGACAAGATCAACAAAGAAGTACAGATGCGGTCCATCGACTATTTGCAGGAGGTAACCCAGATACCTTTTGACTTTAAAACGCTGCAGGACCTCTTGCTGGGGAACCCTATTTTTTTTACAGACAGTGTTGTCTCCTATAAAGAAACAGAATCAAAAATCCTGTTATCAACAGTAGGGGTTGATTTTAAACACCTGCTCACATTGAACAAGCCAGGCAACAGCATTGTACACAGCAAACTGGATGATCTTGATATCAACCGCAACCGTACTGCTGATATTACCTACGATGAGTTTGAAGAACACAATGGAATTAGTTTTTCCACTTATAGGGAGATTACCGTGTCGGAAAAGAACAAACTGGATATTGAGTTAAAGTTTAAGCAATACGAATTTGACAAAGAATTACAGGTAAATTTTAACATCCCAAAGAATTATAAACGCAGGTAAGTGTATATTTTTATACACCTGTTCTGTTTCATAATCCTTTAATTTACACACTAAGAAAAATTTTTACCTGAACACCTTTTTGCTAACCCCATAAATCCCGGTGCATGAACAGGATAATTGCAACCATTCTTTTTTTATTCATTACTGTTGCTTCGGCAATGGCGCAACCGCCTGCATCAAAAGAGCAGCAGGACCTGGAGAGGGAGCGTCAGCAGCTTAAAAAAGAACTGGACCAGGCGCAGCGGATGCTGGATGAAAACAGGAAAACCACCAAGGAAAACCTGAGTACATTGTCACATATCAACCGCAAGCTGAATATCCAGGAAAATATGGTGGCAAACATCAACAGGGAAATCAACCTGATGGATAATAATATTTACAAAAGCCAGCGGGATGTAAATAAGCTTCAGTTATTGCTCGATACACTGAAACAGGAATATGCAAAAAGTATGGTGTATGCTTATAAGACCAGGAGCAATTCTGATTTTTTAAATTTTATTTTTTCCTCCTCCAGTTTTAATGATGCCATCAAGCGGATCAATTATTTAAAGAGCTACCGCAATTACAGGGAAATGCAGGGCGAAAATATTCTGCGTACACAGGTATTGCTGAAAACAAGGATTGAAGAATTGAGCGGCACCAAGAAAAAGAAAAATGAAGTGCTGCAGGTTCAGAGCAAGGAAGCGGATGCATTGCAGACACAGCAGGAGGAGAAGAACAGGATAGTGGCAGAATTAAAAGCAAAAGGGAAAGAACTGAATAACCAGATTGCTGCCAAGAAAAAACAAATGGCTAAAGTTAACAATGCCATTACCGCAGCCATTAACAGGGCAATGAAGGAAGCAAGGGATGCGGCCGCAAAAGCTGCAAAAGCTGCGGCAAATAATACAGCCGGCACTAATTCGCCAACAACAAAACCAACAGGCAAGCCTAAAAAAACAGACGCTCCGGCAAAACCACAAACAAGTGTATTGCTTGCAACGGAAGCGGATGTAACACTGAATTCAAACTTTGAACGGAACAAGGGCAATTTGCCATGGCCTGTGGGCAGTGGGTACCTGCTGCTTCATTATGGGCTGAACACATTGGGAAATGGTGTTGATGTTAATTCCGAGGGGATTTCAATTGGTTGTGATATAGGAACTTCAGTAAAGGCAATTTTTGATGGGGAAGTGTTGCTGGTGAATAATTATGATGATATACAGTTGGTAGTAATAAAGCATGGCCGCTATTTCACAGGATACAGTAATATTTCAGGCGTTTCCGTAAAAAAGGGAGAAATTGTAAGGGTTGGACAGGTGATAGGACGTGCTGCTGCAAACCTTGATGGAGTTGGTACTGTTGAACTGAAAATAAGTAAAGAGAATACTGATATTAATCCCCAATTATGGCTGAAGCGCCGTTAAATTTTTACCAGCAAACGTTCATATAACTTTTCATATTGCGGCACTATATTGTCAATGTCAAATCTTTTCGCCTGCTTTAATGCATTGGCTTTAAAAATATCATGCGTTGCTTTGTCCTTTAGTATTTCCAGTGCTTTGTTGCACATATCTTCCACATCCCCTACATTGGTCATGTAACCGGTTACACCATCAATATTGATCTCGGGTAAACCACCTGCGTTGGTGGAGATCACAGGCACTTCTGCAGCCATGGCTTCCAGTGCTGCCAATCCAAAACTTTCATATTCGCTCGTGAATAAAAAAAGATCTGCCAGTGGGAGGATGTCTTCCATCTGCTCCTGTTTCCCTAAAAATTTAATATTGGTGGCAGCCACACAATCACGGCAGATGGATTCTGCAAAAGGTCTTTCAGGCCCATCACCGAGCAGCAATAATTTGGAGGGCAATTTTTCATTCAGCAATAAAAAAGTATTAATCACATCTTCCACTCTTTTTACTTTCCTGAAGTTGGAGGCATGCACAATGATCTTTTCTCCATTGGGGGCGATGAGTTTTTTAAAAGCATCTACCGGTTTTTTATTGAAACGTTTTACATCTACAAAATTGTAGATCACTTCAATGTCTTTGTCAATTTCAAAATTCTTATACGTTTCTTCTTTCAGGTTTTTTGATACTGCTGTAAGGATATCACTTTCCATCATGGAAAATGTTACAACAGGCTTGTATGTTTTATCCCTGCCCACCAGTGTAATATCGGTGCCGTGCAGTGTCGTGATCACCGGAATGTACAATCCTTCTTTTGCCAGAATCTGTTTTGCCATATAAGCTGCGGCTGCATGTGGTATGGCATAGTGTACATGCAGTAATTCTATGTTGTTGTTGGTGATCACATCCACCATCGTGCTGGCCAATGCGGTTTCGTAAGGCGGGAAATCGAAGAGCGGATAAGTTGGCACCCTTACTTCATGATAAAAAATATTGGCGTGAAAACCACTCAGCCTTACCGGCTGCTGGTAGGTAATGAAATGGATGTTGTGGCCTTTATCAGCAAGTGCTTTTCCCAGTTCTGTAGCAAGAACACCGCTACCACCAAAAGTGGGGTAACAAACAATGGCAATATTCATAAGTCTTTTATTTACTGCTGAAATTTTCAGCTTCGCAATTTATGAATTAAATATACCGCTTAACCTGCCGTTTATGTATTGTATTTGTGAAATGTGGAATAAAAAGAGCGGGGAGATATCTATAAACGTTGCTGCTCGATGAGTTTGTGCTCATAAGCATATTTAATAAGCCCGATAACGCTGTTGGTCTTTGTTTTCCGGAAGATGTTTTTCCGGTGTGTTTCAACCGTACGTTCGCTGAGGAACAGGGTATCAGCGATCAGTTTATTGCTGTATTCTTTTTCTATCAGTTTGACCACTTCAATTTCCCGGGCGCTCAGGTTTACCTCTTCATTTACTTTTTGCATCTCGCTGGCCCTGCTCATTTCAGCCAGTATCTCATCGGTAAAATAAAGCCCGCCTGATGCAATTTTTTCCAAAGCATACACAAGATCTTTCTTGCCGATATTCTTTACAACGTAGCCGGATATGTCAGCCTCTTCAATCATCCTGTTCACCACATCACCCTGTCCGCTCATGGAAAGTGCCAGTATTTTTATTTGAGGGAATTGTTTGCGTACTGCTGATGCCAGTTCTGCACCATTCATTACCGGCATCATTACATCTGTCAGTAAAATATCAACAGGAGTTTTTTTTAATTCCTCCAGCATTTGTACCGGGCTGGTGCATTCTATCGCAACGCTAAATCCATCATGACCATCCAGTAATGATTTTAATCCATCAATTACTATCTGGTGGTCATCTACAATGGCCAATAATTTTTTTTTGGTGTTCATTTTAAAATTGGTTGCAGAGGCGGCTGCTTGCCGGCAGCAATGTTAATGAATGATCTGCATTAAAAATAACGTTAATGTGGGCTCTTTTCTTGTATGGGTAGAAAATGTTTATTTCTCTTCTGAAAGCGGTTGTGATATTCAGCATCAGATGCCGAGTACTTCTTTCATGCTGAAAATGCCTTTTTTCCCTTTTAAGAATTCTGCAGCCAATACAGCGCCGGTTGCAAATCCTTTGCGGCTGTGTGCTGTGTGGATGATCTCTATGTCATCTATCTCACTGCTGTATTTTATGCTATGAGTGCCGGGAGCAGGATCGATCCTTTTGCTGATGATGGAAAGTTCAGCAGGATAAGCACGGGCTTCATTTACCCAATTCTTTTTGCTGCTGATATTGGCCAGCACCTGCTCCGCCAATGTAATGGCAGTGCCGCTTGGTGCATCTTTCTTTTGTGTGTGGTGAATTTCTTCCATGCTCACATCATACTCGGTATGTTTGCTCATTAACTGTGCAAGATATTTGTTCAGTTCAAAGAACAGGTTTACACCAACGCTGAAATTGCTGGCGTACAAAAAAGCTCCGCCGGTGTCATCACATAATTTTTTTACAGCACCCCATTGATCCAGCCAGCCGGTGCTGCCACACACGAGGGGAACACCAAATTGCAGACAACGGGTTACATTGCCAACCGCACTGTGAGGGCCTGTAAACTCAATGGCTACATCCGCCTTTTGTAAATTTTCTTTGGTGAAATCCTGCAGGTTATCAAAATCAATTGTAAGTACAATGTTATGTCCTCTTTGCAATGCTATTTCTTCAATGGCTTTGCCCATTTTACCATAACCGATCAATGCGATATTCATGTAGAAAAAAATTTGTGATTGAAAAGTGAAGTTACTGCTGATTGATAAATGATGAGGCAATGATCATCACTTACCGTTATTATTTTTTCCAATATTCAATACGAGGCTGAGGCCAGATGTATTGGCCAACGGGCTATAACCAGGCCTTAGTTCCAGGCTCAGGTCATCTGTTACATTAAATGCTTTTAAGTGGGCATCCACGGTAGCATCTACCACATTCAATCCCCAGAAAAGCAGGAAAAATAATACCGAGTAATCTACATTCTGACGGAAACTGTTGCGGTAACTCCGTATGGATTCCGGCGAAAGATTTCTGTAAGTAGGGTCTACAAGGTTATTGTTGGCAGGATCAGTATCTGTAAGATAGATATAGGCCTGCTTTAACGACCGGTAATTCTTTACATTGTAAAAATAGATCCCGGCAGTAGTTCCCAATGCGCCCCAAACCAATGGCAACTTCCAGTATTTTTTGTTGTAGATCTGCCCCCACCCGGGAATGATGGCGGAACGTATGGTGGCTTTGCGTGGGTTAAATGGCTCTGTTTTTTTTTGACCGCTTGTATCAATCTTTTTTTTAGCGATACTGTTTTTTTTGATAAGACTGTCTGGCACCTGTGCCGCAACCCTGATAGAAAAAATGCAGGTAAACAAACAAACAAGCAGCAATAACTTTTTCATCAACTAACTTTTACATTCAGTTTTTCCAGCAGGCCATTCAGTTCTTCTAATGAGTAATATTCGAATGTTACGGAACCCTGGCCTTTCTTATTATGGGCCATTTTTACCCTGGTATTAAACTGGGAAGCTAAATTATCTTCAATCTTTTTAAATGCTGGTGGTAACTGGCCTTTTACAACATTTTTAACAGCAGCGTTTCCACCAGTGTACATCTTGCGTACCAGGTCTTCTGTTTGCCTAACCGAAAGTGCTTTGTTTTTGATCTCAGAAAAAATAAACAATTGCTTGTCCACCACATCCACATTAATCAATGCCCGGGCATGGCCCATGCTGATTACGCCGGTCCTCACGGCTACCTGTATATCAGGTGGTAATTTCAATAAACGGATATAATTGGTAACGGTACTGCGTTCTTTACCCATGCGTTCTGCCACCTGCTCCTGGGTATAGTCCAGTTCATCCATCAGGCGCTTGTAGCTGAGGGCAACTTCTATGGCATTCAGGTTTTCCCTTTGTAAATTTTCCAGCAAGGCCAGTTCCAGCAGTTCTGCATCGTTTGCCTGGCGCACATATACCGGAACATCTTTTAACCCGGCAATTTTTGCCGCACGGAAACGGCGTTCACCTGCTATCAACCTGTACTTGCCATTGGGCAGTTTACTTACTGTAAGGGGCTGAATGATGTCATGTAATTTTAAAGAGGAAGCCAGCTCACTTAACGCTGGTTCATCAAAATCCCTGCGGGGTTGCTTTGGGTTTACTTCAATCTGGTCCAGGGTAATCCTGTTGGCAATTGTGGTTTTTTCCACTATGTCCGGTTTTAAATTTCCGGAAGTACTTTTCAGGTCGGCATCAATATTCTGCAACAGGCTTCTGATGCCTTTGCCCAATGCGTCTTTTTTATTTGGTGAGGTCATAGTTAATTTGGTAATTTGAAAATTTGATGATTTGCTGGTTGAGCTTTTCTGGAGGTGATGCTGTAATTAAATAAATTCTTTCATTATCAAATTACCAAATCATCAAATTGATTAATTCATCACCCTGTCTTCCTGCTTTATCTTGGTCATGTTGTTCTTCTGTAAAATTTCCTTGGCAAGGTTCAGGTAGTTGACAGCGCCTTTGCTGTCTGCATCGTACAATATCACCGGCTTGCCAAAGCTGGGGGCTTCACTCAACCTGGTGTTTCTATGTATCATGCTGTTAAAAACGATCTCTTCAAAATGCCTCCTTACTTCAGCTACCACCTGGTTGCAAAGGCGCAGGCGGCCATCGTACATTGTCATTAAAATACCTTCTATCTGTAACTCAGTGTTCAAACGGCTTTGAACGATCTTGATGGTATTTAATAATTTACCCAATCCCTCCAGTGCAAAAAACTCTGTTTGTACGGGTATAACCACGCTGTCCGAAGCTACCAGCGCATTTACAGTGATCAATCCTAAGGAAGGGGAGCAGTCAATGATGATAAAATCATAATCTGCCGCAATGGGTTCCAGTATTTTTTTCAATACTCCTTCCCGGTTTGGATAATTAATCATTTCAATTTCGGCACCCACCAGGTCGATATGTGATGGTATCAGGTCAAGATAAGGTACATCAGTTTTCAGTAATACATCTTTGGCGGGGATTTCATTTACCATGCAATCGTACAGGCTTTGGGTTACATTGTGAAGGTCAAAGCCCACACCCGTAGTGCTGTTAGCCTGCGGATCAGCATCCACCAGCAATGTTTTAAACTCAAGCACCGCCAGGCTTGCTGCCAGGTTAATTGCAGTAGTTGTTTTGCCCACACCACCTTTCTGGTTAGCGATCCCTATTATTCTTGCCATGTTAATTATACGTTGATGCCGGTGTTGATACTGGTAATTTTATAATGCCGCCAAAGGTACTGTTTGCAGGCCAACTATCAGCCACAAAATGCCAACAATGGCCGGCCTGCTGCCAGCGTGGCAAATTTAACCATTCGGCATAATAATGGGAACAATCAGTGCCGTCAGTTGTAATACTTTTTTAAAATAAAACAGCAGCATGTATACAATCATATCCGGCACCAACCGGCACGGAAGCAATACCCTTAAGGTAGCCAAAGAATACCAACGTTTCTTAAAGAAAAAAGGGGTTGAAGCGAAGATCCTTTCATTGGAAGGCCTCAACCTGCTTACCCGGGACAAGGATTTCGAAAAAATAGAGAATGAGATCATTATCCCAACGGATAAATTCCTGTTTATGGTGCCGGAGTACAACGGCAGTTACCCCGGTATTTTGAAAATGCTCTTCGATACCGGTAAGTCTCATTCCATCTGGTGGCATAAAAAAGCCCTGCTTACGGGAGTATCAACCGGCAAGGCGGGCAACGTAAGAGGTATGGAGCATTTTGCCGGTGTATTGAATTACCTGAAAGTTACTGTATATCCAAATTTGCTGCCTGTATCAGTAGTAGATAAACTAATGGATGCAGATGGAAGGTTTACCGATGTGAATACCATCAACGTAATCAACCAGCAACTCGACCAGTTCATAAACTGGTATAATTAACCGGCGTGTTATTTAACATTTATAAAACGGGTTCTTTTTTGTGTAAACCTTTATCTTCAATTTTTAAAACACCAAACTGACAAACCGTATGCGTACACCATTGGGTGCTTTTATATTCATCGCCATTATTTTATTGCTCGATACTTATGCTTTCCAGGCAGTTAAATCCGTAACTATTTCGGCCTCTTCCAGAACCAAAGCCATCGTTTACACTACTTACTGGGCTATTACAGCGCTCGTATTAATTGCTTTTGTAGTGCTGGTGGCTAATAAAACCGATTTCTTTCCCAAAGTGGTGAGGAGTTATATTTTCGCCATTATCGTTGGGCTTTTTTTGGCTAAGCTTACTACGGTTTTTTTTATCTTGATCGATGATGTCCGCAGGCTGTTTCAATGGATTGTTTTAAAAATAGTCTACAGTTCCAAAGAGGTGGATACTACCCAAACCGAAGGCATTACCCGTTCTGTATTCTTAAGCTGGCTGGGTATTGCAGCTGGTACTACGTTATTCGGGAGCCTCATCAATGGTTTCAGGAACAAATACAATTATCATATAAACAGGGTGCAGCTTTCCTTTGATAAATTGCCGGCTGGGTTCAGGGGATTAAAAATTGTACAGATCAGTGATATTCACTCCGGCAGTTTTACCGATACCAAAGCGGTGCATCATGGCGTGCAGGAAATTCTGAAAGAAAAGGCTGATATCATATTGTTCACCGGCGATCTGGTGAATGATATGGCCACAGAGATGGAAGAATACCTGGAAATTTTCAGTCAGTTAAAAGCGCCCATGGGAGTGTACTCCACACTCGGCAATCACGATTATGGCGATTATATTCCATGGCCGCAAAAAGGCGTAAGCAAAGAGCAAAACCTGGAGAACCTCAAAAAAACACATGCCAGCATGGGTTGGCGCCTGCTGATGAACGAGCATGTGGCATTGGAACGCAACGGTGATAAAATTGCATTGCTCGGCATTGAAAACTGGAGCAACAAAGCACGGTTCCCCAAGCATGGCCGTATGGATCTTGCTCACAAAGACACTGAGGCGTATCCTTTTAAAATTTTAATGAGCCACGATCCCAGCCATTGGGAAGCGCAGGTGCAGCCTCATTATCCCGATGTTGACCTCATGCTCAGCGGCCATACACATGGAATGCAGTTTGGTGTAGATGTACCCGGGTTTAAATGGAGCCCGGTTCAGTACATGTACAAGCAATGGGCCGGTCTTTATGAAAATGAAAAGCAAAAATTATATGTAAACCGTGGTTTTGGTTTTATCGGTTATCCCGGCAGGGTAGGCATTTTGCCGGAGATCACGGTGATTGAACTGGTGTAGATTTTTGATACCGACATTGGTATTTTGGTCAACATCATTGTGAATTTGTTCTGTGATTATTTGGTTTACTAAAAAAGAAATAATAATCTCACTTGTACTATATACCATTGGGGAACTTTTATTGAAGTGTAGATTGTGCAATCAGACTTTCAAAGTCTTTTGAAATGAAAAAGTTGCTTCCAACAATATTATTCTATGTAGCTGCAATTGCAGGTGTTTTTTTGCTTGAAACAATTGCTCCCTCAGGTCCATGCAATCCTGGCCTGGGATTCTTGGCTTTTTTTCTTTTGATTCCTGTTTGTGCAATATTATTACTCAGGAGTCTTTACCAGGCATTGATAAAGAAGAACCAACAACAGATCAGTATCGCAGTCATTCATTTTATCGCACTTGTGTTGTTATTAACGATTCCCCGGCTGTTGTGAGTTTAAAACAGGCGTTGTATGAAAAAAATAATTACAATACTTCTTTTGCTTGCCACCAATAACATTTTGGCTCAGCAGGCAGATACTGCAAAGGAAAAGAATAGAGACAGCTCAGGGCTGGTTACTTTTACTGTAAAGTTTAATAAGAATACAGCAACAAAGGACGGCTACTATCTTGGTGGTTATGTTGTTGATATAAATTATGCCCAGGCAGAAAAATTACATGGCAAAAAGATAAAAATTACGGGCAGGGTGGCCATTGAAAAGGGATTAGAAAACCAGCCGATGGAATATGATAAAGAAGGCCGTTTAATTATTAAGCAAGGACGCTTAAAAAATACCAGGCATATCAATTCGCCGGTAATTGAAATTATTGAATAATGCTGATTGCCCTGCCTTTGCAATAAGATTAGCTGCCGCAATTTATACTGCAATACTTTCACTTTTTCTAACAGTAATGTAAATCTGGAGAACCATAACTCATATCTGGAGAACTGTAATTGCTGTCAAAATCGGCAGACAAATACAGCGCACTTGCGTCATTATTTCTATATTTAGCAATTCAAATGGAATTCGTAAAGCCATCCAATCAAATGCAGCAAAAGATCGTCGGCATTATAGGGGCCATGCCTGAAGAGATCAATGGCGTGGTTAGTTTATTGAGTGATTGCACCCAAACCTCAATGGGTATGCGTACCTATTACACCGGCCGCATCAACGGCATCAAAACAGTAGTCGTGTTCTCACGCTGGGGTAAAGTAGCAGCAGCTGCAACGGTGGCTACTTTAATACATGAATTCAATATTACTGAACTCATCTTTACCGGTGTGGCAGGTGCGGTGAATGATCAATTACACATCGGCGATATTGTTATTGGCAAGCGGATGATACAGCATGATATGGATGCAAGGCCATTAATGCCGCAATATGAAATACCCCTGCTTGAAAAAACTTTTTTCGACTGTGATCAAACACAATCAGCCATTGCCGTAAAAGCTACAGCTACGCTGTTACAGAACAGCCATCTTCACCAGTTGATCAGTAAGGAAGAATTACTTGCATTTAATATTGTATCGCCCCGGTTGTTTATTGGTGATATTGCCAGCGGCGACCAGTTTTTTGCCACCAGCCAGCAAAAAAAACAGTTGATTAAGCAACTCCCTGCTACTTTATGTGTGGAAATGGAGGGGGCTGCAGTGGCGCAGGTTTGTTTCGAAAATGATATTCCTTTTGCGGTCATCCGTACTATTTCTGATGTGGCGAACGAGCAATCCCATATTGACTTTCCATCCTTTATTCAAAAAATAGCCGGTAAATATTCAAAAGCCATTATCGGCAATATTTTCAGTAATTATTAAGCTGTTTCAGGTTGTATTATAGAATAATTCCTATACGGGAATTTAAACTCTTACTATAGCAGCCTGCTTCTTTGTTACCTACATTTACATTACAAACAATATCCAAACCGGTTCTGAGAGGAGTCATAATAATAACTATAAAAACAATATCCATGAACAGCGATTTCATTCAACAATTACAGCTTTTCGAAATGAACGAAGCGCATGCTTTTATCGACCTTGAGTATAGGGGGCTGGCAAAAAAGGAAAAGAGATTCTCAGTAAACCCTTATGTTTTTTTAGCTGTACAGGACTATAACTGATTGCTGCAAACCTGGTGCTGCTGTCTTATCTTTTCCTGATGAACTGCTGTATATCTTCGGGATTGTATAAACGATTGGCCCCTTCGTGAGGTTGGTAGGTTTCAATAAGGCCAAGGTTGATGTATTGTTTCAGTGAAGCATCGTTAATACCAAGCAGCGCTTTTACCTGCCGGTTCTTAAGCCATTTTTTATAGTCGGGTGTAGTATGCCGCAGGGTTGCAGGCTGTTGAAGTTGATTGTTAAGTTTCATAAGTAGATATTTTAATAACAGGCTCAAGTTACACCCGCCGCCTTACCTGCACAATACCCTATTCGGGGGCATTTTCCACGGTACGATTTTAATGAAGGATAACCATGGGTTAAATAGTTGAAAAGAACAGTTTCACTGCCGGTCATTTTTAGCAGGGTATTTGCTTTATTCATAAATTGTTGTCATTATTCCGGCAGTAACCATTTAGTTCAACAATTAAATTCAATGAAAGTGAGAACAATTTTGATAATGCTAGCAGTTTCTTTAAGTATGCAGTCTGTCTATGCACAACTTACAACAACACCTGTTTGCCCCGTTTTTACTGTAGATGTACTGGAGGGTACCATCAATGAAAAACTCGATTGCAGATCAACTGCAGGAGAAGTAAAAAAAGTTTTTCCCTGTTTTACCGATGTGGTAGAGGAAACAGGTGGTGCTGGTTGCGGTGGAGTTTTTTATAAGGATAAGGGCATTAGTTTTTTTACAGAGCGGAATTACATTGAAATAAATGAAAAATTTAAAGGCAAACTGATCCCGGCTTTGCTGGGAACCAACAGGACCGGGTTGTTTAAATTATTGGGTAACCCTAAAATTAAAGACCCAGCCTGGGATGCTTTTACTACAAAGTTCGGGATCCTTATTTTATATTACGATAAAGCCGGCAATATTAATAAACTGCAGCTAAGCAATAAGAGTACAGACAGCATCAAGTTGTGTGAATGACCCATTGTTATGCTCAGGGCATGGGCCCGGTAGCGTTGGGTTTTCAAAAACAGCGCCCACCTGTGTAAGTTTTGTTGCTGGAATATACAATGATGCACCCATGCAGGTAGCAATTTTTTTCTGTAAGATGACAGCCGTATTTTCCAGGTGAGCAATGGGGCTGCTGATATGTTACGCAGCTGTACACTAACCATTTTGCAAAATGACAATGCCGGGTCATCTTGTATGCTTACAATCCTCAGAATGCTGATAATATAATTAAAATAATCGCCAAGGGGTAATACTAACGTAAACAAGTAGCCCGAAGCAATAGCATACAGTAACCGCTTAAAAGAAAATAGTTTGCCGTATCTTCCAGACTCATAGTTACAAATTCATGGAAATACTGGCTGACCTCTCCACTGTCAACATCATTTTAGTATTCCTCGGTGCATTCATTATTGGGCTTGCCAAAGCAGGGCTTAAGGGCATTGATATGCTGAATGTAACCATTATGGCGCTGGTATTTGGAGGGAAAGCTTCTACAGGCATAGTACTGCCCTTGTTATGTGCAGCTGATATTGCCGCCGTATTGTATTACAACCGCCATGCACAATGGAAGCATTTCTGGAAGCTGATACCCTGGATGGCGATTGGTATTTTAGTTGGTGTATATGCCGGCAAAGACATGAATGAAGTTCTGTTCAGGAAATTAATGGCCGTAATTATTTTGATAACCGTAATGATCATTTTGATAATGGAATTCCGCAATACGCAAAAAGTACCCACTCATCCTTTGTTTGTAAGTACTACCGGTATTGCAGCAGGGGTTACTACCATGTTGGGTAATCTTGCAGGCGCTTTTGCCAATGTTTATTTTTTAGCCATGCGGATGCCTAAGAATGATTTTATCGGAACGGCTGCATGGGTCTTTTTGGTAATCAATTTATTTAAACTCCCGTTCCAGGTATGGTACTGGAAAAATATCACTGCTGTTAGTTTACAAACAGATCTGCTGCTGCTGCCGGCACTGGCGCTCGGTTTTTTTGCAGGGTTAAAAATTGTAAAACGCATTAAAGATGACAATTATCGCCGGGTGGTGATTGTGCTAACCATGGTTGGTGCGGTTCTGATCTTTTTGAAACGATAGGAAGCACCTGCTCTTTTGCAAAGATCAACCTAAAAACATGAGGCCATTCCGTCATACTGTTGTTGCCCTGGCAGCAAAGCCTTACACATATTGTGTATTTTATTTCTACAGGGTTACCCAATTTTACTGTATACTATACATGAAATTTTCCGGCTCGTCATTTGTTATTTCACCAACAAGGTTTTTCATAGGATATTGGATTTTGAAAACGGGCTCAATTTCTATTGAGCCCATTTTTTACTGCAGGGAAACCGACGGGAATCAGCAATGTCTTTCTTATTCAAACCTCCGATAAAACAGCTTCGGCCAGTTATCTTTTTTATCTTAAACATTTTTAAAGGCAGGTGAAAGCAAAACCAGGGTGTTTGTACTCTATTGTACCAATTGGCAATGCAACCCGAAATATTTAATAATATTCCCTGGAAGAATGATGAACGCTTTCCCTGAATCGGTTTAACTGTTTATAACAGCAGTATCCACTGCCTGGAAAAAATGAACGAGTTTTTCGTTCTTCAATGTCCATACGTGGGTGGCATTTGCTTTAAAGGGATTGCCGGTGGCTTTATTTATTCCCCTGTAATAGCCCACCATTACCACTTTTTCGCCGGCATCAAGTAGTTCAGCTATGTCAATATTAAACCCATCAAAGTAAACGGGCAGTTGCATAAACACGTTGGCCACAACTGCATCTACACCGGTGTAAATACCGTTATCTTTTACAAAGGGCATGCCTTTACATTCCTGCCATTCAATGGCGGGATCAAACAGGGCTAATGCTGCTGGTACATTACCGGCGGCAAAAAGAGAATAAAGTTCCTTTACAATTGTTTGGTTTGACATACTGATGTTTTTTAAAATGATAAATGCAGCAGGGAGTAGATTAGCAAAATCAATCAATTGAAATTGATGTTGCGATATTTTGTTAGCAAAGGGGGTAAATGGTACAGCAATGTATTTGTTTTTTTGAATAAACGGATAAGTAATTTATACCTGGGTGAATATTATACAACTTCAAAAAACATGATGGCCCCTGGTTATTGCACAACGATTCCTTTTGTTACAATGCCTTTCTTTGTAGCGGCATTGCAGCAGATGCGTACAAAACCTATCTTTAAGTAGAAATGATTTTTTTGAATAAGCTATTCAAATCAGCAGCATTAAGGGTGGTTGCATATTAATTTAAAAAGCTATCTTCCGCTGCATGAGTCCTGACTTAGTTCCTACACTTTTTGATCATACACTTTCTGATCCCATTGAACCGGGCAAGCTGGTGGATAAGGGGGATGCAGAAAAATTATTTTCCTTTTTCCAGAAACATTCCTTGTTTAACTGGCAGGATAGTCACAATGGCTGTGAAGCAAAAGCTGATGCTGTTTGTGTATTGCTAAAAGCATGGCAGTTGCCCCACTACAAGGCGTGGGTATTCGGTGGCGGTTATCTAAAAAAGCACATCGGTGGATTGAAGAAAAACTGGAATTATCATGTGGCCCCTTTACTGCCTGTGAACGAAGACGGCCGTGTAGTTTGGTTTATACTTGATCCTGCAACAGCCAGTTCCTTGCAGCCCATGTATGATTGGGCGGCAGGTATTACAGCATTTTCGCACAGTTATCATTTTATAAAGCATCCGCACTGGTATATCTTTCATGAAAAAAAGATCGCAGCCTCTAATTGGCATGCCCGTAACCGCCAAAACCGCAAGTGGATGCTGCAGGGATTGGCAGGCATCAACGGCCTGTCTGACACAGGCAAAGCAAGACTGTGTTTTAATAAAGAACGGCTGGCTAACACTGCAAAGAAATTTGAAGCATTGAAGAAGCATGCAGTTTTGTAATGCCTGCAATAGATACACTTGTGTACATTATTGTAATTTAACTAAGTTCACCACTGTATTTTAGCTTAGCTTTGCGGTTACTATTTTAAACGTATCAATATGATTACTGCTACCAATATTGCATTTACGCTGTTAATAAAAATCAAAGGACGACAAAGAGAATTTAATTTTCGCAAACGCTCCGATGCTAATTACGATACAGATACCAATGATGAACTCGGCAACCGTTATATCTTCCGGATGGAAAAAGCAGAAGGTACCTGGAAGATCAATGGCAGGGCGCTGCCAGAATGGTTATTGGAAAATGAAGCCCTGATCAGTGAAGCATTGGAAAAAAACGGATAGATTTTTCCTGCACATGGGGTTGGAATACCATTACGCTTTCACAGCATATTTCCCCGACCACTTTACTAACACCGGTACCAGTACAATCGTTGGTAGCAGCCAGGCTACTATACCCGGCAATAGGGTATTGTTTACTACAATAAATGCTGTGAGCGAAGCAATATAAGCGCCGATCATTCGCTGTATATGGTTGGTAAGTCCAAAGTTTTTGATAGCAGACCGGCCTTTAAAATTTCTGTGATCCTGCCACAGCAGCATCATGCTGATGCTTCCAAAAACCAGCAATACCGTTCCAAAACTATTGCCATATACCAGCAGGTAAATCCCCCAAACAATAAAGCCTGTGCCAAAAAGCAACATTATCCAACATAATATCCAATCTGTATTGGTAACATCGTGAATGTCTTTTTTAGCAAGGTATCTTTTGCCGGTCATCAATAGGTAACTGGTGAATACACCCACTATAAACAGGAAATAACTATGGTGTAAAAAAGACATGGGCAATGCTATGAGGGCAGCAATCAACAATGAATAAAAAAACAACAAGCCAATTTGTTTATGCAGTTTGGTGCCCTTTTTTGTAATCATATTATAACTGCCAGCCATCAGGCCAATGCTGCCACCGGCAATGTGAGCGATGAGTAAGCTGTTGAAAAGAATATCCATGTTGAATGTGATATTGCTGTGATGGTTAAATATAAATGATTCTGTTGTAAGCCTGCTTTAGATGAGCATACTGTTTAATATATTTTCAGGCATTGCTGAAACCAGCAATAGCCGGATTTTTCATTTGCATTGAATAAAATAATTTGTATAAATAAAATTATTAGTACAGTATTGGAAGCATTGCAAAGATAGCCGGTGCAGGGGATTCTTGCATTGCAGCAGTCTGCAGCAAACCCAATGTTAGTGTGTTCGTGCTTATAGACATATATGATTTAGAATCTAATTTCAATTAAAAATTCAATTTTTTTGTTTTAACGCCGTATACAAATCACTTTATTTTATAAATCCCACTACGCAATAAAACAAATTTCGAAAGAAACCTGAAATTAATGAGCAGGAACATTTGTTTCTTTCCCATATTTATCAAGCAAATAATCAATAGTGCCTATTTTCACTTTCGCCACACCATCTTTAAAATTATATGCACTACTGTATTTGTAAGCAATAATCAAGTTGCCTTTAGTATCAATATACCCCCATTTATTTTCATCTCTATTATAAACAGATGCCAACCCTTCGGAAAAACCATAAGAACCATCGTACTTAATTTCAATTGCCACCTTACCCTTTTTATCAATGTAGCCATATTTTTCGGGTTGATACGGAGCAGGCACTATCGTTACCATTAATAAACCCTCCTTTGGTGGACTTATAGCATTGTATTTAGGCGTAATAATTTCATTGCCCTTGGTGTCAAAAAATGTCCAAGCCTCTACTTTGTCAATAGCTGGGTTTTTACCAATAGCAGTTAATTCCTCGTTGGTTAAATACCTACGACCAGTAGCAAAACCTTCCGAAAAATCATTAATCCAGATGTAACGGGGCTTTATAATTTCCTTACCAACCCTGTCAATATAGCCACAAAGATTATTTACTTTTACCATAATTAATTCTTTAGAGTAACTTTCTACTCCTTCAAATTTAAAGGGTATTACTTCTTTTCCTTCTTTATTAATAAAGCCCCAATAGCCACCGTGCATTCCCATCATAGGGTCTCTTGTGGCACCTTTATTTACTGGGGCAATTCCATTGCGAAAACCAACTTTTACATCATTATAAATAAGTGGAATCACCTCTTTCCCTGCTTTATCAATAAACCCAGATTTGTCATTTAAAGTCACACAGGCTAAGCCTTCGCTATAATTGTATACTTTATCGTATTTTGGAAACACTATTTCTGAACCTGTTTTTTCATCAACAAAGCCCCATGTGTATTTACTGCTCATTACGGCTATCATACCTTCTGACGATTTTTCTGCAACCTTTGTATACTTGCTTTTAAGATTTATGGTCTGAGCCTTTATTAAACCAAAACAAAATAGAAGTGTGGTAATAAGAAATGTTTTTTTCATGAAATTATTTTTAGAAAGATATCTAGTAAAGAATATATAGCAATATACTGCATAGTTTGTCTAATGTAACCCGTGCTAGTGGGTATTTAATTGAAACTAATTCGAAAATTCTATTGAGTGAGAATAGACCCAATTTTAGTTAGAGGGTTAAATAGCATGACACACAACTCATGCATTGTTGCAGCACTTGAAGAAATTGAAGCGCTTTTACCAGCAATCATCCAAACTATTTTATGTAAACAACCAGCAAATGTTGTATCACCTGCATTACCCTGTTGGCGGGCTGCACAGGGTGTTTACGCATGCACTTGAATATGCATTTTTGCAACAACCGATGTAAAAAACCAGAAGAAGGAGATATTCCTTACAGGGCTGCTGTAACGGCCTGTGACCTGCCAAACCGGTTTAATGAGCAGGTAAGAAACAGCGCTTATACAATTAAAAGAAACGTACGAAACAACCCTTTACCAGTGAAGGGCTGTTGGCCGTAAGCAATTGCAGGCATTGTTACTGATTTACTGTAACATGGTTCAGGATATACCTTGCGGCACCTTGGCCAACTGAAGGTTACTGTAAAATTATTAGCTGCTGGCTTCCCCCCATGAATTTACAATTCCGGTTATATATAGCCGGCTTCATTTATTGGTGGATGAATCGCTGTCGCCTGAAACGATAAATTATTTTTTTGCAGGTAAAAAACTTAAAGAGCGAATGTGGTTAATATCAGTATAGTCATACTGGTAAAGCCCATTAGCGCATACAACCATTGCTTTGTGATCGCCGGTAATGATATCGTACGGTTCATTGATCGTTAACTGCTGCAGCAATTGCAATGCAGCCGGATCGGTTGCATTATAAATTTTTACAGCCGTGCCATCACAAACAAACAGCAGGTTGCCATCTTTGCTGAGCCCTGTTGGTTTGGTGAGCGGGTAAGTTTTTACAAGGGAACTTGCCGGAAGATTCCTTACATCTATTACGTGCAGTTCATTGGCATCACCACCACAACCATCGCCGGCATGCAGGGTAACATAGGCATAGCTGCCATCGGTAATCACAGGGTCGCAGGCACGCCCATGCTGAAACTCTCCTGCAGCTACCGGGTTTGCAGGGTTGCTTACATCATACATAAACATTCCAACTGCTGAGCCTAAAAACAATTTATCGTCAAAAGGGAAAATGGTTTGCAGATCGAAACCGGCAAAAAAAGTGGTATTCAATACCGGCATTGCTGCGTTGGAAATATCGATGATCCCTACACTGTGCATTTCGGTAATGGCATACAGGTGATCATTCATCAGCACCATACCTGCCATAGAGCCGGCAGTTCCTGTTGCCGATGATTTTACCGGGACCCCGGTGGCCAGGTCAAAAACGCAAAAATCACAATTGTTCTGCGGGGATTCTTCAACTAAAACGGTGGTGTCTCTTTCGCTCCATTCTGCCGCAACCTGGTCGTTATTGAATGGGCTATGGCCGTAAACATAAGAACGGCCAATGAAAAAATCAGTGATGGTGCTGGTGATTCTTGCCTGCCGGGGATTAGTAATATCCAGCGCCAGCAGCTCTGTATACATATCGGCATATAATATATTTCCCTTAATAGCAATGTCGAGATTGCCTGGTATGGATAGAAAGGCAATTTGTACAGGATGCAAAGGGTTGCTGTTGTCGATAATATGAATGCCTTTGTTTACATCATTGAGATAGATGAAATTGTCTTTGATATAAATTTTGCCGGCATGTTCAATGGCCTGGGATGCATTTCCATTAATCCCTGCCAGTACAGTTGCTTTTGATTTGTACACCGGGGTGTAGATGGTATATGTTTTGGTCTGTTTGCTGTTGCTGGTATCCTTTTTACAGCCAGTGAACAGCAGGGCAATACAGGTAATGGCTAATGCCGGCAGCAGCAGGCGGTGGAGATTGCTTTTCATATCCGTTAGTTTTAATGGCTGACAATGTAATTTACGATAGCGTTGCATGTTAAAAAACTTTTATTGGCACATGAAGCTTTGCATGCAATTTCAAAGTTGTTGCTGCCCTTGTAATGAAAGCCAATTATTTTTTCAGCGGATTTTTAGGTTGATTTTTTATTATTGCTGTAAGAATAAAGTAAATCACAACACCGAGTATCAGCAGGATGGGTCCATCAGATTTTGACTGTTGATTGGCTGTGCCGCTATTCATGCGAAATATCTCAATACTGAAAGAAGCAATCAGCAGCGATATTAAAAATCTCACCCAGGTAATTTGCAGGTATTTCATGTTAGTAATGTGCAGGTTTTTTAAACGACAACTTATAAAATTAGTTATCGTTTAAAAAATTTCACTGATTGACAACTTTAATAAATTTTCCGGCTCGTCACATTACATTTTGAGTTGTTCCCGGATAACTGTTTTTACTGCGGCAAAATTGTCTTTAGAAAGCTGCTGGATATTTAATGCATTTACATCCGACAACAGGAACAACAGGCTTCCAAGATCAGTAACAAGTCTTTTTACGATCCGGTACTGGTTTGATTGCTCCGGAGTAATATTGTCGCTGTTTTCTTTTATAAGTATATCCCATTTCAATTCTTCTTTTTCCCAAAAGTCAATATAGCCATTAACTACAGCCGGGTCACCAAGATTTAAATTTTCTACCCGTAAAGGAAATATTCTTTTCAAAAATTCATCCTTATCCATTTTAGCATTCCGGTATATTTCATACAACTCAAACATACAAAACCTCGACTTCAGGTATTTGTCACTGATGGCTACAATTACAAAATCTGCATTGCCTATCTCACTCATAAATTTAGAGATGATGCCTTTGTAGCGGAGGTTCTCTTTGTCCTTTATTACATTAAAGCCATCATTTTTCAGGCTGTCATATAACTGGTCGATGGTTGCTTCCTGCTGGTCCCAGGCATAAGAGAAAAATATTTCCGGGTTTTTATTTGCCGGGCTCTTTTTCCGGATGAAAAAATAAACTGGCACCATTATGATTACAGCAGTCAGTAATAACCACCAGTAAGAGGTGGCAGTTTCCGGAGGTGGGAGGCTTGTATTCAGGCCTTCATCAATTGTAACAGCAATATGCATGATGCCATTGTCCCTGTAATGAGAGACGCCGTTTTCATCAATGGCAGTTACCACCAGGTCAATATCAGATTCCCTGGTTTCTTTTAAGGCATGTACCCGCCAGCCCCAAGTAGCAGCACGGTCGGCGCTTAATGCCAGTGTTTGTGGTGTGAGTGAATCAAGACGAAAAATAGTGGTATCGTAGTTTGGGATGATCCTGAAATATTTATCACCTGCAATGCTGAGTGTTTTAGTGATGGAGGTATCTGTTTCGCCGGTAGGCGTTGGTTTTTTTTCGTTTACTATTTTTTTTAATTCAGCTTCAACTGCGGTAATGGCTTTGTTCAACTGCACCCTTACCCGGATATCCATGGTGCTGCCTTTTTTTATGTTGTTTTTGTAAGCGTAGGCAATGGATGCCAGCGGAAGTTCAGCTGTTTTATCAATTCTATCCGGCCGTATGGTTGGTCTTATTCTGTCCGGTGGCGGTGCCATACTGCTATCTGCACGGGGGTAAGCAGCTGCACTATCGGGAACTGCAGTGGTGGGAGTTTCTTCTGCAGGGCAGCCGAGATTGTCTGCCGTGCCGGCTACATCAGGGCATCTGTCATCTGTATCATTAATACCATCATTATCCCTGTCACCCATGGCTGTCACCATACTGTCGGTCACAACCGCTTGATTTCCTTCGGTGCCTGAATTGTTACAGGATACATACCATCCGTACACCAGGAAGAGGGTAACAATTTGTATAAACTTTTTGCTGTAGGTCATGGTGGATATCAGTTTATTTCTTTAGCTCAACTTTTAAAATTTTCTTGGTAGTCGTTCTGTAGTCATTGCAACTATTTTACTCCAAAGCCGTCGTTGGCACTATTGACATTGAGCCTGGTGATAAAGCCATTTACATTTCGCCTGGTAAAAAAGGGTCTGTCTCTGTTGTGTTGTTAAATGAAACAGTTGCTGCCCTTGTGAGTAATGACTGGGTGATTGGTATAAAAATTATTGATTGCATATCGAATTACAAATTGAATTTAAAACCAAGTTCGTACACTGCGTTGTCTGTTCTGTCGAATGGCAATTTGCCATAAGAATAGCTGAAAAAATAAGTGTCTGCGGCAGTTACTGAACAGGTGAAATATGAAAAACTGTTCAACTTTGCCAGCCTGATGGCAGAAGCTGCATTGAGCTCACTGAAATACCTGTATGCTGCGTTGAAATGCATGGTGGTTTTATTAATACTGGCCAGCAGTGTTCGGAAACCAGCTTCAAAACGAAAACGTGTAAACTGTTTTTCATTTCCTGTAATGGCTGTTCTTACAGAATCTTTTGTTGGATTCACCATATCAATACCCATTGTTACAATAGGGAGTGCCGCACCATAAGGATTGATTGATTTGTCGGTGCCAGTGATATAGCGGATAAGGGCAAACGGGTAATCCAGTATATTTAATTGTGCAAGTGGATTTTTATCTGAATATGCTTTGGCACTAAACCTTAGTTGTGCTCCATAGGTAAGTTGTGAGGTAGAGAAATCCTGTTTCCCTTCCCATCCGCCGGTGGCAGAAAAATTATAATGGTATTGGTTTTTGATGGCCATGGCTTTGGTGATATCATTCCATAAGGGTGAATTTGCCAATTCGTCTTCATCTTCAATAGCCGCAAGTTGCTGGTTGATCTTATTCATGTCCGCCGTAAGTGCTGCATCCAGTTTATTAACCGTTCCACCCAAAAAGCCGCTGGTACCGATGTCTAATTTTGCAGACTGAAAATCCAATGGGTTCAGATTTTTTTTAAAAGCAACATTTCCTTCTGCAGTTATTTTTGCCAGGAACTCAGAGCGCTGGTAATCTGTATTCTTTTTCTTATTGATCTCGTAGTTCCACTTGTAGGAGAAGCCAAGACTTGTTTTATTGCTGTCATTTCCCTGGAATGTTTTAAAATCAATTTTCAGGTTCTTTAATAGAAACTGGTCGCTTTTATTTCTGAAGGTATTGTTCACCCTGCCCCATAGATCATTATAGATACCTGGTTCATTTAAAATCATGTTCTCAATGGTGTTAAATTTTGTCTCAGGTAAATTGTCGCCGGAAACTAAAACAGCTGCTATTTTTGCCTTTAGTCCTTCCAACGTTGTGATGGTTTGTGCTGGAGTAGCTTTTGCCACAACATAAAAAACAAGCAACAGTAAGTATTTTTTGCAGTCCATATTTATTGGTTTTAAAAATTATAATCATCATCTACAGCAGCAGCAAGGTCAGCCATTGTTTTATCTCCCTCTATCAATGTATCAACCAGGTGATTTACAGCTTTTGCTTTATCAATTCCATCTTCATATTTGCCACCGTAGGTATTTTTAAAAACAATATCAAGAAAGTCTGCAATACCGGCTGCTTCAAATTTTAGTTCATCTTCTGTTAATAACGGATTGAAGAAAAGCAGTTCCTTCATTTTCAGTTTTTCAGCTTTCTTAAAAGTCTTTTTATGCTGCTTCATAATATAAAGTGTGCTCCATAAATTAACGCAGGCGAGATTATTAGAAGTCCATATAGCCATAACAAATATTTTATTGCCTACTCTTAAATTCCCTTTTCGGCTTCCGGGATTATGATAATAATGAAACTAGCCATTCTTCAACCCAAAATTCCCCGTGTTGATCCATTCTGCCTTGGTAATCGTCCACCAGTCATCGGCAATGGATTTCAACACATATTCATATGGCAGCCAGCCATACCCTTTTTCGCCCCATGCCTCACTCCAGGAGTTGCGGATCTTAATCGCACCGGTGGTTACAATGGTTGGGTTGCTTGGGTGGGTAATTTTTAAGCCATCATCAAAACCCACGGCCATCACCGCATGGCCTCCATCCACTTCTTCTTTCACATCCGGGAAGGGTATTTTGCCATTGTCTGCCTGGTCAAGCGAAGTAAAGCAGGTAAAGCCAAACATCATGGGCAGGCCATTGCGTAAATGGTCTTTTATTTTATCCAGCAGCAGTTGCCCTCTTATACCATCTGCATCCAGCCGGTAATACAACAAGGCCTGGAAGTTTTGTGCATACGAATACATAAAGGGTGTTGGCTCTTCATTGAACCTGTCTTCCTCATAAGGAAAATATCTTTCGGGCACCAGCCCAAACAATGCCAGCGCTGCCATGGTAGTGCGGAGGTAGGCACCATCATCACCCTTCCATTTGAGCAGGTTACGGGTGGTTTTGTACAGGAATAACCGGGAGGCATCGGTATGTTTTCCAAAAGCGCTTCTTTCAAAATATTCATACAAACCTACACCGGCGTGTGCAGTGCAGGAACCCAGCTGGCCCTGGTCTTCAATAGGGCTGCACCATTTGCTCAGGTCCACTTTTTCTGCAGTGGCAGCAGATTTTTTGACTGTCTTTGAAACGTTGGATCGTTTTCCTCCTGTTAAATCAAGCTTGTCCAATACTTTACTTACCGGTTCTTTAATACCTCTTAGTTTTTGCCTTGCACTGATGGTACTGGTGGCAGGTGTATTATCCCGGAAATCAGGATAGTCTTTCAGCCATCCTTTTCCTTTTGTTTGAGCTATACTCATGCTGACGGTATTAAATGTTGATAATATCTTTATGTTGATTTCAGTTTTATTGATGCGGCAAAAAGTGGATTACCTTCTGCATCATTGATGTTCAAAATAAATTCCGTTTTACCAGCTTCGGTCTCCGGTATCCTGTATTTGATAGTGGCAGTATTGTCAGCGATCTGGGTAATTGTTACAGGCGCATTATTAATGGTTGCCTTAATACCTGCTTTGATATTTTCACCGGTTACTGTAATGGTGTTTTCCTTTTCTTTTTCTATCTCAAGCGGTTCAACGGTGATGGTTGTTTCTGCTTCTTCTTCCCCACCCTCGCCTGCAGGTAGAGTAGCAGGTACTGCTTTTAATTTTAAAATTTCTCTTAGCAGGGTATTGCCATCCTCATCTTTTATTAAGAGTACAAACTCTGTTTTGTCTTTTTGTGTAGCTGGAATACTATACTTAATGGTGGCAGTTTCCTTAGCCTTGTCAGTTATCGGTACTATCTCGTCATTAATCGTTGCTTTTATTTTTACATCAAGATTTTCGCCGGTTAATGTAAGCGTATTTTCGATTCCTGCGTCTATAACGAGTGGTGTAATACCTTTTACTTTTGCCTTGGGAGTTAGGGTGTCTGGCCGTTCTTCTTTTGATCTGAATACCACTTCAAATATTTCTTTTAATTTAAGGGTGGCTTTGTCTGTAAATAAACCTGCAAGCAAAGAGAGGGTCATCACACCATAAAGGTTAATATTTGCAGGGTCGTTGTTCATACTTAAGAAACCGCCTCTGAATACAAAATATAGACCTACAGCAAGCGCCGATGCAGAAAATGGCTTTACATAATACCAGAGGACCCAACTTCTTTTAAATTGCTCTGCTCCTACATAAGTGGTAAAGCTGGTGGAAATATGTATCATGTTTCCTAGGAAACCTGCCAGGGCTACCAGTAGTAGCAGAATGGTATTTATATTAATAAGGCAGCAGGGATCATCGTTTTTTGAACATGCACCTGCAACATCTTTTTCAGTTGCTTTTTTTGCGTCAGCAGTAACGGAATCTGCCAAGGATTCAATCGTTTTTTTTACGGCGGAATCTGAAGCGCTAAGATTGACTGCTGTTGTTCCAGATGTATCTGTAACCGGTTTTTTTTTTAATGTATCGGCAGTTACAGTTTTTCCGGTTGTCTTGTTCTGGCTGTCGGTTATCAGACGTACATGAAAGAGTTGAAAATGATAGGAAACATTGAGCTTATGATCTGGGTCAGGCATTCTGTCTGGCCATAAAGCAATAATGAAAAACGCAGGTATTACGGTAAAGAAGATGAGCAGGAAACCTGCCCAGCCTTTTTCATTTGTAGTTATTTCTTCTTTAATTTTTACTTCTGCCATGATATATATTTTAGTTTGCAGTCTATGGTCGGGATGTAGTGAAAATATTGAGGACACTCTTTGCAGCTATACTATTCACTGAATAAAACAAATTTGGCAGGGCTGGGGATGTAGTGGTTCAACAAACAGGAATTGGAAATCTATTGTTCTGTAAAAATTGAAAAAATAAACCAGAAATAAAAGGGTATTTTAACGGTATTTCCAAGGGTGATTTAACGATCAGGAATAAGGTGTTTTTACGGGAAATGCAATAAACCAGGCATAGATAAATTCACCAGCCAGCCCGGAACCTGGCAATGGCTGAGCAGGAGGAAACCTTGCTTTAACAAAAATTTATTACTAACTCTTTTTGTTGATATCAAAAAAATATCCAACATTTATATAGCTAAACTAAAGCACAGTAAAACCGTCCTGGTCTTACTGAACAAATCAAATCAACAACAACACATGGAAGCCGATGCTGCCAAATGTCCTGAAAAGTTCAGTGCAACTTTTTTCAGGCTCCTGCTGCTTACAACAGCAACTATTATTCTTTTTTCCTGTAAACGCAACCAATGGATCGAAGTAGATCCTGCTTTCAGCAGGTACATTGATGCCTACACAACCGGCACTGTTTCAAAACCACCGCTGTCCGGATTCAACTGGCAAGTACTGCCAACACCACTCATACAGTGGGAGAAGAAGTAAAAGAAAAACTGTTTGAATTCTCTCCTTCCGTAAAAGGAAAAACAGTTTGGATTGATGCCACTACAGTCGAGTTTAAGCCGGATGAGTATTTAAAACCCGACCAGCTTTACGAAGTGGTTTTTAATTTAGGAAAGGTTACTTCCGTTTCAGAAAGCAAATTCAAAGAATTTAAGTTCAGCCTTAAAACAGTAAAGCCCGCTTTTGTAGTAAAGGATTTTGGGTTACGGAGTGCCACTGCCAGGAACAGGATGTTCCTGAGCGGCGAACTGGAAACTGCTGACCTGGAGAAAGGGGCTGAGATTGAAAAATTACTCAATGCTGCACAGGATGGCAAACCCTTGAAAGTTAGCTGGCAGCACAATGATGCTGCTAAATCTCATATCTATACCATTGAGGGAATTGAACGTGGTGCCAACAGCAGTGCAGTAAATATTACCTGGAACGGAAAAGGATTGGGTATGGAAGTGAGTGGTGATAAACCCATCGAAGTGCCTGCAGCAGGTGAGTTTAAAGTGCTGAATGTAATGGCAGTGAACGAAGCACAGCAATATGCATCGGTACAATTCAGCGACCCTATCGCCATCGGGCAGGATTTGACGGGCCTTGTTTCCATGAGTAACAAAAGCGATGTTTCCTATACCATCAACGGTAGTGAAGTAAAAGTATTTGCCGATGGGAAACTGGATGGCAGCTATACCATCAACATCAACAGCGGTATTAAAAACAGTTTTGGAGATGTGCTGGAACAGGGCTTTACGGCCAATATCAATTTTGAGAATAAGCTGCCATCGGTAAAGATCCATGGCAAAGGAAATATCCTGCCCAATAGTGGCAGGCTGGTATTGCCTTTTGAATCCATCAATTTAAATGCGGTGGACATCAGCATCATAAAAATTTACGAGAACAATGTGCCGAGGTTTTTGCAGGATAACAGTTTAGACGGAAGCAGTTCATTGAGAAGAGTTGCAAAACCCATTGTACAAAAAACATTAAGACTGGATGATGATAAAACCCTTGACCTGCACAAGCGCCAGCGTTTCTCCCTGGATATTGATAAGTTTTTAAAAACAGAGCAGGGTGCAATCTACCATGTTACCATCGGCTTCAGGCCGGAGTATAGTTTGTATTCAAAAGTTGATACGGCACAGAAATCAGGAGAGGGCAGTGATGAAGAGGAAGATTATTATGGCGGCGGTTATTATGATGAGAGTTCGGAAAGCGGTGTGGATGACGACGAGGAGTTCTGGAGAAGGTATGATACGTATTATCCTTATGGTTACAACTGGAGCAGGAGGGATGACCCCAACAGTAAATCTTATTACAATAAAGACCGATGGGCAACCAGGAATATCCTTGCCAGTAATATTGGCCTCACTGCAAAGCGTGGCAATAATAACCGGCTGATGGTGGCTGTTAGTAATATCCTTACCACCGAACCGATGGGTGATGTGGAACTGGAAGTGCTGGATTACCAGCAAACCATTGTGAACAAAGGCAAGAGCGGTGGAGATGGATTCGCTGATATTGAAATAAAACGCAAACCTTATTTACTCGTTGCTAAAAAGGGAAATGAAAGAGGCTATTTAAAATTGGATGATGGCAATTCTTTAGCCCTTAGTCGTTTTGATGTGAGTGGTGAAGAAGTAAAGAACGGCATCAAGGGTTTCATCTTTGGCGAACGTGGTGTATGGCGCCCGGGAGATACAATGTTTATTAATTGCATTATTGAAGACAGGGAAGGCAAGCTGCCCAAAGATCACCCGGTGGAATTTAGTTTGTATACGCCGCAGAACCAGTTGTACAAACACATTGTGCAGAGTGATGCGGAAGATGGGTTTTATTTATTTAAGACCAACACCGATGCTTCCTCACCAACCGGTAACTGGCTGGCCAAGGTGAAATGCGGTGGCGCTGTTTTTGAAAAACGCATTAAGGTTGAAACGGTAATGCCCAACCGTTTAAAGATAAATGTTGACTTTGGGAAAGACCCATTGCTGGGAACAGGAGGTACTACTTCAGGCACCCTCAATGCTAAATGGCTTTTTGGTGCCGTAGGTAAAAACCTGAAAGCCAAGATCGATGCTTCGCTGTACGCAAAGCAAACCAGCTTCGCCAAATTTGCCGGTTATGTTTTTGACAATCCAACTGCTGATTATTCTACTCAACAAAAAACAATGTTTGAAGGCACATTGGATGCAGAAGGCAATGCCACTTTAAAACCTGGTTTTGAAACCGACGAAGCAGCGCCTGGGTTACTCAACGCCAGCCTGCTGGTAAAAGTATTTGAGCCGGGCGGCGCTTTCAGTATTGACAATGTTACTATTCCTTACAGTCCTTATGCAAGCTATGCAGGATTGAAACTTCCCGAAGGGGAAAAACCTTTCAGTTATTTGCTGGCAGGTAAAACACATACAGCACAATTGGCTGATGTGGATGCAAAGGGAAATCCAATAGCAGGTGCCAGTCAACTTGAGGTTCAGTTTTACCGCATCCAGTGGCGCTGGTGGTGGGATGACAATGGCGATAACCTCAGCAACTTTACTCAAAACGAATACAACAAACTACTCAAAACGGAAACAGTGAGTATCAGTAACGGCAAGGGGCAATGGCAGTTTAAAACGTCGCCCAATGAGTGGGGCCGCTATTTAATCCTGGTAAAAGATGTAAAGAGCGGTCACATGACAGGCTCCACATTTTATATAGATGAACCTGGCTGGCAGAGCAGGGAAGGCAATGATGACCAGAGCGCTGCCACCATGCTTTCCTTTAGCAGCAATAAAGAAAAATACAATGCAGGTGATGAAGTGATATTGAACATCCCAAGCAGCAAGGGCGGTAAGGTGCTGGTGAGTTTGGAAAGTGGCAGCAAAGTGATCAAATCATTCTGGCAGCCAACAGAGCAGGGACAAACACAGGTGAAGTTTGAAGCTGAAGGAGCGATGGCACCGAATATTTATGCCACAGTAAGTTTATTGCAGCCACATGCACAAACGCTGAACGACCTGCCCATCCGTATGTATGGCAGCATCCCCATTTTTGTGGAAGACAAAAATACCATCCTTAAACCCGTATTGAATATTGCCTCCAGCATCCGGCCGGAACAACAGGTGAGCTTTACCGTGAGTGAACAGGAAGGGAAAGAAATGACTTACTCAGTAGCGATTGTTGATGAAGGATTGCTTGATCTCACAAGACTTAAAGCACCCGATCCGCACAGCGCCTTTTATGCAAGGGAAGCTCTTGGTGTAAAAACATTTGACCTCTTTGATTATGTGATTGGTGCCTGGAGTGGAGGATTGGAAAGGATACTTACCATTGGTGGCGATGCCGAAGGAGGCCCGGTGAAACAAAAGACAGCCAACCGTTTCAAGCCGGTGGTTACTTATCTCGGGCCATTCCACCTGGATAAAGGTGAATCACAAAAGAAAACATTTACCCTCCCCTCATACATCGGTTCTGTAAGAGCCATGGTAGTGGCTGCCCACAAAGGCAGTTATGGTTTTACAGAAAAAAATGTAGCAGTTAAAAAGCCATTGATGTTATTGGCAACCATGCCCCGTGTATTAGGTCCTGGTGAAACCATCAAACTTCCCGTAACCATTTTTGCAATGGAAAGTAATATTCGTAATGTCAATCTTTCCCTGCAATCCAATCCTTTCCTTGAAGTGGTGGGAAGCAGCTCTCAAAATATTAGCTTTACACAAAACGGGGAACAGATGGCTTACTTTGATGTACGGGTGAAACCAAACACCGGCATTGGCAAAGTAAAACTGCTGGCAAGCAGTGGTGCAGAAAAAGCAACTTACGAAGTGGAACTTGATATCCGTAATCCCAATCCGCCTGTAACCAGCGTAACTGAAATGGTTTTGAATGCCGGGCAGCAATGGAATGTAACAGCAACAGCAATCGGCTCACCAACCAGCAGTACAGCTGTAGTGGAAATCTCCAGTGTACCGGCAATGAATTTGCAAAAACGCCTGGATTATTTGATCCAGTATCCGCATGGCTGTATTGAGCAAACCACTTCATCGGTGTTTCCTCAGTTGGTATTGAATCAACTCACCGATTTAGATGATTATAAAAAAGCACAGGTGGACAGGAATGTGAAAGCCGGTATTGCAAGGCTATCCATTTTCCAGCGACCGGAAGGAGGCTTTAGTTACTGGCCGGGTGGTAGTGAAAGCGATGAATGGGGCAGCAACTATGCCGGTCACTTTTTATTAGAGGCCCAGGCAGGTGGTTATTTTGTAAGTGATAATATGTTGCAGCAATGGAAAAATTTCCAGCGGGGTAAAGCAAACAGCTGGGTAGTGAACAGCACCAATTTCTACGGTGCAGATCTTGACCAGGCTTACCGCTTGTTTACATTGGCATTGGCAAAAGCTCCTGAACTTGGAGCGATGAACCGTTTGAAAGAATTCAAGTATTTGTCACCGGAAGCAAAATGGAGACTGGCCGCAGCCTATAAACTAAGCGGACAGGAAAGCACCGCACTGCAACTCATCAGCGGTTTGTCAACCAGCTTTGCAGTACGCACCAATCCCGGCTTTACTTATGGCTCCGACCTGAGGGATGAAGCAATGGCGATGGAAACACTAACGTTGCTTGGAAGAAAGACACAGGCAGCACAATTATTAACCACGGTTGCAGGCAAGCTTTCGCAGGACTACTGGTACAGCACACAAACAACGGCATACTCATTAATTGCCATTGCAAAGTACTGTGGCAAAAATCCGTCAGGCAGTAAGATCGTTGCAAAAACCAGCATTGCCGGTAAAGCAACGGATATTAATTCTGCCAGCTATATCCGGCAGTTGCCGGTGAATGTGCAAAAGGGCAGCAGCAGTGTGCTGGTGAAGAACAATGGCAGCAATGTCTTGTATGTGCGATTGATCACCCAGGGCCAGCCACTCAGCGGCGACAGCCTGAAGGTGAACAACAACCCGGCTGTGCTAAGCATGAGTGTTAGTTACCTGTCGCAGGATAGCTCGGTACTGGATATTACAAAGCTTTCGCAGGGAACAGACTTTATTGCCAAAGTGATAATAAAGAATACCGGCCAGCGTGGTACTTATACAGAGATGGCGTTGAGCCAACTATTCCCCAGTGGTTGGGAGATACTGAATGCCCGTATGACGGGAGGTGAAGGTGCTTTCAAATCATCTTATTCCACTTACCAGGATATTAGGGACGACAGGATTTATACCTATTTTGATATCAACCAGAATGAAACACTCACGTATTATGTGCAGTTGAATGCATCCTATCTCGGCAGATACTTTTTGCCAGGTACTTTTGCATCGGCTATGTATGATAACAATATCACCGCAGGTGTAAATGGCAAGTGGGTAGAAGTGGTGAGTCAGTAAATATTTGTCAACCCTGTCCATGATTCGTAGGCAGGGTTGATTTTTTTTGATCCCGGCACTTGTAAATAGGCTGATCACCGTTGCGTCGCACTCTTGTGCTATAATCATTTAGCAGCTTATACTTTCCTTAATTGGTAATCGTTTGAAAAAGATATTCTCCACCATAACAAATATGTTTAAATCGCTTCGCCGCAAAACCAGGATTAAATTATTGGTGTTCGCAGTGTTGTTAACCTGGTTTTATTTTTCTCTTCCCAAAACACTATTCAACACTCCCACCAGTTATATACTGGAAGATAAGAACGGTGAACTACTCAATGCTACCATTGCTGCCGATGGGCAGTGGCGTTTTCCTTTTAATGAAAATGTTCCTCAAAAATTTACTGATTGTATCACAACTTTTGAAGACAAGCGTTTTTATTATCACCCGGGAGTAGATCCCATTGCTTTTGTAAGGGCAGTGAAAAAAAATATTTCAGGCAGGGGTAGTACACAGGGTGGCAGCACCATTTCCATGCAGGTGATACGCTTATCAGAAAACAACAGTAGCCGTAATCTCTGGAACAAACTAAAAGAAAGCATACTGGCTGTAAGACTGGAATGTCGTTATTCAAAAAATAGAATACTGGCATTGTATGCAAGCAATGCACCATTTGGTGGAAATGTAGTTGGGCTGGATGCCGCTGCATGGCGTTACTATGGCAATAGCCCCGATAAATTAAGCTGGGGACAAATGGCAACGCTGGCCGTATTACCCAATGCACCATCATTGGTTCATCCGGGAAAAAACAGGGAAGCATTATTAAGAAAAAGAAATTCACTGCTCAATAAGTTATTGCTGGATAAAAACTCAGCAAAGAAGATTGTGAACTGGCGAAGCTGGAACCATTGCCCGGTGTGCCGTTACCGCTCCCACAAAATGCCACCCATTTATTCCAGCGGTTTAAAAAGGAAAATGGCAATGCGGTTCCGGCAACAAAAATTATTACAACTATCGACAATGCGCTGCAAAAAAATGTAGCCACCATCCTTCACCAGCACCAGGCAGTGTTGAAAGGTAATGGTATTAACAATACCTGTGCGTTGGTGCTGGATGTAGAGACAGGCAATGCACTGGCTTATGTTGGCAATATCAGCGACAGGGCAAATAAAGAAATGGAGAGTGATGTGGATGTAGTGGCTGCACCCCGTAGCCCTGGCAGTGCATTAAAGCCATTGTTGTATGCAGCGATGCTGAGTGATGGTTTGATCTTGCCCAACTCACTGGTGGCTGATGTGCCAATGCAGATCGGTAATTATGCCCCAAAAAATTTTGATCTCGGCTATGATGGGGCTGTACCGGCTGCCAGTGCTTTATCAAGAAGTTTGAATATTCCAGCGGTGAAATTATTGCAACAGTACAAGTACCAGCGTTTTTATGAAACACTTAAACAGTGCGGCATCACCACATTAAACAGAAAGGCTGATACTTATGGGTTGAGTTTGGTATTGGGAGGTTGTGAAGTAACCATGTGGGATTTAGCAGGCATGTATGCTTCGATGGCAAGAACATTGAATCATCAATCAGCCAACAAAGCTGTTGTTTCTGCGAAAGATTTTCATCCTCCAAATTATTTAATTCAACATTCAACATTCAACATTCAAAATACAAGTATTCCACTCGATGCTACATCCATCTACTTTACCTTCCAGGCAATGAGAGAAGTAATGCGGCCCGGGGAAGAAGGTTTGTGGCAGCAGTTCACTTCATCACAAACCGTTGCATGGAAAACGGGCACCAGTTTTGGCTTCAGGGATGGATGGGCAATTGGTGTTACACCAAAATATGTAGTAGCAGTATGGGTTGGTAACACTGATGGAGAAGGCCGCCCTGACCTTGTTGGAATAAAAACAGCCGCTCCCATACTATTTGATATTTTTCGGTTCCTGCCTTCCGTTAGCTGGTTTCAAAAGCCGGTTTATGATTTCAGTTATGTGCCAGTCTGCAGGCAGAGTGGTTACCGGGCCAATATGGACTGCCATGATATTGATACCTTGTTCATGCCGGTTAATGCAGTGAAGTCGCCCCTATGTCCTTATCACCGCCTCATCAACCTTGATGCAAGCGGTACTTACAGGGTTACCGCTGATTGTGAAAGCCCTTCGGCTATGCAACATGTAAGTTGGTTTGTACTTACACCTGCAATGGAATTTTATTTCAGGCAAAAAAGCTCCGACTATAAAGTATTGCCGCCATTTAAACCCGGTTGTGAGTTCAGCAATGCAGGTAAAATGATCGAGATCATTTATCCATTAACCAATGCAAAAATTTATGTGCCACTGGAAATAAACGGGGAAAGAGGGAAGACGGTTTTTACAGCTGCCCATCGTAAAGCAAGCACTAAAATTTTCTGGAGCCTGGATGATAACTTTGTTGCGGCTACCCGGCATTTTCACCAACTGGCGCTGAATCCATCTGTGGGTAAACACATCATTACGCTGGTAGATGAAAGCGGTGTAAGTGTATCGAGGGAGTTTGAGATCGTTGAAAAAGAGAAGTGAATTTTAAATTATAATGCAGGGAATAATTTCTCCATCTTTTATTGCTGGCCGTTCAACAGGCTGCATTGCCAATGCAGCTGCATTCATCACGGCTGTAATATCACCGGAAGTATTAAACGGAATTGCTTCAGCAACAGTTGGATTGCCTGAAAGTACCACGGGAAAAAACTCATCCAGGTTTGTTTTTTTGATCCTGTTGCCAATGAAAGGAATATGAAATATTTTTGCAGGAGGTAAACCAAAACAGGCCAGTAAAAAATGTTCAAGAAATAATTTGAACGTAACAAAAGTGGAGAATGGATTTCCGGGCAACGCAAAAACAGTCGCCCCGTTTTCAAATTTCCCAAACCAGATGGGTTTACCTGGCCGTATCGCTGCTTTGTGAAATATTTTTTTAGCCCCTGCTTTTATCAATACTTCCGGAACAAAATCAGCATCGCCGGCAGATACAGCGCCACTTAATATAATGATATCGTTGTGCAGTTGTTTTGCAACAGCGGCCAGTAAAATGTCTGCATTGTCTTTTATATGTTCACAGATTGATGGTTTTATTTTCCATTGCTGCAGCAGCGCTTTTAGTAAATGTGCATTGCTGTTTCTTATCTGCACTTCATTTACTGCGGCATCAATATCCACCACTTCATCCCCGGTGGTAATGATTGCAACCGATGGAAGTCTTTTCACTTCCACTGAAGCAAAGCCCAACGATGCCAATGTAGTGATGCTGCCAGGCGTTATTAATTGTGAAGTTTTGATAATTGTTGTTCTCTTTTGTATATCACTTCCTTTTGCTGCAATGTTTTGCCCGGCTTTTATTTCGTTCGATCTAATGGCAAGCCGGCTTTTATTTTCTTCAATGTCTTCTTTTCTTATTACGGTATCAGCAGAAAGCGGTACAGCTGCGCCTGTCATTATTTTGTAGCATTGCCCTTTTCCCAATTTCTTTGCAGAGATATTGCCTGCATAAATTATTTCCAGCAATTCGAATTCGTGGATGCCATTTACCCAATCTGTATGGTTGATTGCAATGCCATCCATCGTGGCCCTGTTAAAAGGCGGATAATCCCTGTCTGCAATTACCTGTTCAGCAAGTACCCGGCCAACTGCGTCATCCAGCAATACTTTTTCTTCCCCAAACGAATGTGCCTGCTGTATCACTAATTGTTGCGCTTCCTGTAATGAGGTCATTTGTTATTAATTATTTGCCAGGTTTATTATAGCGAAGGATAGAAACGCAGGTAATGCTGATTTGACTGATTGAAAACGGATACAAAACCAGTCCTTATCTGCTCAATCCGTTTCATCTGTGTTCAATCCTCCACATCAATGTCCTTCTCCTTTAATCATGTTCGCTGCATGAAATACAGCTGGTAAAATAGCTTCCAAACTTTCTCTTACACCAGCAGTACTTCCGGGCAAAGCGACCACCACACTGTTGCCAATGGTACCCGCTACCGAACGGCTCAGCATCGCCAGCGGTGTACGCATCTGGCCATAGCTTCTTATTGCTTCTTCAATACCCGGCACTTTCCTTTCTATGATTGCGGTAATGGCTTCTGTTGTTACATCCCTTGGCCCCAGTCCTGTACCACCCGTTATGAAAATGAATTGAACATCTTCGTTTACCCATTGCATTACCTGTTGCTGAATACTTTCTTTGTTATCATCTACAATGTTATAATGCTTCACCGTTACCCGAAGCTGTTCCAGCATGGCATTGATTTGTTTGCCGCTCTTGTCCTCTCTTTCTCCGGTCACACAACTGTCGGAGCATACCAGGATGGCACAGCTGGGATTGCCGGTGATAAACCTGTCACGGTCGCTTTTGCCACCTTTCTTTTCCAATAATTTAATACAGCCGATCTCCAGCAGTTTATCCACCGGCTTCAGCATATCATAAATTTCCAATGCTGCAACAGACACTGCTGTCAGCATTTCCATTTCAATCCCGGTACGTCCAATGGATTTTGCTTCACCTGTAATTACAATTCCTGTTCTTTGAAGCACTGCTGCATCAAAATGGGCTGTATGTTTATGATTGTCTAAAAAATCAAATTGAATGTCCATGCCATCAATGCTTACAGGATGGCAATGGGGCAATAATTGCGGAGTGCTTTTGGCGCCTGCAAATCCTGCTGCTCTTGCCACATCAAATAAATTTCCTTTTGGTAATTGGTTGTTTTTGATGAGTTCGATGGTGGAAGGGGAGCAAAATAAAATGCCCATGGCTTTTGCGGTGCGTAGTGTGATTTGTTTATGTGTGATGTCTCTCATTCGGTTTGTATTTATAGTTGACCGGGCCATAAGGCCCGGGCAACTCAATCAATTAAAATAAACTTTGTTTTGTGCTCACCATGTTGATATGATCCCCAACATGAATTTTACCAGTGCCTGCAGCGATGATATTCTCTCCAAAATAAATCTTATTGTTTTTGCTTCGGTAAGTGGCCAGTGTTTTCAATGGCTCTTTCCTTTTTTCGGCAGTTGCCTGGTCAATGGTTGTTACCACACATCTTGAACTGGGCTTTACGCCATAAAAAGTCAATCCATTTATTATGAACTCCTTCATATTGTCTTCTTCAAAAGCAAGGGAGCCTTTGAAGACAAGATTGGGCCGAAAGCGGTTCATGGGTATTGCTTCTGTTGCCTTACTGTTCAGGTCTTCCAGGGAAGCTTCACTGATCATTAAAATGGGGTAACCGTCTGAGAAACTGGTTAGGCTTTTTTTGATGCTGTACCTTTCATCGACCTTTACATGACAGTCCTCATCCATATACACCAGCCTGCATACCGTGTTCAATATTTTTGAAAACCATTCATCCGCATCCCTGCTTACAAATGTTGCTTCACAGCTGGCATCCCATATTTTCACAATGCCTTTTTCTTCTGTGGCAGGTTCAAACGGAATGATGATTGGGTTGTCAGGTGTTTGCTTGTGAAATACCGACAAACCTTCAACTGTTATTTGAACCTGTAGCAATGCCATTACAGCAAATTCCCTTTGCGATAAGAAGCGGTTATTTGCATCCACCAGCATCCACCGCCTGTCGTATTCAAAGCCCCTGTCGGTGATATTTACAGCCGAAACTGCAATGCCTGCCAAAGACTTGATGGGATAAATATATAACTGGCTTACCTGTAACATGGAGCTAAGTTACGGGTAGTGTATTAAAAATGAGTGGATGATAATTGACAGTACAGGTCAATGCCGCCCAACAGGCTTACTGCATTTTCAAAACCTTTGGCTTTCAGGTAAGCCACTGCCTGTATGCTTCTGTTCCCTTTCTGGCAATAAACAATGATCTCATCGTCAGCAGTAAAAGGAAGGTTATTGATTTGCAGCAATACTGACAGGGGAATATTGTTACCGCCGATATTATAAACAGTATGCTCTGCAGTTTCTCTTACGTCAATAAGAATGATGTTTTTTTGTTTGATTTTTTCTGCTAATGCTGCCGGAGATATTTCTGATGATCTGTTTTCTTTTTCAAATCTTGCCAGGCTTTTTCCCCTGCTTGTTTCATCAGTATTATAACGGATACTCACCGATGAGCCTGTAAATACATCGAGCTGGAATAGTTTTCCGGCCATTACATTGGGATGCTGCAGCAATATTTTTATCACTTCATTTGCCATCATGTTCCCGATGATGCTGGTGGTGATATTGTATGCACCGGTTTCGGTACAACTGGCAATGCTTTCATTTTCATCTTTGGGGAAAAGACAACGAAGGGTAGGGGAGTTATTATAATTCAAAACAGTTACATGTCCTTCACCCTGATGAATGGCGCCATACACCAATGGCTTGTTTAAATTTACGCAGGCATCATTGATGAGGTACCTTGTTGAAAAATTATCGGTGCAATCTGCTATCACATCGTATTCAGAAAGAAGTTTTAATACGTTACTTTCATCAACCCATACGTTATGGATTTGAATATTGATATAAGGATTGTATTGCTGTAGCCGTTCTGCAGCTACACCTGTTTTTAATTTACCGGCATCATTATAATGATACAATGGCTGGCGGTGGAGGTTTGAGATGGCAACGGTATCAAAATCTGCTATGCCAATTAATCCAATGCCTGCTCCTGCCAATGCTAACAGGCAGGGGCAACCCAGTCCGCCGGATCCAATCACCAGCACTTTGCTTTGCTCCAGGTTGTCCTGTCCATCTTTATTGATAAAAGGAAGTTTGTTGTGGCTGCTGTAATATGCTGCTTTGTCATCCATCTTTTTCAAAAGTAGAATAAAAATGAAATTAACAGGAGTATCTGCCTGTGTCTTTTTTGCAAAGCATTGTTTATTTTACATCCATGTTTGACAACATAAACCGCAACGGTTCAAAAAGAGCTGTTTTTTCCGATAGGGAACTGGCAAGGCTGGATGAGTTGCTACAGGTAAAACAATTTTCAAAGAAAACTTACCTGTTGCAGGAAGGAGATATCTGCAATTTTGAAGCCTGCATCAACAAGGGCTGTACCCGGACGTTTTATATTGATGAAAATAGGTTTGAAGTGACCCGGATGTTTTCCATTGAGGATTGGTGATATTGCCAGCTTTTATGAACAGCAGCCTGCCAATCTTTTTATTGAAGCACTGGAGGATTGTGAACTACTGAGTTTTAACCCGGTTACCAAAGAAATGCTGTTGGCAGAGATACCCAAATTTGAACGAGTGTTTCGCCTGATGGTACAACGCAGGCTGGCGGCTACTTAAAACAGGCTGATCAATACTATTTCCAAACGGCACAGGAAAAATACCTCGACTTTATACAACGCTATCCCACAATTCCACAACGGGTGCCGCAGCATTACATCGCTTCTTACCTGGGTATTTCTCCTGAGTTTTTAAGTAAAGGGAGGGCAAAACTGTCGAAAAAGTAAAGGATAACTTTTTCAATTGAAAGGAACTTTTATTTATCTACGTGCTGGTTTTCCTGTGCAGTGAAAATTAAGTAACCAACTACATTATCTGGCTGGGTTTACTTTATGGCATTATCAATTATCCATTATTAATTTTCCATTTAATGCATTTCTTGTCCTGGGTAAATGTTTTGGTTATGCCGATGGTGGAGCTTTGTGTTATCAAATTTATCAAAACACCAATAAATTAAAAAATGAAATCATGGCTACTACAACATGAGCACTTGACCCAGCGCACTCAGAAATAGGATTTAAAGTAAAACACCTGATGTTCACGAATGTTTCAGATAATTTTAAAACTTTTAATACTACCGCAGAAACAGACGTTGATAACTTCAGCAATGCTAAAGTGGAATTTACTGCCGATACAGATTCTATCAGTACCAATAACGAGCAAAGAGACCAGCATTTAAAATGTGCTGACTTTTTTGATGCGGCTGCTTTTCCAACCATCAGTTTTACCGCTACTAAACCGGCAGACGCAGGAGATGGTAATTTTGAACTGACGGGCAACCTCATGATGCATGGTGTTTTGTACCCGGTAAAACTGGCAGTTGAATTTGGTAGTATCGTAATGGGTCCATGGAATAATATCAAAGCCGGATTTTGCATTAACGGAAAATTAAGCCGTAAAGATTTTGGCCTTAACTGGAATGCTGCACTGGAAGCAGGTGGTGTAATGGTTAGTGATGAGGTAAAGATACACGGCGAGATACAATTGGTGAAACAGGCCTGATCTGTTTAGAATAATTAGGCAACGTGAGTTAGCATACAGATATAGTAAGCCGGCTTTTTGCTTTTGGCTGCAACCCTTTAACCCATATTTTCATCATTGGAAAGTAGCTTGATCAGGGCTGGTATTGTAAACAGCACGCTTGTAAGTAAACTTCTTATTTTGTTGCGGCAGTTTTTATAATAATATTAGTTAATCTTGATTAAGTAGGATTTAATCTCTACATTAGTATTAAAATATCTTTAGTTGCCAATGATTGAAAGGGATTTTGAAGTATTGAAGGAAATTGTACTTGCCGATTTGAATGGTCTGAGTTCTCATCTTACCTATCATTCCAAAGGTCATACCGTGGACGTAATAAAGCAATCTATTCGTATTGCCAGGGCAGAGGGGGTGGATAAAGGGGAAATTCTTATTTTAAAAATGGCTGCACTTTTTCATGATACCGGTTTTTTGAGAACCTATGCCAATCACGAAATAAAGGGATGTGAGATTTTTCTTGAAAAAACAGCCGGGCTTTCTTTTTCTGACGAAGAAAAGTCGCTGGTACAGGGCTTAATAATGGCTACTAAATTACCACAGGAACCTAAAACACTGCTGCAGCGGATACTTTGCGATGCCGACCTGGATTATCTTGGGAGGGAAGATTTTTTTGAGATCGGGGATAATTTACGAAAAGAGTTCATTTATTATAAAATTGTTCCGGACAATGAACACTGGAAAAAAATGCAGTTACATTTCCTGGAAAATCACCAGTACCATACACAGTCTTCCCGGCAGTTAAGGGAGCCGGTAAAACGCCAGCATTATTTAAAGCTCACCTGAGTATTTACTTGCTGATATTCTTTTTCATTTCAATAGTTATCCTGTCCTGTTCTCTAAGGCGTTTGCACAAGGTTCTCATAATGCCTTTTAGTATATCTGAATTGGTAGATATTACATCATAAAAAAGTTCCTGTTCTATTTTTAATAAAATGCAGTCTGTGAGTGTGGTGGCACTTGCAGACCGTGGTTCAGAATCAAGCAATGACAGTTCCCCAAATATCTCATTTTCCGAAAGCACCGCCAGTTCATGCTCTTTTTCATGAATGGATACTTTTCCCGAGTGAATAAAATACATACAATTCCCGGGGTCGCCTTTCTTGAAAATTGTCACACCTTTGTTGAAATGATTTTCTGTACAGATAGATGCAATGTCGATCAGGTCAACCTCTTTACATACTTTGAAAATATCGGAGTTTTTAAGCAATAAAATTTTTTCAATGATCAGCATATACTAATTTATTAAGGTGGTGCTAAGTACAAAATCCCTTGTTTCTTCTATGATTATATGACCGGATTTTTCAGGCTGCCGGGCAACGATTTCCAGGTCTTCTGTTTTGTTGTTTTTCCAGGAACAATACATCACAATTGATTTTGTCCATGGATTATAAGTAAAGCCATCGCTAAGGTACACTTTTGAAAAGAGCGAACTGATGCTGGTACTTTCCAGGTGTGATTTTTTTTCATTGGGGTCAAGTATAAAGTCAAATAACACAATCAGGTCTTTTGATATTTTTTTTGGCAACTCCAGCTCAATCATTTCAATGGCATTGTATATTTTATGATGATGCTCAATGTCAATCAATTCCAGTATCCGGTTAATTGGTTTTTTCCTGAACAGCATTGCACAGATCTTAAGGGAAATATTCAGGTCTGTTTTAATTTCGTTCAGCAGTGAGTTTTTTACAATCTCTTTTTCTGTATTGTAGTCAGGAATATTGTGGTAATCAGAAATCTTGTGAACACCGCTCTGCATGTACTTGTGCAGGATGGTATGGAGTTTTTCAGTACCTCCGGGTTCAAGCGGTTCATAATTCTGCGACCACAATGCATGGATGGTTTTATTGGTCTGTTGTCCCAGTGTTTCTACGCAGGTTAATAAAAATTGTTTACTATGTTCTCCTTTTATGTTCGCCGCAATTTTAATAAAGTCCGGAGTGTAGTGATTAATGATATCATCATCCAGTTGCTGTATATCTTCAAAAAGTTTATCACCATATTGCTGAAGGGCTTTTAGCACCAGGTGTTTGTCTTCAGGATGATCTGAGAGGTTGAGGATCTGGGGCAGCAAGGATGACACTTTTAGCTTACAGGCAGCCATTACAGCACTTCTTTTTACCATCGTATCTTCATCATTGATGAGGTAACTGATGTCTTTTGTAAATTGTACATGCTTCAGTTCTGTAATAATGTTGATGGCGAGATGGCGTTCACCGGGGTTGGAAGAATAAATAAGGTTGTTGATCTCTATACCTGCTTTTAACAGGTGGTGGAATTCCTGCTGGTTTAATAAGTTAACAATGATCGTTTTTCTGGTGTCATACTCCAGGCTGGAAATATTTTCAGCAACGTAGTCGAGGTAGGCAGCATCATGATGGCATAGTATCGAAACGATCTTTTGTTTTATCTCCTGTTCGGTTTCTTTATCCAACAGGGCCTTCAACGCCTGCAGGTTGGGCTTTGGGCTGGTCTCCAGTTGTTCCAAAGCATACTTTTTTATTTCCTTATCACCGCTGGCTGCTTTTTGGTACAGTAAGTTTGCCAGATCGGGATAGCCGGCTTTTTTTAACAGGTCGAGTGCATAAATCACTTCTGCATTTTTACCGGCAGTTACTTTTTGCAGTAAAATATCGATCGTTTTTTGATCGTACACATAATTATCATCACTGTTGAATGTCCCTTTCTTAATGGAGCTGTGTAATGTTTTCAAATACGCTTTTTGGATCAGGAAAATTACCCCCGCCCAAATGATCAGATTAATAATGATGATCTTAATGGTAAACATGATAGAAAGGGAAATGCCCCACCGCAGGAAAAAGAATAGGGATACACCTACAATAATCAGCGATGGGGGAAGCGTATAGCCCTTAGCGATCAGGTGGCCTTTCAGCCTTAGTTGTTCTTTAAGTGGCTGGAACAAAATGAAAAATACAGGCTCTTGCATAGTAGACCGGAGCACTTCTGTAAGCAAGGCCATCATTCCAAAAATGAATACATCGTAATTGGTATGCCCTTCAAACACAAAAAACAGGATGCAGAATAATGACAGGGCGACCGGCGTTATAAACAGGCAGTAGATGATGCCCAGCTTTTCGATGATGCGGCTCGTGAATATCAATTTAAATATGATCGCTATTGCCCTGCCTACGGCAAAAAATACAGCAATGTAGATGGCAAGTTCAGAGATGTTCTCAAACTTAAGTTTTACCTGCGAAACAAAGGTGTAGTCGATCAGTACAAAAACATTATAACTGAGTATGGACAACAGGGAAATAGTAAATATCAGTTTGTTTTCAAAAAAGAAAGTTACCAGGTTTTGCTTTTGATGTACATGGGTATGGTGCTGGTGTTCGTGACTGATCTTTTTCCTGGTGCCCTCCCAGCTTTTCTTTTGTATCACCTTGTTGAAAAGCACCAGGCTGGTAACCAACGAAAACATTGCCAGCCAGAGCAGGTTGACCAGCCCGATAAACGGGATGAGTAAAGGAGCAATAAGGTAGCCAATAAATTTAGCCGGAATGTCACCAGATCCTACAATAGAAAACACCCTCCTGCTCTCCCTTACATTGAATAATAATGAAACCAGTCCCCAAAAGGCATAGCCCGTTATCATGTAAATGATGGTATTGGTTACCAGCAGTATAAAGATGAAGTCATGTTTATTGCCCCAGGAAAGGCCGATCCATAAACTGAAAATGATGATGATGGCAATGCCAATGATGATTTTGAGTAGTTGGATGGGCGACAGGCGGTGCTCCAGTTTTTCGTACAAAAAATTCAGGATCATTAGTACTACTGCAATGGTAACATATACAACGGGTAGCTTGGTAATCGGGAAATTGTAGATGAAAAGAGAAAAAGAAATAATGTTCAGGAAGGCATTGGTAAGGCCAATAAAAAACTGAACCGATAACAGGTCAAAAACCTGGTTTGACTCTGACGCTTTGATATTTAAGGTATTGAATAGCCGTTGCTTCATAAAAAACTAAATGTACGAAACAACTTAAATAAAAATCAGTTATTGTTAATGTGAAGTTTATTTGAAGAGATATCTACCAACCCTTTAATGCACTGGTTTGGAGATGGATTTTGTTATTATATGATTTTAATGATGGCTTTTTTAAAAAAAGCATTTGAAACAGCTGTAAAAGTATTACGCTTGGCGAATCGGCCCATGCCAAAGATATTTGTGTTGCAGGAAATAAAAAAGCGGTGCTTTCCCGGCGCCGCTTTTTTATTGCGAAAATAAATCTTGTTAAAAAGGCAGATCATCTGCTGCTTCAGGCATACTTGCTACCGGGGCTGTAGCAGCCGGCCTCTGGGCAGAAGGCGTATTGCTGCCTGCATAGCTGTTGGTGTTAGCAGCGGATGCCCCCTGGTTATCATTATTTCTGCCTCCAAGCAACTGAATGTTCTGCACCCTCATTCTTAAAGTAGCAGATGCCTGGTTGTCTTTATTCATGTATGCATCGGCTTCTGGCGAACCTTCTGCATATACAGTAGTGCCTTTGGTTAAATAAGGGGCGATGGCTGTTCGGTCCGTCCAATATGCACATTCAACCCAGGTGGTTCTCTCTTTTTGATTGCCCTGTGCATCTTTGTAACGTTCTGTATGCGCCACGCTGAAGTTGATTACGTTTTTGCCATTTACTTCTTTAACTATGCAATCTTTTCCCAGATTGCCGATTACCTGTAACTTGATCATAACTCGTGTTTTTAATGTTTAATGGATGTATCTGAATGTGAAATTATGAAACGCTGCTATGGAGTTGTTTTAAAGTTATACACTGTATTAGAATTATGAATGTTGAGTTATGAATTATGAGTGGTGACACTACTGGCAACGCCACTCCTATCAATAAAAAATTCTTTATTTCATTGAGAAATATGCATTGCAAACTGTTACCTGAAATCTGTAATTACCAATTCATAACTCTTAACCCCTTCCCTAATTCATTTTCTTCTTGAGCGAACTCACCTGGTTCTGCAGATTATTGACCATGCTTGCAAGCGAATCCATATCCCATCGCTGCTGCTGGCTTACCTTGCTCAATACCATTTGTGCATGCCAAAGTTCAACCACATCTTCTGCATTTACCTGGTAGGGCTGGTATTGAGGGTTGTCACTTACAAGGGTTAATTTATTTTTTGCCTTATTATTTTTTACCACCCTTTTATATACAATACCTTCATTGCGGCTTACCACAATATAGGGTTGATTGCTTTTTACATCTTCTGTATCGTCTACCTTTTCACCGACAATAATGCTGCCGCTGGGTGTGGGCAGCATACTGTCTCCAATGATCTCAAATGCACGGTAGTTTCCGCCACTGAGCATAGGTAGGGTGAAAGTGTTCAGTTCATCAATAAACTCACTGTCGGCATAGCCGGCCAGGTAACCTGCCGCCGCTTTTACCGGAACAAAATGAATGACATTCCTTTCGGCGGTCATCATTTTCTGCTGGCGACGTTTGGCAAGATAGCTTCCGCCTGTATTACTTACATCTTTCAACAGCACTTCATCTAAAGTGAGTTTAAAAATCTCACATACTGTTTCCAGCACATCTAACCTTGGATCGGCCCTTTCCTCTTCGTAGGCACCGATAAGGGAACGCTTGATACCTAATTTAATGGCAAATTCTTCCTGTGTCCATCCCCGAAGTTTGCGTAGATATTTCAAATTTTGACCAGCCTGAGACATAATAGACTAATTTGGTTAGCACAAACATACTAAAATATTTAGTGAAACCAAATTTTTTATTAATTTTTTTTGCAGGGGTTAAAAATGAGTGATATGATTTGCATGATTACACAAGTCACCTTAGTGCTTTTGATGCCTTGTGGAGCTTGATGAGCAGGATAACGGTGTAACTGTACTTAAATCAACATGAAATAAAATGAATACATTCACAAAATGTGAACGCTGTTTGTTCTCAGTGCTTACTTTTGTAAAAAATCAACATATGCAAACAACTGTATTGATACTTCACAACATTTTAAGATGGGCTGTATTGCTTTTTGGCCTGTTAACTGTTTTAAATTCTTTTACCGGGTTGATAAAAAAACGGCCTTTTACGGCAAGTGATAATAAAAGCAATTTGTTTTTCATGATCAGTTGCGACATACAGTTACTGATCGGGTTGATCTTGTATTTCAGCAATGGCTGGTTTGATAAACTGAAAAATTTTGCTCAATACAAAGCGATTCCTGTGGAGCGCTTTTTTGCCATGGAGCACATGAGCATGATGCTGCTGGCATGGATACTGGTGCATGTGGGCAGGGTAGCAGTAAAAAGAGCGGGTACAGATGCTGCCAAACATAAAAAGATGTTGCTATTTTTTGGCATCGCTTTTATTTTGATCATTGCCTCCATCCCATGGCCTTTCAGGCAGGTGTTGGGTGAACATCCCTGGTTCCGTTGGTTTTAATAAACCATCAATGTTTACAACGGGTTAACGATTTCAAACAAATTAAATGATGTTAATAAATGGCCAAAGCAAAGAAACCCACTATTCTTATTACCAATGATGATGGTATTACTGCACCGGGTATTAAAAATTTGATTGAGGCCGTAAAAGACCTCGGAAAAGTAATTGTAGTGGCACCAGATAAAGCACAAAGCGGTATGGGGCATGCCATTACCATCGGCCAGCCGTTGCGTATGACCAAGATGGATATGTTTGAAGGTGTGGAAGCCTGGCAAACCAGCGGTACACCGGTAGATTGTGTTAAACTGGCAGTTGATAAAATTTTACACGGTAAACCTGATCTCTGCCTGAGCGGTATTAACCATGGAGCCAATCATTCCATCAATGTTATTTACAGCGGCACCATGAGCGCTGCCATGGAAGCCAGTATTGAAAGCATCCCCAGCATCGGATTTTCTTTATTGGATTATAGTTACGAGGCAGACTTTGCTGCTGCAAGACATTATGTAAGGATGATCGTAAGCAGCTTGCTGCTGCAGAAAAAACTCGATAAGCATTTGCTGCTGAATGTCAATATTCCTTCCTGCCCCCTTGAATTGATAAAGGGAGTAAAAATCTGCAGGCAGGCTTATGCCAAATACGAAGAGGATTTTGAAGAACGCAAAGATCCGCATGGGAAAAAGTACTACTGGCTCACCGGTGAGTTTGTAAACTTTGATAAGGGCCGGGATACCGATGTATGGGCACTTGAGCATAACTATGTAAGTGTAGTGCCCGTGCAGTTCGACCTGACCAACTATAAATTAAAATCACAATTAGAAAAAAACTGGAAAGTATAATGTTTTTAAAGAAAGATAATTTTTGGATGGGGCTTATCATGGGATTGATAGCTCCTGTTGTAGGTCTTGCTATTTTTAAAGTGATAAAATTTAAAGGCTTCACTGTTGAGGCTACCTTAATTCAGGTTTTGATAACAGAATCATACTCTGGTTTCAGAACACTAACGGTAGCGCTAAGCCTGTCGCTTTTATTAAATGCTTTACTCTTTACTCTCTATATCAACAGTCATAAAGACAAAACAGCGAAAGGGATATTTGCCACCACATTAGTATATGGACTGATTGTGCTGATTGTAAAAACGTTTCTATAAATAAGAAATAATTATGGAAAATCATCCCTGGTTTAAAGACTGGTTTAACTCTCCTTATTATCATCAGCTTTATTTTAACAGAGATGAAAAAGAAGCCGCTGCTTTTATTGATAAGCTCATCAATCACCTTCAACCTGCCGCCGCAGCCCGTATGCTGGATGTAGCCTGCGGCAAAGGCCGCCATTCCATTCACCTGGCAGAAAAAGGTTTTGATGTAACCGGCATCGACCTGAGTGAAGACAGTATAGAAGAAGCCTTGCAATTCCAAAACGAAACACTTCATTTTTACCGGCACGATATGCGCCTGCCTTTCTGGATCAATTATTTTAACTACGCTTTTAACTTCTTCACCAGCTTTGGTTATTTTAAAACAAGGCGGGAACATGACAATGCCATCCGTACCATTGCACAATCATTAAAACCAAATGGAACTTTTGTAATGGACTATCTTAATGCTCATTATGCAGAAGACAACCTGGTTCACCGTTTTGAAAAAGAAATTGACGGTGTGAATTATTTCATCACCAAGTGGTTTGACGAAACGCACTTTTATAAAAAAATACAGGTAGAGGATGAGGCACTTGCCGAACCGCTGATCTACACAGAAAAAGTGGCTAAGTTTTCACTAGGCGATTTCACAGAAATGTTTGCCTACCAGGGATTGCAGATTCAGGAGGTATTTGGTGATTACAATTTCGCCGGCTACGATGTCAATAAATCTCCAAGGTTGATCATGGTGGCGAAAAAGGGAAGGTGATATTTCTTTTTACCTGGCTGCAGTACTGCAGTGTGGCTTTTGTTGCGTCGCACACTTGTGCAGTTATTTCTTTATTCAGCGAATACTATCAGCAAAATTACTTGCGCTTATTATTAAACAGTAAATATTTCGATGTTTCATAGTAAGCATCCGTTAAAATACCCAACTGGTTTTTAATACTATCTGTCACGGCATTTGCCAGAACCGGATCATTGTTCAATACCGAAACGAAATCCACTTTCCCCGTTTTCATATTTTTCAAATAATAAAAACCATTGGTGGCCATACCAATGGTCCTCAACTCATGATCAATAGTAAAAACAGATTGCGGATGTTTAACACGGCCGTCAAATAAACTTTGCCCCATGCTGTTGTTTCGATAAGGCGTTTTAAGCAATGTAGCAATGGAAGGCATGATATCAAGCTGTGAGCAAATGTTATGAACCTTTTTGGGCTGCAGCAATTGTGGTGCATAGAACAACAACGGCACATGCACACGGGTAAGCGACAGGTCGCTCCATGCTTTTGGATACATCGCATTGGCATTGCCCGGCAAACCATGATCGCCCACAAATACAAAAATGGTATTGCTGAAATATTTTTCTTTTTTGGCTGCTTCCATAAACTGCTGGAAACAATAATCGGTATAGCGGAATGCATTCAACTGGTCAATATCTTCAAAGCCATACTTTAACACGCTGTCTTTTGGATAATCCATTTTTTTAAAAACCTTCAGGTCTTCTTCAGGAATGGTATAAGGCCGGTGGTTATCGGCTGTTTGTATCACGGCAAAAAAAGGCCGCTGCTGTTTGGCCAGCACCTGGTTGGATTCCAGCAACAGGTTCTTGTCATCAATGCCCCATACATCCACTTTTTTTGCTTTAAAGTTTTCCTGGCTGTACAGTTGCAGGCTGTCGATATTGTTTAACAATACGCCTTTGATATTGGCCCAGGTAGGATCGCCTCCTAAAAAATAAAATTTTTGATAACCTTTCAGGTCATTAATAATGGTTTGCTGGTTCACCACTTCCGGGCTTCGGCTGGCAGTGCGGTTATTATCACCCAGCACATCCGGTATCCCGGTAACGGTAGCCCATACCCCACGTGCTGTAGGAAAAGAGGGTGTAAAACAACGGTCGTAAAAAATACCCTGTTTGCAAAGTTCATTGAAATACGGGGTTGTATTCAATGGGTTGCCCGACATGCTGCTGCGGAACATGCAAAAACTTTCACAGATCACAAGTACCACATTGGGTTGATTGGTGTTTTGTGCAAAGGAGTAATCTCTTTCATAATTCAACGATGCACTGTCTGTCTTTTGCACACCCAGGTAGTCGGCTATCAACGGATAATATTGCTTTACTTTTTTTATATCAGGCTTGGTATCCCTGAATTTTAACGAACTGAAAAAACTCTGAAATGGATTGAGCGCCAGGTTGGCTTTGAAATTATCAGACAAGGTAAACGCATCGCTCCACCGTAAATTGAACTGCCCGATCTTTCCAAATATTCCAAGAGCAAACAATAAGAAGAAAAGTATGTACCAGCCTGCACCTTTTCTTTTATCAATCACCTGTTGTGTTTGGTATTTCAGCAGCAGCCATCTGGCAATGAAAGTAAAGATTACGGTAATGGCAATCATCAGCAGGCTTATTGCTACTACTGGATAGGATTGCAACCCCATGTTAATGGTAATGGCAGCATCGTTAAAATAATTGAGAAAGGAAGCGTTCAGCCGCTGCCGGATATAATCGTAATGGTAATAATCCACTGCATAAAAGAGCAACGTGATAAAAAATACAACCGGGATAATGCTGTTCCAGACACTTTTTGCAGCATATCTTTTAAAGGGATTAAGAAAGCGAACACTGCACAGCAGCAATATGCTTACCGCCATAATGCAGGCGAATTTTACATCAAACCTTAAACCCATCAGCATGGCAGAGCCGGAGAATGGCTTGCCTGGCGGATTGTACCGGAAGAAAAATACCAGCCGCAGCAAAGTCATCGCCAGCACAAACAGCAGCAGCATGGAGGTAATCCACCGCAATAGCCTTGGTATTCTTTTTATCAGCTGCATTTATAATGTTTAATGACGGCAGCAAAAATAGTTTAATTATTTTTGGGTGAAACCGGTTTAACAGGATGCAGTCATTATTTGAAATGGAATGGGATAGAATAGTGCTGAGGTATATCAATGCCCGCTGGCACAATTCTTTTTTCGACTGGCTACTGCCCTTTCTCCGCAATGCAGATATGTGGGTGCCTTTGTATTTATTCCTGATCCTTTTTGTACTGTTCAATTATAAAAGAACAGGCTGGTGGTGGGTACTGGCTGCAGCCTGTACTCCCATACTTACCGATTTTGTAAGCAGCAGTATTATTAAAGAAAATATCCATCGCCTGCGCCCTTGCAACGACCCAGCTATAGCAAGCTGGCTTCGCATCTTGCCAGGCCTTTCTTTTCCCCAAAGCAGCAGCTTTACCTCTTCGCATGCGGCCAATCATTTTGGCATGGCCATGTTCTTGTTTCTTACACTACAAAAGGAGATTGGCAAATGGACAGTGTTGTTCTTTTTGTGGGCTGCTGCTATCTGTTATGCTCAAATGTATGTGGGTGTGCATTATCCTTTTGACATTATCTGCGGCGCCCTGGCAGGGTTAGTGATTGGCTATTTTACTGCAACTCTTTTCAATAAAGCCAAACATCTTTCATAAAGAATGGCTTCGCATTTTTTATGCAGAGATGTATTAAAACTCATATTTAATGCAGATTCCGGATATTTGCAACGATTGACCGGTTAAATTAAACGACAGCGGTTACACCAAAACATGGCAGAAATTATCATTTTATTTATATTGATCATTGTTAACGGGCTCTTTACAATGAGTGAAATAGCGCTGGTGAGTGCCCGTAAAGGCCGGCTGGAGAGCATGGCCAATAAAGGCGATGCACAGGCAAAGGCAGCACTTCATCTTACTGAAAATCCGGAGAAATTCTTATCAACCGCACAGATCGGTATTACGCTGATCTCAATTTTAACGGGTGTGTACTCAGGGGAAAAATTCAGCAAAGACCTGCAGCCCTTTGTAGAAAAAATAGATTTGCTCAAGCCCTATGCAGAAACGGTTTCAACAGTGCTTATCGTAATGCTCGTTACCTTTCTCTCCATCATATTGGGTGAGCTGGTTCCCAAGCGGATTGGTTTACTAAGGGCAGAAAAAATTGCCCGGCTGGTGGCAGGGCCAATGAATTTTTTATCTGCCATAACTTATCCCATTGTGTGGTTGCTTAATACCATCAGTACGCTGATCTTTAAATTGTTTAATATCAAACCATCTACCGACAATGCCGTAACGGAAGAAGAAATAAAGGCCATGATAACCGAAGGCAGTGAACACGGCACCATTGAAGAGGAAGAAAAAGAAATTATTGAAAGGGTCTTCCATTTGGGCGACCGTAAGATCACCGGGCTGATGACACACCGCACAGAAATTGTTTGGTTTGATATGGATGATACGGTGCAAACAATCATTGATAAGGCAGGCGATATCATTTACTCAACATACCCGGTGTGTGATAAAACGGTGGATGACATCAAAGGTATCATCTACATCAAAGAATTACTGAAGGCCGATGAACAAATGAAACTGGCTGACATGATAAAGCCTGCTTTGTTTGTGCCGGAAAATAACACCCCGTACCAATTGCTGGAGAAAATAAAAACCACCCGAATTCACAGTTGCTTTATTGTAAATGAATATGGCACGCTGGAGGGAATGATCACCCTGAACGATATACTGGAAGCCATTGTTGGTGATGTGCCACAAACAGGGCAGGAGGAATACGAAATCACCGAAAGGGCAGATGGCACTTATTTGGCAGATGCACAAATTACGTTCTATGATTTCCTCAGCCATTTTGAAAAAACAGAATGGATGAATGAAGATGAGCACCAGTTTGATACGGTGGCGGGTTTTGTGCTGCATGAACTGGAACGGATACCCAAAACCGGCGATACCTTTGACTGGCGTGGCTTCTCTTTTGAGATCATTGATATGGATGGGCAGCGAATTGATAAACTGCTGGTGAAAATACCGGAGGATGTAAAAAATGATATGGAAGATAATGAGTAATGCTGCCTGCTAAATTATTAAAGTGGGGCAGTCATTCAATGATTCTTTACCCACTATCCACTTACCATTCCCAACTCGCCCGTATCTAAAATTCAAATTCAGCATTCGCATCAGGATTGTTTAGCCGGGTACTTTTCCTGTTGCCGTTTACAATGGCGTGAATGATCCCCATCTGCTCAGTTTTGTATTCATACAGGAGGTTATTGAACACCGTAATTTTTTTTACTGATGCAATATTGCTGGCCTGGAAATAGCTAATAATGCCTTCTTCTTCCTGCTCAAATCCTATAAACTGCAATATAACCGGCTTGCCATCTGCTTTTATTGAAAAATGTTTTTGTATGTAATCATTTACAATAATGTTCATTTGCTTTTTTGCCGGTTCATTCAACAGTTCAATTTTATCACTGTAATGCTGCCGCAATGTTTTTTCAAAGTCATCCGTAAATAACTTACAGCTTACTTCCAGTGTTTTCTCTTTTGCATTGTGTTCAATCTGTGTAACACTCAAAAAAATGGGATGAGCTGCAGCCCATGGTACGGCAGGCTTTTCTGGGCCAGTCATCAGCACAAAAGCCAGTAACCATTTATAAAGCAGTGATACCATATACAAAATCAATTATTAAATCAAAATGAGAATAAGGATATTTGGCAAAAATAACCTTCGCTTGCACCAAAACCAACAATGAATTGTGAATGATTTCGCTTTATACTTCAGTACGGGATGGCACCATATCATCAGCATCAGTGCATTGGATCACATTTTATTTGTATTGGCCTTATCGGCTATTTATCTTTTGCGTAACTGGAAGCAGGTACTGGTATTGGTAACCGCATTCACCATCGGTCACTCTTTAACCCTTGCGCTGAGTGTGTATGATGTGGTGAGGGTGAGCGACAGGTGGGTGGAGTTCCTGATTCCCTGTACCATTATTGCTACAGCCGTATTTAATTTTTTTGTGAAGAATTTTTCGGCACGTTCATTAAGGTTAAATTATTTCCTGGCTTTGTTCTTTGGTTTGATACATGGGATGGGCTTTGCCAATACCATTCGTTTTATGCTGTCGAAAGACGACAAAATCGCATTGCCATTACTGAGTTTTAACCTTGGACTGGAAGTGGGTCAAATTGCACTGGTTTCAGTTATTTTATCTGCCAGTTTTTTATTGGTTGATAAACTGAAAATGCAAAGAACATGGTGGGTAACAGGCTTGTCCGCCATCTGCCTGTTGATCGCTTCTCAAATGGCGGTAGACAGATGGCCATAAAACAATGGAACATATCAGTAATAAAATTATGAGTAGTACCTGATTTGTTCGGATAACAAAAAATGATACATTTATAAACACCGTGTTTTATATTTTAAAATTCATATCAAAAAATAACATGAGAAAACTCCTTGTTGTCAGCTTTCTATTTTCTTTCCTGCAGTACATCCATGCGCAGGATACCAGGACTAATCCCGGCAGCAATCACGGTAACAGGTTTGAACAACTGGGAACCATCCTGCCAACTCCCAACGAATACAGAACAGCCAGCGGCGCCCCCGGCGCTAAATACTGGCAGCAACGTTGCGATTATGATATTGTTTGCGAACTGGATGAGCCCGCCCACAGGCTGAATGGAAAAGAAACCATCACCTATTTTAATAATTCACCCGATATACTTACTTACCTGTGGCTGCAGCTGGATGAGAATGAGCACAGCACAAAAAACAATGCCGGCTACCAAAGCAGCAGCACCATGCCGGGCAGCATTTCAGATGCAGAGCTGAAAAGAATGAGTGGTGAATTGGATACGGAATACGGCGATAATATTCTGAAAGTAACAGATGCATTGGGTAAGGCATTAAAGTATACCATCAACAAAACCATGATGAGGGTTGAACTGCCGCAATCGTTAAAACCCGGGCAGCAGTTTATTTTTAAAGTGGAATGGAATTACAATATCGTTAACCGCATTAAAAGTGGCGGCCGTGGCGGGTATGAATATTTCGCCGAAGATGGCAATGACCTTTTCACGATGTCTCAATGGTATCCACGCCTTTGTGTATACAGTGATTTTCAGGGCTGGCAAAATCACCAGTTTTCAGGCGGGGCAGAGTTTGCATTGACCTTTGGTAATTTTAAAGTTGCGATGACGGTGCCTGCTGATCATGTAGTGATGGCAACAGGGCAATGCCAGAATTATCCGCTTGTTTTAAATGCCAAAGAATTACAAAGATGGAATGCAGCACAAACGGCCAAAGAGGTAACAGAGATCGTAACACTCGATGAAGCAACTGCCAAAGAGAAAATAAAATCAACTGCCAGGAAGACCTGGATATTTAAAGCCGATATGGTTCGTGATTTTGCATGGGGCAGCAGCCGTAAATTTATCTGGGATGCCATGCCGGCAAACGTTGAGGGAAAGAAAGTAATGTGTATGAGTGCTTATGGAAAGGAAGCTTACAATCTTTACCGCAGGTACAGCACCAGGTTGGTTGCACACACCATCAAATCATATTCTGCATTCACCATTCCTTATCCATACCCTGTGGCGCAAAGCATTGAAGCTGCCAGTGGAATGGAATACCCGATGATTTGCTTTAACTATGGCCGTTGTGAAAAAGATGGTACTTACAGCGAAGGAACAAAGAACGGGATGATTGGTGTGGTGATTCATGAAGTGGGCCATAATTTTTTCCCGATGATCATCAACAGCGACGAAAGGCAATGGAGCTGGATGGATGAAGGGCTGAATACTTTTACGCAATACCTCACCGAAGAATTATGGGACAATAAATTTCCTGTGGGCCGTGGCCCGGCTTATAAAATTGTTGATTATATGAAGTTGCCCAAAGACCAGCTGGAGCCCATCATGACCAACAGTGATAATATTGTGCAGTTCGGTTCCAATGCTTACGCCAAGCCAGCCACCGGGTTGAATATTTTAAGGGAAACCATCATTGGAAGAGAACTCTTTGATTATGCCTTTAAAGAATATGCAAGGCGCTGGGCATTTAAACATCCCACACCCGCTGATTTTTTCAGAACAATGGAAGATGCAACTGCAGAAGACCTTGACTGGTTCTGGCGTGGTTGGTTTTATAACATTGACCCTGTAGATATTTCACTGGACACCGTTAAATGGTCCCGTTTATCATTAGAAGGTGGGAATCCTAAACCTGGCGCAGTCAAATCTACCAAAACAATACCCGAGCCAATACTCAACAGCTTTGATGATATTTCTAAAATCCGAAACAGGGAAGATAAACGTATAGTATTTGCAACAGATGCCGACAGCAGCCTGAGAGATTTTTACTGGCACTACGACCGTGGCCTTGCAAAAGTGGATAATACTCCGGTTGAAATTCAGCAACCCGTTGAAGTACCAGATACTTTTACCGAAGAACAAAAAATAAACCTTGCAGGAAATAAAAATTTATACGAACTCACTTTCAGCAATAAAGGCGGCCTGGTGATGCCGGTCATTATTGAATGGACCTACAAAGACGGAACAAAAGAAGTTGACAGAGTACCGGTGCAGGTTTGGCGAAAAAATGAGAATACGGTAACCAAAGTGTTTTTAAAAGATAAAGAAGTGGTTTCAGTAAAATTAGATCCGATGAGAGAAACAGCCGACATCAATGAAAGTAACAATGGTTGGCCTGTGGTAGAAACACCGGGTAAGTTCCAGTTGTTTAAGTCAAAGAATGGCAATGCAAGAGGTGGCGCCAGCGGCAATGTGAATGCCATGCAAAGAGAAATAAAGTAACACTGAAGATAAATCAAGAAAATAAAAAGGGAGTTTATTTCTCCCTTTTTTATTTTTCTAATAGTCGGTAATAAATGTAATTGGTTGCCGCCTGTAAGCATTTACTTTTTGATTGTATTGAACGGCGGGTATCCATTCGGGGCTTTTCTTTATAATCATATACGCTTTTTTATCCAGTTCTTCATTTTTTGGATTTTCAATTTCTACATCCGAAACGGTTCCGTTTTTGTCAATCATAAATTTGATATATACCTGGTACTTACCTGGTGTGGTAATGTACTTTTCAACCTTTACCTTCTGAAGTGATTTCGTGAGGTAATTTATCCATTCACTGTTGCCCCCGGGAAATTCCGCTTCTTTTTCGTAAACACAATTTTCTTCCTGCGCTGCCCCATTTTCTTTGAAACAAGTTGATTTTTTTATTTGATCATTCACAAAAAAGATTACCATGCTTTTCTGAGTTGTGGGCGTATCGTAATAGTAATTCCATTCACCTTCCTTAACCCCTTTTTTAAACATCCCTTCATACCTTATCCGGCCATCTTCATAATATCCCCAGCCCTTGCCGGCTCCTTCGTTATCCAGGGGAAAAGAATCACAGACCTGTCCATTTTTATACCAGGAAATTGTTTTGCCTGCAAGTATATCATTCATATAACTATACTGTCCACTTAGCTGGCCAGCTTCAGTCCAGAAATTCCATATACCGGTTTTTTTGCCTTCTTTATATTGTGCAACACGGGTTTTTTTATTGGTTGCACTGTAGTGGATAAAATCGCCATGTTTTATTAAGCCGAGTGAGTCTCTGCAATATCCAATGGATGCCAGGGGGGGATTGTTTATATTAAAGTACATTTCTCTCAGCCAGAGTGTATCAGCAGGTTGTTTTTTATAAACAATGAACCAATAACTGGCTTTACCGGCGCTGGTTTCTTTTTCATTGTAATCTACATAGTGCTTTACAGGGATTGGTGCCTGCCCATAAGCAAGGCCAAGAAATAAATTTGCGGCTATTGTAAGCCCAATGAACTTAATAAGGCTCATGATCAGTTGTTTTTTGGGAAACAGGCACAGGGTGTTACAGGGATGTTTTCCCTTCCCTCTCCATTTGTTTTCGTTTTTTCTTACTGTATTTTTTCTCGTAGTCCAGTATTTCCTGCGGTTTTGTTTTTTCTTCCGCTTTTTTTACCGTTGCTGCAGTAGCTGCTTTTTGATCAGCGCCTTCTTTTAATCGCTGCCCCCGGTCGTAATGTTCTATTTTCATAATGTGGCCCTGTTGGTTAAAGTATTTCCACTCACCATGTGGCACACTGTATTGCTCTGCTTTTACAATTTTATAATCAACCACTTCATTGCTGCCGGTGCCATATATTGGTATGGTATCATAAGGTGCATCGGGGTTATAACCACGCCATTCTTCCTGTCGCTCCAGGCTGCCTAAAAAAGTGAAATATTGCTGTACGCCATCTTTACCTCCAAAAGCATAATTTTCAATCGCAATAATATCGCCATTGGCAGTGTACTTACGCCAGGGGCCTGTTTTTTTATCATCTTTATAATAACCTTCTTCATCATAGCCGGGCTCACCACGGATTTCACCAACGGTGTTTACCCACTTACCCTGTTTCATGCCTTTGTTGTCAATGGCATTCAATGTATCGCCTTTGGGGGATAAGGTAAATTCTTTATACTGGGCAGTTCCTTTCATCACAAACAGTAGCAGCAACAGTATAATTAAATTCAATTGCCTTACTTTTAATAGTGTGCTTTTCATATTTAAAGAATTTTTCTATGCAATATTTACTCAAAAGTAGTTTTTCTTTTTTGATCCTTTTCTCCGGGGCATTTTTTTTAACAGCCTTTGCACAGGTAAAGCCAACTACGGCTGCCGAAAGAATGAACGGTTTGCAGAAAAGAAAATTGCTGGAAACAAACAGTTTGCTCAAAGATATTTCCTTCCGCAATATAGGCCCCACACAAATGAATGGCAGGGTGGTGGATATAGAAGTGAACCCGGCCGACCCCACCGAATTTTATGTGGCTTATGCAACCGGCGGCCTCTGGCATACTACCAATAACGGGCTGAGTTTCGATCCGCTTTTTGATAAGGAAGATGTGATCAGCATCGGGGATATAGCAGTGAACTGGAAATCAAAGATGATTTGGGTGGGCACCGGCGAAGCAAACAGCAGCCGCAGCAGCTATAGTGGCAATGGTGTGTATAAATCATCTGACAATGGTAAGAGCTGGGAATGTCTTGGCTTGCCCGAAAGTCATCACATCGGCGAAATTATTTTACATCCTGCCAACGATTATATTGCATGGGTGGCTGTATTAGGCCACTTGTATTCTCCCAATAAAGAACGGGGTGTGTATAAAACAACTGATGGTGGTAAAACATGGAAACAAACCTTACGTGTAGATGACAATACCGGTGCTGTTGAAATGGACATCAATCTGAAAGATCCAAATGAACTGTATGCCTGTGCCTGGTACCGTACAAGAAGAGCCTGGGATTTTGTTCCTTTTGGAACTACCAGTGGTATTTATAAAAGTTATGATGGCGGAGATAGCTGGAAGTTGATTACAGCAGCAGGCAGTGGTTTTCCTGCCGGCGAAAAAGTTGGAAGATGTGGTGTTGCAGTAAGTCAAAAAAATCCGCAGGTTGTTTATGCCGTAGTAGATAACAATGCTATCAACAGCAAACCCGATACTTCATCAAAAAAGATTGATACTTCTAAATACAGGGTAAAAGATTTTAAAGCCATCAGTAAAGAAAAATTTGCTGTGCTCGATAACAATAAGCTGGATACATTTTTAATATACAATGATTTCCCTAAAAAGTATACCGCTGCAGGCCTCAAGGAATTGGTTGCAACAGGTAAGCTGAAACCAACGGATGTGTATGACTGGCTGGTAGCTGATGATGGGTTTCAGAATGATGGTATTTATGGTTGTGAAGTGTACCGCAGCGATGATGCCGGTATGCACTGGAAGAAAATGAATGAAAAAGACATCGGTGTATTCAGCAGCTATGGGTATTATTTCGGTAAGATATATGTATCGCCGGCGGATGAAAATAAAGTGATCACTTTTGGCACCGGTATCATCGTAAGCAATGATGGCGGCAAAACATTTACCCAGGTAGATAAAGACAATACGCATGGCGACTGGCATAGTTGCTGGATCGATCCCAATCGTGACAGCCACTGGATCGGCGGCAATGATGGGGGGTGCAATATCACTTATGACAATGGAAAAAAATGGTTTAAATCTGCCAGTGTTCCGGCAGGGCAGTTTTACAACATTGCTGTTGACAATGCAACACCTTACAATGTGTATGGCGGCCTGCAGGATAATGGCGTATGGATGGGTGCTTCCAATACAGATGGCAATGGTAATAATTTTTCTTTTGCTGAAGAGAAAAAAGAAGCGGAGCCGGAAGAATATAAATGGAAGCCGATTGGAGATGGCGATGGCATGCAGGTGCAGGTGGATACCAGGGATAATAAAACTGCTTACGCAGGATTTCAGTTTGGATATTATTACAGGGCCAATACCGATGGGGGAGAACCTGCATACATTCATCCCATGCAGGACCTTGGTGAACAAAAACTGCGTTACAACTGGCAAACACCCATCTGGCTCAGCCGCCATAACCAGGATGTGTTTTATTATGGAAGCAACAAATTTCACCGCAGCCTGAATAAAGCAGCAGAGATGGTTACCTTATCTGGGGATCTGAGTAATGGTAAAAAAGAAGGCAAGGTTCCTTATGGAACATTAACAACCATCACTGAATCTGCTTTAAGATTTGGTTTGATCTACATTGGTACGGATGATGGGAATATACAGGTTAGCAAGGATGGAGGGTATACCTGGACAATGGCCAATGTTACACAGAGCCTTTCAAAGACCGACCTGTCGAAGTTATGGGTAAGCCGTGTAACAGCATCTAAGTACAAAGAAGGAAGGGTATATGCCACACTCAACGGCTACCGTTATGATAATTTTACACCTTATCTTTTTGTAAGCGAAGATTACGGCAGTGCCTGGAAACAGTTGGGTACAGATCTGCCAGCAGAACCATTGAATGTAGTAAGGGAAGACGCAAAAAATGAAAACATACTCTACGTTGGCAGCGACAATGGTTTGTATGCATCTTTTGATATGGGCAAAACATTTATGACGATAGGCTGCAACCTGCCCCGGGTACCGGTGCATGACCTGGTAATACAGGAAAGAGAAAATGAGTTGGTGGCAGGCACCCATGGCCGCAGCATTTACATTGCTAAACTGGATTCTGTATATAAGGCTTATGAAAAATTTCAGCAGGCATTGCAGATAAAAGCCTCAATAAAACCAGATGATCAAAAACAACTGCCTGGTGCAGGTGCAGGTGTTGCAGCTGATGACCCAAAGGGGAAGAAAAGCTGACAGGAAGAAAAAAATAATCGGAAAATAAATCCCCGGCATTTTTTAATGCCGGGGATTTAAAGCAAGCATATATTCAGTAATAAAAATTCTGCCTGGCAATAATATTACCTTTTTCATCTCTCATTACTGCATAGTAAATCCCATGTGCCAACCTGGTTTTCAAAGCCGGTGAAATATTGGTATTGCCATTTAAAGTGATAATGACAGGGCTTTGTTCCACTAAACTTCCTGCTGTAGTATAAATGTTCAATTGGTAGTTCCCTTTGCTGAAATTTTCCAGTTTAACGAGGATGCTTTGTGCAGATGGTTGTATTGTTATTTTAGTGCCGCCTGTTTTACTGTTAACGCTGACTATGGAAGAGTAATGTACTTTACCACTCAATTCATCTAAGATAATGCGGTAAAATACTGTTTGGCCCGGGTATGCTGCATCTGTGTAATTGAATGATGACCTGCCGTTGGTATATGGCAATGTTCCAATGCTGCTAAAAGTATAACCATCAAAGGAGCGCTGTATTGTAAATCCTGTTACCTGGGATGCTTCTTCCACTATCCAGGCAAGCAGGTTGTTATTGTTGTTGGGTGTTACGGTAAAGCTGGAGAGAATCACAGGGATCACGGTACTGCAGGAAGATCCTGGTGCCAAAGGATTGTCAACTGTAAACGTGCTAGTGTTGATGGTACCCTGTTGAACAGACGCTGTGCCTGCACAATTCTTTACATAAGTTTCGGTGTAACATTCTATTTTCCATAAGCCGGTATCGGTTAATGAAAAACTGCCTGGCAGTATGTTGCTTACACCTGTAATACTTTGCCAGCGTTGGTCCAATATGCCGTTTGCGTTCTGGCAGGAACCTCCTGCTGGAAATATGTTTCCTTCGGGTCCGTTAGGGCTAAAACTGCAATCATCTTTAAATGCCAAAGGGAAAGAACTGTATGCAGGGGGTATAGTGCCATCTTTGTAAACACGGTAAAACATGGCGGCGCCGGTTACATCTGCATTGCCACAATCTGTTCTTTTAAAGCTATTTATTTCACTACCCATGCTTAGGGATGGAGCAATAATGATGGGACAAATACCAGCAGCAGGGATATTGCCTTTGCCATTCAGGCTTGCCGGCAATGCAGGGTTGCCAGGCTGAAACCTGCCCTCTTCCAAATCATAAAATTTTCCGTCAAATAAAACCATTTCCCTGTAAGCGGCGGATTCTCCCACAGTAAAGAATTTTAATGCAGGAAAGATCTCTGTCAGCATATCTGCCGAAGGCCCGCCCACCGGGTCACTCAGGCCTGGCCCACCGGCACATGTACCTGATGGGGTATAGTAATTTCCTGTTGGGCCACTGGTACCTGTTAGGTAATACACAGAAGGGCAGGCATAGTTGTTGGTAGTTTTTGTAGTGGCGTTGCCAAATTCATTCGTCTGGTTGGGAAGATCAGCTTGTATTTCTACAGAGTACCTGCCGGGTTTGTCGAGATAAGAACTGAGCTCAGCATAGTACTTATCATTGTTGCCATTTTTGCCACCGCAAATACCGGGAACAATGATTGGCGCAGATGCAATCACAGAAGTGGAATCTGAATTTGCCATACGTCTTAATATCAGCCTGCTGTTACTGCGGAAACCACAGGCTTCCATATTGGTCATGCCATCTGCATACACCTCCCAATCAATATAACACTGCTGGCCAACAGCCACATAGTTATTGAACAGGTTATTGGAACCGGTTCCGGTATTATGGTTGGAGATACCAATGTAAGTGATTTGTGCAGGTGCAAAACGAGCAATTAAGAATAGCAGGGATGCCAGTGTAAATTTCTTCATACAGTTTATTTTAATAAGCAGGACTCGTTTTCAGGAGGTAGCTGTTCAAATGAATAAAGGGTGCCGGATAACCGAGCAGGCAAATTAAATAAAAAACAACTTGTATAAAATAATTGTTCAGCACATATATCAAATATCAAAGCCACTGGGGAAATAATCTGGGGCGTCTTCTCTATTGACATTGGGTGAAAAAGTAGTTTCAGCGTTCAATAGTAATTGCATATATGCATAATTTTTATTGATGCTTATTATAACCATATCATAAATATCTATTTTTGTGACATGACGATCACACAACTGGAATACATTATTGCTGTAGATACGTATAGGCATTTTTCTGAAGCAGCAGCACAATGTTTTATTACTCAACCCACACTGAGCATGCAGATACAAAAGCTGGAAGAAGACCTTGGTGTAAAAATCTTCGACCGGAGTAAACAGCCGGTCATTCCCACAGAGATCGGCGAGGAGATCATCCGACAGGCAAGGGTAATAGTACATGAAGTAAAGATGATGGATCAACTGATTAAAGACAGGCAAGGCCTGCTACAGGGGGAGCTGAGGGTAGGTATCATTCCCACCCTGGCACCTTATTTACTGCCGCTTTTTTTGCAGGCATTCCTGCAGAAATATCCTGATATTAAAATGAAGGTGAAGGAGATGACCACCGACCATATCATTGAAAAATTGAAATCAGGCCGGATCGATGCAGGGTTGCTTGTTACACCGTTGCAGGACAACAGTATCATGGAGTATCCCTTATTTTACGAGGAAATGGTTGCTTATGTTTCGAAGAACAATGCAGCCTATAAAAAAAATTATGTGTTGGCAGATGATATTGACCTGGGTGAATTGTGGTTGCTGGAAGAAGGGCATTGTTTCCGCAACCAGGTAATGAATTTATGTGAACTAAAAAGGCTCAGTAAGGAACCCGGCCATTTTGAATATGAATCTGGAAGTATTGAAACGCTTAGGAAAATGGTGGAGATGAATAAAGGCATTACTATTTTACCGGAAATGGCCACTTTCGATTTTTCAGTTAAACAGCAAAATATGGTGAGGCATTTTAAAAGCCCGGCACCAGTAAGGGAAGTAAGCCTGGTTACACACCGCAACTATGTAAAGAAAAAACTGGTGGATGTACTGAAAGAAGAAGTACTGGCTTCACTTCCTCAAAAAATTACCCTCAATAAAAAAAATAATGTGGTTAAGATCTGATAGGAACTAAACCAATGTGATTTCAATTTGTACTAACAGGTATTAAAAAACAGCATTTATGGCAATTGAAAAAGGACAACAGGCGCCGGGATTTACTTTGTTTGATACAGATAAGAAGAAAGTGGCCCTTTCTGATTATAAAGATAAAAATGTAGTCTTATTATTTTTCCCACTGGCTTTTACGGCTGTTTGCACTGCTGAACTTTGTAGTGTAAGAGATAACATTGCAACTTACAATGATGCCAATGCACAGGTATTGGGCATTTCAGTTGATTCCCTGTTTACTTTGGGTAAATACCGGGCTGAAGAAAAACTAAATTTCCCATTATTGAGTGATTTTAATAAATCGGCCAGTATTTCTTTTGGGGTGCTGTATGATGTATTCCCTGCTTTTGAAATGCAGGGTGTAAGTAAAAGGGCCGCTTTTGTGATTGACAAGGCAGGAATTGTTCAATACAGTGAAGTTTGTCCAATTCCAGGGGATTTGCCAAATTTTACTGCGATACTGGAAACACTGGCATTATTGCAATAAAACAGGTTGTTTTATACCTCACAACACAATAAAATCCGTTTTTTTTAGTTTTTCATTGGTCATATAGTTTTTTTCTTAGAAATCGCTATATTTACAATGCTGAAAAAGATCACGACCATATTAATTGTACTTTTTGGAATAACTTTTACATCTTTTGCCCAGTTGAAATCCACTAACGATGTGGATGCCCACGTAAAAATTGTAAAGTTCTATCCAAATCCAGCCACTACAGCTATCAATTTTGAATTGCCAGGTGGCTATGAGAAATCATACAGTATACAGATATTTAATTTTATGGGAAAAAAAGTGAGTGAGATCAATGTGGGAACACTGCGTATTAATTTTTCCCTTGATGGGTTTTACAGGGGTGTTTATATCTATCAACTACGTGACAAGTATGGCAAAGTTGTTGACTCTGGTAAATTCCAGGTAGTAAGATAATTTTTTTATTAATTGCCTCACTTATACTACTGCAACCAGCAGGTTTTTCACCACTTCCTTACTGAATATTTTGTTTTCTTTCCTGTTCACTCTCACAGTAAAAGTATTGTCAAATTCTTCTACTGCCTCTACCATTATTTCATCGCCAAGGCTCAGATTATTTTTGGTAAGATACTGTAGAAAATTATTGGAATGATCTGCTACGCCAATGAACTTAACTTTTTCTCCCTTTACGCATTCCAGCAAGGGCTTACTGTTTGATTTGGCAAAACGTCCCTTGGAATCGGGTATCAGGTCTCCATGGGGATCAGCAGTAGGATAACCTAAGTGTTTGTCCAGGTGATCAACCAGGTCATCGCTGATAATATGCTCCAGTTGTTCAGCAATTTCATGCACCTCATCCCATTTAAATTCCAGTTTGTTTACCAGCCATACCTCCCAAAGCCGGTGCTTGCGGATAATATTTACAGCTATTAACCTCCCTTTATCTGTCAGCTTAACCCCTTTTGATTTTTCATAACTCACCAGTTTTTTTGAGGCGATCTTTTTGATAAAATCTGTTACCGAGGCAGCACTTACTTTTAAGGTTTCTGCCAGTGCAGAGGTAGTAACCATGTTTCCACTTTTTTCATGCAGCTTATAGATGGCTTTCAGGTAGTTTTCTTCTGCGGATGATGTCATAATAGCAATTTTTACAAAAATCAAGATAAATATCCGTAAAAGTATAATTAGGTTAGCCTAAATGTATATTTTTGGTAACAGAATAAAATTATTAGATAACAGAATGAAGATTTTACTGTTTTTTTTGTTTGGAATGACAGCACAGGGTGTGATGCATGCACAGGTAAAACTTGCAGGGAGAATATTGGCAGCGGGGCAACCGGTCCCGGGTGCATCTGTTGTAATGCCGGGAAAAAACAGGTCTGTGATGGCTGATGCTGCAGGAAGCTTTGCTTTTAATAATATCTCTGCAGGAAAAGTTCGGCTTCGCATTTCTGCAGTTGGGTTCCAAACAGTGGATTCCTCTTTTCTGTTTAACGGCAGTACAGGGCCCCTGCATATTGACCTGCGTTTCAATGAAACTACTAATGAGGAAGTTGTGATTTCAGGAACAATGAGGGCGGTGAGTAAAATGGCTTCTCCGATTTTGGTGGAAGTATATACACCTGCCTACTTTAAAAAGAATCCAACACCGAATATTTTTGAAGCATTGCAAATGGTAAATGGTGTGCAGCCACAACTGAATTGCAATGTTTGCAATACTGGGGATATTCATATCAATGGTATGGAAGGTCCTTATACAATGGTGCTAATAGATGGCATGCCGATCGTTAGCAGCCTTGCTACGGTATATGGTTTGAGTGGTATCCCCAATAGCATGGTTAAGCGTATTGAAATTGTGAAAGGCCCTGCGTCAACATTATATGGTAGTGAGGCAGTTGGCGGATTGATTAATATTATCACAAAGGATGCGCTGTCTGCTGAAAAACTCAGGTTGGATCTTTCTGAAACACAGGAGGGAGAATTGAATGCGGATATCAGCAGCTCATACCAGATTAAAAAGATGAAGGGGCTGCTAGGAATAAATTATTTCATGTATAACCAGCGGCGGGATATCAACGGGGATAATTTCACAGACATTGCTTTACAAAACAGGATCAGTATTTTTAATAAGTGGAGTATTGAATTGTTAAAAGGCACCAGTAGTTCCCTGGCCCTAAGGTATATTTATGAAAACAGGTGGGGAGGGGAGCTGCAGTGGAATGATAAATTCAGCGGAAGTGACAGTATTTATGGGGAATGTATCAAAACAAAAAGAGTGGAAGTGTTGAATACTACTTCTTTTCAAAATAAACTGTTTGCTGATCTGTCTTATAATTATCACAACCAGGAAAGTTATTACGGCAGGGTAAAATATTTTGCTACCCAGCAGATATTCTTTGCACAGCTTCGGTGGAATAAGAAAATACTTAACCATGAGCTGTTAGCAGGTATACCTTTGCGCTATACGTTTTACGATGACAATACTACAGGAACAACAGCAATAAATGGAGCAAACAATCCCGAAAAAATTTTTTTACCCGGCATATTTATTCAGGATGAAATGAAGCTCAGTCAGAATTTAACGATGCTTGCAGGTATTCGTTATGATTACAATAGTACCCATGGAAACATTTTTACACCCCGCCTTAGCTTTAAATGTTCGGCTAACAGTAATAACACTTTCCGGCTGAGTACAGGAAATGGGTACCGGGTAGTAAATTTATTTACAGAAGATCACGCTGCACTTACCGGTGCAAGAGAAGTGGTGATTGCATCGGCCCTAAAGCCGGAGCAATCATGGAATGGCAACATTAATTACAGTGGATTTATAAAACACAATAGTGGTTTTATAAATATCGATGTAAGTGCTTTTTATACTTATTTTACCAATAAGATTGTAGCTGATTATTTTACTGATGTTAATAAGATTATTTATAACAATCTAGTGGGGTATGCTATTTCAAAAGGAATTACGCTGAATGCCGACCTGAGTTTTAGGAATGGGATAAAAATTATGGCGGGAACCACATTGATGGATGTATATCAAATGGATAAAACTGCTGATGGAAAAAAAATAAAAACCCCTCAATTATTTGCTCCAACTTTTTCAGGAACCTTTTCAATCAGTTACACTTTGGCAAAACAAAAAGTTGGCATTGATCTTACCGGCAGGGTTAACGGGCCGATGTACCTGCCAGTTGTTCCAAATGATTTCAGGGATGCCAGGTCCCCTTTATACAGCATCATAAACCTGCAATTGACAAAAAGTTTTTTGAGAGGAATTGAAATATATGGCGGCGTTAAAAACCTACTCAACTTCATACCTGCAAATCCGTTGTTGCACCCGGACGATCCCTTCAATAAGGCAGGGGGTAAATATTTTGACACAAACGGAAGTTCCCGGCAGGATACAAATCCATACGGGTATATCTTTGATCCCTCCTACAATTATGCACCGGTTCAAGGCTCAAAACTCTTTGCAGGGTTCAGGTGGTTAATAAAGTAATTACAGTAAAAATGCAAGATAAAGTCTTGAATAAATGAATGGCATTTATCTCGGAGCAATTCAGGAATGCAGGTAACAGGCAATTTACCTGCACGCTTTTTATTCTGCCGCAGCAGTTTGCTCCTCTTCTGCTTCTTTAAAGTAACTGGCGAGCGAAAGAGGGCCACTACCTTCAATTACAAAAATAACCAGCAACAATAACAGTATTATTGAAAGGGTTAAGTCAGTTTCGGCCGTAAACAACCCGTTTTTGGTAGTTACAAAAAATAAAGCACCCAAAAGAACAGGGATCTGAATGAATGCCGCAAAACGGGTAAATAATCCCAGGATGATCAGGAACCCCCCTCCTATATGTATCCATGGGATAGAGTTCATCAAAAGGTCTTTATATTGGGTGAGGCTATTGGCATCTATCAGCCGCTCCATATTAGGCAGGTTGTTTAAAAAAGCAACACCACGTAGTAACAAAGCTGCTCCAAGAGCAACTCTTATTAGAGCCAACCATTTAGGATTGTGTGAAGAGGTCCAGTTTTGGAAGTTTTTAAGCAAGCCCATAAGTAGATGGATTTAATTGTTAGAGTTGTTGTAAACTACAGAATATATTTCGACTTTTGTAATAACCAGCCATTTTTTTTTCACAAATCCTTAACAAAGAGACTTTTATTCAGCAATTTCAGCAATATATCCCAATACTGGCTTGTTATTAATCAAAACAGTAACCGGGTAATTATCTTCTTCATCAAATTTATAGCTGAAGCTTACGAGGCCACTGTTGAACGTGTAATCAACTGTTTTTGTCCTCTTTTTTTTGTCAACACCAATCTGTAACGCTACAATATCAATTTTAGTATTGCTACTTGCTTTAAAACTGAACTGAACAGGCTTTTTTGTGCTGGTTTTTATCAAACCTGTTATTGGAGAAAAGTTGCTGATGCCAAATTCATAGGCATAGTCCTTTACAAGAGGCCATGAAAAAAAATCATGTGTACTTTTTGCGCCGCTGCTCCCTAACTGCCAGGCCAGGTTATCGGGGAAATGCTGAAAATTGAAAATGGCTTTATCGGCAAAAAAATAGGAATCATTGAATGACCTGGTAAAAACAGTCATTTTTTCATCCGTATATCCGCTGCCTGAAGCCGGGTCAACATAATACCAGGTTTCAGGGCTTTGGCCTAATTGTACAACAGCCCAGGTGTGATTCATTTCATCTGGCACATCTGTTATCTGTTCTGCATTTTTTTTTGTGTATCCATCTACCGTAAGGCATCGTATTTTGGCAACACTGCACATGTCCTGGAATAAAGCAGCATACCCATTTGGGTTGGCTTTTCTTGTTTTTAATACATCATCTGATACCATTTTTTCATTGCCCCCGTTTTTTACGGCTTTGCAGTCAAGACTGATGTTGCAGGCGATCCAGTCAAAAATGGCCCTTACTTTATCTGCGTTGTCGGGAAATTTTTTGGTGAGTATATAACTGATGGTACCCATATTCAGCGTATCGAGGCTGCCCAGTGACTTGACATATTCATCTACTGTTTTATACCGGTTGTTAACGACCTGCGCTTTTGATGGATTCCCTGTTAAAGTTAATATGCAACAAAATGAAAATTGTAATAACTGTTTCATAAAATAAAAATAACCAAATAGCAGTTAAGAGTTTCCAAAAAAAAACATTTACACCTGCTGCCATGACTTTTCATCCCTTTTTTTTAAATTAATCCTTATTAAAAAACCAGCCTCATCAATATTCCGTAACTGGTTAACGAATCACTAACTAACGTATCATCCTAAATTTTTAAATTATGAGAAAAGCATCAGCAATGATGAAGTATAGCTTCATTGTTATCATCAGCGCCATCACTGTAATGAACCTCAGTTCCTGCAAAAAAGAACCCAATACGCCAATAACACCAGTGGTAAAACCCAATCTTGTATTTTACGGGATCACCGCTACCGGGCAGTTATCAAAGTACAATGCCAATGCCGCTGAAACAGCTATTTCAACTGTTTCAATTAGTGGTTTGCAGGCAGGGGAATCTATTCTCAGTATAGATTTCCGTCCGGCTACCGGCGAACTATACGGGCTGGGCAGTACCAGTAGGTTGTATATTATTAATACAACAACTGGAAATACCAGGGTTGTTGGCACCGATGCTTTTACACCAGCATTAAGCGGCAATATTAGTGGGTTTGATTTTAACCCAACAGTAGACCGTATACGCATTGTAACCAGTACCGGGCAAAATATCAGGCTGAATCCTGAAACTGGTATAGTGGCGGCTACAGATGGAAATATCAATGGTGTAACAGGGCTCGCAGTAAATGCGGTTGCCTACACAAATAGCAAAGCCGGTGCAGCAGCTACTACTTTATTTGATATTGATGTAACCACTCAGAAATTATACAGGCAGTCGCCGCCCAATAATGGAACCCTGGTAGAAGTTGGCAGCCTTGGTGTAACGCCAACAGGTGATGCAGGTTTTGATATTTCACCTGATAATACCGTAGCATTGGCTAGCATGTATGTAGCTGGCAAGTCTTCTTTATTCCAGATTGATACTGCAACAGGTATGGCCACCAAACTTGGCGACTTTGCAGTTACAGATATTGTGAATGGCATTGCTATACCAACTCAGCCTGTTGCTTATGCGGTGGATGAGATGAATAACTTTTTGATTTTTAATCCGACTTCCACAGATGCACCGGTGTTAAAATCAATGACAGGTTTGCTGGCTGGCGATGCGGTTCATGGGATCGATTTCAGGCCGTTGAACGGGCAAATATTCGCACTTGGCAAGGCTGGAAATCTGTATGCCATCAATTCCGCTTCTGGTGCGGCAACATTGGTTGGCGCAGGCTCATTTGCTTTACTAACCGGCGCTTATTTCGGGTTTGATTTTAATCCAACAGTAGACCGGATAAGGGTGATCAGCAGTTCAGGACAAAATTTAAGAATTAATCCCCTTACTGGTGCCATTGCAGCAACTGATCTTAACCTGAATCCTGGAACACCGAATGTAAGTGCCGCCGCTTACAGCAATAATTTTGCAGGGGCTACTACTACTGTTTTATACGATATCGATTGCGCCCTTGATAAATTATATACACAGGTGCCACCCAATAATGGAACACTGGTAGAAGTGGGGTCGTTGGGAGTTAATATAGAATCTGCCAATGGGTTTGATATTGGTAGTGCAAGTGGTATCGCTTATGCTGTATTCACCGTAGGTGGTAATCGTGGCATCTTCAGTGTTAATCTTACAACGGGTGCTGCAACAAAGCTGGTGGATTTTCCAAAAACTGTTAGAGGGTTTACGATTGGTTTAGGTTTTTAGTTTACATTCTTTATTGGTTAAAAAAATTCGCAGACAATGTTTGTGGATTTTTTTATTTTGCTGCTGCAATGATCAGTTACGAAGCGATAATACTAAAGTTTGACAAGCAGGGAGAGAAGACCGGCTGGACCTATATTGAAGTGCCGGTGGAGATAGCCGAACAAATCAAGGCCGGTTGTAAAAAATCTTACAGGGTTAAAGGGAAGCTCGACGGTTTTAGTATTGCCCAGGTAGCATTAATTCCAATGGGCAATGGTCATTTTATTATTCCATTGAATGCCACCATGCGAAAAGGCATCGGTAAAAGAAAAGGTGCCATACTGAAAGTACAACTGCAGGAAGATAAAAAGGAATACGAACTGAATGCTGAATTCATGGAATGCCTGGAAGATGAACCTGCGGCACTGGAGTTTTTTAAGACTAAATCTGCATCGTATCAGCGATACTATAGTAAGTGGATTGAAAGTGCTAAAACGGAAGTGACAAAAACAAAGAGGATTGCGTTGGCAGTTTCTTCGCTGGCAAAAAGAATGGAATACGGAGAAATGCTGCGAATGCAGAGAAGCCTGAAAAACTTATAGAAGTCGTCTTTTCAATGCTAATAATGGTATGACGTACAAGCGAGATTATTCTATCTTTTTATTGAAAAGATAGAATAACAAAACACGTTCACAACGTTGTTGAAATAAAATCAAATGCCTGCTCAAAAAATATCAATCTTCAATTTTCTTCCGCCATTCCCCTTCAATGCCCTTTCATCAAATGATCATTGCATAAGCAACCATACTGTGTATTTTTATTTCCTAAACAATTAGTATATGAAAAAAATATTTACGCTGGCTGTAGCTATTTGTACGATGCATTTGTATTCATCAGCACAATTAACAACCGTGGCGGATGGTGGCAACCGCAAGGCAATGGTTGCTGAAAGAATCGGTCTTACTGATGTGACCATTCATTATAACCGCCCCGGAGTTAAAGGCCGGGAAGGTAAAATATGGGGCGGCCTTGTTCCTTTTGGTTACAACGATCTTGGTTTTGGAACCTGTAAAGCAGCTCCCTGGCGTGCCGGTGCCAATGAAAATACCACCATCGAATTTTCAACGGATGTAACGGTGGAAGGTAAGCCGCTGGCTGCAGGCAGGTATGGATTTTTTATTGCAGTAGGTAAAGAGGAGTCCACCCTGATCTTTTCAAAAAATAATTCTTCCTGGGGGAGCTTTTTTTACGACCCCAAAGAAGATGTATTGAAGATTACAGTAAAGCAGTCGCCACTCGATCAGTCTGTGGAATGGCTTACCTATCAATTCACGAATCAAACTACTAACAGCGCCGAGATAGCGTTGCAGTGGGAAAAATGGCAGTTTGCTTTTAAGGTGCAAACGGATGTTGATAAAAACCAACTCCAGTCATTCCGGAATGAATTACGCAGTGACAAGGGTTTTGATTCAAAAACATGGGCGCAGGCTGCGGACTGGTGTGCGGACCATAAAACAAATCTGGAGGAAGCACTGCAGTGGTCAGATTATGCAATCAGCGGTGTATTTGTTGGGGAGAAAACTTTCAGAACATTGAGTGTTAAGTCAAGGATATTAACCTTATTGAACAGGGCAGCAGAAGCTGATGCGCTGATGAAGGAAGCGTTGCCTTTGGGTAATATGAATGAAGTACATGGTTATGCAAGGCAAATACTGGCGGCACAAAAAATTAAGGAAGCTGGCGAGGCTTTCAGGGCGAATTATAAAAAATATCCCAACACCTTTACTACCAATATGGGAATGGCGAGAGCATTCAGCAGTGAAGGTAATTTTAAAGAAGCATTGAAGTATGCTAATATCGCTCTCACACAGGCACCTGACCCAGGTAATAAAGTGAATGTGGAAACTGTTATACAAAAACTAAAAGCAGGAACCGATATCAATAGGTAGCTGAGAACAGGTAATGGTGAATGGTCAATTGTGAGTGCTAGTCATTCAAGATTGACTATTCACCATTCACGAACACGCTGTCTTTTATTTCATAAATACCCTTAACAGTAATACAAATCCATCATCTTCTTTTGGATTGTCCTTGATGGTCACAACGTGAAGCCCTGCATTGGTCCATACTTTAAACAACTCTCCTTTTTTATGGGTGCCGATGCCTTTGTCAAGTTGAGGCAACATCACACCTCTTACAAACCAACCCAGGTCGCCGCCTCTTACATAAGAACCGGGATCGGCACTGTAAGTGGTCGCCATGTTTTCAAATGTGGTGTTGCCGGATTTGATCCGGGTTATGATATTATCAGCCAGTGAATCGGCAAACTGTTTTTTAAATACCGAAGTGTCAATCAGGATATGGCTTACATGGTAAAATGTGTTGGGTATTTTAGCTAGTATTTTGATCAGAATATTATTTCCTTTAAAAGGGCCATACACTTTCCCAACTTTCCCCTTGTATGCAATGCTGTCTGCAAGCCCCATAAAGGAAGTACTGCTCAATACCGATACCGTATCTATTTTAAATTTCTTCTTCAGTTTGAATTTTACATACCCCAACGGATCCTGTGTTGTTTCCAGTTCTTTTTTTATCTGTGCAACGGTTTGACATTTTACAGAAACCAGTATTGATGCAAATAAAAAAGTGGCAATGGCTTTTTTCATTCCTTTGTATGATTTGGGTGCAAAAGTAGGCAAACAAGTATTGGTAAAAACAAACAGGCCAGTATATAAATACGGCCTGTTGAATGTTTCAAGGGTTCCTCTTTAAAGCTGCTAATCTTCAATAAGGAAATAGTTACAGGCACTGTATTCAAAAATATTTACTGGGAGGCTTCGGTTGTTTCCAATTTTGCCGGCCCTGTTGTGTTAGCAAATGATGATTAATGCCGGTTAGGATTCAGGCACTGCTCATTTTGCATAAAAGAGGGATATATTTTAATGAGAGGGTTGGTAAAGGGTTGTGACTTTTGCTGTTGAGATTACAATATTTTTTGCCTTTCTGTTGGGGGACTATCCAGATACTGTTTTAAGAACTCCTTTTGTGATTTTACTTTTGTAGTTAAATTATCCAGATTTTCTTTTAAGCCATCTGTATCGTATTGATAATTCTCTGCCTTCCTGCCGATTGCATCCATTTTTTTGTACGATGATTCAAGCAGGTTCTCGATGGCAGTAAACATTGCTTTAATATCTGCATCGGGTTTGGCTGGGGAAAAGCGATTGTTACGGTACTGAACAAATTCGTTGTACAGTTTTTTCGCTTGGTTAAGATCTGCTACCGCATCGTTAAAGAGCTGCATGTTCTCTTCCTGGTGAACGATGTTTATCTTCATCTGGTTGTAGGCATACCATGTTTTCAGGTCTTCATTCTCCAGTCCTGCTTTGTTCATTCTCCTGGAAGTGGCTTCCATCTGCTGCAGGGTGTCACTCTGCAGGTATACTGATACAGAATCTTTGTAGTAAAAAACAGGTTCCCCTTTTTTTGAACGGCTGAATCCCTGGCTGAATTCTCCGTGAGAAATTGGATGCTCCAGCAATTGCCACATCGGGTCAAAGGGCATGTGACTGCTGATAAACTCTGGGGGAGCCACTAAAAAATAATGGTAGCTATTGTAACGGCCGGCGTCCCAGGTGGGGTCGCAAAGCAGCCATGCCGAGTCAACGTACACGGCTACCCAGCCATGGCCTGTGTTGTAAACAGTACCACCGATCTTTGTATAGCCGGTAACGGTTACCGCCTGTACGCCGCATTTGGAAACAATATAGGCAAACAGTTCAGCATAGTTTTCACAAACCCCTTTTCGCCTGCGTAAAATGGCTGTCATCTTCACTTCAGGGTCTGTACCCCATTTGTTGAAATGATACATGCTGTCTTTGCTGTATTCAACATTGTTAATGATCCATGTATATGCAGCTCTTATCTTTTCCTTTTCTGTTTTAAAATGATCGAGAATATATTTTGAAATTGAAGATGCAGCGTAAGTTTCAGCTTTGGGAATTTGCAACACCTTACTGTCAGCATAGGTATAATTTTCCTGTGCTGAAACCCTAGCATAACTTGCAATGATCAGGCATGTAAACAAAAACGCTTTCATGCTTTGCTTTTTTATTTAACCAACTGGTACTTCCGGGTATAATTTTTTATTGGCATAAAATGTTCCAAAGGGAATAAGGGATGCTATAAATGCCAATGCGATTTTTTAAAAGACCATCTGTACTCCACCGAAACCTGTATCAATAAAACCACGTAGGAGATAAATAAAATTCCATGTGCCATACCAATTACATAGTTAGGTTGAGGGATGTCCATCTTATACTTCAACGGCATGGTGATGGCGAATAATAAATAAGAACAGCCTTCTAAAAAAGCCACCAGCCTGAATCGTGATAAAGCGTTTGTAAACATCTTTTTTAAGAACATTTAATTTAAAATAGTTTTACCCCGTAAAATCCAATCAGGGTAAATAAAATACAACGTACAATAACACCCACGCAACACCAGGTAAGCAGTTTTTTGAGGTTTGCATTTAACCCAACGCCTACTGCAATACTTATTGGTGCTCCCACCGACATTGTTCCTAAAAATCCCAATCCAATAATGCCATATTTTTCCCAGAGATGTACGATCATAGGATGTTTGGCTGTAGCCTCGCCGGGTACTTTCTTTTTATGGAAGAATGCCCTTATCTTATCACCAAGAAATCCTGCAATAAAAACACCTGACAATCCACCGGTTACACTTGCAAAAAATATTACCCAGGGAGAGAGTCCCAAAAGAAAGCCCGTAGGAATGGCTGCATATATTTCAAAAGTGGCAAGTCCGGCTACGGTAAGTATTTTTAAAAACATTGTTACTTGTAATGATTTATCAGTAATCGAAATTAGTTGAAAGCAGATTGTAAAACTGGTAAGCGCTGTTAATATTTAAACCGATTAAGTAAAGATGCCGGCCTGCAATTGTAATTTTAAAAGCCAGCCTTTTAAGGCTGGCTTTTAAAATTATTGTCAAAAATCTTTACATATCCTTTCCGTGGCATTGCTTAAACTTCTTGCCACTGCCGCATGGGCAGGCATCATTACGTCCAATCTTAGGTTCTACTCTTACCGGCTCCTGCTTTACTGGTGCCGATGGTTCGTAGTATTCATTTTCCTGGTTCATGTATTCAGGTCCTCCGGTGCTGCTGGTAGCGCCTGCAAATTCTTCTTTGCGCTGGCGCATCTTGCTCATGTCAGTCTTCTCTTCCCTGCCTTCTTTTATTTTCCCGGCATTGGTTTGCTCCATTGGTATACCGGCATGGCAAAGGAAACTAACAATGTCCTTGTTCACTGAATCATCCATTTGCTTAAAGGCGCTGAATGCTTCTATCTTATAAATTACCAATGGGTCTTTTTGTTCGTAACCTGCAGTTTGCACACTGTGGCGCAGGTCATCCATGGCTCTTAAATGTTCTTTCCATGCATCATCGATCAATGCCAGCGTAATACTGCGTTCAAGTGCATTCATCAGTTCGGTACCATTGCTTTCAATGGTCTTGTCAATATTGGCCAGGGCCTGTATTGCTTTTCTACCATCGGTAAATGGTACGGCCACATTGATGATGTGATTGCCTTGCTCCCTGCGGATATTTTTAATGATCGGCAATGTTTGTTCTGCTGTTGTTTCCAGCTTACGATTGTAGTTGGATTTAGATTCGGTATATAATTTTTCAGCAAGGCTCTGCACAGAACCCTTTTCCAGTTCTTCGGCGGTAATGACAGTGTCGATCCCAAAATTCATGATGGCTGCCAGTTTAAACCCTTCATGATCATTTCCTTCTTTAAAGGAATTGATCAGGCCTTCTGCAACAGAATAGAAAGCATTGTCCAGGTCAAGCGCCAGTCTTTCTCCAAACAGGGCATGAGTACGTTTGGTGTAAACCACATTACGCTGTTTATTCATCACATCATCATATTCCAGTAAACGCTTACGGATACCAAAGTTGTTTTCTTCTACTTTCTTTTGAGCTCTTTCAATGGACTTGGAGATCATGCTGTGCTGTATCACCTCTCCTTCTTTGTAGCCCATCCTGTCCATCAGTGAGGCAATACGTTCGCTGCCGAACATACGCATCAGGTCATCTTCCAGGCTTACAAAAAATTGTGTACTACCCGGATCTCCCTGGCGGCCTGCACGACCACGTAACTGCCTGTCCACGCGGCGGCTTTCATGCCTTTCGGTACCAACAATGGCTAACCCACCGGCATCTTTTACACCAGGCCCAAGCTTGATATCCGTACCACGGCCAGCCATATTGGTAGCAATGGTAACGGATCCGGATAGCCCGGCTTCTGCCACTACCTGTGCTTCCCTGGCATGCTGCTTTGCATTCAATACGTTGTGCGGAATGTTTTTTTGCTTCAGCATCCTGCTCAGCAATTCACTGATCTCAACTGAAGTGGTACCAACCAGTGTTGGCCTTCCTGCATTGCGGAGTTTTTCTATTTCGTCAATAACGGCTTTGTATTTTTCGTTTGGTTTTGTACACCAGGTCTTGTTCATCTTTCCTGATGGCTTTCAGGTTCGTTGGTACGGTAACCACATCCAGTTTGTAAATGTCCCACAATTCTGCGGCTTCTGTTTCTGCAGTTCCCGTCATGCCACAAAGCTTGTGATACATACGGAAGTAATTCTGCAAGGTTACTGTTGCATAGGTTTGGGTACTGGCTTCGATCTTTACATTTTCTTTTGCTTCAATGGCCTGGTGCAAACCATCACTGTACCGGCGGCCATCCAGGATACGGCCTGTTTGTTCATCAACAATTTTCACTGCTTCATCCATCACCACATATTCAGTGTCTTTATCAAACAGGGTATATGCTTTTAATAATTGCTGTACCGTATGAATGCGGTCTGCCTTTACAGAATATTCATTTAACAGTGCTTCCTTTTGACGAAGCTTTTCTTCTGTTTCCAGGCTGCCTTTATCTATTTCAGCAAGCTTGGTAGCTATATCGGGTAGAATAAAAAACTCAGGATCTTCACCCGACCGGGTAATCAAATTAATACCCTTATCGGTCAAATCAACCTGGTTGTTTTTTTCATCAATGTGGAAGTAAAGTTCTTCGTCCACTTTCGGCATTTCTTTTTGCTGATCGGCCAGGTAATAATTTTCGCTCTTCTGTAATTTTACCCTGATACCCGGTTCACTCAGGAATTTTATCAACGCACCATTCTTTGGTAAACCACGGTGTGCTCTCATCAATGAAAGGCCACCATCTTTGGGATCATCATTGCCTTCGGTAATTTTCTTCTTAGCATCGATCAGGTACTGGTTCACTGCTTTCTTCTGTGCTTCCACTAATTTTTCAATCCTTGGTTTGAGATCGAAAAATTGCTGGGTATTGTCGCTATGACCAATCGGTCCGCTGATGATCAGCGGCGTACGGGCATCATCGATCAATACACTATCCACCTCATCCACCATAGCGAAGTGATGCTTACGTTGCACCATCTCATCAGGGTTGTGTACCATGTTGTCACGGAGGTAGTCAAAGCCAAATTCGTTATTGGTACCATAAGTAATATCCGCATTGTAAGCGGATCTTCTTGCATCACTATTGGGTTCATGTTTATCTATGCAGTCAACGGTAATGCCCAGCCATTCAAAGATGGGGCCGTTCCATTCACTATCCCTTCTTGCCAGGTAATCATTTACTGTTACAATATGTACACCCTCTCCGGCCAGCGCATTCAGGTAAGCAGGCAAAGTACTTACAAGGGTTTTACCTTCACCGGTAGCCATCTCGGCAATTTTGCCACTGTGCAAAACGGCACCACCAATTAACTGCACATCGTAATGCAGCATGTTCCAGGTAACATCACCACCGGCAGCTTTCCAGGTATTGCTGAAAACAGATTTCTCTCCTTCAATTGTAATGTGATCTTTTTTTACGGACAAGGTTTTATCCAGTTCTGTAACCGTACTTTCAATCCTGCTGTTTTCTTTAAAACGGCGGGCTGTTTCCTTTACCACAGCAAAAGCTTCCGGTAAAATTTGTTCCAATATCTCTTCAATTTGTTTATCCCGGTCTTTCTTCAGTTCGTCAACTTCACGATAAATAACATCTTTCTGGTTAATATCAATGGAAGCCAATGCTTCAGCTTCGTCTTTTTTACGCTGGATTACATCGTCAATAGCGGCAAGGTGCTGCCTGATCCTTTCTTTAAATTCCTGTGTTTTATTCCTGAGCTGATCATTGCTGAGTGATTTGTATTGTTCAAAGAATGTGTTGATCTTTCCCACCTGGGGTTGAATCTTTTTTACATCCTTTTCGCTTTTGTTGCCACCAAATAGTTTTGATATAAAGCCAATCATAAAATTCCGTGTTATTGGGTAAATGAGTAATTTGTTGATTTGAATATTCTGCAAGTCAAATATGGTGCTGAAAAAACCAGAAAGCCAAATTGACAGAGCGTGTCCCCGTTGGGGCTGGCAAAGGTAGCAATTAGTTTATAGGTTTGTAAGCTTTAAGCACCCGGGGTTTAATTCTTTAAGAACATCCTGGCTGGAAGCAACTGTTTTTACAATTATACTTTTGTTAACTAACCTTCATTGATTTTAAGTATTAACTCAAAACTTTACCAATATGTATACCTCCACACGTTCCTTCCAGTTGATTTTCTTATTCGCAATGTTTATGCTGGTTTCCTGTGCCAGTAATGAAATAGGCCAGAGTAAAGATGTAAACCAGGAAACCATTTACCAGCAATATGATATTACTTTTGACGAAAATGACAATAAAACGGAACTGATAGCCCAGTTTCGTTTTGCCGGTATTAACGGAACCACCCTTGTATTAAATGCTCCCAGCCGGTTTGAATTTGACGGGGAACTGCTGAAAGTGGATAGCAGCGATTTTGCCGGAGCATTTTACAAAATGGTACTCTCTGGTAAAAACTCATTTGGTAAGCACAGACTGGTTTTTACAGATATTGATAAAAGGAAATTTGAAAATGAATTTTCGATAGAAAACTTCCGGTTAACCCAGGTGCCGGCTTCCCTTTCAAAAACAACCCCGGCTATGGTGAGATTTGAAGCTCCCTTACTAAGGGATGATGATTATGTGGAATTAAGTACTGATAATACTGACTCCAGTTTTACCATCCGGCATTTGGCAACGGATTCAGGTAATGCCATCACTATTCCGCTGGAACAACTGCAACGGCAAAAAGGGAAATCATTTTCACTGTCTGCAATGCTTTACAGGAAAAGAACGCTTAATCAGCAGGCAAGAGAAGGGGGTGCAATCAAAGTGATCCAGGTAACAAAACCTGTAACGGTTCACCTGTACGACTAACCCTGCTGGTGCAGTCTTATTACCTGATAAGGTTGGGGGTTTTCTGGAATAGGTCAGGGCTGATGTGGATGTATTTGGTGGCCAAAAAGCTTGCGGCATTGGCAACGATGGTCATAATAATAGATCTTTTGATATGACGGCCCAGCAATAGCCAGTATGCAAAGCCTTCCACTACCACTACTCCCACCTGCACCCAGTTGAGATCCCAATCTGTATTGAGCCGGATGATATTTACAATGGGCCAGGTAATAATGTTTACAAACAGTCCCACGGACAATGCGTAGCGTCTTTTTCTCTTTTTGAAAAAGAAAGCCATAATGGGTAATTCAATCAATATAGTCAGTAGTAAGTTAAAGGCCAATTCCATATTTACAAGCGCTTTTCTGAGGTTTAGGTTTATTCATTAACTATTGAACTGTCAAATATTGCATAAAAAATTTTATTTCGGGCAATTTGGCAAAAAAAAGTACAGCATTGGGCTGCTATTAATAAATATAATTAAGGCGGCGCCGCTTTTCGTTGCAGAAACTGCTTTTCAGTTTCTTGTGGAAAATCACTCTTTCTGTTAGCCTTTTTTGCCCTACATTTGCACACCGAAATCAATACCGGTAAAATTTTAATTTAGCTGATATGTCAGGAGCATTAAAAGAAGTACGTAACAGGATCAAGAGTGTACAGAGTACCCAACAGATCACGAAGGCCATGAAAATGGTTAGTGCGGCAAAGCTACGCAGGGCTCAGGATGCTATTACACAAATGAGGCCCTATGCCCAAAAATTGCAGGAAATGCTGGGTAATATTGTGAGTAACAGTGATGGCGGTGTAAACTTAGCCCTGGCTGCTGAAAGGCAGGTCAACAAAGCGCTGATCATTGTGGTAACCAGCGACAGGGGATTGTGCGGAGGTTACAACAGTAACCTGATAAAACTGGCCAAGCACCTGATTGCAGAAAAATATGCGGCACAAAATGCAAAAGGTAATGTGCAGATATTACCGATCGGGAAAAAAGGATTTGAACACTTCACCAAGAACGGATTTAAAGTATATGATAAATACTGGGATATTTTTACCGGGTTGAGTTTTGATAAAGTGCAGGCTGCCGCCCAGTACGCCATGGATGCCTTCAGCACTAAGGAAGTAGATGCAGTAGAAGTTATTTATAGTGAATTTAAAAATGCCGCCACCCAGCGTTTTGTAGCGGAACAATTTTTACCCGTACAAAAAGTGGTGCCAAAAGAAGGACAGAAAAAGGCAGATTTTATTTTTGAGCCGGCCAAGGAAGTATTGATTAACGAACTGATGCCAAAGATTTTAAACACCCAATTATTTAAAGCAGTGCTGGATGCCAATGCCAGTGAGCATGGTGCAAGGATGACTGCCATGGACAAAGCCAGTGAGAATGCCAATGAATTACTAAAATCATTAAAGATCAGTTACAACAGGGCAAGGCAGGCTGCTATTACCACAGAGTTAACGGAAATTGTGAGTGGTGCAGCAGCATTGAATGGATAACCCCCAAGCCCCCTAAAGGGGTGTAAGGCAAGAGAATAATATTGCAAGCAACTTTTAAAAACAATATTCCCCTTTAGGGGATAGGGGCATGGAACTCTCTCAAATTATACCACATATTGAAGCATTGATTTTTGCCAGCGACAGACCGCTGGTGAATGAAGAGTTGCTGGAACTGCTGAATAATGCACTGGCTTTTATTGAAGACAGGGCTACGGCTGAACAGGTGGAAGCAGCTGTGGAAGGGATCCGGGAAAAATACAATTCAGAATTTTATCCTTTTGAAGTAAAGCAGAGTGGTGGTGGCTGGCAGTTTCTTACCAAAAAGGATTATCACAAAACGGTTGCACAATTAAATGGCGAAAAGTTTTTAAAGCGCCTTTCGGTGGCGGCATTGGAAACACTGGCCATTATTGCTTACAAACAACCGATCACCAAAAGCGAAATAGAATCCATTCGTGGGGTGAACTGTGATTATGCAGTACAGAAATTACTTGAAAAAGACCTGGTGATCATATCCGGCAGAAATGAAGATGCAGTAGGCAAGCCATTGGTATATGCCACTTCAAAATCATTCATGGATTATTTTGGCATCAACAGCACGGCCGACCTGCCTAAAATAAATGAAGTGCTGATGGAAGAACTGGTGAAAGCTACTGCCGTAAGCCAGCATGCACAGGATCTTGCTTCCGAAGAAGCAGCTGAAGCGGGGGAAATGGTGAATGAAGAAATCATAGCTGAAGAAATAGTAATAATTACTGAAGTAGAAGAAACAGAAGTTAACCTTGTGGTAAACGAGGAAGGCGAAATACTGGAAAATAAACAGGTGAAGAAGGACGGCGAAGAAACCGATTCATAACCTGTGTGATAAATAAATTGAAAAAGGTATGAAACGGTAAGTGTTCATACCTTTTTTTTTGATCATTAAGTCATAACAATCATTCAAATCCTCATTAAACAAAACGTCAACATCAACAATGGAAAAAAACTTATCAGCCCAGCAGTTAACAGAAATTGCCAATGAGTTTGGCACACCGGTGTATGTGTATCATGCAGAACGTATCGCTAACCAGTATAAAAAACTGCAGAAGGCATTTAAGCATTGCAATGCCCGTTTCTTTTATGCCTGTAAATCGCTTACCAATATCAATGTGCTTAAGTATGTACAGTCCATCGGCGCATCACTGGATTGTGTGAGTGTGAATGAAGTGAAGCTGGGGCTGATGGCTGGTTTTGATGTAAAGAGTGTTTTGTATACGCCCAATTGCGTAGACTTTGAAGAGATCGTGGAAGTGAAGGCACTGGGTGTTAATATTAATATAGATAACATTTCAATCCTGGAACAATTCGGTAATAAATTCGGCAACAGTTACCCGGTTTGTATCCGTCTGAATCCACACATCATGGCAGGCGGTAATTACAAAATTTCTACCGGGCATATCGACAGCAAGTTTGGTATTTCCATTCACCAGATGCGCCACATTGAAAGAATTGTAAAAACAACGCAGCTAAACGTTACCGGTATACACATGCACACCGGCAGTGAGATCAAAGATATCCGGGTGTTTTTGGAAGGGCTGGAAGTAATGTTCAATACGGCTACTCACTTTCCCAACCTGGAATTCATTGATTTGGGCAGCGGCTTTAAAGTGCCCTATCAGCCTGGCGATGCAGAAACAGACATCACCACCCTGGGAGAAAAAGTTGCAGAAGCTTTCACTGCATTTGAAAACGAAACAGGGAAAAAATTGCAGGTATGGTTTGAACCAGGAAAGTATTTGGTAAGCCAGTGCGGTTATTTTGTGGTGAAGGCCAATGTGATCAAGCAAACACCTTCCGCAGTTTTTGTTGGGGTTAACAGTGGCTTCAATCATTTGATCAGGCCAATGATGTATGATGCGTATCATCATATTGCCAATATCAGTAACCCCAATGGCGCTGAAAGAATTTACAATGTGGTAGGCAATATTTGCGAAACAGATACTTTTGCCTGGGACAGGAAATTGAATGAAGTAAGAGAAGGTGATTTCCTGGTATTTTACAATGCCGGTGCTTATGGTTTTGAAATGAGCAGCAATTTCAACAGCCGCTTAAAACCCGCTGAAGTATTGCTGAAAGAGGGTGTTGCAAAACTGATAAGAAGGAGGGATACGTTTGAAGATTTGCTGAAGAACCAGGTGATAGAATAACTGCTGCAATAAAAAATCGCCCTGCCATTTTACCGGCAGGGCTTTTTTATGGATTGTCGGGCAGGAAATTTTTATGCCGGTTTGAATGTATTACCGCCTTCGCCGCCTTTGTTCATTGCCTGTATAAATGGTACTGCCTTTATCAGAGTAAATGGTAAGATTTTTACCCGTTTGCAAAGTAACGGTTACAGCAGCATTTACATCAAGCGACCGGCAATTGCTATTTATATCCACTGTTATATTGTGCTTAATAGTCACACTGGTGGCAGAATCCGGAACCTTGCCTGTATTCCACACCGCCGCATTACTCCAGTTGCCATTCGCAATGGTTTCAGCATCCACTGCAGCTTTAAAAGCATACAGGTTGCAATAAGGATTAATGCACAACGGCTCCCAGAAAACAATGCCACTGTCTGTTGCTACCAGTAGTTTAAACCTTAGCGTATCGTAAGCCATGGCATTAATAACGTTGGAGGGTAGCCCATTTGGTTTGCCAAAAACCTTATAGCTGGCAGCCTGGTCTATTTTGTCAACCAGCCCGTCGCCTCTTTCAAAATATACCAGGCCATTGGTAGTGCCTATATAAACATCTCCTTCTTTATTACCCGTAATGGCATTAAAACTTGCCTGCGTACCGGCAGGAAATAACAGCGGGAAATCAACCGGGCTAAGATAATGCCACCGCCTGTTTTCATCAAAAACCAACAGGCCGCCAGCTGCCAGGCCGATCCATACCCTCTTTTTGGGATCGCAATAAATAGACCTTGCAACAAAACCCGATGGAATGACCGCATGGGAATTATGATCAAACGATTCAATAAAAGCGTTGGTTACTGCATCATAAGTAAGCAATTGGTTTATTCCGTTGTTTGCCTGCACAAAGGTCCAGATAGTAGTTTTGTTGCCACCTATTGTAAGGCAGCCAACAGTGCCGCTGGCAATGTTGATATTTCCATTTACAGGCGTAAAGGCAGGGGTGCCGAGATTTACCCCATGCCCCAGCATACCACTTGTTGAATTATTACTGGTAATATAAGCAAGGCCAGCCATCCACACCGAAGGGCTGATAAGGTTTACGTTTCTGAATGTGTCAACATAAATGCAACGGGCATTTCTTGTTGGCACATCCGTTTGGGCACCTGCTGTATACAAGGTACTTGGGTTGGTAAAGGGCGACTGGTAAAAGCTCACACCACCCGCAATACTGCTGCCACCGCCCTGTGTGCCCAGCCTGCCGGATTGCGCTACCCAGAAATTACCATTATAATCCGCTTTAATATCGTTGAACCTTACACCGGTAAGGTCGCTGAGTTTTTCCCAGGTGTTGGCTGCATATTTATACACACCGCTGTAGTTGGTGCCTGCAAGCACAACACCATCTTTGCCCACAGCAATAGCGGTAAAATTATTGGTGGTAAATACAGGGGTATTACTCATATTATAAGTATTACTGTCAACTGCTACTGCTACCCATGCATTCCATACGGTTTGATATTCGGGTGATGTATTGCCGTACAAAGCTGCGGTTGCATTCAATGAAACTGTTCTGCATGTTTGATATGATGCATTGGGGGTAAGGTTTATGGAAGTAAGGTAGGCGATCTTTTCTGAAGTTTGAAAACCAAGGCCGGCAACATTAAAAGCCGTTCCAAAGGAGTTGGTGCCTGCCTGTCCATCTGTAATCAGGAAAAACCATTTATTTAAAACACCACTGTTGCTGTGTACACCACAGTTATCTGTACTTGAAAAATCACGGCAGGTTTGCAGCGACGCTGGTTTCCAGTTGGAATTTTTATAAGCGCTGGGATCAGAAAAAATGGGCGGGTTCGCCATGTCCCTGAAGCCCGGGTTTGTAAATCCAACATTTTCGCATTTCTCTGCCACACGCCAGGTATTTTCATCGGATACAGGGTAAATATGTTTTGCATAATCGGTAATACAGGCTGCCCATATATCGCTGAAGGCTTCGTTTAAAGCACCCGATTCCCATTGATACACCAATTGCGAGGTAGTTTCAGTAATTGCATGGCCCATTTCATGGGCACAAATATCAAGGGGGGTATAGGGAAGGCTTGAAGAAGTATTATTACCGTCTCCAAAGGTCATCCTGCCCCTGGACCAAAATGCATTTTTCAGAAAAAAAGAATTGTATACATCCGGGCTGCTGGAAACTTTTTTTTAATTCATATACATGCACATAACTTTTTATTGTTGCGTTGGCATTGTCCCAGCTGTTCCGTCCATGCACCAGTTTCCAGTAGTCGCTTACTATCTGCATACTGAACTGTACACCCAAAGCGGCGTCATCCCATGCAGGATTATTAAATTCTGCTGCTGTCCAAGTGTTATCGTTATCTACAAAATCTATGGCCTGTACATAATAATCAATCGCATTGTTATACTGGAAACCCTGGAAGTTATAAGTTTCTATATTCATGTTATTCCTTGAACCTCTTAGCCTGTAAGGCTTTCCGGCAACACCGCTATTGTTATCGGTATAAATAAATTGTGTGCCGTTAAATTTTGTTGCAGCGCTGCCCTGGATATTTGCATAAGACACTGATGTGTTTTCTTCAGCAGCTTTTCGTAAATTTATTTCTGTTACTGTAGCCGGTTCAGGCTGGCTGGTGCCAGAATATTCTTTCTGGTTTGCGTCCGTTTTTTTTTCATTTCCATGCTGCAGTACCTGACCTTCTCCACGGGTTGTATTGTTTCCAATATGTTTTATTTGCGGATCATTCAGCAGTATCCTTCCATCCCATGCATTCACGTAAACATAAGCGCCGCCTGAAGGATACAAGGCGTAAATCTCAAATTTATAAGCAAGGCATACCGCTCCTTCCGTTTCATAGTCTTTTATAATTACCAGCTCACCATGAGGTGCATTGGCAGCACTAACAGCATCAGCAGCATCTGCCCAATCATATTTTTCTGCACCGGTAAACGCAACCGCTTTTTGCAGCGCTTCGTTTTCTGTAAGAGAGGGGCGTATATTAAAGTTGTTACCGATCGAATAAAATTCTAATTGCATCATGACAATCTTACCAGCTTTGGAAGTCATGTTCACTACACCATGTTCTACTTTTATGCCTTTGTAATACTGATGTAATTTTTTCACTTCCATGCTTCCCGTGTTGGCGACATTATTATCTGGCCTGAAAGCGTCCGCATCGTTCCTTATTTCCAGCTGCTCTTCAACCCATTGCCTGGCCTGTGTTTCTGGCAAATTGAGGGTACCGGTAAAAAGAATGCCGGCTTGTGAGGCGGAGATCATTTTAAAATCTATCCCTGTTTGAGAAACGGGGCCCTGCATTTGAAGTTTCAATTGCATTCTTGTTAAGGAAGGTTGGGCAAGCAGCACAACTGGTAAAAGCAGCAGCAGTGCGATTGTAATATTTCTCATAAGTAACTTTTTACAGACAGTAGCATTTAAAAAAAAATCAGTCTCAAAGTCGCTCCTTTATACCGGTTATTAAATACCTAAAATATAGTACCCCGTTAAAAAAAACTCCCTACATTTAGACATCAATTCTCACCCCAAAAATTTATACTATGCCTTTAGAAATGGTGGACGATCCACAAGATCAGCAGGACTACAATGATAATTCCGGTGGCTCCGGCCGTGGTGGAAATCGTGGCGGCGGTGGCGGGGGTGGGGGCATCCTTGCTTTTTTACCTTTACTGTTTTCGCTTTTCCGTGGCGGTGGTGGCAAGGGAGGTATATTGATACTGTTGCTGCTGGCAGGCGGCGGTTATTTATTAATGAAGAACGGTGGCTGTTCCGGCAGCAGCGGTGGTGGCGGGCTTGCTGATGTGATCTCGAAATTTTCCACAGGAGGCATATTAGATCCCAACCAATTTAAAAAAGCCAGTGTATATGAAGGACTGGAAGATGATAATACCAAAAACCCTTTACCTGAAAGTGTTTCGCTGGCAAGGTATGCACCCAGCCGCTTGAACCAGGGTAAGCAGGGCAGTTGCGTAGCATGGAGCAGTGCTTATGCAGCAAGAACAATTGTAGAAAGTGCAAGCACCGCAGTTGATCCCAACAGTGTGGCCTTTAGCCCGGCATTCTTATACAATCAAATCGGATTGGATGGCTGCCAGGGTTCTTACATCATTCGTGCTATGGAATTTATGACCAACAAAGGTGCGGTACCCTTTAATGAATTTCCTTACGATGAACAGGATTGCAGCCGCCAGCCAAACGGGCAACAGTCCAGTGAAGCCATGCAGCACCGGATGCATGGATTTAACCGCCTTACAGAAAGTGATGAACCTAACGGAATTAATTTAAGGGCGATTAAAGAACATTTGGCAAAAGATGCACCTGTAGTTATTGGTATGATGGTTGGCGGAAGTTTTATGCAGGATATGATGGGGGAAAAAGTCTGGCATCCTGCCGATGAAGACCGAAGCCAGATGGGCTTTGGTGGCCATGCGATGTGTGTAATTGGGTACGATGACCGGCTGGAAGGAGGCGCTTTCCAGATCATGAACAGCTGGGGGCCGGAGTGGGGAGAGAACGGCATTGGCTATGTTCGTTATGGTGATTTTAAAGAATTTGTAAGAGAAGCTTATGGTGTTGATCCCATGCCAAAAAGGGGCGAAGCGCTCAATATCGATTTTGAATGTACAGTTGGCCTTGTAAACAACGATACCAAACAATACATTCCATTGAGGGCAGGCGGCAGTAATAATTTTGCAACCGTAGCGCCGCTTAAAAAGGGCACAAAATTTAAAATGGAAATCAAGAATGCCGTGGAGTGTTATATCTATCTGTTTACTCCCAATGCAGCTGGCAGCAGTTTTGTGTTGTTTCCGTATAAACCCATCCATTCTCCGTACTGCGGTATTACCGGCACCAGGTTATTCCCTAGGAAGGAGTCCATCCGTGCAGACAGTATCGGCAACAAAGATTTTATGGGTATCGTGGTAAGCAAGCAGCCCCTTGATTACAATGCCGTAAATGCAGCCATCAACAAAAGCACCGCACTTACTTATGCAGGTAAACTGAATGAAGCCATCAATGCATTTTCCATTAAAAATGTGCAGTACAACAACAGCAACCAGGGTACTATTTATTTTAAGGCGGATGCCAGTGAAAGAAACAATGTGATTGGTTGTGTGGTAGAGATTGATAAGGAGTAAGTTTCATATAGTTGTATAGCCGGGCCGTTTATTGGTTTGTTGGGAAAGATGATTTGTACCGGAACATTTTTGAACAAATTCCTCCTGGCAGAATTTGATATAATTTGTAATTCAATTTTATCATCACAAATAGTTATTTTGGAAAAACTGCTATCGCATTTTTTAGGAAGTGGTGTACCTGTAAGCGAAGTTTCACCAATTGTGGAAGCCTTCAAATACCGGAAATTTACCAAGGGCGAATATTTTACAGAGGAAGGAAAGACCAGCAAGTACCTGGCCTTTATTACAAAAGACCTGTTCCAGTATTTTTATATCAGGGATGGCAAAGAGATAACAACTTACGTGAGTGGTGAAAACACTTTCCTGGCATCTGTAAGCAGCTTTTTTAAATAACAGCCCGGCAAAGAGTTTGTAAGGGCATTGGTAGATTCAGAAGTATGGCAGGTTCATTACGATGACCTGTCAAAACTAAAATCGGGCAGCGAAGCTTTCCGGTCATTTTACATTGCTGCGCTTGAGCAGGTGATGGCCGCCATTGATGAAAGCAGGATCAAACTCATCATAATGACTGCCGAAGAACGCTATGCCAGCTTACTGAAAGAAGAGCCAGTATTATTACAACAGATCCCACTGCAATACCTTGCTTCCATATTGGGTGTTACCCCCCGGCATCTGAGCCGTATCAGGAATAATATCTGCTGATTGAATTTATGGACATTTGTCAGGTAACCGCCGTTTCCGGCATTGCATCTTTGTATCGTTAAAAACAACAAAACAAAACGATATGAAACATGTAATCTTTTCTACGCTGCTTTTAGTAACTGCAGCCCCGGCTTTTTCACAAAGTAAATTTCCGAAAAACGAATTAAGTATTAACGGGTTCCGCAATCCTTCCATCGGGTTGGAATACCACCACCGGCAGGTATCTGTTCATGCAGGGTATTACACCACTGCGTTTAAAAAAGGGGAGTACACGAATTTCTTTAAAGCCGGTGTTACGTATTGGTTTGCCCCGGTTGACAGTAAGGAGATACCTTCTTCCTTTTATGCCGGTGCTTCTTACCTGCGTGGCCTTACACGTGATTACAAAGATGAAAATGCAGTAGCTGTGGAAGCCGGTTTTCGCTGGATAATCTGGAAGGGTTTAAACTTCAGGATTGGCGCAATTGCGGTAGCAGCACAGGGGCAAAGCCTTAAGGTCAATCCAACACCAGGTATCAGTTATTCATTCAAATTTTAAAACCAGCAATCATGAGAACAGAAAAAACAATCGGCTGGTTATTGATCGCAGGCGCTGTGGGTGTGTTCATTCCTTACACGTTGCTTACTGTCATCTTTGAATACCCGGATATTTTGCGGCAGGATACAGCAGTCATCCTCACTAAATTTCATGAAGGTGGGAGTAAACTGATCTGGACCTGGTTTGCCTTCGCACTCATCGGGCTTCCTTTACTGCCGGCTTATATACGCATCGGCCAGCAACTGGAAAATAAATCATCATTGGCCCGGGTAGCTACCAGCATCGGGGTAATTGGATTGATTGTGCAAATGATCGGTTTGTTACGCTGGACCTTTGTAGTGCCTGTTTTAGCCAACAGTTTTGTAACTGCAACAGATGAGCCCACAAAAGCTGCAGCCATCATGGCTTTCAAAGTGATACACCAGTTTGGCGGAGTGATATTAGGTGAACAGCTTGGCCAGTTATTTACCATTATCTGGACTGTTTTAATTTCAATATCTTTTTCCAGGCTGCACCTGTTTCCAAAATGGGTCAACCTGCTGGGTATTGTGAGCGCATTTATTTACGGGCTGGCGCAGGCGGAATTGTTAGCCACTGTTATTCCGGGATTTCCCGTTTGGGATATGGCTGGATTCATCGGCAGTACCCTCTGGCTCACCTGGCTTTTGATCATTGGTATCAAATTCATCAACTTAAAAATTTCAAATCAGTAATCACTTATTTAAATCTATCGGGTCATGATAACTAAAATTATTTTTCTGCTCACATTGCTTACTTACGGCATTATTGTAAGCCAGTCGTTCATGTATATCCTGGCACTAAAGCAGGTACAGTTGAATCTTGAAGCCAACCCCTATATTGAACTGAGAAAGCTGATCGATGCAGGAATGAGAAGTAATTTCAAATATGTGATATATGCTGCATTGCTGCTCAATCTCACCCTGATGATCTGCAGGGTTAAAGAGCCGGGCAGCCTGTTGTTCATTACGGCGTCGATTGCCTTTGTTACATTGGTTGCAGATACATTGCTTACTGTAAAAGGCAACCTGCCCATCAATGATATCATCAATACCTGGGCGCCTGATAACTACCCTTCCAACTGGTCGGAATACAGGAAAAAGTGGTTCGATGTTTTTCAATACAGGCAAATCGCCAATATCACCGGCTTTGTAAGTTTATTGACCGGCGCTGTATTCGGATCAAAATAACAAATACCAGTTGTTTGATTGGAGGCGATCGCAGGCAGTGCATCATTTGGTTATTAGTTATTAACTTCACTACACTATTTTCAAGTTATTTAAATGATTTTTTACATGAAAAGAACTGTTTTTTTTTGCCTCGTTTTATTATTATCGGTAGTTTCCTTTGCACAGGAAAAAAAATTGTACACCCCGCAGGCAGATGCTGCTGCAGATATTGAAGCAGCTGTTAAAAAAGCAGCCGCAGAAAATAGGTTTGTGATACTGCAGGGTGGAGGCAACTGGTGCAGCTGGTGCATTGAGTTTGCCAGGTTTTGCAAAGCCGACAAACAAATTGATTCCTTACTCAGCAGCAATTTTGTATGGTATCATTTGAACTACAGTAAGGAAAATGCCAACAAGCCTGTCTTTGCCAAATATGGATATCCACAGCGTTTCGGCTTTCCTGTATTTATTATTTTAAATGGAAAAGGAGAACGCATTCATACGCAGAGCAGTGAATATTTAGAGGATGGGAAGAAAAGTTATGACAAAGAAAAAGTAATGAACTTCCTGCAAATGTGGAGCCCCAAAGCACTGGACCCGGCAGAATACGAAAAGAAATAATTGCAGTCAGCATGAGCAACCCGGATAAGTTTATTCAGTTGATACAACATCCTGTAAAATTCAGGCTGTTCTTATTGATGAAGCTGCCCAGCGCATTCTTCTGTGGAGTAAGGGTGCAGCAGATCAGCAATGAAAGAGCAGCAGTAACGGTGCCTTATAAATGGCTTTCTCAAAACCCATTCAGGAGCACCTACTTTGCCTGTTTGGCAATGGCTGCAGAAATGAGTACCGGTTTATTGGCCATGATGAATACTTATAAAAGTAAAAGCGAGCCAGCTGTTTCCATGTTAGTGGTTGGCCTGGAAGCCACTTACTATAAAAAAGCAACCGGCATCACTACATTTATTTGTGAAGATGGAATGGCTATTGCCAATACAGTTTCGGAAGCTGTTAGCAGCGGTGAAGGAAGATCGGTCAAAGCAAAATCGGTTGGCTATAATGATAAAGAGGAAATGGTTGCTGAGTTTTTTATTACCTGGTCGTTTAAGTCCAAAGCAAATCAATCAACCCCGGCGTAGTTACTTACCTTTAGGTATAAAATTTATTTTATGAAGATTGCTTTCCACGGAGCTGCCCGTACTGTTACCGGCAGCAAGCACCTGCTCACACTAACCAACGGAAAAAAATATTTACTCGATTGCGGCATGTTCCAGGGCATGGGTAAAGATACGGATGCGATGAACAGGGTATGGGGGTTAACCCGGAGGAAGTAGATTGTTTGATCCTGTCTCATGCACATATCGATCACAGTGGGTTAATACCAAAGTTGGTGAAAGATGGTTTTGCAGGAAAAATATATTGTACGCCTGCTACCAAGGAACTTACAGCTGTGTTGCTGGACGATTCTGCCGGCATACAGGAAAATGAAGTGAAGTACGAAAACAAAAGAAGGGCGCAGGAAGGCCAACCCTACCTTGAACCTTTGTATACAACAGAAGATGCAATGATCGCTGTGGATCATTTTGTAGCTGTTGAGTATGGCGAATGGTTTACCATTGATGAAAACATTCAATTGATGTACACCGATGCCGGCCACATTATCGGCAGTGCTGCGGTACATTTAATCATAAACGAAAACGGAAAAACGCAAAGGTTTACCTTCAGCGGTGATGTTGGCCGGTACAGGGATGTGATCTTGAAATCACCTGCTGAATTTCCACAGGCCGACCATATTATTTTAGAATCCACTTATGGCAACAGCCTGCATGATATGGCTACCACTACACCCGATCAGCTGCTTCAATGGATCAACAAAGCATGCATACAAAAAAAAGGAAAGCTGATCATTCCTGCATTCAGCGTGGGCCGCACACAGGAAATACTGTTTGCACTCAATCAGCTGGAGCTGGAACGAAGGTTGCCTGAGCTGGATTATTTTGTTGACTCGCCTTTAAGTGTAGATGCAACGCAAATTGTAAAAAGGTTTCCCCGCTATTTTAATAAGACCATCCAAAAGATATTGGAAAGCGACAGTGACCCATTTGGTTTTAAGGGGTTGAAGTTTGTAAAAACAGTTGATGAATCCAAAATGCTCAACTTCCGCAACGGGCCTTTTGTAATTATTTCTGCCAGTGGGATGGCAGATGCAGGCAGAGTTAAACACCATATCAGCAACAATATTGAAAGCAGCCGTAATACTATTTTGTTCACTGGTTATTGTGAGCCCCGTTCAATCGGGGGCAAATTAATGAAAGGACAAAAGGAAATAAAGATTTATGGTGTAGTGCATGAAGTAAATGCAGAGATTGGTTCCATCAGGAGCATGAGTGCTCATGGTGATTATGAAGACCTGAGCCAGTTCCTTGCCTGCCAGGATCCGAGGCAGGTAAAACGGTTGTTCCTGGTACATGGAGAGTATGAAGTGCAGCAGGCATTTAAGCTGCGGCTTGCAAAAAAAGGGTTCTCAGATATTGAGATACCCGAGTTGCATGCAGAGATAGGATTGGGGTAATCTTTTGGGTTAGAAAGTTTAGTGATAAGCCGCCCTAAATTATCTAAACATTCTAAACTTCTCCTACACTTCGCTGATCCATTTTTTAAAATAGGGAGCACTTTCCTGGCTGATGACGATGTCCTCGTTTACAGGTATCCGCAAGTCGAGTGACAATTTTACTTTTTCAAAAGTCTTATAACTTTTTATGCAGTCGATATTGATGATAAACTTCCTGTTGGCCTGGTAAAATTTCTGTGGATCCAGTTCCTCTTCCAGTTCTTTTAAATTTTGATCCAGCATAAATTTTTTCTCCTCCTTTGTTACCAGGAACGTAATCTTGTGCTCGGTAAAAAAATAAGCTATATCATCCAGCAATATACTCTGGTATTCAATGCCTTTCTTTACGATGATCCTTGTTCTTTTGGGTTTGAATTTATTGGCCACTTCTTTATACCTGTGTATAAAATGCTGCTTCAGGTTTTTGTATTTATTGATGGTATGCAGTATAGCTACTTCATCTATTGGCTTAAGCAGGAACTCAATACTGTTTTGTTCAAAAGCATTTACAAGGTAGTTGTCAAATGCCGTAATGAAAACAATGGGAGCTGAGATGCTTATTTTTTCAAATATGCTGAATGAATTTCCATCTTTCAACTGTATATCCATAAAGATCAGGTCGGGCTGTGGATTGGAACCAAGCCATGCAATGCTTTCATGTACACTGTCGAGCACTGCAATAATGTTTATTGGCTCTTTGGTCAATTTTAATAGCCTTATTAAATTATCAGCAGCAGTTTGTTCATCTTCTATAATAATGGTGTTGATCATGGCAATTACGATTTTAGTAATGGTAATACAACATTAAAATTTTCTTTGCTGTCATTTATACTGATGTTTTTATCTGTAATGAGCAGGTATCTTTCTGAGAGATTTTTTAGGCCGATCTGGGAAGACTGTATGTCAAATTGTTTGATATTCCTGTTGTTGGTTACGGTTACATGGTCTTTTATCACTGTTACAACAATATTAAGCGGAATTTTATCTGTAAAGTGATTGTGCTTGATGGCGTTTTCAATCAGTATCTGCACAGATAATGGTGGTAGCAGGTAGTTTTCAGAAACGATGTCATCAATGGTGATGGTCATTTTCAATCCATACTGGTACCTTATTTTTAACAGGTAAAAATAGTTGCTGGCAAATTCAATCTCTTCTTTCAGCAACACGAGGTCTTTTTCTTTTTTTATCAGGATATAGCGATATACCCTAGCCAGCGTATCGTTGAATAGTTTTGCACTGCCCGGGTTCTGGCTTATCAGGTAAGAAAGTGTGTTGAGTGAATTGAAAATGAAATGAGGGTCTACCTGGTTTTTCAGGCTGTCGAGCTGTGCCTGTATTTTTGATTTCTCTGTGCGCTCGATCTTTACAATATCAGATTCCCGTTCTTTATTGAGGTACACAATTTCATAGATGCTGCTTACCTGTAAGCTGATCAGCACACTGATGAGTTGTAATTCTACAATGGTACTTGTTTTATGCAACGATTGATGCAGCAGGTAATTCCATAGTGCAAAAAGAATAAATGATAAAATAAAGGAGAAACCGAAGGTCACAGCAAATCTTGCCAGCAGGCGAAGCGATATCCTTTTGATACTGTATAGGTATGACCTAAATATGTATTGAATTTTTATATTGCCAAACCAAAGGCCGGATGCAACAAAAAGCAGGAAAAAAAAATCTGCAACTGTCCATACTATTTCAGCCTGGTGAGTGAGCAGGCTGTACAGCAGCATCACAACAATAGCGGAGAGGGGTATTCCGGCTATCCTGAAATAACGATCTTTTAGTTTGTTGTTTATTTCAAACATAAGTCAGTTTGGCTATACTTTTTTCAATACATTTTAAAGTTCGCAAGCTTTTATCAAATGAAATTACCATTCAAATAAAAGACATCATAAACGGTTGTTTTGTTGCAGCAGGCAAAGGACAGATACAGACTGTTTTACACTTTTTTATGCCAGATCAAACATTGCATTCATGCTAAAGGAAAATAAAAGCGGGGGAATTAAAAATTTTATATCGGGAGAGCGGGGGGGATAAAATGTTTAGATATCTTTTTCCACGTTTCAGTAATTAAAATTCATGCTATGTCGGAAATAACAATTGATTTTTTAAGTTTTCAATAACTAAAATGGGTTGATTACACTACAGATCTGTTTAAAACAATCTCCAGCCTGATGGCAAATGATTCTTCTTCAATGATGATATTCAGTTTGTGGCTGTCGGGATATAATAATTCCAGTCGTTTTCTTATTTGCTGAAGATTAGCCGTTTCATAATTCATGAGGTTAGAAGTTTCAACCGGCTTGCTGTTTTTTATTTCTAAAATCAATGTATAGTCATTTAGCCGGAATACAATATTCACCCAGTGATTGTCGGTGATATTGTCATTTACCTGCCTGAAATTATTTTCAATTAAAGGGAACAATATAAATGGCACAATTCGTTTGTTGCCGGGTTCAATGTTCATTTCATAATGAATGGTTAACCTGCCGCTATTGGTTAATTTTTCCAGCTGCAGAAAATCTTTTACAGCATCCAGTTCCTTGCTGATGGGCACTGTAGATTGATTACAGTCATCTATCAGGTAGCTTAGTATCTTTTGCATACGATCCAGCATTTCAGGTACTTTATGGGAAGATGCAACAGAATAGGAATATACTTTCTTAAGTAACAGGGGTAAAAAACTGGGTTGTATATAAGTGTCAATAAACTTAAATTCCTTAGATAGTTTTTCTGATTTCAACAAGTCAATCTCCTGTTGTTTCAGGTGCCACAATTTTAAAAACCTAATGGTAGTGGCGCTTCCGGTTATCATCAGCACCCCACTCATACCCATCAGTAATTGGGGAAAGCTGATCTCTGTCCATACTGGCAGTTTAAAAAAATCCCTGAGTGGGTTGATCAATTTTAAATAATAAAAGTAGGATACAGATGCATCCAGTAAAATAAATACCAGCAGAAAAAAAAAGAAAAGTATGTATTTCCCTCTGATAAGGTAGCGGGGAACCAGCAAATACACTACTGTATAGCAGAATATAACATCCACTGACATCAGAATCAGCATCTCTAAAATCGTATAGGAAATAAAAGACTGAAGGCCAATATAAGAAGAGCCTGGACGCAGGCTGTAGATAGTAATAAAATAACAGTACCAGGCTATCCAGAAAGCAATGTGCCTGCACAGCCTGTATCTTATGTTGTTTGAGTAAACAAAAGAATACATCCCTAAATTGATTTTACTGTTTATTAAGTATGGCTGTACTTATGATTCAAAGATATAGATTTAGGCAGCTTTAATGCTGTTATGTTCCGGTTGTTTTTTTAATGACTGGTTTCTTGGCTGAAAATCAAGGGCAGTTTTTTGTAAATCTTCCGAATTAAAATAAAAGTGCAATTGCCCGGGTAATCAATTGCAGTGTTTCAGTATTTCATTTTCATGATTTGGTAAAACATCGCCTTCGCTGCATCAAAAAATCTCCAATTTGTTTGTCTGTTCTTTTTTTATGCAGTTTTTAATTAAGCACAGCGCATTGCATCTTGATGCCTGTGCTTAATTAAAGATTGAAACAGGTATCAGTTCAAGGCCGGGTATCCTATACTTTTTTTCATCAAAAAACTACTGTATTATGAAGAAATTTTTATGCTCTCTCACAGTACTGCTGTTTAGTACTGTTGTTGTTGTTGCCCAGTCACAGGTAAAGGGTAAAATTACAGACAAGGATGGTGCACCCATTGCAGGTGTTTCCGTAAAAGTAAAAGGAACCACTGCCGGGGCTAGCTCCGGTATTGATGGAACTTTTGCCATTGATATACAAAAGACAGAAGCGGTGCTGGAGTTCTCGGGTGTTGATCTTGTTTTTAAATCAGTAAAAGTTCAGGCGGGGCAAACTGCGGAAGTAGTGCTTGAACGCAGTACCAAGAGCCTGAATGAAGTGGTAGTAACGTCGCAGGGTATCCGCCGGCAGGAACGGGGACTTGGTTATTCAGTAAGCAAGGTAGATCCTAACCTGCTCCTTCAAAAATCAGAACCGGATGTGCTGAGAGGCCTGCAGGGAAAAGTTGCAGGCGTTGATATCCGTACCTCACAGGGTACTCCCGGCTCTGCTACCCGTATCCAGATAAGAGGTAACTCTTCTTTCTTCGGGCAGAATGAACCATTGATTGTAGTAGACGGTGTTCCATACAGCAATACATCGTTGGTTACCTCCAACCAAACTTCCGGCGGCGGCGCTTATGGCAGCGGTATCTCCGATCTGGATCCCAATGATATTGCCAGCATGAATGTACTGAAAGGGGCATCAGCTGCAGCATTGTACGGCTCACGGGCATCAAATGGCGTGCTGGTGATCACCACTAAATCGGGCAGTGCCGGCAAAACAAGAAAGGGGCTGGAGATCGGTTATAAATCCTCTGTTTCATTTGAAAAGATCGCTAACCTCCCGGTATTCCAGAACCAGTTTGGCCCCGGCAGCCAGAATAACCTTGCTACCGGTTCTAATGGTTCATGGGGTGCACCGTTTGGTTCGGTAGATTCCATTCCGGTATGGGCCGGGTATAAAAATGCATATCCTGAATTATTTCTTTCGGACAGTTTGCCTTACAGGCCTATCCCGATAATGTAAAAGACCTTTTTAAAACAGGTGTTGTATTTGAAAATTCAATTAATGTAAATGGGGGAGACGATAAGAATTCCATTTCATTGACGGCATCACAACTTAACCATAAGGGTTATGTTCAGAATTCCACTTTCAACAGAACGAATGTAGGCCTCGGTGCCGGCACAAAATTGGCTATCGGCCTGAATGTCCGTGGAAACTTTGCTTACACAAGATCAGTGCAGAATGGTGGCTATTTTGGGGATGTACAGGTGGGTGGTTCATCACAGTTTGCCAGAACCTTGTTTTTAAACAGGGCATGGGATATCAGCGGTTTGCCATTTGAAGATAAACTGGGCAATGAAATGCATCCCGGCCCCGCCGGATTTGATAATCCCCGCTGGGCAGCAAAATACAATGTCAACAATACGGTTAATGAGAGAACGGTAATGGGGGTAAGGTTTGATTTTAATATTACCAAATGGGCGAATCTTGCCTACAATGTGGGCAGTAATGTTGCCAATATTGACAGAACGGAAGTGTATGAAGTAAGCTCCCGGGCAGCATCAGGGCAGGGAAGCCTGACCACTGATAAATATAAAAGCCATGAGATCGAATCGAATGTTTTGCTGACATTGACACCAAAGCTCCATTCCGATTTTTCTTTTAAAGCGATCGTGGGGCAGTCATTTAACCAGCGTACCAATACAAGACAGGCCAATACGGGCAATATTTTTATTGTAAGGGGTATTCACAAATTAAGCAATACCAAGCAACAGATATTTTCGGCAGACCTCTACAGCAGGAGAAGGCTGATCGGCGCTTTTGCTGACCTGTCATTTGGGTATAAGAATTTTGCTTTTATCGAAGTAACAGGCCGAAACGACTGGTCATCTACATTACCGGCTAACAACAGGAGTTATTTCTATCCATCTGTATCCACTTCACTGGTATTTACAGATGCGTTTAAGATACAGAGCAATATCCTGGATTATGGTAAGATAAGGGCTGCCTGGGCTAAAGTGGGCAATGATGCTGATCCTTATTCCATCTTTGATACTTATTCCATCGGATCCAATTTCCTTGGAAACGGTACTGCTTCGTTGCCTTTCCAGGCTAACAATGCTGAATTAAAACCGAGTTTACCAAAGAAATTGAGATCGGTACTCAAATGAGTTTCTTCAAAGAAAAGTGCTGCTGGATTTTACCTGGTACAGTAAAAAATCTACCAACCAGATCGCACCCATCACCGTTCCAACTTCTTCGGGATATACCAGTGCTTACAAAAACTTTGGTGAAGTAACCAACAAGGGTGTTGAGGTAGAGTTAACCGTTAGGCCATTGGCAGGTAAGCAATTCAGTTGGGAAGTAAAAGGAATTTTCACCAAGAACAACAACATTGTAACCAAACTGATAGATGGTGTTGACAGGCTTTTATTATCTCCGGTAACTACTGCGGTTAGCCCATATCTTGAACCAGGACAGCCATTTGGTTATTTAAGAGGCACCAAAACGCTGAGGGATGCACAGGGCAACCTGCTGATTAATCCGGCTACTGGTGGAATGATACAGGCTAATGCAGCCAATTCCCCATCCGACCAGTATAATGTTGGTAACCCAAATCCTGATTTCAAGCTCGGTATCAGCAATACCGTTTCTTATAAAGGATTTTCAATGAACGTATTGTTTGATTATACAAAAGGTGGTGCAATCTTCTCCAACGGCATTTCAAATATTATCGGGCGGGGTGTTACAAAAGATAATGTAGACAGGGAAACCTCCTGGGTAATTCCCGGTGTATACGGTGATCCCGATACCGGACAACCCATTTTAGACAGCCGGGGAAACACCATTCCCAATGTAACCCGTCTTACCACCAATGATCTTTATTTCTCCCCCATCGGCGGGCAAACATTTGCCATCAATACTTCTACAGAATGGAATGTGTATGATGCTACGGTGTACAGGCTCCGGGAGATCACCATCGGTTATGAAATCCCCAAATCCCTTTTCAAAAAGTTACCCATCGGTTCTATGTCTATCAGCGTTTCCGGCCGCAACCTCTGGTATGAAGCACCCAACACTCCCAGGTATGTGAATTTTGATCCTGAAGTGAACAGCTTTGGATCAAGCACTACACAGGGCATTGAATTGTCGAGTGCCCCGTCAGCAAAGCGCTATGGTATTAATCTGAACGTAACTTTTTAATCACTAAAAATAATATTGTATGAAACATACGTTTAAATTCTATCTCATACCTGCACTGTTACTGATGATCGTGTCGTGTAAAAAAACGCTGGATATTAATACCGATCCCAACAATCCATCTGCAGTGCCGGTATCCTTATTGTTACCAACAGTAGAGCGGGGGTTAGGGGATGCATTGACTACAGGCCCGGGCAATACCAGCGCAGATGGTGGTGGGCTGTCGCAGATACTCGAAGTATACGTTCATCGTTTTTCGGGCAGGGTAAATGCCGACCAGTATGAAGTGACCGGCAGTGATTTTAATATCAACCTTCCCTGGAACAGAGTTTATTATTCTGAATTGAATAACCTTGAAGCGATCATCGCTTCCGCTACCGCAGACGGTAATCTTAAGTACGCAGGTATTGCAAAAATAATCAAGGCCTATACTTTTAGTGTGATGGTGGATGTGTTTGGCAATGTGCCGTTTTCTGAAGCCAATAAATTAAGAAGCGGCATCACTTATCCCAAGTTTGATGATGGGGATGACGTGTATGCTGCTGTATTAACCTTGCTTGATCAGGGTATTGCAGACCTGGAAAATACTACGGCACCCAATCCACTCAACCCAGGCAGTGACGATGTGATTTATAATGGCAATGCAGGTAAATGGGTAAAAGCAGCCAAAAGCATTAAGCTCAAATTGTACACACAACTGCGGCTGGTGCAAAATGTAACTGCGGAAGTGAATGCATTAATCACAGAAGGAGACCTGATCAGCACTACAGATGAAAGTTTTATGATGCCTTACGGACCCAATGGTGCTACCGACGACCGCAACCCTGCATTTTTTGATTATATCGCAGGGCAGCGTACCAATAATATCAGCCCCTGGTTTTACGAAATTTTAAAAGGATACAATGTAAATATTAATGCAGGGCTTACCGACCCACGCCTTCCTTATTATTTCTACAACCAGCTAAAGCCTACCGGTACAGCTGATGGTGCAACTGAATACAGGGATGGAGCTTTTGTTTCTATTTACTTTGGCTCTGTAGGGCCGGATAAAGACAGGAGCCAGCAAAACTCTATGACCATTGCAGGCATCTATCCTGCAGGCGGCAAATATGATGACGGCACAGCAGGAAGAGGATCGGCTGCAAGTGGAACCGGGGCAGCACCTTATCGCTTTATTACTTATGCCGATATTCTTTACCTCAAGGCTGAATTAATACATGCTGGCCTTGTAACAGGAGATGAAAGAGCTACCCTGCAGGCTGCTATGAGAGAATCGTTCAGACAGGTGGATCATGTGGTGAAGAATTTTGTGAAGCCAACACAACCAGTACCCACACTGGCAACCACTACGGCTGTTACCAATTATATCAATGGCGTTTTAACACAGTATGATGCAGCTTCTGCCAATAAAAAACTGGAATACATCATGACGCAGAAATGGATTTCAAGTTTTGGATCTGCTGTGGATGCGTATTCAGATTACAGGAGAACAGGTTATCCTATTTTGTTTGATCCCAACAACCCGGCGATGGCACCCGGAGGTTTGGTACAACCCCCTATCAATGGCAACCCTGCTTTGCCTGGTGCACAAAAACCGGTGCAGGTTCAGCTGGTAAAAACATATCCATTGTCATTGCCATGGGACCAGGTGGAACTGGAAACCAATCCCAATGCACCGGGACAAAAGAACCCGTCTTCTTTTAAAGTATTCTGGATGCAGTAAATATTTTTTAACATTAAAATCAACAGTATGAAAAAAATTATAGCACTCGTTTTTGTAACTGCTTTATTGGTAACAGGTTGCCGTAAGTCAGACAATCCCCAATTGCCTGATATGGAAAGAGTGCCCATTCCTTCTGTGGTGAGGGATGCCGCCAGTGACAAATTCATTTCCCCGGTCGATCCCAATTCATTCAATGGGAAAGTGATCGTTGACCTGTTTTATAAAAATGATGTGAAACCAAGAAAATTTGATGTGGTGGTGATCAAGAATGACAACAAAGCCAACACAATGGTGCTGCAGGCAGATGTAACAACATTTCCTGTAACAGTAAATATTACCGGTGCACAGCTGGCTACTCTGTTTGGAGCACCTATACAGGAGGGTGACCGTTTTGATATTGGGGTAGATGTTACTTCACAGTCTGGAAAAAAATATCCTGCTTTTCCTGAAGTGGGTACTCCGTATGGGGCTGGTGTAAATGGCTCTGCAGGCGGTATTTCTTTAGCTGTTCGGTTTGTAATGTTGTGCAGGTTCAATGCAGATGCTTATTCCGGTGATTTTAAAGTGATAACAGATCAGTGGGTGGATTATCCCGTTGGCGCAATTATCACTTTAGCAAGGGTGGATGATAATACTGTTTCATTTGAATATGCAGCGGACGATGCACAGCCAATATTGGTGCATGTAAACCCTGCGACCAACGAAACTTCTGTTGCATTGCAGGAATATGGAAGTTATGGCGGAGAAATGTTTTCGTGTAAAAGTGCCGCTACACCAAGGGATGACGATAATGTGAGCCCCTGCGAAGGAACGCTTACCATCAATCTTGAACATATTGGAGAGGCTTCAGGCAGCTTCGGATCTTTCCGTTTAAAGTTGCAGAAAGTACAATAAAAAGTAAGGCTGATATGTAATAATTCTTTGAGGCTTTTGTAACAAAAAGTAAAAACAGGCGTTTTAAAATAATATAAACACCAGGAAAAACTCATTGTAAAACTCGTTTCCGGTTCTCTTTTGTTTACTGTTCAGCACCGGATGAACTGATAGAACAGTAATGCAATTTTTCTCAAAAAACAATAACGCAGGCTTTTTTCTAATAGCCTGCCTTTTTTTATTTTAGAAACAGGTTGAACAAAATGCCCTTGCTGAAATCAAGCCTGCTGAAACTGAACAACAATTACTTATTGGCCAGCTGTCCGCAGGCTGCATCAATGTCCTTGCCACGGCTTCGTCTAACCCTTACATTTACCCGGTGCTGCACCAGGTAGTCGGTGAATTTTTTGGTAGCATCTTCATCAGGCTTTACAAAATCGGCACCATCAATCGGATTGTATTCAATTACGTTGATCAGGTGTGTAGGTATCTGCCGGTAAATTTTCACCAGGTGCTCCGCATCCTCCAGCGAATCGTTCAGATCTTTAAAAAGGATGTACTCTAAAGTAATATCGTTTTTTGTTTGATTATAAAAATGATTCAATGCTTCTATCAGTACTGCAATACTGTTGCTTTCGTTGATGGGCATGATCTCATTTCTTTTTTTATCATCTGCAGCATGTAAGGAAAGCGCCAGGTTAAAGCGCACTTTGTCATCACCCAGTTGCCTGATCATTTTAGCAACGCCTGCTGTGGATACAGTGATTCTCTTCGGGCTCATCGCCAATCCATCGTTAGAGGTTAACAAGTCAATTGCTTTCAATACATTCTTATAATTTAGCAGTGGCTCACCCATCCCCATGAACACCACATTGGATAATTTCTTGTTGTATGTTTTTTCACTCTGCTCATTGATGAGTGCTACCTGGTTGTAGATCTCATCAAAATCCAGGTTGCGTTTTCTTTCCATTTTGCCCGTGGCACAAAACTTACAGGTAAGGCTGCAGCCGATTTGTGAGGAAACACAGGCGGTATTTCTTTTTTCAGTTGGTATTAATACGCCTTCAATTTTATGGCCATCAAACGTGCTGAACCTTGATTTGATGGTGCCATCACTGCTAAACTGGGTGGCATCCACTGTTAAAGCAGGAAAGGAGAACTGCTCCGCCAGCCTGTGCCTTAATTCTTTTGATACATCGCTCATGTCCTCAAAGCTTTGGGCATTTTTCTTCCATATCCACTCGTACACCTGTTTGGTCCTGAATTTCTTTTCTCCAATAGAAGCAAAAAATGCAGCCAACTCCGGCATATCGAGGTGCCGTATATTTTGTTTGGTTTCGGTCATGCGGCAAAGATACAAAACACAACTCCCATGTGTATATACCAGGGTGTTCTTTAATAACGGGCCGGCAATTATTGTAAAATAAAGACCTCCTAATTTCGTTAGCTGGTAAAAATGCTGCCTGTTTTTGCAGGCAGTTTATTTTATTTTGTATTTTCAGCTAAACAATTCCCTGTATGACCGATAACCAACAATTGAAATTTGGCCTTCATATTCCGGTAAGTAAAATCCATACTGCCCTTAAATGGGTGGTAGTAATTAATATTTTATTCCTTTTTGGAACCTGGCTGCACCATAGCAGGATCATCATGCCAGAAAAAAAAGCAATGCAAATATTGCTTTCACAATTCAATTTCGCCAAAGAAAATGTGGTGGCCTCCTGGTATTCTTCCATTCTTTTTTTTATATCGGGTATTACTGCGGCTACCTGTTTTTGGGCAGATATGCAGCGTACTGATAACGCCAGGGGCAGGATATTAAATTTCGGCTGGCTGGTAATTGCCGGCATATTCATCATGTTGTCATTTGATGAGATGGGTTCTTTTCATGAAATGATTGGTGAAACCGCTGCGTTTAAAAAAGCAGGCGGAGGCAGCAAAGGTGCAGGCTGGTATTTTTTTTATGCCTTGATTCTGGCCGTAGCAATTTTTATGATCACTTTTTTTGTGATGAAGTTCAAAGGTAACAAGCTGGCTTTTGTACTCACCATCCTGGGGGTGTTGCTTTTTATCAGTAACCCCTTCCAGGAAAAATTTGAGATACATACCTGGCGGAGTTCAGTTGACCCATCTACCTGGCGCAGACCGGTTTTTTTCCTGCTGCTGGAAGAAGGCTCGGAGATATTTGCTTCTTTTTGCTTTTTGTATTCATTTGCAACATATGCCATTGCTGCAGCACCGGGCACTGGTCTTTTAAAAATAAAAACACTCCAGCTTGAATCTGGTTTGCATAAAAATTTCATCCTGTATTTAACCGGGTTTGCATTCATACTGGGTAGTGCAATGCTGATCATACACCTGAATGCCTGGAATTTTTCCAGGGATGACAATGGTATTCCCCATAACTGGCCGCCAGCTGCCACTGCATTTCTGGGTTTTGCAGCCGGTATATATCTCTATTTCAAATTTCATCAGCAACAACAGCAAAGGAAAGTTTACCTTTTACTTGCCATTTGCTGCCTGCTGATTTCTATTTATTTTGGTGCCAATATGTATGGCTACCGATCGGGCTCATTTGGTAAAATCAAATATGCTGTGCTGGCCATAACAGTTCTGGCAGGGTTGGCTGCAGTGATAAAATTGAACGGCCCTGGTATTTATGCAAAAGTTCTTATTACAGGATGGGTATTGCTGATGGGGCTTTCCGTATTCAGCAGCCGGTTTTACCCGTCCGCATTTGGTTATTTGGCAGCCGTATCACTGGTGCTGGGGTTATTGCTGCATTACCAGGATAAAGCCTCCGGCATAATGCTACTGAATAGTGAATTACTATCAATAAAAGCGGGTCTTGCAGAAATGAAGTAATTAAAGGCTTTTTACTTTCTTTGCCATACGATTGCTTTATTGGAGATACCAAACCCTGTCAAAAATTGACTGTCCAATATTGTTTTCCTTCTTATGATGGTTTTTGTTGAATAACCGGGCAAACAAAGCCGGCTTACCTTTCGTTGTTTAATTTCGAATAGGCTCCCTCGGGGGAACTAAAAATAATTTATGCAAACAGTTTATGTAATTGATGCCTTACGAACCCCTATTGGAAAGTATGGCGGTGCTCTTAGTACGATCAGGCCGGATGACCTGCTGGCCATGGTGATTAAAACCCTGGTAAACAGGAATGCATCCATTGATGTAAATGCTATTGAAGATGTGATTGCAGGTGCTGCCAACCAAAGTGGCGAAGATAACCGTAATGTGGCAAGAATGGCTGCATTGATTGCCGGGCTACCCACTACAGTTAGTGGTAATACGGTAAACCGCCTTTGTGCTTCCGGCCTGCAGGCTATTATGGATTCGGCAAGAGCCATTATGTGTGGCGACGGGGAACTGTTCATCGCCTGTGGTGTAGAGAGTATGACAAGGGCACCATTTGTAATGCCAAAAGCAGGAGCTGCATTTTCAAGAGATGCACAAGTTTTTGACACCACCATGGGTTGGCGCTTTGTTAATAAGGCTCTTTCTGAAATTTATTATCCCTACACTATGGGGGAGACAGCAGAAAATGTGGCAAGGCAATGGAATATCAGCCGTCATGCGCAGGATGAGTTTGCATTGGCCAGCCAAAATAAATATGCAACAGCGTATGCAGACAATAAATTTGCTGATGAGATACTGCCGGTAAGAGTGCAGGTAGGTAAGGATATTTTTGATGTTGATAAAGATGAGCATCCAAGAACAACCACACTTGAAAAACTGGCCCAGTTAAAACCAGCATTTATTAAAGACGGAACGGTAACCGCAGGTAACAGCAGTGGCATCAATGACGGCGCTGCAGCCATGTTGCTGGCCAGTGAAACAGCCGTTAAAAAATACGGTTTAAAACCAATGGCGAAAATTGTAAGCATGGCTGTTGCAGGTGTTGACCCTGCTGTTATGGGAATTGGGCCTGTACCTGCTGTTACAAAAGCATTGCAAAGAGCAGGTTTATCAGTTGCAGACCTCGACCTTGTGGAACTGAATGAAGCATTTGCATCGCAGTCCATTGCCTGTATTCATGACCTGGGTTTGGACCTGGAGAAGGTAAATGTAAATGGCGGTGCTATTGCCATCGGCCATCCCCTTGGTTGCAGTGGAGTTAGAATTTCCACCACCTTATTGCATGAATTAAAAAAACGCAAAGGCAAATATGCGTTGGCTACCATGTGTGTGGGAGTAGGGCAGGGAGCAGCGGTAGTTTATGAAGGTTTATAATTTGTGAACCAGCTTACTCACCATTTTGTAATTGATCAGGATTGACAATGCCAGCAGCAACATTGCCACAACTGCTACCGACCAGTGAATAATCATAGATAACTCTTCTCTTCCCTTCATGGCAAAATGCTGAAAATAATATTGAAACAGCATGGTTGCAGCTAATGCCGATAATACAATGATAGTATATACAGGCACCCATCTTTTGGCAACCGTTCTGCTTAACCATTTGGGTGAATAGCCTAATGTAAGCAGTAACTGAAGATTGTCTTTACTCCTGGCAATCATTAATTGTAAGTAAAAGGAGAACAGCATCATCGCCAGTAAAATAACGAGGATTCCAAAGCCACTCAATCCACTTACAATGGCTTGCAGTACCTGCTTGATTCTCCCGAATTTTGATTTGTCTTTATTGATACTGTAATTTTTTTGTTGCAGAAAACTCAATAACTCCGGGCTGTTGGCATCTTTTGTTTTGATAAAAATACGGGCAGGGTTAAGCTTTTTGCTGTTGCCAAATTTTTTGTTGGCCCAGTCTAAAAAATTGGGTGGCACCAGTACGGAATTGATCCGGTCGCTGAGGCCCACCACATGGCCTTTAAATATATAAACTTCGCCATTGGCAGCATAACATTCTATTTGCACCATTACTGCGGAAATACTTTTGGCAGAGAATTGTGGCAGATCCTTACTGGGCGCAAATACGGTGTTGTACAATTCTAAATAATCAGATGCCATTATTACGGGCAGCACATCCTGTCCTTCCCGCCAGGTAAAATCAGCTGGGATAGTATCAATAAAACTGTTGTCGATAGATTCCAGGAAAAGATCAGTTGTGAATGGAAGTGCACTGCCACCGGTGGCTTTTACCAAAAATTTATTCGCCATCAATGGAGTTGCATCTGATATAAAAGACTGGCCTTTCAATTCTTTGATCTCTGCTTCGCTAAAACTGTGGTCTTCTGCCATGTTCTCATTGGTAATGATCTTGGTAACGGAGATATAATCAAAGCCATCTGTTTTGGGATTCCTGTCTTTCAGCAGATGGTTGATGTTGATGTACATCTGTATGGAACATAATAACAACAATACACCTACTCCCAAACCAATATAACTAAACCAGCGTGACACACGGTTTTGCCCTGCTGAAAAAAATGGAGCGATGTGTTTGTATGATACAGGCATTGATTTGTTTAAAAGTTTAATAGTTGAAGGTTGGTAAAATTTAATAAAACAATTTAACAATGCAACAATAAAACACTTGTGCAATATAAATTCAGCACTACACAACCAACACCCTGTCTGCTTTAAAATAATCTATCTGCTTCAGATCTGCTAAAATGATGGATGCATTTCTTGCAGCAGCTTCTTCATTCATCAGTTCCATCGCTTTCATGCGGTTGGCTTCATCCAGATGACTGAACGGCTCATCCAGCAATAAAAAGTCAAATGGTTGTAATAAACTCCTGATGATGGCAATGCGTTGCTGTTCGCCATAACTGCAGGTTTTACAAAGTTTGCCCAACTTGCTTTCAATGCCCAGCCGCTTCGCCATGTCTGTTATCTTACTTTCAGTGTGGTAAGGTGCCAACACCCTCTTCACTTCTAAATTCTGCAGTACTGTTTGTTCGGTAAATAACCGCAGGTCCTGAAAAACAATGCTGATATGCTGTTGCCGCCACTGAGCAAATTTTTCAGCATCAAAATCTTTAATGTTGTTGTTATTATACAGGATGCTTCCTTCATAGTCTTTCCGGAGCCCGTACAAAAAATGTATAAGAGAAGTTTTGCCGCTGCCGCTTGGTGCTACAATATGTACCTGCTCCGCTTTATTAAATATAACATCCTGTTTCCATACATCAGAAATTGTTTGTTGTTCCTGGTTGAAAAAGAGGGCAATATTTTTTGTAAGGTGATATTCATATGTGGCTATTAAAAAAACTGCCAATCCGTTTGATAGAATTGGCAGTTTATCATTGCTCTCGTTTATTTTTCTTTTACTTCTTCCGCCGGGGCAGCATCTTTCATGCCACCGCCATTCATGGCATCTTCCAGTGCCATCATATCCTCCTTCTGCTTTCTTTGTTTTTCCTTCGCCATTTCGCTGATGGTGAAAATATACTGGTTGAGTTGTTTTAAACTGTTGGTGCTTTTATCCACCAGGTTTATTTCTATTGTTGCAGTAGAGGCACCATCGCTAAAGTTGCCGCCTTTCATCAGCACATTGTCCCACAATTTCAATGAGGCATCGTATAGCATTTTGGCGGAAGAATCTTTTGTTGCTACCGAACCAAAAACTTTAATGAGCGACTGCAGGTTGAAATACATCGCCATCGGTTCGCCGCTGATCTTGCTGATCAAATCTGTATTGCTGCCGGCACCCGCCATGTATTTATCTGCATTCTCCTGGGAATTGGCCAGGGCAAAATAGCTGCCATTGTTATTGTAAGCAAGCGGTAATGCGCCATTGTTCACAAATGTGCCGGCTGCTTTTTTGCCTGTTGCGATCAGTTTATTAAATGCATCTTTATCACCAACAGATGCAGCAAAAATAAAATTGAATTCAGGCTTTGGCATTGGTGGCGCCGGGGTTTCAATATCTGTGGCAGGCGCTGTAGAAGTATCAGCAACAAGCTTAAGATCAGAAAGGCCGATCATGATATCTCCTTTATTGGCTTTGATAAAATCATCCAGTGTAAAACCAAGCGAAGCGGCGCCAATATTAATAAAACCCTCCAGGTTGGTCATTTTTAAAAAGTCACGAAGTGCTTCGGGTTTAAAGTTAAGCGCTATCAAACCCATTACATCTTTGCCCGGCATACGTTTCAGCATATCTTCATTTACTTTGCCACCGCTGTATTTTTTATACAGTTTTGTAAGTTCTTCCCCTGCATAGCTGTGAGTATTTACTGTCATTTTCCCATTGTCAAAATTAAAAGTGGCTGCGGTGAAACTTCCTTTATAAAACTTATCCAGGTTGAGCATGGCAAGCGCCGCCGGTGTAGCACTGCCTGAATAGAGTTCTTCAGAGTTCATCCAAAAGTGCACATCGCCGGACTCTTTCAGCAGCTTCGAAAATTTTTCTTCGGCGCCCAATGATTTGTTTTTATCCAATGCAAAAATGGAATGGCAGGTGGCGCTGATATCTCTTGGTTTACCTGTTCTGTCTATTCCAGGGTTGCCCATTCTTTTCGACATGGCATCCATTACGCCCAGTTGGGGAGCATCCATTACAACTACAAAATTCTCTTTTGTCCAGCCAACACATGCAGGAAAACGGCTGATATAATTTACGCCGTCCTTTTCTGTGGCAGTGCCGTTTTCTGTCATTTCAGTAACAAACGCTTTAAATGCCGCTTCGTCCTTAATGCTGCCTTCAAGCGCCAAATAGCCGCCCAGGCTGTCTTTTTGCATAAAGAACTGCATGTCATTTTTGGTATCAATGCCCGAATTGTCGGGGTTATCCAACATCTTTTTCACCGTAGCAGTCATATTACTATCGGCATAAGCATCTTTAAACAGGGGATTATTTTTGATCTCAGCCCACGGTAGTTTTTCTGAAAGCGATTTTCCGTTAATGTGTACAGCAATGGCCGCATTGGCAGGAATGTACCTGCCCTGTGTATTGGTGTTTTTGCAGGATACAATAACCATTGCAGCAACGGCAATGGATAAATACTTAAAGCTTGATTTCATGATGATATTAATTTGATGCTGAAATTATGGATAAACTTTTATTTGTTTTTAAAGAAAGCTGCCAGGGTATCAAACACTACTACTTCCTGCAGGCCTGTTTTCAGATCTTTCACCAGGCAATATTTCTGTTCTATTTCTTTGCTGCCGATGATCACTGCAAAAGCAATCTGTTTTTTTTCTGCATAGTTGAATTGCTTGTTGATCTTTGAAAACTCATGATACAATTCAGATGAAATACCTTCGCTTCTCAATTGCTGCATAATACCAAATGCGAATTGGCTTTCAGCTTCCCCCATGTTAAAGAAAAGTACCCTGGTGCCGTTTTGTACATTCTCCGGAAATAGGTTTAGTTCTGTCATTACATCATAGATCCTGTCAACCCCAAAGCTGATACCAACGCCGGGTATTCCCGGCACGTCAAACAATCCCGTAAGGTCATCATAACGGCCACCACCGCCAATGCTGCCCATTTTTACTTCGGCAGGAGCTTTGGCTTCAAAGATGATACCGGTATAATAATTCAATCCTCTTGCAAGCGTTACATCAATGGAGATGTTCACATCAGCCGCAATGTGGCAGATCAGAAATTCCAGTTCTTTAATTCCTGCTTGCCCGGTAGCTGATTTTTCAAAAAAGGTTTTTAAAAATTTCAGTTTGCCTGCATTGCTCAACGTACCTGTTGCCTCATGGTTCATGGTAAGGTAAGCCTCTATGAGTTCCAATTGTTCGCCGGTGAGTCCTTTTTCCTTCAGTTCTTCTTTCACCCTTTCAATACCTATCTTATCCAGTTTGTCGATGGCTGTTGTAATGGCCACCACTTTATTTTCCTCCCCAACTACTTCGGCAAGCGCCGTTAAAATTTTCCTGCTGTTAACTTTTATTTCGTAGCCTGTTAAATTCAGTTTGGTAAATACCTCATGGTAAATAGAAGCAAGTTCTACTTCGTTAATCAACGAGTAACTACCCACCACATCTGCATCGCATTGTGTAAACTCACGGTAGCGGCCTTTTTGCGGATTATCGCCACGCCAAACTGGTTGTACCTGGTAACGCCTGTACGGAAAGGTTAGCCTGCCATGGTTCATTGCCACATACCTTGCAAATGGAATGGTAAGATCATATTTCAATGCTCTTTCGGTAAGATCGCTGCTGCTTTTCCCTTCCAATACTTTTTCAAATCCTGCTTTTGATTTTTCTATGTTCTTTGGATTGCTGATACCGTTGTTAAGAATTTTGTACATCAGTTTGTCGCCTTCTTCGCCGTACTTACCCATCAATGTTTCCAGGTTTTCCATGGCTGGAGTTTCCAGCGGCTCAAAGCCATATAATTCAAATACAGTCTTGATGGTGGAGAAGATGTAATTGCGTTTGCGTACAACATCAGCAGAGAAATCTCTTGTACCCTGCGGAATGGATGGTTTTGCCATGATGAATAAAAAGTTTATTGGTTGATATTGGAGTTTCAGTGGTAGTGCAATTTATGGCTTATGGTTTTCAATCAATGCTTCACAAGCCTTATCTATCAGTTCAAATACTTTATGATAACCTGCTTCGGGGCCCGACCATGGATCAGGTACATCCCTATTTTGCCCCGGATAAATTTCATTCAGCAACAGGTTCATTTTTGAAGCGTCAAATTTATTTCTGGCAATCAGCTCTATTTCTTTCACCACATCACCTGCCATGGCATAAATGATATCAAAGCGCTCAAAATCTTCTTTCAGAAATTTCCGGCTTACCTGCTTACTGATGTCAATGCCATTCCGTAAGGCAACTTTCTGCGACAGGTAATGGGGCCCTTCCCCTACATGATAACCATTGGTGCCGGCGCTGTCTACCTGCCAGTCAAATCCGGCTTTTTCAATCTTTTGTTGTAAAATACCTTCTGCCAAAGGGCTCCTGCAAATATTTCCCAGGCACACCATCAGGATTTTCATGGCGCAAAGATAGATTACCAGTTGCAGATGGCATGGCCGTTTGTAAATTAAATAGCGTAACTACCGGGCTGCCTGTTTTATTCTTCCACAATAATGACTCCTTTATCACCATTTTAAAAATCGTGATTGTTGTATTTTCTTACTTTGTATGTTTGTAAAACAAAATCACTAACTGTACATGAATAACCAGCCCGGCGATGGCAATAATACGCTGACTGCATCCTCTAGTCATCAACTACATGTGCTGCTTGCAGAAGACAATCTGTTGCTGCAACAGGCAATGAAAATTGTGTTGGCACAAAGGGGATTTAAAGTTTCGGTAGTAAGTAACGGCCGGCAGGCGGTGGACAGTTTAAAACAACAGCAGGCTGATATTGTGTTAATGGCCATCAATATGCCGGTAATGGATGGGGTAGAAGCTACACATGCCATCCGAAATTTTAATCAGTACACTCCCATTATTGCTTTTACCAGTTATGATGAAACCTCTATGCTGCAGCATATCAAGGGGGCAGGCATGAATGGTTTTTTAAGTAAATATGCTTCGCCGGATCATATCTATCAAACGATCATACAATATACTTCTTCAATAAAGCAGGAAGACTGATCATTCCATTATGACATCTTGATCAACAGGGCTATCTATTTTTAAATTTCATTGCTTTAATATGATACCAATAAAAAAGCCTTTCTGAAAAGAAAGGCTTTTAGTACCACGTACGGGATTCGAACCCGTGATTCCTCCGTGAAAGGGAGGCGTCTTAACCCCTTGACCAACGCGGCGTTTCCGTTAAAGGACGGCAAAGATAATGTTCGGGAGTTTTGCAGCCAAATTTTTTAAAAAAATGACGGTATTATTTTATTGCCTGCCTGGTCTCAGTGCTTATCATCGAGCAGGTCCGGCCTTCTTTCTTTGGTTCTTTGCAGGCTTTGTTCCTCCCGCCAGGCCTCAATTTTGGCATGATTGCCACTTAATAATATATCAGGCACTTTCCATCCACGAAGTTCCTCGGGCCGGGTATAAACTGGTGGGGATAATAAATTATCCTGGAAAGAATCTGTTAACGCCGATGTTTCATTGTTGAGTACGCCTGGTATCAGCCTGCCTATTGCATCCACCATCACAGCTGCTGCCAATTCGCCTCCGCTCAATACATAATCACCAATGGAAATTTCTTTGGTAATAAAGTGATCCCTCACCCGCTGGTCGATGCCTTTGTAATGTCCGCAAATGAGCAGTAAATTATTTTTTAGTGAGAGCTGGTTAGCCATTGGCTGATCAAAAGTGTTGCCATCCGGCGTTAAAAAAATCACATCATCATAAGTAGTGTTTTGCTGCAGGCTTTCAATGGCATTTACCAATGGTTCAATCATCATTACCATGCCGGCGCCACCGCCAAACTGGTAATCATCCACCTGCGCACGTGCATAAGTGGTATAATCTCTCAGGTTGTAAATATTAACTTCGAGCAAACCCTTGTCCTTTGCCCTTTTCATAATGGAATGGGCAAAGGGGCTTTGCAGCAGGTCTGGAACAACCGATATGATATCAATTTTCATAAATAGCCCCATCTCCGCTAACCAGCGGAGCTTTTAGTGTAAAATAATTTGAAATGCTTTTATTCATCTGTGAGGTTCTTTTATTCAGTCATCATGCTCATTTCCTTTTGTGTGTTTAAGGGCTATCCATAAAACCATCCAAATCTCTTTTATCTCTTTTCGTGGGCCTGCCCTGTTTGCTCAATCTTTTACCGGTATTAAAAACGGCTGCCTGGAATTTTATCCGGTCCAGTTCTTCAGGCGGTGTAATATCTTCGTAGTGTTTTATTGCCTCTGCATACTGAACCCTGTGATCGAGTAATGCTGTTACTTTCACCCGCCAGCGCTTGGCTTCTGTCTTCACCTCGTATTCATCGCCAACGTTTACAGGCCTGGCTGCTTTTACATTATCAGCATTCAGTTTTACTTTTCCTTTATCACAGGCATCTCCCGCCTGGCTTCTTGTTTTAAAAAGCCTGATAGCCCACAGGTATTTATCCAGCCTCAGTTTTTCCTTTTCCATACAGTAAAAATAAAAAACAGGTAATTGTTTGTTACCTGTTTTTCAAAAGTATTTCAATTGTTGCATTGTTAAACTGTTATATTGTTAAAGGGTTGAATTGTTGATTAGCGCCCGTAAATTTCAGAAGCCACAACAATTTAACCATTCAACATTCAGCAATTTTCAACCATTCAGCTTTCGACATTAACTCATTTCAGTAAAATACTTGTGGAAATAAGGTATCGTTTCAATGCCTTTATAAAAGTTCTCCAAATTGAATTTTTCATTTGGGCTGTGCAGGTTGTCGCTGTCCAGTCCAAAGCCCATGAACACGATCTTAATACCGAGTTCTTTTTCAAACAAAGCACAGATAGGAATGCTGCCACCACCACGTACCGGGATTGGTTTTTTGCCAAAAGTTGTTTCCATTGCTTTGGCCGCTGCCTTGTAAGCTTTACTGTCAATCGGTGTCATATAAGGTTCGCCGCCATGATGTTCAAATGCCGATACTGTTACATTCGGCGGTGCAATCTTTTTAAAATACTCCAGCAGCATGGCGGTGATTTTTTCTGATGATTGATTGGGAACCAACCTGGCAGAAATTTTTGCCGTTGCTTTGATGGCAATACTGTTTTAGCACCTTCGCCCTGGTAGCCACCCCAGATACCATTTAATTCAATGGTTGGCCTGATGCCAGTTCTTTCATTGGTGCTGTATCCTTTTTCTCCCCACAATTCTTTTACACCCAGATCATCACTGTATTCTTTTTCATCAAACGGCGCTTCGGCCATCAGTTTTCTTTCTTCTGCAGTTGCCAGCACCACATCATCATAAAAACCGGGAATGGTAATGTGATTGTTCTCATCATGACAACTGGCGATCATTTTTGATAAGATGGTAATAGGGTTTGCCACTGCACCGCCATACACACCACTGTGCAGGTCACGGTTAGGGCCGGTAACTTCTACTTCAATGTAGCTAAGGCCACGTACGCCAATATCAATACTTGGCGTATCTAAACTTATCATGGCGCTGTCGCTAATGAGAATGCAATCTGCTTTCAGCAACTCTTTGTGTGAAGCAACAAATTTCCCCAAATTGGGTGAACCTACTTCTTCTTCGCCTTCAATACAAAATTTGATATTGTTTTGAAGGGTGTTTGTTTGAATCAGGGTTTCCAGTGCTTTTACATGCATGTACACCTGGCCTTTATCATCGCAACTGCCACGGGCAAAAATTTTACCATCAATGATCACGGGGTCAAATGGACCGCTTTTCCAAAGTTCCAGCGGTTCTGCAGGTTGCACATCATAGTGGCCATAAACCAATACGGTGGGTTTTGAGGGGTCGATTATTTTTTCTGCGAAGACCACCGGGTGCCCTTCTGTAGGATAGATCTCTGCTTTATCAACACCAGCTTCTATCAAACGTTGCTTTACTGCTTCCGCACACTTTAACATGTCTGCCTTGTTTTCACTCTTAGCACTGATACTTGGTATCCTCAGTAATTCAAGCAATTCATTTAAAAAACGTTCTTTATTCTTTTCCTGGTAATCTTTCCAAACTTGCATAAAAATGTTTTTTTGAGTGGTGATTTATTGGCTGGTAAAAGTAAGCGATTTTGTAAAGGAAGATATTCTTTCAGCAAAAGAAAAAGTTTTGCCAAAAGGGGATAATTTTTTTGGTGTATTGAAAAGCATCCTATTATATTTGCGCCAGATTGATTGCCAATTTATCAGCCTTTGTTTTAGTTGTAAGAATTACTTACTTCTATAGCAAAGGCTGAGTCTATTTATACAGGTATACCATCAGTCTTTTATTCTCTTCAATAAAGAAAGTACTCCAAAAATTATAAAGTACAACAGGGCAAAAAGTGCAAGTATCCATTTGATGATGGAGAAAATTACGGTCAGTAAAGTGATGGTATCATTAATGTGGCCATTGAGCGTTGCCAGCATGCCAAGGTTTTCCAGCACATCCAGTACTCCTGCGGCAATAGCGCAGGCTGCAAGTGCTGAACCAATGCTGCGTATACGGCCAGTATAGCTAAGCGCCACCATTTTGCAACCCAGGTATAAAAACGCAGCGTAAAACAGCAGGAAGATAAAATCGTATTGGGTGTTTATTTTGGCCGTGTCTATATTATTATCGGGTTGCCATGCTTTTACTACAATGGTTGCTTTTTCGCTATTATAGGCAAACTCGAGGTTAAGGATGCCCATCGGGGTAGCATCCGTTTTAAGTGGAGCCCCGGTTTTGTTCATCACTACTATCATAAGTAATGTGCCGGCTGCGATAAAAAGAAAAAAGTACCTGGGCATAACTACTTAATCTGATCAAAGTGAATTGTATCTTTCTGAAACAAACTCCCAGTTGATCACTTTCCAGAAACCATCGATATAATCTGCTCTGCGGTTTTGATATTTCAGGTAATAGGCATGTTCCCATACATCAAGGCCAAATACAGGGAAGCCTTTAACTTCTGCAATATCCATTAATGGATTGTCCTGGTTAGGCGTGGAGCTGATTACTAATTTTTTATCGCTGTTCAATACCAGCCATGCCCAGCCGCTTCCAAACCTTGATTTGGCTGCTTCGTTGAATTGTTTTTTAAATTCATCCGGGGAACCAAAGCTTTTAGTGATAGCATCAGCCAACTTGCCGGAGGGCGCTGTTGCTTTTGGCGAAAGGGTTTTCCAGAATAATTCATGGTTGTAATGACCACCTGCATTGTTCCGCATTTTAGCAGAATATTTTGAAATTGTTTTCAGCAGGTCTTCTATTGGCTGCTTCATATTCACGCCTTCTGCAGTAGCCGCTTCTTTTACATTTTTACTGTAGGCGGCTGCATGTTTGGTGTAATGAATCTCCATTGTAAGTGCATCGATAGACGGCTCTAAAGCATTGTATGGGTAGGCAAGCGGTTGCTGGTCAAAGCCGAAATGGTTAACATGCCGGTCTGTTGCAAATAGTTGATTCAAGGAAGGGGCTGCAAGCATTGATCCAATGCCAACAGTTGCAGATGATATGATGAATTTTCTCCTGGATGTCTTTTTCATAACAAATGATTTATATTTTCCTAAAAGTACTCAAACTATCAGCTCCGCCTTAGCTTATTAACAAATGGTTGAAAAAGTTTTCTTCCCTGTTTAAAAAAGCGGTAATAAAATTCTTTATTGAGTAGCTGAGAGTCATGCATGGCTTTGTAAGTGAAGAATGCACCACCCGTTATGAGTACAATCACGGCCAGCCACAGCCAAAGAATGCGGAAGTGATACCTTCTTTGGCAAACTTTTCTCCAAAAATGTTCAGCAGGTGAAAAAAGATAAAGAAAATGATGGCTACTACCAGTGGCATGCCAAGTCCGCCTTTTCGGATGATGGAACCAAGGGGTGCCCCAATGAAAAACAACACCAGGCAGGCGAGTGAAAACGAAAATTTCCGGTGCCATTCTATCTTGCTGAACCGGGTATCCTGTTTCTTGTTTTCCCATTCTGCACCAGTAAACTGAAACGTATTTTTTAATGAACTGGCCATACCGATAGCCTGGTTAAACACAAAAAGTTTTGCCGAATCAGGGATCATGTCCATGAATTTTTTTACCGGCCTTTTGTTTGGGGTTGCTTTTCCCCAGCTGCTGTCGGGTAAATTGCCATAATGAAAATTAAGTTTTATCTCTTTCCTCATTCTGCTGGTAAAACTGTCTTCTACTTTTTTCAGTGAGTCTATGTTTTTGTTCAGTTGCCGCAAGCTCAGCATTTTGGAATCATTTTGAAAAACGGTGTCCGATGTTTTCCTCATTTGAAGGGAGGATACATCAAATAATTTTTTGTATTCTTTAAAACCTAATTTGATGAACTCTGTATTGGTATCACTCATATTGCCACGTTCCTGGTAGCGGTAACCGTTTTGCAACGTGAATTCCAGGAATTTTTTATCGTCAGAAATTCCCATGGTGCCGCCTTCAGCCACAATACAGTTATCCTGCAACTGGCCTTGCTGTTCATAAATGATCACATTGTGTATGGTTTTCTGGTCTTTGTCTTTTTTGCCCACTTTAATGGCATACCCGGGTATTTGTGAATAGAATCTGCCTTCTTTCAGGTCCAGCGCCGGCTTTTTGTAAAAGATATCGTAATACAGTGTTTTAAATTTAAGATTTGCAACAGGGATCACATTGTTGGCAAAAAAGAAACTCACGAGGCAAAGGAATATGGTAAAAATGGTGAGTGGCCGCATAAAGCGGATCAAAGAAATGCCGGATGATTTGATGGCGACCAGTTCAAAGCTTTCTCCCAGGTTACCAAATGTCATGATGGAAGAAATGAGGATGGCAATGGGAATGGCCAATATCAGCAGGGAGGCACTGGCATACCACAAGAAGGTACAGATGGTAAAAAAATCAAGGTCTTTTCCCACCAGGTCATCAATATACTTCCAAAGGCTTTGCATCATCAGCACAAACAGCGCAATAAAAAAGGTGACGATGAAAGGGCCGATAAAAGACCTTAAAATAAGTTTGTCTAATTTTTTTATCATACAGCCGGCAAAGGCAGTTATTTAAAAGTTATATATTGTAATGGAAATGACGACAGGCGCAAAAATAACCCTTTCTAACAAGGAACTTGAACTGGTTTGTAATACCGATTGGATTTTAACGAAACATAGCATCATTCAAAAAGTATATCAGCTGTTGGGTGATGCACTGCCGGAACTGGAAAGTAAGCTGCTGTTAAATAAGGCGCTGTTGCCTGCTGAAGTATTTATGAATACTGCTAAGATAGCCCGGGGCGAAAATTATCAACAGCTTCCCTATGTAGTGCTTGATTATCCAAGATATTTTGGCAAAGAGGACAGTATTGCGATCCGTACCTTTTTCTGGTGGGGGAATTTTTTCAGTGTCAGCCTGCAATTGTCCGGGTGTTTTAAAGAGCAGTCGATTCACCTGGTAGAACAACGCTTTGAGTTACTGCAGCAAAAGGGATTTTGGTTATGCGTTAATGATGGGCCGTGGGAGCATCATTTTAATGACGGTAATTTTAAAGCGCTGCAATCAATCACCAAACAGGAATTCAGCGCCGAACTTGTGCGTAAGCCTTTTTTTAAAATGGCAAAAAAAATTCCACTGCAGCAGTGGAATGAAATACCGTTGTTTATTGTAGAAACATTTGAGGAGTTAAATGAATTGCTGAAATTTAATTAAGCACCCAGGCGGTGGAAGAGGTCCTTTACCTGATATTCCCATAACTGGCTTTGGTCTTTTATCTCTTTCTTATCTGCAAAATCTTTTATTATCAGTATGGTTTGGTTGGTAACTTCCGACCGGTCGATGCTGAATTCAAAATATTCATCCTTGTGTGCATGCAGCCAGTGAAAGCGGATAAATTTATCTTCCTCACTTTCCAGTAATTGAGCTTTATCTGCATTTCCGTTCCAGGAAAAACTGAATACTCCGTCCCTTTCGTCAACTTTGTCGGCAAACCATTCCTGCAATCCTGCGGGGGTACTTAAAAATTCGTACAAAATTCTGGGCGAACATCTTACTGGATATTCCAGCGTATATAAAACTTTCTTACTCATCCACGAAAATTAAAAATCATTCATCAATAGTGCAATAATAACAAATAATATGCGGCAACAAAATATTTTCTCAACTATTTTGAGTTCATTTCATTAAAAATGACTAAACAAATCGGGATTGCTTCTTTCTGTTTAATGGCTGGGTTAAATAAATTTTTTTCACGTTAGGAAAAATTATAAATTAGACTACTCAAATCTGCTCTTTAAATCCATGCCTGTGAATTTCTGCCATTATTATGTTAACGCCTTTAAACAAAACGGCTTATGAGTATGCGACAGTTGAAAATCACGAAGTCCATTACCAATCGTGAAAGCCAGAGTTTAGAAAAATACCTGCAGGAAATCGGTAAGGTCGATCTTATCAGTCCTGAAGAGGAAGTGAATTTAGCGGAGAAAATAAAACAAGGCGATGAATCTGCATTGGAACGGTTAACCAAAGCTAATCTCCGGTTTGTAGTATCGGTAGCTAAACAATACCAGAACCAGGGCCTTACCTTGGCTGACCTGATCAATGAAGGAAACGTGGGGTTGATAAAAGCTGCCCGCCGTTTTGATGAAACCCGGGGGTTTAAATTTATTTCTTATGCCGTATGGTGGATCAGGCAGAGTATATTACAGGCATTGGCCGAACAATCAAGAATAGTAAGGCTTCCGTTGAATAAAGTTGGGCTTACCAACCGCATCAGCAAAGCGTTTTCACAATTAGAACAGGAGTATGAAAGGGAGCCCACCGCCGAAGAGATAGCCGTATTACTCGATGTGGAGACGGAAGAAGTGTCTGCTACACTGGGTGCATCTGCCAGGCACATCAGTATGGATCAGCCATTTTCAGAAGGGGAAGAAGGATCATTGATAGATGTGCTTGAAAATCCCAATTCAGAAAGCACTGATATGCACCTGGTATTTCATGCTTCTTTAACAGAAGAGATCAACCGCTCTCTCAGTACGCTTACCGAAAGGCAAAAAGAAGTGATCCGGTATTTTTTTGGAATCGGGGTAGATCATGCGTTAAGCCTGGAGGATATTGGCGAACGCTACAACCTTACCAGGGAAAGAGTGCGGCAGATAAAAGACAAAGCGATAACCAAGTTGAGGGCAGTATCACGTTGTAAGTTGTTGAGGCCATATTTAGGTGCCTGAAAAATTCCATACATTTGCGGTCAATTTTGATAGTGAACATCATAAATGTTCACTATTGTTTTTTTAGCAGCTTAAAAAGAAAATAAAGTGTTTAACTCGTTAAGTGAAAAGTTAGAAAGTGCCTTTAAGAATATTAAAGGCGAGGGAAGAATATCCGAACTCAATATTGCCAATACGGTAAAAGAAATCCGCAGGGCCCTGGTGGATGCAGATGTGAATTATAAGATCGCCAAAGAATTTACTGATAAGGTAAGAGAAAAGGCGCTCGGTTCCAAAGTATTGCTGGCGGTAAATCCCGGTCAGCAAATGATTAAAATTGTACAGGATGAGCTGACGGAATTAATGGGATGAACAGAAAGCGATTTTAATATCAGCGGCAACCCGGCCATTATATTAATTGCAGGCTTGCAGGGTAGTGGTAAAACTACATTCAGTGGAAAGCTTGCCAATTATCTTAAAACAAAAAAAGGCAAATCTCCTTTACTGGTGGCAGCAGATATTTACAGGCCTGCAGCGATAGACCAGTTGGAAGTATTGGGCGGACAGATCGGTGTGGATGTGTATGCAGAAAGAGAAAATAAAGATGTTGTTTCCATTGTACAGAATGCTATAAAGGAAGCAAAGTCAAAAAATAAAAATGTGATCATCATAGATACCGCAGGCCGTTTGGCGGTGGATGAAGTGATGATGACGGAGGTAGCGGATATCAAGGCCGCCATCAATCCGCAGGAGATTTTGTTTGTGGTAGATAGCATGACCGGGCAGGATGCAGTGAACACCGCCGCCGCTTTTAATGAACGCCTGGACTTTAGTGGTGTAGTGCTTACCAAATTAGATGGCGATACCCGTGGTGGTGCGGCACTTTCCATTAAGTATACGGTAAACAAGCCCATCAAATTCAGCAGCAGTGGGGAAAAGATGGAAACTCTCGATGTGTTCTATCCTGAAAGGATGGCCCAGCGTATTTTGGGAATGGGTGATATAGTGAGTTTGGTGGAAAAGGCACAGGAACAGTTTGATGAGGCAGAAGCAAAAAAACTTGAAAAGAAAATACGCAAAAATCAATTTGATTTTGAAGATTTTAAGACGCAGTTGCAGCAGATCAAAAAAATGGGCAACCTGAAAGACTTGTTGGGTATGATACCCGGCGTGGGCAAGCAGGTAAAAGACCTTGATATTAATGACGATGCATTTAAAGGGATTGAAGCCATGATCAATTCAATGACACTGGAAGAAAGGCGCAATCCTGATATTATTAACCCCGGACGCAAACAACGCATTGCAAAAGGCAGTGGAAAAGACATTGCAGAACTGAACCAGTTTTTAAAACAATTTGAGCAAATGAAGGGCATGATGAAGATGATGAATAAAATGCCCATGGGGCGTATGCCGGGCATGGGCAGAAGATAACAACAGGGAGTTTTTTGTATCAAAGGGTTGGTTAATTCCGGCCCTTTTTCGTATAAAAAATAGTATTAACTTTATTGATACATGCGGCAACCTTTGTTGTACTATCTGCGAATATTTAGCAAAACCAGCAAAATAGCCGAATTAAAAATCAATTACAAACGCGGAAACTTTGCCAGACAGGCAGCAACTCAAACATATCATTCAGGGTTGCGTAAATGCAAGCAGGCAAAGCCATAAAGAGTTTTATCAACTCTACTATGGTTTTGCAATGGGTATCTGTATGCGTTATTGCAATACGCATGATGAAGCAATGGAAGTGGTAAACGATGGGTTTTTGAAAATATTCCGAACGCTTCCCCAGTTTGAACCCCGGCATGAGAATTTCGAAGCGTCCTTAATGGGCTGGATGAAAAGTATCATCATTAATACTGCAATCGATCACTTCAGGAAAAACAAGAACAATTATTTAATCGGGGAGATCCAGGATGAGCACATGGAAATGACAGATGCTGTGGCAACTGCTATTGACCGGATGACGTATAAAGAGATCATGGAAATGGTGCAGCGCCTGTCTCCGGGTTACAGGGCGGTTTTTAACCTGCATGTAATTGATGGGTACAAGCATGAGGAAATAGCACAGCAGTTAAATATTTCTGTTGGCACTTCTAAATCAAATCTTGCAAAAGCAAGGGTGAATATTCAAAAGATGCTGAGAGAGGCAAATTTAAAATTGTATGAGCAACAAAAAGCCGTTTGAATATATTGAGGATAAGATAAAACTGGCTGCAGAAAACAACCAGCCTGCTTTTGATGAAAAAGCATGGGAGGGCATGGAGTTGTTGATGGGTAAAGACAAGAAAAAAAAGCGGACAGCTTACTGGTGGTGGTTGGCGGTGCCTTTATTATTGGCTGGTGGCCTGGGGGCATATAAATGGATGCTGCCAGCAACTACTCCTGCAGAAAAGGCTGCAAGTGTAGTCAATACGGAAAAAAGGATAAATGCTGAAAACAAAGAAAAATCTGCTGTGACTGTTATTGACAATGCGGATGCAGTAGCAGTACTGGTACAAAAGGAGGATAACAATACGAAAATACAAGCAGTTAATAGTGCCTCAATTAATGTGGTAGTGAAAAATGTTCCTCTGGAAAAATCAAAGTCAATATCTGTTTCGCCAAAAAGAAAAATATCTGGAAGGCTAAATAGTAAAGTTCGTAGTAATGTACAAGGAGCTGTAGTGGCTGATGAATTGCCGGTTTCTTTAGAAAAAATAGCATTAGGAGAAAGGGTGGATAGCAATAACATTGCAGGTGAACCTCTTGAAATTCCAGCTTCCAAAAAAATTGCTGCTGATAATGTCACTTCGCCAATTACTGAAACCAGCAGTAACCCACAAGAAAAGGAACAGGGGAAAGTAAAGACTGGTAATAAAGAAGCACCTGCAGTAGTTGATGAAAAGAAACCTGTTACAAAAAAAAATAGTAACAAAAATTCTAAAGGATTTTATTTACTGGCAACAGGTGGTACAGATGCAGGGAGTGTAAAACTTTTTTCTTATGCCAACTGCAGCATCACAGCAAAGTATGGCGTGGGGGCAGGTTATCAGCTGCATAACAAATGGAGTATTCAAACAGGGGTTTATATCACCAATAAAAAATATGTTGCAGGGCCGGGGGATTATCACCCCAAGGCTAATTCTTACTGGAATACGGTGCATATAATGTCAGTAAAAGCCGCCTGCCTGGTATATGAAATACCATTGACCGTAAAATATACTTTTATACAACGGCCTGCTGTTTCCTATTACGGAACTGTTGGTATTTCTTCCTATATCATGAAGAAAGAAGATTACAATTATTATTATACAAGGTATGATACGCCTTATGAAAAATCCTGGCAGTACACCGGCAATCAGCATTTATTCGCTGCACTTACATTTTCTATGGGCATAGAGAAAACAGTATCCAAAAGATTTTCTTTGCTTGTGGAACCTTCTTTTAGTATCCCCCTTTCAGGTGTTGGTGATGGTAAGATTAAATTGTTTTCCTCATCCCTGCAAGCAGGCTTTAAATGCTTTCCTTTCAAAAAATAATTAATCTTCGGGATACAGGCGGAGAATGCGGTTTTTTACGCAATTAATGCAGCTTTAATACAGCTGCCCGGCACCGGCAATAAAAGCGGGGATTAAATATTTGGATTTTGTTGTGCAGCTTATTATCTTCGCCGTCCTTATTTAAGGAGAATTAAACCCTATTTGTTCACAACCCAAAAAAATTTCTATTTTTTATGGCTGTAAAAATGAGATTGCAACGCCACGGGTCTAAAAAAAGGCCTTTCTACTTTATCGTAGTAGCAGACGCAAGAAGCCCACGTGATGGCAAATTTATTCAGAAACTTGGTACGTACAACCCACTGACTGTGCCGGCAACCATACAGGTTGACCGCCAGAAAGCGCTTGACTGGCTCCATAAAGGTGCCCAGCCAACCGATACTGTACGCCGTATCCTTTCATTTAAAGGGGTACTGTACCTGAAACATTTGCTCAGAGGTGTAAGCCTTGGACTGTTTGACGAAACTGTAGCTATGCAGAAATTTACTGCATGGACGACTGAACATGACACTCATGTGGCTAAGCGCCAGGCAGCACACAGGAAAGCCAAAAGAGACACACGCAACCAGCCTGTAGTAAGGAAGGTTGAAGAAGCACCAGTGGTAGCTTCGGTAGCTCCGGAAACCCCTGCGGCACCTGCAGAAGAAACCAAGACAGAAGAATAAACAACATCTGTTACAGTAATTCTTTCAAGCAATCTCTTTTGAGGTTGCTTTTTTTGTTATTTGCACGCAAAGAAGCAAAGGAGTAAAGCAACCTATCTTTGCATCTTTGCTGCTTAGCGCCTTTGCGTGAAATTTATTCGCTTAAATATGCATACATGGATCAATACTTTAAAATAGGAAAACTGGCCGCCAGCTTTGGGCTGAAAGGAGAACTAGTACTGCAGCATAGCCTGGGCAAAAAAACTTCGCTAAAAGGGCTTGAAACAATTTTTACCGAAGAAGGCAAGGATAATTTTATGCCCTGGTTCATTACAGGCACTTCTATAAAAAATGATGCAGAAACTTTTATTAAACTGGAAGGTATTGATACAAAAGAAACTGCCAGGAAACTAACACCCAAAGAGGTTTGGATAACCGAAGAAGATTTTAAAAAATTTGCTGCCAAATCTTCCGCTATTGCATTGCTTGGCTTTAACATGATCAACGATGGCGTGGATTTAGGCGAGATACTCGAAGTGATAGAACAACCCCACCAGGTATTATGTGCCGTTTCAATCGATGGCAAGGAAGCGCTGATACCGATCCATGAAGGCTCACTTCAAAAGATCGATCAAAAGAACCGAAAAGTATTTGTAACACTGCCGGATGGATTGCTGGATATTTACCGCTGATTTATTTTGTACATTAGTAAGGTGAACAGGGAACCCCAGCGCATAGTAGCCCATTTTGACCTCGACTCATTTTTTGTGTCAGTAGAAATTTTAAATGATCCTTCATTGAAAGGCAAACCCGTGTACGTAGGCGGGCACGACAGGGGCGTAGTAGCAGCATGCAGTTATGAGGCCAGGAAATTCGGCATTCATTCCGGCATGCCCAGCAAACAGGCCCGGCTGCTTTGCCCGGAGGCTATTGCATTAAGAGGCACCAGGGGGGAGTACAGCCGTTATTCCAGGTGGGTTACCAATATCATTGCCGCCAAAGCACCGCTGTTTGAAAAAGCATCTATTGATGAATTTTACCTTGACCTTACCGGCATGGAAAAATTTTTCAACCCGCTGCAATGGACCATTGAACTGCGTAAAACCATCATGGAAGAAACCGGCCTGCCCATTTCTTTCGGTTTATCTTCCAATAAAATGATGGCAAAGATCGCCACCAATGAAGCCAAGCCCAACGGCTACCTGCAGATACCTTTTGGAAAAGAAAAAGAATTTTTAGCGCCGCTCAAAGTAAATAAAATTCCCGGCGTTGGTGATCATACGTATGAAGTGCTGAAGTCGATGGGTATTTATACTATTGGTGATATCAGCAACCGCAGCAAAGAAGAACTGGAAGAACGCATTGGCAAATGGGGCATTGACCTGTGGCACAAAAGTTTTGGCATTCACAACAGTGAAATACAGCAGTACCACGAAGCAAAATCCATCTCTTCTGAAAATACCTTCGATGAAAATAAAACGAGTATCGATTTTTTAATGAGTGAAATTGTAAGGCTCACAGAAAAAATTGCTTATGAATTGCGGCAGGATGGTAAAACAGCCGGCTGCATTGCTGTAAAGATCCGGTATCCTGATTTTGAAACTTCCTCTAAACAAACCACCGTGCCGTACACTTCTTCAGATGATGAGATCATTCCGGTTGCAAAAAAGCTCTTTCATCAATTGTATAAAAAGGGCCAACCGGTGAGGTTGCTTGGAGTGAAACTGAGTGAACTCACCAATGATGCCATACAAACAGACCTGTTTACTAATAAAGAGAGGAAAACGGACCTGTATAAAGCGATAGACGATGTGAAGAATCGGTTTGGAAAATTGAAAATAAAGAGGGCATCTTCTAATTAATTATTACTTGACATAAATAGATAACCTTTACCTCAAAATCTATAGAACTCTTTTAGCTTTCTTCCAGGAAATCCTGTAGCAAAATGCAGCAGCAATCGTCGCAGCCTGCTTTATTTGTTCAAGTCAGTAATAGCACAAATTTATCCCACAGCTAAAATACCCCAATGAGGTATGTTGCATTTCGTATCATATCTTGAATATTTAAGTATATTCGGATAGGTTATGAAATTTTACATCTTTATATTAACCATAGTGCTTAATGCTGTAATCAGCAGTATTGCCTTTTCCCAAAAAAAGGATATTGCAAAACTGTTGCTTTTGCTCGGGAAGGAAAAAGAAGATACCGCAAGGGTGAACACGTTGAATGCACTTGCTGCAGAGTTCAGGTATACTAATACCGACACCGCAATGTATTATTCCAGCAATGCGCTTTCACTAGCTACAAAGCTGAATTATGAAATGGGAATCGCTGATTCGAAAATGAGTTTAAGTTCACTATTTGCCAGCCAGGGGAAATTTGATGAAGGCATTCGATATGGAAATGAAGCATTAGCCACGTATAACAGGTTGCTTGCTTTCACATCGGGATCAGATAAGGAAAAGATACTGGCAAAAATTGCAAACACTTACCAGAATATTGGCCATAATACCATATCGCAGGGAAATTACCCGGAAGGATTAAAAAACTCATTACTTTCTTTAAAAATCAAGGAACAATTGGGAGATAAAAAAGGCATCTCCGATATCAAATTCAATCTGGGAAATTTGTATTCCCTTCAGCACAATTCTACTGAAGCACTGAAGTATTATAATGCTTCGTTGAAAATAAGCGAGGAACTTGGGCTTAAATCAGACATCGCTTTAACTTATAACACTATTGGATGGGTATATTTTCAACAGGCTAATTATAGGGATGCACTGAAGCAGTGTTTAGCAGCTTTAAAGTTGGCAGAAGAAGTGAAGGAGAGTGCCACACTTGCAGAGGTTTACAATATGCTTGGTCTTGTATATAATAACCTTGGAAATTACAGCGAAGCGCTGAAGTATGATTTCAAATCAGTAAAGCTCAACAAAGAAACGGGAATTTATCAACAGCTCCCCGATATTTATAATAATATGGGGCTGGCATATTTGAGACAAAAAAAATATTCAGCTGCTTCAAAATACCTGGGTAAGGCGCTGTTTCTTTCAAAACAGATTGGCAGCCTGGAACTTATTAAGTGGAGCTATGAAAATTGGGCATTATTAGATAGTATGCAGGGGAATTATAAAAAAGCACTTGTAGATTATAAGCTTGCAGTTTTATACCATGACAGCTTATTCAATAAAGAGAACAGCAAAAAACTAGTACAGCAGCAAATGCAATTCGATTTTGATAAAAAAGAAGCTGCCGCCAAAGAAGAGCAGGAAAAAAAAGAAGTGTTAGCTGTTGCCGAAATACAAAATCAGAAAAATATCAGGAATTTTTCTATTGCAGGGATCATTGCTGTTATATGTTTATCGGCCGCCGGCTTTTACCAGTATAAAAGGAAAAAACTATTACAGAACCAGCAGGCAATAGCAAATGAACGCCTCCGCATAAGCCAGGAACTGCATGATGAAGTAGGTGCCACCCTGAGCGGTATTGCGATGTACAGCCATCTTGCTAAAGAACAAATAAAAAATCCACAAGCAGGCGAAATAGAAAATTCACTTAGCATCATACAAAGCAATGCCGGTGAAATGGTGAACAAACTCAATGATATTGTATGGCTGATAAATCCCGGGCAGGACAGCCTTCAACAACTGATGCAGCGGCTGGAAGATTATGCCATACAAATTGCTGCAGTAAAAAACATCCGGGTAAAATCAAATATCAACGGGCATCATTCAGCAAATATTTTACCAGCCAAAACCCGCCGTAATATTTACCTGCTGTTTAAGGAAGCCATCAACAATGCGGTAAAATACAGCAATGCAACCTTGCTTGAATTATACGTAAAGGAACAAAATAATGAAATTGAAATATCATTGAAAGATGATGGGGATGGCTTTGATGTGGATGAGGTAAGGCGTGGTAATGGGCTTGATAATATGAAAAATCGGGCAGCAGAAACGGGTGCATCGTTCTCATTGCAGTCGAGGGCTGGTACCGGAACCAGCATAAGCCTTTGCTTGAAAAATTTTTCATTTAGTTAGATTTATTTACAACACACCTGGAAATAACTGAATAAGATGAACTGCAATCGAAACAATCTTAAAACTGTTTTTTTAGCATACAGCGTTTTCTTTACTGCAGTTTGTTTTGCACAAAGCACAACTATTGATTCCTTGAAAAAAGTATTGCAGTACCAAAGGGCTGATACGAACAAAGTAGATAAGCTTCAAGAGTTGTGTATTAGCTTATTAAGCGTGCCTGATTTACCACAAACGTTGCCTTATGCACTGGAAGCATTAGAGCTATCGAAAAAAAATAATTATACCAAGGGGCGGAATTGGAGCTATTTTACTATTGCGTCAGCAAAATATGAAACTTATGATTATATCGGGGCCTTAAATTATTGCGATTCAGGGCTTCAATTTCATAAACAACTTAACGACAGCTTTCGTGCATGCAGGATTTTGCAATTAACAGGGATGATACACTTCGTATTAGGGGATACTGCTGAGGCCCTCATTAAATACAATGATGCTTTAAAGTTTGAAACCATGAAGGACATCGATGACAAGATTATGCTTTCACAAATACACAACTTAATAGGGGATATTTTTTGTAAGCAGGGCAGGTATGCAGAAGCATTAGAAAAACACTATGCGGCACTTAAAATATGTGAAGTGCCGGGGGTTGATGATGACGGATGGAACAGGGCATACAGCTTTCAGTGTATAGGTGATGTGTATAAAGAAATGGGAGATGCTGAGTTTGGAAAAGGAAATAATAAGCAGGCAAAAAATTGTTACACAAAAGCAACAGAAATAAATGCAAAAGCCAGGAGTCTCTGGATTGAAGTTGACGATATCAGGGGATTGGCGGAAAATGACTATGTCTTTGGGCATATTTATTTTAAGATTGGGGACATTAAAAAAGCATCAAAATACTTCAATAAATCATTCGAAGAATATAAGAAAACAAACTATAGTGAAGGCTTAAATGATTTGTACCTGGACATGGCAAGACTGGACAGTGCCAGGGGTAACTATAAAAGGGCGTTTGAATTTCACAAGCTATATGTAATTGAAAATAAAAAACGGGAAGATCAAAACGTCATCCGCAAAGCAGCGGGTTTTAAATACAAAAGTAAAATAGAGCAGCGGGAGGCTGAATTAAAATTACTTTCAGCGGAAAATAAATTACAGTCAGAAGTAAGCCATCGTAACCGGCAGAATAAAAACATAGCTTATGGCGTGCTTGTATTAGTTATGCTGGCAGGTGGCTTGGCTTTTTACATATTCAGAAAAAGAAAACTTCTGCAGGCAAAGCAGGCAATGATCAGCGAACGTCTCCGCATCAGCCAGGAATTGCACGATGAAGTAGGCGCCACCCTAAGCGGCATTGCGATGTACAGCCATCTTGCCAAAGAACAAGTAAAAAATCCACAGGTAGGTGCCATTGAAAATTCCCTGAGCATTATACAAAGCAATGCGGGTGAAATGGTAAACAAACTCAATGATATTGTATGGCTGATAAATCCCGGGCAGGACAGTCTGCAACAACTGCTGCAGCGGCTGGAAGATTATGTCATACAAATTGCCGCAGTAAAAAACATCCGGGTAAAATCAAATATCAACGGGCATCATTCAGCAAATATTTTACCAGCCGAAACACGCCGCAATATTTACCTGCTGTTTAAAGAGGCCATCAACAATGCGGTAAAATACAGCAATGCAACCTTGCTTGAATTGTATATAAAAGAGCAAGATAGCAACATAGAAATCTCTTTAAAAGACGATGGTGATGGCTTTGATATGGAAAGCGTAAGCCGTGGCAACGGATTAAACAATATGCAGCAAAGGGCAACAGACATTAAAGCAGGTTGGATTATTGAATCTGCCAAAGGAAAAGGAACCAGCATCAGCCTTACTATAAAAATACCCTAATGGGGTACTTGCTTTACAACTAAAAAAGCCCAACTTTATCATTACAACATGGAAATAAAAGTCGCCATATTTGAAGATAACAAGTTAGTACGGGATGCCCTGGAAGCCATACTCAATGGCACTGCTGGCTATACATGCTGCGGCACTTTTCCTGATGGCAGCCGCTGGGAAGAAAAAATAAAAAGGTCAACACCCGATGTGATACTGATGGATATAGAAATGCCCGGCATGAACGGCATAGAAGTTACCAGGCAGATGCAACAGCAATACCCCGAAATAAAAATTGTTATCCAGACTGTATTCAACGACAGTGAAAAAATTTTCCAGGCACTGTGTGCAGGTGCTTCCGGGTATATACTAAAAAACGACCCTCCCAATAAATATTTAGAAGCCGTAACAGAAGTGTACAATGGTGGCGCCAGCATGAATGTAAGTGTGGCAAAAAAAGCATTGGCATTTTTTTCGGCTACAAGCTTCACCAGTTTCCCTGCTGGGGATGAAGAGCATAACCTTAGCCAGCGGGAGAAAGAAATATTATTACTGATGGCTGAAGGGCTCAGTTGCAAAGCCATTGCTGATAAAGTCTTCATCAGTTACGATACAGTAAGAACTCACGTAAAGCACATCTATAAAAAACTACACGTAAACAGCCGCAACGAAGCTGTTATAAAGGCGGGGCAGTTGAAGGCCTTCAGCAAATTGTAGCTTGTAGTAATGAATATTTAAGACTGTATCCCAATTTTTTCTTTTTTAAAGGTAAAGAATCCTTCTACCGATAAATCCTCCCCAATACCTTCCCAATGTATCCAGCTATTATCTGCCCATAATTCAAATTTGTCGAGTTCTTCTTTACTTGCGTTCAGTAGCCGGGGAAACCAGGCCAATGGCATTTTACCAATCTTATTGTCAGTAGTTTCTACATAAATGTATGCTACATCGAACCAAATTTTTTTTGCTTGCATTTTACTTATTGCTTGGTGTTAAAAAAATCGTTCCAGTGCCTTATAATCAACTCCCTGTTTTCTTCAATAATACTTTCTGCCAAATAAATATCTTTCATTTTCACGCCTTTGTTTTCTATCAGTATCAATGGGTCAATTTCAAATTTAGCAGTTCCGTCACTTGTTTTTATGTGAACATGAACAGGCAAATGGTCGTTGCTAAAGTAGAAAAACCTGATTCCAAAAAAGCGAAATATTTCTGGCATTTTCAATTTATTGTCCATCAAATTTAACCATTTTCTATTTACAACGAATTTTACAGTAACTGCCATGCCGCAAGCACTCCACGTAAACAGTCGAAACGAAGCTATTTCAATAGCTGCACATTTAAAAGCACTTTCAAGAATATAATTACCCTTTTCAGCACTCATAGTTTTCCCCTTCTTAGCGCCCTCTGCCCGTCAGTGGGCTAAAACTCCAATGCTTTTCCTTCAACCACTCCTTACAAATATCACCCAATGGGGTATTGATTTGCTTTGATTCAACTGCAACTTTACCCCGTACTTTTTAAGTATAAGAGTTAGCTGAAAATCTTTATAAAGAGTAAGCATCAATAAAAATGAAATTTATGAAACAGTTCCTTTTAATGCTGCTGGTGCTTTTAAATGTTGGTTTTGCCAGGCACAAAGTGCAAAAGTAAAACCCAACCCTACCACAAAACCTACCGGGCAAACCCCGCCAACAGCGCCACCAAAACCTACCCAGCCTGAACAAATGGAGAAAAAGAAAGATTCTGTTCCTAAAAGAAAAGGAATAAAACCCCGAGGACCTGTCGACCCTTTCCCTATGGAAAAAGAACACCCAATGCACAAGAAGAAAGATTCAATATGAATTAAATGTAACAAGAGTAGGTTGATTAAAACAGAAACTTATGGTACTTACAATTCTAATATTCCTGCTGTTTATTATTGCTTTTGTATTTGCGAAAATCGCAGATAAAAAAAGAGACAAGTTTCAATTTGACATGCTGCCGAATGAAAAAATATTGCAGGTGGAAAATGATATTACCTTTTTCGGCAGCAATAAGGAATGCCGCAAAACCGGCCTTTTGTATTTAACCAATAAGCGGCTTGTTTTTTTTAGATACAAATTTGGGTTCTTGCAATTTATCCCTTTGATTGGAAGCACATTGGTAGCTGTATTCCTGGATAAGCAAATATGCTGGGAGCTTCCTGTAAATCAAATCATCACTTATCATTTTAAACCTACGGTAATTAAAACCAATAATGGTACCAGGGTAGGAAGCTTCGGGGAAACAAAATTCCTCACCATTAATAAAGAAAATGTTGAGTTTGATATCCCGTTAAAATTTACTGATTATACAAAGTCTGATTTGCTGGTGGCACTGGATACCTTATTATCTCAAAAGGCATAACGAAACAGGTGGAGACAGGTAAAAATAAGCACCGGGAAATAAATGCAGTTCTGTGCTGTACAATTAAGAAAAAGAATAAGCCAGGCGTGCCAGTACCCGGAAAGAAAAGCAAATTCTTACATGAGGCGATACCTGGCCGTTTAAAAATATAACGCAACCTGTAATTCTACACACCTGAATATTTATAAATTAAAACTTAACTGCCATGTTTAAATTGTATGTCGCAATTTTTTTAATGCTGCTTAGCCCGGCATTGCTTTCGGCACAGTCAACCCGAACAAAAAGAAATGTAGGCAAAATAATATTTGCTACACAACCCTTTAGCAATGGAAATGTAAGCACATCTAAAAGTTTTACCAGCAGTGATTTTATTTACGGACAACTCGTACCCAATGATGGAAAGTTATTCAACGAGCTGTTAGATGTGCCAGGTGGAAATAAAGACAGCACCTACAATGAATGGTATCTATATTATAATGTAAAAGTGTTTAAAAACGGAGTGATAATGGGTAACGAATATAGTCGTGACTATAGTAATAAAGTCTGGAGCCTTTTAAACATTAACTGGAATATTAAAGCGCTAAACGTTGATGTACTGCCCGGACCGGAAAATGTTTCCACAGGTATTGGCTCTATGCTTGGTTACAATAACGATCCTGAGCCGGTACCATTTTATAACCTGATTGATCCAGTATATTTTCCTGAAAATGGGAAGTACACGATTAAAGTTGAAATATTTGACGAATCCATGGACGCATGGGGTAAAAAAAATGCAGAAGAAAAATGGCCCAGTTTTCAGGGAGAATTTGATTTTATTTTTAGCAATAGCGATATAGCAAAATTAAAGGCTAATAGATTGGCTGTGCTTCCTAAACTTGCTGAGCAATACAAAAAAACACGTAACGCACAAGTATCAAAAGGATATGCTGATAAGGCTAAAGCTAAGGCACAGGCAGATAATGCAAAAGTAGAAAACATGCAAATGCCAGAAAGCTGGACAGCAAAAAGCCAACCAATTGGTGGTGGATTTACAGTTGACCAAATCAAAAAATTCTTTTTAAGTGAAACAAAAGGAAAAACAATTGTAAAAGTGTTTGCAGGTGTTAATGATGGTTGGGTAGTACAAAAAGATAAGTATGGCATACCAACACATCAATACTTAGACCAACCAGTGGTAGTATTTTTTAAAAATACCAATGGGCAATGTGGTTCACATCATATAAGCATAGCACAAAGCTATATTGGCAAAGGCAAATACAATAAGGCCGGGCTTGATTTTGTATGATGAGGAATTGCTTCCTTGTAGTAAAATGAAATGAGTTCAATATTTTTCAACTGTTTAAATGAAAGGGTATTTCAGGTATATATTATTCTTAATTGCTGTTTTGCAAATTGCATATGCAAAAGTACAAACAGGCGATATTAAGTTTATCACTGCAATAAGATCTGTTTCAGATTATAAAGAAGACGGCGGTAAAGCAATATTTGGCAAGGTTAATTAAGCAGCATAAATCTACTAAACATACAATTCATTATGAACAAGCTACATTATTTATCTGCAGGGTTACTTTTCATTTTGCTAACATACACAGCAAGTGCTCAAAACAGTATAACGGCAACATATAACCTGGGAGATATACCTACTTCCTCTTTCGCATTTGACTCTACCTGTAATGGAAATAATATTGTACTGCAATTATCCCTGCCTGCAGGAGAAACTTATGCGGTAACAGGAATAGATATCAGCTACAGTATGACGGCGCTGGGTTCTGGAAAAATGGAAGACCAGCGCAGCCAGGTAAAGTGTGCCAATACAAATATTACTGAGCCCACAAGCCATAACGGGAGAGGTACCACAACAGGAACCTTTGTTTACAATCGAACCAATATCAGTATTGCCAATGGTACGTATGCAGGCGGTACAGTTATAAGCTTTGAAATGCATGCATGGCGGGCAACTTCCAACGTAAATAATTTAGGGTGTAATGCCATAGAGAACCGGGTAAATGCCAACAGTTGGCAAATCACACTTCATTATAGTGATCAACCTGCTTTACCCAAAGTGGGCATTAATACAGTTGCCCCGGGGCAAATGTTACAGGTAAATGGTAAACTCAAACTCGGTGATGATTTAGTGAGCCCGGATGCTGGAACCATTCGCTGGAACAGCATTAATAAAGACTTTGAAGGTTACGATGGTACTCAATGGCTTTCTTTAACCAGTAAGGGTAATAACAATGGCTGGGGCAGTAATCCTGCATCAAATGAAAATTACAGTTTTTCGGGAGACAATGCCAATAGTTTATTTGGCTCAAGTGTGGGCATTTCAGGCACTGTCGGTTCTTCTGTTGCGGCCATTTCGGGGGGCCCGGGGTTTCAAATAAATGCCGGTAGGGTCTTAACTTATACTAAACTCTGGTCAATGGCTACCAACAGATCCAACAAGCAGTGCAATAGCACCGGATGATACTGCCAATGCAAAGTATGGAGCGGCGGTGGCTGTAGATAACCTTTACGGAAATTATATAGCAGTGGGTGCTCCCGGAAGGAAAGTGGGTAATAACAGCGCACAAGGCAAAGCATATTTGTACAATGCAAATTTCAGTAGCCTGGGATTTGCCGCAGAAGTAACTGCCAGTAATGGCGCTGCCAACGATTTTTTTGGCTGTAGTGTCAGTATTAGCGGCAGCTACGCAGTGATTGGAGCCTATGGAAAAGACGTTGGAGGGAATGTTGATCAGGGCTGTGCTTATATATTTCAAAAAGAAACTGGTTCATCCAATTGGAACCAGGTGGCCATACTGACAGCAAGCGATGGAGCCGGCGGTGATTGGTTTGGTTATAGCCTGTCTATCAGCGGTAACTATATAATTGTAGGAGCTTATAACAAAAATGTAGGTGGTAACAATTATCAGGGTAAAGCATATATTTTTTACAGAACCGGCAGTGCCTGGAGCCAACAGGCCATATTAACTGCTGCAGACCTAGCTTCGGGTAACAATTTCGGTTATAGTGTAAGTATCAGCGGCGACTATGCGGTTGTGGGAACGCCGGGAAAAATGATTGAAGGGAAACAGTTTGTAGGTAAAGCATATGTATATAACCGTACCGGCAGTACCTGGAGCCTTCAGGCAGAAATCATCGCTTCAGAACGGGATCGGTTTGACGATTTTGGTAGCAGTGTAAGTATCAGTGAAGATAATATTGTAATAGGTGCTCCGCAATGGCTGATTGCTACTGAAAGCAAGGGAAAAGCCTATGTTTTTAAACGTTCGGGTACCAATTGGTACCAACAAGCCAGGCTTGTGGCAAGCGATGGGCATTACGGTGATGATTTCGGCACAAGTGTAGCTATCAATGGCCAATATATAGCAGTAGGTGCTCCTGGTTTTGACTACACCAATTCATCCGGCCAAACATATTCTAACACAGGCAAGATATATTTTTTTAATACCCAATAAGTTCAAATTGGTATGCTGAATAGTATGCATGCCAATTTAAAATTATCATTCACTATATTTTATTTCACCAGTTCCGGGGTGGCAATAAAATAGAATCATAAAAAGATATACAGGGGTTTTTCTAAAGTGCCTGAATAACTGAATCAAAAAATGAGATTATGAAAAGGATTATTTTTTTCAGTCTTTTCTTCTGTTGCCTTGCAACAATAACAAGTGCACAAAATGTAGGCATTGGTACCACACTTCCTAAGGCAAGGCTGCATGTTGCAGATAGCAGTGTTTGTTTACCGGACCTTATCCGCTGCCGCTAACAGTTGGCGAAACACCGGTGAATGGTGCCGGCAGCAGGCTGATGTGGTATGCTGATAAAGCTGCTTTTAGGGCCGGTGCAGTAACCGCCGCCGAATGGAACAAAGACAATGTAGGCAACTACTCTTTTGCCAGTGGCTTCAGTGTAAAAGCCAAAGGTGCTTATGCTACGGCCATGGGCTACAACAACAATGCAATGGGTGACTACTCTTTATCCACCGGTGGTTCCAACCAGGCCAATGCAGATTACTCCACCGCAGCCGGCAGCTTTAACCATGCCAATGGTTATGGTTCTTTTGTAACGGGTATGTACAACGATAGTGTTTTGGGCAAACAAGCCGCCGTTACTGCCACCACACCGCTTTTTATTATTGGCAATGGCGATAATAACGATGCCCGGAGCAATGCCATGGTGGTGCAGAAAAATGGGAATGTGGGTTTTGGCACCAGCTATCCTTTAGCCCGGCTTCATGTGGCAGACAGTAATGTGGTGTTTACCGGGCCGGCAACATTTCCTGCAAGCCCCGGTTTACCGCCGGTGTCGGGTGAAGGAAGCCGAATGATGTGGTATCCCGATAAAGCGGCGTTTAGGGTGGGTACGGTAAAAAATATAATTGGCAGTTATGATGGCAGTACTTTTTGGGATCAAAATAATATTGGAGAAGCTTCCTTTGCCAGTGGATATAATACTATAGCAACTGGTATTCATTCAACAGCAATGGGTGAAAATACAAATGCTCAGGGAACTGCATCAACAGCAATGGGAAGAGGTACAGATGCAATTGCCGATTATTCTACAGCAATAGGAAGAAATTGTATTGCCCGTGGTTACGCTTCAACTGCGGTGGGATTGGGCAATTATGCCCATGGGTATTCTTCTTTTGTAATAGGAATGAATTGTGATCCTATTGTTGTCTCTCAAACAGAAGTTGCACAAACAACACCATTGTTTATTATAGGCAATGGAGATGACATTGGTAGCGAACGCAGCAATGCATTAGTAGTTCTCAAAAATGGCAAGGTATCCATCGGTGACCCCAGCGCCGCTAACATAGGAACCAAACTACAGGTAACAGGTACCATCAACGATGTAACGCTTGCAGACAACTCCGGGTTGATGAGCATTGGCTATTACTCGTCTACCAATATGGTAGTAGATCAAAATGATATACAGGTAAGGAATAGCGGTGCAGCCGCAGACTTAAGGCTGCAACGCCTTGGCGGTAACTTAATGATCGGCAGCGGCACCGCCGACCAAAAACTTTCAGTAAATGGCAATGCCAGTAAAGCAGGTGGCGGAAGCTGGGCCACTTTTTCCGACAGCAGGTTAAAACAAAACATCACTCCTTACACTGATGGTCTTTCTTCCCTTTTAAAAATAAATCCTGTTTGCTACAATTACAATGAGGCCAGCGGCTACGATACAAAACCAACATATGTAGGCATACTGGCGCAGGAGCTGCAGCAAATTTCTCCCTACATGATTTCAGAATCAACTGTAAAAAAAGCACCCGATGGCAGCAGCTATTTACAGGTAGATAACAGTGCCATGACTTACATGCTCATCAATGCGGTGAAGGAACAGCAGCAGCAAAAAGAAATCATGCAACAACAAATTGACGCCCTGCAAAAACGCATAGAGGTTTTAGAAAGATCGAAACAATAAAACTAACAAACTGAATTATGAAACAACTTATCAGCACAGCATTTGTATTTTTTATTTGGGCCGACAGCATTGCCCAAAATGTAGGCATTGGCACCACCACTCCCAAAGCCCGCCTGCATGTTGCAGATAGCAGTGTTTTGTTTACCGGACCTTATCCGTTGCCGCTAACAGCAGGCGAAACACCGTTGAATGGCACCGGCAGCCGGCTGATGTGGTATGCTGATAAAGCTGCTTTTAGAACAGGGGCAGTAACCGCCGCTGAATGGAATAAAGACAATATAGGCAACTACTCTTTTGCCAGTGGCTTCAGTGTAAAAGCCAAAGGTGCTTATGCTACGGCCATGGGCTACAACAACAATGCAATGGGGGATTATTCCTTTTCCATTGGAGGTTCTAACCAGGCCAACGCAGATTACTCCACCGCAGCCGGCAGCTTTAACCATGCCAATGGCTACAACTCATTTGTGGCAGGCATGTACAATGATAGTATCCTTGGCAAACAAAATGCCGTTACTGCTACCACACCACTTTTTATTATTGGGAATGGTGATAACAATGATGCCCGAAGCAATGCCATGGTAGTGCAAAAAAACGGTAATGTGGGTATTGGCACCAGCTACCCAAATGCCAGTGCGGCATTGGAAATAAACAGCAACAGTAAAGGGTTGCTATTACCAAGGGTAACCGACACATCTGCTGTACCAAACCCAGCTAAAGGGCTGATAATATATGCCACTGCAAAAAACAAAATGTATTATTACGATGGAAGCCGCTGGCAGCAAACAATGGCAGGTGGTGGCGGTATGGATAGCCTCTGGTACAAAAAAGACACAGTTGCTTACAGCACACAAAAATATATAGGCATCAATACCGATTATAAAATTTTTCCACCACAAGCCAACCTGCAGGTCGCAGGCAGTTTGCTCATACAGCAGCCGCTTATACAAAGCAACAGTGCACCTGCCAGTGTACACACCATGGTCAACGGTGAAGACTATTCATTCCCCTCGTTGGACAGTAGCGGCAGATTTTTTGACCCTGGTGGATCAGGGGTAAATTATTCATTCAATACTACTGCTTCGGTTAAGATAACACAAGTATTGGTTAATGTAGTGGGGGTAAAACTAAGCTTTGATAACAGAGATTGGGGGTTGGCAAGCGGCGATACTATTTGGGTATCCAATTACTACTTGCCTGAATGCAGGAATAATTATCAATACCGTTTTACAAACAGCCAACTTACTGCCCCCAATGATGTTTTTGGAATATTCAAGTTTGGTGCAATTAGTATCGTATTCAAATCAGATCTTTTAAACTCAAATAATGGCTTTGATATAACTTATAAAAAGCTATATGGTAAAGCCACGGGGCTTGCAAAAGCCACTAATCCGGCAGGTAATATTTTGTATTTCAATCCCGAAAAAGGCTCCTTGATTGCAGGCAGACTTAATAACAACGTTGACAGCATTGGGCTTTACGCTGTTTCTATGGGTGGTTCAACTGCCAGCGGAGATTACTCGATTGCAGGCGGTTATGCGTCAGCTAGCGGAGATTACTCAATTGCTATGGGTGGTTCAACTGCCAGCGGAGATTTCTCAATTGCAGGCGGTTATGCGTCAGCTAGCGGTGCTTATTCGGTTGCCACTGGTTTCTATTCAACCGCCAGCGGATTTGGTGCAGTTGCCCTTGGTAGAACCGATACTGCAAGTGGAGATTACTCAACCGCATCAGGTTATTATTGCAAAGCCAGCGGAGAAGGTTCGACTGCTATGGGTTTTGGTTCAACTGCCAGCGGAATTCATTCATTTGCTGCTGGCGGCGGTTCAGCAGCCAGCGGAGAAGGTTCGACTGCTATGGGTTTTGGTACAGCAAGCGGAAATAAATCGACTGCCATAGGGTATCAGGCAGAAGCATCTGGAAATAATTCAGTTGCCATAGGCACTTATGTTAGTACCAATGGGTTGACGGGGTCTTTTGTTTTTGGAGATCATGCTCCCTCTGCTGCTCAAACGAGGTCTCCCACTGCCGCCGATCAGTTTGCATGTTTTTTTGATGGCGGCTACTATTTCGTTACTGACCGCAGGGTTCAGCACATTGGTGTAAGATGCCTAAATAGTCAAAATAGCTGGAGTGCCATCAGTGATGTACGCCTGAAAGAAAAATTTGAACCAATAAACGGGGAAGATTTTTTACATAAAATTTCTGCCATGCCACTTACCACCTGGAACTACAAAGGGCAGGATAGTAAAACCCTGCGCCACTACGGCCCCATGGCGCAGGATTTTTATGCTGCTTTTGGAAAAGATAAACTGGGCACCATTGGTTGCGATACATTAATAAACCAGCAGGATTTTTTGGGCGTTAATTTAATTGCCATACAGGCATTGGAAAAACGTACCGCCAAAATTTCACAATTAGAAAAAGACAACCAGGATATCAAAAAGGAAAATGAAATGCTTAAAAATATGCTGCTGCAAATGCGGAAAGAACTGGATGAACTAAAAGTAAATGGTAAGAAACAATAAATGATAACAGCGCCATGACATACATGCTCATCAATGCAGTGAAGGAACAGCAGGAACAAATTGAAGCACTTAAAAAAATAAGCACACAACTCATCAACAGGATTGAAATACTGGAAGCAAAAAAATAATTCATGAAAAAGATCATTGTATACAGCGCCGTTTTAATCGGCATGGCAATAACCGCTCAGGCACAAAATGTAGGCATTGGCACTACCCTCCCCAAAGCAAGGCTGCATGTGGCAGACAGCAGCGTATTGTTTTCCGGCCCGGCTTCGCTGCCTGGCAATGCGGGGCTGCCGCCGGTTTCAGGGGCTGGCAACAGGCTGATGTGGTACGCCAATAAAGCCGCCTTCAGGGCGGGCGGTACCACCGGCACTTTGTGGGATGAGGCATCTGTTGGCAACTACAGCACCGCATTTGGATTAGCTAACAGGGCTTCGGGCTTGTACACCCTGAGTAGTGGCTGGGCTAATTCTTCATCTGGTATTGGCTCTTTTACATCGGGGCATTCTACTTCAGCCACGGGTAATTACAGCGTTGCATTGGGCGAACAAACAGATGCAGCATCGTATGGTTCTCTCGTGATTGGAAGATACAATCTTACTGCCGGCAGCGGTACTGCCTGGGTGGATGCAGACCCGTTATTTGTCGTGGGCAATGGCTTTACTTATGAAACCAGCCCAGGCGTGGTAGCCATACAAAGGCGCAATGCATTTGAAATCTTAAAAAATGGAGATGCCAGTTTATCAGGCTCTGTGAGTATCGGAAAAAATCTAAGCCTTGCAGAAAGATTATATGTGAGTGGGGTGGCAAACTTTGCCTCCAGCCTCAGCGTTGATGGTGTTCTTGCAGCACATAATTCCGCAGTTTTTAGCAAAAGTGTTTCTATTAGCGGGCAATTAGCGGTTGACACTATTAACAGTGTTAAAGTAATCAATACCAATTACCCAACAGGTACTATGTCCGAATTAAATCTGGTGCCGCTGGGGGTGGTTAAGTTTACGGCTACATATAATAGAAACGGGTTTGATGAATGTAACAGATCAGTTACTAACCTTACAGGTAATTTTATTTCGGGTAGTATTGTGTTTTGTGATGATCCAACCGGCCAGGATAGTAAAGTGGGTATTTCACTGTTATTTAATACAGCACAAGCTGCTTTATATAACGATATCATTGCTGCACCAAATGTATTTTACGATGGCATGGGTATAATACTAGGGCCTTCTGGTGCCGAATTAACAGGCTGCGGTAGTAAAGTTGTTTACGATACAGATAATAAGCCAGCAGGTTTTTATGCTGGCTTTAATACAGAAGATATTCCAACAACCGGAGTTTATACTGTAAGCGGCACTGTAATGTTTTACGGAATTAAATAATTCCTTTTCATAACCATTCATAAATCAAACAATCATGCAAACAAAAATCTTCACACAATAAATTGCTACCCTGCTTGCAGTGATTTTTTTACTGGCCGTAAATGCAGCTGTGGCACAAAATTATTTTGCAGGTACGGGAGCAGGCACCAGCAACACGGGCTCAAGTGTAACTGGCGCCGGATCACAGGCAATAAGTTCTTCAAATAGTGCCATTGATAAAAGCCATTCAGGAAATGGAGAAAAAGTACAAAGCTGAAGTAGAAATACTCAACAGCCGGATAGAAAAATTAGAAGCTGTAATGTTGCAAAAAACTGTTCCATCAATTGTATAAAAAAGGCAGACGGTGCGGTTGCTGGGCGTAAGATTGAGCGAACTGACAAATCGATCTGTTTGATAACAAAGAAAGAAAAACGGACTTGTATACGGCTATTGATGATGTGAAGAACCGGTTTGGAAAATTCAAGATAAAAAGGGCTTCATCCAATTAAACAAAAAACCACAGCTGGAATTTTCCAGCCATGGTTTGGTTGTAAAGAGAAGTGTTTTATTTAAACCCGTACTTCGACTCCGCTCAGTACTGGCATCAGCACCCTTCGACTTCGCTCAGGATAATGAAGATTAAAACTTAAATCCTTTTATCTCATCACTCTCACTCTTCTGGTAGATCATCCTTCCCAGTTCATCCAGCTTATAATCAGGTGTTTTATCGCCCAGTAAAATGCTGGCAATATTTTTACCATCCGTCTTACTTACAATTACACAACCTGAACTGCTGGCCTGGTTGTTATTGCCTAATACCGTCATTACTGCCATAAAATCATTGGCCTGCCTGGTGGCTTTAAAGCGTTTGCCGATTGCCGCAAAGCTTGCAGCCGCAGCACCCGCAAAAGCAGCAGCGTTGGCATTGGCATTTTTAATGTCATTGTCAAGTGCAGGGCTTGTACTACCGTAATATCCTTTAGCATAACTCAGTCGTGCAGCCTCGCCAGCCTGTTGTGCTGCCATCATCGTGGCAGCCAATCCACCCAGGCCACTCAGCATTTTACCAGTCAGTGTTTTGCCTGGCGCTTTATTAAAGGAGTGCCAAACTAATTTGCCATCGTTTGAAAAAAGACTGGCATTTTGTTCTGATGTTACCAGGATGCCGTTTTCCCTTACCTGCAAACTGGTAGGGTCTTCCTTGCCATCAAACTTGATGTCTTTTATCCATTCCTGAATATCACCCGTAGTAAAATCAACTTTGTAAATGATGTCGTTGGCAAATACATAACCTAATTTGTCATTGGCGTTATCACCTGCACATTGTTTTACTTTAAAACCTTTTTTCCATGTTTTATCACCGCTTTCAAGGTCAAGGATATTGATCTCATCACTTGTTCTGTAATACAAACCTTGTGGCACAATTTCAAGATCACGTATATCACCATTAACTGACAATGGTTTTTTTGTAACTGATTTGCCGGCATCCAGGTCAATCAGGCTGATGAAGTTGTCGCCGTTATCTTTTTGAGTAGCCAATATTAGTTTGTTGCCAACCAGCTTGTAAGCATTCACATCGCCTTTCAAATCAATTTCATCTTTCCATTTCTTATCACCGGTTTCAGGGTCAATGCAAAGCAGGGTAGCCCTGTTTTTACCACCGCCGCTGCTTTTGATTTTACCCAGCAACCCGCCGCCCCCGCCGCCTTTGGCCATGTCTTTTTGTGTTTTTTCGGCAGTAGCTACCAACATGCCATGTGTGTCATATAATATATAACCCACCGGTGATTCCAGTTCCACTTCTTTGGTCACTGGTTTCCCATCTGCAGGGTTAAACGCAAACAGTGCTTCCTGGTTCCAGAACCATATCCTGCTTTTATCATTGTTGCGTAAAAAAAACTGGGCGCTTGATGAAGTGGCGTTGGCACTAAGGTCAACACGGCTTTTTTTACCAAACATACCTTTGCTTTCTACCACGGCAGCTACAGGTTTTTCAGTTTTCCTGTCCTGGCTCCAGATTATTTCGCCACTGGCAGGATTTAGTTTGTACAGGTTTTTTGTGGTGGCAATATAAATACCATCATCAACAGAAAGGCCATTGCTTACTACTTCTTCACTATTCTTTTCAAATAACTTTTTCTGTTCCCATATCTTATGTCCATCCACCAACGAAAACATTACCATGGTTGGTTTGCCGTTGCTTTTACTGAAGCCATACATCATCATTGCATTCAGTTCTTTAATGTGGATGCGTTTAACAATATTCAGAATGTCGAAGTCGGGAGAGCTTGCAATCAATTTGCCGTTTGATATATCAATGATGGTATGCTGGGCGCCCTTCATCAAACTGCTTTTGATAAGAGCAGCATACGGAGTCCCTTCCACTGCATCATAATTCTCTTCTTTTACATCATCCAGTTTGTCGATCTTCCAGCTTTCTTCGCCTGTTTCAGGATTGAGGCCATAGAGGGCATCGCCGGTGCATACGATCAATATGCCGGCATCGGAGATCTGGTACCATTTTACATTGCCGGGAAATTTTTTCGCCCACTCTTTGGCAGGTGTTTGTGCGTGGTTTGCCAGGGTAGCAAATACAAAGCTTACAAGCAATAAATACTTTTTCATGTTTAACAGTTTTATGCCGTAAAAGTATTTTTAATGCAAAGGCGGAACAATACCGTGGGGAGGGTATTTTACTGCCTTTAAACCTGTTGAAGAGATATTACTGCATCATAGTAGCGGAAGTTGCTGATGGTTTGCCGTATTTGGTATGTGTCAATACCGGTTGTTTGTTTTTTACACTTACCCTGTACAAATTATCGAACTCTTTTTCGGGAATGTTTTGCTGGGGGAAATCAGTGATGCCGAGTTTATAAATTATTTTTTGAATGATATTGCTGTGGGTGATGATGAGGATCGGCTTGTTCCAGTCGTTGTTATGGCTGATGGCAGCAAAAAGGGCGGTACAACTGGTATCTGCCATTACCTGTATCGTGTCAATACCCAATTGCAACTGCAGGCTGTCTGCTGTATGCTGGGTGCGGAGGTATTCGGTTACATAGATCTTTTTGATCTTTTTATCCTTTAATTCCCTCGCCAGGTCGCCGGCTCTTTTGTTGCCCTCTTCTGTTAGCAAGGGGTCTGTGCCGGTTTGTTTTTCTGCATGGCGAACGATATAGATCGCACTATTTTTCCCCTGCAAAGATTGAGTTTGAGCAAATAATTGGTTGGTTACACTGGCAATGAGCAGTAAGAAAAGGAGCTTTTTCATAAAAATAAAGTTAACCAAATGCTGCAGGATAGTGGCGGGGTATTTACAAACGGTTGGTAAAATATCCGGCTCAAGTCTTTCATCGGGAGGTAGCAAATGAGTGAAATACACTTTATTTACTTTGGATCGTCCATATATGAAATGGGTTTCAGGCATTTGCAACTCCTTCCACATACCAAGTATAGGCACATTTTCGTTACTTTGCAGGCATTCTATAACCCCCTGGAAGATCAGATTACCGCATTCCCCTTTTTATTTTTAAAACCGGGGCAGGTAACAATGTGGTTTACGGGGGTAATGAATGGTCTTAACCATGTATTAAACCATATTATATTATGTGCGGAATTGTAGGATACACCGGCCCGAGAGAGGCTTACCCCATCGTTATAAAAGGATTAAAAAGGCTGGAATACCGTGGCTACGACAGTACCGGCGTGGCTTTACTGAATGGCGGCCTTAAAGTATATAAGAAAAAAGGCCGGGTGGCCGACCTCGAAGAATTTGTGGTGGGTGCCGACCTGCACTCTCACATAGGTATTGGCCATACAAGATGGGCTACCCACGGCGAGCCAAACGACAGGAATGCACATCCCCACACGTCTGCAAGCGGTAAACTGGCCATGATCCACAATGGCATCATTGAGAACTATGCCCAGATAAAAAAGGACCTCAGCAAAAAAGGCTACAGCTTTACCAGCGATACGGATACTGAAGTATTACTCAACTTTATTGAAGACATCAAAAAGAACAACGAGTGCAACCTGGAAGAAGCAGTGCGAATTGCTTTGAAAAGGATTACCGGCGCTTATTGCATCTTACTCATCGACCAGGACGATCCCCAAACAATTATTGCTGCAAGAAAAGGCAGTCCATTGGTAATTGGTGTTGGTAAGGGCGAGCATTTTTTAGGAAGCGATGCATCTCCCATGCTGGAATACACCAAAGAAGTGGTGTATGTAAACGATTATGAACTGGCCATTGTAAGGCCGGATGAACTGATCCTGAAAAACCTCGGCAACGAAACCATCACACCTTTTATCACTAAACTAGATATGGAACTGGCTGCCATTGAAAAAGGCGGCTACGACCATTTCATGTTAAAAGAGATTTTTGAACAGCCCAGCACCATTCATGATTGTTTGCGTGGAAGGCTGGATGCAGCACATGGTATTATAAGGTTAAGTGGTGTACAAAATAATATCGACGCATTTAAAAATGCCAAACGCATTATGATCGTTGCCTGCGGTACCAGCTGGCATGCAGGGTTGGTGGCAGAATACATCATTGAGGAATTGTGCAGGATACCGGTGGAAGTGGAATATGCATCTGAGTTCCGGTACAGGAACCCTGTTATCAATAAAGGCGATATCATCATTGCCATTTCTCAAAGCGGTGAAACAGCGGATACGCTGGTGGCCATTGAAAAAGCAAAAGAGCAGGGTGCAATCATATTCGGAATTGTAAATGCAGTGGGTTCGTCTATTGCAAGGATCAGTCATGGTGGTGCATATACGCATGCCGGTCCTGAAATTGGCGTGGCAAGTACCAAGGCATTTACCGGCCAGCTTGCAGTGCTTACCATGATGGCGTTGAAAATTGCCAAAGAAAATGGTACCATCCCGGATGAACGCTATACTAAATTATTGTTTGAACTGGAATCGATCCCTGAAAAAGTAGAAGCATTACTGGCCAATGCAACAGCCATTAAAGTGATCGCAGAAAAATACAAGGGCGCCAATGATGCTTTGTTCCTGGGCCGTGGATACAATTTCCCCATCGCACTGGAAGGCGCATTGAAACTGAAAGAAATTTCTTACATCCATGCAGAAGGTTATCCTGCTGCTGAAATGAAACATGGCCCGATTGCATTGGTAACAGAAACATTGCCCGTTGTATTTGTAGCCACAAAAGACAGCTACCACGAAAAAATTGTGAGCAATATACAGGAGATCAAGGCACGTAAGGGAAAAGTGATCGCCATCATTACGGAAGGAGATGAAGTGATACCCGGCCTTGCAGATGATGTGTTCTTTGTGCCGCCTGCAGATGAGATCATGGCACCGATGCTGAGTGTGATTCCTTTGCAATTGCTTTCTTATTATGTAGGTATTGCAAAAGGCGTAGATGTAGACAAGCCGAGGAATTTAGCGAAGAGCGTAACAGTAGAATAATTGATAATGAATAATTGATAATTCCTTAGATCATATCTTTCTGCTTATTTTGCTGTGTTAATTATTTATCTTGTAATTGCAATTTTTAAACTTGCTATTAGAGATTGCTTCGATTAGTTGAAAAAATTATCAACTATCAATTATCAATTGTCAATTGGCTCCATGAACATCATCAAAAAGCATCCAGTAAACGAACTCGGCTATAATTTTATAGAAGCTAAATATCTCCCGGAAGGGAAGGATGAATACTACCTGCGTTTTCAGCAAAACCCTCAGCGCAAAGACTACCGGAATTTGACCTCCATGGAGATTGAAGTGCTGGTGCGTAACCGCAATACCTCCGATGACTGGAACAAGATATTTGTAGATGAAAATTTTAAACCGGAACTGGTAAGGGGCTGCAAATTTCATGGCCTGATCCGCATTGGAAAACTGGAACCTTACTACCTCGAATTTCATAATTTAAGAATGCCGGTCGGCCTTTACAATTGCACCATCATCAGTTGTGATATCGGCGACAATGTTAGTTTTGACAATGTGAATTATTTAAGCCACTATATCATCGGCAATGAAGTGATGATCGCCAACGTAAATGAACTTGCCAGTACCGACAAGGCAAAATTTGGTAATGGTGTGTTGAGTGATGGCGAAGAAGAAAGGCAACGGGTAGTGATGGAACTGTGCAATGAAAATGGCGGCAGGCGGGTGATTCCTTTTGATGGCATGCTGCCCGGTGATGCACATTTGTGGAGCAAGTACATTGCAGATGAAGCGCTGATCAGTAAATTCCAAGAATTCACCGATAAGGAATTTGACAGCAGGCGTGGGCACTATGCTCAAATAGGCGACAGGACGGTGATCAAGAACTGCAAGATCATCAAGGATGTAAAAATTGGTTCCGATGCTTATTTAAAGGGCGCCAATAAATTAAAGAACCTCACCATCAACAGTGATGAAAACCGCACTTCACAAATAGGTGAGGGTTGCGAACTGGTGAACGGTATCATCGGTTATGGCTGCAGGATATTTTATGGCGTAAAAGCCGTTCGTTTTGTAATGGCTTCGCATTCGCAATTAAAATATGGCGCCAGGTTGATCAACTCTTATTTGGGTAACAACTCTACCATCTCCTGTTGCGAAGTGCTGAATTCATTCATCTTTCCTGCACACGAACAACATCACAACAACTCTTTTTTATGTGCCGCATTGGTGATGGGACAAAGTAATATTGCGGCTGGCGCTACCATCGGCAGTAATCACAACAGCCGCAGCCCGGATGGCGAAATTGTAGCCAACCGTGGTTTCTGGCCCGGCCTCTGTGTAAGTTTGAAGCACAATTCAAAATTCGCCTCCTTTACCATTTTGGCCAAGGGAGATTTTCCGGCGGAATTAAATATTTCCGTTCCGTTCAGTTTGGTAAGCAATGATGTAAGCAATGATAAGTTGTTAGTGATGCCCGGTTACTGGTTCATGTACAACATGTATGCACTGGAACGCAATGCATGGAAATATGTAGACAGGGACAGGCGCACCAATAAGATCCAGCATATTGAATACGATTACCTGGCACCAGATACGGTGAATGAATTGTTTGATGCCTTGAAATTATTGCAAACACTAACAATCACTGAAGCAGGAACAGCTACCGTAAAAGGCTGGGAAAATACTTCCCGTAAAACAGAGATCATAAAAGTGCCGCAGAGTATTACGTTGTTTAAAGAACTGATTCAGTACTATGGGGTAATGGAAATACTAAAGCACATCCGTCAAAATAAATTCGAAAGCTTTGAAGAGCTGAAGAAAACACTGTCAGCTAAAATACAACGCAGCCAGTGGTTGAATATTGGCGGTCAGCTGATGCCCGATGAGGAAGTGAAAAAATTCCTCTTTAATATTAAGGCAGGAAAAGTGAACGACTGGAATGCGGTACATGAGTTTTACAAAAAACTGGGTGTTGCTTACGAAACACACAAACTGCATCATGCCTATACTTCTTTATTGGAAATACTGAATATTACACCAAGGCAATTCACGCCGGCGCTGTTGAAAGAATTGTTGCAGCAATTGCTTACTACCCGTGCATGGATGTGCAAGGGCATCTACGATTCCAGGGCAAAAGATTACTCCAACCCTTTCCGTAAAATGGTGTACGAAACCAATGAGGAAATGAACAAAGTACTCGGCCGCCTGGAAGACAATAGTTTTATCCAGCAGCAAATGGCCGGCCTTGATGACCTGAAGAAAGAAGTGAAATCAGTGGTAAGAAAACTGAAGTTATAATGGATCGTCAATCAGTTCTGCCAGGGTTTTCTTTTCCAGTATCTTCAGCGTAGCATCCCTGGTAATTTTCATTGCCTTATAAAGGCCACAGGTAGCTTCATCACAATCCTTGCATTTTTCATAAAAGTTAAGGCTTACGCAGGGTATCAGCGCAATCGGGCCGCCAACCAGCCGTATGGCTTTGGCCAGTGTGGTTTTTTTAGGCGACTGTACCAGGTAGTAGCCACCGCCCTTTCCTTTCTTACTTTCTAAAACGCCCGATTGTTTTAATTCCAGCAGGATGGTTTCCAGGAACTTGATCGGTATCTTTTTTTTCCTGGATATTTCTGAAATCAGCACCGGTCCTTCACCGTATTTAGAGGCAAGATAGCCGAGCGCCTTCAGGGCATATTGGGTTTTCTTAGATAACATGGTGAAAAGGTAAGTAAAAAATAAAAAGTAAAAAAGTAAAATAAAAGTCTACTTAATTGATGGAGTATTGTATATTTGTAGCCTAAAATAAAATACTATGAGTTTACGGTTAGGGGATATTGCTCCCAATTTCAAGGCAACAACATCTTTGGGTGAAATTGATTTTTATGAATACCTCGGCGATTCATGGGGTATCCTGTTCTCTCATCCTGCTGATTACACACCCGTTTGTACTACCGAACTGGGCAGAACGGCAGCTTTGAAAGAAGAGTTTGCACAACGCAATGTAAAAGTACTGGCACTGAGTGTTGACCCTGTTGATAAACACTTAAGCTGGATCAACGACATTAATGAAACCCAGCATGTAATAGTGGATTTTCCGATTATTGCCGACGATGACAGGAAGGTTTCAACCTTGTACGATTTTATTCATCCCAATGCATCTGCTACGGCAACCGTTCGTTCGCTGGTGATCATTGCGCCTGATAAAACAGTAAAACTCATCATCACTTATCCTGCTTCTACCGGAAGGAATTTTGTGGAAGTATTGAGGGTAGTAGATTCATTGCAATTAACCGCTCAATACAGTGTAGCAACACCTGCCAACTGGAAGGAAGGAGAAAATGTAATAGTAGCATTGAATGTGAGCACAGAAGATGCGATCAAAAAATTTCCGAAAGGAGTGGAGATTGTAAAGCCTTACCTGCGTTATACTCCGCAGCCCAATCTTGATTGATAAAAACACTTATGAAAATATAGAAGCCGCTGAAATGCGGCTTTTTTTACAAGTTCTTTTTAAACTGTTGTATCAGCGCCCTGATATCCTTGGGCAGTTCTGCAAGCAAATCGAAGGCATTGCCTGCGGCATCCGTAAATTTTAATTGGTAAGAGTGTAAGGCCACCCTGCTGAGTATCGGCCTTTCTTCATCATCATGTTTGCTGAGTTTGTACTTCTTTTTGATGGAAGATAATAAAACGGGTTTGCCATCGCCATACAGCGGATCACAGGCAATGGGGTTGCCGATATTTTTGGCATGTACCCGTATCTGGTGGGTACGCCCGGTATGTATCCTGAATTTTACCAGCGAATATTTTCCATAGCTTTCCTGCATTTCATAATCTGTAACGGATGGCTTGCCTTTAGCATGAACGATCATCACACCTTTTTGTACGGGATGTTCCATGATGGGGCCTTCAATGGTTCCGGAAGGTTGAGACGGTACTCCGTATACAAGGCCCTGGTAATATTTTTCCACGCTTCTTTCTTCAAAAGCTTTGGATAGGAATTTATGGGTGGCTTCGTCTTTTGCAAACAGGATGATACCGCTGGTTTCTTTATCCAGCCGGTGAACGGTAAAGATGCTGCCGTATTTTTCAATCAGAATATCTTTTAACGACACTTCCGATTGTGTCCTGTCTGGTATGGATAACATTCCGGCAGGCTTGTTTACTGCAACAAAATGTTCGTTCTCAAAAATAATCTCAATGTTTTTTTTCACTCAACTAAACTTTTCTAAACAATCTAAACTTTCTAAACCATCTATCCCTAAAGCTTTCGGGGGCTCAACCATTCTTACTTCTTCTACTCTTTTACTGCCGTTTTTTCCTTTGCTGCTTTTTCTTTCGCTGATGGCTTTTTGTATGAGGCATTCATATATTTCAGCAATCGTATTTCTTTCTCACTTAAAATACGCCACTTGCCACGCTCTACATTTTTTTTGGTCAGGTTGGCATACATCACCCGGTCGAGCCCTTTTACATCATAGCCCAACGATTCAAAAATGCGGCGCACAATGCGGTTGCGGCCGCTGTGAATTTCTATGCCGATCACTGACTTGTCCCTGGCATCTGCATAGGCCAGGGAATCAGCTTTAATAATGCCATCTTCCAGTTCAATACCATCCAGTATCTTTTCAAAATCAGCCTTGGTGAGTGGCTTGTCTAATTTAGCCTCGTATACTTTAGTGATATTATAACTCGGATGAGATAATTTTTGTGTAAGATCACCATCATTGGTCAGCAGTAATACACCGGAGGTATTCCGGTCAAGTCTGCCGATGGGATATACTCTTTCTGTAGTGGCATTTCTTATCAATTGTAAAACCGTTCTTCTTCCCTGCGGATCATCGGTAGTGGTGATATAGTCCTTCGGTTTGTTCAGCAGTATGTACACCAGGTTTTTGGTAACAAATAATTTTTTGCCATTAAAAAATATCTCGTCTCTTTCACTCACTTTAAAAGCCGGCTCCAGTACAACAGTACTGTTCACTTTTACTTTTCCTTCTTTAATGATAATAACTGCATCCCTTCTGCTGCATACGCCGCAATGAGCCAAAAATTTATTCAGCGGCATTTGTTTATCGGGGTCAACAGGTACGGCCTGGGCTGGTTTGGCAGGAGGCGCATTTTTCACTACTGGCCTTACTTTTTCAATTACAGGAGCTGTTGTGGCAGCTACAGGTACTTTCGGAACTTTACTTGCAATGGGTGCATTTAATGCAGCTTCCCTTGCTTCCTGCCTTGCTTTTCTTTTTTCTTCGTAGAATTTATCGATGGCGGCTGCCCTTTCTTTTTTGGCTTTTTTCTTCGCCTGCTTAAATTCTTCCTTGATTACGCTGTTCTTTTTCTTGGGAACAAATTTTTGAAAATGACTCTGGCTCATATTTGAAGTGATTTGCTGTTGTTTCAACAGTAGTGAGCGGCTAAAAGGGTCTTTACGGTCCCTTTTGAATACCTTTGCCGGCTGAGCCGGTAATGATATTCAAACTGCCCTCAAAACCTCATTATAATTGTATTTTCTTTAATATTGTTAGTGCGTAAAAGCAATATTTTTGCAGGGAACAGAAAGGAACGGTTTTTGACAAATCAATCATCATGAAAAAAATAGCTGCTATCATTTTATTGGGTTTTATAGGAATCACCGTCAATGCACAAAGTACCGCCGTGGCAGATTCTGTCAATAGAGGTAAACTAACTGTTATAAAAGACAGCCGCCTGGATGAACTGGCAAAAAAAGAAGCGACTTTTAATGAAGCCCTGGCATTAGCAACAAAATTGGGCAAGGGCTACCGGCTGATTGTATTAAGTACCAACGACCGCCCGCTGGCAATGAAAGTAAGGGCACAGTTACTGCAGCGATATCCCGATCAGAAAGTGTACATGAGTTTTCAACCCCCATATATCAAACTGAAATTTGGCAATTATGTGGAGAAGTCTGAAGCGGAGGCTATGAGAAAGGAAATTCTGAAAAACAAAATCATTTTGGGTAACATTTACATTGTGCCTGAGAAAATAGAAATAAAGCCTGATAAGAATAAAGAGGGTGATCAGTGACAGGTGATCAGTTATAAAGAGCAAGCAGGAATTTAAACCCAATACTTTACCGTGAGTGAATTTTTACAACAGCAAATTAAAACGCTGGCCAAACAATACGCTGCCGAGTTTATTGAAGTGCGCCATCATATTCATGCCAATCCTGAGTTGAGTTATGTGGAGTTTGAAACGTCCAGGTTCATCCAACAGAAATTAACTTCCTTCAATATCCCTTTTGAGGTAAAAGCAACCACGGGTGTTATTGGTTTGATCAAAGGAAAAAATCCTGAAAAAAGGGTAGTGGCATTGAGGGCTGATATGGATGCATTGCCTATTTTGGAAGCCAACGATATTCCTTATAAATCTACCAAGCCGGGTATTATGCATGCCTGTGGCCATGATGTACATACTTCCTGCCTGTTAGGTGCTGCAAAAATTTTAAGTGAATTAAAATCAGCGTGGGAAGGTACTGTGAAATTAATTTTCCAGCCGGGTGAAGAAAAGAATCCTGGTGGTGCCAGCTTACTCATCAAAGAAGGTGTGCTGGAGAATCCGGCGCCACAAAGTATTTATGCCTTGCATGTGCATACCACTTTACCAACAGGCAAATTAAGTTTCAGGGGTGGAATGGTAATGGCAAGTGCGGATGAGATCTATATTACTATCAAAGCGAAGGGTGGACATGCCGCCGCACCGCAATTGACGGCGGATACAATTTTAATCGCTTCCAATTTAGTGGTGGCATTACAACAGATAGTAAGCAGGAATAATAACCCTTTCAATCCATCCGTATTGTCCATCACTTCTATACAGGGGGGCAATACTACTAACGTAATTCCTTCTGAAGTTAAGATGATGGGCACTTTCAGGGCGATGAATGAAGAGTGGCGCTTTGCTGCACACGGGTTAATAAAAAAGATGGCCACGGAATTAGTGGAAAGTATGGGCGCAGAGATCGATATTAAAATTGATGTGGGTTATCCCTTTGTGCTGAATGATGTGCCACTAAGTGCTGCAGCAAGAAAGAAAGCGGAATCATTTATCGGCGCCGGCAATGTGGAAGAAACAGAATTGAGAATGGGTGCCGAAGATTTTGCTTATTACTCTCATAAAATACCGGGTTGTTTTTTCAGGCTGGGTACTTACAATGCAGCAAAAGGGATGTTCACGGGTGTGCATACCCCAACTTTTAATATTGATGAAGATGCGATTGAACTGGGCATCGCAATGATGGCTTTGCTGGGTGCTACCAATGCAGAATAAACTCCTGGAATCTTAAATCAAAACGGCACAAAGACAGGAAGTATCTCAAAGTCATCCTTGGCGTTTTCTTTGTGTCATGGTGCCATTGTGGTTCTCCTTTCTGCTTAATCAAACAAATAGTACAAAATGACTCCAATCAGAACAGCTTTATTATCATTCGGTATGTCGGGCAAGGTTTTTCATGCACCGTTCATTCACCTGCATAAAGGGTTTCAATTGGTGGGTGCCTGGGAAAGGACCAAGCAACTTATCAGCGAAATTTATCCCGGCACCATCTCTTATCCAACCATGGAAGCATTGCTGGCAGATGAGAGCATTCAGTTGGTTGTTGTAAACACCCCCAATTATACCCACTACGAATATGCTAAAGCAGCATTGCTTGCCGGCAAAGATGTGATTGTTGAAAAAGCATTTACCACCACGGTTGCAGAAGCGGTGGAATTAAAGCAGCTGGCAGAAAAGACCGGCAGAAAAATCGGTGTATTCCAGAGCCGCAGGTGGGACAGTGATTTTAAAACCGTCCGGAAAATTGTTGAATCAAAACAATTGGGAAATATAATAGAAGCTGCCCTTCGCTTTGACCGTTTCAGGCCGGTGTTGAGTGCCAAGTTGCACAAAGAGGCCAATCTGCCGGGGGCAGGATTGCTGAATGACCTGGGCCCACATTTAACAGACCAGGCGTTGTGCCTCTTTGGAATGCCGCAGGCAGTTTATGCAGATGTAAGGATTACCCGTGAGCACTCAATAGTAGATGACTGGTTTGAAATGTCATTGCATTATCCCAACAGCCGGGTGAGTTTGAAAGCCGGTTTTTTTTCAAGAGAACCACTGCCTGCATTTGTACTTCATGGAACCAAAGGGTCATTCATTAAAACCAGGGGAGATGTACAGGAAACATATCTGCTGGCTGGTATACAGCCCAATATCACCGGCTGGGGAACAGAGCCTGATAGCGAAAGCGGTTATTTATTTACCGATAAGGAAGGCATCATCAGCAAAGAAAAAATAACCACCGAGCCGGGCAATTATTATTACTATTATGATGAGGTGTACAACGCCATTACTCAAAATAAACCCATGCCGGTAACGGGTGATGATGGCATTAATGTAATGGCAATTCTTGAAGCGGCGGCAAAAAGCAGTAAAGAGAAAAGAGTGATTGAGCTTTAATGATATTGGCCAATAAAAAGGGATTGCCATAGTAAAAATGCAGGGTACGGTTTTCATTAAGCACCCATTCACAATTCCGTCACTAAGTTTTTAATAAAATATTCATCCCTGCCAATCATCTCTTTTTTAAATCCCATCACTGTTAAAAACTGCCGGTGGTTTTTATTGACCACTTTGGTGTATACGATCCGCTGGATGCCCTTTTCAATTAAATGATCTCTTTCTTTTTCAAAGATGTAAGTGCCTACTTTGTAATCCCTGTATTTTTCCAGCGTATAGTTCAATGATACAGTGGCATCACCGTTGGCTGAAATGTTTGCACTGAACATATTAGCAATTACAAGGTCACGGGTGATTACAAAGTTCAGGTTCTGCTGCATGCTTTCCTGTTTAAACTCCGGGAAATATGCAGCAATGTCTTTCTGGTAGAATTGTAAAAACTTCTGTGCCAGTTTTTCGTCACCGTTAAATTCCAGCATGTCAAAGTTTTCCTGCCTGCGGTAAATTTTTACCAGGTAGTACACATTGATGCCAAGTAGTATAAGATTGGTAAGCAGCACAGGGAACGCACTGAGAATAATAGCGTAAGTGATAAAGAAAACATTGCCAAGCGTATTGTACCAGCGGAACTTCAGGTCGTTGTTTACCAGCAATGCAATGATAAGGCAGAGGGAAGCAAGGTATCCAAAATAGGGAGAGATCTGTTGCAGCATAATTTTTATCCGTTGTGGCTGCAAAGAAAAACTATTTCCTTTTATTGGCGGATACAGATTTTACGATCGCCAACCCCTCCCTTATTTCTTTTGGGTGCTGCACTTTTACCAGCGCATTGGCGTATGCCTCTTTCAGCAGTTGCTTCATATAAGTTTTAGGGAAGTCTTTTTTATTTTTTACAAGGATATGGCGGTACTGGTTGCCATTGCTGAGTAATTTTTTTTCCGGGTTGCTAAGCTGGTTGCCAAAATAAAACCCAAAATGGATATTGTGGATTGTTCTGCCTACCGCTATCGTGCAAAGTGTATGGACAAGCTTATCTGTAATGGAACAGCCCCATGCTACCGCATTGTAATTATCATAGATCAATTCGTTCGTTGTTGGATACAGGTACCAGGCAATGTCTCTTAACCAAAATGCTATTTCTTTTATTTTATAGGGGAAAGGCTGAAGGAATTTTGCCAGGTCTTTTGTTTGTTCTTTAGGTATGGGGAATTTATATTTTAATATCAAAAGATATTTCAAATGGCAGGGTTTGTAAGTTGTGAAATAAATGTGGAGGACCAGCTGAAAAAATATCAACGGCTGAAGGGCTGCCGGATTGAGCGTAAAGCATGGTGAAGATTTGTGCGATGGCACTGTGCCGGACCTGAAGTGAAAGCCGGAGCAAATGCAGCGAAATGATCAGATGCATACAGCCCTGATATTTTCAATACTCAATTATGCTTTCATTACACCGATCTTTTCTCCTTTCCATTCCGGAAATAATGCATTGTCATTATTAATCTGCAAATGTTTATCGGCCACTTCACTAAAGATGCTGCGGAAGTCGGTAGTAACAGCAAGGTCACGGCCATCGGCTAAATTTTCTGTGGCCAGTGGTTGTACATTGCCATGCACTTTACCACCATTTACATTGTTGCCCACAATAAAGCAGCAACTGGCACGGCCATGATCGGTACCATTGCTGCCGTTTTGTTTTACAGTACGCCCAAATTCAGTAGTGGTCATTAAGGTAACATCGTCCTGCAGTGTTCCAAGGTCGGTATGAAAAGCGGCGATGCAGTTGCTGAGGTCGGCCACGTTACGGGCAAATACGCCATTGTCCGTTCCCTGGTTAAAATGAGTATCCCATCCACCGCTTTCGGCAAATGCAATTTCAAGCCCCACGTCCATCTTGATGAGCTGGGCAATTTGTTTCAATGCATTGCCCAACGGCGAACCGGGGTATTGTGCGCCGTTAGCCGGCTGGTAATTTTTTGTGTTGGTTTTGTTCAGCATTTTGATGGCATCAAAACTCTCCTTTCCGGTTTTATTCAGCAGGGAAGAAGTGGTTTGATCATACAGGTCTTCAAAACTTTTTGCCACAAAGGTCACAGAAGGGTTTTTGCCGGGCAATGAAAAGTCCTGCAGGTTGCTGATGGCAATCGTTTCGTTGTCGCCATAAAAAGAACGGGGCATGGCGCTTGTTAAACTTACTGCACGGAATGGAGTGGCATCATGGCCCAGTAAACCGGCAGCCCTGTTAAGCCAGCCGCTGGCGGTGCCTTTATTGAATGGCGTGCCGCTTTCCATATAATCCTGTGCATCAAAATGGCTTCTGGTATTATTGGGTGAACCCATGCCATGCACAATGGCCAGCCTCTTCTCTCTGAATAATTTTTCAAATGCTGCCATGGAAGGATGAAGGCCAAAACGTCCGTCGAGGTCGATGAGTGGTTTATTAGTGCCGCTTTTTGCTGCATCCATAAACAGGGTTGGCCTGGCAGCTTTTAAATAGGTATCGGTGAATGGTGTTACAGCCATCAGTCCGTCCATGGCACCACGCTGGAAAATGAAGACCAATACTTTATTTTTTTTATAAGGGCCCAACAGCTTATTGCTGTTGGCTGCACGGGCAATAAAAGTGGGTACACCCCCAACACCTATGCTAAAAAGGGCAAGGCCGGCTTGTTTTAAAAATGCTTTACGGGAAGACATAGAAATTGAAAATTAGAAATTAAAAAATCAACAGGGCTTATCATCTCCTTTGAAACTCCGGTGAACCAATAATAATCCCCACTACCTGTGCCAGCATACTGTTATTACCTGCCAGCAATGGTGTGTTCATGTCGGCAGCACCTTTTTTACGAAGCATCTGGCGGGCCAATTTTTCTTCACTCATCTTTGTATTGCTTTTTCCTTCCATACTGTTTTCGTTATCGCCAGTGTCTATCATGGCGGCGGCATCATTGTTGGGAACCGCTTTTCCTGCAGCTTCCTCTACTTTTTGCTGAAGGGCGGGGTCATTCACCATTGGTTCCAGTCTTTTGATGGTGGCATCCACATTTCTTTCCGGCATCATGACCCTGCTGTACACTTTCAATGCTTCCATAGCGCTTTCGGGCTCATGATTATTGTTAAGTGCTGCCAGGTTAAAACTAACGCCGGGTATTTTTTGTGCTGCAAACGCCAACCCAAATTTCATACGGTTGAGCAACGATCCGGTGTTGATCCAGTATTGACCTTTATCCGGGAAGCCGGTTGGGGCCTGGTAGTAATATAATTGCTGTCCCATTTTTTTTGCCCACTGGTAAAGCATGAATGGCTGGTCTACATTGGCATCTAATGAACGGACGGTGCTGATGACCAATTCAAATGGTGATTTTGTTTTTTCTCTCAATGCTTCTTTTTGCCAGAACTCCGGCGATGATACCATTGTGATGAGTACCTGTTTGATGTTGCCGTCATTTTTTGTGAAGGAAGCGGCCATCTTATCGATCAGTGACTGGGGAGGATTGTCACTTACAAAACGTACTGCTAATTTTTTAGAGATGAACTTTGCTGTAGAAGGATGATGTGCCAGCATATTGATGAGTTCAACACCTTCATCATAACCGCCTCCGGCCGAAAATGTTTTGCCCAGCACGGTTTTCTCTTTGTCATCATGACGGTTCAAGGCAAAGAAAAAATCACCCTTGTGTACAAAGCCTTTTTTTATAAGGTTGTCTTCGCCAAACTTGTCGATGAGCTTTCTTGCAAAATTTGATGGGCCAAGACCTTCCAGCGGATAAACTGTCCAACCGGTGAGTACTTTGGCCGCTTCGGTTACATCTGCCTGTGTATAGCCGCCATCCACACCCAGGCTGTGCAACTCCATTATTTCTCTTGCATAGTTTTCATTGAGGCCGAGGTTCTTTTTTCGGTTCTTTATTTGTTCCATCAGCTTCGCTTTTTCCTCCTCTGTTATGCCTTCCATTGCGGCTTTTGTTGTTTCTTCCACCTGCTGTTGCCGCTTTAGCTGCCTTACTTCCATGGCTTCGTTCATACCGGTGCTGTTAAAATTATCCAGGTAAAACAACATAGCGGGTGATTGTGCAGTAGCCAGCAGCAGGTCGCCAAATTTGCCTGTTGTGTTCGGCCTGATCACATCCCGTTCGTAAGCAGGAATGAATTGTGAACAGTCATTTTTTGTGGCAGATACATTGAAATGATTGTACCAGAACTCAGTGAGCACCTGTTGCAGCTGGTTGTTGCTGTAGGCAGCTGATAATATTTTTTGATTGGCAAACTGGCGGTACAATTCCTGCTCCCTGCGGTATCCTTTTTTGAGCATATAATCATCGATCATGCTGCGGTAGGCTGCCTTATCCGACTTGTCTATTGAGTCTTTATTGATCAGGCCTTCGTCAATTGCATTCTTTACGATTTTAGCCTGCCTTGGAAATGTATTGATGATTTGCTGGTTGCTCATGCCAAGCGCATCATATTCTTTGAGGCGGTTGTTGAGTGAGTCATCATTTAGTTTGCCATCGAGTTGCTGGCTAAACCATTTTTCCAGTCCTGTTTTTACCACTTCATCAATTTCCCCGGGGGTGGCACCAAAAGTAAACCTGTCCAGCAGGTGGGCAGCGGCCTGTCGTTCAGTTAGGCCGGCAACTTTCCAGGGCATTCTAAAATTGAGCCCCTCTTTTTCGCTGAATGATGATAGTATAATGCTGATGGAAAAGAAAACAACGATGGCAAGAGATACTTTCTTCATCTGATATGGTTTGTGGAAGTAAATGTACGGAGCTTAGGATGGAATGATGTATTAAAGGTTTAATCATAAATTAATTTGCATCCGGTTTTTTTAGAATACGCCGGTTAATTACCTTTGCACATGGCAACAATAAAAAACTCCCCCTCGGCAAAAACTCCCCGTAATCATTTCATTGAAGGTTTAACATTTGATGATGTGCTGTTGCAACCAGCATATTCACAGGTGCTGCCACGTGATGTGGACATCAGTGCACAGCTTACCAAAACGATCAGGCTGAATGTGCCCATGCTGAGTGCAGCCATGGATACCGTAACAGAAGCTTCACTGGCCATTGCTTTGGCAAGAGAAGGCGGCCTCGGTATCCTCCACAAAAACATGAGTATTGAAAAGCAGGCCGACCAGGTAAAAAAAGTAAAGCGAAGTGAGAATGGTTTGATATTGGATCCTGTAACCCTTAGTCCCGATGCTACTATTGGCGAAGCAGTAAGGCTGATGAGAGAAAACAGGATCGGGGGTATTCCCATTGTCGATGGTCAGCATAAATTGGTAGGCATCCTCACCAACCGTGACCTTCGCTTTGAAACACATTACAAAGACAAAGTGAGTTCCGTGATGACAAAGGAAGGCCTCATCACTGCACCTGAAGGCACTGATCTCAAAAAAGCAGAACTGATCTTCAAAAAAAATAAAATTGAAAAATTACCGGTGGTAAACAAGGCGGGGGTATTGATAGGCCTGGTAACATTTGGTGATATCCTGAAATTGAAAAGTTATCCGCATGCGATCAAAGATTCCTTTGGAAGATTGCTGGTAGGTGCAGGCGTAGGTATTACAAAAGACACATTGGAAAGAGTGGCAGCCCTGCATGCCGCCGGGGTAAATGTCATCTGCCTGGACAGTGCACACGGGCACACCAAAGGCGTGATTGATACATTGAAAGCGGTGAAGAAGACATCCAAAGGACTACAGGTGATTGCCGGGAATGTTGGTACAGGTGCAGGCGCAAAAGCCCTGGCCGATGCAGGAGCCGATGCTGTGAAAGTGGGTATTGGCCCGGGCTCAATCTGTACTACAAGAATTGTTGCAGGTACCGGTGTTCCGCAGATTACTGCTGTGATGGAAGCGGCGGCGGCATTAAAAAATAAGAACGTGGGTATCATCAGCGATGGAGGTATCCGTTACACCGGTGATATGGTAAAAGCATTGGCTGCCGGTGCCAGTTGTGTGATGATGGGCAATGTATTTGCAGGCACAGAAGAAAGTCCCGGCGAAACAATTATTTATGAAGGCAGAAGATTTAAGCAATACCGTGGAATGGGTTCACTGGGTGCGATGGCCCAGGGCAGCAGCGACCGGTATTTCCAGGATCCCGAAGATGACATCAAAAAATTTGTACCCGAAGGTATTGAAGGGCGTGTTGCGTTCAAAGGTCCATTGAGAGAAGTAGTACATCAATATACCGGTGGATTGAAAGCAGGGATGGGTTATTGCGGTGCTGTAAATATTAAAGCGTTGCAGGGGGCCACTTTTATCAAGATCACCAATGCTGGTATGAGGGAAAGCCATGCACATGATATTGCGATCACTAAAGAAGCGCCCAATTACAGCCGGTAGGAGGAGCCTCCCCAAACCCCTCCAAAGGAGGGGCTTCAGAGCATTAAAGTCTATAGCAATTGCTGAGTTACAGATGGTATGAAATATTGCTGATTAAAGAACAGAGGAAGATGTGGAAGATAAAATGTTTGTATTAGATATTCAGTGTGGCTCCTTCTCATTAAGGAGAAGGAGTTCGGGGATGAGGTGAAATAAAGAAGGCAAAGTTTTGTTACCAGCATTAATCACTTTGCTCAACATCGTTGTGTCACTCACTTTTACCGCATACCTTTATTCAGCAATAAAACCTTTGCCATCATTGCGTGGAAAATATATAAATACATGAAAAAAATCTTTCTGCAATTATTCTTCTGCACCATTGTGTATTTGCCAATCAGTATTGCAGCACAGGATTCCTCCCATCTCCGCATCAGTCTGCTCACCTGCACCCCCGGCGATGAATTGTATTCCACATTTGGACACAGTGCATTAAGGGTAACAGACAGCAGCAGTGTGCAGGATATCGTTTTCAATTATGGCACATTTGATTTTGATGACCCCGGCTTTTATACAAAATTCGTAAAGGGTAAGTTGATGTATTACGTATCGCCTGCTAAATTCAGGGATTTTGCAGAAGAATATCAAATGACAAACAGGGGTATTACTGAACAGGTTTTAAATCTTACGGCGGAAGAAAAAATAGCTGTTCAAAGATTTTTATACAAAAATATTAAGGAAGAAAATAAATATTACAAATACGATTTTTTATTCGACAACTGTACCACCAGGTTGAGGGATATCATCTTCCGAAGCAAAAAGAATAAGCCAGTATTCAATCCAATCGTACCGGCCGGCACCACCTTCCGGAATGGCATACATGAATATCTTAACAGAAATGATAAAGAATGGAGCAAACTCGGTATTGATATTTTACTCGGCGCCCCCACTGATGCGGTGATGGATGCAACTACATCGCAGTTTCTGCCTGATAACCTGATGAAAGCGTTAGACAGTAGTAATCATGGCAATCATTTGGTATTATCTAAATCCAGTCTTTACCGGTATGAAAAAATGGAAGAGCCCAAATCATGGTTCAATCCGCTGATCGTTTTTAGTTTGTTGCTGTTGGCGATCGTACTGCTTGATTTTTTCAAAACTAAATTGGGGGCCGCTTTTTTATCTGGGTTTGATGTACTGCTTTTTTTCGTTACCGGTGTATTGGGTATTCTCTTATGTTTTATGTGGTTTGGCACCGACCACAGTATGTGTAAGAATAACTATAATTTGATATGGGCATGGCCCACACACGCCATTGCCGCATTCTTTATCAGCAGTAAAAAGAAATGGCTCAAAAAATACCTCCTCATCACTGTGGCAGGGCTTTTAATAGCGCTGATGATGTGGATGTTTATTCCACAGCAACTGAATATTTCATTGTTGGCAATTTGTTTGCTATTAATCTACCGCAGCCTGCGAAAATATGCTGCCATCTAAATCTGAGTCCCATGCAAGAAAAATGCTTCCTCTTTCAAAATAAAAATATCTGTTACAATGTATCTGGTAGTGGCCAGCCCGTAATATTGCTGCATGGCTTTGGGGAAGACGGTATGGTGTGGCAATCTCAAATAGAATTTTTGCAAAACAATTTCAAACTGGTTATGCCTGATATACCTGGCAGCGGTCAATCTGAATTTGTTCCCAATGCAACTATTGAAACTTATGCAGAAGTTATAAAAGAGCTGATTGAAATTGAAATCCAAAAGGAGAAAGGGGAGGTTGTTCTCATCGGCCACTCCATGGGGGGGTATGTTACATTGGCTTTTGCAGAAAAATATCCCCGGTACTTAAAAAGCTTCGGTTTGTTTCATTCCTCCGCTTTTGCAGATCCGGAGGAGAAAATATCCACCCGGAAAAAAGCGATCAATTTTATTAAAGAAAATGGCGCTTTCAATTTTTTAAAAACAAGTACCCCCGGTTTGTTTACACAACGGTACAAAGATCAGCACCCTGAGAAAGTTGAAGCATTAATAGAAGCTGGCAAACAATTTTCTCCCGAAGCATTGATACAATATTATGAAGCAATGATTGCCAGGCCAGACCGGACCCATGTGCTTACAAGTTTTAATAAGCCAGTGTTGTTTTTAATTGGCGAACATGACCAGGCCATTCCTTTTGAGAGCAGCATGCGGCAGTGTTACCTGCCAGCCCAATCGCATGTAAATATTTTAAGAGAAAGTGCACATATGGGGATGTGGGAGGAAACCGAAAAATCGAATACTATCCTGCTGGATTTTTTATCGGTGCAATAAAAAGCAACCGTTCATCCGTCCGTTCTGAAGTTACATCTTTCTTTTTGAACGGCACATTAGCCGGAGGCAGCCTTTCTGGCACAATCTTCGTCTATTTCTTGTTACCTTTATAGCAATGAATAGAATTTTACCTGTATTCCTTTTTCTGTTGTTTTCCTTTACTGATTCAATCGCCTCACACATTGTAGGTGGTGAGGTTATTTACACCTATATCGGCCCCGGAACATCTGCCAATACCAGCAAGTATCGTGTTACACTCCGTTTGTTTACTGAATGTAACCAGGCTTGCGGAAATGGTAGTTCAGTTGCTTGTCCCCCTACATCACCTATCGTTGGAATTTTTGATAATGTTCAGCCTTATAACAGGGTACAGAATGTTACACTGTCTCTTAGTGTCAACCCTTTGATTGATCTCACAACTTACCCGCCTTGCCTGGATATAAGGCCCACGGTTTGTTATAAAGTAAATACCTACACAGCCGATGTGCAACTTAACAATACTGCTGCCGGTTACCGGCTGGCTTATCAAACCTGCTGCAGGGTATCTACATTAAATGTGTTATCGGATGCAGGTACTTTGAGCGGAGTGCCCGGTGCTACTTACGAAACCATTTTGCCCGGCACCAATATATTACCGGTTGGTAATAACTCCAATGCTGTTGTGAATTTAAAAGATACTTCACTGGTATGTTTTAGCAGTCCTTTCCGGCTGGATTTTGGTGCAATTGACCCTGATGGCGACTCTCTTTCCTATCAATTTTCTTCTGCATTCAATGGTGGGTCATTTACCTCTGCACAAGATGCTAACGGCCCTGACAATCCATTGTACGGCCCGGTTAATTATTCCGGTGTATATTCTGGATTATCACCCTTGGGAAATGCCGCAAATATTGATCCTGTCTCCGGCCTTATTTCCGGTACAGCACCTTCATCACCGGGAAAATATGTAGTGAATGTGATTGTGAGAGAATGGAGAAATGGCGTTAATATTGCTGAACATCAGAAGGACTTTATCATGGAGGTCAAGAACTGTGTGATACCCGAAGCGAAGATTAATCCGGATAACAGAACCTGCGATGGGTTTACCCGTGACTTTTTTAATTCTGGTTCCAATGCTGGTGTTGACACCTGGTTCTGGGATTTTGGCGTACCTAATCTCCGGAACGATACCTCCAACCTGCCAAACCCAACATTTACCTATCCCGATACAGGTGTGTTTGTATTAACCCTGATCATTAACCGTGGCACGGGTTGCGTTGATACGGCGACGACCATCATAAAAGTATATCCTGGTTTTTTTCCTGGCTTTAATGTTGATCCGCCTTATTGCAAGGGTGTGCCGGTTCAGTTTGTTGATCAGACAAGAACCAATTATGGCAATGTTACCGGCTGGCGCTGGAACTTTGGCGTAAATGGGGTTACCAGCGATACCAGCAATTTAAAAACACCAGCATTTACTTACAGTAATCCCGGTAGTTATACTATTAAATTGATAGTAAGTAACACTTTTGGATGCACCGACTCTACCACAAGGGAAGTGATCATCAAGGACAACCCGGCACTGAGTGTATTTCCAAAAGATACTACTTACTGCAGCCTGGATTCTGTTATGTTGAAGGCAACAGGTACCGGTATTTTTTCATGGTCGCCTGCAACCAATATTATTAATGCCAATACGGCTACACCTACTGTTTTTCCTGCTGTGGCAACCAACTATACTGCAAAGCTGAATGCAGATGGCTGTACCAGTTCAGAAACGGTGAGGGTTAACCCGGTGAATGATCTTACTACAAGCATCAGCCCTTCTGCAGTTGTTATATGTGCAGAAGATACGATCACACTTACTGCCAGCAGCAATTACACCAATAATCTTAGCTGGTCGTGGACGCCTGTTGGTTCAGTGTCTGATCCTGCAGCAAAAGTTACCAAAGCATTTCCATCCGTTAATACCACCTACCGGTTAACTACAAGGTGGGGCCGCAGTTGTACTGCCACGGCCACAAAAGATATTACGGTAAAAGCATTGGCAGTTCCTGAAGCAGGCCCCGGTACTTACATTTGTAAGGGACAAACCACTGCACAATTGCAGGCAAGTGGAGGAGTGAGCTATCAATGGATTCCGGCTACTGGTTTAAACAACCCTGATATTTCAAATCCCATTGCATCGCCTGCCGTTACCACTATTTATAAAGTGTTTGTAGGTGTTGCAGGCTGTACAAAAACAAAAGCCGATTCTGTTGTTGTATTGGTAAGAGATCTGCCGGAAGCAAATTTAGTTGACGATACCCTGATCTGCTCTATTGATACGCTGCGGCTAATTACTAACCCCGCTAACAGCTATGTGTGGACTCCTGATTATATGATCAATAACCTCACAGCTGCAAGCCCGCTGGTTAGCCCGGACGTACCTACTACTTACTACACTACCCTTACAGATGCATTCGGTTGTGTAAATAAAGATTCAATTGTTGTAGATGTAAAGTTGTTTGTAACCATTGATGCAGGTAATGATACCACCATTTGCCGCACCGATACTTTTCATTTAAGAACCGTAAGTGATGCATTGAGTTATCAGTGGTCGCCAGCAACATATCTCAACAATACAGCAGATAAAAATCCTGTGGTAACACCACTGGATAGTTTCATTACTTACCGGGTAATTGGAAATATCGGCAAGTGCCAGAGCAGGGACAGTGTTACCATCAGAACGGTGCCTTATCCTGTTGTTACCATCAACCCGGATCAGCGCATTTGCTTTGGCGACTCTGCCATACTCCATGCAACAGGAGGAGGCAATTACAGTTGGTCGCCGGTAAGCTTTTTAAACAGTGTTACCTCCTCAGATCCTATTGCTGTAAAACCTACGGGTGATGTTCAATATACAGTTGCAGTTACCGAAAACAGGGGATGTCCTAAACCGGTATTTGCAAGTACCTGGGTGAGGGTAAGGCAACCGGTGCTGGCAACAACCGGCATTACTGATACTACAATAGTGATTGGACAGGCTATACAAATGAATGCAGGCGGCGGTGACCGGTACATCTGGAGCCCAGGCCGCTGGCTTAGTGATGTTGGTGCTCCCAAAACGATTGCAACACCGGAGGATGATATTACCTATAAAGTAACCGTGGTGCAGTTGCCTGAAAATTGTGTGGGTACAGACAGTGTTAAAATAAAAGTGTACCTGTTGCCACCAAGTTTTTACGTGCCTACGGCATTCTCTCCCAACGGAGATGGCCGCAATGATGTATTAAAACCGATTGCATTGGGCATGAGATCTATTCGTTATTTTAAAGTGTATAACCGGCTCGGCAACCTGGTATTTGAAACTACTGAATTAGGTAAAGGCTGGGATGGTTTTTACAAAGGCTTTCCTCAGGACCCTGCTACTTATGTATGGATGGCCCAGGGAGAAACTTATAAAGGGGAGTTTATTACAAGGAAGGGAACAGCGGTACTGATAAGGTAGGAACCACTTTCATTTTCTGTTGCATAAGGCTTTTAAGTCTTTATGAATGATCAACTAAATCATCTTGTAAATTTTCCCTGGCATACTTGCAACAATACCCTGCATCTCAAGCATCAATAAAGCTGCCGCTACTGCACTGCTGCTGAGGCTGCTTTTAAAATACAATTCATCAATATGCACTGCTTCCTGTTGTTGTAAAATTTCGATAACTGTTTTTTCATCCAGACTTAATTCAATGAACAACTCCCGCTGTTTTTTCACTATGGGTTTGGTGCTGGTCCAGCCCATCATTTCAAGCAGATCGGCTGCGCCATTTATTAAAGCCGCTTTATTGTTTTTGATAAGATAATTACAACCTTCACTCTTACTGTCTCCAATGCGCCCAGGTATTGCAAAAACATCTTTGTTATAATTATTGCCCAGTTCTGCAGTGATCAGTGAACCGCCTTTTTTTCCTGTTTCTATTACAATTACGGCATCGCACATTCCTGCTACAATACGGTTGCGTTTAGGAAAATTCTGTTTGTCAGGATTGGTGTTGCTGATAAATTCTGTTAACAGTCCACCATGTGCTGCCATTTGTTTTGCAAGGCTTTTATTTTGTGAGGGATAAATTCTATCCAGTCCGTGCGCCAGTACGCCCACTGTTGGTAAATTGTTTTTTAAAGCGGCTTTGTGAGCAATGGTATCAATGCCAAATGCAAGACCACTGATCACCAGGATGTTTTCTGCAGCCAGTTCTTCAATTAATTTTTCACAAACAGTTTTGCCATAGTCAGAATTATTCCTGGTGCCAACAACGGAAATGATCTTTGAAGTGTTAAGGTCTGTATTGCCACGGTAGTACAACAGTACAGGGCTATCATAACAATTGACTAAGCGTTGAGGATAATTTTTATCAGTAATAAATAAGGGGGCGATCTTGTATTTTTCTATAAAGGCGATTTCATCTTCACTGCTTTGGAAATTGTCAAATGCCTTGATGCTGTTTGCCCTGATGGTACCGATGCCTTCAACGTTTTCCAGGTCCTTTCTTTTTGCTTTAAAAACGGATTGAGCATTGCCATAAATATTTATGAGTGCTTTGGCATGCACATCGCCGATATTGGGCACAAGGGTGAGGGCTATTTGGTATAGGAGATCATTGGTCATTTAGGGGGGTGAATTTTTAAGAAAGATAACTTACTTTTTTAAAAATACAAAGGCGCATATTGCACAAACAAACCGCTAAAATAATAAACCGGCCCATTAGTTACTGATAACACTCATCTCGGTTCTCCTGTTACTTGCTTTCCCTTCATCAGTGGTGTTGTCGGCAATGGGTTTACCAGCGCCCAGTCCCTTGAATTGCAAACGATCTTTTGATATCTGCTGGCTGGCCAGTAAGTATTTCACCACGGCCAATGCCCTGTTGTTGGAGAGTAATATATTATCCTGTGGTTTACCCACATTGTCAGTATGGCCGCTGATGAGGATCTTTAAATTTGGGTTGTCATTCATCAATTGGATCACCCTGTTCAGTTCTGTAATGGACTCTGGTTTCAGGTCTGTTTTCTTTGTGTCGAAGAAAATGTTTTTAAGAACGATGGATGCGCCGGGTTCAATCGGTTGCAATGGAATGTTGGCGGTATATACCGAATCAGTTTTGTCAGTGCTCAGGTCATAATTCTCTGAAAAGAATAAATAACCTTTCCTGTTTACATTGAAGGCATAATCTTTTCCGATGGGTAACGTAGTAAGATAATTCCCTTCTTCGTCTGTTTGAACCTTGCTGAGTAATTGGCGGCTCCTGATATCCGTTAGTTCAACAGAACTTGGCAATCCCTGTTTTGTTCTGGCGTCAAACACCTGGCCTTTTACCCACAAGGTTTTTGGCGGACGGATATCTTCCCTTAATTCAAAACTGTACAAGTCAAGTGCACCACGGCTGTCTTTTCCTTCACTGGCATAATAGGCGGTCTTGCCATCAGCAGCAACTATCATGGAACCTTCGTCGTCAATTGTATTGACGGGATAGCCAAGATTCACGGGTTCAGCCCATGCGGTATCTCCCTGTTTTTTTGTGTAAAACAAATCTGTGGAACCATAACCCATGTGCCCATTGCTGTTAAAGAATAAGGTTTGATTGTCGGCATACATAAATGCACAACTTTCATCACCATTTGTATTGACTGTTGGCCCAATATTCTCTGCCCTGCTCCACTTCCCTTTTTCATTGCGATGGCTCACCCAGATATCTTTTCCGCCATAGCCACCGGACTGGCTGCTGCTGAAATACAAATCTCTTTTGTCAGGCGAAAGCGATGGTGCTGATTCCCAAAAATCAGTGTTTAAGATGGGCCCTAAATTATCTGCTTCACTCCAGCCTGTTTTTGTTTTATGAGAAATATAAAGATCGCAGCTGCCCTGCCCCTCTGGATAATTACAACCCGTGAAGATGATCCATTCGCCATCCTGCGAAATATTCTGGGCGCCTTCATTCAGGTTGGTATTTACTTTGCCACCCAGTGGCTGAGCCTTGCTCCATTGCCCGTTCACTTTGTTACATTCATAAAAGTCTTCATCACCCTGCACACGCCTTGTAAAAACCAATTTGTTGCCATCAATGGTTACGGATGGATAGTATTCAGGATATGCAGAGTTTACGTTGTCGCCCAGGTTTTTTGGCGCAAAGACATAATTGCCATCCGGGTGCTTTTTAGCATACTCAATGGCAAATTCGTATGCCGATTTTCTGTAGCTGGCGGCTTTGATGCTGCGTTCGTTCAGGCCTTTATTCCCCAAAAAATTATTGACTGCAACCAGCGCTTTGTCAAATTTTCCCTGGCCTGCCAATGAAATGGAGTAAGCCAAAAAAAAGTTAGCGGAATACACTGTATCCAGCGCAATGCTTTTTTCATAGTCGGCACAGGATGAATCATAATATTTCAGTTCACCATAATAAGCGGCTCTTGATAAATATGCATTCACAAACCTGTTGTCTATAATAAGTGCCTGGTTGATCTTTGCGATCGCATCGATGTAATTGCCTTCCCTTGCTGCTTCATTGGCCTGTATATTCAGGTCAATTGCTTTTGGGTTTACTTTTTCAGGATCGTACCATTGGGAGTAGGAAGTGAAAAATGAAAAATGAAAAATGAAGAATAAGAAAAGAGTTTTAGAGCAAGCACTGTCAATTTTTTTCATAGTCGAAATTGAGGAATGAAGGTAGCAACAATATATAAAAATATATGCCAAAATTCTATATGGCGGAACTTAGTAAACCAATCTATGGCACATTGATGTACTTATGTATCTGGAGCGACAATTCCCATTGAGGATGCTGCTTGATGTATTCAATAATTAAAGGAGTTACAATGGAAGCCTTGTCCCATTCCGGTTGCAAATACAGTTTGCAGGATGATGGCACCATGGCTGCATAGGTTTCTGCCCATTCAAAATCTGATTTATTGAAGATGACTACTTTGAGTTCATTGGCATGTGGTACTACATCTGGTAACGGAGCTTTGAATTTTTTAGGAGATAAACAGATCCAGTTCCAGCTGCCGCTTAATGGGTGGGCGCCGGAGGTTTCGATATTGGTTTCAAATCCCTGTGCCTGTAGGGCTGATGTTAATGCAGTAAGATTGTGCATGAGCGGCTCACCACCTGTAATTATTACCAGTCCTTTTTACCGGCAGGTGTATTTAAAACTACTGTATTTACAATTTCATCCACGGTCATTTCAGGATGTGCATTTACATCCCAGCTTTCTTTTACATCGCACCATACACATCCAACATCGCACCCACCCAGGCGAACGAAGTAAGCTGCCCTTCCCTGGTGAAAACCTTCACCCTGCAACGTATAAAAATGTTCCATTACAGGAAGTGATTGGGTTGTTATAGTTGAAGTCCTTGTCAATGTATTTGTTTGTAATAATGATAGGTGGTACAAATGAGCTCCGCCACAGGAGTAATGATGATGAATGATAAAATGCCGGGATAACTTTAAACCTTCAACTTTAAACCTTCAACTTCTTTCTGCAAACATGCATTATAGGTGTTCATCAGCAACGCTGCAATCGTCATTAGCCCCACCCCGCCGGGTACAGGTGTAATGTAACTGCATTTTGGAGCAACGTTGGCAAAGTCAACATCGCCTTTAATAGCAAAACCGCTTTTCTTTGTAGTGTCGGCTACCCTGGTAATGCCCACATCAATCACTACGGCATTTTCTTTCACCATGTCGGCTGTTAAAAATTGAGGTTTGCCCAATGCCGCCACAATGATGTCTGCCTGCAAACAAATTTCTTTCAGGTTGGGTGTATGGCTATGGCAAACAGTAACTGTGCAGTTGCCAGGGTAGGCATTCCTGTTCAATAAAATACTGATGGGCCTGCCTACAATATTGCTTCGGCCAATCACTACGGCATGTTTTCCTTTTGTTTCAATTTTGTAATGTTCCAGCATCAGTAAAATACCATAAGGTGTTGCAGGGATAAATGTTGGTAAACCCTGCACCATCTTGCCCACACTCATGGGATGAAAGCCATCCACATCTTTATCGGGATGAATGAGGCTGATCACTTTTTCTTCATTGATCTGTTTGGGCAACGGCAACTGCACCAGTATGCCATCTACATCCACATCGTTGTTCAGCTGCTCAATGGTATTTACCAGTACGGCTTCACCCACCTCTGCATCCAGCCTTACCAGTGTGCTTTTAAAACCAACTTCTTCGCAACTTTTTACTTTGCTTGCCACATAAGTTTCGCTGGCGCCGTTATTACCAATTAGTACTGCTGCCAAATGGGGCGTTTTTTTCCCCTGGGCTTTTAGTTGTACTGTCTTTTCTTTAATGGAGTCCTTTACTGCCTGAGATACGATCTTGCCGTCTAAAATTTGCATGCGGCAAAATTAAAAGATTAATGCCACGAATAGACCAATGCACCCGAATGAAAAATGATTGTCAACATAAATTAGTTCACATTCGTGTATTTGTGGCAAATAAAATATTTATATTGCTGAAGTTAAATACTGCTGTTTTGAGATATACTACTTTTTTATTCGATTGTCTGGCTGCTTTTTACAGGCATAAACACCAGCGCCCAGGCGCTTCGCCAGCCCCTATCTGCTGTTTACATCGGGCTTGGTGCTTACAGTACCCAGCACAATGATGTTTTTTCATTTACCAATAACCAGGCTGCACTGGCACGTGTTAAAAATGCGGGGGTGGGCGTGTATGGCGAAAGACGCTTTCTGCTTACAGAGACCAGCATGTATTCTGCTGCCCTTGCCATTCCTTCCAGTTTGGGCAACTTTGGGGTGAGTGTGAAATACCTCGGGTTTAAAAATTTTAATGAGAACCAGTTTGGCCTGGCTTATGGCCGCAGCCTTGGCAAAAAGGTTGATATTGGCATACAGTTTAATTATTATGGTTACCGGGTGCCTTCTTATAACAGCGCCAATACAGTGAATTTTGAAATCGGCGCATTGATACATTTGACCGATAAACTGAATGCGGGGGTGCATGTGTACAATCCTATCGGGGGCAAGTTTTCCAAAACGGATGAAAAACTCAGTTCTGCATATAAGTTTGGTTTGGGTTATGATGCATCAGATAAATTTTTTGTGAGTACAGAGCTGGTGAAGGAAGAAGATTACCCGGTTAACCTGAATGCCGGTTTGCAGTACCGGTTTGCCAGGCAGTTCTTTGCCAGGGCAGGCATTGCAACTGCCAGTTCGGTTTCGTATGCTGGTGTAGGGCTGGCGTGGAATAATTTCAGGCTGGATATCAGTGGCAGTTATCATCCTCAATTGGGAATTTCTCCCGGATTGTTGCTCATCATGAACTTTGGTAAAAGCGAAGCCGCAGCCCCGTCTCCTGCTTTGAACCAATAATCCCATTTTGTTAAAAGCATCCATGAATCATTACAAAAATATACTTCTGTTTACTTTACTCAGTGTTACACTGTTACCTTCTTTATGTTTTGCCCAGGCGCCTGTGGTGCCGCCCACTACAACTGAACAACAGATGGAAGCAGTAACGGAGAATAGTGAAGACAATGAAACAGAAGATGATTCCTTCCTGCAATCCATGCAGCAGTTTTTAAAATCACCCATTAACCTTAATACGGCAGATGAAACAACCTTAAAAGAATTGGTGATCCTTAAACCGCAGCAGATCCAGAATATTATTTCTTACCGCAATTTGTTTGGGAAATTTATCAACCTGTATGAATTACAGGCCGTGCCGGGCCTGGATATTGCTACCATTGAAAGACTTCGTGCCTTTGTAACGGTAAGCATGGATGCTGACCTGATCAATTCTTTGGGTGAGAGGCTCAGTGGTGGCACACATACTTTTGTGGCAAGGGTTACAAGAGTGCTGGAGCGGTCTAAAGGTTATTTGCTGGACCCCAATGCCAGCACAAATTATTACCCCGGCTCGCCGCAACGTTATTTTTTAAGATATAAATACCAGTATAAAAACCTGCTGCAATATGGTGTGGTGGCAGAAAAGGATGCAGGGGAAGATTTTTTTAAAGGCTCCCAAAAGCAAGGCTTCGATTTTTATTCGGCTCATTTATTTGCCAGGAATATCGGGATCATTAAATCGCTGGCCATTGGTGATTTTACAGTGAATATGGGGCAGGGGCTTACCCAGTGGCAAAGCCTGGCGTTTAAGAAAAGCGCTGATGTTATTAATATAAAGCGGCAGTTGCCGGTATTGCGGCCTTATAATTCTGCCGGGGAAATTAATTTTCACCGTGGGTTGGGAATAACCATTGCAAAGAACCATCTTGAGGCAACCGGTTTTGTTTCTTTCAGGAAGCTGGATGCCAATTTAAGTATATCGCTTGACACCCTCAACAGTGATGAATTCATTATTTCCTCCCTTCAAACTTCTGGCCTTCACCGCACAAAGAATGAGGTGCTGGATAAAGGAGTGCAGGACCAGTTGGCATATGGGGGCAATATTGCTTATAATAAGAACAATTTACACATCGGGGCCAATGTTATCCAGTACCGGTTTAAACTGGCCATACAAAAAGCCGATGATGCATACAATGTTTTTGCCCTTTCAGGCCAAAACATAGGTAATCAAAGTATAGATTACAGTTACACATTCCGCAATTTTCATTTTTTTGGTGAAGCAGCTTTTGACAACAAGATGAACAAGGCTTTTGTAAATGGCATGCAGATAAGTGTGGATGCCAATGTGGATATGAGTCTCTTGTACCGGAATATATCTCCCCGGTACCAATCACTGTATACCAATGCCTTTACCGAAAGCACTTTTCCCAGTAATGAAAAAGGGATATATGCAGGCATCAGTATCCGCCCCACCAGCCAATGGCGGATAGATGCGTATGCTGATTTTTACAAATTCCCCTGGCTGAAATACCTGGTGGATGCCCCCACTGCAGGAGTAGATTACCTGGCACAGCTAACCTACAAGCCCAATAAGCAACTGGAAATATATGCCCGTTACCGTACCGAGTCAAAGTCTAAAAATTATAACCCGGATGGGGCTTTTACCTCGCCGGTGGTGCCCAAGCCAAGGCAAAGTTTCCGGTCGCAGCTGAATTACCGGATCAATTCAACCATCACTTTCCGCAACAGGGTAGAGCTGGTTTGGTTCGACCGGAAGGGGGGCGGTGCACAAAATGGTTTCCTTTCTTTTGTTGACTTTGTATACAAGCCAATGATGAAAAAATATTCAGGGAATGTCCGCCTGCTTTACTTTGAAACCCAGGGCTACGACAGCCGTATGTATACCTATGAAAATGATGTACTTTATAGCTTTTCCATCCCGGTTTTTTACGATAAAGGTTATCGGTATTACCTCAACCTCAACTACGATTTCAGCAAACGACTCAGTTTATGGTTCCGCTGGGCACAAACCATTTATAAGGATAAAACCACCGTTGGTACTGGCCTGGATGAGATTCAGGGCAATAAAAAGACGGAGGTAAAGCTTCAACTACAGTATTATTTTTAGCCGCCTGATTTTACATTCAAGCAGCAATTATATATTTGCGGCTGTCATTTTATAACAAATTGTTAAAGTGAAAGGTTAACGAAATTTTTACATTTCGAATTAATCCCTATTTTTACAGATACAAAAAACCAATTAATTAACTCATGAGAAGAATTTTAGCACTCTTCACCATGCTAATGCTATGTGGATTACTGGCATCTGCACAGAACCGGGTGGTGTCCGGAAAGGTTACAGATAAAGACGGGACCATTGTGCCTTTTGCTTCTGTAAAAGTAAAAGGTACCAGGATTGTTACTGCTGCTGATGGCAACGGCGCTTATACTATCAAAGTTAAAGATGGGGATGTATTGGAAATTTCTGCAGCTGGTTTTAAGGCAGTGGAAGTTGCAGTAGGTTCACTTTCATTTATCAATAGCGCCCTGGATAAAACAGGCAATCTTACTGAAGTGGTTGTTACAAGTGCGTTTGGGATCAAAAGAAATGCAAGAAGTTCTGCTTCGAATGTGCAGAATGTAAATGCAGAACAACTGAATACCGTGAGGCAGACCAGCCTGAATAATGCATTGGCCGGGAAAGTTGCCGGCGCACAGGTTCGTAGCCAGTCATCTGCAGCTTTGGGTAAAGAAACAACCGTAAGGTTGAGGGGTGAAAACGGCCTTGGAATTGGGGGCGGTGCTTTATATGTTGTGGATGGAACAATTGTAACTAGTGCTAATGATATCAATGTTGATGATATTGAAGATGTAACCGTTTTGCAAGGTCCATCTGCTGCCGCATTATTTGGTGCTGAAGGTGCTAATGGTGCTATTGTAATCAATACAAAAAGGGCTAAAAAGGGACAAAAGAACCTCGGTATTGAACTTAACTCAGGGGTACAATTTGATAAAGTATATGTATTGCCTAACTATCAAAATGAATATGCTGGTGGTAGTGGCACCTATAATGGGGGTACCGGTACTGGTAATATGAAGAAATTCACTTACGTTCCTGGCTTTCATCCCACAGGATGGGCTGCACTGGACGGGAAATATTATTTAGATTATGAAGAAGATGAGAGCTGGGGCCCAAGAATGGTTGGCCAGGAATATATTCCATGGTATGCATGGTATGGCGGAACTGAAAACTCTTTCAAAACAGCCAAATTGACCCCTCAGCCAAATAACGCAAGGGATTATTTTAATACAGGCGTTACACTGATCAACAACGTAAACTTCTCAAAAGGTGGAGACAACTATAACTTCAGGGCTTCTTATACCAACCAGGATATTAAAGGGTTGATCCCAACTTCTTACTTAAGAAAGAATACTTACAATATCAATGCATCATTTGATATTGATCCAAAAGTTACTGTTGCAGCCAATATCACTTACCTCAATCAGAATACCAATTCAGAAAATGATGATGGCTACTCCAATAACACTACTGGTTCTTTTAACCAGTGGTTTCACAGGGATATTGATATCAATATGCTGAAAAGTATGTCAGGCTTCAAGACTCCGGAGGGAACCCTAGCTACCTGGAATCACGGTAATCCAGAAAGATGGGATCCAGCTAACCCAAGAGCATTTTATGGAGCAGTTTATTGGTTTAGCCCCTTTTCATGGCAGGAAAACGTAGTGAATGCTAACCGTAAAGACAGGTTGTATGGCGATGTGTCTATATCTTATAAGCCTACAAGTGATCTGAAATTTAAATTTACTTATAGAAAGCAACAGTTGAATTCCAACTCGGAAGTTAAACAGTACAGGGATCTGGAAAACAGCACTGTAGATAACAGAGCCGGTTTCAACTACTTTGAAACTGTATCCAACCGGGCTGCCATATGGCAATCCTATGGGTTAAGCTATTTGAATACCAATCGTCAAAACTTTGAGTTTTTAACTTCTTACTCTAAGAAGATCAAGGATTTTGCGGTCAATGCAAATCTTGGCCTCGACATATTGAAAACAGAAAGAAGGGAATTTGCTGCTAATACAATGGGCGGCCTTGTAATACCAGATGTATTTACACTTTCTAATTCAAAAAACAATCTAACTCAGGGGAATGCGGTTACCTTATCTGGAAGACGTGCCGTTTTTGTAAGAGCGGATGTAGGATACAAAAACTACCTGTTTGTTGAAGGGGCTTTCAGAAGGGATTATAGTTCTACAGAACAACAGGGATATGGTATCAATACCAAATCTGTTGGTATGTCATTCGTGTTTAGTGAATTATTGAAAAATGAACTTCCTTTTCTTAGCTATGGTAAACTAAGGGCATCAACAGGAGAGATACTCAATACACTTGCTCCTTATCAGAATTCGTCCTTATATGGTGTCAACGCCCAGCAATGGAACGGCAACCTGCTGCAAAGTGAATTGGATAGGTTGATTGACCCAAGAATACATGGTGCTGCAAACTCAGAAAAAGAGTTGGGAGTAGAACTCAGATTTTTGAAGAATAAAATAGGAGTGTCGGCAACTTATTGGGAAAGAATTAATAAGGATTTTCCTTTTAACGTGAGTATCTACGGGGGAACTGGTTATTCAAGTTTGGCTACCAATGCCGGGGAGATCAAAAAATCCGGTATAGATATCCAATTCAATGTAAATCCTATCAGGACAAGAAATTTTGACTGGAACTTAACAGCAACATGGGGTCGCCTATTGGAGAATAAAGTTATTTCTATTGCTCCAGGTATTGAAAGATTGGTGCTGCAAAGCGCACAGGCTGGTACATCGGCATACCTCGTTAGCCAGGTTGGTCAGGAATGGGGCCAGTTAAGGGGAATCGGATTTAAACGCATCAACGGTGTTCCTGTTATTGATGCAGATGGCTTTTATGTAGATGAACCAGAAGTGAATTTTGGCAGTACTTTACCGGATTTTACCGGAGGTGTTCAAAACGGTTTTTCAATCTTCAAGAATTTTACCCTAAATGTGAATATAGATTACTCCTTTGGAGGTAAATTCTTTTCATTGTCTGACTATTATGGAACAGGCACCGGTTTGTGGTCAACCACAGCAGGCCTGAATGATAAAGGTATTCCTGTAAGGGATAATGTAGCTGATGGTGGCGGTGTTCATGTTCAGGGCGTAGATGCTGAAACAAACAAACCAGTTGACAGGTACGTAGAAGCAAGGGCTTATTTCCAGCAGTTTAGCTATGGTGCCGGTATTGCTGAACCATATATTAAAGACCTGACTTTTGTAAAAATGAGGGAATTGAGTTTTGGTTACAGGGTGCCAGTTAAAAATATCAAAGCAGGCAGGTTCTTAAATTCAGCTACATTCTCAATCGTTGTAAGAAATCCATGGTTGATCTATTCTAAAGCCAAAGGGTTTGATCCTTCTGAAATCTCTACAGAGTCTGGCGAAGATGGACAGTTGCCAGGTACAAGAAGTATTGGTATCAACCTGAAACTTGGATTTTAATTTACCAACTTAAATAAAAATTGACAATGAAAAAACTACATATATCATTTCTGAAATTTGCTTTTGTTATCATGTCGGGATCGCTGGTAACAAGTTGCTCAAAACTGGAAGACTTTGGTGATACCAATGTTAACCCCAACGGTAGTAGCCAGGTTCTTACCAGTGCATTGATTAGTAATGTAACAGCAAGCCTTGGTGGCCTGGCAGCACAATTGCAACCTGGTTTGTATTGCCAGTATTTTGCTGAGCCTACCTACCCGGGAAGTAGTTTGTACACCTTGCCACAAATCAATTCCTCAGGTACCTATTCAGGCTCTTTGATGGATTGCCAGTTGATCATTAACAAGAACACCGATCCTGCTACTTCAGGGCTTAATTCAGTTACCTCTGGTGGTGCGGCTGAAAACCAGATAGCAATTGCTAAAATTGCCAAGGCTTATATCTACTGGACTCTTACCGATAGGTGGGGTGACCTTCCTTATTCAGAAGCATTGAAAGGTGTATCGGTTTTAAATCCGAAATATGATCTGCAGGAAGATATCTATAAAGGTATTTTGGCCGATTTAAAGGATGCCGTATATGGCTTTGATGATACCAAGCCAACAGCAAAAGGGGATGTTATTTTTTCAGGTGATATTGCTAAATGGAGAAAAACAGCCAATTCTTTAAGGATGCTGATCGCTTTAAGGATGAGTAAGAAATACCCTAATCCAGGGGCTTTCGCAGCTTCTCAGTTTGCAGATGCAGTGAGCGATCCTTACGGGCATATTACAAGCAACGCTGATAATTTTACATTGGTTTACCCGGGTGGTAACTATCGTAATCCATGGAATACTGCAGGTGCCAGTACTGATAATGGTGTTGCAAAAACATTTACCGATGCATTAGGGGGATTAAATGACACCAGATTGAGTGTGATGGCATCCAACAGCAACGGCGTTGCCTATGGCTTAACGGCAGCGGCTCCCACAACACCTGCTTTTGCACTTATTTTAGCGCCATCTGCAAGGCAGGATAACTCACCATTGGTGATTGTTAGCGCAGCTTCGGTATGGTTGGCAAAAGCTGAAGCAATTGAACTTGGATGGATTGCAGGAGATTCTAAAGTTGCATATGACAACGGTGTAACCGCATCTTTTGCTCAATGGAATGTAACATTGCCTTCTACCTATTTAACAACCAGCCCTGCTAATTTTGACGGCGGAGTTGGTGTTGCTTCAATCGGTGGCTCCACTGTAATTGGCTCTAATGCTTCTACTCCAAACAAGTTGGCAAGAATAGCTTTGCAGCAATGGATCGCTTATTATCCGGATGGATTGCAGGGATGGAGTAACTGGAGAAAATCTGAAGGCGTTTTGGCTGCGCCTGCATTAGGCGTTCCTGATATCAGGCCAACGGTAAATGCAAAAAGCCTGAGTGGAAAGATTGTAAGAAGGTACGTTTATGGCGTAAGCGAATACAATTTGAACGGTGAAAAATTGAGTGAAGCAATCTCTAACATACCTGGTGGTGATGACCAGGACAGTAGGGTTTGGTGGGACAGAAACTAATCAATAAAATCTTCAGCAAACAATTCAGCAAAATGAAAAATATGAAACTTATAAAAAATACTTTAATGGTGGGTGCAGTGGCGTTGGCCTTGAGTGCCTGTAAAAAAACAGTAACGACTGAACCGTTAAATGGTGCAGGGCAAACCCTGGTAAAATTTGTTTTTACTGACGCCGGTGCCAATCCAAACGGGATACCTGATACCGCCAATGGTAAGTATGCCGGATATTCGTTATTCAATGTTGACCTTTCACCAACTCCACAAACACTCGAAGTTGCTGACCTTAGAAGGGATGTGCCCAACAGTACAGAATTGAATAAGCCGATGACCATTGTCATTCAAAATGACCCGGGTGCTGTTACTGCGTATGACCCGGAACTGATATCATTACCAGACGGTTCTTATACTGCCGATCCCTCTAACCCTATTTCCGGTACAGGGTATACCGTTACTTTAGCACCGGGTGAACTGGCAAAGACTTTTAAAATCACCATTCCCGATGTTACTTCACTTGATTTGAACAATCGGTATGGCTTAGGTTTTACTATCAGTACTGTTGATGCAGATGGTCATATCTCAGCTTTGCAGAAAACCCTGGTGATAGAAATCGGAACTAAAAATCCATGGGATGGAGCTTACAGGTTATATGCCAGTTTCTTCCGTTCAGATCTGCCAACCTATGTAGGGGTTAATGAATCTCCTGCCGGCTACTACGAATTTTACAATTTGATCACAAGCGGTCCTAATACTGTTGATGCTACGATCAACACAACGACTTATGGCGTTACCAATACACAGATCATCTATGTAATTGGAAGTGGCTATACTTATTTCACAGGTGTTGCTCCAAGAATCAATGTTGATAAAAATTCCCATGCAGTAACTGTTACACAGGGCACTGCGGCGGTAGGTACATCTGTTGCTTTTTTACAAAACGCTACAGAACTGGCGGCCAGTAAATATTATCCTAATGGTATAGCAAGTGCTGCCAACTCAGCCGGCAAACCAACCATTGTGGCACATTTCAGGTGGTCTTCAGGTGGAATCGACCGTAACGCAAAAGATACTTTTGTTTACAGGCAGCCAAGATAAATACTGTTCTTCTTAATTTTTTCTGAAAGGGCTTCTGAAAGGAGGCCCTTTCTTTTATCTTTGCATTTATAAATTTATACAATGACAAATCAACCGGAGCAGCCCAATCAACTAAATATCGAAATATCCGAAGAAGTATCCGAAGGACAATATGCCAATCTTGCCATCATTACCCATAGCCATGCGGAATTTGTAATTGACTTTGTGAATGTGATGCCAGGCACTCCTAAAAGTAAAGTGAAAAGTCGCATCATACTCACTCCTTTTCACGCCAAGCGTTTTATGAAGGCGATGATAGACAATGTTAAAAAATTTGAAACTGCCAATGGTACCATACAGGACATGGAGCAGGTGGAAATACCCTTTACCTTTGGAGGGCCAACAGCACAAGCTTAAACAATTGAAAATTGATACTGGAAAATTGAAAGTTGCTGTTTTACATTCAGGCAGTTTCTTTATTATTGATGTCTATAACGTTTTCAATTATCAATTTTCCATTTTCAATTAAATAAGCCCTTCATCAGAAAAACTATAATACCCCTGGTCACTTACAATCAGGTGATCAATCACTTTAATATCGAGGTACTTTGCTGCTTCTTTAATTTTCGCAGTTAACTCTTCATCTGCACGGCTTGGCTTTAAACTGCCGGATGGATGGTTGTGGCATAGGATAATGGAAGTAGCTTCTGCGTCCAATGCTTTTTTTAGTATTACCCTTGGATCAGCAACAGTACCTGTAATGCCGCCTTTACTAATGATTTCAAAGTGATTTATTTTATTTGCCTGATTCAGGAATACCACTCCAAAAACTTCGTAACTGTAGTCTTTAATCATTGCCCTTACATACTCAGCGATGTCTTTACTGGTTCTGATAATAGTTTTTTCCAGTGGCATGCCGGCATGCCTGCGTCTGCCGAGTTCCAGGGCTGCAGCTATGGTAATGGCTTTGGCTTCGCCGATACCTTTTATTTTTTGAAAGGCCGCCATTGAAATTCTACCCAGCTCATTCAGGTTATTGTTCCCCAGTTTCAATATTTCTTTGGCCAGCTCTACTGCTGATTTTTCTTTGTATCCATTGCTGATGAGAATGGCAAGCAATTCAGAATCGCTTAATGCTGCGGCGCCTTTGGTGAGTAATTTTTCTCTTGGCCTGTCATCGGCTGCCCAGTTTTTTATTGAATTGGAATCTTTTTTTAAATTTTCCATAGATAAATTTAACCATCAATTTTTTAAATGATAGCTTTGCGGCAATTAATTTCTCTAACATCATATCTGCAGCATGACTATGGAGCACAATGCCAAAATTTTTTCCGGAACCGGCTCTCAATACCTGGCTAAGGCAATAGCAAAAAAATTCGGTGAACCCCTGGGAAACGTTACGATACAACGTTTCAGTGATGGGGAAATTAGGGTTGAGTTCAGGAAAGTATCAGGGGCAGTTTGTGTTTTTAATTCAAAGCACTTTTGCGCCTGCCGACAACCTGATGGAATTACTGTTGATGATCGATGCTGCTAAAAGGGCATCTGCTTATAAAGTGATAGCCGTAATGCCCTATTACGGATACGCAAGACAGGATAGAAAGGATCGTCCAAGGGTGGCAATCGGATCTAAACTGGTAGCTAATATGCTTACAGCAGCTGGTGCCGACAGGGTGGTGACGATGGATTTACATGCTCCGCAAATACAGGGTTATTTTGATATACCTGTTGATCACCTTGATTCCTCAGCTATATTCATTCCTTATATTGAAAGCCTGAACCTGGCCAACCTTACTTTTGCTGCTCCTGATGTTGGCAGCGCCAACCGTATCAGGGAAGTGGCTACTTATTTTGAATGTGAAATGGTAATATGCGATAAGCATCGCAAGAGAGCTAATGAAATAGCCAGTATGGTATTGATAGGCGATGTGGCAGACAGGGATGTTGTGTTGATAGATGACATTTGTGATACCGGCGGAACACTTGCCAAAAGTGCAGGGTTGATAAAAGAGAAAGGTGCAAGAAGTGTAAGGGCATTTTGTACGCATCCGGTATTAAGTGGTAAGGCGTATGAAAATATCCAAAACAGCGTACTGGAAGAGCTGGTAGTATGCGATACCATTCCTGTTAAACCTGGCTGTGATAAAATCAGGGTTGTTTCAACGGCAGAATTGTTTGCCATTGCTATCCGTAACGCATTGGAAAATAAGAGCATCAACAGTTTATTTATCAAAAGCCGCCTTCAGAACAAGAAATAAGAGGCAGCAATATAGAAAATCCTGAAACATCCTGCTGACCCCTATAATATATATAAACTTGCAACAGCGTGAGGTTTTTTCTATTGTCTATTTTTCTATTGCCTATTGCTAATTGGCTATTTTGCCCTACCTTCGCCGCTCAAAATTTTTAAATAATGAAATCAATTACAATCGAAGGACAAATCAGGACCGAATTTGGCAAACCAGCCACCCGCCAACTTCGCCTTGAGGAAAAAGTGCCAGCTGTAATTTACGGAGGTGCCTCAGAAGTTAACTTTTCTGCCCCTGCAGCAGCGTTCAAAAACATTGTGTACACACCCGATTTTATGGTGGTAGATGTACAGGTCGGTGGAAAATCACATAAATGTGTGTTGAAAGATCTCCAGTTTGACAAAGTAAGTGACAGATTAATCCATGTGGATTTTCTGGAACTGGTAGATGACAAAAAAGTAACCGTTACTTTGCCCCTAAAATTTGTTGGAACCCCCGCAGGCGTAAAAGCCGGTGGTAAACTGGTAACAAAAATTAAAAGCCTTAAAGTAAAATTGTTACCTAAATATTTGCGTGAAAATATCGAGTTAGACCTTACTAACCTTGAATTGAACGGGAATGTAAGGGTAGAAGATGTAAAAGCGGAGAATATGGAGATTATGAACTCTCCCCGTATTCCTATTGCTTCGGTAACAATGACACGTCAGTTGAAACAGGAAGAAGCTGCTGCACCTACTGCTGCAAAAGCCGCTGCACCTGCTGCCGCGAAAGCTGCTGCACCTGCTGCTCCAGCCGCTGCGAAAGCTGCAAAAAAATAAACTGAAGCAAGCATTAAATTATATTGCCCCCCAACCCGGTTGGGGGGCATTTTTATAAATACAAACGGCAAATGGTAAACTGCAAAGTTTAATTACCTTTGCTCTCCTAAAATAATTTTATGGGAATGGATAGAAATACGGTGATTGGTTTTGTGCTGATTGGCTTGCTGATGATGGGCATGTTTTATTTTAACAGTAAGGGAAGTAATGCCCTTGAGGCAGCGAAAAAAAGAAGCAATGACTCAACTGCAATGGCGAATCGAAAAGACAGTGTATTGCTGGCAAAGGACTCTGCCAATGCAGCAAGAATCCGTAAAGCCACTTCTGCGGCTGCTTTCCAAAATGGAGTAAATCAGCCTGAAGTACTCACTGCTGTTGAAAATGAATTCCTGAAAATCACTTTTAGCAATAAGGGAGGGCAGCCTAAATTGGTGGAGCTTAAAAACTATAAAACTTTTGATGGCAGTACTGTTGTAATGCAAAATGGAACTTTTAATCAGTTGTCATACGCCATTAATACCGGTGAAAATAAAAACATACAAACCTCAGAATTGACTTTTGCTCCCGGAATAAAAGTTGCCAATGCAGATAAAAGCCAAACAATCAGTTTTTCTTTAAAAGATACTACCGGCAAAGAGATCATTCATCAATATACGATCAAGCCAAGTCAGTACATGATTGATTTTTCAATTGTTTTGAATGGGGCTGATAAATTGGTTACCAAAAACTCTATGAACCTGCTTTGGCAAAACCAGGCATCCCGGATAGAGAAAGATATGGAGTACGAAAAACAGCAAACTGAAATTTGTTATCTTAAAGAAGGTAATTATGATTTTGAAAGGCTGGGTACCGGTGGCGAAATGAAATTTGACAAACCCATTGAGTGGCTGGCCGTAAAACAGCAATTTTTTATAGCAGCTGTTCTAAATACTGGTAAATTTAAAACAGCAGAGGTGCAATGGAAAGTGCCTGATACAGCCACCCATGCATTGGCTCAGGCTACTGCAAACCTTAATGTACAGGTTCCTGCAGGTGCAACTGCACAAATACCACTTCAGTTATATTATGGGCCGAGTGACTATAATGTTTTGAAACAATACAATAATCATTTGCAGCAAATAGTTCCTTATGGAAGTGGCATTTTTGCTTTTGTAAAATACATTAACCGTTATGTACTGCTGCCTGTTTTTGATTTCCTGAGGCAAAATGTAGCCAGTATGGGTATCGTTATCTTGCTATTGACTTTGTTCATCCGGTTGCTTACGTCACCAATTTTATACAAAAGTTATTTAAGTGGTGCTAAAATGAAAGTGCTCAAGCCCGAAGTGGATGCATTGAAGGCGAAATTTACAGACAAGACGGGCACATTGGATCAACAGGCATTTAGCGTGGAGCAAATGAAACTTTGGAGATCTGCAGGGGTTAGCCCATTTGGCGGATGCTTACCAGCATTATTACAGATACCTATTTTTATGTCGCTGTATTATTTCTTCCAGTCTAATATCTCTTTGCGTGGGCAAAGTTTTTTATGGGCAAAGGACCTTGCATCTTATGATACGATTTATAATTTTTCTTTCAGCATCCCGTTTTATGGTGATCATATAAGCCTGTTTACTTTAACAGCGACCATTACCAGCTTGCTAATTTCAATTTACAGCATGAGTAATATGCAGGATAATTCTAATCCTGTAATGAAGTATATGCCTTATATCTTCCCGGTTTTGCTACTGGGCGTGTTTAATAACCTTCCTTCCGCATTGACCTGGTATTACACCATCTCCAACACTATTACACTGATCCTTCAAATTATTATTCAGAAATACATCATAGATCATGACAAAATACTGGCACAAATTGAAGAGACGAGAAAAAAACCTGTAAAGCAGAGTAAACTCCAGGAGAAAATACAGGCTATGCAGGAAGCACAAAAAAAAATGCAGGATGCCAAGAATAAATCTCCGAACAAATAACTATTTGTTAAAGACATTGGGGAGGTATGTTATTATCCCTTCCAGTAATAACCGTTCCTGATTATTTAATAAGTTTGGCATGCGTTTCTATTATGTAGAGCAAAACAATGAACAGATGAAAAAATCAGCCTTGGGGATAATGGTAACCATGCTTTTAATGGGCAACATTGTATTGGCCCAAAAAACGATTGCTGAAGGTGTATTTATTTACAACATCAGTATCCAGTCTTCCGGAACTGAACCTGCGGCCAATGCCACCCTTAGTGGAGCTACCTCAACAGTTTATGTTAAAGGTTCATTCACCCGTATTGATATGGCCAGTAATCTTGGTAATGAAAAAACAATTCATGACGCCAAGTTGGGTACCGCAGTAATTTTAAAGGAGTACAGCGGTCAAAAGCTGATGATCACTCTTACGAAGGAGAACTGGCTTGAAAAAAACAAACGTTCAGTCGGCATCACTTTTACAGATCAGAACGAGAAAAAAGAGATACTCGGATACCAATGTACAAAAGCTACCGCAACATTAAATGACGGCTCTGTGATTACCGTTTTTTATGCAAAGGATATTGCCATTCAAAACAAAGATTATAATCCGTTGTTCCGAAACCTTGCAGGCATTCCAATGCAATATGAAGTAGAATCAGGTAAAACTAAATTTGTGTATACAATGAGCAAGATTGACCTAAATGCACTTCCTCAAACAAAATTTGATTACCCTAAATCGGGATATAGAGTTATAACATATGATGAAAACAAACAGGGAAATAAAAAATAGAGAACGCTTTTAAAATAACGGTAAAAGAAAAGCCCCTTAACTAGTTAAGGGGCTTTTCTTTTATATCAATACGTTTATTTTTTTGACCTGATAATTAGTTTTAATCCTGCATACCCCTGTTTCATTTCTGGAACAGTTATTTTGTTTTTGTAAGGGATAATATAAGTAGTGTTACCTTTTTGGTAGGTCATCAGTGAACTACTGACAATTGTATTATTAAGAATTTTTCGGCTTGTGAGCAGGCTACCTTTATACGTCAATCCATTCTTGATATTATTTAGAATAGAAGCTTTTAAAGAAACAGTGGCTGTGTTAATGTTTAAAGCTGTTCTCACCTTGCTTTTTTTCCCGGCTCCTCTGTCAGCAAACGTAACCATCGTGACGCTTACCAGCGTCAAAACGATTGTTGCTTTTTTGATGAACCTATTCATTGTTAAATATTTGAGTAAAACTAAACAAAACTTTGTTAAATGATCAACCGTCCATGGATTATTTTACATATTCTTAACGAATCAGGTAAATAAAAGTTACAGGAAGCAGATATTTAATATGAAATTCCCGTAACTTTCGAAAACCTTCAGCCCATGAGCAGTTACAACTACCGCCAAAACAGGGAGGAAATACAGGAACTACTCCACCAATATGACAACCTGAAATCCGGAAAATCCCACTCTTTTCTGGAAGAGGATGCTTTTGAAAAAATTATAGACTATTTTGATGAGATAGAAGATTTATCTAAGGCACTGGAAGCCACAGAGTTTGCTATCGAGCGGTATCCATATTCGTCTTCTTTGTTACTTAAAAGAGCTGATCTTTTAATCGCTACAAAGCGATACAAAGAAGCTCTGCATTGGTTGCAACAAGCTGAAATGCTGGATAACAGCGATATTAACCTGTATATCCTTAAAACCGATGCCTACCTGGCGTTGGATAAGCAGGAAAAAGCTGCTGCTGTTCTGGAAGCAGCATTGGATTATTTTGATGGTGAGGAAAAGCTAGAGTTATTGTTTGAGCTGGCTGATGTATACGACGATTATGAAAATTTCGATAAGGTTTTTGATTGCCTGAAAATGATACTGGAGATTGATCCCAATAATGAAGAAGCATTGTATAAAATTTGTTTTTGGACTGATTTTACCGGCCGAAATGAAGAAGGGATAAGGTTGCACCAGGATATCATCGACCAGTTTCCTTATAACGAACTGGCCTGGTTTAACCTGGCCGCATCTTACCAGGGCATCAAATTGTATGAAAAAGCAATTGATGCCTACCTGTATGCCGTAGCTATTGACGAAAAATTTGATTATGCATGGCGGAATATGGGGGATGCTTACCTACGGCTCCGGCGCTATAAGGAAGCCATTGAAGCATTGCAAAAAGTGTTGGAACTGGCAAGGCCCGAAGATGTGATCTATGAAGCGATTGGCCATTGCTATGACAAATCACATAATTATGCACAGGCAAGGTTTCATTACAGGAAAGCAACACATTTAAACCAGGATAACAGCCAGCTTTACTATAAGATCGCCTGTACATACATGAATGAAGGCATTTGGGAAAGTGCAGTAAAAAACCTGGAAACAGCCATGCGTATTTATAAATCACAACCTGAATATAACCTGGCAATGGGACAATGTTACATGGAAATGGGTAAAGTGGAAATGGCGGTACAGTATTTTGGAAATGTGGTTAGAACAAAACCAAAGAATATCTATGGTTGGCTGGAGTTATTAAAATGCCTTTACAAAACCAATTGTTTTGAAGAAGGCGCTGAATATGTTGACCATGCATTGGAAATGACGGGACAAAAAACGGTGTTTTTCTTTTACAAATCAGCCTTTTTGCTGGCATTGGGGAAAAGTAAGGAAGCGGTGATACAGTTAGAAACAGGCATGGCAAAAAATCCAAAGCATGTAAAGAAGTTGGTTGACCTGAATCCTTCTATTTTGCAAAACCAGTTGATAGTGGATGTGATTGCAAAATTCAAAAGGAATAAGTCTATCTGACAGAAAACCTGTCGGGGTTTCTTTTTAATACATGATTGATTGTATCATACCCATTTAGCCTTCAATAGTTATCTTTGCGCCAATTTTAAAAGACTAACTATGAATTTTCATCTTACTCAGATACCAGAAAGAACCAGCAGGCCCCGTACCAAAGGAATAACCATGGTAATGGACAAGGGTTTGAGTCTGGAGGAGGCAAGAAATTTCATGAGCATTTCACATCCTTATGTTGATCTGGTAAAGCTGGGTTTTGGAACTGCTTTCGTTACACCTAATCTCAAAGAAAAATTAGCTATTTACCAGTCTTTCAATGTGCCTGTGTATTTTGGAGGTACCTTATTTGAAGCCTTTTTGATCAGGAATCAGTTTGAAGATTACATCAGCGTTTGTAAAGAATTCGGCATACAATACATGGAAGTGAGTGATGGCTCCATATCAATCCCACACGCAGAAAAATGTGGCTATATAGAGAAATTGACTAAAATAGGTATTGTATTGAGTGAAGTGGGAAGTAAGGATGCCGCCCATATTATCCCACCCTATAAGTGGATTGAATTAATGAAAGCAGAATTGGAAGCTGGTTCCACTTATGTGATTGCAGAAGCAAGGGAAGCTGGTAATGTGGGTATATACCGTGGATCTGGTGAAGTAAGGGAAGGGTTGGTACAGGAAATATTAACGCAGATACCCGAAGAAAAGATTTTATGGGAAGCCCCGCAAAAAGCACAGCAACTCTACTTTTTAGAATTGATCGGCTGTAATGTGAACCTGGGAAATATTGCACCCAGTGAAATGATCGCTTTAGAAACCATGAGGATAGGTTTGCGTGGCGACACCTTTGAATTGTACCTTGATAAAAATGACAATTAACTTACTACTACTACTCCTATTTTAAAAATTAGCATGAAACTTTTTGGACTGATTGGCTATCCTCTAGAGCATTCTTTTTCAAAACAATACTTTACGGAAAAGTTTGAACGGGAAGGAATGACCGATTGCCAATTTGAAGCGTTCCCCATTGTTTCTATCCATGAGTTTCCTGCGCTGTTGAAATCAAATCCCGGATTAAAAGGATTAAGCGTAACCATTCCATACAAAGAACAGGTATTGCAGTTTGTTGATGAGGTTAGTGAAGAAGTAAAGGCGATAGGGGCAACTAACAGCATAAAAATAAAGAACGGCAGGTTAACAGCTTGCAACACAGACATTGCCGGATTTGAAAAATCTTTTGTAAAAAGCTTACGGGCCGATCACAAAAATGCGTTGGTATTGGGAACCGGAGGTGCTTCAAAAGCAGTTCAGTTTGTGCTTAATAAATTGGGTGTTGGATATTTGATCGTGTCAAGAAATAAAGATCAAAAGCAAGGGTGCATCACTTATGCGGATATTGATGAAATTGTGATGAAGGAATATTCAGTCATCATTAATTGTTCGCCGGCTGGCATGTATCCCAATGATCAGATTGCCCCTGCTATTCCTTATGAGTTGCTGACTCCATCACACTACTTATACGATCTTGTTTATAAACCTGCCAAAACATTGTTTTTACAAAAAGGAGAAGCGATGGGAGCGATTGTGGAAAATGGTTATGAGATGTTGTTGATACAGGCAGAGGAAAGCTGGCGGATATGGAATGAGGATTGATCAATTTCCTGACAAAATATTTTTAATACGGTCACTCAGCGATACCGTTTTTTTAGTCTCATAATTATAGTGGATCATTCCTGTTTTCGCATTCATGAGCAGAATTCTTGTATTGGCTCTTTCGGTAGTTAATTGGTAATACAATTCAAAACTCACTCTTGATATTTCACCGGCATAGATCGCTGCATGAATCAAATCGCCATAAAAAGATTCATTTTTAAACTCCATAGCAAGATCACTCATAATGAGGCCGGCACCGTCAAAACTCAATTCTGAATATCCTTTTTGATTCAGCCATTGCAGCCTTGCTTCATGTATGATTGCAACAAAAGCATCGTTGCCTACATGGTTGCCGTAGTTGATATCCGTAATTCGAACCGGTATATTTATCTCCGTAAGTTTAACTGAGGGCATTTCAATTTTTATTCTTCCCATATCAATATTGTTTTTCAGAAAGAAAATCAATTAGTTTAGCCAGCGCTTTTTTTCGGTGGCTGTATACATTCTTTTCCGCAGTATCCATCTCTGCAAAACTTTTTTCACTGCCATCAGGTATAAATACAGCATCATAACCGAAACCTTTTTCGCCTCGGGGGCCGGTTAATATCACCCCCGTGCAAATGCCTTCAAACCTGTACTCTGTGCCATTCAATATTAAAGAGATGATCGTTCTGAACCTGGCTTTCCTGTTTTCAATATTGTCTAAATTCAGCAACAGCTTGTTGATGTTGTCTTTATTATTGGTATTGTCACCGGCATAGCGTGCACTTTTTACGCCGGGTTCGCCATTTAATGCGTCCACCAGTAAGCCGGTGTCTTCACTGAAGCAATTCTTTCCTGTTATGTTGAAAATGGTGGTTGATTTAGTGGCAGCATTTTCTTCCAGCGTATCATAAGGCTCCGGAATGTCAATATCAATACCAGCTTCTTTAAGTGATATCACTTCAAACAAATTACCCAACACGCTTTTAACCTCAGTAACTTTATTTTGATTGTTGGTGGCAAATATTAATTGTTCAGTCATACATTAAATTGAAAAAATTTGTTTAAGACAGTTCCACAGTTTTGTTTTTTCTGATTTATCATGCTGTATAGCAGCTAATACAGGCGAAGACAAATAGGTTTGGCTGTTATATTGCTGTACCTGGTAATACGGAAAAGAGAGGGGTAGTTTTATTGTATCCGGGTCAACACCAAACAATAGTATTTTTTCTGCACTTAATTCTTCTGCAACTTTTTTTATAATCGGCTGATGGATATTTGGCAAGGTTTAAAATACCCACATCATCCATATTCAGTTTGCAGGCCGACAATATGCCCAGCAGAAAGTTCAGTTCTTCATCAGGCACAAAGGCAACTTCATTATTGTTTACAATGATCACAATACGGTTTATATTTTTCCCTAAAATACTCAAGGATGAAACCGGTTGTTTTTTCTCCGTCTTTTCAGCGGTTTTTAATCCCACCAGGGTTTTTCTGAAAAGTTCCTGGATACTGATTGATTGCAGTTGAATATTATCTAAACTCATGAAGCTGTGCTTTACTGCTTAAAATTTTTGTTTCTTTGCCGTAAAATTAAGGATAATGGAAGCTCAGAAAGATTTTAAAGTTACGCTGGCCGAAAGAAGTAAACTCAAGGATATCAGCCTGGAAAACATACCGTTTGGAAAATATTTTACCGATCACATGCTGGTGGCAGACTATGAGAATGGTAAATGGCAAACGCCAGAAATAGTACCTTACCAATCGTTGATGCTGGATCCGTCATTGGCGGTTCTTCATTATGGCCAGGCTATTTTTGAAGGGATCAAAGCGTATAGGTTAAAGGATGGTTCCGTAAAGATATTTCGTCCGAATGATAATTTTAAACGGTTTAATGCTTCGGCGGTAAGAATGCAGATGCCGGAAGTGCCGGAAGCCATTTTTATGGAAGGGTTGAGGAAACTGATCGCTATCGATAAAGATTGGGTGCCCTCCAATGAAAATCATTCCCTCTACATCAGGCCATTCATGATCAGCAGCGATGCTGCCATTGGTGTGCGGCCGAGTGAAAAGTATAAATTTCTTATCATTCTTAGTCCTACCGGACCATACTATGCCACCCCCATGCGTATTTATGCGGAAGAAAAATATGTAAGGGCTGTGCCCGGTGGAATTGGATTTGCAAAGGCTGCAGGCAACTATGGGGCTGTGTTATATCCTTCTGCGGAAGCACATAAAAAAGGGTATGACCAGGTATTGTGGATGGATGCATTTGAACACAAATATGTGCAGGAATGTGGCACTATGAATGCTTTTTTTATCATTGGCGATAAAGTGATCACACCCGGATTAGAAGAAGGAACCATCCTGGCGGGTGTAACCAGGGATAGTGTAATAACCGTTTTAAAAGAAATGGGTTTTGAAGTGGAGGAGAGGCCGTTGAGTATTGATGAAATTATTGAAGCACACAAAGCAGGGCAATTAAAAGAGATATTTGGTACCGGAACTGCTGCCACCATTGCCCTGATAAAGGAACTAAAGTACAAGGATTATGAAATGGCCTTTGATGTAACCCAGTGGAAAACAGCACCCGAAGTAAGAAATAGAATTGATGCTATAAGGTATGGTTATCAGCCAGATACACATGGCTGGCTTTGGCCTGTATAGGCTGTGGAAAAAAGGTATAATAATATTTTAAGGGGAGCATAATAATAGTTCCCCTTTTTCGTTTGCAAAGGGTAGGGAATTCTGTGTTTTATATTGAAATACAGCCCCTGCTACCCATTAACCGTATTCTGTGAAAAACTAAAACAAGGTATCCTGTATTGAGATTAGCCAAAGTTCCCATTTTGAAAGATCCTAACCTTACCTGCCTTTAGTTTTTTCAGTTTTAAACCCGATGGTAAAAATACCCAGGTGTTTTTACAAAAGTTTCCAGCAATCTATTCGTGCTGGGCAATAGCGTTGTTATTGCCGGCAGTACGTGATGAGTTATTCTGAAACTTAAAATTTAAAACATGAAAAATTTTACTTTCTTTTTTTACCGTTTTACTTTTCAGCACTGTAATGCCACTGTACCTTCAGGCACAGATATGCAGTTCATTTGCTGTAACCTATATCAGTTATGAGTCCCGTTGTGCAGCTACCGGTTCCATCAAAGTAAATGCAACCGGTGGCTCCGGTAATTACAAGTATAAGGTTGCAGGTACCATCAGTACCAATTTCACCAGTACTGATTCTATCACTGGTTTGCCTGCCGGGGTTTATACACTTACCGTTACTGATATAGTTACCAACTGTACCATTAATATTGCCAATGTGAGTGTGGCCGGAACTTACAGGGATCCCCGGTTTACTTTAAACAGTGTTGATGTAAGTTGTGACAATGGCAGCAACGGCAGTATCAGCCTTGCTACACGAACCTTTGGCAGGGGGCCATTCCGGTATTCAATAGTTGCACCTTCACCAATGGGCGTGGGCACCACTAATTCAACAGGTACTTTTAATAATTTATCTGCAGGGGTTTACACTATCCGGCTTACAGATTCCTGCGGGGGTATTCAATCGAGGCTGGTTACCATTAATAATTATACCTGGAAAATTGATTCCGTCAGGTTCACAAAATTCTCTTGTGACAGTGCTACCGGCTATGTAAGAGTGAGTGACAGCAGGGGAAATATCAGCACTGTTAGCGGTATACCCGGGCTTTTGTATGGAGTAGTAAGAGGTGCTGGTGATACCATTTGGTCATCTAACCCCTCGTTCACTTTTTATCTGGGTGGGCAAAATACTTTTGAAGTTGTAGTGAAAGATGCCTGTGGAAAGATCAAAAAATTCCCGGTAACAGTAAGTTTTAAACCAACAGTAGGAGCTTCTGTCAATGTGCATTCTATTAACTGTAACTGGTTTTCCGCTTCCGTAACTGGCGTAAGCAACTTCTTTGACCCGGAATTTTGTTTAACAGACAGCAGTGGATTGGAGATCGTATGTAATTCAACAGGTGTGTTTAATAATATTGGTTATGGAAGTTATTGTATCAAAGCACATGATTCCTGCAGCGACACGACTATTACCAGGTGCTTTACTGTTTCACCCCCACCGATCAGCGTTGGCAGTATTGTAAACATCAATCATAAAACCTGTTTTTCATTTTCAGCATCTGTTACTGGACAGGTAGGGTTAACCAATCCTGAATATTGCCTTTATGATTCTGCAAACAACTTGATTGGTTGCAATAATTCCGGTGTTTTCAATAATCTTGTTTATGGTTCCTACTGCATCAATACAACCGATACCTGTCGTGACACCACCATACAACGATGCTTTACAGCGGTAAAGCCAGTACCTGTGGTACAATCGCCACTCTCTCCCGGTTATCTTAACTGTAATAATTTTGGGGTAACCGTAACCGGGGATAGCTTAACCAATCCATCATATTGCTTATATGATAGTTTGGGCCAGGTTGTGTTGTGTAATAATACAGGTGTGTTTGACAGTTTGCAATATGGCAGCTATTGTATCAGTGTTTATGATTCCTGTTATGATACTACTATTACAAGATGTATTTCAATATTTGGTCCAAGTGTGATCAATAATATCAGTTCACAGATCAGTAACAGGGCCTGCTCTACTTTTACAGCGTCAGTGAACGGTTCAAATTTGATCAGTCCGCTTTATTGTTTGTACAAAAGCGACAGTACACTTGTTGTGTGTAATAATTCCGGGGTTTTTGATAATCTTACTTATGGTTCTTATTTTGTAAGTGCTCATAACAGCTGTCCCGATACCACTTTTACCTATAATATTACTGCAATCCCTCCGTTGCCTTCTATATCATCCAATGTTGCCATCAGCAACAGAACCTGTGGCACATTTTCCGTGAATACATCCGGTGGTCAAAACATCACCAATCCAAAATATTGTCTTTACGATAGTGCGAACGTAAAACTTATCTGTAATACTACTGGCGTGTTTACAAACCTGGCTTACGGCAGTTATTGCATCAAGCTTACAGATGGTTGCTATGATACTACCATCAGCAGGTGTTTTACTGCTGCACCATTACCTGTAAGCGTTGCAGTAACAGCTAAAAAATCCTGTGCTTATGGATTTTCAAAATTGAGTATTACCGTTTCAGGTGGCGTGGTTCCTGTAAATATCAGGGTATATAACCCCAATGGCGACCTGTTTTTTGCAGGCTCTTATAATTCAACGAGTATAACCATCGACAGTGTGCCCGGCACCTTGATTGGAGAGACGTATAAGATTCTGGCAACGGATAATTGTGGTAACACTGACTCCGCAACCACCGCTACTGTTGCCAGTATCATTTCACATATTCCAACGGTTGTTCCAAAGTGCCCAAGCTCTACCTGGTTGAATGGTTCGGGAAGTATTGTAACTACAGCATCTTCCAATACCGGTTCACTTACCGTGCGGATTATTAAAAAGAATAATACAACTTTGTCTTCATCACTTATACCCAACACTGTTGCAGGTTCCGTATTCACATTTAATAATCTTGAGCCTGCTGTTTATATAATAAGATACAAAGCAAATGATGCCTGTAACCGGTATTTTTATGATACGGTAACCATTGCACCTTATCAATATCCTACACTGGACAGGTCTTCCGCCTATCAATGTGATCAAAATGGGTTTAGTCTGGGTGCTGTTGTTTCAAATGGTGTTGGGCCTTTTACATACGAGATCATTGGAAGCAGTCCTTCAACGCCATCTATAGTAACAGCGCCACAAACAAGCCCGGTATTTACCATCAATAATGGCACTACTTATTCATTGGTAAGGTTAAGGGCGCTGGATGCCTGTGGCAATGCCAGCCTTGAAGACGCCAGTATTCTGCCTTTGGCAAACAATGGAATCATTTCAGATTTTAATTGTTTCCAGCTGTACACTACTTTACGGGTAGATACTTTGTACAACTCAACTTATGCCTGGTACCTGAAACACACTATTGATGGAGCGGACAGCACTTATCTTGGCGGCACCTACAGTATTTACCTTCCCAATGGTGCACCCGTTGATACAGGTTTATATGTTTGCCACCTGGTTGTAAACAGTGGCTGCATCAAAAGAACCTATTACTACAGGCTGGATGGCTCCTGTTATCACTACCTGCCTGTTTCGCTGGAGCAGTTTTCAGGAAAGTATATAGGTAATAAAATTGCGTTGAACTGGAGGATTGCTGCCAATGCCGATGTAAAAAAGTTTGTAGTAGAAAGAAAAACAAATGGTACTTTATTCAGTAACATTGGTTCCGTAAATGTGCTGGTAAATTCATCTGCCGCAGCGACATACCAGTTTCTGGACGGCTTGCCAGACCCCGAAAAGAATTATTACCGGCTTAAAATGGTTCATTATAATAATACGGTAACCTATAGCAATGTGATATTACTGGGTAAAAAGAAATTGGCGGATGAAATTAGCATTTACCCTAATCCTGTTCATACGGAGCTCACAGTAGAGTTTAAAGAACAGGCCGGGCATTCCTTTAAAGTGGTATTGATGAATATGCTTAACCAGGCCGTCAGGGAAATTGAGCATACCAATTCTATTGGCGGCAGCCTGTTGCAAATAAAACGGACAGGTGATATGCAAACCGGGCTTTATATCCTGAAGCTGATGGACTTAACAACAAAGGAAGAAGTAGTTCAAAAAATAATTTTCCAGTAGATTTTTAGTGTTCACTTAAAAACCAACTGGTTTTCAATGTTTTTTCAAAAGTGTTTTGCTGGCTTTCTGTAAAGAAAGCCAGCTTTGTTTCCGGTTTATTTCTCCGGAATGCCGTGCATGTTGGGGTTAGCGCCGGATTTTCTTGAGAAAATCTGAAAAAAATACCTTTTAATGTTTCTTAATTAAAAGAGAATACATACCTTCGCCGTCCAAATTTAAAAAGGTTAGTAATGCCTACAATACAACAGTTAGTAAGAAAAGGAAGAACAATTATCACTGCAAAGAGTAAATCAAGGGCTTTGGACTCCTGTCCGCAGCGCCGTGGCGTTTGCACAAGGGTGTACACAACCACTCCTAAGAAACCAAACTCTGCTTTGCGTAAAGTTGCTAAAGTGCGTTTGACCAACAAGATAGAGGTGATTGCCTACATACCAGGTGAAGGCCATAACCTGCAGGAACACTCCATTGTGTTGATCCGTGGGGGAAGGGTAAAAGATTTACCGGGTGTACGTTATCATATCGTTCGTGGTAGCCTGGATACTGCTGGTGTAAAAGACCGTAAGAAAAGCCGTAGTAAATACGGTACCAAGAAAGAAAAAGCAAAGAAATAAGCCCCCATCCCCTAAAGGGGTAGTAGGAAGTAAATAATATTTAAAAACGGTTGAGTAAAGTTTTAATACTTGAAGAAATTCAGCCTAAAATCAAAATTAAACAATGCGTAAATCACAACCGAAAAAGATTCCTTTAGCGCCAGATCCTAAGTTTAATGATAAACTGGTAACACGTTTTGTAAACAACATTATGTGGGCTGGTAAAAAAAGTGGTGCTTACATCATTTTTTACGATGCTATTGATAAAGTGTCAAAAATAACTGGTGAAAATGGGTATGAAATTTGGAAAAAAGCGTTGACCAATATTACTCCTGGTGTAGAAGTTCGCAGCCGCCGTATTGGTGGTGCTACTTTCCAGATTCCTGCAGAGGTTCGTGCCGACAGGAAGATATCTTTAAGCATCAAATGGATGGTACGTTACAGCCGTGAAAGAAACGGTAAAAGCATGGCTGAGAAATTAGCCAATGAAATTGTAGCAGCAAGCAAAGGTGAAGGTGCATCATACAAAAAGAAGGAAGATACCCACCGTATGGCAGAAGCCAACAAGGCATTTGCTCACTTCAGGGTTTAATCTGGTAACTAATAATATTATTGAAAGGCTGTTCTGTAAAGAGCAGCCTTTCTTAATTTTAGTCATCAAAGAGCAGCTTTTGAAAAGAAGGATCAGTATTATAACAGCTTTCTCCATAGTAGTGGCCAACATGATCGGCACTGGTGTATTCACCAGTCTTGGTTTCCAGTTATCTTCTCTGCAAAATAGCTGGACCATCCTCATCTTGTGGTTGGCAGGTGGGTTGCTGGCTTTGTTTGGAGCATTTGCTTATGCAGAATTAGGTACGCATTTTAAAGAATCCGGGGGCGATTATATTTACCTGTCAAGGGTGTTTCATCCAATGCTGGGCTACCTGTCTGCATGGGCAGGATTGACAGTTGGTTTCTCTGCGCCTGTTGCTTTAGCCGCCATGGCATTTACCAAATACCTGGCACCCTTTGGTTTAAATGGAAATAAGTGGCTGGCCATTGGCGTGATCGTTTTGATAGGTTTGATGCACAGTTTTACCATCCGCCACAGCAGCAGGTTTCAGAATGTTACGACTGTTATAAAAGTATTGTTCATCATAATTTTAGTGGTACTTGGTTTTGTTATTTCGGGCAATACAAACAACGCATTTCTCTTTGATAATAGCTGGCAGCAGGAGATTGTTCGCCCCGGTTTTGCAGAATCGATGATCTATGTATCATTTGCTTACACAGGATGGAATGCTGCTGCCTATGTGGTGGATGAGATTAAAGATCCACGAAAGAACCTGCCCCGTGCATTGATCGGAAGTACGTTGTTTGTAGCAGTGATATATATACTCTTTCAATTTGCTTTATTAAACAATGGAACCGTTACACAATTGGAAGGGAAGGAAGAAGTAACATTCACTGCCTTCAATAATTTGCTTGGTAGTACCGGTGGTAAATGGGTAAGTGTTTTTATCGCCATACAGTTAATTGCTACCATCAGTTCTTATTTGTGGGTAGGCCCAAGGGTTACCTGGGCGATGGCCAATGAATACCGTTTATGGAAACCCTTGGCAAAACGCAATAAGCACCTGGTTCCTGTAACGGCAGTATGGGCGCATGTGATCATCTCAATTTTGCTTGCACTGAGTGGATCATTTGAAAAGGTATTATTATATGCAGGCTTCGTATTGCAATTGATGGCATCACTGACTGTGGCAACAAGTTTATTTTTAAAAAAGAAAGAGGATGCCAATGTTTTCGTAAGTCCTTTCAAACCAATTTTGCAGATCATCTTCCTTTTATTCAATGCCGGCGTATTGATCTTCACCATGCGAGACAGGCCTGTGGAAAGTTTCATAGGTATTGGCATTTTGCTTGTTGGTATCGTGATCTACCAGTTTGATAAGCCTTCTGTGGATAATGTTGCTGAGTAATTTCTTTTCTTAACAAGCAAATATTATTTTTTAGAAATTATTAGTCTATAAATTTGGTAGACTAATAATTTAATACTAACATTGCAGAATGAAAGTGGTAATACTGGTAACGTTACAATAAAGTTAGTTGCCAGGTTATATTCTTTTGATTGTTGTTTTATAAGGTCATGTGGCCGAGAGGATAGGCAGGAGTCTGCAAAACTTTCAACGTCGGTTCGAATCCGACCATAGACCTCGGTAATACTCACAAGCAAGCAATCGTTAAGTCGAGGGGCAGTGTTTCTACACTGCCTTTTTTTGGTTTAAAAGAGATAAATAAAAAAGCAGCCTGTAAAAACAAACTGCTTTTTTGTGACCCCTCAGGGACTCGAACCCTGGACCTACTGATTAAGAGTCAGTAGCTCTAACCAGCTGAGCTAAGGAGTCATTCTATAAATGGAGGGCGAAGATATTGGTTCTGTATTTTACTTCCCAATCAGAATTGAAAAATTCTAACTCAAGTAGTCAGTTAATGTTCCTTCAATAGCTCATCAATGGTTTCTTCAAATTCTTTTTTATAGGCGATATAATGTACTCCTGTTGCAGGCCCGTTAAATCCAGTGTCCAGTTTCCTTACTTTTCCTTTTTTATCAAGGATAACAGAAGAAGGAAAAAATTTGATGGGCGTTAACTCGGGTAGTGTTTTTTCAGTTCGCAATGAATCGGTAACAGTTACTTCTGTATTCAAAATAGTGTACTGCACATCATAGCGATCCTTGAATTTTTTCAGGCTCCTGGTACTTCTTTCCCAGTTGGTACTGTATTCATACGCCAGTGCAATCACTTCTATGCCGCGTTGTTTGTTATTGTTGTAATACTCACTCAGGAAGGCTGTTTCATCCATGCAGTTAGGGCACCAGCTTCCCATAAGCTGAATCACCACTATTTTGTTTTTAAACCTGTCGTCTGTTATTGAAACAGGTTTCCCGTTTAAATCTTTAAAAGTAAAATGCAGGCTTTCTTCTCCCGGCTTCACATACATTGCTACAGACTCCAGCGGTACTTTAACGGTTGCATCTTTCACTGCCTTCCAATCCTCGTTATAAACAGCACCCGAGTAAAATTTACCAGCAGTTATTTTCTTATTGGTTTCAATTTTAGCAGTGAATAAAAAAGCATGGCCACCATCAAAGCCCGACAGTAATAAGGAATCTCCGGTTACAATACCTTGCAGGTAGCGGTAATCGCCTGTAGCATTCAAAAATGTACCAGTGAGTTTGTTGCCTGTCTGCTTAAACTCAGCCACCGATAGTTCACTGGCTTTGCTGGCAGAAAAATTAACCGCCCATCTTCCGCTGATATTTTTTACTGCTTTATTCTTTGCTTCAAATCTGTTGATTCCTGGTACAGCCATAAATGGAAGTATGGTTGTTTTTACAGCGCCGCCTTTTATCCACGTGCCTTCCAGTTTATGGCCTGTTTTCTTTACCCGGAACTGCGATTCAAATACCGGCATTTGTACAAATAATGAATCACCCTCAACAGTTATATTATCTACAGTAATCTTTTCCGAAGCATTCCGTATCACCCAAATATTTTTACCTTTTACAGTTTTCCAGTCAAAAGTAAAACGGATATTATTACCATCATTTCGTGTAAGCTGTGCTTCCCAGGATACTGATTGTGCAAATAGGCCGCAACTGATTAGTAATAAACTGAACTGAAAAATTCCCGCCTTTAAAATTCTATTCATTCTATAAAGTATGAAATTGATAAAAGTTGTTTTTTATTAGTGCTGTAAAGTTATTAGTGGTTAGTTTTTGTAACCCACTTTTAACAATGATGACCCAGGTTTGTTTTCACAAAAAAGCTGACCATTTTTTCAAACGGTCAGCTTTTACCGGCAAGAAACTGAAATGCTATTTGCCTTTCAGCTTAAGTAACGTTGTATAAAGCTTGTCAACCTCGGCACAGGTATTGTAAAACGCCAGTGATGGCCTTACGGTGGCCTCTAGTCCAAACCTGCGAAGGATGGGTTGTGCACAGTGGTGGCCGGATCTTACTGCAATGCCTTCCTGGTTTAAAGCAGCGCCCACATCTTCAGTTTTATAACCATCAAGCACAAATGATAACACGCTTGCTTTATCAGCCGCTGTGCCAATGAGCGTTAAGCCTGGCACCTGCTTTAATAATCTTGTTGCATACAGCAATAAATAATGTTCATACTGTCCGATCAGGTCAATGCCGATCTTATTGACGTAATCGATGGCTGCTCCTAGGCCCACTGCATCTGCAATATTGCCGGTGCCTGCTTCAAAGCGGCCCGGTGCATTGTGAAAAGTAGTATGCTCAAATGTTACATCTTTGATCATATTGCCACCGCCCTGCCAGGGTTGAGTTGCATTCAGCAAGTCTTCTTTACCATACAGCACGCCAATGCCTGTTGGTGCAAATACTTTGTGGCCGGAGAAAACAAACCAGTCCGGGTTCAGTTGTTGCAGATCCACTCTCATGTGAGAAACTGATTGAGCACCATCCAGTAATACTTTTGCCCCGGAGGAATGAGCCATATCAATAATCTGTTTGGCTGGCGTAACTGTTCCCAAAGCATTGGACACATGGGTAAAAGAAACCAGTTTTACTTTTGGCCCCAATAGTTTTGCGTATTCATCCAGTATTACCTGCCCATCATCATCCACCGGAATCACTTTAATTTTCAAATTCTTTTTAGCAGCTAACTGTTGCCAGGGTACGATATTCGCATGGTGCTCCAGGTGGCTTAATACAATTTCATCACCGGCGTTTAAATTTTGTTCGCCCCAGCTTTTGGCAACCAGGTTAATCGCTTCCGTTGTTCCTCTTACAAAAACAATTTCATTTACTGAACCTGCATTGATGAACTGCCTTACTTTCTCCCTTGCGCTTTCATACGCATCGGTAGCCCTTGCGGCCAGTTCATGTGCAGCACGGTGAATATTGCTGTTCTCATGCTCGTAGAAATAACTGATGCGGTCAATTACCTGCTTTGGCTTTTGTGTGGTTGCTGCATTGTCAAACCATATCAGTTGCCTGCCATTTACCCTTTCATTTAATATGGGAAAATCTTTTCTCACCAGGTTCACATCAAATGGAGCGGTTACACCAGCCTGCGCTTTTTGTGCCAGTAATGTATCGGGTAATGAAAAACCGGGGATATTACTTTGCTGAATGCTGTTTACTGTTGGTAAAAAGTAAAAAGAAGATTCATCAAAGCTGGTAGGCAACTGCGGTGTTGAAACAAAAGAGTTAATGATGGACAATGCTTCTGCCAATCCCTGTTCAAAAGGGTTTTCATCCGCATAGGGCAAATCATTTTTTGCTGCAGGCTTGGTATTGCTGTTTTGATTTTGCAAAGAAGGTTGCCTGCCACTGCCCGCTACAGACTTTGGAACTTTGCCATCTTCAAAATGCGGATCAGGCAAACTGGTTTGCGGATCATTGATATTAAAATCGGTGTACTGGTGCGGGGCATCCGGCGATTTACCACTGCCTGCAACAGACTGCGGCACTGTGCCTGAACCTGCATAATCGGAACTGTTGAATTTCGGTTCCGTATTGTTTGTTTCAAAATGGTTGGAATCAACATTGTTCTGCGGATTCACGCCACCAACCGACGCAGGAACCAGGTCGACATTGCCAAATGGATTGGCATTGTTTGAACCTGTATTATTCTTCAGGTCAAGAAAACTCACCTGCTCTGTTGCAGATGCAGGTGAAACTCCGCCACCTGAAATGGATGGCGATGCTACAGGCACTGCAATATGCGGATCAGGTGCTACATTGTGCAGGCTGCCTGTATTGGCCAGGTAACCCTGGTAGGCAGGATGATAACCCTGCACATTGGCAGGCTGTGGCACATCCGCCACAGCAGCAGCATTACCCGGTGGCGCTTTAAAAAATTGATTGGCCAGCTGAGTCAGTAACTCAATATCCGGCAATCCTGGATTAGTACTTGTACTCATGGTATTTACCGATTTCTACATTCTCCAATACAGCAATGGCATCATCTACCAGTACTGCCAATGAACAATACAATGAAACTAAATAAGAAGCGATGGCTCTTTCGTTAATGCCCATAAAGCGAACGGATAGCCCGGGAGATTGTTCGCCTGGTAAACCGGGTTGATATAAACCAACCACGCCCTGCCTGCTTTCGCCGGTGCGTAACAATAAAATTTTTGACTTGCCATTTTCAATCGGCAGTTTATCAGAAGGTATCAATGGAATACCACGCCAGGTTAAAAAGGGTGAGCCAAACAAAGAAACAGTTGGCGGGGGCACGCCTCTCCTGGTACATTCCCTGCCGAATGCAGCAATTGCCAATGGGTGCAGTAAAAAGAAACCGGGTTCTTTCCACACTTTGGTGATCAGCTCGTCCAAATCATCTGGTGTTGGAGCACCGCTTCTTGTTTTGATGATCTGTGAGGGTACCACACTGTGCAGCAATCCATATTCTTTGTTATTGATCAGTTCGCTTTCCTGCCTTTCTTTAATGATCTCGATGGTAAGGCGCAGCTGTTCGCTGATCTGGTTATAAGGTTTACTGTACAGGTCGCTCACACGGGTATGAATGTCAACCACCGTATTCACTGCACTCAGGTTATATTCCCTCGGTTTTTCAACATAATCCACAAAAGTTTGAGGCAATGCCCTTTCATCTCTTGCAGAACAATCTACTTCTACATTGTCGGCATCTTTTACTTTGTTAAGGCGGTACACACCAGATTCAACCGGTATCCAGCTCATCAAATGCGTTAACCAGCGGGGGGAAATTTTTAAAAGTTGCGGCACCGTACGGGTGGCAATTGCCAGCTGCCGTGCTGCTACATCGCCTAAAGCAGTCTGTTGTTGTTTTGTTTTTTCTGCCATGATAATTGTTATTTGTTATTTTAATTTATTGATGGGTGTTTTGTTTTTTATGAGCCCGGCTTAAAACCATTGTGCAGCTGCATTGGCGTCGCACTCTTGTACATTTATTTCTTTACTGTGCTTCGTTTGCCGCCACTAAGGTGTAACCTTTTTACTGAACCACAAAATAAAATCCTACTAATTTAGTAGACTAATATAATTTCTTCATAACGAAAATGATATTTGCAGCCCGCCACTATATTTGTAAGTAAATTTAATTAAGCACCGGCTATAAATATCTTTTATCAGCATAAAATAATTAACAATTATGTCAGGTATTCTTGATCTTGTTGGAAACACACCGTTAGTAGAATTAAAAAAACTCAATCCCAATAAAAACGTAACCATCTACGGCAAGCTGGAAGGTAACAACCCCGGAGGCAGTGTAAAGGACAGGGCGGCTTACGGGATGATAAAGGGTGCATTGGATCGGGGTGAAATAAAAGCAGGCATCACTTTAATTGAAGCTACGAGCGGTAACACGGGCATTGCACTCGCCATGATCGCCAGCCTGTTCAATGTGCCGATAGAATTAGTAATGCCGGAAGATGCAACGAGGGAAAGGGTGCTCACGATGGAAGCGTTTGGAGCCAAAGTGATCCTCACACCAAAAGCACAATCAATGGAAGGTGCGATAGACTATGCCAATGCCCAGGTTGCCAAAGGTGGTTACCACATGCTGAACCAGTTTGGCAACGAGGATAACCCCAACATGCACTACAAAACCACCGGCCCTGAAATATGGCGTGATACCAATCAAAAAGTAACGCACTTTGTTTCTTCCATGGGAACAACCGGAACCATTATGGGTGTGTCGAAATACTTTAAAGAAATAAACCCTGCCGTGCAGATCGTTGGCTGCCAGCCAACAGATGGTTCTAAAATACCGGGCATCCGCAAATGGCCGGAAGCATACCTGCCGAAAATATTCGACCGAAGCCGTGTAGACCGTGTAATTGACATCGCAGAAAAAGATGCCAGGGTAATGGCGAAAAGATTAGCCCGTGAAGAAGCCATCTTCAGCGGGATGAGCAGCGGTGGGGCAGCACATGCCGCCATTGAACTGGCCAAAGAATTAAGTTCCGGCGTAATTGTATTTATCGTTTGCGACCGTGGTGACCGATACCTCAGCTCTGACCTGTTTGATTGATATTACTGCTGAATAGTAAGATTTCCTTTTACAACAAAGTTTTTCCGGCTGCACAGAAACAGCAGCGCCCGGTAAAGCAGTTACCGGTACATTCAGTATACATTCGCCATTGTCCACCGGGTTAATGATGACCATTTCATTTTGCTGAATGGATGGTGGAGGCACTGCATTGTTCTTCCAGTTGGATGGGGCATCCCAATTTCCATTTCCTGTGAATGTATATACCTGCCCCGGATTTTTTATCACGGTAAAGGCAGTATTGGTAATGACAGGCTGATTATAGTCGAAGTAAATACCGGCTGCATTTTCAATAGTAGTATTGATTGGAGTGGAAGGCAGCGCCTTTATCCTGAACTGCACAAACCCATGGCTCTTCACTTCATTCGCATTGCTGTCTGGCAACAGGATGTTTTTAAACTCGAAGAAAACTACATTCTCTTTCATTGATGCAATGCATGGATGTGATGAATTGGTTAGTTCAAATGAATTTACCAGTAGCTGGCTGCTGAGTCCATCGCTGATTACAATATTAAAAGCAACATCGGTTCCGGTATTCTGAAACCGGACGATGTAATCAATGTAGCTGCCAGATGCAACCTGCGATGGTGTGAGCTGAGTAGTAGCCTGTTTGTCATTGGGATCGTACGAACCCCTGATGGTAATACTGCTGCTGTCGATGCTTAAAACGCCATCTGCAATTATTGCCTGTGCTTTTAATACAGCACCAATAGCAGCGGAAGGTTTTACCCGGTCAACCTTGTATTGTCGTATTGAAAAGAGAGCGAAGGTGCCAGTGTGGTTGTGCCGGCATTTTCATAAATGATGGTATAAGGGAAACTAAAGCCCGGCCTTGCAGTACTGTTCACCGGGATTATTTTAACGGAAAGGCTGTCTTTTGTTGCAGCAGCCTGTAGTGCAAATGATTTGGTTACTGCAGTATCATACCTGCTGAAATTGAAAACGGCTGTTGCCGGCGCTGCAGTATAATAAGCAGGAGGTGCAACAGATAAGCTGTATGTTCCGATACTGTCTGCTTTTAATAAAAAATGCCCGCTGTTATCCGAAAAGGTGAAAGCCCCGTTTGATAAACTGACCCGGATATTCTTTCTTGGAAATTCATTTATATCCTTTACGCCATTGTTATTTATATCCGTAAACACAATGCCGGAAATAACAGGATAAGGCAAACATTGATTAAAATCATTCACCGGGTTACAAACTGCTGCATTGGGTGCAGCAGTACAGGCATTGGGTATGCAGGGAATTTTCTCCGTATCGTACAGCAGTGTATCCAAAGAGCCTGGCAGGTGGGGCATGCAGGTGATCATATTGAAGTTGCAGTATAACGCCGTTAATGAATTGGGCAATCCAGGCAATGAATTCATGGTATAGTTATAGGGATCAGGAGGCGGTGGAAAACTGCTGATGTATATATACTGGCTTGAGCAGTCCAGGTATTTCAATGCGCCTGGCAAGTTTGGCAAACCGGAGAGGAAATTATTTGAACAATTCAAATACAAAAGGCTTGCAGGTAAAGCCGGTAAAGCAGCAAGGGTTTTATCCGGAACAAAACTATTACTGCTGATATATTGAAGATTATATTGGCTGGCACAATTCAGGTATTGCAACTGTGCAGGTAAAGCTGGCAAAGCTGTAAGACAATTGTCGGAACAATTTAAATATAAAAGCCCCGGCGGCAATGTGCGTAAAGTGGATAAGGTTCTTCTGTAAGCTTCAGGATTGGTGTTTACATACTGGTTGCTGCAGTCAAGGTAATGGAGATTGGCAGGAAGACCTGAGATAGAATCCAGGCCATTTTGGGAGCAATCCAGGTATCTCAATCCTGCAGGCAACACGGGTAGCGAGCGCAATACATGCGTCACAGGATCTCCCAATTGGTTTTTGCAAATGAGTGTATCGATGCTGCCAGGTAAAGTGCCCAACGAAGAAAGGATATTGTTTGAACAGTTTAAGTATTTTAATGCGGCTGGTAATCCTGGCAGGCTGTAAAAGTAATTGTCAGTACATACCAGTCGCTGCAAACCACTGGGTAATCCCGGTAAAAAACCCTCTGCGGGCCCGGTACTCGTTCCTGAAAAATCAAGGTGTTTTAAACTGGCCGGTAATGCCGGACTGAATGATATTTTTGTATTGCTGCAGTTTAAATATACAAGGCTGCTAAAGTACTGTATGCCCTCAATATTCATAGCTGGATAATGAAAACTGGAGCCGATTCCATGAAATTCCAGCGAATCTTCTGTGGTAATTGCAGTGCAGCTGGTATTTAATTCCTGGGCGATATTAAAACAGCCAGGGTATTTTGAAAGCAGGAAATTCCTGAAATCATTATCCGGAATGGTTACGTACTGTGCGTGCGCCAGGCTGTAAAACAAAATGAAGCAGGTTAAAGCAAGATACTTTCTCATAATAGGTGTCTACAGGTTGTGTAAGTATTTCCTCAAACCTGAAAAAAAATACTCATAAAAAGGGTGAAATACCCATCACTTTAACCACAGCAGGTTTGGCAGTATATTTTCACTAAAGTTATCAATCATTCATTAAACTCAAAAACATAAGTTATGGGAAATCTACTCTACCTGGTTGCCGTAATCCTGATTATTGCATGGGCAATTGGCTTTTTAGGCTATCATGCCGGCGGTCTCATTCATATCCTGCTGGTCATTGCTGTTATTGCAATATTGCTGAAGGTCATTCGCAGGGCAACTGATTAAATCAAATAAAAAAAGAAGATATGAAACCGAATATTGGCATCTCTGATAAAAACATAAAAGCAGTTGCGGACCTCCTTACCAATGTGCTTTCCGATGCAGTGATGCTGTACAGTAAAACAAGGAAGTTTCACTGGAATGTGAAGGGCGAAAGCTTTATGGAATTGCATAAGTTGTTTGAATCGCAGTATAAACAACTGGAAGAAGCCATTGATGAGATCGCAGAACGGATCAGTAAATTGGGAATGCCGGTGATTGGAACCTGAAAGAGTTTTTGCAGCATACATCACTTGGTGAAGCGCCGGCAAAATACCCTGGTAAAGACGGAATGCTGAAAGAGTTGCTGACAGATCATGAAACGGTGATCAAAGCGCTCCGTAAATGCATTGATGATTGTGATGAAAGGTATAAGGATGCAGGCACGGCCGATTTTTTAACCGGCCTGATGGAAGGGCATGAAACCATTGCATGGACTCTGCGCCGTTATTTTCATTAAGAACTGATTAGTCCCTATTAAAAAACGAAAAGCCGTAAGATGGATGTCTTACGGCTTTATTTATTGGCAGAATAATTACTGTTGTACAGGGGGTGGGGTAGCTTTGTCTTTCTTATCTTTTTTATCCTTCTTTTTCCTGTCGTCTTTTTTCTTTTTCTTTTCTACTGAATCATTCACTTTGTCGTCATCTATTTTTTCTTTTGCATGCTGAATAACGAAATAGTAATTGATATGATCATCGCCGCTTTTTGATGCATCAATGATCTCCATAAAAAGATTGTCCTTATTCCAGTCAGTATCTTTTCCCAATACTTTCATCCCGATATTGGGAATAAAATATTCTCCGTCTGCCAGTCCCAGGGAGAACATCGGCGTTTCAGGTTTTTTGCCGTTGCCACTGTAGGTCATCGCATTCATCACCTTATCCACCAGGTCCATATAATAATCGGCGCTGTCTTGTTTTTTTTGCGAATGATAGCAATAGGATGCTTCTTTCAGCACCCTAAGGCTCAATGGATGTTTTTGCAGGTAGATCTTTGCTTTCACCAGGGCTGAGTCATAATTACCTTCTTCATTCAGGTCAAACACTTCCTTCTCAGCGTCCATGTCCTCAAAAGGTTTGTAATGAGGTTCTTCGGTGTACCCGATCATCAGGGCAAGCGTTTCTGCATTGCTGAGGGTACTGTCGTTGTTAAGAAACCTGATGAGTAATTTTTGATAATATAAGGGGCTGCTTTTGTCCTGGCTTTGTTCAAGAAAGGGTTTAAAATCCCTCTTATAATCAAAGGGTGCCTGTTCATAGGCGGCGGTACCCAGTAATAGGAACAATACCGTGATAATGGTTCTCATAAATACTTTCTTTTTTGCTGCAACGTGGTTTATCAGGAACACGAATTTATAAAAAGAAAAATTTATTTGCCTATTTTGATTTATGAAATACGGTATAAAATTGCCGGATCAATTGCTTTGAAGTTCATTCAGTTTTTTTATTGCTTATGGAATATTGACAAAAACTGCCATTGGTATAATAACACAGGCCCTTATCTCACCAGTACCACTGTTCCTTTATGGGTCACCACTTGCCCCTGCTCACATTCTGCTTCAATAAACCAGACAAAACTTTCGCTGTCTGCCACATTACCTGAATTTCGGATACTGCCATCCCAACCCAGTGAAGGGATATTGGGTACAAAGTTTTTTCTTTCAAATACTTTGTACCCATTCCGGTTAAAGACCAGGAAAGTTCTGATGGTTTGATAGCCCCTTGCAATGGGATAAAAATATTCATTCACCCCATTTCCATTCGGACTGAAAGCAGTCGGCAATAACAGGTTACCGCTTTCGCAGGAAACAGCAATGGTGATTTTATCTGTAGCTGTACAGCCGTTTACAGAAATTGTATTGATAGTGTACGTGGTTGTTTGCAATGCCGTACCGGAAGGATATGCACAATTGCCGCAGGACAAATTGAGAGCAGGTTCCCATCTGTATCCGGCTACATCTGGCGCATATACAGGTGTAATGGTAAAGCTGCTTTTGTAAGCTAATATCTTATCATCACCTGCATTAACAGCTGGTAAAGGCAATATGGTTACATTGGCAATGGCTGTATCTGCATAACAGCCGGCAGTGTCTTTTACAATTACTGTGTAACTGGTATTTTGTGATGGACTCACTACCGGATTTTTGATACCTGCATTGCTGAAGTTAGCGGAAGGCGACCAGGTTGTAATGCCGCTTGTATTCAGATCAAAAGAAAATGACCGTCCCGGGCAGATGGTTGTGTCTGCCGGAAATACCTTTAAGTTCAATGGGCCATATACGGTGATAACACAGGTGTCATAACTCATGCAGCCAAACCTGTTCCTGGCTTGTGCAATATAGGATGTGGTGGAGGCAGGGTACACTTTTGTGCTGTCGCAGAAGTTGCAACTGATATTGGTGGAGGGTAACCATAATAATGAATCAATGGTATACCCGGTCAGCATAGCGCTGTCTCTCTGTCCGCAGATGGTATCTCTTGCAGGAAAAGCCATCACAGAGGGCATCGGTGCTGCCAATATCGTTTGCCGCATGTTGTTGCCGCAGCCGTTGATGTCTGTAACTGTTAAGCTGATGTCATAACCCGATGGCTGGGTATATTGATGTGGCAAAGGATCTTTTAAAAGGTCTTCTTTATTGTCGCCAAAATCCCAATGCCATTTTGTGATGGCATCAGTTGCATAAAATGGATGGCTTTCATTGCCGAGGGCAAAGGCTTTTTCAACACAAAGTTGTAATGGTACGGTAAATACAGCAAGAGGGCCTTTTACAATGGTATGGCTGTTTAACTGCAGCGTATCATCACAGGTGCCGGGGATCGCATCTTTTATAATCACATATTCCGCAAAGCTGCCGTGGGTAGCGGGAAAATAATTTAATACCGAATCCTGCCCATTACTGATGTTGCCGCCATTTACATAAAAATCATACGTATAACCTGCTGTACCCGGGTAAGAGTGGGTAACACTGTAGCTGATCAGACTGTCTTTACAAATACTATTGGTACTTACTGTAAATGATGGAACAGCTGTATAGATATTGCGGCTTGCTTCATCGGTGCATCCTGTTGTATTGTCAACTAAAGATAGAACGGCTTTAAACGTTCCGTAGACGGGGAATTGATGTGCAGCATAAAAATTGACCGAATCTTTTATTGAAGGGTCATCAGTAAACTGCCACTCATAATGTGAAATATTACCGGCAGATAAATTGACAAACCGGTAAGTGTTCTTATTACTGCAATAATTGTTGAATATAAAATCAGCGATCACTCCTTTGATAAAAATACGGAGGCTGTCTCTGGGGCCTTCGCAACCGTTAAAGAAGGGGGTTACTATAATTTTTTTATTTCCGAGTGAGCGGTATTTATGTGATACAGTTGTATCCGAAGTAGTGATTTGCGAACTGTCGCCAAAATCCCACAAATAAGCATTCGCATTTACTGCCTTGCAATGAAATTGAATCAGCTCAGATCCGCAAAAGGAATCTTTTAATAACACTGTTTTTGCAAGTGTATTAAAAGGAGGGGTGCCAAAAGCAAATGCAGGGAAGTTTTTGAAATTGCTGCATCCCTCTGTGCTGGTGATGGTAAGGCTTGCAGTAGTGATGCTGTCTGTAGTGTTGTATACATGTGTAACAATACTGTCTGGCCCATGGCTAATGGCTGAACCATCCCCAAAACTCCAGGCATAATTCAATACCCTGTCGCCGGCTGGTAAATTGACCGTTGTATTAAACACTGCCGTTACGGGTATGCAGCCACTGTCTGTTGAAAGGGAAGTGGAGATGCCAAATTTGCTTACAACGATCTCATAGTTACTGATGGCGCTGCATCCGGTACCCGTAGTCGCTTTTACACTTGCCGGGTAAGTGCCATAATTGCGGTAAGCATGGGAGGCGCTATTTGAATTATTATTTTGCAGGGGGGTGCCATCTCCAAAATTCCATTGATAATTGCTGATAAAAGAACTGCCTGCTGCCGTAAAATTAACCACACCTGGCTTGCACAGGTAATTGTTGCCGGCGGTCAGCGAAAGAGCGGGTGTGCGGTTGATGGTAATTGTTTTGGTAATGCTTACAGCCGTGTTGTTGTACAAGGCTGTAAGTGTGACATTGTATACACCTGCATCGGTATATAAGATCGTTTCTGAAGCACTGCCACTCCGTACGCCGTTGCCAAAATGCCAGATAAAGCCTGCCGGGTTGCCAGTGCAGTTTTGTGTAAAGGTAATTTTATAGGGATCACAGTAAAAGCTGTCGGTGGAAGTGTACGTAAAATCAGCCGTTTGTGCAGGCAGTGAAATGGATAGCAGCAGTGAGTATAAAACGATCCAGCTCTTTTTAGTATAAATGTTTGTATGCATAACGGATTTTTTGAAGGGGAGCCAATTTCTTCTCTCTGACTATCTATTATTTTGTCAAGAAATATGCCATGCTGGCTGGCAACCTTTTCATTAAAAATGAATGCCCGTTATGAGAAAGGAAGTCTACAGAAATGAGCCAGCCCGGCACCTGTTTGTGGCCGGGCTGGGGAAAGAATGATTTTTATAAATTCAAAAATGGGCTATCCATTGTAATTGGGTTCGTTGATAGCCGGCTGGCTGTGATGAATGTGGGGCTGTATTCTACCTGATCAATATCCTTTCGCTGCCGTTCATAGTTCTTAAATAATAAACTCCTGTTGGCAACCCTTTTACATCAATTGTTTGACTGCCCTGTTTAATGATAAAATTTTTTACCACTGCACCATTTGTGTTGATGATGCTGCCCTGTGTGTTATTCAAATGTTGGTCGTTGGAATTGAGGATGATAAAATCTTTTGCCGGATTACTCAGTATGCTAAATCCGGCAGCATTTTTTCTCCTGTTAATTTTTATGATGGGAGAATAAGTAAAGCTGCCGTCATTGTCAACGATCTTCAGGCGGTAATAAACAAGGCCATTGGTAAAATCAGCAACAGTGCTGCTGTAATTGTTGGCAACTTTTCCTTTTGCAAAAACAGTTGTTACAGAACTAAAATGCAAACCATCACCTCCTCTTTCAATTACAAATTGCCTGGTGTTTATTTCATTGGCAGTATTCCAGTATAAAGCTGTTGAGTTACCATTTTGCGGCATAGCACTAAATGAAACAAGCTTAAGCGGCACCACAATAAAATTCTTTATCAGTGTGCCTGCAATGTTGGTGATCACCGGCGCATTGTAATCAAAATAAATAGCCGCTTTGTTTGGTATAGTGGTGTTTGGCTGCACTGTTGTTTGTGGTTTTATCCTGAAAGAAACAAAACCATGGCTGCCCGGCTCGTTCACATTACTGTCTGGCAGAAGGATATCGAAAAACTCAAAGAAAACAACATTGCCTTGTACGGTTGTTTTGCAGGTATGCGATGAAGCCAGCATTTTTAAACTATTCACCTGCAGGTCTTCATTCAGTGTATCGCTTATCACGATATTAAAGGCCGTATCGGTACCGGTGTTTTGAAAACGGATACTGTAATCAATGTATTCGCCATTGGCAACCTGCAACGGCGAAAGTTGCGGAGTGGCATTTTTGTCGTTGGGGTCGTATGAACCACGTACTATTTCCCTCGAATAACTTGCAGCTATTTTTGAATTGGCAGCTATGGTAGCTGTTGCTATTAATGAATCCCCGATGGGGGTTGTTGGCTTCAACCTGAACCAGGCCGTAAGGCTTCCTTGCTGCAGTGGTGCCATGTTGCCTGTGTTTAGTGTAAGGGTATTCTCATTCTGGCTCATGGCAACAGAGCTTGAATCAAATACGAGCTTTGTATTGTCATAATGGAGTGTAACAACAGGGGCAACAAGTGTAGTTGAACCTGTATTTTCGTAAGCAATATTGTATGCAAGCGGAAAGCCCGGGCGTAGCCTGTTTAAGCAGGTAATATTAATTTCAACACTGTCCAATGTAGCATTTGGTTTTATTATAAAGTCTTGCCGGGTTATAGTTTCGTATCTCGTAAAATTAAAACTGGCGCTTGCTGGCACAAAATCAAAGAAAACGGTCCATGGCTCGGGCGTTAGGGTATAGGGGCCGATGCTGTCGGCCATTATTTCGTAATAACCATTATCATTTGAAAAGGTAAAATTATTGCCCAATGTTAGCCTTGCGTTACTCTTCACAGATTCGCCAGGGTCTTTTATGCCGTTGCTATTGTCGTCGTAAAAAAGATAGCCGTTTATTACGGGGTAATTACTGCAACGGCGTTCGTTGTTTGTAAAGGTGCATAGTTTGGGTATTGCAGAAGTGCTTGAATTACCCTGGTAATAATAAAGGCGGGTGTTAATATTAGAAACGCATTTTATGGTTGCATCTGCCTTTATTGTTAATGGATAAGGCGTTGCCGGGATAAGGGGCAGGCAGAAGATGTTATTCGATCTTAAATCCAGTGTTTCCATCGTATTGGGTATCCGTTGCAATTGCTGGATCCTGTTACCGTTGCAAAGTGCAGTTACCAATCCATCATTAAACACAGGCAGTGAAGTAAGTTGATTATTAGAGCAGTTTAAATATGTTAATGATACCGGTAAGGGCGGCAATGAGGAAAGCCTGGTTGAATGGCAGTCAAAATACAGGAGTCCTGCTGGCAAAGCAGGCAGTGAAGTAAGTAAAGTGTCCATGTTAAAAACAAACCGCTTTAAAGAACTTGGCAAAGAAGGTAAATTGTCTAAGAAAACCTCCCAGCATTCCATATCAACAACACTGTTCGGTAATGGTGGCATAGAGTGAAGGGAATGTGCAAGAAAGAACTGGAATGTTTTTAACCCTTCAGGCATAACAGGCAAACTTGTAGTGGAATCTGTACCCCAGCAGGAAAAATATTTAAGTGAAGCAGGCATCTCCGGCAATTTCTCCATCATCCGGCCGTAAAAATCAAAAGTATCCAGTTGTGGTGGCAGCGGGCCTGTTAACACAAGGCTGTCACCCCACGTAGGCGGATTCTCCAGGCCGCCATTTAAATAAGTAAGTGTTGAAGGCAATGGCGGCAGGCGGCGGTTCCCTAAGACAAGATTTTTGAAATTGAAATGTTTAAGGTTAGGTGGCAATGATGGTATTGAATCAACAGTAATATTATACCTTACCCCGGATAAATCTATATATTTTAATCCTTGTGGAAAAGGAGGTATAGACTGCGGGGCATTAAATGCATATTGGCAATTAAGAACTTCCAATGAATCCGGGAAGTGGTTGTTGTCATTGATAAACGCAGCGGTGCCGGTGTACAAGTCAGGGCTTGATGTATTAACATCCAAAACTTTAAGCCCATTGGGCAGCCAGCTAAGTTTAAGTGTTACAAACTGTGCATGTAGCTCCTTTAACGAATTAATAACCGGGAATACTTCAATACATGACTGTAAGATCATGTCCAAACGTTTTAAATTCTTGAAATATTGTAATCCGGTTAAATCCCGGAATGAACAACCGGGTACTGAAGAGCTTACCATAAGGCCTTCAACGGACAGTATTGTACTGCAGGTGGTATCAAGCTGCCCCTGGGCATTCATGCAGGAAGGATAATTATCCCGTAAAAAAATGCGGAATAATGAATCTGGTATGTTTACATATTGTGCTTTGGCACTGAAGATAACAATGCAACTAACAATTGCTGTAAGAAGGAAAGATTTTCTCATAAAAAGCGGTTATCAAATAAAGTTAACCCGAAAAGCGGGAATAAAAATGAATGATTACTAACTGCAGTGTTTTGGCAATAAGTGCAATATTTTAGCAATAAGTGCAAAGATCGCCGGGCCATTGGCCCGGCGATCTTTAAAATATGAAACGGCAGTTACTGAATGATGATCCTGCTGCTGCTGTTCATGGTTCTCAGGTAATACACACCGTTGGGTAAATTATTTATATCAATAGCCTGGCTTCCTTCTTTCACAATAAAAGTTTTTACCACAGCGCCCTGCATATTGATGATACTTGCCTGTGTATTATTTAATGTTCTGTCTGTTGTGCTGATAACAAGAATATCTTTTACAGGATTACTCAATATACTAAAACCAGCAGCATTTTTTCTTTTGTCAATTTTAATAATAGGGGAATAAGCAAAGCTGCCATCAGTATCAACAATTTTTAAGCGGTAAAATATAATCGCTGTATTTGCATCTGCAACGATAGTATTGTAATTGTTGTTTGCTTTTCCTTTTGCAACAATATTTGTTATCGAATTAAATCGTAAGCCATCGCTGCTTCTTTCAATCACAAATTGTTTAGTGTTTATTTCATTAGCGGTATTCCAATACAAGGATGTTGTGTTGTCATTTTGAGGCATGGCGCTAAATGATAGCAATCTCAATGGCACCAAAGTAAAATCTTTGATCAGTGTGCCTGCAGTGTTGGTTATAATAGGTTCATTGTAATCAAAGTAAATAGCTGCCTTGTTAGGAATGATTGTATTGACTGCAACAGTGGTTTGCGGTTTTATCCTGAAAGAAACAAAACCATGGCTCTTCGGTTCGTTCACATTGCTGTCTGGCAAAAGAATGTTGATGAATTCAAAGAAAACCACAGCATCTTTTACAGTGGCTTTACAATTATGCGATGATGCAATCATCTGTAAAGTGTTTGCTTGCAGATCATCACTCAACGTATCACTGATAACAATATTGAATGCAGTATCTGTTCCGGTGTTTTGAAAGCGGATAGTGTAGTCGATGTATTTGCCATTAGCAACTTGTGATGGAGAAAGTTGTGGTGTTGCTTGTTTGTCGTTAGGGTCAAATGCGCCCCGGATGATAAACAGGCTGCTGTCTGTGGCAGAAACAGTATTCGTGCTGGTAGTTGCCCTGGTTAAAACCTCAGCACCAAGTGCAACAGTTGGTTTTACGGTAAAATAAGCAGCAAAGCTTTTTTGCTGACCGGGTAAAAGCGTACCAGCATTCATAGTAAGCATTGAGCCATTATTACTAATGCCGGTTATGGAACTGGAATCATAAGTTAGCTTTGAACCTTCATAGCTGATGGCAACAGAAGGCGATATAGTATTGGTAGCTGCATTTTCAACAACTATATAATATGATATGGGGAAGCCCGGCCTTGCAGCCCAGTTCAAAGCCCAAATTTTTATTGCTACGCTGTCAAAAAACCTGTTGGTGTACAAGGCATAATCCCGGTACACAATGGTGTCGTAATTGCTGAAATTATACGAAGACGATACTGGGTTAAAATTATAAAAATAAGCAGGGCTTACAGGCGTCAGTGTGTGTGGGCCGGTGCTGTCGGCAGCTATTTCAAAATATCCATCGCTGTTGGTGAATGTATAATTTACATCAGATAACCGGACCTTTGTTAAAGGCTTGTATTGTTCGGTACTTTCTTTTATCCCATTGTTGTTGGCATCAAAAAATACTTTGCCTGAAACCACGGGATACGACTGGCAGTTCGTAGCATTGTTTAGCGGGCTGCAGATCGGAATATCTAATGAAGGGTAACTTCCGGGCGGGTCACACCAAAGATATCCGGCCAATAGCAATAAGTGCTCATACTGTTCCTGAGGTGCCAGCGCAACGCTTTCGGGGCGGTTGGGCACACACTTTATCCTTGTGGTGTCGATAGCAAACTGTAAAACACAAGAACCGACAGGCAATTTAGGCAAACAGTACAGGCTGTTATTAAAGCCGCAATTCACATACAATAAAGAAGCTGGCAAATCGGGCAATGCAGATAAGCGGTTATGGGAACATTCGAGCCCAACCATTGTCGTGTGCAGCAATGGAGGCAAACTGGTAAGTTCATTAAACTTGCAGTCCATTGTGTCTAAAGATGCAGGCAATGCAGGCAGCGACGCAAGCCTGTTATTATAACAGCCCAATGAGTTTAATGTGGTGGGAAGATTGGTAATAGAAACAAGTTCATTGCCTGAGATATACAGACCGGCAATGCTTGTGTTGGATAAAGATGGCGTGCTGGCAAGTTTATTATTGTTGGCAATTAAATAGATCAAACTATCAGGCATTGGAGGCAATTGCAGCAATTCGTTATCAGCGCAATTTATTGCTTTTACTCTTGGTGGAATGCCCGGCAAAGAGGTTAGCTTGTTGCTGTTGCATGATAAGTGAAGAAGATTTGGCGGCAGCGAAGGCAATGTAGTGAGCCTGTTGCCCGAGCAGTCAATGTAATCTAACGCAGCAGGCAATGGAGGCAATGCTGTAAGCATAGTGTCGTACCGGAAAGTAAATAATTTCAATGATGACGGCAGCGCCGGGATGCTTGTTACGCCAAGGGATTGGCAATATATTTCGGTAATGCTGTTTGGCAATGCAGGCAGGGCAGTAAGGTTGGGGGCATAATTATAACGGAATATTTTTAAGCCCGGTGGCAGTGCCGGAAAAGATGTGGTTAAGTCGCTGCCACCGCAACTGAAAAAAGTAAGTGTTGAGGGCAATGCTGGTATCTGTGTAATCCCATGTCCTGAAAGTTCCAGCGTATCCAGCAACGGTGGCAGGGCTGGCAAACTGCTTAAGCTTGAGCGGAACACTAAACAATTTAGGTACGTAAGCGCCGGTGGAAGTTCAGGCAGCGATGTAAGAAAATTGTTTTGACAATTCAGGTACCTGAGCCCTGCCGGTAGTGCAGGCAATTGAGTAAGGTTATTAGGGAAACTGCTAAAATCCGGATTAGAAACATCTAATAGGGTAAGCGATGCAGGTAATGCAGGCAGGCTGCCTAAGCCAGCATTGTGTGCAATGAATGTTTCAAGTGTGGAGGGCAGTATGAAATTTGCAGGTAAAGCGCCGTAGCTGATATCAAGGAATTTTAAGTAAGGCGGCAGTGAAAAACCGCTGCTATATGAAGTTGAAATATATTCAACCGATGGCGGCAAAGGGCAATGCTGCAAACAGGTATTGTAAAGGAAGAATTTTTTAAGGCTTTTAAAATATTGTATGCCTTCCATGTCCTGGTAATAATTGCAGAAAACCCCCATTTCCCCGCCAAAGCCCAGCGAATCCTCAGCAAGTATAGCGCTGTTGGTGGTATCCAATTGCCCGAAACTGTTAATGCTGCCAGGGTAAGCGGCACTTAAAAAATTCCTGAAATTAGTATCGGGTATGTTTACATATTGAGCTTTTGTATACGATGTAATAATGCAAATAATAATTGCTGTAAGAGTCAAGGTTTTTCTCATAAAAAGCGGTTAATACTTAAAGATAAATCAAAAAAACCTAAGGAGTGTAAAAGATAAGTAACTGCAATGTTTTGCTAATAACTGCGGTGGTTTTGGGCATAACTACAAAAGAGGCTGTCTCAAAAGGAAACAATTCAGTCACATTGAGTATTATCGAAATGTTTACAGAATTGTTTCCCATTGATTGTTATATTTCGACAAGCACAATATGACAATCAATGGGGCTTTTGAGACAGCCTCTTTATAAATATAAAACCGGTACTTATTGTTTTACAATCCTGTTGCTGCCATTCGATGTTCTTAAATAATAAACGCCTGCTGGCAATCCTTTCACATCAATTGTCTGGCTGCCCTGTTTAATGATAAAACTTTTTACCACCGCACCATTGGTGTTGATGATATTGCCCGGTGTGTTATTCAAACTTTGATCATTGGTATTGATGATGATAAAATCTTTTACCGGGTTACTCAATACTGATAAATCCGCTGGTATTTTTTCTCCGGTCAATTTTTATGGTAGGGGAATAAGAGAAACTGCCATCGTTGTCAACAATCTCGAGGCGGTAATAAACAATGCTGTTAGTAAAGTCAGCAATATTGCTGCTGTAGTTATTGCTGGCCCTTCCTTTTGCAACAACTGTTTTCAGTGAATTAAAATTCAAACCGTTGTTGCTTTGTTCAATCACAAACTGTTTTGTGTTTATTTCGCTGGCAGTATTCCAGAATAAAGTGGTGCTGTTATCAGTTTGAGGAATGGCACTAAATGAAATTAATTTTAACGGTATGATAGTGAAGGGTTTTATATATGTGGCTGCAGTGTTTGTAATCACCGGCACATTGTAATCAAAGTAAATGGCAGCGTTGTTATTGATGGTTGACCCCGAAGGTACAGAAGGATGTGGTTTTATCCTGAATGAAACAAAACCGTGGCTTTTCATTTCATTTGTGTTACTGTCGGGCAGTAAAATGTTAAGGAACTCAAAGAAAACAATATTGTCTTTCACTGTTGTTTTGCAGTTGTGAGATGAACTGAAAACTTCCAGTGTATTTGCAAGCAGTTCAGCGGCGAGTGTGTCGCTTATCACTACATTGAATGCCGTATCATTTCCTGTATTTTGAAAGCGTATGGTATAATCAATATAAGTGCCGTTGGCAATTTGTAAGGGCGATAGTTCAGGCGTGGCTTGTTTATCATTTGGGTCATAAGCACCACGGATAACAGTTTGGTTGCTGTCTGCTGCAGCAACTGCATTGTCACTGATGGTAGCTTTTGCAAGCAATGAATCACCTAAAGCAGCAGTTGTTTTCACTTTAAAGTAGGCAGTAAAATTTCCTTGTTGCCCCGGAAGGAAACTGCCTGCACTCAATGATAAATTATTACCATTATTCACCACCGCCGCATTGCTGCTTGAATCATAGGTCAACTTTGTATCATCATAATTAAAAACAATGCTGGGTGATAAATTAGTGGTGCCAGCATTTTCATAACTGATCAGATAAGGAAATGAAAAACCCGGACGGGCCCTGCTGACTGCAGTTAGTTTGATTGCAAGGCTGTCTTTTGTAGAGTTTGCCTGCAGGGCATAGTCTTTTAAAACAATGGTATCGTAAGTGGTGAAATTGTAAGTGGCTGAAGATGGAACGATGTTGTAATAATCGGGTGCTGCTGGGGTGATGGTATAAGAGCCGAGGCTGTCTGCGCCGATTTCAAAATAGCCGTTGTTATTGGTGTATGCAATGCTGCCGTTTGATAATTCTACTTTTAAATTTGATTTGTAGTTTTCGTTGGGGTCTTTTGTTCCGTTGTTGTTTTGGTCTATAAAGGCAGTTCCGGTAATTTGTGGAAAAGCGGCGCAATGATTAACATTATTAACTGGGTTACATATAGGATAGGTATCACGCCAGTTTATATTTACTCTTTCGGGTAGATTGGGTATGCATGTTATTTTGCTTTCATCCATGCTGATATGAAGCCTCCCAGGATATTCCCATGAATTAAATGGAGCCGATTTTGGAATTTTTGGCAAACAGTGAATGTCAGTACTGTCAATTAATAACTGGAACATGGAATCGGGTAAAGCCGGCAAAAATGAAATAGGATTATGATCGCAGTTGAGCATGATCAAAGGCTTAGGTAAATCAGGAAGCGATGTAATTGAGCAGTTTGAACATGCTAATTCTCTTAATGAATCAGGAAGTGTTGGTAGGGTGGTTAAAAGACGGTTGTTACTTACTCCCAAAAAGCGAAGCCCGTTAGGCAAGGTAGGGAGGTTGCTTATTTGGGTTCCCCCACATGCAAGTATTAATAATCCCGTTGGCAACGGTGGCAAATTGGATAAAGTTGGTGTACCACATATAAGTTCTTTAAGGTCAGTTGGTAAAACTGATGGTAAGTTTGAATATAAATTACCGTAACAGATTAAAGTATCAAGCCCTGATGGAAGTACCGGTATTTGTGATACCTGGTTATTATTGAAATTAAAATATTCTAGTGAATCTGAAAGTGTAGAAAAACCACTTAAGTTATTATACTCCATATTTACATATCTCAACGTATTTGGCATTGCAGGAAAACTACCAGATATACCACTCTGGTAAGCTGAAAAATATTCCAACTTAGATGGGAGGGATAAAATTTGCCTATTAAATCCATTACGGTCAATATTAAGATATCTCAGCGAATCAGGAAATTGAGACGGTAATTGAAGGAAATAGAGTGAACGCAGGTCTAAGTGCCGTAAATTATTGGGTAGTGCTGGTAGTACTCTTAAACTATCAGTACAAATTAGTGTCTGCAAATTTTCCGGCAGGGCAGGCAGGGTAGCAATATTTTTTGTATGCAGATATATTAGTGAATCAGGAAGCGTTGGTAAGGATAGCCTCCAATATGACCCATCAATTATTATTGTTTTTGTTGTATTGGGAAAAGAATTGATAAATCTTAAATAAGCTGGCATCGCATTAAAATATTCCAACGAAGCAGGTAGTTGAGAAATGATTGTGATAGAACTGTAAGTAAGATCGAGATGAGTTATTGAGTTTGGTAAGGCAGGCAATTGGCTACGAGAAATGCCCTGAAGGTAGCAATCTGTAACAGAATTTGGTATTACAGGAAAAGAAGGGCCTTGTAAACTATTAAATGAAAGGTCGAGATATTTTATTAACGGTGGTAAAGTATTAATGGTATCGATACTGAGGCTAATTAGAATCAAAGAATCAAGAGACTTAAAATATTGCACTCCTTCAATGTTTTTAAAAGCCCCTGAGTTTTGTGGTATCCTCAGTGTTATTGCGGTATTTATTTCGCTGCAAGTAGTATCCATTTGCCCTGCAGCATTGAAACAAGACGGGTATCTTGTTTTTAAATAGTTCCTGAAACTACTATCCGGTATATCCACATATTGTGCTTTGGCACCAGCAATAAAAGCAAAAACAGCTAAAAGGGTTAAAAGCTTTTTCATAAACAAAGGGTTTAGTATACAGGAATCTAAAAATAACCAACGCTTTACAGGGCGGCTTATTGCTTTCTCCACATATCCACATGCTGGCAAAAAAGCAGGCTGGACAGGCATTGTCACTAAATTGCTGTAACTGTTTGCTGTTTCAACATTTACCCTTACTTTTGCGCCGCTAAAAGATTCAGCATTTTGGATGGAAGCTGTACTATTTAGCATTATATGAGAGCATAATCATTAAATACCGCAACCTGTTCCCACTACATTTTACCACGGGACCCCGCCTGGAAAGGCATGTTCAATCAATCAATACAGTACAAGAGTGCGACGCCAATGAAGCTGAAAAAGATTCAAAAGCCGGGCTCATAATAATTAACAACTCAAAATTCAACATTTAAAATAAACAGTAATGGCAGATTTACGTTTTCAACGCAACTTTGGTATTGCCGCTCACATTGATGCCGGCAAAACCACTACTACCGAACGTATCCTTCGATATACCGGTATGATTCACAAAATTGGTGAGGTACATGATGGTGCCGCAACTACCGACTGGATGGAACAGGAAAAAGAACGTGGTATCACCATCACTTCTGCTGCTGTTAGCTGCCAGTGGAAATTCCCTACTATTAAAGGGGTTGCAGATGCCAATACAAAAAGCTACTATTTCAATATCATTGATACCCCGGGCCACGTGGACTTTACCGTAGAGGTAGAGCGTTCCATGAGGGTACTGGATGGTTTGATCGCTTTGTTCAGTGCAGTGGATGGTGTAGAACCACAATCTGAAACTGTTTGGCGCCAGGCCAACCGTTACAATGTACCACGTATTGGTTTTGTAAACAAGATGGACCGAAGTGGTGCTGACTTTTTAATGGTAGTAAAGCAGGTAAAAGAAATGCTCGGTTCTAAAGCCGTGCCTTTGCAGTTGCCAATTGGTGCTGAAGATGACTTTGGCGGTGTGGTTGATCTGATCAAAATGAAAGGAATTATCTGGCACATGGAAACAGAAGGTATGACCTTTGATGAAATTCCTGTACCGGAAGATATGCTGGAAGAAGCCAACGAATGGAGAGCTCATTTGGTAGAAGCTGTTGCTGAATACGATGACAAGCTGATGGAGAAATTCTTTGAAGATCCGGCATCGATCACTGAAGATGAAATGCATGAAGCCATCCGCAAGGCTACGATTGATTTATCAATTGTACCAATGATGTGTGGTTCATCGTTCAAAAATAAAGGTGTGCAAACTGCACTGGATGCCGTAGTTCGCTACCTGCCTTCTCCAATGGATATTGATGCAGTAAAAGGAATTAATCCTGATACTGGTTTGGAAGAAAGCCGTAAGCCAGATGCAAAAGAGCCATTTGCTGCATTGGCATTTAAGATCATGACCGATCCATTTGTGGGCCGGTTGGCATTCTTCAGGGTTTACTCTGGCCACCTGGATTCAGGTAGCTATGTGCTGAATGTAAGAAGTGGTAAAAAAGAAAGGATCAGCCGTATCATGAAGATGTTTGCCAACAAGCAAAACCCGATCGATTCTATCGAAGCAGGTGATATTGGTGCCGCAGTTGGTTTTAAGGAAATTAAAACCGGGGATACTTTGTGCGACCAGGATCACCCGATCACTTTGGAAAACATGTTTATTCCAGAGCCGGTGATCGCTATCGCAGTTGAGCCAAAAACGCAGGCTGATGTTGATAAAATGGGTATGGCCATTGCCAAGCTGGTAGAAGAAGATCCTACACTTCGTGTAAATACAGATGAAGAAACCGGACAAACCATCCTTCGTGGAATGGGTGAGTTGCACCTGGAGATCATCGTTGACCGTATGCGCCGTGAATTTAAAGTGGAAATTAACCAGGGGGCACCGCAGGTGGCTTATAAAGAAGCATTTGGAACTACTATCGAACACAGGGAGATTTTGAAGAAACAGTCCGGTGGCCGTGGTAAGTTTGCGGATATCATTTTTGCATTTGGCCCTGCTGATGAAGAGTGGATGAAAGAAAACGAAGGCAAGCATTTCCAGTTTGTAAACGACCTCTTTGGCGGATCAATTCCTAAGGAATTTGTACCGGCTATCAATAAAGGTTTTGAAACTGCTATGACAACAGGTGTACTTGCAGGGTATCCTGTAAACAACATGAAAGTTCGTGTGTTTGACGGTAGCTACCATGATGTGGATAGTGATGCGATGAGCTTTGAGTTGTGCGCTAAAGCTGGTTTCCGTGAAGCCGGACGTAAAGCAAAACCAACCTTGCTGGAACCGATCATGAAAATAGAAGTATTAACTCCTGATCAGTACATGGGTGATGTTACCGGTGACTTAAACCGTCGCCGTGGTATGCTGGAAGGTATGGATAGCCGTAACAACCTGCAGGTAATTAAAGCCAAAGTTCCACTGAGTGAAATGTTTGGTTATGTTACGCAGTTGCGTTCATTGAGTAGTGGCCGTGCAACTTCAACGATGGAGTTCAGCCATTATGCTCCTGCACCAAACAACATTGCAGAAACGGTGATTGCAAAGAGCAAAGGCAAAGTGAAGATCGACGAATAACCCCTATCCCCTGAAGGGGGATCTGGTGATAGTATAATAATTACAAGCCCCATACGCAAGTGTGGGGCTTGTTTTTTATCCCCGTAGCCAAGTGATGGAAACCCCGGCAGGGTGAAAGATTAACATAGGTAAGAGTTTTTTTGGGGTATTAAAAAAATCGTATTTTTAATTGCCTTTATCAACCCGGCTTACTGCAATGAAACAATTCCTATTTATCCTGCTATTATTGGCAACCCTTCATGGTACAGCTCAAATCAGTTTTTATACTGACCAGCCACGGACCAATGATGTTATCACCGGTAATACATTAACGATAAGCGGCTTTATAACATACGCTGCGTCTCCCGTTGTTTCAATGATAGCTGTGAGCAATGGAGTACTAGATACACTCTCTTTTAGTCAACCCGGTCCAGGGCAATTTGACTATGGATATTTTTCAGGCTCTATATCTGTTGCAGGGTTTCCTCAAAATGTACCTATCAAATTAAAGGTAACAGGAACAACGCTGAATGGAAGTATGTTTTCCGACTCGGTTAATTATCAATGCAATTACACTCCACCCGGGCCCGTTGCAAAAATTTTATATCCTACAGCCGGTACTAACGCTTACCCGGTGTTACCAATAAGAACAAGCCACACCGGTAACGACACCTGTACATCTTATTTAGAAGTAAAGGTTAACAGCACCATTATTTTAAGAGATACATTGGTAAATGATGATTTCGACACTTCAATCAATATAAGCCGTTCTCAAACCGGGTCTGTGCAGGTATCCCTCAAAGTGAAAGACAAATGGAATCAAACCTCGTCAACATCTATTTACATTTTTTCGGATGACTATCTGTATATGACACCTCTTTATACAGGTATTGAACAAATACGGGATTATAATTATCATAGGATATTGGAAACAAGGAGTGATGCTTTGTACCTTATTCCCGATAGTAACTTATTGCAGCAGGAAGCCATGCCTAACTCTAAAGCTGCTGTATCAGCATATTGTACACCTTATGGTGCCATCTGGACTGAATCGTCCTGGGGGGCCGAACCAACTGAATATACGAATGGAGTTTTTTACCCGGGCGTAAATTTTGATAATACAGCCGGCAGGTATGTAGTGTATAGCTCTACTTTTTCAAGTCCACAGCCGGGTTGCAATTTTATAATAAAAGACCTGTTGACCAGGGCTACCACTACTGCAGGAGGGACTATTGGTAGCGGTTCTTACCAGGATCCGGTAGTTGCCGAAAACGGCCTGGTGGTGTATGCCGGCGTTGATGGAATAGGCCTGGGTTCAAGCAATGTTACAGTAATGCCTTCAACATACAATAGTATTATTGGCGCTCCAATGGGTACCAGCTATTTCTATTCCCGGCCTGTTACCGACGGTAAAAATGTGTTGTTTCTTGAAACGCCACAGACGCCTCAAACATACAAGATCTACTGGAACAACGGAGCCTCCAATACCGTGTTAAGCGACCTGGGCGAATACTCCGATCCTTTTAATCCTGTACCTCCAAGTCCTGCCTATTACACAGTGGCCAATAATTTTATTGCGTATTTAAAAAAAGATGCCAATAGCATATTGCAGGTTTGGTTCAGGGATTCAACGGGTGTAAGCACACAGGTTTCAAATTCTGTGGTATATGCTAATTCTATCAGGTACCTGAATAATGATGGCGACCTGATGTATGTATTAGGTGGCGAAACTTTTTATTTAAAGTACGGTAGTAACACGCCAAGGTCGTTGGGTGGTATCAGCGGCAGAATAATGTACAGGGATGGTGGTTGGTATGTGATCCGTGGAAGATACCTGTATAAATTAAATGTAGATGCTTTCCGCACTGTAGCCAATGGTAACTGGACAGATGCCGCCAGTTGGGAAAATGGATTAATACCTGCTTCCGGAGCAGATGTGATTGTTACTACCAATATTGTTGTCAATACAAATGTTGTTTGTAATTCTTTAAGGGTAGTTCCTCCTGGAAGTATAACGGTAGCCTCTGGTATAATCTTAACCGTGCTGCATTAGTCACCGGATATTTAATCAGTTATTCGTCATCAACGTTTAATGCAACTCCCGCGGTTTTAAAAAAAGAATCATCAAAAAATCCCTCAGTATCATCCTTTCAAATACTTTATTTTAAAGAAAGGATTTATTCATGCGCCGGAAACGGATTGCCCCGGTGGCAGGTATTACAGGTTACCACATTCAGTAAGTAATCAGGCCTTTTGGTACTATCAAAATTGAAATGATTTTTATTAATGTCAATCGTCATCCGCATCATCCTCCGGGCATTCTCTTTCATTTCATTGTCGAGTGCAAAATCAAGGTCGCCTGTTACAGGAGCAAGACCGGTGATATCTTTTGGTTTCACATGGCAAAAATCACAATTTACTTTTAGTGCCCTGCAATAATTGTCCATAATACTGTCGAGTTGCCGGTCGCTGATATCCTGGGGAAGCACTTTCAGGTTCCTGTGCATTTTGGCAGGAGTAATGGTGGCGGCTGTACCCAGTAACACAACTGCTGCAAGTGCAACAATTGTGATTGCCTTCTTTTTATGCGGCATAAGTATAAAATTTAAAATGATCAGGTGAATAATGCTTTCACTGCAATATTACTGGTTAACTGCAAAGGAAAATGTAAAGGATGGTAAAAAGAATGTAAACAAATGAAAAACCCGGCAAAACAGCCGAAATGCCCCGGAGTCTAAAAGCTGGTTTGTGAAAATAGTGCGATGTTAAAGGATTGTCCGATTGATATGCATCATGTTTTAAAATGCACTTTATCATTGGCCTGCCCGGGCTGGAATCTTACTTTGGGGAAAATTAATTCCCATGTTCCGCTATCTACTTTTCTTTGTCATGATCATTCATGGCCTGATCCATTTAATGGGATTTGCCAAGGCTTTTGGATACGCCAACATAACACAACTTACAAAACACATTTCCCGGCCAATGGGAGCTTTTTGGTTTGTTGCCGCCATATTATTTATTGCTGCGGCTGTTATTCTGTTGATTAAAAAAGATATGTGGTGGATTACAGCGTTGGTTGCAATTGCTGTTTCGCAGGTGCTGATCATTTCATCCTGGCAGGATGCTAAATTTGGAACGATTGCAAACGCCCTGGTATTGCTGGCTATCGTTGCAGTATACGGCAGCAGGCATTTTGAGAACAGCTATCAACTGGATGTTGCTGAGTCTTTTCACCGCAGCAGTAAAATCGAAAATGACCTGCTTACCGAAAATGACGTTTCAGTATTGCCACCGCTGGTTCAGCAATACATCCGTTACACCGGCATGCTGAACAAACCCAAAATAAAAAACATGCAGCTGGTGTTTGATGGTGAGATGAGGGAAAGAGGAAAAGACTGGTTCCCGTTTGTATCGGAGCAGCATGATTTTTTTGACGAGCCCACCCGTTTGTTCTTTATGAAGGCACGAATGTACGGGATGACGGTGCCGGGTTATCATGCATATAAAAATGCAATGGCCACCATGCAGATCAAGTTATTTGGGTTGATACCCATTGTTGATAAAAGAGGAAATGAAATGAATAAAGCAGAAACAGTTACATTATTCAATGACATGTGCATTTTTGCGCCGGCAGTGTTGATCGATAAGAGAATCCGGTGGGAGGCTATTGACAGCAGCAGTATAAAAGCAGTATTCACCAACCATGGAATCAGTATTTCCGCAATGCTTCAGTTTAATGCTGCAGGCCAGTTGGTGAATTTTATAAGTGATGACCGTTATGACATCTCAGCAAAAAATCAATACCGGTTCTCTACTCCTGTAAGCGAATACAAAAACATCAACGGGTTTAAGCTGGCAACTTACGGTGAAACAGTTTGGCATTATCCGGAAGGGAACTTTATTTATGGCAAATTTCACCTGGGGAGTATTGAGTATAATAAAATGCAGTGATCTGGATGCTTAATCCGCTCCCTTCTACTTAATTGTTACTTTTGCGCTGCTACTCCGAAAAAATAAATGAAAAGAAAAATAAGATATTACCGGCTACTCTGGCTAAAATATGACCTGCCTGCAGGGCTTTCTGTTTTCCTGATTGCATTGCCATTGTGCCTGGGTATTGCACTGGCATCGGGTGCCCCATTGTATGCAGGGATTTTATCAGGCATTATTGGCGGCGTGGTTGTTTCGCTGCTGAGTGGTTCCCCGTTGGCAGTATCTGGGCCTGCTGCAGGCCTGTCAACTGTTGTTGCTGCTTCCATCATTTCACTCGGAGGCTATAATACTTTTTTGCTGGCGGTTATTGTTGCCGGATTGTTTCAGTTATTGCTGGGCATTTTTAAACTGGGTGCCATTGCAAATTATTTTCCATCTTCTGTTATCAAGGGAATGCTGGCGGCCATTGGGATCATTTTAATTTCAAAACAAATTCCGATTGCTATTGGTTACGATAAGCCTGATTTCTGGACCAGTGGATTCCCTGCACTGTTTGCACAAAAAAACTTCCTGGGCAGTTTGCAAAATTTTAAACTGCATATCTCAAAAGGTCCCATCCTGATTACATTGATTTCTCTTGCGATATTGATCTTGTTGCAAAAACAATTTGCAAAAAAAATAAAAATGATTCCGGCGCCATTGGTAGTGGTGGTGATTGCTGTTCTGTTAAATCTTTTGTTCAGTAATGCGATGGCTGCTTATCAGCTCAAACCAACACAGTTGGTCACCATACCTTCCAATGTATTTGCCAATATTTCTTTCCCTGATTTTTCAAAATTCTTTTCTGTGCCAGGTATTTGGAAAGATGGGCTCATTATTGGTGCATTGGCTACATTGGAGACTCTCCTTTGTATTGAGGCGGTTGATAAACTGGACAGGCATAACCGCATTACACCTGTTAACCGGGAACTGGTAGCGCAGGGTATTGGTAACATGGCTTGTGGGTTACTTGGTGCCATCCCAATAACTGCAGTGGTGGTAAGAGGTGCTGCCAATGTTGACGCAGGCGGCAGAACTAAATTATCTTCTTTTACCCACGGGCTTTTTTTATTGCTGGCAGTAATGGCTGTTCCTTTCCTGCTCAATAAAATTCCTTATGCATGTTTGGGTGCTATCTTGATCGTAACAGGTTTTAATCTTACCAAGCCAAAATTATTCCGCAATATGTGGAGCCTCGGGTTGAAACAATTTTTGCCTTTTATCATTACCATTGTTGCGATACTATCAACCGATCTCTTGATCGGCGTAAGCATAGGATTGTTACTTTCCGCCTTTTTTATTATCCGCAATAATTTTAAAACTGAGTATAAGATCACTACCACGGTGATCGATGGAGTGGAAGTGTATTATATCAAACTCAACAGTAATGTTACTTTTCTAAATAAAGTAAACCTCCGCAAGGCACTCGACCAGGTGGATGAAGACAGTGTACTTACCATTGATGGTGCCGGATGTGATTTTGTTGACTACGATATTCTGGAGATCATCAGTGAATTTGCTGCCAAGGCAGCAGACCGCAATATTGAACTCCATCTTGAAGGAATTGAAAAAGTAAATGTTACCGCAGTACATTGATGGGTATTGGAAATTGTTCTGTTCATTTTTTGTGGAATAAACACCTGGCAGCATCTCAATGCTACCGGCGCCGGTTTTGAATAATTTTTTCACTTCAAAACCAAGATCATGAACAGTAAAGCAATTCTTTCAAGTGATGTGATTGATATATTATTTGAAAACCGAAACAAGGAGTATGGTGCATATACCCTGCGTAAATTTTATCCCAACCGCATTAAAGCCTCTTTGTTAATTATGTTAGGTATGGCTGCAGCAGTTTCTGCATTTACATTTTTACCGGATAACTCAGTGTCATCTGTTCCCTATGTAATGGATGATAGTTTGATTGTGGTGCAAATGCAGGAAAATAAAAAACCAGAGCCGCCCAAGCCAACTCCGCCGGCAGCTGAAGCAGGACCGCATCAAAGATTTTTGTCGGCAGTAGACATTGTGCACAATGAAGATTCTGCAGATGTGTTTAATGATATCACTCATTTACAGATCAGCAGTTACACGGACATAACACCCACAACGGGTACCCCTTTAGTTGGAGAACCAGCTGTACCAGGTGGCGGTGGTGGAGAGACTACGAAAGTTACAGCGCCGGGGATCAGCAATGATCATCCGGAAGAAAACCCGGATGTGCAGGCATCTTATCCCGGTGGAGCAAATGAACTGATCCGCTTCCTGGAAAAAAATCTTCGTTCACCAGAAGGGCTTGAAGAGGGTGAATCTGCCCAAGTGAAAATAAAATTTGTGGTGGGCTTTGATGGCAACCTGCAAACGTTTGATGTGCTGCAGGATGGTGGTGCCGACTTTAATAATGAAGTAATCAGGGTGTTGAAAAAAATGCCAAAATGGAATCCTGGTAAAAAAGGAGGAAGAAATGTACCTGTGTACTATTGTCTTCCGGTAAAGTTTGCAGCCAATGAATAATTTCTGTTATAAATGCATTAATTTGTAAGCCCCTTTTAAAATTAATTTTAACAATTTATCAATGCAACATTATTAAACAGTTTCAGTCAATTGGTAAATTACTAAACGGATCAACTGCAATGGCTTTGGAAGAATTTGAAAGAAAAAGGATGAGTGAACGGCATCGGGGCATGTCCCAAATGCGAACCATCAGTAATTATGGAGGGGGTATCTTTATTGTGCTGGCAGGTTGTTTTTTCATGTTCCCTACAAGTTACACGGCTGAGTTTATAGACAGGTATGACCCTGTGCTGATAAAAATATTCGCAGTGGTATGCTGGGTGTATGGCGGTTTCAGGATTTACAGGGGCTATCAAAAAAAATATTTCAACGACTGATGAACAGTTATAAAGTGAGGAACATGATTTTCAGGCTGGCAGTATTTCTTTCAGTTTGTTTAATGACTGCTGCCTGTAGTAATGAAGCAAAGCAGGCAGGGCCGCCGGATACTCTCACGAGCGGAACGATTCAAATAAGTGCGGATGAGTCTTTCAGGCCGGTGATAGAAGAACAGATAAAGGTTTTTGAAGGCTCTTATCCAAGCACAAAGATCAATGCTGTGTATAAGCCGGAAGCAGACTGTTTAAAAGACCTGTTCAGGGATTCAGCAACCAGGATGGTAATCGTTACCAGGGGGCTTACACCTCAGGAGGCAAGGTACTTTGACGATACATTGCATTATGTGCCAAGAAGTGAAAAGATCGCATCTGATGCCATTGCTGTTGTAGTAAACAGTAGGAGTAATGATACGGTTTTTTCATTGCAGCAATTGCAGCAACTGCTTACTGGCGGAGTCAGTAATAAGAAAGTGGTGTTTGATGGATTGAATGCAACCAGTACCATTCGCTTTGCAATGGACAGTATATTAAAAGGAAAAAAGTTTGATAACAACAGGGTGCAGGCTGTTAAGAACAGTAAAGAAGTACTGGACTATGTTGCATCAGATGAAAATGCTATTGGTTTTGTAGGTATAAGCTGGATAGGCAACCCCGAAGACACAGCACAGGTCAATATGTTAAGAAAAGTAAAAATAGCGTATGTAAAATGTGAGCTCTGTGTAGATTCGCCATATATAAAACCAACACAGGCGGGCATTATGACCAGGCGTTACCCTTTGGTACGTGGATTGTATTATATATTGAAAGAAAATTATTCAGGACTCGGATCAGGATTGGCAGGTTTTCTGCAATACGAAAGAGGGCAGTTGATTTTTAGAAGGGCTTACCTGCAGCCGGGAAGAATGTCATTTAATGTGCGGAATGTGATCGTAAATGAAAAATTGAAAAAAGAATAATTTTTTTCTGTGAGATTGCTGGTAAAATTAATATCATTGTAAAGTCTTAAATCACAAATAAAATGAACAAGTTAAAATCGGGGTTGCTGTTTTTTGCCGCTTTGTTTCTTTCCGGGGTTTTAAAATCACAAACACTTGAGGAAGGAAAAAAATTCCTGTACTATGAGAGGCACCAAAGTGCTACTGAAGCATTCCAGAAATTAGTGGCAGCCGATCCCAATAACCTGGATGCCGTATACTGGTTAGGGCAGGTCATGATCCTGTCTGATGACAAGCCAGATCTTCCAGGTGCTAAAGCTCTATATCAAAAAACACTGATGAATAACAGCAACAGCGCTTTATTGCTGGCCGGTATGGGGCATGTGGAGTTGCTGGAAGGTAAAACACAGGATGCCAGGGCCCGGTTTGAAACAGCCCTCAGCATCAGTCAAAGTAAAAATGCAGCAGTACTCAATGCAATTGGCTTTGCCAACGTAAATGCGGATAAAGGAGATGCTGATTATGCAGTTGAAAAATTGAAGCTGGCTACAACTTTAAAGAATATGAAAGATCCGGATGTATGGGCCAATCTTGGTGATGCATATAAAAAATTATTACAGGGCGGTCCTGCACAAACAGCTTATGAAACTGCACTGGAATTGGTACCCACTTATGCAAGGTCCTCTTTCCGCATAGGAAAGATCTACCAGTCACAGGGAAGAACACAGGAAGAAATATACTTGAGGTATTATAACGATGCGATTGCAAAGGATACTAAGTACGCCCCGGTGTATGAGAATCTGTACCAGTACTATTACCTGACAGATGTAAACAGATCGGCAGAGTACCTGGAGAAATATTTAGCCAATGCAGACAACGATCCTAAGGATTGTTACTACAGGGCTTCCATGAAATATGCACAGGGCCTGTTTGCAGATTGTATTAAAAGTTCTGAAGATTGCCTGAAAGGCGAAAATCCTTATCCAAATTTATATGGACTTATCGCTTATGCTTATGACAGGCTCGGCGATTCGGTAAATGCAAAAACGCAATTTGAAACCTATTTTCAAAAACAGAAACCAGAAAAAATCGGTGCTACCGACTGGCAAACCTATGCCAAGATATTGCTGAAATTTCCGGGAAATGATTCAATTGCAGGCTTGAATATCGACAAAGCTGCCGCATTGGATAGTACTGAAAAGGGCAAAGTGGATATTTTAAAAGTAATGTCATCTTACTATGATGGTCAGAAGAAATATAAAGAAGCAGCAGACTGGTATAATAAGATCGTTAGTGTAAAGAAAGATGTTAGGAAAACAGACCTTTATAATGCCGGTTATAATTACTTCCGTTCCGGTGAATACATTTCTTCCATCAACGTGTTTAATATTTATACACAGAAGTTTGCTGATGACGCTTTTGGTTATTACATGATAGGAAAAGCCAATTGGGCAATCGATTCCACGCTCGAACAGGCTCTTGCCAACCCGGCTTTTGAAAAAACCATCCAGGTGGGACTTACCGATAGCATAAAGTATAAAAATCAGTTAATCGGCAGTTACAAATATTTTGTGGTGTATTCAGTATATAAAAAAAGACAAGGCAGCGGCCCTGAGTTATTGCGATAAAGTGCTGTCTCTGGATCCCAGTGATGCAGAAACTGCCGGTAATAAAACAACCATTGCTTCTATGAACTTTAATGCACCTGCACCAAAGCAACCAAAACAAAATGCTCCCGGTACAAAACCAGCGGGAGGCACAAAAGGCACTGCCCCAAAAGCATCTAAATAAATCGATAAAAGCTAAATGATATCAATCAGTCCCTGTTTCAATAAAGCAGGGACTTTCTTTTTTAAATTACCAGTTGTTTTTTGATATCGCTGTCTTATTTTTGCTGCATGCAACAATTCCTATTACAGGCCACCAACCTTAACAGTGCAGAAAATTATCTTCCTATAGGCATTCAGTTGTTTTTTGCAATCGGCTTTATTGCAACTATGATGGGGTTGACCCATTTTTTCGGACCTAAAAGAAAAGGCACTGATAAACTCCAGAATTTTGAAAGCGGTATTGAAATAAAGGGCAATGCAAGACAGCCCATGGCCATCAAGTATTTTTTGGTAGCCATCCTCTTTGTATTGTTTGATGTGGAGGTAATTTTCTTCTATCCTTATGCAGTAAACTTCCGCCAACTGGGTTGGCAGGGCTTTGGAGCAGTAGCCATGTTTGTGGGATTGTTTATAACTGGGTTTATTTATATATTGAAGAAAGGCGCTTTGGATTGGGAAGATTAGGAGGTTGTTTTAAATGTTTAGGTTCAGCATTTAGGGTGGTTTTGTTTTTAATAAGATGTTTTTGAACTTAATATCGAGGATTATGTTTTAAATGCTAAAGAAGCGGTTCTTAATTCAGTATTTAAAATACAACATTCAAAATAGCAATATGTCACGTCCCGTACAATATAATGCCAGGATAAAAACAGTAGAACCTCCGGAAGGAATGATGGGGGACGGCTTTATGGCTACTTCGCTGGAAAAAGTGGTAGGTCTTGCCCGTAAAAATTCTATCTGGCCTTTGCCTTTTGCAACCAGTTGTTGTGGTATTGAATTTATGGCCACGGCTGCCAGCCATTACGATATTGCCAGGTTTGGTGCTGAGCGTATGAGTTTTTCTCCACGCCAGTGCGACCTGCTGATGGTGATGGGAACCATCTCTAAAAAAATGGGCCCGGTACTGAGGCAGGTGTATTTGCAGATGGCAGAACCACGTTGGGTATTATCCGTGGGCGCCTGTGCCTGTAGTGGTGGTATTTTTGATACCTATTCTGTGCTGCAGGGAATTGACCAGGTAATCCCGGTAGATGTGTATGTACCAGGTTGCCCTCCAAGGCCGGAAGCCATCATCGATGGATTTATGAAGATACAGGAGCTGGTAGGAGATGAAAGTTTGAGAAGAAGGAACGGTGAAAAATACAGGGAATTGATGGAAGCCTACGGAATACAATAAAATATTGCATTGTTCAATTGCTTTATGGCTGATTGATAAAGCACTGCAACAATTCAGCAATGCAACCATTCAACAATATAGAAATGTTATTGACTAACGAAGCAATACAACAAAAACTAACGGAGAAATTTGGAGATGCTCTTACCAACTGGCAGGAGCCTTATGGCATGCTTACCTTTACTGCTCCCAAAGACCTTAATTTGAAAATATTGCAATTCCTGTATGATGATGAAACACTAAGGTTCCAATTTCTTACCGACCTGCAGGCTGTTCATTATCCTGAAAAAACCGGCGCTGAACTGGCGGTGGTGTACCACCTGCACAACCTGGTGGATAATGTAAGGATACGTTTCAAAGTTTTCACCGATATACAAACACCGGATGTTTATAGCGCTACTGCCCTGTACCAGTCTGCCAATTTTATGGAAAGGGAAACCTATGATTTCTTTGGGGTGAATTTTGTGGGCCATCCAAACCTGAGAAGAATATTGAATGTAGATGAAATGGATTACTTCCCTATGCGCAAAGAGTTTCCACTGGAAGACCAGACAAGGATTGATAAGGATGACGAGATGTTTGGAAGGTAGGTTGATGACAGATGTGGGAAAGTACAAGTGGGTGGCACAACGATGTAGACTAAAGATAAAAGCTGGTAACAAAAAAATACGTATTAATGGCTCAATCGGAACATATTTTACTGCCGGAAGGTTCACTGGAAAAGCAGACCACCACACTTAATCTTGGGCCAACGCATCCGGCTACGCATGGCGTTTTTCAGAATATTTTAGAGATGGATGGTGAAAGGATCATGTCTGCTGTATCAACAGTTGGCTATATTCACCGTGCTTTTGAAAAACTGGCTGAAAGAAGGCCACTGTACCAGATCACTCCCATCACCGACAGGTTGAATTACTGTTCTTCTCCCATCAACAATATGGGCTGGCATATCACCTGCGAAAGATTGCTGAAAGTTCAGCTACCTAAAAGGGTTGATTATTTACGCATCATCATCATGGAGTTGGCAAGGATCGCCGATCACCTGATCTGTAATTCTATTGTAGGGGTGGATAGCGGCGCTTTCTCGGGGTTCTTATACCTGATGCAATACCGTGAATTAATTTATGAAATATATGAAGAAGTATGTGGCTCCCGCCTTACTACTAATATTGGGCGTATTGGCGGTTTTGAAAGGAATTTCACAAATACAGCGTTTGAAAAACTCGAAAAATTCTTAAAGGAATATCCTGCTGTATTAAAAGAGTTTGAAAACCTGTTCAACCGCAACCGCATTTTTATGGAACGCACCATTGGTTGCGGTCCAATCAGCGGGGAAAGGGCATTGAACTACGGGTTTACTGGTCCTAACCTGAGGGCCGCCGGTGTTGATTATGATGTACGTGTTCACTCACCTTACAGCAGTTACGAAGATTTTGAATTCAGTGTGCCGGTTGGCACTACCGGTGATACCTACGACCGTTTCCTGGTGCGTAATGAAGAAATGTGGCAGAGCCTGAAACTGATTGGTGATGCCTACAAAAAAGTGCAGGAGTTCAAAGGCGCAGAAGCCGAAGTATTTCATGCTGATTCACCTGCGTATTATTTACCTGAGAAAAAGGATGTGTACACCAAAATGGAAGCACTGATCTACCATTTCAAAATCATAATGGGTGAAACGGATATTCCTGCCGGTGAGTTATACAGTTCGGTAGAAGGCGCCAATGGTGAGTTAGGATTTTACCTGATCAGCGATGGGGGCAGAACACCTTACAGGCTGCATTTCCGCAGGCCATGCTTCATTTACTACCAGGCATTTCCAGAATTGGTATCGGGTGGTTTGTTGAGCGATGCGGTGATCACCATGAGTAGTTTGAATTTGATTGCAGGTGAGCTTGACGCTTAAAATTATGTTGAATGATAAATTTTAAATGTTAAATTAAACCACATTCAAAATTTAAAACTCAAAATTTAAAATAGAAAAGACGTGTTGAAATTTTCAGATGAAAAATTAGCTGAAGTTGAAAAGATAATTCAACGCTATCCGCAGGGTAAGCAAAAAAGTGCGTTGCTGCCCGTGCTGCATTTGGCACAGGAAGAATTTGGTGGCTGGCTGGATGTGCCGGTAATGGATTACGTGGCTACACTCCTGAGTATCGAACCAATAGAAGTATATGAAGTAGCCAGCTTTTACAGTATGTACAATTTAAAACCTGTTGGCAAATATATGTTTGAAGTTTGCCAAACCGGGCCATGTATGCTGAACGGTAGTGATAATATCATTGATTATATCAAAGAGAAACTGAATATCAAAGTAGGGGAAACAACAGCGGACGGGATGTTTACTTTAAAGGCGGTGGAATGTTTAGGAGCTTGTGGCTATGCGCCAATGATGCAGTTGGGTAAACATTACAGGGAACATCTCACAAAAGAAAAAGTAGATGCGATCATTGAAGAATGCAGGGCAAAAGCAAATTAAATGGGTATTACCAATGCTATATTAAAAGTAAAAGAACACCGCAAATCTGAAAAGACGAGTGAACTTTTAGTAGATGTGGCAGTAGCTTAGCGGAATTTAGTGAACTTGAAGGCCACAAGCTTCTGGATGGTCTAAATTGAAAGTGCAGTGCATATTATAGATGGGTAAAAAATTATTATTAGCAAACGCACATGTTCCGGGCATCCGCAGCTACGAAGTGTATCGCCGTGAAGGCGGTTACCGCAGCGTGGAAAAGGCATTTAAAATGTCGCCCGCAGATATTGTGGAGGAAGTGAAGAAGAGCGGCCTGCGTGGCCGTGGCGGCGCTGGTTTTCCTACCGGTTTAAAATGGAGTTTTATTGCAAAGCCCGAAGGCGTGCCACGTCACTTAGTGGTGAATGCTGATGAAAGCGAGCCCGGCACTTTCAAAGACAGGTACCTGATGGAATTCATTCCGCATTACCTCATCGAAGGAATGATCGTTTCATCTTTTGCGCTGGGTAGTAACGTCAGTTATATTTATATCCGTGGTGAATATGCCTGGATCACCGATATTCTAGAAGAGGCTATTGCTGAAGCAAAACAAAATGGTTTTCTTGGTAAAAATATATTGGGTACTGGCTTCGATTGTGAGATTTATGTACAGCGTGGCGCTGGCGCTTATATCTGCGGCGAAGAAACTGCCCTTATCGAATCACTGGAAGGCAAACGTGGCAACCCAAGGATCAAACCACCATTCCCTGCGGTAAAAGGCGTATGGGAAAGGCCGACTGTGGTGAATAATGTAGAAACGATCGCAGCGGTTGTTCCCATTATCAATGACGGTGGAGAAGAATACGCAAAGATTGGTATAGGCAAATCAACCGGTACAAAATTAATTTCTGCCTGCGGCAATATCAATAAGCCGGGTGTTTATGAAATTGATATGACCATTTCTGTAGAAGAATTTATTTTCAGCGATGAATATTGTGGCGGCATACCCAATGGTAAAAGATTAAAAGCCTGCATCCCGGGCGGTTCTTCTGTTCCCATTCTTCCTGCCAATTTATTGTTGACAACAGCGAAGGGTGAGAAAAGGATGATGAACTACGAAAGCCTTGCTGATGGAGGTTTTGCAACCGGTACCATGATGGGTAGTGGCGGTTTTATTGTGCTGGATGAAGACCAGTGTGTGGTAAAACATACGATGACGCTGGCAAGATTCTATCACCATGAAAGCTGCGGACAATGTAGTCCCTGCCGTGAAGGAACCGGCTGGATGGAAAGGATTTTAAAGAAGATCGATAGTGGCAAAGGAGAGATGAAAGACATCGACCTGTTGTGGGATATCCAGAGAAAGATTGAAGGCAATACGATTTGCCCGTTGGGTGATGCAGCGGCCTGGCCGGTAGCAGCAGCCATCAGGCATTTCAGGGATGAGTTTGAATGGCATGTATTGAATCCGAATGCCTGCCTGCTGAGGAATTATGGATTGGCACATTATGCAGATCCGGTTCATGTGCCGGCGAGTGCATAAAGGTTTCACACAACGTTGCAACGCAGGCAACGGCAACAACGGTTGTTGTGAATTATTGAAAGTTAAATAAATGAACGATCAGAATATACAGCGGGAAAATGAATTGGCGAAGTTAGTGCTGGATGTATGTTTTAGAATTCATAAGTTGTACGGCCCTGGGTTATTTGAAAGTGTTTATGAAGAAATTTTTTGTTTTGAATGGAGCAAGGAGAGTTCTTTTTATGAAAGGCAGAAGGCAATTCCACTTATCCATGAAACAATAAAGCTGGATGCTGGCTTTAGAGCAGATTTGATTATTGAAAATAAATTGTTGGTAGAATTTAAGTCAGTAGAAGCTTTGGCTGATATTCATTACAAGCAGGTGCAGACTTATTTAAAGCTAACTAATTTAAAGCTCGGCCTTTTAATAAACTTTAATGTGGTTTTATTAAAAGATGGAATAAAAAGAATTATTAATACGTATTAGGTTTCGTTGTTTACTTTGTATTCGTAGTTTCCTTTGTGTGAAAAAAATTATGGCAGACGAAATAAAAAAAGAACCACCTGCAAACTTCAAGGTAACGATAGATAATATCACTATCGAAGTGGCACCAGGTACAACAATATTAAACGCAGCACGTACCATCGGCGGCGATGTAACACCGCCTGCAATGTGTTATTACAGCAAGCTGCAGGGCAGTGGCGGTAAATGCCGTACCTGCCTGGTGGAAGTTGCTGCAGGCTCTACTGCTGACCCAAGGCCAATGCCCAAACTGGTGGCAAGCTGCCGTACCACCGTAATGGATGGCATGATCGTAAAAAATATTACGAGTGAAAAAGTGAAGGATGCAAGGGCAGGAGTAGTGGAATTTTTATTGCTGAACCATCCCTTGGATTGCCCGATCTGCGACCAGGCCGGGGAATGTCATTTGCAGGACCTCGGCTATGAACATGGCAAGGAAGGCACCCGCTACGAATTTAAGAGAAGAACATTTGAGAAAGAAGATATTGGCCCATACATACAATTGCACATGACCCGTTGTATCCTCTGTTACCGCTGCACCTATGTGGCAGACCAGTTGACAGAAAAAAGGGTGCATGGTATTTTAGACCGTGGGGAACATGCAGAAATATCTACCTACATTTCCAAAGCAATTGACAACGAGTTTAGCGGCAACATGATCGATGTGTGCCCTGTAGGCGCCCTCACCGATAAAACATTTCGCTTTAAGAACAGGGTATGGTTTACCAAGCCGGTGGATGCTCATCGTGAGTGTACCACGCCGGGCTGTTGTGGCAAAACAACGTTGTGGCTGCGTGGGGAAGAAGTCTTCCGTGTAACAGCAAGAAAAGACCAATGGGGCGAAGTGCAAAGCTTTGATGGCAAACCAGGCTGGATATGCAATACCTGCCGTTTTGATAAAAAGAAAACAGGCGACTGGACAATAGAAGGCGTAACAAAAGTTAACAGGCATTCGGTAATTGCGCAGGGGCATTACGAGGGATTGGTTACACCAAAAGAAACAGTGCAGCAGGTGTTGGGTGGAAGGGCGCCAAGGTTATTGATGGACATTCATGATGAGAGTGAAGTGAACAGGAACGGGGTTCATTTAAGTGAGATCAATGGCCCGGCCCATTCAGATGATTTTAAAAAAGATCAATAAAGAGATACAGTACAAGTGAGTGACACAACGATGTTGCCCATTGATATAAAGCTGGTTAAATAATAAACTTCATTATGTTATTAGCAATAGATAGTTTCTTAATTATTGAAAAGCTTGCGTTGATCGTGATCGTGGTGATGTCATCATTGGTGGTGGCCATGTATGCCACTTATGGCGAACGTAAAGTGGCGGCCATTATGCAGGACAGGCGTGGCCCTAACCGTGCCGGCCCCTTTGGATTGTTCCAGCCGCTGGCGGATGGTTTGAAACTGTTTTTCAAAGAAGAGATCATTCCCAATTTATCTTCTAAATTTTTATTCATCCTCGGTCCGTGTTTGGCGATGCTAACGGCAATGATGACCAGCGCCGTGATTCCATGGGGTGATAAAGTTCATTTCTTTGACAGGGATATCAGCCTGCAGATAGCAGATATTGATATCGGTATTTTATATGTGTTTGGTGTGGTGAGTATGTGTGTATGGTATCATGATCGGAAGCTGGGCAAGTAACAACAAGTACTCACTGATGGGAGGTATGAGGGCTGCTTCGCAGATCATCAGTTATGAACTGGCAATGGGTATTGCATTGATCGCTCTGTTGCTGGTAACCGGTTCCCCCAGTTTAAAAACGATGGTGAATATTCAGACTGATGGAGTGTGGAATGTGGTGAAACAGCCGCTGGGCTTTATGATATTTTTGATTTGTGTATTTGCTGAATGTAACCGTACACCATTCGATTTGCCCGAAGCAGAGAATGAGCTGATCGGCGGTTACCATACAGAATATTCTTCCATGAAACTCGGGTTCTATTTGTTTGCTGAGTACATCAATATGTTCATCAGCAGTGCAGTGATCACCAGTTTGTTCTTTGGCGGGTATGATATTCCTTTTGTAAATGATGCACATTTGCAGCAATCGGTTGGTGTCAACTGGATGGCGCTGATACATGTGGGCATGCTGTTTGCAAAAATTCTTTTTTTCCTGTTCTTGTTCATGTGGGTACGCTGGACCATTCCACGTTTCCGTTACGACCAGTTGATGAACCTGGGCTGGAAGATATTGATACCACTGGCTTTATTCAATATGCTGTTAACAGGCGCATTGATACTGCTGAAACAAAACAACTGGCATTTTTAAAGGCTCATCCGATATATAGGAAGGATTTTTGAAGTGGGACTGTTAAAAAAAGTTGAAGGCCTGAAAGGGCGAATCATAACTGCGCAAAGCCGGAATGCAACCATTAACAAACAGAGTAAAACAAGTGGACAGGAGGCCGATGAGTTTGCTGGAAAGGGCTTACCTGCCGGCGATCTTTAAGGGCATGAGCATTACGTTTGGCCACATGTTCAAAAAAAGGCCCACCATCAATTACCCAGAAAAAACAAGGCCGTTCAGTCCTGTTTTTCGTGGGCTGCATATATTGAACAGGGATGAAGAGGGAAGGGAAAATTGCACTGCCTGTGGATTGTGTGCGGTGGCTTGTCCTGCTGAAGCCATTACCATGGAGGCTGCAGAACGCAAAGCCGGGGAAGAAAATTTATACAGGGAAGAAAAATATGCAGCGAGGTACGAGATCAATATGCTGCGTTGTATTTTTTGCGGATTGTGTGAGGAGGCCTGCCCGAAAGATGCGATCTATTTAAGCGAAACATTTGCCCCGGCCAATTACCAGCGCAAAGGTTTTATATATGGTAAGGATGACCTGTTGATACCAAATCCTAAAACAGAGCCGGAAGCGTATGCAAAGGCAAAGGGTGGCAGGGTTACTGTCAAACATTAAAATGCAACGATTCTAAATTCAACATTCGTAATTCGAAATTTATAATGGGTACTACACAAATCTTATTCTGGTTTTTAAGTGTGCTGGCCATAGGTAGTGCGGTAATGGTGGTTGCCAGCAGGAGCCCGGTCCACAGTATCTTATTTCTCATCGTTACTTTCTTTGCCATCTCCGGTCATTATATTTTACTGAATGCACAATTCCTGGCCATTGTAAACATCATTGTATATGCCGGTGCCATCATGGTATTGTTTTTATTTGTGGTGATGCTGATGAATCTGAATGCAGATACAGAGCCGCCGCACAAAAGCAAGTACCTGATGTTTGCCGGTGTGATTGCAGGTTCAAGTTTATTGTTGTTGATCGTGGCAGCATTGAGAAGAAACGAAGCAGTGAACCAGCTTACCCAGTTGAAAGGCGGTGATGTGGGACTGATCAATAACCTTGGCAAAACGTTGTTTACAGATTATGTATTGCCATTTGAAATTAGCAGTGTATTGTTTTTAAGCGCCATGATCGGCGCCGTGGTAATATCAAAAAAAGACAAAGAAGTTCATCATTGAAATAAAACTGAATGAAGAAATTATTCCTGTTGGTTGTATTTGCGGCGGCTGTCCATCAGCGTTCAGCTGCACAGATCGATATCAATAAAATATTCAATCTTGGATGACCTGATTGGTAAGGTGCTTAAGGTGAAAAAGGGGTATGCACCTAAATTTTCTGCAGGCAATATTGAAATACCCAAAATCACCAAAGTGGCCGAGTTGTTTAATGTAAAAGGAAGTGCAGAAGCGGTTAAACTGTTCAACACCTTTAAGACGGGCCGAACCATTTACAGAATAGCTGCAGTTGCAGGTACGGCCATTTCAGTGTACGGCACCATCAAAGCGGTGGACAAAGCTGCCCGTAAACAGGATTACCAGAAGGCACTTGTTGGAGGACTGTCAACCATTGGCGCAGGATTGCTGGCTAAGTTTTTAACGAAGGCGGCAGCTTATAAAGCGGTGGATGTATTTAATGGGGTAGCAGTAAAAAAAATAAAGGACATTTTATCAATACAACCCGCCAGCAGCACATTGGGTGTTGGGCTGTATGTAAACTTATAAAGCATCATGCCAATCAATTATTACATCGTTTTATCTGTTGCCTTATTCAGCATTGGGGTGGTAGGTGTGTTAACACGCCGCAATGCCATCATTATTTTTATGTGCATCGAGCTGATGCTGAATGCAGCGAACTTATTGCTGGTGGCATTTTCAAAAATGCACAACCTCAGGCTGGGAACAGATTTTCCAACCCTTGCCAGTGATGCACAGGTATTCGTTTTCTTTATCATGGTGGTGGCTGCAGCAGAAGTAAGTGTTGGGTTGGCCATTATTGTGATGATATACAGAAACATTCATTCGGTGGATGTTAATTTCTTAAACAGGTTAAAAAACTAAAGCCCCATTAAAGGGCGTGGCTTATGAACAATACGTTACAAATTGTATGGTTGATTCCTTTCCTTCCATTGGTGGGTTTTCTTCTCAATGGCTTATTCAGGAAACAATTGTCAAAATCATTGGTGGGTATCATCGGAAGTGGCGTGATACTGGCTTCATTTATTTTGAGTGTATTTGTTTTTATCCAGGTAAAAGGAGGCAATACACACCTGGCACATTATTTTGAATTTCATCAATACCTCCTCTTTAAAAGTTGGTTTCGATTTTCAGGTAGATCAACTATCCTCTCTCTTTTTATTAATTATTACAGGCGTTGGTTTTTTAATTCATGTGTATTCCACTTCTTACATGCAAGAAGAAGACAGCAAGGACTTTGCAAAATATTTCGCTTTCCTCAACCTGTTTGTGTTCTCTATGCTGCTGCTGGTAATGGGCGGCAACTACATCATCATGTTTATTGGTTGGGAAGGTGTTGGGTTGTGTTCTTATTTACTCATCGGCTTCTGGTTTAAGAATAACAATTACAATGATGCAGCCAAAAAAGCTTTCATCATGAACCGCATTGGTGATCTTGGGTTTTTACTGGCAGTGTTCTGGTTATTTAATAAATTAGGTACTACAGATTATCATACTGTTTTTTCCGCAGTGATTACTGATACCGCACATACAAAACTCACTTTGATTGATATTACTGGCATTACCTTATTACTCTTTGTGGGGGCTACCGGTAAAAGCGCACAGATACCTTTGTACACCTGGTTACCCGATGCGATGGCTGGCCCTACACCTGTGAGTGCATTGATACATGCTGCTACCATGGTTACTGCAGGCATTTACATGATAGCCCGCAGCAACATCTTATTTACAATGGCACCAGTTACACAAACTGTTGTTGCTGTTGTTGGTTTGGCCACAGCTATATTAGCTGCTACCATCGCACTTAAACAAAATGATATTAAGAAAGTACTGGCGTACTCTACCGTTAGCCAGTTGGGTTATATGTTTTTAGGCCTGGGCGTTGGGGCTTATACCGGTGCTGTATTCCATGTAATGACACATGCCTTCTTCAAAGCACTATTATTCCTTGGAGCAGGCAGCGTAATTCATGCCATGAGTGGCGAACAGGATATGCGTAACATGGGTGGTTTGAGAAAATACATGAGTGTTACCCATATTACTTTTTTATTGGGTTGTTTAGCCATTGCAGGCATGCCGCCTTTTTCCGGCTTCTTTAGTAAGGATGAAATACTGGCGGAAGCGTTCAAACAAAATCCATTATACTGGGGCATAGGTGTTGCCGGTGCATTGATGACCGCATTTTATATGTTCCGTTTATATGCCATGACCTTTCTTGGAAAATTCCGTGGTACACATGAGCAGGAACATCACCTGCATGAAAGCCCGGTTGCAATCACCATTCCTTTAATGATACTTGCTGCATTGGCTGTGTTGGGTGGCTTGGTTGGAGTACCGGAAGTATTCATGCACGGCGGCCATAAGCTGGAAGCATTTTTAGAACCCGTATTTGCCAACAGCAATGAGTTTGTAAAAGCACATCATGCACATGAAGCATTAAGTCATTCAACTGAACTTTCACTGATGGCTGTTTCGGTTGTTGCTGCGTTGGCAGCTTTATTATTTGCCTGGAATAAGTTCAGCAAGTATGAAAAGACGGATGCAGCAGAAACCGGGCTTGGAAAAATATTGGCAAACAAATGGTATGTGGATGAATTGTATGACGCAGTAATTGTAAAACCACTTAATTCCCTGGCTGCATTTTTAAACAATGTGGTAGAAAGAAAGGGTATTGACGGAGTGGTGAATGGCGTTGGTAAAGCAGTGAATTATGGCAGCAGGCAGATACGTTTATTGCAAAGCGGACAGGTTGGAACTTATGTGTTGCTGATGGTAGTTGGTATTTTGGTGTTATTTATTATTCAATTCTTTTTGTAAAATATATTTTAATGTTCGGTAACAGTATTACGATTCCTCATTTGCTCATTTTCATCCCGGTGCTGGCAGGGATACTTACTTTTTTTATCAAGAGCCAATCCGGCTCCAAAGCATGGAGCCTGTTTGCTGCTTTTGCAACGCTGGGTGTTTCTGTGTTGAGTTTGGTATACAGCAAAAACAATGAGTTAAATGGGTTAACCTATAACTATGAATGGCTTAAATATATTGGGGCAAGTTTTTCAGTTTCTTTAGACGGAGTAGGCAGGCTACTTACCTTGCTTACTGCTATTTCTTTCCCGGTTATTTTTATTGCTACGTATAAGAACTCTTATAAAAATACCAACGTTTTTATGGCTTGATGCTTTTATCTCAGGCAGGCCTGATGGGAGTTTTTGTTGCAACAGATGCTTTACTGTTTTATTTTTTCTGGGAGCTGGCACTGATACCGGTATACTTCCTTTGCAGCCGTTGGGGTGGAGAAAGAAGGATACAGGCAACCTTTAAATTCTTTGTGTATACTTTTGCCGGTTCATTGCTGATGCTGGTGGGCATCATTTACACTTACCTGCACACCGCAGCTACCCCGGTTTCCGATCATAGTTTTGCCATGCAGGCTTTTCATGGCGTGTTATTGAACCCTGTGCAACAAAACTGGATGTTCTGGTTATTCTTTATTGCATTTGCGATCAAGATGCCGGTATTTCCTTTTCATACCTGGCAACCTGATACCTATGAACAATCGCCTGCTGCTGTTACCATGGTACTGAGTGGCGTTATGGTTAAAATGGGTTTGTTTGGTGTTATCCGCTGGTTGCTTCCTATGTTTCCGCAGGCAGTTATGAAATTTGACAATGTAGTAATTGGCCTTTCTGTGGTTGGAATTATTTATGCCAGCCTAATCGCCATCAAACAGGATGACCTGAAAAGGTTTGCAGCATATTCATCCATCGCACACATTGGCTTAATGTGCGCTGCCATCTTCACTACAAAAACCATTGCCCTCGAAGGCGTAATGGTGCAGTTGTTCAATCATGGTATCAATATTATTGGTTTGTGGATAGTGATAGAACTGATAGAAAAGCAACTGGGTGTAAGGAAAATTTCGCAGCTTGGCGGGGTTGCACACCGGGCACCGGTACTTACCATTATGCTGGTAGTAATCGCCTTCGCCAATATTGCTTTGCCATTGACGAATGCATTCATTGGAGAGTTCATGATGTTTGCCGGTTTGTTCCAGTTCAATATTTGGTATGCTGCCTTTGCAGGGTTTAGCATTATACTGGCAGCAGTATATACATTGAACATGGTGCAGAAAGTTTTTTATGGAGAAAACAATGATCTTACAGCCAGCATGACGGATATTTCACTGAACGAGAAATTTATTTTAAGTGTGGTACTGGTATTGATATTTTTTGTTGGGGTATATCCTCAGCCATTTTTTGAAATCACAAAAGACAGTATCTATTTTTTATTAACAAGATTCAGGTAATTCAACAAAACATTTCTCTTACGGAGAAACAGAAAGATATGAATGCAATTATTTTAACAGCGGTTTGGGGAATAGTGATGATGTTTGGAGGTGTTTTCTTTAAAAAGAAAAGCATCCCTTTGTACTGGGCCATAGCCGGGCTTGTGCTGGTGCTGCTTGCCAATTGCTATGAACTCTGGCTGCAGCAACCATTCTTTATGATTGATGTAAAGGATTTGCTGCATTTCAACAGCTTCAATCTTACATTCATTACGGTAATGCTGGTTTGCACACTGCTTTATTTCCTGCTGAATGGCAGGGATATTGAAAAGTAGGCGAACATGTTTCTGAATATTTTGCCTTGATATTTTTGTATTGTGCGGTGTTGCCATTTCAGCAACTTTCAATTCACTGCTTACTTTATTCCTGGGTATCGAAATCATGTCAATACCATTGTACATTCTTACCGGCAGCGACAAAAGAAATTTAAAAAGCAATGAAGCCGCATTAAAATATTTTTTGATGGGGTCATTCTCCACCGGCATCATGCTGATGGGGATTGCGTTTATTTATGGAGGAAATACCAATGGCACTTTCTTTATTGATAACATCAACATTGGGGAAGGAAAGTTACCACCATTGGAGGCTGTTGGTTTGGTATTCATATTGATATCAATGGCATTTAAAGTTTCTGCAGCACCCTTTCATTTCTGGACACCGGACGTTTATGATGGGGCTCCAACAGTGTTTACTTCTTTTATGGCCACCATTGTAAAAGCTGCCGGTTTTATTGCATTCATCCGCTTGTTTGAAAATGCTTTTGGCAGGGCGCATATCCAATGGCAGGCATTGATCGCTGTTATTACAGCCGCCACATTACTCATCGGTAATTTAACGGCAGTATTTCAGCAAAGTGTTAAGCGGATGCTGTCTTACTCAAGCATTGCACAGGCAGGCTTTATGTTGCTGGCAATTTTCGCTTTGAATGAAACAGCCAAAGAAGGCCTTGTTTTATATGCGGCAGCTTACAGTCTTGCTACCATTGGCATATTTGCCATCCTGATAAAAATGAATGATTATACCATTGATGGGTTTAATGGCCTGGCAAAGCAACAACCTGTGCTGGCTGTAACAGCTACGGTGTTTTTATTATCCCTCACAGGTATTCCCTTAACTGCAGGTTTCCAGGCAAAATTTTATATGCTGGTGGCTGCACTGAGAGACGGACATCAGCACTGGCTGGTAATTTTTGCAGTGCTTTGTGCAGCCGTTAGCGCTTATTATTATTTCAAGATCATCCAGGCAATATTTTTTAAAGATAACACAGCTGAAACTGCCAATGAGTGGGATGTAACACTTGCATTTAAAGGCTTACTCATCTTCATGGCTATGCTAATTGTTGTGCTGGGGCTTTTCCCGTCGCTTGTTACCGACTGGCTGCATTATTGATGATATTTTTATTCACAACAATGCAGCGGCGCATGCCGCTGTATTTTACCGCCTGTAAATTATTTTCTGTTTTAAATAGTTTTTAGCATTTAACTTTAAGCAGAATTACACTTCATGAAGTACCAGGACGTAATATCCCTTTCATACAATACCATCAAAAGTAACCGGCTTCGTACAGCGCTTACAGTTATCATTATTGCGTTTGGCATCATGGCTTTAATTGGCATCATTACAGCAATAGAAGCAGTAAACGGCAGCCTTACCAAAAGTTTTTCCACAATGGGTGCCAATGCCTTCAGCATCCGCTTCAAAGAAAGGCGTATACGGTTTGGGGATGGTGGCAACCGTGGTGAAACAAAAAAAGTCAGTCGTAACTCATTGCGATCAAAAGCTTCCAGCGAAGGTAGGCCTATCACTTATGATGAGGCAAGGGAATTTAAAAAAAGGTACAATTTTCCGGCAGTAGTTGGAATAGCCATACAGGGGCCAGGTGGTATCATTGCCAATAATGAGACTAAAAAAACAAATCCGGATGTGAGGGTGCTTGGGGGAGATGAAAGTTACCTGGCACTGAATGGGTATGAAATAGCTGCTGGCAGGAATTTTTCGGATGCAGATGTAGAAAGCGGAACGGCGGTATGTATTTTGGGATATGCAGTAGCGCAAAAATTATATGGCGATAATATAGAAAGGTCGGTAGATAAGATTATTACAGTAGCCAATAACAAATACAGGGTGATTGGCGTGTTGAAAGACAAGGGCAGCAGTGCTTTTATGAATGCAGACAAAGTAGTGATAACAACTTACAATAATGTCCGCAGGATATATGGAACAGAAGGCAGGTCCTATAACATTGCTGTAATGGTAAATGATATCAGGTTGATGGATGTAGCCATTGGAGAGGCAACAGGCATTTTCAGGCCAGTGAGAAAATTGGATGTAAAGGAAGATGATAATTTTTATATAGACAAGAGTGACAGTATTGCACAGTCGCTAATGAAAAACCTGGGCTTTTTAAAGTATGCGACTATTGCTATTGCTTTAATCACGCTGCTGGGGGCTGCAATTGCGCTGATGAATATTATGCTGGTGGCTGTAAGCGAACGTACCAAAGAGATTGGACTGATTAAATCATTGGGAGGTAAGGCATCTGAAATAAGAGCACAGTTTTTATGGGAGTCAATATTGATAAGTTTGATTGGTGCGATACTAGGCATTGTACTGGGAATTTCGATTGGAAATCTGGTTGCGGTCATTGTAAAAAGCGGATTTGTTTTTCCCTGGCTCTGGGTAATTACCGGGGTTGTGCTTTGCTTCCTCGTTGGTTTGCTTGCAGGACTTTATCCTGCTTACAAAGCTGCAAAGCTTGATCCTATCGTAGCTTTGCGATATGAGTAACAGCAACCGTTTGCGGTGAATTTCTTTATGAAAACTAAAATCACCAGACCCAGTAAAAAAAAATCAAAAAAAAATTGTGTGCGTTTGTTTCATTCGATTTATTTATTAACTTGTGCCACACAACAATAAATTACTAACGATTGTGTTGATTGTTGTATTTGTATAATCTCAGCATAACAATTCAAAAAAAATTTAACGAAATCGCTTTAATTTCACTCACAAAAAAACTGAACGTCATGGCAGAAACAAAACCAACTGCAACTGTAAAAGCATCCGCTCCGGCATCGGTAAAAAAATCTGGTAACTCAATTTCTTACCTGGCACCGATCATCTGTATCCTGGCAGGGTATTTAATCTGGAGGTTTATTTTAGGAAACCCAAGTGGGTTTAAACAAATAATTTCAGGAGGTGGTTTCTGGCCAACCTATGATGGCCCTAAAAATGCCCTGAATAAAATGTACCTCGGAGGTATCATCGTTCCATTGCTGATCGGAACGTTCATGACTATGCTCACATTTGCAATAGAGCGTTTTTTAACCATTTCAAAAGCTACCGGTACTGGCAGCAATGCTGATTTTATCCGCAAGGTACAATATGAACTTGCCAATAAAAATGTTGATGCTGCTATTGCTGCATGCGACAAGCAAAAAGGAAGTGTTGGTAATGTAATGAAATCAGGCCTGCACAAATACAAAGAAATGATTCACAATTCAGAACTGTCTACCGAACAGAAAGTACTGGCTATTCAAAAAGAAGTAGAAGAAGCTACTGCACTAGAATTGCCAATGCTTGAAAAGAACCTGGTATTTCTTTCTACCATCGCTTCTGTTGCAACCCTGTTGGGTCTGTTAGGAACAGTATTGGGTATGATCCGTTCTTTCTCTGCACTTGGGGAAGGTGAAGGCGGTGGTGATGCTGCAAGCAAACTGTCTGTAGGTATCTCTGAGGCCTTGTACAATACTGCTCTTGGTATCGGTACTTCTGCTTTTGCGATCATCTTTTACAACATCTTTACCACCAGGATAGATGGAATCACTTATGGTATTGATGAGAGTGGATTTACACTTACACAGAGTTTTTGCATCCTTTATAAATAATCACATGTTTGGTTATGGAATTTTCTGTAACTGAATCTAACAGCTAAATAACAATTATCATGGGAAGAGCGAAGATACCCCGTAAGAGTACCACAATTGATATGACAGCCATGTGTGATGTTGCATTCCTGTTGCTTTCATTCTTCATATTGGCTACTAAGCAAAAACCACCGGAAGCGGTTACGGTTTCTGCCCCGTCATCAGTATCAACCAAAGCAGCTCCGGAAAAATCTATACTCATTACTTTAACCAAAGAAGGGAAGGTTTTTTTAATGCTGGGTGATGATACTAAAAAGAAGGAGATCATACACGATGTTAATGTAACCAGGTCATTGGGCCTCTCCGAAGCTGAAGAAGCAAAGCTTAGCAAAATGCCTTTCATAGGAATGCCCCTGGGTAAATTGAAAGCGCTTGTAAACCTGAACAACCCGCTGCCCCCAACCCAAATGGAAGGAATCCCCATTAAGGATACTTTGAACAATGAAATGGTGGACTGGATAAAAAGTATTACCAATGCGTATGCAGGTACTGACCAGGCTAAGTTACAGGAGATGCTTTTGATAAAAGGCGATGGCGAGGCATTGTATCCTGATTTCAAAAATATCAAGTACGCATTAAAGAAAAATAACCTGCTTAAGTTCAGAATCGTTACCAATTCAGAAAATGCACCTGCAGGATCTGAGTTGTACAATAAAATGAAATCAGGTCAAAAGGTAGACGAAGAGTAAATCTATTTAAAAAACTTTAAATTATTCTATCATGGCAGAAATGGATACCTCGTCGGGGGGTGGACACAAGAAAGGCCCCGGCGTCAAAAAACCAAAAAAGCTATCTACCAGGGTTGACCTTACTCCAATGGTGGATCTAGGATTTCTGCTCATCACATTCTTTGTGTTTACCACTACCATGAGTAAGCCCACCGCAATGAAGATGAATGAACCTAAAGATGATGCTAAAGACCAGATGCAGGTAAAAGAATCTGCAGTAATGACCATTCTGCTTGGCAAAGCAGACCAGGTATATTACTACAATGGTTCTTTAACTACTGAGAATGCAACTGAAATTTTCAAAAGCAGCAATTTCAAAGAAATCAGGCAGATCATCCTTGATAAGCGCAATTCGGTTCCTAACGGGGATAAATCCAAGAGTGATTTGATGTATATCATCAAAGCTGATAAAGAAAGCAAGTTTAAAAATGCAATCGATATCCTTGATGAAATGTCTATCAATGGTATCCCGGCAGGTCACTATGCGGAGGTTGATATCAATGATGTGGAACAAATGCTGATCAAGAAAACGGAAGAAGCAAATGGAATTAAATAGGTTTATGGAATGTTTAAAGTCCTGAATCTTATTAAACAAAGAAACTTATAAATGGAAGCTAACAAAATATTATCCGCAGATATTCTTGATATCATTTTTGATGGTAAGAATAAACAGTACGGTGCCTACGATCTTCGTAAGACGTACAATGGCAGGCTTACCAAGGCATTGTTGCTAACTGCTGCATTAGCTTTATTGCTATTCCTTACTTCTGTTTTGGCAGATGTGGTTGGCAAGAAAAACTCCAATGAAGTAGAGGTGCTGGATACACAGATGGCAGAGCTTAAAAAAGATGCACCACCACCACCACCACCACCACCACCACCACCACCACCAAAGGCACCACCACCTCCGGAAATCAGCCAGATTAAATTTACACCACCCAAAATCGTTAAGGATGAGGATGTAAAAGAGCAGATACAGGAAATAGACAAACAGGTGATCAGCGAAAAAACAGTTGAGAGTGATAATACCACCCAGATTGTTCAGGCTCCTGTTGAAGACAAGGGTACCCAGGTAGTGGAAGCGCCAAAGGGAGATGATGAAGATAAAGTATTTACCAAGGTAGAAAATGAAGCAGAATTCCCTGGAGGTAATGCTGCATGGGCCAGGTATCTTGAAAAAGCATTGGGTGGATTCAACCCGGCGGATAATGGAGCACCCCCCGGCAAATACCAGGTAATTGTGAGGTTTATTGTAAGCAAAGATGGCAGTATCAGTGATGTGCAGGCAGAATCAAGTCATGGATATGGAATGGAAGAACAGGCCATCACTTGTATTAAAAGGTCCAAAATGGAAACCCGCTTTGCAAAACGGTCGTAACGTGAATGCGTACCGCAGGCAACCGGTTACTTACGTTGTAGAAGAACAATAAAATACCATCGATTTTAATAGTCATCCCCCGGTTTACCGGGGGATTTTTGCCATAGGCCTCAGCAATATTTTTAAAGATATTGTGGAAATGAATGCTGTCGCCATCTTAAGTGAAATTTTTTGTTATGGCTGACATGCAAATTAAAACTGGCAAAGGCACCAGCGCTAAAGGCGGTGCAAAAAAAAATATTCATGTTGATCTGACCCCTATGGTTGATCTGGGCTTTTTACTCATCACTTTTTTTGTTTTTACCAGTATGATGGCAAAGCCAACAGTGATGGACCTCAGAACGCCTTATGATAATACTACGGAAACAGACCCTGTTTGTAATTCCTGTGCATTAACGGTATTGCTGGATAGGGATAATGTGATCCGCTATTATGAAGGCGCTTTTGAAAAAACCACCCTGCATACCGCCAGCTACAATTCTATCAGGGAGATCATCCGGCAGAAAAAGAAAACAGTACAGCAGGTGAGGGGTTCCGGAAAGGAGTTTGTACTTATCATTAAAGCAGCTGATGCCGCGTCCTTTAAAAACTTCATCGACATCACGGATGAAGTTGCCATCAATGATGTCAGGCAGTATTACATAGATGAAATCACCGGGGCGGAAAAAAAGGAAATGGAACAACCTGGTATCCGCTAACCAGGTATGGGGGCAACCTGCTGGTAGACCACCAAACACACAAAGACGCTAATTTTCACCCAATGAACATGGCGAATGCTGTGCGTCATCGTGCCTTTGTGGTTCAAACATATCAAAATGATAAGTGAACCTGCAATCCCTTTAAACGTGCTACCTGTATCTTTGCAGCATGTTCAATAAACTTTCTGGCTGGGATGATACCATTGTAGCGCTGGCCACACCGCATGGCATTGGCGCTATTGGTGTGATCCGCTTGAGCGGCAGCAGGGCCATCGCCATAGTAAATGAATTATTCTCTTCAAAAGATATTGCGAAACAGGCATCTCATACCATTCATGTTGGATTGCTGAAGGAGGATGGTAAAGTGCTGGACGAAGTGGTGGTTTCCTTATTTAAAAACCCCAGGAGTTATACCGGTGAAGATGTGGTGGAGATCGGTTGCCATGGGTCGCCGTATATACAGGAACAGGTGATCAATGCCTGTATTGCCAAAGGTGCCAGGCTTGCCAAGCCCGGGGAGTTTACTCAGCGAGCTTTTTTAAAAGGCAAACTCGATCTTACCCAGGCAGAGGCTGTGGCTGACCTGATCGCCAGCAATACCGAAGCAAGCCGCAATACAGCTCTGCATAATATGCGTGGGGTTTTTCTTCAGTATTAAAGGGCTGAGGGAACAACTGATACAGTTTTCTGCATTGATAGAACTGGAACGTGATTTTGCAACAGAAGATGTTGAGTTTGCAGACAGGGCAAAATTTTACGACCTGGTGAAAAGATTATCACAGCAAACACAGCAGCTCATCGATTCTTTTCAGCTCGGCAATGTAATTAAGAACGGGGTGAATGTAGCCATCGTAGGCAAACCCAATGCCGGCAAATCTACCCTGCTCAATACACTGTTGAATGAGAACCGTGCAATTGTAAGTGAGATAGCCGGTACCACAAGGGATACAATTGAAGAGCTGATCAATATTAATGGCATTTTATTTCGTCTTATCGATACGGCGGGCATCCGGGAAAGTGTGGATGCAATAGAACTGATAGGTGTTGGGAAAGTATGGAAAAATTCGGATTCTGATATTGTATTGTACCTCTTTGATGTGCAACAGGAATCACAGGCAGCTGTAGAAGGAGAGTTGTTGATGGTGCAGCAGCAGAACAAGAATTATATCGCCGTTGGTAATAAAATGGATACGATCGGAGAAGAAAATGCCCAACAAAAATTTTCAGGAGACGCTGTCTTGTTCATTTCGGCAAAAAACAATTACCATGTTGATGTATTAAAGCAACGCTTAGCCGACAAAGTAGTTCAGGGAGTTGTTCAAACAGAAAATACCATTGTGACCAATGCCCGGCACTATGCAGCTTTACAGGAAGTACAAAAATCATTGAGTGAAATAAAAAACGGTATGGATAGCAATTTACCAGGAGACCTCCTGGCCCTGGACATCAGGCGCTGTTTGCATTTCCTGGGTGAGATCACCGGAGAAGTAACAAATGAGGATCGGCTGGATTATATTTTTAGTAAGTTCTGTATCGGAAAGTAATTGATTAGTTCTGTAATTCATTGCTGCCGATTTAAAATATCAGTGACAAAAGGAAGAATGCAGCCAAAAGCAGTATCAGCATCAACAGATCTATCAGCAACTCTTTTTTATTTTTTATTTTACCGGGCCAGGCCATAAACACTTTTTTCGTTTGTGTTTTCAAAAGTACCGGGGAGGAGCCTTGTTATTGTATTTGTTTTAGTAAATGGCAGTTATCCTTTATTTAATGGTTGTAAATTTTTTTGTTGCACTATTTCCGCAGTACGGTGTAATATGTAAAGACGTTTTGACCGGAAAATAACTATGCTGTACCATTTACTAACCTTTTGTAATGGATAGGCGGGGTAGTGTATATATTTGACCCAGGTTTTTCAAAGGATATTGGATTTAAAGCGGGGCTGGATTTTTATCCTGGCCCCTTTTTATTTTTACAGGAATTGAGGTGAGATAAATGAACTGATTTTTATTCGTTCTTCGTTCCAGCTCAGCAGATTCCGCCGCTTTACGTTTGGCTTTTGCCGGAGGATAGCTGATAGATACCGGAGGATAGTTCAGGCAGAAAGATCAGGCATGTACCATCATAAAGCAACTTCTTACAAATGTATATTTGTGTACCGGCATGAATTACCTGTCAGCAATACTACGATCGTTACCAGCCTGCATACTTATATGCCTGCTGCCGTATGCACTGCAGGCCCAAAAAAAAACGGCAGCTTTCTCCAGTATCTCTTTCCGTCATCTCAACACAAGCAACGGTTTGTCTTACTCCGGGGTTAATGATATGTGTACCGATCAAAAGGGGAATCTGTGGCTGGCCACCGGCAACGGGCTGAATATGTTCAGCGGCAGGTCGGTAGAGAAATATTACGCATCAGAATACCCACAGTTAAAAAGCAGCAATATCCTGCATGTAACCTGCGACAGCAGCAACAGGATATGGGTGCTGTCTGCAGGCGGCAATGTAACCATGCTGGACGAAAGAAGGCAACTGCACCGGGTAGGCCTGTACGAAAAAAATATTTTTGTAAAAACAAGGTGGATCATGAATTCACTGCATGGCGGCATTATTCTTTTTACAGAGAAGGGCCACTATCAATTTAATCCTGGTACAACAACTTACCCGGATTCTCTCACTACCCGGTATTTTTCACCCTTACAGGTGAAGGGATTTGATACCCTGCAGTCCTGGAAGTTCAGGCAGTTATTTCATTACGATGATGATGCGTATCTTTTTTTCAGGGACGAAGCATTTTATAAAATAAACTACCGGACAGCACAGGTGGAAAAGAAATTTTCGTTACCTGGCTATGCGGCGTTGATCAAATGGGGCAACAATGCATTGCTTGCCTTTAACCGGATTACGATGAATGCGGTCATCATCAACCTGCAAACGGGTGACACAAGTTATCCATTCAAAGAATTGAAAGACCAGCAGGGCAATGCGGTTACTACTTACCTGAATTTTGCCGAGCAGATCAGCACATCTAAATTTTTGATGGCCACATCCAATGCCGGTGTATATCTTTATGATTCTGCAACAAAGAAGATATACAATTACCGGCATAATATCGCTGACCCATATTCGATAGCAGACAATACTACTTCCACAATGGCAGTAGGACAAAAAGGATGGGTATTCATTACCTGTAATCCCAGTGGACTCAGTTACTTTAACAGCCAGGACTTTATCGGTAACCAGAATGTGTTTGCTGATAACCACGGTAACGGCTATGACAGTTATATTGCAGGTATCAGCACAATTGATAACAACTCTTACTATGTTGGTACTTCGGAAGGATTGCTGGAGTGGAAAAGAAATACCAACAGCACTACCTTTCTTCAATACACTGATGATACAGGGAAGCCGCTGCCTGATAAAACAGAAGCAAGTACAATTGTCCCGGATAAATATGGCAGGATGTGGGCCACCACTTTAACCCAGGGCATATTGGTGATTGGTGCCGGCAATAAATTGATACAGCATATAAAAAACAGCGGCGATACAAAGTATAGCCTCAAAGTAAAACGCATTACATACCTGCTGAATGGGCCAGATGGATATATCTGGGCATGCGGAGGCAATGGCATTAGTAAAATTGATCCTGTAACATTTGAAGTGAACAATTTTGCAAATACAGCACTTTCAACATTTGATGCTACTTATTGCTCTCCGCTGATGTTTACTGATAAGGATAATTTATGGATCGCCACGGCAGGTTCGGGAGTGTTTCATTATCATTTTCCAACACAAACCATTGATACATTCAATACATCAAAGGGGCTGGTGGACAATGGTATTTTTGATGTGGAAGCGGATGCTGATAAAAATATTTATGTGGGCACCAGGCTTGGCATGAGTATTATTTTCAGCGATGGCCGGATCAAAAACATCACACAAAAAGAAGGGCTGCTGATTGACAGGGCCGAAGGTTTTTTGCTGGATAAGCACAACCGTTTGTGGATCGGCAATGACATCGGGCTTGCCTGTTACAATCCCAAAGATTCAAGCTTGCGTACTTTTGATGTACGCTATGGATTGAGTGTGTATGGCTTCAGGGTGAACGCTTATTTCCAGATGCCCAATGGTGAATTTGCGTTGGGCACCCCCCGTGGTATGCAATATTTTCATCCTGATTCTTTGTTCAATAAAACAGTTACATTAAACACGCTCATCAGTAAGATAGAAACATCGGATATTATTTCAAATATAACCGACAATGCAGTCTTCAACCTTGCTGCCAGCGATAACCAGGTGACGTTTCATTTTGGTTCTGTTGATTTCAGCCCTCAGTTCCGCACTTATTATGAATATAAATTAGAAGGTGTTGATAAAAACTGGATCCGTGTGGCAGACCAGAACCTGGTGCGCTATAATTCACTGCCTTCGGGCAAACTCGTATTTAAAGTAAGGATGAGCACCGATGGCAAAACCTGGCAGGATGCAGACAATACCGTCACCATTTTTATTGCAGTGCCTTACTGGAAAACATGGTGGTTCAGGTTGCTGGGAATTATTATTGGATTATCGCTGATTGGATATGTGATCAATTTTTACAGGCAAAAACAAAAGCATAAGGAGAATGAACTGGAAACAGAACTGGTGATTACTTATTTCGCATCACAGATCAATAAACACAGTAATACTGATGCGCTTATATGGGACGTTGCCAAGAACTGTATCAGCCAGCTGCATTTTGAAGATTGCGTAATTTATTTACTCGATGAAGATCAGAATGTGCTGGTGCAGAAAGCTGCTTATGGCCCAAAGAACCCCATTGATTTTACCATTCACCAGCCAATAGAAATAACGGTGGGTAATGGTATTGTGGGTACGGTTGCTAAAACGGGTGTAGCTGAGATCATTGGTAACACATCACTGGACAACCGGTATATATAGTAGATGACAAACGCCGCTATTCAGAAATTGCCGTGCCCATCATGATTGATGATAAAGTGGCCGGCGTAATTGACAGTGAACATACCCGCAAACATTTCTTTAACCACCGGCATTTAAAAATACTCAATACCATTGCAGCCCTGTGTGCATCGCAAATGCAACTGGCCATGGCAGAAGAGCAAAAGAAAAAGGCCGAGATAGAATTGTTGCAGAATAAACAGAAGGCACTGGAGAGCCGCCTGCAAAGCCTGCGCCTGCAGATGAATCCCCATTTTCTTTTTAATGCACTCAATTCTGTGCAGCAGATGATACTTGCCAATGAAGAGATGGTAGCAACAAAATACCTTTCACGTTTTTCAAAATTATTAAGGGCCATACTGGTGCACAGCGATAAAGAAGCCATCACCTTAAAAGAAGAACTGGAGATACTGAACCTGTATGTAGAGCTGGAGTCGATACGCTTTAAAGGGACATTCAGTTACCGCATCGTTTGTGATGATTCAATAGATGTGGATGAAGTAAAAGTGCCAACATTACTGATACAGCCCTTTGTTGAAAATGCCATCTGGCATGGTTTGATGCACAAGGAAGTCGACAGGCAACTGCTGATATCATTTGAAGAAAAAGAGGAATGGCTGCATTGTATTGTGGAAGACAATGGAGTGGGCCGTCAAAAAGCGAAAGAAATAAAAGGGATTGTTGCCAATGGCAGCAGTCACCAGAGCAAAGGCATTGCTGTATCGACAGAGCGGTTGAAGGCGATGAAAAATAAAACTGGCGCAGAGGGTAGTATTGCGTTCACAGACCTTATGGATAAGGCAGGCAATGCTGCAGGTACCAGGGTAGCGATTGATTTTCCCATTCAAACATAAGTTATGCTTAAAGTACTTTTAATTGACGACGAAGAAAGGGCTACGGATGCCCTTCGTTTGATGATTGAAAAAACAGTGCCTGCCATACAGCAGGTGATGGTTTGTAATGACCCAAGGAAAGCTGCGGATATCATTACTGCCTATCAGCCTGCATTGGTTTTTCTGGATATTCAAATGCCGCACCTCAATGGTTTTGAACTGATGGAAAAAATACCTAATAAGAATTTCAAGATCATTTTTACAACTGCCTATAACGAGTATGCGATACAGGCCATCCGCTTCAGCGCCTTTGATTATTTACTCAAGCCTATTGATGTAGAAGAATTGCAGGGTTGCGTACAGCGTTTCCTTGAAAACAATGAAGATTACCAGCAACAGTATGCATTGCTAAAGAACATTATCCACAACATACAGGCACCATCGCCCAGTGAGTTCAGGCTGGCATTACCAACAAAAGCAGGGGTACATTTTTTAGTGCCGGCAGAGATCATACGATGTGAATCACTTGGTAACTATACTAAATTTTTTATGGAGAACGGCCGCACTTATCTTATCTCTAAAACATTGGGAGAATATGATGTACTGCTTACACCGCATCATTTTATACGCACTCACAAAAGCCACCTGGTAAATAAAAGATTCATTGCTTTTATTGACCATGATGGGTTTGCTGTATTGAAAGACAGCAGTAAAGTAGAAGTGAGCCGCAGAAGAAAGGACGAAGTGATGCAATCGTTAAAATAAAAATGAGGCTGTCTCAAAAGGAAACAAATCTGTCACATTGAGTATTATCGAAATGGTACAGATTTTTTTCCCATTGATTGTTATATTTCGACAAGTTCAATATAACAATCAATGGAACTTTTGAGACAGCCTCACACACACTGAAAGCCGGGTTTGTTTTTACAGATCACTACGGGATATCAATACACCGGATGGTGAAGTTATTTTCAATTTTGCTTTTATCATTTTTGTCCCAGAAAACCACCAACACATTGTATTTTTCATCCCACTTCATCGGCTGGCCCGTACTTACGGTACATTTCAGCATTTGGGCATCTTTTTCAGTGAACTCCTCGTGGCCGGCAAAAAGATCTTTTTCATCCAGCAGTACTTTGCCCAGTTGGTCGCTGATCCTTAACGAACAGCCAACGGTAACTTTTCCATTTTTTACCTGCAGGCCTTTGATATTGTCATTCACCAGTAAAAAGCTTTCGCCCAGCGGAATGTCTGTATGATTCAGCACTTCATTGTTCATCACCAGGAAAACTTTTCCTGGTACCATGCCTGAATAAGAGGAGGTAAGGCCGGTGTTGAAATCTTTTTTTATGCCGGCTGTAACAGGCACATTACAGGCATTGAGTATAATGATGAGGGCAACCAGTGCAATGGAAAACGTTTTAACATACACCGGTGCCAGCATAGTTTTTTTGCGGCGGATGATAAATTCAGCAAGATCGCTCAGGATTAACAACATGCTGATACCTGCTGCAAAGCAGCTGGCTACGCCGCATAATTTCAGCAGCATCATTGCTTCGTTGGCGCTTTCAAAAGGGAATTCGAAAAATAAAAAATGTAAAAAGCCGTAGATAAAAAGGCCGGTGGCATTGGTAACCAGCAGCAGCATCCTGAATAACTGCCAGTGCATTTTTGCATTGAGTGTTCCGTTGATAAAATTGTTAAACATGACTATATTTTTGCTTTGATTGTTTGAGATGTAAAAATGCGGTACAGCAGCTGTTTGTACAAGTAATAGTTACCGAACGGCAGGTATTAATTAGCGAAGTGCATTTTTTTAGCAATGAAGTGATTGTGCATTTGCTGATTGCTGCAGTAAGCTGCCGGAAAAAAAATCCTGCTGAGCAATGCAGCAGGATTGTGAGTGAAGTATCTTTAATTGACGGATGCTACTTTGTGAATGAAATCTCGGCACCTCCCTGTTTAAGTATCATTTCTTTTACGGTATTGTCATTGTTTAATACAAACTCCAGCACTACCCCAATTTGCCCGTTGCTGAAGCTATTGGCTGATGTTGCATCCATCGGGAATGCAGGCTGTCCTGTTGCCTGTACTGTCATTGCGTTGTTTTTACTGCTTACAGTGATCTTGAGTGGTATCTTTTCTGAGCTGTACACACCATTGAATTTCTCCAGGTCTTTGTCGGTGAGCTGGATGGTTTTAAAAGATGGAATATCATAAGCCGCCCCGGTATAGATCTTGTATGCAGCGGTCATAATATCATCGATAGAATAATTAATACCATTGCTCAGGAAAGCGATACTTATTTTTTTGCCGGGGAAATAAATTACTTCTGTGTTGAAGCCGTCAATGGCGCCATTGTGACCATAACCGGTTTCATTGTCTTTGTTGAATTTTATAATACCATAACCCAGTTGTTTTGTAATACTGGTTACGGTATCTTTCCATTGCTGGTTTAAAATATTGCCACCGATATAGTTTTCTGCAAACAGTGCCACATCATCGGCTGTGGCGGTGATAGCACCTGCGCCATGCGGTACACTCATATCTGTTTCGGGTTGCTGAATCCATTTGTTATCTTCATAACTGAAAGAATACGCTTCATTTTTATTGAGATTTGTCTTGCCTCCGTAGTTGGTATGTTTTGCTCCCGTAATGCTGTTAATGCTAAGCTGCAGGTTTTGCTGGTAGGTTTGTTGGGTGATGGCTTCAATGATGTAACCGAGTAAGATAAAATTACTGTTACAGTATTGTTTGGCAGTGCCCGGTTCAAAATCAGCAGGGTGCTTAGCCATCCTGGCAATCATGGCTTCATTTGATTGCGGGGTTGTATACCATCCTTCATAAGTACTGTCGCTTGTGATATTGAAAATGCCGCTGGTATGTGCCAGCAGGTGTTTGATTTTAATTTTTCCGGCATTGGGTATGGTGGGAAAATAATCACTGAGTAAGGTTTCCAGGCTAAGCTTTCCCTGCTGTATCAGTTGAAAAGTGAGCGCTGCAGTGTACATTTTTGAAATAGAACCAATCCTGTATATTGTTGCAGGCGTTGCTTTAACTGGCTTGCCATGTTCATTACTGGCAAAGCCAATAGCTTTGCTGTACACCAATTTCCCGTTTTCCCGTAAAGCAACAGATCCCATGGCTTTGTTGTTGGATTCAAGGGCTGTAAAAAGGCTGTCTAATTTTTTAGATTCAGCCGTTTGTGAAAATAGTGTAGTGGTATAAAAAAACAGTGCCACTGTAAAGAATGATCGTTTCATTTATCTGATTTTTTTTTGCGAAAATACAAACCTGTGGCTAATTTATCTATGTTAACTAAACGAAGGGTGGCTCATATAGTTTTAAGTGTGCCAACTGTTGGCTTGATGCGGTTGAAAATGATGAATTGCAGTTACTCTTTTAATTTGGGGCTGGTGATATTGCCTGTGTCGGTATCCAGGATGCACAAAGCATCTTTTCCAATGTGCGGACTGAACATGTAAGACACATTGCTGCTGATGATGCAATATTTGCCACTTACAATACAATGTGCAATTTTAGTGCTGATACCGGTTGCTGTTTCCCATATTTTTTTATTGCTGGCATCAACACGGGTTAGAATTGCTTTAGAATTACTGCCCAATACATCCTGGTGAATGATGAGGTAGCCTGCAGGTTGCGACAGGTGAATTGCGTTGCCGGAATAAAAATCTTTTGCAAAGCAGGGATTCAGATAGGTAGTATTTCCCTGCTGTACGATATTGGTATAATCAAAGCTGTTGTGATTGCCCAACTGTCGTATACTAAAATCGGCCTTGAAAAGACGCATGCGATAAGCAACTTCATTCAAATGCTGATTGCTTAAGCCGTAGTTGATTGCTGCTGTGCTGTCTTTGGCCAATGCAAACATTTTATTGCTGAAAGTGTCACAACGAATGCCATAATCTCCGTCGCTGTTAAATAACCTGTTGATCCTCTTTTCAGCATTCTCCGCAGTTACTTCAGCATTTCTTTTGTTTATTATTTTAAAATTTTTCAGGTGAATGCGGAATTGTTCACCAGTAGAAGCCGTGAAATCTATATAGCCATTTGCAACAGAGGGGTTGATCAGTCTTTCTTCATACGGAAAAATATTTTTGTTCATGCTGTTGGCTTCTGCCATTTTTTCTTCATTCATCACTTCTTCAAGGGTGTTGATATCATAAGCCTGCAGGCCATTTAAGTACAACCATATTTTGTTGTCGTGGCTGCCGTAACAGGTAGCAGTAGTATTTGTTTTTTCTGAAGCGGATATGAGTTTTTTCTTTTTCAACAATTTGCCCGTAGCCACTTCATATTGTTTGAGCCAGTAGCTGCTGCTGTAATTTGTTTTCCTGTAACCTCCGTTTTCCTGGTGGGTGAACGCTTCGCTTTCGGCAATTAGTACAATCAGGTATTTGCTATCACTGCTTACAACAGGTGCATCAACAACACCGCTGGTATTGTATTTTGATACACAGCCCGGTAATGTAACCAGGCAGCCTATAAGAAATAAACTTATAAGTAAGGGTTGCTTCATCTCCATTATTCTTTACTACAGGCGGTTAAACAGATGATTATTCTTATTAGTTCCACTTTATGGGGCCATTAAAAAACAGCAGCCCAATAAGAATTGTAATGAATGCAATAGATATTGAAACGATAAAGATAATATTTGTTGTGGCATATTTTGAATAGTAGTTCACCTGGCGTATGCCAATGATTGTTCCTGCAGCCATGATCAGTAATGCAATAATAAAGATGATTATTTCTGATTTTTTTGTATACGGTAGCTTCTGCAGGTTGTCTGAAGTGATAAAAAGCAGGTATAAAACCAGTAAGCTGCTGATGACGGCGAGTGCATAAAATACCAGTTTGGCTATCATGTTGATTATTGTTTTTGCAGCAGTTTTTTAAGGTCTGCCACTTCTTTGGTGAGGATTTCAATTTGTTGCTGCTGTTCCTGCACCGCCTTTACCAGCGGTACCACAAAGTCGCTATAGCGCAATGCATAGGTTTGATTGTTAGCATCGGCAGGTTTATCTACGCCGCTAAAAGTAAAGCCAAGCGACCGGGCAGTTTGCTCTACTTCCTGTGCCATAAAACCGGTGATTATTTCATTTTTCTTTTCCGGGTTCAGCGAGTTGATTTTTTTGCCTGCAGGCAGATCTTTTGAATTAAAATCATTGATCGCATCTACATCCAGTGTGTAGGTAACCGGCCGCAATTTTGTGATAAAGGCAATGCCTGGCACATCTTCTTTCACATTGCGTTTAAATCTTGCATCACTGAAATTGCTCCAGTTGGCATATCCGCCAATGGAGGTGACATCTGAATTTCCTATCACTACTTTATTGCTGGCATTTACCCTGGCAGCGTTTCCAATGGCAGTAGTGTTCAATAAATTGCCGGCGGAAACACCCGAGCCTGCGCCTACTGCAGTATTATTATTGCCTGATATATTCTGTCCCAAAGCCTCTGTACCCAGTGCAGTGTTGCCCCCTCCTGTTGTTATATTGTAGCCCGCTTCATTGCCGATAGACACATTGTAATAACCTGATGTGTTATTATAAAGTGTTTTATAACCTATAGATATATTGTAGCTTGCTTCACCATTCGGGTTGATATTGCCCGAGCCATTATTGAACAATGAAGAATCGCCAATTGAAATATTCTGATACGATAAGATATTTTTCGATAATGCATTGGTGCCGATAGCAATATTGGAATAGCCGGTGGTATTGGCATAAAGGGCGAGTGTACCAAGAGCTATATTGCTGAAGCCGGTAGTATTGTTTAATGAAGCGGAATATCCCAGTGCGGTATTACTTATCCCGGAAATATTTTTTCCGAGTGCGTTGCTCCCCATCGCAGTATTGAAACTGCCGGTTGTGTTTAGCCGCAGCACTTCTTTGCCTACAGCAACATTGTTATCTCCGTTTGTATTTGAGTAAAGTGTTTGGTAGCCAATAGCAGTATTTTCTGAACCTGTATTGTTGCTGAACAGTGCTTTTGAACCAATCGCCGTATTTTTTACTCCATCACCGGCAAGGGCGCCGGTTCCATTATTGTATAAAGCAGAATCTCCGACTGCAACCAGGTTGCTGATGCTGCCATTGAAAAAAAGTGCTTTGCTGCCAATAGCAATATTATTGTGAGCATAATTGTAAGAACCTGCCAGGTCTCCAATGGCAATGCTTCCGTTTGTGTCAAAAAAACCAAAGCGTTTATTGTTTACTTTAAATAGTAAAGCCTGGTTATCTGTTGTGCCGATAAAATCAGTGGCGAGGCTGGTGCCGCTGTTCCCGGTTAAAGCCCATCCGCTGCCGGTATTGGCTGCAATGTTTGTCCATGTGCTTCCATTATAAAACCAAAAGCTGTTGGTATCATTGTCAAATACCATCAATCCTTTTGCAGGTGATACAATGGAATTGCGTTGTGCCGTGGTCATTCTTGGAATGAGCAAACCCTTTGTTGTACTTGTTATATCCAGCATAGCACTGTTGTTTGGCGAGCTGGTGCCAATGCCTATATTGTTTTGAGCGAAAGCAATTGCAGTATTAAAGAATACAAATACAAGAAGAGATATATTTTTCATGTTAATTTCTTTGTGCTGTAAAAATGATGCAATGCAAAGTGTTGAACAATATTCAGGTGTTCAGGGTGCTTGCTTTTTTAATGAGGGATGCTTAAACTTAAATGAACCGTTTTTCGAAACCTGGCTGAGCAAACTTTGTAAAGAGGCTGTTCCACGATGCCAGCCTTTTAGTGTCGCCGGGTTTATCCTGATTGCGGCTGCGGTGAGGAAAGTACATTACGGTTTATTTGGTTTTTACCACGCTTCATTTTAAATAGCAGGTTTTTCAGTGTCCATTTTTTGCAGTCACATGGATAGTTTATATTTTTCAGTATGCGATCTGTTTTATTTGTCATCACTTTTTTATTGATGCTGGCGAGCGTTATTGCACAGCAGCCAGACATGATCTTTCATCACATCAAAGAAAAGGATGGACTAAGCCATAACAGTGCGGTAACATTTTTAAAAGACAGCCGAGGTATTTTATGGATTGGTACCCAGAACGGCCTTAACCGCTATGACGGGGCACACTTTTATGTTTTTAAAAGAACAAAGAGCCCCAACTCAATTGTTGACAATAACATTACAAAGCTTTGTGAAGATAAACTGGGCCGCATTTGGGGAGCAACAGGCAATGGCATCTTTTGTTATACGGTAAAGGAAAACAAATTTAAAAATTATAAAACACCCAGCACCCGGTTTGCAAAAGTGATTGGGAATATTGCCTGTGATAAAGATGGAACTATCTGGGCCACCGGCGAATGGAATATTATGCGGCTGGACACAGCAAGTGATGCATTTGTTGATATTGCTGCTCTTGCACCATCACCGGATTCGATGCGCCAATATGCAGTAAGAAGAAACGGAATGCTGGAAGATCCGGGTGGAAAAGGGATGTGGTTTGCCACCCGAACGGGTATTCATTTGTATAACAAAAAAGAGAGAAAGTATTTTGATTTTAAAAATCAACCCGGCAACGCACTCTTCAACAGTAACAGTATTGCTGCACTGGCAAGGTCGCAATCCGGAATGATCTGGGCTTTTGATAATGTACGTAAAGAGGTAATTCTTTTCGACCCGGCATCAATGAAACTGTTACAGAGAATTTCTGTTCAAAGCAGTTTTCCTGATGTTTATGGATTAACATTGTTTGAAGATATTGAGAAGCGATTGTGGTTGTCTACCTATAACAATGGCATTATTACCATTAACCTTTCGAATGGAAATAAAATAGAAACCGTTAAGCACGATGAAAGCGAAGCGCTTTCAATAGCAGGTGATTTGATGTTTGATGCCCTGCAGGATAACGATGCCACCATATGGCTGGCTACAGTGGGTGGTATTTCAAAATGCAATCCATCAAAGAGTATTTACAGGCTGCATCGTTTGGGAGAACTGGATGCATTATTAAAAAATGCCCCCATCTCTATTGTTGAAGAAGATCCCAGGGATAAAAGCTGGTGGATCAATTATAATTACACGAATATTGCCCACTATTTTCCTGTGGCAAATAACGTTGAACTGTATGATCTGAAAAAGGCTTTGCCCAATGCCGGGAAACTGCCTGTCAACGGAATGTATAAATTTCGCTTCTACGGCGATTCCCTTTTTTTATCTACAACTGCAGGTATATGGATGATTGCCGGAAAGCAACATGTTATTCAGCCATACTCACCTTTACCCGGCTATACGGATACGCTTATGATAAGAGACATGCTGAAGTACAACGACAGCATCAGCTACTTCAGCGATTTTAATACATTGATCAAATGGAACTCGGGTAGTGGCAGTGTAAAAATAATTCACCCGTCATTGGATACTTTCCACAATGGACAAAAGCCAGTATTTGATTATCTCACCGAGGGCCCTGACGGTAAAATCTGGTTCTCAGCGGCATTGGGCTGTATTGGCTCACTCAACCAGCAGGACAAGTTAAATTATGTGGAGATGCAAACAAACCCTGCAATGGATTACAACGGGTACTTCAGTTCGCTGAGTTTTGATAAACAAGGTGTGATATGGCTGGCAAACAGGGGCGCAGGTATGAGCACCTATGATCCGGCAACAAAACGAATCGGCCAGTATTACCAAAGCGATGGCCTTGTGAGTGATAATATTCACAAAGTAATCCCCGATGCCAATGGGAAAATATGGTGTGTTTCGCTTAACCGGTTTTCTGTTTTTGATCCTGTAATAGGCCGGTACAATAACTTTTCTATTCCCATCAGCGAAAGCGATCCTACCTATGAGAACTATGCTTCTTTAACAAAAGATGGCAATATCCTGGTGGCCGTTAACAGCGTGATTACAGAGTTTATCCCGGCACGGCTATATTATAAACCTGCGTTGCAGAAACCAACGATAAGTGTCGTGAACATTAACGGAAAAGACAGCCTGCTGAATGGGGAAGAAAAACAACTGCTTGAACTTGGCCCGGATGAAAAATCAATCACGCTGAAATTCGGGCTTCTAACTGATGGAGATGTTTTTCCATATTTTTTCGAATACCAGTTAGAGGGTGTTGACGATACATTAAAAGCTTCTGCAAATAATGCAGAGGCTGTTTACAATAATCTTGCCCCTGGTAAATACAGCTTCAGGGTAAGGGCTATATCAAAAAACTATAATTGGCAGTCTGGTGAAACAGTATTTCATTTTGTTATTCATACACCCTTTTATAAAACATGGTGGTTTAAAACAGTAATACTGTCACTGGTCCTATTGTCTGTATTGTTTTTTTACCGGTACCGGATCAGTCAGAAAGAAAAATTACTGCAACTGGAAAGTAAGGCTCAGTTGCTGGAGAAAGAAAAGGCACTGGTAATGTATGAAAATCTAAAGCAACATCTCAATCCGCATTTTTTGTTTAACTCACTTACTTCGCTCAGCAGCCTAATAAGGATTGATCAGAAAATGGCGGGAAATTTCCTGGATAAAATGAGTAAAGTGTACCGTTATATTCTAAAAAACCGCGACAATGAAACGGTGCCACTGGGGGAAGAGATAAAATTTGTGCAACTCTACAACGACCTTCAGCGTACGAGATTTGAAAATGCACTGCAAATCAATATGAACATTGATGAAGAATATTATCACAGGAAAATTGCGCCGGTAACATTGCAGAACCTTGTGGAAAATGCGATAAAGCACAATACTGCTGATGTGGATGCCCCGCTGGTAATTGATCTGTTTATAGAGGATGATTACCTGATAGTAAGGAATAGTCTCCAAAGTAAAAATTTTGTGGAAACGAGCAATAAACAGGGGTTGGGCAATATGGAATCTTTGTATAAATATTTAAGCAACCGGAAAATGGTCATTGAAGAAAATGAAAGTTATTTTATGGTGAAGATACCTTTGATATAAGATTGGGTGAATGTTTAAATTGCTGATAAGCGCTTCTGCTCAAAAAGTGCAAATACAAGTTAGCAATACAGTAATTTAACCTTAAAACAAATCAGCCATCAGGCTTAAAAACTAAAATATTTTTTATGAATGCAGTAATCATTGAAGATGAAAATTTGATTGCCAGGGAATTGCAGTTCAGAATTGCAGAAGTGTCGCCAGACGTAAAGATCAAACAGGTATTGTCAAGTGTAAAGACGAGCTACAAATGGTTCATGGAAAATGCAGAACCGGATTTGATTTTTGCTGACATACAATTGAGCGATGGAACCAGTTTTGAAATATTTGAGCGGTACAATTTTAACTGCCCCATCATATTTACCACTGCGTATGACGAATACGCCATCAGGGCATTTAAAGTAAATGGCATCGATTACCTGCTTAAACCGGTAGATGAGGAAGAGCTGAAAAAGGCCATTGACAAAGCAAGGGCCATTGTGCAAAGTAAATCGGCCTATCCAAAAGATGTACAGGAATTACTGAGGATGATTGCTAATCCCCAGGCAATGCTCACTGCTTACAAAGAAAAATTTGTGGTGAAAGTCCGCAATAACTGGTTGCCCGTTTTTACTAAAGACATTGCCTGTTTTTACCGGGAGAACCTGAACTACCTGCTCACCTTCGGCGGTGAAAAATATATACTGGATTTTTCCACGCTGGATGAAATTGAAGAACTTCTTGATCCAAAAATATATTACCGTGCCAACCGCCAATCCATCATTCACATTGATGCCATACAAAGTATTAAGCCGGAAGAAAATCAAAAGCTGGTGGTCACTTTGAAAACACCGCTGAAGATGCAGCAGGATATCAGCAGGGAAAAAGCCCCGGGTTTTAAGAAGTGGTTTGACAGGTAGGGGCGTCAATAATAAAAGCCCGTCATGATAACAGGCACCTAAAAATTAATGGTTGGTTTGTTTTACAAGACATACACGTTAACTACTGCAAGCCTTATCTTTTGTGTACTTTTTATATTTTGCTGAATACCTGTAGTATTGCAAAAATACGGTATGCCTTTCAATGAGGGCGCCTGACTTGCGGAACGGCAGGCCCAGGCAGGGCTGCGATTTATTATGCTGCATTCTTCAACACCTTCATTACGCCACTCTTCATCCTTCTTGAAATTTCTGCCACACTTTCATCCTTCATTACAATGTTGCCGTTGTTGCTTACAAAAGCAATGTGTTGTTTGTTTACGAGGTGGGTGCGGTGTGTACGTACAAAACCCATCGGTTCCAGTACGGCTGCAAATTCTTTCAACACTTTCGAAGTAAGCATTTTCTTTTTGTTGATGAAATAGATGTTGGTGTAATTACTGCAGGCTTCTAACCGTACAATTTCTTCTGTACTAAAAAAGAAGTGGCCAGAATTAGTGACAATTGAGATGGTTGCTGTTGTTTGCATAAAAGTTATTTTATAACACAAAAATGCAACGGATAATACCTTGAAAGAAATCAATCACAATGAACTGCATAAAAAGCAACTTGAAGCGTACTAAATAGAGATTTGAATATTTAGTACATTGAATTGCCGGCTATTTTTCGCCATTCTAAATGCATTTTGCCACACTTCAATGTTATTTATTTCTGCAATGCAAAAGGAATGTAGATTTTTGTGCAGTAATTGATTCTTATAAAGCATACCCATGACCAAGGAACAAATTAAATTAGTAAAGCAAACCTGGCGGCTTTTCCGGGGTATTGATCCTGCGTTGATCGGAGACTTGTTTTATACTAAATTATTTGCTGATAATCCTTCTGTAAAAAAAATGTTTCCCCCGGATATGGAGCAGCAGTATATAAAACTGATCGATATGCTCACTTCAATAGTTGGCCGGCTGGATCAGTTGGATACATTAACTGATGAAATTGCAGCAATGGCACAGCGCCATGTGCAATATGGGGTTAGGCCTGCTCACTATAAACTGGCAGGCAATGCATTGTTATGGACGCTTGAAAAAGGCCTGGGAAAAGACTGGAACAGTGAAGTAAAAGAAGCCTGGCAAACCTGCTACACGCTTTTGTCAAATACAATGATCAATGCATCTTCACAATCACCGGCTACATAAAAAATTAAAACCCATCTGCTTTACATTACTGCAAAAAAAATGGGTTCAATTGGTTGCCTTCAATCGGATCAAGCTCTCATTTCAACCTTAAAAGCAAGACTGAAATAAGAAAAACTTTCTCCTTTGGTTTTCGTGTTTGTAAACTGCCATTCCTGCCCGGAACCAAAAGGTGGTTTCGTATGGCTGCCTGCCGCCTCTCCCACACCAATATAGGTATCGGGGCTTTCTAATTTAAAACCATATGATTTGCCTTTATCCAAATGCATGCCCTGCATGTGGAATGCCAGCCATTTGCCTGCTTCTGTATTGTTGATATCAACACTGGAACTGCCCAATGCCGGCCCCCAGCTTTTTTGTTGTGAGTCAAAACTATGCAGCGTCATGATCACTTTTCCGGGTTTTGTTACGATGGTGGAAAAAACTTCAATGGCATCCAGGTCCCCTTCTGTTGGAGCGATAAATGTTTGTCCGCTAACGATGTCTTCATTATCACGGGAGCGCTTGCCAAGCCAGCTGGTAGTATTGTTGGTAACCTGTTGTACCACTGCATGTTGATGGTGATTCTTTTGTTCAGTTTTCATAGTCAATATTTATTATTAATAAAACCAGGCAGGCGCCCGGATGATAGAAGGTATAGGATTACCAGGTATAACTCCCATTCAAATCAAATATTGTGTGCGGACGGATTTTTTTTTCGGCAATATTTTAGCCCTTCCGGAGAAGATATTTGTTTGCTATTGTAAGCGCTTAAAGTAGTTACGGTGGTCTCACCGATTATAACTATTTTTATATTTACAATCAGAATCCAATATTTTAACTTAATCATCAGTACATATTTTGAAATTTACAGCATTTAATTTCGACAGCCGTTTACAGGAAGGCATCGAAGCATCAGGTTACGAAGAGGCCACCCCCGTGCAGGAACAGGTAATCCCATTGGTATTGGAAGGAAGAGATGTAATAGCTTCTGCTCAGACAGGTACTGGCAAAACAGCTGCATTCCTGTTGCCACTGATCAATAATATCCTTGCAAGCCCCATCAATCATCATAGCATTACAGCGTTGGTAATTGTGCCTACCCGTGAGCTGGCCATACAAATAGCCCAGCACATGGAAGGCCTTTCTTATTTTACTTCAGTAAGTTCCATCGCCGTGTATGGCGGTGGTGATGGCAATGCATTTGTACAGGAGAAAAAGGCGTTGAGTGCCGGGGCGGATGTAGTGATTTGCACACCGGGAAAAATGATTGCACATATCAACATGGGCTATGTAAAGTTCCAGGGCCTTAAATATCTGATACTGGATGAGGCCGACCGAATGCTGGATATGGGTTTTTATGACGACATCATGCGTATCATTAATGCATTGCCTGCCAAAAGGCAAAACCTCCTTTTTTCGGCTACTATGCCGCATAAGATCAGGGAGATGGCAAGAAAGATATTGCATCATCCTGCAGAAATAAGTATCTCTATCAGTAAGCCCAATGATAAAATAAAACAGTTGGCCTACGTAGTGTATGATACCCAGAAAATCCCGTTGGTAAAATACATCCTCCATCAAAAAACCTTTGACTCCGTTTTAATCTTTTGCAGCAGCAAGATCAGTGTAAAGCAACTGACACGTGATTTGAAAAGAACAAGCCTGAAAGTGGATGAAATACACAGCGACCTGGAACAGGATAAAAGAGAAGAAGTGCTGATGTATTTTAAAAGCGGCCGTATCAATGTGCTGGTGGCAACAGATATTTTAAGCCGGGGTATTGATATTGATAACATAGGGTTGGTGTTAAATTATGATGTGCCGCATGACGGCGAAGATTATGTACACCGTATTGGCCGTACTGCCAGGGCGGCTGCAGAGGGTACTGCTATTACTTTTATCAGTGTAAAAGAGCAACGCAAGTTTATGGCCATTGAAAAACTGCTTGGTAAATCTGTACAAAAAGAAAAAGTACCTGAACAGTTTGGCGAAGCGCCCGAATACAATCCCGGGGCACCAGCACACAGAAGCGGCAGTGGAGCCGGCAGAGGTAATGGCGGTGGTAAGCCGAAACAGTTTAACCGCAGGCCACCTGCAAGAAAGCAGGATTAAAAGCATTTCGATATTTTAGTGTTGACATTTAGCTGCAATTTATTTATTAAAGCATACTGGTAGTTTTAGCAGATTTGGTTTAAATTTAAGCCATGCGGATTTTTTGCTTACTGGGTTTATTTTGCCTGGCCTTTTCTGTAGCCGGAGCACAGCAATTATATTTTAATCACCTGTCTGTAAATAACGGGCTCACACAGGGAGTAAACAACTGCATATTCAAAGACTCCAAAGGATTTGTTTGGATCAGCTCATTTGACGGGTTGAACCGGTTTGATGGAATTGATTGTAAGAAATATTACTCATCGCCTAATCAACAAAAGGGAATCAGAGGTACGTTGTTTCTTAATATCCTTGAAGACAGATCGGAATGTTTGTGGATCGGCAGCAATGATGGACTGAATTATTACGACCGCAAAACAGATAGTTTTTATTGTTACCGGATAATGAACTCAAGTAGCGGGGAGCAATTTTGTTCTCCTTTTTATATCGATCATCGTAACCGTATCTGGTTACAGTCAAGATTTGATATTTTTATTTTCGATCCTGCCGTTAAATCGTTTACCCGGCTTAACGGTATTCCCTTTAAGGGTAATGCAATTATCAAAACATTTCCACTGCAGCTCTACAAACCTGTTGAAAGTTTATTCATGGTAACCAACAACTCCCCGGTACTGTGGAAGGGAATTGTATCCGGCGAAAATATCAACTGGCAACGGCATGAGCTCTCAGTAAAGGGAATCACAGTAAATACGCTTCTGCTGGCCGGTAGTAACAGCTGCTGGCTTGGAACCAGTAGCGGGTTGTATCGTTTAGACATGAATGCACCAACTGCGTCCTGCAACAAGATAAATGGTACAAATCAAATCAGTATTTCCTCATTGCATCTTGATAATACCGGAACCATGTGGATCGGAAGCCTGGAATATGGGTTACTGAAAGCTGATTCAGCCGGAAATATATTGCAGCATTACAGCAGCAAGGCCGATAACGGTTACTCACTCTCCGGTAACCAGGTAATATACATATATACAGATGATAACAGGAACCTGTGGGTGGCAGTTTGGGGAAAAGGTATTGATTATACCAACCTCGATAAATTTCACTTTAACCAGTTCATCAGCAAAGCAGCAGCAGCAGATTTTCTGTCTGATAACTTCATTCGTTCAATTGCAGGTATTAATAATGAAATATGGTGTGCCACGCAATCCGGGGGATTGCTGGTGCTGGATTCAACCAAAAAAATAAAAGAAACAATTCGGTCGGCTTTGCCGCCTTCAGTTGAATATTTGCTTGCTGATGATAATAAAATATGGGCGGCAACTTTTAAAGGATTGTTCCAGGTGGATGCAATAACAAAAGTTGCCCGTAAGGTTGCATTTGTCAATACCCCTTCCAGTAATGCTGCTTCCTTGCAATATAACTACATCTGCAAGCTCCAAAAGGGGCAATTTCTCCTGTCTTCCAATGCCGGTTTGTACATAGCCGTAAAGGAGGGTGCTGGTTATAGAAGTGTGCTTGTAAAAGGTGCTGATGCAACAGATGTATATCTTACTGCTTATGCTGGTGATGGCGGACTGTTATATATTTCAAAAGCATTTAAGGGGTTTGGTATTTACAGATTGCAAAACGATTCATTGGTTAGTATCAGGCAATTTCCATTGCAGGCTACTATCAAGTGTTTTAGTGATACCCCCGATAGCCTGTTGTGGATAGGGAGTACTGTTGGGCTTATCCGGTTCAATAAAAAGGTATCAGAGATATCCAGGATATATACTACCAATGACGGCTTAAGCAACCAGTATGTATATGGTGTAGTGCAGGATGGGGAATATTTATGGCTGAGTACCAATGCAGGCATTAACAGGTTTCATCCCTCAGGGCCCGTAGTAAAGATATTTACTGCAGCAGACGGATTGCAGAGTAATGAATACAATACGTATTCTTTTTATAAAACTGCAGGCGGGGAAATTTTGTTTGGCGGCATAAATGGGCTTAATGGTTTTTACCCTTCCGTCCTCAAGCCTTTTAATGCAGTGCCAAAACTGGTACTCAGCAGTATTCAGCTGAATGATACGGTGTATAATCCTTTGGTCAATTATTCAGCGTTGAAGGAATTGAATGTTGATTACAAACAAAACACACTTGGCTTCCAGTTTACCGTGATTGATTATGTAAATGCTGCTGCTGCACATATCAGTTACATGCTGGAAGGTTATGATAAAGGATGGGTGAATGCAACCAATAAATCTTTTATCAGGTATGTTAATCTTCCCCCGGGGAATTATACCTTAAAGTTGAAAGCTTTTAACGCAGATGGAGTAATGGCTGAAAAGGTGTACCAATTGCCTGTTACAGTAAGGGCGCCATGGTGGCAAAGCTGGTGGTTTCGTTTGTTGATGGCCGTAGTGACTGTTGCTGCAATGGTTGTTGTGGTAAAGACCTACCTGCAGCGAAAACTTCAGAAACAAAAAATACTGATGGAAAAAGAACTGGCAGTGGAGCAGGAACGCATTCGCATGGCCCGTGAATTGCATGATGGATTGGGCAGTATGCTAAGTGGCATCAAGCATTCTTTCAGTGCGATTAAAAATGATATTACTTTAAACAGGGCTCAGCAAAATAAATTTGAGTATACCATTGATAAACTGGATGATTCCATCAGGGACCTCCGGGCTGTTTCTCACACCATGTTTTCGGCCGAATTGCTGCAAGAAGGATTGGAAGCAGCGATCCGTAATTATTGTATGGCTGTTAGCACTACTGCCGGTATACACATTGCATTTGAAAATATTATGCAGCAGCCAACGGCACTTAAAGGTGAGCAGGCATTTCATATTTTCAGGGTAGTACAGGAACTTGTTCAAAATATCGTTAAACACTCAAAAGCTACCGAAGCAATTGTTCAGCTCAGTTATAATAACGGGATACTTTCGGTAACCGTGGAGGATAACGGTGTTGGATTTAATGCAGCTTTGCATCACGGAAAAAATGGAATAGGGTTAAAAAATGTGGAGAGCAGGATAAAGATGCTGCATGGTAAAACGGATATTCAATCACATCCGGGCAAAGGAACATCTGTATTTATTGAAGTGCCGGTGTAATGATCATATCAACTGTAACTGCATGGCAGTTTTAACCAGGGAGGCGGTGTTTTTTGTTTGAAACTTAATCAGCAGATTTTTGCGGTGGGTATCAACTGTAGCACTGCTGATAAATAATTTCCCGGCGATCTCAATATTGGTCAAACCTTCTGCAATTAACTCCAGTACTTCTTTCTCCCGCCTTGTAATCAATGGTATTTGTGATGTTTCAATTTTCTTAAGTGCCGCCGCAGCTTCGTCACTAAAATAAGTTTTGCCTTTGGCAACTGTGATAATTGCATCTATCAACTCTGCCTGGGTGGCGTTTTTTAAAACATAACCACTGGCGCCATTTTCCATCATTTTATGAATAAAACTCTGTTGATTAAAAGTACTTAAGCCTATCACAAAGGTGCCGGGGTATTTTTCTTTTACTTCTTTACAAAGCTCAATGCCACTTTTGCCGGGCATATTTATGTCCATCAGTATTACATCAGTCTGATGGTTTTGTAGGTAAGCAAGGCAGGACTCCGCATTGGAGGCATGGCCCATCCATTCAATGCCCGGTTCGTTTTGCAGTAGTGAACGGATGCCTTCAATCACCATGTAATGGTCGTCTGTTATAAAAACTTTAATTTTCATCGTGATCTTACAATTGCTTTTATACAATAAATCTAAACCATCTAAACTTCCTCAACAATAACCACACACTTCTCTTTATGTACTTGCAAATTCTATCAATACAGAAGTGCCCTTGCCGGGCTGTGAATTTACATCGAGTTTGCCTTTTAAAAATTCAACACGGTGCACAATGTTGGCCCAACCCATTCCTTTTGCTGTTTTGAGGAGAGTAGTATCAAATCCTTTTCCATCATCTTCCACCGTAAGGGTTATAGTGTCAGCAGATTTGCTGAGTTGAATGATTGCATTTTTTGCAGCAGCATGTTTCATACTGTTGTTAATGAGTTCCTGGATGATACGGTAAATGCCAATGGCGGTCGTTTGGTTGGTTATTTCATTTTCAAGCCCAATTGACTGATAAGATACCTGTAATGCTCCACTTTGGTTGATGTCATTGCAAAAATCTTTTAAGGCGGTATCCAGGCCAAACTTTACCAACGCCTCGGGCATCAGGTTGTGTGCTACTCTCCGCATTTCTTTTATTGAACTGTCCAGCATATCCATGCTGCGTTCAAAAGCCTGAGCATTATCAGGCGTCATAATTAAATTGCCTTTCATACTGTTGAATGAAAATTTAATACCACTAAGCATGCCTCCCAGGCCATCATGCAGGTCTTTGGCAAGCCTGCTACGTTCCTGCTCTTCGCCTTTCATTACTGCCTCAGTGGCGGTTAATTGTTGTTGTGTCTCTAATTCATTGATGCGTTGCTGCTGCAGTTGTTGTTTTTGCCGGTAGGTTCTGTAGCCAAGTAAACTAATGATTAAAATGATGACTGCACTGCCGGCTAAAATATAATTGAGTATATTTTTTTGTTTAATGGTAAGCTCCTGAATCTTTTTATCAGCTTCTAATTTTTTTATCTGCGTTTCTTTATTGGCTGATTCATATTTCTTCTCCAGTTCCAGTGTGTTTTTCTGTATGCTCTCATTTAGCAGGCTGTCACCCAGGTCGCCGCTTATTTTTGCATATTGTTCACCCAGTTCAATATCCTGCATGGCGTAAGCAAGGTTGGAGAGTTGTGTAAACACTTTTACCCTCTGCATCTTAAGGTCATGTTGGTAGGAAAGTGCCAGCGCCTCTTCCGCATATTGTTTGGCAACCGGGTAATTTTTTTTAAATGTATGATAGAAAGACAACCCTTTTAAAGCAATCAGCTCGCTCTCTGCAATCTCAAGTTCTTTTGAAAGTAGCAGGGCCTTATCCATATAGGGTTTCATCTTTTCAAAATCGCCCTGCTGTAAATAATTATTCCCAAGATTCAGGCAGGCGCTTTGCTCTAAGTTCTTGTCATCAATACGTACAGCTAGTTTTAAAGTTTCAGTAAAAATTGAATCAGATTTTTTTAACTGGCCAATAGAAGCATATTCCATTCCAAGGTTGTTGAGTGCCACACCAAGCATGGGGGCATTGCCTGCTTTTCTTAACAGGGATACAGCTCTTTCACCATACTGTATCGCTTTTTCGTACTGGTGCAGGTCATCGTAAAGTACCTGCAGTATATCATCTCCCTGTGCTTCTGTCAATTCATCACCAAACCGCCTGAATATGTTCTTGCCTTCTTCATAGTAGGCTGCCGCTTTTTCATAATTTGCCAGGCACCTGTAAGAAGTGCCGGTGTTGAACAATGTTTTGGCAAGATAGAGGGAGTCTTTTATTTTTCTTGAAAACTCCACCGATTGCAGGTTCAGTATGAGTGAAGAATCAAACTGCCCCCGCATATTCAGCATATAGGTATAGTTGGTGATGTACTTGATGATGCCCAATGTATAATTGATCTTTTTGCTGAGGTTGCCTGCCATGCGGTAATATTTTATGGCCACATCAGGCTCATTGTTTTCATATTGCTGCCCAAGATCAATGTAAAGCAATACCGCATTGCTGTCTTCTTTGGCTGATGGCAGCAGTTTGAGCAGGCTGTCTTTGTTCATGGGCGTTTGCGCCGGGGTAGCAGTAAACAGCAACAATAAAACAGGCAGTATCAGGATAAATCTTTTCATCAATAAAAAATAACACATCAAGTTAATACAAATAACTACACAATTAAATCAGCTTTTCATCCCCTTTTTACATGATTTTTCTGGGAATGTGAAATATCCCGTTTTTAAGGGATAGTAAAAAATATAAAGAGATGGCATTTTTGATAAAATTTTTACCATGCGTATATTTTTATTATTCCTGCTGTTGATTGTTACGGCATCAGGTTTCGCACAGCCTGCCAACGATAATTCCTGCGGTGCCATTATTGTACCGGTTGAAAATCTTGGTTGTGAACCTACTACTGTTTACAGCTATACCGGCGCTACATGGAGTAGTGGCAGTGCCAATACCTGGTGTGAAAATTTTCAGAACCTGGATGTGTGGTACAAGTTTACCGTACCGGCTAATGGTAAAGCAAGGGTAAGTATTGCCACTAATAATGCCAGTGAGGCTTACACAGCCGAATTGTATACGGGGGCAACCTGCAGCAGCCTTTCCATTTTCAATAGCTTTAACAATGGTTACCCCTGCCTGTATTCCAATGTGCCATCTGAGAGTAGCAGGGAATTTGTGGGGCTTACGCCTGGCTCTGTGGTGTATGCAAGAGTGTACCGGCGGTTTTCTAATACTATTGCCTTTGCCAATGGATCTGTAAAAATATGTGTAAGTAATAACTATCAATTGGCAGACGAACCCTGCGATGCAGGCTTTTTTTCAATAGACGCACAAGATCCACTTGGTCAGGACTGTATGCCTGCAGTAAGTTATGATTGGTCTGGCGCAACACTTACACCCAATATCCCCAATCCTTCCTGTATCAATCCAATGCCGGGTGCCAATGTAAGGGACGTTTGGTTTAAGCTGCGGGTGCCTGCAAGTGGCCGCCTGCGTGTTAACCACACTTATAATGGCACTTGTATTTCTGCATACACGGCAACTTCATGTAACGGCACTTTCACAGAGCTTGGCTGCACTTTTTTTGGATTGAACTGGCTTAACCTGACTCCGGGTAGTATTGTTTACATAAGGTTGTACCGGTACACCGGCACTGGTTCTGCTCTGGCTAACGGAAGTGCAAAAATTTGTGCTGCTGAGTCCAACAGTGTGCCGGCTCCCAACAACAGTACCAAAGTAGGCATTGGTATTGACAGCCCGTTTGCCAAACTCGATGTGGTGGGTACTGGTATATTTAGAGATAAGCTTACTGCATTGGGTAGTATTGAAACCCGTGGGGATCTCATTGTACAGGGAAACATCATCTCAAAATATGGTAATACAAAACTGCCGAATAACACTACTGTCGGTGGCCAGATCAGCCTTGATTCACTTGCATTCAGTAATCGCCTTGGCAATCATCTTTCTTTATACGGGGGTCTGGGTAGTGTTCCGCAGTATGGTTTTGGAATACAAAGTGGGTTGTTGCAGGTATATTCAGATGGGTCTAACACAAGCATCGCATTCGGATATGGCAACAGTTACAATTTTACCGAAAGGGCCAGGGTAATGAACCAGGGCGAAACAGCCATGTCATTTGGAGGAAGGTTACAAATAAAAACAGGTACTCAATCAGCTGGCATATGGCTTAATAATGCCGCCAATACCTCTAGTCCCGCATTTATAGGAATGGCGGCAGATGACCAGTGGGGGTTTTATGGAGCTACCGGTGCACCATGGGGTCTTACAATGAATACAACTACCGGTAACGTGGGCATAGGGTTAAATGGCGCAGCAGCCCAGGCGCCATTGCAATTTAGTAATGCACTGGGCCTTACAAAAATTTCTTTATACAGGGGTGCGTATGGTGATGTAGGAATTGGTGGATACCCCGGTGAGCTTCGTTTGCAAAACGATATTCCTAATGGCAAGGTGAGTTTTGGTGTAATACAAACAGACGGTAGTTTTTCGGAACTGGCCAAAGCAGAACGAAACAACACTTATGCATTCTCCATATTCGGAAGCCTATGGGTAAATGGTACTACCTACGCCAGCGATGAACGCTTTAAGAAGAATGTCACTGCAATCTCATCCCCTTTGGAAAAATTACTATTGCTCAATGGAGTTGAATATGAAATGAGAGCAGAAGAATTTCCCGGAAATCATTTTACCCCCGGCAGGCAGATTGGTCTGATAGCACAAAATGTTGAAAAAATTATTCCTGATGCAGTAAATGAAAAAGATGGTTACAAGGGAGTAGACTATGCAAGGCTGGTGCCGCTGCTGATTGAAGCCATCAAAGAACAGCAGAAGGAAATTGAATTATTAAAGAGCAGGATCAACAGGTAAAATTAAAAAATCTCATTGCTAATACCAACGTTAATGAAAAACATTTTCTTATTCTTTTTCCTTTTGTTTGCTGTTGTTAGTTCATACGCTCAACAGGCAAAACCAAAAGCTGCTGCCAAACCTGCATTGTCCGAGTTGGCGAAAAAACTGGCTGGCTCAGACCTGCCTTATAAAATAGTAAGCGACAGTGTTGCTGTTATTCCCTACGAAGGCGATAATATCCCTTCCTACTCTGTGCTCGTTCAAAAAGTAAGTGACCTGTATATCGTTTACATCAATCTTACAGAAGCCTTGCCGGGTAAAATTGACGAAACAAAATACAAATACCTGTTGCAGCAAAATGATCAATATGATGTAGTGAAAATTGGCATGAGTGCAGAAGACGGTACGGTATACCTGCGGGCTGATCTTTATAAAACAGGCATTAACACAGCGCTTCTTACAAGGGTTATTAAACAGGTGGCCAATGTTGCCAATATTATTGGAGGGGATCTGAAATAAAAGCAAATGCCTTTTTTAACAGCATATATTTTTTACTCTCAGCCAAAATCCTGTTTTTCAGGGATAGGAACAACCTGTAATTAGTATCATTTTTACGATGTGATTAAATCCTTCCATTCTCACTTCAAAAATTATACAATGAAGTCTATTATGCTCTTCGTGATGCTGTTCGCCGTAACATCAACCACCAATGCCCAGCTCTTTAAAAAGCTGAAAGAAAAAACACAAAAAGTACTTGAGTCTAAAAGCGAAAGTTCAAACGGCAGCAGTTCGCAAAACAATTCGCCGGAGCAAACAGAGAATAGATCAACTGAAAAGAAAGCATCCCTGCCCCCGGATAGTAACTGCAGGGTTGTTTTTTCACTGGCGGAAGATGAAAGCTTTTTGTATGACGAGTCAAAAGTGCTTTCCCAAAACAATAAGCTGCATTATTCATTTGTGGTGCAGAATAAAAAATATGAATACTTTTTAATTGAAGACGGCAACCGCACCGGCCCTTTTAAAGAAGCGCCCCTCAAAAGTATGAAGGAAAATGAGGAGGGTTCGTCTGGCCCAACCAATGATGAGATCAGTGTGGGCGACGATAAAAAAGACCCGGTGGCGCTGCAGTACAGCAAGACCATCAATGGCAAACTGTTCCTTGTTTTCAACGGTAAAAATTATGGCCCTTACGATCATGTTGCAAAAATGATCCTGTCGCCTGATAAGAAGCAATTCTTTGCAGCAGTCACCATCGGTGGTCAAAATGCTATGACAACAAAAATGGGCATGGGATTTTGTTTTATTGTAAACGATGGAACATTAAAGCAAAAAGCCGGAACAGGAGGAATGTCCATTCCCATGAAATTTTCTGTAAGTGATGGCTTTAAGCATTGTATGATTACGTTGATGGATCAGCAAAGCCAGAAGATCATTTCAGTAACATCTGCCAATAAACAGGCAGAAGCCGACATGGCCGAAATGTATTCAGGTAACAGCAGCAGTACTTTTGTAAGTGATAATGGCGATATCATCAGCATTCCCTCGCAAAGCCCCACACAGATTTTGGTAAATGGAAAAGAAGCCGCTTCTTTTAAGGTGCCAATCAAAAGCATGAACCGGTTGTTCTTAACGCCCGATATTTCCAAATCTGTTTATTATGAAAAAGGTACCATCTACAGGGCCGATGGAACAGAGGAAAGTTTATCTGGGGTATTGTTTCCAAGAGTTATTACGATGAATAAAGAAACGGCTGTTTATTATTTCAAAATATATAAGAATGAAAGCGGCAGTAAAGATGTTTACTTATGTAAAAAGGTTTTATAAAGTTTCGGCATTATTGTTTGTTTCAGCCATCATTTGTGTTGCTTTTATTTATGCGAAAAAAATATACAACCATGCAGATTTTGGAAAGGCATTCGGCAGCAAAGCATTAACAGCAGAAAAAAAACTCGATGCCATGCAGGATCATTTTATGCTCTGCAGCAAACTCTGTAAAACTGATACGAAATTTATGCAAAGCATTGTTTTTCCGGAAGTGATGCGGTACAGCAGTTTGAAAGATGGCATTGAAGCTGAAAGCCTGCGTACCTTGTATGTACAGTTGGGTGCCGCTTATGCCAATTTCTCCATCGGGCTTTTTCAAATGAAACCAACATTTGCAGAGCAGGTGGAAATCAAATCAAAGCAATTATTGCCGGACAGTATTTATAAGGAACTGCAAATGGTATACACATCAACCGACCAGCAAAGCATACGGCAGCAAAGGGTGGAACGGCTGCTGGATGAGGATTGGCAGCTGGTGTATCTGTGTGCATTCATCTCAATCTGCAATAAAAATTACGAGCATAAAACATTTTCATCACCCACAGAAAAACTGCAATGGTATGCCACTGTTTACAATGCAGGTTTTAACAAAACGGAAACTTATATCAACAACAAAATAAAGCAGGATAATTTTTATTTAAACCAGGATATGCCGGGCAAAAAATTTAAGTATGCAGCTATTGCCAGTTGGTTTTATAATAAAGCAGGACATTGAATTACAGCCAACCCTGCGGCATTCATTTTTTAAATTTAACAACAATGAAAAGATTGTTTTTCTTCTTCTTGCTTTTTGCAATATGCTCACTGTTAGATGCACAAAACGTAACCCCTCCTGCTGGTTATGGTTATGTAACAGGCCGCTTTTATGCCCCGGTAGGTACAAAGGTCATTTTACAAAATAACGGGAAAGACGACCTTACGTTGGTAGCAGCAAATGATGGCAGCAAAACCTATGTGAATATGCCATTCCAGTTTAAAACCGCCTTACCGGAAAGCACCCTGTGCAGGGTTACCATAAAGTTGGCGCCTAAAGGGATGAACTGCACCGTTAGGGGTGTAAATAACCGTAGTCTTGATGGGCTTATTCCAGTCTGGCATTATGCTGTGGAAGTGCAATGCGAATATAAATACGACCTGGCAAGCAGGAGTACGAAAGATTCCCCATTTAGCAGCTATTACGAAACTGCAGCACCCGTCATCAGCGGAAGTTTGGCAGAAGAAGGCCGTTATGTTGCATTTGTATCTTATGCAGCAGGTTTCTGCGGATCTAAAGGCAGGTTCCGCCAAATATTCTGGAGAGACAGGAATACCGGCATTACTAAATTGATCAGTACAGCAGCAAAAGGTGAGGAAGGAAACGGGGATAGTTTTGCACCTGTAATGGATGTCAGTGGCCGTAAAGTAGTATTTGAATCTTACGCCAGTAACCTGGCGGAAAATGATGCCAATGGAGTAAGAGATATTTTTTTGTGGAATAGCCAGTCCGGAACGCTGGAACGTATCAACCTTGGCCCCGGAGGCATCGAAGCCAACGGCGAAAGCTATGAGCCAGCAATTGGATCCAACGGAACTATTGCATTTACTTCAACTGCCAGTAACTTAACAGCAGGCGTTACAGGTACGTATACCCCAAATATTTACTGGCGCAACAGTAACAGTATTGAGCTGATCAGTAAAGACCCGGCGACTAATAAAGCCGCAGGGGGATCAAAGCCATCTGTTTGCGATCTGAGGCCTGGCGGTGAACGTATTGCTTTCTGCTCTGCCGCCAGCAACCTGGTTCCGGGCGATAATAACGGTTTTTGGGATATCTTTTTATTTGAACCCGGTAAACCGCTGAAACGGGTTAGCCTTACGCACAATGGAGGTGAACGTGACCAGGGAACAGAAAGCGCAACCAGGGTAGTGGCGCCTTCAATTTCTGCCAATGGAAAATTTATTGCTTTTGCCAGTACGGCAAGTAATATAGTGCCCGGCGATAATAACAATGCACAGGATGTATTTGTTGTAAATACAGAAACGGGTGCAGTGATTTGCGTCAGTACAGATTCATCAGGCAAAGTCGGCAACGGTGATAGCCCCATTGGCCAGGGCGAGAGAATTGCAATTGATTTTGCCGGTAACTCAGTAGCATTCAGTACCAGGGCCTCTAATTTGGGTACACCGGAAAATAACATCGTCCTTCATAAAATCCAAACCCGTCAGAATATTGCAATAACTGCGGTGGCTGGCAGCAGCGTTGGTGTGCCTTCCATCACGCTGGCAGCCGGTTATGTGGTATTTGGAATGGGCGCTAAACTCGACAGCCGTTTTCCATCATCAGGTATTTTTGCGGCACATACCAACATAGCAGGTACCAGTTATAACTATAACTTCATGAATCTTCAATGATGAAATACCAGCATGGATAAATCCTGAAAATTTAATTTCATCAAAACCAATTGCCGGTTAAACCGGTAACTGGTTTTGTACATTTGGCAACCGTCACAAATGCTGCTTTTATTTTTAAATTAATTTTACCAGCGGTTAGAAACTCCCCTTTTTACAGGATGCTGCAGTATATAACAGGCATATACATTTGTGAAAATAATTTTTATGTTACCAGCACCAGTACAAAAAGCATCTTCAGTTGCGTCGCACACTTGTGCGTTGGATAGTACAATTCAGCAGAGCCTTATAACCTTCTCATATTTATTCGCCAAAAGAAAAGCGGCGCTGTTATTTTTTGCAGGGTGTTTTTTTTATACCGGTTTATTTGCACAACAGGATTCATTCGATCTTGTAAAGTTCACCCCACTGAAAGGATGGAAAAAAGATGTGAGGGAAAACTTACAAAGCTACAGCATCACCGATAATAAAACCGGCGGATGGTGCCAGATCAGTATTGTAAAAAGTACCATCAGCAAAGGCAGTATTGAAAAGGATTTTGAAAGTGAATGGGCGGAGCTCATTGTAAAACCCTATGATGTAAAAGAAGCGCCTGAAACAAATGAAGTACAGGAAGCGGATGGCTGGAAGATAAAAGCTGGCGGTGGTAAATTTGTTTTTAATAACGCCAATGCCATCACCCTGCTTACTACCATGAGTGGTTTTGACCGCTGTGTTAGTATCGTAGCCAATACCAACAGCCAGGATTATCTTTCTTCAATACAAACATTCCTTGAATCAGTTGATCTGAAGAAGCCGGCGATGAATACACAACAATCCAATAACAGCAGCAATACATCTATACTTGGTACCTGGGGAGCCAATGCCAGCGAAAATTCCAGCTACCGGGTAAAAAACGGTGTTATGAACTACATCTCCCGCCAGTATACTTTTAATGCGAATGGTACTTATCGTTTTATCAGTAAAGCTTTTGACCCGCTGATGGATAATATTTTATTGGGAAAAGAAAATGGTACTTATACGATCAGTGGAAATCATATCAGTATCAGTCCTCAAAAAAGTGTGTTAGAGGCATGGAGTAAAAAAGATGGAAGAGACGAATGGGGTAACCGCTTAAACTCACAAAACATACCACCTGAAAAGCAGTCGTATCAATTTACCAAACATTATTTTGATGGCAACAAGCAATGGAGCCTGGTATTGCAGGCGGATAAGGCAACAAAGCGGGATGGACCCTTTAGCGGAAATTCAACATTTACCAATGCCTGGTATTATGGCCCCATTTCAGCAAATAATAAAGTAATTGAATTACCCGGCGGACAAAAAATAGAACAGGAAGAAATGAAAGAAGAGCCGGTAAGTCACGATGCCGGAAGTGTAAACAATGGCTATAAATTCAATACTACCAATTTTGATGATGGCTGGATAAGCACCGAAAAACAGGATTGGGTGGAAGTAACAAAAGCAAGCATAAAAGTGCTGATCCATTATCCCAATAAAAATGCGGATGCATACAATTCCGTTCTCAAAGACGAAGACTACAATGCCTGGAATGTATTAGTGGCGCCACGATACAGCAACATGAGCAACTTTGAATGGAAATCGATCCAGAGCTGGCAATCTATCAGCTTTATGCAGGGAGATGCTACGGAAAACGCAACAGGAAAAATGGTCCATATTGTATTGTTCAAACAGCATTACAGCAATGGCAGCGGCGCTTATCTTGAATTTGTAACCAATAGCAAAGCTGACTATGAAAATGAATTTGGCCCCTACCACAATGCATCTTATGACTGGGACAAAACAGCCAACATGCAGTGGCGGAATAAGTTTGCAGTAGCAGCTGCTGATTTCACCGGCAAATGGACCAGTGATTTTACCGGCATACAGCAGTATGTAAATGTTTACACAGGAGCCGATGCAGGTATGAATTCATATTCTTCCAGCCAGGTTTTTGAATTTGGTCCTGGTAATAAATACAATTGGCAAATTACCGTAGCCAGTGGCATGGTAGGTAATATTAAATTTCAGAATGTAAAATCAAGTGGAAATTTCTCTATGTTATCTAACTGGCAGTTAAAGTTTTCTGATTTGGAAGGTAAGCCTAAAACTTATGATGCTTATTTTTCCTGTGCCAGAGGGGCGAGGGTATTGTGGCTTTCGGATACCGGCTATCCAGGTTATACCGCTTTTGGTAAAAAGCAATAGGCGGTTGCTGTTAAATAATATTATTTTCCATTGCATACCGTATCAGCAGGGCCGTATTCTTGATATTTAATTTACGCATCAGGCTTTTGCGGTGGGTGTCAACTGTACTTAAACTTAAAAAAAGTTTCTCAGCAATTTTCGGATTGCTGAGTCCTTCTGCAATCAGCCGCAGCACTTCATTCTCTCTCCTGGTAAGTACCGGTGAATCTTCATGTGCAGCATTTTTTAACGTGCTTGCTGCTTCGTCACTTAAATATGTTTTTCCTTTTGCAACAGTATGAATTGCCTCAATGATTTCTTCCTTGTCAGCATTTTTTAATAAATAACCACTAGCGCCGTTCTCCATCATGGCATCAATAAATGTAAATTGATTGAAAGTGCTGAGGCCAATTACAAAAACGGAAGGATATGCAGACCTCACCTCTTTACACAGATCAACACCACTTTTATCAGGCATGCTGATGTCCATCAATATTACATCTGGCTGATTGCTTTGCAAAAACGACAGGCAGGAACTTGCATTGGCCGCATGGCCAATCAGTTCAATATCTTTTTCCCCGTGCAGCAATGTGCGGATGCCTTCGATAACCATATAATGATCGTCAACAATAAAAACTGTAATCCTGGTCATATATCAATTTCAATATTTACTGAAGTGCCATTAACTCCCGGGGCAGATTGCAAATCGAGTTTTGCATTCAGATAATCCAGCCTGTTCTGGATATTTGTCCAGCCAATGCCTTTCGATTCTTTCAGCAAAACTGTATCAAAGCCTTTACCATCATCCTCAACCGTTATCAATAATTTATCAGCTTCTTTATTCACCTGCACTATAGCCTTGGTAGCAGCGGCATGTTTAATCACATTATTCAGCAATTCCTGTACGATGCGGTAGATGGTGACACTGGCTGCCTGGTCAATTTTTAAATCATCGATGCCATAAGATTGGTATACCACTTTTATCACACCGCTGCTGTTGATGCCGGTGCAAAAATCTTTCAATGCAGCATTCAGGCCAAACTTCATCAGTGCTTCGGGCATCATGCTGTGTGCCACCCTTCTTAATTCAGTGATGGAACTGTCCAGCATATCCAGCCCCCGCTGAAAAGCCTGCAGGTTTTCCGGCGTCATAATAAGATTGTCTCTCATATTATTAAACGAAAATTTTACTCCTGATAACATGCCGCCAAGCCCATCATGTAAATCTTTGGCAAGACGGGTCCGTTCCTCTTCCTGGCCCTTTAGTACAGCTTCAGTGGCCAGCAATTGTTTTTCCTTTTCCAATTCAGTTATGCGTTGCAGTTGCAACAACTGTTTTTGTTTATGATTTCTTATGCCCAGTATTGCAAACAGCAGCATAAGCAATGCACTGCCTGCCATTACCCAGTTAAAAATATTTTTTTGTTTTATCGTAAGTGCCTGCACTTTTTTTTCAGTTTCCAGTTCTTTTATCTGTGTTTGTTTTTTTGAAGTTTCGTATTTTATTTCCTGCAGGTTGATGTTGGCTGTGCTTTTTTCATTAATGAGTGAATCGTTGAGCAGCACAAATTTTTTATGCCAGGTTAATGCTGCTCCAGCATTGCCAATGGCTTCATTGAGTTCAGATGCCCTCAGGTAAAGGTCTTTCAGTTCCAGCCTGGTGCCCAGCGACAGTGCCAGCGGTATACTGGGGGTGATATAGGTTTCTGCAGCAGCATATTGCTTGGTTTTCAGCAGCAGATCACTGATGCCCATGCATCCATACAAAATATATTCCTGCGCTTCAGATTTTTTAGCAAGTGTTATCGTGTTTTTATAAAGCTTTTCTGCTTCTGCCCATTTTTGCAGGGCTTTAAAATTATCCGCCTGTCCCAGCCATCCATCCATCCTGATGATATCGTCTTGCATTGATTCACCAAGCATTTCCACCTGTTTAAAATGTAACAAAGCTGAATCATTTTTTTTAAGACTGGTTTCTGATGTGGCAATGTTGATGAGGGAAGATGCGATGGCATACTCATTTTTTAATGCCTGTGCAATCTGCAATGCTTTTAGTGCATAATACAAACCTTTGTCATATTGCTGAAGGCTGTTGAAAACAGAAGCAAGGTTGTTATTGGCCACTCGCTGGTAATTCTGGTGATTGATTTGCTCAGCATATTGCAGCGCTTTGATATAGCTATCAGCCGCAGTTTCCAGATCACTCAGGTATTGCCATTCGCTGCCCACATTGATGTATGCAGCAGCCATTTCCTGTTTATTACCAGTGCCTTCCCATCGTTGTATATTTTCTTTACATAGTTCCAGCGCTTCTCGGAATTTTCCCTGGTTGTTTAAAATCACTATTGAGTAACTGGTATATGCAGACAGGCCTTTTTTGTATTGCAATTGTTCTGCCAACGCCTTTGCCTGTTTATAATAAAACATTGCCGTATCAGTATTGCCGGTTTCAAAAAGCTCTCCGTATTGCAGCAGCAGCAATACTCTATTGGTATCAGTACTACTTTTTTGCAGCAGCTTCCAAAGGCTATCCTCCTTTGATTTATCCTGTGCATTGGCTATACAAGCAGCAATTGTTGACAGCACAAGTATTGATAATCGTAGTCTTTTCATACCTGTAAATAGTAATTGACCATTGAAAGTAAACATAGTTTGTAAAACAAAAATGCTGTGTTTCCGAAACAAAAAAAATACACCTTTCGGGGGAGAGGCAATAATACAGACTTGTTCAATATTTGTTCTATCGTTCAATATCCTTTATTCAGGTTAAATAATAATGATTAATAAAAGTTGTATGAAAAAGATATTGTCAATTGTTGTTACTACCATTTTATCATTAAACCTTAGTGCCCAGATTGGTCTCGGCATCACCACGCCCCATCCCAATGCCTATTTTCAAATCAACAGCACCAGCAAGGGAGTGTTACTGCCCAGGATGACAGCACTGCAACGTATTGCCATAGCTCCTGCTCCCACTGCCAATGGATTGATTGTATTTGATACCGACAGCAGCGCATATATGTTCTGGACAGGCATTTCTTGGAAAAAAATGGGGAGTGATGATGGCAACTGGATAAAGAATGGCAACAATATTTATAATGGCAACACAGGCAGGGTGGGCATAGGTACCAATACACCATTGGCACGGCTGCATGTTGCAGACAGTGCTGTACTCTTTGGCTCTTCCACTTTTAATATATCAGGTATAACAGATCTGCCACCAGTGCAGGGTTCTGGTGTACGCATGATGTGGTATCCTCAGCGGGCTGCCTTTAGGGTTGGGGTGGTGGATGATGGCAGTTTTTTGGGCAACCCTCCCGGCACTTACGACAACAAAATTTGGGATAGGGACAGTATTGGTATTTATTCCTTTGCTGCAGGATACAATAGTAAAGCAAAAGGACAGGGAGATGTGGTAATGGGATTGCAAAATGAATCAACAGGTGGCGGCTCCGCAGTTTTTGGACTCAACAATAAAAGCTATGGATTTGCAAATTTTTCTATGGGTTATGGAAACCAGGCTTATGGTAATTATAATACCAGCTTTGGACAAAACAATATTACCTCAGGTAACTACACTTTAGCTATTGGAAAAAATAACCTGGTGAATGATTCCGGCATTGTAATAGGCAGTGGCAATTTGCTAACCGGATCTTATGGCAACATCGCATTGGGAAATTATAACCAACCCAATGGTGTTTATACCACCACCATCGGTTTTGGCAACAAAGCAGGTGAAATTTTTTCATTTGCAGCAGGGTTTAATTCCACTGCATTAAGGCAGGGTACTGTGGCCATTGGCATGAATAACTACGCTAGTGGAGAGTTCTCATCTGCATTTGGTTATAGCAATATTGTGAATTCACCAGGCGGCACAGTTGTAGGCATGTTTAATGATCCGTTTGATGATATAAGCCAGGATAGAATATTCCAGGTTGGTAACGGCAGTGCTTCATATGCAAGGTCCAATGCCATGACTATTTTAAGGAATGGGAACGTAGGCATAGGAACAGTTACGCCAAATGCTACATTGAATGTAGTTGGTAACGTTAGTGTGCAGGGAGGCTTTTTTCAATTTGTAAACGGTACTGAAGGTGCTGGAAAAGTATTGGCGTCTGATTTGTCAGGAATAGCCAATTGGCAGGACCCTTCCATTTTTTGGCCTCAATTCTGGTCGTCAAACGGCAATGATATTTACAATAATAATACCGGCAATGTAGGTATTGGTACAAACACACCCATTAGTCCACTTTCTTTTGCCAGTAATGCAGGTAACAAAATCACCTTATGGGGCAGTGATGAAAATAACCATTATGGGATAGGCATACAAGGAGGACTGCTACAGTTATATGCTGCTGATGTAGTGGATAATATTGGTTTTGGTTTTGGCAGCAGCACCAATTTTACAGAGCGTATGAGGGTGCAGGGCGATGGTAATATAGGTATCGGCAATACCAACCCTGGCTATATTTTAGATGTAAACAACCGCATGCGTATCCGCAGCGGAGGAGATGCATCTAACAGTGCCGGCATCTGGCTCAACCGTAATGATAATGCTGCCCTCCAGGCTTTTATTGGTAACGAAACAGATAATACAACAGGCTTTTATGGTGCAGGCTCCGGCTGGAGTTTTACCATGAATACCAATACCGGCAAAATAAAAATTGCAGATGGAACACAGGCAGCCGGCAGGATATTAAGCAGCGATGCCAATGGTGTGGCAAGTTGGGTAAACAGTACTGCCATCACTTCTGCCGTACTGGGCGTTTTCCGAGTGGCGGGTAAACCTCACTACTGCAATGGGTGCCGCTTATGCCAATGCTTATATTGAGGGAGGTAGTGGTGGCGCAATGCTAGCGGGGCAGAGTATGTGGGTGCGTACTTTTTTCAGCAGTTCAAATGTTGCTAATATACCCACCGGCGATATTATTGGTTCTGGTTTGATGAGTGGCTCAATTGGCTACCCTTCACCCTTTGCCGTAATTAACGGGCAAAATATTATCAACAATACCAGCGGCGGAACTAAACGCTATTATGTATGGGGGCTTATGTCGAATACAGGAGGGCAACCTGCTGGTTTTTCTTTAGATGGACTTGGCAGTAATTTTTGGTCAGAAAACCAGTTAACTGCTATTCCTATGAACTAAAAACAATAATTATGAATTACTTTTTTATCTTATTGTTGTTGCCTGTAAAACTCGTTGGGCAATTATATATTGCCCCGGCGATTCCCTCTCCGTAGTGCCTGGTACACTTTTTACATTACAGGAAGATTTAATCAACAACGGTAAAATTTATAACAATGGCGTACTTACAATCAACGGAACTGTTGCACAAAATATTTCAGGCAGCGGCAACACCGATAACCTGACCGCTGATAATAATGCGGTGCTGCTTTCCAACTCCACCATCAACAACACTTTGCAACTGAATCCTGGAAAATATTCAGCCTCGGAAGTTTTCATTTAATAAATGGCGGCGGATTACAGGCCCGGGTTTCTGAATGGTTCTGCTCGGTGCCATGCTTACATTAAATGGTAACAGCAGCAGCATTCAGTTTGATCAAAGCACCGATGCAGCAAGTAATGCATTGAAAAGTTTAGTGATCAACAACAGCACTACTACCCTCCAAAACAGGCTTTACGTATATGACGCCATAGAGCCTGTATCCGGTACCGTTACACTCAACGACGAACTGGTACTGCGGAGCAACAGCAGCAAAACGGCCAGGGTGGGGGAGGTGGGCAGCAATTTTTTATACGGCAGCAATGGCAAATTTGTAATAGAAAGGTACATTCCCGGCAGGAGGGCATGGCGTTTGCTCACGGCGCCGGTTACTGCAGCCAATAATTTAAAAATCAGCGATGCCTGGCAGGATGGTAAACCAAGGGTTATCAATATCAATGCAATTGCAAATCCTGAGCCCGGGTATGGAACACATGTTACTTTTGGTTTGCCAGCTACTGGCGGGTATGATCAGGGCATCAATGGCAATACCTCCATACGCTATCTAAACGGCACAGGGTGGAATGGAGTGCCAACGGCTACAAATGATGGCAGTGTTGCCAACAGCGGCATCATCACTGATCAGCCGGGCTATATGCTTTTTGTACGTGGTGACAGGGGTACACAGTTGTCGCAGGCAACGGCTGCCGTAACCAGCCCCACTGTGTTAAGGCCAAAAGGAAAAATCAATATAGGAATACTAAACCAGCCGTTAGGTGCAGCTTTTGTAAGTGGCGGTTCCACTTTCAGGGTAGTGGGCAATCCTTATCCGGCTGCTGTAAATTTTCATATTTGTGGGGATGAGTTATAATGCTGCAGCCAGCATTGCTGCAGGAAAACCAGTGTATGACAGGACTGTTTTAACAGCTGGCAGCATTTGATAACAGTGGTGATATACAATCGGGCGCTGCATTTGTAATTAATTATGCAGGTGCAGCTACTGCTATTCGTATGGAAGAAAATGACAAATCCACAGAAAGCAGCAATAGCTTTTTCCGGCCAGTACGGCAGTTGCAAACAACATTGATTTCAGAAAATGCAGATGGCAGCTTTTCCATCAATGATGGTGCACTCATCAGCTTTGATGAAAACAGCAACAACGGGGCTGACCATGCTGACATGAAAAAACTGGGCAATTTTGCCGAGTGAAAATTACGGACACTGTTTTTTATCACATGAGTAAAATGAAACAAAAGAAATATATACTTGAATTTGTTTTTGATAAAATGGAATTGCCGGAAAGCACCTGCGCTTTTTGGAAGATAATTTTTGAAAAGCCAAACAGCCCTTCATTTTGCGATACATCGGTTTATGAATTTGCTGTAACATCAATTGCCGGCAGATACCAATCGTACTTTAGCATTATTTTTAAAACCATCAACCGCTTTACACAAATAGCGGGGCACCGGATCAATGAAGATGTACTGATTCAGCTGGAAAATGATTGACACTCTTTCTATTGCCAGTTATGAAATAGAGCGGTCAACCGATAATATGTTGTTTGCTGAAATTGGAACCGCGGCAAGTGCTGCAAGCGAATGGCTTGATATCAAGCCACTGCCGGGCATCTATTTTTACCGTATCAAATGTGTAAATAAAGGAGTGGTCTCTTACAGCAAACAGAAAGTGGTGGTATTGCCTGATAAAGCAGATATATGTTTTTCCCAATCCTGTTAATTGCAAAGGATTACCCTGGGATAGACTAAAACGCTGCGGGTTGTATGTTTTACGCCTGGTTGATAACCGGGGAAAGTGTTGTATGAATCAACCTTTATTCAATGGCGGCGGTTGCAGCAGTGCAATTGAGGTTCACTCCGCTCAGTGAAGGTCTTTACCAATTGGAAGTGAATATGTCCGGACAAAACCAGCAAACCATGAAGGTTGCATTTCAAAAGCCTTAAAGAAAGTTTCGTTCTTCAATTATCTTCGCAGCCGGTCAGTTAATAAAACCCGGCATTGGATGGAGGAAAAGACTAACGAGCCTGCGGATCGTTTTTATGGGTACACCTGAATTTGCAGTGGCATCGCTGGATGCACTGGTAAAAGCAGGATGCAATATTGTGGGCGTGATCACAGCACCGGATAAACCAGCAGGCCGTGGAATGATATTGCAGCAAAGTGCTGTAAAAAAATATGCGGTTGAAAATAATTTGTACATCCTCCAACCGGAAAAACTAAAGAACCCTGAATTTTTAGCGGAATTAAAATCGTTGAATGCAGACTTGCAAATTGTAGTGGCATTCCGCATGTTGCCGGAAGTGGTTTGGAATATGCCGCCAATGGGTTCAGTCAATTTACATGGAAGTTTATTGCCGCAATACCGTGGCGCTGCTCCAATCAACTGGGCAGTTATCAATGGAGAAAAAGAAACCGGTGTGACTACATTTAAATTAAAACATGAAATTGATACAGGTGATATTTTATTGCAGGAAGGTTTTTCAATTGGTGAAAATGAAACTGCCGGGGAAGTGCATGATAGGATGAAAGAGCTTGGTGCCAATTTATTGGTAACAACCGTAAAAGGATTGGCAGACGGATCATTGGAAGAAAGACCACAGGCGTCGATAGTGAATAGGGAATTGTCAATAAATGAGCCTGGAGGTTTAAACAGTCATTTACAATTCACTATTGACAATTCACTTAAACATGCTCCTAAGATTTTTACGGAAACCTGTAAAATAGATTTCAATAAACCTGTTGAAGAAGTACATAATTTAATTCGTGGGCTTTCTCCTTTTCCCGGGGCATTTACTTCATTAAATGGAAAGATGCTGAAAATTTATAAGAGTGAAAAAGAAACAGCTGCTGTAAAAAGAGAAGCTGGCAACTACGAAACAGATGGTAAAACATTTTTAAAATTTGCCTGTGCTGATGGTTACCTGCTGGTGAAAGAACTGCAGATGGAAGGAAAGAAACGAATGTTGACAGAAGATTTTTTACGGGGATATAAATTTTAATAGCCCATTTCTCAGGAAGTCAAGTTTTTAAAACTCGACTTCCTTATTTTCAACTTGACTTCCTTTACAACAGCGCCTGCCCAACTATGCTAAATATTGAATTACATTGCTGCGGTTTATATTTGTAAAAATAAATTTCTATCAGCAATCCTTCCAACATATTACAAAGTCCTGTTGAATACATTAAAGGTGTTGGCCCGCAAAGGGCTGACCTGTTGAAAAAAGAACTCGGCATTTTTACTTTTAAAGATCTGCTGGAACATTATCCGCTTCGCCACCTGGACAAAACAAAAGTAGATAAGATTAAAGAGCTGAATTATACGAGTGATTATACCCAGGTAGCCGGCAAACTGTTGCATTCAGAAATATTGGGTGAAAAACAAGCCAAGCGACTGGTTGCATATTTGCAGGATGGCACAGGGGAAATTGAACTTACCTGGTTCCAGGGAATTAATTCGGTACAGAGAATACTGGAAAGCGGGCAGCAGTACCTGGTATTTGGTAAAGTCACTTTCTTTAACAATAAAGTTCAGATGGTACATCCTGAGCTGGAAATATATACGCCTGAAAAAGCAACCGGAAAAAGCTTTCTCGATCCTATTTATCCTTGCACAGAAAAATTAAAAGTGAGAGGATTGAATGGTAGAAGCATTGCAAAACTTACCTATGGCTTACTGCAATTGCTTACCCCTAAAGACCTGCCGGAGAATTTGCCTGAATCGATTGTAAAACAATATCGTTTTATTTCCCGTTGGGATGCATCTTGTCATATTCATTTTCCTTCCTCAGAAGAAATGCATAGCCACGCTGTACGCAGGATAAAGTTTGAGGAACTATTTTTTGCACAACTCCGTTTGGGGTTCCGGCGCAGTGAACGCCATCGTTTCAGCCATGGTTTTACTTTTGATAAAGTTGGTAGCCGGTTCAACGGATTTTATGAAAACTATCTTCCTTTTGAATTAACCAATGCCCAAAAAAAAGTATTAAAAGAAATCCGGAAGGATGTGGGCAGCGGCAGGCAAATGAACCGCCTCTTGCAGGGAGATGTGGGTAGTGGGAAAACCATTGTAGCGTTACTTAGCATGCTGATCGCTATGGATAATGAAAGACAGGAAGATGGCCAGCATTTTCAAAGCGTGCTGATGGCGCCAACAGAAATTTTAGCCCAGCAGCATTTCAACAGCCTGGAAAGTTTATTAAAAGAAATGCCCGTTTGTGTAAAATTGCTCACGGGCTCATCTAAAGGAAAAGAAAGAAAAGAGACATTGAAAGGTTGTGAGGATGGCAGCGTGAACATATTGATTGGTACACATGCAGTAATTGAAGAAAAGGTAGTGTTTAAGAATTTAGGTTTTGCCGTGGTGGATGAACAGCACAAATTTGGTGTTGCTCAAAGAGCAGCATTGTGGAAAAAGAATGTGTTGCCGCCGCATATATTAGTAATGACGGCAACGCCCATCCCACGTACGCTGGCGCTTACCGCTTATGGTGATCTTGATTATAGCGTGATTGATGAATTGCCACCCGGCCGGCAACCAATCCATACCATTCACCGTTTTGAAAACAAACGGCCACAGGTGATGGATTTTGTAAAAGAAGAAATTGCAAAAGGCCGGCAGGCTTACATCGTTTATCCGCTCATTGAAGAATCATCAAAAATGGATTACGAGAACCTTATGAAGGGGTACGAAGAAATTAAGTCTTTTTTCCCGGAACCAAAATACTGGATCAGCATGGTACATGGCCGGCAGCCGTCAGACCAGAAGGATACCAACATGCAACGCTTTGTAAAAAATGATACGCAGATCATGGTAAGCACTACGGTGATAGAAGTGGGGGTAAATGTGCCGAATGCTTCATTGATGGTAATTGAAAGTGCAGAAAAATTTGGTTTGTCTCAGTTGCACCAGCTTCGGGGTAGGGTAGGGCGGGGCAGCGAAAAGAGTTTTTGCATATTATTAACAGGGCTCAAAGTAAGCAAAGATGCAAGAGAACGCCTCAATATAATGTGCGCCACCAATGATGGGTTTAAAATAGCAGAGAAAGACCTTGAAATACGTGGCCCCGGCGATATTGAAGGTACCCGGCAGAGCGGTTTGCTGAACTTTAAACTGGCCAGTATTGTACAGGATAGAGTGATGCTGGAGGTAGCCAAAGATATGGTGAATAATATACTGGACAATGACCCGGATTTAACAATGGCAGAAAATTTGCCGGTAAAAAATCACCTTAAACTTCAGCAGGGGAAAACAGTCTGGAGTAAAATCTCGTAAATTTTTCACGTTGATCCGAAGCCTTAAAAAAATCTGCTTTCAAACAACACTGCTTAATTATTGTTATTATTCTTTAAATTGTATCAAAATATTGCGCTTGAAAACTTGCCGGCAAATAATATTCAAAAGTCTTTTATCAGCTGCATTCGTTTGCTTGTCGGTAGCCGGTTTTGCACAGCTGCAGTTTGTAGAAAATAAAGGCCAGTGGGAGAAAGAGATTGATTTTAAGAGTGAGATATCAAACGGAGCATTCTTCCTGCAGCAAAAAGGGTTTACAGTATTGCTTCAAAATCAAAAAGACCTGGAAGCACTGTCCGAAAGGGTACACGGCCATTCACATGATGCAGACAGCAAGGCAAATTACACACCCGATTTTGCCCCGGTTACTATTCATTCACATGCCTACCGGGTTAATTTTGTTGGTGCCTCCGGGCTAGTAAAAGCTTTGCCTGATAAGGCTTTGCCAACTTACAACAATTATTTTATTGGTAATGACCCGTCAAAATGGAAGGTGATTGTAAAATATACCAGGGAGTAACGTACCGGGATATGTACCCCAATATCGATGTCAGGTACTATACTGACCAGGGAACTTTAAAGTATGATATCATTGTACATCCCGGGGGAAATATTAATGACATTGCTTTGAGGTATGATGGTGCAGATAAACTCAGTGTTAAAAATAAGGAACTCATAATCGGCACTTCTGTTGGTGATGTAAAAGAACTGTATCCATACACCTACCAGGTGGCAAAGGAAGGGAGGCAAACATTGGAGTGCAGGTATGTAATTGATGAAAAAACAAATACAGTTAAGTTTAAAGTAAAGGACTATGATCCGAATGCCACTTTAGTAATTGACCCTACATTGATATTCTGTTCCTTTACTGGAAGTACCAGGGATAATTGGGGATATACAGCTACCCCCGGACCCGATGGCAGCCTTTTTGCCGGAGGCATTGCTTTTGGCTCTGGCTTCCCGGTATCAACAGGAGCCTTTCAAACCATTTTTAATGGGGGTACTGAAGATGATGCCAATGGCCCCTATGATATTTCGATCATAAAATTATCACCCAATGGTACCAGCCGTATATACGCAACATATCTTGGCGGAAGTGGTAACGAACAACCTCATAGCATGATCTGTGATGCAGATGGAAACCTGGTGGTGGCAGGAAGAACAAATTCTCCCATCAGCAACAGTGTCGGTAAGCCTTTCCCTGTAACCGTTCCAGAGATCGGCACTAATGGGAAGTATGATATTGTAGTTACAAAGTTTAATGCAACAGGAACAGCCCTGGTTGGCTCCATAAGAATGGGTGGTACTGAGGATGACGGAGTGAATATCAAATCCAAATACACCCCGTTGCCAGTACCGGGACAACCAGATGGTGCTTACGACACAAGGCGTAACTATGGGGATGATGCAAGAAGTGAAGTGATTCTGGACAATGCCAATAATATTTACCTGGCATCCTGCACCCAATCAGTTGACTTTCCTGTTTCGGGATCACCTATTCAGCAAGCTTTTGCAGGTGGTGGCCCCATCATTAAACAGGATGGGATCATCGCAAAATTCCCTCCCAACCTTTCCGGGATTACCTATGCTACCTATTTTGGAGGTAATGGTAATGATGCCTGTTTTGTTTTATCAATCAATCCACTCTCCGGAAATTTATACGTGGCCGGTGGTACCACCAGTACAGATTTGCCAGGCAATAAAACAGGGGCACTCTATTCTAATTACCAGGGTGGCGCTACCGATGGTTTCGTTTCAGAAATACTGCCCGATGGGTCTGCAATCATCAAAACAACTTACATCGGCACCAATGATAACAGCACCACTGCTGATGGGAATGACCTCGTGTATGGCATCCAGTTTGATAAATTTGGGTTTCCATATATAATGGGAGCTACCACCGGCAACTGGCAGGCATTTAATGCCACTTTCAGTAACACAGGCGGCAAACAGTTTATTGGTAAGTTAAAGCCCGATCTGTCGGGGTATGTTTACACCACTATGTTTGGTACCAATGCAGCCGTACCAAATATCTCACCCGTTGCTTTTTTAGTTGACAGGTGCCAGAATGTATACGTTTCTGGCTGGGGTGGAGCACTTAATACCAGCAAATCGTATCCCAATTCAGGTACTGGTGGTATGGAATTCCTGATCACACCTGGTGCGGTTCAATCAACTACAGACAGAAATGATTTTTTCTTTTTTGTACTGGAAAAAAATGCTGTGAGTCAGTTATATGGAACATTCTTTGGGCAAAAGGGAGGCTTTACAGATCATGTGGATGGAGGTACCAGTCGTTTTGATGCCAATGGGATTATTTACCAGGCTATCTGTGCCAACTGTGCCAACACGCCGGGTGTATTTTTCCCAACTACGCCGGGTGTTTGGGCACCTACCAATGCATCTTCAGGCTCTTGTAATGAAGCTGCTGTAAAAATTGAAATGAATTTTGGTGGAGTAGGTGCAAGTGTAAAAGCAACGATCAATGGCGTAATTGATACTGTTGGCTGTGTGCCACTGGATGTTAAGTTTACCGATACACTGGCAAAAGGAAAAAAGTATTTCTGGGACTATGGTGATGGAACCAGGAGGGATACTACTTTTGCGCCCAATAACTCAGTTACCCATACTTTTACAAGAGTTGGTTCATACAGGCTAATGCTGGTATCGATTGATTCAACTACCTGTAATATTGCTGACACCGCTTATACAACAGTAAAAGTAGGCAACAATACAGTTAGACCCGATTTTGCCGCTTTCAAAACCGGGGGCTGTGAAAGCCTTACTTTCCAGTTCAACAATACTACTACAGCGGTACTGCCTGCTTTTAAACCCAATACGTTTGTATGGGATTTTGGAGACGGGTCTCCCCGTATCCGTACCGGCTTTACGAATGTAACGCATACTTACGCTTCGCCGGGCACTTACGAAGTAAGATTGCTGGTAGATGATACTACTTTTTGTAATGCCCCCGACAGTATTGCTAAGCCTGTAAGGTTGGCCATCAATGTTACCGCACAATTTACTACACCTGATAAGGGTTGTATGCCTTATACAGCACAGTTCACCAATACTTCACTGGGCGGTACAGATTTTGTCTGGGATTTTGGTGATGCAAGCCCGGTATCAACTGCGGTGAGCCCTTCTCATTTATACAGCAATACGGGTAGCTATACCATCAGGTTAACTGCCATTGATACCTCAACCTGTAATAAACGGCACGACACTACTTTTACCATTACTGTTTATCCCATTCCTGCTGCAGGATTTGATTATGCACCCACTACACCAGAGGCAAACAAGCCGGTTGATTTTCATAACCTTTCTTCCGGAGCTGCCAGTTATAGCTGGGATTTTGGTGATGGGGAAACATCCACAGCAGAAAACCCAAGTCATTTGTTCAATGAATCTAAAACATTTAATGTTTGCCTGGTGGCTTATAGTGTGGCAGGTTGCACTGATACAATCTGCCTGCCGGTAACCGCTAAAGTGATTCCATTACTGGATGTGCCCAATGCATTTACACCGGGTAGATTTGGTATTAATAGTGTTATTGAAGTGAAAGGATTTGGTATTGGTAAAATGGATTGGAGAATATATAACCGATGGGGCCAGCTGATATTCCATACCAGCAGCCGTAAGGAGGGTTGGGATGGAACTTATAAGGGAGCCGTGCAGCCGATGGATGTGTATACTTATACGCTGGATGTTGAATTTACAGATGGAAAAAAACTCCGGAAGACTGGAGACATCACCTTGTTAAGATAATTTTTTATCGATTTTTTAGAAATTTCTTTGCAACTGTTTGGCCTGTTTTATTGTAATCTGTTTCGTATGGTTCAAAAAAGAAAAATAGCATTGTTGGTATTGATCAGCCTTTGCGCTGCTTTTTTTACTAAGGCACAGGATCTGCATTTTTCTCAGTTCTTTAATTCACCACTCAGCACCAATCCTGCTAACACTGGTTTTATTCCGGATGCAGATTACAGGATCGGCGTCCATTTCAGAAACCAGTGGCCTTCAGTTTTGGCATCTCCTTATAAAACCTTAAGTATTTATGCAGATGCACAGTTGTTCCGTGACCGTATTGAAAATGGATGGCTTGGCCTGGGAGGTTTGCTGTTAAGTGACCAGGCAGGTACCGGTGGTTTGCATTCTACTAAAATTTATGGTTCCATCGCTTATCACCAGATGCTTGGCAGCAGCAGTTTACTAACGGCAGGGTTTAACGTAGGTTGGGCGAATAAAAGAATTGATCAAACCAAGCTTACTTTCCCTTCCCAGTTCAACGGTATCTTTTTTGATAATACCATTGATCCGGGTGTTGTTTTTGTAAATAACAATGTCAGTTATTTTGATATGCAGGTGGGTATGAATTATGCATATTTCCCTGATGAAAATACTTATATCAATGCAGGCTATTCTATTCACCATGTCAATCGTCCTCAGGAAACTTTTTTCTCTGAATCGCCTGACAGTAGCAGGATACCCATGCGGCATATTGGATTTATCAATGCCTTGCTCAAAGTGAATGATAGGGTGATCATCAATCCCAATGCATATTTTACCATGCAGGCCAAATCGCATGAACTGATGCTGGGTATGAATGCCAATTATGATCTGGGGGGTGAAAAGCAACTCATTGCAGGAGTGTATTACCGTGTGGGTGATGCGGTTGTTCCAATGGTTGGTTTTGAGATCAGTAATATCCGTTTTACTTTTAGTTACGACGTCACTACTTCAGGTCTCAGGAATTTCAATAATTCACAGGGTGCACAGGAATTTAATTTGATGAAGAAAGGGTTTTATGGAACCCCAGGATCTTCGCAGGTACTTTGCCCAAGGTTTTAATAATTATAATAAACCCTGCTTAAAATGGCGGGGATTTTTATGTCAGTTAAATTTTGCAAAACACTTTTAGTCGCATTTCACCAACTGGTGTTTTTATACGATTTTTACAAAAATAAAATTGATGACCGTTGAGGATTGTAAAACACTGACTGCTGTGCATTTTGAACAATTTAAAAAGATTGTTGGCGAGCAGTTTGTTTTGGCAGACGAAGAGCAATTGAAGAATTACGGTCATGATGAAACAGAAAATTTATTGTACCTGCCTCAAGTAGTCATTAAGCCCAGGACTGCAGAAGAGATCAGTGCGATATTCAGGATTTGCAACGAACATACAATACCGGTAACACCAAGAGGCGCCGGCACGGGATTAAGCGGTGGTGCCTTACCGCAGTTTGGCGGTGTACTCATTTCCATGGAGCGGATGAATTCCATTGTTGAAATTGACGAAAGGAATTTGCAGGTAGTCACAGAGCCCGGTGTGATCACAGAAGTATTACAAAATGCGGTAAAAGAAAAAGGACTGTTTTATCCGCCAGATCCCAGCAGCAGGGGAAGTTGTTTTATCGGAGGAAACATTGCAGAGAACAGTGGCGGACCAAAAGCAGTTAAATACGGTGTGGTAAAAGATTATGTGCTGAACCTGCAGGTTGTATTACCAACCGGTGATATTATCTGGACCGGAGCGAATGTATTGAAGAATTCCACCGGTTATAACCTTACCCAGTTAATGATTGGCAGTGAAGGAACATTGGGCATCGTAACTAAAATCGTATTAAAACTACTGCCACACCCCAAGTATGAATTGCTGATGCTGGTGCCATTTAACTCTTTGGAAAAAGCCGGCGAAGCAGTCAGTGCCATTTTCAGGGCTGGCTTTACAACGAGTGCGTTGGAATTGGTGGAGATAGATGCATTGAGAATAGTAAGTGCCCATTTAAATGATAACACGATCCCTATCAAAGATGGAGTAGAAGCACATTTACTCATTGAAGTGGATGGCAACCATTTGGATACATTGATGAATGAAATGGAAGCCATTGCAAACCTGTTGACAGGTTTTGATTGTGGTGAAATTTATTTTGCAGATGATGAACAGCAGAAGGCAACACTCTGGCGCTTACGCCGCCGTGTAGCCGAAATTGTAAAACTGGAAGGGTATTCCATTGAAGAAGATACAGTGGTGCCCAGAGCAGAATTGCCGGCATTGATAAGAGGGGTGAAAGCACTCGGCAGGCAATACCAGTTTCAATCCGTTTGCTATGGCCATGCCGGTGATGGTAACCTGCACATCCGGATAAAAAAGGAAGGCAGTATTTACAGCCTCAACAATCCGGCAATTGTACCGGCATTAAAAGCTATTTTTGAACTGGTATTTTCACTGGGTGGTACTATCAGCGGAGAGCATGGTATTGGATTATTGCAGAAAGAATTTTTAGATATTGTGTTTACCGATACTAATATGCAACTGATGAAGGGGATTAAAAAAGTGTTCGACCCCAATAATATTTTAAACAGAGGAAAAATTTTTGACTTATAAATTTTGATAACATGAAACGTTTTGTATTAACCCTGATGATCGCATTTTGTGGCATAGCACTTTTTGCACAGGATGAAAAACAGGAAGACAATGAAGTAAAAGGATTCAGGAAAGACATGCTTTTTACAGGTGGCAGCCTGAACATTGGATATTTTAATGGTGTAACAGTACTGGGTGCAACCCCTCAACTGGGTTATAGTGTAACCAACTGGTTGGATGCCGGCATTGTGCTGGGCTATACTTACACCAGCCAGAGTATCAGCACAGGTACCAAGTATCGCCAGAGTATTTTTGGGCCGGGCGTTTTTGCCAGGTTATTTCCTGCTGATTTTATATTCGCTTCCGTTCAATTCGAACATAATTTCATCAGGCAAAAATACATTGATCCCTATGGTTCTGATACACGGAATATTGGTGTAAACAGCCTGCTTGTTGGCCTTGGTTATACCAATGGAAAAGAGGGGCGAAATACACCATACTATTATTTTTCAGTTTCAGTAGATGTGTTTAAAGATGTCAATTCTCCTTACAGAACTTATGCCAATGAAATTTATCCCGTGGTAAATGCAGGGTTTAATATCCCTTTGTTCCAGGGCAGCGGCGGCAGGCGCAGGTAACTATTTAAATAATGCTGTAGGGCTTGAAATCACTGTTACTGCATCCTCGAGTGAGGTATATAAAAACCCTTCTTTCAGCATGTGGCTGATGTGTGACAATAAGGCATCATAAAATCCTGCGGTATTCAAGATATAGATTGGTTTGTCATGGATGCTGAGCTGGTTCCAGGTTACAATTTCAAACAGCTCGTCCATGGTGCCAAACCCTCCGGGCAATATGATGGCAGCATCTGATTTTTCGTACAACAGGCGCTTGCGGACATGCATATTTTCAACAACAATCAGTTCTGTAATCTCATCATGCTGGTGTTCAAACTGGTTGAGTATTTCAGGAATGATACCGGTAACGGTGCCTCCTTTTTCCAGTACGCCATTGGCAACAGCGCCCATCATGCCCCTGTTACCACCTCCGTAAATTAATCGTACATTATTTTCTGCCAGCAAATTGCCCAGCAACTTTGCATCTGTTTCATACAATGGGTTGTTACCACTTTTGCTGCCACAAAAAACAACCATAGATGTCGCCTTCATAAATCTTACTAATTAATTATCCGCAAAGACACAAAGTTTTTGGCTATTTTCAATTTTATTTTTACATAAATAATCCTGCATGTCGCCTGCATTTTTATTTTCTTTTGTCATCGGTTATTTCCTATTGCTGCTGGTAGTGGCTTACTTCACCAGTAAAAATTCCAACAACGATTCTTTCTTTATCGGCAACCGCAGCAGCAACTGGATGCTGGTGGCATTTGGAATGATCGGCACTTCGCTAAGCGGTGTTACGTTTGTGAGTGTGCCGGGTACAGTAGGTACAGACGGATTTCAGTATATGCAGGTGGTGATTGGATATTTTTTAGGATACCTGGTTGTTGCATTTGTGCTGCTGCCATTGTATTACCGCCTCAATCTTACTTCTATCTATAATTATCTTGAAACAAGATTTGGACCTGTATCTTATAAAACCGGGGCGTTGTTTTTATTGTCTCGAGGGCGTTGGGAGCAACAGCAAGAATGTACTTAGTGGTGAACATTCTGCAGATTTTTATCCTGAATAAAATGGGGGTTCCGTTTTGGGCAACTGCCCTGGTGATATTGGTGCTGATACTCCTATACACTTTTGAAGGTGGGGTAAAAACAATTGTTTACACAGATACCTTGCAAACAACTTTCATGCTGATGGGACTCATCGTTTGTATCATTACGGTAATGGGGAAGTTAGACCTGGATTTTTCATCTGCTTTAAAATCACTGGAAGAAAATAACCTGTCTAAAGTTTTTAATACTGATATAAATGCGCCTAAATTTTTTCTTAAACAGATATTGGGCGGCGCTTTTATCACCATTGCCATGACGGGGCTCGATCAGGAGATGATGCAGAAAAATATCAGCGTACGTACATTGGGTGATTCTCAAAAAAATATCCTTACACTCAGTACGGTATTGTTATTTGTAAACTTTTTGTTTTTGCTGATGGGCGGATTACTTTATTTATATGCAGCACAAACCGGCAACCCGGTAAAAGGCGATGACCTGTTCCCTTCTGTTGCATTGGGGGGAACCTTATCCTCTGTAATTTCAGTGATATTTATTATCGGGTTGATCTCTGCTTTATTTCCTAGTGCTGATGGAGCATTGACTGCACTCACTTCATCTTTTTGTATTGATATTTTAGGCCTGAAGAAAAAAGAACTACTGACTGAAAAACAAAAGCGTGGCACCCGGCTTACAGTGCATTTATCTTTTGCCATTCTTTTCTTTTTGCTGGTAATGCTCTTTAAATGGATCGATGATAAATCCATCATTGATGTGATACTTAAAGTTGCCGGTTATACTTACGGCCCCTTACTGGGGTTGTTTGCTTTTGGAATTCTTACCAAAAGAACCATCAACGACCGTTATGCATTGGTCGTTTGTCTATTATCACCCATGGTCATTTTTGGTATTGACCTGTTGAACAATCCCGACTGGTATGTAAAGCATTTTAATTTATCTCAGACAACAGGAGATGCCCTTCGGAATTTATCCGCTATTATTTTCGGTGGTTTTAAAATGGGAATAGAGATACTGATCCTGAACGGGCTGGTTACCTTCCTGGGGCTGTTGAGTATTTCTAAAAGAAATAAGGACTGATTAATTACCCATATTAACCCAGATGGCGGCAAAATAAGCTGCACCCGCCATGGCTAAGCTGATCAATACATTACGTACCCTGTGTTGTTTGGTTCCGAATAGAAATTGCATAACAATCGTTTTAAGTTGGATGTTTGGATGATATATAACGCATCTTCCGTTAAATTATTTTGTTATGTGACAGGATGAGGCTGGGTTTGGAAGGATGTATCTTGTTTGAAATGTCAAAAAAATATCGACTTTTGAAATTTATTATATGGTTGTTGATGTTGTCAGTTTTATCTGGGTGTGGTTCACATAAGCGTTATTATCACTCAAGTAACATTTATATGCGTAAATGTTATAAAAAAGAAGGTAAGGTATTTTTTGAGTTTTGGGAACCAATCAAATCGTTAAATCCTGCATCGGGTGTGGATGCTAACTATAATGAGGATAGTACGACTGTTCGTATCGCATTTCTAAGGGAACCGATGGATGGTATAAAATACCAGCCTGATATAAAAAGTGTTATCGTTAGGGAAGGCGACAGCGTAGTTTATTGGAGAATAGAATTGCCTGGAATTGTAAATAAAATTATTGTAACAGCTCCTGATTCTTTATTTATTGAGAATATCAAAGATTAGTTTTTTGAAAAAATATCCCTGGCAGGTAGTTCAGCGTGCGTACAAAATTCATTTCCCTTTCTTTAATAAATAAAATATCTTTACACCGTTAGTAAGTGCCATTCTTTGCATACAGCGAAGGATGGCATTATTTTTATACGATTAGTAAAAACAAGTGATGGAACTGGTAAATGCATTGAGCGAAACTTACATTGAAGCCTTCTCTTCGGTGGAAGGCGCTTTGCTGCAATCGGTGAATGAATACACAATACAGCACCACCCCCATGCACACATGCTGAGTGGCAAAGTGCAGGGGCAGTTTTTATCCATGATCAGCCAATTGATGCAACCCAAAAGAATTTTGGAAGTAGGGACATTTACAGGTTACAGTGCCCTGTGCCTGGCGCAGGGTTTGCATAAGGATGGAAAACTGTACACCCTGGAATTAAGAAAAGAAGATGCCGCAACTGCACAACAATTTTTTGACCGATCCGAATACAAGGACCAGTTGATACTAAAATTGGGCAATGCAAAAGACATCATTCCTACTTTGAATGAAACCTGGGATATTGTGTTTATTGATGCAGATAAAACAGGGTATATTGATTATTACGAGTTAATTTTGCCAGCTGTAAGGCCAAACGGGCTGATTATAGCTGATAACATTTTATTTCACGGGCAGGTGCTGGAGCCGGAAATTACCGGGAAGAATGCCAAAGCCATTCATGCTTTTAACGAACATGTGCGGAATGATGAAAGGGTGCAGCAGGTATTGCTCACAGTGAGGGACGGGTTAAGTTTGATACGAAAAGTATGAATGGACTGATATAGTTGTTATCTAATTTAAATCTATATTAACGAAAGACGATGATGAAAAAATTATTTGTGATAGCTGCGGCGCTTGCTTTATATGCCAATGCAATTGCACAAACATTAACGCCTCAACAGTACATTTTACAGTATAAAGACCTTGCCATCAAGGAAATGAAACGGATGGGTGTGCCTGCTGCCATTACCCTGGCACAGGGCCTGCTGGAAACAGAAAGCGGCAATAGCGACCTGCTAAAAAAATCGAACAATCATTTTGGCATTAAATGTAAAAGTACCTGGAGCGGCGAGGGGGTGAGCCATGATGATGATGCAACGGGTGAATGCTTCCGTACTTATAAAACTGCAGAGGAATCTTACCGGGACCACAGTAATTTTTTAAGGGGCAGCGACAGGTATGGCTTTTTTATTTCAACTTGATCCTGCCGATTACAAAGGCTGGGCTTATGGTTTGAAAAAAGCTGGCTATGCCACCAATCCAAAATATCCTGCCATACTCATCAAGCATATTGAACAGTACAACCTGCAGCAATATTCATTGCTGGCCATTGATGAAGTACCGAAGTATGATAAGAGCCAGTTTGAAGATGATAAGGAAGTGCCATTTGTTTACAATGAAGAAGAGGAAATAAAACCGGTTGCAAAAAACAACAGTATTAAAGACGAAACACCTGTAGTGATTGGTGGCAGTGACCGGATCAGCTATATCAATAAAATAAAGTGTGTACTGGCTACTAAGGGAACCTCCTTATTGGCCATTGCTACCAGGCAGGATATTGCACTGGCAAAATTGCTGCAGTACAATGATTTGACGGACGATGGTATTTTACCAAATGACCAGCCGGTGTTTTTAGAAAAGAAAGCAACTGAAGCACCAACTGGTTTCTATATTTCAAAAAAAGGAGAAACCTTGAGGGATGTGGCACAGCAAAACGGGATACAACTGGAATACCTGGCCAGCTATAACCAGCTGACAAAAAATACGGTTATCAGTGAAGGAACAAGGTTGTTACTGCAGCCTGCAAAGCAATATGCAGCAGTAACAGCAACAACCAAGCCTGCAGAAGCAGCACCAGCACCTGCTGCAAGTGCAGTTAAATATCATGCGGTACAGGCAAAGGAAGGTTTGTATGGCATTGCGAAAAAATACGGAGTAACTGTACAGCAGTTGAGGGAATGGAATCATCTTACATCTGATAATTTGAGTATTGGCCAGCAACTAATCGTTTCAAAATAATTTCAAACATAACCCCCATCATCTCACATGTCAATCATCAAAGTAATTGATAAGGAATTCAAACCGTTTATTACCGCTGCAGAAATCGACATCCGCATAAAAGATATGGCGGCACAGATTAATACCGATTACAAAGGCAAAAAGCCCATCTTTATTGCCATATTGAACGGCTCTTTTATGTTTGCTTCTGATCTTTTTAAATCGATCAGTATCGAAGCGGAAATATGCTTTATCAAGCTGGCTTCCTATAAAGGCACCAAGTCAACCGGTAATGTCATCACTTCTATCGGCCTGGATGAACCCCTGCAGGGGAGGCATGTAGTGATTGTTGAAGATATTGTGGATACCGGCAACACCCTCACCAAATTTTTGCCCCAGTTGTACAACCAGCAACCGGCTTCATTAAAAATAGCGGCTTTGCTGCAAAAGCCGGAAGCACTGGAACATCCGCTGGATATTCACTATATCGGATTTAGTGTACCCAATAAGTTTTTACTGGGTTTTGGGCTGGATTATGATGGATTGGGCAGAAACCTGGCAGAAATATATCAGTTAGTAGAAGATTAACAAACAATATGGACGGAGGTTACAGCGTTTTGAAACACAGTATGTAATTTAGTCTTAATATTTGCTTATTGAAATACCTGGTTACCAATATTATTTTATTGTTTCTTATTCTTGATTGCAGCGGCCAATACTATCTCCGTGGAGAAATTAAGGATGAAAAGAATGAATATCTGCAGAATGTAAAGATTTTACTGCATTCAGATAAGCTATTGTACCATTCCGGTACTTCGGGTGGTTTTGGCATTTCCAGCAACCAGCGCAAAGACTCTATAACGCTTAACCTGGATGGGTACGAGACGGTGACGGTCGGCATCAGCTCAGATAAGTACCTTGAAGTAAACATGAAGCCGCTTTCGTCCAATGCCAGTAAAAACAGGCCCAAACTCATCTCTATTACCAAAGACCCCAAACTTTCTTCAAAATATTCCTGGTTTGTAAGCGATGAATCTTATTTTTCATTGGTAGAGAATGAGGTGGTGAATACAGAAAAATATCCCAACACCGGGTTTTCACTGAATATTAATAAAGCTTCTTATAGCAATATCCGCCGTTTTTTGGCAATGAAGAGTGTGGTGCCACCGGATGCAGTGCGGCTGGAAGAATTGCTGAATTATTTCAACCTGAATTACAAAGAACCTGATAAAACTGATTTTTTTAAAGTAGAGTCACAGTTTTCGGCTTGTCCCTGGGATGCAGAAAAAAGGTTGATGTACCTGAATGTGAATGCCCGCAAACTGGACATGGATAAAGTGCCACCCAGTAACCTGGTATTTTTGATCGATGCTTCCGGCAGTATGGACCTGCCCAACCGCCTACCCCTTGTAAAAGCAGCATTCCAGATGTTGGTAAAGAATCTGAGGCCCATTGATACGGTTTCTATTGTTATTTATGGGGGTACTGTGGCCGTGTGGATGCAGCCAACAAGCGGAGCAGAAAAGCAAAAGATCATACAATCCATTGAAGAGTTGACGGCCAGTGGCGATACGCCAGGTGAATCCGCCATCAGGCTGGCTTACCAGGTTGCAAAAAATACTTTCATTCGTAACGGCAACAACAGGGTGATACTGGCTACCGATGGTGATTTTAATGTAGGCGAAACCACCGAGAAAGCATTAGAAGACATGATCACCCGGGAAAGACAGAGCGGCGTTTACCTTACCTGCCTCGGTGTAGGGATGGGTAATTTCAAAGATTCTAAATTAGAGACCCTGGCTAAGAGAGGAAATGGTAATTATGCATACCTGGATGATATCAGGGAAGCAGAAAAAGTGCTGGTAAAAGAAGTGACACAAACTTTTTATGCTGTTGCAGATGATGTATTCCTGAATGTACAGTTCAATCCAACATTGGTAAAAGATTACCGCCTGATTGGCTTTGATAATAAAAGGGATGCCATTGCAGACAGCACCGGCGCCCTTGAAGGTGGCGAGATAGGCAGTGGCAACAGTGTGCTCGCCATCTTTGAATTTACACCCACTGTTACCAACGATAGTATTTTAGGATTATCAACATTAAAAACTCCACTGGCAGAAGTGAATCTTAGATATACACCTTCTTATACCAAGGGAGAAAAGCATTTGTTTTAAAATTGTGCCGGCGATGTAGCTGCCTTTAGCAGTATCAATAAAGAATTGCAATTGGGTGCCGCCATTGCAATGTTTGGCATGAAGCTGCGGCAGTCGAAATACCTGCCGGCAAAAACCGCTGATTGGGATAAAATAGAATCCATTGCCATCAATTCTTATAACCCCAATAACTATTTGCAAAAGGAGTTTGTATCGCTGGTAGACAGTGCCAAAAAGTTGTATGTAAAATCCAAGAAGAAGAAAAAAGATGACGACGAATAATCCAGTCTTACCGCCCCGGTCAGACCATTAACTGAACATCTCCCTTACTTTATCAAAGAAAGATTTATCTCCCTTTTCCGGTTTCGGTTCAAAGTTGTGGCTCTGCTGCATTTTTTCCAGCATGGCTTTTTCTTCGGCATTTACATGTTGTGGTGTCCATATATTCACATGTATCAGCTGGTCACCTTTTTCATAACTGTTCACAGCAGGGAAACCCTTGCCTTTTAACCTGAATATTTTGCCACTTTGTGTGCCTGGTGGAATTTTTATTTTTGCTTTGCCATCAATCGTCGGTACTTCTACCTGGGTACCGAATACAGCTTCAGGAAAAGAGATGTGCAGATCAAAAGCTACATTCAATCCATCCCTGTGCAGTTGTGCATGTGCTTCTTCTTCAATTAACACTATCAGGTCTCCGGCTGCACCACCCCGCTCGCCTGCGTTGCCCTTGCCATTCATGCTAAGCTGCATGCCTTCCTGTACGCCAGCCGGAATTTCAATGGTTACTGTTTCCTCACCATACACACGGCCATCACCTTTGCAGGCGGTACATTTATTCATTACCGTAGTGCCTTCTCCATTACAGGCAGGGCAGGTGGTTACGGTTTGCATCTGTCCTAAAAATGTGTTTTGAACACGCCTTACCTGTCCGCTGCCACCGCAGGTACCACAGGCCTGCACACTGTTCTTATCTTTTGCGCCACTGCCATTGCAGGTAGTGCAGCCCACATATTTTTTCACTTTCACCGTCTTGCTGGCTCCCTTAGCCATCTCCTCGTAATTCATTTTTATTTTTATGCGGAGATTACTGCCACGAATACCCCGGCTGCGACCGCCCGAAGAACGCCTTCCGCCTCCACCACCACCAAAAAAACTGCTAAAGGGACTGTCGTCACCAAAAATATCTCCAAACTGGCTGAAGATGTCATCCATGTTCATACCGGCACCACCACCGTAACCACCACCACCACGTCCCTGGCCAAATGCCTGGTGACCAAAGCGGTCGTACTGGGCTCTCTTATCAGCATCGCTTAGTATTTCATAAGCTTCTGCTGCTTCCTTAAATTTTTCTTCCGCAGCCTTATCACCCGGGTTACGGTCTGGATGGTGTTGCATGGCCACTTTGCGGTATGCCTTCTTGATCTCATCCTGCGATGCAGATTTTGAAACACCAAGTATTTCGTAAAAGTCTTTCTTCATGTTGTTTGTTGCTGACTGATTAAAAAGTTAATAGGAACCCTGCTTTATTAACTTATAACTTAGAACTTAGAACTCATCACTTATAACTACTTACTTTCCCACCACTACCTTCGCAAATCGGATGATCTTGTCATTCAGGTAATACCCTTTGGTGATCTCATCTACTACTTTCCCTTTCAGTTCATCTTTAGGTGCAGGAATTTCGGTGATAGCTTCGTGTTTTTCCACGTCAAATTCGGTACTGATGGTTTCCATTGCTTTCAGCCCTTTTGATTGTAAGATGGTTCTCAGTTTATTAAAAACCAACTGTACGCCAGTTTTCAATTGTTCATCATCACTGCTCTGCAATTGTTTTTCTGCCCGGTCGCAATCGTCCAGCACATCCAGCAAAGAAGTGATTACATCTCTGCCGGCAGTCTGCATTAACTCGTACCGTTCTTTGGCATTGCGTTTTTTAAAATTGTCAAACTCGGCAAACAAGCGGATGTACTTATCCTTTTGTTCTTCCAGTTCGGTTTGTAGTTTTTCGGCAATATTTTCCGCCTCCGGGTTGCTTAAGTATGAGTTGCCGGGTACGTCTGAATCCGAATTGATGTCAATGCCTTCAAAGTTCTTCCTGTCTTCTGCCGTTTCTTCTGTATTGACTGTTTGTTTTTGTTCCATAGTATGTAAATGTTATCGTTTAAGATATAAAACGCCCCTTTTAAAGGCTGGCAAAGGTACAATTGTCAAATGGTTTGCCAAGAGGGATTTTACAGCCAAATTGGCAAAGAATAACTAATAGTTGAATGTAAAACAACTGCGGATTAAAAAATTACCTTTGCCGTCATGAAAAGTATCATCCTCAACAAAAACATCAGCCGCCGGGTAGAACTTGGTCATCCTTGGATATTTGGCAATGAAGTAAACCGGGGCAAGTTGCTGGATGCTTCCCCACAACCGGGTGAAATCGTAACTGTGCTGACACACGATAAGAATTTTATTGGCAGAGGGTATACCAATCCGCAATCGCAGATTATGGTGCGGTTGCTTACAAGAGATAAAGATGAAACCATCGACGAAACTTTTTTTCTGCATCGAATACGAAAGGCCTGGGATTACAGAAAACAAATTGGTTATACAGAAAACTGCCGCCTTGTTTTCGGCGAAGCAGATGATCTGCCACAACTTATCATTGATAAGTTCAACGATTATTTTGTGATCCAGACACTGGCGCTTGGGATTGATGTATGGAAGCCGGCCATTGTAAAAGCAATTGAACAGATTTTTTCTCCTAAAGGAATTTACGAACGCAATGATGTGCCGGTAAGGGAGCTGGAAGGCATGCAGCAACAGAAAGGTTTTTTATCTGCGGAGTTTGATACCAATATCATCATCAACGAGAATGGGTTCAAATTGCACGTTGATATTGCCAATGGGCAAAAAACAGGCTTCTTTTTAGACCAGCAGGATAACCGGAAAGCCATTCAGCATATTGTAAAAGGTGCTGATGTACTTGGCGCATTTTCTTATACAGGCTCCTTTGAAATTGCTGCAGCATTTTTTGGGGCCCGAAAAGTAACCGGCTTAGATATATCTCAAAGCGCCATTGATATGTGCAATAAAAATGCTGCATTGAATGGTTTAGAAGAAAAATGCGAATTCATTTGTGTGAATGCATTCGATGTGCTGAAGAACTGGACCAAAGAAGGCAGGCAGTGGGATGTGGTAATGCTCGATCCGCCATCATTTACCAAAAGCCGCAGCAGTATTGATAAAGCAATTACCGGCTACAAAGAAATTAATTTGCGTGGCATGAAACTGGTAAAGCCAGGAGGTTTTTTAGTTACATCAAGCTGTACCAACTTAGTGCAACCTGAATTATTTTTAGATACCATTTATGCAGCAGCAAAAGATGCTAAGAGGAAATTACGGCAAGTTGTTTTCAATGCACAATCACCCGATCATCCCATTATAAGAGGGCAGGAGTACACACACTATTTAAAATTTTTGATTGTACAGGTACTGTAATAATAAATTAAGCTTACTTATAAATCACTCTTATTATTGCTAAACTTATTTGCCCTTTACACTATACGCCTTAACGTCTCAACGGTACGATCAAAATTGCCGTTGAGACGTTAAGGCGTATTAACTTGTTTAATTCAGCAGTTCAATGATTTTATCTTCCAGTTGTTTTCCTTCCAGGTCAATAGCAACAATCTCTCCTTTTTTATTCAATAAAAAAGTAGTAGGTATCTGGTCAACTCCATAAAGGTCTGTAACCCGGGCACTCCATCCGCCATTGTCATTTACCTGTATGTAATCAATACGGTACTGTTTAACAGCTTTTACCCAGTCCTTTTTTCTACTATCGATAGAAACACCAAATACTTCAAAGCCTTTTTCTTTGAATTTGTTATACAGTTTTACAACGCCAGGCATTGCAGTTCTGCAGGGGCCACACCAGCTTGCCCAAAAATCCAGCAGCACCACTTTCCCTTTTAGGGATGATAAGTTAACCATGCTGTCTTTTGTATTTGGCAAAGAAATTTCCGGGGCCATTTGCCCAACTTTAACCTGGGATTTTACAGTGATTGATGCGAATAATAAAACAAGCAAAAATGTATTTTTCATTTACAACAGTTTTTCTTTTTAAAGAGCGATAATATGAATAAAAATATTTTTTTCACTATTTAATTTTAAACCTCCACCCTGCATAAAACATTCTTCCCGATACAGGCCCCCACACCAACGATGCATCAAAATGAGGGCTGAACGGCTGGTCTGCCGAAACAATCACATCTTTCTGGAAAAAATTGGTCACGTTCTCCACACCAATATAAAAATCAACCGGGTTCTTTTTGCCAAATGATTTGGTGACCTGTGCTCCCATTAAAATATAATCCGGGGAGGTTTGTTCCCGTTGGTATTGTGCCGGATTATCCAGGGTTGATGGGATTCTTTTTTTTCCATTGTAGCTGATGGTATAATCAAACTTCCAACTGCTGATACCATAGGCAAGGTTGGCAAAAGCCCTGTTGCTTGCAATGAAAGGGCGCTGCATCAGCTTGCCGTCAAAAGTGGCTTTCACATCAAAGTAGCGGTAAGCAATTCTTACATCCAGTTTTTTTACCGGCTCAATAGTTAATTCTGCCTGGAAACTGTTGGAATAAGATTTCCCTTTCAGGTTATAAAACCTTACCTGTCTTACATCTTCCAGGTCGGTGATTACCTGGTTGGTAAAATCATTTCTGAAAAAATCAACACTTAACATGGCATCCCTTTTAAACAGTTTAAATTTCTGGTCAATACTGATGCCTTTGTTCCAGGCTACTTCTGCATCCAGGCCGTAAGATTTCCCGGCGGTTGCTCCAATGATATTCACCTGCCTTGCACTTACAAACACACTGGTATTTTCTGCGAAAATATTGGCAGTTCGTTGCCCACGGCCGGCACTTGCATGGATGATGGTTCCGGGTATGGGTTCATATTTGATATTGATCCTGGGTGTTACAAACCATCCAAACAAGTTGTTGTGGTCGGTGCGAATGCCAGCAACAACACTCAGTTTTTTCACGTAATCATACGTGTATTCAAAAAAAGCGCCGGGCACCACTTCTGTACGTTTATAATTGTCAGTTTTAAAATCTTCATTGTATCGGTCATACAAAAAACTAATACCCGTTCTGAATTTGTGATTGGTATTGTTGATGATGGATTGATAGATCAGGTTGCTGTAAAAGCTTTTTTGTGTGGCATCATACTTTGTTAATCCAAAATAAGAGTCCTGCTGATGACTGATGGCTGCCAACTGCAGGCCAATGCTTTTGTATTTTTTTTCTGGGAATAAATAGCCAATCTTAGCGAATGCCTCGTAACGTTTTGTATTTATACCCAGGCCATATTTGTTATTGGTGAACTTATCCGTAGCAGCATTGAAATCCGTTTCCCCACCTGTTTTTTTATCATCCAGTATCTTGATGCCAAATTGGGTGATGAAGCCTTTGCCGTCTTCAAATTTCCATCGGTTGATCATGCTGAACTGGTTGCCGGTGGGCAGGTCCCGGAAACCATCCTTATTGAAATCAACGGTTGCATTGGTAATAAAATCGTCATGCAGCAATAAAGCGGTTGACCATTTGCTGCCGATCTTTTTTGAAAGGGTTAAGTTGAAATCTGTTTTTCCAAAATCATTGATGTAGGCGTTGGCAAAAAGCTGTTCACTCTTTTCAGGTTTTTTTAATTCCACATTGATCTGGCCGGCAATACTTTCATAACCGTTGGCAACAGAGCCGGTGCCTTTTGATAATTGTATCGATTCTATCCATGGCCCTGCAATTGAATTCAATCCCAATGGTGTAGCAATCCCTCTTGGTCCGGGAAGATTTTCAACAGTCAACTGGGTGTAGTTGCCACTCAATCCAAGCAATTGTATTTGCTTCGATCCTGTTACGGCATCATTGTAAGAAACATCTACCGAAGGGTTGGTCTCAAAACTTTCACTCAGGTTGCAACAGGCTGCTTTGAACAATTCTCTTTCATTCATGATTTGTGTACGCACCGGGCTGATGGCTGAAAGATAAGTAGAGCGCTGTTTGGAAGTGATGAGTACTTCTTTTAATTGGTTGCCTGATGCAAGGATGATTTTCAATTCGCTCATGTCTGATACTGTTATGGTGTCTGGCTTATACCCGGCATAACTTACAATCAGCCTGCTTTCTGTTCCGGCATGTGGAATGGCAAACACACCGGTAGAATCTGTAGTTGTACCCGTGCCTGTCTTTAGCCAGATTACGCTGGCTCCTGTTAACGGTTTGAAAATGCCTTTTTTGGTGCTTTCGAGTACCACTCCTTTTATGATATGTGTATTGGTTGTTGCAGTTGCGTTGTACAGCGTCATTATGGAATCTGGTTTTGCAGACATTATCTTTTGTGCAGTATCTGCGGCTGCTTCATTGTTGCTGTTTTCTATTTCACGGTAATGGCAACAGGCAGGCAGTGCTGTATAAACACTGATGTTTGCTTTCTTACTCTCAATATCATGCCCAACAGCCACAATGCGGTTTTGTATTTTTTGTAACGTCACTTTTGTTGGATTATAAGCCAGCGTAAGCATTTTACTGTCTACATCCCAAACAACGGAGTTAACCCCTTTTATTTTTGCAGTGTTTTCAATGCGGTCCTTACACATTTCGCAGGCACCAAATACTTTGAAAGAAACAGAAGTATCATTGCTAATTGCTTTGTTTGTTTGTGCTTCGGATGGGAAGAATCCAAGGCATAACAATAGCAGAGATGTATATTTTAGTATTCTCATTATTTACTTTTTTAAGAAGCACAGAGAAACATGCAATGTTCCTCCATGCTTTTACAACTTCAGATTTGATTAATTTTTTTTGGTCAAAGCCATGCCGCATTTGCTGCATTTGCCAGCCTTGCTGCTTTTTTCACCAGGATGCATGGGACAGGTATATCCTTTCATCAATGTTGATTTCAGCTGCTCTTTTTTTGATGCATGCATGTTCATGCCGCATTTGGGGCAGGTGCCTGCGGTGTCACTTTTTACATTGGCATGCATGGGACAGGTATAGCTTTTGGTGACTTTTTGTTTCAGCTGCTCCTTTTTAGAAGCAGTGAGGCTCATACCGCATTTGGGGCATTTTCCGTCTTTATCCATCTGCACTTCCGGGTGCATTGGGCAGCTGTATTTTAATACTACTTCTTTATTGTTGGTATTGGGGGTAGTGTTTTTCCTTTTTGTGCAAAACCGCTCATGGCAGTTAATAGTACGGCACAAATAATAATGATATTTTTCATTGTAAATGATTTTCAGTTTTTAAATTAAATTGTTGAGTTTGTGCATAAGCACAGCTAGCCAATATCATGGATACCGGTTAAGAAAATGAATTCAATTCTAAAGTCTGAAAATGCAATTTAATATGCATGCGGAGGGACTAGCATATTCAGGAGGAGAGTGATTGTTGACGGTGCTGATCAACGGGTCGCTTGCCATTTGAAAATGATAAGCAGGATAAAAATGCTCTATAAATACAACGGGTGTTTCAAATGAAAGATCGTTTGAAACATTCTTATGAGAATCATTTAGTTTGTAAAACTTGTGTTCATTGTTGCAGCAGCCCCCTTTCTTTTCCTTCATGCCGCATTTGCTGCACTTTTCATTGCCGGAACCAAATAATTCCACACCGGCTTTTTTTCCCATACAGTAATGTATCTCCATGGCAATGCCGGAGGATACACCGAGGTATAAAAAAGCTAATATGGCGACAATGATCTTTTTCATTATTTCACAAAAGTAATTGCTTTTGCGATGCTGAACACTATGATTATAGTCTGGGCTGGTATTTTAACAGAAAGGAAATTGATAACCGGTCTAATTCACAAAATTCCATTGAATGCCAAACCGGGTAAGTAAACCTGGATAAATATAATGGGGTGCGGCAAAATTGCTCCTGGTAAAACCAAAACCACCAGCAAAGTCAACACTGTTTAAATTTTCCAATCGTATAAAACCGGTAAATGACCTTATCCTGAAATGCATGAAAGCATTTATATCCGGCCTGTTGCTGATAGTAATACTGTCCTGTGGAAAGAACTGCCCCATTACCGGTGAATAATCGTAGGCCTTAAATGGTGTGTAATATCTCACTTCAAGCCCGCTGCTTAGGTTCAGGTTTTTAAAGAATACGCCTTCATAAGCCAGCCTGTTCCTGGTAAACACCAATGGTAACCTGATGGGAGATGCAGCATCGGTTAACTGCACATTGGCTTCACTGTACAGGTTCCATCTTTTACTGATCCTGAATTTCCGGGATGCAGATAATTGCAGGATATTGATGATCCTGCTGAACTGGGTTGTTTTATAATAACCGGTAAAATAAGTGTAGTTGGTAATAAAGTAATTAGCAGCAGAAAGGCTGATGTAGGGATTGTCGGCTGTTGCTTTAATTGTAGTAATGTTTTCTTTTGCCAAAGACCCGCTGTTACCAAAATTAAAAGAGGAGTTGCTGTTAAAGATATACGATGGGCTGCGGTTCACATTGTGAAACAGCAGGCTTACATTTCCCCAGCGTTTACTGAAGAACCTGGATAAGGTAGCATAGGCACTGTAATCCCCGCTGTTAATGCCATTTAAATAAAATTCTCCACGGGCTAAAATGTCCCACAGTTTATTTCGGGTCTTATTCCGGTATTCGCCATGCAGTATAATATTGTAAAATGTTTTTGTTCCGGAGGAAAAACTGCCCCTGATGTTTTCCAGTTTTGCGCCGGCAAGCAAATATTGTCCTGAGTTTTTGGTATCCGGAAACTGGAGTATGGAAAAATCATTGCTGATGATTTTCCAGGCATCGGTCAACTGAAAAAGGGTTCTTGATTTTCGGATGCTTGTGTCATACCAGTCCTGGTACAAGGCAGAGTCGAGTGCCAGACGTTGGTTGCCAAGCACGGTATCTATGTAAGTAAAATTACTATTAGTATATGTAAACGTATGCTGAAATCTTAGCTTGGAAAAGAACAGGTATTCTGTGGTGGAGTCGTTGATTTCAACAGAATCTTTTTTGCCGATATCATAGCTCTGCCGTAAAAAGAAGGTAAAGTCCTTGTCTTTGTTGCCTGTACTTACAAAACTGTTGAAAGGATTAGGAGTATAGGCTTTGGAAAAGGAAAGGTTTACCGGAATAGCAAAACGCCTGTTGTATATGGGGGTATCTAAATAGGTATTGCCCGTCATCCCTCCGTTCTCAGAATTTTTAATCGAATTGCCCATGATAAAGAAGTAAGCAGCGTATCTTTTTCTTTTGCCCTGGTAATTGCTGAACAGGCGGTAATTACTATGGTTGGTATTTTGATTTACAAAAAAGCCCGGGGCATTCAGCAGCCGGTATTCAAAACCAAAATTCAGGTTGGGCCTGGGGTTTTGCGTATGTATCACTTTTATCATCTGCTCCTTGCCGGATCCCAGTTGGTAACTCAGTTGTGTAAAGGGTTTGGTGGTTTTAAAAAACCTGGTGGTTTCAATGATATAGCGGTAAGCATCAAAAGCATGAAAGCCTGCATCAATACCTGTTTTGGTGATGGGAGAAAAAATGAGTGAATATCCGGCAGCCCCACTGTTACCTAAATATTGCAGTGTGTAGGGCACTGCATAATACTTATAAAAATCATTGATGCTGGTATCCAGCCGCAGGCTCCTGAGGGAATCAAGATACCTGAAAGAAATGCTGATGGAATCTTTGGCATCATTGCGGTGTTCAAAGCCGATCGTATCTTTTTTGGCCGAGCCGGAATTGGTGCCTGCCCGGCGTTCCGGCAGGCTATTGTCTGGTGTAACCGATACAGGTTTGCCTTCCTGCGAAAAGCAATTATTATAAAGCAGTGCCAGTAAAAATGTGAGCAGCAGTTTATTCATCCGGTCAATACAGTTTCGGTAACCTGGTTATACTGGTTGGTGATAAAAAAATGAGTGGCAAAGGTAAGAGAAGATACTGTTAAGGAATTTCTTAAAAAACTTTCTGAACAGTCTGGTTCTAAACCGGAAACGTTCCCATTAAAAAGCTGCTTTAATTTGTTGACTGGCACCTGTAAACTACAAACTGTTTCCTATCTTCGCCACCTAAAATTCTATAACATGAATCTTCACGAATACCAGGCCAAGGAATTACTTAAAAAATACCATGTCCCTGTGCAGGAAGGCGTTCCCTGCAATACTCCCGGCGAAGCCGAAGAAGCTTACCGCCAGATACATACCCAATACGGAAGCAAGTTTGCGGTGGTAAAAGCACAGATACATGCAGGCGGACGTGGGAAAGGAAAGATTGCCGGATCAGAGCAACGGGGTGTGGCTGTTGGTAAAAATGCAGAGGATGTAAAACAAATTGCACAAAATATCATCGGTGGTACATTGATAACCATTCAAACCGGTGCCGCTGGTAAACTGGTAAATAAGGTGCTGGTTGCACAGGACGTATATTATGATGGCCCCAATCCGGTAAAGGAATTTTACCTGTCTATATTATTAGACCGCACCAAGGGCCAGAACGTGATAATGTACAGTACCGAAGGCGGTATGAACATTGAAGATGTGGCACATGATACCCCGGAAAAAATATTTAAGGAGTGGGTACACCCCGGTGGCCTGTTGCAGCCGTTCCAGGCCCGTAAAATAGCTTTTAACCTTGGCCTGGGTGGTGAAGCGTTTAAAAACTGCGTAAAGTTTGTAACCAATTTATACACTGCCTATGTTGGGCTTGATTGTGGTATGCTTGAGATCAACCCGTTGTTTAAGACCAGCGATGAAAAGATCATTGCGGTGGATTGTAAAATGAATGTAGACGACAACGCATTGATGCGCCATGCAGATGTTGCATCATTAAGAGATATCAGTGAAGAAGATCCTACCGAAGTAGAAGCCGGTAAATACAACCTGAACTTTGTAAAACTGGATGGCAATGTGGGTTGCATGGTGAATGGTGCCGGGTTGGCAATGGCTACGATGGATATGATTAAATTAAGCGGTGGCGAACCTGCCAACTTCCTGGATGTGGGTGGTACTGCCAACGCACAAACAGTGGAAGCCGGTTTCCGTATCATTTTAAAAGATCCTAAAGTAAAAGCCATCCTAATCAACATTTTTGGCGGTATCGTTCGTTGCGACAGGGTAGCCCAGGGTGTTATTGATGCGTATAAATCTATCGGCAATATTGAAATCCCCATCATCGTTCGCCTGCAGGGAACCAATGCTGATGTAGCCAAGCAACTGATTGACGAAAGCGGACTGAAAGTGCAAAGTGCGATCTTGCTAAGTGAAGCAGCAACTTTGGTGAATAAGGCCGTTGCCTGATCATTTAGAAACTAATATATATCATCCCCCGGCAAAAAAACCGGGGGATTTTCTGTTGTATATTTATCACCAGATAATGTACGTAATTTCATTAACCCTTATTTTATGATACACAGGCCCACCTTGCTTATGCTGCTGTTGTTATTCAGTTTGCAATCGTTATGTGCACAGGAAACACCCAAAACATTACTCTGGAAAATTACCGGTAATCAATTTTTAAAGCCATGCTATTTGTATGGCACCATGCACTCAAGTGATAAACGGGTATATTACCTGGGCGACTCCGTATACAGCAGTTTGGGGTTTTGCGATGGCTTTGTAATGGAGGTTGATCCCGGAGACCTGCTCGATACTTTTATTGTTTCAAATGAAAGTGAAGAAATTGATATTGCTTACCGGCAGGCAGTGGAAAACGACCTCCAGAAGAAAGGCCCCGGTTATTATAAAGAGCGAAAGAAAGAATTGGACTCTTTTTTTATCAAACTAAGACAGCGTTACGACAAACTGCCCGCCCGTTATTTTAACAGGCTGGAAAGGGCCTACCGCCGCAGGATGAGGAATGACATGAAAACAGCACTTGATCTCTACCTGTTTGATCTGGCGAAACGGCAGGGAAAAATAATGGGAGGAGTGGAAGATATCACTCAGCACAACGCTGCAAAAACGGAGGCGGGGAAAGAATTTGATGAGCTTGATTTTTTGAAAATGCAGAAAAAAAAATATGCTGATATTGAAGAATGGATGACAGAAACCTATGTTAATGCAGAGCTCGATAAATTTAAGGAGTTGGACACCCTTCAGTATTCAAAAAAATTCCTGAGTTTGATGCTTTACAACCGGAATGATATCATGGCCAGCAGGATCGATAGCCTCGGCAAGATCAGGAGTACTTTTTGTGCAGTAGGCTGTGCCCATTTGCCGGGAGATTCAGGGGTGATAGATCTTTTAAGGAGAAGGGGCTTTACCGTCACACCTGTTTTTTCTTCCAGAAAAATTGAACCGGGGGATATTAAAATTGACAACAAACTGCAGGAGGTCATTAATATTTATGATGTCGATTCAAACTATGTAGTACTGATGCCCGGCAAGCCTACCTGGCTCACTCCTATTACCCGTAAATTTTTTTTGAAAACATACAAGGAACTCTCCAATGAAATTTTACTGATGTGTGGTGTTTATGAAGATGGGAAAACCTACAAAACAGTTGACAAAGAAGTAGAAGAGATAAGGAATTTCTATAAATGGCATGAGGATCTGAGACTGTACAATATGAAAAAGATCAGCAGGCAGCAACAGGAAGGGTATGAGATGAATTTAAGGAACCGGGATGGATACATACGGCTGCATATATTTTGCAACAATGGAAAAACCTACCTGTTTGCGGCTGGTTCAAAAGAAAAGGATAGTCTCAATTCCGTTCGTTGTGAAAATTACCTGGCAACCTATAAAATGATCCTGGATAAACCCCGGCGTGAAACAGCCTTGCTGAATTTTGAATATCCCGAAAAAGCTTTCAGTGTGGGAATGCCTGTTCAGCCTAAAAAAGAAAATGTAAATGGAGATGAGACGGTGACCAATGAAGAGGTAACTCTTTTCAGCAGCATTGATATCAGGAAAAAACTGAATTACCTTGTTTTGGTAAAGGAACCTTTTAAGGGATATTTCCCGGGGTTTGACAGTAGTTTGTTTACCCAAACGCTCAAGGAGATACAAAAGGGATTCTATCAAAAATATTCAGCAGAGGAAAATGTGCTGCTGGATGGCTATCCTGCCCTGAAAGTAAAACTAACTGGTGAGGCGGATGGTAAAAGCCAGTTTGTGTATGTTGTGATGGCACTAAGGGAGAACCGGCTTTATACCCTTACTGCAAGAGGCTTAGCCGTACCTGAAAATGAAACGTTTTTTGAAAAATATTTCAGCAGCTTTCATTTTATGCCTTACCTGCTGACGGCTTTTGATAAGCAAACATTTGGCCGCAATTTATTTTCTGTAACAGCACCATCGCCTATTTATGTCCTTGAAAATAAAATTACAGCATCTTCAAAAAATAAAATACCCGATGAACTCAGCCGCAGCGATTACTATGCTTTTGACAGCAGTACCGCAGCTTCTTATGGCGTTACAGCATTGGCCCTTGGTAAATATTACTGGGCTGAAAATGAAACCGCTTTTTTGAATGAGTATGCAAGGTTTTGCTTTAACGATTCACTGGCAGTAAACAATGTTTATAACAACGATTCATTACTGTATAACAAAATTGTTTACAATGGTAATACAAAGGGCAGGGAAATACTGATGAAGGCACGGTACAGTAATGCATACACCAGGTTACGCATCCTGCAATATGCGGATTCTGTTTTTTTGATTAATATGAAAGGCGATGGAGTGCTGGTGACCAATGAAAATGCAGATGCTTTTTTCAACAGCTTCCGCTTCATCAGTGAAAATCCAGCAACCGGTATTTTTTATCCCAAAACAGAAAAGCTAATAACCGATCTGAAGTCTGCAGACAGTATTGCGTGGGCGCCTGCTGTAGCAGCATTGAAAAAGGGGTTTAAATTTCCACGTCCGGAGCTGCAGCTGTTGTTAAATGCTATTTTATATAATTATCCAACAGATAAAATCAAAGTGGATATTACGGCGCTGCTTGCCCAAACCATCGCCCCTTATGCAGTAGAAGAAGAAACCTCCGGTTTTATTAAAACAAATTACCCGTTGCTGAGAGGGAAAAGGGAAGATGTAAGAATGTTGATGTTTAATATTTTATCTGCTTCAAAAAATAAAGCAGCCTACCAGGTGCTGAAAGATTATTTTTTAAACGATCCTCCTTCACCCGCCAACTTCGATATTGCGTTGTCGCATTTTACTAAGTCGCCGGCGCTGGCATCTGACTTGTTTCCCGGTATCGCTGTTAAAATTAAAGATGCCTACCTGGCCCCGGTGGTGCTGGACCTTGCCAATACACTTATAGACAGCAGTCAATTGCAGTACAGCGCTATTAGTGGGTATCAGGAAACTATTATCCAGCTGGCAAAGAAAATGCTGAAGGAATACCAGGACAATAATTCCGAAAGTTTTTACCTGCCGCATATCACTGCAATGTTGCAACTGCTTACAAAAATAAATGACAAAAAAACGAATGGTTTGCTGGACGATTTTATTGACCTGCAGAACTTACAGCTAAATGCAGTGATCATATTGTCCAAAGTGAAAAATGGACAACAGGTGCCTGAAGAGCTGTTTAACAGGTTTTGTGAAACCCCCGTCCTGCGGCTTGAACTGTATGATGAATTGCTGAAGATGGGCAGACAATCTTTTTTTAAGGGGAAGTATGCCAACCAGCAATCATTTGCTGAAGCGCTGGCAATGATCTATACCAACAACCAGATATCCGAAAGGGTTCCCAAAAATTTTGATGTGGTGGCGGTAAAAGAGACGATGCTCTATGGCACAATGCTGCGGTTCTATGTTTTTAAAGTAAAGTGCTTTTATACCTACGAGAATGTATCATATAGCTGTATGATCGGCCCTTTTTCAACGGATGCGGCCAATCTCTCCATTAATGAAGGCAAAGAAAGATTTATTCTTTATAAGGTTAAATACGATTACGATAAGATTGAATCCCTGTTCAATGATTTTTTGGAAAAAGTAAAAAAGATGCCCAATTAACAACAATGTTCTTTACAGCGTTGAAGTTATTATTTTATCCCAGGCAGGCGGTTTTACTATAAAAATTACACGCAAACTATCTCCAGGTAATTCCCTTGTAGTACAAATTCTACATATTCTGTAGTAGAATGCATTTTTTGGATTATTCCATAAAACGGACAATTATCTGCATAATCCTTCGTTATTATTTAGTGTTGAACCAACAATTCCAATATTTAACACTAAACAATCTATGGAGCCTTACAAGATTTTTATAGTTGAAGATGATCCCTGGTATGGAGAGATTCTTGAATACCACCTTTCATTGAATGAAGATTATGTGATTACCCGTTTTACCACCGGGAAAGAGTGTTTAGCCAACCTTCATAAGAAGCCCGATCTTATTACTGTCGATTTTTCCCTGCCTGATTATACAGGTGATAAACTATATGAAAAGATCCGGCAGACAGATGACAGTATACCTGTAGTAGCCATCAGCGGCCAGGAAGATATTTCTGTGGCAGTGAACATGCTCAAGATGGGGGTAACCGATTACCTTGTTAAAGACGAGAATACCAAAGACATGCTTTGGAATGCGGTGATCAGGATACGCAAAATGGGCAACCTTAAAAAAGAAGTGGAACAGCTGAGGGAAGAACTTGGAAATAAATTCTCTTTTGACAAAAGTATCAAAGGCCAGAGCCCTGCCCTGCAAAAAATATTTGCATTGATGGAGAAAGCCACTAAAACAAATATCAATGTTTCTATTACCGGGGAAACCGGCACCGGTAAAGAAGTAGTATCCAAAGCCATTCATTATAACAGTGAAAGAAAACGAAAACCATTTGTAGCCGTAAACATGGCTGCCATTCCAAAAGAGCTGGTGGAAAGCGAATTGTTTGGCCATGAGAAAGGCGCTTTTACAGGTGCTGTTGCAAGAAAGGCCGGCAAGTTTGAAGAAGCAAACGGTGGTACTATTTTCCTGGATGAAATAGCCGAGCTTGACCTGAACCTGCAAAGTAAAATACTGAGGGTATTGCAGGAACGTGAAGTAATAAGGGTTGGAGGAAATGAAAAAGTAAAATTAGATATCAGGCTCATTGTAGCCACTCATAAAAACCTGCCTGATGAAGTGAAGAAAGGCAATTTCAGAGAGGATCTTTACTACCGTATCATTGGTTTACCCATTGAATTGCCACCATTAAGAGACAGGGGTAATGATGTGCTGATACTGGCAAAACATTTCCTGGATGACTTTGCTAAAGACAACAAGCTGGGCCACATCTCCATTTCCAGTGAAGCAAAGCAAAAAATGATGGGTTATCATTTTCCCGGTAATATCAGGGAGCTGAAAGCCATTATAGAACTGGCTTCTGTAATGTGTGCAGATGGAGAGATTAAACCGGACGACATCACCTTTAACTCCACCAAATCAGACGAAGTGTTTACTATGGAGCAAAAAACGCTGCGGCAATACACCTGCGACATCATTAAATATTACCTGAGAAAATATGATGATGATGTGATGCTGGTTGCGGATAAACTGGACATCGGCAAATCAACTATTTACAAAATGTTACAGCAAAAAGAAATTGTGCTTGGATGAAATTTCTTTTTGTAAGAAAGTACTTATCGAAATTGTTTACCCTGTTAAAAAATGACTATGCGTAAAAACGTTAGCGTAAAATGGAATAACGATAAATCGGAAATTGCCGTAAAGGCACCGCAGGATAAACCACTTACTGCTATTCGTAACAACAAAGTGGCAGCTGAAATGCCTTTAACCGAAGGTCATAGCGAAAAGGATTTTACAGCAATGCCTCAACTGCAACGCATAGCCGAAAATATGCCGGGTATCATGCTGGAGTATGAATCAACGCCGGATGGTACACATGGGTACACTTACATAAGCCCTGCGTTTGAAAGGATATTTGGCGTAAGAACAAATCATATTTTCAAAATCACCCAGTTTCTTCACCCTGATGACCTTGGCGAAATGAATAAAGCACTTAAAAAAGCTGCTGATACCTTAGCCCCTTTCTATATCGAATCAAGAATGATATTGCCGGGACGGGGTATCGTTTGGCGTTCTATGAATTGCTCCTTCTCACATTTTACCAATGCAGGTGCTAAGGTATTCATGGGCCTTATGCTGGATATTTCGGAAAGGAAAAAAGCAGATGAAAAACTCAATGAATCTGAGAACAGGCTGGTGTCACTCATCACCAATCTTCAGAATGGCATTCTTGTGGAAGATGAAAACAGGAAAGTGGTGTTGACCAATGAAATGTATTGCGATATGTTTGGCATCAATGCATCGCCTGAAAACCTGAAAGGAGAGGATTGCACTGATTTTGTTGACAGAACAAGAGACCTTTTTAAAGACTCCGATTTTTTTGAAGAAAAGATACTTTCATTACTTGACTTTCAAAAGCCAGAGCTGGATGAAATTCTTGAAATGAAGGATGGCCGCATTTTAAAAAGAGATTACATACCTATTTGTAATAATAAAATTTACAAAGGCCACCTCTGGAAATACACAGATGTAACAGCAGAAAAATATGCTGAACAAACATTGATGATAAGGGAAGAAAAGTACCGCAGTATCATTGATAATATGAACCTCGGCTTACTGGAAGTGGATACAGAAGAGAACATCATATTTGCCAACCAGTGCTTTTGCGATATGTGTGGGTATGAAATGGATGAATTGATTGGTAAAAGAGCCGCTCAGATATTTGCCAAAGGGGAAAATATTGAGTTAATGGACCAGAAAAACGAGGAGCGAAAAAGAGGAACTACCGATGCATACGAAATAGTGGTAAAAGATAAAAGGGGACAGGTAAGGTGGTGGTTGATCAGCGGAGCCCCCCGTTATAATGATAAAGGGGAACTGGTTGGGTCTATTGGTATCCATCTTGACATTACCGATCAAAAGCAACTGGAAATAGAGTTGACCGTTGCCAGAGAACAGGCAGAACAATCTACCCGGAGTAAAGAAGTCTTCCTGGCCAACATGAGCCATGAAATCAGGACACCGATGAATGCGATTCTCGGCATGTCGAACCAATTGGCAAAATCACCACTTACCAAAAAACAACTTTTTTATCTCGATGCTATCAATGCTGCATCTGAAAACCTGCTGGTTATCATCAATGATATATTAGACCTGTCAAAGATTGAAGCTGGTAAACTCAGTCTTGAAAAAATTGCTTTTGAACCACGGGCTGTTATTAAAAGAGCCATGCAGGCATTGATTCATAAAGCACAGGAAAAGGGCCTTGCATTGACCAATTCAATTTTAGATGAACGCATATCAGAAGTAATGATAGGAGACCCTTACCGGCTTAACCAGATTTTACTCAATATTATCAGCAATGCAGTGAAGTTTACAGAAAAGGGTGGTGTGGATGTTAAGCTCGAAGTGATTAATGATGCCAAACATAGCCAGACGGTACAACTTACGGTAAAGGATACAGGTATTGGAATGGATGAAAAATTCAGGAAGAGTTTGTTTGAAAAATTTTCACAGGAAGATGCATCGGTTACAAGGCAGTACGGAGGTACCGGTTTGGGAATGAGCATCTGCCGCCAGCTGATCGAACTGATGGATGGGGAGATATTCGTGGACAGTGAAAAAGGAACAGGTACAACCATGTCGTTTGTTATTACGCTTTCAAAGGGTAGTATACAAGACCTGCCATCAAAAGAAATATTTGTGGCAGACGAAAAGATGCTGGTTGGTAAAAAAATACTGGTGGTGGATGATAATGATATGAACCGTTTATTGGCAACAACCATACTGGGCAATTATGGTGCAGAAACTTTTGAGGCCGAAAACGGCCAGGAGTCTGTCGATTATCTTGCCGGAAATACCGTTGATCTTGTGCTGATGGATATACAAATGCCGGTGATGAATGGTTTTGATGCGGCAAAGTACATCAGGGAAAATATAAGTGCCACCTTGCCGATGATCGCCTTAACAGCGAATGCCATTAAGGGGGATAATGAAAAGTGTATTGAGGCAGGGCTGAATACTTACCTGGCAAAGCCATTTAAAGAAGAAGATCTGATGAAGATGATTGCAGGTATGCTCAATACCAATCCTTCATTGAATATGCAGAAAAAAGTAGCTGTAATAGATACAGAAGAGCCGGAACCGGTTTATTATGACATCAGTGAAATAAGGACAATCAGCAGGGGCAACGAAGGATTTATCAACAAGATGCTGAAGATGTTTGTAGAACAGATACCGGTGCATCTGAGCGAAATGAAAGAGAAGTGCCGGGAGCAACAGTATATAACTGTTGGAGAAATTGCACATCGTATAAAGCCCACCATTGATAATATGGGCATTATTTCTTCCAAAACCCTTATCAGGGAACTGGAAAAGATGGGCAAAGCCAATGAAGACAATGGTACAATGGCAGCTTTGATTAAAAAAGTAGGGGAGGATGTTGATAAAGCGGTAGAGGCGATAAAAAAAGACTTTCAATTGTAAAATAAAAAACCTTTCAGCAATGAAAGGTTTTTATGTGCGGCAAAGGAGATTCGAACTCCCACACCCTTTCGGGCGCTACCACCTCAAAGTAGTGCGTCTACCAATTTCGCCATCGCCGCATTAATTTGTAGTAGCATAAAAAATAAGGTGGCTGCAAATGTAAATGATTTACCTAAAACTCAAAACAGTAAACGGAAAACAGTTGCTTAATTATTTCTTGAGCACTATTCTGAAAGTAGTTCCCCTGCCCGGCTCGGACTGTTTTACAAACAATTCGCCTTTGTGATATTGTTCTATAATTCTCTTGGCTAAACTTAGTCCCAATCCCCAGCCCCTTTTTTTTGTGGTGAAGCCGGGTTTAAAAACCTTCGCAATATGTTGTTTGCTGATGCCTTTGCCGGTATCTGTAATGTCCGCTACTACCTGGGTGGTCTCATTTTTTATATTGATGCTGATACTGCCTTTGCCTTCCATTGCATCCAGCGCATTCTTTAGTAAATTCTCAATCACCCAATCAAACAAAGGGCCATTGATCATAGCCGTAATTTCATGCTCCCCGTCGCTGTTAACATTGAAGTTTACTTTCTCAGGTGCTCTCCGTTTAATATAAGAAACCATATTCTCTATCTGTGCTATAATGTCCATTTCTTCCAGTTGCGGTGTGCTGCCGATTTTGCCAAAGCGATCACTTACCAGTTTTAGCCTTTCCACATCCTTGCTCATTTCCGTTACAATTTTTTCATTGGATTTGTTTTCTTTCAGTAGCTCCACCCAGCCTTGCAAAGAAGACAGTGGGGTGCCTAACTGGTGAGCTGTTTCCTTCGCCATGCCCGCCCACACCTGGTTTTGAGTCGATTTATTGCGGATATTGATGGTGATGAGCAATATGATGATGAATAAAGCCACAATAAACAATTGTATCAGGGGATAATAACTCACTTCCTGTAGCAATTTCGACTCGCCGTAATAGTATTTGTTTACCAGCAATGGTTCTTTGCTGATCTCCACGGTCACGGGATCATTCAATTCCTTATATTCCTTTATCAACTGGCGTAAATACCCGGTATCCTTTTTTATTTTATTAAAGTCGAGGTTGAGTCCCTGGCCCGAGGGGTTATCATATTCATCTGTTTCAATGATGGGGATGTCTGTATTATGCGTTGCAATGCTGTTGGTGAGGTCAATAGCTGCCTGTTCATTCACAATGGCCCTTGTTTTTAATGACTGTACCCATACATCCACCTTTTCCCTTTCGTCGTGGGCAATTTTTTTTGACAGGTAGCTTGAATAAAAAACGGTACCCGACACGATGGCAATGGCAACCATCGCAAGCAGGGTGCGCCAGTTAAATAGCTGTGTAAACATGAAATAAAAATAAGGAATAAAGTAAGCCCTTATTAAAACCGGTGCTGATAGTTTAATATTTAAAAGAATGCAGCCACAAAAATTTCAAATGCGGTTGCCAAACTGATAAATGATTTATGTTTGTAAAAACGAAGTATTGATAGCTATAAATGAGTCAGCCCTTTAATTCAGAAGCACACACAGGAAATGCCTCACTGCCATTGGTTGCAGTGGTGATATTGAACTGGAATGGTAAAGCCTACCTTGAGCAGTTCCTGCCTGCTTTGCTGGCATCATCTTATCCTAATAAAAAAATAATTGTGGCTGATAATGCCAGTACAGACGATTCTGTCAGTTTTTTAAAGACCAGCTTTCCTGCTGTGGAGATAGTAATCAATAAAACCAATGAAGGTTTTGCAAAAGGGTATAATTCTGCATTAAAAAAAATTCAGGCAGATTACTACGTATTGCTCAATAGTGATGTGGAAGTAACTCCGGGCTGGATAGAACCTGTGATCCGGCTGATGGAAAGTGATGCGTCCATTGCAGCCTGTCAGCCTAAGATAAAAGCCTTTAAAAACAAGCACCAGTTTGAATACGCCGGCGCCAGTGGTGGCTGGCTGGATGAGTTTGGCTATCCTTTTTCAAGAGGGAGAATATTTGATTATGTAGAAGACGACAACGGGCAGTATGAAGATGCTGTGCCCTGCTTTTGGGCCAGTGGTGCCGCTATGTTTGTAAGGCCAGGCCTGTATCATAATACAGGAGGCCTGGATGAATATTTTTTTGCCCACCAGGAGGAAATAGACCTTTGCTGGCGCCTGCAACTGGCCGGATATAAAATATATGTACAACCCAAGTCGGTGGTGTACCATATTGGTGGGGGTACTTTGCCAAAGGAAAATAACCTGAAAGTATTTCTGAATTTCAGGAATAATCTAATCATGCTGGCAAAGAATATTTCCTTTTCAGAAGCAATATGGAGATTGCCCATCCGAATGGGGCTGGATACAATAGCAGCCTGGAAGGGCTTGCTCGGCGGAAGTGGGGGTTATTTTATAGCAATTGCAAGAGCGCATTTGCATTTTATAAAGTGGTGCCTGTTCGATAAAAAACGGTCGGTTTTCCCGCTATCAAAAACCGGGAAGTTAAACGGTTTATACAAAGGTTCGGCGGTATGGCAGCATTTTGTAAAAAAGAAAACAAAGTTTTCAGAAATTGTTATTGGCAAATAATTTTTTTTCAAACCCAACCCTTATTTTTGCAGCCGTAAATAAACACTATGCAACAGGAATTTATAGATAACAAGCATAAAGATTTTACCCACAACTGGGTTTCTTCATCCAGGTTTCTCTTTTTCTGCCAGGTCTTTCTGCTGGTTGCCTTTATTTTAGGTGGTTGCTATGGTTTATATGCCAATAGGTATAAGGGTAAACCTGAAGTAGCTGTTCCGGAAAGTACACAGTACAATCCCCAGTACAAATAAAAATTTTGTATTGTAATTGCAACAACCTTATTTTTGCAATCCCAAAAAACAAATAGTTCTTTTAAACATTTTGAAGCCATGCTTCAAAATATACTGCGGAAGTAGCTCATTTGGTAGAGCACGACCTTGCCAAGGTCGGGGTGGCCGGTTCGAGCCCGGTCTTCCGCTCAAAAAATCCCGACTTGTTCGGGATTTTTTTTCAACAATTCGCACTCGGGTGGTGGAACTGGTAGACACGCAGGACTTAAAATCCTGTTCCCCGCAACGGGAGTGACGGTTCGATTCCGTTCCCGAGTACTAAGTCCCTTTGGTGGGACTTTTTTATTTTTACTAACTGGTGAAGTGTTGAAAATACAACGCCAGGTGCTTGAATTATTTTGACAGCTTTTCATTCTTGTCAGGGAAACCCTCTTTATATCAACCGGATTTAATTATTACTCCACTGCAATTTCTTTTTTGCAATCGTTTCGAAATAAATACATACCTGCAATAGTAGTTGTGGTACAGCAGACTCTTGTATGGCTGCAGGCATTATACTGTTGCCTTTATAGAAATCGTACATCGAACAAATTGAGGGGAATAAAAAAAAGAAGATTTTAAAGAATCAGGAATGAGTTAGGACGAAATAGTGTATTTTCCCAAACCAATAATCAAGCACTATCAATAATCATGTAAAACCTTTCGATGAATAGTTTATCTGCCTTAGACATGCTGATCTTTGTGATCTATTTTATACTGGTAGCGGGTTATGGTTACTGGGTGTACAATAAAAAGAAAAAAGCGGCCATTACCGCCTCTCATGATTATTTCCTGGCTGAAGGCTCATTAACCTGGTGGGCAATCGGCGCCTCGCTGATCGCTTCCAATATTTCTGCAGAACAATTTATTGGTATGAGTGGAAACGGATATTTTGTAGGTATTGCAGTAGCTGCCTACGAATGGATCGCAGCACTGGCCCTGGTGATTATAGCTATTTGGTTTATTCCGATCTACCTCAAGAATAAGATATACACCATGCCGCAGTTCTTAAAAACACGGTATAATGAAACCGTGTCACTGATCATGGCTATATTCTGGTTGTTTTTGTATGTGTTTGTAAACCTAACATCCATTTTATACCTGGGCGCTATTGCCATCAGTGGTTTAATCGGGCCGGAATATTTACATGCGGTGATGATCGGTCTTGCCGTATTTGCACTGATCATCACCCTGGGTGGCATGAAGGTGATTGGCTATACCGACGTGATACAGGTAGCCGTTTTAATTGTTGGCGGTTTTGCAACTATTTATTTTGCATTGACCATTGTAAGCGAAAAATTTGGTTTGGGCAGGGATGCAATTGCCGGGTTTAAAACACTAATGACACAAGTGCCGGACCATTTTCACATGATATTACAAAAGCCAACTGCAGCCTCTTCGCAGCAGGAAGTAAATAAATACCTGATACTTCCGGGGATCGCTATGTATTTTGCCGGCCAGTGGATATTGAATTTAAATTACTGGGGTTGCAATCAATACATTACCCAACGGGCTTTGGGCGCCGATCTGCAAACCGCAAGAAAAGGAATTTTATTTGCCGGTTTTTTAAAACTGCTAATGCCGATCATTGTAATGCTGCCCGGTATTGCTGCGTTTGTATTACATGAAAATGGCGGGTTAACAAAAGAAATGCTGGATAGCAAGGGTGTTGTAAACCAGGACCAGGCGTATTCTGCCATACTGAGTTTTTTACCCTCGGGGCTAAAGGGCTTGTCAATCGCTGCACTTACTGCGGCCATTGTTGCATCGCTGGCTGGTAAACTAAACAGTATTGCAACCATCTTCACGCTGGATATTTACATGAAATATTTCAGGAAAAAAGATGTTGCATCTTCTGGTGAACTTGCCGAAAAGAATATGGTTTGGATTGGAAGAATGGCTGCCCTGGTGGCAATAATACTGGCCGTTATGTTTGAATGGCAAGACCTGTTAGGGATCAGAGGGGCCGGAGGGTTTACCTTTATTCAAAAATATACCGGCTTTATCAGCCCTGGTGTGTTTGCCATGTTTATTCTTGGTATGTTCTGGAAACGAACAACCGGGGCTGCTGCGGTTGCAGGTTTAATCACAGGGTTTACGATGGCAATTTTCTTTAACAGCTTTGCGGTGCAGGTTTTGGGCCACGAAAATATAATGTACACCGCATTTAAGAACAATGACGGCGTGTATGAAATACCTTTTCTCATCAATATGGGATGGGCATTTGTTATTACCCTGCTGGTGATGATCGGGATGAGTCTTGCCGGGCCAAAAGATAATCCAAAAGCATTTGAACTGGATAAATCGATGTTTAAGCTGAAGCCTGCTGTTACGGCAATGGTTGTTTCCATCCTGCTGGTGTTAATCGCTTTATATGTGAAGTTCTGGTAACACTTCAGTAGCCGGCCATGGAGGCTTTTGAATACAACTCTTTGCGGATATATCTAAATGAGTACCGTAGCTATTTTAAGCATTTTGTTGTTTCATCGGTAACCATTTTTGGTGCCTTGTTCAAATAAGGCCGCAGGTTGTCATAACTCAAGACATTAACCGGGAAATATTATCCCGGCAGGGAGATTTATACGAATAGAAGAGAATCAGTATCTACGAACCTGAATGATTTTTACATTTTCATTTTATCTGCTACTTTTGAAAAATGTTGACGAACGATGTATTGCTGAAAGCATTTGACCTGATGTGCGCTGCCAAAGCCATGTCCGAAATCTATGAAAACAACCGTCAAACCTGCAGGTATGTTCACTCCACTTCAAGAGGGCATGAAGCCATACAACTGGCTGCCGCATTTCAATTGCAGCCCTGCGATTATGTGAGCCCTTATTACCGGGATGAAAGCATGATGCTGGGCTTGGGGTTTACGCCTTACCAGCTGATGCTGCAGTTACTGGCAAAGGGTAATGATATTTTTACAGGCGGCAGGGAATATTACAATCACCCCAATTACAGGGGCAACAACAAACCAACGATCATTCACCAGAGCAGCGCTACCGGCATGCAGGCCATTCCAACAACCGGTATTGCACAGGGAATAAAATACCTGGAGAAAATACAGGCGGGGGATAAAAATAATTTGGGCCATTCACTACCGGTAGTGATATGCTCACTCGGCGATGCTTCTGTTACAGAAGGGGAAGTAAGTGAAGCATTCCAGTTTGCAGCGTTGCACCAGTTGCCGATTATTTACCTGGTGCAGGACAATGACTGGGGCATAAGTGTAACAGCCGGAGAAGCAAGAACCGCCAATGCATTTGAATTTATACAGGGCTTTAAAGGAATCAGTGCAGTAAGCATTGATGGCAGTGATTTTGAAAAGAGTTTTGAAGCCATGGAGTGGGTGGTAAATGAAGTGAGAAGCAACCGAAAACCATACCTCGTGCATGCAACCGTTCCTTTGCTGGGCCATCACACCAGCGGTGTAAGAAAAGAATTTTACAGAACAGAGGAGGATATTGCCAAACATGCAGCCAATGATCCTTTTTATAAATTAAGAAACAGGTTGCTTGAGATTGGCGTTGTGGAAGAACATTTATTGTTTTTAGAAAAAACAAATGCAGATTTTATTGCAAAGCAATTTGCAGATGCTGTTGCTTCACCGGAACCCGATCCGTCTACCGCAACAGATTTTGTTTTTGTACCAACGCCGATTACAGAAGAACAGGGAAACAGAACTCCGGCTGATAAGGAAAAAGTATTGATGGTAGATGCTGCTTTGTTTGCCATCAGGGAAATAATGGAGGAATATCCCGAAGCCCTGTTGTACGGGCAGGATGTAGGAAGAAGGCTGGGGGGTGTTTTCAGGGAAGCAGCAACACTGGCAGAGCAGTTTGGTGATCATCGTGTATTCAATACGGCCATACAGGAAGCTTATATCATTGGTTCTACTGTTGGGATGAGTGCAGTGGGATTAAAACCAATTGTTGAGGTGCAGTTTGCCGATTATATTTACCCGGGATTGAATCAACTGGTAACAGAAATTTCTAAAAGCTGTTATTTAACCTGCGGTAAATTTCCTGTACAAACCTTAATCAGAGTGCCAATTGGTGCTTATGGCGGTGGTGGTCCATACCATAGCGGCAGCGTGGAAAGTACTCTATTGACAATAAAAGGCATTAAGATAGTTTATCCCAGCAATGCAGCAGATATGAAAGGGTTATTGAAAGCTGCTTTTCTTGACCCTAACCCGGTAGTAATGCTGGAACATAAAGGATTGTACTGGAGTAAAGTGCCGGGTACAGAGGAAGCGAAAACCATTGAGCCCTCTAAAGATTATGTTATTCCTTTGGGAAAGGCGAACGTAGTTTTAAAAGCAGGCCAGGATAAAATTGATGAAGGTGAAACCTGCTGTGTGATCACTTATGGAATGGGTGTATACTGGGCTAAAGCAGCAGCAAAAAAACTGCCGGGCCAGGTTGAAGTGATAGACCTGAGGACATTGTTTCCATTGGATGAAGCGTTGGTTTTTGCAACAGTAAAAAAGCATGGAAAATGTTTAATTCTTACCGAAGAACAACAGAATAACTCCTTTGCTGAGGCACTGGCCGGAAGGGTATCTAAAAATTGCTTCTACTTTTTAGATGCGCCGGTTGAAGTACTTGGTGCGGCCGATGTACCTGCTATACCAATGAACACCGGCCTGGAACAGGCCATATTGCCTAATGCAGACAAGGTTTATGTACGACTGCTGCAACTATTAAATAATTAGCCGAAATTTTTGGTGAAATCTCCTATATTTGCAGCCCAAAATACACGGGTCTTTATTTGTGTATTTAAGTGGTATCAGGGTAACCGTTAACTAATGGATGGTTAGCGCATCGGATTCATATCCGTTACTTAACGGATGGCAGTTCAAGTGTGCTTGAAATTAAAACTTTAAAGTATTTGTCGGGGTAGCTCAGCTGGTTAGAGCATCGGATTCATAACCCGAAGGTCGGCGGTTCAAGTCCGCTCCCAGATACTAAGCCCTTGAAAGAGGGCTTTTTTAATATGAGCTTTACTGTTTACATACTCTATTCAGCTAAGTACAACAAGATTTATATCGGTTATACCTCCAATCTGATTCAAAGATTTTATTCTCATAACGAATTGGGAAAAGATGGGTACACTAAAAAATTTCGTCCGTGGATAGTTATTTATACTGAAGTTTTTGAAATAAAACCGGCAGCTATGAAAAGAGAAAAGCAGCTCAAATCCTCATGTGGACGAAAATGGATTTGGAGTAAGATTGGAGCAGAATGGTTAGCGCATGGATTTATATCCGTTAGCTAACGGTCGGCGGTTCAAGTCCGCTCCCCGATACTAAGCCCTTGAAAGAGGGCTTTTTTAATTTCTGTGTCTCGCCCTCAACTGCTGTTCATCCTTTACTGTCTTTTTTTCATTTTGAGAATTATGTTTGCCTTCTGGAGGCGGTGCTGTTGTTTAACTTTTTTGAGTGTTGATTATTAGTGGATTAGGTTTTGGCATATTCATGGCATTACCTGTAACAGATCAGATAAAACGCCTGATCCGTACCAACATAATCTAAAAACAACACCCATGAAAAAAACAAAAATCTTCAGCAACCAAATCAGTTCAAAAAAGGTTATGATGTTCTTGCTCATTGCAATGGCAAATTTAATGGCAGTTCCGCCTGTATCTGCCAATCCGCTTACTACAATGGTCAAAGTTGATACCCGGCTTTTTAATAGCAGTAATATTATGCTGGATGCCAATGTGGTAGTTTTTGATGTGGCATATTCCAACGCAGTTGATTTTGATGACGCTTTCAAAATGAGTAATGCGGGGGAGAACCTTGCAATACAACGTGGCAGTTCAATATTGGTTGTTGAGGGCAGGCAGCCTGCTGCTATTAATGACGTAGTGCCATTCAGAATGTGGAATATGCACCAGCAAAACTACCGGATTGAATTGGTAGCTGCTAATTTGGTCACGCCTGGCCTATCAGCTTTCCTGGAAGATGCTTATCTAAATACAAAAACCCTCATTAATCCCAATGGGAGTACTTCTGTAAATTTTACAGTGAACAGCAACTCCGGCTCTTCAGCAATGAACAGGTTCAGGATCATATTCAGACAGGCAGTTGTTGTGTTACCGGTAACATTTATCAGCATCAGTGCAATCCGGTCACCTGCTGGTGTGCAATTAAACTGGAAGGTAGCTGAGGAAAAAAATATCAGCCGTTATGAAGTGCAGCGTTCTCATGATGGCATGAATTTTATTGCAGCAGGCACCGTTATGGCATCCGGCAACAGCAGTATCGATCTAAATTATCATCTATTTGATGGAGCAGTACCTTTAACTGTTGCATTCTATAGAATCAATAGTGTGGGCACAACCGGGGAAAGTAAATACAGCAGTGTTGTAAAAATTAGTGCCGCAGATGGCAGACAGGGACTGGCCGTTGTAACTAACCCCGTTGAGAACGGAGTAATCAACCTGCAGTTTAAAAACCATCAACCAGGCAAATACAGTGTACGGCTCATCAACAATGCCGGACAAATGATCATGGCCGGTACAATCAGCTATCAGGGTGGCAGCCGTAATGAATTGATCAATGTTCCGGCAACGATACAGGGGGGCATTTACCGGTTGCAGGTAACAGGTGCCGATAACTCAGGTATTGTTCAAACCGTAATCATAAACAGGTAATAACTAAAATTTTGCAGTAACAAAAAAGGGACGCTTTCCGCAGTCCCTTTTTTAATAATATAGTCAGGTGAAATTTATTTCACTTCCATCTTCAGCAGCATTTCGCTTTCAATAAATGCTTCCAGTTCATCGCCTACTACACATTCACCCACTCCCGCAGGAGTGCCTGTAAAAATCAGGTCGCCAATATTTAACGAAAAGAAATTGGAGATATGTGAAATGATCGATTCAAAATTAAAGATCATCTGGCTGGAGTTCGCCTGTTGTACCAATTCTTTATTTTTATAAAAACTGAAATTGATATTCTTTTTATTAAAGCCAGGTGTGATATCTATGAACTTACCCACCGCTGCAGAATTGTCAAATGCTTTTGCTTTTTCCCAGGGCAAGCCTTTTGCACTCAGGTCGTTTTGCAGGTCTCTTGCAGTAAAATCAATCCCTGCTGTAATGCCATTGTAATAATTGGCGGCATGGCGTTCCTGTATATATTTTCCATTTTTGGAAATGCGTAAAACAAGCTCACATTCGTAGTTAAGTTCATTGGTAAATTCCGGGTAGTAAAAAGGAGTATGACTTTGCAATAAAGCACTTTTTGGCTTCATGAAAATCACAGGCTCATCCGGTATGTCGTTGCCAAGCTCCTTGGCATGTGCCGCATAATTGCGGCCTACACAAATTATCTTCATCGTTTTGTTGTTAAGAGGATATCAGGTTAAGAAAACGAATATAAACAAAACACGTAAAAAAACAATTATGTAACAGTAAATTTACGATTACACTTATTTAATGGTGAGTTTATTTACTTCATTCATGATTTGTTCTAATCCTGTTGTTGCAAATTTTTCTATAATATCAACGCATTTTTGAATTTTTAATTGTACCACAGGCGTTTCGGCAGCATCCCATTTGCCCAGCACAAAATCTGCCTGCATACCTTTTGGATAGTTGTTTCCAACCCCAAAACGCAGCCGGGGGTATTTATCATGGCCCAAAGTGGCTTCAATATCCCTTAATCCATTATGCCCACCTGCAGATCCGGAACCCCGGATCCGTAGTTTGTCTAAGGGCAAAGCCACATCGTCCACAATAGTCAGCGTGTTTTCCAATGGTATTTTTTCCTTGTCCAGCCAATACTTAAATGCTTTTCCGCTCAGGTTCATATAGGTAGTAGGGCAAATACAAACAAACGGTTTGCCTTTATATTTTATTTCGGCTACATAAGCCAGCCTGTCTGACCGGAAGCTACCGCCATGTTTTTGGACGAAGGCAAATACCACATCAAAGCCAATGTTATGCCTGGTATTGGCATATTCATTCCCGGTATTTCCCAAACCAATGATTAAAAACTTCGACATAAAGCTGTGAAGATAAGTAAGCAGATTTTTATTTGAAAGATTATGGTGTAAAAAAATGTTACGTAAGCAGGCATTGCCGGCTGATGCGCTGTAAAAATAAAAAAACCAATAACCGGAATTGCTTCCTGCTATTGGTTGATACGATTAAATGTTGAATAAATTGCTGCCTATGGTACAGAAATCCATTTAACAAAAGAGACAAATCTTTGGGAGATGGCCTGCATGTAATTTACCTGCACAGGCATACTGATGGTGCTTGTTTTCATACTTTATGGGGTTTAATTAAAAATGACGGATTAAATGAAATGAACGGGTTCGCTTCATTAATAGGATAAAACGAAGAATTATCAACAGATATTGTGAGGCTGTAAAATCTTTTGCAAACGAAAATATTCTATCATTGCAACTGTAAAATGAGGCATGCATTACTATATAAGCTAACGAAGGGGTTGTTTTTAATATTGCTGATGGTTGCAATTGGCTTTCAACAGCTGAATGCCCAGCCAAATACTGGTGTAAACCATGGCCGGCTCAATGCTGTGATCATCACTGAATCCATCATTGCCACTGCCGGAACCATTGCCCTGCATTATTTATGGTACAAGAAATTCCCCAGGAGCAGGTTCCATTTATTTAACGACAATGCGGAATGGCTGAGCATGGACAAAATCGGGCATGCTACTTCGGCATATAATTTCAGCGCTATACAATACGATATGATGCGGTGGAGTGGGGTGGATAATAAGAAAGCTGCCTGGGTGGGTGGTTTAACTGCCATTGGTTTACTAACAATGATAGAAATATTTGATGGGTTTTCATCCCAATGGGGTTTTTCAAAAGGCGATATGCTGGCGAATATAACAGGGAGTGCTTTGTTTGTGGCACAGCAACTGGCCTGGGGAGAGCAACGGGCCCGGCTGAAGTTTTCTTTTCACAAAACCATTTACTCCAAATACAACCCGGCTGAACTGGGGGCAAACAAATGGCAAAGCTGGCTGAAAGATTACAATGGACAAACCTACTGGCTGTCGATCAATCCGGCCTCGTTTATGAAAAGCAATACTTCGTTTCCTCAATGGTTGAATGTGAACCTTGGTATTGGTGCCGGGGGAATGATTGGGGCAAGGACCAATCCATCAAAAATCGGGAATATCACTATCCCTGAATTCAGGCGGCAGCACCGGTATCTCTTTTCTATAGATGCTGACCTACGGCGGATCGATAATAAAAATATGGATCCGCATGTGTTACTTTCTGTACCCAATTCACTAAAAATTCCTGCTCCTGCCTTGGAGTTTAAAAAAGATTCAGCCATTAAATTTCACTTGCTTTATTTCTGATAATATTTCAGCAGGCAGGAGCCTGTTTTTTAAAAACGGCTACAAACATGGAGTCAGCCTTCATCTCATAACCATATAGGTTTTTCATTTCAATCAAATGCATGCCGGGTTGCTGACTGATGAATGCTGCGACAGCTTCATTTTCTTTTTTGAAAACAGAACAGGTGATGTAGAAGAGCAAACCATTATCATCCAGGCGCTGATGTATATTTTGAACAATCTTTTTTTGTTGTGTTGCATAGTAATCAATTGATGCCGGATCAAAAAAATACAATTGCTCTGGTGTTCTGCTCCAGGTGCCGCTGCCGGTGCAGGGGGCATCACAAATAATGATGTTGTATTGCTGTGCAGGAAGTTTTTTTTGTGCATCGCAGATGTCGGCAATAAAATGATCGTAGTGATCAATAGATGCTTTTTTAAAACGTTCCCGGAGATTTGCAACAATGCTCTGCCTGATATCAGAAACGGTGAGTTTTATTGGTTGCTGCAGCAGGTCGTTTATTAGAATAGACTTGCCTCCGCTGGCTGCACAACAATCCCAAACCTGGAGTGGAGTGGTGCTAAGATGATCGATTTCTTCCTTGTGGCTGCTGATATAATTTAAAACCAGTTGTGAATTCAGATCCTGTATCACTACTTCTTTGTCGGTTTCCAGGAAGTTCTCAATCCTTGTTCCGGAAGGGAATTGTACACAGTTATGATCTTTAAAAAAACGATGTTCAATACCTGCATTTTTTATTTTCTCTATTACCTCCGCTTTGCAGCGTGGCCTTATCCTTACAAACAATCCAGGCTGGATAAAAAACGATCTGGAAAGAAGATCAACGTCAATGTTATCATTCAATGCTGCTGCAAAAGGAAAAATGTCTGCAGGTAAAATCACTCCATTCAGTAAGGCCAGTTTTTCTTCAACCGGTGCATTCATTGCCTGGCTCCAGGCAGGTTTTAACTGCTCTATCAATAATGATGGGTCAGTGTTCGTCAGGAAGAAAGCTTTCAGTAAATTATCTTCAGTGAGTTGTTTTTTGAACGCCAGCCCAACCCTGAAATAACTGTAACAAAGCGCCGCAATTTGCTTACGGTCCTTAGAGCCATATTTTTTTTCTTTCGAGAAAAATTGTTTGATGAAAATACTGAATGGCATTTCGCCTTTATACAATTTCAGCAGGCCTAAAGCAGTATTGATATGAGAATGATAACGGCTCATGCTTTAACAACAGCGGCTGGAATTAACCAGCCGTGGAGAATTATTTTCATGAATGAAATTAAAGTTCAAGCAGGCTTTTTACCGGGTCTTTTCCAAACAACAGTAAAGCCGGGTTTTCCAGCAATTCTTTCACCTTAACTAAAAAGCTTACAGACTCCCTGCCATCAATGATGCGATGATCATAGCTAAGCGCTAAATACATCATTGGCCTGATCACCACCTGGCCGTTGATTGCCATTGGTCTTTCCTGTATTTTATGCATACCCAGTATGGCGCTCTGGGGAATATTGATGATCGGTGTGCTCATCAGTGAGCCAAAAACTCCGCCATTGGTGATGGTGAAGGTTCCGCCACTCATTTCTTCCAGCGTAAGTTTATTATCTCTTGCCTTGGTGGCCAATTCCACCACTTTCTTTTCAATTTCGGCCATGCTCATGCTTTCTGCATTTCTTATCACAGGAACTACCAGGCCTTTGGGTGCAGATACTGCTATGGAAATATCGCAATACTCGTTATAGAGGATCTGCTCGCCATCAATCATGGCGTTTACTGCCGGCCATTCCTGCAATGCAAAACAAACTGCCTTGGTAAAAAAGCTCATGAAGCCAAGGTTTACGCCGTGTATTTCCTTGAACTTGTCCTTGTTTTTTGCTCTTATCTCCATAATGGCGCTCATATCCACTTCATTAAAAGTGGTGAGCATAGCAGTTGTATTTTTAGCTTCCACCAGGCGCCTGCTGACTGTTTTACGAAGGTTGCTCATTTTTTCCTGTCTCACATTCCTGCTGAATAATTCCAGGCCGGGTTTTCTGCCGGGGTGGCTAAGGGCTTCCAGTACATCCTGTTTAAATATTTTTCCATTGCTTCCGGTAGGCACAATGGTTTTCGGGTCTACTTTCCTATCAGCAATCATAGCTGCGGCAACCGGGGTAGCTTTTACATCAGGTTCAGTTGTTTTTGTAGGTTCTTTAGTCACCGCAGGTGCATGAATGACTACCGGAGCAGTTACTGTAGTAGCCTGGGCGGTTTCGGGCTTTGGGACATCTGTATCAATGCTGCACACTATATCGCCGATGTTAATATTGTCGCCTTCAACAGCCAGTGTGGTGAGGGCTCCGGCCTGTTCTGCATTGATTTCAAAAGTAGCCTTCTCACTTTCCAGTTCTGCTATCACTTCATCCCTTTCCACCCAGTCACCGGTCTTTTTTATCCATTTTACCAGTGTAACTTCAGTAATGCTTTCCCCAACTGTTGGAACCTTTATTTCTATTACCATTTTTTATCTTTAAGAAATGCGAATTTCGGGTAAAATACACGATAATTGCAAACAGAATTTAAAGGAAATATGGTTGAAAAATAAAAATCACCCTTTTAGGGGATTCATTTACCAAAAATGTTCTTTAACTTCACAGCATAAATCCTTATATCTTTTGTGCACCGTTTACTAACTGTACCGCTCCAAATACTAAATTTGTTTTTCATATTACAGATTAGTGTGTATTTTTAATTTTCAGAATTTAACTGTTAACAATCAATAAACTATTTGCTCCATGAAGCTGAGAAATTTACGCCTTGCGCTACTGGCCTGCGGAACTGTGATTTGCAATATTGCATCTGCCCAGTTATTTATCGACCAGGCTACGTTCACTATTCAGTCTGGTGCCACTGTTACTGTACAGGGTGATGTGACCAGCAATGTTGATATTCAGGGTACCGGTAAGGTAATTCTGAAGGGTACTGCCAATCAAAATGTAAACCTGAATGGGTTCAGTGTTCCGAATGTAGAAGTTGACAATGCTTCTAACGTAACACTCACTGGTAACGCCAAAGTTGCCGGGGACCTGCTGTTTACCAACGGCAAGGTTTTATTAGGAAATAATAATCTTTCTATTGCCAGCGCCGGTACTATTACAGGTGCAAGTAATGCAAAGTATGTGGTTACCAACGGAACTGGTAAGCTGGTTAAAGCCGCTCTCGGTGCTGCAGCCTTTACTTTCCCGATTGGAAATTCAACTACTGCCTACAACCCATTGGCAATATCAAACTCCGGTACTGCCGATAGTATTGGGGCAAGAGCCTTTGCTACTGTGTTAAGCGCAGGTACAACAGGAACTGCCTTTACAAAAGAAGTAGTGAATAACAGCTGGGATGTTTCAGAAGCTGTTGCAGGTGGTAGTAACCTCAGCGTGACTGCTACATGGAGCGGCACTGATGAATTATCTGGATTTGACAGAACAAGAAGTGGAATTTCATATTATATACCAACAGTGGGTGCCACACAGGGCTGGGATTTACTGAACAGTCAGACGACTGCTGCAGTTGGAGCTAATCCTTATACCTATACACGTACAGCTGTAACAAGTGTAGGAACTTTTGCAGTTGGTACAAGGCCAGTACTTTCACCATTGCTTGTTACTCCTAAAGTGTTTTTACAGGGAGCTTATTCTGCTGGTTTAATGACTGATGGACTCCGTTCAGGAAATTTGATACCTACTACTGAGCCATATACTGCAAGTAATGTAATTACTGCTGTCTTAAGAGGTAGCGGTGGAGGAGAAACTTCAACGGCCTCAATCATAGGTTCAGCTGCAGGTGCATCTACCGCTAATTCAATTGTTGACTGGGTGGTGGTGCAATTGCATAACACTGGTTCCAATGCCGTACTTTCTCAAAGAGCTGCATTGTTGCAAAGAGATGGTGATGTGGTTGATGTAGATGGTGTTTCGCCTGTTAACATGGCTGGAAATGCTGCAGGCAGTTATTTTGTTTCAGTTCGACACAGGAACCACTTGGGCGTAAGAACTGCTGCAGGACTTACACTTGCGAAAACTACCAATACCAATTACGATTTTACCAGTTCCCTTGCACAGGCTTATGCCGTAGGGATTACCAATAATGTAATGGCCACTTTAGTAGCAAGTACTACTTTTGGAATGTGGGCTGGTGATGCAAGTGGAAATAAGCAGGTTAAATATACTGGTCCGGGTAATGACGAAAATCAATTGTTAAACACAACATTGGGTGGTGTTAAAGGTGCTATCATCAGTGGATACAACAACAGTGACCTCAATATGAATGGACAGGTTAAATATACCGGTCCGGGAAATGATGAAAATATCTTATTGAACATTGTTTTAGCAGGCGCTAAAGGTGCCATCATTTCACAACCTAACTTTTAATTTACGACTCATAAGTTCTTAATTCTATAACATCACGATTATGAAAAAATTTATTATCTCCGCTCTTATTCTGTCTCTGGGTTCTTTTCAGGGATTTACCCAGGTAATGATTCAGGGTACTATCACTGATCCGGCTCCGGGTGGTAATAAAGTACAGGTATATGGTAAGAATAATTCTTCAACCGCACTTACGAATGTCCTGTTCGGAAATATCAACCTGACCTTTAGTATTCCAGACCAGGGAGCAGGTAACCCTACAGAAGCACAGATCACAAAGACTTCTTTGATCCCAAGTCTTGACATTGCACCTACGGACGGTAACAATCCATATATTATTAGTGGAAGGGCATATTACTCTTATATTATGACCAGTAATGTAAATACGACTACTTCTACATGGCCTGCTAATTCTACTAATAACCAAATTGCTGAATTTACATTCTCGGCAAATAGTTTTTTCTCAGGAATGAGGCTTGATGATGTTTCTCCAAGTGGGGGGCCTAACGGGCAAATGTACTGGTATGTTCAGGTAAACGGTGCCGGAGATATCACGGACTATTCAACAATGTTCTACGGAGTGCCGGCTTTGCCTCCAACCAATAACGCTTCAACAAGTCCTTCATTTGTACCACTGCAGCCGTTTACAGTAGTACCGGTTAAATTTTTAAATTTTACTGTTACACGGAACAACAATATTGCCTTACTGAACTGGGCGGTTGAAAACGAGGATGCCAATACTGCCAGCTACGAAATTCAGAAAAGCCTTAACGGTATTGAATTTTCAAGTGTAGCAACATTGCCGGCTTATAATAATGGTAGGGCAAGCAATGTGTATTCATTCACACAAAACAATCTATCTGCTATCCGTTCTTCCGGTGTAATTTATTTCCGCATCAAACAAACAGACAGGGATGGCAAGTTTGTGTATACCGAAATCAGGAGTGTGCGTATGGATTCAAAAGGGGCTATTGTAGTGGGAGTTTATCCAAACCCTGTTAAGTCATTGGCGAATGTAACTTTTGATTTGGAGCAAAATACAGAAGTGATCATTTCTGTAACAGACGCATCTGGCAAACAGGTTTTAACTTCGCAGGTACAGGGCTTTAAAGGCGCCAATATAAATAAATTAAACATGGCGAACCTTGCAAGCGGAAGCTACACACTTAAATTACAGGTTGGCACTGAAACTAAAGTAATGCCGATCGTGAAAGTGGATCAATAGTATATTTTAACGATAAGATAAAAATAACCCCTCCAAAGTGAGGGGTTATTTTTTGCAGTGCATTCGCTGAAATCATTTCAATTTAACTACAGTATAAAAGCTATTAAACAGTAATTAACCAGCTTTTATTTCTCTCTCCGCTTCCTTGCTAACGGCAATTTTATGTAATACAATTTTTTCCTGTAAAACATCCACGCTTAGTTCCACCCATCCGTTGTAGCGTTGATTGTTTTTGATAAGCTGAAAGGGCAGGTATTTTTTTACGGCATCTTTCCAGTGCCCTTCCCAAATAATTGCACCATTCATATTTTCAATTCTTTGTATCATCATTACAGATGAAACCAGCCACCATTTGTATCCATTAAAATCAGCCAGGGGTATCACTGTACCTTTATTCATTACCGGCGCCTGTTCACTGGAGTTTACTGCCAGTTTGCTGTTGACGCCGGAAGATACCGTGTACTGGTGCTTGTCCTGTTGCAATATGGGGTCACCCACGAGTATCACAGCAAATTTCAGGTCGGAATGATTATCTCCATCCAGGTCAATAACGGTCACAGGTTTTCCGTAACGAATAGCAGTGTCATGCAGGTCTATTAATTCCATTTCGGGTACCGGAATTGCAACAGGAGGTTTGTGCTCATTTTCTTTTTCGCAGGACACCAGTACAATGGCTGCAAGTGTAACTGCCTTAATCAAGTTGTTTGTCATGGTTATACTTTTTAGAAAACAAAAATGACTTAGAATGCTATAAAAGGCAACCGCATGAATGTGTGAAAATCGCTGGATATTATTTTGGATGAGGAATAAAAATAATTATTAAGATGGGAGACTATTTCCTGATTTTTCTTGTCCTGTTAGTTATAAACATCAATTTAAAGTTTGGATATCATTAAATAAGGGAATAAATTATTTGATGCATTAAAATTTTGGTCTTAAATTGGCTTAACTGCTTTCTGAATATTTTAAAACAATTGTTTATGAGAAAAATTAAACCACTACTGGTAATGGCCTTTTTGTTTTCGGGTAAGTTACTGCTGGCCCAAACAATCATCACAGGCAAGGTTACCGATTCCAAAACAGGAGATGCCCTGCAAAATGCATCTATCGTTGTAAAAGGTTCCTCCAATGGAACTTCAACAGACAATAATGGTACGTTCCGTTTGTCGGTGCAGGAAAATGCTGTGCTGGTAGTATCGTCGCTTGGTTATGTTGCCAAAGAAGTAACAGTTACCGGCAACCTGGTGAACGTTGCATTGGCATCAAGCGGTACTAAAAACCTTGATGAAATTGTAGTGGTGGGCTATGGCACCAAAATTAAAAAAGACCTTACCGGAAATATTGCCAAAGTAAAAGGTTCGGATGTACAGAATATGCCGGTGACAAACTTTAACCAGGCATTACAGGGCCGTGCTGCCGGTGTATTTGTAGAAGCCAACAATGGTAAAGTGGGTGAGGGAGTAAAAATACTCATCCGTGGCTCCGGTTCTATATCAGCATCTAACAGCCCTTTGTATGTAATTGATGGAGTTCCTATCAGCACTAATACCGGTTCTGGTAATGCATTGGCTGATATTAATTTTAATGATGTGGAATCATTTGATATTTTAAAGGATGCATCTGCCGCAGCTATTTATGGATCAAGGGCTGCCAATGGGGTAGTGTTGATCACTACAAAAAAAGGAAGATCGGGTAAAACCAATTTCCAGGTAAATACACAATATGGACGTAATAAACCCACTCACTTGCGTGGGTTTTTAGATGCATCGGAATATGTAAGCCTGCTGAGAGAAGCTGCCACCAACAGTGATAATATTGATGGTATTGATCCAACAGACCCTGCACAATACAGTGGTTCGTGGCTGGAGTTTGCAGAAAGAAGGCTTACCCGTTACTCTGGCTGGAGTGACTGGAGAAAATTAGAGACCAATACCAATTGGGAAAAACTGGCATTTAATGATGATGCCTCCACTGCATCCATCGATTTTTCTGCATCTGGCGGTAATGACAGAACAAAATTCTACACCAGTTTCGCTTATGCAAAGCAGGATGGAATCCTTATCGGAAACAACTTTAAAAGATTTTCCGGAAGGGTGAATCTTGAACAAATGGTTTCTGACAGATTTAAACTCGGTGTTAATCTGAGCCTTACTCAATCTGTTGCAGGAAGGGTACCGGTAGATAATGAATTTACCACCCCTATGCAAATTGTTGCCTTGTCACCAATAACACCGCTGAGGAACCTGGATGGGCAGGTATACAACTCTCCAACCACCACTTACAGCAACCCGTATGTTGATTTTACAGATGGCAAATTCAAGTCCATTACTTTCCGCAACATCGGCAATGTTTTTGGCCAGTATAATTTTACCCCATCACTTTTTTTCCGTTCTGAATTTGGTATAGATATTCAAAATCAAAATGATGACCAGTTCTATGGCTTCAGAACAGCTTATGGAAATGGCTCTAACGGTTACGGCGAGTCTGACTGGTTCAGAGGTACCGATTTCAACATCAATAATTACTTTACCTACAAGAAAAAATATAATGCCAAACACGATGTGGAGGCAGTGGCTGGTATGTCGTATCAAAAATACAATTCAGAATACGCCAATGTTTATGGAGAGCAGTTCCCGGTGGAAACCCTGCGTAAACTGGCAAGTGCAGGTCTCATCAAGGGTGGAACTTCAAGAGAGTCCAACTCAGCCTTCCTGTCGTATTTTGCAAGGGCTAACTATAAACTTAACAACAGGTATTTATTTTCTCTGAGTGGCCGTGTTGATGGTTCCTCTGTATTTGGCAGTGAAACCCGCTATGGATTTTTTCCTGCTGTTTCAGCCGGCTGGGTATTGTCAGAAGAAAATTTTCTTAGCGGATCAAAGCTGCTGAGTTTTCTTAAACTGAGGGGAAGCTGGGGGCTTACAGGAAATGCAGATGGCTTTGGAGATTTTGCTCACCTGGGTCTGTGGGGCGGATCTTCTTACAATGCTACGGGCGGCCTGGTATCTACCCAAATTGCTAATCCCGATTTGAAATGGGAAAAGTCAAATCAAATCGACATCGGTATTGATTTTGGATTTTTAAATAACAGGATCAGTGGTGAAATTGATTATTACAGGAGAAAAACAGAAGACCTTATTTATAATGTTCCGGTTCCTTCAACTACCGGCTTTACCAACAAAACGGTAAACATTGGTGCGATGGAAAATAAGGGTATCGAAATAGTACTCAATACAGACAATGTGATTTCTAAAACTTTCAAGTGGTCGTCCAACATTAATTTGTCATTCAATAAAAATAAAATATTGAAACTGGATGGCGATCAAACCATTATTCCGGGTAATGATGGAAGGTACCTCAACTCATTGATCGTAGGTGAATCAATCGGCGTGTTTTATGGTCCCAGGTATGCCGGTGTTGATCCTGCCAATGGCGATGCATTGTTTTTTGAACAGGATGGAAAAACAACTACCAATTCTTATAATGATGCAGGTAACTTTATTGTAGGTAATCCAAACCCGAAAATGATTGCTGGTTTTGGAAACACCCTGAATTATAAAGGGATTGAATTCTCATTCCTCTTCCAGGGCGTATTTGGCAACCAGGTACAAAACGGTGGAGGTGGTTTTATGACTGCCGGCTTTGACTGGTTTGATAACCAGACACGTGACCAGTTGAACAGGTGGCAGAAGCCAGGTGATGTTACTGATGTTCCGCAGTTGCGCCTCGGAGGCTATGGAGCTGACGGTATCAGTGCTTCCAGCAGGTATGTATATGATGCTGATTATATCAGGTTAAAAAATATTACACTTGCCTATAACATTCCTTCAAGCATATTAAAACGTGTAAAATTAAGCAGCGCCAAATTTTATGTTACTGCGGTAAACCTATTGACCATTACAGATTATCCGGGATGGGATCCTGAAGTGAATACCGACTACAGGGCAGGAAACCGCAACCAGGGTTCTGATTTTTATGCTGCTCCGCAGATAAAGAATATTTCATTTGGTCTCAACCTCGGTTTTTAATCTACAGGCAAAATAATTTTATCAGAATGGTTTGTAATCATTCAGAACAATAAAAACACTCACAATGAAAAAATAATTTTAACCTTACTGATACCGGTGCTGTTCTTCGCATCCTGGTCAAAGAAGCTGGATATAGATCCAACACAAAGTGTAAACGAAGATGCCGTATTCACATCAGATGCCAATATTAAAGCGGCACTTAACGGTGCTTATGATGTGGTAAGCAGTGGTGAATTAGCAGGCGGTGATCTTCAACTGTATTCAGAACTGTTGGGGGCTGATGGAGAAATTTCCTGGGTAGGTACCTTTAATCAACCGGATGAAATATTCAACAAGTCAATCATCACCACCAACAGTTTTGTAAGAGATACCTGGTCTGAAGCTTACAGAGCCATCAATATCTGTAACAGCATCATTGCAAATATCGCTGTGGCCAACGCCGATGACCAGGACATGATAAAAGGCGAAGCGTTGTTCCTGAGAGGATACATGTATTTTGAACTGGTGAAATTGTTTGCCAAGCCTTACAGCGCCGGCAATGTTACATCCAATTTGGGTGTGCAGATTATTACCACGCCTACGGTAAACGGCCAGGTGGCTTCGGTACATAAGGTACCCAGAAGCACAATTGAGCAAACTTACCAGCAGGTAATCTCTGATCTTACAACTGCCAAATCTTTGATGTCAGACGATTATGGAGTATATGCAGGTAAGTATGCTGCTGCAGGAATATTATCAAGGGTGTATTTGCAAATGGGTGATTATGCAAAAGCAAGGGATGAAGCCAACGATGTGATTGAAAACTCAGGAGCATCATTAGAAGCACCCTACAGCAAGGCTTTTAATAATACAGCACCTTCTGCTGAAGATATTCTGGTGTTGCCCATTACTGCACAGGATGGGGTGAATGATTTTCATACCTACTGGTCAATTGCTGATTATGGAGCAAGAGATGGCGATGTGGAAATTAACCAGCAACATCTTGATTTGTATGACCCGGCAGATAGCAGGCTGGCACTGTTTTTTGATTATGGTGGCGGCTATTTTTACAGCGGCAAATGGTTGCTGCAGTACAAATACATTCCATTACTCCGCTTGTCTGAAATGTATCTTACAAGGGCAGAAGCTAACTTCAGGCTGGGAACAACTACAGGTGCTGACCCGCTGGATGATGTAAATACAGTGCATGAACGAGCTGGCCTTAGTGCATTAGCGGCAGTAACAATTGATGATATTCTTTATGAAAGACACCAGGAACTGGCGCATGAAGGACAGCGCATTCATGATATGAAGAGATTACATCAGTCTGCCGATGGTTTTGAATTTGATGCCAATGAATTGGTATTTCCAATTCCACAAAGAGAAGTGGATGCCGTTGGCCCAACCATTTTGTTGCAAAACCCGGGGTATTAATAAACCCAGTTTGTAAGTAATTTTTTATTTAATAAAGATGCTGACTCATCAATTTGAGTCAGCATCTTTTGTTTTATTGGAACCCGATGCAAATACTGACTGTAAAAAAAAGATGCGGTTCCTCACATCTTTAGTCACAAGCCAACCTGTCTTTTTTTTCAAAACCTATTGTTGATGTGTACACGTTTACGGTTGCTTCGGTAAACCGGGTAATCAATTTTTAAATTGCGGCTTTCGATTGCAGCCCTTAGTTCATTCACATCTGCAATGTCGCCACGTGCCTGCATGCTGAAGGTATTGCCTGCTGTAATAATCACTTCGTGATCATCACCTGCAGGAACTTTATCAAAACCCGGTACACTGATTTCCCTGCTAACAGGAGTGACGGCTTCTTTATTTCGGCAGGATAAAATGAACAGGCAGCCAGTTAATGCAAGGGCTGCATTCGTAAGTTTTCTTTTCATTGACTGGTATTTTTGGGTTGAAAGATCAGGCTATGGCCGATGTTTTTTTTGGCATTCCAAAAGTTTCATGCATAGGCTCCCAATGCCAGCTTACAATTTTCCCTTTGGGTTCGGCAGTTGACTCTGGCAATGCAGGCAGGCTACCGGTGTAAAATGATTTTTTGTTTAACAACCCTGGCTGTGCATGGGTATTGTGTGTGTGCTTGTTTTTTTTCATGGCTGATACTTTGTAGAACCGTAATGTTTTAACTGTACAAAGATGAAAACAAGCAACGGGCTGAGCAATCGCATATCAATGTGAAAGAGACTTCTGTCAATAAAAAAAGATGTGATTTTCTATCACATCTTTTACGATCATTCTATGGGCTGTAGTTATTTTAACCCTGGCAGGATTTTTTTCCTGATGTAAGCAATGCTTTTTTTAATATTGGCATCACCGGGCACCGGCAGGTTTTCCTGTTCCACATAAAAATATTCCAGCCCGGATAATGTTGCTTTTGCAAATATCGATTTGAAGTTAACAGTGCCTGAGCCAACTTCTGTCTGGTTCATGGGCCGGGTTTTATCCATGTCTTTTACATGCCACATTTTAAAACGGCCTGGATGTTTTTTGAATAATTCTATTGGGTCATTGCCTGCAAACACTACCCAAAAAAGATCCAGTTCAAAATCTACAAGGGATTGATCACATTCTTTCATTAAGATATCATAGCCTGTTACATCGCCTTCCCATTGTTTAAATTCAAAATCATGGTTGTGATAGGCCATTTTGATATTATTTTTTTTGCAGAGCAGAGCCGCTTTATTTATTCTTTCAGCAATTACTTTATAATCGTCCAGTGAATTTCTTTGTTCTTCCGGAAACCAGGGAATCACAATGTATTTATGCCCTAACTCTTTGGCAGCATCAATGGTTTGCTGTCCGTCGTTGTCAAACAAATCAAGCTGGTAGTGGCCGCTCGGCGAAATGATGTTGTTTGCTTTCAGCATGGCAGCTACCTCTTTGGCGCTATTCTTAAAAAAAACATCTTTTGTATTATAGCCATACATTTCTACGCTGTTGTAACCAGCCGAAGCCATCTTTTTAAAAACCGGCGCAAGGCCATCTTTCACTTCATCTCTTAATGAGTACAATTGCAACCCAATCCTTTTTTTATTAAAGGTTCCTGCAAACGTATCTGCACTCAGCAGGGAGCCTGCTGCTACAATCCCTGAATTGATCAAAAATGTTCTTCTGTTTATCATGATAGTAATATTATACAGTGATTAAATCAGGTAGCCCAGGCCTTATCGCCTTTTTTATAAGGGAATGAACCATCATATTTTCCGGGCACCGGTAAATAGCGCAGGGCTTCCGTAGCGCCTTCTTTGGAAGTGAAATAACCGAGTATGGTCAATTGTTTCATTTGCACATAATAATGATCCGGGTTCTCTCTCATCTTATCTGCTTTTGGATCTTTACCGTCTTTATTCTCATCCAGCGCCATTTGTGTTTTTTGAGCTGGCGTATAGGCATCAAAAATGGCCTCTGCCTTTTTATTGAATGCTGCTGCATTGGCATCTATTTCCTTCAGTAATTCCAACCGCTGTGCCGGGGTAATCTCCATAAAGCCACTGCTGAATTTTTTATTACTGGCTTCATTCAATTTTGCAATACCGGCATGAAATACTTTTTGGTCTGCCTCATTGTAGCAGTCATTTACCATTACCGTCATAAATGTACCCACTTTTGCAGCTTTGGCGCCGGGGCTTTTGGTAGCCGGAATAATGGTATCTGCCACCTCGTCCAAAAAAGCAATATCATCTTTGGTAAAAGTGGCACCGCCAATAGAGGCGTTGTTTTTACAACCCGTCATGAAAAATTCCCCGCCTATTACAACAGCACCTGTTGCAAGTGAAACCATTCTCAATAATTCTCTTCTGTTCATAAAAAATATTTTTTAGTTGACTACAGATTTCCTTTTTTCAATTCTTCCACGGCAAAATTCGCTGCTCTTGCGGTAAGTGCCATGTAAGTAAGTGATGGATTAACACATGCTGCTGACGTCATGGCTGCTCCATCTGTTACAAATACATTCTTTGCATCCCATACCTGGTTGTTGCCATTGAGTACCGACGTTTTTGGATCTCTCCCCATACGGGCTGTACCCATTTCATGAATGCCCCTGCCCGGTGTGCCATCAGCTTCCCAGCCATTTACATCTTTTACGCCGGCAGCCGTCAGCATTTCAATGGCATCATTCTGCATATCCTTACGCATTTTCTTTTCATTCTCTTTCAGCTCACAATCAATCGACAATACGTTCAGGCCCCATTTATCTTTTTTCGATTTATCCAGTGTTATCCTGTTTTCCGCATATGGCAAAATTTCTCCAAAGCCGCCTATGCCCATTGTCCATCCGCCTGGTTCAGTTAGGGCATCTTTAAAATCTGCGCCAATGGAAAGTTCTGCAATACTACGGTTCCATCCTTCCCTGCCGGCGCCGCCCTGGTAACCAAAACCACGTACATAATCTCTTTTATCTCCAAATAAATTTTGATAACGGGGAACATAGATGCCATTTGCCCTGCGGCCATAGGTGTATTTATCGTCATAGCCTTCCATTCTTCCACTGGCCCCCACGCCCAGGTGATGATCCATCAGGTTGCGGCCAAGTGCATTGCTGCTGCTGCCCAATCCTTCTGGCCATATGTCAGTGGCAGAGTTCATCAATATCCAGGTAGAATTTAATGCACTTGCATTTACAAAAACAATCTTGCTGTAATACTCATAGGTTTTATTGGTTTCTGCATCCAGTACTTCTACACCTGTTGCTTTTTTTGTGTCTTTATCGTACAGGATTTTTGTTACGATGGACATTGGCCTCAGCGTTAGATTGCCTGTTTTCCTGGCAGCGGGCAAAGTTGCAGACTGTGTACTGAAGTAGGCGCCGAACGGGCAACCCAGCCAGCACTTATTCCGGTACTGGCAATTGGTTCTGTCATTGTGTGGCACAGTGATATTGGCAGTACGCCCAATAATCATGGTCCGGGCATTTTTATAATGTTCCTTTATTCTTGCAGCCACATCTTTTTCCACGCAGTTCAATTCCATCGGCGGCATAAAATGCCCATCGGGCAATTGCGGCAGGTTTTCTATTGAACCACTGATACCGGCAAATTTCTCTGCATATTCATACCAGGGAGCGATGTCTTTATAACGTATGGGCCAGTCCACGCCAAACCCATCCTTTGCATTGGCTTCAAAATCAAAATCACTCCAGCGGTAACTTTGGCGCCCCCACATCAGCGAGCGGCCACCTACATGATAGCCCCTGAACCAGTCAAAACGTTTTACTTCTGTATACGGGTTGTCCTTATCATTTGCCCACCAGTTATAGTTCATTTCATTCAGTGGATAATCCCTTTTTAAAACAGGATTGTCTTCGATCATTTTTTGTGTACGGCCACCTGCATGAGGAAATTCCCAGGGGTCTTTATTGGTATTCACATAATCTTTTATGTGCTCAATGTCCTCTCCTCTTTCAAGCATGATCACTTTCAGTCCTTTCTCGGTTAGTTCTTTTGCGGCCCAGCCACCGCTTATTCCAGAGCCAATCACAATGGCGTCGTAGGTATTGTTTTCAGGCATGATTGTTATTTATTTTGATTGTTGAGTTTGATTTGTTAAACATCGCACCTGCTTACCGCATCTTTCAATGCGGCAATTTTATCTGCAGTTGTTTTGCCAGTCGACATAAATTCCTGCGCCACATATCCTTTGTATCCTGTTTCAACGATTGCATTCATAATAGCCGGGTAATACAATTCCTGTGTTTCATTGATCTCGTGCCTGCCGGGTACACCTGCTGTATGGTAATGGCCAAAGTACTGGTGATGATCCCTGATAGTATGGATCACATCGCCTTCATTGATCTGCATGTGATAAATATCGTACAGCAGTTTGAAATTTTCAGACCCAAGCCTTTTACACAATTCAATTCCCCAGGCACTTTTGTCACACATATAATCTTTGTGGTCAACCTTACTGTTGAACAATTCCATTTGAATGACAATGCCGTTTTTTTCTGCCAGCGGTAAAATTTTTTGCAGACCCGTTACACAATTCTTTAGTCCCGTTTCATCATCCATCCCATTCCTGTTGCCACTGAAACAGATCAGGTTCCTGTAACCTGCCTTCACCATCAGCGGAATTACCTCAAGGTAATCTTTAACCAGTTGGTCGTGATATACCGGGCTGTTAAATCCTTTGGTTAAACTTACTTCGCCGGCAGTGTAACACATGGAACTGTAAATGCCATATTGCTGCGCCGTAGGCCAGTCTGTTGGAGTTAGCAGGTCGATGGCAGAAAAACCAATTTGCTTCACAGCTTTGCACAATTCATCCAGCGACAGAAAGTCAAAGGTCCACCTGCACACAGAATGATTGATATTGCCTTTTAAAGAAGTAGAACTTTCCATATCATTTTTTCCGTAGTCAAAAGCAGATAAAGCACCCAGTGCCCCCAATGCCATTGATCCTGTGGCAATATGTTTTATCATGTTCCTGCGATTCGTTTTTTTCATAGCATTACTTTGAAACGGTTATTGTATTGCAGGCACCTTCTTTTCATCTTTAAAGGCCCCTGCATAAATCAGGAATACCAGCAAAGCAATGCCGGAAGGGATCAGCCAGATCATTTTATAATCAAACACATTGTCTGCTGTTTTATAATGATCCGTAATAGTACCGGCTACCCAAAAACCGATCAGCATACCAACGCCATAAGTAGCCAGTGTGATAAGCCCCTGTGCAGCACTCTTGTATTTTTCACCTGCTTTGGAGTTGGTATAAATTTGTCCAGATACAAAGAAAAAATCATAACAAATACCATGCAGTGCAATGCCTGCGAGCAACATGAAGCTTAATGATCCTGCATTGCCATAAGCAAACAGGGCATAGCGCACTGCCCATGCCAGCATACCTACCAGGATAGTTTTTTTAAAACCATATTTTGTAAAGAATACCGGAAGCAATAAAAGGAATAACACTTCTGATATTTGCCCGATCGTCATTTTTCCGGTAGGATTTTCCATGCCAATATTTGACAGGAAGGCGTTTGCATTCTGATAATAAAATGCAAGGGGTATACAAATCAGGATGGAGGAAACAAAGAAGATCGCAAAGTTCTTATCCTTTAATAATTTCAAAGCATTCAATCCAAGCATTTCACTCATACTCACTTTTTCGCCCGTACTTTTTTTAGGAGGTGTTTTGGGCAATGTAAAACTAAACAGCCCAAGTGCCAGCGAAGCAACAGACGCCATCAGGAAAGTATTTTTCAAAAAACCAGCTTCGGTATTTTCTTTTGAATCCCAGTGAAAAAGATAACTGATGGCAAGGCCAGCAACGATCCAGCCAATGGTGCCGAATACCCTGATGGAAGAAAATTCCTTTTCAGGATTTGACATTTGATTGAACGCCACTGAATTTACCAATGCCAGTGTAGGCATATAAACGATCATATAGGTGAGTACATAAGGATAAAATGATGACATTCCATCTGCAGAATACATCTGGTACATGAGTATCGCACCTGCTATATGGAGTACCCCTAATATTTTTTCTGCATTAAAATACCTGTCTGCAATAAGTCCAATGATAAAAGGTGCGATGATGGCGCCCCATGACTGGGTAGAGAAAACACTGCCAGTCTCTGCGCCGGACGCATGCAGGTTGTTATTGAGAAAAGTGCCCAGCGTTACAAACCAGCCTCCCCAGATAAAGAAATTAAGGAACATCATTATACTTAACTGAAAACGGATAGAATTTTTCATAATAGCAAAAAGTGGTTTGTTTTGGCAATCGTAAAGAAATCTAAATGTAATTTTTTATTTTTTTATCCAACAAGCTTTGCTCTTTTTTTTTAGGCTAAAGCAGAAAAAAAACTCTAACAAACGATTGCGGTTTATATTCGGATAAAAAAGTACCAGTTGCAAAATGCTTTGCAAAAAAAATGTACTGGTAAAGAAATCTTATTCGTAAACTTGTTGAATATTTTTTCCACACACAATCTTCAATTGCTATATGAAAAGAAAATTACGGATGGGTATGATCGGCGGCGGTAAGGATGCTTTCATCGGAGCTATACACAGGCTTGCTTTTAACATGGATGGATTGGTAGAAATAGTTTGCGGTGCACTCAGCATCAATCCCGCTGTGGCAAAGGAATCTGGCGAGGCCTTGTTTTTACCTGCAGACAGGATATACCTGAACTATGAAGAAATGATTGAGAAAGAAAGCCAGTTACCGGCTGATGTGAGAATGGATTTTGTAACAATCGTTACGCCCAATTTTGCACATTTTGCCCCTGCAAAACTGGCGTTGCAAAAAGGCTTTCATGTGGTGATTGAAAAGCCCATCACATTTAATTTAGCCGAAGCGCTTGAATTGAAACAACTGGTTCAGCAAACAGGTTTGCTGCTTTGCCTTACACATACTTATTCCGGCTATCCGATGGTGAAGCAGGCAAAAGCAATGGTAGCAGGTGGCGTATTGGGCAATATCAGGAAAGTATGGGTGGAATATCCGCAGGGTTGGTTAAGCAAACTGAGTGAGAGAGAGGGCAATGCACAGGCGGCCTGGCGCACAGACCCCAGCAAGAGTGGTAAAGCCGGTTGCATTGGTGATATTGGTACACATGCTGCTCATTTATCTGAATACATTACCGGTTTGAAAATTACACAGCTTTGCGCCGACCTTAATATTATGGTACAGGGCCGGATGCTGGATGATGATGGCAATGTATTATTGAAATTTGATAATGGTGCTGCAGGGGTATTAATGGCATCGCAGGTAGCGGCAGGAGAGGAGAACGCATTGAAGATAAGGGTGTATGGTGAGAAGGGCGGCCTGGAATGGGCACAGATGGAACCCAATACATTGATAGTAAAGTGGCTGGATGCACCCATGCAAATACTAAGGGCCGGCAGTAATTACGGAGATCGGTTGTCAAGTTATGCGACGCACAATTGCCGTACACCCGGTGGGCACCCTGAAGGTTACCTGGAAGCGTTCGCTAATATCTATAGAAATTTTGCATTGACATTGTCTGCAAAACTGGAGGGCAACATTGCACCAAAAGAAGCTGCAGATTTTCCTGGTGTGGAAGATGGCATCCGGGGTATGGCGTTTATTGATACCGTGGTGGCTTCGGGGCAGAGTGAGTTGAAGTGGACAGCGTTTGCAGAGGTATAGTAAAAGAAAAGGAGATTAATGTGAAGATGTTTGGCACACAGAGGTGCAGAGGAAAATTACTTTAAAAGTCTCTGCGAACTCAGCCGCTCTGCGTGAGAAAAAATATTTGAAAGAGTAAAGGCATGCAGAGGTGCAGAGACCGCAGAGAGAAATTACTTGAGAAGTCTCTGCGAACTCAGCCGCTCTGCGTGGGACAAAAAATATATAGATATATAACAATACGCAAAGCAGCATAAAAACGCATGGGTAATTATTACAGATAAACCTCATCGAACTCTGCTCCTCTGCGTGCAAAAAATACTCACCAATGCAAACAATAAAAGGCCCCGGAATATTTTTAGCGCAATTTGCTACAGACGAAGCGCCTTACAATTCTTTTACTTCCATTTGTAAATGGGCTGCAGCAAAGGGATTTGTGGGCGTGCAGGTACCTTCCTGGGACAGCCGCTTTATCAACCTGCAACAGGCTGCCGAAAGCAAAACCTATGCAGACGAATTAAACGGAATTGCTAAAGAAGCAGGCGTAGCCATTACAGAATTATCAACGCATTTGCAGGGGCAGCTGGTAGCGGTACACCCGGCTTATGATGACTTGTTTGATGGTTTTGCACCGGCTGAATTGCACGGTAATGCCAATGCCAAAAAAGAATGGGCCATACAGCAATTGAAATATGCTGCAAAGGCTTCACAAAATTTAGGGCTTACCGCACATGCAACATTCAGTGGCGCATTACTCTGGCACCTGGTATATCCCTGGCCGCAACGCCCTGCCGGTTTAGTGGAAACAGGTTTTACAGAACTGGCGAACCGCTGGCTGCCCATCTTAAATTATTTTGATGAATGCGGCGTGGATGTCTGTTATGAAATTCATCCCGGCGAAGATTTGCATGATGGAGCATCGTATGAAATGTTTTTAGAAAAAGTGAACAACCATTCAAGGGCCTGTTTATTATATGATCCATCCCATTTTGTATTGCAACACCTGGATTATTTGGCGTATATTGATATTTACCATGAACGAATCAAAGCATTTCATGTTAAAGATGCAGAGCTGAACCCGACCGGGCGGCAGGGGGTGTATGGCGGTTTTCAAAATTGGGCCAACAGGGCTGGCCGTTTCCGTAGCCTCGGCGATGGACAGGTGGATTTTAAAACCATCTTCAGCAAGCTGGCGCAATACGATTACAAAGGCTGGGCGGTACTGGAGTGGGAATGCGCCATTAAAAATTCGGAAGATGGGGCAACGGAAGGAGCACCATTTATAAGAGATCATATCATAAAAGTAACGGAAAGGGCCTTTGATGATTTTGCACAAACTGCAGGTAATGACGACTTCAATAAAAAATTGTTAGGAATATAATTTTCATCAACCATCAAAACTACACATATATGAAAAAAATGTTTTTATGCTTTTTAGTAACTGCAGGTTTGTTTGCATGTGGCGGCAGCAGCGACAGTAACTCCGGCAGCGCTTCAACAGAAATAAAAGATGTGACGGATGATCCTGCATTTGTCGCCGGCCGTGACCTCGTAAATAAATCCGGGTGCTTTGCATGCCATAAAGTAGACGAAACATCCATTGGCCCTGCTTACAGGAAAGTAGCGGAGAAATATGCCAACACACCTGAAAATATTTCTACATTAGCAGGTAAAGTAATTAAAGGAGGTTCAGGAAACTGGGGTACCGTGCCAATGACGGCTCATCCGGCCCTTTCTCCTGAAGACGCTGCTACAATGGTAAAATATGTTTTAATGCTGAAAAAATAATTCACAATACATGAAACTACTACTAACGGTTGCAACTGCCCTTTTTTGCCTGTTCAGTTTTGCACAGCAAAAACCCAACAGCCTTTCTGCAAAAGAAAAAAAAGAAGGATGGCAGTTATTGTTTGATGGAAAAACAACCAGGGGCTGGCATACGTATAATAAAACAGAGATTGGCGAAGCATGGAAAGTTGCCAATGGCGCTTTGTACCTGGATACTACCCAAAAAGATGGCTGGCAAACAAAAGGCGGCGGAGATATTGTACACGAAAAAGTACTCACCAACTTTCATCTAAAGTTAGAATGGAAAATATCAAAAGACGGTAACAGCGGACCTGGTCAAATGCCGGGTTGAAACAGTAAAGCCTTATGATCAATGGAATAAGGCAGAGCTTATCTGTAACAACGGCAGGCTCACCATCAAAATGAATGGTGTAACCGTGATAACAACCACGATGTGGAACGACAAATGGAAAGCAATGATCGCAGGAAGCAAATTCAACGAAATGCCCGGCTTTGGTACGTTTACATCCGGTAAAATTTCTTTGCAGGATCATGGGCATTTGGTTTCATTCAGGAACATTAAAGTAAAAAAACTTTGATCGCCATCACTCAATATCAGTTATCCTCATTCAATGAATGAGGATTTTATTTTAAGGCTGTTCATTTTAATTTCGTAAAACTTGTTGTATGGGAGATACCCTTCAGATAAAAAAACAATCCAAACAATATGATGCAGTGATCGTAGGCTCGGGTGCAGGAGGTGGTATGGCTGCCTATGTATTGGCCAATGCCGGCTTGTCCGTTTGTTTGCTGGAAGCAGGACCCAATTATGATCCGGCCATCAACTCAGCCCAGCTAAAAAATCCCTGGGAATCTCCACGGCGTGGTGCCAGTACAAAATTTCGCCCCTTTGGTGATTTTGATGGTTGTTACTGGGGATGGGAAATAGATGGTGAACCATATACCCATGCCGAAGGGGATAAATGGGAATGGTGGCGTGCAAGAATGGTAGGTGGCCGCACCAATCACTGGGGAAGAATTTCATTGCGGTTTGGCCCCAATGATTTTAAGCGCAGGAGTATTGACGGCCTGGGTGATGACTGGCCCATTGGTTATGAAGACATCAAGCCTTACTACGATAAAATTGATCAGCTGCTGGGTGTATTTGGCAGTAACGAAGGGTTGCCCAATGATCCCGATGGTATTTTTTTACCACCACCTAAACCAAGGTTGCATGAACTTTTTATCAGGAAAGCAGCGGTTGGGTCAGGCGTGCCTGTTATACCATCAAGATTAAGCATTCTTACCAAACAGATTAATAAGGAACGTGGCGCCTGTTTCTTTTGTGGCCAGTGCGGCAGGTCATGTAAAGTGTATGGCGATTTCTCTTCTTCTTCGGTATTGATAAAGCCAGCGCTGGCTACCGGCAATGTTGACCTGGTTACCAATGCCATGGCAAGAGAGGTATTGACAAACGAAGAAGGGCTTGCTACCGGCGTATCGTATGTAAGCAAAGAAGACATGCAGGAATACCAGGTAAAAGGTAAAGTAGTAATACTGGCCGCCAGCGCCTGCGAAAGCGCAAGATTATTATTGAATTCCAAATCAAAACAACATCCCAACGGCATTGCCAATTCTGCTAATGTAGTTGGTAAATACCTGCACGATAGTACCGGCGCTGCCATGGGTGGCATATTGCCACAATTGTTTGGCAGGAAAAGATACAATGAGGATGGTGTAGGGGGGATGCATGTTTACTCACCCTGGTGGGGCGACAATAAAAAACTGGACTTCCCCAGGGGTTATCATATTGAATACTGGGGTGGCATGGATCAGCCGGCTTATGGTTTTGGTTTTGGCATGGAAGGACAGAATGGAAAATTCCCGGTGAATGGCAAACAAAAAGAGGCTGGTGGATATGGCGCTTCGTTGAAAGAAGACTACCGTTATTTCTATGGTGCCAGTGTAGGCATGGCCGGCCGTGGAGAAAGCATTGCAATGGCGACTAACCTTTGTGAAATTGATCCCAATGTGGTTGATAAATATGGCATTCCTGTTTTACGTTTTGATACTAAATACAGCGATCATGAAGTGAAGCAGGCTAAACACATGAAAGATACCTTTAGGGAAATCCTGCATAAGATGGGGGCTGTAATTACCTGGGGCGATACCGATGATGCAAAGAACAGTTATGGCCTTGCCAATCCCGGCAATATCATCCATGAGGCAGGAACAGTACGCATGGGTGATGATCCAAAAAAATCAGCGCTCAACAAATGGAGCCAGGCACATGACTGTAAAAACCTGTTCAATGTAGATGGAGGCCAGTTTGTATCGCAGGCCGATAAAAATATTACCTGGACGATACTGGCACTGAGCATGAGAGCAAGTGAATATATTGTTGACCAGTTGAAGAAACAAAACCTCTAAACAATTCTGAATTTTAAATTATAAATTTTGAATTAGGGAACCCTTTCATTTAAAATTTAAAATTCATCATTTAAAATAATTCCCAATGGACAGACGTAAATCCATCAAAGCACTGATCATCGGCACCGCCTCAACTGGCATGATGCTGGATGCCTGTAAAACACCCGATAAAAAAGTAACAACTGCAACTGCTGCTTCCGATGCTGATGCCGACCGCATGACAGAAGAAAAAGCCTACAATAAAAAGCTGCAGGAAGAAACTTTTTTTACAGCCGCTGAAATGGCCACTATTACTATTCTTGCTGATATCATCATTCCCAAAGATGCCGTGAGCGGCAGTGCCAGCGATGCCAAAGTGCCCGACTTTATTGAGTTCATTGTAAAAGATATGCCGCATCACCAAACTCCCATGAGGGGTGGCCTGCGCTGGCTGGATATGGAAAGCCTCAAACGCTTTGAAAAATCATTCTCTGCCATCACAGATCAGCAACGCATCCAGATAGTGGGTGACATAGCTTATCCTGCTAAAGCAAAACCCGAATTCAAACAGGGCGTTGCATTTTTTAATTTGATGAGAAACCTTACGGCTACCGGTTTTTACACTTCTGAAATGGGCGGAAAGGATATCGGCTATGTAGGCAACAGGCCCAACCAGTGGAACGGTGTGCCAGATGATGTGTTGAAACAATATGGATTGTCGTACACCGAAAAGGAGTTGAAAGAATGTATCAGCTTTCCTAAGGAAGGATAGGACGATGATGGCACGGATTGATACGGACAAGAGATTTTTTAAAATAAAAAAATAAACCCGTTTTCAAATCCTCCAAACCAGTCTCATTCTTGTTCCATCCTCCGAAAAAATAACCCTGCCATGTCTCCGTTAAAATCTCCGGCAACGTATGCATTAATAGTACTCCAAATAAGTTTCGTTGTATGGCAGAAGCCACTTATTTTTGCAGCCACTTAACCAAATGCTATGTCAGTATTAGTCAATAAAAATTCTAAAATAATTGTACAGGGGTTTACCGGTACAGAAGGAACTTTTCATGCTACACAGATGATCGAGTACGGCACCAATGTAGTGGGTGGTGTTACCCCCGGAAAAGGAGGCAGCAGCCATTTAGATAAGCCCGTTTTTAATACCGTTGCCGATGCAGTGAAAACGACCGCCGCCGATGTCAGCATCATCTTTGTACCACCGGCATTTGCTGCAGATGCCATTTTGGAAGCCACCGATGCAGGAATTGGTTTGGTGGTTTGCATTACAGAAGGTATCCCGGTACAGGACATGGTGAAAGTGAAAAATTATTTACAGGGCAAAGATACCCGTTTGATCGGCCCTAACTGCCCTGGTGTTATTACTGCCGATGAATGTAAAGTAGGTATCATGCCCGGCTTTATTTTTAAAAAAGGCCGCATTGGTATCGTTTCAAAAAGTGGTACGCTGACGTATGAAGCAGCCGACCAGGTAGCTAAAGCAGGTTTGGGAATTTCAACAGCGATTGGTATTGGTGGCGACCCCATCATTGGTACTACTACCAAACAAGCCGTTGAATTATTTATGAACGATATTGAAACCGACGGTATTGTAATGATCGGTGAAATTGGTGGAGGAATGGAAGCTGAAGCCGCCGAATACATCAGATCAACCGGCAATAAAAAACCAGTGGTTGGTTTCATCGCCGGGCAAACAGCTCCTCCCGGCCGCCGCATGGGCCATGCAGGTGCTATTGTTGGAGGGGCTGATGATACAGCGGAAGCTAAAATGAAGATTATGGCAGAATGCGGCATCAGCGTAGTAGCAAGTCCTGCAGATATTGGAAAGACAATGGCTGAGGTGATGAAGAAATAACTGTTGTAAAATATATTTACAGATCCGGTTGCGTAAGCACCCGGATGTTTTATTGGTTAGACTTTTCCAGGGGTGATACCTTTCAAAAAAGGTGTCACCCCGGAGCCTCCAGCTGTGAAAGAGTAGATTTTGGGGCCATCAGCAATGGTGCAGGTACAAACTTCAGTTGCGGCTTTTTCGCTCTTACGCCGGCACAAAGCCAGGCGCAATGCTTCACCGGGGTAACCGCTTCAATCCGCCAGCCTCTCAGCAGGCTATCTTTTTTCAACAAAAGTGCGGCACAGTGTATAACAAAAGAACTAATTTTATTAAAACCATCAGGATATTCAATTAGAACACTTATGTACATACAACGGTCTGCTACATTATTTGCGCTGCTGCTAACCTTGTTTGCAAAAACAAAAGCCCAAAACAAAACAGAACCTTTTGAATTAAGAATTCCTGAACAAAAAATAGCAGGTAGCCACTATAACAATATCCGGTTGCTGGATGCAAGAAGGGATACCAGTAATTTTGGTATTGTACAGGTAGGTATGTTCAATGCAAAGGCCAGGGTAGTAGCCAAAATTAATTTTGAAGACCAGTTGAAAAACCTGCTGTCCGCACTCAACGACTCCACGGCAGCAGGAGGAAAACTGTTGCTACAGTTGCGTCAATTGAGCTTTGCAGAAGTAACAGGCGCTATGAGTGAAAAGGGCTATTGTTTTGTAAGGGCAAACCTGTTCGCAGTAAATGACAGCAGTTACAGCCTGGTGAACAGCATCGATACAGTGATCACTTTTACTGCAATGGATGCCACAAAGAAACTGTTGCGGAAGGGCAGTGAAACCATAACAGATTTTATCTCAGCCAGCCTTACGAACCCTGGTGCAGATTCAATTTCATATAACTATGCTGCTGTACTGGGTATTGACAGTATTGAAAAAAGAAAGATCCAATTGTACAATACGGATCATTATGAAGAGGGCGTGTATAATACGTATACGGCTTTTAAAAACAGGTTCCCAGTTACAGGAACATCGTTGTAAAGATGGAGGATTCCATCATCAAAAAAGTAAGCGTAAAGTATGAGGATGAAACAACAGGAAAATTAAAGCCAAAAGATATTTATGCAGTAGTGTACAAAGGCCTTCCTTACATCACAACCAGTTATGGCTATTATCCACTCAATAAAAATGGGGATGATTTCTTTTTTACAGGGCAGGCAAAAGTTACCGCCAATGCTGCAGATATTGCCGCTGCCAGTTTTTTCTTTGGTATCATCGGCGGCTTACTGGCATCCAATGATTCAGCAGTATTTGAAATGAAGATCGATCACCTCAATGGAGGGTTTATTCATCTTAGGGAAATACCATCTGCTGTACCCGTTAGCAATTAGTTGAATGAATTGCGGCACACAGAAATTACATCGCTTTAAAATAAAACAGGCTGCCCGTTAAGAGCAGCCTGTTTCAATTCAGTCAAATTATTTTATCGCACTATCACAAATGAATCATGTAGCAGGTTACCATTGCTGATAACAGATACAAAGTACCTTCCTGCCGGCAGTTGGTTCACACTTACTTTAATGTTGTTTTGTGCAGTGGTAACCGGTTGTCTTAAAAGTTCCCTTCCTGTAACATCCGTAATCCTGATAACTGCATTGGATTGCAATGCCTGCTGCAGTACCACACTCACTTCATTCACGGCAGGGTTAGGATAGATGGTGATACCACCGGTTTTTGGATTCAACCTTACACTCACAGTTTTGCTGTACGTAAAATGCCCGTCGATATCTACCATTTTTAAACGGTAGAAAACTGTAGTGGCAGTTGGTAAATCCATGTCGGTTAAAGTGTACACAGTACGGTTGGCTGCATTTACTGAACCTACAGTGCTGAAAGAAACGCCATCAGCACTTCTTTCAACTATATATTGGCTGAAGTTTGTTTCTGCACTCACATTCCATTGCAGTAAAACATCGTTGCTGTTTTTTACAGCTGTAAAATCTGTGATGGTTACCGGTAACAGGCCAGTGCATTGCCATATCAGCGCTACATATTCCGGGTGATCAATAAAGGGATTGCGATTTTGCTGCAAAGCATACACCGCATTGTTCCTGTCAATTTCTTTTTGGCTTACCGGGTCCAGCAAATGCCATTTATACATCAGCTTGATATACCAGGCATCAAGGGATGGCCAGGTTGTGCCGTCAAGCACATCATCTGCATTGCTGTTGGTTTTCCAGGTGGACATATCGTTTTCGTAACGGGTAACCATGTAAAAATAATTACGTGCTATATCCCCCTTGTATTCATTTCTTACTTCAAATGCCCTCCCGGCAACACCGGAAGTAGGAAACCCTGCAACCGTGTTTGTCCCAAGTTTAGCTCCGTTTACAGAAGTATAAGTAGGGGAAGTAACTTCTGAATAAGGATAATTGCCATGCTGGCCATTGGAGTAACCGTCTGTGGGATACAGGGCATACAGATCTGTTACTGCCGGGGCAGCACTGCTGAACCATGCCTGGGGAAAAGTGTGCTCTCTGTTATAGCAGCTTCCTTCGCCAGGTATAGAACCACCACAGTTATCAACCTGTGAAGTATAAGTAAAAACCTCCGGCCCGGTAGGGTTATCAGAATAAATATCCCAGATAATATCTGCAGTATTGGCATCGTTCCTGTGTACATCGGTAGATGAAAATGCAACCAGTACATTGGAGTTTGAAACAACACTGGTGCCGGTTGAAATGATGTTGAACAAGGCCGTTTTTAAAGGAGCGCAGGTTAAGCCATTAGCAGGGGTATAATACCCGGCAGGTATTTGTGCCGTAGCAGTTTTAAATAATAAAAACAGGCTGGCAATTCGTAAAAATTTAATCATATAGTAGTGACAAGTGAAAATGAAAAAAAGCTGTTGCAGAAAGACTCGTTAACAAAAAGACCTGTCAAACTGCTTTGACAGGTCATAATACTTTTAAGAAAGTAACAACTTACTTTGCTAAAGCATTCACCTTCTTAGCCAGTTTGCTCTTCAGGTTAGCTGCTTTGTTCTTATGGATAGTGCCTTTCTTGGCCAATTTATCGATCATGGATGCAACCAGTGGCAGTTTTTCTGCTGCTGCGCCTTTTTCGTCAATCGCCCTGATATCACGGATTGCGTTACGGGTAGTTTTACCATAATAACGGTTACGTTCGTTACGCTTGCGGCTCTGACGTACATCTTTTTTTGTTGCTGAATGGTTTGCCATTGTTAATTCTAATTTTGGGCTGCAAAGATAGGGGAATGAAATAAGAATAAAGCAACACAATCAAAGGTTTTTTTCAAAATGGCCCTAAATTTTACCTCAAAAAAGCTATTTTGCTTTTAAATGAAGGTTCAAAGAACAATATTACTGCTCGTACACGGCATTTCATTGGTTTTTTTAGGGCTGGGTTTGATAAAAGATATGCTGCAACTGGATGTGTCTGCCCACTTTATTGTCCGCATGAGCCTTTTTAGTGAGAACAAAAGCATTTTAGGCGCTTTGCATTCCCTCTGGGATTCCGGTAATTATTTTCCGTTCAGCCTTATTTTCCTGTTTGGCATTATTGTGCCGCTGGCAAAATCTATCATTCTTTCCTGGATATTGATTGCAGAAAGAAGGGAATACTTGCTGTATCAATGGATCGGCATTATCAGCAAATGGGCCATGGCCGATGTATTTGCCATCAGCATTTTTACTGCTTTCCTTGGGGCCAATGCCATGCAGAATACCGCCGCTACCCTGCAGCCCGGCTTTTATTATTTTGCCGGCTATGCTCTGCTAAGCAATGTTGTTGCAACATGGCTTGGTAATATTATCAGGAAGCAGGTGTAAATTGTCCATTCGCCTGTATTTATCCATTAACTTTGTGCTCCCAAAAATCAATAATTTCCCTTAGTATTATGAAGGATTTCCAGTACATCACCAATTCCAGTCCTGCCTACATCGAAAGCCTGTACCAGGACTATGTAAAGAACCCTGAAAGTGTTGATGCAGAAATGCGAAAATTTTTCGATGGATTTGATTTTGCCGTGGCCAATGCCAGTGGTGGCAGTGTGGTGAAAGCCGCCCCGGCTAACAACGCTAGGCCGGTAGCCGATATCGACTGGATGAAAGAGATCCGTGCTTACCGCATGATACTTGGCTACCGTAACAAAGGGCATTTACTTGCCAAAACCAATCCCATCCGTAAAAGGAAAGACCGCGGCGCCAATATTGAACTGGAATTTTATGGCCTTTCTGCAGCAGACCTTGATGCTACCTACCATGCAGGCAACCTGATCGGGCTGGGCACCACCACCCTCCGGAATATACAGGCACACCTGGAAAAATGTTACGCCAATCATGTGGGTATCGAATTCAAATACATCAGCGATCAGAAGAAGATAGATTTTCTTACCAGCGCTATGGAAAAGGATTTTCAAAAACCATTACCGCTGGAAAAAAGAAAACGCATCCTGGAAAAATTGAACCAGGGTGTAATGTTTGAAAAGTTCCTCCATACCAAGTATGTGGGCCAGAAAAGGTTTTCACTGGAAGGAGGGGAGACGACTATTGCCGCACTGGATGCCATCATTAACCTTTCTGCCAATGAAGGGGTGAATGAAGTGGTGATCGGTATGGCACACAGGGGAAGACTGAATGTACTGGCCAATATCATGGGTAAAACCTATGAGCAGATCTTTAGTGAGTTTGAGGGCACTGCTAAGCTGGATCAGACTATGGGCAGCGGTGATGTAAAATACCACATGGGTTATGGTAGTGAACTGCAAACTCCCGAAGGCAAGACGATTCACCTGAAACTGATGCCGAATCCTTCGCATTTGGAAGCAGTTGATCCGGTAGTGGTTGGTTTCAGCAGGGCGAAAGCAGATGTATTATATAATAGTGATTACGATAAAATATTACCGATACTTATTCATGGAGATGCCTCTGTTGCTGGCCAGGGTATTGTGTACGAAGTATTGCAGATGAGTTACCTTAAAGGTTATTACACTGGTGGCACCATTCATTTTGTAATCAATAACCAGATTGGCTTTACTACCGACTTTGATGATGCAAGAAGTGCTGATTATTGTACTTCCCTGGCAGCCATGGTGCAGGCGCCCGTGCTGCATGTAAATGGGGATGACGCAGAAGCGGTGGTGAAATGTGTGGAGATTGCTACCCGTTACCGACAGGAATTTAACTGCGATGTATTTATCGATATGGTTTGTTACCGCAAGCACGGACATAACGAGGGTGATGACCCTAAATTCACACAGCCGCAATTGTATGCACTTATAGATAAGCACCCCAATCCAAGGGAAGTATACACAAAGTTCTTATTGAATAACGGGGAACCGGATGCACAGGAGTTGGCCAGGGAAATGGAAAAGAAATTCTGGACGGACTTACAGGAGCGTTTGGACGAAATAAAACAGAACCCCTTGCCTTATCATTACCAGGCACCGGAGCTGGCCTGGAAGAGTTTAAGAAAAGCAACGGATGAAGATTTTAAAAGCTCTCCTTCAACAGCTATCAGCAGTACAGATTTTGAAAAAATATTTCAATCTATCATGCGCTGGCCGATTGATTTCAAACCATTGAAAAAGGTAGAGAAGATCATACAGGATAAAATAAAACTGTACAATGCGGAAAAGAAAGTGGATTGGGCAACGGGTGAACTGATGGCTTATGGCAGTTTGTTATTGAATGGAAAAGATGTTCGCATGAGCGGACAGGATGTGCGGCGTGGTACTTTCTCTCACCGCCATGCGGTGCTGCAGGATGAAGTGACCAACAAGTCTTACAGCCGTTTAAGAAATATTGAAGGTGCTACCGGGCATTTCAGAATTTATAATTCTTTGCTGAGTGAATATGGTGTGCTGGGTTTTGAATATGGTTATGCACTGGCCAACCCCAATGCACTCGTATTGTGGGAAGCACAGTTTGGTGATTTTTGCAATGGTGCTCAAACCATGATCGATCAGTTCATTGCAGCCGGTGAACAAAAATGGAACAGGATGAATGGCATGGTAATGTTGCTGCCGCATGGTTACGAAGGCCAGGGCCCCGAACACAGCAGCGCCAGGATGGAACGTTTTTTACAAATGTGCGCTGAACTGAATATGGTGATTACCAATATCACCACATCGGCTAATTTATTTCATGCATTGCGGAGGCAACTGGCATGGTCATTTAGAAAACCATTGATCAATTTTTCGCCTAAAGCAAATCTGCGGCATGTTGGAAGTTACAGTCATGAAAGTGAATTCACTACCGGTGGTTTTAAAGAAGTAATCGATGATGGTTTTGTTACTGATGCTGCTGAAGTAAAAAAAGTATTGTTCTGCTCCGGTAAAGTATATTTTGACCTGGCAGAAAAACAACAGAAGGAAAACCGTAAAGATGTTGCGGTTATCAGGCTGGAACAGGTATATCCGCTACCACAACAGCAACTGGATGTATTGTACAATAAGTACAGCAAAGCCATCTGGCATTGGGTGCAGGAGGAACCGATGAACATGGGGGCTGCTACTTTTATGCGGATGAACTTAAAAAATATCAATTTCTTTATCACCAGCCGTGTTGCCAGTGCTTCCACTGCCACCGGGTATAATAAAGTGCACGTGAAGGAACAGGCGGCATTGGTAGAGACGGCATTTGAAATATGATCTGTAATCTCATTCAACATTTTCAGCAATTCATTTGCTGAAAAAAAATCTGCAATTAAAGCCTGCAGATTTTTTTTGTTGCTGGCATTTATATTTTATGATAGTATCGCCCTGTTACTGGAGGCTTGCCGGTTTTAAATGCCATTCGGAACCTATTATAATTTATAAGGGAGGATGGAAGATAATTGGTACTGAAAAATGGGAAAATCATTTATCCGAATGCAGCCATTCAAAGGGAAAGAAGGGTATGTTCCGAATGATCCAGAAAAAAACAACCAGGCATAAAACGATCATTGGTTTATTTAAGCGTTGCCAGGCGGCCTTCATTTTGCCGGTAAAAAAATGCAGCAAACCGATTGCCATCACTGGTAAAAATAAAAGCAACAGCACATTGTGATTGGCGGCCTGGCCTGCATTGCCATGCAGCAGCTGATAACAAGCCCTTGCACTGCCACAGCCTGCACAATCAAAACCGGTTATTTTTTTTAAAATGCAGGGCGGATAATAAGAATTGTTAGTGGGTGGGTACATATAAATAAACACTGCTGTAGTGGTAGTAGCAGCAATCAACAAAACAAAAATGATTGTATGTTTCATTAATCAGTAACTACCGGAGCCAACGGCAATGATGAAATAAAGAATGATCACAACCACTCCGGCAATGGCCGAATAAATTGCCCAGTCCTTTGCTTTTTTTGCTTCTCTTACTGCTTCGCTATGCTGGCCACTGTTCCATAAGTTATCCACTTTGGTAGCAGAAATGATGGCAACAATGCCAAGTGGAAGGCAACACAGTATTGTACTCAATATTGCCCACACCAGGTTGTTGTCTGGTTTTTGCATTGGAGGCGGATTGCTTCCGGTGCCGGCACCTGCATTGTATGGTTGGGATGAATGGGCTGTTTCCCGTTGCCCCGGCGTTACCCTTATTACCCCATCAGGCAATACCTTTTTTATTGCTTCTGCCAGGTTTCTTACATCATCGTCAAAACGTTTGCTGTCAATTTCTATAAATTGCCTTCTGCACAGGGCTTTCATGTCGTCCGGCAATTCATCCGGCCTGGGCATTGGTACATCATCAAACAAAACAGGGATTACCTGTATGCCACGTGCAAGAGCTGTAGCAATTTCCAGGCGTACAAAATCATCGGCATCGTCTAAACGGCGTTTGCCGGCTACATCTTTTATCTGCAACCAGTTTTTTCCTACCACAACAATCAGTACATCGCATTTACGCAGGGCATTGTCTATACTTACCACAAAATCATCTCCGGGCAGTATGGTATTAAAGTCTTTAAAAATCTGCTCTTTGGTAAAATACTTTTGCAATTCATTGTACAGCGCCAGCGCATTCCAACTGCTGTCGTCTTTGCGGTAGTTGATGAAAATTGTTCCGGGAATACTCGCCATAAGTGTTGAGTTTGGGTTAGAAAAATAAATTAATCGGTATCAAAATAGAGAGATTGTTTTACAAATGCAAGTTCCTGTGCCGGGCATCTTTTAAAATCATCGTTTGTACCAATGGTTTACCTTCCTTACTGCCAATGGCATATCAATTTACGAAAAAAGTTTAAGGCGCACAGTAATGGTTTTAATAGTTGCCACTTATGGGTAAATGTTTTCTCTCCGAAGGATATTCCACTTCACAATGATTCATCAATAGGAACTTTTTTGCCATCTGCACAGGAAATACCATTCTGCTTAAGTATTGATGCTTCAAATTTGGGGAATCATGGTGTAAGTTTTTTAGAATTGGAGGAGCATTTGATGATTAGGGTTTGAATGCGTTTCAGAAATTTTGAAGTCGTGGCTGCCAACAATTTTAAAACCTGCCTTTGAATAAAAATTCACTGCCCGGTGGTTTTCCTTCCATACATACAACCAGATGGCTGTTTGATGATTGTGTTTTGCAAGGGCCATGTTGAATTCAAAAAGCTCCCGGCCTAATTTTAAATTGTAAAATCCTTTTAACAGGTAAATCCGGTCCAGTTTTGCAATAGATTGAACAGGGCTGCCTTCATACGGCTGATTGAAAATAATATTGGAATAGCCTGCAGGTATGCCGTTGTAATAAATGATGTGATAATTGTTGTTAGCATCTTTTAATGCTCCTCTTAGAATATCTCCGCTGTACTTTTCCGCAACATAGTGGTCGATGTCTGCTACCGGTGCACTGCTTCCATGCGATTCGATAAAACTGCTGGCTGCAATGGAGAAAAGCAAGACAGCATCTTTTCCTTCTGCTCTGGTAATAGTGGTCATATTAAACCGTTGTTGGTTTGAAAAATCCAACCCGGCGCATCATGAATGGTTTGCCGCAACAGTAAATTTAATTGTGCTGCATGATGTTGAACATGCCGCATGTTATAAAGCAATATTTCAAATACAGAATAATTCATCGTGCCTGATTCGTTGATCCATCGGTCACTGAGTTTTTCTTCTGTTAAACCTGTAATCAATTGATGGCATTTGTTACGGTTAAATTGCAGATAGGTAATGAGCTCCTCTTTGGTATACACCCTTTCCGGCATGGCATCTTCAAATTCTGATAACGTGAATGGCGGAGGTGGCCAAAATCCTGCCGGTTCCATAGTTAAATAATAATCAAGGAAGAACAGGCAATGATAGGCGCTGTGCCAGAATTTTTTATCTGTGTTCCAATGTTCAGATGGACAGGCCATGATCGCATTTTCAAGCATGTCGATGCCGGCACCAAATTGTTTCCAGGTACTTTCTTTGATAGAGTGATTCATTTTTTTAGAGTTAATGCCGCTACTGCAGAATTGTTGCCTGTAATTATGTTGATGCTAATATACAGCAGCCTGACAAAAAAGCCTGTGATCAGCTTAATAATTTACGCTTTGATAGAAAGTTGCCCAATGGTAGTTGGTACAAGTGAGAGCATTCTTTCTTTTTACTAAATGAAAGAATGACAGAACAGGTTCACAACGCAGATGCCATGAAATACAGCGGCTCATTCCATATAAAACAACCGAAGTTTTCAAAACTTCGGTTGCCTGCAATTATTCCAGGTATTATTTAACTAAACAACAACGCAATATTGCCTGCCGTAAGTACCTGAACAAAACTTTCTTCCTTCGCCATGGTTCGCATACGAATCATGCTTCCTGTTCCATTTCGTGTGCCACCGGGGCGAAGCTATCAACCTTCTACCGTCCACTCCTGATACAATGGCTTGCTGGCTGCTTTCAATTTCTTTTGCATCAGTGCTGAAAGGTTCTTTTCTCTGAGCTCTTTCGCTCTTGGATCTTTTATCAGCCCTTCATCCGTTCTTAAGATTGCACCATTCGTTTTTTTGATCAGCTCAGTATACAATGCTTTGGCGGGGAAGTTTTTGCTGCCACCCCACTGGCTGGGTACTTTGTCCTGCACCAGCGGCATCATGGCCACCAACTGCCTGCTGTTCCCCATTTTGTCAAGGCCGCTTTTACTGGCCGTTCCATTGTGACTGCCATGATGCCCCACTTTATAAAACACTGTTTTATCCAGTAATTCATTAGCGGGCTTACCACCATTCCTTTTCAGCGCACTGGTCACCGATTCATTGTGCCAGGATATCCAGTTGCCGGATTGTGCGTCCGCAGGAAACAACATTACTTTACCGCTACCTTCAAACTCAATGGCCATCGCCAGGCTGGTATTATTGGTGTAAGTGTTGATCGCAATGGCAAGCTGTTCTGAAGTTTCCAGCCAGTCCTCTTCAATCTGCCGCCACGCCATATCTTTTGAATGATATTTTTTAAAAAAATCTTTTTCTTCGGGAGCATCCATCTTGTATTTTTCACTAAAGGGTGACTTTGAAAATGCAGGTGTGGATGAACCTGCTCCCACTGCATTTAAGAATGTCTGGCTACTGGCAAAAGCTGCGTGCTTTTGTAGCGAATACATTTCATCTTCCTGCATTTTATTTTTGATGCCGCTCAAATCTTCATCGTAAGGCGGGCCGAGTATGTGGAATTTTATTCCTTCTGCTCCTTTAATATCCCGGATCACTTCCCCGGGCTTGCGAAACATTTCTTCTTTTGATTTTTTTATTGATTTTCCTTTTACGCATACCATGGCATTGGAGACAGTGAGCCCTGCAGCAAGGTTTTTTTGCAGTGACCTGCCATTTTCAAAATGCAATGCATCCAGTACCTCACCCCAGCTTTTTGAATAATGCTTCAACCGCTTGTTCAGCCCGGGTGTATTGGTGCTGCTCTTAAGCCTGGCGCCAACTTTTTTATGCTGCTCCGTTAATGTGGCAATTAACGCCTGTAATTTTTTACCGAGTGTCTTTTTTAATTTTTTTGCAATGGGGTCTGTTGGGTTCTCTGTCCACGCCATCCACACCTGGTTAAACGGGATACTGTCATACACCGCCTTTGCCTGGTTGAAACCGGAAACATGGTCAAGATGTTCATGTGTTACAATCACAAGATCGATAGGGTTTCCTGCACCGATTGTTTGCCTGATATCATTTGCACAGGCAGTAATGGATTGGGTATTTGTATTAAAGCCGCCACAATCAATAAGGGTAGTAAAAGTTACCACGTTATTTTTTTTGAACAGCAGTAAAAGGCAATCGCCTACCGAGCCGGTGTTATACATCCGTACAGTGATGGAATCAATATTAGCCATTGTAATCAGTTTTAATCTGGTGAATGTGAGCAAAGGGTTCTATGGTTTTTACAAAGCCGGTAAGCGCTGCATAATCGCCCCAGCTGCTGCGGTATTGCATGATAGCCCTTTTATTGTTTGGTACATATACGCTTCTTCGCCTGCTGTTTTTTTCAGTATCAAAAATCGGTTTTGAGATCACATGCTTCAATTCATCGGTGTTAAGATCAAAGATGAGGGTGCAGCCACCACGGAAAATAAAACAGCCTTCCTCTTCATTTTCCTTTGTGCCATTGGGGGTAAAGGTTTTGATATCATACAGATCATTGGCCTCGTCATGTACTACTTTTACACCGCAACGTTGTGCAAGCGTAATAATGGCTTCGTTCTGCAGGTTTCCATCGGGCCCTACCCGGTTGTTCAGCCGGATGGAATGAATCTCCAGTGAAGGACCGCTTTTGTAGGCTTCAGATGTTTTTATGTGCATCTTTTTATAGTTATCAGAAAAAACAAGCCCGGTCAGTTTTTCAAACACCAGGTTGTTGTTTTTGTTAAGCACTGTGGTACCAAAAAGATATTCATGCAGCCCTTTTGTTTTGCTGCCGTCTTTTTGTCTGCCTGTAATAAAGGAGTTTGTTTTTTCAAAGATGGCTTCCCGGTCGTTCTCATAACCAATGGAGTTTTTATACACTCTTAAAAAACCTCCAATGGCTTTGTTGAATGTACTCACCTCTTTTGAAAGGTTATCTACAGAATAGATCAGTGTTTCTTCAGACAGCATAGAAATATCTTCAGGATAAATGCCCCATTTCCTGAAGGCATCAATAAAAGCGATCCTGTAATTACGGTCATCATCTTTCACCAGGTCTGCATCAGCCGTAACCAGCGCCCGGAGGTAATCACCAAAATTAATATCCACCGGCGGGCAATAGTCTAGTGCACGGATGCACATACTCAGTACATGCATGGCTGTTTTGGCTGCTTCATCTGCCAGCCGGTTCACCAGGTCGGTATTCAGCCTTCCCTGGGGCAATATCCCTGTTCCATTGGTGGCAATACGTAGCAGGTCGGCCGTACGGTGGTTATAAATATTGATGAATGCATCAAATATCACCGCTACTAAAATGCTACCCCTGTCATGAGGTTCAAAATCTGTTTTTATCGTATTTACATCCGGTTTTCTTGGTTTCCATTCACCGGTATCTTCATCTTCTTTTCCAATTGCGTCTCTCAATGCATGATAGTTTCCATAGGCCTTTCCAAATTCTACCGCCAACTGGCCCAGCAAATTTTCTGCATTAAAACTGCCCCTTGTTTTGGCCAGTTGGTTTTTGATGGCTTCGGGAAAAGTGAAATGCTGGAACAGAGCCACAATATCTGCAAAGCCCTCATGAAAAGCACCTACATCCGGATGAGTTGGTTCCATATAATGCCGGAATATTCCATCCAGGATGGCATGCGTGGTTTCATGTGCAATGATGTCGTGCGACAAACAGGAGAACACCAGGCTGCCGGGCATGTGCAGGTCAACATCGCTGGGGGTGGCATTGAAATATCCAAAAAGCAAAGCCTTCCTGTCTGGTGAATAATAGGCATTCACATCCCTTACCGCATGTGGATAGATCAGCAGTTTTTGAATATAGCCCAGGGGTTTGTCTGCCTGTCCCTTGGGCCTGCACTCCACATTACTTTCCGGCCAATGGCTTTTTCAAAATTAGTGATGGTATTCATGGCCACGGCATACACCATTTGCTGGTGAAACTGTGGGTTACTTACACTAGGTGTTAATCCATTGCAGGCTAAAATTTCTTTGCTGTTCAGGTCAACTGCTTTGTACACGGCATCGCTGCCGGGATCCCGGTCAATCACTTTTACATATTCGCCTTCCGGCCCAGGGGCCAGGTTTTCTTCCCAGGGGATGGTATATACAATTTCATTGATGCCCACGGTGTCTAACAGTAAGGACAGCGAGGGGTCAAATGCATAGCCTTTCAGTTGCCTGAACGGCGGATTTTTAAGTAAGTTATCAGGATGCATGAGCTGGTTGGTTTTTGAAATGGTAACCCTTATTGTTGTTTGCGCTTATAAAAGTCTGTAAAATAAGATTGCTGGTCAAGGGTATTTTAACGGTATTTTTCAGGGTGATTTCACCCGGGGCTTGTAATAGAAATGATGACAGTGCTTCCCCGTACAGCTAATCTACATCCAGGTATTTTAGTTTACACTCATCTGGTGCAGATCTCACTACCTGTTGATCCACGTCACTTAACCTGGTAATGGGCATCCCGTGACCACCGGAACAGCAGGCAACACCTGCCTTTAAGCAGGACAGTGAGGAAAATTAACGACCGGTGACCGGGATCAACCATTCAATTAATCTGTGTCATCAAATATTTACGTACATTTTTATTCCTTTAACCTGCGGTATTAAAAGCTTATTCCTTATGGCCATTGCACAACTTATTAAATTACATTAACCTAAAAAATAAAGCCATGAAACAGTTACATTTATTTTCAATATTACTGCTGCATTTTTTCAGTGTAATTAACCTGGATGCCCAGGTAAAACTGTATCGGCAGATACTGATTGGCAGTTGCAGCAGGTTGTATTGAGCAACACACAGGAGGCTGAATTTATCATTCGGATGGGGGATGTTGATAATTTGGGTTTTGGATGGCCGCAGGGGTTTGATCCGTTCTGTAGCAGAATGACCGAATCGCATTCTTATCCATGGGATATTAACCCCCTGGATTTGCAGGGTTTTGACCGTATCCTTCTTTCGTCAAAATTTAACCCGGCAAAAACACAGGATTGCGGCAGTGATGGCTATTCAGCAAGTTTCAACGAAATAAAATACAAACCGGTAACCTGGAAGATCCCAACAGAAGTTTTAAAAGGAGTAACCATAAAAAATATTTACCTGCAGATCTTTATTGACGATTTCCAGGCGCCCAGCCTCTGTTCAAAATTCCGATTGCTTATCAATGGCAAACGGTTTGTTGAAGGGGAGAAATTACTGAACGCTATCGATCAAACCGGGCCGGTGGGAAAATTGATCTCCATCCCGTTAACAGCAGATTTTTACCCGCTGCTTTCAAATTCGGGTAATATCAATTTATTAATTGATGAATCAACCGGTGCGGCTGATGGTTTTGCGGTTGACTTCGTCCGGCTGCTGGTGAACCGCAAACTGGAAAACAGCTGTATGGGGAATATCAGGGGGAAAGTATGGGAAAAAGATTCTGAAAACCCGGTTGCCGGGGCTAAAATATTTACTGCGGATAACAGATCGGTTGAAACGAACAGCAATGGTGAATTTGAGTTAAGGGATATTCCTGCCGGATTTGAAGTACTCAGGGCATCTGCAGCTGGTTATACCGATGGATCCGGAACAGCAGATATCGGGCAGGGGGAAGATAACCCGGAAGTGATGATTTATTTAGAAAAAGGTAAATCAGCAGAATTTAATAAAAAGCGGATTAATGCAGGAGAAACAATCACGCTGAATAATATTTTATTCGACCAGGGAAAAGCGGTGATCAGGAATGATTCAAAGCCCGAATTGGAAAAACTGGTTAGTTTTCTACTGGAAAACCCCGGTGCTGAAATTGAATTATCCGGCCATACTTCGTCAGAAGGAGAAAGAGAATACAACCGTTCACTCTCATATAAACGGGTGAAGGCCTGCAAAGATTATATTGTTGCAAGGGGAATTGCTGAAGACCGGGTTATTGCAATTGGTTTTGGACCTGACCATCCCGTAGCTCCAAATGATACCGAAACAAACAGGACAAAAAATAGAAGAGTGGAAATGAGGCTGAAAAAATTGTAAGTCTTCATAGAAAGCATTTATACTGTAAGGCTGCCTGCAAGCCCGCCTGCTGCAAAGTGGTTTACGTTTTACTCCTGATTACCGGGTGATTTAACCTTTTGTGGGTAGTATACGCAATGTTAGTTTAAAATTCAGCGTTCCTGGTGTTTCAAAGAGTCCGTTGACTGTAATCGGATCAAAAACATATTAACTAAACAAAAACTCAATATCCCCTTCCGTCAATCCCTTCACAAAACTTTCTTCCTCGGTAATGAGTTCATCGGCCAGTTTCTTTTTGCGTTGCTGCAGCTGCATGATCTTTTCTTCAATACTGCCCTTGCATACCATATTGTAGGCAAATACGGTTTGCGTTTGCCCGATACGGTGAGTACGGTCAATGGCCTGCTGCTGCACCGCCGTGTTCCACCATGGATCAAATAAAAATACATAGTCGGCAGCAGTAAGGTTAAGCCCGGCATTGCCGGCCTTGAGGCTGATCAAAAATACTTTGGCAACATTATCGGGTTGCTGGAAATTATTTACGAGTTCCTGCCGCTGATCAACAGGGGTGCTTCCATCCAACCTGCAGTAAGGAATATTGTTTTTGGTGAAATCTCTTTCCAGTAAGTCGAGCATGCTGGTGAACTGGGAGAACACGAGTGCTTTGTGACCGGGAATAATATTCTGTAATTCTTCTATTAAAATTTCTGTTTTGATGGAATCGTAAGTAAATACTTCCTCGTCTTTTACTAGCTCACAACTATTACAGGCCTGCCGCAGTTTGAGCAAGCCATTGATCACGCTGAGCTTGCCGCTGCCCAGGCCCTTTGCTTTTATTTCGATGAATACACTGCTGCGGATATTTTCTTTGATGGTTTCATACGCTGCTTTCTGATCAGCGCCCATTTCGCACCACAAAATGCTTTCTACTTTTTCCGGCAGGTCGGTGGCCACCTGTTCCTTGGTGCGGCGCAGCACAAAGGGAGCGGTGAGTTTTTTGAGGGCGGCAATTTTTTCCGGGTCTTGGTCACGGTCAATAGCATCGGCATATTCCCGTTTGAAAAATTCCCTGCTGCCAAACATGCCGGGCAGTAAAAAACTCAATTGTGCATAGAGGTCAAAAGTATTGTTCATTACCGGCGTGCCACTCAATGCAACACGACTGGCGGCATTGAGCTGGTTCACTGCTTTTGTGATGAGGGCGCTGGGGTTTTTGATATTGTGGCTCTCATCAATTACTGCAATGCCAAAGGGGATGCCTGCCATTGCATCAATATCGCTTCTCAGGGTATTGTAGGTGGTTAGTATGATATGATGTGTGTCGTCTTCAATGTTTTTAATGTCCCTGCCCGGGCCATGGTGAATGAAAGTGCTGAGCGATGGTGCAAATTTTTCAAACTCCTGCTGCCAGTTATACAAGAGGCTGGAGGGGCAAACGATCAGGTGTTTTTGCCCGGGGTATTGCTGCTGGTAATGCGCCAGGAAACAAATTGTTTGCAGGGTTTTACCCAAGCCCATATCATCTGCCAGGCAGGTACCTGCACCAGCTTCTGCCAGTAAAGCCATCCATTCAAAACCTTTTTGCTGGTAGGGGCGGAGGATAGCATTCACGCTGACAGGCACAGGATATAAAATAGTATCGGGCTGCTGCCACTGCTGCCATTTCTGCCACCATTCATTTTTGATAACGGGTTTCAGCACCACGGATGCTTCGGCTGTATCGCCTTCAGTCAGTGTCATCCAGCGGGCAACAGTAATGGTGTTTTTATTGATGATGCTGCCATGCTTGATGATCATGCCGTATTGCTCCATCCAGTCGCCGCCCAGTACGCCCAGGCTGCCGTCTTTTAAGAGGATGGCTTTTTGCGAAGCCAGCAAGGTTTTCTGCAGGTCCTGCAATCCAACAGTTTCGTCTCCAAATTTTAGTTCAAACTCCACCGTTAGTTTGTTGTTACTGTCCTGTATGATGTTGAAAGTGGTAGCTGCTTTATGGCTGCTATATCGGAAATGCTGCAGCATGTCCATGCCAATCAAGGGAATATTTTGCTCCAGTAAATGATGGTAGGCTTTTAAGAACCATTGCTTTTTTTGAGCATCGGCAAAGGAGAGGTAGTAGTAGCCGTTCAGTTGCTTTGCAAAATTGGGGTGCATGGATTTTAATTCCTGCAAAAATTGTTGCTCCGCTTCTTTATTGCGTTGTATGCTGTAGGCTTCACCTGCCTTGCTGATATCATAAACAGGTTGCCAGGGGCCTTCTACCACAAAACCATCGTACACCCACTGTGGTGTAAGTACGAGAAAGGAACCGCTGATCTCACTCAGCAATATCCTGTTCACCGGTAAGCTGTCAATGATATTCTGGTTGAAGAGATTGTTCCTGTTGACGGTATAATCCTCTTCCAGCTTTGCTAAAATATGTTGTGCCATTGCATCTGCATCCCCACTGTATTTTGTGGGGTCGATCTGCTGCAGCCATTCCAGGGTTTTAAAATCTTTGTGACTGAGTAAAAAATATTCACTGCCGGAAAGCAGTAAGAAATGATAGCGGGTAAAGCTTTCCAAATTAAATGGAGTACCGTTGAGTACCACCCATGTTTTTAACTGCAGCGCATTGTTTTCTTTTACCACTTCAAATTGCAGCAATGGTTTGTACGTGCTGAATACACAGGGCGCTGTTTTGGTATTACTTTTATTGATCATCAACCGGTGCTGCCATTTCACCAGCGATGCAAAAGGCTTGAGTTGTTCAAACAGCAATTGCAGTTCTCTTAATAATGCATTTTCATAAAATGTTTCGAAAGCGATGCCGCCCTTGCCGGCCTTGTAGCGGTTCAAAATTTCCGTATGCCGTTTGCCGGAATGCAGTTTATTAAAAGAAACTAAAATTTCCTTTGCCAGTTTGGGTAAGGCAGGAAAGCAATCATTGATCTCCCGGATGGTGAGTTCATGCAGGGCATAGTCAAATGCATGAGCGGTTTTTACCAGGTGCTGTACCTGCAGTATATCATCATTGCTGAGTAGTTGCTGGGGGGATAATATCAAACTTGTCTTCGTCTTGCTTTCCATCGGTTCAAATTGGCGGCAAACTTAGGGGTAAGGATCTATATAGCAAGGGGATGCGGCAAAGACTTCCGAAGTTTTCAACAGTTGCTGACTAAACTCAGGAATTTTAAGAAACTTCGGAAGTCTTATTCAGTCATGTTAAGATTTTTAACCACAAAGACCAAGGTTGAGAAAAGCCTGCTTAGTAAATACGCTGTGCCTTTGTGCTTTAGTGGGTCAGGTTGAAATCCGGACATTCCTATCTTGTTCCGGTATTATGTTGAACACAAATGAAGGCTGGGCTTAATTATAAGATAACATGGGCGTAGTTATTTAGGGAATACATTTGCTGTGCAATCTTCTTATAGCAAGCAAGTTTTGGAAAGCAAGCAAGTTTAAAAAGCTAAGTCCCCGATGGTTTCTACCATACGGGGCTTTTTGTAATCTCACGGTGGTGAATTGGTTTCCGGACTTTTAAAAATTCCGGTAATGAAGTTTTGAAGATCATTTAAACAGTGGCAATCCTTTCAATGCTATCCATAGTATATAAGTAACAACAATGGCATAGGCAGCAGAAAATGAAATGATTGGCATTGGTGTTTTAAAAATATAATACCCAACAAGGGGCAGCACCTGCAAGGCATGGATGCCAAAGAAATGTGCAATGCGTAAGTCGCCATGCTGTTTGCTCCAGTTAATAAAAGGAAGGCCCTGACTTCCATCTGCAGCGCCAATCGTATGTTGCAGTTTGGCGCCCATCACACCGCCCTCAAATGAGAAGACAGTGAACAAAATAATGCCGAGACGGATGCCCCACAAATAACCGGCTTCAATATTTATATCTTCTTTCCAGAAATACAACCCTATTATAAATGTCCATGCTGTTAATATGCTGATGGCAATGCCCATTAATGTAAACAACATTCCGTAAAAGGAATTGCTGGTATTAAAATGCGACAACCTGCCGTTGGCTGCCTGCCAGGTGATGACAAACAATTCAAATAACATTACGATCACTACCATTACACTGTAGGCGTGTACTTTGCCGGGCTGCTGCAGCTCATGTGCAATCCAGCCCATCGTCCAGCTAAATATCCAGATGCTTAAAAAAAATTTCAATGGCTTGATGAAGGCATTGATGTTATTCACTTTTACGGAACTGGTTTGCATGATAATGAAGCAGGCAATACCGGCAGCCAAACAAAACCATCCAAACCAGTAAAGTATCGCATTGCGTTCCTGCAGATTAGTGAGCCATTGCATGGTGATTGCTTTAAGTATTGTTTATACTCCCAGGCTCCATCCATCCCTGTAAGTCCTTTTTACAAATGCATTTGCTTCATCAAAATTGGTCACTTTCATATTGGGGCCATCCCATAATAATTTAATGCCACGGCCAGGGTAATCAAATTTTTTAGGATCCTCTTTTTGTGGGTGCCTGATGTCGTAACTGCGGATGGCGAGATTGCCCATCAACACCGTTTCCGTTAAAGGCCCTGCAATTTCAAATGGTGCACTGAGGGCTTTTGTTTCTTTGCTGTTGTAGCCTGCAATACAGGCTTCCACCCATTGTGCATAGTGGCCATCTGAACCTTCCGGCACCCGTGCAATTGTTTGGGGAACTTTTACTTCATCATTTTTGGAGAGTGGCAACAGTCTCGGATTGGCGCCATAAGTGCTGCACATCATTTTTCCTCTGGTGCCGTAAAATAGTACTCCATTGCCGCCATCACCCATGGTTTCATTGGCACCCAGTTCATCGGGACGGTCGGGTTGTATACCTCCATCGCTCCAATGAATAACAATGGGTTTGCTGGTATTTTTATCTAAAAATTTCAAGGTTACTTTCGACGCTGCAGGTGGACTATCAGGAAAGTAGCCACGATTGAAATTGCCTGTGTAAAAGCTGCTGACACTGCAGGTGGCTTCAGTTGGGTAACCAAGATCCAGTACCCGGAAAGGCGCTTCAATTAAATGGCACCCCATGTCACCCAGTGCACCGGTTCCATAGTCCCACCAGCCACGCCAGTTAAAAGGCACTACATTTTCAACAAAGCGTTTTTTTGGAGCAGTACCCAGCCAGAGATCCCAGTTCAATGTGCCGGGTATCGGTGCCGGTGCAGCAGGCCATGCAATACCCTGCGGCCATACAGGACGGTCGGTCCAGATATACACATCCGTTACTTCACCAATAATTCCTGCATTGAACCATTCCATTAGTTGGCGTACCCCATCGCCGCTGGCACCCTGGTTACCCATTTGTGTTACCACTTTGTATTTTACTGCTGCTTCAGTCAGCATTCTTGCTTCATAAATATCGTGGGTCAATGGTTTTTGTACATACACATGTTTACCCAATTGCATGGCTGCCATGGCCTGCACCGCATGGTTATGATCGGGGGTTGAAACTGATACTGCATCAAAATGTTTGTGTTCTTTATCCAGCATCTCCCGGTAATCCTTGTAATATGTTGCCTTAGGAAAACGTTCCCTGCTTTTTGCCGCCCGCTTGTCATCCACATCGCAGAGGAAAGCGACATCTGCTTTACCACTTTTAAAAAAATTGGCCAGGTCGCTTTCGCCTTTGCCACCCACGCCAATCCCTGCAACGATCAGTTTATCGCTGGGTGCAATAAACCCTTTGCCCCCCAGTACATGGCGTGGGAGAATGAGAAAACCTGCGGCAGTTAAAAAACTGTTTTTTATAAAGTCCCTTCTTGAATTGTCGCCGGCTGGTTGTTCTTGTTTTTTGTTTTTCATAATGGAGCAGTGTTATGGCATTTGTTTTTGAGAGCTTTAAATTAGGTTATTTTTAGGTGGCTGAAATAAAAAAGCGATTTATTTTTTACCATAAGGAACCTAAGAAAAACACAAAGGTCACAAGGTTTGTGTTCCTTGTGCTTTACTTTGTGAACTTAGTGGTTCAATTCTTTTGCACACATGAAAACTAACAATATGAAAATTGTAATTACAGATGGCTTCACCCTTAACCCCGGCGACCTTAACTGGGCTGCTTTTGAAAAACTGGGCAATGTACAATACTACGACCGTACTGCTCCTGTAGAAGTGATCGCCAGGTGTTTTGATGCGGATATCATCGTGACCAATAAAACTATTATTGATGAAGATGTAATTATGGCTGGCAGTCATTTAAAGATGATTGCAGTTACTGCTACTGGCTATAACAATGTAGATACAGTTGCTGCAAAAAATAAAAAAGTAGTGGTATGCAATGCGCCGGGTTACGGCACTCAATCTGTAGCACAACATACGTTTGCTTTATTGCTTGAGTTGTGCAATGGTGTTGGTAATAATGCAGACAGTGTAAGCAGGGGAGGGTGGACTTCAGCCAAGGACTGGTGCTATAGTTTGCACCCGATCATTGAATTAAACAAAAAGATAACCGGCATAATCGGTATGGGGGAAATTGGCAGGCAGGTAGCTGCTATTGCTCATGCTTTTGGAATGCAGGTGATTTATACCGGCGGTCATTCAGATGAATCGTATTGCAGCCAGGTGAGCCTGTATGAGTTGTTTATACAAAGTGATTTTGTTACGCTTCATTGCCCGTTAACGGGTAACAATAAAGAATTTATCAATAAAGAAATGCTGGGGCTGATGAAACCCACGGCTTATCTCATCAATACTGCAAGAGGTGCATTGATCAATGAAAAGGAATTGGCGCAGGTACTGTATCAGCATAAAATTGCCGGAGCTGCCCTGGATGTACTGAGTGTGGAGCCGCCGGCAAAAGACAATCCACTGATCGGTTTATCCAATTGCATCATTACGCCGCACAATGCATGGATGAGTGCGGAAGCCAGGCAGCGGATTATGGATATTACCCTGGGTAATATCAGGGCATTCATGGGTGAACATCCACAAAATGTGGTAAATAGCTGATTCATTTTTTTATGAAAATAATTGCAGCACCAGATAAGTTTAAAGGGAGCCTTACCAGCCTGCAGGCATGTAATGCCATTAATGCCGGTATTTTACAGGTGCATAAAAATGCGGCAATCCATTTGTTCCCGATGGCAGATGGTGGCGATGGGTTTGCGGCTGTGTTGAAACATTATTTGCATACTGAAACGATCGGATGTAAAACGGTTGATCCGCTGCAGAGAGAACTGGATACCAGCTATGAGTGGGATGCGATACATAAAACTGCGATCATCGAATTGGCATTGGCAAGCGGGTTAATGTTGTTGAAAGGGGCAGAAAGAAACCCATTGAAAACATCCACTTATGGAACGGGGCTGTTGATCAAAGCTGCGATTGAAAATGGCGCAGCAAAAATAATTCTTGGTCTCGGTGGCAGTGCTACCAATGATGCCGGTATGGGAATTTTGGCAGCATTGGGTTTTCGGTTTATTGATGAGTCTGATGAAACCTTATTTCCATCAGGTGAAAACCTGCAAAGGGTAAAAAATATTATCCCACCTTCGGTAAAGCCTTCCGTACAATTTATCATTGCCTGCGATGTACAGAATGTTCTGTATGGTGAAGCAGGCGCTGCCGTTGTTTACGCTCCGCAAAAAGGCGCTGATGAAAGTGCGGTGAAATTGCTGGATGAAGGGGCGGCTAATTTTGCAGGGATTGTTCAATCACTTACCCGGAAGGATATTGCCGGTTTTGCCGGTTCCGGTGCGGCAGGTGGGGTGGCAGCCGGACTGTCTGCTTATTTTAATACAGAGATCATGTCAGGGGCAGCAATGATCTCCACTATTGCTGGAATAGAAAAGCAGCTGGTAACTGCAGACCTTATTATAACAGGGGAGGGCAAGATGGACGGACAAACCAATGAGGGGAAAGTAGTTGATTACATTGCTTCGCTTGGCAGTAAATACAATGTGCCCGTGATTGCTTGCTGTGGTATTGCTGATATTACACAGCGGGAAATAAAAAGAATCGGGTTGCTGTCAGTGATTGCGCTTGCAGATGAACATACTTCAACGGAGACTTCCATCAGTAATGCAGCAGAACTTTTAACCAATGCTGCGGCAAGGGTTGCCACCGGTTTTAATGCAGGTACTTAGGGTTGTTTTGCTTCTCCAAATAACTTTTTGAGCACAGCAGCCATCCGAAGCCCACCAATCAGCAACTGTCTTTTTATTACCTGCGCATTGCTGTCAACATAGGCAGTGTCTAAAAAATTATTTTGAAAACTGTAGGCGGTATCTAAGTATGCCCGGGATTCGTACATCCATTTAAGTTCATTGATTTGGGTAATGTCTTTAACCGTATTGCTGTCAAGCGTATCGTACAGTTCCAGGCAGGAGTCGAGTGTTATTTTTTTGTACTCCAGCAACTGGGAGTCCCATATTCCGTGAAGATTACCCGAAAAAAATGGCGAAGTCACTTCTATTGAATTACCCCCCCTGTCAACACCATAACCACAGTGCAGTGGCTGGTGCAGGTCACCCATCAAATGGAAAATCAGCAACAGGTCTCTTTTTACATCTTTCTTACTGAGCGTTTTGTATTGCTTCAGGTCTGTAATAGCAGAGTGGAGCACCGTTAAAATGTTCTTTTCACCTGTATACGCATATTTTTGTCCTTTATCTATATTGATATAGTGCCATGTCCGCATGTAATCAAAATAAGAATTGCTTTTGCTTTCATCCATCCAGTTGGAAGCTTCCTCAATGCTCATGTCTCCTAAAAATCCCTTTACAATCTTCTGTGTGGAATCATCTAAAAAATGAAAGGCAATCTGCGCCACCAGTTCATGCCCAATTTTACCCCAGGCAAACAGCTTTTCAGAACTGGCTGTAAGGGTCAGTATTAAAGCAAACGATATCAATATTTTTTTCATATATTTTAGTTTATCCACAATAGGGTGCAAATTTTGTATAATTAATTCAATAATTTGCAATTTTTGTTTTTTCTTTGGCAATTATTTACTAATTGTTGTTATTAAATTGTTACCCGGAGATGCTCTAAATTTCGGATACATAAATAAACTACATTTGCGTTCTTTTTTAACAAACTAATTATGCTTACAAACAAATCCCGTTTCATCACTTTACTGCTTTGTGTGAGTTTGAGTCAGGCTGGTTTTTCCCAGGTAAAAGCAGGTAAGGACAGCACGGTGCTTCCATTATCAGACACATCTATTGTTGAAGACAATAAAGATAACCTGCTTGATAACATTCCCATCGTTTCATTGGATGAAAATGATAACCAGGACGGAAGTGCTCAAAACCTCTCAGTGATTTCAACAAATGCCAACAGGGATCCATTCCTGAGAGCAGCCTCTTTTAATTTCAATGTGGTAAGGTTCAGGCTTCGTGGTTACGATGCCGATATGTTCAGTACCTATATGAATGGGGTACCTATGGAAACACTGGACAATGGATTTACACCGTTTGGTTTGTGGGGTGGCTTAAATGATGTGATTGTTGCAAGGAACAGGCAAAATGCGTATAGTATGCAGGCCGCCAGTTTTGGCTTCGGCAGCATGGGTGGTTCCAATTATATGGATACCCGGGCTTTCAAGCAATTCAAACAAACCAAGATCAGCTATTCTCTTTCCAACAGGAATTTTGTACACAAATTTGCGGTTACCAAATCTACCGGCTTTGATAAAAAGGGCTGGGCATTTAGTATTTCCGCTTCCCGCCGCTGGGCCGAAGAGGGCTTTACGGATGGTACCTACTATGATGGATGGTCTTTTTATACAGGTGTAGATAAAAAATTAAGCAGTAGACAAACCTTGTCATTTGTTGCATTTGCAACGCCTACCGAAAATGGAAGACAGGGTTCTTCAGTTGATGAGATCAGGGAAATAGCAGGTACTAATTTTTACAACCCGTACTGGGGTTATCAAAACGGAAAGAAAAGAAATGCCAGTGTAGCAAAATCATTTCAGCCATTTGGTATTATCACCCACGACTGGAAGATATCTCCTAAAAGTACGTTGTTGACTGCGGCCTCTTATACTTTCGGCAACCGCAGTACTACGGCACTGGACTGGTACAATGCACCAGATCCAAGACCGGATTATTACAGGTACCTGCCAAGTTATGCGCTGGATCCCAATGAGAAGGCAGCTACCAACCTTGCTTTTTTAGAAAATGTAAATCTTCGCCAGATCAACTGGGATGGTTTGTATAACGTAAACTATAATAATGTATCAACCATTGCCAATGCAAATGGTGTTGCAGGTAATAATGTTAGCGGACGCAGATCATTATACATACTGGAAGAAAGGGTGATCGGCACCAAGCGCACCAATTTCAATACCACTTATAATACTTCAGTTAATAAGCATGTAGACATTGCTGCAGGATTAACGTATGAATCCCAAAGAAATAATTACTATAAAAAAGTAAATGACCTCCTGGGCGGTGTTTTTTATGTTGATCTGAACCAGTTTGCTGAAAGGGATTTCCAGGCCAACGGTACTGCTGCACAAAATGACCTGAACAGGCCTAACAGGATATTAAGAGTGGGAGATAAGTTTGGGTACGATTATGATATCAATATTCAAAAAACATCTGCCTGGGTACAAACCGCTGTCAAATTCCATAGCATCAACTTCTTTTTGGCTGGCGAACATTCCTTTACCCGTTTCTGGAGACATGGGAATGTAAAAAACGGATTATTCCCGAATAATTCTTTTGGCCGCTCAGCCAATCATGATTTTGCCAATTATTATTTTAAAGGAGGGATTACCTGGAAATTTGCAGGCAGTCATTACCTGTTTATGAATGGTTCTTATCAAACCAGGGCACCATTCTTCGAAAACTCCTACCTGGCTCCAAGAACAAGGGATTTTGTTCAGGATGACCTGAAATCTGAAAAGATCAGTTCCATTGAAGCAGGTTATTCATTGGTAACACCGATTGTTAAATTGAGGGCAACTGCATATTATACTGAGTTTAAAGACCAGGTAAATGTGCTCACTTTTTATGATGATGTAGTAAGGAATTTTGTGAATTATGCATTGAGCAATATCGGGAAAAAGCACATAGGAGCTGAAATAGGCGCAGAAGTACTGGTGTATAAAGGATTGACATTAAATGCGGCGGCATCCATTGGAAGGTTCCGTTACAACACCAGGCAAAATGCCACCGTAACCGTTGATAATACTTCTGAAATCGTTTCAAGAGACCTTATCTACTCAAAAGACTTTTATGTGCCTACGCCGCAGGAGGCTTATTCTCTGGGCTTCAACTACCGTTCACCCAAGTTCTGGTACCTGAACGTGAATGTGAATTATTTCGACCAGATGTGGCTTGACTTTAATCCATTACGAAGAACATCGGAAGCCGTTGCAGGTGTGGCGGAAGGTTCTTATGTGTGGCACCAGATTATTGACCAGACAAAATTGAAACGCCAGTTTACCGTAGATGCTTTTGCAGGTTACTCATGGTTGCTGAACAAGAGTTTTAAATCTATCAAAACAAGGTCATTCCTGGTATTTAACTTTGGTGTAACCAATCTCCTGAACAATAAGAATATTGTATCAGGCGGATTTGAGCAGCTCCGTTTCGATTTCCAGGATAAGAATGTTGACAAATTCCCAGCTAAAAAATTCTATGCATACGGCACAACGTTTAATGCCAGCATTGCGTACAGATTCTAAAAATAACAATCAAGCAATAAATAAATATTAAATATCAGATTATGAATAATTTTTTTAAAACTTCACTTTCGGCAATCATGTTTGTAGTTGCTGTGGCTGCTGTGGGTACATCCTGTAAAAAGAAATTTGATGCACCTCCTGCAGAAGCGCCTGCTGTAAGTATGACTGCCAATACAACCATTGCCCAGTTAAAAGCAAGGCATACGGTATCTGGCGCTATTGATAAAATAGATTCCGGCTCTGATATTATCATCAGGGGTATTGTAATTGGTGATGACAGGAGTGGTAATCTTTATAAAACAATTGTTATCCAGGATACCACCGGAGGTATGGCGGTATTAATAAACGGCACCAACCTGTACACTTCTTATCCAATCGGCCGTGAAGTATTCATTAAATGCAATAACCTTTATTTAAGTGATTACAGCAACCAGATACAGTTAGGTGGAGGTATACAGGCGGGTTCAGCCCCTGCACTGGCTGATATTTCAACATCTACTATTAACAACGTTATTTTTAAAGGCACCTTCAACAATGTAGTGACCCCTAAAGATGTTACACCTGCACAGTTGGGTACCAGCATGCAGGATAAATATCAGAATACACTGATCAGAATCAGCAATGCTCAGTTCAGGACTGCAGACACCGCATCAACTTATGCAAGCGCTGGTATTATCTCACCATCTGCTGCCAGTTATGATCTTGAATATTGTGCTAATATCTCCAGCCCGGCGGGCCTGGCAAATATTGAATTGCGTACAAGTAACTATAGCAATTTCGCAGCAACCGCTCTGCCAAATGGTAACGGTACTATTACTGCGATTTATACGCTTTACAGAACGTTTAAGCAATTAACTATCCGTGATGCAAGCGATGTAAAGTTCACAGGCCCCCGTTGTGGTTTTACACCACCTCCAACTGGTACTGTATTGTTAAATGAAAATTTTGAAAGTGTTACTACTACAGGTACTACACCGATTGCGCTTGCAGGCTGGAAAAATATCGGCCCTACAGCCGGTACTTCTTACCTTGGAAAAACGTTTAGTGGTAACAAGTACGCACAGGTATCAGCTTTTAACAGCACTGTTTCGCAGCAGTTACCAACTGTAAAATCATGGTTGATCACACCGGTACTTAACATGAATACCACCACCAATGAAAAACTAACTTTTGGAACTATTGATGGATTTAATAATGGTGCTACCTTAAAAGTATACTACTCGACGGATTACACTGGAGGTGCAGATCCTACAACATCAACATGGACTCAATTGACCGCAACAATAGCCAGCGGAACTACTACCGGGTATGCTCCTGCCTTTGTTGGGTCAGGCAATGTTAGTTTAGGTTCAATAACCGGCCCCGCTGTTTATATAGCTTTTGTATATGAGGGCGGCTATAGCCCTTCTGCAAAAACAACTACTTACCAGATCGATAATGTGTTGGTTGTTGGTGACTAATATTATTGAATACATTGTAAAGGGCCGGTTGTTGCAGAACAACCGGCCCTTTACTTGCCATCATGGCAGTTTTTTGTTATTGGTATTTACTTTGTTAATAGGTTTAAAAACTATTTGTTTATGCAAAAAGGAAACATCAGGGTACAAACGGAAAACATTTTCCCCATTATAAAAAAGTTCTTATACAGTGAACACGATATTTTTTTAAGAGAACTGGTGAGTAATGCAGTGGATGCTGTTCAAAAATTAAAAACACTGTCTTCATTGGGCGAAGCCAAAGGCGAACTGGGAGAGTTGGACATCACCATTAAAATAGATGCTGAGAAAAAAACGCTTACCATTTCAGATAAGGGTATTGGTATGACGGAAGAGGAAATAGACAAATACCTCAACCAGGTCGCTTTCAGTGGTGCCGAAGAGTTCTTAAACAAATACAAGGGCCAGAACGAGAATAATATCATTGGCCATTTCGGATTGGGCTTTTATTCTTCTTTTATGGTAAGTGATAAAGTGGAAGTGATCAGCAAATCGTATAAAGAAAATGCCGGGGCTGTAAGATGGGAATGTGATGGAAGCCCGGAATTTACGCTGGAAGAAGTGGAAAAAGAAACCCGTGGTACAGACATTGTATTGCATTTAAATGAAGAAAGCCGGGAGTTTTTAGAAGCCCACCGTATACAAACAGTGCTGGAAAAATTCTGTCGCTTTTTACCCGTGCCGATCTTTTTTGAAGATAAGCAGATCAATAACCCTGCGCCTGCATGGACAAAAAAACCAGCTGAACTGACTGCAGAAGATTATCAGAATTTCTACAAAGAACTATATCCTTTTAATGAGGCACCGTTGTTTTGGATACACCTGAATGTTGATTATCCATTTAACCTTACGGGTATTTTGTACTTCCCTAAGATCAAGCAGAGTTACGAGATACAGAAGGATAAAATACAGTTGTACTGCAACCAGGTATTCGTTACAGATGAAGTAAAAGACATTGTGCCTGAATTTTTAATGTTGTTGCAGGGTGTAATTGACAGTCCTGATATTCCATTGAATGTGAGCCGCAGTTATTTGCAGGGCGATCCGAATGTGAAAAAGATCAATAGCCATATCACTAAGAAAGTGGCAGATAAACTGGAAGAGATTTTTAACAATGACCGTAAATCATTTGAAGAGAAATGGGAAAGCCTTGGCTTGTTTGTAAAATACGGTATGATGACCGATGATAAATTTTTGGATAAGGCCAATAAGTTTTTGGTAATGGAAGATGCTGCTGCAGCCGGTACATTTTTTACGATAGAAGAATATAAAGCGGCGACCGAAATGTTGCAGAAAAATAAGGAAGGCAAGCAGGTAGTTTTATATACTACTAACCCGGTGCAACAGGACGCCTATATTCAGGCTGCCGCCACCAAAGGTTATAAAGTGATAAAGATGGAAACGCTTGTTGACGCAGCTTTTATTAATACCATTGAAATGAAATGGGAAAACGTACAGTTTACCAGGGCGGATTCAGATATTGCAGACAACCTGATTGATAAAACTGAACATGCCGACAGTGTATTGAGTAAGGAAGAAACAGACAAATTGAAAAGCCTTTTTGAACAACAGAAAACCGCTTTGCACCTTACCGTAGAAGTAAAGGGATTGAGTACTGATATTGCACCAGTTGTGGCCACAAGGCCGGAGATGATGAGAAGGATGAAAGATATGGGAGCAATGGGGGGAGGAATGGCAGCATTTTATGCCAACATGCCTGATGAGGTAACACTTACAGTGAATGGTAACCACCCGATCTATAAAGGAATACTGGGTGAAGCCGATGCGGTGAAGCAGGAAAAGCAGATCCGGAATTTAGCTGACCTTGCCCTGCTTTCACAGGATCTTTTAAAGGGTAATGACCTGACAAGTTTTATCAACAGGAGTGTGGAGTTGATGGCAGATGCAAAGAAAAGCACGTTGATTGTTACTGAATAGTTTTTTTGATACAGAATGGCTGCCGGTGTCTTTATTGCTGCCGGCAGTTTAGTATTGATACCTCAAACTGCTGCAGCGTTTTGCTGTAATAAACCTCTTTAAAATTATTATTGATAAATAGGTTTTTGTACAATGGGTTTGCATAAATAATATTCAGTGTTCTCGGATTTGCTTTGAGGCTACGCATGATATTATCAACGACTTTTTTCATGATTATTTCATCAAAAGGGTTGAACATAAAAATACAATCTACATCTTCCGGAATGCAGTAGGTGGCTGCGTCCTGCTCTGTTACTGAAAAATTGATATCAGGAAATTGTTGTTTTGTAAGCGAAAGATTGCGGATCGCTTTTATACAAAAAACTGCTGAAAAATCAACTCCCGAAATTTTATTGAAATGGCAGTGTGCAGCTAAACACATAGCTCTTCCTTTTCCGCATCCTATATCGAGAAAGTGGTTTTTTGAATCCGGTCTTATCTCACCAAGTGTTTTCTCCAATAATGTATAGCTAACGGGCATGTACATCGTTGCATGCGAAACATCAATCCCTGTTTTTTTTAATTTAACCAGTTCGTCTGCCCCTGTAGTATCGATCCTGTATTTTTTTTCTCCGGCAATTTCCTGGGCAATGATGGCAAAGGCTACCCTCCATCCCCAGTTAAGTCCCACATAAAAAAAGTACTGTATGTAACGGAAAAATTTCAATTGTTTCAATTAGTTATACTGGTACGTTGTCTTCTGTTAGTTTTAAGTCGATCATTTTCAGCTGCAGGGTAGTTTCGCCGTTCCATTCATTTTCATCAATGGTAAAGACAATGTCCAGCTGTTTTTTTGTTTGCAGCAGGTTAAATTTCTCAGCCATATTAAAGCCAATGCCGGTAAGGGTAATGTTGCCCTGCTTCAATACAAAGCGTATGTGTTGTTCTTTTGCAATTTTTGAATAACCGGTTTCAGATACATTGGTTGCGATAAATACAGGCCTCATATTATCCGGGCCAAATGGCTCCATCTGCTGAATGATATTGTAGAAGGTTGGTTTGATATCAGCAAATGAAATGGCGGTATCAATCACAATTTCCGGAATCAGTAATTGCGGGTCGATGGTGCTATTTACAACTTCTTCAAATTTAAGCCGGAATGCATCTACATTTTCTGGTAACAGCGACAGCCCTGCAGCAGCAAAATGTCCTCCATATCCCAACAGGTATTCCCTGCAGGCATGTATGGCTTCGTACAGGTTGAACCCCACCACGCTTCTTGCACTTCCTGCTGCAACATCTCCGCTTTTTGTAAGCACTACGGTTGGCCTGTAATACGATTCTATCAATCTGCTGGCAACAATACCCACTACACCTTTATGCCAATGCTCTTTATAAACCACTGTTGACTTACTGTGCTGTAAAAATTGATTGCTTTTAATTTCAATAAGAGCTTCTTCAGTGATTGTACTGTCAGCTTCTTTCCTGTCGCTGTTATCATTATGAAGCAATGTTGCTATTTCAAGTGCCCTGTTGTAATCTCTTTCTATAAATAACTGAACCGCTTTTTTTGCATCATCCATTCTTCCTGCTGCATTCACTCTTGGAGCAATTACAAAAACAACATTGTTGATGGATAGTTTTTTTTGTATTCCTCCTAATTCGATCAATGCTTTAATGCCTGGAGATGGATGGCTGTTTATTCTTTCAAGGCCGTAGTAGGCAAGTGTTCTATTTTCCCCTGTAATAGGAACGATATCAGCTGCGATAGCAGTGGCAACCAGGTCGAGATAACAAAAATATTCTTCATCATCAATGCCATACTGTTGTGCCAGCGCTGTTATAAGTTTAAAGCCAACACCACAGCCGCACAAATCTTTAAAAGGGTAGTTACAATCCTGTTGTTTGGGGTTTAGAATAGCTACAGCTGCAGGTACCACTATATCCGGTAAATGATGATCGCACACAATAAAATCAATGCCAAGAATGGCCGCATAAGCAACCAGGTCAACAGATTTTATGCCGCAGTCAAGTGAAATAATCAGCGTGAAATTATTTTCAGCCGCATAATCAATTCCCATTTTACTTATGCCATAACCCTCCCGATAGCGGTGTGGGATATAAAATTCCAGTAAAGCCGGTTCATAAATTTTGCAAAGGAACTGGTACATACAGGCAACTGAGGTTGTGCCGTCTACATCATAATCTCCAAATACCAGTATCTTCTCTTTTTGGTGGAATGCCTGTTCAACTCTTTTCACAGCTTTGTCCATATCTTTCATCAGGTATGGGTCATGCAGTGTATTTAACTGGGGCCGAAAGTAGGTTTTGCTTTTATCAAAGTCATCAATGCCACGCTGCACCAATATGCTGCAAAGCGCTGTATTGATTTTCAATACTTCGTGCAGTTGCTTTACCTTTTCGTCTGCTGCTTCTAACCGTTTCCATCTTTTTGTCATAGCAGAAAAATTTAAATAGTAGAATGATTAGTATTTTCGGTCTGTTGTATAGCGAACCAGTTCTTCCAGTGCTTTACGAACATCACTTTCAGGGAATTCATACAGTATTTTCATCGCTTCATCCCTGTACTCATTCATCTTTTCAGCTGCATATTGCATACCGCCTGCCGCCACCACCTGCTCTATAATGTACTTTACTTTATCGGGTTTCTTATTTTCGTTTTTAATCAGGTAAATCAATTCTCTTTTCTTTGCGGTTTGTATTTTATTGAGGGTATAAATAAGGGGAAGGGTAAGTTTTTTTTCTTTGATATCATTGCCTGTAGGCTTGCCAATATTATCACTTCCGTAATCAAACAGGTCATCCTTAATTTGAAAAGCAATGCCGACTTTTTCTCCAAATAATTTCATTCTGTTACAAACAGCTGCATCTTTACTGGTACTCCAGGCGCCAACACCACAGGCAGAAGACAGAAGGGAAGCCGTCTTATTCCGGATGATCTCAAAATAAACAGCTTCACTTAAATTGAGGTTCCTTGATTTTTCAATCTGCAATAATTCGCCTTCACTCATCTGCTTTACAGCTTCTGATAGGATATGAAGATGTTCAAAATCATTATTGTCTGTGGAAAGAAGCAATCCCTTTGATAAAAGATAATCGCCTACTAAAACAGCGATCTTATTTTTCCAAATGGCATTGATTGAAAAAAAACCTCTCCGTTCAAGCGACTCATCCACCACATCATCATGAACCAGCGTTGCTGTGTGTAGCAATTCCACCAGGGCGGCGGCACGGTAAGTACTTTCATTAACTGGACCATGCAGTTTGGCACTTAAAAAAACAAACATGGGCCTAAGTTGCTTTCCCTTGCGTTTGATTATGTACTTCATTACCCGGTCAAGCAATGCTGTATTGCTTTTTACAGCATCCGAAAATTTCGTTTCAAAAATGCCCAGTTCTTCTCCTATGATATCGGTTACAAATTTCATCAGTGTATAAAAGGAGGGCAATTTAAATCAGTATAAAACCGTTTCAAAGTATTTATTTATATTTAATTTTATCAGCAGTGTGCCGGTAAGGAATTCTTGTTTTAAAGTTTTTTTTTGATCAAAGCAGCTTAATATACCAAATAAAAGTCTCTAACTGATTAAAATATAAGGAAATAAAAGGCAAAATACCTTAAATAAATACTAAAAAAATTTGGTTTTTAAATCTCAAGTGATATTTTTGCATATAAACAACCCGTAATTTCAGAAATTAAATAATAATCATTTATGGCAAGCAAAAAGTACAAATTACTGTTAGGGGTCATTACCCTAATGACATCTGCAGCCTTCGCTCAAACCGGATCCGGTACTGGCGCAGGTTACAGTGTCTTCGACTCTTCTGTAATACCTTCGAAAAGGCTACCCCAGCAGAACGAGTTCTGGAACAATACTTATAATTTCCCTTCTAAACCTCGTAACCAGGTAGAAGTAGGTGTATCTGTAGGTGCATTAACTATTAGCGGCGATGTTCCTGCACAATTCCCAACTTTAGGTTTTTCTGCTCATGTTAGAAAAGCATTTGGTTATATTTTCTCATTGAGGGTACAATATGTGAATGGCAATGCAAAAGGTATGCAGTGGTCACCAGCTTCTAACTTTGCAAAAAACGAAGCATGGGTTAGCAGCACTTATGGTGGTAATCTTGGCGGTACCGCATACACTCCTTATGTAAGGGATGACCAGGGAAATCTGGTTGGTCTTGGCGGAGGTACTCCTCAAAATGTTTTCTATAACTACAAAACTCATGTACAGGATTTATCTGTTCAGGGAATTGTTACATTGAATAACATTCGCTTCCACAAACAAAAAACTGGATTTAACCTGTATGGCGGTGCTGGTATTGGCGCCACCTGGTTCAGTTCAAAAGTTAATGCACTGGACGCAAGTGGTAATCCTTATACAACTTTGTTTAACAGCCTTATTACTAAATATGGCGGAGCAAACAATGGTTTTGTATATGCCAACAGAAAGGATATCATTAAACAATTAAAAGCCGGAATGGATAATACTTATGAAACAGAGGCTGAAAGCGAAGCAGGTGTTCGTCGTCCGAAATTGGGCAAAAACACATTGAAGCCTTCAGGAACTGTAATATTAGGTGTTGCATATAAATTAAGTAAAAGAATAAATATCGCTTTGGAAGACCGTCATACGTTTGTTAAATCTGACTTGTTGGATGGCCAACGCTGGCAGGAACATGCAAGAGGCGATGCTTCTTTAACTCCTGATAATGATTCATGGAACTACCTGTCTCTTGGGCTTAACTTTAACCTGGGCGGTAAATCTGTTGAACCACTTTGGTGGCTTAATCCACTTGACTATGCTTATAGTGAGTTGAACAATCCAAAGCACATGAAATTACCAAAGCCAGTATTTGATGATACTGATGGTGATGGTGTAACAGACCAGTTGGATAGGGAACCAAACACACCTGCCGGTGCTCCAGTAGATACCCATGGTGTAAGCAAAGATACTGATGGTGATGGTGTGCCTGATTATAAAGACAAGCAATTGATCACTCCAACAGATTGTCAACCAGTTGATGCTGATGGTGTTGGTAAATGCCCAGAACCTGCTTGTTGTAAAGAAATTAATGATAAAATTGCTGCTGGTATCATTAAGCCTGCTGGCGAATGCCCGGTTGATTACCCAAGCTTAACTTTGAAAGGAGTTAGCCTGAGCGCTGATAATAAAGCAATGTTATCAACCGTTGCAAGCAAATTAAAAGAAAAACCAACTTGTAGTATCACTTTAACTGCTTATCCTAAAGCTGACAAACGCAGCCAGTCTTTAGCTGATAAGAAATTAGAAGCAGTTAAGAACTATCTGGTTGAAAAATTAGGGATCAGTGAAGACAGAATCACAACCGATAAAGTAATTGATGGTGGTGATGCTAACACTATAGATATTAAATCAAACTAAGTTTATTACTTTTTGCTCAATGATTACCCTCCCGGTTTTCCGGGAGGGTTTTTATTTACAGCCTGCCTTTCTATATTTTCTCATATTCTTAACGAACAGTTTTTGGGGAATTAATAATTTGAAGTGATTTTTGACTTAAATCCACTAAATTTGCGCCTTCTATGCGATTTTCTACAATAACAGTCAGTTTGCTTTTTTCAGTTGCTTTTTTATTTTCTTGTAACAACCAGTTTAATAAGATAATGAAAAGCAATGACTATGAGTATAAACTGAAAATGGCCGATAAATACTTTGAAGAGAAGAAACACAGGCTTGCTCAGCAGTTATACGAGGAACTATATCCTGTTTTTAAGGGTACTGATAAATTTGAAGAGTTGTATTACAAAGATGCTTATTGTTTTTACTACATGGAAAATTACAGGGATGCCGAAAACTTTTTTAAAGGATTCCTCGAGGTTTTTCCAAACAGCAGCAAGGCAGAAGAAGTTGATTTTATGCATGCACTTTGTTTTTACAAACAATCACCAAAACTGGAACTAGAGCAGATTAATACTGCAAAGACAATGGGGGTAATGCAAACTTTTATCAATACCCACCCTGGTTCATCAAGAATAGCAGAAGCAACAGAAATAATTGATAAGTGCAGGGCTAAACTGGAACAAAAAGAACTAAGGGCTGCCGACCTCTATTACAAAGTAGGTCAATACAGGGCTGCAGCTATTTCATACGATAACCTGTTGAATAGCTACCCCGAGTCAGCTTCAGGAGAAACATACAAAATACAGGCAATAAAATCATATTACAAATTTGCCCAGTTAAGTATAGCTGATAAACAGTTGGAACGTTATGAAAAAGTGATCAGTGAATTTGAGGACTTTACAGACAGGTTTCCTGAAGGTAAATTGCGTAAAGAAGCAGAAGAATATAAAAATCTAAGCATAAACAACATTAAAGAAATACAAAATGAGCAAACTAAGACGTCAGCACAGCTCTAGCACCAGCAGTGTGGTAGAACCTAAGAACTTGTACGACCTGAAAGAGAAAACAGGTAACCTGTATGAGTCCATTGCTATTGTTGCAAAGCGTGCTAACCAGATAAATATTTCTGTAAAAGAAGAGTTGCACAGCAAACTGGAAGAATTTGCCAGCCATACCGACAGCCTGGAAGAAATTCATGAGAACAAGGAGCAAATTGAGATATCAAAGGCATATGAACGCATGCCCAACCCTGCATTGCTGGCTACACAGGAATTTATGGAAAACAAGATTTATTTCCGTAAAAATGAGGAAGACCTGTTCAGGTAATTTTGTGGAATAATTTACAATAGTTCAATTAAGAATTAATACTTTTAATCCCCCGATGCATCGGGGGATTTTGTATGTTGAATAATAAGAAAATATTAATTGGTATAACGGGCAGTATTGCCGCTTATAAACTCCCGCTGTTGGTAAGGCTACTGGTAAAAGCGGGTGCAGAAGTCAAGCTTATAATGACCCCAGCATCCAAAGATTTTGTATCCCCCCTCGTATTATCTACACTGTCAAAAAATTCGGTGATAACTGAACTCTCTCAAAACGATTCCTGGGCCAACCATGTAAGGCTGGGAAGATGGGCAGATGTTTTTTTGTTGGCTCCTTTAAGCTGCAATACACTGGCAAAAATGGCACATGGGCTATGTGATAATTTGTTAATGGCAGTTTATCTATCTGCTACTTGCCCTGTGGTGGCTGCTCCTGCGATGGATGAGGACATGTGGCATCACCCATCAACAAAAAAAAATTTACAAACAATAAAAGGTATTGGCAATCAGGTAATACCTGTTGAATCAGGGGAATTGGCAAGTGGATTAGTTGGGGAAGGCAGAATGGCAGAACCTGAAACCATTGCAGCATGGCTGGAGGCTTTTTTTTTAATCAGTAACTAGCTAAAAGGTAAAAAAGCTTTGGTAACTGCAGGGCCAACCTATGAAGCAATTGACCCCGTTAGGTTTATCGGCAATCATTCTTCAGGTAAAATGGGGGTTGCCATTGCAGAAGAACTTGTTGCAAGAGGGGCAGAAGTTACACTGGTGCTTGGGCCATCATCACTCATTCCGGCAAGTAATATTAAAACGATCAGAGTTAAATCTGCTGCCGAGATGCTGGAAGTTTGCCTTACAGAGTTTGCAGAAAAAGAGATTACCATAATGAGCGCAGCCGTGGCTGATTATACCCCTGTAACAAAAGCTGAAGAAAAAATTAAAAAGAATTCAGATCACTTTTCAGTAGAGTTAAAAAAAACGGACGATATATTAAAGCAGTTGGGGGTACTTAAAAAAAACCACCAGTTGTTAATTGGTTTTGCTTTGGAAACAAATGATGAAAAAGCCTACGCTTTAAAAAAACTACGTGAAAAGAATGCTGATATCATTGTACTGAACTCACTAAATGATACCGGCGCAGGGTTTGGATATGACACCAATAAAATAACTATTTTTGATAGGCAGGGAAATGAATATTTATTTGAGAAGAAATCAAAAAAGGAAGTAGCTGCAGACATTGTAAATACCATCATTCAATATAAAAAATGAAATACAGGATCATAATACCTATACTGTTGATTGTTGTAACCAGCAGCCCAATAGTGGGGCAGGAACTGAATGCCAGGGTTACGGTAAACAGCAGCAGGGTTAGCAATACCATTAATAAAAAAGTATTTCAAACCCTGCAAAATGCGTTGAATACATTTTTGAATAACCGCAAATGGACAACCGATAACTTTTTGCCAAACGAAAAGATCGACTGTAATTTTTTACTGAACCTGCAATCAACCGAAGAGGTGAATGTGTATTCTGCATCACTTACTATTCAGGCTGCACGACCTGTTTTTAACAGCACTTACTTATCTCCCATTATAAACTTCCAGGATGAGGATTTTTCCTTTAAATACCTGGAGTTTCAGCAGATGGAATTTAATGATAACCGGGTGGGTGGAAGTGACCCCAATATTTCAAATCTAACTGCCGTGTTTGCCTATTATGCTTACATGATCATTGCTTTTGACTACGATTCTTATTCTTTAAAAGGTGGGAGTGCATATTTTCAAAAAGCACAAAATATTGTAAATAATGCGCCTGAGGGCAGAGGTATCAGTGGATGGAAAGCTTTTGATGGCATCCGTAACCGCTATTGGCTGGCAGAAAATATGCTGAACAGCCGGTATGCCATCATGCATGATATTTACTACAATTACTACCGGATGGCATTTGATAAAATGTACGAAGATGAAAATGCCGGAAGGGCAGAGATGCTGAATGTACTGAACCTCCTCAGCAGTTTTAATTCCGATAACCCTAATACTATGATCAACCAGTTTTTTTTTCAGGGTAAGGCCAATGAATTGATTAAACTCTTCTCCAAATCTCCACAGCAGGATAAAGGCAGGGCTTCTGAATTATTGCAAAAACTTGACCTGACTAACGCCGGCCGTTATAAAAATGAATTGAAATGAGCCGAATACTGCTTTGCTTGTGCATGACGGTTGTTTTTTTTTCCTGCGCAGATAAAGAAGGAAAAGGAACTGTATTAAGTACAGCCAAGATGCAGGATGTAATGTGGGATATGCTGATGGCAGATGCATACACAGAAAAATATTTAAAAACAGACAGCAGCAAAAAAGAACTGAAACAAAATGCCGCTTTGCAGCAAAAAATATTTGAATTCCATAAAATTAACCGGGAAGATTTTTACAAAAGTTACAACTACTACAGCAGTCGTCCGGATGTTATGCGTATTATGCTGGACACTATTGGCGCCAAAGCAGAGCGGGAGCGGAGCGGACTGATGATGGAACGGTATTCTGGCGGAGGAATCAAGCCACCGCCTTCCGTTACTGATTCAGCAAGGCGTGCTCATGAAGAAAGATAAAATATAAAAGCCCCGTATTAACCGGGGCTTTTATATTAATACTGGTGTTTTGTTTAGTAATTCCTCACTTTCAGTTCTACCCTGCGGTTTTTAGCCCTGCCTCCAGCAGTTTTATTATCTGCAACCGGGTTTTCATCACCCATGCCTTCAAAACTCAACCGGCCAGCATCAATTCCTTTTTGGGTTAGATAATCATTAACAGCTTTTGCCCTGGCTTCACTGAGTGCCTTGTTTTTTTCAGGGGCACCCTGGTTATCGGTATAGCCACTGATGTCAACTTTATAATCAGGATTGGACTGTAAAATGGCGGCAACATTGTTTAAAGCAGCATTGGATTTGGCCAGTAATTTAGAACTGCCAGTGGCAAAGAAAATACTGCCAGCCGCTTTGTTTATTTTTTCAATGGTGGCCGGGGCAATTTCGGGACAACCCATGTTGGATGCAACGCCAGCTACTGAGCGACATTTATCTTCTTCATCATTAATGCCGTCGTTGTCAGTATCAGGGATCTGGCATCCCTGGTAACGGGCAAGCCCAGCTGTTGTTGGGCATTTATCTTCTTCATCATTAATGCCATCTTTATCTGTATCCGGTATTGGGCAACCGTTGTATTTAACCAGGCCTTTTGTATCTGGGCATTTATCTTCTTTATCGGTAATGCCGTCCCCATCGGTATCGGGGCATCCTTTTAAAGACACTGTTCCTTTTACATCCGGGCAGGCATCTGTTTCATCAGGAACAGCATCCCCATCTGTATCTTTTACAATGGGGGCAATTACTACAGATGGCTGGGGTGTTGGTTTTGGAGCCGGTGCATCATCACTACCAACGTTTTGAGCAAAGCCGAATGAATAAAATAAATTATTGTCCAAAACTTTTGGTGTGATAGACCACTTATACTGTGCCTGCAGGAAAAAATAAGTAGTGCTGTTGGCATTCAATTGCAGGCCGCCGCCCAAAGGAACATAACCACCAATTTTGCCTGTATAAATACCGCCGCCTACACCTGCAGTTAAAAATGGCGACCACATATTTTCGTCTTTTAAAGGACGTATGTTAATAGTTGGTTCCAGTTCAAGGCCTATTTCCGTTTTGCCGGCAATGCCTCTGAAATTGGCACTGTAATCATGAAAGATTCCATTGAACCTGGTAGAGAAGTCAATAAATGGAGTCAGTCCTTTCCAGTAAAAAACTGAAAAGCCGGCACTCATTGCAGAAATGGGTAAAGTGGTCTGGTTGCTGTTACCGAAATTCTTTGGTGCATTAAAGTCTGAAAGATTGAAGGCGATACCAAATAAGGCCGGTTTTTTTTGACCAGGCACAAAGTTGGCTTTCTTTTGCTTTTGTGCAAAGGCAGCAGCAGCAAGGAAAATAACTGCTATAAGTAATATTAATTTTTGCTTCATATTGCTAGATATAAATTGAACGATTTCTCTCTTCTTTGTCTTTGAGAATTCTGCTTTACACTGAATGCAATTAATCGGTATTAATATTTTGTGCAAAACCAAATGAATAAAATAAATTATTGCCCAACACTTTAGGAGTGATGGACCATTTGTATTGTGCCTGCAGGAAAAAATAAGTAGTACTGTTGGCATTTAATTGCAAACCTCCTCCTAACGGAATGTAACCGCCTATCTTACCGGTATAAATACCCCCGCCAATGCCTGCTGTTAAAAAGGGCGACCACATATTTTCATCTTTTAAAGGACGGATGTTGATGGTAGGTTCCAGCTCAAGGCCTATTTCCGTTTTGCCGGCAATTCCACGAAAGTTGGCGCTGTAATCATGAAATATACCATTGAACCTGGTAGAGAAGTCTATAAATGGGGTCAATCCTTTCCAGTAAAAAGCTGAAAAGCCGGCGCTCATTGCTGAAATGGGTATTGTAGTGGCATTACTGTTTTTGAAATTCTTGGGAGCATTAAAGTCGGTAAGGGTAAATGCAATGCCGAATAGTACCGGTTTTTTTTGACCGGGAACAAAACCCATTTTTTTCGTTTTTTGTGCAAAAGAGGCAGAAGCCAGTAGAATAACTGTGATAAGCAATGTTAGTTTTTGTTTCATAAATCAGTGTTGGTTAGTGATGCTTGCGCAGGTATAACTGCACCTGCGTATAATTTTCAAATGTAAACATATTTAACAATTTGTTTTAAAATATGAGGAACAAATTAAAGACGGATTTTATGATCGTCATAAAGAACTCAACCAGGAAAAAATGCGCTGCATTTAACCTGGATTGCAGATTACATCTTTATATTTCCTCAAAAAAATGAATTGCCCTATATTTGCAGCCTTAAATAAGGACCGGTAGCTCAGTTGGATAGAGCATCAGCCTTCTAAGCTGAGGGTCATTGGTTCGAATCCAATCCGGTTCACAAACATAAGGCCCCATTTAATGGGGCTTTTGTATTTTTATGCAAATTCTACAGGATGGATGTACAAATTGAAGCTTCATGGAAAGCGGCATTAAAAAATGAATTTACAAAACCATATTTTTTAGAAATTGTTACTCATCTAAAAACAGAAAAACTGTCTGGTAAAACAATCTACCCGCCCGGCACACTTATTTTCAATGCTTTTAATCAAACACCTTTCAGCAGAGTTTCGGTGGTTATTTTGGGGCAAGACCCCTATCACAACCCGGGGCAGGCACACGGAATGAGTTTTTCGGTGCCCAACGGCATTAAACCCCCTCCTTCCCTGGTCAATATTTATAAAGAAATACAGCAAGATGTCGGGGTGCCAATGCCCACTGGTTATGGCAATCTTACCAAGTGGGCAGAGCAGGGTGTGTTGTTGTTAAATGCAATGCTCACTGTTAGGGCAAATGAACCGGCAAGCCATCAAAAAATAGGCTGGATGAATTTTACTGATGCCGTCATTCAAAAAATATCAGACGAAAATCCGGCATTGTTTTTTTGTTATGGGGTAAGTTTGCACAGGATAAACAAATCCTGATTGATGAGACAAAGCATTTGTTATTAAAAGCTGCACATCCTTCACCATTCAGCGCCGAAAAAGGTTTTTTTGGATGCCGGCACTTTTCAAAAACAAATGAATACCTGGTTAAACAAGGTAAGCAACCCATCAACTGGAAATTATTAACCCCATAATTCACTGGTGAATGGGATGAAAAAAATACAAATGCAGCAAACTCCAAAAAAAAACAGCTCTGTCTTTATTGATATTTTTGCCCGTGTCTGGGCCTTTTGGGGATTGATCACTTTCGTGATCACTTTTCTGATAATATTTTTACCATCCATGGCCTCCTATCTTTTTCCACAAAAAAAAGGACAGGATTATTTTATTGCTGTATCCAGGTGGTGGATGAGGGTATGGTTGTTATTGATCGGTTGCCCGGCAAGGATTTATGGCAGGGAGCATTTTAAGGAAGGCCAAAATTATGTAGTGGTGTTCAACCACAATGCGTTGCTGGATGTGCCCTTGTCTGCACCTTATATCCCGGGCGGAAATAAAACCATTGCAAAATCATCTTTTGCAAAAGTGCCTGTGTTTGGGTTATTTTATAAAAGAGGATCGGTGCTGGTTGATAGAAGCAGCAATCAAAGCCGGTTGAAAAGTTTTGAAGAAATGAAAAAAGTACTTCAGCAGGGAATGCACATTTGCCTATACCCGGAAGGTACAAGAAACAGGACAGCAGCACCGCTGAAACCTTTTTATGATGGAGCTTTTAAGCTGTCAATAGAATCTAAAAAGGATATTATTCCATGCATTATTTATGGTACCAAACAAGCTATGCCTATTGATAAATCCTTCTTTTTATTACCTACAAGGCTTACCATGACTTTTTTACCCCCGGTATCAAGCGATGGTGCAGATGCAAAGGGATTAAAAGAGAAAGTATTCAATATTATGCAGGATAAATACCTGGACCTCGAAAAGTGACGCAAACGTTACAGGTGGAAAATGGTTATTTACTATTGCACTGAAAGATGTATTTTTGACACATTGGTTTTTTAAAAATGTTATTGATTTTAATATTGAATTAAATGATATTTAAGTTCTGATACTTTTTGTTAGATGCAGAATTTATTACAACTGTAAAGCGATAAATTTCATCTGGCAATTAAAATTATTTTCAAGAGATGAAAAAAAAAGTAAGTAAGATTGGGATTCTCACTTCCGGTGGTGATGCACCGGGTATGAATGCATGTGTACGGGCGGTAGTACGTACCGGAATATATTATGGACTGGATGTATATGGAATCATGCGTGGATATACCGGTATGGTGGAGGATGATATTTTAAGATGGAAAGCCGCAGCGTGGCTAATATTATACAAAGAGGCGGCACTATTCTAAAAACATCCAGGTGTAAAGAGTTTTTTACGCCAGCGGGAAGAAAAAAAGCCTATAATAACATCAAAAAGCATGGTATCGACGGGTTGGTGATCATTGGGGGAGATGGTAGCTTCAAAGGCGCACAGATATTCAGTAATGAATATGACATACCCTGCATTGGGTTACCAGGAACCATTGATAAAGATATTGCCGGTACTGATTTTACAATTGGTTTTGATACGGCTGTAAATACGGCGGTGGAAGCCATTGACAAAATCAGGGATACGGCAGATGCACATGACCGCCTGTTTGTAATTGAAGTTATGGGCCGGGATGCCGGATACATTGCACTGCACAGTGGTATAGCTACCGGCGCTGAAAATATTCTGATTCCTGAAAAGAAAACTGATATTGAGGATATCGTTGTGCAGCTGGCTGAAAAGGAAAGAAGAAAAAAGCTGATGAATATTATTGTGGTGGCCGAAGGAGATGAGTTTGGCGGCGGTAATGAGGTGGCGAAAGTGATCAAAGAACGCCTGCCCTTGCTTGAAGTGAGGGTGAGTATCCTGGGGCATATCCAACGAGGGGGGTCTCCAAGTTGCTTCGACAGGCTTATCGCCAGCCGTATGGGTTATTCGGCTGTGGAATGCCTGATACAGGGTAAATACAATGTGTTTGTAGGAATCGTCAATAACCGTATGCATTACATGCCACTGAATGAAGCGGTAAAAAAGAAACAACGCATCAGCGATGAGTGGATGAAGATTGTAAAAATATTAGCATCATAAATTTAAAATAGTTTCCCGTTAGCCGTTATTAGTGTCTCGTCTTTTAGTGAAATTTCATTTTTAATGGATATAAAAAGCTGAATGACCGGCAGATAATAACTGGGAGCAAACCAACGGGAAGCAGCAATAAACGAGAAACGATTTCTTATGAGTAAAAACATCAGCAAATACCTGCACAGCCAGATGGATAGAGAAGCTGGCATTAAGCATACATTGAAAAGAACAAAGATCGTTGCCACTGTAGGACCGGCCTGCTCTACTTACGAAAAATTACTGGAACTGGTGAGGGCTGGCGTAAACTGCTTCAGACTTAATTTCTCTCATGGTTCTTTTGAAGATAAAGCACAAATCATTGACTACATACGGCAGATTAATAAAAAGGAACCTTATAATATCGCCATACTGGGTGATTTGCAGGGGCCGAAGCTGAGGGTTGGAGAATTACAGGATGGTAAGATTGAATTAGCAGAAGGGCAGGAGTTTATTTTTACCACCATTAAGCAGGTGGGTACAGCAGAAAAAATTTATGTGTCTTATCCTAATCTTGCCAAAGATGTAAAACCAGGTGAACGTATTTTCCTTGATGATGGTAAAATGGAGGTAGCTGTAAAGGAAATTCTGAATGATACGGAAGTAAGGATATCGGTAACTCTGGGTGGAACACTGCTTCCCAAAAAAGGTGTAAACCTTCCGGATTCAGCACTTACCATGCCTTCTCTTACTGAAAAAGACATTGCAGATCTTGATTTTATTCTCGAAAAAGATCTCGACTGGGTAGCATTGTCTTTTGTACGCCACATTAATGATGTAAGAGAACTGAAAAGGCGTATAAAAGAAAACAATAAAGACAACAAAATCAAGGTGATCTCTAAAATAGAAATGCCCGAAGCCTTGAAAAATATCCGTGATATCATTATTGAAAGTGACGGCATCATGGTAGCAAGAGGAGATCTTGGAGTAGAAGTTCCCATTGAGCAGGTACCGTTGATACAGAAAGATATTATCCTTAAATGCATGCACAGGGCCAAGCCGGTAATCGTTGCAACACAGATGATGGAAAGTATGATGGAACGTACTAAACCTAACCGTAGTGAGGTGACGGATGTTGCCAATGCAGTGCTGGAAGGTGCTGATGCCGTGATGCTGAGCGGTGAAACAGCCATGGGAGCTTATCCAACACTGGTAGTGGAAACCATGAGTAAAATTATCCTTGAAGTGGAAAACCATGTGTACGATTACGACAGGGATGATATCCTTACACCGCAGCCACACTCACCTTCTATTTTGAGTGATGCCTTGTGTTACAGTGCCTGCAATATTGCAAAAGATATCAATGCCAGTGCATTGGTAGGAATGACACAAAGTGGCTACACCGCCTTTATGCTCAGTAGTTACCGGCCAAAAGTACCGCTGTTCATCTTTAGTAAAGAAAGAACATTGATCAACCAGCTTAGTTTAAGCTGGGGTGTAAGGGCTTTTTATTATGGTGAAGAGGAAAGCCTGGATGATATCTTTTTTGATCAGATCAGTATTCTAAAAGAAAGAGGGTTTCTTAAACCAGGTGATACAGTTGTAAATACAGGCAGCACTCCCGTTGCATTGCACCTGCCTACCAATGTGATAAAGGTTTCTCTTGTTGAATAATATTTTTTTAATAACTGATACTTCTTTTAAAGTTGATGCTGTAAAATGCATCAACTTTTTCTTTTTGCGTAACCCGTTTTCCCGATTGCTAGCTTCTTTCTGTACTTATTGTTTCAGTTTTGTGCTTCAAAATAATCAAGAAAAACTGATATGAGCCTGATGAAAAGAAAACTGTATTTATTTGTACTTGCACTAACTGCTTTACATTTTACTGCCGGTGCACAAATTCCAGGTGCCGACACTGCCAATGCAACATTTAATAAGCCTAAATATCTGCCTTCTATTACCATCGTAGGCCGCAATAGTAAAACCGATATCCAGCAGTTACCGGAAATCGTGGGTACTTCCATCTATGCAGGCAAAAAAAATTCCCTGATCGTAATGGACAATGTAAACGGCAATGTGGTTAATAACAACATGCGCCAGGTAATGGCCAAAGTGCCCGGTATACAAATTTGGGAAAGCGATGGCAGTGGCATCCAGATCGGTATTGCTGCAAGAGGCTTAAGCCCTAACAGGAGTTGGGAATTTAATGTACGCCAGAATGGATATGATATTTCTGCAGATCCTTTTGGATATCCGGAAGCATATTACAATCCGCAATTGCAGGCAGTGCAAAGAATTGAGGTTGTCCGTGGCCAGGGCGCTTTGCAGTACGGCCCTCAGTTTGGAGGACTGGTAAATTATATTTTGCGTAATGGCAGTGATATCACCAAACCATTCCAGTTTGAAACACAGCAAACCGTTGGAAGTAATGGGTTGTTTAATACTTATAATGCGGTAGGGGGTACTACCAAACGCTCTAATTATTATGCTTTCTTCGATCACCGCAATGCAGATGGTTACCGGCAAAACAGCCGCTATTTCACTAACAGTGCTTTTGCAACTTACACTTATAAATTCACTGATAAATTATCTGTAAGTGCAGAACTGATGCATTCTGAAATCAGGAGCCAGCAGCCCGGTGGTTTAACAGATGAGCAATTTAAACAGAACATCAAACAGAGTTTCAGAAGCAGGAACTGGTTTGATATCAAATGGACAACCTTAGCACTCATCACCAATTACGAGATCAGCAATCATTCAAGGTTGAATGTGAAACTCTTCTCCATCATCGGCAACAGGAACAGTATAGGCTATATCAAGGCCATCACTATCAGAGATTCCATCAATCCTGCAACATTGGATTACAACAACCGTACACTGGATATTGATCAGTACCGCAACAATGGTATGGAAGCCCGTTATTTAACCGATTACAATATTGGAAAAATGAAGAGTACATTTTCGGGTGGCATCAGGTTGTACACCGGCAGTACCCATCGTTACAAAGATGGGGTAGGCAGCACCGGTACCGGTTATTCCGATGAGCTTGCAGTTGGCAAATGGCCGAAAGACATAACCTACAAATCATTCAATGCCGCAGTGTTTGCAGAAAATATTTTCCGCTTTGATAAATTGCTGATTATTCCGGGCATCCGGTATGAATATGTAGAAGGAAAAGCAACTGGCCGCAATGGCTATAATACAGACGGAACAGAAATATTATTGCAAAATCAAAAACGCAGCCGTGCTTTTTTACTGGCAGGTGTAGGTGTTGAATACCATGTATCAGATAAAACTGAATTGTATGGCAATGCAACACAGGCGTACAGGCCAATACAGTTTGGCGATCTTACCGCACCTCCAACCACCGATGTGATTGATCCGAATCTGACAGACGCAAAAGGGTACAATCTTGATCTTGGTTACAGAGGTAAAGTAAAAAATTATTTGTTCTTTGATGTAAGCGGTTACTACCTGCGTTACAACAACAGGGCTGGTGTAATCTCTCAACAAAGAACTGATGGCAGTTTTTATAACTACCGCACCAATGTAGGCAGCAGCAACAGCAGTGGTGTTGAAGCGCTGGCTGAGATCAGCTTTATCAAAGCATTGGCAAGGCATATCAAGCATACGGATATTACTGCTTTTGCTTCTTACAGCTATACCAATGCAAAGTATAATAACCTGAAACTGGTTACCAAAGTTGGCAGTAACCTGGTAGAGTCGAACCTGAAAAACAAATTTGTTGAAAATGCCCCGGAAAATATTCTGCGTGCCGGTATTACCTATACGTTGTATGGATTGAGTTTAACAACTCAGGTGAGTTATGTGGGCAAATCTTTTTCTGATGCCAACAACACCGTAACTCCTACTGTCAATGGGCAAACAGGATTGATCCCTTCTTATAAAGTTTTTGATATCACCGCTACTTACCGCTGGGATAAGAAGTTCAATATAAAAGCAGGTATTAACAACCTTGCCGATGAAAAATATTTCACCCGCCGCTCTGGTGGTTACCCAGGCCCGGGTGTATTGCCATCCGATGGCAGAACCTTCTTTGTTTCAGTTGGTGCCAGCTTTTAATTGATATAATATTTTCACCTCGTAAGGGTAAGTGTTCCGGCATTTGCCCTTTCTTATTTTAAATAATTAGCTTCTTCTTATCTTGTAAAAAAATTGATCAATGGCAAATGATATTAAATGCCCCAACTGCGGCCATCATTTTGATGTGGAGAATGTGCTTGCTGCAGATATTGAGTTGAAGTTTGAGCAGCAGTACCAGCAAAAGCTTCAGCAGTCACTTGATAAAGTAGAAACAGAAAAAAAACAGTTACAGGAAGCACAGCAAAAATTTGATGAAACAAGAAAAAATGCGAACGAAATATTTGCACAAAAACTACAGCAGGAAAAACAGAAATTAGAAACAGAAAGACAGGAGCAGTTACGCAAAAGCATTGCTGCTGATTTTGAAAACCAGCTGAAGATGCTGGAAACAAATAATAAAGACAATGAAGAAAAATTAAAGGAAGCAAGAAAAAAGGAACTGGAGTTTTTGCAAAAAGTACAGGAACTTAAAAACAGGGAAGATGAACTGGAGATCACCCTTCAGAAAAAGTTGCAACAGGAAAGAGAGTTATTAACAGAGCAAATACGCAAACAGGAAGGAGAGAAGAACCAGTTGAAAGGAAACGGACATGCAGTTGAAATTAAAAGAACTGCAGATACAGTTGGAAGAACAAAAGAAGCTGGCAGATGAAATGAGGCGAAGGGCAGAGCAAAGCAGTATGCAGCGCCAGGGCGAAAGCCAGGAGCAATTGCTGGAAGAAATATTGAAAGATTATTTTCCTTTTGATGCCATTGAGGAAGTAGGTAAAGGTGTGGAAGGGGCAGATTGTATTCAGGTTGTACGAAACAGCAGTGGAAAGGAATGTGGTAAAATTATTTATGAAAGCAAGCGAACCAAAACATGGAACAATAACTGGGTAGATAAATTGAAAACAGACATGCGTAGTAAAGGTGCTGACATTGCAATTTTAGTTACACAGGTGTTCCCAAAAGATATGGAACGATTTGGTGAACGGGAAGGGATATGGATTTGTAGTTTTACGGAAGTGGCAAGCGTGGCACATTTACTAAGAAATGGCATCATCAAAATAACCGAAGCAATCAAAAGCCAGGAAAACAAAGGTGATAAAATGCAGATGCTGTATGATTATTTAACCGGCAATGAATTTCGTGGGCAGATAGAAGCCATCGTGGAAGGTTTTATGGCGATGAAGAACAGCATCGGTAAAGAAAGGATACAAATGGAAAAGTTGTGGAAGGAGCGGGAGAAGCAATTGGAAAAAGTTTTGCTCAGCACAAGCGGTATGTATGGTTCTGTAAAAGGAATTGCAGGCGCCTCTGTTGCCGATATCCCATTGCTTGACGGGACAGACGATACGGATTTAATAGATAACTAAAACCTTACTTTAACCCTTGCCACAACACAGTACCATTACTTTTTATGACTCTGCAGGTAATGTCATTCCATTTGACAGCATGCCGGATGCGGTTAAGTACAGCTATGATTCAATGCTGCATGAAAGGGAAGTGTACGGAATTGATAAGGATGGAAAGAACAACGGCAAGGATGATACCTACATGCCTTTTTTATTCATACTGATTTTTATCATCATCATTATAAAAACTGCCAGGAATGCCGCCAGTAAACAGGATGACGAAGATACCAGGAGCGATAATGTGCCTGAAAACTACAGCCCGGGTTTTCTAACCTACCGGGGCGATGAACTTAATTTTTCTGATGATGAACTTGTAAAAGTATTGAACAAACATTTTGTTTATTATACAAGGTTGGCTTTTGATGCAAAGCTTAAGTTTTTCCAGCGCCTGAAAACATTCATGAAAGAAAAGGTATTTGTGATCCACGATGAAAGTGGTTTTAAGGAAATGCCTATTCTGATCAGCGCATCTGCAGTGCAGATAAGTTTTGGATTGGAGAAATACCTCTTACCGAATTTTTCTCACATTCATATTTTCCCCGAAGCATTTATTGGCGTGTACCCAACACTGCGTTTGCTGGAAGGCAATGTATCGGGGCATACCGTTAACCTTTCATGGAAACATTTTATGGACGGGTATAAATATCCTCTGAACGGACAGAATGTGGGACTGCATGAGTTTGCCCATGCTTATTACTACCAGTATTTTGAAACAGGCGAGAATGTGGAGAGAGATTTTGTAGCTACTTTTCCAAAGTTTGATGAATGTGGTAACCGTGCTTTTCAGCAGGAAAAATTACCCGGCAATGATCTGTATTCTGATTATGCCCTCACCAACTTCCAGGAGTTTTGGGCAGAGAGTGTGGAGATATTTTTTGAACGGCCTGCCGATATGAAAAGGGCTTATGAAGATTTGTACAATGCTATTTGTCAATTGCTCAACCAGGAGCCGGTAAATAATACCTCATATTTCAGTTAGCACCCAGGAAATACAATTGTTATTGAACAACAGGAAATGCACTGTTAATGGCTGCTCGCCTGATTTCAGTATTTTACAATATGCTGCGCCACTGTTATCATCCAGTACTATTTTTTCAATATGCAGGTGATCAATAAAATCCACTTCGCCATCGCCAAACCATTTGTATAAAGATTCTTTGATGCTCCAGGCACTTGTAAGGAAGGTTTTGTAAGAGTCAGTATCAGCACCTGACAATTGTTCAATGATGTTTTGTTCAAAGGGAGAAAGGAATTTATGTTTGATTCTTTCCACTTTCGCAGTTATTAACTCCACATCTACTCCAACCCTGTTACCGGTACTTACCATTACGGCGGCATAATCTCCACAATGAGAAATACTGAAATGATACGCCTCATTTTCTAAAAAGGGTTTTCGGGTATCCGCAATTTTTATGAGTTCGTAAGGGAAATCAGGGTACAGTTCTTTTAATAAAAACCTGCCGGCGAGGTGTTGTAACCGTTTGTGTGGATGAGTGATTTCTCTCTGAAGTGGTACTGTATTTAAAAAAAAACTTTCCGGCTCTGCAATATGCCAAACGCCCAGTTTAGTGTGTGGGTTAATATTTTGTTGATAAACCATTGGCATATTGCGGCGATGGATTTGAGATTGTAAAATTAATGAATCAAATTAGCATGATACTTTTCGGTAGCGTTTGTTTGTACTAACTTGTATTGTTTTTACCTGCTGCCCAAAGGTATGTAGCATAAGGTAGATTGTTATTTCGTTTTGCTAAATCGGAATAACACCAAAACAAGCCCACAACAATACAGAATAAAGAGTTACCGGTTGTTAAAAAAATATTACAGGTTATAAATTGAAAATTAAAAAATGATCTTAAGCGACACCAGGATTTTAGAAGAAATTGAAAAAGGAACGATTGTAATTACGCCTTATAGCCGGGACCAGCTTGGAAGTAACAGTTACGATGTGCACCTGGGAAAATATTTAGCCACGTATAAAAATAATGAGCTGGATGCAAAGAAGCACAACGAGATAGTTCATTTTGAAATACCAGAAGAAGGTTACCTGCTGGTGCCGCATGTTTTTTACCTGGGGGTAACAGAAGAGTATACGGAAACGCATGCTCATGTTCCTTTCCTGGAAGGGAAATCATCTACCGGAAGGTTGGGTATTGACATTCATGCAACTGCAGGCAAGGGTGATGTGGGCTTTTGCGGCAACTGGACGCTGGAAATTTCTGTAAAACAACCCGTGAGGGTGTATGCCGGAATGCCGATCGGCCAATTGATTTATTTTCCGGTGGATGGTGAAATTGAAGTGAAATACAACCAGAAGAAAAATGCCAAGTACAGCGGGCAGATCAACCGGCCGGTGGAAAGCATGATGTGGAAGAATAAGTTTTAACGATTCACTGCATAAATTTTTACAATGGCTACAATTAAAAAATTGTCATTACTCTTAGTGCTGCTAGTAATGCAGGTTATTGTGAATGCACAGCCCGGCGCTGACTCTTTACTGAACTTTATTGCCAACAACAAAAGCAGGGCTGCTTTTTACCTGGTAAAAAATGAAGGGGTTGTTTGCCGGCAGAATGAAAACAAAGTAATGCCGCTTGCCAGCACCGTAAAGATGCTGGTAGCAGTGGAATTTGCCAAGCAGGCCGGCAGCAATGTGATTGATAAAGACAGTTATGTTGCGTTAAGTGAACTGGACAAATATTATATCTTCAATACAGATGGTGGTGCCCACCCGGGCTGGCTGGCATTTGAAAAAAAACAAGGGCATATCAAAGAAGACAGTGTGCGGTTGATTGATGTGGCAAGGGGTATGATTATGTTCAGCAGCAATGCCAATACAGAATACCTGATGGACCTGCTGGGGCTGGATAATGTCAATAACAATATCCAGCTTTTCGGATTAAAGGTGCACACGGTAATATTTCCATTGGTGTCATCCTTGTTTTTGTATCAGAATCCTCACAATGCCAGTGAAGACAAGATCATTAAAGCAATCAGAAAATTATCGGAAGAGCAATACAGTAAAACAATCCTGCAGATACACAGTGCATTAAAGTACGACAGTGTGTTAAAGAAAAAATTCAGGCCACAGGACCTGAGTATGAAAATGCAACAACTATGGAGCGACCGGCTGCCTGCTTCTACGGTGAAAAATTATGTGCAGTTGTGCAGTATCTTAAATCAACGTAAATACCTGGATGCAAAAGCCTATGGCATATTGGCACAGGAGCTGGAGTTCATCATGGAAAATCCGGGCAACCAGAAAATATATAAACGCTTTGGTCTTAAAAATGGCAGTACAGTTTTTGTATTGACAGAAGCATTTTATGCTACCACACAACTGGATGACCGCATTGAAGCAGCCTATTTTTTTAATGGGCTTACACAAGCTGAAAACGAAAAATTACAGGGCTGGTTAAACGATTTCAGGATCGCATTAACGCAGCAGGAAAAATTCAGGAATAAAGTGAGAACTATGATCAATTAAAAGCAGTTTAGTAAGCTGCCACCAGTTCTTCCAGCTTAGGCTTTGCTTCCATCCACCCATCTATGATGGCTGAATACGCAGGGTATTCTTCTGAACGAAATATGCCATTCCTGAAAGTGGTGTCAATCCTTTTACAGAAATTCTCTAACTGCCGCAGGCCGGCGATCGTCATTACCGATTTTAAGGTATGTGCAGCAGTACCTGCATCAATGGCATTCTCTTCCTGCCATGCTTTTTTCAGGTTGTCAATATTAATCTGTATGTCTGCAACAGCGCTTGTCAGCAGCATTTTTTCAAAGGAGGCATCACCACCCGATACGGAATGAAGGTAACTGAGGTCAAGGTTGATTCTTGTAATAACTTGCATGAGCTGTTCTGTTATTGTTATGAGGTATAAGTAACCATATCATTAATGGTATGGCTTAATTTTTTGTTGTTGTTTTGAATGTTGATGGATTCCAGAATGGCTGCAAATAAATTCTCCGGCTTAAATGGTTTTGATACATAACCCGTCATGCCGGCATTGTAGCAGTTTTGCATTTCTCCATACAACGAATGTGCTGTCATTGCAACAATCGGAATTTTTGATACAGCACTTTCCAGTGCCCTGATGTTTTGTGTGGCTGTTACGCCGTTCATTACCGGCATTTGTATATCCATCAATACTACATCGTAATGTTGATGCTGCACAGCTTCCAGGGCCAGGGCCCCGTTCACTACATGCGTTACAGTAAAGCCGCCGTTTTCAAGAACTTGTTTTGCCAGCATCGCATTTATGGCATTGTCTTCGGCCAGCAATACATGTATGATGGTATCAGCAGGTAATGATAGTTTTTTATTTTTTACAGTATTTCCTGCAGGTGTTTCAATGTCTGCACCATCGTACTTATTAAAAGGAAGGATGAAGTGAAAGGCCGTTCCTTTGCTGGGTGTGCTGTCCATCTTTAATGAACCCCCATGCATGTCCACAATGCCTTTGGCAATATTGAGGCCCAGCCCGGTGCCACCATATAACCTTTCTGTATCTGTATTGGCCTGTGTAAACCGTTCAAAAATGGCGTCCTGTTTTTCCATCGGTACGCCAATGCCGGTATCTCTTACCGTAAAAGCAATGTATTGCTTTGTGTCATCGGGGCCATTGACCATTTTGCAGGCGATTTCTACATACCCTGCGTCTGTAAACTTAATAGCATTGCCCATCAGGTTAAACAATATCTGCGATAACCTTAACTGATCGCCCAGTACTTTAGCAGGAATGTTCGTACCGATTTGGCTCCTTAACAGAATACCTTTCAATTTTGTTTTTGGTTCTAAAATCTTTACAGCATCTGTTACAATCTGCTTCACATCTATTGGTGTACTTTCCAGTGCAAGATTACCGGATTCTATTTTAGACAGGTCGAGAATATTGTTGATGAGTGCCAGCAGGTTCTGAGAAGCAGATTTGATGATCTCAACATATTCTGCCTGTTCTTTTTTCAGGGTTGTATCAGCCAGCAGATCCGTAAAGCCGATCACTGCATTCAACGGAGTCCTGATCTCATGACTCATATTACTGATGAACTGGTCTTTTACTTTTAAAGAACGTTCTACCATTTCATTGGCAGCAATCAGGTCTGTTTCTATCTGGTAACGGCCGGTGATGTCCATGCCAATACCAAGGATGTACTTCTTGCCTTTTTTATCTTTAAAGCACTTTTTGATAACGTTGAACCAACTGATGGTGTTACCGGTGCAATCATTGCCCGGCATGCTTCCTTCCAGCCTAATCATTTCTCCGTCTTCCAGTTCCATGATGCCTTCATAGTCGCCCAGGAAGATGTCTTCAACCCCCTGCGTAAGATCTGCTACAGCAAATGAATTTTTTTCGCCGCACAGGTAATACTGACTGAATGTTTTGTTGTGCAGCACCACCTGGTGCTCTTCATTCATTACAAATATGATGTTTGGGCTGTTCTCAATAATCTGGTTAATGAACTGCTGTTGTTTTTCAATTTCGTTCTGTGCCTTTACAGATTCTGTGATATCAATAGCACTGGCAATGATGTATGCATCTCCATCTTTGTTATCGTACCATGCATTTTGATACAGCCATGCCCTTTTACTTCCATCTTTTTTGATAATCTGAAAGGATCCTTCCGCATTTTTCTTGCCGGTAAGTTCCTGCAGGTAAGAACCGAAATATTGGTGGAAGTCGGGTGATATCAGTTTGGTAAGGCTCGATCCGATCAATTCTTTCTTTGTGTAGCCGGTGAGTTTTTCGGCTGCCAGGTTTACATCGAGTATTATTCCATCAAGGTCATGCCTGCAGATAATGGCCTGTGCATTGTCCAGCACAGCGGCTTTTTCCTCTTCACTTTTCTTTAAAGCCAGCTCAAATAATTTTCGGTGTGTAATATCTTTTACCGTACCTACATAGCCTGTCAAATTTCCCTGCTCATCCATCCTTGGGGCAATGTTAGATATCATATGCCTTGTTTCGCCATCCAGGAAATAGCGGTATTCAATCTCATGTGTTTCTCCTTTGGCTGCCTGCTCAATACTTTTCCAGATATAACTCATATCATCCGGATGTATCTTGATGAACAATTCATCCATTGTAATATCGCCTGTAAGTGGCATGTGATAAATGGTCCGCAATTCTTTGGATAGGTACAGTGTTTTATTTACAGAGTCAACTTCCCATGCACCCACCTGTGCAATTTCAATGGCCTGCTCCAGTTTATTTTTATTGGCAAGCAATTGTTTTTCCAGTTCCTTTCTTTCGGCAATTTCATTTTCCAGGGCTATCTCTTTTTCTTTTCGGCTGGTAATATCTGTTTCAATGGCAATGTAATTGGTCATTTCGCCTGCATCATTAAAGATCGGCTTTACACTAATCAATGCCCAGTACGGGCTGCCATCTTTGCGGTAATGCACCATTTCTTCCACAATGGCCTCTCCTTTAAAAAGATTGAGCCTGATATTATTCAACGATGTTTTTTGACTGAGTGGACCCAACAAAAAAGTATCAGGCTTTTTGCCAATGGTATCTTCCAGGCTGTAGCCGGTAATTTTTGTAAACCCTTCATTGATCCACAGTATACAGCCCGAGTTGTCTGCAATAATCACCGCTTCATTAATCTGTGCTACCACCTTGCCCAGTAGTTTCAACTGTTTGTCGGCCATAGAACTTATCATCTGCTCGTGGCTCAAATTGTTTTTTATCTGCTTGTTAAAGGCCAGCAACTGCTGCCACCGGATACCGATAAAGCAAAATAGCAACCCTAAAATAAAGGGTGATAAAATAATGATGATGAAATCAGGAGAGTAATCGAAGATGTGAAACCATGGGCCGTTAAAGCCATGTTGCTTATTCAATAAATAAGCATTGAGCACAAGCATTACACCGAGCAGCATACCTGCGGCGGTATATTTCAGAACACTTTTATAACTGTAATTCTTCATAGTGGCTGGTTCCAGGGTTGGGATAACGCTAGGACCCTTTTTTTAAATTCAGTTTTAAATTAAGTTTAGTTTGAATGCTGCTTTGTGCTGTAATAAATCAACTATGATCTCTCCAGCATGCATGGATATATGTTTGCGCCTTTTCTGTAAGTGACATAAGTGCCTGGGTGGAAATTGGATCTTGTAAAGGATATTTCAACTTTGGCATTGGCCACTTAGTTCTCTAAAACGCTGGAATGAAAAAAAAATTGCGTACACCTTTATGATTATTTGAATATGTAGTGTGTTGGGAAAAAAAGATAGCGAAAAATTTGTGCAGATTTTTTTGGAAAATTTATTCTTTGTATTTACACTTTATTTTTCCTGAAGGGCCATTGAACCTGAAGGCGGGATTTTAACAGGTGAAAGGTAATGCCGGATAAAACTGCCAGGGCAAAATATTTTATTACTCCCGGTCCGGTGAAATAGAAAATTAATAGCACTTACATGGCCAGGATTACCGGCAACGGATATAAAGGCATTTTATAGAGGAGCTGTGTTGTACCGTTTCTTTTTCGGAGCAAAGCCACGCCTGCTGCCTGCCCGATCAACTGAAGTAATATACGCATCGCCAGTAACGCATCGATGATCTGCTTCATCTTAAACAAAAAACTACCTATAAATGCCAGGGCATAAAATGCCGCAGTGATATCTAAGGAAAGTTTTTGGTTGGATGCAGGCGGGCAAATGAAACAACATTACCAGCTTGCTTTAAAGCTGCTCATAAATTCAGGATATTTTTTGTTTTGTAAGCACCGTCGCCAAAAAATTTCAGTGGAGCTTCCAGTTCGTTTGGTTTCAGGTAGCCGGCCATGGGGGCAGGTTGTGCATCTAAAGCTGGTAAAAAAACAGTAGTGGGAAAACTCATCTGCCCATACAAAAGATATACTGCCAGGTCGTTTGATTTATTCTGTGCACTGTACCCATACTTTTTGCCATTCCATTCAAAACTCTCTTTTGATTCTGCATCGAGTTTTACTGCATAGTACTTTTCATTGATGTAGGCTGCCACATTATCCTTTGCATAAGTTTCCCTGTCCATCACTTTGCACCAGCCACACCAGCCGGTGTACACATCCACTAAAATGGGTTTGGGGTTTTTGCTGTAGGCAGCCTGAAGCTCTGCCACGGTAAGCCATTGTACTTTGTCTTTTTTCATATTCGTAAAAGCCAACGTGCTTACAATTACAATAACAGCAATAAAAAAAACAGCAACCTTTTGCATACAATATTTGTTTAGTAGCTTAGATAAATAAATTTAACGAAAGGTAATGCATAAAATTGTTGTAGCCATCACCGGGGCCAGTGGCTCGGTTTATTCAAAAGTGCTGTTAGACAAATTATTTGCTATAAAAGAGCAATGGGCAGAACTTTCGGTAGTACTGACAGAAAATGCCAAATTGGTATGGCAGACGGAACTGGATAACGATGGCTATAAGAATTATCAAGCCAGGTTTTATACACAACAGGATTTTATGGCACCCTTTGCCTCCGGTTCCGGGCAATATGATATCATGATCATTGTGCCCTGCAGCATGGGTACCCTGGGCAGGATTGCCAGTGGTGCCAGTAATGACCTTATCACCAGGGCGGCTGATGTAGTACTAAAAGAAAGAAGAAAGCTCATCTGTGTGGTAAGGGATACGCCTTACAATCTCATTCACCTGAAAAATATGGAAACGGTAACACTGGCAGGCGGCATTATCTGCCCTGCAACGCCATCTTTTTACAGCAAACCAACTACAATTGAAGAAGTGGCTGCTACGGTAGTGGACAGGGTGATTGATTTAGCGGGGTTGAAGATTAATACGTATCGTTGGGGAAAATAAACAAACACTGTTTCATTCTTCAAAGGCTCCAATTAAATCATCAACACTTCTTTGCACCCCTGCCACCAGTAATATCTTCTCAATCACATCTTCCACAACCGCATCCGGGCAACTGGCACCGCTCGTGATCAATATTTTTACCGGCTCGTCTTTAACTGGTAAAAAATAATCGCTGGTAATTTCCTGCCTGTTATGAAAATTGTAATGAATAATGCCGGTTGAGGAAATAATCTTATCCGCCGAACTGATAAAAAAAGTAGGCAATTTATGTTCACACAATTCCACCAGGTGAGAGGTGTTGCTGCTATTGTATCCACCTACCACTACTGCAAGATCTGCAGCAGTATGCAACATGCCATTCACTGCGGTTTGGTTATCGTTGGTGGCGTAGCACAAGGTATCTCTTGTGTCTGCAAAACGTTGTTCAATCTTTTCTTCAGTAAGGCCGTAGGTGGTTTTCATTACCTGCTTCAGGTAATCGGCAATGGCCTGTGTGTCGCTGGCCAGCATGGTGGTTTGATTAACTACGCCAATGCGTTGCAGGTCTTTAGTAATGTCAAAGCCTTCTGAATACCGGCCTTTGAATTCTGTATAAAATTTTTTTTCTTCTTTTTCACCGCTAATGTATTTGCCCAGTTCTATGGCTTCCTTCATGTCATTCACTACTACCGTAGGGGTGTGAAAAGCCGCATGAGAAAAAGTTGCCCTGGTTTCTTCATGCGTTGGTTTGCCATGCACCACAATGCTGTACGCTTTCTTCGCAATCTGTTCGCTGCGGTTCCACACTTTTTCTACAAAGGGGCAGGTGGTGTTGTATTTTTCTGTTTGTATGCCGATGTGGTTTAATTTTTCTTCAATGGCGAGTGTGGTGCCAAACGCAGGGATCAACACAATATCATCTTTTGTAATGCTTTCCAATGATATCAACTCCTTACCATTGGGATCCTGCAAAAACCGGATGCCTTTATTTTGCAAATCAGCATTTACCTGTGGATTGTGAATCATCTCACTCAACAGGAAAATTCTTTTCCCGGGGTTTTCGTCCACCGTTTTGAAGGCGATATCAATGGCATTCTCCACACCGTAACAAAAACCAAAATGTCTAGCCAGGTAGATCTGCACTGCACCAAAATCAAGCAGGGTAGGAGTGAAATCCTTTTTCATCTTGTCCTCCAGCTTGCGCTTGTTCTTTATAGCACTGATCAGCGGACTGCGGTAAATAGCAGGAACTTTGAACTGTTTCATTTCTTCATTAGTTTCAGCTACAAAGATATGCAGGCCTGTTTTTATACATATAGCTGATTTTGGAAAATCCATCATACATTTGAAAGCAATAAATTGCTTATAATGAAAAAGATTTTTTTGTATTTAGCGGCATTGCTGCTGTTTGTAACAGCAGCAGCACAGAAAAATAAATCGCTGCAACCGAAAAAGAAACAGGGAGCTGCTGTAAACGCAAAGCAACCATCAAAAACAACATCACCTATTAAAAAAGAAGCCATTCAAATGAACACATTTAAAAAAGCAGATTGGATAAACAATACCGATGTGTATGAAGTAAATCTTCGTCAATATACAAAGGATGGCACTTTTGCTGCTTTTATGAAAGAATTGCCCCGGTTGAAAGAGATGGGTGTTTCTACATTGTGGTTCATGCCCATTACACCCATTGCACAAATGAATAAAAAGGGAACGATGGGGAGCCAGTATGCCTGTAGTGATTATACAGGAATCAATCCTGAATTTGGCACATTGGATGATTTTAAAAGCCTGGTTACAACGGCACATGGGATGGGGTTTAAAGTAATTCTCGACTGGGTTGCTAACCATACCGGCTGGGATCATGTTTGGACAAAAGCTCATCCTGAATATTATGAAAAGGATCATGCTACCGGGAATTTTAAGATTGCAAGTGGTATGGATGATATTATTGAACTGGATTTTAAAAAGCCGGAATTGCGAAAGGCAATGATCGGGGCAATGAAGTATTGGGTAACAGAATGTGATATTGATGGCTTTCGCTGTGACCTTGCTTCCTGGGTAGAACTTGATTTTTGGGTAGAGGCAAGAACCGAACTCGAAAAGACAAAGACCTTGTTTTGGCTGGCAGAATGCGATGGTATTGAGAGTGCTAACTATTACCAGGCTTTTGATGCCTGCTATACCTGGACATGGATGCATAAATCAGAGGATTTTTACAAAAAGGGATTACCGGTAAGCAGTTTAAGAGATTTGCTACAGCAATACAATGATGCAGGCAATGGACAGGCGATAAGGTTGTGGTTTACTTCAAATCATGATGAGAATAGCTGGAACGGTACTGAATATGAGAAATATGGTGATGCAGCCAGGGCACTGGCCGCTTTCAGTTTTACCTGGAATGGCATACCCCTTATTTACAGCGGACAGGAATTGCCAAACAGGAAGCGGCTTCAATTTTTTGAGAAAGACCCTATAGAATGGAACGGCAGCTATGAATTGAATGATTTTTACAAAACCCTGCTTGACTTTAGAAAGCACAGCCCGGCATTAAGGGCTGGTGACGATGCCGTAAAAACCTATTGGGTAAATACTACAGATGATACCCATGTACTTTCTTATTTAAGAAAAAGCGGGGATAATGAAGTGCTGGTATTTATCAATTTATCAAATAATGAAGCATCTTTTTCGGTGAAAGATAAAGCTGCAAACGGCGAATTCTTAAGTTTGTTTAAAAAGGAATTATTTTACTTTACCGGAAAAAATGATGCCGTACAGCCCGGCACTGAAAATTTGCTGACTAATAAACAGGCACAGGGTTCTAAAACGGGGGTAATTACATTGAAGCCCTGGGCGTATCTGATTTTAGAAAAACAATAGAGGCTTCAATTTTATGGTAAGATTCCTTCTGCAATGAAAAATTATTTTTTACTGCTATTATTTTCTGTTGTGATTCAAAAGGCAACCGCACAGTTTTTCGGGAAAGGGTATAGTCCCTATACGGGCAAAGATCTGGGCCTTACTTATTCTGCTACTTCTTCAACGTTTAAAATATGGAGCCCGACGGCGGTTGCCGCCCAACTCCTGTTGTATAAAGAGGGGCTGGGCGGGACGCCTTTCAAAACGGTTGCGCTTGCTGAAAGCATAAATGGAACCTGGGAGGTAAAGCTGGATGGTGAATGGAAGGGAAACTTCTATACTTTCCGGGTTAAGATAAAAGATACATGGAGTAATGAAGTGCCAGACCCTTATGCAAAGGCTGTTGGTATCAATGGAAAAAGGGCAATGGTCATTGATCTCTATGAAACAAACCCTCCTGGCTGGGAAAAAGATAAAAGCCCGGCTTTCTCGAAAAAAAATCTGGCAACAGATGCGGTGATTTATGAACTGCATATCCGTGATGCAAGCATTGGTGAAAATTCCTGCATCAAACACAAAGGAAAGTATTTGGGCCTGGCAGAAGAAAATACAAAAAATAAAGAAGGTTTATCAACGGGTCTTTTACATATTAAAGAACTGGGTGTAACGCATGTACACCTGCTGCCATTCTTCGATTATAATTCTGTTGATGAAAGCCTGCCCGGTAAAGTGCAATACAACTGGGGGTATGATCCGTTGAACTATAATGTACCGGAAGGCAGTTACAGTACCAATCCTTACGATGGAACAACAAGAATCAATGAATTGAAAACAATGGTGGCTGCCTTTCATAAGCATGGATTAAGCGTAGTGATGGATGTAGTGTACAATCATGTTGCCAATGCTGCCAGTTCTAATTTTGAACAACTGGTGCCGGGTTATTATTTCCGTCATAAAAAAGAGGGCAGTTTTTCTGATGCCACAGCCTGCGGTAACGAAACCGCCAGTGAAATGCCCATGATGCGGAAGTTTATACTTGAAAGCGTATTGTACTGGGCTACCGAATACCATATTGATGGTTTTCGTTTTGACCTGATGGGGGTACATGATATTGAAACCATGAACCTGGTCTCAACTGAGTTGAGAAAAATAAAACCCGATATTTTGTTGTATGGTGAGGGCTGGACTGCAGGGGCTTCTCCTTTGCCGGATTCCTTAAGAGCGTTAAAGAAAAATGCTCATGAATTAAAACACATTGCGGTGTTCAGTGATGATGTGAGGGATGGCATAAAAGGAAGTGTGTTTGATATAAAAGATAAAGGATTTGTAAGCGGAAAACCGGGTATGGAAGAAAGTATAAAGTTTGGAATTGTGGCAGCATGTGAGCATCCGCAGGTGGATTTGAATAAAGTAAACTATTCAAAAATGGCTTATGCGGCAGCACCGTGGAATGTGATCACATACTGTGAATGCCATGACAACAATACACTGTGGGATAAGCTTGCTATGAGTTGTCCCGATGCCTCGAAGGATGAATTGTTGAAGATGCATCAACTGGCACTAACCATTGTACTTACATCGCAGGGCATTCCTTTTTTACATGCCGGCACAGAGTTTTTGCGGAATAAAAATAGCGTTGAGAACTCTTATAATGCCGGGGATAGTATTAATGCCGTAGACTGGCACATGAAGCAAAAGAATTATAACGTGTACAAATATGTTGCCGCCCTTATCAAAATACGTAAAGAGCATCCTGCATTCAGGTTGGTAAATGCTGCACAGATAAAAGGATGTATCCGGTTTGATGAAAAAGCGCCGGCAGGAACAATTGTTTATACAATTGACGGTGCTGCAGTAAAAGATAAATGGAAAAAAATATTTATTGCCTTTAATGCAAACAAAGATTTTAAAACCATCAGCCTTCCGCCGGGACGATGGCAAACAGCACCTGGGGCTGGAAGCCCAAATAAATCCAAGCCAGGCAAAAGAAATTTACCGGGCTTGGGATCAATGATACTTTACCAGGAATAGACATGAACCTGCGGGAAGAAATATTAAAAGAACATTCCAAAGCACAGTGTGCAAAAATTGTTTGTTGGGTGGCTGATTCGCAGCAACGCTTTAATGAATTGTTAGGGCTTTTCTTAAATGATGAATACAGGGTTGTACAACGGGCAGCCTGGCCTGTGAGTTATTGTGTGGAAGCCCACCCAAAGTTGATGAAAAATAATTTCGGTAAACTGATAAAGAATTTGCAAAAAGCAAACTTACATGATGCGGTGAAACGAAATTCAGTGAGGTTGCTGCAGCATGTTGATATACCGGAACAATATCATGGTGAAGTAATGAACATCTGTTTCAGTTATGTTGAAAGTCCGAAAGAAGCAGTTGCCATTAAGGCATTTGCTTTAACTGTGCTGGGCAATTTAGCAAAACAATATCCTGATATTATTCCTGAAATTAAATTGCTGATTGAAGACCAATTACCCAATCAAACAGCAGCCTTTAAAAGCAGGGCCAAACAATTGATGAAAACGCTGAAGCTATAAGTTTCTTTTTTGAAATACTGTGATGGGGGATCCCTTTGCAACAAAAACAGAACTTGGTTCATTGGTTTGTAAAAATGAAAATTTATTTCCATATACTGCTGTAAAATCGCAATCAATATTGTAGCTGATCAATGGATAAATTTCCCAGCGTGGATGACTCACTTCATACTCAAAAGTTGTTTTGCTATTATATTTTGAATAGCCCCAGTAATGCTCTGCAATAAATTCCTCCTCACTGCCGGGTTGTATGGCAATGCTGTTTTTTTCTACAGTTGCTTCAACCTTATTCCAATAGTTATTTATTTTCCATTGGTAACTTAATTGAAGTATTCCATTCTTTTCTGCTGATACATGTTTCATAGGAACAGCACTGTATTTTTCATGGTAAATAGTGTTGGCTACAAAACTGATTGCGGGCTTTGGTACTATTTCTTTTATAAATACAGCGCCTCTTTTCCAGGTGCCATTGTCATTATACCTGACATAAAATCTCAGGTTAACTTCTTCAAAATTTACATGAAAAGGGATTTTGATTCCCATGATACAGGTGTCGGCAAACATAAAACCTACTATGCTTACAAGCACATTGCCATTGTACACATCCAGTTCTGTTTTATTGGGTAAATAGGGTGCCAGTACCAATGGATCAACAATATAATTTGCCATTATCAGGTCTTTCCACGTCGCTGTCAAAAATCGCTTCTTCATATCAACTTATTTACGGGGATTGAATATTATTTATACTGCTTTTTTTAACCTGTATTTTACCTTCCCTGTAAAACTGCTTAAAGATCAGGCGCAGGTTTTGGTCATAGGTAAAATAATTGTACAGCCAGTTGCAGAAAACGAAGAAACGGTTCTTAACACCCAGAATCAGCATCAGGTGTAACCCCATCCAGATCATCCAGGCAACAAAACCACGGAAGTGTAGTTTTGGTTTTGGCACATCCACCACGGCAAGATTACGGCCTACCGTGGCCATGCTTCCTTTATCGTTGTAAACAAATTCCTGCAATTTTTTATCGCCGCTTTTCATTTCTACACGCCGAAGATTTGCTGCAATAAGATCAGCCTGTTGCATTGCCACGGGTGCCACTTGTGGATGGCCGTTGGGCCAGGCAGGTTCTTCCATATAGGCTACATCGCCAATGGCATACATATTTTCATGCCCGATTATTTTACATTGCCTGTTAATCTTTATCCTGTTGCCCCTTGCTACCAGGTCTTTGCTGATGCCTTCTGGTACATTGCCTTTAATGCCTGCTGCCCAGATCACGATTTTAGTGGCGATACTATTTCCATCCTGCAACGTGATTTTTTCGCCATCATAGTCTTTCAGTAATGTATTGGTCATTACAGTAACGCCCAATTTTTCTAAATACTTCCTGGAGTCAGCACTTGATTTTTCATCCATAGTGCCCAATGTTTTGGCAGAGCCTTCCAGCAGATAAATTTTCATCTGGTTGAAATCAATTTCGGGGTAATCTTTTGGCAACTGGTATTTTTTCATGTCGGCAATAGCGCCGCTGAGCTCTACACCGGTAGGGCCACCGCCTACCACCACAATATTTAGTAAACCTTGCAACTCTTCAGGATCTTTTGCAACCAGTGCGTCTTCAAAATTATTCAGCAGGCGGTTGCGTATCTGCAGGGCTTCCACTGTTGTTTTCATAGGAAAAGCATGCTCGGTCAAATTGGCGTTTCCAAAAAAGTTGGTGCCTGCACCTGTAGCGATCACCAGCACATCATAATCAAAAGTACCGGTATCTGTTATTACTTTTTTTGCTTCCGGTTGCACCAGCTGCACTTCGGCCAGCCTGATTTTTACATTTTTACTTTTGTGGAATACTTTCCTCAAAGGGAAAGAGATATTGCTTGCATCCAGCCCAGCAGTAGCTACCTGGTAGAACAAGGGCTGAAACTGGTGGTAGTTATGTTTGTCGATCAATATAATGTCAAATCCGGGTTTATTGCTGAGCTGGCGGGCCAGTCTTAAACCGCCAAAACCGCCGCCGAGTATGATAAGTTTCATAGTGAGCTTTTTTGATAACACAAATATACAATACTTTCAAAAAATATTGAAAATTAAGAAAAAATAATTTTAGCCGGGTTGATCAAAAAAAAGCAGCTTACCGGTAAGCTGCTTTTTTTTTTAAAATTGGGGTCATTCAATTACTGCCTCAGTTCTTTCTGCAATTCCTGGTTCATTTTTACATAATCATCATTGCTGGCTTCTCTTGCCAGTGTGAGCGAAGTTTTGGACGTGGCCAGTGCTGCTGCATTATCCCCCAGCTCTTTTTGAATTTTTGCTTTGTATAAGAAAATCCAGAAAGCTTTTTCATTGCCTTCCAAAGCTTTATTTACATTCTCTAAAGCTTTCGGCAGGTTATTATCATATTCTTTGTAAAATTGAGCAGCTTCCCAGTAAGGTTTTTTGCCAGTTGTTAAGGCAGCCTCAATCTGCGCCCTTAGTTTTTCTTTGATTTCTGCCCTGATGCGTATTGACGCAATTGTTTTCTCCCATAAAATTTCAAGGTCACAGCTTTCAGCTTTAATATTGGTGAACTGCATGGTAAAAGTTTCAACCATGGTTTTTGTTTTTACAGGCATGATCTTAAAGCGGGCCACATCTTCCGCTTCTTTGTAACCATCAATGCCCCAGTTTTGAATGCCTTTGTTTAAAATGATCTCCCAGCTATCTTCGCCGGGTATTGTGTAAACAGCATAAGTGCCGGAATCAATTTTTTTGCCGCCAATTTCAACTGTTTCAGTAAATGTAATCCTGGTAGCTTCATTGGCACCTGTTCGCCATAATTTTCCATTGGGTACCAGGTCTCCAAAAACTTTTCTTCCTTTGGTACCTGGCCTTGAGTAAATAAGTTCAATACTGCCCATTCCAAAATCCTGCTTTACTGTTTGAACGGGTGAGGGGGCTGGCATTTTTACCTGTGCCATGACTTGTGTGTACAATAAAGATATCAGCACAATAGCTGCAAGTATTTTTTTCATGTAAGTGTCTGTTTAGGAAACAAAAGTAAAGGATGTATGAGCAACAGCAATTACCTGGAGGAGTGTTTTTAGGGTGTTAAAACTTAACTTTCACTTTTACTTTTTTTGTCTTGTTGTTTTTTAATTCAAATTTCGGCCCTTCTTTTACAAGCCTGATTGCTTCTGCATCACATTCGGTACACAGGGGTTTGGCCACTTTTACCTGTGAAACTTCTCCATTACTTTTGAGTTGTACAAACACTTCTACTTCGCCATGTATATTTTTAGCTTTGGCTTCATTGGGCATTACTAAATTATTAGTGAGGTAGTCATTGTATTGTACCCATCCGCCGGAAGGTTCATAATCTTCTTCGTCTGTTGTGTCAGAAAGTGTTTCTATCCTTTTTTAGAAAAGCCTTTTTTTTGCCAGACTGTCCAATCTTTTCTGTAACTACCTCCTGTGGCTGCAGCACAATTTTATTAAGTGTATTTGAATTTTGAAGTGTAAAGTGCTGAGTGTTGTAACCTGCAGATGTTACAGTCACTTTCAGAGTGCTATCGGTTGATGGTAATTTAAACCGGCCGTTGGCATCTGTGTAAACCGGTTTGTTATTTTGTACGGTATTTATATTGGCATAGCCCACCGCTTTGTTATCAGGTGTTAAAACCACGCCTGAATAATAATTCAAGCCAGGGTTTACATTCATGTTATTTTGATTTCTGAACTTATCTATATTCTGTTTCTGCAAATCTGCATTGTTGAAAGTTGCTTCATTTGCATACTGGGAGTTGGCTGCCGTTGGTGCTGTAGTTGATACTTCTGGTATGCTCCTCCTGCTTTCCATATCATCGCCAGTTGAGATGGCATTGTCTTTTAATTTTATATCGTAAGATGCAACGGACGTTTCCGGCCTGTAAATAAAACTGCTGTCTGCTTTTTCTTTGATCTCTGTTGTTGCAAGCAAAGCAGGGTGGTTACCTGCATCGGAGTTCAATGTTACTGCAGTGCCTGCTTGCTCAGTGGTTACAATCGAATTGCCAGGTGTTATGGTTGGGTTATTTGTGATGACTGAAACTGAATCGGCATAAGCAACAGCAAGAGAATCGCTACCGGTAACAACCGTTGCAACAGGTGTAGGTTCGGGTTGTTTTTTTGAAGTGAAAATATATGCAGTTACTACTGAAGTTCCTAATAGAAGTACAGCAGCTGCAGCCCTCCACCACTTATAAGCAGGTGCCTGGCTTATTGGGACAACAGGGCTGTTTTCAATGGTATTTAATTTTTGCTTCAATGCTGCCAGTTCTTTGCTCCAGTCTTTCTCTTCCATGCCTTCATACCCTTGCATGGCTTCTGCCAGCAACGGATCATCCAGCGCAGCCATTTCAATGGCATGCATTTCAGCAGGAGCCATGCTGCCGCTAAGGTATCTTTTGATATCCTCTGCGGTGTAAATAATATGTTTGTTTTCTACACTCATTATTAAAACTGATCAGTTGTCACTGATCACTGGGTTATCATGCATTAAGTACTTTATTTTGTTCCATGCAGAGCTTCAGGTTGCGTTTGCCATTTTGTATATGGCTTCTAACCTTGCTCCACTCATACCCTGTAATTTCAGCAATTTCATTGTAACATTTTTTTGCAGGAAAAACAGTTCAATGCTTTGCTTCTGTTCTGTTGTTAACTGCTCTATACAACCCTCTAATTTCTTAAAATTTTCCTCTTTTTCAAATACTCCGTTTTCCAGATGCGTTATTTGGCTGCTTTGCATATAATCTGCATTGAATTCCGTTGTTTTCATGTTTTTTGGGCTTCGTAACTGCATCAGGCAGTAATTTCGTGCCAGCACATGCAGCCAGCCTTTGAAATTGTCTACTTCGTGCTGTTTTAACTTTTTACAAAGCTCTTCATAAATATCCATTACTGCATCTTTGCTTCTTTCTGCATCCTTAAAATACTTAAGGCAGACCCCAAAGACAAGGTCCATATAGCGTTGATAGAGGGTACTCAGGTATTCAGGGTTATTGCTGTTTTTGTAAGCAGCAATCAGTTCCCTGTCTGTAATATCGCCGGGTGATATATTTTTTAAAAAAGTCAATTAATCTATTCGGAGTTGGTGATAAACTTACGGTAATATTTTATTCAAAGAATACTTTGACTGTTTGGTAAAAAAGCCGGTTGTTTACATACTGGTGGTGGCTTTGTACCTGTTTTTCAGAAAACCCCTGCAGGCCAAAAAGACCTGCAGCGTTGCCTTTATTAATGGCAATTTCAAGGTAGGCAGCGGAATTGAAGAGTGCCAGTTTTTCACCTTCAGGTACATCGGCGTAGGTATCACTGATCCTGTCGATCACTTCATCTCTTTTAAACACGATCTTAAAACTTCTTCCCTTGCGCTGGGTCTCAAAATCTTCTTTGGTGATATTTACAATTACATTTTCAAAGTTGTCAATAAAAATGATCTGCCCTTCAATCCAGTTGTTACCCAGCATTGGACGCAGTGCATTTTTAACATTGATGGAAACGGATGCGTCGCCAATTTCCTCCAGTTTTTTTCCGGCCTGTACCTCATTAAATGCTTTGGCAAAAACGCTTGTGCAGTAGAGTGTATTTTTTTGAGTGGTTTTATCTAAATGTAGTGCCACTACTTTTTGTGGCAATTCTTCCAGTATCATGGTCAGTAAGCCATTATCTCCGCAGCCAATGTAATGGCCATTGTGCTCTGCCAGTAAAAGGTGCTCCGGTTTATCATCAAATAAGTTTACCATTACCAGGTGCATGGTTCCTTCCGGAAAGCTTTTGATGGCATTCCTGCATACATAAGCTGCCTGTGGGTAATTAAATGGAGACAACTGGTGGGTGATATCAATAATTGAAAAATTATGATTGGCCTGCAGCAGCTGACCTTTAATGCCACCGGCAAGAAAGTCCTTTTCTCCTATATCAGATGTAAGCGTTACTAAGGGCATCAGTTACCGGTGATTGTATATTAAAAAGATTGATTAAAAAGAGCAGGCAGTTTATTTTATTAATTCGCCATTTTTTAAAAAGAATTTTTTTACCATTTTATCTGCAAATGAAGGAAAGAACCTGTTTAAAAATACAGTTTGCTTTCCTTTAAAGCTCAGTACGAGGGTACGTTTTCCTTTTTCAACAGCATTCAGTATATGCCTGGCGCATTCATTAGCACTCATCATGGCGGCTTCGTCCATGGGTCCTTCACCCTGCATTTTGCCATTTTTGTCCAATGCTGCATTGCGGATATTGCTGGTGGTAAAGCCCGGGCTTACCCACATTACATTTACACCCGAATCAGACAATTCAGTTCTTAATGCTTCAAGCCAGCCATTTACTGCAAATTTGGATGCGGAGTAGCCGCTTCGCCCTGGCAGGCCACGATAGCCTGCAATAGAAGATACACCAACGATGGTGCCTTTATTTTTAATAATTGAATCCAAAGCCAGTTTAGTGCAATAGACCGTTCCAAAAAAATTGACTTCCATTACTCTTTTGATCACATCAATCTCTGCATCTTTTACCAGCGCCCTCATGGAAATACCTGCATTGTTGATCAGTATATCAATACCCCCAAATGTTTTGATGGTGGAATTGATAAAGTTCTCACAATCATGTAAACGGCTGATATCTGCCACAACAGTGTGCAGCAGGTGATTAGAATATTGTACCTGCAGGTTGTATAATTTATCCTGGTTTCTTCCGCAGGTTGCAATTTTGGCACCCAAGGGTATCAATGCATCTATCAGGGCTTTGCCGATACCTTCACTTCCCCCGGTTATTGCCACTACTTTATCTTTAAAGAAATCACTCATAATATTATAATAAGTACAAAAATAAGTGACTTAATCTTGCTGTTGTAAAACAATATTGAAATAATAATTTAAAGAAAGAATAAAAAGTTTCCTAAAAACTTTGGACTGAAAATGTTTTTCACCTATTTTCGCACTCCAATTTTAAAAATAGGTTGATTTTGAAAGGAATTGCCGGGGTTTAAAAAGGAAAAGGAGAATTGGTAGCTCAGTTGGTAGAGCAATACACTTTTAATGTATGGGTCCTGGGTTCGAGTCCCAGCCAGTTCACTAAGGAAGTTCATTATTGAACTTCCTTTTTTTATGCTCCCGTTGCTGTAAAATAAAAAAGCTGCCCGTTTTGAACAGCTTTTTTGCTAAATGAAAATTATTATAAACTTTTTACAACAGAAGAAGAAGTGACTTTTGTTGTCACTGGAATTGATTGCCCCATTGCATCAGCACTTCCTGTTCCATCCAGTATAAGCGTTCTTTGTTTAACGATGCCGGTAGATTTATCCACCAGTATTTCCCCTGACAGTTTTGATTCAAGTACCACATTCGCTTCCATGCCCTGGTTATCGATCGTTTTATTTATCACCTGGTTGCCGCTTAAAGTGATAGTAGCATCGTTTCCTTCAATTCCTTTTACAGTATAGGTGATATAGGTTTTAACGCCATCTGCAACCGTGGAGTCATTCCATGTGTCACCTGCTTTGGTTCCCGGAGTTAATACCTGGAAAGTCTGGTTAATACCAGTACTCTCATCCTGGCCTCCACCCATATTACTGATCATTCCCATTATGGGGTTATCTAAAGCGGGGGCTGCTTTTGCGGAATCTTTTTTTATGTTAATCACTTTGCCCACGTCACTCAGTTCTACTTCTTTGGGCACATTGATCTGGTCTTTCATCATCTTGCCCATCTCGCTGTCATTGTCCTCTTTCTTATCAGAATCGTAGTTCATTGTTTGTCCCATTGCACTGCTGTTGAGATTCATTTTAGTGATAGTGGAACTGATGATGTATGATTTTTCTTTCTTGTCCTTAACTTCTAACTGATGTGTTGTTAATACATCCGCATTGATCTCCATTGATTGGCCCATCACTTCCATCGTACTAACGGTCTTAACGGAATTATCTATTTGTAATTTCTGGCCCTTGTTAAGTGAAACCCCTTTGTTAACCGGAGTATTTGCACCAGTTATTTGCTTGCCGGTGTGTTTAGAGCAGCTAGAAAAAATGGCAGCGCAAAAAACTACTGTAAAAAGCTTTTTTAATATTTGTTTCATTTGATGATTTTATTGAGATGCAAATTTAAAGGCAAACAATGATGCATCAATTTTGTTTGCTGCTATTGTATAAAAAAAGGCTGCCGGAGAACCGACAGCCAGTAAGCTTTTTTAAAAAAGACCGGTAATTAATTATCCAATCAATTTAACGTTAACAGCGTTTAAGCCTTTTTTACCTTCTTGTACGTCAAACTCAACTTTATCACCTTCTTTTACGTCGTTGATTAAACCACTTACGTGTACAAAGGTTTCTTTGTTAGAATCGTCATGTTTGATAAAACCGAATCCTTTTTCAGAATTGAAAAACTTTACGGTGCCTTGTGTTTTGTTCATTTTAATTTGTATTGTATTTAATAAGGGAGCAAATGTAAGGTTTTATCCGGTAAATTCATTAAAACAAGGGATTATTCTCAAAATTGAGCCTGTTTATACGGGGGATAGCTATTGAATTTATTTGTTAAGCATCACAACGTATGCAATAAAAGGTCGTTGAAATTTTGGAGGGAGGAGATTTTGAGGTCAGCCGCATTGAATTTTGGTTTGCCGCTATCGTGTGCAGCAGGCACTACTACGCATTTCATCCCGGCTGCTTTTGCCGCAACCAGTCCGTTAAACGAATCTTCAAAGCAAACACATTCGGCCGCAGATGACTGCAGGTCATCTGCACAGTTCAGATAAACCTGCGGATGTGGCTTGCCCAGCGGCAAATGGGCTGCAGAGTTAATTGCATTGATGTAATTGCGGATTCCCAGCTTGTCAACCACCACATCAATAAGGCTTGTAGGAGAGGAGGAGGCAAGCCCTATTTTAAATTTGCGGCTGATGAAAAAATTAAAAATATGCTCCAGCCCCTGCATGGGCCTGGCTTTGGTTTTAACTTTATGAATTACCAGGGCTATAATTTCATCCTCCGCTTTAGCAGCATGTACCGATGAGATATTGTTTTTGCCAAACCACCACAATACAAATTCCTTTATCCGCATACCGGTTGTGCTGTCATATTGCTCTTTTGAAAGCTGTAAACCATATTGCCTGAAAACCTCCGCAGCGGCCTCATTCCACAATGGTTCCGAATCGATCAGCAGACCATCCATATCAAAAATTACTGTGTTTAGTTGCATACATACAAATATATTTGTTCTGTTTTATTGTTGGGTACCTGTTTCAAAAAATACCGGATGTTTTGGTAAACAGCAGTATTCTGTATATTGCGTTACTGATTGCTGCAAAATAACTTCTCATGTCAACTTTTTTTGAAAAACTGAAAGAGACAAAACTGGTAAAAGGTGCTGTATATGCATTGGTAGGAGCACTGTCTTATCCAGGGCTTACTTTGGTAAACAGGTTGCAGATAAATGGGATGGATCACCTGCAAAAACTTCCTAAAAAAAATGTACTGTTTGTGAGCAATCACCAGACTTACTTTGCAGATGTCATCACTTTTCTTCATATTTTTTGTGCCGTTAGCTGGCGGAAAAAGAATGGATTGGGGGTTCCTTATTATTTGTTGTGGCCATTCACCAGGGTAAAATATGTAGCGGCGGAAGAAACCATGAAGAGCAGTTTTATCAGTAAATTATTTACGCTTGCAGGAGCACTCACCGTAAAGCGAACCTGGCGTGCAGATGGAACGGAAGTAAGGCGTAATCTCGATCCCAGTGATACAAGAAAAATTGAAAGGGCTTTGCAAAATAATTGGGTAATCACTTTTCCGCAGGGAACTACCAAGCCTTTTGCACCTGGAAGAAAAGGTACCGCTTTTATCATCAAGCAACACCGGCCAATTGTGATACCGGTAGTAATAAGCGGTTTCTGGCGTGCATTCAATAAAAAGGGATTGAAGTTTAAAAAGAAAGGTTCTTTGCTTTCAGTAACCTTTAAGGAGCCACTCAATATTGATTACAATGATACTTCAGAAAAAATTTTAGAACAGGTAATGGATGCAATCGAGCAAAGCAAAAAATTCATGCTTAAAAGCAAGCATCATTTAATGAGTGCGATCGATAAATAAACGTATTTGAAAGATTTAACTGTTTTGTATCACTCACTGGTTACTGAAAACAGGAACTTTAATTACAAATAAGTTGCTGATGACACGTTCAGTTTTATTATTATTGCTTACGGCATCCCTGTCCTGTTCAAAACAAAGTGTTGAGCAATCAACCCGTAGTTTTTACATGGGTGTTACACCCTGGCCTGCAGATTTTACTTCTACGGAACTAAATAACGCTTACGATTTCATCAACGCCCATTGCGATATTGTATCCCATCATTTTGATGAAGGCATACCTTACGAAGAAGCTTATGCCAATGCAAACTGGCCAGCAAACCTGGTGGATGAGATCAGTACAAGAGTCTCCAAAACTGCTCCCGGTAAAACGATCCTGCTTAGTTCTTCCGCATTAAGCCTCAGCAGAAAAGTAAAAGCACCTTACTCCAGGTTTTCTGAAACCATTTCGGCGAATATCAAAAATGAGTGGGAGTCTTTGCCGGTGAATGATCCAAAAGTGATAGCCGCTTATACTAACTATGTTATTTACCTTGCCAACGCATTTCATCCTGCTTATATCAACTATGGTGTTGAAAGCAATGAGGCATCCTGGGATACAGCTGAATTTGTATTATACAAAGATTTTTTAAGCCAGGTATTTACAAGGCTGAAAGCAGCTTTGCCCAACACGCCCATTATGGTTAGTTTTATGGTGACAGAATTGCCGCAGTCACTCAGTCTTGCATCACAGCTGCTGCCTTATACCGATTATATTGCACTGAGTGCTTATCCATATACACACGTAAGTTCATCTGCTGCAGGCAATACAGATCCGGCATTATTCCCGGCAGATTTTTTTACAAAATTTATCAATTTGGATAGTGGCAAGCCATTTTGTTTTGCTGAAACCGGTTATATCGCAGAGTCATTGGTTATATCTTCATTCAATCTTAATAAGCAGGGGACGGCACAATGGCAGAATGCTTACCTGCAAAAGATAGTGGAGCTTACCAATGAACGAACAGGCAAATTCATCATCTGGTTTTGCAATAAAGATTATGATGCTGGCAACAGTACACTCCGCAGTTTGGGTTTGTACCAGGACCTGTTTGGTTTATGGGAAGACACTGGCTTAACAGATGAAAATAACAACCTGCGGCCTGCTTATAACACATGGCTTGGCTGGATGCAAAGAAAAAAAGCGGATTGAGGTTATACAAACAATGCCTTTAATTCATCGGCATCTTCCGGTTTCATTTTACCGCCCAAAATCAATCTCAACTGTCTTCTTCTTAAAGCCCCTTCGTATAATCTTTGTTCAGCCTCGTTTTCCGGAATTACTGCAGGCACCGGACGTGGCTTTCGGTTGGGGTCAAGCGCCACAAAAGTAAAATAAGCTTCATTGCTTTCATAGCGGTACTGGTGCAGGCTGTCTTCACCCCACACTTTAATATGTATCTCCATCGACGTATTAAAAGCCCTGGTAACCTGTGCTTCAATATGCACTACATTGCCTAGTTTGATGGGGTTTTTAAAAGAAAGATTGTCAACAGATGCTGTCATGCAGGGAGCATTACAATGCCTGCTGGCAGAAATACCTGCTGCTATGTCCATCCAGTACATAAGTCGGCCACCCATCAGGTTGCCAAATACATTGGTATCATTGGGTAAAACCAGTTCATTCATGATCACAAAACTTTCGCTGGCTTTTTTTCCTTCCATGTCCATAATAAAATTTTGAGCAAAGATAGTTGTGTTGTCTTTTGTTTAAAAAGCTATTTGAGTTAATTGTTTTGATACCAGCATTGGTTTTTTATGGCAACATCGTTGTGTCACAATCCTTTCATCAGCACCTCTTTCATGATCTTTTTGTTCTCCTGCAATTAACGTGTTGCGATTTTATTCATCGATGCAATTCGTTGCCTGCTGCATTTAAACCTGTCAGCAACATCAATTCGTAATGCCGCATGTTTGGTGTTGCTGCCCTCTGTTCTTGCACGCCATAGCTTAAAGCCGGATAATGTCATTTCCCTCCTCATTAATTTGATCATATCCTGCTGCTTTAAACCAAACTGCAGTTCAATGGCTTCAAAACTTGTGTGGTCTTCCCATGCCATTTCAATGATACGGTCAACATCTTTTTCAGTATGTGGTATTGCCGCCATTTAAATTTATATTTTCCATAAACAAAAGGTTGGTGCATTTGTTTGGGGATGCAAAGCTTATTTATGGAGACGTTAAAAGATAAAAATATACTGCTTGTTGGAGCAACGGGTGGCATTGGTAGCAATACCGCCAGGTTATTGTCCGGTAGCGGGGCCAATCTATTTTTAACCGGAAGAAATTCAGAAAAACTGTCTGTTGTTGCTGCTTCCTGCAATGTTCCTGCCGAAAGAACTTTTGTATTGGATATTTCTCAACCGGCATCAGTAAATGAACTGAAAGAAAAATATTTCAGCCAGTTGCCAACAATTGATGTGTTGGTGAATGCTGCAGGCATTGGCATCATCCAATCCATGGATGCCCTTTCCGGGACCGACTTTTTAAGATCGTTGAATTATAATCTGTATGCACCATTCCTGTTGCTCAAATCATTTTTACCTGCAATGAAGGACGCAAAGAAAGGCCTCATAATAAATATACCCGGAGTGCTTGGTAAAGTGCCAATGGCGGGAGCTGCAGCTTACAGCGCCAGTAAATATGGATTGGTAGGAATGATGCAAAGTGTAAGGGAGGAATTGAAAAGAACTGATATCCGTATCACCAATCTTTTTTTAGGCGGCACCGATTCTCCTTTTTGGGATAACATTGACCTGAAGGTACAACGTGAAAAAATGATCAACACCGAAGAAGCTGCAAAAGCAATCTGGTTTTTATGTCAGCAACCGGCTAGTGGAGTGGTAAGCGAAATGGTGTTACAGCCATTTAATCACCAGGCTATTTAAATAAACGTTTGTATTCAAGCAAACAGGTTCTCAATTGCAGCAGATTTTATATTGGGCATTCATTGTTCAGCACTTCCACTGTTTTAAGATAATATGCTTTCGCTTCTTCAATATTTTGAGCAATGCATACCAGCCCTAATTTGCCGTACTGTGATAGTGCCCCGATCATGTGAAACATTACGCCACATTGTTTTACACCATCGTACATCAGTTTGTTGCAAATGGAAATATTGATCAGGTCGATTGGGGTGAGACCCTTGTACCTGTCATCGTATAAATTATCTGTTGCAAAATAACAGCGGCTTTCTCCGTTAGGCATTTTGTAAATACCTTCTTCCCAATCATATTCACCGGCAGTAAGAAACTGAAGCATTAAAAACGGGTGTGTGGTGCCACCTTTTCTAAGGTTGATCTCGATGGCATAATGTTGCCAGTCATCTCCTTTTTTTACAGTAAGAAAATCAATGCCAAACCTGCCAAGCACTCCTTTTTTCATCAGTTCTTCAGCAATTAATTTACTCAGGAAACCGATTTCCCGGCAATATTCCCTTTGTGCCGGGAAGGTTGCTCCTAAAAATATCTGCTCTCCTTCTCCTCCCAGTACCTGGTCATGTGTTGAAATGATATCGACTTCTCCTGCCGGATTGATACGGCATTGAACAGAAGGAGAGCGTTTGCTTTCACCATATATAAATTCCTCAACAATACCCCCATCTTTTCAAATTTTTCCATGAATTGATGATAATTTATGTTTTGCGCTACTATTCTCAGGTTGTTACGCAATTCATATTTTATTAAGGCTGTTATATCCTTCTCGGAAATGTCAATGTCGTTGTATTTAAAAATGGCATTGCCTTCACCTGAAAATCCATCATTCATTTTTATCACTGCTTTTTTCAGCGCCGGATTGTCTTTTTTTAAACCAATGAGTGCTTCAATGATATCCGCTTCGTTTTGCAGGTTTTCAAATCCTTTGGGTGTGCAGATGTCAATTTTTTTGAAAAGTGCCCTGCTGCCTGTTTTAGTACCCAGATGCAATAAAGACGGATCGGTACCATAAATAGGGATGTTTAGTTTTAGTGCCAATTCTTTTTCATGCTGTGTAACATTAAAGCAGGAAATATGAGCAAGCCTTGGGTCTTTAACATGTTCAAGGATGCGTTTGATCAATCTTGGCCTTGCCAGTATTTTTTCAGTAAGTGATGATCGTGATGCATCATAACAGCTTAATAAAGTAAGGCGCTGCAGGGCATGGTAGCCTGTTATGCCCGGGAGTAAATGAAGATAATAATCGATGATGGTATTGTCGATGGGTACACTTGAAATATAGATCAGTTCGGTTTTGGGCATACGAAGCAACATCAGCATACAAAGCATTCTTTCTTCATAATGCGTTACCCCTTTTATCGTTCTCAGCATTTCCTCGTCAAGTGTAAGACTGGGTATGATGATAACGGTTTTTTCTGCCAGGTCATTAGAAAAAATATGTTTGTAGTTAATGCTGAATAGCTGTTGAAGCATAGAAAATTGCTTGTCTATTTCTGCATCCCGGGAGCTGATATCAACACTAGTATCATTCATTATTTACATGACCGTTTTTCAGACAAAATAGGGGAGAATGTATTTTAAAAGAATGAGCAATGTCAGAATCAAAGATGGCGTTGGTCATGTTGCGATGCATATTTTGGGGATACCTGTAAATGTTGGAGGAGATCAGTTGCACTTCTGTCATTGTTTTCTGCTATATGCTTGGTTATTTTTATGTAGCTTAATCATTTTCTTTTGTGAATACTGCTGTTACCTGTTGCCTAACTGATTTGGATTAAGGAAATAAACAATTTTGCTGGGTACCATTTAATAAGTCTTGCTATTACTCCAATTTTTCATTTTTGTTGATTTTCAGTATGTTATACCTGGGGGCCTGATTTTTTTTCTTTTATCTCAATGGAAAATAGGAACTAAGTGTTATTTCTCCTTATCTTCGAATTGTAATCCTTGATCCTCTATGTGTAACAACCTCCCCAAGTAAATAGTAAGTTTCAATATCCGTATTTAACCGAGGCCATTATTGTGGTCCATCATCCTTAGCATAAGACGTTTAAAAAATTCAATAGTCAATGATAATTTTCTTTATCACTTAATCGGCTATTATGAAAATTTTTACGAATCTGGTTTTTGCAAAAGAGCAGATTGCTAAAAAAAATTACCTTAAAAAATTACCAGTTGCCGGCGGGAATACTTTGACCGCATTGGTGATTCTTTTTTTTGTTTCTGCAATCAGCAGCCCCTTATTTGCGCAACCCTGCCATGATAATAATATTGGCTTTAATACAGATACAACTATTAATGTTTTATCAATATGTGCAGGAACCATTGGTACTACCATCGATGGGGATGATCCTGCAGGTACGCCAACTTATAGCTGGGAGGTAGCTTCCAATTCAGCTGGACCATATACGACAGTATCCTCCGACATTAATAATGATGAATGGACGATCAGTTCTGATTATTATAATGTTCCCGGTACTTATTACTTTCGAAGAGTAGTTAGTGGCAGTACTTCCTGCGATGGCTTTAGTGATACCGTTGTTTTAACCATCAATGCATTACCGACATTGTCAGGGGGAAGTCAGTTGGCTCCTGTTTGTGAAGGATCGGGAGCTGTTATTAATTTAACAGGCTTATTGGCTAGCAGCACTTTCGATATTTCTTATACCATAAATGGCGGACCAGCGCAAACTACAACAGGTGTTACCTCTGATGGAACTGGAAATAGCAGCTTTACTTCTGTTGTTCTTAGTGCAGCCAATAATGGACAAATATTAGAAATAACTGGCATCACAAATACTAATAACAGCCCTAATTGTTCAGCAACATTTGCAACTGATATTACGCTAAGCGTAAATACAATACCAGCAACACCAACGGCCGGTAATGATGGCCCATTGTGTGTTGGTTCAACATTAAATTTAAATACGGCATTTGTTTCGGGTGCAACATATAGCTGGACCGGTCCAAATGGTTTCAGTTCATCAGCTCAGAATCCCAGTTTAGCAGGAGTTGGTTTAGCCGATGCCGGAACGTACAATGTTACAGTTACCGAAAATGGTTGTACGAGTTCATTAGGTTCAACAACAGTTGTGGTGAATTCCATACCAGCAACACCAGCGGCGGGTAATGATGGCCCATTGTGTGTTGGTTCAACATTAAATTTAAATACGGCATTTGTTTCAGGTGCAACATATAGCTGGAGTGGTCCAAATAGTTTCAGTTCATCGGTTCAGAATCCCAGTTTAGCAGGAGTTGGTTTAGCCGATGCCGGAACGTACAATGTTACAGTTACCGAAAATGGTTGTACGAGTTCATCAGGTGCAACAACGGTTGTGGTGAATTCCATACCAGCAACACCAACGGCGGGTAATGATGGCCCGTTGTGTGTTGGTTCAACATTAAACCTTAATACTCAGTTTGTTTCCGGAGCCATTTATAGCTGGACCGGTCCCAATAGTTTTAGCTCTTCGGCTCAAAACCCGACTGTAGCCGGAGTGAGTTTAGCGGATGCAGGAACTTATAATGTAACCGTAACAGAGAATGGCTGTACCAGTGCAGCAGGATCTACAAATGTGACGATCAACCCTAACCCAACTGTAAATGCAGGCGGCGCAATGGCGGCGATATGCCAGGGGGGAACATCAGCCGCATTGGGTGGCTCATTTGGTGGCGGTGCAACATCCGCAATATGGTCGGATGGCGGCGCTGGCGGTAGCTTTACCAATAACGGAGGAGGTACACCTAACACGGCAACCTATACTGCATCAGCATCATCAGGCACACCTGTCACTTTAACTTTAACAACAAGCGGTGGTTCCTGCGGAACTGTATTCACCAGTAAAACAATTGTTGTAAATCCAAATCCAACCGTAAATGCCGGTGGAGCAATGGCAGCGATATGCCAGGCGGAACATCAGCCGCATTGGGTGGTTCATTTGGTGGCGGTGCAACATCCGCAGTATGGTCGGATGGCGGCGCTGGCGGTAGCTTTACCAATAACGGAGGAGGTACACCTAACACGGCAACCTATACTGCATCAGCATCATCAGGCACACCTGTCACTTTAACCTTAACAACAAGCGGTGGTTCCTGCGGACTTACTTCTGATAGCAAAACAATCGTTGTAAATCCCAACCCAACCGTAAATGCCGGTGGTGCAATGGCAGCGATATGTCAGGGCGGAACATCAGCCGCATTGGGAGGTTCATTTGGTGGCGGTGCAACATCAGCAGTATGGTCGGATGGCGGCGCTGGCGGTAGCTTTACCAATAACGGTGGAGGCACACCTAACACGGCAACCTATACTGCATCAGCATCATCAGGCACACCTGTCACTTTAACTTTAACAACAAGCGGTGGTTCCTGCGGAACTGTATTCACCAGTAAAACAATTGTTGTAAATCCAAATCCAACCGTAAATGCAGGCGGCGCAATGGCAGCAATATGCCAGGGCGGAACATCAGCTGCATTGGGAGGTTCATTTGGTGGCGGTGCAACATCAGCAGTATGGTCTGCACCAAGCGGAACTTTTACAAATAATACGGGTAGCACACCGGGTACTGCCACTTTCACAGCGGCAGCAAACTCAACTTCACCCATCACATTAACCTTAACCACCAGTGGCGGTTCCTGCGGAACAACATTCACCAGTAAAACGATCGTTGTAAATCCCAATCCAACCGTGAATGCAGGTGGCGCAATGGCAGCAATATGCCAGGGCGGAACATCAGTCACATTGGGTGGCTCATTTGGTGGCGGTGCAACATCCGCAATATGGTCGGATGGCGGCGCTGGCGGTAGCTTTACTAATAACGGAGGGGGTACACCTAATACAGCTACCTATACGGCATCAGCATCATCAGGCACACCTGTCACTTTAACTTTAACAACAAGCGGTGGTTCCTGCGGAACTGTATTCACCAGTAAAACAATTGTTGTAAATCCAAATCCAACCGTAAATGCAGGAGGAGCAATGGCAGCTATTTGCCAGGGTGGAACATCAGCTGCATTGGGTGGATCTGTTGGAGGAGGTGCTACAGGTGGTACATGGTCAACGCCTGCAGGTGGAACATTTAACCCCGGCGCAACTAACTTAAATGCAACATGGACTCCTCCGGGAGCATATAGCGGTACGGCTACATTGACATTAACATCGAGTGGCGGTTCCTGCGGAACCACATTCACCAGTAAAACAATTGTTGTAAATCCCGGCCCAACAGTAAATCCCGGAGCTGCAATGGCGGCGATTTGCCAGGGCGGTACATCCGCAGCATTGGGTGGATCTGTGGGCGGCGGTGCAACAGGTGGCACATGGTCCACGCCGGCAGGTGGAACATTTAACCCAAATGCAACAACATTAAATGCAACATGGACCCCACCGGGAGCATTTAGCGGAACAGCAACATTAACCTTAACTACCAGTGGCGGCTCCTGCGGAACAACGTCAGCCAATAAAACAATTCTTGTAAATGCGCTTCCTGCAGCAACTGGTGTTACCATATGCCAGGGCGGTGCTGGATCATTAACTTCAGCAGCAGCTTGCGCTGCCGGCATCCCCGGTACTGCAGGTCCTAATTACGCCGGAACGGGGGCCACGAGTGGAGGGCCAGATATAGCATGGTCAAATCCAGGTAATATCGTCTCAAACAATAATTCTTATGCATTAGCAAACAACCTCGATAATGGCGATCTTTCTGAAGGGTTAATTGCCACGAACTTTGGTTTTGCAATACCAGCTGGTGCCACAATAACAGGTGTACAGGTTACTATTGGGCGCTTTGGAGAGAATACCAATACATTTACTGATAATTCGGTACTGCTTGTTGTTGGGGGTACTACTACAGGAAGTAACCGGGCTCTTGCCGGCTTCTGGCCTACCACCGAAACTCCTGCCAACTATGGCACTGCAAGCGACCTGTGGGGTACAACACTTACCCCGGCCCAGGTAAATGCCAATAATTTCGGAGCGTCTCTTGTTGTGCAATCTTCTAATGGAAATAACAGGGATGCCAGTGTTGACTATATAACCATCACGATTTCTTATACAACACCTGGTTCGTTAAATTGGTACACGGTGTCATCAGGTGGATCTTTGATAGGTAATGGCTCGCCTTTCAATCCCGTTGGTGTTGCAGGCTCAGGTTTGCCCAATACCAATGCAGCAGGTACAACAACTTTTTATGCAGAGTGCGCTGCTGCCCCGGGTTGCCGGACCGCAGCTAATTTTGTGATCAATCCTTTGCCAACAATATCCGGTAACCTGAATGTTTGTATAGGATTAACATCAGCACTAACAGGATCGGGCACCCCGGCAGCTTCCACTCCATGGGTTTCTGCTACTCCTGCTGTTGCCACCGTGAATTCTTCAGGAGTGGTAACAGGTGTTGCAGCCGGAACAAGCGTGATCACTTATACCAATAACAATGGTTGCAGTATAACTGCAACAGTTACGGTGTCAGCACCAGCAATATCAGGTACATTAAATGTTTGTATTGGATTTACAAGAACATTAACTGGTAATGGCACGCCTGCGGCATCCAACCCATGGGTATCATCCAATACAGCAGTAGCCACGGTAAATTCTTCTGGTGTTGTAGCAGGAGTGGCGCCGGGTACAACTAACATAACTTATACAAACAACATCGGATGTTTTACCACTTCACCGTTTACGGTAAATGCACTGCCTACTGTCAGTATCACTGGAAGCACTGCAGTATGTGCCGGTGGGCCTAACAGTTCTACAACATTGTTACCGGCTACCGGTGGTGTATGGGCGAGCAGTAATAACTCAATAGCAACAGTAACAAATGCAGGTGTAGTAACAGGGGTGGCAGCAGGAGCAGCTACATTCACCTTTACACAAACATCAACAGGTTGTAGTAATGCAACTGCTGCTGTTACTGTAAACGCAAGGCCAGTTGCCACCTTTACAACCAGTCCCGGTGCTAATGTTTGTGCCAATACGAATGTTACTTATACAACACAGGCAGGTCAGTCAAATTATGTATGGAGTGTGCCTGGTGTGGCAGGAACAAATTATACGATCATATCAGGAGGCATATCTTCAACAGATAACACAGTAACCCTTCAATGGCTTACTACAGGTGGTAAAACAGTAACAGTTAATTATTCAAATAGTAATGGATGTACTTCTGCATCATCGGCATCTAATACAACTACTGTAAATGCAAGGCCATCACCAACATTTACAACGTTTCCAGTTGCTGCAGTTTGTGCCAACGCAAGCGTAACTTATACCACCCAGGCAGGTCAGTCAAATTATTTATGGTCTGTACCTGGAATTGCAGGGACTGACTATACAATTACAGCTGGCGGTATTGGGGCAGCAAATAATACTGTGACATTACAATGGCTAACTTCAGGCAGTAAAACAGTTACAGTAAATTATACCAATGGAAGTGGTTGTACAGCGCTAAGCCCTGTTTCTAACACAACCACCGTAAATGCAAGGCCAATTGCCAATGCTATCACGGGCCCTTCAGCAGTTTGTGTAGGCAGCACCATCAACTTAACCCCTAATGCTACAGGAGTAGCAACACTCACTTATACCTGGGCAACCAGTAATGCTGGTCTTGCCACCGTAACAAATGCAGGTGTGGTAACCGGCGTTGCAGCAGGAACACCCAATATTACTTATACAGTTACAGACGGTAATACATGTACTGCAACGTCTGCGGCTTATCCTGTAACAGTAAATGCCAGGCCAACCATAACATTTACAACAGCGCCGGGAGCAAATGTTTGCGCCAGTACTAACGTAACTTATACTACCCAGGCAGGCCAGTCAAATTATATATGGTCTGTGCCGGGAGTAGCAGGAACAAACTATACTATTATTTCAGGAGGCATCGGTTCAGCAGATAATACTGTAACGCTTCAGTGGATAACAGCTGGCAGTAAAACCGTTACGGTAAACTATACTAACAGTAATGGTTGTACCGGAGCGGCAGCAGCATCAAATACAACCACCGTAAATGCACGGCCAACACCAACCTTTACAGTTGAACCTGGTGTCTCAGTTTGTGTAAGTGTTGGTGTAAATACTACCAATGTTACTTATACTACGCAAGCAGGCCAGTCAAATTATACCTGGTCGGTTCCTGGTGTTGCAGGAACGGATTATACCATTATTGCCGGGGGAATTGGAACCGGAAGTAACACAGTAACACTGCAATGGCTTACAACAGGCAGTAAAACTGTTACCGTAAATTATACCAATGCCAGCAGCTGTACTGGATTGACACCGGTATCAAATACTGCAACAGTAATTGCATTGCCGGTAGTAAATACATCTGCTCCTTCTGTTTGTGTTAACAGTACCATTACTGCTACACCTAACAGTGGAGGCACTTGGGTAAGCAGTAACAACTCAATAGCAACAATCACCAATGCCGGGTTGATAACTGGGGTGTCGGCAGGTACTGTTACTTTTACTTATACACTTACGGCTACTGGTTGTAGTAAAACAACATCTTCTGTTACAGTAAATGCATTGCCGGTTGTAGCTCCAATTGGTGGAGGTAATTCAGCCATTTGTGTGAATGATATTACTTTGTTTACAAATGGTACAGCCGGTGGCACATGGTCAATTATAAATGGAACGGGAACGGCAAGCGTTGATGCAAGTGGATTGGTGACAGGGCTTTCCGCAGGTACTGTAACAGTAGTATATACTTATTCAAATGGGATATGCATCAACAATGTTACAGCGCCTTTAACAATTAACCCGATACCAGTTGTTGCACCAATTAGTGGAGGGGCAACATCCGTTTGTGTAAATGTAACTACCCCTGCTTTCACCAATACAACTCCGGGCGGTACATGGTCAATCTTAAACGGAACCGGCTCCGCAAGTGTTAATGCAAGTGGCGTGGTTACCGGTTTAACTGCAGGTAATGTATTGGTTGTTTACACGGTTGATAACGGAACCTGTTCAACAGATGAAGCCATATCATTAACCGTAAATCCATTGCCGGCTGTTGCTGCAATCGGGGGTGGAGCACTTGCTGTTTGTGTCAATTCAACTACAGCAGCATTTACAAATGCTACAGCAGGCGGTGTTTGGTCAATTATCGGTGGCACAGGTACTGCAAACATTACAGTTGGCGGAGTGGTAACAGGTTTGTCCGCAGGAAATGTAACAGTTGCTTATACTGTTAATAACGGAACTTGCTCAAATGTTGCAATAAAATCTCTTACTGTAAATGCGTTGCCTGTTATTGCTGCTATCGGCGGTGGTGCTGCAACAGTCTGTGTTAATTCAACCACGCCTGCATTTACTAATGCAACAGCTGGTGGTGTTTGGTCAATCCTAAATGGTACTGGCACTGCAAGTGTCAACGTTGGAGGTATTGTAACGGGTTTAACTGCAGGCACTGTAACGGTTGTATATACTTATAGTAATGGAACCTGTTCTGATAATGTAACAGTATTGCTTACTGTTAATGCATTGCCAGTAGCCGGAGCAATCACCGGAATCAATGTAGTTTGTGCAGGAAGTACTATCAATCTTAATTCAAATGCTTCCGGTTCAGGAAGCCTGGTATATACATGGCTTTCTTCCAATACATCCATTGCAACGGTAAGTAATACCGGTGTGGTAACAGGAGTTGCTGCAGGCGCCACCAATATTACTTATACGGTGGATGACGGTAACAGTTGTTCTGCAACATCGCCAATATTTGCCGTTACAATAAATGCAAGACCAACTGCAACTATTACCAGTACTAGTACTGCTATTTGTAATGGAAGCAATACCAATATTACCGGTACTGTTATTGCAAATGGTGCATGGATATTGACTTTGAGTAACGGCGCTACAGCCTCAGGTACAGGTAATGGAACATTCAGTATTGGTGTTAATCCTGCTGTTAGTACAACTTATTCTATTACATCTTTACTGGATGCAAACTGTACATCAATTGCAGCAGACCTTACGGGTTCAACAATTGTTACGGTTAATGACCCGGTTGTAATTACACTTCAACCAACAGCCTCTCAAACTTCCTGTTCAGGTAATTCAGTAAGCTTTACTGTTTCGGCAACAGGCACAGGTTTAACCTACCAATGGAGAAAAGGAATTACTCCTTTGGTAAATGGTGGAAATATTTCAGGCGCAACATCTGCAATACTGGTGATTAACCCGGTTGCAGTTGGCGATGCTGCTACAGATTACAATGTGGTGGTAAACGGAACAGCGCCTTGTGCTGCTGCCACTTCTAATAACGCTTCTCTGTTGGTGAACCAGGCTGTTGCTATCACAACACAGCCTGTAACGCAAACATTGTGTTCAGGAAATACTGTGACCTTTACCGTGGCGGCAACAGGTAGCGGATTGAGTTACCAGTGGAGGAAAAATGCATCGCCGCTTACAGATGGCGGAGATATTTCCGGTTCAAATACCAATTCATTAACCATTACAAATTTAACTGCTGCTGATGCAGGTAACTATACTGTTGTGGTAACGGGATTAACACCTTGTGCCCCTGTTACCTCAAACATAGCAGTACTCACAGTTAATACTGCAGTTGTGATTACAACTCAACCAACAGACGAAGCTGTTTGTGCTACATTGCCGGCAACCTTTACAGTGGTTGCAACAGGATCTGGTTTAACTTATCAATGGTATAAAGGAACGTTCCCAGGCACACCAGTAACCAACAATGCAAATATTTCCGGTGCCACTACTGCAAGCCTGCATTTTAACCAGGCAAATATTGCCAACATAGATGATTATTATGTTGTGATAACAGGACTGGCACCCTGTACAGCAGTGCAATCAGATTATGCACATTTAGCTGTTGATCAAACCATCACCATTACACAGCAGCCAACACCACAAACGGTATGTACCGGCTCTGATGCGATGTTTGTGGTGGTGGCATCTGCCGGTGTTGATCCATTGTTATACCAATGGAGAAAAGGCGGAATAGATATTCCCGGTGAAACTTCAGATACCTTAAAGATAATTGGTGCAACGGCCGCCGATGCAGGAAATTACAGCGTAGAGATTACCGGTATTGCCGGATGTATCACTTCGTTCTCATCGGTGGTTGCATTAACAGTAAATCCATTGTCTGTTGGGGGAACTGTAAATGCAAGTACGGCTGTTTGTAATGCTGCCAATACCGGCACATTAAATTTAACCGGTCAAACAGGAAATGTAATCCATTGGGAATTTTCTACCGATGGAGGATTGAACTGGTCACCAATCGTAAATACTACTACTTCTCTTACTTATAATAACTTAACGGTTGAAACGATGTACAGGGCAGTGGTGCAGAGTGGCGTTTGTGTTCCAGACAGTTCGGCAGCGGCGACTATCAGCATCAATCCAATTCCTGATGCTATAGCAGCACCTTCATCACAAACCATTTGTTCCGGAGCAACAATTACTACGATCGCTTTATCCGGATCTCTTGGAGGAACAACCTATACCTGGGCAAGAAATAACAATGCTGCTGTAACAGGTATAGCAGCAAGCGGAACTGGCGATATCAGTGGTTCATTAACGAATACAACTGCTGCACCAATCACAGTAACATTTACCATTACCCCTGTATTGGCAGGCTGTAACGGAACACCCGTTACTGCCACTGTAGTTGTTAATCCAACCCCGGTAGCCGTTGCAACACCATCATCACAGGCAGTTTGTTCAGGTGCTGTGATAAACACTATTGTATTATCAAGTGCTACCAGCGGAACAACTTACACATGGACCAGGGATAATAACGGATCGGTAACAGGCATTGCTGCAAGCGGCAATGGGGATATCAGTGTCTCATTGACCAATACAACATCAGCTCCGGTTACGGTAACATTTACCATTACACCAGGTGCAAATGGTTGTCCGGGTGCGCCAATTACTGCTACAGTTGTCGTTAATCCAACACCAGATGCAATTGCAACACCGGCGTCACAAACCATTTGTTCAGGTAATTCTATTACAACAATCGCATTAAGCGGCAGTGTTTCAGGAACAACTTATAACTGGACAAGAAATAATACAGGAACAGTAACTGGTATCGCTGCAAGTGGCAGCGGTAATATCAGTGGTTTGTTAACCAATACAACATTATCACCTGTAACAGTAACTTTTAGTATTGCGCCAATCGCTGATGGCTGTCCCGGAACGCCGATCACTGCAACGGTAGTGGTTGATCCGAGCCCGGATGTGATTGCAACGCCATCATCACAAACAATTTGTTCCGGCGATGCAATCGCTGCGATTGTATTAAGCAGTGGTGTTCCTTCCACTAATTATGCATGGACAAGAAATAATACGGGAACAGTAACAGGTATTACAGCAAGCGGCAATGGTGATATCAGCGGTATATTGACCAATACAACAACAGCGCCAGTCACCGTAACATTTACCATTACCCCAACAGCGGCCGGTTGTCCTGGTACACCAATTACAGCAACAGTTGTTGTCAATCCAACACCAAATGCGATTGCTACGCCATCATCACAAACCATTTGTTCTGGTGGTGCAATTACTGCAATAGCATTAAGTGGCAGTGTTTCCGGAACTACTTATAGCTGGACAAGAAATAACAGCGGAACTGTAACGGGCATAGCAGCCAGTGGCAGCGGTAATATCAGTGGTTCATTAACCAATACTACATTATCTCCTGTAACAGTAACGTTCACTATTACGCCAATTGCCAATGGTTGTCCCGGAACAGCGATCACGGCTACGGTGCTGGTGAATCCAAGCCCTGATGCAATCGCTACTCCTTCGAATCAAACCATTTGTTCCGGCGATGCCATTACAACAATTGCGTTGAGCAGCAGTGTTCCTTCCACTTCTTACAACTGGACAAGAAACAATACAGTATCTGTAACAGGTATTGCAGCCAGTGGCAGTGGTAATATCAGTGGTTCATTAACAAACACCACCAATGCGCCGCTGACTGTAACATTTACCATTACGCCAACAGCAAATACATGTCCCGGTGCTTCCATCACTGCAACGGTAGTTGTAAACCCAACCCCGAACGCAGTGGCTACTCCATCCAGTCAAACTGTTTGTTCGGGTACAGCAGTCACGAATATTGCTTTAACAGGGAATGTAGCTTCTACTACTTTTAACTGGACAAGAAATAATACAGGAACAGTAACAGGTATTGCAGCCAGCGGCAGTGGCGATATCAGTGGTACATTGGTAAATACTACCAATGCGCTGATTACTGTAACGTTTACCATCACCCCAACAGCAAATGGTTGCCCGGGTACTCCTGTTACGGCTACCGTTGCGGTGAAACCAACCCCTACAGTAAGCGCTACCAATAATATACAAACGGTTTGTTCGGGCATTGCAATTGCATCTTCTGTGATCACAAATCCGAACAGTGTTGCAGGTACAACTTTTAGCTGGACAAGGGATAATACAGCAAATCTTACCGGCATAGCTGCCAGTGGAAGCGGATCGCCAATATCTGGCACATTAACCAATACCACCAATGTACAGCAGGTAACTACGTTTATCATTACTGCCACTGCAGATGGTTGTTCTTCAAGCACTACAGTGGTAATTACTGTCAATCCAAAGCCAGTAATGACCAGTGCAGCTACTGCAAAAATTTGTAATAATTCAACCGTGAGTATCCCACTTACAAGTACGGTATCCTCAAACTATACATGGGTGGCGGCAAGCAATGCAAATGTGTCTGGAGAAAGTACTACAACGCAATCAACCAGTACTTTAAGCAATACGCTTGTTAATACATCAACTATAGCCCAGTTTACACCGAGGCAAAATGTTGTTTATACAGTAACACCAACTTCAGCACCTGCAGGTTGTGTTGGTAATGCACAAACAGTAACAGTAACGGTGAATCCACCGTATAATGTTTCATTCTATGAATATCCAACAGATGACAATGTATTTACAATCTGTGATGGTGATCTTGTTGGTGGAGGTGGTCAAAATGATATTGATTTGATAGAGGGTGAGTATGCAGGTGGAACATTGCTGTGGCAGTATTCAATCGGAAGCAGTGCAGGCCCATGGAACGCAATGGTTGGGCCTCATTTTAATAACCTGGTACATGATACCTTGCCACCAGCCCCATCTATATTCTCACCAATGGGCAACTATTATTTCAGGATATTGGTTGATGGCTGCCCTAGTGATACACTCAGTATGGTAAAGACATCTACGCTAACCATTGCAGCAGGAGGACCAGATAATACAGTGTGCCAGGAAACTTCGCCAGCTGCAATTACTTTATCAGGAGCTACAGTTGGTGGTACGGCAAGTACTACAGTTGGTGGTACCTGGTCAATTACATCACTAAGCCCTGCAAACGGATCAAATATTGGTACGTTGAGTAATACTACATTCAGAACGCCTGCACAGATACCAGCAGTAACTTATACTCCACCTTCGAACTATGCCGGTGTGGTAACATTGACTTTAACTTCTAATGATCCGGATGGTAACGGACCTTGCGGCCCTTTAACCGCAACCAGAACCATTACCTTAATGCAGGCGCCAATTATTGCCAATGCAAGTGCCATGTCAATATGCAGTGGAACCAGCACTAATATTAATCTTACATCAGTAATACCGAGTACCTATACATGGACCATAGGAACTATAACCGGTGGCATTACCGGAGCCAGTGCAGGAGCTGGCAGTGTCATCAGCCAGGTATTAACCAATCCAAGCAATTCAACTGCCGGAACCGTTCAATACATTGTAACACCAACATCAATTAACCCAACCACCTGTGCGGCCATTACCTCAACTATAACAGTGACCGTAACGCCTTCACCTGCAGTGAGCCTGGTGAGAAGCCCGGCAGCTATCTGTATTGGTGCCACATCTACCTTAACGGCCACCAATACCGGAGGTACCAATACCCTGGTTTTTTCCGGTGCGTCAGGTACCGTTAATGCTGCAATACCAGATGATAATGTACTTGGTATTTCATCTGCGATTGCACTTGCCGGTAGTGGCGGATTTACACTGGCAGCAACAGATATTGTGCAGGTTACATTGAATATTACACACACTTATGATCAGGACCTGGATATTTTCCTGGTTGATCCAAGCGGAACAAAGGCGATGCTGTTGTCTTCAGATAATGGTGGCAGTGGTAATGATTATACCAATACGATTTTGAAAACCGATGTCGCAAACATAATCGGCTCAGGTGGAAATAACACAGCGCCATTTAACGGCACTTACAGGCCAGAGGGTACTATTACCACAGCTCCTGGAGCTTATGTTGGTATTCCTAATACGGCATTGCTGGGTGCATCTATTGATGGCAACTGGACAATACGGATCTTTGATGATGCATTTGACGACTTGGGCACATTGGTTAACTGGTCATTGACTATCACCAGGTCGGGTGGCTATACTTCTGTGGTGAATGGACCTGCATCAATAGGAGCTGTTGCTTATTCGGGTTTGAACAACACTACTGCCACGGCAGTGGTAACACCTCCATCAGGCTTGAATTCCTATACAGTAACCACAACTGATGTAGCTGGCTGTTCCGTTACTTCCGCAGCTGTTGATGTAACTGTAAATCCCGGACCAACATTAACTGGTGGGTCACAACAGGCAACTGTTTGTGCTGGCTCAACTGCACAAATAAATTTAACAGGACTGATAAGCAGCAGTACATCGACTATTACTTATAAAATTAATGGTGGTCCAACAAATACCGTAGTAGGTGTAGTAGCAAACGCCAGTGGGGATGCAAGCTTTAATACCATTGCATTGACTGCTGCCAATAATGGGCAGACCTTGCAAATCACCAGTGTAAGCACCACGAACCCTGCACCGGCCTGTGCACAATTGATCACACAAAATGTTACCCTGAGTGTAAACGCCACACCAACATTAACAGGCGCTACACTTCAGGCAGCAGTTTGCCCGGGCTCATCAGCACAAATAAATTTAGCCGGTCTTGTTGCCAACAGTACCGCAACGATTACTTACACCATCAATGCAGGCGCTCCTCAAACAGCAACGGGAGTGGTTGCCAACGGTAGCGGGGCAGCTAGCTTTAATACCATTCCATTAGTTGCCGGTAATAACGGGCAAACATTACAGGTTACAGGCGTAATGATTACGAGCGCTACACCTAACTGTTCTCAATCATTTACCAGGAATGTAACATTGAATGTAAACCCAACACCTGTATTGAGCAGTACTTTGTCACCGTCTGCTATTTGCAGCGGATCATCATTTAGTTATACAGCCAGCAGTACAACGCCGGGTGCAACATTTGGATGGACAAGGGCAGCGGTAGCCGGCATCAGCCAGTCTGCATCCAGCGGAATTGCTAATGTGAATGAAGTATTAACAAATACAACTGCTGCTCCTGTAAATGTTACTTATGTTTACACCACTACAGCAAACAGTTGCAGCAACGCACCAGGGCAAAATGTGGTGGTAACGGTAAATCCAACACCAACGTTGGCAACAGTGTCTCAGGCTATAGCCGTTTGTGCAGGTACTGGTGCAACAATCAATTTAACCGGCATGTTGCCTAATACTACCTCCACGATAAGCTATTCGGTAAATAACCTTGCACAGCCGAATATTACTGGTGTTGTGGCAGATGCTTCAGGCAATGCAAGCTTTACGAGTGCAAACCTTACTGCACTCAACAATGGCCAGATCTTAAAAATAACCGGTATATCTGTTACCAGCAATTCACCTACCTGTGTAAAAACAGTAAGTGTTATTACATTACTTAGTGTAAACCCCTTGCCTTCATTATCAACAGCCGCCCAGGCTGCGGCAGTTTGTATCAGTGGCAATGCAACAATAAATCTGACTGGTCTTATACCTAACAGTACCAACAATACGATTAGTTATTCCATCAATGCAGTTGCCCAGCCAGCTGTTGCAGGTGTTAACGCAAATGCATCGGGTAACGCAAGCTTTACCACCAGCCTGCTGACGGTAGTAAACAATGGCCAGGTCTTAACTGTAACGGGTATTACCAACGGAACCTGTTCACAAAGTTTCACTCAGAATGTTACACTTGCAGTAAGTACTGCTAACCTGTGGTTGGGTGTAAACACCAACTGGTTTGATGTGCAGAACTGGTGCGGTGGAATTCCTACTTCTTTTACCGATGTCATTATTCCGGGTAGTCTTGTCAATTATCCTTTGCTGAATAGCGGTATTGGTTCTGTAAGAAATATAACCATACAAAACACAGGGTTGGTAACCGTTAGTAATGCCAAACTTCAGATAGCAGGCACTATCAGCAACAGTGGTTCATTCAATGTTGTGGCAGGTACAATCGAATTGAATGGTACTGCAGGCGCACAAAGCATCAGTGGTGCTGCATTTGTAAGCAGGATGCTCAGTGGCCTGATTATATCAAATCCATCCGGTGTAAATGTTTCCAGCGTTGCAAATGACACACTGAATATAACAGACTCACTTGCTTTTGGAAATGTAAACAACACGGTTTTAAATACCGGCAATAATATTACGCTTGTATCCAGAGCAAATAAAACTGCAAGAGTAGCAGACATTACCAATTATACTGCCAACTCGGGCAACAGCTTTACAGGAAAAGTAATCGTTGAAAGATATGTGCCTGAACGCCGTGCATGGAGACTGATGACAGTGCCGGTTCAAGCAACAGGAGCGCCAACATTCAATGCTTCATGGCAGGAAGCTGTTGTAAATCCCGACTATGTATATGCTAACCGCCTTGATCCTCATCCTGGATTTGGAATGCATATCAGTGGCTCTAGCCCTGCTTTAGGCTTTGATCCTTCACCAAATAACAATCCATCTGTAAAGCATTACGATCCAGTAACTGGTGCATGGGCAGGTATTCCGAATACACTGGCTGCAAAGGTTACAGATTCTGCAGGCTATATGGTATTTGTAAGAGGTGACAGAAGTACACCTATATATTTAAATACTGCCGCCCCTACCAGCAATACCATTTTAAGGGTAGCGGGCCAGTTGAAAACAAATAACCAGGTAAATGCAGTGCCTGCAGGTGTTGGTCCATATACGGTTGTTGGTAACCCTTTTGCTTCTGCTATTGACTTCAGAAAAATATCAACCAGCGGCAGCGTTAGCAGTACCAACTTTGTAATGTGGGATCCTAAGTTAACAGGCTTTTCGGGCGTTGGTGCATACCAGTATTTCACCAGGTCTGGTGGCCCCGGTACAGACTATATTGTCTTTCCTGGCAATAGTGGTCCAGGCGGTGGAAGCTATGGTGCAGCTTTCAGTATCAATAATACCGTACAAAGCAGCCAGGCATTTATGGTACAAAATGCCGGCGCAGGCACGGTAAGTATTAATGAAGATGCTAAAACTGGCGGCAGTTCAAGCGCTGTGTTCAGGCCGGCTTCGCCATCTTCCGATCCAGCACCGTCTGTTGGTTACCTGAGTACACTGCTGTTGTATGATAACAATGACAGTGCCGGTACAAGACAATTGGTAGATGGAGCTCTTTCATTGTATAATAGTGATTACTCAGATGAAGTGAACCTGGAGGATGCTAAAAAACTATTCAACTTCTCTTCTGAAAATGTTGGAATTGATAATAACGGTACCTGGTTGCAGATAGAAAAAAGGCAACAGTTGCAAAGCACCGATACCATCCAGTACAGGATCAGGTCATACAGGGTAAGGGATAATTATCAATTTGAAATCAAAGCAGGTAATTTGAATCAGGCTGCGGTATCAGCATTTCTTGAAGATAAATATCTACATACTTTTACGGCGCTTGATTTGAATGGAACCAGCATCTATCCATTCAGCGTTACACCGGATTCTGCCACATGGAATCCAACACGTTTCAGGATTGTGTTTAAGAACATGGTAGCCCTGCCGGTTACTTTCTCATCAGTAAAAGCGTACCGTAGCAGCAACTTTATCAACGTTGACTGGAATGTAGCGCATGAGTTGTCGATTCTGAATTATGAAGTGGAGAAATCAGCCGATGGGGTACATTTTACAAAAGTGCACATAGAAAATAATGTGTTGAATGGCGACAGAAGCGCTGCTTACCGCTGGGTTGATAAAGATCCTATCAAAGGAATTAATTATTACAGGATCAGGAGCAAAGGACAGGATGGGACATATAAAAATTCGCCTGTTGTAAAAGTGATGTATGAAAAACGGGATGGTTACATCACGCTGTATCCAAACCCGATTACCGGTAGTAGCCTGAATCTTTATTTTGTAAACCAGGCAGCCGGAGACTATACTGTGCGGTTGCTGAGCAATACAGGCCAGTTGATTGCTGTTAAAAAAATAAAACACATTGAAACAACTATTGCCGAGCCTTTCCAAACTGAACAGGAATTGTTGCATGGCAACTACCTGATAGAGATACTAAGGCCAGATGGAACCAAACAAACCATCAGTGTTATGTATTAGAACCTGTGTTTAACCAAGCTATAAAAAAGGTGTTGCTGTTTATATGGCGGCACCTTTTGGTTTTCATGACCACAATCAAGGGTCATTTTATTAAACGGTGCAATGCGTTTTTTAAAGGATTGCCTATCTTTGAATATATTTCATTTTATGGATAAGCTTGCTTCTATTTCCTTCGATAATACCGAGTGTGCATTTGCCTACAAAAAAGATAAGGCGCTCAAAAGAGCTCATTTTCTTTTCTCCTCCATGGGTAAGCCCTGGCTGATAAACCTTGGCCTTAAATTGACACCTGTTGCAATTAAATGGAATTTGCCTTTTACCAAACCCATCATCCGCAGCACCATTTTTGCACAGTTTGTAGGAGGCGAAACCTTGCAGGAAACAGCCAGCGTTGCCAAAATACTGGGCGAATACAATGTGCAGGTGATACTGGATTATGGAGTGGAAGGCGGCGGTGACGGGGAGCCAGGTTTTGAACATTCCACCAAACAATTCATTGGTGTAATTGAATATGCCGCCACTCAACCAAACATTCCTTTTATGAGTGTAAAGGTTACCGGACTGGCAAGATTTGGGCTGCTGGAAAAAATAGATGCCATGATGCACCAGGAAGATGGCTCATTGATGAAGCGGTACATAAAAGCAGTGCATACCCTGGATCATGCTGAAAAAGAAGAATGGCACAACGTAAGGCTGCGGCTGCTGCATATTTGTGAAACGGCAGCGGCTAAAAAAGTTGCAGTACTCATAGATGCCGAAGAAACCTGGATACAGGATCCTGTAGATGCATTGACCATGCTGATGATGGATACTTTCAATAAAGGGAGAGTGATTATTTACAATACCCTGCAGCTGTACCGTCACGACAGGCTGGCATTTTTAAAAGATTCTTATGAAGCCTCAGTAGAAAGGGATTTTGTTTTGGGTATCAAACTGGTGAGAGGTGCTTATATGGAAAAGGAAAGAGAAAGAGCTGTAACAATGGGGTATCCTTCACCGATACAGCCGGATAAAAAAAGTTGTGACAGGGATTATGATGCTGCAGTTACTTTTTGTATCGATCATCTTGATAAGATTGCGGTGGTTGTTGCTTCTCACAATGAAAACAGTAACCTGCTTACTACAGAGTTGTTAAAACAAAAAAACCTTTCACCCGATCATCCGCATGTTCACCTGTCTCAATTGTATGGCATGAGCGATAACATTACTTTTAATCTTGCCAATGCCGGATGCTCCGTCAGTAAATATTTGCCATTCGGACCTATTAAAGATGTAGTACCGTATTTGATGCGGAGGGCACAGGAAAATAGTTCTGTTGCCGGGCAAACAGGCCGGGAACTGGGTTTGATTGAAAAGGAAATAAAGCGGAGAAGAATTTAATTTTTGTTGCCGGCTGAAGTTTTTCATGGCGGCATCGTTGTGTCACTCACTTGTACGGCATAACAATCAGCATCAGATTATAAACTAAAAACATCCTTCGCCACCGTGAACGTATTGCAATGTCCTTCCACAATGACCTTTACGTCTGCACTGTAACCACCACCCATGGCTGCTACACAGGGTATTTGCTGTTGTTGTAAATGAGAGAACACTATTTCATCTCTTTGCTTACAACCGTCCACGGTTACTTTTAATTTGCCAAATTTATCAGTATCCAGAATATCCACCCCGGATAAAAAGAAAGCAAAGTCCGGTTGTATTTCATTGATAAGTTGAGTAAGGGTTGATTTCAGCAACGATAAATATTCATCATTGCCCGTTCCGTCTTTTAAAGGAATATCCAGGTCGCTTTTTTCTTTGTGAAAAGGATAGTTGTGTTCGCCATGCATACTAAAGGTGAAGACACGTTTTTCGTTTTCAAATAATTTTGCGGTGCCGTTGCCCTGGTGTACATCCAGGTCAATAACCAGGATTTGTTTGGCAAGTTTTTTCTTCAGCAGATAATTAGAAGCAACGGCCATGTCATTCAGCATACAAAAGCCTTCGCCTCTATCGGTAAAAGCATGGTGTGTACCTCCTGCTACATTCAATGCCACACCGTTTTGCAGGGCATGATGACAGCAGTCAATAGTACCTTGCGTAATAGTAAATTCCCTTTGAGTTAATACTGGTGATTGCGGAAAACCAATATGCCGTTGCTCTCTTTCAGATAGTGTTTGAAGATGTAATTTATCAACATAGGCCGCATCATGTGTCCACAAAATAATTTCATCAGGGCATAGTGTTGGCGCAAAAAGATTAGCTGCTGTAATACTTCCTTCATACAGCAACTGCTCCGGTATCAGCTCGTACTTCAGCATTGGAAAGCGGTGGCCTTCGGGCAGCGGATGTGCATAGATGGGATCGAAAGCAATCTTTAATTTTCTGCTGGCCACTTATCTTCAATATTTTTATTTATTCATTAATCAATGATCACTCTTTGCAATTTCAAGGTCACTTCAAATGTGCAGGGAGTTTTTAAGCCCCTCCTTTGGAGGGGTTTGGGGAGGCTCTAAAATACTTTTATGATGCCGGCCCTTTCATCCTTTGCATGATTGGCTGCCATTATTGCAAAAACAGCTTCGCCACGTTTTGGTTTAATGGAATGAGTGCCGGTGAATTTTCCAAATGCCGGTAGCACAGCAAATTGTTTGGTAAAGTAAAAACAGGGGAAACGCAGCGATTGCTTACCCATGCCTGTGATGCTGTAGCCAGGGTGTATATGACCGCTGAAAAAATATTTTTCATCTTGTACCTCATTGCCTATCGCTGTAATATCGTGTACAAAGGAAAAATTTCCTTTATTGAGCCTGTCATTAATTGTTTCGATGCCGGCATTACGGTACCAGTCACTGTGCAGGATATCATGATTGCCCATTACAAGTTGTATGTTCAGTTGTTTAAAATCCTTTCGCCATTTTACAAATAATGCATGTTCCTTATTGTCGTGGCTGTGAAACATGTCGCCGATCACAATTACATTTTCCGGTTTAAAGGTTTGCAGCAACGCAACAAAACGTTGTATGTCTTCTTTGAAAAGATTTTGTGGCACTGCTATGCCACTCTTTCTAAAGTGCCCCGTTTTTCCAAAATGAAGATCACTCAGGATTAATGTTTGTTCCTGATCCCAGTAAATGCACCTGTCGGCAGAAAGTAAAAAGTTATTGCCTGATATTATTTTGGGAATGATTTGCAGCATTGTTGGCGAAGATAATTGCTAAACATAAAAACAAATACATATCAGGTTTTGAAAAAACAGAATAAGTTTTTACTTTACACCAAAAAAACCATGTCAACCACTAACCAAACCAACGATGTTTTTGATTTAGAAGATGGGCAAAAACCGGCAATGCCAACTTCGATTAATGTACTTACCATCCTTACAATGATTGGAAGTGCGATTTTTGCCATTATGAGTTTATGGACTTATTTTACCGTTGAAAAGTCGTATAAGACCATGCTGGAAAGCCGGGATAAATTGGCAGAGGCGCCTGCCTGGGCTAAAAAATTAATGAGCCCGGAGATGATAGAAAATGCAAGAAAACAAATGGAAAATAAGCTGCCGATTATGTTGCTTACCGTTGTTGGATGTGCATTGTGCCTGTATGGTGCAATAGAAATGCGAAAGCTGAAAAAGCAGGGATTTATTCTTTGGGCTGCTGGTGAATTTTTGCCCATTTTAGGCGGGATTATTTTTGTGGGGGTAGGCTCCTTTACCGGATTAGGACTGTTTGTTTTTCTATTTCCTGTTTTATTCCTGATACTGTATGCAGTAAACAGGAAGCCCCTGGTTTATTAAATTTTTTTATAAATGAAATCCCGGATAAATACTGTCCGGGATTTTTCATTTATTCTTTTCGAGTTGTGCCTGCATTCTTTTGATCCTGTCTTCCAGTCTTTCAGAGGAAAGATTGTTTCGGCTCAACCCGTCAACAATGATAGGGAAACAGAATGGGGTTGGTTTTTGAGGGAAAGTTATAATGATATTGCTGCTGTTGATGCGTTGCAATGCATTCCGCAGCCGCACTTCTTCCATTTGCTGGTCCAGTACTTCACGGTAAGCCTGCTTTAATAAAATATTGTTAGGATCGTATTCGGAGAATACATTGAACAGTAAACTGGCGCTGCTTTGTAAATGCCTTGCTTTTACTTTTTCTCCTGGCATTCCCTGGAAGATCAGCCCGCCGATCACGGCTATGTCCCGGAATTTTCTCCTGGCCATTTCCGTTGAGTTCACGCTTTTTTGAATGTCTGCCAGTAAATTTTCCTGTGTGAAGAGTTCATATACATTGGCATCATCTACCGGTATGGGTTGATCACTTAATAACTCAAAGCCGTAGTCGTTCATTGCGATAGAAAAAGTGATCGGCGTTATTTTACTGATCCGGTAGGCTAAAATTGCCGCCATAGCTTCATGCACCAGCCTGCCTTCAAATGGATAAACAAAAATGTGAAAACCATCTTTTGTTTCAATGTGCTCTATCAGCAACTCATTTTCTTTTGGAATGATGGATAACTCTTTTTGTAAACTGAACAGCGGTTCCAGGGCTTTTAATTCCGGCTCCTTGCTTTTCCGGTTACCTTCATTCATTTTCTTTCTCAGCATCAGTCCTAAATTGGCCGTCAGCGACATTCTTCCCCCCATCCAACTGGGTACGATGGATTTTTTGGCATTCGATTTTCTTACCAGCACACTCATCTCTTTGATCATCACAAATTCCAGCTTTCTGCCAGCCAGTGTAAATACATCGCCAGCTTCCAGCCTTGAGATAAACCATTCTTCTATCACTCCAATAAAACCACCGCTTAAAAATTTAACCTTCAGCATTGCATCACTTACAATGGTGCCAATGTGCATCCGGTGGCGCATGGCAATTTTGCGGCTGGGGATCTTATACAGCCCATCAATGATCTCCACTTTTTTATAATCATCATATTGCTGCAGGGCTTTTCCGCCCTGTGTAATAAAATGCAATAACTCATGCCATTCGTCATCAGTAATCGCAGCATAACAGTAAGTGTTTTTTATTTCTTCAAAAATTTGCGTTGGGTTAAAACCATCGCCTACGGCCAATGTGCAGAGGTATTGTATCAGTACATCAAAACACAACAACATAGGCTCCTTGCTTTCGATGTAATTTTCATCCATAGCTTGTTTTAATGCAGCTACTTCTACTAATTCCAATGAATGGGTTGGGAGGAAATAGATCCTGCTGGTTTCGCCGGGCTGGTGGCCACTACGGCCTGCCCTTTGCAAAAACCTGGATACGCCTTTAGGCGAACCCACCTGTATCACCGTATCCACGGGGCGGAAGTCAACACCCAAATCAAGACTGGCGGTGCATACTACGGCTCTTAATATGCCGGTGTGCAAACTATCTTCCACCCATAGGCGCAATTCCTGTTCAATACTTCCGTGGTGCAAGGCAATGGTGCCAGAGAGCTCAGGCGAAGCCGTTAATAAAGCCTGGTACCAGGTTTCACTCATCCCTCTTGTGTTAATAAAGATGAGGGTGGTTTTATTTGCGTTGATAATGGGAATTACTTTGTCAACGAGCTTAATGCCAAGATGCCCTGCCCAGGGATATTTTTCAATCTCGTCAGGTATGATTGGAATGACTTCAATTTTTTTACTGATCGCCGCTTTAACGATCACAGCTTCCTGTTTCAGGGAGGCCAGCAATACTTCCTTCGCTTGCTCAAGATTGCCAATGGTAGCAGAGATACCCCAAACTGAAATGTTGCCCTTGACCCTTGACCCTTGACCATTGACGATATTCACAATTCTTGATAGGGCCAGCTCTGCCTGCACACCTCTCTTGCTTCCCATCAGTTCATGCCATTCATCTACTGCAATTATTTTTAGTGATTTGAAAATATCAGCATTGTTCTTTTGTGCCAGCAGTAAATGCAAACTCTCCGGTGTAATGATCAATACCTCCGGCATTTGCCTTTTTTGCTTTTGCCTTTCACTGGTGGGTGTATCGCCATTGCGGATGGCTACTTCCCACTGCAAGCCCAGTTCACTGATTACTTCCTCCATGGCCCGGCCGATATCTTTTGCTAAAGCCCTTAATGGTGTTATCCATAACAACTGAAGGCCATTTTTTTTCTTCGTTTGATAATCACCAGCATGGTTGTTAATGAAATCAATCACAGCACCGATGAAAACAGAATATGTTTTACCACAACCCGTAGGGGCATTTACCAGCCCGCTTTTTTTATTGATGATATGCTGCCATGCCTGTTGCTGGAACAGGAAGGGTTGATGATCTTTTGAGGAAAGCCATGTTTCAATTATTTTGTATCCTTTGGTGGTAGTGAGTTTCAAAAAGTGAAATAATTTGAATGGAAGGTAGTACAGATTTTTTGCCGGGGAGCTGGTGTAATATTATATATTTAGTCTTGCCGGTAAAGACAATTTCAAAATGTGGCCGCCCTTAGTTTAAAGTGTCTTCAAATATTCAATCACTGCCTTTCTTTCTTTAGCAGATAAATGATCGCCAAAGGTGTGCCCGTAATTGCCATAACCCTTTAATGTGGTATTGTACACTTCACTGCCGCCGGGCCCGTCTTTTGTTTCATGATTCCATCCGGGAATATCATAGTTGTAAGATGGCTTGCTGAAACTTCTTTGCCAGTAAGTTGGCCTGGCTGTACTGTTAAGCATGCTTTCTAAATCGGGAACAGAACCATTGTGCATATATGGCGCTGTAACCCAGATGCCATCCAGTGGCGGCGCTATATAACCACGGTAGGGAACCAGCTGTGCAGGATGATCTCCACTGGTGAACCAGCTTTTATTGAACCATTCAACAAACTGCGGATTGGAATAATTGGAGGTGAACAAAGCAGAATCTGTTTTGATGATACTTTCCGGTATCAGCAGGTTGGGATACCTGCCATCATCGCCGTAAGTTCCGTGGCAGTTGGAACAGGCGGCAGTGAAAATTTCTTTTCCTTCTTTTGCCAATTGCTCATTTATTGGTTTTGGATAGCTGGGCGGCTGAATGGAATTGATAAAGGCCAGTACATCATTAAAGTGTGTATCTGCTTCAGCTGCTTCTGTGGTATCGGTTACTGTTAGCAGGTTGCTTGCCATTAAAAACCTGCCAAAATCTCCACGGCCAAAGCCATTATAAAACATGCCATGCTTTTTCTTCAGCAACCACCAGGCTGGCACATCTGTAGGAATTATTTCGTCTGGCAGTTCAAGTGAAATCTTATCACTCCATTGAAGTGTTGCAGGATCCCTGTGCGAAACCAGTAAAGCTGCAAGGCCATCAGCAAGGTTTACGCCTTTGGTACTGGTAATGAGTTTTGGAGAAATGGCTTTTAAGGCTGTAATGAAATTTTTGGCTGCTTCATACTTTTTTGCATTGATACCGGTCAATTTTTTCAGCATGCCTTCAGCTATCAGTGCAGTGCTTTGCCTGTTCACGGTAAAATCGCTGAAGGAATTACCCAACCCAACAATCAGTTTGCCATTGAAAACCTGGGAATGACATTGCAGGCAATTGGGTGCTACTACTATTTCTCCGTTTGGTGCCTTTACAGCCGTGAAATCATGCGGTAGTTTTTCGTTAAGGCCTGTTCGCTGCAGAAAATTATTGCTGTCTTTCGGAATGCCCATTATAAAAAAAGAGTAGGGGATACCGCTCTTTAAATAATCACCGGTGGTAAGGTATTGATATCCTTTGGTTGCATCGCCGCTGCGTTGTTTAGATGGAGGAATATACTGCGGATCTTCTTTTTGAAATGTATTGTTAAGCTGAACAAATGCAACGGAACTAATCATTATCATCAACACTGTGATCGCTTTTTTCATACCTAAATTTACTGAATTGCCTGTTAGTAATAATTTAATTAAGGGTTAACTCTTTTTTGATTTGTTATTGTGGAATCTTTCGCTGCAGTACTTTACTTCCTCCCAAACCTTTTCCTATTTTTTCCGCCGGGCAAAGGGGTGATTACAGGTGATGCATATTTTAGTTGGGAGTGTAGATTTTTTATGCGCCATTGTTTCATCAATGATGCAATAGAACAACAGCCGAACTATAATGTTCGGCTGTTGTTTATAGTAGTCTGTAAAATTATTTTACCATGCTTTGTAGGTGTTGCCGTTCAATATCCGCATAAAATACAAATGCTTGTTCTCAAAATAATCCGGGATGGTACTGGTTCCTTTTATTGATACTGGTTTAAAATTATATTCTGTAAAGATTTTTTGGCTTTTATCGTTGATATGGCTCATGAAATCATTGGGGTATCTGGAGATCAGTTTTATAAATAACTGGGCGCATTCAAAACCTTTAAAAGCCATGTCGGAAGGGTTTCCTTTCAGCTTTTTCTTGTAGCCATCTATCAGCATTCTGCTGTAACCATCGCTTTTGCTGTTATAGTACGGGGTAGTAAAGTAGATCGGGAATTCTTCAAACTCATCTTTTTTTGAAAGGCTTTTAAATGCATCCCAATTGGGCATGCCAATCAGTGTGATGGGGTATTGCTGATAAAGATCGTTACAGGCATAAGCCAACCCAGAGGCAAAACTCTCATCCAGTGAACCTCCGATGATGATGGACTGGCGGTTACTGTCTAACTTCTTTTTCAATAATTCAGCTGAAATGGTACTGTCAAAATTAATGGTTTGAATACTCAGCAATGGTTTGCCATCCTGGTTGTTCATCGATTTAAAATATCCGGCCACCCTTTCTTCCTGCTGCCCTTTTTTACGGCAGAGATAAATTTTATCAGTACCATGACTTTGTAAAATATAAGAGTAAATGGCTTCGCAATGGGCCCTTAAAGTAGAGTTTAAAATGACCACGAAAGGATTGGAGCTGATGCCACCATCATTTGGATAAGCCGCAGAGATGAAGGGGATGTTTTTAGCCAATGCAAAATCAGCCAGTTGCCTGTATTCCTGGTCTCTAACAGGGCCAAGTATCAAATCAAGGCTATCCAGCTTTTTACTTTTGATAAGGTTCTGTAATGGTGTTGTATACGATTTTGTGTCGTAGATATAGGCTTCAATATTGGCATTGTCCAGCTTTAGAGAGTCAAGCCCGATTTGAATACCATTGATGAAATCCACTGCCGGGGTAATGAATTTTGGCATACCCTGCGTATAACGGAAATTACCTGCAGCACTGAAAACGGAATCCAGGTACAGAGGGGCAAATATGCCCACCCGGTAAGTTTTCAATTTTGGGAAACTGTCTGCCTGTTGGGCAGTGGCCATTTGCAAAGAGAAAACGGCTGCTAAGAAAAACAATACCGGAAAAAATAGTTTTTTCATGTTCTGATGATTCTGTTTGTATTTCCCCGCCCCTGATATAAGTTGTTAATTGATCAAAAAAAATGACTCATGGCAATGAGGCAACCAACCTCTCATCGGGCTTTATTAATTCATTACTCCCATTCAATGGTTGCCGGTGGTTTGCTGCTGATGTCGTACACAACCCGGTTAATGCCACGAACGTTATTGATGATTTCATTGGAGATATTGGCTAAGAATTCATAAGGTAAATGCGCCCAGTCAGCCGTCATCCCATCTACCGATGTAACAGCTCTCAGGGCAACAGTATATTCATACGTTCTTTCATCACCCATTACACCCACACTTTTCACCGGCAGTAAGATGGCGCCTGCCTGCCATACGGTTGCATACAAACCAGATTTTTTCAGGGCATTGGTATAAATCGCATCAGCTTCCTGCAATAACCGTACCTTTTCCTCAGTAATATCTCCTAAAATTCTTATGCCGAGGCCAGGCCCCGGGAAGGGATGGCGGAAAAGCATTTCATGGGGGATGCCGAGTTCAATACCCACTTTTCTTACCTCATCTTTAAAAAGCAGCCGCAGCGGTTCTACCAGCGATAATTTCATGGTGTCGGGCAGGCCGCCCACATTGTGGTGCGATTTGATGGTAGCAGAAGGGCCATGCACAGATAAGGATTCGATGACATCCGGGTAAATGGTACCCTGGCCAAGAAAATCTATGTTCTCAATGCGGTGGGCTTCCTGATCGAATATTTCAATAAAAGTTTTGCCAATAATTTTTCTTTTCTCTTCCGGGTCTGATTTGCCGGCGAGTTTGCTGTAAAAAAGCGCTTTGGCATCCACGCCTTTTACATTCAATCCCAATTTTGCATAAATGGTCAGAACTTCTTCAAATTCATTTTTACGCAACACGCCATTGTCAACAAAAATTCCAAACAGGTTTTCGCCCACTGCTTTGTGCACCAGGGTGGCGGCAACGGTACTGTCTACCCCGCCACTCAGCGCCATGATTACCCTTTTGTTTCCGATTTTATTTTTCAATTCAGCAACAGTATCGCTGATGAAATGAGCCGGTGTCCAGTCCTGGTGGCAACCACAGATATGAGTAAGGAAATTGTTGATGATGACCTTTCCTTCGGCAGAATGGTATACTTCCGGGTGAAATTGTAATCCGTACAAAGGCAGGCCCTCATTGCGTTTAAAGGCGGCAACGGGAATGCTTTCTGTGTTGCCCAGCAGGGTAAATCCTTCCGGCAGTTCTTTAATGGTGTCACTATGGCTCATCCATACCTGTGAATGGGGGGATACATTTTCCAGCAAAATATCCGGTTGCAATATCTCCAGTTTTGCCCGGCCGTATTCTCTTTTTTCACTTTTCTCTACTTTGCCGCCAAACAGTTTGGTAGTGAGTTGTGCGCCATAACAAATACCCAGTACCGGTAATTTGCCGGCCATGCTTTTGATATCTGCTACCAACGCATCTTCCTGGTTTACCGAAAAGGGTGAACCCGAGAGAATGATGCCCTTTAATTCAGGGCTATATTCGATGGGTTTGTTGTAAGGAATAATTTCGCAGTAAACACTGGCCTCCCTTACGGCTCTTGCAATAAGCTGTGTGTACTGGGAGCCGAAATCAAGAATTAGAATCTTTTCCGTCATGGCTGCGAAGGTAAATAAATGCTTGCTAGTTTGGGAAGTAAGATTCAGGGTTTGTTTGGTAAATGAAAAACAGGATGATTGTTTTTTATATAAAAGGTTTGTACAGATAGTTTTTATTTTAAATCTTTACAAAAAATATAAGCCATGAGAAAATTTGCATTTTTTGCTGCGGTAATGATCGCATTCACATCCTGCCGCCAGATACACGGAAGCGGCAATTTGATCACAGAAAAAAGACAGGTTGGAGATTTTAAGGGTATTTCGGTAGGCAGTGCCTTTGAAGTAGAGTTAAAATCAGGACCCACCACCACCGTTGAAGTTGAAGCGGATGACAACCTGATGAAATACATCAACACCAGGGTGAGTGGGGATAAACTGAACATTGAATTTAAAAAGAGCTTTAGTATCAATAATGCACACCTGAAAATTTACATCACAGCCCCTGAAATTAACCGGATCAACAGTTCTGGCGCAGCCAATGTAAAAGTGCTTGACCAGTTAAAAAACACTGGTAAAATTATGCTGGAAGCATCCGGAGCCGCCAGTATTGAAGCTACCGTAGATGCACCAGAAGTAGAATCAGATGTTTCCGGAGCCGGCAATATTGAACTGAAAGGAAGGACAAGGGAGCATACTGCCAAAGCCAGTGGTGGTGCCGGCATTAAAGCCAGGGAGCTGTTGAGTGAGAATGCGGTTGCAGAAACCAGTGGTGCCGGTAATATTCATGTGTATGCAAGTGTAAGTTTAGAAGCGCATGCTTCTGGCGCCGGCAATGTTTTTTATTCAGGCGGGTGCCAGGTAAATTCTCATGTAAGCGGTGCCGGCAGTGTAAAAAAGGAAGATTGATCTTTTTAATATGAATGAACAAAGCCCTCATGCACCAGGCATGAGGGCTTTGTTTTTATGCTTACTGTTTTATCACTTTAATAATTTGTTGCTGTTGTCCCTGTGTGATGATTACCATGTACACGCCGGGTTTCAACTCATCACCAAAGCGAATGGATTGATTTTTTACGGTATTCATTTTACGGATCAATCTTCCGCTTACATCCAATATTGATGCTTCGATCTTTTCACCTGATCCAGTGGCAACCTGCAGGTTAAAGCTTTGCCTGGAGGGATTGGGCGTGATGCTGCAATCAAACCACTGGTCAAAGTAATCTCCATTGGCATCAATGTAGCCTTCAGCATTGTAAGTGCCTTTTGCATTGGTGCAACCCTGGTGATGCGCTACTGTTACCGTTGTTTTTTTTGTCGAAATATTTCCGGCGGCATTTTTTGCATTGATGGTAATGGTATAAATTCTTCCTTTGCCATTGCCTGCTCTTTCTGCCCTTAGTTTCAAATGATGATTGTTCACAATGATCCAGTCGGGAGCAGCATCGCCGCACCCTGTTCCTGTTAAAGGTTGATTGCTGCTAACTGTAAGCCAGCTTGTAATTGGGGTACAGGTACCAGTTGTGTTGTAGTTTACAGTTACGTTTTTCAACTGGTGATTGGGTGGCCAAAGTGTAGCAGGGTTTGCATGTACCTGTGTAATAACCGGGGCTGAACAAACAGCCGCTTTGCCGGCAAAATAAAATGACGAGAAAGAGGTAATGCTTGTGGTGAAAACGTAGTCGGCTTCCCATGTACCTGCTGTAGCAGTAATCTTATTGGTAAGTGTTGAAACCGCAGGTGAACATCCACTGCTGACTTTATAAATATTGATATCATTGATATTGTTAATGCCCGAAGGCTGTGCAATAGAGTTTACTGCATTTTTCAATTCCATGTATTCAGCTGCTTTTATGTAAAGGCGTATGTCCACTGCAGTAGTTGGTTGAAACTGTGGAGTAATTGTAATGTTCCTGTCGAGGTAAAGCCTTTTAGCAGCATCCTGCCGAACTGCTGCATTATTGATATACATGGAGGTGGTAACCACTCCAAGATTGTTGCCGTTGGCTTTTATCTCTGCCACGGCATTGCCATCTTCATCGGTGATAGATACCCATTGGTTGTTGTTGCTGTTATTGATGGTTACGGTTGGAAAACTTGTGCAACTGCCGGGGAGACCTTTGGCTACAGGTGCAGGAACAAGTGTGAGGTTAGTAACAGAAGGTATGCCAGTATTAGCTAAGATAAAATTACTTTTTCGGGTGTAAATATTTGAAGATGGATCCCATTCAAAAATAACAGCCGAATCATTTCTATTGGTAGTGAAACCGTACAGCTTTCCAGCATTCATCGCCAGGTTTCCCTGTGGCCAACCATCAATTCTGCCATTAAAGTCATACTTTTTTGCATACTCATTAGTAACCGGGTCCCATTCGAAAATTACACCATCACCAACTGCCCCACCTTCTGCAAAGCCATAAAGCTTTCCTGCACAAAACGTTAAGCTTCCAAAGGGGGAGCGTTCATTTGTTGCATTAACAAAATCAAATTTTTTGAGGTAGTCATTTGTTAAGGGATCCCATTCAAAAATCCCTCCAGCACTATTATTGTCATTGCCATTGGTTGTGCCATAAAATTTTTCATTGAACGGGGTCAACCCATTTTGTGGAACATCAGTATTGGCACCATTAAACGATATTTTATATATACAAACATTTGTTACAGGATCCCACTCAAAAACTACCACAGTCTCATTGCTCCAGGTTGATGAAAGTCTGCCATAGAATTTCCCATTGCTTAAAACCAGGCTACCTGATGGTCTCACAAAAAAATCAAATTGAAAATCTATTTTTTTACGTACGTATTTGTTGCCGGATCCCATTCAAAATTGCGCCCACGTTATTATCTCCAACCGAAGACATTCCATAGAACTTGCTATTGAAAAGTGTTAAATAACTGCATGAATAACTGGAAAAAGGTAAGTCTATTTTTTTTGTATAACTATTTGTTGATAGATCCCATTCTGAAATTGTTCCCACATCATCCTTTCCGCCCTCTTCTGTTATCCCATATATTTTACCTTTATATTGAGTCAAACTCCCTGTGCCAATTCCATCGGTGCTGTTAAATGATATCCTTTTTGTATAAATTTCTGAGGAAGGTTCTATGTCAAAGATTACCCCATTTCTATTTTCACATGTGGCACAATTGCTGCCGCCCCAACTTGTCATGCCATATAGCTTTCCCTCATAGATTGATAAGCTGCCATGGGGAGATGACCCGGTAAAATAGGGTGAAAAATGTAATATACCCCAAAATGCATTTGTTACGGGATCCCATTCAAAAATTTGGCCATGTGGTGCGTCCTCTGGGTCCCCCGGGTTTATTCCACCTATGGGCGTCATTCCATAGAATTTTTCACCATAATATACCAGGTTGCCCTCTGGGTTTGCACCTTCTGATTTGGTAAGGTCAAATCTTTTATTATATGCATTGGTCAATGGATTCCATTTGAAAATTACTCCTTTATTATTGATGCCTCCTTCGTTAGACATGCCGTAAAAATCACCATTTAGCATAGTTAAACCTCCATGTGGATTGCTCCCATCTGTGCCATTAAATTTTTTTTTATAGAAAATATTCGTCACTGGATCCCACTCAAATATCACACCTTTCCCTGTACATCCTCCTTCACTCGTCATGCCATAAAATTTACCTCTATAAAGTGTTAAATCTCCAATTGGATGGCTTCCTTTTGTGAAGTCAAAATCATTTTTTTTAATGTAAACATTTGTTGATGGCGTCCATTCAAAAACCACTCCGCCGTTATAATTGCCGCCTTTGTTTGTTACTCCATAGAACTTATTAAGGTAGAGTGTCATGCTGCCCAATGGAATACTGCCTATTCCCACATTTAATTCAATTTTTTTGCGGAGTGTATTTGTTGAAGGGTCCCATTCAAAAATTACGCCCTGGTTGTTATTCCCACCCAGACTTGTCATTCCGTAAAACTTACCAGCATAAAATGCCAGGCTGCCTGTGGGGATTGCTCCATTGCTCCCATTGAAATCAACTTTTTTTATATACACATTTGTTGACGGATTCCATTCGAAAATTACGCCGAGGTTATTATCACCACCTTCACTCGTCATCCCGTAAAACTTATTATTGTGTTCAATCAGATTCGTATATACCGGGTTACCTCCAGGATAACTATTTTTCAGTTTTCTCTTTATTTGCAAATTGTCACCTGTCCCATCTGTGTTGAAAATTACCCCCATGTTGTTAGTGCCATCGCCCTCGTCATTCCCCAAAGCTGGTAAACACCCTGTGCAGGTAACAGCATTGTCAACAGCGCAACTGTTAATAGTAAAATCTTTTTCATGATATAATTTTTTATTGCTGCGGTAGCAACGCTGTGTTTTGAGCGGAGTTTAGGTAGCGGTGAAGGATGGCTGAATGATTGTGAAAAGATAAAGCCTTTGCCCCCGCACATCGCAGGAGCAAAAGCTTGTCGTGCTTATTGTTTAATCAATTTAATTATTTGCTGCTGTTGTCCCTGTGTTATTATTACCATGTACACACCATTTTTCAACTCATCACCAAAGCGCAGGGATTGATTTTTTACTGTATTCAATTTGTGGATCAGCCTTCCGCTTACATCCAATATTGTTACTTCAATTTTGTCGTTAGAGGCGGTTGCCACCTGCAGGTTAAAACTTCCGCCGGATGGGTTGGGTGTTAAGCTGCATTCAAACCACTGATCAAAATAGTCTCCATTGGCATCAATATAGCCTTCATTATTATAGGCACCTTTTGAATTGGAACAGCCCTGGTTATGCGGCACTGTTACTTTTGCTTTTTGTGTTGTAATATTTCCGGCCGCATCTTTTGCATTGATGCAGATGGTATATATTCTTCCATTGCCATGCCCTGCTCTTTCTGCTCTTAATTTCAAGTGATGATTGTTCACGATGATCCAGTCCGGAGCAATATCACCACATCCTGTTCCTGTCAGAGGTTCATTGCTGCTGACGGTTAGCCAGCTTGTAATTGGGGTACAGGTACCTGTGATGTTATAACTGACGGTTACATTTTTCAACTGGTGATTGGGAGGCCAGAGTTTATTCGGGTTTGCATTGACCTGTGAAATAACCGGCGCTGAACAAACCGCTGCTTTGCCTGCAAAATAAAATGATGAGGAAGAAGTGATGCTTGCAGAGAAAACACAATCAGCTCCCCAGGTAGCTGCAGTAGCAGTGAGCTTATTGCTAAACGATGAAACAGCAGGGGATCAGCCATCGCTTACTTTATAAACAGTGATATCACTAATGCTGTCAATACCTGCTGATTGCCCATTTGAGTTCACTGCATTTTTCAAAGCTTCGTATTCTACGCCTTTGATATATAAACGAATATCAACTGCTGTTGTTGGTTGTACCTGTGCCGTGATGGTAATGTTCCTGTCGAGGTAAAGCCGTTTAGATGCATCTTCTCTCACTGCAGTATTATTAATGAACATGGATGCGGTAACTATGCCCAGGTTATTGCCATTGGCTTTTATTTCTGCTACTGCGTTGCCATCATCATCTGTAATGGATATCCATTGGTTGTTATTGCTGCTGTTGATGGTTACGGGCAGAAAAGTTGTGCAACTACCTGGTAGACCTTTAGCTACCGGTGCAGGTACTAAGGTGAAGCTATTGCCGGAAGAAGGGTTTTTTCCATTGGCACCATTGAAATCCAATTTTTTGGAATAGATATTTGTTGATGGGTTCCATTCAAAAATTACTCCGTAATTCATTGATCCACCTCCATTCGTCAGGCCAAAGAATTTTCCATTATTGGCTATTAAGCTGCCAACAGGGCTTTCCCCGTTTGCATTGTTGAAATCAAACTGTTTATAGTAGATGTTTGTTGCCGGGTGCCATTTAAAAATTGCACCGGTGTTGTTGGCTCCGCCCCTATTCGTCGTGCCATAAAAAATCCCGTTTAGAAGGGTTAAGTTTCCGTATGGATGAGAACCTCCGGTGCCATCAAAATCGAACTTTTTTTGGAAGACATTCGAAGTAGGACTCCATTCAAAAATTACCCCAGCTTCATTTAATCCTCCCCAGGATGTCATTCCATATAATCTGCATCCATATATCGTTAAGCCACCGGAAGGGTAAGTGCCATCTACACTATTAAAATCATACTTTTTTGTGTAAACATTCGTAGCTGGGTCCCATTCGAAAATTACTCCTGCATAGTTGCTTCCTCCGCCAGCTGTCAATCCGTAATATTTATCTCCATACATTATTAAGCCGCCCAGCGGGGCTTGGCCATCTTCACTATAACTAAAATCAAATTTTTCTGTGTAAATATTTGTATTGGGGTCCCATTCAAAAATTGCCCCACTTCCATTGGCGCCATAATAGGATGTGCCATAGAACTTACCATTACTCAAAGTTAGTTTACCGGAAGGGAGCGTTAAACTGGCACCTGCATTTTTCAAATCAACTTTTTTTGTATAAATGCCTGTGTTTGGGTTCCATTCAAAAATGACTCCTGTATTATAAACTCCTCCACGAATTGTCATTCCGTAAAATTTACCCTTGTATGCCGTTAGCTCCAGCACCGGCCCGTATCCCTGGTTAAATAAGTTGCTAAACTCATGTTTTAAACGGAATTTATTGCCAGCACCGTCTGTATTGAAAATAACACCCTGGTCATCTTTGCCGCCGGCTTGCGTCATTCCCCAAAGTTGATACACACCCTGTGCAGGCAACAGGATTGAACTCAACAGTACAACTGCCAATAGCAATATCTTTTTCATAAAATAAATTTTAATCAGTTCGCAGGGAGGTACGGCCTTCAGAGAGAATTCTGAGAATAGTCAGCGAAGAATTGTTGAGATGAGATTGGCTGTAAAGGTAGCACAGGTAATGGCTGCAGAACGATGATAGCCGTCAGGAGTTTTGATAACGGTGGTAATTATTAGTTGCCTGAAAATATTGAGGCAAATTGTAAGGGAACAACTATCGCCTTAATAGTTTTATTGCAAGGATGATCAATCCTGCCAGGAAAAGCAAAATGGAAATACGGTTAATACCGTGCATGTATTTTACCCACTGGCTCTTGGGTGTATTGGGGTCTTTTTTCTTTAAGTAAAGATATTGAGCAACCTGGCTGAAGATTCCCATGAGTTTTTCTTTTGATAACTAAATTACAATTAAACATCCTGATTGTTTGCTGTTGTTAAACGATCAGCAACTTATCTGTAAATACACTTTTAAAATAAGGGTCCTGAAAGTAATATTCTTTGTATTTGCATTGATTATCGCATACTGAACTGCATTTTCCCGGCAGCATACATTTACTGCGGTAAAAACAGCAACTGAATGAAAAGAAATTATCTCCCAAAGCCTGCCAGGTAACCCGGCTGGAAGGTACAGGAAGGGCTTACAGTAGCAAATATTGGAACCATTACGAAGCTGGTATTTACAAATATGTTTGCTGTGGACTTTAATAATTCAGTTTTGCTGCAAAGTTTGAAATTGGCACCGGCTGCCCAAATTTCCGGAAACCGGAAAATAATAGCTGTGTGCTGCAGCAGGAAGACAGTACCTATGGTATTGAACCTGCCAAAGGTACCTGCAGCAGGTGTGGGGCTCATTTGTGGTATGTATTTAATGATGTACCCAAGCCAACAGGGTTGCAGTATTGTATGAATTCTGTGTTATTAATTTTTGAAAAGAAGAATTACCCAGGTACACAATATCAAATCTGCCTGTTGTTGGATAGTTATAATGGCAGTTACACTGCTGTTGCCTGCGCTGAGTGCATTACCGAATTTACGATAGTGTATGATCGCCGGGTCTCCGTTATTTTTTCGTTTATAAAATTTACCGATGATGGATGCAGATGCTTTACTTTTACACCAAAGTATTTTACCTGCTTATGGTTTCTACGCAAATTGAATTATTGAATGAAAAGGAAAAGTTTGAAGCGCTTTTCCAGTATGCTTCTCTTGGAATTTTAATCGTCAATCAAAAAGGAGATATTGTTTTGGCCAACAATTTCCTGCTGAATCAATTTGGTTATACTGATATAAAGGATATTGCAGGTCAAAAATTAGAGATACTGATACCTGCACGGTTTCATCATAACCATGTGGGCTACAGGGATAATTATGCGGCGCATCCCAACAAAAGGCCAATGGGCCTTGGCATTGATCTTTTCGGCGTAAAAAAATTTGGAGAAGAGTTCCCGGTGGAGGTAAGCCTGAGTAACTATAAAAGCGGGGATGCCAATTTTATTATTGCCTTTATCAACGACATTACCCGGAGAAAGGAAATAGAGAATGCAGTGCTGCGCCAGCAGAAGGAGCTGGAAGAGATCAATTTAAAGATAGAAGGATTGAATGACGACCTGGAACAAAAAGTAGTGTTACGTACAAGCCAGCTGGAAGAAACGATGAGGGAGCTGGAAAAATCGAAAGACGAACTGGGGCAGGCATTAAGCAAGGAAAAAGAACTGGGTGATCTGAAAAGCCGTTTTGTTTCAATGGCATCCCATGAATTTCGCACTCCTTTAAGTACCATACTGTCATCAGCTTCGCTAGTGGCTAAATATGTTCAGGGAGATGAACAGGATAAAAGAGACAAGCACATACAGCGAATAAAGTCAGCCGTACATAACCTTACCGATATTTTAAATGAGTTTCTGTCCATTGGTAAAATTGAAGATGGCAAGATCGTTACCAATTTCACCCGGTTTAGTGTTAAAGAACTGCTTCATAATATTTCTGGGGAGATACAGGGCATTGCACGAAAAGGTCAGCAGATTATTTGCGAACACGATGGGGATACTTTTGTGGTGCTGGATGTTACCCTGCTGAGAAATGTGTTCATCAACCTGCTGTCTAATGCCATCAAGTTTTCACCGGAATATGGAAAAATACTGGTGCATACCAAAGTAGATGCAGATGGCATTATCTTTACAATTAAGGATAGCGGGCTGGGCATTTCTGATGAAGACCAGGAGCATCTTTTTGAAAGATTTTTCCGGGGAAAAAATGCAACCAATATACAGGGTACGGGGCTGGGTTTGCATATTGTTGGCAAATATGTGGAACTGATGAACGGGCTGATTGAGTGCAAAAGCGAACTGGAGAAGGGAACAACCTTTATTATTACCTTTAATAACACTAATGAATAATTACATGAAACACCTGCTATTAATTGAGGATAACGATGAGATAAGGGAAAACACTTCAGAAATACTGGAGTTGGGCGGCTATAAAGTGAGTACCGCTGAAAATGGTAAGGTAGGAGTGGAAAAAGCTATTGCCGACAAACCTGACCTGATTGTATGTGATGTAATGATGCCGGTACTGGATGGTTACGGCGTATTGCACCTGCTGAATAAAAACCCTGAACTGAAAGGCATTCCTTTTATTTTTTTAACTGCAAAAGCAGAACGGAGCGATTTCAGGAAAGGAATGGAAATGGGGGCCGATGATTATGTTACCAAGCCTTTTACGGATATAGAATTACTGACCGCAATTGAAAGCAGGCTAAACAAGGTTGACCTGCTGAAAAAGAACTTTGAATCCAACGCAGCTGGAATGCAACAGATGCTGGATGAGTTTAGCGGCAAGAAGGCGTTGGAAAATTTTACCAGGGACAGGCATGTGAATCACTATAAAAAGAAACAGATCATTTATTCCGAAGGCAACCACCCCACCAAACTGTATTATGTTGAAAAAGGGAAGGTGAAAACCTTCAAGACCAATGCCGATGGTAAAGAGTTTACTGTGGGCCTGCATACGGAAGGCGATTTTATTGGATATGTTGCCATGCTGGAAGGAACGGTGTATAAAGAAACTGCTGAAGCAATTGATGATACTGAAATTGCCATCATCCCGATTGAGGAATTCAGCGGCCTGATAGAAAGCAATAAAGAAGTAATGCAGAAATTTATTAAGCTGCTGGCCAAAGATGTTGCTGAAAAAGAAGAACAGTTACTGGGGCTGGCTTATAATTCACTGCGTAAAAGAGTGGCAGATGCGTTGATTACCCTTCAAACCAAATACAGGAAAGACCAGGGCGAAAAATTCTCCATACAGATTTCGAGGGAAGACCTGGCCAATATTGCCGGCACCGCCACCGAATCATTGATAAGAACCCTCAGTGATTTTAAATCGGAAAAACTAATTGAGATCCAGGCAGGGAATATTATTATTTTGAATGAGAAGAAACTGTCGGATATGCTGAATTAAAAACAGCTTTTGATCACAGCACTGCCAGCAGTTCCTTATTAAAGTCATTTTTCATCCGGGTAAACTCTTTTTCAAGATGTTCTACCTCATTGCGAAGTTTTTGCTGCTGCCTTGCCAATTTGTCTTCGAGGGGCCTTTTATGCAACAAGGCTTGTTTTATTTTGTCTTCATGCATTTTGGCATCTTTGGCTATCTCGTTTATGAACTCATCTTTTAAAATAAAGAGATTCTGATAGTGCTCAGCCTCGTTTAAAAAGTCCCTGTCTCTTTTATGATCCATTACCACACTCAACCTTGTTTTTAAATAGGAATTTTCCTGCTTGAAAAAATCGAGCAGGCGGAGCCACCCGGCACATTCCTGCAGGAATTGTTCAGTCTTGCTTATTCTTTCATTTTTGTTTGAATCGTGGAGCATTATATTTCTATGCTTTTTTAATTCCTGTATTTGATCAAGGTTTTGCACAACAATTAATTATTTTTTTTCCGGCATCTGCTGCAGGGCTTACATACGGAATGCCCAGCCCCATGCCTCTTAATATCAGCAGGCAAGCCATCAGCATCATCATGTATGGGTAAGCAGCTCTTATTTTTGCCTGAGTTGAAGGCCAATAAAATTTCCAAAAAGCGATGCTCCACATTACCGGTAAAGTGCCCAGGCCAAATGCCGCCATAAATATTACTGCATTTAACGGATCGCCGGTAGCGGTAGCAGCCGCAATGGCTAAATACACCAGGCCACAGGGAAGCAATCCATTTAAAAAACCAATGGCAAATAAGGTGGATTGATTTTTTTTAAAGAACAACTGCCCGAAATAATGCCTTAGCCGCTGAAAGAAATTACCAGCAATATGTACATTTTTAAACGCTAATGGAAATAGTTTTGGCAAAATCAGCAGTAATACGATGCCAGACCCTGCTACGATCGACAACCATTGCTGAAAGCCAAACAATGCGAAACTTTTGCCTAACAACCCTGCCACCAGGCCAAACAATGAATAAGTAACAATGCGGCCACTGTTGTACAGCAATGCACCGATGAATTTTGATTGCAGGTTGTCATCTTTCAACGGCAAAGCCAGCGCCAGCGGGCCACACATGCCCACGCAGTGGAAGCTTCCAATCACCCCCATTGCAAATGCTGCAATTGCTGTTTCTATCATAACGCCCTTTTGAGAATCCTTTAAAATATTTATTACAGTACCAGTTTATCCTGGAAATAATATGTTTTGCCACCTGCCTGCCAGTTTAGCTGCAGTTCGTACGCACCTTTTTAACCGCCTGTATATCTGCCGTTACAACTGCATTGGATGTAACAAATTCTTTTGTTATGTCTTTTCTGTCATCTGACGGGCAGTAAAGCACAACTGTAACACTGATCTTTTTTTCAGCAAATTCTTTTGGAAAACTGATGATCATCTGTTGATTAACCACTTCATATTTTACAGGGGCTGATAGTGCATTGCTCCTGTTGATGGCATCAATCCTGTCCTGGTATTTCAATTCTTTGGCGTAATAGTCTTCTGTTACCAGGTCAATTTTTTGACTGGATGATTTGAACACCATTACTACAATGCCGGCTACAAAGGCCAGGTAAACAAACAGTATTTTATATCCCCAGTTCATAGTTAATGTTTTTGCCCCCATCCCCTAAAGGGGAGTGGAGTATTATTGTTTAAGAGTGTTCAAATATTTTAAGAGTGCTGCCTTGTTTCCCTTTAGTGGATAGGGGCACCTTACTCATACACTTCCGGCCCAATGAATTTTGCTTCTATCGTTTTTAATTTGATGCCATTTTCATACAACCCAACATGTATGATTTTTTTCCAGCCTTTTACTTCACTCTTGTTTAGTTTTATAAAGAACTGCATATTGGCATAATCTTCTTTTTTTACCAGCGGTACTCCGCTTCCCACAGGTGTTATTTCTCCTGTAACATCTTCCAGTTTTAGCGTAAACGGAATATCCTTATGTGTTTTGTTCGCCAGTTTTAAATTGTACAGGTTGGCAATACGGCCATCTGGTAAAGAAGTGTAGGTCATGCCCGAAGTACGCATCAGCCTGGCATCAAGGTCAGACCGAGTTACGATCAATGTTACCAGCAGTGTAAGCAATAAGCCCAGTACAATACTGTATGCTTTTATACGTCCTGTAAATTTCAGTTGTACCCCATCGGTAATGCTTTTTTCAGAAGCATACCTTACCAGCCCTTTTGGTTTGTCGATGCTGGTCATGATCGTATCACAGGCATCAATACAGGCAGTGCAGTTCACACATTCCAGTTGCGTACCATTGCGGATGTCAATGCCAGTAGGGCATACCCTTACACAGGCAAAGCAGTCGATACAGTCGCCTTGTTGTACTGCAGCAGGTTCAAATTTTTCTGCAAGGTCTTTACAGGCACCATCGCTTTTGCAATCAACACATTTGCAGTCGTGCTTTTCTTCTTTTTGATTTTTTGAGTATTTTCCTCTTGGTTCACCACGCTTGTAATCGTAAGCAACTACAATGGAATTTTTATCAAGCAATACACCCTGCAATCTTCCATAAGGGCAAACTACAATACACACCTGCTCCCTGAACCACCAGTACACAAAAAAGAAAATAGTGGTAAATACCAGCAGAGCGATGAGGGTGCCAATATTTGCGGACGGGTTTTTAATATGGTCGATCAATTCGTCCATGCTGATGAGATATGCCAGGAAGAAATTGGCAATGATAAAAGCTATGGAGAAGAATGCAATAAACTTTAGCGCTCTTTTTTTCAGCTTCTCTGCATTCATGGGCATCGCCTTCAGTATCTTTTGTTGTGCTGAATCGCCATCTATCCAGTATTCAATTTTACGGAACACCATTTCCATAAAGATGGTTTGCGGGCAGGCCCAGCCGCAGAATATCCTGCCAAATACCACCGTGAATAAAATAATGAATACTATAAATGTGAGCATGGCAATACCAAAGATGAAAAAGTCCTGCGGCCAAAAGATCAACCCGAAGATGATGAACTTTCTTTCCAGGATATTGATCATCAGCAGTGGCTCATCATTTACTTTTAAAAAGGGCAGTGTAAAAAACACTATGAGATAGAAAATACTGAACCTCGTTCTCAGGTTGTACAAGTATCCCTTTGGCTTTTTCGGGTTAATAAAATTCCGGTGGCCATCTTTTGATATGGTGGCCACCGAATCCCTGAAGGAACCTTTTTGATCTGGGGGTTTTATCTCTGTCTCTTTTTCCATGTTGTTTTTTTGCCCAAATTACTTTGCTGCCTTTACTGTTGCTGTATCTTTTGTTACTTTTAATGAATCTAATTTTGGCGCTGCTGTTGTATCTGTTTTTATTTCCTCCGTATACAAATCTCCCTGTGGTGCTTTTGCAACTGCAGGCTTGGTGCCTTTCAGTGACTTAATAAAGCTGGTGAGCTGGCTGATCTCTTTTGGCGAAAATGTTTTGGCCCAGGATTGCATTCCTTTGTCAGGATAACCAACTTTTATGGTATGGAAAATATCATTTAATGATCCTTTATGCAGCCAGTAATCATCTGTTAAATTAGGCCCAACACTACCACCACCATCTTTTAAATGGCAGGCAACACAGTTGGCGTCAAATAATTTTTGACCATTGGCAATCCCGGCTGCATCTGCCATCAGTATATTGTTCTCATCTACTTTATCTTTATTGGTGGCTTCGTATGCTTCTTTTTCTATTCTTGCTTTATCCATTTCGGCTGCATATTCTTCTGTTGGGTTTTTGCCAGAACCAAATGCATGGAAATAACCGATGTAAATAAATGCGAAGGCTATGGTAATGTAAAAACCATACTTCCACCATGGCGGCAAGGCATTGTCCAGTTCCTGTATGCCATCATAATTATGATCTAACAATACATCTGCTTCTTTTTCCACAGGTACTGCTTTGGTAAAAAACTTCTTATCAAGCGAATCCCACCATGAACCGAATGCAGATGATTTAACCGCTTCTTTTTTAACAATCAATTCCTGGTACACCCGCCTGATGGAAAATGCCAGGAAGAAGATGGCTGCTACTTCAATGAGGATAACCCCAACAAATGCCCAGAAATTATGGGCTGAAAGTCCGCCATAGTTGAGTGTTTCTTTTGCAGCATCTGCAGCTGCAGTGGGAGTGCCCTGTGCAAAACCGGTTTGAGCAAGCAGGCTAAAACCGATGAGCAGTATAATACCCAGTGCTGCACCTGATTGCTTTTGTTTTTCCACTGCCAGTTTACTGATGCCTACCAACGCCTGGCCCATGCCCCATATAATTAACGCCAGTACAATGGTGATTATAATTAAAAGATTGGCCAGCAGGTTACTGCTTTCGCCATTGTTGGCAACAGTTTGTGCAGCATCCTGTGCTGCGGCACCAATAGCAGTAGGCAGCAGTAATGCTATCAGTATTATTTTTTTCTTTATCAATTGAAAGAGGTTCATAACTAGTATTTACAAGTTTGAGTTAGATAATTCTTCTTTGTCAAAAGGGATATTTGATAATTCGGTCACCCTGTCTTTCCTCATTTTTTTTACCAGTACCAGCAGTACTACAAAAAACAGGAAGAAGATGACCAGGGAGATCATTGGATAGATCTCTGCATTATCAATTTTCTCCGCATATTGTTTGATGAATTTGAACATGATTGTTATTTTTTAGTAGTTGCTGGTTTTGAAATGTCTGATCCAAGCCTTTGCAGGTAAGCAATCAATGCAATTACTTCCCTGTTTGCCGGTATTTTGATGCCGTCGCTGTTTAAATTGTTAACAATGCCTGTGGCCTGTTCCATCAGGTCTGCATTGGCCTGCCCTGCATAATTTTATCGTACGGAACACCCAGCGTAATCATTGCGTTGATCTTGGCAGCTGTTGATGTGGTATCCAGCTCATTTTCCAGTAAGAATGAATAAGCAGGCATGATGGAACCCTCACTCATCGAAGATGGTTCCCTGAAATGGCGGAAATGCCAGCCGTCACTTTTCTTAAGGTTGCCTGCAGCACTGCCTTCTCTTGCCAAATCTGGCCCTGTGCGTTTACTGCCCCATTGGAATGGATGGTCGTAAACAAATTCACCTGCTTTGGAGTATTCGCCATAACGCTCCGTTTCGCTCCTGAATGGGCGTATCATTTGTGAGTGGCATACATAGCAGCCTTCTCTTACATAAATATCCCTTCCCTGCAATTCAAGCGGTGTATAAGGTTTTACACTGCTGATAGTAGGTACATTTGATTTGATGAGGAAGGTGGGTATCATTTCAATGGCACCGCCAATCAGTATTACTACCAGGCTAAGAATCATAAACTGAACAGGTTTTCTTTCAATTACTCTGTGCCAGTGTTCGCCTGCATGTTTTACATATTCTTTTTCTAATGGTGCTGCTTCTGCTGCTTCGTCTGCTACCAGTTTACCTGTTCTTACTGTTTTATAAATATTGTAAAACATAAAGAATACGCCGATGAGGTAAAGGGTACCACCCAATGAACGCATAGCGTAGAATGGTTTCAGGTAAGTAACTGTTTCAAGAAAAGTATATTTCAACTGTCCTGCATCAGTAAATTGTTTCCACATGCTGCTTTGTGTAAAGCCAGCCCAGTACATGGGTACGGCCCAAAAAACAATGCCGAGTGTACCCAGCCAAAAGTGGTTGTTGGCCAGTTTTTTTGAATACAGGGTTGTATTGAATATTCTTGGGATCAGCCAGTAGATGATGCCAAAAGTGAGCATGCCGTTCCAGCCCAATGCGCCAACGTGCACATGCGCTACTATCCAGTCTGTGTAGTGAGCAATAGCACTTACACTTTTCAATGAAAGCATCGGCCCTTCAAAAGTTGCCATGCCATAAGCGGTAACCGCCACTACCATAAATTTTAAAATAACATCGTCCCTTACCCTGTCCCATGCACCACGTAATGTGAGCAAACCATTGATCATACCGCCCCAGCTTGGGAAGATGAGCATGAATGAAAAAACCACACCGAGTGATTGTGCCCAGTTAGGTAAAGCTGTATATAACAAGTGGTGAGGTCCTGCCCAGATATATAAAAAGATCAATGCCCAAAAGTGTATGATGGAAAGCCTGTAAGAATATACCGGCCTGTTGGCAGCTTTAGGCATAAAGTAATACATCAATCCTAAATAAGGAGTGGTTAAAAAGAAAGCCACTGCATTGTGCCCATACCACCACTGTACAAGGGCATCCTGTACGCCTGCATACCAGCTATAACTTTTAAAAAGAGAAACCGGAAGTGCAAAAGAGTTTACAAGATGCAAAACAGCTACAGTAACAAATGTGGCAATGTAAAACCAGATAGCCACGTACAGGTGTTTTTCACGCCTTTTTAAAATGGTACCGAACATGTTCCAGCCAAACACCACCCAAATGAGTGTAATGGCAATGTCAATCGGCCATTCCAGTTCAGCATATTCCTTACTGGTAGTAATACCCATGGGTAAAGTGATGGCAGCAGCTACAATAATGGCCTGCCAGCCCCAGAAATGTATTTTACTCAATACATCGCTGAACATTCTTGTTTTACACAAGCGCTGCAGCGAGTAATACACCCCCATAAAAATACCGTTGCCAACAAAGGCAAAGATCACGGCATTGGTGTGTAGCGGACGGAGCCTTCCAAACGAGCCATACTGTGTAATGTTCATAGAGGGGAATATGAGTTGTAATGAAACCCATAGTCCTGCAAGCATTCCCACAGCACCCCAGAGGATGGTGGCGTAAGCGAAGTTTTTCACTATCCGGTTGTCGTAATAAAATTTTTCTACCTGCATATTGTTTATTTGTTTTGGATTTTGATTTCGGTGGTTGTAGTTGGTTCGGGGGTGAGTTCATCATCAAACAGCATCCTCACAGACGGTGTGTAGTCATCATCATACTGGCCTTTTTTCACACTCCATAAAAAAGCAGTGAGGAATGAACCAGCCACAACAATGCTTACGCCTATTAACAAGAATAATGCACTCACGGAATTTAATTTTAATGAAAGCCAAAAGTATTTTTTAGGTAAAATGAAAAAAGTGATGCTTGTCAATCGCATTTATGATTGAAATCAGCAGGCTTTTTTATGAAATTTCTAAGAAAGCCCCTTTAGCCTTGCGCTGGCGGAAGACAGTACAGTAACGAGTAGCACTATACTGATACTGCTGGCAGGCATTAAAATGGCAGCAACCATGGGTGAAAGCCCTGCCTGTACGGCAAAAGACAGCCCCACGATATTGTATAAAATGGACAATATAAAACTGGCGGTAACTATTTTTTTACCGCTCCTGGCATAGGCGAGGAATTTATCTAGCTGATGTACTTTGCTGCCATCTAAAATGGCATCGCTGGCTGGTGTAAACTGGGCATTGTTATCGCTTACGGCAATACCTGCATCACTCTGCTTTAAAGCACCTGCATCATTAAGTCCATCGCCCAGCATCAGTACCTTTTTATTGCTGGCCTGCAGGTGTTTGATATAATCCAGTTTTTGCTGGGGTTTTTGTTCAAATTTTATCCAGGTATCCGGGCCAAATATTTTCTGCAGGTTATTTTTTTCTGAGGCATTATCGCCTGACAATACACATTTGTCATAGCCTTTTTCAGTGAGGGTCGCCGCCATTTTTTCCAGTCCTTCACGGTAATTATTGGATACTTTATAGCTGCCCATATGGATATTGTTCAATACCACATGTACATGGGTGCCTGTGTCGTAAGTAATGAAATCATTGTTGCTTTCATTGATAAAATGAGCTGCGCCGATTTTTACCGGGATATCGTTTACCATTGCTTCCAGTCCTTTGCCGGTATACTCTTTAAAGCCTGTAACACTCAGCTTTTTCTGTTCAACTGTTTGGATAGAAGCTGAAATTATTTTGCTGAGTGGATGAGAAGATTGTTTTGTCACTTCTTTTACTGCCAGCAGTTCTGTATTGGTTAAAGGCGTTCCTTCATAAACAACCGCAGCACTGTGGTTCTGTGTAAGAGTTCCAGTTTTATCAAATACTATAATGTTGATAGCAGCCAGCGCTTCTATCACCGATGAGTTTTTTAAATACAGTTTATTCTTGCCAAAAATACGGAGCATATTGCCATAGGTAAAGGTTGCAGAAAGTAACAGGGAACAAGGGCACGCAACGATGAGTACAGAAGTAACAGCCGGTAATATTTTAGCTGGATCTTTGATCCACCAGAATACGAATGCGCTGATAGCAACAGAGAACAAGGCCAGTGTAAAATAACGGCTCCACGGATGTATAAAGGATTTGTCGCCGTTTTTCTGATTGCTGAAAACATCATTGTTCCAAAGCTGGGTAATATAGCTTTGGGAGGTTTCATTTACAATTTCCAACTCAATGGCACTGCCTGCTTGTTTACCACCGGCATAGATCAGTTCTCCTTTTCTTTTCAGGAGCGGTGTGTTTTCGCCACTTACAAAACTGTAATCAACATTGGCTTCTCCTTTCAGTAATACCGCATCAGCAGGTATCATTTCTTCATTCCTGATAATAACATGATCGCCTTTTTTCAATTGCGTTACCGGGATGTTTTTTTCTTCGCCATTGTTGATGACCGTTACACCCAATGGAAAATAGGATAGATAGTCCCTGTCGAAGGAAAAGGAATCATAAGTTTTATCCTGGAACCAGCGGCCGATGAGCATGAAAAACACAATGCCTGTACCAGAGTCGAGCTAGCCTGCACCTGTACCGCTGATGATCTCATAATAACTTCTGCCATAAGTTACCAGGATGGCCAGCACAATAGGGGCATCAATGTTTAAAAATTTTTGCTGCAGCCCTTTCCAGGCTGACACAAAAAAATCCCTGGCCGAAAACAGCAATACCGGTAATGATAAAAAAAAGTTGAGCCAGGTAAAGGTTTCTTTTAGACCATTCTGTTCAATATTGCCGGAAGAAAAATATTCGGGGAAGCTCAGCATCATAATATTGGCAAAGCAAAACCCTGCCACACCAATTTGATAGATGCGTTTTTTATTGAAACGGGGTGATATTTTTTCTTTTACATCTTTTAAGCTGATATAAGGTTCGTAGCCTATGAATGCCAGCAGCTCCACCACTTTACGCAGGGATATTTTACGGGGATCAAAAATGATGAATGCTTCTTTTCGCTGGAATTGTGCCTGCGATTTAATAATGCCGGGATCAATCCGGTGCAGGTTTTCTAACAGGAAAATGCAGGAGGAGCAATGCATTTGCGGTAACTCAAAGGTAACATTGGTTTGTGTGCCACTGCTAAACTGTACCAGTTTCCCGGCAATGCTTTCATCATCTAAATAAGCAAACCTTTCCGAAACAAATTTCCCTTTGGCTTTAATGCCGGGGTTCTTGTCAAAACTGTAATAGCTGCAGAGATTATTTTCACTCAGCAGCAGGTACACCTGTTTGCAGCCCTGGCAACAAAAAGGTTTGTCATCGGTAACAATTACTTCATCGCAGTTTTCTCCGCAATGGTAGCAAGTGGTGTTTATGGTTGTTTCAGTAAAAATCGCTAAAAATTGTTGGTTTAAAAAAAGCCAGCCGCTGGCTCAATTCAGCAGCTGGCAGAACTCTACGTTATTGCACTTTTCATTCACGGGTATTTATTCTAATAATTGCATGTGGCAGATCCATTTACACTGGCCGGTAAGCGAAACCAAAATAGCAAGCAATCTTCCGCCGCACTTTAGAATAAACGCCAGCTAAGTCATTATTATAACCAGTCAATAACGTGTTGTTCTAAATTAAAATCCTGTATAGTTTTACAAAAAATATTTCAAATAACGTCTGACAGGAACCTCATAAAGCTGCATTTCAAATCGATGTACCGTTGCTCCACATCCTTGATGCGGTTCCTTAAAATGTCCTGTGAGCAAAGTGATTCAATGTCGTACAGCGATTCGCCGGCTGCATCCACTGTCAATCTTTGTTGTTGTTTGTCCAGCTCATTATTCAGTTCTTTCATTTGTTCATGCTGTTGGTGCAGCAGGTTTTTGAAGTGTTCTTTTTCAGCCACCTTGTTCTCAATGGTATTTTCCTTTTCGTACAGTATCTTTTCCAGCACAGGTATCTCATCAGCCTGGGTTGTTAATACTTTCAGCCATCCTGCATTTTCATCCAGGTAGAGAAGCACCCTTGAGTGGTCTGTTTGGAAAAGATTATTCATGAAAGGACTTTAGGGTACAAAAATGCATTCCAATGCGGCATATAAAAATGAGGTTGGTCAAAGACAGGCATGACCTTTATCAGTAAAAGCACAGCAATGGATAATCACCTTCTTTCAAACAGCCAACTGAAAGGTTTGTAAGGGGCTTTGGGGCGGAGGTTAAATCTTTTGATCGTGTTGTCCTGGATAAATTCCACCGCATCTTCCACGGAATCTGTTACCAGGAATATTTTATCATCTTCTTCAGAAATAGTGCCATTAGCTTTCATGGACCCGATGTGTTCAATAAGGTCTTTGTGAAACGCTTTGTCAAAAATTACCACGGGGAACTGATCGATCATTTTGGTTTGTATCAGCGTAAGTGCCTCAAAATATTCATCCAGTGTGCCAAAACCACCGGGCATTACCACAAATGCGTATGAATATTTTATGAGTAACGTTTTGCGTACAAAAAAGAATTTGATGTTCACCCATTTATCAAGGTAGGGGTTGGGGTGCTGCTCATGCGGCAACACAATATTACAGCCAACGCTTCTGCCGCCCACATCCTTAGCGCCTTTGTTGGCAGCTTCCATGATGCCGGGCCCTCCGCCGGTCATAATGGTGAAGCCCAACTGTGCAATCTTCCCTGCAAGTTGTTCTGTTGTTTCATAATATGGATGGCCGTCCTTAAAACGTGCCGAACCAAATATGGTAACGCAGGGGCCGGCAAAATGCAATTTTCTAAAGCCCTTGATAAATTCAAACAATACTTCTACAGAAAATTTAAATTCTTTCCAGCGACTTTGTGGTCCTTCTAAAAATTTTATTTCTGATTTTGTCATACGGCGGTATTTATATTCAAACCTAATTGTTTTTTGTAACAAACGGGTCAGATGAACGTAAAGGAACGATTGGTTTGCTGTATTGAAATGACTTAATTTTAATCAGCCAGACTTTATAATCATTATTATCCTGCTATGTTCAAGAAAAGAACGCTAATACTCCTGCTTTTTGTTGTTGCTAAATTTATACTTCAATACCTGCTTATTCACAGCAGTTATGACCTGCACCGGGATGAATACCTGCACCTTGACCAGGCAAAGCATTTGGCTTGTGGGTTTGATTCAGTGCCGCCATTCACTTCGTGGGTTTCATACCTCATCCTGCAATTGGGCAATGGCGTTTTTTGGGTTAAATTTTTCCCTGCATTGTTTGGTGTTTTAACGATGATAGTGGTTTGGAAAACTGTGGAAGCACTGGGAGGTAACTTATTTGCGTTGGTGCTTTCCGCAACGGCCATATTGCTTTCTGCTCTTTTGCGACTGAATATTCTGTATCAGCCCAATTCATTTGATGTGCTTGCGTGGACGGCATTTTACTATGCTGTTATACGCTACATCCAATCGGGGCAAAATAAATGGTTCTATGCTGCTGCAGTTGTTTTCGCCATCGGTTTTTTAAACAAATACAATATTGCTTTTTTATTGCTGGGTACTATTCCGGCAGTATTGCTTACAACTTACAGAAAGGTTTTTACCAGCCGGCATTTGTATTTTGCCTTGATGGTTGCACTACTGATCGTATCCCCCAATTTGTTATGGCAATTTAAGAATGATTTTCCTGTGTTTCATCACCTGAAGGAGTTAAGCGATACACAATTGGTAAATGTAAACCGGGCTGATTTTTTTAAAGATCAGTTACTGTTTTTCATTGGGGCAATATTTATGATTGTGACAGCATGGGTTTCTTTTTTTGCTTATCAACCTCATAAAAAATTCCAGCTTGTTTTCTGGTCTTTTGTTTTTACCATGCTGCTGTTTATTTATTTAAAAGCAAAGAGCTATTACGCAATCGGGTTGTATCCTGTACTGATCGCTTTTGGTGCAGTTTATATTGAAGCGTTAACCGTTAACGGATGGAAGAGATATTTAAGAATTGCTTCCATATTGTTTGTGGTATTCTTTTCCTGGATGCTCATCAAAATCGGGTTTCCTTCCAATAGCCCGGAATATCTTATTCAACACAAACAGGAAACCTACCGGAAGTATGGTTTGTTAAGATGGGAAGATGGAAAAGATCACGAACTGCCACAGGATTTTGCGGATATGCTGGGTTGGAGTGAGCTGGCCAAAAAAGTAGATGCCGCTTACGATACGATCAGGGATAAGGAACACACGCTGGTATTTTGTGATAATTACGGATTGGCGGGCGCTGTCAACTATTATTCAAAATATAAAAACATCAATGCGGTATCTATGAATGCAGATTATATTGATTGGTTTCCGCCTGCATCCAAAGAGATCAAAAACCTGATTCTTGTAAAAGATACATTTGATATTGATCCCGGAAGACAAAAGGAAATCCCCTTGTTTGGATCAGTGATACTGAAAGACCGGGTAGAAAATCCTATGCAAGAGAAAAAGGCACCAGGGTGTACCTGCTGCTGGATGCAAAAGTCCCCATCATGCATTATTTTACTGAAGAGATAGCAGAGCGTAAAAAAAAGAAGCGTTTTTTCCAGTAAATGGAAAATAATTGTTTTATATGGACTTTGTGGGCGTTTTTTTTTATGAAAGCCTTGTCTGTGGCGGCTTTTAAATCTGGCATATTGCTGGTAAATCCATCTGCAAATAATATTTTATGCAGGAAGGATTTCCATTCAAAATTTTTTTGGTAGATGATGATTCATTTAGCAGGGCTATATACGAACAGCTTTTTCGAAATATGGGCTGCACCGACTATAAGTCATTCAGCAATATTGTAGATTGTGTAAGCCGCTTTGATGAACACCCGCAGGTTGTTTTCCTGGATTACCGCACGAATCCTGCCAGGGGATTGAAAATTCTTTCGGCCATTAAGAAAATCATTCCCAATGCGTATATCATTTTCGTTACAGGTAACAGTGGGATTATAGAATCGTTGTTTTCTTTAAAACATGGCGCTTTTCAATACATGATAAAGGATAAGGACTATCCACAGCAACTGACACAAGTGCTGAGTAGTATCAGCCAAATGGAAAAACTGGCGTATAAGAGGCCTTAAAATAAAAAAGAGCTTTGCCATTGCAAAGCTCTTTTTGTATCAAATAGATTTCTTAATTACCAATCGCCACTGGCACCACCACCGCCAAAACTACCACCGCCAAAACCTCCAAAACCGCCACCACCGCTATCTCCACCACCGCTACCGCCACCGCCCCAGCCACCCGGGAATATAAAGGGCCCGTTAAAACCACGGTAACCACGCCTGCTCATAAAAGAGCCGCCACCGCCACGGGAAATACTGGAAAGTATAATGATGATGATAATAATTGCAAGGATTGCTCCTGCACCAGAGCCTTTTCCTTTCTTTTTATTGTATCCCTGCGGAGCCGTAAATGCGCCCTGGGTTGCCTGTATAATGGCATCGGTGCCTTCATCCAGTCCACGGTAATAATCCTGCCCCTTAAATTTTGGTTTGATAACACCGTCGATAATTTGCTGGCAGGTGATATCGGGGAGTGATTTTTCCAGTCCATAGCCAGGTGAAATGTTCAGTTTCCTGTCTTTAAGTGAAACCAGCAGCACTACGCCATTGTTGTTTTTTTGCTGCCCTACGCCCCATTTACGCCCCAGTTCTGTGGCTGCATCTGCAATATCCATTCCATCAAGTGCAGGCACAAGCACTACGGTAATTTGTGTGGAAGTGCTTTTATCAAACTGTAATAATTTCTCTTCAAGCGTGGCTTTTTGATCTGCGGTTAAAATACCGGCATAATCGTTTACCAGTTTTTGGGGAGAGGGAGGGGTGCTGATGATCTTATCAATTGAATTATCCTGTGCCTTTAAATTGTACAGGCAACCCAGCAATAGTGTAAAGAATATCAGTAGGTATTTTTTCATTGCGCTTTTATTCATCTTCCAAATACGATCTCATCTGGCAATTCATTTTTATCCGTGGTAGCTTCATAAGGGAATTTTTCCTTTAAGGTTGCTCCAATATGTGTTACACAGTTGGCAATTCCATTTGCCATATCATGTTCTTTGAACAGTTTCAGCATTGCCGCCACTTCATTTTCCCAATAGGCCGAACCCACTTGTTGATGTATGCCCTCATCTCCAAACAATGCCACTTCATGATGATCCATTGCTAAGTATAACAGTACCGCATTGCGGTGTTCTGTTTTTTCCATTTTCAAGTGGTAGAATATTTCTGCAGCTCTTTCAATGGTACTTACCAGGTAGTTCTTACTTTCAATAAAGATCCTTATTTCTCCACTGGTTTGCCTTTCCGCATTGCGGATGGCATCGAGTATCAATTCCGTCTCCTTTGGAGTAAAATACGTTTTGCGTTTCCCGAAAAAAGAGAATATACCCACGGTGCTGTTATTAAAATTTTATTTCAGTTGCTTTGTCTGTACCGGTTTCCGATTGAAAGCCTTCTTTTGATTTAAACCCAAGCAGGCCGGCCACTATGCTTGTAGGAAAACTTCTTGCTGCACTGTTGTAAACAGCTACTGCTTCATTAAAATCCTTCCTTGCAAATTTTATCCTTCGTTCTGTTCCCTCCAGTTGTGTTTGCAATCCCCTGAAAGCTTCCGTTCCTGTAAGTGTTGGATACTTTTCAATTACTGCAATCAGGTTATTGGTGGCACCTGCCAGTTCATTTTGTGCATCTTCATTCAGCTTTAATTTTTCAGGGCTGAATTCTGTTGCAGAATAATTAATGGCAGCAGCTTTGGCCCTTGCGGCAGTGATTTTTTCCAGCGTTGTTTTTTCAAAGTCGGTTTGTCCCTTTACCACATTTACAAGGTTGGGTATCAGGTCGATCCTGCGCTGGTAAGCATTTTGCATTTCACTCCACTGAAGTTTTACTTTCTCTTCTTTTTTTACAAGGCCATTGTAGGTAACAACAGAAAAGATAACGAGTATGATGAGTATTGCTGCAACGATGAAGCCACTATAACGCTTATTCATGAATGGTTCGGTTGTTATTTTTTCATGTCATCAAAATTCACATCCACTTTCTTTTCTGCACCGGGGTCTGCTTTAAAACCTTCTTTTGCTTTAAATCCAAACATACCGCCCAATATGTTCATGGGGAAAGAACGCACTTTGGTGTTGTAAACATTTACTTCTTCGTTAAATAGTTTACGAGAGTTTTTAATCCCATTCTCAATGCCTTCCAGTTGTCCCTGCAGTTTGGTGAAATTTTCTGTTGCTTTTAACTGTGGGTATTGCTCAACCGTAACCAGCAACCTGCTTAATGCACCAGATAATTGTCCCTGCGCCTGCTGGAATTCAGCAACTTTTTCTGGTGTAAGGTTATTGGCATCAATATTTACGCTGGTAGCTTTTGCTCTTGCTTCAATTACATCCACCAGTGTTTTCTGTTCAAAGTTGGCAGCACCTTTCACCGTGTTTACGAGGTTGCCAACTAAGTCGGAACGGTTCTGGTATTCCGTTTGAACGTTGTTCCAGGCTTTTTTTACGCTTTCGTCTTGTTTAACCAGGCCGTTGTAACCATTGCAGCCCAAAAAGCCAACAATTACTACGATACCTAATACGACCAGTAGTCCGATATTTTTCATGTTTTTATGATTTTGTTATTTAGATAATAAATGTACAATTTCTTTTACTCTGCAAGATTACATCAGTAAGCGGTGAAAATAAAATCTCAATCGGTTTCCTGCGGAATTGTACTCCTGAAAAGTAAATATTACCGGTAAACGGAAATTTATTAAGGTTATCCGGTTGAGCACCTGCCTTTTCCATATCAGCCGTGTAATTTTTTTTTAATGGTTACTCCTTGATTGCTGCAATGCCAGGTAACACTTTGCCTTCAAAATATTCCAGCATGGCGCCACCGCCGGTGCTTACATAACTTACCTTGTCTGCCAGGTTAAATTTATTTACTGCCGCCACACTGTCGCCGCCGCCTACCAGGCTGAATGCGCCTTTGGAAGTAGCATCAGCCACTGCCAGTGCGATGGCTTTGGTGCCGTTCTGGAATTTTTCCATTTCAAATACGCCCATGGGGCCATTCCACAAAATGGTTTTTGACCTGCCGATGATCTCACTGAAAATGCCCACTGCTTTTGGCCCGATATCCAGCCCCATCCATCCATCAGGAATGGCATCGCTTGGCCTTGTTTCGGTATTGGCGTTGGCATCAAATTTATCAGCAATCACAGAATCTTCAGGAAGATGAATACTTACATTTTTTGCTTTGGCTTTTTCTAAAATTTCAAGGGCTGTTGCCAGGCGGTCGTCTTCGCACAATGAATTGCCGATCTTACCGCCCCTTGCTTTCATAAAGGTATAAGCCATACCGCCGCCGATGATAATGTCGGTTGCCCTTTCCAGTAAGTTCTCTATGATCAGTATTTTGTCAGATACTTTTGCGCCGCCAATGATTGCAGTAAATGGCTTTTCAGAAGCATGCAATACTTTTTCTGCACTGATCACTTCGCCTTCCATCACCAGTCCGAATAATTTTTTGCCGGTGGCAAAATATTTTGCGATCACCGCAGTGGAAGCATGTGCCCTGTGTGCAGTACCAAATGCATCGTTCACATATACATCACCCAGCTTGCTGAGTTTTTCTGCAAATGCTTCATCGCCTTTTTCTTCTTCTTTATAAAAACGTAAATTCTCCAGTAATAAAACCTCACCTGCTTTTAACATGCCGGAGGTAAGCATGGCCTGTTCGCCAATGCAATCATCTGCAAAGAATACTTTGGTGGTATTGCCGCCATCAGCATTCAACAGCTCATGCAAATGTTTTACCAGGTGCTTTAAAGAATATTTATCAGTAGGGCCATCTTTCGGGCGGCCGAGGTGGCTCATTAAAATAACACTGCCGCCATCGCCTAATATTTTTTTAATGGTGGGGATGGTTGCCCTCATCCTGTTATCATCCGTAATGTTGAAACTGGCATCTAACGGTACGTTGAAGTCTACACGTACCAGTGCTTTTTCTCCTGCGAAGTTGTGTGAATTGAAATTGCTCATAGTTTTAATGATTGCTTGTTAGCCTTTAAATTGAATCGAACGTTTTTAAAGCCTGATTCATTCATTAAAGATAATGAATAAAAAAAGCTCCCTGAAAATAAAGGGAGCTTTGAATTTTATGGGTTGAATAAAATTATATCGTACAAGAGTGTCCTTCGTAGCTCAGGATGAACTGGGCCACTGAAGTTAAATAGTAGTAACACTGCCTGGCTCATAAAATTATTTACTGATCAATCCTGCAAAGTAATGAACGGTACGCACCAGCTGAGATACATAGCTCATTTCATTGTCGTACCATGATACCACACGTACCAACTGCATATCGCCAACGGTTTGTACCCTGGTTTGTGTTGCATCAAATAAAGAACCGAAAGTGGTGCCAATAATATCAGTACTAACAATTTCATCTTCGGTATAACCAAAGCTTTCGTTGGAAGCTGCTTTCATAGAAGCGTTCAGTTCTTCTACGGTTGTTTTTTTACCCAATACCACGGTAACTTCTGTGAGTGAGCCAGTGATGGTTGGTACACGTTGTGCACTTCCGTCCAGTTTACCTTTCAGGTTTGGTAACACCAGGCCAATTGCTTTTGCAGCGCCGGTACTGTTAGGTACAATGTTTTGTGCGGCTGCCCTTGCACGGCGCAGGTCACCTTTTGGATGTGGTGCATCCTGTGTGTTCTGGTCGTTGGTATAAGCATGGATGGTAGTCATTAAACCATTTACAATACCATAGCTTTCGTCCAGTACTTTAGCAACAGGAGCCAGGCAGTTGGTGGTACAGCTAGCACAGCTTATCACAGTTTCAGAGCCATCAAGAATGCTGTGGTTCACATTGAAAACAACTGTTTTCAGGTCACCGGTAGCAGGAGCAGAGATCACTACTTTTTTAGCACCTGCAGCAATGTGAGCTTCTGCTTTTGTTTTGTCAGTAAAGAAACCTGTACATTCCAATACTACATCCACATCGTGGCTGCCCCATGGAATTTGTGAAGGATCTTTTTGGGCATATATTTTTACGGTTTCACCATTTACTGAAATAGAATCGTCTCCTGCTTTTACATCTGCATCAAAACGGCCCTGTGCGCTGTCGTATTTTAACAGGTGTGCTAACACTTTTGGACTGGTAAGATCATTGATAGCAACTACATCAATACCCTGCATATTATAGATCTGGCGATATACTAAACGGCCTATACGGCCAAACCCATTGATTGCAACTTTAACTGTACTCATAGTTTGAAAAATTTATTTTGTTAAGAAACGGTGGCAAAGGTAATGATAAGTGACATAAAAAAGCCCCATAAATATTTACGGGGCTTTAGAAGTTGGCAAAAATTATTTTACCGGAATCGTTTGATGTTTATTCTTTTTTCACTGCTAAAACCAATGCTATTCTGGTTTGTACAATTTAGCATCTACAGGTTTGTTGAGTTCGATTTTATCGAACGTGGTACCGCCACTGCCACGGCCCTGCCCGCTGGGGTTTTTAGTTTCGATGTTGTGGGCAAACATAATTCCATCTACGGCTTTATAATCTTTATACATGGTAATCACATCAGCCGGCGCTTCTCCTTCAGTTTTTTTTCCACCACCAAACATGCCACCCCCTTTGGTTGAGGATTGTGTGATGAGGTTGGTGCTGATATCGATCCAGTAATTGATCACTTTGCCGCTTTTGGTAGTGAGTTTTATTTTGTAGCATACAATGTCATCCATGGTTTCTTTGGCAATGAATTCTGCTTTGTGGCCCTTGGCAACATAATCAACCAGCGGCCCTGCAATATCCAGTTCGGTTTGCAAAGCTGCCACTGCATCATCGGGCATTTTACTGGGTGTTGGAGACCGCATGGGGAAGAAATTCCAGGCTTCTTTTTCGGTGATGAGCATAAAACCGTTGGTGCCGCCCATTTCAAATTCGGTACGGCTGAGTTTGCCCTGCTCTTTGGTAACTTTTACTGCTACCTCGTTGCCCATCATTTCACGGCTGCCTTCCATATAAATGGTTTTGATGGATAATAGCTTTTCTTTTCCGCCACGTGCTGCCAGGTATTTGTCAATTATTTCATCTACTGTTTGTGCGCTGGCAAATTGTACACTTACCAAAAAAAGGATGAATAGACTGAATAGAATGAGCGTTTTCATTTATTGTATTTTTATGAACTAAAGGTAACAGAAAATATCGCCAATAAAAACTATGGTTGATAATTAGTGTGGCGTTAACAAACTTACATTTGCAGTTACACAAAGTATCGATATGGCACAAAAAATTACCGGTAAGATCATTGATATCCTGAATCAGAAAATATTTGATGGGGAAGTGCTGTTTGATAACGGAAAGATAATATCAGTAACACCGCTCACCGCCTCAACGCCTGAACGGCTTGATTATATTCTTCCTGGTTTTATCGACAGCCATGTGCATGTAGAAAGCAGTATGCTGGTGCCAGCGAATTTGCAAAGCTGGCAGTGGTGCATGGTACGGTTGCTACCATCAGCGATCCGCATGAGATTGCCAATGTGTGTGGCATGGAAGGAGTGGAGTTTATGATTGCCAATGGCAAAACCGTTCCTTTTAAATTTCATTTTGGGGCGCCGAGTTGTGTGCCCGCCACCATTTTTGAAACAGCGGGTGCTGCATTGAATTCAGATGATGTGGATGTACTGCTGCAAAAGCCGGAGATCAAATACCTGAGTGAGATGATGAATTTCCCTGGGGTGTTGTTCAATGATGAGGAAGTGATGAAGAAGATTTCTTCTGCAAAAAAATATGGCAAGCCGGTGGACGGCCATGCGCCTGGATTGAGAGGAGCTGATGCAAAAAAATATATTGATGCAGGCATCAGTACCGACCATGAATGTTTTACTGCAGAGGAAGCGTTGGATAAATTGAATTTTGGGATGAAGATTTTAATAAGGGAAGGAAGTGCTGCTAAAAATTTTGAGGCGCTGATCGATCTGATGAACGAGCATTATCAAATGATGATGTTCTGCAGTGATGATAAACACCCGGATAGTTTGGTGGAGAATCACATCAACCGTTTGTGTGCAAGGGCAGTGGCAAAAGGAGTGGATGTTTTTAAGGTACTACAGGCGGCCTGCATCAATCCGGTACAGCATTATAAAATGGATGTGGGCATGTTAAAAGCAGGTGATGATGCAGATTTTATTGTGATGGAAGATCTGATAAATTTTATAGTGAAGCAAACCTATATCAATGGTGAGTTGGTTGCAGCCGGTGGTAAATCACTGATTAAAACAAATAAATCAACACCGATCAACCAATTTAGTTGTGCAGAAAAAACGGTGGCTGATTTTGCCATTCAATTCAATGGGGAGAAGGAGATTTTTGTGATAGAAGCACTGGAAGGTCAGCTGATCACCAACAGGCTAACGGTGACCCCTGGGATAAGCAATGGAAATATAGTAAGTGATGTGGTGAATGATATTTTAAAGATCGTGGTGGTGAACCGTTATACCAATGCACCGATTGCTAAATCATTAGTAAAGAACTTTGGATTAAAAGAAGGCGCCATTGCATCTACAGTGGCGCATGACAGCCACAACATCATTGCGGTAGGGGTAGATGACGCAAGCATTTGCAAAGCCGTGAACCTGGTGATCAAAGAACAGGGTGGGGTAAGTGCTGTAAGCAATACATCGTCAAAAGTATTGGGCTTGCCTGTTGCAGGATTGATGAGTAGCGAAGACGGCTACAAGGTTGCGGATGATTATACCGCCATTGATAAAATGACGAAAGAAGTATTGGGGTCAACGTTGGCAGCGCCCTTTATGACTTTGTCGTTTATGGCATTACTGGTGATACCGCATTTAAAGCTGAGTGATTTGGGATTGTTTGACGGGGATAGGTTTGAGTTTGTGAAATAAGTTAACGGGTTAAGCTAATCCAAATATTATTTTCTTGTTCAATTATATTAAGTTCTTCTATTTCTGCTTGTTTAATTTCATCGGTGCTTGTAAGGCGTTGGTATTTACTTAAGGGTAAGTCCATTGGATTATTGGCAGTTGTTTTTGTAATTACAGAACCGAAATCTCTGAAGATAAATAAGTCATCAAGCGTTTTAATAAAGGAATTGTTTGAAGTAACAGATTCTTTCCCTAAATATTTTCTTACATCCGGAAAGTATATCCAGAAAATTTGCCCTTCATAACCCTTGTATTTCACTATCGGGCAAAAACCCAGTATTCTGTATTCAAATATTAATCTATTTATATCAAAAACGGCTTCCTCCTTCATATCTAACCCAATAAATTCAGCTTGGTCTATGTCCAGCGTATCCATTTTTATTGTCGTGGTAAAACGGTCATCTTCGGTACTGTAAGCTTCAGCTTTTTGTTCCTTGATTAGGTTGCAAAATATTTTTAGTAATCTCTTATTTTCAAAAAGGGTTTTATTCTCAATAACAGAGAGCCTTTTCCAGTATTTATGTCTCCATATTGCGTCACTAACATCAATCTTTGCGTATTTAATAATATTGTTTGAATCGTATTTTAATGGGTATTGATTGGTAGCAAGTATCGGGATAGGCCCTTCATTTGGTATGGGTGGAAAAATCCTTTCGTATTCAAAAGGGTTTTTATAAAATCTTTCCATTCTTTCTCTTCCCGTAGAATCCCATACTGTCCATTTGCCATAGCGATAACCATTTACAAATCTCCCTTCACTCTTTTTTACCCCGTTTTCATAAAAGGAATTATAATTTCCTGTAAGCCTTTTGTCTTTAATTGTATAAGTGCATCTTATGTTTCCTTCTTCTGGCACTATTGTTTCTTTTTGGGCATAAATAGTTACTGCGTATTGCATTGTAAAAGAAACAACAATAAAATATTTCAGTATTGCCATTTGTTTTTATTGCCGTTGATTAGATATGCCCCAGCTTTCAAGTATTTTATTTTCAAAAGATTTTTTTTGATTATTGTCTTTTATTGGGCTTTTAACAATTCTAAATGCAATATGCCTGTATCCTTTGAATGTATAATAGCCTCTTATATAACTAGTTTTTCGATTAAAATTAAAAGAGTTGCCTAATGCATACATTCTGTTCATTCGTGGTGGGGCATTTTTTAGGGGATAATAATCTAAGCCCTTATAGCCACTACAGGAATCACCGTATGAACCTAAGCATCCGGCTTCACAATATAGATTCGTTGTCCAATCTGAAAAATTGTTATTGAAGTCATGCTTTATTTTATTTCCATCTAAATACCCCAAAGCAGCTATCCATTCTACATATCTTGGAAGACGATATATAAAACTGATTGTATCCGTCTTGTTATCCTTCAATGTTTTCCACTTGCAAAAATTCATTGCTGCATTCCAAGTTATACCAGCAGCAGGATAATTATTAAAGCTATCATTGGTGATATACTGCTTGTAATTTTCTTCTGATGCTATGCTATAGTCTGGCCATTGTGAAAGATAGAAAGAATGCGACGAGTCTTTTTTTATCTCCGCAATATATTCTTTGAACTCACCAAGAGTAATGAGATTGCTGATTGAAAAATTGTCTGTTTCCAACACACAATTTTTGCTTTTTAAGCGATAAGGATTTAATGAGTCCTGAAGTATTAAATAAGGCCGAATATACTGTTTGGGAATGTTATAAAAGTTCTGCCCATTGCTATCCGTTGAAAGTTGCAAGAATAAAAATATAATTGAAATCTTTTGAAGTAGCACAGATTTTTTTTTGGGAGCCTTAATTCACCTTCGCCCCTAATACTTTTATCCCAACGCTATCCGTTCCCTTTGGTGCAAAGTATTTTGTTTTAAAATCAGCGGATTTGCCCGGCTCAATCACCTCGTATATTTTTTCAACGTCTTTCTCCAGCAACACGCCGGTTTTACTAAAAAAGGATAGCTCCAGTTCCACATCTTTGTAAACACAGATTTTGGCATTGTTGTTTACGGTTCCTTTTATCACCGTCTGCCCAATGAGGTTGTGTTTATCCTTGCTGGTTACTTTTATAAAAGCCACGGGGTTTTTCTTTTCTTTTTCCTCTAAGGATTCCTTTGCTTTTTCGTAGCCGTCTTTTTCAGTGGCTTCCTGTTTTGCTTTGCTGTTGCAGGCTGTAAACAAAATGCTGAGTGTAAGTAAAACGCAGGTTAGTTTTTTCATCAGTATAATTTTATCACAAGTAAAATAAATTATATAAAACAGTTTGTTAAAGAATCTGTGCAGCGATTCCTATCCCAACCACAAAGCGCCACCAATACTTTCCCTGGAAGCTCCGGTAACGGAAGGCAGCACATTCGCTTCTTCCCGCCATCTCAGCACACCAATCAAAGCCATGATTACGGCCTCTTTGTATTGCAACAGTTTTTCATCCGGCACCATCACGTCAGTCATTTCTTCTGCAAGCAAAAATTTCAATTGTTCAACTAAGAAACTATTCAACGCCCCGCCACCAGTAACCAGCATTTTATGTCTGGCATCTGTGGCCAATAGCCCATTGTTAAGCACTGCATTCCTTACCTGTACAGCAATATGCTTCACGTAAGTCCTCAAAGAATCGACTGTAGAAAGTGCTGCCCGCTGAATGATTGGATAAACGATATCTGTTCCAAAACTATTGGCCAGTGATTTGGGGTAGGGCTTGCTGTAATAATCCAGCTTATTTAATTCAGTTAATAAACCATCATGCACATTCCCTGATGCAGCTAACTTGCCGCCATCATCATACTTTATACCGTTTTCTGCAGTCAGCATATTTAATACCCTGTTGGCACTGCATACATCAAAGGCAATGTACTTTCTATTTGCATTAATGGAAATATTGGCAATGCCGCCAATGTTTAAAAAATAATCATATCCTGAAAACAATATTTTTTCCCCAATTGGTACAATAGGGGCTCCCTGGCCCCCCAACGCAATATCCAATGCCCTCAGATCGCTGATTACACTCAGCTTTGTTTCCGCTGCAATAGCTGCACCATCGCCTAATTGTGCGGTCATTTGTTGTTGGGGCAAATGAAAACTGGTATGACCATGTGATGCAACTAAATGCACTTTATGATGAAGGCGGTGCCGATCGATAAACTGATTGACTTGGTTACCAATAAAATGCCCGTATTCAGTGTGCAGCAGTTGATAATCCAGCGCAGAAAGCGATGTTGCAGTTTTTAATTTTTCCTGCCATTCATTGCTGTATTCAATGCATTCCGCTGCCGTAATTTCAAATGTCCACTTACCACCTGTTTCAGTAAATTCAGTAAACGCTATATCCAGCCCGTCGAGTGAGCTGCCGCTCATTAAGCCAATTGCCCTGTAAATCATTTTATATAATTTTTTAAATCGCTATTTTTACTGCCTTGATTGCATTGCAATTTCAAATTCTAAATCTAAAAACTCAAAATTTTATTCATGGTAATCAATCTCAGCGAACAGCATTCGTTAGTCAGCAATTGGGTAAGTGAATTAAGGGATGTGGATGTTCAGACCGACCGGATGCGTTTTCGCCGCAACCTGGAGCGTATTGGTGAAGTATGTGCCTATGAAATCAGTAAAAAATTAGTCTGGCATGAAGTTGAGATCACAACACCTCTTGGTACCGCAGATTGCAAAGTGTTGGTTGAACAACCGGTGCTGGCCACTATCTTAAGAGCTGGGCTGGGAATGCATACAGGGTTGCTTAACTATTTTGATAAAGGCGAAAATGCATTTATCAGTGCATACCGCAAGCACCATCCAGATGGTTCTTTTGAAATCAGCCTTGAGTACATGAGTTGCCCCGAACTTGATGGTAAAGTGGTCATCATCAGCGACCCAATGATTGCCACCGGCGCTTCTTTGGTGAAGTCCATCCAATATTTAAAAGACGAAGGCGATATAAAAGAACTGCATATCGTGTGTGCAATTGGCTGCACAGTTGGTATCGAATATGTACTTCGTGAAGTGCCAAAAGCCACTATCTGGTGTGGAGATATTGATGATGAACTAACAGCCAAGGGTTACATTGTGCCTGGCCTTGGCGATGCTGGTGACCTTGCTTTTGGTCAAAAAATGCAGTCATAGCTTATTAATACTTTTTTAACTGGAATGGGATAAAAAGTGAACTGAAATACTACATTATTTTCTACTGTAAATTTTCAATTTTTAATTTCTGGAACCTTTTACTCACCCGGATGCAGCTTTTAGCTGCAAATCCCTATCTTTATTACTTACAACATTACCAAAATGAAAAAAGCCCTACTCTTTTTTGTTTCGATTGCGATAGTGGTACTGGTTCAGGCACAGGATCCGCATTTTTCTCAGTTTTTTGCTTCTCCACTTACCCTTAACCCTGCATTTACAGGTAAATTTGATGGTAGCTGGAGGTTGGCGGCCAACCATAGAGATCAGTGGCCTTCCATTCCTAAAGCTTATGTTACCACCAGTGCATCTATCGATTTTGGCATATTAAAAAGTAAAATCCCTGCAGGAGATGTGTTTGGTATTGGTATTTCCGGCCTCAGCGATCAAAGTGCCAATGCCGCTTTAAAGCTTAATTATGGTTCTCTTTCTTTGAGTTATCATAAGTCGCTGGATGCGGATGGTTACAATACCATTGGTGCCGGTTTTCAGGCTACTTACAGTAGTGCGTTTCTTGACCAGTCAAAATTGCTTTTTGAACAACAGCTTACACAGAATGGTTTTGACCCAAGCATCCCTTCAGGTGAAACCATTACCAACAATGGTCATCAGAACTATGTGGACTTTAATGCAGGTTTGTTATATTCCGGTTCCAGCAACGGATCTAACAACTATTACCTGGGCTTTTCAATCTATCATATCAATAAACCAAGTTTAAGTTTTATTGATAAAACATGGAACCTGGCATCAAGAATGACGGTTCATGGCGGGGGCTCTTTCCCTGTTAGCGATAATCTGTCTGTTTTCACGTCTGCAATCTATCAAATGCAGAACAAAGCAAGTGAATTGGTATTGGGAGGTGCTTTGTCAGCCCTGGTTAACGGAGATGAAACCAATCCCACCAGCGTTTACATCGGGTCCTGGTTAAGGTTAAATGATGCCATCATCCCATATGTCGGGTTAGAAATAAATGGTTTCAGGATTGGAGCCAGCTACGATATCAATACATCAGGCTTAAAAGCGGCAACAGCCAGCAGGGGTGGTTCTGAGTTCTCATTGATATATATACACAGACCAACAGAAGTGAAAGGCATTCCTTGTCCACGATTCTAAATCACATTATCTAATATTGGTAAAAGGAAGCATCATAGTGGTTCCTTTTTTTATGCCGTAATAAGGTATCTGCCTTTTGTGCCGGTATTTTTTATAAAACTTTTCATAACTTAAAGTCTGCAACGCCTTAATCATTTTTCAGATAAATGCCTAAGCGATAACTATTATAATTAGTTTTGTAACTAAAGTTATTTTGGTATGAAAAAGTCCTTTTGCGCAATCTTTTTTTGTATACTATCCATTTCCCCGGCTTTAGTAATAGCACAGTTAAATCACTTTGTCTATCTTCAAACAGAGAGCAAACAGCCTTTTTATGCAAAATTGGATAAAAAAATACTGAGCTCATCTTCATCTGGTTACCTCATCATACCAAGACTCAAAGATGGGACATATAGTATTATCATTGGCTTCCCTAAAAATGAGAACAGCGAACAAACCTTTATATGTACTATTAATAACAATGACGCTGGTTACCTGGTAAAAAATTTAGGGGATAAAGGGTGGGGTTTATTGAACCTGCAAACTTTAGATATGGTAATGGCTGACAGTCCTGCAAGGAGCCATGATGTTGCAAAAACAGAAAAAACAGATGAATTTTCCAATATGCTTTCAGATGTTGTCAATGATCCGTCTATAAAGCAGGCTGAAAGGCCAAAAGAGGTTACAAAACCGGTAATTGTTAAAAAGGAAGAAGTAAATAAGGAACCCAAAATAATTGAAGCTCCAAAATCAGAGAATAAACCACAGTCAGTTGCTGAACTACCTTTAAAGGCAGTTATTCAAAAGAAGCAGCTTATTACTGGCGAAAAGGAGACAATAATTACTTATATCGATATTCATGGTAATTCGCACGACACGGTAACCATATTTATCCCGGCAGAAACTGCAGATTCAAAAGTTATTGATGAACATAAGGTAAATGGAACCCAAAAGCGAATGAAAAGCAGCAACCGGTTGTTGAAAGAGGGGAATCTTGGAGTGACCGAAAAACAAAAACCCGATGAAGCTGTTATTGAAACTTTAAACCCTCTGGAACAAGATATAAAGGCTGTTAATAATGAACAAACTGTTATAAAGAAAGAACAGGCAAAAGTGGACAGTAAGTTCTTGCCTATAGAAGTCTCTGCATCGGATAAGCCAAATACAGTAAATGGGCAGCCAGCAGTAACACCAATGATAAATTCTGACTGTAAAAGCTATGCAACAGACGAAGACTTCTTAAAACTAAGAAAAAAAATGGCAGGTGTAGAGAATGATGATGAGATGATGTCCGCAGCACAAAAGGCTTTTAAAGCCAAATGTTATACTACAGAGCAGGTGAAAAATCTGAGTGTGTTGTTTTTAAAAGATGCTGGTAAGTACAGGTTCTTCGATTTGGCTTACCAGTATGTTTCAGACTCTCATAATTTCGGAACTTTAGAAGATCAGTTAACAGAAGCTTATTACATCAGTCGCTTCAAAGCGATGATTCGTCATTAATTGTGTACATCAGCACTATTTTATGCCACGTTATTTTATTCAGGTAGCTTATAAGGGAGCAAGGTACGCAGGCTTTCAGATACAGGATAACGCTAATTCTGTACAGGCAGAAGTCGAAAAAGCTTTAAAGGTCTTCTTTAA
>JADKJC010000002.1:0-257500 GCA_016722465.1 Chitinophagaceae bacterium | reverse complement strand
TACGGAATAGAACGTTAAAGGGTGTAGATATAGGCTGTGCAGGCAAATCCGCACGGCTTGTCGAACCTGATAGTACGGCAAAGCTTCGGCAGCGCTGATAATGATCGTAAACAAACCTCCGAGAAAAACCTCTAAGGCTAGGTTATAGCAGCCCGTACCGCAAACCGACACAGGTGGGTGGGATGAATATTCTAAGGCGCTCGGGTGAGCCGTGGAGAAGGAACTAGGCAAATTGACGCTGTAACTTCGGGATAAAGCGTACCATCTTCGGATGGTCTCAGTAAAATGGTTCAACCAACTGTTTAGCAAAAACACAGGGCCCCTGCAAAATCGAAAGATGACGTATAGAGCCTGATACCTGCCCGGTGCTGGAAGGTTAAGGAAGGATGTTCGGCGCAAGCCAAAGCTTCTGACTGAAGCCCCAGTAAACGGCGGCCGTAACTATAACGGTCCTAAGGTAGCGAAATTCCTTGTCGGGTAAGTTCCGACCTGCACGAATGGTCTAATGAGTTGAACACTGTCTCCTCCACGAGCCCGGTGAAATTGTAGTATCGGTGAAGATGCCGGTTACCCGTCACGGGACGGAAAGACCCCATGAACCTTCACTACAACTTTGCATTGATTTTGAATTTTGATGTGTAGGATAGTTGGGAGACTTTGAAGTGGTGTCGCTAGGCATCTTGGAGTCGTCGTTGAAATACCAACCTTTAAACATTTAGAATCTAATCCCTAACGGGAAACAGTGCATGGTGGGTAGTTTGACTGGGGTGGTCGCCTCCTAAAAAGTAACGGAGGCTTGCAAAGGTTCCCTCAGTACGGTTGGTAATCGTACATAGAGCGCATTAGTATAAGGGAGCTTGACTGTGAGACATACATGTCGATCAGGGACGAAAGTCGGCTAAAGTGATCCGGCGGTTCTGTATGGAAGGGCCGTCGCTCAAAGGATAAAAGGTACTCTGGGGATAACAGGCTGATCTTACCCAAGAGCTCATATCGACGGTAAGGTTTGGCACCTCGATGTCGGTTCGTCACATCCTGGGGCTGGAGAAGGTCCCAAGGGTTCGGCTGTTCGCCGATTAAAGTGGCACGTGAACTGGGTTCAGAACGTCGCAAGACAGTTCGGTCCCTATCTGTGATGGGCGTTAGTAAATTGAGAAGGCATGACCTTAGTACGAGAGGACCGGGTCGTATGTGCCGCTGGTGTATCTGTTGTGCCGCCAGGTGCAATGCAGAGTAGCTATGCACAGCCAGGATAAACGCTGAAAGCATCTAAGCGTGAAACCTTCTTCGAGATGAGTTTACTTTTAAGGGCCGTCAAAGACTATGACGTTGATAGGCTACAGGTATAAGGGTGGTAACATCGAAGCCGAGTAGTACTAATTACCCGTAAGCTTTATTTTTTTAATTACTTCTTTTGCAGCTTTCCCAATATGTTATATTATTAAGTGATAAGTTATAAGTGATAAGTTATCAGTCGAAGACTGATAACAATTGTGCTTGATCTTTGATCTTTTAATTTCTTATGGTGATTTTTCCAAGGGTGTTCACCTCTTCCCATTCCGAACAGAGAAGTTAAGCCCCTTATGGCCGATGGTACTGGTATTCCAACTGGGAGAGTAGGTAGTTGCCATATTCATTTAAAGCCCTACTATTTATAGTGGGGCTTTTTTATTGCCTTATTTTTATTTCTTATGGTTATGGTATTGCGGTCTTACAAGATTGTGGATGATTGCAAGAGGGTGTCTTGTACTGGTTTCACTTTCAATATGTGATGCAACTGCATCAGTTTAATCAACTTCTGATACTGGAATCAATGCTTCCATGGTCTAAAAAAATTTAGTATAGTTCGTTATTTTATAAACTGATTCTACCTTAAGGCTTGATGGATATGGATTTTACTGATAGGACAGGCTGATTGTACTGGAAATTCCGAGGAATTTATGTTTATTAAGTATAGTATGTGGTTGCGGTGAAAAGCCCTAACAGAAGCGACGTTATTAATTAATGGGTACAGACTCAAAAATAAATTAGTTTTTTATTTCTTTTTTATCGAGAAAACTTAGGTAGAGGCTTTTCATATCGTTGATGAGCCGTTGTTTTGAATAGCGTTTGATGACATTGTCATAACCGCTTTTGCCCATTCTATCCCTAAGGGATGTATCTTCAATTAAGTTTACTACATAACCTGCAAAGGAATTTACATCGCCAACTTCTGTAATAAATCCGGTTTCCCCATGTATAACAATGTCTTCTACCCCACCCACATTGGTGGATACAACCGGCTTATAAGCTGACTGGGCTTCAATAAGAGAAACAGGGGTTCCTTCATTATTAGAAGTAAGAACTACAATATCTAGTCCGGCAAGTGCCTGGTCTATTTCCGTTTCCCAGGAAGTGATGAGTATATCTGTTTTGCTTTTTGGGTTGGTAATGAAATACGAATAACTAAGGCCGAGCTCGGCTGATTTTTTTTCAATACCGGGCCTTGATTCTCCATCACCAATAATGGCGAAGCGGATACTTTTGTTTGTTTTCGATTTTACGATGGCCGCCATTTCCAAAAACATATCATGATTTTTGATTGGAACAAGGCGGCCAACGATGCCGATAATCAGTTCTGATTTATCAAAACCATACTTATTTCTGAAAATAATCTTTTTGGTATCCTGGTCTACAGAATATTTATCCAGATTGAAACCTAAAGGAACAGTAAACACTTTTTCAGGTGGGGCTATTTTATAAACTTCGGTCAACTCAAGCTTTTGAGAATCGCTGATTGCGATGATAGCATGGGTTCTTCTTGCAAAAAAACGTTCGAAACGTACGATTATTTTAGACATGAAGGAACTGAAGTAAGAGTGAAATACATGGCCATGAAAAGTATGTACGATCAATGGTACATGGCAGGCCCTTGCTGCCAAACGGCCAATGGCACCAGATTTTGAAGCATGAGTGTGTACAATATCGGGCTTGTATTCCTGGATGATTTTTTTTATTTTGAAATAGGCGATGATATCGTAGAAAGGAAGAATACTCCGCCTCATTTCTTTTATTTCGATGGGAACGAGGCCCAACTGGTCTGCAATATAAGTGGCATCTTTTTCTGCAGGATCTTTTTTGCCTACCAGTAATTTGGTTTCAAATTCAGGCGAAAGATAGGCGGTAAGGAGTGTGACATTGTGTGAAGGTCCTCCAACAATTAACCGGTTATGAATTCGCAGAATCTTGTACATATTGATTGGGTAAATATAGCAAAACTGGTTAAATAATGATGTATATAGCTGGATTGTTATATTGTTTAATTATTGGTAAGAGTTTCGGGAGATAAAGTGTTTTATGTAATTTGCCGACAGTATCCTCTGGTTAAACTGAAGTACGGTTTTTAATTTTTAGATTGCAACACTAATATGAAAAAGACTTTTGAAAATGCAGCGGTAGCTATTGCCGATATTAAAGATGCCGACACCCTGATGCTGGGTGGTTTTGGCCTGTGTGGTATTCCCGAAAATTGTATTGCGGCACTGGTGAAGAAAGGAATAAAAAACCTTACCTGCATTTCAAACAATGCCGGGGTGGATGATTTTGGTATTGGCCTGATGCTGAAACAAAAGCAGGTGAAAAAAATGATCTCCAGTTATGTGGGTGAGAATGCAGAATTTGAGCGGCAACTATTGAGTGGGGAACTGGAGGTAGAGCTGATTCCTCAGGGAACACTTGCCACCAGGTGCATGGCAGCCGGGTATGGCATGCCGGCAATTTTTACACCAGCCGGTGTAGGCACAGAAGTGGCTGTAGGTAAAGAAACAAGGGTATTCAACAACAAAGAATATTTAATGGAATATGCCTTTGATGCAGACTTTGCGATTGTAAAAGCATGGAAAGGGGATACTGACGGCAACCTGATTTATAAAGCCACAGCAAGAAACTTCAACCCGCTGATGGCAATGGCTGGCAGGATAACAATTGCTGAAGTGGAAGAATTGGTGCCTGCAGGGGAACTTGATCCTGATCGGGTACATACACCTGGGATTTATGTACACAGGATCTTCCAGGGTGTGAATTATGAAAAAAGAGTTGAACAAAGGACGGTGAGGAAGAAGTGAAATCAAAAGCGAAAAGCCAAAAGTGAAAAGATCAAGCGCATCTTAACTCATACATTACTATAATGCTTACTAAAGAACAAATAGCAAAACGCATCGCCAAAGAAGTAAAAGATGGATACTATGTCAATCTAGGTATTGGGATACCTACGCTGGTGGCGAATTATATTCCTGTAGGGATGGATGTGGTATTGCAAAGTGAGAACGGCCTGCTGGGCATGGGGCCTTTTCCTTTTGAAGGCGAAGAAGATCCGGACCTGATCAATGCAGGTAAACAAACCATTACTACGGTGGCTGGCTCCGCTTTTTTTGACAGCGCCATGAGTTTTGGAATGATCAGGGCTGGCAAGGTTGATCTTACTATATTAGGTGCAATGGAAGTAAGTGATAATGGTGATATTGCCAACTGGAAAATACCGGGTAAAATGGTGAAAGGTATGGGCGGTGCCATGGACCTTGTGGCCAGTGCAAAAAATATTATCGTGGCGATGATGCATACCAACCCCAAAGGAGAATCAAAATTATTAGCCGCCTGCACCTTGCCGCTTACAGGTGTAAAGTGCGTAAAGAAAATTGTAACAGAACTCGCCGTATTGGATGTAACTGCGGATGGCTTTAGGTTACTGGAAAGAGCACCGGGTGTTTCAAGTGAAGAGATTATAGCAAAGACTGCGGGCAAACTGATCGTAGAAGGGGATATTCCTGAAATGCTGGTGTAATAATTTATCCAGGTCTGCAGCGGCAGTGCATTGGTTAGCCGCACTTGGTAAAAATATCATAAAATAATGATCAACGCTTCCTTTAAAAAGTTCTTTGGATGTTGTGCCTAATTTTGTAATTCCTGATGAAACAAACGAATCTAAAATATATCACTGTACTTTTCCTCATCACCCTTTTCATTGTAAAAGGGATACTCGCCACTTTGCCTGCTTTACTTCCGGATGAAGCGGATCAATCATGGATAGAAAATGTTTTATCTGCAGCAACAGATGAGGGGAAAAAAAGCACAGAAGAAAGATCTGAACAGGAAAACAAAGCGCTGTACCTAGATAACAATTGTTTTTTTGATCTCGCTGCTATGAATATAGATGTTGATCAGAAAGATATCCGGGCCAATAAGATACAATACAAACAATCCGTTTATATATCTATTCCTACACCTCCTCCCGAGCTTTGATTGTAAATGCGTTTAATTTTTTTGCTGGCCATAATAGCCGGCTGTAATTTTATTATCTTAAAATTTTCAATGATGAATTGTACATACGATATTTATAAAAAATCAATCACTGTGATGCTGTTGTGCTTTATAACCATCCAGGTTTTTTCACAACAACTCTCGGACAACGATATAAAGAAAAACATAGAGCCTGTGGCTGCACCTTTACAAAAACTGCTGCAACTGCACCCTAAAATGTATGAATTTGAAACCAATAAATACAAGCATCTCAAACTCCAACAAGGCAGGCGATATGGCTTTTTAGCAGCTAACGTGCAGGCAGTTTTCCCTGAACTGGTGAATGAAAAAACGTTCTCCTATATGTTTGCCAAAAATGGTTACAGGGATACCAGTTTTAAAACGGTGGATGAATTGAGCCTGATCCCCTTGCTGGTAGCATCTATCAAAGAGCAGCAGCTGCAGATTGAGCAATTAAAAGCAGCCATTGAAGAACTGAAGAATAAAAAAGGCGTAGCGGTAAATTGATTTATCTCAATAGCTAAAATCAAGGGCACAGATCGAAAATATCTGCGCCCTTTTTTATTGGGCCCGGTCGCTGCAAGTAAGGATGATGCAGGGCACTATTATTTTCAGTAATATTTTTTCTCGTATGGACTTGTTTAACGAAATTTACCCATTACCTAAATGTAGATGATGAGAAAAATAATTGTACTCCTGTTTTTATTAAAAGGAATAAACGCCGCAGCGCAGGACCTGGCTTTTGGGAGGAAAATGCTAGATACCCTCACTTCGGAATATTTCTGGGGCCGTGGCTATACCAACGATGGCATGAAAAAAGCAGCTGAATTTTTATCCAATGAATTTAAAGCGTATGGACTTGAGCCGATGAATGGCAAAAATTATTTCCAGCCATTCAGCTACCCTGTAAATACTTTTCCCGGTAAAATGGAAGTTACAGTTAACGGAAAAACGCTTTTACCCGGCAGGGATTTTATTGTAAGCCCCGAATCAAAAGGAATGAAAGCCGCTGGTGAGTTGGAACCCCTGGACAGCATTCAGTTTATCAACAGGGGTGAAAAAGTGATCGTGAAAATACAGGAAAAACTTACCTGGGATATATCACCGGAAGTAGCGCCTTATGCATTGATACTGGTTGAGAAAAAAGCAATTAAAGAAACTCCCGGAAGTTTTGCAATCAATATCGAAAACAAACTGCTCAGCAATTTCAAAACGGCGAATGTTTGTGGTATAATAAGGGGTACAGAAAAACCTGATTCAATCATTCTCGTCACTGCACATTATGATCACCTGGGTGGAATGGGCAGGGATACTTATTTCCCAGGTGCCAATGATAATGCAAGCGGTGTATCACTGTTATTGAATCTTGCACATTATTATGCCAAACATCCACAGAAATATTCAATCGGGTTTATTTGCTTTGCCGGGGAAGAAGCAGGATTGATCGGGTCAAAATATTTTACGGAAAATCCATTGGTGCCATTGAAAAGCATCCGGTTCCTCATCAATACCGACTTGGCGGGAACAGGAGAAGAGGGCATCATGGTTGTGAATGCAACCGAATTCCCCAAAGAATTTGAGCTGATGACACAAATCAATAAAGACGAAAAATTACTGGCTGATGTTAAACCAAGGGGCAAGGCTGCCATAAGCGATCATTATTTTTTCACAGAAAAAGGAGTGCCTGCTTTTTACTTTTATACCATGGGTGGCATCAAAGCCTATCATGATGTTTTTGATAAAGCCAGCACGCTGCCGCTAAACGAACATGAAGACCTGTTTAAATTACTGACTCAATTCACCAGTAAACTAATGAGTCAGTAAAATATTTTTTTCTGCTCAATTATTATTTTATTAAATTTTTTTCATGACAAGATTTTGTTTATTAGCCCTTTTCTTATTTCCAGCTGTTTCATTTTGTCAAGCCGGCCACTGGCAGCAACGGGTTAAATATTTGATGAATATCGATATGGATGTAAACGGCAATCAGTTTAAAGGCAGGCAGCAACTGGAGTATAGCAATAATTCCCCTGATGTATTGAATAAACTATTTTACCACCTTTATTTTAATGCGTTTCAGCCCAATAGCAGCATGGATGTAAGAAGCCGGGAACTTGGGAAATATGCTTTTAATGGACGGCAGGATTGGGATGGAAGAATAAGAGACCGTATCTTAAATCTAAAAGAGAATGAAATCGGTTACCAGAAAATAATTGCAATAAAAATTAATGGAGTGGCGCAGCCATTTAAATATCATGAAACCATCCTCGAGGTAAATATTATAAAACCCATTTTGCCAAAGACCAGGGTGATCATTGATATGGAGTTTGAAGCACAGGTGCCATTGCAGGTAAGAAGAAGCGGAAGGGACAATCCCACTACCGGTGTCCGTTACAGTATGAGCCAGTGGTATCCAAAATTGTGTGAGTATGATTATGAAGGGTGGCACCCAACGCCCTATGTTGCCCGTGAGTTTTACGGTGTATGGGGCGATTTTGATGTAACGATCAATATCGATCCTGCATATAAATTAGGTGGTACCGGCACGTTGATCAACGCTGCGGAAATTGGATGGGGGTATGATAAAGCAGGAACAGAATTAAAAACAATCAAAAAAAATAAACGCAGATGGCATTTTGTTGGAAACAATATTCATGATTTTGTATGGGCTGCTGATCCGGATTACAAACACATCATACGCAAAACAGCAAATGGCACAATAATCAATGTGCTGTATAAATTCAAAGAAAATAATTTGAAGAATGATACAGACTGGCAGAATGTTGCAGATGCTGCCATTGAGGTATTACCTTTTATGGAAAAAACTTTTGGCAAATATCCTTATCCCCAATATTCATTTATACAGGGGGGCGATGGCGGAATGGAATATCCTATGGCAACCTTGTTGAGCGGCCCGGGGCTGGAAACTGTTGTTCATGAATGGATGCATAGCTGGTACCAGATGATGCTGGGCACTAACGAAAGCCTGTATGCATGGATGGATGAAGGTTTTACAGAATACGCCACTAACAGGGTGATGCAATATTATATTCAAACAGTGCTAAAGAGAAACTTAGTGGGCGATGAAAAAGCTTTACATACCATCGATTCATTGGCTTCGCTATTGCCACTGATGCATTATGCAAACTACAAGGGCTACTACTCATTAGCTAAAAGTGGTTTGGAAGAGCCCCTGACCACACATGCTGATCACTTCAATACCAATGTTGCTTATACCAATGCTTCCTATAACAAGGGCTGTGTATTTATGGAACAGCTGGGTTATATAATCGGCGCAGATATAAGGGACAAATTGTTGTTAGAGTATTATAAGCAATGGGCATTCAAACATCCCAATTCTGCAGACTTTATCAGGCTTGCGGAAAGTGTTAGTGATATGAAACTTGACTGGTACAAAGAATACTGGTGCAATGGCACCAAAACGATCGACTACGCCATTGACAGTTTATGGGAGGAAGGTGGCGAATCAAAGATCCGGTTGAAACGGATTGGCAGAATGCCCATGCCGATTGATCTGCAACTCACCTTTAAAGATGGCAGCACAGCCATACATTACATTCCATTGAACATTATGTATGGTACAAAGCCTTCAGAAAACAGCAAACAAAATGTTGAAGTGCATGAAGAATGGCGGTGGACGCATCCTGCTTATATCGTTACATTTAAAGAAAGGTTGCTCAATCTTTCAAAAGTTGAAATCGATCCCAGTAAACGCATGGCTGATGTGGACCTAAGGAACAATGTGCTGGATTTAAAATGGTAATATTGCTGTAAATAATTTCGTATATGAGGAATGTATTTTTATTGTTGCTGTTGCTGAATGTGAAATTTACGGAGGCACAAACAGTTGAAAATATCATTGTGATCACCACAGATGGTCTTCGCTGGCAGGAAGTATTTTCAGGCATGGATAGTATGATTGCCAACAATACAATATTTAATCAAGGGGACAGCAGTGGTATTTATAAAAAATACTGGAGTGATGATGTTACTGAACGAAGGAAAAAATTAATGCCATTTCTATGGAGTACAATTGCAGCAAAAGGCCAGTTGTATGGGAATAGAAATACAAACAGTAAAGTAAATGTTGCCAACCGTTACTGGTTTTCTTATCCCGGCTACAACGAAATATTTACAGGGTATCCGGATACCCTGGTCAACAGCAATCATTACAAAGCCAATCCCAATACAACACTTACTGAGTTTTTAAACCAGCTACCTGCTTTTAAAAATAGGGTGGCCGCTTTTGGTGCATGGAATGCATTTGAAAGAATTTTAAATGAACAAAGAAGCGGGGTGCCGGTAATAAATGCTTTCGACAAACTAAATAGTAAAAGAGCCACTGCAAGTGAGCAGTTGTTGAATGATATGCTGCTGGATTCATACCGGCCATTTGGGGATGAAGAATGCCTGGATGTATTCACCCACTACCAGGCAATGGATTATTTGGTAAAAAGGAAACCAAGAGTATTGTATATTGCTTATGGTGAAACGGATGAATGGGCACATGCAGGTCATTATAGAGATTACCTGAATGCTGCCAACCAGGTAGATAACTGGATACAGCAAATATGGAATTATGTGCAGGCTGATCCGGCATACAAAAACAAAACAGCCTTGTTTATTACCACTGATCACGGGCGTGGAGATAAGAGAAAAGAAGAATGGGTGACACATGGAGAGGGCCTGGCAGGTGCAGATGAAATATGGTTTGCGGTGATGGGGCACGGCATTAAAGCAAAGGGTGAAATAAAAGATAATACGCAGATTTATCAAAAGCAGTTTGCACAAACCATTGCCAGTTTACTCGGCATTACTTTTAAATGCGAACATCCTGTGGCAGATAAAATTGAACTGAATCAATAAGTAAAATATACTGGTTGGATTTATGGTAACAACAATAAGAAGAGTCAAGATAAAAGATGCAGCAGCCTTAGCAGTAATTGGCAAAAGTACTTTTTACGATACATTTACCGGTACCTGCACAGAAGAAGACATGCAGCAATTTTTGGAGGACTACTTTAATATCGGCCAGGTAAATCAGGAACTGGCTGATGAAAATGATTTTTTCTTTTTTGCAGAGATTGATGGTGTGCCTGCAGGCTATGTACGTATGAAGGAAGATTATAGCCAGTTTCCATTGATGGAGCAGTGGAAGGCATTGGAGTTGAAAAGAATTTATGTGGACAAAAAATTTCATGGCAAAGGCATCGCACAGTTGCTGATCAGTTTTGTAGAAAGTTTTGCAAGAGAAAACCAATACGAAGTAGTATGGCTTGGGGTATGGGAACATAACCTGAGGGCAAAAAGGTTTTATGAAAAATCCGGCTTTGAAGATTCCGGCCATACTCATAATTTCCCGATTGGAAATACACCGCAAACTGACAACTGGTTGTGGAAGTTTTTAATATAAAAATACAGTAATTAGTTACCTGCCAAAAAAACGGTTTACCGCTTCTACCTTGTTGGTGACATGCAGTTTTTCATAAATGCGGTATACATGTTTCTTTACCGTTTCGGCGCTGATGAAAAGTTTTTCTCCAATTTCTTTATAGAGCAATCCTTTGGCAAGCATTTCCAGCGTTTCTTTTTCCCTTTTGGATAACATTTTTAATGAGTCTGCTGCAGGGGCATTGTTTTCCACCAATGTTTTATGCTGAAATGCCACCACCACTTTTCGGGCTATCTGGCTGCTCATAGGGGCACCGCCTTCGCATAATTCTTTAATGGCTTCCAATAATTTGGGGGAGCTGTTTTTTTAAGAATATATCCACTGGCACCAGCAGTTAAAGCTTCAAATATTTTTTCATCTTCTTCCAGCACCGTACACATCATAAACAATATGTCCGGGTTGGATTCTTTCAGCAGCTTCACACACTCAATGCCATTCATGCCGCTGCCCAGGTTAATGTCCATCAGCACCACTTTGGGGCTTATTGCTGGTATCATTAAGAGTGCCTCTTCTGCATTGATGCAGGAGCAGGCAAGTTCGTATCCGTTACTCATTTCAATGATCTGCTCTAAAGCATGGCGGATGTCGTTGTTATCTTCTACAATGGCTACTGATATACTCATGATACCACAAAGGTGGTATAAAACGGCTTAAAAGGCAATACCCTAAAGGGGTAATATCTTTTGAGTGGGGAATGGGTGTTGGTAAAGGGGATAAGGAATCGGGCCGCTTTTTAAAAGGCATACCATACTCAGGCTAATACCTGCAGCAAAAACTTATCCTTAAAAAAAGGCTCTGTAAACATTTTTTCTATTTCCCATACCCTCGGCTTACAGTTGCTTTCAAATACTTCTTTTGCCAGGTCGCCTCCTTTAAGGCAGATCAATCCGCCGGGGCTGCTTCCTTTTTTTAGCAAGGGTTTGCTCCAAAACCAAAGGTCCTTCAAGGGTGCCACCGCTCTGGATACTACCACGTCAAATTTCTGGTCCTTAATATCTTCTGCACGGGTGTGGTGGACAGCTACATTTTTTAGGCCGATGGTACTGGCTATTTCGCTGGCTACTTTTAGTTTTTTATTGATGCTGTCCACCAGTAAGAATTTCACTTCCGGAAAAAAAATAGCGAGGGGGATACCCGGGAAACCACCACCGCAACCAAGGTCCATAATGTTCATGCTATCCTTAAATTCAAACTGCGTAGTAATGGCAAGGGAATGGAGCACATGGTGTTCATAAAAGTTGTCCATGTCTTTCCTTGAGATCACGTTGATCTTTTCATTCCATTCTGCATACAGATCTTTCAATGCAGCAAACTGCCTGATCTGTTCTTCAGAAAAATCAGTAAAATATTTTAATACCTGTTCCATGTAAATTTTTATAAGAATAAACAATTACCATTTATTAATTCATCATTCACCATTGACCATTCACCATCCCCTACTTCCATTGCTCCCTTGGTTTTTTAATCAATGCCACAGAAAAGATCAGGTAATAAAAAAACATCCAGATATCAAAAAATAAAAAAGAAGGGTAGAGGTCTCTTTCATCTAACTTTTTGCAACTGGGTACAAAATACCCAACTGCAACAGGAACCTCACACCAAATACGATCAATGACAGTTGCCAGTTAAAAAATATTAAGCTGGCAATGAATAATGGATAGAAAAGAAAATGTGACAATGAATATAGCCCCAATAAAAATTTATGCCTTGCTTTGTAATATTTACCCGTGCTGTAATGCCTTCTTTTTTGCCGTACCCACTGGCCCCATGTTTTGGCCGGCTCACTTAAGGTAAATGCTGCTGCATCCAGGTTGATCTTTGTGTTGCGTTTGGTGGCAGCCATATTAATAAACAGGTCATCATCGCCGCTGGGTATTTTATTATGGGCCGAAAAGCCTTTATGCCGGAAGAATATCACTTTCTTATAACTGAGATTTCTTCCCACACCCATATAGGTTTGGCCCGCCAATGCATAACTGAAATACTGCAATGCGGTATGCAGTGTTTCCCAACGGATCAATGTATTCAGCAGCCCTGGCTTTTTATAGTAAGCGCCATAGCCGAGTACAATTTCTGTTTCATCATCATAAGTAGCCTGCATTTTATCTATCCAGTATTCGCTGGAAGGCACACAGTCAGCATCCGTAAGCAAAACGATTTCATATTTGGCGGTTTTAATCCCAACACTCAAAGGGAACTTTTTCCCGGGTATCAGTTTGGCTTCCTGTTTCAACTCTACAATATTCAGTTGTTTGAACTGTCGTTGAAATTCTTCCAGCAGGTATTTACTATCATCAAAAGAATTATCATCCACTACAATTACTTCATGGGTGGTTCTGTATTGCTGCACCAGGGCACCGGGCAGGTTTTTTGCCAGGTTAGCGGCTTCATCCCTTGCACAAATAATAACCGATACCGGATGTGTTTGAGAAGTGGTTTTTTCTTTCACTTTATAAATCGCCAGCCTTAAAAAGAAGAATACGTAGTAAAAAACCTGGATGAGTGTTACAACACAAAAGACGATAAATACAATGCCATGCCAGTGCAGTAATAGTTGGTTAAGGTTCATTGCTGCAAAAATAACGTATTGAAAAAAGTAAACCGGATTAAAAAGAGATATGTTATTAACAAGATTTTCTGCAAAGACAAATCCTTTTTCAATTCTATATTTGCAGCCCGCCTGCACAATGCAGCCGGAATTTTATATGGCAGCACTCAGCTTTACTTTACAACACACCGATACGGCTACAAAAGCAAGAACGGGTAAGATACAAACCGATCATGGAGGGATACTGACGCCTGTTTTTATGCCTGTAGGCACCGCTGGCAGTGTAAAAACGGTTACACAGCAACAGTTGCTCAATGATGTAAAAGCACAGATCATCCTGGGTAATACCTATCACCTGTATCTGAGGCCAGGGTTAGAAACACTGGAAGCAGCCGGCGGCCTGCATCAATTCAATGGCTGGCCAAAACCGATACTGACTGATAGTGGTGGCTACCAGGTTTTTTCGTTGGCCAATAACCGAAAGATCAATGAAGAAGGCGTGATCTTTCAATCGCATATTGATGGAAGCAAACATTTGTTTACACCAGAAAAAGTAATGGACATACAGCGGGTGATCGGTGGCGATATCATTATGGCTTTTGATGAATGCCCACCACATCCGAGCGAATATAACTATGCAAAGAAAAGCATGGAGCTTACACATCGTTGGCTCGACAGGTGTATTGGCAGGCTGAATGAAACACCGGATAAATATGGATATTCACAAAACCTGTTTCCGATTGTGCAGGGCAGTACCTACAAAGACCTGCGTACTGCTTCTGCTGAATTCATTGCTTCCAAAAATGCCGCCGGCAATGCCATTGGAGGACTAAGCGTGGGAGAGCCTACTGAGATGATGTATGAGTATACCGGATTGTGCTGCGATATACTACCAGCGCAAAAACCCCGTTATCTGATGGGCGTGGGCACTCCGTGGAATATTCTGGAATGTATTGCGCTGGGAGTGGATATGTTTGATTGTGTGATGCCCACAAGGAATGGCCGCAATGCCATGCTCTTTACAACTAAAGGGGTTATCAATATCGATAATAAAAAATGGGAGAGGGATTTTTCTCCAGTCGATGATGGCTTTGATTGTGAGATCAGCAATTATTACAGCAAGGCATATCTGAGGCATTTAATTAAAGCAAAGGAGATGCTGGGGCTTACCATTGCCAGCGTACACAACCTGGCTTTTTATTTGTGGCTGGTAACAGAAGCAAGAAAACATATTGAGGCCGGTGATTTTGCAGGTTGGAAAAATGAAATGGTGCAGGTGTTGCAGCAGCGTTTATAGTATTGTTAACACTGCATTTTCCTTATGGCATAATAATTGAAAAATCAGGATTGATTTTTTATTTTATCTTTAAAAACAAATCAACAGGTTATGAAACAAAAGTTTTACGCTGTTCTTTTACTCATGCTTCCATTCATTGGCTTTGCACAAACAGCAGCACAGCCGATGAACTTACCAAAAGACGCCAAAGTAGATGTAAGTATAGTAGATGCAAAAAGTGGCGCTATGCTAAACAATGAAATCATTGTGTTCAGGAGCATGCTTAATAAAAGGGAGTACCAGGGATTGTCTGATTCCACCGGTAGGTTTTCCCTTCGCCTTCCGTCAGGCGCTAAGTATGAAATTTTTATTCTTGGGTTTAATGACAGCACGAGCTATAATATTCTGGACATACCGGCATTAAAGGATAACCAGTTTTATAAAAACGCATTTAAGGTGGATATACAGTTTGAAGCGCCTAAATCTTTCGTGCTGGATAACTGTACTTTTGAAACCGGTAAGGCTGAATTAAAACCAGAAGCATATCCGGTGCTGGATGAACTGGTGGAATACCTGAAAAGAAAGGATGATGAAAAGATTGAAGTAGGCGGACACACAGATAACGTAGGGAAAGCAGATGCTAACATGATCCTCTCTACCAACCGGGCAAATACTGTTAGGGCTTACCTTTTAATGAAAGGCATTGCTGCGGAAAGAGTTACTTCTAAAGGGTATGGAATGACGATGCCAGTTGCAGAAAACGATACAGCAGAAGGCAGGAGCCTGAACAGGCGTACTGAAGTTAAAATATTAGAATAAGGTTTTCAATACTCTGGAAGCCCCCGGATTAACGGGGGCTTTTTTGTTAAAGATTTTTGTCAGCCACCAGCCATTGCTTATCCATTCGTCAATTTCAGTTAGTTTTGCAGCCACCAACGATGAAGAAAATTGACCGCTATATATTGAAGAAGTTTTTAACTACTTTCTTTTTCTGCATTTTGCTGATGACACTGGTGGTAGTGGTAATTGATATCAGTGAAAAAACGGATGATTTTGTAAAGTCCCACCTGTCGCCATGGCGGATATTTATTGACTATTATGGAGGGTTTATTCCAAGGATCGATGCCATGCTTTTTCCGTTGTTTGTTTTTATTGCAGTGATATTCTTTACTTCCAAAATGGCAGACCGATCGGAGAATATTGCCATTCTCAGCAGCGGCATCAGTTTCCGGCGTTTTTTGCTTCCATACTGGATTGGGGGAAGTTTTTTAGCATTGTTGTTATGGGGTGGCTACCACATCGTTTTGCCCAAAGCCAATATGCAGTGGAGCAGCTTTGAAGCCAAGTACATTCCGAGTTCACTGGATTATGCCAGTAACTTTTCCGGCCGTAATTATTATTTCAGGATCGATTCCAATTCGTATGCAGGCATCCGTTATTTCGATACCACCAATAAAAGCGGGGGTAATTTTTTTGTGCAAAGGTTTGCCAATAACCAGCTGGTATATAACCTGAGGAGCGATGCCATTGCCTGGGATACCGCAATTAAAAAATGGAAGCTGAGTGGTGTGATAGAACGGACCCTTTCGGGTGACAAAGAAACGGTAAGGCGTAGCCCAACACTTACTATGCAGTATAATTTTAAGCCCAGGGATTTAAGGCGGGATGAGTTTTTAAAAGACAGGTTAACCACGGTTGAATTAAATGAACTGATCGCATTACAAAAACTCAGGGGTACCGAGGGCATCAATGACCTGCTGGTAGAACGTTACAACCGGGATGCGATCCCGGTATCTGTGTTGATATTAACGTTGATCGGCGCCATATTGTCGTCAAAAAAGTAAGAGGTGGCAGTGGATTTCACCTTGCCATTGGTGTATTACTGAGTGTGTTGTACATCTTGTTTTCCCGATTTTCAATCGTGTTTGCAACCAAGGGTAACTTCCCTGCACTATTGGCAGCATGGGTGCCTAACATTGCTTTCGGGCTGCTTACTTATTTTTTTTACCGCCGTGCTTCAAGCTAATAGGTATGCCGGTATTGATGGAAAGCTTTTGCCCCATTGTTGCAATTGATTTGATCTTTATGCAAAAGCAACATTCAGCTTTACTGTCAAAAAATATTTTATCTTAACTGTTTCAAATTAGTCTATAGTTGATGAGGATTTACTTTATAGTACTGCTGCTGATTGTTTCAAAAATTTGCCCGGCACAGCGGGAGCTGATACATGCCAGAGACCCGGCATCCATCCGAACCGAACTGGTTACTATAACTCATTTCAATCTGCCTGAAAGTTATTCCCGCTATGCAGGCATCCGTTTTATAGATGCCCGTTGGTTAAAAGCGTTTTCAGGGTTTATTCAGCAGAATGCGAAGGCCGGGTTCAGGAAAATCAGTACTTCCAGGCTCTTTGAAGAAGAGTTGAACAGTGCTGTTAAGATAAAACACGATTCGTCCACCATTGTTGATAGTATCGTTGTGGTGCTGAAAAATTTCTGGATGTCACGGAATTCTGTTAAAGACCAGGAGATGAGTTGCCATGTAAAGGCATTGTTTTTTACAAAAAGAGCAGATAGTTTTTTTTTCAGGGGCAAGATGGATACGCTCTTAAAACGGCACGCCATTGTACAGTATGAATACAAAGACCTGCCGGCTTTTTTTATTGAAGATATGCTGAATGCTTTTCCGCTGCAGCAAAACCATTATGAAAAACGCTATCTTAAAAATGATTTTGTGAGGCTGGCGTTGCAACAAAAGCAACCGCCTGTTGATAGCCTGAAGGACAGCGGGTTGTTTTTATCATTCAGTGATTTCCTTAAAGGGCGGCTTTATAACACCAGCTTTTCATTATCTGACTTTAAAGATCAGTACAGGATATCTTTTGAAAGAACGGGGGAAGGGGAGGCGCTTGCAGCGAAAATATGGGGGTGCTTGTATAATGGTCAGTTGTACATTAAAAATGGAAAGCATTATAGTAAAGCCTTTGCCGCTGAAAACACTTTTTTGCTGTTGGGGAATGTAAAAACAACTGCTCAGGAAGATACTTCCTCATCTCCTGTAATAGTAAATATGGAAACGGGCAAATTGGAATAAATTATCCCTTTACAATTTTATTATAGCTGGTGGCAATGCCTTTGATTAATGAAGAACTGAAGCCCTGGTGTTCCATCTCATTTAAACCTGCGATGGTGCAACCTTTGGGAGTGGTCACTTTATCGATCTCCTGCTCAGGATGTGTGCCTTTTTGCAATAATAATTCAGCAGCCCCTTTTACTGTTTGTGCAGCAATAAGCGTGGCGGTTACTGAATCAAACCCAATTTCAATGCCGCCCTGTATATTGGCCCTGATATAACGCATGGCATAAGCGGTACCACAAGCTCCCAGTACCGTTGCTGCATCCATTAGTTTTTCATCGATCACGGTAACCTTACCCACAGTTTCAAACAAGCCTTTTACAAAAGCTACCTGTTCCGAAGTAGTGTTGCTGAAGCTAAGGCAGGTCATGCTTTCCTGTATAGCAATGGCAGTGTTGGGCATGGCACGGCATACCGGTATTTTCTTTTTAATCGTTTCGGCAATATCATTAATAAGTACCCCGGTAACAACAGATACCAGGATGTGACTGGAAGTAAGGTCTTTTTTTACACTGTTGAGTACATCCGCTACCTGGAAAGGTTTGATCGCTAAGATCACCAGCTCACTGTTGCGGATGGCCGCATTGTTATCAGCGGTGACCTGCACCCCTTTTTTAGCCAGCGCCTGCAGGGTGCTGATGTTTCTTTTGGTTACAGTAATATCAGCAGGCTTGCTGAATTTACTTTTAATCAATCCCTCTGCGATAGCTGTACCAAGATTCCCTCCGCCGATAATAGCAATTTTTTTACTCATGTTGTCTTTTTTAAATCATGCTCAAGGCCTGCTCTCCATCATGCCCTGCCAGCAGGTTACTGATGGCATTGTCATATTTTAGTTTCCAGCTGCTGATCTTTCCAAAATCTTCCTGATCAATGGTAATACCTCCGGCAGTGACGGTTCCTAATTTTTCAAAAGGGATACTTAAAGCCAACACATTTTTCAAAGCAGCCAATTGTTTGTCATTTACAGAAACCACTACACGGCTTTGTGCTTCACCAAAAAGATAGGCATCTTTTCTTAAGGAAGAATCGGTGTTTATTTCAAACCCAAGGTTGCGGTTAAAGCAACTTTCTATAAGAGTAATAAACAAGCCACCCTCACTTACATCATGTGCAGATTGTACCAGTTGATCACTGATCAGTTTGCTGATAGCTTTTTGCAGTATAAATTCTTCATCCAGGTCAAAATAAGGTGCAGGGCTGTATTCCACGCCGTGAATTTTATGAAGGTATTCAGATGAGTTGATATCATCTTTGCTGCTGCCTATTAAAATGATCACATCACCAGCTGCTTTAAAATCCATGGTCATCTTTGCATCCACGGTGTCCATCATACCCACCATTCCAATGGTTGGAGTGGGGTATACGGGCCCGTCAGGCGATTGGTTATAAAAGCCTACATTGCCACCGGTTACCGGGGTGTCAAATTTTATACAGGCTTCCCCATGCCTTTGATGGCATTTACAAATTGGTAATACACTTCAGGATTATAGGGATTGCCAAAGTTGAGGCAGTTGGTGATGCCCAGGGGTTGACCACCGCTGCAAACAATATTCCTTGCAGCTTCTGCTACAGCGATCATAGCACCTTTATACGGATCTGCAAATACATAACGGCTGTTGCAATCTGTTGTTAATGCCAGGGCTTTGTTGGTGGGCTTTGCAATTACCACGGCTGCATCACTTGGTGCGTTGGTGCTTACACTCCCTGTCCCCACCATACTGTCGTATTGTTCATACACCCAGCGCTTGCTGGCAATATTTGGTATTTCAATTATTTGTTCAGCTACTTTCTTCAGATCGGCTGGAACGGCAATCAATGCAGCATCAAACTTTTTTATTTCATCTAAATATGCTGGAACAATATATTCCCTTTCATATTGAGGAGCGCCCCCGCCGAGTACCAATTCTTCGGCTGGTACTGCAGCTTCCAATACGCCATTCATGAAAAATTGTAACATGCCATCATCCGTTACTTCACCAATCTCACTGCAGGGGAGGTCCCATTTTTCAAAAACTCTTTTTACTGCTTCTTCTTTTCCTTTTTCCACCACCATCAGCATCCGCTCCTGGCTTTCACTCAGCAATAGTTCCCACGCTTTCATGTTTTGCTGTCGCATCGGTACGTTGTCTAAATAAATTTTCATGCCTGCTTTGCCTTTGGCACTCATCTCTGCAGTGGAGCAGATGATGCCTGCAGCGCCCATGTCCTGCATGCCCACCAATGCATTTGTTTTAATTACTTCCAGGCAGGCTTCCAGTAATTTTTTTTCCTGGAAGGGGTCACCCACCTGCACTGCCGGCAGATCTTCTGCACTGTCTGCAGTAATATTGGCTGAAGCAAATGAGGCACCCCCAATGCCATCTTTACCAGTTGCACTGCCCACAAAAAAAACTGGATTGCCTTTTACATTGCCTGAGGTAGCAGAAACAGTCTCTCCATTTTTCAATACACCCACACTCATGGCATTTACCAGGGGATTGGTATGATAACATTCCTCGAAATAAATTTCACCACCCACTGTAGGTACCCCAAAGCAGTTGCCATAATGGCCGATGCCATGCACCACACCCGCCAATAAATGCTGTGTTTTTGCTTCGGATAATTTTCCAAAGCGCAATGAATTGAGTGAGGCGATGGGCCTTGCACCCATGGTAAATATATCACGGTGGATACCTCCCACGCCAGTTGCTGCACCCTGGAAAGGTTCAATGGCACTGGGGTGATTATGGCTTTCAATTTTAAATACTACACCATATCCATCGCCAATATCCATCAGCCCGGCATTCTCTTCACCGGCTTTCACCAGCATCTTCTTTCCCTCCCTTGGTAATGTTTTAAGCCACTTGATGGAATTCTTATAACTGCAGTGTTCACTCCACATGGCGCTGAAGCAGCATAGTTCAGTAAAATTAGGGATGCGACCTAGTTTTTGTTTAATCAATTCAAATTCATCTTCAGTAAGGCGAAGTTCGGCGGCGGTTTGTGCGGTGATTTCCATAATGCGTTTTAGAGATTGCGAAAGTACAAACTGTATTCATTTTATGCAGAAGATGAGTATTTATTATTTTAACTAACTTCCCCCATTAATTTTTTTAATGAGCTACCTGATATTTTTTTTGTGGTTAATTGTATTAAGCTGGAGCCTTACCAAAATCAGGTTCATTAAAAATGCAGGCCTTGGCAACAAAATAATCATTGGGCTTTTTATATGCAAAGTGGCTTCTGGAATGGCTGGTGGATGGATTGCACATTTAACAAGGGGTACTGATACATGGAATTATCATAATGAGGGATTGACAGAGTATCATTTGCTTTTTTTAAACCCCAAAGAATATTTCACCAACCTATTTTATACCGGGTACAGTTACGCCTATGAAGGTGTGCTGCAAACGCAAAATTCTTACTGGAACGATCTGAAGACAAACCTGATCATAAAACTCTTGTCAGTATTTGATATTTTCAGCGGTGGTAATTATTATGTTAATGTAATACTCTATAACTTTCTCATTTTTTTTGGACATATAGGATTGTACAGGATATTTAAAGCTGTTTACAAGGCCGATACCTGGCTGGTTGTAATGTTGGTGTTCCTGCTGCCTTCATTGCTGTTTTACAGCAGTACTATTCATAAAGATGGACTGATGCTGGCGACCATTGGTGTGATTGTGTTTAATGTGTATTACGCTTTGCATTTTACAGGGTTTGTTTTTAAAAGGATTTTGTTTATTACTGTTTCATTGCTATTACTCTTCTTTTTCAGGAATTTTATCCTGTTTGCCATACTGCCTGCACTGGCAGCGGTAATACTAACTTATAAAACCAGCTATTCCCCTGTAAAGGTTTTTGCAACAGTTTATTTATTTTCAGCTATTGTGTTTTTTAATCTGCACCGGGTAGTTCCGTCGGTGAACCTTCCTTTATATATGGCACAAAAACAATCCGATTTTTTAGGTCTTGAAAAAGGTAATACCACTATCGCATTAAAAAATTTAGAGCCGAATGTTGTAAGTTATTTGAAAAATGCTCCACAGGCTTTTCAGCATAGTTTATGCAGGCCTTTTATAACAGATATTTCTCTTTCAAAACTATTATTGCCCCTCTGCTTTGAGCTGCTGTTTTATGAACTGTTGATATTAGTTTTTTTATTCTTTCAAAAAAGCAAACCATTACTGAATAACCCATTTGTGCTTTTTGGGCTTTTCTTTGGCTTATCCGTTTGCCTTGTTATTGGTTATACTGTTCCTGTTATTGGAGCCATAGTCCGCTACAGGTCAATTTATCTACCCTTCCTGCTGGGCCCGTTTGTCCTCAATACTGATTGGGATGCGGTAAAAAATATATTCAAGTTAAAAAAATAAATAATATTTAAATTTTTTCACATTTTGCCTACTTAAACCTATTTTTACCTGGGTAAAATGATTTATTGAAATAAAATGTCTTATTTTGTGACCTCAAAATCTTAAAAAATATGCAATCTTTACGTTTCAAGGCAATTGACAATTTGGAATCACACAAAGAAGTAAATGTAAAAGGCTCTCCAAAAGTTACCGCAATTTTTGGTGAAAATGTTTTTACATTAAGAGTGGCCCGTCAGTATTTAAGCGACGAGGCATATAAAAGTTTAGTAGGTTCCACTAAAAGTGGCAAAAAGATCGACCGCAGCATGGGCAACCAGATTGCAAATGGTTTAAAGGCATGGGCAGAGAGCAAGGGAGTTACACACTATACTCACTGGTTTCAGCCATTAACAGATCTGTCTGCGGAGAAGCACGACTCATTTTTTACCTTAAAAGGAGATGGAACACCTATCGAAGAGTTTGAAGGTGCTGCATTGATTCAACAGGAGCCGGATGCTTCTTCATTTCCTTCCGGAGGATTGAGGGCAACTTTTGAAGCCCGTGGATATACTGGATGGGACCCTTCTTCACCTCCGTTTATCATGGAGATCGGTGAAGGGAAAACGTTGTGTATCCCTACTATTTTTGTTTCTTATACCGGTGAATCACTGGATGCTAAAACGCCATTGATAAAAGCATTGGTTGCTTTGGATAAAGCCGCTGTTGATGTTTGTCAGTATTTTGATAAGAATGTAACCAAGGTTACTGCTACTTTAGGATGGGAGCAGGAATATTTTGTTATTGATGCCGGCCTGGCCAATGCCCGCCCGGATCTCACCATGTGTGGACGTACCGTGTTTGGTCATGCACCTGCTAAAGGACAGCAGTTGGAAGATCATTATTTTGGTGCCATACCAGAAAGAGTGTATGCCTACATGAGAGATTTTGAAAATGAGTCCTACAAACTGGGCATTCCATTGCGTACAAGGCACAATGAGGTAGCGCCGTCACAGTTTGAGTGTGCTCCAATATTTGAAGAAGCTAACCTGGCAGTTGATCACAATACTTTATTGATGGATGTAATGACTAGGGTTGCAAAAAGGCATAACCTCAAAGTATTGCTGCATGAAAAACCATTTGCCGGCATCAACGGCAGTGGTAAGCACAACAACTGGAGTATTGCTACTGATACAGGTGTAAACCTGCTGGCTCCGGGCAAGACACCGAAAACCAACCTGATGTTCTTAACTTTCTTTGTTAATACCATTAAAGCGGTACATGATTACTGTGAATTATTAAGGGCTTCTATTGCCAGTGCAGGTAATGACCACCGCCTGGGTGCCAATGAAGCTCCACCAGCCATTATTTCAATTTTTATCGGTAAGTATCTTACCGAAGTATTGAACCAGGTAGAAACCCGTGTGGGTGACAAGTTTGATGAGCAGGATGAAGCCATGCTGAAACTGGATATTCATAAAACGATTCCAGAGTTGATGCTGGACAATACCGACAGGAACCGTACTTCTCCTTTTGCATTTACCGGAAATAAATTTGAGTTCCGTGCAGTAGGTTCTGCGGCCAACTGCGCCAATGCAATGACTGTGCTTAACACGATTGTTGCAGATACTTTAAAAACATTTAAGAAAGATGTGGATGCAATTATTGAAAAGGGTGAAAAGAAAGAGATCGCTATCATGCATGTGATACAGAAATACATTGTAGAAAGTAAATCTGTATTGTTTGAAGGCGATGGTTACAGCGATGAATGGGCAGCTGAAGCAGCAAGAAGAGGTTTGCCAAATGTAAAAACTACACCATTGGCGCTGGATGCATACATCACAGACAAAGCGAAACATTTATTTGAAAGTAATGATGTGTACAATCATGCAGAACTGGAAGCAAGGCATGAAATTATGCTGGAAGCTTACATTAAAAAAGTACAGATAGAAGCAAGGATCATGGGCGAGCTGGCAACATCTGTAATATTGCCATCGGCAGTTAAATACCAGAATGTATTGCTTGAAAATATCAAGGGCATGAAAGAAACTGGTTTGGATGCTTCTGCTTACAGCAGCCAGCTGGATATCATTAAAGATATCAGCAAACACATTAATGCGATGAGTGCCGGTGTAAAAAGCATGATCGAAGAAAGGAAAAAAGCAAATGATATTACCGATACTAAAGAAAAAGCCATTGCTTATTGTGATAATGTAAAAGGCAAATATTTTGATGAAATCCGTTACCAGGTAGATAAATTAGAATTGGTATTGGATGACACTTACTGGCAACTGCCTAAGTACAGGGAAATGCTGTTCCTGAGATAAAATTGTATAAAAATTACGGTTTACCGTACTTGTAAAATAGCTGGCAAGCAATCGTAAAATTACCCGGTTCACTTTTAGTGGCCGGGTTTTTTATTCCAGGTGGCCTTACTTTTGAAGCTCCTTTTCCAGCATAACAATCATATAATATTAGATGGCAGGTTGATTTGTACTCAGCAATGCGTGGCATCACCAGGTTAGGTTTATCTCCCTTGCTCCTGTATTAAAAAACGCTAACGATTTAACCGGTCGCCGGCAGGCAACTATAGCTTGCCGGTACATCCATGCTCAACAATCCGTAGCAGCAAAATCAGGAATGCGATTGAAAAATTTATCATTGTTGTTCAATGAAGCAAACAACGCTGAGGATAGCAGGATGCATTATGAAAGAAGGAAATAATATTCCGGGCTTAACAACCGCCGAACCCGGAATACTTTCTCACCCACATTATTGTATGTTTAACACCCCTGGGATCACCATTTTTTTTCCACTGTTTACAATGATACTGCCTGAAAAAGAAATACGTTGTATCACATCCAGTACACATTGTCCGCCTGCTGCATTGTCAATAATGATCAAATCTCCAGACGGTAAAATGGCAGGTGGTTTATTTTGATTTTCCCAATTGGCAATGTCGCTCCAGTTGCCATTTCCTGTAAATCGGTAAGTATGTTTGCCATTTAAATAGAAGGTGGAGAATGAGGTTACGTCATCAACCACAATAAACCTGGTCAGGTTACCCTGGTCACCCTGAGTTCCATATCCACTTGGTATTAAGGTAGTATCTGTTAGCTGGTAATTAGCAATGCCACTGCTGCAACTGTCCTGCTTTGTTTTGGTCATCACCAAATCAAAACCCGTTGCAACACCGGAACCAGGTGCTGATACCAAAGCATCCAGTTCTGCAGCCCAATAATACATCCAGAACCGGTAAGGTGAAGCCGGTTGTATTTCCGGTTTGATGCTGATATTCCTGTTTAAGTAATAAGTGCCGTTATTTTTTCTGATAGTGCCATTATGTATGAAAAGGCTGCCATTCACCCTTCCTAAAGTATTGCCATCCGGATAAATGACAGCAACCAAACTATTGGTGGAATCCAATACAGGCACAGCAGCATTGATGTTATTTGATGCTGCATCAATGGTGGTGGCAGAAACAGTTTCACAACTGCCAGGGGTGCCATTGGCTGCAGAACGGGGTACAGATACTGTATAGGCTATACTTACACGGTAGTCTTCTGTTTCGCTGTAATCATAATAGTTGCAGGGGTCAGTTGGGCTGGTTGGCTTTGTATCGCTGTAAATATTCCTGATTCTCAAACGGCGGTCCCCCGTTGCAGCGTTTTGCGGAATTAAAATTGAATACAACGTACGGGTTGGCCCGGCTTTAAAATTATTCAGTAATCTTTCGGTCGGTTCAAAAAAGCCATTGTTATTAAAATCGATCCAAATGGAAACATAATTATTGGCCAAAGCAGTTTTTACAAAGCCTGTATAACCAAGACCTGGTTCCAAAATTGCCGACGGCGAATTGATGTAATCTGAATACCCAAAAGAAAAGATCCTGTCCACAACTGTTGCCGGAATTATTCCTGATATTGGTTCCTGCTTCACCTTTTAAGGAGAAATAAGTAATGCTGTCACCAGCCGAACAGCCATAGTTGGTAAGCGGCCGGCAATTGCTGGCGTTGTAGGTAGTGAAATAGCTTGTGCGGCTAGCACAACCGGTAGAATTTCCCAAGTTGTCTTTTGGAACTACGTACCAATAATATGTTCTGTTATAATTTACACCTGTGTATACATAAAAACTATCGGTTACATTTACCCTGAAAGCACTTGGCGGAAAAATTGAATCCAGCACCAAATCATAACCGCCGGTGGCACCGGTTACTTTGTTCCATCTGAAAGTAATGTTATTACCAGGGCCTGGCACAGGATCTATTTGTCCTGCATTGGTTGGATACAAATGATTGGTGCAGGATGGTGGTGGTGTTGATAAGAGGCTTAAGCAATAATTGCCGAAGTTGTAATCTATTCCACTAATCATTATGTAATACGTGGTGCCTGCTGTTAATGAAGGGGAAGGTAATATATCTACATCACCAACACCTGATTGTCCAAATTCCTGGCAAATGCTACCGGGCATTATTGTAAACGACGAAGCATTGTTACAGTTACCTGATAAAGTGTACCAGCCAATTGATCCATACAAAGGAGAATAATTTGTAAAAGGAATTTCTGCTTTTAAATACACCGAGCCATTTACCGCTGGAGTGTATTTATACCAAACGGTAAAATTAGGGGCAGCAGTATTGCAATTAGATGGTAATGCAGGGTCGCTGACAGCAGTGGCAAAGCTTGTGTTTCCGCAACTGGTTGCGCCATTTAATGTTAAAGGCAATGCAGTACAAGCAGAGTCGTTTGGCAAAGTGTAAAATGGAGTGGATACCCAGATGGAAACTCCATTGGTGCATACGGTTCTTACATGCAGATAGTATTGCGTAAAAAAGTTCAACCCGTTAAAGGAGGAAAAACTGTCTGTAAGTGCAATGCCAAAGCTGGCAGGGTCGCTGTTGCTGGTAGTAATCACATATTCATAATTCACCGGAACGCCGATATTGGAAGGCGACCAGGTAACAGTGCCACTATTGCCATTGGTTAAATGAACAGCCAGGTTTACAGGGTTGCCGCAATCAGGCGAACGCTCCACCCTTATATCATCCACATACAAAAAGGATTTGTTTTTAACGGAGATGGCATGAAACCCGATATTGAATGCTCCGCTTGTTGCCGGGATAAAATCAAGGGTGTACAACCGGAAGCTGGTAAAGTTGATATTGGTGTCACTCATCAACAGGTTGGTCATTGCCGCAGCATTATTACCATTGCCATACTTCACTTCCATTTTTTCAGTTAAATTGGCGCTCTCTGCTTTATAATAAAAACTAACCCTGTAGCTTAGCCCGGCAGTAAAGTTTACGGTTGGTGTAAACAACCAGTCATCGGCATTTCTGCCGGCATCTGCTGTGTAAAAAGCTGAAAAGGGAAAGGAGTTAGAGCCAATTTCATTTCTGCTCCAGGTATTGCCGCCATTCGCATTTTCTACAGCCATACAGGGTGGTAATAATGGAAGATCTCCTGTATCAAAATTTTCGTAATAAGGCAAAGGATATGCCTGGCAGGGAATGGTAAATGGTAAAGTGGACCACAATGAATACTGATCACCTGAACATATTGTTCTTACATGCAGGTAATAGGGCTGCGTAGGTGTAAGTCCAGTTAATGAAACAGATGTTCCGGAAACAAGTGGGCCATTTTCAGGTAAAGCGTTAGAAATGCTGACAACATACTGATAGTTGGTTACTGTGCCGGCGGCAGCTGCAGTCCAACTGGCAGTAGCTGTTGTATTGCCCGTAACGGTAACAGACAAGTTGGTTGGCTTACTGCAATTAGGCGTTGCTTCAACTCTTATGTCATCAATATTTATATCAAACTGGTTGGCGTTTGAAAAAGCATGAAATCCAATATAGTAAACACCTGAAGCAGCTGGTGTAAATTCATTTTGTGTTTGCTGGTAGCTGTTTGACCTAATAGCAGTGTCCGAAAAAATTAAATTGTTCATGGAATTTACATTATTACCCGTGCCATATTTCACTTCTAATTTTTCAGTCAGATTTAAACTTCTTCCTTTGTAAAAAAATGTAAGGCGATAACTGGTGCCTCCTGTTAATTGCAATGGTGCGGTGTAAAACCAATCGTTGGCTGCTACTGCACTATTAAATTTATACACCATACTGTTCGGTGCCGATTTTGGCGAAAAAGTGGTGGGCAGCCAGGTATTACTGCCGTTCAAATTTTCAATTGCGATACAGGGTGCCAATATTGGCACCGCCACAGCATCAAAATTTTCTGTGTAAGGCGGTACTTTGGCAATACATGGAATATAAATGGAATCCATCGCCCAGGCAGAAACAGCAGCTCCTCCGCAAATACTTCTTACAAACATGTACAATTTTATTCCGGGTATTAAGCCTGTAAGATTGGAGGAAGTACCGTTCTGTATATTGCCACCCGCTGGAGTAGTTCGAAGAGATGAATAGGTAAATTCATAACTAACAGCAGGGCCATTGTAAGGGGCCGACCAACTGACTGTTGCTGTGGTTTGTGAAGTGACGGTAGTACTCAAATTTGTTGGCACACTGCATCCGGGGGCATAGTCCACCCTGATATCATCCACATTCAAATCCCATTGGTTTAAAACAGATAAAGAATGAAAACCAAGATAGAACACACCGGTACGGGGTGCTGTAAAATCTACCTGGCCCAGTTGATAGGCAGTACTGTCAGAAAATATATTGTCCCATAATGAGCTTGTCATCGAATCTGCAATGGCAGCTCCACCAAAATTTACCTGCAGCCTTTCGTTTTGGCCTCTTGCTTTATAATAAAAAGATAGTCGGTATTTAACAGCACCAATTAATTTAAGTCCGGGTGTGTATGCCCAATCATTACCCGGTAAAAGCGGATCATACCGGTACAACATCGAGTTGGGGGCCGATCTTGGTTTGTAGGTATCCGTTTTCCAGGTGGCCCCACCGTTCAAATCCTGGCTGGTCATACAATTGCCTAAATATGGGGTTGGTACATTGTCAAAATTTTCAGCGTAAGGAATGGTTTTAGGAACACAGCCGGTTGTAAAAGTGGTGGTTGTCCAGCCACTGATATTGCCATTGGCACAAACCGTACGCACATGCACAAAAAACCTGGTACCTGCTATTGCGCTGAATGCTACACTTGTATCAGTAACAGTTGTGCCTGATGCTGGAGGGATATTGCTATTGCTAAGTGAATATTGATAAGATGCCGGTGTACCCTCTACAGGCCTGCTCCATTTAATAGTTCCCGTTGTATCACTGGTTAGTGTTACAGCCGGGCTCGTTGGCTGGCCGCAAAAAGTAGAAACATCTACTTTGATATTGTCAATAGAGAGCGTTCTTTGATTGGCAATTGATATAACATGAAATCCAATATAATACACCCCACTCACAGAGGGTGTAAAGCCTGCCCTTGCTGGTTGATAAGTGTTTAGGTCGATCGCTGAATTGGTGTACAATACATTTGTCATTGCTGCTACACCATTTGCATTGCCATATTTTACTTCTAGTTTTTCCTGGTAAGCGCCAGTACTGCAGCCTTTATAGTCAAAGGTTAGCTCATAAGGCACACCTGCTGTTAAATTCAACCCTGGTGTAAATGCCCAGTCATCACCAGGTAAGGTTGAGTTGAATTTATATACCAGCGCCTTTGTCGGTGTGCAATTAACAGAAGAATCTGTAATCCATTCATTACCGCCATTCACATCAATTTTGCTCATACAAGCTGGTAATGCCGGAATGGCTACTGTACTAAAATTCTCTGTGTAAGGAACATTCACTGCTGCACACGGTGTGATAAACGGATAAGTTGTCCAGGTGCTGTACAAACCAGAAGTGCACAATGATTTTACATGAAAGTAATATTGTGTAGCCGGTAATAAGCCTGAAAAAGAGGCACTGGCTGTATTGGTGGTAATGGCACCTGTTTCTGGCGGAGTGGCACTGTTGGTAAGCGCATACTGATAATTGTTAACAGTACCAGTGGTAGATGGCAGCCAGGTAACAGATGCTGAGCTGGTAGTTGAAGAAACAGCTACACCAGATGGTGGTCCGCATTCAGTTGAATAATTCACCCGGATATCATCAACATATAAATTATACTGGTCAGCATCAGAAAAAGCATGAAACCCAAAATAATAATCTCCTGTAGCTGCAGGAGTAAAGCTTTTAAATATTTGAAAATAAGTGGTACCCGTAATGGTGTTGGTGGTTAATAAATTTACCATGGAGGCGGCATTGTTGGCCGTACCATATTTTACTTCCAGCTTTTCAGTAGTTCCTGAAAAAACATCCGCTTTGGTATAATAACTTATCCAATAACTTAATCCGGCAGTTAATCGAATGGGAGGTGTAAAAAACCAGTCATCTGCAGGTACAGCAGCATCCCAATTATATACCATGCTATTGGGTGCAGATCTCGGCGAGTTAGCAGTAGTCACCCAAGTATTGGCCCCATTCAAATCTTGTACAGTATAACATTGTTTCAGCCCTGGTACCACCACGCTGGTATCAAAATTTTCAAAGTAAGGTACTTGTTTAACACTGCAAGGCAGTTGAAAAGGCTTTGTGGACCAAACCGAATTGGTAGCACAAATGGTTCTAACATGTAAATAATATTGCTGGCCCTGTGTAAGTGAAGTTAAATTTACTGAAGTAGTGCCAACTGCTGTGCCACTTGCAGGCGGTGTTGCCGAAGTGGTTACTGCATATTGATAGCCCGTAACAGTTCCGGTAGTGGGGGCTGTCCAGCTTGCAAGAGCTGTACTGGCAGAGGTGAAAGCCACATTTAATAAAGTGGGCACACCGCATGTTGGCGTGGTAGTAATTCTAATATCATCTATATTCAATGCCGATTGATTGGCATCAGAAAAATTATGAAAGCCAAAGAAATAGGCGCCATTTGCAGAGGGTGTAAAATCTCTTTCAACAACATTATAGGCGGTGTTTGTGATATTGCTGTTGCTTACAATTAAATTCGCCATGGCAGCCGCATTGTTAGCTATACCATATTTTACTTCTAATTTTTGTATAGCAGCATTGCTTTGGCTTTTAAAATAATAAGATATCCTGTAACTGGTTCCACCTGTTAATGTAACGGGTGGCGTATAAAACCAGTCATTGCCAGCAATATTTGGGTCGGAGTTATACAGCATACAGTTTGGCGATGAATATGGCGTGGCCAAGGCAGACGAAGCTTCGTTAGCCCAGGTAGCGCCAGCATTTACATCTTGTATGTTTACGCACCCAGGTAAAGCAGGCGCCACAACGGTATCAAAGTTTTCAAAATAAGGTATTGTTACAGTAATACAATTGGTAGTAAATGAAGTGGTGTACCAGCTGCTTCCATTGCCACCAGAGCAAACTGCCATTGCCTGGGCATAATAAGTAGTATTGGGTAATAATCCGGTTAAGGTAAATGTTGGTGTTGTAGTTAAAGTTGAAGAAGTTGGGTAGTCTGCTGTAGTGCTTACATAAAACCGATAGCCTGTTGCGCCGCTTACAGCCGGGGCTGTTAGCAATGCCCCCGAACTGGTAATATTTGAAACAGTTAATGAACTTACAGAATTGCAAAGCGGTGCTCTAGGTGTAAACGTATATTCTTTCCCCCTGATATTGGTAAGGTCGGTAATATTGTTATTAGCTGTGGTAGATGATACGGTAGCTGTTGCATCAGGCGTAACACTTAAAAAAGAATTTTGATCGTTTAATCCGATGGATGCGCTAATCGGAGCTGCATTTTCAAAAGCAGTTGAATATATAATTTTAACGAGGTTGGTTCCTTCAAACAATTTTATTTGAAATGACGCAGTTAACGAATTACTCACCGCTCCACCTCCAATATTAATATTACTCCATTGTACGGTAAGTACTCTTGAGCCAACAGCCCCAGTAGTTGCGTAAACAATGTTGCCAGTATTGGTATTGTTGTCATCCCAAAAGGCAGCAATTAAAGGGTAAAATGGATTGGGGCTTGGATCGTTATTTAAACTATTAATATAATCATTTGAACCAAATGTGGTGGTACCAATACCCAGTTTAATAAAGCCGTTGGTGCTTACACAAAAGTGGGTAAAGCCAATGCCACCATAAAATATGTTGAAACCGATGGGTATACCATTTTCCCTCCCATTATTTCCAACAGCTGTTGAATTGGTACCAGTAATGGGGGTATAGGTTCCGGTAGCACTGGCAAAGGTGTAGTTTCTTACCGATGATTGTGCTGATAATAAACTTGATACTGCTAATAATGAGGCAAAGAAGATGACCTGTACAAATCTTTTCATGTGTTAAGCTTAATGGTTGAGTTCCTATCAGGTGAAGTGAGTTAATTAATTTGTTGTGTTAACTTTAATGAATATACGCAATTTTAAAAAAGGGAATCAAATATAAAGACAAAAGGCGGTTTAAGTTTAAAATGTTGAATTTTGGTCAAATTTATTTCTGTAATTTATTTTGCTGAAACCACACGCTGCACATCATAGGAAGCTACATTATTGAATATGTCGATTGTGGTAAAGTTTGTAAGCGCTTTGTAGATTAAAAAATTATTTTAATAGCTGTTAAAAAAGCATGTATCCGGCTATGTGATCACACGGCCTGCTAATTCCACCCGGTTGCTTCTGCTATTAACAGCGGAGGCTAAACAGGCGAGCCTTATACTTATGAGTGGCTTAATGGATTTACTAAGCCGGGTTTTGCAGGTGATGATTTGTAGTTTCAAACTTGTGCGTATTCTCTTAAGCAGGCAAAGATTAAACAGAATAAGTTGGTCTCACTACACAAATTAACAATGATTGTAAATTAAGGAGATGCAACCTTAAATTACAATACTGTACAAATGAGTTTCATGATCTGCAGACTCCCATCCAACACTAACTGAAGCATTGCTTTTGTTCACAGCCTTTTTGTACGTTCGATTACTACTTAGAACTGTAAAAGATTCTTTTAAAATATTTCTGCTGTTTTTTCGTTACAGTTAACTGAAAGGCGGCATTGAATATTATACGCTGCCCGAATCATGCATATTTATTCCGTAGTACCACCCATTTGATTGCCTGCCCATACCGGATCAGGCTAGTTGGTATTCCCCTTTTCAACATTTTGTTGAGTGAAAACTGCTAAATATGACAATATCAAAAGCAGTAGTATGAAAAATTCAGTTTACCTGTCATCGGAAATGAAATCGAAAAAATCCCTTGCGGCCTTTTTAAGTGCAGCAAGCAAAGTTTATTTCAAAAAAATAAAGTCCCATTATAATGGTAGTATTGTGTTCAGGGGTAACGCTGTGATAGTGGCTTTGACATTATTGAGCGGCTTTACTGCGGCTGCCCAAACTACTTACAAATGGAATAAAACAGGCCCGGCATCCTGGGTTGCTGCGACCAACTGGACCCCGGCAAGAAATACTCCTGCGGTTTCAGATATTCTTGTATTTGATGGTAATGGTATTTCAGGAACAACTACTACAGTTACCAATGTACCCACAGAAACTATTGGAGGATTGTCAGTTTCAAATAGTACCAATGTAACTTTTACAAGCCCTGCAGCAGCCGGTGTTTATACAATTACTGTTAATAATGGTGCTGCTGTAAATGACCTGTCTGTAGCAACTGGCTGCCAGTTAAATATTGCAGGCAGCAGGGCAATATTACTCAGCCTTCAAACAGGTGCAAAAGCAAGTATATCAGGTAATATAACGTTTACCAATGCAGCCCACCAGTTACTTGGTGCAGATGCAACTTCTGTAGTGTTTAACAGCCCTTCAGTATTTACTGCATCAACAGGATTTACCGGTAATGCTTTTGGGAACAGTGGCACAGCCAATACCACTGTATTTTCTGCCGGTACATCTTATGTGTCATCAGCTGGTAGCGACCCCTTTGGATTAGCCGCCCCTGCTTCAAAAATTGTATTCAGCCCGGGAAGTGTGTACAGGGCGAACCAGGCCAATGGTGCTGGCGTTACACTGAATGGAAGGACGTATGGCAAGATCGAATTTAATGGAACTGGAACGGCTAATCTTTCAGGTACTGCCGGATTTACTGCCGATAGCATCACTACCTTAAGAGGTACAACAAACATTGGTATAACCGGCACTTCATCAGTAAAAGGAAATATCAATGTCGCAAGAACAACGGCACTCAATTTAAATGGAAATACCGCTGCACTTCTGTTGAATGGCAGTACTCAAACAATTTATGGTGGCGGCAGTTTTACACTTAATAATGGGCAATCTGTTGAAGTAGCAGTCGGTACCACCGTAAATTTATTAAGAGGAATAACTGTTACAGGTGCAACCACTTCTTTTATAGTAAAGGGTACACTAAATACACGTGCCAATTTAGTTTCAGGAACCGGTATATTCAACCTGGTGAGCGGTGCTTTCCTGGGTATTGGAAATACGGGGGGGATTGCAGCGGCAGGGACAAATTCAGGAAGTATCCGAACCACTACCCGTACTTACAGTGCCAGTGCCAATTATATTTATAATGGCAGGTCTAACCAGTCAACGGGGAATGGATTACCGGGATCAATTAATACACTTACTATTAATAATAGCGGGGTATCTCCTGCAAATGTGGTTGCATTGACTGCGGCGGTAAGTATTACAGCAACTGTAAACTCATTGCAGCTGAAAGCGGGTAGAATAAACATGAATGCCAAACAACTTACCATACCAAATGGGGGTACAGTTACTGCAACAGGTGGAACTTTTAATACAACAAGAGGCCCGCTGGCATTTGCAGGAACCGGTACAGTAACGGGAACAGTGAGTATTCCAACAGTTACGGTAGCGGGTGCTGTTAATTTTGGAGCTGCTACTACCATTGTAACATCTTTACAAATTAATACGGGAGGTTCTGTTGTAACGAATATGCCATTGTACAACAATGGCAGCGCATTGATTTATGCCTGCGGTTGCAGCACATTTAATACTGGTCGTGAGTGGATGGCTGGTACAACTGTTGGTGCAGGTGTTCCATCCAACGTAACCATTAATTTAACAGCAGCTACCAATACCCTTGTATTAAGCGGTGACAGAACTGTTGTAAGCAGGCTTACGCTGACCAATGGAAATCTGTCAATAGGAAATAATACACTTACTTTAAATGGCCCGGTTTCAAGAACCGCTGGTTTTTTAATGGGGTCTAATAATTCAAGCCTGGTAATTGGAGCTGCTGCTGGCAACTTGTTTTTTGCAACTGGCGGTACCAACAATTACCTGAAAAATTTCACACTTAACAATGCTGCTACTGCCGCATTGTCTAATGCGTTGAGCATTACCGGGGGCGCAAGTGCAGGCACTGAAGGCACATTGACGGTTCTGGGCACAGCTAGGCTTACCACAAGGGGCTTTCTTTCCATCAAATCAAACCAGTTTGGCACAGCCCGTATTGCAGAAGGGAGAACAACAGGCGGGTATATATCCGGTAATGTAACAGTAGAAAGGTTTGTACCAAAGAATACAAATAAAGCATGGCGTTTAATTACTGCAGCTACCACCGGGCAAACAATAAGGCAGGCCTGGCAGGAAAACCAGCCAGCACTTGTGAATGGCATGCCTGGTTATGGAATAATGATACCAGGAAAAGCCGCAACGCTTGCTGCGGCACAGTCGCTTGGTTTTGATTCATTGTCACCAGGTATTTCATTGTATAAATACAACGCTGTTACAGATAATCTGGATCCAGTTCCAAATACCAGCACTACACAAATCAGTTCTCAGCCGGGATATTTTATTTTTATACGGGGAGACAGAAGCCCTGGCCAGATGGGTTTAGGAGCAGGTAATGCGGCTTCTACATCTACTACTTTAAGAAGTACTGGTGCAATCTACCAGGGTAACCAGGCCGCAGTGAATGTAGTTGCAGGCAAGTGGGCATTGATAAGAAACCCTTATGCTTCCGCCATTGACCTGACTAAAGTGATACTTACTGGCGGTGTTGTAGATGCCTACCAGGTATGGGACCCAAAACTAAATGGCGTTTATGGCAGCGGCGCTTATCAAACTTTCACCCGTAGTGGTGCTAACTATGTTATTACTCCCGGAGGAGGAAGTTATGGTGCTAACGGATCAGTAAATAATACAGTGGAAAGTGGATCTGCATTTTTTGTACAGTCAACCAGTACTGCTGGAACGGTGCAGGTATTAGAAAGCAGCAAGACTAACGGAAGTCATCTTGTCCTGAGGCCATCAGGAATTTCATCAGGTACAGAAAGGTTATTGTTTAACCTGTATGCAAATAACACCGGCAGCAGCGATGTGGTAGATGGTGGGTTGATGTTTTTTGACGATGCTTACAGTAACGCAGTAGATGTGAATGATGTTAGAAAGAGTTTCAACTTTAGTGAAAACTTTGGCATACTAAAAAGCAATACAGAACTCGTAGTTGAAAAGCGGCCGGTAGTGATGGCTGATGACACCATTTATTTTAAAATGTACCAGATGAAGCAGTTGAGCTATACATTAGAGATAGTGGCTGAAAACCTGGAACAACCTGGTATGACTGCTTTCCTGTTTGATAATTATCTTGGCAGCACCACACCCCTGAATTTAAATGACAGCACCCGCTATGATTTTACAGTAGATATGAATGCAGGTTCTGCAGCCAATAACCGTTTTCAGATAATATTCAGGCCAATGATTGTGTTGCCTGTAACTTTTACCAGTATTAAGGCAGCACATTCCGGAAATAATATTGCAGTAGAATGGAAAGTAAATAACCAGGTAAATATCAGTAAGTATGAAATAGAAAGGTCTGCAGATGGCCGCAACTTTGTAAAAGTTGGGGACAGGCCTGCTTATAACGCTGCCGGTAATGAAATTACTTACAGCTGGCTGGATGAGATTCCATTTACTGGAACAAATTTCTACCGTGTAAAAAGTATTGGTATAGATAGGCTATGGAAATATACCGGCATCGTAAAAATATTATCAAAAAAAGGGAATTCCGGATTTGCCGTTACGCCCAATCCTGTTTATGGAAGCACTGTCAATATTGGGTTTGCTGGCCAGGTACCTGGGATATATAGTGTAAGAATCGTTAACATGGCAGGGCAACTGGTTTACAAATCTGTAATTTGGCATGAAGCTGGCAACACCCACCATGAAATAAATCTTGGGTCAAGTATTGCGAAAGGACTGTATCAACTATTAATTACAACACCACAAAATGTTACAACACCGGAAATGCTGATGATTAGACAATAGAAATATTTAGGAGTTACTGCAAGGTCTTTGTTATTTTTTTTGTATGCGGTTTATAGACCTGTCAGTAAAAACAGGGTGTGTTTATTTTTTTTAAACTGATTGCATTCAGAAGGTTGCAGGCTTCATTTTTTAATAATCAATCTTAAAATAAATAAAAATCAGGTAGGATAAGGCTGTATTACTTTGGTGAAGTGCAGTGTTGCCGCCCTGGTTATCTGGAGATAGCTTTTGATGTGTTTATACATGAAGAAGCGACGATTTGAAATCAATTTTGGTGAAAAGCAAAATTTATTTATCTTGCACCAGTGTAAAGTACCAGCTTACCTGCAAGCTCCTTTAATCCTTTGAACCTACCATATTGCTCCAGCCAATTTAAAGCCGTTCCATTATCCACTCAAGAAATATTTGAAGTTTTAAGATATCGTTGTCCTTTTTCTACTTCAGATTATGTATTTCTTTTCTTTAAAAATTAAATTTTATTGTGCCTGAAATTTTGGTGGTTTTTTGCCGGAATTCAAGTGTACATACTTGAACAAAAAAATAGATTAAGATGAAAATTATTTTACCAATCTTATCCGGCAAAAATGGAGAAAGCTGGCCAGGTAAAAACAATTGTAAACCTTTGAAAACGGCTGTTCAAAAAACAACGGTAATTGTTTTTTGTGTAATTGCATCAATAGCTGTAACCGGGCAAACAAACACCTGGGATGTTTCCAGTAGCACTAACTGTAATAAAGCGGTCGACTTGTCACGGGGTTTGATGCTCATAGATGACCATGATGGAATTATTTTCAATGGGTTTAACATTACAGCTGATACAGCGGCCGTGTATAACCCTTCTGCTATCTCATACACATCTACCACTAATAAATCAACCAGTCATGACGCAACTACTACTCATTAAAAACACCGGGGAGGGCAATACAATGCATGGCCCCAGCAATTCATCTAAATTTTTATTTATGAAAAAAACTACACTCAAAGCGGGATTCTTTTCCGTCATGCTCATGATGGTGAATTTATTTTTTGTAAACCCCGTTGTTGGACAAATAGCTTTCAGAGCAGCTCAGTCTGCAACAACCACAACCACATCATTGTCCATTTCAAAACCTACAGGCTTGGTAGTTGGCGATATTATGATTGCCAATATTCTTCAGGACGGTAATGATCCCAGTAATTTTGTTGATGCAACCGGAAACGGATTTGCCTGGACGCTGATTGGTACATCAGGTACAAATTTATTGACCAGCGGAAACGACCGGTGGAGAAGCACACTTTTATATAGGGTGGCTACAGCAGCAGATGTGGCTGCCACCACTTTTGATTTTGATCTTGATGCACAATCAGATGATGCGGTTGGCGGTATCGCTGCCTTTTCAGGTGTTGCAGTAACCGGTGGTGTTTCCAGTAGCCCCTTTGATGTGGCACCTGGTAATGCACTTACCAATATTGCCAATGACAACAGCTTAACGGCTTCCGCTATTACTACAGCAACAAACAATGCAATGCTGGTAATGTTAGGTGCGATTGCAGACGACCGGAGTATATCTACATGGGTTGCAACCTCCCCGGCAACGTTAACCGAAGCATTTGACCAGACATTAAATGTTGCCCTTGATTTGGGTGTTGGAGCTGCCTATGGAATTAAATCCACTGCAGGTTCTACCGGTGGTGGTGCTGCCACTTTAAGCGGCAACGGAACCAATGGCGCATTATTAGTGGCCCTCCGCCCATGTACTGCTACCCCAACTATTACCACAGCAAGCACACCACAGCCTGCTGCAGCAGTTTGCTTTAGTGGCAGTTCTCAAAATACAACACTGGCTTACACAGCTACTACTAACAGCCCAACAGCGTACAGTATTGACTGGAATGCTGCTGCTAACACAGCAGGTTTAACAGACCAGGCATCCACCGCATTTGCATTTGCAGGCGGCGGTGGAACTGTAACAGGCATCAGCATACCAGCCTCAGTAGCAGCAGCCACTTATAGTGGAACAATGTATGTTACTACCGCTGCAGGCTGTATTACCAGCAAAACAATAACTCTCACCATAAACCCTGCACCAACTGTAAATGTTGGCGGTGCACTCAGTGCCATTGCCAGGGCGGCACATCTGCTGCTTTGGGGGGGTCGGTAGGTGGCTCTGCAACAGGAGGAACCTGGGATGATGGCGGTGTTGGAGGAACATTTAATTCGGGGCCAACCGTTTTAAATACTACATGGACAGCACCGGCATTATATACCGGTACTGCAACGTTGACATTAACAACCAGCGGTGGCTCTTGCGGAACAACTTCGGCTTTTAAAACACAAGTGGTAAATGGCCACCCACTACTGCAGCAGCTGGCGGGGGACCAGGCATTTGCCATGGCCCATTCACACTTGGGGCAAATACAGCCTTGGTTGGTGCAGGTGCCTGGACAATACCATCAGGGCCGAACACATCAACTGCACAAATTACAGGCGGCTTGAACAACCCAACAGCAACGTTTACCCCAACAGCGGCTGGCACCTATACGTTAAGATGGACAATCAGCAACAACCCATGTACCGCTTCTTTTGATGAGGTTGTTTATACTGTAAATGCTTTGCCCCAGGTAACTGTGTTCAGCGGCAATTCAATTTGCTCAGGTGATATTGGACAGCTTACCGCAACACTGACAGGTGCAACACCTTTCTCTGTAACCTATAACCCAGGCGCTGTAAATGAAGGCGGTGTAACAAGTGGAACTCCATTCAATGTTACGCCTAATCCCGGAAGCCCCGGCACAACCAATTATACAATTACTTTGATACAGGACAACAATGGTTGCCAGCGAAGCACAGGCTTTACAGATGCAGCTGCCAGTATAACAGTGAATGCCGATGGCACATGGTTGGGGGTAAATACAGACTGGTTCGATCCTCAAAACTGGTGCGGCAATGCGGTACCAATCTCATCCACCAATGTTGTAATCAATGCAGGCGGTAACCAACCTTCCATCAATGCTGCCGGAGCAGTATGTAATAACCTTACACTTGCAGGCACACTTACGCTTGGCGCATCAGGTAGCATAAGTGTTGCCGGAACATTTACAAAAACCGGTACACTAACGGCTAATGCAACCACTACATTTGATTATGCACAGGCATCAGGCACGCAAACACTGGTTGCTAATAATTACGGCAACCTTATATTAAGCGGGGGAGGTACAAAAACATTCCCCGCCGGTACCATCGGTATTGCAGGTGCATTTACACCCAATAGTTTCACGACTGCTGCAGCAGGTACTATTGATTTTAATGGTACAGCATCGCAAACCATTCCTGCATTCAATTATAATAATTTAACGAGCAGCAGTACTGGAGCACGAACACTCGCAGGCAGCGGTACAATTGCTGTTTTTGCCGCATTTACTGCCGGCGCAAATAGTTATACGGTTACCGGAAGTACAGTAAACTTTACAGGAACTGGCGCTCAAACGATTCCTGCACCAACACCTGCTGCCACCTATTCCTATAACAATCTTACGATCTCGGGTAACTCAACTAAAACAACGGCTGCAGCTTTCAGCATGAGTGGCAACCTCAGCATCAGCACAGGAACGTTATCACTTAATAATACAGTTAGTGCAAGAAACTACACCTTTGCAGGAAACTATATTCAGTCAGGTGGTGTTACAGATTTTTGTACTTCAACAGGTCAAACTACCATCAATATTGCCGGGAATGTTACACAAACCGCTGGTAACTTTGATGCAAGTGGTGGAACTGCCCCGAATGGTATAGTCAATTTCAATGGCACAGGTGTACAAACGCTTAGCTATGCTACACCTGCCAACAATGAATTCATAAAATATACTGTGGCAAATGGAGCTACCTTACAATTGCTGTCTAATCTGAATGTCAGGAGAAGCACTACCGCAAATTTCCAGGGATCACTTATTGTTTCTTCTGGCGGTACGCTTAATACCGGCACCTTTGTGATTTCACAACAAACCGGTACTGGTGGTTCGGGTATATTCACCCTCAGCTCCGGTGCAAAGCTCATCACGGCAAATACCGGTGGTGTTGCGGCATCGGTAGTAACCACCAATATTACTGACACCTATACTGCCGGGGCACTGTATGAGTTTAACAGTACGGTTGCCAATCAAAGTACAGGGTTTACAGGTTTAACCATTGGTAATCCGGGTGCCATTACCATCAGTAATACTTTTGGTACTGTTACCCCTGATGTAAATGTTACATTTGGCAATACTGCTGCTTTAAATGTAAATGCAGGTGCTACGTTAGTTGCTGCTGCTACCCGTACGTTCACTTTTGGCACAGGGGGTGTTATAAATGTTGACGGCACTATCAGGACCGCAAACACTACTGCAACAGATGCATTATCTGGGTCGGCAACTGCTACAATTGTAAATACAAATACGCCAACGATTAATTTAAACAGTGGCTCTGTAATTGAATTTAATGGAGCCGCAGCCCAGTTTGCAGCAGCAAGAACTTTTACAAGCCTTGCCATCAACAATGCAAGTGGTGTTACCATGCTTGGAAATATTACAACCACCGGTTTAGAATTAACTGCCGGTAATCTTTCTATTGGAAGTAATACTTTAATTATTAATGGTGCTGTTAGCAGAACAAGTGGAAATCTTGCAGGCTCTAATACTTCAAATCTTACAGTTGGAGGTACAGCAGGTTCATTATTCTTTGCTTCAGGCGGTACCAGTAATTTTATAAAGAATTTTACTATTAATACGGGTTCATCAGCCACATTGGGCAATGCATTAAATATTACTGGGTATGATGGAATCAGCAGCGAGGGAGTACTAACGGTAAGCGGTACTGCTGTATTAACTACCGGAGGTTTTCTAACTATTAAATCAAATGTAAATGGCACTGCAAGAATTGCTGCAGGCAATACAGCAGGTGGTTATATCAGCGGTGATGTATCTGTAGAAAGGTTTATTCCTCAAAATGCAAGCAAGGCCTGGCGTTTACTGGCATCCAATACCAGCGGACAAACCATCAATGCTGCATGGCAGGAAGGGGTGATTGGTGCCATGAACAATCCTAACCCTGGTTTCGGTACCAAGATATCATCCAGCGGGGCAAATTTGGCAGCAGTACAGGCGCTGGGTTTTGATACGCTCTCTTTGGGTAAATCGATTTTTAAATATATCCAGGCAACGGATGTACTGGATTTTGTTCCAAATACCAACAGTACCCAATTGAGTTCCCAGCATGGGTACTTTATATTTATTCGTGGAGACAGGAGTCCTGGTCAGTTTGGCGCAGGCGCTCCAAGCACTGCTACGGTATTACGCAGCAAAGGTGCTTTGTTCCTGGGCGACCAGTCGGCAGTAAGTTTATCAGCAGGTGAGTATGCGCTGGTGCGTAATCCGTATCCTTCCAGATTGGATATGCGGCAGATCGCCAGAACAGGTGGTTTGGTGGATGCATACCAGGTATGGGATCCAAAACTGGCAGGAGCATTTGGTGTGGGAGCTTATCAAACATTTACAAAAAACAGCGGTACCGGGGATTACGAAGTGTCGCCAGGCGGGGGAAGCTATGGTGCCAATGGATCTGTATATAATTATATAGAAAGTGGTGCTGCATTTTTTGCCCAGGCAACAGGCAGCTCCGGTACCGTGCAGGTATTAGAGAGCAGCAAGGCCAGCGGCAGCCAGGTTGTATTCAGGCCATCCTCTCCATTGTCTGTAAGCAGCAGGTTATTGTTCAATGTTTATGCAAACAATGTAGGCAGTACCGATGTGGTTGACGGCGGTTTTGTTGATTTTGATGATGCTTACAGCAATGCTGTAGACGCCAGCGATGTAAGAAAAAGCACCAATTTTGGAGAGAACTTTGGGATATTAAGAAACAATACTGAACTGGTGGTGGAAAGAAGAAAATCGGTATCTGCAAATGATACGATCTTTTTCAAAATGTACCAGTTGCGCCAGATGTCTTACCGGATAGATCTGGAAACAACCGGTTTTGATCCGTTGTTAACAACAGCTGTGCTGCAGGATAAATTTACCGGTACTAACACAACGATTGATCTTAGTGGACCGGCCGCTTCTTATACTTTTACAGTAAATGGTACAGCAGGGTCTTTTGCTACCGACCGCTTCAGGCTGGTGCTGGCTGCATCAGCCAATGTATTCAGCGGTACTGGCAACTGGACCGATAATGCAAGATGGAGCCACGGAGCACCACCTGCATCAGGCGAGGTGGTAACCATTGCGGCAGATGCCAACGCCACATTGAACAGCAACTTTACGGTAGGCGGTAGCTTAACGATGAACGCCACCAGTACGCTCACTGTTGATCCAGCAAGAACGTTGGCAGTTGGCACAGGTGGTACCGTAAATTTCAACGGGCAATCCGTGACATTTAAATCAGACATAACCGGCACGGCCAGCCTTGGACAAATGCTGGGTACCCTGAATGGTGCTACCAATGTAACAGTAGAGAGATATATCCCCAACAATGGCTTCCGCAGCTGGAGATTACTATCAGTGCCAACATTTAGCAGCGGGCAAACCATTCGCCAGGCATGGCAGGAAGGGGTAGCCAATCCATTGCCGCTACAGAATAATTTAGCCGGCTATGGCACACAGATTACCGGAGCAGGCATTAATGCTGCCGCTTCACAGGCAGCAGGCTTTGACAATGCAGGCACCACGTCATCACTGCTTTCATGGAATGGCACTGGCTGGACGGGTGCAGCTTCAACCAATACAGCCATCGCCGCTCAAAAAGCCTGGTTCCTGTATGTACGTGGCGAAAGAAGCAAGGGCGTTAGCGGTGCAGTAACGGATGCCTCTGCCACCACGTTAAGAACTAACGGTACACTGTACACCGGCAACCAGTCTACGGCTGTTCCAAGCGGAAGCTTTACATTGGTAGGCAATGTTTATCCATCGGCGATTGACTTTACGGGGCTTATAAGAAACAATGTAAACAACCTGTTTTACATCTGGGATTCAAAGAAACAGGTAGGCAGCAGTTTGGGTGTTTATCAAACATTCAGCGGTACCAATGGCTTTATACCAACGATCAGTGGCGGCAGCTACAGCATACTGGTTGCTAACACCACCATTGAAAGTGGTCAGGGCTTCTTTGTAACCGGCGGCACTACACCCGGTGGTGGAAGTATTACTTTAACCGAAGCAGCGAAGATCAGTGGTACCAATGGCAACCTTGGCTTAGGCCATCTGCCACACCGGCAAAAATAAACAGCAGGTTATACAATGCAGCCAACGATATGCTGGATGCCAATGTGGTGGTATTTGATGCCGCATATAACAGTTCAGTAGATGAAAATGATGCGGTTAAACTCGGTAACCCCGGCGCTAACTTCGCCATCGAAACAGACAGTAAGTTGCTGGCCATAGAAGGCAGGCAGCCGGCAACCAGTAACGATGTGGTACAGTTCAGGATATGGAACCTGCAGCAGCAAAGCTATAAATTAGAAATTACTGCCATCGATATCAGCACTACAGGTTTATCAGCAGTGCTGGAAGACAGCTACCTGAATACAGCAATTGCAATTGATCTTGTCAGCACCACTTCTATAAACTTTACAGTAGATGGCAATACCGCATCATCTGCCGCTAACAGGTTCCGGATTGTATTTAAGCAACTAACAGCATTGCCAATTACATTTGTAAGTATCAATGGCAGTAGAACAACAGGTGGAAATAAAATAGATTGGAAGGTAGCTGGCGAAAGAAACATCAGCAAATATGAACTCGAAAGTTCTGTAGATGCTGTAACCTTTAGCACTGTGAAAAGTGTAGCTGCAACCGGCAATAACGGAAGCGATATCAGTTATAGTTTAACCGATGCAACTGCACAATCAGCTTCTGTGTTTTACAGGATAAAGGGAACAGATAATGCTGGCCAGGCAAAATACAGCAGTGTAGTTAAAGTTGCTGCTGCAAGTGCTACGTACACAGGCATCACCGTATATCCTAATCCTGTAAAAGACAAGCTGCTCAATCTTAAGTTCACCGAACAGGCAACAGGTAAATACCAGGTGAGTATTATGAATGCTTCGGGCCAGGTGCTATTAAGTAAAACAATTCAGCACAATGGAGGCAGTGCAACACAACGCATCGGCCTTCCATCATCCATTACCGGTGGAGTATATCAATTACAGGTTGCAGGGCCAGGTAACACATCTACTGTTCAGCAACTGATCATTGATCCAAAGGATTAATTTGTTTTAAAAATATTAGTAAAATCAAAAAAGGCACTTCGGTGCCTTTTTTTTGTTTGACGGGATTAAACCTTTTCTTTAATAAATCATCTATCACCTGGAAACAAAATAGCAAATTCCCAAAATGAGTTTGGCAGGTAAAAAATAAAATCAAAAAATATGAAAAAGATCATTCTGTTACTGCTGGTAGTTTTTATGGGCCAGTTAAGTTTTGCACAGGTTAAAGAAAACAAACCGGTTGAGTTTAGTAAAAAGACTCCTGAAAATAAAATGCGTCATAAAAAAGGGATGCATGAAAAAAGAGCGATGATGAAGGCACTTAACCTTACGGAAGAGCAGAAAGCCAAATTAAAGGAAATGAATGCCGGTAACAAGGAAAAGAAACTGGCGATTCTGAATGATTCTAAACTAACAGAAGAACAGAAAAAGGAACAACTGAGAGCAATAAAAAAAGGACAGGTCGCCAATATGCAAACAATACTTACAGATGAGCAAAAAGTAAAAATGAAAGAAATAAAGATGAAAATGAAGGAAGCTAAAAAGAACAGAAGGGAAATGAAGATGAAAAAAGAGGCAGGCGAATCAAAACCACAGGAAGCTGCACCGGCAGTTCAAAATCAGTAGAGGTTTCAGGGTATAGAATAAAGCAAGCAGAGCTGCCAATTTTTGGCAGCTCTTTTTTTGGCAAAAAGTTTAGGTTGAATTGGTATAAATTGCAGCAAGTTTTTACAAATGAAATACTATATCATAGCAGGAGAGGCAAGCGGTGATTTACATGCAAGCAATTTGATAAAAGAATTGAAGCAGCTTGATCACACTACTGTTTTCCGTTGCTGGGGTGGAGATAAGATGGAAGCCGCAGGAGCCACGCTGGTAAAGCATTACCGGGACCTGGCTTTTATGGGGTTTACAGAAGTGATTAAAAACCTGAAAACGATTTTTAGAAATCTTGATCTTTGTAAAAAAGATATTCTTCAATACCGGCCGGATGCATTGATACTGGTTGATTACCCTGGTTTTAATTTACGCATCGCCAAATGGGCAAAGCAACAGGGCTTTAAGATCATCTACTATATTTCACCCCAGGTATGGGCATGGAAAGAGAGCAGGGTGAAAGCCATTAAAAGAGATATAGATAAAATGCTGGTGATACTTCCTTTTGAAAAAGCGTTTTATAAAAAATGGAATTATGAGGTGGAGTATGTAGGCCATCCCCTGGTAAAAGTGATTGAAGATTTTAAACCTGCAGCGCCATTTTATTCAGGCAAAAAAATAATTGCCTTATTACCCGGCAGCAGGAAACAGGAGATATTAAAGAAGCTGCCCATTATGTTGAAGGCAGCCCAACATTTTCCTGACTACCACTTTGTGGTTGCTAAAGCACCGGGCATTGAAGAAAACTTTTACAATGGATTATTATCTCCTTATTCCAATGTTTCTTCTGTAGTGAATGAAACCTACCAATTATTAAGTGAAGCAAAAGCCGCATTGGTAACAAGCGGTACGGCCACTTTGGAGACAGCATTGTTTGGAGTGCCGGAAGTGGTATGTTATAAAGGAAACAATTTCTCTTATCAAATTGCAAAACGCCTGGTCAAAATAAAGTACATCTGCCTGGTGAATTTGATCATGGACAAAGAAGTAGTGAAAGAACTGATACAGGATGAGCTTACCACGCAGAATATTACAACTGCATTGAATACACTGCTTTTGGATACTGCAAAACAGCAACAGTTGAAAGATGACTACACCGCATTGAAGAATTTGTTGAGCCAGGGTGGCAATGCCTCCGCCAATGCGGCAAAGAGCATTTTTACTTTCTTATCTCCTGTTAATTAGCATTATTTTTTAATTCAACAGGCTATTCCCCGGTTATTTTTTCAATCTCATTTTGACGGATGGGTCTGTAATAAATGATGGTGCTGCTGCCGTTGGGATGCTTCTTTCGCCATTGTTCTTCGATTTTCTTATACACCCTCATTTCCGGGTAAGGTGGCACATTCATTTCTCTCATAGCCCATATTTGTAAGTTTACCAGGGCTTCGCCATCGCATAAATGATAGTGATCTCCGCTACTTATATACGGTTTCATTGCTGCTTTTTCACTGCTGTCCTTTATGCAAAAAACCATTTGTGGCAGGTGCCCGGAATAGAGCCGGCAGGACAAATAGCTATCCCAAACCCCCAGGTAATTCAGCCCCGGTAAAATGCCCCAGCAAAATAAAATAAGCTTGTTCCAACCCGGCCACAGGTCTTTTATGTTTGCTGCATAATTACTTTCCAAAATAAAAATATTGTAAAGAAATACCATCATTAATACATTCCACGGCCATACGATCACATTGTAATTAATACCTAGTGGGCCGATGGCAAGCAGTATCAATGCATGCATGGCCATCGTTACCCACGCAGATAGCTTTTGTGTTTTTTTGAAGAGCAACCCAACTGCAAAAATACTTTCAATGGCGGCTGTAATATATCCTCCGTTGTATACCAGGCTGTGCTGCCGGGCTGCTTCGCTTAACCGGAAGAATTTTTTTAAAAAAATATTATCCCATACCAGCACCAGGTAGCCATCATTGAATTTGCCAATCCCACTGTAGAGATAAGTGGCTGCCATTACAAAGGCAATGCCGGTTACGATGCGTTGTGGGTTTAACCGATTGAGGAGGCAGATTAAAATGGTGAAAAGATATTGGTATTCCCAGGGTTGCCACCTGGTTTGATCACCAAGGCAGGAAAGTATTTCTGTAATAAAAATTGCTGTGAGTATTGCTTTATTGAGCGGCCTGAGCATTAATAGCAGCAGCAATGCAAGGGATGCAGCAAATAAAATGTAATGAACGGGCGAAGGCCAGTCGAGCCAGTCGAAAAGAGGAACAACAGGGAAAGATCTTTCTTTTAACCACGCTTTCCACCCAATGATTTTTGCTGTGAGCCAGAATACCGGCATCAGCCTTATTAACAGGATCGCTTGTTCTTTTCCGGAACGGGAACTGGTTAAGAGGGTTGAACTGTTTTTTTCTTTTTGTATAATGGTTGAATTCATTTACAGGTAACAATCTTCACTGCTTGTTTGCAAATTGGCTTACTAAAGTGCTTTCAGCTTTGCGATCGTTTCAAAAGGATTGGCAGATTTGAAAACCGTATTGCCTGCTACCAGTACATCGGCCCCGGCATCTATGATTAGTTGGGCATTTTCTAAGGTAACACCTCCATCAATCTCGATCTTTACATTCAAGCCCTGTTCGTTGATCATACTTCGCAATGCTTTTATTTTATTAAGTGTCTGCGGAATAAATGATTGCCCTCCAAAACCCGGATTCACACTCATGATCAGTACCATGTCAATATCTGCCAGTATGTCTTTCAGCAACTCAACAGGGGTGTGTGGATTCAATGCTACGCCAGCCTGCATTCCCAGTGCTTTGATTTGTTGTATGTTGCGGTGCAAATGCCTGCAGGCTTCATAGTGTACCGTTAAAATATCGGCACCTGCTTTTTTAAATGCCTCCGCATACTTTTCTGGTTCTTCTATCATCAAATGCACATCGCAAACTTTGGTGGTTGCTTTCCTGAAAAATTCGATGAGCATTGGCCCAAAACTGATATTGGGTACAAAGCGGCCATCCATAACATCCAGGTGATACCAGTCGGCCTGGCTGGCATTTAGCATATCACAGTCATGCTGCAGTTGTAAATAATTTGCTGATAGTAGAGAAGGTGCAATGATGGGCATGTTATTAACTGATGATTTTTTAATTGATAATTGATAACGGCTTAAACTTCAGACTACCTGTAATTTTTTGTGACCCACCATTCACGACTACTGCACCACGCCTAATTTTCCTAATGCATCTTTAGCTTCAATATAATCAGGCGATAACTGCAAAGCAATTTTATAACTTTCTATAGCATCTTGTTTTTTATCCTGTTTTTCAAAACAGCGTCCAAGCCAGTAATAAGCTTCATCGTATGTTTTCTTAACTGTCAACGCCAATTCCAGGGTTTTAATGGCAGCCTTGTAATCACCCATATCATACTCTGCAATGGCTTTTTCACGGTAGGCGAGGGTGTTGGTATAGTCTATTGAAATGCAGGCATCAAAAAATTCCGCCGCCTTTGCCTTGTTTCCTGTTGTATTGCAGTAAAGTCCTTTTATAAACAACCCCTGGTACTGGGTGGATGGGCCATAAGCCATCAGTACATCTGCCATGCCAAGTGCCAGTGGGTCTTTTGTAAAAGCATACAAGGTACCCAGCGACATTAAATACTCCGGCCTGGGACTGATCCTGATGGTTTGCTCCCATGCTTTAATAGCCTTTGTGGTATCATCGTTCTCCGTAAGCAGTGTGGCTTTCATGTACCAAAGCCTTTCATTGGCACTGTCATTTTTTAATGCATACTCTGTTTCTGCAATAGCCTGCCCATAATTACTGTTCTCCCTGAAATACTGTATCAGGTTTTCTTTGAGTAAAAATGAGTCGGGATATTTTGCTGCAAGGTCCCTCATATTCTTTTCCTGCTCTGGCATATCGGCATTGCTGTTGCCGGCGCTGGTATTATTGCCGTTATTACTGCAGGAGGCCAATGCAAGTAAAAAAACGAAAAAGATAATTTTGTTCATGTTGTATAAAAGGCAAATTTAATGGCTTGAATTAAGTTTGCTGACAAAATTTTTACAAAGTTCCGTCTGCAGCCTTTTAACTTTGCCGGAAAGAAACACTACCGCATGAAAAAAATGATCCTTGTATTGCCAGTTGTTTTGATGCTGTTTACGGCCGTAAGCAGTTTTAAACCTTCAACCTTCAACTTTAAACTTTCAACATCTTTTACTGATACCATTCATTTTGCTGCTGAAAAACATTTTGCCAATGTGCAGCAATTAACTTTTGGAGGTGATAATGCCGAAGCCTATTTCAGCTTTGATGGCAAATGGCTCATCTTTCAGCGCACCAACCCTAAAGAAGGCATATTGTGTGATGAAATGTTTATTGGAAAAGTGCCAGCCCCCGGCGAAAAGTTTGAACCAGTAAAGATCAGCAGTGGCAAGGGCCGAACTACCTGCGGTGCGTTCATGAAAGATGGGAAGCACGTAATCTATGCCAGTACACACCTGGGTGCTGATACCTGCCCGCCCGTTCCTGACAGAAAAAAGTATGGTAATAAATACATCTGGCCATTGTATGACAGTTATGATATTTTCATGGCTGACCTGAAAGGAAATATTGTAAAACAATTGACCACAAGCAAAGGGTATGATGCAGAAGCAACCATAAGTCCGGATGGTAAAAAGATGATCTATACCAGTACCAAGGATGGCGATATTGATCTTTACATCATGGATATAAAGAGTGGTAAAGAAAGAGAATCACTAATGCATTGGGCTACGATGGTGGTGCATGGTTCAGTCCGGATGGGAAGAAGATCATCTGGCGTGCATCCAGGCCAACAACCGAAGCGGCGATAAAAGAGTATAAAGAATTACTGTCGGAAAATTTAGTAGCACCAACCAATATGGAAGTATTTATTGCCAATACAGATGGCAGCAATGCGAAACAGGTTACCGCTTTCGGCAATGCCAACTGGGCGCCAGCTTACCTGCCCGACAGCAAGCGCATCATTTTCGCCAGCAATCATCAAAGCAAAAGAGGGTACCCTTTCAATCTTTATCTTATCAATGAAGATGGCAGCGGTTTGGAAAAGATATCTACAGAAAAGATATTCGATGCATTTCCAATGTTCAGCCCTGATGGTAAAAAAATAGTTTTCTGCAGCAACCGTAATAACGGCGGCACCAGGGATACCAATATTTTTATTGCTGATTGGGTGGAGTAGCGCCTGGTCTTGCTGTCCCGGTCTGGTTTGTGTCATCATTGTTTTCTCTTTTTCAATGCACCTCCCGAAAGGAGAATACCAGAACTGTCTGCAATACTTAGTTTCAATGAGTCTATCTGTGCATGCCCAAGATCCAAAATGGAAACTCCCTGCACATTTGCATCCACATGATTTACATGAAATGATTCTGTTGTTTTATAATCTGGCGACATTTCGAAAACCACTGCTGAAGAATCGCTTTGAACAATGTTCAATGAATCTAAATCTGTATTCATGCTCTCCAGTTCAAAATCCGACTTGCCATCCAGTTTTACGGTGATACTTTTTTGTTTTATCCCGAACATTTCAAATTTTGTGTCGGTGCCGGTTACAGAAAGTAAGTGTGGAGAAAATACACGTACCAAAGTGTTCCATTCCATCCAGTTCCTTTCAGGAATATCCCTGTATGTATTGGGAAATTTCAAAAACAGGGTATCGTTTTTTACATAAGCCTTCACACTTCCATTTGAATAACCATCCCAGTTTTTGTAAACCCTTACAGATGACTTTGCATTTTGCTCAAAGGCAATCTTTGTTATATTGCCGCCTTCAATCCTGATATGGCTGAACGGCTGTTCCAATATTTTTCCGTAGTTCCAGTACAGGTCGCTTTTATCAGCCTTCTCATATTCCTTCTTTAAAATACTGTTGGATATGAATAGCCCCGCTGTAAAAAGCAGCAGCATGGCGGCGAGTATTTTTGTGGTGAGTTTCATTATTTTTATTTTGAAAAATTATCTTTTACGAACTGGTCATACTGGTTTTTTATTTCCTTCGTGTCAATCTTAAGCAGGTACATATTGCGGAGAAGCACAGGCAACTCATGTTCCATAAACTGTTCTTTCCTGAAAGCAAGAATGCGTTCCATAGCATCCTCCTCAGTGAAATACCCCACGCCCCTTTTATTGGTGATGATGCTTTGCTGCTGTAGAAAATCATACGCTCTCTGCACCGTATTGGGGTTCACTTCCATTTTCACTGCAATGTCACGGATGCTGATAATCCTATCCCCCAGCTTCCATTTTTTTAAAAGAATCTGTTCGCAGACGTATTCTGCTATCTGCAGGTAAATGGGTTGGTTTTGCCTGAAATCCATGTGTTGATTTTAAAATTCCTTTTCTTTAAGCCGCAGGTATGCAAGCAGCCACAATATTGCAGGTATTATTATCTGTATTGCCACTTCAACAATATGTATCACTTTTTCCGGCAGTTCTATCCTGCCTGTTTCTTTATTCATGTCTATGAATACAAGGACGTACGGAACGGCGCCATCAACATTTTGTATCATCATTTTTGCAATGAGCAAATTGAGCAAATACATAATAAGCCAGAAACCACAAACGATCAAAGCCACTTTGATGAAACTTGTTTTATTAAAATAAAGTGAGCCAAGGAGCATGGCGCCGGCAAAATTCAGGAACATAATAAATCCTTTATTGGCAACAAATCCATCATAAGGAAAAATTTCTACCTGCTCATAAAGTTGTTTGTAAAATGGCCCGTTTGGGTCCAGGCTGCGGTGATAGATTCCAACAAAGATGGTATCTATAAACCGATAGAATAAAAGGAAAATCAGCATGTAAGCAATGCCCGTGAGCAGCACACCACAAAGCCATTTTTCAAAATGCGATGCAGGCAATGTGAGGTAAGAAGAACCCATTGCACTGCTTGAAAAATAACCATACACAAACGAGGCAAGAAAACACCCGCCGCCAACAAGCCCAAGCATAAAGGATGCATTCTGGGCTGTATCAAAGCCTGCCATTATTTTGCAGTATATGTATGTAAAGAATGTAAGCGCAAGCGAAAGGCCGGCGAGCCCCAGCAACTGCATGGGCCTTTCGAGCAACGTTTTTTTAAAGAGCAAACTAAACCTGGCAGGGCTGAAACTGTTATTCATGCAATACTTTTTTCTGGTTGAAAAATCTGTTTTATCCTTTCAGGGTTTTCTGTAACTGCATTGAAAAGATGTTCAAGGTTTACTTTCGATTCTGTTCCAATTTTGTTTTCGGTAACAATGGAAACACCGTTTAATGAATCTTCTGAATAGAAAATATCCGATTCATCTGCTGTTGAGTCTATTGTTTTGAAAAGCAATTTTTCTGCAATGGAACAAATGGGTTCATTCATCAGCAGGTGACCATCATCCACAATCACCACCTGGTCAATCAGGTTGTCAAGGTCACGTATCTGGTGGGTGGAAATAAAAATCATCCTTTCTTCATTCATCACTGATGCAATCAGTTTGCGGAAACGTTTTTTGGAAGGGATGTCAAGCCCGTTGGTTGGCTCATCCAGCAAAAGAACACTAGTGTTGCATGCAAGGCCAAAGGCAATTACAAATTTTTTCTGCTGTCCGAATGACAAGGTGTTGAGTTTGTCATTTGAATGCACATCCAGTTCATCCATGTGTTTTGCAAACTGTTCCCTGCTGAACTTTGGATAAAAGGGAGCAAACAAATTGATGTACTGTTCAATGGTAAGCGAAGGCACATATACTTCTTCTGGTATAAAATAAATTGTTTCAAGAAAGGACGGCCATCTTTTTCGGGGAGCGAAACCATTCACATCAATTGTTCCTTTCAGAGGGAACAGCAGGCCAATCATATTTTTCAGAAGTGTTGATTTGCCGGCACCGTTCCTCCCAAGCAGCCCATAGATGCGGCCGGATTCAAGTGTAAGGCTGAGATTTTTGTACAGAAGCTTTTACGGTTGTACCTGAATGACATATTTTGTATGGTTATCATTAGTGTATTAGTTAAGTAGTACACTCAAAGATAACCACATCTTTTTGTTCGGCCAAATATATTTTTGAGAAATTATTTTCTGTAGCAACCCAACAATGCGCAACAGGAAATACCAATATTTTAATTGCTGATTTGGTGGAGTAGTAAAAGTTATCAGTAAATAAACAATTTTCAATTCATTACTTGTCACCGATAACTGATCACCTCTTCCCCAGTTCAATCACTTCGCAATCTTTCATATTTTTCCCGTCAATTACAAGGCGGATGACGGTTCTCATTTTATGCCAGCCATGTTTACCGGCAGCACCGGGATTCATGTGTAAGCAATTTAGTTTGTCATCATACATCACTTTTAAAATATGGCTGTGACCGCTGATAAACAATTGCGGTTGGTGGATCAGTATTTCTTTTTTTGTCTCGGGATTGTAGCGGGGCGGATAGCCGCCGATATGCCGCATCATCACTTTTACTTCTTCGCACATAAAAACCAATTGCTCGGGATATTCACTCCTGATAGTTGTACCGTCAATATTTCCATAAACGCCTCTCAACGTCTTAAACGTTTTCAACGATTCAACGATGCCTTCTCCGAAGTCTCCGCCATGCCACACTTCATCGCAGTTTTTAAAATGCTCAAAAACATTTTCATCCAGGTAGCCATGTGTGTCTGATACCAATCCGATCCTTGTCATGCAATAAAGATAAGGAAGCATCATTTTGCAATCCACGTTTAATATCCTATTTTTAAGAGCAATACTGCCATCCATCATCCTCTCAATTTCCATCACCGTTCAATGTGGAAGCTAAAGGCAAATAATCACCTTGCTTTGAATCATTTTTGTTTATCAAAATATGCTCATATGAAAAAGATTTTCGCACTTTCTTATTTTGTATTCCTCGTTTCTTATTCTCTATTTTCTCAAAGCGTGGGCATTGGCACCAACGCTCCAAATGCTTCTGCACAATTAGACATTGCATCCACCAACAAAGGCTTGCTGATACCCAGGATGAATTCGGCCGCCATTACCGCCATCCCCACCCCGGCAAAAGGATTGATGGTGCTGGATACGGCAAAGAACCAACTGATGTTTAATATTGGCACGCCTGCTGTGCCCAACTGGCAAACCATTGTATCCAAAAGTGGCTGGAACCTTACGGGCAATGCAGGTATAAACCCTGCAACACAATTTATTGGCACTACAGATACTTTCCCTCTTAATTTTCGTGTTGGCGGTGCATGGGCAGGGCAATTGAGTTTTTCTACTGGTAATGTTTTTTTGGGTTTTAGTACCGGCAGCGCCAATAGTACCGGCAGCGGTAATGTGGCAATCGGAATCGAAGCTCTTGCGTTTAACAGGGATCAGAATGATATGATTGCTATTGGAAGCTATGCCCTTACCAACTATCAGCATCCCTCGGAGCAACGGGGCCCATGCGTAGCAATAGGCCCGTCAGCGCTTTATTCAAACACACATGGCCAATTTAATAATGCCATTGGTCAGAATGCCCTTTACTCAAATACATTTGGCAATTTGAATACTGCTGTTGGACAAAATGCTTTGTATTTTAATACAGACGGCGAGAGTAACATAGCTATCGGCGCAAATTCGCTTTATAAAAATACAGGTGGCAACATTAATATAGCAATGGGTGAATATGCGCTTTATAATAATCAAACCGGCTCTGAAAACATAGCTTCAGGTTACCGCTCGTTAGAATTTAATGTTGGTGGAAATGCCAATATCAGTTTAGGGCGCCTGGCACTTTATTCAAATACAGAAAGTTACAATGCAGCTATTGGGGAATCGGCACTTGCATTCACTACAGCTTCGCAATACAATGTAGCGGTAGGCCATAGTGCCGGCTCTGCATTCGATAATGGTTACAACAATGTATTTGTTGGCGCTAATACTGAAACAAATGGTGCAGGCTATTTCAATGTAATAGCACTTGGCCAGGCTGTTACCTGCACCGCACCCAGCCAGGCAAGGATTGGTAATGCTGCCACAAATTCTATTGGCGGTTATGCCAACTGGAGCAACATCAGCGATGGCCGATATAAAAAAGATGTGAATGAAAATGTGCCGGGTATAGATTTTATTATGCAGTTACGGCCGGTAACATATCATTTGAATGTTTCTTCATTAAGCAAAAAATTAAATGAAGGCCGTGGCAGGCAATTGGATAAATATTCTTTGCTGGCGATAGCCGATAAAGAAAAAATACTGCAAACAGGTTTTGTGGCGCAGGAAGTGGAAGCAACTGCCAACAAAATGGGTTATGATTTCAGCGGGGTGGACAAGCCAAAAAATGAAAATGATTTGTATGCGTTGCGGTATGCAGAGTTTGTGGTGCCATTGGTGAAAGCCATGCAGGAGCAGCAATTGACAATTGATTTATTAAAGCGGCAAAATAGTGTGCTGGAAAGAAAACTGGCTGCTATAGAAGAAAAATTATTGGTTAAGTAAATATGTTTACCTTTTCCCTAACTCGATCACTTCGCAATCCTTCATATTTTTCCATCAACTACAAAGCGGATGATGGTTCTCATTTTATGCCAGCCATGCTTGCCGGCAGCGCCTGGGTTCATGTGCAGGCACTGCAATTTATCATCATACATCACTTTTAAAATATGGCTGTGACCGCTGATAAAGAGTTGCGGCTGGTGAATGAGTAATTCCTTTTTTGTTTCAGGATTGTAGCGGGGTGGGTAGCCGCCGATATGCCGCATCATCACTTTTACATCTTCGCACATAAAAACCAATTGCTCCGGAAATTCACTCCTGATAGTTGTGTCATCAATATTCCCATAGACGCCTCTAAACGGCTTAAACGTTTTCAACGATTCAACGATGCCATCCCCAAAATCCCCGCCATGCCATACCTCATCGCAATTGTTGAAATGTTCGAAAACGCTTTCGTCTAAATAACCATGTGTGTCTGATATCAATCCGATCCTTGTCATGCGATAAAGATAAGAGAAGCTTCATTTTGCACTCACGATTTTAAATCCTACTTTTAAAATCAATAATCGCCATCCAGCATCCTCTCAATTTCCATCACCGTTTATGTGAAAGCAGGACAAATGGTCATTGTCCATTTTTATTTATCAAAAACTGCTCAAATGAAAAAGCTCCTGGTACTTTCTTATTTCTCATTCCTTATTTCTTATTCCTTATTTTCCCAAAACGTAGGCATTGGCACTAATGCACCCAACGCATCTGCCCAGTTGGACATAACTTCCACCAACAAAGGCGTGTTAGTTCCCAGGCTTACCAATGCGCAAATGATTGCCATCACTTCGCCTGCCAATGGCTTGTTAGTGTATAATACAGACTCTGCCTGTTTTGCTTACCGCAATGCAACTGCGTGGGTATTCTTAAAGGGCAATGCTACTGCCAGTAACGACTGGAGTACAAAGGGCAATGCAGGAACAGATACCAGTAAAAATTTTATTGGTACTACTGATAATACGAATTTAATTTTTAAAAGAAATAATGAAAGATCGGGGCTTATAACCCTTTCAAACACATCTTGGGGTTACAAGGCTCTCCAGGCAACCCTTACAAACAGTAACAGTAATACAGCTATAGGTGCCAATGCACTTCAACTCAACAACTCAGGAAACGAAAACACCGCCACAGGTGCCTATGCACTTTCCTCTAATATTTCAGGCATTGGTAATATTGCTATCGGGTACCAGGCATTGTATTCTAATGCAATTGGTTCGTATAATACTGCAAGTGGTAGAAACGCACTGTATCAAAATTCTGCAGGCAGCCAAAATACTGCATATGGGTTCCGGGCATTAAACTTTAACCAAACGTCAAGCAATAATACTGCTGTTGGCGCAAACACTTTGTTTTTTAATGCTAATGGCTATTCCAATGTTGCAGTAGGTACTGAAGCCCTCTTTAGTAACAGGGACCGCAGCAACCTCGTTGCCATTGGCGACAGTGCTTTGTACAATAACGGAACAGGTGCAGTGAATAATGAAGAGGCAACGGCAAATACCGCCATAGGCAGCAAAGCACTGTATGGAAATACAACGGGTTTTGATAATACAGCAGTTGGTTACAGAACATTAGAGTCTAACTCCACTGGTGAGGGTAATACAGCGGTGGGAAGGGCTGCTATGTTTTATAATACTTCAGGCTCTTCCAACTCGGCATTTGGCAAAAATGCGTTGGGGCTTACATCTGGAGATGGTAATACAGCGATTGGCCACAGCGCATTGGTAAATAATACCGGAGACAACAACACGGCGGTAGGAACCTATGCAATGGGTGGAGACTTTTCTGCCGGCAACAATAATACAGCGCTGGGTTACCAGGCAGGTTCAATTAATACTGGTTCAGGTAATGTTTTTTTGGGCTACAGGGCAGGTGAAAGTGAAACCGGGTCCAACAGGTTATATATCAGCAATGATTCATCCAATGCAAACAATATTTTAATATATGGCGAGTTTGATAATAAACTGCTGCGTTCCAACGGCCGTATGGAAATCAACTCTGACAATACATTGAATGATGGTTTACGGGTGATAAAAAATTACCCACCCATTGTTACAGTGAACCTGAGAGCTATATACGGAGAAAATACCGCAAATAGCAATTGGGGTATTGGTGTGGAAGGCAGGGGCGGTAGTGTAGGTGTGCAGGGACTGAGCCGGGGCTTCGGCTTATCAGGTTCATATACAGGTGTAAAAGGTACGGCAGACGGGAGTAATTTTGCAGAAAACGCGGGTGTATTGGGACAAGCTTCAGGTTCGGGATTTACAAATAGAGCGGTTGCGGGCTATGCAACGGGAACGAATGGGGCAAAATTTGGTTTGTATGGCAGTGCATCCGGCGGCGGAACTAACTACGGAATATTTGGCGTTGCCTCAGAGGGCACCACCAATTATGCAGGTTATTTTGAAGGAAATGTAACTGCTAATGGCATTATGGAAGTCGTTTCCGATAACACATTAAATAACGGGTTGAGGGCAATAAAAAATTATGCTGCCGGAACGAATAAAAATATCAGTGCTGTGTATGGGGAAAATACAGTGGATGATAATTGGGGCATTGGGGTAGAGGGAAAAGGTGGAAGGACAGGTGTGCAGGGGCAAAGCAGCGGTACCGGCAACTCACTTACGTATGCCGGTGTAAAAGGTACAGCAGACGGGCTTAATTCGTCCGTTAATTTGGGGGTATGGGGCCTAGCTTCAGGCTCTGCATTTGTAAACAGGGCAGTTGCGGGAGAAGCAACCGGCAGCAGCGGAGATAAATATGGTGTTTATGGCAGCGCAACAGGCGATGGTGATAACTACGGAGTATTTGGTATTGCAACCGGAGGCACTACCAATTACGCAGGCTATTTTGCGGGGAATGTTTTTGCTAACGGTAAACTAACGGTTTCAACAGCTGCAGGCACCACAGGGCTTGACCTTGCCGGCAGCGATGCCTATGCAGAAATGAGGGTAATAAGAAACACATTGAGCACCACGGATAAAGATTTGTACCTCGGCTTTCAGGGTCCGGCAGGCAGCGGCCTTCATTTATTTTCTGATGGATTGGAAACAGTAACAATTAAAAATAATATGGCCGGTCTAGGCAAAGCACCGTTGTTTTCCGTTAACTACGGAAAGCTCCAGGTAAAACAATCCGACAACCTGAACGCCATTACCATGGAGGCACAAGGCAATACCAATCATTGGGATTTTTACATGCCAACAGTTGCAAATGCTGATTTACTCATCTACTATAACGGAGTTGCTAAAGGCTCCTTTTCCAATACTACGGGTGATTATACCACCAACAGCGACCGCCGTTTAAAAAAAGATATAAAACCACAGGCTAACGTTCTTAACAACGTGATGCAATTACAGGCTTATCAATATCATTACCTGGATAACCAGCCTGCAGACCGTTTCAGCAATGGCTTTATGGCGCAGGATGTACAAAAATTATTTCCTGATGCAGTGGTGGAAAACATCCTGAAAGATGGACAAACCAGGCTCGGCATCAACTACCAGTATTTTACCGTGCTGGCCATAAAAGGACTGCAGGAACAGCAACAGCAAATTGATTTATTAAAACAACAAGTGCAGCATGTTTTAAATGAGCTGGAAATCCTAAAGAAAAAATGAATGGTGTTTATACCTGACGCAAATTGACAGCCCGGTGCAACATGTTGTATACAGAAGAGGCTCTTTAAAAGTACTTTCAACGTTATGCATCAACAATCAATGTAACAATCGTTGTTATTCACAATACCTATAAACTATTTGTCATAAAGCTGTAAATACTTCGAAAAAATTATCAATTATCAATTAGTCAATTATCAATTAATTCTGGTTACATTTGGATTAACAACGATCGCCATTATCAATGCCATTCTTCCGCAACTTCACATACCATATTGACAAACGCAGGTGGAAATATATTTTCCTGCTGGCTACGCTTGAGCTGTCTGTCTAAGTTAAAAGTCAAAAATCAAAAGTCAAAAATGGAGCGGTTAGGTTTAATGTTTTGATTTTTACCTTTTACCTTTTGACTTTGTTTTCAATTTTCAATTTTTCAATTTTCAATTTTCAATTAGGTTATGTCACACTATTATACCTTGGGAAAAATCCCGCACAAACGCCACACACAGTTCCGTAAGCCGGATGGTGGTTTGTACAGTGAACAATTATTTTCAACAGAAGGGTTTAGTGATGATTATTCATTGCTGTACCATTGCCATCCGCCAACACAGATAATAAAAACAGAGCCGCAGAAAGATGTAAGTCCGCAGATTGCCGAGGAGAAAATGCTGCAGCATCGCTGCTTTGAGGGGTTTCATGTAAAGCCGGCTAAAGATTTTTTAGACAGCCGTGTGCCTGTGCTTGTGAACAGTGATTGCCATATTGTACTGGCATCGCCTCAGCAAAGCATGCAGGATTATTTTTATAAAAATACGGATGCAGATGAAATGATATTTGTGCATGAAGGCACCGGTAAAGTAAAAACGCAGTACGGCGAATTGCCTTTTAGTTATGGTGATTATATCGTGTTGCCGAGAGGTACTATTTATCAAATTGAATTCAATGATGAAAACAACCGGCTGTTTATTGTTGAATCGTTTTCGCCATTACGGTTTCCTAAAAGGTACATGAGTAAATACGGGCAGTTGATGGAGCATGCTCCTTTTTGCGAACGGGATATCCGCACGCCGCAAAACCTGCAGACGATTGATGAAAAGGGAGATTTTTTAATTAAGGCAAAGAAGAAAGGAATGCTGTACGGATTGCATTATGGAACTCATCCTTTTGATGTGATCGGCTGGGATGGTTGCTGTTATCCTTACGCTTTCAGCATACATGATTTTGAACCGATAACAGGCCGGGTACACCAGCCACCACCGGTACACCAGACTTTTGAAACCAATGCGTTTGTGGTTTGCTCATTTGTGCCGAGGCTGTATGATTACCACCCGGATGCAATTCCTGCGCCATATAACCACAGCAATATTGACAGTGATGAAGTATTGTATTATGTGGACGGAGATTTTATGAGCCGTAAGAGCGTTACAAGGGGTATGATCACGCTGCATCCTGCAGGTATACCACATGGTCCGCATCCTGGTGCGGTTGAAAAAAGTATTGGCACAAAAGAAACAAAAGAGCTGGCTGTGATGGTGGATACTTTCCGGCCGCTGATGCTTACAAAGCAGGCACTGGAAATTGAAAATTCCGGGTACATAATGAGCTGGGCTGAGTAAGATCATGGAAATATAATTTTCCTGGTTTTGTTTTTTGTTTATTTTTAAAAGCAGAAAATTAATTTTCATTTTAAACACTTCAAATTCGATTGCTATGCTGAAATTTCAAAACATTAAAGTGGGCGACTACCTGATGGCGGATAATGACGGGGATGTGAAAAAAGGGGAAGTAACAAATTTAAAACATGGCGAAAACCAGGTATGCCTTGATGTGGGCGCACAGGAGTTCTGGTATGAAATGGAACAGCTAAGCCCTATTGCCATGAATGATGAAGAATTGATGAACCTTAAATTTTCAAAACAGGTGAATGATGATGGTACGGTGAAGTACATGAAAGGTGCGTTCCGTATGTTGATTCCTAAAGCAGGAGATTTTTCCATGCTGGAACTCTGGTACAGGGATGAAAGAAGGCATATTACCCACCCCATCAATATACACGAATTACAAAATCATTTTTATGATATGACGAAAGTGCATTTGAATGATGAACAGTTTTAGTTGTATAAACTGAGCTTTTTATAAAAGAATGGGCCATCTTTCAAAGATGGCCCATTCTTTTTAATTGAGTTGATCATTACAAAATATTCGAACTCTGTAATTCAGTTTTTTGTTCAAAATTAACCGGAGATGCCCCTGGGATACCGGTTACTACAAAATCAATCTTTGTTTTGTTTTCTATCTGCCCAAATTTTGGAGCATAATAATAATGAATATCGGTTGTCAATGTGTAGGTAACAAAGCCCGGTATTCCGGCAATTGAAAAGGTAGTTTCCACATCAGTAACATCAGTATAGGCGATGCCATTTACGGTTTTGCTGATGCCTTTTTGTGCAATTTTATTATTCAAAGTCAGCGTCAATGGAAATCCAGAAACGGTGATGGGAGTCGTTTGACTCCAGGTACCATTTACGGCAAGGTTATCTTTCAGGTATAATACTTCTATTGAATTGCCCCCAAAATTGGCTGGTAATGTTCTGTAGGTATAATAATCGCTACCCGTAATATTATAATATTCGTTCGCTCCTCCTGAGTTGGTGAAAACCTTATAGGTTTTGGAATTGGCAACCGAATCCCTGTCCGTAGCCGTTACCGTGTAATTGGAAGTAACCGGAGTGGTGGAGGGGTTATTGGTCACCTTATAATTCCAGGTACTTCCTGTAGTAAGGCTCATGAACTTTACGGCTGGAACTGGGGTGGGGTTTGGGTCACTTTTTTTACAGGAAACTGCGGCAGAAACAAGTATCAGAACCACCCCCAAAGGCCATTTTTTCATAAGTTTATTTGTTTATAAGGGTAAATATCTGATTTTTTTCCTAATAATTAAAATTATCCTCTTATCTTTGCGACCCAAAAGTATGGCTAAGCAGGCATTGATAAAACAAGACGGAGTTATTTTAGAAGCGTTGAGTAATGCTATGTTCAAAGTGAGGCTCGAAAACGGCCATGAAATTTTGGCTACCATCTCAGGAAAAATGAGGATGCACTATATCCGGATATTGCCGGGAGACAAGGTGGGCGTGGAAATGAGCCCTTATGATCTGACCAGGGGCAGGATCATATTCAGGTATAAATAATGAGCAGGCCTTCGGGCTGCTGGTAACCATAACAAGTAAAAAGTTATTACAATGAAGGTTAAAGCTTCGATCAAAAAAAGAAGTGTTGATTGCAAAATCGTAAGGAGAAAAGGTGTTCTTTTTGTTATTAACAAAAAGAATCCACGCTTTAAGCAGCGCCAGGGATAGGCTTCGGCAGGCTTCGATAAACTCAGCCTGACAAGCCCATGCAACTCAAAAATTTTAAATAATAAAATTCAACATTTAATATGGCTCGTATTGCCGGTATTGACATACCAAAACACAAAAGAGGCGAAATAGGATTGACCTATATTTTCGGAATCGGGCAGTCAACTGCACGTTACATTTTAGACAAAGCTGGTATCAGCTATGATAAAAAAGTAAACCAGTGGGATGATGATGAGCAGACGGCCATCCGTAACATCATTAGCAACGAGTTTAAAACCGAAGGTGCTTTGCGTAGTGAGGTACAGATGAATATTAAGCGTTTGCTGGATATCGCCTGTTACCGTGGTCTCCGCCACCGTAAAGGCTTGCCGCTCCGTGGCCAACGTACACGTACCAACAGCCGTACACGTAAGGGCAAGCGTAAGACAGTGGCTGGTAAGAAGAAAGTGGCTAAGAAATAATTAAGAAGTGAAGAAATTAAGGAATTAAGAAATTACTTAACTCCTTAATTTCTTAATTTTTCCATTTAATATATGGCTTGATTTTTTGATACAAACCAGATAGCAAAAGCCAGCAGGAGGTTGTTTCAGACCTGATGAATAATCAGGTATATTTTTTAAAGATTACCTATTTAATTAAAACATGGCAAAAGCACAAGGCGGGAAAGCCGCAACCGGCAAAGCAGCCGCAAAGAAAAGGATCGTAAAAGTTGACAGCTACGGAGATGCACACATTGTTGCAAGTTTCAACAACATCATCATCAGTTTAACCAACAAGAGCGGCCAGGTTATTTCCTGGAGCAGCGCTGGTAAAATGGGCTTTAAAGGCAGTAAGAAAAATACGCCTTATGCAGCCCAGATGGCAGCAGCAGACGCAGCAAAAACTGCACTGGATGCTGGTTTGAAAAGAGTAGATGTATTTGTAAAAGGACCAGGTTCAGGCCGTGAAGGTGCTATCAGGTCTTTGTCTCAGTCTGGTATTGAGATCAACATGATCAAAGACGTTACGCCATTGCCACACAATGGTTGCCGTCCTCCAAAGAAAAGAAGAGTATAATTTATTTTGAATGCTGAATTTTGAATGTTGAATTAAAGGCACTAAAAATTTATAGTTCAAAATTCAAAATAAAACATTGAATCGCCATACGATTCATTTAACAAAGGGTGACTGATTAATTTTTTACGATTTTTTACCGATCAGTTCACCGTTTCAAAAAAAATCGAAATGAAATAACTATGGCAAGGTACACAGGTCCAAAGACCAAAATCTCCAGGATATTTGGAGAGCCTATCACAGGCAACGGCAAGTGGTTAACAAAAAACAGTAACCCTCCCGGTATTCACGGTGCAAACCGTAAGCGTAAAACTTTAGGTGAATACGCTTTACAGTTACGTGAAAAACAAAAAGCTAAATACACTTATGGTTTGCTGGAAAAACAATTCCGCAAAACATTTGATGAAGCTTCAAGACGCAAAGGCGTAACAGGTGAAAACCTTATTAAATTACTGGAAGCCCGTTTGGATAACACTGTTTTCCGTATGGGTATTGCTCCAAGCCGCCAGGCTGCCCGCCAGTTAGTTAGTCACAAGCATGTTACAGTAAACGGCGAAGTGGTAAACGTTCCTTCTTATTCATTACAGCCAGGCGACACCATTGGTTTGAAAAACAAGAGTGCTGCCAATACTTCTATCACCAGTGCAATGCGTGGAAAAAATGCAAAGTTCAACTGGATAGATTTTAATGAAACTGAACAGAAGGGTACATTCATCGCTTATCCTGAAAGGGAAAGTGTTCCTGAGAATATCAAGGAGCAGCTGATCGTGGAACTGTATAGTAAGTAAAAAGTAAAAATTAAAAAGTAAAAAAGAGATCCCTGGAATAAGTGTATTTTCTTTTGACTTTTGACTTTTGACTTTTGACTTTTAAACACTAACAAAACAAACAATTAATATGGGCATTTTAAATTTCGTAAAACCCGATAAGATTGTTCTTCAAAAAGCAAACGATTTTGAAGCTCAGTTTGAATTTCGGCCGTTAGAACCAGGATATGGTGTAACGATTGGTAACGCCTTACGCCGTGTGTTGCTGAACTCTTTAGAGGGTTATGCAATCATCGGTATCAATATTGCAGGTGCCGACCATGAGTTTGCAACAATCAAAGGTATTACGGAGGATGTAACTGAAGTAATCCTGAATTTAAAGCAGGTTCGTTTTAAAAAGAAAGTTGATCATGAAGTTAATACTGAAAAGATCACCCTTTCTATTAAAAATAAAACAGAATTCACTGCCGGAATGATCGGTGAGGCTTCTCCTACTTTTGAAGTGATGAATCCTGAATTGATTATTTGTATCATGGATAACAGTGCCAAGCTGGACATTGAGATCACCATTGGTAAAGGCCGTGGCTATGTACCTGCGGAGGATAATAAAGAGAAAAACTCTCACTTCGGTTATATCGCTACTGATGCCATCTTTACACCGATCAAGAACGTAAAATACACCATCGAAAATACCCGTGTGGAGCAGCGTACCGATTACGAAAAGCTGATCATGGAAGTTATTACTGATGGTACCATTCATCCGGAAGAAGCTGTAAAGCAGGCAAGCCGTATCTTGATACAGCACCTGATGATCATTACTGATGAGAACATTACTTTCGATACCAAGGAAGATAAGAAAGAAGACCTGGTTGACGAACAAACTTTACAACTGCGTAAAGTATTGAAGACTCCGTTGGAAGACCTGGATCTTTCTGTACGTGCCTTCAACTGTTTGAAAGCTGCCAAGATCAATTCATTGAGCGAATTGGTACAGTACGAGCAGGAAGACCTGATGAAATTCAGGAACTTCGGCCAGAAATCTTTAAGTGAAATTGAGCAGGTATTGCAGGAAAGAGGCTTAAGCTTTGGTATGGACCTGAGCAAGCTGAAACTGGATGATGAATAATTAAAAGATTTGCCGACCAGCGAAATGCTGGTTGGCTTTTTTTATAACCAGTACTTCACAAATCCTGACACGGTGTGAAGGAATTAAAACTAAAACGTCATGCGTCACGGAAACAAAAACAACAATCTAAGCAGAACCGCTTCTCACAGAAGGGCACTGCTTGCAAATTTGGGCAGCCAGTTGATCACTTATAAAAGGATCACGACAACTTTGGCTAAAGCAAAGGCTTTGCGTACTTACATTGAGCCCCTGATTACCAAAACAAAAGCAACTTCAAGCAAGGAAGCGATCATGCACAATCACCGTATTGTGTTCAGCTACCTGAATGATAAATTAGCGGTGAAGGAACTTTTTACAGTTGTTGGTCCAAAAGTGGCCAGCCGCCCCGGAGGATATACACGTATCATTAAGTTAGGTGCAAGAACGGGTGATAATGCTGAGCTGGCAATGATCGAACTGGTTGACTTCAACGAGATCTACGGTAAAACTGTTGCAAAAGCTGCTGCTGAAGAACCAGTGAAGAAGACAAGAAGAAGTGGTGGTGCTAAAAAGAAAGCTGCTGATACTGCGGTGGAAGCAACTGCTGAAGAAGCGCCGGGAACTGAATCTGAAACAAAAACAGAAGAGTAATCTAAATGAAAAGATTTCAATAAATAAAAACTCCGGTATTAGTACCGGAGTTTTTTTATGGAGCCTCCCCAAACCCCTCCAAAGGAGGGGCTTTAGGGCCTGGAAATTACAAGATGTTTTAAAATAATAGCGAGTGTTGCCCTTCGATGAGCAAAGAAAAACTGTGGAAATGCTTAATTACAAAAGTTGATTAGTAAGTGCTGTCTGGCCTCTCTCTTTCAGAGAGGGAACAAGGGTAAGGCCTGTGTGTAAAAGTTATTTCTACAATAAAATATTCAATTCATTTCTTTGCAAAACAATTAATTACTATGCCTGATAAACTGGAAAGAAAACCTGCTGTGTTATTGCTGGAAGACGGAACCATACTTCATGGGAAAGCATTTGGAAAAATCGGCACCACCACCGGGGAGATTTGTTTCAATACCGGCATGACCGGTTACCAGGAAGTATTCACCGACCCAAGTTATTACGGCCAGGTACTGATCATGAACAATGTGCATGTAGGTAATTATGGCGTGAAGGATGCCGATGTGGAAAGTGATGGCGTAAAAGTAAAAGCTGTGATAGGCCGCAACCTGGAAGAACAATATTCAAGGATGATGGCGGATGGATCCCTGCAGGAGTATTTTGAAAAGCAAAACGTAGTTGCGATTGATGGCGTGGATACAAGAGCATTGGTAGCACATGTACGTACACAGGGAGCAATGAATTGTATCATCTCCTCCGAAAATACGGATGTAGAAGAACTAAAAGTGGAATTGAGTAAAGTACCCTCCATGAATGGGCTTGAACTGGCTTCAGCAGTTTCAACAACAGAATCTTATTTTTTAGGGAATCCTGAAAGCAAGGTGAGAGTGGCTGTACTGGATTTTGGTATCAAGAAAAATATATTGAACTGTTTGGTTGAGAGAGGCGCCTACGTGAAAGTGCACAATGCCAAAACTGATTTTGAGGAGTTACAATCATTTAATCCTTCCGGTTATTTTATCAGCAATGGCCCTGGTGATCCGGCACCTATGGATTATGCAGTGAAAACGGTGAAGCAGATACTGGCCATTGATAAACCATTGTTCGGCATTTGCCTGGGGCACCAATTGCTGGCATTGGCCAATGATATTCCCACATTTAAAATGCACCACGGCCACCGGGGATTGAACCATCCGGTTAAAAATATCATTACCGGTAAAAGTGAGATCACTACGCAGAACCACGGATTTGGAGTACAACCCGATGCAGTAAGGGCTTCAGCAAATGTAGAGATAACGCATGTGAACCTGAATGATGATTCGATAGAAGGAATCCGCATAAAAGATAAGAAAGCTTTTTCTGTTCAATACCATCCTGAAGCAACGCCAGGGCCGCATGACAGCCGGTATTTATTTGATGATTTTATGGCGATGATGGGTTAAGTATTTTGATTGCACAAATTGAAACGAATTGCACGAATTGTTTGTGCTATTTGATTTGTAACTTCACAACTCAATTGTACTGTATGCAAATCGCCATCATCAACGGGCCAAACCTCAACCTGCTGGGTAAAAGAGAAATCGATATTTACGGAAATCAATCATTTGAAGATTATTTTAAGGGATTAAAAGCCAGATTTCCTTCTGTAAGTTTTCATTACTATCAAAGTAATATCGAAGGCGAGTTAATCGATAAGGTACAGGAACTCGGCTATAAGTATGATGGTATTGTAATCAACCCCGGAGGCTATACTCATACTTCAGTTGCATTGGGGGATGCCATCGCGGCAATAAAAACTCCTGTTATAGCAGTGCACATCTCCAATATTTTTGGAAGAGAAGATTTCAGGAAACTGTCTCATGTTTCTGGAAAGAGTGTTGGAGTGATTAGTGGTTTAGGGTTGAAGGGGTATGAGCTGGCGGTAGAGTATTTCTTCGGCCAGGTTGTTTGAAGTGATTTCGCTGATTGAAATGAATTATTATCTCAATTATTTAAACTCCCCAAACACCTTCCTCAATTCATCCGAAATCTCGCCCAGGGTACAATAGTTCTCCACTGCTTCTAATACTACCGGCATCAGGTTCTTATTATTTACAGCTGCCGCATGTATATTTTGAAGGCAGGCTACAACTTTTGCACTATCTCTTTTTGTTTTTAATATTTTTAATTTTTCTGATTGAACATTCCGTATACTGTCATCAATTTTAAATGGTGGTATTTTGGCTTCATGTTCAATCTGGAATTTATTCACTCCTACAATGATCTTTTCGCAGCTTTCAATTTTGCTTTGGTATTCGTAAGCGCTACGGGCAATGGCTTCCTGCATATAGCCTTGTTCAATAGCTGCTACACTGCCGCCCATAGCATCAATTTTTTCAATCAGTTTCCAGGCATTGTCTTCCACATCTTTGGTGAGAGACTCTACAAAATAACTGCCGGCTAATGGGTCTACTGTATCTGCCACGCCACTTTCAAAAGCTGCAATCTGTTGTGTACGCAGGGCAATCCTTGCAGCTTCTTCGGTAGGCAAACTCAAGGCCTCGTCATAACCGTTCGTATGCAGGCTTTGCGTACCACCCAGTACTGCAGCCAACGTTTGTATGGTAACCCTTGCAATGTTATTCATCGGCTGTTGTGCTGTTAAGGTTGCGCCGCCGGTTTGTGTATGAAAGCGGAGCATCATCGCTTTGGGATCTGTTGCGCCAAGTTCTTTCATTATCACCGCCCACATTTTTCTTGCTGCCCTGAACTTGGCCACTTCTTCAAACAAATTATTGTGAGCGTTGAAAAAGAAGGAGAGGCGTTTTCCAAAAACATTGATGTCCATTCCTTTTTCAATAGCGGCTTTTACATAAGCTTTACCGTTGGCCAGTGTAAAAGCAATTTCCTGCACTGCAGTGCTGCCTGCTTCCCTGATGTGATAACCTGAAATAGAAATGGTGTTCCACTTTGGAACTTCTGCGGCACACCATTCAAAAATATCAGTAATGATACGCATGGATGCTTTGGGCGGATAGATATATGTTCCCCGGGCAGCGTATTCTTTTAAAATGTCATTTTGTATGGTACCGGAAATCTTCTTGATATCTGCGCCTTGTTTTTTTGCCAGCGCCACATACATCGCCAGTAAAATAAAGCCGGTAGCATTAATTGTCATCGAGGTGGAAACATCTTCCAGCTTTATTTTGCCGAATAAAATTTCCATGTCCTCAATACTGTCTATCGCCACACCTACCTTACCAACTTCACCTTCAGAAAGATCATGATCACTGTCGTAACCAATTTGTGTAGGAAGATCAAATGCCACACTCAATCCACTAACACCCTGGCTCAATAAATAGTGGTAACGTTTGTTGCTTTCTTCTGCGGTACTAAAACCTGCATATTGCCGCATAGTCCATAGTTTGCCGCGGTACATATCCGGCTGTACGCCCCTTGTAAAAGGGAATTGCCCGGGTAATGATTGGTCTCCGATAGCTTCTATATCTAACCCGGTGTAGAGTTCTTTTATTTCTATTCCTGAATCGGTAATTTTCTGGCTCATCGTTATGGATTTATTGGTGAGGATATTATCACATGTTACAATAATTTTTTTGCTTCAAATTGCAAGGCATCCAGCACAATCACACTCAGCTCTGCATCTTTGTTGGAAGAATATTCCAGCAATCTTTTGCTTAATTCAATTGCAGCTGCATTGGCGGGTATCATAGCGGCGATCTGGTTAATGATAAAAATATTCTGGTCCTTCAGGTTGCCAATGGCTTTCCACATTTAGGCACTTACATATACCTGCTGGCTGATATTGTATTCATATTCTGTCCGGATGGTATCCAATAAGGTGAGCTGGTAGTCCACCACATTCAATGCGGCAAATGGAGTACGGGCCACTAAGTTTTTAAGGGAAGCCCTGTCTGCAAAAACAGATAACCTTTCATAAGCCTGCAGTTGTAGTTTTAGTGTTTCGTTGTTAATACCGAACCTTTCCCTCATTTCATCCTTCATTCCTTTGAACTCTGCCAGCAACCATGCAATGGCAATAAAAAACACAAATAGTACGGCTAACTGTACGTCCTGGATAACAATTTCTAACAGCATTCTTATAATTAATTTATACGCAAAAATACGGCAATATGCGCTGTTAATATTTCCTTCTTTCGCAAAATGAGCACATCGTATTATTTTTAAAAACCGGTAATTTTGTATTCTTCAAAAAAAGAAAATTATGGAAGCAACGATCACAGCGCCGGTTAGCCTTACAGCATCGGCAATAGAGGAAGTAACACGCCTGATGAATGAAGAAGGGTTTGATAAAAATAATGTTTTGAGAGTGGGAGTAAAGGGGGGAGGTTGCAGTGGTATGACCTACATTATGGCATTTGATGCCGCAACAGAAAATGATGAACGATTTGAGATTGAAGGCATTCCTTGTGTGATGGAAAGATCGCATGGAATTTACCTGATGGGAATGGAGGTAGATTGGCAGGGCGGGTTGAATTCGAGGGGTTTTACTTTTAACAACCCTAATGCGAGCAAAACCTGTGGATGCGGAACTTCCTTTGCTGTTTAATTGATTTGATGTTGTGATTATAAAAAAGGCAGCCCTCAACAAAGTTGAGGGCTGCCTTTTTTATGCAGGGCTGTTTTTTTAATAAACGATATTGATATGCTCTGTTGTATTGTCCGGTTTGATGATCTCAAGGATATAGTTGCCGTGGATAATACCATTGTCTAAGTTGATAACCGCATTTCCATTGCTACCGATCTGTTGTAGTTTTACTGATTTCATTAACTGGCCGGTATTGTTAAACAACCTAGCCGTATAATCACCTGGCTGTTGTTCTGTAAAGAAGACATTGATTTTCCCTTCACTAACAGGGTTAGGGAACACCGTAATGGCGGAGGCTTCTTTACCAAAGAATACTTTTGCCACATTACTGTATTTCCACCTTCCGTCGTTATCCATGCTTTTTATGCGGAAGTAGTTCAAGCCAACCTGTGGTTGTACATCAGTCCATTGGTAAGTATTGCTGCTGTTATTGTTTGTTACATTGGTAAGGCTGTGTTGTTTACTAAACCGGATGCCATCTGTTGATCTTTCTACTTCATAGCTGCCGATATTGATTTCATTCTCCACTTTCCATTCTACATTCACTGTTTTGTTTTTCCTGTATGCATTCAGTGATGTAAATGTTACCGGAAGCACACTTACCTGCCTGAAGTATATCATAAACCTGTCAGCTGCTTTTGAGGCTGCGTCAGCTGTAATACTAAAAGGATAAACAGTTGTGCTGTTACTGTTTAATGTGGTTTCAATGTTGGTGAACTTGTCTTTTAAATAGGCAGTCGTCATTGCCTGGTCGATATTTTGTACATCAACTGCCAACTGGTAATTTTTCTGTTTCATACCACGGATATTATATTGTATGGTATCCGTCTCATTGATATTCTGTCTTTTTTCAATCTGGTAAACAGCAGATCCTTTGCTGAGGCCAAAGTTTTCTGTATTGTTGAATAATTTTTTTGCATCTTCCAGGTCCAGGCTGTCGGAGAAGTTATTGCCATACAGCATCAAAGCGCCGTCTAATAACGTAGTGCTGCTGTCAGTTTCTACAGAAGAAAGGAGGGTGCTGATGCGTCCAATAGTATTGTTAGGCATTGGCCTGAATACCGTACTGGTGCTTGAAGAAATTTTTGTATTCTAATTAATGATAACAGTGCCGGCGCCGGAATTCTGTATCATAAATGCCTGCGCCGCCTGGATATTATTGTTTACAGTGCCCGCTGATCCATAACTCCCGCCACCGGGGAAAACGGTGTAATCGCTTCCGGGGCCGCCAACCTGCGTAAAGTACTGGTAACCGCCCACGCCAAAGGCCCCTGTTAGTGAAGGATCCCACATTACAAAATTACTGCTGCTGGCTGAGCCGGTTGTACTTACATTCCTGAAATCAATGGTAGATACAAATGGGTTGCCCACTACACTATAGGTGCCTGTACCACCCGTAACAGAAATTGTTTGTCTTCCAGTCCGGAGGTTACCCAGCACTCTCAGCACCGAATTTGAAAGTGCTGCTGAAGTATTCAAACTTAAATTGACCGACCTGTTTCCCCTCACAAATACCATGTATCCTTCGTAATCTCTTACGGTGGTACTTAGTGTATTGGCAATTCCCGCCCATGCACCGGTGGCTCTTGTAAATGTAAGCATGGATGGATTGTTCAGTGGTGTTGGGTCAAAGCCAAGTGCCGGGCTTGAACCACTGATATGAATGCCGAAACCAGGGTTTGGGTTTTGATTGTTGGCATAAATAAGGTCTGTATTCACTGCACCTTCCTGCAATGAGGCATTGATGGTAGGAGCACCAGATGCATTTACCGGCATCGCCAGCATACGCCATCCTCTCTTTGCAGGAATGTATCTTTCTATCTGAACATTGCCGGTTACGGTTCCTAGTGCATTGCCAGATCCGTCAACAGGTATTTCTGCTACCCTTGCTGTGCCATTGGCATCTGATTTTAAAGTAAGGTTATCGTATGTATTCAGTGTTGCGCCACTTCCAATTGAAAGGCTGCCTGCACTGCTACCTGCTGTGATAGCCAGCGCTGTTTGCAGATCTGCTGAAGCACTGGCATTCACAGTAAGATTTTTCAATATTCTTCCACCACTCGTAAAGAACAACGGAACACTTGTACTATTAACTCCAACACTTGAAGTAGAAGAACCGGTAAGCGTACCGCTTGATCTCTGAAGGCTGTTGATGTTAAGTGTATTGCCGTTGATGGATAAGGCGCCTGATGTTAAATTTAATATTCCATCCACAGTATAATTTGCTGAAGCTGCATACATGGTTACGCCGGCAGCATTGGATATGGTAAGGTTATTTACCGTTGTTGGTAACCCATTACCAGTTGCCTGTGCAGTAGATGCATTATAAATGTAATTACCACCGGTTCCAAAACTTCTGCTGATGGTTTGTATGTTACCAGTTGCCCCGGAAGCAGTAATGCCTGCTGTAGAAGCCATACTGATGGTACCTCCGCTTAAAATATTGAAGGAGCCATTACCTGAAACTATTTGTGTACCGCAGGTTAACCGGCCACCGCTATTTACATACATATCACCTTCGGATACAATTCCTGCACCAGGTGTCATGGTAGTTTTATCACTGATGGTGATGGTGCCTGCTGCATTAATTGTGGAAGTGGAAATTTTATTGGCTGTACCTGTGCCATTGGTATTGGAAAGTATCAGGTTGCCGTAAGTTAATGAGCCTACTGATGGAGTGCCATAAACTGTTTGTGTAATACTGCTGCTGCCATTATATTCAATGGTACTGTTTGGTGATATATCCATTGTGCTGAAACCGCCGGGGAAATTGCTGCCTGGTATAGTAATACCTGTACCGGATGGGCCGCCGAATGAACTTTGTACGGACAGGTTATTTCCTAATATGAGTTTTGCAGTTCCATTCATAGTAAATGTACCTCCTTGTTGTTCCCTTATCCACTGGCTGGTTCCAATGTCAACTGTACAGCCATCGTTGATGGTAAAGTCATTTAATATATTATCCGGGGTATAGGTACCTGTTACATGTTTTACATATGGCTGGTTCTGGTTACCCACAACCATATTGTAGAAATTATCATAGTAATAGTTATTATTCCACAATATCTGTTGTAAACCCTGGCCGTCAAACTCAATAGTTCCGGGTGTGGTAGCTGTGGTAAGTGTAACCGGGTAACTTGGCGGATATGAACCGGGTGCTGGAAGTATGAACTTGGCAGTTCTGCCAAACATTACATCTCCTCTGAAGGTAATTTTACTGTCCAGGTTTCCTATTAAACAGGATTGTGGAATGTCCCTTGTAGGATGGGAGAAGTACCTTTCACCAATTTTGAAGTTTGCTTTAAAATCCACCACGCCTGCACCACTGCTGTTCTCACCTATAGATATCCTAGTATTTTCATTGCCGCTTATTATATCAATAACAGCATTTGCGTTAACGGTAAGCGTATTGCCTTCAGTACTTAATATTGCTTTTCTATTATTACCTGCTATTGTAAATGTAAGCCCGTATACCTCAACAGAACTGCTTATTGTTATGGTGGCGTTATTGTTTAAGGCAAGTGATACATTGTTACATTGCGATGGTGCAGCAAGTGAGGCTACATATGTTGAACTGGAGGTAGACCAGTTGGATGCAGTATTAAAATCAGTACCACTAACAGCTCCTGTTAATCCTGAGCCTGTGCCCCCCCAATACAAAGTAGTGACTGTGCCACATGCAACATTTGTAGCGGTGGTGGCATCTCCAGTTAAAGGAGAGCTGGTAAGATAAAGCGGGCTGGTACCGCAGCTACTTGTATTGTAGCCATATACCCAGTAATAATAAGTAGTGCCAGGTGTTAAACCGTTTGAGGTAAATGAAACACCGGGGCCTGCATATTCAATATAACCACCGAGTGCTGATGTTCCAGCCGTATAGGTAGTGCCGTTGCTTGGATTGGTGGGTGCCGTATTGGTTGCTGTCCTTACTACCAGGTTACGGGCTGCATCGCTGCTGGCAGTAAAACTGGCCAGTATACTTGTTACGCCTACAGTAGGGAACACCAGGTCCTTTGGTTGGGCAGTTGGCGCAACGGAGGATGCATTTACTGTGAGGGTAACATAATTAGTAATGATGCCTGAACAGCCTGCACTTGTAACAACGCAGTTATAATTGGAAGCTGCATCACCAACAGCAGCAGGATTAATTGTTAACGTTGCAGAAGTGGCACCTGATGCAGTTCCGCAATTGCATAAGTTGGTAGTTCCTTTTCTCCATTGATAGGTTAATGAAGTGCCGGTTGCCGCTACACTGAAACTTACAGATGATCCTGCGCAAACAGTCTGGTCCGTTGGTTGTGTGGTGATGGTTGCGGCAGAATTTATTGTTAATGTAAATGAATTGCCTGCGCTGCTGCACCCATTGGCGTTAGTAACAGTAATGGTGCCGGTGTAAGTACCTGCAGCTACACCAGCAGCTATTGGAAAAGTTACCTGGCTTGCAGGCAGTGCCGTACTGCTTACATTCACCAATCCTGCTGATAAAGCAGCGGCATTCCATGTAATGCTGTAATTGGTAGGGGAGTTGGTGGTGGCGCTGTAACTTAATGTTGATGTTTGCCCGCTGCTGCTGAAACATTTTGCAGTTGCTGTTGCAGATGTTGTAATAGTGGGTAAAGCATTTATAGTAATAGTGAATGAATTACCTGTATTGCTGCATCCGGCAGCATTGGTAACATTTAATGTACCAGTGTAAGTGCCAACTGCTACATTTGCTGCCACCGGTACTGGGATGGGACTTGCCGGCAGCGCCGTGCTGCCAACATTTACGAGGCCTGCAGTTAATGCTGCTGCATTCCATGTAATGGTATAATTCGTTGGTGAGTTTGAAACACCACTATAGGCCAGTGATGAATTTTGGGCGCTGCTGCTAAAACATTTTGCTGTAGCCGCAGCTGAACTGAATATGCTTGGATTACCTACTATGGTAACTGTAAATGAATTTCCTGTGCTGCTGCATCCTGCTGCATTTGTTACATACAATGTGCCGGTAAAAGTACCCGGTCCAACACCCGCTGCAATTGGCACTGGTATTGGGCTGGCCGGAAGTGCTGTACTGCTCACATTTACTAAACCAGCCGTAAGTGCGGCTGCATTCCATGTAATTGAATAATTCGTTGGTGAGTTAGTAGTAGCACTATAACTTAAGGTTGAGTTTTGTGAACTGCTTGCGTTGTAACATCTTGTTGCAGCCGCAGCTGAACTCGTAATGGTTGGGAACCCACCTATGGTTAAAGTGAATGTATTGCCAGCACTACTGCAGGTTGCATTACTAACAGTTAGGGTTCCTGTATAGGTTCCTGCAACTACACCTGCTGCCACCGGTACAGAGATAGGACTTGCAGGAAGCACTGTGCTGCCAACATTCACCAACCCTGCAGAAAGCGCTGCCGCATTCCATGTGATGGTATAGCTGGTTGGTGAGTTAGTAGTTGCACTGTATATTAAGGAAGAGTTTTGTGCACTGCTGCTGAAACAAACTGATGCTGCAGTAGCTGCACTTGTTATTGTAGGAGTGACTGCAATTGTTGCAACAACAGATTGCGGTGTACCTGTACATCCCCCTGTAGAAGTAGGAGTAACTGTATAGTTTACTGTTTCCGCAGTACCAGAAGTAGCAATTAATGTATTACTTAAAGTGCTTGTTGTTTGCAGGCTTGTACTTTCTCCTGTCACATTAGTATTATCAGTTGCAATCCAGGTATAAGCAGATGCAATGTCACTTGTTAATGGAATGCTTACAGTTCCACCTGAGCATATACTGGCAGTAGATGCACTCGTCATTACCGGATAAGTATTCGAAATGGTTAGTGTAAAAGCATTGGTGGCAGATGCATAACAGCCAAAGCCATTCATTACATGAATTGCTCCATTATACGTTCCTGCCGCTACGCCTGCAGCTATGGGGATAGTTAGCGGGCTGGCTGGTAATGCAGTAATACCAAGGTTAACAAGGCCCGCTAACTGTGCAGCTACATCCCATGTAATTGTATACTGTGTGGGTGAACCGGAGGTAGCTGAATATGTTAAAGATGAATTTTGAGCACTGCTGCTGAAACATTTTGGAGCTGCGGTTGAAGATGCTGTTATAGTAGGCAGGCCAACAATGGTTACTGTAAATGCGTTTGCTGTACTACTGCATCCATTGCTGTTAGTTACTCGTAATGTACCATTGTACGTTCCGGCTGTAACGCCTCCGGCAATTGAAAAAACAATTGGACTGGCAGGCAATACTGTACTGCCCACATTTACCAATCCTGCCGAAAGTGCAGTAGCATCCCAGGTAATAGTATAGTTTGTTGGCGAACCAGTGGTTGCAGTAAAATTTAATGTTGAGTTTTGTGCACTACTGCTGAAGCATTTTGATAATGCAGTGGCCGAAGCTGTAATTGTTGGTAAAGCATTAATGGTAACAGTAAATGAATTACCACTGCTTGTACATCCTGCTGCATTAATTACTGTTAAAGTGCCGGTATAGGTTCCTGCTGCCACATTCGCTGCAACTGGTACTGTTATAGGGCTTGCAGGCAATGCGGTAGTGCTTACATTTACCAGTCCTGCTGAAAGTGCAGCAGCATCCCATGTGATTGTATAATTTGTTGGTGAGTTAGTAGTAGCGCTATAACTTAAACTTGAATTTTGTGCACTGCTGTTATAACATACGTTAGCTGCTGTAGCAGATGTGGTGATGGTTGGCGGATTGCTAATAACAAAATCCGCAGCAGTGCGGCAACCTGGAGTTGCTGCACACATAGCATAAAAAGTTTGGAAGCGCTGATCCTGAAACCCCTACCGGGTTAAAAGTTGAACCCGTACCAATAGATGATCCACCTGATGATACCGTATACCATTCTAAAGTGCCGGTTGTAGTATAGGTTACTGTAACCTGGATATAATCAACATCCAGTTGTCTTGTGCTTCCAGAACCACTTGTTGCCGAAAGTACAACACCGAAATTGGAAGCATTAATATCAGCAGCAGTCCAGGTAGTACCCCATAAATTACTACTGCTGCCATAGGTGGTAATTCCAAATGAGTTAGGCCATGCTGTTCCGCTTGCCAGGTTATTGCCTGTCACCACACCGCCTTTAACGATTCTTACAATATTATCAAACATATTTGGGGTGGTAGCAACCTGCTTTCTTATGGTTAAAGTAATTCCATTAATGGTTGCACCGGATGGAATTGAAAAGCCATAATTGCTTGCCTGGAGATAATTGGTTGTTGCACCAGCTGCCAGGTTTTGTGTAGCATAAGGAGTTCCGGTTGTAGTGATATTGCCTGGTGTAGTCCATGCACCTGTGCCTACTGCAGTATTGTTTGCACCTGTGCCTGCATTGTTTGGGCCACTTGTTGCAGTACCGCCTCCGGGACATAATGCTGAAGATGTTAAAGTGCCGGAGCCTCCCTGGCAAATAGTAATACCTGTTGCAGCTGGGCCTGCAGAGATTGTAACAGTAGCTGTTTTACTGCAACCATTAATATCAGTATAAGTTATTATGCTGGTTCCTGCTGCAACTCCGGTTACCAGGCCTGTACTGTTTACCGTAGCAATGCCTGTGGAAGCCGATACCCATGGTAAAGAAGCTGCAGGCGTACCGGAGCCGGTCAATTGTGTGGTTGAACCAACACATGCTGTTAAAGTACCACTGATTGTGGGTGATGCATTTATTGTAATAGTAAATGAATTGCCACTGCTGCTGCAGCCCCCTGCGTTGGACACTGTAAGTGTGCCTGTATAAGTACCCGCTGCCACATTTGCAGCAATCGGAACTGTGATGGGGCTTGCAGGTAATGGGGAGCTCCCTACATTTACCAGGCCTGCAGTTATTGCCGCTGCATCCCAGGTAATGGTATAATTAGTGGGCGAGTTTGTTGTCGCACTGTAACTTAAACTTGAATTTTGAGCACTGCTGCTTGAGCAAACCGTGGTTGCAGCAGAAGATGTTGTGATTGTTGGCTGAGCGGTTATCGTTAATGCAGTATTGTTCGAAGTTGCTGAATATCCTCCTGAAGAGGTGATTACAACATTATAATCTGTTGCTGCATCACCGGATGCTATAGGGTTAATAGTAAGTGAGGCTGTTGTTGCGCCGGAAATACTGCCGCCATTGGACAAATTGGTTGTACCTTTTCTCCATTGATAAGATAATGATGTTCCGGAAGCAGTGACGCTATATGTTGCCGAGCCGCCTACGCACCTGGTAAGGCTTGATGGTTGTGCTGTGATAAAAGGGTTTATTGAATAAATATTGATATTGTCGATGTCTATGGTTCCAGTACCACTTACAAAAGCAAATTTCAAGTCCGTAATTGTACCTGAAGCGGTAGTTACATTTACATCATCAAATATTTTGCTTGTACCCAGCCACACATCCATTTTGTCATTGAGAGTTGACTCTGTAGAACCATCAGGAGCAGTATAGGAAAGTGTAGAACCTGAATTATTAATCGCCCATGTTATTGTGTTGAATGACCCATCGTTGAAATTTGCACTTGCATTGCCTGATTCCCTTAGCCTGAAACGGTTTCCGTTTCTGAAATCAATTGAAAACTCAGCATATGGATTTGTTTCAACACCATTTGTTCCATTATTAAAACCACTTCCAACCTGGAATGTTGCGGCTGAATTTTGATTGCCGCCTGTGCCAGAAATTTTTACACTCATTGAATAGACAATTGCCGTTGGGACCGGACTAAAATCAGTTGACCTGGTAAAACTACCGCTATTATTTCCCCTCGTAAATCGCAAAGCTCCCCCGTTAATTGTAACCGTATTACTACCTGCAACAGTAATGGCATTAAACTGCCCGTTGCTGGGTGTTGCGCTCACATAGGATGAAACAGTTGTGGAACTACTGAAATCCTGCGAAAAAATAGTTGTTTGCGCCTGCGAAGAGCCACTTAGGATGATCATTGCAGCAATCACAATATTGGAAAAAAGGCTCCAGTTAAAGGATGCCGGGATGATTTTAAACAGCTTCCTGCTGTTCACGGTGGTTGAGTTGGATAGTTGCATGGTGTTTGAATGGATATGGTTAGCGGCAATGGATAAGATTGCCTGGCTCTAAACGGCATATTACTGCTGTATCAGTGCTTTAACTGGCTAAAACGAAAGAATAGAAGGTTTTAGTATGTGAATTGATTTAATAATGAAGGTCAAAGCGGCTGTAAACCATGTGGTAAGAAAACTTGTAGATAATTGAAACTCTCTCAAAAACAGAGCAAGTGGCTATTTGAAGAAACATTCTTTAAATATTGGGATATGTTGATAATTCAGGGTAATATTTTTTAAGTTTTATCTGACGATCCGCTTTACATAAATTGAATTTCCCAACTAGCCACAATAACACTCCGATTTTAAAAATTCAGCCATTCTTCCATTTGCCTAAAAATCGATGCAAGTTTTCCACATTTCACTTTATAAAGGACTGCTTTTCACGAATCTTGCACGAATGTTAATTTCTTGGTGGATAAATAACGGTTTTTTCAGTATCATTAACGTTCCTTTGGCATGTTATTTGAAAACTTTTCGAGACTGTTTATTTGAAATTTTTTTTGATTCAAAACATATCAAAAATCTGCTTTCATTCTAAGTCCCCAATCCGGAGCCACTGTTATACTAAACAAATTACCCCAATGCCACTTGACACACTGAGAACAATGCACTTGTAATGTATTGTTCGGAATCAGGATTATACTGATTTCTACAGTATTTATTGATCATCAAATAAAACTGCACAATGTTAACAGGTATTGTTGTAAACACTGTTGATTGCGTACATAGTACAAATTAACAAAAAAATCCAAGTTAAAATGAGGAACCGGATTCTGCTTTTTCTTTCTTTCTTTCTTGCTTTTGTATGCCACGTAAATGCCAGGAATTATTATGTTTCTGCAGCTGGTAATAATTTGAATGACGGGCTTACCCCTGCAACCGCCTGGCAAACGATTACCAAAGTGAACGCTTATTTTGCAAGTATGGCTGCCGGAGACAGTATCCTTTTCAGAAGAGGGGATACCTTTTTAGGTGCCATCACTGTAAACAAGTCTGGCACCAGTGTTAAGCCGATTGTCATCAGTGCTTATGGCACGGGTGCAAAACCTGTAATTTCCGGCTTTGTAACAGCATCATCCTGGACGGCAGTTGGCAATGGTGTATACCAGGCTTTGTATTCGGGAGCAAAAAGTACACTTAACATGGTAACGTTGAATAATGCTCCTCAGGCTTTGGGCAGGTATCCCAATGCGGATGCTGCCAATGGAGGTTATCTTAGTTATGAATCTTTTTCCGGAGCCGCTTCTATTACAGACAATGAATTGACAAGTACTACCAACTGGACGGGAGCTGAAGTGGTAATCAGGAAAAAATTATGGGTGCTGGACCGGTGTAAAATAACCGCTCACAGTGGTACCACCATTAGCTACACCAATACTAACAGATCAACTTATGACGGTACCGCCGGTTTTGGGTATTTTTTTCAGAATGATGCCCGTACACTCGACAAATTGGGAGAATGGTATTTTAATAACAGCACCAAAAACCTTCAAATGTATTTTGGCACTGCAGTCCCATCTTCTTATACGGTAAAAGCAAGTGTTATTGATACGTTGCTCACGCTCAATGCCAAAAGCTACATCGATATTAATAATATTGCTTTTGAAGGGGCTAATGTAAATGCAGTATACAGTACCTCCAGCAACAATATCAGTATAAAAAACTGCGATTTCAGTAATGCTGGAACAGGCGCTATTTATTTTCAAACCGGTTCAAACCTGTTGATTGAAAATTGTACTACCGTAAACGTTCTAAGTAACGCTATATGGGTTAATAACCTGAAAGGAACGAACATCACCATCCGTAATTGTGTGGTTAAAAAAACGGGCATAGTACCGGGTATGGGATTAAGTGAAGGTAATTCTTACAAGGGGATTGTTGCAACGGTTCAGAGCGGTTTACTGGTAGAGTATAATAATGTTGATACCACCGGGTATGTAGGCATTGAGTTCCAGGGAAGCAATGTTACGGTAAAGAACAATGTGGTTAACTATTTTGATTTTGTTAAAGATGATGCCGGCGGCATTTATTCCTATGCTTCAGGTACAGATGCAAACCCCGGAACAGCTTATACCAACAGGGTGATTCGTGATAATATAGTAATGAATGGAATTGGTGCTTCCAATGGCAGATCTACATCAACATTGTATGCAACCGGTATTTACCTGGATGGCAGAACGATGAATGTTGATGTTTTGAACAATACCGTTTTTAATCACCCAAGAGGTGGTATCCATAGTAATAATCCTATTAGCGTAAATATCAAAGGGAATACATCTTTCAATAACCAAAACGCTGTGAGTATATTCAGATGGGCCTGGGGCGGTGTAAGCGGACTTTCTATAAAAAATAACACATTTTATCCCAAAAGCATCACCCAAAGGGTTTTCGCCTATACTAATTCCGGATTAAATGAACCTGTTACCACTACCGTTCAGGAAGCGTTGAACAGTTTGGGGAATATCGATAGCAATTATTACAACATGGCAAACCCGATAGGCTTCAATTCTGATATTTATCCAACTACAGGAGCTGCACTCTTGCCAACAAGTCCATTGTCTTTAGAGGCATGGCAGATGTTTACAGGACATGATAACAACTCAAAAAAACCAGCCAGGCTTCCTGTTAGTTATAAATTGAATGGTCTTATCGGAACGAATAAGGTTACGAATGGTACTTTTTCTGCTAACATAAGTGGTTTTGCAATTTATGGCACCAATGTTACCGGCAGTTGGGATAATACCAGTAAAATCAATGGAGGAGCATTAAAAATCAGCTTCTCAAACCCTGTGGGAAATAAGTATAATTTAATTTATAGTGCTGTTGGTGCTATTAGTGCTACCAAAAATTATGTATTCCGTTTTAGTACTTATGGCACTTCGCAGCAGGGTATTGTAAGAGCGTATTTACGCAAAACAGTTTCCCCTTACACCAATCTGATTGCAACCCAGGTAAAAACATTTGGAATTGGAAGAAAAGATCATGAGTTTTTATTTGCAGCCCCGCCGACTGATGCAGGAGCCAGTTTTGTTATTGAAATAGAACAGAATTCGGGAACAACTTATATTGATAATATTGAGTTTTATGAGGCAAATGCAACGGTGTATGATGCAGAAGCCCAGCTTCGATTTGAATACAATGATACTAAAGTTGCCAAAACAATTCCTCTTAATGGTATTTACACTGCAGTCAATGGTACTGTTTACAGCAATACTACGCTTACGTTACAGCCTTATACATCAATCATCCTGGTAAGAGATACCGGTAGCAGGGCTCCTTTGAATGTAACAGCTACTTATACAGCAGTAAAGTGTTTCGGAGATAATTCAACTATAACTGTAGCGGCAACAGGTGGTACAGCTCCATATACAGGCACTGGTACATTTGTATACAAGGCTGGAAATTATATTTTCCTGGTGACCGATGCTTCAGGGGATACCGCTTCTGTATCTATAACAATTACTCAGCCATCCGCTGCCTTAAGGGCTTCTGCCAGTGCTGAAGTTATTTTGGTGATGGGTGGTACCACAACAGTAAGTGTAACCGCAGTTGGCGGAACTGCTCCGTATTCAGGAACAGGTATGTTTACCGTTACTGCAGGCACTTACAACTACACCGTTACTGATGCAAATGGGTGCATTGCAACTGTTTCTATAACCGTAACGGATGCCAATGGGCCATTGGTTGCGGTATCCAGTAAATCACTGGCCGATCTTAATTGTTACGGGGATAGCAGCAGTGTTGCCATTAGTGCAGTAGGTGGAAAAGCACCTTACAGAGGTACGGGAACCTATCGTGTTGGTGCTGGTAAAGGCTCTATGAAAATAGCTTTCCCATCAAGTGTGTCTGGCGCTTATACCTTAATTTATTTTACTGTTGGTGCCATAAGCTCATCAAAGAATTATACCCTTAGATTTACAACGCTTGGAACTACTGCCGCTGGTAAATTAAGGGCTTCCATCCGCATGACCACTACTCCATTTACTACGCTTACTACAAGGCAAAATGCAGTATTTGGTAACTCAAGAAAAGATCACGAATTCCGTTTTATTGCGCCGCCATCACAAACTGCAGCCAGCTTTTTGATAGAGATCGATCAATCTTCAGGAACAACTTACCTGGATAATATCGCATTTTTTGAAAGTGATTCTGCCGGAGCACTCAGGGGTAATAATCTTTACAGCGGGCAATTTGAAAAAAACATTACCGGGATTTTTACCTATAGTTCAAACAATAATTACAGCACTGCCTGGGACAGCACAGGTAAAATCGCTGCAACACATTACTTTACCATTACAGATTCCGTGAATACATCGGCAGTGGCGGTAGTTAATACAGCACAACCTTCAGCTCCGCTAAAAGTCACTGCATCCTCCACAGCAATTGGGGCAACAGGTGGTTTTGCTACCGTTACTGTAACTGCAACCGGGGGTACGGCTCCTTATACAGGAACAGGTAGTTTTTCAGTAACTGCCGGTACTTACATATACAGAGTTACAGATGCTAAAGGGTGTACCACCTCTGTAACCATTACGGTTTCTTCTGTAATATCATCGGTTTCCTCAAGAACAGCAAACCCCGGCTCAGAAAATACAAGCAGTACTCAAAATGCAAGGATCAATGCCAATGCGTCCATCGCTGCCATTGATAATAGATTACTACAACTATCAGCCTATCCTAACCCAACCAATACTTCCTTTAACCTGTTAGCGGAAGGGGGAACCGGCGAAAAGTTAACGGTGGTTGTTTACAGTTTTGATGGTAAGATAGCCTATCAAACCTCGGGCTCCTCTAATACACGGTATAATATCGGAAATAACTTTATGCCCGGTGTGTATATTGTAAAAGTGACGCAGGGAGCAACTACTAAAATAATAAAACTGGTAAAAGCAGGGAACTAAAGAAACTAACGAATTGATATATTCCGGCTGTAGTTTTACAGCCGGATTTTTTTTATAAGCAGGTTGGGCGGGTTGATTTTGTACTTTAAAACGGGGTTATTTCGGGATAAGTACAGGACTGTTGAAGGCTATATCTGGTTTGCCTAAATGGGTAGCAACAGGATTACTTCTTGATCTTTTTTTTAATTTCAGTGTTTTGTATTCGTAACTTCCCTAAATTTACAGCAATCTACTATCCGGGAAATGTATTATTGCATCTCAAGCTAGCTGGCATTTGAACATTTCTTTACCCGAATTTCCAAAAAAAATTTAGTATCTTAATTGATGACCATTCGGGACTTATATGGTATTTCCGGGGGTAGCCATTTAAACCCGGGGTATAAAATCAGGGCATGTTAAAAAATCGTTACTTGAATTAAGTATTTGCACACCCCCTCCCCAATAAAAATGTTTTTTATAGAAAGTAATAAGCTTTTGTTAAGCAGGGTATTTTGAAATCAATACTGTCAGGATCAACGGGAGCATATAAAGGGGTAACTTAAATGATGTAGCATATCACAATAAAGTAAAGACACTCAGTTGGATATCTATATAATAAAAGAAACGGAAAATTAAAGCGTATAATATGAAACATTTAATATCAATTTCAATTATGTTGTTTTTATGCCTGCAGTTAAAAGCGCAGGTAACCCTTAATAAGGATTTCAATACGGGGACCATAACACAGGGTATATTTTTAACATCCGGGTTGTGCAATCAACCCACGGATGGTTATTTAACGGATAGCTTTTCAACTGACGGCGGCAAATCATTCCGTACTGAAGTTAAATTAACGGACATCACCTGTGGTTATAGCAAACGTTCTGAAATGAACATACCGGTAGCCAACACAGTTAGTAAAACAGCAGAATGGTTTGCGTTTGAAACCTATGTCCCCTTATGGCAGGAGAATGATATTAAAGTTGAAGGATTTGTGCAATACCACACTTTATCCCCCAACCCACCACCATTTTTACTGGCACACGAAAATGGTGTTTACCAATTCCGGCAATGGTACAAACATGACGGAGTTACTATAACAAACCTGGTGCAGCCTGTAGGGAGTTTTCCCAAAGGCCAATGGAATAAATGGGTAGTGCACTACAAGCGCTCGCTTGGTATTGATGGATTGATTGAATTGTGGTGCAATGGTACAAGGTTAATTAGTAAAACCGGCCCAAATGCCTGCCTGGAAAATGGGGCGATAGAGCCAACTGGCTATTTTAAATTTGGCATGTATAAGTGGGTCAACTCAGGCAGTAGTCCATCGCTTCATGGCAGCAGGGTTGTTTACATAGATAATGTGAAGGTTGGCAACGCAACTGCAACAATCAATGATTTTGTAACAGCAAATACTCCTCCTGTAAACCTGTCGCTTAGCGGAACTAACAATGTTTGTAGTAACGGAACAGCAGGAAGCATCAATTCTGCCGTTTCCGGCGGAACGCCACCGTTTACCTACTTATGGTCAAATGGTGCGGTTACAGCCAATATATCAGGATTGTCTTCAGGAAATTATTCTCTTACAGTAACTGATGCTGCTTTACGGACGGCCACTTCGTCTATTACCCTTACCAGCCCGGCTTTATTAACAGCAACTGCTACTGCAGGTACTATTACAACTGTTGGAGGAACTACTTCGGTGGTGGTGGTTGCAACAGGAGGTACCCCGCCATATTCCGGTACAGGTAATTTTACAGTTGCAGCCGGTACTTATATCTATCCAGTAACCGATGCCAATGGTTGTGCTGCTACAGCGTCGGTAACTGTAAACGACCCCACTCCTGGTGGACCTTTGACAGCAGTTGCTGATAAATCTTTGGCTGAGATCAATTGCTATGGTGGTAACACAACTGTTAATGTGAGTGCAACAGGCGGCACAGCACCCTATGCAGGTACAGGTGTTAAAACCGTCAGTGCAGGGCAGGGATCGCTCAAAATAGCTTTTACAAACAGTACGCCTAATGTTTTCACATTGATGTATTCCGGGGTTGGCCCGGTAAACTCTTCTAAAAACTATGTGTTGAAATTTACTACATTGGGCACAACCAATTCCGGTAAGTTAAGAGCCTCTTTGCGCCAGACCGCTACCCCGTTTGCTGTATTTACGCCTAAGCAAAACGGCGTGTATGGAACAATAAGAAAGGATCACCAGTTTATCTTTAAAGCACCGCCAACTCAAACTGCTGCCAGCTTTTGATTGAGGTTGACCAGTCGTCGGGCTTAACTTATTTTGACAATATTGCTTTTTTTGAGTCGGATTCTAATGGTACCATCATTGGTAATTCAACCTATAACAATAACCAGTTTTAAACCAATATTGCCAATGTATTTATCTGGAGCGGTAATAACAATCATACTGCAAGCTGGGATAATACTTCTAAGATCGCAGCTACGCATTATTTCATGGTGACAGATGCCAGCAACACAATGTCGGCTGTTTCAGTAAATACAGCACAACCTGCCACCGCATTAATCGTTACCGCAGAAGCAACTTCAGTAAACACGAATACCAATACTGCCACTGTTACCGTGAGTGCAACAGGCGGCATTGCTCCATATACGGGCACAGGCAGTTTCACTGTTGCAGCCGGAACTTATACCTATCCTGTAACTGATGCTAATGGTTGCAGTGTTTCAGCATCAGTAACAATAACAGATCCAGGTGCAGGCACAGCATTGCAGGCATCTGCTGATAGGGCCCCGGCTGAGGTCAATTGTTTTGGTGGCAGCACAACAATTAATATAAGCGCTACCGGCGGCACAGCACCTTATATAGGTACAGGCGTTAAAACCGTCAGTGCAGGAAAAGGATCGCTCAAAATAGCTTTTACAAACAGTACGCCTAATGTTTTTACATTGATGTATTCCGGGGTTGGCCCGGTAAACTCTTCTAAAAACTATGTGTTGAAATTTACTACATTGGGCACAACCAATTCCGGCAAGTTAAGAGCCTCTTTGCGCCAGACCTCTACCCCGTTTGCTGTATTTACGCCTAAGCAAAACGGCGTGTATGGAACAATAAGAAAGGATCATCAGTTTATCTTTAAAGCACCGCCAACTCAAACTGCTGCCAGCTTTTTGATTGAGGTTGACCAGTCGTCGGGCTTAACTTATTTTGACAATATTGCTTTTTTTGAGTCGGATTCTAATGGTACCATCATTGGTAATTCAACCTATAACAATAACCAGTTTGAAACCAATATTGCCAATGTATTTATCTGGAGCGGTAATAACAATCATACTGCAAGCTGGGATAATACTTCTAAGACCGCAGCTACGCATTATTTCATGGTGACAGATGCCAGCAACACAATGTCGGCTGTAGAAGTAAATACAGTGCAGCCTGCTGCCTCACTCATTGTTACGGCAGATGCAACAGCAGTTGATATTAACACTAATATAGCCACCGTCACTGTCAATGCTGCCGGTGGTACAGCGCCTTATGAAGGCACAGGTAGTTTTACGGTTCCTGCCGGCACTTATACTTACCCGGTTACAGATGCTAAAGGCTGTACGGCTTCAGTTCAGATTACCGTATCTTCTTCCCCGGCATCTGCAAGGCCATCGGGAAATACCGTTCAGGCAGCGGCAAGGTCTTATAGCAATAGCAAAACACAGGTAGATGAAAGCAGCGTTTTTCAATTAAAGGTTTATCCTAATCCATCCAATTACTCATTTAATATTACTGCCAGGGGGCGTAATAATGAGAAAATTAATATCACCATATTCGGATTTGATGGAAGAATTGTTTACCATACAACAGCTAATTCCAACAGCAGTTATAATATTGGCAGCAACTTTATGCCAGGGGTATATACTGTAAAGGCGGTGCAGGGTGCTGTTACAAAAACGATCAAAATCGTAAAGTCAGGCAATTAAATCATTGGCTGCTCATCGGATATTTTCAAATCCCGGCTGTTTTAACACAGGCGGGATTTTTTATTATTGATGCCGGATTGGGTTGAAATGAGCGGCAGTTGAAAAAAATGATAAATAACCGGCAACTAACAACTTCAAACGGCAAACTGTTTATATTTGCCCCCTTAATAACCTGCACATTATGAATTATAAAAGGATCAACAACATTACAGGCTGGATCGTATGTATTATAGCCTGCACCGTTTATATTATGACGATGGAAGCTACCGGCAGTCTTTGGGATTGTGGTGAATTTGCCTCCAGTGCTTATAAGCTGCAAATTCCTCACCCACCGGGGGCCCCTTTGTTTGTGTTGATAGGGCGCTTGTTTATGATCCCCTTCGATCCGGCACATGCCGCAACAGGTATCAACCTCATGAGTGCTTTATCAAGCGGCTTTACTATTTTATTTTTATTCTGGAGCATTACACACTTTGCAAAAAAATCACTTCAAAAGGATAACGTTGAATTAACCAGGCAGCAAACTTTTGCTGCGATGGCAGCAGGTATTGTTGGTTCACTGGCTTATTGCTTTTCTGATAGTTTCTGGTATAGTGCTGTGGAGGGTGAAGTGTATGCATTGTCTTCTTTCTTTACCGCCATTGTATTTTGGGCGGTGTTGAAATGGGAAGATGCGGTTACGGAAGAGCAAAAAAGAGGCATCAATGGGCACTTTACAGGAGCTGACCGCTGGCTCATCCTGATATTCTACCTGATGGGTCTGTCTATAGGGGTGCATCTGTTAAACTTATTGACCATACCTGCAGCCGTAATGGTATATTATTTTAAACGTTACAAAGTAACCAGCATGGGTACTGTTATTGCGTTTATCGTTGGTTGCGCCATTACAGGAATCGTGCAAAAATTTGTGATACAATATTCTATTAAAGGGGCTGGTGCTTTTGATGTGATGTTTGTAAATGAATTCGGGCTTCCTTTTTTTACTGGCTTTGCCTTTTTCTTTCTGTTGCTTGCGGGGGGCATTTATTTCGGATTAAGAATTGCCAATAAGAATAACTGGAATTTTTTAAAGCTCAGTTTGTGGTGTATCAGTTTCATGTTGCTGGGCTACTCCTCTTATGTTACCACGCTCATCCGTTCCAGCGCCGACCCTGCTGTGGATATGTACAACGTTGACAACCCTGTAAGCTTAGTGGGTTATTTAAGCAGGGAACAATACGGCGATACGCCAATCATGTTCGGTGCCGATTTTACTGCCGGTAATGTGGTGGGTGAAGATTACCAGCCCGACTATGTAAACGAGGATACCTACATCAAAACAAAAAATGGTTATGAAAAGAAAGGAAGAAAGCAAAGCGTAACCTACCATCCCGAAGATGAGCACCTATTCCCCCGTATGTGGGATGCCGGCAATGAACAGGGGCATGCAGATTATTATGCAAGTTTTGCAGGCATCACCAAAGATCCAAAATCCGGCAACTGGAGCAATAAGCCATCCATGGGCGATAACATCAGCTTCTTTACCCAATACCAGGTTGGCTGGATGTACATGCGTTATTTTATGTGGAATTTTGTTGGAAAGCAAAATGACATACAAGGGTAGCTACCGGCAATGTAAGAGACGTCAACTGGAAAAGCGGTATCAGTGTTTGGGATAATGCAAGACTGGGTGATCAGAAATTCATGCCGGACAGCATGAAGCAAAATAAGGCCAATAATAAATTATATGCCCTTCCTTTGATATTGGGTTTGCTGGGTATGTTCTTTCAGTTTAAAAAGGATAAAAGAGATGCATTGATCACAGGATTGCTGTTCTTTTTTACCGGCCTTGCCATTGTGGTGTATTTGAATATGCCTGGTAATATGCCGAGAGAAAGAGACTATGCATTTGTGGGTTCCTTCTATGCATTTGCAATCTGGATAGGCCTGGGCGTATTGTATGTAAGAGAACTGATCAGCAAATTTGCACCCGCCAATATTGCCAATTATGCGGCTGCTGCTATTTGCACGCTGGCGGTGCCGGTGTTAATGGCTAACCAGGAATGGGATGACCATAACAGGGGTAAAAAAACCATTGCAAGAGACCTTGCAACCGATTACCTGGAAAGCTGTGCTCCCAACGCTATTGTTATTTCATTTGGCGATAACGATACTTACCCATTGTGGTATGCACAGGAAGTAGAAGGCATCCGCAGGGATGTAAGGGTCATCAACTCAAGTTTGCTGGGCATCGACTGGTACATTAACCAGTTGCGTTATAAAATCAACCAGAGCGATCCTATTGATGCAATATGGACGGCAGACCAGATAGAAGGTGCTAAAAGAGATGGTGTTTATTTTGTACAAAATCCGGCCTTTGATCAAAACCAGTTCATGGATATGTATACCATGATGAAAGACTGGGCAGGTAGTGATGATCCCACCAAAGTGAGGCCGGTAGGTGATGGTATCAGTATCAATACTTATCCTACCAAAAAAGTTACAGTACCGGTGGATGTTAACCTTGTAAAAAGCAACGGCACCGTAAATGCTGATGACAGCGTGGTGAATGAACTGCGTTTTGAAATACCTAAAAATGTATTGCAGAAAAACGATGCAGCCATATTGAACATCATTGCTGCTAACAAATGGAAACGCCCTATCTATTTTACATCAGAAAGAATAAGCCTAGGTTTTGACAGGTACATCCGCCAGGATGGAATGGCTTACAGGCTGGTACCGGTAGAAGGCGATGACGTGAACAGGGTGTGGGTGGCAGATAAGATGATGAACAAGTTTGTTTTTGGCAGTGCAGATAAAGCAGGTGTTTATTTTGATGAAGAGAACCGCAGGCACCTCAACAGCATCCGCCTTGCCTATGCCACCGCCGCAGCAAGCCTTGCTGAACATGGCAAAAAGGAAGAAGCGAAGAAGCTGTTGAATAAGTGCGATAAAGGAATGCTGGAGGAGAACTTTAGTTATGGAATGGTAGCCCGTTTTCAACAGCACAATTATATTTCCCTGCAATTTTTAGAAGCCTGCTATAAAGCCGGAGATACCACGCTGGCACAAAAGGTAAGCAGGAGCGTAAAGAAAGATCTTCAGCAGCAACTGGCTTATTATGCAAAACTGGGTGATATGTCGGTTGAAGATTTGCAGAAAGGCCTTGCTCAAAGTATGCAGATACGTTACCAGCAGGAAAGAGATAACTTCCTTAGTAACCTTACCAATAAACTCCGGTTTGTATATGATGATGCAGAAAGGGGTTACCAGTTTCTAAATGGATTGGAAGCAATGGAAGAGCAGTATAAAAACCCGAAGCCTGCAATACCTGCGGAGATACAGCAGCAGATCAACAATATGCCTGCAGCAAAGCCGGATAGCCCTAATAAGTAATTATAATTTGATAACATCATTTAAAAATCCTTTCGCAATGCGGAAGGATTTTTTATTTAACAAACGAACCGATTGCAGCATTTGAATGTTTACATAAATTGCAGGAAGGCCAAAGACAACAGACCACCGTAGTGCCTTCCAATGAAAGATGCTTTTTATTAAAAGCGGCATCGGTCGTCCATGGTCAATCGTCCGTCGTCAAATTATCAGCTATGAAAGGATATCATTTTTCCAAACACGATCCCGGGCAAAATGGCAAAAGCAAGTTTGAACAACTGCTCGACCTGTTTATGCAACTGCTCACCTATACCAATGGTGATGTGGGCGAAGCCATGCAGTGGATGAATGAACTGGACAAAGAATACAAGCGTACCAACAATGAGTACGGCATGGGCGATTTTTTGGAGGACCTGAAGGCCAAAGGATATATTGATGAGAACAAACAAAACGGTGAAATAAAAATTACGCCAAAAACAGAACAGGGCATTCGTAAAAAAAGCCTGGAAGAAATATTCGGCAAACTGAAGAAATCAAAGCAAGGCAATCACCATACCTTTAAACCCGGCGGCGGAGATGAGATCAATCCGGAGACAAGGCCTTTTCAATTCGGCGACACACTGGAGCAGATAGATTTTACCGCTTCTATCCGAAATGCTCAGATCAATCATGGTGCAGAAAGTTTTCGCCTGCAGGAAGATGACCTGGAGATAAGGGAATCAGATTTTAAGGCACAAACTTCCACCGTGCTGATGATCGATATCTCTCATTCCATGATATTGTATGGTGAAGACAGGATAACGCCGGCTAAAAAAGTAGCGATGGCGTTGAGTGAACTCATCAAAACAAAATACCCTAAAGACACACTGGATATTGTGGTGTTTGGTAACGATGCCTGGACGATTGAAGTAAAAGACCTGCCTTACCTGCAGGTAGGGCCCTACCACACAAATACAGTTGCCGGGCTTGAACTGGCGATGGATATTTTACGGAAAAGGAGAAATCCAAACAAACAGATATTCATGATCACGGATGGTAAGCCAACCTGTTTAAAAGTTGGAGCCCGTTATTATAAAAACAGTTTTGGTGTTGACAGGAAGATTTTGAACCGTTGCATGAGCCTTGCAACGCAATGTAAAAAATTGAAGATACCCATCACTACCTTCATGATTGCCAGTGACCCTTACCTGCAGAAGTTTGTACAGGAGTTTACAGAAACGAATAATGGCAAGGCTTTCTTTGCATCACTGGATAAACTGGGTGCATTTATATTTAAGGATTTTGAAAGCGGGAGGAGGAAGACGGTTTATTAATGTGTAGCCAGAAATAATTTGGCCGGGAAGACGTAAAGACGGGAAGGAGTTGTGATGTAAAAGGTTGCATAATTCTATAACTATGTATACTTTATCTGAAAGAGAAATGTACTTATGTAAAATGATCGTTGATTGTGCATATAAAGTACACCGTAAGCTTGGTCCTGGTTTATTAGAGAAAATTTATGAAGCATGTTTCTGTTATGAACTTAATAAATTGGAGATACCCTGCAAGCGGCAGGTTTACTTGCCAATTCTGTATGATGAAATGATATTTGATGAGGGGCTTAAAATTGATGTGCTGGTAGATGATGTAATTATTTGTGAGTTAAAGGCTGTTGACCAGTTGAATCCGCTTTGGCAGGCACAAGTTATTAGTCATTTGAAATTAACAAAACTTGGAGTAGGGTTTTTAATAAATTTCAACTCTGCAATAATAAAAGATGGTATCAGAAGATATTGTGTGGAATAAAACGCCTTCCCGTCTTCCCGGCAAAAAAATATTGAGCAAATAAAAAACGCCTTTTGGCAAAAAATGAACACAATCAAAACACTCGGCCAATTAAAGAAAAGCGGCTATGTCTCCAAATCGATCAAAGATGAGATTAGAGATAACCTGATAAAAAAGATCAAGGCAAAAGAAAATCCTTTTCCCGGTATTTTGGGCTATGAAGATTCTGTAATTCCGGATACGGAAAGGGCGCTGCTTAGCAGGCATAATATCCTGTTCCTTGGTTTACGTGGACAGGCCAAAACACGAATGGCAAGGCAGATGACGGAACTGCTGGATGAGTACATTCCTGTTGTAAAGGGCAGTGAGATCAATGATGATCCGGTTGCGCCCACTTCAAGGTATGCAATCGACCTGATTGCGGAACACGGCGATGCTACACCCATTGAATGGATGCACCGCAGCCAGCGCTATGGAGAAAAACTGGCCACGCCTGATGTAAGTGTTGCCGACCTGATCGGTGATATTGACCCCATCAAAGCGGCCAATTTAAAATTAAGTTTTGCTGATGAACGGGTGTTGCACTACGGAATTATTCCAAGAAGCAACCGCTGTATTTTTGTGATCAATGAACTGCCCGACCTGCAGGCAAGGATACAGGTTTCTTTATTCAATATTTTAGAGGAAGGTGATCTGCAAATACGTGGGTTTAAGTTGCGGCTCCCCTTAGACGTTATGTTTGTATTCACCGCTAACCCGGAAGACTACACCAACCGGGGAAGTATTGTTACACCCTTGAAAGACAGGATTGAAAGCCAGATACTGACACACTATCCAAAAACGGTTGAAACTTCATTGGCCATTACAGAACAGGAAGCTAATATTTATGAGGCACAATTAGCAAGGGTTTCCATCAGCGACCTGGTAAAGCGTTTGATAGAACAGGTGGCATTTGAAGCAAGGGGCAGTGAGTTTGTCGACAAGAAAAGTGGGGTGAGTGCCAGGCTTACCATTGCAGCGTATGAAAATGCGGTGAGCGCTGCAGAACGCAGGGCCATTATGAATGATGAAGGAAGTACACATATTTGGATCAGCGACCTGGTGGGTATCATCCCTTCCATTACCGGCAAAATAGAACTGGTATATGAAGGCGAACAGGAAGGCCCTTACCAGGTGGCTTTTAATTTACTGGAGAAATCCATCCGTACTTCTTTCAGCCAGTACTTCCCTAATCCTGATACATTGAAAAAGAAAAGAGGCAAAGAAGCAGGCCCGGATGATAATCCTTACAAATCAATCACCCGCTGGTTTGATGCCGGCAACCAGTTGAGCAATTTTTTTGAAACGAAGGATGAAGATAAAATTCAGCTGCTGTACAAAGTGGATGGCTTACATGCATTGGTAAAAAAATATTTTAAGCAGGCCAATGAAATGGAAACTGCCCTGCTGATGGAATTTGTATTGCACGGTCTTGCAGCTCACTCCCTCATCAGTAAAAAAGTACTGGATGGAAAGATAGAATTTAAAGACCTGATGGGCAGCATGCTTAACATCGGCTCTCAGTCATTTTCTGATGAAGACTTTAATGACAGTGATTTCAATTAATCAAATAGTGTAAAACAAAAAGCCCCTGTTTAACAGCAGGTGCTTTTTGTTTTACAGCTTACAGTGCCTGTTTTGCTAAATTGGTATTTATCGGTACAAATTAAGCGTAGGAATCCTTACGACTGAGCTGCAGGTTTACTGCTGGTCAGTCTCTTTTCCACCAGCATTTCTACTTCAGCATCCTGCACTACATCAATGTTACCGGTTGACCGGATATCGAATTTACAGTCTCCTTTCACCACCAGCGTTAGCTGTTGTGACAACAACACAGCGGCAGAAGAAACTTTGGAATTACCTTTTGCTTCGATGATACTGAGCTGGTTTACCGGTACATACACCAGTACTTTTTCGCCTTTTGTTCTGTTGTTGGTAATAGTAAGCACCCCGTCTTTTTGAGAAATGCTGGTGGCGGCCATGGCATCGTTGTTGCCAAAGGTCCTGATCTCTAATTGGGAATTGTCTTCAAACAGAACAACATCCACGTTTCCATCAACAATGATCTTGCTGAAACCGGTATGTAAGGTGATTTGGTTTGAACTGCTGCAGTCAGTTTCACCTTTACTGCCAGCAGTTGCAGTTGCAAAAACTGATATTACTAATACCAGGGTTGCTAAAATTTGTTTTTTCATGATTGCTATACTTTTTGTTTTAATTACACTGCAAATATCTAATGGAATGTGGGGCTGTGCAACCCCATGTTGATGTGAAAGAAAACCAGGATAACCGGGTGTATTTAACAGCACTTAACAGTAGCAGTTGTTTATCAGTCTTAATAACCGCTGGTAAGGAAAAACCATTGGCAGTGGCCTGAACAGGTATCACATGAATATGTGGTAGTTGTCACTAAATTGGTAAAGGATTATTTTGACAAACCGTTTAACACAACAATAGAAATTTAATTTTACGGATTAACGTAAGTTTGTTTTCCAAAAGGTATTCAAATTTCAGCCGATGCAAATGGTTTCTACTCAATTTTCTTACAGCAGCACAGGATATTTTTCAAGGATGCTGTTAGATTATCTCAACGGTCAGCAGGAGTTAAAACCTTTTTATGAGCATCCCGTTTCTATTGAAGGAATAAAAGCTGCTATTGACAATCGAAAGCAATTTAATACCAACCGCACTTTGCTGGTAAATGTATTGCAGCAACAGTATAAAGGCATTTCGCTCACAGCGAAGCAGCAATTGAACCTGCAGCTGCTGAATGATGATAATACTTATACCATCTGTACGGCCCATCAGCCTAATATTTTTACGGGTCATTTGTATTTCATTTATAAAATTCTGCATACCGTAAAACTGGCAGCATCATTAACGGAGCAATTAACGGAAAATAATTTTGTGCCGGTGTATTATATGGGAAGTGAAGATGCCGACCTGGAAGAGTTGGGGCATATTTACCTGGATGGAATAAAATATGAATGGAAAACAGACCAGCAGGGGGCTGTGGGAAGAATGAAGGTTGACAAAGCATTGGTGCAGTTGATTGATCAGTTGAGTGGACAGTTACTGGTACATGAGTTTGGAAAAGACATGGTTGAATTGCTGAAGCAATCGTACCAGCCTGGTGTGAGTATTGAGCAGGCTACGTTTAAACTGGTGAATACATTATTCGCTGAGTATGGCTTGCTGGTATTATTGCCGGATAATAGGTTGCTGAAGCAGTCATTTGCATCGGTGATGAAAAGGGAATTGCTGGAACAGTTCTCACATAAAGCTGTGGCGGAAACAGTGGCTGCATTTCCATCCACTTATAAAGTACAGGCCGGAGGAAGAGCATTGAATTTGTTTTACCTGCAGGATAACAGCAGGGAAAGGATTGAAGCAGCAAATGGAGGCTGGTCCATTGTAAACAGCGAAAAAATATTTAATAGGGAAGAAATATTAAACGAGTTAAAGTCAAATCCTGAAAGGTTCAGTCCAAACGTGATTCTTCGTCCGGTATACCAGGAAATGATATTGCCCAATGTTGCTTTTATTGGCGGTGGCGGTGAAATTGCCTACTGGCTTGAGTTAAAGCAGGTATTTGAAGCAGCGGGAGTGCCTTATCCAATGCTGGTGCTTCGCAATTCTTTTTTGCTGGTAAATGAAAAGAATGCCCTCCTGATCAAAAAACTAAATTTTAAAAACGAAGATATCTTCAAGCCGGAATTTGAGTTGATGAACAGGCTGGTGAAAAAAGAAAGCAGCATTCAATTGAGTTTGGAAAAGGAGAAAGTATTGCTTGCTGATTTATACAGGCAGCTAAGAACTATTGCTGGTAAAGCGGATGTGACATTGCAGGTGCATACCGCAGCACTCCATAAAAAGGCACTCGATAAAATTGAAATACTTGAAAAAAAAATACTGAAGGCAGAAAAGAAAAAATTTGAAGCAGAGCAACGGCAGTTGCATAAATTAAAACAGGAACTATTTCCCCATAATAACCTGCAGGAAAGGGTCGAAAATTTCATGCTGTATTATGCAAAATTTGGGAACGGGTTCGTCAATAATCTTTATAACAATTCGCTTTCGCTTGAACAGGTATTTACTGTATTGACAGAAAAATAAAGGCGGATAATTTTATCCGCCTTGTGCACTATTTATCAAAATCATTTGTATACCCAAAGCGCTGTACATTCTTTACACTTTCCATCACAATATCATCCTGGTATTCTTTATAGGCTTCTAACTTGCCGGCAATAGAGGTGTCATGCAACGCTAAAATCTGTGCAGCAAGGATGCCTGCATTCTTGGCGCCGTTCAATGCAACTGTTGCTACGGGTACGCCATAAGGCATTTGTAGAATAGATAACACAGAGTCCCATCCATCAATTGAGTTGGATGATTTTACAGGTACACCAATCACTGGTAAAATGGTTTGTGCAGCTACCATACCAGGTAAATGTGCAGCACCACCGGCCCCGGCGATGATTACTTTTAACCCACGTTCTTTTGCTTTGCTGGCATATTCCCTCAACCGTTCGGGCGTACGGTGTGCAGATACGATGGTCAGTTCAGGTTCAACTTCAAACTGGCGAAGCATTTCTGCAGCGCCCTTCATTATTTCCAGGTCACTTTCGCTGCCCATGATAATTCCTACTAGTGTACTCATGTGATATTAGTTTTGGCAAAGAAAGGTAAAAATCAGAAATGCTGTACAGGTTATTTTATGCAAGAAAAATGTATTACAGTGTTGGTTTAATATTTGTTTCGCTATTTCCTGATTTAAATCAGCAACCTGGCACATCCCGTTTGAATAATGTACAGGTAGCGGAAAAATAAAAGCGCTTATATTTGAACTCCTTAATTACCTAATGAAATTGATGATGAAATATGCCCTGAAGCAAGTGTTGGTGCTTTGTTCATTGAGCCTGCTTTTTATGTTGGCACAATGCAACAGCGCAAGCACGAAGAAAGATACTCCTAAAGAAGCCCTGCCTGTATTAGTAGACATCATGATTGCAGAAAAGCAGCCTGTAAACAATATCATAGAAGCCAACGGTACAGTGATTGCCAATGAATATATTGAACTGCGTTCGGAAGTGAGTGGGAGGCTTACCTATCTGAATCTGGCAGAGGGCAGGGCAATTGCACAAGGCACGGTGATAGCGAGGATAAATGATGCTGATCTGCGGGCACAGATTGGCAAGAGCAAAGTACAGCTTGACCTGGCAGAGAAAACAGTTGGCCGCTATAAACAACTGCTTGATATCAATGGATTGAACCAGGCTGATTATGACGCAGCCGTGAATACGGTAAACGGACTAAAAGCTGATATGGCTTACACACAGGCATTGATTGATAAAACCGTTATCAAAGCACCCTTCAGCGGAGTGGTTGGTTTAAGGCAGGTAAGTCCGGGAGCTTACATTACACCTTCCACCATCATTGCTACGTTGCAGCAAACACAGCAGGTGAAAATTGATTTTACCCTGCCGGATATGTATGCGGATATCATTAAGAACGGGGCAGTAATAGAAGTAGAGCTTGATGCATTGACTAAGAAAAAAAGCAAGGCTGTAATTGTTGCTGCCGAACCCGGCGCCAATACCAATACCCGTAATTTAAAAGTAAGGGCATTGCTGAAGGATGGTACTGTTAATCCCGGTGCCTTTGTAAAAGTATATATTGATGCCGGCAAAGAAAGGTCATCGGTAAAAGTACCCGCCAACTGTATTATACCAGATGACAGGAATAACCAGGTGGTATTGGTAAAGAATGGGCTGGCAAGTTTTGCCAATATTCAAACAGGTGTAAGAGAAGCAAATTCCGTAGAAGTGATCAGTGGGATAAATCCCGGTGATTCTGTGGTGGTTACGGGGGTGTTATTCGCAAGGCCAAAAAGTAAATTGAAAGTAAGAAGTATAAAGAAGCAGGAAGAAATAACAGTGACGAAAGACAGTATCAAATAACCTTCAAACAAAATTCTTTATACAGCATCTGTTTTACTTCATATTCAATAAAAATATTCCGGGGAGTATTTTCCCCGTTTTGACCAATAGAATAATCAATAGGATTTTTTAAAAGTACAACCGTTTTGTTGCATGAATATTTCTGAGTTTTCTCTGAAGCGGCCTGTTTTTGCCACTGTACTCAACCTGATGATCATTTTATTCGGGGTGGTGGGATATACTTTTCTTGCCATCAGGGATTATCCTGCAATCGACCCTGCCACCATTAGTATCCGTACTTCTTATACAGGCGCCAATCCTGATATTATGGAAAGCCAGGTTACTGAGCCATTGGAGAAACAGATCAATGGAATACCCGGCATTAAAACCATCACTTCTTCCAGCACGTTAGGCAACAGCAATATTACAGTAGAGTTTGAATTGGGAGTAGACCTTGAAGCTGCCGCCAGTGATGTGAGAGACAAAGTAGGTCAGGCCAGCCGCTCATTGCCACAGGATATTGATGCGCCCCCGGTAGTAACAAAAGCAGATGCCAACAGCGATTTTATTTTGATACTGGCGGTGCAAAGCCGCACCAAGGGCTTATTGGAATTAAGTGATTATGCAGAAAATGTACTTCAGCAGCAATTTCAAACTATCAACCAGGTTAGCGCCATTAATATTTTTGGCCAGAAAAGATATGCGATGCGTATCTGGATCGATCCTGATAAAATGAATGCACAGGGCGTTAGTTTTTCTGATATCCGTACTTCATTGAACAATGAAAATATTGACCTGCCGCCTGGAAAAATTTATGGCAACAATACGGAGCTTACTATTAAAACACTGGGAAGATTGACCAGTGAAAGAGATTTCCAGGATCTCATCATTAAAGAAGACAGCAGTGGCATTGTAAGGCTGAACAATGTAGCCCGTGTGGAAATTGGTCCGGAAGACCTGGAGCAGAGCTGGAAATACAATGGGGTAAATGCAGTAGGACTTGTGATCATTCCGCAACCCGGCGCCAACAATATTCAGATAGCTGATGATTTTTACAAGAAGCTGGAAGCCATCAAAAAAACCAACAAATCGGATATTGAAATGAACGTATTGATGGACAATACTACCAATATCCGTAAGTCGACTAAGGAAGTGGAGGAAACGCTGATGATCTCTTTTGCGCTGGTGGTAATGGTGATCTTTTTCTTTTTCAGGGATTGGTTGATTGCCATTCGTCCGCTGATTGATATTCCCATTTCGCTGGTAGCTACATTCTTTATTATGTACTTCTCGGGTTTCTCTATCAATATTCTCACGCTGCTGGGTATTGTGCTGGCAACGGGTTTGGTAGTGGATGACGGCATCGTGGTAACAGAAAATATTTTCAGCAAGTTTGAAAAAGGGATGCCCATCAAACAGGCAGCAGTGGAAGGCAGTAAAGAAATATTTTTTGCGGTGATCTCCACCTCCATCACATTGGCGATTGTGTTTTTGCCGGTAGTTTTTTTAGAAGGATTTATAGGAAGATTGTTCAGGGAGTTTGGCGTTACACTTGCCGCTGCAGTGCTGATCTCTGCATTGGTATCTCTTACCATCACACCGGTATTAAATGTGGTGTTGAGCAGGAAAACAGCGGGGCATGGAAAATTCTACACTAAAACTGAACCTTTTTTTACCGGCATGGAAAATGGTTACCTGCGTTGGCTGGCTGGTTTTTTAAAAGCAAGATGGATTGCGTGGGCAGTGATGCTGTTTTGTATAGGCATGATGGTGCTGATCTTTTTCAACCTGCAAAGTGAAATAGCGCCACTGGAAGACAGGAGTAGTATCCGCTTCTCTGTTACTGCTGCAGAGGGAACCAGTTATAGCCGGATGGTTGGCATCACCGATAATATTACCAACTACCTGTATGATTCTGTTCCTGAAAGAGATTTCGTTTTTGCCAGAACGCCGGCAGGTGCTGTCAACAGCAGTCAGCCAAGGCTGGCATTGGTACTGCCCGGTGAAAGAACAAGGAGCCAGGCAGACATAGCCAGTGACCTGCAAAAAAAACTGGCAAGATTTAATGATGCCAGGATATTCCCGATACAGGAACAGACCATTTCGGTGGGTGGCGGATCAAGAGGAGCCCTGCCAGTGCAGTTTGTATTACAGAACCAGGACCTGAATAAATTAAAAGAAGTCATCCCTAAATTTCTGGACGAAGCAAAAAAAGATAAAACTTTTTCGAACGTTGATGTGAACCTGAAATTCAACAAACCCGAAATTCAGTTAACGCTGGACAGGATGAAAGTAAAAGACCTGGGGCTTTCATCGCAGGATGTGATCGCTGCATTACAGTCGGCATTCAGTGGTGGCAGGCTGGCATACTTCATCATGAATGGATTTCAGTATTCTGTAATTGCACAGGTAGACCGCAGTGACCGCAACAAAACAGATGACATTTCGAAATTGTATGTGCGGAACAACAAGGGACAGAATATTCCCGTAAGCTCGGTGGTGAAGCTGGAAGAAAGCAGCAGCCCCGCCACCTTGTTTCACTTTAACCGTTACAAAGCAGCCACCATTTCTGCTTCACTGGCAGACGGAAAAACAATTGGTGATGGAGTAAAGGCAATGGATGCCATTGCAAAAAAAATGCTGGATGAAAGTTACCAGACTTCTTTAACAGGCCCATCAAGGGACTATGCAGAAAGCTCCTCCAATATTTTGTTTGCCTTTATGCTGGCATTAATCCTCATTTATTTAATATTGGCAGCACAGTTTGAAAGTTTTATCGATCCGCTTACCATTATGTTCACGGTGCCGCTGGCATTGGCCGGGGCACTGCTCAGTCTTTATATTTTTAATCAGGCCCTGAATATTTTTTCTGAAATTGGTATGATCATGCTCATAGGCCTGGTAACAAAAAATGGCATATTAATCGTAGAGTTTGCCAATAAAAAAAGAGAACAGGGAGTTGCCAAGCGACAGGCCATATTGGAAGCTGCACAGCAGCGCCTGCGCCCAATATTAATGACAAGCCTTGCCACTGCCCTGGGTGCATTGCCCATAGCATTGGGCCTTGGTGCATCATCCGCCAGCCGTGTGCCTTTGGGTATTGTGGTAGTGGGCGGCATTGTTTTTTCACTCATCCTTACATTGTTTATCATACCTGCTATCTACACTTATTTATCAGCAAATCATAAATATGAAGCGGTTACAGCAGCCAGCAAAGTGGATGAGCATAACAGTTAAAAGAAAACAGGCAGCATGAAACAGTTGTTCTTATATTTTTTCTCAGGATTGATTTGTATTACAGCAAAGACGCAAAATCTTACACTGCCCGATGCAATCAATACTGCATTGAAAAATAGTCTCGATATCCAGTTGAATAAAAATGTGGTAGAATCCGGTACCATTTTAAATAATTATGGAGTGGCCGGAGGACTGCCATTGGTTACCGGAAGCATTTCTGACAATGAACAAATATCCAGCATCAATCAACAATTGAACAGCGGCGAAAATATTTCAAGGGATGCTGCTGCCAATAACAATTTTGCAGTAGGTATTACCGGCAGTATCCTGTTGTACAATGGCAACCGGGTGGTGGCCACTAAAAAACGGCTGGCTTTGCTGCAGCAACAAAGCCAGCAACTGCTGAATGCACAAGTACAAAACATTATGGCCGGTGTAATGACGGGCTATTATGATATTGTGCGGCAGCAGAGTTATCTAAAACCATTGACCGCTCTATTGATGCATCCAATCAGCAGCTTGCCATTGTAAAGGCAAGACAGGCTGTTGGGCTTGCAAACAATGCAGACTTGTTCCAGGCACAGATTGACCTGAATGCACTGCTGCAGACAAAGCAATCGCAGGAAGTGGTGATAGCGCAGGCCAAAACTGAATTGCTGCGGCAGTTGACTTTAAAAGCAGACTCCACTATCACTGTAACTGATACGATTATTGTTGACAGGAGCATTCAACTGGATGCGATCTTAAACAGCCTGAATAAAAATGCGGAACTGATGGCTGCAGACGAACAGGTTAGGGTTAATGAACAGGTTGTAAAGGAAACCGCAGCGCTCCGCTATCCTTCTGTCAGGGCCACCACGGGATTTAATTTTTCCAGGAACCAGTCTGCAGGCGGACAATTGCTGCTCAATCAAAATTATGGGCCTTTCGTTGGCGTTAGTATCGGTATTCCAATTTACAATGGTACTATTTTCAAACGGCAGCAACAGGTGGCTTCCATCAATGTAAGAAACGCAACACTTACTAAAGAGATACTGGTAAGGGATTACAATGCACAGGTAGTAAAATCTTACCAGTCTTATGCCGCTACGCTGCAACAGCTGGTAACAGAACAGCAGAATTATGATCTTTCCAGCCGTTTGCTGGAACTAACCCTGCAACGCTTCCGTTTAAAGCAGGCTACGATTGTAGAAGTAAAGAATGCCCAGCAAAGTTTTGAAGCATCAGGCTTTCGGTTGGTGAACCTGAACTTTGCGGCGAAGTCATCGGAGATAGAATTGAAGAGACTGGCCAACCTGCTCAGCCTGTAAACAGTTTATTTTGTAATCACTTTCAATGTTTGTTTGATCCTGTTTACCTGGTGTATCAGCTCCTGTTTCTCTTTGCTGATGATGGTGATATGCCCCATCTTCCTGCCGGGTTTGGTTTGTTTTTTTCCATATACATGTACAAATACGTTGGGTATTTTTAATATTTCTTCCAGCCCTTCATAATAAGCCGGCCCGCTATGTCCGTCAGCACCCAATACATTTACAATGGCCGCCGGTAAAATATGTTCTGTATTGCCCAATGGATAACCCAGCATGATACGCCACAGCATGTCAAACTGTGAGGAATAATTTGCTTCAATAGTATGATGGCCGCTGTTGTGTACCCTTGGCGCTGTTTCGTTCACATACACTTCACCAACTTTATCAACAAATAACTCAACTGCAAATATTCCCGGGCTTTGCAGCGCTTTTACAACAGCAATGGCAATGGCTTCCATCCGCCACAATGTTTTGTCGGGTAATTCCGCAGGGCTTATCTGGTAACTCAGTAAATTAAGGTGAGGATCAAAAACCATGTCCACCGGGGGATACAACGTGGATTCGCCATTGTCATTCACTGCAACAATCAGGGCAATTTCTTTGGCAATGGGCACCATTTTTTCCAGTACAGCCGGCGCATCAAAGCCGAGTGCCATTTCATTGGCTGTTTTTATCAGCTGTACACCTCTGCCGTCATAACCACCTTCACCCAATTTATGCACAGCAGGTAAAAAGCCGGCTTGTTCCTTCAGTTCGGCAATATTTTTTGTGATGATAAAATCGCTGGATGGAATTTGATGGTCTTTATAAAATTGTTTTTGTAAAATTTTGTTCTTGATTGTTTTGAGTGCGGAAGGTTTGGGATATACTTTCACACCCTCCTTTTCCAGTTGCTCCAGTGCATCTGCATTTACACTTTCAATTTCAATGGTAATGGCATCCAGTCCCTTCCCAAAATGATATACATCATCATAGCTGCTGATATTGCCTTTGGTAAAATGATCGCAGAGGTGTGCCGCCGGGCAGTCGTCATCGTTTTCCATCACAAAGGTTTCAACAGGATAGTTGGCAGCAGCCTGCAGCAACATACGCCCTAATTGCCCGCCCCCAAGGATGCCGATTTTTTTCATAGTGTTTTTAGTTGCCCTGAGCGGAGTCGAAGGGTTTTCCTGGCCAGTTTGAGCGAAGTCGAAAACTGAGGCAGTTGCATTAATAGATTTATATTTAGTATGAGATAAATTTTGACATTCAGCAAGCAACTGCAACTTATGGAAATTACCTTCAATCAATGCCTGCTTTTTTGCTTTAGACCATCCTTTTAATTGGATCTCTCTGTCCACTGCATCCTGTAAAAAAGGGATAGTCTCGTAATACTTCAATTCAAGCGGCTGCCTGATAGCGGTATAACAGTCTTCGTATACTCCCTTCAAGTGTTCCTCAAATCTTCTAAGCAAATCATCTGTGAGGCCGGTATAGTAACTGCCATCACCACATAAGATGATGTAAACATAATATGCTTCCTGCCGGGTGTTGTAGATCATGAGTGCAAAATAAATTAAATTATCCAGCATTTCTTTAGGCTCAATTCTCGACTTCGCTCGAATTGGCCTAAGCACCCTTCGACTCCGCTCAGGGCAAATGAGCAGCAACAGCTTATTTAAGATTTGTGAAGTCGAAACATTCTTCCTGATAAAAACCTGCCGTACGATTTTCTTATTCTCTTTTTTCAGTTCCAAGAAATAATTGTCCGCTTCATCAGCCTGCATTTAAATTGTTTTCTCAATTGCTCACAATGAACACAGCCGCTGCCATAAGGTGCATAAATCTTGCCCACCTTATTGAAAAAATGAAATTATATTTGTGACCGATGCTTCCAGACTATCCCCATAAAATATTTAATGACAAACGAAGCAATTATATTTTGCTGATAGTTGCGTTGGCAATGGATGCCCTGCGCTGATTTCTTTTTTCACCGGGCTTTTATATATGATGATATCTTTTTTTGAAGAAATTATCAATTGTTATTTATTAATTATCATTTTAAAATTTATGGAAACAATAACCGCACAACCAGGTGTTTTAAATAATACAGTATCTGATTTTCTTCCCCTGCATGGCACCGACTATGTAGAGTTTTATGTGGGCAATGCAAAACAGGCAGCGCATTTTTATAAAACTGCTTTTGGTTTTCAATCACTGGCTTATGCCGGCCCCGAAACAGGCATGAAAGACAAAGTGAGTTATGTGATCCGCCAGAACAAATTGACTTTTGTACTGACTACTCCTTTGAAAACAGACAACCCGATTGCTGATCATATTTACAAGCATGGAGATGGTGTAAAGGTACTGGCATTAAAAGTTGAAGACGCCACCAGCGCCTGGCATGAAACAACTAAAAGAGGCGGGCAATCCTGTTTAGAACCAACAACCTTAAAAGATGATAATGGCGAAGTGGTAATGAGCGTCATCCATACTTATGGAGATACGGTGCATTTTTTTATTGAAAGAAAAAATTACACCGGTGTGTTTATGCCGGGCTTCAGGAAATGGGAAAGCAAATACAATCCGGCGGAGACAGGCCTGTTGTATGTGGATCATTGTGTAGGCAATGTTGGCTGGAACCAGATGAATCCCTGGGTGAAATTTTATGAAGAAGTGATGGGGTTTAAAAATATTCTTTCATTTGATGACAATGATATTTCTACAGAATATTCAGCGCTTATGAGTAAAGTGATGAGCAATGGAAATGGCTATGTGAAATTCCCTATCAATGAACCGGCAGCAGGAAAAAAGAAAAGCCAGGTGGAAGAGTACCTTGATTTTTATAATGGCGAAGGTGTGCAGCATGTGGCCATTGCAACAGGCGATATTGTGAAGACAGTTTCGGAATTGCAAAGAAGGGGCATTGAGTTCTTAAATATTCCTGCCAGTTATTATGCAGATGTACTGGACAGGGTAGGAAAAATTGATGAGGACCTGGCACCATTGCAGGAACTGGGCATTTTGATTGACCGTGATGATGAAGGCTATCTGTTGCAGATTTTCAGCAAACCATTGGAGGACAGGCCAACATTGTTTTTTGAGATCATACAGCGAAAAGGTGCCAAAAGCTTTGGTAAAGGGAATTTTAAAGCCCTGTTTGAAGCGCTGGAAAGAGAGCAGGACGCAAGGGGCAATTTGTGATATCTTGCCGCTAAGCCATTGATCCGTTTGTGGCTTTTGCCTGTAAATGCGATAGGTATAAATACTGCAGGAAATTGATGCAGGCACTCTAAACGGCTTAACAGCAATAAAACCAGGCTATTAAAGAAACGCTAAAGCTGTTCTTTTTAGCCTTTTTAATTTTATATTTGTTGCCTGAACAATCCTTCTGTTAATAACAAACAAAATAACCTATTGTAAAACAGCTTTACCTTACCCGTTTAAATTTGTTATTGAATGAAGCGTATTTTTTTGCACCTCTTTATCACCACTATTGCGTCACTGGCTATAATGCCCGTTGTGACTGCACAGAATTCCTATACAAGTTTAAAGGCAAGCAGTACAAAAGCTACCGGAGCTTTTTCTAAAGTGGAAGATTCTCTCCGCAAACAATTTGAAACAAAGAAATTAATATGGCCTCCGCAGCAGGTATATGTACGTAGTTTCAAGTACGACCGCCAGGTGGAAGTATGGGTAAAAGGAAAGACAGGGGAACAGTTTAAATTATTTAAAACCTACCGCATGTGTATGCAGAGTGGCACCATCGGCCCCAAAAGGATGGAAGGTGATTACCAGATGCCGGAAGGTTTTATTACATCAACGAATTTAAGCCCTACAGTAATTTTCATTTAGCACTGGGTATCAATTATCCCAATTCATCTGATAAAGTACTCAGCGATTCCAGGAGGCCCGGCGGCGATATCTATATTCATGGCGGATGTGTATCCACAGGTTGTATTGCCATCAGCGACCAGCCAATTGAAGAACTATATGTACTTACTACCAACGCCAAAGACCAGGGCCAGGATTTTATTCCTGTACATGTGTTCCCTGTAAAATACAATGTGAAAAAATCTTTTGAATACCTGGCACAGGCCACTAAGGAAAATCAGCAATTGCAAAAATTTGCGATCACACTTAAAGCTGCTTACGATCAATTTGAAGAAAAAAAGCAGTTGCCAATTATTCTCGTGAATAAAAAAGGAGAGTATATTGTAAACTAGTGAATGGTTAATAGGCTATAAGATTTATCGCTATATTCAGACAGGCAGTTGCTGCTTTCTTCCCGGATATAAAATTACTGCTAAAAAAAATCAAGTTACTTTTGCTCATCTATCAGCCAGGCTATCGCTCTTAGCAATAAGGGAGGAAAGTCCGGACAGCAAAGGGCAACACACCGGCTAACGGCCGGGGTCGCCGATATTGGTGTTTTCACCAGCATCTGCAGCGATACAGAAAGTGCCACAGAAAATAACCGTCATGCTTTGGCGTGATAAGGGTGAAAACGTGAGGTAAGAGCTCACGGTTGACAGCAGCAATGCAGTCAATGGGTAAACCTTGTGTGCTGTAATGCCACGTAAATCAGCGCAGAAAGCGGCTCGTTTGATCTTCCCGGCTTGCCGGGAGGGGCGTTGAAGGGTAGGCAGCAAGATCCCAACAGTAATGTTGGGGCCAGATAAATGATAGCTGCTATTGTCATGCTGAGTTTATCGAAGCAGGGCAATAGAACAGAATCCGGCTTATCGGCTGATAGATATTTTATTTTTTTCGAACGATGGAAAACGGATGAAACGGATAGAACTGCCTGGCCCTGATTTTTTTGAGTAGCAAAAAAATAAACCCGTTTTAAATCCGCTTAGTCAGTGTCATCGGTTTTCTATCATTCTCAACAAAACTCTTTAAAGATATTTTGTTTTACTCCCGGCCATTCTTCATTGATAAAACTGAAGTACACAGAATCCCTGATGGTGCCATCATCATTGATGAAATTTCTCCTGAGTGTACCTTCCTTTACAGCTCCAATTTTAAGCATGGCTTTTTGCGATCTCAGGTTGAGGGAACTGGTTTTTAATTCAACTCTTATCAGTTGCAATTTTTCAAAACAAAAGCTAAGCAATAAAAATTTACAATGTTTGTTGAATCCAGTTGCATGCAATTTTGGATGAAGCCAGGTCCATCCAATTTCTACTTTTTTATTTTTAAGATCAATATTTCCAAAACGGGTACAGCCCAGGTATTCCTGTTGTTTTTTATCAAAAATGGCGAATGGGTAAGATCGATGTTGTTTTTTTTCTTCCAGTGCAGTGTCAAAATATTTCCTGAAATCTTCAGCGGAATAAATTTTTGCCATGGTGAATTCCCAAATGCTGGTTTGCATGGCGGTTGGCAGCAGCAGTTCAAAATGTTTTTCTTCCAAAGGCTCCAGCCTTGCCCATTCATCTTCGAGTATGATGGGGTTTTTAAAAAAATGTTCGTAGTTCATGGCTTAATGTTGTTTTATTATTTCCGCAGCAATTTTATCAAGCGGCAATGTCACGGTATCAGCAGAAAACTCGTTCCAGTCAACAAAACGGAATGTTTCTATCTGTTTCTTCTCTTCGTAAATTTTTAATTGTGCTTCATCAAATTCAAATGGTCTATTACGAAGCGGTACGGTTATTTCTTCCAGCGCAATTGCAGCATAATAAATAGATAAGATCTGTTGTGCATTGTTGAATACACTTTGCTGGTAAATATCTGTAGTGTAAATATGATTGCCTGCTTCCACTTTCAAATTCATCTCTTCCAGAAATTCTCTTCTGAGGCAATCCCTGGTGCCTTCGCCAGTTTCCAGTCCGCCACCAGGGAACTTGGTGTAGTAGTTGCCACGGATGTATTCATCACTTACCAGCACCTGCCGTTGTTGGTTAATGAGGATGCCGTATACTCTTATTGAGATCATAATAACATTTTGTTTTTTTACGAAAAGGCGCTAAGGAAATAAAGGTGCAAAGCTGCAGGATGCATTCTTTGTATTCCTTTGCTTCTTTGCGTGCAATTGCTAAAACCATTTCTTCTTCATAAAATAAGCACTGATCACTACCGAAAGTAACAGTGAAATAATGATGGGTACATAAAATGAATGCGGCAGGTTTTGTCCCGGGATCGGAACATTCATGCCATAAATGCTGGTAACAACCACCGGTAATGAAAGAATGATTGTAATGGAAGTAAGCCTTTTCATTACATTGTTAAGATTATTGGAAATGATGCTGGCAAAGGCATCCAGGGTACTGCTCAATATAGTTGTGTATGTGTTGGCCATTTCCAGGGCCTGGCTTGTTTCTACAATTAAATCGTCCAGGAACTCTTTCTCATCTTCAGTCAGTTGTAAAAAATTGGTCCTTGCTATTTTCATCATCAGCAATTCGTTGCTGCGTAATGCAGTGATAAAGTACACCAGGCTTTTTTGTATCCTCACAAGTTCCAATAACTCTGCATTCCTGTTGGAGTCATATAATTTCTGCTCTAATAAATTTCTCCGCTGGTTGATCTCTTTCAGAAAATCAAGGAAATTGGTCACTACTTTTTCAAAGATCTTCAGCACCATCATGCTCTTCTTATCGGGGCTGCGGTTCTGGAATGTGTTCAGGAATTTTTTGATGGCTTCATTCTCAAATGAGTTCACCGTAACGATCTGGTTGTGCGTTAAAATGATACAGATGGGGATGGTGATATAGTAGGCATCACTTTCATTAAATGAATTGTTCTCGGTTGGGGTTTTGATTACAATGAGCTTAACATTATCTTCAATTTCATAACGGCTGCGTTCATCAATATCCAGGGAGTCTTTTAAAAAGTCAATAGGAATGTCGAGTGTTTCGCTCAGTTCAGAAAATTCTTCCTGTTTCAGCGGGGGCAGTACATTTACCCAAACATCCGCTTCAGGCTTTTCAATGGCGATGGTTTGATGTTCTACATTTTTAAAATACTGTATCATTCGGGTTTAGGATTTAGCAGTGTAGGATTGATAATGCCGTTAATGATATTCAAGTGATGTTCGGTATGGTAAATGGTAAAATAACAAAGCTCCCTCAGTGTAATTCTTCCCAGCAATGGGTGCCTCGCCAGGTAATCATCCAGTTTGCTTTCGCTGCTGTTGTTTAATGCTGTAATAAATTTAGATCCGGCTTTTTTCCAGTTCTGCAGCAATTGATCCTTGCCACACTTTATATCTACCGGCTTTGGGATAAACCGGCCACTTGCCCTGCCGCCCGCAGCCAGTTTCTCTTTGTACCTTTCCACCAATGCCTCATAACTCCTGGAATCCCTGTTGGGTGTACCCCCGATCCATCGCACAATAAAAGCCGGCAATATGTACGCCAGTGTAGTGGTATTGGTGGAAACAATTAAGTGCTGAATATTTTCAGCTACCGACCATTTTTCAGGAGAGGGCCGTTTAAAAAAAGTCCTTTCATCTATCTCAGTACAAACCTGAGTAAAGGTATCAAATATTTTTACCGATGCATTGATGATCTGATCCTTGCTTAAATATAGCATGATGGAAATTTTAGAAGATGATTCTTGCAGAAACAATCAACAATTTAACAATACAACAATGAAACAATTATACTTCCACTTCTCCTTTAAAAACAAATATTGCCGGTCCACAAAGCCAGATGTCAACAAAATGTTCGTCATCTACCTTATTGTATTCAACACTTAAGTTGCCTCCCGGTGTTTTTACATCCACGGTATTAAACCCCTTTTCATTGTGTGCAGAAAGTAATGCAGCTGCCGTAACACCGGTACCACAACTCAGGGTTTCATCTTCCACACCACGTTCATACGTGCGGACGAATATCTGGTCTTCGCCCAGATTCTCCACAAAATTCACATTGATGCCTTCTGTAACAAAGCTGTCGCTGTAACGGATGCCTTTGCCGGATTCTACCACATCAATATCCTCTACATTAGGGGCAAATTTTACAAAATGAGGCGAACCGGTATTGAGTATTGTATAGTTAGTATAGTAGTACACTTTGTCAACATCTTTCATTTTTAAACTTACAATTTCCCCATCATCGATCTCTGCTTCATGCGCTCCATCAATAGCCCAAAAGCGGTATATACTTTTATGAATGCCGGACTGGTGGGCAAATTTTACAAGGCACCTGCCACCATTGCCACACATGCTGCTTTCGTTACCATCCGCATTGTAATATTTCATTTCAAAGTCGTAGCCTTCTTTTTTATTCAGCAGCATCAGCCCATCCGCACCAATACCAAAATGCCTGTCACAGAGCTTCCTTATTTGTTTGGTGGTGAGGGAGATCGCTTCCCCGTTAAAATTATCAATAATGATAAAGTCGTTGCCCGTGCCCTGGTATTTGCAGAATGCTATTTTCATAATTAGCGAGTGGTGAATGGTTAGTGGTTAATGGGATGCTGAAGGTTACTGATCATCTTGCTCAACATCCTGAAAACCGGTTCAAGATATTTTTCTAATTTAGTTATTTGTTCATTTCTAATGTATTCTAATATCAATGAAATCTCAAATTGTGTATCAATTTCTACCAATGAACTTCTTGATATTTCGTAAAACCTGGCTTTTTCTTTTGCAGACCTCCTTGCCGAACCTTCTGCAAGATTACTGCATACCGAAATAGCGGCTCTTCTTAATTGTGTTACCAATACAAACTGCTCCTCCTTAGGATATGATTTTGTGACCCTGTAAACCTCTCTCACTAAATTGGGTGCTATTTTATAAACATCCAGATTTTTGTGAGATAATTTTAACATGGACCATTTTTAAGGCTAAGAATAATGCTATTTATAAATTAGCTTCCCCACTTGCCATCTTCCACTCGTCATTCACTATTTTTAAAAACCGAATTTCGTATTTATTAAATAAAAAATTTCCTTATTTTTGCGCCGGTCTAAAATAAAGCCTCAATTATTTCGTATTAGTAATTGAAAAACACAGAACGGTTCTGTGGCCGAGTGGCTAGGCAGAGCTCTGCAAAAGCTCGTACAGCAGTTCGAATCTGCTCGGAACCTCCCTAAATTCCCTCTCCCAAATACGGAGAGGGAATTTTTTAATAGTATGTTTTCAAAAATTTTACAACAGATCGGATTTGTAGCCTGTATTGCACTGGTAGTTGCCTGCTTTATGCCCTGGGCTTATTATGCAGATATTAAGGAAACATTTACCGGGTTCTACTCTTTTCAGAATAATTATGGTAAGCCGGGAAAGTTTTTAACACTGGTGGCAATCATTGCTTTCGTGCTGATGTACCTGCCAAAAGTATGGGCCAAGCGCACCAATCTGTTTGTTTGTGCATTGGGGGTTGGCTATGCTATCAAAAGTTACATTTTATTTACCTCCTGTTATAATGCCTACTGCCCGGAAAAAGAAGCCGGCGTTTATTTAATGCTTATCGCCACCATCATCATGCTGCTGTCTTCCATTTTCCCAGATCTTAAAATGAAAGATAAAAAAGCACATACGCCACAGACCTAAATAAAGCAATCCCTACCATTGCTTCAATTCATTTCTTGTAAACACAAATTCCGGCGTAATAATCTTTTCAGCATCATCTGCTTCGTACCAGGGCGATAAATTTTCATCCGAAGGATTTACCAATACATGAATGTCCTGTGCCGGCATATAGCTCTGGGCCAGCAGGTAAATTTTTCTGCCTTCTTTGTTCACGGCAACATCCATCACCATTACGGCATGCCCCGGGAAGCCACCACGGATCAATACATCACCCGGTTTGATTCCGATTAAATTGACATGCTTTAATTGTTTTGACAAGGATGCAGAACCGCACATGCCAAATACCTTTTGCAGGTAATTCATTAAATGTTCTTTGTTATAGGGTTGGGTAAACTGGTAATTTCCTCCTTCATTGTCTGTAAATAAAATGTTGCTGTATTGCCCCGATGCAAACAGGTATTCAGCCCTCAACCGCATAACTGCATCTGCACATTGCTGCAGGTTTTTATCGCCGGTTGAAATATCCAGCACAGCAAACTGTGCAGACTGGTTTTCCTTTTTATCTCCATTGAAAAGATAAACTGTCCGATCCTTTTTTAACGGTACTTTACCAAGCCAGTTTGAAAATGAGTTGCTGCCAACAACTGTTCTTTTGTAACCATCCGGTAATGGAATGCCGGCAATAAAAGGATAGGGATTGTCGCCGGTTTTTGTTGATGGCGGGGTGGCTTTGCTGGAAATGTCAGTGCTGGTGCTACTTTTAGCATTGCAGGATAAAAAGAAAATGGAAAGCAACAGGATGAATGTTTTGGAGTACATAAATGATTATTTTTGATACCGGTTGGGTTAGCTGCAATATTGCATACTCCCATCTAAAAAACATGTTAAAAAACCTATGGCAAGCATTTTAATTATCGACGATGAAAGGGCCATCCGTAAAACCCTTGGTGAGATATTGAGTTATGAAGGGTATAAAATTGATGAGGCAGCAGATGGTGAAGAGGGATTAAAAAAATTTCTTCCACTACCTATGATGTGGTGTTGTGTGATATCAAAATGCCCAAGATGGATGGTATTGAATTTTTGGAGAAGGCGAGAGAGATCAACAGCGATGTGCCTATTATTGTCATCAGCGGGCATGGCAATATTGAAACTGCGGTGGAAGCGGTTAAGAAGGGCGCTTTTGATTATATCAGCAAGCCGCCAGACCTGAACCGTATGCTCATCACCCTGCGGAATGCACTGGATAAACAAACGCTGGTTACCGAAACCAAAGTGCTGAAAAAGAAAGCAAGCAGGGTACAGGAAATGGTAGGCAACAGTGCGGCCATAAAAAAGATAAAAGACACAATAGAAAAAGTAGCACCCACAGATGCAAGGGTGTTGATCACTGGTGAAAATGGAGTAGGTAAAGAACTGGTAGCAAGATGGATACATGAAAAAAGTAACCGCAGTACCGGCCCGATGGTAGAGGTGAACTGTGCGGCCATTCCTGGTGAGTTGATAGAGAGCGAATTGTTCGGACATGAAAAAGGTTCTTTCACTTCTGCTATCAAGCAACGCATTGGCAAGTTTGAACAGGCCAATGGAGGCACCTTGTTTTTAGATGAGATTGGCGATATGAGCCTGGGTGCACAGGCCAAAGTGCTGAGGGCATTGCAGGAAGGCAAAATCACCAGGGTAGGAGCCGATAAAGATATTAATGTGGATGTGAGGGTAGTGGCGGCAACGAATAAAGATCTGTTGAAAGAAGTAGAAGAAAAAAACTTCCGCCTCGATCTGTATCACAGGCTGGGGGTGATCATTGTGCATGTGCCTTCTCTCAATGAAAGAAGGGATGATGTGCCCGACCTGGTGGAATTTTATCTGGACAGGATCGCTGCAGAATATGGCCAACCCAAAAAAATGATTGATAAGGATGCGATGGAACTGCTGAGTAATTACAACTGGACCGGCAATATCCGTGAATTGAGGAATGTGGTGGAAAGGTTGATTATTTTATCTGGGAAGACGATTACGAAAGAGGATGTGAATACTTATGTGCTGCCGAAGTAAAAAGTAAAAAATAAAAATTGCTGTAAGTAGTTACCGGTTTTTTTTTTGACTTTTACCTTTTGACTTTTTATGAAGAAAATTTACTGTATCAGTGGCCTTGGGGCTGATGAAAAGGCTTTTGCCAAAATAAAACTGCCGGGTTATGAGCTCGGGTTTATTCAGTGGTTGACACCAGGGAAAAATGAAAGTATTGAAGCCTACGCAACAAGGATGAGCAAGTCAATTAAAGAGGAGAATCCAATTTTAATGGGACTTTCCTTTGGCGGGATTATGTGTATTGAAATTGCAAAGCTGCTGCCGGTTAAAAAACTGATCCTCATTTCGAGCGTACCTGCTTATAAACAAATTCCGCTTTGGATGAGAACAGCGGGCAAACTCAGGCTTAATAAAGTGCTGCCGATCCGTTCAGCTTCTACTTTACTGGAACCGGTACAGAACTATCACATTGGTGCTGCCACTGCTGAAGAAAAGGAGATTGTTCGCCAGTACAGGAAAATGGTATCACCCGTTTATCTGCATTGGGCCATCAATGCCATCCTTAACTGGAAAAACGAATGGCATCCAGCATCTTTGTATCATATTCATGGCGATGCAGACCGCATCTTTCCCATAAAAAATGTGAAGCCGGATCATATTATCAAAGGAGGTACTCATTTCATGATATTTACAAAAGCCAGGGAGATCAGTGAAAAACTGGCGCTTGTCCTTCAATAAAGGGTTAGCAACTCCCTGAATCCTTGTAGCTGGGGCTGAAAACTCAATCCGGTTTTGTTTTTTCTGGCCACAACTTCCCGTTAACACCGGCATCTCGCCATATTAAAGTCTTTTTAGTACTTTTACCCGGAGGGATAACCAATACCACAAAAACTGTTTGACAATGAAATCTATGTTTACCAGGTTCTTTTTCCTGTTGATGGCTGCTACCATTTTTAATACCGTAACTGCACAGCAAAGTTTTTTTAGTGATGCAGCCGAAAGCGCTATGAAAAAAGCGGATCAAAAAAGAGTAATTGTTCCTGAACGCTACCGGACACTTCAATTAGACACCGCAGGGCTGCTGCCTTTTATGCGGCTGCTCCCTTCAGAACAACATATAGTTGACAGGAATACCACACCGGTAATTATCATCCCTATGCCAGACGGTTCAACCGCAAGGTTCCATATATGGGAAAGTTCGGTGATGGCGCCCGAACTGGCTGCTGCTTATCCGGAGTTAAGAACTTTCACCGGGCAGGGTATTGATGACCGTTCTGCTACCATCAAATTAGACTGGACGGAATTTGGTTTTCATGCCATGATATTATCGCCTTTATCAGGCATTATAATGATCGATCCCTACGATCAGAAAACACTGATCAATTATATTTCTTATTTTAAAGTTGACCATAAAAAAAAAGACTGGTTCAGGGAACTGCCCCCCGAAATAAATCCACAACAAAACGCAAACGCAAGACCAAGCCCTGCTGAGATATTGGCTGGTCCCTGCGTGGGAACACAATTGCGTACCTACAGGTTGGCTATAGCCTGCACTGGTGAGTATGCAGTGGCGGCTACAGGGCTAGCCTCACCCACCCAGGCACAGGCATTGGCAAAAATTGTAATTACGGTGAACCGTGTTAATGGCGTATTTGAAACAGAGGCATCCGTTCGAATGGTATTGGTTGCCAATAATATTAAGGTGGTTTTTGTAAATGCTGCTACAGATCGGTTTACCGGTAATAACTCTGCTACCACCCTTATTAATGAAAGTCAAACCGTCATTACGGATAGTATTGGAGCAGCCAATTATGATATTGGCCATACATTCAGCACTGGAGGTGGTGGACTGGCCCAGGTGGGTTGTGTTTGTGGAAGTTCCAAGGCAAGAGGCATCACGGGGTCAGATGCGCCTACCGGCGATGCCTATGATATTGATTTTGTAGCGCATGAAATGGGCCACCAGTTTGGCGCCAATCACTCGTTTAACAATGACGGTGATTGCGGTACTACTGCTTCTGATCAAAATGCAGAGCCTGGAAGTGGAGTTACCATCATGGGATATGCAGGTGTATGTGCTACTGATAATGTTTTGTTTAACAGTATTCCTTACTTCCATGCCATCAGCTTCGATAAAATCTCCACATTTACCAATAGTGGAAGCGGTAATTCCTGTGCGGCAACAACTCCTACCGGTAATACGCCTCCTGTGGTGAGTGCAGGCTCAGATTATACTATTCCTAAATCGACGCCTTTTATTTTAACGGGTACTGCCACTGATGCCAATGGCGATGCCATTACCTATGATTGGGAGCAGGTAGATGTTGGTGGGACCAACGGGGTCTCTACTTCACCTACAGACAATGCCCCTTTGTTCAGGTCATTTAACCCGGAAACAACAGGTATCCGGTATTTTCCTAAGATATCTGATGTAATTGGCAATACCACTACCATTGGAGAACGCCTTCCGTCCTATGCCCGTACCATGCATTTTCGTCTTACTGCCAGGGATAACAAAGCTGCTGGTGGCGGGGTTTGTTTTGATGAAAATGCCATTACTGTAAATGCCGCCGCAGGACCTTTTGCAGTTACCTATCCTACTTCCTCCGGGGTAATTTGGAATGTAAATGATTTTGTAACGGTAACCTGGAATTCATCCGGAACTGCAGCAGCTCCAATTAACTGCTCTAATGTAACCATCCAGCTCTCCACCAATGGTGGGGTAACCTTTCCAGTTACGTTGGTGGCAAGTACTCCAAATGACGGAACAGAAGAGATACAGGTACCCAACAATATTGCTACTACTGTACGCATAAGGGTATTGGCAGTGGGGAATATTTTTTATGATATTTCCAACAGTAACTTAAGGATACAAAATTCCACCACCGCCAGCTTTGCATTTAATAATCCGGCCCCGGTTGCTGTTTGTGCTGCCAGCAGTGGCACCGCTACACTACTATCCGGGGCATTGGGTGGTTTTACCACGGCGATTGCATTGTCGGCAAGTTTAAACCCGGGTGGCACCACTGTTAGTTTTGGCACCAGCTCATTAACTCCCGGTAACAGTACTACGGTTACTTTAAATAATACCAACACACTGGTGGCCGGTATTTATACCGTAAGGGTTACCGGCGTTGCAGGGGCCATCACCAAAACAAAAGACATTCAGTTTATTGTTGGAACTCCGGCTCCGGCAACTTTATCGATACCGTCAGCTGATGCGACAGGTCTTTCCACTTTGCCATCTTTTAACTGGACAGCTGTTACCGGTGCTGTTTCTTATACGCTTGAAATATCCACTACAAGTGATTTCGCAGCCATTACACAAACCATTTCAAATATCACTTCACTGCCTTATTTGTTAACCACACCGCTTTCGGAGAATACAGAATACTACTGGCGTGTAAAGACGGTCAATAGCTGTGGTACCGGAAGCCCTTCAGCTGTGCCTAGCCGTTTTAAAACCGGGGTAAGCTCCTGCAGAACCAGTACCGATGTACCAAAAACAATTGCAGTGAATGGTACGCCAAGTGTCACTTCTACCATCACCATCCCGGCGGCTTATGGTGTTACCATTACCGATCTTAACATTATTGGTTTGCAGGGAACACATAGCAGGGTGAATGATCTTTCTTTTATTTTAAAAGGCCCAACAGGCGACAGTGTTACCATATTGAACCAGGTTTGCCCCGGAAGTTTTCAAAATTTCAGTTTAAACCTTGATGGCCAGTCGGTCAATACAATCACATGCCCGCCTACAGGAGGCATAATTATACCGCCATCCAATTCTTTGACCATTTTCAATGGCACCAACAGTGCCGGCACCTGGACGTTGAGGGTAAAAGACAATGTAGCTGGCAGCGGTGGAAGTCTTACCGGCTGGGGATTGAATATTAATTCTGCCACAGCTACCGGCTGTGTGGTAACTGCCACTCCATTGGCAACGGTATATACTTTCACCGGCAATGGCAACTGGAACCTGGCTTCCAACTGGTCTGGCAATACAGTGCCACCAGTCAGTTTGCCTGCTGGCGCTTCGATAGTGATCAATCATTCAGCAGGAGGACAGTGTATTTTGAATGTGGCTCAAACGATTGCTGCAGGAGGTACTTTAACGGTACTTACCGGGAAAAACCTGGTAGTGCCTGGAACATTAACGATCCAGTAATTCATAGTTAGTGACATAAAAAAATCACAGGTATTGCCTGTGATTTTTTTATACGGAATTTTAAACGGGATATCTGTGAATTAAGAAAGTATAACGTTGTCAAATGAGTAATCAAAAATGCCGGCTGGCCTTTCTGTTTCGGCAACCAGTATATAGCCAAGCGATGGTAATAACAGTTTGATCTTGATTTTTTGTTTGCTTGCAATCCCATTGAAAGAGCTGTCAACGGGCTCATATGTGGTACTTGTGGCCGCATTTTTACTGATAACCGTTTTCTCAATGGCCAGTTTGGGATGAGTGCTGGTGAATTGCTGTATACTTTTGATCTCTGCTTCCGGTATTAGGCCAGGCCTGCCCAACCAGTACATAAAATTGATGATATCACTTGCCTGCCGCACTGTTGTAAACTGTGCTTCTGTAATGTAAACAAATACAAAGGAAGGGAACAAAGGCCGCCAGTTGGTTTTTTTGCCAAAACCGGTGTACACACCAATACGGGTTAATGGGCAATAGGCATCAATGCCTTTTTTGGTTAAAGCGGCAGTTACTTTCTGTTCCTGCTGCGGTTTGGTATAAACTGCATACCAGTTGCTGGTCATGATAAAAATGATTTGATAACATAATGCAGCTTTTAGAGGGTGGGTGATCGGGATGGAAAGACAGGAAGCCATGCAAATGAGTTGCATGGTGGGAAAAGATTTTTGTTAAAGGTTATTAACATGTAAAAGAAGATCTATTGGTACCTCTAAACAAAATGGAGCTGCTATTCATAAGATGGCCTTTAGTTGTAGATATTGGTTCATTATTGGCTAATTTCGGCGCTGAATAAAAAAGATACCATGCAGAAAATTTCGCTGGCCATTCACGGTGGGGCAGGCACTATTTTAAAAGAAGATATGACAGCAGCTTTGGAAAAAGCTTACCTGCAGGCACTGCAGGATTCACTGGATGCCGGTTATTCATTGCTGGAAAAAGGTGCTGGTGCAGTGGAAGTTGTAAAAGCGGCTACTGTGGTGCTGGAAGATAATATACTCTTCAATGCAGGCCGTGGCAGTGTGTTCACTAAAAAAGGAGCACATGAAATGGATGCCGCCATTATGGATGGCAAATACAGGACGGCAGGAGCCGTAGCAGGTGTTCGCAATATCCGCAACCCCATTGATCTGGCGGAAAAGGTAATGCGTAACAGCAACCATGTTTTTTTAAGCGGCGATGGTGCCATTGATTTTGCCATTAGCCAGGGAATAGCTTTGGAGCCGGATGAATATTTTTTCAGCCAGTTCCGCTACGACCAGTGGAAGCAAATGATGGACAGCAACAGTTATGCACTCGATCACAGCCAGCAGCAGGTAGAGCAGTTGATGAAGGATAAAAAATTCGGAACGGTTGGTGCTGTAGCCTGTGACCAACATGGCAACATCGCCGCCGCAACCAGCACCGGGGGTATGACGAATAAAAAATATGGCCGCATTGGTGATACTCCCATTATTGGTGCAGGTACGTATGCCAACAATAAAACCTGTGCCATCAGCTGCACCGGTCATGGCGAACCTTTTATAAGGGCAGTAGCTGCTTATGATGTAAGTTGCCTGGTGGAATACAAAGGACTGAGTTTGCAGGAAGCCATGCAGGAAGTTGTGAATAACAAACTGCTGGCATTAGAAGGCGAAGGTGGAATGATTGGTGTGGATGCGGCTGGCAATGTGGCGATGTTATTTAACAGTGCAGGCATGTACCGTGCAGCCAGGAGCAGTAATGGATTGGATATGTTGAAGATTTATGGAGACTGATATAGTGATGAGCCAGGAATGATGAGTTATGAGTTAATGAAGCGTATTTTTTGATACCAGCATTTGTTTTTCATGGGATCTTCGTTGTGAACTTGTTCTGTTATCCTTTTCTTTCGGTGAAAGGAAAGAATAATCTCACTTGTACCTGCATCTCTTTGTGCGTCAAAAAAAAGTTACATCACAGACGCTAAGTGTTGGCAAGCATAAATTCTTTAAACAATTTTAATTTATAAATCCTTAAGGGGTTAGAGGTATGAAAAAAATCGCAGTAATAGTAGCCGGCGGAAGTGGCACAAGAATGAACACACAATTGCCTAAACAGTTTTTATTGCTGAATGGCAAACCGGTTTTGTATTATACCATCCATGCTTTTTTGCAATCATACAAAGACCTTCAGATCATACTGGTGCTGCCGGATGAATACATTGCAGCAGGGCAGGAGATCATTGATGCTTACTTTAATTACAACCGCATTAAAATAACAGGCGGTGGCAGAACAAGGTTTCACTCTGTACAAAATGGGTTGCAACAGATTACAGAAGATAGCATCATCTTTGTGCATGATGGGGTTCGTTGTTTGTTAAGTACAGAGTTGATAAAACGTTGCCATGATGCAGCACTGGAGCATGGCTCTGCAATTCCGGTGATTGATTGCAAGGACAGTGTACGGCTCCTAAGGGGGGAAGAGAATGAAGCAGTGGAGAGAAGCAATATCAAGCTGGTGCAAACACCGCAAACCTTTCACAGCAAAATATTATTACCTGCATTTAAAATAGATTTTAAAGATAAGTTCACCGATGAGGCAACGGTAGTGGAAGCGTTTGGGTTGAAAGTTCATCTAGTGGAAGGAGAGGAGAATAACATCAAGATCACTAAGCTTACTGATTTGTTGATTGCGGAGAAGCTACTTGAATGATAGAACACGGATCAAATGGATAGAACTGATTTTTACGGATTGTTTTGCAAAGCAAAACAATCCGTAATTAATCTGCTAAATCAGTATCATCTGTTTTCCACCCTCCGCTCATTTCTTAAATAATTTTACCAATGCCGGCAGCCTGTTCAATTTCAATCCCACATATTTTTCTTCGCTAGCACCAAAGCTGCTGTAAAAAAATGCCAGGCTGCTGATATCGCTGCCTTCAAAATCAAGCACAATAGCATTTCCTGCATGGTCTTTTATAAATGCATTGATCAATGCATGAGAAGCGCCAACTGCTTTGCTGTTGGGATGATTGCCGACTAAAATATAATAAGCCCTTTGCAGGTAAAAGAAGAACACACCCGAAGCAACGAGTTGCCCGGAACTTGTATAAACGCCGTAAGTAACGGCCCGCTGTTGCTGGTGCAATTGCTGATACAATTTTTTAAAACGATCAAAATCATCTTTGCTTAGTGATGAAAAAGCCTGTGATTGTTCAGTTGCCAATGCAATCACTTCATCCACAGGTATGTCTTTTTGCACAAGGCAATTCAGTTTTTCTGATTTCCTGATATTACGTTTGATGTTATCACGAAACTGCTCCGATAGTTTTTCATACTGCTCATTCAGCGGCAATATATAATTCATTCTTTCGTACAGCTTAAAGTTTTCTAACTGAAAGTAGTTGCCATTATTGAGATAAATATCCCAGTACTTAAACTTAGCCGGAATAGCCTGTAAGAAATCATTGAGTAAGGCTGCATCTATTTTTTTTCCAAATACACCCAGGCTTGCAGTGAAAAAAGGCTGGTATAAATAATGAATATTGTATTTTTTTCCCCAGGTAAGCGGCATCACGGTTTCGTAATTATCCAGCACCAGTGCATCCCAGTTTTCTGCCATGCTGTCTAAATAAATACTGGTTGCATAAATCAGTCCATTACCTGCAGCAGCAATGCAGGCATCCCATTTTTCTTTATCAATATGCTGGTATGGTACGTATTCAATTGCCACCGTTAAAATGCAAATTGCGGAAATATCTTTTTCAGCCGCAGGTTTTGTATGTCAATGCTGAACACAATATTCTTTAAGAATTTATTACCACTGATGGTGGAGTTAAAGTAATCCCGGTACACTTTGCTGTAGAGCAGGGGGACGTAAATATTTAGATCTCTTTAAATAAAGAAAGCTGCAGTCCGGCATCATAAATGAATTTTCCCTGGTTGCTGTTCTTTTGCCATGCTTCGGCATAAGTACCCACGTCTACAAAAACTTTCAATGGTATTTTAACGGGCAGTACCTGTAGTGGGTTAAATGCTTTTGGAAAGTCACTGGTAAAATTGGCAGCTGCCAGCCAGTTGTCTGTCTTGCCGGTCTTGCTGCTTAAAAGGTCTGTTCGTACTTTAAAGAAACCATCCCGTTGCATGATCTGTTGCGAAGCAGCACCATCAAAATAATTTCTTCCGGCGAAATAGTTGCTGTAGGTATAATCCTCATAACCTTTTGGACCGGTCATGTTGAGTTGATAAGTATCGGTTTCAAATTGTTTGGCAAAGGTTTTTTCGCCCAGGTAAAAGAACTTGCCGGCAAACAACCGCACATTCATGCCACCGCCTTTTGCATAGTTGAAAAAGTAATTGCCGGTAAATGCAAGCCGAATGAAATTCCTGCCCTGCTCTGCCTGCAATTCAACGTTGTAAGGATAAAGCACCCGGTTGTTCTCCACCACAAAACGCAACTGGTTCACGTATCGGTTGTTTACAGGATAGCTAATCACATCCACCTCATTAATGGTATCCCTTGTAAATAGCAATGATGTTTCCCTGATAAAAAATGTTTTCCATTGAATGTATTTTACGAGCTGGCTCCTTGGATTGTTATTGGCAAATACATATTTAAGCCCAGGAACGATTTTGCTAAAACGCAGGAAATTCTTTTGGTCGGTGGAGTCGGTAAAAGCATCGCCATTAAAAGAGGCGCCCGATAACGATAGTGTTAACTTCTTTCCATTGTTTCCCTGGTGTAGCCTGTAATCAAACCTGGCAATACCATTGAATTGCCTGCTGCCGGTAGCATACAGCGGCGCTACTAAAAATTGAAATTTTTCTGCAGGCAAAGTGTAATTGTGCAGCAGGGCCCCGATCATTAATTTGTCATACTTGTTATAACCAACAGCCGGTGAAGCAAAAATATATTTGTATTTATTGGTTTCTTTAAAGCTGAAGAAAGAAGTGAGTTTGGTTTTTCTTTTAAAAGCATAATCTGCTTTTACATCATAAGGGCCCAATATTGTTGTACGGGATTTAAAGATTTCATCTCCTTTTTTACTAAGCTGCAATAAAGAAAATCCGTCTTCTAAATTTTTCCTGCTCACATTTTCAAAGACCGCCTTCAAATCTTCAGGATAAGGGTGCTTAAATTTCCATTGCCTGTAATATTCTCTCATGCAACTGTCAAGCACTTTTTTACCAAGGGTTATCTCCATCCATTTCATCCATTGGCTTGCCTCATAGTAAGCAATTGCATCATAATTGGCTGCTGAAAATTTTTCAGAATTTGTTTCAATTGGCTGGTCTTTTTTTTCATCCACTATATTACGCAACAAAAAATCTTTTTCATCTACAGGTGTTCTTTCATCCCAGAAATCCTGCCCTCCTTTCTTTGTTATCTTGGTTACAATCGGTTCATAAGGATAACGGCTTTTGTAGTAGCTATTCATTCCTTCATCCATCCAGGGATGTTCCCTTTCGTTGGTTGCTAAAATTCCATACAACCAGTTATGCCCCACTTCATGCTCTATCACACTTTCCATCGCCCTTTCAGTTTTAGCCCCGGATATTAAAGTGATGGTTGGATATTCCATGCCGCCAATATATTTTGCATTGGCTTGTACCGCAGTAACCGTATTGTATGGGTATTCTCCAATTAAGTTTGTTCTGGTTAAAACAGTTTTCTTGATATAATTCACAGCATTTATCCAATACGTTTTCCCATCAGCAGCAGGTAAAGAATAAGCAGCCACATTGATTACTCTTCCGGAAGGCAAAGCCATTGTGTCTTTTTTTACAATGAAATTTTTATCAGCAAACCAGGCAAAATCAATCACATCATTTTGTTTGTAAACAACCGTTTTTAATGTACGGGAAGAGGGTATTGCTGAAATGGTATTTTCTTTTTTAGCAGGGAAGAATGGTTTGGTTTGCTTTTTTACCAGTGTCACAGGTGCAGGTAAGTCTTCATTTACAACAGCGTGTATGCTGTCTTTTATTAGTTCACCTGTTGCTGCAACAATATAATTTTGAGGTAAAGGTAATCGCCACTTCATAGTTTCCAAAGTCACAGTAAAATTCTCCCTGGTCCAGGTAGGGCATTTCGTGCCAGCCTTTTTTATCATATACCGCCGCCTTGGGGTACCATTGGGTGGCCTGGTAAGATTGATCAATGTGCCCGCCTCTCGAAAAATTATATGGCAGCTTTACATGAAATGGCGTTTCGATTTTACAGCTTTGTTTTGGGGCTAAAGGAACAGGTAAATACACTTTTAAAATATCCTGGTGTTGCGGATGGTCTTCCATTACAGCAATCGTACCATTTACTTTAAAGGCGAGGCGGTTGATGTATCCCCTGTCTTCTGCATTGCTGAAATAAAAATCCGTACTGCCGTTTTCCAGCAGCTGGTCCGTAAAAGCAGTGCGGTCGTTCTTGTAGGCATTGGCCCATAAATGTATCCAGATAAAACGGAGGGTGTCTTCTGAATTGTTATAATATTCCATCACTTCAAAACCATCCAGTGAATGTTCTGTATCATTCAGGGTTACATTGATTGTATAGTTTACCTGTTGCTGCCAGTAGGGCTTTTGCGCCGCTGCCATCAAGCAGACAAAACTAACAAGAACCAGCAACCCGGTAGGCTTCATAATGCAGTGTTTTCATCAAATATAACCAAAGAAAGGATAATGGTGAATTGTGAATAGTGAATGGAGCATGCTGAATCTACGCTTTTATATTCTGAAATGAGTACCAGCCAATAAGGCACAGGGATTTAATGAAATAAAAAAGTAGCTGGCTGATAATTTACCGCTTTGCCCTTATTGAAATAAAGTAGGGGGCTTATTCACTATTGACCATTCACCATTCACGTCCTATTTCCCCTTTCCTTTCAAAATAGTTGCCAGCGTCAGTATCATAATCCGGAGGTCCAGCAGCAGCGAAACATTTTCTACATACATCAGGTCAAAAGGCATGCGTTGTATCATTTCATCTACCGAAGAAGCATAGCCAAACTTGACCATGCCCCAGCTGGTAAGGCCCGGCTTCACTTTAAAAAGGTAATTGTATTCGCTGTGCTGTTCCACGATCTGCTGCACATAAAATTTCCTTTCCGGTCTTGGCCCCACCAGGCTCATTTCGCCTTTAATAATATTCCAGAGTTGTGGCAGTTCATCCAGCCGCCATTTCCGCATTACCTTTCCCCATTTTGTAATCCTGTTATCTTCTTCTGTACTCAGCATCGGCCCGTTTTTTTCAGCATCCTCCAGCATGCTCCTGAATTTGTAAATGATAAAGGGCTTGCCTTTATAACCAACTCTTTCCTGTTTGTACAGGATGGATCCTTTTGAGGACAACATCGTTCTGGCAGCGGCATAGATTAGTAACGGTGATAACAATATGGTTGCTATGATGGATATCAGCAAGTCAACAAAACGCTTGATGTTTTTTTGCCAGGAAGGCAGCAGCCCGGTGTGTACATCTATCAATGGCATCCCCATCACATCGCTGGTTTGCACAGCGCCGCTGATGATGTCTACCGCATCTGGGGTTAATTTGATGTTTACATCCTTATCACTTAGCTGCTGCAGGATTTTCGTCAATAATTCCCTTTCTGTTTTCTCCACAGTAATGATTACCTCTTCTATATGATCACTGCTGATGATCTCACGGAGCTTATCCAGTTCGTTGTATTTGTTAATGCTGGCAGGCAATTGCAGGCCACTGTTGCCATTGGTATTTAAAAAACTGCAGATGGTGTATCCGCTTTCCTCATTCGTTTTTATGAAGGATTCAAAAAATGAACCGGCTGTTTTACCAGAACCTATCAGCAGTACATTGAAAAATACTTTTCTTTTCTGCAACTGGGTTTTGGCAATATCTAAAAATAAAAACCGCACTGTTAGTGTTACAAAAAATACGGGTACCAGCAAGCTGAAAAACTCTTTATAGTAACGGATATTATTTGACTGCGGATTTTTCAATATAAAAAAGAACAGCAGGAAAAGACAGCCGATCAGGCTCGCCAGCAGGGTCCTGATGAATTCCGTGATCTTTGTTTTTTGATAAATGCCTTCATAAGCGCCGCTTAGCAAATGCAGGCTAAGCCAGCCTGATACATACAAAAATGCACCGAGGTAAAACCCGGGGGGCAGTGTTAATGGGTAATCATAAATAAGTGTACGCAAAAAGTAAAACAACCACCAGGTAAACAGGCAGCATACAATATCTGCAACAATGTACCAGCTGATATGTATCCGGGGTTGGTTCAAGGAAACTGTTTAGAGGTTTAGAGGTTTAGAGGTTTAGAGGGGTTAGAAAAAACTGTCATTGTTTGCATAAAGTTAGCTGGCATGTACAGCGCCTATTTTTTCCAGTATCTGGTGAGCCACATCCATGGCCCTGAATCCATCGATCACACTCACCGGTGTATTGGTATTGTTAAGGATGGCACTGTGAAAAGCCTGCAGTTCCATCTTGATGGCATTGCCGTCTTCCACCGCAGGATTGCTGATGGCGATTGTCTTTTTGCCGTTGTTGGTTTCAATATCGAAGGTGAAAACATTTTTATCGCCGGGGGCATTCAGCTTGATCACTTCTGTTTTCTTTTCTAAAAAATCAATGCCGATGTAGGCATCTTTCTGAAATAACCGCATCTTCCGCATTCTCTTCATTGATATCCGGCTGCTGGTAAGATTAGCCACACAGCTGTTATCAAACTCAATCCGAACATTGGCTATATCCGGCGTATCACTCATCACAGCCACACCATTGGCCGAAATGCTTTTTACATTGCTCTTCACCAAACTTAAAATAATATCAATGTCATGGATCATCAGGTCCAGTATTACACTTACATCGGTGCCCCTTGGATTGAACTGGGCTAACCGGTGTACTTCAATAAACATAGGATCCAGCTTGAATCCGCTCAATGCTAAAAAAGCCGGGTTAAATCTTTCCACATGCCCCACCTGGAATTTGATATTGGCTTCTTTGGCCAGTTTTACCAGCTCCCTGGCTTCATCCATTGTATTGGCGAGGGGCTTTTCCACAAACACATGTTTGCCTTTGGTAATGGCAGCCTTGCACAATTCAAAATGGTGGGAAGTAGGGGCAATGATATCTACAGCATCACAGGCATCCAGTAAAGCATCTGTCGTATCAAACCTTTTGAGGTTGTATTTACTGCTTACTTCGGCAGCAGTGTTATCATCAGGATCAAAAAAACCTGTCAATTCGGCGCCTTCAATTTCCTTCCAGTTATTCAGATGAAACTTTCCTAAATGACCTGTTCCAAAAACGCCTACTTTAAGCATAGCAATATTCTTTTTTCAAAGATAAGGAGCTGTGTGCAAGCAGCATATAATATGTTTGCACATACGTGAATGAAATGAGTGTGAGATGAGTAAGGAAGTTTTTTTTGATACCAACGGTCGTTTTTTGGCATCATCGTCCGTTGACGAACGGATCACTTCATAGGCATTTCAATTGGGCATCAGGTTAACAACAATCATTCTGCTTTATGACAAAAGCGCAAATGGTTACAGTGGATCATTTGATTAAAGCGAAATTAATTTACAGGTAGAATAATTTTTGCATTGAAAATACAATTACTGCAGCTGTAAAATTGAGCATTGCGATAAAGCCCTCATTTTCTTATACTCCTTCCGCTTCCACCTTTTCATCCCAAAAGCCCATCCGGCTGAATTTTTGAATCCTTTCAGTGCAACGCTGTTCTGCCGGTATTGCTTTTAACTCCTTAATTACCGGTATCAAATAGTTTTTTAAAATGGTACCGGCTTCCCCATAATCCCAGTGTGCACCACCCAATGGCTCAGGAATCACCGCATCTACCAAACCAAACTCCAGCATATCCTTACCCGTTAACCGGAGCTGTTCTGCGGCCAGTTCTTTCTTATCCCAGCTGCGCCATAAAATGCTGCTGCAGCTTTCGGGAGAGATTACAGTATACCAGGTATTCTCCATCATAAAAACCCTGTCGCCTACGCCAATGCCCAATGCCCCACCGCTTGCCCCTTCACCAATGATCACACAGATTACGGGTACTTTCAACCGGATCATTTCAAAAATATTCCTTGCAATCGCCTCACCCTGGCCTCTTTCTTCTGCTTCAAGACCCGGATAAGCTCCAGGTGTATCTAGTAATGGAATAACGGGCTTATGGAATTTCTCTGCCAGTTTCATCAACCGCAATGCTTTTCGGTATCCCTCCGGGTTGGCCATCCCAAAATTCCTGATCTGCCGCATTTTGGTATTGATTCCTTTTTGCTGACCAATAATCATCACCGTCTCTCCGTCCAATTGTGCAAATCCGCCCACCATCGCTTTGTCATCCTTCACATTCCGGTCGCCATGCAGTTCTACAAAATTGGTACACATTTTTTCAATGTACTTTAAGGTATAAGGCCTGTCGGGGTGGCGGCTTAATTGCACCCTATGCCAGGGGGTTAAATTATCGGTGAGTTCTTTTTTTGCTTCAACAATCTTTGCTTCAAGTCCCACAATAGCAGTACTCATGTCTGCCTTACTTTTTCAGCAGTTACCTTTATGATATCTAACTGATCGTACAGATCTTTAATCGGCTTTTCAAAATCTAAAAACTGACGGTTTTTAAGTTCAGGCATATAAATAATTTACAGTTATTCGTTTGGATTTATCAATCGTAAGGGCAAATATAAATTTAAGCCATCAGATTTTTTCAAGAAAAATTTTGGTAAAAAATTGTAAACCCCTATCTTCGCAATCCCTAAAAAATATGGCTTGATTGATTTTCAGTTTTAGCTGTAGCGATAGGGTTGTTGGAGCGGTAGTTCAGTTGGTTAGAATGCTGCCCTGTCACGGCAGAGGTCGCGGGTTCGAGTCCCGTCCGCTCCGCAAATTTAAATTCAAACTTCTAAAAAAACGCTTAGAACATATATTCTAAGCGTTTTTTATTGATAATGCCAAATGTATTGAAATTGTACTTGCTGCTCGGTTAACAATTCGGTTAACACGCCTGCCCAAAAAACTGTTAACCGAATGCACAAAAATGACGATTGAAAAACAGGGCGTATTTCATGGATTTACTGCAAGCTGGACATAACAAGTTTTCTTTGGCTGCATTCCGCTACCAATCTTTTGTTCTGGGAATGATAGTTTATTAATCCACTTTTCGTTTTAAATAAAAAGCCGTTTCTTTATATTCATCGTCATGGGGCCAGACAGAGTTGCTAATACGCAGTCTGTACAAAGTCCTGGTCGTTGGCGGCATGGCCAAATGACTACTCTGTCCGATATAGCACTTAACCAATTGTAAGACTTTGCAAGGAAATTTAAATAACACATTATGACAGCGGGAAATAAAAAGGAGTTGTCACCAAAACAACTTGAAGAGCTAATCAAAACATTAAAAGCCCGTTTTGAAAAAAACAAGAACCGCCATAAAGATTTTGATTGGGCGAGAGTTCAGGCAAAGCTGGAAGCTAATACAGAAAAACTTTGGTCACTGAATGAAATGGAAAGAACCGGTGGAGAACCGGATGTTGTAGGTTATGATAAAAAGACGGGTGAATACGTCTTTTATGATTGTTCTGCTGAAAGTCCCCAGGGGCGCAGAAGTTTTTGTTACGACCGCCAGGGGCTGGAGTCACGGAAAGAACATAAACCGAAAAATAATGCTATTGATATAGCTGCTTCCATGGGCATTGAGCTTTTATCGGAAGAGCAATACCGGGAGTTGCAGAAACTCGGAAAATTCGACACTAAAACATCGAGCTGGATAAAAACACCTTTAGCTATCCGGGAACTCGGTGGTGCCATCTTTTGTGATCATCGCTACAACAATACTTTTGTGTATCACAACGGTGCAGCATCTTACTATGCCGCCCGGGGGTTCCGTGGCTTGCTAAGGGTTTGATTTTGCACAGCCAGCTAATTTGAATTTAAGAATGGATTCCGGAGAAACAATTTGTTGAAAGAATTTCAAAGTATGAGGAACGAATAAAATCATTACAGCGAACAAGCTGTCTTTTGATAATTGGAGCGGATGTCTATTTTCCCAATTCAGCAAGCCTTTTTTTAGAGCGGCAGGTTTACAAATACGCTTTTTCCATCGTATCTAATACATTGTCAGGATGAATGTCTTTTGATAATTCCTCAATTTCTTTATCTTCAACGACTTCAATATCCATCCTCTTTGCCACAGCGGTTATTAAGGTTAAAACCCGGGTTACCTCATGCTCTGTGAGCAAACTAATTTGTAAATCTAATTCCGCCCATTTTTCAGCCTGTACATTCATATGCCTTTGGCCAATTAAAACAAATGTTGTCAGAAAGATGGCTTCTACAGCTGCAAAAGTTGCAAGAATAATAAAACTTGGGTCAAATGGTTTTAAATCCAGCAATCCCATATTCCAAATTATCCATATTCCGAATAGTAATGAATGGATATATAGTGATGGCATACTCCCGGCAAAAGAAGTTATTGAACTTATAAATTTTTCAGTTAAACTTCTTTTTTTTAGATCTTCCTTCTTTCGGTGTACTAACGCATTCACATTCCTTTCTACAATTTTTGTTACATCCGGTGCCTCAATGTTATTACTTGTTTTCATCTGCTATTGTTTTACTGTCTTATGCTTAATAATTATGCCAATTTTTATAAGTAATTAAGTCCGAAGGAGGCAAAAAAAACTGCTGCTAACATGGTTATGCCTCATATTGATGCATTATTCCAACAGTTCAGATATCTAACATACTCTTTACTACCAGGCTCAATTCCTGCGGCAAAGGCACCAACCCTAAAAGAATATTAAAAAGGAACTGCAATCTCAGTTCGGGTTTACCGTAATTCCCAAAATTCATTAAGCTTCTTTCAATGGGGAAAGCTTCATTAAAACCTAAGTCAAAACTTTTTCCATAGCTTTCATTCACCGCACTGAATCCGCAGTTCACCGAAAAATAAAGCTTATCGCCTGTAAGTCATTGTCTGTATTTATTCCTTCTTGTAGTTTTGATTAAAATTTACAACTATGAGTGACGGAATGAACAATCAACCCAACAACAGCCGTGTATTTGCCGGTGTATTTATCATTGCTATCGGGGTGCTGTTTTTTCTTAAGCAAGCAGGCTTTGCAATTTTCCCTTACTGGCTTTTTACCTGGCCAATGATATTGATTGCAGTGGGTATTTATAGTGGCGTTAAACATGGCTTCAGGGGTGGGGGCTGGTTAGTAATGATCCTGATCGGTACTTTTTTTTTACTGGATGATGTGATGGATATGTACAGTCTGCGGCACTACCTTGTGCCGGCAATTTTAGTAGGTGTTGGCATAATGCTCATTCTACGCCCAAAGAACAGCCAGGGGTGGGGACGCTGTGACAGAAACAAATGGAAAAGACAAGTGGATGATCAATCCTCAGGGCCTGCAGTAGCTGCAGGAACAGCAAGTAGTTTCCAGTCTGCCGACTATATAACTACTGACAGTGGCTATGCTGATACTACAGCAGAAAGATTAGATGCTACTGCGATCTTTGGCGCCGTAAAAAAAAACATACTTTCTAAAAACTTCCAGGGCGGTGATGCCACCAGTATTTTTGGTGGATCAGAAATTGATCTGAGCAAAGCTGATATTAACGGAACCGTACTGATTGATGTAACAGCGATATTGGGTGGTGTAAAGCTGATTGTTCCATCGCACTGGACGGTAAGGCAGGAAGTAGCTGCCATCTTTGGCGGTGTGGAAGATAAGAGGGATGCACACTCCATCATTACGGTACAAAATAAAGTGCTGGTATTAAAAGGTACTGCTTTTATGGGAGGAATTGAGATCACAAGTTATAGATAATTGAAAATGGATAGTTCCTGATGTGAAAAATTTTGTATCATTTTCAATAAATAAGGGGATTTAAAGTAAGCCAACAGGTTTTTATAATTGATTATTGCATAAATGAAGGTAAAGAGTCTTATCAGTTTTCGTTATTCATTTTCAATTATCAACTATAAAGTAAACCAAACACCAAAACAATAACGTATGAATTGGTATATCACCAAGATTGTTTTCCAGGTAATTTTTGCCGGAAGGGATCAAGTGGCAGAGTTTGATGAGCAGTTACGAGTAATTGCGGCTCATTCAAAAGAAGAAGCATTTAAAAAGGCACAACAACTGGGTATATCGGAAGAGGGTAGTATTGTAAACATCAACAACAGCCGGCTTATTCACTGGAAGTTCATTAATGTAAGCACTCTTTACCAGCTAAAAGAATTATTAGACGGTGCAGAGATATGCTCCTCTTCTTACAAACCAGATTGTGCAGCCACTTATATTGATATGGTGCATAAAAAGGCGGCCCATATTCAAAACAATGATACCTTAGAGATATTGCAATTAGTTTAAACTGCTGCCGTGGCCAAAACACCATTATCACAAAAAAGATTTCTTTTCATCTTCATTGGCAGCTGGCTGTTGTGGGCAACTGTGCATGCTTATGTACTGTACAGCCTGGGCATACAATGGCAGTTTGCTTTTGCAGACAGTGGCATTACTAACCTGTTGCTTTGCAGCGCCTGTATGCTGATCAGCAATAACCTGCAGTATTATTTGCCCAAAAAGGAACGTTACTGGTACATACTTACCATTAGTTTATTTATTTCTGTTGTGGTATGGTTGCTGGTTAGATATCTGCTTAAATTATTGCCGGGTACTGATGTGCAGTATCAAAATGTGCTGCAGCAATCATTTACCATCCGTTATTGTGTGATGTTTTTGGTAACAGCATTTATGGCAGTGATTAGTGTGTTGTGGTATGCTTTTGAAGAAAAGAAAAAAGAAACGCAACGGGAGCACGAAACCTCCAAACTTGCCAGGGAAGCAGAGTTGTTTAAACTGCGGCAGCAACTGCAGCCTCACTTTTTGTTCAATAGTTTAAATTCTATCAATGCATTGATCGGTAGTAAACCTGCAGAAGCAAGAATCATGGTACAGCAACTGAGCAGTTTTTTAAGAAGCACTTTAAGAAAAGATGAGAACCAGTGGGTAGCACTGCAGGAGGAGCTGGAACAACTGGAATTATATCTTGGTATAGAAAAAGTCCGCTTTGGCAACCGCCTGCAACCACTCGTAAAAACTGACGCTGATTCTCTAAAGTTAAAGTTGCCTGCATTACTGCTACAACCTTTGGTGGAGAATGCCATTAAGTTTGGCTTGTATGGAACCATTGGTGAAACCATTATTGAGGTACATTCATCAATAATAAACAACCAGCTGGTGATCGCCATCATCAATCCATTCGACAGTGACAGCACCCCCGATGAAAAAGGTACGGGCTTTGGATTGCAGTCTGTAAAAAGACGATTGTATTTATTGTTTGGGCGAAATGATTTGGTGGAGACAGAGATACAGGGTAGCCAGTTTATTGTAAGTGTAACAATACCGCAGTAACAATGTGTAGGATTTTAAATATTGAGTTGTGATAAAAAAAGTTTTATTGATAGATGATGAGCCACTTGCAAGAATGGTGGCGCTGGAATACCTGCAATCCTTTCCTCAGTTAACTGTAGTGCAGGAATGTAATAACGGATTTGAAGGAGTGAAAGCTATTCAGTTACATCAGCCGGATTTGATTTTTCTGGATATCCAGATGCCCAAGATCAACGGCTTTGAAATGCTGGAACTGGTGGAGCAGCCACCTGCTGTAATTTTTACAACCGCTTTTGACGAATTTGCTTTGAAAGCATTTGAAGCACATGCGGTGGATTATTTATTAAAACCTTTCAGCAAGGAACGTTTTGATAAGGCGGTGAATAAGTGGCTGGAACAACATACTAATGCCGGTGCAGGCAATACGCAGCAATTGCTGGCAACTGTTGCCCATAGCCCGGCACAAAATAACCGGATAGTTGTAAAGAACGGGAGTAAAATAAAGATCATCCCCATTAGCGAAGTATTCTATCTGGAAGCTGCGGATGATTATGTAAAAGTACACACTGCCGACGGTTATTTTTTAAAGAGTAAAACCATGGGGCATTTTGAAGATACACTGGATGCTGCTATTTTCTGCCGGTGTCACCGGTCTTACCTGATAAATACACAATACATTACCCGTATCGACCCCTACGAAAAAGACAGCCACATTGCTGTGCTAAAAAATGGGATGAAGGTACCTGTTAGCAGGAGTGGCTACGGCAAACTCAGAGAGGCACTGGGGTTATAACCACATGATTGATTACACAATTTTGTTTCAGTTAACTGTTAGCGTGCATTGATGCCGAAGCCTGTTTCCGCAGCGGCATTTATATCATCTGGTGGAAGACAGTAATCAAACTTTGCAATACTGCTTTTGTGCGATGCAACATACTGCTGGTTAGTTTGCAGTAGATTTTTTTTACTTTCTGATGCTTGGAAAGACAGGCTGGTTAATACAAAACCAGGTGATGTTGATTGAACGCTTTTCATACATATAATTTTAGTTGGCTGTACTGGGTACAAATTTCATACTTATGACAACCATAACTAACCTGTTGAGTATATGAAAACTGTTAATTAATATACAAAAGGGTATCGTTTGCAAATGCGTCGTTAACTGGGATGTTGAAAGTCTTGTAATTTTTTGAGAAGGGAACAGTATTTGGCTTAAATACATCTAAACATGCATTATGAACAGTACAATTCGCCTTGTTGGTATATCTGGCAGCCTCCGGAAAAAATCTTACAATACAATTTTATTGAATGCCGTAAAAGAATTACTGCCGGCGGAAGTTACGCTGGAACTGTTATCCATCGACGGCTTGCCGTTATATAATGGCGATTTTGATATTCCGGATGTTACACAAAGGCCGGCAGCAGTAGTGGATTTCAGGAATGGCTTAGAACATGCTGATGGATTGATTATTGTTTCGCCGGAATATAATTACTCCATACCGGGTGGGTTAAAAAATGCCATCGACTGGGCATCACGGGGAACCGATTCCCCGATCATTCAAAAGCCGGTAGCACTGATGGGGGTAACGCCGGGCCTGTGGGGAACTGTAAGAATGCAGCTTGCTTTTCAACCTGTTTTTCAAGCGTTGGGTATGCAGCAGACAAAACCAGAAATACTGGTATCGCAGGCCAAAGCAAAATTTGATACTGAAGGAAAATTGACGGATGAAGATACCCGTAAGCTAATTATTAAGCAGTTGCTATCGCTGAAAGAACAGATCATAAAAATGAGGTCCTGATTTTTTTGATATCATGTTTCCCGCTAGTTTCAGGTGGAAAAAATAAAGTAGAAAGCAATGATTACGGCAGTCAATAAAATTGACAGGTAGAACGCTGTAAATTGTTGTTCTTCATTTTTAAAAATGCCTGGAGCAAATACCTCCACAACCGAAAGTAACATAGCAATGGCACAAAGCCCGATTCCAAACCAATCATCATTAATAACACCAATATTTTCCGTCGTTTCATAACCATCCAGGCTACATTGAATACGGATTACTTTGTTAAATATAACTGACCTTTTTACTAAAAAGCTGTCGCCAAGGTGCAATTCATTATATAGCCATTCCGGCACTTTGTATTTTCTGTTGCTATGGTCAACCCAAAAATAGGTGGAGTGGCGATGACTGTTTTTGCCGGTTGATTGTTCTACCCTTTTTGATGAAATTGTTACCGGTTCGCTTGCTCCGTTCATCCAGTTGTTATCAATCAACAAAAACGATATTGCCAGGAGTATAAAAATGCCAACCAGCCAGGTTGTTTTTTTATTTTTCATAACCCTGTTAATCATTTTATAAAAAATGAAAGATGCTTATTTACCGTGCAATTTGATTCCTGCCAATAGCAAGGTACAGGACAGATCCAATTAAAGGCACCAACAATACAACCAACACCCAGGTGAGTTTGGTGGTACTGTCTCTAAAATTGTTTTTTAAAATACTGATGAGTGCGATCAGCCAAAGTGGGAAGCATATAAGGAGTGTTAAGATGGTACAGAAAATCAGGCCGGGTTGTGGGGTTAAGAGTTCCATGGTTGTTGGGTTTAAAATAAAGATAACCTTATTTATGTATTTGTATCATTGAAAGAACCCTTTGTACTTTACGTGTAATCTTGAAGAAACCTCTGCCCGGTAACTTCAGCGATGGTAATCTTTTTGTGAAGTAAGAAAAAAAAATGCTCTAATTAAAAAAGCGAAACCCCTTTAAGAGTTTCGCTTTTTCTTTTTTTCAAGTGGCAAATTAGCTATTGGCAAATTCCCTGCGGATGATGTTGAGTGCACCGCCGGCATTGAACCATTCAATTTGTTGCTCGTTGTATGTATGATTTACCTGGATAATATCCGTGCCGCCATCTGCATGGTGTAAGGTAATGGCCAATGGTTTGCCAGGCTCAAAAGAAGTAAGCCCGATGATGTCAATGGTATCATCTTCCTGTATCTTATCATAGTCTTCTTTGTTGGCAAAGGTTAACGCCAGCATGCCCTGTTTTTTCAGGTTGGTCTCATGTATCCTTGCAAAAGATTTTACCAATACGGCACGCACACCCAGGTGGCGTGGCTCCATGGCTGCATGTTCCCTTGAAGAACCTTCACCATAGTTTTCATCTCCCACTACTATAGTGCCAATACCTGCGGCTTTGTAAAATCTTTGCGTAGCAGGCACCGGGCCATATTCGCCGGTCAATTGGCTTTTTACATTGTCCGTTTTTTCATTAAAATAATTGAGAGCACCGATCAGCATGTTGTTGCTGATATTATCTAAGTGCCCACGGAATTTTAACCATGGGCCTGCCATACTGATGTGGTCGGTTGTACACTTTCCTTTTGCTTTGATCAGTAATTTCAAACCTTTCAGATCAGTGCCTTCCCACGCTGCAAAAGGATCAAGCAATTGCAGCCTGCTGCTGGCAGGAGATACTTTTACTTCTACGCCGCTGCCATCTGCCGCAGGTGCCTGGAAGCCTGCATCTTTTACATCAAAACCAAGTGGTGGTAATTCATACCCCGTTGGCGGATCTAATTTTACCTGCTCGCCTTTATCGTTGGTCAATGTATCAGTCAATGGATTGAAAGTAAGGTCACCTGCGATGGCCAGTGCGGTTACCAGTTCCGGAGATGCAACAAATGCCAATGTATTCGGGTTGCCATCGGCACGTTTAGAGAAGTTCCTGTTAAAGGAGTGAACGATGGTATTGCGTTCCAGTTTTTCAGCACCCATCCTGTCCCACATACCAATACATGGTCCGCATGCATTGGCAAATACAGTAGCGCCAATTTTATCAAATGTTTCCAGGAAGCCATCTCTTTCAATGGTATACCGAACCTGCTCGCTGCCTGGTGTAATGGTGAACTGTGCTTTTGTTTTCAGTCCTTTTTCGGCTACCTGTTTTGCCAGGCTCACCGCCCTTGAAATATCTTCGTAAGAAGAATTGGTGCAGCTTCCGATCAAACCAACTTCTACCTTGGTAGGCCAGTTGTTGGCAGCAGCAGCTTCTTTCATTTTAGAGATCGGCGTGGCCAGATCCGGGGTGAATGGTCCATTCAGGTGTGGTTCCAGTTGGGTTAAATTAATTTCAATTACCTGGTCGAAATATTGTTCAGGGTTCCTGTACACTTCGGCATCTGCAGTCAAATGTTCTTTGATGTCATCTGCCAGTATCGCCACATCTTCACGACCGGTTGATTTAAGATAGCGGCTCATGCTTTCGTCATATCCAAAAGTAGAAGTGGTAGCACCAATTTCAGCACCCATATTACAGATGGTGCCTTTGCCGGTACAGCTCATTGCAGTTGCACCTTCACCAAAATATTCCACTACAGCGCCGGTACCACCTTTAACGGTAAGGATACCAGCTACTTTTAAGATCACATCTTTAGGGGCGGTCCAGCCACTTAATTTACCAGTGAGCTTAATACCGATGAGTTTTGGCATTTTCAGTTCCCATGGCAGGCCTGCCATTACATCACATGCATCGGCGCCACCTACACCAATAGCAATCATACCCAAACCACCGGCATTTACCGTATGGCTGTCGGTACCGATCATCATACCACCGGGGAAGGCGTAATTTTCCAGCACTACCTGGTGAATGATACCGGCACCGGGTTTCCAGAAACCGATGCCGTATTTATTAGAAACCGATGCAAGGAAATCGTACACTTCGCTGCTTTCGTTAACGGCTCTTTCAAGATCAATTTTACTGTTTTCTTTTGCAACAATCAGGTGATCGCAATGTACTGTGGAAGGAACGGCTACCTGCGTACGGCCTGCCTGCATGAATTGCAGCAGGGCCATTTGTGCGGTGGCATCCTGCATGGCTACACGGTCCGGGGCAAAATCCACATAACTCTTTCCTCTTTCAAAGGCAGTAGTGGCATCGCCCTGCCAAAGGTGTGCATACAATATCTTTTCAGTTAAAGTAAGGGGTTTGCCCACTGTTTTACGGGCTGCATCAATCCTGCTGCCATAGTTGGCATACAGCTTTTTGATCATTTCAATGTCGAACGCCATAGGTAAATTTTGAAGATTTGAAAAAGAGCAATATTGAGATGTGAATTACCGGAAGTATGAGGGCATATTCCCAATGATCACATTGTTAAATTGGATTGCGAATGTACGGAAAAGCCGACAGAATAATTTTTGAAAATTCAAAAAAACACAGCAACAATATGAGGTGCTATACGTTTTAATAACAGGATTGTATTTGAGTAATTGGAGTTACCCTGTTTTACAAGATTTGCACATAACAGTTACGGTATCATTTTTTTTTTATCTTTACAACATGAAGCGTTTCAAGCATTTTATTGAATGGCATGTATTCGGCGTTTGCAATGCTATTGGTGAAAAAATGGGCATCGCTACCTCCACCATCCGGAAGTATTTCATCTACATTTCGTTTCTTACCATGGGGTCGCCGGTTATCATTTATCTTTTCATTGCTTTCTGGATGAATATTAAAAGATACATCCTGAATGCAAGACGCAATCCATTGCGCTATCTCTGAGAACAGATATACTCATTGCCTTAGCGGCAGTAATCATGTTCTATGATCGTTTTAGAATTGAATCATACGGATAATAAAACTTTCCTGCGTACAATGGCAGCAGTAATGAATGCGCCATATAACGGGGAAGATTTCATTGAGATTCACCCACCTGCCGGTACTGGAATCATTAAGGTAATAGACTTAGCGGATGAGTTACAGGTGTTGCTGGCTGATGTTGTTTTTACCAAACGCCTAATCGCAAAAAGAGAGCAATCAGACAATCGGTATTATGTGCTTCATTTTGAAGATGTACACATTAATGATACCGCTACTTTTATCGTGGGTGGTGAAACGCTGCAGAAAAAACAAACCCGGCATGCTGTGGTAAGGCTCACCAGTAATGTATTTTCCAATACAGAGGAAATAGCACCAAACACCGTGGTAAAAGCAGTAAAGGTTTTTTTCAGTGAAGCCTGGTTGAAAAAATACCTCGGCCTTGGAGATAATGTGGATGGACTGCAAAAATATGTGTCCTTGAAAACTGCCTGTTTTGATATTGAACCACTGGATGCACCGTATTTGGGTTTAATGGATGAATTATGGAATGTAAAGAAAAATGACCCTCTCCAAAATGTCTTTTTAAAAAACCGGGTAACCTTATTGATCGAAAGATTTTTTACCCGGCTGGCCGCAAAGATGAAACAGTTTGAAGGTAAGCCGGATATGAGTGAGGAAGACCTGCATAGGTTGGTAAGAGTTGAGCATTTGCTGGTAAAAGACCTGAGTGAGCCACCACCCACTATCGAAGAATTATCGAAGATGGTTACCATGAGTACTACAAAACTTAAGAAGCGATTTAAAGAAATGTATGGCAGCGGTATTTACACCTATTATCAAACAATGCGCTTGCAAAAAGCAAAAGAATTGTTGCTGAGCGGTAAATACAGTGTAAAGGAAACCGCTGATTCAGTTGGGTTTTATAATGCTGCTAATTTTTCCAGCGCTTTTAAAAAGCAGTTCAATACATTGCCTTCCCAATTAATTCAAGAGTCATAAACAGTAGTTTTTGTAATTTGCCTAATTACTTCCCGCTATCATGTTTAGTTTTAACTACAATTATTGTGATCATCTGGATTACCTGCAGTTGCTGGCCGATGCCCTTGATGCGCCGGTAAGCAATAATATCTTGTGGCTGCCGGCGAAGGCGGGGGCTGGTTATATCCAGGTAGAAGCTTTGGCAAATGGATTACAAGTGCTTACCAATGAATGTACCCTGCACCAGGATTTTTTATTCAAACGCAATGCTGCCGCCGGTCATCATTTCACCCTCCGTTTTGATGAAGTGCGGAACCTTAAAGCATTATCAGTAAAACAGGGAGACCTGGTTTTGGAAGACAATACGGCCATTTATTCAGGTGCTTTTTTGAGTAACCCGCTGCAGCCGCTTGAATACATTGTAAATGCCGAAACAGAAAGCCGTTGTGTTAATATCTATTTTACCAAAGAATGGTTTCAGCAGCATTTTGGCATAGCAGCGCTTGACCTGATCTGGAACAGCATATTACCTGTTGACAGGCCGGTCGCTCATTTTGAAGTACTCACCATTGAGTACAGGGAACTGATGGAAGATATTTTTGCCCTGCGAAAAGAGCAGCCTCTGTATTTAGCCGCATTACAAAACAGGGCCATGCTGTTGTTGGAAAAATTCCTTCGAAACCTTTACGGTAAGATCATTTATGCGGAGCAGGTGCCTGTAATTGCTGAAACCGACCTGAAACGAATGATATTAATAGAGGCTATTTTGGCGAAAAATGTAGGGGAAGCACCACCGCCGGTGCCCGAACTGGCCAGGACCGCCATGATGAGTGAAACCAACCTGAAAAACCTCTTTAAAAAAATATATGATTACAGCCTTTTCGAATATTATCAAAAAAACAGGATGCTGAAGGCGAGGCAACTTATTGCCAGCAGAAAGTACTCCGTAAAAGAAGTGGGTAGCAGGCTGGGTTTTAAAAACCTCAGCAATTTTACCATTGCTTTTAAAAAGCAGTTTAATAAGCTGCCAAGTGAGTTGTAGAAATTGTAGTAAAGTGCTTTTTAATCATGAATAATGACGTTTTCAATTAGAGCCATGTCCGTTTAACTCCTTCCCTATAGTGCTGAAGAACTATTTTTGCAACCAATAAATCTTACAAAATGCGTTGAAAAATGCCTTTTGCAGTCACAATGCTGACTGATTGAAGAACCGTGAGATTTTACCTCAGCTTACCTTTGCAACACAATTATAGTCCCGTTTTAAAATCATTCCTGTGAAACCAATATCCTGAGAAGTTGGTTCACCTGTTTTGGCAGGTTGTTTTTGGTTTAGAAAAAGATTTGCCCACGGCAAATCTTTTTTATTCGTACCTATCGGGCCGGCTAATTTCCTTATTCATGCTTCACCATGTTTTCCGCGGCAACCGCCCGGCATTTTTTTAAAAATAATGTTTAGGCTAAGCCGTATTTTTGTTGCCTAAATTTTACAACTATGCCAGGATCAGAATTATTTGGTGCCGAAGAGCAAAAAGAAGTGAATGATGTGATGGGAACGGGTATCCTGTTCCGCTACAACCACGATGCACAGCGCAACAATATCTGGAAAGCAAGAGAATTTGAGGCCGAAGTAAAAAAAGTTACGGGTGCCAAATATGCCCATGCGGTGAGCAGTGGCTCTACTGCCGTATCAACAGCGCTGGCAGCCGCTGGCATTGGCGCAGGTGATGAAGTGATCGTTCCGCCGTTTACGTATGCAGCTTCAGTAGAAGCGGTGCTGTTTGTGGGAGCCAAGCCCGTATTTGCAGAAATAGATGAAACCCTGTGCCTGAGTGCAGCCGGGATCAAAAAAGTATTAACACCAAAAACAAAGGGTATCTGCCTGGTGCATATGTGCGGTGGCATGGCCAATATGGACGAGATCATGCCAATTGTAAAAGAACACAACCTTGTATTGGTAGAAGATGCCGGCCAGGCATTTGGATCTTCTTATAAAGGAACATCCGTTGGTTTGTTTGGTAAAACCGGCTGTTATTCTTTTGATTTTTTTAAAATAGCCACCGCTGGTGAGGGTGGGGTGTTGGTAACAGATGACGAGGTTGCATATAAACTGGCAGATTCTTACAGTGACCATGGCCATGATCATGTGGGCAACAACCGGGGAATGGAGCAACACCCGATTATTGGCTTCAATTACCGCATCAGCGAATTGCATGCAGCCATTGGTAAAGTGCAAACGGCCCGGGTGCCGGATGTCATCAGGAGAAATAATAAAAACAAAAAATTGTTATCTGAATTGTTGTCAAAAACAGAAGGTATTTCATTTGCAACCATACCTGATCCCGATGGTGATTCAGCTACTTTCTTAAACATGCTCCTCCCTGATACTGCTGCTGCAAAAGCGGTGGTAGATGAATTCAATAAAGCCGGTGTTACAGGTTTCAATTACTGGTTCATCAATATGTATCATTTCATTAACCAGTGGGATCATATCAAACAATTAAAGACAGCTTCTAAATTAGCCGTGGAAGTGCTTGGTGCACCGCAGGATTATAATAATCTTGAATTGCCAAAATCACAGGAAGTGATTGGCCGCTTAATTTCATTTGGCATCCGCTGTACCTGGACGGAAGAGGAAGTGCGTTCGCTGGCAAAAAATATTGCAGCCTGTGTAGAGAAAGTGCTGGTGCCGGTTAATTAATAATTGAAAATTAATTAATGGATAATTGATAATTTTTTCTGGTTGAGATGTGAGCGTACATTGTTAGAGGTTTTATTTATTTGTATACTATATTCACTATTGACAATTCACACTGACCATTCACCATTGACCATTCACCAAATGATTCACAAGAACTTTAAAAATATCGACAAAGTAGTTTTCGGCCGTGGCAGCTTTGATAATATGGCTGGCATCCTTGCTGAAAAACGTAATGACCCTGCCTCCAGCGGAACAGGCTTTTTTTTATTTGTGGTAGATAATTATTTTGCTGGTAAAGATTTATTAAAAAGAATTCCTGCAGAAGCAAATGACATCGTAAAACTAATTGATGTTGATCCGCATGAACCAACCACAGAACAGATAGATGCACTGAGAGATGAAGTGATGAACAGCAAAGGCATTCCTGCAGGTGTTATCGGTATTGGCGGTGGCAGCATCATGGATATTGCAAAAGCAGTGTCACTGATGTTTACCAACGAAGGCTCTTCTACTTTGTACCAGGGATTGAATTTAATTAAAAACCCAGGCATTTATCATTTGGGAGTGCCAACCATTTCCGGAACCGGCGCAGAAGTTTCTATGACGGCAGTACTCACCGGCCCTGAAAAAAAACTCGGATTAAAATGCGACTGGACGGTTTTTAACCAGGTGATACTGGATCCTGAACTGATCGCATCTGTTCCAACAGACAAATGGTTGTACACCGGTATGGATACTTATATTCATTGTATCGAAAGTGAAAATGGCACATTGAATAATGCTTACAGCCATGCTTTTGCAGAGCAATCATTGAAATTATGCAGGGAGATTTATTTAGGGGACAAGGCTGGCCAAACACCGGAGAATGATGATAAATTAATGGTGGCAAGTATGATGGGAGGATTGAGTTTGACTTATTCCGAAGTGGGTGTTTGCCATGCGCTGAGTTATGGGCTGTCAAAAATTTTGCATGAGAAACATTGCTATGCCAACTGCCTGGCCTTTCAGCATTTGGAAGATTATTACGGCGAAGGCGTACGGGAATTGAAACAAATGTTGGTGCAGCACAACGTGGAATTACCACAGGGCCTCAGTAAAAACTGGAGTGATGAAATCATTACTGCCATGGCGCAGGTAGCTTATAATTTGCCACACATGTGGAATCATGCCATTGGCCCAGACTGGAAAGAGAAAATAACATTGGAAACCATTAAAGATTTATACAAAAGATTATAACCATGAGTGCAAAAAAAGTAAAAGTTGGCAATATAGAATGTGGAGCGGATGAACTGTTCCTGATCTCCGGCCCCTGTGTGATCGAAGAAGAATCGATCATGATGCGAACTGCAGAAAAACTAAAAGAAGTAAGTGAGAAGTTAAATATCCCTATCATTTACAAATCATCTTTTTCAAAAGATAACCGCAGCAGTTTAAGTTATTACCAGGGCCCCGGGCTTGCAGAAGGCATGAAGATACTGGCTAAAGTAAAAGAACAGTTTGGCTTCACCTTGCTCACAGATATTCATTATCCCGACCAGGCTGCGCCGGTTGCAGAGGTTTGTGATGTGTTGCAGATACCCGCTTACTTATGTATGCAGTCAGGTTTATTGGTAGCTGCTGCAAAAACAGGAAAAGTGATCAACGTAAAGCACGGCCAGTTTTTAGCACCGGATAATATGAAGCATCCTGTTGGCAAACTGGTTGATTCCGGTAATGACCAGATCATTTTAACTGAAAGAGGTTATACCATGGGTTACAACGACCTGGTGGTTGACCCAAGAAGTTTTTACCACATGAATAAAATTGGTTACCCGGTTGTATTTGATATTACACACTGCGTTCGTAAATACGGCATCCCAAGTTCTGATGCAAAAGGCGGTAACAGGGAATTTTTACCGGTACTCAGCAGGGCAGGAGTAGCTGCAGGTGTAGATGGTATCTTTATTGAAACACATCCTGATCCAACACATGCTTTGTGTGATGCAGCAAGTCAATTGTCTGTTTATGCACTGGAAGAGTTTTTAAAACCTTTGATTGAGTTGCATGCAATTGAATTGAAGTATCGTAATACACAATAAGCAACTGCGTTATATTGTGAGGGTAAACGGTGTGGGATAAAATTCCACACCGTTTTTTATATAAGTCAACATTTACGATTCTGGAAATTAATAGTTTGACAATAACATATTACTAAGTATTTTTACATAACGATGAATTGATCCCTGGATGCCAGCTTGTTTATTTTCTGGCATATTGTAACCTGATTCTGTTAATCCCCCATCCAGATATTTGATACGGTAAAAACCTTGTTGATGTGTAAAATATATAACAGAATTGCCTGTAAAAAATAAGTACCCTGTTGAAAATTGATATTTCAAAACAAAAAGATCAGGCAATATATCCCTGGGTTTTGGATATCCATCTGCTGTTTAATAATATCGTTAAACGGAAGCACAAATACTTAGTAATTCCGGTTTATAAACCAGGCATTCATAAATTAAGACTTTTATATTAACAGCACTTATTGGGGGCAAAATTCCTGTAATGAAGAGATTTCTACTAATACTGGCACTTTTTTTATTATACCATTCCGCAAATGCACAATCTGCAGAGCGTATCTACTATTATTACAAAGGGCAAAAAATTTATTACCCGGTATCTTACAACCGCCTGGTAGCAGAAATGAAACCCGGCTATTCATTCACTGTGTTACAAAACCATATTGCAAACCTGCTGAAAATCCCAAAAGATTCAGTTGAGCAAACCTTTGTCAGTAACCAATTGATCGTAAAACGGAATGCCAATCCCCTGGATGGAGCATCTTTGTCAGCATTACAGATTTTACCCGGCCTGTTATTTATTCGCCCTGTATTTGTTACCCCATCAGGAAATTACAACAGTTATGGGAAAACATTTATCGTAAAGTTAAAATCTGCTACCCGGTACACAAGGGTTAAAAAATTGATGAGGGACAATGGTTGTGTTCTGGTAAGGCACTATCCTTTCCAGGATGATATTTTCATTTTAGCTGCTGGGGAAAATGCCGGTTATGATGGCCTTGCGATGGCCAATCTTTTTTATGAAACGGGATTGTTTGATTATGCTGAACCAGATAAGTTCGTCTATCACGCATTGCATGTGGTGCCCAATGATCCGTTGTACAATTTGCAATGGGCTCATAATAATGCCGGTACCGCTGCCCAGTTCAATGGCACCCCTGGTGCCGACATGAAAATACAGCAGGCATGGGATATTAGCATGGGGCAATCTTACATTAAAATTGCTGTGATAGATGAGGGGGTTGATCTTACGCATCCTGATCTGCAGGCCAATCTTTTACAGGGTTTTAATGGTGCAACACTTACTTCCAACCCGGGTGATGGAGCCCCTCTGGGTACGGCCAATGCACATGGCACCAATTGTGCCGGCATCATTGCAGCTATTGCCAATAATAACCTGGGGATGGCAGGGGTAGCTCCAAATTGTAAAATCATTCCGGCTGTAATTTTTAATGCAGCTGGTAATTACCTTGGTGATGCTGCGGTAGCTGCGTCCTTTGATTATGTACGGTTAACAGGAGCTGATGTGATATCTAATTCATGGGGCGGAGGGTCGGTCAGCAGTACCATTGATGCAGCTATCAACCGGGCCGTCACTTTAGGCAGGTATGGCAAGGGTTGTATGGTATTGGTTTCCAGCGGTAATGACAATGCATCCACCGTAAGCTATCCTGCCAATAACAGCCAGGTGATTTCGGTGGGAGGGGTATCGATGTGCAACCAGAGAAAATCCCCTGTTTCATGCGATGGCGAAAATTGGTGGGGTGCAAAATTATGGAACCGGCCTTGATGTGGTGGCACCCTGTGTAAAAATTGCATCTACAGATATACAGGGAACCGGTGGGTATAATACTGCGGCTGGTGTTGCTGGTAATTACTATAATATTTTTAATGGCACTTCATCTGCCTGTCCCAATGCAGCTGGCGTAGCAGCATTGTTATATTCAGTCGACAGTTCTCTTACATTGCTGCAGGCTACACAAATATTTGAGTTGAGTTGTGATAAACTGCCAGCCTATACTTATGCAATCAGCAGTGATCCCAATCAGCCCAATGGTACCTGGAATACTCAAACCGGGCATGGAAGGGTAAATGCCCTTGCGGCATTGCAGCTGGCACAATCGGGTAATTATTGTGTATCGCAGATACAAGCCAGCGGTACCACTATTTGCAGTACCCCCATTCTGCTTTCTATTGTGAATGCAGTTGCAGGAGCCACGTACGAGTGGCGTAGAAACGGCGTTGTGGTAGGTGCCGGTTTAACTTACAGCACTGCTGTGGCGGGCAACTATGATGCAGTGGTTACCCGGGGAACCTGTACTGCTGTATCGGCAGTGGTCATTTTGAGTAAATCGGTCATACTTTCTGCCTCCGCCTCCCCGGATAGTGTATGTGCAGGCGGATCCAGTACTTTAACGGCAAATGCTGTAAATAGCTTCTCCTATTGCACTCCAACCTATACGAATGGCACTGGCGCAGGTGATTATATTTCGTATGTAAACATTGCTACTACCACACTGAATAATACAACGACCGGTGCTGCAAGTCCTTATTATACTTTGTTTCCGCAAAGCGGTTCTACTACTGCTTCGCTTGCTGCAGCTGCAGGATATACCTTATCATTAAGAGGCGGTACTTACGCCACCTGTCTTATCAGAGGGTGGATTGATTATAACCAGGATGGAGTATTTGCTGCAACAGAAACCATCGGTATTTCTGCAAATGTTGGTTCCCAGGCCTTGGGAACAATTTCTTTTACTGTTCCTGCAGGTGCAGCCAATGGTGTTACCAGGTTGCGGTTAAGATCAAGCGACACCAACCCCGGACCCGGTACAGGAACTGCCTGCGCTGCTACCAACAGCAGCTGGGGAGAGACAGAGGATTATGTTATTACCATTGCCGGCGGAGTATCACCATTTACTTACTCATGGGCAGAGGTTCCTGTTAACGGTACCCTAATTACTAACAATATGGCTTCGGTTACTGCGTCTGGTATTTCCCTGCAGGAAACCTATACTGTTACCGTTACCAGTACACTTGGCTGCACCAATACATTTAGCCAGGTGGTGAATGTAAAAGCGCTTAATTCTATTGTAGCTGCCACGCCAGCAGTCAGTCCTTTGTGCGGCAGTGCCACCACCACAATATCTGCCAATGGTGTTGCAGGTACCAATCCTGTTGTAACCTGGTTTACCGCTGCAGGGGGTACTGGTACCAACCTTGGCACTGGAATAAACCTGTCCAATGCGGGTGCAGGTACTTATTATGCAAGGGTGACCGGCACTTGCGGAGCAGCAGCAGAAACAGTTGTTACTATTGCTGCCATCACGCCAACTGCCATTTCCATTGATGCAGCGCCGGCAACACAAACAATACTGATCAGCGCCCCGGCAGCAAACCTTTCGGTAACGGCTAATGGGAATAACTTAACCTACCAGTGGTATTCCAATTCGATCAATATTAACAGCGGCGGTACAGATTTAGGAGCTGCCAATGGTGCCCAAACCACCAGCTTTTCGCCACTCACCAACAGTGCAGGGATCCTTTATTATTACTGTATTGTAACAGGTGATTGCGGATCAACTTCTTCCGGTACTGCCCAAGTTACCGTGGTAACTGCCAATACATGGAAATCGGGTAATCCAACGAATGACTGGAATACCGGTAATAACTGGAGCCTGGGGGTGATACCAACAGGCTCCAGCAATGCGCTGATCCCAACTGGTAATACACCTTATCCTGCATTGTCTTTATCGAGCGCCGTAAATAACCTGATCATCCAGGCAGGCGCTACCGTAAATTTAAATGGCTACCTGTTTACGATCAATGGCACTGTAAGTGGTACCGGTACACTGAGTGGGTCACCGGTGTCTTCCCTGGAGATTAATGCAACTAATACATTGAGATTTGCCACAGGCGCAAATAGCCTCAGAAATTTTACGGTTAATTCAGCCGCAGTAAGTTTGGCCAATCAATTGACTATCGCCGCAGGGTTATCTGCAGGCAACGAAGGCAACCTGCTTGTAACCGGAACCGGTATATTAAATACCGGAGGTAACCTTACCATTGAATCCAATCAGTTTGGAACGGCCAGCATAGCCCAGGGAAGTGCATCGGGCAATTACATCAATGGCGATGTAACCGTTGAACGTTATATTGATGGTAGCCCTAAACGTGCCTGGCGGATGCTGGCTGCCCCCACTTATGGGCAAACCATCAAACAATCCTGGCAGGAAAACCAATCTGCAGGTATTGATCCGGGAACTGGTTATGGTACTATTATTACCAGTAACAGTGCAGGCTGGCTGGGCAGTGGATTTGATTACCAGACACCCGGCAATTCACTGCTCGTATACAACCCTGTTACCAATGCCTGGGAAACGGTTGCCAATACGGCCCTGCCTGTCAGTACAGCCGGAGCCAACAAAGCATACATGATTTTTATCAGGGGTAATCGAAGTGCTACGCCTTTTAATGGCCCTTATTCCACCGCTACTGTACTAAGAACAAAAGGCCCTGTATTCCAGGGCGACCAACCACCGGTTTCTTTGCCGGGTGCCGGGAAATTTTCTGTAATAGGGAATAATTATGCCTCCGCAATTGATTTCACTACTATCACAGATCCTAATATTGATCCCATGTTTTTAGTATGGGATCCAAAACTGGCCGGATCAAGGGGATTGGGGGGCTACCAGACATTTGCTGCTACCAACGGCTGGCAACCAACGCCAGGTGGGGGAAGCTACCCCGCAGCAGTACCAAACACAACTATCCAATCCGGACAGGCATTTGCAGTATATACCACTCCGGGCAATGGCAATATCACTTTGTATGAAAGCAGCAAGGTTACAGGCAGCAATATGGTGTTCAGGCCAATGACGGCAATCGTATCATTCCACTCAAATCTTTATGCAGTGAGTGATGGAACAGAAGAGTTGGCAGATGGTAATACTGTAGTTTTTAATAGTGATCTTTCTAATGAAGTAGATAACAGGGATGCCATTAAGCTTGAAAATATTGGTGAAAATCTGGGTGTACTCAGGCGGGGAAAACTGCTGGCAGTAGAAGGGCGACAACCCATTGGAATTAATGACACCATCTTTTTCAGGATGAGTAAATTACGGACACAGAAATACCGGCTTAAGTTTGCAGCGGAGAATTTCAGCAGCAATGTTGCTGTTTTTTTAGAAGATAAATTCCTTCAGACTTCTACGCCTGTTGATATGCAATATGACAATAGTTTTGATTTCAATATTGCAGCGGATACAGTTTCTTCTGCCGCTGACCGTTTCAGGATCGTTTTTAAACAGGTGGCGTTATTGCCGGTAACCTTTATCAGCCTGACTGCCATAAGGAGGGCCCCCATTGTAAATGTAGGTTGGAAAGTTGGAAGCGAAAATGGAATTGTGGCGTATGAAGTTCAGCGTTCAACTGATGGGACTGTTTTTATAACTGCCGGTAATGTAGTGGTGGCAGGCAGCGTTACAGCAAACGAAAAATTGTACAATTTCACGGATATGTCTTTCACTGCCGGTACAGTATTCTATCGGGTAAAAAGTATTGGTATCAATGGTGAAACAAAGTACAGTGACATTGTAAAACTTACTGAAGGTAAAATCAAACCTGGCTATACCGTGTCTCCTAATCCTGTCAATAGAAACGTGGTAAACATAATATTTGAAAATAAGTGCCGGGGGAAATATCAACTGAGGCTGCTTGCAATGGATGGAAAATTATTGCAGTCGGCAACAACCGAACATGCAGGCGGAAGTGCTTCACAACAGTTGAACTTAAACGCTGCTGTTACAAGGGGTAATTACCTGTTGGAGATCACTGCCCCGGGAGAAATAAAAACGACGGAGCGAATTTTTATATCTGATTCAAAATAAGTAAAACTCAACAGCTTTGGCTGGCAGTCTTTGCCTTTTTGACCATTCAGCATTAATACCTACTTTTGCTCCCTAATTTTAAAAAGTAATTGTATGGAATTATACCTTGATTCAGCCAATCTTAAAGAAATAGAAGAAGGCTTTAAACTGGGTTTTTTGGATGGTCTTACTACTACGCCAACTTTTATGCAGCGTGAAGGGGTTACCGATATTGATGGCATGATCGTTAAGCTGAGTAAGATAGTACCGGTGCTGCAGATAGAAGCATTGGGGAATACCGCAGAAGATGTGGTGAAAGAAGCCCACCGCCAGCTGAACCTCGGCTTAGATCCTAAAAAAACCGTGTTTAAAATCCCTGTTTCCCTGGAAGGGGTGAGGGCCTGCAAACTATTACGCAATGATGGTTTGCTGGTGAATGTTCACCTGGTATATTCATTACAACAGGCTTACATGGCCATGCATGCTGGCGCTACTTATGTATGCCCGTTGGTGGGCCGTTTGCAGGACCAGGGGCAGGATGCATTGGGGTTGGTTGAGCAATGTGTGGATGCAGTAGATCATTATGGGTACAATACTAAGATCATGTTCAGTTCTGTTCGCAATGCTGAACATGTACGCAATGCACTCAATGTGGGTGTACACACCATTACTGTTCCCTTGAAGATTTTGAAAGGATTGACCGATAATCATTTTACCACATTAGGAACAGAACAGTTTTTAAGGGATACAAAATTGATGACCGTAAAAGTTGGCGAAGCTATCAACGGCGTTAACCCGGTTGTAGCCGCAAGCACCAACATCAAAGATGCGATCGTTAAAATGACAGAATTTGGGTTTGGAGCCATTGTGGTTACCAGCGATGACATGCAAGTGAAAGGTGTATTTACAGATGGTGACCTGAGGAGATATCTTCAAAGCGAAGGCGCTTCTGTATTGGATAAACAATTAGGTTCTTTAGAATATAAAGCACCGGTAAGTATTGAAGCCGGTATGCTGCTAAATGATGCCGCTGCTATTTTTAAGAAAACAAATGTGGATACGATCCTGGTGACTGATAAAGGCAAACCAATTGGTATGCTTGACATACAGGATCTTGAATCCAACTAAATAAAATGAGCCGTCCGTTAGCTAACGCACGGCTCATTTGTTAACAGGCAGTTGCTGAAGATTTCGTAGCTTTATATACCTTATAAAAACGATCTTGTATTCAATTGAAATTTTATGAAAGCCAATATCTCACCAGAAGAATATTTTAAAGGAAGTTTTGTAACCGGGGCGCCAACAGTAAAACAAAAATTAAAACAGGTAAAGGCATTTGTTTTTGACTGGGATGGCGTGTTCAATGATGGCAGAAAGAATATTGACGGGCATAGCAGTTTCAGCGAAATTGATTCCATGGGATTGAACATGATGCGGTTCAGTCATTATTTATTGTACAAACAGTTGCCGGTTGTGGCCATCATCACCGGTGAAAATAACCAACTGGCTTTTTCATTTGCAAAAAGGGAAAATCTTCACTGTGTTTATTATAAAGCAGCACATAAAGAAAAAGCATTGCTGCATTTTTGTGAGCAGAACGGTATTTCCCCTGCAGATGTAATGTTTGTGTATGATGATGTGCTGGATCTTTCTGTGGCAAGGCTTGCCGGTTTAAGATTTATGATCGGCCGTAAAGTAAACCCCCTGTTCACGGAATTTGCAATTGACAACAGGCTGGTGGATTATATTACAAAACATGATGGTAATAATTATGCCATCAGGGAGATATCAGAGATCGTGATGGCATTCAGCAATAACTTTGATCTGGCAGTAGAAAACCGTATGAAGTTTGGGGAAGCCTACCAGGATTATCTTGCACTCCGCAATAAGACAGCAACACAATTTTTTACCAGTAAAGAGAACCAGGTAATTCCGGGGTAATGTTATGATTGTTGGAATAATACCTGCCCGTTTTGCCAGTACCAGGTTTCCGGGCAAGCCACTCATTGATATCAAAGGGAAATCAATGCTGCAAAGAGTGTATGAGCAGGCAGCAAAAAGTAAATTGCTGAGCAGGGTAGTGGTGGCTACAGATGATGAACGTATTGCAGATCATGTAAAAGATTTTGGTGGAGAAGTGGTAATGACAGCGCCGCATCACCCCAGTGGCACCGACCGTTGCTGGGATGCATTGCAGCAACTGGAAGGCGATTACCGGTACGTGATCAATATACAGGGCGATGAACCTTTTATTGAACCGGGACAAATAGATGAGTTGGCCGCAGTGCTGCAGGATGGAGCCATTGAGCTTGCTACTCAAATGATTCCTGTTGACAACCATGAAATATTATTTGACAAAGGCGAAGTGAAGATTGTTTTGAATAGCAGAAATGAAGCTTTGTATTTCAGCCGCATGGTGATACCATTTATAAAAGATGTGGATGAGAAGGAATGGCACAAACATCACCAGTACTATCGCCATGTGGGTATGTATGCTTACCGGAAAGATATACTGGAACAGATTACAAAGCTGCCGGTTTCTTCTCTTGAAAAAGCAGAATCGCTTGAGCAGCTCCGCTGGATAGAAAACGGGTTCTCTATTAAATGCGTTACTACAAAATATGAAAGCCATTGCATTGATACGCCGGAGGATGTACAGAAAGTAATTCAGCTGATGGGGCTTTAAAATCCCTGGCTGATAATTTTCAATACCTCTTCTTTCTTTCTGCGGGCTACATCCAGCGATACACCGTTTTTCATAATTACCTGCCCGCCTTCTCCCTTGATGTATTTTTCAATGCAATTGATATTAATGATAGAAGAATGATGGATGCGTATAAAGATGCTGGGGGGTAATAATTCTTCAAAATCTTTCAGTGTTTTGGCAACGGTAATTTTTTTATTATTTACCAGGTGAAAATTAGTGTAGTTACTGTTGGCTTCTAAATAAATGATATCACCTGTTGCTATAAACTGTAAACCTTCCATTGATGGTATGGCAATCCGTTGCTGCTCCTTTTCCTTACTCATCAAATTGTGCAATAAAGTTTCCAGCGCCGTATTAACGGTTATTTTTTTCCTTTTTTCTAATACCTTTTCTACTGCAGTTTTGAGGTCGGTTATTTCTACAGGTTTTACCAGGTAATCCAATGCACTGAACTTGATGGCTTTGATGGCATAATGATCGTAAGCGGTAATGAATATAATTTCAAAGTTGTGTTGCTGCAGTTGCTGCAGCATGGTAAAGCCGTTCATGCGTGGCATTTCCACGTCTAAAAAAATAATATCAGGGTGCAGCTCTTCAATACTTTTAATGCCATCTTCCCCATTCTCACACTCTGCCATCACTGTTACTTCCGGGCAATGGTTGATCAGCTTTTGCCTCAGTGCATTGCGGCTGCTTCTTTCGTCGTCTATGATAATTGCTTTCAGCATATTTTTTTATGATTGGTTGATCAACGCAACTTCTACTTTTGTTCCGCATGGCTGGTTATTACTATCCACAAGGTCCGTGATCTTTACAGAGCCACTTTTATATTGATTGAATAAATTGATCCTGTCGGTAGTGATCTGCATTCCCATTGATTCGTACACGGGCTTGTTGATCTTTTTATATTCGCCCGCTTTTTCCCTGCCCACACCATTGTCCTCAATGCAGTAATAGATGTGGTTATTGACTGCAGTAACACTGATCATTAATTTTTTATCCGCTTCTATTTTATTCAGCAATCCATGATGAATGGCGTTTTCTACAAAAGGCTGTATCACCAGTGGTGGTACTTTGTAGTCGCCGTTCAGTATTTCATCGGCTATATTAATGTGATAAGTAAATTTATTGTCGCACCGCAACTCTTCCAGTTCAAGATACAGTTTTAATGTTTCCATGTCTTTCCAGCAGGGCACCACATTGTTTTTAGAGTTTTCTAAAATAGCCCTGATGAGTTTGGCAAATTTCGCCAGATATAAAGTGGCTTTCTCTTTTTCATCTACCTGAATCAGGTTGTCGATAGAGTTAAGGCAATTGAAAATAAAATGTGGGTTCATCTGTGCCCTTAATGCCATCATTTCTGTTTCGGAGATTTGCTGTTTTAATGCTGCTTCGTGCCGCACAGTTTTAATTCTTCTTTTAAATAACCAAAAGATCAGCAGGCCAATGAATGCAGCTGTTATAACCGTAAAGCTGGTTGTTTTCCAAAATGGCGGTGTGATGTTTATTTTAAAAGACCGAACAGGTGTTGTTGCTGTACCATCACCGGCTTTCACCATAAATGTATATTGCCCCGGTTCAAGATTGGTGTAGCTGGCAAAGTTTTTAGCGCCCACACTTACCCAGTCTTTATCAACCGCATCCAGGCGATAATAATAATTGGGTTGCTGCAGGTTCGAAAAATCAAGCAATGCAAATTCTACTGTCAAAAAATTTTCTTGATAGTTTAGTTTGACCGCTGTACCGGCATCCAGCAATGAATCAATGGGAAGGTAGCTGTCAAAAACCTTTAATCCTGTAATCTCAATATTCCTGCTGCTGTTATTTTTGTCAAAATTATTTCCTGTATAAAAGCAGATCATTTCTGCAGTGGTAGCCGTAAGCCATCTTCCATCCTGCAAAGGATAAAAGGGAACATTATTGAATTCAGAATTAATGGCCCCGGGATTAATGTTCAGCCGGATAAATTTTTTATCGGCAGGCTTGAATTTATACAGGTCATAATCTGTAGTAAACCACACGTAGCCGGCGGTGTCTTTTTTTATTGCATGGATGCTGTTGGCCGGTAAGCCATCTTTAGTCGTCAGGTGTGAAAATATTTTCTTGTGAGGATTGAAAAAATTGAGGCCGCCATACAAAGTACCAATCAGCAAAGTGCTGTCATCATATTCTTCAATACCTTCAATACTGCTGGATGAAACAGCGTGCCTGTTATCTTTTTCCGGTAAATAAGCTGCAATGAATACACGTTTCTCCGTATCAAATTGTTTCAATCCCGATTTTGTACTTGCCCAGCATCGCTGTTTGCTATCGAAGTAAATATTAGATACAGGAGTGAATGTTTGTAATATTCCTTTAGTACTGTCATTATAAGGGTAGAATTTATTTTGTGCTTATTCCATCCGGCAATCTTTCCATTGTATAGCCCCATCCAGATATCCCCCTGTTTATCTTTTTTCATACAGAAGATCGTGGCGTTATTTAACTCAGGTGGATGAATTGTTCGTATGCTGCCGGTTGATGGGTCATAAATATGGATGTATCCGTGCTGGCAACCTATCCAGATAGTGCCATCATCATTTTGTGCAAAGCTCCACACGAGGTTGTATTCGTAAGGGCTGTTAAAAGAAATATTCTTTTTGAAATTCCAGTTGCTGTCATATACGGTAATGCCGCCGCCCCAGGTGCCCACAATAATATCGCCATTGGCAGCCTGGATAAAATTCATAATCTCGTTTTTGGGAATGGAAGCAGGGTTGTTTTCTTTATAATGTATGGCTTGGAAGTACTGCCGGTAAGGGCTGAATATATTGATCCCTTTATCTGTACCCACCCATATATTTTCATCCCTGTCCTGGAAGATGCAGGTAATATCGTAATTGTAATGCAGCCCCAGTTTATTATTTCCTTCGTTGATGATACTGGTAAAAGAATCTTTATCAGCATGGTATTGCAGCAAACCGCCATTTGAAGTGCCGATCCATAAATTGTGATAGTTGTCTTCAAAAAAACAATTCACCATTAAAACACCACCTACCCGGTTGGTTTTACTTTTAGTTTCAATGGAAATATCAGGCAATGAGTATGCAGTTATTTTTTTTGACAGTGCATTGTAACGGTAAAATGAAGGCCCGCCCGTATTGATCCAGTAATTCTGCCTGCTGTCGATCAGCATGCCACGCAATTCCTTTTTATCCATGAACTCAAGCAATGGATGATGAATTAGGTTGTGATCGTGTGTATAAATGCCTTTTGCTTTTTTTGAAAATAATGTGAGCCCATTCCAGTTGCTCATCCAGGTTTCTCCCTTTTCTTTATCTGTAGTAAACAAATTGCTTTCTCCCAGGTGCAAGAAAAGAAGCGGAGGAAAAATTGAAACGGTACTGTGTTATTCAGTTTATCATGCTGGTAGTATCCAAAATCGCCTGCCCATCGTTAGTTCCCTTAGCGTTGTTATAGCTGTCAAGTTAAAAATGTTGTTACCGTTTATTTTTCAATACCGTATGAAATGAAAGTTTTTTGCTCAGGTCCAGTTTTTCGATTTCATTATTCGTGATCCACAGGCAATTGTTTTTATTATCTGCATACAAATTAGCATCCCTTGTGTCTTTTATATAGTTTGGATTGTCAAGGTCGTAAGGGTAATTTATAAAACGGGAACCATCGTATCGTTGAAGGCCATTGGGAGTCAGTATCCATATATATCCTTTGTTGTCCTGTACAATTGAATTCACTCTTGTGTGCAGCAATCCATCTGATTGATTGATGTGCTGAAAAATATAATCTGGTTTTTGTTGTGCGGCAACCTGATGCTGTCAAAAAGAGCAGGACAATAAAGGAATATAATCAGCTTTTTACACATTTAGTAAAGCTACTTGAAATTTAGGAGTGAGAAAATGAGATATTGTTCCATTTATTAAATGTACATTTGTATTGTCATTTTTCTGAATGTGCATACTTTAAGTAATCAGCCAACATTTTTTGAGACTACCTGCGGATATACTCTTTCAACCTCCTGTGCAATTACTTTCTTGAAAAGCTTTATCTCCATACCTCACTTTGTCTTTCATGTTATAATCAGTTATTTGCAGGCTGTTAATTGTTTCAAGGTCTTTAGCAGAATTACTTGATAATAACTATATTCTTAATACGGGCATCTGAGATCGCATCAAAATGCGCAGCCATGATGGCTTCCATTTGCACTGATACACACATACTGTTAGTTGAATTCCCATTATTATAATTTGTCCAGCCACTGGAATAATTAGTAGGAAAGGGTACAGGTAAGTAAACTTCTATTGGAACATAAGGTACCCCCCCATGCCCATAAAGCCACCTACATTCAGATTGCCGCTTACCTGGGCTCCACCCCCAATTTCTGCATCACCGCTCGTTGCGATAAGCCCGTTCACATATTGATTACCCAGTACCGATAATCTATAACCGGCAACAGGATTTTGATAGCCTATTCCCAACGCCCCGGTGTTTGTATTCATTAATAAGCCCCAGCCGGAAACACTTCCATATATACCAACCAGGTCCAGGTCTTTTGTACCAATAAAAGCACTTATTACAGAGTTGTTGGAGTTGTTTAGTGCAATGCCTGCTGTGGAAGATGCGGAACTGCTGCGTATCCTTATTCTGTCGGCGATGTCCATTTTATAGGTGGTATGCGGGTCATTGCCGACACCTACATTGCCGCTAAACTCGGCGCCTCCTTCGCTCCAGAATTTTATTTTTCGGTTAGCGCCAGTGCCTGCACCCGTGCAGTATAAAAGTACCAGTCCGCATGCGGATATGCCGCAATCAGCGATTGGTACCACAATTTTTCCCTGCTACTCACTTTGGCTGTTGGTATGTTATGCCTGCGCCAAATTCCAGTGTATTGTTACCATCAATTTTTACATTACCTGCTATATGCAGTTTAGCCCCGGGGATGCCCGTACCAATACCTACATTGCCTGCATTGTTATTATAAATATCAGTACCGTTAATTGTCCAGTAGTTGGTGGCGCTGCCGGTGGAAAATGCAGTCCACGCTGATCCGTTGTGATACCAGTATTGATTCAATGTGATATCAAAAACCATAAGGCCTTTGGCCGGTGCCGCAATAGCATTTCGCTGTGCAGTTGTCATCCTTGGTATCAACAAGCCCTTGGCAGTACTTTTTATATCAAGTATTGCGCTGCTATTAGCTACAGAGCCGTCTGTATTAATGGCTACACTTTGTGTGTATACCAAAAACCTTACTGATAGCAGCAATATTGACAATGCTATTTTTTTCATCTGGGAATATTTATGAGGTTATTGTATTGTTCAGCTAAGAATAATGCAGTGAATCCTGTAACTGCTATTTGCCTGCAACGGATGGTATAACAGCATTGTTTTTTAGCAGCTCCATTGCTGCTTCCATTGCTGCTATCTTTTTATTTTGCATTTCATTGTTTTTTTCCTGCTCTTTTAAAAGCCTGCTCAGTTCCTGCGTAGCAGAAATATTTAATGTAGTAAGGCCTTCATAATCCACTGTTCTGAAATCATCAACCTCTTCGCCATACACAAAAACTTTATCTGATTTAATATCTGGTGCAGTAATGATTACCTGTGTATCTGAAGGTATAGCAACAATTTCCACTTCTTGCATTGCTTCAGTTCCAGATAAAAGCACCCGGAGTTTTTTTGCAGTATTGCTGATGTTATGTTTATTGGGGAAACTTAAAAGATAACCATTGTTTTTTTTTTCAATTTTATAAGTGAGCTGGTATACGTTAGGAATAAAATCTGTATGCTTTGATATTACCTGGGGATATACCTTTTCAACTTCCTGTGCGATTACTTTTTTATAAGGCTTGGCGCCGTATTTAACTTTATCCTTCATGGTATAGTCTGTAATATGCAATGAATTAATAATCTCCAGATCTTTTACTGTATTGCTGATACCGGCAATGTCTTTAATCCGGCCGTCCGAAAATGCATCGAACTCATCTGCATACACTCTTCCGCTCGAATAAATAGAAACATTCCCGATTGTTGTAGGCGCTGCACTTGTTCCCGTTACGCCAGCAAAATTTAAATACCCATAAAAACCAGTGGCACTGGGGTCTTTTGCAACTGTTGTATAGTCTGAAACATCTAAAGGCGCTCTGGGAGTGTTCGTATTGATACCAATGCGGCCATGACCATTACCACGAGGTAAAAAAACTATATCTGTTGTTGAGACAAAGGTGGCAGCTGCATTCGACTGGCTAAAGCCTGTTGCATGGGTGCCATTGCCGATCGCAATGTCATTACCATTAAAACCGGTTGCTCCCATGGAGCCAACCTGCAATTTATTAACTGCCCCGGAGATACCCACACCCACACTACCTGAAGGTTCAATATTAATAACAGCAACACTATTCGCCACCAGGCGAAAAATATGGTTGGAATAAGTGCCCATTGCAGCTGAAATACCGCCGACAACATCCTTTAAAATTATTCCGCCATCAGTTTCATGAGAAAATCCATCTGAATTATTAGGGGTACGTATGGTAAACTTTGTAGCCGGCGTTGTGGTGCCTACGCCAACATTTCCATTGGCAAGTAAAGTCATTTGAGGGCTGGCACTGTTATTAGAAAAAAAAGCAAGCGGGTGATTGGACCTGGTGCCGATCCATCCAAAGCCATTGCCGATATATGTTGCCATGATAATGCTGCCATCTGTATGGGATATGCCATAATTGCCGTTTAAGGTTTGCACCGTAAGTTTTGTTGCAGGTGTAGTAGTGCCTATACCTAAATTGCCGGTGCCCCCAACTCCCGGCATTAATGCAAAATTATTGGTGGTGTACCAAAAGAATTGGTAGCTGATTGAAAAAACGACATCGCCTGGGTTCCATTTCCAATGGCTATATCATTGCCGGTAATGGATGAGCCGGAAAGAATACCTATTTGTAATTTATTGATGGGAGTGCTGGTGCCGATACCTACATTGCCGGTATTGTTATTATAAATGGCACTTCCATTAAGCGTCCAGTAGTTGCTGGCACTGCCTGTGGAAAATACAGTCCATGCAGCTCCGTTGTAATACCAGCATTGATTCAATGTGATGTCAAAAACCATGAGACCGTTAGCTGGTGAAGCGATAGCATTTCGCTGTGCAGTTGTCATTCTTGGTATCAACAGGCCTTTGGCAGTGCTTTTTATATCGAGTATTGCACTTGCATTGGCAGTAGATCCATCTGTATTGATGGCAACGCTTTGTGCGGATGAGTTTTTTGAAAAAATCAACGACACCAGTAAAAAGAAAACAGGAGGCTTCATAACAGTTACATTTAAAAAGATTGAATAATAGAGTTTGATAAAAATACCCTGTACCACCCGGCAACACAAGGCCGTTTGCGTAACTGGCAGTTCAATTTGAGCAGGAGGGGAAAATACTGGTACACTACCGGAAATGCAGTAATTGTATTTCTTATTACATTTGTTTTTACATAAACGATTGTAACATGATAAGGGAAAAGATTTTAGTGATCGGTGCCAGCGGGCAGATAGGCGTGGAGCTTACCATGGCATTGAGAAAAATATATGGTAATAACAATGTAGTGGCCTCCGACCTGCGGGAAGAAAACGACCTGCTGAAAGGAACCGGCCCTTATGTGAGCCTGGATGTGATGAATAAGGAGATGCTGCATGTGCAGGTGATCAGGCAGAATATTACACAGATATATTTACTGGCGGCGATCCTTTCTGCCACCGGTGAAAAAAATCCGAGCCTGGCCTGGAACCTGAATATGCAGAGCCTCCTGAATGTGCTGGACATAGCAAAAGAAGAAAAACTACACAAAGTTTACTGGCCCAGCAGTATTGCGGTATTCGGCCCCACTTCACCCAAAATAAGATGTCCGCAACAAACCATCATTGAGCCAAGCACGGTGTATGGCATCAGCAAATATGCAGGAGAGTTCTGGTGCAATTATTATCACAACCGGTGGGGATTGGATGTAAGGAGTATCCGTTATCCCGGTCTGATCAGTTATAAAAGTGAACCCGGTGGTGGCACTACTGATTATGCGGTGGCAATTTATCATGAGGCACTGGAAGAAAAAAAATACGAATGTTTTTTACAGGAAGATACTTACCTGCCCATGATGTATATGCCCGACGCCATTAAAGCCACCATCCAAATGATGGAAGCACCGGAATCAAAAATATCTATCCGTACGTCTTATAATATTTCAGGAATGAGTTTTTCACCAAAGGAAATTGCTGCAGAAATACAAAAGCATATCCCTGAATTTGAGATCAGTTATCAACCAGACTACCGCCAGCAGATTGCCAACAGCTGGCCGCAGAGTATTGATGATACGGTGGCAAGAAATGACTGGGGCTGGCAGGAAGACTATGACCTGCAACGGATGACAGCTGATATGTTTGATAACCTGGAAAAGTAAAATCTGTATCGCCGCCTGTAAAAAAGTTTCTTCTGAAAAGTATACAGGCTTACATTTGCACAAACAAAACAATCAGGTACATGAAAAAAGTAATTTTACTTACAACAATCAGTTTATGCGTTGCAGCAATCAGGTTTGCACAGGACAAAGGATTTAAATTCAGCGTAGGCCCTGAGCTGGCTTTGCCAATCGGTGATTTTTCAAACGGGTGGTCGTTTGGTATTGGCGCTACTGCACAGGTTGAAAAATCATTGCAGGATAAATTATACGGCACTGCAACTGGTGGTATCGTTTTTTATAACGGGAAATCAGTTGGGGGTGGTTTGAAAAATGCCGGGATATCTATCATCCCGATCAGGGTGGGCGCTAAATACTTTTTATCCGGTGGTATTTATGGAGCTATGCAGGTTGGTTTAGGTTTCATCAACAAAGGGATAGGAACTGCATTTGCATACTCTCCTCAAGTTGGGTATGAATTCCAGACTAAAAGCGGTAAAGCAGTGGATGCAACATTTAAATATGATGGCTATTCTAAAAATGGCACATTAAGTGAAATCGCATTCAGGCTGGCTTATATCTTTTAATTCTTTATCATGATTTATTTTACAAAAGACCATCTTTTTAAGGTGGTCTTTGTTTATTCAGGGTTAATTGGTAAATATTTATTTTAAAAGCGAATCGTTAAATTGATTCTTTTACTGTTATTTTATTCAATATTGTATACCTATTTTTTAAAATTATGCCTGTTATCACATGATAGTTAAGAGTTTGCGAAAAAATGCCGATTACAAAAAATATGGCTAAAATTGATGGTTGTATAGCCAATCCTTATATCTTTGCGCCTTTAATTCTAAAAACTTAAATCAAAAGAAACATGAAAAAAGTATTACTAAGTTTAGCTATCGTAGCTATTGCGTTCTCTGCTAACGCTCAAAAAGAAGCAGACAAGACATTTAAGTTCAGCGTAGGTGCTCTGGTTGGTCTCCCAATGGGTGATATAAAGACTACGCCAGCCTGGCTTTTGGTGGTGATATTCAAGGAGAATATGCTGCATCAGAGCAATTGGGCATTACCTTAAGTGTTGGTTACGTAAAATACACAGGTAAAAGCGGTGTTACTATTACCGGAGCACTGATTCCTGTTTTAGCTGGTGCCCGTATTTATTTTGCAGAAAAATTTTATGGTAGTGCACAGTTAGGTATGTCTTTGAGCACAGAAAGCGGCGGTGGTAGCGCATTCACTTATGCTCCTGGATTTGGTTACAAGGTTTCTGAAAACTTTGATTTGTTATTAAAATACCAGGCTGCTACTAAAAGCGGTTCTACAACTTCTTTCTTAGGTTTAAGAGCTGCTTACAACTTCTAATCAAACTATTAGAACCGTATAATAAAAAAGCCCCCAACTAGGTTCGGGGCTTTTTTATTGGTTACAACATTGCTTCGTATCCTTCATCTGTCAGGAGGTGCTTTCCATCAGCGGCGGCAGTTGCCAGCTCATCGCAGCGGTTGTTATAGGAATTGTCTGCATGGCCTTTTACCCACTTGAATTTGATGGTAAAATCTTTTGATAATTCGTAGTATTCTTTCCACAGGTCAGGGTTTTTCTTCCCCCCTTTAAAATTTGTTTTGATCCAGTTTTTCAGCCAGCCTTTTTCAACGGCATTTACCACATACTGGCTGTCGGAAAACACGGTAATAGGAAAGTGATTTTTCTTTATTGCTTTGATGCCTTCAATAACTGCCAGCAACTCCATGCGGTTATTGGTGGTGAGTTTGTACCCTTGCGACAATTCTTTACGGTGATTGCCCCATAACAAAACAACCCCGTAACCTCCTGGGCCGGGATTGCCCCTTGAAGCGCCATCGGTGTACAAAAAAATATTTTCCATCATCTGTACTTGACTCTTATTATTTCTTTACAAAAAGGGTTGATGTATAGGTTATCAATACTGATGTATTCAAATTTTTTGAGGAAAGCCCTGTTGTATTTAAACCCCATGATTTTGGGCCTGAAGTTGGTGAGCTCTGTGGTGGGTAAGATTACTCTTCCATTGGTGGCTTTTTTCAATCCTTTATAAATCATTTCCGAGCAGTAAAGGCTGTCGTTACTGTTCATATTAAATGTAAGATCGAATGGAATGCTGGCCTGATGGTTTCCCTGTACAATTGCATGCAACTTTTCTTTTTCTTTTGCAGTGAGCTGGTATCGGAAAATACCAAAGCCAGTTTTTTTAACCGGGTTAACAAAGGAGTCGACGGGATCTCTTCTGCAGATACCGGAAGGGTTTTCAGCGCCTGTCATGGAATGATAAATCACAAAGCCGCTGTCTTCTTTAAATGCAATGCCACTATGGGAATAGCTCCGGTCGTTGGTGGAGAAGTTTTGAAGTGTAAGGCTTTCAAAATCATCATCACTCCTTGTTACCAGGTCGCCATCCTGCAGTAATTTTTCAGCATCCTGTATAGCAGTGATAATTTTTTTATCAGGCATTGCAATCACAGTATCGGGTTTAATAACGTGGCTGCTGGTGGCAGCCTTGTTTTGATTACAGCCTGTTAGGCCTGTAATAATGACGAGTACCGCTGCAGTAATAAACAAAGCCAGTATGAAAATACGCTTACTCATTACTTATTTAAATTTTTTCCATAAGTGACAGGCTTACTAAAAAAAGACTGCCCTTTTGAAGGCAGTCCCGTTTGTAAAATCTGTTTGTTTATTTTGATATAAAACTAAACTTATCTATACCTATTCCAAGGCTGTTATTACCCTGTGGACCTCCATCTGGAACATAATAGCGGAAAGCTATTCTTGATTTTCTTGCAGAAGCCAGGCCACTTACGGTAGCCGTGAATTTTGTCCATTCTCCCGGATAAGAGCCATCGTCTTCCAGCAGATAATCAGGGTTAATATCAAGCAGTACTTCTGTAAAATTACCTACGCTTGCTGTATCGGTACCAATGTCAGCTGAGCTGTTGACTGTATTGATTCTTACCTGTAGCCTGTCTGCCCCAACTGCAGGATTATCATAAGTACGGGTATAAAAACTGATCAGATCGCCATTTTTAATCAATACGGCAGGAGAAATAAGCCAGTTGCTGATATTAGCAACACCATGTCCGCATTCAGAAGTGGCCATTACAAAATCAGCACCTGAATAAGCAGGCGTTGAACCTCCGAAACCACCAAAATAAGGCGTGTTGGATGCTCCCAGTTTGCTGTCGTAATCATGACTGGTTGATATGTAGTAAAAGCCCTGTACCCAGCTTAAAGTACCGAGTGGTTTAGTATTGTTTTTTATTACCCAGCCATTTTTAACAGCAATACTCAGGGAGTCAAACTCTTCACTAAAAGAAGGGTCGTTCACTGTATTGACGGTATCTTTTTTACCACAGGATGCTGTGCCAATGATAATGGCTGAAAATAAAAGAGGGAATAATAATATTCTATTTCTCATAATCAAGTTAGTTTAAATGTTGTGTTAGAATTACTGGGCGCTTTTAAATGATACTTCATCCACACCAACAACTGTTTTGTGTATTTGAGTATAAAAAGTATCGATATCATTTGGATCAACCAGTGAAAAACGCAGAGGAGACTGGTTTTGCAGGAAATACCTGAACCCAAACCTGCCCTGAACCGGCTTATTCAAACCTTTCACTTCACCTTCAAACTTAGTCCATTCTGTAGGATAAGTGGCGTGTGGATTGGCAGCGAAATTTGGAATATCAACCAATTTGATATTGAAATCACCGGTGTTATTACCCAGCCCGTCACCAACATTTAAACTGCCTGCAGCATTTACAAAAAGCTGCAAACTTGAAACTCCTTTAGAGTAAGTGTAAAAGCTGATCTTGTCGCCATTTTTAATGGTCATCTGCGGAGAAACTAACCAGGAATTAACATTGAATGGTACACTTCCACCCCTGAAATTAATTACTTCAGCGCAGGCAATGCTGGTAGCAGCATAACCATTAGAAGCTCTCTGGGAAAAGAACGCATTGTTCCAGTAGCGCCCGGGGAAAGGTGCGTTTGGAAACTGGGCTGAATCCAGTGTGAACTGCGCCTGCTCCCAATTTGGATAGTATATCGAAACGTAATTTGGAGAACCAAGATTAGGAACTTCTGCTACATCGTACCATTTAGCACCCATCGGGGTACTTTTATTGATAGCCACCCAGCCTTTTGAAGCAGCTTCACTGAAATTATCGAAACTCTCTGTGAATGATTGATCAGTTGGTGAAACGGGTACAGTAAGTTTGCTATCGTCTTTACAGGATTGAAACAACACAACAGCCAAGCCCGAAAACGCTAATACATTGCGTAAAAGTTTTTTTCTCATAAATGTCTAGTTCTGGTTATTCGCTTGTTTATACAGCGGCGTGAAATTAAGTATTTTTTGATAAACAACTTCTTTGAAACTTGTTTTTCAACTATTTTTTGAAAAAATCATACCTGGAATACGCCGGTTTTAAATTCTTCTAAATTTTTGTTGTGATTGGCTGCAGAAATCCCCTCTGAAATCAATGTCCTGGTTTGAGCCGGATCAATAATGCCATCCACCCATAAACGGGCCGCAGCATAATAAGGGGTTGTTTGGCTGATATAGCGTTGTGTAATTTCGTTCAGCAGCTTTTGTTCATCTTCCGGGGTAATCTCTTTACCTTTTGCTTTCAGCGAAGCTACCTGTATCTGGAGTAAGGTTTTGGCTGCCTGTTCGCCACCCATTACAGCAATTTTCGCCGTGGGCCAGGCATAGATAAATCTTGGGTCGTAAGCTTTGCCGCACATGGCATAATTGCCGGCCCCGTAACTGTTGCCAACAATGATGGTGATTTTGGGTACAACGGAATTGGCCACTGCATTTACCAGTTTGGCGCCATCCTTAATAATGCCCGAATGTTCGCTGCGGCTGCCTACCATAAAACCGGTGACATCCTGTAAAAACAGCAGCGGTATTTTTTTCTGGTTGCAATTCATAATAAAACGGGCAGCCTTATCTGCACTGTCATTATAAATTACACCACCCAACTGCATTTCTCCTTTTTTACTTTTAACAATAAGGCGCTGGTTGGCAACAATACCGACAGCCCATCCGTCAATTCTTGCATAACCGCACAAAATAGTTTTGCCATACTGTTCTTTAAACTGGTCGAAACTGTTGGCATCAACAATACAATCTATTAGCTCAACCATATTGTAAGGCTTGGTATTGCCCTCGCTCATGATGGTATAAATGTCTTCGTTTTTTTTGCCGGGAGCAATGCTGTCTATCCTGTCAAAGCCTGCATCAGCAGGTTTCCCCAGCTTACTCATTATTTTTTTAACATGGTCAAGGCAATCCTTTTCATTGTCAAATTTATAATCAGCTATGCCACTGATGGCATTGTGGGTATCAGCACCCCCGAGTGTTTCAATGTCGATGTCTTCGCCAATGGCAGCTTTTACTAAATAAGGTCCTGCCAAAAAAATGGAACCATTGCCTTCCACCATCAGGGTTTCATCACTCATAATGGGCAGGTAAGCGCCACCGGCAACACAGGCACCCATTACGGCAGCAATCTGTGTAATACCCATGCCACTCATTTTTGCATTGTTGCGGAAGATGCGTCCAAAATGTTCTTTATCGGGAAATATCTCATCCTGCATGGGCAGGTATACCCCTGCACTGTCCACTAAATAAATGATGGGCAGATGATTTTCCATTGCAATCTCCTGCATCCTCAAATTCTTTTTGCCGGTTATGGGGAACCATGCACCTGCTTTTACAGTTTGATCATTGGCCACAATCACACATTGCCGGCCGCTAACATAACCAACGCCACTTACGGTACCACCGGCGGGACAACCGCCCTGTTCTGCATACATTTCATATCCGGCAAAAGCACCAATTTCAACAAATGGCTTTCCATTATCACAGAGGTATTCAATCCGCTCCCTTGCAGTAAGTTTGTTTCTTTCTTTTTGTTTTTCTGCTGCTTTCCTGCCACCGCCTTCGTAAATTTTTTCAAACGCTGCCTCGCCTGGCTCCAGGCAAGTTTCATGGCATCTTCATTTTTATTGAGTTCAATATTCATGGTGGCAATTATTCGTTGTCACAAAAATATGTGTATTGAGGTTAATAAATATGTGATTGTATTTTGTGTGGAAACATAGTGGCATCATATCAGCGCCACCTGCTTATTGTATTTATTCCTGTATTCAATGGGAGTGAGCCCGGTGACCTTTTTAAAGATGGTACGGAAAGCTTTGGTATCCGTATAACCAACATCATACATTACTTCGTTGATATTTTGCCGGCTGTTTTCAAATTTTCTTTTCGCTGCTTCCACTTTCACTCTTTGTATATATTCAGCAATGGTATTATTGGTGGCTTTTTTAAACCTCCTTTCAAAACTTCTTCTTCCAATTGCAAACATATCTGCCAACTGATCAACTGTAATTTTATCAGGGAAATTTTTTTCAATAAAAACCTGAGCGCCTTTGATGGCTCCATCTGCATGGTCTTTCTGCCCGTTGAAGATCATGAAAAACGACTGGCTGCTGCGGTCGATATCGATCGCAAAATATTTAGATGCAAGAATTGCTGTTTCCCTGTTGGTATATTTCTCTACCAGGTACAGTAAAAGGTTCCAGTAGGAGTTGGCTCCGCCACTTGAGTAGATGCCCTGTTCTTCAGTAATGATACTGCCGTCAACCAGTTCCACACCCGGAAACATATTTCTGAATTCGTTGGCAAACAACCAATGGGTCGAACATTTTTTACCATTCAATAAACCGGTGGATGCTAACAGGAATGCACCGGTACAAAGAGATGCTACCTCTGCGCCATTTTTATATTGACCGATGATCCAGGGAATGAAATCCTGATTGGCATCAACTGCTTTTTTGATATCACCACTGAGTGCCGGAATTACAACCAGGTCGGCCTTTTTAACCTCTCTCAGTAAAGCATCTGTATGAACAGAAAATGCACCGTTGTTAAGTTGTATTTCTTTTTTGCTAGCCACCAGTTGTACATTGAATATTGGTTCTTTTTTTTCCGCTTTCAGGAATTCATTTACCGCATTGAACATATACTGCGGATCTGTTACCGCCGCCATCACGGCTGTTTCCGGTATAAGAATGCAAACATTTTTCATAGCTCAAATATAAACAGGATGCTCGTCGCAAACAACCCTTTCAAATGTCGGTTTGAACCTTATAAAATGTTTGCAGTGTCTGTATGTTTGTGTTTTAAATAACCAGCAATGGAAAAATATTTTTTAGATAAGGATATCAGGACGTTTTGTGTGACTGCGGCAACTTTTCCCGAAGGAGTTTCTGCAGCGCATCAGCAATTGCGATCCTTGTTGCCTTCTGCTGAAGGAAGCAATTTATTTGGTATATCAATGGGCGCAGGCAAAGGCGATATCGTTTACAAAGCGGCGGTGGAAGAATTGTATGATGGAGAGGCTGGAAAATATGGCTGTGAAATTTTTATTATCCGCCAGGGAATCTACATAGCAGCAATATTACAACACTGGCGCAGGAACGAACTCCTGGTTGGGGAAACTTTCAGGAGCCTGCTGCACCATCCCGAAATTGATGAGGAGGGATACTGTGTGGAAGTTTACATGAATGAAACGGATGTAAAATGCATGGTTACTTTAAAATAGGTTTCCAACGATTACCAACACCAAAATAGCTTGACACAACTAAACGCATATCTTACTTTCAGCGGCAATTGCCGGGAAGCCATGAGTTTTTACCAGCGGTGTTTGGGTGGTGAGCTCATCCTGCAAACAATTGGTGAATCTCCCATTGCAGGTAAGATGCCGGCGCAGATGAAAGAAAGTATTTTGCATTCCACTTTAACAAAGGGGACACTGGTATTGCTGGCTTCGGATATGGTAGGCGAGAGCGGGCTTACCTGCGGCAATTCAGTTTCGTTGATGCTGAATTGCCGCACTGAAGCTGAGATAAAAGAATGCTATCAAAAACTTTCCGCCGGAGGAGTGGCTACTCATCCATTGGAAATTACTTTTTGGGGAGCTTTGTTTGGCTGCCTGAAAGATAAGTATGGTAACCACTGGCTGCTGCATTTTGATAAAAACCCAAAATAATAAAATAATACCGTCAGTAATTGAGTTCTGAACTGCCGTTACTTATCTTTAAAAAACAAAACAACATTTTATGAGAATTGTAAAGAAAATTTTAATTGGAGTTGTAGTACTGGCTGCTGCTCTTTTGATCATCGCATTGTTTGTAAAAAAAGATTTTTCAGCTGAAAGGGAAATAACGATTAATAAATCCAGCCAGGAAGTCTTTAATTATATCCGGTATTTGAAAAACCAGGATAGTTACAGCGTATGGGCAAAGATGGATCCTGATATGAAAAAAACTTACCATGGTGCAGATGGTGCGGTTGGTTTTGTATCTGCCTGGGAAGGGAATAGTGAGGTAGGTAAGGGAGAGCAGAAAATAACCAAAATAACTGATGGGCAACGAATGGACTTTGAATTACATTTCATCAAACCATTTGAATCAATTTCTCCTGCTTATATGACAACAGAGGCCATATCAGCTACCCAAACAAAAGTTAAGTGGGGTATGAGTGGCAAAATAGTTTATCCATTTAATATTATGGGGCTCTTTATGAATATGGATGAAGCCATTGGAAAAGATTTTAAAACCGGACTGGATAACCTTAAAGTTGTGTTGGAAAAATAATGAAACTCAGGCGCTATTAAATGAAGAAGCCAAGTTTTTAAAAACCTGGCTTCTTCATTTAATCATTTTTATAGTAAAAGCTATTTTCGTTCTGCAAATACTTCCGGAGTATTGAAAGCTCCATCGATATTATAAGGCGGGGTTGCATTTTTTACATTGCGGCGGTAATTTTTAAACATACTCATCCAGCGTAGTTTCAACACACCCAGTATTCCTTCTTTTACAATTCCCTTATTCATTTTGCTATCGCCGAGTTTGCGGTCAATAAAAGTGATGGGTACTTCAGCAATCAGGAAATTCAATTTCCAAGCTGCAAATTTCATTTCTATCTGAAACGCATAGCCCACAAAATTGATCGCTGAAAAGTTCATTGTTTCAAGCACTTCACGCCTGTAGCAAACAAAGCCTGCAGTAGGGTCTTTTACCGGCATCCAGGTAATCAGCCTTGTGTATAACGAAGCTCCTTTTGAAAGGAATATCCTGTTGGCCGGCCAGTTTACAACAGCACCCCCTTTTATGTATCTTGATCCAACTGCAATGCCAGCCCCTGCTTTACATACTTCATACAACCGTTCGAGGTCTTTTGGGTTGTGGGAAAAATCTGCATCCATCTCAAAAATATACTGGTAGCCATTGCTTAATGCCCACATAAAACCGTGTATATAAGCTGTGCCAAGGCCAAGCTTGCCTTTTCTTTCTTCTAAAAATAATTGGCCGGGATGTTTTTCAAACAGTGATTTTACAATTTCTGCGGTGCCATCGGGAGAGCCATCGTCAATAATCAGCACATGGTAGTTTTGCTGCAATGCAAACACTGCACCGATTATACTTTCGACGTTTTCTTTTTCATTGTATGTTGGTATGATAACGAGTTTCTCCAAGCGATTTTAATATGGTATTTCACGAATTTACAATTTATCAGTAAAATAACCGGTAGATATTTTCAACGCAAACGTTTTAGTTATTTTTTAACAGGGTTCTGTTAAGTATTTCAGTGAGCTTTTGTTTGGTGTGCAATGGGAAATCCCCTCTCATCATCCAGTCGTAATATTGCGGCTCGGCTTTAAGCACATCTGTTACTGCTCTGCCTTTGTGTTTACCGAAATTAAAAACTTCTACTCCCTTGTCATCAAATATAAACCTTCGGGCATAATCCACTATCTTCTCTTCTCCAATACTACCCAGTATAGACTCAACAGTAGTGCCGAGCTGTGGATAGCGTTCTATCTGCGCCATCAGCACATCAATGGTGGCATTCACATCATGTTCAGCGCTATGGGCTCCTTCAAGGTCTTTCTGACAATAATATTTGTAAGCAGCGGTAAGCGTACGTGGCTCCATAGTGTAAAATATATGCTGTACGTCCACCATTTTTTTTGCACTCAGGTCTATTGTAATGCCGGCTCTTAAAAATTCTTCCATCAGCATCGGTATGTCAAAACGGTTGCTGTTATAGCCGCCGAGATCGCAACCTTCAATGAACTGTTTCAGTTCATTCGCTGCCTGCTTAAACGTAGGCGCTGTCTTTACCATTTCATCAGTGATGCCATGTATCTCTATCACCAACGCCGGTATTGGCATTTCAGGATTAATGAGTTTTCTTTTACCTGCCTGCTGCCATCGGGTAATATTTTTATCATGGCTACTTCAACGATGCGGTCCGTGGAAAGATTTACCCCGGTAGTTTCCAGATCAATGAATGCAATGGGCTTGAGTAATTGTAAAGACATGTGGGTGTTGTTTAATTGATTTTTCTGTATTGGATATATGATTTTTTGCTATTTTCAGCACCGCAAACCTAAAGTTAATTTTTGACATTACGGGTAGATAATGCGATCCTGTTTCTGCCAATTTACAAGGGGATGGTTTTTGGTATAACCGGTATTCCGTTTTAAGGAAATTAAAGCCTTCCGAATTTTTTATAATATGCTACCAGGAAACCGGTAACCTCATCATAGCTCAGTATCCCAGATGGTTGTTGGTTGTTCTCAAGATACATTCCGTATAACAGGCGGAAAATTGGTTCCAGTGGTGACTGGTGTGCTTCATTGAATTTTTTCCATTCTTTCAGATCTGCTTTCACTTCAGGAAGCAATTGTTCAGAAAGAGATTTTGTCATTGCAGAATCGGCATAGAACAGATTACGCTGTGTGTATAAAAAAAGATCCAGGTAGACGGAATAATGCAGTAATGTATCCGGCGATGCCGCCGCAGCAAGATAGCCTACAAAATTGGCTTCGTTTTCTTTGGCATATCCCAACTGATGCGCTATTTCATGGCAGGAGGTGTAGGGTTTTAAAAATGCCGGCACCGTAGTATTTAGTTGAGCCTCACCTGTAAACGGGTTATAATAGCCGGTAAAACCTATGTAATTACCTGCCCATCCCCATATTGAAGCTTTAATTGATGAGGGTTGGTATTCAAGGAATGGATATTTGTCTGCAATGGCTGAATAGGCTTTTTGGGCAGCGGCAAAAGTTTCACTGTTGCTTACCCCAGACAGGCCGTTTATCAACAGGCTGCTTTTGCTTTCATTCACTTTTATTAATAAAAGAGAGTCAACAGTAATTAAATCCCGGGTAGTATATTTTTCCAGTTTGATACCCAATTGCCGGGTGATGCCCATTCTGTTGTAATTAATGCCCCATAAAAGATTGAAAACAATGTAGATGAATAATAATGATACAATGCAAGCGTACATTTTTGTTTTAAAGTAAGACAGGGTATATTCTTTTTTAAGTAGCTTTTTCATCACTTTGAACAGTTTTACCAAAGCCCAAACAATTAATCCCAGGTATATCAGGTCTCCCAGACTAAAAGGCAACCAACCAAATAGATGCTTTAAAAAGGAGGATATGTAAGGATAAATGCCTGTTGAATAATAGCTTTCAACCATTACCTCGTTTGAAGAAAAGAGCCGGATAGATACTACGGTAAGGACTAACAAAAGCAATATCGCCGCTCTCTTTTTGCTGTTCATGGTTTTAAAAATAGTGAAAATGCACCCTGTAAAGATATTTTTGAGGTAATTTTGTTGAAAGAGTGCAAATTTTCCGGTGAAATGCACTACCTTCGCCGTCCTTTAAACCAAAAGTCATGAGTAAAAGACATGTGTTTGAGATAGCTTTTGTTGGTTTAAAGCCGGGGGTTCATGAGTTTAATTACGAGGTTGATGATAAGTTCTTTGCTGGTATTGATGGGAAAAAAGAATTTGCAAACTGTATTGCCAACATTAAGTTACAACTGGATAAGAAGACCAGTTTCATGCTCCTTAAGTTTGAAATTGGGGGAAGGCAGATGTAATTTGCGACCGTTGCAGTAATGTATTGAAGATGGATCTGTGGGATGAGTTCAATATGGTGGTTAAGATGGTAGAAAATCCTGATGAAATGAATGAAAAGGAAGAAGACCCAGACATTTATTATATCTCCAGAACAGAAAGCCACCTTCACCTGAACGAGTGGATCTATGAATTTGTTAGCCTGGAGTGTACCAATGCAAAGATGTGCAGCCCGGAAGAATACGGGGGGGCAAAATGTAACCAGGAAGTGCTTGAAAAACTGAAGGCGATGGAGATCAAAGAGAACGGGGATAATGCAAATGCCATCTGGAAAGGACTGGAGCAGTTTAAAAAGAGCCCAAAAACAAAAAAGAATAAACAATAATAATAACATTTAAAACTTAGAGATATGCCAAATCCCAAACGTCGCCATTCGCAGCAACGCAGCGCTAAGAGAAGGACGCATTATAAAGCTTCGGAAACTACTTTATCAGTAGATCCTACAACAGGCTTAACACATGTACGTCACCGTGCTCACATCAGCGAAGGAAAATTATACTACAAAGGACAGGTGGTAGCTGAAAAAGCACCGCTTAAAGCATAAGATTTTTTCAATTACTGCATTCTAAGTTTTACATTCGGTCAATGAATGTAAAACTTAGAATTTTTCATTTAAAGAACCTGCAATGAACATAGGCCTTGACATGATGGGTGGCGATTATGCCCCGCTGGAAGCAGTAAAAGGAGTTGCCCAATATCTTTCCAATCCGCAAACCGGCATCAGCCTTACACTTATTGGTGATAAGGCAACAATTGAAGAACTGCTTGCAGCGCATGCTGTTCCCCTAACTAGTATCCAGATCGTTCATGCCGAACAGGTAATTGAAATGCATGAGCATCCTACCAAAGCTTTAAAAGAAAAGCAGCAATCATCCATTGCTATTGGTTTTCACCTGCTGGCTTCAGGAAAAATTGATGCTTTTATCAGTGCAGGTAATACCGGGGCAATGATGGTAGGTGCACTGTTCAGCATTAAAGCCATTGAAGGTGTAAGCCGGCCAACTATTGGGGCTTATATCCCAAGGGAAAACGGCAGCCTGGGTTTACTGCTGGATGCCGGTATCAATGCAGATTGCAAACCGGAGAACCTGAACCAGTTTGCCATATTGGGTTCTTTATTTGCCGAGCATATCCTGGGTATTGAAAATCCCAAAGTTGGCCTGGTAAATATCGGTGAAGAAGAAGGGAAGGGTAATATACTGGCGCAGGTAACTTATCCTTTGCTCAAAGAAAATAGCCTCATCAATTTTGTAGGAAATATCGAAGGCCGTGATATTTTGATGGATAAGTCTGATGTGATGGTATGCGAAGGGTTTACTGGTAATGTAGTATTGAAGATGGCGGAAAGTGTATATGATATTGTAAAGAGAAGGGGTATTGAAGACGAACATTTTGACCGCTTTAACTTTGAAATGTATGGTGGTGTACCTGTACTGGGGGTAGCCAAGCCTGTAATAATCGGCCATGGGATATCTCATGCCACGGCTTTTAAAAATATGATCGCCATTGCACAACGAATGATAGAGAAGGACCTGCTGAAAAAAATGCAGGACGCATTTACGAATTAAAAAAGAGCCTGTAGTTGATACAGGCTCTTTTCATAATATAGAATATGTTTTAATTAGGCAGTTGCTGCAATCCTCCTGTTTAAGTATCCACTGAACAGCTGATATCCTCCAAACAACACCGCACAAAATACAATGGTGGAATAGAAACTTCCTCCCAGGAATGGCAAACCGGCAGTCATACATTCGGTTAAACCTGCAAAAGTTTTTGGATACGGCAGGTTGTTCAGCGCCAGGCCACCACCGATCCACACGGCAAAGTTGGATGCAAAGAAATAAAATACCACACCTGCAACCGAGCCGGCGAATATGCTGAACCATTTGCTTTTATTGATGGCAAAGCCAATTAAAGTAACTGCCATGAACAGGAGGTAGTTGATCCACTGGCCGCTGTAAAAGCCCTCAATGTTGGATATCTTTAAAGAGAATAATACTTCGTAGATGATATCTGACAGCAACATGGAAAACAACGGCATCAGGAAGGCGAACTTTTTGTCTTTAACAATGCTGCCGCTGAACAATGCCATGGCAATTTGTGGGGCAAAGCCCCAGGGCCTGTTGGGCATGATCCTGTATAAAGAGGCAATCACTACCAGTAATACAAAACTTGCTATGATCGATTTATCTAACTTCATCACTTAATTTTTAGGTCACAAAAATAGGCAATAAAAAATGTGAACCAACAATTAGTACCAGCATTTATCTACAGGTTGTTGATACCTTTATCAATGTAATACGAACAATGGCAAAGCATTTACATACGGGCAGGCTGGGAGAGCAACTGGGCGAAGTATATTTTGCCGGGCAGGGTTATGTGATACTGGAAAAGAACTGGCGCCATTCTCACTGGGAGGTAGATATCATTGCCCATAAAAACAAAGTGCTGCATTTTGTGGAAGTAAAAACCAGGCGAACCAAAAAATACGGGCAGCCCGAGGAGAAAGTAGGAGCAAAGAAAATTCAGAACCTGATCAATGCTGCAGAGCACTACTTATACCTGCATCCTGAATGGAAGCGCATCCAGTTTGATATATTGTCCATTACCATCATCAATAATGAACCAGTTGAATATTTTTTAATTGAAGATGTGTACCTGTAGGATTATTTCTTCATTCTTTCCTGCATTTTCTCTACCATCTTGTAAGTAGCGGGGCAGTACTCAATGTTCTGTTTGTGTACGTGTAAATAGTCAGTAGGGTTCTTTTTAGTGAGATGGGGAAACCCTGCACAATCTGCCGGCCTGATGGGATAGATGCTGCATTTATTGTCGCTAAGGTTTAAAAACTGGCAGGGTTGTTTTACATTTTGCCAGTCACCTTCTTTTTTATCGAACGTAAGCCATTTTTCTTTAAAGGCATCGGGTTTCATATTGAAGTAGCCTGCAATCCGCTTTATATCGGCTGTTGTAAAAGTTGGGGTCATTTTTTTGCAGCAGTTGCCACAGGTGAGGCATTCTGTTTCAGCCCATACTTCCTTGTCCACTTCCACCATTGTTTTATGAAGCCCTTTGGGCGGGTTGTTCTCTAATCGTGTTAAAAAAGAACGGAATGCTCTTTTGTTAAGCAGGAATTTTTTTTTGAAGGCACTCAGGTTGATTGTCATAACGTATTTAATGGATGCCGGCGAAATTAGGGAATAAGTTGATAATTCGGCAGTTTGACAAGTTGAAAAGTTAAAAGAGGTAACTGTTCAGTGTAATTGCAACTATCATATTACGCAGTTGCAATGAATCAAATAGCACAATCACTTCAATCATAAAAATCATGATGTAATTTGCAGTTATGTGGGAACCGTATAAAAAAGGGTTTAAGGCTTACCTCCAGTTGGAAAAATCACTGAGTAAAAATTCAGTGGATGCCTACCTGCATGATATTGAAAAGCTCAATGCTTATTTTGAGCAGGCTGGTATTAAGAGGGTGCCAAAGGAAGTAGTGCTGAAAGACCTTGAAGTTTTTTTGAAATGGATAACAGAACTGGGCATGATGCCGGGCTCCCAGGCCAGGATCATATCGGGGCTGAAAAGTTTTTTTAAATACTGTTTACTGGAACAGATCACCAGCACTGACCCCACTGCATTGCTGGAAGCACCGAAATTAAAAAGGTCGTTGCCCGATATTTTAAGTTTTGAAGAAATTGAACGCATCATCAATGAGATTGATTTGAGTACGCCTGAAGGTGGCCGTAACAAAGCCATACTTGAAACGCTGTACAGCTGCGGTTTAAGGGTAACAGAACTGGTCAATCTCCGCATCAGTTGTCTTCACCTGGATGTTGGTTTCGTAAGGGTGATTGGTAAAGGCGACAAAGAAAGACTGGTACCCATCGGCAGCGACGCCATAAAATACATCAATATTTATAAGAACGATATCAGGGTACACATCAGCATACAGCCGGGCAATGAAGATGTATTGTTTTTAAACAGGCGGGGCAGTAAACTCAGCAGGGTAATGGTGTTTTTGGTAATCAAGCAAATGACAAAGAAAGCTGGTATAACGAAAACAATCTCGCCGCATACATTCCGTCATTCATTTGCCACACACCTTGTAGAGGGAGGTGCAGATTTAAGAGCAGTTCAGGAAATGCTGGGGCACGAGAGTATTACCACGACTGAAATATATACCCACCTCGACAGGAAATACTTACGGGATACACTTGCCAAATTTCATCCTGCTTTTCAATAACAGCCGTTGTTTATCTTATCAATACTATATTCCCCTTTCTTGAAATAATACGGTTCCTGAAATCAATGCCTTCGGCGATCCATACGTAGCCGGCACTGTTTTGTAGTATCCCTTTATAAATTCCGTTCCATCCAACAGCCGGGTTATTGGTTTTGAAAACCTCCTGCCCCCATCGGTTATAGATTGCAAAGTAGTGGAACGTTTTAATACCAACAGGTATAGCATGCAGTAAAGGATTATTGCCGCCAGGTGTAAATGCAGATGGTACATATATTTCAGCAGTCCTGTTGATCCTGATATTAATAGCGTCCGTTGCTTCACACCCGTTTGCAGTGGTGGCGGTAACAACGTAGGTGGCATCATTGTTTAAAACCGAAACAGGGTTTTGAATGAACGGGTTGTTCAATCCATCCGGTGGCGACCACAGGTAAGTAGTGAAGCCGGCATTGTTTACATCAACAGGGTGTAATGTGAATGGCTCGTTGATGGATATGATGGTGTCATTGCCGGCAAAAATAATCGGCGCAGGGTTCACTGTTATATCCAACGTTGTTGTTGCAGCGCATTGCCCTGCATCTGGCGTAAAAGTGTAAGTTGTTGTTGTCGTGTTATTCACTGCCGGGCTCCATGTTCCGGTGATGCCATTGAATGACCTTGTTAGTAAAGGCATTAATGTGGCTCCTGTACATATCGCAGCCACCGGATTGAACGTTGGAGTAAGGGCAGGGTTTACCGTGATGATTAAGGTTGCACCTGTTGCACACTGTCCTGCAGCTGTCGAAAATGTATAAGTTGTAGTTGCAGTATTGTTGAGTGCTGGGCTCCATGTACCTGCAATGCCATTCAACGACGTTGTTGGTAATGCAGCCAATGCGGAGCCTGTACAGATTGCAGCAACGGGGGTAAATGTGGGCGTAAGCTTCGGGCTAATAGTGATGGTTAATGTAGTTGTAGCAGCACATTGCCCGGCCGCAGGTGTAAATGTGTAGGTTGTTGTTGCGGTATTATTCAATGCAGGACTCCATGTGCCTGTAATGCCATTGAGTGATGTTGTTGGCAATGGATTTAATGCAGCACCGGCGCAGATTGTAGCAACCGGATTGAATGTTGGTGTAGATGCAGGGTTAACCGTTATCATCAATGTGGTGCTGACAGCGCACTGCCCTGCAGCTGGTGTAAATGTGTAAGTTGTTGTTGCAGTATTGTTCAATGCAGGCGACCAACTTCCAGTAATTCCATTGAGTGATGTAGTTGGTAATGCATTTAATGCAGCGCCGGCGCAAATAGCAGGAACAGGATTGAATGTTGGTGTTGAAGCCGGGTTAACATTAATGGTTAATGTAGTTGTTGCTGCACATTGCCCGGCTGTAGGTGTAAATGTGTAAGTTGTTGTTGCAGTATTGTTCAATGCAGGATTCCAAGTCCCCGTAATTCCATTCAATGATGTAGTTGGTAAAGCAGCTAATGCTATACCTGAACAAATTGCAGCAACAGGGTTAAATGTTGGTGTAACAGCCGCTGTAACAGTTACATTGGTTGTGACCGCTGCTGTAGCACACTGCCCTGCAGTTGGTGTAAATGTGTATGTGATTGTTCCGGTTGTTGCAGTGTTGATCGTTGCTGGGTTCCATGTTCCATTAATACCATTATTAGATGTAGCAGGTAATAGTGGAGTGGTTGAGTTTTGACAAAGTGGGGCAATTGCAGTAAACACCGGTGTAATCTGTGTTGCAATGGTTACGTTTAATGTTGCACTTGTTGCGCATTGTCCGGCTGCCGGAGTAAATGTATAAGTGCTTGTGCCAACTGTTGATGTATTTATTGTTGCCGGGTTCCACATTCCTGTGATACCATTGTTGGATATTAGCGGTAATGCTGCAGGTGTGCTGTTTTGGCACAAAAAACCCACCGTGCTGAATATTGGCGTGATGTTCGGATTTACGGTGATGGATAGTGTAGAAGTGGAAGCACATTGTCCGGCAGCTGGTGTAAATGTATAAGTAGTTGTTGTATTATTATTCACTGCTGGTAACCATGTTCCTGTAATGCCATTGAGCGATGTTGCTGGCAGGGGAGCTAATGCATCGCCAGCGCATATTGCGGCAACTGTATTAAAGGCAGGTACGATGGATGTTGTTACGGTTACATTAAGCGTTGTAGCTGAAGTTGCACATTGACCTGTTGAAGGAGTAAATGTGTACGTGTTTGTTCCTGCAGTTGCCGTGTTGATGGTAGCCGGGCTCCAGGTACCTGTGATGCCATTGTTTGATATTGCAGGTAACGGTGGCGGAGTTGCATTAACACATAGAGGGCCGATTGCTGTAAAAACTGCAGTGATCTGTGTTGCAATGGTTACATTAAGCGTTACTGAACTTGCACATTGTCCTGCTGCCGGAGTGAATGTGTAAGTTGAAGTTCCCACTGTTGATGTATTTATAACTGCAGGACTCCATGTTCCGCTGATGCCATTGTTTGAAGTGGCAGGCAGCAATGGGGCCGTACTGTTTTGGCACAATGCTCCGATCGGATTGAAAGCCGGTGCAATTCCCGGATTGACAGTGATGGCCAATGTAGTAGTTGCAGCACATTGCCCAGCGGTTGGTGTAAAAGTATAAGTTGTAGTTACAGTATTATTTAACGCCGGCGACCAAACACCTGTGATACCATTGAGAGATGTTGTTGGCAATGCAGCCAACGCATCACCTGCGCAGATTGCTGCAATCGGATTAAATGTTGGAGTCACAATCGGATTGACCGTAATGGTTAATGTAGTTGTTGCGGCACATTGCCCGGCAGCTGGGGTGAATGTATAAGTTATTGTTGCAGTATTATTCAACGCCGGCGACCAGGCACCAGCGATGCCATTGAGAGATATTGTTGGTAATGCAGCCAACGCATCACCTGCGCATATTGAAGCGACAGGATTAAATGTTGGGGTAGTGTTCGGGTTGACTGTTATCGTTAATGAAGCTGTTGCGGCACACTGCCCAGCGGTTGGTGTAAAAGTATAAGTTGTTGTTGCAGTATTATTCAACGCCGGCAACCATGCACCAGCGATGCCATTGAGAGATATTGTTGGTAATGCAGCCAACGCATCACCTGCGCAGATTGGGGCAACAGGATTAAATGTTGGAGTTACAACCGGGTTGACAGTTATTGTTAGTGTAACTGTTGCAGCACATTGCCCTGCAGTTGGTGTAAAAGTATAAGTTGTAGTTGCAGTATTATTCAACGCCGGCGACCAGGCACCCGTTATACCATTGAGTGATGTTGTTGGTAAAGCAGCCAATGCATCACCTGAACAGATTGCAGCTACCGGGTTAAATGTTGGGGTAATGGAGCCTGCTATTGTAATATTCAGAATCACGCTTGCAGTTGCACATTGTCCTGTTGCAGGTGTAAAAGTGTATGTGCCTGTCCCGATTGTCGCGGTGCTGATTATTGCCGGGCTCCATGTTCCATTGATGCCGTTGTTCGATATTGCTGGCAGCAATGGGGCGGTTGAATTTTGGCACAACGGTCCAATCGTAGTAAATACGGGAGTGATCTGTGTTGCGATGGTAACATTCAGTGTAGCTGATGTTGCACACTGCCCTGCCGATGCTGTAAATGTATAAGTGATCGTTCCCACAGACGCAGTGCTGATCATCGCAGGATTCCAGGTACCCGTAATGCCATTATTGGATGTTGCTGGTAATATGGGTGCAGTTGAATTTTGACATAATGAACCGATGGGATTAAATGCTGGTGTTACATTCGGATTGACTGAAATGGTCAATGTAGTTGTTGTTGCACATTGCCCAGCTGTTGGTGTGAATGTGTAAGTTGTTGTTGCCGTGTTATTCAAAGCCGGTGCCCATGTTCCCGTGATTCCATTGAGTGATGTTGTTGGCAAAGCTGCCAGTACAGCGCCTGAACAAATTGCAGCAACAGGATTAAATGTTGGTGTCACATTCGGATTGACTGAAATGGTCAATGTAGTTGTTGTTGCACATTGTCCAGTAGTTGGTGCGAATGTGTAAGTTGTTGTTGCAGTATTATTCAAAGCTGGTGCCCATGTTCCTGTAATTCCATTGAGCGATGTTGTTGGTAAAGCCGACAATGCAGCGCCGGAACAAATTGCAGCAACAGGATTAAATGCTGGTGTCACATTCGGATTGACTGAAATGGTCAATGTAGTTGTTGTTGCACATTGTCCAGTAGTTGGTGCGAATGTGTAAGTTGTTGTTGAAGTATTATTCAAAGCTGGCGCCCATGTTCCCGTAATTCCATTGAGTGATGTTGTTGGCAAAGCCGACAAAGCAGCACCGGAGCAAATCGCAGCAACAGGATTAAATGCTGGTGTAATATTCGGATTAACGGTGATGGTTAATGTGGTTGTTGTTGCACATAAACCTGCAGTGGGAGTAAAAGTATAAGTTGTTGTTGCTGTATTGTTCAAAGCCGGGGCCCATGTTCCTGTAATTCCATTTAATGATGTTGTAGGCAAAGCAGCCAGTGCAGCACCGGAACAAATTGCTGCAACAGGATTAAATGTTGGTGTAATATTCGGATTAACGGTGATGGTCAATGTAGTTGTTATTGCACATTGCCCAGCGGTTGGTGTGAATGTATATGTTGTAGTTGAAGTATTGTTCAGTGCTGGGTTCCAGGTTCCCGTAATGCCATTGAGCGATGTAGTTGGCAAAGCTGCCAGTGCAGTGCCGGAACAAATCGAAGCAACGGGATTGAATGTAGGAGTAAGTACAGCATCAATCGTTACGGATGTTGTTGCAAATACACCTGGACATCCACCACTTGCAGGAACTGTATAAGTAACGAGGTAGGTCCCGCTTGTACTTGCAGATGGAGTAATGGCGCCAGTACTGCTGTTAATATTTAGCCCCGGTAAAGCACTGAATGTTCCGCCGGTAAAAGTTCCCGTACCAGTTAAATTAACCAGTTGTGTTGTCGTAACTGAAGCACAGAATGGGCCTGCATAACTGATGTTGGCTGTTGGTGGAGTGCATGCAGTTGCTGTACAGGTTGCAGTGGCCGCATTAAAGCAGGAACCTGCACCTCCGGTAGGCATTACTGTTATTGTAACATTATCTCCTGCAGCTAAACTATTTACCTGGTAACTCAGTGTGTTGCCTATAGCGCCAATGTTGACAATCGGGTTGCTGTTTACCTGGTAAGAAATATTGTATCCTGTAGCACCGGTAACTATAGCCCATGTAAACGTTACTGAAGATGTTGTGGAAACTCCGCAATTGATTGTAGCATTTACTATTGGATTTACAGTTATCGTCAATGTAGTTGTCGTTGCACACAAACCAGCAGTGGGTGTAAAAGTATACGTTGTTGTTGTGGTATTGTTCAATGCTGGTGCCCACGTTCCGGTAATTCCATTGAGTGATGTTGTTGGCAAAGCAGCGAGTGCAGCACCTGAACAAATTGCAGCAACAGGATTAAATGTTGGTGTTACATTAGGATTTACTGTGATTATTAATGTAGTTGTCGTTGCACATAGCCCGGCCGTTGGTGTGAACGTGTAAGTAGTTGTTGCAGTATTATTCAAAGCTGGCGCCCATGTTCCTGTAATACCATTGAGTGATGTTGTTGGCAAAGCCGCCAAGGCAGCGCCGGAACAAATTGCAGCAACCGGGTTGAATGTTGGTGTTGTATTCGGATTGACTGTAATTGTCAATGTCGTTGTTGTTGCACATAGCCCGGCCGTTGGTGTGAATGTGTAAGTAGTTGTTGCAGTATTATTCAAAGCTGGTGCCCATGTTCCTGTAATTCCATTGAGTGATGTTGTTGGTAAAGCCGACAATGCAGCGCCGGAACAAATTGCAGCAACAGGGTTGAATGTTGGTGTTGTATTCGGATTGACGGTGATTGTTAATGTCGTTGTTGAAGCACACAAACCTGCAGTGGGAGTAAAAGTATAAGTTGTTGTTGCCGTATTGTTCAAAGCTGGCGCCCATGTTCCTGTAATACCATTGAGTGATGTTGTTGGCAAAGCCGACAAAGCAGCGCCGGAGCAAATCGCAGCAACGGGATTAAATGTCGGTGTAACATTCGGGTTGACGGTGATCGTCAATGTAGCTGTTGTTGCACACAAACCAGCAGTTGGAGTAAAGTATAAATTGTTGTTGCTGGTATTGTTCAAAGCTGGTGCCCATGTTCCCGGTAATTCCATTGAGTGATGTTGTTGGTAAAGCCGCTAAGGCAGCGCCGGAACAAATTGCAGCAACCGGATTGAATGTTGGTGTTACATTTGGATTGACTGTAATGGTTAATGTAGTTGTCGTTGCACATAAACCAGCAGTTGGAGTAAAAGTGTAAGTTGTTGTTGCTGGTATTATTCAAAGCTGGCGCCCACGTTCCGGTAATTCCATTGAGTGATGTTGTTGGCAAAGCAGCGAGTGCAGCACCTGAACAAATTGCAGCAACAGGATTAAATGCTGGTGTGACATTTGAATTAACTGTGATGGTTAATGTAGTTGTCGTTGCACATAAACCAGCAGTTGGAGTAAAAGTATAAATTGTTGTTGTGGTATTGTTCAAAGCTGGTGCCCATGTTCCGGTAATTCCATTGAGTGATGTTGTTGGCAAAGCCGCGAAGGCAGTACCGGAACAAATTGCAGCAACCGGGTTGAATGTTGGTGTTGTATTCGGATTGACTGTAATTGTCAATGTCGTTGTTGTTGCACATAGCCCGGCCGTTGGTGTGAACGTGTAAGTAGTTGTTGCAGTATTATTCAAAGCTGGCGCCCACGTTCCGGTAATTCCATTGAGTGATGTTGTTGGCAAAGCCGCCAAGGCAGTGCCGGAACAAATTGCAGCAACAGGATTAAATGCTGGTGTGACATTTGAATTAACTGTGATGGTTAATGTAGTTGTCGTTGCACATAAACCAGCAGTTGGAGTAAAAGTATAAATTGTTGTTGTGGTATTGTTCAAAGCTGGTGCCCACGTTCCGGTAATTCCATTGAGTGATGTTGTTGGCAAAGCAGCGAGTGCAGTACCTGAACAAATTGCAGCAACCGGGTTAAATGTTGGTGTAATAGTAGCTCCAATAGTAGTAACAGTTATTGCAATTGTATTGGTACAACCTCTTACATCTTTTACAGTAATTGTATACGGGCCTGCTGCTAAATTTAAAAAAATATTACTTGCCTGGAAACTTATGCCATCTTTACTGTAAGTAAGCAGCCCCGTTCCACCTGTAGCCGTTGCAGTGATAGTGCCATCGTTCAATCCGCAGGAAGCAGGAGAACTTGTGGCTGTTAATGATGGGCCTGGTAAATTCAACACCGTAACCGGTATTGTTTTTATACAAAGATTCGCATCCCTTACATACAATGTATAACTGCCGCCCGGCACTGCATTCAGCACATTACTTAACTGGTAGATTACCCCATCCCTGCTATATTGTAATGGAGCGGTACCTCCTGTTGCAGTTGCCGTAATTGTTCCATTGCTTAATCCACATGCTGCATTTACTATTACAGCGGTGAGTGTTTGTGGCCCGTTGGTGTTTCCAACCAATATCGCTTTTGACGTAATACACCCATTAAAATCTTTAACGAAAACAGTGTAGGTGCCGGGAGCCAATGCTGTTAAAATATTCCCCGGCTGAAAACTTGTTCCGCCATTACTGCTGTATTGATATGGTGCTGTGCCACCGCTTGCAGTTACTGTAATACTCCCATTTGCATTGCCGCATTTTGCTGCAACTGTTGTATTGGTAAAAGTTGGGGCACCAATATTACCTACTGTAATTCCTGTCGTACTGGTACAGCCCCTATCGTCTTTGATACTGACTGTGTAAAAACCTGCAGATAACCCGCTGAAGATATTGCTGCTTTGGAAAACGGTTCCGTTGATACTGTAGGTATAAGGGGATGTGCCTGCAGAACCTGTCGTAATGATGCTGCCATCATTGTTGTTACAGGTAGATGCGATAGTGAATGCCGTAACTTTTGGGAGCGGCGCAGCAGTAATCGTAACAGGAATAAGGCTGTAACAATTATTAAGATCTTTTACATACAAATTATAATTGCCTGCAGCCAAACCTGTAAAACTATTACCCGGCTGAAAAGCAAAACCATCAATGCTGTACTGTAATGGAGGAGTGCCGCCAGTGCCTGTTGCTGTAATGGTGCCGTTGTTTAAACCACAGGATGCAGATGCGGTAAGTGCAGTCACTTCAGGGCCTGTAGGATTAGTGATTGTTACGTCCTGTGAATTCGAACAACCTGTGCCATCCTGCACAGTTATCGTGTAGGTGCCGGAGGGAAGCCCTGTAAAATCGCCGGTTGACTGGAAAGTGCTGCCATCAATACTGTATTCTAGCGGTGGCGTGCCTCCGCTTCCGGATGCAGTGATTGTTCCGTCGTTTAATGCACAGGTTCCGTTATCTTTTACAATAATGAGTGTCGGCCCCCCGGTGGATGGAACTACTACTGTGATGGTATCAAGGCAACCGCCCGGGTCTATCGGCGGGCCGGAATCAAAACTTTCATCATCAGATAAAATAATGGTGTAAGTGCCTGCCGCTAATCCGGTAAAAGTTGTGCTCGGGTCGAAGGTAATCCACGGACCGCCAATGCCGGTAATACTTGCGTGGTAAGGTGTGTTTGGGCCAATGCCGGTAAGTGTGATGGAGCCATTGCTTGTATTGCAGGCTGTACCCGTAACCACTGCAGATGCTGTAGAATTAACAGCAACGCCCATGTTTACAATGATCGTTTTTGTACAACCGCTGGCATCCATTGCCGTTACTGTATGTGTACCTACGGATACATTCAGGAATAATTGTGTGGCGTTCGGGATGAAGGGCCCGCCATCCAAACTGAATGTGCAGCTGCCGCAGTTGGAGCCGTTCACTCTTGGGTTGGTGATCTTTCCCAGGCTGCCATTACACAGGTAAGCACCTTTTACTGTTACTGTAAAAGTGGAGATACCCGGCCCTGCGCCTGTATTGGTAATGGTAAAATCCTGCGTACCTACACAACCCGATCCATCTTTTATATATGCGGTATAATTTCCGGCAGCTATATTGATAAATGTGCCCGAAGATTGATAGGTAATGCCATCAATACTGTAAGTCAATGGCGCTACGCCACCACTGCCGGATATTTCGATGATGCCGTTTGCACTGTTACAGGTTTCATCGGTTGTTGTAACACTTATTGTTGCACTTGAAACAGCAGCAACAGTGGCAGGACTTGTTACAATGCAGCCATTGCCATCTTTCACATACACAGTATAACTGCCGGCTGCAAGCCCGCTGAAAATATTGCCGGCCTGGTACACAGTTCCATCAATACTATATTGCAGCACGCCGCTACCGCCACTTGCAGTTGCAGTGATCACCCCGATACTGGTATTGCAGGATGCTGCAATGGTACTAACATCTAGGGTGAGCCCGGAAGCATTATTAACGGTTACACTGGTAGTGCTTTCACAGCCGCCTGCATCTTTGATAGTGATGGTATAAGTGGTGTTGGGTGCAAGTCCTGTAAAAATATTACTGCCCTGGAAAGTAAATCCATCTATGCTGAATTGATAAGGCAGTGTGCCGCCGCTGCCCGTTGCAGTAATAATTCCATCATTGGCGCTGCAGGAAGCGGCAGTTGACAGGGCTGTCACCAACGGTCCTGCTGTGTTGGTAACTACAACAGCGAATGCAGCAAAACAGCCTAGTGCATCTTTTGCATACACAATATAATTGCCGGCAGGTAAGCCTGTAAATGTATTGCTGACCTGGAAAGTAAAACCATCAATACTGTATTGATAAGCTGGTGTGCCGCCGGTTGCTGTTGCAATAATGCTTCCATTACTGGCATTGCAGGAGGATGATATAGCTGTTGCAGTTAAAGTGGGGCCGTTGCTGGTTAAAACCGTTACACTGATACTGCTGCTGCAGCCAGTTACATCTTTTACTGAAATGGTATAAATGCCTGTAGCCAATCCGGTAAAAATATTGTTGCTTTGATAGGTACCACCATTGATACTGTATTGCAAAGGGGCAACGCCGCCAGCACCATTAGCAGTGATCGTGCCATTAATATTGCTGCAGGCTGCAGGGGTAGTAGTGGCTGTTACAGTTGGCGCAGCCATATTGGCAATGGTTACGGATGTTGTATTGGTGCAGCCATTGGCATCTTTTACTGTAACAGTATAAGCACCGGGAGTAAGGCTGGTAAAAGTATTGCCTGGCTGAAAAATATTACCGTTGATACTGTATTGTAATGCACCGGTTCCATTGCTTCCAAAGGCGGTGATGGTGCCGTTCGTATTGCCACAGGTAGCAGCTGCAGGAATCGCTGTGATCAAAGGCGAAGGCGAACTTGTTATTGTTACAGTGGCTGCGTTGGTACAACCGGCTGCATCCTTAACTACCAGTATGTATGCCCCCGGAAGCAGGCCTGTAAAGAAATTGCCGCTTTGATAGGTTACGCCATTGTTGATGCTGAATTGATAAGGAGCTGTACCGCCGGTTGCATTGGCTGTTACGGTAGCATTGTTGCTTCCACAATCTGCATTTACCTGTGTAAATGACAGGGATGGCCCGTTGCTGTTTAAAACAGTTACAACTTTTGTATTGGTACAACCACCTGCATCTTTCACAATAATGGTATAAATGCCTGCTGCCAATCCGCTGAATGTTCCGCTTGCCTGGAAGCTGCCTCCATTAATGTTATAAGTATAAGGACCTGCTGTGCCGGAACCTGTTGCAGTAATGCTTCCTATGCTGGCGCCACAGGTAGTATTTACCTGTGTTGTGCCAAGTGTTGGTGCCGGTATAGTAAACGTAGTACTTGCCTGTGAACCACTGCAGGGAAGATTGATGGTTGCAACAATGCTGTAGCTGGTGTTTGGGGTAATACCTGTAAATATTCCTGTGGTGTTACTGGCGATTTGAGAGCCGCCGGTGTACAATGTATAAGTAACAGTAGAGCCAGCCGGCGGTGTTGGGCTAACCGTAGCCGTTGCCGTATTGGTTGCACAGTTGGGCGCAACGTTTATTGTATAGAATGTGTTGGGGCAATAAGCTGATATGTCAAAAGATGCAACAAATCCATCGCCACTGGCATACAGTAATTTTTTTGCTTCATCATAAGCCAGGTCATATACATGTCTCCCCGCAAAGCCGGGGATGGTAATATCTGCAGCAGCGGCATCATTAAAAGTGCTGCCATTGAATTTGTACACTTTTATATTGCCGTTTGCTTCGCCCACAAAAACATTGTCGCAGGCATCCACAATAATGCCTCCCTGCATAAAGGGAATATTGGCTGTAACCAATGGTGTTCCCACACCGGCACCGGTTATTTTGTCAAAGGCTTTTAAATTTTTCCCATCCCAGTAATATAAATAAGAGGCATTCACATAAAGCATATTGGCGGAATTATCTACCAAGCCGCCTGCAACCAGGTAAGGCCTGTTGGCGGCTTCACTTACAGTATTGTAACCTGATGGAAGACTCCAGGCAATAGAAGCAGCACTGTATGGCGCTGTGTTCTTGTACATCATGTTGCCAAGTGATGGCGTGCCGAATAATGATCCGTAAATAGTGTACATGTCATTGTTGGCAGGATCAAAAACGAAATCAGCTATGTCCTGTGCCCAACCTGTACCACCAGAGTAAGGGATGCCTGTTACATTCAATGAAGAGACCGTAGTGGAGGGTGGCGTGAAAAGTCCAAAATTTATTGCGGAATTAATACCACCACCGGCAATGAGTATTTGTGGTGAACCATTGTTGCAATTCCAAAACATTTTCCATGCTTCTGTAAAATTTTGGTTGGCCGTGGTGATATAATTATCATACAAACCGGTTGTACTCACCCTTATTACCTGGAAGCCGGTTGAAAAATTAAATCCCTGTCCAAGGTAAATATTACCGGTTGGTTTTTCCACCATCCATCCACCATAGTAGGTGCCAAAGGTCCAGGAGGGAATGGTAAGTGTGCCATTGAAGGTCCATTGTAAAACCCCGGCCGCACTGTATTTTGCGAGGCTGTGTGTAGTAGTGTAGGAGCCGCCACCTGTAACATAAACATTTCCTGCATAATCAAAATCAACGTCTTTTGCTTTGCCGGCATTCAAGCCTAAAAGATTGCCGGTTGCAGTTACAAAAGGATCAATGACAAGTGTACGGGTTTTGTCCAGTGGTTCACTTGTAACAAAGCTTACAATATTGTCTTTTAAACTAAATGTTACAGGGATATTTTCTGACTGGTCTTCGTGGTAAAAACTAATGGGCGCAGTTTGGGTAAGACCACTTATCTCAGTTTTAATCAGCAATTCCTTGTTGTTCAGTTTTATTTTTTTTGTATCGCCGCCATACTTCATTTTAATGGCAGTGATATCAGCACCGGGATGTAAAATAATACGGTATTCAAATCCGGGATTGTTATTGTTTGTAAATTGGTAAACGATATCAATGCCGGGATATAGGTCTTTATAAATGATCTTCTTAAAGGCAAATGCTTTTTCGGGCAACATTCCATAAGTGTGATACTCTGTAGTTTTTTCTTCTGCAATTACCAAAGGGGTTGGATTGGCATTTAACCATTCCATCGTAATACAGCGGTCTTCAGGGATTATTTTTTGAAAGGCATCTTCCTGTCTGGTGCCTTTTCGTTCCTGCTTTTCTCTTTCCTCTTCATTCAATTCCGGTGCTTTTCGCTGCAATTGTATAAATCCTTTTTGCGTAAAAAGTACCGGCATTCCCAATCCTTCATATCCATATTGAATAGCACCCATCTCAGTATGTCCGGACAGATAATCACCATACTGTCCGATGTTTTGAATAAACCTGCCGTTGATGCCAAACGGATCTTCAGAGCTGTTGTTTTTTTGATCAGTAGAAAAGATGGTGTTGGCTGCTGTTTGTCTGAATGAGTTTTGGCTATGCAGCTTATTACAGGCAAAGGATAACAACACTACAGTTAGTAATAGGTAACGACATCCAATAGTCTGGTGTAAAGCATTTTTCATGCAGCCTTAATTGTTAGAGGTTCAGGTAAGTATTGCTGTTTTCTTAGGTTGGTTGCAGTACTGCGAATCTCTTTCATAAAAATCACCCACCCACAACCAGTGGTTTTTGTTATAATAAGAACGGATGCAAAACGTAGAGTGGTTGTTTGTAAAACTGCAATAAGTGATTGAGCTGGTTAAGGCAGTGTTTTTTGAGCACTCAAATTTACAATAAAGCTATGTGTCGCAATTATTACGCCGAAAAAATATTGGCTAAACAGGTGTATTTTGGAGTTGAACGGGTAAATAAATGAAAAAAGCCTTCCGTTTAATGGAAAGCTTTTACGTGCCCAGAACAGGAATCGAACCTGCACACCTTGTGGGCGGCAGATTTTGAGTCTGCTGCGTCTACCAATTCCGCCATCTGGGCATTTGAATTGGGTTGCAATATTACATTATCCGGCTATTCTGTCCAAAATACGTTGCAAGTATTTTTTCTTGTAATAATATTCTTTCAGTTTCAGCAGGTCTTCCTTGCTGATGGTATCATCATCGTAGTTTGCTATGATTGGACTCACTTCAGCGTAAATATCTTTTTCAAATGCGGCAATGGCAGCGACAGAATCTTCAGATAAGTGCTCATTGAGTTCCATTACTTCCATCAAAAAATCGGGTGGTAATTGGAATTTTTCCTCAGGTTCTGCCAGATTTTTTAATAGCAGTACATAAAAAATAGTGGCATCGGGGTTCTTAAGCACTTTTAATGCTTTGTTTATTTCGGATGACTTTTCAAGCGATGCTTCCTGTGTGGCTTCATTTTCCTGCATATAAAAATCAGGATGATATTTTTTCTGTAGCTCCACATATTTTTTTGCCAGTGCTGCACTGTCAACAGCAATACTTACCGGCATGTCAAATAATTCAAAATAGTTCATACAGCAAAATTAAGTAAAGCAATTTTTTTCGGAAGATGATTCTGTTATTTATCATCAACCAGCTCCAAAGGATTCAGTATCTTGCCGCCCAAAATAAAACGATTGATGCTGCAAATTGGACTGATTCGTGAAGGTAAAACTCCTGCTGATAACAGGGTGGCACTTACGCCTGCACAATGCAGGTGGCTGCGTAAAAATTTCCCGGCCATCAAAGTGGTGGCACAACATTCTACCAACCGCTGTTTTAGTGACAAAGAATTTGAACTGGCAGGGGTGGAGATAAAAGAAGATATGGGGGAGTGTGATATCTTGTTGGGTATAAAGGAAGTGCCTGTTGATATGCTGATTCCCGGAAAGACCTACCTTTTTTCTCACACACCAAAAAACTGCAGTCTCACAACCAAAATTATTCAAAGCTATCCTCGATAAAAAATTACACTGGTGGATTATGAATGCCTGGTGCATGAAGATGGACAAAGGGTATTGGGCTTTGGTTTTTTTGCAGGAATTGTAGGTGCTCACAATGGTATGATGGCTTACGGAAAAAGAACCGGCAGTTTCGCATTAAATCCTGTGCATGAATGTAAAGATTACCGCACCTTGATACATACTTATTTCGGATTGAAAGTACCAAACATTAAAATAGCCGTTACAGGTAGTGGCCGTGTGGCACATGGTGTACTGGAAGTGATGAACCTGATGGGTATTACCGAGGTAGAACCGGATGAATACCTGGAAAGAAAATTCAGTTACCCGGTGTATGTACAATTGAAAGGCGCCGACCTGTATACACATAAAGAATTGAAGACCTATAAACGGGACCATTTTCATGAGCACCCCTCAGCATACCGCTGCCGCTTTTTGCCTTTTACCAAATGCACTGATATATTGATGAATGGTGTGTACTGGACGGAGAATGTGCCAAGACTGTTTGAGCTGGGGGATATTGATGATACATTTTCTATTCAGACGATTGCTGATATTACGGATGATGAACATGGTTCTGTTCCCATCAATCTTGGGGATCAGCGTATCAGCAACCCCGTATATGGAGTTGATAAAATTTCGAAAGAAAAAACAGCACCTTATCTGCCTGACAGCATTGATGTAATGGCCGTGGGTAATTTGCCCAATGAATTGCCAAGAGATGCCAGCCAGTATTTTGGAGAGCAATTGATAAAGTATGTACTGGAAGACCTGGTGAAAGGCGACAGCGCCTTAATTGACAGGGCAACGATGGTAAGCAAAGGAAATATTACGCAGCCCTTTGATTATATGAACCAATACGGGGGGATATAAAACAACAGCTGATGCAGGCATATATTTCAATCAGTTTCAGCAGGCGTCAATTATTGAATGCAGAAGTTCAGGCGATCATTGAATTGCTGCATCGGTATGGAATAAAGCCATTTGTATTTGTTGATCATTACAGTTTTGATAAAAGCCAGGAACAGCAGATGATGCTGCAGGCTTTTGCTGATATTGACCAATCTGGTTTTTTGATTGCTGAAACTTCTGAAAAGGCAATCGGGATTGGTGTAGAGGTTGGCTATGCAAAGGGAAAGACTAAACCCGTTATTTATTTAAGAAAAAGTATTGCAGAACATTCCACAACCGTGGCTGGCGCCAGTGATTACCAGGTTGTATATGGCGATATAGATGATCTGAGAATACAGTTGAGGCAGGTTTTGGAAATGGTGAGCAGAAAATATCCTGGCTACAGGTACAAATAATAATCCTTCAGTAATTCCTCAAACCGCTCGCTGTAATTTCCTGTATCATTTTTAATTGTGATTGTTTCCTCCATCAATGTGGATGAATGGTTACTGAAAATGAGTATCCCCCTGAAAAAATCATGTGTCGGTGTTTGTTTTACCAGTACTTTTTTATGGAGAAATAAGTTCAGTTTTGCCGCTTCCTCCATACAATAGTTTACACGATGAATGGGGAGCAGTACTGCAAATATGCCATCGTCAATAATAAATGCGTTGGCAACACTCAATAATTGCTGCAGCGTTAAAGTTGTATCATGCTTAGCGGCATTTTTATTTTTATCAACGCTTTTAAGGTCGTCTTCAAAAAATGGCGGATTACTGATGATGCAATCATATTTTTTACCAGGGCGGAATGCGGTGATGTCATCATTAAAAATATGCAGCCTTTCTCCCCAGGGAGATTCACTGAAATTATTTGCTGCTTGTTGATAGGCAACTTCATCAATTTCCACAGCATCAATTTGGGTGGTTGTTTTTTGTGCCAGCATTAAAGTTAACAGGCCGGTGCCGGAGCCGATATCAAGTATGTTACTTGCTGCAATATTTTCTTTGATGATCAGTTCTGTCACATAAGCTCCAAAAAGGCAGGCATCTGTGCAAACTTTCATCGCACAACGATCCTGGTAAACGGTAAACTGTTTGAATTGAAAATAATTGTTGGGCATTTTACCAGCAGGGATTTATCATGTAGCCGGGAAGCCGGAAAGACGTTAAATCTCCCGGCATTCCCTGCAAAAATATTCTTAGTTAGTGATGCCTTCCAGCGCTAATAAGAATGCATAATTCAACGCCACATCTTTTAAATAATCAAACCTGCCGGAAGCGCCGCCATGGCCGAATGCCATATTGGTGTGCAGTAATAATAAATTTTTATCAGTCTTCATTGCCCTTAATTTTGCTACCCACTTGGCCGGTTCAAAATATTGCACCTGGCTATCGTGCAAGCCTGTTGTAACTAAAATGTTAGGGTAATTTTTCTTCGCTACATTTTCATACGGTGAGTAACTCTTCATGTAATCATAGGCCTCTTTGTTTTTTGGATTACCCCATTCGTCAAATTCATTGGTGGTAAGTGGAATGCTTTCATCCAGCATGGTGTTCACCACGTCTACAAACGGAACCTGTGCGATGATGCCATTCCACAGGTCGGGGGCCATGTTGGTAACAGCTCCCATCAGTAAGCCGCCGGCACTGCCACCCTGTGCATACAAATGCCCTTTGGAAGTGTATTTTTCTTTGATCAAAAATTCACCACAATCAATAAAGTCTGTCAATGTCTTTTTCTTTTTCATCATCTTCCCATCTTCATACCATTGCCTGCCCATTTCCTGTCCGCCACGGATATGTGCAATAGCATATACAAAACCACGGTTCAATAAACTTAACCTTGCACTGTTGAAGGAAGCATCGGTGCTGTAGCCATAAGAACCATAAGAGTACAATAATAAAGGCGCCGCTCCATTTTTCTCAAAACCTTTTTTATATACCAGTGATATGGGTACCCGGGTACCGTCTTTGGCAGTTGCATACAGGCGCTCTGTTACATAATCTGCGGCATTATAACCACCTACTACTTCCTGCTGCTTCATCAACTTTTTATCTTTGGCAGCCATGTTGTAATCATACACGGAGTTAGGGGTGGTGAGTGATGTATAATTGTATCTTAATGTGGTGCTGTTGTATTCAGGATTGGTGCCAACACCTGCTGCGTAAGCTGGTTCGCCAAAATCAATATAATGTTCATTATTACCTGAAACACTTTGTACTCTTAATTTAACCAGCCCGTCTTTTCTTTCATTCAGTATCACAAAATCTTTGAATTCATCAATTCCCTGGAGCAGTACATCAGTGCGGTGTGGTATCACTTCTTTCCAGTTGCTGCTATCTGTTTTGTCCAGCGGGCATTCCATTGCCCTGAAATTTTTTGCATTCCAGTTGGTTCGGATCAGGAATTTATCTTCCAGTACGGCCACATCATACAACACTTCCTTCATCCTTGGCTGAAAAGATTTAAATACATCAGTAGGTTTGCCTGCATCAATCCACCTTGTTTCTGATGATAGTGTTGCCTGCGAATAAATAAAAATGAATTTATTATTCTTGCTTTTACCCACGCCGATATAATTGCTTTTGTCTTTTTCTTCATACGCTGTTACGTCGGTTGTTTCATCAGTGCCAAGTGTATGCCTTTTAATTTTTTCTGATAAAAGTGTTACCGGGTTGTTGGCGGTATAGAACAATGTCTTGTTATCATTGGCCCAGCAGGGATCGCCGCCGGTACCTGTTACGGCATCTTTATAAATTTCTCCCGTCTCTAAATTTTTAATGTGGATGATATATTGCCTTCTTGATACTTCATCCACTGCATAAGCCAGCAGTTTGTTGTCTTCACTTACTTCGGCTGTTGATACGGAGAAATAAGCTTTGCCCGCTGCCATGGCATCTACATCCAATAATATTTCTTCTTTGGCATCGAGGCTGCCTTTTTTACGGCAGAGCTTGTAATATTCTTTTCCTTCTTCTGTTCTGCTGTAATAGTAATAACCATTTTTAAAGTAGGGAACACTTTCGTCTTTCTCTTTTATCCTGGCTTTCATTTCGCTGAACAGGGCGGCCTGGAATTTTTTGGTACTGCTCATCATGGTATCCAGGTAAGTGTTTTCAGCAGTCAGGTATACCACTACTTTAGTACTGTCCGGGCCTTTTGCAAAATAGTCAATCATCCAGTAATAATTGTCCACTACAGTATCGCCATGTAGTATTCTTTCGTGCGGTTTGATGTCGGCTATGGGCACTTTTACGCCTTGTGGCCATTGGTAAGCTTCTTTTGTTGTGTTCATTTGATTGTTGCAGGAGGTGATGAATAATATGGCTGTTGCAGCTGTGAGTAGTTTTGCTTGCATAGATTTTTTTTTGTAGCTGTAATGTACAAATAATTCTTATCCGAAAATGAAGGATGATTTGTACCGTTGTTTAGGGTTTATGCTATTCGCTTAACGTGGTTTATTAAATGCTGTTGCCTCCACAGCCGGCTCCGCAGATGGCGGGATTACCGGAACGCCGCTACTTTTGCTTCTTTCAAAAAACTATCCGTTAGCCAACGGGTAGTTTGAATCCTCACTTCGTTCGGACCGAACCAAAATAGGCGGCTAACCCTGTTACTGGTGTAAACTAAGAACGTGATGCAGGCAGTTCATTTTTTAATTGGTAGTCTGCTGGCTTTAATTTACAATCCGGTAAATCATTTTAATCAGCCTGAATCCCTGTTCAGACAAACTTCGCTTTGATGCAAATTGGTATACGGTACAAGTGAGTGACACAACGATGCCGCCATAAAATAAAAATGCTGGTATCAAAATATATTTTAAATCAGGTAGCGCTTTTGAGCCAACCCGTATTTCGACTCCGCTCAATACTGGGAGAAAGCCCCTTCGACTACGCTCAGGGTTAATTACCACACAGCCCTTGCCGATGGCGTTACACTCATGTCTGCAAAATCCTTTGCCAGGTATTTGTAATAAGCAGTGATGGCGATCATGCCGGCATTGTCGGTGCAGTATTCAAATGAAGGGATGTATGTTTGCCAGCCCATCTTTTTTCCTGTTTCCGTGAGTGCTTTACGCAATCCGCTGTTGGCGCTTACACCACCTGCCATGCAGATATTGCTGATACCGGTTTCCTTTGCCGCTTTTTTTAGTTTATTGAGAAGGATGCTGATGATGCGTTGCTGGATGCTGGCACAGATATCATTTAAGTTTTCTGCAATGAACTGTTGCTTTTCTGCTTCAGTGGCGGTGAATGCTTCTTTAAAAACATTGCTGGTGCCTGCGTTCTGTAAAAAATACAGGATGGAAGTTTTCAATCCACTGAAACTAAAATTCAATCCTGCTATTTGTGGCTCCGGAAATTTAAAACGCAGTGGATTTCCATTGGCAGCGTATTGGTCTATTAATGGTCCGCCCGGGTAAGGAAGGCCCAGCAACTTGGCGCTTTTATCAAATGCTTCTCCGGCAGCATCATCAATGGTTTCTCCAATCACTTTCATGCCGGTGGGTGATTCACACAATACGATTTGTGTATGGCCGCCGCTCACCGTTAAGCATAGAAAGGGAAAAGCAGGTTTATGATCGCCGATCAAATTGGCTAATACATGTGCCTGCATGTGATGCACTGCAATCAATGGTTTGTTTAAAGCAAGCGCCATCGATTTGGCAAATTGTGCCCCCACCAACAATGCCCCGATCAATCCCGGGGCTTGTGTAAAAGCGATGGCATCAATATCCCTTAATGCAATACCCGATGTTTTGATGGCTGCTTCAACAACTGGTACAATGTTTTGCATGTGTGCCCTGCTGGCCAGCTCGGGTACTACGCCGCCAAATTTTTCATGCACCGCCTGGCTGGCGATGATGTTGGATAAAATGATACCATTCTTGCATACAGATGCAGCAGTTTCATCGCAGGAAGATTCAATGGCGAGAATAACAGCACCGGCCTGATCCGGCAAAGGACTGATGTAATTTACATCTCTACTGATGAGTGAGGCATTATTTGATGCAAGATCCATTTTGCGAAAATACTCTAACCCTGAGAATAATTGAATGCGCTTGTGAATTATATCGCCAGGTTTCGTTTTAGGGGGAGGGGATGTTTACTTACTCCGTATCGCTTCTACAGGATCCATCCTGGCGGCCCTTGATGCCGGAAAAATTCCCGCCAACATACCCACCACCAGGCAAATAACCACTGTGCTGATCAGTAAAGGAATAGAAATAAATACAGGAAAATCAAAAGCAGATAATACCAATGATAAAATGTAAACAAAGAGCAATCCAAATGCGCCACCCATTAAACAAAGCAGGGCAGCTTCCAGTAAAAACTCAAAGAGAATGCTGCTCTTTTTGGCGCCGATGGCTTTTTTTAAACCGATCACGCTGGTTCTTTCTTTTACGGTTACAAACATAATGTTGGCAATGCCAAACATACCCACAATTAAACTGATGACGCCAATAATGCCACCTACAATATTAACGGTGCCAAACAAATCGGTAATGGCTTTGCTGAAGGCTTCCACGCTGTTAAGTGAAAAATTATCTTCCTGCATGGGTGGCAGTCTCCGTATCTGGCGCATGATGCCTTCCAGTTCATCCATCAGTGCCTTGGAGGTAACGTTGTCTTTTCCTTTTACAATAATCACGGGATTGCTGTTCTCCTCATCTACCAGTTGTTTGCAGAGTTTATAAGGTACCATTACGCAGTTATCATAATCCCATCCTACAAAATTCTTCCCTTCTTTTTTGATGATGCCAACAATCACCACCCGTTTGCCTTTGATCTCAAAGCTTTTGCCCAGCGCCCTTTCTGCACTGCCGTATAGTTTTTCTGCATTGTCGAAGCCCATTAAACCAACCGGGCTGCCGCTGTTAAATTCTGCAGAGGAAATATAACGGCCTGTTTCAAAACTAAGAGGTTGAATAACGGTTTGTGCCTCAACAATGCCATATACAGAGGCATCGGCGATCATATCATCTTTGTAGTTAAGATTGCCGGAGGTCCTCATGAGATAGGTAACATCTTCGGCCAGTGAAGAGCGCTGTTTAATCATGTCCGCTTCAATATACTTCATCACGGGCCGGGCCCTGTATTTCCAGAAGGGCTTGTCAGGACCGCCGCTGTATTCCCATTTGTCAACGTAGATGGTATTGGTGCCCAGTGTCTTCACTTCGCTCTGGATATTGCGTTCCAGGCTGCCCACGGTGGCCAGTACCCCAATGATGCAGAAGATGCCGAAAGCCACACCAGTAAGGCTGAGTGCCGTACGGAGTTTGTTGACCCTTAGTTCCTGCAGGGTAAGCCTTAATGAGTTGCTGAGGATGTTCAGCGATTTACGCATAGTTCAAAAGTACACTAAGATTTTTATTAGGAAGAGGGAAATATATAAGTGGTGGGTGAGGGGGCATGGATTGACACAATCGATGCTGATTTAGCAGCATGGCATTGGCTGTTTCTTTTATCTGCAACAAAAAATACCTGCACTGTTCCCCACCCTGTAAACAAATGTTGCCTGAAATTACCGGTAATGTTTAGCATAATAAAGCCTGTTGCCTACTTATGAAAGCTTTCTTTCATTGCTGTAATTACCATTGCTTCATATTCCTTTATTGCAGCACTGGCCGGAGGTGAACCTATTAAACAGTGAATTTGCCCTGCGAAACATTTATCCCAAACCTTCACACCAAACCTTCTTAACTTGGCTGCATATAAAACGCCGTCATCTCTCAGTGGGTCAAACTCTGCATTAATGATCACTGCCGGAGGCAGGCCGGTTAAATCTTCTGTCAGTATCGGCGATACTTCAGGGTTATTGTATCCTCCGGGTGCATACAACTCTACAGCAAAATAGCAGGCAGCTTTTGATTGAAAATATCCTTTGGCATTTTCCTGGTACGAAACTGAGTTTTCCATATTCCGGGGGCTTAAATCAATGGGCAGCCCGTTCATTACCTGGAGTTTTATTTTATGAGCGATACCCTCTTTCTTTGCTTTTTGAGTTACTACCGCTACTAAGTTAGCACCGGCACTGTTTCCAGTTAATGCAATGCGGCTGGTATCTCCGCCAAATTCAGTGCCGTGTGCGGCAATCCATTTAAATGCATTGTAGCAATCATTTACTGCAGCAGGATATTTGTTTTCCGGGGCAGTGCGGTAATCGATGGCGAAAAGAATCGCACCATAAGTTGTTGCGTCCAGCCAGAGTTCATGCTCCAATCCCGGCAACAAAGGTGAAATAAAACCACCGCCATGATAATTGATTAGAATGGGAAGATTTTGTGCATGTGCAGGATTGAAAATTAATACCGGTATACTGTCAGCAGTTATTTTGATTCTTTGTACATCGGCTGCCGGGTATTGTATCGGTGGCGGCCCTGCAAACTTTATTTGTTCGATGGGTATTGTACGGAGTTGCTCAATGCTCTGGTCTTGATACCTGATCAACTTTAAGAAGGCAGCCACTCCCGGGTCTAATTGCCGGGTACCGCATGGTTGGGCAAAAAGTAGCTGTTGGTTAAATACAAGGATGGTGCTGAGCAAAATGATTAACACTGATTTCTTCATGATGTCATGAATTTAAAGTTGAAAGTATTAGAGTCTATCCTTTAATGCAGCCAATATAAAACATAATTGTAGCCTTTCCATAATAAAAAATCCCCCGGCGGGCGGAGGATTTTTGTGAATACAGTAAGTGCAATATCGTTGATCAACTCTCACTATCCTTTCTGCCGATTTTTCTGCCAAATACACCAAAATGTACCACAGCAAAGATCAGTGAAATGTAAAGGAGTGTTCTGTCGGTATCAAAGCCTACAGAATACTGGTGCAGGAAGCCGACTACAATTAACAGGGCACTTAATGAAAGCCCGGTAAACCTCGCCACTTTCATTCCTTTACGGTTATTGGTACCATTGCCCAGTTTGCTGTGTTTGGCGCCATACACCAGGTAAATATCCATACCGATCAGCATCCATACGATTAGTCGTATCCAGGTATCCATCGGCAGGAAAACCATCATGAACAGGCAAACGAAAATCCCTAAGATGGGTACCAATGGAACCATCGGTGTTTTGAAAGCCCTTGGCAGTTCCGGCATTTTATTACGCATTACCCATACGCCAATGCAAACCAGGATGAAAGCAAACAGTGTTCCGATGCTGGTCATTTCTCCCACAACCCTTGCCGGTACAAATGCTGCAAAAAGACTTACAAATACCATGAACAGCATGTTGCTTTTAGCTGGTGTTTGTGTATTTGGGTTTACGGCAGAAAATATCTTTGGTATTAAACCATCTTTACTCATACTAAAAAATACACGGCTTTGCCCCATCAGCATTACCAATATTACAGAAGCATACCCTGCAAGTATGGCGACTAAAATAGCACGGTTCAGCCATGGATAATCAGGATGTATCACACCGGAAGTATCGGCAGTACCCATGTGGTCAATTGCTACTGCAACAGGTGCAATGCCATCTTTGCCTGCAAATGATGTATAACTGGTAACGCCGGTCATTACGTGGGCAAAAACAATGTATAGTATTGTACAAATAAGGAGTGATCCTAAAATCCCCCATGGCATATCACGTTTCGGATTTTTGCTTCCTGTGCCGCCGTGCTTACCGCATCAAATCCAATATATGCAAAGAACACAATAGCTGCAGCACGTATAATTCCTCCCCAACCATGATTGAAAAAACCTTCATGGCCAGGTTCTGTAGCCGGAATTAGATAGGGGGTATAATTATCATTATTGATATATTTCCATCCAAGGAAAATAAAAACAAATACGACAGTTACTTTTAGTGCAACAATAATTCCGTTTACAAACGCACTTTCCCTGGTTCCTTTCATCAGTAACAGGCTCATCAATACAATGATGAAAACAGCAGGCAGGTTGATGATACCGCCATCCCATGGCCCAACAGTAAGACTATGTGGAAGACTGACACCAAATCCTTCTAAAAATTTTACCAGGTAACGGCTCCAGCTGATACCAACGGTTGCTGCACCTACGGCATACTCAAGTACCAGGTCCCAGCCAATGATCCAGGCAATAAATTCACCCATGGTGGCATAAGAATAAGTATAGGCGCTTCCTGCAACAGGGATCATGGATGCAAATTCAGCATAGCACAATCCGGCAAAAAGGCAACCCAAAGCGGCTACAACAAATGAAATGGTAATGGCTGGTCCTGCATGATTGGCGGCAGCCATACCGGTGATGGAAAATAAGCCAGCGCCAATGATAGCCCCTATGCCCAATGCAATTAAACCACCGGCTCCCAATGTCTTCTTCAATGTATGACTGCCAGTTTCCTGGGCCTCATTCATCAATGCTTCCATTGGTTTTTTTGCAAATAAACTCATAGTAGTTGTTGGTTTTGATAATAATGAATTGGAAAAATAAGCAATAAATTCAAATAACCCAATCGGGCCTGTTTTTTTATGAGCAGCGGTTGATAACAGTTATTAAATATTATATTGCAAATTCAAACTGCGGCAGCATTCAATTGTGTGCCATACGGTTGCAATAAATCATTTATCTGTTTATGGAAGTAAAAGCCGGCAAACGCAATAAGCTCACTCTTTATATTGGCATCGCATTACTGGCCGGTATCATCCTTGGTTTTATACTTAACAAAAATTATGTGGGGGAGGAGAACGGGCACCTGGCTAATGCAGAGACACAGGCCTATCATTTGCAGGAAAGGATGAAGCCTTTTGAAAAAGCTAAGGACAGTGTGCTGTTTGCTGCATTGCTGGTACAGCAACAATCAATTGCCAGTCAAAAGAAAGCAGCTGAATTAAGCCTGCTGAATACACCTGATGAAACTGCTGCACTGGCCGCCATTAAACTGCTGGGTGATTCTTTAAAATCGGTGAATGTATTGATCGGTACACAAACTGATACCGCCTCGGCTGCTTATAAAAATCTGCAAAAACAAAAAGAGATTGTTTCCGCTCAAAAAAATGATAACCTGAAAGCAAGGGATAAAAAATTAGACTGGTTTACCATACTGGCAGATATTTTTTTACGCCTCATCAAAATGATTGTAGCGCCACTGGTATTTACAACCCTTGTGGTAGGCGTTGCCAAACTGGGCGATATTAAGGCGGTTGGCCGTATTGGGGGTAAAACACTGCTGTGGTTTTTGAGCGCTTCTTTATTGAGCCTGTTGTTGGGGATGATACTGGTGAATGTTTTTGAACCTGGCATCAACATGCATTTAACACTGCCCGACAGCAATGTAAATACTGGTATTGATAAGACCGCATTAACGATAAAAGATTTTTTCTATCATGTATTTCCTGCCAGCGTGGTAGATGCCATGGCAAAAAATGAGATCCTGCAGATAGTGGTATTTGCATTGTTCTTTGGGGTGGCAGCTGCGGCCATGGGGGATATTGCAAAGCCGGTAGTAAAAGCATTGGATGCTACAGCACACATCATTTTAAAAGTAACTGGCTATGTAATGAACTTTGCGCCAATAGCGGTATTTGGTGCTATGACGGCGATTATTTCCAAGCAGGGCATTGGTATTTTAAAAACCTATTCCATTTTTATCGGAGAGTTTTATTTTGGATTGCTGGTATTGTGGATATGCCTGATACTGGCAGGATACATTGTTTTAAGAAGCAGGGTATTCAACCTCGTTAAACGGATGAGGGAGCCGATATTACTTGCCTTCAGCACCAGCAGCAGTGAAGCGGCATTCCCTAAGACCATGCTGGAATTAGAGCGTTTTGGCTGCAAGGATAAAATTGTAAGTTTCGTATTGCCGCTGGGCTATTCATTCAACCTTGATGGCAGCATGATGTACATGACTTTTGCTTCTTTGTTTATTGCACAGAGTTATGGAATGCACATCCCGTTGCCAACACAAATAACCATGCTGCTGGTGTTGATGCTGACGAGCAAAGGTATTGCCGGAGTGCCAAGGGCATCGCTGGTGGTTATTGCCGGCACCCTGGCTACCTTTAATATCCCGGAAGCTGGAATTGCGTTACTGCTGGGCATCGACCCATTATTGGATATGGGCCGCAGCGCAACCAATGTAGTGGGCAACAGTATTGCCACTGCCGTGGTAAGTAAAATGGAAGGGGAATTGGGGCATGGGCATGGTCACGAACAGTTGCATGTGCATACACATGATCACAAGCACGGGCAGTAGTTTTTGTTTAGTAGTTTAGCCGTTCAGGAGTTTGTAATGCATATTTATTAAGACCCTTTCAAATTTTTATAATGACGAAGAAATTTTTGTTGTATTGTTTTTTGTTCTGTTGTGTTGCCGGAAAAAGTTTTTCACAGGCAGCACCTTTACAGGTCATCATTCAGAACCAATACGAAGGTGCAGTTAAGGAAGCTGCTATAACAGTAGTTGGCAGAGGCGAAAAATATGTAACGGATGAAAAAGGGAAACTAACACTGAATGCTTCTGCAGCTGATATGATCAGAATCGATCATGAGGGTTACGATACGGCAGCGGTGCCTTTGTCAACCATCAGTAAGTATAATATCCTGAAAGTAAAAAAGAATTTTACGTGGAAAGACCTGCTCACACCGATGTTCTATATCATCAACGGTGGTTTGTGGTTGATACTCTTTATCATTTTTGCAGAGACGGGTTTGTTTGCCGGTTTCTTTTTACCGGGTGACAGTTTGTTGTTTGTGGCTGGTATCTACAACCAGGAATTGATCGGTACCGTTTTTCATATTGAAAATGAATACCTGCAACTGATGGTTTTGTGGCTGCTGATATCTGCTGCCGGTATCCTGGGTAATTCAGTTGGTTACTGGTTTGGGAGAAAAGTTGGGCCAGCAATGTATTCCTGGAAAGACAACCTGCTTTTTAAACAAAAGTATTTGCAGGAAGCACATGAGTTTTATGAAAAGCATGGTGGAGGTGCCATCATTATCGCCAGGTTTTTACCCATTGTAAGAACCTTTGCTCCCATTGTTGCCGGTATTGTGGAAATGGATAAAAAGAAATTCAGCTTCTACAATATTGTTGGCTGTGTAGCATGGGTATTCAGCATGCTGGTGGCAGGGCATTTTCTGCAGAAATGGATACTGTCTCAATTCGATTTTAATTTAAAAGAACACCTCGAAGTAATTGTGGTAGGGATTGTATTGGTAACCACTGCACCTGTATTCATAAAACTGGTCTTCGGTAAAAAAAAGAAATCATAAACGACTGCTGCTTTCATGAACAAACAATCGAACTCTATTTTCACCATCACGGTGCTGGTGGCCGCATTGGGCTATTTTGTTGATATCTACGACCTGTTGCTATTTCAAATTGTCAGGGTTGATAGTTTGAAAGAACTGGTTGGTAATAATCCTGCATTAATTAAAACAGATGGTGAGTTTATCATCAGCATACAAATGATCGGCCTGCTCATTGGTGGAATTATATGGGGTATTATGGGAGATAAAAGAGGAAGACTGAGTGTATTGTTCGGGTCAATTATTTTATATTCAGTGGCCAATATTTTCAATGGCTTTGTACATACTACCAACCAGTATGCATTGGTAAGGTTTATTGCCGGCATTGGATTGGCCGGTGAGTTGGGTGCCGGCATCACACTGGTATCTGAACTGATCCATAAAGATAAAAGAGGGTTGAGCACATCGTTGGTGGCAGGTATTGGATTGACCGGTGCTGTAGTTGCGTATTTTATTTCTCAAAATTTTAATTGGCGTATCTGTTATTTCATTGGTGGGGCATTGGGCTTTTGTTTGCTGCTGTTGCGGATCAGCGTTTTTGAAAGTGGCATGTTCAGTGAGATTAAAAAACAAAATGTGGTGAGAGGGAATTTTTTAATGTTCTTCAACAATGCCCAACGGTTTAAAAAATACCTGCTGGCTATTTTGATTGGCCTGCCTACCTGGTATGTGATCGGGATTCTCATTGCTTTCTCCAATAACTTTGCTGTTGAATTTGGCATTCCGGAAGAAGTGGCACCTAAGAAAGCAACCATGTTTGCTTATGCAGCTATTTCAGTGGCAGATATAATGGTTGGTTTTGTTAGCCACTGGTTGCAGAGCAGGAAGAAAGCGCTGTACATTTTTTATGTATTCACTATTATCGCCATCGTATTTTATTTTAACCAGTATAATGGTACCGCAGCTGGTATGTATGTGATCTGTGCAGGCCTTGGTTTTGGCACCGGTTTCTGGGCCATTTTTGTTACCATGGCTGCAGAACAGTTTGGGACCAACCTCCGGGCAACCGCTGCCACAACTGTTCCCAATATGGTGAGGGGGTCTTTGCCATTAACACTAATGTTGTTTAACTGGTTGCAGTCGCCTTCCATCAGTTATGTTACTGCAGCATGGATTACCGGGGCCATCGTTATGACCATCAGTATCATTGCTGCGATATTTACCGAGGAAACTTTTGGAAAGGATTTAAACTATACCGAGTCGTAACACGGCTGTTAATTTATTTGTAAACCGGCCTGCTTATTTTTTTTCATAATTTTTTTTCAGTTGTTTTATTCTATGGAACTAAACAGGCGGGTTTTATTTTTGGCATTGATAACATTACTGGCCTTGTCAGCCGGCGCACAAAAGATCGAAACGAGTATTACCTATCTCAGCAGTATTCCGGATCCGGGCAATAATTATATCGTATATGACCGGCATCGTAAACTTTCCATTGAAGATTTTAAGGGTAAGCCAGAGGAAGAAAGTGTGGCAGCTGCCATTACCAACTCAGGGTTTATGTTCAAAGCCGGTTACCGGAATGTCAATGGTAAAGCTACTTTATCCATTACTGTTTACTGCAGTTTTGATAAAGAATTATCGTGGATGAAGCAGAAAGCGAAGACTGCCTATATCCTGTCGCATGAGCAGCATCATTTTGATATCACCTATATTGGAACGCTGCTGTTTATAAAAAAACTCAAACAGGTTAATTTTAACCAGGAAAAATATAAGGAGCAGTTGCATAACCTTTACAATGAAGTAGTAATCGATATGCAAAAACTACAAAACAGGTACGATACAGAAACTAATAATGGCATTCTTACTGATAAGCAGGCAATGTGGAACATTAAAATTGATGAACAACTGGCATCCCTGCTAAGTGAAGGCAATTAAACTTTCCTGCTGCTTTTCTTTTTGGCCAGGAAACTTTCAAACTCCTGCAGGCTAAAGCTGCTGAGATTATTTGCCTTTGTTACCATTGCTTTTTGTGCTGCCAGCACACCGTAATGAATGTCATCAAATCCCTCAATGCTGTGGGCATCCGGGTCAATGGAAATCAATACGTTTTTCTCCAGCGCATAATCAATATATCTCCAGTCTATATCAAGCCTGCTGGGATGGGCATTCAGTTCAATTACCACATTGTTGGCAGCACAGGCATCAATAATCTTCTTGTGATCAACCGGGTAGCCTTTGCGGCTTAGCAGCAGCCTGCCGGTCATGTGCCCTAGAATGGTGGTGTATGGATTTTCAATCGCATTGATCAAACGCATCATTGCTTTTTCTTCCTGCATTTTTAAATTAGAGTGTACGGAGGCTATTACCAAATCAAAAGTGGAGAGTATGGCATTGCTGTAATCCAGGCTGCCATCATTCAATATGTCGCTTTCAATACTCTTGAATATTTTAAAGGGTGCCAGTTTGTTGTTCAATTCATCTATATAGCGGTGCTGTTCTTTAATTCTTTCTTCGCTGAGGCCGCTTGCATAAAATGCACTCTTACTGTGGTCGCTGATTACCAGGTATTCAAATCCTTTCTCAATGGCAGCCTGGGCCATTACTTCCAGCGTATTGCTGCCATCACTCCAGTCGCTATGGCTGTGAATGATGCTTTTGATATCGCCGGTCTCAATCAATGCAGGCAGTTCCTGCTGTATAGCTTTCTCAATAATGGATGGGGATTCCCTCAGGCAGCAGGGGATAAAATTTAATCCAATACTTTCAAACAGGGGTTTGTCATCATTACCATTGATCCTGCTGAAATCTGCTTCCGGGAATTTTTCATCAAATGCCTGGATGAATTCATCGCTGGCAGCTGTGCGGAACAGGTTCTTATTAAAATCGTTGATACCGGTATGTAACCGCAATCGCAGTCCATTCATTAATTTATACAGTAAGCTGCCGTGCTTTTCTTCCAGTAATTCTGGTGGGTTGGCACTCAAAAATTTCGGTTTTACCAGTTCGTTACTATAGTTCACCACGTATTCAAGCTCATTAATAATTTCCAGTTGGCGTTTATAAGCGCCGGTAATAAAGACATTTCCGGGCAAAAATATTTTTCAAGATAACTGCTGATTTGTGGTTCCAGTGCTTCCACCTGCGGATATAAAAAACTACCCTGGTTTTGAAATAGAATTCAATGGCATCTTCAACACTTTGCTGTGTTTTTTCGCCAAAGCCTTTGTATAGTTTTAACCGGTTTTCTTTACAGGCATATAACAATTCGCCCAGGGTTTCAATTTCCATTTCTTTCCAGATAGTGGCAATTTTTTTTGGGCCGATACCTTTAATGTTCAGCATTTCTAATACACCATGGGGAGTTTTTACAACCAGGTCTGTTAATGCTTTTAACTCACCTGTTTCCAGCAACTCAATCACTTTTTTTCCGGTCGATTCTCCAATTCCTTTGATAAAAAATATTTTTTCTGTGGGGATCTCTTTTAGTGGAATTGGCAGTTTATCGATGGTAAACGCTGCCGATGCATAAGTTTTGGATTTAAAACTATTCTCCCCATGTATGTCCATAAGTTTGGATAAAAGAGAAAAATAATCTGCAATCTGTGCATTGTCCATAACAGAAAATTATAAAAAAAATAGTGATAAGAAAAATGCTGCTGTAATTGTAAAGATACAGTTTGATGAAATCAATTTGCCTTCCGGGAAAAGCAGGAAATGAAAAAGTAGCAATCGGCTGAAACCTGCGCCCAACAAAAAGTCCCGGCGATTGCCAGGACTTGATGTTATTAAATTTCTCTTTTGAAAAAACTTATTTTTTCTTAGGAGCAGCTTTTTTAGCAGCTTTCTTAGGAGCAGCTTTTTTAGCAGCTTTTTTAGGAGCAGCTTTTTTAGGTGCAGCCTTCTTAACAGCTTTTTTTGGAGCAGCTTTTTTAGCGGCTTTTTTTGCAGTTGCCATGTTTTTAAAATTTAATGGTTAGTAAATAATGCTTAAAAATAAAAACATTTTTTAATTCACCAAAAAAAATTTTATTTTTTATGCAGTTGCTTCTGCTGCATTTACTGACACAAGATTCTTATCACCTCTTCCTTTTTTAAATTCTACCACTCCATCTGTCAATGCAAACAGTGTGAAATCTCTTCCAACACCTACATTTTTTCCGGGATGGTAAACAGTGCCACGCTGACGAACGATGATGTTACCGGAAGTAGCAGCTTGTCCACCAAAAATTTTCACACCTAATCTTTTGCTTTGTGAATCACGGCCGTTTTTTACCGAGCCTTCACCTTTTTTATGTGCCATTGTATTTAAGTTTTAGGTTGTAAGTTTTAGGTTGTAAGTGAGCATTAAAACTTATCACTTATAACTTATCACTTATAACTTTTAGTTAAGCGATTTCAGTTACTTTAATTTGTGTGTAGTGTGTGCGGTGACCATGCTTTTTACGAAAGCCTTTTCTTCTTTTCATTTTAAAGGCGATCACTTTGTCACCCTGTACAAGAGCGTTGAGTATTTCAGCTTTAACAACTGCCTTCACATCAGAACCAACAGCTACCGATCCGGCATTGTCTGTCATCAGTACTTCAGAAAATTCAACATTGTCTCCTGTGCTGCCAGAAATACGTGGTACGTATAAGCTGTCACCGGCTTTTACTTTAAATTGCTGTCCGGCTATTTTTACGATTGCTAACATAATATCCCAATTTTAGGACGGCGAAGGTAAAGGATTTCTTTAAAAATCTACATATTTTTTAGGATGTTTTTCAGTAAAAGTGGATATTTTGCCCTTTACATGGCCGTTTTCCTTCTTTGAGGTTAAGGAAATGGGCAAATTCCCGGTACAGGCTGTCTTGAAAAGCACGGCATATTAGTCTTTTATGAAAAAAATTCTTTCCCTGTTTCAGGTATTGTATACCATTTATGCCTTTCTGCTGTTTACGGCCTTTCTGCTGCTGATATTTCCGCTGGTGCTGGCAGCTTCGCTGTTTGGCAAGTTAAAAGGGGGGAATTTCATATATATGCTTTGCCAGCTATGGGCAGACACACTTTTTCCGTTTTTTTTGATGCATCATACCAATTATTTTGAAGTGCCCCATGACAGGAACAGGCAGTACGTTTTCGTATTCAATCATATCTCATTTATTGATATCCCTATTATTATGAAGGCCATCCGAAAACAGCATTTCAGGATATTGGGAAAGGCTGAACTTGGGAAAGTACCCATATTTGGGTTTTTGTACCGGAAGGCTGTGGTGATGGTAGACAGGAGCAGCCCGGCCAACAGGGCACAAAGTGTGAGGCAGTTGAAATCTGTTATTAGTAAAGGAATATCGGTAGTGATATCACCCGAAGGCACTTTTAACATGACCCACCATCCATTGAAAGAATTTTATGATGGTGCTTTTCGTGTGGCGATAGAAACACAAACCCCTATCAAACCCATCCTGTTTTTAGATGCCTGGGACAGGTTACGTTACGACAGCATATTTTCACTTACCCCCGGAAGGTCCAGGGCGGTGTACCTGGATGAGATAAGTGTGAAAGGGCTTACACTGGATGATACAAAGATGTTAAAGGAAAAAGTGTATAAAATAATGGAAGAAAAATTAATACATTATAAAGCAGGCTGGATAAAACCTACTGACTCCTGAAAGCGAATAATTATGTTTTACTTTGAAGGGGTTTTGTAACCAACAGTCGTTTTCATGTCATCATTATCCCCGCCATGGCGGGGCTCACTTGTACATTTTTTATAATGGTATCAGTTAATTCTCTGTCTTATACATTTAATTCCTGTCTCTATTTACATCATGAGCACCAGCAATACCATACCTGAATTTGATCTGCCAATAGCTAAAACCAGCTTTTATGCAGAAGTGATTCTGCCATTGGCATTACCTACTACTTACACTTATGCGGTTCCTGAAAATTTTGCCGGTAAAGTGCAAACAGGCTGCAGGGTAGAAGTGGGCCTCGGTAAAAATAAACGCTATGCAGGTATTGTAAAAAGCATCAGCAACAATCAACCACCTTACCAAACCAAACCTATATTAAATGTACTGGATGAAGAACCGGTTATCTATCCACAGCAGTTGCAGCTTTGGAACTGGATAAGCAATTATTATATGTGCAGCGAAGGGGAGGTGATGGCTGCGGCATTGCCTGCACATTTTAAATTGAGCAGCGAAACCATCCTGGTATTCAATGAAGAGTACGGAGATGATTTTGCTGATTTAAACAATGATGAATATATTGTTGCCGAAGCTTTGCTGATAAAGAACCAGCTCAATCTGAGTGAAGTACAACAACTGCTGGATATAACACACGTATATCCAGTCATTAAAAACCTGATTGATAAAAAAGTATGTGTTGTGTGGGAAGAATTGAGCGAACGCTACAAAAGCAAGAAAGAGAATTTTGTGATCCTCAATCCGCAATACGACAATGAGGATGCTCTGGCTGACTTGCTGAACAACTGGACCAAAGCGCCCAAACAAATGGAGCTGTTACTGGCCTATCTTCATTTGATAAAAACAGCTGGTGAAGTAACACAACCCGAATTACTAAAAAAATCCGGTGCCACTGCCGCACAGTTAAAAGGCCTGGTTGAAAAGAACATCCTCTTTATAGAAAAAAGAAGTGTGGACAGGATCAAATCATTGCCCAAGGCAATGGATGTTGATTTTGACCTGAGCGCTGCTCAACAAAAAACACTGGATGAAGTGCAGCAAAGCCTGGTGGGAAAAAACTGCTGCCTGTTGCATGGCGTTACCGGCAGTGGCAAAACACAGGTGTACATCAAACTGATTGAAAGTTATTATAATAAAGGTAAGCAGGTACTTTATTTACTTCCTGAAATTGCATTGACTGCACAAATGATCCGCCGGCTGCAAACTCATTTTGGAGGTAATATCGCCATCTATCATTCCAAATTCAGCAATAACGAACGGGTGGAGCTTTGGAATAAGATAAGAAGCGGTGAAACAAGAATCGTACTCGGTGCAAGAAGTGCCCTGTTCCTTCCTTTTAAAGAACTGGGATTGATCGTGGTGGATGAAGAACACGATGGCTCATTCAAACAATATGAACCTGCACCAAGGTACAATGCCAGGGATGCAGCAGTTTACTATGCTTCTTTATTCGATGCAAAAGTATTGCTGGGCAGCGCTACGCCTTCTGTTGAAACATACTTCAATGCTCAAAAAGGAAAATATGGATTGGTGGAATTGAATGAACGCTATGGCGGCATGTTATTGCCCACCATTGAAATGATTGATACAAGGAAAGTAGCACAAAAGGGAAAAGTAATGTTATCGCCGCAATTAAAAGAAGCTATTGAAAAAACGGTTGCCAATAACCGCCAGGTCATCTTATTCCAGAACCGCCGTGGTTATTCTCCATATTTGATATGCGGTACCTGTGGTTATTTACCACAATGTAAAAATTGTGATGTTACTTTAACACTGCACAAGTATTCCAACAAAATGCATTGTCATTATTGCGGCACCATGTACCCCAAGTTAATTGAATGCCCGGCCTGCGGTACAGTAACATGGATCGAAAAGAATTTTGGCACAGAGAAAATCGAAGAAATGATTGAAACTGAATTCCCATCTTTAAGGGTGGCAAGAATGGACATTGATTCTGTAAGGGGCAAGACAGCGCATGATACATTGATAAAATTATTTGAGCAGCAGCGGATAGATGTGCTGGTGGGCACACAGATGGTGGTGAAGGGGCTTGATTTTGAAAAAGTGAGCCTGGTGGGAATTTTGGATGCGGATGGACTGTTGAGCTTTGCAGACTTCCGTGTGAATGAAAGGGCTTTTCAATTAATGGAGCAGGTGAGTGGCCGTGCCGGCAGAAAAGACGAGCAGGGAAAAGTACTGATACAAACCACACAGGTGAATCATCCGGTATTACAATTTGTACAGCAGCATGATTATAAAAAGATGTACGAGTATGAACTGGAGAACCGTTGCCAGTTCTTTTACCCGCCCTTCAGCCGCATCATTAAAATAACATTGAAGCATAAAGTAAAGGAAGTGGTGGATGAAATTGCTGATAAATTAACGGCTGCCTTACACAGGGATCTGAATGATTTTGTGGTTGGGCCGGCGGCACCAGTGGTAGGCAGGGTCAGGAATCAGTATTTAATGGAACTGTTGATTAAACTGCCGCTGGATATGAAAAAGATCGGGCAGTATAAAAAAGTGATTAAGAACCATTTTAATTTACTGCTAACGGAGCAGCGCTTTAAAAGCGTAGTGATGATCGCAGATGTGGATGCTCAGTAATAATTGAAAATGGACAATGCTGTTGCCTTTTTGATAAAACTATAATTTCGAGAAATGAATATACTTGAAAACATATCGCTTAAAAAATACAACACATTTGGTATTGAAGCCAATGCTGCTTACTTCAGTAGTTTTAAAAGCATAGATGAATTAAGCGAACTGCTTGCATTTAAACAACCTTCAACCTTAATCCTCGGCGGCGGCAGCAACATTCTCTTCACTCAAAACTTCAACGGCCTTGTTTTAAAAAATGAAATGGACGGCATTATAAAAATAAAAGAAGATGATGCCTATGTATATGTAAAAGCAGGTGCAGGTGTAAACTGGCATAGCCTTGTGTTGTTTTGTATAGCAAATAACTGGGCAGGGCTTGAAAATTTATCGTTGATTCCAGGGAATGTGGGCGCATCTCCCATGCAGAACATTGGCGCTTATGGAGTGGAAATAAAAGAGGTGTTTTATGAACTGGAAGCTTTGCACAAAGAGGATGGCAAGACGGTTGTCTTTAATCTGAATGATTGCGCATTTGGTTACCGGGAGAGTGTATTCAAAAGAAAATATAAGAACCAGTTTGTCATCACATCTGTTACTTATCGCTTAAATAAAAAACCAACTTTCAATACTTCTTATGGTGCTATTGAACTGGAACTGGAAAGGATGCAAGTAAAAGAATTAAGCATTCGTGCTATATCCGATGCCGTTATTAATATCCGCAGCAGTAAATTACCCAACCCTGCAGAGATTGGCAATGCAGGCAGTTTCTTTAAAAATCCAGAAGTGCCGAAAGACCAGTTTGATAATTTGAAAAAGGTTTTTCCAAACATGGTTGGATATGCTTTGGAAAACGGCAATGTAAAGTTAGCAGCCGGCTGGTTGATAGAACAATCTGGCCCGCAGGATGTTGTTTCATGGAAAGGCTATCGAAAAGGAGATGCCGGCTGCCATGCAAAACAGGCATTGGTATTGGTTAACCATGGTAACGCAACAGGGACTGAAATCTATTCGTTAAGCGAAGAGATAATACGATCTGTAAAAGAAAAATTTGGCGTGGTATTGGTGAGGGAGGTAAATATTATCTAAGGTAATTTTTTTTAGTTTTTATCATCATTAAAAACAACTGATGTGAAGATATTTTTTCCTGCAACTCTTTTTTTGCTTTTTTGCAATACCGGTAAAGCACAGTCTAAATCTATTTATTTCGAAGCAGGAGGACCCGGAGTGGCTTCCGTTAATTACGACATGCGTTTTCAAAAAACAGAAGGCGGGTTTGGCGGCAGGATAGGTGTGGGTGGGTTTAGTCTAAGCGATGGGGGTAGTAAAACAGGTATACTATTACTGCCAATTGGCGTAAACTATCTTTTAGGAAAGGACGAACGCAATTATTTTGAGATCGGCGGAGGTATAACTCCCGTTTTTGTCACCAATAAAGACTGGAATGGTTCAGGCAATTTTTCCGGTACGGTTGGCCATCTGAATATTGGCTACAGGTTGCAACCAAAAAATAGTGGCATTCTTTTCAGAGCCGGGTTAGTACCAATATTTGGTAAAAATGGTTTTATACCATATTATGCTGGGTTGTCTTTTGGGTATAAATTTTAACCCGTTATCCATTCCAGATTTTTTCTTTTAAAAGATACTGGTTTACCGGCACAACTTTCCTTGTGATGAGAGGCTAACTATATTGAAGTAACCCACGGTTTTCAACAGGCATATTTCACAGCATCAGCAGCGTTGTTATAGGGATACAATAAAAAGAGAGCCGTTGTAAAGGCTCTCTTTTTATAAATATTATATTGTAAATGTATTAATAACGGTTGCGTGGGCCATTGAAACCACCACCTGGAGGTTTATTGAAACCGGGTTTACTGTACCCTCCTCCGCCTGGCCCTGGTCTTGAACCACCGCCACCCTGGCGTTCTTCTGCTTCTTTCACTACCAATGGTTTTTTACCAAGGGAAATATCATTAAGGCTCTCAATGGCATCTTTTGCTTCTTCACTTACAGGCATTTCTACAAATCCAAATCCTTTGCTTTTTCCTGTTTCTTTATCCATTGCTACTTTGGCAGACATCACGGTTCCAAACTTTTCAAAAATCTCCTCCAGTTCTGCATCATCCAAATCATAGGGTAATCCGGCAACAAAAATTTTCATCTCAATTAGTTTTTTGTAAAAATACGGAACTATTTTTCTTTACCTAATCCTGACCTAAAAAAATGTTTTTGCCTTAAGATGTTATTAAAACAGCAGATTTACCTACATCGCAGTTATAGAAAAAACAGCATTGTATTTACTGGTTCACCTTTAAACTGCCACCGGTTGCTACTGTAACGCTGGCTCCTGGGCTTACTGTAATGCTCTTGCAATTGGCAATTATACCATTCGCTACTGTTGGATTAAATGGCCTGTTGGCGGGTATTACTACATTGTTGGCTGCAGTAGGTACAATGCCGGATGACCAGTTGGCAGCAGTGTTCCAGGCAGCGCTTACATTGCCCACCCACTGGTAAGCATTGCTGTTCAATGTGCCGCCGGTAAAATCAACTTCATTGTCTAAACTCCAGGCACCATTTTCATCCAGGCTCCTGATTCCTAATTTATGGGCGCCATTTGGCACTGTAGAAATATCAGCATCAAAAATAAGGCTGGCGATATCAGTGGCAGAAGTAATGGTTACCGGAGTGCCACGGCCATACCCCGGATCAGTATCTATAAAATATTCTACCCTGGTAACTTTAGGCTGTGGAGTGGCGCTGATACCTGTATATGGTTTTAAAAATATCCATTTGTTGTCGATGCTCCATGCACCATTGGCATCCCGGCTTCTGATACCCACAATATGTACGCCCTGGTTGAGTGCTGCCAGGTCAATATTTACGGCAAGATTCTGCAGATCCTGCCCTGCAACAATACTGATTGGTGTGGCATTGCCATAACCGGGGTCTGTATCCAAAAACCATTCTACACGATTGATGTTTGGTTGGGGAACTGCTCCTGTATTTGGATAGGGTTTTAAAAACAACCATTTGTTATCAAGGCTCCATGCACCGTTTGCATCTCTGCTTCTGATACCAACTATATGTACGCCCTGGTTTAATGAAGTAAGATCAATATTGATGGCCAGGTTCGGCAGATCCTGTGCAGTGGAAATAGTGATTGGTGTTGCATTGCCATACCCCGGATCGGTATCTAAAAACCATTCTACCCTATTGATGTTGGGTTGCGGTGTTGCCCCGGTATTGGGGTGTGGTTTTAAGAATATCCATTTGTTATCCAGGCTCCATGCACCATTTGCATCCCTGCTCCTGATACCAACAATGTGCACACCTGCATTCAGCGGTACCAGGTCAATATTGATGGCAAGGTTGGGTAGGTCCTGTGCAGCAGCAATAGTAATGGGTGTTGCATTGCCATAGCCGGGGTCTGTATCTAAAAACCATTCTACCCGGTTGATATTTGGCTGAACGGCAGCGCCTGAGTTTGGATAGGGTTTTAAGAATATCCATTTGTTATCCAGGCTCCAGGCGCCATTTGCATCCCTGCTTCTGATGCCAATAATGTGTACGCCTGCATCAAGCGGGGTAAGGTCTAAATTAATGGTGCTGCTTACATTGGGCTGAGTACCGGTAAAGCTGAGGTTCACTGCATTGCCATAACCCGGATCTGCATCAACATAGTATTCAATTTTATTGATGTTGGGCTGTGCCTGTACCATAGCCATGGCACCCTGCAGCAGCAATAACAGCAGCCACCGTATCACGGGTGTTTTTTTATTTTGACAGCATTTCATTTGTTTAAATTTTACGCACTTATCAAACCATAAAAATTGTTTTGAACAAAGGTTATTAATTATTGCCCCTTGTACTTACGTTGATCTGTATGGTACTGCCCGGCGGGTTATTGCCCTGTGGAGATGACAGTGTGTAAATGGTGGGTATGGTTGGTATGAGCGATAATTTATAAGGATAACTTCCGGCAAACATGCCTGCATTTACAGTGCTACCCGGCCGATTGGCCACCAATGCCGGGCTGCCTGCTTTCAACTGGTATCTGGCATCCGCACTGGTAGTGGCAATCAACGGCCATGCTGCAAACACATTGGCGGCATTGGCAATAGGTGTAATTACATTGCCCACACCTGTACCCCAATTGATGGGGGTGGCGGCTTGTAAACCAAGGTTGTAATTAAAAATGCTGTTACCCCCATTGCTGAATATAAAATAATTATAGTTACTGGGCGCCGCTGCATTGGTATAGCTAAGGAAGATATTGTTTTGCAACAGGTATGCACCACTGCCCAGATCAATGCCATTGGTGCCGGAAAGTGTAGCGCTGCCACCATTGAGGTTGTTGGTTGATTGCGTGGCATCATAAGCCCATACATTGTTAGATATATTACCGCTATAGGTATTGCCGGCGCTGGTAGCAAAATAGCTGATCAGGTTATTGCTGATGTTCATATTGGTGGAGCCAGACGCATTGGTGTAGTAATTGTTGATGGCAACCCGGTAGTTCTGCAGCACTTGCAGGTTGGTAACGGTGGCTGCAGGGTTCGTGTAATTTATATTTATAATAAGCTCACTGTTTCTAATAATAGTAATGTTATTGTCTTTTATATAAACATTACCGCCATAAAACCCACTCATAACCGACCCGTCGCTACCTACGTCAAATACAATAGAGTTCAGGGTGGAGATGCCGGCAAAAGCCTGTAGGTTGGCATTCCCTTTAGGCGTTGTGTTTGGGTCGAGCCAGTAGCCCGGGCCGATCAGGGTGAGTTTTTTTGTTATTGTGCCATTTAGTGTAGTGCTGGGGAACATTAGTATGGTGTCGCCAGATGTGGCTGCGGTATAAGCTAGTGCAAAGGTGGAATAGTCTGTGCCCGAAATAGGGCTGCCGAAAAAACCAACCCTGCGGATTTTTGCATCGGCGAAAGAAGTGATCATAAAAACAGCTACAAGCAGAAAGGCAAACTTTTTCATTGTTTCATTTTTTATTTTATTATAAATAAGATGATGCGACAGAATAATGCTGCAGGTAGATCAAAGGAGATGTGAGGAATTGTTACTGTTTTTATAACAGCAATAATTCGTGTTACTATGAAATAAAAAGAGGTGCTTTACTAAAGTAAAATTGCGGTTTCAGTTGGTTTAAAACTGTACCCTTTACTCGTGATTTTTTCATGTCCTGAATTGGGTTGTCAATTTCCCTCTTACAACTGAATGCTTAACGGTTGTAAACTTACATCGCTCAATCATGCTGTGCTGTGCTGTTTAGCAAACGGTGGGTATAAATTATTCATTGGTATGAAAGATTGATCGGGTAGGTTTTTTATAAAGCTGCCATGATATTTCGCAATAGCTTAAAAAGTAAAATGGCATTGCTGTTCTGAAGAATACTATGAGAAAATATGGGTGGCTAACTATGGAAAGAATGATCTTAAAAGTAAAAAGGGGAGCCAGCAAATAATGGGAATTAACTTTAAAAAATCTCTGTGTGGAATTAAGAAAAATTAGTGAAACAGGCCAGCTGGTAATTTCATCCCAAACTGATTTTGTATCATTATTCGCTGGAGCTTGCAGAATTTGATGTGCAATCTGGAATATAGAACCTTATCAACATCTTCCCCAGCTGTTGTTTCTCTTTCTCCAAATTGTTACAGGCAACAAACGGTGAAATAAAACAAACAAGGATCAGTATCCTGATGGCTATTTTAAGTTAGCCTGGGTGAATGCTGTAAGCGATGCGATAACCTGCAGGGAAAACTTTCTAAAAAAACAGGTGGTATGTATGAAAAACTTTACAGCATCTGATGATAAAGCTATCAACCAGAGAGGCTGTAAAGTTTTTTGTTTAAAGGGGAATTAGAGAACAATTACGCTGTTGCTTCCGCCAAATTCATTGGCTATTTCTTTATCAGCTTCAGGCTCATTCATCCATTCTGATTCGTTAATACGGTATTTAAACTGTTGTTCGGTGTTTTTGGTAGGGATACATCGCAGGTAAAGCTGCCGTCTTTTTTCTTGCCCATAATGATTGAGTTTTCCCAATCGCTGTTAAGGCCTAATATTTCAACAGTTTCGGCATTCTCAACTGTAAAAGTGAATTTTACTTTGCAGTAATCTTTGGTTTTGTAATAAGTCTTTTGTACCATTTTTGATTTGTTTTGATTAAAACTTTCAGCATTTAATACCCGATGTTAAAAAAGGTAACCTTTTGCATCTCCTGCCTTTAAGAAATCCCTGTGGATAAGTTCTTAAAATCCATTGCAGTTTGCCGGGTTAACAAATACTGGTTAAGCAAAACTAACTGGCATTCACAGTTTTTGCAGGCCGCAAAGATTATCTTTCAGTTAAACCTTTCATAACATTTTTTGTGGAAAAACTTGACAAACGCTTAATTATGGTATTTTTGGCAGCAATAAAATTTTACTTATGAGTATTGGCTGGATTATTTTTATACTTGCCACCCTGGGCTGGCATGTGGGTTTGTATGGGATGTTTAAAAAAGCAGGTATCGAAGGCTGGAAAGCATTTGTACCCTTTTACAATACCTGGTGCATGGTAGAAAAAATGCAGCTTAAAAAATACTGGTTCTTTCTTCAGTTGGTACCTATTGCAGGGCAGTTTATTTCTATCTGGATCGCCATCAAATTTGTAGAACATTTTGGCCGCTTTGGTGTGGGGCATCATGCATTAACTGTTTTTGTTCCGTTTATTTATTTCCCCTACCTCGGCTTTTCGTCCAGTGAAAGATATGCCGGTGAACTGGTAGTGAGCAATTATAAAAAAACCGCAGTAAGGGAATGGGTGGATGCCGCAGCCTTTGCCGTAGTGGCGGCAACACTCATCCGTACGTTTGTATTTGAAGCCTATACCATCCCTACGCCTTCTATGGAAAAACATTGCTCGTTAATGATTTTTTGTTTGTGAGTAAATGGGCATATGGCCCACGTATCCCCAACACCCCGGTTGCCATGCCCTTTGTACACCATACCATGCCTTTTGTAAATGCAAAAGCTTACGCTGAAATTATTCATATTCCCTATACGAGATGGTTTGCTTCTCCCATACAGCGCAACGATGCGGTGGTATTTAATTTCCCTGCCAACGATACTTTAATAAATGATGAAATAAACTTCGGGTCAAGAACTACTTATTATGAAGCAGTGAGAAGTGTTGGAAGGGATGCAGTTTGGCAGGAATATGGCCCGGATAACAAAGACCTTATTATAACAAGGCCGGTAGATAAAAGAGAAAATTTTATCAAAAGATGTGTTGGCATCGCCGGCGACACACTGCAAATCATCAATGGTATTGTTTACATCAATGGTCGGCAGCAACCGTTATTTCCCCAATCGGAGCGTTATTACAGGGTGGTTGATAGCAACCGTAGCTTTTTTCCTGATGCAGATAACCTGGCTGCAATGGGCATCAATGTAAGAGAGGAACAGGATGATATCCGCAGGAACGGCAATGAAATCCTGGTAAATATCACCAATGAAGAAAAAGCACAGCTGAGTACTGCCAATGCGGCAAAGTTTGCCGACTATATTGAAACGGTAAGCAACAGGCTTTTTCCATATTACAACGCCTCCGCCAACTGGAGTGCAGATAACTATGGTAAATTATGGATACCTAAAAAAGGAGCCAGTATTGAACTGAATGCAGATAATTTGATCCGTTACAGAAGGTGCATTGAAACCTATGAAGGAAATAAAGTGGAAGAAAGGAATGGCAAAGTATTTATCAATGATAAAGAAACAACTACCTATACCTTCAATATGGGGTATTACTGGCTGATGGGGGATAACCGTCACAATTCACTGGACAGCCGCTACTGGGGTTTTGTTCCTGAAGACCATGTAGTAGGCAAAGCATCGCTTATCTGGTTCAGTTGGGAAAAAGGCCCCAGGTGGAAGAGGCTTTTCCGCTCAATTAAATAAACAACGAAAGTAAAAGTGTTGCAGGATGGACGTTTTACTTTAAATGCCAGGCATCAACATCCTATAACCCAAAAGCCGCCGGGAAAATGCTTACTACTTATTAAACGGCCAGAAGTACTTATATTTATAGCTGATATTAAAACCACAAAGTAACATTTGTGGTTTTTGTTTCTTTGAAATGTGGCTGATGCCATTCACTAAAATAGTACAGTATGCAATTAAAGGAGGTTCAGTTTTCAGTTGAAGTGTATACTTCTGCAGCAGAATTGGCTGATGAAGATGCAGCATTGCTTGCTACCGCAAGTGATATTGCCAAAGTGGCCTATGCCCCTTATTCAAACTTTTTTGTAGGGGCAGCCGCAAAACTGGCAAATGGTATTGTTGTTTCCGGCACCAACCAGGAAAATGCAGCTTACCCTGCAGGGATATGTGCTGAAAGGACACTGATGTCTGCCGCAGCAACACAGTATCCCGGTATCGGTATCAAAACGATGGCCATCAGCTATCACAATAAGAATGGTGAAAGTACCAAACCCATTTCACCCTGTGGTGTTTGCAGGCAGGTGCTGGCTGAGTTTGAAGAAAGGACAGCGCAATCCATCCGCCTGGTACTGGGTGGGCTTAGCGGGGAAGTATACATTATTCAAACAGCAAAGGCATTGCTGCCGCTTACTTTTACTTCGGATGATCTGAAACGGTAATGCCCGGCCCGTAAGTACGTTATCAAAAAAAAAATTGCTTTATGAGGAACTTTTTTTTTCTGCCGGTATTCCTGTTGATTGGCAGTTCTTCTTTTTGTGTTAGTCCGCCTGAATCAGTTGCGTTTGTAATTACAATACAAAAAAGCGGTCATGCCATCAAAGATACAAATACAAAAACCTGGGTAAATGATTTCCGAACCTTCCGGGATGCACTGTATAAAAATGATACTGCTGCTATCAAAAGCTTTTTCAAATTTCCTTTACTCAATAAAAGCAACGATATCTGGTACCTTGTGTTAACAGAGAAAGAACTGAACACAAAAAAGATCAGTGCTGGTAAGATCACTCCTTTTACCGAAAAAGATTTCCACCACTATTATAAAAAAATATTCCCGGCAGCATTTGTAAAGTGCCTGCTTAAAATTAAATCCGATCGGTTGTACAGGCAGGAGGCAGTTGAAACCCCTGAATTTAAAGAAGGCGGTGCCAGTACTGTAAAAATGTATGCAGCTTTTGATAAAAAGAAAATACACTTACACTGAATACGGCTTACAATACGGTATTTAAAGATGAAGATGGTCAAATCCTTGACGGTGGAGAAAGCAATGTGATTTATATTTTCCGTGTATTGAAGAACGGGCACTTACAATTCATGAACATAATGCTTGCAGGGTAAAGTGCAATAATTAAAATAAGGTTTGCACGCCATTGGCAAATTTTCCTTCATGCTCCAGCAACCATTTTTTACGCCACAGTTCACCGGCATACCCAGTCAACGATCCATCACTGCCAATTACCCGGTGGCAGGGAATAATAATGGCGAGCTGGTTTTTACCATTGGCAGTACCCACTGCCCTGATGGCTTTTACATCACCCACTCTCTTTGATAATTCAAGGTAACTGATGGTTTTTCCGTAGCTGATATTGAGAAGTTGTGCCCACACATTTTGCTGGAAAGCAGAACCCTTTTGCTGTAGTGGCAGGTCAAATGTTTTTCTTTTACCCTCAAAATATTCCTGCAACTGGAGAATGCATTGTTGTATCAGGGGATGAGGCTTTCTGTTGATAGGGCAGCATCCGTATCGGTTTTTACAAATTGAACAGCATGGATTGCTTCATCCGTTGCATGGATGTTGATTTTGCCAACAGGACTTTGTAAGATATGTGTAGCTTCCGCCATGAAAAAATTAACAGGTAAAAATAGGTCGTCCATTCCATTGCCCGAAATAATGTGTAAATAATTTTTCCTGATATAAATTATACACAAAGAGTTGTTCAAGTGGGTAAAAAATAATTTCTTTGGCAACGAATATACCAATGATGAGTGCAGAAAAAAGAGAAAGTAAGTTTATTGAAAAGGCTATGAGTGCAATTGCTGACCCCTGCCGGTTGTCTATACTGCAGGAAATATCCCGTAAGGGAGAGGTATGCTGTGGCGATGTGCAGGGGCTCACCGGCCTTTCACAGCCAACCTGCTCACACCATATCAAATTGCTGTGCGACAGTAAACTGCTGGAATGCCGCAAAGAAGGACGCAACCATTATTTTACGCTCAATAAAATGAACTTTAAAAAAGTAAGCTTATTTTTTGATCAGTTTAAACTTGATTGATCCAATCTGAAATCTTACTTCTTGCATCTTCAATCATTATCCCACCCTGCATCCGTTTGTTACTTCTTTTCCGGGTTGCAGCAATACCACTTCATTATTTTCATTGTACACTCCCAGTACCAGGCATTCGCTGAAAAAATCAGCAATCTGTTTAGGGGGAAAATTCACCACTGCCACCACTTGTTTGCCCTGCAATGTTGCGGCACTGTACAAAGCTGTTATTTGTGCAGACGATTTTTTGGTTCCTGCTGCTCCAAAATCAATCAGTAACTGGTAAGCAGGCTTTTTTGCTTTTTCAAATGGTTGTACTTCCAGTATAGTGCCAATCCTCATTTCTATTTTTTCAAAATCATCCCAGCTGATCATTAGTTTTTTTTATATTGGTGAAATAAAGTATTTTGATTGGCTAAATTAGTGAATATGGCGCTTGATATAAAGAGAGTTACTATGGATGAGGTATCTGCTGCAGCATTGCTGTTTGATGCTTACCGCAGTTTTTACCAGCAACCATCCAGCCTGCAGGCTGCATTTGATTTTTTGGAGCAGCGTATTTCAAAAAATGAATCCGTACTGTTTTTAGCGGTATTAAAGGGGGAAGCCGTTGGCTTTGTACAATTGTATCCTATTTTTTCATCGGTGCAAATGAAAGCGGCGTTATTGCTGAACGACCTGTATGTGACTGAAACGGCCCGCCGGCAGGGAGTGGGAGAGGCGTTGCTGCAGCAGGCCAAACAATTTGGCAGGGAAAGCAATGCAGCTTTTTTACTATTGCAAACGGCAGATGATAATTACCGTGCTCAATCCGTTTATGAAAAAAGTGGCTGGATAAGAACACCCGATTTTTTTTATGAATACCCATTGTGATTTACTAAAGGGGCACTTGATTTATTTCAGTGATGTTGGCTACTGCATCCAGGTTTAATCTTCCAAACAAATGCGGAAAATCCTCGTTTACAGAGGTTGCATTTTCATATTTTAATTCAGCGGTCAGTTTACTTTCATCAATGTGCAGGAGCAACAGCTGCTTTACATCTCTGTAATAGCGCTGGAGTACACCCTGCACCTGTTCTGCCTTACTAAAGTGTATAAAACCTTCAGTGCCCAGTGATGGCGCTTCATAATATCCCTGCTCCAATGCCTGCTGCCAGTTGTCTTTTTGTACTACATGGTAGATCATTCATCCAGCAATTTAACAAGCATAAGTAATTCGTTCATTTTATATCTGTTCAGGTCATCATCAAAACACTTACTTAGTTCCTCCAGCAGAAACTGTATTACCTGTTTATTACTCATTTCTTTAAAATAAGAATTGGTGGGCGGCACAGAAATTCTTTTAAAATAATTTTCTACGTCTTTATGAGAATAGATCTGGCCGTTCAGTGGGTCGATGTAGAATTTTATTTTTTCTGAGTGAGGTGCATCCGGGTTCAGCAATTCATAACTGGTATCAATATAGGCCAGTATAAACTGCCGGGGAATATTAACGGCTTTAACCGGGATGTCCAGCAAGTGGCAGAGTACCAGGTACAAAATGCCATTGCTGAGTGCATTGCCCTTTTTTGTCTCAACTGTTTTGTTGATAAAAAAATCTTCCGGCTGGTTATAGGCGATCTCAACGCCTATTTGCTTGTAGTAATTATAAAGAATGCTGCTGACTACATTGGTTTGTTCCAGCGGGGTAAGATAATTATTCAGTTCCAGCCAGATATTGCGGCGGATCTTTTCTATTTCCTGCAGGGTTTGTATGCTTTGTATATCCGGATAATGATACCTGGCCGTAAGCAGTGCCCCCTGTAATAGTTCATTGCTGCCCTTCTTCCAGTTGTCAAAATCTGCCGTCAGGTCTTTGAAGTGGAGTTTGTGGATCATCAGCTCAATCCTTTCCTGGATAGTTTCGTCGCTGGTATGTTCCCATAAATTTTCCAGGTTCGGGATGATGCCTTTGCAGAAGGAGATGATCCGGTCGCTGACGGTATTGTACACATCTTCATCAGGGTCATCAATCAGATGCAAAAGGGCGGTTATTTCTTTATTTTCCTGCAATGGATAAATTTATAAAAATGAAATTCGTTATTTGAACGGTAAAACAGCAGATATTATTTTCCACAGGTGTTGATTAGTTATTATTAATTTCTAACAATACCCTGGTTACACTAATTGTAACACAATTTTATTGCGATAGTTTTTATCTGTTTATTTTAGCGTTACTATTGCAAACAAGTAATAGTAATATCCTGCGTTATGCTGTTAGATAAGTTTAAAGAATACATTGCAACCAATCATCTTTTTCAGCCAAAAGATATGTTGCTGCTTGCCGTAAGCGGAGGTATAGATTCTGTTGTACTCTGTGAACTATGCCACCGGGCCGGTTACCAGTTTGTGATTGCTCACTGTAATTTCCAGTTGAGAGGAGCCGAAAGTGAAAGGGATGAAAACTTTGTAAGAAGCCTGGGAGAAAAATATGGAGTGAAAGTGTTCATTAAAAAATTTGATACAGAAAAATATGCAAGGGAGCATAAAAAAAGTATTCAGGAAGCGGCCAGGGATTTACGTTATAAATGGTTTTTGCAAATTTGTACAGATGGGAGTGTAGGGAGAGTGTCCGAAACAAAAAGCGACAAACCTGGCTGGAACGTTACAATCGAATATGCCAAACCAAGGACCTTACTAGTTACCGCACATCATGCAAATGACAGTGTAGAAACAATGTTAATGAATTTTTTTAAAGGCACTGGTATAAAAGGTTTGCAGGGCATCAAGCCACGACATGAATTGCTTTTGTATTTAATAAGGCCTTTATTATTTGCAAAAAAAGAAGAATTAGTTGCTTTTGCCATTCAAAATAATTTACCTTTTGCAGAAGATTCATCAAATAAATCCGATAAATATACAAGGAATTATTTTCGCAATCAGTTAATACCTGACCTAAAAAAAGTGTATCCGCAGGTGGAAGATAATTTAATTGATAACCTGCATCGTTTCCATGAAATTGAAATACTTTACCAGCAATCCATTCAGTTGCATAAAAAGAAATTGCTTGAACAAAAGGGAAATGAAGTTCATATCCCTGTGTTGAAATTACTAAAAACACAACCACTTGCAACTGTGCTGTATGAAATTATCAAAGAGTATAATTTTACTGCACATCAAACGGAAGAAACCATCAATTTATTAAAAAGTGAAACTGGGAAATATATCAATTCCCATACGCACCGCATCTTTAAAAACCGGCACTGGCTTATTATTACACCAAATCAAACCACTGAAGCACAAAATATTTTAATTGAGGAAAGCGATACTAACATCCATTTTGAAGGAGGGATGTTAAAAATTGAAAAGGCACCAGCTTTCAACTTTCAACTTTCAACTTTCAACTCCATCGCTCAATTAGATGCAGCCACAATAAAATTCCCCCTGCTGCTGCGTAAATGGAAACAGGGTGATTATTTTTATCCACTCGGCATGCAAAAAAAGAAAAAGCTCAGTCGTTTTTTTATTGATCAGAAATTATCCCTTACCGAAAAAGAAAATGCCTGGCTGATAGAAATGAATAAAAAAATAATCTGGATAGTGGGTATGCGTATTGACAACCGCTTTAAAATAACTGCTTCAACAAAAGAAGTGCTGAAGGTTACCTTAACCCAACCTGTATGATCCTGCTGAAATCAAACCCTTTCAGTTCTTCAATGAATAATGATAGTAATGGGTATTGCGCCAGCCTGCAGGCACTGAAGAGGAATACTACGCCAAACAAAGCGCCCCAGAGGTGGGCTGAATGGTTGATATTGCTTTGACCACGTTTGTCAAGATAGTACGTTATGCCCAGGTACACCCCACCAAACAAAAAAGAAACCAGGAAAACAGGAATAAAAATCAGCCCCATATAACCAAGTGGATTCAGTAAGATGGAAGCAAACACCACGGCAGATACTGCTCCCGAAGCACCCAGGCTTTTATAATAATAATTGCCCCTGTTTTTTGATAGGTAGGGATAAGGCAAACTGCCAACGCCAGCACATACATCAGCAGGTACACCAGTTTTCCCTTCTCTCCAAAAATTTCAATGAAATCATATTCCAGCCCGCTCTTCTTTTCTCCAACGCCAAAAATGTACAGGGCATACATGTTGAACATCAGGTGACCAATATCTGCATGTATCAATCCGCAACTGAAAAACCGGTACCACTCATTTCTTTTGCTCACTGCTGGGGGATAAAAAATGAGTTTATTCATCAGGTCTTCGTTACTAAAACTGATAAAGGAAGTGATACAGGTGATGATAATGATGATGAGTGTTATGCTGATGTCCATTGGTTTGCTTTATTGATGATGATATTTTTCATTCTTAATGATACTGCAGGCCCGGTACACCTGTTCTGCAATGATCAACCGTACCAGCTGGTGGGGGAATACCAGCTGCGACAGGCTCCATTTATAATTGGCCCTTTGCATCACTTCCTCGCTTACGCCATAGGACCCACCAATAAGGAATACCAGGTTTTTGGTGCTTTCATTGGCCCTTGCCTGAATGAACTGTGCAAAGCCCTCGCTGCTTAATTGTTTGCCTCTTTCGTCCAGCAGCACAACATAGTCATCTTTTTGCAGGGATTGCAGGATCGTTTCGCCTTCTTTCTTCTTCAGTTCCTTTTCATGGAGGTTGCCGGCATTCTTCGGCATCGGGATGATACTCCATTCTACCGGGAAATAATTACCGATCCTTTTAGTAAACATTTCCACCCCTTCTTTTACAAAAGGTTCATGCACTTTGCCAATCGCTCTTAAAATCAGCTTCATTTCAATTCTTTATTGGCAAAAATGCACAAAGAGTTGGGATGAATGAAATAAATCTCTATTTTTGCCCTCCTTTTTAAGGAAATGGCTGCGTAGCTCAACTGAATAGAGCATCTGACTACGGATCAGAAGGTTTTAGGTTTGAATCCTAACGCGGTCACCGATAGAGTTTCACTCCACTTCATTACCCCTGTAAATTCAATGTTTACAGGGGTTTTTGTTTCAATACACCCCAACGAATTTCATTTTTCCCCAGGTTTTGGTTCACCAATGTTTCACCAAATGTTTGAAATTGTTTCACCAAAAATCATTTAAAAATGAAGTTGTCTCCCGGCTTTGTTTAAAGGATATCATTTACTTTGTTTAAAAGACAGGCGCAGAAGAGGATGATGTTTATGGGATGGGCTGTTGGAGCTATGGGCTGCATCGTTGTGTCACTCACTTGTAAGGAAGAGCAATGAGGGGCTTTTATTGATGCGTAGATTTTAGCGAAGTGTTTCGTGTGCCAGTAACCTGGGCACATAGAGAGGCTTTGATTGCCAGCAAAAGCTTTGGCCGTAGATACAACATGCATATTTTTCTGTCATTGATTACATCACTTGCTGTTGATGCTGCGTTGAATCCTGAACTGGTTGGTTGCTGCAACGCACCTTGGTAATTGTCAAGTTTCATTTTTAATTGTTTTTGTAGATACAAGAATAGAAAGCAATGCAAACGACGGCTTTGTTTTAGAAAAGCACCCGGCACTGTAATTGGTACTTGCTGATAGAAATAGTACCTGCAAAGCAGCCCTCAATAAAAGAAAGAAAAGGTAACATTAGTTGATCGGCTGTTGGTTGGCAGAAGATTTCATTGGTGATTTTCAGGTAGTGCAATAAAAGATGAATAAAAATACAGTGGATATTTGAATGAATGCAGGCGGTTATTTGTTTATGATACTGGCAGGCAAAGTTTGATATTAATACACAGGATTCATTGCTTTTTTAATAATCGATGCATGGTATTACTGTTTTACAGAAGCCCCGATCATCACTCCAAAATCTCCATCGGTTTGCAGCCAGTTCTTTGCAGGCAGGTAAGTACGGGATACAAAACCATCCAGGTATAAGGCGTTGCTGCAGCCTTCCTTTTTAAAGTAGTTGGCAAAATCATACAGGCTTATTTTCTTTTTACTCATAACAAACAGTACCTGGTTCCCTGGCAATATGCCCACCCCATTTCGGATATTAATATTTGTGGAGCCTTTTTTGAATGCAGGATGAATTACTCCATTCGTCAGTAACATAGGCCCCGATTGTGTTGCATATTCGATGTCGCCTCTATTAATAAATTGGTTGCTGTGGCAGATAGCCGGCCTGTTGCCGGTAGTAATATAAAAGATGCCGTTGGGGTGCAGGTAAAAGTTTCCGCTGCCTTCAGCAGTATTCATTGGTACCAATTGTTTATGCTCCTGTATAAACAACCCAAGGGGGGAATGGTCTGTTTTGTACATGCCGCCATTCATGGCAAACAGTAGTTTTTCTCCCTTGCCCTCAAGCAGGGTTTTAAGTGCCTGTATACTTTTAAGCGGCTGGCCTTTATCATCTTTCCAGTAAAATTTGATGGAGCTCTTTAGCAAGTCAGCCTGGTAGCTCACAAAATCATCATCATCGGTTGGTGCATGTACCTGTACAATAATGCCTGCTGACAGCAATATTGCAATTATGAGAAAAGACACGAGTTTTAGCTTGTACATAAGGGAAATAAAATGGTAATTGGCAGATTCAAATAACAGCTGTTTCCATATTTTAGAATTCAGACCATCAAGTTCGCCTGGCATTTTACTGTAACCCGGTGGACATATTAATTACTCCCTGCCACTTATACTTAGACCTCTATCCCACATTAAATAATTGATTATTTTTTTACATGTCAAAAAAAAAGCATAGCATTGTGTTCTGCCAATATTTTATGTTCTGTAGCACTAAACAGCTGCACAAGTGAAAGCGTAACCCACTGTATATTTAGTATCTCTCAAACCACTCCAAAGAAAGCTTTAATAGGTTTTGATTTATTTAGTCAATAAACAACTACTATACATTCTTTGACCACTCTTAAACAAATTTTAATAAAATTATTTGTTGGGTTATTCCCGGGCAAGAGCAGCAAATTCTTTGTACCACTATTTTTTCCGGGTTTGCGCTATGGTGCAATTCCGCCATGCCTGTTGAGCTTATAAAACAATACTATAATAAGGAAAGGACGGATAATTCCTGAATATGCACAATTTGTCCTGTAGTTTGACTGGAATGTATAGTAAAATGGTGAAAATTTACCTGCTTTTTTTCAGGATGACCCTGAACTTTGGCTTTGCCAACATCTATGAAAAAGCGGTAAAGTACTGAGAATATAATATACTGCTCGCTTTAATATTTCTGGTTGCGGTTCACCAAGGTCCGCATCTTTAAATGCAGCGTTCAATCCTTTCCTGTGTTACCCTGTAAAATCAAGCATTATTGATCTATCAAACCAACAACAATGAACAATTCTACCTGTATCGCCAAAAGGCTGCTTTCTGCTCTTTGCTCTCCTAAAAGTGGAAAAACAGGTCTCCCGTTATTCATTTTCTTTGTGTGCCTGGTGGGCATGAACCCTGCAAAAGTGAATGCACAGTCCGCAGGCGACTACCGGAGTGTTACCACTGGTGCATGGTCAAGTATTACTACCTGGGAGAAATTTAATGGTTTAGTTTGGGCAGCTGCAACGGTAGCTCCTTCTTCATCAGATAATGTGATTTCAATTAGAACAGGAAACACGGTAAGCGTGATCAGCGGTATTACTACTGATCAAACAGTAATTGATGCAGGTGGAACTTTATTGATCACAGGCTCTGGGTCGCTAAGTTTAAATGATGGAATTAATACAGACTTGGATGTAAACGGAACTGTTACTTTAAACGGACCATCGTTTACACAAAGCCCCCTTTCTTCCGTTTCGGTAAACAGTGGAGGAACTTTTTTATACAACTCAGGAACATTTGCAGGCTTCGGGGATTTATCCATTCAAAACGGGGGAACGTTGAACTTTGCAGGAACAGCTTCAATTTTTTTAACCGGAACAAAAACCATCAATAATGACGGGGTTATCAATTGGTTAACTACAACAACCAGCCTTGACTACAATGGAGGAAACATTACGCTGAATAACAATGCAAATTTTAATATTAGTGCAGCGGCAGGGTTCACTAATGGAGGAAATGGATCTTCTACATTTGCAATTAATAACAATAGCACAGGAATCATTACAAAAACCGGTACCGGTATTACTACTTTAGATGCCGGGGTTACTTTAACGAATACTATTGGTGGAGCAGTACTGGTATCAGATGGTACGTTGAGATTAAATTCAGCTACGCTAACCAATTTTGGCACACTGCAGGTTGCATCTGGCAAAACCTTAGACCTGGTTAATGCAACAACAAACCTGAATGGTAATACTTCCATAACCGGTTCCGGCACGATTAACATAAATGGAGGAATAACCAGGATTCAATTTGCGGTTCAGATTCCTTCAGGTATAGTTGTTAACCTTTCTGCAGGTGTTATCCAGGGAACAAATAAATTAAGGTTTTTAAATGCCTCAACCATGAACTGGAGCGGCGGTGAGTTATCAGGCAATGCAAATACTGAATTTGACAATGGCGCTATTTTAAATATCACCGGCAACGTAGGTTTACGGGGCAATCATTATATCACCAATAATGGAACCATCAACTGGAATGCAGCTAGCAATATAGTTTATGACGGGGGAAGCACCAATTCAGAAATATTAAATAATGCCATCTTTAATATAGGGAATGGTGGTAATATAGCTAATACCCTGGGTGGGTCAAACTTTTTTACCCTTACCAACACCGCATCCGGAACGATTAACAAAACAAATTCAATTACAACCTTAGATGGCAATGCTTCTTTAGCCAATAGCGGTACAATCAATATTACAACAGGTACACTTAGATTGAATACAGGTTTTATAACCACGCAGTCAGGTACATTTAATATTGCTCCTGCCGGTACTTTGAGTGGTAGTAATACTATGAATTTTAATGGTGCAAATTTTATAAACAATGGCAATGTAACACTGTCTTCTCTTACTTTTAATGGAAGCAGTGTCCAAACTATTGGCGGAACATTAAACAGTACTTTTTCAAATCTCACCATTTCAAATGCTGCCGGTATTACCTTAACCAATGATATTGTTATCAGCAACAGTTTATTTCTGCAAAATGGTAAAATAAATTCCGCCGCTAATACCATAGATATGCTTTCCAATGCTACCCTTTTTGGTGGAAGCAGTAGTAGTTATATCAATGGTTTTCTAACCAGGCGGTTTAATACTTTCAGCACCCAGTTTTTCCCTGTGGGTGATGCGGCAACTTATGCACCCGTTACTGCAACAGTGGTTAACCCACAACCATCCTGTTCTTTAACAGTCCGCACAATTATTAATGATCATCCAAACATTGCTGCTTCCGGTTTGCAGGTTTCAAAAACGGTAAACCGTTACTGGGATATTTCTGCCGGTAGTTCACAGTTTGATAATTTTGATATTACTTTCAATTTTGTTGCCGGTGATATTGATGCCGGTGCAAACTTTGCTAATTTCAGGGTGGCAAAATTTGATAATCCATCCACCTGGACGGCGCCGGCTTTTGCTAACCCAACCGCTACTTCCATTACAGCAACTGGCATTACTTCTTTCAGTGACTTTGCTATTGGTGAAGCTGACCCTGGAATTTTAAATGATTTCAGAACGGTTTCCACAGGCGACTGGAATTCCCCCTCTTCATGGCAAACCTATAACGGCACTGCCTGGGTAGCTGCATCTGAGCCACCAACAGATGCAAATGCGAATGTAATTACGGTGAGAGCTCCCCATACTATTACCCTTAACTCTACTGCTGTAACCGCAGATCAGTTGGTGATAGAAGCTGGTGCCGGAATTGATGCGTCGGAAGCAGCATTGAACATAGCCAACGGCGCTGGTACAGATTTAACATGCGCTGGAACTATATCCCTTGGTACATCAGATATAATTGTTGCCACTGGCGCTGAGGCATCATTTGAAAACGGGTCAAGCCTTAGTCTCACCTTTAGCTCCAGCATTCGGGGCAATGGTACAGTTGACATTTTAGCCGGCACCAATTTTATTGTTGACGGCGTTGGCGGGGCCAATTTTTTTGCGGACGATATCACCATAAACAATTACACGACATGTAATTTTAGTGGCGGGGACCACGCTTTTAACGGTACTGCAAAATTTGTAAACAAGGTAGGTGCTAATTTTAACTGGACATCCCCGGGTAATATCAACTTTACCGGTTCTGGTAATATTCTCACTAATAGGGGTAATTTTACCATATCCGGCGGTGGCGATTTTGTTTCCTCGGGTGGAAGCGGCACTTTAGTTACCAACGAGACTGGGGGTACGTTTACGGTGGTAAACGCAATAGCAACTGTAACAGATATTGCTGCCGATATTACGTTCGATAATCAAGGTGCTTTGTTGATCAATAGCGGCGAGCTTACCCTTAATAATGGTACAGGCGGCGCACAGGAAGGTACTTATTATATAGAAGCCGGCGCTGTACTAAGCGGCGGGATTACATACCCCTTTAAAGGCGCAACGTTTACCAACAACGGTTCAGTAACACTGAATGGGTTGAGTTTTAATGCTGATGCAGACCAAACCCTGTCTGGCGCTGGTACCATTGATAACCTTGTGATCGACAATGGAGCAGGCATTACCCTTGGAAGCAATACGACCATTACACAAGGCCTGGATTTTATTACTGGAAAAATAAATACCGGCGGTAACAAATTGATTTTAGAAGATGCTGTGGTAATATTTGGTGCAGATGAATTCCACTATGTAAATGGAAACCTGCAGCGTTATGTTCTTGCGATTGGCAACTATGATTTTCCGGTGGGTGGCAGTGCTTATGCACCTGTTACATTAGGGTTTGATGATATTGCAACTCCTGGATTTATTAATGTAAGTTCCACTAACGGCGACCACCCTAATATTGCATTTTCAGGTATAAACTCCACGAAAAGTGTAAACAGGTATTGGACAATAACACCACAGGACCTGGTAATTAATCCAGGCGGGTGCGATGTTTATTTTAACTGGGATAATGGTGACAGGGATATTCCTTCTAACTTTAATAGTTACAGGGTAGCAAATTATAATGGAGGTGCATGGACACTCCCTACTGTAGCGGGGCAAAGCAATATAAGCATCAATGTTCAAAATATCAGTTCATTTGGCGATTATCAAATTGGCGAAACAGCAGGCTTACCTGCTGATTACCGGACTGTAGTGAATGGCTCGTGGGAAGACCCTGCTGTTTGGGAATATTTCAATGGTTCTTTGTTTGTGCCTGCACAAATTGCACCTGATGCCAACAGCAGCAATATTAATATTCGCCATACTATTGATGTAAACAGCAACATAACATTAGACCAGGTAACTGTTGAAGACGGTGCCATACTTTCTTTACAGAACACTATAGTTACTTACAACAGCTTGCCACCACTTAATGATTTTATAACAGTTCAGTCTAATGGCACATTGGTTATTAATAGCTCCACTATTTCAGGCGACAATGCTTCCCCTCTCATTTATTTATTATCCGGATCCAATTCGGTAATAAATGGCAATAGTTTCTTAAATGATGCCGTTGGTTTTAACAACTCAGGCACTTGTCTTATCAGTGGTGGCGGAACACTAACTATAGGGGACAATAGCAGTATTAATAATAACTCTATATTAAACGTTGAGGAAAACATTGATATAAATGGCACCACTGCCGGCATCTCTAATTCAGGCACCGTTAATTTTAATGGAGCACATCAGCTTACGGGCATCACGGGCAATTATATAGAAAATACCTTGTCAGCAAACCTAAATATATATGGGGACTGGGTTTTTGGACTGCAACTAAAAAACAGCGGCAACCTGAACATATTACAGCCAGGCAAACTATCACTTAACAATAGCAACAATATTCATGATGGTAATATAACGATAGAAACCGGCGCAGAACTAACAGGAACACAAAATATTGACTTTAAAGGCCCATTTATAACTAACAACGGTTTAATAACTGCGGCGCAATTGAGTTTTAGCTTCGGTGGAGGCGGGCAAACATTGGATGGCAGCGACGGAACTATTAATTCACTTGAAATTTCAAACTCAAATGGGCTAACGCAAACAGGTAGCCAAACTATTCAAAATTCCCTGGTACTTACAAGCGGCTTGATTAATATCGTCAACAACCAAACTTTAACTATTGCACAAGGGGGAACGATATCTGGCCAATCAGAAGTTTCTTTCGTGAATGGAGAATTGCGCCGTAATTTTAATCCAGGCAACAGTGTATTAAATTTTCCTGTTGGCGATGGTACTTATTTTACCCCGGCATCCATCACTATAAACGATGCTGATAATACTACCTCCATTGCAGTAAGCACAACTCTCGGCGACCGTTCTGATATAAATGCTTCACCATTTGACCCTAATAAAACAGTAAACAGGGTTTGGAAGGTACGCCCTTCCGGTGCTTTTTCTACCTATGATGTAACGCTTACCTGGGATCCAAATGATTTAGATGGAGCTGTTACTGACGTAAATAACCTGGTAGTGGCACCATATAATGTTGATGCCAGTTCCTGGTTGGCTCCGCTTCCTGTTACTAATATTGGCCCTAATACAATTACTGCAACAGGCATCGGCCCGATAGATAACAATATAGATTTCCAGATAGGGCAACTATCAACTTGTATTGTAAATATCCCGGATGCGGCATTTAAAGATGCCTTGCTTAACTATACCACTGTTATTGACACAGATGATGATGGCGAAATTCAATGCACTGAAGCAGCAGCATTTTTTGGTACGCTCAATGTTGCCAACAAAGGCATACAAAACATGACAGGCATTGAGGCGTTTGTAAATATCACTTCTTTGCTTTGCAACGACAATAACCTTACCACACCTTTAAATGTAAGCGCCAATACCCATTTGGTGCAGTTGATATGCCATCACAATAACCTTAGCACACTGGATGTAAGCGCCAATACTGCATTGCATACTTTGCATTGCTACAATAATAACCTTACAAGCTTGCTTCTTAATAACAACCCGGCACTGTTTTCTTTGTATTGCAATTTCAATGCAATCACAAGCCTTGATTTCAGTAACAACCCTGTGCTTTATGATGTTACGGCTTATTCAAATGCACTCAACAGTGTGAATGTAACCAACAATCCAAATTTGAGTTACCTGAGTTTGTTCCAGAACCCGTTGCCCAACCTGGATGTAACACAAAACCCGGCATTGACCAGCTTGCTGATTAGCTATACACAGATGGCAACAGTTGACTTATCAAATAATCCAGCCTTGTCTTTCTTTGTATGTGATAATGGACAGTTCACCAATCTTGACTTATCAGCCAACGCAGCGCTTACATATTATAATGGTGCAAACAATCCTTTATTGACAAGTTTGAATATTAAGAACGGGAACAACAATAACCTTACTTTCTTTAATGCAACAGCTTGCCCGGGGTTAACCTGTATCCAGGTAAATAATCCAGCTTTTATGAATACCAATCCTGTTGCTTCCAAAGATGCTGGTGCCACCTATAGTTTAACCTGTCCGCTTGTATGTACAGTAAACATACCCGATCCAAACTTTAAAGCATACCTGGTTGCCATTGATGCCATTGATACAAATTTTGATGACGAAATTCAATGTTCAGAAGCAGCTGCTTATACAGGAGGAATAGATGTTAACGGTCAAAGCATTTCAGACTTGACAGGTATAGAAGCATTTACAGGTATAACATTATTGCATGTTTACAACAACCAGTTAACAGGCTTATTAGATCTTTCTAATAATACAGCGCTTACCAATTTCAATTGTCAAAACAACCTGTTAACTTCATTAAACCTTTCAACCAATACAGCTCTTACCAATTTAGCCTGCTCTGGAAACCAGTTAACAGGCTTATTGGATCTTTCTAATAATACAGCGCTTGTATCGCTTCAAGCTGGATATAATGCAATTACAAGTATAAATCTAAGTGGGTTAACCAATCTCACTTCGGCTTCTTTAGAGCTTAATCAACTTAGCAGTATAGATGTATCTCAAAACACAAGTCTTACCATTTTATATGTGAATGATAACCTGCTTACATCGCTTGATGTATCGGCACTCACCAGTTTAACCCAATTAACTGCTCAAACAAATGCTCCACTTGCCAGTATAAATATTCAAAACGGCAACAATGCAACCCTAACTACATTCGATGTTACCAATAGCCCATTACTAACTTGTATACAAGTGGACAATGTTGCCAATGCAAATGGATATGCAGGCTGGACTAAAGATGCAGGGGCAACTTATAGTTTAACTTGCCCACTGACTTGTATCGTAAACATTCCCGATGCAAGCTTTAAAGCCGCATTGTTGGCTAATGCAGCAATCAATACAAACAGCGATGGAGAAATTAGTTGTGCAGAAGCTTCAGCTTACACAGGAAGTATTGATGTATCTGGATTGCCAATACCAATTACAGATTTAACAGGTATAGAAGCATTTACAGGAATAACAGGATTGAATGTTTCTACCAATTCACTTTCCTCAATTAACCTTGCTTCAAATAGCGCACTCACTTACCTGAATTGCAGCGGTAATCAGCTTTCATCAACTATTGATGTTTCAAATCTGGTAAACCTTACTTTCCTTGATGTAAGTTTTAACTCAATTTCATCTGTGAATGTTTCTGCTAACGTTCTGCTCACTCAATTATACCTTCAGAATAACTCACTCATAACAATTGATGTTGCTGCTTTAACAGCACTCAATCGTTTGAATGTTGATAATAATAATTTATCGGCGCTTAATGTAACCAACAACACAGCGCTTGTTTATTTAAGTTGCGGAACAAATACAATCGGCTCTTTAGATGTATCTTCTTTAACATCATTGGTACAATTGTATTGTTATGCTAACCAGCTTACCAGTCTGAACATACAAAATCTCAACAATGCAAATTTGACAACACTCGATGCAAGGAACAATTCATTATTAACTTGCATACAGGTAGATAATGTTACGGATGCAAATGGATATGCAGGCTGGTTGAAAGATGCAGGAGCTACTTACAGTACAAACTGTTCAGGTCCTCTTTCCATTACCTGTGCCGCCGACTTTACTGTTTGCCAGGATAATGCAAATGGCGCACGCTACATAGGATTAGTACCTCCAACACCTATTCAATTAAGCCCTTCTTTCACCGACAGAAATGTAACTTTTACCGGGGTGAGTATCAATGGAGGCGGAAATGCTGCCGTGGTGGCACCAGGTTCAACGGTTTCCTTAAGCTATCATGTTGCTGCCAATTTTGATGTCAATACCATATATTGCCCTGGCTGTGTTTACCAGGCTTACATTGGAATCGGAGGTACATTTCAAACCCTTCAATGCGAATCCTCCATTAATACCCCGTATTCTAATAATTACAATGGAGGAAATTTTGTGGCACCTTCAATCCCTGGTGTTTACTATCTCACCTACGAGTTTACATTGGATTTTAGCTGTCAACCCATGCGCTTTAATAATAATCCGGCCAATGCGATTGGTGTATTGGTGGTTGGGCCTCCATACCCCGCTGTTACTGGAGGGGCTGGAACTGTTACGCTCACCAATGACGCACCAGCAAACCTGCCGGTTGGAACAACACTGGTAACCTGGACTGCTACTGATGCCCTAAACAATACGGCTACCTGCACTCAAAATGTAACAGTAACACCTGGTAACATTTATTATCGTGACAGGGATAATGATGGATTTGGTACCCCTTACTACGCAGTTTATAACTGCAGCCAGCCATTTGGGTTTGTTTCAAACAACACTGACTGTAATGACGATAATGCAGGTATTCAAAACGGCAGTTGCGTTTTTCCTCCAGGTGCTGCATTGAACTTTGATGGTGTGGATGACAAGGTAGTAGCCACTAATTCAAACGTAGCACTTGCCGACAAGTCATTTACTGTTGAAATGTGGCTGAAGAGAGGAGCATCGGGCACTTATGATGTTGCTTTTTCCCAGGATGAAAGTGAAGGTAAGGTGCTCCATATAGGTTTTAGAGATAATGATAATTTCACTTTTGCATTTTTTAACAACGACCTGGATGTAAGCGGCCTTTCCGATGCTAACTGGCATCATTGGGCTTGTACTTATGATAAGGATACAAGAGCCAGAAAAATTTACAGGGATGGCATTTTAGTAGGCCAGGATATTTCTCCTTTCTCATTTAATGGCCCAAGCAGTCCCGACCTGCACATAGGTGAAATATCGTTCGGCGGTGACAACTTTAACGGATCAATAGATGAGCTGAGAGTTTGGAATGGAGTGCGGTCTCCGGCAGAAATTGCCGCCAATATGAATTGCGAAATAGCTGCTCAAACAGATTTACTTGCTGCTTATCATTTCAACCAGGGCATTGCCCATGCAGGCAACTTTACGGAGAGAACATTAAACGATGCCAGCGGAAATGCCAATAACGGAACGCTCAGCAATTTTGAATTAGCTGGTTTCACTTCTAACTGGGTTGAACCTGGTGGAGTTGTTTCAGGTACTGTTTGTACACCTTCAACCACGCCTGCAGCAGCTTTGAATTTTGATGGCGTGGATGATAAAATAATTGTAGCGAACGGTGCTGATCTCTCCAATAAATCATTCTCAGTGGAAATGTGGTTGAAGAAGAATGCGAATGTGGGTTATGATGTTGCCTTTGCACAAGGGCCAAACTTCGGACCTAACCAAACTCTCCATATTGGTTTTTCACCAGGTGGCAACAACTTCTTCTTCAATTTTTACCAAAACGATTTGAATGTTACGGTAGCACCCGATTTAAACTGGCACCATTGGGCTTGTACTTTTGATAATGTAACAAAGGAAAGGAAGATATACAGGGATGGCGTGTTGATTGCCTCTGATATTTCTGCATCAACATTCCTGGGCGACGGAAGTACAGATATGTATATTGGTGATAACGCTTATGGCACCAACAACTTTGATGGAAATATTGATGAACTCAGGGTATGGACAAAGAGCTTAAGCCAGGCTGAGATACTGGCTAACATGAACTGCGAAATTGCTCCGCAGCCGGGGTTGGCTGCAGCCTATCATTTCAACCAGGGCGTTGCTGCCGGAAGCAATCTGGCCGAAATAACAGCAAATGATAGCAGCGGAAATGGATATAATGGAACGCTGTATAATTTTGGATTGACTGGTGCTGGTTCCAACTGGGTTGAACCTGGAGGGGTGGTTACAGGTACTGTTTGTCCGCCTTCAGCAACGCCTGCTGCTGCATTGAATTTTAATGCCCCACCTGTTCAATTTGTTGAAATCACCAATACCAACGTGGGTAATTTTGGTGGCAGTGATTTTACAATAGAGTTTTATTTAAAAACAAGTCAAACCGATGCTTATATTTTAAGTAAACGTGGACCCTCCTGTGGGCCAGACAATTTCTGGAATATGGGTCTGCAGAATGGAAAAATCAATTTCGAATTTGATCAGGATCCTTCCAATACAAACTATACCACGGGATTGGGAAATATTGCAGTGAATGATGATAATTGGCATCATGTTGCGCTGTCCCGTATTGGAGGAATCGCTTCACTGTATATTGATGGTGTATTAGACATTTCTCCAAACCTGCCCACCAGTATTAATACAGTTTATTCCTTACGTTTTGGAACCAGCTCCTGCGCCACACCTCAGGGTAATCCTCAGTTGGAATATCATGGTTCACTCGACGAAGTTCGTATATGGAGCATTGGCCGCACACAACCACAAATCCTGGCAAATTTGAATTGTGAAATTGCTCCTCAATCCGGCCTGGAAGCAGTTTATCATTTTAACCAGGGGCTGGCAGCAGGCAGCAATATAACAGAAGTCATATTGGCGGACAGCAGTGGTAATGGCAATGATGCAACGCTTAATAATTTTGCATTAACCGGTGCCAGCTCTAACTGGGTTGCGCCTGGTGCTGTTGTTACAGGTACAAGATGCTGCAATTTATCACTCACTACATCTGCGGCCGATTCATTGATCGTTTGCATCGAAAGCGGTTTGTCAGTGGGTAGTGTTTCATTAATTCCGATTGGCGGAACGGCACCTTATACATTTGGAATTACAGACAGCACTAATCTTGCGCCAGGCGATTACACTTATACTGTAACAGATGCAAATGGATGCACTGCAACTGCTGCATTAAATGTGCGGGTTGCCAACTGTATCATTCCGTATTACAAGCCTCCGGTTTCAGGAACTACCGACAGCCTCATTGGTTCAGAGCTCACGCAGTTATACCAGTTCCCGGGATCGCTGGCGGATACAACATTCGCCAATGATATCTTCCAGTTTAAAAGAGACAGTGTTACAAATGATACGTTGATCCTGGTTGAAGTGATCGCTATTGATGGCAATTATAATACCATTTACAACCTGCTGCAAACTGCTGCATATGGTATGCGTGACTTTGTTGATAATGGGGATTCAACACTTGTTATTACGGGCTTCATGCCAATACGTAACGTACCCAAACTTAACCTGCTTCCGCAGTATATCAACTATGCAAGGCCATACTTTAAACCCATTGCTTCAGGCTTTACAGGCTTAACCACCACCCAGGGAGATAAAGCCATGATGTCCGACAAGGCAAAAAAGGCATGGAAGATTTCAGGTAAGGATGTAAAAGTGGGTGTAATGAGTGATAGCTATAATACCAAGTTTGGCAACCCTGCACAATTAGATGTTATCAATGGGGATTTGCCCGGAAGCGCTAATCCTAATAATAAAAAACCGGTTAAAGTTTCTGCGGAATATCCTTATGGCAGAGCAACAGATGAAGGCCGTGCCATGTTGCAGATTGTGCATGATGTTGCGCCCGGGGCAGAATTATATTTCCGCTCTGGATTTATCAGCGCAGGCAATATGGCTGATGGTATTAAAACGCTGAGAGATTCCGGGTGTAATGTGATTGTGGATGATGTTACCTATATCACCGAGCCATTCTTTAGCGACGGTGTTATTGCACAGGCTGTGGATGATGTTACTGCAACTGGCGTAAACTATTTTACTTCTGCAGGTAATTTTGGCATTAAATCTTATGAGGCTATTTTCAGCCCAATTCCTCCACCGGCCAAATACTCAGGCGCAGGCCAGGCGCATGATTTTGGGAATAACAATTATTATCAACCTATAACATTAACCAAGGGTACTTACACAATTGCCATGCAATGGGATGATGAGTTTTATTCTGTGAGCGGGATTGAAGGTGTTGCAACAGGTGCGGCTAATGATATGGATATTTATCTTGTTACTGCCAGCGGCGACAGCCTGTTTGGGTTCAACAGGAACAATCTCCGGGGCGATCCGTTTGAAGTGATGCCATTCGTAGTGTTGTCTACTGTGGATGCAAAAGTGATTGTTACCCGTAAAAGCGGCTCGGGCCCTCTGCGTTTCAAATACATTATTTTCAGGGGAGAAGGTACGATTGATGGCAATAGCCAGCCTTCAGGCACTGTTATTTCCCAGGCCAATGCAGCAGGTGCAATTACTGTAGGTGCTGTATTGTACACCAATACACCTGCTTATGGCAACACGCCAACGGTAGCATCTTTCTCTTCAAGAGGTGGGGTTGCTATAAAAGGAGATGACAGGTTAAAACCTGATATTGCCGGTCCTAATGGGGTAAACACTACCGTTAGCTTGGGTGGTGAAAACATTGACAGGGACCCCTTCCCTAATTTCTTTGGAACATCGGCTGCAGCGCCACATGCTGCTGCGGTGGCAGCATTGCTGATAGAGGCAAAGAAAAAATATTTTAGTGGTGAATCATTTACCGGTCCGCAAATGAAATCACTTTTGAAAGCCAGTGCAATTGATATGTATACACCTGGCTATGATGTGAACAGTGGTGCCGGGTTGTTGCAGGCAGATGCTGCATTGAAAACATTCTCTAACCCATTCCCGCAGGTAACCAATTTACACCTGCAGGATTCAGCTTATACAGCAGGACAGGATCCTGTAACAGTGGTGATCACCGGTAATTATTTCGCAGGTAATGCGTCTGTGATCTTCCGTTATGATACTATACCGGTCCAGGTAATCGGCGATTCGCAGATCATTGCAAGCATTCCACCATTCCTGGGTAATCCGCCACTCACAGTATATAACCCACCAATGACAAACAGTGGTTTGGATGGGGGTGTGAGCGATTCGCTCTATTTCTTCGGAACCATTCCTAATAACGTGGTGGTTACTGTAAACAGTGCTACCAAAAAATATGGTGAAGTGATACCTGCATACGCAGTGGATGTAACCGTTAACGGGCAATCATTATCGTCAAGAGGATTAACAATGGCGGACCTTGGATTAACAGATATTACCTATACTTCGTCAGCAACCAACCTCAGCAATATCGGCTTGTATTACAGGCGTGCAGCTTCATCCGTTACTGATCTGTCGCTGCCCAATTCACTTGCTTTATCGGAATTGTATAATTACCGTTTTGTAGATGGAACATTAACGATAGAAAGATTGCCGGTCAGCATTATGCCACGTGACACCAGCCTCATCTATGGCAGGGCCATTAATGGAAAGCAGTTGAAGTTTGATTACAGTTACAATGCTACCAATATTGATCCGATGGAGCAGGCAGCATTCTTAGATTCTTTAGAAGCGGCTCATCAGTTAACCATGTCAAATGCTGTGATACTGATCAATGCCAACCAGGCTTCGGAGGGATTGACGCCTGCTGACTTCCAGAACATGAGTTTCATGACAAGTGCCAAGGCTGCAGTAAATGCGAAAGCTGCGGTGAATGCCAAAGCTGCGGTGAACGGTATTGCGTACGACACTACCATCTTTGTTCCGTTGGCTCCTGAATCATTGTATGATTACCAGGCAGATTCGGCCAACGGTACTTTACGCAATGCAAAAGCAGCCGTAAATGCCAAGGCTGCGGTAAATGCAAAAGCTGCTGTGAATGCGAAAGCTGCAGTAAATGGCAATGCTACTGTAAATGCCAAAGCAATGGTAAATGCCAAGGCTGCAGTGAATGCAAAAGCTGCGGTAAACAGTAACAGCTTCAACAATGAAACAAATGAGAATGTATTACTGATCATAGATTCACTGGATGTGTATGGAGACGATGCAGATTCATTGTCCGGCTTCCAGTCGATGAACATGATCTCAGGATACCAGGTAGGTACCTGGCTGATAGGCCCTGGTGTATTGATATCTGAGAACTTTGATATTACGTATGGCCTGGGTAACCTTACCATACTGCCGGATACATTGGTTGTAAAGGCAAGGGATACTGCGGCAGGGTGCAATGGTGTACAGCCACTTTACTCAAGCTTTAATGCGATCTATCAATATGAAGATGCAGACAGTAATGTGGTGGCATCGGGCCCGGTATTTACAATAACGAATAACCTGGGTGTAAACATGGGAACCGGTAATCTTCCGGGCGGTACTTACCAGATCGTTCCTTCCGGTTTGATTCAACAGGGTGCTATGCCTGATTATTTCCCTGTTTATGAAAATGGCATATTAACCGTTGCCGATCCGGTTCCAATGCCTGTTGTAACAGTGGTGGATAATTGCGATGGCACATCCACACTCTCAACTGATGCCGCTGGTACTTTATTGTGGAGTACCGGTGAAACATCTTCAACTGTCATAGTGAACACAGCTGGTGATTACACCGTGTCAGCGACAGTGGATGGATGTACAAGTGAGCCAGGTACCGGAAGCGCTGAACCTAAAACAGCACCGGCAGCACCAACAGTAACAGTAGTAAACAACTGTGATGGCACATCTACACTTTCAACTGCCGCTACAGGCGTCCTGTTATGGAGTACAGGCGAAACAACATCTTCCATCATTGTGAACACAGCTGGTGACTATACTGTAACAAGAACGGTGAATGGTTGTACAAGTGCACCAGGCAGTGGTACTGCTTCACCAAAAACAACACCGGCAACTCCGCTTGTATCAGTAGTAAATAACTGTGATGGAACATCCACACTGTCTACTTTAGCCGCAGGTGATTTGTTATGGAGTACAGGTGAAACCACTTCAATGATAGCAGTGAATACAGCCGGTAATTATACTGTAACAGCATCAGTGAATGGTTGTACCAGTGCAGAGGGTAGTGGAATCGCTGCTCCCAAAACAACACCGGCAACACCAGTTGTAACGGTAGTGAATCATTGCGATGGCACTTCTACACTTTCAGTTGTTGAAGGTGGATCTGTATTGTGGAGTAACGGGGCGGCTACTGCATCTATTACTGTAAATACGGCAGGCAGTTACACGGTAACAAGAACAATCAATGGTTGCACCAGTGAGCAGGGCATTGGAATAGCTGCTCCCAAAACAACACCGGCAACGCCAGTTGTAACTGTTGTTGATAATTGTAACGGTACATCTACACTTTCTACAACAGCAACAGGAAACTTGTTGTGGAACACAGGATCTGCAACATCATCCATTACTGTAAGCGCTGCCGGCAACTACACTGTAACAACAACAGTGAATGGTTGTACCAGTGCAGAGGGCAATGGAACAGCCGCTCCAAAAACAACACCATCAATACCTGCTGTAACCGTGGTTAATAATTGTAATGGCACTTCTACGCTTTCAACTACAGCAACAGGAAGCTTGTTGTGGAGCACAGGCGCTGCAACATCATCCATTACTGTAAGCGCTGCCGGCAACTATACTGTAACAACAACAGTGAATGGTTGTAGCAGTGCACCAGGCACAGGAACCGCCGCTCCAAAAACAACACCGTCAGCACCGGTTGTTACGGTTGTAAATAATTGTGGAAGTTCTGTACTCTCTTCTGCCGCAACTGGAACTTTGTTGTGGAGCACAGGCGCAACAACTTCATCTATCACCGTAAGTACAGCAGGTATCTACAACGTAACAACAACAGTGAATGGTTGCACCAGTGTACAAGGTAGCGGAACAGCGGCTCCTAAAGCATTGCCGGCAACACCAACGGCTGCTGTTACACAGCCAACATGTTCTCTTACTACAGGAACGATAACTGTTACTTCATCTAAAACAGGGTTGTCGTTCAGTATCAATGGAACCACTTATACCAATACAACAGGTGTGTTTACAGGAGTTACACCAGGCACTTATAGTTTAACTGCTAAGAATGCTGCAGGATGTATATCGTTGCCTGCAACTATTGTCATCACTGCTAACGTAAACTGTTCATCCATTGGCAACTTTGTCTTCAATGATAAGAATGCAAATGGCTTACAGGATAAGAGTGAACCTGGCATCTCAGGAGTAACAGTAAGGCTCTTAAATACATCAGGAACAGTATTGGCAACCACCACCACAAATTCGAGTGGTAATTACAGTTTCAGCAACCTGGCACCTGCTACCTATGCAGTTGCATTTAATACACCGTCTGGCTTTAGTCCAACCATCAGTAATGTTGGATCGGATGATACCAAAGACAGCGATCCTGTGGGAGGAACTGCAACCGGTGTTGTATTAACACTGGGCCAGTCAAACCAAACTGTTGATGCAGGATTTATTCCCTCTGTATTGGCATTGGGCAACAGGGTATGGTATGATGCCAACAATAATGGCATCAATAGCAGCAGTGAAAACGGTATGAGAAATATCACGGTGAAATTGTATAGAGATGCTGATAATAACAATGTGGCAGATGGAGCAGCCATAGCAACCAAAACCACCGATGCCAATGGCTATTATACCTTTACCAGTTTGGCGCCAGGCAACTATATCGTTGGGGCTGTTATTCCTGCTGGTTATGTAAGCAGCAGTGTGAATGCAGCTGACCCTGATAATAACATCAATCTTGATGATAACGGATCGGTATTGGTTGGTAATGAAATAAGAGGTCTGGCCGTAACATTGGCCATAGGTGCTGAGCCAGATGGAAGTGCTACCAATACCAATACCAACAATTCATACGACTTTGGATTGTTACCGGATTGTGGTTGTATCAATGCTACGGGCAACCTGTTAACCAATGGTAATTTTGAAAGCGGCGTAACGGGCTGGACTGCAATCGGAGGAACAGTTACAACCGGTACCGGCTACACTGCCTGTGCAGGTAAAAACGGGTTTAACAACGCCACTAATAAAGCATCTACAGTGTACCAGGATGTAACCATCGCTGCAGGTACTACAGTAACCTTTAGCGGATTTGCAGGAACACATACACCTGGCTTATCCTGCAGTCCTAAGTTGAGTGTGATATTCCGCAATGCATCCGGTACTGTGCTGGGTCAAACAGATGTGGCGGTAACACAGGATGTGGATATCAACTTTGGACAACTGGCTTATTATTCAATCACGGCAACGGCACCAGTAGGTACTGCAAAAGTGAGAGTGCAAAGTTCCATTGGTTGCAACTATGTTAAGATGGATGCATTCTGCCTCAGAACAACAAGTGTTGCACTCGCCAGGAGTGCCGGAAGTAATACGTCCTCCACAGCAACCAGCACTACTGTTGCAAAATCATCAGCAACAAACGGTATTGCAGGTTTCGATGTAACGGTGATGCCAAACCCGGTGATTAGTTTCTTTGATGTTGCCATCAGAACGGGTGATAATAATACGCCGGTTGAAATAAGGATAACCAGTTCCGAAGGCAGGTTGTTATCCGTTCAGAAAACGGCAGCCAACAGCACGTTGAAAATAGGAACTGAGACGTGGAGAAGCGGAGTGTATTTTGTTGAAGTGATACAGGGCGGCCAGCGTAAAGTAGTTAAGCTGGTAAAAGTAAACTAACAGGATACAACATCAATATTTGTAAAGGAGGCTGTTTTACAGCCTCCTTTTTATGGGGTCGTTTTTGTGAGATGATAACCAGCTGCTCATGTGTAGTTAAGTTTCAGGGATTGAATTTAATGTGGGTGGTAATTCAGCGGGAATGTTGTGATGGAAACTGAGTAACAGTCCGGTGTTATTTGTTCAAATAATAATATGAATTCTTCAATCTCATTTTCTTAGTTTTACAATGCTTAAAAATATAAATGGAATGAACAATAAAGCCTGCAGTTTTATTCTACTCAGTTTTGTTTTTTTATGTTGCTTTCATACCAAAGCATTTTCAAACGAATCAGATAGTTTGAAAAAATTGCTTTCCACTAATATTCCGGATACTATCAGGGTAAACCTGCTGAACGCATTAAGCAAAAGTTTGTTTAACACCAATCCGGATACCTCAGTCATTATTGCTGCATCCTCCAAAGCGATTGCAGAACGCATCAATTATAAACCCGGCCTGGCACTGGCCTATAAAAATATGGGGATTGGGTATTACCTGGAGGGGAAATACAAAGAAGCTGTTTTAACCTGGCAACAGGCAATAGATGTATACAAATTAACAGGAGATAAAGCAGGCGTTGCCAATATGCTCAGCAACCAGGGAGCAGTTTACTTTGCACAGGGCGATGATGCCAAAGCATTTGAATTGTATTTGCAGTCACTCAAAATGTCCGAAGCATTGAATGATACATTGCGGATATTGACTTCTCTCACCAATATCGGTGGAGTTTATTCCAATAAGGAAGCAACCTACCAAAAGGCGCTGGAGTATTTTCTCCGGTCCTATAAATTAAGTCTTGCAATCAATGATCAGTATTCTATTGGTACATCTGCAGTGAACGTGGGAGAGATATATTATAAAATGGGAGATGACTCAACAGCGCTCAACTATTTTTATCAGTCAGAGAAAGCTTATAGGGGAACTGAAAACCTTCCGTATACCCTCAATGATATTGGGCGGATTTATACCCACCAGGAGAAATTTGACCAGGCAATAAAAATCCATACAGAAGCCTATGAATATTCAAAAAAACTTGATACTAAGCTCGACCAGATACAATCGCTGGTGGGCCTGGCACAGGCATATTATGCAAAAGGAGATATTGGGGCTTCAATCAATGCCTACAAGCAATCGCTTGATGTGAGTATCCCAATGAATACGGTCACAGAAATCAAAGATGCGTACCAGGGTTTGTCGGCTGCGTATTCAAAAAACGCAGATTATGTCAATGCATTCAAATACCAGGATCTTTTACTGGCAATAAAAGATACTATTTACAATACCACTACCGATAAAAAACTCGGAACCCTGCAGTTTACTTTCGATCTTGAAAAGAAAGAATCACAGATAAATTTACTGAACAAGGATAACGAAATAAAGCAGCAGGAAATAAAAAGGCAAAAATTGGTGAAATATGGTTTTATAGGAGGTTTTGCTGTTGTATGCTTATTTGCAGCGGTTTTTTTAAAGCAGCGCAACCGCATTGGTAAAGAGAAAAAAAGAAGCGAAGAATTGCTGCTGAACATTTTGCCCGAAGAAACTGCAGAAGAATTAAAAGCTACCGGTACAGCCAAAACAAAAAGCCTGCAATCAGTAAGTGTATTGTTTACAGACTTTAAAAATTTTACCCTTGCAAGTGAAAAGCTGACTCCGGAAGAACTGGTTGCAGAGATCAATCATTGTTACAGTGAGTTCGACCGTATCATCACCAGGTATGGAATTGAAAAAATAAAAACCATCGGCGATTCTTACATGTGCGCTGGGGGGTTGCCGGTATCCAATGATACACATCCTTTTGATGTTGTGTCTGCAGGGCTGGAGATGGTGAAATTTATAGAAGAAAACAAAAGAGAAAGACAACGAAAAGGGCAGCCCTATTTTGAGTTGCGGCTTGGCATTCACTCCGGACCAGTTGTTGCCGGTATTGTTGGCATCAAGAAATTTGCCTATGATATATGGGGTGATACGGTGAATACAGCTTCCCGGATGGAAAGCAGCGGAGAAGTTGGAAGGGTAAACATCAGTGGCAGTACGTACGAATTGGTAAAAGATAAATTTACCTGTATTCATCGTGGTAAAATTGAGGCCAAGAACAAAGGGTTTATCGATATGTATTTTGTGGAGGGTCGTTCACAGGCTTAGCCAACCGTTCGCCAGCCATTCCTGAAATGAATATTGTAGCAGCATCCGGTCATGGTTGGCTTCAGTATAAAAATATGTTACTGAAAGAAATTGGACTTCATGAATCAATCTGCAGTCATAGTTCTCCATTCAAATAAATAAATCGTTCTGTAGGATAGTACCCATGTTTCCGGTCGCAGTCAGTAAAAAGTATTACCAGCCCTATTTACGAAGTGTTGCATTGCAGAATCGTTACTGAGGTTGTTTCGTATAACCAACAGTGCTTGGCGCAGGTGTGGAATTAGAATTCCGTCCGCCAAATAACCGCTACTGGTTTTTTTTACAATTGTTGATTTAATTTCCGTTCAGCCACACTTGTTGCCAAACCCCATGTTAGCGGTTCGGGCTTTTTTTACAATTCAAAATATTGAACATAAATTCCTAATAAAATATGCCAAAATAAATAGTGTCCAAGTCTTAATGTAAGAGAGGCCAAAAAACCTGCTTTTTTAAAATAGATTGCTTGAAAATAGTTCATTAAAAACCCAGTCAATAAAGAATAAAAAATAAGCCACAATTCACCATTGGGTAATTGTTCTAATGGTTCTCTTATTGAAGTTAAAACTATTGCAGTCCATAAAAATATATTGAAATATTTGCCACTTGATAACCATTTGCCTAATAGTAATATTATAGTCAAAGGAATAAGTCTATAAAAAACTTCTATTTCAAAAGCACCTGAAAAATATAAAAAAATAGAATAGGGAAAAGGTTGAAGAAAAGGCGGTAATTCAGTATATGGTTCTGGATGCATTAAATATTTAATTACAAACACATCAAGTATTCCAAACGCTGCACCTATTAAAACAGGTTTTAGAAATCTTTGTTTGTTTGAAACATTTTCATCCAAAAAGTTTGGAATATTTGCTTTTGTCTGCAAAAACAAAAAAGGAATGCCTAATAGTAGAAGTAGAATATTTTCATACTCCCAAATTCGTAAAAAAGAAAAATTGCTCTTAATCGCATTGCCATATATTATACCAAATACAGCAATTGACATAAATGAAGTATAAATAATAAGATTAAAATTTATCCGTTTTCGTGAAAAAGGATCTTTTGTCATAAGTTTCAAAATTATTCTTATCTGTATTTTTTTGAGTTTTGTCATAGCCTGACCGCTAACGGTTTGCTTACTGTCTTACATGTTCGGGCAAACATTATTTGCATGCCTTACTGTAAGTGACCATCGATTATTATTTTTCATCCAAAAGTTTGTATATCTACGCTGTATTATTTTTCCTGCGTTTGGAGCACCTTTAGCTGGAACTACAGTTTCGCTCCCCATAACTACAACCATATCCTTGAAAAATAGAAAGGTTTCCGGGAATCGTTCAAACGCTGTATACCGAATTATCCCCTGTTTAATTAGGTCAAGTAATTCTTTTTTCTCTTTTACTATTCTGTTGGTTGGGTGATTAACAGTAACATCATCATCCATAAGACTATCTAACGCTATGGCATCTCCTTGAAATATTGCACGGGCGTGGGCAAGGTCTAGCTTTTTTATTTCTTCTTCAGTAGAGAATCTTGCAATTGATTCTGCCCAAATGTTGAGCATGTAAATGCTGTCAACGAAACACAGAGTATAAATACTTTCATTCTCATATTTTTAAGATGTTTGGTGTGAATATGCAATTCCTATAGCGAATATATAGTTTTAAATACCACAATGCAGCGTCTCTAAAGCTTACTGCTAACAATCCGGTTAGCCCGTTTAATCTGGTTAAAGCAGGTAACCTTGCGCTCAAAAACTACCGGGCTTACATAGTAATGATGGAACAACTTAGCCCTGTTATCCTGAATTGCCAGGGTTGCTACATCTTCTTTCGGGTATAGGAAAATATGGAAAGTGTAGAAGCAATGCAGGGCAAAATCAATATTTTGCAGCAATAACCCTGCAAGCTTTTTAAATGCGGCATAGGAGAATTATATAACAGCAATGGAGAACATGATGCTGTTTAAAACAAGTTTTTTTATATTTCAAACTTTTAACAGGCAAAATTTTCATGCATTAGAAATAATGTATAAATTGCTGATCAACCCTTAATTGATTTATCCCACCAATTAAGTACTGCCTTGCCCTGTCGGAAACAAACTCGTTCAATACCATTTTGATATCATATACTGCGGTGTATTGCTTTTTGCTGCTCAGGCAACAGAAAGAATGCATGGTAACTATCATCACTTGCTTCTGTTTGGGAGTGAGGCTAGCAAAGCTTTATCAAAATGAGTAATTATGGCAACGATTGATCTGCAACCAAAAAAAAAGATAATTATCAGGAAGCTGTTCCATGATAATTCTACCAGGATAGGAATATACTTCGAGCCGTTGGCGTTGTTAAGTAAAAAAGCGAAATTGATTGGTGCCGAATGGACAAAGACATTTAAATGCTGGCACCTTTCATACAATGCTGAAAATTACCGGGCGATAAAAATTGCTTTTGGTGACTGTGAAATTGAAATTCAGGAGGGGGCGCCAGCAGTAGAACAACCGGCTGCACCCGGCGTAAACACAATCGGGGTGCCGGGCCCAAAAAGCGCCAATCGCCTGCTGCTGCAGTTTCGCCTTATAGGGCATTCAGGCAACAGGCTTTAATTCCGGTTTATTCACCAGGTAACGGGGAAGAATTGCGCCGGTATTCGGCTTTGCTTACACTAAAGGGATATTCGCCCAATACGCAAAAAACATATAAAAACGAGTTCAGTATATTTTTGCAGCAGTTGAAAAATGTGAACGTACAGGAAATGACACCCGAAAGATTATCTGCGTATTTATTGTATTGTCACCGGCATTTAAAATTATCTGAAAATACCATTCACAGCAGGTTGAATGCATTGAAATTTTATTATGAGCAGGTATTGGAGAGAGAAAAATTTCTATGGCAAATTCCACGCCCTAAAAAACACCTGATATTGCCGAAAGTGATCAGTGAAGAAAAAATGATTGCTGGGTTAATCGGCATAAAAAATCTAAAACATAAGGCATTACTTACAACGGCTTATAGCGCAGGACTTCGGGTAAGTGAAGTAATCAATTTAAAAATAACAGATATCAACAGCGACCGGATGCAGATTTTCGTTGCCAGGGCGAAAGGGAAAAAAGACAGGGTGGTAACACTAAGTTCCTTTGCATTAAATATTCTTAGGGAATATTATGTTGTATACAAACCTACTCATTGGCTGTTTGAAGGGCAGGAGAGGGAGCGGTGTTACAGTGCCAGGAGTGCACAGGACATATTTAAAGCCGCCTATAAAAAGCTTGGGTTGCCGGCCCGTCTGAGTTTCCACAGCCTTCGGCACAGCTTTGCTACCCATTTGCTCGAAAACGGTACAGATATAAAATACATACAGGAAATACTGGGACACAACGACATCAATACCACCTTGCGGTACACCCATGTAAGTAAAAAGGCAATTGAAACGATTGAAAGTCCATTGGACAAGATTGCCCGGAAGATGGGGCTTTAAAAACCAGCGTTTTTAAATTGTCGGCAGGTTGGGATAGCTGCGTTTTTTAATTGTCTGTTGCCTGAAATTATAAAATGAAAACCTGCGTGTTTTTACAGAACAGATTGATTGAAAAGGTCAAATATAAATTGTTGCCAAACGCCGATTGTATAAACATGCGTATATTTAAGAG
>JADKJC010000001.1 GCA_016722465.1 Chitinophagaceae bacterium | reverse complement strand
GTTTGCTGCTTCCAAAGATCAGCATCGGCAATGTAAACTTGCTGGCACCGGTTACCGCTCCGCTACCGGCTTGCTGGTATAATACCAACAGGATAGGTGGAAGGTGGGGCTTTTATTACTGGAACGGAACGAGTGGATCAATTTAAAACAGCCTCCAATGCATGGGGGACGAATGGTAATGGATACACAGGACCGGAGCATCCCGGGTATTGGGAACCAGGATTAATATTGCGCCCCATCCTTGTACTCATGAATAATCAAAAAGCGCTTATCTCGATTCATTTAATACCCATTATGGATTCAGGGCAGCCAATACTTATCTACCGGGAAAAATAATGTTGCCATTTGGAAGAAATGCGCTGGAACTGAATGAGGACAAAAAAGCAAAGCTGGTAGCAGTTGGAGATACAGCGCTTTGTATTCAAACGGGCTGGGAGCTGCAGATGTCAGCCGGTGAGCAGAATACCGCTGTTGGATATACAGGGGCCTTAAAGAATAATACACTCGGATCATAGTAATACATCATTAGGCTATAGTAACTATTCCGCAACACAACAGGTTTTTGATAACACGGCGGTAGGACATCAGCGCTGCCAGTAATACCACCGGTACAAACAATGTTGCAGTTGGGTCTTTTTCAATGCTTACCTCAACCCTGTCAAAGATGCCATGGTATCGGTGCTATATTTTAATATACAACGAGGAGAGATGATATTATTGCCATCGGCGACAGTGCTTTGTTGAACAATTCTTTTTCTCAGCGATGTTAATCTTGGCATTAACAACCTTGCCATTGGAAGCAAGCTTTGTTCGGCAACATTGCCGGCAGTAATAACTTGGCCATCGGCAGAAAGCACTATTAAACAACGTCAGCGGCAATAACAACCTTGCTCTTGGTTATCACAGGTGGTTTTTTTAACTCAGGTGGCGGTAACCTTTCACGGGAATAATGCGGGTGCCAATGCCGAAGTTCAAATAAGTTATATATTGAAAACTCAGAAGCAGATAGTACAGCGGCATTGATTTATGGCGATTTTTCTGCAGACAGCCTTAGCCTGAATGCTAAAGTGAATATTCGTGATTATACCAGGCCTAGGCACACAGGCAAGCGGAGCACCTGCCATTGAAATGAAAAAGATTTTATCCCTTTGGCCCGGCCGTTAACGGGGTACAAGGTTACGCCCTGGGCGGTGGTATTACCGACAGCAAAGTAATGGTGCAGGTAACTTTGGCTTATTCAGGCCAATGGAAAATACCACCCTCCTATATTGATACACCGGTTATGAATATAATATACAAATACAAAACAATAACCTGGTGATAGTGCTGAAAAATGGCAGCAGCGCCAATATTGGCAGCAAACCAATTACTGCATTAATCACTTATGAAGAGTGAATTGTTTAATTGTTTTGAAAGAACATTTTATTTTAATACGGGTACTGGTTTTTTGGAGATAAAATCGGAAGATTTTTTGTAAATATAAAAGCTGTAGTTATTATTAATGGCATTTGAAATAATCAAACGGCTCTGCAATCACTGCATTGATACAATGCTTTGCAGGCAGTACTGCCAAATTCGCTTAATAGTTTTGTATTGCAAGATTTACACTGAGGGCAAGCTACTCCATCGGCAGGTATCGTAAATCTTTTTATCGGGCGGGGCAATGCCGTATGCATTTAATTTCTTTTTTCCTTCTTCACTCATCCATGCCGTTGTCCATGCCGGTGAAAGCGATTGCGTGACCGTTACTTTTTTAAACCCGAGGGTGGCCAGCATTACACGAATCTCAGCAGCGATCATATCCATAGCGGGGCAACCGGTATAAGTAGAAGTAATGATCACTTCAATTTCAATATCACCAGATGCATCTTCGTTTAACTGTATTGCCCTTACAATACCAAGGTCAACGATTGACAATACAGGGATCTCCGGGTCGCTGATCTCTTCCAGGTAGCCCATGATCACCCGCTCGTTGATGGGTGTGCCCGTTTTATTATCGTAGTTCATGATTGAGTTTGCTTTACCACTCACAGTTGTGGTAAGCCCTTTGCATGTATTGCAGTTCTGTTAAAATATAACCCATGTATTCTGTATGTACACCGGTCTTACCGCCGTTTTGCATAAATGTATTGACAGGAACTTGTAAAGTAGCTTCATCAAAAACTGCCTGCACTCTTTTACTCCAGTCTTCTTTCAGTGTTAAAAAATCCACGCCGGCTTCCTTTTCATAATCTGCAGGCACGAACATTTCACCTGTATAACGCCACAATTCTTCCCACCGCTTTTATCATTCGCTGATGACTTGCTTCAGTGCCATCACCCAGTCGTACCACCCACTCGCTACTCCAGCGTAAATGATATTTTATTTCCTTTAAAGCTTTGGCAGTAATGCCTGCTACCTGATCATCGGGATGATGCTGCAATTGTTCAAACAACAGGTACTGAAACTGGCTGAATAAATATTGCCGCAGGATGGTTTGTGCTTAATCGCCCTTTGGCTGTTCAACCAGTAAGAGATTTTAAACTCCCGTTCAGGTCTCAAGCCTGCCAGTTTATCTTCGTCGGTATCACCAATAAGACTGGCTGCATACTGGTAGAAATTTCTTGACTGCCCTATCAGGTCGAGTGCGATATTGGTAATGGCAATATCCTGCTCCAGCACCGGCCCATGCCCACACCACTCACTGTTTCTATGCGAAAGTATCAGGCTGTTGTCTGCCAGATGAAGGATATAAGCCTCCCTGAATCCCTCCAAAGGAGGGACTTGTAAAGACTCCGCAGTTTTACATTCTCTATATTAATTGAACGATTTGCATCTTGCATATAGTAAAGTCTTTTCAATTTTTCTTACTCTTAAGCCCTTCCTTTGAAGGGGTTTGGGAGACTACATGTGATTTACCTCATCAGGCAATTGATAAAAAGTCGGATGCCGGTAAATCTATCAACCGCCGGCTCGTACAATTCGCCTGCTTCTTCCGGGTTGGATGCGGTAATGTATTTACTTTCTACCACCCAAATACTAACGCCTTCCATTCTTCTTGTATACACGTCCCTGGCATTTTCAATGGCCATTGCTGCGTCTGCTGCATGCAGGCTGCCAACATGCTTGTGATCTAATCCCTGTTTACTCCGGATGAAAATTTCCCAAAGTGGCCAACCCCCAGCCTCCTAAATCCCTCCGATGGAGGGACTTCAGCGTTTTTTGGTTGATTACTTCCTGCTATTTCTTCAGGGATATCGCCGTATTAGAATTTTTTATCTCTATGCTCATATAAAAGAGGTTTAAAATTTTATGCTCTTCTAAAGTCCCTACTTGGGAGGGATTTAGGGAGGCTTTCTTTTTTTCTGCATAAGCCATCGCTGCTTCTCTCACCCATTGTCCCTCTTCATGAGCTTTTCTTCTTGCTTCCAATCGTTGTTTATTGCAGGGGCCATTGCCTTTTACTACTGCCCAAAATTCATCCCAGTTGATCTCACCAAAATCATAATGTCCTCTTGCTTCATTCCATTGCAGTTTATCATCCGGCAGCTTCATACCCAGCACTTTTATCTGTTCGGCGATCATGTCAATAAACTGCCGCCGCAGTTCATCATTCGTTTTCTTTTAATCTTCCACTTCATACTCTGGTCACTGTTGGTACTTTCACTATCTCTAGGGCCAAACATCATCAGGCTTGGCCACCACCAGCGGTTAATGGCATCCTGGCACATGGCTTTTTGTTCAGTAGTTCCCCTTGATAAAACCAATAAAGTTTCAAAGCCCTGCCGCTGGTGAAAACTTTCTTCTTTACAGATCCTTACCATCGCTCTTGCATAAGGCCCGTAACTGGTGCGGCAAAGCATCACCTGGTTCAGTATGGCAGCGCCATCCACCAGCCACCCGATCGCACCCATGTCTGCCCATGTTAATGCAGGATAATTAAAGATGGAAGAATATTTGGCTTTGCCGCTGTGCAGGTCGTTGATCATTTCATCCCTGCTCATGCCAAGCGTTTCTGCGGCGCTGTACAGGTAAAGCCCATGCCCACCCTCGTCCTGCACTTTGGCCAGCAAAATGGCTTTCCGTTTTAAGGATGGTGCCCGTGTGATCCAGTTACCTTCGGGCAACATACCTACAATTTCGCTGTGCGCATGCTGGCTTATCTGCCGTATATTGGTTTTGCGGTAAGCATCGGGCATCCAGTCTTTTGGTTCAATTTTTACTTCCCGATCAACCTTATCCTGGAACAATTTTTCGAGATCCTGTAAAAAGCATACGATTTTATTTGTAGTGTAAAGATAATAAAAAAGCTAACAGTTGTTAGTACGCCTGCCGCCAAATCAACTTTTAAGTAATTCCTGTTGGTTTTCCGGTACCCTATCGCTGGTAATTTTAAACAGGAATCACAGTTGGTTGCTATTGTGTAGTTCCTTACTTTTGCAGCCGCTATTCTGCATTCTTTATTTGTAATTCAAAGTTAGCCTGGTCCCGTAGTTCAGTGGATAGAATAGAAGTTTCCTAAACTTTAGACACAAGTTCGATTCTTGTCGGGACTACTCATTGAAAAAATGGTCATTTTAAAATGACCATTTTTCGTATTAATACCCGACTGCTATTAACACGAAATTTTTCTTGTAGTACTTATAGACTTATAAAACGAAGTAATAAAATAAAAAATCGACCCCGTTTCAATCGCATTCTCAACCTTCCTCTTTTGAAAAATTACTCCGCTGAATCAACTGACTTTTTCTGTAACCAGGGCTGAGAATATCCAGCCAATTGTTTTGATACTTCTAAGTTTGGAGCCCTGTTTCAACAGCACATCCTGCTGTTTATCTACCAAATATACTTTAGACCATTGCCCGTTTGTTTCAATCAATCCAACTTCATAACCAAGTGCCAGTTTTTTTATAACCGGGGCACTGGTAGAAAACGATGTTCTGAGATTAGAACCTTCTGTATTCACAATGAAGATTTTTCCGGTTTTATTGGTACTACCAAATACATTTGTTTTAAAAGCCTCCCAGGGAAATGCCGGTCCCGGGTCGGGCTTTCTTGCCGGTGAAATATCATCATGGCCTACCGCAGTTACCGGATGATAGGTTTCAAAAAGCAACCTGCAAAGCTTATATAAAGCAACAAGCTGTGCATCGGGATAAGTGAACCAGTTCTTGTTTTCCCTGCCTACCCAGAATTTATGTTTATGATTGGCCTTAACAATCCTGCTGCTTTCGGTTGCAGGATATGTTTTAAATACCGGGTTGCCACTTTTATCCTGCGCAATGGTTCTTCTGAAACTGCCGTTGCTTATTTTTTCAACAAAGCCCGGGTTTACGATCTCGATACCTATGGCATGAGAATTAAAGAAGTCCACTCCATCCCATGTACTGGTGCCGGCATGATTTGCTTTCCGGTTGAATGGAACCAGTTGCGTAATGGTGCCATCATAATCCAGTACAATATGTGCCGCTATCCTGTCAGGATTATTGCCGGTATTCATGAACCAGTCAATTGCCGGCCGGGCAGTATCCGTAGCAGTGTAATGGATAACCACATAGTCTGGATCAATAAGATCGCCTGCATTGGCAGTTTTTGAGACCACGATTTTTTCGCTGGTTGAATCTGGCACAAGCCAGTGGTTGGAGATTTTCATAATAATTTCAAGTTTGCTTTTAATAATGATTACCGTCAATAAGTAATGCGTTACTATGCGGAACGAGGTTCAATGCTTTATTCAAAAACAGAGTAACCCTACCCGGTTGTTATGTGGGCATGGCATTTAAAATACTCAATATTAAAGCGGGATAACTTGAAATTAAGATAGAAGGAAAGCTACTGAAATTATTTTATACCTCATAGGTTTTACAGGTATTTTTTGTGATCATTGAAGTGCTTAATTCAATACCCGTGCAGTGGAAAGCCTGTGCCTGCTGGTCTCAGCAACCAGCAATATTATTCCGAATATAACAAGTGCTGCTGAATTTTTTATACCATCCTGGCTATTTCCTGTTCTACGAAAGCGGGCGTTAAAAGATCATATACAAGGCTTAGCGACGTAACTGCATACGCTCCGCATACTGCCCCATATTGCAAACATTTTTGCAGGGGATAATGATGGAGGTATGCATATAAAAAGCCGGAGAAGAAACTATCGCCTGCGCCATTACTGTCAACAACCGGCATGTTTTTAATGGCTGACTGTTCCAGCCATTCACCAGATCGTGTAAGTAAAGTAGCGCCTTCTTTTCCATGGGTGCAAATCACCAGTTCTTTGCCACTATTTATCAATTCCTGCATGACTGTTCTGTAGCCCGGCAGGTTATCTGAACTAAGATGAATATATTGCGCTGCCTCAATAAAATCCTGGTGGTATGGATTGCTGCCATCATAATCATGCAGGTCAGTCCAGACAGGTTTATTGAATTTTTTAACGGAAGGAACCAGGTACCGGCAATACCCGATGATGTTTAAAACAATTACTGTTGATTGCTCCAGCATTTTTTCGATGGCTGCGATATCATGTGGAATTACCTCCGATGATTGCGTTACAAACATCGATATCCTGCCTCCCTGTGCATCCATTATATTGATATGTCTTTCTGTGCCAGCCGGGTCAATATCAAAAAAGGTGTTTACTTTTTGTTCATCCAGGTATATTCTTATTTTATTTCCAAATTCATCATTACCTATCACTGAATAAAGCACATTGCTCATCCCCAGTTTGGTAAGCACCAGCGCTTTCCCGGAACCTGTTGAACCAACCGCCTCGTTGAAAGCTGCCTGGTGGATGGTTTGAGGAACCGGCTGTGGCAGTTGGGGCAGGTACACAATATGATCATAAGTAGTGCCGCCAATAACAGCGATATGATGTTGCATATAATTTAGTTAACCGTTTAAAAAACCACTTTACAGTAAGCTGCAAAAATAAACTACTATTGCGATCAGCAGCAGCGTTTTATTTGGTATAAATACTTTTTATACTAATTTAGAACGCACATTTTACTGCATACATACTTATTCAATAACCAAATCTTTTCAATATGTTTATTGGACATTTTGCCGCAGCAATGGCTGGAAAAAAAATTGATAACAGGCTTTCCCTGGGTATCACTTTTATGGCCGCCCAATGGCTGGATCTTTTGTGGCCCATTCTGTTACTTACCGGTATTGAGAAAGTGGAACTGAATAGTAACCCCTCTTCCCCAATTCCATTAAGCTTTACACATTACCCGGTATCACACGGCCTGCTTACGGTATTGGCCTGGTCTTTTCTCTTTGGGCTCAGTTATTTTATTGCAAAGAAAAACCTTAGAGCAGCACTGTTGATTGCTGTATTGGTATTGAGCCATTGGGTACTGGACTGGCTTGTGCATGACCCGGATTTACCCATTACACCATTTACTTCCGGCAAAGTGGGACTTGGACTCTGGAATTATAAATACCTGGAACTGGCGATCGAATTGCTATTTTTCGGCGCCGGCATTTACCTGTATGTACAGTCTGCAAGGGCCAGCAATAAAAAAGCAGGGATTGGTTTTTGGGCGTTGATCATCTTTTTGCTGATTACCCATATCCTGAATGTTTTTGGTCCACCACCACCATCTGTAACCCCTGTTGTGATCGTGGCCTTTTTGCAATGGTTATTGGTATTTTGGGCATGGCGGGCCGACAGGAGTACCGATGTTGCATTGACACCGGAAAGCAGCGGGGTACAGCAAATTCCAAAAAAATAAATGATGGCCATCACATTTCATTCACTCAACAACAGCAGTTCAGAAGCAATCCGCAATTGCTTCAATGAATCATTTAAAGATTATTTCATCCCCTTTAATTTAAGTGCAGAACAGTTTGAAAATAAAATTGCAACAGAAGCCATTGATCTTTCATTATCATTTGGCGTTTTTGAAAATGATGAACTGGCAGGATTTATCTTAAATGGAATAGATAGCATTGATGGAATTAAGACCGCTTACAATGCAGGCACCGGAATATTGCCGCAATACCGTGGCAGGGGATTATCTTTTTCTTTGTATGAATATTGCATCGATCAATTAAGAAAAAATACTGTTGAAAGATCTGTACTGGAAGTATTCAAACAAAATACGCAGGCAATAAAAACTTACCAGAAAGCAGGTTTTGAAATTACCCGGAATATCAATAGTTATAAAGGGCGGCCAGTCACAAAAAATGCTGCAGGCATTGAAATAAAAGAGCAACAGCAAGCTGACTGGAACTGGATCAACAAAATTGCTGCATGGCAGCCGGCATGGCAATACAACAATCATACACTTCAAAGGGGATGGCACCAGTACCGCCTGTTTGTAGCTTATGAAAACACCATACCTGCTGCATTTATCATTTTTAATCCTGCCAGTGGCAGGGTGGCTCTGTTTGGTGTTGCGCCATCTTCTGATGAGCAGGTATACATGCCAGCCTTGCTTACACATGTAAGCGCTTTATACAACCACGACTTATCGGTTGTACATGTAGGGTCGATTGCTGCAGAAAAAATGCTGCAGCAAACAGGAATGCAGCCTTTTATTTATTCTTACGAAATGGAACGGAATATCTAATTTTTTTCTATCGCAGCTTTTACTTCTTTTGATAAAGGGGAAACTGAGGTTCCGAAATAATTGGTAAGCTGCCCTTTTTCATTGATAAGGTATTTTGAAAAATTCCAGGAGGGTGCTTTACTGTTCCAGCCGTTCATTGAAGGCTCTGTGAGCCATTGAAAAACAGCATTCTGTCCCGGAGAAATAATCACAATACTTTTTGCCATGATCGGGAAAGTAACACCATAATTTTTTTTACAGTAGGCGGCAATCTCATCGTTACTTCCTTTTTCCTGTTCTTTAAAATCGTTGGCAGGAAAAGCGATGATCTCTAATTTCCCCTTGTATTGCCGGTATAATTTTTCCAGGTCATCAAACTGGTCAGTATAGCCGCAATCTGATGCCGTATTTACGATCAGTATTTTTTTCCCTTTTAACGAAGCAAGATCAAAGCGGCTTCCATCAATTGATATGGCCTGCAGGGAATAAAAAGAAACTGCCGGCTGTGCACTGTTGTTTTCCAGGATATCAGCATTGGCTTTGGTAAGTTTGGTAAACCACATTACTGCGGGATACATTGCTTTTAGTATTTTTTGCCGGGGTGTCATATCTACGGAGTTACGGGTTATATAAAATGCATATAGAATAAAGACTGCCGAAAGAAGCAATAAGCCAAATAATATTTTTAGTGCTTTCTTCATTTTATCACCCATTTAAACAGCTTCAGCTTGCCTTTAAACGGTGGATATTTTATAGCAGGATCAAACCAGGTCGGCGTTTTCATCACAGCTTTTTGTGAGAGAAGGTATCGAAAGATGCTTTGCCATGATATTGCCCGGTACCACTAAAACCCCTGCCGCCAAAAGGCAGGTTGTGATTGGTGAGATGCCAGCTTGCATTGTTGATACAGCCACCGCCAAAAGCTACCTTGTTCATCCAGTCTTTTTCCCTGATGTTGCTGGATGTAAACACATAAAATGCCAACGGGTTTTTATTTTGCTCAATTATTTTGATCGCTTCTTCCATGGTTGTAAAGCCAATCACCGGAAGTATGGGACCAAATATTTCATCCTTCATTACCGGGGCTGTTAGCCGCACATCATCCAGCAATGTGGGCTCTATATACAAACTGTCTTTATTTATTTTTCCTCCATGAACCACCTTGCCATCCTGCAGATAAGCAGCAATGCGGTTAAATTGTTTTTCGTTAATTATTTTTCCATAGTTATAACTGGTTGAAGCATCCACGCCAAAAAATTCAACAATTACTTTTTTCAACTCAGCAACAAGTGCTTCCTTTTTTGATTGCTGTACCAGTACATAATCCGGCGCCACACACATTTGACCGGCATTGCTGAATTTGGTCATGGCAATCCGCCTGGCGGCCACTTTAATATTAGCATCGCTTTCTACAATGCAGGGGCTTTTACCACCCAGTTCCAGTGTTACCGGTACCAGTTTTTCTGCCGCCATTTTATAAATGATCTTCCCAACTGCAGTGCTGCCTGTATAAAAAACATGGTCAAATGTAAAATTGTTCATCATCTCGGGCACCACGGTTACACCGTCTCCTTCTGCATACAAAATATATTCAGGCGCAAAAGTTGTCTCTACTATTTTTTTCATCACGGATGCTGTGGCAGGGGCAAATTCACTTGGCTTTAATACCACACAATTGCCGGCTGCAATTGCCCCGATCAGAGGATTGATAAGCAGTTGAAAAGGGTAGTTCCATGGGCCAATGATCAGCACCACTCCCAATGGTTCTTTCAGAATATGACTGGAAGATGGCATATTCAGCAGGTTGGTGCTAACCCTTTCTTCAGCCATCCAGCTTTTAAGATGGCGGATGGCTTCATTGATCTCGGCAATCACCATCCCTGTTTCGGTAACCCAAACCTCTTCCTTGCTTTTTTTGAGATCAGTATATAAAGCATCATACAGTGCTTCCTCATGATCCAGAACAGATTGCTTTAGTTTTTTGAGCTGTTCTTTCCTGGAAGCGTATGACTTAGTGGCGCCACTGTTGAAGAAGCTCCGCATGCTGTTTAATTGCTGAACCTGTATCATAAATTTTCCCAATCGTTAAGAAGAAACTTGGATGGATAAAATTAATTTAATAATTCCATGCCGCCGGAATAATTCTGTATGCTTATTTTCATAAGGTATTTATACCTTCGGAAAATATGATCAGGAATATCACTGCAGCTGATTTTGATTTTATCTATGAAATTTACATGCATCCATCAGTGAATCCATATCTTTTGTATGAGTATATGGATGCAGCCTCTTTTTTGCCGGTTTTTAATGATCTCCTTAAAAAAAATATCATTTATATTTTCAATGCAGATGGGCAGGAAGCTGGTATGTTTAAATTCATTCACCAGCAATACAGGAACGCACACATTGCCTATTTGGGCGGTCTGGCCATTCATCCCTCCTTTGCCGGAAAAGGTTATGGGGCAACGATGATGAAAGAAATAATCGAACTGGGTAAAACATTGCACATTAAAAGAATAGAGTTAAGTACCGCTACCTTTAATGATAAAGCCATTAAATTATATGAAAAGAATGGGTTTATAAAAGAAGGAGTGCTGAGAAAATACACCCACCTGGAAAGTGAAGACAGGTTTATTGATGAAATAATGATGAGTTACCTGTATGAATAATTTAAACCGGACATGCCGGGCCGGAGAGACGAGTAACAGAAATAAATTTTATGACAGACGAGCAATACATGAAGCAGGCTTTACGGGAAGCACAAAGAGCATTTGAAGATGATGAGGTGCCGGTAGGAGCCGTAGTGGTAATGAATGAACGCATTATTGCAAGGGGCTACAACCAGGTAGAAAAACTGAATGACAGCACTGCCCATGCTGAGATCATTGCGCTGACAGCTGCTTTTAATTTTTTAGGGAGTAAATACCTGCCGGAAGCCACTTTGTACGTAACCCTGGAACCCTGTGTAATGTGCAGCGGCGCTCTTTACTGGAGCAAGATTGGCCGGGTAGTATATGGCGCTTCTGATGAGAAGAACGGCTACCGGCATATCACTCAACAAAACAGCCCCTTTCATCCAAAAACAATTGTGGAAGGAGGTTTGCTCTCTATAGAATGCGCCAGTTTGATGAAAGAGTTTTTCAGCCGTAAGCGGTAGTTTGCGAAATAAGAAAGAATTAATTTTTAAGCTGGCACATTGCAAACACTATATGTAAATTTGCTATCCAACAATTCAGTAAACAAACATTAAAATCTTAATTATGGCATTTACACTCCCGGCTCTGCCTTACGCACACGAAGCACTAGAGCCACATATCGACACAAAGACAATGCAGATCCATCATGGCAAACACCACCAGGCTTATGTTGACAACCTGAATAAAGCCATTGCCGGAACACCCAATGAAGGAAAGACACTGGAAGAGCTGGTAAAAGCAGCTGGTTCTATTTCGCCAGCCGTTCGTAATAACGGCGGTGGTCACTGGAACCATAGTTTTTTCTGGGAAAGTATGGCACCTAATGCCGGCGGTGCTCCTTCCGGCGCATTGGCTGATGCAATCACTGCAGCATTTGGCTCACTGGATGCATTCAAAGAAAAGTTTGCGGCAGCAGGCATGACAAGATTTGGAAGCGGCTGGGCATGGTTGTTAGTAAAAGACGGCAAACTTGAAATAAGCTCTACCCCCAACCAGGATAATCCTTTAATGGATGTGGCCGAAGTAAAGGGCATCCCGGTTTTAGGCGTAGACGTATGGGAACATGCTTACTACCTGCACTACCAGAACCGCAGGGCAGATTACCTGGCCGCCTTCTGGAACGTGGTAAACTGGAGTAAAGTAGCAGAACGTTTTGCTGCAAAATAAACTCATTATGTATAAATAAAAAAAGGCCGCAATTAAAATTGCGGCCTTTTTTTTCCTGACCTGCGTCATTTATTTTGCTGGCATGTTGAGGTACCTTACCCTTTCTAAAAAATATGATCATGTGTGCTTATAAAAGAAAAACATGGATTGAAAAAGGGATATTCAAAAAGAAGCGGTGGTAAAAAAATCTCCGTGTGATTTTGCTGATATTAAAGCAGGCGAAAATATGCTGATTGCTAACCCTGCAATTGTAGATGACTATATCCGCCAGATTCCAAAAGGTAAGGAAACTTCGCTGGCACAGATGCGGAACGACCTGGCGATAGAATACAAAGCTGATAAGACCTGCCCAATCACGTCTGGTATCTTCTTACGCATCGTTGCAGAAGCGGCTTTTGAAGAATATAAAAAAGGAAAAGCGATTGGCAGGATCACTCCTTTCTGGAGGATGATCAATGCAACATCCCCGGCCGCAAAAAAGCTGAGTTTTGGCATGGACTTTTTAAAGTCTCAAAGAAAAAAAGAAAAATTATCGCTTACCTGATATTTTCTTCTTTTTCCAGCAATCATTGAAATGATCATCCACCATTCCGCTTGCCTGCATAAATGCATAGCAGATGGTAGAGCCAACAAACTTAAACCCCTTCTGCAGCAGGTCTTTACTCATGGCATCGGAAATAGCTGTTTTAGCAAGTACCCCCGACATGCTTTGTATATCATTCACGATTGGTTTTCCTCCAACAAACTGCCAGATGTATTTATCAAAGCTGCCATATTCTTTTTGAATGGCCAGGTATGCCTGTGCATTGGTGATAAATGCATTTACTTTTAAACGGTTCCTGATAATGCCGGCATCCAGCAGCAGTTTTTCAATTTTTGTCGCATTGTATTTTGACATTTTTACAGCATCAAAATTATCAAATGCCTCACGGTAGTTTTCTCTTTTAGAGAGCACAGTGTACCAGCTCAATCCTGCCTGTGCACCTTCCAGGCAAAGCAGTTCAAACAATTGCCGGTCATCATGCAGGGGCGTTCCCCATTCATTATCATGGTAGTTTTTATACAGGTCATCTTTCATACACCAACTGCACCGGATCTTTTCTTTTGCCATTTTTTAAGTATTTAAACAAAGTAAAGAAAATCCTGCCGAATGACATATTTGCATATACAAATATTAGGCATCATTTTTACAGGCTATCAGCTGTTAATCTATTTTTCAATTAAAAAACAAAAACATGCACTACAATCAGTCATGCGCCGCAAAAGGCAACGCTTACGGAAATCCAGCCAAGGGCGGATTTATCCGATCCATGCAAAGGGCAGGGGTAAACATTTACAAAACAGCCAGTACTTATGAAATGCTGGTGTTTGCACCCGGCCGCATCAAAGAACATTTCCACCTGGACGTAAATGGAAATGAACTAACTGTTTCTTACACTCCACCGGAAGGTTTTCCCCGTCCTGAATGGATACTGAGGGAGTACAGCCGTGGTAGTTTCAAACGCAGTTTTACCTTAGATGAAAGTATCGACACAAAAGCCATTACTGCTAAATATGCGGATGGTGTGTTGGAAATTAGTCTGCCTGTAATTGCAGGTAAAGAAAATGCGAAGAAAGAAATAGTGATCAGTTAAGCATTGATATTCTTTTTGCAGAACGGGCATCTTTGGGTGCCCGTTTTTGTATCCGGCCTTTCCTGCAGGTCAGAACGGAAGTTAAGGTACCGGGTCGTATCCATGCCCACCCCAGGGATGACAACGGGCAATTCTTTTGATGGTAAGCCATCCTCCTTTTACTAGGCCATATTTTTTTAATGCCTCAATTCCGTAATGCGAACAGGTAGGAGTAAAGCGGCAGCTTTTACCAAGCCAGGGAGATATGATCAGCTGGTAGAGCTTTATCAATAAGATAAAAGGGAAACTAAGTATTTGCAGCAGGCTCTTCATTGCTAAGTTTTTGCAATCTTTTAATAACAGTGGCAATTTTTTCTTTCACCAAACTATGTTCCGGCAACTCATTACCCGTGTACATGATAAAAATAATCATTTGGCGATTGCTTTGCTGCAGGCGGTGCTGCAATTCATTTTTCTGCAGCCGGTACGCTTCTCTCATCAGCCTTTTAATGCGGTTGCGGTAAACAGCTTTTTTAAAATAACGCTTGCTTACACTAAATGCTGCCTGCAGTATTTCTTCACCACTATCGGCTACGGATTTTTGATACACCACCCTGAACGGGAATAGTGAAAACGATTTGCCCTGTTTAAAAAGCAGGTCAATTGCCTTACGGCTTTTGAGTCGTTCATTTGCTCCCAAAGTGTATCGTTCTTTCTGCTCCAATTACTCAAAATTAAAAAAGCTCTCCGAAGAGAGCTTACTATTTTTATTTCACCGTTGGTGAGATATCAATTTTTCTTACTTTTTACCAAACCTTTCGCTGGAAACGGTCAGTTTATGACGTCCTTTTGCTCTGCGGCTTGCCAATACTTTACGTCCATTGGCAGTTTGCATACGCTTACGAAAACCATGAACAGATTTACGACGGCGTACATGTGGTTGATATGTTCTTTTTTTACCTGGCATTGTAGTAGAATTTTCCTTTTTAAAATATTTTTAAAACTTTTTTTAGTTACACTCACCAGGGCACCATCCCTGCTGTTTGTGAAAGGACGGCAAAGGTAGGGGAAAAGTTGAAAGTTGAAGGTTTAAAGTTGAAAGTTTTTTGCATTTAAAGGGCTAAATGTGTTGATTTTACTGGTGTTCCATAAAAAAAAGCTGCTTTTGAGTCAAAATCGTCTGCGGAATCAGTAGTAAAAAAGCTTAACGAGCCTCCTTTGCAACATTTTTCTTCCATATCGGGGTGGCGGTACAGGTAATCAACAAGACTGCCGGCTACAATAGCTCCCTGTGCAATGATGGAGCAACCTGCTGGAGCAAATTGCCTGATCTTTTCAGTAAGTAAGGGATAATGGGTACAGGCCAGTAAGATTGTATCAATAGCTGCCGATTGGGAAAGCAGGTTTTTACATGTTTCTCAATAAAATAATCGGCGCCGGGGCTGTTATATTCATTGTTTTCCACCAATGGAACCCACATAGGGCAGGCTTCCTGGTATACTTTGCATTCAGGAAAGAATTTTTCAATTTCAATTAAGTAGGATTGAGACTGCACCGTACCGGTTGTGGCCAATATGCCCACCTGCTTGCTTTTGCTTAAGTTGCCAATGATCTCGGATGTTGGTCTTATTACTCCCAGCACTCTTTTTGAAGCATCCAATTTTGGAAGGTCATTTTGCTGGATGGTACGGAGTGCTTTAGCAGAAGCTGTGTTACAGGCCAATATCACCAAAGAGCAACCCTGTTTAAAAAACCACTCCACGCACTGTACTGTGTAATGGTAAACCGTATCAAAACTCCGGGTGCCGTAAGGAGCTCTTGCGTTATCACCCAGATAGATGTAATCATACTGTGGCAGCCTAGCAGTAATTTCTTTTAACACTGTGAGGCCGCCATAACCGCTGTCGAATATGCCAATAGGGCCTTTATTCATATACCAAAAATAAGAAAGCCATCTTTAAACAAGATGGCTTTCTGAATATCATTTCAAATTAATTATTGTCTTTTTAAGCCACCTGCTGCCGGTTTTGCAGGAGCTGAATCTTTAACACCAAGTTTCTTTTTTACCAGTGGCAGGATATCGTCCCCGGGAGGGCCAACCAATACTGCTGCAGACTCTAAAACATAAGTATAGCCGTTTTCTTTTGCCGCTGCTTTAATAGCATCCAGCGCTTTAGTCCTGATAGGAACGATCAGGTCCTGTGATTTTTGCTGAATCATTTGCTGCATAGTCTGGTTCCAGCCTTGATATTTTTGATACAAAGCGATCAGGTCATTTCTTTTTAATTCTTTTTGAACAGCAGTAAACTTAGCTGAATCTGCACCAAAGATGCTGTCCTTTTCATACAACTCCCTTTGGTAATCATTGCCCTGTTGCTGTAAAGAACCCTGGTATTCCTGCAACTGTGTATTGGCAACTTCAGTTTCAGGCATTGACCCAATCAATTCTTCTGTACTGATATATCCAATTTTTCCTTGTGCAGATGCACTGCTGGTAATCCCAATTATTAAAACTGTAATCACTAATAATAGTACTGCTTTTTTCATTTTTTGTTCAGATGTTTAAAAAACTTGCCTGGCATTTTACTTCAGAGGCAGGGCAAGTGCTTGTGAATAATTATACTTTAATTTTTTTTAGTTGACAATAAGCAAGCCTAAGAATATTTTTATCAATACCTGGCTGCACCCCCAGCGCCTATTGTGAATTATTTAACACCCAAAAACTTCAGCACATCATCACTCCTGTCCAGTTTTGGGTCGGCAAATATAACAGTAATTCCTTCACTTTTATCCAAAATAAAGTCATAAGATTTGTCAACAGCCAGTTTTTGTATAGCAGTATAAACCTTGTCCTGTATAGGTTTTATCAACTCCTGCCTTTTTTTAAACAGATCCCCTTCAAAACCGAATCTTTTTTTCTGAAGATCCCTCACTTCTTTTTCCTTATTGTATAATTCATCTTCCCGTTTTTTTTTCAGCTCGTCACTCAGCATTACCTGTTCTGCATCATAATCTTTATACATCTTGTCCAAAGCGGCCTGTTTGGCTTCTATCTCCTGCTGCCATTGGGTGCTAAACTGGTCAAGTCTTGCCTGTGATTCTTTATACTCGGGTAGTTTTTCCAGTATGTATTTTGAGTCTATCACAGCATAGCGCTGTGCGTTTACATAAATTGCCATGAATAACAGGCAAGCGGTAAGAAAAAGATACTTTTTCATGGTAGTATTTTTTATGTTGCAAATAAACGATTATCCATCCGTAATTTACTGAGGTTCCTGCCCAAGCATAAAGGTGAATTTGTACGCATTTTTCAATGGCTCACCTGCCTTGATCCTGTCAAATCCAATTCCATAATCAAATCCTAACAAACCAAACATTGGCAGGAAGAAACGCATACCCACCCCTGCAGATCGGCGTAGTTTAAATGGATTGTAGTCTTTAAAAGAATACCATCCATTGGCCGCTTCAAAAAAAGCCAATCCATAAATAGTGCTGCTGGGGTTGGTACTGAAAGGATAACGCAACTCAACAGTGTATTTATTAAAAATGGTAAAAAACTGCGATTGTGTAACATTTTCAGGGTTCACTTTTGGATCGGAGCTTGAATATACAGGATAACCTCTGTGAGCAATGATATCATACCCCAATAAACCATAGTTGTTACTCAGGCCGGCATCACCCAACTGAAAACGCTCAAATGGAGAAATGTCTTTTTTGCTGTCGTACTTCCCAATAAAGCCATATTTAGCAGCCACTTTCAAAATGAACTGGCGGTTTTTTTCTGCTCCCTTTGCCATCCCTATCGGCACATAGTATTCGCCGGTAAATAACCATTTATGAAACTCAGGAAGTTTGAACTGGTTATCACTTTCTTTTACCCAGCCCAGCAACGTGTAAGGCAAGGTAAACTGACCACTAAGCATAAAGTTTGACCCACCAGTTGGAAAGATGGGGCTACCCGATGCTGCATAACGTGCAAGTGAAAGTTTTAAACTGATATTGGTGGATGTTCCATCACTCAATCCGCCAAAACCACTTACTGCATAATTTCTGAGTTTATACTGCTGGAAGTTCAGTGATGTGGTGAGAGAGAAATAGTCATCCGGCCATTTTAATTGTTTGCCCAGTGCGATACTTGCTCCCAATATTCTAAGGTAGGACGTGTCGCCGCAGGAGCTACAATACTGACCGGTTAGCTGATTGTATGAATTGGACTGTTTGGTATTGTAAAAACTTACTGAAAAGGAATTGCGTTTTCTGCCACCAAGCCATGGCTCGGTAAAGGAAAAATTGTAAGTTCTAAAAGCACGGCCATTTGACTGGATCCTTGCACTCAGTTTTTGACCGCTACCCGATGGTAAAGGATCCCAGGTGCTTTTGTTAAAAATATTGTTAATAGAAAAGTTATTGAAGGTAATACCCAGTGTTCCGGTTAAACCAATGCCGCCGCCAAAACCAGCAGATAATTCCAGCTGGTCATTAGATTTTTCCTCCACAGCCCAGTTGATATCCACCGTGCCGTTGTCTGCATTGGGTACAATGTTGGGTACAATTTTTTCAGGATTGAAAAAACCCAGCTGTCCGAGCTCCCTTTGTGTACGGATAATATCCGAACGGCTGAATTTTTCGCCGGGTACTGTTCTTAATTCACGGCGCACCACATAATCTTTTGTTTTGTCATTGCCGCTAATGTCAATTTTACCAATGGTAGCCTGCGGGCCTTCCTGCAAGCGTATCTCAAAGTTGATGGTATCATTATACACGGAAGTTTCTACCGGCTCTACTCTAAAAAACAAATAACCATCATCCATGTAAAGGCTTTGGATATCGCCGCCATCGGCTGATGGAATTTTACCCAGTCTTTTATTAAGCAATTCATTGTTATAAATATCTCCTTTTTTAATGGCGAGGAGCAAATTCAGCACAGAGTCAGAGTATTTTGTGTTACCACGCCAGGCAATATCACCAAAATAATACTTGCTTCCCTCATTTACCTTAACGTGTATATCCAGGTTGCCTTTTGAATTTGGAATTGTAGTATCAGCTACAATCACCGCATCTCTAAAACCTTCTGCATTGTAAAAGTCAAGCAGCTTTTCTTTGTCTTCTTCATATTTCTGTGGGTTGAATTTTGCTGAAGTAAACAACTTAAAGCGGAAATAAGGATCAATGGCATCTTTCGTTTTGGATATTGAAAGAAATCCATAATCCTCCAGGTATTCTTTAAACGTAGTATTCCGGCTAGTATCGTTATATGGACTATGATATTCCAGTGGGTTCAATGTAAACCTTGATTTTTCCTTTGTGCCCTTCATTTGCTTTTTAAGCTTACCATCGGGGATGGCTTCATTGCCGGCAAAGTTTAATGAGTTTACTTTTACTTTACTTCCCTTATCAATTGTAAAAACTAATACAACTGCATTGGGAGTACCAACTGCAGGTTCTTCCTTCATACTAACAGTAACATTTCCAAACGACTTCTCTGTATAAAACTTACGGATGGCATCCAGAGCGCTTACTTTCATGTTTTCGGTTACCACCCTGTCTCTTGACAATGCTGTTTTTGCCTCCAGGTCTTCCTTTTCTCCTTTTTTTATCCCGATAAATTTAACATCTGCCAGCCTGGGTCGTTCAGTAACTGCTAACTCTACATACAAATTGGTGCCTACCAGATTGGTAAGATATACTTCCACATCTGCAATCAGGTTTTGCTTCCACAACTTGGTAATGACTTTATTAAATGCATCAGTACCCGGAATCAGCACTTTATCGCCAACGGCAAGGCCTGAAATTGAAATAATAAGATTTGGGTCGAACGATTGGTTACCGGTTACGGATATACCTGCAATGGTATATTCTTTTGGCACCCTGTTATTGAATATTTCAAGTAATTGAGGGTTAATAGAAACCGGGGTTGTGTCAGTTACCTGGGCAGCCGCTAATTGACTGCTAAACACTGCTATTACAATAAATAAAAAGTTCTGGTAAATCCTCTGCATCAAATATTTTTTACGGTCGGCAATATACTTGCTATTATTAAAACTATTTGTTAAACCATCTATTGCTGCCTTTATACGACCGCTGTTATTTTTCTTTATTACTGATATTCCTGTTAGGGTTTTGCCAGCTTTTCCTCTTTGCTTACCTGTTCTCCGGTTTTGCCAAACCTCCTTTCTCTTTGTTGAAAATCCAAAATGGCTTCATATAAATTATCTTTCCTGAAATCAGGCCACCTGGTATTTGTAAAATATAATTCAGCATAAGCCAGTTGGTACAATAAAAAATTGCTGATACGATATTCTCCACTGGTACGTATCATCAGCTCCGGGTCTGGAAACTCACTGGTAGTAAGATAATGCTGCAGGGTTTCCTGGTTAATGCCTTCCGGTTGCAGCAGTCCTTTCTTTACATCAGCAGCAATATTTTTTACTGCATTCACCAATTCCCAGCGGCTGCTGTAACTGAGTGCCATAACCAAATTTAAACCGGTATTGTTACCAGTTTCAAGCAATGCTTCTTCCAGGGCCTGCCTGGCAGTATCCGGCAACATATCCAGGTCACCAATTACATGCAACTTGATATTATTCTTATTCAGCGTGGGCACTTCCTTGCGGATAGTATCAACGAGTATTTCCATTAAACCACTTACCTCGTTGGCTGGCCTATCCCAGTTTTCAGTACTAAAGGCATATAACGTGAGGTATTCGATACCTAATTCTGCACAGCCTTCTACAATGTTGCGGACACTTTCCACACCATGCAGGTGGCCAAAAAGACGGTCTTCCCCTTTTTCCTGCGCCCATCTTCCATTGCCATCCATTATGATAGCAATGTGCCGGGGCAGTCCCTTCAAATCGATCTTATCCTTTAAACTCATATCAAACTGATAAGCGAACGGTTAATTAAGGCCGCAAAAGTAACGAAATTTAGTTGGAATGAGTGTTTGAGCGCAAATGAATGCAGCAAAAACATATTGCCACCGGCGATATTGCCAGGCTAGCTGCACAGCAGATATTTAAACTGCAAAGCCATTATATCTTCACCAGCTTTCCTTTATAAACGCTCTTATTGATGAGCAATGTATAGAAATATACTCCGGGAGGCAAAGCGGCAATATTAAATTGCTGTGTATTGGTGAAGTTTGCCATCCTTATCCCCGTCACATTGTGAACGTTGATCTCTTCTGCAATTACCGGCTCGCCGTTTTGTGTGCATTTGAACAGGCCTGTTCCGGGGTTGGGATAAAGCAACACTTTAGTAGAAGCATCTACAGTAGTAGCTCCTGTGGCACAAGCTGTCTTTTGACGGATGTAGACAGGATCATCTCCAATGCGTTTGGTTATCATGCAATATTCTCCAGTTTTTAAAGTAACAATGGCATTGGGTGAAATATTTTCCGGCAGGTTAATCTCCTGAACATTATTATAGTTGTGCCATTGCTGGGCATCGTACACCTGCCACTGCAGGTTATTGGCTGCGGCTGTTGTTTTTAATTGTGTGATGCATGTTTCACTGCCCGGCTTTATTACCGCTGTAAAATCAGCTGCTGTGCAGGATTTTCTTCTTGCATACCATTGTATGTTGCTGGTATTGGCAAAGCACAACCGGTATTGTTCCATTTTAAATGATTGCCAGAAAGCACCATGACTGCCCGATGGCACCTTCAGGTAAAACAATGCAGAGTCTGACGTATTTACCAGTGCCGGTTCAACCGTATTGTTGCCATTATCTTTAAATACAAAAGCTTTGCCCACTTCAGCTGCAGTAGCAAAGCCGGCACCGCCGGGGTTAGAGTTATTGAGGCTGAAATAAACTTTGTCGATACCCGGTGGCACATAAAAATACCCGGGAAGGCTCAACAGGTCACCACGATAATTCTCTACAGTGTTACCAAGAAAAGGCCCGTTCTTATAAAAGTAATTGCCATTGGTAGTGATGGTGATTGCAGCGGCTGATTTATATTTTGATACGATGGACAGTTTATAAGTTCCTGCTTCCGGCAGCGCAACATACAAAACACCCTGGCTACTGTTGTTATCAATAGAAAAATCCTTGAGGATCCCCAATGTTTGATCAACGGCTTCCACGGTAAAATTGATATACCCTTTACCCGGCATATCAAACCTGGGGTTGTATTTAATGGTGACACTTCCTGCCTTGTCTGCTATAAAATAAAATTCACTCCTGGCAGAATAATCCTTACCGTTTGTATAACCCACCTGAACGTTTATTTTTTCTAACGGCAACAGATTACTGTTTTCAAATTGTGCTTTTATTTCATTGGCATTTTTATAAAAAAACTGACCGGTGAAACTGTTTTGCATTGCAAGATCAGCAGTAAAATCATTTTCAATTTCCTCCGCATTAATTAATGGCAATGTGCCATTTTGATAAGCCGTTCCATTGGTAATGTTGTACCGGCTATAAACATTATCCGTTGTTTGGTACCTGTTTACAATGTCATTGATAAGAAAATAGCTGTTTACAACTTGCAGCCGGTTTATTTTAGCCAGGTACAAACACAATGCAGCAGCTTTTTCTTTTTTGTGATCAACCGGGCGCTGGTCAAATATCCAGTCATAATACAGCTGCATATAATGCAGGTATGCTTTTAATTCACGGACACGCTCTTTTACTACCGGCGATGCATTTTGTGTTTCTGTTGCGGCCTGGTTTACCAACTGAAAATAAAATGGCAGTTTGTATTTGTTGTCCTGTATGCCGTTGGATACCGTTACTGTTTTATCATTACTCCAGTGCTGCAGCAATTGATAGATGGTGCCGGCCGCATTATCAAAAAGGTTATTGCAAAACGCATGGAGTTCGTCATCTAACGCAATATTATTCTTTAGCGATGAATTAGCCGCCAATAAAAAAGGAAGGCTTGCAAATTTTGAAGGCGCTGCCTCCCACACAATGCCCTGGCTTTGTTTTTCTTTTAATCTTGCAACAGTGGTTTTCAGGTCATCCAAATAAAAAGAGGGCGTTTCTCCACTCCATTGCGCCAGGTTTAAATAATGATATTCAGAAATATTGTGGGTTCGGCCATACCACCTGTTCAGCAAACCTTTTGAACTGGTTTCATTCTGGAATGCAGTGGGTACCACCTGCACATCAATGTTTGCATTGATGGTTATGTTGGATGAAGGCAGATCTGCATGGCTGTCATAAGCATATAGCTGGAACCGTTTGTCCGGGTAAACCGCATTGATCGCTGCAGCGGTAAAATTGGCCAGTGTAAAGTGCTGGTCGCTTTCCTTAATAAATTTTGCGTTGCCGCAACTATATTCTGTTGAATTGGCCCAGTGTGCGCCATCCGGCACTTCTATGCCAATACTTCCATAAGCATAATTAAAATTCCGGTAATAGTTTTTATAAATATCAGCATTGCCAAAAATGGTATTCCTGAATTGTGTGTATTGTTTCTCTATGGAAGTACTCCACAATTGCATGGCTGCAATATTGTTTACATCTGCTACTGACTGTCCGGTAGCTGCTCTTGAACCATTGTAAGGCGCTACATAGCAGGGGTTGTTTTGCAGGTTGGCCTTGTACGCTGTTGTCATGATATCATCCCGGTGGCCTGCAAAACGGATACCCCCCACCATGTTATTCCTGCGTTGATACAATGCCCACTGGTGCCCATTCTCTCCATAATAAGTATCCCAATAATAACTACTGTTATTATCCATGGCCCAGGTACTGCAGCCGCCGCTGATAAACCAGGTTTTATAGTTGAATTTACAGGAGTATACAGTATCTGTTGATATATAGGGGGAGCCGAGGGGAGGAATGATTTCCCAGGCAGCACCGGGTTGATAAAACCGAAATCCTAATTGATGCAGGTATTCGTAGATGCCATAGTTCAACCCGTTATCCTGCGAAGCAGAAAAAGTGAGGCTATTATTTCCATTGCCTTTTACTTTACAGGTTTGGTTGGCAGCAATAGCCTCATCATAAATTAATATGATTCCTGTGGCTGGTACTGAATTATATGGCTGAGCAATAAAATGACTCCCTGCTATTGATCGCTGCAATAACATGGCCATATCAGCTGCCGTTGACTTCAATAACTGGGATGCCCCGGCAGGATAATAAACTGTTTGCGCCTGTATGTTTACATAAGCAAATAGCCAAACCGCTGCTGTAAGCAGGTAACGGATGAGAGCCATAGTATAAGTTTGGTAGTGAACTAACTATGGTTCTGCACAGAAAAAGGAAATAAGAATGGAATTTGGTACAGATATCAGATGGTACGGTCGAATGAATTTCGAAGATAAAGGAATTTTTGGAGATATTGGGTAAAAAAATGCCGGATATTGAACCCGGCAAAAAATATTTCAAGAATACACTATCAAAAATTAGAAGGGCATTTGTAAGAGGTGATGTTGAAGGTAACCCCTATTTCTGCTATAATGTACTGGTCCTTTTGTTTACTAAAACCACGCTGCCTGCCCTCAATTCCTATGGGTGTTCCCTTTTCAAAGCTCCGGTCCTGCAGTATTTGTGCTGTAGATCCATCAACAAACCTGTTAGCCCCAATATAAGTAGTACTTATATCATCAAGGTAATCTGTAAAGGTTAACCGATGTGCTATCTGGAATGAAAAATTGAATTTGTCATTCACATTGTATTTAATGCCAAGCCCGATGGGCACACACATGGCCATACTGCCATAAGGCTTTCTTACTTTACCAGTATTGGGATCTTTATAGGCAATATTCTGTCCTTCGGTACCCAAAGGACGGAGAAATACTTTCTTTCCATTTAAATATGCATAAGGGTTATAACTAAACACCCCCAACCCCAGTGTAACATAAGGTGTAAAACTATAGTCAGGATTGCCGGGCTCGTACCTGAAAAAATTGAAATCGCCGCTTACGGCTACTTCAAATATTTCGGTATTAAAGCTGAGATTCCTGGCTTTTTGGTAGGCGTTTTTGCTGTACACATCACTATACCCCAATTGGGCATAGTGTATAGCAAGGCGCACGGCCAGGTAATTATTGAATTGTTTTCTGTAAAATGCGCCAATGGCAAGTTTTGGTCGGTTAAGGGCTGCCCTGGTATTCAGATCGCCAAAATAGTGAGCAGCACCTACCGTTACTCCAAACTCACCCTGTAACTCTTCTGGATTGAAACGGCTCTGTGCAAAGACACCACCACTTATGGCAGACATGAAAAAAGCAGATAAAAGAATTTTTTTCATAATTGCAAAGTAAGGAATTGTTTGTTAAAAAGCGCCAATGCAGGATACTGTAAATTTGAACAGCCCCTGTTAAATTATAAATCAATAGTCATCATCTAAAGCGAATACCGGTTTGCGGTACATCCATTTGCCACTGGTAAAATCAGGAAATTCTACCGTTTGATTGCCCAACTGGATACTCTGTTCACTCAACGGCGTAATGGCACTCCAGGCTGCCGCATCATACACATCCATGGGTGTTGGCGTTTTTCGTTTTACAGATTCAATAAAAGCATTGATCACAAAAAAATCCATCCCACCATGGCCGGCACCATTGGCATTATTGCCATATCGTTTCCATAGAGGATGGTCATACCGGTCTAACTAGGCTTTGGCGTTCTCCCACTGGTGTGGTTTACTTACATCTTCTATATAAAGTGAATCGTTTACATCCATCCACAAACCTTTTGTTCCCTGCACCCTGAAGCCAAGCGAATATGGGCGGGGTAAACTGGTATCATGCTGCAGCAAAATGGTTTCTCCATTGGCTGTACTAATGGACGTAGTAACCATATCACCTAACCTGAATTCCACTTTTGCATTGGGATGATCGGCTCCTCCTTTTTTTACAATGTACTCATGCAGGCCTTTTGATTTTGTAGCGAAATAACAAAGGTTTAAAAACCTGTTACCCCTGTTGATATTTATATAATTGGCAACCGGCCCAATGCCATGAGTAGGATAGAGTTCGCCATTTCTTTTTACGCTGTGGTTGGTTCTCCATTTTGCTTCTGAATACCCTTTATCACCAAACTCCACACCACTGCTGTAAGGTGTTTTGCCATCATTGAATTTTACGCCCCGGAGATCATGCTGGTAACCACCCTGCAAATGAATAAGCTCTCCAAATATGCCCTGCCTTACCATATTGAGCACCGCAATTACATCACGGCGGTAACAAACATTTTCCAGCATCATCAAATGTCCCTTGTAATGCTCACAGGTATTTACCACATTCCAGTGATCTTCCATTGTAATCCCCAGCACCACTTCGGTACCGACATATTTACCGGCTTCCAGCCCTGCAATGCACATAGGAGTATGCCATTCCCATGGAGTGGCAATGATGATGGCTTCAATCCCGGGCATTTTTACCAGGTCTTCATAAGCGTAATTGCTGCCGGTGAAAATTTTAGGCAGGGGTTTTTTAGCATCTGAAAATAATTTCTTCGCCATGGTTAACATACCTTCATCCACATCACAGATGGCTACTATTTCTACATCGTCTCTTTTAAGCATTAACTCTACATGGTCTTGCCCACGTAGCCCTGTGCCGATAACACCGATCTTTACTTTTCTATTATCCGCATATAGAGTTCCTGAAGGTAAAATAGCAAAGCCGGCACTGGTGAAAGCCGAGTTTTTAATAAAATCCCTGCGTAACATATTGAGGTATTTTGAAAATGAAGGAATGTGAATTGGATTTGTAAATTAGGTTATTTGTGGGATTGTATGAAGCGGAACAAGATTGATTTTTATTGGCTTACTTTAAGATCAAAAACCATTGCTACTATTTCTAAGCACAGCATATTGCACATATACAATGGATATGTAGTATCAGTTTAGAACACAAAAGGATTGAAGATTAAAACAACGTCAGTAAAATCAATTCCTTTTATCCAACCCCGACGACAATTTATTCCGCAATGTTTGCAGAAAATTGTTTTCATTAAGGCGGATGAGATTGATCTCGAATTTTTCTTTTCGTATAGCCAGCTGAACCTCTTTGGGTACTACCATCCGGCGGCTGTCGAGTGTGCAGATAAAGGAATCGGTGCGGCCTTCCACTTCAAATGAAATGATATTATTGTCAGGCACTACAATGGGGCGGATGTTAAGGTTATGCGGCGCTACCGGCGTTATCACAAAGCTGCCGCTATCAGGAAAAACAATGGGGCCATTACAACTGAGTGAATAACCTGTGCTGCCGGTGGGTGTGGCTACGATGAGGCCATCTGCCCAATAAGTATTTAAAAATTCACCATTCAGGTAAGTGTGAATTTTAATCATGGAGGAGGAATCTTTTTTCTGCAAGGTAAACTCATTGAGTGCATAAGGCACATCAAATACCGGGATGTTTGCATCCAAATGAATGAGGGTGCGCTTTTCTGTTACATAAGTCCTTTCTGCTAGTGCACTGATGGCCGGCTTCAAATCTTCTTTGCCAATATTTGCCAGGAATCCCAGCCTTCCGTAGTTAATGCCCAGCACAGGGATACCTTTGTCCTGCACCAATGTTACTGTATCCAGCAGTGTACCGTCACCACCTAAGCTGATGATACAATCAATACTGTCATCAAGATCTTTTGCAGAATTGAAAGTGCTGTATTTACCCTTGATGGTTACTGCAGAATAAAACTTATTAAAAAAATCCTGAAAGAAAACAGGTTCTACATTGTGTGCATACAATTCTTCTAAAAAAGAATCCATGTCCTTATTCTGCTCGTTTTCTATTCCCCTGCTGTAGATGGCGATTTTCATTGTTTGGTTTTAGACTTCATTTAAAAGACAGGAATAAAATTAATTCCCTAAGCGCAATGTAAAATTATAATCCACTCTGCGCCTGTAAAAATAACCCGTTTTTACCTAACTGGTTAAAACTATACTCCACCCTTAGGTTTACATCATAAATAGAAAGTATATCAATACCAAACCCTCCGGTGTAAAGAAGTTTGTTATTCAGTGTGGTTTGATATGAAGGCTTGCTGTAAACCACTCCCAGGTCTGCATATGTTTTGGCAAAAAAAGTAAACGGTATAATGTGGTACTTATCCGATTTGAAGGGCGTTTTGATATTGATGGTAAACAATTTCTTTTTCAGTGTATTTCTCATTAAACCATAAGCCACACCATCCACTACGTACAACTCCAGCCCACGCAGGTTCACATCGGCGTAGCCCAACGCCCTTTGATTGATGTAAGATTGGTTGAAAGGCAGCGTTGTTTTACCCGACAACTGCACACTGGCGAACCAGTTGTTCTTTAGCGCCCAGTAATTATTATAAGTGGCTTCTGCCGAAAATGAATTGATGCCACCGCTCAAACCAAAACCTCTCTTCAGCAATTTTACAGAAGCAATGGTACCTTTCAACGGATACAATGCATTGTTGGCATTGATGTACTGGTAGGTATAGCTGAAGTCAACATAATTTTTATGAGTGACTGCATCTTTAAAATAATTAGGATTGTATTTGGGATCAATCAATGAATCGGTAACCGACACATGGTTAAAAGTGATATTAAAATAATGTGTACCCATGATGTTTTTGCGGTAGTTGTAACCAATGCCTGCAAAAAAAACTTTACGGGAAAAATCGCCATTGTTAAAAAGTACAGGCTTGTTGCCCGTATCAATTTTATAAATGAACTCCCTGTTTTGTACAATGCCGCCGGTAATAGAAAAACCGTTGTTCAATGATTTTTCACTCACGGGTTTAAAGTAGGTAAACGATATATTCCGGGTAAAGCCATTTAGCAATGTAAGTCTCATTAAGTCACGGTGGCCGGTAAGATTATAGTGGGTGAACTTTACCCCATATACAACCCTGTCAAGATCACCATGATATTTTTGTAACCATTCATTGATATTTCTGTCTATCAGCTGAAATTTAGGAATCGGGAAAATATACCAGCGTTCTTTTAAAGCAATGTTAATATCGATATTGTTTGATTCAACTGGGGCAATATCAACCTTAACTTCTAAAAAAAGATTGGTGTTGTATACCTGCTGCTGCAGCTTCTGCAATTCATCATTCAGCCTTCCCGCCAGAATTGTATCACCATGTTTTAGCTGCATCTCTCTCCTGATGATAAACTCTTTTGTTTTATTATTGCCAGAGATATTAATGGAGTGGATGATGATTTTTTCTGTTGAATCTTTGCCGGCCAGAAAGCGGTTGGCGATGGCTGAGGATACATCAATATTCTGCGCCGAAGCTGTTGCAGCCATCAACAATAATAAACAGCATTGATATATTTTTTTATAAATACGCATGAATAAACAAAATGCCCGTGAATGCAGGCCTGCAAATGTAAATGATATGGAAAGAAAAACAGTAGATGGATGAATGGGGGTATCTTAAATATCAAGATAGTTCATTAAGTGGCGGTAGTTGCTGTGTATCTCGTTCTCAAACTGCTCATCACCAAAAAAGTAAATAACATCATACTCATACCTTTCAAAAGTTGCTACAATAGCAGCTATTTCTTTCTTATTTAAATGAAGGGTCACCGTTAGTAACCCTGTTTCGGGCTGTACGGTTGTATTAAGATGCAGTATATGTGCATCATTACTTTCCACCAGGCGGCTGATTTCAGAAATGGCAAACTGGCTGCGTTCCATTTCCATTACAATGATACCGCCAATTTCGTTGGCGCCGGAAAATTCACCCAAAGCTTTCAACAGGTCAGTTACCGTAATTGCCCCTACCAGTTCTTTCTCTTCATTGACAACCGGTACTACGGAAGTTTCATAACGGTTGCTGCAATTAACTGCATTCAGAAAATGTTCGTTTTCCTTAACAGAAGCCTGGATAAATGAATCTTCAAAGTATTGTATGCTTCCTTTTTCTTCTTCAATATCCAGCAAATCTTCTTCACTTAACAATCCCAGGTATTTACCATCAGGCGATACAACAGGCAGGTGGGTAACCTTGTAATCGCTGATTAACTGCAGAGCCTTGGCAACACCATCCTGCAGTTTTAGCCTGGGAATATTATTATTGATAAGCTCCGTTGTAAGCATAGATACTTTTTAGAACGATTGTTATGCCGCAATATTGTGAAAAAAGCGCTAAGAGATGACAACAAAAAATGTTAATTCGTTGCAGCAGGTGTTTTTTGTTTTGCAAGAAAAGCATCCAGTATCACATTAAACTCATCCGGCACTTCCATCATGGGTGCATGGCCGCATTTGTCAATAAAATGGAGCTCGCTATGGGGAATCAGCTTTTGAAATTCTTTGCCCACAAATGGTGGAGTAATAGAGTCATTGTTTCCCCAGATTAAACAAGTGGGTTGTTTGATCTCTTTCAATTCTTCGCCCAGGTTATTGCGGATAGCACTTTTGGCGAGGGCAATTATTTTAATCACCTTAAGGCGGTTGTTGGTAATTTCAAATACTTCATTCACCAGCTCTTCTGTAGCCATTTTGGGGTCGTAAAAAGTTAACGCTGTTTTTTTTCGGATGTATTCCTTATCACCTCGTTTTGGATAAGTATCTCCCATGCCATTTTCAAACAAGCCGGAACTACCGGTAAGGATGAGGGTTTTGATACGTTCCGGATGCTTTAAAATATGCACCAGTGCCACATGCCCGCCCAGTGAATTACCCAATAAGTGAATGTTATTGTAATTACGGTGTTCAACAAATTTGTGAACGAATTTTTGCAGCCCCCCTACCGATGTATGCAGCAGGTCAAGTTCAAGCAAGGGCAGCATGGGAACGATGACCGTATGCGTTTTGCGAAAGTGCTCTATCAGATCCATGAAATTGCTCAATGCCCCAAATAAACCATGCAATAACATCAAAGGTTCTCCCTGTCCCTCTTCTATATATTTGAATTTACCGTCTTGTTTTATTTCGTAGTTCATTCTTCTGTCTGTGTATTAACGGTGCTTTAGCGGTGTGCTAAAATAAGCAATCGGGGTAAATTTATGCCGTTTAAAATTCAAAATTTCATATTTCTTTAAAGTACTTCGCTGCCTTATAAAATGACACCTGAAATTAATGCTGTATTTTATCTGATATGCCTGCAAAAAAACTGGTAAGGCTTGCAAAAGAATCTTTGAATACAGGAATAATCTTTCCAAAATTATCTATCACCACCGGGCCCCATGGCCTGATGTATGGGTAAGTTGCAGATTGCTGAAATGTTTCCGGCTGCAGTAAATGGATTTTTTCTGCATAAAATAAAAAAACACTAAAAATGATGATGTACAAAACAACATACAAAGCAGCCCCTGTCAATTTATTGGCCCACCCCAAAAAAGCCATTTCAAAACTTTTTTCGATGAACTTTCCTGCCCAGTTTACCAATACCACTACTACCAAAAATACCATGGCGAATGATATAAAGGGCAACCACTTTCCAGGTACTGCAACATTTCGTTGCAGGTACTCCGCCACTACTGCTGATAATTTCATTGCTGCTGCCAGGCCAATGATAAATGCAATGATGGAGAACAATGCCAGCACCAGGCCTTTTCGCATGCCTTTTACAATCGCAATGATGAGGAGGATGGCAAAGATGATGTCAATCATTTTTTTTTATTTATCTCCGGCATAAATGCCGGAGGAATTTATGCCGGAGGAATTCATGTAACAGCAAGCGAATAAAACGCTTATTTACCCAGCAGTTCTTTTACAATATTACTGATGGTCTTTCCATCAGCCTGCCCTGCCAGTTGCTTTGATGCAGCGCCCATCACTTTGCCCATATCGGCAGGTGAAGAAGCGCCGGTTTCTGCAATAATTTTTGCAACCACTTCTTTAATCAACGCTTCATCGAGTTGTTTAGGTAAAAATTTTTCTATGATCTCCATTTCCTCTTTTTCTTTTACAGCCAGGTCGGCACGACCCTGCTTTTCAAAGATCTCCAGGGAGTCCCTTCGTTGTTTCATCATCTTTTGCAAAAACTTTTGTTCGGTAGCTTCATCAATTACACCTCCTGCTCCCGGATCTGTTTTTGCTTTGATGATCTCTGCTTTAATAGCCCTTAATCCACGAAGCGCTGCTTCGTTCTTTGCTTTCATGGCTTCTTTCATTTCAGCCATTATTTTTTCTTCTAAAGCCATAGTAATTATTATTTATGAATGTTGAATGACGAATGCCGGCGTATTTTATTACTGCCTTTTCGTATTGCTTATTTCTGTTCTTTCAATTGTATTGCCCTGAATTTATCAAAAAATTCTTTAGCAAATTTTTTCATGTCGGCTGTCAGTTCTTCCTGGTGGGTGGCCCTGTTAAAGGTATCCGCCATCGTCATGAACATCTGGTAATAAAAATCAGCCATCTCGTCCATCATCATGTCTTTTGTCCAGAGGTCAATCCGCAATGCTGTTTTATCGGCGGCATCCCAAAATGCCAGGCACATGGCTTTTGCTCTTTGTTCCATTGCTGCAGCACTGTCGCTGGCGCTCCAGTTGATCTGCTGGGGAATTTTATGCTGGTCCAGCAATATGTCAATATTTATCGAAGATTTGATCATAGTTGTAATGTTCTTGTTGTGGCTGCAAATGTAGCAAGTTTATGGCTTTGTCATTGCGATGCGGCAGCAAGTATCTTTTGCCAGAGTTGTTGGGCAGTTTTATCAGCAGTATATTTTGAAGCCAGTTCAATTCCTTTTTTTATCAACTCATTTCTTTTGTTTTCATCTTTATACAGCAGCATCAGCTGTTCTGCAATGGCTTCAAATGAAGAAGGATTAGCATACAATGCAGCATCGCCCAATATTTCTTTGGCTGCAGTATTGTTTCCTGCAATCACCGGCACTGCTGATTGCATGGAATTCAGCAGAATATTAATATCAGCACCGGATGGTGAAAGGTTAATGCAGGAATAAGCTGCTGCAGTAACTGGATGGATTTCTGTTTCATCCAGGCCGGCCAATATTTTCAATTCACTCCGGTATTTGTATAATCGCAGGCTTTCAATAAAAATATCTTTTTCAGGAATGGTTGCTGTTGCAATGATCAGGTGCATACTGCTTTTTTGCCGCTTCTTAAATATCGAAAACGCCTTCAGCAGGTTTACCAGGTTACTCTTTGCATGAATGGCACCATTGAATAAAAAATATTCTTTGCCATCAGCATATTTTTCCTTGATAGCTTCCCTTGCTTCAGAATTGATTGGTTGGTAACCGTTACTGGCGCCGGGATAAACCGTTGCAATTTTATATCCCCCGGTTTTGTATTTACCAATGATCTCGTTTTTTGTATGAGCCGATAAGGTAATGATAGAAGTGGCTTTTTGTAAACAGGCTGCAATATTTAACCTGATAAAACTCAAATATTTTTTATCATACCATTCCGGGTGATGAATAAAATCGATGTCATTTACCATCAGGCATTGGGGCACTTTGGTTCTTAAGGAACAAACCCCGTTGGCAGAGAGCAGTACATCTGCACTTGCTTTTCTTAAGGTGGATGGAAGTTTATAATTATACCAAAGCTTCCATAACAGTGAACTGTTGGTTTGCTGTTTTATTACAATCTTTTTTACATTGGCAAGTACGGGAATTGTTGTAAGATCATTTTCTGTAATAAAAACAAATTGGTGAGCCGGGTTACCTGCAGCAATAATTACCAGGGTATCCAATAAAAATTTGCCGGCCCGGGTATCGCCGGAAAGTATCCTGGTATTAACTGCAATGATCATTGCTGCAAAAGTAGGCTGATGGATTTAAATACTGATAGTAACCACCTTTTCCTGTTTGGATATAATCCTGCCAACAGGTGTTATACATTTTCCCAATCCATTTTGCAGTAATATATTTTTCACTTCATCCACTGCTCCTGCGGCTACCGCAACCAATAGGCCACCGCTGGTTTGTGGATCGGCTAAAATAGCTTTTTGGTAATCACTGATAGCGCCTATCTTTTCGCCATAGCTATCCCAGTTCCGGTTGGTGCCCCCGGGGATTGATTGCTGCTGAATATAAAATGGAAGCTCATCAATGATGGTTGGTATGTTTTCAAAATCAATCACAGCACTCATTCCACTGCCTTCGGCCATTTCAACCAAATGCCCCAATAAAGCAAAACCGGTAACATCTGTCATGGCATTTATGCCTTTTACTTTGCCCAAAGCTTCCCCCACTTTATTCAATTGCATCATTTGCTTTGCTGCAATACCTTTATGTTCCTCTTTTAAAATCCCTTTTTTTTCTGCGGTAGTTAAAATGCCAACACCCAATGGTTTGGTCAAAAATAATATGTCTCCATCCTGCGCTTTGTTATTCTGTTTGATATTTTCAATAGCAACAAAACCGTTTACTGCCAATCCAAAAATTGGTTCAGGTGAATCAATACTGTGTCCGCCGGCCAATGGAATACCAGCTTCTGCACAGATACTCCTGCTGCCTTCAATTACCTTTTGTGCTACGGATGCCGGCAATACATTGACAGGCCACCCCAAAATAGCAATCGCTAAAACAGGTTTTCCTCCCATTGCATATACATCGCTGATGGCATTGGCAGATGCTATTCGGCCAAACTCATAAGGATCATCCACAATGGGCATAAAAAAATCGGTGGTGGATATTAAAGCGCTGCCGTTGCCAATATCATACACCGCTGCATCATCTTTACTGTGATTGCCAACAATCAATTTATCATTGTCGGGCATCGCAAAATTGCTGGCCAAAATTTCATCCAGCACTTTGGGGGATATTTTACAGCCGCAGCCTGCACCATGAGAGTACTTCGTAAGTTTTATGTCTGTTGCATTTATTGTCTCTGTCATTTGTTATTCATTCTTTTTTCTCCGCAATACAATCGCAGCATTTGTTTTTAAATCGGCACTGAAACGTATTTCGTACCTTTTATCTGCATCGTTCACAATCAGTAACCCTGTGTTTGGCGGTATTTCGCCAAGGCTTTCGGCGTACATGACCAGTTTTACAGAATCCATCGCTTGTGTAATGTATATTGTTTTACTGTTGGCTTTTGTACTCAGTCCTACTTTTGAAAAAATTACATTGCCATTCATCAGTACGGTTACCGTATCACCATCCACTTCACCATTATCATACAATGTCAGCAATAAACTATCCGATTCAAAATAAAATGCCTGGTCTGATTTCGTCACCCGTTTATCAATTTCAGCAGCACCTTGTACAACAGATGGTGCAACGATTGCAAGAGGTGGTGGCGCAGGTTTAGGCGGTGTTTTTACAACAACCTCTTCGGGTTTTTTATCTGGTGCAGGCTTGGCGACAATAGGTTCAGATTTCGGCACTGCAGGCTTTGGCTGTACGGATGCTGTTGGTTTTTTCTCCGGCTTTGGTGCAGGAGCAACTGCCACTACGGGTTCTGGTTTTGGCGCTGCTGGCACTGGCTTCACCACAGGTTTCATTGTTGATTTTGCCAATGCATCCAGCTGCATTTTCTTCTGCCTTGGCAGCGGAGCTATTTTAGCGGTTGATGGTTGTGGCTTTTTTATTGCCGCTAATAACTCAGCCATTGTTTTGTCAATTGATGGAATGATCAGGTCGGGGTCAGGCTCTGTTAGAGCAGCTGGTGCTGGATCCGGCTTTTTTTCAGGCGCTGTTACCACAGCTACTAAAGGCTCCGTTTGCGGCCTGTCTTTAAAGGATAATTTATCTGCCAGCTTAAGTGTATCAAGGCTTTTAAACAATTCTGATTTTTTAAAGTCGACTTTTCTTTTCAGCAGCACAACTCCTTTGTAGGGCCTGTAGATACGGGTTCGGTTTGTAGTCCATGAACCTTCCAGTATCATTTCTTTATCGGTGGTTGTAAGTGCCACAATCATTGTTTTCTTTACTCTCCTTGTAGGATTGATAGTAAAATTATGATCTATAAAACCTTCATCTTCCATAATGATCTGGTAGCCTTTCCATTTAATGGTAATATTTTGCACCCCGGCCTCATCTTTTCCATTGGCATGAAAAACAATTCTTGAATAGCCAACCAGTTTCCCTTTTTCTTCACTGATGGCAATTTCATAAGGCAGATTGACTGTTTCTGAATCAATCAGTGTTATTTCTCCATACCACATGCCGGTAATATCCTGCTGCTGTGCATTTAATTTTGCCGGCAACAGCCAGCATAGCATCAATAAATATTTACAATATCTTTTCATTGCTGTTATTTCATTTTTATTAAAGCATATCTGCCATTTTTTATTCTGGTGTTTTTTTTTTGGTCAACAGGCCGGTCAACGCTTTTGCATCTACTTTGGCGTAAGGTACTTTATTTAGTAATTCGTCAATTTTATCCCGGCTGTACAATCCTTTGGCATACCACTTATCGTAATAATTCAGCAAGATGCGGAAACAGGCTGTATGATCATTTTCAATTAAATAATTCACCGCATTTTTAGTATCCAGCCCACCCAGCCTTTTTTGTATCCTGATCACAGCGTTTACCAGTTTCTCCTTTTCAAATTTTCCATATTCTGCTGTAAGGTAACGGAGCCTTTCTTCAAAAGGGATGTCAAGAAAAACAATTTCACTATTTCGCATTTGCTTCCAGAAACTGTCCGGTATTTTCAGGTTGCCAATGCGCTGGCTTTCATCTTCTATCCAAAGAAAACCGTTGTTCGTTGATCGTTGATCATTGATTATGGCTTCTGAATTTCCGGCCAATGGCCAACGAACATCTGTCAATGATTCTGCTAATAAATTTTCAAACATCTCCTGCGCTGGTTGGGCAATTTCTCCCAGGGCACCAAAAGCAGAGCCTTTATGATTGGCCAGTGCTTCCAGGTCAATAACCGGTAATCCTGATCCCTGCAACTGGCGAAGCACAATTGTTTTACCGGAACCTGTATAGCCACCGAGTACTTTTAGTTGAAAAGCTTTTTCAAACTGATCTCTTACCCATTTTCTATATGCTTTGTATCCGCCGGCCAATGTATATACCTTAAACCCATAGAGGTCAAGCAACCAGGCTACACCAGCGCTACGCATGCCACCCCTCCAGCAGTGAACAAGAATACCCACTCCGCCCCCTAAAGAGGGAACTGGTACATTCAATCTCTTTAACGAGAAACGAGAAACAATGTCTTCCGTTTCTTCCACCATGGTTTTCATCTTCACACCAAAATAATCAAGGCCAATTTTTATTGCTTCCTTGCGGCTTTGCTGTTTGTATGCTGTACCAACTACTTTTCTTTCTTCATCAGTAAACAAAGGAAGGCTGTATGCACCCGGTATGTGGGCATGGTTGTACTCACCCGGACTGCGGACATCAAAAACCGGGTTTGTTTTAGCCAGTTGAATGAATTCCTGTATGGTTATTTTTTGAATGGCCATATGATTTTGCCCCGTATCATTCAATTTTTAGAAACGCATTGTATGCCGCTCAAAGGTATGCCGTACAAGGGAGTGACACAACAATGATGCATAAAGATTTATTGTTGGGTATCAAAAAATAAAACCGCTGGCAAAAAACCAGCGGCTATAGTTTATTAAAAGTTCAATTAGCAGATTAGCTAATCAGCACATTAATTTTACCCGTTCATACTCGTCAAAAATTCCATGTTGTCTTTTGTGCCTCTCATGTTTTTGAGCAGCATATTGATCGCTTCTTCTGTGTTCATGTCGGCCATGTGCTTACGCAATACCCACATACGCTGTGCAACATCTTTTTCCAGCAACAGGTCATCACGACGTGTAGAAGAGGATACAATATCAATAGCAGGGTAAATACGCCTGTTACTCAGTTTCCTGTCAAGCTGCAATTCCATGTTACCGGTACCTTTGAATTCTTCAAAGATCACCTCATCCATTTTACTACCGGTATCAACCAATGCTGTTGCAATAATGGTCAACGATCCGCCAAATTCAATTTTACGGGCAGCGCCAAAGAATTGTTTTGGTTTTTGCATAGCATTGGCTTCCACACCACCACTCAACACTTTACCGCTTGATGGCGCTACAGTATTGTGTGCTCTTGCCAGCCTGGTAATACTGTCCAGCAATATCACTACATCATGTCCACATTCTACCAAACGTTTTGCTTTTTGCAATGCAATGGTTGAAACTTTCACATGTTTTTCTGCAGGTTCATCAAATGTAGAGGCAATAACTTCTGCTTTTACGCTGCGTTCCATATCTGTTACCTCTTCGGGCCTTTCATCCACCAGTACAATCATCAGGTAACATTCAGGATGATTTTCTGCAATGGCATTGGCCAGTTCTTTCAGCAACATTGTTTTACCCGTTTTGGGCTGGGCAACAATCAATCCACGCTGGCCTTTACCTATCGGCGTAAACAGATCCATGATCCTGGTGCTGTAATTATTCGATTGTGTGACGAGGTTTAATTTTTCAAAAGGGAATAATGGTGTCAGGTAATCAAAAGGAACCCTGTCTCTTACTTCATCAGGGCTTTTACCGTTGATGGTTTCTACTTTTAATAATGCAAAGTATTTCTCCCCTTCTTTTGGCGGACGAACCGAACCGTAAACGGTATCGCCTGTTTTTAAACCAAATAATTTAATCTGAGAGGGAGAAACATAAATATCATCGGGAGAAGATAAATAATTATAATCGCTGCTGCGTAAAAATCCATATCCGTCAGGCATCATTTCCAGTACACCTTCACCAAGAATGATACCATCAAATTCAATGTTGAATACCTGCTGGTCTCTTCTTGTTTGATATTGCCTGGCTGGTTGCTGGCTGGCAGGAACCTGCTCAAACTGTGCTACATCCGGCTGTTTTTGCTGGTTATCCATTTCATCTTCCTGCTGTAACAACGAAGCAATGGAGGCAGGAATAGTGCTTTGTTCACTCGTGATCGGCTGAAGTTCTTCTTCTTCTTCCGGTTCTACAGGTTCTGCTTTTTTTACAGGCCTTTTTTTATCATGCAAAGGCTCTGCTTTTTTAACTGCCTTTACTTCGTGCTTTGGTGCGGCCTTTTCTTTGGGGGCATCCCCCTCTTTATCGGTTGTTTTGATAATGCGTTTGCGTTTAGGTTTTTCGTCTTTTCCTTCAGCATCAGCAACAGACTGTTTGTCTAATATCTTGTTGACAAGATCCTGTTTTTCTAATTTTTTGTAATTGGTAATGGCAAGCTGTTCAGCAATATCCTGCAGCTCAGGAACGAGCATGTCGTTCAGTTGTAAAATGTCGTACATAAAAAGATGAAAATGAATTTTTCAAAAAAGTCGATCTTAAAAACTTTGAAAAAAATGTAATTGGAAATTAATGTTGATTGGAATGTGACTGATGCAATTGGATGATTGGAAAGACCTTCAGTAATGATTCCGGCACAATATTACGCTGTTTTTGAGAAAATGAAAAATTTTTGTTGGCTGCATTGTCTTTACCAACTGCATTTATGCAGTAATTCCCATAGCTTATACATCCGGCATTAGCCACTTAAGCCGGGTTTTATTGTTTACACAACGGCATTCATCAATGGCAATCCAGCTTCAAATGCATCTATATTGCCCAAAGTGGTCTGGGCTATTTGCGTTAATGCTTCTTCCGTGAAGAATCCCTGGTGAGAAGTGATCAGTACATTAGGGAAACTCAGCAGCCGCATAATCACATCATCCTGAATAATATTTTCTGAAAGGTCTTTAAAGAACAGTTTTTCTTCCTGTTCGTATACATCCAGGCCCAGGTATCCAATCTTTCCGTTTTTCAACGATTCTATCACGGCCACTGTATCAATCAATGCACCACGGCTGGTGTTGATGAGCATTACACCTTCTTTCATCATGCCAATGGTTTGCTGATTGATAATGTGTTTGGTCTGTTCATTTAAAGGACAGTGCAATGAAATGACATCACTATACTGTAATACATCTATTAACGGCGCATATTCAACTCCTTTTGCAGCCAGTTCCTTATTTTCCATCAGGTCAAAGGCAAGCACCCTGCAACCAAAGCCCAGCATGATATCGCAAAATGCCTGGCCGATCTTGCCGGTACCCACCACACCAACTGTTTTTTCATACAGGTCAAAACCGGTAAGGCGCTCCAAAGAAAAGTTGCCCTCCCTTACCCGGTTGTATGCTTTGTGCGTTTTACGGTTGAGTGTCATAATGAGAGCCACAGCATGTTCTGCCACCGCATGTGGTGAATAAGCCGGTACCCTTACCACTTTAATGCCATTGCCTTTGGCTGCTTCCAGGTCCACATTATTAAAGCCGGCACAACGCAGGGCTACCAGTTTTACGCCGGCTTTTTTTAATTCGCCGATCACCGCTGCATGTAACCTGTCGTTTACAAATACACAAACCGCATCACAGCCGGCGGTAAGGTTTACTGTTTGTGTGCCAAGCCGGGCTTCAAAGTAAATGATCTCATGTGTGGTGATATAGCGGTTGAAAAATTCCCTGTCGTATGATTTAGTGGAAAAGAATGCAATTTTCATAATAATGATTTGGCATAATCGGGATGATTGATATGATTTTACATCCCATATTACTATATTTTGAAAGTAAAATTATAGTACCGGGCCCAACAATCATCAAAATCACAGCAATCATTTAAATCCGCATTTCAATCCTCCCAAATCCACGTTATATTTGCAGCCACAAAAAATTGTTATGTTCAACAAAAGGATCAAGATCAAAGAACTACTGGCCAGCGACACTGTAAACTACCAGGCCACTGTGATGGGATGGGTAAGAACCTTCCGCAACAACCAGTTTATAGCATTGAACGATGGCAGCACCAATAATAATCTGCAGGTGCTGGCAGAGTTGGGCAAGTTTGATGAGGCCATTTTAAAAAGGATCACCACCGGGGCTTGTATCAAAGCAACCGGTGAGGTCATTGCTTCTTTGGGTAAAGGACAAAAAGTTGAATTAAAAGCCACTTCTATAGAAATACTGGGAGATAGTGATGCGGAAAAATTTCCATTACAACCCAAAAAACACAGCCTTGAGTTTTTAAGGGAGATTGCCCACCTGCGTTTCCGTACCAATACCTTTGGTTCTGTTTTCAGGGTGCGCCATTCACTGGCTTTTGCGGTTCATAAATTCTTCAATGATAAAGGATTTGTTTACATGCACACGCCTGTCATTACGGCCAGTGATGCAGAGGGTGCAGGTGAAATGTTCCGGGTAACCACATTGCCTGTTGATGGCACTGCACCCAGGAATGAAGACGGTTCTGTTAATTTCAAAGAAGATTTTTTTGGCCGCAGCACCAACCTTACCGTTAGCGGGCAATTGGAAGGCGAGTTGGCAGCGATGGCCTTCAGTGATATTTACACCTTCGGGCCAACTTTCCGTGCGGAGAACAGTAACACCACCAGGCATCTTGCAGAGTTCTGGATGATAGAGCCCGAGATGGCTTTTTATGATTTGGAGGACAATGCCAATCTTGCCGAAGAGTTCATCAAGTACATTATCAAACATGCGATGGATACTAACAGGGAAGACCTGGAGTTTTTATCACAACGTTTGGAAGAAGAAGAAAAATCATTGCCGCAAGACAAGAGAAGTGAGATGGGATTGATGGAAAAGTTAGCCTTTGTTTTGAACAATGATTTTGAAAGGATCACTTATACCCAGGCCATTGAAATTTTAAAAGAGAGCAATCACAACAAGAAGAAAAAATTCCAGTACCCGATCGAAGGTTGGGGAATGGATCTGCAGAGTGAGCATGAAAGATACCTGGTAGAAAAACATTTTAAGAAGCCCGTGATTCTTACGAACTATCCTGCAGCCATCAAATCTTTTTATATGAGGCTGGATGATAACTGCGACCCCGGAAGGCAAACCGTATCCGCTATGGATATTTTGGCACCTGGCATCGGGGAAATTGTTGGTGGTTCTCAAAGGGAGGAAAGGCTGGAAAAGCTGGAGCAAAAAATGAAGGACATGCATATCCCGGCGGAGGAATTGTACTGGTACCTGGATACAAGAAGATTTGGCTCTTGCCCGCATGCCGGCTTTGGGCTTGGCTTTGAAAGAATGGTACAGTTTGTTACCGGCATGGGAAATATCAGGGATGTGATTCCATTTCCAAGGTATCCAAAAAGTGCAGAGTTTTAAAACCATGCCTCTTCCGGTGCCTGACCGGTAAACTTGAGACACGATCCTTTTAAGCGCTTTTGATTGTCACCAGATTTAGTTTTTTAACCCGGAAGTTTCTCAACCCCGGGTTTTTTATTTGATCATTCATTTGTATTAACAACAATGAGTTGATTATTTTTACTCATTCAATCAGTTAAAATGCTCCAGTTAAATTTTACACCTTTTCCTATTCTCTCAACCGAAAGATTAGTACTGAGGGCAGTTGAACAAACCGATGCCAATGAAATTTTTTTTCTACGTTCAGATCAACGTGTGCTGCAATATCTTGACAAAGCACCTGCAACATCGGATGAAGAAGCAAAAGATTTCATCAATCTTATCCAACAAGATCAGCTAAACAATAACAGCATATTATGGGGTATCACTTTAAAAAATAAGCCCTTGATCATTGGCACTATTGGTTACTGGCGCATGCAAAAAGAACATTACCGGGCAGAGATCGGTTATGTATTGCATCCTGATCTACAGGGAAAAGGGGTGATGAATGAAGCAATGCAGGCCGTATTGAAATATGGCTTTGAAACAATGAATCTGCATTCTGTAGAAGCCAATGTTAATCCTGCAAATATTGCTTCGGTGAAATTGCTGAAAAAAAATAATTTTATCAAGGAGGCTTATTTTAAAGAGAACTATTATTACAATGGAAAGTTTTTTGACTCACTGATTTATTCACTCCTGGCACCCAAAAAATAAAACGGGCCAATCGCTGTCATTTTTGCAATTTCAATTTATTAATGATACTGAGTATGAGTAATACTGTAAAAAAATAGTTTTGAATTTCTTCTTTGTCCGCCGGGTCGCCGCTTTGCGGTTCCAATAAACGCTCATTAATAGGAATGGCTACATAACACATACCTGCTACAAAAGACAAAACAAAATCCCTGTTTATCTGTCTTTTGAAATCCATGATGCATTGCATCATTTGTGCATCAATGAGTGACGAGGCTTCATTGATATCTGTAGTGTAAACGGCATAGTGTTTTTCAAAATCACCATTGTGGCAATCAACCCTTACAACCTGTGGCATTGGTATCAATCGGTATCTTTCATCGGCAATGCTTGCAGGTAACTGGAGGTTGTTTTTCAGCCAGACATAGGTGCCGCCACTGCAGTTATTTAGCGGTGCCTCAAAAAAAAGTCCTTTAAAAACAATGCTATTGTTCCTCCTTGAAACATTTAATTCAGAACATTTAAAGTATACATTTTTATAAGTGCCTTCTATCAAATCATCGCCATCATAATCATCATAGTATCCCCTATACAGGCTGCTGTTTTTATAATTAACAGAACTGATACAGCTATCCGGTTTATATTTCAAACCCGGGTGAATAAAATCTATTACCTGCTTTATAATTTGTTCTTTGAAATTGCTTTCATATTCATCATTTGTTTTTGTGTAATTATAAACACTTACTATAATGGTCGCAATAGCCCAAACAATAATCCATCCGCCATAATTTCCCGAAGCGTCGGAGAGGCCAAATACCAGTGCAGGTATAATAAATACACAAGCCAGTACACTGATAACTCCCCACCTGTCTGCTTTTTTGTTTTGCCACCTCAGGTCATCCAGGTAAGGCTTCAGCTTTATTTGGTAGAACTCATCAAAGTTTTTAATTTGATCCATTGATAGCCATTGTAGTTGTAAGGATTTTATTATTATACAATTTAGCAAAAGCAAATAGTTTTACAATCTATTCGTTCAATATTACAATCAGTATGAAAATGTTTCAATCCATTTTTCCATATACCCAACAGGTAATTGCTGAATATCCATTATTGTATGGAAGGATGCCATGAATGATTTTTTGCAGGAGTTAAATGATGGAATAATAAAACTAAAGCAGGGAGATCCTTTTGATAACAACACAACCACTGCACCAATGGCAATGCTTGATCTTTCAGTGAAACTCTATTGGCAAATGAAGCAATCCATTCAGCTTGGGGCACAACTTATAAATGGGGGTGGTGTAAGTGGTTGCAATTTTCCGCCGTCTTTACTGATGAATGTAAAAAAAGGGATGCCTGTGTTTGACCAGGAAACATTTGGGCCATTGGGTACCGTTATAACAGCCAGTGATGAAACTGAAGCAATTGCCATTGCTAATGATTCCTCTTATGGTCTCTGCGGCAGTATCTGGACCGGGGATATGGAAAAGGGGATTTCCATGGCAAGAAAAATTCAAAGCGGTTCTGTTTTCATAAATTTCCTAGTAAAAACTGATCCAAAGCTCCTGTTTGGCGGTATTAAAAAATCAGGCTCCGGGAAAGAACCGGGAAGAGAAGGAATGCTTGAATTTGTAAATGCAAAAAATAATCGCAGCTTCAGCTTGATCAATATTTGTTGCAGCATGCCAGTATCCTTTTTTTCATCGTATGTACCTGAAGCAATTACACTATAGTATAATTAATCTGATCAACTCATTATTTTATTCGCTCATAATTAAAAAACCGCCCTAAAAAGAGCGGTCTTATATTTACTAACCCATCTAACGAAAATTTACACTGCCTGCATCTCTGCTATCTTAGCCCTTATTTTAGCTTCAATTTCTGCGGCCATTTCCGGATTATCACGCAGAAGTTCTTTTACAGAGTCCCTGCCCTGTCCCAATTTATTAGCATCATAACTGAACCAGCTGCCACTTTTTTGTACAATGCCCATTTCTACACCCATGTCAATAATTTCACCTACTTTAGAAATACCCTCTCCAAAAATTATATCAAATTCAGCATTGCGGAATGGAGGTGCCACTTTATTCTTAACCACTTTTACTTTTACCCTGTTGCCGGTTGCTGTATCGCCATCCTTTATCTGGGCCATACGGCGGATATCTAATCTTACAGAAGCATAGAATTTTAATGCATTACCTCCGGTAGTGGTTTCAGGATTACCGAACATCACACCTATTTTCTCCCTTAGCTGGTTAATGAATATGCAGCAGCAATTCGTTTTTGAAATGGTAGCAGTCAGCTTACGCAATGCCTGGCTCATCAACCTTGCCTGTAGCCCCATTTTACTGTCGCCCATTTCTCCTTCCAATTCACTTTTAGGAACCAATGCGGCTACGGAATCAATTACCACCACATCCAGTGCTCCAGACAGAATGAGGCGGTCTGCAATTTCCAACGCCTGCTCACCATAATCTGGTTGAGAGATCAATAAATTATCTATATCTACTCCTAATTTTTGTGCATAAACACTGTCAAATGCATGCTCTGCATCAATAAAAGCACACATGCCTCCTTTCTTTTGGGCCTCTGCAATTACATGCGTTGCAACGGTGGTTTTACCACTACTTTCTGGTCCGTAAATTTCCACTACCCTTCCTTTGGGCAATCCACCAATACCCAATGCTACATCCAATCCAAGCGACCCTGTTGAAATCACTTCCTGTTCTACGTGGGTCTTTTCACCCATTATCATTACCGATCCTTTTCCGAAGTCTTTATCAATTTTATCCATGGTTAACTTCAGCGCCTTTAATTTTTCTGCGTTACTCATTGTTAGATTTTTTTAAGTGATGTATCTGATTGTGCGTTGTAAAATTAATTTCGAAATCAAAGATAATGGGTTTCTTTTATTAACACTAACAAAATTAGCAATTTTTTTGACAAATTTTTTAGTTGTTGATTTCACTGGGTATATTTTAGTTATAAAAAAGGTACGGAAATGCCCATCTGTGGTTGATTTCAGGTACAGGCATATAGATAATGTACGGAAGAAAACGGGCCAGGTAAACTATACAAGCAAAGCATGTTATATATGCAAAATGGAACTTTTTTACCGCCTGTGCAATACCCCAAAAAGGGAATTTGTTAAACAACAACGGGACTAACTTCACTTATTAGTGAACAAAAAAAATTAAGTTACTCTCCTGTATTAATTAATTGTTACCAAATCTCCCTGCCATTGCATGTAGGATAGTTATTGCGTAATTTTTACCTTTAATAGTTGCAATATGAAATGGGTTTTGGTAAACAGCCTCCAGTCGTTAATACAGGAATATCACCTGGTTGAGCATGACAAATGTATTATGGTTATAAAATACAACCCGGTTCACCACAGTGTACGTATGAATTGCGAAGGGAATCACCGGCTGTTTTTCATTGAAAGTACCGGTGCCCTTACCGGTAAATATATTTTCCACAATGAGTATGATATGGAGATAGGCCATATGAACTATGACAAATGGTTTGGTAAAGAAGGGTCAGTAACCATTGAATCAAAAAAATATGATTATCAAATATCAAACAGCCCGTCAGGTGAACTGATTATTCATGATAGCGAATCCGGAATGCCTATATTAAACTGTTTTTTAGATGCCGCTTCCAGCAGCGCTGCTTCAACTGCAAAAGCAAACAGTAGTGTTGAAAATAATTACCTGTTGCTGGGCCTGTGCTGGTATCTTTCTTTACCAGTTGCAAAAGAACACATGGTGGAATATGCAGCTTGACCTGGTTTAAATTGAGTAATTTACTGCACTGTCAGATTTCCATTGATCCTGAACTGCTTGTTATTTTCAATAATTATTTTAGTTCCTGCCGGTATTGTCTGCTGTACATTCAGTACACATTCTCCATTTGTAACAGGTCTGATTGCAATAACACAGCCGGCTGGTAATGTCGATGGTGGGATTGTATTATTACTCCAGTTACCGGCTACATCCCAGTTACCATTGCCGGTAAATGTATACTGAATAGAACCGTTGGACACGACCCTGTAAACATTCCCATTATTAAGGCAGGTGGCATAGAGTTCGCCGTTTTCCGTTTCTCCAAAATCTGAAATACCAGTTGGCGTAATTAACTGTGATGAGGTGTCATAAGTATGTGCCAGTGAATCATATTTGATTTTGAAAAAACGCCCTGTGTAAAAATCGGTTCCAACATAGTAACCCTGCAGGCTAAGGTATGTTTCTCCCCGATACACTGTGCCACCGGTTATAGACCCCGAAGGACTGGGAGTTGAGTAGGCCAACACGGGAAAACTATAGTTTGAAATTGGGCCACAGCCAGTGGTGTTGTAAGTATTGTTTCCTTCATAACAACGCCAGCCATAGTTTACTCCTTTTGTGGAGTCATACCGCTTGTGATTAATCTCCTCATAAGAATCCTGGCCCACATCTCCAATCCACATATCATAATTCAGCTTGTCAAAGCTCCAGCGAAAAGGATTCCTTAAACCATAAGCAAATACCTCATTTGCAAATGGATTATCAGCAGGTACGCTATAATATGGAGCAACAGAGGAGGTATCTACTGCAAAACGCAGCATTTTCCCCAAGAGTACTGTTGTTGTCTGGGCATTGTTGGGCAAATCGCCGCCACCGCCACCATCACCCGTAGAAAGATAAAGGTATCCTTCAGGGCCAAAATGCAATTCACCACCATTGTGATTGGTATTGGTGGGATGCAGTATTGTTTTTAAAATAACTTTTGATGTAGCATCTGCTACATTCGGGTTGGCACTTACTTTATACCTTGCCAGTTCAAGGCTACCGGTGCCATTGGTATAATAAACATAAAATAGACCATTATTAATATAGTCAGGGTGAAAGGCCAGACTAAGCAAGCCTCTTTCACCAGAAGAAGTAATGCCTGTAACAGTAAGAAAAGTACCCAGCGAGGCATAGGCCTTGTCAAATACCCTGATGATACCGCCTTTTTGAACAATAAAAATTCTGCCGCTATTATCTCCTGCATGTACTACCTGCATGGGTTGTGATAAGCCGGTAATAACAGGGCTTAAACTAAGCACAGGCTGGGCAATGGTAGGATGTGACAATAAAATAAATGACAGTAAAGCAGCGGATAAAAATAATTTCATCTGTTTTGGTTTTGACTGTTGAAAAAGACGTGGATTTGTAAATTACAGAAATGCTGTGAATATTAAATGAAAGCCCTGTTATTTCATGTTGGTTACACTCAATATTTAAGCAACTGTATTTGCCGGAATAGACAGAACGGATAAAAAAAGCTTTGAGTTGCTATTCAAAAAAAATAAATCGGCCTGCCATTTCAAAAAAAATTGATTAAAAGAAGCTTCTTGCACTTTTTAACGTCCAAGTTAAATATCAAGCTAAATATATATCTTTCGGCTATGGCGGTATTAATAAGACAATGGACAGCAAATGACCTGCAAAGCCTGGTGCTTAATGCCAATAATATCAACATCTGGAATAACCTTCGTAATTATTTTCCATACCCCTATACGGAAGAGGCAGGAAAGGACTGGCTTAATAAAACAATTGACGCAACACCTGTGGTAAATTTTGCTATTGATGTAGACGGTGAGGCTGTTGGTGGTATCGGCCTTATTCTTAACAGTGATGTTTATGTAATGTCTGCCGAACTGGGCTACTGGATCGGTGAAGCCTGGTGGGGGAAAGGTATTGCCACAGAAGCCATCAGGCAAATGATTGAATATACTTTTTATTATTTCGATGTCATCCGCCTTTATGCGGAAGTGTTTGAAACAAATAAAGCCAGTATGAGAGTGCTGGAGAAAAATGGTTTTTATTTAGAGGGCGTCAGAAGAAAAGCCGTGTTGAAAAACGGTGTATTAATGGATGATTATATCTGGGTAAAACTACGGGCCTGGTAAAAAATAATTTCCGTGCGCAGGTTTTTTATAAAAACAACTTCTAATACTTCGCATCTTTCACAACGTTTACCCATTAGTTTTAAAAGTTTCGTGTTGTGAAAGATATTTGCTTAAACTTTTTAATACCAGCTTAGTCTTAACCAACTTGTATGCGATTGAAAAAAAACATTGCCACCAGTGAATCTGGATTCATTTTTAACCCCGGTACCGGTGATTCTTTTTCTGCTAACCCCCTGGCATCAGAAATTTTACTGCAACTGAAAGAGGGTGCTGCAATTTCCGATATCAAAAAAAATATCCTTGTTAAATACGATACAGATGCCAATAATCTTGAAAAAGACTGGGATGATTTTACCGCCCAGTTAAGAGAAGCCAACCTGCTCGATATATAACCTGAAATATTTTACCGTAAAAAAACTGAATGGCTGAACATAACCAACCGCTAGTGATTGCTGTAACAGGCTTAAATGCCATTGACAGTCCAGGCCCGGGCGTGGCGGTGATAAGGGCCTTGAGAGATGGCCTGCCCCATGTACGCATTATCGGGCTGGCATACGAAACACTGGAGCCAGGTATTTACCTGCATGATGTGGTAGATAAAACCTATCAAATACCTTACCCTTCTGCAGGCAGCGATGCCTTGCTTTCAAGATTACAATATATTCATCGAAAGGAGAATATCAACGTACTCATTCCAAACTTTGATGCAGAGCTGTACAATTTTATTAAGATCGGCCCTTCGTTAAGATCGGTTGGCATACAAACCTTTTTGCCAACACAGGAACAGTTTGATGCAAGGGATAAAATAAATCTTTACCAGTTTGGATTGAAGTACGGCCTTTCCGTTCCGGCCGACAGGATCATTTACAACAGCAATGAATTGTATGGTTGTGCGGAAGCATTGGGTTATCCACTGGTGGTAAAAGGAAAGTTTTATGATGCCATTATTGCACATACACTGGAGCAGGCACAAAAGGCATTTTATAAACTCAGTGCCAAATGGGGCTTCCCCATCATTGTGCAACAGTTTATCACCGGCACTGAGATCAATATTGCGGTACTGGGCGATGGTAAGGGAAATGCCACCAGCATCATTCCCATGAGAAAATTATACATCACTGATAAAGGAAAAGCATGGGCAGGAATTACATTGGAAGATGAATCATTGATTGAGCTTGCCAGAACATTTGTAAAAGCTACCAACTGGAAAGGCGGCTGCGAACTGGAAATCATGCGTACTGTATCGGGTGTACCATACATTATGGAGATTAACCCACGCTTTCCGGCATGGATTTATTTAACAGCAGGTGCCGGGCAAAACCAGCCTGCAGCATTGGCAAGACTGGCAATGGGTGAAGATGTGCAGCCATACGAAGGATATGAAGTGGGCAAAATATTTATCCGCTATTCATGGGACCATATTACTGATGTGAAAGAGTTTCAGCAGATCAGCGGATATGGGGAAACAGCCCCATAAATCCCCCAAGAAGGAGGACTTTAAGACAAATCTCTAAAATAACAGCACACTTCAGCATAGGTGGGCTTAAGGATTATTTGCTAATTGCAAATGGAAATACAGGATACGCAAATTAATATTGAATGTAACCCCAACGGGGTTGAATATGAATCACGGCGGGTGCAACCCTTCGCTGATAAAAAACGCAAATTACGCTTAGCCCTGAAAGGGCGGCATATCATAACGATGGGCAAATCCCGTCGCTAAAAGATGAGTAAAGAAATATCTTATCCCGAAAGCATTCGGGATGCAACGCCACTGAAGTCAAATAGAAATTCAAAAGCTGACTACCAATAAATAAAAAATTAAACCAACCATGACCAAACTACCATACGAACGGCCGTTGATCTTAAAAATGAATGCAGGCCTGATGAACAAGTTCGGCACCCGTACTGAGTACGAGCCGGTAAAACAAATTGATGGAGTTCCGGTAAAGCGCCTGATAGAAACCTATGGCTCGCCGGTATTTGTACTGAGCGAACGTACCATCCGCAGCACGTATAAAAATGCGGTAAGGGCTTTCAGCACCCGCTATCCCAAAGTGCAGTTTGCATGGAGCTACAAAACCAATTACATCAATGCCGTGTGCAATATCTTTCACCAGGAAGGTAGCTGGGGCGAAGTGGTAAGTGGCTTTGAATACCGCAAAGCATTGGGCAACGGTGTACCGGGTAATAAAAGAATTTTTAACGGACCGGAGAAAACGAATGAAGAATTAGAGCTGGCTATCAATAACGATTCGCTCATTCACATTGATCACTTTGATGAAATGTATCAGCTGATAGACCTTGCCGACAAGATGAACAAAAAACCAAGGGTAGCCATCAGGGTGAATATGGATACGGGTATTTATCCTATCTGGGACAGGTTTGGTTTTAACTATGAGAACGGCACCGCCTGGCAGGCACTCACTAAAATTTTAGCCTCCGGTAAATTGAACTTAACAGGATTGCATTGCCATATCGGCACCTATATGATGGTGACAAGCGCTTATGCGATCGCCGCCAGTAAACTCTGTGATCTTGCCTGGAACTGTAAAACACAACTCAACACAACGATTCAATATATAGATATGGGCGGTGGCTTACCCACTGCCAATGATTTGAGGGGTTCTTATCTTCCTGCAAAAGACACCATTCCATCCATTGATGAATTTGCAGAAGCTATTACGAATGTGCTGCTCAATTATGGATTTAAAACTGAAGAGTTGCCATTGCTGATTTTAGAATGTGGCCGGGCATTGATAGATGATGCAGGCTATTTACTCGGATCTGTACTAGCCAATAAAAGATTGAGTGACGGCCGCCGTGCCACCATTATGGATTTTGGTGTGAACATATTGTTCACCGCATTCTGGTACGAACATAAAATAAGCCCGGCCCAGGACTTTACCCACCATACAGAAGACACGGTATTGTATGGCCCACTGTGTATGAACATAGATGTGGTAAGGCAAACGATCAACATGCCATTGCTCAACCGTGGCGACCAGGTGGTGGTTCACCGGGTGGGCGCTTATAACATGACGCAGTGGATGCAGTTTATTCAAATGCGGCCAAACGTAGTGTTGATAGATGAGAAAGGTCAGCATCATTTGATAAGAGAAAAAGAAACATTGGAGTATATTGAGCAAATGGAAAAAATGCCGGAGCACCTGGCCTCCCCACCCTCCAAAAGGGAGATTTAAAAAATAGTTCAAAACTATAAGATACCTTTTAAGATTTGAGTATTGGCTTATGTGATGATTAAAGAACAAATGAAAATGTGGAAGAACAATTATTTATTAATGAACAAATGCACCGCTCCCTCTCTGGAGGAGAGGGAGAAGGAGGGTGAGGTTTGACCTTCAACCGCATCATATCATTCATCAAATACCTTGCTTCTGCCACGCTCAACAGTTATGGCATGCTGCTGTTCTCAAAGAACAGGGTATTCTCTATGCTCATTTTGCTGGTTTCATTCTTTACACCCTTTACTGGTGCATGCGGACTGGCAGCGCTGCTGACAGCATTGATAGCAGCACATGCGTTGGGGTTTGGCAAAGAACAGGTAAAACTTGGCTTGCTCACTTACAGCGTAGTATTATTCGGCCTTGGCTTCGGCACTAACTTTGAATTTGGCATTGCCTTTTGTTTGTTGCTGCTGATTGGTGCATTGCTCACCTTGTTTTTATCCATCTCTCTCAATTCGATATTGAATAAAAAAGGATTGCCGGCATTGTCGCTGGCATTTATCATCAGTACGGATATCATCATCGTCGCTTCCAAAAGTTTTGAAGGCATTGGCCTTACCCACCGGCATATTTACTGGTACAATGATATGTATGCACTTGGTGGAAATGCACTGGTGAACATTATTCAAAAAATTGAGAACTGGCCCATGGCAGAATATGTGGCTGGCTTTTTTCGCAGTATGAGCGCCATACTTTTCCAGGTAAATATAGCATCCGGTATTTTACTATCGATTGGTTTACTGATCTATTCAAGGATTGGTTTTATACTGATGATACTGGGCTATACGGTGGCACTATTGTTCAGCCATGCCATGGGTGGTTTTAACCAAAGCGACATGACCTACTATAACATGGGTACCAACTTTATGCTGGTGGCGATGGCACTGGGTGGTTTTTATCTCATTGCCTCGCTACGTTCATTTTTATGGACATTGATTACTGTTCCCATCGCTTACCTGCTGGTAGTTGGTTTAGGAAGCATTGCTTTTAAAATTGGCGTACCTGTTTTTTCATTGCCCTTTTGCCTGGTGGTAATTTTGTTTTTATACATCCTGCAACTGAGAAAAACACCTGGCAGGATGGTACTTACACCGCTACAATATTACAGTCCTGAACAAAATTTGTATCGCTACTTAAATGGCAAAGAAAGGCTGCTCAATAAATTCTATTTTCATTTGTACCTGCCCTTTATGGGAGAATGGATGGTGAGTCAGGGGCACGATGGCAACATGACGCACAAAGGCGAATGGAGCAAGGCATGGGATTTTGTGATACTGGACCATGAAATGAAAACCTATGCAGCGCCCGGCAACAGGCCGGAAGATTTTTACTGCTATAACAAACCGGTATTGGCGCCTGCTGATGGGATTGTGCAGGAACTGGTAGATCATATTGATGAGAATGAAATTGGAAAAAGCAATACCATACAAAACTGGGGTAACAGTATTGTAATAAAACATGCAGAAGGTTTATACAGCAAACTGTCTCATCTAAAAAAGAACAGTTTCAAAACCAGCAAAGGTGCTTATGTAAAGCGTGGCGACATCATTGCATCCTGTGGTAACAGCGGCCGGTCTCCGGAGCCGCATTTACACATGCAGGTACAGGCCACTCCCTATGTTGGTTCTAAAACACTGAATTATCCATTGGCTTATTTTAAAAGCAGGAAAGGCATCAGTGTTGAGTTAAAGAATTTTGCTCCACCTGCCGAAGGATGCTTTGTAAGCAATCTTACACCCAACACACAATTGCAGCAGGCTTTTAATTTACAACCCGGTTATTGCATTGCAGCAAGTGCAGAAGGTTTTGCAGATGAAGCATGGGAAACACTGACAAGTTTTTACAATGAATCTTATTTATACTGTGAACAGCACAATGCGTATGCTTACTTTATTTACAATGGTTCCATGTTCCATTTCACCAATTACTTCGGGCCAAAGAATACATTGCTGTACCAGTTCTATCTAAGCGCTTATACGGTACCGATGAGTTCAGACAAAGGCATTACAGTAAGTGACAATTACCCCATCAATGTGTTTGGGCAAAATCCTGTTAAATGGCTGCAGGATATACTGGCACCTTTTTACATTTTCATCAATATGAAATTTGAAGGCAGCGTGCAGGGCTCACAGGATGTACTCAACAGCAGCACCATTACTTACGTTGCCAAACAAACACAACAACTATTCTGGTGGAGAAAAGAAAAAAGAAATTTTGAAATAGAAGTGAGCAATGGACAGCTGCGGTCATTCTGCAGTACAGCAAACAATAAAAAATTAACGGTAACATGCATTGCAGAAAACTGATAACAATAACAGGCTTTTTGCTAATGGGCAGCAGTGTATTTGCACAGCAGCGCATTAGTTACGAAGAAGCCAATACCAAAAGCTATGAGCTGTACGAAAAAGGTGAATGGAAAACACTGCTGCAATATGGAAAAGAATATCTATCGCAGCAACCGGATTTTATTTTGCTGCGGTTGCGGCTGGGCTATGCTGCTTTTATGCTCGGCAATTTCAGCGAAGCATTGAAACAATATGATGCGGCATTAAAAAAGGATTCTTACAATGAAACAGCACACTATTACAGTTGGCTTTGCAGGAAATATTTAAATCAATCAGAACAGGCAGATGCTCATTTAAAATATTTTTCCAAAGAGGCGCTGCAGAAAGAAAAGCTACAGCCGTTCGCTGTAACACAAATCGGTACTGAAATAAGTTTCAAGCATACGCAATTGCTTCCAAGGGGCGATGGCATTTATGCAAGGATCGACCTGCATACAAGGTTGCATCCCAATATCAACATGTACCATGCGGTGGCGTTATACAATCAAACCATTGCTGAACCAAGGCTGCTGGCTGTGATCAACAACAACAGTATCGCCATCAATCAAAAAGAATATTACAATAAAACTGTTGTCAACCTCAATAAGCAATGGCAGCTGATCGGCGCTTATCATTACCTGTACACACCGTTCAATAATTACACCTACAACAATAATATCGGCCTGGTCGGCATCAAATACAATAACTATTATTTTTCCATACAGGCAGATGTCGTCTTTGGGAAAATGACCGATACCAGCCTGCAACAATTCAATGCACAACTCGGATTATATCCGTTGGGCAATTTGAATATATACAGCTTTTCTACGTCCTCCTTACGCAGCAGGAATGGCAAATCCGCCTTTTATTTCAAGCAGGTGATCGGTGCTAAAATAATGAAAGCATTGTGGCTGGAAGGCAATGCCACCTTCGGCGCTTTCAGCAATTTTATGGAGAACGATGCACTGTATGTTTACAATGCCATCGACAGGAATAAATTCAAAGCCGGCGCTACTGCCTACATCAGTTTAGGAAGCAGGCTCACAGCGCAACTTGGCTACACATTTGAACAAAGGGAAATTTTTCAATCAACCAATACATTCAATCAACATTCAATCACAGGAGGTATATCATGCAAGTTTTAAAACAAACCATTTTTACAGCGATCGTTGCACTGCTGTTTGTAAACGCCAACGCACAGAATGATGCTGCCATGCAAAAAGCATTCAACGACAGCTATACACAGGAGTATTATAAAAAATACACCGAAGCCATTGCAACCATCAGCAAGGTAAACAGTGATGACAATTACGAGACCAACCTGCGCCTCGGCTGGTTGTATTATCTCAATAAAAGCTATACTCAGTCGCAGGCCAATTATCAAAAAGCAGTAGCGCTGAAACCATACTCAGTGGAAGCAAAACTGGGCCTGGTAAAACCATTGTCTGTATTGGAAAGCTGGGATAAAGTACTGGAACAATACGAAGAAGTATTGAAGATAGATGCACAGAATTATACCGCTAATTACTGGGCAGGCGTAATTTATTATAACCGTAAAAAATATGATGCCTCCATTAAGCTGTTTGAAAAACTGGTGAACCTTTACCCATTTGACTATGATGCCAACCATATGCTGGCATGGAGCTATCTCAACAGCGGCAGGAACAACGACGCCAAAGTTTTATTCAATAAAGCATTGCTGGTAAAACCGGCAGATACTTCAGCGTTGGCGGGTTTGGGGAAAATAAAATAAATTGCAGCAAAACCATTTTGCTGTAAATGCAGTATATGAATGGCAAACAACATGCTGTATGGAAAGAAGGATATATAACCCCATTCAAAAAGACAGTGTCACTTTCTTAAAAACAGCTGCCGACACCAATGGAGAATACACACTGGTAGAAGTAGAACTGGCAGAGGGCGGCGGGGTGGGATTGCATTATCACAAAACCTACGCTGAAAAATTTACTGGCATTGATGGCGAAGTGCAGGTGCAGTTAGGTAAAACAATTCATACAATAAAAAAAGGAAAATCAGCAACCGCTGAGCCAAATATCAACCACCTGTTTAGAAACAGGAGCGGTAAGCCCTGTACGTTTTTAGTAGAATTGCGCCCGGCAAGCCGTGGCTTTGAGCAGTCATTACAAATAGGGTATGGCCTGGCAAGCGATGGCTTATGCAAAACCAACGGCTTCCCAAAAGATAAACTGGCGCTGGCCTGGCTTTTTGATATCAGCGAAAGCAACCTGCCCGGATGGATGAGTGTTTTTGAATTCATTTTACGCTGGCAGGCGAAGAAAGCCAGGGCAAAAGGTATTGATCAGCAATTGACAGAAAAATATGTCCGGTTTTAAACAGCAATAGCAAACACAGCTGTTCATCTTCAGCATAAAACGCTTTATCTTCAACCTCTGTCAAAACAGCAACTACTTGTCATTCACCGGCAAAAAAATACAACTGCAAAAACTCACCCCATTACTGGCGCTGCCAAAGCTAAAACAGTATTGTGCTTACCAGGAGCGCTGCCACAGCGAAGCAAAGGAAAAACTAGCCGGCTATGGTGTGTATGGTGATGATGCAGCTGAGATCATTAGTAAACTGATAGAAGAAGATTACCTGAATGAAGAGCGTTTTGCTACTCATTTTGCGGGCGGCCGGTTCAGGATGAAACAATGGGGCAGGGTGAAAATAAGATACGAGCTGAAGCAAAAACAGGTAAGCGAATACTGTATTAAAAAAGCATTGAAGAGCATTGATGAGGATGATTACGAAACCGCTTTACAAAAACTTGCAGAACAAAAACTCAAAACACTGAAGGGTGAAAAAAACATCTTCATCAAAAAAAGAAAGCTGCAGGATTTTTTACTGCAGCGGGGTTTTGAAACAGATTTGATAAGAGACATCGCAAAGAAAGTGTAGGTATTATTTTTTCAACAACTCATCTACTGCTGTAACGGCTTTCTGAAAACGTTCTTCGTATGTACCGCTGATATCTACCCATGGTACGCTTTGGTTTACCATGATGTCTTTATAGTGATGGTATAATCTTTCCCTTGTTGGCAGGTCGGGATATTCCCTTAACTCATCTTTTACCCAGGGTGCATCGATATTGCCAAGCAGGTACAAGTCGTATTTTCTTTCTACTATTTCATTGAGTATCCAGTTATGGCATTTATCAAAAACAAATTCACACCATACTTTCATTACGATCATATCGGTATCAATGAAGAGGGGTGAATGGTCTCCTTCGGCTCCGCTCAGGATATTGGTCAATGGTGAATAGGGATTTTCTGACTTTAATTTTCTTTCCAGTTCTTCAACACCTCTAGCTTCATTGGCCAGTTGCCCTTTGGCTACGTCTGATAAATTTTCAAAAGTATAATCGGTGCCGTTTTTCAAAAGATATTCCCTTGCATATTCCTGTACCCAAATGGTTTGATAATGATTGGCCAGCTTTTCACACAGCGTACTTTTACCTGTTGACTCCGGCCCAACTATAACTATTTTTTTTATTACACTCATTCCTGATCTTCAGCTTAAACGTTACTCCTTATTAATTTTGTGCCGCAATTTAATTGAACAATATGAAAGCATCACGACATATTTACTATCGTAATACTACTTTTTAACAATCGTATTTGCACGAGCCCTTTTCATCCATTCCAGCAGGCCGAAGATGGCCATAAAAAAAAGTACCACATAATACACACTGGTAAAAACATACTGTTTTACAAAATACAGGGGGATGGAAGTGATGTTGGTTGCCAGCCACCAGTACCAGCTTTCTACTTTCTTTTTAGTCATCAGCCACATGGCAGTAAATGCAGTGGCAGAAGCAAATGCATCAGCCCAGGGAATAGCGCCGGGTGCAAATGATTGTTTGAGGTAAGTGAGGGGAAAAAATATGGCGAGATAAAATACTGCAAAGAAAATGATTTGATAAACCCACCAGCGCTTATCAGAAAATTCGATGTTCACTACCTGGTGTTGGGCTGTATCTTTTTTCATCCACAACAGCCATCCGTAAATACTCATCACGGTATAATAAAAATTTACGGTGGCTTCACCCAGTAATTGTCCCTCAATACTGATCACTATATAAATCACTGTATTGACAATGCCAACAGGGTACACCAGTATATTTTCAATACGGCTGAACCACACACTTGCAATACCGGTAAATACAGCCACATATTCCCATAACGTGGTAGCTTTCATGCCTTCGGTAAACTGCTGGTATATTTCGGGTAAACTCAAGTTGATTTTTTTCAAATGTAATTGATTGTTGTGAACAGTTTTACATAACAATTAAATAACCGCCGCTTGTAAAAAACTGCTTGCATTTGAGCCTGCAATTGCTGTATTTTATCTTTCCAATTTTTTAATCACTAAAATCATTTTTATGTCAACACTTGAAGCTGTAATGACTACCCAGGAGGTGGCCAACAGGTACATGGAATTAGAAAAACAAGGCAACTGGATGGCGATCCAGGATGAACTGTATAGCGCTGATGCAGTAAGCATTGAGCCGGAACATGCCGCAGCAATGGGTATGCAAACCCTTACAAACGGCATTGATTCAATAAAGGCAAAAGCAAAAGCATGGAATGAAGGAATTGAAGAAATGCATGGCGGCTATTGCAGTGATCCGGTAGTAGGTGGCAATTATTTCAGCGTGGCAATGGGCATGGATTGTACCATGAAAGGGGTCGGCAGAATGAAAATGGATGAAATTGCGGTATTTGAAGTGAAGGGTGGCAAGATCGTGAAAGAGCAGTTCTTCTTTTAATTTGAAAAGTGTCTGGGTTTTAAAACCCAGACACTTTTTTATATTTATACTATGGAAAAAATAAACCTTACAGAGACATTTTCTTCATTTACTGATCACTGGAATCCCCGAATTGCAGGCGAGCTAAATGGTCAGCATATAAAGCTGGTAAAATTTAAAGGAGAATTTGTCTGGCATCATCATAACAATGAAGATGAATTATTTTATGTGGTGAAAGGACGTTTTGATATGCATTTAAGAGATAAGATCATCACCATTAACGAAGGAGAATTTTTAATTGTTCCCCGAGGCGTAGAGCACAAACCTGTTGCAACAGAAGAGGTAGAAGTGCTGCTATTTGAACCGGCAGCTACAATCAACACCGGCAATATTGAAAATGAGCTGACCAAAAAAGACCTGAAACATATATGAAATAAAAAAGCATCCTCTGTTTCAGCAGGGGATGCCTATTAATTTTTAAACCTGGCCTGTAGCTTATTCTGCTTCTGCCACCACTTCCTTCACCTCAGGTATCATTCTTTTCATCATACCCTCAATACCAGATTTCAGGGTAATCATAGATGAAGGGCAGCCACTGCAGCTTCCCTGCAGCATCAGGTTTACCTTACCGTTTTCATAGCTTTTAAATTGTATAGCGCCACCATCCATTTCTACGGCTGGCTTTACATAGTTCTCCAGTAATTCTTTTATGCGTTTTACCACATCGTCATCATCTTCACTAATGGCATTGCTGCTGTCTGATTTCAGCGTAACAATTGCCTCTTCATTCACCACTACTTTTCCTTCTTCCAGATCTTCTTTTAAAAATTGTTTGATGGTACGAATCTCATCCTGCCAGTCATCTGTTTCGATTGTTTTGGTAAGTGTAATAAAATTGCTGGCAATAAATACAGACTTGATAAAAGGAAAAGTAAATAATTCCTGCGCCAGCGGAGATGCTACTGCACTTGCCTCATCAGGAAAGTCGATGCTCTTTCCGGGATATAATAATTTGTTGGCAACAAATTTCATTGTTTCCGGGTTGGGAGTCATTTCGGTATATATGCTGATAATGGTACTTCCTGTCTTGATCATAAAACATTAATTTAATATTACTGCAAAAGTAAGGACTATGGCTGTATTTTGCTTTAATTGACCGGGCGCCGGACGGTTTTGAGGTTAATAATTTCTAATCTCGAAAAGCCGGGCAAAATATGGATGTAATTTTTATCTTTATACTGGCAACTAACAACAGCAATACGAATACTGGCAAACAGTTTAATAGAATTATAAATTTCCGGTGCAACGCAGGGTGATTAAAATGCTTCTTAAAGACTAAATTCTCATTAATGCAAATAAAAAAAATAATTACTTTTTTACTGCTCCTGCTGATAACCGGCAGCATCACTGCACAACGGGTAAAGAGAAAAGGGGTAAATTCAATAGATATATCAAAAAATAAAAGACCGGGCACAAAACAGGAGCCTGAGTTTTCCACTACACAACTCGTAGGCAAGTGGCAGGAAGTATACCGTACTGATAAAAACAGCATCCCGGCTGGTTTTACAGATACGATTTATTTGAATTTCCTCAGCGCAAACAAAGTTATTACCCGTGATGGAAACTCAATGAATATGGCTGGAGATGCTATGATTGAATCCGGCAATATATTGCAGGCTGCAGCAGATACATATACAATCATTTCAATTGCTGACAGCCAGCTTGTACTGGACAATCAGGATAACTTAATACATACTTTTAAAAAAACAGAAGAGTTTATTTTTGATACTTATGGTAAGAATCCTGTAAAAAAAGAAGATTTTACGGACCCGGTTCCGGTAAGTATGGCTGATGTAAAAGGCAATTGGATGGTGTACAGGAAAGTGGCAAAACCCGGAGCGATCAATCCACCGGTAAATATTATCCAATATTTAAAAATTACTGATAGTACAGGGGAGAATACAGCAAAAGGAGTAATTACTTTTTACCAGACAAATAAATCAACTGAATTACCCTGCACCATAAAAATTACCAATGCAGGACTGGATATTACATCGGGTGATTTTTCGTGGTCATTATTTGCATACAAGGCTGATAAAAAGGAACTGGTATTTGGCGATGCTGCCGTGTTATTGTATTACGCCAAATCATTTTGATGCATGTTGTGATCAGCCGGTTGCTGATTATTAACATTCATTCATCATAAAAGTCCATCCATCCTGTACAAACTTGATTAGTTTAGCCTTCCTTAAAAAGGAACAAAAAAAAATTATGGTTGAAACAATGCAGACAGGATTTACCCGTGCAAGTACAGAAGAATATTTTAAATCTATCAACCGCTTCCAGCTGTTATCCATTGCTACCAAAGAAGGTATTTGGGAGTACGACTTTAATACAAAGCAATCTTTTTACAACGAGGGCATGATCGACCTTTTTGGGTACGAAGAGGAAGAGATGGCCGACAATGAAACCTGGTGGCGCAACAACCTGCATCCTCAGGATAAAAAAAGAGTGATCACAGAGGTGGATGAAGTGATGGCCAGCCCCAAATCTGTGTGGTGGGGCAAGTACCAGTTCCGCTGCAAAGACGGCAGCTACCGGTTGATACTGGACAGGCTGTTTGTAGTAAGGGATAGTTACGGAAAAACACTCCGCCTCATCGGCACCATGCAGGACCTTACCGAAATAGATGCCCTGCAGCAGGACCTGGAGAAGATTCGCAAGCAGCATCACAAGGCGATGATCAAAGCCATCTTCCAGGCAGAAGAGAATGAAAGAAAGAACATCAGCCAGGAACTGAATGAAAATATCAACCAGGTGCTGGCAGCCATCAATATGCACCTTGCCCAGGCAAAGGGGCATGTAACACCCACCGGGCTTGTTTGGCTGCAGGAAGCACAGGGTTTATTACTGGATTCCATCTCCGGCATCAGTAATATCGCCAAAAGATTGTCCCCTATTGTATTAAAGGACCTTGGCCTTGAAACAGCCCTGAATGACCTGTTGAAAACAATGCAGGAAACCCGGATCGTGAGTTTTAATGTATTTGTAGATGACAACATTAACCAGTTTGCCAACTTTGATGTGCAGACAGTTATTTACCGCATTGTACAGGAGCAGGTATTGAATATTTTGAAACATTCAGTAGCAAGGAATGTGCAGGTAAAAGTACAGGCTGTTGGAAAAAAGATAAAAATCGTAGTAGAAGACGATGGCATGGGTATTAATCTCAAAGACATTCAGTACGGAAAAGGTTTCAGCAACATCCAGGAAAAAACAGAAGCGATGGACGGCAGTTTTAATTTGGAAAGTGTGGAAGGAAAACCCGGGTTCAGGTTAGAAGTGATGATGTAAACCCCGATACCCCAACTCCCGTCGGCTCTCCGCTACTCAGATCAGCGGATGAGGCGGTACATAAAATCTTTACTAATCATTTTATCTTCCACATCCGCATTTGTTCTTTAATCAACAATGCCATCCACTCTCTGCTACTCAGCAAACACTTTAAATTTTTGAAGTCCTGTAAGCCCCTCTCTTTAAGGAGAGGGGTTGGGGTGAGGTAAAACCGAAAACTGTTATTTTAAAGCCTGTTCTTCTTACTCCAAAATCCTCAGCTTCGCATAATTCAGCATGATCTTCTTCTCGCCATTCAATTCAAATTTTACGGTGGCGATCGGATTATGTGTAGCGCCTTCCATTTTCATTACTTCACCAAAACCAAATTTCTGGTGTTCTACTTTTTGACCGGCCTGTAAATTGCTGGTATCGCTGGCAATAAAATCGGCAGAGGGTGTGTGTTCTTTTGTTTGCGGCCTGGTGGGTATCAAATAAGCAGGCTTGCTTTTTTCTTCTTTTCTTGCCGGGAAAGCCGGCGCTGACGAACTGCCTCCATTCATTCTTTCAAAAGCCGTTTTGTTCCAGTTATTGCCCTGTCCACCCTGGTTGCGGATACCGCCACCAGCAAAACTTTTATCAATATAATCTTCCGGCATTTCATCAATAAAACGGCTGGGCTCATTTTGCTGCAGCTGCCCAAAACGGTAACGGGCATTCGCATAGGTGAGCCATAATTTTTTCTTTGCTCTTGTGATCGCCACATAAAACAGGCGGCGTTCTTCTTCCAGTTCTTCCCTTGTATTAATGCTCATACCGCTGGGGAACAGGGTTTCTTCCAACCCTCCCACAAATACACAACTAAACTCCAGTCCCTTCGCCGCATGTATCGTCATCAGTTTTACGCTGTCTGCATCTTCTTTGTTATTATCTGCATCGGTGTACAATGAAACCTGTTGCAAAAAAGTACCCAATCCTTTATCACCCACTTCACCATCTTCTTCATTCATCGGTGTTTCAGTAAACTCTTTAATGGAGTTCAGCAATTCCTGCACATTCTCATAACGGGCAACACCTTCCGTAGTTTTATCGTTGAATAATTCTTTTACAATCTGTGTGCTCTTGCCAACAATGATCGCCAGGTCGTATGCATTCTTTTTCTGCAATTCACTCTGGAACATCTTTATCATGGTAACAAAGTTGCCGATAGATTCTAATGTGCCGGATTTAAAACCAAACATAGCAGCATTTTCAAGTACCTGCCACATACTGATATTATTTTCATTGGCAGCAAGCACTGCTTTATCCTGCGTTGTTTTACCAATGCCTCTTACCGGGAAATTGATAATGCGTTTCAATCCTTCTTCATCATTTGGATTTACTACCACACGTAAGTAAGCAATGTAATCTTTGATCTCCTTGCGCTGGTAAAACGACAAACCACCATAGATGCGGTAAGCGATATTCATGCGGCGCAGGCTTTCTTCATAGCTGCGGCTCTGTGCATTGGTGCGGTATAAAATAGCAAACTCGCTATTGTGAAAATGATTGCGGAGCTTTTGTTCCTGTATGGTATCGGCCACAAATTTCCCTTCCTCATTATCGGTGGCCGTACGCACCAGTTTTATTTTATCGCCTTCACCTTTGTCTGTCCACAATGTTTTGGGCAACTGGTTTTTGTTGTGGGCAATTACTTCATTAGCCACATTCAAAATCGTTTTGGTGCTGCGGTAATTCTGTTCCAGTTTCACCACTTTCACATCATCATAATCTTTTTCAAACTGCAGAATGTTTTCAATGGTAGCACCACGGAAACTGTAGATACTCTGTGCATCATCACCCACCACACAAATGTTTTCATGCATGGCACCCAGCAACTTTATAATTTCATATTGAGACGTATTGGTATCCTGGTACTCATCGATCATGATATACTTGAACTTGCGCTGGTACTTGCTCAGTGAATCCGGGAAATTTTTGAGCAGTTCGTACATTTTAAACAGCAGGTCGTCAAAGTCCATAGCGCCGTTTTTAAAACAGCGTTTATTGTATGCATCATAAATCCTGCCAATAGCGGGGCGGTTACTCCTTGCATCTTCCTGTTGCAATGCCCAGTCGTTCTTGTATTCTTCCGGGCTTACCAAACTGTTTTTTGCAGAAGATATGCGGTTGTAAACTGTATTGGGTTTATAAATTTTATCATCCAGTTCCAGTTCGTTGATAACTGTTTTGATAACACTCTTTGCATCATCAGTATCATAAATAGTAAAATTATTTGGATAACCAATTTTACTTGCTTCGCCTCTCAATATCCTTGCAAACACGCTGTGAAAAGTACCGATGTATAAATTCCTTGCTTCGTTGTTGCCCAAAGTTTTCTCCACCCTTTCCTTCATCTCCTTGGCGGCTTTGTTGGTAAACGTGAGCGCCAGTATATTAAATGAATCTACTTTGTGATAACCCATCAGGTGGGCAATACGGGTAGTGAGCACTTTTGTTTTGCCGCTTCCTGCACCGGCGATGATCATGATAGGTCCGTCTTTATGGGTCACTGCCTCCCGCTGCGGTTCGTTCAGTTCGTCTAAATAATTGAGCATGTTCTTTTGTTGTTCTTCTGAGTTTATAGAAGATGGCGAAGTTACGAAAGCCTGAGTTGGGGCAAATGGCTGTGGGCAAATAAACAAAGTTCTCATCCCTTCCATCTGGTTTGAGCTGGCGACAATTCACAGAATATTTTTATATTGCAGGACAGATAACCCTTACAGCATGATGAGAATCCTACACACTTTCGTTACTATTATTTTTTTTGCCGGAACATTGTGGGCACAGCCAGGCATCAGTTCGTTTTCGCCTGCTTCGGGACCGGTTGGAACTATGATTACTATTAATGGAACCAATTTTGACCCGGTTGCTGCAAATAACATTGTTTTCCTGGGGGTGTAAAAGCCCCGGTTGTCAATGCAACTGCAAATGCGTTAACGGTCACAGTTCCCGCCGGGGCTTCTTATCAGCCCTTTTATGTGACCAGCAATGGCCTCACAGCATATTCTTATCAGCCATTTATTATAACTTTTCCCGGCAACCACCTGTCATTTGACTCAACCTCTTTCAATACCAGGGTTGATGTTTCCGCTTCTGCAAATCCACCATATGGAATGACAACATCTGACCTTGATGGTGATGGGAAACCTGATCTTATCGCTGCTTTAAATTCGGCTTATGGCAAGGTATCCGTATTTCGCAATTTAAGTAGCCCGGGCCAGGTGATTTTAGATAACAGAATAGATCTTGCTGCCGGGACGTATTCGTACAAAGTAGCTGTGGGTGATTTGAACGGAGACGGGAAACCAGATATCGCCGTCACAAATAGTTACAATGGATTTGTAGGCAACTGCATCTCTGTGTATAAAAATAAAAGCACAACAGGGAATATTCTTTTCACAGATGCAGTAAACTATGCATGTACGGCCCCGAGGGGTATTGCAATTGGCGACCTTGATGGCGATGGAAAACCAGACATCGTTATAACTTATGGCAATGGTGTGTCCTTTTTCAGGAATACATCAACAACGGATTCCATTTCCTTTGCTGCAAGAACTGATTATGCCGCCATCGGATCATCTGAAGATGTTTTGATCGGGGATCTTGATGGTGACGGAAAGCCAGATCTTACCCTGTCATCGTATTGGGGCGGGGCTTTTATAAAAAATATCAGTACGGTTGGCGCCATCAGTTTTACTGGATTCACTGAATTAAATGGTGTCGGCATCCAGCCGACTGCTGCTGCACTGGCTGACATTGATGGCGATGGAAAATTTGATATATTAATACCTGACAGGGGTGGTAATACTACCGGGATCTATCGAAATACCAGTGTGCCAGGCACGATTTCATTTGCATCCAGGGTTGATATCTATACCGCCACTTATTGCACGGGTATTACGGTGAGTGATTTTGATGGGGATGGCCGAACAGATATGGCTGTTTCAAATTACTCGGATGACATTGTTTCGTTGCTGAAAAATGAAAGCTCGCCGGGAACAATTTTATTCGGCAGCAAGGTGACCCTTAAAACGGGCGATGCACCACAAATGGCATTAGCAGGCGATATTGACATGGACGGCAAACCAGAAATTTTTACCAGCAACTCTTTTAGCAAGAATATTTCAATTTTAAGAAATAAGGTTAATGAACCACTGATTTATTCATTTTCGCCGGTTACGGGTAGCAATGGAACTGTTGTAACGATAAAAGGTAAAAATTTTACAGGGGCAACCGGTGTTTCCTTTGGAGGAGTTAATGCCGCTTCATTTTCTGTTTTCAATGATACTATTCTGCTTGCTACAGTTGGAAACGGGGCAACAGGAAATGTTAGTGTAATTTCTGCTGCAGGAGCAGGCAGCCTGGCAGGATTTGTTTTTGCAGACCCTTTAATTGATTCAATCACTCCTCTCCATGCTAACCAGGGAACAACAGTTACCATTTATGGTAAAAACTTTACAGGGGCCACTGCAGTCAGGTTCGGTAATATCAACGCCGCTTCTTTTGTTGTGGATAGTTCACAGTCTATAACCGCAATTGTAGGTTCAGGTGCAAGTGGAAATTGCTCTGTAACCACCAGCTATGGTACAGCCAGTTTGCCCGGCTTTGTTTTTAACAGCCTGTTGCCTGTTATCAATTCATTCTCTCCAGCCGGCGCTGTTGCCGGTACCACCATTACAATAAGGGGACATAAATTCACTGGTGCTAATGCGGTTAATATCGGCGCAGTGGCTGCCAGTTCATTTATAGTGTTAAACGATAGCACCATTACGGCAGTGTTGAATACAAGTGCAAGTGGAAAGGTAACAGTGTCTACGCCTGAGGGAACCGCAAGTCTTGCCGGATTCACTTACATGACAGGCCCTCCGGTTGTTGGCACCTGGTCAAATATGGGTATTCCTGGGTCAGTTGTTACATTAAGCGGCAGTAACTTCAGCAGCATTCCATCAAACAATACAGTTTATCTCGGTGAAGTAAAGGCTACTGTGATTGCAGCTACTGAAACTTCATTAACAGTAATCATTCCGCCCGGTGCCAGTAACAGTAAACCTGTAACGGTTACATCAGGCAACCTTACCGGTTACGGCTTTCGTTTTGTTATTAATTTCCCTGTAAACATTTCCGTAATAAACGAAATGTCTTTTGCAAACCAATTATCATTGAGTACCGGGGATGGGCCAGGCGGGCTTGCCACAGGCGATTTTGACGGCGACGGCAGGGCCGATATTGCGGTAGCTAATTATGGGACTACCGGTACGGGTAATACGATTTCAATTTTGAGGAATACAGGTAAAAGAGATACTATTAGTTTTGGTAATAAAATTGATTTTGTTGCCGGTACTGCACCAAAAGAAATAACAGCCGGTGACTTTGATGGCGATGGAAAATTAGACATTGCTGTGGCCAATTATGCCTCCAATACCATTTCGATATTCAGGAACCTCAGCAGCCCGGGGAATATTTCATTTGCTCCTAAAATTGACCTTGCTACCGGCCTCGGACCCGAAAGCCTTGGATTAGCTGACTTTGACGGCGATGGCAAAACTGATATTGCAGTAGCGAATTTTTTCTCTAATACATTTTCAATTTTTAAAAATACAGGGCTGGGCAGCATTTCGTTTGCAGCAAAAACAGATTTCAACACAAGAATAAATCCGCATGGTTTAACTATTTCCGATGCAGATTACAACTACAAACCTGATATTCTCCTGGTGGATGAGGAATGGAATGTTTTTTATAACAACAGTACTGCTTCTTCCTTACTATTCGACGGTTATTCGGCTCCAAACAGTAATATTCCTTCAAAGTCGATTGTAATGATGGAGGATATCAATAATGCTGACTATCCGGATCTGATAATAGCAAACAGGTATCCAGGTAATAAAAATATTTATGGAATTGGAGGATTTGAAAACCACCAGTGGGGTAATGCAGTAGCATCAGCCTATTCAAACAATGCAAACCGCTTAGCAATTACTGATCTTGACTGCAAGGGTATAAGAGATGTGATTGTTGCAAACAAAGAAGGTAAAGTATCTGTTTTAGAAAATATTGGTGCATATGGAACACCTCCCCAATATCCAATCATATTGGATTCGGCTGTTGAGTTTCCGGTACCAGGTAATTCATTTGGGATTGGAACCTGTGATTTTGATGGTGATGGCAAGCCTGATATTGTTGTATCTAATTTTAATACCAACACGGTATCAGTTTTGCGAAATCGTATTTATGAATTTTTTGGCGGTTGCCCCGGCTTTCAAAACCATACGTTATACACCAACCTGCAGGAACCAACTACCGTTGGCAGGTAAATCGTGGGAGTGGCTTTGTTGATGTTTCGGGTTCGCTCTACCTAAACCCCTCACCCAATCAATTATATTTTTACAGTATTCCCGATTCGTTGTATGGCTATCAATACCGTTGCCTTGTAGATGGACAAAGCGGCTTTTTATACAACATACAATTTGCCAACTACTGGAAAGGGGACGTAAGTAATAGCTGGGAAACCCCGGCCAATTGGACTTGTGGTACAGTTCCCGGCATTCATACAGATGTATTTATCAAAACAGGAACGGTAATCGTGAACTCAAATATTACCTGCAGGAGCATCAAAGTTAGTCAGGGAGCGACTCTTATCATTGATCCCGGATTCACCATTACATTAACGGGACCGTAACAGCTTAGTTGCGTGGAAGCTTATTCTCAACTGGTTTTTTTAGAATACAGCTGCCTTGCTTGCACCCCGTAATTGCATGTTCCATCACAAGAAACATCAAATGCCGACACTATGTTCCCTGTGATGGAAGTACAGGATAATATTGAGGTATTTGCATGACTGCTTAATAAAATATTGCGTTATCCTGCAATGCAACACTATAAAATTGGTCAAAAAGCTGCCAGCGCTTTTGATCCGATCCTTTCAGGTTATGAACCAACAGGTTTGAAATAAGAACAATACCAGAACTATAAAAGTTTTTTATTGTGTGCAACCTATATTTCTTTTGTAAACATATCTATCCTGCTTCTCCTCAAAGCATTACGGGTACTGCATTTGAATTGTAGAATTAGCACTACAAGCGAATCATCCGGACACCTATAAACTGCGCCGTTTTTTATACAAATCTTTATCCTGTTAACGCATCCAAATCCAGTTACCAAAAAACGAAACCTTATGAAACACCACGCAGAAATGCCCGATGAAAAACTGATCCAGTTTTACCTCAACAGCAACCCAACAGCACTTGCTACGCTTACTGATCTTTACAAAGACAGAATTTACAATTCCATTTATGTGATGGTACAGGATAAATATGCTGCGGAAGAAATTTTCCGGAAAGCATTTATCTCTATTATCAACAACCTGATGGCAGGCAAAAATGCCGAGGATGGCAATTTTTTACAGTGGGCCATTCAAATTGCACAACAGCTTTGCATGGAATACAACCGCAAAACAAATCTGGCAACGGTGATTGATGCCAATACCAGCAGCACGGCAGGCAGTAACGATATTGCGGCATCACAACCTGCGCCAGATGTAATGTATTATGAAAGTCACGCCAAAATAAGGAACATGATCAATATGCTCCCGGAAGGGCAAAGGGAAGTGCTGGTACTGAACCATTATGCCGGCCTTAGTTTAAGAGATATTGCTACCCGGATGAAATGCAGTGTGACCACAGCCCTCGATACCATGAAAACAGGGCTCGATAACCTGCGGAAACTGATGACAGAGCAGGAAGTGTGGCTTCAATAAAGCAGGTCATTGTTTAAAATAATTCAGCCGGGATGCAGGCCGGTACAGGTTTCTACTCTCCGGCATTACTTTATCTCCCCAACTTGTATTCAATTTTAACATCCAGCAACTACCAAACTATAATTTCGCAGCACCGCATTTACATAATTCCATTTATCTTGCAACACTAAAAAAAGTATATGGAATATAATAAACTGGTTTCAATTACAGGGTTAAGCGGATTGTTTGAGTTAGTGGCTTCTAAGGCAGATGGTGGCATTGTGCGTTCGCTGGAAGATAAAAGCACCAAATTTGTAAGCAGCCGTCAGCATAGTTTTTCTCATATTGAAAGCGTGGAAGTATATACTACCGCCGACAATGTAAACCTGGTAACAGTGTTTACTGCCATGAAAGAAAGCAGCGAAAAACTGCCGGATGCAGGCGATGCAAAAGCAGTAAAAGCCTATTTCCAGAAAGTATACCCCAGCATGGATTTTGAAAGGGTGTATGGCAGTGATATGAAGAAAATGGTAAAATGGTTTGCTCAGTTAAGTGCCAATGCTGTAGAGATAAAATTATCTGAACATGCAGAAGGAGAAGGTGCTGCTCCTGCTGAAACAACAACTGCTCCTAAAACAAAAGTAACAGAAACCAAACAAGTAACAACAAGGTCTGCTCCGCCAAAGAAAATCAATTCTCCAAGGAAGATGGCATAAAATACTTCAGCGCTGAGCTTCAGGAATTCAAAAAAGCAATGCTCTTAAATAAATATAAAGAGCATTACATTTTTATCATCTAAAAGTCCCTTTAGGGATTTAGGGCGACTATGTACACCGCAAACATCCAAAAATTACCACGCCATTTCATTCCTGCCGGTTTTGCATTGACCGACTGGCAAAGCATTGAGCCTTTTTTCAAAATATTACTGGAAAAGGAAATCAATACCAAAGAGGAGTTGGAACAATGGCTGCTGCAGTTAAGCGAACTGGAAGCCGTGGTAAGCGAAGATGCCTGCTGGCGCCAGATAAAAATGACCTGCGATACCACCGACAAATCGCTGGAAGAAGCGTTTAATTTTTTCTGTACAGAGATACAACCGCACATTCAGCCTTATGCTGATGCGCTGAATAAAAAACTGGTCAATCACCCGTTGGTAAACGGGCTGGACCAGCAGCAATATTTCACTTATCTCCGCAGTATCAAAAAAAACATTGATCTTTTCAGGGAAGAAAATATTCCGCTGCAGGCAGAACTGTCTGTAATGCAGCAGCAGTTTGGCGTGATCAATGGCCGAATGACGGTTACCATCAACGGCAACGAATACACGCTGCAGCAGGCTGCCAAAATCCTTGAAAACCCCGACAGGAATTTAAGAGAAGAAGCTTACCGCAAAATACAGGAAAGAAGGTTGCAGGACAAGGATGCACTGAACGACCTGTTCAACCAGCTGATGGCAAAACGCAATGAGGTAGCAGCCAATGCTGGCTACAGCAATTATACCGATTACCGTTTTAAAGAACTGGGCCGTTTTGATTATGGCAAACAGGACTGCTATGCTTTTCATGAAGCAGTTAAGCAGCATGTAGTGCCATTGGTGAAGATCATCTATCAAAAGAAAAAAGAAAAACTGGGGCTGGATGAACTGAGGCCATGGGATATAGATGCAGAACAGGAAGGCGTAAAACCATTGCAGCCATTCAATACAGGAAATGAGCTGGTGGAAAAAACGATCGAATGTTTTACCAAGCTTCGCCCGTTCTTTGGCGATTGCTTAAAGAAGATGAATGAAATAAAACACCTGGACCTGGAAAGCCGCAAGGGCAAGGCTCCTGGTGGTTATAACTGTCCGCTGGCAGAAAGTGGCGCTCCTTTTATTTTCATGAATGCAGCAGGGCAAATGCATGATGTAACGGTAATGGTACATGAAGGCGGCCATGCCATTCATTCTTTTTTGGCACATCCACTACCGTTGACCGGCTTTAAAGAATACCCAATGGAAATTGCCGAAGTAGCGAGCATGGCCATGGAATTATTAAGCATGGAACACTGGGATGTTTTTTTTAGCGATGCTGCAGAATTAACAAGGGCGAAAGAACACCAACTGGAAAGAGTGATCACATTATTTCCATGGATCGCCATCATTGATAAATTCCAGCACTGGATATATGATAATGCCGGCCATACCAACGAACAGCGCACTGCAAAGTGGATGGAAGTCTTAAATGAGTTTAGTGACGGCGTGGTGGATTACAGCGGCCTGGAAAATTACCGCAGCCATGCATGGCTTCGCCAGTTGCATTTATTTGAAGTACCATTCTATTATATCGAATATGGCATTGCACAATTAGGTGCCATTGGCATGTGGATGCAGTTCAAACAAAACCCCGAAATAGCGCTGGATAATTATTGCAATGCACTGGCGCTGGGTGGCACTGCTACATTACCAAAACTGTACGAAACTGCCGGGTTAACATTTGATTTTTCCCCGGCAACAATAAAAGAGTTGATGGATTTTGTAAAAGTGGAGCTGGATAAGCTGCATTAATTATTTACAATCATCACAAACACCTGTTACCACCATCTCTGCATGATTAGGGGTAAAGCCTATAGGAAGTTTTACTTCCGGCACGGTCACTTCGTCTAAGCAGGTTGTTTTATTGCACACATCACAGATGAAATGCACATGGTTATCATGATGATGGCCTGCTTCGCAATTGTCTTTACAGAGTGCGTATAATATGGAATTATCCGTAGTAGGTATTAAATGAATGATTCCTTTTTCAACAAAGGTGTTCAGCGTACGGTACACCGTTACCCTGTCAAACATTTCGCCGGTTTTTTTTTCAATATCGGCATGGGCCAGCGCACCTTCGTTGTGCAGGAACAGTTCCAGTATTTTTTTTCTTCCCTCAGTTACGCTGAGCTGGTTTTTCTTTAAAATATCCAGTACCATTATCAATTAATTTAGCAATGAGCAATCTTACAATTACAAGGCTTTCATACTCCTGGTTTGTACCTTTTCTTTCAACAAGCCTTTAATATCCCTCAGCAAGTTCTGTACTTCTTCCTCTTTCAACCCGTCATAAATCCCCCTTACCCTTGTTTGCTTATCCACCAGGGCAAACAGTTGTGTATGTATGAACTGGTCACTCATTTTAGTAAGTGTATCGGTCTTGTTATTATCAATGATATAACTGTGCCTTGCCATTCCATACAACTGTGCTTTATCTCCTGTAACAAAATACCAATTATTATTGATTGGCAATTGAGTTGTGTGTGAACTGTCAATTTCAAGTTTATAAGATCCATCAGTATTTTTCTTTAAAGCACCAGTCAGCATTTTTCTTTCATAGTCTTTTAGCAGCGGTACCGAATCTGTTTCCGGCATACAGGTATGAGAGAGGATCATAAAGTCTTTATCATTCTTAAATGCATCATACACCCTACGCATATTGGTATTCATTTTTGGGCAAATGCCCTTGCAGGTGGTAAAGAAATATTCTGCCACATACACTTTGTTTTCCACCGATTTTTCATTAATCGTTTTGCCGTTCTGATCAGTAAAAGAAAATGACTGCACATTATTATTGATCACCGGAAGGGTGGATTGTGATATATCCGTTTGGGAAAAAACAAACACAAAATAGGCTGCAAACAACACTACAAAAAAGCCGAGATACAATATCCATTTATTCTTCATCACACAAATTTTTTGCAAATCTACAGGCAAATATGCCTGCAATTTTATCCCGTTAAATAAAATCATTTATTTTAAACTTGCAACACTATTGCAAAAATACTATATTTGCAGTTCGCAATGGAAGCAAAGTTTAACTGGGACATAATCGGTATCGCCACATCTGTAGCCTGTGCTATACACTGTGCATTGCTGCCCTTGCTAATGACCAGCCTGCCGCTCTTTGGCATCAATATTATCCATAACCTGGCATTTGAGTGGGGCATGATCGCCCTGGCATTTTCCGTGGGCAGTTATTCCCTTTTTCATGGCTATATCAAACACCACCGTTCTTTATTACCCGTATTTATTTTTTCTGCAGGGTTTGTATTGCTGATATTAAAGCAGTTCTACCACCAGGTAGAGTTCTGGTTTTTGGTACCTGCCGTTACCCTTATCATCTGCGCTCATTATTACAACTACCGGCTTTGCCATAAAAGCAAATGCAGTTCGGCACATCATAAGCATTAAGGAATTATCTTTTTCGAAGAGATAGGGGAACAGGATTTTACTATCTTGTTCTTACAAAATTCATTCGTGATGAAAATAGCCTCCATTTTTTTAGCGTTTATTTTTCTATTATCCGTTTTAAGCCTTGCTCAATCAAAAGACGAAACCGCCATCCGCAAACTGCTTAACACACAGGATGAGGCCTGGAACCGGGGCGATATCATTGGCTTTATGGAGGGCTACTGGAAGAGCGATTCACTGATGTTCATTGGAAAAAGAGGCATCACGTATGGCTGGCAGCAAACACTGGACAATTATAAAAAGGGTTATCCTGATACCGCCGCCATGGGCAAACTGCATTTTGATTACATCGAAATAAAAAGGCTGTCGGTAAATTATTTTTTCGTGGTGGGAAACTGGCATTTAACAAGAACTATCGGCAACCTTGATGGTGCTTTTACTTTACTGATGAGAAAGATAAAAGGCCAGTGGGTAATTGTAAAGGATCACAGCAGTTAATTTCTTTAATTACACGAATCGGGTGAATTACTCGAATTTAAAAAAGGCAACCCTTATTGCCGGTTGTTTATTGTTATTGCCTGTTGACAATTTACAAAACTCATTCTTCCCCGATTTCTTTAAAACCTCTCCATTTTTTCCGCAGGTAAGTGATGAGCCCCAAAAAGGTACCCAGCAGAAAAAGATAATACAGGATGTTCCAGGTGGAAATATGGCCTTCAAAAAAAGCAAGGTCAAAATAAATACCAATGGTCATATGCACCAGCATCCACAGCAGTACGATAGAAACCGACTGCATCACCAATACTAAAAATGCTCTGACATCAGGTTCCATGATTATAATTGAGTATTAAAGTTCGGTTATTAGTTTATAAATAAAAGAATTGTGTAGCTATTTGACCAATAGCTGCTGAAAATCTGCACTGTCGCCATTAAACACATTAAAATCAACATAAGCATTAATGCCATTTACATGGCCTGCTTCGTTGTGCTGCCAAAATATCCAGTTGCGTTTTACCCTTGGCTTGTTCCTTGCCAGGTAATGCGCCACCCACAATGGGTAATCATCAAATTTACCGGCCAGGTATTTGGCATAAAAATCGGCTCCGGCATAAATGATCGGCTTAACCTTATACTTCTGCTCCACAAGTGTTAACCATTCACCTACTCTTTGCTGCAGAAGTTCCTTACTTAGAATGCCTGCCTGCTCCACATCCAGTACAGGGGGCATATCACCAGCCTGCAGCTTAACTTCACTGATGAAATTTTGCGCCTGCGCCTTACCTCCCCGGTATGGATTAAAAAAATGATACGCCCCCCTTATAATACCTGCTTCTTTGGCTGATCGCCAGTTTCTTTTAAATCTTCCATCCACATCATCACTGCCTTCTGTAGCCTTTATAAAGCAAAAGCCAATACTGATATTTTCTATCTGCATTGTCCTTACATCTTCCCAATTGATACTGCTCTGGTAGCGACTTACATCAATACCATGAATGCTGTAGTTTACCGGAATATCAATGCCAAAATCGTTGTAATGCACAAATTTAGGTTTGCCTACATAATAGAAAACGCCTGCTGTAAGCGTCAGCATCAACACTATAAACAATACCAGTTTTGCTGCGACCTTAGGTTTCTTCTTTGCCATCCTGTTTAAAAAGCTGTAAAAATCTGCAAACTGTTTTAAAGTGCCATAAATTTCTGGCCATTGGTAATTTTTAAGGTGTTGCGCTATTGATTTGTCAAATTGTTGGGCTATTCTTTGTGTCTCTTAGCAACTTCGGGCCTTTGTGATTAAAAAACATGAACTACACAAACGCAAACAGAGATTTGATAATAACTTTCAATAGCACAACACGTTAATTTTTAAATAACATTAACTGTTTATCCGGGAAACTGACAGGATTCAGGCAATATTTCCGGGTTTCATGCGTTAGTTTCGCATCCCTAAGGAAAAAATCCAGTATCATGAGCATGACGAAAGAAATCCGGTTTCGCCTCCCCAGGCTTTTTTGTTTTATACTGTGCTTGGGTTTATCCAGTACACTACCTGTCTTTTCCCAATACTCGTTTAAGAATCATGATACCACCGGCAATGCTTTATTGGCTGCTGTTGAAAAGAGAATAACGCAGGAAGTTGTAATAAAAGAGTCGAATGTAGAGTTTCCGCAAATATTAAAAGGCAATGAAGAAGAAGCTGCAGATTATGTTGCCAAATTCAGTGAAAGAAGAAGGGATTACCTGGTACGTATGTACAGTAAGGGGAAAAAACTGTTGCCAAAAGCAGCGGGTATTTTAAAGAAATACAGCCTGCCGGAAGAGCTTAAGGTTTTAATGATACTGGAATCCGCATATAATGCCAACGCTGTTTCAAAAGCAGGTGCAGTGGGTTACTGGCAGTTTATGGATGTAGTGGCGAAAGAGTATGGACTTAGATATGTACCCCAGCAAAAAAAGGAAGAAAAGATTATTGCAAAAAAAGGGAAAAAGAAAAGTAAGAGAGAATCAGCAGAAAAAAAAGATATTGCCAAACACAAAACCAGAGGAAAGGAAATTGACGACCGGAAAAACTTTAATAAAGCAACCATTGCTGCTGCCCGTTATTTAAGAGACCGTAAGGTAAACCTCGACGGCAACTGGTTGCTGGTGGTGGCAAGTTATAACTGTGGTGTGGGCAATGTTTGGAAAGCCATGGAAAAATGCAAAGCAGCGAACCCATGTTTTTGGGACATAAAAAAATACCTGCCTGCAGAAACACAGGCTTATGTAATGAATTTTATTGCATTAAATGTGGTGTACAGCAACTATGATAAATTTTTAAAGAACAACCTGATTTTTACCCCTGTAAAAGCAGAACAGCCCTGTGATACCTTTGAAGACAATATTTCCGAAGAGCTGGCTGGCATTAAACCTGCATCAAAGTAATTTGATTATTCGATTTTAACAAGGTTTTTTTTTAAGACAAAGCCAGAGGAAGATTGCTCTTTGTTATTTTCAAAATACACATCTACAAAATGGGTGAGCTCCCGGTACGAAGTAACCGTATCGCCTTTTACCAAATAACCCTTCCGTGGTTTACTCCCTGTTTTAGGATTATTATAAAAGAATGTTTTTGCAGCAACCACTTCCCATTTGTACCGTGTAAGCCTGGGATTTCCGTTAAAAGAGTCAATGGATTTTATACCCAGTTCAACAGCATCAATGTTCACTTCCTTCATTGTTAAGTCCATATCGGTATTGTGATAGCTCACTTGTTTTTCACTTGTTAAATACCAGTTTGCCCTTGCAGCATTGTATTGGAAAGAATAAGTGCTGGCCCACCTCCAGGAACTGCCTCCATAAAAATGAATACCAAACCCTTTGTTAGTAATGTCAACATATTCATATGGATCTCCAAACGCACCGCCACAGTGCCTGCACAAGATCACATTGTCATTTCTTTTCACTTGTTTCAATTTTCCATCTGCCTGCCGGGCTAATAGCATGAACGGCCTTTTTGTTTCTTCGTAAGTTGTGTCTTCTCCAATTTTTTTTATTATCAATATGGCATCCTGTTTTTTATCGCCGTTCAAATCACCGGTGATATAATCAAGCATTTCATAACCGGAGATCAAAAATCGTTTAGCTTCTTCCGGCAGCACTTTATTTTGTGCAGCAACCAATGCAGAATTAAAAAAGAAAAAAGCAATCAGGATACATTTACTCATAAGGGAAATTTTATGCAGCAAGTTAAAAACAACCACCACTTGTTGCGATAGTAAAGTACATTTATAGTTTTAGAAAGAAGGGCTGTTTATGAAAAAAAAATTAATAGTAGCGGCTGCAATAGTATGCAGTATACTGGTGGCTGGCCTGGTAGCAGGCAGGATATTGGGCTTTTGGCAGTTTTTCAGTATACCAGCCCCTTCAAACGAACCAACCATAAAAGCAGGAAGCCATATCATCATCTCTAATCTTAAAAAACCGGTTCATTACAGCTTTGTGGTATTTTCAAGCCGGGTTACAGACTCTATGTCTTTTCCAGGAGCAGAAATAATTCAGCATTCTCAATATTTTTTCCGGCTTTGCGGCTTACCGGGTGATGTACTGCAAATGAAGAACGGGACGCTGTTTGTAAACAATAAAAATTTTGACATTGATCTTAACCTGAACCAGGAATATAAAATAGCCAATACAGATGCTGATAAAATAGACCGGGAAGATGTATATGCCAATAAATATGTAGCCCAGTTATCATACACAACCGGAGATTCTGTGATAGTGACATTTGATAATACACTAAAAAATAAATACAGGGAAAAAGTAAACCTTGTACCCTTTGTTATGGATGACACTTCTTCCCGGTCGGGAGTGTTTAAATGGTTCGCTAAAACCTCCACATGGGGGGTTGATAATTTTGGCCCGTTGACAATCCCGGCAAGCCATTGTTTTGTGATGGGTGATAACCGGCACAATGCACTGGATTCAAGATATACCGGTTTTATTCCATTAAAAGATATTACCGGCGTTGTTATCTATAAGTACTAACCATCCACTTAACTTTGCCCTATGCCTCAAATAAACTGGAATGATAGTGTGAACCTGCTGAGCAAACTTACCCCCACCCGTGTATGGAACGGTGTAAAAGTGCTGAGTAGTTTTTATGCCAGCCGGCTGCTGAACAGGCCGGTGCAATGGGGCTATCCTGTTTCTATTTCTTTTGAACCTACAACCAGTTGCAACCTGCGTTGCCCTGAATGCCCAAGTGGATTAAGGGCTTTTACCCGGCCAACGGGTATGCTTGAAAAAGATTTTTTCAGCAAAACAATTGATGAGATACACAAAGAACTGTTGTACCTGATCTTTTATTTCCAGGGAGAGCCTTACCTGAATCCTGCTTTTTTAGATATGGTGAAGTATGCATCGGCGAAAAAAATCTACACCGCTACCAGTACCAACGCACATTATTTAACGGATGAAAATGCCAGGCGTACGGTCGAGAGCGGACTGGACAGGTTGATTATTTCCATTGATGGTACCACACAGGATGTATACCAGCAGTACCGTGTTGGTGGCAATATTAATAAAGTAATAGAAGGCGCCAGAAATATTGTAAAGTGGAAAAAGGAACTAAATAGCAAAACACCTTTTGTTTTCTTCCAGTTTTTAGTAGTAAAACCGAACGAGCATCAAATAGAAGATATCAAGCATTTAGCAAAAGAAGTAGGTGTGGAGGAAGTGCGGTTTAAAACCGCACAGGTGTATGAGTATGAAACCGATCCCAATAACCTGATACCGGAGAATGATAAATACAGCCGCTACAAAAAAAAAGCGGATGGCACCTATACTGCCAAAAATAAACTGGCCAACCGTTGCTGGAAGATGCAGCATGCCAATGTAATCACCTGGGATGGGCTGGTAGTACCCTGCTGCTTTGATAAAGATGCCATGCACCAGCTGGGCAATTTAAAAAATCAGGGCTTTAAGGAAATATGGCACAACGAGAATTACAGACAATTCCGCAATGAGCTGATGAAGAGCCGCAAGAATATTGATATTTGTGCCAACTGCAGTGAAGGGGTAAGTGTGTGGAGTGAATAATAAATTGGAAAGTAAATACTCCAAAACAGGTTGCAGTTTTTATTCCTTTATTCCGGTTACATAAAAATTTCTTTTCTTCATGCCGGCAAAATCAATGTTATCTGTCAGATTGAGCCATTTTTAAACTGAGTAATGTTATCTATGTCCTCTTTATTCAACAACCGCCTCCGGCAAATCATTTTACTGCTGATCGTAATTTTACTGGCCCTGCTGTTATTGCAGCAGCTCTATAGTTTTATGCCGGGTTTTTTAGGTGCCATCACCCTTTACATTTTATTCCGGGCCAGCTATTTTAATTTGACCATTAAAAAAAAATGGAACAAAACGCTGGTTGCTCTGCTGTTTATTATTGCCAGTATGGTACTCATCGCCATACCGCTTTTTTTCTCTATTGAATTGGTAACAGCCAAAGTAGGCAATATACTCAGCAACCCCATAGATATTGTAATGAAAGCAAAACTGGTGGGTAATAAGATAAAAGAAGTAACCGGTTTCAAATTGCTGACGGATGAGAACATCAAAAACTTCCAGGGCCGGGCCGGTAACTTTATTCCAAAAATCATCAACAGCTCCGCCGGCATTCTCAGCAATTTTGCCATCATGTTCTTCCTGCTGTATTTTTTGTTGAAGAACGGAAGGGAGGTGGAAAAAATGCTGCAGCAGTCCATTCCGCTGAAAGAAGAAAACATTGAACTGCTCAGTAACGAAACCAAAAATATAATCCGTGCCAATGCCATCGGCATACCGGTGCTGGCCATTATCCAGGGTGTGGTGGCAACCATTGGTTACGCCATTTTTGGTGTAACCGACTATGGCCTCTGGGGATTTATGACAGGCGTTTGCTCCATGCTGCCAGTTGTGGGCACTGCAATTATATGGGTTCCATTAACTGCATATTTTTTCGCTAGCGGTAATCACTCTCCGGCAGTTGGCCTGTTGATCTATTCAGTAGTGGTGATTACCAATGTTGATTATGTTGCAAGGCTCACCATACTCAAAAAGCTCATCGATGTGCATCCGCTCATTACAATCTTCGGCGTAATTGTAGGCATCGGTCTATTTGGATTTTGGGGGGTAATATTTGGTCCGTTGCTCATCAGTTATTTCATAATTTTGGTAAGAATCTATATCAATGAATTTGGTAAACCTGCAAATCAACCGATCCAATGAGTATTGAAAATGATATTAACCAGCGCAGCTTCAAAAGTGAATATCAAAAGGCCATCATTAACCTGATCTATACCTATAACTGGACCACCGAGCAGCTCAAACAAATCCTGGATAAAGAAGACCTTACCATGCAGCAATTCAATATCCTGCGTATTTTAAGAGGCAGTGATAAACCTTTATCCACCCTGCAGATAAGAGAAAGAATGCTGGATAAAATGAGTGATACCAGCCGCATTGTTGACAGGTTGATACTGAAAAAACTGGTAAAAAAAACAACCTGTAAGGCGGATAAACGACTGGTGGATGTGGTGATTTCAGATAAGGGCAAAAAACTGTTGCTTAAATTAGACCTGTACGAAGCAGACATTGAAAAAATCGTACAATCACTCAGTGAAAAAGAAGCTGAAACATTCAATCATTTACTGGATAAGATCCGTCAGTCAAATTAATACCGTTCAATGAAAATATTCCGCAGCCTGAAAGCAATTGTTTGCATTCCGCTTATTATTTTATTTCTCCTGCCATCAAAGCAAGGCTCCGCACAGGTAACGCCTGAGTTTAGGGGCGTATGGGTAGCAACCGTTGATAATATTGACTGGCCATCCAAAGGCAATTTCAACAGTGATTCTCAAAAAGTGGAATTTATCAAACTGCTGGACATGCACCATCGCATTGGCATGAATGCAATGATTGTTCAAATCCGTCCCTGCACCGATGCATTTTATCCATCTCAATACGAACCCTGGAGTGCCTGGCTTACGGGGGTACAGGGCCAGCCACCATCACCCTATTACGATCCGTTGGAGTTTATGATTACAGAAACCCATAAACGCAATATGGTATTTCATGCCTGGATGAATCCTTACCGGGCAGAGTTTTATCCAAATGAAGATGCAGTTTCTGCAACACATATTACTAAGCTGCACCCGGAATGGTTTTTAACCTATGGTGATAAAAGGTATTTTGACCCCGGCAATAAAGAAGCACAGCAGTATGTGGTGGATGTGGTAAAAGATGTGGTGAGCCGTTATGATGTAGATGCCATTCATTTTGATGACTATTTTTATCCGTATCCGCTGGAAGGAAAAAAGTTTCCAGATGACAATACGTATAGTTTGTATGGAGAAGGAATGACCAGGGATGGCTGGCGGCGCAGTAACACAGATTCAATTATTGCTATGTTGCATACTACCATTAAAGCTGCAAACAGTAAATGCCAGTTTGGTATCAGCCCCTTTGGTGTATGGCGCAATGCAGATAAGGACCCCTTGAATGGCAGCAAAACAAATGGTTCCTTATCCAACTATGATCATTTGTATGCTGACATTTTATTGTGGTTGAAGAATGGATGGATCGATTATGTAGCGCCGCAACTGTACTGGGAAATTGGCCACGGCAGGGCACCTTACGAAGTATTGCTGAACTGGTGGAGCAAACACACTTACGGCAGGCAATGCTATATAGGCCTGGGCATTTACAAAGCCAACAGCAATGCCGCATGGCATGATAAAAGGCAATTGCCCCGTCAAATTGAAGCCCTGAGAAATACCCCCAATATTAAGGGTATGGTATTTTACAGCAGCAAAATTTTTGAAAAGAACCCCAATGGATGGAGCGATAGCTTAAAGTTGAATTATTTTAAGGAAAAGGCGGATATACCCGAGATGAAATAGACCAATAATTCCGCTTATCTTGTTTTCCCCTCCAGCCAATCACATTGCTCTACGCTGCCCAGCCTGAACCGGATGGAAATCCTTGTAACCTTATCCATTTTTATTTCCTGTTTACAAAAAAAACCAAGCTGCGTTGTATAAAAGTTGGGAGCTAAAATTGGTTTGGCCGAAACGGTAACAGTTGCCATTCTTACAAAATACGAAGGCTGCCAGGCAAGATTTTTTTGCTGTAAAGTCAACAGCAAATTGCTTTTACAAGTGGGCTTCATTTGAGCAAAGGCATCGCTGCTCACAAAAATCATGCAAAAAAATAAAATTTTAAGTTTTTTATTCACAATTCAAGTGTGTTTGTATGTAAATTTACGCCGTTACAGACTATAGGGTTTGCTTTATTCGTTATAAAAAACAGGTTTCGAAGTGTTTTGTTTAATAGCAAACCAACAGCCGAGTTAGACTTTAGAAAAAAATAAATACCTAATAAGATTAAGTACCGGCAGCAGGCTGGTAATAAATAATATGAGTTTAAGCCAGGGATTATACCAGAAGCAGTTACAGAAATTATCACCACAGCAAATACAACTGATGAAGTTGCTGCAGGTGCCTACTGCCCTGCTGGAAGAACGCATCAAAGAAGAACTGGAAGACAATCCGGCACTGGAAACCGGGGATGAAGAAGAACAGGAGGAGTTTGAAAATGATAATACAGCCGAGGTTGAAGATGGAAAAGATGAGGAGAGTGACCTCGATGGTGGTGTGGATGAATACGACAATATCGACATTAGTGAGTATGTGCAGGATGGTGACGATGATATTGCCGATTACAAAATGAAGGATGATAATTATCCTGACCCGGATGAAGACAAAACCATTCCCCATAAAGTAGAAACAGGTTTTAATGAACTGATGCTGGAGCAGCTGGGTCAATTGAACCTGAGCGATCACCAGTTGAAAGTAGCAGAGCAAATCATTGGCAACCTAGACGATGACGGTTATCTCCGCAGGGAGATCAGCGCCATTGTAGACGACCTGGCTTTCCGCCAGAATATTCAAACTACCGAAGAAGAGATAGAAAAATTAGTGCTGCAGATTCAGCGCTTTGATCCTCCTGGTGTTTGCGCCAGGAACCTGCAGGAATGCCTTTTGTTGCAATTAGAAAGGAAAGTGGAAGAAGGTGATCACGTTGAGATGGCTATTAAAGTACTGGAAAAGTATTTTGATGAGTTTACAAAAAAACATTACGAAAAAATACAGCGTGGGTTGAATATTACTGATGATCAGCTAAGAGGCATTATTAACCAGATCATTAAACTCAACCCCAAACCAGGCGGTAATGTTGGTGACAGCAACGCTGGGGAAGGTTATGTAATTCCAGACTTTTTTATCCTGAATAATGCTGGCAAATTAGAGCTTACCCTCAACAGCCGCAATGCTCCGGACCTCCGCATCAGCGAAGGTTACCGGGAGATGCTGAAGGACTATGACAGGGGAAGTAAAAAAAGACAAACGCCAGAAAGAAGCGGTGCTTTTTATCAAACAAAAGATAGATTCTGCCAAATGGTTCATTGATGCCATCAAACAGCGTCAGCACACCCTGCTCAGCACCATGGATGCCATCATGAATTACCAATATGATTTTTTCCTTACTGGCGATGATACCGAAATGCGGCCAATGATTTTAAAGGACATTGCTGAAATGACCAACCTGGATATCAGTACTGTAAGCCGTGTTGCCAACAGTAAGTTTGTACAAACTGAATTTGGTACATACCGTCTCAAATTCTTCTTTAGCGAAAGTTTGCAGACTGACAGTGGCGAAGAGGTAAGTACAAGAGAGGTGAAAAAGATACTCAACGATCTTATAGACGCAGAAGATAAAAAGAGCCCGTTAAGCGATGAAAGGCTGACTGAACTGCTGCAGGAAAAAGGGTACAATATTGCCAGGAGAACCGTAGCCAAATACAGGGAACAATTGTTTATCCCTGTAGCAAGACTGAGAAAAGAGTTATAATTTTGGCGCATGGCGCATGGCGAATTATCAACAGAAAATATTAACGAACTCATTTCCGGGTACAAGCAACCTGCCGTCATCAGGTTTTTCGCTCATTTAATCTCTTATATTTTTCATCCACTGTTCATTCCCATTTATGTCACTTATTTTTTAGCTTACATACATCCCAGCTATTTTGTTGGCTTTGGGCCTGGGCAAAAAAATTTCCTGCTGGCAAGAATAGGTTTAAATATGGTTTTCTTTCCGCTTGTTACCGTACTGTTGTTAAAGGGCCTTGGCTTTATTGATTCGATTTTGCTCAAAACACAAAAAGACAGGATTATTCCATACATCGCCAGTGGCATCTTTTTTTTCTGGGCTTACCTGGTATTCAGGAACCAGCATGAAATCCCTTCCATATTAACCTCTTTTACTTTTGCTGTATTTATTTCTTCTTCTGCAGCATTAATGGCCAACATTTATTTTAAGATCAGTATGCATGCCATTGGGGTGGGCGGTATGATTGGCCTGTTCGTTGTCATTATGATGCAAAACAGCATGCTGATGACAGTGCCCCTTTCCGTTGCTTTTTTAATTACGGGTTTGGTTTGTACCAGCCGTATGATCGTTAGCGATCACCAACCCAAAGACATTTATGCAGGTTTATTAATGGGCATTGCATGCCAGCTGGTAGCAGCTGCCATCTACCTGTAACACCCAGTATGACCTACGGTACTGACCCTGGTGGCAGGCACGAAAAAACCCCGTGCCGATAGCTATCGGGAAACGGGGTTCCTTCTTCTTCTGTCGTGCCTAACAATTAGAATTTACAATCAACTTTTTAACAGTGCCGATTGGATTAAGTATGTTTTCACAGGGGAGTAAATGAAGAGGCAGCTGCCATCTTTTATTACATCTATTATCTTTTGACTAAGTGCTGACGGAATTGCGGGGCAACCATGGCTCCTGCCAAGAAAACCATTTTGCTGAATGAATGATTCACTTACATAATCTGCACCATGAACCACGACCGCTCTTTTGTACGCATTGTCATTAAATCCTTTTTCGCAACCATTCAATCTCAATGAATAACCATGTTTGCCGTTGTAAGTATCCGAAGTAACATAAAATCCAAGGCTGCTTGAAAAAGAAGATGCTGCATTGGAAAATGATTTGGCCAGCTCTTTGCCTGAATTTCGGCCATGCGCTACCAGTGTTTTAAAAAGTAACTTGCCCGTAAATACATCTAATATATACAACCGTTTTTCATCAGAGGGTTTGCTGAAGTCAATGATTGTGATGATTCCGGGATTATTAAGGCGGCGATGTTCGTTCAAATAGTTATATCCTTTCATTGCATAAGAAAATAGGTCAATAGAAATGCCTTCTGTTTGCAATTGCCAAAGCGAATATTTTTCAGTAATTTCTGCAGAGCGGTTCTTATTTGTATTACCGGAAGTTATTACCGAAACCGCAGTAGCAGGATTGCTTTCACTTACACTGGCTGGTGCAAAAAAAGACAATGCCATTAATGTGACTGCTGCAAAGGGCAGGCGGATCAGTGAATACATGAATAATTTGGTTTTTCTATGAGCAGCCTTAGCTGCCGGATATAATCTATTAGCGAATAAATAGCCTCTTTATTGCAGTGGCCCGGTTAAAAATTTTATTGTGCCGGCCGCCGATATTTTTCTTACCTTAACGGCTGTTCTTAACTTACTTCGGTTGCCTGCCAGCACATCAACTATTAAACGAAGTAATACATGCACCTTTCACCACGTGAAACAGAAAAATTACTGCTTTTTTTAGCAGGGGAATTGGCAGAAAAGCGCAAGGCCAGGGGCCTTAAATTAAATTATCCTGAATCTATCGCATTGATCAGCAGCCGACTGCAGGAAGCTGCCCGGGATGGCAAAACAGTTGCAGCATTAATGCAATACGGCACCACTATCTTAACAAAAGAGGATGTAATGGAAGGCATTGCCGAAATGATCCACGAAGTACAAATTGAAGCAACTTTTCCCGATGGCACCAAACTGGTAACCGTTCATGACCCGATAAGGCCATTGGCCAAACGGGGTAAAGGAAAAAATACCGGTAAATCCTAACGATCAGCAAATTTTCTTTCCCTGTTGAATGATCAATTTCAAATGATTTCAATTCAACATTCAACATCTAACATTCAAAACAATAACCATGATTCCCGGAGAATACATTTTAGCCAAAGATGATATTGAAATAAATGAAGGAAGAAAAACTGCCATGCTAACGGTGGTCAATACCGGCGACCGCCCCGTGCAGATTGGTTCTCATTTTCATTTTTTTGAAATCAACAAACAAATGAGTTTCGACAGGGGCAAAGCATTTGGTATGCGGCTGAATATTGCAGCTGGCACTGCAGTGCGTTTTGAACCTGGCGAAGAAACCGAAGTAACCCTGGTGGAGTTTGGAGGAAAGAAAAAAATATCCGGTTTTAATAACCTTACTAACGGAAAGATAAAGTCAGCCAAAAATAAATCAAAAGCTACTATCAAAGCTTATCTGAATCATTTTAAAAACAGCAATGCATGAGTGCATATATCAGGAGAGCAAAATACGCCAATATGTACGGGCCCACCACCGGCGATAAAGTAAGGCTGGGTGATACCGAATTGTTCATCGAGATTGAAAGGGATTATACAGTGTATGGAGATGAAGCCAAATTCGGAGGTGGCAAAACCATCCGGGATGGTATGGCACAATCAGCTACGGCTACCCGAAAAGAAGGGGTGCTGGATTTTGTGATTACCAGTGTGATGATCATTGATCACTGGGGCATTGTAAAAGCAGACATCGGGATTAAAGACGGAAAGATCGTTGCAATCGGCAAGGCCGGCAATCCTGACACCATGGATGGCGTGTCTCCCAATATGGTGATTGGTGCCAGCACCGAAGTGCATGGCGGTGCCGGTTTGATCGCCACAGCAGGTGGTATCGATACGCACATTCATTTTATTTGCCCGCAGCAAATTGACCATGCGTTATTCAGTGGTATCACCACCATGATCGGAGGCGGTACCGGCCCTGCTGACGGCACCAACGCCACCACCGTAACACCCGGTGCCTGGAACATTCAAAAAATGCTGGAGGCCGCAGAAGCTTATCCGATGAACCTTGGCTTTTTTGGCAAAGGCAACTGTGCATCATTGGCACCGCTGGAAGAACAGGTGGAAGCAGGTGCGTTGGGATTAAAGATTCATGAAGACTGGGGAAGCTCCACCGCAGTGATCGATGCGGCATTGCAAATTGCAGATAAGTTAGATGTGCAGGTGGCAATACATACCGACACACTGAATGAAGGTGGATTTTTAGAAGATACGATTGCCGCCATCAACGGGCGTGTGATACATACTTTTCATACAGAAGGCGCCGGCGGTGGGCATGCGCCTGATATCATAAAGGCTGCGATGTATCCAAATGTATTACCATCTTCTACCAACCCAACAAGGCCTTATACCGTCAATACGATTGATGAACACCTGGACATGCTGATGGTTTGCCATCACCTGGATAAATCTGTTGCAGAAGATGTAGCATTTGCAGACAGCCGTATCCGCCCTGAAACAATTGCAGCAGAGGATATCCTGCATGATATGGGTGTATTCAGCATGATGAGCAGCGACAGCCAGGCAATGGGCCGGGTTGCAGAAGTGATTACCCGTACCTGGCAAACAGCACATAAAATGAAAGTGCAGAGGGGAGCTTTGCCTGAAGATGAAGGCAGTGGGAATGACAATTTCCGTGTACAGCGATATGTAAGCAAATACAGCATTAACCCTGCCATCACACATGGCATCAGCGAATATGTAGGCTCTATTGAACCAGGCAAATTTGCAGACATTGTTTTATGGAAGCCGGCGATGTTTGGTGCCAAGCCGGAGATGATCATAAAAGGCGGAATGATCATCGCTGCAAGGATGGGAGACCCCAATGCTTCCATTCCTACACCGCAACCTGTCATTTACCGCCACATGTTTGGCGCAGCAGGTAAAGCACTGCACAATACCTGCATCACATTTGTTTCGGGTATTTCATTAAAGAAAAAATTGTACAGCGGTATGGTTTACAAAAAATAGTATTGCCTGTAAAGAATTGCCGGAACATAGGTAAAAAAGATTTGATACACAATGATGCCACACCGAAAATTGATGTGAACCCGGAGAATTATGAAGTGAAAGTAGATGGTGAACATATCACCTGTGAACCCATGAAGGTATTGCCTTTGGCGCAACGGTATTTTTTATTTTAAGAAGTTTCACACAACGAAACAAAGGATGCGAAGGCTACAACCTTGTGTGCATTGTATTCGTTGCTCTCTTTGTGTGAAATAAAAATATATGCTGATACAAAGTAAAATAGGGACCCTTTCTAATGTTGATACAAACGGTAAAACGATTGATTGGCTACCGATAGAATGGCATGAAGCTAGAAAAAGGGTATTGAGAAAAAAAACTCAATCAGGAAAAGAGATTTCATTTAAGTTTTTAAATGAAAACCCTGAGCTGACGGAAGGGGATGTTTTATTTGCAGATGACTGTACTATAATCGCAGTATCCATTCTGCCTTGCGATTGTATTGTGGTACATCCAAAAAATATGTTTGAAATGGCATCGGTATGTTATGAGATCGGCAACAAGCATTTACCATTGTTTTATGAAGAAGAAGCCTTGCTGATCCCAACAGACTTGCCATTGCTTCGTTTGTTATCTGCACAGGGTTATGTTATAAAAGAAGAAAAAAGAAAATTGTTACAGCCATTAAAAACAACTGTATCACCGCATGGAGATGCATCCAATACAACCTTGTTTTCAAAGATCATGAAACTGACAAGCCCTGCCTCATGAATACATCATTACTTAACCTGTTGCACTTATCCGATCCAACCTTACCGATTGGCGGCTTTTCTCATTCTGCAGGATTGGAAACTTATGTACAACAAAATATTGTGAAAGACAAAGCAACTGCCAAAACATTCATCACGGAAATGCTGAGCCGGAATTTACAATATACCGATGCCGCTTTTGTATCGCTTGCCTATGATCATGCTTTGAATAATGATCTGCAAAAAATTATATTCCTGGATGAAGCATGTACCGCAGTAAAATTGCCAATGGAAATGCGGCAGGCCAGTAAAAAACTGGGCATGCGGTTACTGAAGATTTTTCAACCACTCACCAGCAACGATTTAATAAACAACTTCGGCAAACTGGTACAGGATCATCAAGCCAATGGCAACTACTGTATTGCATTTGCCCTGTTTGCACAGTCGATGGGTATTACTAAACAGGATACACTTTATGGGTTTTATTACAATGCAGCGGCAGGCTTTGTAACCAACAGTGTTAAGTTGATCCCGTTGGGACAACAGGATGGCCAGGATATCCTGTTCTCCTTATTACCACTAATGCAGCAATTGGCAGAACAATCATTAACACCTGATGAAAACCTCATCGGCCTATGCTGCACCGGTTTTGATATCCGCTGTATGCAGCATGAACAATTGTATTCCAGGTTATATATGAGTTGAGGCTTTATGCAAGGAAGCTAAGAAGCAACATTTTTCTTAATTTGAGTAATTCGTAACAATTAGTGAAATCAAACAAATGAACAGAACTTATATAAAAATTGGGGTAGCCGGCCCGGTAGGCTCCGGTAAAACTGCGTTGATAGAACGGCTCAGCCGTGCCATGAGTAACGAGTATAGCCTGGCCGTGATCACCAATGACATCTATACAAAAGAAGATGCAGAGTACTTAACAAAAAATTCATTACTACCTGCTGAAAGAATTATCGGTGTAGAAACGGGTGGTTGTCCACATACTGCCATTCGTGAAGATGCCAGCATGAATTTAGAAGCAGTAGAAGAAATGGCAGCAAGAATTCCAGATGTACAAATAATATTTATTGAAAGTGGCGGCGATAATCTATCTGCCACGTTCAGTCCCGACCTTGCTGATGTTACCATCTTTGTAATTGATGTGGCCGAAGGGGATAAAATTCCACGAAAGGGTGGGCCCGGTATTACAAGAAGTGATCTGCTGGTAATTAACAAAATTGACCTGGCACCTTATGTAAACGCCGACCTGGGTGTAATGGAAAGAGATGCCCGTAAAATGCGTAACGGCAATCCATTTGTGTTTACCAACCTGATGTCGTTGCAGGGTTTGGACAATGTAGTTGGCTGGATAAAAAAATATGCATTGCTTGAAACTGAAATTGAACCAACGCTGAGCCGATGAAATCTTCCCTTCACATACAGGTTGCAGGCAGGAGTGGCATTTCTTTTTTACAGGAGGCATTCTTTACCACGCCACTCAAAGTGATGAATATTACCGAGGACAAAACCGACCATCAACTCCAATTGATGCTGATGAGTTCTTCACCCGGAATTTTAGATGGGGATGAATATGATTTAAAAATTGAAATTGAAGAAAGTTGTTCATTGCAGTTGCATACGCAGGCCTACCAGCGGCTTTTTACTATGAAGAAGGGCGCCACACAAATAATGAATGTGTATATTGAAGAGGGTGGTTCTTTTTATTTTTTGCCGCATCCTTCTGTGCCCCATGATCAATCTATTTTTACCAGCCACAATAATTTTTATCTGGGTAACAACAGTAAATTAATTTTTTGCGAAATACTTACCTGTGGCAGAAAATTAAATGGAGAGCTGTTTGCGTTTTCAAAATATCACAGCATCAGTCAAGTGTATATCAACAATAAATTAATAATCAAAGAAAACCTGCTGGTGCAACCATCATTGGTGAATGTACATACCATTGGGCAGTTAGAAGGTTACACCCACCAGGCAAGCATGATCTGGTTGCAGGATGGCGCTGACGTTAAAAGCATGCAGCAGGGATTACTATCGTTCTTATCAACCAAAAAAAACATGGAGGTTGGCATTACTGCAGCACCGGTAAACGGGTTAATCATCCGCCTGCTGGGTAATGGCGGAGAACAATTGTATGATTGCCTGAAAAGCATCAGCGTAATATTGAAAGCAAAGGAGTCCTCAATTGATACTATTAATATAAACCACTAAGGCACCAAGACAGGAAGTTTCACCAGGCATAACCTGTTCGTGTTCACTTTAAGCCTTTGTGTCTTCGTGGTTCAATAAACTATACAGCATGATACCTGAAATGCAGGCGCTCATATTAACAGCCATCTCCATTGCATGCCTGCATACACTCACAGGGCCTGATCATTACCTGCCCTTTATCGCATTGTCAAAAACAAGGGGCTGGAGTATTGGTAAAACCATCGGCTGGACCGTTATGTGTGGTATGGGCCATGTATTGAGTTCTGTTCTGCTGGGTTTAGGTGGTGCCGCATTGGGCTGGTCGTTGCATAAAATAAGCTGGTTTGAAAATGTTAGGGGTGGTATTGCCGGATGGGTAATGTTGCTCTTTGGATTGCTGTATATGTTCTGGGGATTTTACAGGTTGTATAAAAACAAACCCCACAAGCATTTTGATATGGATAACGATGGCGGCCTGTATGTGTATGAACACAAACACAATGAAGCTGTGGCACCACAAGAAAGATTTAAAGTAACACCCTGGGTGATGTTCATCATATTTGTACTCGGTCCCTGCGAACCCATGATACCATTACTTTATTTTCCTGCAGCACAAAACAGCTGGTGGGGAATGGTCGTACTGATCATTGTATATACCATTTGCACATTGGCTACCATGCTGCTGATGGTGTTGCTCGGTTATTTTGGAATTGCATTTGCCGGCATACAAAAATTAGAGCGCTATGTGCATGTATTGGGTGGTGTAGCCATTTCTATGTGCGGAGTGGGGATGTTGTGGATGGGTTGGTAATTAACCAATCGGTATAAATAAAAAAGCCGGCAACTGTTGCCGGGCTTTTAAATGATTTTATTAAAATTATTTTCCACACTGTGTATTCAACCATGCGTTCCTGATCTTGAGCTGCTCTGCATCTGCGGCCGCATCAAACTCCAGCACATACTCTTCTGTTTTGGTGATCTTTACTACTGGTGCAGCAAGCATAAGTTCTTCTTCGTTTCTTTTAACTTTCACGCTGAGTGTATCTCCTTCTTTTGCTGTAGCTGTAAACTTAGCAGCCAATGTTGGAAAATTAACCGCATTCACTTCTTCTCCATTAATACTGAGCAATACATCGCCTGTTTTATACCCCATCTTTTTACCAAACTCATTCATCTTTGCCACCCCGGCAACTGATGCCTTTCCTTGTTCATTTGGCCGTATGCTGATGCCTCCAATGGTAAAAGCTGTCACTTCTCTTTTAGGAATGTAGTTTACCCCAGCCATTCCAAAAAATGTTTCATAAGGCAGTGCTTCGTTTCCTTCCACATATTTTGCAAAAAACATCCTTACTTCCGGCAGCGTGAGTTTGGTGATCTCATCAAACAGTTCATCATCTTTAAAATAATTGGTGGGTCCATATTTCAAAGAAAGGTCATGCTTCAGGTTGTGCAAACCATAATTTCCTTCTGTTAGTTTTTCCAGGTAAATATCCAGGCAGGCACTGATCAATGCCCCTTTCTGATAAACATTGCCGTACTGTTCTTTATGCTTGTCGGCGCTTCCAAGGCTGAGCTCCGTAAAAGAAAGGGTGTCATTATAATATTTTCTTGAAACCAGGATTTCCTGTGAAAGCCTTTTCAGGTATTCTTCTGAAGAGATCAATCCCTGTGTTACCTGTGTATGGTGTGCATCATACTCGGTGCTTCCTTCATACAACCATAAGTGTTTTGATAAAATGGTGGTATTGAAATTAAATTCCCTTACTTCTTTTGAACAGATATTGAGTGGCGTTACAATATGGAAAAATTCATGTGACGAAATATCAACGACCTTGCTGATAAAGCGGTCCTGTGGTAATTCCGGCAGGCTGTAAAAACTGGAATAAGAATGTTCCCATGCACCCTGGCCCTGTACCATTGGTTGCTCGCTGTTAAAATAATACAGGAATGCATATTTATTCACCGGCAGTTTTCCTCCGAGATAATTTTTGGCAGCATTCAACAGGTTTTCCAGGTTTTGCGCCACAAACTTTGAAGTGATTAATTTTTTTGGTGAATACACCGATACCAGTACATCGGTAACCCCTACTTTTAGTACCGTCGTATCAGGTATGCAAAACATAATGGGAGAATCATACAAATGATCGGCATTGTCGCAATGAAAAACATCTTTGGTTGCAGATATATTTACCGGTACTAGCCCAGACGATCCATAAAAGCCGGCCGGCTTTGTAAAATTTAATTCAAAAGGCATTTTTTTCATTCCCTCAAAATATCCAAAAATGCCACAGGTATTCAGTACAAAATTCTTGTTCTCTTCAAAATTGGTTCCTGCCATTTCATACACTCCATGTTTAAATGCTGCATCCCAGGTATCTTCCACTGTGTATTCAACCCGGTACAGCGTATTGGCTTTTTTTATCTGCCAGCTGTTTGAATCGGGCATGGCGGTAACTGACAATGCTTTTCCGGCTTTGTCAAACGCTTTTATGTTGTGTACAAATTTTCCAAAATCACTATTGGTATAAGTGCCCGGAACAATCTTGGGTATATAAAAAAGGATTACTGGTTTGGTGATCCTGGGGGCCAGCAGTTCTATTTTCAGTTCATCCTTTACCGGTTTGGTAAGATCAACTGAATACCGATAGCTGTTTTGTGCACTTGCAGCAAAACAGGAAAAGATCGCAATGACCACCATGGAGAAAAATCTTGTATTCATTATCTGTATAGGTTTAGCTGCAAAAATCGTCAATATCATTGGCTGCTATTTACCACTTGTCAAATTAAATGAAGGCCTGTTTTGGCCCTTTCATCATAAATTCTTTTCTGCTCCTCCGGAATATTTTAAGAACTTGCTGCTTCAATCATTTTTTACCCATGGGTTTTCTTAAAAAGATATTTGGAAGCAAAGAGCCGGCAGTGATACACAACCATGCAGATTTCTGGTATTGGTTTAAGCAGCATGAGCAATCATTTTTTAAAACGGTAAAAAAACATGATAAGGTAGATGAAAACTTTTTAAGCAAGCTAACACCACTGCTGCTGCAACTCAATGATGATTTTTTTTGTGTTACGGGTATGGTAAGTGAAGACATTGCAGAACTGATCATTACTACTGACGGAACAGTAAAAGCTTTTGTGTTTGCAGAAGAATGTATTGCTGCAGCTCCTGCCATAAAAGGATGGAAATTTACCGCATTAAAGCCGCCATGCGATATTGAAAGCATGGGGATTGAGATGGATGGCTATGAGTTTAACGGGAGCAACATCAGCTTTTACAGTAATGATCACAATGAATATCCTGACGAAATCGACATTGTGCTGGTACACAAAGATTTTACGGAAAGTAACCAGGAGGCCATCACCAGCGGCAGCCTTATCTATCTTGATAACATGCTGGGAGAATACAACACTGCCACGATGCTGGATACAGTACTGGTGGAGGGGCCTTCAACCAATAATGTTGATTTGATCCCGATAGAAAAACTGCAAGGCTACTTATTATGGAGGCAAAAAGAGTTTGTAGAAAAATATGACGGAATCCGTTACGGCACCAAAAATGACAGTTACACGGCAATGGAAGCAGAAGATGATGATGGCATGCCGGTGTTTGCCATCATCAACCAGGATCTTATTAACTGGGATGCCAAAGCCTCTCACCCATGGATGATGGTGGTGGAAATAAAATTTAATGGCGATGAAAATGAAGGCCTCCCGGAAGATGATACCAACGATATTATGAATGCCTTTGAAGATGAAATATTAAAACAATTGCCCGATGCAGACGGCTACCTGAACATAGGCAGGGAAACTTATAATGAAACAAGAACCATTTATATTGCCTGCAAAGAATTCAGGCGTTCTTCAAAAACAATTGCAGCATTGATTACTGCTTACAAGGATCAACTGGAAATATCCTATGATATTTTTAAAGATAAATACTGGATAGCAGTGAACCACCTGAAGCAGCCGTAAGGCTCCATGAAATATTTCTTATACCATCAAAATATTTTAAACCTTTCAAAGCATTGCTGTGTCAGCCATTCCCTGTCATCGGGATGTGAAATATCGATGAGTGCTTTTGCACGCTGGCGGAGGTTTTTCCATACAAATATGCCACGCCAAATTCGGTAATGATATAATGTACATGCCCCCTTGTTGTAACTACCCCGGCGCCGGGTTTCAATGCAGGAACGATCCTGGGTACAGCTTTCGAAGTACGGGAAGTTAAAGCAATGATTGGTTTACCGCCTTCGCTCAATGCAGCGCCACGCATGAAATCCATCTGCCCGCCGATGCCACTGAACTGGTAAGTGCCGATACTGTCTGCACAAACCTGGCCGGTAATGTCCACTTCAATAGCACTGTTAATGGCAATTACTTTAGGATTGCGCCTGATAACATGCGGATCGTTCACATAATCAATATCAAGAAATGCAAAAGAAGGATTATCGTTTACATAATTGTACAGCTTGTTGGTACCAACGGCAAAACCTGTGACAGCTTTAAAAGGATGTATTCTTTTTTTAGTATTGTCAATGATGTCTTTTTCAAACAGTTCAACAATTCCATCGCTGCACATTTCGGTGTGAATCCCTAAATGCTTATGATTATGCAGGCTCCTGAATACAGCATCGGGTATGGTACCAATACCCATTTGTAATGTACTGCCGTCGTCAATCAGTTCTGCTACGTATTTACCAATAGTCAATTCATCCGGTCCCATTTTTTCGGCATAATTCACCTGTGGTAATTCTTCTTCATAAAAAACACAATGGGTAAACCTGCTGGTATGGATAGCACCATCACCGTGTGTACGGGGAACTTTTGGATTAACCTGTGCAATTACATGTTTGGCATTGGCCACTGCAGACCTTGCCACATCCACCGATACGCCCAATGAACAATAGCCATGTTCATCTGGTGGTGATACCTGGATGAGTGCAATCTCTGGTTTTAAAACAGATCTGAACAAGTCGGGAATATCACTTAAAAACACCGGTACAAAATCAGCCCTCCCATCATTCACGGCCTGCCGGATAGAAGCCGATACAAACAGGGAGTTGATACGGAAACTATCCTGGTATTGTGGTTTATCTACTTCTATATCTCCCTGCACCGTTATAAAAACAAGCTCTACATTTTTCAGCCGGTGACTTTGTTTCCCCAGTTCCCTCATCATATACAAAGGGGTACAGGCACTGCCATGCACAAACACCCGCTGGTTGCTTTGTATTACGGACAGTGCTTCTTCGGCGCTTACATAATTTACGGCTTGATACATATCTGTTCTGTTTATTTAAAAGCGAAGTAATATCAACAGGGCTAAACAAAAGATGAGATTCGTTCTGTCAGAATATGATTTTGGTTGTACTAAAAAGGCTGCCAGCCTGCAATCAATGATCATTTATTCAACAGATAACCAATATAGTCATTTAATGCTGTCTTATTCCTCAATATCCAGGAATCAATACCTTTCCTTTTTATTGATGAAACAAAACGGTGGTTACAATATCAAACTAATAATGGCCGGTATTTTATTTGCCATACTATGGGCATCAGCCTCTGCTGCTACAAAACAGCATTACAATCCGCACAACCATTTGTTTGACGGTATTTTCCTGCTGCCCTTTTTGTTGGCATTTTATGCTGGAAGAAAAAAAGTACATGATTCAAGGTCTATTGCTGGCATATTATGGTTTGCCCTTCCCGTTTCAATCGGGGCAGTGCAATGGTGGTTATTTCTTTTAAGAGACAATCCTGTTAAAGCTGCTTTCTGGTTATTCCTTTGCCCCGTGTTTGGTTTTATGATTGCTGCATTAACATTGAAGGAACCCATCAGTTTTTTTACTTTCATTGGTGTGGCATTGGTAGTTGCCGGATTGTATATTATACAGAAGAAAAAATAAACGGTTCGTAACAGGTGGCCTGTTCATCCATTTTAGATAATGAAAAAGCCGGAGATTTAACTCCGGCTTCTCGATATAAGTCTTAATTATTTCTTCCGTTTCGACACAATCACCATCCCTTTAAATTCTTTTCCATCCTTTTCGTTGTACTGGGTTATTTGCTGTGTATTGTCATCAATAATTTTTATTTCTTCTCTTATTTTTACCTGTTTCCCGGTCATAGGATCTGTCATAGTACCACTCAGGTTAATAGTTTTTGAAGCTTCATCCCAGGTGCCTTCCAGATACATAATACCTGTGCCCATATTATCAACCCATGTATTGATGAATTTTTTGGCAGCATTGTCCCATCCCAATGTACCCAGGCCTTCAAATGGCATACCCTGGAAATTGCCGGTATGCTTGGATTCCTGGTAACGGCCACCCAGTATCATCCTGTTAACAGTGGTTGTCTGCATTTTTTGTTCCGGGGCGCCCGGGGCCATCCACATAGAAACTTCCTCTGTCCATTCTCCATCCCAACCGGCCATCATTTTCTGCATGCCTGATGGGGTCATATATTCCATCCATTTTTGCATTTCTTCCTGGGTTTGTGCGGTTACCTGTAGTGAACTGCCAATCATAAAGAGTAAAGCAATCGTTTTGATAAAATGTTTCATAATTTTTTATTGGAAAAATACAGTTTTAAAAATAAAAAGTCAAGGGAACAGCAATATAATTTTATGAATTCAAAATGTGCTGAAACAACATTTCAGCATCCGTTTTCTTAAACAACTGTGTACCCTCATTCATTGTAGCAGCACTACCGCAGGCTACACCAAAAGCTATGCATTCTTTTAAGGATCGGTGTTGTTGCAGCATATAGGTGATGCCGGCCACCATACTATCGCCGGCACCTACCGTGCTTTTCTTGGGAACTTTTGGAGCTGCCGCAAAATGCTTTTCATCTTTTGCTACCAGCCATGCTCCATCCGGCCCCATGCTTACTGCTATTATTTCTGCGTAACCATCCCTGATGATCTGTTGTGCAGCATCACTCACTTCATGGTTTGATAAGGATGGTATCTGCAGCAGATCACACAATTCACCAATATTTGGTTTTATCAGGTAGGCTCCCTTATCTTTTAAAGCCGCCAATGCAGTCCCGCTTGTATCAGCAATACATTTTGCTCCTACGGCTTTTGCATTCTTTACGATGAGACCGTAAAAATAATCGGGCAGGCCCGGAGGCAGGCTACCACTGGCCACCACAAAGGATGGAGAAAAATTCCGGATATCATCTACCAGTCTTTTTATCACGCTTTCTTCCACCGGCCTGCCCGGAAAAGTAAACCGGTACTGGTGATTGTTTTCAATTTCATGCACTACCCAGTTTTCCCGGGTTTCTGTTTTTGTATCTACGGCATGAAACGGTATTCTTTCTCCATCCAGCAGTGAGCAAAGCATATTTCCATTATGCCCGCCCGCAGGAAAAAGTGCTACGGATGCACAACCCAGTTTTTTTAATGCCTTGCTTACATTGATGCCGCCACCGCCTGGCTCATGCACCACTTCAGCACAACGCAGTTTGCTTTCGGGCTCCAGTTTATGTACAACAGAGCTTTTGTCTATACAGGGATTCAGTGTTACAGTAAGTATCATATTTTAAAAGTTAAAAGTATTTATTCAGCATGTTCAGACAGCACAAGGCTGATGCGTTCCTTCATGGCATCATACCCGGTGTATCCTCTCGACAGTAAATGAAATTTTGTTTCGGAGAGCTGCATCAGTACAGCAGGAAAAGCAGTTACCTGCAATTGTTTGCACAAAGAAAATTCATAATAAGCCTGCTCCTTATACGCTTCGCTGTTTAGTTTTGTATAGAAAGATTCCGGATGAATGCCGTATTTTTCGAGCAGGTGGCGGTAGGCTTCGTTATCATCAAGATCACGGCCTTCATAATTCAATGCGTACTGCAGGTCGGAGGCAAATGCCAGTTGTTGTTCGGGATAAAAATCTTTAAAGATACAGAGTGCAATGGCCGGCTTTTCAGAATTCATCACCCAGTCACTTTGTTCCGGGTTATTGATATGCCATAAAAAATCTTCGCCAAATTTTACACCTGTCAGGTCTTCTACTTTTTTGTAAGCCGCCTGAATGTAAGGGCCGATCTTTTCTATGGGCGCTACACTCTCTTCAATCATCATACCCCCACTCAGCACCTCAATGGTAAGTTGATCTTTAAACGTTTCTTCAATTTTCTTCATCACCGGGCTAAATCCATAGCACCATCCGCAATATGCATCATAACAATAAATGATCATTGGTTTCATGGCGCAAAGGTAGCTTCACAGCATTCAAAAAGAAATTCTGCTGATATAAATCATTGCTGCAACCGTAAATTCCCTTCCACTACCAGGTTCATTCCTGTGTTAATCACAAAGCTGGCACCGCTTGCAATGGTTTGCGGCACGTTGAGAATACACTGCCCCCCGGGAGTATGATTGATGATAATATTATTGGTAGCCGGCAAAGGAGATGGGGGGATGTGGCCACTGTTCCAGTTAGCAGCATCATTCCAGTTGCCATTGCCGGTAAAAGTATAGGTTTGATTGACTGGATTTATCCTTACACTTATAAGAACGGTATCACTTAAGGGGCCATTGTATGCAATGAGTTTTACAAGGTATGTTCCGGCATTTGCAAACACATGCTGTGGATTAATGGATGTGCTGCTATCGGTGGCATCATCAAAATTCCATTTGTATGCAATGGCGTTGGCACTGAGATTTTGAAAAGTTACCGTATCACCCATATTAGGCGAAACCGGGACATACGCAAATGCAGCAGTGGGCTGGTAATACTGCTGCACATCCAGGTATTCAACAGAAGAAGTAATAAACAAGTTGCCGGTTTTTGTTTGTTTTACATACAGCACCGGGTTTTTTTCAGAAGGATCAAACCATTTTATTTCCCGGTACATCACCGTGTCGTTTGTAACAACAGGCTGATTAGCTATGGCAACAGAATCAATTTGCATAACATTTGATACCAGCTGTAATGCGTTGGTATAGGTATGATGGGGCGTAATGACTGTTCCCCATCCCTTCACCGTATCCACCCTTGTACTATGGCTGTTGCGGTAATACAGATCGGGAATACTGATGGTGTAAGCGCTGTGTGAAGCATTGGTGTTGTTATATTGAAGCGGAAACTTATAAAGCGTGTCAGGGTTATCATATATATTCTTCACATTTACGGTATAGTTGTTTACAATCACCGTATAGGAGGATGCTTTTTCTCTGAGGTAATTGTTATTCTTTAAAAAATAATCGTTAGGGTTGGTTTGCTGCAAGCCAAGCACTGCTGTTGTTTGCCCGTCAGTGGAAGAAAGATTTACATTATTGCTGTTGGCAATATACGGCCATTGTAATGTAGTAAAACCGGTTTGTGTGGGCAAGCGGTAGATCAATCTTCGTTGAGAATTTCCGGTAAGTGTTGAAAAATTCCAGGTGATGTTAGCGCCTGTCGTATCAAACTTATTGTTACTTATTTGTGCTTTGGTTAAATAAAAAGTATCGTTGTTGCTGGCAAAATTGGCCATTGTATAAGTTGACTGTGCGTTGGCAGTTACAGCATAAAAACAAATTAATATGGGAGTGATGTAAATTTTTCTCATGCAGTTTTAGTTAATTTTTTTTCTGACATGAGAAAATGGAGAAGGTTTAATGTTGAGCCATCCGCTTCACACCGGATGACTCAATTGCTGGTTTAATGCGCTGCCAACCAGTTCACACCCGTTCCCACTTCTGCATCGGTCGGTACATCATGTGGCAATGGCATCGCTGTTTGCATACATTGCAATATCATCGGCTTAATAATATCTATTTCATCTTTGTGTGCATCAAATACCAATTCATCATGTACCTGCAGCAGCATTTTAGATTTGAATTGCTGTTGTTTAAAAGCTGCATGAATTTTTATCATTGCCAGCTTTATCATATCAGCAGCGCTGCCCTGTATGGGTGAGTTGATGGCATTGCGTTCAGCAAAACCACGAACAGTGAAGTTGGCTGAGTTAATATCTTTTAACCAGCGCTTGCGGCCCATCAATGTTTCTACATATCCATGCTCTTTGGCAAAGTTGATGGTGTCATCCATGTATTTTTGAATATTGGGGAATTGCTTTTTATAGTTGTCAATGATTTCTTTTGCTTCTGTTCTTGAGATGCCGAGGTTTTCTGCCAGGCCAAAAGCACCCTGGCCATAGATGATACCAAAGTTTACACTCTTGGCTTTGTACCGCATTTCTTTTGTTACTGCAGCGTCCTCCACATTAAACACTTTTGCGGCAGTAGCCGTATGGATATCTTTCCCGGTTTTAAAAGCTTCGCACATATTGGCATCACCACTAATGGCAGCAACAATGCGTAACTCAATTTGAGAATAGTCGGCAGACATCAATACAAATTCATCACTCCGTGGAATAAATGCTTTTCTTATCTCACGGCCTCGTTCAGTTCGCACAGGAATGTTTTGAAGATTGGGATCGATGCTGCTGAGCCTGCCGGTAACAGCCACTGCCTGAGCATAAGATGTATGTACCCTGCCGGTTTTTTTGTTAATCATCAACGGTAAGGCATCCACGTAAGTATTTTTGAGTTTTGTAAGCTCACGAAAGGCCAGTATATCATCGCATATTTTATTGTTCACCGCCAGCTTTGCCAGCACGTCTTCACCGGTTGCATACTGTCCCGTCTTGGTTTTTTTGCTTTGGGATCCAGTTGTAATTTATCAAACAACACTTCGCCCAGTTGTTTGGGGCTTGCTAAATTGAATCTTACACCAGCCTGCTCATAAACCGACTCTTCACTTTTCTTTGCATCTGTTTCTAATAGTTTGCTGTAATCATTTAGAAAAGATTCATCAATTTTTATTCCTTCAAACTCCATATCAGCCAACACCTTCACCAATGGATTTTCCACTTCATAAAAAACTTTTTCTACAGCTTTTGTTTTTAATTGTGGCAGCAAAATATTTTTTAACTGAAGGGTGATGTCTGCATCTTCAGCAGCATACTCTTTTATCTTTTCTATTTCCACATCCCTCATATTGCCCTGGCCTTTCCCTTTTTTGCCAATGAGTTCTTCAATGTGAACCGGCTCGTAGCCCAGGTATTTTGCACTCAGTGCATCCATGCTTCTTTTACCATCTGGTTCTATTACATAATGCGCCAGCATGGTATCGAACGTATTTCCCTTCAATTCAAAACCATACCATTTCAGCATCAGCATATCATACTTGATATTCTGGCCCACCCATACTTTTGCTTCATCATCAAACAATGGCTGAAATTTTTTCAGCAACGCAAGACAGGCATTTTTTTCCGCAGGACAGGGTACATAATATGCCTCCCCCTCTTTAAAGGAAAAACTCAATCCAACCAACTCTGCATCGTTGGCATCCAAACCAGTAGTTTCACTGTCAAAACAAATTTCTGTTTGCCGGATGGCTATGTCGATAAATTGTTGAATGGCTTTTTCATCATTCAGCAGGATGTAATTGTGCAGGGTGTTGTTGATGTTTTTTTGAGGTGAGAGAAAACTCTCTTCTGAACTGCTGACTGATGTTGTAACCTCAGAAGGTGCTGCTGCAACCACATTTCCAAACAAATCCAACTGGCCGGTATCTGCTGTTGCTTTTTTATTTTCTGTTGCTGACGGTGCTGTTTCTGAACCATTGTGTTTGTCCACTATACCGGTATCTTCTCCCAGCAATCTTTTCGTAAGCGCCCTGAACTCAAGCATATCAAATACTTCTTTCGGAGCCTCTTTATTCATTTCCTTTATCCTGAAATCTTCTTCATGAAAAACTGCCGCAGGAATATCGGTAATGATGGTAGCTAATTTTTTGCTCATAATGGCATCCTCTTTCCCGGCCTTTATTTTTTCTCCCATAGCACCTTTGATATTTGCTGCATTGGCTAAAATATTCTCCAGTGTTTCATATTCTGCCAGCAATTTGGCGGCTGTTTTTTCACCTACGCCTTTTATACCCGGGATATTATCCACTGCATCTCCCATCAATCCTAAAATATCAATCACCTGGCTTACATTTTTAATGCCCCATTTTTCACAGACTTCTTTTGGCCCCAAAATTTCGAACACTCCACCCTGGTATGGCGGCTTGTAAATTTTGATGTGTTCTGATACCAGCTGCCCATAATCTTTATCCGGTGTTACCATGTATACATCATAGCCTGACAGTTCGGCCTGTTTTGCCAAAGCGCCAATCACATCATCTGCTTCATATCCATCGATGGCAACTACAGGAATATTCATGGCTTCAATAATGCGTTTGATGTCCGGCACTGCCGAAGAAATATCTTCCGGTGTTTCCTGCCGGTTGGCTTTGTAATCTGCAAAATCGGTATGGCGTTCTGTGGGGGCATGGGTATCAAAACACACGGCCATGTGCGTAGGCTTCTGGTTATTGATCAGGTCGATCAATGTGTTGGTAAAACCAAATTGTGCATTCGTGTTCCTTCCCTTACTTGTGATCCTTGGGTTTCTTATCAATGCATAATAAGCCCTGAAAACAAGTGCATAGGCATCCAGTAAAAATAATTTCTTTTGCATGGGATAAAAGTAAAAAGTAAAAAGGCGAAATTCAAAAGTAAAATAGGTTTGCCAAGAATTACACGAATCAACACGAATAAAAAATAAACACCACAAATTGCACAGATACACACAAATAAAATAAAAAAGGCAACAGGAAAGTTATTCCAGCAGCCTTCAATCTCTTTTAACCTCTTTTCCTAAAACCTTGTATCAATAAACAATGGCAGCATGGCCCTCCAGGTAGGCCAGTCGTGTGTCCATTCTTCTCCCCACACACTCAGTTCGTAATTAATCCCTTTATTGTAAAGTACGCCGGCAAATTCCCTGGCAGCATCGGGAGCTTCATAGCTGCCTGAGCCGGTAAGTATGTGAATATTCCGACTGCTGCGTATCTGTTCTAAAATACCATGGTCGGTAAGGTTGGGCATGTAATGGATGGGGGAATTGTAATACACCTGGTCATCAAAAAAACCTTCGGTGTATTCGGTTAGATTATACACACCACTCATGGCAATTACACCATTGATCAGGTCGGGCCTTTTCAAAAATAAATTCATGCTGTGTAAAGCACCCAATGAAGCGCCGCAGATAATAACGGGTGTATCCCAGGAAGTGGCATTTTTTATAAAAGGTATAACTTCGTTGTATATATATGCGTTGAACTGGTTGTGGCGGATGGCTTTGTGTTCGCCCAGCATCTGCTTGTTCATCCAGCTTTCTTTGTTGATGCTGTCCACCGAAAAAACTTTCATTTTACCTGCATCAATAAAGGGCGCCAGGTGGTCTATCAATTGAAAACGTTCATATTCCAGGTAATCTGCCCCGGCGGTGGGTACCAGCAATAATGCAAAACCATAGTTGCCATAGGTTACAATGGGCATTTCTTTTTGCAATGAAGGGCTGAACCAGGATGTTAAGTGTCTTTCCATAGTAAAATAAACAGTTAAATAAATAATGGTTAAAGTACTAACAAATATTTAGGTGGGGAAATTTAATATATTTGTTGATTGAACCGGATAAACAAATCCTTAAAGCATAATTATGAAACTAAACTTACTCTCAACGCTTCTCTTTGCATCACTTGTTTTTTTGTTCTCCTGCGAAAAAGAATTAAGTGTTGAAAATGGCGGGGTAGTTACTACACCCACCGGCCCTGGCTCTGCAACGGGCACTGCTATTTACACCTATGATGGCGGTGCAGGCACCTGCACCGGGGCTGTAGTAAACGGCACTTATACTGCAGGTACAGCCCTAACGTCTACCAATGCTGTGATCATTACAGTTGATGTAGATTCAGTAGGCACCTATTCCATCAGGACCAATACTGTTAACGGCGTATATTTCCAGGCAACCGGAACCTTTACCAGTACCGGGGTTCAGACAATTACATTTGGCGGCGTTGGCACACCAACAAGCGCAGGAAGTTTTGATTTTATTCCCGGAACAACGGGCTGCAGTTTTTCAATTACTGTAGCAGGGGTTGTTGTACTACCCTCAGCAAATTGCAAAGATTGTGAGTACTTTCCTTCCTGCGTAGGAGCAAAATACACATTTGCAGACACCGTGAACAACACCCCATATGAACTGGTATCTGAGATAGCAACATCTGTTGATACAACTATCGGTGGAACCGTATTTCAAAAACTTTCTTACAACACAACGCCTGCCGCACTGGCGAGTACTAACGCCGTTTATTATAACTGTTCCGGTGGCGTTACTACTTTAAAAGCTTTCAATGCCGTTACAATAATCAGTGGTACCACTGTAGTGCAAACTACAACCACCCCAATTAAGTCGAATGCCGCTGTTGGTGCAGCATGGACAGATGTTAATGATTACCCCGGCGTTCCGGGAGCAACTTACGAATCGAGGTTTAGTATTGCTGAAAAAGGGATCAGCAGAACTCTTGGTGGCGTTACGTACAACGATGTTATCCATATACATTTATCTACGGGAAGTAATCTTGCCGGCATGTATATCGAATCTGCTACCACTGAATATTATTATGCAAGGGGAATTGGCTTAATTGAAGCGATCACAACCAATGTATTAACCAGTGAAATATTTTTACACCAGGTTATTAAAAGCTATTTTATTCCATAAAATACAGTTGATTGAACACAACAAAAAAGCAAGGATAATGTCCTTGCTTTTTTGTTATTATAAAACGCCTTCTTTAATTTCTGTCCACAACTCCCGGTAACACTTAGCCGCATAACTGCTGTTGGCAAATTCCATAATGGGAGCTTTGTGTATACCCATTTTTTCCACATCACTTAAATAAGGAATGTAGTTCTGGAAAAAGCGCTTGTCTTTGTACAGCTCTTCCATTATTTCATTGTGCAGGTTTTTGCGCAGGTCCGTCATGGTGAAGAAGCACATCATCTTTTTAATATCGAGGTCTTTTTCTTTAAAGTAATCTTTTACCATGTGGTAAGTGCGAACAGACAGCGTGGTTGGTATCACCGGCATCAGCACAATATCTGCTGCATTAAAAATATTTTCATGCAGGGCGCTGAATCCGGGCGGGCAATCAATAAAAACAAATTCATACTCACCACCCAGCTGTTTCAGTATCCCCTTCAACCTGTTTTTATTGCCCTTCATTTCTTCCAGCATGATATCCGCACTTTTGGAAGTGCTGTCTGCCGGGATCACATCCACCATCTCAAAGTCGGTACTCATTACTGCACTTTCCAGCACCGCATCTTTGGTGATGAGTTTTTTTATGCCGGGATGAGTTTTAGGTTTTGCTTTATAATAAAAGGTGGCTGAGCCCTGTGGATCAATGTCCCACAACAAAGTTTTGAAACCATCGGCAGCAGCCAGGTAAGCAAAATTTACGCAACTGGCGGTTTTACCTACCCCGCCTTTGAGATTGTAGAGAGCTATCGTGGTCATGTGAGTTTATTTTTTTGTTGGATATGAAAGATATAATTTTTTTTGATGTGGCAAAAGGGTTTATTTCCGGGAAGTCAAGTTTTAAAAACTTGACTTCCATGTAAATATTATCCTTTCATTGCTTCCAGTTCCTTCTGCAACCTGAACATTTCATCCCTCAACCTTGCCGCTTCCATAAAGTCCATATCCCTGGCCGCTTTTTCCATCGATTTTTTGGTGGCGGCAATTTTCTTTTCCATTTGCGGAATGGTCAGGTATTCTTCGGGCTCTTCTGCTGCTACGGTAACAATGTCTTCATCTGCGGCTATGGAATATGGTCTGGATGGATCATACCCCTTTACATCCAGCACCGAACCTTGTGCCATGATCTGGTCTACACTTTTGATAATGGTTTTAGGAGTGATGCCGTGCTCAATATTATAAGCCACCTGTTTTTCCCTGCGGCGATCGGTTTCATCAATTGTTTTCTGCATGCTCTCCGTCATTTTATCTGCATAAAAAATTACCAGTCCATCTACATTTCTTGCAGCCCTGCCGGCTGTTTGAGTAAGGCTTCTTTCATTTCGGAGAAACCCTTCTTTGTCTGCATCTAAAATAGCTACCAGCGAAACTTCGGGCAGATCCAACCCTTCTCTCAATAGATTTACTCCCACCAATACATCTATGATTCCCAATCGCAACTCCCGTAAAATCTCTACTCTTTCCAACGCATCTACTTCGCTGTGTATGTACTTGCTTTTAATATTGATGCGGTGCAGGTATTTGTCCATTTCCTCTGCCATGCGTTTGGTGAGTGTGGTCACCAGCACACGATCTCCTTTTGTAATACGCTTGTCAATTTCATCGAGCAGATCATCGATCTGGTTCACAGATGGGCGAACCTCAATGGGAGGGTCCAGCAAACCTGTTGGTCTTACCACCTGCTCCACAACAATGCCGCCGGTTTTTTCCAACTCAAATTCACTGGGTGTAGCACTCACAAATATGGTTTGCCCGATCATGTTTTCAAATTCATGAAAATTGAGCGGCCGGTTATCAAGTGCCGACGGCAAGCGAAAACCATAATCCACCAAAATCAATTTCCTGCTACGGTCGCCGCCGTACATGCCGCTTATCTGCGGTACGGTCTGGTGGCTTTCATCTAAAATGCAGATAAAATCTTTGGGGAAATAATCTAGTAAACAGAATGGCCTGGTGCCGGGTGTTCTCCTGTCAAAAAAGCGGGAATAGTTTTCAATACCATTGCAATAGCCCAATTCCCTGATCATTTCCAGATCATAATTCACCCTTTCACTCAGGCGCTGTGCCTCAATATATTTTCCCGTGCTTTTAAAATATTCTACCTGAGCAGCAGTCTCATCCTGTATCTCGTAAATCACCTGCTGCATGATATCTTTGGGTGCCAAATATAAATTGGCAGGAAAGATCGCTGCATTATCCACCAGCCCGATGCGTTTGCTGCTGCTCAGTTCCAGCGTTTCAATACTTTCTATTTCATCACCAAAAAAAGTGATGCGGTAACCAAAATCCACGTAAGGCAAATTGATGTCTACCGTATCTCCCTTCACTCTGAATGTTCCTCTTGTAAAATCTCCCTGGCTTCTTGAATATAAGCTATTGACCAGCGCATGCAAAAATCCCTGCCTTGAAATAACCTGGCCTTTCTGAATCCGTACAATTCCATTTTCAAATTCGGTTGGGTTACCCATACCATAGATACAGCTCACGCTTGCTACCACAATAATATCTCGTCGGCCGCTTAATAATTGTGCGGTGGCCTGAAGGCGAAGTTTATCTAATTCTTCATTGATGCTCAGATCTTTTTCAATGTAGGTATTGCTAACGGGCATGTACGCCTCAGGTTGGTAGTAATCGTAATAACTTACAAAATAACCCACGGCATTGTCTGGAAAAAATTGTTTGAACTCCCCATACAATTGCGCTACCAGCGTTTTGTTATGTGTAAGCACCAGGGTGGGCCGCTGCACATTCTGAATTACATTAGCAATGGTATAGGTTTTACCACTTCCGGTAACGCCCAGCAATGTCTGGTAACGTTCCCCTTCCAGTATACCTTCGGTTAATTTACGGATGGCATCCGGCTGGTCGCCGGAAGGTGAGTATGGTGATTGAAGATTGAATGGCACAGTAAAATTATTTTTGCACAGTAAAATTAGTACTTGCAGTAGCGATAAGGAAAGAATTATTTACCACCAATTCTATTTATAGTTACTCTTTCAATTGTATTTTTCCTGATAAACCATGCGATGGTAAAAGAAGGAATAATGTCAGTGAAAGGAATGATCTCTTCTAAAAAATTCAATACAGCACCAATCATACCAATCCTGCCGCCAAATAATTTGTAAAAGATAATGGCAGAGACGGGTGCCCAGACAACGTCTGCAAATTCACTAAAAGCTGGTATGATGTAAGTGAACATACCAACAAGGTCCATTGCAATGCAAAGGGCGATGTTGGGCAGGAAGTGTTTCTCGTTTTTCATGACCATTCTTTAATAAAAAATCGAGCCGGAAAGACAACCTGTCAATTATGACATAACAGATTTTTATTTCACATTTTTTGCCGACATGTTAAAATAAAGACCGGCCACTTTTTAAAGATGTCCGGCCCTGTGAATTTTATTGCAGGAAATCACATCACTATATCCATCACCTTCTTCGTCTTCCTGCTTTCTTCTGCCATAAAGCCCATTACATGGCTTTCGATGGATTGATCAATCGTTGATGTCAGTAATGAAGCGTCCCTTTTTGACAATGCCTGTATCCAGTTAGCCACCAGCCGCCAGTCGCCACCACCATGGCCATCGGTGCTTTGTTTCCATTCTGTTTTCTGGCCGGTTAAAAAATCAGTCATTGTAAAGGAACTCATATCTCCAACTACATCTCCTAAACTTCCCATTACCCTTGTTCTTCTTCCTTCATAAGAAGTAAAGGCTTCCATCGAGAATGCAGCAGTCAACCCGCCATCAAATAAAATATTGGTAGTGTAATGATCAGGCTGGTCATTGTCCATGCGGTACACACAACGTCCGTAGTTGGTGGTTTTTAATTGCTGTAGTACATACTCTGCCTGCTTGCCTTTGTCATCGGGCAGATCAAACACATAATTGCGTTCTCTCTTCCGGTAATAAATTTCCAGGGCTGAATAAGGGCATTTTGATTCCACGGCACAACCATCGCTGCAACGGGCTGTACTTCCTGCAGGTGCATTTTTTTCGGTGAACCAATGCAGGTCGCCAAATGCCTGTATATGAGTGCATGGTTTGCCAACCATCCATCTTAATATATCCAAATCGTGACATGATTTTGCCAGGATGATCGGTGTGGTTTGCTTACTGTTATGCCAGTTGCCTCTTACATAAGAGTGGCTCATGTGGATGTGTTCAATAGGCTCCATGTGCTGTATGCTCACAATATCTCCCAGCACGCCACTGTTCATGATCTCTTTCAGCTTTACAAAATAAGGAGCATAGCGTAGTACATGGCAAACAGCCACGATCCTGCCTGTTTTTTTTGCCAGTGCTAATATATCACGGCATTCTTTTTCGCTGGGAGAAATTGGTTTTTCCAGTAACACATCATAACCCATTTCCAATGCTTTCATACAGGGGCCATAATGCAAATTATCGGGTGTAGTTATAATGATGGCATCTGCAAATTTTGGTTTTTTAAATACCTCTTCCCAGGTAGCGAAGCGGTTCTCTGCTTTGATATTGTGTTTTTGTGCATAGCGTTCATTGCGAATGGCAATGGGTTCGGCAACACCAATAATGTCCAGTTGATCTGAATATTGTAAAGAATAGCCGCCATATACATTGCCCCGGTTGCCTGCGCCCAGTGTAATGGCAGTGACCGGTTTCTCTAACGATATTTTTTCCTGTGGCAATAAAATAGGCAATCCATCTTCTGTTGTTGCCCATGATGAAAATGGTAATACGGTTCCTGCGGTTAAGCCCAATACCCTGAGGGCATCTCGGCGGGTCCAATGTTTAGGCATAGCAAATATTTATTTGCTTTAAAGATACAAATGTTCATGCGGCAGTTAAAATAAAATCCCTAATTTGTACAGCCTCAACTACAAAAAATGACAGCTACATCCCAACGCTTTACCGCCCTTGATGTTTTCAGGGGAATGACTGTTTGCCTGATGATCATTGTGAATACCTCCGGAAATGGGGTTACCACTTATGCTCCTTTGCAACATGCAGCATGGCATGGGTTTACACCAACCGACCTGGTATTTCCTTCCTTTTTGTTTGCTGTTGGTAATGCCATGAGTTTTGTGATGAAGAAATGGGACAGCCTTTCACAAAGCCAGGTCCTTTGGAAAATTTTAAAACGTACTTCCCTTATTTTTTTGCTGGGCTACCTCATGTACTGGTTCCCTTTTGTAAAAAGAGACGCAGCCAATCATTTCAGTTTTGCTCCATTTGAAGATACCAGAGTGTTTGGTGTGTTGCAGCGGATTGCATTGTGTTATGGTATTGCATCGTTGATGGTTTACTATCTAAAACCCAAAACAACACTGATTGTAAGTATTATTTTATTGTTTGCTTACTGGTTTTTACTCTCCGCTTTTGGAGATGCTGCAGATCCATTGAGTATGCAGGGTAACCTTGGTTCAGTGATTGACCGCTGGTTGCTGAATGAAAAACACCTGTACCATGGCGAAGGCATTGCTTTTGACCCCGAAGGATTGCTGAGTACCATGACATCAGTTGTAAATGTGTTGGCAGGTTATACAACCGGAAGATATATACAGGAAAAAGGCAATACTTACGAAGGTCTTTCCAAACTTTTAATGGCGGGCGCTTTACTGATCTTTGCCGCTTATTGCTGGAACCTGGGTTTCCCAATCAATAAAAAATTATGGACAAGTTCTTTTGTGCTGCATACTACAGGCATTGATTGCATTGTTATTGCTGTCATCATTTACGTTATCAACTTCAAACAAAAAACCAACTGGACTTATTTTTTTGAAGTATTTGGCCGAAACCCTTTGTTCATTTATCTATTATCTGAACTGGGCGCTACATTGCTGTGGTTTTTCAGGGCAGATCCAAAGACATCTGTTTATCAATGGACCTATAAAAATATATTCCAGCATTTTGGAGACTATTTCGGCGCTTTCCTTTTTGCAGTAAGTTTTATGCTGCTTTGCTGGGTAGTGGGTTATTTTTTGGATAAGAAGAAGATTTATGTGAGGGTGTAGATTCCTGGTAGTATAGCAGTTTGAAAAATCATTATTCTTATCTGCGGCCTTAGCATCTCTGCGTGCAAAAGACAATCCCACGCAGAGCATTGGAGAATACTGTGGAAGACAAACAGGTTGCTATTACTTTTGTGATTATAGTGTAATCGGATATATATCCTTACACGACCTTTCTCTTCAAATAATTCTCATAATCGGGCACAATCGTATCATATACTTCCTGCATCAACGGAGAAGTTAAGATGAAATCCGCCGTTGCCCGGTCGCAGGCCAGCAAAATATTCCAGGCTACACCCAACCTTAGCAATGCTTTTACATCACTGTCATGTGGCTGTGCTTCCATCGGGTCCCAAAAAAATATCAGCACATCGATCATTCCTTCGGCTATCATAGCACCAATTTGCTGGTCACCACCCAGCGGTCCGCTCAACATTTTTTTAACCGGGCGGTCCAATTCCTCTTCCAGTAGTTTACCGGTAGTTCCCGTTGCAACCAATTCATGCTTTGCCAATATCACTGCGTTGTGCTTAGCCCACTCTATCAGGTCTTTCTTTTTATTATCATGTGCCACCAACGCAATGCGTTTTCTTTTTCCTATCGTCCTTATTGTATTCATTCTAATCCGTTTATATTTTAATACGGGAAAGATATAAAAGTAATCCGGCTGAAATGCAATAATAATAGTCTTTTAACCTTGCCATCCGGCTGAAATGCTGTACCTTCGCCGCTCTTTTTAAAAAGCGATTATGAATATCAGAAATATAGCAATTATTGCACACGTTGATCACGGTAAAACTACCCTGGTTGATAAAATCTTACATGCTACCCAGGTTTTCAGGGATAACCAGGAGACCGGCGAACTGATCATGGACAGCAATGACCTTGAAAGAGAGCGTGGTATCACCATTTTCAGTAAGAACATCTCCGTTAATTATAAAGGCGTTAAAGTAAACGTTATAGACACTCCTGGTCACAGTGACTTTGGTGGTGAAGTAGAAAGAGTATTGAAAATGGCAGACGGTGTGTTGCTATTGGTAGATGCTTTTGAAGGCCCCATGCCTCAAACACGTTTTGTATTGCAGAAGGCGCTTGCATTGGGCCTGCACCCTATTGTAGTGATCAATAAAGTAGACAAGTCAAATTGTCGTCCGGATGAAGTACATGATGCTGTTTTTGAATTATTCTTTAACCTTGATGCTACTGAAGAGCAGCTGAATTTTCCTACTATTTACGGTAGCAGCAAGAATGGCTGGATGAATACAAGTTTAACGCAAACGGATAATATATTTCCTTTAATGGATGCAATACTGGAACATGTACCAGAGCCTAAAGCAAATGAAGGTACGCTCCAGATGCAGATCACATCGCTTGACTATTCTTCCTTTTTAGGAAGGATCGCCGTTGGCAAAGTAGCCCGTGGCAGTGTAAAAGAAAGTCAGCAGATTGCTCTAATGCAGGCCGATGGCAGCATTAAAAAAATGAAGATCAAAGAACTGTACGTGTTTGAAGGAATGGGCAAAAAGAAAGTGGCAGAAGTAATGGCCGGCGATATTTGTGCAGTGGTTGGATTGGAGAATTTTAATATCGGTGATACCATTGCTGATGCAGAAAATCCCGAAGCATTGCCAACGATCAGCGTAGATGAACCTACCATGAGTATGTTGTTCGGCATCAACAACTCTCCTTTCTTTGGTAAGGAAGGAAAGTTTGTAACCAGCCGCCACCTTCGTGACCGCTTAATGAAGGAAACAGAAAAGAACCTGGCGCTTAAAGTTGAAGACAGCGACAGTGCAGATAGCTTTAATGTATATGGCCGTGGTATCCTTCACCTGGGTATCTTAATTGAAACCATGAGAAGGGAAGGATTTGAATTGACCATTGGACAACCACAGGTGTTGGTAAAAGAGATCAACGGTACCAAGAATGAGCCGTATGAAGTACTGGTAGTAGATGTACCTGCAGAATTCAGCGGAAAAGTAATTGACCTTGTTACACAACGTAAAGGTGAAATGCTGGTAATGGAAACAAAAGGTGAAATGCAGCATCTGGAATTTGATATTCCTTCAAGAGGTTTGATAGGATTGAGAAGCAATATGCTGACCAGTACGGCCGGTGAGGCAGTAATGGCACACCGCTTTCATGAATACAGGCCTTGGAAAGGAACTATTCCCGGGCGTAACAATGGTGTGCTGTTATCAAAAACAACTGAAAAAACAACGGCTTATTCAATTGATAAATTGCAGGACAGGGGCCGTTTCTTTGTTGATCCGGGCCAGGATGTTTATGCAGGTCAGATTATTGCCGAGCATATTAAGCCAGGTGATTTAGTGGTAAATGCTACCGAACCTAAGAAACTGACCAACCACCGTGCAAGCGGTTCGGATGATGCTTCAAAAGCAGCACCCAAGATATTAATGAGCCTTGAAGAATGTATGGAATACATCCAGCAGGATGAATGCATTGAGGTAACACCAAAAAGCATCCGTTTACGCAAAGTAATACTGAATGAAGACGACCGCAAACGTGTGAGCAAATCAATGAGCCAGGCTGTAGCCTAATTATTACAATCTTTTTATAGTAACACCCCCAATTAGTTGGGGGTGTTTTTTTTGTCCTGTTCTTTATTAAACAAATAAACAGTTTCAAATGCCGTTTGTTATTTTTGCAGTATGAAAAAGTGCCTCACCCTGTTTTCAGTTATCATCATCCTGTTATTCATCCATACCACGGCGAATGCACAGTGCTCTATGTGCACCAAAACGGCACAGCAGCTGGGTGAAAAGCCTGCATCAGGGCTTAACAGTGGTATCCTGTACCTGATGATTGCTCCTTTTGCCATTGTGGGTGTTATTAGCTATCGCTGGTGGAAAGGCAACAGCAATGTCTGAAACAACTGATTATTTTTTCGGAACAATTATACATTTTTGAGGCTGCGGTGGCTTCCATCACAATAAGGTGGGTTTTTTGTTTGCTTGCATTGGCAAAGCCAAACTTCTTCTTCCTTTTCAAATTGCACTTTTAAACTGCGGTAGGGCATTCCGGATTCTCCCTGTTCATTGATGGTGGGTTCAATACTTTTGTGTGCCCCGTCACAAAAAGGTTGCTTTTCACTAAGGCCACAGGTACACCAGGAGTAAATCTTCCCAGGCTCTACTTTTACACAGGCGGGTTCGGCTTTTGCTACTTTTGGTAATCCTACGTTGGGTATCATTTCCATTGCTGATAGTTTTGTATAAACTGGTACAAATTAAATTTATTTCCTTCCGCTTCGATTTTATTTTTCAATTCTGCCTTATTAACATCAAACATCCTTTTTTGTTGAATGAGATGATAAGCCTTTTCTGCCAGCAGCCAGGAACGTCTATCGTTGGTTGTTGGTTGTTTATTGTTGTCCGTAAGTTTAATCACAGCGTTCAGTAATTCTTCAATGCCTGTTTTTTGAGAAGCGATTGTTTTAATTACCGGTATCTCTGCATGCTTTGTATGAAATGCCGGAGCCAGCATTGTTTTTAAATTTTTTACAAACAAATCTGCATCGGGGCGATCACTTTTATTCACAACAAAAATATCTGCGATCTCCATCAGGCCGGCTTTCATGGTTTGTACTTCATCGCCTGCCTCCGGTACTACGGTTACAATCGTCACATCTGCCAATCCTGCAATTTCAATTTCACTTTGCCCCACACCCACAGTTTCCACAATGATATAATCAAAAGGCGCTGCTTTTAACAAATCGCTTATCTCTATTATTTTAGGATGCAATCCACCCAATGAACCACGGGTGGCTAACGAGCGGATAAAAACATTGGGATTGTTGTACCATTCACTCATGCGTATCCTGTCACCCAGTAAAGCACCCAAATTAAATGGTGAAGACGGATCCACGCAAAGTATGCCTACTTTCTTTTGTTGCATTACCATCAACCCGATCAATGCATCCACCAGGGTACTTTTTCCTGCGCCGGGCGGGCCGGTGATGCCGATGACCGGCATAATTGAAGGTGGCAGAATTTTCAGCAGATCCTCGTAATCGGTTACCTCATTTTCTACTAAAGAAATACAACGGGCCAATGCCTTAACATCTCCCTGCTGTATCTGTTGTAAATATTGCTGCCACATCAAACAAAATTCAAGGTTATTGATGCAAATTCCAAAAAAGGTTGGAGGAGGTGAATGGTCAATGGAGCCTTAAAAATCACAAGCCTCATTTAATTGCATTGATACCCCCCGAAAATATAAGCCTGAATTATGTTCAAACGAACAACATTTCTATTTCTCCCGATTACTAAAACCATCTTTCTCATTTCGTAAGGTGATACCACGGATAAAAAGTATTTTTACAGATTATATTTCATCATACCGATAATTGACAGCAGGGCGATTTGAAACAGAACATTAATATAGCATTGGTTGGCAACCCTAATAGTGGTAAAAGCTCCTTATTCAATTTGCTCACAGGCCTTAACCAGAAGGTAGGCAACTTCCCGGGAGTTACCGTTGATAAAAAAACAGGTGCCTGCAGGATCAATGAAAATCTTTCTGCAACTATTATTGACCTGCCGGGCACTTACAGCCTTTATCCAAAAAGGGGCGATGAATGGGTAGCATACAAAGTATTGCTGCACCAGGATAAGGATATCAAACCCGATATGGTGTTGCTGGTGGCCGATGCCAGCAATTTAAAAAGAAACCTGTTGTTCTGCTCACAAATCATCGACCTGAAAATTCCGGTAATTGTGGTACTGACCATGACGGACCTGGCTCAAAAGAAGGGAACCGAGATTGACATCTCCGGGTTAGAAAGGGAACTGGGAGTGCCGGTAATTACTTCAAACCCCAGAAAGAACAAAGGTGTTGTGCCGATAAAAAAAATGATTGAGCAAACCATAGCTGCCAATCTTTCCAATCCCCGTTCTTTTATCAATACCTTCGAGCTGGCTCAAAAACCCATTGAAAAAGTAAAACAGCTCATTCCGGATATCAGCGATTATAAAGCTTTGCATTTTCTTATCAACCACGAACATTTTGATTTACCGGCTTCCTTACAAAACAGTATTGAAACTGCTGAAGTGGAGAATAATTTTAATCCCACCAAAACACAGGCTGAAGAGATCATGCAACGTTATGGGCGCATTAAGCAGATCATGCAGCTGACGGTGGTAGAAGCTGATCCGCTTAAAAAGGCATTGTTTACTGAAAGACTGGATAAGCTTTTGCTCCACAGGAAGTGGGGTTACCTAATCCTGCTTGCCGTTTTATTCCTGCTCTTTCAAAGTGTATTCTGGATTGCTCAATACCCCATGGATGGCATTGAATGGGGCTTTGGCAAAATGAGTGGTTTTTTTAGCAACCTGTTACCGGAAACATGGTGGGCCGATCTGTTCATCAATGGTGTGCTGGCAGGGCTAAGCGGTATCCTTGTTTTTATTCCGCAAATCATGATCCTGTTTGGATTAATTACCCTGCTGGAAGATACTGGTTATATGGCAAGGATTAGTTTCCTTACGGACAAACTCATGCGTAAAGTAGGTTTAAACGGCAAGAGTGTAATGCCGATGATCAGCGGTTTTGCCTGTGCAGTACCGGCAATAATGACCGCAAGGAATATTGAGAACCGAAAAGAACGCCTGCTCACCATTATGGTAACGCCGTTAATGAGTTGTAGTGCCAGGCTACCTGTGTACACCATTTTAATCTCACTCATCATTCCTTCAAAATTATATTTGGGCTTTTTGAGCTTGCAGGGATTGGTGATGATGGGGCTTTACCTGCTTGGCACGTTAATGGCGCTCATTGTTTCCTATGTGATGAAATTATTCATCAACATTAAAGAGAAGAGTTTTTTTATTTTAGAACTGCCGGTATACCGAAGCCCCAGGTGGACCAATGCATTGACCACCATGATAGAGAAAGCCAGGATATTTGTGTTTGATGCTGGCAAAGTGATCATGATCATCAGCCTGTTACTATGGGGTTTAAGCACATTCGGACCGCCACAAAAAATGGCAGCGGTTAAGTCCAGATACGAACAGTTGGCAAAAGACAATCCTACCCGGGCTGTTGAATTGAACAAGCAGAAAAAATCGGAACTGCTCCAAAACTCATTTGCCGGCATTTTGGGGAAAACCATTGAACCTGTAATACGGCCCCTTGGATTTGACTGGAAGATCGGCATTGCCTTGATCACTTCTTTTGCAGCAAGAGAGGTTTTTGTAGGTACCATGGCCACCCTTTACAGCGTAGGTGAAGATGCAGATGACAACAGCAGCACCCTGCGCCAAAAAATGGCAGCCGCTGTGAGGCCGGATGGAACTAAAGTGTATACATTTGCAGCAGGTTTGTCGCTGCTTATATTTTATGTTTTTGCCATGCAGTGTATGAGTACGCTGGCTGTAGTAAAAAGAGAAACCCGTAGCTGGAAATGGCCCATTATACAGTTGCTGTATATGACCGGGCTGGCTTATGTTTTAAGCTGGGCTGTTTATGCTGTTTTTAAGTAACCAATTTCCATTCCCCTTACAAAAACGGTTAACAACTAAATCTTGCCTTTTTTTCTATTTTACGCAACTTTGTAGCGTTATAAACTATCATTTGTGAGAAAAGTTTTTCTGCTTTTAATTATCTGTTTTATTGCCGGTAACCTGCAGGCTCAGTGGACACCGCTTGCATTAAATTATAAGTATGTCAGGCATAAAGAATTTTTCATTCCAGTGGCCATGCATTTTTCTGATAGTTCCAATGGGTTTATTTTAAACAACGATCATTTACTTCAATACAAAGACCAGCTTTGGCAGCCAGTTAAGAAAAACGAGACAGACGAATTCACTTATACCAATGTTTTTACATTAAACACAACCAATACTTTCCTTTGCTCTTATGATGGTAAAATTGCAAAGTATAATGGTGACTCCCTTGCTGTTCTTTTTGCTATACCGCAAACAGAAACCAGCATTCCAACCCTGAATACCATTTTTATGATTGACAGCAGCAAGGGTTGGACTGCAGGAGATGGCGGCACCTTAATAAAAATTGATGGGGATAGTATTGAACAGGATAGTATTTCCAACCTTATCAATTTCAGGGATATCTATTTCAATGGTCCTGATCATGGATGGATGATCGGTTTATTGCAAACAGATATTGGCAACTTTGGTGTGGTATGTGAATATGCGGACAGCCACTGGTCCATCAACAGCTACCTGGACGAGATGCTCTATGATATTGAATTTTCGTCCCCCGACAGTGGCTTTATCACCGGGCAGCAGGGAATCTACCGCTACAACAAAGACTTTAATGAATGGCAACCGGAAAATATTCCCAACTATTATCGCCAGTATCATTTGTCCATGCTCAACGATGGTTATGGTATCAGCGTTTCTGACAGCAGCAGGAATTTAATTTACGAAAACGGAACCTGGACCGAGGGGCCGGCGGCTGTAGCATCAGATTTAATCAGCGTAAAAACAATTGAGCCTGGAAAAGCATGGGCCATATCACAAATCGGAGAGAATAAACCAGAAGATTTTAATGAAGGCAAGATGCAGTTAATGCAAAACTATAGCTGGGCCGCTTACCCGATCCGCTATTTAGACAGTACCAGTATTCTTCCTGTTGACTATGTGATTAATAATGTGACCGGCGTTGGTAAAAAAGACATCTGGCTTAACGGGCAACACCTTACCATACCGCCAGACAGGGACTGGTATGATACCATACCAACACTGGCCAGCGATTCATTTTATACCGTTTCAAGAATGTTATCAAATGACCTGGGCTTTGCCACCAATGGCAATTTAATGGAATGGGATGGGCAATACTGGATAAACAAAAATATTGAATCTTCCAGCCCAGACACTTCTTTTATCAACCTGCAAATGCATGTATTTGATGATACCACCGCTTTTATTTGCAGACAGTTTCTGGTATGGGGTTCCGGCGAATTTAAAAGCACCATAGCACTGTATGATCATAACAGCAACAGCTTATTAAGCACTGCCACATTAGACAGCAGGTCAACTTTTGGTGTTCATTTTTCTGACAAAAGAAACGGTTGGTGTGTGGGAGACAGTGGCTTGATGGTTCAACACCTTGATACCAGCTGGCAAATTTTACCTGCCATTACCGACAACAGGCTCAACAGCGTTTTCACCATTGATTCTGCTGCTGCCTGGGCAGTAGGTAACCTGGGCACCCTGCTGAAATACAATGGTGCCGAATGGGTAAAAGACAGTTTACCGACAGTGCAAAATTTATACAGCATTTATTTTACGGACAGTACCCACGGGTGGATCGCTGGTGACTCTGGGTTAATTTTCAGTTACAATGGTTCGGGCTGGCTAAAAGATACCACGGTCAATACCACAGGCGCTTTATATTCCATTTATATGGTTGATTCAACCTACGGTTTTGTAAGTGGCGATAATGGAACATTACTACAATACATAAAGAAAGATACCATAACACCATCGCCACCGGTAAAACAGATTTGTGAAAGCGGTAACACTTATTTTAGCTACGATCCGGTCGGTACCGGGTACATGTACCAGTGGCAAATAGATACCGGAAATGGATTTGAAAACCTTATCGCCGATGACACCTTGTACGCCGGTGTTTTTTCAGATACCCTGAGAATTACATTGCTTTCTTCGTATTTATACGGATATAAATACCGCTGTATTGCCAGCTATGAAGGTGTTGACTCTATCAGCAATGTGGAGGAACTTATTTTCAAAAACCGCTGGACAGGGAACGTGGACAGCACCTGGGAAAATCCTGCTAACTGGAGCTGTGGAATGTTACCGGGCACCGGCACCGATGTTATTATCAGCGAAGGCAATGTGGTAATCAACTCTTCAGTTGCTATCCGAAGTCTGACAGTTTTAACCGGAGTAAATATCACGATTGCAGAAAGTGGAGGACTGGAGATATTGAAATAACAATATACATGTACTGCCAATAAACAATCAACAGTAATCCAGGGGCATTTTTCACAATAGCCTCTTTTTCCAATCAACATTAGCCACAATGACAGCAGGTATTTTTTTATCACAACTAATGTTGGCATTTCCTGAAATGCAGCAGTACTTGAAACTAATGACAGTATAAGATGGAATATTATGCTGCATACAGCATAAACCGGCTTGAATCAAATCATTTAAATGAGCTCATGCGATGTTTTAACTTTATAGAAAAACGAATTGAACAGGTTGATCCTGACATTTAAAATGCATTAATTGTTTCATATTGCGAAACACTTTTAATGGTTGAATATTCAAATAAAAAATCCAGTTTCAGACATTTATTAACTCCCGGTTTATTACGTTTCTATGTTGAGTACAAGAAGTATTATAAATCTTTTGACAAACTAAAAAAGGAAAATATCTTTCGCTAAATAGCAATAAAACTCAAACCCCGGAACAACTTCCTGGTTTTTTGCTTTTTACCAATCCACCGCAGTACCAATCCTGTTTTTTATTTGAGGATAAATGCCCTTGTACAATTCGCTCAGCACTTCTTCTTTGGTAGGCATATTGTAGCGGTTGTTAATCAAGGTCCAGTCGCTGTTGGCAAGTGCCCTGCTGTCGCCTGAATAAGAAGCCACTTCTTCCTGCCAGCTATAATTGTCACTAAAACTATCAAACAAAATGTTTTTTCGGCTGGCCGTCTCTGTTATGTTCATGTCCATTTGAGCCTTTGCATTGAATGATTGGCGTTGAATGTGCAATGTTGCAGTTACTTTCTGGTATATGGCTTTCCCGGATGTATCTTTTCCAACCTCTACATTCCTGCTTAAGTTCCTGGTATAGTTATAAACGGAAGGCCTTGGAAAATCCACGTCACGTAAGGTAAGATCAACCAGCCAGCCCCGGATTATGTTCTCACGGCTGGCTTGCCAGTCGGTATAAAATCTTGCAGGATACCTGCCGGCATAATTACCACCGAGGTCTCTTACCAGGTTTTGCGGAATATTGTCACTGTTGAAACCGGAACTGTTGTTGCTCCAGCTGCTGTTAAAGAAAAAACTGTTGTCCTGCACCGGGTGGATCACAACATTCACGATACTATTTTCCTTTGCAGTATCGATCATCGCCCTGCTGTTTTTATAACCTGCTATCCAGCCATTGGCTTTTTGAAAAGCTGCATAAGCTTTACGGGCATCTTCCCTGTTGTCCTTTTCCAGGTAACTCATGCCTGTTGCGTAGTACTCATCGGCAGCTGTTAACCGGGTGTACTCCATTTCTTTTTGATAATTAACCGGAGCAATCAATGCGCTGGCATTGGCAGAATTCAACACCGCATTATACATGTCCTGCAAAGTTCTGTATTCTGTTAACACTCTGTCCCAGCGGCTCAGTTCTGTATAACCTTTATAAGCTTCAATCCTGTCTAAATGGATTCGTTGCAACTGAGCGTAAACCACGGACAGCGCTTTCGTGGCCAGTTCATCCGTTGGTTTTTTGTTTAATTGCTTCACTACATCATACAGTGTTTTGTCTTCATTACTGTGTGCCAAATAATCTTTGCTGGTTTTGCATGATGCTAAAACAAACAGTAAAGTAATTGCCGGTAAAAGTTTTTTCATTTTATATTTCCTCCCTATAACAGTAAATATCAAAGCAGATACCAACAGCACCGATATATTTTGGAGTTGTATTTCTTTTAACAAAAAATCCGCCTGTTTTATACAGGCGGTCTGTAATTATTTTAAGTGCTCTTATATAACACTCATTATACAATTACAGTAATGAAGAATCAACTGTTATTAAATTAGTGGCATCAATTTACATCCCAGCTTACGGTTCCATCTTTCTCATCTTTAACAGCGATGCCTAATGCGGTCAACTGGTTGCGGATCTTATCAGAAGTGATGTAATCTTTTTTTAATTTCGATTCCTTTCTTATGTCAATCAACAGTTCCATCACTCCTTTAAACGTGTCGCTATTGCCGGATGAGATGTTCTTCAATCCAAAGATATCTTCCAGGTAAACAGCAAACTGCTGCTGTAACAGGCTGAGCGTTGCAGCTGAAAGCGCTTCTTTTTTTACATGGCCATCTTTAATGGAATTGATCACAGATGACAACTCAAACATATTGGCCAATACTTTGGCTGTACTAAAATCGTCATCCATAAACTCTTCAAACTCATTTACCATCTTCAGCACTTTTGTATCCAGTTCACTATCCATAGCTGCATTACCTGCCTGAGAAAAAGTTTTCAGCACTTCATAAGCATCCCATAAGCGTTTCAATGCTTTTTCACTGGCCACCAGCGCTTCACTTCCAAAGTCTAACGGGCTACGGTAGTGGCTTTGTAAAATAAAGAGCCGTACCACCATCGGGTGAAAAGCCTGCGTCAGCAGCGGATGATTGCCGCTGAACATTTCCGTTAGTTTGATCACGTTGTTGTAACTCTTGCCCATCTTCTTCCCGTTGATGGTGATCATATTGTTATGCATCCAGTACTTTACCGGCGCATGATGGTTGCAGATGGTACTCTGTGCTATCTCACTTTCATGATGTGGAAACTGCAGGTCCATACCACCACCATGTATGTCAAACTCAGCACCCAGGTATTTTGTAGCCATGGCAGAGCACTCAATATGCCAGCCAGGGAACCCTTCACCCCAGGGGCTTACCCAGCGCATAATGTGTTCCGGAGCTGCCGATTTCCACAAAGCAAAATCAGCCCGGTCTCTTTTTTCTTCCTGCCCTTCCAGCTCCCTGGTTGTTTCCAATAAATCATCAATCACCCTTCCACTCAGTTTTCCATAATCATGGGTAGCGGCATACTTTTTTACATCAAAATAAACCGAACCGCTTTTTTCATAGGCATACCCTGCATCCATGATCTTTTTGATCATTTCAATCTGTTCTACAATATGACCTGTGGCCGTGGGTTCAATACTTGGTTCCACGTTATTAAATTCCAGCATGGCCCAATGAAAGAGGTTGGTGTATTTCTGCACCAGTTCCATTGGCTCAAGTTTTTCAAGTATCGCTTTCTTGCTTACTTTATCTTCTGCTTCCCTGCCCTCCTCTTCAAAGTGGCCGGCATCGGTAATATTTCTTACATAACGCACCTTTAATCCCTTATGGGTAAGATAACGGTACACAACATCAAAAGTGATATACGGCCTTGCATGGCCCAAATGGCTTTCGCCGCTTACTGTTGGGCCGCACACATACATCCCCACATGGCCGGGAGTAATGGGTTCAAACAATTCTTTCTGGCGGGTATATGAGTTGTAAATTTTTAAAGACATCCTGGTAGTTGTTTTACTTTTTTTTATTTTCTTTACACTGGCCCTTTTTGCTTTCCCCGGCAGCATTGTGTCACTCTCTTGTACTGATTGATCTGTATTGAACTTCTTTTAATACGGAAATAATAAAAGGAAAATGCACAATTGAATTAACAGCAGCAATTCCGAAAGTTTTCGGAGCAGCCACAAGTGAAATGATATGAAGAAAGCGGTGTGTTCATCTACATTGCAAATATAATTTTTTAAATCATTCAGCCTTTTCCTTTCCCAAATCGGCAATGATGGGAAAATGGTCGCTCAGCTTTATGGGTATGCGTAAAAACTGGTTTACTGTAAACGCTTTAGCGGCAAAAATATTATCAATCCGCAGCGTTGGGGCAATACCACTGAACGTTCTGCCCAGGCCGGAGCCTTTTTCTGCAAAAGCATTTTGCAGGCCACTACCAATGGTTTGATAGGCGTAAGAATTAGGCACATCATTCAGGTCGCCGCAAACAATTACCGGGTAGGGACTTTTATCAATCTCCGCCCTGATCCTGTCTGCCTGTACCTGCCTTTGTAAAAACCCATGCCTGAATTTATTGATCAGGCTCTTTGATCGTTGCAGGTCCTGTTTAGACTCTAATGATGGATTGTCAATATAAGCAAGGTTGCCGTCACTAAATTTTAAAGACTGCAAGTGAATATTAAAAACCCTGAAAGTATCGGTTCCTTTTACAATATCTACAGATTGAAAATTGTAGTTATATTCATAAGGAGGAAAACTATGCAGCTTTTTGTTAATCACCGGGTACCTTGAAAAGATGATCAATCCAAAATGCTGGTGGTTTAAAAAATCGTCCCTGAAATCGTAACTGAAAAAATAATCGGGGAAATTTAGTTTGGCCGAATATTCAAACACCGAAAAAAAACTGTACCTGCGGTAATACGCATTGTTCAGGTTAATCAGTGTATCGGCGGCTACCATTTCCTGGAAACATGCAATATCCGGTTTGTATTGATTGATCAGGGCTATCATATCATCCCTGATATCAGGCCGCTGTTTATTATACAGGATATCAAACTGGGCTACATTCCAGCTCATCACCCTTGTGTCTGCCGTTTTACCAACAATATCAAATGTTGATGAAAAGCGAAAAGGAACAATACTGGTCAGTGGTTTAATTGTACTAATGATGGCAATAAAGGAAATAATCGACAAGCCTCTCTTTACGAAAAGCCAGAACACAATAAACAGCAATAAAACTACCAGTAAATAAAAAGCGGCCAGGGATAAAAACCCTACCGGCCACAACCCTGCTTTGAAAAAGAAACCTCCGTAGCAACCCATCACATAAAACAGGGCAGCAAAAATATTAGTAATGATAAAAAACTTTTTGGATATGCGGCGGAAAAGGCTTTTAGGCATGGCATAAAGATAATAATTGCCGGGGTATTATTTTCCATGGCCTAATTCAGGCCTTCATCTGCAGCCCGTTTCAGGATGTTCTTTTCCTCATCGGTAAGAAAGTGGTAGCCTTTCTGATTGATCTTATCTAAAATTTCGTCTACCCGCTGTTGCGTTACGTTGGATGTTTTTTTATATGGCTTTCTTTCACCGGCATTATAAAATACTTTCTCTCTTACACTTTCGCTGCTACTGTTATTACCGGGGGTAAAGAGATTCATGAACCAGAAATACAGTTTATTCATCCAAATACTTCCATCATATCCCTTACGAACAAAAAATACAAAGAGAAGGCCAGCCCCGGCTCCGGCCAAATGAGCCAGGCTAAATGCAGCACCCAGTGTTGCCACTCCTGCAAAATCAATCAGTACGTATACCAGTGTAAGCACCCATATAGGGATACCTCCACCAAGATTTCTGAAAAAGCGGAAATCCGGAGCCAGCATAGTAGTGGCTGCGGCAATAGCCATCGTGGCTGCATTGCCGCCCATTAAAGAAACAGTGCTTACAGATGGCCTTAATGGTGCGATGGCATAATTGGAAATGATAAAAACCAATGCTCCGGCAACACCACCATAAATATAGATGGGTATTAGCTTCCTGTTGCCCGTAAGTTGCTGCAGTATATAACCAAAAGCCCAGAGCCAGAGCATATTGCTGAGCATTTGTATTACACTGGTATGGGTGAACATATGGGTAAACAAGGTCCAGGGACGCTCACTTAATGTTACCAGTTGTGCAGGCATTTCAAAATACTGCAATACTTGCTGATCAAACGAATTACCGCTTGCCTGCACAAAAAAATAAATCACTTTGATCACCATCAGCAGTAAAAAAAAGATGATGTTGATAGTAACCAGACCTACCAGCGCATTGTTATCATCTCCCAGTGTAAACCGCCTTCCGGGCCGCCTGTAATCCTGATATCTGTCCGACTCTCCCATAAATAATGTTGTTGTACAAATTTACATTTCCCTTTTTATATAACTGTTAAGGTTAGTAAAAGGTTTTTCGGTTGGTTTTGTTCCAGAAAAAGATTAGTAGAAATCCTACCAGGGCTCCCCCAAGATGTGCAAAGTGGGCTACATTATCACCTGCTGTTTGATTAAGCCCGCCAAACAGGTCTATCAGAATGAAAACGGGTATTACAAATTTTGCTTTTACCGGTATTGGTATAAACATCATATACATCTCTGTGTTAGGGAATAAATAAGCAAATGCTACCATTACACCCATGATTGCACCGGAAGCTCCTACCATTAAGTATTGATCTTTTACCGCTTCTACCACCTGTGCCATCGTTGCATTGTTTGTTAATGCTGTTTGCACACCATCTGCGCTTTTAGCAAAAGCTTCGGCACTAAAAGGAATGGTAAACTGCGTAAGCACGGCAGCTCCCAGTCCACTAATCAGGTAAAACACCAAAAACTTTTTTGATCCAACATAATTTTCGAGTGTAGTACCAAACATCCACAAAGCAAACATATTAAAAAACAGGTGGCCAAACCCCTTTGAATCATGCATAAACATGTGGGTGATCAACTGGTGAGGCTTAAATCCCGGCGAAAAGAAATAATGCAATCCACCCCAGTCGGTGACATCAAAAGCAGTGATCGTTCTTTGTGCCAGGTAAACAATCACATTGATTATAATAAGATTCAAAACAATCGGTGTAGTTCTTTGCATCATTCAGATATGTTTATCCTGCAATTTCGGGATTGTTAGGAGATAAAAGGAAAATTGTGTTGTTAATTGTGATGAATACAAAATTCACCGCTGCACAATTACACGATAAGAAGTACCGAAGCGGTGATATGTTTACCTGTCTTTAAACAGATCCGTTGCACTTATATCTTCTGACATATTCAGCAGGTTAAGCTCTTCATCATAAACGGCGTTGATAGCAAAGGGTTGTTGCTCCAAAATGTATTTGTAAATAAACCAGTCGGTTTTGGGGGTACGAATATTTAATACTTCGTCAAAATGTATCCACTCAAGTGTTCCCTCGTTGCAGGGTGGAGGAGAAACAAGATCAATGTTTGCCAGGTACACAAAACTTACCCAGTTATAATCGGCTGGTGAAGATTCAATGAGTACCCCACAGTATTTCATTGCCGGCACCTGGATACCGGTTTCCTCCCGGGTTTCCCTAATAGCAGCATCAACTGGATTTTCAAAAGGATCCAGCTTGCCACCAACAGGTGTGTAGTTGTCCTTATTAGGTTCTTTTAGCCTTTTTAACAAAAGAAACTGGTGCCCATTTTTCAGCACACAGAGTACTGCTGTTTTTTTTAGACCTTTTGGTATTTGGTGTACGTTCATTTGTATCCATTTGCCAGCTTTTCCAGCAATGCTGTTTTTAATTCTGCTGGTATAAATGCGGCTTTCAATGCATTTGCATTACACTCATAAAAATCCTGTTTTGTCCAGCCGAAATTCTTACGCAGTTTATCATATTCCCCGTTCAGTGTAATGTCAACAATGGTACGGCAATCGGTATTGATATTGAGTGAAACACCTTCTTTCTTTAATGTATCTACAGGGTGGTCGTTGTATTGATCATACATTGAAGTCTGCACATTACAACTTGGGCAGATCTCCAGGTGAATCTTTTGCTCTTTTAAATGCTGCACCAGTTTTTTATCCTCCGCACTTCTTGCGCCATGGCCAATACGGGTGGGCTTAAAGCACTCCAGTGTTTCCCACACGCTTTCGGGGCCGCTTGCTTCGCCGGCATGTGCGGTAATATGGATGCCTTTTTCTCTTGCATAATTAAATGCAGCAACATGGTTGGTGATCGGGCAACCAGCTTCATCGCCGGCAATATCAAATGCCGCTACATAAGTTCCGGCAAACTGTTCTACCAGTTTCACCGTTGCCATACTTTGTTCCTCGGTGTAATGACGAAGGGTGCACAGGATCAATCTTGCTTCCACGCCAGTTTGCTTAACCGCTGCTGCTGTGGCAGCTTCAATGGTTTCGACCACTTCATGCGGCGTTAAACCTTTTTCCAAATGCAGAAATGGAGCAAACCTGATTTCGGCATACAAAGTATTATCAACTTTCAGTTGGCTGAACACATCCTGCACCACCAGTTCCAATGCTTCTTTTGTCTGCATTAATGAATAACCTTTTACCGCACGCTTTAAAAAATCCACCAGGTCTAAACATTTTACCGGTGCTATAAAATCATGATGGTATGCTTCTGCTGTTACAGAGGGATCAATTTTTTTCACTACATCATAACTGAGGCTGCAGTCAAGGTGCAGGTGCAGTTCTACTTTTGGCAGTTTATTAAAATCCATTTACTTGAAAATTAAAAGTTGAAAATTGAAGGCTATCCATTCGTCATATACTTCACAAAAACTGTAACACTTCATTAATGTGGTTCACATGTTTAAAATTAACATGCTCTACTTTATGCTCCACAGTTTCATGCGCCCAGGTGGTATGATAAGGTATATGAATGCCATGCCCGCCAATGGCCAGTACAGGCAACACATCACTCTTCAATGAATTGCCCATCATTAAAAATTGAGACGGCTCTATATCCAGGTGTTTTATCAGGCTCAGGTAATCACTTTCTTGCTTATCGCTCATGATCTCAATGTGATGGAAATAATGTTCCAGCCCCGATTTTTTTAATTTACGTTCCTGGTCCAGCAGGTCGCCTTTGGTAGCAACTACCAAACGGTACTTCCCCTGCAGCGCTTTCAAGACATCTTCTACCCCTTCTAATAATTCAATATCCTTTTGAAGCAATTCTTTGCCAAAGCCTATGGCTTTTTCAATCGCTTCAATATTCAGGGTATTGTTAGTAACCCTTAAAGCGGTTTCTATCATACTGAGCATAAAACCTTTTACACCGTAGCCATACAATGATAAATTATCAATTTCTGTTTTGAATAATTCTTTCACCAGCGTATGTCTCGGCAGGTAATCTTCCAGCAGATCGCAAAATTTTTCCTCAATTTCCTTGAAGTATGGTTCATTCACCCAAAGGGTATCATCAGCATCAAAAGCAATTACTTTAATATCCATGTTCACAATATTGTTGCCGCCTGGGCGGAAAGACATCCGTCTGGTACCGGCAAGTTTATCAAACGGCAAATGTAAAGGAAGACAACGAATGGTTAAAGTAAAAAAATGATTTATTGCTTTCCCAGTAAAAAAAGTACAGGTATATCAAAACGTTCCCGCCAGGCTCCTTCACTGTGATTTGCTCCGGGAAAAAACTCAGTATGCCAATTATTTTTATTGAATCCTTTTTGTTTCATAATGGCATCGGCTTTTTGCTGGTAGGGTTTGTACATACTATCTAAGGTTGCATCGCCATAATCAAAATAAATTTTATGATTTACGGGTGAAGGCAAATGCAGTTTAAGGTATTTTAAAAATACTGCAGGCAAAGGATTGTTTACCGTGGTAAAAACCCCTGGCCAGTGGGTAGATATACAAGCCGCTCCGCCAAACACTGCCGGGTACTCACAGATTGCATACAGGGAGATGAGGCCCCCCATGCTACTACCGGCAATAAAAGTATTGGCCCGGTCTTTCAGTGTTGAAAAATTGCTGTCAATAAATGGTTTCACTTCTTTTACAAGGAATTTTAAATAGTTATCAGAATGTATCTTAATACCATTGAAAATACCGGCACCATTCGTTCTACTGGAAAAATAAACACTGTCCTGCTGCTTCCTGGTTAATGTTTCAAAAGGTTTTTGCGGCAGGTAATCCGCATGGCGGCCAGTTCCTGTATTCCAAATGGCTACCACAATACAATCCTTTATCTTTTGCTCTTTTACCAGTCTATTCACAGTTTCATCTACTTCCCATTCCTGTTTATTCCAGTTTATGCTGTTGTCAAAAAGCATTTGCCCGTCGTGCATGTACAGCACAGCATATTTTTTTACGGCATTATATCCATGTGGCAGCCACACATCCACATTTCTTGCAGTAACAAATTTTGATGGAAAATTTTCTACCTGCTTAATGCTGCCCGCAGATACCTGCGGCACTTGTGCTGGTGCTACAATAACCAGCAGTATTAAACAAGAAACAAAAAAAAACGGTTTCATTACTTAATCTTTTTTAAAACCACCGATGTAAATGCCGGTAAGCTGATCTTACTGATGCCAATGTGTTTTTTCCCGGTTAACAGATCAATATAATTGCCCGGTACATACACTCTAAACTCCTGTTCAGTTGTTTCAAGGTTAAAGTACACAAATATCCTTTCGTAATCATTGTACCTTACATAGCCAAATTTTTTCCCTTCGGCTTTTACAATATCCATTTCGCCGGCTGAAAGCACGGAGTTATTTTTCCGGATGCCGATAAGCTTTTTATACCAGCCGTACTGCTGCAGGTTGAAAGCTACTTTATCATACTGCTTTTCGCCGGGCTGGTAATTGTTCCTTGTTTCATTTTCAAATGTAAACTCTTTCCACATCAGCGGCTTACGGCAATGCGGATCATCAGCACCCCACATGCCCATCTCCTCACCATTCCAAATCTGCGGCGCACCAACTGTGGTGAACAAATGCACCAAATACAATTGCAGCCTTTTGTACGTTTCAGCATCAGGCTTGCCGGTTTTGTAAGCCTGGTCGTCATTGGGCGTAGCTTTAAATTTGTATTGATTAGGATTGTAAAAATCACTTAGCAATCTTGGTGCATCATGGCTGGAGGAAACATTCATCATCGCCTGCAGGTTATCGATGTTCAGCCTTTTCCACTGACACTCCAGACTATCCTGCAATTGTTCTGCACTATAATCAAAATTTGTTTTTGCAAAGAAATAACGGGCAGGCCTGTATGCCTGGTAAAACATCACTGCATCAAAAATATCACCGCCGGTATATGGCACAGGGTCCATTAATTTATCAGGCCATTCCTGCCACCATATTTCTCCAACCAGGTATGCATCTGGTTTTATGTTTCTCACATGCTTTCTGAAATCCCTCCAGAAACCAAGTCCTACCTGGTCAGCCACATCCAGGCGATAGCCATCAATGCCTTTTGCTTTATCACCATTCGGCGCCAGCCATCTTTTTGCCACGGCAAACTGGTGTTGCTTTGCTCCTTCGTTGATATTGCCTTCATAAGGATGGCCTACAATTCTTTCGGTAGAGATATCAACTTTTTTAATTTCAGGCAATGTATTGTTGCCCAGCCAGCCATTGTATTTAAACTCGTTGGCCGGCGTAGCAGGATCATCAAATGCAGTAATATCATACCAGTCTTTGTATTTTGATTGTTGCTGGTTTTTAACGATATCCTGCCATGCCCAAAATAAAATACCTGTGTGGTTCCAGGAATAATCCATGATGATCCGCATTTTTCTTTTATGAGCCTCATCAATCAACTTCAAAAATAATTTGTCGGCTGCCGTCCATTTCCAGGTGGCGGAGTCTGAAGGGTTTTCAGATGCAATGATCTTATTATCCCCAACAGGGTCCGGACCAAAATTCACATCCACATGATGATAGTTCCTGGCATCGTATTTATGTAAAGAGGGGCGTCGTTGACTGGATTAATAAAGAGTGCATTGATACCAAGTTGCTGCAGGTAATCCAATTTGTTCAGCACACCCTGCAGATCGCCGCCATAACGGCGAAACTGTATGGTTTCATTAAAAGGTTTTTTTATTTTTTTTTCCCATGATTGCTGGCCATACCAGTTTTGTGTCCATGGCGTAATGCTCCAGTCTGCCGGCGGCTCCATTTGTTTGGGTACGGTAATGTTGGCCAATATGGGATCGTTTTTTTTATCGCCATTGTAAAAACGTTCTACAAATACCTGGTACCAGATGGCATTTTTGCTCCACTCCGGCGGCTTGTTAAATGGTGTAGACTGGGAAAATAATGTTTGGCTGCAAAGCAGCAATAACAGAACGCAGGCATGCTTCATAAGTAAATTGATTGTTGCAGCATCAAATTACAAGGAAAGATTCAGCCGTCCATACTAATGTGTAAAAAAAAGGGTGTGGGGTTGGTTTTTTTTGAAGCATCGGTTTATTCCACGCTGAGAAGCTGAGAACGCTGAGAAAACAAAGCTATCTATTTAATTTTTTCCTCCTCTGCGGCCTCTGCACCTCAGCGTGCAATTTTCCACTCAGAGAAGCTGAGGGCGCAAAGAAAAACACAATTCAGCTGTACTCCCATATTCAATTTCACTCCCTCTGCGATCTCTTCACCTCAGCGTACAACTCATCAGCTCCCTGCCTCAACTTGAGCAGCACCACACACTCTATATGATGTGTATGCGGAAACATATCCACCGGCTGAATTTTCTCTACGGCATATTTGGCATCCAGCAAAGCAAGGTCACGGGCCTGCGTGGCTGGGTTGCAGCTTACATACACAATTTTGGGTGCTGCTATCGCCAGTAATTTCTCCACCAATGTAGCATGCATTCCCACACGGGGCGGATCGGTAATCACCACATCTGGCCTGCCGTGCTTGGCAAAAAAATCATCATTGCAGATTTTGATCACGTCACCTGCAAAAAATTCAGCATGGTTTATATTATTAAGAGCAGCATTTATTTTTGCATCTTCAATGGCCTCAGCCACAGCCTCTACCCCAATAATTTTTGCAGCCTGCTTGCTGATAAATATGCCGATGCTGCCGGTGCCACAATACAGGTCGTACACCACTTCATTGCCCGTCAATGCTGCAAAATTCCTGGTAATACTGTACAGTTTTTTGGCCTGTATGGTATTGGTTTGGAAAAAGGATTTGGGGCCAATCTTGAATTTAAAATCTCCCAGCTGCTCTGTCACATAACCCTTACCAAAATAGACCTTTGGTGTAAGGTCATAAATGGTATCGTTCCATTTGGTATTGATGGTATACAACAGGGTAGTGATCGATGGAACTTTTTCCAATACAAAATCCAATAGTTTTTTTGTTTCCGCCTCATCCTCATAACCCAGGCAGATATTTACCATCAGTTCACCGGTACTGCAATTGCGGATAATGATATTCCGAAGCCAGCCCGTGTGTTGCTTGATATCATAAAAACTATACTGTTGCGCTTTTGCAAAATCACGGATATGGTTCCTGATCTGGTTGTTCACATCCTCCATCAGATAACATTCGTGGATGTCGATGATCTTATCAAAGATCCTTGGCACGTGAAAGCCCAATGCCCCGGCCTCCTTAAATCCCTCCAAAGGAGGGACTTCCGGTGCCTGCGAATTACTTATTTCATTTGTTTCTGTAAGAGAGGTTGACTGATTATCAGAAAAATGATTTGTAGCATTTGGGTCTAAAACCCCTCTTTTGGAGGGGTTTGGGGAGGCTTTTCTTTCCGGAAGTTTGGGGAGGCTTTTTATTTCTTCGCTTGTTAAATACCTTTTATTACTAAACGTAAACTCCAGTTTATTCCGGTAGTACTTAGTTGTTTCAGCTCCTACAATTGGCATTATTTCAGGCAGTTCCACTTTGCCAATGCGTTTAAAATTCTGCACCACTTCCTGTTGCTTGTATTCCAGCTGCCTTTCGTAAGGCAGCATCTGCCATTTGCAACCACCACAAACTCCAAAGTGCCGGCAAAAGGGCTCAGTCCTTTCTTTGGAGTATTCATGAAATTGGGTTACCCTGCCTTCGCCCCAGTCTTTTTTATTGGTGCTCACAAACACATCCACCACATCGCCGGGTACCGCACCCTCAATAAAAATCACTTTGCCATCTATTTTGGCCAGCGACTTGCCTTCAGAAGCATAGCCGGTAACCAGTACTTTTTCCAGTGTAAATTTTTTTCTTTTCACAGCCGCAAAAATAGGATAACCTGTTTTGTTAACGATTTGTAATTTTTAAAGTGCCTATTTTAGCGGATTGCTCTGATACCGTTCCTTTTAGATATTTTTGTAACCATATCAACAACAATATGAAGAGATCATTTTTACCCTTACTGTTTTCTTTTTTACTGGTGAATGCCGGTGCTCAAAACTTTAAGATCACATTGAATACGCCGGGCTATACTTCCGGTATTGCTTACCTTACCTATTACAGCGGTAAAAATTTTAACATTGAAGACTCTGCTGCTGTAAACAATAAAAGTATTGCCATCTTCCAGGGCAAGCGCAGGCTGCCGGGTGGAATCTACTCTATCTTTGTTCCGGGTAAAACAAAATATGTAGATCTTTTTATTGATAAGGACCAGCAGGCCATCACTGTAAAAATTGATACTACCGACCTGTTGAATAAAACTGTTATAACCGGTTCAAAAGAAAATATCCAGTTCCAGGAATATCAAAAATATGTGGCTGGGAAAGGAAAGGCATGGGAACAGGAAAGGCAGGCCTACAACATTAGTAAGACCAAACAGGACTCTGCACTGCATGAGGCCAATTACAACCGCCTGAACAAAGAGCTGAATGATTACAGGGACAATATCATGAAGAACCAGCCCAACAGCATGCTGGCTTCAATATTGAGCGCTATGAAAGACCCCTCCATCCTGCACAGCAATCCCAAAACACATACCGACTCTCTCGAAAATTATTACCACTACCGCAAGCATTACTGGGATGGCGTAACTTTTATGGACGAACGCATCATCCGTTCCCCTTTCTTTTTACCTAAGTTTGAAAAATACTACCGTGAAATAATTATACAGCACCCGGATACCATCATTAAAGAAATGGATTACCAGCTGTTGCTGGCACGGAGCAGCCAGGAAATGTATAAATTCATCCTCAACTGGGCTACCGATGAATACATCAATCCAAAATACATGGGGTTGGATGCGGTGTTTGTTCACCTCTTTGAAAAATACCACAGCAAGGGGCTTACCGGCTGGCTCAATGAAAAGCAAAACGAAACCATCAGCCGCAGGGCATATATGGTAATGGCCAATTTAGTAGGCGCCAAAGCAGCCGACCTTGAAATGCTGGATACGGCAGGCAAGCCTTCTTCCCTGTACGATTTAAAAGCAGACTATACCGTGGTTATTTTTTGGGATCCCAACTGCGGCCATTGCAAAGAAGAAGTACCAAGATTGGACTCTTTCTACAAAGCTTCCTGGAAACAAAAGGGAGTTAAAGTGTACGGGGTTTTATCAGGAGATGCCAAAGAAGATGTAAAGCCGGCCTGGATAAAATTCATCAAGGATCATCAACTGAACGAATGGGCAAATGTGTACCAGACCAAAGCAATGGAAGATGCAGATGCTGCAGCACAAAAACCCAGTTACCGCCAGTTATATGATGTGATAATGACCCCGACGCTATTTCTCCTGGATAAAGACAAACAGATCATCGGAAAAAAATTAAACCTCAACCAAATTGACGAACTGCTGGAGGTGAAAATAAATTCAACCAAAACCAAATAAACGCAAACAGCCTATCATGAAGCATTTTTTTGTACTGCTTATTATTTCATTGGCAGTAACGCAAGGTTATTCCCAAACTCTTTTTACCTACGGCAGCAATTCGGTAAGCAAGGAAGAGTTTTTAAGGGCGTATAATAAAAACAAGACCAGCGTTGCAGATAAAGAGAAAGCATTCCGGGAATACCTTGACCTATATTCAAAATTCAAACTGAAGGTAAAAGCAGCTTCCGAACTGCGGTTAGATACCCTGCACCAATTAAAATATGATGTGCAGAATTTCCGCAGCCAGGTGGAGGAAAGTTACCTGAATGATGAAAAAGAAGTGAATCGGCTGGTGGATGAGGTTTTTATACGCAATCAAAAAGATATACACCTGTTGCATTTTTATGTACCCATTAGCAACCGCACCAATGCAGAAGACACAGTGAAAGCACACAAAGCCATTGAAGAACTGAGGGAGCGCCTGCAAAAAGGAAAAACTGATTATGATGAAATAGTAGATGAGGTGAGCCAGGAAATTTTTCCCGTTAAAGGAAAAGACCTTGGCTATATCACAGCGCTGTCTTTGTCTTATGATATCGAATCGCTGGTGTACACATTAAAACCAGGGGAGGTAAGCAGGGTATTCCGCACCAAGTCTGCCCTGCATGTTTTTAAAAATGCGGATGAAAGAAAAAGTGCCGGCAAATGGAGGGTTGCCCAAATTCTCCTGGCCATTCCACCCGATGTAAGTGGTGTAAGAATGAAAGAAATAGAGAAAATGGGCGATTCCATTTACAAAATGCTGAAGGCCGGGGCCGATTTTGCAGAGATGGCCAAAAGATACAGTGATGACAGGATCACTTACCTCACTGGTGGCGAAATGGCTGAGTTTGGTACCGGCAAATTTGAACTGCCTTTTGAAAAAGCGGTGTTTGCACTGGAGAAAGATGGCGATATCAGCAACCCGATTTTTACCGGTTATGGTTTTCATATTGTAAAACGTTTACAGCAACTGGCAACACCAACTGATAAAAATGATGAAGCCTATATGGCATCCTTAAAACAGCAGGTAGTGCAGGATCCAAGAATCGGTATTGCCAAAGCAAATTTTTTGAAAAATGTAATGGTAAAGACCGGTTTCAAAAGAAATGCGCTGATCAAAGATGAACAACTGTTCCGCTATGCAGACAGTGTTACTACCCGTAAAGAAGCAGGTGCCTTCCCCATCAATAAAACAGTACTCTTCACATTTGCCAAATCAAAAGTAATTGGCAGCGACTGGCTGAATTTTGTAAAGGACTACAAGCTGAACGCAGATGTGTATAAAGGGGAAGATAACAAGGCGCTGCTTGAAAAATACATCAATACCGTTGCCATAGAATATTACAGGAAACACCTGGAAGAATACAACGATGATTTTAAATACCAGATGCAGGAATTTAAAGAAGGCAATATGCTGTTTGAAGTGATGGAAAGAAATGTGTGGAGCAAGGCTGCCGGCGACAGCGATGGTTTGAAGCATTTTTACGAAACCAACAAAAGCAAATACCAGTGGGCAGAAAGTGCTACAGTATTGTTATTCAATTGTAACAATTTACAATCAGCACAGGAGGCCACTGCCGCTTTGCAGGCTGGTAAAAACTGGAAGCAGATTGCAGAAGAAAGCGAAGGCAGGATACAGGCAGATTCCGGCAGGTACGAAATTGCCCAATTACAATTGCCCGCCGGTATTGCAGCATCCGAAGGCTTGATAGCAGCCCCGCAGGTGAACAATACCGATAATACCGCCAGTTTTGTAAAAGTGTTACAATTGTTCCCTGCAAGCCAGCAACGCAGTTTTGATGAAGCAAGAGGATTGGTGATCAATGAATATCAAAATCACCTGGAAGAAAAATGGGTGGTTGAGTTGAAAAAGAAATACCCCGTTAAAATAAACGAAGCGGTGTTTCAATCGCTGTTGAAATAAAAAAGTATAGATATAAAAAGGGGCTTCAAAAATTGAAGCCCCTTTTTATAAACAGATAAATATTTGTGAGGTGAACCTGCTATTGACGATTCACAATTGACCATTCACGATTACATCACCTCCTTCACCGCATCATAAATTACTTTCGGCTTGCCAAGCGTATAATAATGCAGCACCGGCACACCAAATTCTTTTAGCTCTTTCGACTGATGAATCAGCCATTCGGTTCCTATTTTTTCTACCTCTTCATCCGTCTTTGCCTTCATTACATCATTGGAGAGTTCGGTTGGAATATCTACATGAAAAATTTTGGGTAACACACTCAACTGCTTTTTGCTGGTGAGTGGTTTTAATCCCGGGATGATGGGCACATCAATACCCATCGATTTGCAGGCAGCTACAAATTCAAAAAACTTTTGGTTGTTGAAAAACATCTGTGTCATGATATAATCTGCACCGGCATCCACTTTTTCTTTCAACCGCAACAGGTCGGTCTCTAAATTGGGGGCTTCAAAATGTTTTTCGGGATAGCCAGCGGTGCCAATGCAAAAATCAGCTTTACCCCCGTTCTTGATATCTTCTTCCAGGTAAATACCGTTTTTCATATTCACCACCTGTTTTATCAGGTCAACACTATAAGCGTGGCCGTTGGGCTCTGGTTCAAAACCTGCTTCGTTCTTGGCAGCATCACCTCTTAATGCCAGCACATTGTCGATACCCAAAAAGCTAAGATCAATCAGGGCATCCTCTGTATCTCTTTTACTAAAGCCGCCGCAGATCAGGTGCGGAACGGTATCTACATTGTAATGATTTTTGATGGCCGCACAAATGGCTACGGTACCCGGCCTTTTACGCACTTCTACCTTTTCAAAAGTACCGTCCGTCTTTTTCTTGAACATGGTTTCACTTCGGTGGTAGGTAACATTGATGAAAGAAGGCTTGAATTCCATCAACGGATCGAGGTGGTTGTAAATAGTATTGATAGTTTTACCTTTTAAGGGTGGTAAAATCTCAAATGATACCAGGGTGTCTTTTGACTGTGCAATGTGGTCGGTTACTTTCATCGTTGTTTTAAAATATCTGCAAACTTACTTAACTAAGCATAAAGCACAAACAGATGTTAAACATTATGGCCCGATGGTGTTGTAAATGCTTTCCTGTATTTTTGTTGCAAACGTTACCGAATTGGATTTAGTTATACAAACAAAGAATCTCGTAAAAATTTACGGCAGCCGCACTGTGGTAAACAATGTTTCCTTTAACGTAAAACAGGGGGAGATTGTGGGCCTGCTGGGGCCTAATGGCGCCGGCAAAACCACTTCTTTTTACCAGGTAGTGGGTTTGGTAAAGCCAGATTCGGGAGAAGTGTTTTTAAATGACATCAATATTACCAAACTGCCCATGTACAAAAGGGCACAGATGGGGATCGGTTATTTACCACAGGAAGCCAGTGTATTCCGTAAGCTGAGTGTGGAAGATAATATTTCGGCCGTGCTGGAGATGACCAAACTCAGCAAAAAAGAACAGAAAGAAAAACTGGAAGTACTGCTGGATGAATTCCGTTTGCAGCAGGTAAGAAAAAACAATGGCGATACCCTGAGTGGCGGCGAAAGAAGAAGAACCGAAATTGCCAGGGCACTGGCCGTGGATCCTAAGTTTGTATTACTGGATGAACCCTTTGCCGGGGTTGACCCTATTGCGGTAGAAGACATACAGGCCATTGTTGCAAAACTGAAGTTTAAAAACATCGGTATCCTTATTACAGATCATAATGTAAATGAAACCCTTTCTATCTGCGACAGGGCTTATTTACTCATTGATGGAAAAATATTTGAACATGGTACAGCAGAAGAACTGGCCGCCAATGAGCAGGTAAGAAGATTATACCTGGGAAGGAATTTTGAATTGAGAAGAAAGGACTACTTACATGATGAAGCAAAGGAACCAGGAATCAATATCGATAAACTGTTGTATGCGGTAAAGAGTGCATTATCCACTTTAGAAAAAGTGGAGGAGGAAAGAATTCAAATCGATACTGCTGGTTTCGGTTACCGAAATGTTTCAGACACACCAGCAGAAGAAGAATATGAAAAATTTACCAACGAATTAAAGGAATCTCTTTATTCATTTGGAGCCAGCCAGAACAATCACCCTTTTATTCAACTGTTGGATGATATTTACAATCGTTCGGCAATATTATCGCAAGCCGATCTCCAGCTTATTGAAAATGAACTGAATAAAATCAACAGCCAGTAAACCGGGATGTGCTAAATCATTTCATCTTTCCATTTCAATTACGTATTTTGCTGAATACTGATGAAACTGCTATCCCCCGCCATATCCATAATTGCCAGGATGCGTTTATGGCGCATTCATAACTGGAGCAACCACCCGGTAGCAGCACAGCGGGAGGTATTGCAGCATTTAGTTACCTCCGCACAATATACAGAGTTTGGAAAAAAATATGGTTTCTCCAAACTGTTTAACCTAAAGGCATTAAAAAAAACCATTCCCATTCATGAATACGATGACCTGAAGCCGTATATAGAAAGGATGATGAATGGAGAGCATAATATTTTATGGAATGAACCCATTTACTGGTTTGCCAAATCATCCGGCACTACCAGCGATAAAAGCAAGTTCATCCCCATCAGCGATGAAAGCCTGCAGGATAATCATTTCCAGGGAATGAAGGATATACTGTCCAATTATTATAAAAATTTTCCTTCCAGCGATGTGCTTACAGGCAAGGGGCTGGTGGTAGGCGGATCCCACCAGATCAGTACCATTAATGATGAGATCCACTATGGTGACCTGAGTGCCGTACTGATGCAAAACTCTCCTTTTTGGGGGCAATGGTTGCGTACACCGGAGTTGAGTATTGCCCTGCTGGACGAATGGGAAAACAAAATAGAAAAGCTGGCGCAGATAACGGCGGAAGAAAATGTTACCTCCATTGCCGGGGTACCTACCTGGACCCTGTTGCTGATGAAACGCATCCTGGAAATAAAACAAAAGAAAACCATCAAGGAAGTATGGCCCAACCTGGAGTTGTATATCAATGGGGGGGTGTCATTTGTACCGTACAGGGAACAGTTTGAAAAGATCATTGGCGGCCCCATTAACTATATTGAAATATACAATGCCAGTGAAGGTTTTATTGCCGGGCAAATTTGCCCCGACGATGACGGCATGCTGCTGTTTACCGAGCATGGTATTTTTTATGAATTCATGCCTGTGGAGGAATATGGGAAACCATCACCGCAAACAATCGGGCTGAATGAAGTAAAAGTGGGTCAGAATTATGCCCCTGTTATCAGTACTACCGGCGGCCTCTGGCGCTACCTCATTGGTGATACCATCCAGTTCATCTCCCTCAATCCTTACAAAATAAAAGTAAGCGGCAGACTAAAGCATTATATGAATGCCTTTGGTGAAGAGGTGATTGTTGACAATGCCGACAAAGCCATCACCATCGCATCAGAAAAAACAAATGCTATCGTAAATGACTATACCGCAGCGCCGGTATATTTCAGCGAACACAATAACGGCACACACGAATGGCTGGTTGAATTTGAAAAAGAACCGGACAATATCACTGCATTCATTTATGAATTAGACATTGCTCTAAAAGAAATCAACAGCGATTACGAAGCAAAACGGCATAAAGACATCGCCCTGCGGTTGCCCATTATGCATTCATTGCCCAAAGGAACTTTTAATGAATGGCTGAGAAGCAAAGGAAAGCTTGGGGGACAACATAAGGTGCCGAGGCTAAGTAATGAAAGAACGATCCTGGAAGAAGTGTTATCAGTAAAAATACCTGAATTAAATTTTACACAAGCCTGAAAAGCAGATAGCTTTGCCAGCAGAAAATCATTTACAAAACTTACAATCAACAGAACATGAAATTACTTGAAGGAAAAACAGCTATTGTAACCGGTGCAGCCCGTGGTATTGGCGAAGCTGTGGCTATTAAATTAGCAGAACAGGGAGCCAATATTGCTTTTACTTATGTAAGCGACAGCAGTGCGGAAAAAGCAAAAGCGCTGGAAGAAAAACTGAATGGATACGGCATTCGTGCCGTAAGTTATAAAAGTAATGCCGGTGATTATGCAGCCTGCGAAAGTTTTGTAAATGATGTACTGAAGGAATTTGGGCAAATAGATATCTGTGTAAACAATGCAGGTATTTCAAAAGATAACTTACTGCTCCGCATGACGCCTGAGCAATGGAATGAAGTAATACAGGTAAACCTGGGCAGCGTATTCAACATGACCAAGCAGGTGATCAAACCCATGATGAAAGCAAAGAGTGGCAGTATCATCAATATGAGCAGTGTGATCGGAGAAATGGGCAATGCCGGCCAGAGCAGTTATGCTGCCAGCAAAGCAGGTGTGATCGGTTTTACAAAAAGTGTGGCCAAAGAGCTGGGCAGCCGCAATATCCGCTGCAATGCAATCGCTCCCGGTTTTGTAGAAACAGATATGACGAGTTATTTACAGGATGGCGCAGCCGCTGATAAATACAAAGCAGGTATTCCATTAGGGCGGTTTGCTACACCAGAAGATATCGCCAATGTTACGCTGTTCTTATCATCAGATCTTAGCAGTTATGTTACCGGCCAGGTAATCAGTGCCTGTGGCGGTTTGAATATATAAATTACAAAGCGTATTATAAAAAAGGGGGCTCATATCTGAACCCCCTTTTTTATTACAGAATCTTTTATGAACTCCTGAATGCCACCGGGTGATCTAATTTTTTATGCGGCCCTAAAAAGATACGCAGCAGGATACGGAATGCGGAAAGCTCAATAAATATAAAACAGACTGCCATCAAGGTAATCAGCACTGTCTGGTCGTGGTGAACATAAGTAAACAGTACATCAATACCAACAAAAGCAGCTGTTAATGGGAAACCCAGCATGCCCATGGCAGATAACAAAAATAAAAAACCAGTTGTTTCCTGTTCATATACATAACCATGAAACTGGTTGAGGGAAATATCGTTGTCGATGGCTTTTATTTTTCGCAGGCAATAATAGCCTAATAAAAAGCCAGTAATACACCACTTGCATAAAAGATAATTTCAACCAGGTTGATATATGTTGCGTTCACCAGCACCGCAGCCATGATGAACAAATGCGCTGTCAGCAAATAGATCCATGCCTTTAATGCCGACTTCCTGTAAGTAAAAGCAAAAAGTATCACCGCCAGCGCAATGCTCATTAAAACAACCGGAGAAGCACCGCCCAGAGATGGGATTAGTTCCTGGTTGGTATAGCCAATAATTAAAAGTACAAGTCCTGCAATGGTAATAATAATGACTAAGATGCCGGATTGTAAAAATTGTACTTGTCTTCCAATCCATTTAAAAGGGCTCCACAAATAAGTAAACATGATGCCGTCCAAATTCCATTCTTTTATACTCAGCATATAAAAAGAAGCTTTTAGTTTAGAAACTGCCTTTTGCGTTGGACGGATGTAATGAAAATATTGATGATGCACCAGGTAGTTTAATACCGAAGGCGAAACCAGTAATTGATAGGTTCTTAAAAAAGCGTTACCGGCAAAGTGAAGGAGTACCAGCCAATGCCATCCTATTGCCACTTCAATAAACATCAACCCTATTTGTGCCGCAGAAGAATAGGCAATTTGTGTTTTAACGGTTGGTTGTACCCTTGCGATCATGGTGGCAACAATGGCTGTTAATGCACCAAAAACAATGATGGTAATTTTTGCCCACGCCATATCTTCCCAAAATGGATGCGTACGCAGCAATAAAAAATACCGATATGCACACTCAGCGAACCATAAAAAATAGCTGAAGATGCAGTAGGCCCTTCCATTGCCCTGGGTAGCCAGGTAGTGAAGGGAAACTGTGCAGATTTAATGGCAGCCGGCAGTATGATCATGCAAACAATAAATACCGCCATTCCTGTTTGCCCCGATGCCATGGCCATTTCCTTTGCCTCACCCAGTTGATAAAAGGTGATATTCTTGTGTGTAAGATGGTGCATCATCCACATAGCAAGCATCAATGCCACATCACTTATGCGATAGTAGGAAACTGCTTTAAAAGCATTTTTTACCGGCAGATAACGGTTGCGGTAAAAGGAGATCAGTATAAATGAACAGATTCCTTTTATTTCCCATCCAATAAACAAGGTTTCAAAATTTCCTGCCAGGATGATGAAATTGTAAGCAGTTGCAAATAACAGGATGGTATTGAAAAACCGCTTGTAGCCCTGGTCGCGGTGCATATAATATTTACTGAAAGTAGCCACTAAGAAAAATAACAAAGACCCAACAATACTGAAGAGTGCCGTTACCTCATCGTAATACAGGTGAATGGCAAAAACGAAATGTTCGGTTTGGTAAAGTGTGGCCAGTTTATAGTTAACCGGTTCAAATCCCTCAATCATCCACCAGATAAAAAATGATACAGCGATCAATATGTTGAACACTTTTGCAAAACGGACAATGCGGCCGATGGCTTTTTCACTTTTATTTTGCCATAATAGTGTAGCAAAAAAAGCAAGCAGCGGTATAGCGATGAATAAAATCAGCAGTTGATCCATTGTTGTTTAATTAGCAGAAACTGTTTTAAAAAAAAGATTAGTCTAATAAATACACTGGTAAATTTTCCTCTGTAGCATGTACAATATGATTGGTCTCCATTTCCTTTGCCCCCTCAATAAACTGTTCCATGTTGTGAATCGTTTTTATCTCGGCGGCATTGGTAATGGGATCATATTTTATAAACGCACCATTCTTGAAATAGTAAAATTGTTTTTCTTCCGGATGCAGCGCAACAATATGCACCCACTCATTCTTATACCATTCAAATACTTCCGGTGAAGATTGAATGGCTTTTAAAACAATATCAGGCTGGTGTTCTACTATCACCATCAACCGAACCGGGTCATGCACTTCAATCATTTGCCAGGGCAGACCTGGCCTCAGGTCACCATCACTGCTATTGGCCACACCAAAGAGGCCCATTACATTATGCGGCAATTTGGTTCCGGCACCCATTTTAATATTGTCTACCCGTGAAAAATAATATTCCAGGTTAATGCCACCGCAAACCAAACCAATAGGCCGCATTACTGCTGTTAAAATGGCCCCATCCGGGTCTGTTGTATAATCATAGCTGTTTAAAAAAGCCCTTCTGTCCAGGAACAACCCTTTGGTTGTTTGCCTGCGCCCGATAATGGCCAACGTATTAGTGCCATGGCCTAGTTCGGGCCTTGGCTCAAACAATGAAACTGACCGGCTGTGAATGGCTTTACGTACCTGTTCCAATTCCTGCCTGGTATTGATGGATGCAAAACGCCTGCTGCGTTCTTTGGCATTGAGGTTTAATGCCGTTTCAAAATTTTGTTTGTTGATAAGATGCCTTCCTGCATTTTCCGCACTCAGTATACCCTCATCATAATAACCCCAAACATCCGCAGCCGTATCATGCATGCTGCCAATAAACTGCGTTGTATCCGGAATTACAATTCTTTTTGCAGCCAGGTTCTCCCGTACTTTTTTATGATTTAAAATATAAGACTGTACCCTTGCATTGGTTGCTCCGGGCCTTCCGCTGCAGGCACCACAATCATGTGCACCATGGTGGGGGTTGTTGGCACTGCTGCTGCCGTGTGCAACGAAATAAACGATGGGAGCAAATTTCTCCACCATACCAATGCCCCTCAAAAAACCCTCTGCCCTTATAGTCATCTCCTCTATTGTATAACCAATCTGCAAGCCATTCTCTGTATCTGCTGAATTCTGATTTTCAATGGTAAGCACCGAGTGTGCATCCATATGACCGTAAGCATTGGAAATAGCCGGGCCCATTTTAGGACGAAACAGGAGTTGTACTTTTTTTAATAATGCCCAAAAACCAAAACTGATGCTGAGAAAAAAACCTGAGAAAATATCATGAGTATATTTAGTATAGATCAGTTCTTCTTTCCTGGCTGATTTGGCATCGTACTCTTTAATGAGGTATTTAGGTGTAACCGGTGCCGGGCAAAGTTTATCATAAAATTTACTGCCCTGTTGCTGAAAATAAAATTCTACACCAAAAAATCCGGGAGCGCCAAAGGTTTCCGCTTTTTTATCCACCGCTTCTATATGCCGGCGTATGGAATCTTCCCTTTCGTCAATACAAAAGATTGCCTGCAATGAAGGTTGAGTATCCGTATCCTTTTGCCCGGTAGCCAGTTTTTCCCGGGCTTTTCTTTTTTCACCGGAGAGGTTGATCCCTTTCAGCACGGAATCATAATAACTCCATTCAAATGCATCCTGCCACAATTCTATTACTTCTGCCAATTCTGTTTTAGGCACTTCTGCAAACAAGTTAACCGGGGATGCAGTAACATGGCTGGCCAATGGCTGCCATTTGTTACCCAGCGCATGGTTCAATGCATCCAGCTCCAGCAGCAGTTCAAACTCCAGTAATTCTTTGAGAGTGATCTGTTTCCTGTCGAGCAGTGTTTGCGGATAATCTTCCACCGCACTTACAAAACCACTCCACCCATGATGGGCAAATTGCTGGTCGAACAAGTACTGCTCAAAATATTCCTCATTGCCAACAATGGTTGTTAACAATGCCGGCATAGAATAATTGGCGGATAAAAATTGTTGTCGTACTTTTTTTGTTTTAAAAAAACTTACAAAACTGTTTTGTTCCATTTCTTTAATGCTCTCCAAAAAGGGCTTGTTCACTACCGGAAAACTTTCGATAGCAATACCCTGGTCTAAAAAGGCACATAAAATACGGAACAGCAGCGGATGCACTGTATTGTCTAAATCCAACTGATACACCTCTTTCCAATGCTTACGCAGTTGCCCGATACGGGGATGATTGATGGTATCATATTTTTTTGCTATCAGTCTTTCTTTCCATTCAGCAACAGCCCCCTTTCCTTTTTTATTGGCAATCACCATCTCCAGCACATCTTTCCTAATTCTTCCGGTACTGTACATCTCCTGGTATTCCGCCAGCTCCAAATGCACCTGGAAACCAAATATTTTTGATGCTTTAAAAATGGCATCATAAAATTTCATGTGCTGAAAAGCATGTAAGGAATTATGATGAATAAAATCTTTTAATGCCTGTTGTGCCGGCAAAAAATGTTTTAACTCCTGCAACACATGGGCTTCATCAAATACTGCATTCTCGGAATGGTTCATCAAATTATTTTTTCTTTTTAGCTTCAATAGGTTTTTTTGAAACCGGTGTTCTTTTAGGGGTTGCCGCATTGGTAACCCCTTCTTTTTTTATGCTTAGCAGAGGTTTAATGTTAAAGCGGTAAATAGAATCTATGTCTTCCTGGCTGTCATGAATTACACTTAAATCCTTCACAATGCCGCTGTTTAAACCATATACCCAGCCATGTAAATGCAATTCCCTTTCGGACCACGCCTGTTGTACAATGGTTGTTTTTGCCAGGTTTCTTACCTGTTCAATTACATTTAGTTCGGTTAGCCGGTTGGCCCTTTCTGTTTCATTTTTTATAGCCTCCAGTTCTTTTACATTTTTCAAATAAACATCCTTAATGTTCCGCAGCCAGTTATCGACAAAACCATGGCATGTATTAGTCATGGAAGCATTTACACCACCACAACCATAGTGGCCGCAAACAATAATGTGTTTTACCTTTAAGTAAACAACTGCATATTCCAATACGCTTAGCAAATTAGAATCGGTATGTACAACCAGGTTGGCAATATTGCGGTGCACAAATATTTCCCCGCTTTTGGTATTCGTAATTTCGTTGGCAGGCACCCGGCTATCACTGCAACCGATCCATAAATATTCAGGCGTTTGCCCTTTGGCTAACTCTTTAAAATATTCTGGATTTTCAAACAGCCTGGTTTCTGAATAAATTTTATTTCCTTTAATTAATTTTTGATATGATTGATTCATAATATTTTTTTAAACCGATTAATAAATAATATTCTTTGGTTTTCACAAACCTTTTTTTAACCCTTCATTGCTTCTGTAGGTTGTGTTTACTATAATTGAACACTTTTAACTCCTAAAAAGTTATGCGCTGTTTATACTAATCCTGCTCAGAATGCACATGCATTGCATCTTCCATTTTATAAGCAGGTTTAAAGTTCTTTAGCGTAACCGCAATATTTTTATCTTTTGATCCAAAGTTTACAAAGTCCCTTATCAACTCCAGTACATCATAATCGATGTATACTGTATTGGCAGCATCAATTACCAGTGTACTGTTTTTAGGCAGGTGTGCCAGCGTTTGTTTAATAGCGGCTTTGTTCAGGAAAGAAACTTCCTGTGCCAGGTCCATGTGTATGGTTTCGCCTTCGTGATGTTTCTCCTTTTTAAAGAAGTAGGCCAGTTTCATATTTCCCCACAAAATAAAAAGGGTACTTACCACCAAACCAATACCCACTCCTTTTAATAAATCAATTCCCACCACTGCTATTACAGTGATGATAAAAGGGGTAAACTGAAACTTACCTGCCTGCCACATGTGTTTGAATACTTTTGGGCTCGCCAGCTTAAACCCTATCATAATTAAGATAGCTGCCAAACAGGCCATCGGAATTTTGTTGAGCAAACCCGGAATGGTAATTACGGCAATCAGCAGGAATACGCCATGGGCAATTGCAGATAGTTTTGATTTTGCCCCGGCTGTAACATTCGCCGAGGTTCTTACAATTACCGAAGTCATCGGCAACCCTCCTATTAAACCGGCACAGATATTTCCAATGCCCTGGGCTTTCAATTCCGTATTAGCACTGGAATATCTTTTTTGCGGATCCATTTTATCGCCGGCTTCCAGGCAAAGCAACGTTTCAATACTTGCCACCGCAGCAATGGTGGCCCCGGTTATCCAAACAGCTGGGTTTTTAAATCCGGAAAAATCCGGAAACCTGAACTGTCCGAAAAACTCACCGATTGAAGAAGCTGTAGGCAGTTGCACCAGGTGATCACCGGTAATCGCCAATGCAGGGTTGGTGGCCTTAAAGATCTCATTAATCAGTATCCCAAGTATTACAACCACCAATGCACCGGGAACGGCTTTTATTTTTTTTAAAAAATGAAGCTTGTTAAATGCCACCAAAATAGCCAGTGAAACAAGGGTAACAATGATGATGCCGGTATGGGCATAGTTGAATGACTGAATGATTTCACTGAAATATCCTTTATCAGCATCCAGCAGTTGATAGGAATAAAAATCACCCTCGTGTTCTTTATCATACCCAATAGCATGAGGCAACTCTTTCTTAATAATAATGATACCAATGGCAGTCAGCATTCCTTCAATAACTCCAGATGGAAAATAACTGGAAATGCCCCCGGCCTTTGCAATGCCCAATAAAAGCTGAAATACCCCTGCAAGCACAACCGCCAGTAAAAATGTTTCGTAGCCCAAGTTGGTTACTGCTGCAAGAATAATGGCAATAAGCCCTGCCGCCGGACCAGATACACTTACGTGGGAGCTGCTTAATACCCCAACCAATATGCCACCAATAACACCGGTGATGATGCCGGCAAAGGGAGGTGCACCGCTGGCCACAGCTATTCCTAAACAAAGCGGAAGGGCTACTAAAAATACCACCATACCAGAGAGTAAATCTGACTTTAAATGTTGTGTGTTCAATTTCATCGTTGCTTTTTGTGTAAATTCAAATTATTAATCCAGCGGTATTAATTGCTGATTTTATAAAAACGACTGGCTGAGTAGATTTTGTAGTTGAATATTGTACACTGATTTGGATTGCCTGTATCTGTCAGTAAATAATTCTACTTATGCTTTAATTGCTAAAGCCGAAAATGATTAAAAGAAAATAAATTAAGCTGCGTTGGGCGGAGGAACGAGGAGTTCACCGTGGAAAGCAGTATAAGTGCCTGCGTTTTCTAATTTATGATAGAGGGAAACCACCGTAAAGAAATATTGAGTACTGTGCTGTTCATGCAGGAATTCTTCGGACAAATTGGTATTGGTGGGTACTTTTTCTTCAATGCTGTTGTTAGTGCTGTCCTCACCTGTATCATCAGCACAATCATTTCCGGGAGGATCTAGGGTAAGTACTTTTTGTTGCTTGGCGAGTTCCTGCTGGCTCGCAATAACAAAAGGTGTACTTATGGTAAGCCAAAGCAGGGTCAGCATCAGAAAGATGGAGGTTGCTTTTTGAAAAAATGTATATGATTTGCTGTTTTTTCCCATGAAATGTGATGCAAAATAGTATTTTAGTTTTTGCAAACCAAACCATTCGTAAGAGTATTGAATTTTTAGCAGTGATTATTAATGTTAGGCTAACATTAAGCGTTCTGCAACAGGCATCCAGGGCCTGTTAAATTAATCACAATTAAAAATGAAAAAACTGCCGGTTATCGCACCGGCTAAATGAGTGATTCAAATATTTATTTTGGATAGCTGTTCACAGCGTTTCATTTACAGAGCAGGAATCGATCTTTTTTAATTTACTAAATATTATTTTTGGACAAACACCGGCATTATGAAACCATACGAAGTATTATTAAGAGAAAACAAACAATGGGCCGCAGATAAAATTGAAGCCGACCCGGATTTTTTCAACCGCTTGTCAACATTACAAACGCCGGAGTTTTTATGGATCGGCTGCAGCGACAGCCGTGTGCCGGCCAACGAAATTACCAATACACAGCCTGGGGAAATATTTGTGCACCGCAATATTGCCAACCTGGTAATACATACCGATGTAAACCTGCTGAGTGTTTTGGACTATGCGGTGGTGCATTTAAAAGTGAAGCATGTAATTGTTTGCGGCCATTATGGCTGTGGTGGTATTAAAGCCGCCATGAGCAATAACAACTACAGCCAGGTATTGAATATGTGGTTACGGAATATCAAAGATGTATATCGCCACAACCGGGAAGAATTAGATACGATAAGTGATGAAAAACTTCGTGCCGACCGCCTTACGGAGTTAAGTGTTGTAGAACAGGTTCAACGCCTGGCAAAAACATCCATTATTCAAAAAGCATGGAAACAACGCAATGCCCCCGACCTGCACGGCTGGGTATATGGTTTAAAAGACGGATTAATCAACCCGGTGTATGAAATGAAAGCAAATGCCGATATTGATCCCTTGTATATATATGATGATCTTTAAAAACCTGGTCCCCGGTTTCCGGGGAGTTTTTTTATTCACTTACCCATTGGCGATGTGAATAAGCCCCTTCAATATTTTTTTACCTGTTGACAAAGCATTGATAAAGTTTTACATTCATTGAATAAACCTCCATTTATGTCAACCCTTACACCCATCGCTAAAAAATTCAGTTACATTATCAGCTCGTTGTTTCGTTCGGTATGGCTTTTCTTTTCTGGTATTCTTTTTTTGCTGGCATCTTTTGGCGCCTTTGTAAAATTAACACAGGGTAAAGACCTGATGGTACTTTCAAGCGAAAGACCGGGCAATTTTATCTTCTTTTTAATTTCGTTGATATGCCTCGTGCTGGTTTGCTGGTACGGCGCCCGGCTGGTGGCAGAAGCAAGAAAAGAAGCGACACCGGGGTATTTGCCTGCTTTTTTGTTCCAACATGTGCCAAGGTTTATAGGATTTAGTTTTTTCACCCTCTTTATCATTGCTTTTTTACAAACCGTTTTATTCAGCCCATTGAGTAATATTTTTTACTGGGCTATCTTTCTCTTATCCTTTCCGTATTATTGGCTATGGACTGTTTTTATTGAGAAAAAATTTATACAGATTGTTTTTAACTGGATATTTTTTTCATCCGTTGCTGCCATTATTCTTGCAAGCGTACTGGTATCCTTCAAACTTAAAAACAATGAATGGCTTATCTGGCTCGACCTGCTGCTGATACAGTGGGGGTTTTTGGTATTTGTAATTACCCGCCGCAAGTGGCTTGATGATGTAGCCGGAAGCAGGCGCAAACAGGCAAAACTTCCGGGAATGATAAAAAATTTATCCAGAAAAGCAGGCATCAACCCGGCAGAAGAATTGTTTCATGTATTTTTTGTGGCGCTCGGCATATTTGTTTTGGTGGTTTATATACGCTCTACATTCAGCGTCCCGTTTGCTGTGTACATCACGCCTTTCCCGTTTGTATTGCTTGCATTTGCCGTGTTTGCAGGCGTGGGTGCTTTTCTTACGCACCGCTCTGTTAAATGGGGATTTAATATTCACCTGCTGCTGGTGATTTTTGTGTTCATTATTGGTTTTTGGACCGAACGCCATAAAGTAGCGCTTGTAAATAACGGCAGCGCCAATTTTAAACAAAGGGCTCCACTAAAACAATATTTTAAAAAATGGGTAGATGAAAGAAAAGAGGCCATTGATACTTCAGCAAGTTATCCTGTTTATTTTGTACTGGCAGATGGCGGCGCCTCCCGTTCCGGCTACTGGGTAGCATCGGTACTAAGCCGTTTACAGGACGAAACCGGTGGCCGCTTTGGCAAACATTTGTTTTGTTTGTCGGGAGCATCGGGTGGCAGCGTGGGCAATGCTTCCTTTTATTTATTGCTTAAGAAAAGAGGCAACAACAATGTAAACCCTGCAGACAGTTTATTTTTAAAAGATTCCCGTGCTTATTTAAAAAGTGATTTTCTTACCTATACCGCCAGCCGGATGCTGGGACATGATTTTTTTGTTCAGCTATGGCCTTTCTCTACTGCCGGCGACAGGGCCGCAGCATTAACAGAGGCCCTGGAAGAAGCGCCGGAAGGAAATGGAATTTTTTTAAAAGACTCTATCAACATGAATACAAGGCTATCAGAACTGATGAGTGACCAGCGAAACATCCGGGCTGCACTTCCAATACTATGCGTTAATACCACCCGTATGCAGGATGGCAAGCCTTCTGTGATAAGCACCATCAACATAAAAGCGAATGAACGGGATTTTAACAACCGGCTGGATGTACTGGACCTGTTGCAAGACACAACATTAGATATGAAATTAAGTTCTGCGGTAGTATTGGGTGCCAGTTTTCCTTATCTCAGTCCGGCAGGAAGAATTGATGGAAAAGTAAAAAATTCAAAAGATTCTTTGAGTGTAAATTATTTTGTAGATGGCGGATACGTTGATAATTCCGGTGCTGGTGTAGTGCATGAAATGATCATCCAGATCCGGCGCATGATACTTGAAAGCGCCTGGGATGATGAAACGAAAAACCGTTTTGCAAAACTGAATATACAGGTGATACATATAACCAATGGCCCCTCGGGAGATATGCTGGTGCATAAAGTAAATCCGTTTGTAAACGATCTTGCTGCCCCCATCAAAACTCTGGCAGGCAGTTATGGCATTCAAACAACGGTAAACGACAGCCGCCTAAAAAATTACATGAGGGATATTCCCGTCAGTATTACCAATTACTGGGATATCAATTTATACCGGCCTGCGGAGCCTTTGAAATATTCGATGAATTGGGTAATATCAAAACGCACTTTAGACAGTATGGACAACAGGCTGTACCAGCACAAAGAACTGAATAACCTGGCCGGAATTATGAAACAAACACTGAAGTAAAATCAGGGAATTTTATAAATAGCCCTTCTGTAACAGAATTAAAAAGCCTCACAGTTTTTATATTTACCTGTGAGGCCTTAGGTACAATTCGGTACTATTTTCCCTGCAGTTTCCTGTATAAGTTGTCTTTTAAATGTACCCTTTTTAGCCGCAGTTCATTCAGGTATTCGTCACTGGTAATTTCCGAACCATCCTCAATCCTGTATATCTGGTCATCCAATTGATGATATTCGTCAAGTTGCTTTTTAAAATGTGCGTCACTGGTCCTCAATTCATGAATCTTTGCTTTGTGCTCAGGAAATTCATGCAACAGATCATGCTTTTCCATACTGATTATTTTTAATCAAATCTAAACCACTGCACATCTGCATCAATTGATAAAAAGCACCTTTGCAAATGATACAAATCAGTTGAGCTGCTTCTTAAAAAATAAAATACCCATTATTCTTCTATATGGATGCCCGTATGTGAAGGCACTGCTGTAGTCATTGCCAGCATTTTCTTCACTGATTCCAGCATATCCTGCAGTTGTGTTGCAGTAAATGGTTTTCCTTTTACAAATACCATATCAATCAACCTGGTATTATTGATATCCTGCAATGGGTTTTTTGTAAGCAATATAAGATTGGCATTTTTATTAATGGTAACAGAACCATCGGCAGAAGCAATATCAAAGTATTTTGCCGGGTTAATGGTTGCTGTTTGTAATGCAGCAGCAGGGCTAAGACCAGCTTTTACCAGCAGTTCCATTTCATCATGCAAACCAAAACCGATATAGCAATGCGGATTAGGAAAGTCGGTTCCTGCAAGTATGGGTATGCCTGCGTCATAGATCATTTTTGTGATTTTTAATTTTAACAGGTATTCCTGTCTGGTTTGTTCAAAGTCAACTGCTGTCCAGGATTTAAAACGAAAATCTTTTCGGTAGTCCCAAAAATCTTTTACAAAACTTCCCATGTATACCATCCTTGGGTCGTTTAATAAGGCAGTATCATTTACATTGGCGATACCCCGGTTTACCGTAAGTGTTGGACAGATGTAACTGTTGGTTTTTTATTTGCCGAAGTGCCGCCTTTAGTTTGTTCTCATTGAATGTGCGGAAGAGAAATCCTTTGCGTACACTTCTTTTTTCCAACTGCTGTCTTTAATAGTTCCCTGCTGGTATGCATACCAATACTCAGCGCTATCGCTTGCAATCTCTATCATACCATATAAATGTTCCTGGCTTTTTGCCCTGCCACTGCCGCTTCCACTACAGTTACTTCATTGGGTACATGCCCTGCAAAATCAATTTGTTGCTTTTTACATTCATCGGCTATAGCCATATAACTGGTATAACTGAGCAAAGAATATACTTTTATAAAATCTACTTTCAGTTTATTCTTTAATGAATCTACAGCACGTCTGCCATCTGCTTCATTACTCACTGCAACAGAGCCGGGCCATATTGGTTTGGGGCCATCCACAATAGGGCCAGCCACAAACAACTGAGGCCCTTCCATTTTTCCTTTGCTGATATTATCTCTCCAGTTGTTTACATTGTACATGGATTCAAACATCCCCCTGATTCCCGTAACACCATTGGCGATGAGCAATGGAAATGTAGTGGCATCATTCCATACATGTGTATGCATATCCCAAAGCCCTGGCATAAGATATTTACCGGTTCCATCAATTACTGTATCAGCCTTTGTCTGCAACATTGTATTGGCATCCACCACCTGGCTGATGATACCGTCTTTAATGATCACCTGTTTGTTGGAAATGATTCGGCCATTTTCAACATCAACAATGTTTACTTTTTTGATGAGGATTGTTTGGGCAGATAAATTTACCGACAACAGCAGCAAAACAGGCAGATAAAATATTTTCATTGATGATGCAGTTTTATTTTTATTAAATGTCATTTATGGCTATTGAATGAAATACACCTGCCGGATCTTGCCATTTTCTATCTTGTACACAGCAACGGCTTTTAATGTTGCCGGGCCAAAACCGGTTACGTTCTCCTGATCGATAACTGTGTTGCCCAGTACAATGCGGTTCTCCAGTTTGCAATGCAGTTCCTTTACCTGTTCAAACATACTGCTGTATGCCTTACGCATATTCTCTTTTCCTTTTGCATAAGGCACATTGGGAAATTCAAATAATTCCACACTGTCGCTGAATGGCTCAAGGAACGCTTCCATGTTTCTGGCATTGTAAGCATTCAATTGTTGCTGCACCAGGCTTTCGGGTGTTACCTGTAAAAGCGTATCTCTTTTTATCAATTGCCCACGGTTAATTACGTAGTCAATATCATTTATAAACTGCAGGCTGTCCAGTGGGTTTTTGTTTAACAGCAACAGGTTGGCCCATTTACCTTTTTCAATACTTCCTATGGCAGCTTCTTTACCAAAACCTTTGGCAGCATTGATGGTGGCAGCTTTTAATATCTGTGCATTGCTCATGCCCGCCTGCTGCATGGCCAGTAATTCTATGTAATAAGAGGAAGCATGTTGCGTACCGATATTTCCTGCATCGGTACCTGTTACCACATTAATACCGGCATCCGTTACCAGCTTCAGGTTTTGCAACATAGTACTGTCTTCTTTGGAAGGAATTTTTAAACGTTCCCTGTTTTTTTTGAACTCCATTCCGGGTTCTGTTGCCGGCAAATGCTGCAGGTCTGATAAAGTGCCCAGCATAAATGGATTGGCATAGATGAAGTCATGCATTGTTAACCGATGCTGCTGCGTAAATACTTCCATGTATTTTGACATTACTATGGCAGTGGGTATGTATGTTACATTTTTATTTTTAAGCAATTGCAGAAAAGCAGGGTCCAGTATTTTATCATCCACGCTGTGTACCAGGATATCACATCCGGCTTCCACGGCAAGTTTTGCAGTTTCATATTCTGTGGCGTGCACTGCAACTTTTAAATTGTGCTTGTGGCTTTCATCGATCGTTGCTTTTACAATCGGCAGTGTTTTTTCTGCAGGCTGGCCGGGCAACACGATGTACCATATTTTAATAAAATCAGGATGATAAGGCGATTGCCTGCGAACCAGTTCACGGGCTTCCTCTTCATTGTTTACTTTAATAATGGGTGGATCTTTCTCATCTAAATTAGGCGGCAGGTAGGTGGAGATCAACGGGCCGGTTACATATGCATTGGGGGCAAGCAGGTTGGCTGCATTATTTTTTTTAATTTCATAATTACTGAAAGGCCCACCCACATCTATCACTGTAGTGATACCACAGGCAAGATAGCGGCGCATTAAATCATTCTGATTGTCTTTGATCCATTGCTGGTCCTTTTCGTAAGCATAAAATTTGCCAAGGTTCAATGCATCGGGCCTTGTGTACAAGCCGCCACTTTGAAAAAAATGAATGTGGCCATCCACCATGCCTGGCATTAAATACTTTCCGCTACCATCAATCACTATTGATGAATCCGGTATTTTAAATTTAGGGTTGTACTTGCCCACCTGTTTGATAGTACTGCCTTCCACCGCAACCGTGATTCCCTTTTGTATTTTTCCTTCGTTGGTATTAACAAGGTTTACATTGGTGATCCAGGTAGCGCTTGTTTGTGCCTGAATTGATGTATGCAGCAATAGTATCTTAACAATACCGATTATCCTTTTCATGGTCTGTCTTTTTTGAAAGATAAGAAATTACGAATGGAAGGAGTGGTTTGAAGCAGTTTTATTCAGTATTTATACCATTCAAATTTCATACACCGGGGTCATCGTCTTTATCATTTTTCCTTTTGCCTGGTCACAGGATTATCATATTCCTCAAAGCTGAGTTTGATATTGTTGGTATTTTTCTTAAGAAGCCTGATTTCATCATCGTTAAGCGCATTATTGTTTTAAAAAGTACAATACTATCCCTGCCAACTTCAAGATAAAGATTATAAAGCCTGTCATTTATTTTTTCAATCCTTATAAACTTCCCTTCACAATATGTCCTGCCTGCTTCGATAACCTGTTTATTATTAAACGATGTATCAGTGTTGCTTCCGGCTGATTTCTCTTCAGCATTAATTTCATTTTTATGTTGCTTTACAACAGCACATTTATCCCCGAGCAACATGCCCACTTCTAAAACAAAATTGATTCGGTTTTGATTGTTGTCTTTCTCTTCTGGTTGTATAGCCTGTTTAATGGCGCTCTCCTTATTTTTTAAAACAGCATCTGCACAGGCTTTATAATTATTTAAAAACGAAGTGTCATTTCTTTTCTGCTCAATACAATTACAGATATCATTGGCTATAGACATTTTTATATCCTGCGCTTTACAAGAAACAAACAGCATTAAAAAAAGAAGGGGGAAATATTTTTTAACGGACTGAGTCATCTGCATTGCTTTTATTTTTCCAAATGCCAGTTAGTATCCCATCAACTTCTCCACACATTCCCCCAGCCTGCTGTAAGCCATAAAGTTTTTCTCCAGTTCAATATTGAAAGGTATTGGCGTATCCAAGCTTGCACAACGCATCACCGGTGCATCCAGGTTTTCAAAACAATGCTCAGCGATCCAGGCGGCAATTTCTCCGCCAATGCCTCCGGTCAAACTATCTTCATGCAGCAGTAAAACTTTGCCGGTTGCTTTTACGGCGGTTTTGATGGCATCATAATCCAACGGCAGCAATGTTCTCAAATCAAGAATGTACAATGAAACCGCCGGATGATTTTTTGCATAATCAAGCGCCCAATGTACGCCGGCTCCATAAGTAATGATGCTGATACCATCGCCTTCCTGCACCAATCTTGCTTTACCGATTTCCACTTCATAATATTCATCCGGTACCGGGCCGCTGATGCTCCTGTATAAAGCCTTGTGCTCAAAATATATCACCGGGTTGGGATCGTTGATAGCAGCGATCAATAAACCTTTTGCATCGGCAGGAGTGGAAGGGTACACAATTTTTAATCCCGGCGTGTGTACAAACCAGGCTTCATTGCTCTGGCTGTGAAAGGGTCCAGCTCCCACACCGCCACCTGTTGGCATGCGTATCACCACATCTGCATTTTGTCCCCAGCGGTAATGTATTTTAGCCAGGTTATTTATTATCTGATTAAAACCAACAGTAGCAAAATCGGCAAACTGCATTTCCATCATGGCTTTATATCCCTTCAATGATAAGCCGAGTGCTGCACCAACTATTGCACTTTCGCAAATGGGCGTATTGCGTACCCTGGCTTTTCCGAAAGCTTCCACAAATCCTTCAGTTATTTTAAAAGCGCCGCCATACTCAGCAATGTCCTGTCCCATCAACACCAGGTTGGGATGCTGTTGCATCGATTGATACAAGGCTTCTTTAATGCCATCGATGAAACGCTTTTCATTACCAGTTGCCGGTTGATCGTTGGTGGCTGGCGGTTGGCCGGAAGGAGCAGCAAAGCGGCCTGCTTTCTCATTCCTTATTTCAACTTTCTTTTTACTTGTTGCTACAGGAGCATAAACATCGTTGACTTCTTCAGCCGTATCCGGAGTCAGCGCATCAGCGCTATAAGCAATCTTTAATTCAGCTTCTATATATTCTTTTGTTTGTTCTTTTATATCAATAACCTGTTGCTCAATAAACACCTGTTGCTCCAATAAAAACTGCTCATAATTTTTTATCGGGTCTCTTTTCTCCCACAATTCAAATAATTGCGGTGGCACATATTTTACGCCGCTGGCCTCTTCATGCCCACGCATGCGGAAGGTCATGCATTCGATCAGGTAAGGTTTTTGATTTTCAATGCAATATTCCCTCACGCCTCTAATGGTATCATACACTTCTAAAATATTATTGCCATCTATGCGTATGCCTTCCATGCCATAGCCTTTTGCCCTTTCCACCAAACTAAAACAACGGTACTGTTCGCTCACAGGTGTGCTTAACCCATAACCATTGTTTTCAATTAAAAAGATCACCGGCAGGTCCCACACGGCAGCCACATTCAATGCTTCATGAAAATCCCCTTCGCTGGTACCACCATCACCGGTAAAAGCCAGCGATATTTTATTTTCACTACTGAGCTTGTGTGCCAGTGCCACACCGTCTGCAATAGCCAGTTGCGGCCCAAGGTGGCTGATCATGCCGCAGATATGATGTTCCTTTGTTCCAAAATGAAAGCTTCTTTCACGGCCTTTGCTGTAACCGTCTTTGTTTCCCTGCCATTGTTTAAATAATTTATTAAGTGGCATGTTACGGGTAGTAAACACACCAAGGTTTCGGTGCAATGGCATGATCCACTCATCTTCTTCCAGTGCCAGCGTGGCACCCACGGCGATGGCCTCCTGCCCAATGCCGCTGAACCATTTGCTGATCTTGCCCTGCCGCAGCAGCACCAGCATTTTTTCCTCTATCATCCGGGGAAGCAACAGCTTTTTATAGATGGAAACCAATTGTTCGTTTGAGAAATTATTTCTATGGAATTGCATATCGTAATGGTTGAAAATTTCAGGTTGTGAAGTTAACAGATGTTGGGGGTGAAGGCAAATGAAATTAAAAACAAATAAGTTCTTAAAAGTTTATCCCCCCTGTTAAAACAATCCAAAATATCAACAGACTTGTTGCTTAGTTCATTAATTGTTTACACCTTGGTGAAAATTTTCTTTATGAACCCACTCCTTAAAACAACCGCAGGAATTATTTATTTCGCTGCCATTATTTTTTCGTACAAAACGCCCAATACAAATACCAGCACCCCGGTTGCGGCCATTCAAAAAGCGCCGGTAAGCACTGCGGCTAAAATACAGGTGGCCATTTTGCTGGATGTAAGCAACAGCATGGATGGCCTCATTGACCAGGCTAAAGCACAATTGTGGAATATGGTGAATGTAATGGGTAAAGTACAATGTAATGGACAGGCTCCACCCGTTGAAATTGCATTGTATGAATATGGCCGTTCCGGCAATAATCCTGTAAACGGTTATGTAAAACAGATCAGCCCTTTTTCTGCTGACCTTGACCAGCTCTCCAGAAACCTGTTTGGTTTAACGACCAATGGCGGAGAGGAGTTCTGCGGCCATGTCATCTACAGTTCTTTAAATGAATTGAACTGGGATACCGCTGCAGGCAGTTATAAAGTGATCTTTATTGCCGGCAACGAAGATTTTTTGCAGGGAGATATTTCGTTTAGCAAAGCGTGTGCAGCTACAAAACAAAAAGGGGTGATCGTCAATACTATTTTTTGTGGCGAAAGGCTGGAAGGGATAAAGGAACGCTGGAATCTTGGCGGCGAATGTGGTAATGGAAGTTATGCCAACATCAACCCTGATGCAAAGACCGGGGATATTGAAACGCCTTATGACAGTACGTTGTTTTCATTGAATGAAAAACTCAACCGTACCTATATCACTTATGGTACTAATTCGGTTGCCCTGTATGACAGCCTGGGAAATACAGACCGGATAAATTTTGCATTCAATAAATCTGCCGGGTTAAAAAGGATTTCCGTTAAAGCGAAAAAAAATCTTTACAGAAATAAAAACTGGGATCTTGTAGATGCCTACACTGCCGACAGCTCAATGCTGTTCAAAATGAAAACCGGCGACCTGCCTGACAGCCTGCAAAAGAAAAGTATGGAAGAAGTAAAAGAAATTGTAAAAACAAAAACCAGCGAACGAGACAGTGTGCAAGCTGAAATTGGAATGCTGAACGCTAAAAGAGAATCTTATATAGTTGCAGAAAAAGCAAAGAAAAGCACCACTAACAATGAGCCAACACTTGAAACAGAGATAGAAAAAATAATAAGGGGACAGGTAAAGCGCTTTAACATGCAGGTACTTTAATCCCTTACGCTTCCGGCAATGCAGTTGCGGTGCTAACTATCTTTAAGCTTCTTTTTTTCGCTCTTCCGAAAATGCCCTTTTGTGTACAAATGAATTGAGAAAAGAAAGCACAATACTGAATAACATGGCATGCCAGAAAGCATCCACTTTAAAACCGCTAACAAACTGGTCGGCAATTAAAATGATACAGGCATTGATCACAAAAAGAAACAGGCCCAGTGTAAGTATAGTGGCCGGCAGTGTAAGCAGTATCAGCAGGGGCTTTACAATGGCATCCAGCAAGGCAAGTACAATTGCTAAAATAATGGCCGCAAAAATGCTGTCGATTCTTATACCGGGCAATATATGCGCCAGTATAAAAGCATTTACAGTAGTGATGAGTATTCTCAGTATAAAGTTCATTGGGTAATATTGATAAAATAAAGATGCGGCAAAAAAAATTAAATTACAACCAGTTCGTAAAAATTATCCGGGATAAAATATTTATTGGCTAATACCTTCAATTCTTCTGCCGAAATTGTTTTGATGGTATCAATAGAGTGGTAGAAATAATTTTCATCCAGGTTATTGAGCACAATGTTCTTCCAGCGGCTGATGATATGGAACGGGCCGTCAAGATCTCCCAGGATAATCCCAATCAGGTAATTCCTCACCAGTAACAGTTCTTCCTCATCAATCAGTTCTTCTCTTAACAACTGCATTTCTTTGTAAACTTCTGCTATCGTTGCTTCACAAACATCCTTGCCAGCTTCCGTACTGATCATCAGGGCAGTGTTCTGCAGGTGGTTTTGTACATAACTGTGGATACCATAAGTGTACCCCTTTTCTTCCCTGATATTGCTCATAAGCCTGGAGCCGAAGTAACCACCAAATACCGTGTTCAGCACCATCATCTTTGTAAAATCCGGGTGGTGGCGGTTGGGGAAATGTGTTGCCATCCGTATGGCGCCCTGCACCCCTTTAGGGTCATTCTGAATGCGGTATTTTTTCTGCGTGGCAGCAATAATGTTGTTCGTTGGTGGTTGGCCGTTGGTCGGTTTTAAACCAAGTGTACCAAACTGTTTATTCAATTGTTCAAACAGGTCGGCTGGTAATTTTCCTGCAACAAAAATCACACAACTTCCATTTACATAGTATTTATCAAAATGCTGCCTGAGTTGTTCAACCGTTAAGTTATCGTAATCTTCTGCAATTATATATTGACCGTAAGGATGCGGCTCGCCATATACATAGGCATCAATGAGGCGATTGGCAACAAAATCACATTTCTGCAGATTCACACTCAGTTTTTGTTTGCTGTTTTGCTTATATATATTGAGTTCATTTTCCGGGAATACAGAACTGGTGATCATTTCTTTTATCACCGGCAATAGTTCATTGAGGTATTTACTGAGTGTGTGCAGTGATACCACGGCAGTTTCATTATAGCAGGCCCGGGTACAGTATGCGCCAAAATATTCAAATGCTTCATTTATTTCAAAAGCCGATTTGGTGCTGGTGCCATTTTTCAGCATGTGGTTGGTGGCTGGTGCTACCGCATTGGCTGTTTCATAGCTGTTGCCGGCATAAAACACCATTTCCATCTGCAACACTTCCTGCGATCCGGCATCAATGGCATATATTTTTACCCCGTTATCCAGCACGTATTGCTGGTAAGGCTTCAGTTGAAGAGAAAATTCTATGGCGTCTTTTATCAGTGGTGCTTCTGCTCTGTTTAACATGTAGGTGGTTGTTTGTAAGTACGGATGATCTTAATTAATTATTGGAATAATAGTAGAGTGTATTGCAATTGTTGTCATCAAATATCCTGCTGCACTCTTCCTTGATATCAACTGCTGTTACTTCCTGGTAGCGGCCAAGTTCTTCATTGATCAGGTTGGCATCACCGAGCAATTCATAAATGGCAAGATTGGTGGCCCGGTTCATCAGGCTCATGTCTTCAAAAGCAAGCATACTTTCTGTTTTGTTCTTTACTTTCTGCAGTTCTTTTTCGCTGATGCCTTCCTGCTGCAATTTCTTCACTTCTTCCATCACGGCCGCTTCGGCATCTTTCATTTTAACGCCTTTCACCAGTTTACCTTCTATGGTCAGCAGGCCGGCGTCGAAACTTCCAAAATGCTGGCACTCGATATTACTGAATAATTTTTTTTCCTTTACCAGGGCCTGGAACAAACGGGATGATCCGCCACCACTTAATATTTCGGTGATGAGTTCCATCGCATAATACCTTTCATCAAGCCTTGATGCAACATGCCATGCTTTGTACAATGCATCCAGCGGCACATCTGCTTTTACTTCCAGGCTTCTTGCAACTTTTTGTTTCGGTTCCACCGGTAAATGGCGAACATATTTTTCCCCGGCAGGTATCGGACCAAACCATTTTTCTGATAATTGTTTTACTGCATCCTTAGTAATATTACCCGCTACCACCAGGGTGGCATTGCAGGGAGTATAATGTTTAAAGAAAAAATCTTTTACATCCTGCAGGGTGGCGTCTTCCACATGTTTCAGTTCTTTTCCGATCGTCATCCATTTGTATGGGTGGGTAGTATAAGCAAGTTCCCTCAGTTTATGCGATACATCGCCATAGGGCTTGTTGATATAATGTTCCTTGAACTCTTCACATACTACTTTGCGCTGTACTTCTAAACTGTTTTCGCTAAATGCCAGGCTGAGCATACGGTCACTTTCCAGCCAGAAAGCGGTTTCAACATTCTCTACCGGCAACTGGCAATAATAATTGGTAAGATCGTTGGTTGTAAATGCATTGTTTTCACCGCCGGCAACCTGCAGTGGTTCATCGTACACTGGCACATTAATACTGCCGCCAAACATAAGGTGTTCAAACAAATGGGCAAAGCCGGTCTTTTCGGGATTTTCATCTTTGGCGCCTACATCGTAGATCACATTCACCACCACCATCGGGGTACTCTTGTCTTCATGCACCAGCACCTTCAACCCGTTATCAAGGGTAAATTTCTCAAATTGAATCATTCGGCAAAGTTAAGGGCTGTAATATAAAAAAGCAGTTTGTAACGGTTATTGAAAAGTGGAAGATTTATGAGTTGGACTTTTACAGAATACTGGAGGGCTTGATGTACAACTGCATGATCTCACCATTACGGCGGATCACCAGGCTGATCTTTTGATCGGAGTTTTGCAAAATGGTTTTGTACTGCATAATATTATTGCTGAAATTAGCTCCCACACCTACCAGTATATCATCTACTTTAAGCCCGGCTTTTTCTGCCGGTGATCCCGGCACCACATCATCTATCAGTATTTTTCCATCCACAAAATAAGTGGCCATTCCTGTGTACGCATAATCAAAGGCATCAAAAAAATGACTATTGGGTTCCAGGTGAATTTCCCGTTGCGGATAATTGATAATTAAGTTAAACCGACGCAACAGGTCATTGCCCAGCAGCCCGCCTACATAAGGATAGGAGGTTACATTATACTCATCTCTGAAAATATAGGTGGGCACATTCCTGAATTTATAACGACCCACCTGCAGTTGTTTTACCACGGTCAATTGCATCTGCAATTTTCCACCCATCCCCTCTGCCTGGGTGGTGATCAGTCTTCTTTTGCCTGACAATACCGCACTGTCCTTTGCAAAGGCTTCACTCATTAAAAAACACAGGCCGGCGCCGGTATCAAAATAAAAATTAAAATCAACTTTACGGCCGTCCTTCACATGCAGGTTTTGTATCGGCAACGAGGTAAAGGCAGGCCGCAACAGGGTTCCCTGCTTTGGATACCTGATCTCCCCGGGTTTAAAAATCTCCAGCTCCAGGCTATCGAAATTTACTTTTACAATATATTGTTTGAAAAAACTGTACCCGATGATGCCATCAATTTTTTCACCATACACACTGGTGAGTACATCGTAATTGTTTACATGAAAATCGAGATCGTTGACGGTCAATCCCTGGAAATGCAACTGCTGGTCGTACACAAACCTGGCTTTGTGGGCGCTTCCCATGCCGGTAACAAATGTGTCGGATATTTTTGGTTGAATACCAAAATAAGTGCAGGTAGAGGAATCAAGCGATATCCCCCCGCTGCCGGTGTCTAAAATAAAATTAAGGGTGTCGGGTATATCATTCAGCCGGGCCTGAACAATCATCACCCCGCCACTATACTGCTTAAAAGGAAAACGGGTAATAAATTGCGCCTTTTTTTGCGGCGTTAAAACCTCCTGGCTTATAGCAATACTGTACAGCAGTCCAATCGATAAAACACAAAATATTCTTTTCATATCTGCGGACAATAAATATACAACCTAATGATTATACTGCCTATTTCCATCTTTTTGGGAAGGATGAATTTCCGGCTTGGGTATATAGGTAATATTATTGTAATCTCTTGTTTGCCAACGGCTACCTTCTCCGTGATTGTCTCCACAACAGACCTCCCATCATCCAACTCCATCTTCTTCCATCCTTTGTACAAATTAGTTGCTTACGATAAAATTGTCTCTGACGAGAGGTATTGAATCTTTAACAAATCAACTTCAGCCTCCAATGTAGGCAGTTGTTCGTTAAGTTGGTGAAATTGTTCTTCAAGCGGTCTATAATGTATTGGAAAGATGTCTTTTGACAGTTCGCCGGATAATCGCATCGCAGGTAATTCTTCCATTTCTTTCTTAATTTTTGAATGTTTGGTTTGCGTTGCTGAACATCCTTAAGTACATTTCATAACCAAGCAGCCGAACGTAAAGGTTCGGCTGCTTTCCTGGCTTTGAACCATCAGCATGGAAGATCTTCTAATACTTCTTTCTTTGCTTGTTCAACCTTTACAGAATCGCTTTTCATCTGTTGATGAACCTTTAATGGTATCAACATGGCAATTGAGTGGCCCCCTGGCTTCCCCTGCATATCAGTATATGCTGAAACTGCATCTTTGGTCAATCTGCCAATAAGTACCATATCTTTTGATTTTAATCATGTTTCATGCTATTGCTTTTTATAATGAGCCTTCTAATAAGTCGGCACAAAATGAGGATTTGGCCAGCTTAGGCAACCCACAATAGAAGCGGGGCAGGAAGTCGAGGTTTTCAGCAAAAAAAAATTCTCTTATATAAATGAGAAAAAGCTACCATTGGGATGGAAAAATTTTTTTTAAAACAGCAGGCAGAATGAAATGGAGCGAAGACCTTTATTTACGATTGTGAAGAGCCAATAGCTTTGGCAGAAGCTGGCCGAAATATATCACCAGATAAAATTTCACCAATATGGATACTAATACTATTTGCAGAAGCTTACAGCATGTACATTATAATTTCTACTTTTGTTCACTATCTATTAAACTAACTCACCAATAATTCATTTAACTGTAATCTAACGGTTGGGGAATTACAGGTAAATTTCAGGCACTGGTGTTATAGTTAAAACAATAAATTAAGTTTTTAAACTTTTATTTGGAAAGTATAATCATTGCCAAACCGGTGATGTATAACAACAGCATCACATTCAACAATGACTTTGTACCTTTTGGTGCTTTATCAAATTCTTTCCATATATAAATACCCCAAAGTGCTGCTACAACTGTTGCCCCCTGGCCTAAGCCATAGGAAACTGCCGGCCCGGCCTTACCCGATGCAATAATACTTAATGACATCCCTACACACCATATTACACCACCTAAAACCCCAACCAGATGGTCTTTTAATTTTCCTTTAAAGTACGTACTAAAAGAAAGTGATACGCCCACAAACGGGCGCTTCATTTGTATAGTATTGAAAACAAAACTGCTAATGACTATGCCGATGGCAAAAAATACCAGTGCAGTATAATGAGTTAATTTCCCTTCTTCGGGCACATTGAAATCGGTAACCATTGAGCCTGCTACATATTTGTAAAACAAGCCCATTAAACATCCACTGACTACTGAAAGAATTAACCCTTTCTTTGAAACACTTCCTTCGGTATTAGATTGTAATTTTTGATAAGCCCTTGCATTGAAAATAATCGCTAATGCAATCAATGCAACTCCGCCAAATATTAACACCGGGTTTCCTTGTGGGTTTGAAATATAATTGACAATTACACCCAGCACCAATGCAATACCTATTCCTACAGGAAATGCAACAGACATACCTGCAATACCAATTGCTGCAACCAATAAGATGTTTGCCAAATTAAAAATAACACCGCCGGCAAATGATGATGAAATATTACCGTTATCTGCCTGCTTCATATCGTCAATAAAAGACCGCCCCTCACTTCCATTACTTCCTAATGTAAAAGCCAGCAATAAAGTAGTGAGTAAAATGCCAAACCCATAATCCCAGTATAACAGTTCAAATCTCCAGGTTTTAGTGGTAAGTTTTGTTGTATTGGCCCATGAACCCCAGCAGAGCATGGTTACAACACAGAGAATAATAGCCAATCCATAATTTTCTACAATAAACATACAGTTAGTTTTTATACAGTAATTATTTCAAACCCTATTTCACTTCTCATAGGTACAGATGATTGAGCCCCCATTCTTGTAACAGAAACAGAAGCAGCTTTCACAGCAAATTTTATCGCATTCGCCCAATCCATTTTTTCTGCAATGGCAACTGCCATAGCCCCACTGAATGTATCTCCTGCGGCTGTAGTATCCAGAGCTTTTACTATTGGAGCAGCTATCTTAAATTTTGAATCTTTATTTTGAAAGTAGGCGCCCTGTTTGCCCAAAGTGATAATTACATTTTGCACCCCTTTACTTAAAAAAACTTCCGCCGCCTGTGATGCTGTTATCTCATCTTCTACAGTTAAACCTGTTAGTAAAGAAGCTTCTGTTTCATTAGGTGTAATCAGATATAAACCATTCAGTAATTCATCGGTCAACTTTTGAGCAGGAGCTGGATTGATGATTACCTTTTGATTGTTTGCTTTTGCAAATTTTGCCACTGCTGCAATTGTTTCTATTGGTATTTCCAATTGCATTAAAATAATCTCTGCTTCCGAAAGATTTATCACCTGCTCGATATCGGCTGCTAACAGCAGGGCATTGGCACCGGGAGCAACCACAATGCAATTCTCCCCTTCTTCATTAACCATGATTAAAGCTATACCTGATGGAGCTTCTTTATCAATAAAAACAAAATCAGTATTAATGTTTTCTTTTTTGAATCCATCAATGCTTTGCTTTCCAAAAATATCATTGCCAACTTTTGCAACCAACGTAACATCACCACCCAATCTTGCAGCAGCAACAGCCTGGTTAGCTCCTTTGCCTCCTGCATTCATCAGGAAAGTTCCTCCCAATATTGTTTCGCCCGGTTTTGGAAGCACCGGTGATTTTACAACCATGTCTGTATTGGAACTGCCAATAACGATTATCTTGTTTGTACTCATTTACTTTTAATTTAATCAGTTACACTTTATCCAATCCACTTTCACAGCATTTGATTTAGCAAGTATCTTAACCCTGTTTCTCCCTTTTTTTAGTTTATAATCTCCTATACTTACTTCATTGAACTCTGTATTGGTTATATCAACATTCACTTTTTTATTATTGATGACAATTGTCAGTTGTGCTGGTTCATTAGCAGCCGATACCCTGAGAGTAAGATTATATTTTCTGGTACTTATACTTTCAAAATTATAAACTACCCATTCTGATTGTTGCAGTTCTATCGATTGCTCAGACCAAAACTGATCTTTCACCTTGCTGTCAAGATTTATTTTTTACGGGTTCGTTTTTTCTGTAAAATTTCGACTTGTTTGTTGTGTCAGCAATATAATAAGAATGGCTAAACCCATCAAAACCATAGTTTTCCGCTTCAATTTTTGCAGGAATCCTTGTTAAGATCGCATTGCAAACATCTTCAAAATAATCGCAATTAGAAATTTTTATGTTTTCAAGTAACTCATTGAATATTTTTTCAGCAAGCTGAGCATCTGGTTTTGCTCCTCCTCTTGTGTATTCAGCAATCAAATCCCAGCTAACAGGTTTTTTAATCGAATACGGAGTGTTCTCAGTATCCATTTTTTTCCAGGGCCAAAATGAAAACCCAATGTTATTGGATTCAAATAGTTGAGTAGTTGCCCAGTAGATTGCATTCCCTTTCTCACCAGTTTCGCCAACCCATACTGGTGTATTCAATTCATCTCTCTTTTTAAGATATTGATCAATGCCATTTAAATTATCGGGCCTGGCCCAGCAATAATAATGAAACTGGTAAAACACATTATTATCAAATGGTTTTGTAAAAAGAGACCAGTCGTTCGACCAGTTAAACCCTTCCAGCGTAATCATGTGCTGTTGATCAACCTTGCGAATAGCTTCAGTAATGCGTTTATACAGCGGCTCAAGTAAATGTTTGTATCTATCTGCAGACCCGGTACCGATGGGCAGTGGTTCATTTAATAAATCATACGCTGCAACAACAGGTTCATCTTTATATTCCTGTGCAAGTTTAACCCAAAGATCGACCAACTGATCCTGGTATTTTTTTTCAATAAAAAGCTCAGGGATATCATTCGGGCTATCGTCAATATTGGCACCTGTTTGCCCGCCAGGTGCCCCATGCATATCAATAATCACATACAGGTTATATTTTTTGCACCAGGTAACTAAGGAATCAATTAATTGAAACCCTTCTTCCACATAAACAGGACTTTCGCCTTCAGTTAAAAACAATCTTGAATTTAATGCTGGCCGTACAGAATTAAATCCCAATTCAGCAATTCGCTTTATATCTGCCTCGGTGATATAATTCTGTCGGAATGTCTTCCAAAACGCTGCTGCTTTTTCTTTTCCAATTAAATCGGCCACTACTTTTTCTATTTTGCGGGGCCGATCTCCAAGGCCTCCGAATTTCCACATATATCCCTCTGGTAAAAGCCAGTTTCCCAATCCAACACCTTTTAATAATATTTTTTCGCCTGATTCATTAACGATATCCTGACCGGCGGTATGCAAGAAACTTATTTTATTTTCCTGCTTCTGTTGTGCGGAACAAAAATTACTGCCGGCAAAGGCTAAAAATAGAATAGCTATTTTTTTCATTTCCTTACTTTTTTATATTGAAGGGCAACCAAACTCTCATTTCGCCTTCGGTTTGGCTGGCCTCGGCAAAGGGTACTAAAATTATTTTTTCGTTTTTTTTGAATCCTTCTATTGAATAAGCCTGTTTCCCAATCCAATGAGTTGGCAACATCTTAGAATCATTTGTCAGGTTGGGGTTGTCAATGGATACGCCTTCTTTTGAATTTAAAATAAAGTCATTTGCACTGGCAGTATTTAAACTTCCATCCAAAGCCAAAATTTGCGGTCCACGTTGAAAGGCAACCTGGTTGGGATAACTTTTACCGCCAGCAATAGTTTTAACCGGCATATCAAAACTGATCATCACTTTCTCCCCCTGTTTCCAGTTTTTTGTAATCGTTATAAATTGATTGGGGGTGCCCTTATAAATTTTCCCTCCGGCTTTAGCAGTATAATTCGTACACCACTCAGGTACTCTCAATGCTACAGGGAAGCTGGCTGGCTTTGAGCTTGTAACTGATAAAACAAGATGCCCGCTTTCAGGAAAATTGCCTTCTAATTTAAATGCAACATCAATATTATTTTTATCAGGTGCTGTAATTTTTTCTTTATAAACAGCAGGCTCGTAAAATAAAATGGTTGGGGTGTTATCGATATTCCCGAAAGTAAAGTTGGGCACCAATGCAATCCCTCTTGGCACACTCGATTGACAACAGGTAATATAACAGGTGTAAGGCTTCTTATTCATCAATGGTGTATAATAACTTACACAACCGGTTTGGGGATTTTCCGCAGCCAGCAAGTGATTATATACCGATCTTTCTAATTGATTTAAATATTTTACATCTCCCGTAGTGGCAAATAAATTTTGATTTAATTGAACCCAGGTAGTGGTTACACAGCCCTCACCCATATTATCTTTATTGGTCGCAGGTAAATATTCATCATCCTGAAAATGTTCATGAGAACTGGAAGTGCCTGTAATGTATAATTGATTAGCCACAACATCCTCCCATGCCATTTCAGTAGCTTTCAGGAATTTTTTATCCCCGGTTATCTGATATAACTTAACCAGGCCAACATAATTGGAAAGCATTTCATAGGCTTTACCATTGCCTACTTTTTTCACTTTCCCTGTTGCCAGTATTGAACTGATAACTTTTGGGCCATTATCCTGTTCCCATGCATCTAAAATGTAGTAACAAAAATCTAAATACTTTTTGTCAGCCGTGTATCTGTATAATTCAACCATTGCATCCAATACACTTGTAGCAGCCATGCCAACATGTTCTCCTGCTAAAATAATATCTTTTTGCCCCTTGCTTTTTCCAAAGGTTTTGCATAATAAATCACCCATTCTTTTACAGGTTTCTACTGCAGGTTTATATCCAGTTGCAGCATAATAGGTGAGCAAGCCATGTAAATTATATTTGTGACTCCACACATCCCAACTGGTCCAGTATTGATCGGGAGTATAAGTGCCTAAGTAACCGTCTTCTTTTTGAGTATTGATTAATTCGTACATCATCCGGTCCATTTGCTTTTTTAATGCGGCATTATGCGTCAGCTTCCAAACATTGGTGGCTGTTTCGAGGTATTTGCCTACATGCTCACCAGCCCAGGGGTGTATGCCAGGCCGGTTCATATAAGAACCCATTAATCCAAACTCATCAACTTTCAGTAACCGTTGTTCTAAATTTTGTGTAAAGCGTGTATTTAAATAGCCATTAAAATGCTGATCCCTGAATGGAATAGTTGCAAAGTGAGTTGGTATTTTATCTTTAATCAATGGCTTTACTTCGCCTGTAAAAGGAATTTCAAGGTTCCCGGTAGCGATATACAACTGCTCTTTTTTAATGAACAGCGGGCTGTTATTATCATTGATCTGGTAGCCAACATTAAACACATTTTCGTTTGCAGGCTTAAAATCAGTGAATGCCACCACAGCCTCAGATCCTTGTTTTGTGGATAACTGAACAGGTTTTGTTTCAGAAAATAAAATACTGTTATTGGCTTTATTGGAAATCCAGTATTTTATAGTTCCGCTAAACGCATCCCCGGTTTTATTTGTAAAAACCATTTTTGCTGCGAATCCATTATTGGGCGTTACTACAAAATCCTGTTTAAAAGAAACTTCATCCGGCCAACCAAGTGGTTCAAAACTATAAGGCCCTTCCCACATACCCATTCCGCCAATTAAGTTATAGATTCTTACCGCAATTACATTTTCTTTATCCCACTCCACTTCTTTTTCAGGTAAAGTATAAATTCTCTGTTTTTCCCATTGAGTAACATAGCTGGGTGGGAAAGAACCTGTTTCACCAATCAATTTCCCGTTGAAGTAAGTTTGATCAACATCATCAATTTTACCAAGATATAATTTGATGCCTTTTCCTTTGGCGGTTTTCATACCCGATGGAATAACAATTTTTATTCTGTACCAGGCATAGGAAGAATCTTTTCTGAAACTTTTTCCTAATTGTTGAGTAGCCCAATCATTGTCATTAAATGCCAGGCTTGCCCATTCGGGATTATCACCAAACTTAAATTTGCTTTCCTTTGGCAAATTAATTGATTGGGCCTGCGAGGCAGCAGATATTACTACTCCCAGTATAACAATGCTAAAAATGTAATTGAAGAATTTCATTTTATATGGTTATTTAAATTTTAAACAATTATACAAACTCTGAAATGCTAAAATATAATCATCAACTATTTACTCAACCTTACAGTTAATACATCATGTGGCTGAATAACGACTTTCAGGTTATTTGCAGCAGTACCTATATATTTTTTGAGCCATAAATCTCTGATGATTGTTTTTTCAGTTACACCATAAGTCTTGCCGTTAAGATTGGTAAAATATCGCTTCCAGTCAAAATCAATTGTTTTAACTTCATTACCCCGGTTAAAAAAACACAATGCAATTTCATTGTTAGAAAGTGGTTTGAGCCATAGTTCAATATTGCCATCAAGCGTCCACCATTTATACCCTTGCTTCCCGAGTGTGTCCTGATTCAATGCAATGATTTCTTTATTTGTCAAAATTTCTTTTATTGCAGGAGTCATCGATCTGATATCATTGCCGGTGAACAGTGGTGCTGCCATCATGCACCACAATGTGAAATGCGAACGTGATTCAATATCTGTTAACACTCCGTTTCCTGCCTGGAGAATATCAGGGTCATTCCAACCACCGGGACCTGCATATCTTCCGAGCTCAGCATTTTTATCAAGAATTAATGTAAAGCCATACCCTCCCCAATTTACTTTGCATTCGTAGCAATTCATGATATCGCCGGTAGTTCTCCAAAGATGCCCAACATTTTTAGCCCATGTCCACGGCTCGGTACTTCCCCATTCGCAAATGCTGAAAACAATAGGACGTTTGGCCGCATACAATGCATCACGCATTGTTTTATATGCTCCTTCTGCTTTTTGAGCATCAGTGTTACAAAAATCATATTTCAAAAAATCAATACCCCATGAGGCATACATCTTAGCGTCCTGGTATTCGTGCCCACGACCACCGGGCCTTCCTTCGCAGGTTTTGCTGCCTGCACAGGAATACAAACCGAATTTCAACCCCATTGAATGAATATAATCGGCCAAAGCCTTCATGCCGGAAGGAAAGCGTTCAGGATCACATACAATATTCCCATTTTCATCCCTGGAAACCTGCCAGCAATCATCTATAACAATGTATTCGTAACCGGCCTCTTTCATACCATTTGAAGCCATCGCATCAGCTGTTTCACGTATCAGTTTTTCATCTACGTTGCAGGCAAATTTATTCCAGCTGTTCCAGCCCATGGGAGGTGTTTTGGCCAGCCCTTCAAACTTTTGAGCATGCAGGCCTACAGAAAAGAATAACAACGCAACAAAAAAACGGTTCTTCATAATTTCAGTTTTTCAATTTTATACTTTTCCTCTTTTGTAACCGTTATCCATTCATCAGTTCTGAAAGGCACGGCAGGAAATCCTTCTTTATTAAACAGGTTGCAATCGCTTGCATCACCAACCCATCCAAAATGAACAGCCATTGGGCTGACAACTTTTTCCGATAAGAGAATTATATGGTTGTTCCTGATAAATGCCCGGGCAAAATAAAATACGCTGTCATTCCCGGCTATTTCAAAACCTTTGATGTAGCCATATTTATCAGGAGTAACCAAACCGGATCCGGTATGGTCAAATGAGAGAATGATTTCATTGCCTTTTACTTCCATTGACTTATAAGTGGGGCCATTACAAATCATTTTTTTATTGTAAATATTATTTAATGCAAGAGCAGCCAGCCGCCTGCCAACTTCCTGTTTGTTTGTGGGGTGAATATCCCAGGGATTACCAATATCAGTAGTAACACACATCCCTGTATTTGGCAATTGTAATGTTAATGTTTGAGCTTCCCTAAGTTCAGCCCATCCACAACCTTTAATACTGTTGCCAGTTGTATTAAAAGTTGCCAGTTGTACAAAATAAAATGGCATACCCGGGTTACTCCATTTCTGCCGCCAATCGTTTATTAACAATGGAAATGCTTTTCGGTACTGGTAAGATCTTCCTGCATTTGATTCGCCCTGGTACCACAATACTCCCTGGAAAGCAAAAGGAATTAAAGGATTTATCATGGCATTATAGCATAGAGAAGGAAGCGAATTTTCATTAGTCGTTTTTTTAATGGATTCCACCTGGAATTTCCAGTCGCCAACTAAAGAAAAGGAAGATTTACCAATACTTAATTTTAAATCTGCAGAATCACCATAAATCCCTCCTCCACCGCCATTGTCAACCACTCTTACAGCAATTACGTTTTTCCCTTCTTTTAATACCCCGGCTGGAATTATATATTTTCTTTTTGCATCCCATTGATTGGTGCTCCCAACTTTAATTCCGTTTACATACGTAATATCATTATCATCAATTTTTGCTAATTCTAAAATTGTTTCTTTATCAAAATCAAGCGATGGCAGGGCAACAGTTTTTCTTAACCAAACTACACCATCCAATTCTCCTAAACTTTGATGTTCCCATAATTGTGGTTGCGTTAACATTGGCCATTGCGAATCATCAAATGATAACTGATTGAATAAGTTGGTATTCAGGTCTTTCAATTTTGTGCCCTGCAATACTTCAATTCTTAATTCACTTGCCCTCACTTTAACTTTAGAAAGTGAATCCAAATTAATCCTTGGCATACCTGAAATCATTTCTTTAAACTCATCGCTGCTTTCAAACCCTTCACGGCTGATCCATGTTTCAATATTTGTTCCGCCCCAGGAATCATTTATTAAACCAATTGGAATTTTAAGACTGTCGTAAATATTCCTTGCAAAAAAATATCCAATTCCTGAAAAACTTGCAACCGAAGTTGAATCGCACACTTTCCATTCATCAGCAATAAGCTCAGTTTCTGACAATGAACTTATGGCATGCAAAACCTTTATGTGCCGGATGAAGGGATTATCAGCAGTTGCAATTTCTTTCTTTGCGTTGTTTGACAGGCCAACTGTCCACTCCATATTGGATTGGCCACTGCAAAGCCATACTTCGCCAACCAGTACATTTTTTATAAGGATGCTATTTTTGCCATTGATGGATAATTCATAAGGCCCCCCGGCAGGCTCTGCATCCAGCCTTACCTTCCATTTCCCATTTTTATCTGCCCTAATTGTTTTAGTTTGATGATTAAATTGCACCTGTATCTTTTCGTTGGCATCAGCCCAACCCCAAACAGGTATTAGAGTGTTGCGCTGCAATACCATGTTATCAGAGAAAATTACAGGCAGCTTCACATTTGCAAAGACTGAGATGCTTATACAAAACATTATACTAAACAAACAATACTTTTTCTTCATGACATACTAATTAATCAATTCAAAACTGCTTCTATGTTAAACAAGCTTTTTCTGATTACCTATATCGCAATGTCTTTTTTTTATAAAAAGTTTGAAGTATATAAAAAGCTTTCTTCTTTTTTTCTTTATTAGAAATTAATCCTTTCCTGTTAAACCCATCCTGTACTCCTGGTAATAACCTTCTTGGCGACCTGAAATCCGTCAATATCCAGGGACTAATCCCTCTAATGTTTGGTATTCGATCAATCATCAACAAATTTTGCTGATAAAGATATTCCTGGTATTCTTCGTTCCAGCGTTCCTCTTTAGCGCCATGCAATCCTTGTTTTGCATCGCCACCAAATTCTGATACCAGCACCGGTTTATTATAGGGTGTTGTCCATATTGCATTGGGTGCGGTTTTTAAATCCCCTCCATACCAGCCCATGTATTGATTAAAAGCAACAATGTCTAAATATTCTCCAATTTTATCATCTATAACCCCCACCCCATTTTCATTACGGGTTAATAAGGCAGCACTTAATAACCTGGTAGTGTCAAGTGTTTTAGTGTGATTGATAAGACTGAGCAAAAAGAATTTCTTCCTTCGGACAAAGGGGTTTCATTTGCCATGGACCAGATGATTACGCAAGCCCTGTTTTTGTCTCTTGTAATAACTTCTGTTAGTTGATTTTTTGCGTTGTTATAAGTTGCTTCATTATTAAAATCAACTGTCCAGTATACCGGTATTTCTTCCCACACCATCAGTCCCATTTTATCCGCCATCCGCAGCATGTTTTCACTGTGCGGATAATGTGCCAACCGTACATAGTTGCAACCCAGTTCTTTCGCCCATGTTAACAATTTAACGGCATCTGCCTGGCTATTAGCCCTTCTTCCGTCTATTTCTTCATGCATACAAACGCCTCTTAAAAAACAGGTTTCCCATTAAGTAAAATGTCAGCCCCTTTTGTTTCAATAGTCCTGAAACCAATATCATCTTTCAGGGTCTGGTAAGCTGATTTAATAAGAACTGTATAAAGTTTGGGAGTTTCCGGTGACCAGTACTTAATTGTATTCCTGATATCAAGTTCAAATATTGCTTTGCCATCGGCAACTGTTTCTATTTCTTTTTCAATTCTCAGTTCCGGAATGCTAATGATTATTTTTTCGTTGTTAACCGTATTGCTTAATTGAACAAAGCCTGCAATACTATTCCTGTTTCTTTTTTTAAGCTGAACAGAATAATCCTTAATAAAAACATCGGGCTCTTCTATTAACAAAACATCTCTTGTAATACCACCATAATTCCACCAATCTGTATTCAATGTGGGCACTGCGTCTTTCAGGCGCTTATTGTCAACTTTAATTACCAGATAATTACCCGTTGCTTTTACAAGAGAAGTTATTTCAAAATTAAATGGGGTAAAGCCCCCCTCATGAACACCCAGCTTCGTTCCGTTTAAATACACATCTGCCTTATAACTGACAGCCCCGAAATAAACAAAAAGCCTTTTTTTTTCTTTTAAATTATAATCAAACGATTTTTTATACCAAACTGTTCCTTCGTAATAAAAAAGTTTTTCCTTTTGTGTATTCCAGTCTCCCGGAACTTTCATTACCGGGGATTTATCAAAATCATACTCTACTAATTCGGCTTTATTTTTTGCATGATAGTTATTATAAAAGGCTGAGGAGGAGCCTGGGTTTCTTTGGTCATACACTTCCGAATGAAAATTATGATACCCTGCTTCATAAGGATCAACTATGTAATTCCAGCTTCCATTGAGGCTTGTAATATTTCGGTTGCTGGTATTGATCAAAAGGCCCTGTGACAAAACTGTTATTGGAAACAACAGGGCAAGTAATAATATTTTCGTTTTAGGCATGTTTTAAAATATGAATGACTGATTGAGATATACTTAATAATATTTCTCTTGCTCATTTCCTGTACAGCACTGAAAAATATAAGCTGCAGATAAACGCCGGAATTGTATTGGCCTTATTGTTGATCATCATTATTTTTTTACTCAAAAAACTTAAAAAACAATCCGATGCTTCAAGTGATTGTTCAAAAAAGTGGAGGTATTTACTTAAAAAAGAATATACGATCCACTATTTACCAAATGCTTACATAAAACTGTCTACATTATGAAAAATCTTTCCTCTTCTATACGCTATGTCAATTCATTTTCGGAGCTTTCTAAAAAAATCAAATAGTAATGCAACTTAAATTTCAAACCCGTGGCTTATCAAGCCTGGAGGAAATCCATTCCCGCCAAATTAAGGCTACCATTTCTGAAATAACCTGGATGTTTCAGGATAGATTTTAAAATTAGGTTGTGTTTTGTGAATTTTGATTTTAAAAAATGGAGGAGCTATGTAATACCTCCTCCATTTTAATTCGGTTTTTCAAAATTTCATTTACAAAAATTGCCAGGATAAAATTGTGATTGTATCCATTATTGTATCCACCAGGGAACTTTATTAACCCCGTCAAATCCGCCATATTGCTCGTCAACTGCCTTTTGTAATTTACCGGGTTCTTGGTCAGTTCATCAGTTGGATATTTCCAGCGTTTAGGAAATACTGTAGGATCATCAGTATTCAAACTGGTAGCCGGATCCAAGGTAAAGTTAGGATACCCAGTACGGAGAAAGTTTCTATACCCGGACATATTACCCTGGAAAAAATCGATAAAATACCTTTGCATCCATATCTGTTGCAAACGTTCTGTTTTGGTGCCTGATATTTTATAAGCGGCTTCACCGGTAAAATAATTATTTATATAGGCTTGGTCAATTGCCATCCCATGAAGATTTGCTGTAATTGCACTTGGCAAGGTTCTATAATAATCAAGCATGGCTTTCACTCCGCTTTCGTAGTATGTCTGTGCACTGCCAGTAACCCAACCTTCCTCCATCGCCTCTGCAATAATGAAACATTGTTCACCGTATGTTAATATAAGCATAGGATCACCGGCCCTTGGTATTGTATAGCGTTTATTTACTAAAGAATACTTGCCAGCTGCCCTATTAAGGTCCAGTGTGTTAGAAGGTAATTCTGAAGGGGCACCTTCATAAGCAGCAAAATCGTTTTCCAGCAAACCACCTGTAATCTTATATGCTGCGGGCTCTGCGAAATAAAACAATCTCCGGTCATTCACATTTTTTAATGCATCAACCATCAATTTTGAAACAGCTAAAGTGAGCCTCTGATTTTCCCCATTGTAAAAAGGGTGGCTTGCATTTGCATTATCAATATATCCAAGTTGAAAATTATTTGTGTTGTCAACCATTAGATTACCTGCAGCTACAATTTCCGCAAAACGGGTTTTCTGTGCAGGTGTTATTTTTTGCTGATTGTTTGTAATACTTTTAATTGGAAAGCATTACATAGCCTGCTCCATTTTACAGCATTTCCGCCCAACATGATATCACCACTAAAATTTACGCCTGCTGCAAATTTCAACTCGGCTTCTTTCAAATCAGCCAATATTCCGTCAAATACATCTGCCTGCTTATCATACTTAGGTTGGCTTATTCCATCCTCTGCTTTTCCCGCTTCTGAATAGGGAATATCACCCATGTCTAATGTAATATAATAACCCCAATAAGCCTTAAGAAATAATGCCAAACCCTCGTAAGAAGGAAGTGCCGGGTTTCCATTAGCAAATTCAACCATTCTTTTAGTACTGGTTAAGTTCTGATACCACCCAAATCCCCCATAAGGGTAATACGAGCCATAATATTGGTAAGGATTGCCCCCGGCTGAAACATTTGTACAATGCTTAGCAAATAACTGAGCGGTGCCCCAATCCGTTGGATTGGGGTTCCAAAACCTGAAGGTGCTTCTCAATACTGAGGTAGCTAACAAATCCGGTGAAACAGATGTAGGCACATCCGGGTTGGTATTTAATTCATCAAATTTTTTTGTACATGAGTTCAGTATTACAAGTGTGAATACCGTTAAAAAAATATATTTGAAATTTTTCATGATGTGTATAATTAAAATGTAAACTTAATATTAACTCCAAGATATCTTACTGATGGATCTGTAAAATCTTCAGAACCTCCATCAGGATCAGAATATTTGAAATCTTTTGCTTTCAACAATACATTTTGTCCTACAAAACTTATTGACGCTGCCTTAGCTACATTGTGCAATAATTTAGTTGGGATTGTGTAGGTTAATGATATCTCACGCAGTTTGAAAAAAGTTCTTGAATATGTATCTGCTTTGCTTCCGTTTCCACCCCAGGCACTACTGTTGTGCAAGTCAAACATGTAATTTTTATAAGTGGTTTTTACATCATTAGGTGCAAATGTCCGGGTATCAGTTAAAATATTTCCATTAGCATCAAAAGTAGCTGAACCCGATACCACTTTTACACCCTGGCCCAGATAGTTACTGGAACCTGGTGTCGCAACATCTAATTCTCGTTCTGAAGAAAGAGAATTAGGGTGAACCCCTGACTGCCACATATAACTTTCTGTTCTTGTATTTGCCAGTCCTCCATTTACTCCATCAATAGACACGAATAAACTAAAGTTCTTATACTTTAAATTTGCGTTTGTACCCCAAACAAATTTTGGGTCGTAGTAGCCAAATAATACATCATAAGGTTTAACTATGGGCCTGCCGCTACCATTGTGTATAATATTCCCAGAGGGATCACGCAAGAAATCTCTGCTTATAAAATGATCAGCACGTTCTCCAACTTTTACCCAAGGCTTTTTAGCTGAATAGACAGTATCTAACTTGGTATAGTAACTAGCGTAAGTACTCCAGTTAATGCCAATATCCAGCTTCCAATCTTTATTTTTAATGGCAGTACCATTAAGTATAATCTCCCAACCACGCCGGGTTATTTCTTCCTTAGAATTAGTGACAAGGCCGCCGTATCCAGAAGCTTGTGTTAATCCTACAGTTGTAATACGGTCGAATACTCTTTTAGTATAGTGTGAAACATCAATCATTAAACGGTTTTTCAAAAACATTGCCTGTAACCCCTGTTCATAAGTTTCTGAACTTGTAGGAGCAATTGTTGGTGAATATAAGTTACCCGGAACCCCTGCTCCATTCAGTGTACCCCAGGTAGCAGCACTAATAGAATAACTACTATTAATTTCATAAATAGAAGCTGGCCTTTTCGACAATGTCCAGGAGCTTCTTAATTTTAATAAATCGAGCCAGTTTTTTGTGTTTGGTAACAATTCTGAAATTACAAAACTGCCTGCTACTGATGGATAGAAATAGGAACGTTGAGCTTTTGCTAATGTTGAACTCCAGTCATTACGACCAGTTGCTTCTACAAATGCCGTTTTTTTCCAGGAAATTCCTACACGACCAAATACAGAATTAACCTGTTGCGCAGCGGTACTCTGACCTACATTAGCAGGGCCTACCGATGCTGCAAGAGAGAAAAAACCAGGAACTGAAATACCATTATTTGTACCCCCATTTATATTATTATCCCTTTTAAAGAATATTGTTCCTCCCGCAAGATATTCAACATTAAAATCTTTTGTGATTTCCTTATCTCCGCTTAATAAAAAATCAGAGTTAACACTGGTTCCTGTATTTTGCCCTATATTATAACTCCCAACTAGTCTACCATTCCACACACCTCCGTTACCTGGTACAGGTACTCCGCCAGTAAACAATACAGAACCTTTTGAAAGCTTAACCTCCCCTATTTCTTTGTAAAAATCAACACCAGTTCTAACAGTGGCTTTCAACCAATCAGTTAACTGGTAACTCATGGTTACATCGGCATTAAAGACATCACGGGATATCTTATTGATTTTTTCGTAGCTGTCAAAATAAGGATTATTTTCATCCTTACCAGCATTTTGTCCATTTGAATTCAAACCAAAATGGTTCTGTTGCAGTATGCCCGGAGTTATCCAATAATTGTTTTTATAGTCCGAAAGATTCCAATCGGTAGGTGACCAAATTAATATAGAATACATACGATCGTATGAGGTATAGTTATTAGCCCCAATATTTGGGGACGATTTTCTAGCATACGAGAAATTTGTACTTATTTTGAATTTATTTACATTTAGGTCGGCACCAAAAGCGTATGTGTATTTTTGCAATTTTGAATTTGGATACTGACCTTTATTTTCTGTCCAGTTAAAAGAATTTCTAATTGAAAGATTATCTTTCTTATACCCAAGATTTAAATTGTTATTAGTTACATAACCTTGTTCCAGAAAATTCTTGAAGCTGTCTTTACCAACAGGTAAATATGGGCGCATTGAATTAGTCTTCGTAATTGGATCCCATTGTTGTCTTACTGTTCCGTCCATTTTTGTACCCCATGATTGGTCGCTGTATTGATCATACACACTATTTTCACCACGACCATACAGAGATTGAACCTTGGGGATAGCTAAAAACCCTGCAGTAAACATGGTATTTGTTGTAAAATCTATAGTTAATCCAGATTTACTGGTGCTGCCATTTTTGGTGGTAACCAAAATAGCACCGTTAGCACCTCGAAATCCATACAAAGCCGAAGCAGTTGCACCTTTCAAAACACTTATAGATTCAATATCTTCTGAAGATATATCGCCTAATGTTTTATTTTGATAAGCAATCCCATCGATAACTAATAAAGCATTCTCTCCACGAACTGTAATAACAGGAACAGCAGCGAAATCCTGTGAGTTTTTAACCAATACCCCGGCTACTTTACCGGTAAGAGAAGTAGAGACATCAACTCCCGAAACCTTTTGTAAGCTTTCTCCGGAGACTTTTTGAACAGCATAACCAAGAGCTTTTTGTTCTCTCTTTATTCCAAGGGCTGTAACAACAACGCCCTGCAAGTCTTGCGAATCAGGTTTCAGTATAACCTCGATTGTAGTTCTTCCGTTTATAGGTACTTGCGTTGTGCCGTATCCCACGGAACTAATAACGAGTGTTTGTGCTGTAGAAGGAATGGAAATTGTAAACTCTCCCTTTTCATTGGTAACAGTACCATTTTGTGTACCCTTTACCAATATTGATGCCTGCGAAATCGCATTTCCTTTATCATCAATAACTCTACCTGTAACAGTTTTATTTTGTGCCCATGAAACTGTGGAGATCAGCAACAGTAGGAATAGGGCAATACCCTGGATGATTTTTTTCATATGCTTTAGTTTGGTTTGGAATAATTTTATACTCGGCTAATTGCACAAACGTTTGTGCAATTAGAACAATCGTTTGTGCAAAGTAAGTATATTATTGGAAATATCAAAAGCTTTACACTTTATTTTTTTGTTTGCTGTTTCTTACCAAACCTTTTAGCCTTTAAATAATCTGCCTGATATTCTAAAAAGTGTAGTATGAATAAACTTATAAAAATATTACTGGTGTTAGTTGAAATCCTTATTGGGTTGTCATTTATTTATCCAGAAAAATGTATATCCTGCATTTCTTATTCCGGAGCATTTGCTATTCTGTTTATGCGATATACTGGTGATGAATATTTTATACCTTATACTAAACAGGATTAAGTACATCATCTGTACTACTTAAGGAAAAAGCTTAGAATACCATTAATTTTGCCCGGTAAGTATTATTTCACCTGTCGAGTATTTATCTTAATAATGAAAGAAAATAACGTTACCATAAATTCGATAGCCAAAAGCCTAGGCATCTCTGTAACTACAATTTCAAGGGTTTTAAATGGACTGGGAGAGCAATACAGGATTAGTAAAAAAACGATAGAATTAGTTAAAGTTACCGCTGATAATTTAAACTATAGTCCTAACAATATTGCCAAGGGGCTTCGCTTAAAAAAATCATCTACTATTGGTCTTATAGTGCCGGATATAACCAATGCATGGTTTGCTCAATTAGCTTTTGGAATAGAAAATGAAGCCAGAAAGCATCACTACAATATTTTTTTGTGTAATAGTAATGACGATATTAAAGTTGAAAAAAAAACCATCTCTTTACTGCAAAACTGGATGGTAGACGGAATAATAATAGCTCCGATAGGCCTGGATTGCGAACATTTAGTAAAAGCATCAAAGAGTGGTACCCCGTTGGTTTTAATTGACCGCTTTTTTGAAGGAGTAGATTTGCCATACATTTCCTCAAACGATTATGAAGGATCTTTAGACGCCAACCAATATTTAATTGATAATGGGCATAAAAAAATTGCTTGTTTTCAAGGTATTGTCGGCACTTCGCCAAACAAACAGCGTCTTGAAGGATACAAACAAGCATTGAAGAATAATAAAATTGCATTTAATCCAGAATTAGTAATGGGCAATGACTTTGGCTTTAACAATGGTTATACAAGTGCAAAGAAACTGATCAAAAATCTTGCAAAAACAAACATTACTGCCATCTTTTCAATGGGAAACCAAATTACACTAGGTTTATTAAAAGCATTTAAAGAGGAAGGGGTACAAATTCCTAATGACATATCAATTGTTTCATTTGACGAACAAATATATTCAGATTTATTGTTTACGCCAATGTCAACAGTGTCGCATATGAGCGAAAATTTAGGAGATATGTCGCTTAAAATGCTGTTTGACCAATTTGACAAAAATGAAAATACAAAGCCTAAAAATGTAGTACTTAAATCAAAACTGATAATCAGGGATTCTGTTAAAAACCTTAAGCTTAAAAATTAAAGCTACAGAAATACCAATAATACTGATTGGCAAGGGTTCGCACGAGCCAAATGACCGGAGTGGGGAAGAGCTTGCGATTAACCATACCCTACAATTTACTGCTTCGGATAAGATTTACTCTCTTAAAACAAACCCTTATATAAGCATTTTTGATGTACCTTTTATTTGACGCTGTAAATCTGCAAAGGCTCATTTTCATCAATACAATTCAGGTTGAATCCTTTCAGCTACTTATTATACGAAATTCTTTTACTAACCTTTTCTTGCTTATTCCATTTTTATACCGATATCGTGCAATCCAGTCTTTTCAGATTCGTCAACAGGAAATGGGTAATAGGCAAGAAACTTAATATTATGAGGGTAAGGCTTAGTTTTAGGTGCAGGTGTTCCGCATTCCCATCGGCTGATGGTCTGCAGATCCAGGTTTAGCATCTGTGCAACTTCAATTTGAGATAGCCCTAAATCTAGTCTCCGTTTAAGTATTTTCTCCCAAAGAGTTTGCGGATCCCAGGGGTAACCGGAGGTTGGTGGTTTTTTACCGTTTGTGTTAATCGGGAAAAAGGCAATGCAGGAAAATGGACGTACTTTTGTTATTTATTATCCAAACGGCAATATGCAACTGACAGAACTTTATAATAAGGCGATGAACCTTGAATTCCTTTCAGTAGAAGAAGGGATTTTCTTATTTGAACATGCTCCCTTAACAGAGCTGATGTATGTGGCAAATGAGCTAAGAAAAAAACAAGTACCACATGGTAAAGTAACCTGGATCATAGATCGTAATCTGAATACCACCAATGTATGCATTGCCAATTGCAAGTTTTGTAATTTCTACCGGGTGCCTGGTCATCCTGAGGCATACATCACCAGTATTGAAATCTACAAAAAGAAAATTGATGAAACCATCCGCTATGGTGGTGAGCAATTGTTATTACAGGGTGGCCATCACCCCGATCTTGGTTTGAAATATTATGTAAATCTTTTAAAGAATTAAAGAGTCTTTACCCTAATATAAAACTGCACACACTCGGTCCGCCAGAAGTTGCACACATTACCAAACTTGAAAAAAGTACGCACCGGGAAGTATTGATGGCACTGAAAGAAGCAGGCCTTGACAGCTTACCGGGCCCCGGTGCAGAGATACTGTCAGACAGGGTAAGGCGTCTGATCAGTAAAGGCAAGTGTGGCAGCCAGGAATGGCTGGACGTAATGCATGAAGCACACAAGCTGAATATTACTACCAGCGCCACCATGATGTTTGGCCATGTGGAAACTATCACAGAACGGTTTGAACACCTCGTAAAAATAAGAGAGGTGCAAAGCAGGAAACCTGCAGATGCCAAAGGCTTCATTGCTTTCATACCGTGGACCTTCCAGGATGTAGATACCCTACTTGCCAAGATTAGGGGCGTGCACAATTTAACCACACCCGAAGAATACATCCGCATGATTGCCATGAGCCGTATTATGCTGCCCAATGTAAAGAACATACAGGCCAGCTGGCTAACAGTAGGAAAAAAAACAGCACAGATCTGTTTGAACGCAGGTGCCAATGATTTTGGAAGCATCATGATAGAAGAAAATGTAGTGAGTGCTGCAGGCGCCCCACACCGCTTTACCAGCAAGAGCATACAGGATGCAATAAGGGAAGCAGGTTTTGGACCGCAGCTCCGCAACCAGCAATACGAATTCAGGGCAATGCCCGCCGTGATGGAAGAACAGGTAATTACTTATTAAAGCCGTTGGAAATCCAGTGGCTTTTTTATTGCTGCCTTGTTTTGATAACCTTTTATGTTATCTGTTTATATTTGAAAAGACTTTCATCACTCCAAAATTGCATTCCATGCGTAATATACTGCTACTGCTGTTATTCACTCTTGCAGCAACAGCCTACTCACAGGATGGTAGCTACAATGAAAAGCACCGGCCGCAATTTCATTTTTCCCAACCGACACACTGGATGAATGACCCAAATGGCATGGTATATTATAAAGGAGAGTATCACCTGTTTTATCAATACTATCCTGACAGTACGGTTTGGGGACCGATGCATTGGGGGCACGCCATCACTACCGACCTCGTACACTGGAAACATTTACCAATTGCTTTATACCCCGATTCGCTGGGTTTAATTTTTTCCGGCAGCGTGGTAGTGGATCAAAATAATACCTCCGGTCTGCAAAAAGGGATAGAGAAACCATTGGTGGCTTTATTCACTTATCATGACATGAAAAAAGAAAAAGCCGGCGCTGCAGATTTTCAATACCAGGGCATGGCCTACAGTTTAGATAAAGGAAGGAGCTGGAAAAAATATGAACAAAACCCGGTGATCAAAAACCAGGGAACAAAAGATTTTCGTGATCCAAAAGTGTTCTGGCATGCTGCATCAAAGCACTGGGTGATGACGCTGGCTGTTGCCAACAGGGTGGAATTTTACCATTCGAAAAATTTAAAGGACTGGGAATTTGCCGGAACCTTTGGTAAGGAAGAAGGCAATCATGGCGGGGTATGTGAATGCCCCGACCTGTTTGAAATGAAAGCAGATAAAACCGGCGAAAGCAAATGGATACTCATCGTTAGCGTGGGAACCGGCGGACCAAACGGTGGCAGCGGTACGCAATATTTTACAGGCAAATTTGATGGTAATACTTTTATCAATGATAACAGTAAGGAAACAGTTTACTGGCTTGACTATGGTCCTGATGATTATGCCGGTGTTACCTGGAGTAATCCCCCAAATGGCCAGCATCTTTTTTTGGGCTGGATGAGCAACTGGAACTATGCCCAAACCGTGCCTACCAAAAGCTGGCGCAGCGCCATGACGGTTCCAAGAACATTGAAGCTTAAAAAAACAAGTGCCGGTTACAGGCTTTTCACTAATCCTGTAAAAAAATACAGAAAGATTAAGAACAACCACACAACCTGTTAAGAGTTTCAGCAAGCAACGTTTTGCAACAGGTTTATATGAATTGCAGCTGAGTTTTGACAAGGAAAAATCAAGTGCAGATGATTTTGGAGTGGCATTCTCCAATACAAAAAACGAAGTAGTAAAAATTGGCTACAATAAAGTACTCAACCAGTTTTATATCGACCGCAGCAATGCCGGTAATCACTCTTTTTCCCCGGCATTTACCGGGAAAAATATTGCACCACGATTGTTCAATAACAATATTATAAAACTGCATTTGTTCGTTGATCATTCTTCTGTAGAATTATTTGCTGACGATGGTTCGGTGTTAATGACTGCTGTATTGTTCCCGGATGAGATGTTGACCGATGTACAACTGTACCAGCAAAACGGCAAAGCAGCACTGCTACATGGAGTTTTGTACCAGCTTAAATCCGTATGGCCCTGATTTTCGTTATTAAATCAGGATAATATCAAACAATAATTTTAAATCTGCATCGTTATCAAATTACCTAATCCCTATGAAAGTGAATAATTCCGTTATTAAAAACCAGCCCAACCCACTTTTGAAAGTGGTAAAAAGTTTCTTCACAAAATTGGTGAAAACAAGTGATGACTATCCCGTTAAATACTATAAAAGGGATAAGAATTTTTCAAAAATAAGACAGACCTAGTCAAGCAGTTTACTAACCCCGATTATATTAACCCCTTGCAAGAGCAGGGGTTTTGTCATTTTTTAGCAGTTTATTATAAAGGCTCAACATTTTCCACACAATAACACTCCGTAACTTTCGTTCTATTTATTAATTTAAATCTTTTACTATGAACAATAATGGAAACAAAAACAGCAGCAACGCCATTTTAAAGCTGTTCAGCAGCTTGTTCAGCAGGTTAACACAGTCTCCTGATGTTTATCCTATTAAATTTTATATGAAAGGAAAGCGCATGCGCCGCAACCGGTATATGTATTTAGCTCGTTAGTTTACTGTAACCCCATATATATTTTGTAAACCTGCCATTGTGCAGGTTTTTTTGTTTAAAAAATACCACTAAAAGGGTATTGTGCAGGGTATGTTTTGGTAGTATGTTTGCATCAGGTTTTTCATAGGATATTGGATTTAAAGCGGGGCTGGATTTTTATCCTGGCCCCTTTTTTATTGCAGGAACCCGAGGGTCTTAATTAATACAGCTTCCATCGCTGCAGGCAGGTTGGTAATGATCCACGGATGCTGTCGGTCAAAAACATGATTACTTTCTACCAGGAAAAGTTCAGCCTGCGGTTGCCATTTTTTTAACTGATGCACTTTTTCAACCGGAACTGCAATATCAACCGTTCCATGGCAAATCAATACGGGTATTTCCATTTTTTTGATGGCATGCTCAATATCCAGCCGGTCTTTATGTTGCTGGTAATCCTGGTACAACTGGTAATACAAGGGCAATTGCTGGTTCGTCCGGGTATTCGTATAATACTGCACCCCTGTTTGCTTCCATTCTTCCAGCCGTTCCGCCGGCCAGCTGCCCCAAGGTGTTTTGCATTCGCTGATGGCTGCCCAGGTAACCAATTTTTTTATCCTTTTATCTACCGAAGCAAACAAGATGGATAAGCCGCCACCCAGGCTATGGCCAATCAAATAGATATTGCCTGTATCCAACGCTTCACTAAATGGATTATTTAAATCCGTGATCCAGTTCGTTACAACCAGCAGTTCTTCCAGTTGTTTCGTATAATTATTATTGCCAAAAGCCTCCAGGTCTGAAAATACTTCCGGATATTCCGGCGTGGTTCCATTGTGAGAGAAATTAAATTTTACCAGGGCAAAGCCTGCATCGGAAAATCTGCTGGCAATAAGATCGAAGTTTCCCCAGTCTTTAAACCCGTTGAACCCATGAGCATAAATGACAACAGGCTTTCTGTTTCCATCACCATTAAAAAAAATATCCAGTGTAATAGTTTTACCTGCTGCGCCTGTCAGCAGGATGTTTTTGATCCAGTTCATCAAGATAATTTTTGGGCCTGCTTTTAAGTTTGTAAAAGCTTGGTTACTTTCGCAGTCAAGGTAAAATAAATATGGCAGCTATAAAAAATATCATTTTCGACCTGGGCGGTGTGTTACTGAATATTGATTTCAACAGAACTGCGGAAGCATTTAAACAACTGGGCGTAAAAAACTTTGATGGTTTTTATTCAAAAGAAACTGCCAGTGATCTGTTTGAAAAACTGGAAACCGGCTATATCAGCAACGAATATTTTTATGCAGCCATGCAACAGCATTGTACTCCCGGCACCAGTTTTATGCAGGTACAGAACGCCTGGAATGCCATACTGGTAGGCTTCCGGAAAGAAAGCATCGGTTTTTTATCTTCCCTTAAACACAGGTACCCGATTTATTTATTGAGCAATACCAACAGCATTCATCACAACCGGTTCATTGAATTATTCAGGGAAGAAACAGGTGATTCTTTTGATGCTCATTTTATTAAAAGCTATTACTCTCACGAGATACAAAAGCGAAAGCCTTATAAAGACACATATTTATTTGTATTGGAAAATGGTGGTATGAACGCTGCTGAAACCCTGTTCATTGATGATGCAGTGACTAATATTGAAGGGGCTAAAAAAGCAGGGCTTCAAACACATTTGCTGCTGCCTTCCGAAAGAATCGAGGGACTTGGGCTCTAAGGTTATTTTTGTGTTATTTCACTTCCTCAAAATCAATATAATCATCATTCTTTTTCTGTACCGAGGCTGCTGTGCCGGATGAGTAATTATTTGGCGGATAAGCCTGCTGCGATTGCTGGCGCTTCATTTGCTCCTGCATCGTTGCATTCATGTCAGAAAATTGCTTCTTTACCTGTTTGGTGGTTTTGGCAACAGGAATGATAAAATCAAATACGAGCTTATACAAAAGGTATAAAGCAAAAAGCTCAAATACTATTCTAAAAAAATTCATGGTACAAATGTATAACACAATTGCAAGCACTGCTGTTAATTATACTTAAAAAATACTATGACCATTTAAAGGGGATTCTGTTTTGGAGTTTACTGTTTAGTTACTTACATTTGCATCGGACAAAAAGAAACAGAAGAAGGGAACGGAAGCGTTCCCTTCTTTTATACCATGAACCAGCCATCATCCATACAGGCAATTGAAGCTTTGATAGAAAAGATCATCGCAGATAACAGTGATATATTTCTTGTGTCGGTACGCATCAAACCTACCAATAACATTAAGGTCTTTCTTGATGCAGATACCGGGCTCAGTATTGACAAATGCATTAAGATTAACAGGGCGATGTATAAGACAATTGAGGAAGAAGGCTGGTACCCGGATGGTAATTTTTCACTGGAAGTATCAAGCCCAGGGGTAGATGAACCTTTGAAGCTGCTTCGGCAGTACAAAAAGAATACAGGCCGCAACCTGGAAGTGGTATTTTCCGATGATACAAAAAAAGAAGGCAAGCTGGCCGCCGTAAATGAAACCGGCATTCAGCTGGAGTATACAGAAGGTAAAAATAAAAAAGCCGTTACCCTTACAAAGGAAATTGCTTTCAGCGAAATAAAACAGGCAACTGTATTGATATCTTTCTAATATTACATAACAAAATCCCCTGCCGGCGGGGTACAAAAAGTGAGGCTGGTAAGCTATATGGCACGTATTAATTTAATTGATTCCTTCCAGGAATTTAAAGAGGCAGAAAACATTGATCGTCCTACACTGATGAAGGTAATGGAGGACGTTTTTAAAACATTGATACGCAAAAAATATGGCAGCGACGATCAGTTTGACGTGATCGTAAATGACCAGAAAGGCGATCTTGAAATTTTCCGCCGCCGTACCATTGTGGATGATGGTGATATTTATAACACACTCACTGAGATTGAATATAGCGATGCCATCAAAATTGAACCGGACTATGCAGTAGGTGAAGAACTCTATGAAGAAGTGGATATTCAGAAAGAGTTTGGCCGCAGGGCAATTCTTGCCGGCAAACAAACCCTTGCCAGCCGTATCAACGATCTCAAGAAAAACCTGCTCATTAAAAAGTACGAAGACAGGGTTGGTGAAATTGTGAGTGGTGAAATTTACCAGGTATGGAAAAAAGAAGTATTGCTGCTGGATGAAGAAAGCAACGAAATGATATTGCCAAAATCTGAACAGATTCCTTCTGATTACTTTAAGAAGGGCGAAACGGTTAGAGGCGTTGTTAAAAAAGTTGAACTCAAAAATAATCAGGCTGTAATTATTGTTTCCCGTACCAGCCCGGTATTCCTGGAAAAATTATTAGAAATAGAAGTGCCCGAGATATTCGATGGCCTTATAGTGGTTAGGAAGATTGTAAGAGAACCTGGAGAAAGGGCAAAGATTGCTGTAGAAAGCTTTGATGACAGGATTGACCCGGTAGGCGCCTGCGTGGGTATGAAAGGTAGCCGTATTCATGGCATCGTAAGAGAGCTGAAGAATGAAAACATTGATGTGATCAACTGGACCAATAATGTGCAGTTGTTGATACAGCGTTCATTAACACCAGCCAAAATCACCAGCATCGATCTGAATGAAGAAAAGAAACATGCAACTGTATACTTAAAGCCCGACCAGGTTTCACTGGCAATTGGTAAAAGAGGGGTTAATATAAAACTGGCCTGTGAATTGACCGGTTATGAAATTGATGTGTACAGGGATAACGAAGGCGAAGTAGATGAATTTGATATTGACCTGGAAGAATTCAGCGATGAAATAGAAGCATGGGTAATTGAAACCCTCAAGGGTGTAGGTTGTGATACTGCTAGGTCGGTGCTGGCTTTAAGCCCCGAAGAACTGGAGAGAAGGACAGATCTTGAAAAAGAAACCATTGCTGATGTATTGAGGATTTTGAAAGAAGAATTTGAAAAAGAGTAATTGATGGATATAAATAACCAAGTCATTATTCATTAATAAAAAAAGATTAGAAATTTAAGACTAACGAATGTCAGAAAATACAATAATATTACCCAGGGCGATGAAAGCTGCCATCGAATTCAATGTAAGCAAAGATACGCTTGTTGAATTCCTGACCAGCAAAGGTTTTAGTTCCGATGATATGCAACGGGATTTTAAACTCACACCTGAAATGTACCGGGTAGCACAGCAGGAATTTCAACAGGATAAAGTAGCTAAGCAAAATGCTGAAAAGATTGAGTTGACAAAAAACGCTGGTGCTGCCGAACAAAAGAAAAAGAAAGATGAGCAGGATCTGTCTTTCAAGAAGAAAGAAACGCCTGTAGCTCCAGTGGTCGAAAAAACAGCCCCCGCTCCAGTAGTAGAAGAACCCATCGTCGTTATTCCGGTAGAGCAGCCGGAAGTGGTAGCTCCGGTGATCGAAAAAACAGTGGCGCCTGCAGAAGATAAAGATACCAGACCTGGAGTTGTTAAAATAGAAGCGCCGGACCTGGAAGCTCCTAAAGTAGTTACCAAAATTGACCTTGACGCAATAGACTCCTCTACAAGACCTAAAAAATCTGCAAAAAAAGCCGAGGAGAAAAAGCCCATCACTGTGGTGAAAAAAGAACAGGGGCCTGCTCCTGTGGTGGAACCAGCGCCCGTTGCTGCTACTCCTCTACCGGTTGAAGAGGTGAAACCTGATGCCCCGGCAACTATTGAAAACATTAAGGCGGAAAGGCTGGAAGGCCCCAAGATTTTAGGTAAAATTGAACTGCCGGTTGACAGTGATACTAGGCCAAAAAGAGATACGGACGATAAGCGCAAGCGCAAAAGAATACCAGTTGAAAGAAAAGGGACCATACCACCTGGCAGCCAGCCACCAAGGCAGGGTCAGGGTAGTAACATGGCGGGAAGACCAGGCGCTCCCGGCAACAGGCCGAATACAGGTCCGGGTGGAAGACCAGGCGGAACTGGTGGTGCACCCAACCGCTTTGGCAACAAGCCGCCAGCTTCGGGTCATGGCCGCAGGGAAGACAGGGAAATTGATGCAAAAGAAATACAGGATAAAATAAAAGAAACGCAGGCTAAGCTTACAGGTAATACCGGAAGAGGTAAGAACCTTAAAGCTAAGATGCGTAAAGCTAAAAGAAATGAGCTGGCAGAACAGAGAGAAGGAGATTTGGACCGCAGCACCAAACTGCAGGTTACAGAGTTTATCTCTGTAAGTGAGTTGGCCAACCTGATGGATGTGAGCTTTGCAGAAGTGATAAGCAAATGTATGAGCCTCGGCATCATGGTAAGTATTAACCAACGCCTGGAGGCAGATGTAATAGAGCTGGTAGCAAGTGAGTTTAGCTTTGATGTGGAATTCATTGGTGTGGAAGACGCTGCTGATATGCATGAAGAAGAGGATGAGGATAATGAAGAAGATCAAAAACCAAGAGCGCCAATCGTTACCATCATGGGGCATGTTGACCATGGTAAAACATCGCTGTTGGATCATATCCGAAGTACCAACGTAATTGCAGGTGAAGCAGGTGGTATCACCCAGCATATCGGAGCTTACGAAGTAACACTTGATACCGGAAGACATATTACCTTTCTTGATACACCCGGCCACGAAGCGTTTACAGCGATGAGGGCCCGTGGTGCCAAGATAACAGATATTGCAGTGATAGTGGTTGCGGCTGACGATGCGGTGATGCCACAGACAAAAGAAGCCATCTCCCACGCACAGGCAGCAGGTGTGCCGATGATATTTGCGGTGAATAAAATTGATAAGGATGGTGCCAATCCAACAAAAATATACGAGCAGTTGAGCCAGATGAACATCCTGGTAGAAAGCTGGGGCGGTAAATTCCAGAGCCAGGAGATCAGTGCCAAGAAAGGCCTGAACATCGACCTGCTGATGGAAAAAATATTACTGGAAGCAGATATCCTTGACCTGAAAGCCAATCCATCAAAGGTTGCCTCCGGTACCGTGATAGAAGCTACTTTGGATAAAGGTCGTGGCTATGTTGCTACTGTACTGGTACAGAATGGAACATTGAACCAGGGTGATATGATTGTATCTGGTCAGCACTTTGGTAAGGTAAAAGCCATGTACAATGAGCGTAACCAGCGCATTGATACAGCGCCGCCATCTACACCGGTATTAATCCTTGGATTGAACGGTGCACCACAAGCGGGTGAAACGTTTAAAGAATACGATGACGAAGCATTAGCAAAAGAAAAAGCATACCTGCGTGGACAGATATTGAGAGAGCAGGGTATGAGGGCCAAGAAACATATTACGCTTGATGAGATCGGAAGGCGTTTGGCATTGGGTAACTTTAAAGAACTCAATGTGATCATTAAAGGTGACGTGGATGGTTCGGTAGAAGCATTGAGTGATTCATTGCAGAAGCTGAGTACACAGGAAATTGTGGTAAAAGTGATCCACAAAGCAGTGGGTGCCATTACTGAGAGTGATGTTACACTGGCCAATGCATCAGATGCTATCATCATCGGCTTTAATGTAAGGCCTACTTTACAGGCTGCCCGTTTGGCTGAAAATGAAGGTATCCAGGTGAAACTATACTCCATCATTTACACTGCTATCGATGAAATCAGGAGTGCAATGGAAGGTATGCTGGAACCAAGCGTAGAAGAAAAGATACTCGCCAACGTAGAAGTGAAAGAAGTATACAAGTTTGATAAAGCCACTGTTGCAGGTTGTATCGTTATCAGCGGTAAGATCGCCAGGAACAACAGGGTGCGTTTGGTACGTGATGGTATTGTCATTTACACCGGTGAACTGGGAAGCCTGAAACGTTACAAAGACGATGTGAAGGATGTGCCTACCAATATGGAGTGCGGATTAACCATCCGTAACTACGCTAACCTTGAACCCGGTGATATTGTGGAAGCATTTGAAGAAGTAGAAGTGAAGAGAACACTGTAAGCTGATGGTGAATAGTCAATAGTTAATAAAAGCCTTTTCACTATTCACGCTCTCGACAAACATTTGTTAATAAAGCAGGCAGATGACTTCACCGTATTTCATCTGCCTTATTTTTGGTAATAATACCAGCCTTACAACTGCTGGTAATGTAAACGGTATAATTTTTCCAGATGAAGCAATTTTTCTCAATTCTTATTTTAAGTACAGTATGCCTTGTTTCCTTCGCCCAGCCAAAGAAGATATTGGCCGATAAGATCGTGGCCGTGGTAGGTGATAAGATCGTACTGAAAAGCGATATTGACAATACCATCCTTGATATGCAGCGACAGGGCATTGAAGCGCCGCCCAATGCCAGATGCCTTTCATTAGAGCAAGCCATGGGAGTAAAAGCACTGGTACTGCAGGCTGAAAAAGATTCAATTCCCATTTCAGAAGAAGAAATCGCTGCGGATATTGACAATCAGATCCGTGGATTTATCAATATGTACGGTTCCAAAGAAAAACTGGAAGAGATTGCCGGCCGCACCCTCTACCAGCTAAAAGAAGATTTTAAAGATGGCTTCCGGGAAAGAAAGCTCGCCGGTGCCATGCGCAATAAAATTGTAGAGACAATCCGCATCACACCCAATGAAGTAAAAGCATTTTACGACAGGATACAAAAAGACAGCCTGCAGTTTTATGAAAGCGAACTGGAGATCGGCCAGGTCGTGGTTTATCCCAAGCCCAGCAGGGATGCCGAGGAATATTGTGTGGAATTGTTGAAAGAGTTCAAAGCCCAGCTGGAATCTGGTAAAAAAGATATGAAAACCTTAGCCGCCCTTTATTCGGATGATCCAGGCAGTAAGGATAAGGCAGGGCAATATGATATCAACCGGAATGAAAAACAATGGGACCCCACTTTCCTGGCAAAAGCTTTTTCTTTAAAAGAAGGACAGGTATCTGCTCCTTTTAAAAGTAAGTTTGGCTACCATATCATCCAGATGGTGAACAGGGCCGGTGATGATGCAGTAATCAGGCATATCTTAAAAATACCACAGGTTACCAAAACAGAAACAAAGACCTCTATTCAAAAACTGGACTCCGTGCGGTCGAAGCTGATTGCAGGAACCACCACTTTTGGAGAAGCGGTGAATAAATACAGTGAGGACGAGAGCAGCAAGTTCACCGCCGGCAGAAAAACCAATGCGGAAGGCAGCAACTATATCACCATCGACCAGCTGGATAAGGATCTGGTAGTAATGATTAAGGACCTGGGTGTGGGAGAATATTCACTGCCAACATAATTTACCGATGAGCGGGGCAAAAAAGGGGTGAGGATCGTTTACCTGATGAGCCGCAGTGAGCCGCACAGAGAAAATGTAAAAGACGATTATAACAGGATTGCCCAGCGTGCACTGGAAGAAAAAAAGAATAATGCGCTGGAAAAATGGTTTGTAGACATGATCCCCACCTACTACATCAAAATTGATGATGAATTCAAAACCTGTGAGGAGATGTCAAAATGGATCAACGCCGCCAATTCAGCATCAAAAAATTAAAGCAGGCTGGCATATATTCAAAGCGTTCCCTAATAAGGAACGCTTTATTTTTGCAGGTATATTGGTTTACCTTTAGCAAGGGTTATCAAATGATGGTGGTAAAAATAATTAACCACTAAGACACAAATAACACAAAGGTTGCCGGCTACATCTCGTTGCGTTTGTTACTCCGGGCCTTTGTGATTCAATAAAAAAATAATTGACTTGATAGAGAAAAAGAAATTTCAGCAGGAACAGAAAACCGTACTGGTAGGCGTTATTACACCTGATCAAACAGAACAACAGTTAAATGAATACCTGGATGAGCTGGCATTTTTAGCCACCACTGCCGGTGTTACTGCTGTTAAACGGTTCACCCAAAAACTGGCACACCCCGACAGTAAAACATTTGTGGGTAAGGGAAAGCTGGAAGAGATCAAAAGATATGTACAGGCACACAGCGATGTGGACCTGGTGGTATTTGATGACGAACTTACCGGATCTCAAATTCAGAATATAGAAAAAGAAATAGGTGCCAAAACCATCGACCGCAGCGACCTGATCCTGGATATTTTTGCCAGCCGTGCCAAATCAGCACAGGCAAAAACACAGGTGGAACTGGCACAATACCAATACATATTACCCAGGTTAAAAGGTATGTGGAAACATTTGGAAAGACAGGGAGGCGGTGTAGGTACCAGGGGGCCCGGTGAAACAGAAATTGAAACCGATCGCCGTATTGTAAAGAACAAAATCAGCCTCTTACGTAAACGCTTAGCCGAAATAGACAAACAGTCTTTCACTCAAAGAAAAGAGAGAGGAGAATTTATAAGAGTGGCGCTGGTGGGTTACACCAATGTTGGTAAATCAACCTTAATGACCCTCCTTAGTAAGAGCGAAGTATTTGCAGAAAATAAACTCTTTGCCACCCTGGATACCACCACCCGTAAAGTCGTGTTTGAACAAACGCCATTTTTACTGAGCGATACTGTAGGGTTTATCCGCAAGCTGCCACATCATTTGGTGGAAAGTTTTAAAAGCACGCTCGACGAAGTAAGAGAAGCTGATATTCTGCTGCACGTGGTGGATATTTCTCATCCACAGTTTGAAGAACAGTTGAAAGTGGTGACCAATACACTGGCAGAGCTGGGTGTTGAGGAAAAGCCTACCATCACCATTTTTAACAAGATGGACAAGTATGAAGCAGAGGCTTTTGACCAATGGCTGGAACCCGAAGTGAAAAAAGAAATACTCATCGACCTGAAACAACGATGGCAGAATGAACTGGGCGGCAATTGTGTATTTGTATCTGCCATTGAAAAAACAAATTTTGACCAATTGCGGCAAACCATCCTCAACAATGTGAGGGAAATGTACCGGATCAGGTATCCATATAAGGCAGAGTATTTCTATTGATGCATTGATGACAAATGATATTAATTACACGAATGAAAAAGCATTGAGCCAGGCAAAGCAATATACATGGTATAAGATCGCTGATAATACTGCGGAATTATTACAGGATGGAAATGGTATTATTGAAGTAACCGCCGGTGATAAAATCATCTGCATTATCAAACACAGCAATCGATGGTTTGGCTGTGCTGCCAAATGCCCACATGCAGGTGGTACCATGGCTGATGGCTACGTGGATGCCCTGGGTAATATTGTTTGCCCCCTGCACCGCTATAAATTCAGCTTAACAAATGGGCGAAATACCAGCGGCGAAGGCTATTTTTTGAAAACTTTTCCCATCGAACTGAGGGAAGATGGGGTATTTGCAGGCATTGAGCAAAATAACTTATTCAATTGGTTGAAATAATGGTTTTATTTTTTTGCCAAAAACTAAAAAGCCTTATTTTTGCCGCCCATTCCTCCCTAGCTCAGTTGGTTAGAGCATCTGACTGTTAATCAGAGGGTCACTGGTTCAAGTCCAGTGGGGGGAGCAAAGAGGTCACAGCAATGTGGCCTTTTTTTAGCTGCTTAGCTGAATAAAAAATCATACTTCCCCAATTACTCCTTTCTTTTACAGTTTTACAAATTCAACCCGGCGGTTTTTTGCTTTGTTAGCTGCTGTATCATTGGCAGCAATCGGCTGAAGTTCCCCCTTTCCATCTGTTTCAATACGGGCCGGTTCAATGCCAAAATTGTTTAACAGTTCCTGCCTTACTGCAGCAGCCCGATGCTTAGACAGGTCGAGGTTGGCAGCATCATCTCCATCACTATCGGTATGGCCCACAATGCGAATCTTAACCGTTGGGTTATCCTTTAGTACCTGTGCTATTTCTTTCAGCGTTGCAAAAGAGGCGGGCTTTACTGTAGCCTGGTTCACATCAAAATAAATTCCATAACTCACCAGTTTGCCCTCTGTCAGTAATTTGTTTCGCATATCCGGCAAACCGGCGGCCACCCTGAAATTTGCAATCATTGGTACTGATTCGCCCCCATTTCAAAGCGCAATATATTATATTTTACCCCCTCCGGCATACCTCTTGGTACATCAAATATTTTTTTCTCGTTCAGGTACATTCTTATCCGTTGTTTTTGTACCCACACTGCAAAATGATATACTGTGTTTTTTATCAGTTCATAATCAGTATTGCCATTAAGTGTGTATGCCCCCTCAGTATAAGCGGAGTAATAACTGCTGTAGCCATCAATGCTCAGTTTCATGCCACTTTTACCGGGTATTGCACCACCTTCCATCGGATCTTTTATATTGCCGGAAACAATGTAAAAACCAAAGCCGATGGCCTGTGCATCCTCCGCTTTGTTGGTAGGAATAAAATCAAATTCGGCGGTGAAGTTATCCGGGAAATCGCCTTTTGTATCCGGGATGTAAAAGCCATTGCCCGTTAGCTGGAACCATTTGCCTGGGGCCATACTGGTAGTAACAATTTCACCGCTGCCATTGGTATTCCAGGCAGCAGGAAAATCACCAAGGTTCTCATTAAAATCATCAAAGAAGACGATTTTATCCCCGGGAACAAAATCATACTTTGAATACACTTTTATGGAAGTATCCACCTGGGCGGTAGCAATCGTATACACGGCATTCAGCAACAGTAAAGACAGTGTTATTGCCAATAAATTTTTCATGACACAATGATTAAAGTATAATAAAATAAAAAGAAAGCTATGGTGGTGCTGCTGGTTAATTCATGACGGTGATTAAACCCGGGGTTGATTGTGGTCAGTAAAAAATGGATTAATTTAAACCGGCAATTAAGCAGCGCAAAAAAATATAAAAATGATCATTGGCCCTTACTATATATTACCAGATGAACGTGGATTCAGGGGCAGCCTGCTTGATGACTACCTGGCTGCCGGTTATTACAGGATGCTCCATACGGTTTTTACAACGCATTATACCCAGCTTGATATGGCTGGCGATGCATTGCCGGTATTCTGGTTAAGAACAAAACTGAGTAACATTAATGAAAACAATGCTGCCCGGGCTATCCGTAAGAAATGTGAAAGGTTAACAATATTGTATCAAAAGGCAATCATTACTACTGAAATAGAAAATCTATACAGTCTCTATCACAGCGCTATTGATTTTACTACCAGTGGCAGTTGCCAATCCTGCATGCACGACAACAGCATGGGTAATCCCTTTGACTCAATGATGATTGAAGTACGGTACAAGGGGCTGCTCATAGCAACCGGGTATTTTGATCTTGGCAAAAATGCCATCTCAGGCATTCTTAATTTTTATCATCCGGCTTATAAAAAATATAGCCTGGGTAAATACCTGATGCTGCAGAAAATTGACTGGGCTTTAGCAAATAATATGGACTGGTATTATACAGGGTATATCTGCACTGGCCATACAAAATTCGATTATAAAATTTTTCCTGATGTGAATGCAATGGAAGTGTACCTGCCGGTGGAAAGAAAATGGGTGCCTTTTACAGGTATTGGTAAAGAGGGGCTGGAGGCATATTGGATAAATGTATTAAGGAATTCGAAAGGGATTAAATAATTGAACAATAATAAGAGTGTTGGCCTTATTGGAAGCAGGTTTATTAGTTGCTTTTATTGTATCTTTTAAATGTATTGATTTTGCCTCCACTAGCTGCCAGCTGGATTACTGAAACGCCGCTCCTTTTGCTTCTATAAAAAATTGGTTTCGCATTTTTTGAATCCCGATTGCATCTGGCCTGAAGCAAAATAGACGGCTTGTTCGGTAACTAATGAGAAATAACACGAATGAAATTTACACGATTCAAATAAAAGGTTGTGGACCCTCTGTAACCTGGGTTGCATCTGTATCGCCTTCGGCTGCTGCTAATACATTTTCGATGGTGATGGTATCTGCCTGCCTGTCATTTTTCTTTGTTGCTTTTTTGTTGAGCTGTTGAGACAATACTTCTACACATTCGCTGGCTGATACCTCAAAATGGGTACTGTTCTTTTTTACATACAAATCATTGCCTGGAACTTCAAGACGGATTTCGCAATAGTCTGCATCCATATTTTCTGCAGGGCCTTTATACAGTGTAACCGTTGCCCGGATAATACTGTCGGATTTTAATACGCATATTTTCTTCTTTATTAATGTTTCCAGCGCCGCCCCTGCAGTAAAGCCAAGTGATTGAATGATGATGTTCATACTGATTCTTTACAGTGGTATGTCCATTTCTATGCCAGCATTGGCAAGCTGGATTTTGCTGCGAAAACTCCGGTATTTAACATGTCCGGTAACAACTGGATGGATCTGTTGAATTATTTTTGCAAGGATGAAATTTATGAAGGAAACTAAAATGTAAAATTTATGAAAATGATTTCAGGAATGGCAATTGGGTCCGTGATGCTGATGGCTCTTTTTGCGGCCTGCAGTAAAAAGGAGGCCGTTAAAACAGACGACCCAAATTCAACGGACGATGGCTTTGTGATACAGGTGGCATATACCCACCGGGCAGCCATCATCCTCTCGGAGTTGGCTATGTTTAGATCTACCAACGATTCGGTAAAAGTACTGGCACAATATCTTATCAGTGGCCATACAACAGCCATGAATAGCCTTAGCCTCGTAGCTGCTCAATACAATTACCAGCTACCCTCCGAAATGGATACGGTACACAAGGCATTTCGCTCCCAGCTGAACAGTCTTAATGGTCGCAGCTTCGACAGTGCCTATGTAAATGGACAGGTGAGTGACCTGCAAAGGGTGGTCAATCTTTTTGACTACGAAAAAAGAGTAGGCAATGCACCACCGATAAAATCCTATGCAGAAAATATATTACCAACCATGCAATTGCATTTGCAGAGAGCCACGGATGTTATTAATGATCTCTAAGAAACCTATTCGTCCTAAATATTCATTACTAATGACAACAAAAGAAGTAGCCGATAAATTGGTAAGCATGTGCAGGCAAGGCCAAGTAGAAAAAGCCAAGCTGGAATTTTTTACAGAAGAAACCCTGAGCATTGAACCCAGGGAAGGGCTGTTGCCCAAAGAAACCAGGGGACTGAAAGCCATCCAGGAAAAAGCCGAATTGTTTATCTCTATGGTTGAGCAGTTTTACGGTAGTAACATCACTGACCCCTTTGTAGCCGGTGATTATTTTTCTGTGGGATGGGAAACGGACATACAAATGAAAGGACAGGAACGCCAGGCCAACAGTGAAATTTGTTTGTACAAGGTAAAAGGTGGTAAGATCATTTCTGAACAGTTTTTTTATTAATGACCGTGCTGCATAGCCAGGGTTTTCATCAAAACGTGGCAGCAATTTCCCAAAGAGATCGTTTTTTAAGGTTGTCGCCTTATTAAAATAGTGGCGTGGTTTTTTTATAATGATATAAAACTTCAATTATGAAAAAGTTAAGCATCCTACGCAATAAGTGCCTGTTACTGTGTGTAATGGTGATGGCACAAATAACGGCATGGGCAGACAGCGTTAACGGCACCAGCAAAGCCAGTGAATTTTTTTCCAGGCCCGGTGTATGGATCGGCATGGCGTTGCTTCTCGGGGTTATAGCAGCGGCTATCTTTACAGGCAATTCGGGTAATCCTCATGCAAATAAAAATAACACCGTGATGGAATAAACGGTTGTTGAATACAAGGGCTTTTTTTGCCGGAGAGATCCAAAGTTTTAAACACTTTGGATCTCTGTGTTTTGAATTCTCCCCCTTTGCACTAACTTACTGCCCTTAAAATAATCTGCAATGAGAATTGAAAATGATATTAAGCTGGGTTTTAAAAATGTAATGATCAGGCCCAAGCGGTCTACTTTAAAGTCGAGGGTAGAAGTGAGTTTGGAACGTAATTTTAAATTCAGGCATACGGGTAAGCTATGGGAGGGCGTACCCATTATGGCCGCCAATATGGATACTGTAGGCACATTTGAAATGGCGCTGGCACTGGTACAACACAAGGCTTTCACCGCAGTACACAAACATTACAGCATTGCACAATGGAAAGATTTTATACAAACAGCGCCGCCGGGAATTGCACAGCATATTGCCATAAGCACTGGCTCTGGCAAGGCGGATGCGGAAAAATTAAAAATCATCATGGACCAGTGCCCGTCTTTACAATTTATTTGTATTGATGTGGCCAATGGCTACTCCGAGCATTTTGTGGATTTTGTAAAAAGAACCAGGGAGGCTTTTGCAGATAAGATTATTTTGGCCGGTAACGTGGTGACCGGCGAAATGGTGGAAGAATTGTTACTGGCCGGGGCTGATATCATTAAAGTGGGCATTGGCCCGGGCTCGGTTTGTACTACCAGGGTAAAAACCGGTGTGGGTTATCCGCAGCTGAGTGCCATTATTGAATGTGCGGATGCGGCGCATGGCCTGAAAGGACAGATCATTTCTGACGGTGGTTGTAGAGTTCCTGGTGATGTGGCCAAGGCTTTTGGCGGCGGTGCCGATTTTGTGATGCTGGGCGGTATGCTGGCAGGCCATGACGAAAGCGGTGGTGAATTGATTGAAAAGAATGGGGAAAAACTCAAACAGTTTTATGGCATGAGTTCAGAAACAGCCATGAATAAATATGCCGGCGGGGTGGCAGAATACAGGGCCAGCGAGGGTAAAACTGTTACCATCAAATACCGTGGGCCGGTGAACAATACCATGCAGGACCTGCTGGGTGGCGTTCGCTCTACCTGTACTTACGTAGGCGCACAATCGCTAAAGGAGCTTACCAAGCGGACTACATTCATTCGTGTGGAAGAGCAGCACAATCAGTGGTTTGAGTAGCAGCTCACCCCTCAATCTTTGGTCATCGCAACAAAGGAAAAAAAGCTTTCTTCCGAAAGCCTTTTATAAAAATAAAAATGTATAGCTCAATTGCCCTTCCAATCCGGTAGCCTGCCCGGGGTGGCAGGTGCACCATTCTTCTCCAGCAGGTCTTCGAGTTTCTTCACTTCTTCTCCCACAGCTTTCAGCTCAATGTACACCGGTGAAAATTGTTTGGCAGCAATCGTATAGCAATCCATTTGTGTTTGCGTAGGTGCAGCTGTGGTACTCCACAGGGCACCGGTAATATAACCAATGCGGCCATTGATGGAAGGCGGTGTTTCAAATTCCCTTCTTGCAAGGGTAGCATCACCATTCAGTTGTTTATTCAAATCACCCAGGCGTTTTTCGATGTAAGTAATGGTTTGCGAAATATCCAATGGCTGCCTCGGTGTTTCAATCACTGCCTGTTTGATATAACGCATTTTGTTCACCAGATTGCTGCGGTATCCATCGGCGGCGGCAACTACCCGGCTGAGTTCCCCTACCTTTTTACAGAATTCATCCAGCGCTTTTTTATCGGTAGCCGGCAGCGTGGTTACATTCAGCAGGGCAGTTTTAAATGGTTGTGAAGCCACCATCTCTGTGTACTGCCCGTCTTCAAATTTACTCAGCGATACTTTGTAATGGCCGGGCAGAGCCATATAACCCTGGTCGGGTGCACTGAAGGAATTGGATTCATCAAAAGGAGTAAAGTCGATGGGACCAAAGGGGGGAGTACGGAAATCCCAGGTGATTCTTTTCAATCCTTTTTTTGCAGCAGTCTTGATGCGGCGAACAATATTACCACTCTCATCGGTAATGGTAAAAAGCAAGTGTGGTGCCGGCTGCTGGTCTTCCAGTCTTAACGAATCAATGGAGGGATAAGTAATGGCTTCGCCTTTTTTAACTTTCTCCGCTTCTGCTGCCTGTCTTTTTTCCTTAATGGTTTTGATATCTGCTTTCAGGTAATAAGTAAATACAGCTTCTGGCTTGGGGTTTGGAGTGGTGAAAAAACTTTCTCCCTGGAAGCCTTTGCCTCTTACTCCCAGTGCTGTTGACTGCATATACATCCAGGCATCTTTTACAGGAAAAATCACTGCCTGCTTTTCAAGGTCTTCTTTTTTAAGATTTCTCAAAGGTGTATAATCATCCAGCACATAAAATCCACGGCCAAAGCTGGCGAGCACCAGGTCATTTTCTCTTTTCTGTATCTCTATATCCCTGATGGCAATGGTGGGCAGGCCGCCTTTCAACTGGTACCATTTGGAACCACCATCAATACTGGTGAATACACCAAACTCGGTACCTGCAAATAAGAGGTTGGTATTTACATGATCTTCTGCAATGCAGTAGGCGGAGCCTCTTTCCGGTAAATTATTTTGAATCGCCATCCATGTTTTTCCGGCATCTGTTGTTTTATATACATAAGGATGAAAATCGCCATAACGATGATGATTGAATGTAACGTAGGCTACATTCTTATCATGCTGCGATGCAATGATTTGATTCACATAAGTGCGTTCGGGCACCCCGGCAATATTGTCAATCTTTATCCATGTTTTACCACCATCATTCGTTACCTGTATCAAGCCATCATCCGTTCCTGCATATAAAATATTTTCATCCAGTTTGCTTTCTGCCAGGGCAGTGATGTTACCATAAATATCAGTACTCTGATTTTTGGCAATGGCATCCATGCTCCATACCTTGCCCATCACCGGTAGTTTGTTCCTGTCCAGCCGGCGGGTAAGGTCTTCACTGATCACTTTCCAGCTATTGCCCCTGTCATCGCTGCGGAAAACTTTGTTGGCTGCAAAGTACAGTCGTTTGTTGTCAAACTGTGATATCATCAATGGTGCATCCCAGTTCCAGCGGTAGGCAGCTTCCCCTTCTCTTTCCTGTGGCTGAATGTATAGTTTTTCGCCACTCTTTTTATCGTACCTGCTGAGTGCACCATACTGTGCCTGTGCGTATACAATATCGGGGTTGCTCTGATCTACCTGGCTTTCAAAACCATCACCGGTACTGGTGAAATACCAGTCGGAATTAACGATACCATTTTCACTCAAGGTCCTGGATGGCCCACCAATACTGAAGTTATCCTGCGTACCTCCATGAATGTGGTAGAAAGGAAATGCATTGTCGGTGGCCACCTTATAAAACTGTGTTACAGGCAGGTTGGGTTTGAACTGCCAGTTGTCGGCACCATCAAAACTTTCATATACACCGCCATCGCAACCAACGAGGAAATGATCGGTATTGGATGGATCGATCCAGATCACATGGTTATCGATATGCTTACTTTTTTCGCCGAGATTATTGAATGTTTTTCCGCCATCCTTACTTACCACCATGTAAGCATTGATCACAAAAACCTTTTCGGTATTTTTTGGATCACAGAATATTTTTTGATAGTAGTTACCTGAAGAGGTATAGCCACCTCTTTTTTCCCAGCTGGCACCACGGTCGGTGCTCCGGTATACACCACCCTTATCTTCCTTAGCTTCCACTACTGCATATAATATATCAGGATTGGCAGGGGAGTAATTCAGGCCGATACGGCCAATCTGCCCGGAAGGCATCCCACTCATCATGGTATCCCAGGTGTTGCCGCTATCAGTACTTTTATACAGCATCGTTTCAGTACCGCCGCCGATATAGGTAAATACTTTACGTTGGCGCTGGTGTGCCGCTGCATATACCAGATTGGGATAACGTGGATCAATTATCACTTCGTTAAATCCGGTGTGTTCACTTACTTTTAAAATTTGCTTCCAGGTTTTACCGCCATCAGTCGTTTTGTATATACCCCTGTCTCCGCCCGAACTCCACAGTGGGCCGTAAGCAGCCACATAAACAATATTACTGTTGGTTGGGTCAATGGCTATACGGCCGATATGTTCTGAATTTTTCAACCCCATATTTTTCCAACTCTTGCCGCCATCTTCGCTTTTATAAATCCCATCACCATAGGCAACACTCCTTTGATTATTGTTCTCTCCACTTCCCACCCAAACCACATTGCTGTTGTTGGGGTCAATGGCTATACAACCAATAGAATAAGAACCTTCACCATCAAACAGCGGAGAAAAGGTAACGCCTGCATTACTGGTTTTCCAAACGCCGCCACAGGCTACCCCCACATAATATTCGTTGTGGTTGTTGGGATTAACGGCTATATCAGCAATGCGGCCCGATGTAATGGCTGGGCCTACACTCCGGAACTGTAGGTTACTGAAAAGAGCATCATTGAGGAGCTCTTTTTTTTCTTCTTTATCAGAGGTTGGAGTATTTTTCTTTTGTGCTGAAAGCGAAAAAGGCAGCGTAATAATAAATACAGTACAGGCAAGGCATAGTCGTTTCATAACATTTGTTTTGGTAAAGTAAGGTGGAAGTTAATAAAAAAGTTGGCCCCGAATGGTCAACTTGGTATTTATTATTTATGCGGTGATGACAAAATGCAACAGCTAGTTACCTCCTCCCACACGATTCTGTTCTTCCTGCGATGCATTCCTTCTTCTTTGCTGGCCCTGCTGTGACTTACCAAAACGGTAAGTGAACGTAGCCGTTACCTGCCTTGCATCATTCTGGCTATTTATTTTTACATAAATATTACTGTACTCCGTTAATGCCCGGAAACGCTGCCATGCAAAGGGGTCCCTCACATTCAGCCTTAATGTTCCTTTTCCATTCATTACCTGTTTTTGTGCACCCAGGCTCATCTGGTACACCGGTTCGGAAATGGATAAATTGTCAACCCCCTTTGCTCTGTAAAATCCACTCAGCTCAAGGGTAAATCCTTTTTTAACCGTGAAGCTGTTGGTGGCGTTGGCCATAAAGGAAGTGTAGGAAATATCGATCTTGTCGGCATTGTAAATACCCTTGTAATGATTGTTGAAAACATTGGTAAAGAAATTCAGGTTCCACCATTTGGTAATGGCTGCCGGAACGGTAACAGATATGCCGATGTTTTGAAAGCTGGCTACGTTGTCAACGGTGAGGTAAACAATGCGGTTGGCATCGTTTTGCCTTAGCAATTGAGAAATCACATCTTTGGTGGTATTGTAATTAATGCTGGTGATTATTTTACCATTGAATGCATGTGTCAGTTCTATGTTATGGGTGAACTGTGGCAGCAAAAACGGGTTGCCCTGCCTGTAGGACAAAGAATCCAGGAAGAATGTGAAGGGATTCAGGTCCTGGTAATTGGGCCGGGTGATGCGCCTGCTGTAAGAAAGCGTGAGGCTGTTCTTTTTATCAATGGTATAACTAATAAAGGTACTGGGAAACAGGTTGGTAAAATTGCGTTTGAAAGTGGAGTCGTTGGTGAGCTGGTGGCCTTTTGCAATGGTGTTCTCCAAACGAAGCCCGGCCTGCAATGACCATTTCTTTATTTGTTTGCTCACATTCACATATGCTGCATTGATGTTCTCTTTATACACAAAATGATTGCTCCTGCTGTCGTTGTCCCATTTTCCCAGGTTGTACCTTTTTATAATCCACTTCGTTGTCGTTGGTAACATAGCTTGTTTTGATACCGGCTTCAAATTTTATCCCGCTTTTGAAGGGGTGTACATAATCAGATTTGAATGTATAGATATCAATCACGGCGGGCAGGTGACCTTTTAACAACAAGGTTGGATCGGTGCTGATCCCGGATGGATCATAAAAATCGGTGGTGAGCAGCATATCGCCTGTATTGCGGTAGGCTATAAAATCAAAGTCGGCTGTGAGTTCCCTTCCGGTGGAATCGTATACATGGCGGAAGTTAAGATTGGCTGCCAGGTTTTGAAACTTGTTATTATTGTCTGTACGGGATACCATTTTGAAAGCAACTGATGATCTACATCCTTGCTGTCGGTAACTGTAACCGGTGTGGGGTGTCCTTTGAATGTAAAACCACTGATGGTAACACCAAATGTATTTTTCTTATCAGCAAAATAATCGAAGCCCAGTTTCAATGTATGGTTGGTATTGCCGAATTTAAACCTTGTCTCCACATCATTATAGCCAAGCAATGTTCCCGGGCTGCTGATGAACTTCCGGTTGATCTCTAAAATATTTCTTCCCCTGAAGTAATTGGGATTGTAGTTACCGAAAAAGTTGAACTTGTTTTTGCGGTAGTTAAAATTAAAGCTGTTCTGCGATTTTGGTATTACATAAAAAGTACCTTTCTGATCAAACAAACTGGCCGTAGCCCCCAAAGTAAAGGATCCATTAAAACCATTCGCCTTTCCTTTTTTGGTTTTGATATTGATGATACCCGAATTACCGGCTGCATCATATTTAGCAGAAGGGTTGGTCATGATCTCAAATTGCTCAATGGATGAGGCCGGCATGTTCCTTAATAAATTAGCAAGGTCGGAGGGTGACAAAAAAGTTTGTTTGCCATCGACCATCACAATCACACCTGGTTTACCCCTTAAACTGATCACACCGTCATTGTTTACGATCACCCCGGGAGATTTTTCCAATAGTTCCAGCGCTGTGGCACCGGCGCTGGTGGGTGAAGCATCTACATTCACGATAGTTTTATCGATCCTTGTTTCAATAAATGATTTTTTTGAAACAAGGGTCACTTCTTCCAGGCTAGTAGTAGATTCTGTAAACTGTAGCTCATTCACAGCTATTGCTGGTTTGGTCGATGTGATCTCCAGCTTGTTGCTGTATACTTTTTTAAATCCAATATAGCCGGCACTCACCAGGTAAGTGCCTTCTGGAATAAATTCTATTTCATATTTCCCGGATGGATCGGTAATTGCTGTTTTGGCAAGGGAAGAATCGTTGCTTTTTAAAAGGGATACCGTTACCGATGAGGCGGGTTTTCCGCCGGCATCTTTAATAATGCCGGTAACCTTACCAATTTTGTTTTGTGCAATGCTGCCGAGGCATAATAATGACAGCAGGCTGAGTATGATTGTTTTTTTCATGGCGTTTGTTTTGTTGTAATAGCTACATGATAAAAATAAAACGATCACACGTTCATCTGTGGGGGATTATGATAAGCATTGCGCTTTGCTTTTTAAGCGGACTGATATGCTTACCGGGGTATGTACGGCAACAACAAAACTAATAAATTAATAATGACTGGCTGATTACTTAATCAGTTCATCGTTTTTTATTATCCTGCGATGACAGCTCAGTTGCATTTACTAACTGCTATGCCGTAAGGATGTACTTTCACCAGCATAATATTGGCTTTCACTGCAGGATCTTCCATCATCAGCTGCCATGCTGCTGCATCATCTTTGGCATTAAATATTACCAGTCCCATCATATCCGGGTTATTCGTTTCATAACTGGTACGGCCGGCCAATACCACAATCCCTGCATCCTTCAATTTCACCAGTCGGTTAAAATGCTCGCCTACTGTTGCCATCTCCTGCTGGCCCCAGTTCTTTTCATCCAGGTATTTTTCTGTAAGTGTAAGTACCCCCAGGTATGTTTTGGGTTTTGCTTTGCTGCTGTCCTGGGCAACCACATTGAACGTAATAAAACAGCAGAGCAGGCACAATGATTTTTTCATGTGTTATCGTTTAATATTTTTTTCATAACAGTCAATCCATTGCTGTACCGTGATCTTAGAAACCAGTTCCCCGATCAGTTGAAAGGGGATGTCTTCTGGTTTTTTATACCGCATACAGCTTTTGCCCATATCCAGTTTTTTGGAAGAGGCTTTGCTATGTGCTGCTGTCAACCATTGCAGTAATTTTTGATCGGCATACACACCCATGTGATAAAAATTAATGCTGTTCTTTTGTGATGCAAGCCCCAGGAAGGGAAGGGGTAATTTTGGATCGCAATGATATCCCGCCGGGTACAAATTATGTGGCACCACATAACCAATCATTCCATAGTTCATACACTCCCGGAAACCTTTTGGCAAATTCTTTTTTATTACGGCACACAGTTTCTTCATAGCTGCTTTTCTTTCTTCGGGCAGCTCATTAATGTATTGATCCACATCGGTTGCTTTTGATTGCATAGCATGATTGGTTTAGCTGGTTATTGAATGACCCTTTTGTAATTGAACTCCTGGCGCTTTTGTGGTGTGCCGTCATCAACATAAGCATGCATGGTATTGTTACCTGTAAATTCATACACAATTCTTTTAGGAAAATCATGCGCCTGGTTTTCAAATATGTATGCCTGGCCGCTGAAGGAGCTTAACTTAAAACGGACAGATTGGTTGTGATTTTGTCCGATAGCTGTAGGAATATAAAAAATGGCATTGCCTTCTTTTGTAAGTGTTACCGTTTCCAACAGGGTGGTGTCTGTTCCTGAAACTTTGTAGCTTTTTCCCAGCATTGTATGATCATCCTGCATTCTCCATTCCTCACACAGCTTACCTCCTTTAACTGGCATTGCCCAGGTACCAATCAATTGCTCCCCCGGCCAGCCTGCAAACGGTTCTTGCTTTTGTTGTGCAGTTGCAGACAACAGCCATGCGGATAATATAAACATAAAAAGAACTCTCATTTCTTTTTGACTGCTTTAATCTTTGATGCTTTTGCAAACTGGTTATACCGGAGCGCCAGATGCAGCCAGTAGTTCAGCTGTTTTTTTGTTTTTAGCATCTCAATATCTACAAATACAAAACCTTTCATCACCCTGCCTGTAAAGTCCATCGGTCGGCAGCCTTCCTTTTCCACCAGTTCTTCCGTTATAGCCGGATCAAACCTTACCATCATTCTTTCGGCTTCTACCCCCACGCACATTTTATCATTTACCATAAAGCAAAGGCCACCGAACATTCTTTTCTCTTCAGTAATGTGGTGTGTTTCGGAAATCAATTCTCTTACCCTGTCTGCTAATTGTTCATTGTATGCCATAGAAGGTTCACATTGATATTCAGATCTGGTTATGTGCCAGCTTTATACAGAATGCAGGCCGATCCTGTTCCCTTCCGTATCAATGATAACAGCCATAAAACCATAATCCGGAGAGATTTCTGTTTTGGGTACCACCACTTTTCCACCGGCAGCTTCTACCTTGTTCAGTATGTTTTGTACATCAGGATTTCCATTGAGGTAAATCAACGGCCCGTCTGTAGAGGAGGGTTTATGAAATCCGCCACTGTCAACTACAGCGCCTCCTATACCGTTTTGCATATCCTGGATAGGAAAGAGGCGCATTTTAATATTGGGCATATCCATCACTATCAGCGTAGTGCTGAAGATGGCCTCATAAAACCTGGTAGCTCTTTGCAGATCGGTTGCCGGAATTTCGAACCAGCTGATGGCATTGTTCATAAGAATAGATGTATTGATTTTAGTTACTATTTTGTTACAGCATTGAGCATCTTTTCATACACGTCGTCATTAGCTTCCCAGAGTTCCACCCGGTTCCCCTCCAGGTCAAGTATGTGAATAAATTTCCCGTATTCAAATTCGGCTATTTCGTCTGCGATGGTCACGCCTTCTTTTTTAAGCTGCTCTACCAACAGCTCCAGATTTTCTACCCGGTAATTGATCATGTATTGCTGGGAGGGGTGGCCAAAATAATCGGTATCGTCTTTAAAAGCGCTCCAGGCAGTATGCCCTTTCTTTTCTTTGTCATCTGCCTGCCGCCATTGAAAACTGGTGCCGTATTTATCCATTACAATTCCTAAATGGGTGGCATACCAATCCATTTGTGCTTCTGGATCTTTACATTTAAAAAATATACCGCCAACAGAAGTCACTCTTTTCATACAGGAAATATTTATCTGCTAAAGATCTGAAAACCTTTTGCTGTTTGCAAATGATTGATGAAACAATTTTATTCAAGCTGTATTCAATACAACAGGCCCGGCCTCCAGGATAGTGGGCCTAAAAAATCAGCATCATCAGTAGTGGCTTCCTTTTTTGTTTTGTTTTTACTGCTATCCTGGGCTGCCGCACCCGGTTGAACCTTTGGCTGGGCGTTTTTGGCAGCTTTGCCATCGGTATTTTCTACTTTGGATTTCTGGTTTTGTTGTGCAGGCTGAAGGGTTGTACAAAAAGCGCTGGCACACAGCAGCATGGTCAATAAAAAACAGGCAATACATTTCATATAGATTAGTTTTGGTGTAATGGTCGATTAAAATTAAGTCATTTCTTTTTCCTGTACGCAAGGTCAAAATCTGTATTCCAGGTTTTCCCGCCATCCGTACTGCTTTCGCCCCATTGCCGCACTTTATCCGGACCAAGCCCATAGAATGTCATCTTTTGAATTTTATATGTACCATCGGGCTGCTTTGTATTATCGGTTTCCAGTATCATTTTATTATTTTCAAAATGCCCGTTACAAAATTCCGTTACGCCTCCAGCATTGTCCACCCAGTATTGCTGCCATGTCTTTTTGGCTTTGTTATAAGTGTTATAGCTTCTGCCAGCATATCGAACCCCCTGTTGAAGCGTTGTACTTGTCCACTCTTCCCGTATCACACAACTATCCAGCATGATTAATATCTTGCTGTCGCCTGCTTTACTGCCATTGGTATTGAATACCTCCCATTCACCCAGCCAGAAATCAAACTGCCTGTAAACTGGCTCGCTGCAGGGTTTCTGCTGTGCCATTAGTGTGGGGATAGAGAAAAATATTACGGCAAATAAAAGATATTTTTTCATGCTCGTTGGAGGCTGGTAACCCGGGAACAATTGCACCCGGATCTGTAATCTATTTTTTTTAGCCGGCATTGCAAATACATTTTACCTTAAGCAGGAAAATATGCTGATTAAATCTAATAATTTGATGACGGAGTGGTAATCATGTGCAACTGCTTTCTATCATCTTTGAAGAAAATAATTTAACATTGCCAAACAAGCTGCCCATTCATGAGAGTGATCATTATAGAAGATGAACGGCCTTCCGCTGAAAAATTACTCCAGGCCATCACCACTTTTAACAGCGATGCAAGAATACTGGCTGTGTTTGCCAGCGTACAGGCATCTGTAGAATGGCTGCAACAACATCCCCCCACCCGACCTCATTTTTATGGATATCCAGCTTACCGATGGCCTCTCGTTTAAAATTTTCGACCTGGTAAAAATTGACTGCCCGGTGATATTCATTACTGCCTACGATGATTACTGGCAACAGGCATTTGAATACAACAGTATCGACTATTTATTAAAACCATTGAGGCAGGATAAACTGGAAACGGCTTTAAAAAAATACGAGAACATCAGGCAGTATTTTACCGCCAATATCCAGAAATTGCTGGAGTATCATCAAAACCAGGTGGTAGAAAAAATTAAAAAGCGGTTTTTGGTAAAGCGTGGAACCGATTATGTAGCGGTAAAAGCATCGGACATTGCTTACTTCTATGCAGTGCAAAAGTTGGTTTGTATGGTTGATAAAAATGGGCAGAAATTTATACTTGACAAGTCTTTATCTGAACTTGAAAAGGAGGTGGATGCAGCTGTTTTTTACAGGGTAAACCGTAAATACCTGGTAAATATTGCTTCTATTAAACGAATAAAGACCTATCCAAAAAGTAAACTCCAATTAGAATTAACGCCAGCACTGGACGAAGAACTCATCATCAGCCAGGAAAACGTAAGCGATTTTAAAAACTGGATGGGCAGCTAAAAATATTTCCCGGTTCCTGTCCGGAACGGTAACGTTGACCCGTCATTCATAAAATATTTTCAAAATAATTAAATTAAAAATTATGGAAAAGTTCATGTTGATTTTTCACGGAGGCGTACCTGCAGAGGCAAGACCATCTGCTGAAGAAATGCAGGCCAATATGGCCAAATGGATGGGCTGGATAGACAAGCTTGCCAGGGCCGGAAAGTATGTGAGTGGTGAGCCCCTGTTGCCCGGTGGCAAACTCATTAAAGGAAATGCTGGGGGAGTAACAGATGGCCCTTATGCTGAAGGAAAAGAAATTGTAGGTGGTTTCTTTATCATCAATGCAGCCAATTATGATGAAGCTGTTTCGCTTTGTGAAGACTACCCTGATTATGCACAGGGCGGCAGCATTCAGGTAAGGCAGGTGATGAAGATGGATATGCCTTAAGGGTTTCAAACAAGGTGACAACGGAGACAAGGCATACAACGCCATCTTGGTGTTTCTGTATGCTTTGTTTCGTTGTGTGAAATAAAAATATAATTGAACGATCCTTTAAACATAAACAAAAAAATTGACCACCTCTTTCGCCATGAATGGGGTAAGCTGGTGACTGTATTGACAAAACTGTTTGGCCCCGAAAATTTACAGCTGGCAGAAGATGTGGTGCAGGATACTTTATTAAAAGCACTCCACAACTGGAAGATCAATGGCTTACCGGTAAATCCCACAGCATGGTTATTTACCGCAGCCCGTAATAAAGCAATTGATGTTTTAAGGCAGCAAAAATTACAACAGCAGTATTTTAAGTCCGTTAGCCCACTGCTCCAATCAGAATATACACTGGCACCAACTGTAAAAGAATTCATCAATACCAGCAGCATTGATGATGACCAGTTACAGATGATGTTTGTTTGCTGTCATCCATCCTTATCTGCAGAAGCACAGGTTGCCATTGTTTTAAAAACTTTGTGCGGATTCAGTGTTACAGAAATTGCCAGGGCCTTTGTTTGTAATTATGATACCATCGAAAAAAGATTGTACCGGGCAAGACAATCATTAAAAGAAAATAAGGTGTCTTTTGATGTGCCGCCGCTTACGGAATTAGATCAACGGCTTGAAACGGTGTTAACTGCCATCTACCTGTTGTTCAATGAAGGTTATAACTCAACTCATCACGATGAATTGATAAGGAATGACCTGGTACAGGAGTCGGTGCGGTTGTGTGAACTTATTTGCAGAAGCCCATTGGTAAATAATGGTGCAGCATACGCATTGTTGTCGTTGATAAATTTTACCGCAGCAAGAACTGCAGCAAGGCTTGATGATGCCGGTAATATTTTATTATTGAAAGAACAAGACCGTAAAAAATGGAAAACCGAACTCATCAACAAAGGGATTTTTTACCTGGAACAATCAGCTTCATCTGATATCCTGAGTAAATATCATATTGAAGCAGGCATTGCATTTGAACATGCAAAAGCTTTGCAATACAGCGATACTAACTGGAATAATATTCTGCATTACTACGATGTATTGTATCAATTGAAGCCTTCTCCCGTTATTGCATTGAACAGGGCCATTGTTATTGCTGAACTACATGGTGCGGCAGAAGCAATTAAAGTCATAGGGTCTATTCACGATTTAGCATTACTGAAAAATATTACCTGCTGCCTGCTACATTGGGTGAGTTGTACACCCAGCTACAACAACATGATAAAGCCCGTTGTAATTTTGAAGAAGCAATAACGCTAACACAATCTCCATCTGAAAGAAAATTAATAAGGCAAAAGATCAATGCTTTAAAGCAATAACAAAAGCCCCTATCCCGGCCTTTCCCCAAAATGGAAAGGGGCCATGCAGGCAATTAAGTGCTAACAAATCACCTTCTAATTTTCCTTTTGACCCTTTGTTATAATTATCCTTCAGAAAAATATTTTTTTCTTTATGTAATTCATCCGCCTGCTTCATCCCATACCAAATTCTTTTCGTATGCGGTTGAATGCAACACATTGGGATGCCCGTTATTTTCAAATGGCATTCCAGCTGGCCTTTTTGTGTTATGGTGTATTCTTTTTGCACTGGCGTGCAGAATGGTGGAATTATTCCTTATTCGTTGGCTCCGGTTTATTGTTCCAGTTTATTGCAGATTCAGTCGTTGCAAAAAAAATTACATTAAGCCCACTTACAGGCAGCGGTTGGAAAAGCGTATTGGTGAGCTGTTTCAGCTTGTGTTTGCTGTTAAAAACAAATCAATGGGAAGTATGTGTGGTTGCATCTGCCATAACAATATTCAGCAAATATATTTTCCGGTTCAATGGTAAACATATTTTCAATCCATCGGCATTGGGTATTGCGTTGGCTGTTTACTTTAGCGGTTACGCCTGGATAAGTCCGGGACAATGGAGTAGCAATATTGTGTTGTTCTTTGCAATCATTTGCCTGGGCTGCATTGTGGTAACAAGGGTACAAAAGCTGGATGTTACCCTTGCGTTCGTTGGTACTTATGCAGGATTACTGTTTGTAAGACAGACCATTTATTTAGGCTGGCCCACAGATTTTTTTATTCAATCTGTTACCACCGGCAGCCTGTTATTGTTTTCATTTTTCATGATCACCGATCCTAAAACTACGCCCAATCATCCTGTTGCAAGAATTGGTTGGGCAGTTGCTGTGGCAGCCATTTCATTTTACCTCTCCACTTTTAAATTCATCAACGGAGCACCTATATGGGTACTGGTATGCACCCAGCCGCTGGTTCCATTGCTGGATCATTTATTTAAAGCCAACAGGTTTGAGTGGAAGCCGGCAGTACTTAATAATACCATATTACAACAGCAGGCATTCCCCATCAATTCAACAATAAAACCATAAAACAATTTATCATTAAACCATTCTGTATGAAACAAAAACTGTCAATTCTTTCCGCCATCATTGGTGTATCGCCAATACTCTATTCCTTCTGCGGCTTTTATGTAAGTAAGGCGGATGCCACCTTAAAAAATAAAACCAGCCAGGTAATTTTAGTAAGGGATGGCAACCGAAATGTAATCACCATGTTCAATGATTTTAAAGGGGATACCAAAAATTTTGCCATGGTGGTGCCAGTGCCGGTGATACTGCAAAAGAGTGATGTAAAAGTGATCGATCAATCATTGTTTCAAAGACTGAATGATTACAGTGCACCGAGACTGGTGGAATATTATGATGAAAATCCTTGTGATAATAGTTATAAATTCAGAAATGAGCTTAGGGGAAAGGCGGCAGGCGTATCGCTAAATTATGCAGCAGTAGAAGATTCAGATGCAAAAAAAGATTACCATGTAAAAGTAGAAGCCCAATACATCGTTGGTGAATACGATATCATTATCCTCAGTGCTAAGGAAAGTGGTGGTCTAAAAGAGTGGTTGACTGATAACGGTTACAAAATTCCAAAAGGAGCGGAAGAAGTACTGGATCCCTATATCAAAAGTAATCTCAAATTTTTTGTAGTAAAAGTGAATGAGCAGGAAAAACAAAACTGCAGAATAATTTCCTGCGGCCGATACAGATCAGTTTCAACTCACCCAAATTTATGCTGCCTATACGACTGGGCATGGCCAATGCAGATGGCGACCAGGATCTGATCGTATATGCTTTTACCCGTAAAGGCAGAATTGAATGTACCAACTACCGGAATGTTAGCATTCCAAGCGGTAATAAAGTGCCACTTTTTGTGCAGAAAAATTTTGGCAATTTTTACGACAACCTTTTTACTTATCAATGGAAAAAAGAAAACCAGGATGTTTCTTTTCTGGAATATACATGGGATGTAAGTCCGCAAAATTTTTATCACTGCGACCCCTGCATTGCTACAGCGCCATCTGAATATGATCTTGTACAAAGTGGTGTGTGGTGGTTGCAGAAAGACTGGAGTGACTACAGCGATGTGAATGATGACAATGAAGAAGAGAACCGGAGTAAGAATGTTCATTTTACCCGTTTACACTTCCGCTACAACCGCAATCATTTTGCACAGGATCTGATGTTCCAGGTTACACCTAATACCGAAACCTTCCAGGCAAGGTATGTGATCACCCATCCTGCCAGCGGCAGCTTTACCTGTGATGCTGGAAAAAAATATTTACAGGATCTTAAAAAAAGAAGAAAGGAAGAACTGGCACAACTGACTGCCCTTACCGGCAAAAACCTGGACACCTGGCAGGAATCAGCGAGTGCAAAAAATGATGAAGAAGACCAGCCCGAAGCACAATACGCCACTTTATTGCAACAGGCCAAAGAAGAAAATGCCGAAGGCAACCGTTCTGTTGCCGGGCTGGTGTTGCTGGCTGTTACCATGCTGGGCAGCGTTGGCTTCATGCGCTGGAAGGGTTTGATATAAATTTTTCGTGGCTTACTGGAGTTTGGTTAAAGGCTGCCTTTTTTAGGGTGGCCTTTTTGCGGGTCAGTATTTAAAGCTGTATTCCTGGGCCTCACTTATCAACACTATCCTGCATTTTTTTAATATCTTACCGCAATTAATGCCAATCTTTTATCTTTGGTTCTAAATCAGATTATTTTATGAAGTTTATTGTGTCTTCTTCGGCTTTGCTAAAACAACTGCAGCAGATAAACGGTGTTATCAATGCCAATACAGTGCTCCCCATCCTGGAAGATTTTTTATTTGAAATAGAGAAAAACAAGCTCACCGTGGTGGCTACCGACCTGGAGACCGTGATGAAGGTACACCTGGATATTGAAGCCAAAGACAGTGGCAAAGTGTGCATCCCGGCTAAAATCCTGATGGATTCATTGAAGAATATTGCAGAACAGCCACTCACTTTTAATATCGACAAAAACTTTGGCGTGGAAATTACCAGCGACAATGGTAAGTACAAAGTGATGGGAGAAAATCCGGACAATTTCCCAAAAGAACCAGTGGCGGACGAAGCCAACAGTTTTACCATGACCTCTTCTGCATTGGTTACCGCCATCAACAAAACCCTGTTTGCGGTGAGTAGCGATGATCTTCGACCTGCAATGACAGGAGTGTTTTTTGAACTGGATAAAAAAGGCATTACCTGCGTGGCAACAGATGCACATCGCCTGGTGAAATATAAAAGAACTGATGTGAAATGCCCCAAGACAGATACATTCATCGCTCCTAAAAAACCACTGAATTTATTAAAAAGTGCTTTGCCGGACAATGATGATGAACTAAACATCTCTTACAATAGTAACCACCTGTTTGTAAAACATGGCGGTACCGAGCTGGTGTGCCGGTTGATCGATGCCCGTTTCCCTGATTATAAAGTGGTGATACCGGTTGATAATCCTTACAAATTAACGGTGAGCAAAGGCGATTTTCAAAATGCCTTGCGCCGGGTAAGTGTGTTCAGTAACAAGAGCACCAATCAGGTGGCACTCAGCATTAGTGGCAGTGAATTGCAGCTGGCTGCACAGGATGTTGACTTTAGCTTTGAAGGCAACGAACGCATGGCCTGCCAGTATGATGGCGAAGACCTGCAAATCGCTTTCAATGCAAAATTTTTAATTGAAATGCTAAACGCCGCTGATACGGCTGATGTAAATATCGAATTGAGCACACCTACCAAAGCTGGTATCATTAAGCCAACCGAAATGGATGCCAATGAAGAGCTGCTGATGCTGGTGATGCCGCTGATGCTGAATAATTAAACAACAACTCCCCATCCCTAAAGGGAGTATAATTCGGGCAACATATTTTATACAAACAGGATTTACCGAAAAGTGAATCCTGTTTTTTATTTGTCCTGAGCGAAGTCGAAGGGCTTGTGCCAGTGCTGAGCTACTCCTTGCTATATATTGAAAAGGGGTTTGTTCTTACAAAAGAACTTCCAAAAAATATTAACAGGCTTTAATTATTTAAAGCCTGTATTCAATTGTTTTAATGAACTTGCATATACAAAATTTAAAAACCATGGTACTCATTGTATTTGGCGTTATCATTTTAATAGTGGTAACCGTCCTTACTAAAAACAATCCGGCTATTTCAAAATTTGGCGGAGCCGGCCGTTTGGTTGGTTTATTGTTCATTGTATTCGGTATCATTACTTCTTGCGTAAAACAAATAGATGCCGGTGAAGTGGGGGTTAAAAAGTTGTTCGGCAGCATTCAGCCGGAAGTATTGCAGAGCGGCCTTCATTTTATCAATCCGTTACTGGATATAAAAACCATCGACATCAAAACGCAAAACTATACCATGAGCGGCGTGCATGATGAAGGCCAGAAATCTGGCGATGACGCCATTAAGGTATTGACAAGCGATGGGCTTGAAGTTACCATTGACCTTACCGTACTGTTCAGGGTGGTATCAGCAGAAGCGCCCAGGCTACTGAAGGAAACAGGTGAAGATTTCACCGATAAAATTGTACGCCCCATTACAAGAACCAAGATAAGAGACAATGCTGTTTACTACCAGGCGGTGGATCTGTTCGGAAGTAAAAGGGATGAATTTCAGCAACGGATTTACAGGACCATTGAAGATGATTTTAAAAAACGTGGCTTATTACTGGAACAGTTACTGGTAAGAAACATTACTTTGCCTAATTCTGTAAAAGCTTCTATCGAATCAAAAATAAATGCAGAGCAGGATGCCAAGAAAATGGAATTTGTGCTGCAAAAAGAAAAACAGGAAGCCGAAAGAAAAAGAGTGGAAGCACAGGGTATTGCCGATTACCAGCGTATCATCAATACCGGCCTTACAGATCAGCAGTTGCAATACGAACAGATAAAAGCAATGAAAGAACTGGCACTAAGCGCCAATGCAAAAGTGATTGTGATGGGCAAGGGCGGTGCTCCTATCATTATTGACGGGAAGCAATAATTATAATTCAATAGCAACACCGGGCTGGTTTTTATCGTTGCTGCCAACAATGCTTTTGGTTTTGGCTGCATGAATAAAAACCATACTTGTTTTATTTGCTGCATTGTTGAGATCATAACAACTTTGATATAAAGAGGATTCACAAAAAACATAGTGATATCTTTTCTTTGTGCTTATTCTTCCCTTCATTTATTGGGAAAAATGTTTTTTCAATGCTGTTTGTAGTTCCTTCAAATTTATTCATCACAATAACAAAGCACTACCGGGAGTATTTTTCTTTTGGTGCTTTTTTCTTGATGCAAAAAAGCTTTTAACAGCAATCAGCATTTTCAGCAATAAAACATACAAGTGTTTTGAAAGCCCGCGATAATGCTTCTTCACAAACAATATCATTGTGCCATAAAAATTTGGATATATGATGCGCTTTGTTTAGCTGTACTTTCTCCTTTAAAATGGATGATGGTGGTATCTGCAAAATATAAATTCTTATAGCCAGATTTTTGTATGCGGTAGCTCAGGTCAATATCTTCTGCATACATAAAATAATCTTCATCAAAACTGCCAACAGTATCCAGCACTTTTTTATCGATCATCATAAATGCACCAGACAACACATCCACCACATTCGTTTTTTCTTCCGGCAAATGCCCAAGGTAATAGCTTGCAACTATTTTTGATTGAGGGAACAGGCCGGTAAGCCCTGTCATTTTACAAAACGAAGCCAATGCAGATGGAAACCCTCTTTTACTTTCCGGTAAAAATTGCCGCTGCCATCGATCATTTTTACACCCAATGCGCCAATATTATTTTGCTGGTCAAAAAACCGCAGGCATTTTTCCAGACCATCTTCCGGTAAAATCGTATCAGGGTTCAGGAACAAAATCTTTTTCCCTTTGCCAGTTTCAATGCTTCATTATTGGCCTTGGCGAAGCCGGCATTCTCCTGCTGCCATATAAACTGTACCTGCGAAAAACGGTTGGCAAAAAACTCCCTGCTGCCATCTGTAGAATTATTATCGATCACCAGTATTTCTGCTTCAATATTGCTGCAGGCTTTCACCACACTGCACAGGCATTGCTCTAAAAAATATTTTACGTTGTAGTTTACTATGATGATGGATAGTTGCAGGTGCTGATTTTTTGTTGTACGAATTACGAGTAATTATTTTTCAGTACCAAATGATCTTCGCCTGATCATCAAACCTTTTGTATGCTCTGTTCATACCGGAATAAATTATTGGGATCATGTATCGCTTTTACCTGCTGCAGCCTTTTATAATTGTTGCCGTAATATAATTCAGGCCAGTTGTTGAAGTTGATATCAGGGTAATTTCGGTATTGCGCTTTAATGCCATTGCCGGTAAATATTTCCTGTACCAGTTGAAACCTTTCCAGATAAGCGCTTTTCCTGCGAAGGCATTTCCCAATAGGTCTGCAATTCGGAGAAATATGGAAAGGCCCGGTGAGGAAACGCCGATGCCTTTTCAAATTCCGGGTTCATGATATTTCCACCCAGCGTATTCACCTGGTAGATCATACCCGGCGTAGACAGAACGATCGACAGCGCTTTATCAATAAACAGTTCTATCTCAGAAAATTTTTGTATAACCCGGCAGAAGCATTTTTAAAATACATCGGGTAGGTTCTTCCGTAATATGTTTTCAATGCCCTTGCCAATGGTTGTGGAGAGTGTTGGTAGTTTTATCAGTAACAGCCTTCAAGCCGCTGATAAAATTTTGCACTGCTGCCGTTTGCTTACCTACATTGGTTAGTAAGATGTACAATGTTCTTCCATTCAGTACAAAAGCGCTAAAACAATCTGCCGGAAGCGATGGCGTTAGTTCGAACCATTTTTGCAAAATTGCTTTTGCCCTTACAACATCTACTTTATAGGCCCTGAAGCGGTGGCTTTGCATGGTTGCAGGAGCAGTATGTGTTTTAAATGTGAGCTCTGCTACTATACCAAAGTTGCCGTTGTTACCCCCTTTGCATGCCCATAATAATTCATCATTCCCTGATGCTGTAATAATTTTTCCTGTTCCATCAACCATCGTTACAGCCTGCAGGCTGTCGCAGGTTAAACCAAACTTCCTCGCTGTTAATCCATAGCCGCCACCCAGTACAAGTCCGCCGATACCAACACCTGCACAGGAGCCCCCGGGAATGATCCTTCTCTTGGGCAATATCGCATCATAGATCTGTGCCAGCTTGCAGCCCGGGTTCAGTTTGATCGTTTCATTGTTCACCCATTCAATATTATTCATGGCCGACATATTGATGACCATGCCGCCATTGTTGCCCGAAAATCCTTCCATGCAATGGCCTCCGCTTTTTACTGCAATGGGCAAATTATTTTTAGCTGCATAGTTCACCGCTTCTGCAACGCCTTCGGCATTTTTAACCAAAGCAATGATGGCAGGTCTTTTATCGATCCTTTTATTAAAACCCTTTCTCAATGTTTCATAATCAGCATCGCCGGCTTTGTAATAGGCCACATTATCATTACTGCAGGGCGCTCCGCTTTTGTTATCTAAAAACTGCAGTGGTGTAGCAGCGAGGCTCAATGGCGCCAGCAATGAAAGTTGCAGGAATTTTTTCCGGTTAATATGTTGCGTCATTCAAAATGATTGTGTGATAAAGATAAACGGCTTAAAAACATTTTCAATTATCCATTTTCAATTATCCATTGTGGTGTTGCTATCTTTGCAGCATGTTAAAAAGTACTTTGTTAAAAGCTACAGAGGCCGGTGCAAAAGAGTTGCAGCGTTTCTTCAACGGCGATTTTAAAATTACCAATAAAGAAGGTATCAACAACCCGGTTACTGAGGCGGACCTTGCGGCTGAAAAAGCCATTGTGGCAGCAATCAAAACAGATTACCCCGATCATTTTATTTTAAGTGAAGAGGCGGGTGAACTGAAAATGGACAGTGAATACAAATGGATCATCGACCCTATTGACGGTACCATCAATTTTGCCAATGCGATTCCCATTTGTTGTGTAAGCGTTGGGTTGGAACACAATGGCGTACTCATCATGGGAGCTGTATATAATCCTCTGATGGATGAATTTTTCTTTGCACAAAAAGGCGCAGGAGCCTGGCTCAACGACAAGCAGCTATTTGTAAGCAAAAAACGGAGATGCTGAAAAGCTGCCTGGTAACAGGTTTTCCTTACACTTATCTTGATTCTGAAAACGGACCGTTACAGGTTTTTGAAAGGCTGATCCGGAAAGGTGTTGCAGTAAGAAGGCTGGGCAGTGCTGCCCTGGACCTTTGCTGGACAGCCTGCGGAAGGTTTGAAGGATTTTATGAACACAAGCTCAATCCATGGGATAGTGCTGCAGGTGTATTGATACTGGAAGAAGCCGGTGGAAAAGTAACAGGTTTTCACGGAGAAGATTATTCCATTTATCATCCACAGATACTTGCAACAAATGGTTTAATACATGATGAGTTGATGGGAATCATTAATAATAAAGAATGATGAGTTTGGAATGACGAATGTTCGTTAAGGCGATTCCTTATTCATCATTCGTAAATCGTAATTATAAAATTCATAACTAATAGCAATGAGCACTGAACGTACAGAAATATCAGACCTTGGAGAATTTGGTTTAATTGATCATCTCACAAAAAACAACGAAACCAAAAACGCATCCACCATCTTAACAGTAGGTGATGATGCTGCAGTAATAGATCATTACGGAAAGCAAACGGTGATCACAACAGACATGCTGGTGGAAGGCATTCACTTTGACCTGATGTATACACCATTGAAACATCTTGGTTACAAAAGCGTGGTGGTAAACCTGAGTGATATCTATGCCATGAATGCAACGCCCACACAGATCACACTGAGCATTGCTTTCAGCAACCGCTTTAGCCTGGAAGCCATGGATGAATTTTATGAAGGGGTATATGCGGCCTGTGAAAAATATGGGGTAGACCTTGTTGGCGGTGATACCACCTCTTCTCAAAAAGGCATGATCATTTCTGTTACTGCCATAGGCGAAGTATCGCCAGATATGTTTGTAAAAAGAAGTACTGCTAAAAATGGCGACTTGATTTGCGTAAGCGGGTTTTTAGGTGCTGCCTTTTTAGGGCTCACCATTTTAGAAAGAGAAAAAAAGATTTTTGCTGAAACAGGTGCCCAGCCAGACCTGGAAGGACAGAATTATATTGTTGGCCGCATGCTGAAACCAGAAGCAAGAAAAGACATCATTGAGTTTTTTGCAGAACAGGAGATCATGCCTACTGCTATGATCGACATCAGTGATGGGCTTAGCAGTGAGATACTGCATATCTGCAAACAAAGCGAATTGGGTTGTGTGTTGTATGAAGATAAGATACCCGTGTATGAAGATGCCCGGCAGTTTGCTTATAAACTGGAAATTGATCCAACGGCATGTGCCCTGAGCGGAGGAGAAGATTATGAATTGCTGTTTACGATTGCACAAGCTGACTATGAAAAAGTAAAATTAAATGACCAGATCAGCATTGTTGGATACATGACACCTTCCGTGGAAGGCAAGCATATATTAACCAGGGGTGGCAATAAACATGAACTGGTGGCACAGGGATGGAATCACATGAAATAAATCATTCTGAATAGGGGGCTTTTCTGAAATTAGTTTCTACCTTAGTAACAACTTAAAACATACACTCATGAAAAAAGCATCCATTATTGCTGTTATTTTTATGGCACTTTCACTTACTTCAATTGCACAAAAAGGAAATAATAAAGTTGGTTTTGGCGGGGAATTAGCCATCCCTGCCGGTGGTGATTTTGGCCAGGCTTTTAATACAGGTTTTGGCGGCTGGATAAAATTTTTATTTGCCGTTGGCAAATCCGGTTATGTCAGTTTTTCGAGCGGCTACACAAGCTTTACGGCCAAAGGAAGCGGCTCACAGGAAAGTGCGTCCATATCTGTTTTGCCAATATTGCTTGGCTACAGGCACGCTCTTGTAAAAGGGCTTTATGTAGAACCCCAGGCTGGTTATGGATCTTATCGTGCCAAGTACACTTTAAACGGCCAGTCAGCAAGCGGCAGCCAGGGTGCATTTACCTATGCCATTGGTATAGGATATGAGGTCAGTGATATTGACTTTGGATTGCGTTTTCAAAATGGCAGCATTGAAAGTGTGAACTATGGCAATGTTGCTTTTAGGATTGGTTATAATTTTTCTGTTAAAAAATAAAATCACGCCCGTTAAATAAATGTAAGCAGGATGCCCGTCAATAGGTAGCTCCTGCTTTTTCATTTCAGAGAAACGGCTGCCGGTTTAAGAATAGCATGCTATCTTCACGGGTAATTTAAGTATTTCGCTAAGCATGATTCGCTTTTGTTTCCTTTTACTGTTATCGTCTACCTTTTATTCCTGCGCTGTCAGCAATAAAAATTATAATCCCGATAAAAAAATTTCCCGCCAGGATCTGCAGGCAGATTATAATTTGCTAAGGAACATCCTCGAAAAAAAGCACCCCTCTCTTTATTGGTACACACCAAAAGACAGTATGAATTTTTATTTCGACAGCCTGTACCGTGCCATTCCAGACAGCATGACGGAGTTGCAGTTTGGCTGGAACATACTGGCTCCACTTACACAAAAGATACACTGTGGTCATACCAGTTTTGGCATGAGCAGGCATTGGGGTAAATACATACAGGGAAGAACCATACCCTCTTTTCCGTTATTCATCAAAGTGTGGAGAGATACGATGGTGATAACGGGTAACCTTAATAAAAAAGACACCGTGCTGAAACCGGGTATGCTCATTACTTCCATCAACAACATGCGTAACCACGAAGTGATCCGGAAAATGTTCCAGTATTTACCACTGGACGGTTATGCAGACAATGTGAACTACATCCGTATCAGTGGAAACTTTCCTTACTTTCACCGCAATGTATTTGGCCTGTACAAAAATTACCAGGTTGGATACATCGACAGCAGCGGCAATGAGAAAACGGTGATCGTGCCTATGTGGGCACCGCAACAGGATACAGGTAAGAAGAAAGCAATCAAGCCCCTGTTGAAGACCTCCAAAAAACAACTGAAGAAAGAAAGGATTGAAAACGCACGTTCACTTACGATCGACAGCATCAGCAATACCGCAACACTAACACTTAATACTTTTAGTAATGGAGGCGGAAGGCATTTACGTTCCTTTATAAAACGTAGTTTCAAAACAATCAAAGAACAGCAGGTAAAAAACCTGATCATTGATCTGCGAAGCAATGGCGGTGGAGATATAACACTTTGTGTGCTGCTCACAAAATATTTACGCAATACGCCGTTTAAAGTGGCTGACTCTGCTTATTCCATAGCCAAAAATTTTTCACCTTTTACCGGTAGGATAAAAAATGGTTTCTTCAGTAATATAGGCCTGCTATTGCTGACTAAAAAAAGAAAGGATGGATTTTATCATTTTGGTTATTGGGAAAGACATTTATACAAACCAAAAACCAGGGATCACTTCGATGGCAAAACTTACGTACTCATCAATGGTCCTACATTCTCCGCCTCCACATTATTTTGCAATCTTGTAAAAGGCCAGGAAAAAATAAAGCTGGTGGGTGAAGAAGCTGGTGGTGGCTGGCATGGCAACAATGGTATTATGATACCGGATATTCGTTTGCCCAATACAAAAATAAGAATGAGGCTTCCGTTTTTCAGGCTGGTGCAATACAACCATGTGCCGAAAGATGGCAGCGGCGTATTGCCGGATATTTATATTCCACCAACAATTGAAGGCGTAAGAAAAGGGATTGACAGGAAAATGCTGACCGTAAAAGAAATGATCAAACAGGATATGCAGTAATCGCTAACGGTTGAAAATAAAACCATCGCCATCTTTCCAGAAAGGGAATTTTGTTCTCACCTCTTCGAGTCTTTCTTTCTCCAGTGCAACCGTAAAAATGTCTTCTGCATCTGCCATGTGATATAACACTTCACCAAGCGGATCTATCACCAGGCTGTTGCCACTGTGATTGATATTATTTCCATCTCTTCCCACACGGTTTACACCGATCACATAACACTGGTTTTCTATTGCCCTTGCACAAAGCAATGTCTTCCATGCATGGCTTCTTCTTTCGGGCCAGTTGGCAACATAAATTAAAACATCATATTCAGGAATCAGAGAGTCTTGTGGTGCCTGTCTTGCCCAAACGGGAAACCTCAGGTCATAACAAACCTGCAGGTTGATCTTCCATCCTTTTACAGAAGCGATCAGTCTTTTATTGCCTGCGGCATAATGCTGGTCTTCTCCGGCAAAAGAAAACAAATGGCGCTTGTTGTAATAACCAATATCTCCATTGGGCAACATCCAGATAAGGCGATTATAAAATTTATCTTCTTCTTTTATGATGATGCTACCGGTAAGAACGATTCTTTTATCAGCAGCTACTTTCTTCATCCATTCAATGGTTTCGCCATCCATTGGCTCTGCAAATAATTGGGGCTGCATGGTAAATCCAGTACTGAACATTTCCGGCAATATCACCACTTCTGTTCTCTCTTCAATTGCATTGATTTTTTGTTCCAGCTGCTGCAGGTTGCCGGCTTTATCTTCCCATACAAGATTGGTTTGTATAGTAGTAATGATGAGTGAAGACATGCGCTTTACAATTTATTCTCAAAATTACTAAATGCTTTTTGCTGTAGAAATTATTACTGATGGAATCAAATTAAAACAGCGTCAACACAAGATGGAACCCATGTAAACGCTGTATTCTTTGTCATTATATTTATCTGCTGCCCGAACGGCTGCCCCTGAAGTTTCCACCCTGGGGCCTTCTGCCCTGTGACTGGTTACCGCCCTGCTTTCTGAACGAAGGCCTTTGCGGGGGCCTCTGCTGCAGTGGTGCCGAATTGCCGGCGCTTGCAGGATAAGGATGACTATCGGTTACCGGTATTGGCTTACCAATCAGTTTTTGAATATCTCTTAATTCTTCTCTTTCTTCAGCATCGCAAAAAGAATAGGCAATGCCTGTATTGCCAGCCCTGCCCGTTCTTCCAATTCGGTGAACATAGGTTTCGGGTACATCGGGTAATTCAAAATTGATTACATGTGTCAGGTCGTCAATATCAATTCCCCTGGCTGCAATATCTGTTGCTACCAGTACACGGAGGTTGCCATTTTTAAATTGTGTCAATGCATGTTGCCTTGCATTCTGCGATTTGTTGCCATGGATTGCTGCTGCAGTTATATTTTCTTTATGCAGGATCTTTACCACTTTATCTGCTCCGTGCTTTGTTCTTGTAAAAACCAATGCTGTTACAATTGCCTGGTCTTTTAATAAATACAACAACAGCGATGGCTTATTGGGTTTATCTACAAAATATAAGGTCTGGTCAATTTTTTCAACGGTGGATGATACCGGTGTTACTTCCACTTTTGCCGGGTTGGTCAGCAGTACATCGGCCAGCTTTTGAATTTCCGGCGGCATGGTGGCAGAGAAGAACAATGTTTGCCTTTTTGCCGGCAGTTTTATGATCACTCTTTTTACATCGTGTATAAAACCCATGTCCAGCATACGGTCTGCTTCATCCAGCACAAATATTTTCAAGTGCTGCAGGCCTACATAACCCTGGCTCATCAGGTCGAGTAATCTTCCGGGAGTGGCTACTAAAATATCCACGCCATGCCTTAGCTGGTTTACCTGTGGCACCTGCGATACACCACCGAATATTACCGCATGGCTAAGACCTGTATGTCTGCCGTAAGCAGCAAAGCTTTCATCAATTTGTATTGCCAGTTCCCTTGTGGGGGTTAGTATCAATACTTTTATCTGTTTACGGCCGGTTTCGTGTTTCTTCTCTTCGTGCAGTATTTGAAGGATAGGAATGGCGAAGGCTGCTGTTTTACCGGTTCCTGTCTGTGCACAACCCAATAAGTCCCTTCTTTCGAGTACTAAGGGTATTGATTGTTGCTGAATGGGAGTAGGTGTTGTGTACCCTTCTTCTTCTAAAGCTTTCAGGATAGGTTCAATTAATTCTAATTTTTTAAATGCCATTGAATGGTTTAATTTATTTTTTAATGGCTGGAAAGACGTTGTTTTTTCTAAATCAGCGGGAAATTTTTTACCATAGCGGCTTACAACTTGCCGTATCACTATATGGTGTAGGCTGCGAAGATAGGGTTTTGTTTTTTGATGGGATTTTTACACCGCTGAAAGGCCTGGAACAGGAGGTTACAATTGGTTGGTTCTTCTTTGCGGTTTAGCGCCTTTGCGGTTATTTTTTTTCCTTGGGTTCTTTTACCAGTGCATCAATATCTTCATCTCCGGAAAGGTTATTCATTTGCTGCATGATATTATCGTAGCGGTTGGCCACATAACGGCTCAATGGCTTTACGGTATATACTTTTGGATTAGGCAGGCAGGCGGCAATCATTGCCGCCTCTGCACGGGTGAGGTTCCTTGCATCTTTATTGAAATAAGCCCTGGCTGCAGCCTGCACACCAAAGATGCCTTTACCCATTTCAGCTATATTCAGATAGGTTTCCAGGATTCGTTCCTTGCTCCACACTTTCTCTATCATAAAAGTAAAATACACTTCCATTCCTTTGCGGAAGTAACCGCCATGCTGCCATAGAAAAACATTTTTAGCAACCTGCTGGCTAATGGTGCTGGCACCCCTTGCTTTGGCTGGATGTTTTGCATTGTACTTCATCGCCTTCTTTATGGCTTTTATATCAAACCCATCATGATCGGGAAAAAGCTGGTCCTCACTTGCCATTACAGCAAGTTTAATATTGGGTCCCATTTCATCAAAGCTGATATAATCTCTCGTCAATCCATTACCGGTAATAAGACTAACCGATTGTGTGATGGTGATGGGCGGATTGATCCATTTGCAGAAAAAGATATAGACAAACTGTAAAATAAAAAGCCACAGTAAAACTTTTTTGAAAATGCTCCAGGCTTTCTTCATGTAACTGCCGGTTGATTGAACTGCAATATAATCAAGCTTAGTCTTTTTTATTATCTGTTGCCTTTATATATACAAGGGAATATTTTTTACCGATGACCATTCCTTTGCCAGCGGTTTTTGTTAACAGATAACCTACGCCAAACAAGCCTACGGCGGCCCCCAATAATTCAGGGCTGAATTTTTTATTATCTGCAAGGTATACCACACCGCTTGCAACCGTCAGCAGCAGGCCGCCGCCCATTAGTACAGCACCACTTCCACCCCAGTTGAAGCGCCTGCCTGTTTCGCCGATTGATGTTATTTGTTTGTAATGATATCTGGTGTAATAGTAAGTCGTGTCCAGCACATAAATGCCCAACTGTGTAGGCACCTGGCGTATGGTATATTGTTTTAAAAAAAGTGTATCGTTCCTGATGGCGGTGATGTTGGCTTCAATGTAAGCCCCTGTTGTGGAAGTAAACATGATCTGCCCGCCGGTGAAAAATGTCTTGAGTGTCCTGTCTTTCTTTTTGAATAAAATAAAATCGGATGGCTGGGCAAAAGATACAGCGGTGATGAAGATGAAAACTATTGGTAGCAGTTTTTTCATGCTGTAATTTAAAAAGTCACCGTGATATTTTTCGTTAATGTTTTAAGCTGGCACCAAACAAAACACCTATCAATAATACAATACCAAAACCAACTAATATTAGACCGGATACTTTATTGATAATGGAGAGTACCCGTTCATTGATCTTCTTCCTGATCTTTCCGGCAAGTAATACTTTTAATATATCTACCCCTGTATTGATCAATATGCAGGTGCTAAAAATAATGATACGCTGTTTACCGGTATGGCTGGCTGCAAAAGCTGTGGCAGTGGAAAGCCAGAAAGCAATTACACCCGGGTTAAGTGTGTTGATCAAAAAACCGGAAAGCACCAATCTTGCATGCTTACGGGTGGTGATAACAATTTTATTTTCATCTTCCTTAAGATGTACTTTTTTAAAGAACAGGTAATAAACCCCCAGTGCCAGTAAAAAAACGCTTCCAATAATTCCTATCTCCTTTTCAAAACGCAGCAGGTCTAGAACAAGATTGGAGAAAACATTGCTTAATATCACCCAAAACACATCGCTTAGCCATACCCCACCAATAAAACTAAAACCGCCGGCGTGGCCATTATTAATGCTTTGCTTAAAAATAGCAAACACAACCGGACCTACCGAAATGATCAGCAGCAAGCTTATGGCAAAACCTTTGACGATGGCCTCTATCATTCAGTTGAATTGGTTGCGTTGAAAGAGGGGTGAAGATAAAAATAATGATTGATTATTTTCTTTTAAAGATGGGAACGGTACTGCAGGGCTCACCATACATAATGCTTTTTGCAACGGGTCTCAACAGTTTTGTAGCCTGGAGGTAAGCAGCTTCTCCAATAGGCAAGTCACCACAGCCTTTAATTACAATGCGCTTATCAGCAAAATCACTAACGGTGAGGGTAGAGATATTCTTGAGGAGTAGTTGTTTTTTTGTTTCTTCTTCATTACCAAACACCACTTCGGTTGCAACGGGCTGCATATAACCGGCTACCAGCATGTAGGCCCACATGGGTATCACAGCATCTGCACTGCAGGTAACTGCCACTGCTTTTCCGGTAAAAGGAGCAAGGTCTAAATTCTTTAATGCCTCCCTGAAATCCTTCTCCTTTAAAATAAGACCCATGAATAAATAATCCTTCAGGTCAAATACTGCCACCGCCTCCTTTGGATAATAGTCTTCCAGGTTAAGGGTTACTAAAGCGCTTTCGCTTACCTTATTTATCAGTTCGCCTTCCATATTGCAAAATTAAGCGGAATAAAAATGAGTGTGGCAATGATTGGTTTCGGGAAAGGGAATAAAAAAACAGCCACCGGTTTTGCAGTGGCTGTTTAAATCATTCGATAAACTATTAATAATTTGCTTTACTTCTTTCGTCTTTGATATCTGCTAATTTTTTCAGGCCTTCGTACCAGCCATAACCCAATTGCTGTGCCATTGTCTTTACTTTATCAGTAGTGGTAACATCCATGTTTTTTACTCCGGTGCCATTTACTTTCAAAACATACACACCATTATTACCTGCAATTGGTTCACTTAATTTGGTTTGATAAGCTTTATTAAATGCGGCACCAATTAATTTTGGTTCGTTTCCAACACCGTTGATAACGCCAGAACTAAATGTCAATGATGAATCGGCACCTGCAGTGCCAACCGGCACATTGTAAGCAGCAGCAGCAGCTTCCAGTGTTTGTGCCGGTGCAAGTTTTGTTTTTATTATTGCTGCTTTCTTTTCATTTCTTACCATAAACTCAACCTGTGGCCTGATCGTTTTTGCATCTGGCAAACCTTGCGGTACTACTTTATTTACCGCAGCAACTACAAATTGGTCGCCAATGTTAAAGGGTTCGCTCACATCGCCTTCTTTGGCTTCAAAAGCCCATTTTATCAACTGTCTTGCATCATCCAGGTTACCCAACCTGTAATCATTTTCTTTCAGCAGGGTAGTGCCATCATTTTTTTGCAATTTGTTCTTTGTAACATAATCATCAAATGCTTTTAAACTTCTTGCTTCACCGGATAATTTGCTGGCCTTTGCGTTTGCCATATTCATTGTTTCCTGGCTGGCTGCTATGTTTTTTGCTACATACGCAATTTTATAGGCTGGTTCAAAATTCCGCTGGTTAATTACTTCTATGTAGTGATAACCAAAACTTGTTTTAATTACTTTTTTATCGCCGGCAACGCCATAAAAAATTGCTTCGGCAAACTCTTTGGCCAGAGTTGCAAAACTTGGGTTTTGCTCACTGGCACTGTAATAAGGAAAATCGTATTCACCTTTTTTGTCTTTGCTTCCCGGATCATCGCTGTATTGTAGTACCAGTGCATTAAAATCTGCACCACCATTTATCGCCGCTTCAATACTATCAATTTTCTTTTTGGCAGCACTGTCAGTAATCTTGGCTACCCCAGTTTGCGGATCAGGCTGTGTAGAGATCAATATGTGCCTGCATTTTACGCTATCGGGCAATTGCCTGCTACCGAGTATTTTTGCAATTACAAATTCACTTCCGTCTAAATAAGGTCCGTATACAGTACCTGCAGACAAAGAAGCCAGTGTGTCTTTTTGTGCAGCTGGTAATGAAGATTTTAAGGTATAGATATCTTGAAAATCCCTTGCACTCATATTTTTTGATACAAATACTTTTTCATTGCTATCAGCAGCAAAAGCTGCTTTTAAAGTAGCAACCGATTCCAGCACAGCAGCCGTATCGGTACTGCTTGGGTTGGTACTGAAATTAACATAAGCAACCTGGCGGCCACCATCCTGTTTGTACAAAGCTTTGTGTTTACCCACATAACTCATAATATCTTCATCTGTTACTTTAACAGTGCTGTCGTTAACCTGGCTGTAAGGCACCTGCACATAACTGATGTTTGCAAAGGTTTTACTTTCTGCTGCTTCTTTCTCTTTCATCCAGGTAGGATAGTAAGCACTGGCAGCGATAAGGCCGCTGTACTTGGTATACATACTTTGCAATCTAATTGGAGCCACCACCTGGTTTTCTACGGCTTCTTTTTGCTCGCCTTTAAATTTTTTGGCCGCTGTCCACCACTGTTGTACTTTATTCAGATCGTACTGTCCGGTTGTTTTATCGCTAAAAGCCTGCTTTAAGCTTTGTGGTGCTTCATCGCTGAAAATGATACTGCTCAGCTCTTTTGGAGAAAAGCTCAATCCCAGTTTATCAAATTCTGATTCTACTACTTTTTCAAATACCAATTGATCCCACACGTTCTGGCGCAACTGGTATATCTGGCTGCCACTTACACGGCCGCCATACTGTTCTTCCATGGCTTTTACTTTGTCCTGGAATTCTTTTGTGTCTACAGCTTTACCATTGATCTTACCAATACTGGCAGCACCTGCACCACCGTTGCGGCTCATACCAAGGTTGGCATCCATCAAAATAAAACCAATTAAGCTAAGGGCAATTACAGCAATTACAATGGCTGCGCCTTTGTCACGAATTTTCTGAATGATCTGCATTTGTTATATTATATTAAAATGGACGGCAAAAATAGGGTAAAAATATATATCCACACCTTAATTTTAGGCTACGCATTTTAGCTAAAATAAGGCAGGACAAGGGACTTGGGCAGGCGATTCCGGACAAAGAAAGGGTGTTTTTATAAAAGTTGTCGAGAATATTATTGGATAAGCGATCTCTGAGAAAGCCAGCAGATACGTTCCATATTTTTCAATATTATTTCCTTTTGGCCGTGCTTCACTCAATTCATTTTTTAAATAGAAAATGAAAAAAGGAAGGATGACAGGACAGCAGAAGTTGGTTTTTTGATCCACTGTAAGGGTATCATTCAAAACTGTCAACTGCTGTGCGGTTTGGTATATGCAGTGAATGACATTTATGGAAAACCCATATTAAAAGCCACCGGCAGAATATCAGGAGCGTTTACGCTTAACCATACAATCTAAAACAACAATGACAGAAACAGGCATTGCCGGACTATTACTTATTATCGCCAACTTTGTAATTTCTTACACAGGGTTTATAAATGAACATTTTTTTGACAGATACAAATTTGAGGTAGATAAAATACTCATCAGCAAAGATTACAAACGCCTGATTAGCTCGGGGTTTTTGCATGTGGGGTGGACACATCTTATTTTCAATATGTTCAGCCTATTTGCTTTTAGCGTACTTATTGAAGCCAACCTGGGTGAACTAAAATTCCTGATCATTTATTTTGTAAGCCTAATTGGCGGCAACCTGCTTTCTTTATTCGTTCACCGCCACCATGGCGATTATAGTTCGGTTGGCGCTTCGGGCCCTATCTGCGGAATCATCTTTGCCTGCATTGCATTATTTCCCGGCATGGGCATAAGCTTTTTCGGGCTAGCCTTTTCTATTCCAAGCTGGCTGTACGGCATTGTATATGTGCTGTATTCTATTTACGGTATCAAATCTAAAAAAGATAATATTGGTCATGAAGCACATTTAGGTGGTGCCTTATTGGGTATGACGGCGGCGCTTATTATGGAACCTTCCGCTTTTTTAGAAAACTACTTTACTATTTTAATCATCGCCATTCCTACCATCATTTTTATTTATATCATTATTACAAGGCCACAGGTGTTACTGGTAGATAATTATTTCTTCAACACCCATAAAAATTATTATTCGCCCGATCACCAATACAACGCAGAGCGAAACGAACTGCAAAGGGAGATGGATAGGATTCTCGACAAGATAAGCATGTACGGAATGGAGAGCTTGAGCCGCAAGGAGAAAGAAAAATTAAAAGAGTATTCTCACAAGATCCGTTGATCACAATAGTGAACAATTCACCATTCACCTTAATTTTAAAAATGGATTTTTCAACATTAATAGACGATAAATCTCTAAAATCTAAACAGAAGACCGAAGCCCTTTGTGCCTGGCTGCTGAGCAATCCTGAAAAAATAGACAATCTTATCGGGTTTGCTTTAAATTCCAAAGGCACTGCAAAAGCTACCTGCATTGAAGCAATAGAATTTGCCACTAAAAAAGAACCAGGGGTAGCATCTTCATCATGCCTGCAATTTGTTTCTAAAACCCTGTTGGAAAAATCGCCCAGGGTAAAATGGGAGTCTGCAAAAGTTATTGGTAACATCGCTCATCTTTTTCCCTCAGAATTAAAAGAAGCTATAAAAAATTTACTGCTCAATTCTGAAAACAACGGTACAGTTGTAAGATGGAGTGCCGCATTTGCTTTAGGTCAAATTCTAAAAATTAAACCAGGCCTGAATAAAGCATTAATTCCCATTATTGAATCTATTTGTGAAAGAGAAGAAAAGCACAGCATCAGGAAAATTTATCTTGATGCTTTAAATAAAATGACAATTTAATTTTCTGAATTTATAATTATGATTTCCGGTTCTATCAAATAGCATAAAAAATGGGTCTAAGTATCTTTATCGATAAAAAAAATACACCTTCTGAAAAGGACCTGGTTAACGCATTGGGCGATTCAGCTCATCTTTGGCAGGCTGTGATTGATTTTGTTTACCGGCAATACCCAAGGGTGGTAAGTGAATGGAATTATTCAGGCGAAAAATATGGTTGGTGTTTCAGGATAAAGGATAAGAAAAGAGCGATTGTATATTTGCTGCCGAGGAATCGGTTTTTTAAAGTGGCAATGTTGTTTGGAGGCAGGGCATTTGAGGATATTAAAAAGAGTAGTGTGAGTGAGTATATTAAAACGGAACTGGAAGCTGCAAAGGTATATACTGAGGGTAGGAGAATAAGGCTGGAGGTAAAACAAAAAAGGGTTGAAAGATATTTTCCGGTTGATAGAAATAAAGCTTGCGTATTAAAAAATTGAAGATTGGTTAAGGATTAATTTTCACTATCCACACACCCTGTTGATAACGCCTATAAACTGTTAATAACACCGGATTTTAAATTTAAAAACGGTGGAGATTATCAGTACAACTATTGTTTTATTGAAGGTGTAAAACACCATATATAAATTCAAAAAAACTTATCAGGTAGTTCATTAACATAGATGGTTATCAATACAGTAATTTTATTTTCCTCACTTATTTTTATACACCGGTGTTTAAAAATAATGATTGCTTTTACCAATATGCAGTACAGTAAATAACATTAGCGTAACTATTACGTAACACTAAATGTTAATTACTTGTGGATGATGGTGGATAAGATGAATAATTTAATTTTACAAAATATTAAAAAATTGAGTTTCCACATATCCACAGCCCTAGTAGTAATAGGGCTATTTTATAATTATTGTATTATAATAGTATTATGACAGATATTAACATTGCAAAAGCAAACATTGAAACCACGGGTTTTCTTGATATTGAGATAGATGCCAACATTGACCTGTTCGCAGAAATTGAAAGGCTCAAAAAAGAAAAGAATGCCATTATACTGGCGCATTATTACCAGGAACCGGATATACAGGATGTGGCTGATTTTATTGGTGATAGCCTGGGGCTTGCACAGCAGGCAGAAAAGACCAATGCAGAAATCATTGTTTTCGCAGGTGTGCATTTTATGGCAGAAACAGCCAAGATATTAAACCCAGGGAAAAAAGTGTTGTTGCCGGATATGAAAGCTGGTTGTTCATTAAGTGATAGTGCACCACCGGCTTTGTTCAAGATATTTAAAGAAAAACATCCAGATCACCTCGTGATCACATATATCAATTGCTCTGCAGGTATGAAGGCATTGAGTGATATCATCTGTACCAGCAGTAATGCTGAGAAGATAATTGAGAGCCTGCCAAAAGAACAAAAGATAATTTTTGCACCAGATAAAAATTTGGGGGCATATCTAAATAAAATAACTGGAAGGAATATGCTGCTGTGGAATGGCGCCTGTATGGTACATGAAATTTTTAGCCTTGCAAAAATTACGAAACTAAAGATCCGGCATCCTAAAGCCAAAGTAATTGCACACCCTGAATGTGAAGATGCGGTATTAGCTGTTGCAGATTATATAGGCAGTACTACGGGCTTATTAAAATATTCGCTGGCAAGTGAAGCTGAAGAATTTATTGTAGTTACGGAAACTGGGATATTACATCAGATGCAAAAGAGTAATCCTGCTAAAACTTTTATACCGGCACCACCCAACAATAATTGTGCATGTAATGATTGTCCGCACATGAAGTTAAATACACTGGAAAAGCTTTACCTGTGTATGGAATATGAAACACCTGAAATAACGATGGATGAACAACTAAGGCTGGCTGCTGCAAAGCCTATTGAAAGAATGTTACATATCAGTAAACAATATGGGTTATAAGACGGTTACCTTTTCCAGAACATCTTTATCCTTGTTTTTACATTCTCCCTTATAGTGGTATAGAATAGATTAATATCAGCAATGTGATAATTTTTTTGGTGTAAAAATATATTTCCAAAGAATCTTGGTTTGCAGGTCCATAAAATATTATTGTGTATCTGTGCATCCACTACATTTTTTTTTATTTTATTAAAGTTTTTTAATACCGCACCGGTATTATAATTTCTTGGTGCATACTCATCTGTAGTTTTCCAGGTAAGCGGATTAGTTACAAAACATTTAAAAATTTCTTTACTGATGAATGTAGTGTCAATATAATCTCTTTTATAAGTTCGCCAGCTTACAAAGCAACCGGTTGATGAAGAATCTGTACAGGTTTTTATTTTTTTAAAATAACTTTCTGGCACAGGCATACCTACGAGGTATGCACATACCAGCCTGTTTTCTAAGTCCTTCCCTTCAAAATATTCACGTAAAATTCTTCCTGCATGCAGTGTTCCCTGACTGTGTGCAGCAATAATTATTGGACGCTGATTGTTTAAATGCTTCAGGAAGTACTCAAATGCTCTTTTAATGTCACCGTATGCTAATTCAAATACGGTGTCGCATTTTGCTTTATCGTGGCTATAGAAGGCTCTTAAGTGTGCCTGACGGTATCTGGGTGCAAATACCCTGCATTGTTCATTAAAAACACTGGCCTGGTAAAGAATGCTCGTATAATCCGTTTTTGCATTGATTGCACTGTCATCAATATTTGCATTCCACAAAGTATCTTCATAATCGGTTAAGGAAGTTGGATGTATAAAAAAAACATCCACTACAGAATCTTTTATATAATTTTTCCTGAGTGGCGCAGGTACGCTGTCAGATGGATCCCATTTCCATGGATGAGCCGCCCAGTAATTAATATCTGCGTAATCAGGTTGACCTCCAATACTTATAAACTGGTAGGCTGTTTTATTGCTGTAGTTTTTTTTACTACAGCCTGTAGATAGAAATATGAAGGCATAAAGAAGGGTTGTTTTAAATAAATTCATTGGAGTTATGAGAAATATCAGTGAATGTCTTTTTCAAAAGTATGGCTTATCCGAAAATGATTTCTTTAAATTTACTTTTTATAACAAATTATTTGTTGACATTTATCAGACATATCCCTTTTCTAAAAGCTGTTTTTTTGCATAGCATTACAGCATTTGGTGGCCCCCAGGGTCATATGGGTATGATGCTTAAAACCTTTGTTGATAAAAGAAAGGATGTGACAAAGGAAGAGCTGATGGAATATATTTCCTTTTGCCAGATGCTTCCCGGTGCCTCATCTACTCAAACACTTACACTGATAGGGTATAAGAGAGGAGGAGTATTCCTTGCAGTTCTTACTCTCGTTATCTGGATATTACCTGCTTGTTTTATTATGGGTGCTTTGTCTTTCTTAATTGGTAGTAGCGGTAATACTCCGTTAAAATCAGATTTGTTCCGTTTTATACCTGAAATGGCTATTGGTTTTCTTGCTTACGCAGCTTTTAAATCATTTAAGATTTCTATAAATAATGTTATCACGCTCATTATAATGCTCGTTGCAATGACCGCAACCTATTTCCTTTTTAAGACACCCTGGGTGATTCCTGTATTAATTATACTCGGTGGAGTAGCAACTAATTTTAGTAGCAAGCGGATTCCTGAAAAGGACAAAATTAAACCCCGTCATATCCGATGGACGAATATCTGGTTATTTTTAGTGGTATTTTTGATTGCCGGTTTTTTAAGTGAAACGGCCCGTAAACATGAGTGGAAAGACAGGAAAGCATATAACCTGTTTGAAAATTTTTACCGGTTTGGAAGTTTTGTTTTTGGAGGTGGGGATGTTTTGATCCCAATGATGGTTGACCAATATGTTGCCAGGCCTACTGCAAAAAAGTTCAAGGACTCTTCTCAAAATATTATCAGGATTAAAAGAGATGAATTGTTGACAGGTGCCGGATTGGTAAGGGCAATCCCAGGACCGGTATTTTCAATAGGGTCTTATGTTGGAGGAATCGCATTGAAAGACCAGGGAAAGGAATTTCAGTTGTTGGGTTGTGTAATTGGTTCGATAGCAATTTTTTTACCGAGTGCTTTATTGGTCTTGTTTTTTTTTCCGGTATGGCAATATTTAAAAAAGTATGTAATTGTGTACCGGGCTCTAGAAGGAATCAATGCTGTTGTTGTTGGTTTGATGTGGGCGGCGTCTTTATATCTGTTAAAAGACATTTCTATTTTATCCTTCAATTATTCTTCATTCCTAAACATATTTGTGATAGCTGGAACTTTCTGCATTTTACAATTTACTAAAATACCTCCACCATTAATCGTATTAGTTTGCCTGTTCTTCGGTTTTGCTTTTTAAAAGGGTTACCTGTAGTAATGGTTTCTTTCAATCTCTTCTTTTACGGCATCAGGAACAAGATAACGGATTGACTTTCCCTTTTTTATTAACTCACGTATAAGTGTACTCGAAATTTCAAGCAATGGTGCATCCAGGATCTTAACATTTACTTCATTTACATCAGTAATTTCAAAACCGGGTCTTTTATAAATGTAGAGTTGGTAATCTCTCAGCAGGGTTTTATAGTTTTTCCATTTATCAATGTTACAGTAGCTATCGCTACCCATAATAACCGAAAATTCATGTTCAGGATGTTTTTCTTTAAGGTGGGTAAGGGTATCAATTGTGTAAGATGGTTTGGTAAGATGGAATTCAATATTAGAAGCTTTCAGGTCATTTTCTCCTTCAATAGCACATTGCACCAAATGCAACCTGTGGTATTCATTTAAAAGAGAAGAGGATTTTTTTAGCGGATTGTGCGGAGATACTACGCACCAGACCTGTTTTAATGTTGTATTATTTAAAACATGCTTTGCAATAATTAGGTGACCCGTGTGAACCGGATTAAAGGAGCCAAAATAAAGACCAATATGCATAAGTTATTATAAATCATTTGGTTAAGACTAAATTACCTCCTCTACCCAAATATTCTCAGCTTCGTTGATCCTTAAACTGAGGTGATAGCCAGCAACAAGAATGGATATAGGATCCCCTAAAGGAGCTATTTGATCGACAACTACTTTTTCACCCGGCACACAGCCCATTTCCATAAGCTTGAGGAATATTTCATCTTTTTCTATTGATTTAACTATGACAGTTTTCCCTGCTGAAATTTCTGAAAGCCTCATGCTCATATATTCGTTTGAGTTGCAAAAGTATTCATTCATTTTTGTTTGATAATTTCGAATTCAAGAAATATTCCTATGGCAGTACATTTCTTTTTTAATGAAGCTTCTGTTACTTTAAATCACAGAAGTAAACTAAAAAAATTTATAGAGTCAATCTTTAAAAGAGAGAGAAAGAGGCTGAATGGTATCGATTATATTTTCTGCTCTGATGAATATTTGTTGGGCATCAACCGTCAGTTTTTAAACCATGATTATTATACAGACATTATTACTTTTGATATTTCCGACCCTGGCCAGCCAACAGATGCAGAGATATATATTAGTGTTGACAGGGTTAGAGACAATGCAATTTCATTAAATCAAACGCTTAATTCTGAGCTTCACCGGGTAATGTTTCATGGTGCTCTTCATTTGTGCGGATATATGGATAAGACTAAAAGGGATCAAAGTAGAATGAGAGCCATAGAGGCAAAATATCTCGACTTGTATTTTAACTCAAATGCTCCACGTGGAACCTTATGAGTTAAATTGGAAAACATGGAGTAGTATTTCACGTGGAACAATAGTGTTGTTTTCCTATTAACCCCATCTGGTTTAATAAAGTTTCAAAAACTATCTTTGCCATTGATGTTTAATGAATATGATATAATTGTTGTGGGTGCTGGGCATGCCGGTTGTGAAGCAGCGGCTTCGGCTGCAAATCTTGGAAGTAAGGTATTGCTTATCACCATGAATATGCATACAATTGCTCAAATGAGTTGTAATCCAGCAATGGGTGGCATTGCTAAGGGGCAAATTGTAAGGGAAATAGATGCGATGGGCGGATACAGTGGAATTGTTACTGATGAAAGCATGATCCAATTCAGAATGCTGAACAAAAGTAAAGGCCCTGCAATGTGGAGTCCAAGAGCACAAAGCGACCGGATGCTTTTTGCTGGTAAATGGAGACGGGTGCTGGAAGAAACCCTCAATGTTGACTTTTACCAGGACATGGTGAATGGATTGATAGTGAAGGATAAAAGGGTGTGTGGTGTAGTGACTGGGCTTGGACATGAAATAAAGGCTAAATCGGTGGTGCTGACCAATGGCACATTCTTAAATGGGGTGATACATATTGGAGAGAAAAAATTGGGTGGCGGAAGAATGGCTGAAAAAGCTGCGACGGGTATTACCGAACAGTTGGTTAACCTGGGCTTTGAGGCCGACCGCTTAAAAACAGGTACACCACCAAGGATTGACGGACGAAGTCTCGATTATTCCAAAATGGAAGAGCAAAAGGGAGATGAGGAGATAACAGGGTTTAGTTATTTAGATACAAAAAAGATAAAATCTGCAAAACAAAAAAGTTGTTGGATTACCTATACCAGTCAACATGTGCATGATATTCTGAAAACAGGGTTTGATAAAAGCCCCATGTTCCAGGGAAGGATACAGGGAACCGGCCCACGCTATTGCCCCAGTATTGAAGATAAGATCAATCGTTTTGCTGAAAGAGACAGGCACCAGTTATTTATAGAGCCTGAAGGTTTCAACACCATTGAGATATATGTAAATGGTTTTTCTTCGTCGTTGCCAGAAGAGGTGCAGAGTAAGGCCTTACGGTTAGTACGTGGATTTGAAAACTGCAAAATGTTTAGGCCCGGTTATGCAATTGAGTACGATTATTTTCCGCCAACACAGTTGAAGTTCAGCTTAGAAACCAAGTTAATTGACAATCTTTTTTTTGCGGGACAGATTAATGGAACTACCGGTTATGAAGAAGCCGCCTGTCAGGGTTTGATGGCTGGCATCAATGCCCATCAGAAAGTTAAAAACCTGGAAGCGGTAGTACTTAAAAGAAGCGAGGCGTATATTGGAGTGTTAATCGATGACCTGATCAATAAGGGAACTGATGAACCTTACAGGATGTTTACAAGCAGGGCAGAGTTCAGGACCTTACTAAGACAGGATAATGCAGATATTCGTTTGACCGAGATTAGTTATCGTTTAGGTCTAGCTTCACAGGAGAGGATGGAAAGGGTAAGGTCTAAGGTTGAGCGGGTAGAAAAAATAAAAGCAATTTTGTCGGCTGTTTCCTTGGAACCAGAAGATATTAATGCTTTTTTGGAGGATATCTCTTCATCCCCATTGAGCAACAAACAAAAGGCGCAGCAGATATTACTTCGGCCAAACATTAGTTTACAGCAAATGATCAATCATTCGGATCAACTTAAGGAGTTGTTGACCCAGTTTAAAAATGAAGAGCTCGAGCAGGCTGAAATTCAGATAAAATATGATACCTATATTGTAAAAGAGAAGGAACTTGTGCTTAAAATGAGCCAGTTAGAGGACCTTTTGATCCCGGATAATTTTAATTATGATAAACTCTTTTCGCTGAGTACCGAAGCCAGACAAAAATTTACAAGAATACGCCCCCGAACATTGGGTCAGGCCTCAAGGATCTCGGGAGTTAATCCCAGTGATGTTCAAATACTCATGGTATTTATGGGCAGGTAAACATTAATAATAAAAAATAGTAAGCCAATATTTAATTATGGAATTAAATTTTTCAGTAGACACAGTAAAAGAAAAGGTATTTGAAAAGGTAGCAACATACCTGCAGTGGCACAATCTAAACGTAGATAAGAAAGATGATTCAAGGCCCTGGGGTGGATTTTTTGTACTGGATGAATCAGAATCTGAAAAATTTATCAGGCTTTACTTTCCACACCTCACCAAAGAAGAGTTGTCTATCTCGGGAAGGCTTAGCCCCAAGATCCTTTTGGTAGGCCCCGCCAAAAGATTAAGCTGGCAATACCATCACCGACGTGCTGAAATATGGAAACTGATTGGTGGAACAGCAGGAGTAATTACCAGCGATACTGACCAGGAAAAGGAAACAACCTATTTAAAAATTGGTGATATTATTCAATTAGAACAGGGCGAACGTCACCGTCTTATTGGTCTTGATGGCTGGGGAATTGTTGCAGAAATATGGCGTCATACCGATATTGAAAACCCCAGTGATGAAGATGATATAGTGAGGGTGCAGGACGACTTTGGAAGGTGATAAATTATCACATGAACCTTCTGCTCATCCTTGTTTTACTTGGCGCTGTATGCTCCATAAATCAGCACTAGTAAATTTTTTAACATTGACCGTATTTGTTTCAAGCGATAATACCTCTTTGGTTTCCTTTATCAGGATTTCTAATACCTCTTGACTTAATGTATTTTAAACAAGCTCTTGTATGTCTTTTTCATGACTATCCCTTTCTAATTTTTAAATAAACCTTCTTGATATTCTTGTTCTGCCTTGGCGCTGGATGCTCCACAGGTCAGCTGTAGTAAATACTTTTTCCCTGGCTGTTGTGATTTCAAATGCGATTGTTTCCTTTACTTCCCGGGTAAAATTATCAATTTCAGTTTGACTGATTCTCGAGAAGATATTTTTTACTGATTTTTTCATGACTTTAATTTTTAATGTTTAAGATTTTTTTAAAAGAACCTCCTGGTAACTCTTGTTCTGCCCTGACGTTGGATGCTCCACAAATCAGCAGCAGTAAAATTTTTATTTCCCTTGGTGGGGTTCATCAACCCGATAGCTAAAGTTTCTCTTACTTCCACTAATAATTTTTCCATTTGTAAATTGTCTATTTGAGTGAGTAAGCTGTTTGATGTTTTTTTCATGACTTTGTTTTTTATTGTGTTCAATTGCTTTGACAACACAAATATATAAATAATTTGGTACTATGCAAAACAAAGTACTATTTTAATAAAGGTAATTTGTAGTGTTTAATAGTAGTTATAACGTTATATCCCTTGCTGGTATTGAATTTTGCAAAACCTAGGAAGAAAATGCATTACTTTCTTGGTTTTTTTTAACGGTAATATTTCCTGATGATTGGTTGCTGGGCATATTTTAATAGTGTAAAACCGTCTAGATATTTGTTAAAGCCACTTTTTTATAGCGAATTCTATAAAATTGACAGTAAAATTCAAACATCTGACGATTTTGACCACGCTTACGCAGATATTTTTAGGTTTTTACTAACGGTGGGAACTTGGTATGGCTGGCTTTCCAGTTCTTTTTTACCTTTTTCTTTTAACAACTCTTCTTCCTGCAGTTCAATTCTTTTGGTAATGTCATTTAAAGACGACAACCGCTGTACTGTGTATGGGATTGTATCAAGTCCTGAAGCAAACTTTAGTATGTAACTGTAAATTCCAAACAGGCTTCCGGGCAATAAAGCCAAGTTGTGCATGCTATTAGATATTAACAAGGAAGCTGTGATGATCACCAATACCATTAACTCCATAAAACCAAAGTTGAATGCCTCTTTGTTGGATATTTTCATTTGCCATTTCCTGAGGTTATTGTAATGTTGATAGATTTGGGGATTTATTGCCAGAAGAAATAATGTCTACCTGTTTTTCAAGCTCATCGTTTTTTTGTTGGTTCAGCCTGTTCATTTTCTTGCCATATATATAACTAACCACCATTACTGGAATTAAAACGGAAAGACAGCTTAATACAATCACTTTATCATAAAACATAAGTATGATCAATGAACCAACAAGGTTATAAACCGCTTCAATAACATACACCAGGTCATGCTCAAGAAAATCAACAAACTCACGTGAAAGAGTAGAATGAGCACTAAGCTTCGAAACATCAAGCCTGCTGAATCTTCTGTTTAACAGGTTTGTTACCAGTGAAGTGTAAATAGCAGTATAGGTCCTTGTATCATATATATGCCTGATGGTACCAACGAGTAAATAGGAAAGATGAGCAATTGCCAGAACAATTAAGCCACTGTAGCTGCCTTTTATTAGGCCATTTACTGCTTCGCCAAAAAAATAATAGCGCAACAAACTACCGAGGGTTTCTATACTGAATAAGGTATAAGTAATGATCAACTGATATTTATGCTTTAACATCAGCTTCCTTAATACATAAAATTTTGCCATAGTCTTCCTTATAATAAATAAAATATACCTCCGGCACAAACCAGTAAATACCAATTTCAATAGTGGATTAGTGAGACGGAATGATGATGGGTTAGTTTAAGAAGTGGCTTGTCTTTCTCTTTCTGTTATTGAATTACCGATGATACCGGTAATAAGACCACGGCAATTGGGAGCACCGCATTGGCAATTAAAAGGCTCCATATTTTCATCCAAAAAGGCGGCGTAATCAAGGGTTAATTCTTCACCTTTTAGGATTTCCTTACGGCTATTACATTTAAGCCGGAATAAACTGTATTGGGTGAACAACTATGGTTTTGTGGAGCCCATTGCTGCGGATTATTATCCCACAACAAAAATACTTCTTTACTTACCGGATAGGCGTATTTTCTAAAATTTCCTGCTGTTTAACATTCCAGTTTTTGCTCAATATGCCTTCGGGTAACTATCCGTTGTGGCATCTCTTCTCCTTTGAAGACGAACTCATTAGCACTTATATCTCTACTGGCGTAAATCCCATAACCCGCTATCGGGCTGCCCTTTACATAATATTTTTTTTGTTTTTGACGATATCTTGAAATACCTTCTGTAATAATATGTTTTAGGAAATTTTCCTGACCAAACCATCATGTCTTAAAATATGATCAGCACTGCCTCATATCCATCTTTATAAAAAACAGAACAGGTAAAATTAATTTCTAAAAAAAATAATCGGCCTTTATTATCCATTCTGAAATCAAGGCGGGCATAACCAACGCCATTAAAAGCAGTGAAGATTTGTTCGGCAGCGGTTTTTAGTTGTTTACAAATCGTTTTGTCAGTAACGGGAATATTAGCTTTTGGATGAAGTTCAGAAGTTTTTAAAGAGTATGTTTTATACTTAAATCCTTCTGGAAAAATATATTCCACCGGGCAAAATGAAATTGTAGTTTTTCTTCGCCTGCATTGGCAGCAAGCATAATTGTAAACTCCCTGCCATCGATATACTCCTCTATCAATAACGGTCCGTATTCATCAATAATCAAATTTACCTTTTCTGATAATTCTGAAAAGCTATATACAAGGCTGTTATTATCAATGCCAAGACTGTCGCCGGCCTTATGAGGTTTTACAAATAAAGGATAATGCAGACTACTACATAAATTTTCAATATCCTCCTTATTTTCAATTAATGCATATTCCGGCGTTAGTATATTTTCAGTATAAGAAACATATTTCATTAACTCTTTAGGAGGGTCATATAGTAAAGAGTTAGGACCTGTAAAAGGAATATCCAGTAATTCAAGAAAATAAATGACATCAATGGATGGAACTTCCCATTCAAGATAACCTTCACAAAGGTTTACAAAAATGTCATAGTTCTTTTTCTTTAGTTCTTTTAGTTGTTGGTAAGTAGTAAGTTTATTTAGAAAAACATAATCAAATTGTGCTGTTGGTATCAGGTGTGAAAGACTTCTGGGTGGATCGTAATACTGGTAATCAACAGCAGAGGTTACATAATCTGGCTGTAATACACATATCTTTATTTTACTCCAATTGGGAGGTTCATATTTGCAGATACCGGTATTTATTGCTGATTTATCAGGCATTGGATTCATTTACTAAGCCTTCGCTTTGTTTTATTTCTTTAGTATCAGAATATTTATTTCTTTCAATGGCATCAATAATTATTTCTTTTACTAATTCAGTAAAAGATTTTCCGGAAACCTTTAAAATGGCACCGATAGAAGTATAGTTCTCGTCTTCACTAATACCACATTGGGCATTTGCCTCAAGTACATATAGTTCTCCAGTTTGCTTATCCATTCTCAGGTCAATCCTTGTATAACCCGTTCCTTTAACTGATAAGTAAGCATCCCAGCTTAACTTTTTAACTTTACTGTTAGAATCACCAATTACAGAGGCGTATTCATAAAAAATCCCATCATCTGGCATTGCAGTTTCTTCTTCATAAATTTCCCAAAGTCTGTCAAAACTCAAAATTTTTTCATCATCCGGCAGGGAAGAATGAAAAACCCTTTCCACAGGCTCATATATAATAGCCTTTTCAGCCTTATTATATGAACCAACAATAAAGCAGGTATATTCCGGACCGTTTATAAATGATTCAGCTATCAGGCCATCAGTTACAAGGTTCCAACCCCGGTACCCCGCAAACATTTTTTCTATTATTTTTTTTAGCTCCGCCTCATTATAAACGATATTTTTTGTTCCTATACCCATACTACCACCGGAAACAGATGGTTTTATAATTATGGGAGTTCCTAATCTTTCAAAAATGCCATCTGTATTTTGTGTTTCATTATAAATTGGTTCCCAACTCGAAGTTGATACTTTTGCTTCTTCAAACGCCTTCTTCATAGCAACTTTAGAAGTAGTGATTTGGTAGAAAAAAGCATCTGCTCCAGTATAGATCAGCCTCTTTCTTCTAAAAGGTTTACAACAGAAATACCCGGGCGTTCCATTTATCTCATCCCCATCACAAATATTCAATACAACCGGCATACAGCTATTTTAATCTCTTTCTGCCGCAATACCACCAATGATCTCTTTATAATCATTCATTGTCACTGGCTGCCATTCATTGTAATCCCAAAATATCAAATGTCTTTGTATATTCTGCAATACTTTGGGAGAAATCGTAGTAATAATCAAGATTTTCATCGTTGGTTTGAACGAAGGAACTAAAACCCAAACCTTTAATGGACTGTTGTTTTTGTATCGATTGCAAATGTTTAAGTTGAAATGATGCATGAAATTCAAAAAAGGGGTGAGGTTAGTAAAGAGAGGACATTAATCTGTCAATTATATAGCAGCTCATATATGGTTCTTTATTAAATTGGATTTATTATTGTGTAAACTTATTTACATACAGTAAATGTATATAAAGCCGGGAATAATAAAAAACTTTAAGAGATATAAAATAAGTTTTGGATTTTGGCGTATTAAGTGGAGGACGTTTTGCTTACAACAAAAGTGAGAAGTCTGAATACTACAAATCTTTAGAATAATAGTATCACTTCCCGGATACACGAAGAAAAATGCGGAATTTACGGTTAGAAAAAATCAGCAAATCCACTATAGCGGGCCTTCTTCCAATAAGTTAACTTTACGTAAAATTCAATATTATATGTCAAACAATTCTGCTAACGGTAATTCCTTATCGAATTTGTTAAAATCTGTTACTTCATTTTGGAGTAGCTTATTTGTATCAAGCTCAACAAGGGAGTTTAACAGGTTAAAAAATTTTATCGCCTCTTAAATACACATCTTATTATAGATGCTGTATTTTTAAGTGATCAATATTTTACTTAAAGGGTAGTATTCTTTGTAAACAGGCTCAAGTTTTCAGCCTGTTTACAAAACTCACTACCCTTTTTAAGAGTACTAAGAGAAGGTTTTAAAAGACGGGAATAGCGATAATTATTGACCAATCACTTTCTTTTGCTAAAGGTTATTTCATTTAGATCAATAATTTTTGCCTGCCCTACCCCCCCTCCTCAATTTCATTTAATAGCCGACTTTTAATTTCATTGTCTTCAATTCCTGCAATGGCGCACGCTTTGTTAAAATCCGTATGCATGCCAAACCCCTCAAGTATTGGGGGGAACATTTTTAATTCTGGAAAAACCACAAATTTTTTATAAAATAGTAAGTGGTTGATTGAATTTTTTGTGTAAGTAGGTAAAAATTTTCCATAAAGGTATCATTTTGATTAGTTGCTTGATTAATAAATAGCTGGTTCGCAAATACTAAGCAATGCAGGGATTCATGGAAAAGGATTATCTACAATTGGTTTACCTTCTTATTGTGCTACAGGTAAAAATCACAAAGCAGTGTAGTTCGATTGGAGATTCAAAGGATGTATGTACGGTAAAAGGCTGTTGAAATAACACTAATTAAAGCTAAGCTTTTTCTAACAAACCGCCATAAAAACTAATTTGAAAGCTAGTTTTTGTAGTTATTAAAATAGCAAAAAAAGAAACCAAAATTGGATGCGCTTTGTAGAGCATCCAATTTTAAAGCTCTTTAAAGGAAAATAAAAGGATCTGAAGAAAACCAAGTAATTGGTGCTTACTCCTATGAATTTTAAAACGGGCAATCGGTATACTTAATTAGAAAAAATTAATTAAAGAAAAATGCATTTATTCTCTTCGGAAAAGAAGAAAAGATACCAGTCTGCTGGTAATCGTTTTTTTCTTCTTGTTTCATTCTTTCAGCAATCATCGTAAATCCTGGGAAGGCAGATTTACCTTTACACTTTATACTTTACTGAAACCGTATTTTTCATTGTATGCAATAATGGGTTCATCCAAAATAGTTACGGATGCGTTTATATCTACAGTAGTTTTTTCAAGCCTGATGTTTGAATAGCTATTGGTTAACTTTTTTACAATATCAATTTCCCTGTTGTTAATAACTGCAGGCTTTGATCTCCAGAATAACACATTGATTACCCAAGGTAAAGATATAAGTGCACCAATCTCTGATTCTGTTATTTGCACAAATACAAACGAACTAAAAAGAGGGCGCAAGCTTTGTTTTTTTGTTGGTGATCCATTATGCTCAGAAAAATGACAGGACAATAGTTTTCTATTCCTTTCCTTGAAAGAATAGAGGCTACCTTCTTTTCTTTATAGGGTCTTGTGTAAACTGCATACCAATTACGTGTCATTTGTACTATTTTTGGTGTTAAGAAATTGCAGTTTTTCAAAATGCCTATCAGACAGAAGACTTTTCAGAGGAATTTAGTGGTAGTGATTTGTGGGTATTCAAATGGATATGCAGAAAACAACTTTTTAGAGGGAGTACAAACATACAATTATAAACACATTGCTTTGATAGATTTTAGAAACACACATAGATTTTAGCTATCTTATTAAAAATCTATATCGATCCCAATTATCTTGTTTGGTTACCGGGGTAGCCATTACAGCTGTATAATGCAATAAAATTCTATTTAAAACTATATTTTTGGAAAAATGGAAAACAATGGATCAATTAAATTTAGGTGTTGGCACCCGCCTTCAACATACCCAATACGGGCCAGGTGTAATTGTAGGTATTCGTTACACAACTTACCTTATCTCTTTATTAATCATGGTATTAAAGAAGTGGATAAAACTGATGCTAACCTGGATGAGATCATTGCAGAAAATGTAACCGCAGAGATAGAAACAGTTTCCGAAACAGAAAAGTCGTTGCTGAAAATACTGCGTATGTGGAACGGCGTTAGTGGGGTGGTTGCTTGGGCGACCGCTGGAAAGGTGGCTCTATGTTACTGCAGCCATGATAAAACTCAAAACCAAAGGAAATACCGGTTGAAGATTTCTTTCACAAAATTGTAATGCTGAGGGACAGGCTCAGGGTACTGGAACAAAATATAAACAGCAGTAAGAATTTGAGTGACGAAGAAAAGGTGAATATTCAGCAATACATAACCCGTTGCTATGGTTCGCTTACAACTTTTAATGTACTCTTTAAAAATAAGGAACAGTGGTTTGTAGGAGAAAAGAGTTCTAAAGAAGATTGATAAAGGGGTTATTATTATTTATATTGTGACAGTAATCAACTGTCATGGGTAGAATTTTCAGGAACCTTTATATACAGGTATTGCTTGCTATTGCAGCGGGGTATTGCTGGGGCATTTCTATCCACAGCTTGCCACCCATTTGAAACCCTGGGCGATGGTTTTATCAAGTTGATAAAAATGATGATCGCCCCATTATTTTCTGCACCATTGTAACGGGCATTGCCACCATGCAGGATACGAAAAAAGTAGGCCGCGTTGGTATTAAGGCTTTGCTGTATTTTGAAGTGGTTACCACGCTTGCATTGATAATCGGGCTTTTTGTGGTAAACATATTAAAGCCCGGTGCCGGCATGAATGTAGACAAGGCCACGCTGGATATAAAAGTTGCAGAAACTTATATCACGCAGGGAAAGAGCCTGTCTGCCCAGGAGTATATCTTAAACATTATCCCTGAAAATATCATAAGCGCCATTGCCAACAACAATTTACTGCAGGTGCTCTTGTTTTCTGTTTTACTCGGGTTCACACTATCTAAAATAAAGGAAAAAGCTACCCCACTTTTAAAAGGCATTCAATCTCTGGAAGATGCTCTTTTTACTATGATCGGTTTCATCATGAAGCTGGCGCCGGTTGGTGCTTTTGGTGCGATGGCATTTACGATCGGCAAGTACGGACTGGAATCGCTTGCCTCTTAGTCAGCTCATGATCGCATTTTATGTTACCTGTATACTATTTGTAATAATTATATTGGGAGGAATATTGAAATTGGCCGGTTTTAATATCTTCCGCCTGATCAGGTATATTAAAGAAGAATTATTAATTGTGCTTGGCACTTCCTCTTCAGAATCTGCCCTCCCCACCCTTATTAAAAAATTAGAGAATGCAGGCTGTTCTGAGTCTGTGACCGGCCTCGTAATCCCTGCAGGGTATTCATTTAACCTTGATGGTACTTCCATCTATTTAACCATGGCCGCTGTTTTCCTGGCCCAGGCTACCAATACCCCATTGGATATTTCCCACCAGGTTTCATTGCTGCTTGTATTGTTGATTACATCCAAAGGAGCCGCTGGAGTTACCGGAAGCGGATTTATTACACTTGCTGCAACATTGCCTACTGTGGGTCATATTCCCGTTGCTGCCATTGCTTTGATTTTAGGGATCGACCGTTTTATGAGTGAAGGAAGAGCATTGACCAATATCATTGGAAATGCGGTGGCAACAATTGTAGTAGCCAAATGGGAAAACGAACTCGATCTTGGTGCTGCTGAAAAAACCATTGGGTAATTACCTATATTACAACTAATTTTTCTGCTCCTTATAAACAACTCAGACCTGCCTGTATTTTTCGTGTAAACAGGCCCGTACCCAAAGGCCAAATCAAGTCGATGCTGTTTTTAATGCTATAGTGAGGGTTTCTTTATATCTTACCAATTAAGCAATTCCAATTACCAAACCTAACAGCCGATATGTCTCAAATACGCCAACTCGCTGCCATTATGTTTGCCGACATCGTTGGCTACACAGCTTTAATGCAGGAGGATGAAAAACTTGCTATGCAGCTTCGTGACAAAATGAAACAAAAGCTGGATATTGAAATAAGCCTTCACAATGGGAAGCTAATAAAATTCAGCGGCGACGGTGCTCTTTGCAGTTTTGACAGCGCTGCAGCATGTGAGGGCAGCATTGGCATTGCAGATTGAAATGCAGCAACACCCCAAAGTACCGATGCGTATCGGGATACACCAGGCAGATACCGTGTTTTTGGCGATGGGGTAAACATTGCCTCAAGGCTTGAATCAATGGCCGTGCCGGGCAGTATTTTTATTTCAGCAAAAGTGTATGACGACATCAAGAACCAGAACGACCTGCAAACAAGTTCCCTCGGAAAATATTTATTAAAAAATGTAAAGGAGCCTGTAGAGATTTTTGCCATCAGCAATGCAGGATTGGTAGTGCCGCACAATATTAAATTAGAAGGCAAGGGCGAAAAGTATAAAGAAAGAAAATCGCAAAAGAGCAAAGTGATAACCTTAGCAAAAATTGCAGCAGCAATAATTGCGCTAACGCTTTCGTGGTTTTTGCTCATTAGCCCATGGATGAAAAAACAACATGCCAAAAATGATTTGCTGCCTGCCATACAAAAACTGGTAAACGATAATTTCCAACCACCCACAGAAGCATTCGACATGGCACTGGAAGCAGAAAAATATTTACCAAAAGATTCAGTGCTGATTAAATTATGGCCGGCATTATCCGCCAAACTTTCCATGATAACAACACCGGCAGGTGCAGAACTATGGTGGAAAGATTATGACAAACCCGGCAGCGAATGGCGGCTTGCGGGTACCACACCTTTAAAAGATGTAAGGTTTCGCCCTTATCTCCGGATGGAGATAAGAAAGAAGGGTTACCAAACAATTGAATATGCAGGCACGGCAGCTTCCTGAAACTTTGGAAAGATTCTTCCAGCCTGATTTTAGACAAGGAAGGCAGCCTTCCCGCTAACATGGTACGCATCCCGGCCAAAAAAACGCTCATGTATATCGTTGGGCTCGAAAGCAATGGCAACAGGGATGTGCCTTCTTTTTTAATAGATAAATATGAAGTGAGTAACAAAGCCTACAAAGCCTTCATGGATGCCGGCGGTTACAGCAATAAAAAATTCTGGAACAATGTCATCTACCAAAATGGGAAAGAAATTGCATTGGATGCAGCACTGGCTTTATTTACCGACAAAACAGGATTTTTCACTGGAGTGTAGTGGCAGAAACATCCCGAACACAATTTATTGTTGCGCTCAGCAATTTTAACGGCAAAGGCACAACAGCCGTGGGTAGCAATGCTGGCTACAGTTCATTTGGTGTTTATGATATAGCAGGCAATGCGAGGGAATGGTGCAGCAATAGCGATGAAAGCAAACAGGCCCATTATATTTTAGGTGGAGGGTGGAACGATCCCAGTTATGCGTTCAACGACAGCTACCTGCAGCCGGCTATGGACAGAAGTATCAGTAATGGCTTCCGTTGTATAAAAAGAATTGCCCGGAGATACAGCGATGGCACAATTGATGAAACCGGTGCAAATGGCTTTCCGTGATTATAAAAAGGAAAAACCGGTGGATGATAAAACCTTCGATATTTTCCGGCAGCAGTTTTTATATGATAAAACAGCGTTGAATGAAAAGATTGAAACAAGGGTGGAGAACGAATCATGGACCGTTGAAAAAATAACCTTTGATGCTGGCTACAATAATGAAAAAATGCAGGCATGGCTCTATCTTCCGAAGGGATTTAAGCCACCCTACCAAACAGTCGTATTTTTTCCCGGCTCCGGCGATATTTATTCAAAAGTGTACGATCCTTTATCCATCAATACAAGGGTTGATTTTATATTAAAAAGTGGCCGTGCATTGATACGCCCCATCTATAAAGGCACATTTGAACGGCATGACGAACTAAAAAGCGACTTGCAGGAACCAACGGTATTTTATAAAGACCATGTGATCATGTGGCGAAAGGATATTGGCAGAAGCATTGATTATTTAGAAACAAGAAAAGATATACAGGCTGATAAGATTGGTTACCTCGGCTGGAGCTGGGGTGGATTTATGGGGGGCATAATGCCGGCAATAGAAAAAAGGCTGAAAGTAATTGTGTTGAATGTAGGCGGTATGGAAATGAATAAAGCATTGCCCGAAGCAGACCAGCTGAATTATTTGCCAAGGGTTATACAACCCGTGCTGATGCTGAATGGAAAGCATGATATGTTTTTCCCGGTGGAAACATCACAGATGCCCATGTTTAATTTTTTTAGGCACCCCAAAAGAGGATAAGAAGATTATCATTTTCGATGCAGGGCACCTGGTGCCAAGAACGGAATTTGTGAAAGAAACACTGCAGTGGTATGATAGGTATTTGGGAGTAGTGAAATAGTATTATAAAATATGCTATACTCTCATCGGTGGATACGGAAATAATTTCAATTCTTCTTTAATACCAAACTAACGGGCCAGCTATGTATTGTAAAAGCACATGGCGGTGAAATAAAAGTGCACACAGAAGAAAACAAAGGAACTGAGTTTATAATCCTGCTCCCCTTTTAAGTTAAAACTATTACATTTATTCATGGAGAAATCAATTGCCTTCAACCGAAACTGCATCACTGCAGCCATTGCCCTGCTATCATTTATTTCCTGCAACACAAAAAATATACGCCATTTCCTGGTGATGCAGCCGGCGATGTACAGCCCATTAGCAAAGCACTTGTGTTGAGCCAACCGAAACCACTGCAGTGGAAAGAGATCAGCCCCGATAGCATTAAACCTTCCCAAACAGTTTCGCTGGATTTGGGCAAACTGCCGGTAATTCCTTTTGCTGTCAATGATTTCAAGCCGTTTAAAAACCCCATACAATCACGAAAACTAGACTGGGATCATATCCCCGACAGCGCCGTAAACTTTGATACCATTCCTTCAAGGCCGTTCAAACTGCAGCAATCAATATTGCCCAAACCCGTAATTACAAAGGCTGGAATACCCAAGCTAATGTCCAACACCACGTCAGGTATTTTACAGTTTAGCGAAGAGGAAGGCTTACCCGGTACTGCCATTACTGCTTCCCTGCTGGATGAACAGGGCATGGTTTGGCTGGCCACCAACAAAGGTTTGTGCAGGTATACAGGCGAGCTGCTGCATGTATATTCCATTACAAATAAAGCACCACAGGGAAGCGATTATCCAATTACAAGTATGACAACAGCCGGTGACGGAAGGATATGGATGACAACAGCCGGCGATGGTATTCATATCATTGATATCAACAAAGGGTTACTGCTTCATGATAATTCTCAAATGGTTGCCTTAGATATTACCCATAGTTATGACGGCAATATGTGGGTGACAGGTTTTGAAAATAATCAGAATGCGATCTATATAATCAATGCCGAAAAGCAAACCATAAAAAAGATATACAATCCCTATTATTGTTTCCAGGTAAAAGAAGATAAAAACCATCATATCTGGATGGGCAACAACCAAAGTATAAGCATCATCAGTTCCGACCGGAAAAAAATAAAAAGATTGTCACAGAAAGAAGGGCTGGATATCAAAACAACATTTAAGTTATTTGAAGACAGTAAGGGAGATATGTGGATTGGTTCTTTTGCAAGAGAAATAAATATCATTTCGCTTAAAAATAAAACCATCAGCACCCTCAATGCTTCTAACGGGTTTACAGTTTTTGGAGCCGAACTTGCAGAAGACAGGAAGGGGAAGGTTTGGGCAATAGAGAAGGATACGATCTATGTTTTTAATAAAGAGCGTACTGCATTTAAAATTATGCATGCTAATTTCTGATGGCACAACAGCTAAAGGGTACTTCATTAACGGATGCCCATGGCAATATATGGATTGGCAGCCTGGATAAAGGCGCTTTAATAATTGATCCCGAAGGCCCTTTGCCGGAGCACTTAGACAGTAAAAGTGGATTGCCGGACAACAATGTGTGGGGAGTAATGGAGGCCAGGGATGGAAATGTGTGGGTGGGTACTTACAAAGGCATCAACATTTATAATCCATTTAAAAATGAAACCCGGTTATTAAGTAAAGAACTGGGTGCTGGCGGAAGCAGGGTTTCAAGAATGATGGAATACAATGATGATACGATCATTGCTATTACGCAAACAGGTTTCCGGTTAATAGACCGCCGGTTAAATACAATAACCAATTATTCATCAGGCTATCTGAACAGCTTAAACCTTTTGAACTGTACAAAAGATCAACAAAACCGTTTATGGATGGGGGGAATAAATGGTTTGATACAATTGGATTTGCATAATCATACAGTAAAGCAGTATAACCGTTCGTCCGGGCTTCCATCTGATTTGATCTGGGCTGTAACAACAGATCCATCCGGCAATATCTGGGCTGGTACAGACAGCGGTGTAGCCATCATCAACCCCGTAAACAATACCGCAAAATATTTAAGGAAAAACGAAGGGCTATGCAATAATGCCGTAATGAAAATTGTAGCAGGTAAAAATAATGAAGTGTGGGTGGCTACCCAAAAAGGCATTTCGATCGTAGATGTTAGAAAGAATACACTTACAAACCTTACTGCAAAAGAAGGGCTGGTTCCCGATGCAATTTATGACCTGCTGGAAGGCAAAGAAGGCATGTATGCCGGTTCGGCTGATGGAATGATCTTCATAACGAAAACAGATAGCACAGCAGGTAAAAAAAGCAAATGGCATTTTGTAAACTATGGTAAAAAGCAAGGCTTTCCTTTTAATGATTACAACCAGAATGCAGGAGAAGCCACTAAAAACGGGCAGTTGTGGTGGGGCATTACACCGGTACTTACCGTTGTAACACAACCGGTGGTTAAAGACAGCGCTGTACCTGTTGTAAGTATTTCTGGCATCAGCATCATGGATGTAACACCTTCCTTTTTTTCATATAAAGAACTGGGCGGGCAGATAAAAACCGGGGACACTATATGGAATCAAAACAAATCCAGCTATTATTTGTCTCATTCGCTACCCAAAGATTCGGGATACACATTGAATAATGATATCAGGTGGGACAGCACAACGGCGCTTTTTAAACTTCCTGCCGGACTATCACTTCCATACAATCAAAACTCCCTCAGTTTTTCGTTTGCCAATAATGATATTAAGGGAAGAGACAAAATAGTTTATTCCTATATACTGGAAGGCGCAGAAAAAAACTGGAGCGGGGTAACTGACAGGCCAGGCTCAAAAAGTTATTTTAACCTTGCCCCCGGCAGTTATACATTCCGGGTATGCACCAGGGGTTTTAATGGTACCTGGAGCAGCCCGGCAGCACTTTCTTTTACCATCCGCCCACCCTGGTGGCAAACATGGTGGGCTTACCTGCTGTATGCTGCTGCATTGGGGGCATTTGCCTGGTCCTTCGCATACTACCGCTCTATTAAATTAAAAAAAGAAAACCGGGTACTGGAAGAAAAAGTGTCATACCGTACCGAACAGTTGAAACAATCCATTGAGGAGCTGAGGTCTACCCAATCCCAATTGATCCAGTCTGAAAAAATGGCCAGCCTTGGTGAACTCACCGCTGGTATTGCACACGAAATTCAAAACCCATTGAACTTTGTCAACAACTTTAGCGAGTTAAACAAAGAATTGCTGGCCGAGATGAATGAAGCCATTGAAAAAGAAGACTATGATGAAGTAAAAGCCATTGCAAAAGATGTTACCGATAATGAAGAAAAAATCATTCATCATGGTAAAAGAGCCGATGGTATTGTAAAGGGCATGTTACAACACTCAAGAAGCAGCAGCGGGCAAAAGGAACCGGTTAATATCAACACATTAACCGATGAATATTTGCGCCTGGCTTATCATGGGTTGAGGGCAAAAGATAAATCATTCAACGCAACGTTAAAAACAGATTATGATGAAACGATTGGCAACATCAATATCATTCCGCAGGATATGGGCAGGGTTATACTGAATTTAATTACCAATGCTTTTTACGTGGTGGATGAAAAGAAGAAGGCTTCGCCAGGCTCAGCCGCACAAGAAGGATATATACCCACAGTAACTGTTAGTACAAAAAAACTGGGGGATAAGGTTTTCATTTCTGTAAAGGATAATGGTAATGGCATCCCACAAAAAGTACTGGATAAGATATTTCAGCCCTTCTTTACAACAAAACCAACAGGACAGGGAACTGGTTTAGGATTGAGTTTGAGTTATGACATTGTAAAAGCACATGGCGGCGAGCTGAAAGTAGAAACGAAAGAAGGCGAGGGTTCAGTGTTTATAATTATCTTGTAGCATTAAAAAGCTGATACCGGTATGTCACTTTCAATAGGATCTTTTATTGTTACCATTGTGCTTGCCACCAAACTGCGCAAGTACAGCAAAGTCCATGGGTTCCGGCAGCTGGAGCGTATTTACCTGTACGCGGCCGGTTTTTTCAATTGCTCTTTTTACACTCGAAGCAATTTTCAAAACAGGCAATATCACTCAATGGATCTGGCATTTGTTCTCGGTAGCCCTGGTGGTTTTTTCCCTGCAGCAAAAAGAGTTGAAACCATTGCGACTGACCATTGTGGCATTTATTCCTTATGTGATCATTTCCATTTTTGCAGATCTTACCAATGCTTCCAACAGGCTCTTTTTTAAACAGTGGGAAGATTATTTTGATTACGCCCTTATGTTCGCTTATGTGTGGATGGGCGTGGTTTTTTTCACACAGAACAGGCAGGTTAAAGCAGCGGAGAAAGAGCGTATTAAAAGACAACATGAAGACGACCTTAACAGGGCTATCGCCATTCGGAAAGTGGAACTGGAAGGATTGGTGGTTGAACGCACCGCAGAATTAACTAAGCAGAAAGAGGCGCTGGAACAAACACTAACTGAATTGCAGGCTACCCAAAAACAATTGATCCAGTCAGAAAAAATGGCGAGCCTCGGTGAACTCACCGCAGGCATTGCACATGAAATTCAAAACCCGTTAAACTTTGTCAATAATTTTTCTGAAGTGAATAGTGAATTGATTGCAGAAATGAAGGAAGAGTTGTTAAAAGGAAATATTGAGGAGGCCAAACAAATAGCGGATGATATCAATGACAATGAACAGAAGATTATTTTTCATGGTAAAAGAGCTGATGGAATTGTAAAAGGAATGTTGCAGCACAGCCGCAGCAGCACGGGCGTAAAGGAGCCGGTAAATATCAATACACTGGCAGATGAATATTTACGGCTGGCCTATCATGGCCTGCGTGCCAAGGATAAATCTTTTAACGCAACGATGAAGACGGAGTATGATGAAAACATCGGCAATATCAATATCATTCCGCAGGATATAGGCAGGGTGATTCTTAATTTAATTACCAATGCTTTTTATGCAGTAACGGAAAAAAAGAAAGCAGCAGTAGCTCCATCAGAAAAGCCCTATGAACCAACGGTTACTGTAAGCACAAAGAAAGCCGGCAATAAAGTAGAAATAAAAGTGAGCGATAACGGCAACGGTATTCCACAAAAAGTGCTGGACAAAATCTTTCAGCCTTTTTTTACCACCAAGCCAACAGGGCAAGGAACAGGCCTCGGCTTAAGCATGAGTTATGATATTGTTACCAAGGGTCATGGCGGCGAATTGAAAGTAGAAAACAAAGAAGGAGAAGGCGCAACATTTATTATTATCTTACCAGTATAAAATATCAACACTGCAATGAAAATTTTAGTAGTAGATGATGAAAGGGATGTACAGGTGCTTTTTGAACAGCGCTTCAGGAAGGAAATAAAGAACAACGAAATGGAATTTGTATTTGCTTTTTCAGGAGAGGAGGCCATTACTTATCTTAACGGGCATGAACATGAGGCAGTGCTGATATTGTCTGATATCAATATGCCGGGCATGAGTGGCCTTGAGTTACTGAAGCATATCAAACAAAAATACATGAAGCCGCCTCCCATTGTAATGATGATAACAGCTTATGGCGATGCAGAAAATTTTAATACCGCCAAAGAACTGGGTGCAGATGATTTTTTAACCAAGCCTGTTGATTTTACAGCATTGAAAGAAAAACTTAAAACAAACAACTGATGGCAAAGATATTAGTGGCAGATGATGAGGCAGACCTGGAAGTTCTCATTAAACAAAAATTCAGGCAAAAGATAAGGGAACAGCAATACGAATTTATTTTTGCAGTGAATGGTAATGATGCATTGACCAAAATTGAACAACACCCCGATGTAGAGATTGTACTGAGTGATATCAATATGCCCGAAATGGATGGATTGACATTACTGAGCCGTTTAGGCGAATCGAGCCCGCTGATAAAATCAGTGATCGTTTCTGCGTATGGCGATATGGACAATATCCGCACTGCAATGAATAGGGGCGCTTTCGATTTTATTACCAAACCCATCAATTTTGATGACCTCTCCCTTACCATGGAGAAAACACTCAAACATGTACTACAGATAAAAGAAACACTGAAAGCCATCAAGGAAAACAACATTCTTAAAATGTATGTGGATGAAACGGTACTCAATTTTATGGGTGGCCGTGAGTTTGAATCGTCATTGATGGATAACGAAACGGTAGAAGGAACCGTGATGTTCATTGATATCTGCAGCTTTACTTCCATCAGCGAAAATGCGCCGGCAGACACCGTCGTGAGATTACTGAACAATTATTTTGATGTGATGGTAAAAGAGATCATTGCACAAAACGGGTACGTAGATAAATTTATCGGCGATGCAGTAATGGCCGTATTTCGTGGAGAATATCACTTAGACAGGGCCATTGATGCCAGCCTTGCCGTAAGGGCGCAGATAGAAAAACTACCGGCGATCTCTGAAAGTTTTTCCTTTGTACCAAAAGTTTCCATTGGCATCAATAGTGGAGAAATGATCTCAGGTAATATAGGCTCCAAAAGTTTACGCCGGTTAGATTACACCGTGATTGGAGATACCGTAAATACAGCACAGCGTTTACAGAGTGCTGCTAAAGAAAATCAAATCATCATCAGTGAATCAGCCTATGAAAAAGTAAAGGAATCCTTTAATTGCAAACAAGTAGGTGAAGTAACATTGAAAAATAAGAATAAAGCGGTAATGATTTATGAAGTGATGGATTGATAAAATGTATTCCCGCCCTTATTGTAAATTCAAATTTTGAAAAATGAGAACGATTGGCTGCATTTTTCTGCTTATCCCCCTGTGCCTTTGTGCACAACCGTTTTCCCAACACGAAATTGCCCAATGGCAACAACAGGCCGGCAATGTAAACATCATCCGCGACAACTGGGGCATTCCTCATATTTATGGAAAGACAGATGCGCATGCTGTATTTGGTTTATTGTATGCCCAGTGCGAAGATGATTTTAAAAGAGTAGAGATGAACTACATTGAAAAGCTCGGCAGGCTGAGCGAAGTAAATGGGGAGAAAGATTTATACAATGACCTTTATGTAAGAATGATTATTGACTCCGCCGAAGCAATGGAGGATTATAATAAAGCGCCTCATTGGTTGAAAAAATTAATGAATGCTTATTCTGCCGGCATCAATTATTACCTCTACAAACATCCCGAAGTGAAACCTGCATTGCTGCATCGCTTTGAACCATGGTATCCATTGCTATGGACGGATGGAAGCATCGGTGCGATCAGTACCGGCGATATTGATGAAGTAGAACTGCAGCGTTTTTATACAGGAAAAGATGTGCCGCTGGCCATGCATAAAAGAGAGCAAGACTTCAGCAGCGGCTCAAACGGTTTTGCGGTGGCTCCATCCAAAACCGTATCGGGCAATGCAATTTTATACATCAATCCGCATGTCACTTTTTACTTCAGGCCGGAAGTGCACGTGGTAAGTGAAGAAGGCCTGAATGTATATGGTGCTGTTACCTGGGGGCAGTTTTTCATTTACCAGGGCTTTAATGAATACTGTGGCTGGATGCATACCAGCAGTAACGTGGATGTTAGCGATATGTATGAAGAGAAGATCATCAAAAATGACAGCGGTCTTTTTTATAAATACAATTACCGGTTAAAAAGAGTTACTGAGAAAAATATTTCTATCACCTGTAAAAAGGAAAATGGCTTTGAAACAAAAAACTCACCGGCTGGTTTACAGATCATGGCCCCATCATGACAAAGCGCAATGGCAAATACATCAGTGTGAAGAGTTTTAACCGCAGCATGACTTCATTGATACAAAGCTGGCAACGTACCAAGGCAAAGGGGTTTGAAGAGTATAAAAAAACAATGGGGCTGCTGAGCAATACCAGTAATAATACCGTGTTTGCTGATAACAAAGGAAACATCGCTTACTGGCATGGCAACTATGTTCCTAAAAGAGATGAGTCATTGAACTGGGGCAAGCCAGTTGACGGCACGAGCATTTATTCCGACTGGAAAGGCCTGCATACATTGGATGAGATTGTACATGTATACAACCCGCCAACAGGATTTATACAAAACTGTAACTCCACGCCTTTCACTGTTTCGGGAAGTAGCAGCCCACAGCGGCAAAACTATTATCCTTATATGGCGCCTGATGGAGAAAACTTTCGTGGCATCAATGCAGCAATGTTACTGGAAAGCCAGCATGACCTTACCATTGATGGCATGATTGCTGTTGGTTACAATAAACAACTGGCGGCTTTTGAAATACTGATGCCTGCGTTGATCAATGCATTTGATAAAAATGTACAACCCGGCGATAGCTTATTTACGTTACTGGCCGAACCCATTGCTGTATTAAAAAAATGGGGCTATGGAATGGACACCAATTCTGTTGCTGCAACGCTGGCCATAGAGTGGGCAGAAAGATTACCCGATGCCTTAAGCAATGTGTACATCAATGAAGGGGAGAAAGACCAGGTGCAGGTAACAAAAGAGTTTGCAGTTAGTGCCACGGTTACAGAACTGCTGCAGCCATTAATAAAAGCGGTGGAAAATTTAAAAAGGAAATTTGGCGACTGGCAGGTTACCTGGGGTACCATCAACCGTTATCAACGCACCAGCGGCGATATTACCCAGCAGTACAGTGATGCAGAAAAAAGTTATCCAATTGGCTTTGCTTCTGCAGCCTGGGGCATTACCTGCATATGTAAGTAAATATTTTACCGGCACAGGCAAACGCTATGGTGTAAGCGGCAATAGTTTTGTGTGTGTGGTGGAGTTTGGTAAAAAGATAAAAGCAAAATCACTGCTGGCCGGGGGAGAAAGCGGCGATGTAAACTCCAGTCATTTTACCGACCAACTGGAAATGTACACCAAAGGTAAATTTAAAGATGTATTATTTTATAAGGAAGATTTGCTGCAGCATGCAGAACGTCAATATCACCCGGGAGAGTGACGCCCGGTTAGTACCGCAGGTAACACCCGGATTTTTAAAACACGGTAATAATGAAAATAGCCATTTGTATTTTTTTGGTTTGCTGCTTTTCCTTTATAAAAAATTCTGCACAAAATCCTCATCAGCATAAACCGGATAAAAATTTATTAAAGATCATTGATCAGAATATGATGGATGCTGCTGCACAGTACAAAGTGCTGATGAAGAACTTACCGGCGGATCAATTTCCCAAGACTTATTCCCCAACCACAGGCCAGTATGAATTTAGTAATTCTGACTGGTGGTGCAGTGGTTTTTATCCCGGCACCTTATTGTACCTGTACCAGCAACTGAAAGATACGGTTTTGTACAATGAGGCTGTGAGGGTTTTAGATCTGTTGAAAAAAGAACAGTTCAATACCAGCACCCACGACCTTGGCTTTATGATGTATTGTAGTTTTGGCCTCGCCAACGATATTCATCCATCTCTTGTTTACAAAGAAATACTGCTAAACAGTGCCCGGTCATTGTCAACCCGTTTTAATCCAATGGCAGGTTGTATCAAATCATGGGATGTTAAGCCGAATGAGTTCCTCGTGATCATCGACAATATGATGAACCTTGAATTATTATTCTGGGCAACAAAGGCAAGTGGAGATTCATCTTTTTATAAGATAGCGGTAGCCCATGCCAATACCACGATGAAAAATCATTTTCGTGCTGATAACAGTTCTTACCATGTACTGAATTACAATGACAGTACAGGGCTGGTTCAGCAAAAAAGAACAGCGCAGGGTTTTGCAGATGAATCAGCCTGGGCAAGAGGACAGGCCTGGGGTCTGTATGGCTTTACCGAAACCTACCGGGAAACAAAAGACAAAAGATATTTAGACCAGGCTACTAAGATTGCCGCTTTCATTTTATCGCATCCTAATTTACCTGCAGATAAAATTGCTTACTGGGATTTTAATGCACCCGGAATTCCAGATGCCTTGAGGGATGCATCTGCCGCAGCGATCATGGCATCGGCATTGATCGAACTGGGCGGTTATGTTAACAAAAAATTATCCGCACAATATTTTAATACGGCAGCAACCATATTAACAAATTTATCTGCTTCAAAATATAAGACAGCGCCAGGAAGCAATGGCGGTTTTATTTTACAACATGGTGTAGGGCACTTGCCCAATAAAACTGAAGTTGATGTGCCGCTGACGTATGCAGATTATTATTTTGTAGAAGCGTTGATCCGGTATAAAAATGCGTTTAAGTAAATAAAAATTATTGCTCAATCGTCAAATTCCCCAACACCCTGAACTTCTTTCCTGGCTCAACAGTCAGCAGCCCTCCCTGTGAAACCGTCATCGGCACATTTAAAATACATTCACCGGTACCTGCAGGGGTAATAACAATTTTTGAATACTGCGGCAGTGGAGAAGGAGGTATAATATTGTTGCCCCAGTTTGCTGCAACATTCCAGTTGCCATTACCAGTAAAAGTGTAGAGGGTTAATACAGTGACGCTGGCGGAATTTTTACTGATGTTTCCACAATACGCAGTATTGGTAAGGAGTGCATTCGTCAGTGTATTAAAATCTGAACCTACAAAACTGCTTAAAGAAGGTGAGGCATTTGAATAGGATAATCCATATACCGTATAACTGAATCCTCCGGGGTAGCTGGTACTGTTACTAAGATTTGCAGTAGCGGCAATTGATTTTATAAGGTTGGTGGTTTTATCAACAACCATATACAAATAACTGAATGCAGCGCCGGGGTTTGGTGGATTGCTGTAAATAGTTCCACCGGATACAGCCACATTGTAAGTGTGCGGTAACACCGGGAATGTAGCGCTAAAAGTTCCTGCTACCAATACATACCTCCCCGGCAATAAATAAGCTGATACAGTCGGGTTAATAGTGGTTGGTGTTAAACCGGTAACACAGTTGGATGCAATAAAATTATGGCACGGAAACGAAGGGTTAAATGATTCCCTGTATAAATCATACACAAGGCCATAAGTAGCCGGTGTAAATGTATAAGTACCCGGAGTGGTTACAACAAAGGAGTGCGTATTAAATTTATAAGAACCATTAAACCCGTAAGTAGCACAGAGAGAAAGACTGGTATTATAAATGGTTAAAAAAGTTGACGGGTTAGTGGTTGTAATTATTCCAGAAGGAGTAAATGCTGTTCCGTATTGGGGGCTCAATGAAAGATTAAGCGATGTGCTGCCTGCAACAGCAGCAATACTATCTGCAGGAGTAAATATTGTGCCATCTGCTATACAGGCAGATGAGATAGTTATGCTGCCTGCATTAATATTAAAAAAAATATTGTTTACCGCCTGAACTTTTATTCTTCCTGTGGATGTAGAAAGGTTAGGGGTGATGATGGTTTCACTTCCATCATTACTGGTATTGCTCACCAGTGTATAAGGATAAGTAATGCCACCATCTGTTGAAAATAATATATCTACGGCAGTACAGTTTACCGGTGCTGTATTGGTTGATGCAACATTCCAGGTAATAGTTTGTGAACTGCTAACCGCCCAGGTAACTGCACTTGGCTGTGATGTTACCCTGAATGGCCCGGCAGTGCTACTGAAGTTTATGGCAACATCTGCTGCGGCAGTACAGCCACCAAGAATTGATTGATCCCGTGCAGTTAATCTGAAGTGCATGGTCCTTGTAACACCGGGTAACACTTCATAAGGTGGTGAAACACCTGCTGCTATATCATACATGCGTGGGAATGTCCTGCTGTTGCCGTTTGTTGTTGGCGAATACGAACGAAAGTTTGGCCCTGCAGTATTGGTTGCCGCCGGTGGAGAAACCGTAAGAAAGCCGGCATCCATTTGTTCCCAGGTATATATCAAATTATCTCCGTCTGCATCTGTTGCTGAGCCGGTTAATGTAAAAGGGGTAGAAACAGGAACATTATAAGAGGTAGCTGCAACAGAAACCAACGGGGCTGTATTTCCTGTACTCACAGGCTGAGCGCAACTGCCGGGCCCGTTAATGTAGGATTGTATTTGTGCAATGGTACCTGCATGAAAGTATGCTTCGCCGTAATTAGTGTAGGTATTGCAGTTGGCATATCCTGCATACCCCATCACTGTGCTTCCACTCCCCGGTTCAAAGGCCGCTGCAGCTGTTGAAAAACCGGTACAGGTGCCGGTGTTGGAGGCATAACTGTGGGGGGCGCCAAAGTGGTGGCCCAGTTCATGAATAACCGTAAAATCAAAAGATTGACCCTGTGGACCCGGAGTGGGGTTTAAGCCCGACCCATTATTAGTACCGGCTGCACCTTTTCCTTTGCCACTGGCTTTACAAACATAAGCAAATGGTGGTGGTACATAACCCCTGTTCCAGCCATTGTTGAATACAATGCCAACATCATAATTTGCACTTCCAATAATATTGTCCATTGCAATTTGATTGGCATTGGTTGCCGCATCATCCAAATATACATCCCCGCCGGGATAAGGGTCAGTAGCTGCGTTTGTAAAAAGAATACTGTTGGGAGCAACAATGGTAAACCTGATATTCAGGTCCCTGTCATAAACAGCAACTGTATTGTTAATGCTTATAGTGATATAAGTGAGTGCATTTGCCTGGCTGCCGGCCCATGCAGTATATTCTGCTGTAGCAGCAACTGCCAGCCGGTAAGTCCTTCTTCCACAATCGGCAGCAGTTACATTCACTGGCCTGCTTGCCATAGGAATTTCAACAACACCGGTTTTAACGCCGCATTGTGGCACTGGTTCTTTTGAATCCCTGGTATAATATAAAATATGCATTCCCGGTTTATTTAGGTTTACCGGGTTTATGTAAACATCTCCATTGTCAGTAAATAAAACGCCGCTGATGCCTTCTGCCGTCAGGGTTATTCTTCCACGGGATGCCCTGCTAAAAGGATCTGATAAAATATATGTTTTGATGTTGCTGAACTGTGCTGCATACTTAGTCTCCCAAATGGGGGATTCTGCAACAGATGCAGATAAGACTGTTTCATTTGGTAACAGGATGGAGAAAATAACATCATTATTAAATTTTACATCATTACTTTCCATGGGTGCTTTCCACAGAATATTGTTCAATTGTGCCAGGTTAATTTTCGACAACAAAAATTTTGCAGGTACAGCACCCTTTGCGGATTCGGTATAGCTATTGCAGGCGCTGTTACCTTCATTGCTCCATAATAATTGCTGGGCATGCAAATTAGGAGAAGAAAAAAAAAACATCAACAATGCGTAAAGAAACTTTCTTGCTTTCATTACTTATAAATATTTGGCTCTTTAAATATAAATATTTCCCGAAAGGATAGGCAATGCACTTATTAAATGGTATGCAGCTTGAAAATAGCTTAATGGATAAGCTTCGGTTGTGGGTTAATAAAAAAATATTGGCGAAGACAGGTTCATGTGGATAAGTAAGTCTTGCTTAAAAAAATAAGTATGCGGTAAAAAACAGGATGCTTAAATAGAGCCAAAGGATCGAAAAAAAAATGTGTACGATTGTTTCAAACCTTTTGCCTTTCCAAAGTTCTGAAGAGTAACCAAAAAACTGGATGAGTAACCTGGTAACCCAGAATATTCCAAGTCCTAATGAGATTCTTTTTCCAAGATTAGTGTGTATCAATTCGCCTGCGGAAGTGAGACAAAGCAAACCCATAAGAAATAGGGCCAATGCTATAAAAAAAGTATGAATCGTCATCATTTGCCGGTTGATCAGGCTCAGTGATTTTAATTCTGTACTCCAGTTGAATCTTTTTGGAAACCTTAAATGGACCAATGCCAGCGCCAGCAATAAAATACCGGTTATTTTAAACTGTAGTTCCATTATTTTTCAAGTATGAATGTTGAAATAAAGGCCGTATGCTTTAATTCCTGTTTTATACTGAGGCCTGCAGTATTAAATAGGTTGATCCAGGACGCTTTGGAATAAAAATGAAAGAAACCAATATTGTAGGCAAAAAAATTAGGGATATCTCTTAAATGCTCGGTAATAAAAATTCTTCCTGTTGGTTTTAATACTCTTTTGAGTTCCCTGAAAAAATCAGCCCTTTCATTTTCGTTTCTTATTTCATGAGCAGAAAAAATCACAAATATTTTATCAGCCGAATCATCGGGTAGCGGCAGGTTGGTTGCCGGCACCTGCTTTGTTCCCGGAAAAGCAGGGTAAGCCGCTCTTGCTCTTTTAATGGATACCTCTGTATGTTTTGCAGGATCGTAAAAATCAAGCGCCACCAATATGGCATTCTTGAATCTTTGTTGCAGCAACGCACTTGTTTCGTCAAAACCTGCATTGATATTTATCAGCAGTTGTTCAGTTTCTTCCCTGGCTATCCAGTTGAAATGATAAAGTTCTGAAAGATCGTACACGTAGTATGAAACCAATAAAGAAACAATCATTGGAAGAGCAACCAGGATACAAATGATGTGAATGATGGATTGAAATGAATGATCACTGTAATGGGTAGTTAGTAGTAAGGTCAGCAGTAACGCAACCGCCATCAGATAAAAATGCCAGTTAAAACGAATGATATTGAATATTCCCTGGAAAGGTTTTCTTAGTATTTCCATATTTCTATTTTTCCTTTTTTCCAGTGGTAGGGAATGTTATTGATAATAAAAGCATTTGCCAAAACAGGACTTTTAAGATTTAGCAAATCTAAAAATGAAAAATGGTAATCAATAACACTTACAGGTTGGGGTGTCCAGTTTTCACGGACACCTTCAATGATCAGCACTTCTTTTGTTTGTTTATTATAAGTAAAAGTAAATGGCAGTGGCCCGGCAAGTCTCCTGGCTTCTTTCCAATCTGCGAATGGTGAGGTTTCTGGTAAAGTAACATCGGTTGCTGTACTGTTGATCTTCACAAAAAATCCGATTGGATGGAGCTGATTTCTTTTGTATTTCCTTTTTCTGACCGGTTGATATCTGTGCAGCTATAATTGTAATGGGTAAAAACATTGCCCAGGATTTTCATTTTTGCTTTGTCTGTTTCAGATTTAAGGATATACAATCCCCGTAAGTTTTTCCGGCATTGCTGCTGTATCTTACAAACACACGGTAGCCGATCAGGAAAAAATTGTTGCCCATAAATTGGGGAAAGCCTTTTGGCCGCAGACCTTTTGTTTGCACCATGGCAACAGCAACAAATGCCCAGTAGTCATTAAATGTATCCAGTTGCAAACATTCCGGAATCAGCGGTTGCAGTTGTTCTTTTGGTATGGCAAAAGTGAGCATCAGCGAACTTTCAAAAAAAGCTTCAACTGCAAATGGATGATTTTTAAGAAAGGAAAGCATCAGAGGCTGATTGGGTTAGTTTTTATTTAAACGAAATTCATTGTAATAAACAACCAATATAAACAAAAATGCAAACAGGGAATTTAATTTACCCCATAGCAGCAGCTGGGGAACCAGGATAAATTCGAGGCTGTTCATGATGGCTACTACTGCAACCTGGGCGATGGCATTTAAACGTGTTTTTATCCTGCTCAGTATCCAGGATGCCATGGCAATTTCTGAAAGGCCGATCAACACAGTAAAGAGCCGTGAGTGTTCATTTCCTAAAATCCCTGCAACAATTTGTTGGTGCCGGGGAACAAGGTTTAGCACTTTACAGAAAAGCCCGTTGGCCACCCAAACTGCAGCAATGCAAAGGTTGAGAATACTGTTTATTTTTCTAACTGTTGTTGCGTTGCCCACGGTGTATTTTTAAACCGATGAATTGATTTCACTACAAATTAACCAATCGTTTTTATCCGGAATAATTTTCCATTGAATGATCGTTTTGTACCGCCACCGCAGATTGCTGATAAATAAATAACCGGTGACGGGCTGGCGGATAGGAATGAAAACCCCGGTGAAGGCTTGTGTGAAGGCTTTGTGCCGGAGTTGTAATGAATAGCCGCAACTGAAGTTTACCAATGAACAACAGTTCACAGTCCCCATCCTTCGCCGTATTTTTACTAAAAGTTTTACACAGACGTTCATATCTCCGAAAGCCCAATTTTTTAATATGTATTTTTAGCACCAAATGCTGAATATAATGCAAGGAAGTTGTTCGAAATATATTTGTTTGTTGCTGGTACTGTTTTTTTCGGGAGTGGTAATGGCGCAGGCGCAAACAAGTTTGAAACTGAAGTTTAAAAAGTCGACCATATTTGCAGGGATAGAAGTAGGTTCCAAGGGGGTGAAGATGAGCCTGGTGGAAATTGATAATAAAGCGGTGAGGGCTGGTTCGTTCAATTTATTAAAAGACACATCTGTAAATACCGATTTTATTTCTTTCAATGACCCCACATTTACTGCTACGCTGCAGGGGCTTACCGGCCTGTTTGATGTTGCCAATAAAAAATACCAGATTGCCAGCGACCGCATTTTTACGGTGGTAAGCAGTGGTGTAAAGGGCCAGGCAGAAAAAGATAACAAGCAGGGATGGATACAAAAACTGGTAGACTCTTTTCGTGTAAGAATTGGTGAGCCATCAAGAAAAGTAGAATTGGTGGATGTAAAAGAGGAAGCAAGGTTATCGCACCTGGGCATTGTGCCGGAATCAAAACGCTACACAACTTTTTTAGTGGATATAGGCAGCGGCAACACCAAAGGAGGATATTTTCCTTTAGGCAATACCAACGAGATAAGGCTGTTCCAGTTAAACTGGGGCACCAAGAGCGTTGCAAATGCAGTGGAAAAAAGAACCGAAGGCGATGTGAGCATATCGAATTTCAGCAGGCAGTTGTTCAGGGTATTGAGCGGCGCTCCCAATACGGAAATTGAATATGCTGTAAATGTGAGTGGTGCTTACAATATGAGCGATAACATTGCTTTTAGCGGAGGTATTGCCTGGTCCGTTTCCACACTGATAGCACCGGAGATGATTGACAATGCGGTAGTGCCGGTAACTGATGAGGAAGTTCAAAAAATGAGTGACAGGCTGACAAGAAACTATACTGATTTTTCAGCAGAGGCTTTGGTGAAAAAAATAACCGATAACACGGTAGATAAAGCAGCTGTTTCGGCAGAAATAAAACAGGTGAACAAAGTGTTTGACCAACGGGCATTACTGAGCGGCCTTGGCTTGCTGCTAAAAATTATGCGCCAGTTTGAAGGGGTATATGAAAAGAAACAATTTTACCTGGTTAAAAACGGGCAGGTGGGCTGGGTGTCAGCTTACGTTGATGAAAGTGTAATGGCAAAATAAGCCGGCAAAAATTATTACTTACTTTTTATGAAGGATACCAAGTTTTATCCATTGCTTTTGTTGTCGATTGTATTCCTCATCATTTCGTTTGTAATGTTGTGCATACTGGGCTATAATGTATATACACAAACAGCGCAACGCAAACAAACAGTTTCCATTAAAGCAAGCGTGCCCGGGAAGATTGCTGCTCCTGTTTTAAATAAAACAAGAGATTCACTGCAATTGATGTATGCAGCTACAGTGAGTGATTTTAAACCGGATGCAAGGATCGACTCTGCGTTTACAACTGCGGATACCATGCAGGGCAGCTTGCTTGATAATAAACTTACCGATTTTTATAAACTGCGGAATGAGATCAGCACTTTGTTGAAGGATAACAGCTCTGTTGCCGACCTGGAACTGGCAAGATTTAAAATTAAAGAACTGCAGATAAAGTTAGACCAGTTAAAAAACCGGAATATTGATATTGAAAATGAGAACAGGCGCCTGCATGCATTGCTTGAGCAGTTTTCAAAAACCAATAACAGTACTGTACTAGCTGATACCAGGCCCACAGAAGCTGTTGCAGTGAAAACCGTGGTGGAGAACAGCAGCAGTGCAGTCTTCAGTGCTTCTGAGCTGCGGCTGGCTGCAGCCAGCGAAAGCGATACTGAAGTAAGCAATGCAGATGAGGCAGAAAAATTTGTTGGCTCATTTGTGGTTAGGAACAGTTTAAACCAGGGTACCGGCGAAGTAATGCTGGTGCTGATACAGCCCGATGGAAAAATATTGCGGAATGCCTGGGAAAGTGGAAGCTTTGAAGCAGATGGCGGAAAGAAAATTTATTCCCGGAAAATACGATTTGATTATAATAAAGGTGAAGCTCACCGCCTGAATTTTACCGTACCATTGGACAGTTGCCAGAAAGGAACTTATACCTTGCAACTGTACAGCAGGGGAAAAGTAATTGGCAGGGTAGTGAAAGTGGTGAGTTGATTTGCAGGATCAGGGTTTCCTGTTTCGTTTACAGAGGTAACTATGCCAGAGCAAATAAGCTGCAACCGTCCGGTAAGGTTTCCATTCTTCTGCAATCTTTTGCAATGCTTCTTTAGTTGTATGTTTGGGTAAATGCTTTACTTCTTTAAGGCTATTCACCAGGGCAATATCCCCCATCGGAAAAAGATCTGTTCTTTGCAGTACCATCATCAGGTATACATCCACGGTCCAGTCGCCGATGCCTTTTATTTTTTTGAGTGTTGTTCTTATGATGTCATCAGGAGCATTTGTGAGTTGTTTCAGGTTGAGTTGTTTGTTGATGATGGCTTCAGCCAACTGCCTGGCATATACAATTTTTTGCCGGCTGAAATAACAGGCTTTTAAATCTGCATCAGTAAGAGAAATGATTTTTGCCGGCGCAACAGCACCAATTTTTTCTTTGAGTTTTTTCAATGCAGCGTTGGCGGATGCCAGTGAAACCTGCTGTTCTAAAATGATATGAATAAGAGTTTCAAAATTGGCCCTGCGTTTCCATAAAGGCGGGTGCCCATGTGTATCAATGATCAACTTTAAATGAGGATCTTTTTTTGCAAGTTTTTTACATAGCTGAATAAAATCAGTTTCATCAAAAAAACTGATCCCATCTTCTTTTCTTCATCTGCTTTTCTCTTTTAACCTCTTAGCCTAACTTTTAGCTTTAAACTTTTCAATTGCATTCTTTGTAAAACTGCTCAGCACCAGCCTGCCGCTGATAGCAGCTCTTTCTTTTAGTAACACATCCCAATGCTCGGTTCCTTTCCAGAATATTTTTTTCATTTCGGCCATGGCTTCCGGGCTGCTGTGTGCCAGTGTATTGGACAAGCGGTGAATGGCTTCATTCAGGCTTTCTGTATTTTGATGCAGTTCAGAAAACAAGCCCTTGCGTTTTGCCCAGTCGCTGTTGCGCCAACCACTTGCATCAATCGCCAATGCACTGAAAGCCCCGGCCCCAATTTTTCTTTCTATAGCAGGGCCTACCACAAATGGCCCGATGCCAACTGCCAGTTCACTCAGTTTTACATCTGCACCATCTGTGGCAATGGCATAATCCACGGCGGCTGCAAGTCCTACACCACCACCTACACATTTACCCTGTATTCTGCCGATGACAAACTTGGGGCACTTTCGAATAGCATTGATGACATGGGCAAAGCCGCTGAAGAATTTCAATCCCTCAGCTTCATTTTTAATAGCAACCAGTTCATCGAAAGAAGCGCCTGCACAAAACGCTTTTTCACCGGCACTCATCAGTACAATTACTTTTGATTCTGCATGTGTTCCGGCAAAATGAATTTCATGAGCCAATTCTTCTAAAATTTTACCTGGTAAGCTGTTGCTTTGCGGATGATAAAATTCGATGGTGGTGATGCCCTGGTGTGTTTCTGATTTTACGTAACCTTCCATATTTTAATTTTTTGGCAAAGAGGATAAAAGAGAAAAGACGGGGAAAGAGATTGGAGGACTAACTTCTTTTCTGCTATTCAATCAAACTTTCTCTTCCAAAATTATGATATACCCTGTGTATACCGTCTTTCATCAATTCCACTTTAACATTAATAATAAATCCATGGTTCAAATTTAAAAGAGATAATTGTGTTTTAATTTGTTTTAAAAATACTCCGGCTAATAGGTAAAATTGTAAGCTCCAACTTACATTACCATTTTATCTCTCTTCTCATTTAACCTCTTTGCAAATTTACTTTCTTGCTACCATTGTTAAAATAGTAGCTATTCCTGTAATTTCATCGTGTTCATCAAAAAATTCCACCAGCCATTTTACAATTCCTTTGTCAATGTCGTCACCTCTTTTAAAATCTTCAGGCTTTTCAATCACCCGTTTATCATTGGGTAATTTTTCTTTGCAGGTAAAACGGATGTACACTTCGGCACCCGGGTAAACCGGTTTGGTGAAACGCAATTCGTCAATACCATAATTCAGCAACACCGGATTTTTTTCATAACTGTCAACAAACAAACCGGCAGCAATGCTCATGATAAGGTACCCATGTGCTACCTGTTGTTCAAACATGGTACCCGTGAAATCTGTTGTTTTAATATGAGCATAAAAATGATCACCGCTCAAATCGGCAAAGCGGTCAATATCTTCAGCAGTAATGATTCTTTTTTCAGTGATGATCTGGTCACCGATCTGCAGCTCTTCAAAATATTTCTTAAAGGGATGTTTGCCCGGCTCTTTTCCTTTGGCATTAGGCTGGTAAACATTGGTGATGGCGCTTAAGGTTGTGGGCGAACCTTGAAGTGCCGTGCGTTGTAAATAGTGTTTTACACCACGGAGGCCGCCCATTTCTTCTCCCCCCCCTGCCCTGCCGGGGCCGCCATGTACCAATAATGGCAGCGGGGAACCATGGCCGGTATTTTCTTTGGCACATTCATTATTTAATACCAGTATCCTTCCGTGATGAGAAGCGGCGCCGATTACATATTGCCGGGCTATTTTATAATCTGCCGTTACAATGGAACTGACCAAACTACCCTTTCCCATTCTACTTAATTCAATTGCATCATCCATACCATTGTATGGCATTAATGTACTCACCGGCCCAAATGCTTCGATGTTGTGTGGTTCAAATGAAGTATGCGGTTTTTGGTTGAGTAATAATACAGGTGAAAGAAAAGCCCCAACCTGTGCATCAGCATCCACCACTTCCACACTGTCTAAACTGCCGTAAATAATTTGTGAAGAGGCCAATAGTTTCTGTACCTGTTCTTTAACTTCATTGCGTTGAGCAATGCCGGCAAGGCTACCCATTCTTACCGTTGCATTTAATGGGTTGCCAATTACGGTTTGGCTCAATGCTTTGCCCAATGCAACCTGTACGGCTTCTAATTTATTTTCAGGAACAAATATTCTGCGGATGCCGGTACAGCGTTGCCCGGCTTTCAGTGTCATTTCTTTCCTGATCTCTTTAATAAAAATATCCCACTCCGGCATGCCGGGTGTTACATCATTGCCCATTACAATACAGTTGAGGCTATCAGCCTCCATATTGAATGGCGTATTCTCTCTCAAAATATTCGGATTGCTTTTCAGCATCAGTCCTGTAGAAGCACTGCCGGTAAATGTTATTACATCCTGGCTGTTCACATGGTCTAATATATCACCGGCGCTGCCGCAGATTAACTGCAGAGCACCCTCCGGTAAAATGCCCGATGCAATGATCTCTCTAACCACAGCTTCTGTTAAATAAGAAGTAACTGTTGCTGGTTTTACAATGGCGGGCATTCCTGCTAAAAGGTTTACGGCAATTTTTTCCAACATGCCCCAAACTGGAAAATTAAAGGCATTGATATGAATAGCTACCCCATCTTTGGGCGTGAGAATATGCAGGCCCATGAAGGTATTGTTCTTGCTGAAGTTGTGGCTTTCACCATCAATGAACATCACATCATCTGGAAACTTTCTTCTTAGCGATGCGTTGGCAAATAAATTTCCAATTCCTCCTTCAATATCCACCCAACTATCAGCTTTGGTTGCGCCGGTTTGGTAGGAGACTTTATAAAATTGATCCAGGTGGTTTCTTAAATGCAGCGCCAGTGCTTTCAGCATATTGCCTCGTTGGTGAAAGGTCATTTTACGCAATGCAGGATTACCTGTATTTCTTCCGTACTCAATAATGCGTTTGAAATCCAGCCCTTTGGTTGTTGCGGAAGCAATGGGTTCACCTGTTACTGCATTGTATAAAGCCTGTCCTTCACCATCACCATTGATCCAGTGGCCGGTGATATAGTTACCGAGTTTGTTCATGAGCAATCGTTGTTTGTAAAGCAAACTTACAAAAGAGGAAGTTTACTTAATACATAATGAAGTTATTAAGCTTCATGGTGGCTCAAATGGAATAAGGGGTATTGGTGGGCTTGAATCTGCAATTACAAGACCAAATCAAACATTTGATGATAAAGAAATGTACCCGGAATGTTATGAAACAGCTGCGGCAATTGCGGAAAGTATTATCATGAACCATCCTTTTGTTGATGGAAACCCTGCTGAGGATAGAAGGATTTAAGATCATTGCAGGAAACGATGAATTGTATGTTTTTATAATTAAAATCGCCACAGGCGAAATAAAATTTGAACAAATAGTTGAATGGTTAAAAACCAACACAACTAAATCATAATCACAGCAACCCAAACTGCTTTGCATGATGCATTACATGCTTATAATGCAGCAGCACTCACTCTTCAAAATTCAGGTCACCAAAAACTGGATGCTGTGTCATCAATCCTTTTTCGGTTTCAAATAAAAGGATAAAATCAATGATCTCTTTTTTCAATTCTTCCACCGATCCCTGCATTGACTGGTTACGGAGAGCAAATGGTTCATCAGGCAATACCGGAGCTTTGGTGTTTTCCCTAAATTCTTTATCGCTGTACAAAAACGTCCGCAGCTTTTCAAGGTGTTCGGGAGAACTTACAAAAGGCATTGTTATCTTTTTAGTGGATATTTTGAAGAAATCAGCCACATGCTCCAGCATTTGTTGTGCATTCATTTTACCCCATTTGCCAACAGTATTTGGTGCAAGTGAGCTGATGAGGGAAGGAAAATGTTCTTTAATAGAACTGAGTTTTGCAGCATCCATGGTACAATGTAAAATAAAGAAGGCAAGCCGCTAAGGCCTGCCTCTATGAAAATTATTGAGTGAATTTATAATCTTGTATCAATTTCGGCGCTGATCCTCTCAAAAATCTCATCCACCGTTCCTTCACCTTTCAGGTACACCGCTTTGTCAAACGATTTGTAATACTCCGCCACAGCAGTCGTCTTGCTATGGTAAACAGCAATTCTTGCCCTGATCACTGTTTCATTGGTATCATCACTCCTGCTGCTGGTTTCTCCTCTTTTTAATAAACGCCTTACCAACTCCTCTTCACCCACTTCCAGCGCCAGCATTACTTTAATTTCAGTTTTCTTTAATTTCAGTAGTTTATCCAACGCCTCTGCCTGTGCAGCTGTACGGGGAAAACCATCAAATAAAAACCCTTTTGCATCGGGGTTGGCATCCAGTGAAGAACTGATCATGCCGATCACTACTTCATCGGGTACCAGCTGGCCCTTATCCATTATTTTTTTTGCTTCAATGCCAAGTGGAGTCTGTTGTGCTATTTCCGATCTGAGGAGGTCGCCGGTGCTAAGGTGTTTCAATCCGTATTTTGCAATCAGCTTTTCGCTTTGCGTACCTTTACCACTTCCCGGAGGACCAAAGAGTATTAAATTGAACATATTTGATTGACAGCCGTTGTATTTGTGAGGAAACAAATATAACGGTAGAACTTTAAATATCCATTAACATTTTTAAGTTTCTGTTGAAAAACCATTCAATTTCGGTAAACGTATGTAAGGAGTTGTATTAAAGCCCGTCAATACTATAAAAATGAAACGAACAATATTCATGTCGGCAATTTTGTCAATTATTTTTTTAAGTTGTAACAGCCAAAATAAGGAATCTAAAAAAGATAGTATGGAAACGAAAGGAACCAATGCAGTGTATTCCCGTTCTGATAGTGCAAAAATAAATTTAGCCGATACAGAATGGAGAAAACTATTACCGGAAGATGTTTATGAAATAGCCCGTGAAAAGGGAACAGAACGGCCTTTTACCGGCAAGTACGACAAGCATAAAGAAGTGGGTACCTATTATTGTGCAGCCTGTGGAAACCCATTGTTTGCCAGCAATGGCAAGTTTGAAAGCAGTTGTGGCTGGCCGAGTTTTTTTGAGCCTATTTCAAAAGGCAGCATTGTTTATGCCCCGGACAATGCTTACGGCATGAAGCGGACGGAAGTAATGTGCGGACGTTGTAAAGCGCACCTTGGTCATGTATTTGAGGATGGCCCGCCACCTTCAGGTTTACGCTATTGTATCAATTCTGTAATCCTGGATTTTGAAAAAGCAAAGGATGCTGAGAAAGAGTTTAAAGCTGAAAACAAATAAAGCCAATCCTGCACAAATTTTTGTGCAGGAATTTTTAATCAACTCTTTTTTAATAAGATCCTTCGCTGGCTGAAGTTGTAAGCAGCATCAATAAAATCAAGCATTTTATTAAAATTGTCTTTACCGATTTTTGCCTGCTTGTATACCTTTTTAATATTCAACTTTAAAATATTTCCTTCAATCACAGCACTGGTGGTAAAGGAGCCAACTTCGTTATCTACATGTTGGTTTAAGTCTGCAAGTCCTTTTAATGTATAACCGGCAGGAATGGTAAAATTAATCTCCCAGGTAAGCATCCGGGGATAACGAACATCGATATCGTAATTACGCTTGCGGTCTTCCGGTTTTACCTGTAACTGACCGCCCATTAATGCAGGCACACTTACCAGGTAATTTTTTCCCGCCTTCCGGGTAAGGTCGCCAAGGGTAAATGTTTCACTGTATTTTAATTCCTGCTTGTTAAATGTTCTTCCATCAGACAGCAAATTAAAATTATCATAGGAAACAACATTTTCATAATCATTTTGCAGCCTTGATTTCATGTACAGGGGCTTTCTTTTTTTGTATTCCTGCTTTCTTGCAAATATCAGTCGCTGTACCTCGTCCTGTTGTTTTTCAGATAACTGGTCAATTTCGCTTTCTCCATAATAATTTAAATGATCCATGTCGTAGGCATTGGTATATGCCAATACGGGTCCTATGTAATCATCTTTAAAAATTCCTTTTAGTGCATCTGTTGATACCACGCTTGCAATTTCAAACTTATCATCCAGTGTTGCTTCAACAACAGAAGCATTTATATTATCTTCAATAGCTGTGGAGGGCAGGGTTACGGGAGCTGCTGACGGGCTTTTGCCAAGCGTAATGGTAAATGCTTCGTTCCCCAGGAAGTCGTCGTTTAAATCATAGGGATTTGAATTGGGTGTAAAGTTAAAAATAAATTTATCTTTTACTTTTACCAGCCATTGCAGCTCCTGTCCAAAAATAACATCTTTCATTAATGTAGTGCTGTTGCTGGTAGTAACTACCAGGTCGGCAGCAATACCTTTCTTTTTTAATTTTTGCAGCATTACATAAGCAAAATACTGGCTGCTTAATCTCTTGCCATAAATGCCATTGTTGTGCCTTAGAATATAATACACCCGTTTGATAAAGTCTTCATCTCTCACATCATAAGCTTCTGTTTTCCTTAAATAATATTCCGTGGTATTTAAAAGAGAAGTGGCATAGTTGGCAATCAGGTTGTCCTGTGTAACTTTTCTTCCGCCGCTGGCATCCATCTTTTCATAAATACGGTTTACTTTTTTTGCCAGCTCTTCCGGCGTAACTGATTTCTTTAATTCGCCCCTGTCGCTGATAAAGAGTTCTTCTGCATCGGTATTTTTTGAATAAATCACCTGGAATTTTACAAGGGGCAACGCCATGTATTCATTTACCCAACGGGTATCTTTTATTTTTTCACGGTCACTGTCTTTCCATGTAAACGTTCTGAATCCACCGGCTGTGCCTTCAATAAACTCCGGTGCACCGTTCAGCGACCTGCTGTTCACGTAAGATTTTTCATCGGTGTTGATCTCAAACTGTTGGCTCATTACGGGGTACTCCCGGTGGCATAAATAATAGATGGGATCAAATTCAAGGTTATTCATCCTTGCTACATCATTGTCATTAAAAACGGTGTAGGCATAATCAATGATATCTCCCGGCTCAAGGTTGGATACAGCCAGTTTGTAGTAAACGTTCACACTTTTTGAGTTGTCTTTAATGGTGCTTTGCTTGTCAAAATAGGGTGTAAAATAACCAGGCACATCATCGTTGTCTTCCACCAGCACAGCCGTTAAAAGAGAAACGGTGTCAACAGTTCCATCTGCTTTTAATATCCGCAATGAAAAGCCATCATTAATATGGCCGGTACGAAAATAAAATTCTGAATACCTGCTTACCGCATCATTGTCCAGTAACTGCACTTTACGGCGCAGGGTTTCATACACATTCAGTTTATCGCCACTTTGTGTTTTATCAAATACGAATTTTGTTTTTTGTGCAATGATAACACCTGAAAAACTTTTCCATTTTTCCGGCACCTGGTTGGTATTAAAACCTGCATCCGATTCTTTAAAAACAGATTCAATATTGGACTGCATTTTTATTGCCAACTCTTCTTTTATTGTTTGTGCATCGCCTGAAGACAATACAAAAGAAAGTAGTATGACAACAAATAATTTTATGATTAAGGGTTTCATTGGTTTAATGTTTAGGGGTGGTTTTTTTTACTGGTGCGATTGATTTAGCCGGGGTGGTTTTAGCCGCAGGTTTTACTGCAGCGGCAGGAACAACCGGTGCTTCTTTTGGGGCAACATAGTTGGGGTCTTTTTCAACCACCACAATATTGTTATTAAATTCCTTTAGTTTTTTCAGGAAGCTCTTCCAGTTTTCAAAATCAGTTTTTTAACCGTACCCGTGTTGATAGTTAGTTGTTTTTTCAAAACGATCTTGCTGCCAGCCTGGCTGTACGAACCATTAAAGCCATAATCGGTTGCCTGCTGGTTGATGGTTTCGGGCAGGTCTTTTACTTTGTACCCGGGTATATTCAATTCAATCTCATCTTCTGCGGTGTAGATACTGTTAAACTCATAACCATTTACCCTTTTTTCATCGGGCGTAAAGGAGCTGAGTTTTCTTGGAAAGAAATCAATGCCGGCATACACTTCTTTGTCATCACGGATGATATTGTTGCTGAGATCAATATCTCCTTCTATTACAACCGGTAACTCCCGGTTAGCAAGGTCAGATGTTTTTACGTTGGTAGCATCCAGGTTGTCGTTACCAAACTCCAGTATTTTTTGTAAAAACTCCTTTTTCCTGTCAGCTGGTAATCCCTGGAAGTACTGGTGAAAACCTGTACGTTCTTCTCCTGACAATGTAATTTTCAAATGACCTTTCAGGATATTGTCCTGCAAAACGAAGGAAGCCTGTGTGAGTATCTTGTTTTGAGATTTGTCTGCAACCGGCACTTTTATCACCTGGTATTGGTCCCCTTTTTCAATCAATGCTTCTTTTCCCTGGATTCGGTAAGCATACTCACCTGCCGGGCCATATTTTTCGGTGGCATCTAAAAAATAAGTTTTGCCGCCCAGGAATAAAGTAGAAATGCAATGATTGTCTACACATAACGAAGGAACGGTATAATCATAAGGAATATGTTTGGTGCCGATCCAGGTAAGGTGGGCGTCAAACCCGTTAAGCTTGAGCATTTCTGTCAGCAGGTTGGCCATCCCCTTGCAGTCGCCGTATTTATTTTTAAAAACATCCTGTACCGTTTGCGGTACAAAACCTGCATAACCGTCTTCAAAAGCGATGTAACGTATATTGTCCTGTACCCAGTAATATATTGATTTTACTTTATCAATATCAGTCGACTTTCCCTTTACTAATTCTGCTGCCTTTGTTTTTAAAGAGGCGGTTTGGTTATCGCACTTTTTGTATAGCAGGTTGTACCATTTATAAAGGTCGCCCACATTTTCAAATCCTTTGTGTTGTTGCCCGTCTGCATCAAATGATTTTACCAGTACAATGATGTGAGGATAGTTATAAGTAGTTGGTATTGCATTTTTTTCGGAAGGTATTGGTGGCAGGTCCCTCATGGTAAAAGTGTACACTGTTTTCTTTCCTTCTGTTTCCTGTTTCTTTTCTACTTTATTACCGGTAAAGTTCATTTCTCTGATATCAAGTTGCAGCCAGGAAGGAACTTTAAGCCGTATTGTTTTTTCGCTGACAGCATAGCCACTATGAAACATCACCCGGGTAAGATACTTGGAATCGTTGATCTTTTTTTCTACTTCCACCATTGCACCCAATCCCATTTTTGGCAAAACGATATTGAAAAACTTTACCCTGCTGTCATCATAAAAAATATCACTTGAGGTAACAGACTTATCAAGCGGCTTTGCTTTGTACAATGAAAATGAATTACCAACTTTATAATACTGTTTAAATTTACTGATAGAAGAAAACTTATCATAATACTCGCCATATTGAACCATGGCAGCCTCCCTTAAAGAAATGAACTGTATCCGCTCAGTCATGATAGCAGAAACCACCGGTCCGTTTCCGTCACCTTTACTGATCTCGAAATCGTATTCTTCTACATCAGATACACAGGCAGTCCATTCATCAGGATATTTTTTCTTTAACCGGTAAGCAAGGGACTCATCATCATCGCTTACCTGCGCCGCACAGGGCGTTGCAAATAAAATAAAAGTGGCTAAAATAAACAGGGCATAATTTTTCATAAGTGCATGTTAAGCTGTAATAAGTGTTTAGCATAAAAGTATTAAAAATATCTGTTGTAAATCCAGGCTTACTGTTTTAACAAACAACTAAATATTTGTTTACGGATCTGCATTTTTCACAGCTTTGTTACAAACCATTTACTTTTGTATTTATCAGCATCATCAAAATAACAGCACATGCCTTCGAATAAACTAAGCCAGCTTGCAGAAACACTGATTGGCTCTGAAATTGTAAAACTTGGAAACGAGATAAAAGATAAAATAAAAGAAGGCAATAAGATATACAATTTTACCATCGGTGATTTTGACAGTGCTGTATTTCCTATACCTGCTGAATTGCAGCAGGAAATCATTGCTGCATACAATCATCATTTTACTACTTATCCTCCTGCAGATGGTATTGCAGAATTAAGAGCAGCAGTAGCACAATTTTTATCACAAAGAGAAGGCTTGGAGTATAAAACAAATGAAATTTTGATTGCAGCAGGAGGCAGGCCATTGATATATGCTGCGTACAGGGCTATTGTTAACAAAGGAGAAAAAGTAATTTATCCTGTCCCAAGCTGGAATAACAATCACTATGTGCATTTTACAGAGGGGCAACATGTGATGATTGAAACCAGGCTGGAAAACAACTTTATGCCCACTGCTGCGGAAATAGGGCCTCACTTGCAGGGCGCTTCATTGCTGGCATTGTGTTCTCCCCTGAACCCGACCGGTACCACATTCAGAAAAGAAGAACTGGAGGCGATTTGTGACTTAGTGATTGCCGAAAATAACCGGAGAACTGCAGACGAAAAGAAACTGTACTTGCTGTATGACCAGATATACTGGACGCTCACATTTGGAGATATACAACACTATAACCCTGTTGGCCTGCGGCCTGAAATGAAAGAGTACACCATCTTTATTGATGGCATCAGTAAGTCCTTTGCAGCTACAGGGGTAAGGGTTGGCTGGAGCATGGGACCAGCTCATTTGATTGCAAAAATGAAAGCAATCAACAGTCACGTAGGTGCCTGGAGCCCAATGGCAGAGCAAAATGCCACCGCACATTATTTAAAGCAAACAGCAGCCATCGATCAATACTTTGTTCATTTTAAAAAAGAAATATCAGAAAGGCTTACGAGGATATATGATGGCTTCATAAAGTTGAAAGCAGCAGGCTTTGCGGTGGATGCAGTGGCTCCACAGGCTGCAATATATCTTACAATAAAGGTTGATCTTGTTGGAAAGACAAAAAGCGAAGGGGAAAAGCTGGAAAAACAAACACAGGTAACTGCCTATTTATTAAATGAAGCAAAATTAGCGGTAGTTCCTTTTTCTGCTTTTGGTGCATCTGCTGAAAGTGCCTGGTACAGGCTAAGTGTAGGAACCTGTAAAAAAGAGGAAATTGATGAAATGCTTAAAAAGCTAAAAGATGCCCTGGGGCATCTTTCATAATAATGTTATTTTAGTGAGGAGGAATAAATCAATTCTTACAGTTAAGGAATACAAATGGCTTCAACTCTTGTTCACGTATGATGTTTTTCACCAGCATTTTTTTATTGAATACTTTGTACTTATTCAAATCAATTACTTCATGTGCCTGGGCAAGATTGTCCATGCGTTCTACATCAAAGAGTAATTCATGTAACATTTCAACCTGGTGTTCAATGGCTTGTGGGCTCATTAATTCATGATTAAACATCACAAGCAGGTCTCGATTGATATTGTTCATTTTGCAAATTGGATTTACTTTACTGCCTGATCTTTAGTATCCCACCATTCCCTTTTTATTGGGGCAACCGCATTGTCCTTTCTTTAAGGAACTGCAACCGGTTGTAATGATTGATACGAACAAAATCAGCAATAAGGATATTTTAAAAAAACGTTGCATAATAAATGAATTAACAAATTAAACTATTTTCACTGACTTTTATTGTTCGCTGTTATGCTTTTTTCCGAAAATGACAAAAATAAAACTGCAAAAACCATTTTGGTAGCACCCCTTGATTGGGGGCTGGGCCATGCTGCCCGGTGCATCCCTGTCATTAAAGAACTTCAAAACTACCCTTTCAGGATCATTATTGCTGCTGATGGCCCTGTTAAAACAATGTTGAAACAGGAATTTCCGCAACTGCAATTCATAAATCTGCAGGGGTATAACATTAAGTACAGTAAAAATAAACGGTGGTTCCGGTTCAAGCTGTTGATTCAGTTTCCTAAAATATTATCCACTATTGTAAAAGAACACCGCTGGCTTAATAAGGTAATAAAAGAACTAGGCATTGATGCTGTTATTTCTGATAATCGTTTTGGTTTGTATCATCCATCCATTCCCTGTGTTTACATCACTCATCAGTTATTCATTAAAACCGGCAATCGAATTTCAGATGTTATAGCTACAACAATCCACAAAAAATACATCAAAAATTATACCCAATGTTGGATTCCGGACTATGAAGGAAAAATAAATATTTCCGGGGAGCTATCTCACTATACTAAAATACCCCTAAATGCAGTGTACATAGGCTGTTTGTCACGTTTTGAACCTGCAAAAACTGCGGAAAATACGGTGGACTTGTTAATCATTCTTTCGGGCCCGGAACCACAACGTTCAATATTTGAAAACAAGCTGATGTCACAGCTTAGTGATTTCAATGGAAGTGCTTTATTAGTAAGAGGATTACCAGATGAAAAAGACAAAGTTCAATTACCGGAAAGAGGTAGTTTTTCAGGGAAGGTTACTTTCGAAAATCATCTTAGCGCAGCAGATTTAAGCAAAGTTATGCAAAGCGCTTCGCTGATTATTAGCCGGAGCGGTTATACTACCATCATGGATCTGCTGAAACTTGGAAGAAAAGCATTGCTGGTTCCAACCCCTGGGCAAACCGAACAGGAATACCTTGCTGCCTATTTATCAGCGAAACAATTGTTCTGTACAGCTGCACAGGAAGATTTTTCGCTGAGGGAATCAATGGCCATGGCTGATCAATTTGCATATCAAATGCCGGCTTTCAATATGGAATTGTACAGGAATATCATCCGCCAATTTGCTGAAACGATCTAAAGCATTCAACTTTGCCACTCAATTATTAAAGTGGACAATAAACTGAAAGCACACTTCGGCCTGTTGGGCACCAATCTTTTTTTTGCTATTAACCTGAGCGCTGTAAAATATCTTACCGGCAATGGTTTTATGAAACCATTTGGTATGAATGTGATACGGGTGGGCGTAAGTGTATTGCTCTTCTGGCTGTTGTATTTAATAAGACCTTCTCAAAAAAAAATCGACAATAAAGATGCACCCAGATTTATTTTATGTGCCCTTACAGGCATAGCCATCAACCAAATGCTTTTTCTGAAAGGGCTTTCGCTTACCTACTCTATTCATGCAGTATTGCTGATGCTTACCACACCAATTTTAATTACTATGGCAGCTGCGTGGATATTAAGAGAAAGAATCAATGTTTACAAAATTGCCGGGCTTACATTGGGTATCTGTGGAGCGGTTGTTTTAATTACTTCACGGCAAAGTACCGGTAGTGGCGCTGCTGTTTTACTGGGCGATCTATTCGTATTGATCAATGCAGTGTCTTATACCATTTTTTTTATCCTTGTAAAACCATTGATGCTGAAGTACAATCCTGTGCAGGTGATAAGGGTGATATTTACATGGGGATTATTAATGATACTGCCTTTTGGATGGATGGAATTTGTATCCATTGAATGGAATCAATTTGGGAATGTAGAATATACCTGTATCGGGCTGATTACAATCTGCGGCACATTCCTGGCATATCTTTTTAATGTGTATGGAATAAAAATACTGGGGGCATCGGTTGCCGGAACATATATTTATATCCAACCGGTATTTGCTACTGCTATTGCGATGATCTTTTTAAAAGAACAACTGGAGCCCTATAAAATACTGGCTGCTGTATTGATATTCGCAGGGGTATACCTGTGCAATAAAACAGTTAAAAGAAGAACCGCCTAGGCATTTTTTGGGTAATCAAAAAAGAGGAATGATTTGTCTGCCTTCCTGAAATTTTTCCAGGAAGGATCATTTAATTGGATTGCAAAAATGCCGCAGGTAGGCATGTTGTCAAGCCTCACCTCTTTGGTAAGCAGGTTTACAAACTCAGTGATACCGGGGTTGTGGGAGAATATGGCAACAGTATTAAGATCATCAGTAAGTGCTTCGGCCACTTCAAAAAAAGTATCAGTAGATGCATGGTAAAGTTTTGAAATAATCACAATATCTTCCTTATTCCCGTCAAATACTTCGTTAAATAATTCTGCTGTTTTCTTTGCTCTTTTTGCCGGGCTGGCAACAAATGCATCAATTGTTATATTCCTTTCCTTTAAACGATGGGCCATTGCAGGTGCATCTTTTTTACCCCTTTCATTTAACGGCCTTTCAAAGTCGTTAAGGGTACCAATCTCCCAACTGCTTTTTGCATGGCGGATGATCAAAAGCGTTTTGACTGCAACCCCGTTGCGTTGCTTCTTTTCATTTTCATGGCTCATTTTATCAATTTAAACCGTTATGAAATTAAAAGCGCTTTTCCCAATTCTCCCTTTATTTAAGGGGGCATTGAGGGTTAATACCCTCTCACATTCTTTCCTTCCATGTAATTCATGAATGCTTTATTACAAACACGGTTTCCACCGGGTGTGGGATAATTTCCGGTAAAATACCAATCACCTGTGTTCGTTGGACAGGCAAGGTGTAAGGTATCGATGGTTTGATAGATTACATCAACAGGAATATCAATTTCTTTTGGCGTGATCAATGCTGCAATCTTTTTTGAGATCTCTTCCAGTGTAAATGGCTTGTATATTTTCCTTACCAGATTTTCTGTATGCAATTGGTTGGTATGGTTCAGTTTTTTGCATTGATCCAATAGTTCATCCAGTAAAGCGGCCTGCCCGGTTTCCTGTAATAATTCAATGGCAGCCCTGAATGCTACAAAGTCTCCCAGCTTGCTCATATCAATGCCATAGCAATCGGGATAGCGTATTTGCGGGGCAGAAGACACCACGATGATCCTTGTTGGCTTTAACCTCGCCAGCATCCTTATAATGCTTTCTTTTAACGTGGTGCCACGTACAATGGAGTCATCAATCACCACCAGTGCATCTTCATCGGGCCTTACGGTTCCATAGGTAATATCATATACGTGCTGCACCATTTCGTTTCGGCTGCTGTCTTCAGTAATAAAGGTCCTCAGCTTCACATCTTTGATGGCAATTTTTTCGATCCGCACTTTGCGGCTTACCATCTCTGTTAGTTTATCTTCCTCTATGTCAGCTCCCCAGCTCAATATCTTTTCAATCTTTACTTTTTTCAGGTAATCATCGGCTCCTTTTATCAAACCATAAAAAGCAGTTTCGGCTGTGTTGGGGATAAAGGAGAAAATAGTATTCTTAAGATCGTAATTAACAGCTTTTAAAACCGGTTCACTCAGGTAGTATCCCAGCGCATTTCTTTCTTTATATATTTTTTCATCACTGCCGCGGCTGAAGTAAATACGCTCAAAACTGCAGGCCCTTCTTTCTTTTGGTTCAACGATCTGTTCTATACTATAACTGCCGTCGGCATTTGTGATGAGGGCACAGCCCGGCATTAACTCCTGTACTTCATTTTCCCCCACGTTAAAGGCCGTTCTGATGGCAGCCCTTTCACTGGCAGCAACTATCACATCTTCATTTATATAATAATACGATGGCCGGATACCATGTGCATCCCTTACCACGAAGGAGCTCCCATTGCCCACCAGTCCGCAAAAATTAAAGCCACCATCAAAAAGCGGCACTGCTTTTTTAAGTACTTTAATAACATCTAAATTATCAGGAAAAGCCTGGTCCGCCTTCACCAAAAAATGATGCAGCACTTCCATCATGGCTGCCAGGTCGCTTTGTTTTTGAAAAACGCCTGGGTCTAAATTCACCAGGTTAAATAATTCTTCGGTATTCACCAGGTTAAAGTTGCCGGCCAGTGCCAGGTTCCTGGAAGGAATGGTATCTCTTTTAATAAAAGGATGGCAGAATTCTACATTGTTTTTTCCCTGTGTGCCATAGCGCAGGTGCCCCAGCAGTAACTCACCTAAAAAATTCACATGCCCTTTCATCAGGCCGGGGTGGTTCTTGATTTCCGGCTGGTACTTTTCTATCTCCTGTATCTCTTTTCCTATCTGAACAAACAGGTCTGCAATGGGCTGGTTGGCGCTGCTGCGGAGGCGGTGCATAAAGGGATAGCCTGGCTCTACATTCAGCTTGATGGTAGCAACACCGGCGCCGTCCTGTCCACGGTTGTGCTGCTTTTCCATTAAGAGGTACAGTTTGTTGAGACCGTACAATACGGTACCATATTGTTGCTGATAATAACTAAAATTTTTGCGAAGGCGAATGAAGGCAACGCCGCATTCGTGTTTTATTTCGTCGCTCATGATATAGTGTGAGGCCGCAAAGTTAACTGATTCAACAAACAAAAATCCCGGCCATGAAGGCCGGGATCATGTAATATCTTATTTCGTAAAGATCAGCATTGTTTATGTTACAGGCCACTGATGCAGATACCAACCTGGAAAGGTTTGATATCCGGGCCAACCCCGTCTTTAAGGAAGGATGAAAGCTGGTAATTGCAAACGAGTGTAAAATGCCCGATACCCACTCTTGCTGTTGCCATCACACGATTGCTGCCAAAAAAAGATTTTTTGCTTTCTTTTTCTGTATAGGAGTTCAGCGTTGTTCCGTTTTTATCCACCAGTGTTTTTCCCTTGGTGTGTGCATTGATGAGGGTACCCACTTTAAGGCCCAGTGCCGCCTTCCAGCTTTTATTCTCTTTTTCAGGATTAAAAATATAGCGCAACTCAACCGGTACTTCCAGGTAAACGGTCACCAGTTTGTATTTTTTAAAATGATCGGAAGAGTCTAAGTTCCTGAAAGGAAGTTTGGATGTGCCGGTGGCTTTAATGTCTACCGCCATCTTGTTAAAGAACATACTGCTGCCGTTTACGCCAATACCAAAAGCCACACTCCAGTGAGGATCTGTTTTAAAAGGCTTATCAAACATAAATGAAATGCCGAGGCCCCTTGAAAGCCCCTTCATGTGGCTGCTGATGCTGTCCGGCACACCGCTCCAGTGATCGCTGGTTAGCTGTACCATAATATGATCGCTGGGCCTGTCGATGATCTCTTTTTTCCAGTCTTTCTTTGGGGTAACCGTTTGAGCTGCTGCCGCAAGGGCAGTTACTATCACACAAACAGTAAAAATTATTTTCTTCATAATGCGTTGTTGAACGGCAAAAATATCCTGCATCAGGGTTAACGAAAGGTTAAATGAACTCATAAAAAACTGCCCGAAATTACTTCGGGCAATTTTGGTGGGCCCACCTGGGCTCGAACCAGGGACCACCTGATTATGAGTCAGGTGCTCTAACCAACTGAGCTATAGGCCCTGTTATTTTACAATAACGGATGGCAAAAGTAAGTAAATTCAGTTATTGACGAAAGGGTTTTGGAAAAAAGATCAAAATCAGGACCCGCCTCCACATAAATAACGGTTTATAAAAACCCCGAGATTTGATGGTTGTTTGATGCTGCTTTTTACTTTATTTGTGTAAGGCAGCAATTGGTTGGCTAATGCATCATCTTACAAAATAATGGAATGAGCAGGACATTGGTAATTGGCGATGTACATGGCGGCCTCAGGGCGCTGAAGCAGGTAATGGAAAGAGCTGCTGTTACGCAAAACGACCGCTTGATATTCCTGGGCGATTATGTAGATGGCTGGAGTGAGTCTGCCCGGGTGGTTGATTTTGTATTGGCTTTATCCGAACGCCAGGATTGTATTTTTATAAAAGGCAATCATGATGTTTGGTGTGAGGAGTGGTTAAGGAGTGGGGCCGCAAACAACACCTGGCTGTTTCATGGTGGGGAAGAAACCGTAAACAGTTATGCCGATACAACTGCAGCCACCAGAACAAAGCAGCTTCGGTTTTTTGAGCAAATGCCCTACTATTATATCGATGAGCAACGCCGGCTTTTCATTCATGCCGGCTTTACTTCCATGCATGGCCCGCAAAAAGAATTTCATTCTTCCAATTTCAGCTGGGACAGAACCTTGTGGGAGATGGCCATCACCATGGACAAAAGCATCCAAAGACAATCCATCCTTTTTCCCAAAAGATTAAAACTCTTTACTGAAATATACATCGGGCATACGCCTACGCTGTATTACGATGTGGAGGTTCCCATGCAGGGGGCAATGTATGGAACATTGATACAGGTGCGGCATTCACCGGTAAGCTGAGCATCATGGATATTGATACCAAAGCATGCTGGCAGAGCGATGCATTGCCGGATCTCTATCCCGGTGAAACCGGGAGGAATAAATGAACGGGTTGATCTCCGGCCAATACCCGGTCGGGACGCTTGGGCGGCCTGAACGATTTCCATCAACTCTGAAGCCTGGAGTTTTTTGAAGGGTTTCTTTTGGTTTCTCATTCAAGTACATAAACCTGTTCCGTTTTGTGCGGCATGAAGGTTAGTAGTTACTCCCACTCAAACCTCACACACTCATCACTAACATAAGCTTCCTTATTTTTTACAAACTCCGGCAAACCCGGTGGCTGTACTTTTTTCATACGGCTTTCTTTTTCAGCAATGAATAAATTTAATGCAAGTAGTTGGGCTAAAATATCTTTTTTATCATCAAAACCATACGCCTCCATTACCGCTTTATCTAATGCCGCATGTAAATCTTTTATTGGGTTGGCGCCGGGCTGTTCTAATAAGCGGTACAAATCCCGTAAGCTCATATGATATTGCTTAAGTGCTTTACTACGCTCAGTATACAATGCTTTAGCTGCTATTGCTACTTTTTTTACCTGAGCTTCAGTGGGTGTTTGTGGCCAGGGGAAAGTATCCCAGACTGTTTCGCCTGTATATCGATAATCACCTTTTAAAGTTGAGCATTTTTCTTTTAACCACTCGATGTGAAAAATTGATTGTATGATACCAAAACTATAGTCATCTTCAAAAAGAAAACAGATTAATGCATCGTTTGGGTTAATTTCTGAAGAAATGAATTCGTAAAATATTCTTGTTGAAACCCTCGAACCTGCAATAAATCTTTTCAATTTGGACTTTTCATTCAACATATCTTCTCTTCGCCTCCACATTTGCCACCATTTATTGAGCCATTCTTTTCTCCCATTAGCTTTCGAAATTCCATCTTCCTCTTCTTTAGCTTTTTGTTCTATAAATGGTAGTACTCTTTTTTGCAAAATTGCAAATAGCTCTTTATAAGTAGACGCCTCCATTAAATCTTTAAAAGTAAAATCAATAACAAATCTCCAACCATGCATTTTGACAATGAGTGTATACTATTGCCGCAGCTGGATAAGGAACTGTTTGAATTGGTAAGTGAGGGAAGTAGGGACGGTTGCTTTTATTTCTATTCCAGGCATTCTTTGTTATCCTCATTTTGATAAAAGAGAGGTAGCCGTAAACAAGCAATTTAGTGATGGATGTTTCCAATGAAAGCAATTGAAGTTTGTACCGGATAAAACCCCGCATTCCTTATTCCCAGTTGTAAAAAAGGGCTCTGGACTTCTGTCCGGAGCCAGGTGAGGCAAATAGAAACTGAGTAGTCTTCTAAAATAAAATAACACTGTTGTATTGCCCATAATTATTTTATAATGCTATTAAAAGGTAATCCCACAGTAAAACCAACTTGCAGTTTGTCTTTAAATTTTACATCCGGTTGATTTTTGTTGTTAATATCTGGCATTTTTATCTGCACAATTATATTTACAGGTTTGTCCTCCTCCTGGCCGGTTAAGGCTATGGGAAATCCGAGGATAAAATCCAATGCCTGGTCTTTTCCGAATTTCTTGGTGAGCGATAAATCGACACCAATTTTTGACGACCAGGATGGATAAAATACCAACTGTGTTTTTAAATTCGGTGTCCAGAATGTTTCATAAGCGCCGAGGTATACATCATCCCGTTTAAGGTTGGCAGTAAGTGAGGTATCACCCGAGCTGGAAAGCAGTTTGTATTTTTCCAGGCTTAACTTTTCCATTTTACCTGCATCAACAGAATTGTTCCTGAATATGTTGAATCCCAAATTAAAAAAAACTCTATTGGTCCTAAATTCATTCATGAAATTGTAGCTTATTCCAGCACTCCATTTCCTGGTTATCAAGTCACCTGGCGTAAGGGTAATATCTGCAGTTCCGCTATAGGTAGTTTTTGTTACCGGTATAAATCCTGTTAGGCTGATCCATTGAATGCAGGCTTTGTTGTAAGCATTGTTTCCCGGGTCTTCCAGCTGCTCCAGCTCATACTCATAGTATAGTTTTGTTATTTTTTTCTGTAACGCTTCAAATTTAACCTTCTTCTCTTCAGTAACTGTAGCTGCCTCTACTGTGGCATCGCTTTCTAGAGCGGCAAGATAATCTTCGTATTCTTTATATCCTTTATCTATTTCGTTTTGTAATAAAGCCCTCATCAGGATTCTTTTTTGATTCATTAATTCAAGTTGAGACTTTTTTCTAGGTGCCAGCGCATGAGGTGCCTGCTGTTTTTGATTTTTGTTGTCAAACCATATACTACCCCGGAAAATGTGAGTGTATTTAAGATCAAGACCAATATCATTATTAAATTTTTTTTCTGAAAATAAAGAGGAAAAGTTTTTTGATACAGCAGATTGTAAACCTATGGTTAAAATGTCGCTTATCCTGTTGTTAGGTTTACTTGCATTAATATTCCAGCCAATCTTTGCTTTATCCTCACCAAAGTCAAGCACTGCATAGTTATTGAAAAGTGATAAATCTGTACTTCCTGAAAGATAGTAGGATAATTTTTTTGCAAAAAAATTGTTCAAGGTTTCATTGCTTACAAGCATGGTATCACCATTTTGAATATTTGAACTGAGGGCCTGAATGACATTTACAATATCCTTTTTTTCATACTGTGCAAAGGTTGATGTAACAACGATTAATAAAAAACAGGTTGATAGATACTTTTTCATTGAAAGTGTTTTAATTGTTGAAATTTGTTGTTGTGAAGAATTTAATGGGTCGGCTGCCACAATCGGGGTTAGCCACCGCTTGTTAAAAAACTATTATTCCACCGCTGGTCTCATCTGCATTAAACATTACCCTCACATTTACCAGGTAATCCCTTCCTTTCACCAGCGGTAAATTGATCTTTGTGTTTTTTTCAAGTCCGCTGTCATCATCGCCTGATAAATAATGATTTTCCTTCTTACCTTTTTCAGATACTACCATAACGGTATCCATTTCGCCAAAGGTTTGAAAAGTGTATTTTTTTGTAACCGGTGCCGTGAAAATAAAATCAGCCTGTCCGCCTGGTTTTGCAGAAATGACTGAAGATTTTAATACCTGTAGTTTTGGTATTGCAGCAAGATCTGTTTCGGGGTAAAATGCTTTTACGCCATCAATATCCTGCGCTGATAATATACCCGGTGGAAAGATCCCTTTCTTAAAATCGGCTGGCTCAAGTACAAGGCCTGGTCCAAATTCATATTCCATAATTGAAGTGGGGTCCCAATTTGAACCCTTAACCTGGTTAGCCGGAATTTTACTCAATATGTTTGAATCAATTTCGCTTTTCGACCAGAAATTCGGGTTTCCGGAAAACTCTTTATATACAGCATCTGTGTTCCAGGAGATTCCGGCAAATGGGCTTTGATGTTCATGCTGGAAACCGATGGTATGGCCTATTTCATGCAGTGCTGTAGTCATTCCATAACCATCCGCTGTAAGGTCCCATCCAAAATTCATCGTCCGGGCTGGTTTTGCAATCGTCAGCACATCCCTGCCAACATACGACCAGGAACCATCTGAAAGATCAAAACCAATCCTTACCATGGATTCTTCCATTTTGGTTACTTCTTTAAAGGAAAGCCCGATGCCGAGGTCTTTCCATTGCTTAAATGCCTCCCTTACTACCTGCCATTGTTCTTCCGGTCCTTCAATAAACATATACCTGATCTCTGTTCCATTTACCCATTTTTTATTGGTGGTAAGTATAAACCTCCGCCTGGTGGATGATATGCCCGGGGAAAAGACTTGCTCAACAGTTTTAGGTTGACTGCATAATTTTTTTTGTACATAATGAGCGCTCATGGTATTCGATTTTATTGGTGAATTAAGAATTTTTAGTGCCTAATATGAATGCTATATAAGCTGCTATTACCCCAAAAAGCGTTTTGCCATTTTGGGTGATAACCGATACAACAGGTTTGATCTTACCCTCTTCCAGGAAAGTATTTTGTGCCCATACAAAAAAGCATACGACCAGTACGATCAGGTAAATAATTACAGCACAGTACTGGATCACTTCTCTCATTGTAGTTGGATCCTGAACGATTGCTGCATTACTTCTTATCATTGTCATACGGGCAAGTCCTGAAGACGGCTTTGCCACTGAAATACCCAATACTGCTCCCAGGTTTGTTAACAGGATAGCATTGATCGACGACAGGATACTGTCCAGTGGCTCGGGTATATAAACAGTATTTCCCTTTGGAATCGGCATCCAAATGGCAAAGTATATTCCATACAGGTAAACAGCGAAGGCAACCAGTAACAGAACCCATCCTGTGATTGCTGGAATTTTCTCTTTCATTTTTTATGGTTTTATTTTGAGTGAAATAGTTCACTTTACCCAACATGATTTAATTTATCTTTTACGGCGACTTTATTGCCGAACTTAAACATGCTGTAAAAATATATCCCGGAGCAGGGGGTAAACAAGGGGGAATGCACGGTTTGTGTTACCGTAAAAAAACGGTACTAAATAGCGGTAAAAACGGTTGATTAAAATTTAATAGTGCCGGATCTTGCATTAGAATTTATAATAAGGTAAATTCAAAAATCAATCTTAACAGCAAAATTAATTTTATGAAAAGAGAGTATTTAATAATAATGATTTTTGTTTCGATTTTGGGAATGGGAAAAGAAAGTTATTGCCAGGATTGCCCTCCGCAGGTAAATTTCCTTCCATTGCCAGATATGTTTATAACTAAAGCAAAGGGGGCTGAGCTTTTGGATGAGTTTTCAAAGGACCGGTTATTTAACAAGTCTAAATATTCAAGGATAAAGGATATCAATATACTCAAGTCTTCTTCTTTTAGTTTTGTATTTAGGTGGACTGCATTTAATGATTTGGTACATATAGTACCGGGATACGATTCAATGCGAATACATTTTGCCGTTTATCATGAATGTAACATTGATCATTTCCCTTCTATTGAAGGACCTAAACTGGTGCTGCTCTTTTCTCCTGAGGTTGCTGGTAATAACCCTCAAAGATTTTATTTTATAAGCGGAAAAGATGGGACTATTCACGAAGTTCCGTTAAAATGTGCGAAAAGCTGGATAAGTGATTTTGAAACATTTGTTCAGGTAGAATTAAGAAAAACAATTGACAGTGGCGACACTGATAATGAAGACCAAACAGTGAATGATAAATTTTCTGACACAAAGAGCATTGTATATGCAAAAGAAAAATTTGAAGAAGCTTTTATTGTAGAGCAAGAGTATCAGCGAACACATCATTGTATTGAAATATCGGCAATAAAAATTGACCTTTCCGCATACACTAACAAAGGCAGAGATATCAAAGCCAGTGACCCTGACCAAAAGCACGTTTATAAAAAAAGATTGCTGATACAATTTAATTACCTGAAACCGAATTTTACAAGTGGAATAGATGAGCTTATTGATTTAGAAGAGCAGGATGATTATCAGAGCAGATTGGACTTAAGTTTAAGCCAAATAAATTCAACAGACAAAAATCTTAATTTAAGTACTTTATCAATAGAAGAGAAAGAGCAAAAAAGGGCTATTGATAACGGCCAGCTCTGCCCCACTCATTGTCCGCCTCCTCCGCCTTCTGGAGGACTAAAGTAAAAGAATGATCAACTCATATTTAAATGTTACCGTTATTGCTGAGTGGTGCACATTCATCGCTTCGGTATTGTTACTGGATAAAAAAACCACCCACTGGAGGCTCTTTATCATCCTGCTGTTTCTCGTGCTTTGTACAGAAACAGCAGGATGGTATATGTACAATAAGCTGGGTATGTTTAATAATGCCCTGCCCTTTAATATACTGATGCTGCTGAGCAATGTTTTTTTTATCTGGTTTTTTTCAACGGCAACAGCGCTGCAGCAGGTAAAAAAATGGCTGACTTTTTTTAGCAGTTTCTTTCTTGCATTTGGGTTGATCAATTTGTTCTTTTTCCAGGGATTGTGGGTGTACAACTCTTTTTCCGAATCGCTGGGGGATATTATATTAGTATTGATTTGCTGCTATTTTATTTTTACACTTCTCAAAGCCAGAGAGCACATCGATTTGTTAAGGTTTGATTATTTTTGGCTGGCGACCGGGTTGTTATTTTATTGCCTGGGGAGTGCTTTGTTATACCAGTTTTCTAATTTACTGGGAAAATATTACGAACATACAAAGGTTAATATCGGGGAGTATATTAACTACGCATTGAACTTGATTTTGTACAGCAGCTTAATCATTGCCTTTATATGCCGGAGGAAAACTACACGATAGTTGCAGGAGTTGTGATCGCTATTATTGTGTTGCTGATCGCAGCATCTTTTATAGTGATACTCGTAACCTATTCCAACAACAGAAAGAAACGGTTTCTGCAGGAGCAACAAAACCTGCAATTGCTTTTTAAAGAGCAATTACTGCAGTCCCGGATTGAAATGCAGGAAGAGACCTTTAACAATATCAGCAGGGAAATTCATGATAATGTGGGGCAGGTATTGAGCCTTGCAAAAGTGCAGCTCAACATTATGGAGCAGGGAGCATGTTTTAACCAGTCCCTGCTCACCGATGTAAAAGAAAGTGTGGGCAAAGCAATGGTGGATTTAAGGGATATTGCCAAGAGCCTCAATTCAGACCGCATTAAACTCTGCAGCCTTGCTGAGATTACCAATCACGAATTGCAGCGCATTGGAAGGCTGGGCACTATCAAGGCTTTCTTCTCCGTTGAAGGAAAAGAACAAAATATGGAGGAACAGAAAAAGCTGATTATTTTCCGCATTATCCAGGAGAGCCTGCAGAATATACTTAAACACGCCCATGCAGAAAAAGTAGAAGTGATTTTTTATTATGCGTCCAATCATTTTAAATGTGAACTGAGGGATGATGGCAAAGGGTTCAACCGGGAGCTGGTAAAGACCTATGAAGGGTTGGGTTTACAGAATATGATCAGCCGTGCAGCACTTATTGGCGGGCAGGTTTCAATCAGCAGTATGATTAATAAAGGAACGACCATAACAATTGACTTGCCATATGAGTAATAAAAAATACATTGCCATTGCAGATGACCATGCTATGTTCCGGAAAGGACTGACCGTTTTGATCAACCTGTTTCCCGGTTATGAAGTACTGTTTGGTGCAACCAACGGGAGGGACTTTATTGATCAATTAAATGCGGACCAACTACCGGATATTGTTTTAATGGACATCAACATGCCGGAAATGGATGGATACAGTACTACAGAATGGTTGCGGACTAATTACCCCGAAATAAAAGTGCTGGCCCTTAGTACCATGGATGCAGAAACAGCAATTATAAAAATGGTGAAAAGTGGTGCCAAAGGGTATGTACTCAAAGATGCAGACACGGAAGAACTAAAACTCGCCTTTGATGAAGTATTGCACCGGGGCTATTTTTATAACGAAACCATCACCAGGAAAGTGATGCAGGCGGTAGGCCAGTTAACCGATTCAAAAAACAAAACGGGTACTTTTATCAACCTCTCCGACCGTGAGATCGAGTTCTTAAAACTCACCTGCACCGAACTCACTTATAAAGAAATTGCAGACAAACTGTTTGTAAGTGTACGTACCGTAGAAGGCTACCGGGATACCCTGTGTGAAAAACTGGATTTGAAAACAAGGGTTGGATTGGCCATGTATGCGGTAAAGAATGGCCTGGCAGTATTATGAGTGTACCAGGTTATTTAAGAAGCAGGGAGGTGTGTCCTGTTGCCAACTCATTTACACTAATCAATTTTCTTGGTACAGTATCCGGAGTTTAATAACCAGCACCAATCAGGCAGGCTCATACTTAACAAGGGCTCTCACTCCCGCTATTTATTACCAGTTGCTGAAAAAAAATAAAGGTCAAATAAACACTGATGGGTAACCAGTAAATAAAAAAGGTTGAAGATCATTTTACTGATGTTCAACCTTTCTGTGGTGTGGGCCGGGATTGAACCGGCGACACAAGGATTTTCAGTCCTTTGCTCTACCAACTGAGCTACCGCACCAACATCCTTTTGGGATATTTCCCTTTCGGGGCAGCAAAAATAGGAGATTTGATTTAAAAACCACCAACAAAAGCTGGCAAATTATAAAAAACTAAAAAAGAGGCTGTCTTAAAAGATTCGATTTCCCACAAAGCAACAAAGCAGGCAAAGAAACAAAGATTCATTTTCAAATAACTTTGTTGAATACTTCGTATTCTTTGCGTTGGTAGTGTGAAATATTTTTATCTTTTGAGGCAGCCACTATTTAAATGAGCCTGCGGTTATTTACTTCATTGATGCTATGTCTATCACAAAACGGTACTTAACGTCACTCTTGAGTATCCTTTCATAAGCCTCATTGATATAATCGGCCTTGATCACTTCCACATCACTAACAATACCATGTTCAGCACAGTAGTCCAGCATTTCCTGGGTTTGCTTGATACCGCCGATCAGTGAACCGGCCAAAGAGCGGCGCTTGCCAATCAGGTTAAAAGCTCCTACAATGGAGGGTTGTGGCGGTACACCAACCACCACCATGGTGCCATTCAGGTTCAGCAGGTTTAGGTAATCATTGTAATCGTGCTGGGCGGAAACAGTGTTTAAAATAAAATCAAAACTACCCTGCAGTGATTTCATCGTATCTGCATCTTTGGTAACAGCAAAATGATCGGCACCCAATGCCAGGGCGTCATTCTTTTTGGAAGTGGATGTGCTGAGCACGGTAACTTCTGCACCAAAAGAAGCGGCAAATTTTACTCCCATGTGGCCGAGGCCACCCAGGCCTACAATAGCAACTTTATGTCCCTTGCCGATGTTCCAGTGGCGCAAAGGAGAGTAGGTAGTGATGCCTGCGCAAAGTAATGGTCCTACACCTTCAATGGGCAGGTTCTCTGAAACATGAAGGGTGTATTTTTCATCCACCACTATTTGTGTGCTGTAGCCGCCATAGGTTGGATTGCCTTCTTTATCTCTGCCATTGTAGGTGCCGGTCATCCCGTTATCGCAGTATTGTTCTTCATTAGCAAGGCAGTTTGGGCAGGTGCGGCAACTGTCAACAAAGCAACCGATACCGGCCAGTTCACCTACTTTGAAGTTCTTGACTTCGGCACCAATACTGGTGATACGGCCAACAATTTCATGACCAGGTACCATGGGATAGATAGAGCCCCCCCACTCATCCCTAACCTGGTGGATATCACTATGACAGATACCACAGTATAAAATTTCAATTTGCACATCGTGAGGCCCCGGTTCCCTTCTTTCAAAATTGAAAGGGGCAAGCTGGCTGGTTTTCGATTGGGCTGCATAAGCATTTGCTGCTGTCATAATTGTTATTTTTTAGTGTGTTAGGATTTATTTGGTTGAAAACAATAGATAAAGAACTTGTGGGTTTTTGGAATGAAAGCTGCTTATGAAAAATCTTAGCACTTCTTTGTTTTCCTTTGCGCCTTTGTGGCTCATGATATTAACCGACTAAGGTACAAAGGCACGAACGTTCACCAAGGGTAACTCAATAATCCGACCAATCAGCAGCCATATGGGTTCAATAAAACAAAGCCCCTTTTAAGAAGGGACTTTTACCTATACAAACTATACTTTTTTTAGTTGCCGAATACACTTAAAAATTTAATGCGCATGATTTTCAACTGCTCCCAGGTAAAACTGCTGTCGGCCAGTTCTTCCTGCGCTACAGCCAGGCTGCTGGTTTCGCAGGCTTTGAAATAATCGATGATCTCTTCCTGTTCGTATTCATCCACCAGTTCATCAATAGCATAGTCCAGGTTGAGTTTGGTACCGCTGGCTACAATGGTTTCCATTTCTTCCAGCAGCTCCGCTATTTTAAGGTCTTTGTTCTTAGCAATGGTATCCAGGGGGATCTTCTTATCTACGTTTTGAATGATGAATATTTTATTGTTATTCCTGTTCACCACGCCCTTCACTACAAAATCATCGGGGCGCTCTATTTCATTTTCTTCCACATATCTGGCAACAACTTCTACAAACTTTTTTCCATAGCGCATGGCTTTGCCCTTGCTTACGCCCTGGCATTTTTCCAGCTCCTGTATGGTAGTGGGGTACATGGTTGCCATATCTTCCAGGCTGCTTTCGAGGAAGATCACAAAAGGTGGCAGGTTGTTTTCCTTTGCTACTCTTTTGCGCAGGTCCTTTAGCATTTCCATCAGCTTTTCATCGGTAGCACTTCCGGAAGCCGCTGCTGCAGAAGATTCATCATCGTCTGCATCGGCACCTTCAAATAAATTGTTCAGTACTATTTTAAAGGAAGCCGGTTTCTTGATATAAGCTTCACCTTTTTTGGTGATCTTGAGTACACCGTATTCTTCAATGTCTTTTTTGATCAGCCCTTCCAGTATCATCTGCCGCATCAGGGAGTTCCAGAAATGTTCATCCCTGTCTTTGCCGATGCCGAAAAAATCACGGTCATCGTGCCGGAACATCTTCACCTGCGTATTGGCCTTGCCCCTTAAAATATGCATCAGGTATTCCATGGTGAACTGTTCATCCAATCCTTTGATCACCTTTAGACCCTGTTGTGCTTCAACTTTTGCTTCGATCTGTTCTTTTGGACTGTTGCAATTATCACACATATTGCTGCAACGGGCTGTATCGTACTCTTCTCCAAAATAACTGAGCAATATTTTCCTGCGGCATACAGCACCTTCTGAATAGGCTACCATTTCGTTGATGAGTTGTGCACCTACTTCTCTTTCACTAAGCGGCTTGTCCCTCATCAGGTGCTCCAGTTTGGCAACATCTTTATGAGAGTAATAAAGGAGGCACTTGCCTTCCATGCCATCCCTGCCGGCCCGGCCCGTTTCCTGGTAATAATTCTCTATTGATTTCGGGATATTATAATGTATCACAAAACGGATATCCGGCTTGTCGATACCCATACCAAAAGCGATGGTGGCAACGATCACCTGCACATCTTCATTCAAAAACTGGTCCTGCCGGTCGGCTCTCAACTTGCTTTCCAGCCCGGCATGATAGGCCACCGCTTTGATGCCATTGGCCATCAGCATTTCAGCCAGCTCTTCGGTGGTTTTCCTGTTGAGTGTATAAATGATACCACTCTTGCCTTTGTTTTGTGAGATAAACCGTACAATGCTTTTGATGGTTTGGTCCTTCTCAATTTTCGGCAATATCTCGTAATATAAATTGGGCCTGTTAAAAGAAGAAATGAATATCCGGGGATTGCGTAAGCCAAGATTTCGTAAAATATCACTCTGCACTTTTGGGGTAGCCGTAGCTGTTAAAGCGATCATAGGTGCCCCGGGCTTTATCATTTCCATCATCTCTCTCAGGCGGCGGTATTCCGGCCTGAAGTCGTGGCCCCATTCCGAAATACAGTGTGCTTCATCCACAGCAAAGAAAGAAACATTCAGGTCTTTAAAAAATTCAATATTGTCTTCTTTAGTCAATGTTTCAGGCGCCACGTACAGCATTTTTGTTTTGCCGGAGGTCAGGTCATCTTTTACGATCTTCTGCTGACCTTTGTTGAGTGTGCTGTTTAAAAAATGTGCTACATCATCATTGCTGCTGTAACTTCTTACCAGGTCTACCTGGTTCTTCATCAGGGCAATCAGGGGTGATACAATGATTGCACAGCCTTCACTTACCAATGCCGGTAACTGGTAGCACAAGCTTTTGCCACCACCCGTTGGCATGATCACAAAAGTATCGTTGCCATCCAGTAAGTTTTTGATGATCGTTTCCTGCTGGTCTTTGAAACCATCAAAGCCAAAATATTGCTGCAGCAGCGAAGGAAGATTCTGTACTTGTTTTTTGGGATCAGTTTTTGCTGTTACTTTTTTAACCGGCGATGTTTTTACTGCTCCAGTCGTTTTCTTTGCTTTAACGGTTGCCATAGCTTTCTTTTCCTCAAATAAAATAGTTGTGATTGGGATAACAACTTTACAGGTTTTTCAATTTTAGAGCCTGTAAAGTTAGCTTAATATAACAGCTAATCAAAATAGCAGCCGTTATTACTTTGTTTAAGTTAAACATTTTTTTACAAAGCGGAAATAGTTTTATTGCACAATGCAAACCTTTTGTGTTATGAATGATTTAAAGTAGGTTTGCGCCTTGTTGTTTTTGGCCATTACCAATTGTGCCGGGATGATTACCAATTGCTGCATAAAGCATCAGGCAAAGAAATAAAAGATCCCCCAACAACGTTTTTATATTGTTCCTTTACAGCTCTTGATTGCAGGAGGCATAAAAAATGAAACCGGAGTATGAATAAGAATCACTACGTGGCCATCATGGCAGGTGGTATTGGCAGCAGGTTCTGGCCAATGAGCCGTACAGATTTCCCCAAACAGTTTTTAGACATTTTAAATACTGGCAGAACTTTGATACAGGCTACCTACGACAGGTTTGCCCTCTTTATTCCCAAAGAAAATATTTATGTAGTAACCTCCGATCAGTATAAAGAGATTGTTGCTGATCAGCTACCTGAGTTGCCGGCAGACAATATTTTAAGTGAGCCCTCCCGTAAAAACACCGCTCCCTGCATTGCCTACGTTTCCTATAAATTAAGGCAGCTGAACCCTGATGCCAATTTAATTTGTGCACCGGCAGACCATATCATTCTGCAGCCGGAGGCGTTTAAAGAAACCTGCCTGAATGCGTTGGATTTTACAGCACACATCAGGGGTCTGGTTACACTGGGTATCAAACCAACCCATCCCAATACGGGTTACGGCTACATACAATATGAACAACAGCCGGTAAGCGATAATGTATTTAAAGTTAAAACCTTTACCGAAAAGCCGGATAAGGAACTGGCCAGGACATTTTTGCTCAGCGGCGATTTTTTATGGAACGCCGGCATTTTTGTATGGCAGGTTAAAAATATTATCAGCGCTTTTGAAAAGTTTTTACCTGAAATGCATGATGTGTTTGATACAGAGAAAAATTATTTCAATACAGAAGCTGAAACAGAAGCCATCGAAAGGATATATCCCCAGTGTGTAAACATCTCTATCGACTACGGTGTAATGGAAAAGGCTGACAATGTTTATATCATCCCATCTTCCTTTGGATGGAGCGATCTTGGTACCTGGGCAAGCGCCTATGAGAATTTAGATAAAGACTATTTTGACAATGCCGTGGCTGGAGACAATGTGATTGTGATTGATGCTACCAAAAATATCGTGCATGCTGATAACAGTAAATTAGTACTGTTGCAGGGGCTGGATGATTTTATTGTGGTAGATACCAAAGATGTACTGCTGATTTGCAAAAAAGACAAAGAACAGGCAATAAAAGAATATGTGGCTGAGGTAAAAAAGCTAAAAGGGGATAAATTTCTCTAAGTGGCTTGCGGTAAATATTAAAAGGCACAGGTCTGTAATAGTGTACAAAGAAAAAATAAGGGAGCGTAGATTTGTTACAGACTATACTAACAATTTAATATTATCGTTATATATCTACCCTTCATAAAGCAATAAAACCTTTGTGAGCCACATGTATGAATAAAATCCGCAGGGCATATCACTTTATAATGAGCCCCTTAATCATGGTTGCTGCAGTTGTACTGTTCATATTGGATAACCTGAACGTGAATGTTACGCCGATGGTTTCTTATATCCTGAAAGAAACAAAAAAAATATAACTTCCCTTTTCGGCTCACCCACCTGCACAGTATACATATACTATTTTTTTTAGCTGTTCGTTATAGGTAGGCAAATGTATTTACTGCCTCTCTTCAACCGGTTAAACAGATGGTTATGAAAAAAACACTGCTATCCTGCCTTGCTGTATTGCTTTTTTTACCCAATTTGTTTAATAAAGAGGTAAACCATACGTTGGCCTATAACCAAAAGGAAAAATTCGATCCCCGCCTTTCTTATATCAACAGCATCAGCAAACTGGAGTACTGTGCAGACAGTATTGCCACCGTAAAGCACACAGGTATTCATAGCTATGAATATGTAGAAGGCCTGGAAGCCATTATTGAAGAGCGTTTTTATCATGGTTTTTCTCACTTTACCGTAAGTGAAAACTGGATGGCAGCTTTTGCCGGAAGATATTTAAAAGAGGATTACGCCTGTAAAGTGCAGCCCGAAGCCATCATGCAACAGCCTAATGCAGCCTGTTCACAACAGGCGCTGGTGATGATGGCGGTGTTGAGAAACAAAGGAATCAGCTACCGAAGTGTAGGGTTTCCCCATCACTATGCTATGGAAGTTTTGATAGATAAAGAGTGGTACTTTTTTGATGCCAATATGGAACCGGGCATTACCAAACAGCAGCGGATGCTTTGCAACTGGCAACATCAAAATGACAAGCTCAAGCAATATTATGATGGCAGGCTGTTTAATGACCTGGGATTTAAATTTGGAATAGGCGCTACAGCTACTATTGGTAAGATAAACGAAGTGCCGGCACAAAAAGCAAGAGTCTTCCATGCAGCCACCGGCATCCTCTCTAAAATTCTCTGGTGCTTTCCCATCCTGCTTATTTTTTACCGTCCACGGGTAAGGGCTACATTGCCGTTTATTGTTTTCCGCCTGCAAAAAAACAAAACTTCCCTTTCTTTATCTGTATGATCGTTTTCCTGTTTTAGTTTAATTTACGGTTCTTTGATTGCATCATCATAAAACCCAGCTGTTTTGAAACCTGTTATCCATAGTAAACTGCCGCATGTTGGCACCACCATTTTTACCACCATGAGCACCCTTGCAGCACAGTACAATGCAGTGAACCTTGGTCAGGGCTTCCCGGATTTTATGATGAGTGAAGAACTGATCAGGCTGGTGAATGCTGCCATGCAGCATGGCAATAACCAGTACAGTCACATGAGCGGCCTGCCTTTATTACGGGAAAGAATAGCCCAAAAAGCACAAACCCTGTATGGCACTGTCATTAACCCTGAAACGGAGATTACCATTACTCCCGGGGGAACCTATGCTATATACACTGCACTTACTACAGTGCTGCAGCCGGGAGATGAAGTGATAGTATTTGAACCGGCTTTTGACAGCTACCTGCCGAATATCGAAATTAACGGGGCCGTGCCGGTCTTAATTCCGCTCAGTTTTCCCGGTTATTCTGTTGACTGGGATCTCGTTCGGCAAAAGATTTCGCCCAAAACAAAAATGATCATGATAAATACACCGCACAACCCCACCGGAAGTGTGCTTGGTAAAAATGATATTGAACAGCTACGCAGCGTTGTAAAAGATACCGGAATTTTTATTTTGAGCGATGAAGTATATGAACACCTGATTTTTGATGACGTTCAGCATGAAAGTATTTTGCGGTATCCAGACCTGTTGGCACGAAGCTTTGTATGTTTTTCTTTTGGTAAAACCTACCACTGCACAGGATGGAAAATGGGATATTGTATTGCACCCGCCCTACTGATGAATGAATACCGGAAAGTACACCAGTTCAATTGCTTTTGCTGCAGCCACCCGGTACAGCATGCACTGGCTGAATTTATGCTGCAGCCACAACAGTATTTGCAACTTGGTAAAATGCTGCAGCAAAAAAGAGATCCTTTTCAGCAACTGATGTTACATACAAAATTTAAGGCATTGCCAAGCTACGGCAGCTATTTTCAGCTGTACAGGTATGATGATATCAGTGATGAAACTGAAAAGGAATTCGCTACCCGGTTAACCCGGGAATATGGGGTAACTGCCATTCCTGTATCAGTATTTTACAACAATGAAACCGACAATAAAGTACTGCGATTTTGTTTTGCCAAAAAAGAAGCTACGCTTGAAGAAGCCGTAACAAGGTTGCTGAAATTATAAGTAACGCCGCCTCTTTTTCATACTTTTAAATACGAACATAATTTGCTATTTTGTTTGAGCATTAACAATTACTGTTTTGCTGTCATGGTTGTATATGCCAGCCTTGTGCTATGAATAATATCAGTTTATTAAATGACAGCAGTCACGGACAATTATAGCAGTGATTGATAACTTTATGATCTAAAATTTTCTATCATGAAAAAGATAATTGTTCCGGTAGATTTTTCTTCTACCGCATCCAATGCGGCAGAATTTGCAGGTAACCTGGCAATTTTTTACGGAGCTGAGATCTGGTTGTACCATGCGTATGAAATGCCGGTTGGTGTAGGGGAGATTGCATGGCCCTTATTCAACGTATCGGACCTGCAAAAAGCAGCAGAACAGGAACTGGAAACATTAAAGGAAACGATACAGGAAGATTAAGAAGCAGGATCACCATTAACACCACGGCACAAATGGTTCCGTTAATGGATGGCCTGGAAGAGATTTGTGATGTAATAAAACCAGACATGGTAGTAATAGGTCTTTCAGGTAAGAATGCCCTGGCAAAGCTGGTGGTGGGCAGCAATACCATTAAGATTATTCACGATTTAAAATATCCAGTATTGGTAGTACCACCCAAAGCTTCTTTTACACCTGTGTTAAAGGTTGGGTTTGCCTGTGATTATAAAAAGATAGAAGAAACAACACCTGTATCATTACTGAAAAAAGTGGTAAACGATTTTAATGCAGACTTGTATGTGCTGAATGTAGATTCCAGGATCAGGGGTTTAATATAGATGTGGTAGATGAAAGTTTTACAGTAAGGAATTTATTCGATGATATCAAACCGGTGTACGGCAGTATTGAAAATGAAAATGTAACAGAAGGGTTGAATGAATATGCAGATGAAAAAGGGCTGGACTGGATCGTTGTAATTCCTAAAAAACATACACTGCTGCAAAAGATATTCAACCGCAGCCAGTCAAAAGACCTGCTGTATCATACACATCTGCCTGTATTGTGCTTACACCAGTAAACGCTATACAGCAAATTGCTTAAGATGATGGTCTAAATGTTTGTACATGGCTTTGCCCCATTGCTCACCGGTAAACCTGCCGAACATAGGATGTACAATGTTTTCTATAACAGCGGGGTTGCTGCTGTGAAATTTTTCTATCAGTGAAAGCAGCTCCTTTTTTTCAGTTTCAAAATTACGCTGGTCTTTAATGATAAAGTTGGGAGCAGTTGGCAGGTTCTGTTTCCAGGGTTCTTCATTGTACAATTTCTTTTTAAATATCCAGCCGAGCAGTATACCAATGAACATACGGGGGATAGCTGTTTCACTTAACGGCACTTTAAAAGCTTCTTTGCTGTGTGCCAGCATTTGAGCTACATCCATTTTGCCCCACTGGCGTGTTGATTGTGGGCTGAGTTGGTTGATCCTTGCAAGGATTTCTTCGCAGGCAGTGTTGTCGAATAAACTCTTCATAAAATAAGTTTTTAATTTGTATGCTTCGTTTAACAGCTTGTAAAATGCAACAAATTTTTATACAATGAAAATGCAGCAGAGTGAAATGCCATTTTTGATGTATTAACTGAAGAGGTATTCCACATCTGCTTTTGTAAGCGCTTTTACAAAATTGGCATCATCGCTGATCAATTCACTGGCCAGTTTGCGTTTGCGTTCCTGCAGTTGCAGGATTTTATCTTCAATCGTATCAATACAGATCATCCGGTAAGCAAAGATGTTTTTTGTCTGGCCGATACGGTGTGTACGGTCAATGGCCTGCTGCTCTACTGCCGGGTTCCACCACGGATCAACTATGTACACATAATCTGCAGCAGTAAGGTTTAAACCTACGCCGCCGGCTTTTAACGAGATGAGGAATACCCTGCTTTTATCACCATTTTGAAAATTATCAATTGCTTTCTGGCGGTCGTTGATATTGGTGCTGCCATCAAAATATTCATACGCAATGCCTTCTTCTTCCAGCTTGGCTTTTATGAGGGCCAGCATACCGAGGAATTGTGAGAAGATGAGCGCTTTGTGTTCGCCAATATTTTCTGTGATCTCCCTTGTCAGTTCATCCAGCTTGATGCTGTGATTGGGATATTTGTCTTCTTCATTTAAAATGGCCGGGCTATCGCAGATCTGCCGCAGTTTCATCAGGCCCTGCAGGATGGTGAGCTGAGATTTGTCGATACCCTGCTGGTCAATCGTACCCATGATCTTATCCCTGTAGCTGTTGCGGTAAGCATCATAAATGGTACGCTGTTCTTTATCCATTTCACAAAACAAAATGGTCTCTGTTTTTTCGGGAAGGTCTTTTGCTACCTGTTCTTTTGTTCTTCTTAAAATGAATGGGAACAGTAATTTGCGCAGGTGATCTTTTTGTTCCTGTTCACCAAATTTATCAATCGGGGTGGCAAATTCATTCCTGAAAAATTCCATGCTGCCCAGCAGCCCGGGGTTAAGGAAATTCATTTGGGCAAAAATATCAAAGGTGTTATTCTGTAAAGGCGTACCGCTCATGCACACCCGGTTTTTTCCGTTGAGCAGGCAGGCCGCTTTGGTAACTTTGGATGCCGGGTTTTTAATGGCCTGGCTTTCGTCCAAAACAATATAATCGTAATTAATTTTCAGCAATACCTGTATATCACTTCTTAGTGTTCCATAGGTAGTGATGATTACATTGGCTTCCTGCAGTTGATTGATGTCTCTTGTACGCAGGCTGCCATGGTGAATTTGCCAGGTAAGCTCCGGCGTGAATTTCCTGATCTCATTTTCCCAGTTGTAGATCAGCGTGGTGGGGCAAATTACAATGGCTTTTAGTTTACCCTCTTTTTCTTTGTAATGCTTGAGCATGGCCAATGCCTGTACTGTTTTACCCAAACCCATATCATCTGCCAGTATACCACCCCAGCCTACATCGTTCAGGTAATTGAGCCATTGGTAGCCTGCGGTTTGATAAGGTCTTAAAATTTCCTGTAACTCTGCCGGCGCTTCTATTTCTGGTATATTTTTAAATTCCCTGAGCCTTTCAAATTTCTCATCTAAAGAAAAACTGAGTTCGTTTGCGATCCTGTTTTCATACAACTCATCAATCACACTCATGTGGTATTTTGATAAGCGTAATTTATCTGTCCTGCCATCGCCTACTTTAAACAGCAGTGAGTAACGCTGCAGCCATTCATCGGGTAAAATACCCAGGGTGCCATCATTCAACTGTACAAATGATTGCTTGGCAGACAGCGCTTTTTTAATATCTGCGATACCTACACGCTGTCCTTCAAAATCAATTTCCACTTTGGCATCAAACCAATCAAGCCCGCTGCTTACATGTATATGTGTGCTGGGCCTTGCTGTATTAAAACGGAAATTGCGCAAGGCATCAAAACCAAAGACGGGTACTTTGGCTTCCTTCATGGCATCCACAAAAAGAAAGAACCAGTTGTTACGCAACACATCAGATCCTTTCAGGATAAGACTGTTACCTTCCTGTGGTTTGATGAACTGTGAGTGCAGGGATTCGAGTGAGCTGATGAAACGTTGCTCTGCTTCTTTATTGCGGTGTATGATCAGTATCTGGTCGCCATCGGGTATAGTGATGGTTTCTTTATCGTTGGCTTTTGTTTCGAAACCCTTGTAATTAAACACTGGTTGAAATACAAGGTATTCTCCTTTTTCCTGCAGCATCAGTTTTACTTCCGGCTCACCACTTTTAATCTCTTTAATCAGTGATTTATCAAACTCTACAGGGTAGTCCTTTGTAAGCGGCATGATGGTCCGCTGCATTTGAGTGGCCCAATTTTCTTTGCTGAGTATGATATTGCCGTTCTTGATAAATTTTTCTGCCTGTAAAGAATCTTCCGGCTTTTGCCATAGGTAAAAAATATGATTGTACAAAAACAAGATGCTGCTGCTGCACTCGTTGTCCGTAACAGGTTGTTCGGCACCATTGATCTTAAACCTGCATTGCAGTTCAAAATGATGGTCCTGTGCAATGATCTTAAAATGCGGCCCCAAAAAACTTTCACTCAAGCCTACTTCCTGCAGGTTATCAGTTTTAAATGTTTTCTTCCCGGCAAGGTAAAATACAAAGGGGTTATTTGCCTGCTCTTCAAAAATCTTTTTCAGTTTTGGATACAGGTATTCTGTAATCAATGATTTTGTTTCTTCGGGCAGTTCATCCCCATCGGTATGAATGATGTTTTCCCAAATACCACTGAATGGTGAATTGCGGTTGAGGTATTTATTGATCTCTGTTGCCTGTAGTTTTCTGATCTGTTGCAGCAGCATTTTATCATCTTCACTGAAAGGTTCGGTATTTACATATTTTGTAAGATCCAGCTTTTCTGTTTTGCCAAGGTATTTTTTGCCTTCATTATCATAATCGCCCTGTATGGCATCAATAGTAAAATAGGGGTAAGCGGTGCTGTTGAAATTAAAAACAAATCCCAGTCGTTTTGTTGGCAGTTGATCTGTTTCAACAACCTCTTCTGTAGTTGTTTTGGAGGCTGCAGGGGTATCCTGCATGTAAGAAGGTTTTGCAAGCGGTGCCGTGGGTGCCACTCTTTTAATGCTGGTATCCAGTACTTTTAAAAAAGGCTTACCATCTTTATAAATAAATTCAAACTTACCTGAGAGATCATCATCCAGGCTGTAACCGTATATCTGCAGTAATTTGTTTTTTTCCTTATCCCAGTTGCGGATGCTGTCAAAATAATACGGGCCGCTCCTGTGAAAGAGTTGCATGAACAGGGCAGTTTTATGAACACAGAGCGGATGGTCTTCTTCGCTGCACCTGCAGGAGGTGTCAAAGTTTCGTTCGTCATTTTTCTGGATCACCACCGGCCATTTTTCGCCTGCTACTTCCACGGTTCCTTCCACTCTTTCATTTATTGCACTGCTGATGGTTACATTACCTGCCTGGATAATATTATCTGATTCGTCATAAATGTCGGAGGAGGAGAGCACTTTGATGACCTTGATATCAATGTGCTTCATCTTGGCTACGGTATGCAACTGGTTGTAGCGGATGTGCCCGGAGCCAAGCATGTTTTTATCAATCAGTTCCTGCAACTGGAGTAAAGCGGCTGCTTCGTGCCGGCAAATATCTCCTAAGTTATAAGGGCAGCTGCAGCGTACTGATAATAATTTAGGATCGTTGTATTGCTGAACGTTTACCCGGTAGTAAGTGCTGTAGGTATCATCCTTTACACGAAATACCGCTGAATTCATAAGGTCGTCATGCTCCGCCAGTTCAACGTAACCACTGGCATGAATTTTTTTTCCTCTGCGGATGACTTCGTCTGATCCGGTATTGTAAACGTATTTGATTAAATGCGATAAAGCCAAGCGATGTACGATTTTGGGGTCAATGATTGATTGCCATTTTCTGTTTGCCTGTTCCGAAAAAGGCAATTTGCAAAAGTAAAGGAAAATAAGTGAGGGATAAAGCGAAAAAGCAAAGTTTATGTTTGTTTCTCACAAAGAAATCAAGGCGGCAACGTAACAAAGGGAGGGTTTCATTTAGAAATATTCTTTAATGTTTGCTGGTAATAGCTGCTTTTAATGGACCAAAGTTGATGTAGCCTGTTTGTAGTGATAAGTTCGTTGTGCTCCCTGTATCTGTGGTTAGTATGTGTGAAATTTTTATTATTTTTTTGCAGCAATCAATTTTCCATCCTCAAACAGGCACAACACATCGGCCCCGTCAGCAGTTAAACAATAACGGATATCTTTCTCTAAACCATAATTGGTGAGGCGGAGATAGTGTGAGGCATTTTTTGTTTTCATAAATTCATACAGGTTATTTTTTGCATCGTTGTACAGGGTTTCTGCGATGGCAGAAGAATCGCAGTTAATGGAAAAATGTTCTTTTATGCGGCTGACTACAGCGCCGGCAAATAAGGTATCTTCAATATTCACCCGGTCTTTCCAGGCAGCACAACCCAATATTACCGGCTGGTTTTGCTCAATCAAATAATTGCATACGGCGGATATATTGGGGAACGAGCCGGTGATGATTCCTTTGGCACATTTATCCAGCGCCATGTGCAGCAGCTTGGTGCCGTTGGTAGTGGTAAGTACAAGTACTTTATTTTTTATAAAGGAAGATGGGTATTCAAAAGGTGAATTGCCGTGTTCTAATCCTTCGGCCACTTTGCCATCTCTTTCTCCGGCTGTGATGCCGTCAATTTGCTTTCCCAGCCGGATGCATTCAGTAACACTATCAACCGGGATGATGTGTTTGGCGCCATTGTGCAATGCGGTGGCAATGGTAGAAGTGGCTCTTAATACATCAATGATCACAACGATACTGCTGCTTACATCATACAAATGAAGGAGGGCAGGGGAAAGGCAGGTAAAGAGTTCCGGTTTCTTCATGCCGCAAAAATAAATGAATGGAGTTAAATAGTGCGGCTGTTATATTTTGGGTGCAATCTTCATCAGTTCTCCCAGCAGTTCTTCTTTCCGCCGGCGGGCTACATCGAGGGTAATATTGTTTACTAATTGTACTTGTCCACCATCACCCTTGATATATTTTTTTACAAATACCAGGTTTACCAGGGACGCATTGTGAATGCGGAAAAATCCTGCATCCTGCAACAGGTCTTCAAACTCTTTTAATGTTTTGGAAGCCAGCAAAGGCTTTTGTGCTGTGAAATGGAGTTGTGTGTAATTGCCGATGGCTTCCAGGTAAACAATGGTTTCTATTGGCACCAGTTCTAATCCCTCGTGTGTTGATACGGCAATTTTCTGAGGTTTACCGGCAGCAGGTAATTGAAGGTGGTCCAGTAAAATATTCAACCGTTCGCTGGTATGTTGATATTGTTTTTTCTCAGCCACTCTTTTAACTACGGCCATTAATTCATTTACATCAACCGGTTTTACCAGGTAATCAAAAGCGCCATAGCGGATAGCATTGATAGCATATTGATTGTAGGCTGTGGTAAAAATGATAGCAAAGTTTTTTTCGGGCAATTGCTCCAGCATGGTAAAGCCATTCATGTGCGGCATTTCAATGTCTAAAAAAACAATATTGGGTTGATGTGTTTTGATGGCGGTAATACCTTCCATACCATTACTGCATACTGCCACAATATTTACATTGCTGCAATGCGCCTGCAATTTTTTTTGCAAGGCATCCCGGCTGTTCTTTTCATCATCAATTAAAATTGCATTCAGCATGTTGTTTGTTGATTTATATTTTTAGTAAAACGGTCACCGTGGTTCCGGTGGCAGCCCCCTCATTATCATGCCTGTCTTTTATACTAACCGTATTGCCTGCCTGTTCATTGAACAGGTCGATTCTTTCTTTGGTGAGTTGCATGCCATAGCTTTGGTGTGAAGGTGAAAGACTGTTTTTTTCCGCAGCTTTTTTTCTGCCAATGCCATTGTCTTCAATACAATATTCCAGTATGTTTTCTTTTAAGCTGGCCCTGAGCAACAGTTCCCCCTGTTTGCCTGTTAAGGGGTTGAGCCCATGATGAATGGCATTTTCGATATAGGGTTGAATAATGAGCGGCGGAATTTTGTAATGACCGTTTAATAATGTCTCATCCGCTTCCATAGCAAAACTGAATTTTTCATTGCTACGCAGTTGCTCCAGCTCAAGATATAGTTTCAACGTTTCCCAGTCTTTCCAGAATGGAACCACCTCATTTTTACTGTTGTCTAAAATATTGCGGATGAGTTTGGCAAATTTATTCAGGTAGTTGCTTGCATTGTCTTTATCATTGTCAAGGATAAAATTATCAATACTACTGATGCAGTTAAAAATAAAATGCGGATTCATCTGCGCCCTTAATGCCATCATTTCTGTTTCAGCAATTTTCTGTTTTAAGGCAGCCTGTTTTTTTAATGCAAACAGCCTTCTTTTAAAAACAAATAACACAATGCCAGCTGTTGCCAGTGCTGACAGTAAAAGGAACCACCAGCTTTTATAAAATGGAGGTGAGATGACAAAACGGATGGTAAGTAATTGTGCAGGATTGTTTTTCTCCCTAACATTCAACAGGTAATGATTGGGTGCAAGATTGGAAAAAGAAACTGTGTTCTCATTTTTTAAGTGGTGCCATTCGCTGTTGTTGAGCTGATACTGAAGTAATACCGGCTGATCATTAGTAAAACATAAAAATCCAAACTGGAAACTGAGGTTGTTTTGGAGACAGGAAAAAGTGTAGGAAGAATCAACAGGCAAGGATTTTTCAGCAACGCTGCCATTGCGTAAATACAATTTACCCGGGAGTGCAGCAATAGAAAAATCTGCAGCATTCCATGTATAATACCCTTGCGGAGAAGGAAGGTAAATATTGCCATTGTTATCTGTACTCATAAAGCCGGCATAGTTGGCAGCTTCTTTTAATTCAGGATAATTGGAAAATGTTTTTGAAGCAGTATCAAAACGGCTGATACCTTCTGAGTGGCTCAGCCACATATTACCGGTTACATCCCGGCAAATAAAATTACAATTGTTGCTGATCAATCCATCATAACTGGTAAAACGGTTAAATGTTTTTGTTATTGAATTAAAAGCAAACAAGCCATAGTTGATATCACATCCATAGATGATTCCTTTTGCACCATTGGCAATAGCAGTAATGGTGGCTCCTTTTTGCGAAGGTGCGATGTTAAACAAATGGTGTGTTACTGTTTTTGAAACAGGGTCATACAGGTAGACACCTTCATTTTCTACCCCTACCCACAGCAAATTGGCTGAACTGTCGAAATACATACTGCTAAAAGTTGTTTGCGCTGTTGTACGGCAGATATTGATGTACGTTGTATGGTTATTTTTATATTCTATGATCCCCTGTCGCCTGTCTCTTATCCAAATGGTGCCGGCATTGTTATGTACAATATTTCTTAATAAACAGGGATTGTTATCATTTATTTTTTTGGGCAGACTGATCCCGGTGGCCATCGCACTCTTGATGTTGAAGTGGTACAGGTTTTTATCTGTGTTAAGGATGGCCATATCATTGCTAATCATTTTAAAAGAAATATTTCCTTTCACTTCTTTTCCTTCTGATGTTTTTATATTGTAATGTTGATTGTGCTGCCGGTCAAAAATTACAACGTTACCTGTTTCATCGTCTGCAAGTATAAACAGCTGGTCTTTTTGCAGCGGGTATAATTTCCCCGGTTTTTTTATAAAATCAGGATGCAGCAGGTTGAAATTTTTTTTTGTAACAAAAACCTTTGTGAGCCCTGCAGCTGATACCAACCAGTTAAATGCCCCATCTTTTACAATACAGGTATAAGCATCCTGTGGCAGACTGTTGAATGCATTGCTGGTAAAAGCCTGTTGATCCTTTAATAAAAACACCAACCCTTTTTGGGTACCGTATACGAGTGTATCGCCATTGTATTTTGTAATGCCGTAAGCCCAGTCCCAGCCTGGTTTGAGCCTGTACTCAACGGGGGTTGAGTAGCTCTTCCATTGGTTTGTGGAAGGATTGTAATGGAGAATTCCATTCTGATAAGTGCCGATCCAGACAATTCCATTTTCATCCACATAATTCATCTGGCAACCATAATAATCTTTTATGCCCGGGTAAGGATAATAAGTGAACTGCAACGTTTTTTTGTTTACACTAAACAGGCCATAGGTTGTCATCACCCAAAACTCATGGCTATTTTTTTGCCTGATTGCCAGCACCACTACCCTTGAGTGATTCCCATCTGCAGGCTTCACTTTATCGGCAAAACCTGCCCAGCCTGTGCTGGTAAATTTTTTTGCAGCCGGATCAAACAGCAGCAGATCATACCAGCCACCAAGCCATATATTTCCGGCTTCATCTTCTGCAATGGCAGGATAAAGATGCCCGATTTTTGGTAGTACCAATGTATCCGGTGCATAGTTGCTGAAGCTTTGTGTATGTGGATGGTACAGGCTGAGTCCTGCCATGGTGGTAACCCACAAATTTTTTTTACTGTCGATAAATAAATTATTGATCTCGTTGCTTGCAATGGAGTTGCTGTTTGAAGGATTATTAAAAAAATGATCAAAGGCATTACCATCAAAACGGTTGAGCCCATTGCCTGTGGCGATCCACAAAAATCCCAGGTCGTCTTTTACAGCGTATGAAGCCGCATTGCTGCTGAGGCCCTCTTTGGTGGAGTAAGTTCTATATTGAAATGTTTGTGCAGCCAGGTGGCTGCAGGAGCATATTATTATGAAAGTGATTTTCCATTTCATTTATACAGCAACTGGTAACAATAAAAAATATAACCACTGTTGCTTTTTAAGCAACCTGTCATTCAGCAAGTTTAAGTTTTTTTATCAGTAACAGGAATATTTTAATACGCCTGTTTACGAATTACATAAATCAAAAGGTTGAAAAAAAGCAGTCTCTGTTAATCCTTGCAGCAAACCGGCTCCCATTAAGCGCAGAAAAATTTGGCCCGATTGTAATCTTACTGCCTGATATAAATTGTATGCTGTTATTGTTAGTTATTATGCCAACGGTGCAATTAGTTGCAATGTTGATATTACCTGATTTTGTGTAAGTAAAGGGGGTAAGTCCAAAAGTACCGCAGATGTTGTTACTGGCTCCGGCAGGAGGGGCAATTCCTACAGCATACCAGGCCTTACCGGTTTGGTTGGCTTCAATACTACACTCACCATATAGCTCAATGGCTGCAAGCACCCATGCGTTCCGGGCATCTAAGTGAGTGGAATTAGGCCCCATGTAATCGCACAATGCCTTGTAGGCAATTTTTATCATTTTCTCTATCCCAATACCACTTACAGACCATTGGTAACCGCTGTTTGCCGGGGCATGGCTGTTTAATCCATTGTTCCAGCCATTACCCCCAACTGCCAGTAAATAGGCCATGTGGTTTTGTACGCCGCTGTTGGTATGTACGCCGCAATTATCGTTGGCTGCTGATGGGGTACATGCAACCGGCAGCCAATTGGTACCCTGGTAAGTATTGGGATCGTTAAAATTATAAGGGCCATATCCGTCAATGGAAACATTGGTTGCAGCAGGATTTGCAAAACTTCGTATCGGGCTGGGTGCACCATTGGTAAATTTCCGGTCTTTGCCCACAAACCAGTCGGTTACCCCTAGTATCCTGCCTTCAAAAAATTCGCCGAAAATATCACTGAATGATTCATTCAGGGCACCGGATTCACCGGCATACACGAGGCTGGCTTCAAACTGTGTTACACCGTGGGTATATTCATGTGCTACAATATCAACGGTATTCCAGTCATCTAAAACAGAAGCCGTACTGCCGGTTCCAAACTTTAACTCACTGTTGCCATTGCCATCATAACTGTAAGACGCATTGTTGGGATTACTCATCCCTCCGGTTCCAAAATCAAAACCCTGGTAAATGGCCATGTCCCCACCATCATTGTCATGTCCGTTCCGGCCAAAAAAATTTGAATACTGGTCATAGGTTTTCCTGATGCCCCATAGGGTAGTAGCAGCAGACCTGTATTCATCAGTTACCCACTGGTTGTTTAGTGTGTTATAAATTACATCTCCCGGTAATGCGCCATTGTAAACGGAAAAAACACTTGGGGTGCAGTCGTCTTCCAGGTCGTAATTGCTGCCAATAATACCTACATCGTTGGTGAAAAAAATTTGGGTGCCATACCAGTTAGTATTAACGGTGGTAATATCACAGTTGTATTCTGTTGTTATTTTTTCAAGTACTGTGCCTGAGGAAGCATCTACATAACAAATACAGGACAGACCAGCATCCATAGTATTGATAAAAAATTTATACGTTAGCCGTAAAGAACCGGAGGCTGATTGATACCAATAAGCTGTTGTTGCTTTGGGAAAATAAGTTGCTGCCGGGTTCTTTGTTTTTTGTTTGAGGCGTTGCTCTTTCAACGGATTTTGCCAGGCATAGGTTATTGCATTCACCGTTTTTAGGGCAGCAGCAAGGGCTGTATTTTCAGTAATCGAAACAGCATTTTTTTTGAATGCAGGAGTAAAAATTTTTCCATTACCACTTATTATTTTTGCATACTGTGCATGAATAATAAAATGGCCATCTGTAACATCGGCTTCATTAAAGGTTTGCTGAAATTTATAGTGGGTATAACCATTGGTGCCAATGTTTGTTTTTATTAACCTCATCCCAAATCCATTTACAAGCCCAAAGGAGGCACCATATTGCTCAAATACTTTTTCGGGTAAAACGGTAAGGTTGTTATTAAATTTTACCCAGCCGGTTTCTGAAGCTGAATAAAAGAGTTTGCCATCTATATGCTTTACAAAATCGTTTACCTGTGCCGTTGAAAAGCCGGTTGCAACAATTACTGATATCATTAAAAGGATAATCCGTTTCATAACAAGGAAGTATTGCAGTGTTTAGTTTTTTGTTTTTAACTGATCCTGTAAAGCGGTGATCATTTTTTCCTGCCGGATGATGTGCAGTGTCAGTTCTTCTATCTTCTCCATCATTTTTGTTTGTAATTCTCCAACAGAAAGCCCGTTGGTTTGTATTTCTTCTGCAGAGGGGATGCCCGGCAGGTGTTTATGCTCATTAATGTATTTTTCAGTTTCGTTAAGAGACAATAACCGATAGTTATTTTCAAAAACATAATCTGCCCAGCCACTTTCCACCACCACTTCGGTGCTGCGGATATTGCCTTTCACCGAAAGTTTGTAAGTAGGATCGGTAGTGCCGATGCCCACATTGCCATTGGGCAGTAGGGTCATTTGCGCCCATTGTGCATTGGTAAAAAAGTGTAAGGGAACAGGAGACCCACCACTTATGGTACCGCTTGTGCCAAGATAACAGCCTTCGCTGTTAGTGCTTCGGCCGGCGCCTCCCAGGAAAGTATGCATGTTGTAATTGTTAGTTCCTACAGCCCAGCCTCTTTGTTCATCGGCAATCCTTATCTCCAGTTTAGAAAATGTGGGGCTGTTAACGCCAATTCCTATATTTCCATTATCATTAATATACAACCGGTTGGTAGCATTGGTGAAAAATGTTATTGGCATGGCACCTTGTGTACCCAGTGAAATGCTATTGCCATTAGCAGGTCCGCCCACATAAGCTTCAAAGCTGGCAGAGCCGGCAGGATTTTTTAGTATCAATGCAGTTTTGTAATCTGCATCTGTTTGAATGGTTACTGTTGCATTTGCTGCAGGGCTACTGGTGCCAATACCAAGGTTGCCGCCCAGTGCATTGATGGATAATGCTGATGCAAAATCATCTGCGGAGGGATCGCCCGTATCAATCGTAAAGGATTGTATTTTACTGCCATCAATGCGAACAGCCCTGCTTTCAATGCCGGATATGGGAGTAGTAAGGTTGATAGCACCTCCACTAAAATAGTAACCACCCTGCTCACTGTATTCATAAGTAATGCCGCTGCCGGTAAAACTACCATCTCCGCTTACTGTAAGTTTTGACGAAGGAAACTGTGTGCCGATACCCACATTTTGTGTATTGCTGTTATAGATACTTCCAAAACCATTGTCGTTCCAGTAGTTGGTGCCGCCGCCTCCACCAGCACCCATTTCAATCCAGGTGCTGCTGTTGTAATACCAGAAACTATTGCTGTTGGTATCATATACCTGCAATCCATTCGCCGGGCTTGTAATGGCGGTACGCTGGGCAGAACTTAACCTCGGTATCAGCAAACCCTTGCTGGTACTGTTGATATGCAGCATGGCACTTGCGGCCGGGCTGTTGGTGCCAATGCCTACGTTTTGCTGGGCATGTGTAAGGCTGCAAATAATAATGCTGCTGATGGTGAATATAAATTTCATATCTGTGATTATTTTATTAGTGAGAAAAACTAAGATTGTATTCAATACCACTATCAGTGGCTTTTAGTTTTAATGTTGTTTCGGTAAGGGTTGTTACTGAATAGGTGGTTGTGCCAATGCCCAGGCCGCTTGTTACAATGCGTTCAACGGCAGTTTCATTGTTGATGAATTTCCAGGTGCCTGATGAAAATACCTGCGGATCTGTATCGTTGCATTTGGCAGCGCCTGCATTGGCCTCAAAAACTAAATTAGCCTGGTATACAAACTCATCATCTTGGTAGCATGGAGATACCGGCGCAAACATGTCCTGCATTTCGCCGCCTGGCAGTGTTTGTGTAAGTGCAACCATTTTCCAGGATTTTTTGGTGAGGAGCTGTGTGTTGGAAAGTGCTTCAGTATCGGTCTTTTTGCAGGATAAAAAGCCCGTGATACCAACAGCAATCAACAGTGCAGGTAATAGTTTCATACTTTTATTTTCTTAAAAGTAGAAACAGGTATTGGTAGCCGGGAGGGTGAATGATTGGCTGGTGGTAAAGGATTATTAGCTGGCAGAAGGGGGCAATATGCTAACCCATTTTTTTGTTTCGGCATATTCCCTGATCACTTCATTCCTTGTAAGCAGGAGTTGCCTGAGGTAATTTTTCAAATAAAAATGGTTGAATAATTTACCGATGATGCCGAAGGGGCTTTCAAATTTCAACAGGTCGATCATGATGGTTCCATTCTCGATCTGTTTAAAGTGGTGTTCGTGGCGAAAACTTTTAAAATCGCCTTTGATCATTTCATCGGTAAAATGATGTGGCCGTTGCATGGCCGTTATTTTGGAAGTGAACCTTCTTTCTTTGTACAGGTGTTTTGCCTGCCAGGTAACCGTTTCGCCTTCATTGATCAGTCCGTTCATTACGCCATCGACTACTTTTTCATGTGTATGTGCGGTGGATATTTTATGCAGGTTGATGCTGCGGCTCAGATCAAAAACCCGGTCCACCGGCGCTGCAATTAAAGTTGTTAGATGGATAGAAACCATGATTTTAATTGATAATTGACAATTGATAATTTTTTTAATGCGATCTGTATTTATTTGTAATATTTTTTAATACAGTTAATTTAAAACATTATCAATTATCAACTAAATAATTATCCATTATACAAATGGGATTTTCACCACTTTAGCTTTTATTAATGTATTGCGGATGCTGATATAGATCTCTGTATCGATCGTTGCATATTTTGTATCCACATAACCCATGGCAATGGCCTTGCCTAAAGAGGGTGATTGTGTGCCTGAAGTAACCTTGCCTATCAGGCCTCCTTCAAAATCCTTTATTTCATGGTCGTGGCGGGCAATGCCTTTTTCCAGCATTTCAAAACCCACTAGTTTTTTTGTTACCCCTGCTGTTTTCTGTTTTTCCAGGTAAGCCCTGTTGGTAAAATCTTTGGTGAACTTTGTAATCCAGCCAAGGCCGGCTTCCAGTGGAGAAGTGCTGTCATCAATGTCATTGCCATATAAGCAGAAGCCCATTTCAAGTCTTAATGTATCTCTTGCGCCCAGGCCGATGGGTTTGATGCCGGCTTCTTTGCCTGCCTCAAAAATAGCATTCCAAATTGTATCGGCATCGCCATCCTTGTCTTCAAAATAAATCTCCACACCACCAGCGCCGGTATACCCTGTTGCGCTGATGAGTACATTTTCAACACCGGCAAATCTACCTTTTACAAAAGTGTAATATTTTAAATTCAGGATGTCCAATTCGGTAAGTGGTTGCAGAATTTTTGTAGCGTTGGGCCCCTGTATGGCAAGCAAACAGGTTTTATCACTGATATTGTGCATTTCTACATTCTTATCATTGTGCTGGCTGATCCAGTTCCAGTCTTTTTCAATATTGCTGGCATTTACTACCAGCATATAGGCTTTGTTTTCTTCCACACAGTACACCAACAGGTCATCCACTATACCACCTTCATTATTGGGCAGGCAACTATATTGTGCTTTGCCATTGGTGAGTTTGGATGCATCGTTACTGGTAACTCTTTGTATCAGGTCCAGGGCGTTTTCTCCTTTCAAAATAAATTCACCCATGTGGCTTACATCAAATACGCCGGCATTGTTGCGTACTGCTGCATGTTCATCATTGATGCCTGTATAACTAATGGGCATATTGTATCCTGCAAAGGCAGCCATTTTAGCACCGAGGGCAATGTGTTTTAGTGTAAAAGGAGTGTTCTTCATCTGAAAGCAAAAAATTAAGATTATAAAAATAATTGCGGCAAAGCTAAGGGGTTATTTATTTAATAGTACCCAGCAACAGGTGAATCGGGAAGATAATTTCCTGTTTGGCGGCATTGCCCCAATGTGGTGCTAACTTTTTGATGAGTTCCGGAACCGGGTTACAGCCATTGGCTGCAATATATTTTTGTAACGCACTCCAGGTATTGAGATAGCCTTCCAGCTCATCTATGGTCCAGTGCTTTTGTATGGCAAAAGAAGGGGTTTCAATTTTTTCAAATGGGAAGGGAATGTTACGATAGCGCTCATCTACGTATTTTCTTTCTGCATCCCAATAATTGGCCAATTCAGTAAAATGGTATTCATCCATGATTTCATTAATAGGCTCATTAATACGCAGCAATGTGTAGCACCAAACTGCCAGTACAGCATTGCTGGCTGAAACCCTTCTTGCCTCTGCATAAAATTCATCAAACTGAAACCAGTGAATGGCCTGGGCAACGGTTATCAAATCAATCGTGTTGTTTTCAATATCGGTATGTTCTGCTGGCTGAAGTGAATAAAAAACATTCATTGCTTTTTCAGCATTATCAAGCTGTTTGCTGCTGATGTCGGTGGCAATTACTTTTTCAAAGTGTTTTGATAATGCCAAGGCACTTTGTCCATTGCCGGTAGCACAATCCCAGGCAGTTTTTTTATGAGGAACAAATTGTAAAATAAAATCAAAAAGCTCCACAGGGTAACCGGGGCGGTATTGAGCATAAAAGGATGATTGTTGGGAGAACTTGTCTTTCATGCTATAAAGATAAAATATCGCTGCCGGTTCCGCCAGTTGCGTAATCGGCAGGGGTAAAATCAAGAAACCCCTCTCTTTCGATCGGGGCTTCTCTTGTTTCACTTCAACTCAACTATTGAAACTATTTACTGCACATTTACAGGTGTATGAATAAGGGCATCTGGTAGCTGCTTGCAGTACCGGTTGCAGTTTCATAGGCAATTTCTTTTTTACCTTCTATTTTTTCCAGTTCTTTTCTCAATGAGTCGGCTTTACGTTTCTTTTCCATGTCCAGTTTTTGCTGCAATGAATCTGTTTTCTCAATGCTCTTGCTATCGTACCGGTAGTTATCGCTGCTGCTTTCCACTTTTACGCCGTTGCCATCTACTTTTATTTTTTTATTACCATCATTGATTTCAATGCCGTCCTCATTCACCTTTATTTTTTTATCATTCTGGTGTTTCCATTCGTCTGCCGGTGTTCCATCCAGTGTATACAGCCCATCTGCTTTCATGATGTAATCCACACCTTCATCCCAGCCGTTTTCTTCATCATCGATATCGATATCAAAATCATTTTCATTCCATGGGCCGCCAAAACGAATGTGGCTGCCCCAGCCAATATTCCTGTTTACTTTTATCTGTTTGCCTACAGGTACATACACTGTAATTACCACCCGCTGGTTCCTGAATTTATCCGTAGTGTTGATGGCAATGCCTTTGTCCAATACCAATAATGAATCTTTCTGCACCACATCAAACTTGATCATATTGGCAAGCGTATCGGCAAAGCGCCTGCTGCGGCCATTGGCCAATTTTGTCATGGTAACTTTAAAACTATCACCAGCTGCTTTTACAATTTTAACTTCGATGTTCTTGATATAGGCACTGTCTTCATCAATACCTTCAAAAGGTTCTATCCTGAAAGAGTTGTAGCGGTATAATTTTTTCTCCAGGGAGTTGGTGGTAACCTCCATTTTGTTGACCCCAGGATTAGAAAGCATGATCTCCTGTTCTGAAATATTATTGATCGATTTAAAATCTTTTGTAACAGAAGCCGCAAGGCAAACAAAACAAACCCAGCCAACGATCCACAGCCCTATAAATGTGCCCCTGAGCAGGTTCCTGTTGGTTTTAATTTTTGCAAGGCGGCGGATGATCCACGCAATCACACCTATTACCGGTACTGCAATAAAGAAAATCAGCGTTCCCCAGGCCAGTGCATTTTGCCAGCCATCAGTTAATAAATATGCTTTATAAGGGAATATACCAATTGACATGATGGCAAAGAAGAACAGTAAACCCACCAACACAACTCCTACAACTCCAATAATGATGTATGCGATGACCTTTACAAACATTACAATGATATCACCCAACGATCTTCCTCCACGTTTAGCGGCTGTTTTTAGTTCAGCTCCCATTTGCTGCCCTTTTTCAGCTGCAAATGTTTTTGCTTCCTCCCCAAATCTTTCTGCTCTTTTTCCAACGCCTTTCATTTCTTCCACCACGGAGTTTTTAATAGAGTTCATATCTACTTTTTCACCTTTCATTTCCAGTTTTTCGGCCGTGGTATTTGCCTCAGGAAATACCAGCCACAAGATGATGTATACTATTAAAGAGCCTGGACTAAAAGAGAAATTAAAAAAATCAGCTGGTCCTGTAAATCCCCAGTCGCCGATCCTGAAAACTATGGAAAGGAATGGAAGGAGAAATAATATTCTTGGTACCCAGGCACTCACTCCAAAATAATTACCGATACCACTACATACCCCTGCGATGATCTTATCATCCGGGTCACGGTATAATTTTTTAAGAACACCGCCCACCTCAGTACTGGCAGTGCTTGGAACAGCTATCCACAAAATGATGTAGGCCAGGACACCTGCGCCGGCAAAAGCAAGAATGATAAAAATAATCCTGATAATTATAGAATCTGTACCAAAGTAGTTGGCGAGGCCGCTACAAACACCACCCAGTACTTTGTGGTTTTCATCCCTGTATAAACGGCGGCCAGTTGCAAAATTGCTGTTTTGGCTGCCTGCAGAAGAACTGTTTTGGCTGCTGCCCAAAGCAGCAACTACTTTTTCTTCTTCGCCGTCAAATTCTTCAGGGCGGCCCATACTTTTTATAATGGCATTTACATCATCATCGGTAATACAGGTGGCGCCTTTCTTTAGTTTTTCCTGGAATAGTTCACCGATGCGGCTTTCAATATCATTGATGATCTCTTCCTTACCTTCTTCGTTTGCAAAGAATCTTGCTAATGAATCGGTATAACTTTTAAGTAAATCAAAAGCAGACACTTCTATTGGAACTACTTGTCCGTGGAAGTTGATATTTATTACTTGTTTCATGGCTAATTGTGTTAGAGTGTTTCGTTAGTTGGTTACCCACTACAAAATCATGGCTATACTTTAATTATTGTGGGGAGTTGAAGTTGGCGTCCTGCATGGTGTCAGGGTTGTTATTTGAATGTTGTTGCTCTGCTTCCGAAAGGGCATGCACTGCATTTGCCAGTTCGTTCCAGGTGCTTTCCAGTTCCCTGTAAAAGTCAGCTCCTTTTTCTGTAAGTGAGAAATACTTGCGGGGAGGCCCACTGTTACTCTCAATCCAGCGGTATGTAAGGAACTCTGCATTTTTAAGCCTGGTAAGCAGTGGGTAGAGTGTACCTTCAAAAATGTTGAGGTTTGCGGCTTTCATCTTGTCAATAATGTCAGATGGATAAGCCTCGCCTTGTTTTATCACCGAAAGGATACAAAACTCCAGCACTCCCTTTCGCATCTGGCTGGCTGTATTTTCAATATTCATGGCTTAATGTTTTAAAAATTTCATGGCTATACTTTTTGCCTTTATCCCCTAAAGGCTAATGGGCTTATTAAATAAATCGTCTTTGAACTCTCTCTTTTGCCTGGCGTTGAATATTCCATAAATCAGCAGAAGAAAAGATTTTGTGTTGGCCCAGGAGGTTGGTTGTAGCCAAAGTTTCCTTTACTTCCCTGGTCAACCCTTCTAAGGTTAATGGCTCTAATTGTGCAAATTTGTTTGATGATGCTTTCATGACTATTCTTTTTAAATTTTCTTGTTATTAATTACTTTGATAACACAAAGATATACTTTGTTTGGTACTATGCAACACATAATACCATTTATTTTTTAGTAGCTGGTTGTGAGATAGAACCTGTTTTACGATGAAATCCTTTGTGGTATTGATTTTTAGCTAAAAAAGCCAGGATGAAAATATTTTTAAGTTATTACCTGCGGCAAAATAGCTTGTTGAATGGAGGGGTTGAAAGCGATAGTGAGGATTCAGAGCGGCAAATATGCAAACAGCAGGGAGATTAAAAACTACAACCGGCTCCTTTTTTTATACAGCTCACTCCTGCAATGGTTGAAATAGCCTTTTTAATGTTGTTTATAAAGTATCTGTTCACTCAAAAAAAATAACGACATGACATCCAGACTCAATTTCAAAAACCTGTTCCTGTTTTTAGCATTGGGAACAATCATTTCAGCAACAACCGTATCCTGCAAAAAAGACGACCCGGCTCCAACACCAACTCCAAACATTGTACAGAAGGCACAGGCTGATACCAATTTTTCAATTCTTGTATCAGCAGTAATTAAAACGGGGCTTACCGATGCTTTGTCCACTACCCAAAACCTAACCGTATTTGCGCCGCTCAACAATGCTTTCAGGGCATTGGGTTACACATCAGCCTCCATAGATGCTTTAACCAACGCTGCAGATATTGCAAAACTAAAAGCGGTATTGCAGTATCATGTATTGGCCGAAAAAATTCCCGCCAGTGCCGTAACTTCTGCTAATATTGAAAAGACAACACTCAATGGTGCTAAATTGTATGCCACCGGTAACGCTTCGGGTGTTTACATCAATGGCGTAAAAGTGCAGATTGCAGATGTTGCTGCTTCCAATGGCGTAATACATGCGATAGGAAAAGTACTGTTGCCTCCGGCTGGTAACTTATTACAAACTGCTGTAACACTGGGTGGAGATACGTCACCTGCCGGGTTTAGCTTATTGGTTGCAGCAGTATTACGTGCCGATGCCGCAACCCCCACAGGAGCAGTAACGGGTGCATTATCCGGTGCAGGCCCGCTTACGGTATTTGCCCCAACTAACCAGGCATTTATTGATGCTGGTTTTGCCACCACCGCAGCAATCAATGCAGCAGACCCTGCAACATTAAGGAATATCATTTTATACCATGTGGTTCCTGCAAGGGTTTTCTCCAGCAACCTTGCAGCCGGCACGGTAGCAACTGCACAGGGAAGCAATGTAACCATTGCATTGCCTGCATCTGGCGCCACCGTAAAAGGTACAAGTAACACCGTTGCGGCTGGCATTACTGCTACAGATGTAATAGCAACCAACGGCGTAATACATGTAATCAACAAAGTTCTATTGCCATAAATGCAGTATCCATAATGAAAAGCCATATCAATATATACAGCATCAACGGTGAACAAAATCTTTGTGAATCCGTTGATGCTTTTTTAAAAACTGCCAGAAAATGTTTACCCATCGCTACAGATACTGGTTTGCACTCCTGCTGTCTGTATATACTTATATCAATACAGAGTTCTGCAATATCTATTATTATTTCAATATCCGTATTGAATGGTACTATGCTTTTGCCACCATCCTGGCTATTACTTTTTTGATATTGGAAATTAACCGGCTTACAGAACCTTTTGTAAGAAAACTGGCACCACCCGAAATAAATAAGATACGTTACAAAGTATTATTATTCATCTCAGGCAGTATACTTGCTACAACACTCACCATCGCTATTGTATTGGTGATGGGAATGCTGGTACATCCTTATTCATTGCAAGAGAATTTTATTCCCCTAAAACTCAACATTACTTATTGCTGGCTCGTAAACCTGCTGTACCATCTTATTAATGCGATCATCTTTTATTTTAAAGAATACAAAACCACCAGCCTGGAAGCAGAGCAGCTGAAGAGTATCACCGCACAGGCAGAACTGCAGTTGATCAAAAGCCAGATCAATCCTCATTTTCTTTTTAATAACCTCAATGTACTTTCTGCATTGATCATGAAAGATAATAATGAGGCCAATCGTTTTATTGAAGAGTTCTCTAAGGTATACCGCTACATATTAAGTAACCATGATAAGGAACTGGTAGAATTAAAAACAGAACTCGACTTTATTAAACCATACATTTTTCTATTGGAAAAAAGATTTGCAGAAGGCCTGGTAATAAAAGTAAACATTGCCGAAAGTTATAAAGATCAATACATCATTCCGGCCAGCCTGCAAATGCTGATAGAAAATGCCATTAAACACAATGTGGTAAGCAGGAACAAGCCTTTACTGATAGATGTACACAGTAATGGGAACAACACAATAGTGGTAACCAATAATCTGCAGGCAAAACAAACGGTGGAAAATTCCACCGGCATAGGATTGCAGAATATCATTAAGCGTTACCGGCTGGTGAGTAATAAAGAAGTGATCATCAATGAAGATGAAAATAATTTTACCGTTGCCCTTCCTTTACTGAATGTTAATTAGTTTAAACTATGGACATTGTAATAATTGAGGATGAAATACTTGCGGCTGAAAGGCTGCAAACGCTCATTAAAAAATATGATACTTCACTGAATATTATTACCTGCCTGGAAAGTATTGAGGAAGCTGTACAATGGCTGCAAACTAAGCCTCACCCTGATTTGCTGTTTGTAGATATTCATTTAAGCGATGGTCATAGTTTTGAGATTTTTAAAAAAGTGAATCTTCAAAAGCCGGTGATTTTTACTACTGCTTTTGATAATTATGCACTGGATGCTTTCCGCCTCTTTAGTATCGATTATATCTTAAAGCCTGTAACTGCCGAAGCGCTGGCGGCTGCCATCAACAAATACAAAACACTTTCATCGGGCGTATTGTCCAATAATTACGCACTGCTCAACGACCAGGTAAGGGAAAACTTTAATACCCGCTATAAGAACCGTTTTTTGGCAAAAGTTGGTCAGCGATCCTTTTTTTTGCAGGCACAGGAAGTGGCTTATTTTTTTGCTGATAATAAGATTGTATACCTGGTTGATAGAGAGGGAAACCGTTTCATCATCAACTTTACACTTGAAAAGCTGGAACCCCTGCTGGACCCTCATGATTTTTTCCGCATCAACCGTAAAATGATCGTTCATTCCAACGCTATTGAACAGGTGAAACCTTATTTTAACAACCGTTTAAAACTCACACTCAAATCAATTAAAGCTGACGAGGAGATCATCATTAGCAGGGAAAGGGTGAGTGATTTTAAAGTATGGGCGGGTGCATAGATCGCATGAAATTTATTACTTTCAGTTTTTGATATTAAAAGTATTGTTTTATGCAGCATATAGCCCACCTGAGCAATGACAAAAAACTAAAAAAAATCATTGAATTACAGGAACCCTTCACCCTGAAAAAAAGAAAGCAGGTGTGGTTGCACCTTTGTGCCTCTATCATGAGCCAGCAGCTCAGCACCAGGGTGGCAGATGTTATTTATAAAAGATTTCTGCAACTCTTTCCAAAACAAAAGCCTGCTCCACAGCTTGTAATTGATATGCCCTTTGAAACGCTCCGTGGTATTGGCCTCAGTAATGCAAAAACAAACTATGTAAAAAATGTTTGCATTTTTTTCCTGGAAGAAAAGATCACCGATGCATCACTTTATAAAATGAGCGATGAGGAACTGATCAGGTATTTATCACAAATAAAAGGCGTAGGCCAATGGACAGTGGAGATGATCCTGATGTTTACATTAGGCAGGGAAGATATTCTGGCCCTTGATGATTTAGGCATTCAGCAAAGCATGATAAAGCTGTATAAAATAGAAGCTGCCAATAAAAAAGAACTGAAAGAAAAAATGCTCAGGCATTCTGCCAGGTGGAGCCCTTACCGCACTTATGCCTGCCGGTACTTATGGGGATGGAAGGATAATGTACCAACCACTTAAATAGAAAAAACACGGACAAGACAGATTGGTACAGATTGAACGGAATAAAATAAAAGCTCAAATCCGTTCAATCTGTTTACATCTGTATCATCCGTGTTTCTATACCTTATCTCACAGTCCCTTTTATTTCCAGTGTCTTTTTAAGACTGGCATCCTGGAAGTTGACCGTGATGGTTTTTGTAAAACTTCCGGCGGCAGCAGCATTATAACTAACCTTTACTTTAGATGACCTGCCGGGTGCTATCGGTTCTTTGGTATAATCAGAAGCGGTGCAGCCACAACTGGTAGCAACATCTGCAATCAGCAGGTGCTCATCGCCGGTATTGGTAAATTCAAATTCTATTGATACAGGCTTTCCCCTGGGGATCTCTCCAAAATCATGACTTTCTTTTACCCAATTTACCTTAACGGCATTACAGGCAATATTAAATTTGTTTGAAAGAGAAGATACTTTAAATGACATTAAAGAGACTGATGCAAGGGCAAGTATTGCAACAGTAATGGTTTTGATCTGTTTCATAAAAAAGTTTTAGGTGATAAAATAAATCTTGTCTAACTGCAGTTTTGACACAGGTAAAACTATTGACTGTACAACGAAAAGGCTGTTAACTGCTGTGCAAACAATTGTAAACAATTTGTAAAAACCATTAACAAAAATCAAATTGCACTAACATTGTACTGTGAAGGTGAACAAAGTAAAAGTGATTGTACTTGCCGGGATTGCAGCATTTATCGGCATTATAGCTATACAGGTGTACTGGCTGAAGCAGGCTTTTGATGATGAAGAAAAGAAGTTCAGCCAGAACATACAGGTGTCGCTGCTGGAAGTTGCCAACGAGATCAACAATTATTATGGTTATACTGCACCGCATGTAAATCCCGTTTCAAAAATTTCTAAAGATTATTACATCGTAAACATGCGGAATGATTTTGATGCAAAAGTGCTGGAGTTGTTGCTCGTGAATAAATTCAGGGCAAAAGGCATCAACACCAATTTTGAATATGCTATTTACGATTGTGAAACAGAGGACATGCTCTACGGCAGTTACGTAACATTGGATAAAAAGGAAGCTGCAAAATCAAGTACTTATTTCCCCAAGGCACAAAACCTGGTCTATTATTTTGCAGTACGGTTTCCTGAAAAAGCAAGCTTTATTTATAATTCACTTAAAGGCTGGATCATATTATGTATTGTAATGATTGTAACCTTGTTCATTTATCTCTATGCCATTTTTATCATTTTGCAGCAACAGAAATATGCCGCCCTGCAAAAGGATTTTATCAATAATATGACGCATGAGTTTAAAACACCGTTGGCATCCATTCTCATCGCTTCTAATTTTTTATCCAGGCATGATGCCATCAGCAGCAATGAAAAACTGAAGCAGTACAGTAATATCATCATTGAACAGGGTAAAAAACTTGACAGCCACCTGGAAAAAATTCTTAGTGTGGCAAAGAATGACAACAACCCTTTGCAGTTGAATAAAGAGCCAGTTGATATTGCAGAGGCTGTGAACAAAACGATTGATATCATTCAATTGAAATATCCTGAAGCTGTTATAATGGTGAGCAATAGCCTGGATAAAGCAACCATTGAGGCGGATGCCTTTCATTTTTACAATGTTATTTATAATTTTTTGGATAATTCTATAAAATATTGTGATGATAAGCCTGCAATTAAAATTGATCTGAAAAGTATTGGCAATGCAGCGGAAATGAAAATAACAGACAATGGTATTGGTATTGCACCCAGGCACCTGAAACACGCTTTTGAAAAATTCTACCGGGCTCCGGAAAGTAAAAAACTGGCAGTAAATGGATTTGGACTTGGGCTGTATTATGTAAAAAAAATCTGTGAGTTGCACCACTGGAAATTAAATGCCGAGAGCACTCCGGGTGAAGGAACTGTTATAACTTTAACGATGTGCTAATGCAGAGATGCAGCAAAAACCAGGATGAAAAAACACAAAATATTATACGCAGAGGATGATGAGACACTGGCGTTTCTCACTAAGGACAATTTGAAACAGCATCACTACGAGGTGGATCATTTTGCCAATGGCGGGCAGTGCCTGAAAGCATTTACTAAAAACAGGTATGATGTATGTGTACTGGATATTATGCTGCCGGGTATCGACGGGTTTGCTATTGCAGAAGCCATCAGGAAACTGGATCATGAGATTCCCATTATTTTTTTGTCGGCCAAAACATTAAAAGAAGATAAACTGAAAGGCCTGCGAATTGGCGCCGATGATTACCTGGTAAAGCCATTTAGTATCGAGGAGCTGGTATTAAAAATTGAGATATTTATTGCCCGTTCAAAGAAAAGCAATGCTACAGAAAAGAAAATTTATAAGATTGGAGCTTTTGAATTTGATCCGGCCAATTTTATATTGGTTCACAACAGCAGGAAAATTGAACTCACACAAAAAGAAGCGGCTTTGCTACAGTATTTTATTGATAATAAAAACAGCGTACTTAAAAGGGAACAGATATTAACTGCCATCTGGGGACAGGATGATTATTTCTTTGGAAGAAGCCTGGATGTTTTTATTTCAAGGCTACGGAAAATATTTACAGTAGATGATTCGGTGAAGATTGAAACCTTGCATGGGATTGGATTTAAACTGGTAGTAATGGAGCATTGATGTAACTGGTGGTTTGCACAGACGGGTTATTCTGGTTGATCTGAGTCATCCGTGTTCTATCCAGCTCACAATTTCTTCTAAGAATTTTTATCGGTTTCATCAAAATCATTCAATAACACACTGTCAATATCAAATACTCCCACCACGGCTCCTTTATTAATTAGCGGCACTACGATTTCCGATTTGGATAAACTGCTGCAGGCGATGTGCCCGGGAAATTGTTCTACATCAGGAACGATCAATGTCACTCCTTTTGCCCATGCTGTTCCACATACACCCCTGCCCCTTTTAATACGGGTGCATGCAACGGGTCCCTGGAAAGGCCCTAGTACCAGTTCCTCATTCTTTACCAGATAAAAGCCAACCCACAGCCAGCCAAACTGTTCTTTTAATGCTGCACCAATGTTGGCTAAGTTGGCAATAAAATCAGGCTCACCTTTAATCAATGCTTTTACCTGCGGAAGTAATGCCTGGTACTGTTTTTCTTTGGTACCCTGTATAATGGATAAATCTTCAGCCATATTAGTTTCCGTTTAGGTGTTGAGACGTTTTATATAAAGGAAGTTTTTTCTATTATTAGTTTCATACACTCAAAAAACGCCCAAACAGCAAAAAAAAATAATTATTTGAAGATTGTTTTAAAAAAATCCTTCATATCCTCCCAGCTTTTTTTATCAGCCGCTGCATTGTAGGCAATCGGGATGTTAAATTTTTGGCCGTTGGCAGTTGAACCGGGATTGGTAAATGCATGCGTTGCATCGGGGTAGGAGATGAATTGATAATCTACTTTTACAGAGTCAAGATTTTGGCGGAAATTTTTCACTTCTTCATCACTTATAAATTTATCAGCAGCACCATGACAAACTAAAATCTTTGCTTTTGTTTTACCAGCTTCAGCAGGAATACCAGCCAGGCCACCATGAAAACTGGCTACGCCTTTAAAGTCCATTCCCAGCTTGGCAGCTGTTAAACTCATAGAACCTCCAAAACAGTAGCCGATACAAGCCATTTGCGAAGCATCTGTTTCCGCATATTCTTTTATCTTATTTACAGCCGCTTCAATTCTTTCTTTTGCCAATTGAGGATTGCTGTAAAATGGACCTGCCAGTTCACCGGCTTCTTTTGGAGTGGGGCCTTCTTTGCCATTGCCATACATGTCTACTGCAATAGCAATATATCCCAGCTGTGCCAGCATATCTGCACGATGGCGGGAGTACTCATTGTTTCCCCACCATTCATGTATCACAATAATGGCTGGCCGCTTTCCTTTTTTTGCTTCGTCATACGCTACATATCCTTTTAACACAGTGCCATCTGCCGACTTGTAGGATATTTCCTCTCCTACAACAGCTGCTCTCCGGTTTTGTGCATTCATAAAACTTATGGTTGAAATGAGTAATAATGATAATAGTATTCTTTTCATAGATCATTTTTTTTGTGAATTTAATTATGTAACAGTTTATGCTGCCAGTTGTTTACGGTGTTAATTGTTTTTCTCACTTATGATCATATCGCTGTAAGAAACAGCCATGAAATCTGTTTTTTCAACATTAAATATAACTGCATATTGATCGCATTGCTGCTGTAACTTTTCCATGCCAATACTTCCGTCTGTGTCAATTGCTTCCACTTCTATAAATGTACCGAGGTTTTGCACTATATCAAAATGAAACTTTACATTGTCAACAAAGTATATCTTCCTCTTTTTGTCAATGATCGCTTTCACACCCAGCGCTTTTGCAAGTGCCGCTTTTAAATTTTCATCCGGCAGATGCTGGTACAATAACACCCTGGAAGATTTACTGCCGGCTGTGTTTTCCCTCTCATAATGAATGAGTGCATTTTCAATATTTCCTTCCCTTAGTTTGAGCCTGCCGTTAGGTACATTAAAGTAGGTGTCAATTTGATGGTCTTCACCTATAAATACCGGATTGTGTTGAAGCAGGGTATTTTCTGCAGCTACTACATCCTTTGTGATTGCTTTGAATTCGACATTTAAAATTGCCATACTGTAAAATTACTTTTATAAAATAAAAAGCCGTCCCCTGTTTTGAGGACGGCCTTTGGGTCAATCGCCCGGGTAATATATGCTTACTGCTTAACCAGTTTCAATTCTTTGATCAAATTGCCGGCGCCACCCAGTTTATCGATGCACCACAATACATAGCGAACATCCACACAAATGGTACGGTTAAGGTCTTTGTCAAATGCAATTTTGTGGCTCAGCGCTTCGTAGTTACCATCAAAGGCAAGGCCGATCAAATTGCCATTGCCGTCAATAACAGGGCTGCCACTATTTCCTCCGGTGATGTCGTTGGTGGTGATGAAACAAACTACCAGGTCTTTTCTTCCTTTGTCTATGTACTGACCATAATCTTTTTTCTTCATCAGCTCAATTTGTTTGGCAGGCAGGTCAAATTCATAATCACCAGCTACATATTTTTCTAAAATGCCTTTGCCCATACAAACATAATCGTAGCTCACAGCATCCCTCGGCTTGTAACTTTTTACATTGCCATAACTTACCCTCATACTAAAGTTGGCATCCGGATACATTTTTGCAGCAGCAGCCGGGTTCATTTCCATCACACCTTTTAAATAGCTGCGGCCAAGCTCTGCATTCTTATTCATAAATGCGGTGTACAATGGCAGGTACTTCATGGTATAATTTTTTGAAAAAGCCGCTGCATAAGAAAAAGCGGGGTCATTCTGTAAAATGGTTGCATCAGGGTTTGCAACGAACGCATTCCATTTAGTATCGTCAAGGATCATTGTTCTGTCAAACACATCCTTCGCCCATTTTTTATAAGTAGCATCATCTTTCAGGTCGCCATATACACTTTTGGTACCTTCGTAAAAACCAATGGGATGCTGGTTTTTATCAATATCGGTATAAAATAGCTGGCAAACAGCCGCCATTATCTTTTCATCACTTGGTCTGTCGGCAGCAACTAAATATTTTTTTCTTGCAGCGGCGGCAGCGTCAATCGATTTTTTAATATCAGCAGAAGATATTCCTGTTTTTACCATATCCGCTTCCAGCTTTACCAGCGTTGCAGCAAATGCCGTTAATGGGGAACCGAGGATGCCTTCATTGTAATACTGGCGTGATTTGCTGTAAGGAGTCCATGTTTCATAATTCTTTGCATACTCAGTAAACAGGTTCTCATATTCCGCTTTTCCTTTGGCCCAGGCAGCAAATTTATTTTCATAAGCCTGCTTCTCTTCGTAAGTATGAAATTTTTTCAATTGCTTTGTTTCGCCGTCAAAAAATTTCCAGTAGTTGGCAACACCTGCATAGTTACTGGCCAGTTTTAATTTTACTGCAGGGTCTTTTATCATTTGCTCATGCATCAATTTTAAACGGGTATCCCTCAAATTAACCAGCGACGGATTTTCAATATCATTTTTTAATTTAATGCCGTAGCTTGTTTCGTAACGGTTGGTGCCGCCGGGATAGCCATAGATCATGGCATAGTCACCATCTTTAATTCCTTTGATGCTTACCGGTAAAAAGTGTTTCGGTTTCAATGGTACATTGTCTGCACTGAATTCTGAAGGTTTTCCGTCTTTAGTTGCGTACACCCTGAACACAGAGAAATCACCGGTATGCCTTGGCCATTCCCAGTTATCGGTATCGCCGCCAAACTTACCAATGCTTTCCGGAGGCGTGCCTACCAGGCGGATGTCCCTATAGGTTTTATATACATACATCAGGTACTGGTTGCCTTTGAACATGCTGTAAATCCTTCCGGCCAACCCATTTTCTTTATCAGCTGCTTTATTTGTAATGGCTTTGAATACATCTGGCATTTTTTCTGTTCTTTCAGCCCATGACAAACCCTTCACTGCATCTTCTACTTCTTTGGTCACATCAACAATTCTATCCAGGAACTGAACGGTGAGTTTACTTTGTATTTCCTGGTCTTTGCTCAAAGCATAAAAACCATCCTTTAAATAATTGTGCTCAACTGTACTGGAAGAAGCGATCGCATCATAACCACAGTGATGATTGGTAAAGATCAACCCTTCATTGCTTACAATTTCGCCGGTACAGCCTCCACCAAAAATAATGATGGCATCTTTTAGTGATGATTTATTAACGGAGTACAACTGCTCCTTGGTGAGCTTTAATCCTTTCTTCACCATATCGTTATATACCTGCTGTCCCAATAGCATGGGCAGCCACATTCCTTCATCGGCGCTGGCTTTAAGCAGGCTAATGCAAAGGATCATGGAAACAAAAATCTTCTTCATATTGCAAAATTTATTTAGGGCGCAAACCTACTGCAAAAAGGTGAGTTGCCAATACCGGTTGTATATTTTTGAAACGAGGTACGGTCTTTTAAAAAGACAATTTGGCTTTAATTACATCTTGCCGTTCCAATATTTTTTAAGGGCAGTTGCAAAGTCTGGGTTATATTTGTTTAGATCCTTTACCAGTAAAAACTACCAGCACTAATATCTTACAGCACCCGGCTGCAAAAAAACAATGCCATATTGTACTTTTGTATTACCGATAATAAAAAGTTGATGTCCATTTTAGATCTAAAACTTCCTAAAGCGATTGCAGCAGCGCTCCGGCTGCCGGTGAACGACCCCCGACGCCAGCAGTTGAAAGTGCTGAAGAAATTATTGCGCAAGGCGATGTTTACAGAATTTGGACAAACGTATAAATTTGATGAAGTATTACTAAGCAGGCATCCAGGGAAAAAATTTCAGCAATTAGTTCCTGCGTATAATTATAATAAGATGTATGAGGCCTGGTGGCACAAGGCAAAAGATGGTGTGCCGGATGTTTGCTGGCCAGGAAAGATAAAATACTTTGCCCTGAGCAGCGGTACCAGTGATGCTACCAGTAAATATATCCCCATCACCAAAGAATTGATCCGCAGCAATACAATTACCAGTATCAAACAACTCATCAGCCTGGCTAAATATGAAGATGTGCCAAAGAGGGCAGTTGGTAAAGGCTGGCTGATGCTGGGAGGAAGTACACAATTACAAAAAGGGCCTACCTACTATGCAGGCGACCTGAGTGGTATTCAGCAGAAAAATATTCCTTTCTGGTTCCAGGGTTTGTATAAGCCGGGTAAAAAAATTGCCAGGGAAAAAGACTGGGCAAAAAAACTGGAAGAGATCGTTGAAAATGCCCCCAACTGGGACATTGGTTTTATTGTGGGTGTGCCTGCGTGGCTGCAGTTGTGTATGGAAAAAATAATTGAGCGCTACAAGCTTAATAATATACATGAGATGTGGCCGCATCTTGCCTTTTATGTACACGGTGGCGTAGCAATGGAACCTTATAAAAAGGGATTTGAAAAATTATTAGGCAAGCCCATCACTTATATAGAAACCTATTTGGCAAGTGAAGGTTTCCTGGCTTATCAAAACAGGCAGGGCGCTGTGGGTATGCACCTGGCACTGAACAACAATATTTTTTTTGAATTTGTGCCTTTTGATGACAATAATTTTGACAGCGAAGGCAATATGGTGGAAAACCCTGAGGCATTGATGCTGCATGAAGTGGAGGAGAACAAAGATTATGCGGTGCTGATCAGTACCAATGCCGGGGCCTGGCGCTATGCCATTGGTGATACGGTAAAGCTGGTGGATAAAGAAAAGAGTGAGATCATCATTACAGGAAGAACCAAACATTTTTTAAGTTTGGTAGGAGAGCACCTGAGTGTTGATAACATGAATAAGGCCATTGAAATAGCCAGCGAAGACCTGAATATCTGCATCCCTGAATTTACAGTGGCTGGTGTACCCCATGGCAATTTCTTTGCCCATCACTGGTATGTGGCAACGGATGATGTTGCAGATGAAAAACAACTGGCCCTGCACATTGATGCAAAACTGAAAGAACTGAATGATGATTATGAAGTGGAACGCAAACATGCATTGAAAGAAGTATTTGTAACCGTTTTGCCCGAAAAAATATTTTTAAACTTTATGAAGAGCAAGGGAAAGATAGGTGGCCAGCATAAATTTCCCCGTGTACTGAAAGGCAAAATGCTCGAAGACTGGAATAAGTTTTTGAAAGGGCAACTGGTAAGCTGACCAGTATATCCTTAAAATAAGTTTATTGGGAGGCTGTCTCAGAATTAAACAATCGCTCTGAGATTTGTTTAAACGACTTCGACTCTCCATCAGGGATCTGAATAAATTCTCAAAAATTTTATTTATGAGACAGCCTCTTTTTTATTTTAAAAAGGGCTCATGAATGATCTCCTCCTGACAAGAAAAATCCCATAAAAAACCGGTGTTTTCCCCCTTGCATGGCAGATGGAGCCAATATATTTTTGATCTAATTAAAAATTAAACATCAAAAATGTAAAGCTATGTATGCATTAAGAAACAGGGTTCAATTGATCGGTAATTTGGGTAATCCCCCGGAAGTAAAAACACTGAGCTCTGGCAAAAAAATGGCTCGCTTTAGTGTAGCTACCAATGAAAGTTACCGCAATGCCAAGGGCGAAAAAGTAACAGAAACACAATGGCACAACCTGGTGGCCTGGGGCAAAGTGGCAGAGATCGCTGAAAAATATTTGACCAAAGGAAAAGAAGTGGTGGTGGAAGGAAAGCTCATCACCCGGAGTTACAATGATAAAGAGGGCAATAAAAAATCAATCACCGAAATTGAAGTGAATGATTTATTGCTGATGGGAGCAAAGGAGAAGTAGTAAAAGAGAGAGGCATGGATACCAGATGTTGACAGACTGGTGTGTTTTTTTTTAGTTTGTGACTTTGCAAAGGACGAGCGATTTAATGCGAACTATAAAACAATAGTCATGTAATTAATAGAGTAATTTTAGTACCCAAACTTTATTGATCATGAAGCAAATTTTTTCTCTCTTATTAATATCCTGCCAATGCTTCTCCCAGCAAACACAAAAGCCGCCGCTGCATGGCAAACACTGGATGGCTATTACAGGAAAGCCTTTGGCAGCAACAGCAGGTTCGATGGTATTTCAAAAAGGAGGCAATGCGGTAGATGCAGCATGCGCTATGTTGGCCGCCACCTGTACCATGTGGGATGTATTGAGCTGGGGTGGAGAAACACAGGCATTGATTTATAATCCGAAAACAGGAAAAGTAATTGGCATCAATGCGCTGGGGGTGGCGCCAACAGGAGCAACTGTTGATTTCTTTAAAAGCAAGGGATATAATTTTCCACCGGAATACGGGCCATTGGCTGCAGTAACACCTGGCACATTCGGCGGACTGTGTTTGATGCTGGCCAATTATGGCAAACTAAGTTTGAAGGAAGTATTATCGCCGTCCCTGCAACTGGCAGCGGGTTATCCCATGGAAGCACAAACAGCTAACGGCATCGAAAAGCAAAAGCAACGCATTAAAGAATGGCCGTATAGTAAAAAAGTATTTCTGCCGCATACCGGAGAAAAAAGAGAAGCCCCGGATGCAGGAGAAATTTTTGTACAGAAAGACCTGCTGGAAACACTGACCAAACTGGTAGATGCCGAACAACAGGCGTTGAAGAAAGGAATGAACAGGAAAGATGCGATCATGGCGGCCTATGACCGCTTTTATAAAGGAGATGTAGCAGCAGAATTTGTAAGAGGCTGCAAAGAGCAGGGTGGTTTAATTACGATGCAGGATCTGGCTAACTGGAAACCTGTAGAAGAAGAACCCTTACATGTAAACTATAGGGGAGTGGAAGTGTACAAATTGCAGCAATGGACACAGGGCCCGATGTTGTTGCAAAGCCTGAACATACTGGAGAATTTTGATTTAAAAATGATGGGCTATAACAGTACCCGTTATATTCATACGCTGTACCAAACCATGAATCTGGCTTTTGCCGACAGGGATTTTTATTACGGTGATCCGGCATTTGCACCGGCAGAACCCATGCAGGGTTTATTGAGTAAGGATTATGCAAAGCAAAGAGCAAAGCTGATTACGTATGATAAGAACAATCCCAATATTGGTCCAGGTGACCCTTATCCCTTTGAAGGGAGGGCAAATCCATACCTGGATATTCTAAAACAAAGAGGGTTTTCTTTTGATGGAGAAGGGAAGAGTAAACCTGGTTTTGTTCCGGCACATGACTCCTGGAATAATCAGGCGCTTAATACCTCCCCCACCGGGGGTGGTTTGGAGGGGACATATATGGAAAGATTGTGGGCGGGCACCACTTCTGTGGAGGCTGCAGATGAAGAAGGCTGGGTTGTTTCCATTACGCCATCTGGCGGATGGGTACCCGCCTGTATTGCCGGTAACACAGGTATTGGGATGAGCCAGCGCCTGCAAAGTTTTGTACTGGATTCAACACTCAATCCTTTTAATGTGATTGAGCCGGGCAAAAGGCCAAGGGTAACATTAACACCAACAATGGCATTAAAGGATGGCAAACCATTTTTGTCTTTTGCGGTGCAGGGAGGTGATACGCAGGATCAAAATTTATTGCAGTTCTTTTTAAACATGACAGAGTTTGGAATGACAGTGCAGGAAGCAACAGAAGCGGCGAATATCAATACGAATCAGTTGTGGTTGTCGCTGGGGGGAACAAAAACAGAAGATCGGAAACCAGGGACAGGTCATTTATTGCTGAATGAAAACACACCGGTGGTGATACGAAAGGAGTTGCGGAAAATGGGGTACACGCTAACGCTTGATGACCGTACCAGCGGCCCTATCAATGCCATTTATTTTGACTGGCAGCACGGAAGTTTTTGGGGCGGCAGCAGCAACCATGGCGAAGATTATGGCATCTGCTGGTGACGGGCTAAATAATGATATTTCGTTGATGGGCTGGCCGATTGCAATGGAAACCGCGGTGCAGGTTTGTGTGATGGTGCTGTGTCGCAGTTGTAATGAAAAGCGGCAACCGGTGATGCCATATCAAAAATGCAGAGAGCCCCTGAATTATTTATCTTTTCTTCAACGGCTCCAATAAGTAACCCAATCCGTTTAGCTTGATCTCGTAAACCGTTTGCAAAAGCATACCCAGTTTTCCCTGGGGAAACCCTTTTCGGGCAAACCATTCCAGGTAAGAAACAGGCAGGTTGCAGAGCAGGGTGTCTTTGTATTTTCCAAAGGGCATTTTCATGCTTACTATCTGCAACAGCATTTCGGAGTTGGGCTGCGGTACTTCTTCCATTATTATTCTTTTCTTTTTACAATCAGATACCAGTCATGTTCGAGCGGCAGGTAACCATAGTCGTAGCAGTAAAAATAGGTCTTTCCGTTTTTTGTGGTATAAGTATGTGTAATGTATTTGAAATGAAAACCGAGGCGCTGCAATTTATCTTTACTGGCTTTAGCAGTTTCTTCAGTTGATGGTAAAATACCTTCCAGCACTTTCCTGTTTTTAAGCAATGTGTTGTTGATGTTTCGGACATAAGTGCTGTGGCTGCCTTTTGATTTTTGTTGGTTGTTGTAATTGTTGCGGCAATAATCGTCGCAGAATTTTTTATCGACTCTTCCCTTAAGGGCTTTGCCACAGGTTAAACATGTTTTTGTTTCGATGGGTTCAAACTCAGTCATGGTGGTTGTTTTAGATAATTAAGATACAAAATTTATTCGTGTGCAAACGTTTTTACACGTTTAGTTTCGGGAGTAAACGGATAAAAACCGGATACAGCTTTTCGTCGATGGCATCTTTGTGTTGTCAACCGGAAATGACGTTGCCGGTTGATTGAGATAATAAAATTCAAAACAATAAAAATTTAAAAACATGTACGCATTAAGAAACAAGGTTCAACTGATTGGAAACTTAGGAAACGCACCCGAAGTAAAAACGCTGGATGGCGGTAAAAAGATGGCACGTTTTAGCATGGCCACCAATGAAACCTATCGTGACCGTGCCGGAAGAAAAGAAACGGAAACTACCTGGCACAATGTGGTTGCCTGGGGGAAGATTGCAGAGCTTGCAGAAAAGTATCTGACCAAGGGAAAAGAGATCGCTATTGAAGGCAAGCTGGTGAATCGTACTTACAGCGATAAAGATGGTATCAAACGATATATTACTGAAATTGTAGCCAACGAATTGCTCCTGATTGGTGAAAAGGAAAGGGCCTGATCTTACTGCCACAGATGACTCAGATTTTCACAGATCATTTTCTGTGTGAATCCGTGAAATCTGTGGCATTTATAAATTCTTAAAAATAAAGTTTGTGGCTGAGTTTATCCAAAAATCAGATACGTATCAAATTATCGGTGTTTGCATGGAAGTGTACAACACACTTGGCTATGGATTCCTGGAAATAGTTTATAAAGATGCTATGGAAATAGAATTTTTACATCGAAGCATGAACTACCGGCGGGAAGATGAGCATACGATCCAATACAAAGGCAATATTCTTAAGCATAAATTTTTTGCCGACTTTACCTTGTATGATACCATCATAGTAGAGGTGAAAGCAAATAAAGATGGCATCGCTGATGATATGATCGCTCAAACATTGAATTATCTGAAGGTATCCGGACTAAGGCTCGCCCTAATCATTAACTTTGGAAAAACTTCATTGGATTATAAACGACTGGTTTATTAAAATCCATCTGTGTATATCTGTGTAATCTGTGGCAAATTTTTTTATGGCAACTGTAGAACGTAACGAAATATTTGACCTAGCCTATCGCTTCATCACTGAAACGCAGGAAAGTATTTTCCTAACCGGCAAAGCAGGTACGGGCAAAACAACGTTCCTTAAATATCTAAAAGAGAACTCCTCAAAAAATATGGTGATAGCGGCACCAACAGGTGTAGCTGCTATCAATGCAGGAGGTGTTACTTTACACAGTTTGTTCCAGCTGCCGCTTTATCCTTTTTTACCAACCGAAGGAAACAAACTTCAATTGCTGCAGGGCATCCGCTACAACAAGCAACGCATAAGCTTGCTAAGAAAAATAGAACTGCTGGTAATAGATGAGATCAGCATGGTGCGTTGCGATGTACTGGATGCCATTGATACGATTTTAAAAAGTGTACGCAGAAATCGCAATGCCGCTTTTGGCGGTGTACAATTACTATTCATCGGCGACCTCTTTCAATTGCCCCCTGTGGCTAAAAACGAAGAATGGAAAATTTTAAATCAATACTATAACTCCCCATTTTTTTTCGACAGCAGGGCTGTTAAAGAACAAACACCACTCCTGATAGAACTGAAAACGATCTATCGCCAGAAGGAGCAAAGTTTTGTGGATCTGCTGAATAAGGTGCGCAATAACCAAATGGACATAGATGATTACCAGGAACTCAACGAAAGATATATCCAGAACTTTCATCCAGCCTTGGAAGATAAGTACATCACACTAACTTCACACAACAACCAGGCAGACAACATTAACATGGTTAAACTCCAAAAGCTAAATGCCATCTCTTACACTTACAAAGCAAGGATAGAGGGAGAGTTCCCCGACAATATTTATCCTGCAGAAGCACAAATGGTTTTGAAAGAAGGCACGCAGGTGATGTTCATTAAAAATGATGTGGGCGAAAAAAAGTATTTCAATGGAAAGATTGGTGTGATTGCCTCGTTGGCGAAGGATAAAATAATGGTGAATTGTGATGGCGAAGAGATTGAAGTGCGTGAAGAAGCCTGGGATAATGTACGATACACCCTTAACAGGAGTGATGAAAAACTGGAGCAACATGTGTTGGGAAGATTCTTCCAGTATCCCTTACGGCTTGCCTGGGCCATCACCATTCACAAAAGCCAGGGGTTGACATTTGATAAAGTGATGATCGATGCAGCTTCTGCATTCAGCAGTGGCCAGGTGTATGTTGCATTGAGCCGCTGTACCAGCCTGGGTGGTATTGTGCTGTTGTCAAAAATTCCACCTACCGCCATTTACAGTAATGAACATGTAGTGGCAGCGCATTCCTCACTTGTTCCGAAAGGTTCATTGGCAGAGCGTTTCCAGGGAGCAAGGCAGGTATTCACCGTTCAATTGCTCAGTGAGATATTTTTAATGGATGAATTGCAGCGCTTATTCAATTGGCTGAGATCTGTGTTAGAAAAGAGCAGCGAAAAGCTGAATGATGAAACCATTACATGGATACAGCAATTTGCAGAACAATTGAGAAAAGAAAAAGCAATTGCTCAAAAATTCATCAACCATATTCCTGAATTTCTGCAGGCTGAACCCGTTATTGAAAATAACCAACTGCTGCAGAAAAGGATACAGGATGCGGCCGGCTATTTTTTGCCATTGCTGCAAAACATGAAGCAGCAGTTACAGCAACACCCTGTTGTAACAGAACATAAAGAAGCGGCAGCGGCTGTTGACGAAGTGCTGCTGGAATTAATGGCCACCTTTATAAAAACCATCCACATGGTTCAGTTTTGTAAGGAATCTTTTACTGTTACCGGTTATCTAAAACACAAGCTCAATCTTGCTATACCCCGTATACTCATCAGCAGTTATGCTGCCAATAAAAAACATGCCGCTTCATCAGATATTCCCAATGCTGAGTTGTTTTATACATTGAAAAATTGGCGGGACAGGCTGTGCAATGGACAAGACCTTCCCATTTATTTTGTGGCAAACAACAATAGCCTTAAAGAAATAGCAGCCTATCTTCCTTTAACTAACCAGCACCTGCAACAGCTGAGTGGTTTTGGTAAAGCAAAGGCTGATAAATACGGGGAGGAGATCATAGAGATGGTGCAGGCTTATTGCAACCAGCATAATCTTGAAACAAATATTGAATTGAAATCAACCAGTCCAAAGCGCCAGCGTAAAGAGCCCTCAGAGAAAAAAACAGAAAAAATACCTTCTGCAGTATTGAGTGCCCGGCTGCACAAAGAAGGAAAGACAATTGCTGAGATTGCAAAAGAAAGAAACCTTGCTGCAAGTACCATTGAAGGACATCTTACAGCGTATATTCAAACGGGGGAAATTAAAGTGGATGCCTTTGCAGATGAAACAACAGTGAAAATCATCACAGAATATATCAGCAGCAACCCTGAAAAGTCACATAGTGAAATAAGAGCGATGCTGAACAATGAATACAGCTTTGCACAGGTAAGGGCGGTGGCCAATCATTTGTTGTGGTTACAAAACAAAACCGCTGTTCCAGACACATCAATTTAATTGACGGTTATTTACATTTCCTTCCTTATATTTGGTTATCTGAGTATTTTACGATTGCCTTCCATACTTATTTCCAAAACTGATAACCATGCTTACTGGAGAACTGTTGCAATCATACTTGGTACCCGATATTGTTTGGGATGAAATGGTCGGCGATAATGCTGTTAGAGAGCAGTATTTAAAAGTCGTTCAGTTCTTAAACCAGCTTTCTATTGAGGAACTCAATAAAAAAGAAGAGCTGGCCAAACGCCTCTTCATGAGCCAGGGCATTACTTTCACTGTGTACAGCAGCGGCGAAGGCATCGAAAAGATATTTCCATTTGACATTATCCCACGTATCATCACCGCAAAAGAATGGGATTACATAGAACGTGGTATCAAACAAAGATTAAAAGCGCTTAATCTTTTCCTGAAAGACATTTATCACAACCAGTTTATTGTAAAAGATGGAGTGGTACCGGCAGAAATGATCTACAGCTGTCCGCACTACCTTAGAGAGATGCACAATTTTCCAGTGCCTTATGATATCTATGTACACATATCAGGCATTGATTTGATCCGAAATAATGATGGTTCTTTTTATATTTTAGAAGATAACCTGCGTACACCGAGTGGCGTAAGTTATATGCTGGAAAACCGGGAGATTACCAAACGTATCTTCCCCGATCTTTTACCAAATAATAATGTTCGAAGTGTAATTGAGTACCCTACCATTTTGCATAAGAATTTGGTCTCTCTATCACCACGGCAAATAACCAATCCAACCATCGTTTTATTAACGCCGGGTATATACAACAGCGCTTATTTTGAGCATACCACATTGGCAAGGCTGATGGGTGTTGAATTGGTGGAAGGAAGTGACCTTGTAGTGGACAATCACAAAGTGTATATGAAAACCACCGCCGGGCTTCAACAGGTAGATGTGATCTACCGCAGGGTAGATGATGAGTTTTTAGATCCATTGATGTTTAATCCCGGAAGTATGTTAGGTGTGGCCGGCATAATGAGTGCTTACAGAAAGGGCAATGTTGCCATTGTAAATGCTGTTGGCAACGGCGTGGCCGATGATAAAGCTATTTATACTTTTGTACCTGCTATGATCCGTTATTACCTGAACGAAGAACCGATATTAAAAAATGTTCCTACCTATCAATTGGGCAAAGATGAAGAAAGAGATCATGTATTTAAGAACATCAATAACATGGTAATTAAAAAGACCAATGAAAGTGGTGGATATGGAATGCTGATGGGCAGCGCTGCCAATGAAACGGAAATAGAAGATTACAAAGCGGAAGTAATGAAGATGCCGAGGAATTTTATCGCTCAACCCATTATCAATTTATCATCCGTACCATGTTATATGGATGGTAAGCTGCAACCAAGAAGGGTGGATCTTCGCCCCTATGCATTGTGTGGTCCGGGAGGAATTGAAATTGTGCCGGGTGGATTAACGAGGGTTGCATTGAGGGAGGGTTCGCTGGTAGTAAATTCATCGCAGGGTGGAGGAAGTAAAGATACCTGGGTGTTGGCTCCCCAAAACCCCTCCGAAGGAGAGGCTTAAAAAGAGTTCAATATTTAAACTGATTACTGTGAGTAGCAGATATAAAAGATTGAAAATATTATTCACCATAAAATGTAAAGAGCCTTCTTAAATCCCTTCTTTAGAGGGTGGGGAGGCCAGATTTTTTATGCTTAGCAGGGTAGCCGATAGTTTATACTGGATGAGCCGGTACATGGAACGTACCGATGGTATATTAAGAATGCTCAAGATCAACTATGCATCGTCGCAGGATGATGTGCAGGAGTTTTCGTGGTTGCCGGTGTTGAAAATATTCACCTTCCTCAAAAAAGAAGATGCCGTTGCAATGCAGTACAAAACCAGGGATGTATTACAGTTTATGGTGATTGGTAAAGACAATCCAAATTCGGTACTGAATATTGTAACCATGGCCAGGGAGAATGGCCGCAGTGTGCAGGATCACATCACCAAAGAAATGTGGCAATGCCTCAACGATTTTTATCATAACATCAGAGACCCCAGGCTGGAGGAATGGCTGCAAAAAGAAGACCCGGTAACGGTGCTGGATAACCTGCTGAAATACGGACTGCTGTATTTTGGCACTACAGATGTTACCATGGCAAGAGGAGAAGGCAATGCGTTCATCAATATTGGAAAATACCTGGAAAGAGCGATACAGAGTACAGACATTCTCGACATCAAATTCAGCAACCTTAACTATGAACTGGATAAAGTGGCCGATACGACTTACTGGAAATACCTGCTCATGTCGATATCTGGTTATGAGTTGTATTTAAAAACTTACCGCGGTGGCTTTGAAGCAAAAAAGGTAGTAGAGCAGGTGGTGTTGAATGAGCATTTTCCAAGGTCAGTAATTTATTCTGTCAACCGCCTGTTGCGTTATTTTGAGCGATTAAAAAACGATGGCAATGCTGCTGCATTTGGTGAAATATATTTTATGATGGGAAAATTACAAAGCAACATACAGTATTCAACCGTTGATTCTATTGCTGCCGAAGGGTTGCACCAGTTTTTACAAGAAACAAAAAAGCAATTGTTTGAAATTGGTGATGCTATGAGCCGTAAGTATTTTGCACATTCATAAAAAGCAATGCAGCCACACAGATTAATTATCTAAACCACACTAAACAAGGATTTTAACATATGCCCCGATTTGTTATACACCACGTAACCAAATACACTTACCCGGAGCCTGTAAGAGACAGCGCCAACCAGATCATGCTATACCCGTTAAAAGACCAGTACCAGTCGTTGCAAAGCCAGCGTATCAGTATTACAGGTGAGCCTGTGCTGGAAGTGTACAAGGATTACTACGGCAATGAAGTGGGGTCGTTTATGAAGTCTACACCGCATACCGAATTAAGAATTGATTCTACTATTTCTGTTATCACCTTACCACGTTTGTTACCGGCTGATGATACGCCAACGGATCAGCAATGGCTGAACCTGCAGGAAATAAAATACATGGTTCCTTACATCGATTTTTTAAAGCAGGAAGTTTTTACGGCATTGCCGGAATTGCAAAAAGTGGCAGATGCAGGGTTTTATAAAACAGTATCTGTTTTTACTGCAGTAAAGCAACTGAATGAATATGTGTACAACAACTTTCAATACATCAAAGGCATCACCAGTGTATCCACAACACTGGATGAAATTTGGCAACTGAGAGCGGGTGTATGCCAGGATTTTGCACATATATTACTTTCCATGCTCCGTTTACTGGGCATCCCTGCCCGTTATGTAAGTGGTTATGTTTGCCCCCATGATCATACGTTGCGGGGCGAAGGTGCTACGCATGCATGGGTGGAAGCTTACATTCCTTTTTATGGCTGGCTGGGCCTTGACCCTACCAATAACTGTTTTGTAAACGACCTGCATGTAAGATTGGCGATCGGCAGAAACTTCAGCGATGTTTCACCGGTAAGGGGAACTTATAAAGGTACTGCCAAGCAAACCCTTGAGGTAGGTGTATCTGTATCGCATGAAGATGGCCAGGTGGTGAATGAAATAGCATCGGTACTTACACCAAAGCTGGTTGCTACTACTTTGGAAAATGTGCCGGGAGAAGACAACTCTTACAGGAGGTATATGCAGATGGTGCAGCAGCAACAGTAAGTTTATAACTCCATCATCTTTTTAAAAAATCATCTTTACGGCGGGTGGATACTTCCAGCTCGGTGCCGTCTGTTAATAGTACAGAACCGCCCTTGCCTTTGTTATAACTTTTTATATAACCAAGATTGATCAGTTCTGAATTATGTACCCTGAAAAAATTATGATCCGATAATAGTTCTTCAAATTCTTTTAATGTTTTTGCCACTACGATCTTCTGGTTGTCGGTTTTAAAAATAGTAGTGTAGTTAATATCACTATGGCAGCGGATGATGTCATCAATATTCACAAAAAGCAGTTCATTGCCGGATGGGATCGTGAGCTTTTTCTTTTTTGAAGCAGGCTGCAGGTTGTTTTCGATCACCGCTGCCATCAGCCCGGTATTTTCTACAGAAATATCTTTTAGTTTGTCCAGAGCTTCCTGCAGGTCATCTTCGTCTATCGGTTTTAATAAATAACCAATGGCGCTGAATTTGATCGCCTGTATCGCAAACTTATCATATGCAGTGGTAAAAATTACGTTGAAATTAACGGTGCCACATTCTCTAAGCAGGTCAAAACCCGTACGGTCGTGTATCTGTACATCCAGGAAGATCAGGTCCGGCTGGTGCTCCCTAATTACTTTGATGCCTTCTTTAACGGAGGAGGCTGAAGCAAGCAATTGTACTGTACCTGAATGATATTGTTGCAGCAGGTTGGTGAGCCTGTCAATACAATGCTGTTCATCATCTACTATTATTGCTTTGATCATATTTAATAGCTGGTTACCAATGGCAGTTTTACTTCCACTCTCAATCCTTGTGCAAGATCAGAAAGTTCAACTGTTGCCTTTGTGTTTTTTATTTTATTCAGAATGTCAATTCTTGTTTGCGTGATCTTCATTCCCAAAGATGTTTTACCTGTTTTGGGAATATACAATTTTGCAGCTGCTGATTGTTTTCTTCCAATGCCGTCATCTTCCACAATACAATTGATCATATCCTCATTTTCCTTTTTGATATGGATGTGTATTTTTCCTATCCCTTCTTTTGTGCAATGCCATGCCAGATGCTGTTTTCAACAAAGGGCTGCAATATCAGTGGTGGAACTAAAGTTATGGCAGCATCAATATCCTCAGCCACCGATATTTCATAGGTGAAATTTATGATTTCATACGGAGGGCTTCCAGTTTCATATACAGTTCCAGCGCCTTCAGGTCTTCGCTGAGTGGCACTTCTTTTTGCTCGGAGTTTTCCAGTATCATCCGCATCAATTTGGCGAATTTGGAGAGGTACTTATCTGCCTGTGCGGTATCGTTTTTAGCAATGTAATCACTGATGGAGTTTAAAGAGTTGAAAATAAAATGCGGGTTCATCTGCGCTCTCAAAGCTTTCATTTCTGTATCGGCCACCTCTGTTTTAAATTCAGCTTCCTGTTGTTTTTGCCTGGCATCCCTTCTCTTTTTGTAAAAGATAAAGCTTACCAATGCTGCTGCCAGCAAAATCGCTGCTCCCCACGATACTGCTTTTTTAATGGTGTTCTGCCTGTTGATCTCTGCAATTACTTCCAGGTCCTTTTTCTCCTGGATCAGAGAAAGGGAATCCTCGTTCTTTTTTACTGCATATTGTAATTCTGATTGTTTCACCGCTTCCATTTTTTCATCGCTTAAAATACTGTCCCGCAGTTTTACATATTGCTCCTGCGCTTCCAGGGCTTTGTCGAATTGTTTCAATTGCTTATAACTGTTGCTGATGCTTTGCCAGCTTTCGGCCTGTGCCGCCACATCTTCCATTTCGGTGGTAAGTGAAAGGCTTTGCTGAAAATAATCAATTGCCACCCGGTGGCGTTCAGCAGGTTGAATACCTTCCTTCATCAACGTATTGTTATCTGCTTTTGTAACGATGTTCCCGAGGTATTCAAGCAGTACGGCCATATTTGTTTTATCGCCGATCTGCTGATAAAATTCCAGCGAATTTTTAGCATAACGAAAAGCTGAATCAGGCATACCAAGCTCATCAAAAATATTGCTGAGGTTGGCATTGGCAGATGCTACTCCTTTTATATAATCCAGCTTTTTACTCAGCAGCAGGCTCTCTTTATAAAGCAGGATCGCATTGGTTGGTTCCCCCTTGCTGTCAAAAAAATTGCCACGGCTGTTGAGCAGGTCTGCAAGGGCTTTTTCATCATTTGCTTTTCGTTGTATGTCGATAGCTCTTCCATTGTAAACAAGTGCCTGCTGGTGGTTTTGCATTCTTGCATACACAAGGGCAATATTGCCTGCACAGATGGCAATATCTTTTTGTTTACCACCCTTTTCAGCAAGCCGCAGGTTTTTAAAATACAGTTCCAAAGCTTTTGGAAATTCAGACATGCGCATGTGCACAATTGCCGTACTGTTGCTTACACTGAACAGCTTTTTTTCATCCCTGATCTTTTCAAATATGGCAGCTGCTTTTTTGTAATGATCAAGGGCTGTGGCATATTCCCCTTTTTCTGCGTAGTTGAGCCCCTTTCTGGCAAGGCTTACTCCAAGGCCGGGTTCACTTTTTATTTTTTCTGATAAAGCGATCGCCTGGTTGGCAAAATCAATTCCTTTATCAGGGTCTAACTGGTAATAGTCGTATGAAATATCATTCAGTAAAATGATCCTGGTAGTATCTTCTGCAGGATGGTTCTTTAATACTGTTAACAGCGAGTCAATCTCCTTTTGCTGTGCTAAGCACCAAGAGGGAAGTAAAATAAATACAGCAACCGAAATAATTCGCATAAGTGCTGGTTTTGGAAACAATGAGGAATGCTGGTTTGTGTTAGAAAGATACAAAGCTGCCGCAGTTTTTATTTATCAATTGCGAAAAATAAACCGGCAGCATCAAAAAATAAACGGCGGTTGACCCCGGCCTGGCAGCAATGTATGTTTGATGTATCAATTTTATTCATCACCATTTCAAACAAAATGTTATGTCAAACTTTAAATTCACCGGCGTAAATATTGCCGCTGCCTTACTCATCATTGCTTTTTTCTTTCCCTGGTTTTCCGCTATCGGCACTGTTTCCATGTCTGGTTTTTCCATCACCTCCACCGGAATTTCTCCGGGAATGCTGGGCATGTTTCTGAAAGGGCTCGACCGCCTGCTGATGGTATTGATCATTGTAATTCCTTTAAGCGGTGCATTGATCCTTTACCAGAACGTAACCGGGAATACTAAATTCGCACAATACTATAAGCCTGCACATGTTGTTCCAGCCTTGCTACTGATTGTGGGTTTAATCATGATCTATTTCAAGATCAAGCCAGACATGCCCGATGTTTCAAACGAAAGCCTGGGTGGATATGAGTCGATGCGGCATATTTCAAGATCGGTGAGTGATATGGCTCCGGGCTTATTTGATGTGCTGGGATTGGGTGTTTATACCAGCCTTGCCGCAGCTATTTATCTATCACTGGTAAATATGGGTAAGATAAAAGACAAGGAATATTATAAACCGACCGCTCAAAATGCAGCAATTCAAAACAATCCAGGTCAGGATAGCAATACTCCGCCAGTAAATTAAAACATCATTAAAGTGCAGATAATAAGCAATACCCTGCGAAAAATAAATGGCGGTTGTACACCCCCTTAGCCCGGCCTTATTTTACATCATCATTCACCAACAAAAATTTTTTATGAAAAAGTTATTATCAGCAACAGCTATCATTATCGCAGCATCGTTCTGTACAGTGTCTGCACAAAAAGGAAAATCAAAAGCAGCAGCAAAGACCGTTACAGAACAGCCTGCAGCACCAAAAGAGGAAGAACTGGTGCCCGTAACGCCTGAAAAGGGAAAAGAAGTAGTAGCCATTTATCCATTCACCTGCTCTGGCCGCACTTATTACGATTATGCATTGAATGCAGGCACCGCAGTGGAATCAGGTTTTGTGCGCAGCAAGAGGTTTACTGTGGTGGAAAGAAGCCGTTTCAACGTGATCAAGGAAGAAGAGCTTTTTAAAGAAGCCAATACAGAGGAAGTGGTAAGAAAAGCAAAAAAGCTGGGCGCCAAAATAGTGATAACTGGCAATGTAATGTCTGCTACAGATGGTACACAGGGACAAAAGAATATTCTTGGCGGTGGTGTGAATTACAAATTCATTGCACAGTTGGGTATCATGTTCAAAATAATAAATGTGGAAACAGGAGAGATATTAAAGAGCGAACCAATTTTGGGTAAAGGAAAAGGCAATACTCCTTCGGAAGCCATGCAGGAATCTTATACAGATCTTGACAGGCAGGCCAGGATGAATGTGGCCGAATTTTTACCACAACGTTTTGAGTATGCCAGCGAAGTGGAAGTAGACAAAAAGAACCGCCTGAAAAAATTCAAGATATGGGGTGGCAGCGACCAGGGGTTGAAAGAGAAAGATGTGGTGGAGATATACAGGCTTTCTTATACCGTGAGCCCCAAAGGCAAAAAAATAGAAGAGAAGAAATTACTGGGCACTGCCAAGATCATTGAGATCAACAGTACCGAATCATGCACCTGCGAATTACTGAAATCAGGCGATATTGGTGAAAGCCTGCTCACAGAGATCAAGACAAAACCCGAAACGATCGTATTTGAATACAAGGGTTCAGAAAAACCTAAAGGCCTGTTTGGTTTATAAGGCCATTTCAATTGATTTAATTGCTGAAGATGGTGAATGATACATTGTATCAGTTGTGTTGGCTGGCCCTGTTGTTTTTTACCCGGCAACAGGGCAGTCAGCCAATTTTCAGCATAATTTTAATAAATACTTCATTATGAAAAAGAATACCATATTTATCTTTCTGCTTTGTTGCAACGGCTTGCTGCAGGCACAGTCTTCCAGGATTGAATTGCTCGACCTTGTGAAAATATTGAGCCCGGACAGCACTGCTGTAAGCAACGTAGTTAACTGGCCGGTTGCTGCTTCAAAAGGGTCTGCAGTAAAATGGAAGAATCTTACTCCTCAAAAACAAGGAGCCAATTATGTAAAAACAGGAACTGCTGCAGTTGTATTAAACGGCAAAGCTGTTGAATGCAGTGGTGTTAACAGTGATGCGGCTCCCTGCAAATGGGGTGTTTCACTCAGCGGTACAAAGAATGGATATACTTCTTTCACTGTGGCGGCAGATAACCTGCACATAGAAAGTGATATTGACATGATCGGGTATTTCTTTGGTAAAAATAAACTGAAGGCAACACCGATCGAAAAGGATACGGAAAGTGTATTATTCTGGATGTATAAATACAAACTGCAGCTGGCAGGTAAAAAAGAAATCTGGATGAAGATAAATTTCGAGAACCAGACGGCAACAGCGGCGCAGGCAGAAAGCAGTAATTACACCGACCTGTTTTACATAGAATTTTTTACAAGCAAGCAAGCGATGGATGCAAGGTGATCAGGAAGAACTTTAGTAGCTGACCCAATTGTATTTAATCGTTTTCTTTATACCTTCCGTACTCAATAATAACAATGAACGGAAGAAATTTTTTTCTACTATCCTTAATCCGCTGGAATTGCTGCGTACAAAAAAGTACTGCAGGTAAATCCTACCGTAGCGCCTGAACGAACAGAGCCAGATGAGCTTAAGATTTTTGTATACGATTACGACGCTGTGAATATCCAGCTAAAGGAACTGAATAGGGTTGCTGATTGTTTTCCTTACGTGGATTCACCGAAAGTAACCTGGATAAATGTGGATGGCCTCCGGAAAAACGACGTAGAAGCTATTTGTGAGCACTACGGTATTCACTATCTTTTTGTGGAAGATATATTGAGTATTGGCCAGCGGCCCAAAACAGATGAAATGAATGGCCTCATCTTCTGCATCCTCAACATGCTTTATTTTAATGAGAAAGATTCCTCCGTTGAAACAGAGCAGATCAGCATTATACTCGGTAAAAACTTTGTGATCAGCTTCCAGGAGGATGCTTCCAGGGATGTGTTTGACCCGTTGAGGGAAAAACTGAAAGTAAACAATACCAAAGTGCGCCAGCAGGGTGCAGATTTTTTGTTTTATTCCCTCATCGATCTTATTGTTGACAATTATTTTGTGGTGATGGAGAAGCTGGGAGACAAAATTGAAAACCTGGAGGAAGATATTGTGCGGAGCCCCAACACAAGAAGCCTTGCCAAGATCAATATACTGCGGAAGGAAATGATCGTGTTAAAAAGAAGTGTGGCACCGGTAAGGGAACTGGTGAATGGTATTTTACGGAGCGAAAGTGACCTGGTGGAAGAAAGAACGGAAAAGTATTTTAAAGACGTGTATGACCACATCATACAGGCCAATGATCTTGCGGAGAACTACCGGGATATGATGATGAACCTGCACGACCTGTACCTGAGCAATGTAAACCTCAAGATGAATGAGGTGATGAAAGTGATGGCTGTGGTTACCTGCCTGCTGGCACCTGCTACAGTCATTGGGGGTATTTTTGGAATGAACTTCGACAGGATCCCTTTATTGCACAATCAATGGGGTTTTTTCATTTCTGTTACCATAATGCTGATTATTCCCTTAATAATGCTCCGGATATTTATAAAACGAGGCTGGTTCAAGCTGTAATTTGAACCTGCCGGCACAGGGCTTCAGGCAATGATAATTGTTTTATCTGCGTTGCAAATGAGCTCAGTTAAAAAACTTTTTCCCCGTATTTTGAATATTTAAAAAAATTACTATACTTTCATCCTAGTTTTCATAGGGTACGGATTAAAAACGAACCGGGGTTTCCACCCTGGTTCTATTTTTTTACACCTGTTATGCCGTACTTTGTAAGATTGTTAGAGAATGTTATTATTTAAAAAGAGATGATACAAAAAAAGAAACTTGGGGTGGATGTAGTGCTGGATGTGCTGAAGGAAGCACAGGCTGCCTTTCCTGCATCGGAGTTCATCAGTAGTTTACTTTTTCAATACCAGGAAAGGGGGGGCTTAAGTAAAAAGCAACTGGAAGGGCTGCTCAGTAAGGCATCAAAAGTGCCAGGCATTGCTGAAGCCAAACTGGCAACATTACAGGCCATTATTTTGAAAAAACCTACCCGTTATAAATCTCCTGTGCCTTTGCTTGCAACACAACCATTGAGTATAAAAGATATTGCGGTTGGAGAAATGATTGGAGCGATTCTTGAAAAATACCCTCAGCATAAAAGGGTCCTTTTTTACAAAACAAAATTTGATAATGACGACTCCTTATCCGCAACAGAAAAAGCAGAACTTGAAAAGTTTAAAAAAATACTGTTAGATAAGCTGGCAAAATAATAAGAATAAAAAAAGCAATTTGGGTTTAGCCCAAATTGCTTTTTTACCTAAGGAAGAAAAATAGTTAACTGAATAATCCACCTTTCTTCAACTCTGTTGTTCCTTCGCCAATCAAAAATCCGTTCTGATATATTTGTACTTTATAATTCCCCTTTTGGAAAGTTGTGCCCGGCGCAAATCCAAATTCAACATTTTTCCTCTTGGCAGTTTCCAAATCAACAGGAACTTTTGCAGTAAATGTTTTTTCTCCTTCTTCCCTTGTTGTGAAAGAGCCGGAGCCGGTAGCTTCGCTGGTGATTACCTTACCATCAGGCCCAGTGATCATTACAAACAGGTCAGTAGTGCCTGGTTGTGCAATGCGGTTATCAACATCAAAAGCAATCAGTAATTTGTCAACACGCTTTGCCGTGCTGGATACTTTTTCCTTGCCATTGCCTTTTACATTGATCGGTGTAACCCTTATGTTGGATGCATTTAATGTTGATGCAATATCAACTTTCTTTGCAAGCTCTTCCTTAACAGTTACCGTTGCTGTAAGATCCTGCGTTAATTTTTCTTTATCCTGTGTTAAAGCAACTTTATCTGCAGAAAGATTTTTGTTTTCTTCTGTTAATCTTGCAACATCGGCTTCCATGATGCTTATTTTACCATTCAGGTCCTCTATTAGTCTTTTTGCTTTTGCCAGTTCACCGGCAGTAGCATTTTTCTTATTAAGTATGCTGCGTATCTCTGACTTAACCTTTGTTATTTCAGCATTTTTTGCTGTTAATTTTCCTTCCATGTTTTTATTAATTGTTGACATGGAGTCAAGCCTGGCAAGAGAAGCATCAAAGTTGTTTTGTATATCGCTTTTCTCGTCAGATACTTTTGCAATTTGTGTTTGTTGTTGCTGTATCTGTTCGCCAGACTTGCCTTTATCTGTAATGGTATATGCGCTCACGCCTACAAGTGCTACGGCTAAAAATCCTATGATGATGTTTTTATATGATTTTTGTTGAGGTGCCTTTTCTACAGCAGTTGTTTCAAAATTTGTTGTGTTCATAAAAATAGTTTTTACGATGAATTGAATAATTTTTTTAAACAGAGATCGAATTAAATTCTTTGGAGGCTCCGGGGGTGTACTTTCCTAAAACCGTGCCATAAATGCCATATGGGTTTAAACCCAAAGTTCATTTTGGCACTTCATTAACTTATTAAAATCATTTCAAAACATCAGGAAAAGGCCTTCAAAAAAATAGTTGTGTGGTAAATATTATTGCAGAAAGAGCAGGATGAAAAAATAAGGCCGTATAGAAATACAGCCCGTTTTAAATCCATATCCTTTGAAAAACCAAGCTATTAACGCCGCCTGATTAATCATATTATGATAGTGATAGCGTTTTACAGACCAACTTTAATATAAGGCTTTCTGCTCTGTAGAACCTTAGAATGCAATTGTAATACTGCTGCCGTCCTGTTGCGATTGTGAATATTTTTCCCCTCATTCACCACTTAGTTCCCAGGTATTTTTAATAGTAACCACCTGAGTAACAGGGTGACCTGGATAAAAACACCGCCTTTTATAAAAATAAACGAAAATATTTTTCAGGAGAATAAACCAAATGAAAGTTTTCAACGTATGTAAAATGGTTTTTCAAAGGATATGGATTTAAAACGGGGCAAGATTTCTATCTAAGCCCCTTTTTTAATATTGTGCCCGATGCTTCAGTAAACTATCATGGGCTTTCTGCTTTTGCAGTTGTTCACTCTTAAATTGGTTGAACGCATTCTGTATATAATGATAAAACTCTTCCGCACTGCTGTTAAGTGTAAACTCATAGCCCGGCCGGTATTTCCTCATAAAATCATCCAGCTCCATATCCAGCAACCCCGTGATTAGTGTTACATTTTCTTTATTGAACCGGTAGCTGATGTATTTTTCCTTTTCTTTATTCAGCTTAAATTCATAAGATGCATTGAGGATGTACTGATAGAATTCAACCACACTGCTTTGTTGCGTAAACTCAAACCCGGGCCTGAATTCCTTCATAAATTCATCCAGGTATTGTCCTTGAAGATTGGTTATCCTTCTTACGGTAGTTTTATTAAAGCGGTAGTTAATGTAATTCTCCTCCTCTTGTTCCATCAGGCGCTCCTGCATTTTCTTTAGCTGGCGGTTTCTCTTAAATCGAAATACATTGATTAGCTCGTTCAGATCAGCTCCTGCAGCGCCGGTGTAGGAATCACTGGTTAAGGTGATCCCTGGCTTTTGGTATTTGAATATCTTTGCGTATGCCTCCCTGTTCTCTATTGAATCTTGCCGGTAGTTTTTAGCGTATACTTTTACTTCTTTTAGTGTTTTGAATTTTTCGGGCACTCTTATATGCAATGAAATATCGAACCCGCCAATATTGGGTATCTGTTTTACGGCAAACTTGGCCGTTGGTTTACCATGGTAAGTAAAAGTGAGAGAATCTTTATCTGAAGTAACGATCGTGTAGCGTCCATTGGAGTCGGTAGTGGTGCTGGTGCCGCTGCTGCTTTTTATCAATACATCTTTTACGGGGATTATTTTAGTAGAGTCATAAACAGTTCCGGTAACGGTTAACTGGCTTTTGGCAATAGTGGCAAAAACCATCAGTGAAACAGCTGTAAAAAATATTTTGTAAAGAAACCCCAAGTATTATCAGTTGTAGGAAGCAATATTAGGTAACAAATCCTGTTAATTAAAAAGCGTCGGTTATTTTAACTACTATTTTGGTATTTGCAGCAGTCGTGCTATTACCTCTGGATAGTGCCTGTGCTCTAGTATATGAATTTTTTGAGCCAGTATTTCAGGGGTGTCATTTTCATCTACCCTACAGGTACCCTGGAATATAATATTGCCATGATCATAGATCTCATCAACATAATGGATAGTGATGCCGCTTTCTTTTTCGTTGGCAGCAATAACAGCTTCATGCACTTTAGCGCCGTACATGCCCTTGCCCCCATATTTGGGCAATAGTGCCGGGTGAATGTTAATGATATTGTTTGGATATTGACTGATCAGTGCAAGCGGAACCTGCCATAAAAAACCTGCCAACACAATAAAATCTATTTGGTGCCGGCTTAGTTCCTGGAGATAGGCATCCCCTTCATAAAATCGTTTCTTTTCAATAAGAAGGGTGGGGATTTTTTCTTTTGCAGCAATGGACAAAACACCGGCTCCCTTCTTGTTGCACACTATAAGGGCAATTTTTACGGATGAACTGCTTTTAAAAGTTTCAATTATTTTGTGGGCATTGCTGCCTGCCCCGCTGGCAAATATGGCAATCCTGGTAGCCGGATGGTTCTTTCCTGTAATCCGCTGCCCTATTTTTACCAGGTAATTTTTAAAGAAATTAAACTGGCCAAAAGGGATACTGATCAGCAATACACAAATTGGCCACAATAAGCTTACAAGTATTATATATATACCAACCCAAAGTATACCCTTTTCTAAATCTGTAAATGATAATATTTTTTTCCCCAGGTAACCACAAAGACTCCCACCAAGTGCGAAAGTGCTGATTATTAAAAGCAATTGCAGTTCATTTACCCTCCAGCGCTGTTTCAGTTTGTTAAACATGCCGCAAAAATGAAGGATTTTTTTTAGAAAAGACCGCAAAAGTACTCAATAACCAACAACCTGTATTCTGTTTACAAAAACATGACAAAAGGGTTATACAAGATGCAACAATCGGCTGAAAATCAGGCTGGACAAGGGAAAAATTTTTTTTGCAATGTTGATATTTTGTGAACATACATACTTATTTTTGCAGCCGGGTAAGGGTATTTTTCCACACCATCATCCTTAACAAACTGTATGAGTCGCTATAGAAAAATCTTAAAAACCGCATTTGCTAGTTTACTTCTTATTGCATTAGTTTCTTTTTCAAATAATGTATTGGCAGCCGATGGCGAAGCCTTATATAAAGCAAACTGTGCCAGTTGTCATAAGCCCGACGAAGATGGAACCGGCCCTATGTTAAAGGGTTCAAGAAAAAGAGAGCCCAATCCTGAGTGGGCTTATAAATGGGTGAATAACACCACTGCAATGGTCGAAACAGATCCTTACGCAAAGGCGCTGAAAGCGAAGTATAACAATGTCATCATGTCGAAATTTGACCTGCCCAAGGAAGACATTAAAGCTATTTTGGATTGGGCAGATGCTTATACTCCTCCTCCGCCTCCCGGTGGCGGTGGTGCTGCTGGTGCCCCGGCAGAAGATAATTCTCTATTATTCGGTATCCTCACTTTAATTCTTGCTTTAGTAGCATTGATATTATTACAGGTAAACAGTAGCCTTCGTAAACTTTCCGATGAAAAAGATGGTGTTTTAAGGGCCGAGCCTGTACCGTTCTACAAAAACAAAGTATACCTGATGACTGGTGTTATCGCTTTGTTCTGTTTTGGCGGTTACAAAACCATCAACGCCGCAATTGGCCTGGGCCGCATGAAAAATTACCAACCACAACAACCCATTTACTATTCACATAAGGTACATGCCGGTACTAACCAGATTAACTGCTTATACTGCCACAGTGGTGCACAAGACAGCAAGTACTCAAATATTCCCTCTGTAAATGTTTGTATGAACTGCCACAAAGCGGTGAAAGAATATAAAGGAGTAGATGTACTTGTTCGTGAGGATGGAACCCCGGTAAATGGTACTGCAGAGATTCAAAAACTGTATTCTTATGCAGGATGGAATCCTGTCACAAGAACTTACGATAAACCAGGTACACCGATAGAATGGGTTAAGATTCACAACCTACCCGATCATGTTTATTTTAACCATAGCCAGCATATAAAAGTAGGAAAGCAAAACTGTCAAACCTGCCATGGGCCTATACAGGAAATGGGTGAAGTAAAACAGTTCAGCGATTTAAGTATGGGCTGGTGTATCAATTGCCATAGGGAAAGTAAAGTTGATTTCTACAACAAAGAAACAGGCGAAGGCAACAAATTCTACAGCATTTACGAGAAGTTCCACAACGATATCAAGAATGGCAAAATGGACAGTGTAACGGTTGAAAAGATCGGTGGAACAGAATGTCAAAAATGTCACTATTAAAATACCAATTAGCCAATATGTAAAGCTGCTAATTGAACGGTTTTAAAATTGAATTTGCATATCAGCACATTATAAAGAATATGGAAAAAAAGTACTGGCAAAGTTTTGGAGAATTAAATCAATCTGGGTCTTTTCAGCAAAAGGCAGAGAACGAGTTCCAGGAGCAATTGCTGCCACTGGAAGATCTTGATGACAAGGGGCTGCTGGATGCCAAAAGCCCAAGAAGGGATTTCCTGAAATATTTAGGTTTTAGCACTGCTGCAGCTACTTTGGCTGCCAGTTGCGAAATGCCGGTACGAAAAGTGGTTCCTTATCTTCAAAAACCAGAATCACTTGTTCCTGGTGTTGCTAATTATTATGCATCTACTTATGTTAGCGAAGGCGATGTGATACCGGTAATTGTAAAACAAAGAGACGGTCGCCCCATCAAAATAGAAGGTAACGAAAAATCAACCATTACAAATGGTGGTACCAGTGCAAGTGTACAGGCTTCTGTGCTTGATTTGTATGATGTAACAAGGCTGCGTTACCCAACTCAGCAGGATGGAAAGGAGTTTAAAGAAATCCCCACATTTGATATACTGGATAAAACAATAGTAGAAAAGTTGGCAGCACTTTCAGGCAAACCTGTTGTGTTACTTACTTCAACGCTCAACTCACCATCTACTGCTCAGATTATTTCAGAGTTTTTAGGGAAGTACCCTGGTAGCCGTCACGTACAATACGATGCGATCAGCTACAGTGGTATGTTGCTTGCCAATGAAGCCTGTTATGGTAAAAGGGCCATTCCTTCTTATCATTTTGATAATGCAAAAGTAATCGTGAGCCTTGCTGCTGATTTCTTAGGCACCTGGTTGAGCCCCGTGGAATTTGCCAATCAATATTCAAAAAACAGGAAGGTTTCAGCTGAAAAGCCAGAAATGAGCCAACACATTCAGTTTGAAAGCAGCCTGAGTTTAACAGGTAGCAATGCGGATGACCGCTTTACGCACAAACCTTCAGAAAAAGGAGCTGTTGCAGCAGCACTGTTAAATGCACTGAACGGAACAGCAGCAACTTTTACAGATAAAAAATTAAACGAAGGCATTAAGCTGGCTGCTGAAAAATTAAAGGTAGCTGCTGGAAATGCATTGGTAGTTAGCGGCAGCAATGATGTTAACCAGCAGATTATTGTCAACGCCATTAATGAAGCCATTGGCGCTAATGGTAAAACAATCAACTGGGCCGTTACCTCAAACTATCGCCAGGGTATTGATACTGATTTTAATACACTGGTGAACGATATGAACAGCGGAGCCGTTGGAGCAGTGCTGATTTATGGGGCCAACCCTGCTTATACGTATTATGACAGCAAGAAATTTACCGATGGATTGAAAAAAGTGCCACTAAGCATATCTTTCAATGCCAGTATGGATGAAACAACAGAATTCTGTAAATACAGCACACCTGCAAACAACTGGCTGGAAAGCTGGGGCGATGCAGAAGCAAAAACCGGATACTACAGCCTGATACAGCCAACCATCAATCCTTTGTTTAAAACAAGGGCTTTCCAAACTGCTTTATTAAAGTGGGCTGGTAATGCGATGGATTATGAAACTTATTTCAAAGATTTCTGGACTAAGAAATTAGGTACAGCAGAAGCTTACTACCAGGCATTACAGGTTGGTGTAATAGAACCATCTATACCCATTGCTGCCGCTGGTGCAACGTTCAGCAATGCAAAACTGGCCGAAGCGGTTACAAAAGTCACCGCAGTTAAGGGAAGTGAATATGAAGTGGTGATTTACCAGAAAGTAGGAATGGGAAGTGGCAGCCAGGCAAATAATCCATGGTTGCAGGAATTACCGGATCCTATTACAAAAGTGACCTGGGATAACTACGCAATGATAAGCCCGGCACTGGCAAAAACCATTTTGGGTATTGATGTATTGGGAAGCCAACGTGACGGTGACCGCTATGAGGTAACACCGGAAAAACCAGTGATAACAATCAATGCCAATGGTAAAGAAATATCATTACCAGCGTTGATCATCCCTGGCGTTCATCCAAATGTTATCGCAGTTGCATTGGGTTATGGAAGGCAAAGCAGCGATCCTGAAAAAACGAGGGACTACATTGGACAGTCTGCTAACAAAGCAGGTGCGAATGCTTATCCTTTGGTAAGTTTTGATGGTACCAGCTTCAGGTATTCTGCGGTACAAAATGTAAAAATTACCAAATCTGATAAAGAAGCTTATGCCCTTGCTCAAACACAGGTGCATGGCTCTTCAGAAAACAGGCCGGTGATCTATGAAACAAGCCTGGCCAGATTTGTCGCTGATCCCAAGCAGGTGCTTGCTGAAGCAACGCATGAAAGAGAGATGTTGACAGAAGCTTCTAATGGCGAAGATTTTAGAAAAGATGCCACCATTTATCCTGACTTTGTAAAGCCGGGTGCCAAGTGGGGTATGAATATAGACCTTAACACCTGTACTGGTTGCAGTGCCTGTGTGGTAGCATGTACTGCTGAAAATAACGTAGCGGTTGTTGGTAAAACGCAGGTAATAAGGGCGCATGAAATGCACTGGTTGCGTATCGACCGGTATTTCACCGGCGACATCAGCAATCCTGATGTGGTGTTTCAGCCAATGATGTGTCAGCACTGCGACAACGCTCCCTGTGAGAATGTTTGCCCGGTTGCAGCAACCAACCACAGCAGTGAAGGGTTAAATCAGATGACCTATAACCGTTGTATCGGTACAAGGTATTGTGCCAACAACTGTCCTTTCAAAGTACGTCGTTTTAACTGGCTGGATTATAACGGTTCTGATAGCTTTGAAGATAACCAGAATCCATTATTGGGTATTGACCTGGATGATGTAACAACACAAATGAACGATGAACTGACAAGGATGGTATTAAATCCTGATGTTACGGTTCGTTCAAGAGGTGTAATTGAAAAATGTTCTTTCTGCGTACAGCGCCTGCAGGAAAACAAACTCATTGCTAAAAAGGCAGAAGACCCATCTTTGATCCGTAATGTAAAAACGGCTTGTATGCAGGCCTGTCCTACACATGCCATCAGCTTTGGTAATGTGAACGATAAAGAGAGTGATGTTTACAAGATCAGGAATATTGAACAGAAGCACCGTACCTTCTATGTATTGGAGCAACTGCACGTATTACCGAACGTAAGTTACCTGGCTAAAGTTAAGAATACAGGCAGGCATGTTACCAATGAAAAAGAGGAAGAAGGCGGCGGGAACGTTGAAAAGAAAGCGGGAAAAAATGCTGATAAAGCACACGGATAAATAAAGTAAAAATTAAAAAATAAAAAGTAAAAGGCAAAAAGGGTAATCCTGGTATTCATTCTTTTTACTTTTCACTTTTAACTTTAAAAAGATATGTCATTATTAAAGTACGAATCACAGATCAGGGAACCGCTGGTAGATGGTAATAAAGACTATCACCAGATAACGGAAGACATTATACGCCCCATTGAGATGAAGCCAAGCCGCTTATGGTATATTGGTTTTTATATCAGTGTTGCTTTATTGCTGTTTGGTGTGTATAGTATTTACCGGGAGGTAACCTACGGTATCGGTCAGTGGAACCTTAACAAAACCATCGGATGGGGTTGGGATATTACCAACTTCGTATGGTGGGTAGGTATTGGTCATGCCGGAACATTGATCTCGGCGATCCTTTTGTTATTCCGGCAGGGATGGAGAACAGGTGTGAACCGTGCGGCTGAAGCGATGACGATTTTTGCGGTAATGTGTGCCGGGCAGTTCCCGATATGGCACATGGGTCGTGTGTGGATGGCATTCTTTGTATTACCTTACCCCAACAGCCGTGGCCCTTTATGGGTAAACTTTAACTCACCATTGTTGTGGGACGTATTTGCGATATCAACTTATTTCACTGTATCCTTATTGTTCTGGTATTCTGGTTTATTGCCGGATCTGGCTACCGTAAGAGACAGGGCTAAAACCAAGTTGCGTAAACTATTATATGGGGTAGCTTCTTTTGGCTGGACAGGAAGTACCAAACACTGGCAGCGTCACGAGAGTTTGTCATTAGTATTGGCTGGTTTAAGTACTCCGCTGGTATTGTCAGTGCATACCATTGTATCTTTTGACTTTGCCACTTCTATTGTGCCTGGTTGGCATACCACCATCTTCCCGCCTTACTTTGTGGCCGGTGCCATCTTCAGTGGGTTTGCAATGGTACAAACGCTGATGATCGTTTTAAGAAAAGTATTTGCACTGGAAGATTATATTACCCTTGGTCACATAGAAGCAATGAATAAAGTAATTGTATTGACGGGTTCCATTGTGGGTATTGCTTATATCACCGAGTTGTTCATTGCCTGGTACGGTCAAAACCCTTATGAATGGTATACATTCAAAGAAAACAGGGCCAATATTTTTAGCCCGTACGGATGGAGCTACTGGCTAATGATGTTCTGTAACGTGGTATCTCCACAAATGTTCTGGTTTAAAAAGCTCAGAAGGAACATTGTGTTCACTTTCTTTATGAGTATCATTGTAAACATAGGTATGTGGTACGAGCGTTTTGTGATCATTGTAACTTCTACTTACAGGGATTACCTGCCATCATCCTGGAGTACTTACTACAGCCCTTCTATTTACGAGATTGGTTTTTACCTGGGTACTTTTGGTTTGTTCTTTACCTGCTTCTTCCTGTTTGCAAAATATTTCCCTGTAATTGCAGTGGCTGAAATTAAAGCTATTTTGAAAACATCGGGAGAAGGATATAAGCGTAAGATGACAGACCTGGAAAAAGCAGATTCAGATAAGTTTTATATTGATGAAGTAGAGCATGCTCATTAAAGAGCAGGTTTAAATTTAGAATTTTAAATTTTGAATTCACATATATGGCCGGAGGAATAAAAAAATTTGTTGTTGGATGCTTTGATGATGAAGCAGTATTGTTTCCAGCTGTGAAAAAAGTTCGCAGGGCAGGATACAAGATCCATGATGTGTATACCCCATTTCCTGTTCATGGTCTTGATCATGCAATGGGCTTAAGGGAAACAAGCCTGCACACTGCCGGGTTTATTTATGGTATTACCGGAACAACCACGGCACTTACCTGCATGAGCTGGATCTTTACAAAAGACTGGCCATTGAATATCGGGGGTAAGCCACATTTTGCATTACCAGCCTGGATACCGATCACTTTTGAGCTCACGGTATTGTTTGCTGCTGTGGGGATGGTGCTTACATTTTGTTATTTGTGTCAATTGTCGCCCTTTGTTAAAAAGCATCATTTTCACCTAAGAGCTACTGATGATCTTTTTGTAATGGTCATTGAGTGTACCGACAAAACCAACGATGCTGAAGTACAGGCTTTCTTACAAGATGCCGGTGCCAAAGAAATAAATATACAGCATGCCGAAACAGGCTGGTGGCTCGGAAGGTATGACAGGGAGCAAAAATTGTACAGGGATACAGAACTTGGTTATTAATTGATTCATTGTTTAACTGAAGCTGATAAATGAAACGAACTAAATTTTTTACCGTCATTGCAACTGCTGTAGTATTGGTTAGCTGTGGGGGCGGTAATGATAAGCCGGGAAAAATATACATGCCTGATATGACCTACAGCCGGGCAGTTGAAACCTATGCGTTGCTTGATTCAACGAAATATACTAATGATCCTGCTCAAATAGGGGAAAAGATATTTTATAACAGCAAGCCCGTTATCGGTACAATGAGTACCAGCGATTTGCCGCCTTATACTTTGTCAGACGATTCGGCAGGTTATGCACAGAGTGCAATGGTAAAAAACCCCTTACCTCCGTTAGATGGGAAAGACAGTGCAGAGGCATCAAGGTTATTTAATATCAATTGCGCCATTTGCCACGGTGCTGAAGGTAAGGCAAACGGCCCTTTGGCAACTTCCGGAAAAGTTGGCGGTATCGTTAACCTTACACTCGATCAATACGTGAAACTTGCTGATGGCACCATGTATCATTCCATTAATTACGGAAAGAACAACATGGGAAGCTATGCATCGCAATTGAGCAGCAAACAGCGCTGGCAAATTATACAGTATGTAAGAATGCTGCAGCCAAAAGCAACAGCAACCGAAGCGGCAGCAACCACAACAGCCCCTGCAGCAGACAGCAGTGCAGCGGCTAAAAAAACAAAATAAAAAACGTTCATTCAAAATAAAGAGTTAGATGAGTCAATCATTCGAGTTACCTGGCAGTTATAAGAAATGGACAATGGGTCTTATCGGGGTTGGTGTAATTGCACTGCTTTACGGCTTCATTGTTTACCATCCATTTACCCATGCAGGCCATGGTGGAGAAAATGCAAGCAGTACCCGTTTTTGGGCTGTGTTACTTCAAAACTGCGTGTTTTGGTTGCTGGTAGTAAATGCAAGTATGTTTTTTATTGGTGTTACTACACTTGCAATGGGTGGCTGGCAGGTGGCATTAAGGCGTGTACCCGAGGCCATCTCCAGTGTGGTGCCGGTGTTGGGGGCGATCGCCTTTTTAATTTTAATGTCAATTGTTTGGGGTGGCAGAGATGATATCTATCACTGGGTTAATAAAGAAGTTGTAGCCAATGATAAAATATTGCTGGGTAAAAGTGGATTTTTGAACCCTGTATTTTTTAGCATATTTAGCGCCATCACGATTTTTCTATGGTGGATACTGGGCAAAAAAATGCGTTCTCTCAGCCTTGAAAGTGATAATGCAGGCCACATGGATTATGAAGAAGGTGACAGGTGGATCAAAAAGAACATTATTTATGCTTCGCTCTTTATTGTTGTTTTTGGTTTAACGGTAGGGTCAACAATTCCATGGTTATGGCTGATGAGTATTGATGCTCATTGGTATAGTACTATGTACAGCTGGTACACATTTGCAAGTTCTTTTGTATCCGGTATGTCATTGATTGCACTGTTCATCGTTTTCCTGAAAAATCGTGGACAGTTAGAATATGTTACTGAAGAACACATACACGACATCGGAAAATTCATGTTTGCTTTTTCGGTTTTCTGGACTTACCTGTGGTTTTCGCAGTATATGCTGATCTGGTATGCAAATATGCCGGAAGAAACAGGCTACTTTAAGATCCGTGTATTCGGCCCATACCGTGGTATCTTCTTCCTCAACCTTATCCTAAACTTTGTATGTCCGTTGCTGATATTGATGAAGAAAGCTTCTAAAAGAAATTACACACTGCTAACCTTTATGGCAGTATTGATCATCTTTGGCCACTGGATAGACTTTTGGCAAATGGTAATGCCGGGCACTATGAAAGATAAAGCAGAGTTATTGCCTTTTGAATTTGGAATCGCCGCTTTATTTATTGGAATTATTATGTGGAGAGCGGGTGCGTTTCTGAGCAAACATTCCCTGACACCAAAGAATCATCCTTTCCTGAAAGAAAGTATGATTCATCATACTTAATGCCGGAATTAAAAAATGACTTGGGTTTTGTGAGAGATACCTGCCAAGCAGTAACAGGGTATTTAAACAATAGAATAACATAAGTAGTTAATGTAAATAACTTTGCATCATGACAGAAATTTTGTTGGTAGCGATTGCAGTAATGATTTTCGTAGTCATTTTTCAGATTGCGAAAGCAAGTGAATATGTAAGCGTGCTGAAGGGGGAAGAAAAAGCCCGGAAGCAAAATAATAAGATCAATGCTTTTTTATTGATTTCATTTTTAGTACTGGGCCTTATTGGCTGCTGGTGGTGTAATGATTTGTATTATGGCAAAACATTATTCCCCCAAGGTGCAGCATCCGATCATGGTGAAAAGATCGACCTGATGCTTTACATTACATTGGCAGTAACAGGTGTGGTTTTCTTTATTACTCAAATCCTTCTGTTCTGGTTTGCTTATAAATACCAGGAAAAAGATGACCGTAAAGCATATTACTTTCCCCACAATACAAAACTGGAGTTGATCTGGACTACCGTTCCGGCAATATTCCTTACCGTATTGGTGGTATTTGGTTTGAAGTATTGGTTTAAAATGACGGGAGAAGCACCAAAAGATGCCATTGTAGTAGAAGTAACGGGTCACCAGTTTGGATGGGAATTCCGCTATCCCGGAGCCGATAAAACATTGGGTCGAAAGAATTATAAATTAACAAAAGGGGCCAATAGCCTGGGCGTTGATTTTGATGATCCTGCAAGTCATGACGATATACATGTAGGTACAACCATGCATTTGCCTGTAGGCAAACCGGTAAAATTTGTTATCAATGCACAGGATGTAATTCATGATGTGGGCCTTTCTCACTTCAGGTTAAAAATGGATGCAGTACCAGGGATACCCACCACTTTATGGTTTACTCCTTTGTATACTACAGTGCAAATGAAGGAAAAAACCCACAATGCTAATTTCACTTATGAGATCAGTTGCGACCAAATGTGCGGCAGAGGGCACTATTCCATGAGAGGAGTGATTATTGTGGAAACTGAAGCAGAATACAACAAATGGCTGGCAGATCAAAAACCGGAAATCTGGTCGGTTCGTCCGGAAACAAAACCAAGGGAAACAGCACCTGCTGACAGTACTGCAAAATCAGCCACTCCGCCAGTGGCAGCAGTAGTAAAGGCAAATTAATTTTTAAATTGATTATTGTAAAATAATATAAATAGATGAGTACCTCAGCAGCACTACACCATGAAGATCTTCATTCAGCACATGATGCTCACCATGAGCACCATCATCATGAAACCTTCATATCAAAGTACGTTTTTAGCCAGGATCATAAAATGATCTCCAAACAGTTTTTAATAACTGGTATTATCTGGGCTATCATTGGGGGTTTGTTCTCTGTATTGTTTCGCCTTCAGTTAGGGTATCCGGAAGCTACCTTTCCATGGCTGGAGGACTTGCTTGGGCACTGGGCAAAAGGAGGTAAACTGAACCCGGAATTTTATTATGCATTGGTTACCATGCATGGCACCATCCTGGTATTCTTTGTATTAACAGCAGGTCTTAGTGGTACATTTGCCAACTTCTTAATCCCTTTACAAATTGGTGCAAGGGATATGGCTTCGCCGATGCTGAATATGCTTAGCTACTGGTTCTTTTTTCTTGCATCTATTATTATGTTCTCTTCTTTGTTTGTTCAAACAGGGCCTGCTAGTGGTGGCTGGACGATCTATCCGCCATTGAGTGCCCTGGGTGATGCATCAAGTGGTTCTAAAATAGGTATGGATCTTTGGCTGGTGAGCATGGCGATGTTCATAGTAAGTTCATTGCTTGGCGGGTTGAATTATATTTCAACCATTCTTAACCTGCGTACAAAAGGCATGAGCATGACAAGAATGCCACTAACTGTATGGGCATTGTTCTTTACAGCGATATTAGGAGTATTGTCTTTCCCAGTGTTATTATCAGGTGCTATTCTTTTATTATTCGATCGTAACCTGGGAACGAGTTTCTTCCTGAGTGATATTGTAATCGGAGGAAAAATATTACCAAATGAAGGCGGAAGTGCGATCCTGTTCCAGCATTTATTCTGGTTCTTAGGTCACCCTGAAGTATACATTATCCTCTTGCCGGCAATGGGGATGTCATCGGAAATATTAAGTGTTAACAGCCGCAAGCCAATCTTTGGTTATATGGCGATGGTGGGTTCAATGTTTGCTATTGCTATCCTGGCCTTCCTGGTTTGGGCACACCACATGTTTGTAACAGGATTGAATCCATTCCTCGGCGCATTCTTTGTGTTGCTTACATTATTGATAGCCGTGCCTTCTGCCATTAAAGTATTTAACTGGCTTACCACTTTGTGGCGGGGCAATATCAGGTTTACCCCAGCTATGTTGTTTGCCATTGGTTTTGTAAGCATGTTTATCAGCGGTGGTTTAACAGGTATTTTCCTGGGTAATTCAGCGTTGGATATTCACCTGCATGATACTTATTTTGTAATCGCTCACTTCCATATTGTAATGGGTGTTGCATCTTTCTTTGGAATGTTTGCGGGCGTATATCACTGGTTTCCTAAAATGTATGGCCGTTTCCTTAACAATACAATGGCTTATATCCATTTCTGGATATCCATTGTTGGAGCATACTTGATTTTCTGGCCAATGCACTACGAAGGTTTGGCAGGTATGCCACGCCGCTACTATGATTTCTCTATGTGGGAATCATTCAAGCAATTCGGTGGATTGAATGAATTCATCAGTTTTGTATCTATGATAGTTTTTGCAGCCCAATTATTGTTTGTTTTCAATTTCTTCTACAGCATTTTTAAAGGAAGAAAAGTTACAAGCACCAATCCATGGGGAGCAAATACATTGGAATGGACAACTCCAATACGCCCCGGCCATGGTAACTGGCCTGGTGAAATACCAGAAGTTCACCGTGGTGCTTACGACTATGGTAAAGACGGAAGAGAGTTTATTTCACAGATTGAGCCAGTTGGTGAGAACGAAAGTCATCACTAATCAGTGGGTTATTTTATTAAGAAGTTCATTTAAAATAGAGTATGTTATCTTTCGGGTGTTCCAAAAGATTATAAGTGAGGTTTTATGCCGAATGACAATACTACCATAAGCAACTCAACATCGTTTGCGTTGGCAACTAAAGTGAAAGATTATTTTCAGTTAATTAAATTCACTTTAAGTTTCATGGTAGTGTTTAGTACTGTGGTGAGTTTTTTAATTGCACCGAACGAACTGTACTACGTGAGGCCGAGATTATTATCAGTTCTTTTACTTTTTGTTGGAGGAATGCTCGTTACCGGATCTGCCAATGCAATCAACCAAATTGCAGAAAAAGACACTGATGCAATTATGAAACGTACTGCTGGCCGTCCTGTTGCCAGTGGCAGAATGGGTGTGAATGAAGCTACTTCGTTTGCCATCATTGCTGGCATTACAGGTGTTTTTATACTCTGGTATTGGTTCAACTACCAGGCGGCACTTACCGGATTGTTCAGTCTTTTTTTATACGGATTTATTTATACGCCGTTAAAAAAGGTAAACTCCATTGCAGTGCTGGTGGGGGCAATACCCGGAGCTATTCCCTGCCTCATTGGCTGGGTAGCAGCTACCGGAAGTTTTACTGCAGGTGGATGGATATTGTTTGGCATACAGTTTTTATGGCAGTTTCCTCATTTTTGGGCAATTGCCTGGATAGCACACAACGATTACAGTGCAGCAGGATTTAAATTATTACCTGGTGATAAAGGGCCTACAAAATTCACGGCATTGCAAACAGTTATTTACAGTGCGTTGATGATACCATTTGGATTGTTGCCTTATTATTTTGATATCGCAGGTTTAACAAGTTTATGGATATTAACAGCCTGCAACGGGTGGATGGTTTTTGTGAGCATAAAGTTGTTCTTAAAAATGGATGTGAAAAGTGCAAGGTCGGTTATGTTCAGTTCTTATTTTTACCTGATGATTGTACTGCTGGCATTGTTTGCCGACAGAAACGGGCAAATTCGTCAGCAACAAACAAGTTATTTCAATTTAGTACAGGTGTACGCTAACCTGTAAAACAAATAAAATATCCTGTAAAAGGAAGCGTGGATTATGAGAACAGTGGCAATGGAACAACGAAAAAAAATACATCCGCATAAGTTTACCCTTTGGGTAGCTATTGCAAGTATATTAATGATGTTTGCCGGTTTAACCAGCGCATACATTGTTAAGCGAAACCAGGCAAACTGGTTATCATTTGAGTTGCCAATTGCTTTTTGGTACAGCACTGCGGCAATGATAGCAAGTAGTATTACCATGTGGCAGGCCCAGCGAAAGTTTAAAAACAGGGAGATACCGGCTTACAGATCATTGATAACAGTTACATTCATTTTGGGATTGTTGTTTGTTGCATTGCAGGTAGTTGGGTTTACAATACTTGCAAAAAACGGGCTCCCAATGAATAAGAATGTTGCGGTGTCTTTTTTATATGTGATTGTTGGTTTGCATGGGGCACACGTGGTAGGAGGAATTGTAGCGCTCATGGTGACATTTGCAAAAGCTTTCAGTAAGTCCGTTAGAAATTACAACTCAGTACCAGTAGACGTGATGGCTACTTACTGGCATTTTGTTGATTTTTTATGGATCTATTTATTGATCTTTTTATTGGCGATACGATAAACACTGTTATAAGGAGTAAGTAACCGGCTGAATAAGCCGCCTTCTTAACACTAACTACCTATAACTTATAAAATAACTTATAACTCAGAACTTATAACTTATAACTTATTATGTCTACAGCAGCAGTACAAAAGGAAACGAAATGGTGGAGCGGTGGCAGGAGTCCATTCAACGCCAGCTATGGTAAAGTAATGATGTGGTATTTTTTGATGAGTGATGCTTTTACTTTCGGCGCTTTCCTTATCAGCTATGGTACTATCAGGTTCAGTCAAAATTTTTGGGCTGATCCAAACCATGTGTTCAATTCATTTCCTTTTGCAGGACACGCTAACCTGCCATTAGCATTTGTAAGTTTAATGACCTTTATTTTGATCGCCAGCTCTGTTACAATGGTATTGGCAGTGCATGAAGGGCACAATATGAATAAAAAGGGCGTTGAGAAATACATGATCATGACCATTATCGGCGGCATTGCTTTTTTAAGTTGCCAGGCATGGGAATGGACGCATTTATTAACCGGCGAACACGTTGCTTTGCTAAGTGATGGAACCCTTTCTGTTTTGCCAACAACTGTAAAAGCGAATCCATGGGGAGCTGAATTATCTCATGAAGCAATAGCCGCAGCATTGCAGGCAACACCACATGAGCAGTTAGCCAGTATTGCTTCCACCCTGCATCATGGCGGTGAAGCTCATCACAGTGTAGCCGCAATGTCCAATGCTGAATTGATAAAATTTATCCAGGAGTCAGACCTGAAAGCAAGTAATACCGGACCAATAGCTTTTGGGGGTTACTTTTTTGGCATCACTGGTTTTCATGGTTTTCACGTATTCTCAGGGGTAGTAATAAATATTGTAATGTATCTTAAAACCAAGATGGGACATTTTGACCAGCGTGGGCATTATGAGATGATTGAAAAAGCTGGTTTGTACTGGCACTTTGTAGATCTTGTTTGGGTATTTGTATTCTTATGTTTTTATCTTATCTAATTATCAGCAACAAATAGAAAGAACTTTTCAATAAATAAAAGAATTATGTCAGCACAAGCTTCATCTCCGGAAATTACTTTTCATCCCAATCATTCGGGAGGTACAAAAAAGATATGGAGAACATTTTGGTTATTGTCTGTTTTAACCATCATTGAATTGGCAATAGGCCTTGTTATTTATAACATGCACAAGGGAGAACATCCCAATGCAACCCTTGTACTTGCTTTTAAAGGATTGGTGTGTATCCTTACACTGGCAAAGGCGTATTATATTGTTTCGATTTTCATGCACCTGGGAGATGAAATTCGCAACTTGATCATGACCATTGTTGTTCCACTTTGCCTGTTCATCTGGTTTATCATCGCATTTTTATGGGATGGTAACAGTTGGCTTAATCTGCGGAACAGGTACCAGGGAGTGCCGGCTAAAACAGAACAGGTGGCACCGGCTGCAACAGAGAAAGGGGCGAAAGATTAATTTTAAATAGTATTGTATACAAAACATTTAAGCCATCGTCCTGTTAAAGGCACGGTGGTTTTTTATTGAACATTTTTCGTTAAAGAGATAGTATGAACAAGCGGGCGATATTGGGAATTTTACTGGCAACGGCGTTGCCTTTTACAGGGTACCTGCTGGTAAAATATTACAGTGAAGATGCTGTACACATGCCACCAAGGTATTTTTTTGATAATGTAGACACCATTAAAAAAAATGGGAGGATCAGCATAGATACAGCCTGGCACCAGGCAAAAAATATTGACTTTACCAACCAGCTGGGCAAAAAAGTTACCCTTGATTCACTGAATGGAAAAATAATTGTGGTTAATTTTTTCTTTACCCGCTGCCCGAGTATTTGCCCTGGCCTTGCAGTAAGTATGAAAAAACTACAGAGGTCTTTTACCAACAGCAGGGACAGCATTGTGCAATTTATTTCCGTGAGTGTTGATCCTGAACATGACTCTGTGCCGCAGCTAAGAAAATTTGCTGACCGGTTTACGAGCAATCACGATAGCTGGTGGTTTGTTACAGGCGATAGAAAAGAGATTTATGATTTTGGATTGCATGAATTGAAAGCAAGCATTGCAGATTCAGACGTAGATTCAATATTTATACATACACCTTACTTTTTTTTACTTGACAGGAACAGGGTGGTAAGGGGATGGTACAATGGCTTTGACAGCACCAAAATGCAGCAATTGGTTAAAGACATACCATTACTAATGCTTGAGAAAAATAAAAAAAGAAGCTTTGGCGAATTCCTGAAAGAACTTTTTGGAAGAAGCTAAACTACTGAACAGTTGTATTGTTAAATTGCCAGTCAGGGGTTTCTTATTATCAACTAAATAATTATCTAAAAAAAATGCTTACACCCTCTTTACAAAAAAATGATACAAAAGCGAAATGGCTCATTGGAGTATTCTCTGTAATTGTTTTTTCTGTTGTAACTGTTTTGGGAAAGTATAACCTGGCTGGCAAAGTAAGCCTGTCATTTGATGTTCACATTTTTGCAGCAATCAATTCCATTATCAATGCTGCTGTGGCTGTATTATTGTTGGTTGGGCTGTATTTTGCGAAGCAAAGAAATTACGAACTCCATAAAAAAGTAATGCTGACTGCAATGGTACTGTCTGTATTATTTTTAGTTTCTTATATATGCCATCATTTGCTGGCCGGAGAAACGATGTATGGAGAAACCGATGGCATCGCCGGATTGAGTGATGAGGAAAAATTGGCAGCCGGAAGCAGCAGAACCCTTTATTTACTCATCTTGCTTACACATATTCCATTGGCGGGACTTGCTTTGCCGTTCATTTTATTTGCAGCGTACAGGGCACTTACCGGTGAGTACGAAAAGCATAAAAAATTAGTAAGAATTATCTGGCCGGTTTGGTTTTATGTAGCGCTTACAGGAGTGATTGTATACCTGATGATAAGCCCCTATTACCATTAATAAAAGATAAAATGAATGAAGCCCCCGAACAAAATACTTTAAAGGCACTTCAAATTATACACAAGGCATTATTGTTTGGACAAATCATATTTGCCAGCATTGTGTTGTTTTTAAAATATACCGATGACCTTCCTCCGGATTTAAAGAAACTTGATCAAGCCCTCCAGGTAATTGCGATCCTGTTGTCGGTGGGTGGTTTTTTTATCGGGTCGTCAATTTTTAAAAGAAAAATACAGCAGGTGATGGATACCTTTCCTGACATCAAAGCAAAAGCGAAGGCTTACCGGTCTGCCTGCATAGTGCAATGGGCCCTGCTGGAAGGGCCTTCATTGTTTTGCATCATTTGTTTTTTCCTGGTTGGCAACTATGCATTCCTGGCATTGGCTGCAGTGCTGATGCTGCTGTTTGCTTTACTGGCGCCAGTTAAATTAAAGATCATGTTGCAGTTGAAGATCAGCGAGGCAGAAATGGAAAACTTCTAAAACTTAACCAGCCTGTTCCACCACAATCTTTACCGGGCTGATATAAGTAATGAGTATTCTAATTGTATCACCAACTTTTTCAGTTGTTTCAATGTCGTTTTTTGACAGCGGGATCTTAGCCTGTATCTTATCGTTGAGGCAATTGATAAAAATGCCGAAAGGAGATATTTTATATATCACCGCATCAATGGGGGTTTTGGTTTTACAATGCCTTACTGCTGTTTGGTATTCGGGAATGTACTCACTTTTGTACAGTGAAGCAGTAATGCTGTTGGGCTTATCAAGATTGTCCAGTTTAAAAAACACCGGTTCGTTCAGCCTGCTTTCATCCGGTTGTAATTCCCAGGGTGATAATATTAGGGGAAATAGGATATAGCTACCCGTTTCTTTTACAAAATAACTATCCTCCACTTTTTTTAAATAACCCACAAACCTGTTTTCCAATGTAGCTTTATTGATAAGGTTGGTGTAAGCATTGTTAAAATGAAATTCGATGCAGGTAGCCACCATCTTGTCTCTTTTTTCAGAAGGCATTATTAAAAAACTTACTTCGTCTCCAATGTGAAAGGAATGTACTTTTTTAATGAGTTTTTTGGCTTTTAATTTCAGTTGTTCTTTTTCATCAATACTCCCGTTGATAGTTTTGGTTTTGCCATTCTGTAAATATTCAATGCTGGCATAATTCTTTTCATGATGGATAAAAGTGATAGTACCCATTTGTGTTTGTTGATCCATAAAAAATGATTGATGAGAATAACCGTGAAAAGAGATGAACGTTGAATATTACAAAGTAAGTTCTTCTGCAGGATCCCAGAAAAGTTTTTTAAAGTTGACTACTGTATCATTCTTCACTTCAATCTTTTCTTTTTTCAATAATTCCTCCATCAATGTGGGTGTTGCAAAATGATGTTTGCCGGTAAGCATCCCATTCCGGTTCACCACTCTTTGTGCAGGCACTTTTGGTTTGGCCAGGCCAGAAGCATTCATAGCCCAGCCTACCATTCTTGCAGATAGTTTGGTGCCCAGGTATTTAGCAATAGCGCCATACGAAGTAACCCGGCCTTTCGGTATTTGCCTTACCACATCATACACATCTTCAAAAAAGGAATAAGCCAACCCTTTTGGTTCTTCTTTAGCAGCCTCTTTTTTCTTAGTCGCTTTTTTCATTGTTACCTGTTTTAATAAGAGCTCCTTCCATTAATTCAATTCTTTTTTGTTCGGGCACATTTACGTAATGATATGGACAATGCAGGCAACCGTTTCCACAGCAGAAACCTTTTTCCAGGTGATATTTTTCTGTAAGCACCACATAGCCTTCTTTGTTAAAGTAATAATCCTCCCCTTCTATCAGTTTGTTCATACGATGGCTGTTGTGTTTTCAGTTTGTTTCAAAAGCTCCTGCAGGGCTTTATCTTTATCGGGTACCTGGGCAGGCAGCGTAAATTTTAAATAAAAAATCCTGTTGCTGCCGGCTATATCCAGTGCCTCGTAATGTGTTTTAATCTTTAATACCTCGTTATCTGTCTGGGCGTATGCGTTGTCATAATCTTCAATACAATCAATGCCATACATTTCAATTACTTTTTTTGTAAAAGCATATAGATCGGGAGAGTCTGTTTTTAAATGCACAAAACCACCAGGGCGAAGTATTTTTTGATAGCTTCTTAAAAAAACAGGGTGTGTTAATCTTTTTTTAGCCCTGGAGGTTCTCAAATGAGGGTCTGGAAACGTAATCCATATTTCTGCCACTTCTGCGTTGGCAAAATAATTAGGCAGCATAATGATTTGTGTTCTCAGAAATGCAGCGTTGGTAATATTTTCTACCAGGCATTTTTTTGCACCGGCATGAATCCTGTTGCCTTTTATGTCAACACCAACGAAATTGGTGCTGGAAAAGCGCCTGGCCATGCCAACAGTATATTCCCCCCTTCCACAGGCAAGCTCAAGCACAAGGGGATTATTATTTTTAAAATGTTCACTCCATTTACCCTGCATATTTTCCGGGTACTCCAGCACATTGGCAAAGTTTTTAATGGCAGCAAAGCGGATCAATTTCTTCTGTCCCATACAGCGCAAATATATCCCGTTTCAAAAATAAAGTTAAACAGCTTTTAAGGAAATAAGATTAATAGTCATTTTCCCTGGTTCACAATCACCAGCCGGGCAGGTTTTTTGAAAACAGGAAACAAAAAAATTCACCTGCCATGATTTAATCAATATAGATTACTTAATTTGCAAGTATTGCAAACGATTGCTTAACCAGAGAAATAGCACAATGATTTCTTCAGAGGAGGTAAAAGACTTACAGGAAAAAATCAGCCATCACAGTGATGAACAGGCTTATGCTCAGTTGTACATTGCTTACATGCCTTATCTGTTGAAGTTTGCCAATTCTATTATTAAGAACAAAGAACTGTCCGAAGAAGTGGTATCGGATGTGTTTATTAAGATATGGCAGAACCGGACCGATGTAGGGAAAATAGAAAACCTGAAGCTATACCTGTACGTAAGCACAAAAAATACCGCCATCAATTACCTGTCCAGGCATTTCAGGAAAGATATCATTTCACTGGAAGAAATGTCACTCAATATTTCATTGAGTCCATATAACCCGGAACAACTGCTCATTACCTCAGAAGCAGTAAAAAAGATCAATATAGAAATACAAAAGCTGCCACCCAAGTGCAGGCTGATTTTTAAACTGGTAAAAGAAGATAGGCTTCGCTACAATGAAATTGCCCGCCTGCTGAACATTTCGGTAAAAACCATTGATAACCAGATGGCAATAGCTTTGAAAAAGATCAGTGGTGCTATCAATTTTGACCTTAAAAAATCGCACTCGCAGTAACTCAGTCTCGATAAAAATATATTTTTAACACTTTTGGTAGATTTCAGATTTCTTTGTGTTCATTACTGGAATGGACTATACTCCTGAACATATATGGCTACTGATTGCCCGGAAATTGTCCGGGGAAGCCTCGGTTGAGGAGTTACACGAATTGGAAGAACTGCTTCGCCGACACCCGGACGCAGGTTATTCAAAAGAAATATTACATGATTTCTGGCGCACACAGCCCAACTACGACAGTCAGTACGCTGAGAACCGCTACAAAGAGCTGGTTCAACAGATGAAGAACATGGGTATAGATGAAGGAAAGTTTACACAGGACGATCATTATATCAGCGATAGTGAAGTTGTAAAGCGGGGCAAGAGAAACTGGTTGTTGGCACTTTGCTCTATTGGCATATTGGCTGTAATTGCCGGGTGCATTTTTTATTTAGCAGCAAATGAAGGCAATTCAGCAGAACTGGCAGAAGTGCATGCTAAAAACCAGGTCGCAACAAAAAATGGTTCCAAAACAAGCCTGGTATTACCCGACGGTACCAAAGTATGGCTCAATTCCGGTAGCCAGCTGGACTATGATAAAACTTATGGCAATAAACTGAGAGAGGTATCCCTGACCGGCGAAGCCTATTTTGATGTAGTGAAGAATGCATCCAAACCATTTGTAATCCATACCAGCAAAATGGACATCAAGGTACTGGGAACCGCTTTTAACGTAAAATGTTATCCTGGCGAAAAAACTACCGAAACCAGCCTTGTAAGGGGAAGTATAGAAGTAACGCTGAAAGACCGCCAGGAAAAAATAATGCTGAAGCCCAACGAGAAACTGGTGATCAATAACGATGATAGAGCAGTATCCGCAGGCAGCAGCAACCTGAAGCAAGTAAGTAAAACAAGCAGTAAAACTGAAAAACCAATCATAACACTCAGTCACCTTACTTTTTTGCCAATTGACAGTACAGTGATTGAAACAGCCTGGGTACAAAATCGCCTGATCTTTAGCAGCGAAACCTTTGAAGATATTGCCTTAAAAATGGAGCGCTGGTACAATGTGAAAATAGAGTTTGCCGATGAAGACCTGAAAGATGAAACACTGACAGGTAATTTCGAAAAGGAAACCGTGATGGAAGCTTTCAATGCCCTTCAGATCGCAACAAGGTTTTCGTATGTTATTAAATATGACAAGATCACAATCTATAAGAACACTGCTCCAAAAAAGCAGTAAGACCAGGTTTGTAAATTAATAGAACGAATTGCTGATACTAAAAGAGGAAATGCGTCAACATTTCCCCCGATAGAAAAAACAAAAAATACATGCTCTGCTAAAAGCCTGTTATTTATATATTTCTTTTCTACCAAAACGTAAAAATATGAAAAAAGCCAAACGAATGCTTGCTTTACACAACAGAAGAAGCATTTACAAATTGTTTCTGCTTATGAAATTTACCATTGCTTTGCTGTTGTTTGCCACACTGCATGTTTCTGCAAAGTCCTATTCGCAAGACAGGATTACGCTGAAACTACAGGAAACCGAACTGAAAACAGCCCTCAAACAAATCGAGAAAAAAAGCATCTATCGTTTCTTATATAACGATGATGTCATCTCAGCCCACCGTAAAGTGAATGTAAATGCCACTAATGCACTGGTAACAGATGTATTGAATGGTATTTTAAATGAAACCTCACTTACCTACAAAGTGCTGGAAAATAACCTGGTGGTTATTACACAGAAAAACTTTGTATTACAGGAAACCAAAGTAACAGGTAAGGTAAAAGGCACCGATGGGCAGCCAATACCATCTGTAACAGTAAGGATTAAAGGTTCAAATGTTGCTACCGTAACAGATGCCACCGGTTCTTACAGCATTTCAGCTCCTGATGGAGGTACGCTGGTATTCTCATCCGTTGGCTACCTTACACAGGAAGTAGCTGTGGGTGGCCGCACTGAAATTAATGTAGTACTGCAGATTGCTGCTAAAGATATCAATGAGGTAGTGGTGATTGGGTACGGCCAGGCCAGCAAAAGGGACCTTACCGGTTCTATTGCCAAAGTATCTGGTAAAGATGTGGCCGACAAACCCAATACCAACCCGGTTGCTTCTTTACAGGGCAGGGTTGCAGGTTTATCCATTGTAAATAACGGTACTCCCGGTGCAGAACCAGATATCAGGATCCGTGGTACAGTAAGTATCGGCCAGGTGCATCCACTGTATGTAGTGGATGGTATCTTCAATGACAATATCAACTACCTCAATCCAAACGATATCGAATCTATTGAAGTACTGAAAGATCCATCTTCACTGGCGATCTTTGGTGTTAAAGGGGCAACTGGTGTAATTGCCATTACCACTAAAAAAGCAAAAGCGGGAACAACCGTAATTAACTTTAATACTGCTTATGGCACAAAAAAACTGGTGGATAAAATTAAATGGGCCAATGCCGACCAGTTTAAAACACTGTTTGCACAGGAAAGGCTTAACAACGGTATTACCGACCCTTTTGATTATACAGGCTTAACTGCGAACACAGACTGGATCGATGCAGTTACAAGGAGTGGTAAATTTAATACCAATAACTTAAGTATCTCTACAAGTTCAGAAAAGAACCGTTTCAATTTTGGTTTTGGTTATTTAACTGATGAAGGCGTAGTGAAAAACGAGGTGTTAAAGCGCTTAACCGTTTCAATTGCTGATGAGTTTAAACTCAATAAGGCAATAAAATTTGGGGTTAACCTGAATGTAACAAGAGAAATTAAGCCATACGATGCAACAGCAATTCTGGATGATGCAAGAAAAGTAATTCCGCAGATTTCTTCCGGCACCAAAAATTTCAGGGTTGCCAATCCATACAACCTGGCTGATACCATGAACGTTGATATTTATTCTGGCCTTGATGTTGGATTGCAGTCTTCAGGTGTTGTTAACCCACTCCTCAGGTTACAGAACGAATGGAATAAAAAGATCAATGTTGAATACAGGTCAGTGGGAAGCATTTTTGGCGAAGTAACTTTCCTGAAAAACTTCACCTTGCGCTCAACAATGTATGCCGATATCAGCAGTCTGAACGACCGCCAGTACACACCACTTTACTACGCATACAATCCCAAAGATAATACGCCTTATATCTACAGTCCTGTTACCAGGCTGGTTGAAAATGATAATGACTGGCGTAAGTTCCAGCAGGATCATATCCTCACATTCAGGAAAAGTATGAATGATCATAACATTACTGCAACTGCCGGGTTTACCACTTATTATTTCAGCAACCTTAATCGTACAGGAAGAGTAAGTCAAAGTACTGCCCCTACCGCACAGGCAATACCTGATGATCCAAGATTTTGGTATGTAAATAGCGGCTTCCAGGATCCTACCACTACATCTGTAGGTGGCAGCCAGAGTGAATACTCAACTGTTTCTTACCTGGCAAGGGTATTATATAACTACAAAGGCAAATATTTTTTAAACGCTTCTTTCAGAAATGATGCATCTTCAAGATTGCCGGCCGCCAACCGCAACCAGAAATTCTGGGCTGTGGGTGCTGCATGGGAACTGACCAAAGAAAAATTCATGGCAGATCAACGCATTGTTGATTACCTGAAACTAAAAGGTTCTGTGGGTGTATTAGGTAACCAGACAGCATCAAGGCTTGATGGAACACCATTGAACTATCCGTTCTATCCAAATCTGAACAGCGGATCAAACGCTGTATTTGGTACTACAGTTTACACAGCTGCAGATCCGGAATATATTCCCAATCCAAACCTGAAATGGGAAACCGTATCAGCACAGGAAATCGGTATTGAATTAAACGCCTTTAATAACCGCCTGCACTTTGAGGCTAATTACTTTAATAAGACCACCAACGACCTGATGACCTATGTTGACCGCTCTTCTATCGGTTTAAAGAATGAGCTGGTAAACGGTGGTAGCATAAGGAACTGGGGTACAGAATTGACTGCAAGCTGGACACAGGTTTTCAACAGGGATCTATCTCTGAATATAGGTGGTAATATCACTTTCATGAAGAATGAAGTAATCAAACTAAGTGACGAATTGCCTACCGGTATCTTATCAAGACAGTCATTTAACAACGGAAGTGCAGAAAGCCGCACCACTCCCGGGCAACCAATTGGTTACTTTTATGGTTATGTAGTGGAAGGACTTTACCAGAGCATCACTGATATCTTAAGATCACCGGATGCATCTTCAATCGGTTCGTACGGACCAGGTGATTTTAAATTCAAAGATGTGAACGGTGATGGGGTAATAACTTCATCTGATAAAACTTACATAGGCAACCCTACACCCAAATTCACGTATGGTACTTATGTAAACCTTACTTACAAAGGATTTAATCTTTCTGTAGATATGAATGGTGTTTACGGAAACCAGATATTCAGGACATACGGGTCACTGGAATCTCCTTTCCAACGGGTAAATTACCCTGCATTTAAAACGAATAGCTGGACCGGTGCCGGAACCTCCAACTGGGATCCAATCATCAGCCAGGGACACAGGTTTAACTATAATGGTTCTACCTATAATATGGAAGATGGCAGTTATTTCAGGATCAGGAACCTTCAGTTGGGTTACAACTTTGCAAGTACAATGCTTGCCAAGGCAAAGATTAAAAACCTGAGGGTGTTTGCAAATATCCAGAACCTGAAAACATGGAAACACAATACTGGATATACAGCTGAATATGGTGGAGATGCCACCGCATTTGGATATGATAACGCCGGCGGAGCCATTCCAAGGGTAACAACATTTGGTTTAAACGTAACCTTTTAATCTAAAAACTTTTGTAATATGAAAAGATATAAAAAAATATTATGGAGTCTTGTTCTGGCTGTTCCGGTAATAGTAGGAACGACAGGCTGTAAAAAATTCCTTGACCGTAAGCCCCTTACTGCCACCCTGGATGATTTAAATGCAGGCCGTGTGGAAGGACAGGTACTCGGTATGTACAACATTTTAAGAACCTATGCAGGTTTCTCAACACTGCCATGGCTGGATTTTCACAGCATTCGTGATGACGATGCTCAAAAAGGCAGCGATGCTTCGGATGGCCGTGAGATCAACACCGAGTTTGAAACATTCCAGTACACCAAGGATGACTGGGCTACCAACACTTACTGGAATGACCGTTATACCATGATCAATGCAGCCAACAATGCATTAGATGATGCAAAAACATTGGGAGCTTCCGATGATGCATCTATCAGGAATATCGGCGAAGCCTGCTTCTTTAGGGCTTATGCCTATTTTGAACTGGTTAAAACCTATGGTGAAGTTCCGTTGATTAATTACAGAATTGTAAAACCAACAGATGGCATCAGGGAAAAATCATCTGTAGACGTTATCTATGCATTTATAGATTCTAACCTGCAGGTAGCTGCTGCAAACCTGCCGATAAGCGCTGCGGAGTATGGACCAAATTATACCGGAAGGTTGACAAAGGGAGCAGCGAATACCTTATGGGCTCAAACTCATCTGTTCAGGAAAAACTGGTCGCAGGTAGTTGGCTTGTGCAACCAGGTCATTGCTTCAGGTCAATATGATCTTGCTGCAACTTTCCCACAAGTATGGAAAGATGGTATCGGTGGGGCTGGTAAAAATGGTGTTGAATCTATTTGGGAAATGCAGGCATGGGGCGGAGCAAATGCTCAAAGCAATAGTGCTGTTGATAATGGCTCAGGCTGGGGTACCTGCCAGAACGTTCGTCAGAATGGTGCAACCAACGATTGGAATTTAGGCTGGGGATGGAATACACCTACACAGGTACTGGAAGATGCGTGGGACAATACAGATCCACGTAAGGCACAAACCATTCTTTACTCTGGTCAATACGATGGAGGCCCGGCACAGGGGGGGTACGGAGCTACACTTCCGGCATACACCAATCCTGATGGAACAGGTGGTTTAGCCCAGAAATACTGGAATAAAAAAGTGTACTCAGATCCTGCGATGAGGGCATTTACCGGCTGGATCAATGCTAATGGGGCTGCTCCTTGGATCAATCACCGTATATTAAGATATGCTGATGTTGTATTAATGCTGGCCGAAGCTTCCAATGAAGTAGGTGATGGCACTACTGCTGCTGCACAGCTTGAAAAGATAAGGGCCAGGGCAAGGGGTGGAAACAATGCGGTATTACCGCCAGTTGCTTTTGTAAGTCAGGCTCAAATGCGAACGGCAATCAAGAACGAACGCAGGTGGGAGTTTGCCATGGAAGGTTACCGATTCTATGACCTGGTAAGATGGGGCGATGCGTTAAGTGCTTTGGGTAGCCTTGGATATACAGACAGATGCAGGTACTATCCAATACCACAAAAAGCCATTGATTTGACAGGCGGTGTGTTAACACAAAATCCTGAATGGCAATAATATTTAAAGTCACAATTAAAAATAAAAAAAATGAAAAGCATACTCAAATTACTTACCATCGTTTCCGTAGTAGTATTGGTGGCAGGGAGCTGTAAGAAGTTAAACCGCCCCAGCCTGGGAGATTATCCTAAGGATGATGCAGTATTACCTGCCGGCGACCTGAGATTTTATGTTCCATTCGGTGGTGATAATCCACAGGCAAGGTTCAATGTGGCTGATGAAATCTCCACCAACCCGGCAATCAAATGCCCGCTTTCGCTTGTTGATGGTGTAAATGGTAAAGCAATGCAGGGTTCAAGTACTGCGGCTATCACCTACATCAATGCCAACGACTTTAAAAGTGCTACTAGTTTTACGGTTGCATTTTGGGTAAAGCAATCAGTAAACTCCAATACGGAGTTTTACTTTGGTGTTAAAGATGACAGGGATTACTGGCACAAAAGTGCTATGTTTTTGCTGGTTGAACATGGAACTGCGACCGAAACAACATTGAAACTGGCAGTAATGGACCAATGGTTGGAATTTCCAGATGGTAACAAATACCCAAGGCCCTTGCTGGATGGCAACTGGCATCATTTAGCTTTTGCTTATGATCAAACCACTTCAAAAATGACCTATTATTTTGATGGTGGTGTAGTTCCTGCACCGGCTGGAGCTACCGATGTCAAAAAGAGTGGTAATCCAAGAGGTGCTGTTGATTTCTCAACCATCAACAACCTCATCGTTGGCGGATGGAACAAACAGGCTGGCCTTTCAGGTGTTACCGATGACTGGGTTAAAGGTTTCTCGGGAGCAATGGACCAGTTCAGGCTCTATAACAAACCATTGTCTGCAGCAGAAGTACAGGCATTGTTTACTGGTAAACTATAGTAATAGCCTTTAATTAAGGCAACGTTCATTCAAAGTAAAAGGGCTTACAATTTTTGTACAGCCCTTTTACTTTTCTTTAAAATCATTTACCTGTTCCTTATTTTTTCATGCAATGAAGGTGTCATTTAAATACCAACGGTCAATAGTAGTTACCGGCATCATTTTTTTTACGGTACTGCTGTTAACCCGCTGCATGAACAATGATGCATCTCAAAATAAAACCACAGGCAAAATCGAATATGGCCAGTTTGCCGGTTCTGCTTCCTGTGCCAATTGCCATAAAGAAATTTGCAATAGTCATCTCACTACTGCACATTACCTTACCTCGGGCATTGCCAATGAAAAAAACATTTTGGGCAGTTTTGAAACTGGCAGGAATATTTTTGCTTTCAGCTTTAATGCTTCTGTTGCAATGCAAAAAAGACCGCAGGGTTTTTTCCAGGTTGAATACATTGATGGCAAAGAAAACAGGGCAAAACAATTTGATGTGGTTGTTGGTTCTGGCACAAAGGGTCAAACATATTTGAACTGGGACAAAGATTATTTATTCCAATTGCCAATTACCTACTTTACTGCTACCAATCAGTGGTGCAACAGCCCCGGTTACCCCGGGAGGGTAGTGTTTAACAGACCCGTTACATCCCGTTGCATGGAATGCCATAGCACCTATGCAGTGGTAAGTGCAGCTACCGGTAAGGAACCAGAATCATTTGATAAAGCTAAAATGATATATGGTGTTGATTGTGAGAAATGCCACGGACCTGCCACAGCACATGTAGATTACCAAACAAAAAACCCTGCCATAAAAAAAGCAAAATTTATCATTAATCCCTCTTCTCTTTCAAGACAACAGAATCTGGATTTGTGTACCCTTTGTCATGGAGGACGGTTACAAAAAACCAAGCCTTCTTTTTCTTTTAAGGTTGGAGATTTACTCACGGATTATTTTAAAACCAATAGCACCCCTCAGTTTGCTGCTGAAATTGATGTACATGGAAACCAGTTTGGATTGATGACAGCAAGCAAGTGCTTTATGCAAAGCAAAACAATGACCTGCAACAGTTGCCATGATTCACATAAGAATGAAGCAGGGCAGGCGAAAATATTTTCTCAACGCTGTATTTCCTGTCATTCAACAGAGCATGTTGGAGCCTGCAAAATGAGCAGCACCATCGGTGAAATGATCGGTAATAACTGTGTTGATTGCCACATGCCACTGGAACAATCACGGGCTATTGTGGTGTTGCTGCCCGGCAATGATGCACCCACTCCTGCAAAAATGCGGTCTCACTATGTTAAAATATACCCCAGTGAAACAAAAAAATTTATGGAGCAGCTACAATCGGCTTCTGTGAAGAAATAGCGATGCCCCGGTAATATATAAACGAATGTTATGCTGATGAAAAAGAAAAATATAACCAGCCTGGTTTTTTGATGCTGTTCTTTGTGTCCTGTCATCAATCCAATACCCTGTTTACAGAACTCCCTGCTTCAAAAACCAACATACAATTTGTAAATACACTGAAAGATAAGCACCTCTTTAGTATACTTTACTACCTGTATTATTACAATGGGGGCGGCGTAGCAACGGGAGACATCAATAATGATGGCCTTCCGGACATTTATTTTACAGCAAACAGTAAAGGGAATAATAAGCTCTACCTGAATAAGGGAAATTTTCAGTTTGAAGATATTACAGACAAAGCTGTGGTTGCAGGCTCTGCCGACTGGTGCACCGGTGTGAGTATGGTTGATATGAACAGTGATGGCTACCTGGATATTTACGTTTCTGCAATGGCGGGATCTTATGGACTGAAAGGCCACAATGAATTATTTGTAAATAACAAAAACGGAACGTTTACAGAAAGCGCTGCAAAATATGGACTGGATTATTCCGGGCACACAACACAAACCGGCTTTTTCGATTATGATCATGATGGCGATATGGATTGTTACATATTGAATCAATCACAAAAACCACATGCCAATATTGTTGATACCATTAACCGGCATAAATATGATTCACTTTCAGGCGACAGGTTCTACCGTAATGATGTGAGCACAACCGGTAAATTTACCGACGTGTCTGCAGCAGCGGGTATCTACCAGAGCAACCTGGGCTATGGGTTGGGGTTAGCAATGGCTGACTTTAACAACGATGGATGGGAAGATATTTATATTGGTAATGATTTTCACGAAAATGATTATTACTATATCAATAACGGCAACGGAACATTCACTGAAAGCGGCGAAAAACATTTCAGGCATTACAGCCGCTTTAGTATGGGTAACGATGCCGCTGATTATAACAACGACGGACAAATAGATTTGGTAACAGTGGATATGTTGCCCCAGGAAGAAAAAGTATTAAAGACCTATGGCAGTGACGAAAATCCTGATACATACAAAATAAAATTAACTGCAAACGGGTACCAGCATCAAAGTTCTAAAAACTGTCTGCAGCATAATAATGGTAATGGAAGCAGTTTTAGTGAAACCAGTCTGATCAGTGGCGTATCTGCAACGGACTGGAGCTGGTGCCCGCTTTTTGCCGATTTTGATAATGACGGTAATAAAGATCTTTTTATTTCAAGCGGTATTGTAAAGCGGCCGGTTGACATGGATTATATCCGTTTCGTTTCTGACCTTTCAGTAAGAAAGGGGATGAATGAAACGGATAAGTTTGATGCGGCTGCCATTGAAAAAATGCCCGATGGAAGCTCACATCCTTTTTTATACAAAGGCAGCGGGAGTTATTCATTTAAAGATGTAAGTGACGATTGGGGTACGGGGAAAATGAAAGGTTATTTTAACGGAGCTGCTTATGCAGACCTGGACAATGACGGGAATTTGGACCTGCTGATCAACTGTATTAATGCACCGGCAGTGGTATTGAAAAACAACGCCCCTAAAAAAAATTATATTGCTGTTTCCTTCAAAGCGGATTCCGGCAATACATTTGGAATCGGATGTAAGGCATACCTTTTTCAGAAAGGTAAAATGCAGTACCAGCAATTGATGCTTACAAGAGGGTTTGAATCCTCTTCAGACACAAGGCTGCATTTTGGTTTGGATTCATTGCCTGTGATTGATAGCTTGTTGATCGTTTGGCCCAACCAGCAATACCAGTTATTAAAAAATGTTGCAGCTAACCAGCAATTGGTGCTTCAACAAAAAAATGCTGCAGGTGTATTTGATTACAATGTACGCTTTCCAAAGGCTGCTTCATTGCTTGAAGAACAAACAGCAGCAACCAATATAAACTGGCGGCACCGGGAAAATGATTTTAATGATTTTGATTACCAGTATTTATTGCCACATGCAGAATCCACGAGAGGCCCTAAGATTGCGGTAGCTGATGTAAACGGGGATGGACTGGATGACATTTATACCTGTGCTGCAAAGGGACAACCAGGTACATTGTTTATCCAGCAAAGCAATGGTTCGTTCATTCAAAGCGACAGCAGTGTTTTCAATAAGGATGCCGGCTATGAAGATGTAGATGCCATTTTCTTTGATGCCAACGGTGATGCAAAGCCCGACCTGTGTGTGGTGAGTGGCGGCAATGAATTTAAAGGTGAAACAGATCCTGCCCTTTTAGACAGGCTTTATCTGAATGACGGGAAAGGTCATTTTATAAAAGGAACCAACAATCTGCCTGCACTCTTTAAAAATAAATCATGTGTAACTTCGGCAGATGTAGATCATGACGGCGATGTAGATCTTTTTGTTGGTACCCTTGCTGACCCCTCTTCCTATGGCATTCCTCAAACTTCTTATTTACTTATCAATGATGGCAAAGCCAATTTTACAGTAGCACCTAATAATGATTTCCTGTTTAAAGAGATAGGGTTGGTAACAACAGCATCGTTTACCGATATCAATAAAGATGGATGGCAGGACCTTGTTGTTACCGGTGAGTTTATGTCTATCAATATTTTCATCAACAACAATGGTAAGCTGGTGAAAAATGTGCTGCCACAATCAACCGGTATGTGGCAAACGGTTTTTATGGATGATGTAAACGGAGATGGGAATATGGATATACTGGCGGGCAACTGGGGCTGGAACAATAAATTCTGGAGTGGCAAAAACGGGCCGGTTAAAATGTACGTTGCCGATTTTGACAAGAACGGAAGAACAGAGCAGTTGCTTTCTTACACACTGAATAGTAAAGAATATCCTTTCCTGGCAAAAGATGAAGTGGAGCGGCCATTGCCATTATTGAAAAAACATTACCTGATGTATGCGGAATATGCCGGCGAAGAAATGAAAGATGTTTTTTACGGATGGATCGATACCATCAAACCTGTGATGGCCGAACACCTCGGCTCTGTTGTGTGTTATGGAGACGGGAAGGGAAATTTTATTATCAATGACCTGCCGCAACAACTTCAACTGGCACCCATTTTCTCTTTTCAAAAAATTGAAAAGACGGCAGACAACAGTAATATGTACCTGGCCGGAGGCAATTTCTTTGATGTGATACCATACGAAGGCAGGTATGATGCTCAACCATTGGCACTGTTTACAATCAACAATAAAAAAGAGGTAAAGGCTGTTGCCCAACAAAATCTATCTTCCGTAAAAGGCCAGGTAAGGGATATGAAATGGATCAGTGGCAGCAGCGGAAAAACGCTGTTGGTGGCAAGAAATAATGATCAATTGATGTCATTCAGAAAAAAATAATACTACACTATGATAACGGTCATCCAAAGAAAACATTTTTTTATAATTGCAGCCGGTTTACTGCTGGCAGGCTGTTCAAAAAAATCTGGTCCTGCACCCACACCTGAACCTGTAATACCACTGCTTACCATTGCATCGGTAAAGTTGAATGGCAATACAGTGAATAATGGAAACAGTTATTACAATATCAATACCACGGCTTCGGTCAGGTATGTTTTTTCTGCACCGGTAAATCGTACTACGGTTGCTTCGGGTATTACCATTAAAGACAATAGTGGCACCACTCTAACTTATTCGGCCGTTTATGCCAATGGCGATAGTGTGCTGATACTGCAGCCTGCAGTGTTGCCTAATATCTCCTTGTACTCAGTTGCTGCCGGCACAATATTAAAATCTGTTGCCGGTAAAAGCTTATCAGCAAACCATAGTTTCAGCTTTGTTACAAAAATCGATTCAACATCCAAATTCCCATTGCTTACAGATGATGAGTTGCTCACCAAAGTGCAACAGCAAACCTTTAAATATTTCTGGGACTTTGCTCACCCGGTAAGTGGCCTTGCAAGAGAAAGAAATAATGGGGATGATAATACCGTAACTTCCGGTGGTTCCGGTTTTGGCATTATGACGATACCCGTTGCAATCAACAGAAATTTTATCACCAGGGCAGATGGCCTTGCAAGAATGCAAAAGATTGTCGGCTTTTTAAAAAATACGACTCAAACTTTTCATGGCGCTTTTCCACATTGGCTGCATGGTGGTTCCGGTATTGCCATTGCATTCAGCACCAAGGATGATGGAGCCGACCTGGTGGAAACATCTTACCTGATAGCGGGCCTGATGACAGCAAGGCAATATTTTAATTCAGCCAGCATTGAAGAAACTACCTTAAGAACTGATATCAATACCATCTGCAATAATGTTGATTGGAGCTGGTTCAGGAGAAACAATGAAAATGTATTGTACTGGCATTGGAGCCCGGTGTACAACTGGGACATGAATGTTCCCATCAGGGGCTGGAATGAATGCCTGATCACTTATATAATGGCGGCATCTTCCACTACACACGGTATTCCTGCAAATGTATACAGCAGCGGCTGGGCTGGAAGCGGAACATTTACAAACGGGGCAACCTACTTCGGCTACCAGCTACCGTTAGGCCCTTCGCTGGGCGGGCCATTGTTTTTCTCTCACTATTCTTTTTTAGGTGTTGATCCAACAGGGCTGCAGGATGTATATGCCAATTACACCACACAAACAAAAAATCATACACTGATCAATTACACCCATTGCAAAACAAACCCCAACAACCAATTTGGCTACAGCGAAAATTGCTGGGGGCTTACTGCCAGTGATATCAAAAATGGTTATACGGCAAGCTCTCCCACGAATGATGTTGGGTTTATTGCACCTACAGCGGCTTTGTCTTCTTTCCCTTACACACCGGCAGAATCTATGAAAGCATTGAAATTCTTTTACTATGTGCTGGGCGATAAACTTTGGAAAGACTATGGTTTTGTAGATGCGTTTTCATTAAAGGAAACCTGGTTTGCCGGTTCTTTCCTTGCTATTGACCAAGGCCCTATCATTGTAATGATTGAGAATTACAGAACGGGATTGCTTTGGAATTTATTTACCAGTTGCCCCGAAGTAAAAACCGGCATGCGGAGTTTAGGTTTTACAGCGCCTTATTTATAGCGTAATCAAATAGTATGAACAAGAATAAAATTATTGGTTGTTTCCTGGTAATGCTGTTGATTTGCATCAACGGGAATGCACAGGACCAGGTGAAAATAATGTCATATAATATCCGGCTAGATGTTGCATCAGACGGAGAAAACCGCTGGGATGCAAGAAAAGATAAAGTGGCTGGTTTGATGAACTATTACGAAGCTGATTTTATTGGAGGACAGGAAGTACAGCATCATCAATTACAATATTTATTGACACAACTTACAAACTACAGTTACATCGGTGTGGGCCGTGATGATGGAAAAGAAGCTGGAGAGTATTCCTGCATTTTTTACAACAACAAAAAATTCACCGTTATTCAGCAATCAACATTCTGGTTATCACAAACACCGGATTCGGTTTCTTTTGGATGGAATGCTGCGTGCAGAAGAGTTTGTACTTATGGCTTGTTTCAAAACAAACGAACAAAACAAATGCTCTGGGTTTTTAATACCCATTTCGACCATCTTGGTGATACTGCAAGATTGGAATCTGCAAAACTTATTACTGCAAAAATTAACCAGCTTACAAAGGATAAAAAATATCCTGTTGTTTTAACGGGAGATTTTAATTCAAAACCTGGTGAGGCGCCAGCTATGTATATGGCAGCACATTTTCAAAATGCAAGAAACAGCAGCAAAGAAAAACCGTATGGCCCTTCAGATACATGGGAAGGATTTGAGTTTGATAAAAGGCCAGACGGCTGTATAGATTATATTTTTGTTGCAAAAAATAAAAATGTAACCGTTAAAAAATTTGCTACCATCACTGATTCTTATGACATGAAATATCCATCAGACCATTTCCCCATATTGACAACACTTGAAATAAATAAATAGCAGCCATGCAGACAAAATCAATTCATTCCTTCAGATCTTTTTTTCTTGTGCTGTATTTGTTTACAAATACACATTACTCCTATGCACAGCAACCTTCAACAAAAGAACAGCCATCAGTTGTAAAAGAACAACTTTCCGATTCAGCCTTGCTTGATCTGGTGCAGCAACAAACCATCAAATACTTTACAGAGGGCGCAGAGCCTGTAAGCGGTATGGGAAGAGAGCGCTTTCATGTTGACAATGATTATCCTGACAATGATAAAAACATTGTAACCAGTGGCGGCAGTGGCTTTGGTGTGATGGCTACTGGTGGAATGGTGAAACGGGAAAAGTGAAACCCTTTGGACAAAAAGATAACGGAGGCGATTTAGTAGAAACATCTTTTATGCTGCAGGGACTGCTTTGTGCAAGGCAATATTTAAAAGATGGAAATGATAAAGAACAAAATTTGGCTATACGTATGGATAAACTTTGGAGAGATGTAGAGTTTGACTGGTATCGTAATGGCAAAAATGTTTTGTACTGGCACTGGAGTCCCAGCTATGGCTGGCAGATGAATTTCCAGGTGCATGGATACAACGAATGTTTGATCATGTATGTGCTGGCAGCATCATCACCTACGCATTCCGTACCTGCAGAAGTGTACCATGAAGGCTGGGCTGAAAAGGGAAGATTAAAATCACCACACAAAGCACTGGGCTATCAACTGGAACTGAGTTACCAGGGCAATCCTCCAAACGGCGCTCCCTTATTCTGGTCACATTATTCTTATCTTGGTCTAGATCCCAGGGGATTAAAAGACCGGTACACGGATTACTGGCAGGAAAATACTCACCAAACGATGATCAATTACAAATGGTGTGTTGATAATCCAAAAGGATTTAAGGGTTATGGAAAAAATAATTGGGGATTAACGGCCAGCTACTCTGTAAAATTTTATTCAGCACATGCGCCAAACCCTAATGATGACCTGGGTGTCATCTCCCCTACTGCGGCGCTGTCTTCCTTTCCCTATTCACCCGAACAATCAATGGCTGCAATGAAACATTGGTACTATCACATGAAAGATAAAGTTTGGGGTCCTTATGGTTTTTATGATGCATTTAGTGAAACCGATAACTGGTACCCGGTAAAATACCTGGCCATTGACCAGGGCCCAATACCTGTGATGATTGAAAATTATCGCAGCGGTTTGCTGTGGAAATTATTTATGAGCTGCCCGGAAGTGAAAGACGGGTTAAAAAAACTTGGGTTTGAAAGCACAGGGATGTGAGCAGTTAAGTCAATAAAACACCTTTAAGAAACTACTTAAAATTTTATCATGCTTCATCAAAGATTGCTTTATATTTTTCTGATCCTTTCTTCTGTATGTACTGCACAGGAGTATGAGTATACTTACAGCTTCTTCAGGAACAGTCCTGTACCAGGCAGGTATTTTTATAGTTCAACAAACAGCACGGGCAATACAAGGATTGAAAATGTACAAAAGCGTCTTCCTGTGAGTGACAAGATTTTTCATACTGCCGGTAATGCACTAAAACTTGAGTATAGAAATGCACCAGGTGGAAAATGGGAAGCAACAATATCCCGCAATTCAATACGGGGGCAGGATCATTTTAAAATAGCAGCTTTCTTTTCCTGCTGGGTATTTGTTGAAACAGCTGGCACAAAAGCAATTGATTTGCCCACGATACAATTTATACTGTCAGACAGTACGCTTTCTTCGCCCTTCTTTATAGAAGCATCTGCTAAAAGAAAATGGCAACAGGTAAAAATACCCACTACTGTTAACAGCAACCTTGTATTCACTAAAATGAGTTCAAATGCCGGGGATATTATTGGTGTTGTTTTGTCACAGCCAACAAATGCAACATCAGGAGAGCATACCATTTATATCGATGATATGGATTTTCTCCCAACGGATGTGCCGGCTCCTGTTCGTACTGTACCGCTGATAAAAAATGCAAAGGGTTATGCAAAGCATATTGACATTTGTTGGAAGCCGGTTACAGACAGCAATGCTCATCTAATAAAAATATACCGCTCATTAAATGGAAAGGATTACAGGAGTATTGGCGTGCAACAACCTTACATCAACCGTTATGCTGATTATACTGGCGAAACGGGGAAAAAGTATTTTTACAAAATAAGTTATGTCAATAGCAATTTTGTTGAGACTAAACGATCAGCACCAATTGCGGCATCTACAAGAGCAATGAGTGACGATGAATTGATGACCATGGTACAGGAAGCCAGCTTCCGTTATTATTGGGAAGCAGCAGAACCCAACAGTGGCTTGGCAAAAGAAAATATTCACGGGAGGCACAATATGATCGCTTCCGGGGCATCCGGCTTCGGCATTATGGCATTGCTGGTGGGTACAGAACGGAAATTTATTACAAGAAAGGAATCTGTTGCCAGGTTCGTAAAAATTGTAAACTTTTTAGACAAGGCAGAAACTTTTCATGGTGCCTATCCTCATTTTATTGATGGACCAACAGGAAAGGTGGTACCTTTTTTCGGAACCAGGGACAATGGTGCCGACCTGGTGGAAACCTCTTTCTTACTGCAGGGCATGCTGGCAGCAAGGCAATACTTTTCAGGAAAAGATGCCAATGAAACTTTGATAAGAAATACGATTGACAAAATATGGAGAAGGGTAGAATGGAGCTGGTTTACACAATATCCCGACAGCAAATTTTTATATTGGCACTGGTCACCCGACCAGGAATGGGTGATCAACCACAACCTTATTGGATGGAATGAAACAATGGTTACCTATTTACTTGCCATTGCTTCACCCACACATGCTGTGCCGGCAAGTATGTATTACAGTGGCTGGGCCAACCAGGATAGTACGGGCCAACAGTATCGAAGCAGCTGGGGCCAAACGGCAGATGGTTCCATCTACAGTAATGGCAAAACCTATGATGGTATAAAACTGGATGTCGGGGTATCAAACGGCGGACCTTTATTTTTTACGCACTACTCCTATTTGGGTTATGATCCTCATGCGATCAATGATAAGTATACCAACTATTTTAAAAACAATCAAAACATTGCCCGTATCAATTACAATTATTGTGTAAATAATCCATTGCACATTAAAGGATATGGCGACAGTGCATGGGGACTAACGGCAAGTGATGGCCCATTTTCTTACTCTGCCGATGAGCCGGTAAAATGGCAGGATCATTCAAAGATCACACCTACTGGTGCCATATCCTCTTTCCCTTATCTGCCTGCAGAAGCCATGAGGGCATTAAAGAACTATTATTTTAATTATGGCAATCTTATCTGGGGGGAATACGGGTTTAAAGATTCATTCAGTCCTGAGATGGACTGGTGCTCGGAAATTTATATGGGCTTAAACCAGGCACCGATGACAATAATGATAGAAAACTACCGTACCGGTTTAATCTGGAAATTATTTATGAGCTGCCCCGAAGTAAAAGAAGGATCAGAAAAATTGGCAGCGGAAACAGCCAGGCAATAAATCAATACGCCTCCATCCGGTTGTTTTTTGCAAGGAACTCCTTTTTGTACTTTACAGGGTTCATATTATAATAGTTCAAAAACTGCCGGTTAAAATTGGAGATATTATTATAACCACATTCAAAGCAGATATGTGTTACCGGCATATCGCTTTCAATTAATAATTTGGCTGCCTTTTGAAGACGTAGTTCTTTTACAAATTCTGAAAAGGTTTTACGGGTTCGGAGGGAGAAGAAACGGGAGAATGCGTTTGCATTCATCTGGGCAATAATGGCGGCTTCGTTCAATGTGATATTATTTTCAAGATTCGCCACCACCCAATTAAGCACATTACACATACGGGTTGATTCCTTTTCATTAAAACCTGTGTACGGCGATTGGGTAATGCGTTGACTGTCTTTTTTTGCCATGGCAAATTCATGCAATATCTCAATAAGGCACAACCATTTTTTTAAGCCGGAGGCCAATACAATATCAAATAATTTATTACTGATGCGTTGATTGGTTTTACCAGTCACTTCAATGCCATAGGAAGACTGTTCAAAAAGTTTATTGATCAAAGCTGCTTCAGGCAGGCTTAAAAAATCATTGCCAAGTGAATCTTCTGTAAAATGAACAACAATCGATTTGGCTCTCAGCTTTGAACCTGCTTCATAATACTTGTCATCGTTGCGGTATGTGTGTGGAATGTTAGCACCAAGGAGTGCAAGGTCGCCGGGTTTAAAATCAACAATGTTGTCGCCGATAAGCCGCTTGCCCGTACTTTCTGTTACCAATACAATTTCAAGTTCGGGATGATAATGCCAGGGTGTAGGATAATATTTGTAGTCAAAATCCTTTACCACAAATGATTGATTTTTTTCCCTTGGCAAATGTTCTAAAGCAGGTTTCATACAGGAAGATATTTTTTACATATGAAAGTTAGCCAAACCAGGTGATTATTTGCTAAAATAGTATCAGTTTAAGTAGCAGGAATAGTGGTTTAATTTTTTTATCAAAGGTATTTTTGAGCAACGATTACTGAACTATCTATATAAAGTTGTATGAAAAAGCAATTGCCTTTATATATTACACTATTAGTTTTTTTACTGTCTTCCTATTTTGAACTCGCTGCTCAAAAAAAGCATAAGGCTCTTTTTGTAATTGCTGATGGTATTCCTGCTGATTTGATTGAAAGCCTGGATATGCCGGCATTAAAAGAAATTTCAAAACAAGGCGGTTATGCAAGAGCGCATGTGGGTGGTGAAAGAACTGGCTATTCTGAAACACCCACCATTTCTGCTGTTGGATATAACAGTTTGCTTACCGGTACCTGGGTAAACAAGCACAATGTTTGGGGCAACGAAATTGAAGCTCCCAATTACAACTACTGGAATATTTACCGGTTGTTTAAAGCACAATATCCTCAAAAGAAAACAGCCATTTATTCCACCTGGATTGATAACCGAACCAAACTAATTGGTAGTGATGCAGCAGCAGCCGGCAATATTCAACCTGATATTATTTTTGATGGAATGGAATTGGACACAGTAAATTTTCCGCATGATGATTTTGGATATTTTTATAATGTAATTGACGACTCGGTAATTAACAGGGCATCTGCTTCTATAAAAAAAGATGCGCCGGATTTATCATGGGTGTATTTAGAATATACAGATGAAATGGGGCACCGGCATGGTAACGGCGATACATTAACCAACGCAGTAAAGCTATTGGATGATAAATTGAAAAGATTGTGGGATGCGATTGTTTACAGGCAGAAAAATTTTGATGAAGAATGGCAATTGTATATTACGACTGATCATGGAAGAGAAAACAACGGTTATCATCATGGCGGACAGGGTGAAAGAGAAAGAACAACATGGATTGCTACGAATGCAGGAAATCTCAATCAATACTTCTTTAAGGGCAATCCCGGCATTATTGATATTATGCCTTCAATCGCTAAACATTTGGGTGTAAAAATTCCCAGGGAAAAATTAATGGAAGTGGATGGCATTTCATTGACAGGAGAAGTATCGGCCACTGATGCTGATGTGCAACGCAATGGAAATAAATTATACATAACATGGAAGCCAGTGGATAAAACCGGCATGACAAAAATCTGGGTTACCACTACTAATAACTTTAAAAAAGGCGGAGAAGATGCGTACAAATTAGTAACCGTAGTGCCTGTTTCCGATGGAAAAACTATGATTGATGTAAAAAATATGCCTTCGGATTTTTATAAAGTGGTGATTGAATTACCGTATAATTTTTTGAACAGGTGGATAATACCAGAAGCCCCCTAAATCCCCCAAAGGGGGACTTTGGACCCTGCGAACTAAAGGCAGTTTTAATAATAGCAGGGTGTTGGCTTCATTCTGAATAAAGGACAAACCGTACAAGTGAGTGACACAACGATGTTGAACAGTGAACTGATGTACGTTCAATAAAATAAAACCAAAACAATGATAAAAAAATTCTCATTTGCCTTCACTTTTCTTCTTGCAGCAAATAGTTTGTTTGCACAAAACAAATCTCTGCTCAAAGGGAAATACGGTGATGGCCCCGACAGCATCGCACCAGTAGGCATCCTAAAAAATTTAACGGACGACCAATTGCTGGAGACGGTGCAGAAACAAACCTTTCGTTTCTTTTGGCATGGAGCCCATCCTTTCAGTGGTTTGGCATTGGAAAGAAGCAACACCGTTTTAGCAGAGCATTACTGGGATTATATAAACGAAGCATGGGACGAACCCAACTTCAGCCACACAACTTTTGGCCCTGATGCAGGAGCAATCGGCGGTACAGGTTTTGGAATTATGAGTACTGTTGTGGCTGTTGAAAGAGGGTGGGTTGGAAGAGATACTGCAGTAAGAAGATTGATAAAGATTGCAGACTTTCTAATTAATGCAGATTGCTATCATGGGATCTATCCGCATTTTATGAACGGACGAACAGGTAAAACCATTAAGTTCGACCGCCTGGATGACGGCGCTGATATTGTGGAGACATCTTACCTGTTGATGGGCTTTTTATGTGCAAGGGAATATTTTAAAGGCGATACACCAAGAGAAGTGTACCTGCGCAAACGCATCAACCAAATGTGGGGCGCCGCCAACTGGAACTGGCATGCCAACGGACAAAATAAATTATTCTGGCACTGGAGCCCCAACAATGGTTTTGATATGAATTTCCCGGTGTGGGGCTACAATGAATGTTTGATTACATATATCATGTCTGCTTCTTCACAATATCATTCTATTTCAACGGAGGTTTATAACGGAACCTGGACAGGAAGTTTTGGGTTTAAAAACGGAAAAGAATATTACGGCTACAAGCTGCCGTTAGGCAACTATGATAAAGACAAAGGCGGCCCTTTATTTTTTGAGCAATATACTTTCCAGGGCATCAATCCGAATGGTTTAACGGATTCTTTGGGGAATGATTATTTTATGCAGGGCAAAAACCATACGCTTATCAACAGGGCTTATTGTATAGATAATCCCAATCACTTTAAAGGCTACAGCGATGTGTGCTGGGGATTAACAGCCGGTGACAGTTACAAAGGTTATGTTGCACACAGCCCGGAAAATGACAGAGGTGTTATTCAACCTACAGCCGCCATTTCATCCATGCCTTACACACCAAAAGAAAGTATGGAAGCACTCCGGTATTTTTATTACAATATGGGAGATAAAATCTGGAGTAAGTATGGTTTTGTGGATGGTTTTAGTATTCATCATAACTGGTATGCAAAATCTCATTTGGCAATTGACCAGGGGCCGATTGTAACGATGATTGAAAATTATAGAACCGGAATGTTGTGGAATTTATTTATGAAAATACCAGATGTACAAAATGGGTTGAAGAAACTGGGATTTAAAAGCCCTGATTTCAAAAACTAATAAAAAACAATTCTGTTTGAAATCAGTTTAAGAAATACTGGCGTTACCTGGAAAATGCAGTTTTCATTTTTGCATTTTTCTATATCAGTTGGGATTGGGTATCTAATTTCTTCCTGTATTATATTTTTAACCCCTTGTTTGGTAAAACTGTTGATGCTAAAGGCGAAACAATTCATACAATCGTTACAGATGTAAAAGACCAGGTTCACAATCATACATACCATGATACTTTTATGTCAATAGTTTGGATGGCTATTTATATTATTACGCTTTGGGAAATTGGGCGTTTGATATATGAAGGATTTAAAAAGGAAAAAAACAATTTGTTATTTTTTCCAAAGGCGAAAGGTATTTTTCAGTATGTGGCACAAACATTAAAGCCAACATTTCTTGCCAGTTTTGTGGGTATTTATATTCCATTATTAATAAAGCTGGATGTATTTGAAATGGTAAAACCTTTCTTTAATAAACTAAGTATTTTCAGCATCAACTACGAATGGTATAGCTGGATATATGCTTATTTGGTATGGGAACTTTCCACCTGGGTTTGGCACTATGCTTTTCACCGGGTACGTTTTTTTTGGTGCTTTCATTCGCCGCATCATGCGCCGGATGATTTAACCATTACTACAGCCTGGGTGCATTTTTTTGCTGAAGTAAATATATTCTCATTACACCATCGCATCACAGGGTGCACCATGCAAAAAATCCATTGTATATGGATACCAACTTCTGCACTTTTCTTCCATTCTGGGATTGGTTGTTTGGCACATTACAACCATTGCGTGACGAAGTGAAAATTGAATACGGTATTACAAGGAAAATGGATGTGACAAGTTTTATTGATTTTTATTTTGGAGAAATTATTTTGCTTTTTCATGATGTAAGGAATGCAAAGGGAATAAAAAATAAGTTTTTGTATTTGATAAAACCGCCAGGATGGAACCCTGAAGGTATTGAGCATACTGCCGCAATAGTAAGGGAAGGCTTCTTAAAAGATAATCCCGGGCTGAATGCAACAAGCAGAAATTGGTTGTTGGGCAGAGTTACAAAACAAGAAACCTCTTTGGTAAAAATAAACGGATGAGATTTCACTTGTCAAAATATCACTGATTGTACTAGCGCTTGTAGCAGTGGCTGCAACATTGTATTTTTTGTTGCCCAATAAGAATAAAATCGATTTTAATGCACAGGTAAAACCCATCTTCAATAAAAAATGTATCTCTTGCCATGGTGGTGTTAAACAACAATCCAATTACAGTTTGCTATTCAGGGAAGAGGCGTTGAAGAAAGCAAAATCAGGTAAGTATCCAATCATTCCCGGAGATGCAGCGCATAGCGAACTGGTAAGAAGAATAAAGGAAACAGATGCAGAAGAAAGAATGCCGTATAAGCATGAATCCTTATCAGAAGATGAAATTGCTATTTTAGAACAATGGATTAATGAAGGGGCGGTGTGGGGTACACATTGGGCCTATGTGCCGGTGCAGCAACCGGCTATTCCAGATGAAAAAAACAGCTGGATAAAAAATGATGTTGACAAATTCATTTATAAAAAATTAGCGGAAGAAAAACTGCAACCCTCAGCAGAAGCAGATAAAGCAACATTGCTGAGAAGAGTAAGCCTTGACTTAACAGGCTTGCCGCCGGATGAAAACATTGCAAAAAAATTCCTGAATGATAATACAGCTTCGGCGTATAATAATTTAGTGGATGATTTACTTGCATCAGCTGCGTATGGTGAAAGATGGACTTCCCTCTGGCTTGACCTTGCCCGTTATGCAGACACCAAAGGGTATGAATCTGATCAGGGAAGAAGTATCTGGAAATACAGGGACTGGCTCATCAATGCGTTTAACAGTGATAAACCCTACAACGATTTTTTAATTGAACAACTGGCAGGTGATTTATTACCCAACCCGGATGATGCAACATATATTGCCACTGCATTTCACCGCAACTCTTTAACCAATGATGAAGGCGGAACAGACAATGAAGAATTCAGAACGGCAGCTGTAATGGATAGGGTAAACACAACATGGAGTGCATTGATGGGTACAACGTTTAATTGTGTACAGTGCCACAGCCATCCTTACGATCCATTTAAGCATGATGAGTATTATAAATTCATGGCGTTCTTTAATAACTCCAGAGATGAAGATACAGAAGCAGATTATCCTTTGCTCCGGCAATACAGCAATGAAAAGGACAGTGCAAGATTTGTGCAACTGATGGACTGGCTTAATAAAAATGTTTCTCCAAAGGAAGCAAAGGAACAGTATGATTTTTTAAAAACATGGCAGCCCACCGTAAATGCTTTACGCTGCGATGAATTTGTAAATGCAGCTATGACGGGATGGCTAACTGAAATAAGAAATTATGGAAGCTGCCGCTTAAAAGATATTTCACTGGATGGCTGCACTGAATTTACTGTACAGTTTGTTTCAATTCATAATACCGGGCAGTTAGAAATTTATATTGACAGCCTTAACACAAAACCTTATAAAATAATAAAAGCATGGGCAACAACAAAGGGTTGGGATTTTGCAACTGTCCCTTTTGGCCCCATTGCCGGAAAACATAATTTGTATTTTAAGTATGTAAATACAACCATCAAACCTGAACATGAAAATGGAATTTTAATGCAATGGTTTCGCTTTGCCAACCCGTTTCCCGGTAAAGAAAAAGCAGGCTATGCTGCTGCAAAAAATTTGTTTGACAGTTTGATGCGTTCAAATCCTGAAACTACTCCAATCATGATGGAGAATCCTTCCAATATGCAACGCACTTCCAATGTTTTTGAAAGAGGCAACTGGATGGTAAAGGGTAAGGAAGTTATGCCTGATGTGCCGCATATACTGAATGCTTTTCCCGAAGGGGCTGCAAAAAACCGCCTGGGACTTGCAATGTGGCTGACGGATAAAAAAAACCCATTGGTGGCCAGAACAATGGTGAATCGTTTATGGGAACAACTATTTGGAACCGGTATTGCAGAAACATTAGAAGATTTAGGTACACAGGGAATACCTCCTACGCACAAAGAATTGTTAGATTATCTGGCATGGAAATTTATGAACGATGACAACTGGAGTATAAAAAAATTACTGAAGGAGATCGTGTTGTCGGCAACTTACAGGCAGGATTCAAAAATAAATGAAGCGTTATTAAAAAAAGACCCCAATAATAAATTTTATGCAAGAGGGCCACGGGTGAGATTATCTGCAGAACAGTTAAGAGACCAGGGGCTACAGGTAAGTAACTTACTAAGCAGGAAAATGTATGGCATGCCTGTAATGCCTTTTCAGCCGGAGGGCATCTGGCATAACCCCTACAATGATGCTAAATGGAAAATGAGTGAAGGAGAAGATATGTACCGGAGGGCAGTATATACATATTGGAAAAGAACTTCACCTTACCCTTCGATGATCACCTTTGATGGCGCACAAAGAACAGTTTGTGTAATAAGAAGAATAAATACAAATACTCCTTTGCAGGCGTTGACTGCATTAAATGATTCGGCGTACCTGGTAATGGCAAGGGGATTGGCTCTGCGTATGCAACAGTTGACGGGCAAAGATGTAAAGACACAAATAGAAAAAGGCTATGAAGCAATGATGTACAAAGCTATAAGCGATGCAAAACTAAATGCGTTGATGGAATTATATAATATATCGCTGGCTAAATACAAAAGGGATAATAAAGCAGCCAGTGAAATACTGGGTGATAAAAACAAACCTGCCAATGCTGAAACAGCAGCAATGGTGGTGGTGGCAAATGCAATGCTGAATACGGATGAATGGCTTAATAAAAATTAAGTATGACACAAAATGAATTACACAACCAGCAGTTGGTAAAAGAAGCAGAGATTGCCGCCATGCAATACCATACACGCCGGCATTTTATAAAAGAAAGTGCTATGGGCCTTGGTGCACTGGCATTGGGGTATTTGTTTGATGGATGTGGAAGCAAATCAACAGCAGCGGATAATAGTTTATTCGATGCTGCCAATCCACTGGCACCAAAGCCTCCGATGTTTCCCGGTAAAGCAAAGTCAGTAATTTTTATACACATGGCTGGCGCACCATCACAATTGGAGTTATTCAGTTATAAACCGGAGTTATCAAAACTGGATGGACAAGACTGCCCACAATCATTATTAGAAGGAAAAAAATTCGCATTCATAAGAGGCGTACCAAAAATGCTGGGGCCGCAGGCTGCCTTTAAACAATATGGGCAAAGTGGCATGTGGCTGTCAGACAATTTACCACACTTGTCAACGGTAGTGGATGAAATAGCGATGCTTCAGGCAGTAACAACCGACCAGTTTAACCATGCGCCTGCACAATTGCTGATGCACAGTGGCAGTGCAAGGCAGGGACGGCCAAGCATGGGTTCGTGGGTTACCTATGGGCTGGGAAGTGAAAATAAAAACCTGCCTGGCTTTGTAGTATTAACATCTGGTGGTAATAATCCTGATGCTGGTAAAGCCATTTGGGGAAGTGGTTTTTTACCAAGTGTATACCAGGGAGTGCAATGCAGAAGCGAAGGCGACCCGGTGTTGTTTATTAAAGATCCCAATGGAATGGACAGAGATATACGTAAGGCATCTATTGAAGCGATTAATAAAATAAACCAGGATGAATATACAGAGTATAAAGATCCAGAAATCCTCTCCCGTATCGCTCAGTATGAAATGGCTTACAAAATGCAGGTATCCGTGCCCGAAGTAATGAACATCAGCGATGAGCCTGCCTATATACATGAGATGTATGGAACTAAACCCGGCGAAGCAAACTTTGCCAACAATGTTTTACTGGCAAGGAAATTAGTAGAGAAAGGAGTTCGATTTGTACAACTGTTTGATTGGGGATGGGATACACATGGTGATAGTGCCAATGCTGCTATTGAAGTGGGATTGATTAATAAATGCCGCAGTGTTGATAAACCAATTACTGCATTGTTACTTGATTTAAAACAACGTGGGCTGCTGGATGAAACACTGGTGGTGTGGGGTGCAGAGTTTGGCCGTACGCCTATGAGAGAAAACAGGGATGGGAAAACGATGCCCTTTAAAGGAAGAGACCATCATGGAGAAGCATTCAGTATGTGGATGGCCGGCGGTGGAATAAAAGGAGGGATCACTTATGGCGAAACAGATGAAATTGGGTACAGTATTGTAAATGGAAAAACGGAAGCATTCGATATCCAGGCAACGATATTGAACCAACTTGGTTTCGACCATGAGAAATTAACGTACGAATCACAGGGAAGACCGTTCAGGCTGACAGATGTATACGGAAAAGTAATACGGGAAATAATAGCATAAGGCAATTCCTTTTTAAAAGCAAACGATTATGAAACAAGGCAGAAGAAAATTTATTCAGACAACAGCGGCAGGTTCCGCAGCTTTATTGTTATCGTCATTAGAATCTTTTTCACTGGCATCAAAACCATCATTTACGCAGCATGAAAAATATGAATTATTAATTCTTGCAACAGACTGGGGTTATGAAGGGAACTACGACAGTTTTTTTTCCAAAATAAAAAAAGATGGGTACAATGGTTGTGAAACATGGCTGCCTGGTGAAGAAAAATACAGAATGGAATTAACAGCAGCCGCACAAAAACACGGATTGGTTTTCGGGATCATGTTTGGTATTGCGGATGCTGATGTTGAAAAAAACAGGAGAGAATTTATAGCCGGCCTTGATCAGGCGATTGCATTAAAGCCAATTTATATTAACTGTCATACAGCAAAAGACCATTTTAGTTTCGAACAATTAAAACCTTTTTTTGAATACACTATTCAGCTGTCTAAAAAAACTGGTATTCCAATTTATCATGAAACACACAGGGGCAGGGCATTGTATTCAGCACCTGTTGCAGCAAAATTTTTAGAAAGCATTCCTGACTTAAAAGTTACTGCCGATCTTTCTCACTGGTGCAATGTGCATGAATCTTTTTTAGAAGACCAGGAAGAAACAATGAAACTGGTGCTGGAAAGGACAGAACATATCCATGCAAGGATTGGCCATGCAGAGGGGCCGCAGGTAAATGATCCACGGGCACCCGAATGGGAATATGCTGTAAAGAAACATTTTGAATGGTGGGATAAAGTAGTGGAAAGAAAAAAGAAAAACGGGCAGCGGATGACATTCCTTACAGAATTTGGCCCTCCATTGTACATGCCCACATTGCCGTACACACAGCAACCATTAGCTAACCAGTGGGAAATAAATGTGCACATGATGAAATTATTAAGAGAAAGATATACATGATAAACAGCGTATAGTTTGAACACATTCAATACCATATCAGAGTTTATTGGTCATTTTCACCCGGTGCTGGTGCATTTACCAATTGGCATATTGTTGATTGCCGTGTTGTTTTATTTTCTTTCATTCAATGAAAAGTATAAAACATTACGCACTTCAATTGCTGTGGCATTGTTTTGGGGAATGTTAAGTGCTGTTGTATCCTGCATCAGCGGTTTTCTTTTATCTCAGTCAGGAAATTATGACCAAGCGATTGTTTCAAAACATCAATGGCTGGGTATTGCAACGGCTGTAGTGTCAGTAGCTACCTATTTTTTGCACAATAAAAACAGCAACCATTTAAAATGGGCAATGCCGGTAATGGCTTTATCTATTATTATTACCGGCCACCTTGGCGGAACACTTACACATGGCGAAGGTTATCTTACAGAATCATTTTCTAAAAAGGAGGATTCAAAAATTATAATGAAACCAATTGCTGATATACAACAGGCAGTTGTTTACTCAGATATTGTGCAGCCGGTGTTGCAGTCAGGGTGTTACAGTTGCCATGGACCCAATAAACAAAAAGGAAAACTGAGATTAGATGAACCGTCGTTTATTGATAAAGGAGGTAAGACAGGAAAAAGTATCGTGCCGGGCAATATTTCAGAAAGTGAAATCATAAAACGGATTTCATTGCCAATCGATAATGAAGACCACATGCCACCAAAACAAAAGCCTCAATTATCTGCTGCACAAATTGAATTGTTGAACTGGTGGGTGTTGTCAGGTGCCGACTATCATAAAAAGGTAGCTGAACTAAAGCAACCGGAAAAAATAAAACCAGTGTTGGCTTCACTCCAGGCAGGGGGACAAAAAGATTTTACCATATTGTCAGATGTTCCCGAAAAACCAACAGCACCTGCCCCTGAATCAATATTAAATGAATTAAGAAACCTGGATGTTGCTGTGAATGCGGTAGCAAAAAACAGTAATTACCTTTCTGTAAATTTTGTAGCAGTGGATTCTGTTACTGATAAACAACTGCGATTGATAAAGCAGCTGGACAAAGAAATTATATGGTTGAAACTTGGCAGCATAAAGATCAGTGATACAGTTCTGGCAGCAGTTGGCAGGCTTGCAAATCTTACAAGGCTTCATCTTAACGGTACAAACATCAATGACAAAGGGCTTCTGTATTTGAAAAACCTTACCCGGTTGCAATACCTTAACCTTTCCGGTACCAATGTAACAGCAGAAGGCATTGCCAACCTGGAACGCTTGAAAAATTTAAAACAACTTTACCTCTATCATTCAAATACCACTGCTGCCAGTTTTACTAAAATAAAATCCCTTTTTCCCGGCGTGCTCATTGATACCGGTGGATATACAGTGCGTTTTTTGGCAACAGATACAATGCTTGTTAAACCAACAACAGTCAAACAATGAAGCAAGGTGAAAAATATCAATTGTTTTTGCTGATTGCTTTGCTTTCAGTTGGGTTGAGTTTGTTTGCACAAACAAAAAATGATTCCCTTTTTAAAGTAAACAAAATAAAAGGTTTAATCCTCGGTTCCTGCATTGGCGATGCACTTGGTGGTCCTATCGAATTCCAGGGGCATCCTGAAATTCAGGCATCACCCGGCCCGCCCAAATTATGGACAGATACAAATGATTTAATAAATGATGCAGCATTAAAAGCGGCCGCAGGAAGATTGTACCTGAGATCGTACAAATATGTTTTGCCTTTTGCACAACCTTATGGCTGCTGGGCCAGCAATGCTCCACCCGGAAGCGTTACAGACGACAGCAGGCATAAATTTATTTTACTGCACATGTTGCGTAAGGCAATACAGCAACAGCAATTTCCGGTAAACAATATTACACTGGCGGATGCTTATCTAAGCTGGAGCAAATCAAAAACAATCAAAACACACCCGGGCTACGATACATTGTGTCCGCAATGGCTGGGTGAATCTTACAAAGCAATTAACTGGCTGAAAGGAAACCGTGAAGCCGGCAAGGCTTATCCTTTAGAAAGGCTATGGAATGGAATACCCACCTGTTACGGGCAAATGGCTTTAACACCATTGGCTGCATTGTATCCGGGGCAGCCGGAGAAAGCATATTTGTCTGCTTACAACCTTGCATGGTTTGATAATGGATTTGCAAAAGATATGATTGCTGCCATCAATGCCGGTTTAGCAAAAGCATTAACGCTTGACCCAACAAAAATGACAAATGAACAACTGTGGACTGAAGTGATAAATACTATGAAGGATACCGACCCTTACGATTATAAAAAAATCCCCTGGTGCGAAAGGCAGGTGGAGCGCTGGTTGAATTTGGCAGATTACTATGTGAAAGAAGCAAATGGTTCTCCTGCAAAATTATTTGCCTTGCTCGATAAGGAATTTATGTACACCACCAAATGGGAAGCACAAGTTCCATACACCTTGATCTTTTGCTGTTTAAAAATTTGTAAATACGACCCCCTTGCGGCATTGCAAATGAGTATTGAGTGGGGCAACGACCATGATTCGTATGCACAGTTGCTGGGTGCATTTGTGGGGGCTATTTATGGCATTGATATTTTTCCGGCAAACATGACAGTAACGGTTGCTGAAAGAGTAAAGCTGGATTATAATGAAGATTGTAATGAATGGATTAATTTAATGCAGCAGTTAAAAAAAAGCGGTGCTACAAAACAATTGATTAAAATAAAATAATGGTATTTAAAATGTACAGGATCACTTTGGGCATATTATGTTTTCTTTTTTTACCGGCGACTTCATTTTGCCAGCTAAAAAATATCGGTAAAATAATTTCTTATAAAAAAATAACCGGTGGCGTTGAAGGTAAAACTGCTGCCGGCATTTTTGATATACATGCTTACAATGATAATACCATCCGGGTAAGGGTTTCAAAAAATAAAACGCTCAATAATTTTTCCTATGCGCTGGTGAATAATGCAATACCATTGTTCAATACAGCGGTCATTGATAAAGGGGAAAACAATTGAGTTATCAACCGGCGCCATAACAGTTATTATAGAAAAAGAACCGGCGCTAAGATTAGTTTTCAGGAATAAACAGGGCGAAACCATCAACGAAGATGTGAAAGGTGATTTTTCCGGCACTACTTTCCTGGGCGATAAAGTAAGTATCTATAAAAAATTGCAAGACGGTGAACGTTTCGTGGGCATGGGTGAAGCGCTGGGTAACCTGGATAAAAGAGGAACAGGCATCACCTTAAACAATACCGATACTTACAAATATGGTGACCCAAGATTAAGCATGTATATAAGTGTGCCGTTTTATATTGGCATCCATCACCAGTTGCAGTATGGAATATTTTACAACAACAGTTATAAATCATTTTTCAATTTCGGTTTGTCCACTCCGGATTTCGCTTCTGTTAATTTTGATGGCGGCGATGCTGATTATTTTTTCATGTATGATGAATCCGTTGGGAAAGTTTTAGAACAGTATACTTCACTAACGGGAAGAATACAGTTGCCGCCTCAATGGGGAATTGGTTATCACCAGAGCCGCTGCAGTTATTATCCGCAGCAAAAGGTAGAATGGGTTGCAGCAACTTTTAGAAAGAAGCAAATTCCACTGGATTGTATTGTACTCGATGCTGATTACCAGCAAGGCTATCAACCATTCAGGGTAAACAAAGAAAGGTTTCCTGATATGCCTGCATTGGCGGCAAGTCTTGCAAAGCAAAATATAGAATTGACCGCATCTGTTTATCCCGGCGTTGCGATTGACTCCACGTATCATTCTTATGTTGATGGACTGCAAAAAGATGTTTTTATTAAATATGCTGATGGCAGTTTATTTAACACAGAGATTGCGCCGGTAAAATGTTACCTGCCTGATTATACCAATCCAACAACAAGGCAATGGTGGAAAGATAAAATGAAATGGCTGCCAGATAATGGTATTCATGGTTACTGGAACGATATGAATGAACCGGCATTAGGAGGTAGTTATTTGCCTGATAATTTATTGTTTGATTTTGATGGCAAAAAAACAACTGCACCGGAGGCGAAAAATGTGTACGGTTTTCAAATGGCAAGAAGCAGTTATGAAGCAGCTTTGCAAAATTCACCTACCCGGCGTCCGTTTATTCTTACCCGATCCGGCTTTGCCGGGGTGCAGCGGTACTCGGCAGTTTGGAGCGGTGATAATACCGCCAGTGATGAAGGTTTGCTGAGTAGTGTATTGCTCAATAACCAAATGGGGTTATCGGGCATTTCATTTTGCGGACATGATATTGGTGGTTTTATTGGTGATGGTTCAAAAGATCTGTACAAGAGATGGATACAGGTGGGTGTGTTCTCTCCTTTTTGCAGAAACCACAAGGGATGTGGTGGCGTTGCCGGTGAACCCTGGGCTTATGATGATGAAGCAGAAGCGATCTCAAAAACATTCATCAATTTTCGCTACAGGCTGCTTCCCTATTTGTACAGCGCTTTTTACGAAGCAACACAAACAGGAATGCCCATCGCCCGAAGCCTCGCCATTAACTATCCGCATGATGATAAAGTATATGACAACGCTTATCAAAACCAATTTTTATTTGGTGGCAGTATGATGGTAGTTCCTGTAACAAGTGCAGATCGCAATAAAAAACTGTATTTGCCCAAAGGGGAGTGGTATAATATTTATACAGATGAAAGGCTAACCGGCGAAACAGCCCATGTAGAAGAAGTACCCATATATCAATTACCTGTTTTTATAAAGGGATCTTCTATTATTCCACTGCAGGGCATTGTTCAATCAACAAAAGAAAACCCATCAGACACTTTGCAACTGCATATTTACAACGGCAGTGAAAAAAATAGTTTTATTTATTATGAAGATGAAGGCGATGGCTTTGGTTATAAAAACAAAATCTATTGTAAGAAGCAAATGATATTTTCACCGGCAGAAAAGAAAATTGTCATTGAAAAGCAGCAAGGTTCTTTTGCATCAAAGTTTAAAAAGTTACAATTGGTGTTTCATGGATTTGGCGACAACATGAAAACAATAAAAGTAAATGGAACAGCAATTTCTCTTTCTGCAACCAAAGAAGCTGCATTGCTTGACGGACTTGCTAACCTTGCCGGTATTTATGATGCAGGATATTATGCCATGCTGAAAAACAATGCAGTGAAAATGACGCAGCAGGGAGTTGTAATCAATAATAATTCAGATGAAATATCAGTAGAGTGGTGATGATGTACGGGCTGCATAAGAATAAAGTGTAGAACTGTGATTATTTTCCTTTTACTAAAAAGAAAGAATAACAGAATATGTTCGCAACAAAGCCTGGTATCAATTAAAAAGCTTAATTCATAAAATTTATAAACCATAAAAATTGCTTGTTATGAACCACATTTCACGTCAGGATTTCCTTAAAAAAACAGCATTGGCAAGTGCCGCATTACTTGTTTCTTCATTAGAAGGATGGGCTGCTGTAACTGCAGATAAAAAATTAAAAGTTGCACTGATTGGATGCGGTAGTGTAAGCAACCGTTACCTGCCGCAACTGCTATCATCAAAAATGATTGAAGTGGTAAGTTTGTGCGACATAAAATATGAAAGGGCAGTTGCACAAAACAAGCAATACAATGTAAATGCACAAACCTATCCGCACATTGATAAAATGCTTGCTGGTGTTCCATTTGATATGATGGTAACAACAACTGATATGCAGGTGCACGAACAGCTAAATAAAAAAGCATTGGAAGCGGGCAAACATGTGTGGAGTGAAAAACCTATGGCCAACTCTTATGCTGCAGGTAAGTCGTTATTAGAGCTGGCTAAAAGCAAAAACCTGCGTTTTTGGGGAGCGCCTGCTGTTGTCAACAGTCCGCAGTTTGCATTTATGAGTAAAGCAATACAGGAAGGTAAATTAGGAAAGGTTTCTGCAGCACATGGGCAGTATGGCCATACCGGTCCGGATTGGAGTGCATTCTTTTATGAAAATGGCGGCGGCAGCATGCCCGATCTCGGTGTGTACAACATGGCTACACTAACGGGATTGCTTGGGCCGGCAAAATCGGTGATGGCGATGCTGAGTATTGTAACAGCAGAAAGAACGGTAGAAGATAAAGGTAAAATAAAAGTAGAAGCCGAAGACAATGCACAGATTTTGCTGGAGCATGAAAATGGCGTATTGTCGCATGTAATGTGCGGCTTTAATTATTTTGACCCACATGGGCATGAAGCAACCAATCAATCATTACATTCAATACAGGTGTACGGTACAAAAGGAAACATGCGGCTTATTGGATACGATTGGGAAACCAATGGCGTAGTGCTGGATACATCAGAGAAAGAACCACCACAATTACTTTGTACAGACAAAGGAGGATACGAATGGCAGGAAGGCGCAAGGGTAGTTGGTGAAAGCATCATCAAAGGTGTAGAACCAAAAATCAATGTGGAGCATGCCCTTCATGTACTGGAAATAATTGAAGCAGCAAGAAGGTCCCAGGAAACAGGCACAAGAATAAAATTGCAAAGCAAATTTCCATGGCCGATGGTATAGTGATAATGTAAAAGAATTAGCTTCGTGTTAATTAATCTAATTCGTAGGTAAAGCAATCTCTCTTAATCTTTGTAAAAATAAAATAATAATCAATTATGAAATTAGCAATTCTTGGCTCCGGATTTATTTCAAGATTCTATGCAGGCTCACTGGTAGCACAGCGCCGCAAAGATGTGATTGTGTCTGTGTACAGCCGTACCGAAAAAAATGCAAAACAATTTGCTGAAGATTATAACGTGCCACATTACAGTACATCAATAAAAGAATGCGTGGAGAATAAAGAAGTGGATGCAGTGATCATCGGCTTATCAAACGACATGCATCTGGAAGCTGTGCTGGCCTGTGCAGCAGCAGGTAAGCATGTACTTTGCACAAAGCCATTGGGAAGAACTGCATCCGAAGCAAAACAAATATTAGCTGCAGTTGAAAAAGCAGGTGTGTTTGGTGGTTACCTCGAAGATTTATGCTATACACCAAAATTTTTAAAATCATTGGCATCAGTAAAGGCCGGAAGTATTGGCCGGGTAACCTGGACGAAAAGCAGGGAAACACATCCCGGCCCACACAGCGATTGGTTTTGGGATAAAGAAAAATCCGGCGGAGGTGCTATCATAGATTTAGGTTGTCATTGTGTGGAGATAAGCAGGAATTTTATTGGTAAAAATATCAAACCAATTGAAGTGATGTGCTGGGCAGCTACACAGGTACATGCGATAGATGCAGAAGACAATGCCGTTGGGTTGGTAAAATATGCCAACGGTGCCATCGGCCAGTTTGAAGTAAGCTGGAGTTTTCGTGGTGGTATGGACTTACGGGATGAAGTGATGGGAACAGAAGGAACGATCTGGTTAAATAATTTTTTGCGTACAGGTTTTGAAATGTTCAGTACTGGCAAAGGAAATAATTATGTAGCTGAAAAAGCAGAGAGCAGCAGCGGCTGGTTATTTCCTGTGGGAGATGAAGTGCATGAGCTTGGCTACAGCCACATGTTTACCGATATGTTTGATGCAATTGAAAACAAGCGGGAAGCAGGAGAAACGTTTTACGATGGTTACATAGTAAATGCCATTTTAGACGCAGCATACAAATCTGCTAAAACAAAACAATGGGAGCAAATTATAATTGATGACTGGCGTGGCGATACAGGTACAACAGCAACAAAAGAACAAACATCCTTCAACGAAAAATATTTTTTAATAAAAGAAGAAGTGTTGCCAGATGGGAAAAAAGTGTTTGTGTTAAAAGATAAACAGAGTGGTGAAATAGTAAGACAGTAATTTTTAATGCTTAAATAAAATCATGCTTCATGCCAGGTGATATTCCCAACATCAACAATAAAGCGGTACAACAAAATATGTATGATGCCATCGTAATTGGCACAGGTATGAGTGGTGGCTGGGCCATGAAGGAATTAACGGAGCAGGGTTTAACCGTGTTGGCATTAGAACGGGGAAGAAATCTTGAGCACATCAAAGGCTATGATACAGCCTCCTCCAACCGGTGGGATGTACCTCACCGTGGTAACCTGCCACTCCGGTTTATAAATGACAATCCGATCCTTGTCCGTTCAGGTGTGGTGGACGGGTTCACTACAAAAATGTTTTCACCCGATAAAGAACATCCTTACATACAGGATAAACCATTCGACTGGATAAAAGGTTATCATGTTGGTGGCCGCTCTTTGATGTGGGGCAGGTGGACACAACGCTGGGGCGAAGCAGATTTTGAAGCCAATGCAAAAGAAGGGATTGATACAGACTGGCCAATACGTTATAAAGACATAGCGCCATGGTACAGTTATGTAGAAAAATTTGTTGGCATTGCCGGCAATAAAGATGGTTTGGCACAAGTGCCGGATGGAGAATTTCTTCCACCATTTGATATGACGGGATTTGAAAAATTAGTAAAACAAAAAATAGAAGAAAATTTCCCAGGCAGAAACTTGATCATCAGCCGGACTGCTAATCTTACTGCACAAAATGAAATTCATAAAGCATTGGGAAGGGGGAAATGCCAGGCAAGGGATTTGTGCAGCCGTGGCTGTCCTTATGGTGCTTACTTCAGCACACAATCAGCAACGTTGCCGGCGGCGCAAAAAACGGGCAGGCTTACTTTACAAACGGACACTGTTGTTCATTCAATTATTTATGATGAAGCAAAGCAGAAAGCAACCGGCGTAAGAGTGATTGATGCCAATACAAAAAACTAACGGAATATTTTGCAAAAATTATTTTTTTAAATGCTGGGTCCATCAACTCCAACCTTATTTTACTCAACTCAACCTCCAGTCGTTTTCCCAATGGCCTTGGCAACGACAGTGGTGTGCTGGGTCATTACATCATGACGCACAATTACCGTGTAAGGGCAAGCGGAACTTTTGATGGTATGGAAGACAGTTATTATTACGGCCGCAGGCCCAATGGCGTATACATGCCAAGGTTTAGAAATTTTGGTAGTGATAAGCAAACAAATTTCAAAAGAGGATATGCACTCGCCTGTTCATCTTACCGACAGGGTTGGCAACGCGGCGATGGTATGGATGCCATCGGCATTGAGTTAAAAGAAAAATTAACGGAGCCGGGTCCCTGGGTTTTCTTTGGAACGGCGATGGGTGAGATGCTTCCTTACAAAGACAACAGGATCTGGCTCGATAAAAATCAAAAAGATGAATGGGGCATTCCTTTATTGCATGCTGATGTTACATGGCATGAAAATGAAGATGCCATGGCGAAAGATGCAGTGGAGCAATTTAATGAGATGTTCCACCAGGCTGGTTTAAAAAACATAACCGCAGAAGACAATCACCAGGCACCGGGGAAAGACATCCATGAAATGGGTGGCTGCAGAATGGGCAAAGACCCAAAGACTTCGATGCTCAACGAATGGAACCAGTTACATGCTGTGAAAAATGTTTTTGTTACAGACGGTGCCTGTATGACATCATCAGCCTGTCAAAATCCTTCACTCACTTATATGGCAATCACGGCAAGGGCGGCCAATTATGCAGTGAGTGAATTGAAGAAAAATAATATTTAATGATCGTAAAAATATTTTGGACAGGCAGTAGTATTTCATGGCGGCATTCTTGTGTCACTCACTTGTGCGGCATACCATTGGGCAACTTTAATGATGCAACAGATAAAAATATTTCATGAAAAATAAATTGTTCATACTATCCATCTTCTTTGCTTTCAGTCAATACTGCTATGCACAGGAGAAGCTGCATGTTGTGATCGTTGGCTTATCCCACGACCATGTAAACAGGATGCTCGAAAAAAATAAAGCTGGCGAAATTAGTATTGTTGGTATTGCAGAAACAAACCAGCAGTTGAGCAACAAAAAGAAAGCAGCTTACCAACTGCCCGATTCAATTTTTTACAAAGACCTGGCAACTGCATTAAAAAAATGTCATCCTGACCTGGTAATGGTTTACAATGCTCCAACCGAACATCTTGCCGTTATTAAAACCTGTATGCCGCTTCATATTCCTGTGATGGTGGAGAAGCCACTTTGTTTTTCAAGTGCAGAAGCAGCCGCAATTCAGCTGTTGTCAAAAAAATTCAACACAAAAGTTTTTACCAATTTCCCATCGGCCTGGTACAGCAGTTTTATTGAACTGGCAAAAAGGTCAGATGAAATGGGTGCAATCGGTAAAATGACAATGCATGGCGGCCACCGTGGCCCGGTAGAAATTGGCTGCAGCAAAGATTTTACAAACTGGTTAACTGATCCCAAAAAAAATGGCGGCGGCGCCATCACAGATTTTGGTTGCTATGGTGCCAGCATTATGACAGAATTGATGAAAGGTAAAAAACCAGTGGCTGTTTTTGCGATTGCCCGTCACCTTAAACCGGCAGTTTATCCAAAAGCAGATGATGATGCCAGCATTGTATTGGAATATGCAAATGCCACTGGCATTATTGAAGCATCGTGGAACTGGCCTTACACCATTATGGATGCAGATGTTTATGGTAAAGATGTTTACTTGCATGCTGCCCAGTTTAATGAATCAAATGAAGCGCCTTCACTTCAATCAAAAAACGGTCATGCAACAACAGCAGAAGCCATATCAGCTCCGCCATACAAAGATGAAGTGGCTTATTTAACAGCAGTAATAAAAAATGGCGCAGCCGATAATATCAGCTTACTCTCACTGGAAAGAAATATTATCGTTGTACAAATACTGGATGCTGCAAGAAGGTCAGTAAAGGAAGCAAGAAAAATTTTATTGTGATTTTTTAAAGGGATACAACCGGGAGAAAGTTTTACAGAAATAAACAAAAAAAAATGCTGAAAAATAAAAATATAGTGATCATCGGGGGTACTACCGGTTTGGGATTGAGTGCTGCCAAAGCATTTATTGCACAAGGTGCAAACGTTGTTGTAGTAGGACGAAATGCTGAAAGTGCAGAAGCAGCAAAAAAGGAGCTCGGCAAAAATGCCCTTTCTTTAGCTGCGGATGCTGCCAATGAAAACACCGCCGTGCAGGCAATTGATATTTGTGCAAATAATTTCGGCAGCTTTGATGGCCTCTATCATGTGGCCGGTGGCAGCGGAAGAAAGATGGGTGATGGGCCGCTGCATGAATTAACCCTTGATGGGTGGAATAAAACATTGGAATTAAATCTTACTTCCCTGATGTTGAGTAACCAGGCAGCGGTAAAAAAGTTTTTAGAATTAAAAAAACCTGGAACGATATTAAACATGGGTTCGGTGCTTGGTTATTCACCATCCCCCAAATTTTTTGTTACACATGCGTACGCTGCTGCCAAAGCGGCTATCATTGGTTTTACAAAATCAATTGCTGCTTATTATGCAGCAAATGATATAAGAATAAATGTAATTGCACCTGCCCTGGTAGAAACACCCATGGCACAACGGGCAGCAAACGATGAAATTATTTTATCGTTCATCAAAACAAAACAACCATTAGATGGAGGACGAATTGGAAAGCCGGAAGACCTGGATGGCCTCGCTGTTTATTTTATGAGTGACTTATCAAAATTTACAACCGGGCAGCTAATAGCCGTTGATGGAGGATGGACAATTGCAGAAGGGCAATACGGCTCCTCTTAACAGACCAGGCTGGTAGTGTTGTTATTGTTGATTAAAAATTGGATGAAGATGTGGAAGATAAAATGTTTGGAAAAGAAATAAAGTACCGCCTCTTCTCTTTTGGAGAAGAGGCAGAGAAGAGGCCGTGTTGATTAAAGAAACAATGTAAAAATGGACGAAAAAATGTTAAATAAAGAGATCACGCCCATCCCCCTTACTTCCGAAAAGGGCGATGGGGGGTTGGGCTTTATCGGTATAGACCTTGGTGGCACCAGAATTAAAGCGGTTGCCATTGATGCAGCCGGAAACATCCTCCATCAAATGTACACCCCCACAAATGACGGAGATGGTGAAGCATGGAAAAATGCCATTGCAACAACAGTTGATACACTAAAGAAAAAAATAAATTCATCAAGCGCCATCGTAGGAATATCTGCGCCCGGTTTACCAAACAATAGCAACAACTGCATTGCATTTATGCCGGGAAGATTGGAAGGCCTGGAAAATTTTATATGGAGCGATTACTTGCAAACACCTGCTTATGTTCTGAATGATGGTATTGCGGCAATGGTGGCAGAAGCAAGAGCAGGTGCAGCAAAAAACAGCACGAATGCAGTGTTGCTTACTTTGGGTACAGGTGTTGGCGGTGCATTGCTTATTAATGGAAAACCATACCAGGGCTCATTTAATAAAGCAGGGCATTTCGGGCACAGCGTTGTTGATTGCAATGGTGATCGTGATGTTACAAATATGCCCGGCAGCCTGGAAGAATGTATCGGCAACTGTACCGTAGAAAAAAGAAGCGGTGGTAAATTTTCATCCACACATGAATTGTTGCTGGCGCACAGGAATGGTGATGCGTTTGCAAACGAGGTGTGGATGAGGTCATTAAAACATCTTGCCATTAGTCTGGCATCCATCTGTAATATCATTTCACCGGATACGGTGGTGATTGGCGGCGGCATCGCAGAAGCCGATGATGATTTGTTTGTGCCGTTAAATAAAATGATTGATGAATACGAATGGCAGCCCGGTGGCATCAAGGCAACAATTGTAAAAGCACAGCAGGGAGATTTAGCCGGGGCAATTGGAGCGGCCTTTTTTGCAAAAGAAAAATATAACGAAGAAAAAAAATAAACCGATGAATGTAATAGAACAATATATCAGCAAAGGAAAAGAGATAGCAGATTCGGTTTTAAAGCAACAGGATGCAATTGAAGCAGCTGCACAATGGTTTTCGCAAACAATATTGCAGGGCAGAATGGTGCATGTGTTTGGCAGCGGCCATAGCCGCATGATGGTGGAAGAAATGTGGCCACGCTATGGTTCTTTTCCTGGTTTCAATCCTATTGTGGAATTGTCGCTGTCATTTCACAATCTCGTAGTGGGTGCCAACGGTCAGCGCCAGGCCATGTTTTTAGAAAATGTTCCTGGCCTTGCAGACAGGATATTAAGAAATTTTGATTTAAAAGAAATGGATACTGCATTGATCATTTCATCCAGCGGTTGCAATGTAGTGCCAATAGAAATGGCAGAGATTTTTCAACAGAAGAAGATAAAAGTTGTGGCTGTTGTTACAGCTGCACATTTGAAGGCAAGTACCAGCAAAAGAAGGGATGGAAAAAAGCTATCTGACTTTGCTGATTTGATTTTGGATACCGGCGCACCTGCCGGCGATTCGATGATTTATGTGGATGGCTTGGAAACGCCGGTAGCGCCAGGTTCAACATTGGGTGGTGTATTTATCATCAACTCTATTAAAGCAAGGCTGGCAGAAATATTAACACAGCAAAATCATCCACCCAAAGTATTAACTGCAGGCTGTGTTATCGGAACTGAAAAAGCAACACAACTTTTTGAAGCGGCTTATGACGAACATGCACACCGTTTGGCAAAGCTGTATCAACAGGTAGGTTATCCAAGTTATGTTTCAGAAAAATAACATGCTCAATATTTTTAATCATACAAAAATTCCGCTTTACTGCAGCACTGATATTTTAGTGATTGGTGCCGGCTCCGCAGGTTGTGCAGCAGCGTTGGCTGCCGCAAAGCAAAAGATTTTTTCGGTAATGATTATTGAACGGTATGGTTTCCCCGGCGGCACTTCCACACAAATGCTGGATACATTTTATGGCTTCTTCACACCGGGAGAAACACCAAGGAAAGTTGCAGGGGGCATTCCCGATGTAGTAGTTAATGAACTGGATAAAACCGGTGACATTTTTTTACGCCCCAATACTTATGGGGCAGGCACCGGCGTAAATTATAATCCCGAAAAATTAAAATTGGTTTGGGATAATTTGATACAACATGCAGGTATCAATTATTTATTGCACACCACATTGGTGGATGTAGTTGAAACCGGCGAACAAAATATTTGTATTGTATGGAACAAAGGCGGCTTTTTTAAAATTATTGCTAAAAGAGTAATTGATGCCAGCGGCGATGCAGATTTTTGTCACCTCGCCGGCTTTAAATGTGAAATTGCAGGAGAAAATGAACCGGCACAAAGCCTGACCACCACTTTCCGCATGAGCAATGTTGATTTGAATGAATATGAAAAAGCCGGCGGTAAAAAAATGTTGCAGCAAAAAATGAATGATGCAGTTGCTGAAGCAGTACATCCATTGCCACGTAAAGAAGGGTCAGCTCATGAAATGAATGCAGCAAAATGTATCTCTACGGTGGCAGTTAAAGTGAGTGGCTATAGTGCATTAAAAGCAAATGAGCTAACAAGCGCAGAAATAGAAGGCAGGCGGCAGGCATTTATTTTTGAAAAGTTTTTTAAAGAGGAGGTTCCCGGCTACCAGGATGCAGATATCATCGGGCTCTCACATCAAATTGGTGTAAGAGAAACAAGGAGGGTGTATGGTGAATACCGTCTTACCAAAGAGGATTGCATGGCTGCAAACATTTCTGCTGATTCAATCTTGCTGTGTGGTGCACCCATTGAAGATCACCGCATGGGTAAAAGCGGAGAGAGCGAAACTTACTGGCAGTATGTGCCCGGCAATGTTGTGTATGGTGTGCCATATGGAACCATTGTTCCAAAAAACAGTTTCACAACATGGATGGTGGGCCGTTGTTTTTCTGCCACACATGATGCACATGCAAGCTGCCGTTCTATGGCGCAAACAATGAGTATGGGCCAGGCCGCAGGATTAGCAGCCGTATTGTCATTGCAAAAAAATTGTGCGGCAAATAATATTGAGGTGAAAATATTGCAGCAACAATTGCATGACATTGGTGCGGTACTTGAATTGCCTGTAGCAACTGCAGATACAACAAGAAACGGATGGAAGAATAATTTTTAGCACTTGGCTTGGCTATGCTTTGTTGCGAACTTGTTCTGTTATTCTTTCTTTTTTGTAAAAAGGAGGAATAATCACACTTGTACAACACTAATTTAATTAAATAAAACATTCAACGCTCATGCCATTTGTAAGAACAGTGCTTGGTGATATTGCTGCTGAGCAAATGGATTTAACCTTTTCCCATGAGCATATTATCATTGAAGAAAGCTTTGTTACAATGGGCAACAAAGATTTTATATTGAATGATGTCGAAAAGGTAAGCGAAGAATTGAAAAACTTTTACGATGCAGGCGGAAGAACAGTTGTTGATACAATGCCTGCTGCCTGTGGCCGCAATGTGATAAAGCTGGCAGCAGTATCAAAAAATACCGGCGTACATATTATTGTACCAACAGGTATTCACCTGGAAAAATATTACCGCCCCAACCACTGGCGGTATTTTGTAACAGAAGAAGAATTAACAGGATTGTTTATAAAAGACATTACCGAAGGAATTGACGAATATGATTACAGCTGCCCGATCGTAAAGCGTACCTCACACAAAGCAGGGTTAATAAAACTGGCAACGGGCCATGAAAAATTTACTGCACACCAGCATAAGATTTTCAATGCGGTTGTAAATGCGCATTTGCAAACCGGCGTTCCTGTTCTCACACACACAACAGACGGTGAGCAGGCAATGGAACAGGTAGAATTATTTTTAAAGTTGGGGGCAGATATAAAGCACATTGTCTTATCGCATCTTGATAGGAACAAGGACCTAGGTTATCACAAAGCCCTCATGCAAACTGGTGTGTATGTTGAGTATGACAGCCATTTCCGCTGGAAAAATGATGAGGATAACTGGACATACACGCTGCTTGAAAAATTATTGCCCGACTATTCAGAACAAATAACCGTGGGAATGGACATGGCAAGAAATAGTTACTGGAAATCTTATGGCGGAGCGCCTGGCTTAAATTACCTGCTGACTAATTTTCATCAGCAAATGGAGAAACGGGGAATGAAAGAATATTTGAAAAAAATATTTTTTAGTAATCCACAGCGGTTGTTTTGTTTTAATAAACCTTAGTAATAAATAGTTGTATGAATATCCAATTTGTTAAGCAACTTGTCAGCACTTATAAACCAGGCTTTAGCCTGGAGCAGGCTTTTTATACAAGCGATGAAGTATTTGAAGCAGAGTGGCAATTCATTTTTAAAAAGCACTGGCTTTATGCAGGCAACACGGCGCAGATACCAAAAGCAGGCGCTTATTTTTTATATCACTTGCAAAAAAATTCCATCATTATCATCCGTGGTAGTGATGAAAAAGTATATGCACATTACAATACCTGCCGCCACCGTGGTTCAGTTATTTGTTTGCAGGATAAAGGAAACGCACCAAAATTAGTTTGCCCTTATCATCAATGGGTATATGACAAGGACGGCACTTTACTAAATGCACGGATGATGCCGGATGATTTTTGTAAAGAAGCATACAACCTGCATGCTGTTCATGTGAAAGTGGTGGAAGGATTAATTTTTATTTCACTGGCCGATGAAGCTCCTTCATTTGAAGCAATTGAAAAAAGTTTGGCTCCTTATTTAAAACCATTTGAGATAAATAAAGCAACAGTTGCCTGTATAAAAAATTATACGCTTGCCGCAAATTGGAAACTGGTGGCAGAAAATTTCCGTGAATGCTATCATTGTGGCGGTGCCCATCCTGAATATTGCGGAGCGGTGATTGGTGCTAATTTGAGAGAAGATACTGGTGAACTTACTTTAACAAAACAAAAAGACTGGAATGCAAATGGACTGGAAACAAAGTTGATTGAAGTAACAGGAGGCACAACTACTTATGCCATTCGCTATCCACTTCGGCCCGGAATAGAAAGTTATAGCATTGACGGTAAAAAAATTTCTATACCAATGGGCTTGCATAAGAACCATGATGCAGGCGTGGTGGGCCTGGTAAACTATCCCAACTTTTGGATGGATGGGGTGAGTGACTATATATGGACAATGAGAGTGACGCCTGTGAATGCCTCTACAACTGATGTGGAGTTTTGCTGGCTGGTAGATGCAAATGCAGTGGAAGGAAAAGATTATACATTAGAACGCTTAACGGCATTTTGGGAAATAACTGGCGACCAGGATGGAAAATTGTGTGAGGATAATTTTAAGGGAATACAAAGCGATGCTTATCAGCCGGGGCCTTATGCAGCAGTAGAAGACCAGGTGATAAATTTTGTGGACTGGTGTGTAAACACACTAAAAGAAGGACTGAATGAGAATAAATAAACTAAACGTAAGCTGAAAATGAAAAAGACAGCTGTAGTAATGTTATTCCTGGCAATTACATTCTTGAGCCATGCCCAAAATTACCCACTCAGCCTGGAATACAAAGAAGGTAAAATAAAAGCAGGGCTTCATTCAAATGGGGTACACAGGTATTTTTCTCTTGAATCAGTGCTGCCCCAAACAACTACAGATACCAGCACAGAATTGATATTGAATGATGGTAATACAATTATAACAAGAAAGACAGTTCGGTATTTTGAAAATGAATGCACTGTTGCAAATACCATTATAAAAACAGTTTATGGGCTGCAATGGGATATTGAGATCATAGGAAATGGAAAGCCGTGGAGCGTACCTATTGAAACAATTTTAAAATGGGATACCAGTAAAGACATTCAGTTTTGGACAACATGGCCCGACAATCAAACAAAACAAGAAGTAACAGAATGGCAAGACCCCTTTGAAACTGCAGCACTTCAAAACCTTTCCCTTGTATATGGTGGCGAAACACATTGGTCCAGAAACGCATTTAGCATCCCCATTGCAAGTTGTTTTATCAACGAAAAAAATATTGGACTAAGCTTCATTCAATCCCTGCAGGATACCATCCTTGATTTGGAAATGCATACTGCAGCAAATGGAAGCATTGCATACCGGCACATCAATCACCGCATCAGCAAAGAAAATACTGTTCATATAAGGCATCATATTGTACTGCACGAAGCAGACTGGCGTACAGGTATGAAATGGATGTATGAAAATTTTACCGGTTTCTTTTTACCACAACAGCCATTGGTGAATGATATTGCCGGATGTGGTGCTTACTCTTCTTATGAAGGCGAACTGGATACGGCAAAATATAAAAAGATGGCCTTTGGCATCAATTGGAAAGCATCGCTTGATTTTCCATACATGGGTATGTTCATCCCTCCTGTAAACAACGATGATGAAAAATGGATTCGTTATAAACAGGGCGGAGTCACCGTGGGTGACGGATATGCCTCTGTAAAAACGTTGAGCGAATATTCAGAGCGGTTTAAGAAAAAAGGGTTTCACACACTCAGTTATTTTAATGTTACAGAGTTTGGCAATAAGATTATTTATCCATATCAAAGAACATACAGCAGTGAAGAAGATTTATGGAAGAACGCCAATGATTTTTTATATAACAAATTGTCTTCAGCAATGCTGCGGCCACAAAAGATAATGCCTGACTGGGACAACAGGCCCATCTATTCCAACTGGGAAGATTGTGTGGCAATGGACCCTGCTGATTCAGCGTATCAAAGTTTTTTGTTGCAGCAGGCAATGCTGCACATCGAGAAAATTCCAGCATCATCCGGCATTTGTATCGACAGGTTAGACTGGTTAAGATATTACAATAGTGCTGCTGATGATGGGGTAAGTTTTGCAAATGCAAACAAAACAAGGTCGCTCATTTTATCATGGAAAAGTATCATGGCAAAGCTTGGCCCATTGATGCACCAGCATAATAAAGTGATTTTTGTAACCCACTTTACCGGCGCCTGGACTTAATGAAAGAGATGGACGGTATCTATGATGAATTTGGCAATAACCCTCACAGCCTGAATTTATGTGCACAGATGGCGATGTGTAAGCCAATCATTGCATGGACAATTTCAAAAGATGATTTCAGGCCAAACCCGGATGCATATTTTCAGCAGCATTTATACATGGGTGCTTTTTTAACTGTTCCTTTTCCAGGCAATGACCATACGATTAATCCTGATACGGCAATTGAAAAGATCTATTTGGATTATGGGCCATTGTTAAATGCTATCAAAGGGCGGCAATGGTTATTGATACCGAATGTTGTTGCAGTTAAAAACGAAAGCGCAAAAGCCAATATTTTTAAAGTGAATGAGAAAATAATTATCCCTGTAATTCATGGGCAGCAAAATGCACAGGTGTTTTTACTTTTAAAATTACCATATCAATTATTGAAAAAGGATAAGTTGCTTATAAAAGTTTTATACCCTGGCAAAAGCAAATGGGAAAAAATTGGGGAGCAAAAATTTGCCACAGCAATAAGTTTGCCTGTAAAATTAAAGAGGGGCTGTGCCTTAATTAGTGTTGAGTAAAATGCTGTGACTGCAACACATTTTGCATGCCGGGCTTTTTAATTTCATTTTATAATTCTGTAAGGAAAATAATTAAAGATTGCCGTTGAATATTTGCTCACCTTGTTTAGATTTGTTTGTCAATTTAATCTATAAAAATCACCTTGGCTACTTTTTTCAATACACTGGTACTACTGGGAATTTTACAGGGCTTTATTGTAATTGGATTATTATTATTTTCAAAAACAAATAAACTCCCTAACCGCATACTGGCTGCATTGATTGCAGTGATTGTTTTGGCAAGCATCAATTTGTATGGCAGCTATGCAGACTGGTTTGGTTCGCCCTGGCTGCGTTTTCTGGCACAGTTAATGCCATTAGTGATGCCCATGGCGATTGGCCCACTATTGTATTTCTATGTACAATCTGTTCTTTCGCCTGAATTTAAAATAGCAAAAAAACAAAAGCGGCATTTTTATTTTTTACTCATTGATTTTGTTCCTTCGCTTACAGCATTTTTGTATATACTGCTTTTAATAGCAAAGCAAGTGAAAAACAACCCCGACCCCTGGGGGAATTTTATTGATACTTATAATGTTTATGCAGATATACCCCGTTGGATGTCTGTTAGCATTTATGTTTGGCTGTCATCAAAATACCTGCAGGCTTATAAAACAAAACACAATGCTGCTTTAAACGGACAGGCCATTAACTTTAAATGGCTGCAGCAGGTAATCAAAGTGTTTATGGTTTTCCAGGCAATATGGTTTGTTTATCTTGTTCCTTATGTAATTCCCAAATATTCAAATTGGGTGGTTGATACTTTTGACTGGTACCCTATCTATATCCCGATGGCAGCAATTGTATACTGGCTGGGAATTAAAGGATATATACTGCAGGCGAATGGTGTTTCTAAAAAACAAAGCATTGCATCAAATAGTTTATCAGGAGAAATTATAAATCAAACAAAAGAAGTACTCACTGCAACAATGGAAACTGATAAACTATTTTTAAACCCTGAACTGAACCTGTCAATACTTTCCCAATATACCGGTATTCCTCAAAAAACCATATCTGCTGTACTGAACCAGCATCTTCAAAAAAGCTTCAACGAGTTTATTAATGGGTACAGGGTGCAGGCTTTTAAAGAAAAAATTTGCCAGGCTGATATGCAACAGCTTACCATTGCAGGTGTGGCAGCAGAATGCGGCTTTAATTCGCAGGCAACTTTTCAACGTACATTTAAAGATATAACCGGGATGCCTCCTTCTGCTTACCTGAAATCAACTGCTAAAAACAGCTAGCCTGTTCTTAAAAGCAGGGGTTGAATACTCAAATCCGGATTTGAGCAGTGTTATTTTAGTTAATTTTTCAAAACCGCTTGAATTTTGAATGAAATAACTACGATATGAAAATACCTTTATCATTTGCCCTGAAAATTTCATTTATGCGGATTTTATTTTGTCTGTTACTGTTATCGTTCATTCATCACAGTACTGTTTTTGCGCAATCCTCAAAAGAAGTTACCAAAGAGGTTAACTATGATTTATTTACAGGGTTGTATCAGGTAAATTTTTATCGGACCGGAAATTTAATATATATAAGGACGATGATAAGCTAATGCTGGAAATTGTGGGCCAGGGCAGAATAGATTTGATATACCTTGGTAACAATAAGTTTAGAGCAAATCATGTTAAACCAGAAGCCATCGTTGAGTTTATACCCGGCGCCACGGAATCTATGGCTGGATTAAAATGGACACAAAAAACAAAAGATCAGGAATGGTATAAAGTTACAAACAACACTGATAATACTGGTAACGGCAGCGCATTAACCAAGTATGCAGGAAAATATCAACCGAAGGGCAATGCGTATTTTGAATTTACAATCGGCGTGGATAATGATCACTTAACCGGTAACCTTGAAAATGAAGGTAAGGTAAACCTGTATTTTAACACTGAAGATTATTTCGTTCTTAAAAACGGAGAATACTGGAATGGGTACAGGTTTATTAAAAATAATAAGGGTGAAGTGATAAAAGTAATTGTTGATCAGCATGGCGCTGTTGAATGTGTAAGAGTTTCACCACAACCAATTGGAGTCGCTTCATCCAAACATAATTTTTATAAGAGAACAAATTTTACTCATGCTGATACATTGTTGGGCAGACTTAGCCCTTTGCGTAACTGCTACGATGTGCTTTTCTATCACCTGGACCTTACGGTATTCCCGGCATCTAAATCTATAAAAGGCAGTAACCTTATCCGGTTCAAATCAATAAATGATTTTGATGAAATGCAAGTAGACTTGTTTGCTAATATGACAATAAACAAGATTGTTTACCATGATAGAGAGCTTACTTATAAAAGGGATGGGGATGCTGTATTTATTAAATTACCTTATGCCGCTTCTATGGGTACGATTGGAGAGATTAAAATTTTTTATGAGGGGGTACCACAGGCATTGGATCTCCAAATTGCACATTCAGGTTGGATATGGTTCCAGGATAGAAATGAAAAACCCTGGATTGAGTCGGTAAGCCAGGGATCGGGGGCAAGCCTTTGGTGGCCATGTAAAGATCATCTTTCCGAAAAACCAGATAGTATGGAGCTAAGCGTTACGGTACCCAAAGGATTAATGGAAATATCAAACGGAAAACTTATTTCTAAAACAGAGTTACCTGGCAATAAAACACGATTTGACTGGTATGTGAGTTATCCGATCAATAATTATAATCCGGTAATTTACATCGGCGATTACACTCATTTTTCAGGTGTTGATGTTACAGACACGGATTCTCTTGATATAAATTATTATTGCCTTAAAGATAATCTTGAGAAAGCGAGAAGTTTTTTTGCAAATGTAAAACCAACCCTAAACTTGTACGAAAAATCATTTGGAACTTATCCCTTTAAAAAGGATGGATTTTCGTTAGTGGAAGCACCCTACCCAATGGAACACCAGGGAGCAGTTAGCATGGGATCTATTTATAGTCCGCCAAACAGTAATCAATTTGATTCAGCCAGTTTAATCAATACACTTTGGCACGAAATGGCACATGAATGGTGGGGCAATAACGTTACCTGTAAAGACTATGCTGATTTCTGGATTCATGAATCCTTTGCAACGTATGCAGAATTACTGGCACGTAAAAATTTACTGGGAAAAGAAGCATACCAGAAAGTAATCAAGGATACCAGGCCCGTTAATAAAGAGCCGGTAATTGGTTTTTATGATGTAAATGATTTTCACATGGGGATGTGTATTCCAAAGGAAGCCTGATGTTAACAACCTTGCAAAATGTAGTTAATAATGATTCCGCATGGTTTAATATGTTGCATGGTATCCAGGAAAATTCAGGTACCGTGCCATTACATCAGAAGAAATTATTGCCTTTATTAATAAATCACTACAATCCGATTATACTTATTTCTTTGACCAGTATCTCCGCTACCCTGCTATCCCTAATTTAATATTAAAGTTTAATCAGTCAGGTACTTCTTTACATGTTTCCTACAAATGGGAAGCCGATGTTAAAGATTTCCGTATGCCTGTTAAAGTAACTACCTCTAACAATGTTTTTGAATTTATTTACCCTGCTACCGAATGGAAAAGCATGGTATTGCCAAAGATGAAAGAGAAGGATTTTAAAATAAATAATGAAGATTTTTATGTGGGAGTAAAATATTACAAAGATTAGAAAGCCTAAGCAGCCAAAGAAAATACAAAAAATACTAACTGCAGGCTGATTGTATGAAACAGCAGAAAGCCAGGCCTTAAATATTTTTGATAACAGGTTTGTTCCCGATAAAAACCATCAGGAGTAATACTACAACGGCGACTATTCCTGCATTCAGTAAAAATATTTCTGACAGTCTCATTCCGCTGTCATGTAAATAGCCCGTCCAGTAATTGCCTGCAATAGCGCCAATACCAAAGTAAGCAGCATACAGCAATGACTGACCTGTTGCCAGCCAGCGTTCATCCACCAGTTTGTTTACATACTCCACGCAGGTCACCCAAAACAAACTCCAGGAAAATCCATGCAGCAGCTCCACCGGTAATGCAGCATAAGGGTTTTTTATCGCACTGTACAGCAACATTCTTATTACTGTTGCCAATACGGTTATTATTAATGTTGTTTTTAATCCAAGCCTTGCAATAATTTTTGCAGAAAAATAAAACAGGGGCAGTTCACATAACCCCTGGAAGGCTAAGCCATAACCAACCAAAGAAGCAGAAGCGCCATTTTCTTTCATGTACAACGAATAAAAATTCCAGATGGTAGTGGCGCCAGGGGAAACAATAAACACACAGGTTAGTAAAAAAATCAATGCAGGGTTTTTAATTAGCCTCCCAAAATCTTTAAAAGAATTACCTTCTGTAGTTGCTTTTTCTTTCTCATCTTCTTTTAATAAAAAACAGAAAACAAAAACAAGAAACATACTGATAAATGAAACAATAAAAATGGCTTTAATATCAACAGCATCTATTACCTGCCCGGTAATAATGCCGGTGAATGACCATCCTGCAGCGCCTGCAATACGCAATGTGCCATAAGAAAATCTGGGATTTTTTTTTGCTATTTGCAAAGCAAGGCTGTCAAGTACCGGCTGGATTGTGTTATAAAATAACGACATGATGATGGTGACAACGATAAGCCAGACAAAACTGCTGTTGTACAAGTAGCCCAAATAACTGATGGAAGAAAACAATGAAGCCAAAAGCAAAGTTTTTTTGTAACCAAACTTATCCGCCATCATTCCATACAGTGGCTGCACTGCAAACATCAATACAGGAGTGATGCTGAGTATAAGGCTTGTTTGTGTTCAGTTAAGCCTTTGTTTTTGCAAAAATCTGCCAGTACCGGAAGCCATGATGCTGTACAGCAAAAACAAGAAAGTATAAAATGCGGAGCGTGACTGCTTTCGGCATTATTTCTTATTAAATTAATAATGAAGCAGCTTCTTCATCCACCACTACAAAACCATTGGCATGTTGCTGCATGATGCTTGCTGGAAAACTTTCACTTACTTCACCTTCTACCGTTTTTTAATCACGTCAGCTTTTCTTTTGCCGTCAGCTTTTAAAAAAACTTTTTTAGCATTTATTAAATGCCCAAGCCCAATAGTAATCCCCTGGTGCAAAGCAGTTTTTTCTTTAAAATATTTTTGCCCAACTGATTTTGTTGTTTCGTCAAGTTCGATAACATGCGATAAAGCAGTAAAAGAAGTACCAGGCTCATTGAAACCAATATGCCCGTTCATACCAATACCCACCAGCATTAAATCAATACCACCGTTACTGTCAATGACAGCATCCATTTTGGTACACTCTGCTTTTAAATCACCTGACATTGCATCAAATAAAAAATATTGAGAAGGTTTTAATTGCAATGGCTCAAACAATTTTGTTGTGAAAAAATGATAACAGCTTCCTTCATTTTCCCGTGGCAGGCCAACCCATTCATCCAGGCCTAAAAATGTTATTTGAGAGTAATCAATTTCTTCTTCCAGCAATTTTTTCACCAGCAGTTCGGCAGTGAGTGCCGGGGTGTGGCCTGATGCCATGCAAAGCAACAGCGATGGTTTTTCCTTGATGGCATCCGCAATTTCAGCAGCGGTATAGGCTGATAATTCCTGGTAATTTTTGAAACAAATTGTTTTCATTGCAAGCAGTTAGAATTGTTGCTGAAAAGATATTAAACTCTTTTGTAAACAGTGGGTTGGATGCGGTTTATTTTTCTTCTTTTATTACGAAAAATAATGACTGCCACTTTAGGGGAAACAGCTTTTTTCTGTGTCTACTAAATGGCACTTATGCTGTAGGTATAGGAATTGGCTTGCCCAATAGGAAAATCCTGTTGAATGGAGCGTTGCCAATGAAGTCAAATCATGTAACAATTGCAGACTAAAAAAAATCATTGCTTATGAGCCATATCCCGATCCGCACAACTGTTGTAGGTAGCTATCCGTTTCCGGGTTGGCTTGAGTTTGCATCTAAAAATTTAAAGGAGTTTGGAGCAGCAGATATTGAAGAAATGACAGAAGATGCCGTGATAGCAGCTATCCACGACCAGGTAACTGCAGGCCTTGATGTAATTACTGATGGAGAACAAACCAGGTTCGACTTTAACCTGTCTTTTTATGGTTATATCAATGGTATTGAAAATAATGAAACAGAGACTCGTAAGTTTGGCCCGCCGGCACACGATCAGCGTGGCAAGAATAATATTGTTGGCGAACTGACAGCACCCAATGGGCTGGGGGCTGTAAAAGAATTTGAGCGGTTGAAAAAATTAGCACCGGCCGGCCCCATTTTAAAAGCAAGCATTCCCGGTCCGTATACCTTAAGCGGAAGGTTATTGCCTAATGAAACCTACAAAAACCGGTTTGAAATTACAGAAGCTTTGCTGCCCATTATTAGCAAAGAGCTGGAAGCATTGGTAGCGGCAGGCTGTAAAGAAATAACTGTTGATGAACCCAGCATGAGCTGCTATGCTTATAAAGAAGACACCAAAAAATTTGTTGACATATTTAACCGCACGGTAAAACCTATTGTTGGGAAATGCAATCTCAGCACACATTTATGTTTTGGTAATTTTAAAGGGAGGCCGGTTGGATACAGAAGTATCCAGCCAATGCTTCCCGATTTTTTAGACATGACGATCGATGAAATTCATATTGAAATGGCCAACAGGGAATTTGCAGAGATTGAATTATTAAAACCATTTGCAGAAAAGATGCATGTGGCGGTAGGAATTATTGATGTGAAAAATTATTACATCGAGAGTGTTGATGATGTAGTGGCAAGAATAAAAAAATGCTTGCAGTATGTACCGGCAGAAAAATTATCCGTAGCACCAGATTGTGGATTAAGCCAAACCGCCAGGTGGGCAAGCAGGCAGAAATTGATCAATATGGTGAAGGGCGCAAAGAAAGTGAGGGAATCATTATGAATTTGATAACCGCAGTAAAAAAGGACGAGGCCCTGGTTGCTGAAATGGATTCATTGTTAGATGATGAAAAACAATTTCATCTTTGGTGGCTTGGTCAAAGCGGTTATTTATTGCAATGGAAAGGCAAGAGAATTTTGATTGACCCCTATCTTTCCGATTCACTCACAAAAAAATATGCAGTAACAGATAAGCCACATACAAGAATGAGTGAGCTGGTTATTAAACCGGAATTACTGAAAAATATTACTGTTCTTACTTCAAGTCACAACCATACAGACCATTTGGATGAAGAAACATTAGTGCCAGTGTTGCAAAACAACCCAGGTATACAATTTATTATTCCTGAAGCCAACAGAAATTTTGTTGCAGAAAGAGTGAAATGTGAAAATGATTTTCCAATAGGTTTGAAGGATGGAAAGTCTGTAACTGTTGATGGCTTTACTTTTCATGGCATTCCTGCAAAGCACAACGAAATAGACAGGGATGAAAATGGTAATTGCAGGTGCATGGGGTATGTAATTGAGTTCGGTGGATACCGCATTTATCACAGCGGAGATACACTTTGGTTTGATGGAATGGAGGAGTTGCTGCAACCATTTGCCGTTGATGTTGCCCTGTTGCCCATCAATGGCAATAAGCCCGAAAGAAAAGTAGCAGGTAATTTAGATTGCCGTGAAGCAGTGGAACTGGCAAAAGCCATTCATGCAAAATGTGTGATACCCTGTCATTATGATATGTTCTCTTTTAATACGGCCGATGTAAGTGAGTTTATCAAAATAGCGGAAGAGCAGGGCCAGCCATACAAAGTATTGCGTGGAGGAGAAAGATACAGCAGCAAATAAAACGATTGTTATGAATACACTTTTTTCTGCAGCACCACTTTGGAAAAACAATGGGCTTGTATTGCTCCGCATTGTAACGGGTTTATTGATGGCGTATCATGGACTGGAAGTTTTTAAGCCCGAATTGATAAAAGGTTATGCAGAATGGGAGGTAATAAAAAAACTTCCATACCCGCTGTTGATGGCGTATCTTGGTAAAGGATTAGAACTGGTAACAGGTATTTGTCTTGCACTGGGTTTATTCACAAGGATTGCTGCCCTCTTCATGTTCATCGACATGATCTTTATCTGCTTCAAAGTAGGTGGTGGTAAATTCTGGTACGAAGACCAGCACCCTTTCATTTTTGCTTTGCTGGCACTGGTATTCTTTTTTACGGGGCCGGTAAAATTCGGTTTTGATAATCTACTCTTTAAAAAAAGGAAAACATATTACTGATGCCGGACAGCACACAGGTAAATATCAACGCAAAAGGGAAGGCCGAAAATACCTACGATGCCATTGTGATTGGCAGTGGTATCAGTGGTGGATGGGCTGCCAAAGAGTTGTGTGAAAAAGGATTGAAGACATTGGTGCTGGAAAGAGGAAGAAACGTAGAACATCTCAAAGATTATCCAACCGCTAACTTATCAAGATGGGAACTGCCGCACCGTGGACAGATTACCAACAAAACAAGAAAAGAAAATCCCTTCATTAGCCGGGCAGCCGGTTATAGTGAAGACACCCAGCATTTTTTCGTAAAAGATGCAGATCATCCTTATGTGCAGGAAAAGCCATTTGAATGGGTAAGAGGTTACCAGGTAGGGGGTAAGTCATTAACCTGGGGCAGGGCATGTGCCCGGTGGAGTGAATTTGATTTTACAGCACCACAACGTTATGGTTATGGTGAATCTTTTCCGATAGGTTACAACGATATTAAAGACTGGTACAGTCATGTGGAAACATTCATTGGCGTATGTGGCAATAAAGATGGAATACCTTCCATGCCCGATGGAGAATTTCTACCACCTTATGAATTGAATACCGTGGAGCAGCACTTACAGCAGGTGATCAAAGAAAAATTTAACCGCCATTATGTTTCCGGCAGGTGGGCACATATCAGCGAACCAAAGCAAATTCATATCGATCAGGGCCGCACCCAATGCCTCAATAGGAATCTATGTATGAGAGGTTGCCCACTGGGTGGTTATTTCAGCTCTGTGAGCAGTACGCTGCCCTGGGCAAAAAAAACTGGCAATCTCACAATAAGACCAGACTCGGTTGTCCATTCTATCATTTATGATGAGCAGCTGCAAAAAGCTGTTGGCGTAAGGGTGATTGATGCTCATACAAAACAGGCCACCGAATTTTTTGCGAAGATCATTTTTGTAAATGCCTCAGCGCTCAATACCAATTTGATTTTACTGAACTCCACTTCCAGCCGATTCCCCAATGGTCTGGGTAACGACAGTGGCAAACTGGGCAAGTACATTTGTTTTCACAATTACCGTGGTGGCATGGGGGGCGATGTGGATGGTTTTGAAGACAAATATTATAAAGTATCCAAACCGGTGGAATGTATCATGGCCAATTTCAGGAATGTAGAAAAGCGGGATACAGATTTTTACGGCGGCTATGTCATTTATTCCGGTGCTTACCGGGAAACACTCAGTGATAAAAATATTAAGCCTGTAATCGGTGCCGATTTTAAAGAAGCCATCAGTGAACCCGGCACATGGGGAGTGTACATGTATATGCAGGGAGAAACAATTGCCAAAGAATCCAATCATGTAAGACTGAGCACAAAAGAGAAAGACCAGTGGGGTATTCCGTTGCTCATTACTGCTGTTGGTTATGATGAGAACGATGATAAAATGGTGAAGGATTTTTTAGAACAGGGCAGGGCCATGCTGGAAGCTGCCGGTGTAAAGAACATCAGTACGAACGATAACAAACAACCGCCTGGCTTAGACATACATGAAATGGGCGGTGTTCGCATGGGCAAGGATCCGGCAACATCTTTACTGAATGAGTTCAACCAACTGCACCACTGTAAAAATGTGTTTGTAACCGATGGCGCCTGCATGACAAGTACCGGCAGCCAAAGCCCGTCTATTTTATACATGGCATTTACAGCGAGGGCAGTTGCTCATGCAATGGAGGAAATGAAAAAAGGAAATTTATAATGCTTACAGCAAAACGTGAAATCAAACAGTACCATATTTCATTTTTTATTTGCCGGTAGCATAAAGCCATGCGCTGTATGCTTTAAGCCACTGTTGAAATATTTGATGCTGATGTGTTTTGTTGTAAGTGCTGAAAAAGGAATGGGCCAGGTAAATATTCTTTGGGCCGACTCCTGCACAACGGGATCTTTTTACGGAAAGATCGTTAGTGCCGGCTATTCTGATTTTTCACAGGTACATAAATATCCAGGTGGTGATTTTATTGCAGTGGGAACCATAAAAGGAGTTTACGGACAGATGGAGATACAAAAAAACTATTGTAACGTAATGCGATTGGATGCTGCAGGAAACTTTACCTGGTCCAGGTTTATTGGCATCACCGATTCGGCCATCCAGGTTGACCTGCGTGCTTATGCATCTGTTGTAACATCTAATCGAGATATTGTGGTAGTGTTGGCAGTGAATGCACCACCGGTAAGCGGCAACTATGTAATACGATTGAACAGTGCAGGAATTGTGGTGTGGCAGAAGCTCCTGCCATATCTCAACAATGACCTGGCCTCTGACACTTTTAAAGACATTATTGAAACAAGTGACGGTGGTTTTTTAATTACCGGATCAACATCAACAGATGGTTTATTTATAAAAATAAATGGAGACGGCAATTTGGCCTGGCGCAGGAGTATTCTTAGTGGCAGTGCTGATATCACTGCTGTTGCAGAAGGATCAGCTGGTTATTATCTGGCAGGCAATTTTACCATTTTGTCAAGCGGTTTTACAGAGAACTACATCGCCAAAGCAAATAAAAATAACGGGGATGTGGAGTGGGTGAAATGGATCACCGTGGATGGTATTTATCCAATGACCAGGGTGACGGAATATGAATTTGATCATTTGAATTTTGAAAACGGAGTACTGGCATTAACAGGTAATACCAGGTATAATTATACAGGTGCCAACAGGAATGCACAAATTGCCGTGTATATAGATGAGAATGCAAATCTTCTTACTGCAAGCAGGCTAGAGAATATGACAATTGAAATGGACCCTGCCAATATTTTCCAGGGCATGTTGTACGAACCTAATATGAAAGCTGGCATACAGTTTCACAATACAGACAGCAGCGATTATTATGTATTCAGGTTGAAAAACGATAACAGCGTCAATTGGGCATGGAGGATACCAATGTCAGGGGCACAAAGTGCAAAAGACATCAAAATGCTGGATGATTCTTCCATCGTGGTAGCAGGGTTCAGCAGGAATTCAGGTGCCAATGTATCTGCCAGCCTGCTCAAAACATCTGTTGCAGGTAAACTGGAGAACTGTAATAACCTGCCTTTTCAATTAACAACCAGTATTCCTGCTATTGCATTGCTGGATAACAACAATGTATACGAATCCATTTCCAGCGGTGGAACGTCAAGTGCTTCTGCTTTGGATATCCTAAATGGCAATGCTTTTACCTGGCTGCTCGAATGTAATAACAGCAGCAGTTGCCGCATGAGTAAAATAAAAGGGAGCAATGCGGTTTGTGTAGGCAGTACCAATCTGTTTTCGGTAGCAAGAGGCGGCAATTGCAATAATGCGGTGAGCTTTTCTGTCAACACAAGCGCTACCGTTACTTATACTTCCGATAGCTCCGCAAGCATCAGTTTTCCATCAGACGGTTCTTTTATGGTGTATGCAAATATGCAGGCTGCCTGCGGCATCTTAAAAGACTCTATGCCGGTGCAGGTAAAAAGAACGGGCAATATTTTTCCACTCGGTCCTGATACGGTGATTTGCCCCCAAAATAAAATAATGCTGACAGCTGGTGAAGGATTTAATTCTTATTTATGGCAGGATGGTTCAACAGATTCTTTCTTTACGGCAAAGGGCCCGGGTAAATATTATCTTACTGCTACAGATGTTTGTGGTCAGTCATTCAGCGATACAGTCAATATCAGTGCTGCGCCGTCATTCCAATTCAGTATCGGAATAGACAAGGTAAAATGTAACTCAGAAAGCATTCAACTTAATGGACCCGAAGGTTTTATAAATTATCACTGGAATCCGGTTTATAATATCAGCGCTGCTAACAATCAAAACGTCATCGTCAATCCTTTGGTTGATACTTTCTATACGCTGGTCGCTGAAAAATTTCCAGGATGCTTTGCTTTTGATACTGTGAACATACTGGTGAAAAATACGCCGCCAATAAAATTGGGAAAGGATACGAACCTTTGCCGTACTGAAACCTTATTACTGAATGCGGGCCCTGGCTTTGTTCGTTATGCATGGAATGATGGTGAAACAACTTCTGAAAACCTGGTTATACAACCTGGTGTTTATTCGGTAACTGCTTATGATGCCAATGGATGCAGTGTTTCGGATTCGATAACCATCAGCAACAATTTTTGTGTGGAGAATATTTATGTACCCAATGCGTTTGCTCCTGGCGGATTCAACCAATTATTTAAACCGGTAGCTTTTGAGCCACCCAGCCAATATCATTTCCAGGTTTTCACCCGTTGGGGTCAGTTGGTATTGGAAACAACAGATATCAATAAAGGATGGGATGGAAAAATAAATGGGCAGGGGGCAGGCACAGGGGTCTATCTATGGGTATGTACTTACCGGTTTGAAGGAAAAAGGCAGTACACAAAAAAAGGTACCGTAGTTTTAGTAAGATGATATTTAAATACTGACCAAATTCATACAGGAACCGATCATAATAAATAAACATCACCAACAAGCTGGCGTAATTTTACAAACCAGTTTTTGGATGAGGTACTTAAAATAAAACTATGCTCAGCAAGAAATTAATTTTCATTCCGCTTTTTCTGCTGTTAACAGCAACAGCAGTTGGCCAGCAAAAAACCTATTGCAATCCTGTAAATGTAGATTATGGTTATACGCCTTTCCCAAGTTTTGTGGAGTGGGGTAAACACAGGGCTACTGCCGACCCTGTGATCGTAAACTACAAAGGGGATTTTTATTTATTCAGCACTAACCAATGGGGTTATTGGTACAGTACTGATATGCTGAACTGGAAATTCAACGAACGAAAATTCCTGCGGCCATGGAATGATACCAAAGATGAATTGTGTGCACCTGCTGTTGGTATCATCGGAGATACCATGCTGGTATTTGGCTCTACCTACACCAGTAAGTTCACGTTGTGGATGAGTACCAACCCAAAAGCAAACGAGTGGAAACCGCTGGTGGATAGTTTTGAAATTGGAGGTTGGGACCCGGCGTTTTTCACCGATGATGATGGTAAATTGTATATGTACAACGGCAGCAGTAACAACTATCCTGTGTATGGGGTGGAACTCAATAGAAAAACATTCAAACCAATCGGCACCCGTGTACCGATGTACCTGCTTCAGGACTGGCGTTACGGATGGCAGCGTTTTGGCGAGCACATGGATAATACTTTTCTTGATCCGTTTATCGAAGGCGCATGGATGACCAAACACAATGGCAAATATTATTTTCAGTATGGGGCACCTGGAACAGAGTTCAGCGGTTATGCCGATGGAGTGGTAGTGGGCAGTAAACCATTGTTTGAGGGTATAGAAGTGAAACCACAATCTGATCCATTGAGTATTAAGGCCGGTGGCTTTTCAAGGGGTGCCGGGCACGGGGCCACCTTTATGGACAACTTCAATAATTACTGGCATGTTTCCACCAGTATCATCTGTGTAAAAAACACCTGGGAAAGAAGAATGGGCATCTGGCCAACAGGTTTTGATAAGGATGATGTGATGTGGTGTAATACCGCTTTGGGAGATTATCCTTTGTACCTGCCATCGGCCAGCAAACCTGCAGGTGACGGACCTGGATGGATGCTGTTGAATTATAAAAAACCGGTACTCACTTCCTCCACGCTGGGAAGTTTTTATCCCAACAATGCCGTTGATGAAAGCATTAAAACTTACTGGAGTGCGGCGAGTGCTGATAAAGGTGAATGGATACAAACAGACCTTGGCAATGTTTCAACTGTGAATGCCGTACAGATCAATTATGCTGACCAGGACGCAGAATTTTTAGGAAAGCAATCCACCACTTATCACCAGTACAAATTGTATTATTCCCTGGATGGAAAGAAGTGGACTGTGTTGGTTGATAAGAGCAACAACAAAACGGATGTGCCGCATGATTATGTTGAACTGCCAGTACCTGTGCAGGCAAAATACATCAGGCTTGAAAACATATACATGCCTACCGGGAAGTTTGCCATCAGCGGCCTCCGTGTTTTTGGAAATGGTGGTGGGGCAAAGCCGGATGCAGTAAAAAGCCTGATTGTATTGAGAACAGAAAAAGACAAACGCAGTGCTTACATTAAATGGCAGCCGGTTGACAACGCCTTTGCTTATAACCTGTATTATGGTACAGCACCGGATAAATTATATAGTTGTATTATGATCTATGATTTTAATGAATACTGGTTCAAAGCAATGGACCTGAAGAAAACCTATTATTTTTCTATTGAGGCCATTAACGAAAATGGGGTAAGTGAAAAATATAAAACAATGAAAGTTGAGTAGGTAAGCCCCGAAGGGGCGATATACCTTAACATAGTGCAAAGCGCTATGAAAAAAGAAACATGAGTCAGTCACTAACCAAATTAAGTACACACATCGTGTTCAGTACAAAATATCGGCAACCATTAATAGATGCCGCTATAGAACCAGAACTACATGCTTACCTCGGAGCTGTATGCAATGTGATGGAATGCTTACCGGTAAAAGTAGGCGGCTATACCGATCATATTCATATCCTCTGCCTGCTTTCAAAGAAAGTAGCGCTGATGGATCTGCTGGAAGAAATAAAGAAGCGGTCATCAAAGTGGATTAAAACGAAGGGGGAAGCGTATAAAAACTTTTACTGGCAAAACGGTTACGGAGCTTTTGCGGTGAACCCATCTGAATTAGCAGTGGTGATACGATACATAGAAAATCAGCATGAGCATCATCAGGAAAAAAATTTCCAGGATGAATACCGGGGTTTTCTGAAAAAGTATAATGTGGAGTATGATGAAAGATATGTATGGGACTGATGATATGAAAACATAGGGCGCTGCCCCATGGTAGGATATACCGCCCCTTCGGGGCTTGGCACATAATAAAAATGACAGATTTTAAAATGAAAAGAAAAGTATTCAACAAGATTTATATAAACCTGCTGATAATAACCTGCTGTAGCTTGTACAATTATGCGGTAGCGCAAACACCTGCATTCTACGATGACATCCAGGCTTTCAAAAAGCAAGACAGCATCAGCATGCCGCCAAAGAATGCGATACTCTTCGTAGGCAGCTCCTCTTTTACCAACTGGAAAGATGTACAGGAATATTTTCCGGCATACAAGATCATCAACAGGGGTTTTGGAGGCTCTACATTATTGGATGTGATACGTTATGCAAATGATATTATCATCCCCTATCACCCAAAACAAATTGTGATTTATTGCGGAGAGAATGACCTTGCTTATTCCGATACGGTTACTGCATCACAGGTGTACCAACGTTTTTTGCTGCTGTTCAATATCATCAGGAAAAGTAATCCAACAGTTCCTATTGCTTTTGTTTCTTTAAAACCAAGCCCGAGCCGAAAACATCTCTGGCCTAAAATGGTAAAGGTAAATCAACTTATTAAAAATTATCTAGGAGCAAAAAAGAAAACTGCGTTTATAGATGTGTATAGCAAAATGTTCAATAAAGATGGAACAGTAATGCAGGATATTTTTATAGAAGACAATTTACACATGAATGCAAAAGGCTATCATATCTGGCAAAAAACAATAGAGCCATGCCTGGTTAAATAAGCAGTATGAAAATTAGTATTATAACGATGGTCGCCAGCCTTTTTTTTTGTTGCAGTATTGTGGCGCAAAAAAAAGTGGAGCTGTCTTCCCCGGACGGCAGGATCATTTTTTCATTTTCACTACAAAAAAATAAACCACAGTATTCAGTTGCTTACAACAAACAACCCCTCATTCAAAACGCTTCACTCAGTTTGATATTTAATGACGGAAAGCCTTTTGAAAATTGCAGTATGAAGCAAGTGCCGGAAATTTCTACCGGGGTAGATGATTATAAACTTATTGTTGGTAAAACATCCTCAGTCAAACAAGCCTATAAAAAAGCAGTGATCTTTTTGCAGGGCGTAAATTATTTGGTGAACATTGAAGTAAAAGCTTTTAACGAGGGCATTGCATTCAGGTATGTATTTCCTGCTCAGCCAGGCAAACATTCTTTTACATTGCTGGAAGAAGAAACACAATTCAATGTTGCAGGCGATCCAACGATCAAAGCATTGTTGTTGCCAAATTTTCTTACATCACATGAAGGGCTTTATACCAGCAGCCCACTGAGTAAAATACAGGATGATACATTGATGGATATGCCTGCTTTATTCCAGTTTCCCAACAACACATTCATGGCTATTACAGAAGCAGCATTGCTTGATTATGCAGGAATGTATTTGATAAAAAGAAAAGGAGTACTTATCAGCCAGTTATCGCCATTGCCCACCCCTTTAGGGAACGGGGACATAAAAGTAAAAGCAACACTGCCGCATCAAAGTCCATGGCGGGTGATGCTGATCGGGAACCGCATCGGCACCTTAATAGAATCAAACATTCTTACAGCCCTAAGTCCCGAATGTAAAATAAAAGAAACCAGCTGGATTAAAACAGGCACTACTACTTTCCCCTGGTGGAATGGTACGATCATACCCGACACAATTTTTGCAGCGGGGAATAATTTTGAAACCAATAAATATTATATTGATTTCTGTGCTGATAATAATATAGCTTACCATACTGTAGTGGAGGCAAACGGACATGAGTGGTACACGAATGATGGTGATGGATACCAGCCGGGAAATAATGTAGATGTAACCAAACCCGTTGCATGGCTGGATATGAAACAGGTTTGTGATTACGCCCATTCAAAAGGCGTTGGAGTAAGAGTATGGGTACACTGGAAAGCACTGTATCCAAAATTAGATACCGCTTTTGCCGTGTTTGAAACATGGGGATTGAGTGGCATGATGGTAGATTTTATGGATCGAGACGACCAGGAAATGGTGAACATACAGACAGAAATTTTAGAGAAGGCTGCAGCACATCATTTGCACATCCAGTTTCATGGGGCATACAAACCAACGGGTTTAAGCCGTACTTATCCCAACGAGTTTACAAGAGAAGGTACATTAAATTATGAGTGTGATAAATGGAATGATCTTGTTACACCCGATGCCGATTTGAATATTGTTTTCACAAGAATGCTCGCTGGTTCTACTGATTATCATTTAGGAGGTTTCAGGGCAGCAGGAATTCCTTCTTTGGCAAAACCTTTTAAAGTACAATACACAAGACCGCTGGTAATGGGTACCCGTTGCCACATGCTTGCCATGTATGTGGTGCTGGAAAATTACCAGGGTATGATGTGTGATTACCCTGATGCTTATATTGGCCAGCCTGGCTTTGAAGTATTGCAGCACATACCTACCACCTGGGATGAAACACATGTAACGGATGCTAAGATTGATCAGTATGTTTCAATTGCCAGGCGCAAGGGAAATGATTGGTATATCGGTACCATTTCAAATCATGAACAGCGTGAAGTAAACATTGACCTTGGCTTTTTACCGGCCGGGAAATATACTGCTACTATCTACAGTGATGGGGAAGATGTGCAGGTAAATCCTAATCATTTGGAAAAGGAAATCATTGAAACAACCAATTCAAAAACTATCAGCATCAAACTATCAAAAGGCGGCGGCAATGTGATTATCTTGCATAAAAATTAATTCGAACAATAAAATATAAACGATGAAATCAACACTGTTATTACTTGCAGTATTTACTTTCGGACAGCTGGTAAATGCACAAACTACCCCGGCAGCAAAACCTGCAGAGGCCAAAATGAAAACTTTTGTGGATGCATTGATGAAAAAGATGACACTGGATGAAAAAATCGGGCAATTAAATTTACCGGGCAGTGGTGATATTGTTACCGGCCAGGCATCCAATTCCGATATTGGTAAGAAAATAAAAGATGGCCAGGTAGGAGGTTTGTTCAACATTAAATCGGTGGCAAAAATAAAAGCCGTACAAAAAGTGGCAGTGGAAGAAACGAGGTTAAAAATCCCGATGATATTTGGTATGGATGTCATTCACGGATATGAAACCGTATTCCCGATTCCGTTAGGGTTGAGTTGTACCTGGGATATGAAAGTCATTGAACGCAGTGCACAAATAGCAGCACAGGAAGCAAGCGCCGATGGCATCAACTGGACATTCAGCCCGATGGTAGACATTGCCCGTGATCCACGCTGGGGCCGTATTGCAGAAGGCAATGGCGAAGATGCTTATCTCGGAAGCCGAATAGCAGCAGCAATGGTAAGAGGCTACCAGGGAAATGGCACTTACAAAAACAACAACATCATGGCCTGTGTAAAACACTATGCTATGTATGGCGCTGCCGAAGCAGGAAGGGATTACAATACCACTGATATGAGCAGGGTAAGAATGTACAACGAATATTTACCACCTTATAAAGCTGCCGCCGATGCAGGCGCAGGCAGTATGATGGCTTCTTTCAATGAAGTGGAAGGTATACCAGCCACCGGCAGTAAATTTTTGATGACCGATGTATTGCGAAAGCAATGGGGTTTTAAAGGCTTTGTGGTAACAGACTATACCGGCATCAACGAAATGGAAGCACATGGCATGGGGGATTTGAAACAGGTTTCCGCTTTGGCATTGAATGCAGGTATTGATATGGACATGGTGGGGGAAGGTTTTTTAACCACACTAAAAAAATCATTGCAGGAAGGAAAAATAACAACAGCACAGATTGATGCTGCCTGCCGCAGGATACTGGAAGCAAAATATAAACTCGGTTTGTTTGATGATCCTTACCGTTATTGCAACGAAGAAAGGGCGGCCAAAGAAGTATTTACAGATGCCAACCGCAAAGAAGCAAGGGCCATCGCCGCACAAAGTTTTGTGTTGCTGAAGAACCAGGGCAACATTTTACCGATAAAAAAATCTGCAAGCATTGCATTGATCGGGCCATTGGGTAACAATAAAGAAAATATGCCAGGCACCTGGAGTGTGGCGGCTGATTTTTCAAAAGCCACCTCTGTACTGGAAGGCTTGCGGAGCGTACTGGGAACCAGTGCCAGGGTCACTTATGCAAAAGGATCTTTTTTAGATGATGACAGTTTGTTTGAACAACGTGCCGGTATGTTTGGTAAATCATTCGACCGTGATGGCAGAACCAAACAGCAATTATTGGATGAAGCCATCAGTATTGCCTCACAATCAGATGTAATTGTAGCCGCATTGGGCGAAAGTGCAGAAATGAGTGGCGAGTGCAGCAGCCGCAGCGATATCGAAATTCCGCAAACGCAAAAAGAACTGTTGATGGCATTGCTGAAAACAGGCAAGCCGGTGGTACTGGTATTATTTACCGGAAGGCCATTGGCCCTTAAGTGGGAAAACGAAAATGTTCCGGCTATTTTAAATGTTTGGTTTGGTGGCAGCGAAGCTGGTTTTGCTATTGCGGATGTATTGTTTGGCGATGTAAACCCTTCCGGAAAATTAAGTACCACCTTCCCCCAGAACGTTGGTCAGGTGCCCATCTTCTACAGCCACAAAAACACGGGCCGTCCATTGGGTGAAGGCAAGTGGTTTGAAAAATTCCGCAGCAATTATTTAGATGTAAGCAATGACCCTGTGTATCCTTTTGGTTATGGCCTGAGCTATAGCAACTTTTATTACAGCGATGTAAAACTCAGCAGCAATACATTAAAAGCAGGACAAACCATCACTGCCACCGTAACTGTTACCAACAACAGTAAAGTGGATGGAAAAGAAGTGGTGCAATTGTATACCCGTGATATGGTCGGCAGCATCACCCGCCCGGTAAAAGAATTAAAGGGTTTCCAGAAAATTGAACTGAAAGCAGGCGAAAGCAAAACCGTAACTTTCACCATCAGCGTAAATGACCTGAAGTTTTATAACAGCAACCTGAAGTTTGTTGCAGAGCCGGGTGACTTTAAACTCTTCATTGGTGGCAACAGCCGTGATGTAAAAGAAGTGGCCTTTAAATTATTGTAATCACCTGCAACTGTATCTATAAAAAACGAAACAATGAAAACAAAGTACTTTTTACCGGCACTCTTAATATCTGGGGTAATGTTATTTGCATTTGCCTGTTCTTGTTCAAAAAAAACAACACCCCCACTTGTGCCACCAACACCACCGGTAACCACGGGTACCAATGATGTGGAATTGTGGATCACAACGGCTAACCAGGGACAGTTATTACAAAAACAAACCGGTATCCGCTCTTTTGGTACTGTTAATAATTCAAATGCTTTTATTGATGTGGACAGTGTACAGGCATTTCAAACAGTGGATGGCTTTGGTTATACACTTACGGGGGGCAGTGCATCACTCATTAATCATTTAAGCACTGCAGAAAAAGCAAGCTTGCTACAGGAATTATTTGGAACAGGGGTTACCGGCATTGGCATCAGTTATCTGCGGGTGAGCATCGGTGCTTCTGATCTCAGTGCATCAGTATTCAGTTATGATGATATGCCTGCAGGGCAAACTGATGTGAACCTTGTTAATTTCAGCCTGTCGCTGGATACGGTAGACCTGGTGCCTTTATTGAAAGAAATCATTGCCATCAACCCAAATATCAAGATACTTGGTTCTCCCTGGAGTCCGCCCGTTTGGATGAAAGACAATGGCAGTTCAATGGGTGGAAGTTTATTGCCGCAGTATTACGGGGTATATGCTAACTACTTTGTAAAATATATCCAGGCCATGAAAGCAAAAGGTATAACCATCGATGCGGTTACATTACAGAACGAACCACAGCATGGGGGCAACAATCCAAGTATGGTAATGTCTGCTGCTCAGCAGGCAGCGTTTGTAAAAACAAACATCGGGCCTGCATTCCAGGCCGCTGCTATCAATACCAAGATCATTGTATGGGATCACAACTGTGACAATCCCAACTATCCCATTACCGTATTGAATGACCCGGAAGCCAAAGCATTTATTGACGGCAGCGCCTTTCATTTGTATGGCGGCGATATAAGTGCGCTCACCACAGTACACAACGCTCATGCGGATAAGAATTTGTATTTCACCGAACAATGGACCGGTGCCAATGGCAGTTTTGACGGCGACTTTATGTGGCATGTAAAGAATGTGATCATCGGCTCTATGCGAAACTGGAGCAAAGTGGCACTGGAATGGAACCTGGCAAGTGACCCCACTTACAACCCCCATACATTGGGCGGCTGTACAGAATGCAAAGGAGCTATCACAATCGGAACGGGATACAGCAGGAATGTTGGGTATTATATCGTGGCACAGGCATCAAAGTTTGTACCGGCGGGTTCGGTACGTATCAGCAGCAATGTAGTAACCAACCTGCCCAACGTTGCTTTCAAAAGGCCGGATGGTAAAAAAGTATTGCTGGTATTGAATGAAGCCGGTACCACTACTTCGTTTAACATCCGTTACAAAACAAAATGGGCGGTGGTATCGTTGCCTGCATCAAGTGCCGGAACATTTATCTGGTAATATTTTTAAATACTGATACCAACTTTAGTTTTTTATGGCATCATCGTTGCGTCGCACTCTTGTACTAATGGATATTTTTTCATCCGCTAACATCAAGATTGATTTTAAAAAAATTGAGTATTCTATTTTCCATATCAATAAATCTCAATAAATGAAAAGACAAATCACTGCTTCGTTGCTGTTACTATTTTTTTGCAGCATCAGTACAGCACAGGTTGCAAAGCCTAAAGCATTTTCCACCGCAGGGAAAAAAGTAACCGTGTACACCACTGCTGAAAATACCGGCCTTAAATTATCAGCCAATGGCACGGCTGAGTTTAAAGCAATGGGCCAGCCTTTCGAAACACAGGTCTGTGTGTTTGTTGACCCTAATAAAACCTATCAGACATTCTTGGGGATTGGTGGGGCTTTAACGGATGCAGCTGCAGAAACCTGGGCCAAACTGCCTGCAGCAAAACAGGAGGAATTATTAAAAGCCTATTTCAATAAAACAGCAGGCATTGGTTATACTGTTGGCAGAACTAATATTGCCAGCTGCGATTTCAGCAGCAGCAGTTATATGTATGTGCAGGAAAACGATAAAGAGCTGAATACATTTGATATCGCTCCAGACCGCAAATTTAAAATTCCTTTTATCAAGGCAGCCATGGCTGCAGCAGGCGGTAAATTAAATTTGTTTGCAAGCCCATGGAGCCCACCTGCATTTATGAAAGACAACAACGATATCCTGCAGGGGGGCCATTTGAAAAAAGATTATTATGCCAGCTGGGCCAACCACTTTGTTAAGTTCATTAAAGCATACGAAAAAGAAGGTATGCCGGTCTGGGCCATCAGTATCCAGAACGAGCCCATGGCAAAGCAGCGCTGGGAAAGCTGTATTTATTCTGCAGAAGAAGAAAGAGATTTTTTAAAGAACAATCTCGGCCCAACGATGGAAAAAGCCGGGTTGAAAAGCAGGAAGATCATAGTGTGGGACCACAACCGTGACCTGATGTTCCAGCGGGCACAAACTTATTTTGATGATCCCCAGGCTTCCCGGTATGCCTGGGGTATTGGCTTTCACTGGTACGAAAACTGGAGTGGCGGAGAACCCATGTATGAAAATGTAAAACGTGTACACGAAGCCTATCCTGATAAAAATATCCTGTTTACAGAAGGTTGCGTGGAAAGATTTGAGATGAGCCGTGTAAATGACTGGAAGCTGGGTGAAAGATACGGCAAGTCCATGATCAATGATTTTAACAATGGCATGGGAGGTTTTACCGATTGGAATATTCTGCTCGATGAAACCGGTGGCCCTAACCACGTGGGTAATTTTTGTTTTGCGCCTGTACATGCTGATACCAAAACAGGTGAACTGATTTACACCAATGCTTATTATTATATCGGGCAATTCTCAAAATACATTCAGCCGGGTGCTAAAAGAATTACCAGTGCGGCGAGCCGCAGCCAGTTGCTCACCACTGCTTTCAGAAATCCGGATGGAACAACGGTTGTAGTAGTGATGAATCAAAGCGATGCTGCAACTCCCTATTATTTATGGATAAAAGGAAAGGCTGCTGAATTGAATGCATTGCCACATTCTATTTCTACGCTGCTGTTTTAATTGCAAAGTTTTTATAAGCAGGTTATCTTAAAAAATGAAACCAGTTATTATTTTATTCATGCTGCTGCAAACAGGTGCATACCTGTTTGCAGCAGATAGCTTACAGGTATGTTCTCCTGATAAAAAAATTACGGTAACGGTTCACTTCGAAAAGAAAATAAGTTACACTGTTCAGTATAATAATGAATTCATACTGCAGCCATCCTTCATCGATATAAATGTCGCCGGGCATAAAAGCCTTTCAGAGAATATAAAGATCAGGAGCAGCAAGCTGGAAGTTATTGATGAAGTAATCATTTCACCGGTACCGGAAAAACGAAAATTCATTCCAGATCATTACAACCAATTGACTATTCGGTTGAAGGAGCCCTATACTTTATTGTTCCGTGTATATGATGATGGCGTTGCGTACAGGATCGTTACAGGATTTAAAGATTCCATTACAGTCAGTAGTGAAACAGCTATTTTTTCTTTTCAGCCCAACAAAAAAATACTGTTGCCGCTCATCGATCCGGGGCAAAGAACAGACCGCTATCATACCAGTTTTGAAGAACTCTATCAATTAAAAACAATTGACAGTTTAACAGAAAAATCATTGGCCTATTCGCCGGTGTTAGTTGGCAGCGGTACTGAAGTTAAAATTGCAGTCACTGAATCTGATTTGGAAGATTATCCAGGAATGTTTCTTTCGGGAACAGGAACCAATGCAATCAAAGGAACTTTTGCACCCTATCCATTACATACCAACATGACGGATGGTGAATTTCCACAGGAAGTGGTTACACAACGGGCGAACTATATCGCTAAAACAACAGGCACCCGCAGTTTCCCCTGGAGGGTGTTGATGATTGCTGCAGCAGACAAAGATCTGCCCGGCAATGATATGGTTTACCGGCTGGCTTCCCCCTCCAGGCTCAAAGATGCCTCCTGGATTAATCCCGGCAAGGGAACAGATGAGTGGATCATTGGCATCAATTTATTCAACGTTGATTTTAAAAGTGGGGTGAACACTGCTACTTATAAATACTACATCGATTTTGCAAAAAAATTCGGGTTACAGAGAATTATGATGGATGCAGTCTGGAGCGATTACAAAAACCTGTTCGGTATTAACCCCGCCATCAATATGGATACGATTTCAGCGTATGCAAAAAGCAAAGGTATTAAAATAAGCATGTGGACATTGTGCTCCACACTGGATAAGCAATTAGACAGTGCACTGGGTCAGTTCAATAAATGGGGTGTTGATTTTATTATGACCGATTTTATGGACCGTGATGATCAGCCGATGATTAATTTTTATCACCGCATTGCAAAAGCCTGTGCTGATAAAAAAATCATGATCATGTTTCATGGTGCTTTTCCTCCAAAAGGATTTAACCGCACCTGGCCCAATGCCATTACAAGAGAAGGCGTACTCGGTTCTGAATACAATATCTGGAGCGACAAGCCTACACCTGAACATGATGTGACCTTGCCTTTTACCCGAATGCTGTCTGGCCCGATGGATTATGAACCAGGGATTTTAGACAATGCTACTAAGGAGCAGTTCAGGCCAATCGGTAAAAAAGTAATGAGCCAGGGAACAAGGTGCCACCAGCTTGCCATGTTTGTGGTGTACGATAGCCCGATACAAATTTTCTCCGGCAATCCATCACAGGGATTGATGGAGCCGGAATTCATGAAACTGCTGGGTGATATTCCCACTACATGGGATGAAACAAAAATATTGGATGCAGCAATTTCAGACTATATCATCACTGCAAGAAAAAAAGGAGATGACTGGTATATTGGTGGTATGACGGACTGGACTGCAAGAGAAATGCTTTTATCAACCGGCTTTTTAGATACTGGTATTTACGAAGCTACATATTGTGCGGATGGTGTAAATGCGGAAAATTATCCAGCCGATTATGAGATAAAGAAATTCAATGTTGAAAATAAAACGATGCTGAATGTGAAAATGGCACCGGGAGGCGGATTTGTATTGAAATTATCAAAGAAAAAAAATTGAAGAAAATGAAAAATAAAATAATCTTACTGGTGGTATTGATATTTGTAAGTATTAACCTCTCCGCACAGGATAAATCCCTGTACAAAAAGGAAATACTTGTAGTGAATAATGACACGATGCCCTACCGTATTTTACTTCCCTTAAATTATGATCCATCCAAAAAATACCCATTCATATTATTGTTGCATGGGGCTGGTGAAAGAGGCAATGATAATGAGAACCAGCTGGTGCATGGCAGTGGCTTGTTCTTAACAGACAGCATCAGGGAAAAATATCCTGCGATTGTTGTCTTTCCCCAATGCCCTGCCAATAGTTTCTGGAGTAATATACAATTCAAAGCAGACTCTGCCGGCAATAGAAGTTTTTATTTCCAGGAAGCAGGTGAGCCAACCATTGCAATGGACCTGGCACAGCAGCTGCTTAAAAAGATAATTAAAGATTATCCCGTTAATAAAAAACAGATTTATGTAGGCGGGTTATCGATGGGAGGCATGGGTACTTTTGAAATAGTGAGAAGAAACCCCAAACTTTTTGCAGCAGCATTTCCCATTTGCGGCGGTGCAAACCCGGCAACAGCATCAAAGCTTACAAAAGTTAAATGGTGGGTTTTTCATGGCGCCGCAGATGCCGTAGTGCCACCGGAATGGTCTCAAAAAATGGTAGATGCTTTGCAAAAAATAAATGCTGATGTAAAGTTCTCATTATATCCCGGCGTTAATCACAACAGCTGGGACAATGCATTTGCAGAACCAACTTTAATGTCGTGGTTGTTTTCAATCAGTAAATAATGGAGTGATTAAATGTGAATACATTTTTCGCAATTGACCATTCATTATTTACCATTGGCTATTCACAACTCACGTTTTAAGTATTCCATCATCCAGCAATTGATTTCCCACTGATCTGCCAGTGGTTCGTTGGTTACCGGGTGATGTATCATATAGGGTGCCGGCCCAAATTCAGGTGTAACGGTGAGTAATGGTATTTGCTGTTGTGCATGATGTTCTTTTATTTGCCGCCACCAGTCCAGGTGATAATTCAATGCTACATCCCATTCCGGCAAACGGGGATCGATCACTTGCGCACCCTGTGGATGACCAACTCTTGCATGTATATGAAGTGTATGTTGTATGGCGATGCCCATTGCTTCGGGCTGGTCTTGCAGGTAACTTTCCGATACATTGCACCAGTGAGAGAAATCTGCAGTGATGGGCAGGTCTGGATTTTGTGATAGATAATGTTTGGCAACAGGGGCTGCAAACAATGCTTTGTTGCGGTGTGTTTCATGCGCTACCGGGATACCCGTTTCATCGGTAAATTTTTTAGCAGTTTCAAACAGCTGGATGTTTTGGGCTGCTGAAAAATAATCTTTCCCGGTTTGCGAATCAATCTCAATGGGCTGCATGGATGCAATGTTGTGAAGATGCTTGATGTAAGATGATAGATGCTGGTCAAAATCCTTTTCGAAAGAATGCCAGTATTGGCCGATAAAAAACAAATTGTATTTTTCTAATGCAGTACGTTGTTCTGTTTTTTCTTTTTCATCAAAAGAAACTCCGGCTTCCACGCCATTGTAGCCCGCTTCTTTTACCTTGTGGCAAAATTCATCCCAGCTCAGGTCTTCACTTCCCCAGCGGGGGCAAAAAAATAATATTTTCATATGAGCATTTCTTTTTTACAATTTAGGCAATTACGGTGTAACGGGTTCTGTAAAATTCTTACTGCCTTTGTTTCTTTTTTTTCAATACCAGCATATGCGCAACAGGTTCCTGTTGGTTTAATCGATTCGGCCAGCATCCCGAAACCGTTGCCGCATTACCAGGCGGAGTATACGTTTGATAAAAGCACCGACACCCTTCACTGGCAACAGGCAAAGCCCGGATTGCAGGTTTCATTTGCTGCTACTGATGAAGCTTATTTCAGAACAGAATTGCCAACTATTCCTGTAACTCAATCATTAAAAGAAACGGGCTGGAAGGGAGAAAGGGTGAATGCAATGGTATTGCTTTGGTGTGCCGATAGCATTAACCAGGTTCGTTTTGTATTGAATGATCTGAAGAGCAGTAATGGAAATGTATTAAGCAAAAGCAATTTTAAACTGAACATGGTAAGGTATGTTATTTCTAATTACCCATACAATGCCAAAGAAGTTACCTGTGGTGAAGGGCCGGTAGACAAAGCCTATTTAATGCCGGACAGGCTGGAAGCATTTGACCGCTTTGATATCCCCGGAAAAACGGTGCGGCCGGCTTGGTTGACCGCTGATATCCCTGCAACTACTTTGCCAGGCACTTACAGTGGATCTGTTGAAGTGAGATCCGAAAAGCAAACGGTTGTGTTAACCATTTCTATAAAAGTGCAGGACCAAATGCTGCCCAAACCACATGATTGGACTTTCAGGCTTGACCTTTGGCAAAACCCCTGGGTGCTGGCGGAATATTACAACGTAAAGCCATGGAGCGCTGAGCATAAAATTTTATTAAAGAAACACCTGGAAATATATGCTGGAGCAGGCGGAAAATATATTACCACCTATGCAGTTCATTCACCCTGGAGCGATAATTCTTACAGGCTGGAAGGCACCATGATAGAATGGATAAAAACAAAAAACGGCAAATGGAAATTCGACTATAATATTTTCGATCAATATGTTCAACTGGCTATCGCTGCCGGCATTGACAAAGCCATCACTATTTATACACCCATTCCATGGGGTGAGCGATTCCGTTATATTGATGAAACAGCCGGCAATTATATAACAGAACAATGGCCCACCTCATCAGCAGTATTTAAAATTAACTGGAATCTTTTTCTTACAGACCTGAAAGCACATTTAGAAAAAAAGGGATGGCTCGGTAAAACCTATATCGGCATCAATGAAAATGAAATGGAGCAAACGCTGGCGGCCATTAAAATGGTAAAGCAACATTCATCAAAATGGAAGATCACTTATGCAGGCAACTGGCATCCGCAGTTGGATAGTTTGCTGGATGATTATTCCTGCGTGTATGGCAACGAGCCTGCCGTGAGTGAAGTAAGTAAAAGGGCGGCGGCCGGGCAATCATCTACTTATTATATCTGCTGTACTCCGGCTAAGCCTAACACATTTGTTTTTTCACCACCGGCAGAAGGGCGCTGGTTGGGATGGTATGCAAAGGCTTATGGTTATGATGGTATGTTGCGCTGGGCATATGACGCATGGGTAGCTGATCCGGCACGGGATGCCCGCCATATTTTTTGGCCGGCGGGTGATGCATACATGGTTTACCCGGGTGCAGCCAGCAGTATCCGCTTTGAAAAAATGAGAGAAGGAATTGTTGATTTTGAAAAATTAAAAATTCTTCAGGCAAAAGCCACCAGGTCAACAAATGCAGCGGTTAAAAATTTAGCAGCTCTGTTAGAACAACACCTAAAGAGTTTTATTGGTGAAAAGGAATTTGACACGAAAAAAATCATCAATGACCTTGCAAAAGGGAAAAAGATAATGGATGAATTGAGTGATCAGCTTTCGAGGTGAACGTAACATTGCATCACTTGATTTATTCATGATGTTAGTAATTGCGCTGCTTCCTTATCTAAATAAACCCTCAGCCCCGGATGATTCCGGAACAGGCTGCCCGGAACATTTTCTGAAACATCTCCTTCCAAAACCTGTTTTACAATTGCGGCTTTATTAGCAACATGATGCGTTTGGATTCCAACAGTGTTTCCAACCCCAATGTAATGCCATCTGTTAATTGCTGGGCGGAAGTAAAATATTTCTGTCCTACCTGTTGTGTCACCGGATCAAGTGTGCTGATATGTGAACGTGTTTTGACAGAAGTGCCTGGTTCGTTCATCCCGATATGTCCATTCATGCCGAACCCAACGATTGAAACATCGATGCCGCCCTGCGCTTGTATAAAATGTTCCACTGCTTCACATTGTTTATTTTCAATGGATGAAACAACTGGTTGTTCAGGTGAAACCTGCAGCTTCCTTCGTCATTTCCATTCAATCCAACCCACTCATCCAGTCCTAAAATTTTCCAGTTTGTAATATCCACCTGGTTATTTTTCACTTTGTCAAAAGTACTTTATATAACCAGGCAGGGGTATCACCAGATGCGGTACAAAGCGTTGGTAACATTCTACGTGAATATCGCTGATGAAACCGGCACCTAAAATGGCGACTTTTATTTTTTGCATAACAATCGTTGGATTGAATTTTTAAGGTAAACATTTTTTAAAAATAATGACAATAAACATCATATAAAATACAGATCCGGTTAAAATAATCCGGATTAAAAATTTTCTGCTGCTACTTAGTAACTAATTTTATGGCTCAAAAATAATGCTATATGAAATCAACGGCTCATCTTTCCCGGTTTATTCTCTTCTGTATTTCAATCACATTTTTTCCGGTTCGTTTGCACAGAAAAAAACGACCGATCAGAAAGTAGATTCTGTTTTAAAACTGATGACACTGGACGAGAAAATTGGGCAGATGAACCAGTACAATGGTGATTGGGCTGCTACAGGCCCCATCACTAAAGATGGCGATAAACAAACACAGATAAAGAATGGCATGGTTGGCAGTATGCTAAATGTAACTGGTGTTGATCATACAAGAACCTTGCAGCAAATAGCCATGCAATCCAGAATGAAAATTCCCTTGTTGTTTGGGCAGGATGTAATACACGGCTACAGGACCATTTTTCCTTTGCCGCTGGCAGAGGCAGCAAGCTGGGACCTGAAAGCAATGGAACAGTCAGCAAGGATTGCCGCAGTGGAAGCGTCAGCAGCAGGTGTGCACTGGACCTTTGCACCGATGGTGGATATAGCCCGTGACCCACGCTGGGGTCGTGTGATGGAAGGTGCCGGCGAAGATACTTATCTCGGCAGCCTGATCGCTGCAGCAAGGGTAAAAGGATTTCAGGGCAGAGGTTTGGGTAATACAGATGCCGTGATGGCCTGTGCCAAACATTTTGCGGCGTATGGAGCTGCAGTTGCAGGAAGGGATTATAATTCAGTTGACATGAGCCTTCGTCAATTGCTGGAAACATACCTGCCACCATTTAAGGCAGCCGCAGATGCAGGCGCTGCAACTTTTATGAATTCATTCAATGACCTGAATGGAATACCTGCCACGGGCAATGCCTACCTGCAACGGGAAATACTAAAGCGAAAATGGAATTTTAAAGGTTTTGTGGTGAGTGACTGGGGCAGCGTAGGAGAAATGATCAACCATGGTTTTGTAAAAGACAATTATGAAGCTGCTATGGCAGCCGCCAATGCCGGAAGTGATATGGATATGGAGAGCCGCAGTTATATCCAGAACCTTGCAACGCTGGTAAAAGAAGGGAAAGTAAAAATAAGTGTTGTAGACGATGCCGTGAAAAGGATATTGAAGAAGAAATTTGAAATGGGTTTATTTGCTGAACCTTATAAATTTTGCAATGAGGCAAGAGAAAAAGAGCAATGGAATAATCCTGCCCATATCGTTGCAGCCAGGGATATTGCAAGAAAGAGTATCGTGTTGCTGAAAAATGAAAAGCAGTTACTGCCCCTCAGCAAACAAACAAAAACAATAGCATTGATTGGCCCATTTGTAAAAGCAAAAGCAGATAACCTTGGTTTCTGGAGTTACGACTGGCCGGATGATACAGCAAGGATCGTTTCTGTATGGGATGGAATAAAAACTAAAATCGGTACCAGTACAAAACTGCTGTATGCAAAAGGTTGTGATATTAAAGATACCAGCCGCAGCGGTTTTGCGGAAGCTGTTGAAGCGGCTATGCAAAGTGATGTTGTGATAATTACAGCAGGTGAAGCAAGAGATATGACAGGAGAAGCAAAAAGCAAGAGCATTATCAGGTTGCCGGGAGTTCAGGAAGATTTGATAAAAGCAGTAGCAGCAACCGGTAAGCCGGTGGTAGTATTGATCAGCGCAGGCCGTCCATTGGTATTTAACTGGATAGCAAACAATGTTCCTGCAATAGTATACACCTGGTGGTTGGGAACACAGGCTGGCAATGCCATTGCCGATGTGTTGTTTGGCGATTACAATCCTTCCGCAAAATTACCGATCAGTTTTCCAAGAACAGAAGGGCAGATACCTATTTACTACAATCATTACAATACCGGCAGGCCTGCACATAACGACAGTGATCTGAATTATGTTTCTGCTTACATTGATTTGCCCAACAGCCCACAATATGCTTTTGGCTACGGTTTAAGTTACACCAGTTTTTTGTACAGCGATATTGAATTGAGTAAGAAAAGTTTTAAATCCGGCGAAAAACTTACAGTGAAATGTACTGTTGCCAATGCCGGCAATTATGAAGGTGAAGAAACAGTGCAACTGTATATCCGTGACCTGTTTGGAAGTGTAGTGAGGCCGGTGAAAGAACTAAAAGGCTTTCAAAAATTATTTTTAAAAAAAGGGGAATCAAAAACTGTTGAGTTTATAATCACAGCAGATGACCTGCGTTTTTATAATGATAAGCTACAGTACATATATGAGCCCGGTGATTTTAAGGTTTTTGTTGGAGGAAGTTCTGACAATGTGAAAGAGGCAGATTTTAGACTGATAAAGTAATTACCGGCACTGAATCTTTGCAGCATGTATAATCAATGTGGAGAATAAGCGTATTATTCTCCACATTTTTTCCAATAATGATTTTGTAATTGCCGGGGTTAATATTAATCAGCTACCATTTTTATTCGCTTTTTTACGAACCGTTTTCCCAGCCATTTGCGTACCGGTTCATCATAAAGTTTCAAACAGGCATAAGCAAGTGCAATGCTTGATAATAACACCAGCAATCCCACAGGCAGGGCTTTACTTAATGGTATCTTGTTATCAACCACCCATGCGGTGTAAATGTAAATCAGTGGGTAGTGGGTGATGTAAACCGGGTAAGAGATATCGCCTAAGAACTTAGATATCCCAGATGCATATTTCCCTTTTACTCCCCCACTTGCACCGATATATACAATTAAAGGAAAGAGGAAAAGGATGCAGATTGCTTCATAAAGGCCATGCATCCACGGGTGTTCAGTTCCGCCAATGCTTGGTATCGAAAGAATGATCACCACCATCAGGCTGCATAGCAGAAAAGCGTGTTTTACCTGCGTTGGTTTGCTGATCCTTGAAAGCAGCAGCCCTGCAAAGAAAGGATACATCATACGGGTAACGCCAATGCGGATTTGTGCAGGTTCTAATGACCAGCCACCAACAATATCACCGGCAGGCCCGGCTATTGTAAGATGTGCCAGTGCACAACCAGCTATAAAAACCAGTACAGCCAGTATTTTATTAGAGAATTTCCTTACAATGAGAGCATAGAGCAGATTGGCAATATACTCATAGAAAAGCGACCAGCCCGGGCCATTGAGCGGATGCATCTCCTGCCATCCCCTGATATCCAATGATGATGGCACGGGGATTAATGTAAAGCCGATCAGCATAATAAGCAGCATCTTCCATACAGGCACCTGGCCAATAACAGGAAAAAGATTCGAGGCCTGGAAATAAAACCCGATTGCTCCCACGATCATACCCATCACCACCATAGGGTGAAGGCGGATTATACGGCGTTTGAAAAAATCTTCCAAACTCATATTATTCCAACGGTCGTCATATGCATAGCCAATAACAAAACCAGAAAGTACATAGAAGAAGTCCACCGCCAGGTAGCCATGATTGATAATTTGATCCTGGTGACTGGTAGTACTTGCTTCAAATACGTGGAAAGCAACCACCATAACGGCTGCCACACCACGCAATCCGTCGAGTATTTTATAGTGGCCTTTGGAATCAGGAAAAGCTGAAACAGGAGCACTGGTTGAATTCATATTATTAGGTTTAGTGTTTATCTTATCCGCTTGTGTCCGTGGTTAGCACAGGAAGCCCGGGTTGGCCCAAACAAAAAAGCCCCCGTTTTTCAACGAAGGCTTTTAAAGCGCTGTAGGGGGAGGGATCGAACCTCCACGAGGCAGTTAGCTAAAGTACAAAGTTCGGTGGTCGACCCCGGTCGCATCGTCCGCTCGAAAGCGGACAAACACGGCTCTATACTTCGTTTATCCTGTTATCCTCACCCCCGAGACAAGAGGGCATGTCTGCCAAAAATTTCATCACCCCACAATTTTTAAGATCTTTATTGCTTTCGCAACTTTGATAGTGCAAACATACAGTAAAACGAAGTAAATTTGAAAATATTTTATCTATTATTTTTAAAATATGGAATTTTTTCAAATATTTATTCATAATGTTAGATTTTATTGAAAAGCTAAATTGATTTTTTAGTGCGATTAAAATAATTTCAAACCGTTGTTTGCTGATAAGAGATCCCCAGGTGGTAAATAACAAGTAAATCCATTTCGATTTTTATCTCTTCAATATCTTCAGCAGCAGGCTTGATTCTTAACCGGCGATATTCAGCGTTTGCAACCCTCCCGGCTGCATTTTGCCCAATGGATACAGTTAACGCTGAGTTATTTTATTTACTAGTGGTAAAGTTTACAGCTGTATTGGAACCTCACACAACCCAGTAGCATAGGTATTTGTCGCAGCAACATACATTTCTAAATGCTGGCCAAGCCAATAAACTGGTGGTATTGTGAAAAAGAAGGTAATAATTTTCGTAGTTGATCAAAAATTTCTAACCAATAGTATCTATATTTGAAAATACTTTAAAAAATACGGATGTATGGCTGCTAAACACAACTTAGATAAACTTGACCTGCAAATTATTCATGAGATGATGGAAACAGCAGAGATTTCTTATGCAGAACTGGGCAAGAAATTATTTGTAAGTGGGGGTACCATACATGTGCGTATTAAGAAACTGCAGGAACTAAATATTGTAAAAGGCACCCGCCTGAATGTTGACCTGAAACAACTGGGTTATGACATCACCGCTTTTGTGGGTATTTATTTAGAGAAAAGTTCTTTATACGATACCGTGGCAAAAGACCTTGAGAATATCCCTGAAATTGTGCGACTGAATTATATCACTGGCAACTACAGTATGTTTATTGAAATAGTCTGTAAAGACATTACCCAACTCCGCTTTGTACTCCATGATGAATTGCAAAAGATAAAAGGCATTGAAAGAACTGAAACTTTTATTTCTTTAGAAGAAGGTTTCAGCAGGAATGTAAGGGTTGCACCTGCCGAGTAGTCAGGTTCTCACATCTACCGCATCTCTCAAACCATTGCCCAGTAAATTAAACGCAAGTACCAGTAGCATAATGGCAAAGCCAGGTACCAATGCCAGCATGGGATTGTGAGTAATGATGAAATTATAATTCTCTTTGATCATTAATCCCCAGCTTGGTTGTGGAGGTTGTACGCCAATGCCAAGAAAACTAAGACCAGCTTCTATAATGATGGCAGTGGCAAAATTGCTGGCAGCAATTACCATTACAGGCCCGAGTATATTTGGCAGGATATGTTTTACAATAATTCTTACATTGCTGAAACCGAGCGCCCTGGCAGCCTGCACGTATTCCAGTTCTTTAATTGCCAATACCTGTCCACGTACCAAACGGGCCACACTCACCCAAAGGGTTAGCCCAACAGCAATGAATATCTGCCAAAAGCCCTTGCCCAATGCCAGTGTAATGGCAAACACCAGCAATAAGGTGGGGATACTCCAGGTCACATTCAGGAGCCACATGATTATGGCATCAGTCTTCCCACGATAATAGCCTGCCAGTGCACCTGAAATAATTCCGATGGCCAATGAAATGATTACCGCAATTAATCCCACCGCAAGACTTACCCTGGTACCGATGATAAGCCTGCTTAAAATATCCCTGCCAAATTTATCAGTACCCAGCCAGTATTTTTTGAAAATGATGTTTTGTGCAATATTTTCTGAATGGTTGTTGGTAAGCTGGTTGATAGAATAATACTGAATGGCTGAAGTATCCTGGTCAATGTATTTATGAATGATAAGACTATCCTGGTGTATACGATAGCCGCTGATGGGCAGGTAACGGAAATGATCTTGTTTTCCACGTATCATCGTTACTACCCAATTACTCTTAAAGCTATGTGTTGCATCAGGAATCTTCAGGAACTGTTGTGAATAGCCGGGATGCTTTGCCTGTATCTCCACTGTTTGCAGGTCGGCATTGGGGGAATTATCCGGCGCAATGAGATAGCCAAATACAGCAATAAAAAGAGACAGAAGTATCACCACCAATCCAGCCATGGCACTCTTGTTTTGCTTCAGCCGCCGCCAGGTTTGGGTTTCAAAGGAAAATGATTGTTCCGCCATGTTTATAGTTGATGATGTCTGGTCAGTGCTTCCCAATCGTTGCCCACATTAAATAGTACCGCTTCCGAAATAATCATGCAGTACCTCTGGCAAATTTATTCCATTCTCAGTTTGATTATTCTCAAGTAATGCCGCCACGATCCTCGGCAAAGCCAGGGAAGAGCCATTAAGTGTATGCACCAATTGTGTTTTACCATTGTTTTCTTTAAACCTTGTTTTCATCCTGTTGCTCTGAAAATTTTCAAAATTGCTTACAGAACTTACTTCCAGCCATTTTTGCTGGGCGGCGCTGTATACTTCAAAATCGAAAGTGAGGGCACTGGCAAAGCTCATATCGCCACCGCATAGCCGCAAAATTCGGTAAGGCAGTTGCAGGCTTTGTAATAACTTTTCTACATGCTGCACCATCTGTTCCAGGGTGTCGTAACTTTTTTCCGGCTGCACTATCTGTATAATCTCAACTTTGTCAAACTGGTGTACCCTGTTCAGTCCACGTACATCGCTGCCAAAGCTCCCGGCTTCCCTGCGGAAGCAGGGAGTGTAAGCGGTCATCTTAATCGGTAGGGCGCTTTCTTTTACAATCTCATCCCTGTAAATATTGGTAACCGGTACTTCAGCTGTGGGTATCAAATAAAAATTATCCGCCGTGGCATGGTACATCTGCCCTTCTTTATCGGGTAACTGGCCGGTAGCAAAAGCACTGGCTTCGTTCACCATCAGCGGGGGTAAATATTCTGTATAGCCAGCAGCGGTATTGTAATCTAAAAAATATTGGATCAAGGCTCTTTGCAGTTTGGCACCCTTGCCTTTGTATAACGGAAAGCCACTGCCGGTAATCTTTGCGCCAGTTTCAAAATCTACCAGGTCATATTTTTTTATCAGTTCCCAGTGTGGGGCTGCATCAGCAGGCAGTGTTGGTTTTACACCGGCTTCTCTCACTACTTCATTTTCTTCCGGGGTTCTGCCCTTGGGTACAGAGCTATGCGGCAGGTTAGGCAGTTTTACAAGGTCGTCCTGTAGTTGTTTTTCGGCGATGCTTAATTGATCGGTTAATTGTTGTGCAGTCGTTTTAAGGGAGGTTACTTCATTCCTTTTTTCTTCCGCTTTTTCTTTTTCACCCTTGCCCATCAGCATGCCGATGTCTTTGCTGGTTGCATTTATTGTGGCCTGGATGGCTTCGCTTTCTACTTTTAATTTACGTACCTGCTCATCTGATGAAAGAATTGTATCCACCAGAGAAATATCTGAAAAGTATTTAGCCGCTAATCTTTCTTTTACGAACTCCTTGTTTTGCCTCAATACATTTATCTGTAACATAATTCTGAAAAAATTTCGCCAAAGGTACTGTTTTGATTTTTTTGAACTTGCCCTGTATAAAAATTCCCCTTTAGGGGATAGGGGTTTATATTTGCAGCATGCAACATGCAAAGGACGATCTGCAGGTACGGTGGCTAAAGCTTCGGATTATGCTGAAAGAGCAATATGGTATCAAGCCCGAAATGGACGGCATCCTGTTTTTAATTGGAGTGCAGGAGCTGGGTACCGGCAAGCAGGAATATACCAAGGAACAAAAACAGGACCTGATGCACATTGCTGTTTGTACACTGCTTGCACAAAGCGGCTATTACAAACTGGATGGGTACGATGAAGAAGGGTGGCCGCATTTTAGCCAGCTAAAGCCGCTGCCGGAATTTGAATTAATTGAGCAGGAGAATTTTTTAAAAGATCATGTATTATTATACTTCGATCAGTTTTCATAAGTCTTATATCATTCAGTTAAACATCAAAGTATATTTTAAGTATGAACAGGATTATTACAATTGGTTTATTAATTACAGCTTTCTTTTTTATTACTCCCTTACAGGCACAGGTAAAGAAAAAAACAACCACTAAAAGAACAGTCGTTAAAACAAAAAAAGCAGCGCCAAAGCCTGCTGTTGTGGCTGCACCTGCAATAAAGGAACAGTTTACCAGGGTAAAGATTAGTACCGACATGGGTGACATTGTGGTGAAATTGTACAATAAAACGCCGAAACACCGTGACAACTTCATCAAACTGGTGAATGATCATTTTTACGACAGTTTACTTTTTCACAGGGTAATAAAAGATTTTATGATACAGGGAGGCGACCCCAACAGCAAGCATGCAGCACCGGGGGAGTTTTTAGGGGCTGGAGATGTTGGTTACACCGTTCCGGCTGAATTTGATTCTGCCTTGTACCACAAAAAAGGAGCATTGTGTGCAGCAAGAACCAACAATCCGGAGAAAGCCAGCAGCGGTTGCCAGTTTTATATTGTACAGGGAAGAAAAAGCAGCGATGGGGAGCTAGATAACATCCAAACGGCAAACAGGTTACACTATACCTCCGCTCAGCGCATGACCTATAAAATGAATGGCGGTACACCTTTTCTGGATATGAACTATACGGTATTCGGTGAAGTGGAAAGCGGTATGGATGTGATAGATAAAATTGCAGCAGCTCCTGGTAACAGCAGCAACCGCCCCAATACAGACATCAGGATGAGGATGGAAGTATTGCAGTAATACCGGTAGAAAATATTATTCACTTAAAACACCACAGTTGTTTAAATTGCAGCGGTTTTAAAATCTTCACAATTATTTCAAATATATTATTATGAACGCTCCTGCCAATCTCCGCTATACAAAAGATCACGAGTGGATCTCTTTAGAGGGTAATGTTGCTACGATCGGTATCACCGATTTTGCCCAGGGTGAATTGGGCGATATTGTATATGTTGACATCAGCTCAAAAGGTAAAGCACTGGGTGCAGAAGAGGTGTTTGGTACCGTGGAAGCCGTAAAAACAGTCAGTGACCTTTTTATACCGGTACCGGGTACCATTACAGAAGTAAACCCTGCATTGGAATCGCAGCCAGAACTGGTAAACAGCGATCCTTATGGTGAAGGCTGGATGGTAAAAATGACGGTTGACAACACTGCAGATGTAGAAGCATTGATGACTGCTGACGCCTATACTGCATTAGTTTCCTGAGATTAATGGACATTCAAAATAACTCCATTCGCTTAACAAAATTCTTACCTGGCATTGCCTGGTTTTTATTGGTGCTGGTATTGATATGCCTGCCCGGGGAAGATGTTCCTGAAACCCCCTGGATAACAATGCCCGACTTTGATAAACTGGTGCATGCAGCACTTTTTGGAGGCATTGTGTTTTGGTTCAGTATGCCCTTTAAAAAAAGTAGCATGCTCCGTCAGCAAAAGATTCATCTCTTTCTCAAACTCACCATAGCTACTGTAGTTTGGGGCATCACTACGGAATTGATTCAAAAGTATTTTATAACCGGCCGCCAGTTCGATCTGATGGACTTTGCCGCCGACAGTATTGGCGCCATTGCCGCCTTTTTTGTAAGCAGGAAATTTTTTCTCTGATACCGGCAGCAGTTATCATGGCATCATCGTCCGTTGGCTAACGGAGCCTTTCATCGGTATACCGTTAGGCATCCTTGGTTTGCGGAAAAAAATCAGTTCAAGCGCTCGCCAGCCTGTTTATCAGCAATTCTTTAATAAACGCAATCTAAACTTCCCCAACCCTCTAAACCATTTAAAAACCTTTCAGTATATTTGCTACGATGATAGATAATACAATGGAATACAATACTACACGGAGCTACCTTATCATGAGAGAATATGGCAGACATATTCAGAAAATGGTGGAATACCTGTTGTCGATTGAAGACAAAGACAAGCGCCAACGCAATGCCATGGCATTGATAGAACTAATGGGTTTTTTAAATCCACACCTGAAAAATGTGGAAGACTTCCGTCATAAACTATGGGATCATTTGTTTTTGATCAGCGATTTTAAACTGGATGTAGAAAGTCCGTACCCGGTGCCTACAAGAGAAACACTGAAAGCAAAGCCGGAGCCTTTGGGTTATCCAAAAAGATATCCAAAGTTCAACCATCTTGGTAAAAATATTGAGCTCATCATTGATAAAGCATTGAAGGAAGAAAATCCTGAAAAGAAACAGGGATTTGCCAATGCCATTGCTTATTACATGAAACTTACTTACAGCAACTGGCACAAAGAGCTGGTACACGATGATAATATACAAACAGAACTGAGCAGTATTACCGATGGACAATTGGAGTTCAACAACCGTCCGTTTGTGAAGCACCGGGCTGATAATGTTGACAGGGATGATTACCGTACTGCCGGCAGTGGTGGTTACCGTAAAAACTACGGACAGCAACGCAGCAGCGGCAGCGGTGGCCGTGATAATCGTGGTGGTAATGGTGGAAGAGACAATCGTGGTGGTGGGAGAGACAATCGTGGTGGCAGTGGCGGTGGCAATAACCGTAATTTTAAAAAGCGTTATTAATAAAAGATTGCTTATAATGAATTGCCCGGCTTCAGTGCCGGGTTTTTTATTTCAATATCCTTTGTATTAATAATTGGTTGTTGTCAGCAGCTTTATTTATTTTTAGGCGCTGTTCAATTCTATTACACATTTATCACTACAACATCATCCATGAGTTCATTTGAAGTAAGAGGCGGTAAAAAACTTTCCGGCACTATCACACCACAAGGTGCAAAGAATGAAGCATTGCAGATCATCTCTGCAGTATTGCTTACACCAGACCCCGTTACCATCACTAATATACCCGACATCATTGATGTAAACCTGCTGATTGAATTATTAGGAGAAATGAGAGTAAAAATCGACAGGGTGAGCCGTGATACCTGTATCTTACAGGCAGATGATGTGGATGTAGATTACCTCAACAGCGATGCCTATCATAAAAAAAGTGGCAAACTGCGTGGCTCAGTAATGTTGGCCGGGCCGATGCTGGCAAGGTTTAAAAAAGCTTACATACCCAAACCAGGGGGCGATAAAATTGGCCGCCGCAGGCTGGATACGCATATCATCGGCTTTGAAAAACTGGGTGCTTCTTTTGAATACAACAGCGATGGATATTTTTATTTGACTGCACCCAACCTTAAAGGCGCTTACATGTTGCTGGACGAACCGAGCGTTACCGGAACAGCCAATATTGTAATGGCAGCAGTGATGGCGGAAGGCATCACCACCATTTACAATGCGGCCTGTGAACCTTACCTGCAGCAGTTGTGTAAAATGCTCAACCGCATGGGTGCAAAGATCAGCGGCATCGGCAGCAACATGCTTACCATTGAAGGGGTTTACCAGTTGAGTGGCACCGAGCACCGCATGTTGCCCGACATGATTGAAGTGGGCAGTTTTATTGGCTTGGCGGCAATGACGCAGAGTGATATCATCATTAAACATGCCGGCGTTGAGAGCCTGGGTGTAATTCCTGAAAGATTTCAGCAACTGGGCATACAGATGAATTTAGAGGGAGATGATATTCATGTGCCTTCACAGGAATTGTATGAGATCAACCGCTACATGGACGGTGGAGTGCTCACTATTTATGATCACCCATGGCCGGGGTTAACACCAGATCTGCTCAGCATTATTTTAGTTACTGCCATACAGGCAAAGGGCAGTGTGCTCATTCACCAGAAAATGTTTGAAAGCCGTTTGTTCTTTGTAGATAAACTGATCGACATGGGTGCCCAGATCATTTTGTGTGATCCTCACCGTGCCGTGGTAATTGGCTTGGAAAGAGAACAAAAGTTAAGGGGTATTACTATGAGCAGCCCGGATATACGTGCCGGTGTGGCGTTGCTGATTGCAGCATTGAGTGCCGAAGGGAAAAGTACGATTCAGAATATTGAACAGATTGACCGGGGATACCAGAATATAGATACCAGGTTGCAGGCGTTGGGGGCAGATATTAAAAGAGTTTAACAGTTAGGGGCATTTGCCGACCTTTTATAGTATTTGAATAAAAGTGCAGTTCGGTTTTTTTGGGAAGCATAATTTCAATGCTAATTGTTTCTGCCCAGCATCGCCAGGGAACCTTTTATAAAATGCACCACATTTTCTTTTTCTTCTTTAGTGAAATTTTTAAGCAACCGCTGGTTACTTTCAAATCGTGGCTTTTCAAGGGTTGTCAATAATTTTTCACCAATCGTTGTCAGTATCAGCCGCTTTCTTCTCCTGTCTTCCTTATCAGCTACCTGTATAATTAATTTTTTTATGATCAGTACATTCAGCAGATTGGTAATATTTGCACGGCTTACATTCAATGCATCTGCCAGTTCCATCGCCAGCATCGGTTCTTTGTGCCGATGCTGCTGCAGGTAAATAAAATTGGGGTCTGTTGCCAGCAATAATAATATCCACCATTGCTGCGTGGTAATGCTATGTTGTTGCGTTAGTGTGTCACCGTATTTACGAATAATATCCGAAAAGCCAATGATGTGGAATATAACTGTAGCATTCAGGTTCTTTTGATCATGCACAAATTTACAAATACTTATTTCTGTTGGAGGATTAAGTAGCGGAAATGAAAAATGATTTATCAACCGGTTTATTGATGTGGTGTTGCTGTTGCATCTTTTCTCTCTTCCATCAGCTTTTTAAAATATTTCCAGCTGGTCATATTAGGGGCTGAATATATTGCCGGTGCATGACGGTACTCAGGAGCAGTGGCCAGTACAAAGTCTTTTATGTTTTGTGGCAGGCCGCCCCATCCATTACTGAGTTTGCTTCCACGGCTGCTGTACAATAGATATCCGGGTTGATCACCCATTTTCATCCACGGCAAAAAATCACTAAAGCGGCTCCAGGAAAGATCAAACGGAATACTCTTTAATTTTTTATTTTGAATGTCTTTTTCAGCTACAAAAAACTGGAATAATTCAGCTGCCTGGTACATATCGCTACGGCTGTTTTGTGGCCAGGCCAATTTTTTTAATGGAGACGGATAGAACAACGGGATATCTGCATAAAAACAAAGATGCCCGTTAGCCAGTTTCACAAAAGGCAGTTTGAATGAATCGGCTTTGTTAATGCTGTTCACAGGGTCATTCCATACGTGCAGCACTTCCACACTGTCTTTAATGTAAGGATTGTACCAGGTGCTTAAGATGGTTCCTGTTTTGATATCTTCATACAGCAGCATTTCTCTCGTCAACAAATTATAGCCAGCATCTGTTTTTTGAAACCTTCCAATATTATATAGCTGGAATTTGAAGATGGCTATAATGGGTTGTTCCGGAATGACCGCATAAATAGTCCCTTCATTGTACACCACTGTTTCCTGTGTGGTATCGAGTGACCCCCTGATCTTTACAAACGCGGTCAGTAGGTCTGCCGGTTTTTTCAGATCAAGCTGTTGAGAAAAAACGGATAATACGGCAGCAGTTGCAACTATGCTTAACAGGAGTTTTTTTATCATGTCTTATGAGGAGTTTTATTCCTTCACTTCCCGGGATTAAAAGTGATTCTTTGTTTTGATATATACAAACCATTCAAACAATATAAAGTTGATGGATCCGGATATTTTTTGAACCTTTAATAGTACAATCATCATCCATAAAATTAATTTATGTCAACTCCACAACAGGTAGTCAATCACATGATGCAGCACGATCTTTTCAGCCAGTGGCTGGGCATTGAAGTGCTGGAAATAAAAGAGGGCTACAGCAAAATAACCATGAGGGTAAGGCCGGAAATGATCAATGGGTTTGGTATAGTACACGGTGGTATTGCTTTTTCTATGGCAGACAGTGCTTTTGCCTTTGCCTGCAATAACCGGAATGTATTATCTGTTGCGCTGGATACTTCCATCAATTTTTTAAAACCGGTGCATGTGGGAGATGTGCTGGTTGCTGAAGCCAAAGAGCTGCACAATGGCAAATCAACAGGGCTGTATCATATTGCTATTACCAATCAGCACGAACATGTGGTGGCAGTTTTTAAAGGGACCTGTTACAGGACGAATAAGAAATTGATAGCTGGAGAATAGAGAAACAGCGGCATCAATAAATACGCAAGTGATCATTGGGAAAATAGTTGTTAAGGCACAGTACATTCCAACTTTAGAATTGGTTAAAACAAATATTTGTTTTGAAGATTGGGAAGCTTCAATATACTATTGCTGGAATTTTAAAAACACTGACGGAGAACTGCTTGCCGGAAAATGTTTGCCAATCAGCAAAAGAACGATTAATACTGATGCATTTGAATTTGTGATTCAGCATGCAAAATACAGTATTGAGCATTGCAGGGTTAACCGGCAAAAAATATTTGAAGTGCAGGAAATTGAAAAGCTGTAGTTAACGGCAATTATCTTTCATCAAAATCAATCACCACTTTCTCAGTAACCGGGTGCGATTGACAGGTTAAAATAAATCCACGTTCAATTTCTTCCTGCTCCAGTCCCCAGTTCACATCCATTGCAACGTTGCCTTCCAGCAGTTTTGCTTTGCAGGTGCAGCATACACCACCCTTGCAGGCAAAGGGCAGGTCAGCCCCAAGTTTCAAAGCCTCTTCCAAAATGCTGTTGCCTTCACTTTTCATTGGGAATTCCATCCTTCTGCCATCCACCGTTATCTGTACAATGCTGGTTGTGTTTTCGGCTGTTGTTTTGTTTTCAGAATTCTTATTAACCCTGTCATTTCCCGGGGTGGTAAATAATTCAAAATGAATTTTCCTGTTGTCAATTCCCCTGGTGGCTAAAAAATCTTTTACGCAAAAGATCATTGTTTCGGGCCCGCAAATAAAAAATTCATCCTGCTCACTGTAGTTGATTAGTTTGTTTAGCTGGCCGAGTTTTTCATTGTTGATCCTGCCAAAAAATATATCAGCATCTGTTTGTTCACGGGTTAGCAGGTTGATCAGGTTAAAACGTTGCAAATACTTATTCTTCAATCCTTCCAGTTCTTCAAAAAAAATAATGGAGGCTTTATTTCTATTGGTAAATACAAGTGTAAAATTGCTTTGTGGCTCCTGTTGCAAGGTGGTTTTAATAATTGAAATAATGGGAGTGATGCCACTGCCTGCTGCAAAGGCCAGGTAATTTTTTTGATTGGAGCAGTTCAATTCAGTATTGAATTTTCCTGTTGGTGGCAACACTTCAATGATATCTCCCTGCTGTAGTTGTTCATTGGCATACGTACTAAATTTACCATCTGCTACTTTTTTTACAGCTACGGTCAATTCATTTTCAAAAGGAGCACTGCAGATTGAATAGGATCGTCTTACTTCTTCGCCGTTGATAATAGTTTTAAGTGTAACATTCTGTCCCTGTACAAAAACAAAATCCTGCTTTAATGCATCAGGAATATTAAAAGTAACTGCTACACAATCTTCTGTTTGTTTCCTGATTGCTTTAACTGCAAGGGGATGGAAATGAATTGCCATAAAATTATTTTGTTATGCCATTTAAAAGTTGGTTCACCATGTCATTCTCCAGCACCTGCAGCGGAACATTTTTTTTGCTGCGTTGCCAAAACTCCAATCCACGTACGGCGGATAAAATGGTAAGCATTGCCACATAGGAATTTACTAATCGGATCTCTTTTTCCTCAATACCTGTTTCAATAAAACTCATCAGGCTTTTTTCATAATTACGGCGGATGTTCAGGAAGTCGGTCAAATAGGGTTCTTCCAGATGCTTCCATTCGTGGTTGGCTACATACACTTCATCAAAGTTTTCTGCCATGGTTTTAATGTGAAAACGGATCACAGTTTCTATTTTTTCAACGTTGCTGTTGCTGCTATTCTTTATTTTTTCAATCTGTTCCAAAAACTGGTAACCGGTTTTAAAACAAATGTCCTGCAGCAATTCGCTTTTTGAGCCGATATGGTTATACAGGCTGGAAGCTTCTACACCAACAATATCAGCCAACTCCCTCATGGAAGCGGCTGAATAACTTTTTGATTTGAAAAGTGATGCTGCTTTTTGCAGAATCACCTCTTTTTTACTGGTGTTTTTCCCGGTTAGAATTTTTGCCATCCTGGTGTTGTTCTTTTTACAAAACTAACACTTATTAGTTTTTTCTAGTGGGTGAAGGGTGCTTATTTTATAGGATTTTTAAGAAAGCCAATACGGTATAATTTGTAGTTTTACCACTTTAATAAAGTATATGCAATTACAGGCAATCGATCGGGTTGAAAGTATTTCACCGCAACAGTTTAAAGAAAAATATTACGAATTAAAGAAGCCGCTGATCATTAGTGGACTTGCAAAGCAATGGCCCTGTTACAAGAAGTGGGACTGGGATTATTTTATTGATGTTGTGGGACAAAAGGAAGTAAGCGTATACAATAATATTAAAAGTGACGCCTATACTCCCATTAACACAGCAGATGCTTATATGAAGTTTGGAGAATACCTGCAGCAGGTAAAAGAAGGCCCGCTGGAGTTAAGAATATTCCTCTTTAATATTTTTCAGCATGCACCGCAACTTGTAAATGATTTTTCCTGGCCGGAAGAATTGATGAAAGGATTTGTAAAAAAATTCCCCATGTTGTTTGTGGGTGGGGAAGGTTCCATAACCCATATGCACTTTGATATTGATATGAGCCATATTCTTCACACCCAGTTTATGGGTAAAAAGAAAGTGCTGCTTTTTCCTTACGAGGAGCAATATAAACTTTACCGCAAACCCTGGGAGGTACTGAGCCTGGCCAACTTTGCGAATTACAGGGAGCAGTTCGACTATAAAAACTTCCCGGCGGCAAAGCTGGCAAAAGGATACGAAGTAATACTGGATCATGGAGATACCCTATTTATGCCCGCCGGCTATTGGCACCATATGGAATATATTGAGAGCGGCTTTGCCATGAGCCTGAGGGCGATGCAAAGCAGCCTTGGTGGTAAGATACAGGGCGTTTGGAATCTATTTGGTATGCGTAGTATTGATACCATTATGAAGAAAACAGTACCCCATTGGTGGTATAACCAGAAAAAGGAAAAGATATACAACCTGGCAAACCGTGAACTAAGTGGAGTAAAAAAATAGTTGACGAAAAATAATATTTATCAAAATAATATTTTACTTTTATGGTCTGCCAAGGTTACTCTTGCTATTTTCCTTTATTATTGAAAACCCCCACAACAATCATCCAATTCTCTTTTGAATAATCTGTCGTATTTATTTTAACGATTTTCTTATTGGTATTTATATATCCCAACTTTTTTTCTTGTGGTTTCAGAGGTAAGCAAGGCCGGAGATTTTTATCTCTGGCCATTTTTTATCTGCACAATTGGCCGTTTGAGTGGTGAATATGAAGAGGAATAAATTTAACCGTGTTTCTTATTTAAATGGTTAATATAAATAAGTCTTCTTCTAAACTTCGGTAACACGTTTCAGCGCATGACTAAAGAAGCGGATAAATGCTGTTGCTATAGGCATACCGCCTTTTATCTTTTCCTTAAGAATATTTAACTCAAATAATTTTATCTTGCCCACATCATTCATCAACACATAATAATTACTTCTTCTATTGTAATGACATTTACTTCTGTTTAATTTTTTGGTTTACCAGGCCTGGCTGCATAAGTGTTTTTAATCAATTAAAACAGTTATTATGTGCAGTTCATCAAAAGCAGGAGTTATTTCCATTCTATTTTCAATAAGTGTACTGTTTGTGCAGGCACAGCAGCGGTCGTACAAGTGGATGGTTGGCATCAATGGAGGAGCTATGATCTACCAGGGAGACCTTGCGCCCTCAACTTTGGGGTCGTACAAAACACCCTCCTTTACGGTTGGCATTTCTGCTGCAAAAATTTTAAACCCTTATTTCGCTGTCAGGGCCAATGCAGTTGTAGGAAAACTCAGGGGTGATGATGCAAAATACAATAGCCCTGTATGGAGGCAATACCGCAACCTTAATTTCTCCTCTCCTGTTACTGAGTTTTCAGTCCAGTTGCTATGGAATCCCTTTGGTAACAACAGCAACGAACTTGGGTTGAGGATAACGCCTTATTTATTTGGAGGGGCGGGTGTAAGTTTTGTAAATATCAGCAGGGATTACAATAAAATGGATACCACAGTTTTCTCCTTTAACTCCAAGCAACAAGTAGGTTTAAAGCAGGATACCGCAAAAGGCCTTCCCCGGTCTTTGCTGGTATTGCCGGTTGGTGCAGGCTTGTCTTTCTATTTAAGCCCCAGGTGGTCCCTTAATCTTGAAACCATTTTCCGCTACACGTTTACAGATTATTTAGATGGTTTTAGCTATGTTGCCAACCCAACGCAAAAAGACTATTATCATACTCATACCGTTGGACTGGTGTACAGATTTGGTGGTAAGGATAGATTGGATTGCCCCAAGTTTTGACTTGGCTTATTGTATGGCGTGATTTAAGAAATCTGTCATTGGTTTCATTGTCTCAAATGTTCTTGCAATTTCTTTTACCAGTTTTTTATCAAGCAGTTCAGCATCACTGATTTGCCTGCTTACAATAAAACTTTTCATTTTTAAAAATTCTATAGCAGGATTATTAGCTTCGTATCCTTTTGGCGGCCTGCTTAGTACTTCTATCCCGTCTACTTTGGCAAAATATTTTTTAAAATTTTTATTGCTGATAATTGCTTTCCATTCATCGAAATTATAGTCAATCTCCTGTCTTACTTTGGCAAGTGCCTCCGGCTCGGGTACATACAAACCGCCTGCTGCAAAACTCTGTCCCGGTTCGCACTGGAAGTAATAACCCGGCGTGTTTACTTTTTTCCCTCCCGGATTCATGTAGGCACCCATATTGGATTTGTATGGACTTTTATCTTTACTGAAACGGACATCCCGGTTGATCCTGAACATACAATCCTTTGCTTTCAGGTTGGAGATGGCATTGTCGAATTTTGAGGTAGCAGTAATGATCGCATCTACCAGTGAAGCAAAATCAGCCTTTGCATTTTCATATAATTTCCTGTTGGCATCAAACCAAGGCTTGTTATTATTTTTTTTAAGTTCTTTTATAAATTTTATCGTGGACGCTTGCAGCATAATCTGTTGTTTTTTGGAGAGCAATTTAATAAAAAAGGAACTGCTTTAAACAGTTCCTTACTTTCATATTTCTGATTTGATCTTTCTTATTTGATATGGCTCCAGTTTTCACCACTCTTGATCCTGTATAAGGTCATTTCACTAACATTATACTTAGCTGCCATTTGTTTATAGGTCAATCTTCTCTTTGGGTTGTTGATGGCTTCTTTGATGCTTCTAACTTTTGTAGCATTCAGTTTCAACCCAACTGTTTTGTTGGCCTGCTCTTTTTTGTAAGCAATTTTTTGTGGGCTTTTTTGTTGATGGTCACTCATCTCCTGCAGGGTAGCCCATTTTAAATTGGATTGTTTATTATCTTCTTTTTTATGGTTGATGTGAATTACATATTTATACTTGGGCGATGGTTTTTTGCAAAACAGTTTTGCAATTTCCCTGTGCAGGTAAATAGTGCCATTACCGCCTTCCAGGTGAAGGTTCAGGGTTCTGTAACCAGAGGTCAATGAACCTTTTAAAACTTTACCATCTTTACTGATGTCTTCCGTAAAACTGGCGGCTCTTCCATGCGATGAGATCGCATATCTTCTTCGTACACTTTTGTGACCGCTAATCTTTAATGGCTTCCATACTTCGCCTGCAATTTTGTTAATCATACAACATGATTTTAATTCCGGGATGTGGTTAATAAGGCATTGTTTAAATGTTTTCAATGGCTGGGGATATAAATATAAAAATTATTTTTCCTAAACCGGCAACATTTTTATAAAATCTTCTTCATTAATGATTTTGATAGAGGTTATTTTTTTTGCTTTCTCCAGTTTGCTGCCAGCATCTTCCCCTACCACCAGGTAGTTCAGTTTACTGCTTATCCCACTCAAAATTTTGCCCCCATTATGCTCTACCATTTCTTCAGCATCACTTCTTTTAAGCTGTGTTAAGGTGCCGGTAAATAAAAATGTTTGCCCTGCAAGCTGGTCATTCCCTGCAACCTGTTTCTTTTGATTGATTAGCGAAACACCCATTGCTTCCAGCTTTTCAAGCATCTGTAAATTATCTTTGTCGTGAAAAAAACGATAAATACTGCTGGCAACTTTTATACCCACATCCTCCATCTGTTGCAGTTGTTCTTCGGAGTAATTTTTAAAATCATGAACATGTTCAACTGCGTTTGCCAACGTTTTGGCGGTGGTTTCTCCTACATAACGGATACCCAATCCGTAAATGAGCCTGTGTAAAGGCTGGGTTTTAGAAGCCTCAATGGCAGCTTTAAGATTATCAACCGATTTTTTACCAAATCCTTCCATTTTACCAATAGTATCAAAATTGATCTGGTAAATGCCGGGAATATCTTTCAACAGCCCTTCTGTATAAAACTTTCTTACATTGGCATCACCAAAGCTTTTGATGTCCATTGCATCCTTACTAACAAAATGGATAATCCTTTCAACCACTTGTGCTTCACAATTAATGTTGATGCAGCGCCAGACCGCTTCTTCGGTTGGTTTAAACAATTGATGATGACAAACCGGGCACTCACCCGGGAACTGGATAGCAGTTTCATTTCCCTTCCTCAATTCGGGAAATGATTTCACTATCTGTGGTATCACATCACCACTGCGTTCAATCAAAATGGTATCGCCAAGCAGGAGGTTTTTTTCCTTAATGTATTCTTCGTTGTGTATTGAAATGCTCGACACGGTTACGCCGCCCACCTGCACCGGTTCTATTTTTGCCACCGGTGTTACAGCGCCGGTTCTTCCCACCTGGAATTCTACCCCCGTTAGCTTGCTGGTAGCCTGCCTTGCTTTGAATTTATAGGCAATGGCCCAGCGTGGGTGGTGGCTTGTCATGCCCAGCTGTTCCTGCAGGTGCAGATTGTTTACTTTAATTACCATACCATCTATTTCATAAGGGAGGTCATCTCTTTTTGTTTCAAATTCATTGACGTATTTTATCACTTCATCAATACCCTGTACAACCTTCATTTCTTGTTTTGGACTTCTAAAACCAAGATTCCAAAGCATTTCCAGCATTCCGCTGTGTGTAGAAGGTTGGGCATTGGTTGTTGCTTGTTGGTTACCATTAATGATATAACTCACATGGTAAAGAAAAGCTTCTAAGTTTCTTCTTCCCACTTCGGCAGTATCTTTTATGCGTAAGCTTCCTGCTGCTGCATTTCTTGGATTGGCCAATGGAGGCACGCCCTCTTCCATCAGCTTCTGGTTATATGCCTTAAAATTATTTTTGTTGATGAGTACTTCACCACGAATTTCAATTTGTTCAATTCCATAACTGCTGAATGTTGCAGACAATGGAACCGATTTTATTTTTTTTGTGTTGGTTGTAATTTCATCGCCGGTTACGCCATCCCCCCTCGTTGCAGCTCTTGTAAGGAGGTTGTTGTCGTAAATAAGAGAGATGCTTGCCCCGTCAAACTTTGGTTCTACACAATATTCTACCACATCCAGTGTCGAAAGTTCCCTTGCCTTCCTGTCCCAGTCAATAAGGTCATCTGAATTGTAACTGTTCTCAAGCGAAAGCATGGGCACCAGGTGCTCTACTTTCGGAAAATCTTTTACCAGGCCACTGCCTACCCGTTGGGTGGGAGAAGCTGCTGTTATTAATGATGGATTTTCCTTTTCAGTTTTTTCCAGCAGTTTGTATAATGAATCATATTCAAAATCACTCATCAATGGATCGTTCTGTACATAATAACGGTACTCATGAAACCGTAATACATTTCTTAAGCCTTCTATGTTATGTGCTGCTATTTCATGAATGTTGGTTGTATTCAAAGAGGATAACCACTCTGTAGTGTTTTCCTGAAGTTCTTTTGTTTGTTGCTGATTGTACATATTGATCCCGAGTTGGCTCAAAGTTAAAAATTATGAAATCAGATTTACACTATTTTTATAAAAACAAAATGGTATGAATTTTTACAGGCGGCCACTTACTTTCTTATTTCTTTTTTCTCATTCCTTATTGCTGATTTCACTTCCTTCCTGTAAATCAAAGCAACAGGTTAGTCTAATCGTTCATAATGCTGTTATTTATTCTGCTGATAAAAACTTTTCCATACAGCAGGCAATGGCTATTAAAAATGGAAAAATTATTGCAATCGGAGCCAACGATGATATACTCAGGCTATATCAGTCCGGCGATATAATCGATGCTGCACGAAAATTTATTTACCCTGGTTTTATCGATGCCCATTGTCACTTTACCGGCTATGCAACAGATATGTGGAAATGCGATGTGGCTGGAACGGCTTCCTTTGACAAGGTGATAAAGGCCTTAATTAAATACGCAGCCACTGCTAAAACTGAATGGCTCTATGCCAGGGGCTGGGACCAGAACGACTGGTTGATTAAAGAGTTTCCAGACAAGAAGAAAATTGATTCTTTGTTTCCAGACAAACCAGTTTTTTTAAAACGGATAGATGGTCATGCTGCATTAGTCAATCAAAAAGCATTGGATATGGCGGGCATTACTGTAGCCTCTAAAATTGTAGGCGGTCTTGTTGAATTAAAAGATGGGTTGCTTACGGGTATTTTATTTGACAATGCAATGGATGTGGTAGAAAATAAAATTCCATTGTTACCGGATGTACTGGCACAGCAATTTTTCTTGCAGGCACAGGATAGTTGTTTTCAATATGGGCTTACTGGTGTGCATGATTGTGGCATCAATGAGCACACCGTTGAACTGGTGGATGCAGCACAAAAAAGAGGTGATTTGAAAATGAAAATATTTGCGTTGTTAAGTGACAGTGCTGAATATTATAACCGTTGGATTAAAAAAGGAGTTTATAAAACCGATCACCTTCATATTGGCGGATTTAAATTATATGCTGATGGCGCATTGGGTTCAAGGGGAGCCTGTTTATTACAGCCCTACTTAGATAAACCGGGCTGGAATGGATTTTTATTAAATAACCCGGCACATTTCAGGAAAATTGCACAGCAACTGGCCAACACAAATTTTCAACTGTGTACACATGCTATTGGTGATAGTGGGAACAGGGTGATACTTGATATATATAAAGAAGTGTTAAAAGGAAAGAATGATAAAAGATGGCGGGTAGAGCATGCGCAGGTGGTCGATGAAAATGATTTTATGCTTTTTGGCCAGTATAATATTATACCGAGTGTACAGCCATTGCATGCGACCAGTGATATGTACTGGGCTGCTGACAGACTTGGTCCGGTAAGAATAAAAACCGCTTATGCTTATAAGCAATTACTGGAGCAGAATGGATGGATGCCGCTGGGTACAGACTTTCCGGTTGAGGATATCAATCCCTTCAAAACATTTTATGCTGCTGTAGCAAGAATGGATGGCAAAGGTTTTCCTGCAGGTGGCTTTCAAATGCGGAATGGGCTGAGCAGAAAAGAGGTTTTGTGTGGAATGACCATTTGGGCTGCAAAAGCTGCTTTTGAGGAGAATGAAAAGGGAAGTCTTGAGGCAGGTAAAGCTGCCGATTTTTTTATATTAGAAGAAGATATCCTTGCTTGTGAAATGGCAAAAATTCTAAATACCAGGGTCTATGCTACTTTTGTTAATGGTAAAAAGGTTTTTACCAGGTAATTTTTTGAACAAATTTTGCCAATTCCAATATAATGTGTTTAATTTACACATTAAATCGCTTGTCAAATGAAGAAAGTTCTACTCTCCGTGGGTATGATAATGCTGTTTGCCACCGCAACTGCACAACTGTTAAGCTGGACTCCCCAGTTTCCCAATGATAATTCCACCATCGTTGTAACCATGGATGCCACCAAGGGTAACCAGGGGCTTTTAAATTATGCAGGTGCTGTTTATATGCATCTAGGTGTAATCACCAATCTCAGCACTACTACAAGCGACTGGAGGTATGTACCTACCACATGGGGAAGTACCACAGCACCGGTTGCCACTTCTTTGGGAAATAATAAGTGGTCATTTACCCTTACCAATCCAAGGGCATACTTTAATTCAGCAGCAGGCGGTGTACCTGCAGGAGAAACTATTTTAAGAGTTGCATTACTTTTTAGAGATGCAGCTGGTACCAAAGTCCAAAAGAATACAGACAATAGCGATATGTATATTCCTATTTATCCTTCAGGCAGCAATAATATAATATTTAACCAACCAGCACTTGTTCCTTCATTTTACATTTCAAACGAGGCAGTAAGTACAGCACTTAACCAGTCTGTTTCCGTAACCGCTGTTGCTTCCACAAGTGCAGGAAATTTGAAAATGTATTTTAATGGAACACAAATTACAGGGCCTTTAACGGGTACTAATACCATTTCAGGTAATGCTACAGTAACACAGGCAGGCACCCAGCGTTTTATTGCGGAACTTACAGTTGGGGCCAACACTTATTATGATACCGTACAATTTTATGTTCCACCAGTTAATACGATACTTGCTTTACCGGCAGGTGTACAAGAAGGTATTAATTACTGGCCTGGTTGCGACTCTGTTACACTGGTATTGTATGCACCCAATAAACAAAATGTGGTATTGCTGGGCGACTTTCAGCCTGATACCTGGCAGCCCAAATCCAATTACCAGATGAATAAAACTCCTGACGGTAACTATTACTGGTTAACAGTACGGGGGCTTACTCCGGGCAATGAATATTCATTCCAGTACCTGGTAGATAACTCCATTTATGTTGCAGACCCGTATTCAGAAAAAATATTAGACCCGTGGAATGACCAATATATCCCTGCAGCAACTTACCCAGGCTTAAAAGCTTACCCCTCAGATCCAAATGTTTCTGCAGGCGTTAATGCGTATATAAGCACCTTGCAAACCTGCCAGTCTGGATACAACTGGAAGGTTACTGACTTTTCAAAACCAGATAAAAAGAACCTGGTAATTTATGAATTGCTGGTAAGGGATTTTGGTGCTGCAAGGAATTACCAGATGCTTATTGACACCATCAGTTATCTTAAAAATTTAGGGATCAATGCAATTGAACTGATGCCGGTTAACGAATTTAGCGGCAACGAAAGCTGGGGCTATAATCCCACTTTTTACTGTGCATTGGACAAAGCTTACGGCACAAAAATAAGTTCAAGGAATTTGTTGATCTCTGCCATCAAAATGGTATTGCTGTGATTCTTGATGTGGTATACAACCACCTGGATGCCTATTATGCTCCCCAGGGAAGGATGTATTGGGATGCTGCCAACAGTAGGCCGGCTGCTAATAATCCCTGGCTTAACACAGCTGCCCCCCATCCATATAGTGTTTTTGATGACCTTAATCATACATCTGCTGCTACTCAATACCTGGTAAAAAGAGCCATGGATTACTGGATCAGTGAATATAAAGTTGATGGCTATCGTTTTGACCTTGCAAAAGGTTTTACACAAACCGCAACCAATACCACAACTGTTGAAAACTTTGATGGCAGCAGGGTTTCCAACCTTTACAGGTATTATGACTACATCGTTCCGAAATACCCAGGCACTTATATGATACTGGAGTTTTTGGGTCAGCAGCGCATGGAAGAACAATTTTATGCTGGACATGGGTTTTTGCTCTGGGCAAAATGTAATGATCCCTACAATCAGTCCACGCTGGGTTTTGCCAGCAACTCAGACTTTTCAAAAGTAATGTACAACAGCAGTCAGACCTCTTTCAGTGTTCCGGCAGCAGTAGGTTATATTGAGAGTCATGATGAAGAAAGATCGATGTACAAAAACCTTGCATTTGGCAATACTTCAGGTGGCTATAATGTAAAAGACACTGCTACTGCTTTAAAAAGGCAGGCCGCCGCCGCCGCTGTTTTTCTTACAACGCCGGGCCCTAAAATGATCTGGCAGTTTGGAGAAAGAGGTTACGAGGTGCCGATTCTTTTTGGCGGTTCCAATGTATCCAATAAGCCACCCCAATGGGAAAAATTTGCAGAACAACGCAGAAAGGATTTGTATAATGTCTATTCAAAACTTAACAGCCTGAGGATTTCAAATGCAGACCTGTTCAACAGCAGTAATTTCAGTTATGATTTTTATGATAACAATGGATTGTTTAAAAAATATCAAATAACTGATAATGCTACCAGCGGTCTTAAATTAAATATTGTTGCCAACCTTGATGTGGTAGCACAAACAAGAACTGTAACGTTTCAAACAACAGGAAACTGGTATAATTACCAGAGTAATGGAACCGGTTCAGGCATTAACGGTCCCACCAATAGTAACTTGAACCTTGCTTCCACCAGCCAGAGCATTACATTGCAACCGGGTGAATATCATGTTTACATTTATCATCCATCCACAGTGTATGTATTTAACGGGGATGGTAACTGGGGTGACCCGGCTAACTGGACCTATAACACAGCACCACCGGCTGTTTTACCAGCAGGCTCAGAAATATTTATCAATCCACGCCTTACAAGTGAGTGCTTGTTAAACATCAATCAAACCATTTCGCAGGGCGCTAAGATTACCGTAATGCCGGGCAAAAAAATTAAAATACCTTTAAACCTATCTGTTCAATAATATATTTAAAAGTAATGTTAACCGGAGAACAGCTTAAGCAACAGGCAGGCGTTAGAACTTTACAGGCCATACAATCAGAAGTTGAGAGTACCAATAAAATTGCACTCTCTGTGGACTGTGTGATTTTTGGTTTTGATGAAAATAAATTAAAGGTGCTGCTTATTAAGAGTGATCTGAAAAAATACCTGGGTAAATGGTCTTTACTGGGGGATCTTGTTTTCCCCAATGAAGACCTGGATGCTGCAGCTTACCGGATTTTAAAGCAAAGAACAGGGTTAAGCGATGTTTTTCTGGAACAGGTGCATACATTCGGAAAGGTTTCAAGGCACCCTGCCGGGAGGGTTGTTACCATTGCATACTATTCCCTGATCAATGTGCAGCACCATAAGCTTAATATTCTTGACAACGAGTTGCATTGGCATGATGTTAAGAGCATCAACAATATGGCTTTTGATCACCAGGAGATTTTTGATACCTGCTTGAAGCAGTTGCAAAAACGTGTGCAGGAACATCCCCTGGGGTTTAACCTGCTGCCTAAGAAGTTTTCATTAAGGGAACTCCAAAACCTTTATGAAGCCATACTGGATTTCAAGATGGACAGGCGTAATTTCAGGAAAAAGTTTTTTTCGATGGACTTTTTAATTGATATAAAGGAAATGGAACAGGACGTACCGCACAGGCCCGGGAAATTATATAAGTTCAATTTTGAGAAATACGAGAAAAAGAAAAAGAAGTTCATTGGAATTGACTTTTGATATTTATTAGCAGCAATTGCAGCGAAAGTAAAAATTCTTATGTCTTATGTGATCAGATTGAGGGAAGAACATTGTAGAATTATTCTTTAAAAATGAAAGAAAAACTTTAACAATACTTTTCCATGTTTAAAAAAATGTCTATAATTGTGTAAAATTTACACATTCTCATAACAACCCACATTTATAAATTATGGTTGATTATGAAATACTGATGCTAACGAAATGCTTGCTTATGACGATTTGCAGATTTGCTTCCTGCGCTGCCACTTATCATTCACATTTCCTTTCCTGTTAGTATTTCGAGGCCATTAAAAATTATGCAGATGAAAAAGAGTATGAACGCAGTTCTAAGAAAACTGTCGGAAACGATTGCGCTAACGATTGCATTTACATTGTTTTCTGTAGTTGCCCTGGCGCAAACCATAGTTACCGGAAGGGTAACTGAATCAAAAAAAGGCACACCACTGGCAGGCGTTACTGTCGCAGTTAAGGGTGCCAGAGTTTCTACCCAAACAGGCGGTGATGGAACATTTAAAATTACAGTTCCCGCAAATTCCAGCACACTTGTATTTACTTCAGTAGGCTACAGCAGCCAGGATGCAGTAATTGGTGCAGGTGCTGTTGTAAATGTAACTCTTGTAGAAAGCAGCCAGCAGTTAACCGATGTGGTGGTAGTAGCCTACGGTACAAGGAAGAAGACAGACTTGACTGGTGCAGTAACCCAGGTATCTGCCAAAGATTTCCAAAAAGGAAACAACAACTCTGCAGAACAATTGCTGCAGGGTAAAGTAGCAGGTTTGCAGGTTACATCAGGTGGTGGCTCAGCAGGTGGAGGAAGCCGCATCCGTATTCGTGGTGGTGCTTCATTGAATGCAAGCAATGATCCATTGATTGTGATTGATGGAGTGCCGGTTGAAAGCAACGGTATCAGCGGAAATGGTAACCTGTTAAACACGATTAACCCAAATGATATTGAATCAATGTCTGTTTTAAAGGACGCATCTGCTACTGCACTATATGGATCAAGGGCAAGTAATGGTGTAATTATCGTTACTACTAAAAAAGGTACAAAAGGCAAGTTGAAATTTAACTATAGCAGCCAGGCAAACCTAGGAAAAGTAACTAAAACAGTGAAAGTGCTTACGGGTGATGAGGTAAGAACAATTATAAATGAGGATGCCACCAAAACCGGGTTGAACACATTTAAAAATTTGTTGGGCACTGAAAATACAGACTGGCAAAAATTGATCTACCAGGATGCAAAGGGATGGGATAATAATTTTAGCGTAAGCGGAGCAATTGGAGGCGTTCTTCCATTCAGGGCTTCTGTTGGATACCTTACACAGGAAGGTATATTAAAAACAGATAAGTTCAACAGGCTTACTACCGCCCTTAATTTATCACCGAAGTTTTTCGATGATTATTTATCAGTCAATGTGAACCTTAAGCTAAGCCAGACAAAGAATCGATTTGCAGATGGTGGCGCCGTAGGTGCTGCAGCTTCTTTTGATCCAACTCAGCCTGTAAACGCTGCCAATAAATATGGTGGTTATTTTGAATGGTTGCAGTCTGACGGATTGCCCATTGCTACCAATGGAGGATCTTCACAGCCTAATCCGCTTTCATTATTGTACTTCAGGAATAATAAAGCTGTTGTAGACCGGCTCATCGGAAATGTGCAACTGGATTATAAATTACATTTCTTCCCTGATCTGCATGTTTTGGTAAATTTGGCTAAAGACCATGCATTTGGAAAAGGAGATGATATCAGGGATACAAATTTGGTAACCCAGGTGCAAAAAACATACAAAGGAAGGTTTTCGCATTATGCACAGTATAAAGACAATAGCCTGATTGAAACCTCTCTTTTCTATGCAAAAGACATTAAATCAATTGATACAAAAATTGATGTATTGGTAGGGCATACTTACCAGGACTTTGCTACCAATGTGTATAATTATGCTGACTATTCTTATGGTGGACAGCAAATACCAGGAAGTACCCCTACATTTTCAACAGACAAACCACAAAACAGGCTGGAGTCTTATCTCGGAAGGGTAAACCTGACTGTTAATAATAAATATCTCCTTACGGCGTCTTTGCGTCGGGATGCCAGCTCGAAATTTTCGAAAGAAAACAGGGTAGGCTATTTCCCTGCCTTTGCAGCTGCATGGAAATTAAAAGAAGAGTTGTTTAAATCATCTTCCTTTGTCAGCGAATTAAAATTAAGAGCTGGTTGGGGTATTACCGGTCAGCAGGATGGAATTGGTTTATATAACTATTTACCCGTTTACTCTCAGAGCAACGAAGCCGCACAATACCAGTTTGGTAATGTCTTTTATGGTTTCTTGCGTCCAGGTGCTTACGATCCAGATCTTAAATGGGAAACTACCACTACAGAAAATATCGGTATAGATTTTGGATTTTTTAATAACAGGGTTTCCGGTTCAATTGAAGTGTACAGGAAGAAAACCAAAGACCTCTTAAGTACAGTTCCTGTAGCCGCCGGTGGTAACTTTGATATTCAACTGTTAACCAATGTAGGTAATGTGGAAAACAAGGGTATTGAATTTACACTGAATACAACTCCTGTAAAAAGAGGCAAGTTTGCATGGGATCTTGGATTTAATGTTACCTATAATAACAGCAAGATCACAAACCTGTTAAAAAACCAGGATCCTAACTTTAAAGGAATTGAAGTTGGTGGAATTTCCGGAGGTACAGGTAATAATATTGAACGCCACATTGTTGGTTATTCACCAAATACCTTCTTTGTATTTAAACAGGTATATGATAAGGCAACAGGAAAAGCCATTGAAGGATTATATGAAGATTTGAACCGTGATGGTGTTGTCAATCAAAGTGACCGTTACCTCTATAAAAAACCAGCACCTGATATGCTGTATGGTATCAGTACCCAAGTTACCTATGGTCCGTTTACTTTAGGTTTAGCGGCGCACGGCTCTATAGGAAATTATGCCTATAACAACTATTTCTCTAATGGCGGCGTATTAAGGGCAATGAAGAATCCGTTAAACTTTATCAGCAATGTTTCTACGAATTATCTTGAAACTAAATTTAGCAATAACCAGTACATCTCTGATTATTATATTGAAAATGCTTCTTTCCTCAGATTGGATAATATTAATGTAGGTTATAACGTAGGCAAAGTGTTTAACAATAGAACAAGCCTGCGTATTGCTGCCAGCGTTCAAAATGTTTTTGTTATCACGAAGTATAAAGGGTTGGATCCTGAGATTTCAAGCAATGAGCAGATTGATAACAACATTTATCCAAGACCAAGAGTGTACTCACTTGGATTTAATCTGGATTTTTAATTATTAAACAATTGTTTTTATGAAAAATAGATTAATAAAATACTCATTGTACATGTTTATTGCAACAGTTGTTGCAAGCTCGTGTGCCAAAAAATTAGACCTGTATCCACAAAATGATTTAACGCCGGAAAAGACCTATTCAACTGCGGCAGGATACAAAAGTGTGTTGGCTAAAATTTATGGAACCCTGGCTACATCGGGCAATACAGGGGCAGCAGGGGCGCCCGATATCAGTGGTAACCTGGATGAAGGATCACAAATTGCTTTTATCCGTATGTTCTTCAATTGCCAGGAACTGCCAACAGATGAGGCGGTTGTTGCCTGGAATGACCAGACCATTAAAGACTTCCACAATATGAAATGGAATTCTGCGGATCCTTTTTTGAAAGGGATCTATGCAAGGCCAATTTATAATATTACCCTCATTAATGAATATTTAAGAGAAGGCACTGATGCAAAACTTGCTGAAAGGGGAATTACTGGTACCGAAGCATCCGATATTAAAAAATCAGTTGCAGAAGTGCGTTTCCTGCGTGCCTTCAATTACTGGGTAATGATGGACCTGTTTGGTAAATCTACTTTTATTACGGATGAAGATAAAATTGGTGCAGCATTGCCAAAAGAGATATCAAGAACAGAGCTGTTTGCCTATATTGAATCAGAATTAAAAGCAATTGAAACTGAACTGGCTCCTGTAAAAACAATTGAATATGGCCGTGTAGACCAGGGCGCTGCATGGGCTTTACTGGCACGTCTTTATTTAAATGCTGAAACCTATATTGGTGCTCCAAAATATACAGAAGCCATTACCTATTCTGCCAAAGTAATCAATGGAGGATATAGTTTATACCCTGGTTATTCAAGGGTATTTATGGCGGATAATGATAAAGCAAAGAATGAGTTTATTTATGCTATTAACTGTGACGGATTGAAAACAACCGGTTACGGAAATACAACTTTCTTTGTTCACTGTGCTTCAGGCGATGATCATAATGACTACGGCGTTGGCGGTGGCTGGTATGGTTACAGGGCTACATCGGCTTTGGTAAATTTATTTGAAGACAGAACCGGCACAACAGACAAACGTGCTTTATTCACTACCTCTGCTTTTGTCACCAGTGATGCCCAGTTGAGGATTAATGACATTGCGGATTTTAACAGTGGCCCTCATGTAAAAAAATATGTGAATCTGCGTTCCGATGGTGGAACTGTTTCTGATCCGGCACAGAATTTTTCTGATGTGGATTTCCCTGTTTTTCGCTTATCCGAAATGTACCTCATTTATGCCGAAGCCGTAAAACGTGGCGGTACAGGCGGGGATGTTACAACAGCAGTTAGCTATATTAATAAGATCAGGGAAAGGGCTTATGGCACCACAGCACAGGGCCAGATAAATTCAAGCGACCTGACGCTGCAATTTATTTTAGATGAAAGAGGAAGAGAGCTATATTGGGAAGGACATCGCCGTACAGATTTGATCCGCTATGGGTTATTGACTACTGGAACTTATTTATGGCCATGGAAAGGAGGTGTTGCTTCCGGTACTGCAGTTGATAGCAAATACAACCTGTTTTCAATTCCATCTTCAAATATTGTTGCCAACCCGAATCTTACGCAAAACACAGGCTTCTAATAATCGAAATTTAAAATTACTGGTATGAAAAATTTAATAAAATTCTTATTCCTTACTTCCTTATCGGCAGTGTTTTTAATTGCCTGTAAAAAGGAAGAAAACAAGGTGTTTTTTGAAGGAGGCACAGCTCCTGTTTTAACTGCATCCACTACTGCTGATATGGTGTTGGACAGTACGAATGCAGCGAATCGGATTGGCATTGTTTTTAACTGGACCAATCCTGAATACAAGTTCAATACAGGCCCAAGTTCACAAAGCGTTACCTATATACTCCAGGTGGATACAACAGGTGCAAACTTTACCAATCCAAACATCCAGGAAGTATCTATTTCTAGTGATTTGAGGTTTACTCCTTCGGTTAAAGAATTCAATGGTTATCTCAATAAAATGGGGTTACAATATGATATACCACACAATATTGAGTTCCGGGTAAAAGCTACCGTTGCCAACGGCACTGTAGCAGATCTTTACTCTAATGTTGTGAAGATAAAAATTACCCCTTACCTGGATGTGGCCCTTCCTATTCCAGCTACCGGGGAGTTGTATATTACCGGCAATGCAATGCCAAGCGACTGGACAAACAATCCTCCTGCCAGTCAAAAATGTACACGAGTTTCTATTACTGAATATACAATTACAGTAGCGCTTACTCCTGGTAAATACTATAAGTTCCTGACTAACCTTACACAGTGGCAGCCACAATATGGCCTAAAGATCGGTAGCGGTGGTAATGCAGATGGCGGCGATATGGGTTTAAACAATAACACACCACAATACAGTGGAGATCCTGATGCTATTCCAACACCGGGTGCTGCAGGTACTTATAAAATCACATTGAATTTTGTAACAGGCAAGTACAAAGCAGTAAAACAGTAAAACATTTATAGCATTAAAACTTAAAACTGATGAAAAATATTTTAAAATTAGTTGTAGCCATTTTTGCACTGACTGCTTTTTTTGCAGCCTGCAGCAAGGTTGACAACCTGAAAAAATCAGAACCCCTGCCGGTTTACCAATTGGGTCTATCTCCGGTGTTAAGCAGTTCTACAGCAACTGTTACGGCTACCCTGGCCGATTCTACCAATAGTGTAATCACGTTTAGCTGGACCAGTCCAAAATATGCGAATGATTCATCCACAACAAAGTATGTTGTTGAAATTGATACAACAGGAGGTGGATTTACCAACCCGGCATCCAAAACAGTGAGTGGTATATTAAGTACGACTTTAACAGGCAGGGAATTAAACGCCATTCTGTTGGGCTATGGCTTCCCGGTAGGAACCGCTAAATCTGTTGATGTAAGACTGATCTCTTCTTACGCCAACAACAATGAAAGATACATGTCTAACATTGTAAAAGTTACCGTAAATGTATTTGGAGATCCTTCTGTTCTTGCAGGCTCTGTTACTACTGTTGCACTGAGCCTGGCCAATGCCGCCAATAATGCAATCGATTTTTCCTGGACCCGTTCATTTACCGGGTATAATGGTGGAATAAGTTACACATTACAATATGACTCCGCCGGAAAAGGCTTTGTTGCTCCTTTGGAACTGGCACTTAGTGCTGCCACTGCAGTATCAAAATCTGTGAATCAGGGTGACTTGAATACTGCTGCGATGAATGCAGGAATAACCGGTGGTACCAGTGGTAAACTGGAATTCCGCATTAAAGCAGTTACTGCTTTAGGAGCTATTGTTTATTCTAATGTATTCCTCTTAACAGTAGATACTTATTTCCCAATCAGGCGTTTTTACATGCCGGGCGGATACCAGTCATCTACTGGTAATGGTACAGACTGGACTCCAGGTGATGCCCCTGAATTCATCAGGGATCAGCGTGCCGGATTATTGAACAATATGTATTATATGTACATCTATCTTCCAGGAGGCCAGGAATTCAAAATTACGCAGGGCAGGTCTTGGGATGTAAACTATGGAGGTTCTGGAGGAACGCTGGCTCAGAATGGTGCAAACTTTTCAGTGCCAACGTCAGGATTTTACCGCATTAGCTTTAATGCCTCTACAATGAGATATGATATCAGGGAAGGAAGAATGGGATTTGTTGGTGGCGCAACCGGTGCCGGGTGGAATCCTCCAAATGTTTTCCCTAACTATGCAATGGGAGGCGCTGCTACCAACCTTTTTGTAGGGTTAACAGATTTCACTACCGATGGCTGGAAATTAATTGATAACGACCAATGGAATAATGGCAGCAATGCTGTTGATGAAACAAGAAGTTATGGTTCTTCTGGTGCAAGTGGCAGTTCTTTGGAAACAAACGGACCTAACTTCCCTAATATTACTACAGCAGGCCGTTACAGGGTTATCTGGGATGGTCGTGACAGGGACAATGTGAAATATGTGATGAATGAAGGTGCCGAAATGAGGGTGGTAGGCGATGGTTTGCAGGGAGTAAATGCCTGGGATCCCGGAGCCAGCCCACAAATGACCTATCTTGGTAATGGAAGGTGGCAGCTTGTTGCCACACTGATTGCCGGAAAGGATATCAAATTCCTTGCTGGAAATGCATGGGGTGCTTTTGATTATGAAGATAACAGTGGCGGAAACACTGCAACCGGTGTTGCCCGTGGTATCAAATGGGAAGGCGGCGATAATTTTAAAACTCCTGCTGCTACAGGCACGTACACCATCATTTTAGATGAGAATGCCCAGACTGTAACGATTAATTAATAAAAAACAATTGTTTTGATAAAAGCTGGCCCAATTTGGGCCAGCTTTTTTATTACAGCGATATTTTACAGGGGTACCCCGGATTCTAAAACTCGTAAATTTTCTAACAGTAAATTTTTCCGAGCAAAATTTTTACTGAAAATCAATATCTTATAACACAGCCCTTTAAAAAAGTTTTATCTTTTGTAGGAAATCTGTATACATCATCCTACCTTCGCCGTCCAAATTTTAAAGCACCTGGGATAGCGGGTGCGTCACTAAAAATATATTACAATGAGCAAACTTCATTTCACAACAAAACATGCGAACGAGGCTACCGTTGCCCGTAATTGGTACGTGGTGGATGGTACTAATCAAACCATTGGTCGTATGTGTTCAAAAATTGCGGCGATTCTTCGTGGTAAGAATAAGGCCTATTTTACTCCACACGTTGATTGTGGAGATTTTATTATCGTAACCAACTGCGATAAGGTAAAACTGACCGGCCATAAGATGGATGACAAAGTGTATGACACTTACAGTGGTTTTCCTGGTGGCCGTAAAGAAGAAATTGCAAAAGACCTTATCAGGCGCAGACCGGAAGTATTAATTGAGAGGGCTGTAAAAGGGATGTTACCAAAAAACAGGCTGGGAAGAAAGATGTACAAAAAATTATTTGTATACGCCGGTACAGAACATCCTCATGGCGCTCAGCAACCAAAAGAACTGAAGTTCTAATCAGTTTCATCAAACAATTAAATAACTCATTCCAAATAAACAGAAATGGAAAAACAAAAAAACGCAGTTGGCCGCAGAAAAGAAGCTGTAACCCGTGTTTTCTTAAGCAAGGGAGAAGGTAAAATAACGGTTAACGGAAAAGACTACAAAACTTATTTCCCATTGGTGTATTTACAAAACCAACTGGAAGCGCCATTAAAAACTGCAGAAGCTGCAGATAAATTTGATATTGTTATCAATGCACAGGGTGGCGGTGTTAAAGGTCAGGCCGAAGCTGCCAAATTAGGCATTGCCCGTGCTTTACTTGAGGTGAGTGCAGATTACCGCCCGGCTTTAAAAGCTGCAGGATTCCTCAAAAGAGATCCACGTGCTGTTGAGCGTAAAAAACCAGGTCGCAAAAAAGCAAGAAGAAGCTTCCAGTTCAGCAAACGTTAATATCGGATACTGTATCCCGGCTGCTGATTCATTTTGGTTTCCAGGAAAAACAATTATTAAAAACTATTTTAACTATAAACAATGGAAAATACAACTTCCTTACAACAACAGCTTCTTGAAGCCGGGGTGCATTTCGGTCACTTGAAAAAGAAGTGGAACCCCAAAATGCTTCCTTATATTTTTGCAGAAAAGAAAGGCATCCACATTATTGACCTGAACAAAACGGTGGAAGGTTTGCAGGAAAGCGCTGCTGCATTGAAATCAATCGCAAAAAGCGGTAAGAAGATCATGTTTGTAGCAACAAAGAAACAGGCTAAAGAAATTGTTTCCGAAGCTTCTAAGCGTGTGAACATGCCTTTTGTAACCGAACGTTGGTTGGGTGGCATGCTTACCAACTTCAATACCGTTCGTAAGAGTGTAAAGAAAATGCAGAGCATTGAAAAAATGCTGAACGATGGTACTGTTGACAGCCTTACAAAAAAAGAGCGTTTAACATTGTCTCGTGACAGGGATAAAATGGAAAAGGTTTTGGGTGGTATTGCTCAGATAAGCCGTATTCCTGCAGCATTGTTCCTGGTGGATATTGGCCACGAACACATTGCATTGGCAGAAGCAAAACGTTTGAATATCACAACTTTTGGTATGGTTGATACCAACTGTGATCCGAATAAAATTGAATTTCCTATTCCATCAAATGACGATGCGGCAAAATCTATTGCAATTGTTGTAAACTACATTACAGCGGCCATTGCAGAAGGGTTAGCAGAGCGCCAGGCAGAAAAGGACGATGACGACAGCAATTCAGATTCAGATGAAACTGCAGAAGCAAGAGCAGCCCGCTTTGAACAAAGGCAGGATGGTGGTGATGACAAGAGCAAGAGAGTAAGAGGTGGAGCCCCTGCCAAACGCAGGGTTCCGGGTCCTAGTGCAGGTGGAAGGAAACCAGCAACTGGTGGCGCCAGGTAATTTTATCCGTTAGCCCGGGTAAGTTTCATGCTGTAATTAAAATTATATCGTTAACAGAAAATGTAAGTACAAAACCAATTGGTTTTGTAGAGCATAAAAATATTTTTACAATGAGTGTAACAATCACTGCAGCTGATATTAATAAGCTGCGTCAAAGTACCGGGGCAGGTATGCTGGACTGCCGTAAAGCACTGACTGAAAGCAACGGGGATTTCGAAGCTGCTATTGACTGGCTGCGTAAACAAGGGCAAAAAGTAGCTGCAAAACGTAGCGATAGAGAAGCTAAGGAAGGTGTTGTAATTGCAAAAACAACTGCCGATAATACTGCTGGTATTGTTGTATGTGTAAGCTGTGAAACAGATTTTGTAAGTAAGAATGCGGAATTTGTTGCGTTTGCACAAAGCATTGCTGATGCAGCTGTAGCAAACAATGTAAAAAGTGTGGATGAATTAAATGAAGTAGCTATCAACGGAAGTAAGGTTGCAGAATTGATCAATGATAAATTAGCTGCGATAGGCGAAAAAATTGCATTGAGAGTTGAAAGAGTTGATGCTCCGTATGTGGCAAGTTATATCCATGGTGCCAACAGGATGGGCGTATTGGTTGGGTTTAGCAAAAACGCTGCTGAAGCAGGAAGAGACGTAGCCATGCAGATTGCTGCTATGAACCCATTGGCAGTTGATGAAAGTGCGGTGGCTCCTGAAACAATCGCAAGAGAAAGAGAAATTGCAATTGAGCAAATTAAAGCAGAAGGAAAACCTGCTGAAATGGCTGAAAAGATTGCCGTTGGTAAAATCAACAGGTTTTTAAAGGATAATACCCTAATGGCACAGCCTTTTGTAAAAGACAATGCAAAGTCTGTGGCCGACTATCTTAAAAGCGTGGATGCGGAGCTAAAAGTAACAGAATTTAAGAGAGTAGCGGTTGGGTAATCAACATATTATTTTGATAAAGGCGGAACATTGTTTCCGCCTTTTTTGCTTTGTTCCATGATGTCAAAGTTTTTGTTTAAAAACAATTTTTGCAGCTGCCTGCAAATCAGTAATCCACAGTTTTAAAAAAGCCCACTCAAAAGAATTGGGTACAGCCATTATATAGATAATAAAAACCTCCTTTAATAGCTGGTTTGAGTGGTTGGTTACTGCAAAAAAAAAGGTACTTTTGCGCCGAAAATTATTCAGTTTTTAGGATGGTAACCAATAGTTTTAATACTAATCTAAAATTTTACCTGATTTATTAATTGAATAGAATATTTCTGACTCCCTTTAAACAAAGCGCCTCATCCATTGAGACCGGATCTTTTGAAAAAAACGGGCACCTGTATAATAATGCACCTCGCCATTTTGAAGAATGTGACTGAGGCTGGCGAAGCCATAATTAAATGCATTTTTAGTATTTTTAAATACTTTCTTTTAATCTTTACATTTAAGCAAACCAAGCCAACTGATTTTCATTAAAAATCGCCAAACCATAAACATGATTATACGTCAATTCCTGCTGCTTCGTTTCTTCACAGCAATTATTATACTGCTTGCATTCTTTTTTGTTTCCTGTACCCCAACAAAACAGGTAATTTATTTTAATGATTATGCCGACAGCAGTGCATCCAGTATTAAAACAGCAAAAGCCGCTTTTGAAAACAGCATTCAAAAAAACGACCAGCTTTGGATCACAGTAGGAGGAAGTAATCTTGCAGATTTACCGGCATTAAACTCCGGTAATGGAATTGGTGCAACAGGGGGTAGTACTGCTTTGGCAGGGGGTAATTCTGCTTTGGGATACCTTGTTGAAGCTGATGGAAACATACAGATACCTTACGCTGGAAAAGTAAAGGCCGAAGGAATGACCAGGATGCAACTGGAAACAAAACTAACTGACTTATTAAAAGACTACACAAAGAACCCGATAGTGAATGTGCGTTTTTTGAATTATTCTTTTTCAGTATTGGGTGAAGTAACAAGGAGTGGAAGATATAATATGCCAACAGAAAGGATTACTATTTTGGATGCACTCAGTATGGCGGGTGATATCACAGAAATGGGCCGAAGAGATAATATTGTTGTAATAAGAGAAGAAAACGGCGAAAGAAAAGTTTCCAAATTAAACCTGTTAAAGAAAGACATTTTCAACTCCCCTTTTTTTTATTTGAAAACAAATGATGTGGTATATGTTGAACCTGTTAAGGCAAGGTTCTTTTCAAGAACGGGTATTCCGCAATACGTAAGTATCGTAGCCATAGGAGTCTCTCTGCTGATAACCGTAATTAACATACGGAGAAATTAATTCATACAAGTAAAAGAATCTATTTAAATGCCAACCAGTAACAATCAGGATTTCAATATTCAGGAACAGGTAGTAGACCAGGGAGAACAGATACAGCGGTTGCTGTACAGGGTGCTACCATTTTGGCCACTCATTATTCTTTCAGTAGCATTAGGTGTAGTGGGAGCCCGTATCTATTTGCGGTACCAGGTACCCATTTATGTTGCAAAGGCAAGGATGGTGGTGAATGATGAAACACAGCAAAAAAGTGCCAACCTGCAGGAGATCATAAAGCTGGATACCAGGAATCTTTCTTCGGAAACAGAAAGGGAAATGCAGATATTAAGTTCAAGAGACCTGCTTACCAAACTGGCAGTAAAACTGCAACTCAATGTTGTTTATACACAACAAGGCTTGGTAAGAACATCCCAATATAATGAAGCAAAGCTTCCCTTTAGGCTTGAACTGCAGCACCCGGATTCCATAAAAACTGCTTTCTCCGGCGAAGCCAAACTGGAGGGAGACAAAGTAGTGTTTGATGGAGTTGTATATCCATTGGACAGTTTTTTTGAAAGCAGGGTTGGTAATATCCGCTGGATCAAAAACAATGACTATGCCGGATTTCAAAATATTAAAAAACTCCAGATTACCATTACGCCGATTGCATCTGCCGTTGGCAGGTTGAAAGGGTCATTGGGTGTAGCACCAATTTCTAAACAGTCTTCTATTCTGGACCTTACATTTTATGATGCAGGCCCCGAAAGAGCAGTAACCATACTCGACAATCTTATTAATTTATATGGGGTTTCCAATGTTGATTATAAAAGCCGTATTTATGGCAATGCAATCAAATTCCTTAACGACAGGCTTGGCCTGATCTCAGATGAATTGAATGGCGTAGAAAAAGAACTCCAGGCTTTTCAAACATCCGAAGGTATTGTAGACCTTGGAAGGGAGGGCGAAATCTATTTAGCACAATCAAAAGAGAATTTAAGAAAACAGGGTGAGTTGTCCGTACAATTGGATGTACTCAGGGAAATAGAGAAATATGTAGTGCAGCGTAATAATTCCAATAGTGCTATTCCGGCCACGCTGGGTGTTACAGATCCTGTATTGAATAATTTATTAAACCAGTTGTATCAAACAGAAGTTGAACTGGAAAGAACAAAACAGGTATCGGGAGAAAAGAATCCACAAATACCTGTAATGGAAGACCTGATCAGGAAGCTCAAACCAAGTATTCTTAAAAGTATTGAAAACCTGAAGATCAATTTATCTGCCAGTAAAGCACAGTTGCAGAACGATTATAATCAAATGTCTGGATCGCTGGGTAAGATTCCGGTAAAGCAAAGACAACTGCTGGACATTACAAGACAACAGGCCATTAAAAATGCCATCTACACATTCCTGTTACAAAAGAGGGAAGAATCTGCTATTGCTTCTGCATCTGTGTTGCCCAATTACCGTGTTATTGAAAGACCGGAAGCTGGGGGCATTATTTGGCCGGAACCCAAAAAAACCTATACCATTTCAGTTTTGATTGCATTGTTACTGGTAGTAGTGTATATCTATCTGAGAGAGTTTTCCAGCAAGCGGATATTGTTCAGGGCACAAATAGAAAATACATTGCCCATTCCTGTAATTTCTGAATTGATCTTTCATCCACACGACCCTGTATCACCCATTGTTGTAGGTGCCGGTAAACGTACATTGATCGCCGAGCAGTTCAGGGAATTAAGAACGAACATCAATTATATCACTGCTGCATCAAAAGAAAAATGTAAAGTGATACTCACCACCTCTTCTATACCCAAGGAAGGAAAAAGCTTTGTGGCCATCAATGCGGCCATCAGCTTAAGCCTTACCGGCGACAAAGTGGTGTTACTGGAATTTGACTTGAGAAAACCTAAGATCAGTAAACCACTGGGTATTGCAAGAGACCCTGGTTTGAGTAACTATTTAATTGGTAAAGCAACCGAAGAAGAAGTTACCAAGCAACATACTACCATTGAGAATTTATATGTGATTCCTTCCGGGCCAATTCCTCCCAACCCGGCAGAATTGCTCAGCGGCCCAAGGCTTACGGAGTTAATCAATTCCCTGAAGGAAAAATTTGACTATATAGTAATAGATTCTCCGCCTGTAGCTGCGGTAACAGATGCCAAGATATTGGCCGGAATTGCAGATGCCACCATCTACATCGTAAGGCATAATTATACCAACTATGTATTCCTTAACCTAATCAATGATATTTATCAAAAGAAAGGGCTACCCAATATAAATATTGTGTTTAATGGTATTGTCAATAAAAGGATAATGGGGTATAACTATGGTAAAGGCTACGGCTATGGGTACGGCTATGGTTATGGGTACAGTTATGGCTATGGTTATGGCTATACACAGGAAGAGAAAAAGAAAAAAAGTGGCATATTCAAATGGATAAAATCATTCTTTTCAAAACTGGTTGGTAATGGCTAGTCCCTCATGAAACACTGTCAGTTGTTTTCTATTACAAAGTTACCTGGTGAATAAGATCAAGAAGTTTTTATACAATTACCTCAGCAATTTTGCTTACTTCTACCAATACCTCAGGTACAGGGTTTTCATTGTAGTTGCCCTGAGTATACTGGTAGGTTTGCTGGATGGTTTTGGTCTTACCATGTTTTTGCCACTGCTTCAGATGGTAAATGCAGAAAGTACAGTAAACCCTGAAAAACTCGGCAACCTTCGTTTTATTGTAGATGGGATGCAGGCAACCGGCATCAGCCTCACCTTAACTTCTGTACTCATTTTTTTATGCGTATTCTTTTTATTGAAAGGTTTTGCACGTTATTGCTGTGATGCTTATGCGGTTATTGCCCAGCAATACTTTATAAGGAAGGTAAGGCTTCGGATGCTCGATTCTCTGAACAGCGTATCTTTCAAATCATTTATTACTGCAGATGCCGGCCAGATACAAAATACCATGAGCGGCGAAGTAGACCGGGTGTCAAGGGCATTTCTCTCTTACTTTAAAGCCTTTGAACAATTGATACTGGTAGCAGTTTATATGGGCTTTGCTTTTTTTGTAGATGTAAAGTTTGCCGTACTGGTAAGTATTGGTGGTGTGTTGACCAATTTTATTTATAAAAAAATAAATGACCGAACCAAAGAAGCATCCAGAACCCTTACCAGTGATGCACATCATTTCCAGGGATTGATTATACAGCATGTAAGCAATTACAAATATTTAAAGGCTACCGGGCTTCTGAATTTTTTTGGAGAAAGGCTTAAGAAAGGTTTGTTGAATCTGGAAAAGGGAAACAGGAAAATTGGGGTATTGGGTGCAGTTATATCCGGTGCAAGAGAACCGTTATTGATTTTTGTTGTAGCCGCAGTGATTTTAGTACAGACAAAGTTTTTGGGTTCATCATTAGGTCCGATATTGATAAGCCTGTTGTTTTTTTACCGGGCTTTGTCTGCATTGCTGGTAATGCAAACAGCCTGGAACTATTTCCTGGCAGCATCTGGGTCTATCGAAAACATGATCAAATTTCAGCAGCAGCTTGATACTACAAGAGAAACTCCCGGCACAGCCAGCATCAATGGTTTTGTGTCAAAGTTTGAACTGAAAGAGGTATCGCTGCAGTATGGTGATAAAACGGTATTAAAAAATATCAATCTTGTTATAAACAAAAATGAAACCGTTGCTTTTGTAGGCGAAAGCGGCAGCGGTAAAACATCACTGGTAAACTTATTGGCCGGGTTGCTGCCACCCGATGCAGGAAGTATGTTCATTGACAGCACCAATCGCCTGCAGTTAAATGTAACTTCCTTTCAAAAAAAGGTTGGGTACATTACCCAGGACCCTGTTATTTTCAGTGACACTATTTTTAATAACATCACACTTTGGGCTGAACCAACACAGCAAAACATCGATCGTTATCATCATGCAATCAGCAAGGCATCGATCTGTGATTTCATTACCACCCAGCCCCAAAAGGAAAATACCTTGCTGGGCAATAACGGTATTAACTTAAGTGGCGGGCAAAAACAACGTATATCCATTGCAAGGGAATTGTATAAAGACATTGATATTCTCATCATGGATGAAGCCACCTCCGCACTCGATTCAGAAACAGAAAAATCAATACAGGATAATATTGATGCACTGAAAGGGCAGTACACTATTTTGATTGTTGCACACAGGTTGTCAACCATTAAAAATGCAGACAGGATCGTACTGATGAGTAATGGCCAAATTGAACAAACTGGTACTTACCAGCATCTCGTTGAAAATACTTCGTTGTTTAAACGGATGGTATCATTACAGGAATTGTAAATCTTCTTTAGAAATAAAATAAACCACAACATGCTGAACGGTAAAAGCATTCTCATTACGGGCGGAACAGGATCACTGGGAAACGCATTGACAAAACATATTTTTAAAAATTACCCCGACGTAAAGCGGCTGGTCATCTATAGCAGAGATGAACAGAAGCAGTACCAGATGGCGCAGGAGTTCCCTGCTGATAAATATCCGCAGATACGTTTTTTTATCGGTGATGTAAGAGATTACGACCGTTTAAAAAGGGCAATGAAAAGTATTGACTTTGTAATTCATGCAGCAGCCATGAAGCATGTACCCATTGCAGAATACAACCCGAGTGAATGCGTAAAAACAAATATCAACGGCGCTGAAAACGTGATCAATGCCTGTTTGGAAACAGAAGTCACCAGGGTGGTGGCACTGTCAACCGATAAAGCAGCAGCGCCGGTAAATTTATATGGAGCAACTAAACTGGCGAGTGACAAGTTGTTTGTTGCTGCCAATAATATCCGTGGCTGGAATAATATTGTATTCAGTGTAGTTCGTTACGGAAATGTAATGGGCAGCAACGGCTCTGTGATCCCCTTCTTTTTAAAAATGAAAAAGACCGGCGTGCTGCCAATCACTGATCCTACCATGACAAGGTTTAATATTTCATTGCAGGGTGGTGTTGATATGGTGATGCATGCTTTGGAACATGCCTGGGGTGGCGAAATTTTTGTGCCAAAGATTCCATCTTATAAAATAACAGATGTTGCTGAAGCCGTAGGTCCGGAATGTGAAAAGAAGATCACGGGCATCAGGCCGGGTGAAAAAATCCATGAAGAGATGATCACTGATTCGGATTCCTATTATACTTATGATCTCGGAAAATATTATACCATTCTTCCTTCCTCACACAAATGGAAACTGGAAGAATTCCTGGAGCATTTTAAAGGAAAAAAAGTGGCGTATGGTTTCCGTTACAACTCAGGAGAAAATACAGAATGGGAAAGCATCGAAGGGTTGAGGTCACTCATCAGGGAGCATGTTGACCCAGCATTTGAAGTATGATTTATTTCAGTACCAATAATTGTTAACCATGAATACAACTGCCACTCCCGCTACAACTGAACAAAAAGCAGTACAATCATTCGGTCCCATACCTTACGGCCGCCAACATATTACTGAAGAAGATATTAAGGCAGTAACCGAAACACTGCTGAGCGACTATCTTACACAAGGCCCAAAGATTAAGGAGTTTGAAGAGGCCTTTGCAAAATACATCGGTTGTAAATATGCAGTGGCAGTTGCCAACGGAACAGCCGCATTGCATTTAAATGCATTGGCGCTGGGTGTACAACCCGGCGATAAAGTGATTACTACTCCCATCACTTTTGCGGCTTCGGCTAACTGCGTACGTTACTGCGGTGGCGATGTGGTGTTTGCAGATATTGACCCCGATACTTATTTACTCGACATCAATAAAGTAAGGGCATTACTGGAAGCTGCTCCCAAGGGAACGTATAAAGGCATCATTCCGGTAGATTTTGCTGGAAGAACGGTTGACCTGGAAGCATTCAGGAAACTGGCAGATGAATTTGGTTGCTGGATCATACAGGACAGTTGCCATTCCCCCGGCGGTTATTTTACCGACAGTAAGGGCAACAAACAATTTTGTGGCAACGGAAATTTTGCTGATCTCGCCATCTTTTCTTTTCATCCTGTAAAACACATTGCCTGCGGCGAAGGTGGTATGATGACTACCAATAATGAACAGTTGTATAAAACACTGCTGCAGTTGCGTACCCATGGCATTACCAAAGAACAGGGCACTTATATTAACGATATCAGTTTTGCAGCCGGCCAGCCAACTGACGGCGAACAGTACCCCGGCTGGTACATGGAAATGCAAACACTGGGTTACAATTACCGCATTACCGATTTCCAGGCAGCATTGGGCTTATCTCAATTGAAAAGGGCCGATGCAGGTTTGGTAAGAAGAAGGGCCATCGCTGCCAAATATGCAGCAGCGTTTGCCGGGAAAAATTATATCAAAGGCCAGTCAGGATCTGTTGAGGGGCATGGCTATCATTTGTATGTGATAGAAGCCGATAACAGGTTGGGCCTGTACAATTACTTAAGGGAACACAACATTTTTGCACAGGTTCATTATATACCTACCCACCTGATGCCATACTACAAACAGTTTGGCTGGAAAGAAGGAGATATGCCTATTGCAGAAAATTATTACAGGCACTGCCTTAGCCTGCCGATGTTCCCTACCCTTACCAATGCTGAACAGGAATACGTGATAGCCACCATCAATAGTTTTTATAATCAATAATTATTTCAACGTAATTATTACCTATGCCACATCTTTCCATAGTTAGTCCTGTTTACAGGGCAGAAAAAATTATTCCTGTATTGGTTGACAGGATAAGGAAAGCTGTTGCACCAATAACAGAGGATTTTGAAATTGTGCTGGTAGAGGATTGTGGGCCGGATAACTCCTGGCAGGTAATTGAACAGATCGCTGCAACAGATGCAAAAGTGATCGGTATAAAACTGAGCCGCAACTTCGGGCAGCATTACTCTATTACTGCCGGCCTTGATCATGCAAAAGGCGATTGGATCATTGTGATGGATTGCGACCTGCAGGATATGCCCGAAGAAATTCCCAACCTGTACGCAAAAGCACAGGAAGGGTATGATGTGGTGCTGGCCCGCCGCCATGTGCGGAAGGATGGGTTCTTCAAAACTTTTTTTTCTGCAGCCTTTTACAGAACGCTGGGTTATCTAACAGGATCAGAGCAGGATGAGTCTGTAGCCAATTTTGGTATTTACAGCCGAAACGCAATCAATGCTGTTATTTCTATGAGGGAATCTATCCGTTATTTCCCTACGATGGTAAAATGGGTTGGCTTTAAATCAACCAAGATAAATGTGGCACATGATAAGCGGTTGGAAGGGAACTCCAGTTATAATTTCAGGAAACTGTTTAATCTTGCGATTGATATTATTCTTGCCAACTCCGATAAACCGCTGCGGTTATTTATCAAAGCGGGAGTAACTATTTCTTTTATTTCTTTTATTGTTGCAGTCATTACCATTTATAAATGGCTGACAGGCGGTATTAGTGTTGTAGGCTATACCAGCCTGGTAGTATCTATATGGCTCCTGTCCGGTATTATTATAGCTATACTTGGCGTGGTAGGCCTTTATGTTGGTAAAACATTTGAAGGGGTAAAGCGCAGGCCTTTGTATGTAGTAGAAAAAAAACTGAATACATGATCAGGCTTCATCTATTGGGCTATAAGGGCTTTGTCGCTTTATCAAAACTGGATAAAAAATACCTTGCTAAAATAACGGATGTTGTTATTGCAAAAGATAAAAATATCAAAACAGATTATTACGAAGAACTGGCTGCTTATTGTAACGCTAACAATATTAAGCACTATGAAAGAACAAAGGAACCAGCAACTACGGCCTCAGTAAATATTGCAATCGGCTGGCGCTGGTTAATACAAGGTGAATCCACACTGATTGTTTTTCATGATTCGTTGTTGCCCCAATACCGGGGCTTTAATCCATTGGTTACAGCGTTGATCAACGGCGATACCGAAATTGGGGTGACTGCATTGTATGGCACAAAAGAGTATGATCGTGGCGATATCATCGGGCAAAAGAAAATCGGTATCATTTACCCAATAAAAGTTGATGAGGCCATCTCAACAGTATCGGAATTATATGCAGGCTTGCTGAATGAATTTTTCGATAACTATTTCTCATCATCTGTTACAGCAACGGCACAGGATGAATCGAAAGCGACTTACAGTTTGTGGCGGGATAATGATGATTACCACATCAACTGGAATTTACCTGCTGCGGAAATTGTAAGGTTCATTGATGCCGTAGGTTATCCTTACGATGGTGCCAAAACAATACTTGAAAATAATATGGTTACAATTAACGATGCAAAAGAATTGCCCGATATAACCATTGCCAACAGGGTTCCGGGAAAAGTGATTTTTAAAGAAGGAAATACATTCACCATTGTTTGCGGAAAAGGATTGATTGCAGTGAGTGAATTTAAAGATACAGCCGGCAATACCATTGATCTTTCCAATAAATTCAGATTAAGATTCCAATAGATGAGTTACCAGATCCCTTTCAATAAGCCCTATCTCACCGGCAAGGAAGCACACTACATGTACGATGCAGTGTACACCGGTAAAATATCCGGCAACGGAAAATACACGCAATTATGCCAGGCATTTTTAAAAGAGCGTTATGGCTTTGGAAAATGTTTGCTTACCACTTCCTGCACCGATGCACTGGAAATGGCAGCGATATTGATCAATATCCAGCCGGGTGATGAAGTGATCATGCCTTCTTACACATTTGTAAGTACGGCCAATGCTTTTATACTAAGAGGCGCTGTAATTGTTTTTGCAGACAGCCGCAAAGATCATCCCGGCATGGATGAAAGCAGCATTGAAAAACTCATCACTCCAAAAACAAAGGCCATCGTGCCGGTACATTATGCTGGTGTTGCCTGTGATATGGATCTGATAATGTCGCTTGCAGACAAGTATAATTTGTTTGTAATTGAAGATGCGGCGCAGGCAATTGATAGTTTTTATACCGGAAAAGACGGAAAGAAAAAAGCCTTAGGAAGTATCGGGCATTTAGCGGCTTTCTCTTTTCATGAAACAAAGAATATCATTTCCGGCGAAGGTGGTATGCTGGCCGTGAACGATCCGCAGTTTATGGCAAGGGCCGAAATCATCTGGGAAAAAGGAACCAACCGTTCTGCATTCTTCCGTGGAGAAGTGGATAAGTATGGATGGGTTGATATGGGATCCTCTTTTCTGCCTTCAGAAATCGTTGCCGCATTTTTATGGGCACAACTCGAAAACCTGGATGACATACAAAAGAAGAGAGCTGAGCACTGGAATGTATATCACAACCAGTTAAAGGAATGGGCAAACAAAGAAAAAATTTCTTTACCCGGTCTTCCGGGTTTTGCAACCAATAATGCTCACATGTTTTTTATAGTATGCAGTGACTTATCGCAAAGAACTGCAATCATCGATAAATTAAAGCAAAGCGGCATACTGGCAGTATTTCATTATCTCAGTTTACACAACAGCCCTTTTTATAAGGACAAACACGATGGCAGAGAATTACCTCAAACCGATCACTACTCAGATTGTTTGCTGAGGCTTCCGATGTATTATGAACTTACTACGAAGCAGATCGAATTGATCACAAATACCATGATGAAGTAATGGCAAACTGGAGTACAGACGAATTGGGCATTTATCAAAGCACCAAAATTGAAAAGCTTTCTTATCCCGAAGAAGGCAACGACACCTGGTTTTCCCTGGAAGAGAACAGCCCGTGGTTTAACCAGCGCAACGACCTGATATTGGCTATGCTGGAAAAACATCCTGTACCCGGAGATTTTCTAGACATAGGTGGCGGCAACGGTTTCCAGGCAAAAGCGATCATCAACGCAGGATTTAAAGGACAGGTAATTTTATGTGAGCCGGGTTTGCAGGGATGTATCAATGCCAGGAAAAGAAATATACAATGGGTGTACAATGGCGTATTCCAGGATTTCCCTTTTGATAAATTCAATGTAAAAGGTTGTGGTTTGTTTGATGTGGTGGAGCATATTGAAGATGATGTGAAATTTTTAAATGAATTGTATGATTCAATACAACCCGGTACGAAAGTTTTTATCAATGTACCGGCAATGAAAGTATTATGGTCGCAGATGGATGAGATCTCCGGTCATTTCCGCAGGTATGATAAGACTGATATAGAAAGACTGAGACAGCAAACAAAATTTAAGTTCATCGATCATGGATATTATTTCAGTTTTTATTTTCTGCCGCTGTTGCTGCTTCGTGCCATCCCTTACAAATTAGGGATTAGAAAGAGTGAAGAAAAGATCATGCGGTCGGAAACAGACAATCATTCATCAGAAAAAGGAATTGTCAGCAGCTATATTGCTGCCCGGCATAAAAAATGGATCAGCAACATAAAACAGAACAAATACTCACCCTACGGCACCAGCATGTTTATGGTACTTGAAAAATAATACACCCTTTTTTGCAGGCACGCCTGTAAGTTTTCATACATAATTATCCCGGTTATTGCAATGATAAAACTTCCTGCTTCTTTTACTGAAAAAAAAATTGTAACACTTGCCAATGTGTTCCTCCTGATTTTTTTCGCTCCCTTTTTCATCATTGGCAAAAACAGTTATGTCCCGCTGGGAGATAATTTTGAAAGCGTTGTTATCTGGATAAAGGTATTGATGAACCAGGGCGCTTACTGGAAAGGCCCAACGTTTATGGTAGACCAGGTGATGAATGGTCTGCCCCGTGCCTTGTATGGCAATCAATTGAATATACCAACCATTATTATTGCTTATGCCGGTACTTTCTGGGGCTACATTGCTGATCTGTTACTGATTGCATTTTCCGGTTTCTGGGGAATGTACCTTTTAATAAAAACACATTTTGCAGATAAGTTCAACAACGACTATTTTTTAATTGCATTTATCTCTGTAATGTATGCACTGCTGCCTTACTGGTCCTTTGATCTTTCGGTAAGTGCACAGCCTTTATTATTTTATGCTTTTTTCAATCTCCGCAAAAAGCAATTGCAGGGCGTTAGCTTTCTCATCATTTTTCTTTTTCCCTTTTTTACTTCGCTGGTACTGGTAGGTGTATTTGATTGCATTGTGTTGTCATTTTTCCTGGTAAGGGATTTGACAGAAACAAAAAAGATCAACCTTGCATATTTTGGCGGCCTGGCATTATTAACCGTTATGTACCTGCTTGCCAATTACCAGTTGGTATATTTCACTGTTGCAGGCCATTATACTTCTCACCGCATTGAAATGGTGAAAGCCATTACCAAAGATTTTTCTTCCATGATAAAAACCTTTGTGGAAGTAACGGTTAACCTGCAGTGGCATTCACCGGCATTACAGGCCTTTGTTCTGTTACCGGTGGTAGCCATTATTTCACTGCTATTCTTATTCAGGAACAGGAATGCAAAACAGGCTTCTTTGTTCAAATGGCTGCTGCTGTATATTTTGCTCTGCAATGTTTTTTATGCGGCTAATTATTCTCATTATTGCGACAGCATTTTTGCTGCCTTATTTAAAGTGCTTCCTATCCAGTTGCAGCGATTTCATTTTTTGGAACCCTTTGTTTGGTACATGGCATTCGGGCTTGGCCTGGCATGGATCAGTGTGAATGTTAAAAAGGGAAAACTGATCGCAACGGGTTTGTGTTTGCTGCAATTGCTTTTTTTATCTGTCAATCACCCATCAGTAAAAAATATCGCCGGTCGTTTTATTGCAAAGGATGGTCCCACTTTTAACCGCTTAACGGGAGAAGGAATTTTTACAGAAGTGGCTGATTTCATCGGCAAACCAAAAGACCAGTACCGTGTGGCGAGTGTTGGATTGTATCCTTCCATGGCACAGTGGAATGGTTTTTATACGCTGGATGGTTATATGCCTGATTACCCGATCACTTATAAACATGAGTTCAGGCAGGTAATAGCAAATGAACTGGACAAAGGGAATTATAAAACTTATTTTGACCAGTGGGGATCTAAATGTTATTTGTATATAAATGAGGTGAAGGACAATCTTTCTGATTATGCAAAGAACAGGCCCTACTATAATAAAGGAATTGAAAACCCGGATCTGAATTTTGACCAGTTCCTGAAAATGGGTGGCCGCTATATCATTTCAAGCATACCCATTACCAGCACGAGAATGTTGTTGCTGAAAAAGTTTACAAGAGCAGATGCCTGGTATGACATTTACCTGTATGAAGTAAAGTAAACACTGATGAAGTTAGGCCTCGGTACCGTACAGTTTGGAATGCACTATGGCATTGCCAATACAACGGGCAGAACTGCAACTGAAGAAGTAAAGTTGATATTATCCCTTGCGTTGCAAAATGGGATGAATATATTGGATACTGCTTCCGGTTATGGGGATGCAGAAAAAGTGTTGGGGGAAACCGGTGTTGATGGATTTAAGATCATCAGTAAGTTTTTACCTGCGGATACTGAAGTGGAATTGGAAAAGCAATTGGCTACTTCGCTCAATAATTTAAAAGTTAAAAGGTTGTATGGCTACCTGGCTCACCGGCCACAGGATTTATTGGTAAACATATGGCAGTGGAAATATTTGCAGGAACAAAAGGTAAACGGAGTTATTGAGAAGATCGGGTTTTCACTAAATGAACCATCTGAATTGCACCAGTTGCTAAGTGAAGATTTTATTCCTGATCTGGTACAGGTGCCGTATAATTTTCTCGATAGGAGATTTGAAAAGGACCTGGTGGAATTAAAGCGTAAAGGAACAGAGATACATGTACGGTCTGCTTTTTTACAGGGTTTGTTTTTCACCGATACAGATTCATTGTCTTCTTTTTTGATGCAGTAAAGCCCGTTATAAAAAACTTTAAGAGCAGGTACCATAACATCAGTGAGGCGCTGCTCAGTTTTGTACTGCAAAAAGATTTTATTGATCATGTAATTATTGGAGTGGAAACAGCCGCACAACTACAGGAGAATCTACAGGCAGCAAAAAGCACACTGAAAGTTGAAATGGAATTACCTGTAATTGATGAAAAAATATTAATGCCTGTTAACTGGCCAAAGCAATGAGTAGATTAAAACTGGGTGTGATTGGTATGAGTGAAGGTAATGGACATCCGTATTCATGGAGCGCTATTTTTAATGGATACGATCCGCAGTTTATGAAAGACTGTCCTTTCCCTGTGATACCGGCTTATCTAAGCAAACAACAATTTCCTGAAGATAGCCTTGGTCATTTGGCTGAAGTAACACATGTTTGGTGCCCTGATAAAGCAACAGCAACGCATATTGCAGCCGCATCCAGGATCAGCTATGTAGTGGATGGATTGCAGGAGATGGTTGGAAAAGTGGATGCAGTGTTGCTGGCAAGGGATGATGCAGCAACGCATTATGAATATGCACTGCCATTTTTAAAGGCGGGCATTCCTGTTTTTATAGATAAGCCATTGGCAATAAAAATAAGAGAAGCAGAAAGAATATGGGCAGCACAGCAAAGGCCGAACCAGGTTTTTTCCTGCAGTTCGTTGCGCTATGCAAAGGAGTTGTTACTGACTGAAAATGAAAAAGAAAGCATCGGGGAAATAAAAATGGTGGAAGGTTCTGTCATGAAGAAATGGGAAACTTATGCCATTCATATTTTAGAGCCATTGCTGAGCCAGTTACCAAAAAGAGGAAAATTGATAGACGTAAAAAGTATTAACGTTTCAGCAAAACAGGTATTGGTGCAATGGGAAAATGTAACAGGATATTTTAAAACAACCGGGAACATTCCATCCCCTTTGGAAATAAAATTTTTCGGAGAAAAAGGGAATATCACAAAAACATTTTCCGATTCATTCAATGCGTTTAAAAATTCATTGGCAGCATTTATTGAAGTGATACAGCAGCCCGAAAAAAATATTGCAAAGGAAGAAACGCTGGAACTGGTAACCATTTTAGAAAAAGGACTGGCATGAGGACACTGATCGTTGGTTTGGGTTCTATTGGAAAAAAGCATGCCGACTGTTTGCAGAAAATCGAGGGAATCGAACTGGCAATTTTACGTACAGCAAAAGGAACGATCAAAGAAAAAAGCGAATTCACAGAGTTTTATACTATTGAGGAAGCATTGGCATTCGAACCTGATGGAGTGATTATTGCCAACCCAACATCATTACATATTTCAACGGCTCTTCCTTTTTTAGAAAGAGGAATCAAAGCACTGATTGAAAAGCCAATAGCAGCTACTGCCAGTGACGCAGAAAAATTATTGCCATACAGGGATAATATAAGAGTGGCATATTGCCTGCGTTTTTTGCCAATCACCAACTTTATAAAAGAAGTTGCGGCTAAAGAGAAAATTTATAAACTGAGTTTTAAGCGGTCCTTCTATTTACCCAAATGGCATCCATACGCAGATTACAGAACGGAGTACACGGCGAAAAAAGAATTGGGTGGTGGTGTAATAAGAACGCTTAGCCATGAGATAGACCTGATGCTTTATTTATTTGGAGAGCCGGTAAGTACCATTGGCGTAACCGATAAAATTTCTCCCTTGGAAATAGATACCGATGATTTTGCTTTTTTTACCTGCCGAACAGCTACAGGAGCAAGAATAAACTTTGAACTTGATTTCTTTTCTCCCAAAAATATAAATACAGCCGAGTTGTTTACGGATAAAGGCAAGTATACCTGGGATATGAGTGAAGTATTGTTTACGTCTTATGAGGAAACAACAGCTACAAAATTACACGGCAGGGAATTGTTTGACTACAATAATATGTACCAGCTGCAAATGGAAGATTTTACCGGCTTTGTAAAAAACGGCAGCAGTGAAAATGCCACTTATGAAAACTCAGTAAACGTGTTAAAAATTATTGAAACAGTTGAAACAAGGTAGGAAGATAATAGCAGTGATACCTGCAAGGGGTGGTTCGAAGAGAGTGCCCGGAAAAAATATCATGGATTTTTTGGGTAAGCCAATGATTGCATGGACGATTGAAGCGGCAAAAGAATCCGGGCTGTTTGATAAGATCGTTGTAAGCACGGATGATGCAGCGATTGCAGAAGTTAGTAAACAGTATGGTGCTGAAGTTCCTTTTTTAAGAGACAGTAAGGCGGATGACATGAGCCCGGTAAGTGAAGCCACGATTGTTACATTACAGCAACTGGAAGCTGCCGGCGAAGTGTTTGATGATGTGCTGCAGTTGTTTGCGGTTTGTCCCTTACGGAATGCGCAGGATATTAAAGAGGCTTATCGTTTTTACCTGGAGAGCGAAAGAAATTTTGCTTTGTCCTGTTTTAAATATACCTGGATGAATCCATGGTGGGCAATTCAACTCAACAAAAACAAGGAAGGCGCCTGGATCAACAAAGATGCTTTGAAGCGCTCACAGGATTTGCCTGAATTGGTTTGCCCAACAGGTGCTGTGTGGATCGCAAATACTAAAGCGCTTTTTGCAGAGAAAACATTTTACGGAGAGGGCCATGTGTTTTGGGAGATGGATTGGAAGAGGGCTGTAGACATAGATAATTACGAGGATATTGAACTGGCAAAAGCATTGTCTTCGATAAACTCACACTGACAGTTTTTGTGAGCATGATCCAATCAAAAATAGTATTTCGTGCCGATGGTTCCGCAACAGTTGGCTTTGGCCATCTGCATCGCCTGTTGTCGTTAGTACAAATGCTGCACAAGGAATTTGATTGTGTTTTGCAAGCCATGAAACCCCGGACTTTTTGATAAAGGAATTAGAACTACTATCAGTACCATTGTTGAAAGTTGAAACGATCAACTACCAATTGCCCGATAAAAGAAAGCAGGGTGATGAAGTTGCTTTTGATATGAATGAAATATTAACCGGCAACGAAATAGTAGTGCTGGATGGTTACTGGTTTGGTAAAAAATACCAGCAGGAAATCAAATGCAAAGGTTGTACGTTGGTATATGTTGATGATTTGATGGAAGCAGGAAATATTGCTGATATCATTATCAATCACAGCATGGGAGTAAGCATTACTGATTATAAAATGATTGCACCGGCTACCAGTATTTATACCGGCAGCAATTATAGTTTGATCAATGTGCCAGAGCAATTCCGGCATCAGCAAAACAAAAAAACTTTATACAGCCAACTGCTGATCTCCATGGGTGGGGCTGATCCATTGAATTATACCTGCAGGATTTTTGAAGAACAAACTGCATTTATCAAGCGATTTGAAAAAGTAATCGTGATGGTGGGGGTGGCTTATACTCATTTGCCGCAAATGAAAACACTGGCAACAGGTTTTGATAATGTAGCAATTATACAGGCCGTTCCTAAACTTGATATGTTTGCAATGATGCAGCAATCTTCTGCAGCAATTATTTCAGCAAGCACCATGAGTGTGGAGTATGCAAGTGTTGGTGGTGCTTTGCTCCTGATTCAAACGGCAGACAATCAAAGATATTTATACAAAGGGTTGATTGAAAATGGCGCTGCTTTGCCGCTTGATCAAATTGAATTATTGAATGAAGCAGCAGTTGCAGCAATGATAAAAAAGCAACAGCAATTATTTGATGGCAGATCAAAGGAGCGGTTTATAAAACTGTTTACTGAGTTGGAAATACAGTCAACTGTTTCATTCGCTAAAGCAGTAAAGGAAGATTTAAGCATTACTTATGAATGGGCATCTGATACAACTGTAAGAGCTTATTCATTCAATCAAAACCCGATCAGTTTTGAAGAACATCAAAACTGGTTTTTGAAAAAAATTGAACAACCCAACTGTATATACCTGCTGGGAAAATGGAATGATGCGATTGTCGGCTCTTTACGTTTTGATATTGCAGACAGCAACGCACTCATCAGTTATCTTGTCTCGCCAAAATACCATGGTAAAGGATTGGGCAGGATTTTACTGGCAAGGGGCCTGGAGTATTTATCAAAACATAACAGCGCTGTAACAACTGCAACAGGTTATGTAATGCCGGAAAATATCGCTTCTGTAAAAGTATTTGAAAGACTCGGATTTAATTGCACAACGGAAAATAACCAGTTGTGCTTTACAAAAAATATTTACCGTTCATGAAAAGTATTTTCATCGATCATTTTGAAATTTCGCCAACCGGCAAAGTATTTATCATTGCAGAATTATCTGCCAATCACAATGGTTCGCTGGAAACCGCATTGGCACATGTGAAAGCAGCCAAACAAACGGGCGCAGATGCGATTAAGTTACAAACCTACACTGCCGATACCATTACCATTGATGCAAGAACGGATGATTTTCGTTTGAAGCAGGGAACCATCTGGGATGGAAAATATTTGCATGAACTGTACAAGGAGGCGTATACACCCTGGGAATGGCACCAGCAAATTTTTGATGCTGCCAAAGCAGAAGGATTGATCTGTTTTTCTTCGCCCTTTGATTTTACAGCGGTGGATCTATTGGAAAAACTAAATGCACCTGCTTATAAAATCGCTTCTTTCGAGATCACTGATATCCCGTTGATAGAATACACTGCGGCAAAAGGGAAACCCATTATCATTTCCACGGGTATTGCAGAGGAGGAAGATATCCTGCTGGCAGTAGAAGCATGCAAACGTGTCGGCAATGAACAGATCATTTTATTAAAGTGCACTTCCAGTTATCCAGCACCTGTAAACGAAGCCAACATGGTGATGATACCAGACCTTTCAAAAAAGTATGGTGTACTTGCAGGCTTAAGTGATCATACTATGGGCATTACAGTACCGGTTGTGGCCACCACATTGGGTGCCAAGGTAATTGAAAAACATTTTATCATTGACCGCAGTATTGGAGGACCCGATGCTTCCTTTAGTTTGAATATAGAAGAATTTACGGCCATGGTAAAAGCAGTAAGAGAAGCAGAGTTGGCAACTGGTGTGGTGGATTATCATTTAACCGCCAAGCAAAAAAGCGGCAGGGAGTTTTCAAGATCATTGTACATCGTGTCAGATGTAAAGGCCGGAGATATTGTGACAAAAGAAAATGTCCGTTCTATCAGGCCGGGCTATGGCCTGCATCCAAAACATTACAATGAGGTGATGGGAAAAACTTTTAAAGAGAACTATCAAAAAGGCACAAGGCTTGCAATGGAACTGTTGCTGTAACTGTGTCGTACGTTATAATAAAAATATTTACAATCTACAAAACACAACAGCATGCAAAGTTTTGAACAACAGTATTATGAGTCAGATGAGTTTTGGAAAGAAGGGATGGTGGGTGATGAAGCCAACACAAGGCGTTTAAATAAATCAGTGGAGCTGGTACCGCAGGGTACACAAACACTCGCTGATATCGGCTGTGGAAACGGCATCTTTGCCGTGATGCTGCAAAAGTTGAGGCCTGAACTGGATACAACCAGTGTTGACAGAAGCGAAACAGCGCTTAAATATGTTAAGACTAAAAGTAAAGTAGGTGATATCACCGGATTGCCTTTTGAAGACAAAACCTTTGATTGTGTCACCTGTTTCCAGGTACTGGAGCATATACCATATCCTGTTTACGATACAGTACTGAATGAATTATCAAGGATTTCAAAAAAGCATGTCATCATCAGTGTGCCTTACCAGGAAAAAACTGAAGACGATATTACACAGTGCCCCGCCTGCCATACCATATTTAATGCAGAACTGCATTTGCGTAATTACCAGGATAAAGATATCCAGCAACTGTTTACAAAATTTAATTTCAAATGTGTTAAGCAGCAGCTGATCGAAAAATACAATGAGCAATATCTTGGCGTTGATTCCTACATCAAATTCAGGAATGCACATTTAAAGAACAAGGGAAAATTCCGTTCACCGATATGCCCGATTTGCGGATATGAGAATGCGGAGTTTAAAATGGTAACAGAAGGCGAACCTGTAAGTGTTGCAACAGCAGGCGGTGGCGGAATAAAATCGCTGCTGAAAAAATTCTGGCCAAAAGTAAAATTGAAAAATAACTGGGTGATCGCAGTGTACGAAAGAGTATAGATTTATAGAGGAAACAAAAATGATGCAGGCAGAAAAAGCAAAAAGAGTGGTAGAGGAAGTTCCGGAAGTATTTTCTCTGGAGCGGATTGAGATCAGTGAAACGATTATGAAGGAACTGGTGAAAGTGATGAATGAAATCCACCAGGTAAATTATTCTTACCGCTTCTGGAAGATCATCATGGGCAATTATGTAAATGCTACCGTGAGCATCATGCACATCCTGAAAAAAGAAGTGCTGTACAACCAGTATTCTTTAGAGGCAGTGAACAGCCATTCGCTCCCAACATTCAAACAGCAGTTGATTGCAAGATTGCCATCGGTGATCAAGCATTATAAAAGCTTTAATGCGCTCAACACCATCAATAAATTACTGCAGCAAAATAATAGCATTACGGTTGGTCTCCCGGATATTGAAGTGAGTAAAAAAATGGGCGCTTCATTACCAGTATATTATCCAATCTATCCTGGGAGCGGCAATACGGAAAAGCGCAAGAGGGCAAATGAAATTGCTGAAAAGTATACAGATACATTTTATAAAAACATGGTACTCCGTTTACCCAAAGTATATGTAGAGTATTTTGATAAAAAAATGGAGAGCATTGTACTGAGCGAACCGGCAACAAAAACTTTTCATGTACACGTGCCACCTACCCTGTTTTCTAATTTGCTCATTGCCTGGTATGTGGAGAATGGCGCAAAATTGTGCTGGTATCAGCATGGTGCTTATTATGGTGAGATGATCGGGCACAATGCACATTTTCATGAAGCAAGTGTAAGTGACGAGTTTCATACCTGGGGATGGAAGATAAAATCCAATGATGTACCCGATGCAGCATTCCGCCTGGAAAAATTCAAACAGCAGTACGATGGGTATAGCAAAACAGGAGATTTTGATTTTTTAATGTGCTATCCCGATGTGTATGATACTAACAGGGAGTTCTATAAAAAAGTAACTGATCACTTTTTAATTGATATCGACAGTAATAAGTACAGTTCAGTACTGGCAAGGCCAAGGCCATTGAATAAAATGTTTAGCCATGCAGGCAGGCTTTCTTTTATTACCGACAAAAGAGTTACGATCGATACCGGCCTTACCCCCATGACAAAAGTGATTGCACAAAGCAAACTGGTAATACAGTTCACCGTACCGGCTACTAATTTTATGGAATGCCTGTATGTAGATCACCCCACGGTTGGCTTGCTGCAAAACGATCAGCCAACACAGGCGATAAAACCTTACTATGATTTTTTGCTGCAGCAGGGTGTGCTGCATCATAACTTTGATTCGCTGATCAAACACCTCAACAGCATTCAAATTGAAGAATGGTGGGCTGCTTTAATAAAAGAACCAATGTACCTTCAATTCAAAAATGAGTTTTTAAGAAAAGTGTAAATTTTCAACTTTCCTTTTTCAATTATTATGATCTATATAGTTAACTACGGTCTCGGTAATTTAAATTCCATCTCCAACATCATTAAAAAAATTGGCGGTGAATCAAAAATTATTGATGACGTAAATGACGTAAAGAATGCGGAAAAATTAATATTGCCCGGCATAGGAGCCTTTGATCATGGTATGAAATTCCTGAATGAAAAGGGATGGATTGCAGCATTGAATGAAGCAGTGCTGGAACGTAAAGTGCCCGTACTGGGTATTTGCCTGGGAATGCAATTGATGTGTAAGGGAAGTGAAGAAGGCGTATTACCCGGATTGGGTTGGTTTGATGCAGAGGTAAAAAGATTCCGGATCCCGGCAGATTCCTCTTTTAAAATTCCACACATGGGCTGGAATGCCTTGCAGGTAAAAAAGGAAAACAAGCTGATTGAAATCAAAGAAGAGGAACAGCGTTTTTATTTTGTACACTCTTATCATGTAGTTTGCAACAATTCGCAGGACGTATTGGCAACTGCGGTACATGATTATGAGTTTACGGCTTCCATTAGTCATGAGAATATGTATGCCACGCAATTTCATCCTGAAAAAAGCCACCGCTTTGGAATGGAACTATTAAAACACTTTATCGCCATTTAATCCATGCTAAAACACAGGCTAATACCATGTCTCCTGCTCCGCAATGGCGGCCTGGTAAAAACATTAAAATTCAGCGACCCAAAATATGTGGGTGACCCCATTAATGCCATCCGCATTTTTAATGATAAGGAAGTGGATGAACTGATGGTGCTGGACATTACAGCCAGCAAGGAAAAGAAAGAGCCTAACTATGCACTCATCGAGCAATTCGCCAGTGAATGTTTCATGCCATTGAGTTATGGTGGCGGCATCCGTACCATGGAGCAGGCACAACGGTTGTTCAATTCCGGTATTGAAAAAATCTGTTTGCAAACATCGGTACTCAATGATCTTTCGTTGGTGAAAAATCTTTCTGAAAAATGGGGAAGCTCCAGTATACTTGTATCTATTGATGTAAAAAGAAACTGGCTGGGTCACCCTAAATTATATTCTGCAGCCACCGGTAAAATACTTGATAAAAAATGGACCGACTTTATGCTGGAAGCAGTAAAGGCAGGTGCAGGTGAAATTGTGCTGAATGCGGTTGACAAAGATGGAACCATGAAAGGCATGGATACAGAACTCATCAGCGAAGCTGCAAAAATTTTATCTGTTCCGTTAGTAGCAGTTGGTGGTGCCGGAAGTTTGACAGATATAAAAGCAGCGGTGGATGCAGGTGCCAATGCGGTAAGTGCCGGCGCTTTTTTTGTATTCCAGGGTCCGCACAGGGCAGTGCTCATCACCTATCCAAAATATCAGGAATTGATACAATTGCTCAAATAAAAACATGAATCAGGAGACTATGCAAATTTGTAAACGTTGTGTGATTAACTCCAATGTTCCCGGGGTAAAGTTTGATGCAGATGGTTATTGTAACTACTGCACCAGTTTTATTGAAATTAATAATCACATCATTCATAAAGATCCGGCACTGCAGCAAAGGGAACTGGAAGCATTTGTAGCGCAGGTAAAAAAGAACGGCAAGGGCAAACAGTATGATTGTATTGTTGGGGTATCCGGCGGTGTGGACAGTTCCTGGGTGCTGGTAAAAGTAAAAGAACTGGGCCTTCGTCCATTGGCCGTTCACATGGACAATGGCTGGAACAGTGAGCTGGCACAGAATAATATAGAAAATTTAGTTCGGGGTCTTGGTGTCGATTTGTACACCCATGTTATCGACTGGGAAGAATACAGAGAACTGATGCAGGCATTTTTTGATGCAGATGTGATAGATGTGGAATTGCTGTACGACAATGCCATGCTCGGAGTGATCTATACTCAGGCCGCCAAACATGGTCTCCGTTATATATTGGCCGGCTACAACAAAGCATCCGAAGGCTTACCCCTTCCCGAAAGCTGGAGCTGGAACAAATTTGATAAGAGAAATATCAAAGCCCTGGCAAAAATGTTCGGCAATGTAAAGATCAAAACCTTCCCATCACTGGGTCCCAATGAATGGGCATGGTATCACTACATCAAACTGATACAGCTTTGCCCGTTCCTGGATTATTTTCCTTACAACAAATTTGAAGCGCTGGAAGTATTGCAGAGAGATTTCAGTTATAAACCCTATCCATACAAACATTACGAATCCATCTTTACCCGTTTTTACCAGGGTTATATCCTGCCCAGGAAATTTGGTGTAGATAAACGGATCATACACCTGGCCACTTTAGTGGCTGCAAAACAAATGACAAGGGAAGATGCATTAAAAGGTTTAGAAGGCATCCCTTACCCATCGCAAAAAGAAATGGAGAACGACAGGGAATATTTCCTTAAAAAAATGAACTGGACAAGCGAAATGCTGGATGATTATCTGAAAAGGCCGGAAAAAAAGCATGACATATATCCTTCCGAAAAAAAGAAATTCGAATTTGTTTCCACTCTTCCGAACAGAATACCGGCGAGGTTAAAAACCAGGATCACCAATTTTGTGAAATCCATCCGTTGATATGATGAGCAGCAAAAACAGGCTTATCTAAACCGACTGAATCCTAAACTTTCTACACTACAATGAAATACTTTTCACTAATAGGCGCTGCAGGCTATATAGCCCCCCGCCACATGAAAGCAATAAAAGACACCGGTAATTTGCTGATTGCCGCTTTTGACCCCAACGACTCTGTTGGTATTATCGACAGCTATTTTCCAAATGCAGATTTTTTTACGGAGTTTGAAAGATTTGACCGGTATATTGATAAACTCCGCCGCCAACAGGATGGCCACGCAGTGGATTATGTTTCTATCTGTTCTCCCAACTACCTGCATGATTCCCACATTCGCTTTGCATTGAAGAATAATGCAGATGCCATTTGTGAAAAACCCATTGTATTAAACCACTGGAATATTGATGCGTTGCAGGCAATAGAAAAAGATACCGGCAGGAAAGTGCATACCGTATTGCAGTTAAGATTGCATCCTGCCATCATTGCTTTAAAAAAAGAAGTGGATGCTGCTCCGGCAGGTACTAAGTTTGATGTGAACCTTACGTATATTACCTCAAGGGGTAAATGGTATTTCAATTCCTGGAAAGGTGATTCAAAAAAATCAGGTGGTGTGGCTACCAATATTGGGGTACACTTTTACGATATGCTGCATTTTGTATTTGGCAAGTTGCTGGATAATAAACTTCATTACAGGGATGATTTTAAGGCAGGTGGCTTTCTGGAATATGAAAAAGCAAGGGTAAGATGGTTTCTATCTGTAGATGCCAATGATATTCCTGCTGAATTATTACAACAGGGCAAGCGTACCTACCGCTCCCTCACCATGAATGGAAGAGAGATAGAATTTTCTGATGGCTTTGCTGATCTGCATACAAGGATATACGAAGACATTTTAGCCGGTGGCGGATTTGGGCTGGAGGAAAACAGGGTGGCCATTGAAACGGTGGGCAGCATCCGTACACAAACACCACTTGGTTTGGTGGGAGACTATCATCCATTTTTAAAAAAATAAGAAGCACTGTTATAAGTAGTGGGAGTGGCAACCGGTTTATGAAGCTACGTTCCCCCTCCTTTGGGAAAGGGGTTAGGGGTGAGGTGACAAAAGCAGGGTCGTAAAAAGAATAAAATAATTTAAAAATGAACTATACCAAACACGAAACATCCATTGTAGATGAAGGCGCACAAATTGGCGAAGGTAGCAGGGTGTGGCATTGGGTGCATGTGTGCGGCAAAGCCGTGATTGGCAGTAAATGTTCGCTGGGGCAAAATGTTTTTGTCGGCAACAGGGTGATTATTGGTAACAATGTAAAAATACAAAACAATGTATCGGTGTATGATAATGTAACATTGGAGGATGATGTATTTTGCGGGCCAAGCATGGTGTTCACCAACGTATACAATCCACGAAGTGCTGTTACAAGAAAAGAGGAGTACCGTGATACATTGGTAAAACGGGGCGCTACACTGGGAGCCAACTGCACCATTGTTTGTGGTGTTACCATTGGCGAATATGCTTTTGTAGGCGCAGGCAGTGTGGTGAATAAAGATGTACTGCCGTTTGCATTGATGGTAGGTGTACCTGCCAAACAAATTGGTTGGATGAGCCGCTTTGGTGAAAGAATTGATTTGCCCGTAAAAGGTGATGGGCAATATACTTGTCCGCATACGGGTGATAAATACATTTTAAAGGAAGAAACCATTTCTCTGCAATCTGCTTAAGTTGCCATTGATTACTGCGGTCTTTATCCCATAACATCGCAATAACAAATCACCAACCGGTAAATCCTCATTTTAAGTTTTACTTTAAATTACCTGCTGCATAAGCAGCGGTAAACCTTACCAAAACAACCAGCAAGTATGTGTGGCATTTCCGGAATTATTAACCCTCCATCGCAGCACTATGGCGTTGCTGATCTAAAGGCGATGACTGATGTTATCAGCTACCGGGGCCCGGATGATGAAGGCTATGTGTTGTTTGATGATGCCGGCAATTGTGTTGCAGCCGGTGGCAACGATACACCTGCTGATGTTTATAATACAGACATCCCTTATAAGCCAACTGGTATTTTAACGGCACTCCAACAGAAAGACTTTAAAGTGGCTTTTGGTCACAGGCGGTTAGCGATTCTTGATTTGTCTGCTTACGGCCATCTGCCAATGAGTTACAGCAATAACCGCTACTGGATCAGTTTTAACGGGGAGATATATAACTTCATTGAGTTAAAACATGAGTTAATAGCAGCAGGCCATTCGTTTATTTCTCATACTGATACAGAAGTTATTTTAGCGGCCTATGCACAATGGGGTACAGATTGTTTAAAGAGGTTTCATGGCATGTGGTCTTTTGCTGTTTATGATAAAGAAACAAAAGAAATTTTTTTAGCAAGAGACAGGTTTGGTATCAAGCCATTGTATTACTGGAATGCTCCCAACAATGCCTTTTGCTTCGCCAGCGAAATAAAACAGTTTACCACATTGCCAGGCTGGCAGGCTATACTCAACAGGCAACGGGCATTTGATTATTTAATGTACAACATGACAGACCATACCGAGGAGACCATGTTTAAACAGGTATTTCATGTGCCGGCAGGGCATTATTTTAAATCAACAGTTAACAGCATTTGTAAAAAGTCAAATGGCAGTGTGGAGTTGGTAAAATGGTATCAAACAAGGTACAAAGGGAATAGCGAAACCCTTAGTGCAGCAGCAGATCAGTTCAAAGTTCATTTTCAGCAATCAGTAAAAGAACATTTGGTAGCCGATGTGCCGGTTGGGTCGGCGCTTTCCGGCGGCCTTGATTCTTCTGCCATTGTTTGTGAAATAAATGAACTGCTGAAAAAAGAAGGACAGAAGGGCAAACAGAAAACATTTTCTTACTGCTCCGCCGATGAAACCTACAATGAAAAAAAATGGGTGGAAGAAGTGGTAAAAGTAACAAATGTGGAAGCTCACTATGTGTATGAAAATACTGCCGATGTTTTTGAAAAAGCCGAAGAACTGATCTGGTACAACGATGAACCCAACCAGTCGCAGAGTGAACTGGCAACCTACCAGGTGTACAAAGCGGCCCGTCAAAACAATATCAAAGTGCTCATCAATGGCCAGGGAGCAGATGAATACCTGAGTGGGTATGATGCGTTTAAAATGTTCAGGTGGGTAAAGCTGTTAAAAGGATTTAAGTTTAAGCAACTGAATGATGAAATTTTAAATCATCCCAAAAAAGCAAAGGAAGGAAAACTAAAAAATTATATCCACCTGTTTTATTACCTGGTACCCGATGTTGTAAGAAGATATTTCAGCCGCAGAACATCTACCTACCAAAACCTGAAAGCGATCATTTCACTGGATCAATTGAAGGCTGCGGAAAAACATCCTTATGATGAGATCGTTTACAACAGCGCAAGCATTTTCAATATTGCCCACCGTCAATTACTTCATTATCCATTGCCAAAATATTTGCGGTACGAAGACAGGATGTCGATGTGTAATTCAGTGGAGGCTCGTGTACCATTCCTTGATCACCGGCTGGTGGATTTTACCACGCAATTGCCTGCCGATTACCTTGATGGTAAACAGGAATCAAAAAAAATATTACTGGAGGGCTTAAAAGATATTTTACCTGCACCCATTTTAACCCGGAAAGATAAAATTGGTTTTGTTACTTCGGAAGAACAGTGGGTACGCAAACAATTTACACCTGAATTCAGGGAAATGCTAAAGCAATCTATTTCACATTCAAAAGGAATCATCCAACCGCAGGCGCTCGATTATTTTGACAATATCGTTAGCGGTAATACTCCATTCGATTATACTTACTGGCGCCTCATCGCTTTCGGGCTTTGGATGAAAAGATTCAACGTCATCCTTGATTAGAAAAAAAATCCTTCTACTTTATTTCATCAATACATGAGCAAGATAAAAATAGTCACCATTGTTGGCGCCAGGCCGCAATTCATTAAGGCAGCGGTAGTGTCAAGGGCTTTAAAAAAGTTTGATGCCGTTGCAGAAGAAAAGATCATTCATACCGGCCAGCACTTTGACGCTAACATGAGTGATATTTTTTTTGATGAACTGGACATACCGAAACCACATTTTCATTTAGGTGTTGGTGGCGGTACCCATGGGCAAAACACCGGCCGCATGATGGAAAAAATTGAAGCGGTGCTGCTGGAAGAAAAACCATCGATGGTATTGGTGTATGGCGATACGGACTCTACCCTGGCAGGCGCAGTGGCAGCAGTAAAACTGCATTCCTTTGGCACATGTGGAAGCAGGCCTTCGTTCCTTTAATAAAAAAATGCCCGAAGAGATCAACCGCATTCTTACTGATCATGCTGCGGACATTTTATTTACACCAACCGCCACTGCTACCAGTCATGCCATGGCAGAGGGCCTTACAGAAAGCAAGATTCAGCAGGTGGGAGATGTGATGTACGATGCTGCCTTGTATTATGCGGATAAAGCGGAAAAGCAAAGCACTATTCTCAGCAGTTTATCACTCCAATCAAAAAAATATATTTTAACCACCCTCCACCGTGCCGAGAATGTGGATGATAAAATCAGGTTGCAGGACATACTGAATGGCCTCGGAACAAACAGCCTGCAGGTGGTATGGCCCATGCATCCACGAACAAAAAAAAGACTGGAAGAATTTGGTATTGCACTGCCTGATAACATTACCATCATTGAGCCGGTTGGCTACTTGGATATGATATTGCTGGAACGCCACGCTGCTATCATAGCTACAGATTCCGGTGGTGTGCAAAAGGAAGCCTATTTTCACAAAGTGCCCTGCGTAACCATGAGGGATGAAACAGAATGGGTGGAACTGGTGAATGCAGGCGCCAATATCTTAACCGGAGCAGACACGGATAAAATTGAAAATGCTTTGAGTAAATCACTTTCGGTTGATGCCGCATTATTTGCAACACCACTGTATGGCAACGGTGATGCAGGAATGAAAATAGCAACAGCCATTACACAATCATAAGCGCTTTATACAAAAGAATGGACAAGAAAAAAATACTGGTAGTAAGTAAATCTTTTTATCCCGAAAACAGTCCACGTTCATTCAGAACAACAGAACTGGTAAAAGAATTTTGCAGGCAGGGGCATGATGTGACACTTTATACATTGAAGAACGATGAGCACCATCAACCGATAGCGAATGAATTTGGTGTAACCATCAAAGACCTTGGCAAGCTTAGGTTTAAACCGGTAGATCTCACAAAAGGAAATAAAATAATTTTCCTGTTAAAAAGGGTGGTTAACCGGGCATTCTTATTATTTTTTGAGTACCCCGATATTGAATTAATGTTCAGGGTGAAGAAGGCGTTGAAAAATGAATCAGGTTACGACCTGATGGTTTCTGTTGCTGTACCACACCCGGTGCATTGGGGTGTTACCTGGGCAAGAACAAAACAGCACCGCATTGCAGATACCTGGGTGGCGGATTGTGGCGATGCTTATATGGGCGTGATAAAACACGACAGCTTTGGCAAAATGTTTTACTTTAAATATTTAGAGAAATGGCTTTGCAGAAAGGCGGATCATATTGCGATACCTAATATCAATATGAAAGTGAATTACTATCCTGAGTTTAGAAATAAGATACTGGAAATTCCGCAGGGTTTTAAATTTGATGAAGTACAAATGCAGCATGTTGCACCCAACAATCCGGTACCGACCTTTGCATTTGCAGGGGTTTTTATGCGTACTACCCGTAACCCGGTGCCATTGCTTGAATATTTGATCAGCACAAAAAGGGATTTTAAATTCATTGTGTTTACCCGTACGGCTGAATTGCTGCTGCCCTATAAAGAGGTATTGAAAGATAAACTGGAAATAAGGGACTACATTCCACGTACGGAGCTGATAAAAGAATTAAGTAAAATGGATTTCCACATCAATATCGGCTTCGACCCTGCACAACAGGCACCAAGTAAGATCATAGATTATTACTTGTCCGGCAGGCCCATCCTTTCATTCCCAACCAATGAAGTGGACAAAAAATTAATGGATGAGTTTTTAGATGGCAATTACAGCAATGGGTTCCGGTATGAAAACGTTGATAAGTTCAGGATTGAGAATGTGAGTAAAGCATTTTTATCTCTTTGTAAAAAATGAAAGCAAACATCAAAAAAATACAGAGCTCTGATTCCCATTGGCTCTTGTTTATAATATTTCCCTTTTTCGCAGGTATTACTGCTGTGCGTAATTATAAAGCTTCCTGGGCAAAAATATAGTTTGGGCCTTTGTTGTGTTTTATGGATTTACATTTGCCATTGGCAAGGAAAGTCTTATCGCCAATAATGAAAGTGATATTGTACGATATGTATCCGAGTTAAAAGAACTGTATGGGAAAGACCTGAGCTTTGATGATGCCATTAAAGTGTTTACCGAGAGTGGCGAAGCGGATATTTTAAGGACTTTTTTGGCAATTGTTATTTCAAGGTTCAGTAACAGCCAGCAGGTGCTAACGGCGGTGTATGGTTTCATTTTCGGGTTTTTCTTCAGCAGGAATATCTGGTATGTTATTGAAAGGCTGAATGGTAAACTAAAGGGAATGACCATATTGCTGCTCCTGGTATTTTTTCTTGTAAATCCTTTCTGGAACATCAATGGGTTCCGGTTCAATACTGCCGTACATATTTTCATTTATGGGTTGCTGCCTTTTTTATACGAGGGTAAAAAGAAAGGTATTCTTATTGCAGCATCCGCTGTACTGGTGCACTTTTCATTTCTCCTGCCGGTATCGTTGCTGTTGATATATGTGGTATTGGGTAACCGGATGAATATCTATTTTGGCCTTTTTGTATTGTCGATATTTATTTCAAACATTGACATTGGCGAGTTTAATAGCTTTATTGAAGCCAATGTACCCGAAGTGTTTGTGGAAAGGTCGAAAGGCTATAGGGATGAAGAAAAGGTAAATGATTTTCGGCGGGAGGACGATGGAAAGGATGCCATTTCAAATTTTGATGAGGGAGGAATCGTTCAAAACTGGTATGTAGTTTATTATTTTGGAGCCTTGTACAATTCAGAAATGCTCATCCTCGTGGCTCTTTATTTTCTTGGAAGAAGATTTATCCTCACCAATAAATGGCTGCTGAATGGATACTGTTTTACACTGTTGATTTTTGCTATTGCGAATATCATGAGTTCGTTGCCCTCCGGCAGCCGTTTCCTCATGTTGGCTTCTTTATCTGCCCTGGCTGTTATTATTTTTTATGTTCAAAACCAGGAGAAGGAAAAATACATTTACAGGGTACTGCTTTTTACAATACCTTTTTTACTACTCTATGTAATTGTTTTATTAAGAACAGGGCTTTATTCCGTAAGCGTAAATACCATTGTAGGCAATCCCATCTTATCATTGATTACGGATTATAACCTTTCTCTCAACGACCTTATCAAGTAAGCCTGGGTTTCCCCACTGCATAAAAATATTTTCTTCAGACTAAATGAGCATCAAAAAAATTTAACACGGAACTTACTCAACATCCGTGGCTGGCAGTCTAAAAGACAGATCGTTGTAATTGAGTCAGATGATTGGGGTACCATTAGGGTTTCATCAAAAGATGCTTATAATCATTTTTTGAAAAACGGTTTGCCGGTTAATGAATGTCCTTATAACAGCAACGATGCATTGGAAAATAATGAAGATATGGAGTTGCTGTTTGAAACACTGGCTTCAGTAAAAGATAAAAACGGCAACCCGGCAATCATCACTGCCAATAACATTGTTGCCAACCCTGATTTTGAAAAAATAAAAGCATCGGGCTACCAACAATATTTTTACGAACCATTTACAGCAACCTATCAGCGTTATCCTCATCATGATCGTGTAATGCAGTTGTATAAAGAAGGTATAGAAAAGAAACTGCTGATGCCACAGTTTCATGGAAGGGAACATGTAAATGTGGTGAGATGGCTAAAGATGCTGCAGGAGGGCGATAAGTCCACACTGCTTGCATTTGAACAATCCATGTTCAGCATCCATGCGGAACGTAAGCCAGCGGTAGTGAATGAATTGATGGATGCACTGGATGGAGATACTGAAGAGGAATTAAAAACCAAAGCAGCCATTGTAACAGAAGGACTGGATTTATTTAATAATATCTGGGGGTTTCCTTCCAAATCTTTTATAGCCCCCTGTTATATATGGCAAACAGCATTGGAACCGGTGCTTGCAAAAAATAGTGTGCAGTACCTGCAGGGAATGGTGATACAATTAGAGCCCGTAGCAACACCGGGATATCAATACAAACGAAGGTATCATTACCAGGGGCAAAAAAATAAACTGGGGCAGCATTACCTGGTGAGAAATGCTTTTTTTGAACCCACTACCAATCCGCAGTTTGATTGGGTGGATGATTGCCTGCACCGGATAGAAGTAGCATTCCGATGGAAAAAACCCGCCATCATCAGCACACACCGGCTTAACTTTATGGGTGGGCTGCGGCCGGAGAACAGGGCTCAGAATCTTGCGTTGTTTGCCAAATTATTAAAAGCAATTACACAACGCTGGCCTCAAACAGAATTCATGTCATCTGACCAGTTGGGTGATCTGATCAATCAAAAAAAATGAACAACGCCATTTCAATAACAAATAGCTGGAAAATTGTTCTTACAGATTTGTTGGTACTGGTGGCAGTATACTTTATTCCTGCCCTTGCCCACCTGAGTGATTACAAACTGTATTATTTAGACCCGATGCGTTTTTTGTTGTTTGCAGGGTATCTTGTAAGCCGCAATCATTACAACGCTTATTTTCTGGCATTGACCATTCCGCTGGTTTCTACCATCCTTTCAGGTCATCCGCCGTTTTACAAAGCCATTTTAATTTCAATTGAATTGATCGTTAATGTCGGCGCTTTTCATTTCTTATTAAAAAAAGTAAACTGGCATGCCGGTATTTTAATTTTTGTAACCACTCTTTTTGCCAAGCTTGTTTATTATACCTGTAAATTCAGCTTCATAAAAATTGGATTGATTGAACCAGGCCTCATCACCACAGGATTGCTCATTCAGCTTTATACAGTAGCAGGCTTGTCATTCCTTTTTGCATTGTTTTATAAAAAACGTTCCACCTGATTTTAATGCCCGGCATGCCCAATGGTTTTGTAAAGATTCAAACGCTGTTCAGTGAAAAAACGGAACGGACAGTAGCGGCTTTGCAAAAATTATATGCTGACCATGAGTTCCTCCTTGCTGTTACCAGGGATTTATCTGCAGGTGTGCTGGAAGAATCAAGCCTGAAAGGCAAAAGGATCTTATTAAAACCCAACTGGGTAAAACATACTTTTAATCCGCAGGATCACCTTTGTCTTTGCACCCATGATAATTTTTTGGTGGCGGTGCTGGAACTGGTATTGTCTAAAAAACCAGCATCGGTGATCATTGGAGATGCTCCCATACAGGGCTGTTACTGGGACAGGCTCATCACCATGGAGCTGGTGAATAAGGTGGAAGCACTTTCAGTAAAATACAATATTCCAGTTTCAATAAAGGATTTTCGAAGGGTAGTGTTTGATACAGTAAGTAACAAGGTGGAAGTGGAACGAAATCCCATGAGTGAGTACATCATTTTTGACGTGGGCAAGAAAAGCTACCTGGAGCCCATTACTTCCAAAGGCAAAAACCTGTTTCGTGTTACACAGTACGATCCGGATAAATTCACCGAAACACATCAACCAGGCATGCACAAATATTGCATTGCCAGGGAATTGTTTCATTCAGATGTAGTGATCTCTTTGCCAAAAATAAAAACACATCAGAAAACAGGGATTACCTGTGCATTAAAAAATATTGTTGGACTCAACGGCGATAAGGATTTTTTACCCCATCACCGTATTGGTGGTGCCCAAATGGGCGGGGATAGTTATCCTGGTAAAAACAGGCTGAGATACTGGAGTGAACTGGCATTGGATAATGCCAACCGTAACAAAGGAAAAATAACCTACTGGCTCTGGCAACGATTTTCTACTTTGCTGTGGTTACTGTCTTTTCCTAAAAAACAACACCAGTTAAATGCGGCATGGTCTGGAAATGATACCACCTGGCGAATGGTGATGGACCTGAATATGGTGATTGGTTTTGGAAAGGAAGACGGTACATTGGCAGATGCGCCACAACGCTTTTTATACAGCTTTTGCGATGGCATCATCGGTGGGCAGGGTGATGGGCCGCTTTGGCCAGATCCGCTCGGGCTGGGCATTGTATGCTTCACAGACGATTCAGCTTCTACGGATATTTGCATGGCAATGCTGATGGGAATGAAAGTAGAAAAAATACCTTTGCTGATGGCTGCAAAATCATTTATGCCAAATCGTAAAGTAACTATACATTTGAACGGAAAACCGGTTGAACAACAGGACTTGTTGCCATATGCAATCAAAGCCACACCTTCTCCCGGCTGGGAAAATTATGAGTGAGTTTATTATTGAAAAAATCAGGCTGAAATGGGAATAAAAAAAACCTATCCGGCATTTAAAATACATATCCCCCGAACCTAACCATGTGTGGAATAGCCGGCTACTTTTATAAATCGGGCAAACGCATCAGCGATACTGCAACCGTCATAAAGATGTTGCAGGTGCAGCATCACCGTGGCCCGGATGATTCAGGTTTGCGTGCTTTTTCTTTAAAAAACAGGCAAAGCCGGGAATATGTGCATACACTGCCACAAAATATTGAAAGCAATTTTGAAGGGCTGCTTGGGTTTAACCGGCTGAGTATCCTGGATCTTTCTAAAAACGGGCACCAGCCCATGTGCAGTAGTGATGAGCAGGTAATGCTCACTTTGAACGGGGAAATATACAATGCATTTGATTTTACCGACGAATTAAAAGCATCGGGTTTTCAATTTAAAAGTACCACAGATACCGAAGTGGTATTGTACCTGTACCTGAAGTATGGTTTTGAAGGAATGGTAACAAGGCTCAATGGCATGTTTTCTATTGTAGTGGTTGACCTGGGAGAAAGTAAAATATTTATCGCAAGAGACAGGTTCGGGATCAAGCCGATGTACCTGTTTGAAACAAATGACTTGCTGGCTTTTTCTTCTGAGATAAAAAGTTTTTTACCGCTGGACGAATTTAAACCGGTGCTCAACAGGGATTTGCTGGACGAATATCTCTTCTTCCGTCATACCATCAATCAATCCCTTTTTAAAGGTGTTGAATTACTGGAACCAGGTACATTTAAAACTTACTCTTTATCTGCAACACCCGTTACCACTAAATATTTTGATATAGAAGGTTATCACCGAAGCTCCGTGGCACAAAGCTTTGATGATACAATTGCACAATTAAAAACAGGCATGCACCAAAGTGTAAACAGCCAGTTGATGAGTGATGTAAAATTGGGCTGCCAGCTTTCAGGCGGTGTTGATTCCTCCCTGGTAACCTGGTTTGCAAGGGATATTAAGAATGATGGGCTGTTTGAAACAGTGTCGGTGGTTTTTGATGATGCCAGGGTGAATGAAGAGCCCTACATGGATAAAGTGACCAATCAGTTGTCGCTAACTGCCCATAAATTTTTACTCGATGCTTCATACTATGCTGATTGTTTTGAAAAAGCAACCTGGCATTTTGAGGGGCCGCTAAATCACCCTAATACAATCGGGATTTATCTTTTATCAGAGCAGGCAAAAAAATATGTAACGGTATTGTTAAGCGGCGAAGGTGCAGATGAAGTATTTGGAGGGTATGGCCGCTTTACCAATGTTAATTATCCATATCACCTGCGTACTTTTTTATCAGGGCTTAAGAAAAACAGGGATACTGCATTACAATACATCACTTCTTATTTCTCAGCAGCCAGCAGAACCATCATGGGATACAATCCCATGACGCTTGCATTTGCAAAACAATTAAAGACCGATTTTAGTTTTGATAAAGCAGTTGCATCAAGAAAAGAGATTTATCATTCATTGAGCGGATCGGTATTTGACAAACAGGTAAAGTATGAAATTAAAACCTACCTGCCCGACCTCCTGATACGGCAGGATAAAATGTCGATGGCGCACTCCATTGAAAACAGGGTACCGTTTTTGGATAACGACCTGGTAAAGCAATCATTTACTATTCCACAGGAACATTTACTTCCAAAGCAGGGAAGAGAAAGAAATACAAAATATGCGCTGAAAAAATTAACCGCCAGCCTGTTCGGCGATGAAGCATTTGCCTTTCGTGAAAAGCAGGGCTTTGGCATTCCGCTCCGCAGTTTTTTCAAGGATAAAAAAATGAACCGGTATTTATCCGATCAGATCATTCCTGGCATTGAACAAAGGAAAATTTTCAACAGCGATATTTTGAAACACTGGATGAAAAACCTGGACACTGTATCGGTGCATGAACTGGAAGCCCTCTGGATAATGATCGCATTTGAAGCATGGGCAAAAAAATTCAATATAGCATAATGCTGGGTATTCATCATTCCAAAGGATCTTTTAGTGAGCGCTGGATCACTTACTGTGATACACATAACATTGCTTACAGGTTAGTGAACTGTTATGCAGATGATATCATTAACCAATTGAAAGATTGTGATGCGTTGCTATGGCATCATCATCACGGCAGTCCACGGGATATATTGTTTGCAAAGCAATTGTTGTTTGCGTTACAACAAACGGGCAAGAAAGTATTTCCTGATTTTAATACCAACTGGCACTTTGATGATAAGGTAGGCCAAAAGTATTTACTGGAAAATGCAGGCATACCGGCTGTGGGTTCGCATGTGTTTTATAAAAAAATGGATGCGCTGGAATGGTTGAACAGTGCAGGTTTTCCAAAAGTATTTAAGTTGAGGGGTGGCGCAGGATCGGCCAATGTAAAACTGGTTCATGATAAAGCCGGCGCTGTTAAACTAGTGAACCAGGCTTTCGGCAGTGGCTTTTCTCAATACAGTGCGTACGATAATTTAAAAGAAAGAATCAGGAAATACCGGAAGGGAAAAACAGATGCGAAGGATGTGCTGAAGGGCATTGCAAGGTTTGCTGTACCACCTGCTTATTCACGGATCGCCGGCAAAGAAAAAGGCTATATTTATTTCCAGGATTTTATTGCCGGTAACGATCATGATATTAGGGTAGTGGTGGTGGGGGATAAAGCCTACGCCATCAAAAGAATGGTAAGGGAAAATGATTTCAGGGCTTCGGGCAGTGGGAATATTTTGTACGATAAAAGTTTATTTGATGATCCCATCATACAACTGTCATTTGAAATTGCTGAAAAATTAACAACACAGGTGTTGGCATTGGATTATGTTTTTGATAATGGCAAACCGCTGGTAGTGGAGATAAGTTATGGCTTTGCCATGGCAGGTTATGATCCATGCCCGGGTTACTGGGACAGGCAGCTGCGATGGCACGAAGGGAAGTTTGATCCTTATGGCTGGATGATTGAGGATATAATAAAGAAACAGGGATAGGTTTTCGACATGAGTATTTCAGATAACTTACTACGGCCAAAAATAGCACTCATACTTCCATCGCTGGTTTCAGGAGGAATGGAAAGAGTGATGAGTGAGCTGGCGATTTATTTTTCCACTCAAAAACATGCAGAAGTTCACCTGGTATTATTAACGGCCCAGGATAAATTTTATCCATTGCCGGCTGAAGTGATCATTCATGAACCTTCGTTTAAACACAACAGCGGTAATGCCATTTGGTCGGGCATTAAAACAATGGCTTACCTGCGCAAAAAGATCAATGTACTGAAACCGGATTCGGTATTGAGTTTTGGTGAAACTTATAATTCATTTGTACTCATCGGCACCTTATTTACAGCACATAAAATTTTTGTGTCAGACAGGAGCAGGCCAGATAAGAAATGGGGCCGCCTCCATCATTTTCTCCGGAACATTTTTTACAGGAGAGCCGCCGGCATCATTTCCCAAACTACTACGGCCAGGCGAATAATGGAAAAGCGGTTAACACACCGCAATATAAAAGTGATCGGCAATCCCATCAAAACACTTGAAAGCAATATCAGCACCCAGCGTAAAAATATTGTACTCACCGTTGGGAGGATGATCAAATCAAAACGGCATGACTTACTTATACAATTGTTTCATAAAACAAACAATGAAAACTGGGAGTTGCATTTCCTGGGCGATGGCCCCGAAAGAACAAATCTTGAATCCATTGTTTCCTCATTGGGCCTGAAGGATAAAGTTATTTTCCTTGGAACTCATAAAGACATTGCGCCATTTTACGCACAGTCGAAAATATTTGCATTTACGTCCAATTCAGAAGGTTTTCCCAATGCAATTGGGGAAGCAATGAGTGCCGGGCTGGCACCGGTTACATTTAATTTTATTGCCGGCGCAAACGACCTGGTAACAAATAATGAAAATGGTTTTTTAGTTGAGATGGGAGAAGAAGATGAATACATCCATCAATTGAACGCCTTAATGCAGGATGAAGCATTGATCAGGCGTTTTTCAAATGCCGCAAAGGAGTCTATGAAAAAATTCAGTACGGATATTATTGCGGAGGAGTATTATAAATTCATTTTATCATGAACATTGCAAGGTTTGTAAAAAAGACGTTCTTCCATGTTGAAAAATCAGCCATTGGTTTATTGGCGTATGTCAATTCAAGATGGTATATGAACCGGTACAACAGCCTGCTGCGGAGAAATGGTTTTAAGATGAACGGCACACCCAGGTTCATTGCCAAAAGCGCCAGCTTTGATGACTTCAGCAGGATTACTTTAGGAGACAGGCTGGTAGTTTCCATGCACGTACATTTTCTTACACACGATTATAGTTTTACTACTGCATTGATTTCAATAAACGAAACACCAGCTACAGATATTGGTGTGTTAAGGGATATTGTTACAGGCAACAATGTATTCATCGGAATGAACAGTATTATTTTGCCCGGCACTTCAATCGGTAATCATGTAATCATTGGTGCAGGCAGTGTAGTGAGGGGCAATGTGCCGGACTACAGTATTATTGCCGGCAATCCGGCAGTAGTGATTGGAGACATAAGGGAATACGCACAAAAAGTAAAAAGCCGTAACACACAGGATCTTAATGTTGACAAGCGTTGAAAGTACTGCAGGTAAATACCACTATCAATTCCGGCAGTACGGGCCGTATTGCAGAAGAGATCGGTCAAACACTGATTGCCAATGGCCACGAAAGTTACATTGCACATGGCAGGGATGGAGGCAGGAGTAGTTCTGCAACTATAAAAATAGGAACATCCTTTGATCAGAAATTACATGGGCTTCAAACACGGATTTTTGACACACATGCCTTCGGTTCAAAAAAAGCGACTGAAAAATTTATTACTGCAATAGAGGAAATTCAACCGGACATCATTCACCTCCATAATCTTCATGGTTATTATATTCATGTGGGTGTGCTGTTTAATTATTTAAAGCAAAAGAAAATACCTGTTGTATGGACACTGCATGATTGCTGGTCATTCACAGGGCATTGCTGTTATTTTGATTTTGTAAAGTGCGGCAAATGGAAAACCCATTGTGAAAAATGCCCCTTGCAAAAGCGCTATCCTGAAAGCCTGGTATTTGATAACTCTTACCAGAATTATGAGATAAAGAAAGAGCTGTTCAATGGGGTCAATAACCTGACATTGGTTACGCCCAGCAACTGGCTGAGCGGATTACTCAAACAATCTTTCTTACAATCTTATCCTGTTAGGGTCATTCACAATGGGGTAGATCTCCAGCAGTTTAAAATAATGAACCAGGCAGCATTGTCTTTGAAAAATAAACTCGGCATCACAAACGAATTTATCATTTTAGGTGCAGCCAGTGTGTGGGACAGAAGAAAGGATTAAAAGATTTCATACAACTCAGCGCAGTGTTGCAGCCTAACGATAAGATCATCCTGCTTGGGTTATCAACCGAACAGGAAAAAGAGTTGCCTGCCAATATTATTGCCATAAAACGTACAGAAAGTATTGATGAAATGGTGCAGTTGTACAACATGGCGGATGTATTTGTAAATCCTACCTGGGTAGATAATTTTCCCACTACTAATATAGAATCACTTGCATGTGGTACACCTGTTATTACTTACCGCACAGGGGGAAGTGTGGAAGCGGTGGATGAACATACCGGGTGGATCGTGGAGAAAGGCGATATGCAAGGGTTGGTTAAAGCCATTGCAACAGTAAAAGGGAAAGAGAAATTATATTTCCAGAAAGCCTGCAGGGCAAGGGCAGAACAATTTTTTAACAACAAAGAAAGGAATGGGGATTATATCCGTCTTTATCAATCAGTTCTTGAAAAAACAACGGCAATAGCATAAATGAATATAGCTGATCTTAAATACAAACTCATTCTCAACCTGAAAAATATTCCCGGCCCAACTACCGGGAAAAAAATTGTGGTATTTGAATGTGATGATTATGGCGGCATAAGGATGCCATCAAATGACGCATTTCAACAGATGAAAAATTCGGGTGTTTCGGTAGATGAATCACGGTATAACCTGTATGATACGCTGGAGGACGAAAGTGACCTAAGTGCTTTGTTTGAAACACTCAACAGTGTAAAAGACAGGAAAGGAAATGCAGCAGTTTTTTCTCCTTTTGTAAATGTTGCCAATCCCGATTTTGAAAAAATAAAAGCAGGGGGCTACAAGGAATATTTTTATGAGCCATTTACCACTACCCTTAACAAATATGGAAGAAGCCCTGGTACCATGAAAGTGTGGAAGCAGGGAATGAATGATGGCATATTTGTACCTGAGTTTCATGGCAGGGAGCATGTGAGTGTGCAGCCATGGTTGAAACAATTGCAGCAGCACAACCGCCAGTTAAGGGTTGCATTGCAGCATGGCTTTGCTGCGGTGGTAAATATGGAAGGTATTCATGAATATGCACAGGGCTTCAGGCCGGAGTTTTATTTTACAGAAGAATCGCAGAAATTTTTTTACGCCGTTCTATATTGGAAGGCGTTAACTTATTAGAGCAGTTGTTTGGCTCTACGCCATCTGCTTTTATGCCACGCAACAGTGTTTTTCATCCCGACTTTGAAGATACCGTATTGCAGGCAGGCATTCCTTTTCTGGTGGTGGGGCACAAGAATCTTACTCCGGGCAATAATGGCGATCTTACATTGACCAATTTTACATTCCGACAAAAAATTAAAAAAGGCAAACTGAATTTTTATATCCGAAACTGTGCTTTTGAACCCAATGACAGTCATTATTCTTCCATCAACAGCACCCTGCAGCAAATGGCAGCAGCATTCACCTGGCACAAACCTGCCATCATCAGCACACACCGGGTAAATTTTGTTGGGGGATTAAACAAGGCCAACAGGGATAAAGGACTGGATGAACTGAATCAATTAGTAAAGGCAATTGTAAAACGCTGGCCCGATGTGGAGTTTATGAGTACTGCCAATATGCTAAAAGCGTTAAAGAAATAAGATGAGTGCAAAGCCAAAGAAGATCGTTTTTATCAACCAGTCAACCGGGTACCTTACTATCGATATCATTAACAGTTTTGCAAAGAACTACGATGAAGTGGCATTGATCTATGGAAATATCCGGGTGCAGGATGTGGAGATTGATCCGAAGGTGAAAAAGATACAGGTACTGAAAAAATCAAGAAGCTCACATATTACCAGGTTCATTGCATGGTTTGCCGCATCGGTACAGATATTTTCATTTTGCTGTTCCGCTTTCGTAAGTATGAAATCTTTTATGTTTCATTGCCACCCTTCTCTTACCTGGGTTCATTGCTGCTGAGGAATAAATTTTCTTTACTGATGTTTGATGTATATCCGGATGTACTGAAAATGCTAAAGATAAAAGAGACCAATTTTATTTACAGGATGTGGGCTGGCTGGAACCGGAAATTGTTTGCCAAAGCACACCGGGTGTATACCATTGGCGATTCACTGGCCAACCTGATGGCACAATACACACCACGGAAAAAAATTACAGTAATACCGTTGTGGACAGGATTGAACAATGTGCACCCTGTTGCAAAGAAGGATAACCCATTTATCAAAGAACATCAACTGCAGGGAAAATTCATTGTGCAGTACTCAGGTAATATCGGTGGTACACACAATATTGAAGTATTGATAGAGGCCGCAAGGTTACTGAAGGAACAAAAAGATATTTTATTCCTCATCATCGGGAGGGGACTTAAAGTGCCCCTGGTAAATAAGCTGATAGAAGAGTATCAACTGGAGAATTGCATGGTGCTTCCTTTTCAACCGGATGAAGTAATACGTTATTCCATTGCAGCAGCAGACATCAGTGTGGTACTGATAGAAGATAAAATTGCAGATGTAAGCATACCCAGCAAGGTGTATAATATCATGGCAGTGGGCTCTGGGATTTTAAGCATTTCCCCTGCCAATTCTGAAATTAATAAACTGGTACAGCAATTTAATATCGGGGCTAATTTTCAAAAAGAAGCAATACAGCAAATGGCTGAGTATATTTTAAAAGTAAAAAGTACACCTGCGTTGCAGCAGGAGTACAGCATAAATGCAGTAGCAGCATCAAAAAATTATACTGCTGCCAATGCAGATAAATACCTGCAGGTTTATTTGCAGGAGACAAACTAAAACAAATGATCGTAGTTGGAGACATCGCATCACCGAATGCAGCCTGCAGTGCTGACCTGAAAAAAATATTTACAGAGCATGCAGCCATATTTGGCAACAATAGCCTGGTAGGTAATTTTGAAGGTTTGCTCTGCGATGAAATTGCACCGGATACCAATACGCCGGTTTTGTACAATCATTCGTCGGTGCTGGATGCGCTGGCTGCTGCCAATGCAAAGGCGGTAGGTTTGGCAAACAACCACACACTTGATCTGCCGGAATGTTTTGATAACACTGTAAAGGCATTAACAAAATCTAAGATTGTATTTTCAGGTGCAGGCAAATCAAAGCTTGAAGCCGGTGAACCGGTTTCTTTTTTTGATAACAACACGGAGATTATTCTCTTTAATTATTGCTGGGATTTCTTATTGTACCATCAACAAAATCCAACGGAAGGGTTGTATGTTGCAGAAATCGATACCCTGCAACTACTCACAGATATTGCTGCTGCAAAGCAGGCAAAATCTTCCGCAAAAATTGTAGTGTACCTGCACTGGAGTTTCGACCTGGAGACATTGCCCTTCCCGATGTACCGGCAAATGGCCATCAGTATGATCGATGCAGGCGCCAATGCAGTGATTGGCACGCATTCCCATTGTGTACAGGGGGGTGAAAAATATAAAGACGGATATATCATATATGGATTAGGGAATTTCTTTTTGCCTTATAATACTTTTGCAAATGGCAAACTGACCTTCCCTGAGTTTTCAAGATTGCAACTGGCTTTTGACTGGAACCCGGCAACCAACAGCGCCACATGCCATTGGTTTTATTATGATAACAGCAATGGCCGGCACCGGTTGATCCTTAAAGAGTCTGCTGCTTTTGAAAATTCAGTTTTGCTGAAACAATTTTCGCCTTACCCGGATTTATCAACTGAAGCTTATGTAACTTATTTTAAAAAGAACCGGAGAAAGAAAATACTGGTGCCTGTTTATACAGACTACAATGCGGTATTTAAAAACTCAATGTATACAGTATTCTTAAAAAGCAGGGGCAGGTTTGCAAGGATGCTTGCGAAAATGAAAATGAGAAAGTGGCAATCGTAATTATTGTTGGTTTGTGTAACTAAATTGCTTAACGCAACCATGTACAAATTATTTTTTAAAAGGCTGATCGATGTTTCAATTGCTTCGATAACATTCCTGTTGCTCTCACCGGTCATAGTGGTTGTTACTATTTTATTATACATCGCCAACAAAGGAAAACCATTCTTTTTCCAGGACAGGATTGGAAAGGATGAGAAAGTAATACAGGTCATTAAATTCAAATCAATGAATGATGAACGTGATGCAGCCGGAAAATTATTACCCGATAATGTGCGGCTTACACGGGTGGGTTCTTTTGTAAGAAAGACATCCCTTGATGAATTGCCGCAGTTGATTAATGTTTTGAGAGGAGATATGAGCCTGGTTGGTCCACGGCCACTGCTGCCAAAGTACCTGCCTTTGTATAGTGAAGAGCAGCACAAGCGTCATTTGGTGCAGCCAGGCATTACCGGCTGGGCACAGGTAAACGGAAGGAACAGCATCAGTTGGACGGAAAAATTTAAACTGGATGTGTACTACCAGCAACACATTTCTTTTTGCCTGGATACAAAAATTTTATTTCTCACCGTATTGAAAGGGGTAAAAAGAGAAGGCGTTAATCAAACAGAAGAAAGACCGATGATGCCTTTTAATGGTTTTAACTAAGTATGGCAAAATTTTTAGAAAGATTTAGAGCAGGCGCATTCTGGATACAGGATGCAATGAAAGGTTCACCCGTAAGAAGGCACTATGCTGATATTGCAATGCTGCTGGAAAGTAATATTGATGTAACGGATAGGATAAAGCAGCAAAAGCTGGCTGCCTTACTAAAACACGCCACAGCAACAACGCCATTCTACCAGCAATACAATGGGCAAGTAACATTGCATCATTTTCCTGTTATCAATAAAACACTGATCCGGGAAAATTTTGAAGCGTTTTCTTCCAGTGCTTTTACAAAAGAGCAGCAGGTTCCAACGGTAACAAGTGGTTCTACCGGAACGCCATTTAAAGTGCTGCATCATGCTGATAAGAAAAAGCGCAACAGTGCCGATACCATGTACTTTGCACAAAGAGCCGGGTATACGGTTGGCGACAGGTTGCTGTATATGAAAATATGGAGCGCCAATAATAAAAAAGCAAGGCTGCAGGGATGGATGCAGAATATGGTTCCGGTGGATGTAATCACTTTTAATGATGCAGCAATTGAAAAGCTGTTGAAACAAATGGAAAGTGATGATTCCACCTTCGCTTTTTTGGGCTACTCCTCTGCGTTGGAATTGATTTGCCGTTATCTCGATAAAAAAAATTCAGGTAAGGTAAAAGCAACACTGTCTTCTGCTATTTCCATGTCTGAAACGTTGAATGACTATACAAAAAAAACTATTGAAAAATACTTTGGTGTGCCGGTGTATTCCCGTTATTCTAATCTCGAGAATGGGATACTTGCACAACAGGTACCGGGCAGTGAGCATACATACCTGGTCAACACAGCCAGCTATGTGCTGGAAATATTTAAAATGGATGAAGATGTTCCTGCAGCTGCAGGTGAGTTGGGAAGGATTGTTGTTACAGATCTGTATAACTATGCCATGCCGTTGATCAGGTACGACACAGGCGATATCGGCAGGTTATCACCAGGAAAAGACAAAGCCGGCAACAGCTATTTAGAAACCGTGGAAGGACGAAAACTCGACTTGCTTTTTGCAACAGACGGAAGCCTGGTGTCATCCTATATTGTATATAAGAACATGTGGCAGTACACAGAGATACTGCAATATCAACTGGTGCAGTATGGTGCTAAAGATTATGTTTTTAAAATAAACATGGACGGAGCTTTTACCAAAGAAGAAAAACTGGTACAGGAGTTTAAGCAGTATCTTGGACAGGATGCTAACTTTACTGTGGAGTATGTAGATGAAATTCCATTGTTGTCATCGGGTAAAAGAAAAAAAATTGCAAACACTTATCACAATCAATAAATGAGAGACCTGATTATCATTGGTGCAGGAAATGTTGGTGGCTTTCTTGTTTACAACCAGGATCTTTTTGAAGAGAGATTCAACCTGCTTGGTTTTTTAGATGATGATGTTAGTAAAACAGGCAAAGAGTATTATGGCCTGAAAGTAATTGGCACCACCGATGATCTGTATAAAATGGATAAAGAAGTGGCAGTTGCCATTGGCATTGCATTTCCAAAAGCAAAAAGAAAAGTGTTTGAAAAGATCAAAGACAATGGGAATGATTTTCCTGCGTTTGTTTCCAAAAATGCATGGCTTTCCAAGGGTGTTGTTGTTGGCAGGGGAGTAATACTTTACCCGGGAGTTTCCATCAACTACGAAACCATGATAGAAGATTTTGTGATCATGAACATGAATTGTGCTATCGGGCATAACTGTTATGTATCAAAATTTTCAGCACTGGCACCGGGTGTTAACCTGGCAGGTTTTACTAAAGTAGAAGAAGGGGTTGACCTGGGAATTGGGGTATCTACGCGGCAAAATATTATTGTGGGTAAAGATGCCGTGATCGGCGGACAGAGCATGCTGGTTAAAAATGTTGAACCGGGAGCAAAAATTATCGGTGTGCCGGGCATGCCCTTCAAATAAATAAAATAACCCAGTTGCAGGAATTATTATTTGCATTAAAAGGCCAGGTAAATATTTTGACGATGTTGATCTGGATGTTGATTACTGCGATTGTACTGTACCGTTTCAATAAAAAGAAAGCCGCTAAAATTGTATCGATATTGGCTGTCATCTTTTTTTATGCAACTTCCACAGCGTGGTTGCCGAAATATTTAGCAGCACGATTGGAAAAAAAATACCAACCACTTGATCCGCTGTCATTCAAACAGGAAGGCTCCGGTAAAATTTATATCCACCTTCTGGGCAGCGGCTACAATCTTGATGAAAGGCTTCCTGCTACTGCACAGTTAGGCCTGGTGGCACAGGGCAGGCTTGTTGAAGCATTGAGATTGTACAGGCAAATCAATAACAGTATCCTTGTCTGTTCCGGCGGCTCTGTTGCAGGTTTTTTGTCGCAGGCAGCGGTAGCAAAAAAAGCAGCTCTGTTGCTGGGTGCAGATAGCAGCCGGGTGATTACCTTAGATACCCCCAACACCACCAAAGAAGAAGCTGCTGCCCTTGCAGCTAAGATTGGCATCAATGCTACAGTAATAATTGTAACCGATGGCTTGCACATGCCAAGGGCCATTCAACTCTTCAGCAATCTGGGTGTTAAAACCATTGCTGCACCCACCAACTTTAACGTTTATCAAGGCAAAGAAGGCATCAGTATTAAATGGTGGCCCAATATTGTCAATCTTGCCATTACTGATAAGGTATTGCATGAATACTTTGCAGCAATAAAGGCCGGCCTGTAACGCTTCCCCCTCCACATTTTTCCTTCCTAGTTATTTTTTCTCCAACAAAAATTTGTTTCCCATTACAAGAACCGTTTACTTTAAACCGGAAATTATTTACTAAGGCCACCATATTATATGAAAGAAAAGATTTGGCTTTCTTCTCCACACATGGGTGGGAATGAGCAGCTATATGTACAACAGGCATTTGATACCAACTGGATCGCTCCCCTTGGTCCGCATGTGGATGGTTTTGAAAAAGATCTTGCTATGTTTACCGGCACAAAGCATGTGGCTGCACTCAGTAGCGGCACATCGGCCATTCACCTTGCATTGATCATGCTGGGTGTGCAGGCTGGGGATGAAGTGATTTGCCAGAGTTTTACTTTCTCAGCATCTGCCAACCCCATTGTTTACCAGGGAGCAATACCCGTTTTTGTAGATTCAGAAAAAGACAGCTGGAATATGAGCCCGGAACATTTGCGGACCGCCATTACAGATAGAATACAAAAAGGAAAAAAACCTAAAGCCATTATACCGGTTCATCTTTATGGGATGCCTTGTAAAATGGAGGCGTTGATGGCCATTGCCAATGAATTTGAAATACCTGTAATTGAAGATGCTGCTGAAGCACTGGGCTCCACTATCAATGGTAAAGCGTGCGGCACTTTTGGCGAAATGGGGGTGTTGTCATTTAATGGCAATAAGATTATCACAACATCAGGTGGCGGCGCCCTGATTGCAGATAAGGAGATGTATATTTCAAAAGCCAGGTTTTTAGCTACCCAGGCAAGAGATACTGCACCCCACTACCAGCATTCTTCTATAGGTTACAATTACCGTATGAGCAATGTATGTGCGGCAATTGGCAGGGGGCAGCTGGAAGTGTTACCGCAAAGAGTGGAACAGCGGCGGGCCAACTACTTTTTTTATGTAGATGCATTGAAGGATATCAGGGGCATTGATTTTTTACCGGAGCAGGAAGGCTATTTCAGTAACCGTTGGCTTACAACGATCACCGTTGATCCTTTACTTGCAGGTGGAAAAACGAGGGAGGATATCCGGTTGGCACTGGATGCAGAAAATATTGAAAGCCGCCCGTTGTGGAAGCCGATGCACCTGCAGCCGGTATTTAAAGCCTATCCATTTTTTGGTGATGGCACTTCTGGCGTGTTGTTTGAAAATGGTCTGTGCCTGCCTTCGGGAAGTAATCTTGCAGAAAGAGATTTAGTGAGGGTTATTGATAAGATCAGGTCATTGTTTTAAAAGAGGGCATAACATAAAATTAAACAAACAATTACTTTGTATATAAGTCATTTATAATCAGATGATTTAATAAGAGTAAGCCTGCATAGGCCATGCAGGAATCAATGAAATTTAGTACCATGCTGCTTTTCAGCAAAAAAAAAAGGCACATAACTGGAAAAAGGTATATTTTCGTTAATGATTTTAACATAATTTAAACCGGTTACTCTAACCCCTTACAGCTAACTGTTAATCATGTCTTCCGGGATTTCAGGATGATTATTTAAAATTAACTCCAGGGTTCATGCGCTGGCGGCACAAGTAAAAGTTTGATATGCCTAAAAGATACCTAAAAAATTTTGCTCCCCGGTGGATAATTCTTTGTTGTGACATAATACTGATAAGCATTTCTTTTGCTTTGTCTTTTTTCATTATTCACCATCTTTCTATTGATATGCCAGACATCACGAGATTTATTCCCGGGATGTTGTTGAATGTTTTAATAGGTACCGTTTGTATTGCATCTTTATCTATTTACAAAGGTATCATCAGGTATTCGGAAATTAAGGATATCATCAGGATCATCAAATTTGCATTTTTACAGTTCGGCCTATGGTCATTGGTTTATTTGCTGAACATCCCTATTATTATCAAAACCATCACCGTTCCGCTTCTCCTTATTAACCTGTTTGTGGTGATTTTTCTGCTGGTATCTTTCAGGTTGCTGGTTAAAGAAATTTACTTCAGGGCAGCCCAGTCAAAATCAAGTTCGGATCACCGCACACTTATTTTTGGTGCCGGGATGATGGGCCAGATTACAAAAAAGGTATTAGAGCAGGACATTAATATCAACACTACCTTGGTTGGATTTATTGATGACAGCTATTATAAGATCGGTAAGAAAATTGAAGGCCTTCCTATTTATAATGCCGTAGACCCACATCTTACCAAGCTCATAAAAGAAAAAGGGATTACCCAGATTTACATTGCCATCAACAGGCTTTCTGTTGAAAGAAAAATTGCCCTGGCAGATGTATGCACGCCATTTAAAATAAAGATAAATGTTGTTCCCCATGCCAACCAGTGGTCGGGAGGGTTGTTCCAGAAGAACCAGGTAAGGGAAATGAATATTGAAGAATTACTGCAACGGGATGAGATCATTATTCCGACAGACCTTTCAAGCGCCAATTATGAGGATGCTACCATTTTAGTTACAGGTGCTGCAGGTTCTATAGGAAGTGAAATCTGCAGGCAACTGGGTCGGCATAAAATCAAAAAACTGGTGTTGCTCGACCAGTCGGAGTCTGGTCTTTTTGACCTGGAATATGAACTAAGGCAAAAAGGATTTAACAGCGACCTGCATGTGGAAGTAGCTTCTGCAAAAGATTATCAGCGGATAAAAAAAATATTCAATGCATATAAACCAGCGGTGGTTTTTCATGTAGCTGCTTATAAACATGTGCCATTGATGGAAGAATTCCCCAGTGAAGCCGTACTCACCAATATTTTTGGTACCAAGGTAATTGCCGATCTTTCTGTTTTATTCAGTGTAAAAACTTTTGTGCTGGTATCTACCGATAAAGCGGTAAACCCTACCAATGTAATGGGGGCTACCAAACGCATCTCTGAAATATACATCCAGTCGCTCAACGACCGCTTTGAATCCAATACAAATTTCATCACTACCCGTTTTGGAAATGTATTGGGATCTGCAGGTTCGGTAGTGGCCACGTTTAAAAAGCAAATTTCCGAAGGTGGTCCGCTTACCATCACACATCCGGATATTACCCGGTATTTCATGACTATACCGGAAGCAGCCAAGCTGGTATTGGAGGCGGGAAAGATTGGTAAAACAGGCGATATTCTGGTGTTTGATATGGGCAAGCCTGTACGTGTGCTGGATCTGGCTACCAGGATGATACAATTGGCCGGGCTGGTGCCGGGAAAAGATATTGCCATCAAGTATACACAATTGCGTCCTGGAGAAAAAATGTACGAGGAATTATTTAAAGATTCTGAAGAACTGGCGCCCACAGACCATCCTAAAATATTGAGGGCAAAAAGAGCAACGGATAAAAACCCTGAGTTTTACAATATGCTGAATGAATTGTATGAAGTTGCCAAAACGCATAATAATGAAATGATACTTGGCCTGCTGACTAAAATGCTGCCCGAATTCAAGCATACTCCCAATAAAAAAGAGAAAGAGGCTGCTTACAACAACGAGACTTTTTAACCTGCTTTAATGACCCATGGGAATGAAAAGCAATTTTCGTTAAACAGGGAATAATCTGCATTTCCATTTACTGCAAAAGTTTTTACTATAGCTCCACTGCTTAACAGTTGCCTTGCATGTTCAAGTGTAGCACCTGTTTTAACCCTGTCTTCCACCAACAAAATTTTTTTACCGGCGATGTCAAAATGTATGGGGGCCACTAATCTGGGGGCGTCATACAAGGGTTTGTGGGTTGTATCCCTGAAACTGATCTTTAATAATTCAACCGGTATTTTTAATTTTTGCTGCAGCAAAGCTGCAGGAACAATTCCTCCGTTAGCAATGGCAACGATCACATCAAAAACTTCCTCAAACTGCATTGCAGTAACCCGGTCTCCAATTTCCAGCCAGGATTTGCTATTCATAAGTTGCCATTTTCTTTAATAATAAATATCCCCCTAATACCTGTAGCAGCATACCGGGTATGCCGGTTGTAAAATCCTGTACTGCACTTGCCGCACTTTGCGTAATTGACCATTCTGCCAATGATCCCAGCACCTGGTAGCCCAATACCACCAACAGTAAATGCAGCAGGGATATTTTTTTTGACCTTGCAGCTACCGTTCCTGCAAGGATAGCCAGCAAACAGGATTTTATAAGAATGGCCGGCAGTACAAATGCAGGAGGCATTCCAAACAGCAGGTTATTAATAACAGGAGACAGGAGTGCTGTAAGCAAACCAACCTCTGTCCCGAATTTATATCCTGCAATCAGCGTAAAAAAGTAAATCGGTAAAAAGATCAAGCCGCCTTTGGGAATGAGGTGCGTAAGCTGTGGCAGCAGCAAATTGCCAGCTACAAACAAAACAGTAAACAGGTAAGTTCTTACACTATAAAGGCTGAGCCGGGGCTGATAAAACGCTCGTGATAAAAACATATTGATTCGTTTTACCTGTAATAATGAATGTATTTTTTGAAAGGCTATGATTGTTTTTCCCTGTCAGTTTCAGCAGGTTTAAGTACAACCGTAAATAAATAATTGATGAACCAGAAAAGTACAAAAGGCAAATGGGTATCTAGCCGGGATACCGTTTTGTAATAACTGGCTACAATTAAGTCAAACCTGTATACCCTGTTAAATACATACGCTTCACCAATTTTATTGGCTGCGTACATCAAAATAAGCCTCAATACCCACAACCCAATATACACAATCAAAAATACTTTTAATGAACGGGGCGGCACGGTAAGCTTGAGGGCAATAATGCCGCCAATGATAGTCGGGATCAGGATGGGATTCAATTCCATTTTTTGCCCGGCATACAGATAGAAATAACTATGGATATTAAGCCAGCTAAAAATAAGAGAGCAGATGCCCAGTAACAAATAATAACAAATTAAAACTTTAGCTGCTTTGCTCATTGGGTTTACCTTTTTTTATAAAAGAAAGCCAGCCATAAAATATCAGTACATACATTAACAGCGAACATATATGAAATAGAGTGAGCTGATTCGTATGATGTTAAAAATAGTGATGGCGACAATCCCGCCAATGCTATAGGCAATCTTTCGTTTTAAAGAATAGGGAAGCAGGAAAATGATACCTGCATAAATGAACATCAGGTCAATGCCATTACAAACATCAAAAATTTCAAAAATCGACTGCCCGTTTTGAGTGAGGTAGGAGCAGTTTCTTACCGGGTCTTCCTCCCACGAAAGAGTGGAGGTATTGGGAGATAAAATATTGATCCCTTTTGTTACTGAGCTGGTAAGAAAATTGGTCAAAGGCTTATCAATGATCCGGGAGGGCTTTAAAATTACATTGTAACAAACAAACCAGATACTTAATAAAATAAAGAGCCGGATAAAAAAGCCAACAATTCTCTTATTGAAAACGGGTTGCTTTTTATTAAGATTTGAATTTTCCGGCAACATTAAATAGTATGATTTAGTGTAAAGAATCTGGCAAATTTACAGTATCTGTATTTTTATAATTACGAAAGCAGTAATATTTTAGACAGGTTAACAAGTCAATATTACTTCCTGATACTGCTGTGATCATTGAAAAAGCTGTTATAATTTAGTTGTTAGCTCCACTCTTTTTCCTCTTTGACTCTTTTTCTGTCAACATTACTGGCCAGTAAAATACTTATCCAGTATAAAAACAGCAAAGGAATGGCCACCAAAAACTGGCTGGTCCAATCAGGTGAAGGCGTAATAATGGCTGCAACGATCAAAATAACAACAAAGGCAAACTTAAAATACCGCTTCAGCAAATCACCCGTAATAATACCGATTCTTGCAAGTACATACGACAATACCGGCAGCTCAAATGCAATGCCGCAACCCAGCAACAGATTCGTAAGGCTATCAACATAATCGTTGATAGAAGGCCGGTATTGAATCATCCCAGATTTACCGAGGGTAAAACTGGCCAGGAAATTAAAGGTAAATGGAGCCAGCAGGTAATAACCAAACAATACACCGGTAAAAAAACAAAGCGAAACATAAAAGATGCTTCCGGTGGCATACTTTCTTTCCTTAGCGCTGAGAGCAGGTTTTATAAAGCGCCATACCTCCCACAATATATATGGAAACGCAAAAATGATACCCCCGATTATGGCAATGTTAATGGCTGAAGTAAACGTTCCATTCACCTCTGTAACCTGGAAGCTGATCTTTACCGGTGGCATACAAAAACCATCGCCCAGGTGAAGCCAGTGGCCAAAACGGCAGAGTGCGCCATAGGTAACAAATTTTTCATCGGCCGGTGCCAGTATAATATTATCGTATATCCAGTCGATATACACAAAAATACCAACCGCCCCTATCAGCCATGCCACTACACTTCTTATAATATGCCAGCGCAACTCTTCAATATGGTCAAAAAAACTCATCTCTGCCTGCTCAGCCTTACCCTTTCCACTGATGCGGCTGAAAAATGATTTTCTATCTGATGCTGTAGTTGACAATGCGATAGTTATTATTTAAAATAAAATCCTGTTTACAAAGATGGCAAAAGTAAAACTCTTTTGCGATAGTCTGGTTTTGTTATGCCCCGGGTACCAGTTTTACATTGCCGGTTCTTTTCAATACACCCCAGCCCTGCAATTCACCTTTAATGGCTTTGTTAAAGGATTTGATAAGGATATAATACATCAACTGGTGGTACACAAGCCGCTGCGGCAGCACCCACACCAGTTTTTTATAATCTTCTTTTTCAAAGGCGAATGCCAGGGCTGGTTGCGATCACAACCACCACTATCAATACTGCAATGAAGAACAGGGCGAAGTATCCTGAATGACCATTTAAATCTCTTCCACCTGGTTGGGCTGGCTGTTTGAAATATTTGCGGTCCCTCGTTCATCGTTTTTGCAAAACTAATTCAACATTGCCTGCTTTGATGGGAAAAGGGACGTTGGTTTACTTAAACAGATAGTGCTTAACAAGTGGTTAACCACTATCTGATAAAGATATGGAGGCATAGCCTGACCTTTGCAGGGATGAGGTCTGCCACTTTAAGATGGATAATGGTTGGGTGCAGTGTGATTATTGCATTTATCCTGGTAGCACAGCTATACTGGTTAAGGAGGGTATACAACCTGGAGCAGCAGCAATTTAAAAGCAGTGTACTTAAGAGTATCCAGGGTTTGCATGGGGATATTCATATTGCAGACGATCCCCACCAACCTGTAAAGCAGCTGGTGGATATTGTTGATGCAGATACCTATCTTGTTCAGTTAGATTCCATTCCACAAAAAGATACGCTTCGCCTGTACCTGAGCAATGAGTTTGAAGATTTTGGTGTGTGGACGGATTGTAATGTGGCTGTTTTTAATAAATACCAGCAACAGTATTTATACCAGTATTATTTACCGGCGGCATCTTCCAAGAATGTTTCAACACCCAAAACAGGAGAGCCTTTAATTAAAATGGGGTACCACTATCTCTTATTATACTTTCCTCACAGGGGCAAATACATTATACAGGAAATGTCGTTCTGGATTGTAACAGCTGTTTTGTTGCTGCTGATCCTGATCGGGCTTTCCGTTAGCCTATTGTATTTATACCGGCAAAAATTTTTAAATGAGCTGCAGAAGGATTTTGTAAATAATTTTACACATGAGTTTAAAACACCGTTGGCCGTAATGAAAATTGCTGCAGATGTGATGATACAGCCGGATATTATACAAAAACCAGAAAGGCTTGCCAGGTACAGTGCAGTAATAAAAGAACAGACAGAACACCTGCAAAACCAGGTGGATCGGTTATTAAAAACAGCCTCTGTTGAAAATAAGAAACTACCGGTAAAAAAAGAAGCCTGCCAGTTAAACGAGTTGATACAAAATGCCCTCGGGCAAATAGAACCATTCATCAGCAGCAGAAATGCAGTGGTTGATTTTTTGCCAGATGAAAATGAACCAGTGATTCATGCAGACAGGTGGCAATTACAGATGGTAATTATTAACCTGGTAGAAAATGCCATTAAGTACAGCCTGAACCAGCCACACATTATTATAGAACTTAAAAATGGAGATAGTGATTATTATTCCATATCTGTAAAAGATAATGGTATTGGAATAGAGCAAAAAAACATTAAGTATTTGTTTAAAAAATTTTACCGGGTGCCTACAGGAAACGTACACAATGTAACAGGTTTTGGCCTGGGGTTGAATTTTGTGAAGAAAGTACTAGATGCACACAATGGAAAAATAAGCATTCACAGTGTTGTGGATATTGGAACCGAATTTAAAATACAGTTACCTAAAAAATAATTTCATTATGCAGAGCAAGGCTAAGGTATTACTGGCAGAAGACGATACATCGCTGGCATTTGTAATTAAGGATAACCTGGAAGAAGAAGGCTATGAAGTGGTATGGAGTGCAAATGGGGAAGCAGCCATGCAGCAGTTTTTAAAGGGAGGAATTGATATTTGCCTGCTGGATGTAATGATGCCGGTGAAAGATGGCTTTACGCTGGCAAAAAAAATCAGGCAAAAAAGTGATGTAGTGCCTATTTTATTCATTACTGCCAAATCATTGGAGCAGGATAAACTGGATGGCTTTAAAACCGGTGCCGATGATTATATCACCAAGCCCTTTAGCATGAAAGAACTGCTGCTGCGGATGGAAGTGTTTTTAAGAAGAACAAAAAAAATGCATTCAGAAGAAGTGATGGAGTACAAAGTAGGTAAACTGCGTTTTTCCTATACCAATCTGCGGCTGTACAATGGGGAGGAGGAGCATTCGCTTACCCAGAGAGAAGCAGATTTACTGAAATTCTTCTGTACTCATGCCAATAAAGTATTAAGAAGAGAAGAGATCCTGCTGAAAGTATGGGGAAAGGATGATTATTTCTTAGGCAGAAGCATGGATGTTTTTATTACCAGGCTCCGTAAACATTTTAAAGCCGAGCCTGCTGTTATTTTAGAAACGATACATGGCATTGGCTTCAGGCTAAATGTATTGTAAATGTGATTGTATTTCTTTTTCCGCAAATTCATAAAGTTGGTAGAGGCATATAAAAGAGAAGCCCCGGTAGATACCGGGGCCGTTTACCAAAACTAACTGCTTATGAGAAAATCTTAAATGAATTTGTTGTTGTTATTATTAACCTTGCAAATGAAGTGCCACTAGCTGAAACCTGCCTGTTAAATCTTTCTTAACGCTCTTTGCTGTTATTTAACGATAAAAAGAACTGTTTATTTTAAATGAGTTAAATTTTTTCTTTCGCCTCATTTGCTATCAGGATATAAAGGTATAGGAATAGTTTAATCCAATGGTTACCAAATATCCAATAAACAGTTCCTTTAACAATTATTTAAAAGAGCTAAAAAACAATTGACACTTATCATTTCATAAAGCCTTTTATCATATCCATCAGTCCGCCACCACCGCCAGATTGTGCCTGCTGAGCTCCTCCTGTTACTTTACTTACAATATCGCTGATTTCTATTTGCCCATCTCCATCGGCATCTAGTCCTCCTCCACCTGAAAACTTACTGAGTATTCCGTTCAGGTCAAAGCCTCCGGCACCTGCCTGTGCATTGCCACCACCCGTAAGAGATCCTATGATGCCATTAATATCAAAGCTGCTGTCGTTGGGATTATTGGTTTTACTAATGAGATTGCTGAGTACGCCGGGAATTAAATTTCCTGCAATACCTCCTGCCTGATCACTGGCAATACCATGGTTATTGGTGAGTTTGTTGGTGAAATTGCTGATAATGTTACTCACAATGGGGTTGTCCAGTAAACTGCTGCCTGAACCGGAACCTCCCTTGCCAAACAGGGACAATACATTTTGTAACCCGCCGCCGGCAAGCGTTCCCTGAAGTTCTTCTGCTACGGAGTGTGTGGCAGATGCAAGCACTGCGTTATTTTGTTCATTGGGTACTGCAGGATTGTTGATCACTGCCTCTGTTCCCTGTTCTTTGAAGAGGTTGAATAAATTTTCAAGCATGGTTGATTGATTTTAGCTTTAAATGTAATGAGTTCTTTTTACAACTCAAAGCATTAGATATAATCAAACAGCAAAAGGTTGCATCTAACTTTGTGTAGCCAGCTTTTCTGCATTTTCTGCAAACTGCAGGGCTTCAATAAACTCCTGCACACCTCCGTTCAGCACTTCGTCTAAATTATATACAGTAAGACCGATGCGGTGGTCGGTTACACGGCCCTGAGGATAGTTATAGGTTCTTATTTTGGCACTGCGGTCGCCTGTGCTTACCAGGCTTTTCCTTCTTTTAGAAATTTCTTCTTCCGCCTTTCTAACCTCCTCATCATAAAGTTTTGTACGCATCATTTCCATCGCTTTCAACTTGTTGCCAAGCTGGCTGCGTTCTGTCTGGCATACCACCACCAGGCCGGTGGGTTTATGGGTAAGGAAAACTTTGGTTTCTACCTTGTTTACGTTCTGGCCGCCGGCACCACCACTACGGGCCGTTTCCATTTTTACATCGCTTTCTTTCAATTCAAAATCCACCTCTTCTGCCTCCGGCATTACTGCCACAGTGGCGGCGCTGGTATGCACTCTTCCGCTGGATTCCGTATCTGGCACACGCTGTACACGGTGTACACCGCTTTCAAATTTCAATAAGCCATATACATCATCACCCACTACTTCCAGTTGTACTTCCTTGTATCCACCAACTGTACCTTCGCTTTCACTGAGCAGGGCTGTTTTCCATCCCTTCTTTTCACAATATTTGATATACATCCGCAACAGGTTGCCTGCAAAAAGTGAGGCCTCATCACCGCCGGTACCGGCCCTTATTTCCAGTATGGCATTCTTCTCATCAAATGGATCTTTTGGTATCAGCAGGTTGCGCAGGTGCTTTTCCAGTTCTTCTTTTTTTACTTCCAGTTCAGGTACTTCCAGCTTTGCCATTTCCCTCATTTCTGCATCATCACTGTTCAATACTTCTTTGCTAAACTCAATGTCATCCAACAGTTTTACATAGGCATCCCTGGCCTGTACTATCTTTTCCAGGCTGCGATACTCTTTGCTGATGGCCGCAAACTTCTTATTATCCGCCACAATCTCCGGGTTGGTGAGTGCCACACCCAGGTTTTCAAACTTCCCCTTTATTGCATCTAATTTATCTAACATACCCCTATCCCCTAAAGGGGAATTTATTGCGTTTTAAAAATATTTGGTTACTAGCTTTGGTTTATTATGGCGGCATCGTTGTGTCACTCACTTCAACGGCATACCTTTGTTCATCAAAAAGCGCCACAACCTAAGCGGCGGCAAATTTACATTATCTCAACCAATCATTTTGTACAGAAAATTTAGTGCTGATAATATTTTTACGGGGCATCAAATGCTGGAAGCTGGGAATGTTTTAATAACCGACAGTCAGGGAGCAATCATCGAAATAATCCCGGTAGTTGAAGTAGGTGATGACGTTCAGCATTTCAGGGGCATTCTTAGTCCTGGCTTTATCAACGCACACTGCCACCTTGAGCTTAGTCACATGAAGGGCTATATTCCAGAAAATATCGGGCTGGTTGATTTTGTTTTTAAAGTGGTCTTTGAACGGCATTTCGAAGAAGAGGAGGTTTTTGCCGCTATTGAAAACGCAGAAAAGGAAATGTTGCAAAATGGTATCGTGGCAGTGGGGGACATCTGCAACAATGTGATGACCATCCTGCAAAAAAGCAAACGAAACCTGCGCTATTATAATTTTATTGAAGCCAGTGGTTTTCCGCCTGCTGTTGCGGAAAACCGCTTTCAACGCAGCCTTGATTTTTACAAACAATACAGGGAACTTTTTACAGAAAGTTCAATTGTACCACATGCACCATATTCCGTTTCCCCGGAATTGTTTCGCAGGATTAATGATTTCCCCGGTAATAAAGTGCTTACCATCCACAACCAGGAAACAGCCGCAGAAAATGAAATGTTTCAAAAAGGAACGGGGGATTTTTTAAGGCTCTTTCAAACAATGAATATTGATATTTCGTTTTTTAAACCAACTGGGAAAACAAGTTTGCAAACCTACCTGCCCAATTTAAGCAATCAGCAATCACTCATTCTTGTCCATAATGTTTGTACTACGGAAAACGATATTGAATTTCAAAAACAACTATCCTCTTTAAATTATCCATTTTCAATTTCTTACTGTCTTTGCCCCAATGCCAATCAATACATTGCCGGGCAGTTGCCAGATGTAAATCTTTTAATGGATCAGCAATGCAATATCGTGTTGGGTACCGACAGCCTTGCATCCAATCACCAGCTCAGTATCCTGGAAGAAATGAAAACACTCCAGCAACATTTTCCTTCTTTGTCAACAGCAACTTTATTGCAATGGGCAACCATTAATGGCGCTAAAGCATTGCAGATGGATGATGTACTGGGCAGTTTTGAAAAAGGTAAAAAGCCGGGTTTAATTTTAATAGACAACCTCGGGCATTTTTCTTTAACAAGTTCCTCCACATCAAAACGAATTTTATAATTTAGAAGGACGATCCCTGTTAATCTTTGTATTTCATGTCAGGCAATTTAATAACAGATCAAGAAAAAGAAGGTGTAAAGACATTTTATGCAGCCAGCCGCAAAGCGTGGCGCAAATGGCTGGAAAAAAATCATTCAAAAGAAAAAAGTGTCTGGCTGATTATATACAGGATGAAAACCGGAACCCCAAGTGTATACTACAAAGAAGCAGTAGATGAGGCCCTGTGTTTTGGCTGGATTGACAGCAAACCAAATAAAAGAGATGATAAAAGTTTTTATCAATATTTCGCCAAACGAAACCCGAAAAGTAAGTGGAGCAAAGTGAATAAAGATAAAATTGCAAGACTGACAAAAGAGGGCCTGATGACCACGGCCGGTTTAACAGCAGTGGAATTGGCTAAACAAACCGGCACCTGGACGGCCCTTGATGAAGTTGAGCAGGTAATTATACCCAATGACCTGCGAAAACTTTTTGAAAAAAATAAAAAAGCGTGGAAAAACTTTGAAGCATTTCCACGCTCTGCAAAACGTGGTATTTTGGAATGGATATCCAGCGCAAAAAAGCCGGAGACAAGGGTGAAAAGAATCTATCAAACCGTGAAGAAGGCTGCCTTGAATTTAAGGGCAAGCTTTCCCGGGCAATAAATTACAGTTTCACAAATTCGACTCTCCTGTTGGCTGCCTTTCCCTCTTTGGTTTTATTATCGGCCACCGGTTTTGTTTCACCCTTGCCATCTGTTTCAATCCTTTCGGCATCAATGCCAAATTCATTCGCCAATACTTCTTTTACTGCGCCGGCTCTTTTTTGTGATAAGCTATGGTTTGCTGCATCACCGCCATCACTGTCGGTATGGCCAATGATGCTGATCCTGATATTGCCGTGTTCTTTCAATACACCGGCGATCTCTTTAATCACACCATAAGATTCCGGTTTTAAAACAGCCGTATTTACATCAAACAAAATAGCCGTAGTGCTGAACTTCCCATCCTCCAGCAAGCGGTGCCGGGTATCTTCCACGCCTTTTGCCACTTTGATATTACTGATGTAAAACCCATAATCTTCTTCCACATAGTTGGTAGGGCTTACTTTAAAAAACAACTGGTTCATTATTTTTCCTGTTGCTACTGCTTTTGGTGCATCAAATGCTTTTGTTTCGTTTATCCAGATGCGGAATCGTTGTTTTTGCACCTGTATAGCAATGTGTACGGGTTTGCCATAATAGTTTTCTAACTGGCCATATTCTTTTATTTCGCTTTTAAAATAAGGTTTTGCATCATCATAAGATTCCAGTTGCATCCTGCTGGTTTTGTAAGTGCCTGGGTGCACAATGGCTTCCACCGAACTGTACTGATGATAGTTTTTTAAAAAGTTGTTGTCGGTAGTGGGGTCGGTAGTACTTGCAAATAATCCGCAGCTAAAATCAGGGAACAGCCAGCCATTGCTTTTTAACTGCATAACCACATCAAACTCTGCCGTGAAATTTTCACTGAACTCCTTTTCATTCGCCGTGAGGTAAATGAAATTCTTGTGGATGCGTAACCACTTGCCCGGAAATTTATCTAATGTTACTACTTCACCACTGCCATTGGTATTCCAGCCGGTGGGCAATTCAGCCATCGCCTCCTGTTCAAAATTATCATAGTAAACAATTTCGTTGCCGGGTATAAAATCGTATTTGGAAAATACATTTACGCCAGTGTTCATTTCAACTGCTGGCGTTTCCCCGGAAGTTGTGGTGGTTGTTTCATTAGCAACCGGCCCCTTGCCTTCTGCTTTATCCAGGCCTTCATCAATGGCTTTGTCCACTTTGCTGTCTATACGTTGGGTGGCTTTCTGGCTTACTTTGTTTTTTACTTTATTTAAAAAACCGCCCAGCTGTGCTTCTGCCATCACCGGGGTTATAGCCAGTAACAGCAGATAAATTTTTTTATTCATGGCTTATGTTTGTGGCAGCGAAAGTATAATGGCAGGGCAGTGGATGAAAGTAGTTAGCGCATGAATTGAAAGAAATGCTGTTTGAAATGTCGCAAGACATACAAGGTATATTTTTATCTGCCGCATTTCCCTATAAAAAAAGGTAAAAACTTATCAGTATTAAATTGTATTTTTCGATTGCAATCTGCTTTGCGGTTATGGTAACTATCAATCATTCAAATTATCAGATATGATCCAGCTAACGGTCAATCAAAAACAATACAGCGTGGATGCGCCACCGGAGATGCCACTGCTTTGGGTAATAAGAGATATAATCGGGCTCACCGGTACAAAGTATGGATGTGGTGTGGCGCAATGTGGTTCCTGCACCGTTCACCTGGATGGTGAAGCCATCAGGTCATGCGTAACGCCGGTATCAAAAGCTGTTAATAAAAAGATCACTACCATTGAGGGGCTGTCAACAGACAATAGCCATCCTGTGCAAAAAGCATGGCTGATGGAAGATGCACCGCAATGTGGTTATTGCCAGAGTGGGCAGATAATGAGTGCAGTAGTTTTATTAAAAGAAAATCCCAATCCCACCGACCAGGATATTGATGATGCCATGAGTGGCAATATCTGCCGCTGCGGCACTTACCCAAGAATAAGAAAAGCAATTCACACAGCAGCCAAACTGCAAAAAGAAGGAGGTGTAAAATGAGTGAAACTACCAATACTGTCAACCGCCGTAATTTTTTAAAAACAGGCGCCAGCCTCACCGGGGGCCTTATCATCGGGTTTATGATACCAGCCAAAGCAGGCAGGCTGAAAAGTTTATTGGGAGCACCGGAAGGGGCAATCACTTTTACACCCAATGCTTTCCTGCAGATTGGTGCTGATAACAGCATCAAAATTTTACTGGCACATGCAGAAATGGGCCAGGGTATCTGGACAACACTTGCCATGTTATTGGGTGAAGAGCTGGATGCAGACTGGAAAGATATTAAAGTAGAACATGCTCCACCGGCAAAAGAATATTTCCACACAGCATGGGGTATGCAGTTAACTGGGGGTTCCAGCACTACCTGGAGTGAGTTTGACCGCTATCGGAAAGCAGGTGCGGCCGCAAGAATTTTATTAACCACCGCTGCGGCGAATAAATGGAAAGTACAACCATCGGACTGCAAAACAGCCAATGGTTTTGTAACACACGGCAATAAAAAACTCAGTTATGGAGAGTTGGCAGAAAGTGCTGCTGCATTAAAACCTCCTACCGAAATTCCATTGCGTACAAAAGAACAATGGAAATACATTGGCAAAGGAATGAAACGCCTGGATGCCCCGGTAAAAGTAAACGGCAAAGCTGTTTTTGGAATTGATATCCAGGTGGAAGGCATGAAGATAGCTGTAGTGGCTCATCCCCCGGTAATGGGTGGAACAGTAAAATCTTTTGATGCAACCAGAGCAAAACAAATTAAGGGGGTGATGGATGTGGTGCAGATACCAACAGGCGTTGCAGTAATTGCAGACAATACATGGGCGGCCATGCAGGGAAGAAAAGCGCTACAGGTTGATTGGGAACCAGGTGAGAATGTGAAAGTGAATTCATCTACGCAGTTCAACGATTTTAAAAAATTGGCCGATAAAGAAGGTAAGGAAGTTGCGAAAGCTGGTAATGTAACGGCAGCAATGCAACAGGCTGTAAAAACAATTTCATCAGATTATACCGTTCCTTACCTGGCGCATGCTTCCATGGAGCCATTGAACTGTACGGTAAAAATTACGGGTGATAAATGTGAGATATGGACAGGCACTCAAATGCCCGGCGGCGACCAGGCTGCTGCAGCAAAAATTCTAGGATTCAAGCCCGAGCAGGTAACGGTGGTTACTCCATTTCTCGGCGGCGCTTTTGGAAGAAGGGCAACCATGAGCTCCGATTTTGTATCAGAAGCAGTACACATTGCAAAAGCCAGTGGTAAAACCATCAAGATGACCTGGACAAGAGAAGATGATACTCAGGGCGGTTATTACAGGCCATCATTTTTACACCGGGTAAAAGCAGGCATAGATGATAAAGGAATGCCCTTATTCTGGCAGCATATCATGGTGGGACAGGCATTACCCGGCGATGATGGTACCGGCTCAGCAGAAGGTGTTTCCGATTCGCCGTATTTAAAGGCAATCCCCAACTATCACATCAGCCAGCATGCACCTCCATTGGGCATTACTACGTTGTGGTTGCGTTCTGTTGGCCATACCCATACCGCATTCGCTATGGAATGTATGATGGATGAACTGGCACAACTGGCGGGAAAAGATCCGGTAGAATACCGCCGTACCTTACTCAAAGGTCATCCAAGAAACCTGGGGGTATTAAATCTTGCTGCAGAAAAAGCAGGTTGGGGCAAACCATTACCTGCAGGGCATTTTCATGGAGTGGCTGTGCATGAATCATTCCGCAGCTATTGTGCACAGGTGGCAGAAATCTCCATAGGTGAAGATGGCTTTGTGAAAGTACATAAAGTAACTGCTGCCATTGATTGCGGTATTGCTGTTAATCCTGACGGTGTGAATGCTCAGATAGAAAGTTGTGTGAATTATGCTTTGTCTGCAGCATTATACGGAGCCATTACTTTTAAAAATGGCGTTGTGGAGCAAAATAATTTTAATAACTACAGGGTACTTCGGTTGAATGAATCACCAGCCGTAATTGAAACATATATTGCAGAAAGTACAGAACAAATGGGCGGCGTGGGCGAACCTGGTTTTCCACCATTGGCGCCGGCAGTTGCCAATGCCATATTTGCTGCTACCGGTAAACGGGTAAGGCAAATGCCATTTGGAGAAATTAGTTTTAAAGGGTAGTAATTTTATTGTCCGCACTTTTGAATAAGTAATGTGCTGCAGTGGCGTCGCACACTTTTACTGCATCACATTATTCAGCAAGCTCAACTTCGGGGATAAAACAATCTTTTAACAACAAACATCAGCTTACAGCTATGACAAAAAAATATTTTTCAATGCCATTTAAAAAAAACTGTTGCCTGCTGCTGTTAGCAGGTACGGTGTATGTAATGGCTTCATCATTTAAAAGCAATCATGCAACATCTTTGCCCTCAGGTACAGACAGCCTGCTTTCAAAAAAAGCCTTTGCATCAGTGTATGATGTATTGATGAGCCCACGCTGTATGAACTGCCATCCAGCTGGCGATATTCCTTTGGTAGGAGAAGACAGTAAGCTGCATTCGCAAAGTGTAAAACGTGGTAAGGATGGCAAGGGTATGTATGCATCCAAATGTGCCAACTGCCATACTGAAAAAAACCAACCGGGATTAAACATGCCGCCCGGCAATCTGAACTGGCACATGCCCCCTGCAGATATGAAAATGGTATTCCAGGGAAAAACAGCCAGAGAGTTGGCAACACTATTACTTGACCCATCGGCCAATGGAAATAAAACAAAAGAAGATCTCATCAAACATGTAGCAGAAGATGGCCTCGTGCTGGCAGGCTGGGATCCCGGCGAAGGAAGAAAAACACCTCCATTGAGCCATGATGAATTTGTAAAGCAGTTTAAGCTATGGATTGAGAATGGAGCGTACCTGCCGGATTGATAAATATTTTTTAATCTGCTTTGCGGCTGAGCGCCTTTGCGGTTAAAATTTATCTTAAAGAATATTTTACATGAAGGAAACTGAAGACATCATCCGTTCATATAAACTGGCACAGGCTGCAGGCAAAAAAACTGCACTGGCAACTGTTGTGCATGTGGAAGGTTCTTCTTACCGCAGGCCCGGTGCAAGAATGCTGGTAACAGAAGATGGCGAATTGACGGGTGCCATCAGCGGTGGCTGTTTGGAAGGAGATGCTTTAAGGAAAGCATTGCTGGCGATTGCCCAACAGCAGAACAAACTCGTTACCTACGACAGTATGGATGAAGAAGACAATGCCATCGGCATACAGTTAGGATGCAATGGCATTGTTCATATTTTATTTGAACCAATCGATCCAGCCAATACCAACAACCCTGTAGCACTTCTTGAAAAATTATCAACACAAACAAATACTTCCGTGTTGGTTACATTGTTCTCCCTGGATGATGCCGCCGGTGAACAGCCTGGTACCTGTTTGCTGTTTGCAGATGAAAATTATCATGGCAGTATCAACAATCAAACATTGGAGATTGAAATTAAAAATGATGTGATGACAGTTGTTGAAAGTAATAAGTCGCTCATTAAAAAATATATACTTACTGAAAAAAGATCGCTGACAGGGTTTATAGAACGGATATCACCTGCGGTGGAATTAATTATTGCGGGGGCAGGCAACGATGCTTTTCCATTGGTGCAAATGGCAGCTGTATTGGGCTGGCATGTTACCGTGATGGATGGCAGAAAAACACATGCCAATGCAAACCGGTTTTCAACAGCGAAAAAAATCATGGTGGGCAAGCCGGTAGAATTGGTAGGGCAGATCAGCATCAATGAGCAAACAGTTTTTGTACTGATGAGCCACAATTATAATTACGATGTTGCTATGCTTCGGCAGCTGATCCATGCAGCCTGCAATTATATTGGAGTACTCGGCCCTAAAAAGAAGCTGGAAAAAATGCTGAATGAATTAAGTGGAGAGGGGTTGCAGATCAACGATGCAGACAAAGAAAAAATCTATGGACCGGTTGGCCTTGATATTGGTGCAGAAACAGCAGAAGAAATTGCGCTCTCTGTTCTAGCAGAAATAAAAGCCGTACTGGCAAAAAAAGAAGGCACCACACTCCGCCGGAAAAAAGGGTTCATTCATGATCACAGTATGGTAACAACGGAACTCTCCAACACCCAATAATTCTTGCGCAGATGAATGTATGTTTATTACTGGCTGCCGGTAGCTCCTCCAGGATGGGGCAGCCGAAGATGTTACTGGATTTTCGTGGTAAAACAATACTTCAACATTCCATCGATGAAATAAAAAAGCTGCCCGGCAATCAATTACTGGTAGTAACCGGGTGTTACTATTCTTTGCTGAAAGAGATATTGGAACAACAGCAAATCGAATTTGTACAAAACGAACAATGGCAGGAAGGTATGGGAACTTCCATACAAAAAGGAGTGAAATATATTACCCGGTATTATCCGGACGCAACCAGTGTTACGATATTGGTTTGTGATCAGCCTTTTATTTCAGCTGGTTTATTTCAGGAAATGAGGGAGATGAAACAACAAGCCGGTAAAGGAATCATTGCCTGCACTTATAATGATACTATTGGTACACCTGTGCTGTTTGATAAAACATATTTTGACCAGCTTGCATTATTAAGTGGACCCTCCGGCGCAAAAAAGATAGTACAGCAATTTGCGGAAGATACTGCAATGGTGAACTTTCCTTTGGGCGCTGTTGATATTGATACGGCAGAAGATTATGAGCAATTGATTGGCATCAAATAAAACGCCCACGCTTTTAAACGTGGGCGCCAAGAAATATTTTAAAAGATCAATATCCAAATATCTCTTCCAGCTTCAGCTTCTTCACTTCGCCATATTTTTTCAATGTTTCCTCCGGAAGTTTCTTTTCAGAAGCTACTACACAATAAGTGTAAGGTTTGTTAGCAAGGTTTGCCGTATGAAATGCTTTTAGTTCTTCATAACCGATTTTATCAACACCGGCATATATTTTTTTACGGATGTCCTCTGTCAATCCTTTGCGCTGTGCAGTGAGGTAATTGAAAATAACAGCATCCTGTGTAATGCGTTCAGTTTCGATGTCTTTTTTGATACCTGTTTTAGCCGTGTTGATATTCTCAACTACATTGGGCAGGTCGTTCAGCAGTTCATTCATTGCAGTAACCGACTCGTTGAATTTATCTGCCTGGCAACCTACATAAGCCAGCGTATAAAAGGGGTCTTCTTTTTTATCGGGTTTTGCATAAAACGCAAAAGTAGAATAGGCCAGCGCCTTACTTTCCCTGATGGTTTGAAATACCAATGCTCCCATGCCCCCGCCAAAATAATTGTTAAAGATATCAACGGTGGCTTCTGCATCTGCACTGTAAGCAGAAGCATTCCTTATCCAGCGGATCTCACTCTGCACCATATTGTAATCGGCAAATAATAGCTGGTTGGCAGTTTGTGATAAAAAAGCAAAACTTGCTTTTTTATCAGCTTCAGTAAAGCCTGCAGGGATTGTATGCAGCGGTTTTAATGTTGCTGTTAACGCTGCCAATGGCTGAGGACCGTAATACAATATTTTGTGGGAGTAGTTGTTGAGAGAATGTAAAATGGTTACGAGTTCTTGTGAAGTAATTCCGTTCAGCTCATCATTGCTCAATACAAAATTGTAAGGATTCTTTTCGCCATACCTTGCATAGGCAACCAGTCCGTTCATGATAGCGCCCTTGTTTAATTTTGCATCTGCTCTTGATTTGGAAATTCTTGCTTTGAGCGATTTCAAAGCTTCTTCATCGGCTTTACAATTTTTAAGCAGGCTTTCAAACAGTGCCACTGCTTTGGTGAAATTTTCCTGTAAGCCTTCGATCGTTACGGTAGTAAACTCTGTACCCGGTGCAACGGTAAAACTACAGGCTATTTTGTAAAACTCTTTGGTAATATCTTCTGCACTCATTTTATCTGTGCCGAGGAACTGCAGGTATTGTGCGGCAACCCCGAGTTTTTTATTGTTCCAGGTACCCATATCATAGCGGTAGCGCATGCGGAAAATGGTATTGTCTTTGTTGGCTACATACAAAACGGCTGCTGCACCCAGCTTGCTTTTCTGAATGTCTTTATTATAATCTAAAAACACCGGCTTAACAGGTGTTGCCGGCATGTCATTTACTGCTTTTACAAAATCACTTTGTGAATCCCTGTTGGTTTCAACTGCAGTGATGGCTGGTTTTTCTACCTTCAGTACATTCTTGTCTTCGCCTTTTCGTTTTAAAATGGCTACATAGTTGTTGCCAAAATATTTGTTTGCAAAAGCCATGATGTCTTTTTTGGTGAGCTTACCGAGAAGGTCGGTATAAGCAACCTGTTCTTTCCAGTCAAGCTCGCTGGTAAAAGCGTCCATCAGGTCGCTGGCCCTTGATCCATAAGATTCTGTTGCCAGTATTTTATTTTTCTTTTGATTGTTGATGATGGAAGTAATCAGGCTTTCATCAAAATTGCCTGACTTAAGATTTTCAACTTCACCAAGCATCAACGCCTTCACATCTTCCAGGCTCTGGCCTTGTGTAGGGGAACCCTGCATGTACAATACTCCATAATCAATCAATGTATATGTGAAAGCAGAAGCCCTGAGTAGTTTTTGTTTTTTAACCAGGTTAAGATCAATCAGGCCGGCTTTGCCATTGGTTAATATCTGGCCTACAAGGTCTGCAAGCAAAATATCTTTTGCTTTATTGCCCGGCAGGCGAAAACCGATGGTCACACTTTCTGCATCTGGTCCTACCACTTCGTTTACTACGGGAGCATCAATCGGCTGCTCCGGAGAAAAACTATATTTAGGGATTGGTTTTGTTTGCATGTAAGCAAATGCTGCTTCTACTTTTTTGATCATTACATCCGGATCAAAATCACCACTTAAGATCACCCCCATGTTATTGGGAACATAATAAGTATTGAAATAATTCCTGATGGCTTCCAGCGATGGGTTTTTTAAATGCTCAATTGTTCCAATGGTGGTTTGCTTACCGTAATTATTATTTTTAAACAGTTCCCTGAACAGCATCTCAAATACTTTGCGTCCATCGTTATCAAGCGTTCTGTTCTTTTCTTCATACACCGCTTCCAGCTCTGTATGAAAGATCCTGAATACCGGGTTACGAAATCTTTCGCCCTGTACTTTAAGGTATTTGTCTGTTGCGTTCGCCGGGATATCATCTGTATAAACAGTTTGTTCAAACGAAGTAAAGGCATTGGTTCCCTGGGCACCCATGCTGCTCATCATTTTATCATATTCATTGGCAATGGCAAATGTGGCAGCCACGCCACTTACCGAATCTATCTGGTGATAAATGGCGCTGCGTTGTTCTCCATCAGTTGTTTTGTTGTACTGTTCGTACAGTGCGTTTATCTTATCCAGTTCCGGCTTTTCTTTTTCCCAGTTAAGGGAACCGTATTTATCGGTGCCTTTAAACAGCATGTGTTCCAGGTAATGAGCAAGCCCGGTGTGATCTGCAGGATCTGTTTTACTGCCTGCCTTGGTAGCTACATAGCATTGAATACGGGGATCTTTGTTGGTGGCACTCAGTATCACAGTAAGCCCATTCTTTAGTGTATAAAACCTGGCCTTGATGGGGTCGTTGCTTACATATTGATAAGTATAACCACCCGAAGTTGCGGTCTGCCACTGATATTTGGATGATTGCTGTACTGCAACCTTAGGTTTTACCGTTTGTGCTATTACTGCTATGTGCAGCAGCATTGCTGCCAGCAGTACCAGATTTTTCTTCATATACAATGATTGTTTTAAAATGAGGCAGTAAATATAGTAAGGTATCTGTTATGTTATTTGCCACCGGCAACTTATTTAATGCTATTGGTATTTCACGGAGCTATTTATTGCGGATAAAAAATACCAGCATAACTTCCAGATGATTCTCATCATATCTGTAAAATGATTTTTATAAATTGATACCTTTGAACGGAATGCAGTCACCATCACCAGCAAAGTATAAAATTGTTTACCAATGGCTTTCATACTGCCTGCTGTTTGGCTTTGTTTACTACTGGCTTTTTTCTATAGGGCTTATTTTTTTCAATAAATCAATTCATAAAGCTGCACCAGGGCAAACGGCATTCTATTATGCTTTCTGGCGGCAAAACTGGCGCTTGTTTGCTTTTACAAAAGTATATAACCGGGAACTCAACTTTATTGTAAGGGATAAATCGGACCTGGCAAAGGCAGATACTGTTGACCTGGTAAAATACTTTATTGCCGAAAAAAGACATAAGGCACCTTTTAATAATTATGATGATGGTTTGGACCAGATGCTTTACTGGATTATGAACGGCCTGGAAACACAACTGTATCAAAAGCAGCAACAACTAAAAGAACAATTTCCCGGAAGACCGGATAGTTTTTACATGCGGCAAAGCAATATGCTGGTACTTTCAGATAGCCTGCACCAGGATCCCTTGCAAAATTTAACCAGTTTTGGAAAATTTGTTTTGAAGCGGATGAATAAAGATACTGTTGGTAAGGAATTTCAGCTGCTGTTGCGGCATAAATTCATACCGCCACAAAAACCACCTGCAGGTTCAGTATCAAACGGGGATGAAAGAACAATTTTTATTTTACCGTTTAAACCTTTTTAGTAATTGTTCAGTGCACAGCAAACGATAGGGCGCTTTCAGCAAACCAACGAAAAAGCATTTTACCTTGCTTTTTTAAGGGTGGCGGCAAGCATTTGGTTCATCAAAGAACTGCTGTTCAGGTTGCCGGCATTTGAGGTATTTTACAGCAACCATAGTTTTTTAAAAATCAGCCCATCCACCTCTTTATACTTTTTCATATCGATCCTGCGTTGTTGAGGGAAAACTATATGCTCATCATTGGGGCATGCTTTGTATTACTTGCATTGAATCTTTTTGGAATTGGACGGAATGCTGTTTCTATCCTGCTTTTTCTTTCGCTTACCTTGCTCAACAGCATCAATGACAGGATCAATAACAGCGGTGATGAAATGTCGCTGTTGCTGATGGGCTATTTATCAATAGCAAATACCTTCTCTTATTTTACACTTTTCAAAAGAAAACCTTTGCCTCCTGCAAAGGAAAAATTATACAACCTGATCAGTAACCTGGCGGCATACTCCATCGTCATTAATCTTTGTTTGGCTTACTTTTTTGCCGGCCTTTTCAAGCTGCTTGATCCTTATTGGCAAAATGGAACATCACTTCACTATTTTTTGAATGATGACCGGCATTCAATTTTAGCGGCAGGCGGAAAATATGTTCAGTTTCCGGCTTTATTTTTATACATCGTTAATTATGGCACATTGCTGCTGGAAGTATCCTTCCCTGTGTTAATCTGGTACAAAAAATACCGCAACTGGGTATTATTACTTTGTTTCCTGATGCATTTGGGAATTTATACATTCCTTATGGTATATGCGATGTCGCTGATTTTTGTACTGCAGTACGGCATGTTTTATTCAAATGAAGAAATGCTGGCCCTGTCAGAAAAAATCAAAGCCGGATTCAGGAGACTTTTTAGTTTTGCTATAAAATAACAGGTTTATTTTACAGGAATCCGGTACATTGCTTCCCAATCTTTCCCAAAAACCAGGTTGATTAAATGAAAAAATTTTTCAAATTTATTGTACGGACTATATTGGTACTGTTTGTACTGATCAATATCATAACGGCATTTCATGCGTATAAATTCACCCATTTTTATGATGCCGGAGAAACGGTCATCAAGAAAGTAGAAGACAAAACCGGCTGGGATAAAACCAAAGATGCGTTGTTTGGCATCGATGCCATAAAGCAACAGAACATTGAAGCTGATTCGGCTTTTGAGAAAATAGTACTCAAAACAAAAGACGGAATTCAACTGCAAGGATGGTATATCAAAACAGGAGGCATTGCCAAAGGAACCGTGGTGATGTTTCATGGCCACGGCAGCAAAAAATCATCGGTATTGCATGAAAGCGCCGGATTCAGGAATTTTGGATACAACACGTTTCTACTCGACTTCAGGGCACATGGTAACAGTGGTGGCAATACCTGTACTATTGGCTACAACGAAAGCGAAGAGGTAAAATTGGCTTATGATTTTATCAAAAATAAAGGAGAAAAAAATATAGTACTTTGGGGTATTTCAATGGGAGCAGCAACCATCACCAAAGCAATGAACGACTACTCTTTGGAGCCTTCAAAAATAATCCTGGAAATGCCTTTTGCCTCGATTTTGCAGGCAGCTTCCGGCCGTATAAAAATGATGGGATTGCCCGGGCAACCGCTGGCTTCTTTTATTACTTTCTGGGGTGGGGCAGAACATGGTTTCTGGGCTTTTAATATGAAGCCAGCTGAATTTGCAAAAAAAATTACGGTGCCTGCTTTGCTGCAATGGGGCAAAAACGATCCCCGTGTGCAGCAGGAGGAAACAACTGCTGTTTATGAAAGCCTGGCAGGTAAAAAGCAATTGGTTGTATATGAAACTGCCGGGCATGAATCGTTGTGTGATAAAGAGCATGACAAATGGATGGCATCTGTTGGCAATTTTTTGAATCAATAAAAAAGCAATGCACCCCAGGTATCTTTCAATTGCTGAGTTCAGCTACCATTTACCAGAAGAAAAAATCGCTGCTTTCCCTCTGACTGAGAGGGATGCTTCCAAACTCCTTATATATAAGAATGGGAACATTTCACAGGACATTTACAGGAATATTGCTAACCATATTCCTGTAAATAGCTTACTGGTGTTTAATAATACCAAAGTGATACAGGCCAGAATATTGTTTCAAAAACCAACCGGTGGTGTGATAGAAATATTTTGCCTGGAGCCTTATGAAGACAGTAAGGAGTACAACCTTATTATGAATAAAAGGAAAAACTCCGTTGGAAATGCATGATTGGCGGAGCAGGTAAATGGAAGGAAGGGACTTTAAATAAGAAATTGAAAATTGGAAATGAACTGGTGGAAATGCAGGCAGCATTGATTGAAAAACTTTCAGATGCTTTTGTAGTTGAACTTTCCTGGCAACCATCCAGCTACAGTTTTGCAGAAATGCTTGATCTCTTTGGGGATATGCCTTTGCCACCTTATATCAAAAGAAAAACGGAAGCTGCAGATAAAGAAAGGTATCAAACCATTTATGCAAAGTATGCTGGCAGCGTGGCAGCACCGACTGCGGGTTTGCACTTTACTGATCATGTTTTTACCCGGCTCAAAGAAAAAAATATCAATCAGTCCTATGTAACACTCCATGTGGGTGCTGGCACTTTTAAGCCGGTGAAAGCGCCTTTAATGCAGGGGCATGAAATGCACAGCGAATGGATTGATGTGAGTGATGATTGCATACAACAGCTTATTGACAACACTGGCAACAACATTATTGCAGTAGGTACTACTTCTTTACGAACCATTGAAAGCCTTTACTGGATGGGGGTGAAAACAATATTTCAACCATCAATCGCCATGGAAAATTTATCCATTCAACAGTGGGAAGTTTATGAAGCACCTTTAACTGAGTCGGATCACCAGTTAAAAGAAGCCCTGGCATCTTTGCTCCAATGGATGAAGGGAAACAACCTGCAACAGCTGTTAACCACTACGAAAATTTTAATTGCACCAGGCTACCTGTATAAAGTGGCAAATGCCATTGTAACTAATTTTCATCAGCCACAGTCTACTTTACTGCTATTGGTAGCCGCAGCTATTGATAATAAATGGAAAGATATTTATTGCTACGCCATGGAAAATAATTTCCGTTTTTTAAGCTATGGGGATGGCAGCCTGATCTTTACCGACACAAAAAATAAAACAGATAACTGTGCTTAAAAGGCCAGGCAGGAACCTCGATGTTTAAGGCTGAATGGTTACAGGCGTTCCTACAGGAATGTAACTAAAGAGATCTTTCATCTCTGTGTATTTTACAGATACACAGCCATCGGTCCAGTTATAAAAATTATCAATGGTCCATTCTTCTTCCGGCCGTGTGGCATGGATGGCTATTCCGCTGCCGATCCTGGCAGTTTTTGGGATGATTCCTTTTTGTTTTCTTTCAATGAATTTCTGAACATTTTCCGGGTTTGGATAATCCAGCAAAAGTTCGGGTCCCCATTTATCATGAATTTTTTTCAGAATAACTTTGAATTTTCCGTTAGGCGTTTTTTTATCCCCTTCCCTCATTTTATCCCCTAGATCTTTGCTGCCAAATACAATGGGGTAAGTGGCATACCAGCCATCATCATCATAAACCTTTAACTCGTATTCACTTTTATCTACAATGATATAATAGGGGTTTTCTTCCGCCAATAACCTTTTTGATTTTCTTTCAACCAGCGATTTTTTTGCAGAACGTATATTGTTTTTCTTCTTATCAGGCAGCATGAAAGACATCACTGCAAAAAGTGAAACAACGAATACTACAGAATATAAATTGGTTTTTTTCATAACGGAAATTATGGAATACACTAAAACAAACGTTGTGCCAGCCAAAAATATTTTTTATTTTTCAAAAAATAGTTAACAAAAATTAATGTGAAATAAAATTTCAATATGTCTAAAATGAAAAAATGAAAGCATTTTCAGCTTTCATTTCATGGCTATACTGTTGCAGTAACTTTAATTTACCAGTTGCTTAACCTGATACCCAAGGTAAATGGCCGCATATCCAATCCCTTTTTATAAAAACTGCTGGGCGAGTAAGATCCGTAAAGTCTTACCGGGCCTAGTCCGATTTCGCCTATATAAGAAAGTTTGAACTGCTCCAGCCCCAGGCCATCCTTTGTTTTTTTCTTGCCCCTTTCATCGCTGATCTGTTTGTTGCGCTGTGCATATAAATAACCGGCACTTACGCCCAGGCTGATGCTGAATCCTTTGTTTTGCCTGTTAGGATTGGTGCTGAAATTAAGCATCAAGGGAACTGTAATATAATCTGCAGCCAGTTTGTTTTTTGAAAAAGAGATGGAATCCCTGATGATTGCAGGCGCTGGTGCCACGCCTGTTACAAAGGGGTTTTCTTTTAAATAACTCACCTGCGATTTATAGCGGTAGTTATTCAACTCCAATCCGAGACCATATTTTAAATGCAGGTGGTGTTTGATGAGGTTAAACCGCTGCATAAAAAACCAAATGTTTACATTGATACTTTTGCCCGTGTTAAGTTCAAAATCGCTTTGGCCCAGTGGGGCTATACCCGGCCTGTTGAAAAGATAACCCCCGGTGCCGGTTGTTGAATAATCCGTTGTTTTATCCACGTAGTTTGAAAAGCCAAGGTCAAGAATGAACCAGTTGGTACTTACATTGGAGGGTTTATCCCTATGCCTTCTTTCAAATATTTTTTCAACCGGGTTTGTCCTGTTGTCTTTTTCTCCATTGGTTACGATGACGATATTGCCAACATGAATGGTATCACCTGGTTTGCCATTTATGGTGGAATCTACTTTTGCCATCGTGTATTCTTCCTTGTTTTCTTTGCCGGCGTTTTTATCTCCCTTGGTTATAATAATCATATTACCCACCCGGATACTGTCGTTGACGGGTTGTGCAGATAGGGTGCAATAGGCTACCAGGGCCATTAATGTAAATAGCTGTTTCATTTCCTTAATTTTTATTGATGGTGCTGCAGCTGGTAAAAAGTATAAAAATCAATGCATGGCAAAAGACATGTTGGCGATCTTAACATCATCACTGCTGCCTGTTTTAATTTTTGTTTTTCTTTCAAAGGTTCTCTTTACCCTCTTAAAAAATCCGCCCAGTTTTGATTTTTTTGGTTTATCGTCATCCTCATCATCAAAGCCGAAACTATTTTCATCGCTGTCACTGGCAACTTTATTGACTGCATAATTGTCAGCAGGTATTGCACTTGTTTCAGCCGGTTCAATCGCATTTGTTTGAGGCGTTACGATCGCTGTGGCTGGAATGTTACTTCCGTTGTTGTTAAGATTTTGCAAATCAGTTTTTGGCGTATTGTTATCAGTTTTTTGATATGCTGCCATGTCATTCTCATGCTTATCTTCCTGAATCGGTACTACCTGTTTAACAGCATTTCCAGGCACAGCAGTTTTAGTTTTTACAGGAATAACGCCTGTTTGTTCTGTTTGTGTTACCTCAGTAACAGGATTGGTTTCCGGGTTTATTTCAGCAGTTGTTTGAAAAGAATCTTTTAAGGTTGTTACAGGAGTGGCAATTTCAGCGGCAGGTGATGCTTTTACTTTTGTTATTGCTGCTGAAACACCAGCCTGGTCATTCCTGCTGAGATAACTAACAGTGCCCCACAGCCCAAAACCGATCACCATAGCTGCGGCAGCCAGTTGCCACCACCTGATGGGAACTACCCTTCTTTCTTCTTTCCTGTAAAGTGAAGCTTTATCTTCAAAAATAATAGCATCAGCCTTAGAGAGCTTTGTTTGCTGAAGCAATTTCCATGCGCCTTCAACTGACTGATTGTTTTTTGTAAATGAAAGCAACTCTTCTTTATCCTTAGTGTTCAGTTCATTATCCAGCAGCAGCAATAATTTTTCTTCTGTATCAGTGTCTACCGGTTGTGGCTTCAGCAAACTTTCCTTGTCAAAAAAAGCAGTTGGGTCAGGCTGTACAATACTTTGCTGCAATACCCACAACTCCTCCTTAAGGTCGGGGTTTTCGGAAATGAAGATATCCACAGTATTTTTCTCCATAGCAGATAACTCGTTATCTACATACAGTAAAAAATACTCTTCGTAATTATTTCTATTAATGGTCATTCTTTAAATTAATTAATGTTTGCTCACTTGCTACTCGTCATTCTACACTAATCTCAGATAATATTCTCCGGTTTCACAATATACTCTTTCAGTTGCAGCCTTGCCCTGTGCAAATACACTTTCACCTGGCTTTCATTCAATCCTGTTATCTGCCCGATCTCTTCATAGCTGTAGCCTTCGTAATCTTTCAGCATCACCAGGCTTCTTTGTGTTTCGTTCAGCCGGTTCAACGCTTCATACAGTACTTTTTTTGAATCATGCTGCTGCCGGTTGCTCACTTTTGCTCCTTCAGTAAACGCTTCTTTTAATACAACTCGTTTATTCTTTCTTATATGATCGATCATCTGGTTGTAGGCCACGGTAAACAAAAAACTCTTGCACTTATCATTTACCACCGTTTCCCTGTTGATCCATAATTTCTCAAATGCTCCCTGTACCACATCTTTTGCATCCTCTTCATGCCTTAAGTTTTTAAGGATAAAGCGGTACACATTATCTGCATACAGGTTTACACAATGGTTATACTCTTTTTCAGTCATACAGTCGCCCGCTTCGGTTATTTTCTCAAATGGCTATAGTTATTATTGATACGGCTGAACTTGCAATAAGTTACAGCGAAGTAAAATTAATCAGCTTTCGGTCTGAAACATAGATGGGGAAATGATATTCCAGCGTACCGGGGCTGCGGCTTTTTTATCGCAACGGCCACTGCATTTTACAGGAGTGCTATTTTCGGAAGAAGTGGTTTCTGCAGTATTGTACGAAGTAAATACCAGCAAACTGAAAGAGCCAACGGCAAGGATGATCAGTAGTATAGCGGAGCGTTTTATCATAACAGTTAACTTACAATTCGTTGGTATTACGAAAATAGCCACAAAATGTTACAGTTTTCGGGAGCGAATATTAAAATTTGATGATATAGAGGCTAAAAGTGAAGGTTTCGCTGCATACTTTTGTAAATATCAATTGCTTTATATGAATAATAAATTTGTACACCGCATCGGCATTGAATTGCAGGAAATTGAAACTGCAGGACTTTTAAAAAAAGAGCGTATCATCAGCAGTGCACAGGGCGCAGAAATTACTGTTGTGGGGAAAAAGGTATTGAATTTTTGTGCCAACAATTATCTTGGTTTATCTTCTCATCCAGAAGTACTGGAAGCAGCCAAAAAATACATCGACCATCGGGGTTATGGCATGAGCAGCGTCCGCTTTATCTGCGGCACACAGGATATTCATAAAGAACTGGAAAATAAGATCGCTACCTTTCTGGGAACAGAAGATACGATTTTATATGCCGCAGCTTTTGATGCCAATGGCGGCGTATTTGAACCCCTGTTCAATGAGCAGGATGCCATTATCAGCGATGCACTCAACCATGCCAGCATTATTGACGGGGTAAGACTGTGCAAGGCTCAGCGCTACCGTTATGAGCATAACAACATGGAAGACCTGGAAGCAAAGTTGAAAGAAGCTGATCATTTACGCAGCCGCATCATTGTTACGGACGGTTCTTTTAGTATGGATGGCACCATTGCTCAATTGGATAAGATCTGTGATTTGGCAGATCAGTATGATGCAATCGTGATGATCGATGAATGTCATTCTTCCGGATTTTTAGGTAAAACAGGAAGGGGTACGCATGAATACCGTGGTGTGATGGGAAGGATTGACATTATCACCGGAACGTTGGGCAAAGCATTGGGAGGAGCCAGCGGTGGTTTTACATCAGGCAGAAAAGAGATTATTGAAATGCTGCGTCAGAGAAGCCGGCCGTACCTGTTTTCCAATACCGTGGCACCAGGTATAGTAGGGGCTTCAATAGCTGTATTGGATATGCTAAGTGAAACAACGGAACTGAGAGATAAGCTTGCTTTCAATACGCAGTACTTTAGAAGCAAAATGACTGAGGCAGGATTCGATATCAAGCCAGGAGAGCATCCAATTGTTCCCATCATGTTATATGATGCGGTGCTGGCGCAAAACTTTGCAGCAAAATTACTGGAAGAGGGTATTTATGTGATTGGCTTCTTTTTTCCGGTGGTGGCAAAGGGACAGGCCCGTATCAGGGTGCAGTTAAGTGCCGCACATGAAGTAGCGCATTTGGATTCAGCCATTGAGGCATTCACCAAGATCGGAAAAGAACTTGGGGTAATTAAATAAATACGCTCCTTCTATATTACATTTTCATTGCTTATGGCCTGCCTGCATTTTACTCACCAGGCAACTATAGCTGCCAGTTAATCAACTGTTACAGCCATATAATAAATTGTTGTCAAATACAGCAACAAATAATTATCTTTAAAACCTGATGTTAAGATGCTGAATGGGAAAAATCTAATGCGCCTCTTTTCCTAACCCCAGGTTTCCAGAAAACAAATTATCGATCTACCTCTATCACCGGAATGACGCCAATTACCGAACGGTAAACTATGTTATCATTCAGTGCTTTGGGTATTGAAGCTTTTTTATAATAAAACTTATTCCATGCCAACTGCCAATCTTTCCAAAGCAGCATTGCTGATGCTGTTTATTGTTGCTGTTTCTGTGATCAGTTGGGAAGTGTATCTGCGTAATAAAGGAGTGAATATTGCTTATGATGATGGTGGCCCGCTCTGGTCAGATAAACGGGCAAAAGTGTATGAACCGAATGATAAAGCAACCGTATTCATCGGCGCCTCCCGAAACAAATACGACCTTGATATCAATACCTGGAAAAAACTTACCGGCGAAGAGCCACTTCAACTCGCCATGGAAGGCAGCTGCCCGTTGCCTATACTCGATAACCTGGGAGCAGATGAAAACTTTAAGGGGAAGCTGGTGATAGATGTAACCGAAGGACTTTTCTTTTCAACCAGTGAAAACAATACCGGCGAGCCAAAGCAGAATATCAAATTTTACATGGATGAAACGCCTGCACAAAAAGTGGGCTTCCAGGTCAACCGTTTCCTGGAATCCAACCTTGTTTTTCTTGATAAGGACCATCTTTCTCTCACAGCTATGTTGAATGAAATGGAGATACCCAGCCGTAAAGGCGTTTTTATGATGCCCATCTTTCCGATGGACTTTGGCCGGGTGAATTTTGGCCGGCAAAATGTGATGACGGATAAGTTTTTGACAGATACCAGCCAGCAAAAGCAGGTTCAAAATATCTGGTTGTTTTTCAGGAGCCTTAGCAAAGACCAGCCGCCATTGCAGGATAAATTCATTGACTCCATAATAGGTACGGTAAAAATTGCCACCGATAAAATAATTGCCAGGGGCGGCAAAGTACTTTTTGTAAGAACACCTTCCAGTGGCCCTTTCTGGCAAGGAGAACAAATGGCTTTTCCAAGGGCAAGATACTGGGACAAATTGCTGGCAGTAACAGGTTGCAAGGGGATTCATTTTGATGATTACCCGGCCATCGATCATTTTGTTTGCCCTGAATGGTCGCACCTCGGCCCTTACGATGCACAGATATTCACAAGGGAATTGGTCAGGGTCATGCAACAGGAAAAAGGATGGTCTTTCCCTAATCAACCTGCAAAATAATTTCTCAACCGGCAAAACTTACGGCTCATGGTCTTCAACTCATATACTTTCATTGTTTTTTTTATCATCATTCTCATACTTCATAATCTCCCGTTTACGTGGAAGGTAAAAAAGATAAACCTGCTCCTGGCCAGTTATATTTTTTATGCCGCCTGGAATCCGCCGTTTATTTTACTGCTCTGGCTTTCTACCGTGGTTGATTTTTTTGTGGGCCGTGCTTTGTACACCCAGCAAAATGTTGCCAAAAAGCGGCTATTGCTGGTAGTGAGTTTGATCGGTAACCTTGGTATGCTTTGCTTTTTCAAGTATGGCACTTTTTTACTGGATAATTTCACCTTATTGGTCAATACCCTCGGCGCAGATTTTCACCCGGCAAAGCCCAATATCATTTTACCGGCGGGCATATCTTTTTATACATTCACTACGCTGTGCTACACCATTGATATGTACCATAAGAAAAGTGAGCCCGTAAAGAGCATGCTCGATTTTTCTTTGTTTGTAACTTTTTTCCCTCACCTGGTGGCAGGGCCAATTGTTCGACCGCCACAACTGGTACCACAGTTTGAAACGGAGCGGAGTGCTACCAAAAAGCAGTTGTTTGATGGATTGCTGCTCTTGTCGCTTGGCCTTTTCCTGAAAGTGGTGCTGGCCGATAGTATGCTGGCTGGCCCTGCCAATGAAATGTTTGGAGCGCATTCAACAGTAGCTGCATTGGATGCCTGGGCAGGTGTACTTGCTTTTAGTGGGCAGATTTTTTTTGATTTTGCAGGCTATTCTACCTGCGCCATTGGTGTGGCCATGTGCCTTGGTTTTGTGCTGCCGCAGAATTTTAATTATCCCTATGCTGCCACCGGCTTTTCCGATTTCTGGCGGCGATGGCACATCACATTGTCTGCATGGCTGAGGGATTATTTATACATTCCACTGGGTGGCAATAGAATGGGTAATGGCAGAACCTACATCAACCTGATGCTTACCATGTTGCTGGGTGGTTTATGGCATGGGGCCAGCTGGACATTTGTAGTTTGGGGCGGTTTGCACGGGGTCTATTTATGGATCGAAAAGCTGGTAGATGACAGAACGGGCAGGATTACAGCATTGTCGCTGTCTGCAAAAAAAACATTTATGGGGCTGCTGTATGCGCTGTTTACTTTTTTCCTCATCAATATCACCTGGGTATTCTTCCGTGCTGATGGTTTTACAAAAGCATGGAGTATTTTTAAATCGATGTTTGGGATGCATACAGGTGAGCCGGTGCTAACTACGCTGGCCATTATTAAGGTGGCTGTGATCATACCTGTAATGTTGGTGATACAATGGTTAATGCGCAATACCAAAGTGATTGATACGGCTTACAAAATGCCCTGGTGGCTGTTGGCGATTATCTGGTCGGTGTTGCTCTTGTTATTGATATGGAGCCAGGAGAGCAGTAGTTCATTTATCTACTTTCAGTTCTAAATACCAGCCAACCTGTAATGTAAAGGCTTGTAAACAAGTAATTTTAATGCCATCATTGAATTGATGGCATTTTTTTTGCCAGTAAAAGAAACTGTTTGCCTCAGCAAGCGTATATATCCTTGAAGTAATCTGTTATTGTTCAACCTGTCTTTTGTTTAACCAATCAATACGGCTGTTTAAAATACCAACCACCACGTATGAGCGTGCCTTGATTATTTTGTATATTTAAAAAATTAAGTTGCCACAATAAATACTGTCTTACCAGCATTGAATTTGTAATTATTTGTAAAATGAGAGCGTTCAATTACCCTGTTATATTTATTTTATTGCTTCAGTTAATTACTCAGCAGGCTGATGCACAGTTATTCCCCGGCATGAAAGTAAACGGCAGAACTGTAGCACAGGGCGATACCGTAAACGTATGCAAAGGAAGTACGCTGACATATGAGACCACCGCTTTTGGGTTCAGCAGTATTTTTTGGCGGTTTGATTTAGGTACACCAGCTTCAGCCACCGGCTTTGCACCTCAAATAATTACTTATAATACAATAGGGATTGATACCACCACCCAGCTAATTACCAACGGGCTTAACAGTGATTCCATGTACATATTTGTAAGGGTATCGGATGAGAAACCGGTAGCCAGTTACAACTTTTCACCCGATGACGTATGCGGCAATATTCCAATCGTCTTCAGTAACAACTCATCCGGCCTCAGAAATACCTACCTGTGGAATTTTGACGATGGAACCACTTCGGGGGCACTGAGCCCAACGCACCAGTTTTTAACAGCGATTGGCCCTTCCGGCAGCCAGGTGTTCAATGTAAAACTGATCGCATCTAATTTTTACGGGTGTAAAGATTCTGCGATTAAACCAGTAACGATCCGGAAAATTCCTGATGCAAGTATTGGCAATGCCGATCCGGGGGTTACTTACATTGCAGCCAGTTCTACGTTTAAAGTTTGTACCAACACACCAACTTATAATTTTAAATTTCTCAACCAGTCTACCACCATTGCAAGTAATGTTACTTACAATATCAACTGGGGTGATGGTGGCAACGACAGCACTTTTTCAAGCTGGCCTGCCGGCGATATCATTCAGCATACCTACACCATTGGCTCAAGAATATTAACGGTAAGTGTAACCGGCCCATCAGGCTGTATTGGCATTAAAAAATATACTGTGTTCCTTGGTACCAACCCGGCGGGAGGCTTCAACAGCCTAGGCAATACAAATATTTGTGCGCCGGATTCACTGGGTTTTGTAATCAGCGGCTACCAGGGTAATGCTCCGGGTACAACCTATACTGTAACGTTGAACGATGGCACTGCACCACTGGTATTTGTACACCCACCACCTGATACAGTGATCCATTCATTTATTTATTCATCCTGCGGTACTACCAGCAGCAATGGAACCATTACATTCAACAATTCTTACAATGCAATATTAACGATTGAAAACCCCTGCGACTTAACGAGCGTAAGCGTTATACCCATTTATGTATCAGGAAAACCAAGAGCAAGGTTTATTGTAAACCCAAGCAATACGGTTTGCACAGGTAGCCCGGTTACCATCAGGAGTACTTCGCTGTATGGAGGGATTGTTACTTCTACCGGCGGTGGAAACTCCACCTGTGAAAATACCGGTAAACAGGTGTGGGATATTTCTCCTGCTACAGGTTATACCATTGTTGGTGGTAATATGGGCTCATTGAACGGTAATCCCAACAATGGTTTTGTGTGGACCTCGGGTACTGTCAATATAAATCTTGAGTTTACTGCTACCGGTACCTACACAGTCAGGCTATATGTGTTCAATGACCGGTGTGGTATTGACAGCACTATACAAACCATCTGTGTGAGAAATCCCCCGGTTGCATCTTTCACCATGAGCAGCAGATCTGCCTGTCTTTCAGGGAATGCTGTTTTTACCAACACATCACCAATTGGTTTATGCCAGGGAGAAAGTTACGAATGGACCGTGGCATATACAGATCCATTAGGATGTGGCAACAGCAGTACCACCAATTACAGTTTTATCAATGGTACCAGCAGTACCAGTAGCAATGCTGATATACAGTTTGATGCACCCGGCAAGTATGCGGTTATGCTGGCTGTGGGTGCCATTGGCTCCGGGTCGGCTTGTGCAAAAGCAGTTAAAATAGACACATTTACTGTAAAGGGACGACCAAAAGTTTCCATCAACCTGTTGAATAGTATTTGTGTTAACACTAGTGCATCACCAGCTGCAACTGTTTCACCCTGCTATGCAGACAGCGCCTTACAATATGCATGGACATTTACGAATGGCTCTCCTGCAACATCAATAGCTGCCGTGCCGGGTGCTGTTAATTATAATCAAACAGGAAACTTTCCCATTCAACTAACGGTTACCAACGAATGTGGTAACGGTTCTTCCGCATCTTCCATAGATGTGATTGAACCGCCTGTGGCCAATGCAGGTAACGATACCACCGTATGCCAGAATAACAGCAGTATAACATTGGTAGCAACACCAGCCGGTGGTACTTGGTCAGGCACAGCACTTATCACAGCTGGTGGTAATTTCACCACGTCCACTTCGGGTAGTTATGATCTGATCTATACATTTGGTGCAGGACCCTGTACGGCAAAAGATACCGTTACGGTTGTGGTGAAAGATGCCATCAGTAATAATCTTATCAGTCCAAATCAATCGGTTTGTGTCAATACTCAGCCTGCTATCATTAATGGACAGGTGGCAACAGGTGGCGATGGAACACCTGCTTATCAATGGCAGCAAAGCATCGATAGTTTGTCCTGGGCAGATATTCCGGGAGCGACTGCACTTGATTTTATGCCGCCCATTTTAGCCACCACCACTTTTTACCGCCGTGTGGCATTCACAACGTTGTGTGCAGGTACACAAGGAAGTTTCAGTGTGCCGGTTAAAGTTACCATAAGGGAAGATGCCAATGCAGATTTCACAGCTTCCAGTACATTGGGTTGTATTCCTTATGTTTTAAACAACGTAATTGCTGTTACAACTTATCCCGACCGGAACGGCCAATACCAATGGTTTGCTGACAATATCCCTATTGGAAATAATATCACTGGTGTGTTCCCGGCTTACACCATGAATGCTGCAGATGATACCACAGTAATAAAATTGATTGTTACCAGCCCTTTTGGTTGTTTGCAGGATACGCAGTTAATACAATTCATTACTTCGGCTGCTTCTTTTGCAAAATTCATCAAAGATACTGTTGGAGGTTGCGGGCCGGTTACAGTTGCATTCAACAATATTTCCAGCAATTTTAATAACATCCAGTTCTTTTGGGATTTTGGAAATGGTACTTTGAGCAACCTGCCGCAACCGGGTTCCATTGTTTACAACAGTAGCCCTTTCTTCAGTGATACAACGTACCAGGTTTCGTTGAAAGCATACAATGGTTGTGATACCACCACCTGGCGTGACAGCGTGAAAATAAAATCAAAACCAAAGTCAAGATTCGGCGTGGTATCAACCTTTGGTTGCTCGCCGTTTACCGTACAGATCAGCAACAATTCATTGGGCGCTAACAATACCTATTACTGGGATTTTGGTAATGGCCATAAGGATACCAGCTTTGCTCCCGGTCCATTGAATTATACTTACAATACCGGCAACGTAGTGGATACTCTTACCATCCGGATGATTGCAGTGAATGAATGCGGCAGCGATACACAAAGTATTGACATCAGGATAGCGCCCAACATCATAAGGCCGCAGATCAATATCAACAGCAGCGAGCTGTTTGGCTGTGCACCACACATTATCAATTTCATCAACAGCACCAGTGGTGCCACCAGCTATACATGGGATTTTGGTGATGCCACGGCACCATTGATCACCGGTAACAACCAGGTACTCATCACACATACTTACACAGACAGTGGTACCTATACGGTAAAGATCGACCTTACTAACGGCTGCACGGACACGACGGTATTCCGGGCCATAACAGTGTACAAAAAGCCAACCGCAGCTTTTGCACCATCAGCAGCTGTGTATTGTTTGAGTGATACAGTGAAGGTGAACAATACTTCAGCCAATGCCAACAGTTATACCTGGTTTTGGGGTGATGGACAAAGCAGTACCGGTTCCAACCCATCGCATGTATATCCGGTGGCCGGTAATTATACCATCTACCTGAGAGCAGAGCGTACGAATAATTCAGGCCTGGTATGTTATGATACCACAGTAAGGTTTATCACGGTGTTGATTAAGCCGGATGTAAGGGTACAGTCGAATGTAGCGGTTGTTAACTGTGTACCTTTTATCTTGAATGTGTCAGCACCGGGCATCATCAATGAAACAGCTACCTGGTACATTTATGACAGTACGGTTTCGCCTTCGCTGATAGTGGTGAACGGCACATCCACTCAATATACTTTCAATAAACCGGGTACCTTCTTTGCAAAATTTATTGCGGTGAATGCGTTGGGGTGTAAGGATAGCAGTATTGTCAACTTTACTGTTAGGGGTACACCAGGTGCATCTTTTACACCGGGAAACTTCAGCATTTGTACATTGGATACAACGATTGCTTATGTAAATACTACTACCTACAATGATAATGGTCCATTGAATTATCGTTGGATAGTGGATAATCTTCAGTTATCGGCCAATGGCAATTTTACCCATCGTTATACCTTACCAGCCAATGCCATTTTGCCAAGAACATTTACCACTTTACTGATTGCCGGCAATACAGTTGGTTGCAGTGATACTGCCAGGGCCGTGTTGGAAATGAAACCTTCATCAACAGCACAGTTTACATTGAACAACCCTGCTGCCTGTGTGCCTTTTGCTGCAAATATTACGGATGCATCTCAATATGCCACTTCTTACAAGTGGTATGTGAACGGTGTACTTACTGATACAACAGCCAATCCACTTATCAATATTGCACAGGCGCAAACACTGCATACCATTACATTGATCACCGATAATATTTATGGCTGTAAACCCGATACCTTCTCAGTTAGTTTTACCTCAAGGATAAAGCCTTCAGCAGCGTTTAAATTAACAGATACACTGGGTTGTACAGGCTTACTGAGCCTGGCAACCATTAATCAAACAAGGTTTGCCAATTCCTATGTTTGGGATTGGGGAGATAATTCACCTACAAGTACACTTACGAGTCCAACGCATTTGTATAACGTACAGGGGCAGTATCTAATTTCCCTGATCGCCAGCGATGGTGTGTGCAGGGATACAGCAGATCAGCTGGTAAGGGTTTCTGTAAAACCAGTAGTTGATTTTGATGTAAGCGATACGCTTACCTGTGATACTGCAAGAGTACAATTTATCAACCTGACAAATGGAGCAGGTAATTTCCTCTGGAGTTTCAGTGATGGCAGCAACAGCACAGACATTGCACCATCGCACAGTTTTGCGCCAAGCCTTACACCTTATTCAGTAAAACTGGTGGCGGATAATGGATTGGGGTGTAAAGATTCATTGACCAGGGCAAACCTGATCGTTGCAAAAGTGCCGCCTGCTGCAGATTTCTTTATCAGCCCTTCCGCAGTTATTACAGTGCCTAAATACACTTTTAGTTTCAATAACCTTACGCCCAACAGTAACCGCTTTTTCTATCAATGGAATTTGGGCGATGGCACTTTTGACAGCACTTATAATGTCATCAACCATAAATACACAGATACCGGTAATTATGCGGTACAGTTGATAGTATTTGATACTACTACCAATTGTGCAGATACCATAATCAGGATCGCCAGGATCGATGGCTTCCCTGGTTATTTGTATGTTCCGAATGCCATTTGCCCCGGCTGTATACAAAGTAATCTCCGGGAATTTTTACCAAAAGGAAAAGGGTTGCTGCAATACCGCCTGCAGATATTCACTACCTGGAATGAGTTGATCTTTGAAACGACGAGCCTGGATACCGATGGAGCGCCCAACAAATCATGGGATGGCAGGTACAAGGGCCAGTTAGTACAGCAGGATGTTTATGTGTGGCGCATTGATGCAAGGTTTTTGAACGGCACGGAATGGATTGGCATGATCTACCCCGGTGAAGGGCAATATAAAAAAGTGGGAACGATCACGGTAGTGAAATAAAAACTGTTTCTCACAACGGCTACTGAGGATACGAAGGAACAAAGGGTATATATGTTTTTAAAAACCGTTGTTACGTTGTCTTCTTTGTTTCGTTGTGAGAAATAAAATATTACTGTTATGAAAAGGATATTTATTTTTTTATGTATTGTTTTGCTGCAGTTATCTGTGACTGCACAGGATCCTTTTTTTACGCAGGCATTCAATTCACCTTTATCATTAAATCCTGCTACAGCCGGTACCGGTGAGATGGACCTTCGTTTTACAGCAACCTTCAAGCGCCATTTCATCAATGTGCCTACCAACATGCAATATGCGGCTGTTGGTGTGGACAGGTACATCAAGAGTTTTCATGGTGGTGTTGGATTATTGTTGTTAAATTCAAAAGAAGGGTACATCAATAAAACAAGTTTTTACGGCATCTACTCATACGGCTTGTGTTTGCCCAATGCAAGGCTTCATTTGGGTTTGCAGGCGGGTCTTGGTAACAGGAGTGTTAACTACAATAAATTATATTTTTCTGATCAGATTGATAACACCGGTGCGATACCGGGATCTGTTTCCGGCGCAGACCTTCCATTGAACAACAATAAATACTTTGCAGATTTTGCAGCTGGGTTTTTATTGTATTACAAAGACAGCTGGATGTTTGGTGGCGGTGCACAACATTTGAATCAGCCGGATGAATCACTTACTTCCAATATATACAGCAAGCTGCCAAGAAGGTGGTTTGGCTATGTCCGCTATAAATTAAATATTGATGAAGATGGCTTCCGGTATTTTTTACCCAGCATGATCTTTTACAAACAAGGATTGAGTAACTCCATCAGTGTTGGTTGTGAGTACAAAGATGCCAGGGTAGGCATTGGTGCCTGGTACCGTGGCAATGTTGATTTTAAAAACAGTGATGCTTTTGCTGTTACACTCAGTCTTGATCTTTTTGATCACAGAACAAATGACTACAGCAGGGCAAGGATCGGTGTATCGTATGATGCTACCATCAGCAAGCTGGGTTTCAGCAGAAGTGCCGGCAGTGGCGAAGGTGCTTTTATATGGGAAAAGCTAACTCCTAAAGGTGTGAAGAGTGAAGACAGGTGTGAAGAAGATTACAAGATGACGGGAACACCTTGCCCACCGAGGTTTTAATATTGTATGACTGAGATAGCTGTTAAATATAATTTCTGCTGTGTTACTTCGTTTATTAATAAACCTGAAGTATGACCGCTCACCAAACCACAGAATCTTCTTCCAACTACAACGATCTGGAAAAAAAATCCATACTGGAATTAATTAGCAGTATCAATAACGAAGACTTAAAGGTTGCACAGGGTGTAAAAAAATCATTACCACAAATAGAAAAATTAATTGCCGCTGTTGTAGAAAAAATGAAGGCTGGAGGCAGGTTATTTTATATTGGTGCAGGCACCAGTGGCAGGTTGGGCATATTAGATGCTTCTGAAATACCGCCAACTTATGGTGTGGATGATGCTGTGATTGGATTGATCGCCGGTGGAGATAAGGCCATCAGGAAGGCCGTGGAAAATGCAGAGGACGATTTAAATCAGGCATGGAAAGATTTATCTGTTTACAAGATTTCAACAAATGATTTTTTAATTGGCATTGCCGCATCGGGCGCAACGCCTTATGTATTGGGCGGGCTCAATGTTGCAAAACAAAACGGTATCAGCACAGGTTGCATTGTTTGTAATACCGGGAGTGTGATTGCCAACGCTGCTGATCATTCAATTGAATTGATCACGGGCCCGGAATTTGTAACTGGCAGCACAAGAATGAAGGCCGGCACTGCCCAAAAAATGGTGCTGAATATGATCTCTACAACGGCCATGATCCAGTTGGGAAAAGTGAAAGGAAACAAAATGCTGGAGATGCAGTTGTCCAACAATAAACTCTGGAACCGTGCTGCCAATATGCTTTCCCAGGAATTAAATATCAGTAAGGAGGAGGCTTTGGAATTAATCCAACAGTATAAGAGTGTGAAGAAAGCGATCATAGCCTATCAGGCCAAAAAAAATGCCCAATAAAAATATTGGGCAAATCAGTATCATTAAAAAATTATTTTTTTGGAGGTGCCAGGTCATCCACACCAACATGGTTCACATCATTGTCCAGTTCATCATCTGGCTTTTTCTCCAGTGTGCTTCTTACAAATAAATAACCACCAAATGCACAGAATAAACCAACACCAAAAATTGGCCAAAGGTTTGTTTTGTCAAACATAGAAACCCCGATGATCAATCCGAAGAATTCTGCAATCATCCACGCAAGAACGGTATAAATTTTCCAGGTAACGGGCTTCAGGCCTTTTTTAACGGCCAGTTCCCCGTTCCATTTACAAAGAAATATCAAGGCAATAATTTCTAACATAACGATCGTTTTTCTTTACCACTGTAATTTCCTTATTTATATATACAATCAGGCTATTCCTGTTTTAAAGTTTTTGTAAAACTTACACCAGGTCAATATCAAAGCTTACCAACTGCACAAATTCAGCAATTCTTTCATCAATCTCCTCTTTAGTAATTTCTTTCAGCCTGTTGGGCCCAAATTGCTCCACACAAAAACTCGCCAGGGCGCTGCCCACAATGATCGCAGTTTTCATATTGGCAAAGCTGATGTCTTTTGTTTTGGCCAAATAACCAATAAAGCCACCGGCAAAAGTATCGCCGGCACCCGTTGGGTCAAATACATCTTCCAATGGCAATGCCGGTGCATTGAACACATGGTTCTCATGAAACAGCAATGCTCCGTGTTCTCCTTTTTTGATCACTAAAAATTTGGGTCCCATTCCCAGTATTTTCCTTGCTGCTTTCACCAATGAAAATTCGCCGCTCAATTGCCTTGCTTCGCTGTCATTTACCATCAGCACATCTACTTCCTTCATCACTGCTTTCAGGTCATCTAAGGCAATGTCCATCCAGAAGTTCATCGTGTCAAGCACAATCAGTTTTGGCCTTGTTTTTAATTGTTTGATCACGCTTAACTGAACTGCAGGCGCCAAATTACCCAGCATTAAAAATTCTGCACCCTGGTAATTATCGGGCACTACCGGTTTAAAGTTTGCCAATACATTCAGGTCGGTCACCAGTGTATCACGGCTGTTCATATCCATGTGGTAACGGCCGCTCCAGAAAAAGGATTTTTCATCCGGTACGATCTCCACACCATCCAGCATTACGCCTCTTTTCTTCATTTCGTCCATTTCCTGCTGTTCAAAGTCATACCCTACTACTGAAACCAATTGTACGGGAGTGGTGAAATAGCTGGCAGCATAAGCGATATAAACATTGGCACCTCCAACAATCTTATCAACTTTTCCAAAAGGGGTTTCGATCGCATCAAAAGCCATAGAGCCTACTGATATTAATGACATAGTAATTTTTTAGCGGTTTGTAATTTTTTAAAACGCTGCAAAAGTAATGGATTAAGGCCTGTTTTACCTAAGTTGTGGTAAGTTTTGTTGATGATAGCTGTTAGCGGCAGTTTTGTGATTAATAAATAATTTTGAAATAAAAAGATGCTGATCCATATTCATCCGGAAAATCCGCAGCCAAGACTGGTAAAGCAGGTGGTAGAATGCCTGAAAGATGGCGGAGTGATCGTTTATCCTACTGATACAATCTATGGCATAGGCTGTGATATATTGCAGCACAAAGCGATTGAACGCATCTGTACAATCAAACATATTGATCCGCAAAAGGCGCAATTGAGCTTTATCTGCCGGGACCTGAGTAATCTCAGTGATTACACCAAGAGTATTGGCACACCTTTATACAGGATGCTTAAAAATTACCTTCCGGGCCCTTACACATTTATTTTGCCGGCCAGCAAACAGGTGCCTAAAATTTTGCAGAGTAAAAAAAGTACGGTTGGCTTGCGTGTGCCTGATAATGTTATTTGCCAGGATATTTTAAGCGAACTGGGCAACCCCATTCTCAGTGCATCATTGCCAGGAGATATGGTGGAAGAATACACTGATCCTGAGATCATTCATGACCGGTTTGAAAAGCTCGTGGATATAGTGATTGATGGCGGTGCCGGTGGAATGATTCCTTCAACCATTGTTGATTGTACCAGTGATGAATGGAGTATAATAAGGCAGGGATTGGGAGAGGTAGAATTGTAGAATTGTTGAATTGTTGAATTGTTGAATTGTTGAATTGTTGAATTGTTGAATTGTTGAATTGTTGAAGGGGCATCTAAATTACAGTACCTGCACAACAATTCAGCCATTTAGCCATCTAACCAAGCAACAGTTTATTCCTTCACCTCCACTAAAAAAAGATACACTTCTTTTGGGCCATGCACGCCCGTTACTAAAGTCTTTTCAATATCAGCAGTACGGCTTGGGCCACTTGCAAAGCTTATAAAGGAAGGGATATTACGTACATATTTTTCTTTGATGGCCTGCAACGCATCTTTTACATCATACACAAGCTGGTTTGTATAGGCGATACAGATATGAATGGGTGCATAAACACTTGCGGTACGGCCGTTTTGTTGAGCTGAACTTAGTACGATCGTGCCTGTTCTTGCTACCAAATATTCACAACCGGTAACAGAAGCGTGGCAACTTTCCAGGCTGATGGTATTGCTGAATGCATCATTCCACTGTGGTTCTTCACAATAAATTTTTGTCCATTCTTTGGCAGTGATCAGTTGCTGTACCTGCTGCAGCATTTCTTTTCATCCAGGCAAAAAACAAACTTGCCCTGCAGTTTGGTAAATGCTTCAGCAAAAATAATGGCAGGCTCATCTGTTGATTGCTGGTAAATATCGGCACTGCCCTCGCTCAATGGAAAAGGCAAAGGCACCGGGTTAGCCAGTGCCTTTTGTATCCTTTTTAAAATATTTTCTTTTGCGTTTGTCAAATCAATTAGAATTTTTGATCAGGCATAGAAGTATCGTCTGGTACATCCAGTGCTTTCTTTTCTTCGAAAGGCCTTTTGCCGATCAATGCTTCCACATCGCTCTTAAACAATACTTCTTTCTTTAATAATTCTTTTGCCAGCAGTTCCACATCGCCTTTCTTTTCTGTAAGCAATGCTTTGGTTCTTGTATAGGCAACAACAATCAGTTTCCTCACTTCTTCATCAATCATTTTACCAGTCTCTTCGCTGAATGGTTTTACAAAAGTGTTTTCCTGTGTTGGATCGTAATAGCTAACGTTACCAACTTTATCATTCATACCATACACGGTGATCATGCTGTAAGCAATTCTTGAAATCTGCTGCAGGTCATTGCTTGCACCGGTGCTTATCTTGCCAAAGAAAATATCTTCACTTGCTCTTCCACCCAATGTCATACAAATCTGGTCCATCAACTGGTCTGTGTTATACAGGTATTGTTCTTTTGGCGTGTACTGAGCATAACCCAATGCTGCTGTACCTCTCGGTACCACGGTTACTTTTAATAAAGGATACGCATGTTCGAGATACCATCCACAGATAGCATGTCCTGCTTCATGATAAGCGATGATCTCTTTTTCTTCAGGAGATATGATCTTGTTTTTCTTTTCCAATCCACCAATTACCCTGTCAATCGCATCCTGGAAGTCACTCATATCAACAGAATCCTTGCCTTTTCTTGCAGCGATCAAAGCGGCTTCATTACAAACATTGGCAATATCAGCACCTGCAAAACCCGGTGTTTGTTCTGCCAGTTTATGAATATCTAAAGTGGAAGAAATTTTTATGGGTTGCAAATGCACTTTAAAAATAGCTTCCCTTCCAACTAAATCTGGTTTATCAATAGATATCTGCCTGTCGAACCTGCCCGGGCGAAGCAATGCGGAATCCAGTACATCCGGCCTGTTGGTAGCTGCTAAGATGATGATGCCTAAGTCTGTTCCAAATCCATCCATTTCCACCAGCAACTGGTTCAGGGTGTTTTCCCTTTCATCATTACTCATCATTACATTCTTGCCTCTTGCCCTTCCTATCGCATCAATCTCATCTATGAATATGATACAGGGTGCTTTTTCCCTTGCCTGCTTAAATAAATCTCTTACACGGCTGGCACCCACACCAACAAACATCTCCACAAAATCACTACCACTCAGGCTGAAGAAAGGTACCTGAGCTTCACCAGCCACTGCTTTTGCCAGCAAGGTTTTACCGGTACCCGGAGGACCGATCAGTAAAGCGCCTTTGGGGATTTTACCTCCAAGTGCAGTATATTTTTTAGGATTTTTTAAGAAGTCAACAATCTCCATCACTTCAACTTTCGCTTCATCCAAACCTGCCACATCACCAAAGTTGATGTTTACTTTAGAGGCTTTATCAAACAACGTAGCTTTTGATTTACCAATATTGAAAATACCGCCTGGTCCGCCACCAGAGCCGCCTGGTCCACCTACTTTACGCATCATCATAATGAACAGTAACCCGATCAATAAAATAGGCAGCAGTGTGGTTACCAGTTGTGTGAACAATTCGCCTTCATCATCCGGAAAGTCGGGAACTCTTTTTACCAGTGGATTCTTATCATAAAAACTAGCCATTAATTCAGAGATGGTTTTGTCCTTAGCCACACCAAAATATAACTGTGCACCGGTATTTTTAACCAATACTTCGTATTGGTTTTTTTCAGGTAAAATGCGCCTGTAAAAATCTTCGTGTTTCTTTACAGAATCCTGGTATAAAAATACCCTTACGATATTTTTGTTTCGGATGGTCTTTGTTTTTTCAACATCACCCATCTTGATCATTTCATAAAAACTCACTTCTGAGGTTTCAATGCCGGCAATGGCCACACCCCTGAAAAGGTTCCAGCCAATCAGTGCCGCAAATGCAAGCCCGTATATCCAGTAAATATTAAACCTTGGTTTCTTTTTATTCTGGTCATCGCCACCGGTAGAAGGTATGTTATTAGGATTGGATTTCCTGTTCGTCTCTGTTGTGTTTTCTTCTGACATAAAATGCGTTCTTACGAATTTGTTTTTGATTGTTTATTATAGCTATAACAAATAAATTGATTAATCGTTGTGTTCCATTACCTGGGCATCGCTCCACATCTCTTCCAACTGGTAAAACTTTCTTGGTTCAGGCATCATTACATGTACCACAATGTTGATGTAATCGATCAGTATCCATTGCTGTGCCTGCCTGCCTTCATGTTTATAGGGCTTTTCAAGGCATTTTTCACTTACCCCGTGCTCAATCGAATCGGCTATTGCTTTCAACTGTGTGGTATTGTTGGCTTCGCAGATGATGAAAAAATCAGCCACTGCTTCTGGAATTTTCCGAAGGTCAAGGCTAATGATCTTTTCTCCTTTTTTTTCCTGGATGGCGGTGATGATTGCTTTGAAGATTTTGCTGTTCCTTGTGAGCCGTGTTACTGTGTTTTTTTTGCGGCTTTGTAAAACTGTAAGGTTATTCAAATTGATACTTTTACTTTTTATATGAATGATTGCAGACTACTGCCCGCTTTTCTTTTTTTTATCAGCTGTTGCATGTAGATTGCAACAGGGTTCAAAAATACAATTTCTTTATCAACAACTGCACTATGCCTTCCTCCAATTATACCTTTACCATACTGGATAGCGTGGACAGCACCAACAACTATGCCATGGCAAAGGTTCATGCAGGATTGGCGAAACACGGAGATGCCTTTTTTGCCTTTGACCAAACGGGAGGAAAAGGCCAACGAGGTAAAACATGGCACACAGGAAACGGGCAAAACATAGCAATTAGTATTATAATCGAGCCAAAATCCTTACAAGTGGCAGCGCAATTTAAATTGTCGGCGGCCGTTGCATTGGCATGTTATGATTTCTTCAGTATTTACGCAGGCGAAGAAACTTATATAAAGTGGCCTAATGATATCTACTGGCGTGACAGAAAGGCAGGAGGAGTGCTGATAGAGAATGTAATCGGAAGAAACAATTCCGGAAAGACATCCTGCAAATTTGAAAGCTTTTGGAAATATGCGGTAATAGGTATCGGGATTAATATCAATCAAACAGTGTTTGACGGCTGGTTGAGCAATATTGTTTCCCTGAAGCAGATAACAGGTAACAGTTTTGATGTGCTGATGCTTGCAAAAGAACTGCATCAAAGGGTATTAAAAAGGGCAGATGAACTCCATGCTATTTCCTTTAATAGAATCCTGGCGGCCTACAATACCCATCTTTTTAAATTGAATTGCAGGGTGAAACTCAAAAAAGGAACAGTGGAATTTAGTACAGTGATAAAGGGAGTGACGGCGGATGGCCGTTTATACACTACCGATACCATTGATAACTACTTTTATTTTGGAGAAGTAGAATGGATTTTTTAGTACTTCTATCCTTTCAATTTGTTATTTTTTAATCAAGGAGCTAAGCGTTCCAATTTCCAGTCAGTTCCATGCTGCAATGTATATTGCAGCCGGTCATGTAAACGGTTAGGTCTGCCCTGCCAAAATTCAATTAGATGTGGCTTTAGGCGGTACCCCCCCCAATGTGGTGGCCGGGTGATGGGAATGGTTGTGAATTGGGCTTCATATTTTTTTACATTCTCTTCAATTACGCTCCGGCTGGCTATTACTTCACTTTGCGGAGAAGACCATGCCCCCACCTGGCTACCGATAGGTCTTGAGAAGTAGTATTCATCATTTTCTGCATCCGTTAACTTTTCTATGATGCCTTCCACTTTCACCTGGCGCTCCAGTTCTTTCCAGAAAAAAACCATACATGCCTGAGGATTGGCTGCCAATTCCAGGCCTTTGTTGCTGTTGTAATTGGTAAAGAAAACAAAGCCATTGTTATCATATCCTTTCAGTAGTACTATTCTTGCAGATGGTTTGCCGTCTTTTGTTGCAGTAGACAACGTAAGGGCATTTACTTCATCAATTTCGCTACTGATGGCATCATTCCACCAGCTTGTGAATTGTTTGATGGCATTAGCTTCAGCATCGGCTTCTGTAAAGCTTTTCAACATGTAATCTTTTCTAATATCAGCGATCTTTTTCATATACTTCAATTTAAACAGCAAAGTTGCTGCAAATAAAATAAATATGAAAAGGCAAAAGCTATGATAAATATCAGCGTAGGTTATATTGTTTCTTCGGAAGAATTTTTTAATGCAGTGATTTCGTCTTCTGCATTGGCCAGCTGGCTTTCCAGTTCTGCTATGCGGCCTGCATATTGCTGTTTGATGATATTTTGAATGTTCATTTGCTGTAATCTTTCTGAAAGATCATCCAGCTGTACCAGTAAATAATTATACTTGCTCTTTATTTCTTCCAGCTGGTAGGAAGTACTAACGGAAAGCGTTACCTGTTTCTCAAGATCTGCCTCTCTTTCTGCAGCAGCTGCAGCTTTTTGCATCAACTCATGTACGTAGTTTTTTACCAGCATCAGTTCATCCAACTGTTGATCAAAGCTGCTTTTGAAGCCGGCGCCTGCGGATACTTTTTCTTCCAGTTCTCTTTTTTCAATATTTTTCAGTGCAGCAACCTGGTCATACTGATGCAGTATGCTTTTCAGGCTTTCATTCTCCGCCTCCAGGTGCTTTGAATGCTCAATGATATCAATGACGTCGGTATTACCCATTTATCAGATTATAACTACACAAAGTAAAACAATGGCATTGAATTAAATAGAACCTCCAGCAACCAATGAAGATTCAATGGTCAGTTCCTGCATAAAATTACTCCCTGCAACACAGGCGATCATGCTGGAAAATGCCAGCTTGCCCAGCTTGTATCCACTTGTTTCAACATAGGTAATTTCAGGAAAATATAATTTAGGAATGAAGCCATTGCTAATGGCGATCACAGCAATGTCAGCGGGTATTTTTAATCCTTCTTTTTGTATGGCTTTCATTGCACCGGTTAATATTTCATCACTCATGCAAAAAACAGTATCTGGTTTTTCTTTCAGCAATTTTGAAGTCACCTGTTCTGCTTCTTCTGCATTGTTTACATACGCTACCAGTGATTTTATTTTATTGTCGGTTGCTATGTCAAAAGCGAGTAGCCGTTTTTTAGTGATGGACAGGTTTTTATTACCAAAAAGGGCCAGCACTTTTTTCTTTTTTTTCTCGATAATAGCATTGGCTGCAATGGTGGCTGACAGGGCATCGGCTACACATACCCTGTTGTAGCTGCTGTCATCTGGTACTTTATCAAAAAAAACTACAGGTACTTCTATATTACCAAGCTTATTAAATGCATCCAGGTTTACTGTTTGAGAGGTGATGCAGGCAAATAAACCACATACCCTGTTCTGCCTGCAAAGTTTTATGTTTTCCTGTTCTACTGCTGCATCGTCGCCAGATTGCAGTATCATCATTGAGTAATTATTTTTCCTGCACTCCTCTTCAATGGCAGTAATAAATGAGTCGTAAAAAAAATTAGATATGGAAGGCACGATCAGGCCAAACAGGTTGTTTTTGCTGGTGCGTAAGTTAATGGCGTTGGCGTTGGGCTCATAATCGAGTGCCTGGGCAAGCTCAGTTACCCGTTGTTTTGTTTTATCGGAAATATCAGGATGGTCCTTTAATGCTCTCGAAACAGTTGAAATACTTAGCCCAAGCATTTCAGAAATTTTTTTGAGTGTGGTGTTATTCATATGTCAAAGAAACTAAAAAATAATTTATACACAGCAAAGCGTTTCGCAATCAATTTCGCAAACGTTTGCAGTTCAATTCGCCTTTTCAGCTTCATTATAGGGGAATTTAGTTGATGACTTTTGTAAAATTATGTTACATTTACACAAAGTAAGCTGTTAATGATACAACTCTGCAAGGTTCTCATTAGTAGTTTATTACATGCTTTCATTACCAAAACATAAAACTTAACGATTATGCCTCATGCCATTATGAGAAAAGCTGCCATGCTATTGGTAGCCATCTTCGGGTTCACAGCCATGTCGCTTGCCCAAACAGTTACCGGAACGGTAACAGACAAGAAAGGGGAACCACTTCCCGGCGTAACAGTTTCCGTAAAAGGAACTAAAAACGCAACTTCCACCAACAACCAGGGTGTTTACACTTTAAACAATGCAGGCGCTGATGCGGTATTGGTATTTACTGGTGCTGGTATTTCCAGGCAGGAAGTAGCCGTTGCCGGCAAATCTGCCGTTAATGCTGAACTGGAAACTTCTGTTGGCAACCTTAATGAGGTTGTTGTAGTTGGTTATGGTACTGCAAGAAGAAAAGATTTGACTGGTGCTGTTTCAACAGTTCAGGCCAAAGATTTTAACAAGGGTACTTATACCTCTGCCGATCAGTTGATCCAGGGTAAGGTAGCTGGTGTGCAAATGATTAATAATACAGGTGCTCCGGGTGGAGCTTCTACTGTTAAAATAAGGGGTAACTCTACTGTAACAGGTAGCGGCCAGCCTCTATATGTAGTGGATGGGGTTGCTTTGGACGGCAGGTCAGTAGCACCAGGTCTTGGTGATGTTGGTTTGGGCGGAAGCAATCCGGGTTCAAATCCACTGAATTTTATCAATCCGAATGATATCGCTTCTATTGATGTATTGAAAGATGCGTCTGCTACTGCGGTGTACGGTTCAAGGGCTGCTTATGGTGTTGTGTTGATCACAACTAAAAGAGGGCAGGCTGGTCAGCCCAAAATTGAATTTGGTGTATCAGCAGGCTTTTCAAAAGTTGCAAAGAAATTAGAAGTATTGAACGCAGGCCAATTCAGGGAAGCACTAAAATATTATGGTTTGGGAACTGCCAATGATAAAGGTTCAAGTGTAGATGCATTTGATGCAGTTACACAAACCGGCATCGTGCAGAATTACAATGTTGCTATAAGCGGCGGTACAGATGGTGCAAGATATCGTTTTTCATTAGGAGCGCTTGACCAAACAGGTATTGTTAAGAAAACAGGTATAAGAAAATATACTGCAAACATCAGTGGTAATTTTAAATTCCTGGAAAAGAAAAACCTTGGATTGGATATTAATATTATCCCAAGTCAGTACATTAATGATATAGCGCCTATTTCTAACAATGCAGGTTCCAGGGGTAGCCTGATAGGTAATGCACTGCAATGGAATCCAACTGAAAAACTGGTTCTGCGTAACGCAGCCAATACCAATGATTCATTCAACGTAAAAAGAGGTGGCGACCTGATCAACCCTGTTGCATTGCAGAATGCGTATGATGACAAATCAAAAGTTACCACAGTTCTGGCGAGCATTTCTCCTTATATTAAGATCATCAAATCTTTGGAGTACAGATTTTTGTACAGCATCAACTATGCTACCGGTAACAGGAGAACAAGTTTACAGCCATTCATCAACTTTAATGATGTGTTGGATAAAGGCCGTGCCTTAATCGCAACAAATGAGTTGATAACACAGCAGTACACACATACATTGAACTTCAACGAAAAAATTGCCAGCAAATTAAATTTGAATGCATTGGTTGGTTTTGAATATATCAAGTATTCTAATAAAGGTTCCAGTATGGGTGGTTATGGCCAGCCGAATGGCGGTTTCGGAAGTTATGGGTTGGATTTTACCAATTATATCCAGTACACAAACTCTACCAACAGAACGATCAGCTCATTCAATGATCCTACATCTGAAATACAATCTTATTTCGGACGTGCTGTACTTAACTATGACGATAAATATTTGCTGACTGCTACTATACGCAGAGATGGTTCAACCAAGTTTGGTACAAATAATAAATATGGTAATTTCCCTTCTTTCTCAGCAGCATGGAATATTTCTAAAGAAAGTTTCTTCAAAGTTGATTTTATAAACTCCCTGAAATTACGTGCAGGTTGGGGTAAAACCGGTAACCAGGAATTCCCATCCGGTGCGGCGCAGAGAAGATATGGATTCTCGGGCGACGGTAGTGGAAGTTATGGTCCAATCAACACCGCTAATGTAGATTTGAAATGGCAGGCTGATAAACAGTATAATATTGGTGCAGACATCAGTATTCTTAAAAATAGGGTATCTATAACGATGGACTACTTTAACAAAAATACGTCCGACCTGTTGTATCCAACAATTGCGCTTCAGCCGGCGGCACCAGGTGGTGCACCTACATGGAAAAACCTTGGTGGTAATATTATCAATAAAGGGTTTGAATTTGCTGTTAATGCAAATATTGTTAGTCAAAAAGACTTTAGCTGGGATTTTGGTGTGAACGTTACTTTTGTTAAGAATAATGTAACCGGCATTAAAGGTTCAATCAATACAGGAGCACTGGATGGTCAAGGTATTTCCGGATCAACTGTTGAAGTAATCCGCAGCGACTATCCTATCAATGCTTTTTTCACCAGGGACTTCCTTGGATTTGATAAAACAACCGGTTTGGCCAACTATACCAAAGATGGTGACGTATTGTATTATAAAGGCAGTCCGAATCCAACTAAACTGCTTGGTATAAGTACAACAGTTTCTTATAAGAAATTAAGCTTTTCAGCTAATATGAATGGTGCGTTTGGACATATGATATATAACAACACATTGAATAACGTTATCAATGTAGGAAGTATCAACAATGGTAAGAATATTGCTTTGTCTGTATATCAGGATCCAATAAAAGAATCTTTTGCTAATCCTGTAACAGCTTCTTCAAGATTCCTTGAAAAAGGTGATTATCTTAAATTGGCAAACGCTACTTTGACTTATACTGTAGGAAATGTAGGTAAAATTTTCAAAGGTGTTAGTGTTTATGTTACTGGACAAAACCTGTTCGTAATTACTAAGTACTCAGGATTTGATCCGGAAGTGAATGTAGATAAAAATGTAAACGGAGTACCTTCAGTAGGTATTGAATACATCCCTTATCCATCAGCTAAAACTGTCACCTTTGGTCTGAATGTATCTTTATAATCACTAACACAAAAAGTTAATATATGAAACAAAAAATAGTAATCCTTGCAACTTCATTAACGATTGTTTTTGGAGCTTGTACAAAACTGGATGAGAAATTACAGGGGGAGCTTAATCCCAGCGAATCTGCAGGCAATGTTAATGTGGGAGCTTTGTTATCCAATGCTTATAATAGCTTCAGGGGCATGTACCAGGATCAGGGAAACCTGATTGCATTGGGCGAAATGTCAACGGATGCTATGATCGGCCCAACACGTGGTGGTGACTGGGATGATAATGGAGCATGGCGTGTACTGCATACTCACCGTTTTGATGGTGACAATGCACACGTAGTAGACGTATTTAATGGGTTGGGTGGAGTAAACTATGCTGCAACAGATTTGCTGCGTTTTAGTCCTACCCCTCAACAGGCAGCAGAAGCAAGATTTCTGCGTGCATTGTCTCAATACCTGATCCTGGATCTTTTTGACCAGGTACCTTACAGAGAGCCAGGAGAAAGTGCTGTATTGCCTTCTAAAGTTAGAAAAGGCACAGAAGAATTGACTTACCTCATCACTGAGTTAACTGCTATTATTCCAGATCTGCCAGCAGCTCCGGTTACCAGGGCAAATAAAGATGCAGCAAAAGTATTGCTGATGAAATGTTATTTAAACAAAGGTGCTTATGCAAACCGTGCAACTCCAACTTTCGATGCAGCAGATATGCAAAAGGTGGTTACGCTGGCTGATGAAGTAATGGCTGGCCCTTATAGCTTTGCTACTAATTACTTCGACAACTTTGCTCCGAACAATGATGCGATCGGTAAAGAAAATATTTTTGTACAGGAGAATATCGGCGGTGTATCATCTGGTGGTATCAGGTCAAGGTGGCACATGACCATGCACTACAACCAGCAGCCAAGTGGCTGGAATGGTTTTACTTCTTTGTCTGATTTCTACAACAAATTTGAAGCTTCAGATGTGAGAAGAGGTGTTGCTTACAGCTATACAAGCCCGGTAAACGGAAATACGAACCCTGCCAATGCAGTGAACGTAGGTTTCCTGGTAGGTCAGCAATATAATATGGTTACAGGCGCTGCATTACAAGACAGAACTGGCGCTCCACTGGCTTTTACTCCAGAAGTAAAAATTATTGAAAAAGGAACCAACCTCGAAGTAACTGGTATCCGTTGCTACAAATTCCCAATCGATTTTCAGTTTGATGATAACGGAAATGTAAACAACGACAATCCCATTTTCAGGTTGGGTGATGTAATGCTGATGAAAGCAGAAGCTTTGTTGCGTAGCGGTAATGCTGGAGGTGGATTAACCATTGTTAATGCACTTCGTGCAAACAGGGGCGCTTCAGCTTTAGGTTCATTAACGTTGGATAATATGCTGGATGAAAGAGGCCGTGAAATGTATCACGAAACATGGAGAAGGCAGGACCTGATCCGCTTTGGAAAATTCCTTGATCCAATGCAGGAAAAATCTGAAGCCAGCGATCCTAAATATTTATTGTTCCCAATACCAAATGGTCAGTTGGCAGGTAACCCTAACCTGATTGCCAATCCTGGGTACTAATATTCGTTTTTAAGTTTAGAATTAATACAACTAAAGGTCATTATTATAATGACCTTTAGTTTTTTGTTTAATACAGGAATTGTAATTATCCGGTAAATTTCGTTTGATATTGCATTTTAAGTATTTATTAAATTTACTTTGCAGAACATTGTTTCTATTTATCCGAGGAAACCATTTACACTTATAATATCCGGTCAATGAGGCGTTTTCCACTGCTTGTTTTTTTCTTTTCTTTAGTTGTTCTGTCGTGCAATAAAAAGCAGGATAAAAAAATGTTTCAACTGGTTGATGACTCCGGTATTGATTTTAATAATAAGGTGATTGATCAGAAGTATGAGAACAGTTTCTTCTACCGAAACTATTATAATGGTGGTGGTGTTGCCATTGCAGACATTAATAATGATGGATTGCCGGATGTATTATTAACCTCCAACATGGGAGAGAACAAACTCTACCTGAACAAAGGCAATTTTAAATTCGAAGACATATCTGCAAGCGCCGGCTTAAAGCAGGACAGCATGTGGAGTGCCGGTGTAACACTTGCTGATATTGATGGCGATGGCTGGCTGGATATTTTTATCTGTAATGCCGGCCACATGAAAAATGGCAACCGCATCAATAAATTGTACATCAACAACCACAACCTCACGTTTACTGAATCTGCAGCAAAATATGGTCTTAATATAAAAGCTTACACCACCCATGTTTCTTTTTTTGACTATGACCTGGATGGTGACCTGGATTGTTTTATGATCAACAACAGTCCTTTGCCACTCAATAACCTTGGGTATGAAAACAGGCGGAATTTGCCGGATGCAGAATGGCCGGTGCCAGATATTTTAAAAGGTGGCGGTGATCATTTATTTCAGAATAACAACGGCTTATTTAAAGAAGTTACACTGGCTGCAGGGATCCATGGCACCCTGTTAAGTTTTGGGTTGGGCGTATCTGTTAGCGATCTCAATAATGACGGTTATCCTGATGTGTATGTTGCGAATGATTCTTATGAGAGAGATTACATGTACATCAACCAAAAGGATGGAACCTTTAAGGACATAGCCGAAGATTGTGTTGACCAGATGAGTTTCTCGTCAATGGGCGCTGATATTGCCGACGTCAACAACGACGGCTATAATGATATTTTCACTACCGACATGTTGCCCGGAGAAGACTACCGGTTGAAAACACTGGGTGCTTTTGATAATATTGATCTGTATAATAAACGGATACAGGTTGGCCTTTACCGGCAGTTTATGAAAAATTGTCTTTTTGTAAACAATAAGAACGGGCAGTTTTATGAAGCGGCCAATTACAGTGGGGTGTCTGCTACCGACTGGAGCTGGGGGGCATTGTTTTTTGATGCTGATAATGATGGGCTCAACGATATTTATGTTTGCAATGGTATCAACCATGATGTTACCAATCTTGATTTTATGGATTTTTTTGCCAATGAATTGATTCAGAATATGGCGCTATCCGGGCATAAGGAAAGTGTTGATTCTGTATTGATGCATATACCGGTAACACCTGTTGCAAACAAAGCATTTCACAATAACGGTAACCTTTCTTTTTCAGATGCAGGAGAGTTATGGGGATTTAGCCAGCCAAGTTTTTCTAATGGTGCTGCCTACGCCGATTTGGACAATGATGGGGACCTTGATTTGATAGTGAATAATGAGAACCAGGCGGCTTTTGTATATAAGAATAATTCGAGGGAGGGGAATAAGAATAATTACATCGGTATTATGTTGAGGGGCACAAAAAAAATGTATTTGCGATAGGAGCCCGGATACTGGTATACAAAGGTGCAGAGATCTTCAGCAGGGAAGTGGTACCCAGCCGTGGCTTCCAGAGCAGCGTGGACTACAAACAGATCATTGGCCTGGGCAAGAATGCATCGGTGGACTCCATGGTCATCATCTGGCCAGACAGGAGCTACAGCAAGTTTGATAAACCCGAGCTCAATAAATTGCATACCATCGAGCAGCCAGCAACCGGTGTTTTGTATCACTTCGATCAACCGGTAACAGCTCCATTATTGCAACCGGTAGCCAACAACATGGACAAACATACCGAAGATGATTACATTGATTTTTATTACGAAAGAAACCTGCCCGTGCTGCTGAGTAAAGAAGGCCCAAAGATTGCCAAAGGGGATGTGAACGGTGATGGACTGGAAGATATCTATATAGGAGGCGCAAAAAACCAGTCAGGGCAACTCTACCTTCAAACACCCGAAGGTACTTTCCTCAAAAAGGAATATCCGCTGTTTAAACAATACGCCGGCTTTGAAGATGTGGCAGTACTGCTGTTTGATGCCGACAAAGACGGGGACCAGGATCTGTTCATTGGCCGGCGGCAACAATATACAGCCCAATGAAAGAGAGATACAACACAGGTTATACAAGAACGACGGCAAGGGCAACTTCACGATCGACGGTGCTGCCTTCCCTAACAATGATATGAACATATCCGTTGCAGTCAATTATGATTATGACGGTGACGGAGATGAAGACCTGTTTGTTGGCAGCCGGAGCGTACCCTACAATTATGGCATGAGCCCCCAAAGCTATTTGTACAACAACGACGGGCAGGGCCATTTTACAGATGTAACCGATAAACTAAGCCCTGGGATAAAGAATGCCGGCATGATAACAGGTGCAGTATGGGCCGATGTAAACGGCGACAAACAAAAAGAACTGGTCATAACCGGGGAGTGGATGTCAACCAAAATATTCAGCTACAGCAAAAGCACTAATAAGTTTGATGCATTGAAAGAAACAAATCTTGAAGACAAAGAAGGCTGGTGGCAAAGCATTGCAGCAACAGACGTAAACGGTGATGGCAAGATGGACCTTATCATCGGCAATATCGGTGAGAATTTTTACCTGAGACCCGATAAAGAACATCCGGCGAAACTATGGCTGAATGATTTTGATAACAACGGCACAGCCGAACAGTTTTTAACAAGAACGATCGGCAGTAAAGACATGCCGGTGTTTTTAAAACGTGAGATCACCGACCAGTTCCCGGGGTTGAAGAAAGAGAATTTGAAACACAGTGATTACGCCACTAAAACGATACAGGATCTGTTTGGAAAGGAAGTGATAGAGAAATCAAAACAGAAGACGTTTAACTACTGCAAAAGTATTGTTGCGGTCAATGATGGGCAGGGCCATTTTACAGTACAGCCCTTACCTTACATGGTACAGTTGTCGAGTGTAAATGCCATAGCCGTCACCGACCTGAACGAAGATAATAAAGCCGACCTGGTACTGGGGGGCAATATGTTTGAGTTCCCGCCGCAGTTTGGCAGGCTGGATGGGAGTTACGGGCATGTGCTGCTCAACGATGGCAGGGGTAGTTACACCTGGACAGCGCCAAAGCTATCAGGGATGAGCATCAGGGGAGCGGTAAAGGATATTAAGGAAATCGCCACCAAACAGGGCCGGATAATACTGGTAATGCAGAACAATGATAAACCACTAATGTATCAATTGAAAAAATAACTATCATATACTAATCTTTTACAGGCAGCAATTTTTATTTTGATTCATTTTTTTAAATATACTGGTAGCAATATTTGTTGCATAAAAGCATCCTTCTTTTTGTACCTGTGTGTTTTTAATATTACCGCCTGTTGTTTTGTTTCCTGCAGTAACAAAAAAAAACCGGGAAAAACTTTATTTACGCAGCAGGAAAATACAGGTATCAATTTTAAAAACACTGTTACAGATAACAAAACAGAGAACAGTTTTTTGTTCAGGAATTTTTATAATGGAGGTGGTGTGGCAACGGGTGATATCAACAATGATGGATTGCCGGATGTATTATTAACCTCCAACATGGGAGAGAACAAACTCTACCTGAACAAAGGCAATTTTAAATTCGAAGACATATCTGCAAGCGCCGGCTTAAAACAGGACAGTATGTGGAGTACTGGTGTAACATTTGCCGATATTAACAATGACGGCTGGCTGGATATTTACATTTGCAATTCCGGCCACATTGCAACGGGCAACCGCATCAATAAATTATACATCAACAATCATCTTTCCCCCTCTCCTAAAGGAGAGGGACGGGGTGAGGTAACTTTTACAGAATCTGCAGCAATATATGGATTGAACCATTCCGGCTTTTGTACCCAGGCTTCTTTTTTTGATTATGACCTGGATGGCGATTTGGATTGTTTTATCATCAACAACAGCCCCCTGCCCTTTGCAACCGTTAACTCCGGTAACATGAGGGATAAAGATATTGACCAGTGGAAAGTAGATGAAAAGATAAAAGCCGGCGGCAACCATTTGTTTCGAAACGATGATGGATTTTATAAAGAAGTAACAAAAAAAGCCGGCCTGCACAGCGGGCTGGTGAGTTTTGGTTTAGGTGTGTATGTAGGTGATATCAACAGTGATGGTTTTCCCGATATTTATGTTGGGAATGATTTTATCGAAAAAGATTACCTGTACATCAATCAAAAAAATGGAACTTTTAAAGATGAACTGGAGGAACGCATCAAGATGATCAGTATGTCATCGATGAGTGCTGATGTTGCCGATATTAATAATGACGGCTACCCGGAAATATTTACCACTGACATGATACCGGATGATGATTACCGGCTGAAGACGACAGGTACGTTTGATAATTTTGACCTGTATTACACCAAACAGAAAGCTGGCCTCTATCACCAGTATGTAAAGAATTGCCTGCAGCTGAATAATAAGAACGGCACTTTCTCCGAGATCAGTAATTACAGCGGTATGTTTGGAACCGATTGGAGCTGGGGGGCATTGTTCTTTGATGCTGACAATGACGGGCTCAATGATGTATACATCTGCAATGGCATCAATAAAGATGTCGGTGATTTGGACTATCTCGATTTCTTCTCAAACGAAGTGTATAGCGGTATGTTGAAGACAGGTCAAAAACCCGCTATTGATGAAGTACTGAAACACATTCCCGTAACGCCATTGGCCAACAGGGTTTTCAGGAATAAGGGTTCATTGCAGTTTGATGATGTAACCAATGCCTGGGGATTTTCTACGCCAACATTTTCCAACAGTATTTCCTACGCCGATTTGGACAATGATGGGGACCTTGATTTGATAGTGAATAATGAGAACCAGGCGGCTTTTGTATATAAGAATAATTCGAGGGAGGGGAATAAGAATAATTACATCGGTATTATGTTGAGGGGCACAAAAAAAAATGTATTTGCGATAGGAGCCCGGATACTGGTATACAAAGGTGCAGAGATCTTCAGCAGGGAAGTGGTACCCAGCCGTGGCTTCCAGAGCAGCGTGGACTACAAACAGATCATTGGCCTGGGCAAGAATGCATCGGTGGACTCCATGGTCATCATCTGGCCAGACAGGAGCTACAGCAAGTTTGATAAACCCGAGCTCAATAAATTGCATACCATCGAGCAGCCAGCAACCGGTGTTTTGTATCACTTCGATCAACCGGTAACAGCTCCATTATTGCAACCGGTAGCCAACAACATGGACAAACATACCGAAGATGATTACATTGATTTTTATTACGAAAGAAACCTGCCCGTGCTGCTGAGTAAAGAAGGCCCAAAGATTGCCAAAGGGGATGTGAACGGTGATGGACTGGAAGATATCTATATAGGAGGCGCAAAGAACCAGTCAGGGCAACTCTACCTTCAAACACCCGAAGGTACTTTCCTCAAAAAGGAATATCCGCTGTTTAAACAATACGCCGGCTTTGAAGATGTGGCAGTACTGCTGTTTGATGCCGACAAAGACGGTGACCAGGATCTGTTCATTGGCGCCGGCGGCAACAATATACAGCCCAATGAAAGAGAGATACAACACAGGTTATACAAGAACGACGGCAAGGGCAACTTCACGATCGACGGTGCTGCCTTCCCTAACAATGATATGAACATATCCGTTGCAGTCAATTATGATTATGACGGTGACGGAGATGAAGACCTGTTTGTCGGCAGCAGGAGCGTACCCTACAATTATGGCATGAGCCCCAAAGCTATTTGTACAACAACGACGGGCAGGGCCATTTTACAGATGTAACCGATAAACTAAGCCCTGGGATAAAGAATGCCGGCATGATAACAGGTGCAGTATGGGCCGATGTAAACGGCGACAAACAAAAAGAACTGGTCATAACCGGGGAGTGGATGTCAACCAAAATATTCAGCTACAGCAAAAGCACGAATAAGTTTGATGCATTGAAAGAAACAAATCTTGAAGACAAAGAAGGCTGGTGGCAAAGTATCGCAGCGGCAGATGTAAACGGTGATGGCAAGATGGACCTTATCATCGGCAATATCGGTGAGAATTTTTACCTGAGACCCGATAAAGAACATCCGGCGAAACTATGGCTGAATGATTTTGATAACAACGGCACAGCCGAGCAGTTTTAACAAGAACGATCGGTAGTAAAGACATGCCGGTTTTTTTAAAACGTGAGATCACTGACCAGTTCCCTGGTTTGAAGAAAGAGAATTTGAAACACAGTGATTACGCCACTAAAACGATACAGGATCTGTTTGGAAAGGAAGTGATAGAGAAATCAAAACAGAAGACGTTTAACTACTGCAAAAGTATTGTTGCGGTCAATGATGGGCAGGGCCATTTTACAGTACAGCCCTTACCTTACATGGTACAGTTGTCGAGTGTAAATGCCATAGCCGTCACCGACCTGAACGAAGATAATAAAGCCGACCTGGTACTGGGGGCAATATGTTTGAGTTCCCGCCGCAGTTTGGCAGGCTGGATGGGAGTTACGGGCATGTGCTGCTAAACGATGGGAGGGGTAATTACGCCTGGACAGCGACAAAGCTATAAGGGATGAGCATCAGGGGAGAGGTAAAGGATATTAAGGAAATCGCCAACAAACAGGGCCGGATAATACTGGTAATGCAGAACAATGATAAACCACTAATGTATCAATTGAAAAAGCAGCAACTTTAAATTAATTATGGGCAAAGCAGCTAAGCATATATTATTCTTAACATCACTTATCTTGGTAATGCTGGCTGCATGCACTTCAAAAAAGGAAGTGAAGAATGCGATTTTTAAAACACTTACCAGCAAAGAAACCGGGATTGATTTTTCGAATAACCTTACCTACAATAACCAGTTCAATCTTTTTAAGTACATGTATTTTTATAACGGCAGTGGAGTAGGCGCTGCTGATTTTAACAATGACGGTTTGACCGATCTTTTCTTCGGGTCCAACCAGCACAACAATAAAATTTATCTCAATACCGGTTCACTTCACTTTAAAGATATCTCTCAACAGTCCGGCATACCCCAGGACAGTGGCTGGACAACCGGCATATCTGTGGTTGATATTAACAATGATGGATTGATGGATATTTATGTATGCAGGGTTGGTAATTATGAAATCCTGCACAGTAAAAATCAATTACTCATCAACCAGGGGATTGGTAAAGAAGGCATTCCAACATTTGTTGATAAAGCAAAAGAGTATGGGCTTGATTTTTCAGGCTTTAGTACACAGGCGGCTTTTTTTGATTATGATATGGATGGCGACCTGGATATGTTTTTATTGAATCACTCTGTACATGAAAACGGAACGTTCAGGCCAAGAAAAGATTTTACAGGAACCTATCACCCGGCTTCGGGGGATAAGCTGTACAGGAATGATGGGGATATTTTTACAGATGCAACAAAATCATCTGCCATCAACAGCTCTGCCATTGGTTACGGGCTGGGCATTGCCGTTAGCGATATCGACCTTGATGGGTACCCGGATGTTTATATTGGCAACGATTTTCATGAAGATGATTATTTATACATCAACCGGCACAATGGCACTTTTAAAGAAGAAGGCGAGCAAAGGATGATGCATACCAGCCAGTTCAGTATGGGAGTTGATGTGGCGGATATAAACAACGATGCCTACCCGGAGATCATCTCGGTGGACATGTTGCCGTCCGATCCCTACATACTGAAACGTTCGCTGGGTGAAGATGCCTACGATATTTTTAACTACAAGATCAGCGTGGGTTATTCTCATCAGTACACAAGAAATAACTTTCAATACAACAGGCGCAATGGTTTATTCAGCGAAATAGGTTTGTACAGCGGCATTGCAGCTACCGACTGGTCGTGGGCGCCACTATGGATGGATTTTGATAATGACGGATTGAAAGACCTCTTTATTTCTAATGGCATTCCCAAGCGGATGAATGATATTGATTACATCAACTTTGTCACCAATGGTGAAGTGCAGCAGATGATAAGGGATAACAATATGCAGGGAAAGGATCTTGCGCTCATTAATAAATTCCCGGAAATCAAATTGCCGAATAAGTTCTTTAAAAATAATGGCGATCTTTCTTTTACCGATGAAGAAAATGTTGTTGAAGGCAATGAACCTACCTATTCCAATGGCGCTATATATGCTGATCTTGATAATGATGGAGACCTTGATATTGTGGTAAATAATATTGATGCGCCGGTGCTGCTGTATGAAAATAAAAATAATCAGCCACCGGCGGCTTCCTCCATTACCATCCATTTAAAAGGCGATGCAAAAAATATCAACGCTACGGGTGCAAGAGTGATTGTTTATACCGGTACCGAAATCAGGACCTATGAAAAATACCCGGTAAAAGGATTTTTATCCAGCATGGAAACCCCTATGCTGGTAGGAACAAAGAATACAATGATTGATTCCATGTTGCTGGTTTGGCCAGACAATACTTATCAAAACATTGTAGTGCCTGCTGGTAAAACCGGTATAAAAATGGTTTATCAAAATGGCTTGCCGGTTTTTGATTACAGCCAGTTGAAAAACAAGTTTGGTAATACTGCTGCCACAATGGAAGATATTACAGTTGCCACAGGACTTAATTACCTGCACCAGGAAAATCATTTTGTTGAATTTGACAGGGAACCCCTGATACCGCACATGGTTTCTACAGAAGGGCCGGCATTGGCGGTGGCAGATATCAATCAAGATGGGCTGGAGGATGTTTTTATTGGCTCATCAAGAGATAAAAAAGCATGTGTGTTTCTGCAGCAGGCTTCCGGTAAATTTTTAAAAACAGCCCAGCCTGCATTGGATAAAGACAGCGTTTATGAAAATACCAGCGCCTGCTTTACGGATGTAAACAACGATGGTAATACCGACCTGGTGCTGGCAAGCGGCGGCAATGAATTTTTTGGAACCGATTATCACAATACACCGAGGATTTACCTGAATGATGGCAAAGCAAATTTTACCAAAAAAGAAAATGCTTTTGAAAATCTTTATGTAACGGAGTCTTGCATTGTGCCATTTGATTTTAATAATGATGGCTATACCGATCTTTTTATTGGCGGCAGGGCTGTTCCTTGGGAGTATGGGCAAACGCCACAATCGTATTTATTGCTGAATGATAAAACAGGAAAGTTTAAGGATGTAACGGCAACCTATGCACCAGAACTTGCATTGGCCGGGTTTGTTACACAGGCGATTTGGTTTGATGTTGATAAGGATGGTGATAAAGACCTGCTGCTGTCGCTGGAGTGGGGCGGTATTGATGCTTATATCAATACCAACGGTAAGCTTGCCAAAAAAGCACTGACAGATAAAAAGGGCTGGTGGAATTTTGTATTACCATGCGATATTGACAACGATGGCGATATTGACCTGCTTGCCGGTAACCTGGGATTGAACAGCCGGTTGAAAGCAACTGCTGAAGAACCATTGCGGTTATATTTTAATGATTTTGATGGAAATGGTAAAAAGGAACAAGTGCTCACTTATTTTGTGCAAGGCAAAGAAATTCCTTTTGCAAACAAAGCAGAGCTGGAAAAACAGATGCCCATCTTAAAAAAGAAATTTTTATACGCCGGTGATTTTGCCAGGGCAACTCTTACCGAATTATTCACCTCAGAAAAATTAAAAGCTGCAACGTTGCTCTCCGCCAATTATATGTCCAATGCTGTTTTTATCAATAAAGGAAACCTGCAGTTTGAAGTAACTGCATTGCCGGCGGCAGCACAGTTCAGTTCTATGAAAGATGCAGTAGTGATCAATGCCAATGATGACAGCCTGCCGGACATCTTAATGGTAGGGAATTATTACGACCCCAATATTGAAATGGGAAGATACGATGCTGATTATGGAACGGTACTGATCAATAAAGGCAACGGGAAATTTATTGCAGAAACCATCAATGGCCTTGCAGTAAAAGGGCAGGTGCGCCACATACTACCTGTAACCATTGGAAAGCAGCCTGCATTCATTTTTGCCCGTAACAGCGATAGTGCAATGGTAATTAAGTTTAAAGACAGAAAGTATAAGAGCAGATAAAGGAATCAGCGTAACAGGGTAATGTATCCTTTTTTTGTAACCCTTTTCCCCGAGAGGGTCACCATTTCAACCATATAAATAAAAGTATCCGTTCCCAGCGGTTCATTCTTATAAGTGCCATCCCATCCTTCGGATAGATTGGTAGTTTGAAAAACAATTTTACCCCAGCGGTTGTATATCCTGAAACTCAGCAGCCGGTTTTTATTATCAGGTGCAATTCTGAAAACATCATTGATCTTATCTCCATTAGGTGTAAAGGCATTGGGCATGTATAAAGGATAATCGCAAACATCAAATATTTCAACACTGTCAGTTTTGCTTCCACAAACATTGTTTACTGTTGCAAAATATTTGCCCGGTAACGTAACAGTGTACGCAGCGTTGCCTGGCAGTAAACTGTTCATCCAGTAGTATTTTCCATAGCCTTCTGTAGCTTTCAGCGTGATGGTGCTGCTGCCTGTTAAACAGGTGTCGTTGCCAATGCCAAGTAATGAAACGTCCTTATCTAATTTTATCTTATAGAACCTGATACTGTCGCAGCCTAAAACTGTTTTAAAATTCACATAATAAATGCCTGAATCTTTTATTACTGTACTGTCGGGAAGCATATAGGAACTGCCTTCGCAGATAGTGTAAGTATTGGCGATACTGCTGTCGATAAAATCTCTGCAGCAGGCGAGTGTTTGCTGGCAGTCAATATTTTTTATCAATGGGTAAGCTTCACCTCTTTTCAATGGATGGGCGTAATCATAATAATCATCCCTGAAATTATAATTAAAATCTGTTACCATGCTGTCCCTGGTTAAATTTAGTGTTGCAGGTACCGCAGTAATATCGGGTGTTTCATTTGCACAGTCAATTACTCCTGTGTTATCTGTAATTAAAAGCCCGTATTGTTTTGAATTGTTGTTGCTGGTAAAAATATTATATCCATTCTTCCCGGCGGAAAAGCAATTAACGGGAAAGGCTCCTTGTTTATCACTATAACCCTGTTGCCATACAACCTGCCCATCGTCATCAATATTCACGAGCATGTTTTTGCCACTTTTATCAAAAAGTAAAACCCTGTTGCCAGTATTTTTATCAGTAGATGCCTCTTTGATACTGCAAGGGCTGCCATCAAAAGGGGTATATGCAATTATATTTTCTATTGCACCACGGTTACTTGTAATAATATTTGCTCCTTTTTTCACGAAGCCGTTTACGCCTGTTAAATACAAAGTAGTTATAAAAGAAAATTTTCCATTGGCAAGTTCTTTTATATTTACAATATCCGGCACATAAGTGCTGGATAATGCCCCGTATTCATAACTTCTTTCCCAGTTAAGTTTGCCTGTAGCATAGTTCAGCTCAAAAAAATGAAGGTTTCCTTCTTTTATTTCGCCGGTATTTGCAACTGTTTTATGCGCCACATCACCAATTACAATATTTCCATTTGTAGCCTGTACGATGGCTCTTTTATTGGCTACGCCAAGCCCGCCTGCATCAAAAAGCAGCGTAAATAAAAAGCTTGACCATTTGACCTCGCCATCCTGGCCTATTCTTAATACATTATTATACGAATGATCGCCAGGCCCTCTCTTGGGGCCATTGTCTGTTGCCAGGTAAGCAATGATATCACCATCTGCAGTAAGATAAAGATTAGTGAAATTCATTTCGCCATCCTTAGTAACAGTTTTGGTCCAGAGTACTTTTCCAAACCTGTCCAGCTTTGCCATCAGCCCCCATTTTTTAACCGGAGGCGGTAAACCAAAGGGAGATAAAACCTGTTCTGTATTTCCTGCGATAATCATACCTCCGTCTGCTGTACTCACAATAGCTGCAATATTGATGGCTTTGAAAAAAATGGATTTGACGAAATCAAAAAAATTAAGGTTGTACCGGTACGACCAGATAGGGTTTCCTTTAGCTGAATATTTAGCGATATGGCCTGCACTGTTAAAATCATACAATGTGCCTGCAGAAATGATTTCGTTATTGGGGGCAACTGTTGAGCTTGTGAAAGCTTCGAAAGTGGTGGTTTGAAAGCTGATGCCAGTGTATTTATTGATGCAGATCTGGGCAGTTGATTGTAGCGAAAACACCAATGGCAGTATAAGAACTGGAAAGAACAATCTTAGTGCAGGCGCAATCATTTGAGAATGGGATGATAGTTGAACAAACCTCTTAAAGTTACGGCAAATCCAGCAAATAGCCTGCCTGGCTGTATATTCTTTTGATATGGGATGTGTGCAGCCAGTGATATAATCAATGCCGCCACCGTTAATTATAATACATCACCGGGTAATAGATTCTTGTAACCCATTTACTGCTGTCTTTTTCCTGCAGCCTGTTGGTAATGAGTTTAAAAAAAGGAATGGCAGGGGCTGTCAGATTATAATCATGCACATAATGCGATATGGTGGCAAAAGCACTGTCTGTTTGTTGAATATTGCCTTTTACATCAGCCACTAAAATATTTCCGTGGGGCAGCACCCACTTATAAAAAATCTTTCCGGATGAGGGTAGGATCTTATTGGTAGGGATGGCCACTTTGGTAAGATAATATTCGTGATCACTGCTGTAAATATTGAGCATGGGGGAGTCTGTAGCAATGGCGGAATGCATATCAATATAATTCCTGAGTTCACCAATCATTGAATAAATTTTTTCCGTAGAGGGATAACCTTTAGAGGAATCATAAGTAAATACCAGCGAAGTATCTTTAACCGACTCACGGCGAATATCAAGGCCATATATTCTTTCATCGTTGGTATAATAAGATTTGATGGAGGCGAGGATGGAATGAAAATCATGCTGCAGCCCCGAAGTGGCAAAATAAATTTTCACCCTTTTAAAAGGATTGTATGAAGTAGGTATTTGTACCTGCCATTCCAGCCGGATGGAATCAGACTTCAACGGAACAAAAAGCAGGGAAGATTTTTCCGACACTGTTGGATTATTTACCTCCACAACAATGGAAGTGGCAGTATAATCCGGCACTGTATACTCATTCCCATTCAGCAGTAATTTTTTGCCGGTACTGTCAAATTTCCCCGGCCACCATTTGCTCCAGTTCCTGGTTTCAGAAAGTGTTCTGAAAAGCCCCTTTATATTATTTTGAAAAGCGAGGGAAGTGTTGATGGTAATTACGTTTGGTACCATGAGATAGGCCAGCGAAAAAAATAGTACAAGAACAATAACCAAACCTGCAGTCAGCTTTTTCATTTCAGTATTTTATGAGGCAAACAAATTTTCAGCAAATAAAGTTAAAATCACTCACTAAATTGTGTACAAATCATTTTTTATGCTACGATTGCTCATTCCCTCCATTTTTATTTTCATTTTCACAGGTGTTCAGTCGCAAGACCCGTGGAAAATAACTGCTGGTAAAATAGACCCCTCCAATTATTATGGTATTACTGTGGCTAATGGCCAGGTTGGTATTGTAAGCAGTGCAGAAGCTTTTAAAGTAAAAGAGGTGGTGCTGGCAGGGGCATACGATTTATATGGGCGTGGCAGGGTAAGCAACTTTTTAAAAAGTTTCAACCTGCTGAATATGTACATGGAGATTGATGGAAGAAGGCTGGGCAATGCTGATGTTACTAATATGAAACAGGAACTTGATATGCAGCAGGCAAGTTTTACCACATCCTTTGATTATAAAGAGGTAGCCACTGTTTCCTATACCTATTATGCGTTGCGTCAGTTGCCTTATTCTGTATTGATGGATATTACGGTAACTGCCAAAAAAGAACTAAACCTCGGCAGCGCCAGCCAGATGGAGGCGCCCGATGCATTAAAAGAAGTACAGAATTATTACAATGAAATAGACAGGCCGCATACCACCATCAGCTTATTGACTTCTACTGCAAAAAGCCCCACCGGCAAACTGTTGATGTGTGCCAGCAATGCTTTTATTTTTAGTGAAAAACATGGCAACGAACCAAGGGTGATACATGAAATGTGGGATAATAATATGCACCTGATGAAGTTTGCAATAAAAATAAAAGCAGGTGAAAGCTACCGGTATTCCATTGTGGGTTCATCCATCACATCTGCCCATCATGATGATCCACTCAATGAAGCAGAACGCCTTACCATTTTTGCCAAACTGCAGGGCAGGGACAGGCTGGTGGAAATGCACAACAAAGCATGGGATGAATTGTGGAAGAGCGATGTTGTGATAGAGGGCGATGCACAAAGCCAGCAGGATGTGCACAGCATGATCTACCATCTCTATTCATTTGTAAGGGAAGGCAGCAGCAACAGCCCTTCGCCAATGGGTTTAAGCGGATTGGGTTACAATGGACATGTATTTTGGGATACCGAGTTGTGGATGTTTCCATCTATTTTGCAACTGCACCCCGAGATTGCAAAAGGCATTATTGAATACCGTTTTGAAAGGCTGGAAGCTGCCAAACGAAACGCATTTGGCAAGGGCTATAAAGGGGCGATGTATCCATGGGAGAGTGCCGGCACCGGTGTGGAAGAAACACCGGTATGGGCATTGAGCGGACCATTTGAACATCACATTACTGCAGACATTGCCATTGCTGCATGGAACTACTATGCTGTTACGCAGGATAAAAACTGGCTGAGGGAAAAAGGCTGGCCCATCTTGCAGGCTACGGCCGATTTTTGGGCAAGCCGGGTAGAGCGCAACGGCCCCGGGAAATACGATATTAAAAATGTAGTAGCTGCAGATGAATGGGCGGAGAATGTTGACAACAATGCTTTTACCAATGCTGCCGCCAAAGCCAATTTAAAATATGCAACAGAAGCAGCAAAATTGCTTGGCATTGTACCTGATGCCGACTGGCTGAATGTGGCGAACAATATCCCTGTTTTAAAAATGGCAGATGGTGTTACAAAAGAACATGCCACTTACAATGGCGAAGGTATTAAGCAGGCAGATGTGAATTTGCTGGGTTATCCATTAAAAGAAATTACCGATCCAAAACAGGTAAAGAAAGACCTCGATTATTATTCCGTAAGGGTACCCAACGAAGGCACTCCGGCAATGACGCAGGCAATTTTTGCATTACTGTATTCCCGTGTGGGCGATAAAGAAAAAGCATTTCACTTTTTCAAAGATGCTTATGTGCCCAACCTGCTGCCGCCTTTTAATGTGATTGCAGAAACCAAAGGAGGAACCAATCCTTATTTCGCCACTGGTGCAGGAGGTATTTTACAGGCCGTGCTGAATGGTTTTGGCGGATTGGATATTACCCCCACCGGAATCGTACAAATAAAATCTGTATTGCCGGCGCAATGGAAAAGTTTGACGCTGAAAGGGATTGGGGTGGAAAAGAAAACATTCACCGTCAGGTAAAATTCATTAAGGAAGTCAGGTTTTTAAAACTTGACTTCCTTGTGTAGAACCAGCACCATTCAGCAATCGTTTGCAGTCGCCAAATCAAAAAAATCTTCTCTTCGCTTAAACCGATTAACAAAAAAATCCACTACATTGCATCAACTAACGAATGAGAAAGCTTGTTGCCATATTTATGCTTGCGATTTTCGCCTTCAATGTTGCAGGGTACCAGTTACTCTACAACTACATGGTGGGCAAGAGTGATGCAACACTGGAACTGGCACTTGATCAAAACAACTACAACGACGAAGACCTAATCAGCATCAAGCAGCCTACCAATCTTCCCTACTACAATAATTCAACAGCATTTCAACGCATCGATGGTGAAGTGGAAATGGACGGGATCAAATACAAATATGTAAAATGCCGTATTTACAATGACTCTTTAGAAATGCTCTGCATACCTAACAAAAGCAAAATGCAGATCGAGCAATCTAAAAATGATTACGCCAAAGTTGCCCACGACTTTCAGCAAAATGACAGCAAGGAAAAATCAGGTTCACCCAATAAATCTTTTCAAAAATCTTTAAGCGAATATGAAGAGCAGTCCATGATCGCCATTGATTGCGGAAGTAAATTGCTTACAACGAATTATGTTTTGGTAAAATCCGTATTTGAAGAAAACTCCTTTTTTACAACTGTTGAACAACCTCCGGATACACGCCTGTCGTGAGTCCTGTCAAATATTTCTTTCCCGGTTCAGGGATGTGTTATGCTCAATTATACACAGCAAAAAATTTAACGGCATTCATCTGTTTGCAGGTCATTGTACCGGAATAATTGTATTCCTGCACAGCCTTGTAATAATAATTGCAGCCATCGTATGCAGTACAGTTGAATGCAAGGAATAGAATCATTAAATAAAAAATCAAAAGATGAAACTTATTATTGCTCCACTGGCTTTACTGCTGTTGTTAATTAGCTGTACCAATAAGCCTGTACCAAAAACTTACTTTGACAACGCCTCAACTTATTCCAAAACGGTAAAAGAACTGAATGAAGTGGTAAAGCATGTAGGCTTTGCCCCCATTGTTGCAAGCCGTAATTATGCTTATGCCAACATTGCTGCATATGAATGTATCGCTGGTGGTTATCCAAATGAATACCTGTCTCTTGCAGGGCAGTTAAACGGGTTAAAGGAAGTTCCTAAACCGGATACCACTAAAAAAATAGATTATGAATTTGCAGCGCTGTTGGCATTTAGTAAAGTGGGCGAGGCGGTAACTTTTCCTGAAGGAAGCATGAAGCAATATGTTGACAGCCTCAAACAACTGGTAAGGGAAAAGGGCATGCCAGATGATATGTTTAATAATACGGTTGCTTATTCAGATACGGTGAGCAAGGCCATTCTTGCATGGAGTAAAAAAGACAACTATGCACAAACAAGAAGTGCTCCCCGTTATACTGTGATTGATACACCCGGCCGCTGGGTACCAACACCTCCTGCATATACCAGTGCTTTAGAACCGCACTGGAACGAAATAAGGCCGATGGTAATGGACAGTGCCGCCCAGTTCATGCCGGTAAGACCATTTGCTTTTAACATCAAGGATAAGAATAGTGATTATTACAAACAGGTGATGGCAGTAAAAAATGCAGTGGACAGTTTAAGCGATGAGCAAAAGCACATTGCGGAGTTCTGGGATGACCTGGCTGGTAAATTAAATGTAGCCGGGCACGTTTCGTTCATTACAAAAAAATTCTCCCCTCCCGGCCACTGGATGAATATTGTAGGCATTGCTGCTCAAAAAGCCAATGCTAATTTCAGGAAAACGGTAGCAGCCTATGCACTCACTTCCATTGCCATGTTCGACGGGTTTATTCAATGCTGGGATGAAAAATTCCGCAGCAATACCGTTAGGCCCGAAACGGTGATCAATAAATATTTTGATCCGGAGTGGAGGCCATTTTTGCAAACACCACCTTTCCCTGAATATACCTGCGGGCACAGTACTGTATCGGCAGCAGCAGCAGAAGCACTTACCAAATCTTTCGGCGACAACTTTGCTTACACAGATACCAGCGAACTGGAGTTTGGTATTGCCAACCGTTCCTTCACCTCCTTCCGCCAGGCAGCAGAAGAAAACAACTGGGCAAGGTTTTATGGTGGCATCCATTTTCATCCAAGCTGTTTGGTAAGTAATGATTGTGGTAAAAAAGTAGGGAACCTCATTGTCGGAAAATTAAAACTAGAAAAGCAATGATCAGCAGGTCATTGAATTATTCAACCAACAGTAACTGATCTCAAAGCCGGTTACTGACTCAAAGTCAAAAACAAAATGAAAAAGATAATTATACTATTATCTGTTGGATTGGTATTGATCAATGCAACAGCAAATGCACAGGGCTGCGTAGCCGTAAGACAAATGGGCGGCGTAACGGCTATGTGCTCCGAAAACTCTTACAATCTTGCTAAAGGTGATATACAGGTGGGAGCTAATTACCGCCGCTTTCATTCCTGGCGCCATTTTGTAGGCACCGAAGAACAGAAACAGCGTCAAAATACAGGAGGCGGTATTGGTGCCGATGGTATCGATCATGGAAACGCAGTAAATATTTACTCTCATGCTGTAGACCTGAATTTTTCTTATGGTCTTTCCGGCAGGGTGCAGTTGAATCTTACGCTTCCCTGGGTAAGCAACGAACGTTCACAGGTGTTAAGGCAAACGCTACCGGTAAAGGACACCTTCCGTTACAGTGTATTTGCAAGAGGCCTTGGCGATATCCGTGTGAGCGCCAATTACTGGGTATTTGATCCGCACAAAGCACAAACAGGTAACCTGGTGGTGGGCCTGGGCCTTAAATTGAATACCGGTAAGCATGATGTTACTGATCTTGCCCCGCAATCAAACGGTACCAAAAGAATTGCAGTGATGGACCAGGCAATACAACCAGGCGATGGAGGTATTGGCATCAGCGTGGAAGTACAGGGATTTAAAAAAATATACAAAAGCATTTATGCATTTGCCAACGGCTATTATTTATTCAATCCAAAAGAATCAAACGGTACGTTTAAATCTAAAGCAGATTCTGGATTGGCAGGATACAACGTATATGCCTGCCCGGATCAGTATTTTGCCCGTGCTGGTTTCATGGGTTCTGTAGGGAAGGCTAAAAATCTTACTTTATCACTTGCAGGAAGAATGGAAGGCATCCCGGCTTATGATGCTTTTGGTGGCCAGGTGGCTTACCGCCGCCCTGGTTATGTAATTGCCATTGAATCGGGCATTACTTACCGCAGTGGTAAACATACATTCACCTTATTTGTTCCATATAATATTGCCAAGAACCGCATTCAAAGCGCTGCTGATATTGCAAAACAGAATATGGAAAATTCAAAGATCAGCGACCCGTTACAAAAAATACATGTACAGGGTGATGCCGCTTTTGCTGATTACTCTATCAACCTGGGGTACACATTCAGGATCTCAAAAAACATTAACTGAATTTTTAAGAAAGAAATTGCTGTAGCAATTATTTACCTGTCTAAAAAATAATGTATGACAAGAGTGCAACAATTGTTAATGGTATTGTGCTGCCTGGCTTTTAGTATTAATACTTCAAAAGCTCAAACTGATATGGATGCCATCATGATGAGCAAAAAACAACTCTGTATCGGACCCATGTATGCCCACAGCAGCTGGAAGAATTACTGGGAAGGAACATTGAAAAGAGACAATGCCAATCTTGGAACGGTATCTACCCAGTTATATTCATTAATGGCGGCGTATGGAGTAAGCGATAAACTGAATGTACTGTTCAGCGTTCCCTATATTAAAACAAAAGCCTCTGCAGGTACATTGCATGGCATGCAGGGTACACAGGACCTTAGCCTATTTGTAAAATGGATGCCCGTTGAAAAAGAGATAGGCCCCGGAACATTTTCTATTTACACCATTGGTGGTTTATCAATTCCATTGACAAATTACGTAGCAGATTATCTTCCACTTTCGATTGGCCTGCGCAGCAAAACTGCTTCTGCAAGGTTGATGCTGGATTACCAGGTGGGCAATATTTTTGCCACAGTTTCCGGCACGTATGTGTTCAGGGATAATATAAAAATAGACCGCACTTCTTACTACACCGATCATCTTATACTCAGCGATGAAGTGGAAATGCCCGATGCTTCTAATGTTAATTTCCGTGCCGGGTACCGCAGCGATAAGCTGATTTTAGAAGCGGTGCTGAACAAATGGACAACCATCGGCGGCTTCGATATGACCAGGAACAATATGCCTTTTCCCAGTAACAGGATGAATGCAACAACGGCGGGCATTGATTTTAAATATACCGTAACAAAAAAACACAACCTGTTTATTGTGGGTGGAGGTAATGCAACCATCAGTGGAAGAAATGTGGGCCAGGCAACTACCTTCCATGGCGGCCTGTTTTATGTACTCGATTTCAGTAAAAAAAGATCGTCCAAACCATCAACCAAAACAACGCCAGCTAAAAAATAATTTGCCATGAAGAAATTAATTTTATTATCAACCATTATTACTGCAGCCGGAATTGCAATCATCAGCTCCTGCAGTAAAGATGTAGTGGGCAGAACCGATGAAACGCCTGCGCTGAAACCTGCAAACCTTGATTTGAATGCAGGTACGTGGAAACCAATATTGCTAACCGCTCCAACAGATATTGCAGTAGCAGCACCCATCGCAACCAACACGCCCGATTATATTGCACAGGTAAATGAAATAAAAAGTTTTCAGGCTACGCTTACGGATAAAGAAAAAGCAATCGTAAAATACTGGAGTGCCGGTGCTGTATTAAGATGGAATGAAATTTTAAGAGAACTGGTGGCCAGGCATAATTTGCCGCCTTATCAAAACGCAGACGGCACCTATCCATTTCCAAGTGCCAATAATCCATTGGCGTATCCTCAATTTCCATTTGCAAATCCTCCGTATGCTGCAAGGGCTTATGCTTATGTAAGCGCTGCACAATACGATGCATTGGTATCTGCCTATTATTATAAAACACTGTATAACCGTCAAGCGCCGTATAATGCAGATTCTACCGTGAATGTACTGATACCAAGATCTGATCTTCCCTCTTACCCATCAGAAGATGCGGTGGTGGAAGGTGTTTCTGTAGAGTTGTTGAAATTATTATTTCCCGGCGACCAGGATTATATACAGCTGAAAGCGGAAGAACACAAAAGAGCAAGGATCATTGCGGGCGCCAATGTACGCAGTGATATGGAAGCAGGCGAAGCACTGGGCAAAGCTGTTGCACAAAAATTTGTTGCAAGAGCAAGGGGAGACAGGGCCGGTGCAGCAGCTGGGAACCAGGCATTGTGGACAGCATTAGACAGTACTACCAGGGCAAGAGGTGAAATACCATGGATCAGCCAGGAGTCGCCAAAGCGTCCGCCAATGTTGCCTGCATTTGGAAAAGTAAAAACATTTTTATTTGATTCATTAACTGCAGTATCACTGGTTCCTGCTCCGCCACCATTAACAGCCAGCCAGCAGATGAAAGATGAAACAGCAGAGATCTATAATATTGTAAAAAGTCCGACGAGAGAGCAAACAAGGATCGTTCATTTCTGGGCAGATGGTGTTGCTACTTACACGCCGCCGGGCCACTGGGATGCCATTGCAGCAGAAGATTTCATTGGAAAAAATTTCAGTGAGGTAAGATGGGCCAGAAATATGGCATTGCTGAACATGAGCCTGATGGATGCAGCGATCGTATGCTGGGCTACAAAGTATAAGTACTTTAATCCAAGGCCATCGCAGCTGGACCCCGGGATCAAAACCACAACTGGGCTTCCTAATTTCCCTTCTTATATTTCCGGCCACTCCACTTTTAGCGGTGCAGCAGCGGCAATACTGGGGCGTATTATCCCGGAAAGGGCAACGGCTTATGATGCGATGGCGCAGGAAGCATCCCTGTCAAGAATGTATGGAGGTATCCATTACAAGAGTGATTGTACGGTGGGATTGACGGTTGGAAAAAATGTAGGCGCCTATGCAATACAAAGGGCCAATACTGATGGAGCAGATAATTAAAACAGTTTGATTTTTCGATAAGGTAAAAAGCGTTGTAATTCTTTGCAACGCTTTTTTTGCTGGTATAGAAATGGAAAAATGAGTTGATATTATCACTACAGCAACAGCTGCAGCAAAAACACCCCGATGCCGGCAGCGAAACCGATCAATGCCAGCCAGCCGATCTTTTTCAGGTACCACATAAAATCAATTTGCTCAATACCCATTACGGCCACGCCTGCAGCTGTTCCAATGATCACAACGCTGCCGCCGGTGCCCGTGGTCAATGCCAAAAATTCCCAGAAGGGATGATCAGTTGGATAAGTAGTTAAGTCGAACATACCCTGCGATGCTGCTACCAACGGCACATTGTCAACAATGGCAGAAAGCAGCCCCAGTGATATACCAATTAAATAATCGTTTTTTAAAGTGCTGCTGAGGAAACCGGCCAGCTCTTTCAGTAAACCAAATGACTGCAATGCTGATACTGCCAGTAAAATGCCGAGAAAAAATAAAATACTGGGGGTATCAATTTTTTGCAATGCCCTGGCAACAGTAAATCTTTCTGCTGTTTCATGGTCTTTACTTTGATGGATGATGGTAGTCAGTACCCACATTAAACCCAATGCCAGCATCATGCCCATAAAAGGGGGTAAATGTGTAACTGTTTTAAATGCCGGTACAAATAACAGGAACCCAATGCCGGCAAATAAAATAATTCTGCCATCTCTTTTTTCCTTCGGCGTGCAAACGGATTCGGGAATTGCCGTAATTGTTTTTCCTTTGAAACGATAAGCAACAATTAATGCAGGAATGATACAAGCCACCAGGCTGGGCAATAACAATTGCTTTATAATATTCAATGCGGTGATTTGCCCGCCGATCCAGAGCATGGTAGTGGTAACATCCCCCAATGGCGACCAGGCACCACCTGCATTGGCGGCAATCACAATCATGCCTGCAAACCAAACCCTGTCTTCTTTTTTGCTTAATATTTTTGAACACAGTGATGTCATTACAATGGCGGTGGTTAAATTATCCAGCAGGGCAGAAAGAAAAAAAGTAAGTGCCGTGATGATGAGCAATAATTTTTGTGAGCTGGTGGTTTTAATTTTTTGGGTAATGATGTCAAAGCCATCATGTGAATCTATCAGTTCAACGATTGTCATGGCACCCAGCAGGAAGAAAAGGATAGAAGCGATCTCTCCCAAATGATGGAGCAGTTCTTCACTAACCGTATGTACAGCGTTACTGTGTAAAATATAGATCGTCCAGCAAAGCACACCGGTAATTAAAGCCGAAGCTGCTTTGTTTATTTTCAATGGGTGTTCAAAGGCTATGGCAACATAGCCGGCGATAAAAACCAGGATGAGTAATGCCGTGATCATTTCAGTTTAAGTTGGTAGCAATTTCGATAAGTATTACCTGTAACGGGTTTAAAAATATCAGACCTGATTGTAACTATTCACGGTTTGCAGGGTTAGTTTTTCCTGGCACAAACAGTTTGTTCAAATCAAAAACTCATTTATAATGACTAAAGATAAGCATTCTAACAGCTGTTACTTTATTCCACTAAAGAAAGTAACAGCTGTTGGTTAAAATGTTTTTGGTTTAAACAGGAACCCGGAAAACTGCCGGAGTGCTGGTTGCCTTTTTGGGAAAATATACCCGCTTCTTGCAAAATCACCTTTTCAATAAAATAGCGATACATTTTTGTCAGGCACTTACTGTACATGGAATCATTGTTACAATTGACGGCAGTCATTGTATTCGTACCTGCGTGGCAATAATTTGCAAAAACAATAAAACTCAATTTATGAAAAGAATTTACTGCTATTACTGCTGTTCTTTTTCTGCCTCAATTTTGTAAACGCACAAACAGAAACGGAACCCAACAATGTATGGAATCAATCTGACTTAATTGCATTAAATGCTACCGGAACAGGTACTGCTTCCGCCGGGTTTGATGAAGACTGGTGGAGAGTAGCAACTCCGGATGACGGCAAACTAACCGTCAACTGGTCTTCCACCAATGGCTCCTTTGTGTACTGCCAAATCTATGATACACTTGGCAGCATTCTTTTTGCCAGTAGCTATACTTCAACTTCCTCCATATTGAATGTTGATGGATTGGCAAAAGGAACATATTATCTCAGGTTCATTGATTATTACGCTACGGAAACAACTATTTACAGTTTTGTACCCAGCTTCACTGCCGCTTCGGTAAGTAATAATACAGAACCGGACAGTACTGTTGCACTGGCAAAAACACTGCCTTTAAATGGGGCTGTTACCGGCCACATTAATTACTATTTTAATAATCACCGGGATAGCAGTGACTGGTACAAAGTAACAGTGACACAGGATGGCTTGCTTTCTTATACCATTGCAAGTGCCAATGGGCAGAATGTGTACGCCAGGCTGTATGACGGTGATGGAACATCACTTTTAGCAGGAGCTTATACATCTACTACAGCTACCTATACAAAAAATGGCCTGGCACCCGGTGTATATTATATTCACATCTACACTTATTTCAATACTGAATTTGCACCTTACACTTTATCTAATACTTTTACGGCACCGGCAAATGCCATTGATCCTTTAGCAAACGAAACCTCCGCTGCTGCATCCACCCTTCCGCTCAACGGTTCTGTTACAGGTCATATCGGCTATCACTACAATGGTGCAAGAGATGATGTTGACTGGTGGAAAGTAACCGTTAATGCAGATGGCCGATTAGACTTTTCAATAACAGTTGACAACGGTCAGAATGTATATGCGCAATTGTTTGATGGAGATGCTGCCACTTTTTTGGCAGGCAGCTATACCACCACAACTGCAACCTATTCAAAAGACGGTCTGGCTCCGGGTGTATATTACATCAGGGTGCAAACATACTATAGTACTGAATTTGCCACTTATATCCTGTCCAATAATTTAACCCAGCCAGTTCAGGCTAATGATATAGGCACCAATGATGTTTATACAAATGCTAGTGTACTGCCACTGAACGGTTCTGTAACAGGACATATTGGTTACCGCTATAATGGTAATGCAGATGCAGTGGACTGGTATAAAGTTACCACCAATGTTGACGGACAAATTTCTTTCAACATCACCAGCCATGATGGTCAAAACGTGTATGCGCAATTGTTTGATGGAGATGCTGTTACTTTCCTTGCAGGAAGTTATACAACGACCAATGCAACTTATTCAAAAGACGGATTGGCAGCAGGAACTTATTATATCAGGGTTCAAACATATTATGGATATGAATTTGCTCCTTACACATTGAGCAATACACTTATTACTATTCCATCTCCAAACGATGGAGAGCCCAATAACACAAGGGCAACAGCAAGTACATTGCCTGTAAATTCAACCATCAATGGCCATATCGGTTACAAATACAATGGCACAAGAGATGGCCTGGATTATTATGCCATCACTATACCTGCAGATGGAAAACTTTCCTGGACAATTACCAGCATCAATACTCAAAACCTGTATGCACAGTTGTTTGACAATGATGGCACAACATTCCTTGCAGGAAGTTATACAACAACATCTGCAACCTACTCAAAAGACGGACTGGCTGCCGGCACTTACTACATACTGGTACAAACTTATTTCTCGACTGAGTTTACACCGTATGCACTGGCCAATACATTTGAACCGATGAGTTTTGCGGCAGAAAATCCAGCCAGTAACAAGTTTGCCGCAGTGGGTACATTGTTGCCAGCCAATACTGCAAAAACAGGGCATGCGAATTATTATTATAATTTGCAAAAGATGCGGAAGACTGGTGGCAGATAGGTTATGATGGAAGTGGTACGATGAATTTGACAATAGATGTGGAACCATATCTTGGCACAACCACTTATCCACTCGTAACTTATGCATTGTATGCAGATACAACTGCCGCTTCAATATTAAACAACTATTTTACAGGTTCAACAATTACGTTTAACCTGACAAGTCTTGCAGTTGGTAAATATTATTTAAGGATCGGTACTTACTTTGGTAATGAATTCGCTTCTTACCGGCTTACTGCTGCCTACACTGAAAAATGCGCCAATGCAGTAGCGGTCAGCGCTTCTTCACAAGGTGCAGACTGTTTAGGCTCTATCACTTATCTGGTCTCTGGCGGACTTGCTCCCTATACCGTTCAATTATATAAAGACGGTACAGCATACAGCAATCCTTTAACAATAGAAAGTAACATTACCTTCTACCACCTGGAATTTGGTACCTACTACCTTCGTTCCTTCTCTTTTGGAGCATCAGGATTGTGTAATAATGTTTCTGCAAATACCGTATTTGCAATACCTGCCACACCAACTATTTCGGCAGGTGGCCCAGCCAGTTTCTGTGCAGGAGATAGTGTAACACTTACTTCCAGCGGAGCCGCCTCTTACTTGTGGAGCAATGGTGCCACCACACAAAGCATTACTGTAAGCACAGCCGGCAGCTATACTGTAACTATTAAAAATGCAGCAGGTTGCACATCAGCCACTTCTGCTGCCACCATCGTTACTGTAAATCCTTTGCCAACTGTTTCCTTATCTCCATTCAATGCTGTTTGCAATACCATACCGGCATTTACATTAACAGGTGGTTCACCAGCAGGTGGAACCTACAGTGGTCAGGGAGTAACCAACGGGCAATTCAACCCGGCCGCAGCAGGTTTGGGAACACAAACCATCACTTATAGCTATACTAACGTTAATGGATGTATCGGTACTGCTCAATCTGCCATTGTTGTTAACAATTGTGGTGGTTGTAGTGCTGCTATAACTGCAGGCGGTGCTATTACTTTCTGCGAGGGTGGATCAGTAGTGCTTACTGCTTCAGCTGGAGTATCTTACCTGTGGAGCAATGGCGCCACCACACAAAGCATCACCATAAGTAACAGTGGAAATTACACCGTTACTGTAACTGATGCCAATAACTGCAGTGCCACTTCTGCTGCCACCGTTGTTACCGTAAATACATTACCTGCAACACCAGCTATTACAGCAGACGGACCAACAACATTCTGTGCAGGAGGCAGTGTAACACTTACTTCCAGCGCAGCAGCTTCTTACCTATGGAGCAATGGTGCCACTTCACAGAGCATCACTACAGGAAGTGAAGGTATTTTCAGTGTAACAGTTAAAAACACTGCTGGCTGTTCATCTGCAATATCAGCAGCGTTAACTGTTTCTGTAAATCCATTACCAACTGTAACCCTTGGTACATTCAGCGCTGTATGCAACACATTACCTGCATTTACATTAACAGGAGGATCTCCTGCTGGTGGTATTTACAGCGGAACAGGTGTTAGCAATGGCCAGTTTAATCCTGCAACAGCGGGTGTGGGCACACAAACCATTACCTATACTTATACCAACAGCAATGGATGCAGGGCTTCAGCACAGCAACCCATTGTGGTTAACAATTGCGCTGCCTGTACCGCTACTATTACAGCAGGCGGACCAACAATTTTCTGCCAGGGAGGCAGCGTACTTCTTACAGCTTCTGCAGGCGCATCTTACCTGTGGAGCAATGGTGCCACTACACAAAGCATCAACGTAAATACTGGTGGCAGTTACACAGTCACTGTTACCAACGCCAATAACTGCAGTGCAATTTCCGTTGCAACTGTTGTTACCGTGAATGCATTGCCATCTACACCAGCTATTACTGCAGGCGGACCAACAACATTCTGTGCTCCGGGATCCGTGGTACTTACAAGCAGTGCAGCCGCATCCTACTTATGGAGCAATGGAGCTACTACACAAAGCATCACCGTGAGAACTTCAGGCTCTTATTCAGTAACAGTGAAGAATACAGCAGGTTGTGCTGCAAGATCAGCTGCAGTGGTAGTAACAGTTAATAACTGTGGTAATACTTACTGCACCGCAGGCGGAACCAGTTGCATAAAAGGATATATCAATAAAGTAGAAGCCTGCTACGGTTTCAGCAATACAACCGGGTTCACTGGTTATGGTGATTATACCTCTAAAACAGTAACATCTGCTCCTGGTAAAATACTTGGAATTGATGTAACTCCGGGTTATCCAGCCGGAAAAATACATGTACCAATGTACATTAAAACCTGGATTGACTGGAATGCAGATGGTGACTTTACAGATGTTGGCGAAACAGTATTCGCCCCATCAATACCCATTACTGTGAAAACAAAATTCTGGGTAAAAGTTCCATTGGGTACTACTCCAGGTAACAAGAGAATGAGAGTAGCGTTGCGCTCAGATGTATCACCCGGAGGTTGTGGCAGTTTCACTTATGGTGAAGTGGAAGATTATACGGTGGTAATTGCTGCTGCAAGATTCGCAGCTCCTGATATTACTGTAAACGAATTTGATGTGGCCGGCAACAGCTTCCAAATTTATCCTAACCCGGTAAGCGACCGTATGATTATTGAACGCTCCGGTTATGATGAAGCCAAAGCAAACGCCAGTCCTGCACAAATGTTCATGACAGATGCAAATGGAAGAATGGTGCTACAAGCAAGGCTCAGCAGCCTGGTGCAGGCGATTGATGTAAGCAAGATGGCAAATGGAATTTATTTCGTAACCATCATCACCACTGCGGATAAAAAAACAAGCAGGGTTATCATCAACCATTAAAAACTGCTCTCATTAATTCAGTTTATTTCAACACACAACTTCTGTAAAGAGGTTGTGTGTTTTTTGTAGCTTTAGCTCATGAAAAGAACAATCGTTGTTTGCTTTATGCTGATACCATTATTGTCAACAGCACAGCAGCAAAAATATCCACCCACTCCAGATAAAATTTATGGCCAGCTTTTTATTGATGTGCAACTGCATCAGGTATTACCTGATGGAAAAACTTTTGTGGATTGCACACCCAAAAGAAAAGTGGCTGATATTATGTACGACTATGGCATGATGAAGGGCCCCAATTTAAATCTGAAAAAATTTGTAGCAGATAATTTTAACTTGCCGCCGGCTCCGCCGCAATTGAATTATATACAGCAGGAAAAAGATGCAGCGATGCACATTAAAAATTTATGGGGTGTGTTGAGAAGGGATGCAGATCTGTCACCAAGGTGGGAAGGTAAAGCCGCAAATGGCATATCACTGCTGGCATTGCCTTATCCATACATTGTGCCCGGTGGAAGGTTCAGGGAGGTATATTACTGGGATAGTTATTTTACCATGCTGGGTTTAAAGGCAAGTGGTGAAGTGAATATGATTGAGAATATGGTAAATAATTTTGATTACCTCATTTATAATTTTGGACATGTACCCAATGGCAACCGCACTTATTATCTCAGCCGCAGCCAACCACCATTTTTTTGCATGATGGTAGAACTGCTAGCCGGCATCAAAGGAAACAGCATTTACAAAAAATACCTGCCGTCAATGCTGAAAGAATATGCCTACTGGATGGAAGGTGCAGCTGAAGTAAAAAAAGGCGAAGCCATCAAACGGGTAGTGAAGCTGCAGGATGGCACTGTATTGAACCGTTACTGGGATGATAGTAGCACCCCAAGGCAGGAAAGTTATAAAGAAGATACCGAAACCGCCGAAGCCGCCGCACTGGAACTGGCCATGCGGATCAAAGTGGCATCACCGGAAAAATTAAAAGAAATACTGGATAAAAAAAGAGCAGATACTTACAGGGAAATAAGAGCCGGTGCCTGCAGTGGCTGGGATTTCAGCAGCCGCTGGTTTTCCGATCCCAATAAAATGGCAACCATTCAAACAACCAGCATGGTGCCGGTTGACCTAAACTCTTTGTTGTATTCAATGGAAACCAGCATTGCAAAAGCATGTAAACTAAATGGTAAAACAAAGCTGGCCATTCAGTACAATCAAAAAGCAGCTAAGAGAAAAGCTGCGGTCAGTAAATATTGCTGGAATAAAGACAGCGGGTTTTTCTTTGATTATAATTTTGCAACAACACAGCAGCCCGATATGATCACAGCAGCGGGGGTGTTTCCTTTATTTGTAAAAATGGCCAGCCCTCAACAGGCCATGGCAGTTGCCAACACTGTACAGGCATCTTTATTGAAAGAAGGAGGCATCGTTACTACAACCAACAATACGGGCCAGCAGTGGGATGCCCCAAATGGCTGGGCACCGTTGCAGTGGGCAACAATCAGCGGTTTAAAAAATTACAACAACAATAAACTGGCAAACAGCATTGCACAGCGCTGGCTGGCATTGAACGACAAAGTGTATGCAGCCACAGGTAAGATGATGGAGAAATACAATGTAGAGGATCTTTCACAACTTGCCGGCGGTGGTGAGTACCCATCGCAGGATGGTTTTGGGTGGACGAATGGCGTGTACCTGGCATTAAAAAGTATGATGCCGATACATTAATGTATGATTGTAAAAAGCAAAACCAATTTACTTCTGTTTATCCATTATTTTGCAACGGAATAAAATAACATACAGGTATATTCAATCACTACCAATTCAATCACCTCTATAATGCAGAAAAGCACTTTAAAGAAACTTTCGCAAACACTTGGCCTGAGTATTTCTACAATTTCCCGGGCATTGAAAGACCATCCGGATATTTCTGAAGCTACCAAAAGGAAAGTGAAGGACCTGGCCAATGCGATGGAATACGAACCCAACAGTTATGCCGTGCAATTGCGTACCCGTAAGAGCAATGTAATTGGCATATTGCTTCCCACCATCAATAACTTTTTTTACGATTCTTTTATTGGTGCAGTGGAAGAGGAAGCAAGAAGGTATGGCTATTCTTTGCTGATAATGCAGAGCGGGGAAAGTGCTGCGATTGAAGCAGCCAACCTGCAGTTCTTCCGTAAGAATATGGTGATGGGATTGTTTGTAGCGCTTTCGGTTGAAACAGAAGATCTGGCTCCTTTTAAAAAAATGGAAGAACTGGAGATACCGGTGGTGTTTATTGACAGGGTTCCTGAAGAGCAGGGTTACTATACCGTATGCCTGGCTGATGAAGTGGCAGCAAGGATGGCGGCAGAAGCCATCATCGGGAAAAAGAAAAAGAATGTACTGGCGTTGTTTGGCCATCCGCACCTCAGTATTACAAGAAAAAGAAGAGAAACATTTGAACGGATCTTTAAAGCAAAGGCGCCCAAAACAAAACTTGTAATTGACTGCACAGAAAACCCGGCGCCTTCAAGAGATGCGGTGATCAGGGCATTCAAATCGCCCAATCCGCCAGATACTATTTTTTGCATGGGCGACCTTATATTAATCGGCGTAATGAAAGCGATACATGAAATGAATTTGAAAGTACCGCAGGATGTTGCAGTGATTGGTATCAGCAACGGCTTTATTCCAAACATGTACAACCCTGTGGTGAGCTATGTGGAAACCAGCGCCAGCAAACTGGGCAAGCTGGCATTTTCCCAGATGCTCTCGAGACTCAGCAATGAAAACGTTCCCGAAAACGTTTGTGTAGAATCTGTACTGGTAAAAGGTGGTTCTTTGTAGTGGAGAACCTTGTTTTATATAAAGCATACTGTTATATTTGATTTCATCTTATAACGGTTGCTATGTCAAACTCCAGGATCAAACTTTCCCTGTATCTTAATTATTTTGTTTTTGCTATCCTCTTAAATAGTGTGGGGATACTGATTCAAAAATCCATTAACACTTACCATGTAGATGAACTAAAAGCAAGTTCATTGGAAGCATTTAAAGATCTTTCTATTGCTGTTGTCTCTTTTTTAGTGGGCTCCTTTTTACCCCGGCTTGGATATAAAAAAGGAATGCTAATTGCACTGGCACTTGTATTTGTGGGTTGCATTGGAATGTATTATGGCAATTCTTTTACCTCGGTTCGTATCCTTTTTGCCTGCGTAGGCATTTCGTTCGCTGTTATTAAGGTGTCTGTTTATTCAATGATCGGTATTATTACCAGCAATGATAAAGAGCATAAAAGTGTATTGACCTCCATCGAAAGTTTTTTCATGATCGGGATTGCTTCCGGCTTCGTTGTTTTTCCGCTGTTTTACAGTGATACCAATCCCGATGCATGGTTAAGGATCTACCTTTTGCTGGCAGTGCTGATCGCTGTTTCTTTTTTGATTTTACTATTTGCCGACTTTAATATCAAATATGAAATACCCGGCACCAGTATCGGTGATGATTTTGTTGAGATGTTGAAATTGCTCGGGAGGCCATTGGTAATGGTATTTGCCGTTGCCGCTTTTATGTATGTAATGATGGAACAGGGTATCATGAGCTGGTTGCCCACCTTTAATGAAAAAGTACTGCACCTGCCCGAAAAGACAAGTGTTTATATGGCCATCATTCTCATGTTGTCGATTGCACTGGGCAGGTACGTATCTTCCCTGCTGGTAAAGAGGGTGCATTGGCTCACTATATTAGCTGGCTGTTTGGTTGGCGCTGCATTAATGGTGTTATTTGTATTACCACAAACACAGCATCTGCAACCAAAAGAAATTCAATCTTTAAAAGATGTTCCGGTAATTGCTTATGTGTTTCCGCTCATTGGTTTTTTCCTGGCACCTATTTATCCGTTGGTCAATTCTTTTGTATTAAGCGCTACCGAAAAAGTATTTCATAGCCCGATGGCATCATTACTTGTCTTCTTCTCTGCCATCGGCGGCACCCTGGGTTCACGGCTGGTGGGGTATTTATTTAAAAATATCGGCGGGCAAAAAGCATTTTATTTTTCATTAATACCAATGACAGTACTGATGATCTGCCTCTTTTTCTTTTACCGCATTCAAAAGAAAACGGCTGCAAAAATTGAATTTACCGGCGGCGGACACTAATTGAAATATCATGCTGAACCAACCCAACTTATTTGACTGCCATCCTTTATTTGATGATGTACAAATGCAACAGGTTTTCCCTGATGGTAAAACATTTGTTGATTGTATTCCAAAGCAATCCACTGCTGTTATCCTGCAGCAATACACCGATCAAAAAGATACGCCAGGTTTTAATTTAAAAAATTTTGTATTGGCAAATTTTGAATTGCCCGGCGTATTTGCCGCTGATTATACAGCAGATGCCAATAACACAACTGCAGCACACATCAATGATTTGTGGCAGGTGCTCACCAGGCAACCCGATGCATCAAGTGGTTCCCTTATTCCTTTGCCACATCCATACATTGTGCCAGGTGGCCGCTTTGGAGAAGTGTATTACTGGGACAGTTATTTTACCATGCTGGGTTTAAAGGTATCCGGCCGAAATGATATGGTGAAGAATATGGTGGCCAATTTTTCTCACTTAATAAAAGCGGTAGGGTTTATCCCAAATGGCAACCGAACTTATTATTTGGGCCGCTCCCAACCACCGTTCTATTCCTTGATGGTACAGTTGCTGGCAACCATCAAAGGGAAAAATATTTTAGCACAGTATTTACCAACCCTGGAAAAGGAATACCAGTACTGGATGAAAGGTGCTGATGAGCTGAATGAAGCCAATACACTGTTAAACCATTCAGTAAGAATGAAGGATGGTGAAATACTGAATCGTTATTGTGATGCATTTGATACCGCCAGGCCGGAATCATACCGGCAAGACATAGAACTTGCTCATCAATCAACACAGGAACCAACTGTTTTATACAAACATTTAAGGGCAGGTGCCGAATCCGGCTGGGATTACAGCAGCCGGTGGTTCAAAGATGGTCAATCTTTTTCCACCATTCATACGGCAGGCATCGTTCCTGTCGACCTCAACTGTTTGTTGTATCACCTGGAACAAACCATTGCTGAAGCATACCATTTAATTGAAAACAACAACGCAGCAAAAAACTATACCTTACTTGCAGAAAAAAGAAAACAGGCCATACAAAAATATTGCTGGAATGATACTGCCCGTTTTTTTGTTGACTATGATGTTGAAGACAACGTACAAAAGCAGGAATTGACACTGGCAGGAGTCACCCCTTTGTATTTCAGGATCGCTTCACAGGAGCAGGCAGATTTAACAGCAGAAATTTTACAGTCGGCATTTTTAAAACCCGGCGGGTTGGTCACTTCCTTAAAACAAACCGGCCAGCAATGGGATGCACCCAATGGTTGGGCGCCGCTGCAATGGATGGCTGTTGCCGGGCTTGAAAATTACAGTCATCATTCGCTGGCTGCAAACATTGCAAAGCGGTGGGTACAACTGAATACAGATGTATATAACCGTACCGGCAAGCTGATGGAAAAATACAATGTAGAAGATACTCACCTGGAAGCCGGCGGAGGTGAATATGAAGGGCAGGATGGTTTTGGATGGACAAATGGCGTGTACCTTGCATTGAAAGAAAAATATGCGCTATAAGTATCCGTTAGTTTAATCAAAGCTTATTTTCCACCACAAACGGTTGCAGGTTTTATGCTTTGGGGATTTGAGTATATTTGGTTACACAACCTAAACGATTGCTTATGTCTCTATCCAGGCCAACACTCAGCTTTTGGCAGATCATCAATATGAATGTTGGTTTCTTTGGAATACAGTATAGCTTCGGCTTGCAACAAAGTGCTGTTAACCCTATCTACGATTTTTTAGGAGCCAAACCCGATGAAATCCCCTGGCTCAACCTGGCAGGCCCGTTGACAGGATTGATTATTCAACCCATCATTGGGGCATTAAGCGATCAAACCTGGCATCCGAAGTTTGGCAGGCGAACACCTTTCTTTTTTATTGGCGCTATGATCTGCAGCATCGCTTTGTTCCTCTTTCCTTTCAGCAGTGCCTTGTGGATGGCGGCTGGTTTGTTGTGGATACTGGATGCTGGTAACAATACTGCTATGGAACCATACCGTGCTTTTATTGCTGATAAATTAGATGCCACCCAGCAGCCAACGGGTTTCCAGGCACAAAGTTTTTTTACCGGCTTCGGGCAAACACTGGCCAATGTTTCGTTATTTATTTTCCCGTTGATCTTTGTTGGTAAAACGGGAAGGCTACCTACCTGGGTTTTTGCATCTTTCTTTTTAGGCGCTGCCTGTTCCATTGGTTCCATCTGGTGGAGTATTAAAACAACACCTGAAATTCCACCTTCAGACAAGGAACTCATTGCATTAAGGGAAAAGAATAAAGGCATGCCACACCCGGCCATTCAGTTTTTTCTTTCCATACTAACCACCATCGTTGCATATGCAGTGCTGCTGTTGTTGATTATTCCCGCTATTTTTTCAAAAGGGCTGTACCGCCGTGTGCTAAATTATGCTGAACAGCATCCCTCTATTAAAATTCTGTTTGCACAGAATATCGAAATCATAGATGCCATTTTATCCATGCCGAAAATAATGTGGCAGCTGGCACTGGTTTATTTATTTCAATGGTATGCCCTCTTTTGTTACTGGCAAAACTCTTCCAAAAGTATCGCACTCTCTGTGTGGAAAACCACGCCGCAGCAAAATGAAAAATTGTATGAAGAAGCTGTTGGCTGGACAGGGTTGGTTAATGGTTGGTATAATATAGTCACTTTTTTATGTGCCTTTGGGCTGGTGTGGTTTGCAAAAAAGTACTCTCCAAAAATGGTTCATTTTGGATGCCTGGTGCTGGCAGGTATTGGATTACTGGCTTTCCCTTTTATTGAAAATAAATATTTACTGTTTCCGGCCATTACTGGTTTCGGTATCGGCTGGGCAAGCATGATGGGCATACCTTATTTAATGGTAGTGAGTAAAATTCCCAAAGAAAGATATGGGGTGTACATGGGAGTTATCAATATGATGATTGTGATACCGATGTTTATTCAAACTACCACGTTCGGGTTTATCTTAAAACATTTTTTAAATAACAATCCCGGCAATGCAATTGCCTTTGCAGGAACCTTTTTATTAATTGCAGCATTGCTTACATTATTAATAAAAAGCGATCAACCAACAGGAGAAATTAATTTGGTTGGTGGCGGCGGACATTAGACAGCTAAACCTATTTTAATGATACTAAAAAATATTACTTCCGTCATGCTTGCCGCAGCATTTTTTGTATCCTGTAACGAGGGAGACAAAAAAACTGAAAATAAGATGGCTGATGTAAAAGACCGCAAATGGTGGAAAGAAGCAGTAGTGTACCAGGTGTATCCACGAAGTTTTAAAGATACGGATGGTGATGGCGTAGGCGACCTTAAAGGCATTGCTTCCAAACTGGATTACATCAAAAGCCTTGGGGTAGATATTATCTGGCTCAATCCTGTTTACGGTTCACCCAATGCAGACAATGGATATGATATCAGCGATTACCGTTCCATTATGAAAGAATTTGGAACGATGAATGATTTTGATACCCTGTTGAAAGGAATGCATAACCGGGGATTGAAGTTAGTAATGGACCTTGTAGTCAATCATTGCAGTGACGAACACGAATGGTTTAAGCAATCAAGAAGTTCAAGAACCAATCCATACAGGGATTATTTTCATTGGTGGCCGGCTGAAAAAGGAACACCGCCATTTCGCCCTGGTTCTTTTGAAGCAGATGGCAGCGGGTGGAGATATGATTCACTCACCAACGCTTACTACCTGCACTATTTCAGTTACAAACAACCTGATCTGAACTGGGAAAATCCGAAAGTGCGGAAAGAAATATTTGACATGATGAAGATGTGGTTCGATAAAGGGGTGGATGGCTTTAGAATGGATGTGATCACTTTTATTTCTAAAGACACTTTGTTTCCTGTGATCACCCAAAAAGACATTGCTGAAAAATACAATGGCGACTGGAGCCAGTATTTAGCCAGTGGTCCGCACCTGCATGATTACCTGCAGGAAATGAATAAAGAAGTATTGAGTAAATACGATGTGATGACCTTGGCTGAAGGTGCCGGTGCTACCAGGTACACAGCATTAAAACTGGTTGATCCTGACCGCCATGAATTGAATATGGCGTATCATTTTGACGGTGTAAATCTTGGTTATTTACCCAATGAATTCAAGCAAATGGATCCCAATGGATATAAGCTAACCGATTTTAAAAAGGTTTATTCAGATTGGGATAGTGTGTTTGCTGACAAAGGCTGGGGAACTATTTATCTTGGCAATCATGATCAGCCAAGGATGCTCACCCGCTGGGGTAACGATGCACCGGAATACCGGGAGGCATCTTCCAAACTGCTCACCACGTTTTTATTAAGTATGAGGGGTACACCATATTATTATTTTGGCGATGAACTCGGCATGAACAATATCAAATTTGATAAGATTGAAGAATACAGGGATATTGAAAGTATCGGTATGTACCAGCAGATAAAAAATAACGGGGGTGATCTGGATCGTTTTTTAAAAGGGCAAAAAATTTCTGCAAGGGATAATGGACGTACGCCGTTTCAGTGGGATGATTCACCCAATGCAGGATTTACAACCGGCACGCCGTGGTTAAAAATAAACCCAAACTATACTTCCGTAAATGCAGCAATGCAGGAAAAAGATGCCAGCAGTATGCTCAATTATTTCCGCAAGATGGTGAAGCTGCGGAAAGATAACCTTGTGCTGGTTTATGGAAAATACACGTTGGTGGATAAGGACAATCCAGCCGTATATGCTTATACAAGAGCACTGAATGGTGAGAAAATATTGGTGCTTTTAAATTTTAGCAAAGAAAAAATACCCTTTAATTTAAACGGAATAAAAATATCCGGCAAAGCATGGATCAATAATTATCCGTCAGAAAATGTAGAGGAGAATAAGGTGAACCTTGAACCCTACCAGGCAGTGATATATAAAGCAGAATAAAATTCAAATATTTTTTAGACAAGAAATAAAGAAAATTTTATGAGATTATCTTTTATAGCAGTTGTTTGTTTTATGATAATCGGCTTTTCATCCTGTAATAACAGTACGACATCAGACAGTAAACCCGTTACTGCCAAAGATGCTTCCAGCTTTAAATGGTGGAAAGAAGCTGTCATTTATCAACTCTATCCCCGTAGTTTCCAGGATAGCGATGGTGATGGGATAGGTGATTTAAAAGGAATAACCCAGCGCCTGGATTACCTGCAAAGCCTGGGTATTGATGCGATATGGATGAACCCTATTTGTGCCAGCCCCAATGATGACAACGGTTATGATATCAGCGACTACAAATCCATCATGAAAGAAATGGGTACCATGGCTGATTTTGATGAAATGCTTGCCGGCATGAAAAAGCGCAACATCAAACTAATAATGGACCTTGTTTTAAACCACAGTAGCGATGAGCATGAGTGGTTGAAAGGTGCAAAAGCAGCAGGGATAACCGATACCGGAATTACTATCACTGGTGGCCTGCTGAAAAAGGCACACCACCCCGCAGGTACAGCCTTTTTGATGAAAATGCAGATGCATGGCGCTTTGACAGCAGTACCAACAGTTATTACCTGCATTACTTCAGCCGCAAACAACCCGACCTTAATTGGGAAAACCCGGCACTGAGGAATGAGATGTATGCGATCATGAAGTTTTGGCTGGATAAAGGTGTAAGCGGTTTCCGGCTGGATGCTTTTCCTTTTATGGCAAAAGATACAAGCTGGCCAGCCAAACCAGCTGGTTTTACCAACGAACAATTCGTCCGCTACTATGGGGCAGACAGTAAAGTGCATGATTATTTAAAAGAGATGAATGACAAAGTGCTGAACAAGTATGGTGATGTATATACGGTAGGCGAAGGTGGTGTAATTCCGTTCAGTAAAGTGATGGAATTTGTAGATGAGGACAGGAAAGAAATCAATACGCTTTATCATGATGAAATAGCCAATGCATGGGGCAGGGATAGTTTTGATGTGGGGGATTACAAAGTAGGCAGAAATAATGTATTGGGAATAAAACAAATTGTAAGCAAATGGAATGAAAGATTTCTGGATAAAGGATGGACCAGCCTTTTTTTAACCAACCACGACCAGAGCCGTGCAGTAAGCAAGTTTGGCAATGATGCACCTGAATACAGGGACGCCAGTGCAAAAATGCTGCACACCTTTTTATTTACTCAAAGAGCCACGTTGTATTTATACAATGGAGATGAAATGGGCATGACCAATATCCGGTTTAAAAATATTGAACAGTATAACGACCTGCAGGCAAGGAACCAATATAACCTGATTTTAAAAACCAATAAGGAAAAAGCTGCGGCCTATTTAGTTTATCAGCAGGAGCTGGGCAGGGATAACAGCCGAACGCCCATGCAGTGGGATACAACCGTCAATGCAGGGTTTACCACCGGAAAACCCTGGCTACCGGTGAACGAAAACTATACTTCCATCAATGTAAAAAAAGAAACTGCTGATGCAGGCTCGGTGTTGAACTATATAAGAAGCCTTGTAAAACTGAGAAAAGAGTACAAAGATGTGCTGGTGTATGGACGATATACATTGCTTGACAAGGACAATCCTGCTGTGTATGCCTATACAAGAGAAATGAATGGAAAGAAGTTTTTAGTATTACTGAATTTTACTGCTAAAGGAGCGTCCGTTAAAACAGGCGTTGACATCAGCAGGGCAAAAGTGTTGATCAGCAACTATGCAGCCACTTCAGCATCGGAAACATTAAAACCATATGAAGCAGCCGTATTTGAATTATAAGAATGAATTTAAAGCTCAACCATATCCAGCACATTGGCATTCCGGTAACTGATATTGAAGTATCGGAAGCTTTTTATGAAAGATTGGGATTTAAAAATGTGATGGCATCCACCTTTGAATTCAATGACGGAAAAGGAATGGTTGCAATGATGAAACTGAATGAAATGATTATTGAGTTGTACCAGATGCCTGAGCGGGAGTTAACAGAAATAAGGAGCAGAAAAAGTGGCCACATCGATCACATTGCTTTTGATGTGGATGATATCGACACAATATTTTCGGAGCTGAAACAACAGTCATTCAGTATCCTTGAAACAGGGCCGGTATTCCTGGCATTCTGGAAGAACGGCTGCAAATATTTTAATATCACCGGTCCCGATGGCGAAAGACTGGAATTCAATCAAATCTTATAAAGAAAAACATGAACAGGAAAATCATCATCTGGTCGATTGCAGTAGGGCTTGGCGGTTTGTTATTTGGTATGGACGTAGCCGTTATATCCGGTGCCGAAAAAGCCATTCAGCAACTCTGGGTTCTCAGCGACTGGGAGCAGGGAACTGCAATTGCCATGGCATTGTATGGTACAGCATTCGGGGCAGCATTCGGAAATATTCCTGCCAATAAAATTGGCCGGAAAAAATCATTGATCTGGATCGGAATAATATTTCTTGTTTCATCCATTGGTGCAGCGCTGGCCCCTGATGTGTACACTTTTATGTTCTTCCGTTTTTTAAGTGGATTAAGTATTGGTGCTTCATCAGTGGTGGCGCCGGTTTATATATCAGAGATTGCACCTGCAAAATACCGGGGCCGTTTGGTGATCTCTTTTCAATTGAATGTGGTGAGCGGAATTCTGCTGGCATACTTTTCCAATTACCTGCTTAAGGATGTTGGCGGCGACAATGCGTGGCGCTGGATGTTGGGAATAGTAGCCGTTCCCTCTTTGTTGTTTTCATTGTTCATGCTCACAGTGCCCGAAACACCGAGATGGCTGTTGTTGTATAAAAATGATGAAAGGCATGCAAGAGATGTATTGTCCATTACAGAAGATAATGTTGATAAAACAATCAACGAGATAAAGGCAGGAGCCCATCAAACAAAAGAGGCCTTGTTCAATAAAAAATTTTACAAACCATTGTTGCTTGCTTTTTTATTGGCCACCTTCAATCAGCTATCGGGCATTAATGCCATTATTTATTTTGCTCCAAGGGTTTTTGAAATGGCCGGTATCGGGAAAGATGCTGCCTTTTTAAGTACTACCGGAATCGGTGTGGTAAATCTTTTATTTACTGTTATTGGCTGGTCATTGATCGATAAATTTGGAAGAAGGACCTTAATGTTCATGGGTTCAATTGGTTACATTGTTTCACTGGCGTTGATTGCATTTTCATTCAATAGCGGCAATGGGCAGTTTATTACTTACTATGTATTTATGTTTATTGCTGCTCATGCTATCGGGCAGGGTGCAGTAATATGGGTTTTTATTTCAGAGATATTTCCCAACTCTGTAAGGGCCACCGGAACATCTTTTGGTTGTTTAACGCATTGGGTATGGGCAGCGGTTGTTGCACAAACATTTCCCTTCTTTGCAGCCAATGGGGGGAAGTTATATTTTCGGTTTCTTCTGTGCAATGATGGTGCTGCAGTTGATTTTTGTATGGCGCATGATGCCGGAAACAAAAGGTGTGGCGCTGGAAGATATGGACAAGGCAACGGTGGTGCTGCATTGATTTGTGCCACGAATTGCACCAATTAACACGAATTAAAATGATCAATAATGGTATGTGGTAAAAGTGAGTGACACAACGATGTCGAGAAAAGTTATGGTAGCCGGTTAAATAAATTTTATAATACTAATTTTTACGAGTTACACTAATTAAAATCGTTCGTGTAAATGAGAGCAATTCTTGGCAAACAATACTGAAGTTAAATAATAGCATAAGACTGGTACATAAAATAAATTTTATAACACTAATTTTTACGAATTATACTAATTGGGTACATCAGTGTCAATCCGTGTAATTTGTGGCAAACAAAAAAATATGAGTAAGATACTTTGCATAGGAGAAGCGCTGATCGATATGATCTGCACTGATAAAGGAAAAGCATTGAGCGACGGTGAAAATTTTTTAAAAAAACCCGGTGGTGCTCCCACCAATGTAGCTGCTGCAATCGCAGCATTGGGTGGCAATGTGGAATTATCTGCCAAAGTAGGCATTGATCCTTTCGGCAAACACATGGTGGAGGTAATGAAAAGTTTTGGTGTGGGCACTCAGTACATGCTGCAGGATGCCAACTACTTTACCACCTTTGCATTTGTATCGCTGATGGAAAATGGTGAACGTGATTTTTATTTTAACCGGGGTGCCGATGGGCAATTGAGTGAAGCAGATATTGAAGCGATTGACCTCAGTGAGATTTCTGTCATTCATTTTGGATCGGCTACCGGTTTTTTGCCCGGCCCGTTACAGGCTGCGTATAAAAGATTATTGCAGGAAGCCCTTGTGAAAAATATTTTTATCAGCTTCGATCCCAATTACCGGCATTTATTGTTCCGCAACAACACACAATCATTCATTAACCAGAGCTGGTATTTTTTAGAGCGCTGTAATTTTTTTAAAGTAAGCGATGAAGAAGCCATGCTGATAACAGGCGGGCAAACATTAGAATCCGCCGCCGCTGAATTGCTTAAAAAAACAAAAGCTGTGTTTACTATTACGCTTGGAAAGGATGGAACGATGATCGGCATGGATGGTAAAACAGAGATCATTCCAAGCATACCGGTAAAGCCAATAGATACAACCGGTGCAGGTGATGCTTTTGTTGGTGCTGTTTTGTATCAACTGGACAAAGTGTTTGCAGGCAATCAATCCTTTGTTGCAAAAGACCAATGGCGAAAAATTGTAACCAACGCAAATAAAGCCGGTGCCCGTACCTGTGAGTACCTTGGTGCGATGGAAGCGTTTAAGCATTTAAGTAATAATATTTTTGAATAGGTTCACTCCAATACGCAAAGCCGCAAAGTTTTTCTTTGTTTCTTTCCTGTCTTTGTTGCTTTGCGTGAAAAAAAAAATTAAGCCGTGTACAACTCTCAAATTCATCAACTAATCAATAACTGCCTGCAAAAAAAGCAGATCGACATTGCAGGAAAGGACAATTTATTCTACACCCGTTTTGTTGCCAACACTGCCGCCATACATTATTTGTATAACCAGTTGTACCAGCAGCATCCGCAATCGGAGCAATTGTTTGAACAACTCATCAATACCATTACCGATGCTTATACCGGCAGGCCGGAAGCGCTAAAAGAACTGGATGAAGAAAAAGAAAGAAAAGGCAACTGGTTTTTGAGCAATGAAATAGCAGGGATGAGTTTGTATGTGGACCGGTTTTGCGGCAGCTTAAAGAATATGCCTGCAAAACTGGATTATTTTAAACAGCTTGGTGTGAATTTTCTGCACCTGATGCCCGTAATGCAAAGCCCGGAAGGCGGAAGTGATGGCGGCTATGCAGTTAGCGACTTTAGAAAAGTGGACGAACGATTTGGTACGCTGGCAGATTTTAAAAAGCTGCAGCAACAGATGAAGAAGGAAAAGATGTACCTGATGATTGATATTGTACTCAATCATACTTCGTACAGGCATGAGTGGGCCGCAAAAGCAAAACAGGGCGATAAAAAATACCAGGATTATTTTTACATGTTTGATGACAGGCAATTGCCTGACCAGTACGATACCACGATGCCGGAGATTTTCCCGGAAAGTTCCCCCGGTAATTTTACATGGAGTGCCGAATGTAACAAATGGGTAATGACTGTTTTTCATAAGTACCAGTGGGACCTGAATTATACCAACCCTGCAGTGCTGGTGGATATGATGGACAATATTTTTTTCTATGCCAACCTCGGGGTGGATATTTTAAGAATAGATGCGCCGGCATTTATCTGGAAGCAACCGGGTACTACCTGCCAGAATTTACCGCAGGCACATATCTTGTTGCGCCTGATCAAACAATGTGTGCAGGTGGCAACACCGGGCATGGCATTGCTGGGCGAAGCGATCGTAGCGCCCAAAGAAATCATGAAATATTTTGGTACCGGCTTATACACTGCAAGGGAATGCGACTTTGCCTACAACGCCACACACATGGCATTGCAATGGGATGCACTGGCAACAGGTGATACACAGGTGATGCTGGCTGCACAACATGAAATTTTACAGAAACCATACGGCACATCCTGGATCACTTATACCAGGTGCCACGACGATATTGGGTTGGGTTATGATGATTACATGATTCAGCATGCAGGCTTTAATCCTTACGAACACAGAAGGTTCATTAAGGATTATTACTCCGGTGCTTCGCCGGGTTCACCAGCCCGGGGTGCGTTGTTTTCTGTTAATCCAAAAACACAGGATGCAAGGATCAGTGGTTCACTGGCATCTCTGTGCGGACTGGAAAGTTCATTGAATGAACACAACGGTTATCAGGTAGAGATGTCGGTACGGAAAATTTTACTGATGCAGGCGCATAGTTTTTTTATTGGTGGTGTACCTATGCTTTTTTATGGAGATGAGGTTGGATACACGAATGATTACTCCTACTTAAATGATCCCGGAAAAAGTTACGATAACCGCTGGATGCACCGCCCCGTCATTGACTGGGAGAAGAATAAAAGAATGGATGAGGCTGATACACTGGAGCAAAAAATATTTTCCGGCACACAACAATTAATTGCCCTGCGTAAGCAATTACCGGTAGTGGCAGATTATAAAAACCTTACCTGGCTCTCACCTTTTAATATTCATGTGGCGGGCTACCTGCGTACACTGGATGAAACTAAATTGTATTGCGTATTCAACTTCAGCAGCAAGGTGTCCTATCTTTCCTGGGCTGCCTTTAAACAGCATGGTCCGGCACCACTTGAATTGTACGATCACTGGCAGGGTAAAACATACAACGTAGGTTTCGACAATGAACATTTGATACTGGAGCCATATAGTTTTTGTTTGCTGGAGCAGCGGTAGAAATTTTTTTGATACTGGCATTTGTGCTATCGTCAACATCGTTGTGAACTTGTGCAGTATACTTTATGGAGCTAACTCCTTCGATGGCCTTACTCAAAACTCTGTCTAAATTTAAAATTTCCATGAACGCCGCTGTTGTGTCTCCCGACCAACAGCCGAAGCTGCAACCTGCATACTGTTGTTATAAAAAAGCAGATTGTAAAAAAAGTTGCTATCCCTGTTCAGCTAAAAACGACATTACAAATTATAATTAGATCAAACTTCAATCCCCAGCAATCCATAAAAAGCCTCCTCATCCACTTCCCTCACTTCTCCCGGTTTCAAATCTCCCAGTGTAATATTACTGATCGATAAACGAATAAGTCTTAAGCACCGGTGCCTTGCTGCCAGCACCATCTTCCTTACCTGCCTGAATTTTCCTTCTGCCAGGGTGATGAGTAACCAGGTGTGTGCATACACTTCCCTTCGGTCGCTTGCAAATGGGTACAGTTCGCTTGGATTGCTGATTATTTTGATATCCGTTGGTTTTGCAATATAAGTTTCACCATTTTTTATTTTAATCGGAATGCCTTCTTTCAGTTGCTGAAAAGCAGCAGGTGTAATTTCATTCTGCACCATCACTAAGTAAGTACGCAGGTGTGGTTTGCTCGCCAGGAACAATAAACGGGTAACTCTTTTATCGGTGGTTAATAGCAGTAATCCTTCTGAATCCATATCCAGCCGGCCAATGGCATGGGTGCCTTCCGGGAATTTGAAGTCAAGATCGCCCAACAGCCCCACAGTATGTGTACTCACAAACTGAGATACCATCTTTGCCGGTTTATTGAGAATGAAATAGTGATGCATAATGGAAAGGCTAAAAATACGAAGGAACACAGAAGTATTTTTCGGGCAACGTATTTCTATTCTAAATACACTTCAATACTTCAGCTTCATCAAATATCCTGTACTTTTATTGTTGCAAATATTTTTAATTATTAAACTTATCCGTGAGTATTAGTTGCAATGGACGAAAAGCAGCCTGATAACGAGAAGCTACAAACATGGTGGCAGCAATCGCTCGATAATGATACTGCTGCTTTTGGCAGCATTCATGCTGCTTTGTTTGATGGACTATACGGTTATGCGGCTAAATTGTTAAACAGCGGGGAACTTGCCGATGACACAATACAGGACCTCTTTATTAAAATCTGGAATAAACGTTCATCAATAGGGACCATCCAAAAAATAAAGCCTTTTTTTTATACATCGCTTCGGCGGCAGGTACTCAACCAGTTAAGAGACCTCAAGCTTAAAAACCTTAAGATCAGCCTGGTTACCCAGCCGGATATTGAATTTTCCCAGGAAGAAATTTTAATAAAAAATGAGGATGCAGCCGGGTTGAAAGAAAAAATAACGGCCCTGTTAAATACCTTGCCCGCCAGACAACGAGAAGTGATCTACCTCCATTATTTTGAAGACCTCAGCCTTACTCAGATTGCAGTAATCATGTCCATCAATCACCAGTCTGCTATGAACCTTAAGCAAAGGGCCTTGCAGAAAATGCGTACCGAAAATTTATTATCCATTTTCCTTTTGCTCTGTTCCTTGTACAAAGTTGGAAAATTTTAAAAAAAACTCCATCAACCGAGTAGGTATCTTTCTTTTTTGTGTCATATTTAAAATCATTTTTAATGAGTGATCAGTCCAATGCAGATAATCCCGGTGATTTTTCTTTTGAATTTCAAAAGCAGCCGGTTGCACCCGATAAGCAAATCAATAACTGGAATGCCATAGAACAGGTGATTAAACAGGAAGCCCCTGTTTACCAGTTGCACTGGAAGCGGAACCTGCTGGTTGCGGCCTCTTTGCTGCTGCTCATTTGTTCGGGCATTTGGTATTATTATACTGCCAATAATCCCGAAACCAATCTTTACAAAACAGAATTTTCCCAGATCAAACACATTACATTGCCTGATGGGTCAAAAGTTACGCTGAACGCCAATTCAGAGTTAAGGTTGTCGCTGGACTGGAATGAAAAAGGCGACAGGCAGGTATGGCTGAACGGAGAAGCGTATTTTGAAGTAGAGAAAAAGCCGGCCACCCGCCAGAAATTTGTGGTGCATACCAATGATATTGATGTGGAAGTATTGGGAACAAAGTTCAATGTAAATACCCGCCATTCAAAAGCAATTGTTTCCCTGGAAGAAGGTAAGATAAAGCTTTCCCTGAACGGACAAACCAAAGCCGTGTTGCAAAATAAGGTCAAACAGGAAGTAATAGAAATGAAGCCCGGTGAAATGGTAAAACTGGATACGGTTTCAGGTATCAATCTTATCAAAGAGCAAAATATCAGTATTCATTCAGGATGGGTAAGAAATGAATTTCATTTTGACAATACCAGCCTCAAAGATATTTCCATATTGATAAAAGATGTGTATGGTTATAAGGTAGAGGTAGATGATGAACAGTTGCTGGAAAGGGCTGTTACCGGAGATGTAAGGGCAGCTAACCTGCAGGAACTGGTGGAAGTATTACAACTAACGTTCAAGCTTAAAATGACAGTAGAAAATAAATCAATCAAAATAAGCCAACTGTAAAAACAGGCGGCCAGAATACCAAACGATAAACTTAGCTATATGAGACAAAAAACCTATCCGGGCCGGATATTGCTGTGCATCCTGCTGCTGCTGAATGTTACCTGCTTTGCAAAAGGACAAGGTGAGGATTCCAAAACGCTTACGGATGTCCTTAATGATTCAAGAAAAAAATTTGATGTGGATTTTGTATACGAATCCAATACACTCCCCACAGCCAAACTCAGCTTCGATGTAAATAAATATGCATCTGTAGAAAATATGCTGGAAGATTTGCTAAAGCCTTACCAGTTAAAATTCAAAAGAGTATTAACCAAAGTATATGTTATTTACAAAGGTAATACCGACTTTAAAAGCTTAACAGCGGCGATGCAGCTTCCTGATTTGCCGCAACCTGCAAACGATTCCAGAAATCTCCGATGCACAGGCGGCCATCGCCGTTAGCGGTACTGTTACCGACCAGCTTTCAGGTGCTCCATTAGAAAGTGTAAGCATCAATATAAAAGGAACAACAAAAGGTACTGTAACTGATAAAACAGGTTCGTTTAAGTTAACCGTAGAAAATACGGATGCAGTACTGGTTATTTCTTTGGTAGGGTACCAGTCAAAAGAAATTAAAATTGGCAATGCCGTTAATTTTCAAATAACACTGGTATCCAACACCCAGGCTTTGAATGAAGTGGTGGTGATAGGTTATGGTACGCAGAAAGTGACCAAGGTATCCGGTGCCATTGCAACTGTAAAAGGAGCCGACATTGAAAAGCTGAGGCCGGTAAGGGCTGAAGATGCTTTGCAGGGAAGGGCTTCCGGTGTTACCGTTGTATCAACAGGTTCACCAGGGGCTAAGCCAACCGTACTGATAAGGGGCATTCCTTCTTATACAGGTACTGATCCCGTTGTTGTGGTAGATGGTTCTATCCAAAGCCTGGATGACCTCAACTCCATTAATGCTGCTGATATTGAATCGATCAATGTATTGAAAGATGCTGCCACCACCGCCATTTATGGTGTAAAGGGTGGCAATGGCGTTATTTTGGTAACTACCAAGAGTGGCCGAAAAAATCAAAAATCAGAATTTGGCTTCAGTGCCAATTATGGCAAACAGGAAGTATTGAATACGATCGGTGTGCTCAATGCCACTGAATACGCTGCCATTGTAAATGAGGGTAGTACGGTTTCCGGTGGTCCTGTATTGTTCCCGGATCTATCTGTTTTAGGAGTGGGTACCAACTGGCAAAATGAAATCTTTAAAAAAGCTACTATCCAGTCTTATAATATCAGCGCTAAAGGCGGCAGCGATAAAATGGCTTACTTTCTTTCCGGCGGCTACCTTGGCCAGGATGGTATTGTAGGCGGTGGCGATAAGTCATACTTTAACAGGTTGAACGGTACGGCCAATCTTTCATTTGATCTTACTTCAAGGTTAAAATTTATTGCCAATACCAGCTTTGTAAATATACAGGGTGCAGGTGTGGCAGAAAATTCCATCAATAGCGTTATCTCCAATGCATTAAATTTTGATCCCACCCTTGGCGTATTAAATACCAATCCCAATGTGTACGGTAAATATTCAACCAGCCCAAACATATTGTCTGAAATATTCAATCCGCTTACACAGCTGGATAATACCTACAACAAGGGCAACACCAACAAATTGTATGGTAAATTAGAACTGCAGTATGATGTATTGAAAAACCTGAAACTTACTTCACGTTACGGTTATACTAACGTGGATGTAACAGGAAAAAGCTTCACTCCTTTGGCTTTTTATGGCGATGCACACATCAACTCTACCCTGAATGCAGATGGCACTGCAAAAGCAGGTTCTCACAACAGTGTGTTTGAAAACAAAACCACTTATTTCAATTATACATTTGAAACTTTTGCCACTTATAACTGGAAGATCAGAGACGCTCATCATTTTGATGCGGTGCTTGGTTTTTCACTGGCAAAAGTTACCGGTAATTCTGTAAATGGTTCAAGGCAGGATGTGCCTTTTAATTCATGGGAATTTGCAGACATTTCTTCTGCAACCGGTACCGCCCCCGCTTCTGGTCTGGATGTGGGTTCCTTCCAGTATCAAAGGAAAACCTTTCTTATTTCAGCAGGATCAATTATGACTATAAAGAAAGGTACCTATTGTCTTTCTCCGCAAGGCGTGATGGATCTTACGCATTTGGTGTCAATAATAAATTCGCCAATTTCTTTGCAGGTTCGTTGGGTTGGGTACTGTCTAACGAAAGCTTCTTTAAAGTAGATGCGGTGAATTATCTTAAAATAAGAGGGAGCTATGGTGTTACAGGTAATGAAAATGTAAGCCCGCAATTCCAACGGATATCCACCAGTATATACAGTTACAACCTTGGTCAGAATGCAGGCTATACATTTGGCAATGAACCAACTTCCATTGGAGCTACCATTGCCTCCTTTAAAAACGATGACCTGGCATGGGAAAAACAAAAACAGTTCAATGCAGGATTTGACATCCGTTTTTTTAAGAATAAATTTTCTTTTACTGCAGATTATTTCCAGAAGAACATCAGCGGTTTACTGTTTACTCCTTCTTTATCATTATACCTGGGCACTGCTGCAGCGCCTACTGCCAATATCGGTACCACCCAAACCAGTGGATTTGAAATGAACCTGGGCTTTACTGAAAACATCAGCAAGTTCTTTCAGAATAAATACCAATGTAACGTTTACTACTGCCAAGAATCTGGTTACCGAAACCAATAATGGTTTGATCACCGGCGGCGGATACGGCATTCCCGGCCAGAGTGTAACCCGTTTTGAAAAAGGCTATACACCTGGTTATTTCTATGGATATAAAACAGATGGGTTGTTCCAAAATCAAAGCGACCTTACCAAAGGCGCCACACAGGCCAATGCACAACCTGGTGATATCCGCTTTGTGGACGTGAATGGTGATGGAAAGATCGACGGGGATGACAGGACAAAGATCGGCGACCCATTTCCCCAGTTCACCATGGGATGGAGCCTGAACCTTGAATATAAAGGATTTGACTTTACCACTTTTGTCTATGCGTCTGTAGGCAATGATATTTACCGGGCTTATGAAAGGAACCTTGCCATGACCAATAAATTCAGGGTGTACTGGCAAGATGGACCGGCGAAGGAACCACCAATGATGCAAGAAATCCAAGGTACACATTCATTGATGCTAATAACAACACCAGGGCTTCAGACAGGTATGTAGAAGATGGTTCTTTTGTAAAGATTAAAGATATCCAGCTGGGCTACACCTTGCCGTCATCAATGCTTAAGAGTAAAGTATTTTCCAGGATCAGGGTATATGCCCAGGTAAAAATGCTTACACATTTACCAAGTATTCAGGATACGATCCTGAAATTTCCGGAGGCATATTTGATACCGGTATCGACCGTGGTGCTTATCCGCAGGCAAGAACCTATTCCATGGGAATTGATTTTAAATTCTAATCAGTAAAAAAATTACACTGTATGAAAAATACTAAATATATACTGGGCATCGCTTTTATAACATTGTTAATGCCGGCATGTAAAAAGTTCATTGATTATAAACCGAAAGATGATTACCAGATTACTGCGGATGATTATTTAAAAACCGCAGATGACTACCAGAAAATGGTGGTAGGTACTTATACTCCATTACAATGGATATGGGCCAATGTGGTGATTGGCGATGTGGCTTCCGACAATTCTGTATCGGGTGGTGAAAATGCCACTGACCAGCTCGGTTTTCAGCAAATAGATGATTACCAGATCATCCCTAACAACGCTTATTTAACCGAAGCATGGAAATCCTGCTACGAGGGCATCAACAGGGCTAATTACCTGGAAGAGAACAAGGCTAAATTGGATTTTACCGGAAAAGATGCGCTGTATGGAGAGGTTTATTTTTTGAGGGCTTACTATTATTTTGAATTGGTAAGATTGTTTGGAGATGTTCCGCTGTTTGTTGACAAGCGCCTGACTGTTTCAGAATCCGGCACTTTACAAAGGGCTCCTAAAGCAGATGTTTATACGCAGATTGAAAAGGATCTTAACAATGCCATTGCAGTGCTGCCCATTACCAATATTCAAAAAGGAAGGATCACAAAATTTGCAGCGCAGGCTTTGCTGGGTAAAGTGTTGCTGTATCAAAATAAGTTTGATGAGTCTGCAGCTATGCTGGAGAATGTGGTAAATGGCCCATTCAGCCTGGTTACCAACTTTGGTGATATCTTTTTGCAGGATGGAGAAAACGGAACCGAATCTGTTTTTGAAATCCAGTATTCCAATGCAAGCCCTTATTATGACTGGTCAAACCCGGGAAGAGGACAGGGTAATTTAGCGGTACAGGTTTGCGGTATCCGTAACCTCACCGGTACCAGCCCTTATGGTCAGGGATGGAGCACCAATTTACCAACAACCGATCTTGCCGGCGCATTTGCCGCTGGTGATAAAAGAAAGGAATGTAACAGTACTGGATATTGAAGCATACAAATCAGCCAACCCGTCTTTAAATATTACCTACCTGGTGGCGCCTTATAAAAACACCGGGCTGTATAATCAAAAATATTTACCACGCAAAGGAGAAACCTCCGGGCAGGTGGAACTGAATTACTTAAATAATTTCAGGAGCATCCGTTATGCAGATGTATTACTCATGGCTGCTGAAGCCAATAACAGGGCCACTGCTGCCAACGATAATAAAGCACAGGATTATTTGAACAGGGTACGCAGGAGAGCATTCGGCGACCAGGCACACGACATTACCACTACCGGCGCTGCATTAAAACAGGCTATCTGGGATGAGAGAAGGCTCGAGTTAGCGATGGAAGGAGACCGGTTTTTTGACCTGGTGAGAACTGGACAGGCTGCCTCAAAGATCACAGGTTTTGTTGCCAATAAAAACGAATTGTTTCCGATACCCCAGCAGGAGGTTGATATTTCCGGCTTAACACAAAACCCGGGGTACTAATCACTAACTTCTAAAACACACGATCATGAAATTTTTAAAATATTTTTTCAGCATATCCTTCTTACTGTTGACGGTGTTTGGCTGCAAGAAAGATAAATATGAGGATACCTCCCTATTGCAGACAGATCATGCACCAGCTGCACTTGCTGCACTTTTTGAAATTACACAGGACAATACCGGTTTGGTTACTATTACACCAAACGGTGAAAGCATTTCTTTCTATGAAGTTTACTATGGTGATGCCACAACAGATCCTGTGAAAATACTTCCAGGGAAAAATGTGCAGCATGTGTATCCCGAAGGTGTGTACAATGTAAAAATTGTTGGCCACAGCATCACCGGTATTGTTACAGAAGCTACCCAGCCATTAACAGTATCTTTCAGGGCGCCGGAAAATTTAGATTTTACCGCAGCGATTGACCTGGCCAATAATTTCAAAGTAAACGTAAGTGCATCGGCAACATACGAAACGCTGTTTAAAGTTTACTTTGGAGAAGATCCGAATGAAACGCCGGTGTCATTTTTAGAAGGAACAACGGTAAGCCACACTTATGCAGCAGTAGGAACTTATACTATTAAGGTGGTTGCCTTCAGCGGTGGCGCTGCCACTACAGAACTTACCAAAACAGTTACCATCGTTAACCCGGTGCTGTTACCACTCACTTTTGAATCCTCCACCCTCAACTATGCATTCACCAATTTTGGCGGAGGCGATGTAACGGTGATCAATAACCCACAGTCAAACGGTATTAATACCAGCGCCAAAGTTGGTAAAATGGTAAAAAATGCACCGGAAGTTTGGGGTGGAAGCTTTATTACACTTGGGAGCCCCGATCGATTTTACTGCCAACAAGATTTTCAGGATGAAAGTATTTTCTCCAAGAGTTGGCGCAAAAGTGTTGTTGAAAGTAGAGAATGCAACAGATGGTAATATCAATTTTGAAAAAGAAGTATCAACTACTGTGGCCAATGCCTGGGAAGACCTTGCATTTGATTACAGTACCATCAATACCGCCAATTCTTATCAAAAGATTGTTCTCATTTTTGAATTGGGTACCGCAGGAGATGGAAGCGCCAATTTCACTTTCTTATTTGATGATATCAGGCTTACCAACACCCTTCCTGTAACACAGGTATTGCTGCCGGTAAATTTTGAAAGCACCACATTGAATTACGCATTCACCAATTTTGGCAATGCCAGCAGTTCTGTGATAAGCAATACGCACAGTGATGCCAGCAACTCAAGCTCCAAAGTGGGCAAATTGAACAAGGCCAACGGTGCAGAAGTCTGGGCTGGTTCATTTTTAGAATTGGGCAGCCCGATTGATTTCTCTGTGATGAAGAAAATAAAAATGAAAGTATGGTGCCCTGCTGCCGGGATAACAGTAAAGATGAAACTGGAAAATCTTGCCAACTCAGGAATTAATATTGAAAAGGATGTAGTAACCACGGTTGCAAACGGATGGGAAGAACTGATCTTTGATTTTACCGGTATTAACAATGCCAATAATTACCAGCGCCTGGTTGTGTTCTTCGACTTTGGAAATGCAGGTACGGGAGCAGATTATTTCTTTGATGATATTGAGTTGACTTCCGGGGCTGATCAACTGGTTTTGCCGCTTACTTTTCAATCTTCTACTTTAACCTATACGTTCACTGGTTTTGGCAATGCTTCTGCTGAAGTGATTAATAACCCAGACCCATCCGGTATCAACACTTCTACAAAAGCGGGTGCCTTAACCAAGGCAAGTGGTGCGGAGGTTTGGGCAGGTTCTTTTATCGAACTGGCAAGCCCGATTGATTTTTCTTCACTCACCAGGATAAAAATGAAAGTGTGGTCGCCTGCATCAGGTATTGTGGTTAAAATGAAACTGGAAAACCTGGCCAATTCCAATATTAATATTGAGAGGGATGCCACTACCACCGTTGCAAATGGTTGGGAAGAGCTTACCTACGATTTTAACGGGGTTAACAATGCTGATAATTTTCAGCGCCTGGTAGTATTCTTCGACTTTGGAAATGCAGGCACCGGGTTAACCTATTATTTTGATGACATCAAACTTAATTAATTTCAAAAATTGACAATCATGATAACCAAGATAAGATCATTCATCATCCTGTTAGTTGCAGTTGCAGTTGGGTTCACCTCCTGCAAAAAAACAAAGTATGAATTCGGCGAGTTAAAAGCGCCTGCCGGTCTTGCTTTAACAGCAACTGTTACAGGTGCTGATGCCGGTAATCCGGGCGGCAATGGTTCCGGAACGGTGCAGATCACTGTTACTGCCACCAACGCCATCAACTATAAGATTGATTTTGGTGATGGCAACACCCGTATGGTTCCTTCAGGCGATATCACTTATAAGTACGCAAGCCCTGGTACCTACAATTATACCATTACAGTAAATGCCATCGGAACAGGTGGGGTAATATCCACCATTAGTAAACGCATCAATGTATTTGTGGCTTTTGAAATACCTGTTGCTATAACGAGTGCATTAACCAATGGAGCCAGCAGGGTTTGGGTATGTGATAAAGAAACGGTTGGGCATTTTGGTGTGGGCCCTGCAGATGCATTTACATCCATCTGGTATTCGGCAGATGCCAACAGCAGGCTTCCATGCTCTTATGATGATGAAGTTAGTTTTTCAAAGGATGCCAATAACAATATCTTTATGGAAGTAAATAACTTTGGACAATCATTTGCTATTGGAGCATCGGCCGCATTTTATGGTCTTAGCAGTGCAGAAGACTGCAGGGATATCAGTACAGGTGGAAAAAAGAAATTGGCATTTATGGATGCTACTTCCGCTTCTACACCGTCAAATTCCACCCGGATTCAATTTACCGTTCCAGGTAACGGGTTGATCATTTTTGGAACCGGTGGAACCACTTATGAGATCATATCCTTATCAGCTACCAATATGACAATTCGTAACATTGGTATTGATGGTAATGCATGGTATCAAAAACTAAAAGTTAAACCGTAAGTATATGAAACCTGTAAAAAATTTAGTTTCCATCGTATTCCTGTTTTGTTTCTTTTCTGCATCCAGCTGCAAAAAAGAAAGCAGTACACCAACAGGCACCGCTCCTTCCAATCTTGTGGTAAACGCAGTGGTAAGCAGTGATGGTACCGGTAAAGTAAATTTCACCGCCACCGCCACCAATGCTGTTACTTATGATTATGAATTTGGAAATGGAGCCATTGCTTCGGCGCCAACCGGCATTACTGAATACAGGTACACATTGGCCGGGAATAATACCTATACAGTAAAAGTTACAGCTAAAAGCAGCGCTGGGTTAACCACGAGCAAAACCATTACCGTAACAGTAAATGTTACCGTAACCGCACCGGTGCTGGTATGGTCAGATGAGTTTAATACCGATGGTTTGCCTGATCCCAGCAAATGGGGATACGATCTGGGTGCCGGCGGATGGGGCAATAATGAATCGCAGTATTACACCAGCCGTGCAGAAAATGCAGTTGTAATAAATGGATCATTAAAGATTACTGCAACCAAGGAAGCTTACAGTGGCAGCAATTATACTTCCGCCAGGTTAATTTCAAAAGATAAGTATGCTTTTAAATATGGTAAGGTTGAAGCCAGGGCAAAATTGCCTGCAGGCGGTGGCACCTGGCCTGCTATCTGGATGCTGGGTAGCGATATAGGAACTGTTGGCTGGCCTGCTTGCGGCGAGATCGATATTATGGAGCATTTGGGTAACGACCCTAACAAGATCTATGGAACCCTGCATTATCCCGGAAGGTCGGGCGGCAGTGCTGATGGTGCCAACAGGGTAATTACCAATGCTACCACCGAGTTTCATGTGTATTCACTTGAATGGTCTGCATCGGTTATTAAAATATCTGTTGATGGCCTGCTGGTGCATACCGTTGCCAATACCACTGCCATTCCTTTTAATCACAATTTCTTTTTCATTTTAAATGTGGCCATGGGCGGCGGATTTGGAGGTGCCATTGACCCCGCCTTTAACAGCGCCTCTATGGAAGTGGATTATATAAGGGTGTATCAATAGTTCTTTACGTTTTGATGAATACCAAAGGCTGCCTCTTCATAGGGCAGCTTTTTTGTTGAATTGTTTGTATGGTGAATATAAATCTAAATATAAGCGGTTCATTTTTGTAACGTAGCTTTGATAAAAACTCCCTTAAAATGCAAACAACCATTCACTTAAAAAGCATTTTACTAATCTTTGGGTTGCTTTCCTGTTCAGTGGCCAATGCTCAAATTCCTGCATCCGCTTTTTCATTTAGTTGTATAAAAACAGACACGGTAGTTGGCTGCGGCCAAACCTGTGTTACACTTAGCACAAAAATTCCCAATATCAGGGCTTTAACAGGCACCTATACAGTAAACAGGATCAGCGCTCCCGAAGGATGTTTCAGGCAATATGTATCACCGGCTGCACCGGGTACAGCATTGGGTGCTTCAAACGATGATATATATTCTTCCGTGATCAACCTGCCATTCAATTTTCCTTTTTATGGAGCAGGGTATAATTCTGTAGTGATAAGCACCAATGGCTACATAAGTTTTGATGAAACTAAAGCGAGTGCCTTTAGTCATTATGGGATGTTCAGCAGTGGGTTTGGCCTTGTTACCTATGCTACAGGTGGAGCGATACCTGCGGATTTACCGAATGTCTTGTACGACAAAGCACTGATAATGGTGCCCTACCATGATATTGATATTTTTGCATCCACATCTCCCGGTAAGCAGGTAAAGTATGAGCTGATCGGTACGGCACCACACCGCAGGTGGGTACTGAGCTATTATAAGATACCATTGTTTTTAACTTCCTGCAATAACCTGATTGAAAACACCAGCCAGTTGGTGTTGTATGAAGGAACCGGGATAGTGGAAGTTTTTATCAACAGCAATCAAAGCTGTACAGGCTGGAATGAAGGCAGGTCAATGATTGGTATGCAGGATTACGACCGGGCAAATGGGATCATGGCTCCGGGCAGGGCAGCATCGGATGCTCCATGGGGTACTGTTGATATGAATGAAGCATGGCGCTTTACACCAGCAGAGGGTGCAACATTGTTTAAAAGGGTTGAATTGTATGATGCAGGCGGACAACTGGTTTCCACTGGCAGTATACTGGATGCAGGCAATGGCAACTACAATGCAACATTCAATAATGTTTGTATAGATTCTGCTGGTTCTTATATTGTAAAATCAGTGTATAAAAATATCAATAATCCTTTAACGGAGGTATACGGAACCGATACCCTTAATATTTTAAAAAGGCCGGCCAATGCTTCGGAATTGATCTGGACCGGATCGGTAAGTACGCAATGGGAAAACCCACTCAACTGGTTGTGCAATACTTTGCCAGGCAGTACATCCAGTGTAATCATCAACGCCGGAGCTGCTGTAGTGGTTAACTCAAATGTTACGGTTAATAGTGTAACCGTACAGCCCGGAGCCAGCTTAATTGTAAACCCAGGTTACAATATTAATGTGTTAAGTGCGCCGCATTAATTCACCGGCGGTACGGGCTTTTAATTGATAATAATCATCTGTTTCGCCTGCTTATCTCAAGTCCGTTACCTTTGCGGCTATGCATTACGGTTCAATAGAAAATATCAGTAAATCTTTCGGAATAAGAATACTCTTTAATAACATCAGCTTTTATATAGAAGAAGGGGACAAGATCGCCCTGGTGGCAAGGAATGGCAGCGGCAAATCAACCTTACTTAAAATTATTGCAGGGCTTGATACGGCAGACAGCGGCACCGTATGGATACACAAGGATGTAAAGGTTATCATGCTGCAGCAGGAAACGCCTTTTGATGAAGAGAAAAGCATCTGGGACAATGTGCTCCGTTTAGACAATCCATTGGTAAAAGCTGTAAAGGAATATGAAATGTTTTTGGAAGCAGAAACGGATGATATCGACCACCTCACCGAATTAATGGGCAGGCTGGATGAATTCAATGCCTGGAATTTTGAGAATGACCTGCAGCAGATACTGGGCAAACTCAACCTGCATCATTTGAATGAACCGGTGAAAAATTTAAGTGGTGGCCAGCGCAAAAGAGTGGCTCTGGCGCAATCACTGATTGAAGCACAGATACATGAAGGCAAATGCCTGCTGATACTCGATGAACCTACCAACCACCTTGATGTAAGCATGATCGAGTGGCTGGAAGATTTTTTAAGTGCACAAAAGATCACCTTGCTGCTGGTAACGCACGACCGTTATTTTTTAGATGCAGTGTGCAACGAGATCATTGAAATAGATGAAGGAAAAGTGTTTGAGTACCGTGGCGACTATGATTATTTTTTAGAACAAAAAAGTTTGCGGCAGGAAATGCAGGCCAGCGAACTGCAGAAAGATAAAAATATTTTCCGTAAAGAACTGGAGTGGATGCGGAAACAACCGAAGGCACGTACCACCAAATCAAAATCAAGACAGGATGCGTTTGCCGTGGTGGAAGAAAGGGTGAGTCAGAAAAAAGAAGAACTGGAAGTAAGCCTGCAGGTGAAGATGACCAGGCTGGGAGGCAAAGTGCTGGAGATGAAAAAAGTGAACAAGGCTTATGGAGATAAAGTACTGATCAAAGGATTTGATTATACTTTTAAAAGAGGAGAACGCATTGGGATTGTTGGAAAGAACGGCGCCGGTAAATCCACTTTTTTAAAGATCGCATTGCAGCAGGAGCTGCCAGACAGTGGTAAGATCAATCACGGAGAAACAGTGGTGTTTGGCAATTTTAACCAGGAAGGCCTGCAATACAAAGAAGATAAGAGAGCGATTGAATATGTAAAAGATTTTGCTGAATTTTTTCCGTTGGCAGACGGCAGCAAGATCAGCGCCAGCCAGTTTATGGAGAAGTTTGGTTTTAGTGCAGAGCAGCAATACACACCCTTGAGCAAATTAAGTGGTGGCGAAAAAAGAAGGCTGCATTTGCTGAGTGTGTTATTTCTCAACCCCAATTTTTTAATACTGGATGAGCCTACCAACGACCTGGACCTGCAAACGTTGAGAACGCTCGAAGAGTTCTTACTCGACTTTCCGGGTTGTATTTTAATCGTTAGTCACGACCGTTATTTTATGGACCGGCTGGTAGATCACTTATTCGCTTTTGAAGGCGATGGCATGATCAGGGACTTCCCGGGCAACTACACACAATACAGGGAAAAACAAAAGAATAACACACTCACCGGTTCCTTCATCAAACAAAATGAAGAACCCGAAATAAAACAAACCAAACCGCAATCAACCAATAGCAATAACAGTCAAAAACTTTCTTTTAAAGAGAAATTTGAATTTGAATCACTGGAAAAAGAGATACCTGCCTTGCAGAAAGAAAAGCAAGAAGTGGAAGCAAAAATGGCTGCCGGCAAACTGGGATTTGATGAATTGCAGAAAGCCGCTGCAAGGATCGGTGAACTGATAGAACTGATCGATACAAAAGAAATGCGCTGGCTGGAGCTGAGTGAGAAGGTATAGTTTTATGGCGCTATTTTTTCAACGCCATTGCTGGTTTCCACAATATAAGCTTCCGCTTTTATGTTGAACTGTTGTAGATAAGCAGCTGAGATCGCTTCAATGAACTGAGCAGTGCTGTCTTTTCTTACGATGTTAATGGTACAGCCGCCAAAGCCGCCACCCATCATCCTTGAACCCAGTACCGCTTCGTGGGTAGCAGCATAGTCAGCTAAAAAATCAAGTTCCTTACAACTTACGGTGTACAGTTTGCTAAGGCCCAGGTGCGTAGCATTCATCAGCTGGCCAAAGGCCCGTAAATTATTTTGCGCAAGCAGTTCCACCGCCAGTTGAGTACGGGCAATTTCTTCAATCACATATTTGCAACAGTTATATTCCTCGCTGCTCATGCTGGCTTTGCAGGTTTCCAGTTTGCCGGCAATATCCTTATCCCGGAATGATTGAACACCTGCATTGTTCTTTAGAATATTCAACCCGTCCCCGCTCCATTTCCTGCGGAGGTTGTATTCGCCTGTTACCAGTTCATGATGTACGTTGGAATTGATCAGTACAATAATGTATTCACCCAGCAATAACGGGTAGTATTGATGTTCGATTGTTTTACAATCCAGCAAGATCACATTGTCTTTTTTTCCCTGCAGGTTGGCATACTGGTCCATGATACCGCATTTCATATTGGGAAAATTGTGCTCGGCACGCTGGCAAAGCAGGGCCAGTTCTTTCCTGCTCAAACCGGCATTGAAAATTTCATTCAATGCAAATGCAAGGCCGCCTTCCACCGCTGCAGAAGAGCTCATGCCGGAGCCAATGGGAATATCACCACTGAAAATGCAATCAAACCCGCCGATATTTTTATGCAGCAATAAAAATTCATTTACCACGCTCAGTACATAATTTCTCCAGCCGCTTGTTTTGTTGATATCACTGAATGGGATGCTGATCTGCTCATTATAATCAAGGGCGCTGATATTGATCAACCCACTGGTATTGGCTGCCACTGCATAGTAAACACCTTTGTTGATGGCAGCAGGCAGCACAAATCCATCATTATAATCTACATGTTCGCCAATAAGGTTGATACGGCCGGGTGAAAAATATAATTGAGGTGTATGCTGGTATGCTGCGGTGAATGCAGTTGCTACGTTTGCGGCGATAGGGTTCATTGGTTTATTTTAATAGCGTAATGATGTAGGAAGTTTCAAATGTGCTGCTTTCCCCCGGGGCAAGGATACTGAGGTTGATACCGTTGTTAAAAGTATCCGGTGGCGCACTCAGGTTTTCTATGGCAATACTGTTGCGGTGTGGCGGCGTGTACAACTGCAGGTAAGGATAGCTTTTTGCCGGCCTTATCTCCACCTGCAGTTGATGCTCCACATCTTTCAATACACACAGCGGCTGATCAGCCGAAAGATCCAGCAAAAAACAATCATCAAAAAAAGTAGTTCCTAATAATTTGCCATTATAAAATTCATCCCAGGCTTTTAATTCGCCTGTCGGGATCAACTCTTTATCAAAAACAATCTGCTGGCTGCTACGCAACGTTAGCTCCAGTTCATTGATGGATTTGCCCAGGGTAAAATAGGGATGCCAGCCATCCTGTATGGGAATATTACCCTCATCCCTGTTAATGATCTCCGTTGTTATTACCAACTCATTGTTGGGTTTTAGCTGGTAACTGATGATACAATCATAATTGAAAGGGTAGCCTTTTTCTGTTGCCCGGTATTCATATTTCAGTACCACCGTTGCTGAATTTTCATCTGCCTGTTGTTGAATTACGGTGAAGGGTGCATCGTAGATCAGCCCGTGAATGGCATGGCCGTTCAGGATGAATTTATCTGCGGTATAGGTTTTTCCTTCAAAAGGATAGGTGGAGTGTCTGATCCTGCAGGCAAAGGGGGAGAGTTTGCAGCCTTTAAAACCTTTGGCAGTTACATTTTCTTTAAAATCTGTTTTGTTGTTGTAGCCATCAACCACATTCAGGAAGCCGTTGTTGTACCATACATTAAAAGAGTGCAGTATTCCGCCGCAGGAAGGGATTATTTCTGCATATGTTTTGCCGGAATGATCCCGGATCTCTATCAACTGAAAGTCATGCTTGTTATTATGGGCGGTTGAAAACATAGCTGGTTCAAATTGTATGCTTGCGAAGCTACCAAAGAAAGCATTTTGAATGGAAATTATTTTGCCTTAAGGCCCTGTCTTTGCCGGCTGGGGTTTACCCCTCTTTGATTATTTTTCCGTATTTTGCACAAAATCAATAAAGCGGGAGTCTTATAGTAGATAAAGCTGCTTAAATCAACAGCTAACAACCCTGGTCATTAAAAATTGAAGGGATAATATTTGATAACTTTACCTGATTGCAGATGCCTTTTTTTGTAAAATATAAAGCGCATTCAGCTAACAATAATTATTTTAAAAATAAATTTATAATAACTGGTCATGAGGAAACTAATCAATGTTGTTCTATTATACTTTATTTTTTTTCACTCATTTTCCCTGAAAGCCCAGCAGGATCTGTTTAAATCCAAAGATCTAAGTTCCATCAGGATTGAAACGTTATCTGAAACAGAAATATCCCAGGTTAAAACCCAACTGGAATCCAGTAACCTTACGATTGAACAGGTTGAGCCTATGTTGAAGGCAAAAGGCATGTCATCGGGAGAATATGCCAAATTAAAAGAACGGTTAATATCAACTACATCAATAGAAAACATCGCCAATCAAAATTCACAGGCTACTAGGAGAACCCAGGAACCAATTAAGAACAATAAGGTAAGAGATTCTGTTAACTCCCGGATATTTGGGTCAGAGCTTTTTGACAATCCCAATTTGAATTTTGAACCCAACCTAAAATTGGCCACTCCACTTAATTATGTACTGGGCCCCGGAGACGAACTGCAGGTAACCCTTTACGGCGTGCAGGAATTTAATGCTGCTATACCTGTAACAGAAGAAGGAAGGATCAATATCATACATGTAGGGCAGGTGCCGGTTGCCGGGATGACCATTGAAGCGGCCACTCAGAAAATAAAGAACAGCTTTGCCAAAACCTATACCTCATTAAGATCAGGCCAATCTAAACTAAGCATTAGTTTAAACAAGATAAGAACCATCAAAGTAACCATTATAGGAGGTAAACAACCCGGTAATTATTCTATTTCTTCATTGTCTACTGTATTCAATGCATTGTACCTGGCTGGTGGGCCGGCAACTTATGGCACTTACAGGAATATAGAACTGGTCCGCAATAATAAACTGGTCACAAAAATTGATATCTATAAATTCCTGGTAAATGGCGACCAGTCAGAAAATGTAGGGCTGAAGGACAATGATGTGATCAGGATACCGGTATATAACAGCCGCATTACTTTGGATGGTGAAGTAAAACGCCCCGGCATTTTTGAAGTAAAGCCGGGTGAAACCTTTGCAGACATATTAGCCTATGCCTCCGGGTTCAGTGATGTTGCCTTCACCGCCTCTGTAAATGTGGTTCAAAAAACCGATCGTGAATATAAAGTGAAGGACCTTAAGAACGAAGAGTTTAAAATCTACCAGCCGTTGCCAGGGGATGTTATCACCATCTCAAAAATTTTAAGCCGGTTTCAAAACCGGATACAGATTCAGGGCGCTGTATTCAGGCCCAACTCCTACTCTTTTTATGAAGGGATGCGAATGAAGGACCTGCTTGCAAAAGCAGAAGGGCTAAGGGAAGACGCCTATACAAAGCGTGCCATCATCACCAGGCTAAAGACGGACCTGACAACCGAAATACTAAATGTAGATATTGAAAAAGTTTTAGCAGGTGATGTTGAATCAAATGTGCTGCTAAAAAAGGAAGACCAGGTAAAAGTGTATTCCATCCTGGAGTTCAGGGAAAAATATATGTTAACGATCAATGGGGAGATCAGGCGCCCGGGTGAATATGAATTTCATGAAAATCTAACATTGAATGACCTGTTGATTCAGGCTGGTGGCCTGTTAAACTCAGCATCCAATAAAGTGGAAATTGCCCGGATGGTAAAAGCAGAAGATATTAGTACCAGCGACAGTACCAAGGCACAACTGTTTAATGTGGCAATCGACGCTTCCAATAATGAGCAGACAAAAACTTTTTTATTACAGCCCTTCGATGTAATCAACATCCGTAAAATGGCAGTATATGAAAAACCACAATTGATAACCATTGGTGGTGCTGTTCCTTATGCCGGTGAATATGTGCTTTCCAACAAAAATGAAAAGGTATATGATTTGATCAAAAGGGCAGGCGGTTTAACTGCTGAGGCAGATGTAATGGGGGTAAAGATCAGGCGCCCTATCCAGGCCAGCCAGATTGAAGCAATTTCGGAAGTCAACTTAAACCTGGATAAGAATGACAGTACCGAAACCAAATTAACAAAGAAGCTGAAAGAGGAAGTAAAGTATGCGGTAATACCAATAGAATGGAATAAAATTTCAGAAGACCCTAACAATTATTCCAATATTACACTGCTTGCCGGGGATGCCATTGAAGTGGCCACCCGTAATGAAAATGTAAAGGTAACAGGCAATGTACTGTTAACATCAGAAATCCCATTTGTAAAAGGGAAAGGCCTTAATTACTATGTAAATGCAGTAGGTGGTGCAGATAGCAAAGCGTGGAAAAAGAAAGCGTATATTATTTATCCCAATGGCAAGGCAGCCGTTACAAGTAACTTTTTATTTTTCAGGTTTTTTCCTAAAGTAACTGCCGGTTCACAAATTGTAATTCCCGAAAAACCTTTAACCAATAAGGTGACTGCAGGCGAGATTACGAGTTTTGCAAGCGTGTTGGTAGGTATGGCAGGAGTGGTAATTGCAATCATCAGAAGATAATTTGTTCAGAAATTTTATTGATCTGTAACCAACATAAAAAATTAATCAACCTGATATTTATTGAATATTATTTGAAATAGGTAAATAAATGAGCGAACAAAAAAATGGCAAGGAAATTAGCTTAATTGAATTGTTTATTAAGCTAAAAGAATCCGGGTCATACTTAATTTCCCGTTGGAAAATTATCATACTCACCGGAATGCTTGGAGGGCTTTTGGGGCTGGGGCTGGCTTTCCTGAGTAAGCCCACCTACACTGCAAGTTTAACTTTTGCGCTGGAAGATGAAGAAGGTGGCGGAATGAGTGGAGCGTTGGGACTAGCGAGTCAGTTGGGGTTTGATCTGGGAGTGCATGGGGGAGGTGCATTTGTTGGTTCTAACCTGATAGAATTATTCAAATCAAGAACAATGGTGGAAAAGGCACTGCTATCACCAATAACAATTAATGGGGAAACGGTATCATTTGCAGAAATGTATATTCGTGATTTTGGATGGAGGGAGCAATGGGTTAAAAAAGGAACTGGCAACGGCATGCTGTTTTTACCAAACAGCAACAGGGGTAAGTTTTCCCGTGAGCAGGATAGCATACTGGGTAAGATATTTACAAACCTGTCCACAAATTGCCTGAATGTGTCACAGAAAAATAAGGATGTTGAAATCATCGCAATTGAGATGAAATCGGGCAATGAGAGTTTTGCAAAATACTTTACGGAAGCACTGGCAAAAGAAGTATCCGAATTTTATATTTCAACCAGGAACCAAAAAGCTAAGACCAACCTGGAAATATTAGAAAAGCAAACAGACTCGATCCGTGGAGAGTTGAATAGCTCAATTATGGGTGTTGCGGTTTCAAATGATAATACATTTAACCTGAACCCGGCATTAAATGTTCGCAGAGTACCTTCCTCACAGAAGCAGGTGGATGTACAGGCCAATGCCACCATGTTGGTAGAATTGGTAAAACAAACAGAATTGGCCAAAGTTACTTTAAGAAGAGAGACGCCGTTGATACAGGTTATTGATTACCCGGTTTTGCCATTGAAAAAGGAAAAACTGGGCAAATTGAAAGGCATAGTGATAGTTGGCTTTATCGCATCATTTATTACCATCCTCGTTTTATTAATAAAAAGATTTGTCAAAAAACATCTTTCCTGATTTTTCAAACTGGAAAATTTAGGCAACCAGAGCCAGTAACAAAGGCAGCAAAAAAGTTCAAACTATAAATACCACTATTATACATGATAAACAGATTAGTCAAGAATTATTTAAAAAAAAAATCCTTTGCCGGCACCCGGAATGAGGCAACCCGTTTGGAATGGCTGGAAACTGCCCTGAAAAAGATACCGGCCGGAAGCCGTATTTTAGATGCAGGCGCCGGCGAGCTGGATCAGAAAAAATATTGCAGTCATTTAAACTATGTTTCACAGGATTTTGGAAAGTACGATGGGGTGGGAGACAGCAAAGGGCTGCAAACAAAAAAATGGGACAATTCAAAACTGGATATTGTTAGTGATATTACTTCTATCCCTGAAACAGACGCTTCGTTTGATGCCATAATGTGTGTGGAGGTGTTTGAACATATACCAGACCCTATCTCTGCCATAAAAGAATTTTCAAGGTTACTCCGCCCCGGCGGCTACCTGGTAATTACTGCGCCGTTTTGCAGTTCAACTCATTTTGCACCTTACCATTTTTACACAGGGTTTAACCGTTATTTTTACGAAAAGCACCTGTCTGAAAACGGGTTCGAAATTATGGAGATTGATGAAAACGGAAACTTCTTTGAATATGTTGCCCAGGAATTACTGAGGGTACCGTTTTGCGCCGAAAAATATGCAGGTAAAAAAATATCCATCTTTGATAAGATGGCCATCATGAAATCGGTTTCGATGTTAAGTAAGCTGTCGAAAATAGATAAAGGATCAAAGGAGTTTTTGAATTTCGGGCTCCATGTTTTTGCAAGAAAAATATCCGGGAATACAAAATAGCAGCCCGGTAAATTCAGGGCCGGTTTACCTGTATACTTTTCAATTGGCATTTAATAAATGATATGATACATATCAATGGAGTGAAATTATGCAGATCAATAAAACAGATGTTATTTGGAATTACGCAGCAACATTTTTAAAAATTGCTGCATCCTCTCTGCTGTTACCTTTTATTTTAAGGCTCATGCCTTCCGAAACTGTTGGGATATGGTCTGTTTTTGTAACTATAAATGCACTCAACAGTGTTTTCGATTTTGGGTTTAACCCAGCCTTTACCAGGAATATTACCTATATATTCAGTGGCATTAAAAAACTGGAAGTGGAAGGGTTTTCCCCGATTGATCATCAAAAAACTTTTGCCATTGATTATGGATTGTTGAATGGAGTGATACATGCAATGCGGTGGTTTTATATCCGAACAGCAACTGTTTTTTTTTTACTGTTGTCTACTTTAGGTACCTATTATATTTATACACTGCTAAAGAATTATCATGGAAGCCATACCGAGGTATATATCGCCTGGGCATTATTATGCACCATTAACTCGTTCAATCTTTCTACGGTTTATTATGATTCACTGCTGCAGGGTAAAGGCCTGGTAAAAAAATCGAAGCAGATCGTTATCATCAGCCAGTTGGTGTACCTGGTAATTGCCGCTATACTTATTATGGCAGGAAATGGGTTAATCGCTATTGTGGCAGCACAGGCATCTTCGGTTATTATTGTAAGATGGCTATCTCACCGGTTATTTTTTACTCCGGAAATTAAAATTTTAATCAACAAAGCAATCACCAGTTCAAAAACCGAAATTCTAAAGGCTATTTATCCCAATGCTGTTAAAATTGGATTAACTTCCCTTGGTGGAATGCTGGTTCAGCGTTCGGCAATGGTAATTGGTTCTTTGTATTTAACGCTGGATGAAATTGCCTCTTATGGTATAACCATGCAAATTATAAGTATCATTGCCGGCTTAGCGGGTATTTACACTACTACTTACCAGGCTAAAATTGTACAAATGAGGGTGATCAGTAACGCAGATAGCATTAAGAAAATATATGTAAAGGGGCAGTACGTTCTCATCATTACATACGTGGCCGGGGGGCTGTGCCTGCTGCTGCTGGGTAACTGGGCACTCACAATTATTGGAAGTCAAACTACGCTGCTGCCTCCATTGTTAATGCTGCTGGCATTATTTTTATCATTGGAGCAAACCAATTTAATCATAGCCAGTAATATATTATCTACTAAAAACATTGTTCCTTTTTTCAGGGCATCCTTATTTGCAGGCGCAGGCATTATAGCCGGGCTGTTAATTGCGTTTCACTTTTTTCATATTGGAGTTATAGGGATGTTGCTAATACCATTACTGGTTGATTTTGCTTACCAGGCATGGAAATGGCCTTTGGAAGTGGTGAAGGATTTAAAAATAGCCAGTAAAGATTTTTTAAGATTCTAAAAAGTAGTAAATATCAATAGTAATGATCGGTTTTATTGTCAATACTTTCAGGTTAATTAATTTAAGAAGAGGCTGGGCAAAAAGGAATAAGCACAACAAAACAATTCCAGCTTCCATCTTTCCCTTACAGGTTGTAAGTGTTGGAAAAATGTCGTATGGCGAATTGAATGTAAAAACGTTTGATACTAGTAAGGAAAAATTAGTGATTGGTGATTTTGTATCTATTGCACAAAAGGTTGTTTTTATATTGGGGGGTAATCACCAGGTTAATACGGTCACCGCTTTTCCACTGTATTCAACTCTTATTGGGTCTTCTCCGGAAAGGGATGCTACAAGCAAAGGGCCGGTTATAATTGAAGATGAAGTTTGGCTTGGCTTTGGGGCGATTGTTTTATCTGGTGTAACCATTGGAAAAGGTGCCATCATTGCAGCCGGTTCTGTTGTTGTTAAGGATATTCCTCCTTATGCAATTGCAGGAGGTAATCCCGCCGAAGTAATTAAATATCGTTTTAGTGAGGATATAATAAATGCCATGAAGGGTTTCTCAATTGACCAGTTTGATATGAAAAGCATTGCAGACAATATTGAGGATTTTTACAAACCTTTAGATATGGAGTTGCTGGAAAATTAAAATCATTCAGAAATAAATCCTGAACTGTCATATCATTTATCATCAAATATACCTGTGAAAAATTGAAGTTAGCATGATCTTTTTAACTGTTATATTTTTTGTGTTGTCAATGCTGTCGGTATTGGATATAGTACACACACGGTACAGGAATGTCATCTATGCAGTTACAGGTGTTTTTTTATTCTGCGTTGCTGCGTTCAGGGCACCAACTGTTGACAGGGACTACCCTAATTACATGCGGTTATTCAATAGCAATCTTATTGTTGGCAAGGCGTTTGTTGAACCCACATTTATCTGGATATCTGATTTTGTTCATAGGTTTTTATTTGCGAATCCTGTTTTCCTGTTTGCCATATATGCAGCTATTGGTATTGCCACCAAGTTGATTGCAATCAGAAAATTAACGAACTCTGTCTTCGCCTCCCTGCTCTTGTATTTTTCTTATTCATTTACATTACATGAAATGACCCAGATAAGAGCAGGTGTGGCACTTGGATTTGTATTGCTGTCCATACAACCCCTGTATGAAAGAAAGGGGTTAAAGTTTTTACTTTTTGCTTCCCTTGCCCTTCTTTTTCATTATTCTGCAATTGTAGTTTTTTTTATGTGGTTTCTTAAACCAGATAAAATCAATGTTACTTTTTATGCCGGTCTCATCTTTGCATCATATGCAGCATATTTTTTTTCGGGCGTATTTTTGACAGACATCCTGAGTTTTTTGCCACAAGGCGACCTGGCTGGCAAACTCATCCGGTACGAAGGCGAGAATGGCAGGGCGCTTAATATTTTTAATGCATGGCAGATCATGCGGTGCCTCATCAGTTTTTTCTTTCTGTATAAAATAAACGTAATCAGGGAAAAGAATAAGTATGCAGTACTGTTTTTGAAGATATATATACTGGCTACTGTTACTTTTGTATTGCTGGCATCCAATCCTACATTTGCAGGAAGAATAAGTGATTTGTTTTCTATTGTGGATATTGTACTGCTGCCATGCTTTATTACGTTGATACATCCTAAGGTAACAGGTTTGATAATCGTATTCATCATTGCCTTTTTATACCTGGCCCTCAATCTTTATTACAACAAAATAATATCCTCATAGATAAATGCAGCCTAATCTTACTATTGATGTTTCAGTAATTATTGTCAATTTTAATACCTGCCAGTTAACAAGCGACTGTATCAAATCGGTACTTGAAAAAACAAAGGATATTAATATTGAAATAATTGTAGTGGACAATGCTTCGTCCGATGGATCTGTGCCGACCATCAAAAAAATGTTTCCGGGGGTAACGGTTATTGAAAGCCATGAAAATATTGGATTTGGTAAAGCCAATAACCTGGGTGCCACTTCAGCAAAAGGAACCTATTTGTTTTTGCTGAATTCGGATACGCTTTTACTCAACAATGCCATCGGTTACCTGGCGAAATGTATGCAGCAGGATAAGGACAACAGAATCGGGATTTGCGGAGGAAACCTTTTTACAAAAGAGCTGCAACCCAATCATTCTTATGCATCCTATTATCCAACCTTGCTCAATATCTTTCTTTACAGAAGCAGGCTTCTGAAAGCATTCAATAAAACCGATACTTTTAATTTGCTGGACGAAAGCAAAGAAGTGTCGATTATCATTGGTGCCGATTTGTTTATCCGTAAAAAGCTCTTTGATGAGTTAGGTGGCTTTGACCCATATTTTTTTATGTATGTAGAAGATGGCGAATTGAATTTTAGAGTAAGGAAGGCAGGGTTTAAAATTGTTTCGGTTCCTGCAGCAAAAATCATTCACTACCAGGGCAAATCTTCTACTACAGCAAATAAATTGATTATGGAAGTTTCCAGTTACATTTATTATTTTAGAAAGCATCATAACCAGGCTACTGTTGCAGTGTATAAACTGGTCGAATTATTTTTTGCAGTCTTTAAGTTCACTTTTTTTATTTTTAACCGGGGAAAAAGAGCAGCCTATGGATCTTTAATCAGGTTTTTGGTGAAATAACAGCATGAATTCGGGTAAATTTATTTTTCTATGCCAATGAGCACACTAATTAATAAAGTAATTGAAAGGCCTTTTGAAGCGATCTCCGTTTTTATGCGGTTGTTGGTAACTGTGGTTTTTTATCTTCCAAGAAAACTCGTCTACAGGAAAATCAGCCCGCTTGCTTTAATATCATTTAGAAGCTCCATTAGAAATCATTCCAGGATTTCCATTGGTAACAAAACAGAGATCAATCCATTTGTAGTATTGTGGCCATCTGACCTGGAGATCGGTCACCACACCCAGATTAACCCCGGTACTGCTATTTATGGCAAAGTCAAGATCGGGAATTATGTAATGGTCGCCCCAAATTGTATGTTAACCGGTGGTAATCACAATTACGGGGATACGGAAAAGTATATCATGCAGCAGGGCAGCACTTCAAATGGGATCATTATTGGTGATGATGTATGGATTGGTGCCAATACCACCATTTTAGATGGTGTGGAAATAGGTAGAGGTGCCATTGTAGGAGCCAACAGCATTGTTACCAAAACAGTTCCTGCCTATGCAATTGTTTTTGGAAACCCTGCTGAAATTGTTAGGTGGAGAAAAAAATAAATTTAAACAGCATTGACAAAGAAAAAGCCTGTAGTTATTGTAAAAATATTTGGCGGCCTTGGTAATCAAATGTTCCAGTATGCGGCAGGAAAAAGCCTTGCTGTTACCACAGGTGCCGAGTTGTTGCTTGATATCAGCTCATTTACCAATCAGCCTCCTTCTGAAACACCCCGGCAATGGGCACTCCATATTTTTAAAAATATTGATGAAGGCTTTTGCGATCTGCAAACATTGCGGAAAATGGGCATCATTACCGGCAATTCTTTTTTTTCAAGGGTTTATAAGCGGTTGATTAAAAAACTGAGCTGGATAAACAACCATTACCTGCTTGAAAAGTCGACCCGTTATTCGCCGCTTGGTTTTAAAGGAGAATATATTTATTTGGACGGTTACTGGCAATCATATAAATACTTTGCTGATCAGGAAAGTTTAATTAAGAAGCAATTTGACCTTGGTTATTTAACCCATGAAGCCACTTTAAAGGATACGATTACAAACATAAGAAACAGTGTTTCAGTAGGCCTTCATGTACGCAGGGGTGATTATATAGCACAAAACAATGCTAAACAATCACACGCTGTTTGTACAGAAGCATTTTACTATACTGCAATCAACGAACTTAAAAAACTGGAACAACGTGACATTAAAATATTTATTTTTTCTGATGATATTGAATGGTGTAAACAGCACCTGGTATTAAATGAAGCACATACATTTATTACTACCGGGGTGGATGCCAATGATCTGTATTGTATGAGTATTTGCCAGCACAATATTATCGCCAACAGCACTTTTAGCTGGTGGGCTGCCTGGTTAAACAACAACCCGGTAAAAATAGTGATTACGCCGGATACCTGGCATCTCAACCTTTTAGCAAAAGCTGAAGACAGGCTGCCGCCCAACTGGATAAAAATTAACAATGAAAGTATTTGATAAGTTTTGAAGAAATGTTGAATATTGCATTTGATATGTTGAGTTACCTGAAATGCCCACATTAATGCTTACGATAGGCTTGCCTTTTTATAACAATCAAAAAACACTGGCGAATGCTATAAGGTCTGTTTTGGTACAATCGTATAAAAACTGGGAATTGATCTTGATTGATGATGGTTCAACCGACCGGTCATTTGATATCGCCAATGAATTTGCCAAAACAGATCACAGAATAAAACTGATCAGCGATGGGGTGAACAGGGGGTTGGTGTACAGGTTAAATCAGATTATTGACTTAGCCATCGGCGAATACATTGCCCGGATGGACTCTGACGATATGATGATGCCAAACAAGCTGGAAAAGCAAATGGAGGCACTGGAAAAAAATAACAGCATCGATGTAATTGATACAGCAGTATACACCATTGACGAAAATGATGAACCTACCGGTATGAGGGGGATTGATGATTTGAGTACCTGGGATAAGCGAAAGGCATTTAAAAATGTATTGTTGTTTCATCCCACCGTTGTTGCAAAAACAGCGTTGTATAAAAAAAACAAGTACGATAAAGATTTTATAAGATCGGAAGATTTTGAGCTGTGGTGCCGCACGTTTGACAATACGGTATTTGCCCGGGTGTACGAACCTCTTTTTCTCTACCGGGAAGGCAAGGTGAATATTAAAGCCTATACGACCAGTAACCGGTCTCACCGGATGCTGCTCCGTAAGCATGGTTCGGCAGTATTATCAAAAACTGAACTGGTGAGTGAGCTGGTGAAATCTCATTTAAAGTCATCACTATACCGCATATTTGCAGTCTTTAATATGCAGCATAAATTATCTTCTAAAAGAAATATTAAATTAAGCATAAGCCAGGTAAACACGGTCAAAATTATCATCGAAGAAATTAAGAACATGGAGATCATTCATAATTCCGACAGCTAACACTCATCACTAAAGCTTAATTGTTTATTTTTAACCGGATGAAAAAACTGAAGGAAGAAAGGATGGCAGGTGTTGTATTTATTGCATATTAGTTGTAGTATTGAACGAAATATCCATACATCTTTGCAAATGGCCAATTGATTAACTTTTGCCCGGGCAGGTTTCGTGATCATCAATCAAAGATTTCAAAATCCAATATGATGAAAAACTGGCCAGGATGATGTAGAACTGTTCAGCACATTTTATCGCCAGGTAACAGCATACCGGTTTTCTGCTCCCTTAAACATGCCTCAACAGCAATTTGATACTTTAATAAACAGGCGGTTATGGGATGTTTTTTCCCATACTAAATAAATCAAAAGCGTATAAATGCATCAGAACAATTTGCCTTTGTTGACTATTGGGTTGCCTTTTTTTAATAGCGAAGGAACATTGGCCAATTCGTTGAAGTCTGTGATGCTGCAATCATTTCAAAACTGGGAACTGATTTTGGTAGACGATGGATCAAATGACAGGTCTTGTGAAATAGCAAAGGAGTTTACAAGAATGGATGGCAGGATTAAATTGATAACCGATGGGGTAAACAGGGGTATCAGTTACAGGCTTAACCAGGTAATTGATATGGCCAATGGCGATTATATTGCCCGGATGGATGCTGATGACATGATGATGCCCGACCGGATAGAAAAGCAGTTGAATGCATTGCTTGCAGATAGATCCATTGATATTATTGATACCGCTTCTTATATCATCAACGAAAATGAAGAACCGATTGGCGTAAGGGGAACATGGGATATTGGTACAAGAGATAGAAAAAAGTACTCACAAAAGGCCTTTTGTTTCATCCAGCGGTTATAGCTAAAACCAGTTGGTATAAAAACAACCGGTACAATGAAAATTATTTCCGTTCCCAGGATTTTGAATTGTGGTGCAGAACATTTGAGAACACCAACTTCTCAAGGATTCATGAACCACTTTTTATTTACCGGGAAGGTAAGGTTAATGTAAAAAACTATTCTGCGAGCGCCCGTGCTTTCAGGGATATTTTACGTACACATAACCAGGGATTATTAAATAAACCAGAATTGTACTGGGAGATAACCAAATCCTACTTTAAGTCTTACTTATACCGCACATTTGCGTTTTTCGACCTGCACAATACACTGTCTTCAACCAGGAATGAAAAACTGAATACAGCACAGAAAAGCAAAGTGAAAGAAGTAATTGAGCGAATAAAAAGCTGGCCACAGTCCGGTATTTAGCAGGGCATGCCAGTAACTAAGGTTTTTTACCGATTGCATGATAATAAGGAATGCCATCGCTTATTTTTATTTCTTTAAGCCCGGCATTCGCCATCATCATTTCGACCTCCTCCCTGGAGTAGCGGTGTTCCAGTTTTGTTCCAAACTTATCTAGAGAGTCATTTCTGATAATAAAAAAAGATTTATTATGATAAGCGCCGAGCGGCATTTTTAATGCTGTATTTTTAAAGCCTAACAATATCAGTAAGCGTACCCATAAAATAAAGGGCAGGTAAACAATTACAGCCAGTATGTCGCAGACAAACGCTTTGGTACTCATTGGTAACCGGCAAACCATTTTTCTTACCAGTTCACCAGCCCAGAATAAAGCCCTGGAAAACCAGTTTTTTGATTCGAGGTTGTGATATAAATAACAATAAAAATAGCCGCCTCTTTTCACTTTTTTCACGCAATCCACCATTGCCTTTTCAGGATCAGGCGTATGGTGCAACACACCTACACTCATAACAAAATCAAAAGTTTCATCGTTAAATGGAATGGTTTCTATACCAGCTTTGGAAAGCCTTACATTGCTGATATTATCCAGCAGGTTATCTGCCGCAAAAATGGAGTTGCTCGGGTCTACCGCTTCAATAAAATTTGCCCTGCTGGTGAGGTATTTGGTCCACCTGCCAGTACCGCACCCGATATCAAGTACATAACTGTTCTTATTAACAATATCATCAGCAATTAAATCGAAATATTCTTCCCCACACCTGTTGATCATTTCATCGGAAAAATGCTGAAATTTAAGCCATTCCTCACCAAATGATTTTACCACCTCCTTGTCAATATTGGTTCCTTCCGTTGTGAATACTGCTATTTCCCTGTTTCTGCCGGCTATCCTTGTTATTGGTTCTTGATTATATGAAACCATCCTTTACTAGTTCAATTTGAACAAAAATAAAGTGATATAATCAAAAAGCCATTTTTAATTCATTTTAAAAGGTTTTAGAAATAAATTTACCTTCGCCAACCAAATCATGCAAGCAGCGCCAAAAGAAATTTTATTCATAGTGCAATACCCCCCAAACGTGTCTCCAGGCCAGCGTTTCAGGTTTGAGCTGTATGAGGATTTGTTGAAAAGAAACGGGTTCAATGTTACTACCAGCCCTTTTATAGATGAACAGGGTTATCCATATATTTTCAGATCCGGCTTTTTTTTGCAAAAGCTCTGGTCTGTCTTAAAAGGCTTTTTTGCCAGGGTTAAGCTTCTTTTTGTTGTTAAAAAATACAACTACATTTTTCTCCAATTGGGGGTTACCCCTGTCGGTCCCCCCATATTTGAATGGTTACTGATTAAATTATTAAAGAAAAAGATAATTTACGATTTTGACGGGGCCATCTGGATACAGCAGGTATCGGAAAAGAACAGGTTGCCGCAACGGTTAAGAAATGTAAACAAGGTACCCCTGATTTGCAGCTGGTCGTATAAGGTGAGTTGTGGAAACGAATTTTTGTGTACTTACGCCCGTAAATACAATGCGAATGTTGTTTACAACCCAACCTGTGTAGATACAGAAAACCATCATAATATTTTTGCCAACCACCATGTTGAAAAAGTTACCATTGGCTGGACGGGGAGTTTCTCGACCCTGAAATACCTGCAGGTAGTGCAACCGGTTTTAAGCAGGTTACAGGAAAAATATGATTTTGATATCAAAATAATTTGTAACCAGCAACCCAGCCTCCATTTAAGAAATGTACAGTATGTTGAATGGTCGAGTGAAAACGAGGTAACAGAACTTGCCAGCTGCCAGATTGGTTTGATGCCACTTACAAAAGATGAATGGAGTGAAGGTAAGTGTGGCTTCAAGTTAATACAATACCTGGCGCTTGAAATACCCTCTGTTTCCTCACCAGTAGGTGTAAATAAAAAGATCATTGATAATGAAGTGAATGGCTTTCTTTGCGATTCGGATGAGGAATGGTATGCAGCGATAGAAAAATTGCTGCTGGATGCAGAACTGAGAATAAGAATGGGCAAAGCCGGACGGCAAAAAATAGTTAAAGAATACAGCCTGTTATCTAATGGAGATAATTTTTTGGCGATGTGTGGCTGAGAGCTGAATAATTGCATTAAAAAAGACCTGTCCTTGTTTAACAAAGCCAGGTCTTATAATTTCATCAAAGCCAGTTTATTGACTGATAATTAATTTTTCGGTTGAAGTATATTCCGTTGTTTTCACAGTTATAAAATACATTCCGTTGGTAAGTTCATCAACTCTTACAGGAAATTGGGTTTGGTAAGTATTGTTTATAAATCCTGATGATTGTAAAACAAGCCGGCCGTTTACATCCCTTATTTGAATATTGATATTGCCAGGCTTTGCTTTGGCGGTCGTAATATAAATTACGTTAGTTGCCGGGTTAGGGTAGATTGTAATTTTTGATGCAGAGCTAATCTGTTTAGTGATGGTATTTTTTGCTTCGGAGCCTTTATTTACAGGAGGCAAATAGCTTCTTGTTAATATATCAATGTTGTTATTGTTTGTTGCTGCCGGACGGGAAGTTGCACCACTGCATGTTAAAATTTGCGCATTAAACTCTCCACCTGTTGAAACAGTGGCATCAAAAGTTGGAACAAGATCTATCTGATTTGTTGCAAAAAAATTGGTAGTCAGCAATTGTTCAACAGTAACGGAACCCAGTTCACCATCCGGTAATGGAGCGCCGCCCGCAGTAATAGTATGGTAAACTGCATTGCTTATAGGGGCTGGTAGTGCTGGTGGGTTATTTATGCCATCATTGTTGATGTCGTTTTGATAGACTATATCGAGGCCACAGTTGGTATTATCCGGGCAAATAGTTATATAATCCAACGTTAACTTAGTTTGTTTTTGGTAGTCACCAAAAGGGGCAGAGAATGGATATATCCAAACCTGGGAGTTATTTAAAGCAGGTTTAAATAAGAAGGTCGCTATGTGCCAGGTAGGTAAGCCTGCCGGCATATAGAATGCGGCAACCCGTTCAGCAGCATTTCCAGGTACAAATTCACCACATGGATTATAAGCATTTGGGTTTATAATTTGATTGGGAGCCGAAATGCCGCTGGTAGCCATAATATTAAAACCTGATAAATTCCGCCTGCCAGTATTGATAGCATTACTTTCATCGAGATAATATCTTACAGAAACAATATACTGTGTGCCGGCAATAAATGTGAAGCTCCCAACTATACCTTCACCAAAGTTATTTTGAAAAACGGGCCCTGGGTTATTGGTAAATTCTCCATTTTGAGAAAACATAAAAATCGTATGGTCTGTCGGGATGAGCCTTGGAGAACCATGGGATCTCCTCCAGTTTGGAATACAGGTCTGAGTAAAGTACTCATCATTGATGTCATTGCAGCCAGCATGTAATGAATCAACTCCGCAATTGGTAGTAAAATCACCATTCAGGAGACATTGACTAATAAGTTGGTTTGAAGAAGAAACAGCATATAGTATTATGTAGCAAATGATCTTTTTCATTTTTTAATTTTAGACCGCTCAGTCTAGCCAAAGCAATAGCGATAATTATTCATTTTTATTTAATATGGCTGAAATGAATTTGTCAATGCCTGGAAATTATTAGCTTAAGTGTTTCTGAATACAAATCCGATTTAACGACAACAAAATATATACCCTCAATTAAATTATCTATTTTAACCGGAATTCTATTTTGTGTAGGGTTAATTATATTACTAGTCAAGTGATGTACAATTTGTCCATTGATATCCGTTATTTGAATTGCCAGTTTCCCCTGTATGTTTTTTTTATTGTTTATATAAAAGATGTCGCTGGCAGGATTAGGATAGATGCTAAAGTTATTTTTTTGTAGTTGTGAAATCATAGTGGAATCAATATTATGTTTTCTTTCCCATTGACTATGGTTGCCCCCTAATTGATTATTGGTATAAGCACTGTACGGTTGTGAATAATGATTTATCGGTCTTGATTGTGTTCCTGTACTACACGGTACAATCATTGCATTGAATTCTGTTGTTCCAGTAACAATCGCATCAAAATCATTAACCAGGTCAATAGTTTCTATTGCCAGGAAATCTGTATTAACAGTTTGTGATACCGTTACAATCCCGGAGCCACCGGTTCCGGAACTGCTCCCTGCATTGATCCTGAAGAACTTTGACCGACCACTTGGTGCCTCGCCTAAGTTGTAGGATACTGTTCCTCCGCATGTGTCAGGGCATATGAATACGTAGTCTATCACTAGTTCGCACTGGTTGGTAGTATTGGTGGTTGGATATATCCAGATCTTATTGTATGCCCCGTTAGTTGCTGTAAAATTGTAAACATCATTTTGAAATCCTAGATTCGTATGCAGGTTGTCCGAAGCTATAAAAGGGCTGTTAGCTGGATTTGGAATTGGCTCACCACAATCTGCTGCAAGGCCTGGAGTCATAGTCAATCCATTTGTGGCACGTATATTTAAAGTTGCATTGGCAGGCAAGGTTTGAGAAAGGGTATAACCAACGCTAATTTGATAAGGCACATTTTGTATGAAATTAAAACCACCAACAATACCTTCTCCCCAAACAGCCCCCTGCTGATTATTGGTTGATGACCACATATAAATTGTATTAAGAATAGGATTATTGGCTATAATATTTATTGAAGGTGTACCATGTGAACGTACCCAATTCGGAACACAATTGTTGGCAAAATATCCGCAGACTATTCCCTGAACAAGCAAGTTATTTCCACAATTGGTATTTGCAAAATCTCCATTTTGTAAACATTGCCCAAGTGATTTTACTGATATAAATGCCCATAGTAGAAGTAAACAAAAGATAATTTTTTTCATCTTTGAAATATTTAAAATGAATGAATCTGTAATCGATTGTTTTAATACTCTTACAAACCATTTCTTTTATTTTCCAAAGATTTGATTCTTTTATTTTGTTCAATTATATAAAGTGTCAGCTCCTCAATTTTTTGTAATAATTCCTTTTGAGTAATTGCCACATCAATACCGTTACTTTCTGCATCGGCAGCGGTGGTCACGTTCGGAAGGTGCTTTTCTTTTTAATGAACTGTTCAAGCTCTTCTATTGGGAGCAACTGATAGCTTTTATCAAAAACATAGTCATTTTTGTGGCGGTGTTGGCATCGGGAGTACCTATATATACTTTACTACTGCAATAAATATTTCCATTTACATCAAGTTTGGCATTGGTATTTGGAACGCTTGTTCCAATTCCAATAGATCCATTTTGCAGCATATTAAATTCCCATTGATTTGTGGCAGGACTAAAAATACCCACCGCATGGTTTGCAATGCCAGAAGTGTAGCCTATAAAAGATTTGTCTGTAGTATTGTCATTAAGCCAAAGCCCGGGTGCCGTACTTTTTATTCTTGCCCTGCCGGTAGTTTGAAAATCAATATTTCCGGCGCCAGCTCCAATTATATCCAACTTGACGGTGGAGGTTGTGGTTCCTGTTATACTAACTTCTCCGGTTTGTTTTATTCTCATTCTTTCTACACCTTGTTGTGCAGGGCTGTAACTTGTATAGAATCTCAGGTCCATTTGATCAGTTCCGCCAGTTCCATACCCTTCAATTCCTGAATAGTAGCCAGTGCCTGAAATAAATCTTAAACCACCAATTCGGTCATTAACACCTCCAGTTAGCTTTTCCAGTAATATTAAGGGCGAAGGGTTTGCTGCAGTAGATTTTATATTTAATTGACTTTGCGGAACGCTTGTACCTATACCTAAATTACCATTATCAATCAATCTAACCATTTCTGTGCCTGCACTGTTTTGGATATGCAATGCTGTTGTAGTATTAGTACTACCAAAACTTTTTATCTGGAGAGGATAACTGGGATTGGTAACATTGATACCCACATTTCCTGAGCCACCAATCGTTAACCTTTCTACCGGAGTTGTTCCGGTAATAAATCGAACTGCACAATTTGCTCCACTTGTTCTCGGTGCTATCAAAAGATCCCCAGCCAAATAATTACCACCAGATTCAGCCCATATCAGTTGTGCCCCAATCTTTGTAGAAAATGCACTTAGCCTGTTGTCTAATATAATTCCGGCAAGCGTATTATCTCCAATATGCAGCTTACCCTGTATCCCGGTAGTTATTCCTCCAATACCAACAACACCGCTTGGATTGTAGGTAGCATTATTTCCCGTGTACGTCCATTGGGCGTATGTAGTAACAGCACAGGCTGTAATTACCAATAGCAAAAGGAACAACTTTTTCATAAAATTAATTTTTTTGATTGTTAGAAAATGAGTGTTGCATGTTAGTTTATGATAACAGGTAATTGAATAACTCCGGCAATTGATCAATGTAATCACCAAAAACTATTTTAGCTATTCTGCTTGGATTTTTTCTATTAGGAAATGGAAAGGGTTAACACTACAAATTTGAAGATCTGTTTCTATGGATACAAGGGGTCAGAATTAGCAACTTCTTTCTTTAAAAAATGAAAATCATTGCCAGCATTAGATTTGCTTCATTTCACAGGAGGCTCACAAAAAAATAATGTCAGTTTAACTGAAAAAACATTAATTCTTCTTATATTTAGTTACTCAAACTTTAACCCTTTAGTAAAAATACTGTACATGCAAATTGTACCAACAACCAACGATCTCAACAAACAGATCGGGGAACAAATCGAATACATCCGGCTGCTGAAAAGAAAGACCGTCAAAGAAATGATGTCATTGCTGGAGCTCACAGAATCAGGCTATAGAAATATTGAGAGAGGGATTACCGGGCTCTCTGTTTCCAAACTGGTGCAGATAGCAGCCATTTTAAATGTAGATGCTGCCAGCCTGCTGCCTTCCAGGATCATTGACAGTTTAGCAGAAGAGGATAATGTATTTAACAGGTTGAAGCGACAGGTAGAAGAGCATTATGAATTGCGTATTAAACAGTATAAAGAAGAAAACAGCTTTCTTAAAAAACGGATTGAAGTGCTGGAAAACTTTCTCTCCAGAGTATAAAAATGGCATTTGCCTGTGTAAACAAATGCTTAATGTTTTTAACAGCCTTACTCTCTTCCATCCAGCAAATTACCGAGGCCGCCTAAAATACCACCTTCTTCTTTTCTGCCTCCAATAGCTGCATATTGCTGCAGCCTGCCGGCAAGGCGGCTGATGGGCAATGATTGTATCCATACTTTTCCTGGCCCACGCAATACCGCAAAGAACAATCCTTCGCCACCAAACATCCAGTTTTTGATACCACGGATAAATTCAATATCAAAATCAACGCCGGCAGTATAAGCAACTACACAGCCGGTATCTATTTTTAATATCTCACCCGGCTTCAGTTCTTTTTCAATTACATAACCGCCGGCGTGAACAAAGGCCATTCCATCACCTTCCAGTTTTTCCATGATAAAACCTTCGCCACCAAAGATGCCCGTGCCCAGCCTGCGCTGAAATTCAATGCCAATACTAACGCCTTTGGCAGCACACAAAAAAGCATCCTTTTGGGCAATTATTTTTCCATTGTGTTGAGAAAGGTCCAGTGCAATTATTTTTCCGGTATACGGTGCAGCAAAGCTAATATGCTTTTTCCCCTGGCCTACATTGGTGAAGGCAGTCATAAATAAATTTTCACCTACCAATAATCTTTTGCCTGCATTCAGTAATTTTCCCAGCAGTCCTCCGCTCTGGCTTTGCTGGCTGCCATCGCCAAAAAGTGTTTGCATCTGTATTTCATTGTCCATCATCATAAAGCCTCCCGGCTCACCAATCACTGTTTCGTTGGGATCCAGTTCTATTTCTACAAATTGTAACTCTTCACCGTAAATGTGGTAGTCAATTTCATGGTTGCTTATCATGGTAAAATGTTTTTGTAAAAGTATATTTTACCATTGATGCAAAACCAAAAAGCCCTGTGATTATTTCACAAGGCTTAAATATTATTTGTGTGGTAATTAACTTAAGACTGTTTGTTGAATTTCAGTTTTAGTGTTTCACCTTTATTGGTTTGCAGTTTAATGTTGTAAACTCCTGCAGGCAGGTTGGCTGTTTCAATCGCTGCCAGGTTGGTGCTGTTGTTGATGACTGTATTGCTCATTACTGTTCTGCCGCTTGCGTCCGAAATGACTGCATGGCTGATACTTGTATTGGCCGGTACCCAGATGAATAGTTTTTGATTGATCTGGGTTGGCAATACTTTTATTTCGTTGGCGCCAATCTTTGTATCCAGTAATGCAACCCTGCTGTACATGTAATTGCCATCAGCGTCAACGATCTTTACTCGATAGTAGTTGGTGTTTTCAAGCAGGTTCCTGTCTTCTATTGTAAAACTGCTGCTTGTGCCGGGAACAGCGGTGATGTAACTGTAATTTTCTCCATCAGCACTTTTTTCCAGCTCATAACGGCGAACGTTCATTTGAGAGATGCCTTTCCAGCTTATTTCACCTGCATTGTTTGTAAAAGAGGCTTTAAGGTTTACATCCGGTGCAACAATCGTTTTATTCACCACGGAGGAGGCTACGACCCCGGCTGCCATTTGTGCGTTGGTACTTGTTGCTGATAAAGCAATAAAGGTGAAAATGTAGATTACCTGTTTCATTTTTTCCTGTTTTCTTAACGGTCGGTTAATAAAGTTTTTACAGGAACAGGATTGATGAGAGAGTCTTATAAAATTGCTGCCAGACTCAGGGTAAAATGTTTAACTATTAACCGCTTTTGCTAAGAAGCAGATATAACAGTTATGGTTGCAAATCTCCATCATTTTATTTAATATTTTATGATTATTTGCTAACCATCTATTCTCACCAATCTTTTCCTGTTGACCAGTATGCCTACAATGTGCCAGTTTTTAAATGGTTGAAAGCCAGTTGTTTGAAGGATGGATCGGCATTGTGAAATCCATTTGCCGGAATCTTTTTCCTGTTGTAAGAAAAAAGAAGGGTGCAGTTGATTAAACTGCACCCCGGAAATTTTAAATTTTGTGTTTTTACAACCAGCTTCCAAACCAGGTTTCGCCTGCTGCGGTATCGTTTTTCAATCTTCTTCTCCTGCGCCTAACATCTGCATTGTGGCGTAAATATGCGACAATCATCAGTGGCATAAATAAAAAGATCATTGGAGGGATGCCCATAAAACTGATCCACTTGCCTCCAAACATATTCCGCATGGGGCGTTTTAATCTTTCTGCAATCAGGTACATGGAGGGTACCAATACCAGCGTCATAAAAAAAGCGAATGCCAAACCGAATATGATCGTCCAGCTTAATGGTTTCCAAAATGCCACATTATCGCCACCAAAGAAAATATGTGGATTCAGTTCGGAGAATAAGGTGACAAAATTAATATTGAACCCAACAGCGATCGGGATGAAAGCCAGGATGGCCGCCATAGCTGTAAGTAATACCGGGATGATACGTGTTTTTCCGGCTTCAATCACCGCTTCTCTTGTTTTCATTCCACGGCTCCTTAATTCATCTGCAAATTCAATTACCAGGATACCATTTTTTACCACGATGCCAGCCAGCCCTACAATACCAAGTCCCGTCATCAATACCGATACTTCCATACCGGTAATTGAAAAGCCAAGCAACACGCCAATTACACTGAAGATGATTTCTGTAAGGATGATGATGGGTTTGCTGATACTGTTAAACTGTATTACCAGTACAAACAAAATGATCATTAAAGCGATAACGAGTGCTGATAAAAGAAAGGCACCGGTTTCTGCCTGCTGTTCTCCCTCACCTGTTTGTTTGATGGTAACACCATCAGCTTTTTTTGTGAATGCATCAATGTATTTGGAAATGATCTGGTTTACCGCAGTGGCATTGTAGCCTTTGGTGGTTAATACATTTGAACGCAGGGTGATCAATCTTTTTTGATTTTTGCGTTTTACACTTCCGAAAGTGCTGGTGGGTTCAATCTTAACCAATGCACTGATGGGAATATTTTTTACTGCACCGCCACTTGCCATATCACGAAAAGATATCCGCATGTTCAGCAGGCTGCTGAGGTTTTTTCGTTGTATTTCATTGTTACGCAACTGAATTTTATATTCGTCTTTCCCTTCTTTAATCTTGGATATTTCTCTTCCAAATAAGCCTGTACGGATGGCCTGCCCGATCTGTGCAGAAGATACACCCTCAATTAAGGCACGTTCACGGTCAACGGTCAATGTAATTTCAGGATTGTTGAGGTCAACATCCATTTTTAATTCTTCCACGCCAGGCACTTGTATGGAGTCTAAATAATTCTTCAGATTCACAGCAGTTTTTACCAGCCCGTCAAAATCTTCGCTGGCAACTTCTATATTGATGGGCGGATCGGTAGGCGGTCCGCTGCTTTCCTGGGATACGCTGATTTCTGCGCCCGGAATACCTTTTATTTCGGCACGAACCTGGTCAAGGTAAGGACGGGTGGATACACCATGTCTTTTTTCATATTCTACAAATGAAACCTGCACCCTGCCCAATTCACTTCTGGTGCTCCTGTCGCCGGCAGCCGGATCACTGGCACCAATGGCCACATTACTGATAACACTTTCTACTACAGGGTTTGTTTTTCCTGTTGCAGCATCAATGCCCAGCACTTTATTTACCTTATTTTCTAATAACTGTGTTACAGAGTCAGTGTATTCAACACTTGTTCCTACGGGTAATTTTAAGTACACATAAATTTGGTTGGGGTCTCCCTGCGGAAAGAATACCACGCCCACACGGTTACTTTTTATAGACGCAATAAATACAACCACAGATAATATAAGTACCCCAATGATACCAAGCAGCAGGTGCACCGGCCTCCAGCCTTTTAGTGCCCAGCGAAGCAAACTTTCGTAGTGCCCCATGATCCATGGTAATGCATGGTTTTGAAAATAATGAATAGCATCATTGATAAAATACCTGTTTAGTAAAACCAGCACCATAAAGAACAACAGCAGGTTGCCCAGGAAAGTGGCCCCTGAAATATCCAGTATAATACCAGCGCCAATTGCTATCCAGAATGCAGGCTTTTTAAAGATGGCAGATTTTGGCTCTTTTTTGTCACCTTCAGGATGGTTCATAAAATCAACAGCAAAAACAGGGTTCATGATAAATGCCACCACCAGTGATGCAGCCAACGTAAAAATGAGCATGGTGGGCAGGTACACCATAAACCTGCCGATGATACCCGGCCAGAAAAGCAACGGGAAGAAAGGAGCCAGTGTGGTAAGCGTACCTGCCAAAACCGGCACAAACACTTCGCCTGCCGCCATTTTGGTTGCAATGTTTACAGGAATACTTCCTTTACCTTCTATAAAGATGCGGTGGGTATTCTCTATTACCACAATGGCATCGTCCACAATAATACCAAGGCCAAAAAGCAATGCAAACAGCACAATAAAATTGAGGGTAACATGTGTTCCAATAATCAGGTCGGCACCGGGTAAAAACACAAACGCCACAAACATACTCAGTGGCACCGACAGGGCCACAAAGAATGCATTGGTAACGCCCATGAAAAACATCAATACGATCAATACTAAAATAAAACCGATGATGATAGAATTCACCAGGTCATTAAAAGATGTTTTTGTTTTAATGCTCTGGTCGCCGGTGATCACCGCTTTCAGATCTGGAGGGAACAACACGCCTTTTGCTTCTTCTACTGTCTTCTTAACGCCTTCGCTTGTTTCAATTAAATTTTCGCCGCTGCGTTTGATGATGTTCAGCGTTACTACATTTTTACCATCAAGGCGGGCAAAGCTTTCAGAAGCCTTGGTGGTATCTTTTATTTCGGCAATATCTCTTAAGTAGATGGGAGCACCGCCTGTATTACGCACCAGTACTTTTTCAATATCATAAGCTGTATGAAACTGCCCTTTCAGTTGCAGGTTACGTTTCATAGTGCCTACATCCAGCAGGCCGCCTGAAATGTCCATATTTTCCCTTGCTACTGCATTGGCAATATCATCAAACGTAACACCGGCAGTTTGCATGCGGTAATTGTCTACATTGATCTGGAATTCCCGTTCGGGTGCACCTACAATATCAATACGGTTTATTTGCGGCAGGTCTTCCAGTTTGTCTTTAAGGTCGTCAGCAAATTTTTTCAGTTTTACCATTTCATAATCGCCACTAAGGTTTACATACATAATGGGCTGATCGCTCAGGTTCACTTCCAGTGCAGTGGGTTCCTGTGTTAGATCGGTTGGGAGGTCCTGCTTGGCTTTATCAATAGCATCTTTTACTTTTTGCAGCGCCACTTCTGTCTTTACTTTCGTATCAAACTCCACAATAATGGCGGAGTAATCCTGTTGTGATGTACTGGTGAATTTATTGATCTTGGCACCGGTGATGCCTTTGATCTGTTTTTCAATTGGCCTGGTCACCAGGTTTTCGATATCCTTGGGCGAGTTGCCTACATAAATCGTTTGTACATAAATGGTAGGAATCACAATATCGGGGAACTGTTCTTTCGGCAATGTTACAAACTGGTAAATACCGGCAAGTGATACAAACAACATCACCAGGTAAATAGATGTTTTGTTGCCGATGCTCCAGGAAGTTGGTTTAAATTCCTTGTATTTTTCTTTTATGTTTTCTAATACGCTCATACAATTTGTTTTGTCCGCTACTGTACCAGTTGGCAAAGACGTATTGCGGATAATGTTGTTTTATTATTGAAATTTTCGAGGGTAAATTATTTTACCGCCAGCAACTGCCCTTCATACAAACTTGCATACCCTTCTGTGATCAGAACATCACCTGCTTTTAAACCGGTTTTTATTTCCAGTACATCACCATTCAGCAATCCAATGTTTACAGGCCGTTTTCTGGCAACCAGTTTGCCATTTTCTGTGCTGGCAACCATTACAAATTTTCCTTTTTCATCATTCTGTAAAGTGTTTAATGGAATAGCGATTGCATTGGCTGCTGCATAATCTTTAATTTTCATCAACGCTATCTGGTTTGGTTTTAATGCTGGGTCATTGGGTAACCTTGCTTCCACTACAAAGCCCCTGTTAATGGCATCAATGGAAGCACCTGTAAAGCTTACCGATACATTGAAAGTTTTATCTACATCGGGTAATTCTATAATCACTGCACTTCCCCTGGTGACGCTGCCGAGGTAGTTTTCCGGAATATTTCCCACTACTTTCAGTGATGAATTGTTTACAATTTTTATCTGCGGCCCTGCAGCTGTTTGTCCCTGGAAAATTTCGCCTACACGGATGTTTACAATATCTGCCACTCCATTTACATCGCTGTAAACATTGGCAGAATTCATTTGCTCCTGTGCAACTTTTACCTGCTCCCCAATCAATGAAAGCTGATTTTCCAACGCCGTTACATTGGTTTTGTAAGTAATTACCTGAACTTCGGTACCAATGCCCTGTGCCCATAAATTACTTTGCCGCTGATAAAGGCTTCTGGCCAACGCCAATTGTGTTTTTACGCCTTCCAGTTGCTGCCTTGTTGCAATTACCTGTTGTTTTTGTATTCCGTCATCCAGCTTTAAAAGCAATTGCCCTTTGCTTACATGTTGCCCCTGCTTCACCAATACTGATTTTACAAGGCCACCACCACCCCTTGGTGCGATGTAAGAAATATTTTCGCCATCTATCTTTCCCTGCAGTTCAATATAATGGGCAAAATCTGTAACAGCCAGTGTTTGCACGGCTACCAATTTTGTTTTGGGCGCATTGGCTGCACTGGTATCTAATTTAGCAATCTCTGTTTCCAGGCTGCTGATCTTTTCGTCTAATTCACCTTTCTCTGTTTTTAGTTTTTCAAGTGCAGCTTTTTTATCCGTGAGAGCGGCATTGTTTTCTTTTTTACTGCTGCCGCAGGAGGATAAAAGGATTACTGCTGCCATGCCTGTTACTAAATATTGTTTCATCATTGTATTGTTAATTGGTTATTGTTAATAGTTGTTTGATTATAATTTGCCGGTTGCTTTCAGGTAATCGATCTTAGCACTGATCGCATCGTACAACGCACTGAAATAATTATTCTGAGCCACTTTCAATTCTGTTTGTGCACTGTATATTTCCTGGTTGCTGCCAAGCCCCTGTTCGTATTTTTTCCTGGTATTGTTGTACACGTCTTCAGCCAGCCTGATGTTTTGTTTTTGATTGTCCAGCGTAAGAATAGCCGTCTTCATCTTCATTCTTATCGTGGATGTTTCATAATCCATGTTTTCTTTGGCCGCCTGCAGGTTGTTGTTTGATTTTTCCAGTGCCAGCTTAGCATTTTCAATTCTTGATCTTCTTGCAAACCCATCAAAAATGGGTACTGAGATTTTGATTCCGATCAATGAAGTAGTAAACCAGTCGCCCTTGCCAAAAAAATCAAATTGATTCCGCTGTGCATTTTTTGAATAGGAGCCGAATGCAGCAATGGTAGGGATCCGGCTTAGCTGGTATCGTTTAACGTTAAAGCCGTTCAGTTTGCTTACAGTTGTCAGCAACTGTATATCTTTCCTGTCATCATATTTATAAGATTCATCCAGTATGTTTGCTTTTACATCGTCATCACTCAATTGGTCAGTAAGCAACAGGGTATCTTTTTGCGGCATGTTGATTAAAAACTTGAGTCCTGCATTTCCTGCGTTCAGTTGATTCAATAGTCTTTCTTTCTCTGTATTTAAGTTATTCAGCTGCACCTGCACTTTATCTACATCTAATTTTTCAGCAAAGCCATTTTTGTAGATCTCTTTGGTATCATGCAGCAGTTTTTCAAACCGGTCGATATTGGCCTGTATACTGCCCAGTTGCTTTTCACCCACTATCAACTGGTAGTAAATTTTATGGATGTTGGCTTTTATCTGTTCTGCAGTTACCTCGGCTGCTTTCCTCGCAAGATCCATGGAAGTGCTTCTTGCCTGCAGGCCCACAAATACCTGCCCGTCGAATAAAAGTTGAGAAATATCCACTCCGGCACTGGCCGTCCAGGGTACGCCAAACTGTGCAGCTATATTGCCGAAGCCACCAGCTGGCATAGTAATGGCCTGGCCATTTCCATTTTTCACCGCTTCATCAATCAGTACCTGGTATGTAGCAGGCCCAATAAAGTTGGGCAAGGTTTGAACAGCAATGTTGAAATAATGGGTTGCCCCAATACTGCCGCTGAGCTGGGGAAATGCTGCTGCAGTAATTTCCCTGTTGGTTTGTTGCTGCATCTTAATATCCAGCAGTGCATTTTTTTACCTGCACAGCATTTTGCAAGCCATAGTCAAGAGTTTGCTTTAATGTAAAATCATGTTTGCCCTGTGCTGTTGATTGTTTTCCTGTCATCAGCAGTAATGCGATGGCAGTAACTAATACGGTATTACTTGTTTTTCTCATTCGAATTCTTTTTTAATCGCTCTTGTTGATATTTTAAGATCAGTTTATGCCCTTTTAATGTAGCCATGCCAAACAGGAAATGTTCGGTAAGTGCCACTTCTACATCTATCAGGCGGTATTTGCTTTTGGGAAATACCTGCTGGTTAAATGGAAGCATCATGCATTCCAGCCTGGCTTTTATCAGCACTTCCTGGTCAATATCCTGCCGGTACACATCTTCCTGAATACCTCTTGTGATATTATCCTTTAATACTTTGTGGAGGAAATTGTATTTGTGCTCATGAAAAACTGCATAGGCTTTTGGATGAAACTTTTCCATATCATTTATAATGGAAGGGTTCATGTCAGCAAACATCTCCTGCATCATTTCTATGGCCAGGTAAACCTCATGGATGGCATCCTTTGCCTTATCCCTGTCTTTAAGGCAATTGTTCCGGTTATCGCTGATTACATCTTTTATAATCGCCTCTACCAGTTCGTCCTTATCGGTAAAATACTGGTAAATGGTCTTTTTGCTCATGCCAAGCGCCCCGGCAATATCATCCATGCTTACACTGCGGATGCCATACTGCATCACCAGGTCGTGGGCTTTTAATTTTATTCTGTCGATGGTTTCCATGATTTTAAATATCAGGAGGCAAAACTAAGGAAACTATTTTCGTTACCAAAGTTTCCATCCACTTTATTTGCCATTCATAACATTTTCTTCATTTTGGTTCTCCTATACCGAATCAGTTACCTTTATGCCATTAAAACTGGTTTTATGAAGCAACCCTTTAGTTACCGCAAGCTGTTTCAATATTTTTTGCAGGGCATTTTAGTACTGGCGCCCATTACCATTACCGTGTGGGCCATTGCTGCTGCTTTTAGTTTTATTGATGGCATCCTGCCCAACATTGTGCACAGCATTTTTCCTTCCCTCATGGAAGACAAGACCGGGAACATCAGGCGGATACCCGGGGTTGGGTTTGTGCTGGTGATTTTATTCGTGTTGTTTACGGGCTATATTTCCTCCTCCTTTATTTTTGGTAAAGTGGTGGATGTATTTGACCAGTTGCTGGAAAAAACACCGGGCATCAAATTCATTTATTCCACATTGAAAGATTTTTTTGAGGCATTTGCCGGCGAAAAGAAAAAATTTACCCGTAATGTGCTGGCTAATGTGGATGATAATGATGTGTGGCGTGTAGGATTCATTACACAGGATGATATGGCGGAATTTGGCTTAAGGGGTTATATAGCTGTATACGTACCGATGGCTTATTCGGTAGCAGGCAACGTTTATATTATTCCCAAAGAACGGGTAAGGCCAATCACCAATATTGGTGCAACACAAACAATGAAATTTGCAGTAAGCGGCGGCGTAACAGATGTAGAAGAGGAGCATAAAAAATAAATATTGTGAATTGTCAATAGTGAACCGTTAATAATTTCTCATTGTTTGTTCGGCCTTCATCAGTCAATTCTTTTTTATACTGAACAGTATTTCCTGGTAAAAAAGTAAAATCATTCTGCTATATGAAATCAATTTCAACATCGCTTGTTATGCTGTTTTTACTCGCTGTATCAACCGCATTAATTGCACAACAAAAAAATGATGTAATCTGGAGAACAAAACCCTATACCGTTTACAGCGACAGTGTTGTACAGGGTGAGTATACAGCCAGGGCTTTATCACCAACAGAAATTATTTCTGATTATAAAAGCCCTGCCAATCTTTTGCAAAGCACCAAAATATCCTTTAAGTTCAGCCTTAATGGAAAAGACAATGAAATGATGCCTGGTGTTGATCATCATTTAAATGTACAGGAAGGCATTGCAACAACACCGCTGATAAAATTTGGTGAACCCTTAAAAGATAATACCGGCGAAACAAATACCTATCTAAAGCCGGATACCCGGCTGAAGATAAGTGTGGATATGAATGCAGTGCTGAATGATTTTAAAGCAAAAGGATATTTCACAACATTTAAAGGTGATAAAATATACAAAGAAGATTTTAAAGGCCTGTATGTGGCTGGCAATACTTTACCCATGGACTGGGATTTTGATAACCTTCACAATAAGCAGGGCCTGGAGTTGAAGGATGAGGACGGTGATGGTATTTATGAAACCAATTTAATGCTGAATGCACAGAAAGATGAAAAGCAGACAGATGCCAGCTGGAAATTATCAAAGAATATTTCAGGTTTCCCCCAATATCATTCCGGCAGTGTGTTGGCAGATGCTATTTACAATATGAGTGTGGAAGAAATGATAAAAGCGGTTGAACCCGATAGCACTTTCCGTACCGGTAAAGAATGGGCGGGTGTATGGACAAGGGATATCAGCTACAGTATTATTTTAGCGATGGCTCATCTGCAACCGGAAGTGGCGAAGAAAAGCCTGATGAGAAAGGTTAGTAAGAAGAAAAGAATTATACAAGACACAGGTACCGGCGGCGCCTACCCCTGCTCAACCGACCGTATGATATGGGCAACGGCAGCTTTTGAAATTTATAAAGCCACTGGTGACAGGGACTGGTTGCAACAGGCTTACATCATCATTAAAAATTCTGTGAATGATGATATGAGCAATGCTTATGATGCAGCTACCGGTTTGGTAAAAGGCGAATCTTCTTTTTTAGACTGGCGTGAACAGACCTATCCAAAGTGGATGCAGCCTGCCGATATCTATGAATCAGAAAATTTGGGTACCAATGCGGTTCATTATAATGCGAATATGGTGCTGGTACAAATGGCAAACTTACTCAAAAAGCCAGCTGAAGCAATAAAGTACAGGATTAATGCTGTAAAAATAAAAGCTGGTATCAACAATCATTTATGGATGAGTGATAAGGGGTACTATGCCCGGTATTTATATGGCAGAAATTTCAAAACCGTTTCTCCAGGATCGGAAGCATTGGGAGAAGCTTTGTGTGTATTGTTTGATATTGCAGATAAACAAAAGCAGCAGGCTGTAATTTCCAGTGTGCCTGTTACTGACTTTGGCATTTCCTGCATTTATCCGCAGATACCAAATATCCCCCCTTATCATAACAATGCAGTATGGCCATTTGTACAATCATATTGGGCATTGGCTGCTGCAAAAACAGGGAATGAAAATGCTGTGATGGAGTCTATCGCAGCCATTTACCGGCCTGCGGCTTTGTTTCTTACCAACAAAGAAAACTTTGTGGCAGATAATGGCGATTTTGCCGGTACCGTAATCAACTCAAGCAATATGCTCTGGAGTTTATCCGGTAATCTGGCAATGGTGCAGAAACTGATCTTTGGAATCGAATTCCAGGCTGACAAACTGGTATTTCATCCTTTTGTTCCAACAGCATTGCAGGGCAACCGTTCATTGATAAATTTTAAATACAGGAATGCAGTATTGAATATTTTGATGGAAGGGTACGGCAATAAAATACAGTCATTTGAATTTGATGGAAAGCCGTTGGGTATGTATGAAGTAGCAGGAAGCCTGAGCGGAAAACATACCATTAAAATTGTATTGTCAAATTCATTTCCATCTGCAGAAAAAATAAACAAAGTGGAGAATGTTACAACACCTGCAACACCTGCCATTGCATTTATCAAAGATAAACTCACCTGGCAGCCGGTTGAGGGTGCCAAAAATTACAGCGTGCTTAAGAGAGGAAAGAAAGTTGCTGAAACAACTGAAACGCATTTTGCCACATTCCCCGGTGAGCCAGGAGAATACCAGGTGATTGCGGTGAGTAAAAATGGAGTGTCCTCTTTTGCAAGTGAACCATTAGTTGTTAACGACAGCAAGAAGATGAACAGGTATGAACTGGAATCGGGTGTTCAAAAATCCCTGCTTAGCTACAAGGGCTTTTCAGGCAACGGCTTTGTGGAGATTAACACAAAGGAGAACAGGCGCATTGATATTTCTATAACCATTGATGAACCGGGATTGTATGCGATCAGTTTTCGTTACGCCAACGGTAATGGACCGGTGAATACAGAAAATAAATGCGCCATCCGTACATTAAGTATTGATCAGCAATTTGCAGGCACCGTGGTCTTCCCTCAAAGGGGAAAAGAAGAATGGAGCAACTGGGGCATGAGTAATGCATTGCAGGCAACACTTTCAAAAGGAAAACATGTCATCAGTGTTTCTTTTAAAGATGCCAATGATAATATGAATGAAGCAGTGAATGAAGCAATGCTGGATTATCTGGAGATTGTAAAAATAAAATAGTAAGGATACTTGTTTATCCTGAAATGTAAAAGGAGAATGCCCAGGCATTCTCCTTTTACATTTATATGCCGATAGCAATAGTATTAACCGTTTTTCCTAGCAAGCACTTTTTCAGCAGCAGCTACAATATTCGGTGCATCCAGACCATATTTGGTAAGCAATTCAGCCGGTTTGCCGCTTTCACCAAAAGTATCATTGGTGCCAACGTATTCAATTGGTATGGGTAAGTTTTTTGCAGCTACCTGTGCTATGCTGTCGCCCAATCCGCCAATGATATTGTGTTCTTCGCAGGTAACCGCACAGTTGGTTTTGCTGATGGAAGCCATTACTGCTGCTGTATCCAGTGGTTTAATGGTATGTATATTAATTACTTCAACGCTGATTCCTTTTTCTTCCAAAATTCTTCCTGCTTCCACGGCTTTCCAAACCAAATGGCCACAGGCAAAAATGCTTACATCTTTTCCTTCTGAAAGTTTTTGCGCCTTGCCCAATACAAAATCAGCTTCGTTGGTAAAGATGGGCCAAACTGGGCGGCCAAAACGCAGGTATACAGGCCCGGTGTAATCAGCAATTGCTTTGGTAGCAGCTTTTGTTTGATTATAATCAGCAGGAACAACTACCGTCATGCCCGGCAGCATTTTCATCAGCCCGATATCCTCCAATATCTGGTGGGTAGCACCGTCTTCGCCCAATGTGAGGCCGGCATGTGATGCACAGATCTTCACATTCTTATTGCTGTAAGCAACAGACTGGCGTATCTGGTCGTATACCCTGCCGGTACTAAAGTTGGCGAAGGTAGTGGTGTATGGAATTTTTCCTCCAATGGTTAAGCCTGCTGCAACTCCGATCATATTGGCTTCGGCAATACCACACTGTATAAAACGATTGGGAAATTCTTTTATGAATGCATTTAATTTGAGGGAACCTAACAGGTCGGCAGTGAGTGCAATAATGTTTTCATTCTTTCTTGCAGCTTCCAGGATGCCATCACCAAATCCGCTACGGGTATCTTTATTGCCTGTTATCTCAATTGCCTTTAACATAAACGTTGTTATTTATTTGAAAGCGCAAGATAAGGGATGATCAACAGACAGGAAAACGCTTTTTACAAAGCCTGTTTATTTTCTTCAGCTTTTAGTTTCAGTTCCCATTTCCAGGCAGTATCCATCATATCGTCAATGTTGTATTTCGGTATCCAACCCAGTTCGTTTTTTGCCTTGTCATTATTTGCATAAATGGCAATCACATCCCCGCTACGGCGTGGGCCAATAGCATAGTTGAGTTTTACGCCGCTTGCTTTTTCAAAGGCAGCAATCACTTCCAGTACAGTATACCCATCACCGGTTCCAAGATTGAAGATTTCTGTTTTGCTCTTATTCTTTTGATCGATCAAATAATTAAGCGCCAGGGTATGGGCATGAGCGATATCGCTTACATGGATATAATCCCTGACACAACTTCCGTCCCTTGTATCATAGTCATCTCCAAAAACCTGCATGGTGGGCAGTTTGCCGATGGCCGTTTGTGTGATGGCAGGAACAAGGTTGGCTGGCCTTCCTAAAGGAATTTCTCCCAATAAAACAGATGGATGAGCGCCAACAGGGTTAAAATAGCGCAACAGGATGGCCTGCATATTATTACTTTTTACGGCATCGGTCACTATCACTTCGCCCATTTGCTTAGTGGCACCATAAGGTGACTCGGCAGGTTTTTGCGGCGTAGATTCTGTTACAGGAATACTGTCTGGATTGCCATATACAGTGCAGGAAGAAGAGAATACGAAGTGGGATACCTTAAATTCTTCAGCACATTTTAAAATGTTGACCAATGAGGCAATGTTATTGTCATAATACATCAATGGTTTTTCCACCGATTCTCCTACCGCTTTGAACGCTGCAAAATGAATAATACCGGAGATGTCATTATTCTCTTTAAAAATATTCCTGGTACTTTCCAGGTCACAGAGGTCAACCACATAATTTTTTATCTTTTTTCCTGTGATCGTTTCTGCATTGGATAAAATGGCAGCAGTGCTTCTTGCATTATTATCTACTGAAATTACCTCGAAACCATTTTGAATAAGGTCAACGATTGTATGAACTCCGATATAGCCGCATCCGCCTGTTACAAGTATTTTTTTCATTGCGTGTTGTTATTAACTGGTTGATGAAAAATTCATCTTCAAATGCAAATTAAGTGCATGTTGGCCAGCCTTAAATAAAAAATCACTCAGCAAACGCCTGAGTGATTTTAAAACGGTTATTCAATGCTTTTATTTTACAGGAAAAGAGAAGTAATGTAATAAACGATACCGGCCAATACCGCACTTACAGGAATGGTGAGTATCCAGGCCCATAAAAGGTTTACCGTAACACCCCAACGTACAGCACTTAGCCTTTTAGTGGCGCCTACGCCTATAATAGAACCGGTGATGGTATGAGTAGTACTTACAGGAATACCCATCTGTTCTGTCATAAACAGGGTAAAGGCACCTGAGGTTTCTGCCGCCACACCTTCTAATGGAGTTACTTTTGTAATCTTCGTTCCCATTGTTTTTACAATCTTCCAGCCACCGCTCATAGTACCCAGGCCAATGGCAGTGTAGCAGGCCAATGGCACCCAGCTAAGCTCTTTTAATGCTGTACCAACATCAGGGTATTTCGCAGTATTGTAGGCTACAAATGCAGCACCGATGATACCCATCACCTTTTGAGCGTCATTACCACCATGACCAATACTGAAAGCACCTGAAGAAAGTAATTGCAGGCGTTTGAACATTTTAGCTGTACGGTATGCGTTGGGTGTTCTTACCTTTTCTGAATAGACATAAGCACAGATGAAAATGAAGATCATTACGAGTATGCCATAAATAATGATGGAATTATCTGCTTTTTTTAGCCCTTTGGCCAATGATACTGAATCTATAGAAGGATCAACCTCGGCCTTGATATTTTCAGCTAATTTTTCAGCGCCGATCTTTTTGTATTCCGACAGGAAAGGAATGGCTGATTTAATAAGAACTTCGGCCTTTTCATAAGCAACTTTATCACTTTCGCTTTTTTCTGCATTCTTTTTCAGGCTTTCTATTTTGTAATACTTGCCTACATTCTCCTCTAATTTGTTTTGTTCAAAATGAGCGAATAAAAACCAGGTGAATATTGCCGAAAGTAAAATCATTCCTACCCTGGCCCAAACATTACGCATAATAGTGATAATGGTAATAAATATGGAGATGACCATACCTATGATGGGTGCAAGAAATATGAATAGGATGATCTCTGTGATCTTTTTTACTTCTACTATTGCACTTACAGGTTGAAACCCTTTTGCAAGAAAAGCATGTGTAAGTGCCGCACCTGCAAAACCACCTATTAATGTGTGAGAAGAAGAAGAAGGTATGCCGTACCACCAGGTGAGCAGGTTCCAGAAAATGGCTGCAATAAGGCCGGCAAGAATTACGGGTAGTGTAATGAATTCTGCATGCACCGTTTTGCCAATGGTATTGGCCACTGCATGGTCTTTAAAGATAAAGTAGGCTACAAAGTTGAAGAAAGCTGCCCACACAACCGCTTGGAAAGGGGTTAATACTTTGGTTGAAACAATGGTGGCAATGGAATTGGCGGCGTCATGAAATCCATTGATGTAATCGAAAATAAGAGCCAGTGCAATGATAACTATAAGCAGAGTCATAAAACTAATTTACCCCTACCCCCTAAAGGGGAATAAGTACATGTTTAAGATATATAGATAACACCCCTTTAGGGGATGGGGGTTAAGCGTATTTTACAATAATAGATTCTATTACGTTGGCAGCATCTTCACATTTATCAGTCACAATTTCCATTACCTGGTAAATCTCTCTTTTCTTGATCACTTCTTTGGCATCCGGTTCAGTGGCAAACAGCCTTTCAATGCTCATGTCAAAAATATCATCTGCCTGGTTTTCTACACTATTGATAGCAACCAGCGCATCAGTGATCTGGCGAAGGTTTTTCATGTTGCGCAATTCTGTTACAGCTTTATGCACCTGCACGCAGCCTTTGGCAATGAGTTCTGCCATTTTTTGCATTCCGGTATCGTTGGGGTTAACCCTGTAAAAGTTGATCTTTTTTGCAGAAGCATAGATATAGTCGGCTATATCATCAAGGGCACTTGCCAGGTAGTGAATATCTTCTCTGTCAAAGGGGGTAATGAAATTTTTACCCAGTTCGGTAAAAATATTATGGGTGAAATCATCGTTCACATGTTCCATATCCTCGATTTCCTGAATCAATTGAGCTCTTTTGTCAAAATCAGGTTCATGTACCACTTCTTTCAGCTTTTCACCCATTTTTACCAACTCTTCAGCCACATTTTCAAAAAGTTGAAAGAATATCCTGTCCTTCGGTAAAAATATTTTCAAGATTGAATTAAAGCCCATAATTGAAATTTTTGCAAAAGTAGATTTAATACCAGGTAAAGAGGGAAACCTGAGATTATTAATGATAAATTAATATAGGGGTGGCTAAAATGACAGGATAACCTATTACATTCCTGATAATTACTAGAATACCAGCTGAAAATTTACAGTATAAGGTATTGCATTTATTGCTAATAAGTAAATATTTTTTCCTTAAAGCAACAATTTTTAAGATTCCATTGTCTACATTTGTGAAATGTATGTTAAATACATTTATTTTATTTTATATATAATTAGCTAACCAAAATTGTTTTATGAGAAAAATTGCATCACTATTTGCAATGCTTATGCTATTTTCTGCATTGGCATTTGGTCAGGCCCGAACCATTACGGGTACCGTGATCAATGAGAAGGGGGAAGTAGTACCCGGAGTATCCGTTAATGTTAAGGGAAGCAGCGGAGGAACGGCTGCAGACAACAAAGGTCAGTTTAGTATTAATGCTAAAACCGGCGATAAGCTGGTAATTACAGGTGTTAACATTGAACCCCTTACAGTAACAGTAGGAGAAGGGAACACTGTTGCCGTATCAGTTAAGACCTCTATGATTACAACTACTGAGGTTGTAGTTACAGCTTTAGGAATCAGGCGTTCTGAAAAGAGCCTTGGTTATGCGGTTTCTAAAGTTGACCCTAATACGCTTTTACAGAAATCAGAACCAGACCTGTTAAAAGGCTTACAAGGAAAGGTTCCGGGAGTTGATATCAGGACTTCCCAGGGAACACCTGGTGCAGCAACAAGGATACAGATCAGGGGTAATTCATCTCTAGGGCTTGAAACACAACCATTGATAGTTGTTGATGGTGTTCCATACAGCAATGACCAGGTAAGCACCAGCAGCCAAACTTCGGGTGGTACTGCCTATGGTAGTGGTATTGCAAATATAGATGCGAATGATATAGAAAGCATGAGCGTACTGAAAGGTTCTGCTGCAACATCTTTATATGGAGCCAGGGGATCAAGGGGTGTTGTGGTAATCACCACTAAATCTGGTTCTGCAAAAAAAGGGGCCAAACCTTTGAATGTTAATTTCAGAAGTTCTTACTCAAGTGAAAAAATCGCCAGTTTGCCTGAATACCAGAATTCCTATGGTACAGGGGCTCAATTAAGGTATTCCAACTCAAATGGTTCATGGGGTCCAAGATTTGGATTAGGTAATGTATATGATGGTGGTGGAAATATTATCAGGGCCAGTGCTTCTGGCGTGGACTCATTACCAGCCTGGCCTGAGTTTCTTGCAGCTTACCCTGAACTTTTTGATGCAAACAAAAATATGGCTTATGTAGCTAAACCTAATAATGTAAAAGACTTATTCAGGTCTGGCTCTGTGTATGAAAATTCAATTGGCATTAATGGCGGTGATGCTAACAGCTCATTTGCATTAACAGCATCTAACCTGATACACAACGGTTATGTTGAAAATTCAAGTTATGTAAAAAATAACGTTGGTCTTGGCGCTCAAACAAAGTACAAGAACTTAACAGTGTCTGGAAACTTTAGCTTCGCCCGTTCAAAGCAATTGGGCGGTTATTTTGGAGAAAACCAGGTAGGCGGCGCAACCTCACAATTTGCCCGTACTATGTTTTTGGGAAGGAACTGGGATCTGAACCTGCCTTACCAGGATGCGTTAGGCAAGCCTTTAATTCCAAATGGAGGTGCTCAGTTTGATAACCCCCGTTGGGCAGCAATCAATAATGTGGCTACTACTATCGAAGAAAGGATTATTGCAGGTGTGCGCCTGGGATATAAAATTAACAACTGGGTAAGTGTATCTTACAATTTTGGTTTGAATACGGCTTCTCTTGGAAGGGATGAGGTAACACAGGAGTTCTCCAGGGCTGCAAATGGCCTGGGCCGGATCATTGTAGACAATTACAAATCACAAGAGCTGAACTCTACATTGGTAGCAACTTTCAGCCCTAAAATCGGTGGAGATTTTAGTCTTGAAGCTCATTTAGGTAATGATATCAACCAGCGCACATCAAGAAGGCAAACAAATACCGGACTGGATTTCATCGTGCCTAAAATATACAATCTTGTTAATACAGCTACACAGAGTTTCAATAACGACAGCAAATTCAGAAGAAGAATTGTAGGTTTCTTTGCTGACGCTACATTGGGTTACAAAACTGGGCATTTGTAAACGTGTCATTACGTAATGACCGTACTTCTACATTGCCTTATGCAAATGCAAGTTATTACTACCCAGGTGTTTCAGGATCATTGATTTTCACAGATGCCTTGAAGATCAAAACTAACTGGTTAGACTATGGTAAAATAAGGGTTGGTTGGGCTAAGTCAGCAAATGATGCTCCGGCACTACAAGGTCAGGATGTATTTGCAATCAATCCAAATTTCTTAGGTCAGCCAAGTACTACCCTGGGTGGGCAAACGGTAGATCCCAATTTAACTCCTGAATTTACCAAGGAGATTGAAGCAGGATTGGATCTTTCTTTATTCAAACGCAGGGTGAATTTAGATTTCACTGTTTACAATAAAAAATCAACTAACCTGATTTATTCAATTAGTGTTCCCAGTACAACTGGCTACAGCAGTTTTTTAACTAATATTGGTGAAATCAGCAATAAGGGTGTTGAAATCGGATTGTCAGTAACTCCGGTTCTTACACAAAACTTTTCATGGACTGTAAGAGGATCATTCACCAAGAACAAGAACATAGTAGTATCATTAACAGAAGGCCTTGACAGAACTGCATTGGGTGGTGGCTTCCTTGATGGAATCCAGGCTTATCTTGAGCCAGGTATGCCTTTTGGATATCTTAGGGGTAACAGGGCAGACAGGGCTGCAGACGGTTCTCTTTTAATTAATCCTGCAACAGGAATGATTATTGAAAGCTTAACACCTGGAATGATCGGTGATCCAAATCCTGATTACAAATTAGGTATTACCAATACAGTAACTTACAAGGGCTTTACTTTGAGCGGGCTTTTTGATATGACCAAAGGTGGAGATATGTATTCTGTAACGGTTACTTCTCTATTAGGTAGAGGGGTAACGCAAGATACAAAAGACAGGGAAACTACCTGGGTAATACCAGGTGTTTACGGAAACATCAACACCCATGAAGTTATCAATGGTGCTGATGGTAAACCAATTCAGAACCAAACACGCATTACCACCAATGATCTGTACTTTGCTCCAGGTGGTGCAAGTGGTACTTTCGCTATCAATGGTTCAGATGAGTTCAACATTTACGATGCAACTGTTTACAGGCTCAGGGAAATTACACTGGGATATGACCTGCCAAAGAAATTGGTTGGCAAATGGGGAATGTCTGGTTTAAGGTTAAGTGTGAGTGGTCACAACCTGTGGTATCTTGCTCCTAACGTTCCAAAGTACACCAATTTTGATCCTGAAGTAGGTTCTTATGGTTCATCAGCCATTCAGGGATTTGAATTTTCAGCCGCACCTACAACTAGAAGGTTCGGGATCAATCTTAATGTAACTTTTTAATTACTAACTAATTCTTTCAGTTATGATACGAAATAAAAAAATACTGTATATCCTTGCTGCCAGCCTGGTCCTTTTTGGAACAGCCTGTAAGAAATTTCTGGATGTAAACCAAAACGTAAACGACCCCGTTGCAGTTCCTACCAGTACACTTCTTAGTACAGCGGAATTAAATCTTGGTAATAATTTGTCTTATGGTGGATTGTCAGGACACCTGGCGGTTTATATGCACCAGATGAGTACCAGGGAAACAGCCAATCAATATGGTGTAAGAGGTGCAACACTTGATGGAATCTGGGGAGGTTTTTTTGACCAAACCCTTCCTGATCTGGATGTGATCATTAAGCAGGCCACCACTGAAGACAATATGATTTATGCCGGGATAGCTAAAATTTTAAAAGCTTATACTTACAGCCAGATCGTAGATGTTTGGGGTGATGTTCCCTATACCGACTTTAATAAATTTAAGGAAGGTGTTAAGCAACCTGCTTTTGATGATGATGCCACTATTTATCCAAAATTACTGGCAATGTTGGATGAAGGTATTGCAGATATTCAGAACACAACTGCAAAGAACCCTTCAAAGCCAGCCGGTACAGATGTGATCTATAAAGGAAACACAGCTAACTGGATCAAAGCGGCTAATACCATCAAATTAAAACTGTACACACAGATAAGAAAAGTACAGAATGTTAGTACCGAAGTAAATGCTTTGTTGGCTGCTCCGGCAACATTAATCAATTCTAATGCGGAAAGTTTCTTATTACCTTATGGTCCCTTAGGAGCTACAGATGACCGTAACCCAGGCTTTGGTGATTATACCGCTACACAAAGGAGCAATCACGTGAGCCCATGGTTTTATGAAATTCTGAAAGGCTATAATCAAAATATCTTTACCGGTATTGCTGACCCACGTACTAAGTATTATATCTACAACCAGTTGACACCTGCTGCTGCTGCTCAAAGTAATACAGAATACCGTGATGGTGCTTTTGTATCTATCTATTTTGGATCAACTGGTCCGTACAGGGATGGTAACCAGCAGAACTCAATCAGTGTGTTTGGTATTTATCCTGTAGGTGGAAGGTATGATGCAGGTACAGGTGGCGTTGCAGGTGCAAATAGCGGTACAGGTGCGGCTCCTTACAGGTTTATCACTTATGCAGACAGGTTATTCCTGGAGGCAGAATTGATTAATGCAGGTGTTGCAACCGGGGATGCAAGAACTGTGTTTAATAATGCATTGAAGGCATCTATGTCGCAGATTGACTATGTTATTACAACCTATGTAAAAACAACTCAAACCGTTCCAGTGTTGGCAACCTCTGCTGCAGCTACAACGTATATCAATGATATTATGGCGTTGTATGATGCAGCCACTACTGAAAGACAATTGGAGTACATTATTACGGAAAAATGGCTATCAAGCGTTGGTTCATCGGTGGATCAGTACGCAGACTACCGCAGAACAGGGTACCCTATCCTGTTTGATCCGGGGGATCCCCTGATGGCACCAGGTGGTAAAGTTCAACCTCCGGTTGATGGAAATCCATTTGTAAACCCTCAATTGGAAGTTCCGGTGGCTAGAGGTGTTAATTTCCCTCAGTCATTACCATGGAGCCAGTCTGAATTAGATTTGAATGGCAATGCACCAGACCAAAAACAACCAGATATTTATAAAATTTTCTGGAAGCCATAAATCAATTAATAAATTAAAATTATGAAGATGAAAAAACACATATATTATTTTATTCTTGCTGTAAGTTTGTTTACGGCATGTAAAAAGAATGATGGCCCAATTTCAGAAAATATTAAGCTGGAACGTACGCCGCAGCCACAGGTAAACAAGAGTACCGGCAGCCAGGCCATTGATGTATTGAACCTGAATGCTTTTAATGCCAGCTTTACTGTTGGTGTATATAATACTGGTGATGCTGCTCCAACTAAAATGGATGTGGTGATCAGGAAAAATGGCCTTAACTCTTCTGTAAAAGTGTTGCAGGCAGCTGTTACTACTTTCCCATCAACCTTTACATTGACTACCGCTCAACTGGCTACTATTTTTGGTACTCCTGTTGTACTCAACGACAGCTATGATATTAGTGCGGATGTTTATACACAATCCGGTAAAAAGTTTGAAGCTTATCCAACTATCCCGGGTGTGCCAAGTGCCTTTGGTTTTGGATCTGGCGTTGCATCACAGCCAGGTGCAAGCCTGTCTATCCAGTACAAAGCCATTTGCGCTTATAACCCCTCTATTTACGAAGGTAACTTTGTGGTGGTAACTGATGATTGGGCTGATTATCTTCCTGGTGATGTTGTTGAATTAACCAGGATTGATGATACACATATTTCATTTGAGCATATTGCTGCAGTTAATCCAGTGCCAATCGTTATCACTGTTAACCCAGGGGATAATGGTGTGAGCATTCCAAAACAATCAGTAGGAACCAGGTGGGCTTATGGTGCTATCTACACAGCACCGTTTGTTTTAACAGCTGGTGGATCTGCTCAGAATTTTGTTTCACCCTGCGATCAAACCATTACATTGAACATGCAATATGGATATAGCGCCGGTACATTTGGCGGAACATACCCACTTGTATTAGTAAAGCAATAAGTTATAAAATACTGTTTTTATACCAAAGAGGCTGATTCATTTCAGCCTCTTTTTTTGGGTAATAGCTGACTTAAATTACTCAAATAGCTGACAACTTATATTAGTTCGATAAAATTAGCGGATAGTGTATTTACTGAAGGAGGCAACTTTTTTGCAAGAAGCCTTAACATTCCGGTAATATTGCGATAACATTTCCGTAATCTTCCATTCACATTGGCGTAACATTGAAGGTTTCTCTTTGCATAAAATTTAATGCATGAGATACTTTCCGTTTACCATACTGTTGATGCTGATCTCATTTACTTCCTTTGCACAGAAGGGAAAAATTGAGGGTAAGGTTACTGATTCAAAAACAGGCTATGCATTATCTGGTGTTTCAGTATCTGTTGGTGGCGAGAAATCAATCGCTGTTTCAAATACCGATGGTTATTTTGTAATAACGGTTGATGCAGGAAAAAAATACAGCATCAAATTATCTTCTGTTGGATACAGCACAAAAGAATTAACAGAAGTTGAAGTTGCGGAAAACCAGGTGCTCAACCTGGACATACAAATGGAGTCTGCTTCCAAAACAGAAACCAATGTAGTGATAAAATCCACCTCTGCCCGTAAAGAAACAGTGGCATCATTAATAGCGTATCAAAAAAATACAGCAGTAGTAGCACAGGTAATCAGTGCAGAAGCCATCAGGAGATCGCCGGATAAAAATACCGGTGAAGTGTTGAAAAGGGTACCCGGCACTTCTATACAAGATGGAAAATATTTAGTGGTTCGTGGATTGGCAGACCGTTACAACCAGGCAATGCTGAATGGTGTTTTATTAAGTAGTACCGAGCCAGACCGTAAAACATTCAGCTTCGACATCATTCCTTCTGCAATGATTGATAATATCATTGTCAATAAATCGTTTATCCCCGAATTACCGGGAGAATGGGCCGGTGGATTGATACAGGTAAATACGAAAGATGTACCGGCAAAGAATTTTCTGACAGTGCAGGTTGGTACAGGGTTTAACACACAAACAACCGGCAATGATTTTTATACTTACCAGGGAAGTAACACTGATTTCCTGGGATTCGATAATGGGCCAAGAGCACTCCCGGCCAGCATACCCAATAAATCAACATTTGATGCATTAACACAAGCGGAAAAGACAGCCTTTGCAAAAGATTTTAAAAACATCTGGGACACCAAAAAGAATGCTTCCAATGTAACACCCGTATTAAACCAAAGTTTTTTAATCAATGGTGGTTTTAATATAAAGCTTGGAAACAAAACCAAACTGGCTGCAATTCTTGCAGTAAATTATAACCGGAGTAATAAAAGAGTGGAGTATGAAAACCAGATCAACTCCTTTGAGAACAATGTTCCTTCTTTAAGTTTCGATTACCAGAATAATAAATACAGCAAGGATATACTGGCAGGTGCCCTGGCAAATGTCACATTGCAGATAGGCAACAACAATAAGATATCTTTCAAAAACCTGCTGAATGTAAATACTACCAATTACACTACTTTAAGAAGCGGAAAGGATTTTGAAAACACTACTTCGTCATTAGGGGATAACATTAGGGCATCAGAACTGGCATTTAAAGCCAATACTTTTTTCAACACACAACTTTCGGGTGATCATAATATAGTTAAGTTCGATGCAAAATTACATTGGTTTGGCAGCTTTAATATTCTTGATCAGTATATTCCTGATCAACGCAGGTTGCAATATGTACAGGACAATCCTGCCGACCCGGCATCACTTTTTTTGGCATCGATTGGGCAGTCTAACTCTTCACAAAAAAGCGGCAGCCGTTACTTTGGTTATTTAAGCGACTACATTTATACTGCCGGGGGCGACCTTAGCAAGGCTTTTAAAATTAACAACCGTTCACAAACTATCAAAGGAGGATATTTCTTCCAGGTAAAAGACAGGTTATTTAATTCAAGGCCATTTGCCATTTATCTTCCCACCAATAATTTGTCGTTAAGAGAATTAACACCTGATAAAATATTTGCAGCAGAAAATTTTGGTAATGGCTCTGATAACAAGTTTGCCTTAAATGAACTGACAGGCAGTAGTTACCGTTACCTGGCTAACTCTATCCTCAATGCAGGCTTCCTGCAGTTCGACAACCAGATAAGTAACCAGATAAGGGTGGTGTGGGGCCTTAGGATAGAAGATTTTGACCAGTTGATCGGCAGTGTTAAAAAGAGCGACCCACGTTTTGTAAATACTAAAAAAACAGATTACCTGCCTGGGTTGAACTTCACTTATAAAGTAAGCAATACTACCAATGTTCGTGTATCAGCTTCGCAAACGGTTATTCGCCCTGAATTCAGGGAGTTAAGTACTTTCCAGTTCTATGATTTTGACCTGGGCGCAACCGTCGCTGGTAATACAGGATTAGAAAGAACCAAGGTTTCCAATTTTGATCTGCGTTATGAATTATATCCAAGAGCAGGAGAGCTGTTTACGCTGGGTATTTTTTATAAGTATTTTAAAAATCCAATCGAAGTTTATTTCAATGCTTCTTCCGGTGCTTCCAGCAGCACTTACAATTTTATTAATGCGGATGAAGCCAACAGTTTCGGTGCAGAGTTAGAGTTCAGGAAGAAGCTCGACTTCAACGAAGCATTCAAAAACTTCACCGTACAGGGAAACGTATCTTATATCTATAACAGGGTTACAGGCATCGGTGCTGGTGAATCAAGACCCATGCAGGGACAAAGCCCTTATCTCATCAATGCTTCCATTCAATATGATGTTGAAAAGTACGGATTAAGTACCACACTGCTCTTTAATCAAATTGGAAGAAGAATCGCATTTGTTGGTGGAACAGACCAGCCACCTATCTGGGAAAACCCAAGATCCGTGATGGACTTCCAGGTCGGTAAAAAAATATTAAAAACAAAAGGGGAGCTGAGATTAAATGTGTCTGATATATTTAATCAGAAAGCGATTTTTTACAATGACCTGGATGCCAATAAAAAATATGATGAAGGTAAAGATGCGTTTGCCATCAAAAGAACCTATGGTACCAACATCAGCCTTTCATTCGGCTATAATTTTTAGGGAATTTTTTTAATCAATACATCAAAAATCAAAAATAAACGCATGAAAAAGTTATTTATCTGCAGTGCACTATTTGCTGTTGCTTCTATGGGGTGCCGTAAAATAGAAGTTGATGGCAACTCCTCTGTAGTAACGCCACCAACAACAACTGAAAATACTATTTTGGAAGGACGTATTACAGCTAACAGGACATTGAAGGCTGAGTTTACTTATAAATTACGTGGATTGGTGTATGTAACCAATGGCGCTATTCTTACAATAGAGCCAGGTACTAAGATAGTGGGGGAGAATGGGAAAAATGGGGGATTGGTCATCACAAGGAGCTGCAAGATCATTGCAGATGGTACAGCAGACAAACCAATTATATTCACCTCAGAAGCAGCTACACCTCAACGTGGTGACTGGGCTGGGTTGGTGATTTTAGGCAATGCTCCAACCAACTCCTCTTTTAATGGCGTACAGGGCGTGGGTGAAATTGAAGGCGGTATCAACAACAGCGATGGATTGGGATTATACGGCACACCAGCTACGCAGGCTCAGAACCCGGCAGACAACAGCGGTATCTTAAGGTATGTTCGTATTGAATATGCAGGATTTGCTTTTTTACCGGATAAAGAGATCAATGGTTTAACATTTGGCGGTGTGGGCAATCAAACAATTGTTGATTATGTACAGGTTTCTTATGCCAATGATGATTCATTTGAATGGTTTGGAGGCACTGTAAATTGTAAGCACCTTATTTCGTTCCGTACACTGGATGATGACTTTGATACAGATAATGGCTTTAATGGTAAAGTGCAATTTGGTATTTCCCTGAGAGATTCTTCCGTTGCAGATATTTCAAAAAGTGAAGCCTTTGAAAGTGATAACGATGCCAATGGAAGCTCTTTATTGCCACAAACAGCGGCTATATTTTCAAACATGACGGTAATGGGGCCAAAGGAAAACCTGGGCAATACTGGAAACAATTTATTTGTATGGGGAGCACAGATCAGGAGAAATTCAAGCCTTTCTATTTTTAATTCTGTTATCATGGGCTATCCAAATGGTTTGTACATTGATGCTACCAAAGGCGTTCCAACAGACAATAACATACCGGGTTCATTGTTTGCTCAAAATAACATTATTGCCGGTTGCCCTAATCCGGTTATTTACAGCCTTGGTACAAACACAAATGTGCCATTGACTCCAAACACAACTGCTACCATCAGGATGTGGTTTGAAACGGCTGCTTATGCTAATACCAGCTTTGCCAATAACAGTGAGGCAGGCTTAACGGCACCTTTCAATTATACGAACCCTGATTTTAATCCTACTGCCGCTTCTGCAGCAGTAAATGGTGCTGCATTTACGCACCCAAAACTTACTACAGGCTTTACTTCTGTTGGATATAAAGGCGCCTGTGCGGTAGGCGATACCTGGTGGAAAACATGGACTAAGTTTAACTAATTCCTATAAAACGAACATTTTAAAAGCAGCTTTTATAAGCTGCTTTTTTTGTTGCATACAGTTTATGCTTTGGTAACATTTGGATAACCAGTACTTAATATTTCCATAACAACACAGGTTTATCTTGCAGCCCGGAAAGACAAACGTACTCCCAATAGCAATCTAAACAAGTTCCTTAAGCAAATAGCAATTCTCATGCTTGTACCACCCGTTACTCTTATCGGGTGGTTTGTTTTTTAACGAACGGTAGTTGCAGTATACTGCCAGCTTGTTCAGTTGATTAAGCAATTCATCTCAACCTTTTGCTGCTTAACATTAATGCAACAATTGAGTAATACTAGCATAATGTCACCGTAACAATTTGTTATTACATATGTGGTTACTTTACTTATCCTTATTGTGTGTGATTACAATCAAACTAAATCAAGTACAATGAAACACATTCACTATTTCCTCACAGAACTATGCATACGGATATTTCTTTTCCGCATCTCTTTTTTAGATTCTCCTTTTAAGGTGTTGAAATCTGTTTAATGAAGGATAAGAAGAGAAAAATAGATATACTTGTGCTTTCCGACATTCATTTGGGCACCTATGGCTGTCACGCCAAAGAGCTGCTGCACTATCTTAAAACTGTTAAACCAAAAACAGTAATATTAAACGGCGATATCATTGATATCTGGCAATTCAGCAAACATTACTGGCCCAAGAGCCACATGAAAGTGGTAAAGCATATCATGGGATGGATGAGCAAAGGAACCAGGATCTGGTACATCACTGGCAACCATGATGAAATGCTGCGGAAGTTTGTTGGCTTTAAAATGGGATCATTTAAAATTGCAAACAAAGTAGTACTGCCACTGGAAGATGGTACCAAGGCATGGTTTTTTCATGGTGATGTATTTGATATTACCATGCAACATAGCAAATGGCTGGCTAAACTTGGCGCTGTTGGTTATGACACACTGATACTAATCAATCGTTTTGCAAACTTCATTTCAGAGAAAATATTCAAGAGGGGGAAACTTTCCTTATCTAAAAAAATAAAGAACGGGGTAAAGAGCGCTGTAAAGTTCATCGATAATTTTGAACAAACAGCTGCAGACATTGGCATCAGCAATCAATATGATTATGTGGTTTGCGGACATATTCACCAACCTGAAATGAAAACAATTGAAAATGAAAAAGGGAAAATTGTTTATTTAAATAGCGGAGACTGGATTGAAAACTTAACGGCACTGGAATACGCCAATAGTAAATGGAGCCTGTATAAATTTGATGAACAGGAAATGGCGGCAATGAAAACCGCCGTAACAGAAGAAGATGAGCTGGACAGCAGTAAATTATTTGATAGTATGCTGGAGGAATTTAATTCAATGCGTAACTAATGAAAATATTGTATGCCATACAGGGTACGGGTAACGGCCATTTGAGCAGGGCAAGGGATATCATTCCCATTTTGCAGCGAAAGGGTGAGCTGGATATTCTGGTAAGCGGCATACAGGCAGATGTGGAATTGCCTTATCCTGTAAAATATAAATTCAAAGGGCTCAGTTTTATTTTTGGAAAAAAGGGTGGTATTGATCTGCTGGCTACCTATCGTAAAAGCAATTTAAAAAATCTGTACAAAGAAATAAAAAGCCTGCCGATAGAAGAATACGACCTGGTGGTAAATGATTTTGAACCGGTGAGTTCCTGGGCCTGCAAAATAAAACACAAGCAGTGCATTGGGCTTAGTCACCAGGCTGCAGTGATCAATACTAAAAGCCCTAAACCGCAAAAGACAGATCCATTGGGAAAAGCGATATTGCATAATTATGCACCGGTTACGGAAGCTTATGGATTTCATTTTGCAGCATACGATAAGAAAATTTTTACACCTGTTATAAGAAGCCAGGTACGTAACGCTGTTCCGCAAAGCAAGGGTCATTTTACAGTTTATTTACCTGCCTACTCGGACAAGCGGATCATAAAAATATTGAGTGAAATAAAAAGCATTCAATGGCAGGTGTTCAGCAAGCATTCAAAAAAAGAATACAGGGAACAGAACGTACACATAAGGCCGGTTAGCAATGATGCCTTCATCGAAAGCTTTATTGATTGCACCGGTATACTTTGTGGCGCAGGATTTGAAACGCCGGCAGAAGCCTTATACCTGAAAAAGAAATTGATGGCGATTCCTATGAAGGGGCAATACGAACAGCAATGTAATGCAGCCGCACTACAGCAGATGGGAGTGCCGGTTATAAAAAGCCTGAAGAAAAAGCACCTGGATAAAATAAAAGCATGGGTAACATCCCAAACAATTATCGCTATCAACTATCCTGATATTACTGAAACGATCATTGATGACCTCATCGCAAAACACAGTAAGGTAATAGCAAAACCATTGGTAACTATTGGAGAAGGAATTGTTTCGGTCAAAAAATTAAAAGAAGCAAGCCTGGGAAAAATATTAAACGAAACAGGGAAGTAACCGGGTATGGAATTTACAAAGGAAGATTTTGGAGAAGATTTTAAATGGGGTGTTTCTACGGCTGCGTATCAAATAGAAGGTGCACACAATAGTCATGGCAAAGGGCTTTCCATCTGGGATGTTTTTTCTCAAAAAAGAAGGGCCATTGCCAATAATCACAATGGTAATACCGCTTGTGATTTTTATAACCGGTATAGCGAAGATATTTTATTACTGCACAAACTGAATATTCCCAACTACCGTTTTTCAATTTCATGGAGCCGGATTCTGCCGCATGGTACCGGCGCTATCAACAGCAAGGGCGTCGATTTTTATAATCATGTGATTGATCTTTGTCTTGAACTGAACATTGAACCATGGATTACTTTGTATCACTGGGATCTGCCTCATGAATTGGAGCAAAAAGGAGGCTGGACAAACAGGGAAGTGATTCACTGGTTTAGTTATTTCGTGGATTGCTGCATCAGGCAATTTGGCGACCGGGTAAAGCACTGGATGATATTAAATGAACCAATGGTATTTACCGGGGCAGGATATTTTTTAGGTGTACATGCACCAGGCAAAAAGGGGCTGAGTAATTTTTTGGCAGCAGCACATCATGCAGCGCTTTGCCAGGCAGAGGGTGGACGAATCATCAGATCGGTACGAAACGATTGTAAGATCGGCACCACTTTTTCATACTCACACATTGAACCGAAAAACAATACAGATAAAAATGTTGCTGCAGCCATAAAAGTAGATGCTTTGCTGAACCGCATGTTTATAGAACCATTGCTGGGAATGGGCTATCCTGATAAGGAGTTGGCCATATTAAAACGCATGGAAAGATTTATGCAGCCCGGTGATGAGGGAAAGCTGGCATTTGATATGGATTTTGTGGGACTTCAAAATTATACCCGTGAAATTGTTGGCTATGCTCCTTTTATGCCATTTGTAAAAGCAAAGATCATTAAGGCAGACAAGCGGAAAGTGGAACGTACACTGATGAATTGGGAAATATATCCGCCCTCAATATATCATGCATTAAAAAGATGGAATGAATACCCTGGTGTGAAGGAAATTGTTGTAACTGAAAATGGTGCTGCTTTCAGCGATGAACTGGTAAATGAAAATGTACAGGATGTTGACCGGGTAAATTTTTTACAGGATCATATTGAACAAGTGCTGAAGGCAAAAAAGGAAGGAGTGGAAGTGAGTGGCTATTTTGTTTGGACCTTCCTGGATAATTTTGAATGGGCTGAAGGTTTTCACCCAAGGTTTGGGCTGGTACATGTGGATTTTGAAACACAAAAAAGAATTGTAAAAGCATCCGGTAACTGGTACCGTGAATTTATTAAGCAGTCATTGCTGAAGGAAATTCCGGACGCTTTGCCATGATGAATATAACCGGTCATCCAGTCTCTCCAACATTAGTTTTCAATTGAGAACAGCCCGCCAACAATAAGTGCTCTCGTCTGTGTATTTAATATTAAAGCAGATGTTTGTATGTTTATGCCATGAGAAACTCCATTTTTTTGATATTGATCATTGCTTTACTGGTAGCTGTAGGTTGCAAAAGGTTGCCAAAGGAATTCCATGAAAGTTTAGCCGGCAGTGATAGTGTTGTCATTAATTTCTTTAGGGGAGATGGCACCATGGATACCGTAGTGGCTGTGAAAATTATCCGGGATAAAGCAGCAATAGAAAATTTAACAGCATTCATAACTGCTGTTCCAGCCAGCGTAAAGAATAACTGTGGTTACGATGGTTCTATTCATTATTTTAAAAACAATATGGTGATCCAGGATGTTGATTTCAGGATGCAGAAAGATGATTGCACTCAATTTACCTTTATCCTGGAAGGTAAAAAAGAAGCTACCAGCTTATCCATCAATGCCGGTGCGTTTTTAACAACATTGAAAAAGTAAATCTGTAATGTGCATTGAAAGCCCGGCTATCAAGTTAAGAAACCCAATCTGCCAACAGTTTCGTTATTTTGCAGCATTATGACCGGATTTGTAAACAGGATAAAGCAACAACGTTCCTTCTTTTTCGGCTACCTTATAATATTAATAACCGGGTGTATACTTTTGTTTGCAAAAGGCAAAGCTGGAAGCTTTTTGCTGCTGAATAATTATCATTTTAAAACATCTGATTATTTGTTTATTGGGTACACCAATTTTGGCGATGGTATTTTTTCAGTACTGATTTCTTTGTTTTATTTTTTTGTCTTAAAGAAAAGAAAACTGGGCTTAATATTGTTGATTGCATATTCGTTTACAGGTATTTTGGCACAGGTAATCAAGCCCATCATTGAGTCTCCAAGGCCTGTAACTTATTTTTATCCGAAGCACTTCTCCTTTTTTATTGACGATATCATTAATAAGGGCAATAACAGTTTCCCTTCGGGGCATACGGTTAGTGCTTTTGCACTGGCAACGGTGCTGGCGTTGTATGCTGTTAACAAATGGCAGCAACTATTGCTACTGGCATTGGCTGTAATGGTTGGGTTTTCAAGAATTTATTTGTCACAACATTTTTTAACAGATGTACTGGCTGGCTCCTTACTGGGTATAGTAGGTGCCGTACTCTGTGTATATTGGTGCAGGAATTTAACAGACGATCAGCTGCTGTATAAGAAAAAGGAGCATCAAACCGGTACAATACAATAACTAGCATTAATTTTACTGGATAAGGTTTTTGTTGCTGAACTGTTTTCTGGCATGATTTTACTAACCAATAACGTTCCAATAAATATCACTTGAATTACCGCCGTAACACATTGCTGCTGATACTCGTTGCTACCATTGTAAGAATGATGGTTGCCGGTATCACCGAACTTGGTAACGATGAGGTGTACTACCGCCTGTATGCTGACCCACTGCAATGGAATTATTTTGATCACCCACCCATGGTAGGCTGGCTTATCCGCCTGAGTACTTTTAACTTATATTTCGACAATGGCTTTACGATAAGATTGGGTGCTATTCTTTGTAGTGCTGCCACTACCTGGCTTTTGTACAAATGCGGTGAACGGCTGTTGAATTCATATACAGGTTTTTTAGCAGCGCTGTTATATACTGCTACTATTTATGGCAGTATTGTAGCCGGTACATTTATATTGCCGGATTCTCCACAAATGGTTTGCTGGAGCGGTGCTTTATTCCTCCTTATCAAAATAACTGAGACAAAATATTTCACAAAAAAAACTACAAAGGATGTCCTGTGGTTTGGTGTGGTAACCGGGTTGGGAATGCTTTGTAAGATCCATACGGTTTTTTTATGGGTTGGTTTTGGGCTATACATGTTACTGTACAACAGGGAGTGGCTAAAGCACTGGAGCATTTATGCGGTCGCCGCTATTACCATTCTGCTTTTTACACCGGTACTGTTGTGGAATGTTCAGCATGATTTTATCACTTTTACTTATCATGGTAAAAGAGTGGATGTAGCAACTGGTGGACTGGATATTGAAAGTTTTTTATCATTTACCGGTGGGCAGGTATTTTATTGTAACCCGGTAGTATTCTTCTTAATTCTAAGGGCCATCTGGCACCGGGACCTATTTGTAAAGCCACATCACAAAAGAGTGTTGTTGCTTGTAGGGTTACCATTGATCATTTTAGCAACTTCAGTTTCTTTGTTTAAAGAATTATTGCCTCATTGGACAGGCCCGGCCTTTTCATCTTTGATATTGCTGACGGCAAGTTATTTTTCCAGGAAGCAATGGACTTCCCAGACAAAAAGAAAAGTGCCATTACCATTTGGCATTGCTGCCGCCCTCGTACTTTTTATCAGTATTGTCGGTGTGGCAGTGATTAATTTTTTCCCCGGTACACTGGGAAATAAAAAAATTGAGAAAAAGGGTGATGGAGATTTTACTTTGGACATGTATGGATGGAAGAAGTTTTCACGTTCATTCGACAGTATCTATCACAACACACATACAGCCAGTAACCCAGGCAAAACAATTATCCTGGCAGATGAGTGGTTTCCTGCAGCTCATATTGATTTTTATGTGGCAAAACCATTGCACCTGCAAACCGTAGTACTTGGCCCCATCGAATACATCCACCAATACAAGTGGCTTAACCAGCACCGTGGAGCTATAACAGACAGTACAGATATTTATGTGATCTCTCCGTCTAACTCACAGGTGCACAAGGAAAATTTCGGGGTATTAAAAAATATATTGCCTGCACATACTGATTCTGTTATTCAGTACAGGAATGGTGAAGAAGCAAGGAGATTTTTTATTTATTACTACAAGAAGGGCCAATACAATTTTGATCGGGCAGATTTTTAATCTTTCTTGCCATCAAGGGTAAAACCAAATGTGGTACCTACATCAATGGTGCTGCGTACATGAATGGTTTGATTGTGTGCTTCAATAATGTGTTTGCAGATTGAAAGACCAAGACCGCTGCCACCTACTTTTCTGCTCCTTGCTGTATCTGTTCGGTAAAAGCGTTCAAAGATCCTTCCAATATGTTCTTCTGAAATGCCCTGTCCGTCATCACTTATCTCAATTAGTATTTTCTTGCCTTCAATCTTATAAATACTGGCTTCAATCAAGCCATTTTGTTTGCCGTATTTAATGGCATTATCAATGAGGTTGATAAATACCTGCCGGATTTTTTCTTTGTCTGCATTTACTGTCAGTGGCAGTTCACAACCTTTTTTGATTACCATCTTCAGTTGCTTCTCATCTGCTTTCAGCGAAAGCGAATCAAACACATCCCTCACCAGGTCCTGAATGATAAAATTTTCTTTGTATAGCAGTTGCTGGCCGCTTTCTAATTTTGATATTTCGTCAAGATCATCCACCAGGTTCACCAGCCGGTCAATATTCCTGGACGTGCTGTTGAGGAATTTTTTATTGACTTCGGGGTTTTCCAGTGCACCACCCAGTAATGTGTGTACATATCCCTGTATTGCAAAAATGGGAGTCTTTAATTCATGTGACAGGTTCTGCAGGAACTCTTTCCTGTATGCTTCATTTTGCTGCAGTATTTCCACTTCTTCTTTTTTTTGTTCGGCCCACTCCTGCACATCTTCCCTTACTTCGTCAATGCTTTTTTGAGGCAAAATATTTTTGTAATAAAACTCTTCTCTTTTACTTGCTTTTGTTTGATAGATGAGTTTGTAAATGAGTTTTATTTTACGGTAAACAAACTGCTGTACCATAAATAGGATCAAGCCGTATGATCCAGCAAGCACCACCAGAAATGTGATCAGTGCTATCCACCAAACAGGGTTAAAAAAATAAACAGTGATACCAATGGGCAAAGCAATAATAATAGCTGTGCTTGCAGAAAGCTGATGCGGTGATAAATTTTTAGCTGAAAACATACGCCTGTTGCTGATGGCAAGTTACGACGTTGCTGTATATTTTTAAAGAATGCTTTTGCATACAAGGATACGATGTGGAATATAAACAACTGTATTACTGCATTTCAAATTTGTAGCCAACCCCTTTTACGGTGGTAATGCAGTCAAGGTTCAGTTTTTGCCTGATCTTACGGATGTGTACATCAATGGTGCGGTCGCCAACAATCACCTCCGTACCCCATACCTGGTTCAGTATTTCGTTGCGTAAAAAAACCTTGCTTGGTTTGGATGCCAGCAGTGCCAGCAGTTCAAATTCTTTTCTTGCAAGAATGATGTCATTACCCTGGTAGGTAATCATGTATTTTTCCCTGTCAATTACGAGGTCGCCAATTTTTATCATACCCATTGAGCCTTTGCTTGCCACCCTTCTGAACAGGGAATTAACCTTGCTCACTAATATTTTGGGGCTGATGGGTTTGGTGAGATAATCATCGGCGCCAGTTTCTAATCCACGTACTTCGGTACTTTCATCACTCAGTGCAGATAAAAAGATAATAAGGGTTTCCTTAAAAGCAGGCTGAAGCCGCAGGATATTGCATACCTCAATCCCGTTCTTACCCGGCATCATAATATCAAGGATGATCAGGCTGGGCTGGTGAATCCTGGCTGCTTCAATAGCTTCATCGCCGTTTTTTGCAGTGATCACTTCATATCCTTCGCTTTGCAGATTAAACTGAATGATCTCAAGGATATCCGGTTCATCGTCGGCGATTAGAATTTTTTTAACATTACTCATACAATATTTGCTGAGCAAAAGTAGTCTTTCATATTAATTCAAATCACACTTGATTACCGGTTAGCATATTATCAAATTGTTAACCGGTAATTGTGCCGGTTACAGCATGGCATTGCCAGAAATTGCGGCAATTGATATGCTTAGCTTAAATTTGTAAACAGTAACCTTAAATAATTACATGAAGAAAGTTTTTACGTACTTGATATTGCTGTTTAGCTATACGCATACTTACGCCCAATGCGATAAAATGGTGGTTCCATTTCAACGGGTACGTTTTCACGACAGGATTAAGGAAGAATTTATAAAATGTGACAAGGCAGACGGGAAGGCAGACAGTATTATTAAAGTGAGCAAAAATGAAGAGATCAACCTGCAGGTTACAGATGCTTTAACAAGGCGAATCAACGAAATACTTTGTTTTATTGAAAGCAGTGATAAGGTTTCCTCCAACAACGACAAGATACGGCAGCTGAATTTTGTAGAAGAGCTGTTCCGTTCCTTCAGGTTAAGCTGGAAATCGAAAAGATTAAACCCGGCATTGGCACCCGTGCTGGTAGATAATTTTGAAAAAATTTTGAAAGCCAATATCGATGGCCTGAGTATGGTACCTTTTATTGATGAAGTGCCTTATGAAGTAGGGGTTATCAACGCAGAACTGTTCAATAAAAACCAGGGTTACCAGGAAAGCCAGAAAGTTATCTACCTTAAATATGTAAATAAACACCCTGCAAAGATTCTCAATACCATCCGCCCTTTTGTGAATGAATCTTTTGCAGACAGCCTGGTGGTGATAGCCTGTAAGAACGATCCAAAGCAATTGTATGATTACGCTTCTTCCTCCGGCTCCCCCGAAGGAAAATTGATACGACGCAATAACGACCCTATGGTTAAGACAGTGGCTAAGCTTAGTTATACTGCCAATGCCCTGCTGTACTATCCTTTTTTAGATGATATTTTAAGCGGAAAGCAATTAATAGACAGTATCAAAAAAGTGATTGGAGATGGCGAAAACAAAATGGATACGGTAGGATATTACAAACTGCTGGTGAAAACAGAGATTGGTTATTACGAAAGATTGGTAAAAAAAGATACACCCATTGCCATGTTTGGCACCAATGGTTTAAGGGATATGCTGCAACGAAAGGCCATCCGCCATTTCATTACTCCCATCAATGAACTGCATGATCAGAATAATCTTGCCATCCGGATGAAAGCCATTCAGCCATTGAATGCTGAAGAGTTGTATTTTATGATCGTGATGGGGGAGAATGACATCTACACCTCCAGCTATAAACATAGTTTCAGCCGTCTGGTACAATTACTGGGAGCTCAGCCACGTACTGATAAATTACTAATGAATGTAAAGATGGATTTCTTTAAGAAGTTCATAAAAATGGCAGCGAATTACAACCAGCTGGATACGATACTGAAAATGATGCCGCATGATAACGCTACCACATTAATGAGGGCATTTGTATCTAACCTGGATGAAAAGAATAACCTGGAAGATGCAGTGGATGTAGCCGATAGTTACAGCAGTATCAATAACCCAGAGCTGTTGAAAAATATGCTGGACAATGTTGCCGTCAATGAACAGAAAAGCAAGGAAGACAATAACAGCAAAGGGAAGATCATCTATGGGTTGTTAAAACAGATTTTCCTTTCTTTTAATGATAACAGTATCGACCTTACCAGCCAATTGGGTATACCTTCCATCTATTCTTTAGACTACAACTATCTTGCAGATGCCAATGGCAGGGTGATACAGCAGGTTTTCTTTTACGGTGATGATGATGGTAAAAAGATTTTCCCGGCATTTCTCAATTCATTCAGCGCTAAAGAGTGGAAGATAACAAGGCAAAAAGAATGGGTGGAGATAAAGACTGTAAAAGGGAAACAGGTTTGGATATACGCAAATCTTCCACTGAACAGTGACCAGAATTTAGACGATACTGCACAAAAACACCTGAATGCTTATTTAAGTAAAATGGAACTGAATCCTTCAGTTGTGGTGCATCGTGGGCATAGCTATTGGCTGCCGGGAACCATCAGCCGGATGCCCGGGGATACAAAAATAATTTTACTGGGTTCATGTGGGGGCTATAAAAACCTGAGTGAGATACTTGACATCAGCCCCGATGCACACATCGTTTCTACAAAGGAAATTGGCAAAGGTGATATTAACCGGCCCATCATCAACTACATCAATCAAACGCTGGCAGCAGGCAAGCCCATTGTATGGAAAGACATGTGGGCCAGCCTTACAAAAATATTTTATGCTGATCCCAACAAAAGCATGAGAGAGAGTTGGGATGATTATGTACCGCCTTACAAAAACCTTGGGGCCATTTTTATAAAAGCATATAATAAAAAGCTGGAAACGGAATAAGGTATGTGCCAATGCCGGGAAGAGTAAATCATGATATAAAGATGTTTTTTTACAGGATATAGAAGCATACTAGTAAGAAATGATGAAACAATCATTATTTGTATCCCCATTGTATAACCACTTACTCCAACTATAACCCACTCACCATTTACTATTTTCCACTTGCCAATTCCCATTAACTTTGCCGCATGAGCATGCCGACCGGGAGTAAAAAAATATTCGATCTTTCATTATTACGCAGGGTTTTTCATTTTGCATCACCCTACAAAAACAAATTTTATTATTCCATTTTCCTGGCAATATTTTTAGCTGTTATTTCTCCCATTCGACCCTGGCTGATACAGGTTACCATCACAAAAGGCTTACAAAATGATCCCAATGTTTGGTTTCTGCATGGTGCAGTCTCTGTTGTAATTGGTGTAACAGTCATTCAGCTTGCCTTGCTGATAATTGAAACGGTATGCCGGTTTATTTTTACTTTTTTCACTGCATCGCTTGGACAGAGCGTGGTAAAGGATCTAAGGGTAACCACTTACAGGAAGGTCATCAACCTTAATTTATCTCAATACGATAAAACGCCGATCGGCACACTTACCACCAGGACCATTAATGACATAGAATCCATCAATGATATTTTCAGCGATGGGCTAATCCCCATCATCGCAGACCTGTTGTCCATCGTTGCGGTATTGGTATACATGTTTTATGTAAATTCCCAGCTTACTTTTATCTGCCTGGCGCCATTTCCATTATTGATTATTGCAACCTGGTATTTTAAAGAAAGTGTGAACAGGTCATTCATCAGGGTGCGTAATGCAGTAGCACAGTTAAACGCTTTTGTGCAGGAGCACATTACCGGTATGGCCATTGTGCAAACATTTGCTGCAGAAGACCGGGAGTTCAGGAAATTCAATGCCATCAATAAGGAACACCGCAATGCGAACGTTCGTTCCATTTTTGCATACTCAGTTTTTTTTCCAGCAGTTGAATTGATACTTGCAGTATCAACAGGTTTATTGGTGTGGAGTGCAGGAGGAGCAGGCAGTGAGCATACAGCCGGAACGATTACGTCCTTTATTCTTTGCCTCAACCTGTTGTTTCGTCCGTTGAGGATGATCGCTGATAAATTTAATGTACTGCAAATGGGCATGATCGCCAGCGAACGGGTATTTAAAGTGCTTGATATTGACGACAGCGCAAGCAATGAAGGCCAATTTATGCCTGCACAACTTAAAGGCGATGTTAGTTTTGAAAAAGTTTGGTTTGCGTATAATGATGAAAATTTTGTATTGAAAAACATTTCTTTTGACATCAGGGCAGGCGAAACAATGGCGATTGTTGGCCATACAGGCAGTGGAAAAACTTCTATTATCAGTTTGCTTAACCGGCTTTATCATATCCAGAAGGGTACTATTAAAATTGATGGTGCCGATATAGAATCATTCGAACTGTTTTACTTGAGGAACAAAATTGCCGTGGTGCTGCAGGATGTATTTTTATTCAGTGGATCGGTATATGACAATGTAACACTCCGCAACCCGGAAATAAAAAGGGAGCAGGTGGTGGAAGCTGCCAAACTCATCGGAATTCATGAATTTATCATGCAGCTACCGGGTGGATATGACTACAACGTAATGGAACGGGGAGCTACCCTTTCGATGGGACAGCGCCAGTTGCTGAGTTTTGTAAGGGCCATCTTGTACAATCCTGCAATATTAATCCTGGATGAAGCTACCTCTTCGGTTGATACAGAAAGTGAGCAATTGATCCAGGGTGCTATAGATAAATTGATCGCCGGCAGAACATCTATTGTAATTGCCCATCGCCTCTCAACCATCCGCAAGGCAAACCAGATATTGGTGCTTGATAAGGGTGAGATCAAAGAAACAGGTACCCACGATGAGCTGATTGCAAAACAGGGATTTTACTACCAGTTACATAAAATGCAGTTTGAAAAAGAGATTACTGTAGCTTGAAACTTTTAGATTATTGCCCAAAAGATTTAGTAAATTGTAGTATGCCGCAGGATAAACAAATAAACCACCCTGTTAAAATGATCGTTGTAAATGACGATGCAGCAGCTTATGAACAACTTGATAAAAAGAGGCGGATCGGGGCTATCCTATCCTCTGATACAGACAAGTTCAGGTTGTTTACTAAGTTGATGCGTATACCCCGGATGATGAAAAATGCAAAGATTATCAGCCTCAATCCCTGAAAAATAAATGGACATTTTTGATGAAGACCTGCTCCTGTTCTGGAAATCACTATCAGATAGTGGCGTTATGTATTTGATGGTTGGAGGCTTTGCTGTTACTATGCATGGTTATATCAGGGCTACGGAGGATATTGTATATGGATCAAAGATGATATTGAAAACAGGCAGAAGCTTGGCAGAGCGATGAAAGTATTTGGTGATAGGGAACTTTCCTGGGAAGAATTACATTTTGTACCTGGCTGGACGATTTTTTTTATGGTAATGGACTCGAACTGGATATTTTAATCAGCATGAAAGGTCTGGAGGGTCTCACTTTCGATTTGTGCCTGTACCTGGCAAAAGTAGCTGAGATAGAAAATATAAAAGTCCTCTTTCTTAATATCAACCATCTTATTTTAAACAAAAAAACTGTCAACCGCCCTAAAGACCAACTCGACGTTGTGGAACTGGAAAAAATTATCCAGTTGAGAAAAGAAATGGGGCTTGATTAAACTGGTTTCATCAAACAAATTCTCTTTACTTTCTCTTTAACATTTACCTGCTAACCCCTATCTTTGCGCCAAATTTGAGACAGACTATGTTTGCAAAAGGGATCAAATCTTTACTGGTAGCAGCTTTCAGCACAATATTGTTGTTTTCTTCATCTACTTTAATGGCTCAAAATGAGGAACATCCGGCTCAGGAAGGTTACGAGCCTGCAAAAAAGGAAGGTTTCAATGCCAAAGAGGTGATCTTTGGCCATATCATGGATGCACATGAATTTCATTTTGCTGAATATGAAGGAAGCGATGGCACCAAACACCCCATCTCCATTCCATTACCAGTTATTTTATATGCTCCCGGAAAAGGCACTTCTGTTTTTATGTCATCCAAATTTGAGCATGGACATGCTGAAGTAGACGGTTACAAATTAAATGCAGAAGGAAAAGTAGAGGCAGTTGACGGATCAAAAGTGTACGATTTCTCTCTTACCCGTAACGTAGTACAAATGATACTTGCACTTGCTTTACTGGTTTGGATCATGACAAGTGTAGCCAGATCTTACAGCAAAGGGCATGGTGTTACTTCTGCACCGAAGGGAAAGCAAAACCTGGTAGAGGTACTGGTAACTTTTGTTCGTGACGAAGTAGCCAAACCAAACCTTGGTCATAAAGTAAACAAATACCTGCCTTATCTTTTAACCGTATTCTTCTTTATACTTATCAACAATATTTTTGGATTGATTCCCGGAACGGCTAACGTAACAGGTAATATTGCCTTTACCGCTGTATTGGGTGTTATTTCTTTTGTAGTGATCATGTTTAGTTCAAACAGCCATTACTGGGGTCATATTTTCAATCCGCCGGGCGTGCCATTGGGTGTAAAATTCATCCTGGTACCGGTAGAATTTCTGAGTGTGTTCATCAAACCTTTTGCATTGATCATTCGTCTTTTTGCAAACATGGTCGCAGGTCACATCATCATCATTTGTTTGATCTCCATGATCTTTATTTTTGCAGAAAAAATGGCTGTTGGTGCAGGCTGGGGCGTTTCCCCGGTATCACTGGCATTTACCATATTTATTTATTTTATAGAGGTGCTGGTTGCTTTTTTACAGGCTTTTATCTTCACCATGCTTACGGCGGTATTTATCGGCCAGGCATTTGAAGGAGAACATCATGAAGAGGGTGCAGCGGCTCATCATTAATCGTTTATTTTTTAATCAACATAAAACAGAAGTATGAGTTTATTAGCTGTGTTTTTAGCTGAGCCTCTTGCAAGTGCAGGTGGTGCTATTGGCGCTGGTTTGGCTGCTATCGGTGCAGGTATCGGTATCGGACAGATTGGTAAAGGCGCTGTAGAAGCTATTGCCCGTCAGCCAGAAGCTTCCAATGACATTCGTGGTAACATGATCCTTACTGCTGCCCTTGTAGAAGGTGCTGCATTGTTTGCGATCATCGTTGGCTTCCTTGCAATGGTTTTGTAAAAGTTTAAAGTTTAATCGTTGAAAGTTTAAGGTTCCCGCAATCTATTTGTATTGAACTTTAAACCTTAAACCTTAAACCTCTTCAACCTCTTACTGCATCCAAAGCACAGGGCGGCGGATGCAGTATTTTTAAAATTTTTTTGAACCTGGCTTTTGTGCAAACATCAAATTCATTGGCGTCGCACTCTTGTACAGAATATCAATATTGAACAGTACAGAATTTATTATACATTTTTAATTTTCTAAAAATGCAATTACTTACACCGGATTTAGGTTTATTGGTTTGGACACTCCTCGCTTTTTTGGTGGTGTTCTTCATTCTGAAAAAATTTGCATGGCCTGCTATCATTAAAGGGTTGAATGACAGGGAAGCAAACATTGCCGGCTCCATTGCTACTGCCGAAAAGTAAAACTGGAAATGGCCCAGTTAAAAAATGACAATGAAGCGATTCTGGCACAGGCACGTGAAGAAAGGGCAGTATTATTAAAAGAAGCCAAGGAAATTAAGGACAGAATGATCAACGATGCTAAGGAAGAAGCCAAGGTTCAGGCCGCTAAAATCATTGCAGATGCACACGCTTCCATCACCAACCAAAAAATGGCAGCGCTTACTGATATCAAAAACCAGGTAGGTAAACTGGTAATTGAAGTAAGTGAGAAAGTTTTACGCAGGGAACTGTCCAATAAAACCGACCAGGAAACATACATCAAACAATTAGCTGAAGAAGCTAAGCTTAATTAAGTACACAGCACCTTTTATATGCACAATCCACGTTTAGCAGGCAGGTACGCAAAAAGTTTATTGGATCTGGCAACAGAAATGAACCAGGTAGATGCTGTATGTGCAGACATGAAAATGCTGCAGGGTATGGGTAAAACAAATCCTGATTTTACAGCTGTTTTGCGTAGCCCCATCATTAAGCCAAGCGCTAAGGAAAAGATCATAGATTCTGTTGTAACCAACAGGGTAAGTAATATTACCGGTTCATTCATCCGCCTGCTCGTTCGCAAAGGAAGGGAAAGTAATATGCTTGAAATTGCAGACGCTTATGTAGAGCAGTTCAATAAACTAAGGAACATTTACAGGGTTAAGCTGACTACAGCCACCCCTGTTTCTGAAGAGATTAAAAATGAAATTGTAAGCAAAATCCAATCATCTACTTACATGCAAAATATCGAACTGGAAGCAACCGTAAAAGATGAGCTCATAGGTGGATTTGTACTGGAAATGGAAGGCACATTGGTAGATGCCAGCATTCAGAGAGACCTTAAAGACATTAAAAAGCAATTCATGGATAACGAGTATATCCATAAGATCAGGTAGTGGTTGAAATGGAAGAGGAGAAGTGATAAAATGTTGAATTGTAAAAAACAAGAAGTGAATTATTAACCAATGTCTGACCTCCCTCTCTTTGGAGAGGGAATGAGGGTGAGGCCTTTTTAAACATACATTTTTATGGCAGATATTAAACCAGATGAAATTTCGGCGATCCTTCGCCAGCAGCTAAGCAACTTTAATGCAGGTGCTAGTTTAGCAGAAGTGGGAACTGTATTACAGGTGGGTGATGGTATTGCCCGTGTGTACGGGTTGAACAATGTGCGTAGCGGTGAGCTGGTAGAATTTGACAACGGTGTAAAAGCCATTGCATTGAACCTGGAAGAAGACAACGTGGGTGTGGTATTGATGGGTGACAGCAGCGAAATCAAAGAGGGTGATAAAGTAAAGCGTACCGACAAAATCGCCTCTATTAAAGTGGGCGATGGTATGTGCGGCCGTGTTATCAATACACTGGGCGAACCAATTGATGGTAAGGGCCCGATCCAGGGCGAACTATATGAAATGCCGCTGGAGCGTAAAGCACCAGGTGTAATTTTCAGGGAGCCTGTAAAAGAACCGCTGCAAACAGGTATCAAAGCGATCGATGCGATGATTCCTATCGGCCGTGGCCAGAGGGAATTGATCATTGGTGACCGCCAGACTGGTAAAACTGCGATTGCAGTGGATACCATCATCAATCAAAAGGAATTTTATGCAGCAGGTAAGCCTGTTTATTGTATATATGTAGCGATCGGGCAAAAAGCTTCAACCATTGCCGGTATTATGCGGACGCTGGAAGAAAATGGTGCAATGGCATATACAACCATTGTTGCTGCTTCTGCATCTGATCCTGCCCCTTTACAGTTCTACGCTCCGTTTGCTGGTGCATCGATTGGTGAATTTTTCCGTGATACCGGCAGGCCGGCATTGATCATTTATGATGATCTTTCTAAACAGGCGGTAGCTTACCGTGAGGTATCTTTGTTGTTGCGTCGTCCACCTGGCCGTGAGGCTTATCCCGGTGACGTATTCTACCTGCATAGCCGTTTATTGGAAAGGGCAGCAAAAGTTATCTCAAGAGATGATATTGCAAAGCAGATGAATGATCTTCCCGAGTCTATCAGGCATTTGGTAAAAGGAGGAGGTTCTTTAACAGCCTTGCCCGTTATTGAAACACAGGCTGGTGACGTATCTGCATACATTCCAACCAACGTAATCTCTATCACCGACGGACAGATATTCCTGGAGGGTAACCTGTTTAACTCAGGTATCCGCCCTGCAATTAACGTGGGTATCAGCGTAAGCCGTGTGGGAGGTAATGCACAGATCAAATCAATGAAAAAAGTAGCTGGTACATTAAAACTGGATCAGGCTCTTTACCGTGAGCTGGAAGCATTCTCTAAGTTTGGTGGCGACCTTGATGCTGCTACAAAGAATGTAATTGATAAAGGTGCAAGAAACGTGGAAATATTAAAGCAACCGCAGTATTCTCCATTCAGTGTAGAAAAACAAGTAGCCATCATTTATCTTGGTACACAGGGATTGTTGAAAGATGTTGCTGTTAAGCATGTAAAAGCATTTGAAGAACACTTTTTGCTGGAAATGGAGAACAAACTTCCCGAAGTGCTGGGAGAATTTAAAAAAGGTAATTTGCCTGAAGAAGGATTGAAGAAAATGACTGAACTGGCAAAAGGATTAATGCCGCAGTATAAATAAAATAATTTTTATTGCAGATGCCGTTTCAACATGTTGGAACGGCATCTTTATTTTAGTGAAGGCTGCTTTTATGTGGCATCTTATCAAAAAAAAAGCACCCTAAAAAGGTGCTTTATTTTTTATATGCTCAATAACATTTATTATTACCTGATTCTTTCCCTTCCAAAGGTTAATCCAATTTTTATATTGAATGTAAAATAGGAGTCTTTATTTTTAGGATTACCCCTGATACCACCTTCCGTTTTCCTGTACTGAAAGTTATCTGGCCCTGTATTATTACGTTGGTTACTTGATAAGTCAACTGCATCCTGCCATTCGGTACTGCCTGGTGTAAAATAATTGGAGTAAAGAGATTTATCAATATACTTAGTGCTTACATCATCTAAATAATCTGTAAACAGTGTACGGTGTAAAAGTTCTGCCCGAAGATTGAATGTTGGTGACAATTCATATCTTAACCCAATGCCAATTGGGATATTCATTTGGGTTAATTTATAGGGTTTTCTTTCAGGGTATTCTATAAATCCCTGGCCTTCGGTACTCAACGGCTGAAGGTCAACCCAATCGCCCCTTCTTGATTTTGCCTGTGGATTAAACGAAAAATAACCAATTCCTGCAGCCAGGTAAGGAGATATTCTGGGTGGATCCTGATCGTCTCGTAAAGACCAGTCAATAAACATAAAAAGTGGGTGAAACTCTGCTATCAACGAAATTTCTGAGATTTTGCTTTTGAAATTGAGGTTTCTTTGATACCTGCCATTGGTATTGTCTTTCTCATTTATCAGGATGCTGTCATAAGATTTTATTTGCCCAAAAGTACCTTCCAGCCTGATAGAAATAGCTTCTTTGTAAGTCGCCATCAAATAAATGCTTCCATTTAACTGGTTATTACCAAGGTTCATGTCCTTTGTAAATTTTTTGCCCAGCCCTTTTTTTCCTCCCAGATCAGTGAGGCAATTCATGATTCCGGCAGAAGCCCCGAATTCAAACATAACAGGATTGTTATACGAAGATGCATCGTAAAAATAGTATTGTGCAGAAGCCCTTTTCCCGGCAGCAATGAACAGTAAAGTTGTTGCTATCAGCAGTGTAATTCTTTTCATGCAGTATTAGGTTCCTTTGAGAATGAACATTAGTATCCTTAAAATAAAGGAAATTTCCACAAATTAAACGATTATTCCTGAATTTTATTCCGTTTTTTAAGATTGTTGTTATAAAATTTACAGACTTCTTTTATGCCGCAGCTGCTGCATTTGGGGTTCCTGGCAATGCAGGTATACCTGCCATGCAAAATGAGCCAATGATGGGCTTTGTGAATATATTTTACGGGAATATGTTTAATGAGCTGTTTTTCAGCAGAAAGAGGTGTTTTGGCGTTGGTAGTAAGCCCAATTCTTGCACTTACCCTGAATACGTGGGTATCAACTGCCATATTAGGCTGTTCATCAACTACTGAAGTGATGACATTTGCTGTTTTTCTCCCCACACCTGGCAACAATATCAATTCATTTACTGTCATCGGAACTTCTCCATTGAATTTCTCCATGAGCATATTGGCCATCCCAATCAGGTGTTTGGTTTTATTATTGGGGTAAGAAATGCTTTTTATCAGGGGAAACAGATCTTCAAATGTTGCACGGCTCATTGTTGCTGCATTGGGATAACCAGCAAAGATGCCCGGGGTAGTAAGGTTCACCCGTTTATCGGTGCATTGAGCTGACAGAATAACTGCCACCAGTAATTGAAAAGGGTTGTCGTACAATAATTCTGTTTCGGCCTCCGGGCTATTGGCAGAAAAGTAATCAATGGTATATTGGTAGCGTTGCTGTTTAGTCATAAAAAAATCCCCCGGAATTAACCGGAGGACGAAATTAGTTTAAAAATTAGTTTGCCGGAACCGGCCCTTAATTATTGCTCGGTAAACTCTTTTACCTGTTTATTAGCATAATTCAGGATGAAATCGATGGCCTTTTTACGGGGAGCAAGCGTTACTTTTTCAAGGTTTTGCTGAGCCGAGACTAACACTTCATACTGTTCCCTTAGGTTCCAATCCGTTTGTAAAGCTGCCTTGATAGCGGCTGTTTTTTCGATGGAAGTTTCTGCATACATGTACTGTAGCAACTCCTCTTGTGTGATGCTGTGCATAAGTTAAAAAGCTTGTTAAGAAATTAATTATCAATTATCCAAGTCTATAAACGACCATTGAGGATGAATATTGCTTAGAATAATTGGTTTATTTTTCCTTTTTGGCCTCATTTACAATGAAAAGATCTTCATTATCTTTCTTCATCAGGTACTTTTCCCGGGCGTATTTTTCAATGGTTTGGGCATTACTCTTCAATTGGCCCAATTCCAGTTTGGTATCGTCTATTTTTTTTGTGAGTTGTTGCTCACTTGCCTGTAGTTCCCGGTACTGGCGCCAGCGATTGATAGCTGAACCAATATCTTTAGGATCGAAAAATAACATCCATACTAAAAAGAATGCGCCTGCTATAAGATACTTGTTCTTGAGCCAGGCTAACCTGCCAAAGCCCCTGCCAGTAAGGGGCTTTGAAGAGGCTGTAGTATTTTCAGTATTATTTTCCATCTTGATAGAATAGCCTGCTTTGAACTTTTACTTACCAAATTTAATTTTTCCTTTTGGATAAATGGCACTGTCCCCTAATATTTCTTCAATTCTTATCAATTGGTTGTATTTAGCCATTCGATCAGTACGGCTGGCAGAACCTGTTTTGATCTGTCCACAGTTTAATGCAACTGCAAGGTCAGCAATGGTAGTATCTTCTGTTTCGCCGCTGCGGTGGCTCATGATGGTGTTGTAGCCAGCCTGCTGTGCCATACTTACTGCATTAATGGTTTCTGTAACTGTTCCAATCTGGTTTACTTTTACCAATAAAGCATTGGCAATGCCTTCAGTAATGCCCCTTTCCAAACGGGTTACATTGGTTACAAAAAGGTCATCACCCACTAATTGACATTTACTGCCTACAGCTTCGGTCAGCATTTTCCAACCTTTCCAGTCATCTTCGGCCATACCATCTTCAATAGAGCAGATAGGATATTTTTTTACCCAGCTTGTCCAGTAAGCAACCAGTTGTTCGCTGGTCATTTCTTTACCATCGCTTTTATGGAAAACATATTTTTCTTTTTGCATCCCACAATTCACTATTGGCTGCATCCATGGCGATCATGATCTGGCTGCCTGTTTTATAACCTGCTGCCTGTATCGCTGTCAATACAGTTTCAATTGCCTCTTCATTACTCTGGATGTTGGGAGCAAAACCACCTTCGTCACCAACGTTAGTACTGAACCCTTTTTTCTTCAATACGCTTTTTAAAGAATGGAAAATATCCACGCCCCATGCAAGGCCTTCACTGAATGAATTGGCTCCAACTGGCATTACCATAAATTCCTGGAAATCTATTTTGTTATCGGCATGTGCACCACCATTCAAAATATTCATCATCGGGATGGGTAATATTTTGGCATTGGTACCACCGATATAACGGTAGAGTGGAAGGTTTGCTTCTGCAGCTGCAGCTTTGGCTACCGCCATACTTACCGCCAGCATCGCATTGGCACCCAATTTACCTTTGTTGGCAGTGCCGTCTAGTTTTACCAATGCAGCGTCAACACCAGTCTGGTCTGCAATGTCCCAGCCCAGCAGATTTTCAGCAATTACAGTGTTTACATTGTTCACTGCTTTTAATACGCTTTTGCCACCATAATAATTTTTCTTGCCGTCTCTCAGTTCCACTGCCTCATGCACTCCTGTACTGGCGCCACTTGGAACCGCAGCCCTGCCTAATTTTTCATTTTCAGTTAATACGTCTACTTCTACAGTAGGGTTTCCACGACTGTCTAGTATTTGACGGGCAAAAATGGATGCGATGTAGCTCATGATAATATGATTTTATTTTGATTTAAATATTGATTGCAAAGAAACAAAATACGTACTATGCCGCAAACATAGCCGGCATTTATTTTTAATGATTTACAGCATAAATGAATGTGATTTGCAGCAGCATTATTTTTTGGTTTAATTGGTCAACTCCCTGAAAATATCTTCCAGGCTATGTTCGGTACTTTGTAAGGAAACAACATCCAGGTTTTTATCAATTGACAATTGAAGGATTTCTTTCTTTAATGCATCTGCATTATCTGTTGAAAGTTGAAAACTGAAAGTTGAAAGTTGTTTGGTACTGATTAAATTATTTAACGCCGAAAGTTCTTCAAGCTGAATACTTCCTTTAAACGCTACCACTATTTGTTGCTGGGTGGTAGTTGATTTCTGTAAATTACTCAACAGGTCATCTGCAACTATATTTCCCCGGTTGATGATGATCACCCTGTCGCACATAGCTTCCACCTCCTGCAGAATATGAGAGGAGAACAAAACTGTTTTATCCCTGCTTAAATTTTTTATTACGTCTCTTATCTCAACTATTTGATTGGGATCAAGACCTGAGGTTGGTTCGTCCAGGATCAACACTTCAGGATCATGTATCAGCGCAGCAGCAATACCCACCCTTTGTTTATAGCCTTTACTGAGTTGCCCGATTTTTTTATTGGCTTCCAGTTTCAGTTTAACAGTGTCAATTACTGCTTCAATTGTTGCTTTCGCATTCTTAATTTCATGAATTCCCGCTATAAATTCCAGGTACTCCCTCACATACATATCAAAGTATAATGGATTGGCCTCCGGTAAATACCCGATCTTCTTTTTTGTAGAAAGAGAATTGGTGCCTACCACTTCACCACACACTTCCGCTTTTCCGCCATCGGCTTCTATATAGCCGGTAATGATCTTCATGGTAGTGCTTTTACCTGCGCCATTGGGGCCGAGGAAGCCAACGATCTCGCCTTTATTGATGTTGAATGAAATATTGTTGACCGCTTTTTGTGTGCCGTATATTTTGGTGAGGTTAGTTACTGAGATGGACATAGTCAATTTTAAAAAAGTAAATATAAAAAACGCCAGGGATTGCTCCTGACGTTTTCAATTATGTTTACGTATTATTTTTTCCTTCATTGTTGCCAGGTCCCTGTTTTGGCCTTTGTTGCTGGGGCCCCCTTTCCTGCGGAGGCCTTTGCTGTGGCCTGTTTTGCTGGGGATGCCTTTGCTGTTGCGGCCTGTTTCCCTGCTGCTCGTTGCCTTCCCTGTTGGGTTGGTTTGGATTGGCGCCGCCCCGGCTCTGCTGTGGTCTGTTCTGTTGTGGTCTTTGTTGGGGTCTGTTTCCCTGCTGCTGGTTGCCTTCCCTGTTTGGCTGATTGGGATTACCACCACTTCTGTTTTGTTGCGGCCTGTTTTGCTGGCCTCTGTTATCATTGCCACCTTGCCTGTTGCCCGGGTTTTGGTTTCGTTCCTGGTCCCTTCTTTTACGGCTGGTTTTTTCGAGACTGCGTAAACTGATCTGGCCTACCACATCCGCATAAGCCGGTTCTACTTCTACCGGTTTCTTGCTGGTAACTTCCACAGCTTCCAGTTCGTCAGGCCTTATACCTTGCTGGTTAAGTGATTTTATTTTCTTTACTCTCTCAAGCGTTAATGGATATTGTTTGTTGCTGTCGGGCAAGGTGTACCACATCAGGTTGCGGAAAATATCTTTCTTTACCAAAAATGCCCTGCCTCTTGCAATCTCTATGCTATCACAATCATCCGGAAAATGCTGCAATGCATCCAGGTAAGTATCCAGTTCATAATTCAAACAGCATTTCAGCCTGCCGCACTGGCCGCTGAGTTTTGTTTGATTGATGCTTAAATTTTGATAACGGGCTGCATTGGTATTGACGCTTTTAAAATCGGTGAGCCAGGTACTGCAGCAAAGTTCCCTGCCACAACTGCCGATGCCGCCTACTTTACCAGCTTCCTGCCTGGCACCAATCTGGCGCATTTCAACTTTTACTTTAAACTCGCCTGCATAAATTTTTATGAGTTCAAGAAAATCAACTCTGTCGTCTGCAATATAGAAGAAGGTAGCTTTACGGCCATCGGCCTGTATTTCAACTTCCGCCACTTTCATTTCCAGGTTTAGTTGTTTGGCAATAGCCCGGCTGCGTATCATTACATCTCTTTCCCTTGCCTTGGTTTCCTTTAGTTTGCCAAGGTCGTTTTCATTGGCCCTGCGTAATATCTTTTTTATGTCGGCACTATCTTCCTTAATATTATTCTTTTTTAACTGCAGCCTTACCAACTCCCCGGTCATATTCACGCTGCCCACATCAAAACCACTTACCCCTTCTACAGCGATCATTTCCCCTTTTTCAAAAAAGTGACCGGTGCTATTTCTAAAGTAATCTTTGTGGCTGCCATTGTTAAAGCTTACCTCCACCATTTTGCAGGAGCTTTCCGGGTCACTAAATGGCAGGTTGGCCAACCAGTCGTACACGTTCATTCGGTTACAACTGCCGCTGGCGCAACTGCCGTGACTTTTACATCCCCCCGGCGTGCTACTGGTTCCGCAACTTCCACATCCCATATCTTGAATAATTGATAATTAATAATTGATAATTGAAAATGAGGGAGGAAGGATTTTGAGCCGGGCTGATTGCTGCTATGGGGCTTCATTGGCGTCGCACACTTGTACTATGTCTCTTTATTGAGCGCTGCTTATATATAGATACATTGCTGGTTATGGCAATGCTGTACAAGTGAGATTAAAATATTTTTCCACCGGAAAAAATGTTTTAATCAGTCTTCGACTACAACGATGTTGAATATTGTTGAAAACGCCGGTTACAAAAAATATATTGGCAAACAACAAACAGAAACAAGTTGCCCATTAACATTCCGTCAAAATCGATTTTCCTCAGTTGGTCAAAATTAATGAATTGTTACTAATAATGTGGTACAACTTAATGGAGAGGGCCTGGAAGAGCATTTTGCCGTTGGCATTGCGTTCAATGTAATAGCTGGCCTTGTCGAGTTCCTGTATAATGGCATCCTGCTGGCCAATGCCGCAGAGCTTATTGAGGCGGAGGGCAAAATCAAGTTCATTATTCATTCCGTCGGCTCCTGGTTCGATAAACTGCACCCGGATGGCCATTTCCAGCAGGTGAGTGAAATATTTAAGAAACTGCTTCTGTTTTTCCCTGCCCTGCTTGCTCATATCATCCACCCATTTTACCTGGCCGGCCAGGTTCTTCTTCACAATAAGGTTCAGCCATTCTCTCAGCATGGCCTGCCAGTCACTTTCTTCATGTTGCAATAAATGCAGGGCTTCCCGGTAATTGCCCTCGCTGAGTATGGCAATTTGCCTGGCTTTGTCAATTTTTACGCTGGCCCGCAGTTCCAGTGCGGCTTCAACTTCTGTATTGCTGAGCAGGGGGATCTTTACTAATTGGGTCCTCGATAAAATAGTGGGTAAAATCTGCTCCTCATTTTCTGCTACCAGAATGAATAAGGTATTGGGTGGTGGTTCTTCAATTAGCTTCAACAACTTGTTGCCATTCTTGGTCAGGTATTCCGGCATCCAGATGATGAGTATCTTATATTCACTCTCAAAACTTTTAAGGCTGATCTTGCGGTTGATGTCGTTACATTCTTCTGCAGTGATATTTCCCTGCTTGTTTTCGGCACCAATAAACTGCAGCCAGTCAAATACATTGCCATAAGGATGGATGGACACAAATTCACGCCATTCTTTTATGTAGTCAGTACTGATAGGCTTATCGCCGGGTTTTCTTGGAATGACGGGGTAGGAGAAATGAATATCGGGGTGAATTAATTGAGTTGCTTTGGTACAGGCCGCACATACTCCGCAGGAATCGTCCCTATCTCCTAAAGGGGTAACGGTGCCATGCCCCCCTTTAGGTGATGGAGGCAGCTCTTCTCCAAATAAAGAAGGGCCTGGTGCAGGAATGGATAATTTGCCATTTACTTTTTCGCAAACAATGTACTGGGCAAAGGCCATGGCCAGGGATAGAGCGCCACTGCCTTCTTTTCCTAAAAATAACAAAGCATGGCTCAGCCTGTTTTGCTGCACCATTTGCGCTAAATGTTCTTTTACTTCTTTTTGGCCAATTATCTTTTCAAACTGCATCGGTACAAAGTAAAATAAAAAAGCCATCAGTTCAGTAACTAATGGCTTATAAAAACATTTGTTGCGTTTATAATTTACTTGTAAGCTCTGCACTCATCGGTGTAACCTTGCTTTCAAAGTAATACAATAGTTTTCCATTCTCATCTATCAGGAACTTGTTGAAGTTCCACTTGATCTCTGCATCCAGCACCCCATTCTCAGTTTTGCTGGTAAGCCATTTGTAAATGTCTGCCATATCATCACCTTTTACAGAAACTTTTGCCGCCATAGGAAAAGATACTCCGTAATTTTTTTTGCAAAATGTTTTTATTTCATCATTGCTGCCTGGTTCCTGGCCGCCAAAGTTGTTGGCAGGAAAACCAACGATCACTAATTTCTCTTTGTATTTTTCATACAATGCTTCCAGCCCTTCATATTGTGGCGTGTAGCCACATTCAGAAGCGGTGTTCACGATCAATATCTTTTTGCCTTTAAAAGCAGCAAAGTCGATGGTACTGCCATCGAGTGCCGGTACTTTAAAATCGTAGATGGATTTTTCTTTCACAATTTTTGGGGGATGAAAATTTGAAGTATCAATACCTGTATTATTCATAGTATTACTGCTTTGTGCTGCACAGGAAATAAATGCAGCAGCGGTGATCAATAGTTTTAACATGGTAGTTTTTTATTGTAACGAATGAATAAAGAAATTGTTTAGCTATTGCTTTTCGTAGCAGCCAATATCCGGCAATCCATTGCTGCGGTTATTATTGTCAAGGTCTTTTAAGAAGCCGGTAGCTATACCTCCGTTAATGCCCGGTGCTGCATCGTTACTGATGTGAAAATCAAAAATATTTTTTGATACATCCACACTGTCAAATGCCGGGTTTTGATTGCGGATACAGCCGGCATTTAGAGTGCTGTTTGCAGGATCATTGGCAGCCCTGTAAAGGCAATTGGTAAAAGAAACATTGAATGGATCGGTTCCTTCTTTTGCAACGGTTACTTCATTCTCCACCAGTCCATCATCACCCCAGAAAATGCAATTGGTAAAAGCGGCATCCAATGAGGTGGTGACTATTGAGCCATTGATCACTGCAAAATTATTGGCTGCTAATACAGGGTTTTTATGACTGATAAAAGTTGAATAAGCTGCAATGGTACAATTGGTAAGATTATAATTTCCACCTAAAATAAACTGAACATTATTGCCGCAATTAGTTATCAAACTATTGTCTGCATACAAACTGCTGTTTATGCAAAGCAGGCCGGCATCATAAGCATTGTCAATGATGCATTGGTGCAACGTTATCTTTGGAAAGAAGTTATCTGCAGGATTTTCGGCTACAATTGCCTGGTAGGCATTTCTTACTTCCACAAAAGTAAGTTCATTGCTTTTGCTGGTTTCCCTGAAATAAATACCCGGCCATGATGCAGGCAGGTCTTTGTAATCTTCATCAATCCTGTCGCTGCGGAAAATCACCGGGTGTTCTTTTGTTCCATTTGCTTTCAATGTTCCATCTACCAATATGGGAGCATTGGCATGGCAATAGATTTTGCAACCAGCATTAATGGTAAGTTTAATCGAAGTGTCTACCTGCAAACTTCCAAGTATTACGTAAGGCAAATTATTGTTCCAGGTAGTATTGGTTGTAATTACCCTGTTGCGTAAAAAGTTGGCATTTTGCCCGAATGCTTCTAACTGTACAAAACGTGTATTACCATTGTATGATATCTGCACACTGTCTTTAACAATAAAGGGAAGGTTATCCAGGTTGGGATTGATGTTTACCGAAACAAAAACATAGATGCTGTCATTTGCCTCCAGTTCAACATTTGTTGCTTCCTGTGATGCAACGCCGTTGATATTTATTTTAAAGGCGGATACAGTACCGCCCATTACTTTTACGCTGCTCAGTAATATTTTCTGGTCATTGTTATTGCTGATCTTGAACGATTGTGTAACAGAACCAATGCTGGTGAAAACGGTATCGTATTTTAAGCTGTCAATACTGGTGCTGATCTTGGCATCCGGAGAAGTAATAAAAGAATCTTTTTTGCAAGATGTGACGCTGAGTGTAAAAGCCAGTAATAGTGATACAATAAAAAAGTAGTTGGATGCAAACGGCTTCATGTTTCAAATGTAAGTTATTTTAACCTCACCCGACCTTTCCAAAGGAGAGGGCTTTAGAACGCTCTATCATGAGCTTTTCTTTTTTATTCAGTTTGCTGAACATGATAATTTAAATGGATCCTCGTTATTTTACCGCGGCGGTTAATGTGGCAATACTGAGTTTAATGCCTTCTGTTTTCAATAAACAATGGCCACTGGCTTCCAACGTGGCACCTGTTGTGATCACATCATCTACCAGTAATAAATGCTTCCCTTTAACCAGTGCTTCATTTTTTACTGCAAAACTTCCTTCTACATTTTCCCAGCGCTCTGTCCGGTGTTTTTTTGTTTGAGTTTCTGTAAAACGTTGTCTTACCAATACGTTGTTTAATACCGGTACCTTCATTACATCAGACATGCCATTACAGATAATTGCTGCCTGGTTGTAACCTCTTTTTCTTTCCTTATCAGGAAAGAGTGGTAGTGGAATCAATCCGTCAATTTGATTAAAACGCTTGCTGCTGATCAATGTTCTGCCCAGCATCTCACCTAAATACATACCAATTTCCCGGTTGCTTTTATATTTTAACTGATGTATCAACTGTTGTATGAGTGACTCTTTGGCAAAGTAAAATTCTGCATGTGCTGCAGCTATTGGAATCCTGCCCCAGAATATTTTTTCAATGGGGTTGTCAGCATACTGAGCATAAAATGTAAAAGGTAAATTGACAAAACATTTGGCACATAGTAAATTGTCATCTGCTAAAATATCAGAGCCACAGCCCGAGCAGATATGTGGGTAGAAGAGATGTTTGAAATCAGGTAATATGGTATTGGCAAATTGCACTCTTATAAAAATACAAAAAGCTTTGTAATTTTTAAAAAAGGTATTGGTATAATTCCTCCACCTTGGCCAGCGCCACCACTTCAATATTGTATTTTGCTTTGCTCATCGATTTAGAATTGTACTTACTTACGATGATCTTTTCAAAGCCCAGCTTCTCTGCTTCTGCAATGCGTTGTTCAATCCTGTTCACTGCCCTTATCTCTCCGCTCAAACCTACTTCTCCGGCAAAACAATAATGCTGGTTTACGGGAACATCTTCATAACTGCTGAGCAATGCCGATACAATGGCGAGGTCGATAGAGGGATCTTCAACTTTAATACCCCCGGCAATATTTACAAATACATCCTTCACCCCAAAATGAAACCCGCCTCTTTTTTCCAATACCGCCAGTAATAACTGTAAACGCCTTAAATCAAAACCAGTAACTGTTCGTTGTGGAGTGCCATATACACTTTGTGTTACCAATGCCTGGCCTTCTATCAACAAAGGCCGGATGCCTTCCATCGTTGCTGCAATGGCAATGCCGCTTAATGGTTCTTCTTTCTGTGTGATCAGAATTTCAGAAGGGTTGCTTACAGCCCTCATACCATCACCTGTCATTTCATAAATACCAAGCTCTGCGGTGGACCCAAAACGGTTCTTCAAGGTGCGTAAGATCCTGTAGGCGTAATGCCGGTCACCTTCAAACTGGAGTACTGTATCAACCATGTGCTCCAGTATTTTTGGCCCTGCTATGCCACCATCTTTGGTAATGTGACCAATTAAGAAAACAGGTGTGTTGGTTTCTTTTGCAAAGCGCTGTAGTTCTGCTGCCGTTTCTTTTATCTGGCTTACGCTGCCGGCACCACTCTCCACATAAGGTGATTGCAAAGTTTGAATAGAATCAACAATTACCAATTGGGGCTTTAGTTTTTTTATTTCCTGGAAGATGGTTTGTGTATTAGTTTCAGTGAGCAAATAAAAGTTTTCGCTTCTAATGCCGAGCCTGTCTGCTCTCATTTTAATTTGTTGTTCACTTTCTTCTCCACTAATGTAAAGTGTTGTGATATCATTTAACTGCAAACCGATTTGCAGAAATAAAGTAGATTTTCCGATACCCGGTTCACCAGCCACCAGCACAATACTGCCCATCACAATACCACCGCCAAGCACCCGGTTTACTTCTGCATCATTGGTTACAATTCTTTTTTCTTCGGCGCTGCTTACTTCATTAATGGAAATGGTTTTAAGTTTTGCGGTTCCGTTATTGTAACTGCTCCATTCATCTTTTTCTTTTTTGTCATTTCCCTTTACCACAATTTCCTCTGCAAAAGTATTCCAGTTATTACAACTAGGGCATTTGCCTGCCCATTTGGTACTTTCATATCCACAACTTTGGCAAAAGAATCCTGTTTTTGTTTTACTCATCTGGAATTACGATTTACGAATGTTGAATGATGGAATGTTAAAATGAGATATCCTGTATACGCAAAGTAATGATGAAGATTTTTAGTGTAGTAATTTTTAAAAAGATAAAGGGATTTTATTGCTGGATTTGCAATCAGAATGAAACCCACTACCAAAATTTTTAGTCCGAAAATATCTGCTTGAATGAAGCAGTTATTAATTTTTTTTGAGACTGTTAAGTGAAGTGAAAGTGCCCTTGCTGCAAAGTAAAAGGGTCAACATTTCTGCTGACCCTTTGTACTTACTAACCCATTAAATTCTATTGCTAAATTACAAATTGCACCCACATAAAAAAATAAAATTTTAGAGATGTTAATAAGTTTTGCAAAAACAGCCCTAAACCGTAAATTCCGAATATCTCTTATAATCAATTGATTTGTAATTGATTGCGGCGGTATAACGGCAATGGTCAACCGAATATAGGGCACTGTAAATAAATATTTGCTCTGAAAATTAATTTGGTTTATAATATAAACTACTCTATGTTTGTGATATATTTACTAGTCATGAAATGCATCCTAACAACCATCTTATTTTTAAGCTTTTATATCTGTAAAGCGCAGGTAAAAATAGCTGGCCGAATCACCGATAACAAGAATAAACCATTGGCAGGCATTAGTATACAATTAAAAGATACTTATGATGGAGCCACTTCAGATTCGCTGGGTTATTACTCCTTTTCCACCGATGAAAAAGGGGAAAAGGAACTGGAAGCCTCCAGTTCGGGGTTTATTTCAGTCAATCAAAAAATTACCATTGCAACTGCCCAGATTGAGCTCAATATTACCATGAAAGAGCAGATTACGGAGTTAAAAGCAGTTGTAATATCCGCTGGCACTTTTGAAGCCAGCGATAAAGCCAAGGGGGCGGTGCTCAATTCTATTGATATAGTAACCACTCCAAGTGCAAATGGTGATGTTACCAGTGCCTTAAAATCGCTGCCAGGAACTCAGCAGGTAGGAGAAAGTGAGGGATTGTTTGTAAGGGGAGGTTCTGCAACTGAAAGCAAGATATATATTGACGGCACGTTGGTAAACAACTTTTTCTACAGCAGTACCCCGGGAATAGCAACCAGAGGAAGGTTTAATCCTTTTCTTTTTAAAGGCACTGTTTTCAGTACGGGTGGATATTCCGCATTATATGGACAGGCCCTTTCCTCAGCTTTAGTACTTGAAAGTATTGATCTGCCGGAAAGGTCTGAAGCAGACCTGGGTATTTCGGTGGTGGGAATTGGTGGCGGCATGCAAAAGCTGTCAAAAGATAAAAAATCATCCTGGGGCTTTTCTTTTAATCATACCAATCTTTGGCTCGCTTTTAAAGTGATCAGGCAAAAGCAGGATTATTTCCGGGTGCCGGTGGCCAACCAGGGTGATGCAAATTTCAGGTTCAGAACAAAAAGCGGCGGCATGGTAAAGTACTACGGATATATCAGCCAGAATAAAACAGCTTTCAGAACAAACGATATTGATTCTGCTGTTTTGAAAAATGCATTCTCACTAAGCAACATCAATACTTATCAAAATCTAAGCTGGAAAGACAGGATAGGGAAAGGCTGGCGCATCAATACCGGTATCAGTTTCAGTACCAATAAAGATGATATCGGAAACGAAATGCAAGATGCAAATAACAATAAGGTACTGATTAACACTCCTGAGTTTTACGCTTTTAAAAATTTTGCCCTAACAACAAGAGGAACTTATGCCCAGGCAAGATTGGTATTGGAGAAAAAATTCAAAGGGCTCAATGCCGTGAGGTTTGGCGCTGATTATTTTTATAGCAATGAACAGTCTGCTTATACATTGTATGACGGAGACAGGTTTGAAGAAAAGATAAAAGATAACCTGGTGGCCGCTTTTGCTGAAACTGATATTTACCTCACCAATAACCTTGCAGCAAAAATTGGTGGCCGTGTTGAACATTCTCAAATTATGGCAAAATGGAATGTAGCACCAAGGGTTTCACTGGCGTATAAAACCGGCAACAAAAGCCAGGCATCATTTGCGTATGGAATTTTTTATCAAAACCCTGAAAGAAGGTTGTTGCCAGGAGCTGCCGGACTTAATTATTCAAAAGCATCTCATTATATTTTGCAGTATATCAATCAAACAAAGGATTATACACTGCGTGCTGAATTATTTTATAAAAAATATGACAACCTGTTTAAAACCGGGTTCAATGATAATGGAAGAGAGATTGCTGCCAATAATAATGGATTTGGCAATGCTAAGGGAGCAGAGATTTTCTGGCGGGATAAAAAAACGATAAAAAATGTTGACTATTGGCTCTCTTATTCCTACTTAGATACCCAAAGAGATTACCTTAATTTCCCCAGTGCAATACAGCCTTCGTTTGCTGCCAGCCACACAGCCTCCTTTGTCTTCAAGCGTTTTGTGTTGCCATGGAAAACAGGGTTTAATTTCAGTTACAATTTTGCAACCGGCAGGCCCTATTACCGTATTGCATATGATGATAACCAAACTAGATATGTTATTACAGACCAGGGTAAAACGATCAACTACAACAGCATGAGTTTTAGTGTAAACTACTTACCCAATCTTGGAAATCAAAACGCAAAGACTTTTGCTGTATTTGTATTGGGTGTTACGAATGTGCTGGGGCAAAACCTGGTGTACAATTACAATTACAATCATGATGGCAGCCGGAAGGAAGCGGTTACCCCGCCAAGCAGGCGTTTTGTATTCATCGGGTGTTTCCTGAGTTTTGGAACAGATAAAACACAGGAAGCGATCAATAATAACCTGTAAAGATATACGAATTAAGAATTTTGAATGACGAATCTATTCACCATAAACAATCATCTTAAAAAATAAAAAAAATGAAAAAATTTCTCCTGCTCGCTAGCGCCTGTTTTATGATGGCATCATCCTTTGCACAAAGTGAAAAATTTGTTGCAGCCATGAAAAAAAATATTGCTGATATTGACAGCGGGTTTAAAAATCCGCCCTACCTGTTAACGGTTGCCAATAATTTTGAAAGGATCGCCACTGCAGAAAAAACAGAATGGTTGCCTTATTACTATGCGGCATTGTTACAGGTTAATTACGGTTTTATGGAACAGGATAAAACCAAGATAGATGCCATTGCCGATAAAGCAACAACGCTGATAAATAAAGCTGATTCCCTGGCTCCCGACAATTCTGAAATATCCTGCATAAAAAGTATGATCGCAAGTTGCCACATGATGGTAAACCCTATGCAGCGCTGGCAGGAATATGGCCCTGCAAGCAGCAGTAATATGCAGGCGGCTATAAACCAGGATCCCACTAATCCAAGGCCATACTTATTGAAAGGGCAGGGGTTAAGATATACTCCAGAACAATTTGGCGGTGGCTGCAAAACAGCATCTGTGGAATTGCAAAAAGCATTGGATATGTATGCTGCTTTTAAACCTGCCGGTGACCTGTATCCAACCTGGGGTAAGGACATTGCCCAGCAATTAATAGATGGCTGTAAGTAGGGTTTGTCAGGTTAATTTACCAATCACCATATTGAATGCTCTCACACTTAAAAGTAATTATATGCAGGAAGCAGAATTGTCGCCACAGGAAAGCCTTATACTTATTGACAGTATGATCAATAAAGCAAGGAACCGTTTCAGTGAAAATGGTTTCATGTATTTATTGTGGGGTTGGTTGATATTTGTTTGCTCTGTGGGGCAATTTATTTTGATAGAATTAAACTGGTTCAGTCACCCGGAAATTATTTGGGCAAGCACATGGCTGGCAGTTATTTACCAGGCGATATATTTTTCTCTCCGTAAAAAGAAGACGAATGTAAAAACTTACAGTGATGAGATCATCAGCAGCATCTGGATAAGTTTTGGTGTGTGTATGTTTATACTGGTTTTTATTTTGAGCAGGTATAATGCATGGTCAATTATGTATCCTTTGATATTAATGATATATGGAATTCCAACTTTTTTATCCGGTACTGTAATGCAGTTTAAACCGCTAAAAAAGGGGGGCATTATTTGCTGGGCACTTGCATTGGTAGCTACTTTTGTCTCCCCATTATATATGTTGCTGTTGCTTGCAATGGCAGTGGTAGCCGCCTGGATCATTCCGGGCTATTTGCTGCGGAAAAAATTTAATGATGAAAATAAGTAATTGTGTAACAGAAAGAAACTGGAGAAGGAAGGTTTGGGTATTCGGTGAAATGATTAACAAATCAAAGAATAACTAGCTGGTTTCACATTAAAAAATGCCAATGTTTAAAGAACTAGATCCAATATTACATTCTCAATTGCGACTTGCACTAATAAGTCTTCTCATCAGTGTAAAAGAAGCGGAGTTTACTTTTTTAAAAGAAAAAAAACGAATGCTACAGCAGGCAACCTGAGCGTTCAGATTAATAAACTAAAGGAGGTTGGATATATTGATGTGATCAAACAGTTTCACAATAATTATCCGCAAACGATTTGTAAAATAACACCCAAGGGGGTGGATGCTTTTGAAGCCTATGTAAAAGCACTGCAATCCTACATGAATCCCGATGGACAATAAAAATTAAAAATCCCTCCAAACAACGGAGGGATTTTTGTTTATGGATGTTATTTCACCAATTTATTTCCATAGTAAAAATGGTGCTGAATAGGTTTTGTGCTGTGTATTCAGGCAAACAGTATAATAGCCTTCCGCTAGGTTTACAAAATTGTTTACATTGATTTTATTTTTTCCTTCCAGTAATACTACCTGTTGCTTAAGCACCGTGTTGCCGGTTTCATCCAGCACTACTATCATTCCTTTTCCTGCTTTTTCTGAAGTAAACCTTACCAGCGCATTTCCTGTTTTTGGATTCGGCGTTACCAGCAGTTGGTTTTTGATGTCTTCAGGAAAACGGGAACGGGCAGCAGGCTTTTTATCTTCGAATGTTGGATGGGCGGTGATAGAACTGGCAATGGTAAACATGGCTGCCAGTAAGATGATTAACTGTTTCATACTTTTTAATTTTGGGTGTACAAATGGGATTAAATGCCTTCTTCTTGACGGCTATGACACAGTCTATCGGAGATGATTGCTTTTCTTCGGATGAAGGGAACAGGAACTAAGAGAAATTGGAAATGAGAAATGGTTTTTTGAGGAGAGTGGTACGATTAGTTGAATATAAAGATGGGCTTTTTATGCCAGCTGGCCAAGTTTTTTTTGATCTGCTAATAACGGGTTATATTTCAATGATTTGAACAATTCATTACCAGATCCGTTTTACCTTTGGCAATATCACAGTACATGGCAACAATCATTAAAGTAGATAACCTAAGTAAACAATACGGAGACTTTACCGCAGTCAACAATCTCTCCTTCACCGTAAACGAAGGGGATGTGTATGGTTTTTTGGGGCAGAACGGTGCCGGCAAATCCACTACCATCCGGATGCTGCTCACATTGATCAAACCTACAGGTGGCAGTATCAATTTATTTGGAAAAGAACTAACCCATCACCGCTCCGAAATTTTACGGCAAACAGGCGCTGTTATTGAAAGGCCCGATCTATATAAATATCTTTCTGCTTATAATAACCTTTCCATCTTTGCAAAAATGAGTGGCATTCGTGTAACAAAAAAATTATTGATGAACCAGCTGCAGATGGTGGGCCTTGATAAAGTGGCTGATAAAAAAGCGGCGCTCTTCAGCCAGGGAATGAAACAGCGGCTCGGCATAGCCGTTGCCCTGGTGCATGATCCCAAACTGATCATCCTGGATGAACCTACCAATGGTTTAGATCCGCAGGGCATTGCTGATATGCGTAACCTGATCGTTCGCCTTTGTAAGGAAATGGGCAAAACAGTTGTTATCTCCTCTCATTTGCTGAGTGAAGTGGAACAGATCGCCACCCGTATGATCATCATTCATAAAGGCGAAAAGATTGTAGAAGGCAGTGTGGATGAACTATTGGATCCCTCTCATACGGCGGTGGAACTGGAGACAACAGATAATACTGCCACACAACAATTATTGCAGTCAACGAAATGGAACAATTACCTGCAACCGGATAAACAACTTCAATTGATGATGAATAAAGAACTTGTTCCGGAGTTGATCAACGAATTAGTTGACAACAATGTGCAGATACTTTCGGTAAACTCCAGTCATTCACTGGAGAATTATTTTTTATCACTTACAACCCAAACCGGCTATGTGGAGGCTTTTGCAAATTGAGTTATTTAAAATATCCCGGCGCCCACGTACCTATATTGCTTTTATCGCCATTGCAGCGATCGTATCAATTTTTCAATTTGCATTCAAGGCAGACGGGCAGAGTTATATGGACCTGATGATGCAGAGTGCAAAAGATGAATTTACTTTCGATAGGATACAGGCCATCAACGGGTATTTTATGTGTTACATCATATTGAACACATTATTGATACAGGTGCCGATCCTGGTGGCACTCATTGCTGCCGATTCTATTTCCGGCGAAGCCAATATGGGAACACTGCGTTTGCTGGTTTCAAAACCAATCAGCCGCACACAAATTATCCTGGTAAAATTTGCTGCTGCCACCATCTTCACCATTTTTTTATTACTGTGGATGGCCATCACTGCATTGCTGTTAAGTATTGTGATCTTTGGTACCGGCGATATGCTGGTGTTCAGAACCAAGGGAGAAAATTCTCAGATCATGCTCATTACAAAAGATGATGTGATGTGGCGCTATTATGCCGCTTTTGCTTATGCCACGGTGGCGCTAACCGTGATCGCAGCCTTATCACTCTTCCTTTCCATCTTTGCGGAAAACTCCATCGGTCCCATCATTGCCACTGTTTGTATCGTGATTGTTTGTACCATTATTTCAAATATCAATGTGCCCATTATTGACAGGAATGTAAAACCATTTTTATTTACCTCTTACCTGGTGGGGTGGAAAGGGTTTTTCTATATCGGTACGAATGCCGATGGCAGTACGATCAAAGGCAGTTTGGAGAACTGGCCGGCCATCCGGAAAAGCCTGATGATACTGCTGGCACATATTGCTGTGATCATTACAGCATCCGTTATTGTATTTAAAAGAAAAGATATTTTATCGTAATAAAGAAGCTGATATGAAAACAATCCTTGTTGCTTTTTTTTGTTTGACTGCTTTTGTGAGCAACGCACAGGATGCAGATGCATTGATCAAAAAGGTAAAAGCAAAAATTGACCTCGTGAATAATTATGAAGCAGACGGCAGCATGAAAACGAATGTGACATTTTTAAAAGTGCCGGAGGCGCAGGTGAAGATTTATTTTAAAAAACCCAACCAGCTGAAAATAAAAAATGAAAAGGGGATATCCTTTGTACCGAAGGGTGCGGTGAGCATTAACCTGAATAATATTGTAAGCGGCAACCAGTACACTGCCATTGATGCCGGTTATGATAATGTCGGCGCTGTAAAAGCAAGGGTCATCAAACTGTTGCCAACGGATGATAATGCAGATGTGGTGTTATCTACTCTATACATTGATGAAACCAACCTGGTAATATTAAAAGCAAAAACAACTACAAGGGAAAATGGCAGCTACCAGCTGGAGATGATCTATGGAAAATACATCAGCTTTGGTTTGCCGGATAAGCTGACTTTTATTTTTAATACCAAAGATTACAAATTGCCCAAAGGTGTTACATTTGATTTTGATGATGGCACCAATAACAAGCCTGCGGAAAAAAATAAGACCGGCAAAGCGGAAATTACCTTTAGCGCTTATATTATTAATAAAGGAGTTGCTGAAAGTGTATTTCAATAAATCAAAGCATTGGTATTTTCAGGGCATTAGAATTGCACTTCGATGTCAGCAGGCTATAATCAATAGTTTTTGGGTCGATAAAAATATATATGATATCACATCTTATAGAGTTTTACTGACATTCCAATAGATTGATGTTAAGTATGGCAGATAAAATAACAGGCATTGCCTGCTGAATTATCTGCCATTTATGTGAATATCACTGTTGCTTTTTTTTGTTCGGGAATTTAACCAGCAGCATTATCGGTAAAATGCATACCATCACAAAAGCAATAGTTGAAATTGTCGTTTTGTTTTTTAAAACAAAATGATCAATGAGGCAATATGAAATTGTTACGCAAAGAACAATTAGCAATTTGATTAATAGCGTCCGTTTCATTTGTGTTATTTTCAGTTAGTCAAGCAACCAATCCAGAAAAGAATTTACTGCCGAAGTTAAAGAACCACCTAACCCCCCTGTTACAGCACCTGCTGCACCAAGGCCTGCACATCCGGCAATTGTTCCAACTACAATAAATGTTACGGTACCTCCAATGACCCCGGATATGCATCCACCAACTCCACCAACAATAATTCCGGAAACATCTGCTTTAACTATGTCTTTTGCTTTTTCCATAGTTGGGCCAGAGGTGTTGCCAGTGGTTCCGGGGCCGAAAAATTCCTGCCATTTACTAAAGTGCTTACTCCAGTAAATTTGAGAGCTGTAACAAACACTAATACATGAAACCAAATATATCTTTTCCTTAAAAGTCTTAAGCCTGGAGATATAATTCGTGATGAGTTTGTCGTAGTCCTCTTTTGCCGGAGACAGCTTTCCATTTTCAATAAGTGAATTTAACTCTTTCATTGAATTGTAAAAATCCCCTGATAAAGTTTTCCCTTCCTCCTTATTTCTGATCAAATCCAGCAGATCAACATTTTCTGATTTTGATAAAGGTGAGGTGTGATAACTTTGAATAAAATCAGACAGGTCAATGCCTTTTACTGATAGTTCCTCTACAATAAAAGATATCAGGAACTCATCAATTTGCTGATTGATCTTAGTATATGATTCTTTTGAATTATTTCCTGAATATACCTGGCCTTAGTTTTTCTGTAAGTTTCCAAAGATCACATCCAAACCTTTGTTATGTACATCTCCAAGCTGGGTATAAATTTTTATTATTTCTTCATCAGAATATTCAGGGGCCTGTGCATTGAGGCATAAAAAGGAAGCGGATAAAATGGCGAAAAAACAAGTGCTTTAACATAAAATAGTAATTAATGATTTGACAATTTTGCTGTAACCACAGCATACTACCTTGTTGCTTAATGGCTAGTGGTCGGAAATACTTCTGCCTGTTATTACAGTTATTAACCGCAATACAAGTGGCATTATTAGTCAAATGGTATAGATAGTTTTATCAAGCAGGGAAAAGTAAACAGGCGCCTGTAAGACTTTAATCTTTCATTGACCAGGGCGGATTGTATCAATACCACTTGATGATACAAACCTAAACAGCAAAAAGGCTGATAAATAAAGGAATTACACATTTTTTGTGGGAGTTTTCCCGGTTTCGGTGCTGAACAGTTGGCTAATTAGTTGGATTAAACTGCAAGCATGTGAATTGTTTGCAATCATAGATATGGCATTAAAACACTGCGACAGGTTAAGTAATCCAGTCAAAAAAGAGTTTTTTGAAATGTAGTATGTTATGGAGGAACTTACTCCGGCAGTTCACTTATTCCCTGGTCTACTGCCCTGCTCACAATGGCGGCACTTATTTTTCTTAAGGGATTTTTCCTGTTCTCAGCAAAACCCCTGCGGCTGTTGATGATATCCACTGCACTGAAAATAGCAGCCCTGAAAGATGCTTCATCAGCCTTGCCTTTGCCGGCAATGTCAAACGCTACGCCATGATCAGGGGAAGTACGAACGCCGCTGATGCCAGCTGTATAGTTAACCCCTTCGCCAATTGCCAATGATTTGAAAGGTATCAATCCCTGGTCGTGGTACATGGCCAGTACGCCATCAAATTTTTCATGCTGGCCCCTTGCAAAAAATGCATCGGATGAATACGGCCCGAAACAGAAAATATCTTTTTGCTTGGCTTCCTTGATGGCAGGGCGAATGATCTCATCGTCTTCTTTACCGATCAGGCCTTCATCACCGGCATGTGGGTTCAATCCCAGCACAGCTATCTTTGGCTTATCAATACCAAAATCTTTTTTGAGTGAGTTATGGAGGATATTCAGTTTGCTGATAATGTTTTCCCTGGTGATATATTGTACAATGTCTTTCACCGCTACATGTTCTGTCACCAGCCCAACTCTCATATTCTCTGCCACCATAAACATCAGCACATCATTGGCACCGAATAAGTTTTTCAGGTAAGGGGTGTGCCCGGTAAAATTGAATTGTTCCGATTGGGTATTCTTTTTATGGATCGGCGCTGTAACCAGGCCATCGATCTTACCTTCTTTTAAAGCCTGTGCCGCAGCCACCAAACTCAGTACTGCATATTTACCACCGGTTTCATTCAGTGTGCCTGGTGTGATAGCAACTTCTTCTTCCCAGCAACTGCAAAGGTTGATCTGTTTGTGGTTGATGCGGTTCAAGTCCCTGGTAGCGGCAAAATTGAAATTGATATCCGGCAAAGCCTTGCGGTAAAAATTCAGCACTTTATTGTTGGCAAAAATCACCGGGGTGCATATCTCCAGCAACCTGCTGTCGCCAACAGTTTTAATGATGATCTCGAGTCCAATGCCATTTACATCTCCGCAGCTTAAGCCAATAACAGGTTTGTTTTCAATATGCATAACAATAAAAGTTAGGTTGTAAAAATACGATAATGTTTTTCAGTTTCACACAACGCATACAAAGATTAAGGCGAAACTGCGGGACGGTTACCCCAACGGCCGTTGTAAGCTTTGTATCTGTTGCCCCTTTGTGTGAAATAACCTGTAATTTCACCGCAACAATATGCAACTAAAAAAATCACTCGGGCAGCATTTTTTAAAGGATGAAAGCATCATTCAGAAAATTGTGGATGAGTTACACAAAGAAACTTTTACAAATCTGCTCGAAGTGGGGCCTGGCGGCGGTGCATTGACCAAAAAACTCCTTCAGATACCCAATATCAATTTTAAAGCAGTAGAGCTGGATGATGATAAGATCGCTTACCTGAACAAAACCTACACGGTGTTGCAGGGTAAGATCATCGGGCAAAGTTTTTTGGATATTGATGCGCCTTTTGATGAACCCTTTACCGTGATCGGTAATTTCCCTTATAATATCTCTACCCAGATACTGTTTAAAGTATTGGACTGGAAGGACCAGGTGCCATCAGTAATCGGCATGTTTCAAAAAGAAGTGGCGGAAAGGGCAGCCAGCAAAGAAGGAAGCAAAGTGTATGGTGTGCTGAGTGTTTTAATTCAGGCTTTTTATGAGGTGGAATATTTATTTGATGTGAGCAACCAGTGTTTTAACCCACCACCTAAAGTGCAAAGTGGTGTTATCAGGTTAAGAAGAAGAAAGGATGTGTTGCCTGTTAGCAGTGATAAGGCATTTAAAATGCTGGTGAAAACCGCTTTTAACCAACGCCGGAAAACATTGCGCAATGCCGTAAAAGGATTGTTTGCACCAGAAATATTACAGGATGATATTTTTAATAAAAGAGCAGAAGCGCTGAGTGTGGAAGATTTTGCTGCTTTGACATTTAAAATGAACGGACAATGATAAAGCAGGCCTGCAATATGTTGTGTGTCCTTGTTGCAATAAATTGTTGTTCCTGTTATTCTCCCCGGTATGTGTACAGTCCTGTTGCCCACAATGTTCCAATCATCACAGAAAAAGGTGACAGTAAACTGGCTTTTCACTATTCTGCAAACCTGGGGGAATCAAAAAAAATCACCACCATTGGTAAATTGAACAGGGGGAATGGGTTGGATATTCAGGGTGCTTATGCCGTCACCAATCATTTTGCAGTGCAGGCCTCTTATGCCCGCCGGTGGGAAAAAAATTATGCAGATTATAACCTGAACAGCCAGGATACCAGCATCATCACTTATTCAAGAAACAGCACCGAACTGGGCATGGGGTATTATACTTTTATCAGCAGGAGAAGGCAGTCTGTTTTCCAGGTATTTGGCGGTGTTAGCTTTGGCAAATCAACTTTTACAGATAAATATTTTGCAGGAAGCACGCTTAATGACCGCTATTTAAATCTGAATGTTACAAGGTTGTACCTGCAGCCTGCATTAATGATGCTGTATGAGGATGTTTTTGTTTCAACACTTTCTTCCAGGGTGAGTATTGTTTATTTCCATAATATAGCAACAGATTACAGTTCGGAAGAACTTAAAAATTATTCATTGGCCGACCTGGATAAAAAAGCAGAAATCTTTTGGGAGCCTGCTTTTATCAATGCATTTGGATTAAAGAAATTGCCAGGATTAAAGATAGAGCTACAGTTGGGCATGGCATTTTTAATGAGCCAGCGTTTTGTTGATTACCGTACGTTTAATTTTTCTGCTGGTTTGGTGGCAGACCTGCCTAAACTATTTGAAAAGAAAAAAGCCCGGCACAAAGACTAACAACTGTTAACATTTTGCATTGCTAATTGTATTTTTGTGCCGGTTGTTTGCCCATTCTAATGATTGTTGTTCCTGAGCCGGGTTGCTGAATACTGCTATGCTGTAAAAGTGAGAGTATTCTTTTTACTAAAAGAAAGAATAACAGAACAAATTCACAACGATGCCGGGTAAAGTACAAATGCTAGTTCCAAAATATTTTTTATGAGCTTCACATTACAGAACAAAATAAGGATCGTAACTGCCGCCAGCTTATTTGATGGTCATGATGCTGCGATCAATATCATGCGCCGCATTATGCAGAGTAAGGGTGCCGAGATCATTCACCTGGGGCATAACCGCAGTGTGCTGGAGATTGTAGAATGTGCCATTGAAGAAGATGCCCAGGGCATTGCCATTACCAGTTACCAGGGCGGCCATGTGGAGTTTTTTAAATACATGAAGGACCTGCTGGATCAGAATGGCTGTGGCCACATCAAAATTTTTGGTGGTGGTGGTGGAACGATCTTGCCATCCGAAATTGAAGAGTTACATAATTATGGCATTACAAAAATTTACAGCCCCGATGATGGCCGGAGAATGGGCCTGGAAGGGATGATAGAAGATGTGATAAAACAATGCTGCCCCCTCCCAGACTCCCCCGGTGGGGGAGGAGATTGGACACAGTCAGACTTTTGGAAAGCATCAGAAAAATGGAATGGAGGGTTGCCACTTGGTGAGAAAAAGGATATCAGGAAAATTGCAAGAGCGATAACAATTGCAGAAGCAGGATTAGATTATACAGACCTTGATGGATCATCTATTACTGTTGGTCATTTTATGGCTGACCCAATGTTGTATGATAAACTAAAAGAATTCGCTTTAGCTCATCGTAGTGAACCTGCAGCAGCAGAAAAAATATTATGGGATAACCTGAGAAGTAAACAAACTGGTTTTAAATTCAGAAGACAACATATAATTGGACAGTTTATTGCAGATTTCGTTTGCCTCAAGAAAGGATTAATAATAGAGTAGATGGGGGTATCTAGTGCCGAAATATAGCGAAGAAAGACCACAAATAGTTGGTGAAGTTTTAAGATTTAAAAATGAGGAAATAATTAACCATCCTGAAGATGTTACCAGGAAAATTAATGAAAAGGCATCTCAACTCCCTGATAAAAAAAGTGTACCTGAAAATTGAACTTTTAAAAGCCTCCCCTACTGGGGGAGGTTTGGAGGGGGCTCCTGTTCTTGGCATTACAGGCACAGGCGGCGCAGGAAAGAGCAGTGTTACAGATGAGATCGTACGTCGCTTTTTAAATTTTTATACAGATAAAACCATCGCTGTTATTTCTGTGGATCCTTCTAAGAAAAAAACAGGCGGTGCATTGCTGGGCGACAGGATCAGGATGAATTCTATTTCTTCTCCCAGGGCTTACATGCGTAGCCTTGCTACAAGGGAAAGTGAAAAAGCATTGAGCAAGTATGTACAGGAAGCGATTGACATCTGCAAAGATGCCGGCTATGATTTTATTATCCTGGAAAGCGCCGGAGTGGGACAAAGTGATGCATCCATTTTGGATTATGTGGATGTGAGCATGTATGTAATGACTCCTGAGTATGGAGCGGCGTCGCAATTAGAAAAGATCAATATGCTGGATTATGCGGATGTGGTTTGTGTAAATAAGTTTGACAAAGGCCGGTGCACTGGATGCATTGCATGATGTACGCAAGCAATACAAACGAAACCATGCTTTATGGACAGCCAAAGATGAAGAGTTACCAATAGTTGGAACCATTGCCGCACAATTCAATGATGCAGGTGTAAATGAATTGTTTGAAAGACTGATGGAAAAGATTGCTGAAAAGTGCGGCGTAAAATTTCAAGGCGAGATAGAACATCATGCTCATTTGAAAGATACTGCCAGCCAGTCAATGATTATTCCTCCCAAAAGGGTAAGGTATTTGGCAGAAATTGCAGAAGGCAATGCGGAATATAATAAATGGGTGAATGAGCAGGCTGCATTGGGTTCGCAATATTATCAATTGAGTGGAGCTAAGAAATTATTACCCGATGCTGCGGCTTACATTAGCGAAACAGAAAAGAATTTACTGAAAAAGATCAATCATGAAAACCTTGAATTGATCCATAACTGGCCCGCTGTGCAGGAACGATACAAAAAAGAATTTTACGAATTTAAAGTAAGGGATAAAGTAATTAAGCAGCCGCTTACTTATAAAAGTTTATCCGGCACGCTGCTGTCAAAAGTTATTTTGCCAAAGTACAAGGATTGGGGTGATATATTAAAATGGCAGCTGCAGGAAAATGTTCCAGGTGAGTTTCCTTACACTGCCGGTGTATTTCCGTTAAAAAGGGAAGGCGAAGATCCTACCAGGATGTTTGCAGGCGAAGGCGGCCCCGAAAGAACCAACCGGCGTTTTCACTATGTAAGTTTGGGCCAGCCTGCAAAGCGCCCCAGCACTGCGTTTGACAGCGTTACGTTGTATGGTGAAGATCCCGATCATCGTCCGGATATTTATGGAAAAGTAGGTAACAGCGGAGTAAGCATTGCCACCGTAGATGATGCCAAAAAACTCTACAGTGGTTTTGATCTTTGCGATCCAAAAACTTCGGTAAGCATGACCATCAATGGCCCGGCACCGATGCTGCTGGCATTTTTTATGAATGCTGCCATTGACCAGCAATGTGAAAAATATATAGCTTCCCTAAATCCCTCCGAAGGAGGGACTTTGAAAGAGCTTATAAAAGAAAGAAGTAAAAATTTATTGCAGGAAACCAGCGGTATTTATAAAAGAATACCTTTTGAATTTGAGAAGACCCGGGAAGCCCCGCCTCCGGAATAGTTTGGGGATGCTTTGCCTGAAGGAAATGATGGCCTTGGTTTAAGGTTGTTGGGATTGAGCGGCAAAGATGTATTACCAGCTGATGTGTATGAGCAAATAAAAGCAACTGCATTATCAACCGTACGTGGTACCGTGCAGGCAGATATTTTAAAAGAAGACCAGGCACAGAATACCTGCATTTTTTCAACGGAGTTTGCGTTGAAATTAATGGGGGATGTGCAGGAGTATTTTATCAGCAATAAAGTACAGAACTTCTACAGCGTAAGCATCAGCGGTTACCATATTGCTGAAGCAGGGGCCAATCCTATTACGCAGCTGGCATTTACATTGGCCAATGGGTTTACTTACGTGGAATATTATTTAAGCCGTGGAATGCACATTGATGATTTTGCACCAAATCTTTCCTTCTTTTTCAGCAATGGCATGGATCCAGAATACAGTGTTATCGGCAGGGTGGCGAGAAAGATATGGGCCAAGGCAATAAAGAATAAATACAATGGAAACGAGCGTAGCCAGAAATTGAAATATCATATACAAACAAGCGGCCGCAGCCTGCATGCACAGGAAATTGATTTCAATGATATCCGCACAACACTGCAGGCTTTGTATGCTATCTATGATAACTGCAACAGTTTACATACAAATGCATACGATGAAGCCATCACTACACCTACAGAAGAAAGTGTAAGAAGGGCAATGGCGATACAGCTTATCATCAATAGGGAATTGGGTACTGCCAAAAACGAAAACCCAAACCAGGGTGCATTTTTGATTGAAGAATTGACGGACCTGGTGGAAGAAGCGGTGCTGAATGAATTCCACCGCATCAGTGAACGGGGCGGTGTGCTGGGGGCCATGGAGAGAATGTACCAAAGAAATAAAATACAGGAAGAGAGTTTGTATTACGAAACACTTAAACATACAGGAGAGTATCCCATTATCGGCGTTAATACATTCCTCAGCAAAAACGGTTCCCCTACTATTTTGCCAACTGAAGTTATAAGAAGCACCAAAGAAGAAAAAGAAAACCAGATTCAGGCGCTGCAAACATTTAAAGAAAGAAATGCTCATCAATCTGCAGCCATGCTAAAACGTTTGCAGCAAGTGGCTGTAAACAATGGTAATTTATTTGCAGAACTGATGGAAACAGTGAAGCATTGTTCATTGGGGCAAATTACCAATGCCTTGTATGCAGTGGGAGGTCAGTATAGAAGGAATATGTAATTATGCTTTCAATATGAGTATTGTTCACCTGCAACGATTTAACTACGATTGCTTCATTTGCCTTTGCGGTTTTTGATTCAAATGTTAAGATAGTATTAAGAACTGCCAGTTATGTGTACTTATTGCCCATGAAAATGCCCTTCTTGTAATTTTGGGCATCATCAAAAAAAATCCATGAAACCCTTTGCTGTTAAGGGTTTAAAAAAGCAATTCTCCTATTTAGAATAAGTAAAGGACTTAAAAGTTGGCCGTGGTTGTAAAAATATCGCCACTACCTTTGCGTTATCAATCTGAAAAAAACAATCCGTAGTATTACAAAGATTGACCTGGTGCAAAAGTAAAACAGTTAAAAAATAATACTGCCACTTAAGCAAAACCTAAAAGGCAACTACGAAGCCTGCCATTTGACCCTAACGTTTGCAATGAATTTTTACCGCTGTATGAAGAATAGCTGCAACGCAGTTAGACACCAATATGTATTTGTTAACTATTAAAATAAAAAACGAAACACTATGACAAAAATTAAGAACATCGCAGTAGCACTTTCAGCGATCGTGCTATTTGCAGGCAACAGTTTTGCCACAACAGTAAACAATGCAGCAACAACAGCTGTGTATGAAGAACCGGTAGCCGATCTTCTTTCAGTAAACTACATTGGAGAAGATGCTAACTTCCTTTACTTCCAGGTATCAGTTAAAAAAGGTGCAAACAAAAATGTATCTTTTGCTGTAAATGACCAGGCAGAAGGTGAATTGTACTCAGTAGTATTAAACGCTGATAAAGTTCAGACGCTGAAGATCGAAAAAAGAGACGGTCAGCATTTGGATTTTAATGTAAAGGCTGGTAAAAAGAACTTTTCAAAGTCATTTACCATTATGCCTACAGTAATGTTGGATAAGATTTAATGTATTCAGTTCATTAACTTTCCAACTGCTTGCTATGGTGAATGTAAAACTGAGAAAATTATAGCCCCATCCTGCAGTATCTGTTGTAAAAAAAACGGTAGATATTTGCAGGGTGGGTTTAAAAAAGGAGCAGCAGCAATAAAAGCATCAGGCAGCCGCAGCAATAAATTTTACCAGGTATCTTTTGGCAATGGGCAGTAATGTTTCCTCCACCGGAAAACTCAGCGATGTCTCCATCGCATACACTGCAGGATTGGGCAATGTCCCTTTTCTTTTTTATCAGTTCAGCTTTAATGTGTTCATAAGAAGAAGATATGTTTCGATACCAGCAGTCAACATAATCTGTTTTAATGCCCCGGTATTTCTCATCATGTTTTTCAAAAAAGGTCAACCGGTACTGGTATACATGGGTGTCGTGTTGATGCCCGTTGTTTAAAAAGAAATAGCCTTCAGAAATATCAAGCGGCATAAGCCCCACCGGCACGATGTTGATTTTCTCCTCCACAAATTCATAAATTTCAGCCCCGTCATCGATGGTTTTTTTCATTTTGCCACTGGCATAATCAATAATATCTTCCAGTTCCTTCATCAACTCACTGTCTTCAATCACCTGTTCATAAAAAAGTGACAGCTTTTCCATTTGAATGCCACTCAGGCGTTTTGGGAAATGTTCCTGTAAGAATTTCTTATTATCCCTGAAGGCAATGATATTGTTGTAGTGAAAAATGATATCCGTTAATTGAGGGTAAAGCTTGTTTTCACCAAAGCCCTTACTGATCTGCTGCAGGTAGGCAAGCAGTGTATACTTCTTCAATTCAAAATCAATAAAGCCTTCGGCAAACCAGGTTTCAGATAAGGTTTTCATATTTTCTATTGATTGAATGAAATTAAGAAAAAAGCAGTTTATAAAACAACGGGTTTTTGTAGTTTTTATTTTATTTACCAACCGCCTGTCCCTTACTGTATAACTGGATATGGTATCAATATTTTCAGGTTCATCATAAATACTCTTTCTATTTTGGTTACTTTTATGATTGGTTCATTCTTTAAAATGAACCTGTTGAAATAAAAATTGTTTAAGAGGAGTGGCAATTATAAATTCATATCATGACAGCAGAACACCAGCGATTGGCAGTTAATAATAAAAAACCTATACCACTGGAGCAATGGGGGCCTTACCTCAGCGAAAGACAATGGGGTACCGTTAGAGAAGACTACAGCGACAATGCAGATGCCTGGGGGTATTTACCTTTCGACCAGTCTCATTACCGAACCTACCGCTGGGGGGAAGATGGCCTGGCGGGTATTTCCGACTATTTCCAAAATCTTTGTTTTGCAGTTGCCATGTGGAACGGGAAGGATAAAATTTTAAAGGAACGCCTGTTTGGCGTTGGTAATTACGATGGCAACCATGGTGAAGATGTAAAGGAATTGTATTTCTACCAGGATAATATTCCCACACACTACTACATGGAATATTTGTACAAGTATCCTCAAAATGAATTTCCTTATGAGGAGCTGTTAACAAAAAACAGGGAAAGGACAAAGCAGGAAACAGAATATGAGATTTTAGACACAGGCATATTTGACAGGGATGAATACTTTGATGTAAAAGTGAGTTATGCCAAACAAAATCCAACCGACATTTATATCAGGATAGCAATCACCAACCGAAATACAAAGGCAGCGCCGGTAACACTGCTGCCAACCTTATGGTTTTACAACCGTTGGGCATATACACCCGATGAACCAAAACCATCCATCACTTATGTTGATAAAACCACTGTATGTGCAAGGCACAGCAAGATGGGCAGTTATTATTTTTATTTTCAGCAGCCGGATGACAGGCTGTTTACAGAAAACGAAACCAATTTTTTTAAGTTTAATGGTACCGGTGATAAGAATGCTTTTTCAAAAGATGCTTTTCATGATGCTATCATCAACGCCACCAACACCACTAAACTCCGCAATAGAAAACAGGGCACCAAGTTTACGCCGGTTTATGAGATGAATCTTAAAGGCGGCGAAACAAAAACCATTTACTGCAGGCTTACCAACAGTGCCGATGACCGGCCATTTACCAGGGGCTTTGAAAAAATATTCGATGTAAGAAAAGAAGAAGCGGATGATTTTTACAAAGCAATTTTGCCATCAGATATTTCTGCTGACCTGAAGAATATTCAGCGCAAAGCGCTGGCGGGTTTACTCTGGAGCAAACAATATTATCATTACGATGTGGAGCGCTGGCTCACCACCAGTGATGGCATTTCGCCTGTAAATGCTGCCAAACAAAATGGAAGGAACAGCGACTGGACACATTTAAAAAACCAGGACATTATTGCCATGCCCGATAAATGGGAATATCCATGGTATGCAGCATGGGACCTTGCTTTTCACTGCATATCACTCGCTATGGTGGATGTGGTATATGCCAAGCACCAGCTGCAGTTGATGATGAGGGAGTGGTACATGAAACCCGATGGGCAGTTGCCTGCATACGAATGGAACTTTAGTGATGTAAACCCACCGGTGCAGGCCTGGGCTGCCATGGAAATTTACCGGGTAGAGAAAGAGACTTATGGAGCTGGTGATGTTGTTTTTTTAAAAAGAGTATTTCAAAAACTGCTCATCAATTTTACCTGGTGGATCAACCGGAAGGATAAAAGCGGCAATAACATTTTTGAAGGTGGTTTTCTTGGACTTGATAACATTGGTGTGTTCAACCGAAGCCATCACTTTACCGAAGGTATGCAGCTGGAGCAGGCGGATGGTACCAGCTGGATGGGAATGTATGCACTCAATATGATGGATATGGCATTAGAAATATCCAGGCATGACATTGCGTTTGAAGACAGTGCTACCAAATTCTTTGAACATTTTGTACTGATAGCCGAAGCATTGAACAGTCATAAAATGTGGAATGAGGATGACAGGTTTTTCTATGACACATTGGTGGTGGCAGGTGCCGACCCATTGCCACTTAAAATACAAAGCATTGTGGGGCTTACGAGTTTGTTTGCAGTAAGTAAAATCAGTAAGGCACAGTTTGATGCAGTACCGGATTTTACCAAACGAATTGAATGGTTTGAAAACTACCGGAAAAAAAATAACCGCTTTTGGCCCAACGAAGAAAAAGGAGATGGCGAAGAAGTATTGATATCGCTGGTGAAAAAGGAAAGGTTGGTGTTTTTACTGCAGCGCCTGTTGCATGAAGATGAATTTTTGTCGGAAGGAGGTATCAGGGCCTTATCAAAATATCACGAAAAAAATCCTTATTCGGTTACCATCGATGGGGAACATTATACCATTCAGTATGATCCCGGCGATTCCACCAGTAATTTGTTTGGCGGCAACAGCAACTGGCGTGGCCCGGTATGGATGCCAATCAATTACCTCATCATCCGTGCCATCAGGAAGTATGGGGAGTTTTATGGTGACCATTTAAAAGTGGAATGCCCTGCTGGTTCAGGCAATATGCTTAACCTGCAGGAAGTTTCTGAATTGCTGACACAACGGGTGATAAGCCTTTTTGCAAAAGATAAAAATGGCAACCGGAAACTCTACGGCGAATACAATGACTTTTATAAGAAACCAGGCAATGAAGAGTTGGTATTGTTCTATGAATATTTTCATGGCGATAGTGGTGCCGGCCTTGGCGCCAGTCACCAAACGGGATGGACATCACTCGTCGCTGACCTGATCGGTGGTAAAGAAGTGGATACAGAAGAATATAAAGAAGGTAATGGGCATGAGGTGTTCCTGGAGGAAGATGAGAAAGATTGAATAGTTTTTTATAGCATCACCGTGGTTCTTTACTAAACATCCTTTTGAACTTGTTCTGTTATTCATTCTTTTTAGTAAAAACAATGAATAATCTCACTTTTACTTGTATATCAGTGTTTCTATCTGATGTTTTTTTGCAGTTAACAATTCCCCGGTCATTTAAAATATTTACCTATCACCGGGAACTGCTGAAACTCCTTCTTCTCAATGGTACCAACAAACCATAAAAAGCCAAGTAGCAATAATGCAGCAGTGGTAACCGAGAAATAAATATTGCCGTAAAGTGCCACCAATCCTTTGTGAATAAAGAACACCAGTGTAGTGAGTACTAAATATGCAATCAGTTTCTTTTTTGCATAAGGAATGCGGTAATGTTTTTGTCCCAGTATATAAGACACAACCATCATAAAAGCATAGCAAGTAAAAGTTGCCCAGGCGCTACCGGTATAACCAAAATATGGTATCCACCAGATGTTGAGTAAAACGGTGATCACCGCACCGGCAATGGTGATAGCAGCGCCATATAAATTTTTATTGGTGAGCTTGTACCAAACAGACAGGTTGTAATAGATGCCAAGAAAAACACTGCCCATCGCCAGTATGGGCACAATATGAATTCCTTCGCCATACTCTTTGTATTTAATGGTAAGTATTTTTTCAAACACATCCAGAAATAACCCAATTGCCAAAAACATAATGCAGCAGGCGATTACAAAAAACTTCATTACCCGGGCATAGGTTTTTGTTGCGTTCTGTTCTTTTGACTGGTTAAAGAAAAAGGGCTCTGCTGCCATGCGGAACATCTGGATAAAAATAGTGATCAAAACAGCCAGCCGGTAATTAGCAGCAAAAATCCCCAATTCTTCCTTTGCCTTTATGGGATCAATCGTAGCTACATGCTGGTACACAAGCCGGCTCAGCATTTCGTTGATCATTCCACCCAGCCCTACGATGATCAGGGGATAAGCGTACTTCATTACTTCCTTCCACAATGTTTTATCAAACTCAAAGCGGAAGCCTTTCCATTGCTGCCACAACAGTAAAAAAGTAACTGCACTACCAACTAAATTTCCGATGAGATAATAGCCGATGCCAATGGTGGGGTTGTAAAAAATCAACCAGATACTATCCGGGTTTTTGGCAGCGATCTTCGGACAGATGCCGATAAAAAAAACAACCACCAGCACATTTACCACAATGCCCATTACCCTTACAAAAGCATATTTACGTGGCCGCCCTTCCTGCCTCAGTTTGGCAAAGGGTAATGTGGCAAGTGTATCTAAAAAAATGATACCAGTAAGCCAGATGAAATATTCGGGGTGAGCCGACATAAAAGTCGCATCAGCCAGTTGATGGGTGAATAATAATAGTACTGCCGAAAAAATAATGGTAGAAACTACCAGGGAGGTGCTCAGTGTATTGTACAGTATTTTCTTTTCCTTATCCTGCACAAAACGAAAATAGCCAGTTTCAACACCATAAGTAAACAGGATGTTTAAAAAAGGAACAATGGCATATATCTGTGTAAGATCGGCTGTATCAACAGCATGGTAAATAAAGCTGAGTGAAAAATTAAGGATATAACCTAAAAACCTGCTTCCAATAGTGGGTAACCCATACCACAATGTTTGCCCCGCTAATTTTTTAATGCTGCTCAATGACGATCGTTTGCCGACAAATTTAGTTGTATCTTCTATAAAACCCCGTTGAATTTTATAAAGAGTATGCAACCTTTTTTTTACAAACACTATCTTTGATAAAAATTACCAGTTATGAAAAAATTATTCCTTTTAGCCACCATATTATTTTCTGCTGCATGCTCCTTTGCACAGGCCCGTCTGGCTACTGCTGATTATAACAAAACCATGCAGCCTGCCGTGGAAATTGAGATCCCCTTTACTGAAAAGACAGTGATGAAAACTATCGTAGACAATATTGAAAAACGTGGCTATCGGGGAAAAGAAAATAAAGGTTACATGGTATTTAAGGGTGTTATGATGAGTGAACTGGGGTCTGGTACCTACGACCTGTATTTTAAAACCGACCGCAAAAGCAGGAAGGAAAAAGACATTACGATTCTTACCATGATGGTATCATCCGGTTTTGAAAAATTTATCGGCGATACTACAGATTCAAGAGTGATTGAAAATGCAAAGACTTTTTTAAACAATCAAACTGCAGCGGTGATTGCCTACGATCTTGAACTGCAGGTAAAGGAGCAGGAAGAAATTACTGCTAAATCAGATAAAAAATACAATAACCTGGTGGAGGATGGACAGGACCTGTTAAAGAAGAAGGAAAAACTGGAAAAAGAAATAGTGGAGAATACCCAAAAGCAGGCAGAACAAAAGGCAGAGGCGGAAAAACAACGCCAGATACTGGAGACTTTAAAGGGCAAGCGCAAGCAATAAAGCCACTATATATACGTTATTGTGAGAGTGCAACCTGAAAATTGCACTCTTTTTCATTCAATATCCGGCAACATGAAACTTTGGTACATATCTCTTGCCCTCAGCATCACATCCTGCATTATATTGCTGGTGATGTGTTTGTTACCGGATACCTACACCGTTTTCAGCTATACAAAAACAGAAGTTCAGGCCGGTGTACTTTTCCCTGTATTATTACTCAGCTGGACATCAGCCTTGTTTGGCTTCCTGTTCAATAATATGTTTATTGACAAAAACATTGTTGAAAAAGGGGCTAAACCAATGCCGGCATTCAAAGCTTACCTGCCTACGATTTTAGGTTTTCCTGCATTCGTTTCGTTTATCTGGTTTATCGTACGCTGGTACAAAGGCAGGCCCAATCTTTAATGTGGCCCTTCATGGATTTTGTAAGTTACCACTTCAGCATATCTTTTATTGGTTGACATATCCTTATCAGTAAGTGTGTACAGGAATGCCAGCAGGTCCACTTCTTCCCTTTCGGAAATCGCAATTCTTTTTTTCAGTAAAGTATCCAATGTGGATTGGCTGATATTGATACCACTCCGGTAATGTTCCAACACCTGTTGCAAAGTGATCATTCTTCCATCATGCATATAGGGTGAGGTGAGATAGAGATTACGCAGGCTGGGCACTTTAAATTTCAACGAATCTGCAGTATTGCCGGTAATGGCCATTCTTCCAGAATCCAATAATGATTTATTGACATCAAGCCCGTTATTCCGGAATTTATTGTCGGTGAACAATGGTTCTGTATGACAGGCATTGCATGATGCCTTGAATATTGTGTAACCCTGCTCTTCACTCATGGTAAATGTTGCTTCACCTCTTTTTACTTTGTCGTACTTGCTGTTGTACGATTGTATGCTGCCGGTAAATTGTGCCAGCGCTCTCAGCATTCGCTGGCTGTTGATGCTGGCATTTCCAAAAGCAGCTTTGAACATTCTTTTGTAACTGGTATCCGTATTTAGTTTCTTCAGTACATTTTCAATCGTCTCTGCCATTTCGTTTTTGGCAGTCATTGGCGCCAGTGGCTGCACTTCAATATGGTTAATGGCGCCATCCCAATGCAATTCTTTCATCCACGCCAGGTTGAACAACGGTGGTGCATTACGTTTGGTAAAACTGTTATTAAAGCCATGGCTGAAATCATGATCATAAGTAGAGAAGGCAGCAAACTGCTGGTGGCAGCTGGCACAGGGGATATTGCCATCCTTGCTTAACCGGCCATCATAAAATAATTTCTTACCTAACTGGAAACCTTCTTCTGTTAAGGGATTATTGGCGAAAATATTATTGCCTGGTTTTGGCCAGCCTCTGGGAATAGTAAGCTTCAGGTACGTTGGTTTAGGAGGGCCATCATATAAAAATGACGTGCCTGTAAGTACAATAAGTAACAGCGATATGATAATTTTTATTTTCAATTAACCTGAATGGATTTTTTAACCTTCATGTGATCTTCGTGTCATCATCGTTGCGAACTTGTTCTGTTATTATTTCTTTTTTGTAAAAAGACATAATAATCTCCCTTGTAAGGCATACCATATTGCAGATACCATTTAATTAGTTACCTCTTCTACAGAAAATAACTTACTAAAATTTCCAGCTATTTGTTTTGCCAATATTCCCGGGGTACTGCATACCGGTGTTTCACTGATTGTTAGCCGGTAACCCGAATCCCAAAATTTATTGATGTCAACAGTTATGATGATTGTACTCATCTTACCTTTTTGAATGCTTAGTTTTTTGTCCGCAGGTAAACGAAGATTGATAAAGTTCAATGCGCTGTTTTCCCCTTCGTATCCGCCGATATGGTATTCAAATTTGTTGTTCACTATCTTACTTTGTGGCGAACTACCTTCCATCTTTTCCATGATATAACCAGAGTGCCAGGTCCAGAACATATCATTCAATGGATCTAAAGCGCCGGTTTGTGCACCGCTGGTATTCCGGGCACTATCTACACCTAACAAGAAACCGATGCTGTCGTAATTATTTTCCGGCAGGTTAATCCTGATTGAAAGGCTGCTGTCGATGGCCTGGTTTACAAGCCAGTAACGGTTCTTCTGCCTGAGCGGTTTGCCTCCTGAATAGAATACAGTATTTGAGATATAGTATTTTAGTTTTTTGATGATATAGCTTTCTCCAAACGGGTTGGTATAAGTACTGTCGTTTAAAACAACTGGGTGGTTATTGATGCGGTTATTAAAAAATATTTTCACGATACCCGTTGCCGGCTTTTTCGGCTGTGCCTGTGTGTTGGCCAGCAGGCAAAGGAGGAGTATTAAGCAACCGGCCGTTTTCATTGTTAAAAAGTTACTTTTTTACGCAGCTGCTTTACTTCACCGGTTTTCTTTTTGCTTTCCAGTCTTTTTTCTTTTACCGCCTTGCTTATTTTGGTGGGCTTTCTTTTTTTGGGGACGATCAGCGCCTTTGTTACCAGTTCGTTCATCTTTTTTATTACCAGTTGCTTGTTGCCCAATTGGCTTCTTTCCTCCTGGCTTTTTACCAGCAGCATCCCATCTGCATTGATGCGGTTGGCTAATTTCGTTGTCACCAGTTGTTTTTCTTCTTCCGTCAGTAGGGTAGTGGCGGCAATATTCCAGTAGCCTTCCACCATCGTTTCTACTTTGTTTACATTTTGCCCTCCTTTTCCACCGCTCCGGGCCGTCTTGAATTTTATTTCAGCACTGATGTCCATATCCAAAATTACCTTTTTGCGTATTTAATCATGTATTGGTAGTCCTTATAGCTATATTTTAATATAAAAATTACATTTGCAGATAACCAACCGTCCATTAATGACAAAAGGGATATATCATTCATTAACAGAGCGTAAGCGATTGGGCAAAAGTCATTTGCTGTATTAATTGATCCGGACAAGGTGAACGACCAGAGCATGGACCAATTGATCGGTTTGGCGGTGGATGCAAAGGTGGATTATTTCCTCGTGGGCGGCAGTTTGGTTATCTCCAATTACCTGGACGAATGCCTGCAACTGATCAAACGCCAGTGCAGTATTCCTACCATTATTTTCCCGGGCAGCCCTTCGCAGGTAAGCAAATACGCCGATGCGCTCTTGTACCTTTCGCTGATCAGTGGACGCAATCCTGAATTGCTGATCGGCCAGCATGTGGTTTCGGCGCCGGTGGTTAAAAAAAGCGGACTGGAGATCATGTCAACCGGTTATATGGTGGTGGATGGCGGGGCTCCTACAACGGTGTCTTATATTTCCAATGCAAGCCCCCTTCCTTCAGATAAAAATGAAATTGCAGTCTGCACTGCCATGGCTGGCGAAATGCTGGGTATGAAACTGATTTATATGGATGCCGGCAGCGGCGCCAAAAGAGCCATTCCCGAAAGTATGATCGAAAAAGTGGCGCAATCTATCAGCGTTCCATTGATCATTGGTGGTGGTATCATCGAACCGGAAAAAGCATACATCAATTGTAAAAGCGGTGCGGATGTAATTGTAGTAGGCAATGCCATTGAAAAAGATCCGGCGCTTATTAAAGAAATGGCGGCAGCAGTACAAGCGTACCGGTGTCAGTATAATATTTCTGCAATGCCAGGTATTCTATCTTCCTTTTACATCCAGTTTTATACCTGCATTAACAATGAGCTACTCCTGCCAGTATGCGGATGCTCTTTACAGCAGCATTGGCAGTAAGTACAGGATAATGGGCTTAGTTTACCCGGAATCACCACATCGGTATATTGATCAGGCACTGTACCGCAACTCCAGTTGGATGCAGTAAACCAGTCTGAACTGGTGCTGCCATTCCGTGTTTTTTAAACTGTAAAGTATAGGGCGTTTGCAGGTGTGCCATCCACTACGCAACGGTACTTGTACCCTGTGTAGGAAGTTGGCACGTTGATAAGCTGGAGACTGCTGTCGATTGTACCGGAATAAAAGTTCCATCCGTAATATTCGTATATCCTGCCCCGGTATTTACCTGCCACTGGTATGTAGTTCCCAATGTTGTTGTGAGTGCAAAGGTGGTTGCCGGGCAAAGGTTTGAAGCTGCCGGGGCAATATTTCCTTTACTGATCCAGAATTCCCCCAAATTGGCTAGGCTAAACTCAGCATAATAACCCGATCCGAAGGGGATGATCTTTGTTTGGCCGGGCACTATAAAGTTGTAATAACCAGCGAGGTTGTCGTCTAAACTTACATTCTCTTCTGCAGGGGCACCGGTATAATTGGTAATGCCCAATTCATAAGCATCATTCAGCCTGGGGCAACCGGGGCAGTTACCGGCATTGATCATTTCATTTACTTCAACGTCAGTAAAATAAAGCCTGAGGTCAACCGTATCTGTTGGTAAGATACCCGGATGAATAGAAAAATTCCTGCCGATATAATATTGGTTATTGCTAAACCTGACGGGGCCAAGATTTTTCAAAGGATCAATTTGTAAGGTGCCGAGGTTTTGTCCACGTGTATTTATTTCTGTATAGATGTAGCCGGGAAATCCCATGTCATCGCCATACAGATTGCTTATCCAGTTATTAGAGGCGGTCGTGTTGATAGAACTGGTGAACATGCCACCGGGGTTGCCTGGAATTTCATATTTTTCATGGATATGAATATCATCAATGCCCACACCTTCTTGTGTTACACCGGCATCGCTGCTCATTGCAAAACGAAAATGCACGGTGGCATTGGTTACTGGTACGTCAATGCTGGCCACATGCCATTTTTTATTGGATAAGCGCCAGTTGATATCAACGGCATTGTCGTACCAGTTGGTACCCTGGTTTACGTTACCCAGTTTGTTCCAGGTTTTTCCATCCGTGCTGTATTCTACCCAGGTATAATCATAATCCTGCTCAATATCGAATATATGACTGAATGAAAGTACGGGATTTCTCAACCCGGTCAGGTCAAAACAGGGAGATACGAGGTAAGAAGTTTCGTTGTCTGAATAATTGTTATCCAGGTTGGTGGTCCATATTTTTGTTCCATTAGGAACTTTGTTGATAATCGCTTTTGCAGGCACACCCCATTCCAGGTGGAGTTGGTGCCCGTTGTATAAAAATATCCATTATCGTTTTCAAAACTCTGCAGGTATGGGTAACTGTTGATCAGCGGACTGTTGTGCACCAGGTAATTCAATACACTGTCGTTGGATGCATAACTGTCTGTTGCATATTTTACCCATACATTAATGTTATAATCGATGTAGGCAGAAAGATCTGCCCTTTGTGTAAATACATAATCCAGTGCCTGGTTGGCAGCAATAGATGGAATGATTTCAGTAACAATGGCACCCCCATTTACCTGGTAGCTCACTTGCACATTATTCAAAACGGCGTTGTGATAGCTTTTATTTTTACGCTGATGGGATTATTGGCCACCAGGCTGCAACCGGCTTTGTCCGGCGAATTGATGCTGAGTGCTGCCACATCATTCACCGCTTCACTTACAATAAGGTTATCAAATGTATAGCCATCATCAATGTCCACCACCGGGTTTGGGCTGTTAGCAGTTGCATATCCCTCCTGCCCTAATTTTATTTGGAAAGTAGAGGTGATTGTTTGTACGGGATTAGCGCTGCCCAATACTTCATTAATATTGATAAGTGCTTTTTTCCAGTCGCCAACATCTGCCTGGTTATCGAATAAATCATACGCTTCCACCCAGTTGGCATTTTCACTGCCCCTTATCCAAACCCTGTTGCCGGTTTCGTTGGTCTGCCCGTGATTTTTGTAGTAAAAATCAAAGCGTACTTGTTTGGCAGCAAACTGCGAAAGATTATAATTGAGCACAGCGCTGTCGGTGGTAGCAACAGCATTGTAAGGTGCCTGGTCCTAGGGTGAGTGCTCTTGAACCGGTCAATGCAATGCCACTGTTTACAAATGTTCTTGCCCTGCCTCTTATGCTGTTTGGGAAAAAATCGAGATACTTGTTTCCGCCAACCGCCATTTCATTGGAAGTGAATTCCGCCACCGGCATTGATTCAAAACCTTCGGATAAAGGCAATGTTGTAATGGGACTGTTGTTGATTAGTTTCACCGTTTTGTATGCTGTGTCATTCAAATGATTATTGTCTGCTGCTTTTGTAACCCATGCTTTAAAGTTGTATTGATAACCCTGCCCGGGTGGCAAAGGATACATGCCAGTGAAAGTATAAATAAGCGATGCCCCTGCGTTGATGGTGGTATTCACAATTTCAGTTACGCTGCCGGTGCCATAATCAAAAGTTACATTGTATGGGCCGGTTACAGCAATAGTGCCCAGGTTTTTGATGCTGATTTTTACAGGTTTGCTGGCATTGCTTTCAGTTGAAAAAAATTGTCTTGCCGTATTGGGTTCTAAAATGCTGTCAACTTTCAGGTCGTTGTTGAAGTTGGATAAAGTACAGGTGCCGCTGTCGGGTCTTGCCTGTACAGACAAGGATCTTCTGCCTGCAACAGCACCGTTTTTTGCAGCTACGCCAAACCAGTAAGTGTTGTTTTTATCAAGACCGGTTATTAAATAGGATAAGGAACTGGTATTGCCGATCAGTTTCATACTGTCGCCATTTAACTGCAGCACGTTATAGCTGGTAGCGCTGCTAATGGCAGGCCAGTTTAACTGTATGGCCCCTTCACAAACCTTGGTACTTGTTACTGCCGGCTGGCCCAAGAACAACAAAACTAAAATCACTCTGGTCGGTCAACGCAGTACCATTCCTGCTGATCCTTATCAAGCCATTGTTGGTGATGGTAGCCGGAACGGTCCAGTTGTAGAGCCTGCTGGCAGCCGGCACATTATTGTCAATCAGTGTCCAGTTGCCGCCATTGTTGGTAGAATATTCTATGGTGAAATTATTCGACTCATTGCCATAAGCATTCCAGCGGATGGTTTCTGCTTCACCGGGCACCAGCGTTTCTCCCCAACAAAAGGGTATTCAACTGTTACAGCGTTTTTAATGATCTCGTATGTCACCACATATTCCTGTGTGCCGGAAGGAACATTGAATCCATTGATATTGGCAGAGTAAACACCTGCGGCAGGATTCTCAATTACTACCTGTTCAATATTATTCAAATGATCCGGGGCTTCGGTAGCAGTATTGTTAACATTGGCCGGGGTAGTATTTAGCGTGAGTGGTCGGTGCAAGGTAAAAGAAGGTTCTATCACAACTATGTCAAGGTCATTTACCAGTGTTGTAGCTGCATTGCTGGCTGCAGGCACATCATTCCAGTAAAGCATCACTTTTACCCGGCGTGTATTGGCTGGTATGGTAAAATTATGTGTATTGCTGCCGGCATTGGCAATCGTGGTAATGAAATAACGGTTGCTGTCAATTGCTTCTACGCCACGCCTTACATTCAGCATTCCAAAGCCGTAGGTAAAATCAGGGCCGGCATTGCCAAGGTCTTCGGCGGTGTTACAGGCAAGGGCTTTTATCAAAGCACTTTTAGGATCAGCACCTGCATTTTTTTGACGGTAACGTTCGTACATCAATGCCAATCCTCCTGTTACTGCAGGGCAGGCCATGCTGGTGCCATAGTTGGGGCCGTAAGCATTGTTCCTGATGGTGGAAGTAACATCATAGCCATTGGCCGTGATTTCTGGTTTTATCCTTCCATCCATGGTGGGGCCACGACTGCTGTAGGTTGCGATGCTGTAGTTGTCAACCCTTACGGCGCCCACGGTGAGTATATTCTTTGCTGTTTGCCATCCTGATTTAACTGTACCAAAAGAACCAGGATAAGGTGAACAGGTTTGTGCACCGTCATTGCCCGATGCAAATACATGCTGTAGCTTGCTGTTATTGTACATCTGATCATCGCCATACTGGCTCAGTACATTGTATTCCCTTTCCCCGGCACATTTATCGGCTGCTGAGTGATAAGAATTATTGGTAACTACCAGGTTGTAATCAGTTATATAAGTAGGTGCATTTACAATGATATCACTGAAGTACTGGCTTACAATGGTGGCTTTTGCCGCCATACCCCTGTTTCTAACATTGATAATACCGGCACCTGCAGTGGTACCAGTAGTATGTGTTCCATGGTTGGCAGGCACCCACGGGCTGCGGTTGATAAGCCTGCCTGCAAAATCAATATGAGTGGAAGCATCCGCATCATCGCCAATACCAACTGCTACACCATGGCCATTTAAATTCTTTCCATTGATTGCATTTAGTCCATTTACTGCATGTGCCGCCCTGCTGATGTAATTAAGTGGTTTGTCTTTTACAAACTGCAGGCTCAGGCTATTGATAAAAGGAAGTGCGGCAATTGTATTGATCAATGACCTGTTGTATTGCAGGAGGATAATATTTGCCGCCTCAAATTTTTCCGTTACCACGATAGCGCCTGCTTTTTTTTAATTCAGCCAGCACAAATGCTTTATCAACTTTGGTTAAAATAAGTGATTGCGATTGCCTGCACTTCTTCTTTATTTGAAGTGGGCTGATAGCTTTGCAAACTGTTGTGAATTTTATATTCAACAGGGATGGCATTGATGGAACTGATGGTAAACGAACGGGCCCTGCTGAAATCAAAACTGTTTTTTATGGAAGCCAGGTAAGCGTTGCCGGGCAGGAAAGTGCTTAACCGGATACCGGCATCTTTCATTTTTTGCATTACTGCTGTTGAAGGGATTTTGCTGAATTGAACCAGCACATAATAATCAGCGCCAAAGGCTGCATTGCTGATGTCCTCTTTTTTAAAACTGCCTTTGCTGATATTGCTGCCGGTGATAAAGTCACCATTCACAAACCGAACCGGCATTTCTTTTTGCTGGGCTGATAATGTTCCGGTAACACAAAACAACAGTATACTAAATAAAACAGCGTAAAAAATTTTCATTAAAAACAAATTAGGTTGAATGTGGCTTTGAGCGAATCCCGAAAATAAATTATTTTATCCTTAAAACAGGCATTTGTTAAGGCTTTTGGTATGTGAACGCCGCTAAACAGCAATCAGTTGCTTTCTTTCTGGAGAACCTGTTTATCTTTGCGGCAAGAATGAACCTGGAAGTGCTGAAGAAGGAATATGCTGATAATTCCCGCTGTTTTCAAATAGCGGACAGGATCACTTTGTCTCAACCGCAGCATTTACATCTTTCCGGCCTGCAGGGCAGCGCTCCTGAATTCATTGTTAACGCTGTTTTCGGCCATCCTTCCACCGCACAGCTCAATCACATTATCATTTTAAGAGATGCGGAAGATGCTGCCTATTTTCACAACACATTAGAAAATATCAGTGGTGCACTGGATGTATTTTATTTCCCTTCTTCTTTCAAAAACAAAAAGAATTATCGCCTGCTCAACAGCAGTCACGTAATGCTCCGGACAGAAGCTTTGACGAAAATTGCCTCTGCTACACACAATACCAATAAAAAAATAGTGGTCACTTATTCTGAAGCACTGTTTGAAAAAGTAGTGTTGTCGAAAAGATTATCGGAGAATATCATTTCCATCAAGCAGGGTGATGAACTGGATGTGAATGGCATGCTGGAAAAATTTGTGAACCATGGTTTTGTAAGAACAGATTTTGTGTATGAGCCTGGGCAGTTTGCAGTTCGTGGCGGTATCCTGGATATTTATTCTTTTGGTAATGAAAAGCCATACCGGATTGAACTGTTTGGCAATGAAGTGGACAGCATCCGCATTTTTGAACCGGAAACGCAGTTAAGTGAAAGAAAGCTGCTGCAGGTAAACATCATCCCCAATGTAGAAACACAATTTGAAACAGGGGAGAAGGTTTCATTATTTGAATTCTTACCCGGGGAATACCGTAGTGTGGATGCAGGACTGGGAATTCATCAAAGAAAAATTGAGCAGCAGGAAGAAGACCTGGACCTGTTCTTAGAAGTTGTAAAAAGCGGCAGTTATCATTCCGGCGTAACGGATGAAGAAGCCGAGATCAATGAGAAGAAAGATATTTCAGCAGATGATTTTGTAAAAGCGAAAGAAGTTGAAAAACAAATTACTCATCGCCACGTAATAGAGTTTGAAGAAGGCAAGTTTTCCGGCTGAGGGCCAACCATCAACCATCAACTTTTCAACTAAGGAACAGCCAGCATTTAACAGGCAATTTGATCTGCTGATAAAAAATTTAAAAGAATACGAAGCGAAGCATTACAATATTTACCTGTTTGCAGAAAATCCAAAGCAATTAGAAAGGCTGCACATCATCTTCACCGACCTGAAAGCTGAGATACAGGTAACGCCCGTGCCCACCTCCATTCATGAAGGTTTTATTGATGATGACCTGAAAGCAGTTTGTTATACCGATCACCAGATATTCCAGCGCTATCACAAATACAAGGTAAAACAGGCGTTTAGCAAGAACAAAGCACTTACTTTAAAAACATTAAGAGAATTACAGCCAGGCGATTATGTAACACATATCGATCATGGCGTAGGGGTGTACAGTGGTTTGCAGAAGATAGAGGCCAATGGTAAAATGCAGGAAGCGGTGAAGATAGAATACGAAGATGGTGACCTGCTCTATGTAAATATTTCATCGCTGCACAAAATTGGTAAGTACAGCGGAAAGGAAGGTAGTATTCCAAAAATGAAGAAGCTGGGCAGTGATGTTTGGAACAAGCTGAAAGAAAAGACCAAGAAGCAGGTAAAAGATATTGCCACCGACCTGATTAAATTGTATGCACAGCGAAAAAGCCAGGAAGGCTTTGCACATTCACCGGACAATTACATGCAAACAGAACTGGAAGCAAGTTTTATTTATGAAGACACGCCTGACCAGGGCAAGGCCACCGAAGATGTGAAACGGGATATGGAAAAAGCCATGCCGATGGACAGGCTGGTTTGCGGCGATGTGGGCTTTGGTAAAACAGAAATTGCCATCAGGGCAGCATTTAAAACCTGCTGCGATGATAAGCAGGCTGCGATATTGGTACCTACCACTATTCTTGCTTACCAGCATTATAAAACTTTCAGTGACCGCTTAAAGGATTTCCCGGTGAAGGTGGACTTTGTCAATCGTTTCAAATCCAGTAAGGAGAAAAAAGAAACACTCAAAAAATTAGAAGAGGGAAAGATCGACATCATTATAGGTACACACTCATTGCTTGGCAAAGATGTTAAGTTCAAAAACCTTGGCATCATGATCATTGATGAAGAACAGAAATTTGGTGTAGCCGCAAAAGAAAAATTAAAACAATTAAGAACAACGGTTGATTCACTCACGCTGACCGCCACCCCAATACCGAGAACATTACAGTTCAGTTTGATGGGGGCAAGAGATCTCAGTATCATCAACACAGCGCCGCCCAACCGCCAGCCGATACAAACCGAAGTGACGGTATTTAATGAAGATGCCATCCGGGATATTATTTATTACGAAACAGAAAGAGGCGGGCAGGTATTCTTCATCCACAACCGGGTGAATGGCCTGAGTGAAATGAAAGGATTGATACAGGGATTGTGTCCTGACCTGAGCATCGCTTTTGCACACGGGCAAATGGAAGGCGACCAGTTGGAGGACACCATTCTCGATTTCATGGATAAGAAATACGATGTGCTGGTTTGTACCAACATTGTAGAAAGCGGTGTGGACATCCCGAATGTGAATACCATCATTGTAAACAATGCACACCAGTTTGGTTTGAGTGATCTTCATCAATTAAGAGGAAGGGTTGGAAGAAGCAATAAAAAAGCATTCTGTTATTTGCTGGCACCACCGATGAGCACCTTGCCACCGGACAGCCGCAAGCGATTATCTACATTGGAACAGTACAGTGATCTTGGCAGTGGATTCCAGATCGCTATGAGAGACCTTGATATCCGTGGTGCCGGAAATTTACTGGGCGGTGAACAAAGTGGTTTTATTGCAGAGATCGGGTTCGAGATGTACCAGAAGATTTTAGATGAAGCAGTGAAGGAATTGAAGCGTTCGAATTTTAGAGAACTGTTCAAAGAAGAGATCGACAAGCAGGATGATTTTGTAAGCGACTGCAGCATTGATACTGACCGGAAATTTTGATACCCGACAGTTATGTGGAAAGCATTACAGAGAGATTGAGTTTGTATACAAGATTGGACAATAGTGAAAATGAAAAAGAACTGCTGGAATTCCACCAGGAATTGTTAGATCGTTTTGGCCCCATTCCGCCGCAGGTAGAAGACCTGTTTACCATTGTGCGTACCCGTAAAATCGCTGTTGACATGGGTTTTGAAAAACTCTTCTTAAAAATGAAGTGCTCAAATGTTTTCTGTAAGCAATCCTGATTCACCTTATTTCCAGAGTGAGACATTTAATTTAATTCTGCAGTTTTACAAAAGGCAACTAATAAAGCAAAGTTGAAGCAGGTTGGTAAGCATGGAATATTAGAAGTGCAGAATGTGGAGACGATGAATGATTTGTATGGCTTTTTGAAGAAGATGCATGCGTTTGTAATGGAAGCCAGGCATTGCATGCTTAATACCTCTGTATAAAAAAGTAATAGAACCCAACCTTTTCAATTCTGCAATTTTGGCTCAATCTGTCTGCTATTTGGCTTTATTGAACCAATGGTTATTTTTAACTTTATTAGGCGAAAATTATTAATGCATAATATGATCAAATGGCATTTATGCCTGCGATATTAATCCTGCTAGCAACCAACATCAACCAGTAAAATTTGAACGCTTTAAATCTGTAAAGCCACATGCAACTGAATAACCATCAATATTGTCAATCTGAAAATAAGGTTATGAAAAACTATTTTTCCTGCTGGCTGTCACTGCTATTTTGGGTAGCTGCAAAAAGAACAATGCTTCATCTTCTTCCACAATTGAGTTTTATTTATTGGACTCTTTTACAATGCTGAATAGCAAATGCCAGGTGAATCCTTCCGGTGCGGTATTGAAAGCTGTTCCTTTTGTACAGAATGAAGACATTCTTTCTTATTCCGAATCAGCATATACCTATACTTTGTCTTCTGCAGCCATGCAAAGAATTAAGGCTTTGGTTGGCCGCCAGCCTTTTGCTATAACAGTCGATGGTGAAGTGGTTTTTGGTTTTATAATCCGGTTATTTTAAGTTCTACCTGCGAACATTCTATTACGATGGATGCTGACAGCGGCGCTGCTGACAATAAAGTTGTGTTAAGGCTTGGCTATCCAGGTTTAATAAGTGGTGTTGCAATTGAAGACCTGCGAAATGATACCGAACTTATAAATGTATTGAAGGCGCAGGGGAAGTGGACGATGTAAATATAACTGCTTACTCCCTGATGTTTCTTTGTCAGTAATCCTGATTCGCTTTATTTCCAGAGTGAGACATTTAATTTGATCTTACAGTTTTTACAGAAGGCAACAAATAATGCAAAGTTGAAACAGGTGGGCAGGCATGGAATTTTAGAAGTACAACAGGTGGAAACGATGAGTGATCTGTATGAGTTTTTGAAGAAGATCCATGGGTTTGTGATGGAAGAGCAAAAACTTACTGCATAATAATTCTGGCTCTAACTGGTCTCTTATAAGTTTGCTCAGCATAACCGGACAGTTTTGACTTGATCTGTCTTGTATTTGGCTTTATCGAACCAACACCTATCTCTAACTTTACTAAGGAAAATTATTAATTCATACATATCTCCTATGATCAAGCGGTTTTGCGGAATGCTACCATTAATTCTTTTGACTTTGTCAAAAACGTTTGCACAACCGTTATCCTCTGAAATTCAATGGCAAAAGCATGGGAGCTTCAGGCAATGAAATAGCAAGAGCTATCCTGCAAACCTACGACGGGGCTATATTGTAACAGGCAGCAGCAATGCCAACGGGGACGATGTTTCTGGTAACCATGGAGCAAATGATGTATGGGTGGTGAAAATGGATGCATCAGGATCTATTGAATGGCAGCGGTCTTTAGGAGGAACTGCTGATGAAACCGGTAATGCAATCATACAAACTGCAGACAGCGGTTATCTTGTTGCGGCATCTACGGCTTCTACAGATGGCGATGTCAGTAATAATCACGGCAATAATAACGATGCCTGGATAATCAAATTAAATTCAGGCGGCATTATTGAATGGGAGAAAAGTTATGGAGGCAGCGGTAGTGAGGGTGCCAATTCAATCATAAAAACATCAGACGGAGGATTTGTTTTTGCAGGCTATGCCGGTTCGCTTGATGGTGATGTCAGCGGATTTCATGGAAGTATTGATCTGTGGATGGTAAAAATTGATCAGTTGGGTGATACTGTTTGGCAACATTGTTTTGGCGGAATGGGTAGTGAGCAGGCTGGTTCGGTAATTGAAACAGCAGACAGTAGTTATGTTGCTGTAGGATTTTCTACTTCTAACGAAGGTGACCTTACCTCAAATAAAGGTTATACAGATGCATGGATAATTAAAGTAACCGCAAATGGCCTGTTGGCCTGGCAAAAGAATTACGGAGGCGTAGATTATGATTATGCCAGTGCTGTAAAAGAAATTCCGGATGGTGGATTGATAGTTGCCGGTTCTACCAAGTCAAGTTTACCCAATGCCCCGATAGGAAAGTACATTGTATGCAGATTTTTATAATAAGGTTGAACAATGATGGATCACTAATATGGCTAAACAGGTTTGGGGGCAATAATGATGAATCTGCCTATGCCATTCATTTAAGGAACGACGGAGGTTATATGTTTGGCGGTTATGCAAGTTCAAATGACGGGCTTGTGCTGGGAAATGAGGCTTTCAACAGGTATGAATACTGGATATTGAATACAGACTCAACAGGTTTGCCATTAAGCCAAAAATGTTTTGGCGGAACGCTTGATGATAAAGCTTATGCATTGCAAATGACATCGGATAGTGGTTTTGTGTTGGCTGGCTCTGCAAGAAGTATTAATGGAGAAGTGACAGGAAATCATGGCGGTGATGATTTTTGGATCGTAAAATTGCAGTATGCAATAAATATGTGCCCGCCATTTGGGAATAAAATTTTAAACGGCGGTATACCTGACGCAAGTTACAGGTGGCAGGTAAATACAGGAAGCGGTTTCACTTATATAAGCGATAACGGGTATTACACCGGCAGCACAACACAGCAATTGAATCTTGTTAATATACCCTCATCCTGGTATGGCAGTCAATACCGTTATGTAATAAACAGGCCAAGCGGTAATCTTTCTTATGGAGCGCCTTTTATACTAAAGTTTTCAAATGGATGGACAGGAGTAGTCAGCAGCGAATGGGAGAATACAGGTAACTGGGGTTGCAACGTTTTGCCCGATGAAAATACCGACGTTATTATATATTCTTCCGTACCACATTTTCCTGTATTAAATTCAAATGCAACGATAAGAAGTTTGTTTCTGTCGAAAGGTACTTCATGTGATATTAATTCGGGCTATCAGCTTATTATCAACCATTAGTTTTTTTAAAACTAAAGAATATTGTATGAAGCCATTATACAACCGACAGGTCATCCCAACGCTTTGTCAAGGTCCCCAATCAAATACTCCGCTTCCTCCAATCCCACATACAACCTCATCATCCGGTGGTCTTTATTGGCGGCATTAAATTGTTCTCTTTTTATCCCGGCGCATTTTGGAATGATCAAACTTTCATGTCCGCCCCAGCTTACAGCCATCATGATATGTTGCAGGCTTTCACAAAAACTTTCTACTTCATCAATATTGTTGGCTTTAATATAAAAACTTAGTAAGCCGCAAGCGCCACTCATTTGTTGTTTAGCCAAGTCGTATTGTGGAAAGTTTTCATCAAAAGGAAATAATACTTCCTCCACTTTTGGATGTTGTTTTAAGAATTCAATCACCTTCCAGGTTGTTTTAGTAATATGTTCCAAACGCATGGGTAATGTACGTAGTCCACGGATCAACAACCATGCATTAAAAGGAGAAATGCCACTTCCGATATTCAAATATTCGCTGTTGAAAATTTTTGTCATCATTTGTTTGCTGCCGCTTAATACACCGGCAACAACATCACTATGCCCACCGATATATTTGGTGGCAGATTGTAAACTCAGATCAATGCCCAACTCAATGGGCCGTTGATAGATGGGTGTACAAAAACTATTATCACAAATGGTAATAATGTTTTCTGCTTTGGCTAATTCAGCAACAGCTTTCAGATCCTGTATGGCATAATCCCAGCTATTAGGTGTTTCTAAATAAATAACGGTTGTGTTTGGCAATACTGCCCGTTCAAAATTTTCTATATCAGTTCCATCAACATAAGTAGTAGTTACACCAAAGCGTGGCAGAATAACATTGAACATTTTTTTGCCCATGTATATGGATTCTTCACACTCACAATATGATCGCCACTTTTTACATTGGCCAACACCGCAGCAAAAATGGCTGCAGCGCCGCTGTTAAAAACAAGGCAATCTTCAGCGCCATCTAATGCCGCTAATTTTTTTCGGAGAATATCAACAGTAGGGTTGTTGCCACGGCTGTACAACAAAGCGGAGTATTCATCTGCAAAGGCATTACGCAAATCATCTACTTTTTTAAAAGCAAAATTGCTCGTTTGCATAATAGGGGGGGCAATGGCATTAAAATATTGTTCCCTGTCTTCTCCCAGTTCATTAATGATGTATGAAATGTCCATAGTATAAAATTATGCGCCGGTGATAAAACCAATGTGATTGCCGAATGGGTCTGCTACAACAGCAGTTTCAATAGTGCCGCCAACATTCGTAACAGGTGTAATGATGGTTGCATTTAATGAAACTGCTTTTTCAACAGCAGTATAAATGTTTTCTACTGACCAATAGCAAACGGTGTGGTTGCCTTCTTTAACGCCTGTCATGTCAGGATCAAGCCCGAGTTCGCAGCTATTGATATTAAAGCCCACGTAAAAGGGTTCATCAAAATATGGCTCAATGCCGGTGAGTGCTGCATACCATTTTTTAGCAGCATCAATATCAGTTACATGATAGCAGATGGTCCTTAGTTTTTGTAACATGTTAAAAATATTTTTTTCGGTGAAATAAAAATAAAGAAAAGTAAAACAACCAGCAGGGACATGCCGGTAACAGCTGCTGCAGGATCGGCAATGGCAATACTAATACCTACAAATAAATAGGCTGCCATAAATACCAGCGGCATCAGTGGAAACCATTTCATTTTATAAATACCGGTGCCATCCAGGTTGGTTGTTTTTTTACGAAACCAGAAGATGGTGGCGCTGCTCAGTACCATTCCAAAACAATCGAGAAAGATGGAGAAGGTGAGTATCTTTTCAAATTGCTGAGAAAAATATAAAATGATGATGCAGAGAATGGCGAATATGGTCAGCGAAAAAGTCAGCACGTTTGTTTTGGTATTTTTCCGGGCAAATATTTTTGGGAGGCTGCCATCATCACCCATTGCGTACATCACACGGGGATTGCTCATGAGCAACCCATTTACATAAGCCAGCACACCTAAGAATAGGAAAGCTGAAAAAACGTGGCACCTGTTTGCCCCGATATTTTATTCATCACCACATAAGCAATTTCTTTTCGCCTTTCATCTGCTCAAAACCAATGAGTTTATAATAACTCAGGTTCACCAGCAGGTACAATACAATAATAATGGCAATGCCGATGAAAATTCCCCTTGGAATATTTTTACCTGGGTTGTCTACTTCATTTCCAAAATTGATGGTTTGCTGGTAACCACCATAGGTAAACGAAACCGCAATGAGGCTTACGCCAAGGCTTTTGGTCCAGTCAATATAATTCGATGTTTCGGCGATTGGTTGACTGGATGAATGCAGGTTATTGGCTGCATAGTGAGATGGAAAAAAACAATGCAGTGATCAATGCAATGATCATGGATATTTTTACCAGCATTAAAATATTCTGTACCCTTGAACTCATCTTGAGACCCATCAGGTTGATGATATAAAAAATTACAATGGCCCCGGTACTTACTAATGCTTTGTGTATGTCGCTCCATTCTCCCGGGAATAATTTTAATAAATAGCCGCTGCCGATCAATGCCACTCCACTCAGGCTGGCGGCATTGCTCACCAGTATCAAACAGTTAATGGCAAAGGCAATGCTGGGGTGATATGCTTTTGCAAATACTTTGTAGTAACCGCCGGTAACAGGGTAGCGGCTCCCGATTTCTGCATAGGTCAATGCGCCGCACAATGCTACAATGCCACCGATGATCCAGGCGCTGAAGTAAACAGATGGGGCAATGGCATCTTTGGCACTGGTGGCAGCGGTACGAAAAATTCCCATGCCGATCACCAGCCCGATCACGATCATGGTAAAAGAAAAAAGATTCAGCTTTGATTTAGGCACCATGCCGAAAAGATACAGAAAGCAAATAATAAAATATTGACAGGGCTGATAAAAATCGTCCACCTTATGATTTGCCTCATAAAAAATAAAGATGATTACCTTATTTTTGCAGTCATGTTCAAAAGAATAACAGCACTGGTTTTTATGCTGGCGTTTGTGAGTCAAACGTTCAGTGCGCCGTTCATTATGCTGGACTATTTTGCAAATACAGAGGGCTATGCTAAAAACTGTATTAACAAAGCCAGGCCCAAACTGCATTGTAATGGTAAGTGCCAGGTGATGAAAAAGATGAGAGCGGAGGAAAAGAAGGAACAGGAGAATACAGAAAGAAGGTCTGGCGGCAAACTCGAAGTGCTTTCTACAAAATCATTTTATCCAACTATTATACAACCCGTATCTACTTTAATACCAGCTGTTACATGCTGCATCCATCTCAATGGTCATACGACAGACCGCTCTTATGATTTTTTTCATCCGCCGCAGGTATAGTTTTTAATTCTCTGCAATTATTTACTATTTCTTAAAATCAATTAAAATTATTAGGTATGAAAAAGTCATTCCTGGCGATAGCATTGCCAGTGTTTATCTGTATTGCTGCAACATTATTTTCCTGTAAAAAAGATACGGTAACCGAACCGGACCCAACAGCAGGGCTTACCAAACAGGCAGAAGCCTATGTAATTGGCGCTGGTACCAAAGTGGTAGTGTACAGTAAGACCAATTCTATTTATACAGGATACAACCAGTTTTTCATTGCTGTGTACGATTCCGTTTCCGGTACCAGGATAGAAGATGCACACATTCATCTTATGCCGATGATGGATATGGGAATGATGCAACATTCCGCCCCTTACGAAAACCCTGTTTCCACAACAGCTGTAAATCACCTTTTTCCCTGCAGCATTGTTTTTATAATGCCTTCTATGGCGGGTGCTTCATGGACGCTGGAAATGGAAGTGCACAATCATGTATCGGATAAAGAAGGAATGGCCAGCATACCCCTTACCGTTGCGGATCCGGCGATATCCAGAATGAGATCTTTTACCGGTGTACATGACGGGGGTAAATACTTTGTTGCCCTCATTGAGCCTGCTGTACCAAAAGTTGGCATTAACGAAATGGAAATCGCCATTTATAAAAAGGAATCGATGATGAGTTTTCCTGCAGATAGCAGCCTTTCTGTAGTACTTACACCCGAAATGCCTTCCATGGGGCATGGTTCTCCAAATAACGTAAACCCAACACATATTAGAAACGGGCATTACAAAGGAAAAGTAAACTTTACCATGACTGGTATGTGGAAATTAAATATGGATTATATGGCTGGCACTGCAGTTGCAGACACTACACAATTTTTTGAGGTACAATTTTAGTTTATAATAAGCAGGCGGTAAGAACAACTGCCTGCTTTAATATTTTCATCATGGGCGGTGCTGGCTGTTTTGAAGGTAAATATAAAAGCCATGAATGGTAAATCCCACCCGGCTAAAATTTTCAAACATTACATATGAAAAAGTTTATTATATTTTTTCTGTTTATTTCGTCTGTGTTTACTGCCCATGCACAAAATAATATTACAGTTGACGACAGTGTACATATCATAGAATTACAGGGAGTTTCGGTAAGCAGCATAAAAAGAACAGCTCAACAGCAGTTGTTCAATTTTTTTAAAACAAACAATGCTTCTACGCTCGAAGATATCCTGAGCCGTTTGCCTGAAATATCATTGCTGCGGAGGGGGGCTTATGGCATGGAGCCTTCCATCAGGTATTTTAGTGGCGGGCAAATTAATGTGCTGGTGGATGGTATGCAGATACATGGGGCCTGCACAGACAAGATGGACCCGGCCACTATTTACATAGAACCCATTAACCTGCAAAACCTGCAGGTGCAAACAGCCGGCAACGGCTTTATCAATGGTTCATCCATCGGAGGTACTGTAAACATGAAAATGGCAGAGCCTGATTATTTACACAACCATCAACTCACCGGGGTATTCAATAGCGGCTATCAAACAGCAGCCAACAATTTTTATGAATCTTTGCGGCTGAATTATTCAGCAGGCAAATGGGCCATTGGTGCCAGCGGCACTTACCGCAATAGTAAAAATTACAGGAGTGGTGGCGGCAAGGTCATTCCTTTCTCTCAGTATGAAAAAGTAAACTACTCTTTGTCGGTAAAATTTCAACAGGATAAGTACACATATTTTAAAGCCGATGTACTGGCAGATGACGGATGGAATATTGGTTACGCAGCCCTTCCGATGGATGTAGGCTATGCTGCTGCAAGGATTGCATCCGTCAGCATGTATAAAGAGAACAGCACAAAGCGTTTGTATAAATGGCAAACAAAAATATACGCCAACAGCGTCAGGCATTTTATGGATGATACCAAGCGCCCATTTGTTCCCATGCACATGGATATGCCGGGTGAAAGTAAAACAGTTGGCATTTATACAGAAGGCGAAATAAGGATGAACCGGAAGCAAAAAATTATTTTCAGGGCAGATGGTGCTTCTACTTTTTTAAAAGCTTCAATGACGATGTACCAGGGCGGTCAGCTACCGATGTATATGTTGACCTGGCCTGACAACCGGAAAAATCAATTAGGTACTTCTGCTTCCTGGCTTTGGCAACCGGACAGTTTGCAGCAACTTAAATTAAGTGGCAGAATTGATTTTGTAAGTTCTCAATTGGTATCAAAGGAAGCAAAAGACCAGGTAAGTATTTTTGACAATGCGTTTGAAGGACGGAAGGATTTATTAAAAAACCTGTCAGCACAAATTTCAAAAAAGATAAGCAGGAGGCTGAAGGTAACTTCCAGTATTGGTTATAGTGAACGCATGCCCACTGCCACTGAATTATTTGGATTTTATCTTTTTAACGCCAGCGATGGATACGATTATATTGGCAACCCGAAATTAAAAACCGAAAGGGCTTTACAGGCGGACGTTTCAGTTTTATATAGCTGGCAGCGAAGCAGGATACAGGTAACAGCTTACTGTTCCAAAGTAAACAATGTTATTGCCGGCACCATCAACCCGGCGTTAAGCACCATGACGATTGGTGCCAGTGGTGTAAAGTCATTTGTAAATATCCCTTATGCAATTGTGGCAGGTGCGGAAGTAGGTGGCTTTTTTAAGCCGATGCCGGCGGTAGATATTGTTAGTACCATTCGTTACACATTGGCAAGGGATAATAAGAACGACCCATTGCCATTTGTAGCACCCATCAAAAACATTACAGCTGCCCGTTATCAACCCAAAAATTTTTCCATGCAACTGGAATCAGAGGCTGCACTTAGCCAAAACCAGGTAAGCAGGCAATATGGTGAAGACGCTACTGCAGGATTTGTATTACTCCACTGCAGGCTGGGATATAATACCAGCATTTTTAAAAACAATGTGGAGCTGCAGGCCGGTGTGGAAAATATATTTGATAAAAAATACCATGAGCATCTTGACTGGGGAAATATTGCAAGGCCGGGAAGAAATTTATATGTACAGTTGAAAGTGGCTCTGAATAATTAGTTTAATGGATTATAATAGTCGCAACACCAATAGTCTTTGAACAAGAATTCTTCTAATCATCAAATTAAAACCCAAAGGTATTTTTGGTGTAATATTTTAATTGTATTGGCGGGTTGGGTATTAGGTTCAAATTGTCGATTAATGCCGTTTCTTTTCCAGGCTTCCAAAAACGGTATGAGAAAAATCAGGCTGTCCAAAAATCCTGAGAAGAAAAATTTCACTAAGTTTGTGAAAATAAAAAATTTAAAATGAAAAGAGTATTTCAATTAGCAGTAGTACTATTGGCATTTTTGCCTGCCATCAGTTTTGCACAAGACAAAAAAGCAGCCTGGCCTGAAATGAAGGAGTTTCATGCTGTTATGTCAACAACATTCCACCCTGCAGAGGAAGGAAATTTTGCTCCGCTAAAAGAAAAGGCCGAGCAGTTATTTGAAGCTGCAAAAAAATGGCAGAAATCAGAAATACCAGCCAATTTTAAACCAACGGAAACCAAAGAAGCTTTACAAAACCTGGTAATTAAGTGTGGTGCTGTTAAAAAAGCCGTAGAAGCCAAAAAAAACGATGAAGAATTAAGGAGATTGATTACTGAGGCACACGATGTTTTCCATACTATTGCCGGCGAATGCAGAAGGGCAGACGATTAATCAGTACAATATTATTGAAGAAGCACCCTCACGATACCGTGGGGGTGTTTTTATTTTTACACATTGTGTTGAAGGATTAATTTGGAGCAAGCAAATGATTGCTGCACATTTGCAATGAATTTGGTTTCCGATGTCAAATCGGGATTAAAAGGGAAGTCCGGTGAAATTCCGGCGCTATCCCCGTAGCTGTAAGCTCAAATAAACTGTTCAATCTTCAAGCCACTGCCCGCTGGCCAGCGGGTGGGAAGGCAATGTAACAGGGAGCAAGCCAGAAGACCTGCCAGGCTCAACACAACAATCATTTTGCTTTCGGGTGAAAGGCAAGGGATGTAATGGCTTGATTGCTTTTATATTTCTATCTTTTTTATTTTCTCGGAAGCAGTCACAAAAAAAAATTTTTCAAACAACATGAAAAAGAAATTTTTTATTGTGGCTGCTGTACTATTCAGCAGCCAGTTGCAGGCGCAACAGGATTCTACCAAAAACTTAGATGAAGTAGTGGTAACCGCCAACAAATATCCCCAAAAGCAAAGCAGTACCGGTAAAGTGTTAACGGTGATTAACCGGGAACAGCTTGAAAAAAACACCGGACGCACACTGGCACAGGTACTAAATGAACAGGCTGGTATTGTTGTTAATGGCTCACAAAATGCACTGGGTACCAACCAGCTGGTTTACCTGCGTGGAGCAGGCTCAGCAGCTACATTGATATTGGTGGATGGTATACCTGCAAACGATGCATCCGGTCTTACCAGTGAATTTGACCTGAATCATTTCACTGTTGACCAGGTTGAGAGAGTGGAAATGCTGAAAGGTTCACAGTCCGTATTATATGGCTCGGATGCAATGGCTGGTGTGATCAATATCATTACCAAAAAAAACAACGGGAAAAAACCGCTTGCTTTTAATGCAACTGCTGCCTCAGGTACCTGCAATACACTGAAATTGAATACAGGTATTGGCGGACAGTTTAAAGCAATCAATTACAATCTCCAGTATTCCCGGTTACAGTCGGATGGTTTTTCTGCAGCGCAGGATATAACAGGCACTGGCGAATTTGACAATGATGGGTTCAATCAAAATGCACTGTCACTGAATGTAGGCATCAACGCTGCAAAAAACTGGAAGCTGAGATTGTTTGGCCAGGCGGAACAATATAAAGCGGATATCGATGATGCCTCATTTACAGATGACAGGAACAACACGATCAATAATAAAAACCTGCAGGTGGGCATCGCTTCTGTTTATCAATTTACCAGGGGAACGTTTCATGTAAACCTGAACCTGAATAATATCAACCGCCAGCTGAAGGATAAAAGAAATATTCCGGAAGATCCCAATGACTATGATCCGTACAATGGATTGTACAAGGGTAAATCATTGTTTGCAGAAGCCTATGCCAATCTTAATCTGCATCAACATGTTGGTTTACTAATTGGCACCGACATGCGTAAACAAACCGCCAGTATTGCAACCACCTATGGCAACCTCAGCGATGATAGTTTGAAAGCTACCCAATTGAGTGGCTATGCGTCCCTGCTGGTAAAATCTCTGTCGGGGTTTAATGCAGAAATTGGCAGCCGTTTCACTCATCATTCTGAATTTGGTTCAGCAGTTACTTATTCTGTCAATCCTTCTTATATCATCCATAAGCAGTTAAAAATATTTGCCAATGTGGCTACAGGGTTCCGGTCGCCGTCTTTATATAATCTTGCTTCTGAGTATGGCAATAAAACGTTGAAACCGGAAAGATCCAATTCCTACGAAGCCGGTATGCAGTTTTTTGATAAAAATAATAAGGTGAATATCAGGGGTACTTATTTTAACCGTACGGTAAAAGATGTTATCATATTTAAATCATTGTTTGTGGCGCCATACGGCCAGTACGATAATGCAGATAAACAAAAGGATCATGGTTTTGAACTGGAGGCTACCCTGCATCCTTCAGAAAAATGGAATATCACTGCCAGCTATTCTTTTGTTGATGGCAACATTGAAACCATCTCCAAAGCAACCGGAAAAGATACCAGTTATTATAACCTTTACCGCCGCCCGAAAAATACCATCAATGCCGGCATCGGCTACCAGGCTACCAAAGCGTTGTATACAAGTATTGGTTTTCGTTGGGTTGATAAAAGGCAGGACCCTTATTTTAATCCCAACACATTTGAAACGGAAGTAAAAGAATTGAAGGCCTACTACAATGCAGATGTATATATAAGTTACCAGGCAGCAAAGCAGGTAAAACTATTTGCTGATTTACGGAATATTACCGACCGCACCTATTTTGACCTGTATGGCTACAACAGCCGCCGGTTTAATATGATGGCAGGTGTAATGGTGAACTTCTAAAATAAATATCAATAAAAGAATGCAGGAAGCACCTGTATCATTTCCTGTATTCTTTTTAATACAGCAATGATGGCAAAACACGAAACTAAAAAATGCAGCCGCTGCAACCAGTTTTTTGAATGTAAGGCGGGAAGCATCACCCAGTGCCAGTGTTTTGCAGTATCATTATCCCTGGAAGAACGGAATTACCTGTCACAACATTTTGATGACTGCCTTTGTGCAGACTGCCTGCAGGTATTAAAGATAAAGTACAGGGACAGTGCCGGCAGCAATAACCAGCCGGATCCTTTACTTTCGCCTGCCGAAATGATATCTTTGCAAAAACCGTAAGCGATCATGAATTTCCAGGAGATCAACTTTAAAGAAATATTGACGGCAACATTTACCTTGTTTGCCGTGATCGATATGGTCGGTTCGGTACCCGTGCTGGCTACGCTCAGGGAAAAAATGGGCGGTCAGATCAGGTCAACACAGGCCACCATTGTATCAGGCGGGCTGATGATATTGTTTTTGTTTTTGGGTAAACAGTTTCTGAATGTGCTGGGCATTGATGTAAAATCTTTTGCGGTGGCAGGCAGTATTGTAATATTTATCATTGCCATGGAAATGGTATTGGGTGTTGAGTTCTTTAAATCAGACAGCAATCCAAGAAGCAGCAGTGTGGTGCCGATCGCTTTTCCGTTGATTGCCGGCAGTGGAACCCTTACCACCATTATGAGTTTGAAGGCCAACTATGCGGATGTAAATATTATGGTAGCGATCATTATCAACTGCATTGTCATCTACCTGGTATTAAAATCACTCAAGTGGATCGAAAGGGCGCTGGGCCCCAATGGCATGACGGTGATCCGGAAATTTTTTGGTGTGATACTTTTAGCCATTGCCGTTAAAATTTTCGGTAGTAATATTGTAAAGTTTGGACATTGAGTCTTACGTAATAATGGCCCTTTGGTTTAATGGATAGAATTTCAGATTCCGATTCTGAAGATACAGGTTCGATTCCTGTAGGGGCTACCACTTCAAAAGCCTGTTTGTATAAACTGGCTTTTTTATACTCCGTTGTTCTCAGTTGGAGAAAATCCATCTTTCGATAAGGTTGCTATTAAAGATCAACTGCCCAACAACTTAAATATCAACCGGTTTACTGTTTGGCAGCATTGCAGAAAGCCGCCGTTTCCAATCAAAAAATGTTTACAGCCAAATAGTTCATTCAAAATGCATGTGCCGGATCAATCCTCATGTGGCTTGTATAGCATTTTGTAGAAAGAAAACTACAACCCACTTCACTAAACGGCGATGCCAATTCCATTACTTATTCGATAAATATAAATTCAGCTTTCTCGTTTTAGAATGTAGTATCGTTTTTGGAAAAGCCATTTGTTCCTGCATCCATAACACAGGTTACAGGCAAACAACTTTTTTAAATACTAAGCAAATAAAATGATGAAAGCAAATACCGACCTTAAAATTTTCCTGGTGGATGATGACGTGTTTAGCCTTACAATATACAGGCAGCATCTCCGTAACCTTGGGTACAAACACATTGCTGTTTTTGAAAATGGCCTGGACTGCCTCAACAGCCTTGCACAGCAGCCGGATATTATTTTCCTCGATCACCAGATGGACCAGCTGAATGGAGTGGAAGTGCTTAAAAAGATTAAACAGTTCAATCCTGATATATACGTGGTATTCATATCCGGGCAAAGCGATGTACAAACCGTTATTAACTCCTTAAAGCTGGGTGCTTTTGACTATATAGTAAAAGACAATAACGATACCGGTAAAATGGAGGAGGTATTAAATAAGATAAACGAGGTGAAGGAATTATTACTGATGAATGAAAAAAGCGTGGTTTTTTAAAATTCAATAAAAAAAATTCTATTATGAAAATTGTAATTGTTGGAAGCGGATATGTCGGCCTGGTTACAGGCGCATGTTTCTCTGAAGTTGGTATTGATGTTGTTTGTGTCGACATCGACCGTAAAAAGATCGATAATCTCAATAACGGCATCATACCCATTTTTGAACCGGGGCTGGAAGATATGCTGCACCGGAATATGAAAAAAGGCCGGCTGAGTTTTACAACAGATATTGTTGAAGCCATTAAGGATTGCGAAGTATTGTTCATTGCGGTGGGAACACCTCCGGATGAAGATGGTTCAGCTGATCTGAAATATGTATTGGCGGTAGCCCGTGATTGCGGGAGAAATATGAATGACTATTTACTCGTAGTTACAAAAAGCACCGTGCCGGTGGGTACTTCTCTAAAAGTACGGGCTGCTTTACAGGATGAACTGAATAAAAGAAATGTTGATATTGAATTTGACGTTGCCTCCAATCCTGAATTTTTAAAAGAAGGCGCTGCCATTGATGATTTCTTAAAACCCGACAGGATAGTGATTGGGCTGGAGAGTGCCAGGGCAAAAGAACTGATGAAAAGTTTATACAAGCCATTTACCTTGAATGGTCACCCCATCATTTTTATGGATATCATTTCTGCAGAGATGACCAAGTATGCAGGTAATTCTATGCTTGCCACCAAAATAAGTTTCATGAATGATATTGCCAACCTCTGCGAAATAGTGGGCGCTGACATCAACCTGGTACGGAAAGGAATTGGCTCCGACTCCCGTATTGGAAACAAATTCATTTATCCCGGTATCGGTTATGGTGGATCCTGTTTCCCTAAAGATGTACAGGCATTGATCAGAACGGCCGGAGAATTCAACTATGACCTTCGTGTGTTAAAAGCCGTTGAAGAAGTAAACAAAGACCAGAAGCTGGTACTCTTTAATAAGATCATGCAATTTTTTGATGGGGATATCAATGGTAAGACGATTGCCCTGTGGGGACTTTCTTTTAAACCGCAAACAGATGACATGCGTGAGGCGCCTTCTTTGATCATCGTAAAAAAATTACTGGAGGCCGGTGCTAAAGTAAAAGCTTATGACCCGATTGCCATTAAAGAAGCCAGACATCATTTTGGGGATACCATTGCATATTGCGAAGATCAGTATGAAACGCTGATTGATGCAGACTGTGTGGCGATATTGACCGAATGGCCGGAATTTAAATTCCCCAATTTCAAGATCATTAAGAAATTACTGAATACCCCCGCTGTATTTGACGGAAGAAATATTTACGACAATGCCGAAATGAAACAGCATGGCTTTGATTATTTCTGTATCGGTGTTGATACAACAAGGCCATTAACCACAACTAAAACCAATGCCGCCCAACTGGAAAGTTTGCTAAAAGATTAATTCAAATTTATGACACGTAAGAAAGTATTGGTAACCGGTGGTGCCGGTTTTGTTGGCTCACATTTGTGCGACCGCTTATTAAAAGAAGGTAATGAAGTTTTCTGCCTGGATAATTTTTTTACCGGGCAAAAACAAAACATCGTTCACCTGCTCGGCAATCCGTTTTTTGAATTGATCCGCCATGATGTAACAGCTCCCTTCTTTATAGAAGCTGATGAGATATACAACCTGGCGTGCCCGGCATCCCCTGTGCATTACCAGTACAATGCCATCAAAACCATGAAGACCTCGGTAATGGGCGCTATTAATATGCTTGGATTGGCCAAGCGCATTAAAGCAAAAATTTTGCAGGCATCCACCAGCGAAGTATATGGCGATCCGCTGGTGCATCCTCAACCCGAAACCTATTGGGGCCATGTGAATCCCATTGGTGAACGTTCCTGTTATGATGAAGGTAAGCGCTCTGCAGAAACCCTGTTTGTGAATTACCACAAGCAGAACCATGTTAAGATTAAGATCATCAGGATATTCAATACTTACGGCCCGAGAATGCATCCCAATGATGGCAGGGTAGTTTCCAACTTTATTGTGCAGGCACTGCAGAACCATGATATTACGATCTATGGCGAAGGGCAGCAAACACGCAGTTTTCAATATGTAGATGACCTGGTAGAAGGAATGGTAAGAATGATGGCTTCGCCTGATCCCTTTACCGGCCCGGTAAATATTGGCAACCCCAATGAGTTTACCATTCTGGAGCTTGCTGAAAAAGTGATACAATTAACGGGATCAACATCAACCATCATCAATAAGCCATTGCCTCCTGATGACCCTATGATGCGGCAACCTGATATAGCACTTGCAAAAAAAGAATTGGGCTGGGCACCAACCGTTGAACTGGAAGAAGGCTTGATAAAAACAATCGCCTATTTCAAAGAACTGATCTGATCATTGTATAAACAATTGTTCGATACCACTATAAAAAACTAAAACATGCAAACAGAAACCAATACCGCAGTAAAAGCCGGCACAGGGGCTGAAAAATTATACGACCTGTGTATGATTGAAAAGCTCTGCCGTGGAAACCAGGAGCAGGTAAAACAAATGATCCAGGTGTTTATTGACCAAACGCCGCAGGCAGTGGAAGAGATCAGGTTGGCTTACAAAAAAAATGATTTTACCGTAGTGAAAAAAACAGCTCACCGGATCAAACCCGTGCTGAGTTATTACGCCATTGTTAAAATAGAAAAAGACATACAACTGATTGAAGTAATGGCGGAGGAAGGTATTGCAACCCATGAGCTGGAATTAAAAATAAAGAAAGTGGAGGACGTGGTAAGCCGGATCGTTGAGCAAATGAAAAGCACATTTTTATCATAACAACAAAATAACGATCATGAAGAAAAAAATACTGGTGGTAGATGACGAGATGAGTATCTGTCTTTTACTGGAGAACTTTCTTTCCCTGGAGTATGATGTCATTTCTATTAATAATGGACAGGATGCATTGGTTTGGCTGGAAGGCAATCTTCCGGACCTGATCATTAGTGATATCCAGATGTCCAATATGGATGGATTTGAGTTTCTTACCAAAGTACGTCACCGGGGTTTTACAAAACATACCCCGTTCATCATGTTATCTGCCAGGGCAGAAAGTAAAGAGCGGATAAAATGTTACCAGCTTGGGGCGCAGGATTATCTTACAAAGCCATTTAACCCGGAAGAACTGGAAGAAGTGGTTAAAAAGAATCTTGCTCCTATTCATTATGCATTGGCATGGTAACACTGCTGAAATAATATTATTACAACTAACTTAAAGCACCCCTGGATTAACATGGAAAACCCTCTTAGCATACTATACATTGGCAAGGCGCCGCAATACTTTGAACAGGTGGACCAGAAGGAAAAAATTTCTTTTACCATCGTGGAGAATAATCTCAGGGCGGTCAATTACCTGAAGTCAAACAACCAACCGGACGCCATCATCTGCGACTATCATTTATCTGGCGAAAACGGTTTGTTTTTATTTGACTGGATTAGGCAACGTTCAGCATTTAATACTACGCCATTTATTTTGTTGGCCAGGGAATTTAGTGCGGAAATATTCAAACTGGCATTTACCAAACGGGTGGATGATTTTTATGTTACCACAGCTGCTTTACCCGATGGTTTTATTTCACGGGTAAAATTTCTGTGCAGTTTCAGAAAAAAAGTAAATAGTGCTGTGCAGGTTGAAAGTACTGCTGTGGTATACAGGATGCCGCTTTCAAAACGCATTTTTGATATCGTAGTCGCTTCGTCGGTACTCTTGCTGGTATCTCCTTTATTATTGCTGGTGATGCTGGCCATCAGGCTGGAGTCAAAGGGTAAAGTGTATTACATCCCCAAAAGAGTGGGACGTAAAACCTTTGATTTTTATAAACTCCGTTCCATGCGTACCGGTTCAGATGCACTGCTTAAAAAACTGGCCAGTGAAAAAAACCAATACAATGATTCATCCAAACAGTCGGGTATTAATTCAGATTCTCCTTGTCCAAGATGCAGTCAATTACCAGCAGGACAAACATGCTCACCAATAATGTACATTGATACATACCAGGTATGTGATTACTGGTATCATGTTCAAAAGCAGGAAAGCGCAAAAGCAAGCGCTGCTTTTGTAAAAATTGTTGACGACCCACGCATTACCAGGGTGGGAAAATTTATACGCAACACCAGCATTGATGAATTGCCACAACTGATCAATGTTTTAAAAGGCGATATGTCCATTGTAGGCAACCGCCCCCTTCCTGTATATGAAGCCGAGTTGCTAACGGTAGATACTTTATCAAAACGTTTCCTTGCCCCGGCTGGAATTACCGGCTTATGGCAGGTGGAACTGAGAGGCAAGGGAGGCGATATGAGTGAAGCAGAAAGAAAGCGCCTCGACAATGAATATGCCGATCACTTTGAAGGAGACAATTTTTCCTTCTGGTACGACATCAAACTCATTTTACGCACTATACCTGCGCTGCTGCAGAAAGGCTCCGTTTAACCCTGCATTCAAAATTATCATTCATGAAAACCGGTTTAAAAATTTCGCTGATCTGCCTGCTGCATGCCTGCTTTTATAATACTGTATCGGCACAAACTGCCGTAAAGCCGGATACGCTGATAAAAAAAACAGCAGTTGATTTTCCGCCATTGGCAGACCTGATAGATTCTGCTATTAAACACAATGCCATGTTTAAGTATCGTACGCTGGATATTGATGTCAAACAATCCAATCTCACTTCCCAGCGTAATTACTGGTTAAGAAACCTGGGTGTGCAGGGCGATTCCCGGTATGGAACCATTGATGCTTTTTCAACCAATGCCAATGGGGTTAGTTCCAACTTTTCAAATACCAGCAGCAAGCAAATGAATTATGCAATTGGCGTGTATGTAAAAATCCCTATTTACGACCTCGTGAACAGGAAAACACATATCAAACAGGCAAAGACCGAACTGGAAGAAGCGAGGATGCTGGCAGTAGTTCAGCAGGATGAGATCAGGCAAATAGTGATCCGTCAATACCAGGATCTGTTGTTGAGGCAGAAATTACTGAGTATAAAATCGCAAAACCTGGGTAGTGCCACGGTGAATATGGAAATGGTGGAGAAAGAATTCAGGAATGGAGTCATTCCTATTACCGAATACGTGCGTCTTTCGGATATGGCTGCAAGAATACAGGCAGAATATGAAATGGCCAGCTCAGATTTTTTAGTATCTAAAAAAATTCTTGAAGAGATCGTAGGGTTCTCTTTTAAAAACCCTGATCTAAGTAAAAAATAATGAAACTGATAGCGCTGATAAGATTAATGCTGAAGCATTTGATGTTGTTAATCATCACGCCGGTGCTGCTTGCGGTATTAGTAGTTATGTTGACAAGAGAGCCCAAACTTTCCTATACATCCTCTACGGTATTATACACGGGCCTTGCATCCGGCTCTTCAATCGAAATGGAAAAATCATTCAATTACTTTGCAACCAATACTGCTTTTGATAACCTGATCAATATTATTAAATCCCGTGAAACCCAGGAAGAAGTAGCCATCCGCTTATTGAGCCAGCACCTGCTGTTGCCAAAAGCAGATGCTAAATATATTTCACCGAAATTATACAATGCTTTAAAAACAAAAATTCCGGGTTATCTGTATGCTTATGTAGCTCATGATGGCAGTGCTGCTTCCCAAATGACCAGCATCGATTCATTACCGGCAGATGATAATAATTCAACCGATAGTTCGAATTTATTTCCGCCTTTTATTAACAAAGCTGATTACGAAAAAACAGTCGCCAATCTCACCGCATTGATGAAAAGCAGTGACACCAATTTTGTGTACAAATTGCTGAACTACGAGGATGAACATTATTCGATCAAAGCAATATCTGCCATAAAAGTTGAAAGGCTCTCCAACAGCGATCTTATAAAACTCACTTACGAAGTGAATGATCCGGGTATCTGCCAGCAAACACTGGCCGTCTTCAATGAGGTTTGTATTAAGAATTATAAAAACATTAAAGAGAACAGGAGTGATGCAGTGGTGAAATATTTTGAAGGACAATTGCGCCAGGCAAACCTGCAGCTAAAACATGCAGAAGACCAATTGCTTTCTTTTAATAAATCCAACAACATCATCAACTATTATGAGCAAAGTAAAGCGGTGGCAGTGGTGAAAGAGGATATGGAAGTGGATTACAACAATAAAAAAGCACAACTGGCTGGAACGGAAGCCGCCACCAGGAAACTGGAAGAGAAATTAAATATCCAGCAACTGGTTCAATTAAAAAGCAACAGTGTGCTTGAAAAAAGAAAACAACTGGGGGATGTAAATTTTGAGATGGCATCTGCGGAAGCTGTAAATAATGATATAAGCGCTCAAAAGATAGCGGTATTAAAAAAGCAGGCAGAAAGATTAAAAAGTGAAATCAAAAAAAGTGTGGAAGAATTATATGGTTATCAAAACTCTGTTGAGGGATTACCAATAAGCACTACGCTGAATGAATGGATCACCAATGTTACGGAAGCTGAAAACCTGAAAGCGAAATTGAAAGTGATGGATCAGCGCAACAAAGATTTTCAGCAGCAATATTCTATTTATGCACCTGCAGGGGCAAACATCAAAAGAATAGAAAGAGAGATATCGGTTTCGGAACAGGGTTACCTGGAAATTCTGCATGGCTTGAATTTAGCCAAGCTCAAACTGCAGGATAATGAATTAACCTCCAATTTAAAAGCTGTTGATCCGCCATACTTTCCGCTGCAGTCAGTTCCTACAAAAAGGGCCGTGCTGGTAATAGCTGCGGCGATGGTGGGATTTATGTTGGTGTTAGGGATCATCTTAACAATGGAATACTTCGATGATACGCTGAAGAATATCAATAAAGCATCAAAGATATTACAACTGCCCTGCCTGGGAATGATACCTAAAATACTGAGGAACCCCGGACCAGTCAGTTTGCCTTTTATTCAAAACCGTTTGCTGGAGATCAGCACACAGAATATAGAACAATTTTTAAACAGGCATCATTCCGGCAAAACGGTAAAGACAATACTTTTCATCAGCACCACTGCCAAAGAAGGGAAATCAGTATTGGCAGGCAACATTTGCAGGAAGCTGGTGCAGGATGGGAAAAAGGTACTGCTGCTGAATTACTCAAAAATGCTGCAACCCGTTAAACCGCAAAGTAAATTTCCGCTGCTGAACAGGTTGTTGGGATACCAGGACCCAAGGGTAGATTTTAATAATTCTTTTTTGTCAGATCCATCCGGTTACCTGCAGCCTTCGGAATGTTTTTTTTATAAGATCAATGAACACTTTTATGAAATAAAAAATTATACTGAAATAATGGAGCAGAATGGAATCAGTATAAGTTTTGTTCCTGATTATGTTTTCATAGAGTTACCAGCGCTCATCTATAATAATTATCCTGCTGGTTTAGTATCGCAGGCAGATATGTCTGTATTGGTTTGCCGCTCCAACAGGTTATGGGCGGAGGCTGACAAGGCAGCACTGAACAACCTGTTGCCACTTTCAGGAAACAACCTGCACTTTATCATTAATGGAGTTGAGTTGAAGGAAGTAGAATCTGTGCTGGGTGACCTGCCAAAAAGAAGCAGCTGGTTCAGAAAAAAAATAAAAAACCTGTTCCGTTTTCAATTCTTTTCTAAAAATCAAATATAAACAACAGCCGTTGAAAAAGAAACTCCATAAGATTGTACGTGAGGATAATTTTCTTTCCTTAACAGGTAACCTGATCATTGCTTTTTTCGGCATTGCCGGTTTTGCCATTCTTGCACGGAGTTTATCAGTAGAAATGTTTGGACAATGGGTATTGTTTATTGCTGCAGGATCTTTTATTGAGATGTTCAGGTTTGGCATTACCAACACGGGTTTGATAAGATACCTGTCTGGAGCCGATGCAGCGTACCGGACCAGGCTGATGGGATCAAATGCGTTGATTGGTTCCGGTGCCACAGTGGTCATTGCAACCATCGTCGCCAGTTGTAATCTTTATTTTCACGATGCCATACATCACTCCGGCTATGAATTATTTTTTACCTGGTATCCATTACTGGCGTTCTTGAACCTTCCATGGAACAATGCACTGGTGGTATTACAGGCCGACAGGAATTATGGAAAAATGCTGGCGCTTAAAGCCATCAACAGCGGAGGGTTCTTTATCATCCTGCTGTTGAATTTTTTCCTTTTTAAAATGAACCTGCTGCAAATTGTAATTGCAAACCTTGCTGTTAATGCAGTGACTTCCCTGGTAAGTATTGTTGCAGGATGGGATGGGTTAAAGTACATCCGCAATGCCAGTGCCGCAACCAATAAAACATTATTGCATTTTGGAAAGTACACCACATTTACATTGGTAGGAACAAATTTATTGCGGAGTGCCGATACATTAATCATCAGTTTAAGCCCGTTGGGAAATGCTGCCGTGGCATTGTACAGTATACCACTTAAACTGACCGAGCTGCAACAGATACCATTACGAAGTTTTGCCGCCACCGCTTTTCCAAAAATGTCAAAAGCAAGTTTGCATGGCAAAATGGAAGAAGTAAGATCATTGTTTTATACTTACTCCGGAGCGCTTACTTACCTGTTCATTTTTGTAAGCCTGTTTACTTTTGTGTTTGCAGATTTTTTTGTGTTCTCCCTGGCAGGGAAACAATATTTAGAGGCAGATCCTATTTCAGGATTCAATGCAGTGAGCATCGTACGGGTGTTTTCCATCTATGGTTTGTTATTACCCATTGACAGGATGACCGGGATAGGACTGGACAGTATCAATAAACCAGCCATCAATGCATTGAAGGTTTTCTTTATGGTAATCGCCAATATTGCCGGAGACCTCATTTCAATTTTCATATTCAAATCGTTGATTCTGGTGGCAGTTTCGTCCATCATTTTTACCCTCATCGGTATATGGATGGGCATGTATTTTTTAAACAAAGAACTGACTTTGCGGTACAGCGAAATCTTTTCCAATGGGATAACATTTTACCGGTCCATTTTTAACAAGCTCACCGGCGACAGGTACAATAAAAAACTGGTACAAGCAATTAAAAGATGACGTTAGAAAATAACATAAATCCTTTTGAAAATTACGCTGGCTCTTCCAGCCTGGTAAAGCCACGTAATATGCTGCTGCTGCTGATAACAGTAACGGTATTTGCCTGCATTGCTGCCAACATGCAGTTACCGGGAGTGGGGGTTTTATTTGCACTTTTTTTCGGGGTCATTTATGTATACTTACTTTTTACGAGGCCCATCATTGGCTTATATACTGCAGTAGCATTGAGTTTTATTTTAATTGGACTGGGGCGTTATGTAAAAGACCTGCAGGTTGGTTTAGGCATGGATGCCATTCTTATGTTGACCTATCTCGCCTTGTTCATGAAGAGATTCAACGAAAGAATTAACTGGTCACCTGCTGCAAAAGATATCACCGTGTTAGCAGTTGTATGGTTTGGATACTCATTGTTTCAATTAGTAAACCCGGAGGCTCACAGTATAGCTGCATGGTTTTCCGGCCGGGGCGTTTCATTATATATGTTCCTGCTGGTGCCATTGACGCTCATGTTTATCAATACCAACCGTAAGCTTGATTTCTTTCTCTATGTATGGGGCATTTTTTCAATGCTGGCTTCAGCAAAAGGAATTGTGCAAATGAAATTTGGTGTTGATAACGCAGAGCAGGCATGGTTGAATGAAGGAAATTATAAAACCCATATTTTATTTGGTCAGCTCAGGGTCTTTTCATTTTTAAGCGATGCAGGACAGTTTGGCGGAACACAGGCCTATGCAGCCGTAGTGGCCACCATTTATTCAATGGCAATAAAAAATAACAGACCCAAAAAACTTTTCTTTGTTGCAGTTGCACTACTGGGGTTTTATGGAATGATCATCTCAGGTACCCGTGGAGCAATCAGTATTCCGCTGGCTGGGTTTATGACGTTTTTTATTTTAAGAAAAAATATTCGTGTGTTGGGTTTCGGCGTTGCATTACTGGCACTTGTTTTTATATTCTTCAGGTTCACCAGTATTGGGCAGGGGAATGACCAGATAAGAAGAATGAGAACGGCCTTTGATCCCAATGATGCTTCCCTGCAGGTAAGGCTCGACAATCAGAAAATACTAAAAAGATACCTTGCCTCACGGCCATTTGGTGGTGGCATAGGGCATGGAGGAGTTAAAGCACAAAAATATTTGCCCAATGCATTTCTTTCAAAGGTAGCAACGGACAGCTGGTATGTGCTTGTATGGGTAGAGCAGGGTATTGTTGGTTTGTTACTCCATTTATTTATTCTTTTTTATACGGTTGGAAGAGCATCCTATAAAGTGATGTTTAAAATCCGTGACCCCTTGCTCAAATTAAAAACGAGCGCTCTTATTGCCGGCATGGCTGGTGTAATGGTAGCATCTTATGGCAATGCGGTGTTAGGAGGAATGCCAACAGGAATGTTGATCTATATCTCAATGGCGATAATGCTGAACTCAGGAGCATTGGATATACCTGAACCGGCACCTGAATTAATAAAAACAACTATTTAAAACCATCTTATGAAAGGTAGAGATTTTATCATAACAGGGCTTCAATCATGGGATATACCCATCGGTTCAAATGCCATAGACATTGCAAAACAAATAGCGCTGGACAACCGGGTGCTGTATGTGAACAGCCCTTTAGACATGATGACCATGTACAGGAACAAACCCACTGCGGAAACAAAGCGCCGGTTAGAGGTTTTAAAGAAGCAGAAAAAACCAATCAGGAAAATATCAAAAAATCTTTGGGTGCTTGATTTTCCTTTTTATGTATGGTCCATCAATGGGTTACCCGATGGTTTCCTGTTTGATTTCTTTAATAAGATCAACAATAAAAAAATTTTTAAGTACACAAAAAAAATTGCCGGTCAATTGGGCCTTAACGATCCAATACATTTAATAGACAATGATATCTATACTGGCAGATTACGCAAAGAACTTCAATACTAAAAGTTATGATGTGGGCCAGGGGGTAGATCTTTCAGCATACAATCCTGAAATGGAATTTGCAATTCCTGCAGCAATACAATCCATACCACAACCAAGGATAGGATATATCGGTGATATCAATAGTATGAGACTGGATGCTGACCTGATCTGTGAACTGGCAAAAAGTAAACCCAATTACTCTTTTGTGATGATTGGCAATGAAGACAAAGTATTTGCTGCCCATGCCCTGCATACATTAAAGAATGTACATTTTACCGGCAGCATTCCAAAAAACGAAGTGCCGGAATATATGAATTCGCTGGATGTTTGTTTAAATCCACAACTGGTCAATGAAATTACCATTGGTAATTATCCACGCAAGGTAGACGAATACCTGGCATTGGGCAAACCGGTAATTGCAACCAGAACACATACCATGGAATTGTTCAGGGAGCATGTGTATTTGTGCTCTTCGGTGGATGAGTACAAAATTGCTGTTGAAAAAGCGTTGACTGAAAATAACGAAGTCAATAAAAGCAAACGCATTCAGTTTGCCAGATCGCATTCATGGAAAAATAATGTACAGCAGATTTACAACCAGATTGAAAACCTTATAAAATAAAGCTTATGAACTACAGAAATATTCGTGACCTGAATAACATCATTCTTAAACGACTCAGCATTATTCCCCGTGATATTGACCTGGTAGTAGGTGTGCCGAGAAGTGGTATGCTGCCGGCGAATTTACTGGCGCTCTATCTTAACCGGCCTTATACCGACATTCATTCTTTTATGAATGGCCATATTTATAAAGCTGGTGCAAGAGGCCAGTTCTTCGACATAAAACAATTTAAAAAAATACTGGTAGTAGATGACAGTGTTGCTTCTGGTGCAGCATTGCAGGAGTGTAAAGAGAACCTGAAACATCTTGCTTCAGAATTCGATATCAAATATTGTGCGGTATATGTAATTCCCGGTAAGGAAAAAACAGTCGATTATTTTTTTGAAACAGTTGCGCTGCCCAGGTATTTCCAATGGAATATCCTTAACCATACCACGCTGGAAAAAGCCTGCTTTGATATTGACGGTGTGTTGTGTGCCGATCCATTGCCGGAACAAAATGATGACGGCGAAAAGTACATCGACTTTATACTGAATGCACCGCCATTGTTTATCCCGGGCAGTAAAATTGGAACCATTGTTACTTCCCGTTTGGAAAAATACAGGCAGCAAACAGAGGCCTGGCTAAAAGCAAACAATGTAAAATACAACGATCTCGTAATGCTTGATCTGCCTGATATGGCGGCAAGACAAAAGGCCAATAATCACGGAGGACACAAGGCAAAAGCTTATATGGCAAAGCCTTACGTACTATTTGTAGAGAGTGATCTGACGCAAGCCATTCAAATTAACAGGATCGCAAAAAAACCGGTGTTGTGTACAGAAAATTTCGAGATGATCTTTGACTCGGAGTCGGTATTGTATAATTTGAAAAGCGGCAAATACCTGCCGTTCCTGCGCAAGTATGCATTAAAAGTGAGAAATAAAATCAGGCAATCAAAATAAACTTTATTCTATGTCTACCTATAATTTCATTCAGGTTCTGATACTGGCCCTGCTCGGACTTGCTACACTCTATATTCTTATATTTTCATTTGCCGGTTTGTTTTACAGGCAGTGTCCGTATAAAAATCCGGGAGTGCTCAGGAAAATTGCAGTGCTCATCCCGGGCTACCGGGAAGATGAGGTTATAGTGGAAGTGGCAAAATCTGCATTACAACAGGCATACCCAAACGATCTTTTTGATGTAGTGATCATTGCAGATTCTTTTCAGAAAAAAACGCTGGATAGTTTAAAAGCGTTACCAATAAAACTGGTGGAGGTAAGTTTTGATAAAAGCACCAAATCGAAAGCGTTGAACAAAGGGATGGCTGCATTAACCAGCACTTATGATATTGCTGTTGTACTGGATGCTGATAATTTGATGGATGCTGATTTTTTAAGTAAGGTGAATGCAGTATTTGAAACAGGCTGCATTGCTGTTCAGGGGCACCGCACTGCAAAAAACACCAATAATTCCTGGGCAATTCTTGATGCCATCAGCGAAGAGATCAACAATAATATTTTCAGAAAGGGGCACAGGGTGCTGGGGCTTTCGTCCGCCATCATTGGATCGGGTATGGCTTTCAAATATGATTATTTTAAATCGCTGATGTTAACCGTTACCGCTGTGGGTGGTTTTGACAAAGAGATTGAATTAAAGATGCTGAAGGCTGGCCATAAGATCATGTACCTGGATGATGCATTGGTGTTTGATGAAAAGATTCAGAAAGCAGATGTGTTCGGCAACCAGCGCCGCCGCTGGCTTTCAGCACAACTGCATTATTTCAGAAAAGATTTTTTAAATGCATTAAAGAATCTGCTGTTGGAAGGAAATATTGATTACTTCGATAAGGCGGTACAGTTTATTCAGCCGCCAAGAATTTTATTATTGGGTGCAGTTATAATTTTCGGGACTTCTTTTGTTGCAGTCAATTTCCTGATTGGTAATGGATTTATATTTTCAGCTGGCTGGATGATCATTGGAACAGCATGCATATTATCTTTTTTGTTTTCAATCCCAAAAGCATTTTACAATTCCAATACACTGCATGCATTGATGAGCCTGCCAAAAGGAATGCTGATGATGCTGTTATCGTTATTGAAAATAAAAGGAGCTAATAAAAATTCATTCATACCAAACATACTGCAAGCACAAGGTAATGCATCAGCAATATTGATTTTACAGTAACCGAATAAAGAAACAATGAAAAAGAACAGGCTGGAAAAACTGGAAGCACTCCGTGGATTTGCTGCATTGTATGTGGTGTTATTTCATACATTACCCCAAAAGTTTTTTTTATTGGGGATTAATGTGGGATTCTTTTTCCGATTTGGACCGGAGGCAGTAATTGTTTTTTTTGCATTGAGTGGCTTTGTAATTAAATACACTTTCGAAAGATCAGCCAATAAAACATTCCGGTATTATTTTATCCGTCGTTTCATCCGCTTGTACATTCCGCTGTTCTTTATCTTTCTTTTGGGGTATGGAATAAAATGTTATGGTGAAGGAACATTGGCAAATCCCGAATGGAAAACCTTGCTGGGAAATATTTTCATGCTGCAGGATGTGATCTCACAAAAACCGAATGTGATTTCAGCAGCCTACATGGGCAATGGCGTGTTATGGTCACTGTCTTACGAATGGTGGTTCTATATGCTCTTCTTTGTATTGGCTGCCAATATCAGCAGCGATAAACTAAATAGGTGGGTAAATAGTATGGTGATTGTGGCTGCAGCCTCCTATGTGATCTATCCATTTATTGTAAACCGGCTTGCCATGTATTTTGCTATCTGGTGGATCGGTGTACGGTTTGCAGACACTTACATAAAGGGCGAAAAATACAGCATCAAATCGATTATGCCTTACGCTTATGTATTGTTTGCCATTACTGCAATACTTTCTTTGAACCTGTTCATTCATTTTTCATATACAAAAATTTACAGTTACCCGTTGGTGGCGTATCCATTTATAGAACTCCGGCATTTTGTTTTTGCCATTATGGTGATGTTTGGCGCAATCGCCTGGAAAAACTATCACTGGCTTGGTTTTAACGCCATCTTCGGAATTTTTAAACACCTGGCGCCCTGCTCTTATGTGATCTACATCTCACATCATTACCTGGTGGTGGAAGCAACATACCTGGGGTTTATCAATAATAAAGTGATTGAATATGGGCTTTACATCGTGCTGATGATCATTTTTTCTTACCTGCTCGAAGTAGTGGTCTATAACAGGATAAGAAAAGTATTGATCGGGTAATATTTAAAATAACCGGTAATATGAAAAAAATATTTTATGAAAATAGGAATTGAAGCACAACGGCTTTTCCGGAAGAAAAAACATGGCATGGACATGGTGGCGCTGGAGTTGATCCGGAACCTGCAACAGATTGATCATGAAAATGAGTACTTCATTTTTGTAAAACCGGATGAAGATAATACCGTATTAAAAGAGACAGCCAATTTCAGGATCATTCAACTGGAAGGCGGTTCATATCCTGAGTGGGAGCAGGTGGCTTTGCCGAAAGCTGCAAAGCAATACGGCTGCCAGCTCCTGCATTGTACCAGCAATACCGCCCCGGTAAACTGCGGCATTCCATTGGTGACAACACTTCATGATATCATTTATATGGAGAGCAGCTATATTAAAATATTAGCCGGAAGTGCAACAGCTTACCAGAAATTTGGGAATATGTACCGGAAGCTGGTGGTGCCACGTGTAGTGAAGAAAAGCAGTAAAATAATTACCGTATCACATTTCGAAAAAAAACGGATCGGTGATTTCTTTGGAATGAAAAATGACAACAGGTTAACCGCAGTTTATAATGGGGTGAGTGAATATTTTAAACCTGTTACTGATGCTGCAGAACTGGAGAGAGTAAAAGAAAAGTATCAGTTGCCCGATAACTATTTCTTTTTCCTCGGCAATACCGATCCGAAAAAAAATACCAGGGGAACATTAAAAGCATTTTCTGATTTTTTGAAACAGACTGGTACAGATCATAAACTGGTAATGCTTGATTACGATCGAACTGAACTGGAAAAAATGCTGGATGAAATCGGGGATAAAAAACTGATGGATAAAATTGTGCTGACTGGTTATGTGATCAATACAGACCTGCCGGCCATTTACTGCCAAAGTGAAATTTTCCTTTATCCATCCCTTCGTGAAAGTTTTGGCATACCCATGCTGGAAGCGATGGCTTGTGGTGTGCCGGTAATTACATCCAATACCTCGTCCATGCCGGAAGTAGCCGGTGATGCAGCTGTTATCATCAATCCTTTTAAACCAGCGGAGATTACTGTTGCCATGATCAATCTTTGCAAAGACAAATTGCTAAAGGAAAAGATGATCAGTTCAGGGTTTTTGCAGGCAGCAAAATTTTCCTGGAAAGCGATGGCGGAAGATGTACTGAAAATATATAAAGAAACAATCAAGGCAATTGCCTGATAAATATCACCCCGTTTAAACTTATCTCACATGTTAGTATTAAAAATTTTATTCTGGACACTTGCATTTATCGTCATCTACACTTATGTTGGATATGGAATGCTCTTGTACCTGATCATTAAGATCAGGCGTTTTTTTAAGCTCGGTAAAACTCCTGCTCCGAATACAGGTTATGAACCGGATGTTACCCTGTTTATTTCTGCCTATAATGAAAAGGATTATGTGGCAGGGAAAATGAACAACAGCATGGCGCTTGATTATCCAAAAGATAAGCTACATATTGTCTGGGTTACTGATGGATCAGATGATGGCACACCGGAAATTTTAAAGCAATACAGCAATGTAACGGTGCATCATTTACCAGAGCGTAACGGAAAAATCAGCGCTATGAACCGTGGGATGAAATTTGTTACCACTCCCATTGTAATATTCAGTGATGCCAATACCATGCTGGGAAAGGAATCTGTCCAGCGCATCGTTAATCTTTTTGCTGCTCCTTCAGTTGGTTGTGTGTCAGGTGAAAAAAGAATTATCAATAAAGAAACGGATGTGGCATCGGGCGCTGGCGAAGGCCTGTACTGGAAGTATGAATCCGCATTGAAAAAATGGGATGCTGAACTATACTCAGTTGTTGGCGCAGCAGGTGAATTGTTTGCCATCAGAACGGAACTGTACAGGGATGTGGAAAAAGATACGCTGCTGGATGATTTTGTTATTTCATTGAGGGTGGCCCAGGAGGGATATACCATTCAATATGATCCGGAAGCTTACGCCATTGAAAATGCATCCGCCAATGTAAAAGAAGAACTAAAAAGGAAAATAAGAATTTCTGCAGGCGGTATACAGGCTGTCATCAGGTTAAGATCTTTACTGAATATTTTTAAATATGGTACGCTCTCTTTTCAGTACATCTCACACCGGGTGCTTCGTTGGACGCTCACACCCATTTGCCTGGTTTTGTTGATACCGGTTGGATACCTGCTTGCTTTTAATGAGGGATCAATGGATTTCGGAATGTACGCAACACTATTCTGGCTACAGCTATTATTCTATATCGCTGCACTAACAGGCTGGTTCATGGAAAACAGGTCTACCAGGATAAAACTGCTGTTTGTTCCTTATTATTTTTTCATCATGAACCTTTCAGTTGTACTTGGATTTTTCCGTTACATGAAAAAGACACAGTCGGTAAATTGGGAAAGGGCTAAGAGGGCTGTTTGATAAATATCCATAACTGATGATCTTAGTTATAGTTTTATAAATTTCCCATAACTTTTCTTTTCCGTTTCCAATAGAATAAACATATGTGCCGCTGGATAGTTTGCCTGCATTTATTTGTAACTCCTGCACTACCGGTAAAACAAAGCTGATTAACTGCCATGCTCTTCTATGCTGAATATCACCATCAGTGAAACCGAATCATGTTCCCGGAAAAACTATGTTTCCCAATGGCTTTTAGCAACAGCCAGGTTTTTCATTCTTTAATTATAAAAAAACAAAGGGAAACGTAGTAGCTATATGTTTCTATTGCTTTTTGTAGAAAAATAACTACGCTGCAGCGGGTAGAAAAATGATGAAGATTCCAGTAATTCTTCGATAAATATCTTTAGTGATTTCTCGTTTTAAGAATGTGTATTCTCCTGCTAAAATAAAGGAGATTACATTCCTGATTTGATAATCAGTCATGATATAAAGCAGGTATATTTTTTCTGTATGACAATCAAAAAAACACGAAAAATGAAAACAACTAACACCCTTAAAATCTCTGTTGTTGACGACGATGTATTCAGCCTTGCTTTGTACCGGCAGCATCTCCGCAATCTTGGTTACTCAAATGTGGATTCGTTTGAAAGTGCCAATGCATGCCTGGAAAGCCTGGAACAGGAACCGGCAATTATATTTCTCGGTCATCAAAAAGCTGCAGGTACAGAGCTGCTTAAAAAGATCAAGCAGTACAATCCTGCTGTATATGTTGTAGTCATCGCCGGGCAGGATGATGTTCAGAATACCATTCAATCATTAATGTATGGCGCTTTTAACTACATCACAAAGGGGGCCAATGGCAGGATGCAGATTGAAAAGGTAGTGAGCAGGATACTGGATGTAATGGAGCTGCTGCAGGGAAGAAAGAAAGTGGTTTTAAGAACAATTTCCCCCTCTTTAACTCCTTACTATGAAACTGCCTGATCTATTGATATTATTGCTGCTATTGGTATCCGCATCCTGTAAAACGCAGCGAATGCTCACACAAACAAAAGAACAGCAAATTGAACAGCCACTGGAACACCATGCCCAGCCGCTAATCGATCCGGATCACGAAAGCAAAATAAAACCCTGTGGAACTGAAGACCTGCAAAAAACTAATTGCTCATTCTTAATTGTTGATAATAACTGCCGAATCAGTAACAGTTTCTGCACTTCGGCAGTAAGGCAAAAGAAGTAATGGTTTTCTTTTCTCCTTTCAGGGATGAACAGGAAAAGAATCGTAAAAATAAAAGGATGATGCATGAATACTATAATTAATTGAATGATGGGATATAAACCTGATATCGTTACGCCTTTTAAAATATTTATTGTGGAGGATGACCCTTTTTACGGTCAGATACTTGAATATTACCTGGCACTCAATCCCGACTATGAAATTTCCCGGTTCACCAATGGCCGTGATTGCCTTTCCAACCTTTATAAAAAACCAGACCTTGTTACCATCGATCTTTCACTCCCTGATTTTGAGGGTGATAAGCTGTACCAGAAAATACGGGAAATAAATGACCAGTTGCCTGTAATCGTCATCAGCGCACAGGAAAAAATATCAGTAGCTGTAAGTATGCTTAAAATGGGCATAACAGATTATTTACCCAAAGATGAAAACACAAAGGACCTGTTATGGAATTCGATCATAAAAGTGAGGGAAACCGGGAAGCTTAAAAAGGAAGTAGCACATCTTAAAGAAGAACTGGGGCAAAAATTTTCTTTTAACAACAGTATTAAAGGCCAGAGTCCCGCTTTGCAGAAAATATTTACACTGATGGGAAAAGCCATCGCAAGCAACATTAATGTTTCTATTACAGGTGAAACAGGAACCGGGAAAGAAGTGGTTGCAAAAGCCATTCATTACAACAGCACCAGAAGTCAGAAAAATTTTGTGGCAGTGAATATGGCTGCCATCCCACGGGAATTAATGGAGAGCGAATTGTTTGGTCATGAAAGAGGAGCATTTACAGGTGCTATAGCCCGTAAGGCAGGAAAGTTTGAAGAGGCCAATGGCGGCACTATTTTTTTAGATGAGATAGCAGAGATTGACCTGGGCATGCAAAGCAAGTTGCTGAGGGTGCTGCAGGAAAGAGAAATAACAAGGGTTGGTGGAAATGAAACAGTAAAACTGGATGTACGGCTGGTAGTAGCTACACATAAGAACATGGCGGCAGAAGTGGAACAGGGAAATTTCCGGGAGGATCTTTATTACCGGGTAATGGGTTTGCCAATTGAATTACCAGCATTAAGGGAAAGAGGCAGTGATGTGCTGATACTGGCGAGGCATTTCCTGGATGAATTTACCAAAGAAAATAAAACGGCAGTGATCCGACTTTCGCAGGAGGCAAAGGATAAATTGTCAGGCTATAATTACCCGGGCAATATAAGAGAGTTAAAAGCGGTGGTAGACCTGGCCGCAGTAATGTGCGATAGTACAACCATTACTGCAGCTGATATTTCTTTTCCAACCGTAAAATCAGAAAAAATATTAACGGCTGAGGAAAAGTCACTGGAGCAGTATAATTATGATATCATAAAGTTTTATCTGCAGAAATACAGCAACGATATCGGTGCAGTTGCAGACAAACTGGAAATAGGGAAAAGTACTATTTATAAAATGCTCCAGCGAAAAGCCATCACCTTATAAAAAAAATCATGAAATCAGCAATCTTTCAATTATCAGACAATGAATGGAACAGGCATCATGAATATGATCACTGTGATTGTTCAACTGCACAGCTGGTGCTTTGCTTTGCAGCTAAAGACATCCTTGCTTCGCAGGATATTTATGAATCTGTAAAGAAAAAATTTCCCGAAGCACAAATTGCACTCTGCAGTACGGCAGGCGAAATTTTTCATGATACGGTGCAGGATGGCTCATTGGTGGCCGCAGCATTGCAATTTGACAGTACGACTATTAAGACAGCTTCAGTTAACATAAAAGATTTTGATAACAGCTTTGATGCTGCATCTGCCTTGGTAAAAAAACTTCCTCTAAATGAGCTTACTTATATCCTTGTTTTATCAGATGGCAGTTTGGTGAACGGGAGTGAACTGGTGAAAGGATTGAACAATGCTGCCGGCAATAATATACTCATTACAGGAGGGCTTGCCGGTGATGGAACCAATTTCAATACCACGCTGGTGGGATTGAATCAGCAACCTGCACAGGGTAATATTATTGCGATCGGTTTTTATGGTGACAATATTATTGTAAGGCACGGCACCAATGGAGGCTGGCAAACATTTGGGCTGGAAAAAGAAGTGACCCGGTCAACAGGCAATAAATTATTTGAAGTGGATAATAAAAACGCACTGGATATTTATAAAAAATACCTTGGCCCTGAAGCTGAAAGGTTACCCAGTTCTGCATTGTTATTCCCTTTATCTGTTACGGTACCCGGTAGTAACCAGGCCGTAGTAAGAACCATTCTTTCAATTGGCCAGGAAGAAAACAGTATGACCTTTGCAGGCGATATTCCCGAAGGATCGAAAGTACGTTTTATGAAAGCTAACCTTGATATGCTGACATTCGCTGCTGCAGTTGCAGCTCAAAACGCACAGCTTAACCAGGGAGCAAAGCCAGGCTTTTCTTTACTGGTAAGTTGTGTGGGCCGTAAAATAATATTGGGCAGAAGAACAGAGGAGGAAGTAGAAGCCGTACTCGAATCCATGGGAGGCAGCACACCGGTTGCAGGCTTTTATTCTTATGGCGAAATATCCCCTTTTAATGAAGGCGGCAATTGTCACCTTCACAATCAAACAATGACAATCACTTCCTTTTATGAACTTGCATAAGTTGATACAAAAGCAGATAAAAAAATATTTGCCTCAATCATTACAGCAATACCCGGAACTGCAGGAGTTCCTGTTGGCTATTAATGATTCCTATTGTGCATACGATAAGGATAAAGAACTTTCTGAAAGGGCATTTAAGATCAGCGAAGAAGAGTATGTGGAAATTAATAGCAAGCTTAAACAGGAGATAGCTGTTAAAAAGCAATCACTTGAAAAACTTAAGGAAACGATTGGCACCATTACCGGTGAAGAAAAAACGAAAGACTCGGATGATCTGTTGATGATAGCAAGATACCTGGACCAGCAGGTGAATGACAGAAAGTGTGCTGAAGACAAGTTGAAGACAAGCCAGGAGCTCTGGCATTTTGCATTGGAAGGTACCGGCGATGGGGTGTGGGAATATGATGCGGCAACAAAAGAAGTATTCTTTTCCAGGCAATTTAAAAAAATGCTGGGTTATGAAGAGGATGAATTTGGGAACAATAAAAGGGAATTGATCAGCAGGGTTCATCCCGAGGACCGGCCAGGAGTGGTTCAGACCGGCAAGGATTATATCCGGAAAAAAATCACCTCTCACCAGCGGGAATACAGGCTACAGCATAAAGATGGCCATTATATATGGGTACTGGACAGGGGGAGAGTATTTAAAAGTACTGCAGGAGCAGGTGAACGGGTTATAGGCACCAATACAGATATTACAGAAAGGAAAAAAACTGAAGAAGAATATAAGCGGATATCGGTAGTGGCAAGTGCCAACGAAAATGGGGTACTGTTCACCGGTGTGGAGGGAAAAATTTCCTGGACCAACCAGGGCTTTGTTAATCTTACAAAATATACAAAAGAAGAAATAATCGGCAAAACACCTTTTGACCTGTGCAAGGGCCCTTTAAGCGACAGGGGTGTTTTAAGGCAAATGATAAATGATTTTGAACAGGGCAGATCATTCAACAGCGAACTGATCCATTACCGTAAAGACGGCACCTGGTTTTGGGGCCGCTCCCGGGGACAGGCGGTTACAGATGAAAAGGGAAAAGTGATACAGTATTTTGCAATGGTGGACGATATCTCCGGGGAAAAAGCAGCTCAAAAGAAACTAAAGGAATATGAAGAAAGGTTTAAAATTGCGCTCTCTAATGTAGGCGACAATTACTGGGAGCATAATTTCAAAACAGGTAAAACCTTTTTTTCCAATGCCCTTAATAATATACTCGGTTATAGTGTTGATGAATTTACCGACGAGGTAAATTTATGGTGGACGATGACACATGAAGAAGACAGGAAAATTCTGGAAGAAAATGATGCGAATTATAAAGCCGGATTAATTTACTATCATAACTGTGAATACAGGGTATTTCATAAGGATGGCACAGTTCACTGGATATTGGACCGTGGTGTGGTCACCGAAAAAAATGATGAAGGCAAACCGGTTAAAATCATCGGAACTCATATTGACATTACCCGGCAAAAAGAACTTGAATTTGAATTGTCACAAAGGGTAAAGCAGTTTAAATCATTGTCAGAAAACATACCGGGTGTAATTTATGAATTTGAATTCCGCAAAGATGGCACTGAAGGGCTGCGCTATGTGAGCCCGGCAATGGCAAAAATATTCGGCATCGGCGAAGATGAATTTTACCAGTTTCAAAAATATATACATCCTGATGATATTAAGGAGATAGAAATTAAAAGAAAGCATTCCCGAACTACGCTGGAATCATTTCATGCCGAAGCAAGGCTGTTAATACCAGGCAATGGAATCATCTGGTACTCGGTTACTTCCTCTTTTTCTTATCGTACACCTGAAGGGTCTGCGGTATTCACCGGCTTTATGCTGAACATTACCGAAAGAAAAAATGCGGACCAGGCATTAAAAGTAAACGAGGAAAAATACCGGAACATCATTGCCAATATGAACCTTGGTTTGCTGGAAGTGGATAACCATGAGATCATCCGTTCCTCCAATCATAGTTTTTGTGAAATGAGCGGATATGATATGGATGACCTGATTGGCAAAAAAGCAAGTGACCTGTTTATAAGAGAAGGCCATACAGAAATGATGGAAATGAGGAACGAGAGCCGGAAAAAAGGAGTTTCGGATGCTTATGAAATTGCTGTAAAAAATAAAAGCGGAGAATCTAAATGGTGGCTCATCAGCGGAGCGCCGAGGTACAATGATGAAGGCGAACTGTTGGGTTCTATTGGTATTCATTTGGATATTACAGCACAAAAAATACTGGAGTATGAATTACTGGAGGCAAGAGAACATGCGGAATTGTCTGCAAGTGCCAAGCAAACATTTCTTGCCAATATGAGCCATGAGATAAGAACGCCGATGAATGCCATTCTTGGAATGAGCCGGCAATTACAAAAAACAATACTGGATGAAACGCAGCAACTTTATCTCAATACCATCAACAATGCAGGCGAACACCTGATGGTGATCATCAATGATATCCTGGATATTTCGAAAATAGAGGCAGGCAAACTGGAATTGGAAAATATTGGTTTCAGCATTAAAGAAGTGGTTAAAAGTATTGTGGATGTGATGCAACACCGGGCATCGGAGAAAGGGATATTGGTAAACTGTTCAACAGATGAAAATATTGCCGGCATTTTAAAGGGAGATCCCTTCCGGCTGAAACAGATATTGTTTAACCTGGTAAGCAATGCTGTTAAGTTTTCCGAAAAAGGTATTGTGAGTATTGATTGTATATTGAAAGAGCAACATAGAAACTGCCAGTCGGTGCAAATTTCAGTGGCAGATAATGGCATTGGGATGGACAAGGAGTTTATGAATAACCTCTTTCAGAGTTTTACCCAGGAAGACAAATCGGTGAGCAGGAAGTTTGGTGGAACCGGGTTGGGTATGACGATCACCAAGCAGTTGTCGGAATTGATGGGTGGTCATATACATGTGCAGAGTGAAAAAAATGTAGGGTCAACCATTACCCTGATCATTCCCTTTGTCATAGGGAATGAAAATGACCTGCCTGCCAAAGAAACCAGGATTGCTGACGAGTCCATTTTAAAAGACAAGCAAATTCTGCTGGTAGAAGATAATGAAATGAACCGGCTGGTGGCAATAGCAACACTGGCACATTATGGAGCTAAGATAACGGAAGCGGTAAATGGTATTGAGGCGGTGCAGGCGATGAAGACGTTGAATTTTGACCTGGTATTGATGGATATGCAAATGCCGGAAATGGATGGACTGGAGGCAACAAGGATCATCAGGAAGGAAGTGAATGCTGCAATTCCTATCATTGCATTAACTGCCAATGCCATTAAAGGAGAAAGTGATAAATGTTTTGCTGCAGGCATGGATGATTTTATTTCCAAGCCATTTGCAGAGGAAGCATTGGTTGCCATGATAGCAAAATGGTTGGGTAAAGAAGTAAAGATCATTGTTGCAGAGCATACAGTTGCTGTGGCCGGCTCTTTATATGATTTATCAAAAATGCATGAGATCAGTAAAACAAACGAATCTTTCCTGAAAAAACTGATTGCATTGTTTATTGAACTGGCAACCGTAACCATGGAAGAAATGGTCGTTGCCCGGCAAAAAAATGATTTTGCTAAAATCAAAGCATTGGCTCACAGCATCAAACCTTCCATTGACAATATGGGTATTCATTCTTTAAAGGAGGGAATACTAAGAATAGAAGCACTGGCCATTAAAGGGGAATCCTGTGATGAACTTGACCGGTTGATCGATGAACTGAATGATACACTGCAGATAATTGTACTGTCATTACAAAACGATCTTCCGGGTAAAGAAAAATTATCGCCGCTGGTTTAAATGAGTTGTGTATAATAATTTCTCTTTGCAAAAAAATGGGCAGGGGATTTCGGGGTCTTGTCTGCTTTTTTACAGGGTTGGGTTATATACTGCGATCTTTAAACGGTAAGTTGTAAAAGAAATACCAACTTTGTATCCTGTAGCCAACTTCAATCAGCCATGCCGGTATCAATCAACAAATTTTTAATCGCCATTATTTTATTAGTATTTAATGCCTGTTGTTTTGGCCAATCGCCGCAGGGCAACCCGGATATCACTGCACTTCCGGTATTACAATGGAAATTTTCAACAAGTGCTGCTCTATATGCCTCACCCGTGGGTGATGCTGATCATATTTATTTTGGTGGGCTGGACAGTATTTTTTATGCAGTGAATCGTATTTCAGGGAAAGAAGTATGGCGGTTTAAAACAAACGGAGCGATCAGGTCAACCGCTTTGCTGAATGACGAGCATATTTATTTTATCAGTGCTGATGGTAAATTATACTGCCTGGATACAAAAGGAAAAATGATATGGACTTTTGCAGGCATTGAAAAAAAATATGATTTTGCAGATTATCACCAGTCATCACCGGTATTATCAAAGGGGATGCTCTATGCAGGAATGGGAGATGGATATTTATATGCGGTGAGTGCCACAACCGGGAATTTGAAATGGAAATTCAAAACAGGCGGGCCTGTACATACTGCACCTGTAGTGGATGAAAAAAGGGTTTACTTCGGATCATTTGATGGCAATGTATATGCTGCAAATATCAATACCGGCAAGCAATGGTGGAAATTTAAAACGGTGGGCCATGTTTATTTTCCAACAGGAGAAGTGCAGGGCAACCCAACACTGATGAACAATACAGTGGTAGTAGGTGCAAGGGACTATAATGTGTATGCCATTGATAAAGAAAAGGGATTTGCACACTGGAATAAGGTTTTTACCAGAGGATGGGTGCTATCCAATACCTGTAAGGATTCTACCCTGTATATGGCTGGTGCTGATGAAAGAATGCTGGCTGCCATCGACAGTAAAACGTTGGCTGAAAGATGGAAACGTACAATGGAACTGCTTGTTTTTGGTAAACCGGCATTCAGCAATAACATGTTGTATATTGGCACTACTATGGGGAAACTGCATGGTATTGATATGAAGACAGGGGAAGATAAATGGATATTTAAAACTGACTCTTATACAAAAAATCACCTGAAATATTTTAAGGAAGATGATACCTACAGGGATGATATTTATTCCATCATTACTACCAATGAACAGTTCCTGGATGCACAGGTGGAGCTGGGTGGTATTTTTTCTACTCCATTAATTCAACAGGAGTATATTTTCTTTACCAGTACCGATGGTGCATTGTATTGTTTAAAGGCAGGTAAATAATCATGATCTTTTCCTGTAGCTGAATACTGCCCATCCATTTAATACAATTGCAAAACCACTCATGACGAGCAACTGGTATTTGATATCCGCCAGTGTACTTCCTTTCAATACCACCATCCGCATTACATCAATAAAATAAGAAACAGGGTTAAACTTAGTGATCCATTGTGCCCATACCGGCATACTGTCAATTGAAGTATAGAGGCCGCCAAGTAATATACAGATCATCATGATGAAAAACGAAATGAGCATGGCCTGCTGTTGTGTGGTTGCATAAGTGGAAACAAGCAAACCAAGGCCCAATACTGCCAGCAAATAAACAGCCGCAAAAACATAGATGGTAATAAAACTTCCGAGGGGCACGATGCCGTATACTACCCTTGCAATGATAAAACCGAGTGTGAGCACCACCAGCCCCAGTATCCAGAAAGGAATGAGTTTGCCTAAGATGAAGTGATATTTTTTGATAGGCGTTACATTGATCTGTTCAATAGTGCCGATTTCTTTTTCTTTAACAATATTCATGGCAGTTAAATTTGATCCTACCATCGTAAGCAAAATCACCAGTATGCCGGGTACCATAAAATATTTGTAATTCATCAGGGGATTGTACCAGTTGGAAGTGGATACTTCTATCTGTGTTTCCGGGCTGAACCTTGGGATTTGTATCCACTCCAATCGTACCGACTGGTTAAAATCCTGTATGATGGTACGGAGGTAAACACTGCCAAGGTTTGCTTTTACGCCATTGATGGCATTGCCTGCAATAAATAATTTGGCTTCGCTTTCTTTCACCAGGTCTTTTTCAAAGGAAGCAGGGATTTCTAAAATAATATCTGAGTGATCTTTTTCAATTTCCGCAAAGGATTGATTGAAGGAAGCAGCATAATCATTCAGTATAAAATATCCTGAAGAGGTAATTTTTGAAACCAGTTTCCTGGAATAATCAGAATGGTCATGATCCACCACACTCAGCTGGATATTTTTCATTTCATAATCCGCCGCCCATGGTAATATAATTAACTGTATTACCGGCATAATGAAGATGAGCCGGATAATGGAAGGATCCCGGAATATCTGCCGGAATTCTTTTTGCAGTAAAAATTTTAATGTTCTCATGCCAGGCGTATTTTAAATCGTTTTACCGCCACTGTTAAAAAGAAAGTCATCATGCCTGCAAGTATCAGTGTTTCTTTCCATACATCTTTCAATCCTACTCCCTTTATCATCACCGATCTTACGATGATGTAGTACCATTTTGCCGGAACAATATTCGATATAGTCCTCAATGGCAATGGCATATTTTCGATGGGAAACATAAAACCGCTTAACATGATGGTGGGAAGGAAGAGTGCGATCAATGAAATGAACATCGCTGTTTGTTGTGAATCAACTCCGGCAGAGATCAGCAGGCCAAGCGATAATGAAACCAACGTAAACAAAATACTTTCAAACACTAAAAGAAAGATATTTCCATTGATGGGCACTTCCAGTACAAATACGCTCAATAATAAAATACTTGCAATATTGATAACTGATAATAAAAGATACGGAACTGCTTTTGCAAATACCACCAGTTGTGGTTTCATGGGTGATACCAGTATTACTTCCATGGTACCGATCTCTTTTTCCCTCACAATGGTGATGGCCGTCATCATGGTGCAAACCAGTAGCAGTACCATTGCCATTACACCCGGCACAAAATTATAAGCGCCTTTCATTTGTGGATTGTACAGCATTCTTATGTCGGTGCTGATGGTATAAGGCAATTTCTTTTCATCCGTAATGCGGTTTTTATAATCCATGATGATGGAAGTTGCATAGTTGGAAACCGTGTTGGCAAAATTTGGATCGGAAGCATCAGCGATCAGCTGCACCTGCACTTTATTAAAATGCTGCAGGTCTTCTGCAAAATGATTAGGCAGCACTACTGCCATTTTTATAGTACCCTTTCGAAATGCTGTTTCAATTTCGTTGTAGGAGTGAAGATTTCGGTACACTTCAAAATAGCGGCTGGCATCCAGCTGGCTGATGAATGGAAAGCGCTTTTTCATCTGCCCAGGTTTGCTTTAGTTGTTTTGACGGTACTCGCCAGCAGTTTTACCAATTCAACACAATCGTTGTTGAACGAACTAAATGTTTCATTGTTGAGCCATTTTCCTTCATGCAAAAGGAAAAGCCAATAGCCACTTTCATTGGCTTCTTTCAATGCTATATTCATTTTATGAAGAAATTCAGTTTTGGATTCGGCTTGTTCGGCTTCTCTTATCAAAGCTCCAATGGCAGTGCCGCTTCTAATTAATTGTTTTGATAGTACATACTCTTTTTGCTCATTTACCAATTCTTTATAGAGATGGATAATTTTAATTGCAAAAGCTACTGCTTTTGTGGAAGTAATATTCTCTTTCATATAATGAGTTTTCAATTTTTAACTTTCCATTCTTGTGGCTTTACGGGCCAGCTTTAAAAAAACTTCATCCATTGAACCAGCACCATAATTTCTTTTCAGCTGTGTTGGTGTATCCAATGCTTCTATGCTTCCATCTACCATTATACTTACCCGGTTGCAATATTCTGCTTCATCCATATAATGTGTGGTTACAAAAATCGTGATACCCTTTTCTGCCGCCTGGTAGATCATGTTCCAGAATTCCCGTCTTGTTACCGGGTCAACACCGCCGGTGGGCTCATCTAAAAAAACAAGAACAGGCTCATGAAAAATGGCCACCGAGAAAGCCAGTTTTTGTTTCCATCCAAGGGGCAATGATCTTACCAGTTTGTTGCCTTCATTTTCAAGATGCAGGTGATCCAGTACAAAGGCTGTTTTATCCTTTATGAACTGATCGCTCTTGCCGTAAATACCTCCATAAAAGCGCATGTTTTCTTTTACAGTAAGATCTTCATACAAAGAAAATTTCTGGCTCATGTAGCCAATGCTTTTTTTTATCTTCTCATTTTCTTTAAATACATCAAAACCTGCCACAGTTGCCTGTCCGGAACTGGGCAACGAAAGTCCGCAGAGCATCCGCATGGCAGTGGTTTTACCGGCACCATTGGCGCCAAGAAAACCAAAAATTTCTCCTTTGTGTACATCAAAAGATATTTCATTCACGGCTACAAAGTCGCCAAAACGTTTGGTGAGTTTATCAGCGGTTATTATTTTATCGTTGTTCATTTTTTTTGTTGTGAATAGTGAACAGGCAATTGTAAATATGGCCCCTCATTCACTATTCAGTATTGACAATTCACATTCATCATCTCATCAATTTCATAAAACAATCTTCAATGTCGGGTTGAATTTGTTTTATTTCCAATTCATTGTTATTTTCTTTTATTTTTTGCAGCAGGAATTTTTCATCATAGCCATCTTTCAATACCACATGATGATAAGTGCCTGATGGGTAGGCATTGTCCACCGCTTCTGATTGCTTCAGGTCATTCAGCAGGTGCAGCATGTTGCCGGCACGGGCAGCCCACAATGGTTTACCAAAATTGTTTACGATCTGTTGGGGTGTATTGATGGATAAAACATGGCCATCCTGCATCAGCACTACCCTGTCGCACAAACTGGCTTCATCCATGTATGGTGTAGAAACCAATATAGTGATGCCCTGTTGTTTCAGCCGCTTCAGCATTTCCCAGAATTCTTTTCTTGATACCGCATCCACTCCGGTAGTAGGTTCATCTAAAAACAACACGGATGGACGATGGATCAATGCACAACTCAATGCCAGCTTCTGCTTCATGCCACCACTTAGCTTACCAGCTTTGCGGTCTTTAAAGGGTTCTATTTGCCGGTAGATATCTTTGATGAGGTCATAATTCTCATCAATGCTTGTGTTAAAGATGGTAGCAAAGAACTCCAGGTTTTCCTGCACTGATAAATCCTGGTACAGTGAAAAACGCCCAGGCATATAGCCAACCCGTTTTCTTATTTCCTTATAATCTTTCACCACATCAAAACCATCCACTGTTGCGGTACCGCTGTCGGCCAGTAATAAAGTAGTTAGTATCCTGAACAAAGAAGTTTTACCGGCACCATCCGGGCCAATGATGCCAAATAATTCCCCGGGCTTTACCTCAAAAGAAATATCCTGCAGTGCAGTCACAATTGCTTTTTTCTTCCCGTAGGTTTTAATGATATTATTAACTGATACTGCAGCGCTCATTTTTTTTTGTACTTAGCTTTTGTACTTTACTCGTCATCGTTGTGTTATCCTGAGCGTAGTCGAAGGGCTCACTTGTACTTTTTATCTTTATTCATCTGTTAGCAATGGGTTTCACCCATCGCTATTTATATTACACCCCCTCAGGGCTATTCGTTTATAATTTAACTTCCCCATACATACCAATCTTCAGTAACCCATCATTCTTCACTTTTATTTTTACCGCATACACCAGGTTGGCTCTCTCTTCTTTTGTTTGAATTGTTTTGGGCGTAAACTCTGCCTTGCCTGAAATCCAGTAAATAGTGCCGCTATACTCTTTGTAGGATGAAGCACCGTTATCGATCAATACTTTTACAACGTTGTTTAGTTTTACCTGCGATAATTGTGTTCCTGTGATATAAGCTCTCAGGGTGAGAGAAGTAAGGTCTGCTACCTTGTACAAAGCTTTACCGGCGCTGGTGATCTCACCCTGTTCTGCATATTTAGTTATGACAGTGCCATTGATTGGATTGATGATATAGGCCCTTTTCTCCTGGTCTTTTAACTGAGCAACTCTTTTTTGCAAGGGTGCTGCTTCGCTCAGTACACTGCGGTTCTGTGTGTTTATGTTGCTGCGTTGCACATTGATCTGCTGGCTGGTAACAGCCATTTGTTTTTTTACTACATCTGCCTGGGCATTGATATCGTCCAGTTGTTTGCCGGTGGCAGCATCTGCTTTCAGCAAATTTTCAATACGTGTTTTTTCATGCAGCAAATTGTTGAGTTGTGATTGCTGTACCTGCAATTGATTTTGCAGTAAAATAACTTGCGGAGCAAAGTCAGCAGTTTTTTCACCCAGGGCCTTAATACTGGCTTCTACCTGTTCTTTTTGCAACATTACATTTACTGCATCAATGGCACCTACAATACTGTCTTTACCAACAGCAGCACCTTCTTCAATGGTAAAGCTGATGATCTTGCCCGGTAATTCAGATGATACAATCACTTCATCTGCTTCAAAGGTGCCGGATGCATCAAATTGTTCCCCGTTGTTTTTGCAGGCACTGAAAAGCCCTGCTGATAAAATGGTCAATACAAATATTTTTTTCATGTTGTCAATTGATTTATTGTGTGCCTGCAATGGTTTGATAATTGATCTGTGCCTGCAGTAATTGAATTGTATGTGTAATGAGGGATTGCCTTGCCTGGTCTTCTGCATTCACTTCACGGAGATAGTCATTGGCAGAGATTACGCCGTTTTCCAGTTGGGCTTTGGCGGCTTCTTTCACCTGCTCTCTTAACTCAATAATGGCTGCATCTGTAGTTACCAGTTGTTCCAGTTTCTCCACTTCGGCCTGTTGCTGTTTTAAAGAAGCATTGGTATTGAGCAGGAAAGTTTCTTTCTGCACATCCACTATCTTCCTGTTCACTTCAATCAGTTGCCGGTCGTTTTTCTTTGTATACAATCCACCCAGCGACCAGTTAAGTCTCAGTCCGGTGGTATAAAAAAAATCAAATTGATTGTTGAGAAAATTTAATCCAGGCCTGCCATAACCGCCCTGTACAAATGCACTTGCCTTGGGTAAATTTTTTGAGCTGATAAGTTTGTTCTGACTCTGTAACAGTTTTTCCTGTGAAGTATATAGTTTTAATTCCGGCCTTTCAATGGTAGTGTTCAATACTGCTGATGTAATCACGGGCTTTTCTAACTGAGTGTTCTCTGCCAAAGGCTGGTTGATGAACAGGCCCAATACATTGATCAATCCTTTACGGGACGCAGTTAATTCAAAACTGCGTTGCTCTGTTTTCAACAACTCTGCTTTCAGTACATTCAGGTTCGATTTGAACGCAACGCCATTGTTCACCTGTGCAGTTACCTTCTTAATGCCGCTATTCAGGTCTGTTTTGATCAATTCTACCTGCTTCAACTGTTCATCTAAAAACAATACCCCAAGAAATACCTGGTTGATCCGCTCTTTCACTTTGTACAATTCAACCTCAATTTTCTGTTGCTCCACATCATCATTCAGGCGTTGTACATGTTGTTGTTGTTTAATTACACCACCATCATAAATAAGCTGGTTGATGTCAGCCAGTATTTTGTACTGGTCTTTACTGGTGGGATCAAGCTTTACCCCTGGTATAGGAATACTTATCTGCGTTACTTCTGACTGATAGGTTGCCTGGCCACTGATGTTAGCCTGCGGCAGGAATGCTTTGCTGAGATTGCCGATGTTGAGACTGCTGGTTTGTTTCACCAGTTCCAGTTGTTTGATCAAGGGGTAATTTTCTCTGGCCAGTTGGTAGGCCTTTTTCAAACTGAGGGCGGAAGAATTTTGCCCCCATGCGACAGTGGGTAACAGTATCAAAATCCAGAAAAAATGTTTCATGACAGGTTTATTTTTGTTAACCACTTGGTTAAAATTCAGTCAATTTTTTATTTCTTAATTGAGTTGATAATGAATTGCGGTATTTCCTGTTTGCGCTGTTCCATCAGCCGCCTGAACTGCAGGTCATCCAAGCCAATTTTTTTCAATATCATCGGCTTTGCTATAAAAGGAAAAATGCACATCGACAAAAGATTCATCAGGAGTTGTATCGGGCTAATTGGTTTGATGGTTCCTTTCTTTACCTCTTTTTCAATCTGTGCCAATAAATGATGGGGATTTGGCTGGTTATTTTTTCCCATTACTGTACCAAGAAATTTATCGGTATCCTGGTTTATTTGTGTCATCATAAACATTGGCAGGTAAGGGTTTGCCTGCATTTCATCAATATATTCTGCTGCGAACTTTTCTATTTTTACAAAGAGGGGCAATTCAGATTCAAATATGCTGTTGATCTTTGGAAAAAATTTCTTTGCTTCTTCCAGGAAAATCACTTCAAACAGCTTTTCCTTGTTTTTAAAATAGTAGTGCAACAGCGCTTTGTTGATGCCTGCTTCATCAGCAATATCCTGCATCCGGGCACCTGACATACCCTTTACCAGGAATACCTTTTTTGCAGCCGCAAGTATTTTTTCTCCTGTATCTGTACTTTTCCTTTCCTTAACCATTCAGTTTAACCATTTGGTTAAAAACAAAGATAGTCACTTATTTTTTTTATTGCCAAATAAATTTCGTCTCCCGGGATTTCCAATACATTTTAATGGCAGTCCTTGGTTATTTGCGATGTTTAACAGATGGTAACCGGTTATCCAAATTGAAATGTATTATAGCTGCTGTATTTTATCTTTATGCCCAATTAAACATATTCCCGGTTCAAAAAAATCAGTTATGAAAGACCTGGCAGCTTTATTTCAAAGAGACCTGAATAAATTAAAACAGGAAATCTGTTTATATACTGATCCTGCTGATATGTGGAGATTTAATGCAGGCATTTCTAATTCAGGAGGCAATCTGTGCCTGCATATTATTGGAAATCTAAAACATTTTGTAGGCAAAACACTCGGTAGTATTCCTTACGAACGGGTAAGGGAGAAGGAATTTAGTGATAAAGATATACCAGTTGAACTTGTGTTGAAGATGATAGATGAAACAGCGGATGCTGTAAAAACCACCTTACTTCGGTTTGAGGAAGCAGATCTGCAAAAAACTTTCCCCATCAAAGTGTTTGCAGAAGATATGAGCACCGGGCAATTTTTATTTCACCTGTATGGGCACCTGAATTACCATCTTGGCCAGATCAATTATCACAGGAGGCTGATCAATGTATAAATAAAAACACCCCAATATTGTTGGGGCGTTTTACAATAAAATTTATTCGCTTATTATGGTGCTACCAGCCTGAAACCATTTCCATGAATGTTTACGATCTCAATGGTCTCATCTTCTTTTAAATATTTACGGAGCTTGGCGATGTACACATCCATGCTGCGGCCATTGAAGTAGGTATCGCTGCCCCAGATCTTTTTCAATGCGGCTTCCCTTGGCAACAGGTCATTTTTGTATTCACACATCATTTTAAGCAACTCATTTTCCTTAGGTGACAATGTTTGCAGTTTGCCATTGATACCCAGTTCTCTCAGCCTTGGGTTAAAATGATAATTGCCAAGATCAAACTCTGCATTTACTTCTTCCTTGTGCAGCTCCTCATTTCTTTTCAGGATCGCTTTAATTTTCAGCAACAACACTTCGCTGTCAAAAGGTTTGGTGATATAATCATCAGCACCGAGTTTATAGCCCTGTATAATATCATCTTTCATTGTTTTGGCGGAGAGGAAGAACAGGGGTACATCGGGATTGATATCACGGATCTCTTCTGCCAGCGTAAAGCCGTCCATATTGGGCATCATTACATCGAGGAGGCAAATGTCGAACTTCTCACGCTGGAATGCAGCCAGGCCAAGCTTGCCATCTCTTTCCAATATTACATCATAATCGTTCAGTTCCAGGTAATTCTTTAGTACCATTCCGAGGTTGGTATCATCTTCGCACAATAGGATTTTCGGTTTAACTGTTTCCATGTTTATATAGTTTATTAACAAATAAAATCATTTCGTTATTTAATAGGGCTAATATACTGACTAATTTTTTGTTAAAGCTAATTTTGAGCCAAACGGCAATGCAGGTGCGTAAACATAAAAAGAGTTTACACTTTAATTACAAAAGCCACCCGTTTTGCGGATGGCTTTTGTAATTAATAAATGCATCGTGTTTATTTGAAATCTGCCTCTGTTACACCTTCATTCAACTTATAGTCAGTGAATTTGAATGGTATTTCCTGGCCAGCTACATTTCTTGTTATTTCTGAAGGCAGCAATACGGCACCAACTTTCACGTAGTTTTTATATTCAACCGTTTCAGTTACTTCCTGGTCTCCTTCTTTTGAAGTGGATTCTTCTTTCAGCAACAAACCTGATTTAACTGAGTATTCCTGTACCGATACTTTACCACTTGGCATCGTTACTTTCAGCCGGTAGGTTGCTTCTTCACCGGCTTTGCCTGTTCCAAGGTAATCTGTTTTATAAGCAGTGTCTGTTGCATAAAATAATTGAGGAATGACTCCTTTTTCATCCCTTGCTTCTTTTATTTCCTGCTCATCCATTTCATTCTTTTGTGGCCCCTGCATCTGGTATCCCTGTCCTCCATCAAATACTGATTTCATTACTGTCATCGCTCCCATTTTCAATTCCATCAGTTGTTTATCAGGATTCATTCTTTTGTAGTTGCCAGTAAATGTTCTTCCCATCATATCAAGTGAAATAGTAGCTGAAACGGTAGTTACTTTTTTAATTTCTTCTTTACCGCCAACAGCTTTCAGGTAACTGTTGATGATCTCATAAGCCGAAATATTTTCGGTGGTTTTTGGTGTTTCATTCGTTTTTACATCCAATGGTTTTTCAACTACCGGCTCTGCATAACGGTCGTATTTTTTTATTGGGTAACCAAACTTCATCAGCTTTGGAATGATTTTAGAAGCGTTTCCTGCAATCACAATTCTTGAATTGTTTTCGCTGAAATAAGTTTTAGAAACATTTTTAATATCTGCCAGTGTTACGCCATTGATCTTTTGCAGGTAAGTCCGGTAAAAATCTTTTGGTAAACCATTGATCAAAATGTTGCTGGCATATTCCGCAGTCTTCGCAGGATCTTCCATGCCCAATGCAAAACCGCCATTGTATTTGGCCTTGGCATTGGAGAGGTCTTCTGCCGAAACCTTACCATCTCTCATGTTCAGAATTTCCTTAAACATTTCTGATGTAGCGCTGTCAACCTTATCGGTGCGTACGGCTGCGGTTGCAGTAAACAGGCTCTGGAAGCGGCCACTGCCAATTCTTGAATAACTTCCGTAAGTAAAACCATGTTTTTCCCGAAGATTCATAAACAATTTACTGTCTGCGCCACCGCCTAAAATATAGTTGGCTAACAGCAACGCATGATAGTCTTTATTGTTAAGCGGATTGTTCACCACATTGCCAACCCTTAACTCTCCCTGTACTGCTGTTGGAATATCTACAAAATCAATTTCTGTTTTCTTTGGATTTTGTACCAGTGGCATGGCTGGCAGGGATAATTTTTTTCCTTTCCAGCTGCCGAATGCTTTTTCTGCCAATGCTTTTGCAGCAGCAGGTGTAATGTCACCCACAAAAGTGAGGTAAGAACGGGATGGTGTAATATGATTTTTATAAGCTTCTTTTACATCTGCTACCGTTAATCCCTTTACTGTTTCTTCAGTAGTGAATTCACCCTGTGCGGTATTTTTGCCATAACTCAACGCAGTGTACACCCTGGTTGCAATAGTAGGGGTGCTTTTCTCTTCCGACTTTAAACCCGTAATGGTCATCGACTTTAATTTGTCAAATGATTCAGCAGGGAACGATGGATTTTTTATAGCATCTGCCATCAGGTTAAATGCTTTGTCAAAATACCTGGTGAGTGAACTGGCAGAGCCACCAGCCGCATTCAGGTTTATATCGGCCCCAATCATATCCACTGCTTCATCAAATTGATCTTTTGGCATGTTGGTAGTACCTTCTCCCAGCATCTGTCCCATCAGGTCGAGCAGGCCTGCTTTCTTTCCTTCTTTTACCGGGCCATAATCCACAAAGAACGATGCCCTCACTTTGGGTAGTTTATGGTTTTCCACCACCAGCACCGTAATGCCGTTGGGCATATTGAGAATAACAGGATCTTTTATAGAGATCACCGGAGCAGGGCCTGCTGCAGGCTTTTTACTCCTGTCTACTTTTACTTGTGCAATGCCGTACTGCAAACAAAATATTCCGGCTGCAACTATTAATAATTTCTTCATTGATAAATAATTTAAACGATGGTTGAATGAGATTGACTTACAGGGATCGGGTTATGGTTTTGGTAAATAATACAATACCACCCGCTGGTTCTTGTTCAGGTATTTTTTTACCACATCCTGTATATCCTGCCTGGTGATGCTCCTGATCACATCCAGCTCAGTGTTGATGTTGTTGGTGTTTTGGTAAAAGGTATATCCGTCTGCAAGGTTTTCTGCCACGCCCAGCATTTTACTGTTGGCACCCACAAAATCATTCTCAAACTGGTTCTGCAGTTTGGTAAATTCAGCTTCACTGATCAATGTGTTTTGCAGTTTCGCTACTTCCTCATCCATATCTTTTAACAAGGTATCAACCGGTGTTTCATTGTTAGGCAATGCATACGTAATGTAAGCGCCATAATCTTCCAGTGCATAGCTGAAGGAACCCACCTGCAACGAATTCTTTTTATCATCCACCATTTTCTTATACATACGGCTGCTGTTGCCCTGGCTTAATACCGCAGAAGCCATCTCCAGCATTTTTGATTCTTTGTTGGTCATGCCCGGAATGCGGTAAGCAGCCAGTATTGCTGGTATTTGTATATTGGCATCGTAAGCAGTATCAACAATTTCCTGGGTAATGGGGTCTTCTTTTGCAGTAGTACGGGCAATGGGCTCACCTGCAGGTATTTCCCCAAAATATTGTTCTACCAGTAACTTTGTTTTTGCAATATCAATATCGCCGGCAATTACCAGTACTGCATTGTTAGGAGTATAATATTTTTTATTGAAAGCCTTGAATTCATCGAGTGTAGCGGCATCCAGGTCGGCCATGCTACCAATGGGTGTCCAGGTGTAAGGGTGTTTGGTGAAAAGGCGTTTCATTGTTTCTGCAATAAAATTGCCATAAGGCTGGTTGTCTACCCTCATTCTTTTTTCCTCTTTCACTACTTCATTCTGTGTTTTTACACCAATTTCATTAATCACCGGATGCATCATACGTTCGCTTTCGAGCCAGATGCCGGTTGCCAGTTGATTGGAGGGAAATACTTCGTAGTAAAAAGTGCGATCCTGTGTAGTGTTGGCGTTGTTTTGTCCGCCGTTAGCGCTAACCAGTTTCATGAATTCGCCACGCTTGATATTGTCACTGCCTTCAAACAACAGGTGTTCAAAAAAGTGGGCAAACCCTGTTCTGTTGGTTTGCTCATCTTTACTGCCCACATGGTACATCACAGATACTGCTACCACGGGAACTGATTTGTCCTGGTGCAGCACCACGTGCAGGCCATTTTTTAAATTGTATTCGGTAAAAGGCACTTTTTGTGCAGTTGCTGAAAAAGCAAGCATCAAAAGTGAAAAGGAGGTGATGATCGGTCTCATATTGTTTTTAGTTGAATGCCAAAAATAACCAGTTATTTATTACAAGTGTAAATCCGTTTAAATATTTGATAAGCGGCAGCAAATTAAGGGGAGCAGGGAGCCGCAGATTGGCCGGGAAGCCGGTAAACCAGCAACAGCAGTTTTATAAAAACGCCTTCCCGTGTTACCGGCCAATCAATTTTACAAGTGTAATAAAAAGCAATTTTGCTATTCTGTAAAAAACAGGCCCGGTATTAAAGCCAGCTTTGTATCTTTCGGTAAATTTTTTATCATGGCAAATAAAGATGCATTTATACTGGCAGTAAGCAATGGCTATACATTTAAAGGGGAAGCAGTACAAATTGGCGCTGCTGTGCTGGATGGTGAAGTAGTGGCGGAAGCAGCGATCAGGCTGCCGTTGAAAACAATGAACCGTCATGGTTTGATAGCAGGGGCCACCGGTACCGGTAAAACAAAAACATTACAGATGATCAGTGAAATGCTGAGTGATGCCAGTGTGCCGGTAATGGTGATGGACATTAAGGGCGACCTGAGCGGTATTGCTGCACTGGGTGCTACCAATGACAAACTGAATGACCGTTACCAGAAATTAAACCTCACTTATACACCAGCCCTGTTTCCGGCAGAGCTTTTAACGCTGACAGGGAAAGACGGTGTTCATTTAAGGGCTACGGTAAGTGAATTTGGCCCGGTACTGCTGAGCAAAATCTTAGAGCTGAATGATATACAGGGCGGAGTGGTATCCATGATCTTTAAATATTGTGATGATACCAAACTACCCTTGCTCGACCTGAAAGATTTCATCAAAGTATTGCAGTATGTGGGTGATGAAGGCAAGGAAGAACTTGAGAAAACCTATGGTAAAATTTCCACCACCAGCACCGGAACTATTTTACGCAAAGTGATTGAACTGCAGCAGCAGGGTGCTGATCAGTTCTTTGGCGAAAAAAGTTTTGAAGTGGATGACCTGATGCGGATTGATCAGCAGGGCAGGGGGGTGATCAATGTATTGAGGGTAACTGACCTGCAGGACAAGCCAAAATTGTTTTCAACTTTTATGCTGCAGATGCTGGCGGAATTGTATGCCAGCAGCCCCGAAGAAGGAGACCTGGACAAACCCAAACTGGTGATCTTTATTGATGAAGCACATTTGATCTTCCAGGAAGCCAGCAGTGCATTGCTGCAGCAAATTGAAACGATCATCAAGCTCATTCGCTCAAAAGGAATTGGTATTTTCTTTTGCACGCAAAACCCGATGGATGTGCCGGCCAGTGTGCTGAGCCAGCTGGGTATGAAGATACAGCATGCATTAAGGGCATTCACAGCAGCCGATAGAAAAGTGATCAAACAAACTGCTGAGAATTATCCTGAAACGGAATTTTATAAAACAGAAGACCTCATTACACAATTGGGTATTGGTGAAGCATTGGTCACCATGCTGAATGAAAAAGGTATTCCCACTCCTTTAGTGCATACGATGTTGTGTGCACCACGGAGCCGGATGGATGTATTGCAGCAGGCAGAGATCGATGCCATTAACTCCAAATCAAAATTGGTTGCTAAATACAACCAGGTGACCGACAGCCAGAGTGCTTATGAAATATTAACCGCCAAGCTGGAAGAAGCTGCTGCGAAAGGGGAAACTGAAGAGGAAAAAAAGGGTTCAAAAAAAGAAGAACCAACTACGCTGGAAAAGGTGGCCAATAATACCATTGTAAAAAGTATGGTGCGTACTGCAGGTAATACGATTGTGCGTTCCCTGCTGGGGGCATTGGGGCTGGGTGGAAAAAGCAGGAGCAGTTCGAAGAGTAAGAGCTGGTTTTAGGAGAAGCACAACAATACGGTATTGTACAAGTGTGCGACGCCACTGAAGCCATATAAACATTGCGAGGCTGGGTTCATAAAAAAATTGCAGCAGTATTTATCAACCCGGTTCTCGACTCCGCTCGACCCTGGGAATATAAGCCCCTTCGACTACGCTCAGGGCAAAAAAGTGCAGCCCTAAAGCTGCACCATTTTTAATTCCTTAATTCTTAACTCTTAATTCGTTTACGCTACTTTCAGCATGCTCATCTTACTCGTATTGAATTTGCGCTGTGCGTATTCAAGCGTTACTTCAAATGTTTTTACTTTTTGAGAAGGCAGTTCGTACATGGCATCGGTTAAAATGCTTTCGCAGATACTACGCAGGCCCCTTGCACCCAATTTATATTCCAGCGCCCTTTCCACCATAAAATCAAATACAGCAGGTTCAAAACTGAGGGCAATGCCTTCAATGTCGAACAAACGGGTGAACTGTTTGATGAGTGCATTTTTTGGTTCGGTTAAAATATTGCGGAGCGTAGGTGCGTCCAAAGGATTGAGGTAAGTGATCACCGGCAAACGGCCCAGCAATTCCGGTATCAAACCAAAATGTTTCAGGTCAACTGCATTTACAAACTGCAGTAAATTTTTCTGCTGGAACTCCTGCAGCTCCTTGTTTACGTTAAACCCAATGGCATGGGTATTCACCCGACGTGCAATCAGTTTGTCAACGCCATCAAAAGCGCCACCGCAGATGAATAAAATATTGGAGGTATTTACTTTTACCAGTTTTTGTTCCGGATGTTTACGGCCGCCCTGCGGTGGTACCAGTACTTCGGTACCTTCCAGTAATTTTAATAAACCCTGCTGAACACCTTCACCACTCACATCACGGGTGATGGAGGGATTATCGCTTTTACGGGCAATCTTATCAATTTCATCAATGAATACAATGCCTTTTTCTGCAGCAGATACATCATAATTACAGGCTTGCAGCAAACGGCTCAGCATACTTTCCACATCTTCGCCCACATAACCGGCTTCGGTAAACACGGTGGCATCCACAATCGCAAAAGGTACATTCAGCATACGGGCAATGGATTTTGCCAGTAATGTTTTACCAGTGCCGGTTTCACCTACCATGATGATATTGCTCTTTTCAATCTCCACATCATTCTCTACCTTTTGGTTGAGGCGTTTGTAGTGATTGTAAACAGCCACGGCCAGTATCTTTTTGGCATCATCCTGCCCTATCACATATTCGTCCAGGAATTTTTTGATCTCCAGTGGTTTTCTTACAGAAAGCTTGTGAGTGCCACCGGCATTTTTTGCTTCGGGGTAAATCATCAGTTCCTGGCTGATGATCTCCTGTGCATGCTCAACGCAGTTTTCGCAGATATGGCCTTCCTGGCCCGCTATTAAAATCTTCACTTCATCCCGGCTGCGGCCACAGAAAGAACAATGGAGTGCATGTTGTTTTGCCATGTTGAATTTTTTTGCCCCACCTTGCGGTGACAGGCATTTTGCAAAGATAAAGAAAGAGATTACAAACTACACTGTATTGACGGTACCGCTGGCTAAATAGTTGCCCCGGCTGTTCGATTAGCGGGAGGAGGGGGCAAGTGTGCCTGAAGCAGTTGTTTTAATTGCTGTTTTACAATGGAACCCATCGTTTTGCAGGCGCTGAAGCGATGGGTATGGTGATAGGCATTGAGTTCTTTACGGAGGGAAACCACCTTATAGTTATCTGCTATCTCATCCCGGAGCATGGCGTGGAGGAGGGCTGATAGTTTTCTCTTGTTTTTCACCGCCAATTGGGCCAATTGCTCTCTTTCCGCAATTCTGATGGCTTCAATGGCTGGCGCATCCAGCAATTCGGTAGCTGTTTGTACATACTGCACATTCTCTTTGTAAAACTGCGGTACGTACAGGTTGAGTTTTCCTTCGTAACACTGCTGGTCAAAATCGATGGCTTTGATGGTGAAAGGATGAATGGCATCCCCGTTTTTCAGTACTACAAAATTGTAGCTCCGCATATCGCCCAGCAGCCTGGCAAAGCAGCGTTCATTAAAACGGATGAACTCCTCCGACAGTGCCCGCTTTTCCGTTTTAGTCAGTGAATCGAAGTCCTCCAGGAAATGATCGCCTGGTATGCCTTCAATATGTTCTTCCACCAGGGTATTTTGATGGTATAAAAAATTGATGTGGTTGTGAGATAATAATTGCTCCAGCTCCAGCCCGTAAATTCTAGATGCATCCGCTGTTTTTATATAGAACCTGTCTTCGGTATAGGTACCGGTGTGAATGAAGTTGATACGAAAGGGCATGCTGTTGGCAAACTCACAAAAGTCGATGGATTGAATTTGTATGGTTGAAGGATGTTTATTATGCTTTAGTTGTGCATAGAGCATGGTTATTTTTTGCTCAAGTTGTTTCAGCAAAGTTTTATCATACACCACTCTTTCCCAATGAGTGTGTTTGCCGTTGGCATCTTTAATGGCATTGCTGTAATCATAGTGCAGCAGTTCGTTATAGGCCAGCGGCAGTTCTGCATCTTTTTTATAATGTGCCAGGTATTGTTGCAACGCATTGCTCACGGGGTACACTTCTTTCTGCATCATCGGGCGGTCAGTTTCGTTGCTGAGCGCTGCATTGGTAATGTGTGAAAAGTGCATGGGGTAAAGATACGATGGCACCCCTGAAGGGACTTACGCATTATGAAAAAATTGTTGCCGGCCTTTAAAGGCTGGCAACAATTCGGCAGTCGTTTTTTATTTCAAAAATCTCCCTGGGTGATTGTTTCCCCTTCTTCAGTATAAATAATCATCGTATAAATTCCCTTCGACGTATTTTTCATCGACAGGCTGATGTTGTTGTTGCCTGCAGCCACCGTTTGTTTTTGAACAAGCACTTCTTTTCCATCAGCAGCAATTACTTTCAATTGTATTGTTTGCTGCTTGTTACTACTAAAGTAAACAGTATTATTTGCCACAGCAGTAATTTGCAAACTAGATTTGTCATTACCCACCACCAATGTTTTACTGTAAAAAGAAACACCCTCCGCATCCGTAATTTTCAACCGGTAATAATTTTTTCCAGCCACAGGATTGTTATCGGTAAAATTAAAAGGTAACTGGCAGCGGATGGAAGCAACATTAATATTTCCAATGCTGCTGAAATGAATGCCATCCTCACTTCTTTGAATGATGAATGTTGCGTTACCATTACTGCAGGCAGCTTTCCAGTTTAGTATGTTGCTGTTGTTTCTTGTGTTGATAGAAAAATATTCCAGCTTCACCGGAACGGGTGTAGAAGAACTGCTCACAATCGTAGTGGCTGTATTGGTGATCACCGGCAGATTAAAATCAAAATAGATCGCCGCTTTGTTGTTGAGCGAATCACCAATGACAACTGAAGGCTTCGGTTTTATTTTAAACGCCACATAACCATTGCTGCCCGGTTCATCAATTGCTTTGTAGGGCAGCTTGATGTTTTGAAAAATAAATTCTGCTTTGTTGTTGGTTAGTTTTACATCAACCGGATGACTGCTGCCGATCAATTCAAAACTGTTCCAGTCTAATTTATCACTCAATGTATCTGCTACTACCACATTAAATGCTGTATCTGTTCCTTCATTTTGAAAATGGATTTGGTAATGCAGGTAGTCACTGATCTTACTGATGTCAAGCTGGCTTCCTTCCAGGCATTGTTTATCGTTGGGGTCAAAAGAACCGATTAACCTTTGCGGAAGAATAAAGCTGTTATCAAAAGCAGTTTCGTCATTGATGGTTGGAGTGATGGTTGCTAAGTAGGTAATAGTATCACCAATATTGTTAACCGGAGGCGGCAGTAAATTAAACCTTACATTGATGGTTTTGCTTTCAAAGGGCTGCAGGTTGTTGTAATTCCATGTAAGTTGCCCGGAGCTTTGTGCGGTTACATTTTCTGAAGCAGAAACGAAATTCATTTTGTTGTTATCGAAGTTGAGTTGCACATTGCCACTCAATGTTGTAGTGCCACGATTTTTGTACACTAAAGTATAACCAGCATCAAAGCCCGGCCTTGCAGGCGGCCAGGCGGGAAGAAAAGTTATTTCAAGATCGTTGTGAACGCCATTTGGTTCTATGCAGAAATCTCTTACTTCAGTTATGCTGTTGGCTGTGTCAAATGTTACATTGGCAGATGCCGGGTTGATGGTGAAATACGGGGAAGGGAAATAAGGTGTAAGTGTGAATACACCTTTATATGGATAATGCCTGTAATCTCCGGATGGAGCAGTATATCTTATCAATGAATTACCGGAAGTATCAGTTATTTTCATTGCAACACCCGGCATTGCAGCAGTTGTATTACTGCAACCGTTATTGTTTAAATCCAGGCTTGTTTTTCCTTTGATGGTATTGTAAGCGCCTGCCGGGAAAAAGGAGCAGTAAGAATTTATATTTACCGGTGTAGGATAGCCTGAATGATTATTTTCCATAGCCCTTCTTAAACTATCTATTTCGAAATCATCTGCACAAATATTTGTTACCCTCAGGTTATTATCTGCCTGGTAAGCTTCCAGCACAAATGTGCTAAGCAAACTGCCATTTTTAAGATTAATGGAAGGTACCCTTGTATGAGTAAGCGTCAGTTTTTTAAGGTTCTGACAAAAACTTAAATCCAGCGGATTGATAAATCCTGCTTCCTGTATATTGATTTCCTCAAGATTTATACAGCCGGCGATATCCAGAAATTCATATATACCACTGGTATAAAGTATTTTGATGCTTTTAAGACTGGTACAGCCTGCGGCATACAAATAATCAATAATAGAGTTGGGTTCCACCGCCGACAGTGTTTCTATTTTTTTTAATCCACTAATATTTACAGTTTGCATGTGGTTGCCATCAAAATAAAATAACAGCAGGCTGTCGCATTGTGTAAGGTCAATATTTGTCAGGGCGGTATGGGAGCAGTCTAATGATTTTAATTTATGTATGTTGCCCAGTATTAAGGAACCCAGGCTTGTATTGTAACTGCATCTTAATACCTCCAGGTTGCTGGTACTGGAAACATCCAGTGTGGTTATCCCATTTTGGCCCAAGTAAATATTTTTAAGCCCGGAACAGCCATTTACCAATAAAGAAGAAATGCCGGTATTATCTACCGTTAATGTCTCGAGGTTGATTAAATTACTTACATCAAGGATAGCATTTGTATTAATTGACATCATGGTAAACTGTGTCATATTTACAAATGATTTGATACCGGTAAAATCAGTTATCAGGTTGTTGGAGAATCCAGGCAAAGTTAAATTAGTTATTGCTTCAGCTTCCGAAACCTGTATCAACCCATCTCCATTAGTATCCACTCCGGCTGCAACGAGCGCATTATTAAAATTCACATCCGGTATATTCACAATCTGCCCTTTTGCAAAACATGCAGTCAACACCATCATTGCAGTAAATATATATTTCATAATGTCATTTTTAAGAGGTTACAGCTTTCAAAAAGCTGTAACCTCTGTATTAGAGGGTTTAATTCACTTTATAAGATATTCCGATACTCAGCCCTGCCTGGTTAATGGTTTTATTGAGCAAACTGTTTTTGATATTGTATTTACCCAGGTTCCACCGCATAGAAGGCAATGCAAAAAATTCTATTTTGTTTCCAATGCTTTTGCCAAACCGCAAACCTGCAAAAATATCAAGGCCAATAGTTTTTTTGCTGGCGGCGGCAGGTATAGCGGTTAACATTGCAGCCGCATCCCGGTTAATTTCATTTTGATAACTGCTGCTGATATTGATATACATACCGCCAACTGCAGCCAGGCTCCAGCTTCTTTTTTGTACAAAGTGATATTGAATAAATACCGGGATGCTGTATAAATGATAACTGTTTACAGCATTGATATTTCTTGTTCCTTCGGTTACTGTTGCTACGGTGTCATTGATCAACTCGGGGCCGGTGCTGCCATTCACCAACCGTTGTACTACGCTGTAAGCTGTATTGGTTTCCTTACCGCTGACAGTGATGTTTTCTTTCAGCAGCAAGTACTGCAGGCCAAGGCCAACGGTCAGTTTTTTACTCAACTCCCTCCTTGCCGAAATTGAAAATGCCACTGAAGGATCAATGGAAGTGCTGACAAGCTTTGCTGAAAATATACTCAAGTTATTATTTGAAAGGAGGGTACGGTTAAAGGCAATGTTCTCATCATACTGTTGTGCCGTCAGCAGCGGTGTAATACCTGCATCAATATACCAGTGATGTTTTGATTGTTTGGTAAGGGGTTTATTTTCTTTTTTGTTCTCAGTTGTTGTGTTGATTGCAGTGGTTGCTTTTTTCCTGGTTGGTGATTACAGTAGCAGTTTTATCAACTGGTGTTTGATTGGTGGTGCTGCCGGGAATAACTGTATTTATTGTTGTTGCACTTTGAGCTGCTGTAATATCCATTTGCTCAGCAGGCAGGTTTTTATTTTCTGCACCTTCGTTGATCTCTTCCGGGTCACTACCAGTGTTGTTATATTGAAGCTTCCCTTTAATGTGCTTCTTTTTCCTGCCATTGTCTGCCAGTAGTTTTCCTTTATTGCTTTCTATATTTTTATCGCCCTTATAGGTTACAGTATTGGTACCGACCTGAGTTACACCTGTATTGTTTTTTGCCGGATCAATATTTGTTACTGCCGGGTGGTTATCATTTCCAGCGGTGGTTTGTTTGCCGGGTAAGGGTGTTTCAGTATTTATGTTTGTTGCTGCAGGTTGTAGCCTGTTGCCGGTGGTTTCTTTTTTAGCAGGGGCTGTTTTGTTTTCAGCGGTGGTAACAATGTTGTTCCCGTTTTGTTTTTTGCTGATAAGGTATCCTGTAACAGACAGCCCGCCAACCAGAAGCACTATACTGCTCCACCAGAAAAAACCAAAGCGCTTTTTCTTTTGCTGCTTTATAATATTGTGCCATGCATCGGGTGGCACCGGCGCCTGGTGTTCGTTTGCCTTATTTCTTATGAAGTCGTCAAACATTTTCAGTATTTTTTTTTGTGTTGAATGTTTTTGTGATCAAGACCTGTAAATGTTTTCTTGCTTTCAGCAATTGTCCTCTTGATGTGGTGGCCTGTATGCCCAGCATACCGGCAATTTCTTCATGGCTGTAGCCTTCAATTACATGCAGGTTAAAAATGGTGCGGTAGCCATCGGGTAAATTCCTGATCAGTGCATGTATCTCATCAGCTGATATTTTTGACAGTACTTCAGGGCCAACGCTGTGCTCAGTATGGTCGCTGATATCCGTATCGCTGAAAAATATTTTTTGTTTGCTCACCTGTCTTAATGCGGTGGTAACGAATACCCGGCGCAACCAACCTTCAAAACTGCCTTCAAAACGGTACTGCTGTATGTTGCTGAACACTTTGATGAAAGCTTCCTGTAAAATATCCTGCGCCTGCTGCTCGTCATTGGCATAGCGAAGGCATACCGACATCATTTTGCCGGCAAACAGGTTGAACAATTCTTTTTGATAATCCTGTTTTTTATGGATGCAGCCTTCTATTAGTGCCAGTTCTGTCAATATGTAGGTTGTTTTAATGGTTCATTGTTTTGTTTTTTCTATTTCATAGCTACAAATACTTTTTATTGGTCACGCTGTATGTTGAAATTTACCTGGCAGCTTTGTTCTGGCCCACCATCAAAATGCCCCTGACCTGCAAAACTTCCGGTGATAAACTGCCCAACAAGGCCGTAAGATGTAATCGTAACAAAAGTGGGGTTTGAGAAGATAAACATTGGCCCACCTGAAAAAAACCTGTTTCCAGCTAATGGGTAAACACCTGGTGCAGCATTGCCGGTAAAACTGAATTGTATTGCCTGCTGGTTTATTGGTAAGTCAATGGCACTAATGGAAGTACTGTCAGTAGCAAAATAAAAGTTGCCCCCAAATAAATGTTGTGGCAATGTGTAAGTTTTATTGCCGTTAATACTCAGGTTTACAGTAATTAATTCTGTGGTAGAGGAATTGCATGCCTGCATTTCACCGGTATTATTAATGCCGGTAACCAATAAAATATCAGTCATGTTGCTTTGTTGTGATGTTTCCCTGTCAATAGCGGCAACAGATACATTGGTACCCGGGCATATAATAGTAGATGCAGAGAAATTTCCATTGTTTATTTCAATAACAGAATTGTTGAACTGCCCTCTTACAATTACAAAGCCATTTGTAACAGGATTGCCATTACATTTTATAACCCTTCCCTGTATAATTGCAGCATTTTGATTGGTATTTACCTGCACAGTTCCTAAATCCACATCAGAAGAAGCTGTATTGATATTGGCTACGATAAAATTTTGGTTACAGCCTTGTGCAACAATTTTTATTTGTAAATTACTGTTCGCAGGAACCAAACCATTCACATATCCGCTTGTATCAGTATATGCTATGGCTAAACGTGAAGGCATGTTTACATCTGTAATTACAACAGGCACATTCGACAACGGCAGTAGTCCATTATGCACTATCTGTACAGTAAAATTTACCAATGGGAAGCCCACATCACAATTCCAAAAACTAAAATGATTAACCTCTCCTTCATAGTTACTGCCATTTTTCACCGCCCTGCCTTCCTGTTTCCACACACCTTTACTTTCATCAAAATACCATAGCGGGATGGATGCAGGGGCTGTTCCCGAAATGGATGAAGGAATGGGAAAGCTCAGCGATGCTTTTTTGCCGGAAGCTATTTGTAGCAGTTCGCCTGCATCGCTGGTAAGTTCCACTGCCAGCATTCCATAGGTAACCAGTACATTTAAATGCCCGGCAGAATCAACGCCTGTTAAATTACCAGGCATGGTGAGCTGTGTTTTTTGTTCTTCTGCCGGGTTGAGCCAGTGTGCTGAAATATTTACTGCACCCGTATAGGCTGTGTTGTTTGATGCAACAACAACTCCATTGGCAGGCAATGTTACCTTAGCTCCGTCAGTGGTTAAAACTGTGCCGCCAACAGCAGCTTCAATAATCCCTGCATTCTTTTTTGGAATGAGTTGTAACCTTATGAATGTTTCTTTGCCCTCAACGGGTAAGAAAGTTCTGAAGCCGGTGAAGTACCCGGGTTTGCTTACTTGCACAAAACCGGCACTTTTTGCAAAAACTTCATTGCTGATCTTAAAATAGCCAAACTTGTCTGAACTAATAGTAGTAGTTCCGCCTTTTACGCTGGCACCCTCCACTGCATTGCCGTTCTCATCAGTAATAAACCCGTTAACGGAAGTATTTACCTGGGTTGTAAAGTCTGGTATCACAGGATTTACAATCGGCGTAAATTGCTCCTCCACCTTGTTTTTTTTGCAGGCTTGTAAAAAGCAAGTGATTATAAGAAGGATGGTTATAAACGATTGGAATTTTCTCATTGCAGAATGTTTTATATAGTAGAAGATACAAAACATTATTCCGCTGTTGGCTGAAGAGAAAATAATTATTAAAAAAATAGCCGGTAATCTACCGGCTATTTTTTATAGGAAAGATGATTGATTATAATTTATCCAGCACGCCATCCACAATGCCATAAGCAATGGATTCTTTGGCATCCATCCAGTAATCACGGTCAAAGTCTTTCATCACTTTTTCAAAAGGCTGGCCACAGTTTTCGGCTAATATCCGGGCGCCCATTTCTTTTGTCTTCTTGATCTGCTCTGCCATAATCTCCAGGTCGGCACTTACGCCTTGTCCGCCACCACTTGGCTGGTGTATCATTACTTCGCCATGGGGAAACATAAAGCGGCGGCCTTTTTCACCACCACTTAATAAGATGCTGCCCATGCTGGCTGCCATGCCCATACAAATGGTGCTTACCGGGCTGCTGATCATCCGCATGGTATCATACACCACCATGCCGCTGGTAACCATGCCGCCGGGGCTGCTGATGTAAAAAGTAATTTCTTTGCCGGGGTCAATGGCTTCAAGGTACAGTAAACGGGCCGTAAGGTCTTTGCAGCTTTTATCATCCACCACACCCCATAAAAATATCTTGCGCTGCTCAATAAATTTTTTGTCGAACTGCCAGCCACTCATCATTTTCTCCATGGGATTTTCTGGAAGGTCTTTGGGAGATTCTTCTTCGTCGTCGTTGCGAAAACGGAATTGGTTATTGTATAAGTTCATGGTTCTTTTTTATAAAGTTTCTGGTTTCTTCTTGCTTGTTATTCGTTTCTCGTTTGTAGTATTATACTTTTTAGTGCTTATTGCTGAATAAAGAAATCAAAGTACAAGGGTGCGACGCAACGATGTTTAATAGCAGTACAACTGCTTGTTACAAAGGATTTCTTTCACCCCTTTAGGGGATGGGGTTAATCCTTCTTCCCTTTTCTTGGGTTGATGGTGAGCACTTCATCCACAATGCCATATTCTTTTGCTTCTGATGATGTCATCCAGTAATCCCTGCTGCAGTCGGTAGCTACTTTCTCCACGGTTTGACCGGTGTGGTTGGCAATTACTTCGTACAGTTCTTTCTTTATCTTTCTCACTTCATTTACGGTGATTTCGATATCACTTGCCTGCCCCGCCGGCTCCTGCACTTGGCTGGTGCAGCATGATGCGGCTGTGTTTTAAGGCTGTTCTTTTTCCATGGGCTCCTGCACACATCAGTACTGCTGCCATGCTGGCCGCCATACCTGTGCAAATGGTGGAGATATCGGGGGTTACAAACTGCATGGTATCGTACATGCCAAGGCCTGCATACACACTGCCACCCGGACTGTTGATATACATCTGTATATCCCTGGTGCGGTCGGTGCTTTCTAAAAATAAAAATTGAGCAGTGATAATGTTTGCGACTTCATCCGTAACAGGGTAACCCATGAAGATGATCCGGTCCATCATTAAGCGGCTGTACACATCCATTACGGCGATGTTCATGGGCCTTTCTTCAATGATGTTGGGAGTGAGGTTGGTTACATTGTAGCCCTCTCCCTGATGTAACTGGCTAAACTTCAGCGTTTTTCTTTTGATAGTCATCAAGCATATTACTGCTGATGCCACGGTGATGGACAGCATATTTTTCAAATTCTTTTCCAAAGTTCATCTGAGATAATTGTTTTAGAGTAACAAATATAGTTGATTGCATTACCCAAATAATGTGCTGGAAAAAAAATGCGACAAAAAGGCGGAAAGGGTTGTAGTTGGGATGTTTCTCGTTAGTCGTTTCTTGTTTGGTTCTTTTGGATGTTTTGTCTCTTTAGATTGCCTGAACGGTGATTTAAAAGGATTGATTGGATTAAATGGATTTGCTAAACTATTTGCAGTAAACGAATAATACATCTTCGCAATCTTCAAATCTTTTTAATCCTGTAAATCCCCGTTCAGACAGAAAACAAAAAGCCAGTGTAAATAAATACGCTGGCTTTTTTATATCCTTGCCTTGTTCCTTCCGCTTACCAGCGGAGAGGTTAGGAGGGGCTTTTAATGATTGTGATTGTGCATCATCCCGGTCAGTTCTTCGCCTGTTACTTCCTTTTCTTTTGGAGCAACCTGTGCTTCGGCCCAGCCGAATAATTTATCAGTGATCAGCCTGCGGTAAGTGGTATCTACATGCTTTTCGTCTTTCATCATCCTGTCGATATAACTATCCAGCCAACTGGTATCTTCACCCATGCTCATGTTGCCAAAATAACGGCTTACTTCCTCTCTCATCGAAGCTTTCAGGTCATCCTGGGTTACATTGAGGCTATTGTCTTTTACAATTTTATCGCTGATCAGTGTCCATTTCAACTGGTTGCTGAAGAACGGGAATTCAGCTTCTGCTTCTTCAGCTGTTTTAGGTTTTTCACCACCGGTTTGCAACCAGCGCTTTAAGAAAGTAGCAGGGAATTCCATCGGGGTTTCATCCATCAGGTAATGATACAACTGGTCGTGCAGCTGGTTGCGGCTCTGGCTTGCCCAGTACTGCTCAAGTTCTTCTCTTAATTTGGCCCTGAATGTTTCTTCAGTGGCTACATCAGCTCCAGGAAAAACCTCTGCAAAAAACTCAGGGTTCAGTTCTCTTTTATCAACCAGCCCAATTTTTACAATGGTCAGGTTAAAGTATTTTTTGGCTGCTTCCTTGTCATCTTTATCCAGCCCAAGGTCATGCAGCATCATTTCTATTTTGTCTTTTTCAAAACTTTTTGACAATTGAAAAACCACACTGTCGTCTTTCTTTTTACCCATCAATTGTTTTTGCAGGGCAGCAGAAAAGTATTTTAAAATAACTGAGTTCTCTTTTACAATACCGCCTTCAATGGCATTGCCATCTTTGTCTGATTCAGTGAACAGTACATTCAGCACATTTTCTTCGTTATTCACTTCTTCAGGTTCGGTCATTTTGCCGCCTTTGATCTGCATACGGGTTATTTCTTCCTGCAGCATTTCATCGGTTACTTTCACTTTGTACAGGGTGAGTGTTGCTTTTTTAAGCGGTGCCAGTTCAAATGCAGGTTTCAGGCCTATTTCAAAGTCAAATGCGTATTCGGTGGGGTTGGCAAAATCAAGCTTGGGGGCCTGGTTTTCCATGGCCATTGGCTGGGCAAAAATATCGGGGTTTTCCTGTTGAAGGTAGGCATACAATTCTTTTTCCACAGTCCTGATCACTTCATCGGCATAAATAGACGGGCCATACATTTTTTTCACCAGGCCGGTTGGTACCATGCCTTTCCTGAAACCAGGGATATTGGCTGTTTTGCTGTATTCCTTTACTTTCTTTTCAAAAGCCGGTAAGTAATCTTCTTTAGCGATCCTGATGGTGATCTTGTCGTTGAGAACGCCGATGTTCTCTCTTGCTATTGTAGCCATTTTTTAATATTTATCTTTTATAATAGAAAAAGGAACAAGGAATATTGAATTTTGAAGTTCCTTATTCATCATTCCTTGTTCCCTGTTCGTTTTTGTCCGGATGATAGGGGTCGAACCTACATGGATTGCTCCGCTAGATCCTAAGTCTGGTGCGTCTGCCAATTTCGCCACATCCGGTAAAGGGGTGCAAAAGTAAGGGATTGCAGTCATTTTTCAGGTATCGGAATAAAAAACTATCCGAAAATTAGTTCATTGGAAACCTTGATGTTAGTGAATAGCCTTAATGTGTGATAGTTAATAAAACACCAGGGGCCACAGTAAAATTTGCAGATGGGCTTACAGTAAGGCTCCGTATGGTAGTGCTTGTATTAACTATTACAGTTCCACTGTCTATAATCACATCTGTACTGGCGTCGGGTATTGTTCCGCAACTCCAGTTAGCAGGCGTTTCCCAGGCATTGCCTGTTGTGCCGAACCATTTATTTTCAAATGTTACTTTAAACTGGCCACATGGATTATTATCAACAAGGCAACGGTATTCGTATCCATAAGATGAAGATGGAATATTGCTTACCTGCAATACAGGGCTGTTTGTACCGGAATAAACTGCATTGTCTGTTATGTTTGCAAATCCACTTCCTGTATTAAGCTGCCATTGAAAAATGGAACCATGTACGGGTGTGCTGAAAGACACATTTGAACCCGGGCAGAGTTTGCGGTTGCTAACAGGATTATGGCGGAAAACAGATCTCCTATTTTCATTTAAAACCAAAAAATCCTGTTTGCCATCGCCATCAAAATCGCCGATGATACCATTGGGGCAAGGTACGCCTGGCGCAAATGAAATGTCATTTCCTGTACTGGTGTTTTTATAAATGTAACCGGTACCTATGATATCCGGCTTACTATCCCCGTTAATATCATTAACAGCAGTAATATTAGCTGTTATACCCGGGAATTGTATTTGAGGTAAAAATGACATAGTACCCGGCGTGCCTGAATTGATCAATAAACTCATGCCCTGCCCATTAATACCAATTACAAGATCAACTTTACCATCTCCATTAAAATCACCACCTTTTATTGAGACGGGTTTTTCAGCCGTTGGCGGCGTGGGGAAAGTTATATCGCTGATATTGTTCCGGGTAATAAAACTGCCAGAGCCTGGAAAGCCATTTCTATAAAATTCAATGCCGGGTGCAGTTCCATATGTATCATAGTCAAATCCCCCTACCACATCTTTATACCCATCTCCATCTAAATCAGCATAAAAATAACTGTAGCAGTCACGGCTGTTGCTGTATAAACAATCGGTGGACCCAACCACTCCATGTAAACCATAGCCATTGGTATTGGAAACACTTATGCCATCATAAATAGCATCCGGGAACCCGTCATTACTCAGATCTGTGAAAAACACACTTTTATTCACCACAAAACCTATACTCCAGCTGGTTGCAACAGAATCAAAATCTCCTGCTGTACTTAAATAACCCAAGCCAAAATCACTACCAATGTTCCTGGCATTCACAAAAAGGTCTGGTAAACCATCTCCATTTATATCTCCACAGCCCTTAAAACTCCCTTCTATATAAGTTGGGTACGGGGGAGTAGATAAATAGCCCGGCATATAAACAGGTTGGTTAAAGGCAGGAGTATCTGGTGAAATATTGCGGAATTTTGCTTTGCCGGCGGCGAAATCCAGTTTTTCATCACTATCAAAATCGCCTATAAAAGTTGGAGATGAATTAGCAGAACCAAGAGGTGTATCGTAAATTATAGTCTCTATGTTAAATGAATTGGGTACAATAACACTGTCATCTTCAAAAGTAACATCAAAAGGCAAGTTGCTCACGGCAGAATACTTTCTTGTGTTAGGGCCCGATGTTACAACAGTAATATAATTATACGTTGCCTTTGCAGGCACAGTTACAGTTAGCGAAGTAGCACTTGCATTAGTAATAGCGGCTTTTAAATGACCGAATAAAACTTTGTTGCTATCAGCAACAGGATTAAAACCGGAGCCATTAATAATTACAGTGGTGCCAACAGGCCCGCTGGTAGGTGAAAATGAACTGATAACATGTGTTTGAGCCTGTAGTTTAATGACAAAAAAAATGATAAGTAAAGAACCCAGGCAGTTGCGCCTCATATGCAAAAGGTTTAAGGAGATTAAAGTTAATTATTTGAGGCATATATTTTATAAATAATGAAAATTTTCGCTGAATGATGTAAGCTGCGCCTGCTCCAGTCTTAGCTTTTTAAGCTAAATTCGCTTTAATGGATATAAAAGAACCGATAGTGAAATACAACCTCAACGAAGAGGAAGAGCGAAAAGAAATTCTCCGTCATTACCGGGGCCTGCTTAAAGAATTAAAGCCCAAACTGAAACCCGGTGATAAGGAACTCGTAAGGATGGCATTTGAAATGTCAGTAGAAGCCCACAAAACCATGCGCCGTAAAAGTGGCGAACCCTATATCCTCCATCCTCTGGCAGTTGCAAAAATATGCGTAGAAGAAATTGGCCTGGGTGTTAGAAGCACCATTTGTGCGCTGCTGCATGACACCGTGGAAGACACCGATATTACACTGGAAGATGTGACAAGGGAATTTGGCCCCGAGATATCCAAGATTGTGGATGGCCTTACCAAGATCAGCACGGTGATGGATGCCAACACCAGCCAGCAGGCAGAAAATTTTAAAAAGATATTACTAACGCTTACCGATGACCCAAGGGTGATTTTAATCAAGCTGGCCGACCGTCTTCATAACATGCGAACGCTGGACAGCATGAAAAGGGAAAAGCAATTGAAGATATCCAGCGAAACGGTGTATGTATATGCACCGCTTGCACACAGGATGGGTTTGTATGCCATCAAGACGGAACTGGAAGATCTTTCCATGAAATATATTGAGCCGGACACCTACCGCTACATAGCCCAGAAACTTACCGATACCAAAAGGGAAAGAACAAGGTATATTAATGATTTCATCAGGCCGCTTAAAGACAAACTGGAAAAAGCTGATTTTAAATTTGAAATTGTTGGCCGGCCCAAGAGTATTCACTCCATCTGGAACAAAATGAAAAAGAAGGGGGTGAGTTTTGAAGAAGTGTATGACCTGTTTGCCATCCGCATTATTGTTGATTCGCCGCATGAAAAAGAAAAGGAAGATTGCTGGAAAGTGTACAGCATGATTACGGATGAATACAATCCTTCGCCGGAAAGATTGCGTGACTGGCTGAGTAACCCCAAGAGCAATGGTTATGAAGCGCTGCACACTACCGTGATGGGCCCTGGTGGCAAATGGGTGGAAGTGCAGATACGTACCAAGCGCATGAACGAGATTGCAGAGAAAGGCCTCGCCGCCCACTGGAAATACAAAGAAGGTACTACAGATGAAAGCCGTTTTGACAAATGGTTCCAGCAGATAAGGGAAGTGCTGAACAGCAACGACAGTAACTCTCTCGATTTTTTGCAGGATTTCAAAACCTCTTTTCTTGCGGAAGAAATTTATGTGTACACACCGAAAGGCGATATCAGGATGCTGCCGGTTGGCGCCAGTGCGCTGGACTTTGCTTTTAGTGTACACACTGCCGTGGGCAGCCGCTGCATCGGCGCCAAAGTGAATCACAAACTGGTGCCCATTGGCCATAAACTACGCAGCGGCGACCAGATAGAGATCATCACCAGTGCCAAGCAAAGGCCCAACCAGGAGTGGCTGAACCTGGTAATTACCAGCAAGGCCAAACAAAAAATTAAAGACACGCTAAAGGAAGAGAAAAGAAAAGTAGCGGATGATGGTAAATACATCTTGCAGAAAAACTGGATGCCATCGGCGGAATGATCACCCAGCATAACCTGGAAGAGCTGGCATCTTTTTACAAAGTAAATTCTTCGCTCGACCTGTTGTATGATATTGCCATAAAAAAAATTGACCTTAAAGAATTAAAAGATTTTACTGCTTCCGGCGACCGGTTGTTTTTGCCAAAACCTGAAAAGCATGAACACGAGCATAAACATGAACATGAGCATGTAAGAACATTTGATAAGAAAGATTCGGAACTCATTATTTTTGGTGAAAGCAGCGATAAGATCATGTACACACTGGCCAACTGCTGTAAACCCATTCCGGGTGATGATGTATTTGGATTTGTAACAACAGGCGAAGGATTGAAGATACACCGTACCAATTGCCCCAACGCCGCCAAGATGATGGCGAATTACGGCCACCGTATTGTTAAAACCAAGTGGGCAAAGAATAAAGAAATATCCTTCCTCACCGGGTTGAAAATTGTTGGGCTGGATGATGTAGGTGTGATACACAAGATCACGAACCTCATCAGCGGAGAAATGAAATTCAATATTTCGGCCATGTCGATAGAAGCAAAAGATGGCATTTTTGAAGGCAACATTAAAATATTTGTACACGATAAAGATGAACTGGATGGCCTTTGCGACAGATTGCTTTCGATGCAGGGGATTGAAAGGGTAGACAGGTATGATACTTAGTGAATGGTGGAACGTAATGGTGAATCGTGAATGGGCTGCTAATATCTAAAGTAAATAATAAATTCAAACAACATACAATGCAGGAATTAATTGACAAGCTAAAAGAAAATGCAGGGATCACTGAAGAGCAGGCGATCAAAACACTGGAAACGATCAAAGAGTATGTAAAAGAAAAATTCCCGATGCTGGGCGGCGCAGTGGATAATTTACTGGGGGGCGGCACTAATAATTGATTCATCCATTTTGCAACCTAAGGTTAAAAAATACAGCCTGCAAAAAGCAATGATTTGATCTTACGATCAATCATTGCTTTTGTACAGCTTTCAGTGTTTACCAAAAAATTCAGTGTGATTGCAGGAAGGGTTGTTGCTTTGTAAATAACTCCCGGCTTTTTGCTCAATGCATTTGTATAATAAGGCCTTCCTTCAAAATAAGGCAACAGCCTGCTTACCGTGTTGCCGTCCATGTGCCTGTTGAAACTCCATTGTCCGCAACCATGGTGCCTTGTAAACTGCTGTTGCTTGTTTTGGTACCGATATAGCTGGCCAGGCCAAAACCACTAAATGTAAAATTTATATTGTTGCCCGAGGCTGTCCATGTTCCGGCATCTGTTTGGCTGAAAGCTCCTTCCAGGTAATCCCACTTGCCATTGCTTTTGAGGGTGGCTTTAAAACTTCCGCTAACAGTATTACCTGTAGTATAATTATAACTCACAGTCCATGCACTTTCATAGGTGAACGCTGGATCTGCAGTTTCCTTTTTACACGAATAAGTACCAAATAATAGTGCTGATACCAGTAACAGGTACAATATTTTTTTAGTGTTTACGGTTGTAACAGAAAGTAATATCTTGTTCATGGTTTTATTTTTGATTATTTATTTAATCTTTTCCAGTCCTCATTAAAAGTTACATTGGGGTCGAATGCAGGGTTGTTGCTGAGCAGGTAACTTCCATCACCTTTACTCCAGGCATGATTGTAACCGCTGGTGAGTTCTATTGTATTACCACTTTCATCTGTATAATTTTCCACGCCTCTTAAATATTGCCCAAAGCCATCATTGTCGGATAAAGATTTACTGCCGGTAGTTTTATTACTGGCTTCCCAGCTGCGGACGATATTATTGCTTATCTCCTGTTGTGCTGCATGTGCAATCTGTATTTGCTTCCAGGTTTGGTCCTGTGCATCTATGCCGATTTTTAAATACATATTTTGTATAGCACTTGCCCATTGCGGATTCACCCTTGCACTGCTGAAAAAAGTACTCATTATTTTTCGGGCCATAGCTTCGCTTCCTTGCTTATATTTTAGTACCATACGCATGCTTACATAACACTGGTAATTATTGGCCATTCCTCCCTGTGTACCGGGTAGTGTAACAATCGTCTGCATCAGCGTGCAAAATGCAAGGCCTTCTTTGCCATCTTTAAATTGCAGTATGCTTTCAGCAGCGCTGCCCCTGTGGCTGTAAGCATTGTTGCCCGCCTGCCTTGCCTGCTGCGTCATTTGTGCTGCACCTGCATCCATCTGTTGTTGCAGTGCAGTAATAATGCCGGCGGTTTTTACCTGTGCTTTTAAATACGGAGCCATTGTGTTTCGGATATAACCTGCGGCATCCAGCGGCTGTGCGATATTGCAGGAGTGCAGGTTGAAACCCCGCTGCATGGCATCCAGGTAAACCGGGTCATCGCTCCAGTCAAATTGCGTAACAGGAAACATCATCAATTCATAATCACCATCTGCTGATACTGCCTGTATAGATGCCTGCACTATTTCAGGGATACATTTACTCATTCCATTCCATTGCACCATGCCGTTCACTTTCCAGGTGGCGGGCAATACAAACGAACTGGCTTCAATAGGTTGGTTAAAACCCTGCCTGTCTTGTATCCTGAAACGTTTTAAAATAACATAGTCTTTTCCTTCCATCATTGCATCAGCGTTGCCGGCAACTGTATTGCTATTCTTTTTTTGAGATGATTGCGCATTACAGGAAAGCAATATTGATAATATGCTTGCCACAATTAATATCTTTGACATCTTGATTATTTTAAATTGATTTGACAACGGATGAACAGGCAGTGATCAATCGCACTTAAAACTGGTCGATATTCTGCCAGCTGTATGAACTGTTTTTAACCAGATCCAGCATTAAATCCTGCATCGCATATACAAATGGGTTTTCACCAGTGGTAGGGTCTACTCTCGAATTAAGCAACAACGAAATACACATACCATTGGCATGGCGCATAAAACCAGTACGGGTACCCGGCAGGCTTCCGTAATTGAACCATACATTTTCCGAACTCCAGATGCCGATGCCGCATGCGTAACCTGAATAGACAGCAGATGCTGTAGTGAGTGCGGTAAGGTTTGCCGTATTTAAAATATCGGGCCTGGTAGTAAAGCCATCAATGGCATTTACCAAACGGATCAGGTCAGTTGCGGTAGACATTAAACCGCCATCGGCATCCCTGCGGGGGAACGCAATATTGTACACGAAATTGGCATCAAGTCCCTGGCCGTAATAGGTTACTTCATTCGTTTTTTTATCCGCAGCTGTTTTGCCGCTTATATCTGTTTTTGTAGCACCGATCGGGGCCATCACATCTTCTTTTATATAGTTGATGTAAGATTTGCCGGATATCTTTTCAATGATCCTGCCAGCAATGCAGAAGTTCACATTAGAATAATCATACACTGTGCCCGGTGCATTGGGGTTGGGCCTTGTATTGATGATCCAGTCCAGTAGTTGCTTGTATGTATACGATGGATTTTGATCAATTACATCTCCGCCGGTTGCTGCTCCCCAGGAACCGGATACATTTTGTAATAAATGCCTTACGGTAATGTTCAGCAAATTGCTGTTGTAGGGTGCAGTGCCATAATCATTGGCCAGTACGCCGCCTGTACCGAATACTTTGGCATCAAGATTTAATTTTCCTTCCTGCACCAATTTTAAAATGGCAGTGCCTGTAAAGGTTTTTGATACACTTGCCAGGCGGAAACGGTGCGCCGGGGTTACCAGCTCACCCGTAGCAGTATTCGCTTTGCCATATCCTTTTATGTACACCAGTTTTCCATTTTTACTCACGGCCAGTGAGGCACCGGGAATATTGTAAGCATTCATAAAAGCAGTTACTTTAGTATCTACCGTTGTGATATCCGTTTGAGTAGCCGGAGGTGTAACCGATGTGTCGGATTTTTTGCAGGAATGAAATAAGCAAATGAACCCGGTGAGCAGCAGGAAACTGAAAAACTTTTTCATGTTTGTATGTTTTGTTTTAAAAAATTGATTGTATTGCCAATGCTGTAAAAATCAACTTTTGATGGCGGGTGGGATATGCTCCATTTGGATAGATTTTTTAAGTTGAAGCCTGCCTTACATTTGTATAAATTGAACAATGCGGAATAATCATCGGCTTTTCTTAATTGTATGGATGCTGGCAATGCCTGTTGACGTAGTATGCCAGTCTGCATCTATTGAAAACGCAAAGCAAAAAATATACAGCTCAAAAACTGAAGTGGAACGGCTGGCTAACCTGGTGGCAATTGGAAAACTCAGGAATTCATTGCATGGCGATACCATTTTGTTCTATGCACAATGGGCAAAAAAACTGGCGCTTCAGTTAAATGACAGCAGGAGCCTTGCATGGGCAGAATACAGTTTGATCAGCAGTGACCTTGCAAAGGGGAAAACCGACAGTGTTATACAAAAGATCGACAACAACAAAGCCTTTGTAAACATCCATACATCAGATGCAGCGCTGTATTACAAAATACAATTGCTCAAAGCAAATGCCCTCAACCGGGTGAATAACAGAACGGCAGCCCTTGAGTTGCAATTGAAATTACTGGGGGAATCGGAAAAAGAAGGCAATACCAACGCACAATTATTTGCGCTCAACTTTATTGGTGCTACTTATTTGAATGTAGCAAAACCTGCAGAAGCCAAACAGGCCTGGTTACAGGGGTTGCAGATTATTAAGGATAAGAACAAAGCAGAAAACAATGAGATAGCAGCCTATATTTTATCCAACCTGGCGCTGTATTATTTTAATGACTATTATATCAAGCGCACAAAAGAAACCGGCGATAGTTTTTTCACTGCCATCAACAAAACAATTGAACTGTCGAGACAAAACGAAAATCTTGGTGTGCTGGCATCTGCGCTCAGTATCAGGGGAAATTTTTACGGGGTTACTCACCAATTTGATGCAGGGGAAAAAGACATTAAAGAGGGCCTCGAAGTCAGAAAAAAAGTTGGCGACCCGCTTTATATTATCAATGACCTTGCAGCTCTGGCTGATTTTTACCTCAATCAAAAAAAATATAAGAATGCTGTTGAAACTGCAAAGGAAGGGATTGCTGTAGCAAATAGCAATGGCATCAAAGGCAGTGAAGTGATTTCACTTATTACAATAACGGGAAGTGCATACAAAGCTTCCGGTGATTACCAGCAGTACAGCAATACACTGGAGCAATATATTGCAGTTGCAGATTCAGGTAACCGGTTGAATGCGGCCGACAAAATAACGGAGATACAGACGAAGTATGAAGTGCAAAAAAAAGAAACACTGATAGCGCAGCAAAAGTTGGCATTGTTTCAACGGAAACTGCTTTTATATGGCGGCAGCATTTTAGCTGCTTTGCTGCTTGTTTTTTTTGCATATCGGTTTAAAAAATACCAGCAACAGCAACAAATACGACTTGCAGCCATGCTGCAGGAAAAAAAACTGCAACATGATGCTGCGGTAAAAGACGCTGAAGAAAACGAACGCAGGCGTATTGCCGCCGAACTGCACGATAATCTTGGTGTGCAGGCCAATGCAATATTGCATAACAGCAGCTTGTTGCAGGATGAGCATACCGTTGCCAATACTGTGGTGGCCGATATAAAAGAAACAGCAAAAGAAATGCTGCACAACCTGAGGGAAACATTGTGGGCCATGAAAACCACCGATGTTGCTGCAGCAGACCTATGGTTGCGGATCATTAACTTTATGAAGCAGATGGGCCGGCATTACACAACGATAACTTTTAAGGTTGAAGGGGAAGCGCCACCCGATTTTATACTCTCGTCTACCAAAGCCCTGAATATAGTTTTGGTGATACAGGAAGCAGTTAACAATGCGGTGAAACATTCCGGCGCTGCTGTTATTACAGCGGGCAGCACTACTAAAAGTAATGAATGGACGATATCGATCAGGGATGAAGGGAAAGGTTTTGATTTGAATGCGGTTCAGTCAAAAGCAGATCATTATGGATTGGAGAATATTAAGCAAAGAGCCATGGCAGCTGATTTTAAATATCTGATTGAATCGAACCCCGGCGACGTAACGGTTGTTTCATTAATGGTAAAACCATAGCAGCTATCCATGTGGAGTATTGGATGCCGGAGTAAATAAAGCAAGGTTTGTAAAAAATTAGTATGATAAAAATTGCTGTAGTAGACGACAAGATCAATAACAGGAAAGTTATTACAGACAAACTATCCCGTAATGATTTTTTTAAACTGGTATTCCAGGCGGTAAATGGCGAAGACTTTTTTCAGCAAATGAAACTGTTGCCGGAAGAGGAACTGCCGCATATTGTACTGATGGACCTGGAGATGCCTGAAGTAGATGGTGTATCTGCAATTGCCACTGCATCGTCTTTGTATCCCGCTGTAAAATTTGTAGTGCTCACCATTTTTGACGATGATGATAAAATTTTCCGTGCCATCAGGGCAGGCGCCTGTGGTTATTTATTGAAAGAAGAAAGCAGTGAAGTAATTATTGATATGCTGGTGAATCTTTGGGAAAGCGGCGCAGGCCCCATTTCTCCCAGCATTGCATATAAAATTCTGCAGATCGTTCAAAGGCCAGTTGCACCCGGTGAAGCAGAAAAGAACGATGCCAATATTTTTCAGTTAAGCGAAAGGGAAAGAGAAATCTTACAACTCCTTAGCCAGGGACTGGAGTACAAAGAGATCGGTGCTAAAATATTCATCAGTCCCAATACGGTGAAAAAGCATTGTATCAATATTTACCAGAAACTACATGTAAACAGCAAGGCGCAGGCGTTGCGGATCGCTTATACAAAAGGGCTGGTGTAGATTCTAGATAAAAATTACGGCATTCAATTAAAGCACGTGCTCTAAATACATAGATCAGTTTCATAAAAAAGTCCAGCAACTTGCCAGACTAAAATTATCAATTATCATGTAGCCAATTATCCATTATCTCAGCACTTCCCTGCTGATCACCAGTTTCTGTATCTCACTCGTTCCTTCACCAATGGTACACAGCTTACTATCACGGTAAAATTTTTCTACCGGGAAATCTTTGGTATAACCATAGCCACCGAAAATTTGTACCGCATCGGTGCTTGCTTTTACTGCTACTTCACTGGCAAAGTATTTAGCCATGGCTGCTTCTTTTGTCATGGGCAGGCCTTTTATTTTTAAGTCGCATGCCTGGTTGATCAGCAGGTCAGCTGCAGCAATTTCCGTGGCCATATCAGCCAGCTTAAAACTAATGCCCTGGAAATTCCCAATCGGCTGATCAAACTGGTATCGTTCTTTTGAATATTGAATGGAGGCTTCATAAGCGCCCTTGGCAATACCAATGCTGAGCGCTGCAATGGAAATTCTTCCGCCATCGAGTACTTTCATCGCCTGCTTAAAACCATCGCCTACTTTGCCCATCCTGTTGGTGTCAGGTATGCGGCAATTATCAAAGATCATTTCTGCAGTTTCACTCGCCCTCATGCCAAGCTTGTTTTCTTTTTTGCCGGCGCTAAAACCAGGGGTTCCTCTTTCAACAATAAATGCGGTAGAGTTATCTTTTGTTCTTGGTTCACCTGTGCGGCAAATAACTACGGCCACATCACCGCTTTTACCATGGGTGATCCAGCTTTTGGTTCCATTCAGTATCCAGTGATCACCTTCCTGTACCGCTGTTGTTTTCATATTGCCTGCATCACTGCCGGTATTGGGCTCTGTTAATCCCCAGGCACCCAGGTGTTCGCAGGTGGCCAATTGGGGCAAATATTTTTTCTTTTGTTCTTCGTTGCCGAAAGTGAGTATATGCCCGGTGCAAAGCGAATTGTGTGCTGCAACAGACAAACCGATGGAACCGCAAACTTTAGCGATCTCCTGTATAATTACATTGTATTCAAAATAGCTCAAGCCTGTGCCTCCATATTCTTCCGGCACCAATACACCCATCATCCCCAGTTTGCCGAGTTCTTTGAAAATATGCAAAGGGAATTCCTGGCTTTCATCCCACTCCATTAAATGTGGTTTGATGTATTGATGTGCAAAGTCTTTGGCTGTTTGAGCAACCTGCTGCGTCAATTCGTTTTGTTGAAAGTTCATATAGCTGAGATTCGGATGCAATATAGAGCATATTTTCAAATGCTAACATCCGTTAGTACAATTACGTGGTTAATTGATCTTTAAATATGGGGCCGCTTTTGTAAATAGCTCATCTGTTACAAGCGCCATCTTTTTCAGGTCGCTGATAGAATTGAAATTTCCATGCTGTGCCCTGTATTGTACAATGGCATTGGCAATGGCATAACGCAGGTAAGGATGCGATTTTAATTCGTCTAAAGTAGCTGTGTTGATATTGATCTGTTTAAGTGCTGTATTGGCAAGCAACAACCTGTTTTTTATTTTTTGGAATGTTGAATCGGGAAGGCCAAATGTTTCACCTACCTGTTCAATTTTATAAAAACCGCCCAGCTTGTCCCGGAATGTAATAATGCGCTGGGCAAGTTTGCTGCCGATGCCTGGTAATGCAATCAATGCAGTAGTGTCGGATGTATTTACATCAATTGCCAGCATTGAATAACTGGTTTTTTCTGTTGCAGCGTTATTATAGTTTTTTTCAGGGTATGAATTTTTGTTGGCAATACTTTCAATTTTAATATAAGGTTCCAACCGCCTTTTTTCTTCATCGCTCAGTCCCCATATCTTATGGATGTCTTCGGGTTTATGAAACTTGCCGCCTTTGGATAGATAGTTATTAATCGTTCCAATTGTTTTATCCGGGATCCCTAATTGTTGCCAGCCTGTTTCATCCAATGTATTGGGATCAAAATAAAATAATTCGCCTTTCCAAATTTGCCTGGCAGCATAGTTTTTTTCGGATGGTTGAAAATAGGCTGGCTGGTCATCGCCATCGTTTTTTCGGTAATACTTTCTTGTTGTATCTGCTTGCCTGATTGTAAGGCTGGCGATCTCTTTTTTAAAACTATCCTGTCTGTAGGTTTTTTCTTTGATGAAAAGAGGGAATAAGAAAGGCACCAATATCAATATGAATATCAGCAGCAACAGGAGTATGGTGCCGTTTCTTTCTTTTTTACTAAAGCGGAAGTACTCGGCGAAAAATTGTTTCGTCATACAATAAGATTCAATACAACAATTACCACGTGCTGTAAAGCGGTATGCATAACTATCTGGTCGAATAATTTATTTGATTGTTTTCAGGGGTTGATTTGAATGATGTCTGTAGAATCTGAATAATAAAAATAGCATTGATTGGTTGGAAAATTCCGGGGAAAACAGCAGAAAAAAATGGGGTTTTTCTTTTTGAAACAGTAATTGTTATTGATATACTGTATCAATTCATCAATAACTGCAATCCATCGTATGCAAGCTGGTTGCCGGGCGGCAATTCCTTGCTTACAGCTTCATACAGGCCAAGCTGGTGGCTGATATGAGTAAAATATGCTGCCGGCACTTCCAGCTCTTTTACCTGTGCAACTGCTTCGCTCAATGAAAAATGAGAGAGGTGTTCTTTGTGACGCAGTGCATTCAATACCATCACATCACTGCCTTTTATTTTTTTCTTTTCAGTTTCATCAATGCGGTTGGCATCTGTTATATAAGTGAACTTACCCATACGGAAACCCAGCACCGGCATTTTTAAATGCCACACTAAAATGGAATGACAGGGATGTCGCCAATCATAAAAGGCTCCAGGCTGATCTGGTGGAGATTGATATCCGGAATGCCCGGATATTTATTTTCTTCAAAAATGTACATGAATTCTCTCCGCAACGCTTTTTCTGTTAATTCATTGGCATACACATCCATGGCTCTGCCATTAAAAAAACAAAAGGCTTTTACATCATCCAATCCTGCAATATGATCTTTATGCGGATGGGTAAACAATACCGCATCGAGTTGTTTTACATTTTCTCTCAGCATCTGGTAACGAAAATCCGGTGTAGTATCAATTACAAAAGTGGTAGTGCTGCTTTGCACCAGTATGCTGCTCCGGAGGCGCCTGTCTTTTGGATCTGGAGAAGTGCATACACCACAACTGCAAGCCACCATCGGAACACCAGTGCTGGTGCCAGTACCAAGAAAAGTAATTTTTAGCGGAGGGCATTGCATTTGAAATGAGAAATAAGGAAGTAAAAATAAGGAATAAGCTAGTGTGATGCACAGTTCCTTTACAAGGCGGATGGTTTCAATAAAAAAGAAAAGGGGGAATGAATTTATTTCTCACTCACTACACTCATCACTTCGTCATACATCTTCTGGCTTTCATGTGTAAGGGCATCAAAGTTGATCTCTAATTGTGGAATCAGGTCAACGAGGGTATTAATACGGCCTTCTGTTTGAAAGAATTTATTGATAACAATTACCTTCTTAGCCTGCAAGATGCAATAGCCGCTTTGAAAAGTCCCCCTTTCATAACGGATCACATAGCCATTCTCTTCTGCTATCCTTTCTATTTTATCTAATGTGTGCTGATTGTATTTCATACCCAAAATCTCTAAACGGACTTTTTACAGTTTTCAATTCAGGTGCAACTTCTCTCAATAGCAAGGATTATCAAAATAACTTTCTCCACAAGTTGTGGATTAATAATGCCTGACCCCTAAAGGAGCTTTAGCGTATTAATAGTAGAAGCCCGTTCTCATATCACAACCTTTAACGCTTAATTAAAATAAAAAACGCTTTAAAGTTTAAGTCTCCAAAGTCCCCTGTTGGCTAACGGGGCGGAGGGGCGAATCGCTTACTTATTTACCATCCTTATCACCGGTACAATCATTTCTTCCAAACTTACCCCGCCATGCTGAAAAGTATTGCGGTAATAATTTACAAAATGATTGTAGTTATTGGGATAACAAAGGAAAATATCTTCCTTGGCAAAAATGAATGCTGAGTTTACATTAGGCACCGGCAGTCCAGCTTCTCTTGGATCACGGAAAGCCAGCACATCCCTTGCCTCATAATTCAAATTGCGCCCATGTTTATAACGCAGGTTGGCAGTAGTTTGTTTATCACCAATTACTTTGGCGGGTGTTTTTACCCTTACACTGCCATGGTCTGTTCCAACAATTACCGTGATCTGCTTTTCCGCAATTTTTTTCAACGCCTGGTGTAGTGGTGAATGCTCAAACCAGCTTTGTGTAATGCTCCGGTAACTGGTTTCATCGCCTGCCAGTTCTTTCAGTACTTCCATTTCGGTACGGGCATGGCTCAGCATATCTACAAAATTGTATACGATGATGTTGATGTCATTGTGCATCATGTCCTGTATGCTGTCCACCAGTTTTTGTCCATCATGGTTATTGGTGATTTTTGTGTAAGAAAATTTCAGGTCGCTTTTACCCAGCTTTTTTAATTGTGCCCTGAAGAATTCTTCTTCATGCAGGTTCTTTCCCCCCTCTTCGTCATCATTTTTCCATTGTGATGGAAATTGTTTCTCGATGTCTACAGGCATCATACCTGCGAAAATGGCATTACGGGCATATTGCGTGGCCGTTGGTAAAATGGCGTAAAATGTTTCTTCTTCCTGTATGCGGAAGCTTTCTGCAAAAATGGGTTGTATCATTTTCCACTGGTCAAAGCGCAGGTTGTCGATGAGTACAAAAAATAAGGGCGTGCCTTTTTGTACATGGGGCAGCACTTTAAACTTCATCATATTATGACTCATGATGGGTGCTTCAGTGCTTTTAGGATTGATCCAGGAAGCGTAGTTTCTTGAAATGAATTTAAAGAACTCTGTATTGGCTTCTGCTTTTTGTGCCTGGAACACTTCCTGCATTTCGGGGCTGTCGCTTTTCTTCATTTCCAGTTCCCAATACACCAGTTTTTTATAAAGGTCCATCCATTCATTGTAATTGGGATTGCTGTTGAGTGCCATGAACAGGCTCCTGAACTCCTGTTGATATGCAGAAGTAGTTTTTTCGGCTACTAATCTTTTATTGTCGATCAGTTTTTTTAAACTCAGCAATACCTGGTTGGGGTTTACGGGTTTAATCAGATAATCACTTATCTGTGAGCCGATGGCTTCATCCATGATGTTCTCTGCCTCATTTTTAGTGATTAATACTACGGGAAGATTGCTGTTGATCTCTTTGATCTGCTGCAGTGTCTGCAATCCAGTGATGCCGGGCATACTTTCATCCATCAGTACCACGTCCACAATATTACTTTTTACATATTCCACTGCATCAAAGCCGTTGGTCTTTGTCTGTACTTCGTAACCTTTGTTTTCGAGAAAAAGAATTTGAGAGTTTAACGTATCGATCTCATCATCTACCCAAAGTATTTTTGCTACACTCATAATTGATTGTTTTATTTAGTAAAGGTCTTATCAATATATGCTGTGTTTGGTTTTAGTTTTTTGATGATTGATTACGCAAGATTACAAATTTAATTTTTTAACCCTGTGATTAATTGCTTTATTTCGCTTTGTGTATCTTTTAACATATACAAGTTACCTTATTTCTTCCTGGTTATGATCAAACTCTGCGGCATCCATCATATTGCGGTTATTTGTTCTGATTATGAAAGATCAAAAGCATTTTACATGGATGTGTTGGGATTGGAACTCGTAAAAGAAACCTACAGGGAACAACGGGAATCTTTTAAAGCGGACCTGGCATTGAATGGAAAATATGTGATTGAATTGTTTTCTTTTCCTGATCCACCCAAAAGATTGTCAGGGCCGGAAGGAACTGGTTTGCGGCACCTGGCCTTTGCAGTGGAAAATATTAGTGAAACGGTTAGGGTACTGCAACAAAAAAACATCATGCCAGAACCGGTAAGGATGGATGCAACAACAGGCAAAAAATTTACTTTTATTGCCGACCCCGATGAACTGCCGATAGAATTTTACGAAATGTAGGATACGCTATGTAGCAACAGTAATCAATGAGTTTGTACAGCTATTTTTGAATTAAGTATTTTCAACAACACAATGGCGATCAGAAAAATCATTAACGACCCGGTACACGGTTTTATTACGGTGGATGATGAACTCATTTTACAATTGATAGCTCATCCCTATTACCAGCGCCTGCGCCGCATTCACCAGATGGCCATGGCGCATTTGGTTTATCCCGGAGCTGTACATACAAGGCTGCATCATTCACTGGGTGCTTATCATTTAATGTGCAATGCACTGAGTGAATTAAAAAGCAAGGGCATTGACATTACAAAGGAAGAAGAACAGGCAGCCAAAATTGCTATTCTGCTGCATGATATTGGCCACGGCCCCTTTAGCCATGCCCTGGAAAATGTATTGATCGAAGGGATGCAGCATGAAGAAATTTCATTGCTGCTGATGAAAGAGCTGAACAATCAGTTTGGCGGAAAGCTCCAGCTTACGATTGATATCTTTACCAACAACTATCATAAAAAATTTCTTCACCAGCTCATCAGCGGACAACTGGATGTGGACCGGATGGATTACCTGTCAAGAGATAGTTTTTTTTCAGGGGTAAGCGAAGGCGTGATTGGTTACGACCGCATTATTAAAATGCTCACCGTTTATAACGGCGAGTTAATGGTGGAAGAAAAAGCCATTTATTCAATAGAAAAATTTATCGTTGCCAGGCGATTGATGTACTGGCAGGTATACCTGCATAAAACGGTATTGTGTGCAGAGCAAATGCTGAAACAGATTATCAGGAGGGCAAAGAAAATAAAAGCATTTACCAATTCACCATTGAATAAGTTCATTAATGAACCTATTGAAACCGTAAGCCTGGAGGAATTTTGCAGCCTGGATGATTATGATGTGCTAGGTGCTATAAAAGAATGGAGTTCCCATCCTGATACGGTGTTGTCTTTTTTATGCAAAGGGATTATCAACCGGGACATTTTGAAAGTAAAATATTTTCCGGCACCTGTTGATGAAACATTGATGAATGAAAAGAAAGCGGCCGCCCAAAAAAAATTAAACCTGTGTAACGGGGAGGAAGAATGGGTTGTCTTTACCGGCGAAGCCAGTAGCAGGACCTATGATTTTGAAGAGGAAAAAATCCACATCCTGTTTAAAGATGGCAGTGTAAAAGACATTTCTGAAGTGGATGACGCACTAATCAATGCCAATCTTAGCGGCAAGATTAAAAAATATTACATTTGTTATGTGAGGGAATAGTTCATCGTTCATAGCTGATAGTAGTTTTCATTCAACTATCAACCATCAACCAATAAACCATTATGCAGTTTACAGCAGCACAAATAGCGATGATGATCAACGGGCATGTGGAAGGCAGTGCTGATACTGCTGTATCTTCTTTTGGTAAAATTGAAGAAGCCGCTGCAGGCCAGTTGGCTTTTTTATCCAACCCTAAATACGAAGAATATCTTTATAGCACCAGCGCTTCCATTGTTATTGTGAATGATGCACTGGAATTGAAAAAACCTGTAGCTGCTGCTTTGATAAGGGTGCCTGATGCTTATGTTGCCTTTGCCACCCTGCTGGAAAAATACCAGCAATTACAATCCCAGCAACTAACAGGTATACAGCAGCCGGTTTATATTGATGCCTCCGCAAAAATTGGCGACAATGTATTTATCGGAGCTTTCGCTTATATCGGTAAGAAAGTAATCCTTGGCAATGGCGTGAAAATTTATCCCAATGCCTTCATTGGCGACAATACAATCATTGGCGATGATTCAAGCATTCATCCAGGTGTTACCATCTATCATGATGTGATCATAGGAAAAAACGTAGCCATCCATGCAGGCACTGTAATAGGCAGCGATGGTTATGGGTATGCGCCGCAGGCAGATGGCAGCTATAAAAAGATACCACAGATGGGCAATGTGGTAATAGAAGATGATGTGGAGATCGGTGCCAATACCATTGTTGACAGGGCTACTATGGGCAGTACTGTTATCAAAGCCGGTTCTAAACTGGATAACCTGTTGCAGATTGCACACAATGTTGAGATTGGGCACAATGCGATTATTGCTGCACAGGCAGGTATCAGCGGCAGTGCTAAAATTGGCAATAATGTTATGATTGGCGGACAGGCCGGTATTGTAGGCCATATTCAAATTGCCGATGGCAGCAAGATAAACGCCCAAAGCGGCGTAAGCAAATCTATCAAAACTCCCAATACTACTGTAACTGGTTCACCGGCTTTTGATTATACTGCCGCTCTCCGCAGCCAGGCCCTGGCAAGAAATTTACCTGAACTGGAACAAAGGGTAAAAGCACTCGAAAAGCTGTTACAGGAACTCATGCAAAAAGTTTAATTGTTCCGTTGCAATAACGGGTTACAAATTTATCTGTGAATATCTGTGTAATCTGTGGTCAATCTTCTCAAAACAAAATCATTCGTGAAGATTTGTGTAAATCGTGGCAACAAAAAAAATTCAAATATCTTTGCTCATCTTGACCAAAAAATTAATGTATGGGCGCAAGCTTCAATCCAGATAAACAACATACTTTAAATTCAGTGATAAGCATATCAGGCACCGGTCTTCATACAGGTGTAAAAGTTGATATGACACTAAGGCCCGCCAATCCCGGCTTCGGCTTCCAGTTTCAGCGTATAGATATAGCAGGTATGCCAATCATTAAAGCAGATTGTGACCTGGTTACTGATACATCCAGGGGAACAACGCTTGAACAGGGTGAAGTAAAAGTGAGCACGGTAGAACACATATTGGCTGCTTTGGTAGGTATGGGGGTCGATAATTGCCTGATTGAGATCAATGGCCCGGAAATACCCATTATGGATGGCAGCAGCGAACCTTTTGTAGAGATCATTGAAGAAGCCGGTGTACTGGAACAGGATGCAACTAAAACCTGGTACAGTATTGATAACAATATTTCCTTTTATGATGATGTTAAGCGGGTGGAAATGACGGTGTTGCCATCTACTGATTATAAAATCACCACCCTTATTGATTTCAACTCTCCGGTGCTGGGTACGCAACACGCCAGCATTAAAACCATGCAGGAGTTTAAATCGGAGATTGCACCCTGCCGTACCTTCTGTTTTTTACATGAACTGGAAGCGTTGCTTGATAATAATCTTATCAAAGGAGGCGATATCAATAATGCCATCGTAGTGGTGGATAAACCGGTAACAGACCAGGAAATGGCAAGGCTGGCAAAAGCTTTTGGAAGAGAAAGAATTGAAGTAAAGAGCGAAGGTTACCTCAATAATTTAGAGCTGCGTTTTCCCAATGAACCGGCAAGGCATAAACTGCTCGATGTGATTGGTGATCTGGCCTTGGTAGGCTATCCCATCAAAGGGCATATTATGGCCAACAGGCCGGGGCACAGTACCAATGTTGAGTTTGCAAAAAAGATCAAGCAATACATTAAGAAAAACAAACACACCAAGGATATTCCTATTTACGATCCTAACCAACCACCGGTATTTACACAGCAGCAGATAGAAAAAACGCTGCCGCACAGGTATCCTTTTTTGCTGGTGGACAAAATCATCGAATTAACAGACAAGCATATTGTAGGCATAAAGAATGTAACATTCAATGAATTTTATTTCCAGGGGCATTTTCCCGGCAACCCCGTTATGCCGGGTGTATTACAGATAGAAGCGCTGGCACAAACCGGTGGTTTGCTTTGCATCAATGCCATGCCCGAAGGACAGTACGATACTTATTTCCTGAAAATTGACAATTGTAAATTCAAGCAGAAAGTGGTACCCGGCGATACGATGTTACTGAAGATGGAACTGATTGAGCCAATCCGCCGTGGTATTTGTGTAATGAGGGGCAGTGTGTTTGTTGGCAATAAACTTTGCACTGAAGCAGATCTTACAGCACAATTGGTAAAACGTAATTAGTCAAGTCAATTTGGTATTTTGATAATTCTTTAAACCATTTTGCTTTTTCATTAATACAATACTGTTTTAACATTAAGGTAATTATCAAATCACCCAATTAATTTATGATTCATCCACACACATACATACACCCCAACGCCAAACTGGCGACCAATGTAAAGGTTGATCCATTCAGTGTGATCCACCAGAATGTGGAGATCGGCGAGGGTACCTGGATCGGCAGTAATGTTACCATTATGGAAGGTGCAAGAATCGGTAAAAACTGCCGCATTTTCCCCGGTGCTGTGATCGCAGCCATTCCGCAGGACCTGAAATATGAAGGAGAAGTAACAACTGTAGAGATCGGCGATAATACTACCATCCGTGAGTTTGTTACAGTAAACCGTGGTAGTAAGGACAGGTGGACTACCAAGGTAGGCAGTAACTGCCTGCTGATGGCATACAGTCATATTGCTCATGATTGTATCATTGGTAATAATTGTATCCTCAGCAACAACACACAAATGGCCGGGCATGTGGTAGTGGGTGATTTTGCCATACTGGGTGGTATGTGTGCCATACACCAGTTTGTGCAGGTAGGCCAGCATTCATTTGTAAGTGGTGGTTCACTGGTAAGCAAGGATGTGCCGCCTTATATCAAAGCCGGCCGTACGCCATTGAGCTATGCCGGCGTAAATTCAGTTGGTTTAAAAAGAAGGGGTTTTTCACTCGACAGGATCAACCAGATACTCGACATCTACCGCATCATTTACAACAAGGGAATGAATACTTCACAGGCGCTTAATTTTATTGAAGAAGAAATTACAGCAACTGATGAAAGAGATGAGATCGTAACCTTTATCCGTGACAGTGGAAGAGGGATCATCAAAAGGTTTATTAAGGGCAGCATGGATGATGAGTAAGAAGCCCCTGTCTCCGTTAGCTAACGGAGAACCTGAACTCAATCAGTACCATTTCTTTTTGAACCCGGCTGATTGTTATCTTTTCAACTTCATTGGCGTCGCACTCTTGTACCGAATATCGTTCTTGAACATTTTAAACAAACGCTCTGCTAATTATTCAGTATTTCTTTTTAATTAGCAGGGTCTAAAAGCTCCGTTAGCTAACGGATTAGGGGCAAATGCAAATCACACTCACCAATACCGGCAAAAGATTTAACAGGGAGTGGATTTTCCGTGGGGTGAACTATGAATTTAAGGCGCCAAAAAAATACGCCATCACGGGTTCAAATGGCTCCGGTAAATCAACATTGCTGCAGGTTATTTCCGGTTCGCTTACATTTAATGAAGGAACTGTATTACTAAAGAACGGGCAACAGGAAACGGACAATCAGGATATCTATCAATATATCTCCATCGCCGCACCCTATCTGGAACTCATCGAAGAAATGACAGCCAATGAAATGCTGGATTTTCATACTCAGTTCAAGCCGCTTACCATTTCCAAAAGCGAAGCACTGCAGATCGTCAATCTTACAAAAGCAGCCGACAGGCAGATCCGTTACTTCAGCAGTGGTATGAAGCAACGGTTGAAACTGGCACAGGCATTCTTCAGCAATACACCCATTTTATTATTAGATGAACCTACCACCAATTTGGATGCAGAGGGAACTGCACTCTATCATCAATTAATCAACAATCATACTGCCAGCAAATTGGTCATCATCAGCAGTAATGACAAACAGGAATATGAGTTTTGCGATGAAGTGATTGCGATCGGGGACTACAAATAAATGTATGATGTGCGATTTCTGATGTATGATTTAGAAGAAGGCTCTTTCGTAAATCAGCCATCATATATCTTACATCAGCCATCACTTTACCTTCTGCTTGCAATCAGCAAATTCAGATCGGTAAATTTCAGATCAAATCTTTCACTCAAATAAAAATTGGTAAGGCTTCCCTTAAATAAATAAATACCGCTTCGTATATTGATCTTGTGCCAAACAATATGATCAATGCCACCTTCATCAGCTGTCTCCAGCAATAAAGGCATCAATACATTGCTGATAGCCTGTGAAGCAGTACGGGCAAAGCCGCTGGGAATATTGGGTACACAATAATGTATTACATCATATTTTTTAAAAGTAGGTTTTTCATGCGTCGTTACTTCACTGGTTTCAAAGCAGCCGCCGCGGTCAATGCTTACATCAACGATCACCGTTCCGGGCCGCATATTGCTTACCATGCTTTCTGTTACTACAATCGGAGTTCTTCCTCCCGTACTGCTCAATGCACCCACAGCTACATCACATGTCTTTAATTGTTTCGCCAGAATTTTCGGCTCAATAACGGAGGTCCACAGGCGGCCACCAATATTATTTTGCAAACGCTTCAACCTGTAAATGCTGTTATCAAATATTTTTACACTGGCACCCATTGCCAGCGCTGTTCTTGCTGCATATTCACCCACAATACCTGCTCCAATAATAATAACTTTTGTTGGCGGAATACCACTGATACCGCCAACCAGCACACCTTTGCCATTATTGGCATTGCTTAAATGCTGCCCGGCAATCAGCATTACAGCGCTGCCGGCAATTTCACTCATGCTTCTAACAATCGGGTTGTGGCCACTGTCATCTTTCAGGTTTTCAAAACTCAGCGCTGTTATTTTTTTATCCATCATTTTCTGAAGGATGTCTTTCTTCATAACGGCTAAGTGTATCGGGGAAATGATATATTGCCCGGGCTTCAGCAACTCACATTCCTCCTCACTTACCGGGGCGCTTTTTACCAGTATATCACATTCGTACACCTGTTTTTTGTCAAAAGCAATTTTGGCACCTGCCTCACTGTAATCTTTATCGGTATAGCTGGCGCCTTCGCCGGCTTTTGTTTCCATGATCACCTGGTGACCATTGGCGATCATTACGCTCACTGCTTCCGGGGTAAGGGCTATCCTGTTCTCACTAAAAGAAGTTTCTTTCGGTATGCCGATGAACAACTCGGTACCCTTGGGTTTCACATCCAATGTTTCTTCCAGCGTTTCATAACTAAAAGATGGTGAAACAAACGGTTTTGATGTAGCCATAAAAAATTAAAGGATTGATAGATTCACTCACGATCAAGCTGCCTACAATTTACAAATTTATTGTGAGCTTTCGGGTATGATTATTCAAAGGGGTGATGTACACATGCAAAGTAGTTTCGGGAAAAATAGCTGCTGCCTTTTCAGGCCACTCCACAAAGCACCAGCTGCCGGAATATAAACAGTCTTCTACACCAGTCTGTATTGCTTCTTCTTCATCTTTCAGCCTGTATAAGTCAATATGGTAAATGGTTGCTGCTTTTTCAGTTTGATATTGATTGATGATAGAGAAAGTAGGGCTGCTGATGGCGTCTTTTACACCCAGCACTTTACAAAGCGCATGAATAATCGTGGTTTTGCCGGCACCCATTTCACCATGAAAGGCAATTACCCTGTTCTTATCTGTCAATGATAAAAGCTGGTTGGCTGCTTTGCTGATCTCATTTAGCGAAAAATTTAAATCCATGTTGCAAAGATATTTTCCTGCATTAGCAATTCAATCACAATAGTCCTGAATAATTTTGCAATATGGAAAAAGTAGAGTGGAAAGTAGAAGGAATGGATTGTACCAATTGCGCCCTCACCATCACCAAATACCTTAACAAAGAAGGATTGAAGGATGTAAAAGTAAATTTTATTGGCGGCGATGTTAGTTTTGAGATGATTGAAACGGCTAATAAGGATGCAATTGCCAAAGGGATAGGGGATCTGGGATACAAAGTAGTGAATGACGGGCTACTGGTAAGCACCACTCAACATTCAACATTCAACATTCAAAATGTATTCAAAAATCACTTTCAGCGTTTTCTTTTCTGCCTTCCTTTCACATTGGTATTAATGCTGCACATGTTGCCCTGGCATATCCATTTCTTAATGAATCCATGGATACAACTGGTAATTTGTATTCCTGTTTACATAGTGGGAATGGGTTATTTTGGCGTAAGTGCAGTAAAAAGCCTTCGTGGCGGTGTGCCTAATATGAATGTACTGATAGCGCTGGGTGCTACTGCTGCATTTGTTTACAGTTTGATAGGTACAGTCGGTAACCTGGGCATGGATTATGTTTTTTATGAAACAACTGCCACCATTATCACACTTGTTTTTTTAGGAGAGTGGGTAGAACACCAATCAGTGGTTGCCACCCAAAAAGAACTCAATAAATTATCAAAGCAGCAAAAAGTGATGGCGAATATGATTGCTTTTGATGATGAACACAAAGAGAATATATTTCCTGTTGCCGCCGATCAACTCCGTGTCGGTGATTTAATCCTTATCAAAACAGGAGAACAGGTTCCGGCCGATTGCAAAATATTATGGGGTGATGCTCATGTGAACGAAGCTTTGATCACCGGCGAAAGCAAACCCATATCCAAACAAAAAAAAGATGCCTTGACAGGCGGCAGCCTGCTAACCGACGGAACTGTAAAAGCACAGGTAACTGCAACAGGAAAAGATACCGTACTGAGTAATATTATTAACCTTGTAAAACAGGCACAGTCAGAAAAGCCCCCATACAGCAATTGGCGGATAAGATAAGTGCAGTATTTGTACCGTTGGTCATCGGGATATCATTGCTTGCCTTCTTATTCAATTATTTTGTTTTTGATATTGCAGCAACCGGTTCGCTAATGAGAAGTATTGCTGTTCTCGTCATCAGTTGCCCCTGTGCAATGGGATTGGCAACACCTGCTGCCATTGCGGTAGGACTAGGCAGGGCTGCCAAAAGCGGTATCCTTTTCCGAAATGCAAAAAGCCTGGAGTTGTTTAAAAATATCAGCACAGTTGTGTTTGATAAAACCGGCACATTGACAAAAGGCAATCTCACGATCTCCAAATTTGAAAGCAGCATTAGTGAAGAAGAATTTAAGAAGCTAGTTTATTCACTTGAAAAATATTCCAATCACCCAATAGCAAAAACAATCATCAGCGAATGGAAAACCAACCAGGCCATCAACTGGAAAAAAGTGGAGGAGATAAAAGGGCTTGGTGTTGTTGCAGAAGATACAGATGGAAACAAATATCAATTGGGTTCTCATAAAATAGCCATAAAGCAATCAGTTGATAATACACATGCAGCTTACTTATTGAAGAATGATGAATTGATCGGCTGGTTTGACATGGATGATGAGATACGGACAGAAGCTGCTGCAGTGATCAATTACCTGCACAGTAAAAAAATTAAGACGGTTTTGCTTAGCGGCGATAGTTTAGAAAGAACAAACAAAGTAGCGGCACAGTTGGGCATTGATGATGTTTACGCAGAAAAGTCACCTGATGAAAAATTAACAATCATCGGTCAGTTAAACGCTGTTGCTCCCGTTGCCATGGTGGGTGATGGTATTAATGATGCCCCTGCACTGGCAAAAGCAACCATCGGTATTTCATTAAGTGATGCAACACAGTTGGCTGTACAAACTGCACAGGTGGTGTTGATGAATAAAGGCATTCAGCATTTACCATTGGCACTTGGGTTAGGTAAACATACTTTCAGCACCATCAAACAAAATCTTTTCTGGGCGTTTATTTACAATGTAGTGGCCATTCCCATTGCTGCCATTGGTTTATTACAACCCGGTTTGGCAGCGCTGGCAATGGGTTTCAGCGATGTGGTGCTGGCAATAAATTCTATCCGGTTAAATTATAGGAAAGTGATTTAATTTGGGGAGCATTTTTATACGTTGACAATACAGCAAATCTTAAAACAATACTGGGGCTATGATGCCTTCCGGCCTTTACAGGAGGATATCATCAATGCAGTAAAGGATGGAAAAGATACGCTGGCGTTATTACCAACAGGTGGCGGTAAGTCCATCTGTTTCCAGGTACCTGCACTTGCCAAAGATGGAATTTGTCTTGTCATCAGTCCGCTCATAGCTTTGATGAAGGACCAGTTGGAAAACCTGAAGCGGAAAGGTATTCCTGCGTTGTCTGTTTATTCCGGTATGACTTTTACCGAAACAAAGAAAACACTTCAAAATGCCATTCACGGTAATTATAAATTCCTCTACGTTTCACCAGAAAGATTAGAAACGAAATTGTTTCTTGAATATTTACCTGCTATGAACATAAGCCTTATTGCGGTTGATGAGGCACATTGCGTTTCCCAGTGGGGTTACGATTTCAGGCCACCTTACTTGCGCATTGCCAACCTGAGAGCGTATTTACCGGATGTACCGGTGTTGGCATTAACAGCTTCTGCAACAAAAAATGTGCAGGATGATATTTGTGAAAAGCTGGCCTTTGGGAAAAACCAGCAACGTTTTCAGCAATCTTTTGAAAGACCCAATCTCTCTTACAGTGCATTTGATGTGCCATCCAAACAAAATAAGCTCCTGGAAATTTTACAAAATGTAAAGGGTACTGCCATTGTGTATTGCAAAAGCAGAAAGCATACAAAAGAGGTAGCTGACCTGTTAAGATTGAATAAGATCAGCGCTGATTTTTATCATGCCGGGATAAGTAATGAAGAAAGAAACAGAAAACAGGAAGACTGGATAAATAATAAAGTAAGAGTGATGGCCTGTACCAATGCTTTTGGTATGGGCATTGATAAACCGGATGTAAGGGTAGTCGTGCATTATGATGTGCCCGATTGCCTGGAGAATTACTACCAGGAGGCAGGCCGGGCAGGCAGGGATGGCAAAAGGGCCTATGCGGTGTTGCTGTTTAATCGAAAAGAGCTGGAGGTGCTTCAGGGACAAACATCCATCCGCTTTCCCGGTAAAGAAATCATTAAGCAAGTGTATACTGATGTAATGAATTACCTGCAAATACCGGCCGGCGGCGGCGAAGGGGTTAGTTACGATTTTGACCTGGGCGTATTTGCTTCTTCTTTTAAGATAGATATCCTTACCGCCACTTATGCAATAAAAGCATTGGAGCAGGAAGCCATTTTCATTTTTAGTGATTCATTTTTTAAACCATCCACGCTGGTATTTACCTGTGGAAGAGAGGAGTTAAATGATCTGGAACAACAGCAACCATTATTGGATCAGTTGGCCAAAGCCCTGTTACGTTCTTATGAAGGAGTGTTTGATTTTCCTGCCAATATCAATGAAGCCCAACTGGCAAAGTTTACCCGGCAAAGCAGGGAAATGGTTCTGCAGCAATTGCAGCAATTAATGCAGAATGGAATTGTGTCGTATCTCCCCCAGAAGGAGAAGCCTCAAATGATTTTATTACAAAACAGGATGTATGCAGACAGTGTAATTATAAATCTCAACCAGTACCTGGAAAGAAAGCGGCTGTTTGTGCAACGGGTGAATGCAATGGTAAAATATACCCAAAGCACCAGTCAGTGCAGAAGCATGCAGATAGCAGATTACTTTAGTGGCAGCATTGCAAATAACTGCCGCATTTGTGATAACTGTATTAACCAGCAAAGCATTGCTGTAAGCAACAAAGAATTTGAGGACATTTCAGCCAGTATTTTAATAACAGTTAAAGCGGGTGCTGTTACTATCAATGACCTCTTGCTACAGTTGACTAAAACACAGAAAGAAAAATTTTGGAAGGTGCTGGATTATTTACAAGCCGAGAAAAAGATATTTTTAAACAAAGAAGGTAAACTCGTGGATCATGTTTAACTAAAAAGCATTTTTGGAAAGTTCTTCAAAAAAAAAAAAAGGGACCAAGATAGAAATCTAGTCCCGCTTTAAAATCCAATATCCTATGAAAAACCGAAACGAAGATAGGGGGTTAATATTTAGCAAGCAAGGATTTTTATGATTATTTTCTATTGTTTATTAGTAAAATAAGTGTTTTGTTGACACAATGATTATTTTTAATTGACTGATTTTCAATCAGGTAATAATAATTAGCTTCACTTAATTTTTTTTTTTGAATACCTTAAATAATACAGCCAGATCTAATTCGAGTAAGGGCAACCGCTCATTTGCGGTAATGGTTTTACTGGGTTTTACCGGAACCGTCTTCACTTGTTTACAGCAAATTCATTCAATAAAAAATATTTAAAAACTGTTTATTATTTCTCAGTCAAAAAACTATTTTGAAAGAAGCCCGTTTCATTTTAGGTGGTTGTATCATTTCAGTATATTTTTACGCCGGAATAAATGAAGGCATTCAAATATAAAACAACATATTAAGCAAGATGGTAGATGTTATTTTAGGTCTGCAGTGGGGAGATGAGGGGAAAGGAAAAATTGTGGATTATTTTGCACCCGGTTATGATGTGGTTGCCCGTTTTCAAGGGGGGCCAAATGCAGGACATACCTTATACGTGAACGGTCAAAAAGTAGTGCTTCACCAGATTCCAAGTGGAATTTTTCATGCCGATAAAATCAATTTGATTGGAAACGGTGTTGTACTGGATGCAGTTACCCTGAAAAAAGAATGTGAGAAAGTGGCGGCAATGGGGGTGGATTATAAAAAGAATCTTTATATAAGCGAACGCACCCATTTGATCTTACCTACTCACCGGGCGCTGGATAAAGCCAGTGAATTGGCAAAAGGAAATGATAAGATCGGCTCTACTTTAAAAGGTATTGGCCCGGCTTATATGGATAAAACAGGCCGTAATGGTCTGAGGGTTGGAGATCTGCTGGAGAAAAGTTTTACTTCTCAATATATCAAACTCAGACTTAAGCACCAGCGTTTGCTGGATAATTATAATTTCCAGGAAGACATCAGTAATTGGGAAGACGAGTTTTTTGAAGCCATTGAAGAACTGCGGAGTTTCAAAATAGTAAACGGCGAATATTTTATCAATGATAAAATTCAACAGGGGAAAAAAGTACTGGCTGAAGGTGCACAGGGAAGTATGCTGGATGTTGATTTTGGTACCTTCCCATTTGTTACCAGCAGCAATACCATTTCTGCAGGAGTTTGCACCGGCTTAGGCATAGCCCCACAAAAAATTAAAGAAGTGCTGGGTGTTTCAAAAGCCTATTGTACAAGAGTGGGTAGTGGTCCTTTTCCAACTGAGCTGAATGATGAAATGGGTGAACTACTGAGAACAACTGGTAGTGAATTTGGGGCCACCACCGGCAGACCAAGGCGTTGTGGATGGATAGACCTGATCGCATTGAGAATGGCTTGTATGGTAAATGGCGTTACTCAGATCATTATGACCAAAACAGATATACTGGATGAAATACCGGAACTGAAAGTGTGTAATGCTTATAAGATCAATGGATCAGAAACAACAGAAGTCCCTTTCCAGATGAACAAGCTTCAGATTGACCCTGTATATAAAAGTTTTGAAGGCTGGAAAACCAGTATAGCATCCATCAGCAGCTATGAAAACCTCCCTGTCAAAATGAAGGAATACGTTAATTATATCAATGAATTTTTACAGGTTCCTGTTAAATATATCAGTAATGGTCCGGGCAGAGATCAAATTGTGGTGGCAGAATAGCCGGTTCGCAAAAAAAGATCAGGAATTATTTGGCTAATTAAAAATCTCTAAGAAATTTTACAATATAATTTTTTTTATGGCTGCAAAACCAACCAAAGGAAAAACAACAACTCCTAAAGCAGATGGTGAAGTAAAGAAATCAACTGCAAAAGTATCTTCCAAACCCAAAAAGGATTTAGAGGAGGATGATGACGATATTGAAGAGGATGTAAAGCCTGCAAAGAAAGCAAAGGCTTCTTCAAAGAAGGGCAGTGATGATGACGACGATGATGATGTTGAGGTAGAGGATGATTGGGAAAAGACTGAAGAAGACGATGACTGGGATCCTGATTTTGATGAATTTGATTTGCCAAAATCAAAAGTAAAAAAGCCTGCAGGTAAAAAGCCAGCTAAAGAGGAAGAGGATGACTTTAAGTTAGATGATGACTTTAAGGATCTTGGATTTGATGATGCTGGTAGTGGCTTTGATGATGAAGATGATGATTTTTAAAACGGCTTATACAAAGAATAGCCGGGAAGGATTAGTATAGTGAAAAAATCTGCAACATTTCCAGTAAGTAAGTTTAATGACTTTAAAATAAAAATGTTGAATTGGGCGAACCGGTTCAACATTTTTTGTTTACTGGATAATCAGCAATACCATTTTGAGTCGCCTGTTTTTGAATGCCTGCTTGCTGTAGGGGCAAAAAAAAATATTGTTGCCAACGCAGGCAATGCATTTACCGCTTTAAAGGCATTCAGTATTAGCAATAAAGGCAGCTGGCTCTTTGGCCATTTGTGCTATGATCTAAAGAATGAAACCGAACAACTCCAGTCTGGTAATATTGATGGTATTAATTTCCCTGACCTGCATTTTTTTGAACCGGAGATAGTACTGCAGTTAACCAGGGATGAGCTGGTTGTAACCACCGGGCAAGATGCAGCGCTTGTTTTCCAGGAGATCAGCGCCTGCTCATCATTTATCAATCAAACAGTGTCTCATATTGTTCCGGTTAATAACCGGATTGCAAAGCAGCAATATATGGATACCATCAAAAAAATACAGTCTCATATCCTCAGAGGAGACTGTTATGAAATCAATTTCTGCCAGGAGTTTTTCGCTGAAGCTGTTACCATAGATCCTGTAGCAGTTTATTCAAAACTTTCTGTCATCTCTCCCAATCCATTTGCTGCCCTTTATAAATTCAATGATAAATATTGCATCTGTGCAAGCCCGGAACGATACATCAAAAGAACGGGCAATCAAATTATTTCACAACCCATTAAGGGAACCGCCCAACGGAATTTGAATGATCAGCAGTTGGATAACAGTAACAGGGAAGAATTAGTTCAAAGTGAAAAAGAGAGAAGTGAGAATGTAATGGTGGTTGACCTTGTGAGGAACGACCTGAGCAGGATCTGTACGCAGGGGTCGGTTAAGGTGGATGAGTTGTTTGGGATATATAGTTTTCCCCAGGTACACCAAATGATAAGTACCATAAGTGGTCAGGTGGCAGATGATCTTCACTGGGTGGATATTATAAAAGCAACTTTTCCCATGGGATCAATGACTGGAGCGCCCAAAAAAAGAGTAATGGAATTAATTGAACAGTATGAACAAACAAAGCGTGGTTTATTTTCTGGCGCCATTGGTTATATAAAGCCTAATGGTAATTTTGATTTTAATGTGGTGATCAGGAGTGTTCTCTATAATGCCGGAACCCGGTACCTTTCTTACCAGACTGGTGGGGCGATTACGTTTAACAGTAATGCTGAAGCTGAATATGAAGAATGCCTTTTAAAAGCAACTGCTATTAAACAAGTACTGGAATAATACTACGCTAAAATAAAAAAGCAGCTATAGCATTGGATTGCTCCTTACTATAATGCTTAACATCAAGGTCTTGCGGTTATAACTCAGGCGGTAAACGCCTTTTAATTATTATTTCTATCTGCCAGGATAAGTTGGCGATAGTGTAAAATCCGTGAGGACTTCCCAATAAATCAGGTTTTTCGAATCAATTGTAATTTAAAGCGGGCTGGGCAAAGGTGCTTCATAATAAATTAATATCAAATAGTACTGGGAATCAATCTGGAGTAGAGTATGTACTACATAGCTGTAGTTGTTTGTACTACGCTCTGTGCTGTTTATTTGCTTGAAACAAATTAATAGGAACTTATTGTTTTAGAGCAGATTATTTTCAATGGCGTATAAAGTGAGGTTGGCATTGGTTTTCATGTTCATTTTTGTCATAATTCTTGCTCTGTAAGTACTTACTGTGGTTACGCTTAAAGACAGGCTTTCTGCAATTTCTGAAACAGCCTTGCCGGCAGCAATCATTTTAAAAACATTGAACTCCCGGTCACTGAGTATTTCATGCAATTTCTTTTCATTGTCCTGGTCAAAAGTATCAGCAATCTTTTCTGCTATGGAAAGGGTGATATACTTTTTGCCCTGCAGCACTCTTTTAACAGCGTTCACCAGTTCATCGGGAGCGGTGTCTTTACTCAGGTAGCCGGCAGCACCTGCTTTTAAAACCCTGATGGCATATTGCTCCTCCGGGTGAATGCTCAATATGAGTACCGGCAGTGCAGGTAAATTTTGTTTGATGTACTGCAAAGCGTCCAGCCCACTTTTACCCGGCATGGTAAGATCCGATATTACCACATCCCATTTTTCCCTGATCACTTTTGTGATCAGTTCCTCCGCATCAGGTACATCTACAATATAAGCATCTGTAAATTCTTCTGCCAGTATCTGCCTCAGGCCTTTTCTCACTACAATATGATCGTCTGCAATTAATATCCTTATCATGGTTTTTATATTGAATTTTTAAATAGGATCATATCGTTAAAGGAATAATTACATAAACAGTTGTGCCAACACCTGGCTCACTTTTTATCTCGTACTTACCTCCCATTTCAAGTGTTCTTTCTTTCATTCCAAATAAGCCAAGTGTTTTTTTGCTTTCGATATTTTTAAAGGTAAATCCTTTGCCATCATCAGTTATGGTAAGCACCAGGTTATTGTTCTCAAATTTCAGCGAAGAAACAATTTTTTTTGCATCCGCATGCCTGGCAACATTGGTAAGCGATTCCTGGTATATCCTGAAAAGCCCTGTTTTCAATCGTGCAGGGATCTCCACGTTAGCGGTTTGGTTAATAAACTCTGTATCAATACCCGACCTTTTTTCAAATTCATTGCTTTGCCATTCCAGTGCAGCCAGTAACCCAAGGTCATCCAGCATACTTGGCCGCAGATCCATCGAAATTTTCCTTACAGATTTGATAGTGTCCTCTATCAGTTCAATGGCTGCGTTAAATTTCTCTTTTATATCAGTTTCCTGGGTAATTACTTTTTTGTTAAGCCAGGAGATATACATTTTTAACCCCGTCAACTGTTGCCCCAATTCATCATGAATTTCTCTTGCCATATTGGTTCTTTCCTGCTCCCTTACATCCTGCAGGTGGGTAACCAGTTGTTTAATTTGTTTGAAAGAACTCTGTAGTTTTTCTTCAGTTTTAATGATGTCTGTAATATCCTGCCCTGTGCCTTTAAGACCAACAAGGCTCCCATTTTCATTCAGGATAATTTCTCCAATGCCCAGTATGTGTTTGATCGTTCCGTTCCTGGCAATGATGCGGTGTTGGTAGCTGTACCCTTTTTTGTTTTCCATTGCCTGCTGCATCATTGCATCTAATTTACCCAGGTCTTCAGGATGAAATTTTTGCCGGTATTCTTCATATAATTTGTGAGAAGGGATATCTTCAAATTCAAATATCCGGTACAATTCTTTCGACCATTTCAATTCGTTGGTCAAAAGGTTAAATTCCCAACTGCCTGTTTTGGCAATGTTTTGCGCCATGTTCAGGTTATCCTCACTTCGTTTCAGCTCTTCTTCCGCTTTTTTCCGGTCGGTGATATCTACAAAAGTTACTACTACCTGTTTTAATTTCATGGCTTCGTCAAATTCCGGAAATGCATTTACCAGCACCCAAAACCTGCTGTGTGTTTCCGGGTTTTCAATCCCTGCTAAATAATTATTCAACGGTAGCCCTGTTTTAATTACCTGCATTACAGGGTAATTATCTGCCTGAAGTTTTTTCCCATCTCCAGAAATAAATTGCCACTCCATTTCAGGAATTTTTTTGTCAATTTTTTCTTTAAGGCCCAGCAACCTCGAGGCTTCCTGGTTATACAGTAAAATGCTGCTGTCTGGCCGGTGTACTACCACGCCGGCATGAATGTATTCAATCAGGTGCCGGTAACGCTCCTCACTTTCTTTGAGAGCAGTTTCTGCATTTTTTTTAAACGTAACATCTTTAAAGAAAATAGAAAGGCCATCCGGTGATGGATAGATATCGTTTTCAAGCCAGGTGTTCAAAGGAGCATAATGATTTTCCAGGAAAACGTACTGCTGGTTTTTGAATGACAAAGAACAGGCTTCATTAAATGACTGGCTTGCCGTGTTTGGGAAATCGGTAAAAATATTCTTACCGGTCATCTGTTCGGGGGAATGACCTAAAATTTCCCCGGCTTTTTATTTACAAATTTGAAAGTGAAATTACTGTCCAGCGCCAGAAAGCCATCAGTAATGCGTTCCAGGATATTGGTTGTTTCTGCCGTTTTTAAATTCACTTCTTTTGAAAGCTCCAGGCTGAATTCCTTTTGCCGGTCTTCCAGCTTTTTTCGTTCAGTAATATCCCGGTGTACTGCCACATAGCCGGTAATTACACCAGTACTGTTTACAATGGTGTTTACGGAGGCCAGTACAAAAATTGCTTCATTGTTTCTTTTGCTTACCTGGTATTCGTCTTTATAAGAACCGGTTTTGTTTAATATAGAAAGGCTTTCGGCGCTTGTTTCCTTATTGTTGTGAATGGAAAAGAGTTCACTTAGTGAAAGGTTTACTGCTTCCTTCTCAGGAATTCCATAAAGTTCAGCAGCATATTTATTCCAGCTTTTTACAATGAAATTTTTATCAGTTGTAAAAATCGCATCAGGTATAGTATCGATCAGTGATGCCTGGTAGTGCAATTGGGCAGTTACTTTTTCCTTTTTCTTAAAATCAAAATAGATAAGCAGTAAAAAACCGGTCAATATCGCAATGAAAATAAAGGAGAGTGTGAAAAACCGATAGCTTGTTTTCTGCGCTGTTAATTCAAGATACTTATTGGTATTGCTGATGATATTGTGGTCTTCAATCGCCAGTTGCTTAATGGTAAGCCTCAGGCTGTCGCTGATCCTTTTTGATGTGCCTGTTTTAATATCATCCAATACTGCATATAAACCCGAAGAATCGTACAGCATTAATGTGTGCTTTGAATCGTCTACTCTTTCCTTTACCAATGTAACAATCGTATTGATTTCTTTTTTCCTGGCAGGGCTTGCCTGGATCATCGCTTCCAGAGAATTGGCATCATCTTTAAGGTTTTCGACTGCTTTTTTATGCGACTGATTGTAATTTTCTCTTGAAGTGAAAACATAACCACGCTGTGAGGTGGCAAGGTCCTGGATATCATCAAGCAGTTTTTCGGTGATCAGTAAAAATTGAAGTGAAATATTGGTTTGCCTGTTTTGAAGTTGTATTTGCTGAACGTTTTTGTAGGTTACCACCACAAAAAAGCCAATCACCGAAAAAGCAATCATAAAAAAAACGGTAATGAGCAGCCTTGTGGAAAGTTGTTTCATCGTTGTGGTGATATTAAAAACGGGATAGCACATAAAGTTAGAAAATAAATCCGCCTGTAAGCAGCTATTTCATCAATACGCAAATAAATTAATCTGCAATAAGGCAATTATTGTTTGGCTGTGGTTAACTTAGCTTAAATGATTGTTATGAAAATTTCCCGGTTGCTGCTGCTGATGATGATGCCTTTTGTACTGATGGCACAGAAGACTTATATCCATTGCGGAAAACTGATAGATGCAGCTGGTAATAATATGCTGGCGAATAAAACCATCATCGTGGAAGGTAATAAAATTATGGAAGTGAAAGATGGGTTTGTAACACCCGGTGCCACAGATAAATTGATTGACCTTAAAACAAAAACAGTAATGCCCGGCCTGATGGATATGCATGTGCATATTGAAACCCAGACAAAAGGAGGGGCTTCATCAGATAGATTTTTACGACAGCCACAAGATATTGCTTTCTTATCGGTAAACTATGCTTATACTTCGTTGATGGCGGGTTTTACCACGCTCAGGGATTTGGGAGGCAGTGGTGTAAATATTTCCATCCGTAACGCCATCAATACTGGTACTACGGTTGGCCCCAGGATCTACACAGCAGGAAAATCAATTGCCACAACAGGCGGACATGCCGACCCTACCAACGGATTGAAAAGGGAATTCAGTGGTGACCCAGGCCCCATTGACGGTGTGGTAAATGGGGCAGATGATTGCAGGAAAGCAGTAAGACAACGTTATAAAGATGGAGCAGACCTGATAAAAATTACAGCAACAGGTGGTGTGCTCAGCCAGGCAAAAGATGGCAGTGGAGCACAGTTTACGGAGGAAGAATTGAAGGCTATAGTTGAAACGGCAAACGACTATAGTTTTAAAGTGGCTGCCCATGCCCATGGTGCAGAAGGAATGAAAAGAGCAATAAGGGCAGGTGTTACCTCTATTGAGCATGGTACTTTTATGGATGACGAGTGCATTGAGCTGTTTAAAAAATATGGTACCTGGCTGGTACCTACAATTATTGCCGGTAAATCAACCGCTGATTCTGCAAAAATTGCAGGGTACTACTCTGATATTGTAACACCAAAGGCATTAGCAACAGGCCCAAAGATCCAGGCTGCATTCGCAAGGGCTTATAAAGCCGGAGTAAAGATTGCTTTTGGAACCGATGCAGGCGTGTACATGCATGGAAAGAATTATTTAGAGTTTCAATACATGACAGAAGCTGGTATGCCGGCAATGGAGGCAATAAAGGCCGCTACCATCAGTGCTGCTTCCTTGCTGGGGGTTGAGAACATTTTGGGAACGATTGAAAAGGATAAATTAGCTGATATTATTGCTGTGGATGGAGATCCGTTGAAAGATATTTTGGTAATGGGTAAAGTAGTATTTGTGATGAAGGATGGTAAAATTTACAAACAGTAAAAGTGAATGAATGGAACAAATAATCAGTCACCTGCAGAGCATTATCCAGGAATATGCTCCCCGGCTTGAAAAATTAAATGAAGAGATGTTCTCTTTAAAACCATTACCTGGTAAATGGAGTAAAAAAGAAATGCTGGGCCATTTGATCGATTCCGCCCAAAACAATATCCGTCGTTTTGTAGTGGCCCAATATGAGGATGATCCGCAAATTGTATATGCACAGGATTTTTGGGTTACTGCTGCAGGTTATCAAAAATATTTATTAAGTGACCTGGTTCAACTATGGGTATTGATCAACAAACATATTTGTATTGTACTGAAAAATATTCCTGCTGGTTCCGAACAAAGAACCTGTGTAACAAAAGAAAAGCATACCATTGAATGGCTGGCGGCAGATTATAATCAACATTTACTGCATCATCTTCACCAGGTATTGGATCTTGAGCCGGTTGAATATTCATGAAAATTGTCAGCTGAATAAATTACTGTCACCGCCCCTTGTCTGCACTTTTCCTAAATGTGCGTATGCTTTGGTAGTAGCCTCTCGTCCTCTTGCAGTGCGTTGCAAAAAACCTTCCTGTATCAAAAATGGTTCATACACTTCTTCCAGTGTGCCGGGTTCTTCACCCACAGAAGTGGCAATTGTGGTAATACCAACCGGCCCGCCTTTAAATTTATCAATAATCACACTCAGTATCCTGTTGTCCATATCATCAAGCCCATGTTCATCTACATTCAAAGCTTTTAATGCATACTGTGTAATGCCGATGTCAATTTCCCCATCATTCAATACCTGTGCAAAATCCCTTACTCTTCTCAATAAGCCGTTAGAGATACGGGGTGTGCCACGGCTGCGTCTTGAAATTTCATCCGCAGCATCATTGCTGATTTTGGTACCCAAAATACCGGCACTTCGTAAAATAATTTTTTGCAAAGTGGCAGCATTATAATATTCCAGTCTTGATTTAATGCCAAACCTGGAAAGCAAAGGAGCGGTTAATAATCCACTCCTGGTGGTTGCCCCAATCAGTGTAAATGGGTTTAGGTTTATCTGTACACTTCTTGCGTTGGGGCCGCTGTCGATCATAATATCAATGCGGTAATCTTCCATGGCTGCATACAAATATTCTTCCACTACATTGCTCAGCCGGTGTATCTCATCAATAAAAAGCACGTCGTTGGCTTCAAGATTGGTAAGCAGGCCTGCAAGATCGCCGGGCTTTTCAATTACGGGGCCACTTGTTTCTTTAATGCTTACGCCCAGCTCATTGGCCACAATACGGCTTAGTGTCGTCTTGCCTAATCCCGGCGGACCATGAAATAAAATATGATCCAGTGCTTCACCCCTTATTTTAGCAGCTTTGATAAATATGCGTAAGTTCTCTATGATCTGTGGTTGCCCTGCAAAATCAGCCATCTCACCCGGGCGGATATTATTTTCAAATTCCTTTTCTGCCGGGCTTAATCCACTACCATCCTTGTTCAAATTTGGATTTGCCATACTGTAAAAATAGAAAAATAAAACAAGGGGGCGATGAATGATGACAGCATCACCAATAAATTTTTTAAAAAGGTATGTTGTGATTATAGGATACATCAAATTGTGTATGGTGTTGCTTTTTGCAAAGCAGTAGTTTTAATTTATTACCATTCAGCCTTAAACCAGTGGGTAATTTTTCTCATTGAGTAGTTGGTTCGCTAATGGGCCGGGATCAAGCCCGGCTTTTTAAGAAAAATATATTTGTATATGCAAATAAAATCTTTTTTCTTTGTACAGCAAATGAAGGCAGCCGAAAGTAAATATTGTAAATGCATGTATTTTTCCAGCAATGCCCTTGCAAGAAAGATAGAGAAGCTGGCGCAGGAAAGCTGGAAAGTGGTGGACCTGAATCCCAGTCATGCATATTTACTCATGCTGGCCATAGAGCAGCCCGGCATCCAGCCTACAGCATTGGTTGAGCAATTACTGCTTGCACCCAGCACCATTACCCGTTTATTAGAAAAACTGGAAGAAAAAAAACTCGTTATCCGTACCAATGAAGGAAAGACAACCAGTGTGTACCCAACACCGAAGGGGAAGCAGTTAAAATCACAGTTGGACAAATGCCTGGAGCATTTTTATATCAGTTACAGTACTATTCTTGGTAAGGATGATAGTGCCAGGCTGGTGCAAAGTATGAACAAGGTGACAGACAAATTGAGGAGTTGATTTTTTTTTGTTTTATCATTTGTATATACAAGTATTGATTACATTAAACATAAATACACAATAATGAAGTACGTATTAACTGGTGGGGCCGGACACATTACCAAGCCGGCAGCAGAAAAAATATTAGCAGCTGGCCATGATGTTACCATCATCAGCCGTAATGCTGATCATGTAAAAGAGCTAGTTGCAAAAGGAGCTAAGGTTGCAGCCGGATCGGTAGAGGATGCTGCATTTTTAACAACCGCCTTTGCAGGAGCAGATGCAGTTTATCTGATGATACCGCCCAACTTTAACCCTGGTGAAAACTGGCGGGCATTTCAAAACAAGGTGGCGGATACTTTTGTAGCAGCTATTGCAAAGAACAGCATCAAAAATGTAGTAGTGCTCAGTAGCGTGGGTGCACACATGGGTGAGGGATCCGGTCCTGTAGATGGCCTTGCCGATCTGGAAAAGAAACTTGCAACATTAAACGAAGTGAATATCAAATTCCTCCGCCCTTCTTATTTTATGTACAATCTCTTTGGCATGATCCCAATGATAAAAGGCATGAATATTATGGGAGGTAATTTTGGTGGCACAGGAGAAAAGCTGCTGCTTGCTCATACCAATGACATTGCTGACGTACTGGCAGAAGAATTACTAAGGCTCAATTTCACCGGTACCAGTATCCGTTATATAGCAAGTGATGAACGTGATCCTGCTGAAATAGCAGTCGTATTAAGCAATGCAATTGGTAAGCCGGGCATTCCATGGGTTGCCTTTACAGATGAACAGGCACTGGGTGGTATGTTGCAGGCCGGTTTGCCCGAAACCATTGCAATAGGGTATACAGACCTGGGTAAAGCATTAAGAACGGGTGCTGCACAGGAAGATTACTGGAAACAGCAGCCGGTATTAGGTAAGGTAAAACTGGAAGATTTTGCCAAAGAATTTTCAGCAGCATTCAATACTCAATCATAGTAATCATATCAATCACTATTTAAAATCATCATCATGAAAGTAGGAATAATCGGTAGCGGCATCGTAGGCCGTGTATTGGCTTCGGCCTTTTTATCAGAAGGTCACAAGGTTATATTGGGAACAAGGGATATTGCTAAAGAAGAAGTGGTAAAATGGAAAACAGGAAATACAACCGGGCAAACCGGAACTTTTGCGGATGCAGCCAGCTTTGGAGAAATCATTGTGCTGGCAACAGCTGGTACAGTTACAGAAGCAGCCATACAATTAGCTGGTATTGAAAATTTTAACGGCAAAACAGTAATTGATGCCACCAACCCCATTGCAGCAGCAGCGCCGGTAAATGGTGTACTGCAGTTTTTTACCGGTCTCAATGAATCTTTGCTTGAAAAAATTCAACTGCTGTTGCCCAAGGCAAATATTGTAAAGGCATTTAACAGTGTGGGCAATGCATTTTTTTATAAACCTGACTTTGGCGGCGTAAAACCCAGCATGTTTATTTGTGGTAATGATGCTGCTGCAAAGACAACGGTAACAAACGTATTAACCGCCTTTGGATGGGACACAGAAGATATGGGCAAGGCCAATGCTGCAGGCGCCATTGAGGCGCTGTGTATTTTATGGTGTATTCCGGGGTTTGCCAGCAATCAATGGACACATGCCTTTAAGCTGTTGAAGAAATAACTCAATAAAAATTCCCCAACAACCTGTTGGGGAATTTTTATTGAAAAGAATTATGCCCATTGCAGTTACGCACTTGATTCTTGTGGTATACAGCTAAACGAATATTCAGCGTTATTCATGTTTTGCTGCTGGAGCAGTTTCTGTTTTATGTCCTTCTCCGTGTCCGCCGGCATGTTTCTTTCCCAAAGGTTTTGCAGCAACATAAAATATAAAGGAAGCAAAGATGCCGAGTGCTACAACTATTATTAACCGGTTACCACCACCGGCCATAGAATATGGTTTAATTTCTTCTGAATGTGCAGTTGTCATATTGATAATTTTTGCAAAGATGGTTTAATTATTAAATCGGCCAAAAATACTGCATAGATTTGAACCCCAAAGTTTCCCGTCAAAAATTTTCTTTATGCAGGGATTATCACTACTTTCAACCCTCGCTACCCATCAACGCATTGTTGTGTTTAAAGCCATAATCCGGTACCATCGTTGATGTTTGATCTGCATACTGCCTTTTACAACATCATTTCACCATTAATCAAAACACTTGTGGATGCGGTATTGCAAGTTGTAAGTTTGCTGTTGCTATGCTAAAGAAACTATCGAGATATTGGATGTGCCAGTTGGGTGGTTGGGGAGCCAATTTTGCCATTTCTGTATTTTTTTACCTTACTCTATCGGTCCGTAAGATCGATGATTTTTTCCTCCTCATCAGCATCGGGGTACTATTGGGCATACTGGTTTCGCATTTAATGCGGATGGTGATTAAGGAATATAGGTTTTTGGCAAAGCCGCTGCAAAGCCAGATCACTTCGTTTATTGTTATCACCATCCTTTTTGCCATCATCTATGCCTGTGCTGATGTTGCCATTACAAGAATGCTTGGCCTGAAAGACTCCAACGGCCCTAAAATTTCCCTGCCAAACGAAATCACCAGGAATGCCATCAATAATTTTTTCCTGCTGCTCATCTGGAACCTGATCTATTATACTTATCATTATGTAGAACGCAACAGGAAACAGGAAGTAAGTACGCTCAGGCTGCAATCAATGGTAAAAGAGCTGGAGTTGAAGACCATCAAATCTCATATCAACCCACATTTTATTTTTAATGCACTCAACAGCATCCGGGCATTGGTAGATGAAAACCCTGCAAGGGCAAGGACAGCTATCACGGAGCTGAGCAATATTTTACGCAGCAGCATGCAGGCAGAAAAATTAGAGACGGTACCATTGGAAAAAGAATTGAACATTGTAAAGGATTACCTGGCACTGGAGAAAATGCGTTTTGAAGAAAGATTAAATATTGAGATGGACATTGACGAGCATACACTAAGCCAGCCCGTACCACCCATGATGCTGCAAACCCTGGTGGAAAATGCCATTAAGCATGGAATCAGCAAAAAAATCAGCGGGGGAACCATCCGGATTGTATCGGATTATGTTGGAGGTCATCATGAAATACTGGTACAGAACTCCGGCCAGTTGAATGGTTATTTAAACAGTGATGGATTTGGTATCCGCAGCACACAGGACAGGCTGAATCTTTTATACCAGGGTAAAGCAAAATTTGATATAAAGAATCTTACTTCGGAAATTGTGGAGTCAAGAATTATTATGCCGGTTAGCAGCCTATAAAAAAAATCAGTTATGCATAGAGCCATTATTATTGATGACGAACGTTTAGCAAGAAATGAATTGAGAAAATTATTGCAGGATTTTCCTCAGATTGAAGTGATAGAAGAAGCATCCAATGCTGCAGAGGGAATTGAAAAAATAGATTCCCTGAACCCAGACCTTATTTTTCTTGATATACAGATGCCCGGTAAAACAGGCTTTGATATGCTCCAGGAACTGGAAAGGGCACCGCATGTAATATTCACGACTGCTTACGATGAATATGCATTGAAGGCCTTTGAAGTAAATGCACTGGATTACCTGATGAAACCCATCGAACCAAAGCGTTTGGCAGATGCTTTACAGAAATTACAGCAGGCAGAGGAAAAAGAAGCCGCACAGCAGGCAGGCATTCGTGGCCTTTTAACAGAAAATGACCAGGTATTTGTAAAAGATGGCGAACGCTGTTGGTTTGTAAAACTGAGCGATGTTAGGCTTTTTGAAAGCGTGGGCAATTATGCAAAAGTATTTTTTGCAACCAACAAACCGCTGATATTAAAATCACTCAATGCACTGGAAGAAAGGCTGGATGAAAAAACATTCTTCAGAGCCAACCGAAAGCACATTGTAAACATGCGGATGATCGAGAAAATAGAACCTTATTTTAATGGCGGTTTATTGCTGGAACTGCAAGGCGGGGAGAAAATAGAAGTTAGCCGGAGGCAGGCCGTTAAGTTTAAAGAAATGATGAGTTTATAATTTTTTTTGAGGGTATATATGAATAGAAAGGATGCAATCGATTGCGTCCTTTCTTCATTTTAAAGCGTACTGCAAAGGTTTGTAAATACATTTTGTTTGTAACATTGTAAAAATTTAAAGATATGGCATTGCAACCCTGGCGAACAGGTAAAGTTATCAGGATAGAAAATGAAACGGCTGATACAAGAAGGTTCTGGATACAGGTACCGGAGCTGGATAGTTTTGATTTTGAGCCGGGACAATTTGTAACACTCGATTTGCCGATACATGAAAAACCCAATAAACGCTGGCGCAGTTATTCCATTGCTTCCTGGCCCGATGGCACGAACGTATTTGAACTGGTGATTGTGCTGGATAAAGATGGCCTTGGCACCAACCATCTTTTTAATGATATAGTAGTTGGTGATGAGCTCTCCTTTCGTGGGCCGCAGGGCGTGTTCACCTTAAGGCTGCCATTGGATGAGGACCTTGTGTTGATATGCACCGGCACCGGTATCGCTCCATTCAGGAGTATGGTACACCATATCAAAAACAAGCAACTGGCGCATAAAATATCTATCTCATTTTTGGTTGCCGTACAAAAAATACCTTATTGTATTATAAAGAGCTGGAACAATTGCAAGCGGTACTACCGGGCTTTTACTATTTGCCTGTTTTGTCAAGAGAGCATTGGGAAGGAAAATCGGGTTATGTACATGAAGTGTATGAAGAAGTATGTGCAGGCAAAAAGCCGGCCTGCTTTTATTTATGCGGATGGAAAGGTATGCTGGATGAAGCAAGAAAACGACTGACTGAAATGGGCTATGATAAAAAAGCCATCCACTGTGAAGTATATGGATAGCAGGCAAGGGTGATCGTGATACCCGGCAAATGATATTAATCATTTTGCAGGATGATCCATACAAGTTTTATAACGCACTTTCAATATTTATTTTTTCACTACCTTGAGCCGACAAAAAAATCCTGTTAAACCAACTGTGTTTTATTATGGGAGCATCTTCGATGATTGTTTTGATTCTTGCCGGCCTTACTTTTGGCATCATTGCCATTTTGCTCGCCAGGCTTGTTAATAAAGGCAGCACCAACAAACAAAAAGGCCAGCCGTACGAATGCGGTATCCCCACGAAGGGTAAAACATGGATACAATTAAATGTAGGTTACTATTTATTCGCCCTGATATTTTTGATCTTCGATGTGGAACTGGTATTCCTGTATCCATGGGCAGTAGTAGCTAAAAAAGTTGGCTGGTTTGCATTGATAGAAGTGATCATTTTCTTTTTCATATTATTTATGGGATTTTTATATGCACATAAAAAAGGTGCATTGAAGTGGGTATAAAAGCAGCCCCTCCCAGCCTCCCCGGTGGGGAGGAGAAAGACAAGAGTAAGATGATTTAAAACAGGTTTAGTGATAGTTAGTTTATTGGTTTAATAAAAGATACCATAGTTTGCAAAATGAGTAACACTGCAAATAATTCGCTGGGTACAAAAGCCTCCACCACCGGGGGAGGTTTGGAAGGGGCCGGAACTTTCCCCGGCGAAGTGCATGACATGCCCGGTGGTGGGGTGATGCTGAGCAAGCTGGATGACCTTATCAACTGGGCAAGAAGCAACTCGTTGTGGCCACTCACTTTTGCCACCAGTTGCTGCGGTATAGAATACATGTCGGTTGCCGGCGCCAAATACGATTTTTCACGGTTTGGTTTTGAAGTTGCGAGGGCCTCTCCACGCCAGGCTGATGTGATTATCATTGCAGGAACCATCGTAAATAAAATGGCACCGGTACTGAAAAGATTGTATGACCAGATGGCCGACCCGAAATACGTGATTGCAATGGGGGCCTGCGCCATCAGCGGTGGCCCTTTTTTCTACAATACTTATTCTGTTGTAAAAGGTGCTGATCATGTAATACCGGTGGATGTATACGTGGCTGGTTGCCCGCCGAGACCGGAAGCCCTGCTGCATGCATTGATTAGCCTGCAGGAAAAAATTAAAATGGGTTATACAAGGGAGCAGATCAAAACTCCCTGATAATAAAAGAAGTGTTTATACAGTGCCTAATAAAGACTGATGACGAACGAAGAGCTAAAAACAACTATTACCGGACTGCTTGCCGATGCTTCCTTTGAAGAAGGGGGAGAATTCCTTACAGTGAATGTAGAAGCGGGTGCATGGAAAATATTTGCCAGTCACCTGCGCTATGATGAAAGCCTGCAGTTTGATTTCCTTACTTTTTGTACGGGTATCGACTGGAAGACACATCTCACCATGGTATATCACCTGGACTCATATACTTATCATCACAACATTGTTGTAAAAGTAAAACTGGATGCTGCCAAACCCGAAGTGGAAACGGTAAGTGATATCTGGCAAACAGCTAATTTCCATGAAAGAGAAGTGTATGAATTGTTTGGGGTGAATTTTTTACATCATCCTGATCTGAGGTTGCTGATACTGGAAGATGGATGGGAGGGAAGGAACCCGCTGAGAAAGGATTTTGAAGACCCGGTAAATATGATAAAATTGTAAAAGCCTCCCCATCCCGCCTTGGCGGGACCAAAGGAGGGGCTTAAGAAGCGCTTAAAATTTCAAGTGTTTGCTGAGCAACGAGGGAAATAAATTTTTATATGAATAGCCCTTAAGGGGCGCCATATCCATAGCGATAGGTGAAACCCATCGCTATAAAAGAAGAATAAAGAGATACTGCACAAGAGTGCGACGCCTGTGAGGATGATGAGAGAACAAATGGTTGGATAAAAAAAATTAGAAATAAATAGAATAATTGCTGCATGTACAGAACTACAGAGATAATATCCGATGGCACCAAAAACCCTCCTTTGGAGGGTGGGGAGGCTGGTGATTTTATTATCAACGTGGGGCCACAACACCCGGCCACCCATGGTGTATTGCACCTGGTAATTACACTGAATGGGGAAACCATTAAAAAAGTAGAACCACACCTCGGTTATATTCACCGCTCTATTGAAAAAATGTGTGAGAGCTTAACCTACCGGCAGTTCATATATGTAACCAGCCGCATGGATTATTTAAGCAGCCATATTAATAACCATGCCTGTGCCATGTGTGTAGAAAAGGGCATGCAGATAGAAGTACCTGCAAGGGCAAGGGTGATCAGGATATTGATGGATGAACTCACGAGAATTGCATCGCATGAACTGTGGCTGGGTGCTATGGCAATGGACCTCGGCGCATTCACCCCTTTTTTCCATACGTTCCGTGAAAGAGAAATGATCAATGAAATAATGGAAGATACCTGCGGCGCAAGGTTAACCATGAACTACATGGTTCCGGGCGGTGTGATGCAGGATATTCATCCTGACTTTCAAAGAAAGGTAAAGGATTTTGTAAAACAGTTCCAGCGCAAGATCGGGGAGATGGATGAGATTGTGACAGGCAATACCATTTTTCAAAACCGCATGAAGGGAGTGGGTATCATCACCAGGGAAGATGCGATTTCTTTTGGTTGTACAGGGCCGGTATCGAGGGGCAGCGGTGTAAGCAGCGATACCAGGAAATTATTTCCTTACGAAGGATATGAAAATATTGAGTTTGATGAAGTGATTGAAACAGGATGTGATTCTTTTGCACGGTACATGATCCGTATCAGGGAAATGCAGCAATCCATCCGAATTATTGAACAACTGATCGACAATATCCCCGAAGGAGATTTCCAGGCAAAGACAAAAGCCGTGTTGAAATTACCGAAGGGAGATTTTTTTCAACGGGTGGAAACAGCAAGGGGGCAGTTTGGCGTGTACATCGTAAGCGAAGGCGGCACTACTCCTTACCGGATCAAATTCCGTTCGCCGGGCTTTTCCAATTTATCTATACTGGATCATATTGCAAGGGGAAGTAAGATCGGTGACCTGGTAGCGATGATGGGAACTCTGGATTTGGTGATACCGGATATAGACAGGTAATAATTTTAAATTATAAATTTTGAATTTTAAATGAGTCAGCATTCAACATTTAAAATTCAGCATTCAAAATAATAATAAGTGTTCAGTTTAGCAGACATATCAAAAACAATTGACACCTGGTTAAGGCTGCACCTTAATGATACCTGGACACTCGTGGTGGAAATGGTGATCGCTGGCGTAAGTGTGATTGGCTTGTTTGCAGTATTAGGCCTTGTACTGGTGATCATGGAAAGAAAAGTTTCTGCCTGGATACAGATACGCCTGGGGCCAAACAGGGTAGGGCCCAAAGGAATGTTTCAATCGCTGGCAGACACGGTGAAGTTGCTGGTAAAAGAAGGATTGACTCCTGATGGAGCGGATAAATTTTTATTCAACCTGGCGCCGCTGATTGCCATTGTAGTGGCTATGCTGCTGATGGCACCCATTGCATTTGCAAAAAACTTTCAACTATGGGACATGAATATTGGGGTACTGTATATTACCGCAGTTTCATCCATCATGGTGATCAGTGTACTGATGGCGGGCTGGGCCAGTAACAATAAGTATTCACTACTGGGAGCGATGCGTAGTGGTGCACAGATAGTGAGTTATGAATTATCTGCTGGTTTATCCATCATAGCAATTGTAATACTCACCGGTAGTTTAAGCTTTAATGAAATTGTACAGTCGCAGGCCGATGGCTGGTGGATATTTAAGGGGCATATCCCGGTGATCATTGCCTTTGTAATCTTCATCATTGCTGCAACAGCAGAAACCAACCGGGCGCCATTTGATCTGGCAGAAGCGGAATCAGAATTAACAGCCGGTTTTCACACAGAATATTCCGGGATGAAGTTTGCCCTGTTCTTTTTAGCAGAGTATGTAAATGTATTTATTGTATGTGCAATTGGCGCAACCTTGTTTCTGGGTGGTTGGATGCCATTTCACATTGGTCATTGGGATGCATTCAATCATGTGATGGATTTTATTCCATCCAGTATGTGGTTTTTTGGAAAAACATTTTTTCTCATCTTCCTGATCATGTGGTTCAGGTGGACATTCCCAAGGTTGAGGATTGACCAGTTGCTTAACCTGGAATGGAAATATTTATTACCCATTAGCATGTTTAATATTTTGTTGGTTACGGCAATGGCGATCTTAAAATGGCATTTTTAAATGTATATCATTAACTATATTAAAACAGTTTTTTCAACCGTCAGGTCAATGCTGGTTGGCATGAGGCGTACCGGTTACTATTTTACCCACCACAAAGAGATCATTACAGAACAGTATCCGGATAACAGGGATACACTGAAAATGGCCGACCGTTTTAAAGGTGAAGTGGTAATGCCGCACGACGAAAAAAATGAGCATCGCTGCACCGGTTGTACTGCCTGTGAGCTGGCTTGCCCGAACGGTACCATTAAGGTAATTACGAAGTTTGATATTACACCGGAAGGAAAGAAGAAGAAGGCAATTGACAAACTGGTGTACCACCTGGAACTGTGTACCATGTGTAATCTATGTATTGTGGCTTGTCCATCAGATGCAATAAAAATGGCACAGACTTTTGAACACAGTGTGTTTGACAGGAACGAGCTGACGAAAGTGCTGAATAACCCGGGGTCGAAGATCATGGATGGGGTAGAGTAAAGAACTATTTTGAATGTTGCATTTTGAATGTTGAATGAGAGACTTACAACTTATAACCTATAACTTATAACTCACTTGAGCGGATCAATCTTTATATTTTATTTGCTGGCAGCGTTAACGCTCGGCTTTGCAGTAATGGCTGTTAGCACCCGGCAGATATTCCGTGCCGCTATTTATTTGCTGTTCTCCCTAATTGGTATTGCAGGTATTTATTTCTGGCTGCAGTATGATTTTATCGCTGCGGTACAGATCATAGTATATGTTGGCGGTATTACGGTGCTGATCATCTTCTCCATTTTCCTTACACAACAGGCAGGTGAACTATTACCCAAACAGAAGATCGGGCGCCAGGTATTTTCGGCCCTTGCCGTTTTTTGTGCTTTTGCACTGGTGATGCTGCAGCTGTATAAGTATAAGTTTATTGCAGGAACCGGGCAGGCGGTAGCTCCAACCATTTCAAATATCGGCGGCCAGATGCTTTCTATTGAAGAAGGTGGCTACGCCCTCCCATTTGAAGTAGTGAGTATGTTACTGCTGGCAGCGCTCATTGGTTGCATCGTAATCGCTATGCGTTCTGTCGACACCTCAACACAAACTGAATTACCATCATAATGTTAACACCCGGATTATATCATCTATTATTCATCAGCAGTGCACTCTTCTTCATTGGTGTGTATGGATTTGTTACCCGGCGCAACCTGGTAACCATGCTGATGAGTATTGAACTGGTACTGAATAGCGTGAACCTTAATTTTATCGCATTTAATAAATACCTCTGGCCCAACGGGCTCGATGGGCTTTTCTTCACCATATTCATCATCGCCATTGCCGCGGCAGAAGCTGCTGTTGCCATTGCGATCATCATCAATTTGTACAGGAGTCACAATTCAATTGATGTGGAACAGGCAGAAGAAATGAAATATTAGAAAGCCTCCCCAACCCCTCCAGAGGAGGGGCTTAAGAAGAGCTCAAAAATAAGAAGTGGTTACTGAGTAGCGGAGTGGTTATGTTATTGTTGAATAAAGAATTGATGAAGATGTGGAAGCTAAAATGTTGTGAGAGGATGTGAAGTGCCGTCCTTCTCCTTAAGGAGAAGGATAAGAGGATGAGGTGAGATAACATGAAAGAAATATAAAATTAAGATAGTGTAATAATGCCAAACGCTACATACATACTACTGATCGTTTTACTGCCACTGGCAGCTTTTGTACTGCTGGGATTATTTGGAAGAAAATATTTCAACCAGTCGTCGGGCATCATCGCAACTTTATTGTTGCTGCTGTCCACTGCATTGGCTTTCTATACGGCCTATGGTTATTTTTTCGAGTATGGTAAAGTGGATGGCGTTTACCAGAAGATAGTGGTCTTCAAATATACCTGGCTCAGTTTCTCCGAAGGAATGTCCATCGATATGGGCGCATTGCTTGATCCCATCACGGCGATGATGCTGGTAGTAGTGCCCTTCATTTCATTGATGGTGCATATCTACAGCCTGTCTTATTTAAAAGGAGAAAACAGGTTCGCCACTTATTATGCCTTCCTGGGATTATTTACTTTTTCTATGTTAGGACTGGTATTGTCTTCTAATATTTTCCAGATGTATTTCTTCTGGGAGTTGGTAGGTGTTTCATCCTTCTTATTAATTGGTTTTTATTACGACAAGCCCAGTGCAGTGGCTGCCTGTAAAAAAGCATTCATCGTTACCCGTTTTGCCGACCTTGGTTTTTTAATCGGCATATTAATATTATCAGGATATGCCCATAGTTTTGATTTTATCACCATCATTCAACGACTGGCCGAACCGGAAGCAAAAGAAGCCCAGGCTGCAATCGCCGGGTCTTTTATGGGTATATCAGCTTTATCATGGGGCGTGGCATTGGTATTTATCGGCGGTGCCGGTAAGAGTGCGATGTTTCCTTTACATATCTGGTTACCGGATGCAATGGAAGGCCCTACGCCGGTATCTGCATTGATACATGCGGCCACCATGGTAGTAGCCGGTGTATTCCTGGTTGCAAGATTGTATCATGTATTCAGCATGTCGCATCCTGTGCTGAACCTGGTTGGTTATATCGGAGCTTTCTCCGCTTTGTTTGCCGCCATCATTGCCTGTACACAAACAGATATTAAAAGAGTGCTCGCCTATTCCACCATGTCGCAGATCGGCTTTATGATGTTTGCATTGGGTGTATCAGGCGCTAATACAAACCAGGGTGAACTGGGATTTACAGCAAGTATGTTTCATTTGTTTACCCATGCCATGTTCAAAGCATTGTTGTTCCTGGGTGCCGGCGCTGTGATACATCATATACACAGCAATGAAATGAAAGATATGGGTGGACTGAGAAAGCATTTGCCCATTACGCATGCTACTTTCTTAATCGCCTGTCTTGCTATTTCCGGTATCTGGCCATTTGCAGGGTTCTTTAGTAAGGAAGAAATTTTGCTGGCAGCTTTTGAGCATAACAAAGCCATATTTTACGTGGCCATCTTTACTTCTGCATTAACTGCCTTTTATATGTTCCGCCTTTACTTTAAAATTTTCTGGAACAAAGAAGCGCAGGGGCATGGTGAGCATCATGGTGAAGGTGGGTTTGCGATGATGATGCCGCTGGTATTGCTGGCAATGGCAGCATGTGCTGCAGGCTTTATTCCTTTTGGCAGTTTTGTTTCTTCCGATGGAAAACCAATGCCAACAGAACTACACTTAACTTTTTCCATTGCCCCGGTTGTATTGGCGTTATTAGGCATCGTTACTGCTACGTGGATGTATAAGACTGAAACAGGTAAATCAGCCAAACTGGCTGCATCGTTAAATGGCTTTTACAAATCTGCTTATCATAAATTTTATATTGATGAGATATATGTTTTCATCACCAACAAAATTGTATTCAATTTAATTGGAAGACCGGCAGCATGGTTTGATAAAAATGTAGTGGATGGCATGGTGAATGCTACTGCCGAAGGAACAGGATTGGTATCAGAAAAATAAAAGGATTACAATCGGGTAAAGTGCAGCAATATGCCATTTACTTTTTAGCAGGTGTTATTGGCCTGTCAGTATTGTTTATTTATTTATGGAAATAAGGCCCTACCCAACCTCTCCAGGGGGGGTGGCAAGAGTCTTAGAAAATATATAGTGGTAATTGGTTATGAACTGTAAATGATCAGTAAAGAACAAAAGTAAATGTGGAAGGATAAAATATTTATTAAAGAACAAATGAACCGCTCCTTTCCTATGGGGGAAGGAGAAGGAGGAAGAGGCCGATGAATTTATTATTACTCTTATTGATTCCATTAGCTACTGCAATAGCAGTGCTGTTGATACCTGGAAAAACGCAGGTAAGGTGGACTGCACTCATTGGTGCTGCTGCCCAGCTTGTAATGTCATTGGGATTGTTGTATGCATTCAGGGCAGCAAGGCTCAGCGGCAACAAAGCCCAGGTATTGTTTGAACAACAGCATAAATGGTTTCCCAACTGGAACATCAGTTTCCACCTGGGTGTTGACGGTATTTCGGTATCAATGATATTGCTCACTGCATTTGTGGTAATTGCCGGTGTGCTGATTTCCTGGAACATCGAAAAGATGACCAAAGAGTTCTATTTCTTACTTATCCTGTTAAGCCTGGGTGCTTATGGATTTTTTATGTCACTTGATTTGTTCCTGCTATTCTTCTTTTTAGAAGTGGCCGTGATACCAAAATATTTACTGATTGGTATCTGGGGCAGCGGTAAAAAAGAATATGCTGCCAATAAACTGGCCCTGCTCCTCATGTTCGGCTCTGCCCTGGTGTTAGTGGGTATGCTGGGTACTTATTACGGTTGCGATGTAAAAACATTCGATATGGTTGCTTTATCCAACATGCAGATACCAGTTGATGTTCAAAAGATCTGTTTCCCATTATTATTTGTTGGTTTTGGGGTCTTCACTGCCCTGTTCCCCTTCCATACCTGGGTGCCCGATGGCCACTCTTCAGCGCCAACAGCAGGGTCCATGTTCCTGGCCGGTATCTCTATGAAGCTGGGTGGATATGGTTGTTTAAGGGTTGCTGTTACACTCATGCCGGAGGGTGCAAGAGAATACAGTAACATCATTATTGTTCTTTCCTCCATCGCTATTTTATATGGTGCTTTCGCTACCATGATGCAGAAGGATTTCAAATACATCAATGCATATTCTTCGGTAAGCCATTGTGGTTTTGTATTGCTGGGCATTGGCATGCTTACAAAAGTTTCTATTACCGGTGCGGTGATGCAAATGGTGAGTCATGGTTTGATGACAGCCTTATTCTTTGCTGTGATCGGCATGATCTACGAACGCACCCATACAAGGGAAGTAAATGATATGGGCGGACTGATGAAAGTGATGCCGTTTATTTCTACGGTGTTGTTCATTGTGGGCTTGTGTTCATTAGGTCTGCCAGGCTTAAGTGGCTTTGTAGCAGAGATGACCATATTTGTGGGCTCCTGGGAAAATGCGGATGCTTTTCACCGCATCGCTACCATTATTGCCTGTATGTCAATTGTAGTTACGGCCGTATATATTTTAAGGGCAATTGGTAAAGTAGCGATGGGGCCAATAAAAGTTAGTTATGCCGGGTTAACAGATGCCAACTGGTATGAGAAAACAGCTGCCATTATTTTGATTGTTGGTATACTGGCCATCGGGTTGGCGCCTTTCTGGCTAAATGACCTTATCAGCCCGGGAGCAGAAATAATTATGCATAAAATATCTCCGGTAATAACCGGTATAAAATAAGAAGATGAATGATTTTTTATTATTAATGAAACCTGAGCTGGTGATCTCCATCATCATCTTCCTGCTGTTGTTTATCAAGATCGGGAAGGGGATGAGCAATGCCGGCATGCTGTTGCTGATACAGGTATTGTTACTGATCAATTTCGGCCTGGGATTTTTTAAAATGGAAGAAGGTAGTTTGTTTGGGGGATTGTATAAAACAGATATGCTGATCGCCTACCAGAAAAATTTACTCAATCTCGGCGTGTTCCTTATTTCATTGCTCTTTGCAGACTGGTTTAAAAAGAGCGACCACCTGGCAGAATTCTTTATGCTGATGTTATCTTCTTTGTTAGGCATGTTCTTTTTGATATCAAGCGGCAACCTGCTGATGTTTTATTTATCGCTGGAGCTGGCAAGTATCCCGGTGGCCGCCATGGCCAACTTCGATCTCCATAAAAAAATAGCTTCCGAGGCAGCCATGAAGATGATTCTCTCATCTGCATTTTCCTCCGGCATTTTATTATTTGGCATTTCATTGCTGTATGGCGCAACCGGCACCATCAGTTTTGACCTGTTGCCTTCAGTAGTTACGGGAAGTTCATTGCAGATCATGGCTTTCATATTTTTATTTGCAGCCTTTGCCTTTAAATTATCCATTGTACCCTTCCATTTATGGACAGCCGACGTGTACCAGGGAGCGCCAACAGCTACTTCTGCATTTTTATCGGTTATTTCAAAAGGCGCTTTTGCATTTGTTTTTATCACCGTGTTGTATAAAATATTCCAGCCACTGCATACGGTTTGGTTTAATTTGATTATGCTGCTTTCGGTAGTAACCATGCTGGTGGGCAACCTGTTTGCATTGCGCCAGCAGAGTATCAAACGTTTCCTGGCTTTTTCCTCCATTGCGCAGGTAGGTTTTATCCTTGTAGGTATCAGCAGCAATTCATCAGCCGGTACTGCCGCAGTAGTATATTTTGTATTGATCTATATCTTCTCCAACCTGGCCGCATTTGCGGTAGCAGGCACCATCGAATCACAAACAGGCAAAGAGTCTGTGAATGATTACAAAGGCCTGTATCAAACCAATCCATTTCTTTGCTGGATGATGGCACTGGCATTGTTCTCCCTGGCAGGGGTACCACCCACTGCAGGTTTCTTTGGTAAATTATTTTTGATCACTGCCGGTGCACAAAATGCCAATTATTTGTTTGTGATCGTAGTGGCGCTCAACCTGGTGATATCATTGTATTATTACCTGCGGATCATAAGGGCCATGTTCATGGATAAAAATGAACAACCCATTCAAAAATTAATGGTACCGGCTTCTGTAAAACTTGGATTGATCATTTGTGCCGGTGGTATTGTGCTCACAGGGCTGGTCAGTTGGATATATGATTACATTCAATTATTAAGTTAAAAGTCAAAAGTAAAAATTCAAAAACTGTATCCCAACTTATAACTTATCACTTATAACTTATCACTTGCTATGGCTATCAATAAAAATCATGAATTTGAAGAACTCGATGGGGTAAAGTGCGGCATTGTAGAAAAGAATGCATCACCGGAAAGAGCGGAGTTCCTGAAAAAATTACTGGAGTACAATAAATACACCGTGATGGTGGTTCCTTCTCCTGCTCCAAAAGCGGCCCCGGCCCCAAAGCCTGCTGCTGAAGGGGAAACAACTGCGCCGCCTCCACCTCCGTCGGCACCCACTACTTTTACTGTTGGAGTTACGGATTATACTTTCAATGCCATCAATGCCATTTTTGGAAGAATGCTTAAAACTCCGGATGGGCATATTGTTACACAGGCTTTCTGGCAACAGAAGGAAACCGTGAGCCATGATGATGTGCCGTACTACGAGTTTAAATAATTCCTGCTTTCTGAGATATTTGATTCTTTTACTTTTTTCTGGATGTTATGGAGAATCTGCCATTTCTTTATTGCAGCTATTGGTTGCCTGTTTACTTTCAGTTCCGGCATAAGCTATTATAAAGGTGTCGACAGTTTTAAACAACTGGTTGCCGCCTGTTTTGCTGCTGATCTTTTCTCCCACCCACAATGATAACAATCAAGTCCCCTTGTGACCAATGTTTTAAAATGCCCCGCCATTAGTGCTTAACTCTGCATAGCAAAAAAAGCTAACTATGGCAAAAACTACAAAGGCCGGGAAGTACATCTACTTCTTCGGTGGCGGCAAGGCCGACGGAAACGAATCAATGAAAAATTTACTGGGTGGCAAAGGTGCAAACCTGGCCGAAATGGCGGGCCATCCCAAACTCCGCTTACCGGTTCCTCCCGGTTTTACGGTTACTACCGAAGTGTGTACGTATTACTATGCAAACAAAAAAACCTATCCCAAAGTATTGAATGCACAGGTGCAGGAAGCGATGGGTAAAATGGAAAAACTCACCGGCAAGAAATTTGGCGACTCAACAAATCCATTACTGGTATCTGTACGTTCCGGTGCAAGAAAAAGTATGCCGGGTATGATGGAAACCGTATTGAATGTTGGGTTGAATGAAAAAACGATCCAGGGTATTATCGCACAAAGCGGCGATGCCCGTTTTGCTTATGATGCATACAGGCGTTTAATTATGATGTATGCTGATGTGGTGATGGAAAAAGCAGGTGGCATTGAAGTGAAAAATGGCAAAGGCATCCGCAAAATGCTGGATGAAAAACTGGAAGCCATCAAACACAAACAAGGTTATAAAAGCGATACCGACCTTTCCGTTGATGACCTGAAAGCACTGGTGCTTGACTATAAAAAGACCATTAAAAAAGTACTGGGCACTGATTTTCCTGATGATCCATGGGAACAAATGTGGGGTGGTGTGAGTGCTGTGTTTGCAAGCTGGTACGGAAAAAGAGCGATCGATTACCGCCGCATTGAAAAAATCCCTGATGAGTGGGGTACGGCTGTAAATGTGCAGGCAATGGTATTTGGTAATATGGGAGAAGACAGTTGTACAGGGGTGGCTTTTACAAGAAACCCCGGCAGTGGTGAAAATAAATTCTATGGTGAATATCTGGTGAATGCACAGGGCGAAGATGTGGTGGCGGGCATCCGTACTCCGGCACCGGTGAATGAATACTCCATGAATGATCAAAGCAAACAATTTACCTCCCTGGAAAAATTGATGCCTGCTTCGTATAAAGAATTATACGCTATTCAAAAAAGACTGGAACAGCATTACAGGGATATGCAGGACATTGAGTTTACCATTGAAAAAGGGAAACTTTATATGTTGCAATGCCGTGTTGGCAAACGCAATGGTGTGGCCGCTGTACGCATGGCAGCAGAGATGTACAAAGAAAGATTGATCGATGCAAAGACAGCGGTGATGAGGGTAGGGCCCAATCAATTGGTAGAATTATTATTGCCAATGCTGGATCCTAAAGCAGAACTGATAACGCCCATTATTGCAAAGGGTTTACCTGCCGGTCCGGGTGGTGCAAAAGGCCGGGTGGTATTTTCATCGGAAGATGCAGTAGAATGGGCTTCAAAAGGTGAAAAAGTTATTTTGGTAAGAGAAGAAACTTCTCCGGAAGATGTGGATGGTATGCACAAAGCACAGGCTATCTTAACCACCAAAGGTGGTATGACGTCACATGCTGCACTGGTGGCCAGGGGATGGGGCAAATGCTGTATCGTTGGTTGCAGTGATATTGAAATTAATACTACCACCAAAACCTTCCACGCAAAACATGATGTGGTAATTAAAGAAGGCGACTGGATCAGTTTGAACGGCACAAAGGGTGTGGTATATGAAGGAAGTATGGCATTGGTTGATATTGACATTGATAAAAACCAACCTTACAAGGAATTGATGAAACTGGTGGATAAAACAAAACAGATCGGCGTACGTGCCAATGCTGAAACACCTGAAGATGCTGTTACTGCAGTAAAGTTTGGTGCAGAAGGTATCGGGTTGTTCCGTACAGAACATATGTTCTATGGAGAAGGAAGCGAGGAGCCACTATTCCAGTTAAGGAAAATGATCTTAAGCAAAACAGAGAAAGAAAGAAAAGAAGCACTGAATGGGTTGTTTAAATATGTAAAGAAAGACGTGAAGGATACCCTGAATGTAATGAATGGTTATCCTGTTACCATCCGCCTGCTGGATCCACCGCTGCATGAATTTGTGCCGCATGATAAAGACAAACTGAAACAACTTGGCAAAGAGTTAGGCATCAGTATGGGTATGCTGAACCGGAGGGTGCTGGCGTTGCATGAGAATAACCCGATGCTCGGTCACCGTGGTGTACGCCTTGGTATCAGTTACCCTGAAATTACAGAAATGCAGGTGAGAGCTATTTTTGAAGCCACTGCTGAACTGCTCAAGAAAGGTAAAAAAGTGTTTCCTGAAATAATGGTGCCTGTTACGGTGATCGTTCATGAATTGCGTCATCAAAAAGAAATAGTAGACAGGGTATATAAAGAAGTGTGTGAGAAAACGGGCATGAAAAAAATACCTTACCTCTATGGCACCATGATCGAAACACCAAGAGCTGCTTTGCGTGCAGAGTTCATGGCCAATGTTGCTGACTTCTTCAGCTTTGGTACCAATGATCTTACGCAGATGAGTTTTGGTTTCAGTCGGGATGATATTGGTGGTTTTCTGCCAAAATACCTCGACCTGAAAATTTTACCTGATGATCCATTTGTAACCATCGACCAGGAAGGTATTGGCCAGTTGATAAAAGTGGGAACCGAAAGGGGCCGTATTACCAAACCAAATTTAAAAGTAGGCATTTGTGGTGAGCATGGTGGTGATCCGGAAAGTGTAAAATTCTGTCACCGCATCGGGATGAACTATGTAAGCTGTTCACCTTTCAGGGTACCGATTGCACGACTGGCAGCAGCGCAGGCAGCCATTGAAAATCCCCGCAAAAAATAATGAAATCCTTAAAACCAGGTTTGAGCCCGGAAGCAACAGCTTCCGGGCTTTTTTTACAACTGTATTGTATCTGGAATGAAAATGATACAGGTTGCTTTTATCATCTGCTTTACTGATATTAATCATTCCCTCCTTTGCATACCTGATGTAGCTTCGTCTTCTCTCAAACAGTACAAGGCATATGAAATACCAAGCCAGTACTTATCCGTTGTTGCCAGGCCTTTTTTATCACCCCATAAAAATTCAGGAGAACTATTTATGAAAAGCGGTACTGCTGTTCTGGAAAAAGAACTGCCGAAAACAGACCCTCGGGTAAAGCTGATTGCGGCTAAGATGAAGAAAGAAAATTACAAAGCTGATGCACTGATCGAAATATTGCATACGGCACAAAATGCGTATGGCTATTTACCGAAAGAAGTGCTCTCGTATATTACACAGTCACTGCACCTTCCGCCTTCCAGGGTGTACTCTACCGTTACCTTCTATCATTTCTTTTCACTAAAATCAAAAGGTGAACATACCTGCCTGGTTTGTACCGGAACAGCATGCTATGTAAAAGGAGCACAGGCCATCCTGAATGAAATAGAAAGAAAAACAGGATTGAAAGCAGGGCAGGTTTCTGCAGATAATAAACTGGGTGTGCAGGTGGCCCGATGCATCGGTGCCTGCGGACTGGCGCCGGCTGTGGTGCTGGATGATGAAGTGCAGGCCAAAGCAACGCCGGAAGAAATTGTAAAAAAGATCAACGCTAAATTGGAGACAGTATGAACAGGCAAGATTTAAAAACGATCATCTACGCAGAAAAAACAAAAGATGAAACCAATAAGTACAAACATAAAATATGTGTTTGCTGTGGTGCAGGCTGTATCTCATCAGGATCGGAAGAAGTGATGAAAAAACTGCAGGAAGAAATTAACACGAGGGGATTGGAAAACGAAGTGGAAGTAATTCCAACCGGTTGCATGGGGCCCTGCAACCAGGGGCCGCTGATGAAGTTTTTGCCTGAGTATAATATCTATCAAAAAGTGGACTGCTCCAATATTACTGCTATTGTGCAAAGCCAGTTGATTGATAAGAAACCAATTGAGGACCTGTTGTTGTTTGCAGATTCGAGAGAGAAACCATTTATCAATGCACAGGAAGACCCATTCTTTAAAAAACAATTAAAGATCGCTTTAAAGAATTGTGGCCACATCAATCCCGAAAGAATTGAAGACTACCTGGTACACAATGGCTACCAGGCCTTGGATAAAGCATTGTTTGAAATGAGCCCCGAGGAAGTGATTGCTGAAGTAAAACAAAGCCGCATCCGTGGCCGTGGCGGTGCAGGATACCCAACAGGGTTGAAATGGGAAACGGTTTATAAATATGTGAACGAACAAAAGTATGTGATCTGTAATGGCGATGAAGGTGACCCCGGTGCTTTCATGGACAGAAGTGTGCTGGAAGGAAATCCGCATCGTGTGCTGGAAGGAATGGCCATTGCAGGTTATGCCATTGGTGCCAATAAAGGCTATGCCTATATCCGTGGTGAATACCCATTGGCCATCAAAAGATTTGAGCTTGCCATCAAGCAGGCAAAAAAAATGGGATTGCTGGGCAACAATATTTTGGGGACTGCTTTTTCTTTTGATGTGGAAGTAAGAATTGGCGCCGGTGCATTTGTATGTGGCGAAGAAACAGCTTTGATTGCTTCCATTGAAGGCAAGCGGGGAACGCCAAGACCAAGGCCGCCATTCCCTGCCGAATCAGGTTTGTGGGGCAAACCAACGCTGATCAATAATGTAGAAACTTATGCAGCCATATCACCCATCATCAATAACGGTGGAGAGTGGTATAGTGAGATTGGCACCCCAAAAAGTTCGGGTACGAAGGTATTTGCACTGGCAGGAAAAATCAACTATGCCGGACTGATAGAAGTGCCTATGGGTACTACACTCAGGGAGATCATTTATGATATCGGTGGTGGTATACAGGGTGGTGAAGAATTCAAAGCAGCACAAACAGGTGGCCCTTCCGGCGGGTGTATACCGGCAGAACACCTGGATGTGAAGATGGATTATGAATCATTGGTAAGCCTTGGCTCCATCATGGGCTCCGGTGGGCTGATCGTAATGGATAAAAGTTCAGACATGGTAGATGTGGCCCGTTTCTTCATGGAGTTTTGCATGGATGAAAGTTGTGGTAAGTGTGTGCCCTGCCGTGTTGGTACAAGAATGATGCATGACCTGTTGCAGAAGATATGTGATAATAAGGCCACGCAAATTGATCTTGACAGGTTAGAAGAGTTGGCAGTGTATGTGAAAGAAACGAGCCTGTGCGGATTAGGAGGCTCTGCGCCAAATCCATTGCTGAGTACGCTGCGGCATTTCAGGCAGGAGTATGAAGAGCGGATCGTGAATCACGAATTAAGAGAATTGCACTAATTCCACTAATTGAAGATACATACTGCCTGGCTTTTTTAATTCGTGTAATTCGTAACATTAGTGTAATAAAAAGATTGTATGAATAAGATACCCATCATCATCGACGAAAAAAAACTGGAAACAGATCCGGGCAAGACCATATTGGAAGTATGCAGGGAAAATGAAATCGATATACTCACTATGTGCCACCTGAAAGGAGTGCTGGACATTGGTGCCTGCCGCTTGTGTTTGGTTGAGATCGAGGGTGTAAACAAATTATTGTCTGCCTGCACTACAAAGGTTGCTGCCAACATGGTAATCAAAACAAACACAGAGAGAATTAAAAAATACCAGCGGATTACCACCGAATTATTATTCGCTGAAAGAAATCATGTGTGTGCAGTATGTGTTGCCAATGGTAAATGCGAATTGCAGAATCTTGGCTATAAGGTTGGAATGGATCATATCCGTTATCCGCATTTATTTCCACAGTGCGAAGTGGATACTTCGCATGCCTGGTACGTAATGGATCATAACCGCTGCATTATGTGTACCCGTTGTGTAAGGGTGTGCAACGAAGTGGAAGGTGCCCATAACTGGGATGTGATGAACCGTGGCCACCAGGTGCGTATCATTTCTGATTTTAATACAGCATGGGGCGAATCGGTCACCTGTACCTCCTGCGGTAAATGTTTACATGCCTGCCCTACCGGTGCCATATGGCCCAAAGCAATTGTGCAGGGGCAATTGGAAAAGAAACCGGGCATTATCAATGAACTGATGGAAAAAAGAAAGATGAAGCTATAGTTAATTGATAATTGAAAATGAGAGGTGTAAGATTGATATTGAATGAATGCTGTTTGGTTAAGCCCCGTAGGGGCGATATATTGGTAGAATAGAATGGATAAAATTTATTAAGCTCCGTAGGAGCGGTATGTTTATAATAATAAATGGGAAAGCTGAAAAATTGATGCGGTACAAGTGTGCGACGCCAATGAAGTTGAAAAATGATTTAAAGCCGGTAACAAAAAAATAGGCCATTAAGAAGTTAACGAACATTAAGATTGAGTTTACAATAATTAATTCCTGGGTGGAATAAAATAAAATGATTGAATGATGAGTAAGAAAAAATTAGCAACAGTATGGCTTGGAGGTTGCTCAGGTTGCCACATGTCGTTACTGGATATTGATGAAAGGATACTGGATGTGGTGAAACTGGCAGATATTGTAAAAAGCCCGATCGTGGATGGAAAAGAAATGCCTGAAGTGGACATTGCGCTGGTGGAAGGTTCTGTTACCAGTGATGAACACTTCAGGGAAATACTGCACATACGCAAACAGGCTAAAACACTGATTGCATTCGGCGATTGCGCAGTGATGACCAATGTAACCGGCATGCGGAATTATTTCCCCTTGAAAGAAGTGATCGATACAGCTTATGTAAATGCTGTGAGCAACGATGCGGAAGGAGAATTACCTAATCATCCCTGTTTATTAAAGCTGAATGATAAAGTGGTGCCGCTGCAGGAAGTGGTAACAGTAGATTTTGTGATCCCTGGTTGCCCGCCAGATGCTGATACGATCTTTTATGTTTTGTTTGAATTGTTGAATGACCGCCTTCCTGATTTAAGTAAGGTAAAAAAACTAAAATATGGATAAGCGAAAAATAATGATTTCTCCTGTTACAAGAATAGAAGGACATGCCAATATTACCATTGAACTGGATGATAAGGGCAATGTGAGTGATGCGCTGTTTCATGTAAATGAATTCAGGGGATTTGAAAAATTTTGTGAAGGACGCATGTACACAGAAATGCCAACAATCACACCACGTATCTGCGGCATCTGTCCTACCAGTCATACACTGGCGAGCGTGAAAGCCTGCGAAATGATCCAGGGTATTCAACCTACGTACACCGCTAACCTGTTGAGGAGATTAATGCACATTGGACAAAATCTTTCTTCTCATGCTTTGTCCTTCTTTCATTTATCTTCCCCTGATTTTTTACTGGGCTACGACAGTGACCCTGCCAAACGAAACATCATCGGTATTGCAGAAAAATTTCCTGATATCGCATTGCGTGGTATACGATTGAGAAAATTTGGACAGGAACTGAGCGAACGCATCACCGGCAAAAAGATACATATCATGGGCATTGTTCCCGGCGGTATGGCGTATCCATTAACGGAAGACAATAGGAAAGCTTTGCTGGAATGGATACCCGAAGCGATTGAAACGGTGCAGATCGGTATTGGTATCATCAAAAAATTTATGGACGACAATGAAGATATGGTGCAGACATTTGCCCCTTCGGCTACATTGTACCTGGGTACGGTTGGGCCCAATGGCGAACATGAATTGTATGATGGTAAACTCCGTTTTATAGATGAGCACGGAAATATTTTGCAGGACCAGGCATCGCCACAACAATACCTGGATTTTATTGCGGAGCGTTCTGTTAACTGGTCTTATTTAAAGTATCCGTATTATAAACCTTTTGGTTTTGACAAAGGATTCTACCGGGTGGGTCCATTGGCAAGATTAAATGTTGCCACTAAAATGAGAACACCACTGGCGCAGGCAGAATTTGAAATTTTTAAATTACTGAATGATGGCAAACCGGTGCATGGGGCTTTTTATTATCATTACACCCGGTTGATTGAAGCACTGAGTGATGTGGAAGATGCAGAAAGGATATTGAATGATCCGCAGGTTACTTCCTTACACATACAACACCATGGGCGGTGGAATTACGAAGAGGGCATTGGCAGCTCTGAAGCCCCAAGGGGTACTTTGTTCCATCATTACAAAACAGATGAAACAGGAAAACTGCTGAAAGTAAACCTGTTGATCGCCACAGGGCAAAACAACCCCAGCATGAATCGCTCTGTGCTGGAAGTGGCCAAACAATATGTGCATGGTGCTGATATTAAAGAAGGCATGCTGAACAGGGTGGAATCAACCATCCGTTGTTATGATCCCTGTTTGTCATGCTCTACACATGCCATTGGAAAGATGCCGATGGTAGTTGAAGTAAAAGACAGGAATGGCGCTGTTATAAAAAGGCTGGAAAGATTTTAACGACACTTACCCCTGATCCAATTGCAGATAATGTCAATGGCATTGTCTGCATTTTTTTTTGCAGTTGCAGAAAGCCCTTCGCCCATTTCAAAATTTTCTCCACTAACAGAACAGATCATGATGGGCAAATCTTTTTGATACAATTGTTTGGCCAAGGCATTCAGTAAAACTGCATTTACATGGTGAGAGGAGGATACAGGAACTACTTCTTCTTTTTTGAGTGGATAGAAATCAACCGGTTCGCCTGTAATGGAAGCATCTGCAAATACGATATGGTCATAGCATAACAATTCATCCACCATTTCGGTGTGCAATTGTTGGGTGAGCATTGTTTTTACACCATCGATATGCAATTGATCAAAGCAGGAACAGATGTAAGCACCAATGCCATCATCGCCCCTTAGCGTGTTTCCAATGCCAACGATCAGAATGTTTATTGGGCTGCTCATATTGCTGCTGTTAAAACACTTTTTCCTTTTCTACTATTTCCCTGATCATGGCTTCCCCTTTTTCCAGCGCCAGTTTGTTTACAGGAAGCAGGTGATGGTATTTTTCAGGCAATACTTTTTTCAACGCTTCCAGGATAGATTCATTTTTTACTACCGGTTTCAGTTCAAGATAAGCTCCCAGCATAATCATGTTCATGATCTTTGCATTCTTCATCTGCAATGCAGCGGTTGTTGCCGGGATACCGATGATATCAATATCTGTTCGCTGGCTTGGCAGGAAGATGTTACTGGATTCGTACAATAAGATACCTCCCGGCTTTACCCTGGGCCCAAACTTATCCATGGAGGGTTGATTCAATACGATCGCAGAATCAAACAATGATATAATAGGTGAACTGATCTTTTTGTCAGAAATAATGGTAATACAGTTGGCAGTACCGCCACGCATTTCAGGACCATAAGATGGCATCCAGGAAATTTCTTTTTCTTCTACCATACCTGCATAGGCAAGCGTCATTCCTAATGACAATACACCTTGACCGCCGAAGCCGGCAACGATCAGTTCTTCCAGTGAATAATTATCTTTCATGATCACTGCTTAAATTGGTTAATGATTGTATGGCTGCTGCATTGGGCAATTTGATATCACCCAATGGAAATGTTTTTACCATTTCTTCATCAATGAACCTCGATGCTTCCACCGGCGTCATCTTCCAGTTGGAAGGACAATTGCCAATGATCTCCACCAGGCAAGTGCCTTTGTGCAGTTGCTGATACTTAAAAGCATTCTGCAATGCTTTCTTTGTTCTCCTTACGGCATTGGCACTGTTCACGGCTTGCCTTGTAACATAAAAGGCACCAGGTAAATTGGACATCAGTTCTGCTACTTTGATGGGAGCGCCATAATAACTCACATCTCTTCCATCAGGACTTGTTGTTGTATGCATGCCGGGCAATGTAGTCGGTGCCATTTGCCCGCTCGTCATTCCATACACGGCATTGTTCATAAATACGATCAGGATATTTTCACCCCGGTTGATGGCATGCAGTGTTTCTCCAATGCCAATGGCGGCCAGGTCACCATCGCCCTGGTAAGTGAAAACATATTTGTCAGGCATCAATCTTTTGATGCCTGTTGCTACGGCGCATGCACGGCCATGTGCTGCTTCCTGCATGTCAATGTCCATATAATCATACGCAAAAACAGAACAACCAACCGGCGCTACGCCAATTGTTTTTTCCTGAATGTTCATTTCTTCCACTACTTCCATGATCAATTTATGTACTAAGCTGTGGGCACAACCAGGGCAGTAGTGCATGCTTACATCTACCATAGTGGATGGTTTATGGTACACCATTTCATATTCTTCTTCGTGGCATGCAGGCGCTGTTACATCCAGCGTTGTAGTTGGTAATATATCTTCTTCAGTTGGCATGATGATACTGTATTAAGGTTTCTAAATGATGAAGAATTTCTTCCGGTGTTGGCATCATGCCGCCCATTCTTCCGTAAAATTCAACCGGTACTTTTCCATTCACACCCAATCTTACATCTTCCACCATTTGCCCGCTGTTGAGTTCAACGCTTAACATCATCTTTACCTGTGATGCCAATTCTTCTAATCTTTTATATGGATACGGATACAATGTGATGGGGCGAAACAGGCCGATCTTAATTCCTTTTTCCCTGGCAAGGTCCATTGCTTTCTGGCAGATCCTGGCGCTTAATCCATACGCCACAAAAAGATATGCTGCATCGGCTGTATTGATCTCTTCAAACCGCACTTCGTTTTCTCTTATCAATTTAAATTTAGCTTCCAGTTTCAAGTTATGTTCTTCCATCCTTTCAGGCTGTATAAAAAGCGAAGTGATATAATTTCTGCCACGGGTCACTGGCTTGCCGGTGGTAGCCCATGAATGGTCAGCTACCGGTCTTGTATAAGGTTTGAACTGAACCTTCTCCATCATCTGGCCGATGGCACCATCAGATAACATCAGCACCGGGTTTCTATATTTCTCTGCTAAATCAAAACCGAGGTAAACAAAGTCGGCCATTTCCTGCACAGAAGCAGGTGCCAGCACGATCATCTTATAATCACCGTGGCCACCTCCTTTTACCGATTGAAAATAGTCTCCCTGGCCGGGTTGTATGGTTCCCAGTCCCGGGCCGGCACGATTTACATTTACAATTAGGCAGGGAAGCTCTGCACCGGCGATATAAGAAATTCCTTCCTGCATCAGGCTGATGCCCGGTGATGAGGAACTCGTCATAGCACGAAAACCTGCACCGGCAGCACCATATACCATATTGATGGATGCCACTTCACTTTCTGCCTGCATCACAATGCGGTTGTGTTTGGGCATTTCTCTTGCCAGGTATTCCAGCACTTCTGATTGTGGAGTGATGGGATAACCAAAATAAGCATCGCAGCCTGCCAGTATCGCAGCTTCTGCCATCGCTTCGTTCCCCTTCATGAGTTTATATTCAGCCATACAATTTTATTTAGAAGGACCGATCATGGATTGTAATTGTTCTTTGATGTCAGTTGGAGTAATATCAACGGGTTTTTTCTTCGGGTGGGTACGATAGACGGTGATCACTGCATCCGGGCAAACCAATGCACAATTCACACAACCGGTACAGGCATCGTTATTGGCGATGATGTAGCGGTAACCTTTAATGTTAATGGTATCTGATAAGCTGAGTGCATTTTCTTTACAGGCGGTGGTGCAGAGTTCGCAGCCCTTACATTTTTGAATATCAATTTCAACCCTGCCCTTTACTTTTCGTTCTTTGGGCAACGGGCTTTTACCGGAGATATCTTCCATATGGCAAGCTTTAGAATATTGTCAAATTTCGACACAATACAACCGGCGTTTTAGTTAATTGGTCATATCCCCGTCTGATTAATATCATAATTCATGCAACAGGGGTATGCTACTTTTAACCATCTTTTTATTTATGAATCTCTGGAAAAATATCATTCGTAAACCTTCCTAGCCTGCCTTTCTGATTGTTAGGAACAGTATTTTTTAATCAGCCAATGGGCTGTAAAAATTTCATAAATGAAAACCATCATAGAACCCTTCCGCATCAAATCGGTAGAACCCATTTATTTTACCACTAAGGAAGAGCGAAAAAAAATATTAGAAAAATCCGATTACAATTCTTTCCGCATTCATGCTAATGATGTATTGATCGACCTGCTGACAGATAGCGGTACTAGCGCCATGAGCAGCAACCAATGGGCAGGCATTATGTTGGGCGATGAGTCCTATGCAGGCAGCAGCAGCTTCTTTAAGTTTGAAGATTCTGTAAGAAGCATCACTGGTATGCCATACATCATTCCCACTCACCAGGGCCGGGCAGCAGAGAAGATCATCTTCACCATTCTTGGTGGGAAAGGGAAAATTTTTATCAGCAATACCTTGTTTGATACCACCAGGGCCAACATTGAATTTTCTGGCGCCGAAGGAATTGATCTGTTGTGTGAGGAAGGAAAGCATCCCACTGTTCCTGCACCATTCAAGGGAAATATGGATGTGGCAGCGTTGAGAAAAACAATACAGGAAAAGGGCGCTGAAAATATCCCGATGGTCATCATTACCATTACCAATAACTCAGGTGGTGGACAACCAGTGAGCATGCAGAATATAAAAGAAGTAAGAAAGCTGTGTACAGAATTTAATGTTCCGCTGTTTATTGATGCCTGCCGTTTTGCAGAAAATTCTTACTTCATCAAATTAAGAGAAGCTGGTTATGCTGATAAAACCGTTCCCGAAATTGCAAACGAAATTTTTTCTTATGCAGATGGATGTACCATGAGTGCAAAGAAAGATGCCTTTGCCAATATTGGTGGTTTTTTGGCCATGAGAGATTTAGACCTTGCCATCCGCTGCAGAAATTTATTGATCATCACCGAAGGTTTTACTACTTACGGCGGACTTGCCGGCCGTGACCTGGAAGCCATTGCCATTGGCTTGCAGGAAGTGATGGATGAACATTACCTGCAGTACCGCATCCGCAGTATTGAATACATCACCAATAAGTTGATCGCTGCAGGTGTTCCGGTAATGCAGCCAGCCGGGGGGCATGCGGTGTACATTGATGCTAAAGCATTTCTTCCGCACATCCCTGTTGAGCAATATCCGGGGCAATCATTGGTATGTGCGCTGTATGAACACGGCGGCATCCGCAGCGTAGAGATCGGCTCACTCATGTTTGGAAAATATGACGAAGCAGGAAAATTAGTTCCTGCACAAATGGAACTGGTGCGGTTAGCGATTCCACGAAGAGTGTACACACAAAGCCATATCGATTATGTATCGGAAGTGATCATTGAAGTGTTTAATAAAAGAAATGAACTGAAAGGATTGACCATCACGGAAGAAACGCCGTTGCTGCGTCATTTTACTGCAAAATTAAAGCCGGTATGAAATTGTCATCCGGGCTAAAGCCCAATTAAGGGAGCTTTAATTACCCCTGTCTTAATGCCGGGGTAAGGCAATAATTTTTCCGGGGCTTTAGTCCTTTTTAAAAAATAAAAAAAAGAATTATGAAAAGCAAGATCAGGAAAAGCTGGGCCGAACCATACAAAATAAAAATGGTGGAGCTGTTACAAATGACAACAGCAACCCATCGGAAAAAAGTGATGCAGGAAGCTGGCTTCAATACTTTTTTATTAAAGTCAGCAGATGTTTATATCGACCTGTTGACCTACAGCGGCACTTCTGCTATGAGCGACCGGCAATGGGCCGGAATGATGCTGGGGGATGAAGCTTATGCCGGCAGCAGGAATTTTTATCACCTGGAAGAAGTGGTGCAAAATTGTTATGGATATAAATACCTGGTACCTACCCACCAGGGCCGTGGCGCAGAAAATATTTTATCAAAAATATTGATTAAGAAAGGTGACATCATTCCGGGCAACATGTATTTCACTACTACAAGGCTGCACCAGGAACTGGCCGGTGGAAAGTTTGAAGACATCATCATTGATGAAGCACACGATCCGGAAAATGAATTTCCTTTCAAAGGAAATGTTGATTTGAATAAATTGGAAAAGCTCATTAAGAAACATGGTGCTCACAAAATTCCTTATGTTAGTATGGCCACCAGTGTGAATATGGCTGGGGGGCAACCCATCAGCATGGAAAATTTAAGAGCGCTGAGGGCATTGACAAAGAAACATGGCATCCGTGTGATACATGATATGACGAGGGTGGCGGAGAATGCACATTTCATTCAGCAAAGAGAAAAAGGCTATCACAACAAACCCATCGCAGCCATTGTAAAAGAAATTAATTCCTATACAGATGGTGCTACCATGAGTGCAAAGAAAGACGCACTGGTGAATATCGGTGGATTCCTGGCAGTGAATGACTGGGATGTTTTTGAAGAAGCCAGGAATATGGTGGTAGTGTATGAAGGTTTGCACACCTATGGTGGTTTGGCAGGCCGTGATATGGAAGCCATGGCCATCGGTATCAAAGAAAGTTTGAATGATGATCATATTCATGCAAGGGTAGGACAGGTAATTTATCTCGGGGAAAAAATGATGTCCTATGGTGTGCCCATTGTAAAGCCGATTGGCGGCCATGGCATATTTGTGGATGCAAAAAAATTCTTACCACATATTCCGCAGCATCAATTCCCTGCACAAACGCTGGCAGCAGAAGTGTACCTGGATTCAGGTGTGAGAACAATGGAACGGGGCGTTGTATCTGCCGGGAGAAAAGCCAATGGTGAAAATTATTTTCCAAAACTGGAACTGGTTCGTTTTACCATTCCACGCCGGGTGTACACACAGGCGCACATGGATGTAATTGCAGAATCAACTGCCAGGGTTTTTGAAAGACGGAATAAGATCAAAGGGCTAAAGATGATTTACGAACCGAAATATTTAAGGTTCTTCCAGGCAAAGTTTCAGCCACTCTAATATTGAAATTCCTAAACCGGCAGCGCTGACAAAAATTTATATCGTTGCCGGTTTGGGTTCTATTGCCACCGGCTGGCAATCGATAAAATCCAATTCTGTTGATGCATCATCCAGCGCTTTGATAAACTCATCGTGTCTGTCAAGTGCAATGCCCTCCAGTTTTCTGTAATAGGCAATGCCATCCCTCAGGTTTTGATAAAAAGAAGCATAGTATTTTTTCTTTTTTTCAAATAGTCCTGCCTGTATATCATTCTCCAGCTCTTCCTTTAAATAAGCAATGTATAAATGAAGCTCCGCAATAAACATATGTGGCCTGTCGGTACGGGTAAGAATATTGGTCCTTCCGTAAATATGATCGGTCATGGTTTGCAGCGAAACGATGTTGGAAAAATTTACCAGGTTAGGCCCGGGGCAGATGTTTACCGCATGTTGTTTCTTCACAAATGCATGATTGTAAGTAATGGCGGCGGAATTACTGAGACCAACACACAAACATTCTTTGTCCAGCACTTCCTGCAATTGTTTTTTATAAGCTTGCTCCGGAAGATTCAGCGATTGCAGGTGTTCTATTTTTAATTTTTGATATTTTTTTGAAGCGGTGCAAATGGGTTCTGATGTAAATTCGGTATTTAATGCCAGGTGCTTTTCTGTACAGGGGCTGCCGGGGCAACCATTGCCGATACGAAGATTCTTTTCCGTGTCTGAGCTGGTTCCTTTCAGGTAATAAAACCTTACACCCAATGGGGAGTTTTTGCTCAGCACAATATCTTCCTCCTCCGCTTTGCTTAATAAATTCAAGGTGTCATTATCTACGGTTGTAGCTTCCGGCACCAGCAGAAAAGGGGTTCCCCATCCGGTACTTTCAATTTCATAATAGTTGTGTAAAAATTCATCTTCTTCATGGGTACCAATGCCGCCCTGTGCAGTGATGCTGATGGGTGGAGCTTCAGGGAGTATCCGGTTATTTTTTTTCTCTTGTGCTGCATTGTAAATTTCAAACAACGCAGTTACCAGCTCCTGTTTTTTTGTTTTGAATTCTTCCAGCACCGGGCCGAGTAAAAATCCTTCCGTTGCAAAAGCATGCCCGCCACAATTCAATCCCGATTCGATCCTGAACTCACTTACCCAAACGCCTTTTTTTGCCAGGTATTTTCCCTGTATCAAAGCCGAGCGGTAATCACTTACTTTGATGATCACTTTTTTGGTGAAGCTGCCATCTTCGTTCATATCAAATTCATTGCAATGCTCCAGGTAATTATACAATCTTGGGTTCATGCCGGCAGAAAAAACAACGGAAGAATTAGAGAGATTGCTGGTAGCATAACCTCTTAATGCTGCTACTGCATCAGATCCGTTTTCTATTAACTCACCTTTATCGGTATAAGTCTCCCTATCCACCTTGGTCATGATGTTTACATCAATGCTGCCTGGTTTTATTTCCTGCCTTAAAATACTTTCCAGTTTTTCTTTTACCTGCTTGTCGTCTGCCTTCATCATTTGCAGGTACAGGTGTTTCAAAGTACTGTCATCAGGCAGCATTTCAAAATACTTTACAATTTCAGACCCTTTTTCAAATGCTGCATTCCTGAGTTTTTCAAATTGCTCCTGCACAATGCTGTTTACCAGGTTCAGGTAATCTGCAATTCGTTTGGCACGGTAATCAGGTTCATGTGTCGAGATTGGATGATACTCTTTTCCAACCGTTGGATAATAATGGCTTCTCATCATTTCTATCAGCCTGTCTTCTACAATAGAAATGACGGAAGAAATGCCATACCGGGCAACTTTTACAGGAGAATCAATGGTATAGGCGAGGCCCATTACAGGGATGTGGAATTTATGGTGTGTTGACTGGTACATGGTTGAGTCGTTGTTGATTGAATGGTAAATAATTTTTTTAATAAAAATAAAAAGCCACCATCTCAATGTAAATAGATGAATATGCTTTTTGTTGATGGATGATCACAAAGCAACCGTCTGCTCATTCCTTTTCCAGCTGATCTTTTTTCCAAAACCAAGACTGCTGTCGGTTAGCTTAATGCTGTTGATCTGTATGGTCCATATTTCTCCCGGCATTGCTACTGCCACTGGGTTCTTTTTATAATAGAAGGCTGCGGCATGTTTTGTTAACGGATGATCCACTGGTAATGCGAAACCTTCAAACTGCATTCCTTTTACCAGCAGCTTATTCAGTTTGTCTGGCAAAATGGTTCCTGCAACAGCGGGATTTTTTAAAATCATGGCTGAGTGCTGTGTGTCGCCGGAAGATTTATAATACAGCAGCCTTTCGTTGCTGTTGTACGCATAAAAACAATTGAAGCAATAGGGGTCACCGGTTACATCTACACAGCATACCGTAGCACAGCTCTGTTCTTTTATGTATTCGTTTATTTTATCTGTCATAACACTTTTATTATTCTTACCGGGCATGCTTCAGCAATTTCATTGCAACGCACTACTTCTGCATGTGGTATATTTAAAATAAAAACATCTTTCTTTCCAATTCCTTTTATCAGTGTGGCCTTACCGTCTTTTTTACTCATGCGCCACAATTCCGGTTGTTGTTCATAACAAACGGCACATCCAATACATTGCTTCCTGTAATGAATGATCTTATGCATGATGGGCGGCCGTTATTTTATACAACTTGTCTTTTGATGTCACCCTGGTATGAAACGGGAACGTTACTTTGTCACCCTTGATTGCTTCATTGTCTTTCGTTCCATTCACCCACAAAGTTTCAATGGTTTCTTTTACCATACCACAATGAGGGCCGGTCACCATCAATGTATCACCCACTTTCAAACTGCCACTTTCAATAATGAATTCACCCACATTTATTTTTGGGTAATACTTTGTTCCCTTGCCGATATATATCTTCTTCTCTGTTGCAGCAGAGCCGGGTTGCGGTGTCCATTCACCCAATTTTCTTCCGAGATAATAACCTTCCCAAAAACCACGGTTGTATACTTTCTCCATTTCGGTTTTCCAGGCTGCTGCTTTTTCGGGGCAGAATGTTCCGTCATTGATTGATTCAACAGCCTGCTTATAACATTGTGTAACTACCTGCACATACTCCGCACCTTTTGTCCGTCCTTCTATTTTCAATACATCCACGCCACTGGCAATCACCTGGTCAAGGATATCAATGGTGCAAAGATCTTTGGGCGACATGATGTACTCATTGTCAATCATCAGTTCTTCGCCACTCTCTGCATCTTTTACAATGTAAGGCCTGCGGCAGTTTTGTATACAGGCGCCACGGTTGGCCGATGCATTTTGTGTATGCAGGCTTAGGTAACATTTGCCGGATACCGCCATGCACAAAGCGCCATGCACAAATAGTTCAATTTTAACCAGCCCGCCTGACGGGCCTTTAATTTCTTTTCTTTTTATCTCATTGCAGATGTATTCCACCTGTTTCAACGTCAATTCTCTTGCCAGCACAATTACATCAGCAAACTTTGAAAAGAACTCCACGGATTCGATATTGCTCACATTCGCCTGGGTGGAAATGTGCAACGGAATACCCAGCTGGTTGCAATATTCTATCACGGCAAAATCAGCAGCGATCACTGCATCAATGCCCTGCTTTTTTACCTCTTTCAAAATCGTCTTCAGCAATTGCATATCGTATTCATACATCACTGTGTTGAGTGTGATGTACGCCTTCATGTTATTCGCTTTGCAAATGCTGCTGATGGTTTTGATATCATCAATATCAAAAGACTTTGACGAACGGGTACGCATGTTCAGCTGCTCCACTCCAAAGTATACGGAATCTGCACCGGCATTAATAGCGGCTTGCAGGCTGTCGAATGAGCCTGCGGGTGCCAATAGTTCAATAGGTTTTTCTCTTTTCAATGTTTATTTTACTCCTTCCAGTATTTTAATGTAATTGGCCCTTTGATAAGCAGACGGATCAGAAATATTTTGCTGGCTCATGCTCCCTTTAAAATCGCTGAGGTTATCAAAACCCATCATGTTCATCCAGTTTTCCAGGTCCTTATTCATGTCTTTTAAATAAGGGATGCCGTTCTTGTATAAAGTAGAAGCGGTCATCACCACATCGGCCCCTGCCAGTAAATACTTGATCACTTCCACCACGCTTTGTACACCGGTAGTGGCTGCCAGTGAAAGCTTTACTTTGCCATACAGCAATGCGATCCATAGCAACGGCAACCTGATTTCACTGGCAACACTGTAATGAAGATCATTGGTGATCGTTAATTTATTGATGTCAAAATCCGGCTGGTAAAAACGGTTGAAGAGTACCAACGCATCGGCGCCGGCTTGTTTCATACGCAGCGACATATTGCCGGTTGCACTGAAATATGGATTCAGTTTTACTGCCACTGGTATCTTTACGTTGTGCTTGATCGCTTCGATGATATTCAGGTAACGGTGTTCAACCTCTGATGAAGACATGTGTACATCGCCGGGAATAAAAAATATATTTACTTCAATACCATCTGCGCCGGCCTGTTCCATCTGCCTGGAGTAATCCACCCATCCTTCATTGGTTATACCATTCAGGCTGGCAATGATAGGGATCTTCACTCTTTCTTTTGCTTTGCGGATATTCTCTAAGTATTCATCTACCCCCACGTTAAAATCGTCCAGGTTCGGAAAATAATCCGAAGCTTCAGCAAAGGCATTCGTGGTTTCACTGAACACACCTTTAAATTTTGCTTCTTCCTGTTTGATCTGTTCTTCAAACAATGAGAACATCACTACAGCCCCTGCGCCACTGTCTTCCATTTTCACAATATTGTCTGTCTGTTCACTCAGGGTGCAGGCGGAAACTACAATGGGAGAATCTAACTTCATTCCCATGTAGGAGGTTTGTAATTTCATCTTAAATATTTTTTTGTTACCAGCTTTATACCATTGTGGAGCGACATTGGCGACGCTCCGTTCAACAGTTGAATATCTATTGAACTTTTAATGTAGGGTTGCCAACTTTTTTAAAGTTGGCAACCCTCTTAATAATCTTTGCTTCTTTCCTTCCTTAGCCTCTTTGCGTGCAACTCTTTTATCCTACCGGTACAAAGTCACTTGCTTTCTTGGTGGCCAGTTCCTCGTAATTTTTCCATTTTAAATTCACCAGCTCCTGTGCATGTTTCATCAATGTTTCTGCCGCTTCAGGATTGGTCATCGTAAGCACTTTATACCGCAACTCATTGTAGGCATAATCCTTCAAGCTCATCGTTGGCCTTGTAGAATCCAGCACAAATGGATTTTGATTTTTCTTTCTCAGCGTTGGATTGTAGCGCAGCAATGGCCAGTGACCGCTTGCTACTGCTTTGTTCTGCTGATCCAGTCCATTCTTCAGATCATATCCATGTGCAATACAATGGCTGTAGGCTAAAATCAATGCCGGCCCATCATAAGCTTCTGCTTCTCTCATTGCCAGTAATGTTTGTTGTGGGTTGGCGCCAAATGCTACCCTTGCCACATACACATTGCCATAAGAGATGGCCTGCATTGCCAGGTCTTTTTTACCACCCGATTTACCACCGGCAGCAAATTTTGCTGTTGCTGCTGTTGGTGTTGATTTGGATGACTGGCCTCCGGTATTGGAATACACTTCAGTATCGAGTACTAAAATTTTGATGTTCCTTCCACTGGCGAGTGCATGATCCAGACCACCATAACCAATATCATAGGCCCAGCCATCACCACCAACCAGCCAAACACTGCGGCGGACAAACTGATCAGCCACCGATAATAAATGGTTTGCTGCGGATGATGTCATGGTCTTTAATTTATCTTTCAGCAACTGTACCCTCAATTGTTGTTTCACCAGTTCTGATTCCTGTACCTGTGGTGCATTCAATATTTCATTCACCATCGTTTCACCCAATTCTTCTTTCAGTTGCAGTAAATATTGTGTGGCAATGCCCAACTGGTTATCTGCAGTGATACGCATTCCTAATCCAAACTCTGCATTGTCTTCAAACAAAGAGTTGCTCCAGGCTGGTCCCCGGCCTTCCTTATTTACCGTCCATGGTGTAGTAGGAAGATTGCCACCATAAATAGAAGAACAACCTGTTGCGTTCGCTACCAACAACCTGTCTCCAAACAATTGTGACAACAGTTTTAAATAGGGTGTTTCACCACAACCGGCACAGGCGCCTGAGAATTCAAACAGTGGTTCTAAGAATTGTGCACCATGTACAGTAGAGAAATCAATTTTTGAACGGTCGTTCCAGGTGAGTTCTTCAAAGAATTCGATGTTCTTCTTTTCCACTTCCAGCACCGGTTCTTTTTCACCCATATTGATGGCCTTACGGTTACGGTTACCCGGATCTGTAGCAGGACAAACCTCCACACACAAATTACAGCCGGTACAATCTTCCAGGTATACCTGCAGTGAATATTGTGTTTCAGGAAAACCCCTTGCATTGATCGGTGCATGTTGAAATCCTTCCGGCGCTTTCACCAAATTGTCTTTGTGATAGAACTTGGCCCTGATCACGCTGTGCGGACATACATAGGCACAGTTACCGCATTGTATGCACAGGTCTGGTTCCCATTTGGCTACCAGGTCAGATACATTTCTTTTTTCCCATTGGGTGGTGCCGCTTGGGTAAGTACCATCAATCGGCATCATACTTACCGGCAACTGGTCGCCATGATCGGCCATCATCACTGCGGTAACATTCTTTACAAAATCAGGCGCTTTATCAGATACCGTTAATAAATTATGATCTGCTGCAGATACAGTTTTTGGATAATCCACTTCATATAAATTGGCCAGGGTTGCATCTACTGCTAAAAAGTTCTGGTCAATTACTTTCTGGCCTTTTTTGAAATAGGTTTTTTCAATTGCTTTTTTAATCTGTTTGATCGCATCATCTTTTGGCAGTACACCCGACAAAGCAAAATAGCAGGTCTGCATGATGGTATTGATGCGGCCGCTCATGCCTGTTTCCCTTGCCACCGTTGTGGCATCAATCACATACAGTTTTATCTTTTTGTCAATGATGCTTTTTTGTACCTGGCCTGTTAATTTATCCCATACTTCATCTTTGCTGTAAGGACTGTTTAATAAGAAAGTAGCACCCTCACTGGCAAATTCCAGCATCTCTACTTTTTCGGTAAAGTTGAACTGGTGACAGGCAATAAAATCTGCTTTGGTAATTAAGTAAGGCGCCCTGATTGGTTTGGGGCCAAACCTTAAATGCGATACCGTTCTGGCACCTGATTTTTTGGAGTCATACACAAAATAGCCCTGTGCAAACAGGGGGGTATTTTCTCCAATGATCTTGATCGTATTTTTATTGGCGCCCACGGTTCCATCGGCACCAAGGCCAAAGAACAAACCTTGCCTCCATTCCGATTCATCTAATTTGTAAGAAGGATCATAGGCTAAGCTCAGGTGTGTAACATCATCATTGATACCAACCGTGAAATTATTTTTTGGATGATCTTTTTTCAATTCATCATACACGGCTTTCACCATGGCTGGTGTAAACTCTTTGGAAGAAAGCCCGTAACGTCCACCAACTAAGTTTGGTAATTGTTTAACCTTGCCCTGTTGCAATGCTTCCACCAATGTTGCCAGTACGTCCTGGTACATGGGTTCGCCTGCTGCGCCGGATTCTTTTGTTCTGTCGAGTATGGCAATTGATTTTACGGAGGCAGGCAATGATTTTAATAGATGTTCCAGTGAGAATGGCCTGTACAGGCGAACCTGTATCACACCGGTTTTTTCTCCTGCTGCATTCAATGCTGCTACTGTTTCAGCAACAGTTTCTGCGCCGGAGCCCATGATGATGACTACACGTTCTGCATCAGCAGCGCCACTGTATTGGAAGAGTTCATATTGTCGACCTGTCATCGCAGCAAACTCATTCATAACATCCTCTACGATGCCGGATGTGTTATTGTAAAAAGTATTTACCGTTTCTCTGCCCTGGAAATATACATCGGGGTTTTGTGCAGTACCCCTGATGAATGGATGTTCAGGATTTAATCCCCTGTTGCGGTGTGCAATCACCAGTTCATCCGGTATCATTGCTTTGATCTGTTCATCACTCAGCAACTCCAGTTTATTTACTTCGTGTGAAGTACGGAAGCCATCGAAGAAATGTACAAAAGGTATTCTTGACCGTAAGGTTGCGGCTTGAGCGATCAGCGCAAAGTCATGTGCTTCCTGCACGCTGGATGAGCTCAACAATGCAAAGCCGGTGGTTCTTGCTGCCATTACATCCTGGTGGTCGCCAAAGATGGACAGGCCCTGTGCAGCGAGTGAACGGGCTGCCACATGAAATACCGTAGCGGTTAATTCACCTGCTATTTTATACATGTTGGGTAACATCAGCATCAAACCCTGCGAAGCGGTGAACGTAGTAGTGAGTGATCCGGTTTGCAAAGCGCCATGTACTGTACCTGCAGCGCCGCCTTCACTTTGCATTTCCATTACATCGGGTATAGCTCCCCAGATATTTTTTATTTTTTTAGACGCCCATTCATCGGCCAGCTCGGCCATGGTAGAAGAGGGCGTGATGGGATAGATGGCACAAACTTCATTCACACGATAAGCTACATAGGCAGCCGCTTCATTACCATCGATCGTTGCGATTGTATTTTTATTATTGGACATTGGTAGTAGAATTAACAGGTTCTGGAATCATTTCTATGGCGTGGCAGGGGCATTGTTCGTAGCATACACCACAACCGGTACAGGCATCAAAATTGAATTTGTAACGGTTACCTTTACCCAGTTTTATGATCGCATCTTCGGGGCATGCGCCAAAACAGCCATCACATTCAAAACAGTTGCCGCAACTCAGGCAGCGTTGTGCTTCAAATCTTGCCTGCTCTTCGGTAAAACCTGCATTCACTTCCTCAAAACTTTTTACAGCGATGGCAGGAGCCAGCTTGTCCTGCTCTTTTTGTGGGGCATCCGTTTTATACCACATGTGCAGTTTTCTAAAACCTGCCGTAGGGTGTTTGTCTGGTTTTTGATAAGCATTCTTTGTTAAATAGCCATCAATGTATTTAGCGGCTTTTTTACCATGGCCAACAGCGATGGTGGAACTCCTGTTTTCACCAGGCAACATATCGCCGCCGGCAAAAATGCCATCACAACCCGTCATGCGTTCGGCATTAATGGCGATGGTGCCGTCATCGTTGGTAACGATACCTGAAACGGAACGGAGAAAGCCGGTATCAGATTCCTGTTTATTTGCATTGATCAGTACATCTGCTTCAACAGTTTCATATTCACCCGTACCCACTGCCTTGCCTTTTTCCACTTTCATTTTCTCAAGAGTGATCGTATTGTTTTCGATTTTGCTGATGCTTCTGAACAATTGTACATCCACGCCTTCTGCCAGCGCATCTTCAGTTTCGTAATCATATGCAGGCATCATTTTTTTATCGCCGTAGAAATAAACAGCTGCTTCGGAGCCGAAGCGTTTGATGATCCTTGAAATATACAAGGCCAGTTTACCTCCACCATAAACCACTACTTTTTTGTGCATGTATGGAGATGCATTTTGTTTTACTTCATTGAAGAATGCGAAAGCATCGGTGATATAAACTGAACTGTCCTGTGGGAAATCTTCTTTACGGATAAGTTGTGCACCAATAGAAAGATAAACAGCATCAAACTGTCCATCGGCCTTGGTACCTGCCACATCATGTACTTTATAATTCAGCCGTATGTGAACACCCATTTTTACAATGCGGTCAATTTCAGCATCCAGTATTTCTTTTGGTAAACGGTACTCCGGAACGCCTGTCCATAATAAACCACCAGGATGATTGCCTGCTTCATATATTTCAACAGCGTGCCCCATCCGGGCCAGGTGGTATGCGGCAGAGAGGCCACCGGGACCTGCTCCAACAACCAGTATTTTTTTGCCCGTTGGTTTTACATTGTTACGTACGGGCCAGTTTTGCCTGATGGCTTCGTCCCCAATATATCTCTCCACGGCATGAATGTTCACTGTGTCATCAATATGGTTGCGGTTACAACCCGTTTCACAGGGCTTTACACAAACCCTTCCCATAATTGCAAAAAAAAAACAATCTTCCATTAGTGTTTGAAATGCTTCGAAATAATCGCCGCCCTGTGCATGTGCCATCCATGCCTGTATGTTTTCGCCGGCAGGGCAGGCGCTGTTGCAGGGAGGCATAAAATCTACATACTCGGGGCGCCGGAAGCGCATAGGGCCGGTACCTTCTGCATGTGTTTGAAGGTCAACCGGTTTAGTAATATCTATTGCAGCCATATGGTGATTTTAAACGGGCAGTGTTACCGCCCATGATTAGGCTAATTAAAGCTCAGCAAAGTAGTACCGTATTCTAAACGGGAGGCTGACGTAATTCAATTGAAAAAGTGATTGTTATCAGTTGTATGAATGAAATGCAATGCAGGGCTGTATGCAGCCATCAAAAAGCCCCGTAAGAGGTTAACCATACGGGGCTTTAAAAAGGAGGTATAAAAATTTATGAGATCGCTTTCAGGATGATATCTTTTACATCTTTGATCGCTACTCTTTCCTGGGTCATGTTATCCCTGTAGCGGATCGTAACCGTGTTGTCTTCCTTTGTCTGGTGATCGATGGTTACGCAGAAAGGGGTGCCAATGGCATCCATACGGCGGTAGCGTTTACCAATGGCATCTTTCTCTTCGTAAAAGCACATAAAGCTGCCCTTGCATTCATTCATCAGTTCCCTGGCAATTTCCGGCAGGCCGTCTTTTTTTACCAATGGAAGGATTGCCAATTTCGTAGGAGCGATCTTTGCCGGAATTCTTAATACCACACGGCTGTCTTCTGTACCATCTTCCTTCGTCCATTTTTCTTCTGCGTAAGCAAGGCTCATAATGGTGAGGAACAAACGATCCAGTCCAACAGAAGTTTCTAACACATACGGTACATAGTTGCCATAGGCTTTGCCTGTTGCAGGATCAATGTCATTATCGAAATACTGCATTTTCTTTTTGCTGTAGGCCTGGTGTTGGGTCAGGTCAAAATCAGTTCTTGAGTGAATGCCTTCCAGCTCTTTCCAGCCAAACGGGAATTCAAATTCAATATCTAATGCAGCATCCGCATAATGCGCCAGTTTCACATGATCATGAAAACGTAATTTGTTTGCAGGAATACCCAGGCTTTCATGCCATCTTTTTCTTTCTTCTTTCCAGTAGTTGTACCATTCCATTTGTGAACCGGGCCGGATGAAGAACTGCATCTCCATCTGTTCAAATTCCCTCATACGGAAAATAAATTGCCTTGCAACAATTTCATTGCGGAATGCCTTGCCAGTTTGTGCAATACCAAAGGGTATTTTCATCCTGCCGGTTTTTTGCACATTCAAAAAGTTTACAAAAATACCCTGTGCTGTTTCCGGGCGCAGGTACACAATGTTCTCATCAGGATTGTCGGCAGCCACGGCACCAAACTCGGTTTTGAACATAAGGTTGAACTGGCGTACATCGGTCCAGTTGGCAGTTTTGCTGACAGCGCATTTTATCTGGTTATCATCAATGAGTTTTTTCAGGCCGGCATAATCATCTTTTGCCAGCAACGCATCCATCTGCTGCAATAATGCATCTGCCTCTTTTGCTCCTTCATCTCCTTTGACTCTGAGCGCTTCAGCATGGGCTTCTATCAAATGATCCACCCGGTATCTTTTGTTGCTGTCCTTGTTATCAATCATCGGATCGCTGAAATTATCAACGTGGCCGCTCGCTTTCCAGGTAGTAGGGTGCATAAAAATAGCCGCATCTATACCTACGATATTATCGTGCAGTTGCGTCATGCTCTTCCACCAGTAATCCCGGATGTTCTTTTTGAGCTGGGCGCCATTCTGGCCATAATCATATACAGCCGAAAGTCCATCATAAATTTCGCTGGATTGAAAAATGTAACCGTATTCCTTGCAGTGTGCAATCAGTTCTGCAAATATATTTTGTTCGTTTGCCATAAGGCTGCAAAAGTAAGGCAGAAGCTGAATAAAATGCCGGTGAGGAGAAAATTACCTGCGGCGGATATCATCGCTTTTAATGTACCACCCGGTACACCTGCTGCTGTCAATGGAATAAGTAAGGGTTACATCCATTGGGAAGGGGCCGTTTTGCAGATCAATACCGCTGGAAGCCGGGACAGAGTTGATCCGGTAGGTGGTAGCTGAACCGAATACAGAATCGCCAATTACAATAAAGTTACCGCCACAGCAGGCACACATTGCCATATCGGCGGCAAGTAATGTTCCGTTGACCATTCCGGATTTTGCATTGTCTTTTTTGCAGGATAAAACTACAGCAGTGGATGCTATGACTAAAATGAGAATCTTTTTCATAACGGCTTTTTATTAACTGACAAGGAAGGGGGCATCAACCGTTGCATTTTATTGGAGCTTTTTATTCTCCTGGTGCCGGGTAGCATCCCTGATATTCTTCTTCTCAAAATTCTTTTGCAGTGCCGCGGTTAAATCTACCCCCGTTTGATTGGCCAGGCAAATTAATACCCACAACACATCCGCCATCTCATCACCCAGTTCTTTCCCTTTATCGCTTTCTTTAAATGACTGTTCGCCATATTGCCGCACCATTAGTCTTGACAGTTCTCCTACTTCTTCCATCAGTATGCCGAGGTTAGTGAGTTCATTGAAATATCTTACACCAACAGTTTTTATCCATTGGTCAACATCGGTTTGTGCCTGTTTAATTGTAATGTCATTCATGTATTTTTTTTTGGGGCTAAAGCCCGAGTGATTTTTGATTAATTGCCCTGCCCTTAAGGGCAGGGCAATGCAATAATAAAACAAAAGGGCTTTAGCCCACTACTCTTTTTGCTTCGTATCTATCACAATCGTCACCGGGCCATCATTCAGTAACTCCACTTTCATGTCAGCACCAAACTCACCCGTATAGATTTTCTTGCCTGAATCAATTGCTAACTGTTCAATGAGCTGCTCATACAGGGGTATCGCAACCTCTGGCTTACTGGCACGTATATACGAAGGCCGGTTTCCTTTTTTGGTACTGGCCTGCAGGGTGAACTGGCTTACCAGCAATATGTCACCACCGGCATCTTTTACCGAAACATTCGGCACGTGGTTTTCATCATCAAAAATGCGGAGGTTTACGATCTTGCTGCTTAGCCAGGCAATGTCATCCTTTGTGTCTGCATCTTCCATGCCCACCAGCACCAGCAGCCCGGTGCCAATCGCTGATTTTACACTGTTTTCAATCGTTACGGTGGCTTTGCTTACCCGTTGAATCACTGCTTTCATGTGCTAAAGATAACATGGAGTGGGTTATTTGAGCTGAAATGCAGTAAAATCAGCCAGTTGAAAGTTTATTGAATTTACCAAACACTTTTTCAAAATTTCTATCCACAAAAAGTGTAAAACTCATGAAAAGCAACGCCTGTTTGACTAATCAATTTTTGCACATTCTTTTTCCACAACTGTTAATATTTAAGAATCAAAAGAATGAAGTACAACAGATATTTTCGTTGCCTTGTTAACGATTTGATAACCTACTAACCCCAGTCTTTATAATTATGCCGAAAAGAAACCAAACCGCCAACCGCCTGCAATTCAGCCGGCAGTTCACAAAAGAGGGCATATCGCCATATGATATGTTCGAGTATGATTACCGTACATCTGTAATTAAAGACCCCAGTGGGAAAGTGGTATTTCAGATGGATAACGTAGAGGTTCCCAAACAATGGAGCCAGATTGCAACAGATATTCTTGCACAGAAATATTTCCGCAAAGCGGGGGTGCCACAACCAGATGGCAGCACGGGCCGTGAAACAACCATAAGGCAGGTGGCCCACCGTATGGCACACTGCTGGAGGATATGGGGTGAACAATACGGATACTTTGCTTCTGAAAAGGATGCACAGATATTTTATGATGAGTTAGCGTACTCTATATTAAACCAGGCCTGCGTACCCAACAGTCCCCAGTGGTTTAATACAGGGCTGCATGCTGTTTATGGTATTACCGGAAAACCACAGGGTCACTACTATGTTGATTCCGTTGATGGCGAACTGAAAAAATCTTCCAATGCGTATGAACGTCCCCAGCCGCACGCCTGCTTTATATTAAGCGTGGATGATGACCTGGTGAACGAAGGCGGTATCATGGACCTTTGGGTAAGGGAAGCAAGAATATTCAAATATGGCAGTGGTGTAGGCACCAATTTCAGCAATATCCGTGGCGAAGGAGAAAAATTAAGCGGTGGTGGTACTTCCAGCGGCTTGATGAGTTTCCTGAAAATTGGTGACAGGGCTGCCGGTGCAATTAAAAGTGGTGGTACTACAAGGCGTGCTGCTAAAATGGTTTGTCTTGATTTAGATCATCCTGAAATAGAAAAATTTGTAAACTGGAAAGTAGAAGAAGAAGAAAAAGTAGCTGCGTTGATCGCTGCAGGTTATGCAAGCGATTACGAAGGTGAGGCATACCGTACGGTGAGCGGGCAAAACAGCAATAACTCTGTTCGTATCCCCAATGGATTTTTTAAAGTGCTGGATGAAGACGGCGATTGGGAACTGAAAGGAAGAAGCGATGGCCGTGTAATGAAAACGGTGAAAGCAAGAAAGCTTTGGAAAGACATCACTTATGCCGCATGGAAATGTGCTGACCCCGGAACGCAATACGACACTACCATCAACGAATGGCATACCTGCCCTGAAGGGGGCGCTATAAGGGCTTCCAATCCATGCAGTGAGTACATGTTCTTAGACAATACCGCCTGTAACCTTGCTTCTGTAAACCTGCGCCGTTTCTTTGAAGAGAGCGATAACAGTTTTGATGTAAAAGGGTTTGAATATACCTGCCGCTTATTGACGGTGGTATTGGAAGTATCTGTACTGATGGCTCAGTTTCCTTCAAAGGAAGTAGCGCAATTATCATACGACTACAGAACACTGGGATTGGGTTATGCCAACCTTGGTTCTATGCTGATGGTAAGCGGTATTCCTTACGACAGTGAACAGGCAAGGGGTATTGCAGGTGCTATCACAGCAATCATGACCGGCGTTGCCTATAAAACATCGGCAGAAATGGCTTCCTTCCTGGGTGCATTTGACAGGTACGAAGAAAATAAAACACACATGCTCCGTGTAATGCGTAACCACCGTGCGGCGGCTTATGATGCACAGGATGCTTACGAAGGCATTGAAATAAAACCACAGGGTATCAACGCAAAATATTGCCCTGATTATTTACTCACTGCTGCTATCAAAGCATGGGACGATGCAGTACAGCTGGGTGAAAAACATGGCTACCGCAATGCACAGACAACCGTAATTGCTCCAACAGGAACGATCGGGTTGGTAATGGATTGCGATACCACGGGTGTTGAACCTGATTTCGCCCTGGTAAAATTTAAAAAATTAAGTGGCGGTGGTTATTTCAAAATCATCAACCAGAGTGTGCCTGCGGCCTTACGCAATTTGAAGTACAGTGAAAAAGAACTGGAAGAGATTGTAAACTATGCAAAAGGACATGCTACACTCAATGGTTCGCCTTATATCAATACAGCATCTTTACTGGCCAAAGGATTTACAAAAGCTGAACTGGATAAAGTAGAAGCTGCTTTAGGAAGCGCTTTTGAAATTGGCTTTGTATTCAACGTATTTACTTTTGGTGAAGAAACAATGCAACGGTTGGGATTCAAGCCAGAGCACTACAATGATTTTGGCTGGAGCTTACTGGAAGCATTAGGATTTACAGAGGATGAAATTGAAGCGGCTAATATTTATATATGCGGTACCATGACAGTGGAAGGTGCTCCATATTTAAAAGATGAACATTTAGCTGTATTTGATTGCGCTAACAAGTGCGGACAAAAAGGCGAACGCTTTATTCATGCACACGGGCATATCCGTATGATGGGTGCTGCACAACCCTTCTTAAGCGGCGCCATCAGCAAAACAATCAACCTGCCGAATGAAGCAACAGTAGAAGAAATCGCTGATTGCTACAGGTTAAGCTGGGAGCTTGGTTTAAAAGCGAATGCACTGTACCGTGATGGTTCTAAATTGAGCCAACCGCTCAGCAATAAATCTGACAAGAAAAAATCAACCAACGAAAAAGAAGAAGCCACCGCAGAAGTAACGACCAACGACCAACTATCAACGGCCAACGAATCTCAGATCGTTGACATGAGCAAGCTGACGGTGGATGAATTGCTGGATGAAGTAAGCAAGCGCATGCAGAGCAGTCCTGATACCGTGTTCAAAGGCCGCCTCGCTAAAATTGTTGAACGCAAAACATTACCGGCCAAACGCCGTGGCTTTACACAAAAAGCAAAGATCAACGGGCAGGCATTGTTCCTCCGTACCGGGGAATATAGTGATGGAACTGTTGGAGAAATCTTCATCGACATGGCAAAAGAAGGCGCTACTGTACGCAGTATGCTCAACTGTTTTGCCATTGCCATCTCTATCGGTTTGCAATATGGTGTGCCGCTGGAAGAGTTTGTGGAGAAATTTGTATTCACCCGTTTTGAACCGGCCGGTATGGTAGATCATCCGAATATCAAGACCACCACTTCTATCATTGACCTCATCTTCCGTTCACTGGCTTATGAATACTTAGGCCGTACAGACCTGGTTCATGTGTTAGACAAACCGGAAGTTGAAAATTTGGGAAATGAAGTTTGGGACCAGTCAACACCAACCATCGGTGAAAGAAAGCCAGAGCTGAGTGAGGTAAGGGTAACCGGTAGTTCCTCTCCAGCAGGCAATGTGCAGTCCTCTTCTGCCAGGGCGCAAAAAAGCGGAGACAGCACACAGAATTACCTGAAGAGTATGCAGAGCGATGCACCAGCCTGTAATACCTGTGGACATATCACCATCAGAAGCGGTACATGCTACAAATGTTTGAACTGCGGTAACAGCATGGGTTGCAGCTAATGGTTGTAAGTAACAAAGTATATATCAAAACGTCGCTTATTTAAGCGGCGTTTGTTATTTGGTTAACAGGGAAATTATTAATCTTATAAGGATAGTAACGTAAATGGGTTTAATAATTCATATTACAGATGCTATATCAACCCTTTAAACCTTAGCAGAAAAAAAATAGAATAGAGTATTTAACCTTATTTCCTTATTTCGGGGAAATGAAAATTGCGTATAACTAACAAGTGTTTGCGAAGGCTGGTAAATAGACTTCCGTACGTCCAGCTTTTGAAAGATACCTATGTTGTTTGTATAAAACGGAAGATGATCAGTAATAACCTGACATTTCAGAATTAAAATTGAAGACTATTTCTTTGTTGGGTTAGGTATTTCAATCAGCTCGCCATTTAATCTAATATAGAATTTTCCATTTAATATATTGGCCATTTCATTTACAAGGGGTATAACAACTTTTCCGGTCATGTCTATAAACCCCCATTTTTTATTAAGTGCTACTGGAGCAGTTCCTTCACTAAAACGGCTGTTGCTTTCATCATCGTAAATACAAGGGATAACAATTTCAAAAGCATCATTGTAGAAGCCCCTTTTTTTATCCTTCCTAACAAGCCATCTTAATTCATTTTTTTGAGCTACCCCCATTAATTCCAGGTAAATGCAAGGTAGAATTTCATATCCCTTTGTAGTGACTATTCCATTAGTTTGACTTTGATGTAAACGAGTTTGAATATAATTTGCATCTAGAATTGTAAGCATGTCAAATTTATTGGGAGCTATTATTATTTTCCCTGTTTTGTCAATTAAACCACATTTTTCTCCTAACCAGATTGTGCCTACACCATATTTAAATGGCCCGCAATCATTATATTTTATTGGGATAACAACTTTTCCAGTTGTGTCAATGCTCCCCCATTTACCATTAAGGCTTACACTTAGCAGTTCATCCGAAAATCGTCCATCACCGGAAACACCATTATAGAGGTAAGGGGTAATCATTTTTCCTGAACCATTAACCAACCCCCACTTCCCATTTTTCCCTTCCACACCTTTTACCTGTGCGTTTAAACTGGTTATGGCAAAAAAAAGAAATAAGATAAAGACGAAGTAGCATTTAAGAATTGTGATTTTCTTTATCATTTTAATAGAGGTTAGGTTGAAAAATATTTAATAAGCCTTTAGTGGGGTGAATTACAATAGCGAGGCTGGAATAATATTGACTACTTTAATTTTATGAAGATAGACTTAAGAATTAAAATTTAGGTATTTCATTTGTAATAGTCGAAATTGTGCGTTGTCTTCAATAAATGCTTTCTTACTTTCTTTAATTTCCCCCCGCTGAAGTTGAGTGTGTGATCTGCCTGAAACTGAGTTGTATTTATAGAAAAAATGGTTGTCTTATTTAAACATTAGCTGAAAGCAGCATATAATAAATGCACTAATTCATCAATAAATACAAAGTACATGAAGCCAGTTAAACCAATATTGTTATTTATTTTATTTGCAATTTCCCTTGCAACAGTAAATGCACAGTCAAAAACATTCGAAACACAACTAAATGAATTGCAAAATTCATATTTTTCAGAATTAAAAGGGCGTTTTGTTAGTGAGTCTGCAAACGGGGAAACATATTATCAATGCAAAAAAAGCCTTGAGGGGTTTACCACATTCATTTTACAGGCAAACGGAAAAGGTAGGATGACATTGAGAGCCGCTCCTAATAATGAAGGCACACTCCCTCCTGATTTAGAATCATTGCTTGCATATTATACCAAAATGGCAAGTATGCTGGGCATGATAAAAAAGGATTCAGATACAGATCCAGAACTTAAAGCCAAAGTACAAGCCTCGGCCAAGTTAAAGAGAATCATTGGGTTTGTAAAATCCGACAAGTCTGAGTCCTTGTTATTTTTTGTGAATACCGGCAATTCTTACTTCATAAATTTAACACAGCAAAAAAACGAACTTTAAAAAATTATAATAATGAAGAAAATTATCCTGGTAGTATTCATTACATTGTCTTCTATGGGGGCAATGGCGCAAACCGGTGCATCTCTCAGTTTTGAAAAAGACGGAAAATATGGATTGCGTGATGAAGGGGGTAAAATAATAGTTGAAGCTATTTATGATGACATCTATTCCTTTAATGATGACAAGGCTGCTGTAAAATTAATGGGTAAATGGGGCTATATAAATCGTGCAGGCAAGCTCATAGTTCCCTGTACTTATGATAATACTGCAGGTTTCTATGATGGACTTGCCGCTGTTAAAAGAGTGAACATGTGGGGCTTTATAGACAACACTGGTAAAATGGTAGTGCCTCCTGTATACGAAGCTGTAAAGTATTTTTCCGGGGGGCTTGCTGCAGTTAAAGTTTACGGTAAATGGGGCTATATAAACAAAAAAGGTGAAGAAGTGGTACGGCTTCAGTACGATCATGTAGCGGCTGAATTTCATGACGGTGCCGCAGCAGTAAGCATGAACCGAAGATGGGGATTCGTTGATACAAAAGGCGCAGAGATAACTCCCTGCACTTACTATAAAGTAGGAGAATTCTCCACTGGACTTGCCGCAGTTAATACCAAGGGCAGCAGTTGGGGGTTTATAAATAATAAAGGTGAGCAAGTAATTCCTGAAGTATATGATGATGTATCTGAAACATTTGCAAAAGGTTTTGCGTCTGTTAAAAATTCATCTTATAAATGGTTATTCATTAACCCTGCGGGAAAAAAAATAAACACCAGTACTTACGATAAAGTAAAAAGCTTTTCTGAAGGCATGGCAGCAGTTAAAAGTTATTCTAATTGGGGAGTAATAGACACGGCCGGAACATTGGTAATACCTTTTGGAATTTACGAGATATGGCCTTATTCAGAAGGGCTGGCCTTAAAGCAAACCGGTATGACTTCTTTTGCCTTTATGGATAGGGCAGGAAAAAATATTCCTGGAAGTTTTGAACAGGCTAATTCATTCTCAGAAGGAATGGCTGCAGTAAAACTCAATGGTAAATGGGGCTTTATAGATAAAACCGGCAAAGTTGTAATAGTCTCGCAGTATGATAGCGTGGAAGACTTTTATAATGGAAGAGCATGGATACGGTTAAACGCTGAAAGATATTATATAGATAAAGCAGGGAATAAGATAAACTGATTATACCATCCCTCCCGAATATGCCTTTTTCAAAAAAACGCTGAGATTATTCAAGTGTATTTACGCAGTTCTTGGCAAGTTGCTTTGTTTTATATGTGGCATACTAACAATTGAGGTTAATGATCTATCAGGTTACTGGTATGTGCTTTTCTACTAAGGTTGAAAGCTTTAAATTTCTGCATCCGATGGTATAGCAAATACAATAGTACTTAAAATGAAATAACGTTTTGATCTGTTATTGTTACAAACTGTTTCTTTGGCTTAAAATAATAATCAGACAACAATATTTCGTTGAATGATAATGCACCTTAAATTTGCCCGGTGAAAAACTCCCTTAAACTCATCATATCAAAAACGCTCAAGATCACCGGCATTTCAATTGGCAGTATGCTGCTGTTGTTGTTTTTAATACCCATCCTGTTCCCCGGCACGGTGGCAGAAAAAGTAAAAAACTGGACTAATGAAAGCATTGACGGGGAAATGAATTTTTCAAAAGTGCGGTTGTCCTTCTTTGAGCATTTTCCTTCACTCACCGTTTCGCTGTTTGACTTCAGTTTGAAAGGTTCAACACCTTTTAAAAAAGACACCCTGGTGGCTGCAAGAAAGATTTCGTTTGGCATCAATATCCGGAGCCTGCTGTTTGATAAAAAAGTGAATATTGATAAAATATTCCTGGCTGATGCTGAAATACATGTGCTGGTAAATGAAAAAGGAGAGGCCAATTACAATGTGTACAAACCAGTAAAAAAAAATACAGCAGATTTAACAGATACGGCAGGTACAGCATTGAGGCTTGAAAGGATCAGGATAAAGAACAGCCACATTGTTTATGATGACAGATCGCTCCCGATGCTGATTGACGCAAGAGGATTCAATTATAAAGGTGACGGGGATTTAAGTGCTGCGATCTTTGATCTCAACAGCAATATCAATATTGATTCACTGGACTTTTCTTTTGATGATGAAAGCTACCTGAAAAATAAATCGGTGAATGCTGACCTCATCACAAAGATCAACACCAACTCCTTTTCCTTTATCTTTCAAAAAAACAAACTCAGGATCAACAAACTGCCGGTGGAATTTACCGGCAAGCTGGATTTTTTAAAGAATGGCTATGACCTTGATTTCAATGTTACTTCCACCAACAGCGGGCTGGATGATTTTGTAACAGCATTGCCTGCCCAATACATCAGCTGGCAAAAAAATACTACCATCAAAGGAAAGACGGACCTGCTGCTGAAATTAAAAGGTGCATTCATTACGTCCACCAATCAAATGCCCGATCTTACTTTTGATATGAAAATAAGAGAAGGTTATGTGAAGTATGATAAAGCGCCCTTTCCTGTTTCCAATATATTCCTCAACCTGCAAACGAAAATCCCTGCTATCAACCCGGACAGTTTACAGGTAAAAGTGGATTCTGTTTTCTTTACTGTTGCCAAAGATTACTTCAGTGCTGTTATTAATACAAAGGGTATCAACAATCCAACAGTGAATGCGAAGGTGAATGCATCCATGGATCTTGCTAACCTGGATAAAGCAGTTGGCTGGCAGGATGTTGACCTGCAGGGAAAATGTGATCTGCATTTTACTGCCAATGGAAAGTATGCAATGGGAGCCAACCCCAACAGCATACGGCATGAAGAAGCATTGGTGAGCATTCCATCATTTAACCTGGATGCACAAATAAAGAATGGCTACCTCAAATATGCATCACTCCCGCAGGCGATCAGTAATATAAATTTCAATGTAAAGAGCTCCTGTGCAGATAATGATTACAGGAATACCGGTTTCAGCATCAATGATCTTTCAGCAGCAGCATTGAACAATTTCATCAAAGGGCACCTGTCTGTAAGCAGTTTAAAAGAAATGATGATCAATGCCAATGTGCAGGCCGGTATCAACCTTGCAGAAATAAAAAATGTTTATCCTTTAAAAGATTTTGACCTGAAGGGGTTGCTGAAACTGAACATGAATGCAAAGGGGCAATACGATGCAGAAACAAATAAATTCCCACTCACTGTTGCGGATATTGGTTTGAGTAATGGTAGTATTAAAACAGCTTATTATCCAACTGCGATCAGCAATATACAGGTTACAGCAAAAGCCACCAGTGCAGCGGGTACTTTAAAAGACCAGGAGTTTATCATTCCGCAGGCGTCTTTTTATTTTGAAGGGAAACCATTCAGCGTAAATGCTTCCTTCAAAAATTTTGAAGACATATTGTATGATGTAAAAGCAAAAGGCGAACTGGATATTGCTAAAATATACAAAGTGTTTTCTCAAAAAGGTATTGATGTGAGTGGTTATGTAAAAGCCAACCTGCATTTGATGGGCAGGCAAAGCGATGCTGGCAATAAACAATACAATAAACTGAATAATGAAGGTACATTGGAGTTAAAAGATATTGCCACTACCACAACATACCTGCCCAAACCTTTTATCATCAAAGAAGGGATATTTACTTTTAAGCAGGATAAAATGTGGTTCAATAATTTTAAAGCATCCTATGGCAAGAGCGATATGAGCATGAATGGTTATATGCAAAATGTGATTGATTATGTGTTGTCGCCAAAAGGGGTTTTGAAGGGTAATTTCAATTTGCAGTCAGATTATTTTAACGTGGATGAATGGATGGTTTATTCATCTGCAGCAATAAAAGATACTTCATCCAAAACAGCTTCGGTTGAAACAGGTGTTGTAGTAATACCATCCAACCTGGATATTTCAATAACTGCCAATGCAAATCGTGTCGCTTTTAACGGGATCAATCTTGACAATGCCAAAGGAAATATGATCATGAACAACGGTGTATTATCACTAAGAAATACCAGGTTTAATTTAATTGGCAGCGAAACAATCCTGGATGCCATGTATACCAGCAACAGTATCAACAAAGCCTCCTTTGATTTTAAGATCAATGCAAAAGAGTTTGACGTAAAGAAAGCATACGATTCTGTAAAACTGTTCCGTGATATGGCTACTGCAGCAGGCAAGGCGCAGGGAGTCATATCAATCGATTATGCAGTGAAGGGAAAGCTGGATGGAAATATGCAGCCCATCTACCCGTCTTTGGAAGGTGGTGGTGTATTGAGCGTTAAAAAAGTAAAAGTGAAAGGTTTTAAATTGTTTGCTGTGGTGGGCAGCAAAACCGGCAAAGACAGTATTGCAAACCCGGATGTAAGCAAGGTGGACATTAAGAGTAAGATCAAAAACAACATCATCACTTTTGATCGGTTTAAAATAAAAATGGCCGGTTTCCGCCTGCGGATGGAAGGGCAGACCAGTTTTGATGGCCGCCTGAAACTGAAGATGCGGCTGGGTTTACCGCCACTGGGTATCATTGGCATACCAATGAATGTGACCGGCACCCAGGAAAACCCGAAGATAAAACTGGGAAAAGGGAATAACGAGGAATTAAATGAAACCGAATACAGGGAAGATGAACCGCCGCAGTAGCTGATGCCGTAATTACAGCTCATTTTTATTCTTCCTTCACTATTACAGCAACTTTTGCAATACATTTTACCGCTTTTTATTGCCAATTCATAAAATTGGATATTTTATACATCTATTGTTAAACCACAACAACCTTTGAATATGATTCCTGCTCGTTTTATAAAACCCATTCCTTGCCTTTCCAGCCTTGTTTTCTTTGTTCTTTTTTTGAGCAATACTTATGCCCAGCAAAACAACCCTTTGATCAATAGCGGCGAACTGATCAGTCAGGGTAATCAATTACATGAAGACAAAAAATACAAAGAAGCAATTGAATTGTATAAGCAAATCTCCCGTAGCGATACCAATTATTCTGACGCTTTGTATGAACTGAGTTATAGTCATTATGCGGATAGCCAGATGCAGGCGGCTCATAATTATGCATTGGAAGGGCTGCGGCTTTTCCCGGACGACTACACCAAATTCGCCTTGCTGGATGGTAATATACTGGATGATATGAAACGCACTGATGATGCACTGGCATTGTATGACGAAGCATTGAAACGCAATCCACACTCTGCCATCTTGTATTTTAATAAAGGTCTTACCCTTTTAAAGATAGATAAAAATGAAGAAGCTAAAAAGAACCTTGAACAGAGCCTGCTCATCAATCCATATTACTCATCTTCGCATTATTTACTGGGAGCCTTATTGTATGATGAAGGGAACCTGGTAGCCTCCATGCTGGCATTAAAAACATACCTGTTGGTGGCACCCAGCGGAAAATACAGCAATAAGGCATTGCAGAAGCTGAACAGTATTGCAAAAGTTACCGATGAAGTGCTGGAAAATGTAAAAAAATATAAGCCCCGCAAAGAAGATAATTTTGATCTGCAGCAGCAAATACTACTCTCAAAAATTTCTTATGATAAGAAGTATAAACTGGAGGCGGACCTGGAAGACTATATTGTAAGACAGATACAGGTAGTAGATGAAAAGCTCGAATACAACCGCAATGACAAAGGTTTTTGCATGCAGTATTATGTTCCTTTCTACATTAAAACATTTAAAGAGGGTCAGTTTGAACCAATGATATTTACCTTGTTCTCAGGGCTTGATTTGAAACCGGTACAAAGCTGGAACAACAGGAATAAAAAGAAGGCAGAATCTTATGCCACCACTGCAGTTACTTACCTGAACGAAATTAAAAACTCAAGGGTGCTGAACGCAACAGAAAGAAAAGATGCACCCCTATGGTATCTTTTTGATGACGGGAAATTTGTTGCCAGGGGACCTTACAAAAGATCAGGAGATAAGGTGGTGCTGACAGGCCCCTGGGAATTTTTTCATGATATCGGTAATGTGAGCGCCAAAGGTGAGTTTAACGAGAAAGAAAAGAAAACAGGTGAGTGGGTATATTTTTATAAGAACGGGCAGCTAAAACAAAAAACGAATTTAAAGGAGGATATAGAGGAAGGTCTTTCAGAAGGATGGTTTGATAATGGCAACAAATGGTTTACGGAAAACTATGTGGATGGAAAACTGGAGGGGCTTAACAATATTTATTACTACAACGGGCTGTTAAAAAGTTCCGTCAATTATAAGGCAGGCCAAAAAGAGGGCATTCAGAAAAATTACAGCAGCAGCGGAAGTTTAACCGGTACGCAAAATTATGTCAATGACAAAAAGGATGGCGAGGGCATCACTTATTTCAGCAATGGTAAAATACAGGACCAGCTGAATTATAAAGATGACAAAGCAACGGGTACTTACAAAAGTTTTTATAACAGCGGCGCACAGGAACAGGTAGGGGAATTTGCAGATAACATGCGGCAGGGACTGTGGACCACTTACTATGAGAGCGGAACCATAAAAGAAAAAACAACGTATAAAGACAACGAAATAACAGGGGAGTTTACCGAGTATTACGAAGATGGAAAGCTGAGCCGTAAAGGGAACTACACCAAAAAGAAGATTGATGGCAAACTGGAATCTTACGACGATGACGGAATACTGTACACAGATGCTACCTATGAAAAAGGCCGGTTAAGGGAAATTAACTTCTACGACAAGAAAGGGAATAACATCTCCGGCACTACTACCCGAAGGGGAGCAGCCGATATTACATTCTTTACTCCTGCCGGTATTAAAACCAGCCAGGGTTATTTTAACAAGGAAGGGTTGAAGGAAGGGAAATTTACAGAATACTTTCCGTCAGGAAAGATTAGCGGTGAAGCCAATTACAAAGAAGGACAGGAAGAAGGGGCCAATGTAGATTATTATAACAATGGTCAGAAAAAATTAGAGAATACCTATACCGATGGAGAAGAAAATGGTTATGTAAAAGGGTATTTCTACAATGGAAAATTAAGCTATGAAGGCTGGGTGATTGAAGGCTCTAAACAACAACACATTATTTATTATAACAACATCAGCGATATTATACAGAAAACACATTACCTGGATAATGAACTGGATGGATACACTGAATACTTTTATCCCGGTAATATAAAAGACTATGAATACAGGTATCATCACGGCTGGCTGGAAGAAATCAACCAGTATGACAGTACAGGAAAGACCATCAGCAGCAATGTGCTGAAGAAAGGCGCAGGTACACTCCTCTATAAACACTATAATGGCAAAACTGCTGCAACAGGCACTTATGATCATTATATGCTTACCGGGGCTTATAAAATATTTTTCTTTGATGGTACTGTCAGTTCAGCCTTTTATTATGTAAATGATGAAAGGGACAGCACGTACAAAGATTATTTTTATGGCGGCGTGTTAAGAACAGAGGGCAAATATAAAAACGGTGATAAAACCGGCGGTTGGAAATATTATTTTGAAAGCGGCAAATTAAAAGAAGAAGCCATTTTTAAAGATGGTAAATTAGAAGGGATTGATAAAACCTACAATGAAGACGGCACAACCGACAAAATAATCAATTACAAAAACAATGAGTGGCATGGGGAGTATAGAATGTTTGGAGATAACAACCAGTTGGCACTGATATTAAATTATAAGGAAGGTATATTGCAGAGCTACAGTTATGAAGATAAAGCCGGCAAGCTTGTTCCAGCTATACAAATGAAAGGAGCCAGCGGGAAAGTGGTTGCTTATTATAAAAACGGGATCAAAAGTGCAGAAATGGATTTTTTAGACAATGATGTACAGGGGGTTAGAAAATTCTATTTCACCACCGGTAAGATATATATAGACGGCACCCGTGAGTTTGGTTATGATAACGGTGTTAAAAAAGTATATTACCCAACTGGTAATATTATGAAAGAAGAGAATTGGATATTAGGCAATTTTCATGGCAAACGCAAAATTTATTACCCCAATGGGAAAACAGAGAAGGAAGAGAATTATTATAATGACGACCTTCATGGAACCTGCAGGTATTTTGATATGCAGGGAAAACTGAAACAAACAAGAGTTTATTTTTACGGCAATCTTTTAAGTGTGAACTGATATGAATAAAATAACGACTACCCTGCTTGCCTTTACAGCATCTTTATTTCAAATTGTAACAGCACAAACAGCTGATGAAGTAAGGACAAAGTTCCCCGGTGAAGAACTGGCCTACCTTAATTATAACCAGGAGTTGAAGCTGTTTATGAAAAATGATATTCCTGTTGCTGAAAGCAGGCATGAGCGGGAGCTGATGATATTGAGCGAAAAGAATGCCAGCCTGTACAACCGGCAAACCGTGTACCATAGCGGCTACAACGAATTGAAAGAACTGGAAGCTTATACCAAAGTGCCCGATGGCAGCCAGTACAAAAAAGTAAAAATTGCTGAGCAAAAAACAACCAGCAGCCCCGGCACCAGCGTGTTTTATGATGACAGTAAAGAAACCAGTTTTGATTTTCCATCGCTTACCCGTGATGCCATTGGCCATTTGGAATACACCCAGTTTCACAAAGATGCCCACCTCATTATGCCATTTTATTTTCCTGGCGGAATACCAGTTATCAATGCGGTTTACTCAGTAGTGGTACCCAATGAAATTGCGGTGAAGTTTGTGGTGAAAAATGATCCAAATGGTATTTTCCGGTTTAGTGAAGAGAAAAAGCGAAGGGAAACCATTTATAAATGGACCGTGAAAAATGTAAAAGGACTGGATGATTATGGAGATAGCCCTTCCGGCAGGTATTATGACCCACATGTAATTGTATATGTAACATCATATGAGAATAAAGAAGGCAAACAAAACTTTTTAAGTTCGTTGGAGGATCTGTATAAGTGGAATACCAGTTTTACCAAAGAGCTGAATAAGGGCACTGATGAAAACCTAAAAAGATCGTAGACTCACTCACCAGCAGACAAACAACAGAAAAGGGAAAAGCAAAACAAATTTACCGCTGGGTACAGCAGCACATAAAATATGTTGCGTTTGAAGATGGACTGGAAGGTTTCCGGCCAAGGCAGGCAGCTGATGTATGCAATAAACGTTATGGCGATTGCAAAGACATGAGCAGCATCATCACACAGATGCTTCAACTGGCAGGCATCAAAGCCTATTACACCTGGATCGGCACCCGTTTGCTCCCATATGATTATACAGAGCTGCCTTTACCAATCGTTGATAACCACATGATCTCTACTGCCAGTATTGATGGCAAGTGGTATTTTTTAGATGGCACCGATCCCAATTCAAAACTGGAGTTGCCACCATCATCCATACAGGATAAGGAAGCCCTGGTAGCCATCAGTGAAAATGAATATAAAGTGATTCGGGTACCGGTAGCGGCAGCAGAAGACAATATGATGATTGACAGCACTTTTATCAGCTTTACAGATGCTGGAATAAAAGGCGTGGAAAAAGTAAATTACTATGGCTACTTTGGCGAGGATGTGTACAACACCCTCATGTATAAGGATGAAAAAAATTTGAAAGATTATGTGAACACAAGGATGGGGAAAGCAAGCAACAAATTCATCCTGGGTAAATACTCGGTTAATAAAACGGATGCCGGGGAGAATATAGCCAATATCACCGCCGATTTTGAAATCCCCGGCTACAGTAAAAAAGCAGGCAACGAATATTACATCAATCTTAACCTGGAGAAATTGTTTGATTACCGGGTGATTGATACAGCCAAAAGAAAAGTGCCCCGGGAAAGTGAATTCAAATATGTAATCAAACAGTATCATATCCTGGAAATCCCCAGGGGATATTCAGTAGCCTACAAGCCGGATGATTTTACTTTCAGCAATGATCTTGTTTCCATTAAAATCGCTTACCAGGTAAAAGATGGAAAAATTATTGCTGCACAGGAACTCAAAAACAAAAAACTAATGATCTATCCCTCAGATTTTGATGCCTGGAACAAAGCCATCAAAGCAGTGCAGCCACAGTACAAAGAAACCGTGGTGCTGGAACAAAAATAAATGGCAACTTTTTTACAGATAATAAACCCTCCTCAACAATGAATAAGCTACAAACAGCGATCATTACCGTAAGTGTTTTTTTAAGTGCAGTATGCAGTGCACAGTCTGCAGGCTGGCAGGCCAACCCTGTGGTACACAAGCCTGCTGCACAGTTTGCAAAAGAGAGCGCTGTGATACTGGAAGATGACAGGACACATGAATACCAGGCAGACAGCAAAAAAGACCTGTATGTATATGTAACCAACCACCGCCTGGTAAAAGTGATAGATGATAAGGGAGTGGAAATGTTCAATAAGATATACATCCCTTACAGCAATTCAGAAGTGATGGAAGTAAAAGCGAGGACCATAAAACCGGATGGTAAAGTAGTGGAGCTGCCTGCCGATAAAATTTTTGATGTAGAAGAAGATGGCAAACGCTACAAAAAATTTGCGCTGGAAGGAGTGGAAAAAAACAGTGAGATAGAATACATGTACCGCTTAAAAAAGCAGTATACTTTTTTTGGCACAGAAGTATTCCAGTATGGCAGCATTCCATTTGAAAAAGCAACCTTCCGGTTGCTGGTGCCCGAGCATTTACTGTTTACTGTAAAAGGCGCCAATGGTTTTACAGTGGGTACTGATACGGTGATCGACAGTAAAAGAGTGACTACTGCAAAGGCCAATAACTTACCTGGTCTTGAAGATGAGAAGTACGGAGTGGTAGCACCTTACACCGCAAACATCCAGTATAAATTTTCTTACAACCTGGCAAAAGATAAAAATGTGCGGCTGTTTACCTGGAACGAACTGGCCAAAAGAGTGTATACCAACTACACCAGCTTTACCGAAAAAGAAATGAAGGCAGCAGCCGGGTTTTTAAAACAGGGAGGCATTAATGAAAATGCTGCAGAAGAAGAAAAGATCAGGGCCGTTGAAGATTATATCAAACTTAACATCAATGCTGATAAAGAAAGCATCGGTGAGGATGCCGGCAAAATTGAACACATCGTAAAAACAAAGATCGCCAGTGATGAAGGGGTGAACAGTTTGTTCATCGCCTGCTTTGAAAAATTAGGCATCAACTACCAGATCGTTTTTCCCAGCAAACGGGATGAGTTGCCACTGGATGAAGATTTTGAAAACTACAGGCTGGCAGATGAGATCATTTTTTATTTCCCCAATACCGGTAATTTCCTGGAGCCGGATGCAAGTGCATTGCGCTATCCTTATCTGCAGCCTTACTGGAGCGGCACTAAAGGGCTCTTCTTAAAAGGAACTTCTATCGGCACTTTAAAAACAGCCATTGCATCTTTCGACAGCATCGCCATTCAGCCCTATGAAAAAAGTGCTACCAATATGGAAGTGCAGATAAAGATGAATGATGCCATGGATGCTGTATCGCTGCACAGCAAACAGATATTGATGGGTTACAGTGCCATGAGTTACAGGCCGGCATTTAATTTTTTACCAAAAGACAAAATGGATGAGTTTACCAAAGATGTGATAAAAGGCGTGGTGAAAAGTGAGGACATTAAAAATATTAAAGTAGCCAACACTGCAATGACAGACTGCTTTGCCAATAAACCACTAACGATAGAAGCAGATGTAGAAAGCCCTGAGCTGATAGAAAAAGCAGGTAACCGTTATTTTATCAAGATTGGTGAAGTGATCGGGCCACAGGAACAGATGTACCAGGAAAAACCACGACAGTTGCCCATTACCATTCAATATCCGCATGCACTAGACAGGGAAATTACTTTTATCATCCCTGATGGATATGAAATAAAAAACCTGAATGACCTGAACATGAATGTGGTGGACAATTACAGGGACCAGCAAACAATGGGCTTTATTTCCTCCTATAAACTAAATGGCAACCAGCTTAAAATTTCGCTCCATGAATTTTATAAAATCACCGATTATCCATTAACGATGTTTGAAGAATTCAGGAAAGTGATCAACGCCAGTGCAGATTTTAATAAAGTGGTGCTGATACTGGTGAAGAAGCAATAATTATTGAAAAGGATTTTGACCATATCGTTACTGGTATGTTTTTATAACACGGCATTGGGGCAGGTTGCTGACTCCAATGCCATTTTTTTAATGTCGAAGGGAGAGTGGGACTGTCCTGTTTCTAAATTTACAAGCGCTACTTTAAGTCCAAAAGATACTGGTTCTTCCGACTTCAATCCGGATAGTAAAGAAATATTGTTTGTAAGCGACAGTGCTTATGAAGTGAGATCGGTTTATCCGGGGAAAATAATTTTTGCAGATGTTTATAATGATTCTCTCTTTATAATCATAAGTAAACATGGTGGTTATTTTACGGTATATAGTGCACTCGGAAAATTAAGTGTGAAGAATGGAGATAAGATTAAGGTTGGCGAAAAAATCGGTTACATGAGTAAGGAATCTGAAAAGAAGTATACCCTGTTTTTGGGTCTGTACATGAAAGAGAAAGAAATTGAATCCTTTACTTTCTTGGGTCCACCTCCAAATTTGCGTTGGTAGTATTTAATAAGAGTATCTTCCAATAACAATAAATTCACTTCCCTTTCCCTCTCATTGTCTTTACCTTTGATGTGTTTAAATCAACGTGTATGAAAATCAAAAGCTCCATTGTTATTTTCTCCCTGCTCATCAGCATCACCGTTACTGCACAAAATAAAAAAGGCCTTGTCAGCGGTCCGTGGGCCGGCAATGTAGAATTACGCACTGCAACCATATGGGTGGAGGTAACGCCTGGTGTAAAAGCTGTGTCAGTAAAATACTATGCAGGCAATGCAGCCAGCGCAAAAACAGTTTTGTACAGGGGAGAGCTGGGCAAAGATTTTAATCCTGTAAAAATCGAACTGAACGGGCTTGATATGAACACTACCTATACTTACACTGTTGTAGTAGATGGTAAGGCAGTGAGCCCCGGCTTCATTACAAAGTTTACCACCAAAGACCTCTGGCAATGGCGCAAACCTGCACCCGACTTTAGCTTCCTTACCGGCAGTTGCGCTTATTTTAATGAACCCCAATACGATCGTCCCGGTAAACCTTATGGTGGGGACTCTTCTATTTTTGAAACAATGGCCAATACGCCTGCAGCATTTCATGTATGGCTGGGTGATAACTGGTACACCAGGGAAGTGGATTACAGTACAAGGTGGGGATTGAATTACCGTGCCAGCCATGACAGAAGCACATCCGTACTGCAAAAATTTATGGCCAGTATGCCGCAGTATTCTATTTGGGATGATCATGATTATGGCCCCAACGACCAGGGCAAGAGTTATATTTTAAAAGACGAGAGCCGCAGGATATTTATGAACTACAGTTGTAATCCATCTTACGGACAAAAAGGAGAAGGCATTTACTCTGTGATCAGTTTTGCTGATGTAGATATTTTTTTAACGGACGACCGTTACTTTCGCAGTGAAGATGATATGGCCGACAGCGCTAACGGCCAACCCAACCCTGAGAAAACTTATTTTGGAAGAATGCAAATGGATTGGTTAAAAAATGCATTGCTATACAGTAATGCCACATTTAAAGTGATCGCAACAGGCGGGCAGATATTGAATCCTTATTCCAGTTTTGAGTGCATGAAATATTACAGTGCAGAATACAATGAGCTGATGAATTTCCTGGCAACCGATAAGATCAAAGGCGTACTTTTTTTCACTGGCGACCGGCATCACAGCGAAGTGATCAGACAGGAACGTACCGGCTTGTATCCTTTGTATGATGTTACCAACTCGCCTTACACTTCCGGCGTGGGCAAAGTACGTGGTGAAGAACTCAACAACCCTGCAAGAATGCCCGGTACATTGGTGGAAGCACAAAATTTTACCAGGGTAACTGTAAGCGGCAAAAAGAATGAACGGGTAATGAAGATCGAATTTTTAGGCGTGAAGGGGGAGAAGCTGGGAGAGTGGAGTGTGGGGGAAAGTGAATTGAAATAGAAAATACCGTGCAGCAGGTATTGCAGGCATGTTCAAATTCCCGAACTTGTAAAAACAAAAAATAGTAAAATGAAGCCACTGCAACTTGTATCAATACTCTTCTTTCTGTTGTTCGGTTTTTCAGCATCCGCACAGGATTATACAATTGAAAACAACGAAGTAAAGATCCGCAAAGAAATAAAATTCAAAACGGGTACAGCGGAGTTGCTGCCGGAAAGTGATGCAGCATTGCTTATCATCAAAAAATATTTAGAAGACAAAGCCTATATCAGTTTATTAAGAGTAGAAGCACATACGGATAATACAGGCGAAGCAGTAACCAGCCAGTTATTGTCACAAAAAAGGGCAGCAGCGGTTTGTCAAAAACTCATTGCATTGGGCGTTGACTGCATGCGTCTATTACCGGTAGGTTTTGGCGATACCAAGCCGGTGGCAGACAATAGTACACCGGAGGGCAAGGCTCAAAACGACCGCATTAGTTTTGTAAATGCTGCTTTAAGAGGCAAGGCTATTGGAGGAATGCCGGTAGATGGTGGCGGTAAAACAGTAGAAAATCCCTGCTACTAAATTTGTAACAGGCTTTATCTTATCTGTTATCTTTGCCGCATGACCTCTCAATTTTTTACTTACAATAAAGGCAAAGTGATACAGGCTTTGCGCTATCATTTCATCTCCCGGAGAGAAATAAAATTCATGATGATACTGGTGAATGTTTTTGCCATTGTATCTGCAGCGCTGTTCTTTTACCATAAAGTGCATCCCATTTCTTTCCTGATCAGCTCGGTGCTGTGGTTTATTTTAATGATCGCTTTCTGGTTTGTGTTGCCCAATATCATCTATAAAAAATCGGATACTTTTAAAGACCGGTTTAGAGTTACCCTTGGCCCAACAGCGTTTATGATTGAGAATGAAAGAGGAAGCCGCAGCTGGCCCTGGACTGAGTTCAGTACATCAATGGAAAGTCCGCATTTTTTTCACCTCTACTTCGATAGCAGGTCCTTCTTTATTGTACCCAAAGATGCTTTTGAAGGAGATGATGAACATGAAGCAAGAAAGATACTGGCAGCTAAAATTCTAAATAAATAAAGGAAAAAGTAAGACTGTACATCTTTTCAAATTCTGACTGAATCCTAATTCACCTATTCACAATCACACCAGCTTTTTCTCCATAATGCGGTGTTTGATATTTACTTCTACAAACTCATCACCCTTGGCTTTGTAACCATATTTTTCATAGAAACCAATGGCGGTTTCACGGGCATGCATCATTAAAATTTTAAAGCCACGGTCACGGGCAATATTTTCTGCAAACTGCATCATGCTTTCGCCAATGCCCATTCCCTGTTTGTTTTTTTGTACTGCCATTTGGCGCAGCCGGCAGCAGTGAGCATCGAGGCGGCTGATGATGCAGCAACCGATGATGTCATCATCATCAAAAGCGCCGATCAGGATATCATCTTTCTCCCTCTTCAATTCTTCCTCAGAAAATTCCAGCCCCAATGGTTTACGCATAATTTCATACCTCAGTTTCACCATCTGCTCGTATTCTGGACTGCCATGATATATCTGTTTAAGCGCCATACTGCAATATAATAAAATCTTTTGGCTAAATGCAATGGGTGCCGTCGGTCAAAATAAAATAAAAAAGGAGCCTTATGGCTCCTTGGTTTGCATGTAAAAATGATCTTACTGTTTAATCACTTTTATTGTTTGCGCTTTGGTACTGTTGCTGATGGTAAGCAGGTATGTACCGGGTAGTATTGATTGTGCCTGGTTTAAATTAATAACGTTGTTGCCTTTTTTTACATTGCTGCTGATGGTAGTAACGGCCGCACCGTTAATGCTATGTATGGATATCTTTACCGTTTCATCAGTATCACTGGTGTAAGCAATATTAAGGTTGTTGGTAAATGGCAAAGGCCAGGCTTTAATGCTGTTCTTTACTGCAACATCTAATGTTATCATTACAATGGTTGAGTATTTGTAAGTACCATTTATATCCACCATTTTAAGGCGGTAGTAAATTGTTTTGTAATGGTAGAAGAAAAGATCGTCTGTTCCCTGGTAGTTGTTGATTGTAGTATTACCTTTTGCTGTTGTGGTGGCAAATGTTTCAAAATTATTGCCATCAGTACTTTTCTGTAATTCAAAATAACTGCTGTTGATTTCGTTGCTTGTCTGCCAGTACAATTGTACTTTTTTTCCGGCTTCGCTGCCTGTAAAATTTAATAAGCTGATGGGTAAAATAACCGGCTGTTGTGCAACCACCGGGATAGTGTATTTGGCAACGTTAGATACATTACTGCTTTCATCGGTGGCACTGTATGTAAAAACCACCTCACCTGTAAAAGTTGGGTTAGGCGTAAAGGCCAGATTATACACCAGGTCAGGTGTAATCATCATACCTGTGCTTACCGGTATCACTAAAGCATTAATATTGATACTTAGCACACCCTCTGATGCATCGGGAGTAGTTTCAATGGTGTAAGAACTGATAGCGCTGTTGGCTAAGGTTACATCAAAGGGAATAATGGGAGATGCCTGCACAATCGGCGTCATGAAGACATTGTGTGCAGTAGGCGTTTGTGCATTGCCAATACTTGTTGTAAAGATGGCTGCGATGGCGATGAGTACTTTGGTGATTAGTTTCATGATTTCCGGATTTTTGTTTTCTTTTTGGGTGGTTGCTTGTTTCGGTTGCAACTATTGTATGATAGGCATGTAAAATGCCATAATTCTAATTCGTTGATATTCATCTTATTATGTTTTTTTCGAGAACAACCTTTTTCCATATACCGGAAGTAATTCCGGTATATGAAAGGGTATAATGGTAGCCAATCAGCAAAAAAGGGAGAAGCCTTAAAGCTCCTCCCTTCATGCATAAAGGTTTGTTTATTGTTTAACTACTTTTAAGGCTTCTGTTTTAGCGCCATTGCTGATCAGCAATATATAGGTACCAGCCGGTGTTGATTGTGCCTGGTTGATTGTAATTACGTTGTGTCCCTGTTTAACATTGATGTTGCTGTTGAAAACCACAGCGCCACTGATGCTGGTAAGACTGATCTTCACATCCTGTTTAACCTCGCTGTTATATTCCACATTCAGCTGGCTGATGAATGGAACAGGCCATGCTTTTACGCTATTCCTGGTAACTGCTGCATCTACTTTAATGATCATTACAGAAGAAAACTTTTGTTTGCCATCAATATCCACCATCTTAATACGATAGTAAACCACTTTTTTTGAATAAAAGAACAGGTCATCTTTAGTTTGATAATTGCTGATGAGTGAACTGTTGCCTTTTGCAGTAGTGGTGGCAAACGTTTCAAAGAAAATTCCATCTTCACTCCTTTGTATTTCAAAATAACTACTGTTAATCTCTAAAGAAGTCTGCCAGTTTAGTTGTACTGTTTTATTGTCAATACTACTGGTAAAACTCAGCATGGTTACAGGTAATACACCGGGGTTTTGCCCACTAACCGGGATGGTATAGGTAGCCACATTGGAAGCCTGGTTGTAAGTGTCAGTAGCAAAATAATTGAATACCACATCACCAGTATAGCCCGGGTTTGGTTGAAATGAAAGCATGAATATCTGCGCTGCCGTTAGCACCTGCCCGGCAGTTACCGGAGTACAGTTTCCATTATCACATACATACAATACACCTTCGTTTTCAGAAGGAATAGATTGTATAGTGTAGCTGGCAATGATGCCACTGGCTGCACTTGCTTTGAAGGGAGCAATACCAGTAACCAAAGCTGTATTTAGTATTGTATCATTTACAATATTAATAGCTACCGGCGGCAGTATGATTGAATTGGGAGCAGATAATACACCGGTTAAAGCAATGAGGTCAATACCACCCTGCATAGTTGCACTGCTGGTGTTTCTTGGAAAATAAGCAGTGTTTGTATAATCAACCAGGTTTAAGCTTGTAGCATTTGACGGCAGGTCATAACCAATGACAGAATAACCGTATATCTTTACGTTAGCTGCCACACCGAGGTCGTTTAATGAAATAAATACACCACCAATTTTTTGTGTGCCGGAAGTACTCATCTTTAAAGAAGCTTCTGTTGCAGTGTCTTTGCGTACAATATAATAATTGGTTGAGCTGGAAGGCAGGTTGCCAAAACTGGCAGTGTTAACCCTAAGGATGTTTCCATAAGCAGTAGGATTACCATTTACATCAATAGCGGTAATGGGGGCAATTACAAACGGGTCATGTGCGTTATCATCACCTCTTTCAAACAATGCAAAACCAACTTTGGAGTTAATGGTGGAGATAACACCACCTGTAAAGATCACATCGAGCCTTTCAATATTATTGTTGTTTCCGTTGCCATCTCCCTGGTTTGCAAAAAGGTTGTCAGTACCCTGGTTAAGGCTGTTGCCATCAAATACAGATTCCATATTGTCGTTGTATTCATTTACCACTGCAATTTTGGAGTTGGTTGCATTGGCACTTTTTTCAACCCACAGCAACGTCCTTGTTCCGGCAACAACTGTATTATTCACTCTCCTGATCTTTACTACAGAAGAAGCATTGTCAGCATAAGTATAAACTTCTGAACCAATGATAAAGCTGTTAAGTTTTTTTAAGTGATTGGTTGCCTGTGTAGAAGCGCCAAATGTATACTGGTAGTTGGCACTGCTGAAAGAACTGCCATTTGCGCCGGCAGCAGTGTAATTTTTCGTTTGTACAGAACTTATAAACGAGGTGTTTACATTTACAATTGCTGTTTGAGCATTGGAAGAACCGAATAAGCATAAAGCAAATGCGGTTAACACAAACCATAAAATGGCTTCAGCAAGCGATAGCTTCTGGGGAGGATAACCTGCTCCTTTAGAGTTTTTGCTTCCGTTGTGGTTTTGAAAGTTAAAATTTGTTTTCATAATCTGGGGTTTGACGGTTACCATCAATAAAACAGGATTGATGCCAAATCAATGAACCCAGCACCAGTATAGGTTTTGACGCAGTTTCCCTTTCTGTAGTTTCCATTTTCCGGACGTTTTTTACAAAAAATGTACAGGATTGGAGGCCCAGAGGTAAAAAGGGGTATGTTGTAAGCCGGAAAATTACCTGCCGATGTGACTTAACCAGGTATCGGGGATGACTTATTTCTAAATCAGGACTACATTGCAACAAGAGTAAAAAAGATCATTGTTGATAAATTAGGAGTTGACGAGGCTGAGGTTACCACTGAAGCTTCTTTTACAAATGATTTAGGTGCCGATAGCTTGGACACCGTTGAATTAATCATGGAATTTGAAAAGGAGTTTAACATTTCCATTCCTGATGAACAGGCTGAAACCATCACTACCGTTGGTCAGGCTGTTACTTACCTGGAAGAACACGCTAAGTAATCAGTAAACTCATCTGTTTTAATCATCGCAGGCAAATCGTATGGAATTAAAGAGAGTAGTTGTTACCGGGTTGGGTGCTATCACTCCTTTGGGTAAATCCCTTGCCGAATATTGGCAGGGTTTGGCTGATGGAGCAAATGGCTGTGATTTTATCAAACAATTCGACGCTGCTAAATTTAAAACACGGTTTGCCTGTGAGGTTAAGGATTTTGATCCCACCGTTTATCTGGACCGTAAAGAAGCCAGGAAGATTGACCGCTTTACCCAATTTGCATTGATTGCAGCCGATGAGGCAGTGAAAGATGCAGGCATCAACAAAGAAAATGTGGATGTGGACAGGGTGGGTGTGATATTTGCCAGTGGTATCGGCGGTTTGATCACTTTCCAGGAAGAGGTTACCAATTATGCTACCGGCGATGGCACGCCGCGTTTTAATCCTTTTTTCATTCCCAAAATGATACTGGACATTGCTGCAGGGCACATCTCTATGAAGCATGGCTTCAGGGGTCCTAATTACGCAGTTGTTAGTGCTTGTGCATCTTCCACCAATGCCATCATTGACGCTTTTGACAACATTCGGTTGGGTAAGGCAGATGTGATTGTTACCGGCGGAAGCGAAGCCGTTGTTAGTGCTGCAGGGGTCGGCGGTTTTAATGCAATGAAAGCATTGAGTGAACGAAACGATGATCCAGGATCTGCGAGCCGTCCTTTTGATAAAGACAGGGATGGTTTTGTAATGGGAGAGGGTGCCGGATCTGTTATTCTGGAATGCCTTGATCATGCACTGGCAAGGGGGGCAAAAATATACTGCGAAATTGCTGGTGGCGGAGCTACTGCAGATGCACATCATATTACAGCACCACATCCTGAAGGATTGGGAGCACAGAATGTAATGAAAGCGGCATTAAAAGATGCCGGTATGGTTGCCGCAGATATTGATTATATCAATGTGCATGGTACTTCAACCCCTTTGGGAGACATCGCAGAAACAAAAGCCATCCTGAATGTATTTGGAGATCATGCCTATGGTCTCAATATCAGCTCTACAAAAAGTATGACAGGGCATTGTCTTGGTGCAGCAGGTGCATTGGAAGCACTGGCTTGTATACTGGCCGTTACCAAAGATATCATTCCTCCAACGATCAATCATTTCACTGATGATCCCGAGCTGGATCCTAAATTGAATTTTACTTTCAACAAAGCACAGCAGCGTACGGTAAATGCTGCACTCAGCAACACTTTCGGCTTTGGTGGTCACAATGCTTCTGTAATTGTAAAAAAGTACAAGGCCTGATTTTAAGGCAGCTTATTTCCACATCAACACTTTAGTATCGCTACATACGGGTTTGTAAACCGGTTTGCCTGTGATGCAGAAAATAAACCAACCCGTTATTTCAACCTTTTAATAGATAAGTTTTTTTGCGATAATTATATTAATTTCGGCTAAACAACACCCAATCTGTTTTGCAGCTTCTCAATATTTTTTTTAAAGAGGATTCTAAAAAGAAAGAGTTCAAGAACCAGCTTTCTAATGTGCTGGGTTTTACTCCCGGCGAATTAAATCTATATATTACGGCACTCAGCCACCGTTCGGTAAGGGAAGGTGCTGATGAAAACAATGAACGGCTTGAGTTTTTAGGTGATGCGGTACTTAGTTCCATTGTGGCACATTATCTTTTTAAAAAATATCCATACAAAGGCGAAGGCTTTTTAACGGAGATGAGAAGTAAAATGGTAAACCGCCAGCAGCTCAATGATATCGGTATTAAGATGGGGTTAAAGAAGATCACCATCTATAATAAGCAGGATAACTCATTGAAGATTTCCCAAATATTTGGTAATACGCTGGAGGCATTGATTGGTGCTGTATACCTGGATAAAGGATATAAAAAAACACAGAAATGGGTGGAGAAATACATTATCTCTACACATATGTTTATGGATGATCTGGAGACGGTTGAGATCAATATCAAAAATAAATTATACGGCTGGGCCAATAAAAATGGAAAATCACTCGAGTTTGAAACCCTGGGAGAAAAATTTGAAAATGGCAGGCGGCTGTTTACTATCGGTGCTACGGTGGATGGTGAGTTGGTAGCAGAAGGGAAAGGGTATAATAAAAAAGATGCCAGCCAGATTGCGGCACAGTTGGCGGTGGAAAAATTGGGATTATAATACAATTGTTTAAAATCGTTTAAGTTGTATATGGTTGAAGGAACGTTGAAACGATTTAAACAGGAAACGATTTAAACGGACTGTATGACTTTTGGAATACTTGGAAGCGGCAGCTGGGGTACAGCGATTGCTAAGATTTTAACGGATAACGGCAATACGATTTACTGGTGGAACAGGAATGAAAAATCGATTCATCAAATACAAACACGCCATCACAATCCACAGTATTTAAGCCAGGCGTATTTTGATACTAATAAATTAAACTTAACTACGGATGTTGCGGAAGTAATCACCCATTCAGACTGCATCATTATTGCCATTCCATCTGCTTATGCAAGCAGCACTTTGTTGCAATTAGGCAGAGATATTTTTAAGGGAAAGAAAATTGTAAGCGCTATCAAGGGAATATTACCCGATCAGAATTTATTACTGAATGATTTTTTAAAGAATGAATTTTCCTTCCCGGTGCAGGATTATTTCGCCGTGCTTGGTCCCTGCCATGCAGAAGAAGTAGCAGCAGAAAAATTATCTTACCTCACTTTTTCCGGGATGGATGAAGTTGTAACCCAACTGATTGCCGGTCACTTTAAAACACCTTATATCAATACCATTAATAACAATGATATTTATGGTGTGCAGTATGCAGCTGTATTGAAAAATATTTATGCATTGGGGGCCGGTATTGCTCATGGTCTTGATTATGGGGATAATTTCCTGAGCGTACTGATCGCCAACAGTGCCGATGAAATGGCCGGTTTCTTACGCAACCTCGGTGTGCAAAATATACAGGTGGGTACTATTGATCATCATAAAGTTCAAAGCTCCAACCATAAACCACAAACTAATTACGCAGCTTCGGTTTACCTGGGCGATCTGCTGGTAACCTGTTATTCACTGTACAGCCGTAACCGTACTTTCGGAAGTATGATCGGCAAGGGGTATTCAGTTAAAGCAGCACAGGTAGAAATGAGTATGGTAGCAGAAGGATACAACGCCAGCAAGTGTATGTACATTATCAATCAGTCCATCAAAGCTGAAATGCCCATTGCAGAAACCGTTTATCAAATATTATGGGAAAACCTGCCGGCAGCAAAAGGTTTTAACAGAATTGAACAGGCACTCGAGTAGTTTTCAATTTACCTTTAGGTTGAAATGTAATTTATGCCATTCTCTTTTTCCATATTCGGAAGTTCAGCAATGCTCTTAATGATCGGCATTTTAGTAGTTGCTGAAATTATAAAAGCGGTGCGACATTCACATCAATCAGAAAAATAGATCAGCTGCAATTCCATCTGCAAATAATTTTCCTTCGTTTGTTAAAATCAGTTTCGAGTTATGGATTACGAGTTTATTCCCGCTTTTCCATTTAGCACCTGCTTCCTGTAATTTGATATTGAAACTTTCACCAAAATCTGCACTCACTTTTTTCAGATCGAGTCCTTCCATCGTTCTTAATGATGTCATGATGTATTCATTGAGTTGCTGCGTCGCCGTTAATGTTTCTTCCTCAGAAGGAATGATGTTTTGACTGATTGATTTTATATAGGCTGCATTATTGGAAATATTCCACCGCCTTATTTTCCCATCAAACGAATGAGCAGAAGGGCCGAAGCCATAGTAATTTTCTCCCTGCCAGTAGCTGCTGTTATGCAGGCTTCTCATCCCTGGCAACGCATAGTTGCTGATTTCATAATGTTCGTAACCTGCCTGCTGCATCCATTGCATGAGGGATGAAAATTGTGCAGCCTGCTTGTCTGCATCTGTTGTTTCTTTTTTATGAAGGGCAATTAATTTTGACAAAGCAGTTTTAGGTTCCACCGTAAGTGCATAGCAGGAAATGTGAGGGATATTTTTTTCAATAAGGGTATCTACATTTTTTTTCCAGTGATCATTGTCGAGTAATGGGGAACCATAAATCAGGTCAACGGAAAAATTATCAAAACCTGAAGCTGTAATTTCATCGATACATTGCAATGACTCAGCAGCTGTATGGGCCCTGTTCATCCATACCAACTCTTCTTCCACAAACGATTGTATACCTACACTCAGCCTGTTGATGCCATTTTTTTTCCATGCAGTTAACTTGCCTGCGTTTATATCATCAGGATTAGCCTCCAGCGAAATTTCTGCATCAACCGATATTAAAAACTTTTTGTGCAGTGCATCGAAGATCAGTTGTAAATCATCTACAGTTAATAAACTTGGGGTGCCGCCGCCAAAATAAATGGTGTTGATGATTTCTTTTTGACCAGGGTAGGGTGCAGTGATGGCAATTTCATTGATCAAAGCAGTGATCAATTCATCTTTGAGTCTTAAAGATGTAGCAAAATGAAAATTGCAATAGTGACAAGCCTGTTTGCAAAATGGGATATGAATATAAATGCCTGCCAACAATTTTTGATTTACAATATTTACACGTTAGATTTGGAATCCGCAATGGACAACAAAAAAAATACCATTCTCAAGATACAATTGACGGTCATCCTGTTAGGTTCCTGTATCTTTTCCCCGTTATATTGCCAGTTGCCTGATTCTTTTCAGCACCGGCTGAGTATTCAATATGTTGACAAAGATAGTTCCTTTAACGGCCAGGGATTGCAACTGAAGACAGACTTTTACAGCCAGCCCCTTTGTTTGGATTATATCAATAAGCTTCCTGTCCTTTTGCAGCTACAAGGTTATATTAGTGCTTCTGTTGATTCCATTTTGTTGGATGCAGCATCCACCAGGATACAATTGTATTTAGGCCGGCAGCAAAAATGGGTACAATTATCTGCAGACAGTATTGATAAAAAGGCATTGGATGCAGGAGGGTTCTTTTCTGGTAACTTCAGCAATAAGTCCGTAAATTTTACACAGGTACAGCTGTTGAAAGAACGAATGCTGAATTTTTATGAGAACAATGGATATCCTTTTGCTGCTGTTTACCTGGACAGTATCCGGCTGGACAACGATGGCATGAATGCTGTGCTGAAAGTGAAGCAGGGGCCATTGTATCATGTAGACAGTATCAGGGTGTTTGGAAAAGTTAAGATATCCAACTATTTTTTACAGCGTTATTTAAGCATTTCCAATAAAAGCATTTACAGTAAAGACAAACTTGAAAAAGTTGGTAAAAGGATTATTGAACTGCCATACGTTCAGGAGCAGCAGCCATCCGATCTTACCATGCTGGGCACAGGTTCGGTTTTAAATTTATACCTGCAACCTAAACGCAGCAGCCAGGTAAATTTTTTAATTGGTTTTTTGCCAGCTAATAACGAGAGCGGTAAGTTGCAGCTAACAGGAGATGTAAACCTGAATTTAAAAAATGCATTGGGCGGTGGAGAAACCATTGCATTGAACTGGCAGCAGTTGCAGTTAAAATCACCCCGGCTGAATATAGCGTACCAGCATCCTTATATTTTTAAATCTCCTTTTGGCATTGATTTTTCTTTTGGCCTCTTTAAAAAAGATTCAACTTTTTTGCAACTGAATGCACAGTTGGGAATTCAATATTTGCTGGCTGCCAATCAATCTGGTAAATTATTTATTCAGCAGCAAAAAACTACTTTGCTTGGATCGGGGGTTGATACGAACCAGGTAAAATTTACCAAAAAACTCCCGCCTAATATTGATGTAAACGCAGTAAGTATAGGGCTTGATTATGAATGGACCAGTACCAATTATAAGTTTAATCCAAGAACGGGAAATGAACTTTCAATAGTAACTACCGTAGGTATGAAAACCATCAGCAGGAATAATGATATCATCAGTATTACTGATCCGTCTTTTGACTATCGTTCTTTGTATGATTCATTAAAATTAAAAACTTACCAGTTGAGGGTAAAACTAAATGTAGCCCATTATTTTCCTGCAGGTAAGCGTAGCACCTTAAAAATGCAGCTCAACGCCGGCGTTTTCAATAGCCCCAGTATTTTCCGGAATGAATTATTTCAGATTGGGGGCTTTAAATTACTGAGAGGGTTTGATGAAGAAAGTATCTATGCCACCCGTTTTGGCGTGGCAACTGCAGAATATAGGTATTTGCTGGGTCTGAATTCTTATATGTTTGGTTTTTTTGACGCCGGTTGGGTGAAAAATAAGTACCAGGGTATTAATGCCAGTAATAATTTTATCAGTACGGGTATCGGGTTATTGTTTGAAACAAAATTTGGATTGCTGAATATGAGTTTCGCTGTAGGTAAGCGCAGCGATGTGAAGCTTGACCTGAAAAGTGCTTCTAAAATACATTTCGGGTATATCAATTATTTCTAGGCAAATTCATTTTACTTTTGCAGTACAACTATTTTTACTTGAAGGCGCTATTTCTTTTATTGGTATTCACATTTCCGGTTTTATTGTTTTCTCAATTGCCTTTGCAGGATTCTGCAGTGGTAAAGGTGGATTCTTTATCCATGCCCAAAGACAGCATGTTGATAAAAACGGATTCGCTTGCATCAATCACTGATTCAATAGCAAAAACAGCCGTCAAGCTTTCTGCCACATACAACAGTATTACAGAAAGGGCTTTAAAAAACAGTAAGTACCTGAATGCAGCTGGTAAGTCTGCAGCAACCATCAGCAAAGAGGTATTGCCATTATTTAATGATGTATTGTTTTACCTGCTGCTTGGGGTAGTATTATACCTTGCGTTTCTGCGTTTTTTTATGAACGTTATTTTAATAACTTGTTCAGGGTTTTTTTTAATACCTCTCTACGGCAGAGCCAGCTTACCGATCAGCTGTTGCAGGCAAAGCAGGTGTCTTTATTTTTCAACATTCTTTTTGCTGTAACTGCAGGCTTGTATATCTATTTTTTATTGGTTCATTTCAATTGGATTGATACAGGGATATCACTGACCACCGCAGGTATTTGTATTGTAAGCGTAGCAATTCTTTATTTCTTCAAATACCTTACCCTGAGGTTTACCGGGTGGCTTACCGGTTATAACAGTGCGGTCAACACTTACCTGTTTATTATTTTTTTGATCAATAAGATTTTAGGTATTTTACTGATACCGTTTGTGATAGTAATAGCCTTTGGAGCCAGCTTTTTGCAATATCCTGCTATCCTCGTTTCTCTGCTGCTGATCGGTTTAATGTTGTTATTAAGGTTTTTAAGATCGTATGGGTTACTGAGAAAAGATATCAAAGTAAGCAGGTTTCATTTTTTCCTGTATATAGCCGGTATTGAAGTTGTACCTCTTTTACTCATTTATAAAGCGTTGATGGTTTTATTAAATAAAAATCTCTAATTTTGCAGAAAGGTTGTAAAACTTGTCATCTGCATGATAAAACAAGGTGGAAAATCAAAAGAGCCGAAAGCCCAAATGATCAAAAAAGTACTCATTACTCAACCTAAACCTGAAGGGGAAAGATCACCATACTTTGATTTGGCAAAAAAGCACAACATTGAGTTGCACTTTCACCCATTTATTATTGTTGACGGTATCCCGGCTAAGGAATTTCGAAAGCAAAAAATTGAAATAGCCAATTATACTGCGGTTATATTTACCAGCCGTAATGCGATTGATCATTTTTTCAGGATTTGTGAGGAAGTTAAAGTTAATGTATCGCAGGATACCAAGTACTTCTGTATTACAGAGGCTGTCGCCTTATATCTTCAGAAATTTATTCTTTATCGTAAGCGTAAAGTATTTTACGGTGCGGATGGAACTAATAAAAGTTTGTTTGATGTGATCAACAAACACAAAGACAATGAAAAGTTTCTGTATCCCTGCTCCCAGTCTTTTGACAGTGATATTACCAATTGGCTCAAAGCCCATAATTGTGAGTATGCTACCCCTGTTCTTTATAAGATCATCAGTAATGATATTAAGGAAGTGATGGGAAAGAATTTTGATGTGATCTGTTTTTTTACCCCGGGAGGTGTAAAAAGTCTTGTTGAAAATTTACCTGGTTTTCGTCAAAACGGGACCCGTATTGGTGCCTTTGGTATCAACACCTTTAAAGCTGTTGAAGATGCCGGTTTAACCCTGGATATAAAAGCCCCCCAGCCGATGGCACCAAGTATGGTGAGCGCTTTGGAGCTCTATCTTACAGCCTTAAAAAAACGATAATCATTTTAGCATAAACAGATTTAATCCTGCAACATATACGTTGCAGGATTTTTTTTGGATTGCGATAAGTACCTGTTGTAAAAATCAGGCAAAAAAATACCCCCCGCTTTAAGCGGGGGGTATTTTATAATCTATAAATCGTCTTTATAGTTTGTTGAACTTCCTCACAACCATGTCTTCATTTAACCCAATCTTCATGACATAAGTGCCGGTACTGAAATTAGCAGTGTTCACATTAATATAGTTGATGCCTTCATTCACACTCATTGTTTTTGTATATACTATTCTGCCATTCATATCAGTAATACTGATAGCAGCTTTATCCAGTTTGTCAGATGTGATATTAACCTGTATCTTATCTCTAACAGGATTTGGATAAATAGCAATGTCAGCAGTTCCTTCATTTCTTACATTTCTTACAACACTGAATTTTTCATTATTGCTTTGATCAATAATTTTCAGGCGATAGAAATTAATACCCCTTACCGGTGTATTATCTATAAAGTAATAATTAAGATTGTTAGTACTGCCTGCTGCAGCAGCAAGCTCGCCTATTGGGCTGAAATTACTTCCATCAGTGCTGCGTTCTATTACAAACAAACGGGTGTTGATTTCCTGGCTTGTAGTCCAGGTGATTCTGTTAACTGCTCCGGTGCGTTGCGCATTGAATGAAATCAATCCAACGGCCAGTGGTAAAGATGGGCTTGCACCTGATGTAGCAGTACCACCGCTGAAACTTGAAACACCATTAAATTGAGCATACAAAATGCCGTTAATCGTAGCGTTGGTTGTGTTTACATTCTGTAACACAACATCGTTTTCAACTGAATCGTAAGTAACTGAAGTTGGTGAAGGAACAAATGCGCCGGAACCAGTTTTAAACCAATAGAAGCCTTCATCAAAAGCGCCTGGGTTAGCTGCAATAAAGGCATTTTTAGCTACATTGATCGAATCAAGTTCTCTTTGAGAATAGAAGAACCTTACATTTACAGGTGCAGTAAGTGATGCTCCGTTGAGGTCAACATCCCAATAACGCTGCATAGTGTATGTTGCCATTTTCAAGCCTGCGTTTTCAGCAGAATACCATTTACGGTCAACGGTTATTTTGGCTGTTGCCTGGGCTTTAGCTGTAGTATTTGCACCCGTACTGGCAGGATCCCATTGTATTCCAAAAAGGTACCTGGCACTGTTAGCATCAGAATAGTATGTCCAGCCATTGGCATCTGTACATTGTGTTAAGGAAGGGGCAAGGTTAACGCCACTTTCCTGCCCACCTGCAAGTGCAGCGTTTCCAGCAACTGTTTTTGGTCCTACAAAGAAACTGTCCATACCCATCTGGTTACCAAAATTTCCAACGGCATCAAAAGCAAACTGCACAGTTTGTCCAGCATAACTTCCCACATTGAAAGTATATAATTTCCATTCAGGGAATGATGAAGTGACCTGTGCCGTTGTTGGCGAAAGCGTTGTATCTACTCTCTTTACCACCCCAAGTCTTGTAAAGGTATTTCCCCCGTCTGCAGATATACTCACCACCATGCTATCCTGTAATGAAGTGTATTGGGCATCTTGTGTAAAATAAAATCCCACCACATAACCGCAGTTGTCATTTGCATTAGCGGGTATATTAATACAGTTACTTGACAACCTGGATACGGTTCCGGCTGAAAAATTATAACTGTCGAACAAAGCAAGGGTAGCACCGCTCTTAGGATCTAAGGCGAATGCTGGTGATAAATCTGGATAATCTACGGTACTCGACAGTCCCCAATTTCCTGATCCGGCAACCTGGCTTACTGTCCAGCCTGGGACGCTACCTTCAAAATCTTCAGCAAAAGGTGTGTTTACAGCAGGAGGAAGGGTGATGTGACCGGTAAGTAAACTATCATCTGCCTGTACATTATCTCCTGCAAGTGATTGGATGAATGCAGAATCTATGTTAGTCCCTTCAACTGGGAAGCTGCAGGCGAAAGTAAGGGTAGCGGTATCACCTGGCAACAGCAGGGAAGCATTTGTTTGTGTTAAGGGCCCTTGTGGATTGGCTCCTGTAACATATAGTGCAACAGTAGCTGCTCCTGCACCGATGTTTTGATTGCCGGTATTTTTCAGTTTTACAATCACATTGTTGGTGGCGTTGCAACTTGCAGCCGGTGTGATGATATCAACCAGCGAAGCATTCAAGGCAGTGGAAGCCACTATGGTTACAACATAATCCTCCGTTTCGCCTGAACCAAAAGTACCGCAGGCATCTGCACTGGTAAAAGTTGAAAACCTTGCCCTGATACGGAAACCGGTTAATCCTGCTACCGCATTGGCCGGAACAGCAATGCTGCCGGTTGCAGTAGTACCGGACACAGTGAAGTCAAAAAATTCAGCTGCATCAAACGTTCCATTGTTATTGAAATCAACCCAACCAGAAACCTGCCCGGGATCATTTACAACAGTTGCAGTTACTGTGTAAACAGTTATCTGCTGAAGATCTGCAGTATTGTTTGCAGGAGTAGGCGGTACATTGGTATAACCAGTCAGCGCATCAGTACCATTAGATGAGTTCATTGTAGTACCTGAAATAGTAACATTGGTTATATAATCATCAACAAAAGAATGAAGTGTTACCGCAGGTGGCTGGCAATAACACTGAACCAGCGAATTCATTGTTACCTGAATAACATTTGATATATCACTCAGGTTGCTTACAGTACAGGTATCAACAAACCTGTAATAAGTAGCAACTGTTTGCGAAACACTTGCACTGGCAGGATTTGTTTGACCCGGGATATTTGCCCATGGGCCTCCTGCATTTGCTGATGATTGCCATGCATAAATAATGCCCGGTGCTACAGATGCTCCGGTATTAGTTAATGTGAATGCGCTGCCTGAACATGCTCCTGCCTGCCCGCTGATAACACCGGCAGTTGGAGTACCAGAACATAGACCTACTGGGTTATCTGAAACAGTAACATCATCAATAAAAGTATTATTGCCAAATTCTCCAACTACACTAAGTATAATATAGTTAGTTGCTGTATTAAAGTTTACCGGGATGGGGAAAGAGTATTTATACCATCCATTGGGGCCTGCTTCTACAGGGTCTGCGGATATATACCTGTTAACCTTACCCAGGAATGCGGCACCTGTTAAACTCTGAACTGTATTTATGTATACAGAAACACTATCCAGGTTAGTGTAACCATCCTCCCTGAAAATCCAGAAAGACACAATTTGAGGATTAAGGCTGGAAAGATTAATAACCGGGGAAGCAAGTGAAGCGCCGTTGCCTGCGGAAAAATCATAAGATCTGAATTCGACCATCCCTGCCCCGGAATGTGGATCAACAGTAAATGGATCGCCCAAAGCATCATCACCACCTGCAGCGCCTGCAACAGCGCCTTCCCATACTGCTAAAGGATCAGATCCAACTGTATGAGCATTTACCCAACCGGTAGGAGGGAAAGTTGGTGAATCAAAACTCTCGGAAAAAACCTGGCTTTTACCTGCCAATCCGATGAGTATCAGTATTGGGGTTATAAGCAGTTGTTTTAGTAAAGTTGTTTTGTGCATGTGTTATTTTTTTATAAAGTATCAAAGATGAAATTAATACAATTTGTATTCCAAAAAAAATTTTAAAATCCACCCAACCCTTGCCCCAAAACAGTTTGCCGGGTTAGAGCAAAAAAAAATGAAAGTAAAAACCCGGGGGAATTCCCCGGGTTTTTACTTGGTTACTGTTAGTTACAGTTTATTGATTTTCCTGGAAATGATTTTACCTGGTAATATCATTTTTAAAAGATAAGTACCTTTTGAAAGCGTTGCAATGTTAAAAGGAATACGGTTAAGTCCTGCATTCAGTAATAACGTGGTTGAATAAACAACTTTACCGCTCAGATCGGTAATATTCAAAGTTGTTTTACCGGATTCATTGCTGTTGAAAGTAACATACATGTTGTCTTTAGCAGGGTTAGGGTAGACTGAAATGGTTGCCGGATCATCATTTCTGGTGCTTTTTACAGTACTGTATCTTTCAATATTATCAATATCAAGCATTTTTAACCGGTAGTAGTTAAAGCCTTTGAAAGGTGTATTATCGGTAAAAGAATAATCAATAACCCTGTTGCTGTTGCCATGAGCAGCCACCTGCCCGATTTCGGTAAAATTGCGTCCTTCACTGCTGCGTTCAATTACAAAGCTTCTGCTGTTGATCTCCTGGCTGGTGCTCCAGGTAATTTTATTAATAGCACTTAATTTTTGCACATTAAAATTCAGTAATGTAACCGGTGTGGTAGTACCGGGTCTGGTATAAAAGTGAAGTGCCAGTGGGGAACCAAACATAGGGCCACCGCTGCCGTTTAAACGATATTGAATACCTTTTGTGCCATCTGCATTTTCAATACCAACAGAACAGAAATTGGTAATAGTGGTTGATACGGGAACTGAGCTTTCTGCATCATTGTAATGAACAATGATGTCTCCGTTTGCCATCAGTATGATCTGGAAGGTGATATAGTCATTTACCGATCCAAATAAATGCGCATGCTGAAAAGTAATTATAAACTGGCTTGCATCGCCTCCGTAGTAGGTATGAGCATCGCTGTAAGTTCCGGTAGTAATATCAAGATCCGTTAAAGCTCCGGCAATATAGTTTTCAATGCCACCTGCCAGTGGGATAGCAACGGGATTTCGTTGCACAGAAGCTGCCAGTGTGGTAGGGTTTGTAAAGCTGATCCAGCCGTTGGAGCTGATCCAAAACTGGTTGAAGGTATTGCCAAAGAATTTAAAATTAAAAGGCAGGCTGATGGGGGTAGCCAGCACACTATCATCGCCATTCAGGTTCCAGTTGATTTCATTGGCCGTTTGAGTGATCCAGCTGTAAACTGGCTGCAACGGTGCCGGGTTGGCACAAACGGTTGAGTTAGCATATGAATACCCATCACTTGTTACGGTGGAATCTGAGTAGCTGTAATTGCTCGTAGTAAATTTATTCACCACTGTATCATTGTTGGTAGCACCATCTGTTCCTAAACTGGTTATAACAAACGAAGAGTCGCTGCCTGATACCGAACCTGTGAAAGGCGTAAAATAAACAGCCTGTGTTTCGCCGGAATTCAGCGTGATCTGTTTGGTGTCTGTATAAACCGTGCCGCCCGATTGTTTGATCGAGAAAGTAACATCAAAAGGCGTTGTTTGATTGCTGCTGCCAAAATTAGTAACCGATGCCTGGGGAACGATGCCGCAATTATCAATTGATGATGCTCCAACAGGGTTGTTAATGCTTGATACGCCCACATCATTTGCAATACTAAGCCTTGGCTCAATCATAAATTTAAACGGGTTGGATGGTGCAAAGTCAGTCCATACAGTATTGCCTGTAGGGCTTGTAAAGAAAAATGTGCCAGCTCTTATTGGAGATTCATTTTGATAAGAGAACTGAATATTGGTGGTTCCAATCTGTCTTACTCCAATATAAAAAGTATCAGTGATTGCTACAGCCGGAACGATTGGTAATGTAAATACTCCTGTGGTGCTTACCTGGTCAGTTGATTCCCATAACAAGTTACCTGGGGCACCTAAGCCGGATTTATCCCAAATACCAATTCTGAAAGGCTGGCCGCCAGCACTGAAATTAACACCCACCTGGTTTACACTGGTGGGGCTGCTGCTGGTAAACATTGCTACAAAATCACCTGTATTGCTGTTGACACCAACGCCATTTGTTGGAACCGTACCATAAGCATAACTATAGGCATTGTTGGTTACTTCCTGTGCTATTGATAGGTTGTTGTCTGCCGGAAAATCATCAGCAGGGATAGAAACAGTAACAATATTATTACCTGCTGCTACAGGTGTAAATGAACCGAAATTAACTTTTGCAGAAGCCCCGGGCGCAAGGCTTGCAATTGTTTGTACATCTGAAAAATTATTGGCGCCAGAGATATCCAACGTTACGTTCAGGTTATTTTGTGTTGCTGCGCCATTGTTTATAATATTAGCACTGATTACATGGGGAGCCGCAAATGGGATCGGCAATTTACCCAGTGTATATACAGTTGTTACTGCTGCATCATTGGCATTGATGTGTCGTAGTTGAATTTGCGGCCTGAAGGCAGAAATAGTATTTAAAACTGTAGTACCCGATACGGGCAATGTATTGGTGTTGATGCGCCTTCCGGTGGTAATTGTTGCACTGGTGTTATTTCCCCTGGCACAATTAAATGAAAAAGCACCATGGGTAACATTGTCCAGCCTTTCAATTAGAAGCTGTAAATTATTGCCCGTAGTCCTGGTGAAAGGAGTGGAAAGATCTACCCCTACCCAGCCGGTTACATTTGCATTGAAGGTGCCGCTAAAAACAAGTGTATAACCTGCCGTGCTGTACACATCTGTGGTTGAAGTAAAAGTAGTGGTAGCAAGAGGCACCTCCTTCAAATAAATATTGAAATTACTCACTGCCGTTGGAGAGCCCAAGGCAAATACACTGAAGTCGATATGATTGATGGCAGTTGGTGCAGATATGAAACCTGATGCACTGATTTCGGTTTCTGTATAGATAGCTTCTTCTACATGGTACCCATTGGGGCCAATTACCACATTTCCCGACTGTCCGGGGTTTGCTGTTATTTGTACTGTTTGTGAAAAGGAGGGTAATTGAAAGGCAATTACAAAAAACAGTATTAAACGGAAGCTTATTGGTAAACGTGTTCTCATAATCAGAATTTTGATTGGTTAGTAAGATAAATATTTTTTGGGGATGTTTTATTATGATCTGCAGAAAGTTTTTTAAATGGTTAAGGGTTAATTTTTATGGTTGGTAAAATAAGAAGGCTGATTACACTTCAATTTATTTTGTAACAGTGGCAAAGATATGCCTAGTTACTTCATAAGCATCATGTAAGTTTGTATTGTATGAATCATCAATACAGCAATCATTTAATCAATGAAACAAGTCCGTACCTGATACAGCATGCACACAACCCTGTAAACTGGTATGCATGGGGAAAGCCTGCATTGGAAAAAGCAAAGCAGGAAAATAAAGTTATTCTTATAAGTATTGGTTATTCTGCCTGCCATTGGTGCCATGTAATGGAAAGGGAGAGTTTTGAAAATGAGGATACGGCAGCTTTGATGAATGAACATTTTATCAATATAAAAATCGACAGGGAAGAGCGGCCGGATATCGACCATGTGTACATGGATGCGGTGCAGGCAATGACAGGGAGTGGAGGCTGGCCATTGAATGTTTTTCTTACACCGGATGCCAAACCATTTTATGGGGGCACTTATTTTCCACCCGTGAAAGCATTCAACAGGGCATCATGGACAGAAGTGCTTTCAGGTGTTGTAACTGCATGGAAGGATAGAAGAACTGAAATGGAAGCACAGGCGGAGCATTTAACGGAGCATATCAGCAAGGCTGGAAATTTCACGCTGCCTGTTAAAAGACTGTTGGCAGCAGATTTTGAAAATGAATTTGGTTTCGAAAAATGCGAAACCATGTTCAAGGCGATCATGCAATCTGCAGATAAAGAGTGGGGCGGATTTGGCCGGGCACCAAAATTTCCTCAAACATTCAGTATCCAGTTTCTTTTACAGTATTACCATTATACCAGTGATGAAGCGGCTTTACAGCAGGCATTGCTTTCAATCGACAAGATGCTGGATGGAGGCATCTATGATCATATTGCAGGGGGGCTTGCCCGTTATAGTACCGACAATGAATGGCTGGCTCCGCATTTTGAAAAGATGCTGTACGACAACGCACTTTTCATAATGATCTTATGCGATGCTTTCCAGATCACAAAACTTGCGAAATACAAACTTGCTATTAATAAAACAATCGGGTTTATAAAAAATGAAATGCTGCACCCGGAGGGTGGGTTCTATGCGGCGTTGGATGCAGACAGTGAAGGAGAAGAAGGTAAATTTTACGTTTGGGAAAAGAAAGAGATCGACAAAATACTGGGTGTGGATGCGGCGCTGTTCTGTGATTTTTTTGATGTTTCAGAAAACGGTAACTGGGAGGGGAAAAACATACTCCGGATATTAAAACCTGTAACTGATTTTGCTCAACAGCGGCAACTTGATAAAGCTGGGCTTTTGCAAGTGATGGATGAATGCCTGCAAAAATTAGGTGTAGAACGGAAGAAGAGAACCAGGCCCGGACTTGATGACAAAATCATCCTGGGCTGGAATGCGCTGATGCTAAAAGCCATTGCAAAAGCTGCTGTTGTTCTGCAGGATGATAACTTCAGAAGAATTGCTTTGGCAAATATTGATTTCCTGCTGAAGAATTTTACAGTTACAGGGAGTTCCGTTCAAATGATGCATACCTGGAAAAACGGGCAGGCAAAATATCCTGCTTTTTTAGATGACTATGCTTATTTAGCGGATGCCTGTATCTCAATGTATGAACTGACTTTTGATGAAAATTATATTGAAAAAGCCAGGGAACTATGTGAGTATACAGTAGCGAGTTTCAGCGACGATGAAACCATATTCTTTTATTACACAAATAAAGGCCAGGATGACATTATTGTAAGAAAAAAGGAAGTATATGATGGCGCCACGCCTTCTGGAAATGGAGTGATGGCTTTCAATCTCTCCAGGCTGGCGATAATTTTTGACCGGAAAAACTGGCGCAACAGGTCGGATAATTTGCTGTTGGCTATTTCAGCAGCAGCACTTAAATATCCAGCCTCTTTTGGGATGTGGGCTGGTTTACTGATGGGGAAAATGTGGGGATTTACAGAGATCGCAGTTGTTGGCGGAGGTGCAGCCCACCTGGCTGCAACAATATCATCGGGAACTTATATCCCGGCTAAAATTATCATGGCTTCAACTTCAGCACAAAATAAATACCCCATGCTAAGAGACAAGCCTGCACATGATCCTGCCTACATATATATATGTAAGGATTATATGTGCTGTGCACCCGCTAAAAATCTGGAGGAGTTTTTAATGGGAATAAAAAAGGAATAAAATATAGGTCTTATTAACACAATATTCTTACTACTCATGCGTTTTTAAAAGTATGTTTTGTTATTTTTACGAAAATTTTATTCGTAAAAATGCACATTATGTGCATAAATCAAAATAATCATTACATTTGCCAATACCCTCAAAGTTAAAAACAATGAAAAACACGTTAAGCATTTTTGTAGCTACGTTAGCTATTGCATCACTTACCGGTTGCGGTAAGAGCAACAAAGGAAGCAGTTTGCCAAACGATGGACAGCTACATGGAGTGGCGCCCGGGGCAAAAGGAGCTATGTCAAGGCCTCTTGGCATGGTGTATATTCCATCTGGTACATTCCACATGGGCCCTAGTGATGAGGATATCAACTATGCTTACACAGCCCGTAACAAACAAGTATCCATCAGCGGTTTTTGGATGGATGCCACAGAAATCACCAACAATGAATACCGTCAATTTACCAACTGGGTAAGAGATTCAATTGCTGCAAAGCAAATGGGCTTTATCAAGCAGGGAAAAGATGGTAATGAATACATTGATTGGAAAAAAGCCAGTACCATCAAATGGGGTGATAAAGCTACCCTTGAAAAAATTGATGCAATGATCTTTACTCCTGATAACCGCATCTTCAACAAAAAAGAAATTGACCCAAGTAAGTTGGTATATCACTCCGAAACCTTCGACTATAAAGAAGCTGCAAGAAGAGAAAATGCAACTGTACAGCGTTCTAAGTTTATTGTAAAGAAAGACATCATGATTTATCCTGACACATTGAGTTGGGTAAGGGATTTCTCTTATGCTTACAATGAGCCCATGTCTAAAAAATATTATGGTCACCCTGCATTTGGTAACTATCCTGTAGTAGGTGTTAACTGGAAACAGGCCACTGCTTTCTGCGAATGGAGAACCCAATATTTAAATTCTTTCCTGGAAAGTAAAAAGAAAGCGACTGAAACTGACTTCAGGTTACCAACTGAAGCTCAATGGGAGTATGCAGCACGAGGCGGACGTTCTCAGTCTCCATACCCATGGGGCGGTCCGTACTTAAGAAATAAGAAAGGCTGTTTGTTGGCTAACTTCAAACCTGGTCGTGGTAACTATCCCGAAGATGGAGGCTTCTATACTGTGAGGGCCGATGCTTACTGGCCAAACGATTTTGGTTTGTATAATATGGCTGGTAACGTTGCAGAATGGACATCATCATTGTACTATGAAGGTGGTTACACTTTTCAGCATGATATGAACCCTGACATTCGCTGGAATGCAAAAGATTCTGATCCTCCACGTATGAAAAGAAAAGTGATTCGTGGTGGAAGTTGGAAAGATGTTGGCTATTACTTACAAACCAGCACACGTAACTACGAATACCAGGATACATCAAAATCTTACATAGGCTTCCGTTGTGTGATTGATTTACCTCCAATGGCAAAACGTGGCAAGTAATAATCACTCGTTTTTTTCCATCCCTTACTAACTGCTAAAAGAGAAAGTAATCTTTATGATTTAAATATGAATCATAGAGCCTAATAAGTGTTGTGTTAACTTAAATTAAAATAATCCCCAAATCAAACCATTTAAATTAAAAAAATCATGGCTGCTAGAAAAAGAACCTTCTTAACCCTCATTGATGTATTAGTAAGTGCCGGTGCTGCTGTAATTATCTTCGCTGCCTGGGCAAAAATTACTCACCAGTCTTATGCTAATAGTATGCTTACCATTGGTATGTGGACTGAAACTGCCATCTTCATGGTATATGCTATCATTGAGTGGGTTAAACCAAAGTCGCATGAAGAAGATGAGCCAGTTGCAGCAGCAGTTGCTACAGGTAACCCAGCCCTGAAATCATTGGATAAAATGATCCAGGAAGCTGATATTACTCCGGTAAGCCTGAAAAAACTGGGTGAAGGGTTTAATAAATTAGGTACTACAGTAAATGGTTTGTCTGATGTTAGCGATGTGGTGAAATCAACAAGTGATTTCAGTGCTAAAACAAAAGAAGCAACTACTGCAATAGGTTCAATGGCTATTGCATTCAATAACAGTGCAACAACAATGTCTTCTTTTAACAATGCTTCTGAAAGTGCAAGAGGTTTCCATGAGCAGGTTCAGGTATTGACCAAGAACCTGGGTTCATTGAATACCATCTATGAGCTGGAGTTGAAAGAAAGTAATAACCACCTGAAAGCATTGAACTCTTTCTATGGTAAAATGGCTGAAGCAAGCCAGGCTATGATGAATAGTGTGGATGATGCTAACAAAGCAAAAGAACAAATTGGTGCATTGGCTACCAACCTGGGCAAATTGAATTCAGTGTATGGCAATATGCTGAGTGCTATGCAGGGGGGAAAATAATTTCATAATTATTAACAGGTTGAAACTTGCAGCAGGTTGCTGTATTGCGTAAACTTGTACCTCTTACCAGGAATTTCCAAACAAACAATTTAAAACATCCATAAAATATAAAATACTATGGCTTTACCTAAAGAGCCCCGGCAAAAGATGATCAACATCATGTACTTGGTGTTGACAGCCATCCTTGCCTTGAACGTATCGGCTGAAATCTTAAACGCATTTAAAGTAGTTGATTCTAGCCTTGGCAAATCAAATACGGCTATAGATGCTTCTAATGCTACTTTATTTGAATCTCTGAAGGCTAAAATGGGCGAGCCCGGAAGTGCTGAGAAGGCAAGATTCTGGAATGCCAAGGCTGAGGATGCAAAAAAGCTGCAGATCAGGTTTATACTAAATTAGAAGCGTTTAAAGACAGCCTTAAGAGAGCTTCAGGATATAATCCGGAGAAAGGATTAACGACTTTTAAAGAAGATGATCTGGAAGCTGCTACTCACATGTTCATTGTGAATGGCAGGGGCCCTGAGTTATTAAAGGATTTAACTAATCTTAAAGCTAAGTTGGTTGGTCTTGATCCGGCGATTACCAAGGAATTCGCCAATAAATTACCGATTGATCTTACTATACCACCATCAACAACCGGCAGTGAGAATTCCTGGGAATACAATTACTTTCACATGACACCTACCATTGCTGCGGTTACCATTCTGAGTAAATTTGAGAATGATGTTAAGAATGCCGAAAACCAAATAGTAACTTTTTGCCACAACCAGGTTGGTGCAGTAAAAATTGTCTATAATGATTTCCAGGCAATCGCAGCTGCTAACTCAACTTATTTAATGCCTGGTCAGGAACTGGTAGTAACTGCAGGTGTTGGTGCGTTTAATAAGGATGCAAAGCCTACCGTTATCATTGATGGAGCCAATATTGCACTTAACGAAAAGGGGATAGCCGAAAAGAAGTTCCAGGTAGCTGGTGGCGGAAATAAAAAGGTTCACGTGGTGATCAGCTACTTAAAACCTGATGGCACTACAGACAAGTTGGAGAAGGATATTGAATACACCGTAGGCACCCCTGGTGGTGTTGCTGCATCTGCTGATAAAATGAACGTGTTTTATATAGGTGTTGATAACCCTGTTACAGTAGGTTCTCCAACAGGTTGGGATAAAACAAGTGTAAATATCTCTGGTGGAGGAGCAACAATTTCTGGAAGCAATGGAAAGTTTGTTGTTAAAGCTACAACCATTGGTAATGCTACATTAAATGTTACTGCTGATGGAAAGACAACTCCATTCGCATTCAGGGTTAAAAGAATTCCTGATCCGGTATTTAAAGTCGGCCCAAGTTCAGGTGGAGGTATACAGGCTGCTGTATTTAAAGCACAGCAGTTTTGCAGGGCAGATCTCGAAAACTTTGATTTTGAGGCTCGCTACCAGGTAGTAGGTGCTACTATTTATTTTACTGGCGCAAACTTCCCGGTTCCGCAATCAGTAACTATAACGAGTAATAATCTTGGGGGTATCGCTCAAATGTCAAAATGTGGTCCCGGTACATCTGTAATTTTTGATCAGGTACAGGTGGTTGGACCAGACGGTAGCAGAAGGACAATACAAGCTCCTGGCTTTTTATTAAAATAATTAATTTTATATCTATGAAAAAGAGTTTAATTCGGCTATGTTTATTTGCCTTCTTTTTTGTTGCAATATCCAATGTTGCAGAAGCGCAAAAGGGAAAGAAACGCAGCTCTACAAAACGTGGTAATACTACCGTAAGAAAAAGTACAAAGGGAAAAACAAAAGCGACTGTTAGCCCATCTGCACAGATAGATTCAACAGCGGCTGTTGCAAAAGCTCCAGAGCCTGCAGTAGTTTTAGACAGCCTTCCTATTGTTAAAGTAAAAAATCGCTTCGCCCCGATGAGGCTGTTGAAACAAAGGATATCCGTGACAGGACACCTTTGGCATACGAACACCTGAGAGTGGATGATGCGGTTTATCGCCATAAAATATGGCGTGAAATTGATGCAAGGGAAAAAATAAATTTAGCTTTCCGATATTCTGCCGATGAAAATAATGGAAACCAGCGTTTCATCTCAATATTAATGAAAGCTATTCAGGATGGTGATGTAACAGCTTTCAGTAATATTGATGACAGGTTTACAACACCATTAACTCTTAGTGAAGTAGCAAGGTTGTAACCGGTGGTTCAACAGTAGTTAAACTTTATGATTCACTTGGTAATGAAACTGGCGAAAAAACAGTTCAAAATGAAGTGAACCTTGATTCGTTTTACAAATTCCAGGTAAAAGAAGAAGTGATTTTTGATAAGGAAGCTTCAAGGTTATTCTGGAGAATTCTTGGGATAGCGCCGGTTAAAAAATTAACTACATCAAGTGGTATTCAAATTGGTGACCAGGCTTATCCGTTATTCTGGGTTTATTATCCTGACCTGAGGCCGATATTTGCTAAATATGAAGTGTACAATGGTAAGAATTTTGGAGCAAGAATGACCTGGGAAGAGCTTTTTGAGAACCGTATGTTCAGCGGGCGTATCATTAAGAGCACTATTGATAACCCTTTTGATCTGCCAATTGCCCAGATGGGTGGAATGAAAGAGAATACTATCTTCCAATTGCTTGAAGGCGAAAGGGTCAAAGAAAAGATATTCAACTATGAACTGGATTTGTGGAGTTATTAATAAAAAATTTAAGTTAACAACCGGCCCCGATAACAATCGGGGCTTTTTCATGCTGTACTAAACCACTTACCGGATTAAAATAACCGTTTAGTAAATAAAACCTCAAAACAGGAATATACCCTAAATAGGGTATTGTTTAAGAAAGAATACCCTATATCTTTACCTCGGTTTTTCATAGGATATTGGATTTTAAAACGGGGCTGGATTTTTATCCTGGCCCTTTTTTATTGGTTCTAACAATAGGATATAAAGCTTTTATTGAGCAGCAGTACCAATAAAATAAGTAGTCAATAAGTTGGCTTTTGATTTCCCTACTGTTTCTTCCAATGCCCGTGTGTAGCTTCCTTTATCTTTTTACGGATTTGAATTTTTTAAGGAGGGTATCAATTGTAGACTTTCCAATTCCTTCGATGTTTTCCAGTTCATTTTTAAAACTGCCCTTACTCCGTTGGTTCCGGTGAAAGGTGATGCCAAAACGGTGCACCTCATCCCTTATTCTCCTGATCAGTTTAAGGCTTTCACTGTCCCATGGAAGCTTTAAAGATTGCGTATCGCCATGAAAGAAGAGCTCCTCCTCATTTTTTGCCAATCCTGCCAATGTAAGTTTTCCTGCCAGGTTCAATGCGGCAATGCTTTCCATTGCGGCGCTTAACTGCCCCTTACCGCCATCAATAATAATCAGTTGAGGCAGGTCTTGCTTTTCATCAATTAGTCTCTTGTAGCGGCGGTACACCACTTCCTTCATAGTGGCAAAATCATTGGGGCCGACAACTGTTTTTACATTGTACCTCCTGTAATCATTTTTACTGGGCAGGCCATTTTTAAAACATACCATGGCAGACACAGGGTAGCTTCCCTGGAAATTGGAGTTGTCGAAACATTCAATGTGGGTTGGGATAGATACCAGGTGTAGATCTTTTTGAAGCTGTACCAGTACATCACTCACTTCTCCTGCTGATTTATCTTCCAGCATCAGCAGTTTTTTCTTTTTCAATTCATCTTTAAAGTAATCAACATTTTTTTCTGACAACTCCAGCAGTTTTTTCTTGTCGCCAGCTCTGGGTATTGTGACGGTTACATTCTCACCCGGAAATTCAATAGCACAAGGAACAATAATCTCTTTAGCATCGCTATTGAAGGTTTCCCTGAGCTGGGCCACAGCAAAACTTAATACTTCTGCAACAGGCTCATCTAGTTTTTTGGTAAGGGTAATTGTTTTGGTAAGAATAATACTGCCATTGTTTACAGCCAGGTAGTTTACATAGGCGGTATCATTTTCTTCCAGGATACTGAATACATCGAGTGTACCGATGCGTTCATTCACCACTGTTGATTTGGATTTGTATTCTTGCAGGTACTCCAGTTTTTTCTTTGTTAATTCCGCCTTTTCAAACTCCAGCTGCTGCACCTGCAGCTGCATGGCAGTTTTAAAATGTTGTATTACGGGAGAGAGGTTTCCTTTTAATATGCTTCTTACATTTTCAAGTTCCTCTTCATAATCATTGAACGACTGCAGTCCTTCGCATGGGCCTTTGCAATTGCCTAAATGATATTCAAGACAAACTTTAAATTTCTTCTTTTCGATATTGGTTTTGGTTAGGTTGAGTTTACAGGTTCTTAACGGTACATTCAGCTTAATAAAATCAAGCAATTCTCTTACTCTGGTCAACGAGGTATAAGGCCCCAGGTATTGAGAACCATCATTAATCTTTCTTCTTGTAAAAAATATCCTTGGAAAGGGCTCTTTTTTTATAACGATATAAGGGTAACTTTTATCATCTTTGAGGTTGATATTAAAGATTGGCTGAAAGTTTTTGATCAGCGAATTTTCAAGAAGAAAGGCATCCTGTTCGCTGTTTACAATGGTAAACTCAATTTTGCAGATGCGCTGCACCAGTTCATGCGTTTTATAACTGCTGAAGGTTTTTGAAAAATAAGAACTCACCCTTTTCCTGAGGCTTTTGGCTTTACCAACATACAATAACCCTCCGCCTGCATCATAGTATTTATAAATACCTGGCTGGAGGGGTATGGTATTGGCAATTTTAGAAAATTCCTCTTGCGTCATTAATAGCGATTTTCCTTAAAGTTTATCTGAGACTTACCTTGTATGGGGCACCTAATAATATTAGTCAGTAAAACCATTCCAAACCCATTTTACTTCGCTTTGTATAGCAGCAGCTTCATTACCAATGGTAACAATCTTGGCCCATTTGCCGGTTTGCCAGGTGAGCTGCTGGGTAAACAGCTTGCCGTTTTCCTTTAGTTGTTTTACAATATAAACTCTTTTAATAGTGCCTTTTTCCGGGTCTACATATACATCCCAATGGCGTAACGCAATACTGTCTGATAAGGCTTTTTTAGGGTCATAAGTAAAAGTGATAGCATCAGTACTCTGGTCATTGAATTTTGATTCTTTAAAGAACGGAGCCAGGTTTTCCTTATCAATTAAATCAACAATAAATGGCTTAAGCAAAGGCTTTAATTTTTCTATGGTGATCCAGGAAGAATCAACCTTTCCACTGGCTGTACTTATTTGTAAAATAGTTACTGGCAATGAGTCCAATGTGATGATTTGCCCTTTTATAAAAGCGGTAACAGGAAAGAAAGAAACTGTTGCTGAATCTGGGGTAGTATCAACACTTACCGGGCTTTGATCTTTTTGATTGTTAGTGCATCTTGTTAAAGCGATACTGCTGCAGAGAATTAGGAACAATTTTTTCATACCGCAAAATTAGCCTGAAACCGGGTGGAAAACAAAAAACCACTGCTGGTACGGCGCAGTGGTTTTTATTGAAGAATTGTTCCTTGGGAACAGTATATTAAACGAACCCACAGAAAAAAAATTGTTAGTTTAATGTCTTAGCCTAAATAATCATAGCTTTTTGGTTACCCCGATCTTAAATCCATAATTCATCAGTCTTTCTTCTACAGAATACACCTTGTTATTGGTTGAGAAAATCTGGGAACGGAACTGTGGCCCTGCCTGCCAGGTATAGTTGCTTGTTTTAAATGAAATATACGTTTCAAATCCTGCGTTCAGGTTGAAACGGTTAAGCATAGATGCATCTTTTACATAATTACGTCTGTCACTGGAAAGCAGATAAGAGTTAGCATAAATGACAATAGTAGGCTGAATGGTTGCCCCTGCATACCAGGCAAGCTTGCCATTGGCAAAAAGCCTTACATCTGCACCAAATGGTAAGGATAACTGGTAGGTTTCGTTATGCAGTTTTATTGGAACAAGCCCAACTGTATTTGAATAAGGCGTAGATCTGAAAATTTCGTACGCAGAGATATTGTCATCGCCATTCATGATTAATGAAGTAGATATGGGATGCTGATTCTCGAAAGCATGTGCATTATAACGGGTGTAATTTAATTGTACACCAGCTTTTACCTTCACCCATTTCAACAGATCGTATTGTAAGGATAAACCTGTTTCAATTCCAAAGGAAGGTTTTTGTATCACCGTATTGTCTACATCTGAGTTATTAAAATTACCATTGCCATTTCCACTGAGGGATTTGTCTGTAGTATTGTTATATAGTTTTCTGTAAACGGCTGAAGGTGTTACATAAGCTTGCCAACTAAGTTTACCTGCCCATTTTTTGGGTACAGGCCTGTTGTACATAGCGAAATTTTCTATCCATGCTTTGTCTGATTCTGTTAATGCAGCAGTGGCATTATTTTCAGTATTCTTCACATCGTTGGAATTGCTTGCAATGTCAGTCACTTTTGCGGTAGTTACAGACAAAGCATTATCAGTACCAGGCGTATCGGTAGTTGTTTCAACTGTATTTTTTTGAATTACAATATCGTTGACAGCAGTATTCACAGTTTTTTCCCGCTGTCCTTGAATGTTTTCCTGAGTCTCACCAATTGTGATCGTTGCAGTACCCGAAAGCGGTACAGTACTTGCAGATTGAATGGATGCCGTATTTTTTTCAGTCTTGATCAATGTTCCCGGTTCGTTATCCGCTGTAGTAAAACCGGCATTTTCATTCATTGAAACAGTAGCATCCGGAGAAATAATAGTGGTATGCACATTTCTTACAGTTGTATTGGATTGTGCAGCATCAGAGTTTAAACCGGTATTCCTGCCAGCAGCTTGTTTTTTATTGTCATCTTGAAAAGAAAGTCTGTATTTAGAAGCAATAGATTTTATATCAGTATTGTCCCTGCTTTGATCCTCAATTGCCTCATTTAAATTATTTGTTTTTTGTATAGATGGGTTTTGAGGAAGATCATCGGTTAGCCATTGTTTGTATACACCGGCGGAGCTCTGTTCCTTATCCGTGCCTGTATACTGTGAAGCTAAGAGCATGTTTGCTTTGTCTGTATCATTATTTGCGGCCAGATGTTTTTGTGTATCCGTATTAAGATACCCTACCAGGAATAACGAGCAAATTAAAATGATGCACATTGAAACAGAGGGTAACCTGTTTCCAGGATGCATATTATTATAAATGCTGTACCAAACTCTTTTAGATGGGTACATTTTAAATTCGTCTGTCTTCTCTCTCAGGAACCTTTCAAAATTCTCTATGTTATACTTATTTTCCATTTGTCACAAGCATCTTACAATTACTGGTATAGTTAGTTAGGTTTGGTATTTACATTGCTGCAGAAACTGTGGATATTTTTTCCTTTGGCTTCTGCAATATTTTTTTCTTTACTAAAACATCTTCCAGCATGGTCTTGGCCCTGGTGTACTGGCTCCTGCTGGTACTTTCTTCAATATCCAGCATCATACCTATTTCTTTATGCGAATAGCCTTCAATGGCATAAAGGTTCAACACTGTACGATATCCCAGGGGTAGCATACGTATGCATTCCACTACTTCTTTGGCCTGCATTATACCAGGAATAGCTTCCTCCCTTATTCCGATACCGCCAGCAAAAGAAATATCAACACTGTCTGAGAATTTTTTGTTCTTTTTCAGTGAGTTGATGCAGGTATGCACCATAATTCTCCTTATCCAGCCTTCCAATGCTCCTTCGTTGCGGTACTGATGAATCTGGGAAAACACTTTGATAAACCCTTCCTGCAACATATCTTCTGCATCTTCCCTGTTTTTGGCGAAGCGGTAGCAAACCCCAAGCATTCGGGGGCTGTGTCGAGAGTACAATGCATCTTGTGAGGCGGCATCATTTTGGAGGCACCCAGCAAGCATTTGCTCTTCAGTCATAATTGTGCTTGGTTTACAGACCATAAATATAGGCAAAATCAATTGCTTTTCCGCTGCACGGATAAAAAAAGCGGCCAGCAGTAAAATGCCGGCCGCTTTTGATATTACAGGGTTGAATTTACCATGTAACCCTTGCTGTTGCAAAGAAATTCCTTCCTCCGGCAGAAAAGCCGGAAGCGAAATAGCGATAGTTCCTGTCAAAAATATTTTCAACACCTAACTGAAAAAGTATGCTTTTAGTAAGTTTTACATTTCCCCGCCAATTTACCATGGTCCAGGCCGGGAACCCATCTGCAGTGGCATATTGTTGGTTGTCCTCACCGGCAGTATTCATCATGTCCAATCGTTTCCAGCCATTATACAGCACGGTAAGTTCTGTATTGAATAATTTGTGCTGGTAGTTGAAACTGGTTTTACCAAAAACGGGCGGGATATGATCAAGCGGAATGCTGGATACTTTTTTATTCACCAGCTGGTACGTACCGTTCGGTTGTTTTTCATACACCTGCGATGTTTTGGAAACATCTGTTTTATACCTGCCATGGGTATATGAAATGGTACTACTCAAGGTAAAACCGGTAAATATTTCAACATTCAAACCGGCGGTAAAGCCATACAAATTTGCTTTGCCGGAATTTTGACTCGCCAGCACCTGGCTTTTAGTACCATTGTAAATAATCGAGTCCTGGCCATTTAACTGGTACGGGGCTTTAACAATAGCATTCCTGAAAAGGGTATAAAAACCAGTGAGGTCCACCGATATTTTATCACCGAGTTTTTCTTCTATTGCCAGATCAAGGTTATAAGTGTATTCAGGTTTTATATTGGAGTTGGGAACCACCACTTGTTTGGCTGAAGTGGCAGACTCAAATATTTTCAGATCATCCAGGTTGGGCACCCTGAATCCTGAAGACAATGTTGCCCTGAGTGTGGTGTTTTTGGAGGCAGTATACACCATGCCGATATTCCCCGTCCCGGCAAAGTTGCTTTGTTTGGCTGCAGTGTCAGGCAGGTGAAAAAATGAATTGTCAAGTACATTGCTTTTCAAATTGACCAACTGCAGGCGGATGCCATCATTGATGACCAATTTGCCATTAGCTGCTTTAAATACATGCTGTGCAAACAGGGCGAAATAGTTCATCCTGTTCCTCCCATCTGGATAACGGGTATCTAATTTTGTTTCTTCACCAGTTAAAATACTCTTGCGGAATGCGCTGGACTTTACATCGTTTAACTGCATATCTGCGCCAATCGTCAGTTCATTATTGCCCATTATTTTTCTTCCGCTGATGGTAGCTCCAAATACTTTTACTTTTTCTACCCGGCTATCGAACCGGTCATAACGCCTGAAATCCCTTGTCTGCCGGCTTTCTTCAATGTCCTGGTAGTTGATATTAAGTTTAATGCCATCAAAACCCAGCAGGTGGTTGCCGTTTAACTCATAAGCGGTCAGCAATCTTTTTTGTGGGCCATAAAACCACTCGGCATAACGGAGCCTGCCATTGCGGATGTCCTGCAACCTGTCGTAACGGGGTACATTATTAGGGTTTGAAAATTGCACATTCAGCAAATGACTGATGCGTTCATTTTGTTTGAACAATAGTTTTTGAGTGATGTCCCATTGTTTGTACCCGGAAAATTTCTGGACTTTGGGGTCACCGTTGACAACAATTTCATCTACATTATTATTGGTAACAACAAACGAATCCCTGCTGCCGAAATTGGGGTATTTATCTGGGTAATTGCTTCCCATTTTCATATCGCCAAAATCACTGAAATTATAAGATTGTAACCAGGCTAATTTTTTTCCACCCATGCTCACATCTGCATGCATTGTTTTTTCATTGTTGACTGAACTGTAGCGGAGAAAAGTACTGCCGGTGGTGTGCAGTTTGCCTGTTGGCGACAATGCTGGCGATTTTGTTACTAAATGAATGGCACCCCCCAATGCATCGCCACCGTAGATTGTTGATGAGGGGCCGTATAACACTTCTACCCGGCTCAGCATATTTTGATCAACTGTAATGCTGTTTTGCAGGTGTCCGGCCCTGTAGATGGCATTATTCATACGAACACCATCAATCACCAGTAACACCCTGCTGGCTTCAAAACCCCGGAGTACAGGGCTGCTGCCGCCCTGCTGGCTTTTTTGCACAAATACTTTACCGGTATTGACGAGCAGGTCGCCGGTATTCTGGGCGTTTGTTTGTGCAATTTTTTTTGAACCGATCACATCGATGATTTGTGCAATGTTCTTTTTTCTTTCAGTGAAATTGCTGGCTGATATTACCACTTCATCTAAGGTCAGGCTTTGGGTGGTATCTTTTGTTGTATTGGTTGTTTGTGAATAAGCAGTTAGTGCCGTACAGAACGGCACAACAAAAAATATTTTTTTCATTTTGTTGATTTGTGTTTGAAGGATAGCTGATGCAAATAGCCAACTCCATATAGAGAACAGGGATGTAAAAATTATGCTACTGCAACCTGCTCCGGGGGAGGAGTGCATATGCAACGTACCGCAGTTACTGCCGCTTCATTAAACAGATGATGAAGGTTGCAGGGGGTGAAGCAACCGGCGGTTTCTTCGCTCTCAGAATAAGCCGCCAAAAGGGGAATGAAAAATATTTTTAGCAGCATCAGTTGCCGGGGACTGGTTGTTTGCTTACCAGTAACAAGGCTCAGGTATTTTTCCTGAAGGCTGTTTTCTTCATTATCAAACAGCCCGGTCATTTCTATTAACTCTCCGTTTTCTGAAAAATGTTTTACATCAAACATTTTCCCATCAACCAATAATTCCTTGTCTTTTTTTATCCATTGTACCTGTTGCCTGGAAAAAGAGTATGTTTTATAAATGCCCTTTTCTAACTGTTCAAATATTTTATGTTCAGCAATTTTACTGCTGATTAAAAATTGAACAGTCATTAATACCGGCATTATTGCCAGGGAAAGCAATAGTAAGGCAAACCAATATTTCCGGGCTTGTTTCATTTTTTGTAGGGGTACAAAAATAGCAGTTTATTTCTTCTTCAGCAGGCTGTCTGCCGGGTACCTTGCTTTCATGCTGTCCATAGCAGCACTTGCCCATGATGATAAAGCCAGTTTTTGCTCCTTACTGAGCACGGCATCTTTATGTATGATGGTGTAAGAGCTTAATGGCATTTCATCTTCTTTTACCTGCTCAATAATCTCTTCAAACTTTTTATACTGCCTCCTGGGGCTGTAAGATGCAAATTCATTAAAATTCACTTCCCTTTTACCTTCCTCAATATGGTTGTTGAGCCACCATGCTATTGGCTGTACTTCTGCATACCAGGGATATTCTGTATTGTTGCTATGGCAATCATAACAACTTCTTTCCAAGATATTTTGAACAGAATCTGGCATCGGGAATACTTTACTTACATCATTTGCAGTAGCCTCCGGAGTTGCGTTACTGTTTTTTTCGGGATGAAAAAACTGTATAATCACCAATGCTGCAAGCAACAGCAGTAAAATTTTTTTAAACATGATTTTGAGGTTTAATGAAGGATATGACTATGAATATTGAATTTTAAAGATAATATTAGTTTTTCACTAAAATATTTCCGTTCATTTCTTTTGGCAATGGCAGGCCCATTAATGTTAATATACTGGGTGCAATGTCACCCAATTTACCAGGTTGCACTGTTCCATGCCAGTTGTTGTCAATCACAAATAGTGGAACCAGGTTTAAGGTATGTGCCGTATTGGGCGTGCCATCTTCATTAATTTCATAATCTGCATTGCCATGGTCTGCTGTTAGGAAAATGACATAATCCTGTTTTAAAGCAGCTGTTACTACTTTCTCTACACAGGCATCTACTGTTTCTACTGCTTTTATAACCGCATTCCATACTCCTGTATGCCCTACCATATCTGCATTGGCAAAATTGAGGCAAATAAAATCAGCCGGATCGTTTTCAATTTCTTTTACAATGGCATCCGTTACCCCATAAGCACTCATTTCTGGCTGCAGATCATAGGTAGCCACTTTGGGTGAAGGCACCATGATCCTTCTTTCTCCTTCAAACGGAACCTCTCTTCCTCCGCTGAAGAAGAAGGACACATGTGGATATTTTTCTGTTTCAGCAATGCGTATTTGGGTTCTGTTGTTTTGTTGTAGAATTTCCCCCAATGTATTTTTCAGGTCGTCATTTTCAAACATTACGTTTACACCATTAAAACGCTGGTCATACTGCGTCATAGTGGTGTAATGCAGTTTCAGTGCCTTCATGCCAAAGTCGGGCATGTCTGTTTGTGTAAGTACCTGTGTTATTTCCCTGCACCTGTCTGTACGAAAATTGAAACAGAGCACTACATCACCCTCTTTAATGGTTGTATCAGCAACATTGGCATTAATGATGGGTTTTATAAATTCATCACTAACATTATTGCTATAAGAATTTTTGATGGCCTGTGCAAGATCAGTAACTTTTTCACCCACAGCATTCACCATGGCATCATACGCCAGTTTTACTCTTTCCCAGCGTTTGTCCCTATCCATGGCAAAATACCTTCCGGTAACAGTTGCAATAGCTCCGGTAGAATTATTCAAATGTTCCTGCAGTTCTGTAATAAAACCAAGTCCACTTTTTGGATCGGTATCCCTTCCATCTGTAAAAGCATGTACCAGCAGTTTAACCATTCCTTCTGCCTTACAAACATCTGCAATGGCTTTGATGTGATTGATATGTGAGTGTACCCCGCCGTTGCTCACCAACCCAAGCAGGTGTAAGTTTTTATTGTTTTCTTTTGCAAAACGGATGGAGGCAAGCAATGTTGAATTTTGCTGAAATTCACCACTGCGGATGGCTACATTTATACGCTGCAGCTCCTGGTACACAATTCTTCCTGCACCCAGGTTTAAATGACCTACTTCACTGTTGCCCATTTGCCCTTCCGGCAAACCAACATCCTCTCCACAGGTTACCAATGTTGTATTAGGATATTTTTTATACAAGGAACTTACAAAGGGAACATTGGCATGTTGAATGGCGTCGCTGCTTTTTACTTTGCCAAGGCCCCAGCCGTCCATGATGATGAGTATTGCTTTTTTATTCATGGCTCAAAGTTAACTTATACGGTTTGTATTCTGATAATTGCAGACTCGTTTTCTGTGTGTTGCCAGTATTGCCGCCTTTCAATTCTGCCTGGGTTTCTTTTGAAGTGAATGGTATTGTTTGCAACTTTTTTGGAAAGCAAACTGTCTATCTTTACTGTTAATAGCCTAATAATGGATAATAACATTGCTGCTGGCACGTTTTTAGTAAAGTAAATCCTGTAAATTAACTACACATGAAACAATTCTTCTCAGTAGTCTTTTCTTTTTTGCTGTTATCATCTTTTTCTTTTACTACCCGGTTAGTATTGATGAGGTAGTAGCTTCAATGAAAACTGGTAATGCAACCGGTGTGGTAAAGTTCTTTGATAACACAGTTGAAATTACCCTGCCTGATAAAGGAGGCAGTTTCAGCAAAAGACAGGCTGAAATTGTATTAAAGGATTTTTTTAGCAATAACCCGGTTAAGAGTTTTGAGGTGATTCACAAGGGCCAAAATGCCGGTTCGCAATATTGTATTGGCACGTTGGTTACCCAAAATGGCAGTTTTAGAACTACCATTTATATGAAACAAAAAGGAGATACGCAGGTACTGCAGGAATTAAGATTCGAAAGCCGGTAAAAACCATCAGCATAATTTTTTTATCCCCCGCCTTAAACGGGGGATTTTTATTATTTAGCTTTGCCCGTAATGGTGTATGAAGAAAAATTAAAACAGCTTATTAAGAATGCGCTGGCAGAAGATATTGGAGATGGAGATCATTCCACGCTCTCAAGCATTGATGCCGCAGCAACCGGTAAAGCCGTGCTAAAAATAAAAGAAGATGGGGTACTGGCAGGAATGAATGTGGCCGAAAAAATTTTCAGCTACATGCAACCGGACATAGTGTTCTCCTCATACAAAAATGATGGTGATGCCATGCAATATGGCGATGTGGCTTTTGAAGTACAGGCAAAAGTGCATACCATTTTACAATGTGAGCGGCTGGTGTTGAACAGTATGCAGCGCATGAGTGGTATTGCCACACTTACCAGGCAATACACAGAAAAACTAAAGCCATACAAAACAAAACTGTTAGATACCCGGAAGACCACTCCTAACTTCAGGTTGCTGGAAAAAGAAGCCGTAAGAATTGGCGGGGGCGTTAACCATCGCTTTGGTTTGTACGATATGATTATGCTGAAAGATAACCACATTGATTATTGTGGCGGCATTGAAAGTGCTATTGAAAAAGCATACCAGTATGTACAGGCAAAAAAGCCAGGGTTGAGAATAGAAGTGGAGACAAGAAATATAGAGGATGTAAAAAAGGTAATGGCAGTGGGTAAAGTGGATGTGATCATGCTGGATAATTTCATGCCGGAACAAATTAAAGAAGCACTGGCAATTATTGATGGTAAATACCAGACTGAGGCAAGCGGGGGAATTAATCTGAACAACATTGAATTGTATGCTGCAACAGGAGTTGACTTTATCTCCAGTGGCGCTATCATACACCAGGCAAGGAGTTTGGATCTTAGCCTGAAAGCAGTGATTAACAAATAAAAGATTGATGCAAAAGAAAAAATTGAATTCATTGGGTGGATTGGTTTATTCAACCGATCCCAATTTTAAGCTGGAAGAAGATTATGTTGAGGCTCAGGAAACATTACCTCCGGCACAACAAAAACTACGGATATTATTGGATAAAAAACAACGGGCAGGCAAAGCAGTAACATTAGTTACAGGTTTTATTGGTGTGGAAAAGCACATAGAGGAACTGGGCAAAAAGCTGAAAACTTTTTGTGGTACCGGTGGCTCGGTAAAAGAGGGTGAAATAATTGTGCAGGGCGACAACAGGGATAAGGTATTGCAGTGGCTGCTGAAGAATGGATATAGTGCAGCAAAGAAAATTTAACAGCCGTCTTGAATTTTATTCCCTTCCAGTATTGTCAACGCTTCGCCGGAACATTTCTTCACCTGCTGAATAATTATATCTGTAGCTGCCTTGCTCATATCTACCCAGGGCTTTCTGGCAGGGTCAAAAACAGGATGCAAGCCCCTGGCACATATCCCGGAATGAATGCATATTTCAGGTTGCCATAAGATAAAGATATCACCGTTGGTATATTTATGATTTGTTACAGTCATGCTAAAATGGGTTAACAACTTGAATTATCTAATTTACGGCAAAAGCACATTGTTTTCGCTATATTTACATACTTAATTTCAGTACAATGGTTTCAAAAATATCAGAAGGGGTTACCATCTCGGTGGAAACGTTCTATCAACCTGATTACAGCAATCCGGCGAACAATGAATTTATGTTTGCCTACAGGATAACCATTGAAAACAACAATCTCTTTGCTGTAAACTGCTTCGCAGGCATTGGTATATTTTTGATGCCACCGGCAATCAGCGGGAAGTGGAAGGAGAAGGTGTGATAGGAGTACAGCCCATCATTAATCCGGGAACAAAATACCAGTACATCAGCGGTTGTAATTTAAAAACTGAAATGGGTAAAATGTACGGCACTTATAAAATGGAGAACATCAACAACAAAAAACTATTTGATGTATCCATTCCTTCATTTGAAATGACAGTGCCTTTTAAACTGAACTGATCTTTTTATATACGCTATTTTATGCCCCTTTGCTTATCAATCAAATTCATGTTTATCCAATATCACCATCATGGCAAAAGTAACCTTCAATAATACCAATAATCTTTTTTATCATAGCCTTAAAGCTGCAGTAGATGAATATTTTGAAAAGAAGCACCTGAAGAAAACGGGTAACTGGAGATTGTATCTTAAAACAGTGATCCTTATTTCAAGTGCTGTTGCTATCTACAGCAGTTTACTGTTTTTGCAACCCAGCACTTTGCCTGCCTTGCTGCTCTGTGTATTACTTGGATACAATTTAGCATGCATTGGTTTTAGCGTAATGCATGATGCCAACCATGGAAGTTATTGTACTAAAACATGGGCGAACGACCTGCTGGGCCTTTCAATGAATGCCATGGGTGCCAGTGCTTTTTTCTGGAAACAGAAACATAATATCCTGCATCATACTTATACTAATGTTGATGGATTGGATGATGATATTGCCAAAAGCCCCATCATACGCCAGTGTGAATCACAACGATGGGTGCCTGCTCATAAAATTCAGCATTTGTATTTGTTGCCCGTATATGCATTGAGCACCCTTTTCTGGGTTTTTACTATGGACTTTGCCAAGTATTTTACAGGAAGGATATATACAACCGCTGGCTGGAAATTGTCGATAAAGAACCACATCATTTTTTGGGCAACCAAAATTTTATACGTCGCATTTTATATGGTTATACCGGCAATGGTTTGGGGTGTTGGTCCCTGGTTGGCCGGGTACCTGTTGCTGAATGCTGCCATGGGCCTCACGCTGTCAATTGTATTTCAACTGGCCCATGTGGTGGAAGTTACCGAGTTTGAAACCGTGGCCCTGGATGAAACCAAACATATAGAAACCGCCTGGGCAGAACATGAACTAAGAACTACCGCCAATTTCGCCATGGGCAATAAAATAATCTCCTGGTTTGTAGGTGGATTGAATTACCAGGTAGAGCATCACCTTTTTCCAAAAGTAAGTCACATACATTATCCTGCAATCAGTAAAATTGTAATGGAAAAATGTAAAGAGTTTGATCTTCCTTATAATAAGTATGATACGATGATGGAGGCGGTTGCTTCTCATTTCAGGATCATGAAAAGGCTGGGCCAGTCGCAGGTTGTACAAAAAAAGAAACCGCATGCACAGGCTGCTTGATTTAGCTGTTTAATTTGGCAGTAGCTGCTAAATCAATACTAAGGTTTATACTTTGCTGCCTGGAAAATGGTTTCTTCATCAAGCCCAATCAATTGTTGTAAGGTAGTGGTTGGATTTTTCTCCATGTATTTTTTTACGATCTTCCAGCCGGGAAAGGATCCAATATTCCCGGGAGCACCTTCTCCCAGTTCTTCCGTTTTCGGCCCCTCGTCAATGTATTTTTTCATCAGGTTTTTATCAACCGACTGCAGTAAGGAGCTCTTTACAAACAAATCCCATATACGGGCTTCATTGTTTTTGCAGTCTTTCATCTGTGCATCAGTATAGCCAATCAGTTTGTGTTCATCTGCGTGGGGTAAAAATTTACTGAGTATATAAAGTCGTTTCCCTTTTTCGATCATCTGGTTAACCAACGGTTTGTCGCTTTCCTTTTCAGGGTAAAGATCATTTACAATATTTTTCATGCAGTTGACAGCAATATAGTCAGGCTCAAATCGCTGGGTCAGATACTCAGGATAGATCTGCGTAACCATATCAGTTTTGTACAATGCATTGTCTTTACCAAGGTGATACTGCAACCCGATCAAAAATGCATCTTTGCTGATGGCATCGCCATAACCATCTGCCGGACCTATATAAGTAATTACTTTTTCAGGTATTTTATATTGAGGGAAATAATACTTTACAAACTGAAGCGCCTTTTTCAGTTCGTTTTCATATTTCGAAAAATCCCGGAAGATCTTGTCTGCATCATTGTACACTGGCCGGTAGCTGGTTACAAATGAGTTGACATAACCAGCGGTGGAATCTGCAGGCCATCGGGGATCAGCATTTAATATCTCGTTTAAAAAAAGTGTGGTAAACCCGGGGTTGGCAGTTTGCAATTGCAGCAGGTATTTACTCAGGGATGTTGCTGTGGTATCAAACAGGTTTTTTTCAAAGCGGTCTGTGCTAAGGTTTATTTTAATACCGGAAACATCGGGCGCTCTATCGCCATTATTACATGAAAATAAAAACAGAACAGCAGTTGCAGCAACAATAAGTGAACGCTTCATCAATAATGGTTTTTAAAAGTTTTAACTTTACAAATAAATAACATTTTTTTCAAACGTTACGTTAAGCTCCACATTGCAGTGGATTTGAGATATGAAAATATTTTTGGCACAGCAGAATTATCACATCGGCAATTTTGAAAGCAATACACAAAAAATAATTTGTGCTGTTGACGAAGCAAAAAAACAAGGCGGCGATATCATTGTATTCAGTGAGCTGAGTGTTTGTGGTTATCCGCCCAGGGATTTTTTAGAGTTTGATGATTTTATCGGGAAGAGCCGCCAGGCCATTGATGAAATAAAACAGCATGCAGATACAATTGCAGTGATTGTTGGTGGTCCGGAAAGAAATCCTAATAATGAGGGCAAGGATCTTTTTAATGCAGCTTTTTTTTTATATAACGGGGAAATAAAAGCTGTTGCTCATAAAACCTGCCTGCCTACTTATGATGTGTTTGATGAATACCGCTATTTTGAACCTGCCTATGAATGGAACATCATTGAGCACAAAGGCAAAAGAATAGCACTCACCATTTGTGAAGATATCTGGAACCTGGGGGATAATCCTTTATACCGCATTTGCCCAATGGATAAACTGATTGATCAGCAGCCCGACCTGATGATCAATATTTCGGCATCGCCATTTGATTATACACATAATGAAGACCGCAAAGCAATCGTAAAAGCCAACGTGGTGAAATATAAACTGCCGATGTTCTACTGCAATGCAGTGGGCAGCCAAACGGAGATCGTTTTTGATGGAGCTTCGCTGGTGTTTGATAAGAATGCCAATTTATGTGGCCAGTTGCCAACCTTTGAGTCGGGCCTGCAAGGTTTTGTTTTAAAAATGATGGCACTATTGATGGAGGTTTCCTGGAACCGGCCAATCGGGTGCCCGATAAAGAACTGAACCCTGTTTCGTTGCTGGAGGAGTTAAATATTAAACAGGTGCATAATGCTTTGGTAATGGGAATCAAAGATTATTTTACTAAAATGAATTTCAGTAAAGCCATTGTTGGCAGCAGCGGGGGGATCGACAGCGCTGTCACCATAGCACTTGCCTGTGAGGCATTGGGCACTCAAAATGTTAGAGCTGTACTGATGCCTTCTCAATACAGTACGGGCCATAGTGTAAGTGATGCAGAACAACTCAGTAAAAACCTGGGCAACCCCTACGATATTGTGCCAATCAAAAATATTTACGATAGTTTTTTGACTGAACTAAAACCGATTTTTAAAGAGCTCCCCTTTAGCATTGCAGAAGAAAATATCCAAAGCCGCTCAAGGGGAAATTTGCTCATGGCGATCGCAAATAAGTTTGGATACATTTTATTGAACACTTCCAACAAAAGTGAACTGGCAACCGGTTATGGAACACTTTATGGCGATATGGCCGGTGGGCTTGGCGTATTGGGAGATTGTTATAAGCTGCAGGTATATGCGTTGGCAAATTATATCAACAGCAAAAAAGAAATCATACCCCCCAATATCATTACCAAAGCTCCTTCTGCTGAATTGAGGCCGGGACAAAAGGATTCTGATTCATTGCCTGACTATTCCATCCTTGATAAGATTTTATATCAATACATCGAAAGAAGACAGGGGCCCAAAGAAATTAAGGCGCAGGGCTTTGATGCTGCCCTGGTTGACCGTGTTTTGAAAATGGTGAACGTGAATGAATACAAGCGCAACCAGTTTTGTCCCATCATCCGTATTTCACCCAAGGCATTTGGAGTGGGTAGGAGGGTGCCAATTGTTGGGAAATATTTAAGTTGATCTCATTGCCGGCCGTTTGATAGTCCATTTAACACAATTTTTCCTCCTTTACTCATTGCGGCAGCGTTTTTGTAAAGTGAATGTTTGTATTTTGTGTACTTAAGCAAAAAACTAAATTCCAGCTAAATTCCTCATTAAATAAGGGTTCACGTTATGTTACAAACAGCCGAAGATATACGCCTGCTGAATGAAAGGATTCAGGATGCTGCAGGTTTTACCGACAGGATTAATAAAGAACTAAGCAAAGCAATTGTAGGCCAACACGGCATGATCGAACGATTGCTCATAGGCTTGTTAAGCAATGGGCATGTGTTGCTGGAGGGTGTGCCCGGGCTGGCCAAAACACTGGCCATTAAATCGCTGGCACAAGCCATTCATGCAGACTTCAGCCGTATACAGTTTACGCCAGACCTGCTGCCCGCAGATGTGATCGGCACCATGATCTACAACCAGGCAAAGAATGATTTTTATGTTCGCCGGGGCCCCATCTTCTCCAATTTTATTTTGGCAGATGAGATTAACAGGGCACCTGCAAAAGTGCAGAGTGCGTTGCTGGAAGCCATGCAGGAAAGGCAGGTAACCATTGGCGACAGTACCTACAAGCTGGAAGAACCGTTTTTAGTTTTAGCTACACAAAACCCCATTGAGCAGGAAGGAACTTATCCTTTGCCCGAAGCCCAGGTGGACAGGTTCATGCTGAAAGTGATCATTGAGTATCCTTCAAAAAGCGAAGAACAGCAAATCATCCGGCAAAATACATTGGGGCTTGCAGCACCTGTAATCAATCCTGTTGCTTCAAAAAGTGAAATACTTACAGCAAAGGAGTTGGTAAGGCAGGTATACCTGGATGAGAAAGTGGAGAATTACATTTTAGATATTGTGTTTGCAACAAGATTTCCTGATAAATATAACCTGGCAAAACTAAAACCACTGATTGGTTTTGGTGGTTCGCCGAGGGCCAGCATCAATTTGGCATTGGCAGCAAAGGCTTATGCATTCCTTAATAAAAGAGGGTATGTAATTCCTGAGGATGTCAGGAGTATCTGCAAAGATGTACTGCGCCACAGGATCGGGTTGACCTATGAAGCAGAAGCAGAGAATATCAATGCCGAGCAGGTGATCAACGAAATACTTAGAGTTGTAAATGTGCCATAATTGATGCTGACTACTGACGAAATATTATCCAAAGTAAGAGAGCTTGAAATAAAAAGCAAGAAGATCACCACCCATCTTTTTACCGGTGAATACCATTCTGCCTTTAAAGGAAAGGGTATGAGCTTTCGTGAAGTGAGGGAATATTATGCCGGTGATGATGTTCGCTTTATTGACTGGAATGTAAGCGCCAGGTTCAGCCATCCATTTACCAAAGTGTTTGAAGAAGAAAGAGAGCTGGCGGTGTACCTGTTGGTTGACATCAGCAACAGCAATTTATTTGGTACTGTGAATGGAAGAAAAAAAGACCTGATTAATGAGATTGGTGCCGTACTTACGTTCAGCGCCATCAGTAATAATGATAAAGTGGGCGCTGTTTTCTTTAGTGATAAGATTGAAAAATTCATTGCACCAAAAAAGGGCAGGCAGCATGCATTGTACATTGTAAGAGAATTATTGACGGTAGAGCCTGCAGGCAAGAGTACCAAAATGGAAGATGCCATCCGGTTTTTTAATAAAGCATCCCATCAAAAGAGTATTGCTTTTGTACTGAGTGATTTTGCGGATGTGGAATATGAAAATGACCTTAAAGTGGTAGGTGGTAAGCATGATGTGATCGGCCTGCGTATTTATGATAAAATGGATATGCAGTTACCTGATGCAGGCCTGCTGCAGGTGGAAGATCTTGAAACAGGCCAAAAGAAATGGATCGACAGCAGCGATAAAATAATACAATATAATTACCATCAGAATTTTATCAGGCAGAGTGAGCTCAGCAAGAATTATTTTAAAAAGGCCGGAGCCGACCTGCTGCACATACGTACCGATGAAGATTATGTAAAAGTATTGCAGCAGTTCTTTCTCAAAAGAAGCTGATGAAGATTGATAACTGAACAATTGATGATGCATACAGTAAAGCGAACGCTATTTTTAACCGTGATATCTTGTTTTGGCAGTTTACTGTTTGTACAGGCACAACCATCATTGAAAGCTACTATTGATAAAAATGCGATACTGATCGGTGAACAACTCACATTAAAGATTACAGCCACGCTTCCCAAACAGGATTTTTTTATTAAGTGGATCGAGATGCCTGATTCGCTGGAACATTTTGAGGTTGTTGAAAAATCAATAATTGATTCTTCCTTTACTAATCAAAAACTCACGGGCCTTTCACAAACCATTACATTCACCAGTTTTGACTCCGGCAAATTTGTAATACCACAACTGGATGCAAGCTTTACACCTTCTGCTAACGATACAAGCTTTAACCTGCTGACTGATTCCTTTGCTGTAGCCGTTGCTTATTTAGCGGACAGTACCAATACAGTAAGAGACATCAAAACCATTTGGGAGGTAAAAGATGAAATACCCACCTGGTACTGGATAGCTGGTGTTACTGCATTGCTGTTATTGATATTGATTGGTTACTGGTTGTATAAGCGTTACAAAAATAGCGGGACAATATTACCCAGGGGTTCATTCTTATCTGCCTATCAGCAGGCCATCAATGAGCTGGAAAAATTAAAGCAATCAGATCTTTCATCGGCTTCAGCAATCAAACAATACCACAGCAGGCTGCCGGAAATTTTAAAACAGTACCTGGCCGTTAAGCAGGGCGCTTTCTATGGCAGCAATACTACCAGTGAGATGTTGATATTACTGAATCAAAAGAATTTTGATAAAACGATGTTGTCTAAAACTGCCGCTTCGCTCCGGTGCAGTGATGCAGTGAAGTTTGCCAAATACCAGCCGGCTGCTGATGAAAGTGAAACTTGCCGGTTGGACATAAAGGAGGCCATTGATTTTGTAGAACAGCAATCAAACAACATAAAAAAAGAAACAGCTTGATCTTCGATTACTTTAGCAATATCAGTTTTGCGGCGCCGCTGTTTTTTCTGCTGGCGCTGTTGGTACCTGTAATGATTGGTTGGTATTTTAAAAAGAACAGCAGCCAGCAGGCTGGTATAAAAGTATCTTCTGTAAAAAGCTTTGCGGGCTTAAGTAACTGGAGAACTTCATTGCGCCACTTTCCTGTTATTTTAAGACTGCTGGCAATATCGTTTATTATAGTTGCCCTGGCAAGGCCGCAGACAAAAAGCGAACAGCAGCAGGCAGAAGGTGAAGGGATTGATATTGTACTGTGCATTGATGTTAGTGGCAGTATGACCGCACAGGATTTTACACCCAACCGGATGGAAGCTGCCAAAAAAGTGGCAGGTGGTTTTATTGACAGGCGGTTGACAGACAGGATCGCCATTGTAATTTTTTCCGGAGAAAGTTTTACGCAATGCCCACTTACTACTGACAGGGCCGTGCTGCATTCAGCAGTGGAAAGTATAAGGAATGGTTTGCTGGAAGATGGCACTGCTATAGGTGACGGTCTTTCCACCAGTGTTGACAGGCTCCGCAGCAGTAAATCAAAGAGCAAGGTGGTGATTCTTTTAACGGATGGTGAAAACAACGGCGGGCTGATCGGTCCTGACAACGCAAAAGAAATTGCCAAAGCATTTGGTATAAAGGTGTATACCATTGGTGTTGGAACAGATGGCTATGCTCCCTTCCCGATGAAGACAGACCTTGGCGTGGTGATGCAGCAGCAAAAAGTAACCATCGATGAAAAATTACTGACTGCCATCGCCAATGAAACGGGCGGAAAGTATTTCAGGGCAAAGGATAATGCAGGGCTGGAGAATATTTATAAAGAGATTGATGCGCTGGAAAAATCAAAAGTGGAGATTGCTTCCCTTACCCGGTACACAGAAAAATTCTTCCCCTTTGTGATGATTGCATTGGCGTTATTGCTGATTGAAGTGATGCTGAGGTTTACGGTGTTGAAAAAATTCCCCTGATACTTTTTATAAAATAAAAGCACTTATTTCATAGTGGCTACTATTCCCTCTCCTCAACAGCTGGAATGAGGTAAAGCCGGAAACTTTTGCATCCAGGGTTGTTTTGCTCATCACTGGTATAAAGTAGAAGAGTGCGACGCAACAATGCCGCCATGAAATACAAATGCTGGTAACAAAATTTAATTCCTTCTCTTGCTCTTTACTATCTTGCAGTCAATGAAAGCAACAGTATATAAAAGTACCGGAAGCTGGTATGTGCTGCAGGATGATACCGGTAAAGTTTTTAATGCCCGTATCAAGGGGAAGTTAAAAATTGACGGCATCACTTCTACCAACCCGGTTGCGGTGGGAGATGTGGTACTGGTGGAAATGGAAAATGAACTGGAGAATACGCTTACCATTACCGCTGTTGAACAAAGAAGAAATTACATCACCCGTATATCGCCGCACAATAAAAACCAGCATCATATCATAGCTTCCAACCTGGATCAGTCGTTGTTGTTCGCTACCTTAAAAGATCCCAAAACCTCCCAGGGTTTTATTGATCGTTTTTTAATTACTTCCGAGGCTTATCATATTCCTTCCATTATTGTGTTTAATAAATCAGACTTGTATAGAAAAAAGGAGCTGGAGAAATTCGAAGAGGTTAAAGACATTTATGAAAAGGTTGGTTACAAAGTAATGAGCATGAGCATTGATAAAAATGAAGGTGTGGAAGAAGTAAAAGTGTTGCTGAAAGACAAGACCACCTTGCTGAGTGGGCATTCCGGTGTGGGCAAATCTTCATTCATCAATATCGTTTTTCCGGAGTTGAATTTGCGTACACAGGATGTAAGCGGTTGGAGCGGCAAGGGCCTGCATACTACTACCTTCGCCGAAATGTTCAATCTGTCATTTGGCGGCAGGGTGATCGATACCCCCGGCATCAGGGAACTGGGGTTGGTTGATATTCCAAAGCAGGAGCTGAGTCATTATTTTCCTGAAATGCGTGCACTCATCAACGGGTGCCAGTTTAATAATTGCTTACACATGAACGAACCCGGCTGTGCCGTAAAAACGGCGGTAGAGGAGGGCAATATCCATATGGAACGTTACATCAGTTACTGTAACATCCTCGATAAAACTGAAGAAAAAAGCTGGTAGTCTTTAGTATGCCCTTCGTTCTAAAAAGTGGGCCACTTCCAGTACCGCATTGTTTTCCTGGTGCAGGTTCTTTTTGTGTTGTGGAAAAATTGATACGCCATTAAAAATATTGTAATGCAGGGTGAGCACCTGGTTCTTGTAATGGAAATCCCAGTCAAGGGTTTCAGCATCATCAACCTGGTTCATAAAACTTACCTGTAATTCTGCCGACAATGTGTCTGCTATGGCGTAAAATTTTGAGATGCCGCAGTTATCGTCAATAACTGCTACGGTGTTCCCGAGAGGTGTTTTCAAGTGGTAGCACATAGATATAGGGGTTTAGTGATTTTGGATTAAAAACTTTAATTGGATCAAACGCTGTTGATAAAAATTCATTTCCCCCACTCATCATTCTGCATTCGTAGTAACTACTAATAGCTTTTTTTACCGCCTCTGTACTTTGCCTTGCTGCTTTGTTTTATTGCTTTTTCATCGCCGGCTGCCAGTTTTTCAGCGCCTATATTCCTGCCATTACCCTGGCATCCTAATTTTTCACTCTTTTTAAATAAAGAGCAGGCACTTAAAAAACAGACACAGGTAATTGCAACAATGATCTTTTTCATATACCGAAAATAATATTTTTTTTGCCCCTAACCCCTAAAGGGGAATAATATTTTAGAAAAGAACGTATCCAATTGAACTGCTGCCTTAACCCCCTTCAGGCGGAGTGGGGGCAAACCAACTGCTGTACATCAAATAGTTATTAGCGATCCGGTCTATCTCCCCATGGATCAGCTCCTGGCTAACGGCTTTCACTTTTTTTGCCGGTACACCGGCATAAATGCTGCCCGGTTCAATCACGGTGTTTTCCAGTACTACTGCACCCGCTGCTACAATGGAATTACTGCCTACTTTGCAATTGTCCATTACAATGGCACCCATCCCAACCAGCACGTTATCCTCTATAACGCACCCATGTACGATTGCATTGTGTCCGATGCTGACATTATTTCCTATAATGGCCCTGGTTTTCTCATACGTACAATGAATTACAGCCCCATCCTGTACATTTACCTTATTGCCCATTCGGATGCTGTTTACATCACCCCTTATTACAGCATTGAACCATACACTGCAGTCGTTGCCCATCACTACATCGCCTACAATGGTGGCATTGGGGGCTACAAAACAATTTTCGCCCATTACAGGGAGCACACCTTTTACTGGAAGAATTACCGGCATAGTTGTTTAATTTTTTTTGAACCAGGCGATTGAATCAGTGTGGTACTTCAGTGGCGTCGCACTCTTGTACATTTTATTCCTTATTCGACTGGTTATTTTTAATCAAATGGTTCCCAATTCACATCTCTAAGTTCGTCTTGTTTTGGGGCCTCACATTTTTTATCATTTCCTTTGTGCAGGCGCCAAATAATAGAAAATTCTTTTGTGCCTGTTTCAGCGAAACAGTATTTGCTCCTCCGGCATAATCTGAATCTTTATGTTGTAGTGGATCGTCTTCCCAAAAACAAACAGGGCAAATCATATAATCTCCAGTTGCTTTTTCAGAATAGGTTTTATAGCCGCAACAGGGACAAGGATAATTCATTACCAGTTTATATAGTTCGCAAGTTTTTTAATTCTGGGTCTCACCTGCGGTACCGACCCGGATGTAATATTTCCTCAAATATCAAACTTTCCCACCGAAATTTGCACCTATGAATCAGCGGCAGATATTTTTAAATCATGTAGGTCAAACATCGCCGGCACCATTGGCATTAGAAATTGTAAAAGCCAGCGGCAGTAAAATGTGGGATGTTCAGGGCAAAGAATACATTGACCTCATCGGCGGAATCAGTGTTTGTAATGTGGGCCACTGTCATCCCAAAGTGGTGGAAGCGGTTCAACAACAGGCAGCACAGTACATGCACATTATGGTGTATGGAGAACTGGTGGAAACACCACAGGTGGCGTATGCAAAAAAACTTACGGAACATTTACCGCCATCGCTCAACTCCGTTTTTTATACGGCCAGCGGCAGCGAAGCCACCGAAGGTGCCATGAAGCTGGCCAAGCGATTTACCAGCCGCACTCAAATTGTTTCTTTTAAGAATAGTTATCATGGAAGCACCCAGGGAGCATTGAGCATCATGGGAGATGAATACTGGCGCAATGCTTTTCGTCCCCTGTTACCCGGTATTGTACAACTTCATTATAATTCGTTTGATGACCTGCAACAGATCACGGAACAAACAGCCTGTGTGATTGCGGAAACGGTGCAGGCTGAAGCAGGTGTGTTGGTTCCGCAAAACGACTGGCTTATTGCATTGCGTAAGCGCTGCCATGAAACAGGTACATTGCTGGTGTTGGATGAGATACAATGTGCTTTTGGCCGCAACGGTACTTTGTTTGCTTTTGAACAATTTAATGTAGTGCCTGATATTTTGTTACTCGGCAAAGCAATGGGTGGTGGTATGCCATTGGGGGCTTTTGTGGCAGATAAGAAAATAATGGACAGCCTTACACACAATCCGGTACTGGGGCATATCAATACATTTGGCGGGCATCCTGTTTGTTGTGCTGCTGGTCTTGCTGCTTTCAATGTATTGCTGAAAGAAAAATTAATGGATTCTGTGAAAGAAAAGGAAGAACTTTTTCTTTCACTGCTTCATCATCCGAAAATAAAGGCAGTACGAAGCTGCGGTTTAATGATGGCAGTTGAGTTTGACAGTTTTGAAACGAATAAAAAAGTCATTGACTTACTGATAGGTCAGGGTGTTTTCACCGACTGGTTTTTATTTGCAGCTAACTGCCTGCGCATTGTACCACCACTGCAGATCAGTGAAGAGGAGATCAGTATCGCCTGCAGGAAATTGCAAACCATTCTTTCTTCACCGGGCTGATATTTTTAAAAAATAATTTTTGAAATATCAATGCAGTTCATTTACTTTGTATTTCAAAGTGCTTTTATGACAGATCAGCAACAATCATTGAAAGAGCTGCAGCAAATAAAACAAATGATGGAACGAAGCAGCCGTTTCATAAGCCTCAGTGGCCTGAGCGGTATTGCTGCTGGTGTTTGTGCATTAATAGGCGCTTACATTGCCCATGACTATGTGGTTGGCAGAAAAGATTATATCATTAATGCTGATGTGGCTGTTACGCAGGCGCTGGCAAATGATTACGGTATTATTTTAAACACCTGGATATTCTGGATAGCTGCCGCAACATTTGTTGCTGCTGTAACCAGTGCTTTTATTTTTACCTGGATAAAAAGTAAGCGCCAGGGCATTCCACTTTGGGGCAAAACGGCTAAGCGGCTTATCATCAATGTTAGCATACCCCTTATTGCTGGCGGCATCTTCCTTTTTAAATTGATCCATTTTGGAACCTTTGGCTTAATAGCGCCGGGCTGTCTTATTTTTTACGGACTTGCATTGGTGAATGCCAGTAAATATACGTTGGATGAGGTACGCTATCTTGGCTATTGCCAGGTAATACTTGGGCTGATCAATCTTGGTTTTGTTGGAGCCGGTATTTATTTTTGGGCAGTTGGTTTTGGTGTACTGCATATTGTGTACGGCACGGTGATGTGGTATAAATATGAAAGAGAAGAGGCGTAAGCTGGTATTGATGATTTCAATTGTTGATCAATGAGTGTAATTAAAGATTTAAATAAAGTTTTCGACAGCAGAGTACGGCTCGGTATCATGAGTGCCCTGGTGGTAAACGAATCTGTTAGTTATAACGAACTGAAAGAACTGCTGGGCATAACTGATGGTAATTTGGCAAGCCATCTTAAAGCATTGGAAGAAAATGGGACCATCAAAGTGCAGAAGGGATTTATCGGCAGAAAAACAAACACAACGTATTCTGTTACCAAGGCGGGAGAGAAAGCTTTTAAAGCCCATCTTGATGCACTGGCAAAAATGATCAAAGAAGCAACGTAAATTTTTTTTTGCCCGAAAGCTTTGTAATTCAAAGTGCTTTTAAAAAAATTAAAAATAAAACAATGATAATGGAAACACAACCACCCCTCAGTTTCTGGCAAAAAAACAAGCTGGTACTTAAATCTTTCTTTATTGGTTTTTTAATTCTTGCATTGCTGATTCCCACATTCTTTATCATGTACCTTGTTACCGACAGGGAGCAACGGCGAAAAGAAGTTGTGCAGGAAGTAAGCAGCAAATGGGCTGGCTCACAAACGGTAACCGGGCCTTTTTGGCAGTGCCGTATTATGAACAGCAAACGGGTATCAATAATGTAGTAACATCTGCTAAAAAATATTTGTGCCTGTTGCCCGGAAGATCTGAATATCAACGGAAAAATTTTTCCGCAGCTAAAGCACCGCAGTATTTTCCAGGTCCCTGTGTACAGCAGTAGTATCAGCATGACGGGTAAATTTAAAATTCCCAAACCGGAAAAACTGCCTGTTGCCATCGCTGCCCTGCACTTTGATGAAGCTGTTGTTTGTATGGGTATTACAGACTTTAAAGGAATAGGAGAGAACCTCCAGTTGAAATGGAACGACAGCACCAGTAATTTTGAAACAGGCCTGCCTGGTATTGAATGGCTGCACGAGGGCGTCAGCAATCCAATAAAATTATCTGCTGATGAATTATTAAGCGGCAACAATATTTTCAACATCAGCCTCTCATTAAAAGGTAGTGAACAATTGTATGTTACTCCATTTGGCAATATTACCAAAGTTTATTTTGAAAGTGACTGGGCTAATCCCGCCTTTGATGGTAAATATTTACCGGACACCAGTAGTATAACTGCCAAAGGCTTTTCTGCCGAGTGGAAAATATTGCATTATAACAGGAGCTATCCTCAGTATTTAAAAGCTGCAACCAACTACTCCATTTCGGAAAGTGCATTTGGTATTAAACTGCTGCAACCGGTAGATGCATATGGGCAAACCATGCGGAGTGTGAAATATGCGATACTCATAATTGCTCTTACTTTTTTTGTTTACTTCTTTTTGGAAATTTATTATCGCCGCAGCGTACATCCATTGCAATACATACTCATTGGTTTTGCACTGGTAATTTTTTATACACTGCTCTTATCCATTTCAGAATACTTAGCATTTGGCCAGGCATATATTATTGCATCTACAGCTACAGTATTGCTGATAAGCTGGTACACAAAAAGCATCTTTAAAAAATGGACCATTGTATTGCTTTTTGCTTTTATTCTTTCTTTGCTCTACCTGTTCATTTATGTGATCATACAACTGCAGGATAATGCACTGTTGTTTGGCAGTATTGGTTTGTTTGTGCTGCTGGCAATCATCATGTACTTCAGCCGCAGGGTTAACTGGAACAATGAAGAAAAATTGCAACCTGTTATTCCCAGTTCAATTGATAACAGTGTAAAGAATGATACCCATGAATAAACTTATCAATACCTCCAACCGGTTTTTGATGACGCCGCTGATTAGTTTATCCATCTGGATCCTTGCTATCTTGATGAGTGCTGTTGTTGATGTAGTATTCATCAGTTTGTTTTCACATGGAGAGGCGTGGGAAGCATTCGGATTGATCATTGTTATTTCTGCAATGTTTTCTCTGCCGGGCATCATTATATTCTGGCTGGTATTCCTTTTAAATTGTAAAAAAGACGGGTTGTTCAATTTATTATTTTTGACAGCGCTTGCCACATCCTTTCTTTCTGCATTTGTATTTTTTATTGCCATCAACGAAAATTTTTCCGGGCAGGGATTTTGGCTGCTGCTGTTTGCAGTATTATCAGCGCTTGGTGCGGTTGCATTGCACCGCCCTGCTATCAATCATGTTTTACAAACACAAAAAATCAATAACGATGTATAAGTTCATCATCAAGGTTCGCTCAGCTGTGCTGGTGTACCTCACTCACAAGGTTGCATTGCCATTTTTAAAACTGGTAAGAAAGCCGAAGCCGTTTCCGTTTAGCAGGGAGCAGTTATTACAAATGCCGGAAAATACACTGGGTAAAAAATTAATTGATATGCTGGAAGAAAAGAAACTGCAGTTGCTGCCTTACTATGCAAAGCATGATATTAAACACATCATCCTGGGTTATGATACCACAGACGAAGGAGAAGTTTGCCTGCAGTGTTTTATGCTGGGCAACAGGCATCTTTCTTTCCCGGTGGCGGCTACTGTGGCGTATGGTTTTTTTACAATGCCCGAACACTGGTCTGCATTTGTAAAAGCGTTCGAGCGGGGAAAGCAGTGCCCGCCAATAGAAGGGTGGAAATGGTTTGAAATATTGCAGGAACCGGTATATGAACTGCAGCATAAAGTAGATACTGCCAATAAATGACCAACACCCTTTCAAACAACCAATATGATTTTACAAACCGGGTACTATGAAACATAAAAATACTTTTATACATGCAGCCAATGGTATAGTACATGCTTTTAAAGCTGAAATGAATTTCAGGATTCATGTGCTGGCAACTTTACTGGTAACAGTGTCAGGGGTGGTTTTAACTATCAGTAAGGTGGAGTGGCTGTTTGTTATTGGCTGCTGTATGTTGGTATTATCACTCGAACTGCTGAATACCGCCATTGAAAATGTATGTGATATTGTTTGTGAAGAATATCACCCCATCATAAAAATTATAAAAGACATTGCGGCCGGTGCTGTTTTGGTAAGTGCTGCAGGCAGTGTTGTAACAGGTATTATTATCTTTTTACCCAAACTTATTCATCTTATAAAATAATGCTCATGCTCAGGTTATCATCTGCTGAAAAAATAGTGCTGATCTTTTTGCTTTTTGTGGCTGCTATGCTTACGATGCGTATCATGTATGCCAATAATATGCGGTATGCTTTTCTGATGTGGAATTTATTTTTAGCATGGATACCATTTCAGCTGAGTATTTCACTTGCCATGAAGCGGCAGTATAATAAATGGATCAGGTATGGTTTGCTGGCCTGCTGGTTATTGTTCTTCCCAAATGCATTATACATTATCACCGATTTGATTCATCTTGAAAATTCAGGAGATAAAGTACCGGTATGGTTTGATGCTATTTTGTTATTCACCTCTTCGCTTACCGGGTTGATCATGGCTTTTGTTTCCCTGTACCAGGTGGAGTTGTTCCTTCGGCAAAACCTGCGTACCAACCATATCAACAAAATGATCGTTGCGGTATTGTTTCTGGGGTCTTTTGGCGTTTACCTGGGTCGTTTTCTAAGGTGGAACAGTTGAGATATTGTGGCAAATCCTGTTTCTCTGCTGCTTGAAATTGCGGTGCGCTTTACCAACCCGTTCATGCATTACAAAACATGGGTTATCACCAGCCTGCTTACCTGTTTATTCAGCCTGTTGTATTTTACTTCCAGGCAAATGCCGGCCATATTCAGTAGTAGAGATTCCGGGGATGCTGAATCATAATGCAAGAAAAAATTCCGTCCTGGAAAGGACGGAATTACTTTACTCAAACCTTATATGTATAGCCATGAAAACCTTAAAATATTAAACCAACATTCAATGCAATCACCTGGTTCTTATACCTTGGGGTTGAACTGGTGCCATCGCCGTTGTTGTTTTGGAAATCCCTGTTGTAACGCAATCCCACTACAAAATTTGCTGCAGATGCTTCGATGCCTATCACGCCACCCAGGATGTTCTTCCGCAAATTATTATTGTCTTCTTTTACCAGTGTTTCATAAGAAGCATTGGCGGTAGAAAAACTTGTTTTTGTGGAAGCAAGAAAGGAAAACTGGGGGCCAACCAAGATCCCGAAATTTTTAACTGGTTTAATTTTGGCCAGCAACGGCACTTCAATAAAATTAGTTGTTTGCTTATACTCATATGCATTGCCTAAATAAGTACCCGTGTTTTTATAACCCTTTTGTGAAAACTGTACTTCAGGCTGAATGCTGAAAACAGGAGCCAGCGGTAATTCTAAAAACAGGGCGGCATTAAAACCAATTTTTGATCCTGTAGAAAAATCCGTGCTTTTATCCTGTACAATATTTGAAAGGTTTGCACCCACTCTTAATCCAAGATGAACACCTGTTGTTTTAGCCACTACCTGTGCATTTGTCTTTACAATACCTGCTGTAAAAATGCAGGCAGTTAAAATGATTAGCTTTTTCATAGTTCGTAATTAATTTGTTTGACTATACTGTTGAAAATGCCGTGCCAATGATAAATACAGTATGTTTTGCCTGCTACCCTGATCTATTGTTGATTGGTTTCTACACAATGGGTATTGCAATGTGCATGCAATAAATGTTTTTTACAGATCAATAGAAAGTGAACTGCTTGCTGTTGATGCAGCACAATAAAAAAGCCGGTTCATTGAACCGGCTTTCCGCAATAAGATTGTATGATTTAAAAATCAAGCCCCATGCTAAAATAATAAATTGGTTTGCCTTTGAAGATGCCATTCATTTCCCAGGCAGCATCAAACTTAAGGAAATAGCCCAGCAGTACACTCCTTACACCAAAACCATACCCTCCTGCCAATGGGCCAATACCACCCACCTTGGTTTGTACCTGCACCGGTGGATTGCCATAAATAGTAGATGGCCTTGAAATGCCTTTATAAGCTCCATTCCAGGCATTGCCCAGGTCAATGAACTGCACCAGCTGGAAGTTGCGTACAAATGCATTGTTGATAGGCCTGTTAAAAAAGGTAGTCCATACCGGAAGCCTGAATTCACTGTTTATAGTAATAGCGTTGTTACCGTTGGCAACGTTTTGTGTAAAACCTCTCAGGTTGCCTACCAGGCTTTGGAAAGCATATTCAACATCTGCCGCTGGCCTGTTGTTGGAATTAAAGTAACGGTTGCCACCATTGCCTCCAAACATCAGCCATCCATCGGCACCACCCACATAGTAAATGGTTTTTTGACTGCCCCAGCTAAAATCGCCGGAGGCCCTGCCGGCCCAAATGAAATTGCGATAGATGGGATAGTAATAACGGGCATCAAAACCCCAGTTGAAATTATACTTACCAGTACTGTTCTTTTCTTTACTGATGTCCGTATTCCAGTCAAAAAATACTTTGTACCGAAGCCCGTTCCAGATATTCTGCGTTGGATTAAGGGTATTGTCGTATACATATTCTGCATGTGTAACTGCAAAGCGGCGTTGCAGGTTAGGTATCTTTAAAGAAGGGTCAAAATTAATATCGGTAAACAATACATTGTTTTCGTTGCGTATTCCAAAAGACAGGCTGATCCTTTTTGTTCGGTCAAATGGGTATGATACATTGGCCATGTAAATGTTGGTGAAAATTTTACCCGGGTGTCCCTGGCCATCTCCAAGATCAAAACCAACTTCTTCGGCATTTCTGTAGTAGGTGAGTCCCCAGTCAACTCTTCTTTTATAATTTTCATAGCCAAACAACCACTCATTATCGTTCAAATTGGTAGAAAGCCGGAAGCCACCGAATATCCTCACGTCTTCCATCAGTTCTGATGTTCCCAGTCGTACCAGGCCATTGAGTGGAGTGCTTGAACCCAGCATGATAGGGCCACTACCCCCTGCATAAGCCTGGTAGCGGTTGAATAAAATGGAATTGCTGAAACTAACGCCGCCATAATCGGCGCCAAACTTCACAGGTTTGTAAGGATAGAGTTTGGCATTTTTAAGGGCATCATATTTAGCAGCTTCAACTGTAATAACAGTGGTGCCGAATTTACTGCTGCTGTCTTTTTTTTGTTCCTCAAACTCATTTTGAAAAATATCGCCATCACTTTTTGTACTGTCCCCTGGCAATGGCTTGTCAAATTTGTCGGCAGCTTCCTGCACTATCTTATCAGCCATTATCACTCTCTTCATATAAGTAGTAGGTGGCACGGTGATATTACGGCGGCGCAGGGTATTCTCATCTATTTTTAACTTGTACAGGGTTTTATCATCACTCTGCCGGGTTACTTCACTCACCTGCTGGTTGTCTCCTGCCACTCTTGTCTCTGCAAGGTTGCTTTCATAATTCGTTAATGGAAAGGTATAGGCAGAATCCTGTGATACAGTAACTACAGCAATTGAATCCACATCATCTTTTTTGTATACTTTCAGCACACTGTCCACATCTTTTGGTGAAGGGTTGCGTAAAATATCATCGCCAATCAATACCAGTGTATCCACACCTGCTGCCTTGCTGGTAAAGAAACCTGCGTACCTGTTGGCTACCCCATTTTCATCACTTACAAAAGTAAAATGGTTGCTGTTGTAAGGCATGGGCAACTTGGCATTGCCATATTTAAGATTCGATAGCTGGGTGATTTGGTTTAACTCTGCCTTGGCGCTGGCATTGCTTACAAAAAATATATTGTAGCGGTTATGACTTGGAATGGAAGTATCGCCACCCCTTGCTTCCGCAGACGGTCTGTTACTTGAAAAGATGATGCCTGTTTTGCCAGGAAAGGAAACGAATGAAGGATCAAGGTCGGCATACACATCATTGGTGATTTGCTGCACTTTTTCATTTTCTAAATTGATCGTGAAGATATCTGAATGGGCATTTTTGGTAGCGCTTAGTAAAAGGTTGCGGCTGTCCAGCATGTATTTTACATCCTGCACCTGCTGAAACTGGTCGGTAAGATCCAGCTTGGGATACTTGATTCTTGTTACAAGATCATACACAAATAATTTCAACCTGCCTTCCTGGTTATAGATCACGGTGATCCTTGTTCCTTTGGGATCCCATGCCAGCAAAGGGTAATCGGGATTCACTTCATTGCGGTAACTGCGGATGCCATATTTTAAGATGGTGTACTCATCAAAATCATCATACAGTTTTACTTTTACAAACCCTTTTTTAAATTCTACCAGCACATAGGAGCTGTTTTTTTTATTGGGATTTACATTGATGCGGTAATAGTCGTGCCGCTGGTCCACTTCAAAACTTTCTATCGCCTGCCCCTTGGGATAAGCCCGTCTTTTGCGGATATCGGTTTCATACTTGTCTTCTTCGTACAGCATGAATTCCGCCAGCAGGTCTTTGAATTTCATTTTGCAAACCTGCATGCTGGCCCTGTTGAGGTTTTTGTATATCCTTGCCAAATACAAAAAATAAGTAACGTTCTCTTTCTTGTATTTCTCTTCAATGTAATACCAGAAAGCATGGCCAGCCAGCCTTGGATTTTGAAAAGCGAATTTGTAAAACTTGGTATACTTGCCACTCAGCATCTCACTTTTCAATTCATCATCCAATTTGGTGCTCCAGTTTTCTGCTGCAAAATCAACATATCCATCCGTAAGCCAGTTGGGCAGATCCAGCAATGCCTGGTTGCCGGCAAATTCGCCCAGGTCTTCCCCAAACAGTAAATTATCAGTAATGATTCTGGCAATGCCCTGCCTGATCTGCCTGCGGAGCTGGGCATGGTCGCCATTGAAATAAACCACCATTTTGTTGTTTACAAATTTGGTAGTACCACCGGTGTTCTGCCATTCAATGTCCATCCCGATATTTGACTGCTGCATATCAGCATATTCATTGTATACAACAATATTGGCTCTGCGTTGTAAACTGTATTCGGTAAATTCTTCAATGCTGGGCAACTCTTCTTCGGCCACCTGCAATACAAATTTTGCCAGCTCCTGGCCGTTTTGATTAAAGAACGTATTGAAATTGCGGCTTTGATAATACTGCCATTTGAATTTTTTATACTGCACCCTGTTTTTGCCAAATTTTACATTTTCAATCACCTGTGCATATAGCGGAGTTGAAGAGATCAAACCAATCAAAACGGTGATAAAAAAAAATCTATTAAACTTTACCATACTAATTTTGCCATTTATAAGAATAAAATTAGGCTATTACAGCCAACCGTAAAAATATCCCTTTATTGTTAAAATATTTGTTAGATGTTAAATGTAAAAAGCTTTGTTTTCAGCCCCATCCAGGAAAATACCTACGTTTTATACAATGAAACGGATGAATGTATCATTATTGATCCGGGCTGTTATTTTGATGAGGAAAAAGATCAATTGAAAGCATTTGTTGATAAGACCAGGCTGAAACCTACAATGCTGCTCAATACGCATTGTCATTTAGACCATGTGTTTGGTAATAAATTTGTAGCAGAAACCTATGGGCTTACATTGCAGCTTCACGAAACAGAAAAGCAAGTATTGGCATTTGCACCAGCTTCCGGGTTGATGTGGAATATGCCATTTGACAATTATGACGGGGGCTTTATTTATTTAAAAGAAGGTGATATGATTAAATTGGGAAATGATGAACTCAAAGTAATTGAAGCGCCCGGTCATTCACCGGGGCATATTTGTTTCTATTGCGAAAAGCAACACTTTATTATTGGAGGTGATGTGTTGTTCCGGGGAAGTATTGGAAGGACAGATCTGCCGGGAGGGGATTTTGAAACACTCATCAAAAACATCCGCAGCAAATTGTTTGTATTGCCTGATGATACCGTTGTGTACAGCGGCCACGGAGAACCAACAAGCATTGGTGAAGAGAAAAGGAGCAATCCTTTTTTAGTGTGAAAATGGAAGATGAAAAACTCAGTTTTTTCTTTCCATACACAATTCCACCAGCACGCCATTGGTTCCTTTGGGATGGAGAAAGCAAACCAGTTTATTGTCAGCGCCATTTTTAGGTTGTTCATTCAGCAACACAAACCCTTCGTTTTTTAACCGCTCCATTTCTGTATAAATATCTGCCACATCAAAAGCGATGTGATGCATCCCTTCTCCTTTTTTTTCAATGAATTTTGCTATCACGCCATCGGGTGTTGAACTCTCCAGTAATTCAATTTTTGTTTCTCCTTTTTTAAAGAAGGCGGTGTTTACTTTTTCGCTTTCTACGGTTTCTGTTTTATAGCACCCACAGTTGAGCAGTTTTTCAAAAAGTGGGATGGATAAGGAGAGTTCTTTAACGGCAATTCCGATATGTTCTATTTTAAGCATAGATATATAGTTTTTTTGTTTACGAAATGAGTAAAATGATTGAACGGAGCGGTGTTTGCAAGGCTAAAATAGAACCTTTTACAGTAATTTCGTGTTCTTAGATTTAAATTAAAATAGTATGCTCAAGCTGCCGATTTACTTAGATAATAACGCTACCACCCAGATGGACCCGAGGGTGCTGGAAGCGATGACCCCATATTTTTTAGAACACTTTGGTAATGCGGCAAGCCGTAACCATCCCTTTGGATGGGAAGCAGAAGAGGCGGTGGACTATGCCCGTGAGCAGGTAGCTAAACTGATTGGTGCAGATCCCAAAGAGATCATCTTCACCAGTGGTGCAACTGAGGGAGACAACCTTGGTATTAAAGGGGTATATGAAATGTATGCACAAAAAGGTAACCATATTATTACCGCTACAACTGAGCATAAAGCAGTATTGGATACCTGCAAGCACCTTGAAAAAATTGGCGGGGAAGTTACTTACCTGCAGGTAAATCCTGAAGGGTTGATCAATTTAAAAGAACTGGAAGCTGCCATTAAGCCAACCACGATTTTGATCGCTATCATGTATGCCAACAACGAGATTGGTACCATTCAGCCGGTAAAAGAGATCAGTGCGATTGCAAAAAAACATGGTGTATTATTCTTTACAGATGGTACACAGGCAGTGGGTAAAATACCAGTGGATGTTAACAAGGATGGTATTGACCTGATGGCATTTACCGGGCATAAAATGTATGGTCCAAAAGGTGTGGGTGCTTTGTATGTTCGCCGTAAAAACCCAAGGGTAAAAGTAACTGCCCAAATGGATGGCGGTGGCCACGAAAGAGGCATGCGTAGTGGCACATTAAATGTACCGGGTATTGTTGGTTTTGGTAAAGCCTGTGAACTCTGCCGTTTGGATATGGAAGAGGATAACAAACGCATCAGTAAAATGAGGGACCATCTTGAAATGGAATTGATGAAGCTGGAAGAGGCGTATGTAAATGGCAGCCGTGAGTACCGCCTGCCACATGTTACCAATATTTCATTTAAGCATGTGGAAGGTGAAGGCTTATTGATGGGCTTTAATAAAAACATTGCATTGAGTTCAGGATCTGCCTGCACCTCTGCTTCTTTAGAACCTTCTTATGTATTAAAAGCATTGGGCCTTGGGGACGACCTGGCACACAGTTCACTGCGTTTTGGTTTGGGCAGGTTTACTACAGATGAGCAGATTGAATATACCATCAAAGCCATCAGTGAAACTGTTTTAAAATTAAGAGATATGAGCCCGTTATGGGAAATGTATAAAGAAGGAATTGATTTGAGTACGATAGAGTGGGCAGCGCATTAATAAAATTATTTTAAATGCTAAATGTTGAATTCGCTTTTTTCATTTAAAATTTATAATTAAAATTCAAAATAATTAATCATGGCATACTCAGAAAAAGTAATCGATCACTACCAGAATCCCAAAAATGTTGGCACCCTGGATAAAAGTGCAAAAAATGTAGGTACTGGTTTGGTGGGTGCGCCTGAATGCGGCGACGTAATGCGCCTGCAGATAGAAGTGGATGATGCAACCGGGATGATAACCGATGCCAAATTCAAAACATTTGGTTGCGGCTCAGCTATTGCATCTTCATCTTTGGCTACAGAATGGCTGAAAGGCAAATCGGTGGATGAGGCACTTAAAGATCGATAATATGGACATCGTGGAAGAATTAAACCTTCCCCCGGTTAAAATTCACTGCTCGGTATTGGCAGAGGATGCTATCAAAGCAGCCATCAACGACTACCGCATAAAAAATGGTATGGAAGCCATTAAGTTTGAGGAAAGTGTAGTGCACTAAAAACAGTTATAAGTTATGAGTGATAAGTTGAACGCATAACTTAAAACTTAAAACTCTGGAAATGACAGCAACAGACAACGCAATTTACATAAGCGACAAAGCAAAGCAGAAAGTGATCAGCCTGATGACGGATGCAGGCGTTGCAGGTGACCCAACTTATTTTTTAAGGGTCAGTGTCGTGGGGGGTGGTTGCAGCGGCCTGAGTTACAAAATGGATTTTGATAACGAAACCAAGCCAATGGACCAGGTGTTTGAAGACAAAGGGGTAAAGATCGTTACCGACCTCAAAAGCTTTCTATACCTTGTTAATACGGAATTGGAATTCAGTGATGGGTTGAATGGCAAAGGATTTTATTTCAATAATCCCAATGCCAGCAGAAGCTGTGGATGTGGAGAAAGTTTTGCGGTTTGATCACTATTTATTTCAGCATATTCAATAAAAAAACCGGTAGTAACTACCGGTTTTTTTATTGCAATAATTTGCTTAGCTGTTTTTTACTACTTTTTTTGTAGCCTTTACGGGAGCTTTTTTAAGTGTTGCTGGTTTAGTGGCTGTTTCTTTTGCCTTAATTTCATTTGCAGCTGCTTCCTTTTCTTTAACATTATCTGTTGTGGCAGCAGTATTTCCAGCTGCCTGCATTTTATCTTTATCGTATTGTTCTGCAGCAATCACATCGCCGGTAAAAGTGATTGATTTCATTTCATCAACACCAGCAAATTTCACAGTAAGGTGTTTTTCAAAATGACCCATGGCGGCTGCATTGTAAGTAGCGTTGATTACACCTGTTTTGCCTGGAGCGATTGGCTCTTTTGTATAATCAGAGATGGTGCAACCGCAGGTTGGGTTGGCTTGTTCAATTATCAATGGAGTTTTACCAATATTGGTAACTGTAAAAGTTCCTTTCTGTGGTACACCCTGCTTAATTTTTCCAAAGTCGATGGTTTCTGTAGCAAATTTTGCTACTTCTGCAATTTTAGTTTGTGCAAATGCTGTAGCACTCAATGCAAATACTGCTGCAGATAGTAAGATTTTTTTCATGTTATTCGTAGTTTTTATTTGTTTTATAATTTATGTGATCAGAGTTATTCTTCTTTCAGGCTTTTCAGGTCTTTGTTTTCGGGTGCCGAACTTACCGGTGTTTTCCAAACCTCGCCTTTTATTGTAATCTGTTTGGTTTGATTGTCATTATAAGTAACCGTAATCGATTTTGTAAATGGTCCTTCTGCTGCAGCATTATATCCCACTGTAATGTTAGTTTTTTCACCTGGTGCCTGCACTTTGTTTCTTTCCCATTCCGGAGTAGTGCATCCACAACTGGCCTGCACATTTGAAATTCTCAACGAATCTTTACCAATGTTCTCCACGGTAAAAACATGTGTAACCGGCTTACCCTGGGGTATCTTGCCAAAATCATAGCTGGTTTCAGGAAGCCCAAGCACCTCTTCCACAACTCGTGACGGCTTTGGAGGAACAGTGGAAGTAGAAACTACTTGTGCGGTTGAAATAAAACTTATCGAAACAAGTGATAAGACCGTTGCTAATTTTTTCATGTAATACCCAATTTTTCAATTATTGTCCCAAAGATACAAAAACGATTAAAACCCGGTCAAATTGTTAGTTCATTTACAAATTGTTTACAATCATCACAACTAATATTTTACATTTGTTCAATGGAAATATCATATAGCAACGATGCCGCCATGCTCGATAAACTGAGTTTTGAAAACTTCAGGAATGAAGTACTTAAAGATTACAGGGTAGCCTGCGAAAGCAGGGAGACGAGCCTGCTGGGGCGTAAGGAGGTGCTGACGGGCAAAGCCAAGTTTGGAATATTTGGAGACGGGAAGGAAGTAGCACAGGTTGCCGTGGCAAAATTTTTCAGGCAGGGGGATATCCGGTCGGGCTATTACAGGGACCAGACCTTTATGCTGGCTGCTGGCATTGCCAATGTTGAACAATATTTCGCACAATTGTTTTCTGACCCAGATATCAACAACGACCCTTTTAGCGCCGGCCGGCAAATGAACGCTCATTTTGCAACCAAAAACGTGGATGCCAATGGCGATTGGTTGCCATTGGTAAGCATGAAGAACAGTAGCAGTGACATGGCGCCTACAGCGGGACAAATGCCAAGGGCTTTAGGATTGGCGTTGGCTTCTAAATTATTCAGGAATGTAGAAACTTTTAGACAGCATACCCATTTAAGTGACAATGGAAATGAAATTTGCTTTTGCACCATCGGCGACGCTTCTACCAGCGAGGGCCATTTTTGGGAAGTGGTAAATGCGGCGGGTGTGCTGCAGGTGCCACTGGCAATTTTTGTATGGGATGATGGTTATGGCATTTCTGTACCCAAGCAATATCAAACTACCAAGGGTTCAATATCAGAGGCACTTAAGGGGATGCAAAAAGGGGAGGGGACCAATGGATTGGATATTTACAAATTAAAAGGCTGGGATTATGCCGGTATGTGTGAAGTGTTTGAACCCGCTATCCAGAAAATCAGGGATACCCATACACCCGCCATCTTTCATATTGAAGAGATCACTCAACCACAGGGCCATTCCACTTCCGGCAGTCATGAGCGGTATAAAAAACCGGAAAGGCTTGCCTGGGAAAAAGAATGGGATTGCATCAGGCAAATGAGAGAATGGATCATAACCAATGCATTGGCAGAAGAGCATGAGGTGAATGAGATAGAGATGAATGCCAAATTATTTGTAAAAGAAAGTAAACAACGTGCCTGGGAAAAATTTTTAGCGCCGACACAACAGCAAATTACTGACTGTGTACCACTGATCAACCAGGCAGCACAACAATTGGATGAAACTGCTGCCGCCGCTGTATCAGCAATTGCTGCTGAATTGTCGGCCAATACAGAACCAATGCGCCGTGAAGTAATGAAGGCGCTGTCCACTGCCCTGGATGTTGCAGGAAATCATCCGGCGGCAAAGCCACTGCATGATTATTATGCAGCGTTAGCAAAACAAAATGCCGGGTTATACAATTCATATCTGTACAATGAAGGCCCTAAGTCTGCATTAAAAGTAAATGAAATTAAACCCTGGTATGATGAAGATGCTAAAACAGTGAATGGCTATGAAATATTGAACAAATACTTTGATGAACTTTTTGCCAGTAATAATAAGGTTGCAGCATTTGGAGAGGATGTGGGCTTTATTGGTGATGTGAACCAGGGTTTTGCCGGGTTGCAGGCTAAATACGGTACCGATAGAATTTCTGATACAGGCATCAGGGAACTATCTATCATGGGGCAGGGTATCGGTCTTGCATTACGTGGATTAAGGCCCATTGCAGAAATACAATATTTGGATTACCTGTTATACGGGTTGCAGCCATTGAGTGATGATGCAGCCACCACCCATTTCAGAACAGCAGGCGGACAAAGTTGCCCGCTGATCGTTCGTACAAGGGGCCATCGGCTGGAAGGCATCTGGCACAGCGGTTCTCCAATGGGAATGATCATTAACTCCCTGCGTGGTATGTATGTATGTGTGCCACGAAATATGGTACAGGCGGCCGGCATGTACAATACATTGCTGCAGGCCAATGATCCGGCCATTATGATCGAGTGTTTAAATGGCTATCGGTTAAAAGAAAAATTACCTGCTGACCTGTTGGGTTACAGGACTCCGCTAGGTATCCCGGAAGTACTGAAAGAAGGTGAAGATATCACCATTGTTTCTTACGGTTCTACCTTAAGGATTATCACTGAGGCAGTAGAGTCATTGGAGAAAATGGGCACCAGTTGTGAAGTGATCGATGTACAAACACTGCTGCCATTTGATATTCATCACAGCATTTTAACTTCTCTTAAAAAAACAAACCGCATTGTATTTATAGATGAAGATGTGCCGGGTGGCGCTGCCGCTTATATGTTTAATAAAGTGATGGAAGAACAGGGGGGCTACCGATTTTTGGATGTAGCGCCACGAACCATTACAGGAAAACCGCATCGCCCTTCTTATGCAAGTGATGGCGATTATTTCAGCAAGCCAAATACAGAAGACATCATTCGTGTGATAAAAGAGATGATGGCTGAGTAAATAGGCATTGACTTTTTTTCTTTTATACCTTTTTAGGAATGTTCAATACCGGCTTTCTTCATATCATTGATATACTGGGTACTTTTTCCTTTGCTGTTTCGGGTGCTTTTTTTGCCATGGAAAAAAAGCTTGACCCTTTTGGGGTACTCATCATCGCATTTGTAACGGCAATTGGTGGGGGTACGTTAAGAGATGTTCTCATCGGCAACCTGCCTGTGGGCTGGCTCAGGAATGGAACCGCTACCTTCACGATCTTTATCGCTTATCTTGTATCCATGTTCTTTGAAGCAAGACTCCGGGAGTTTACCACTACCTTATTTTTGTTTGATGCATTGGGGCTTGGCTTATTTACCATTACTGGTATTGAAAAAGCAATTGACCTTAATTTCAGTATTGGGGTATGTATTGCCATCGGCACCATTACTGCAAGCTTTGGTGGTGTGATAAGAGATGTGTTGCTGAACAATGTGCCGCTTGTTTTCCGAAAAGAAATTTATGCAATGGCAAGTATCATAGGTGGCCTGGTATATTTTCTTTTCAAAAAAATAGATGTAGACCCTGCCCTTTCAAAGATCATTTGCATCCTGCTCATTTTTGCCATCAGGCTGGTGGCGGTAAAATACAAACTGGGCCTGCCTGCTTTTTACACAAAGAAATAAATTTGTACTATGAACCTCACCATTTACCAGGTAGATGCTTTTACCAATCATTTATTTGGCGGCAACCCTGCCGCAGTCATCCCGTTGAAAGAATGGCTGGATGATATGTTGATGCAGCAACTGGCACTGGAAAACAACCTGAGTGAAACAGTGTTTTTGTTCCATCAGTAAACTCATTGGCCGATTATGATATCCGCTGGTTTACTCCTGCAGTTGAAATAAACCTATGTGGTCATGCAACACTGGCCAGTGCTTATGTGTTATTCAATATCCTTGGGTTTAAAAAGAATGAATTAAAATTCAATTCAAAAAGTGGCATCCTCACTGTAACAGAAAAAAGTGGCCTCATCACAATGGACTTTCCAAGCTGGAAGCCTCAAAGACTGGATGAATATGAAGAATCATTGAATGAGATACTGGGAGATGTTGAAATTGTGGGGGTATATAAATACCGGGATATATTGGTTGAGTTGCCTGATGAAGCTGCAGTAAAAAATTGTGAACCGGATTTTACCCTGATGAAAAAGTATTTTGATAAAATGATCATCACTGCACCTGGAAAGCAGGTTGATTTTGTTTCAAGATTTTTTGCTCCCGGTGCTGGTATCAATGAAGATCCTGTAACGGGTTCGGCACATTCTCAACTCATTCCTTTCTGGAGTGAAAAATTGAATAAGAAAAATTACATGCCCTGCAATTGTCTCAGAGAGGCGGGGAGATTTGGTGTGAGCAGGTAAATAAAGAAAGGGTTACCATGAGTGGCAATAGTGTATACTATATGAAGGGAGAGATCAGCCTGTAAAACTTAACGAGTTGTGCTATTAACTTTTTTGCTGGGCAATCGCCATTTCATTGTCAAATATGTTGAATTTATTTTTTTAAACAAAAGCCAACAAAAACTTTAAAATTCCAGTGAAATTTCTTTACCAAATAAGCAGCAATTGAGAATCAATCTATTTTAATAGCACAACACGTTAAAACTTATTGTTTTGCCAATGCTTCAATGTCCTTTACTTCTACAATTTGCTTTTCATATACCTTGCCTGCGGCATTGATCATAGCAAGGCCAACTTGTTTTAAAGTGCAGATTTGATTGGGTGCCACTAACCTGATCAACGGCCTGAGCCAGCCGAAATATTTATACAGGCTGAGTGTGTTTTTTAAACCCTTTGTTGGCTCAATGATACCGGGCCTGAAATTATAAACTTTTTTGAATGGCAGTTTTAACAGGTCATTTTCCGTTTTGCCCTTTACCCTTGCTCACATGATGCGGCCTTTTTCTGTACTGTCTGTACCCATTCCTGATACATAACAAAATACCATCTCCTGGTTTTGTTGTGAAAGTGTTGTTGCGACATGCATCGTCAACACATTGGTTAGCTTATAATAGTCAGCCTCCTTCATACCTGCAGAAGATACACCCAGGCAAAAGAAACAGGCATTGTAACCAGATAACTGGTTTTTAATGGCAGCAAGATCATAAAAATCAGCATGGATGATCTCCAATAATTTAGGATGAGTAACACCGCACGATTTCCTGTTGATGACCAGTACCTGCTCTACATCATCATGCAATACACCTTCGCCAACCATGCCGGTAGCACCTGTAATAATGGCTTTGATTTTCGAACTCATTTTAATTATTTAAATAACAAGTTGTTTTAATAAATATCAGTAATAATAATTTACTGGCTATTTCTTTTCCTTGATACAGTTGACAAAGGGATTTTACCGGCATAATTCTTTAATAACCGCTGTATGGATTGGAAATAAATCCAATAAAATCTTTTCTTCCGCCATTTCAAAATCTGCAAAGTCAAAACCAGGTGCTACGGTGCAGCCAACAAAACAAAATGCACTTGAAGCAGCTGGCCTGCTGGCGAACCAGCAATTGGCTGGCACTACATATTGGAACAACTGTCCATTCAGAATGTCCTGCCCCAATGTTATTACTTCCAGTCTGCCATTAGTATACAAAACAAATACTTCCAACGGATCACCAGAATAAAAATGCCAGCACTCATCACTTTTGATCCGGTGAAAAGCAGAGAAATTTCCCTGCTCCAGTAAAAAATAGATAGCTGTAGAAAAACTTCTTTCGCCGGAAAATCTCTCCGGCAATCCCGCCGCCGGAATAGTTTCACTGCTTTTGTATGTTTCTTTATACCAGCCACCTTCCGGGTGCGGTTGCAAGTGATAATGCTGAATTAAATGGGCTGTTGTAAGCATCACTTTTTTAAGGAAAGATAAAGAATGAATGGCTAAGTTAAAATTGCCAGTGATGAAATGTATTTGTTAATGGGCACAAGCAAATGCCTGATTGCTTGCATTCCTTAATTATTCATGCTATATTGGTAACAATATTAATTTTACCCGCCTGTACACCTAAGCTGTGCTCTATCAGAACTTTTATTATTTCAACATTAAAAAATATAAAACGATGAAGCCATTTAAATTTTGTGCAGCTATTTGTGTTGCTGCATGCATGTTTATCCTTGCGTCCTGTAATTCGGGCGGAGAAAAAAAAGCGGATGATGCCGCAACAACTGATTCGGCAGTAAAAAACGAAACGCCAGCACCGCCACCTACTGCCCCCGCAAAACCATCCAATACTTTGTTGGTTTGGCACAAAGTGGCCAACTTTGCAAAGTGGCTTGCACTATATGAGTCGCATGATTCGGTTCGACAGTCTTATGGGCTTCACAATTATGTAATAGGAAGAAGCCTGTCAGATTCCAACATGGTAATGGTTGCCCTTAGCATGGATGATGCAGACAAAGCAACACAATTTTCAGCGTTGCCGGATTTGAAAGCAGCGATGCAAAAAGGCGGTGTACTCGGAGCGCCAAAGTTTTTTTATGTGGATGTTCAAATGCTTGACAACAGCACCAATGCTTCCACTACCCGGTTGATGATAATGCACAAGGTAAAAGACTGGGATGCCTGGAAGAAAGAATTTGACAGTCACAAGCAGGTAAGAGCAGATGCAGGCCTTACAGACAGGGCTGTCGGTTTCAGTATTGGAGACAATCATAATGTCATTGTTGTGGACGCAGTAAATGATCTGAAGAAGGCTGAAGCCTTTGCTAAATCCAAAGATCTGAAAGACAGAATGACTGCCGCAGGTGTGGAAAGTGCCCCTGAAATGTTCTGGTACACCGTGGCAAAGAAATATTGATCTGTATTTTTTTCTGATTGAAAGGGATGGTGTGCTTAAAGCTATCATCCCTTTTATTTTTCAATAAAATCTAATTCTTTTGAAAAGGTTTCTTCTGTATGATATGCAGCGGTGATTGCAATGCCCATCACGATAATGCCTGTTATCCAACCCCCGGTGATATAACTGTGAAAGAGTGACCTGGTAAACCTGAATAACAATAATATTAAAGGCAGCATACCTCTTACCATATTGGGGATACTGATTGCAGCAGTCGCACGCAGGTTGGTGCCAAATTGTTCTGCACTGATGGTGATGTACACGATGGAAAAACCGGCGCCAAAACCAAGGCCGGCACAAATAAGATAAAAGTTGCCGGGGCTGCCTCCTGCCTGAAGAAAATACAATGTACAAAATAAGGTGCTGATACCATAAAAGATAAAGAGCGTTTTCTTCCTGCTTTTTAAATAATTGCTCAGGAGCCCGGCGGTAAGATCACCGAATGCAATTGCCAGGTATTGATAGAGGATTGCTTTGGCAGGATCAATATTTTCAATGCCCAGCTCTTTTCCAAACTGGTCGCTGAAGGTTACCAGCATGCCAATAATATACCATGCAGGTAAGCCGATTAGTATACAGCGCAGGTAACGGATAAAACGCTCTTTGCTGTTAAAGAACATGAGGAAATTGCCACGCTGTACTTCCGTTTGTTTTAGTTGCTTGTACAAACCGCTCTCATGTACTGATAAGCGGAGTGCCAGCAACAACAAACCAAGGCCACCGCCAATATAATAACAGGTACGCCAATGGAAAATCTCTTTCATGAAAAATGCAGTAACGGCGCCGAGCACCCCAAAGGAGGCAATCATGGCAGCAGCAATGCCTCTTCTTTCCTTTGGCAACAGCTCACTTACTAAAGTAATGCCAGCACCCAATTCGCCCGCAAGGCCAACGCCTGCAATAAAACGCAGCAATGTGTATTGCGGCATGCTTTGCACCATGCCGTTGAGGATGTTGGCAATTGAATAAAGCAATATGGAGCCAAACAATACACTCAATCTTCCTTTTTTGTCTCCCAGTATTCCCCACAGGATGCCACCCACCACCATACCGGTCATTTGTATGCTGATAAGAAATTCTCCCTCGGTAAGAATGGCTGATGGGGAAAGTCCCATATCATGGAGGCTTGGTTTGCGGATGATACCGAATAGTAAAAGGTCGTACACATCCACAAAGAAACCCAGTGCACTAACCACTACGGCAAGCTGGAAAAGGTTATTAGATTTTGGCTGCATCAGTACAAATATAAACAACGGGCTTTATTTATACATGTACTAAATTGGCAGCCCCAGGCAACTATGTACTCATTAATGCAAGCAGGTATTGATCGATGTATTCCTGCTTGTTCTTTCGCCGGTACTGCATGATGAATCTTGGGTGGGGCAGGGGAATCACCGCATCAAACCAATGGTATTTTTCATTCAGGTGGCAAAGGAATTTATAGTTCCTGTCTTCGCCAATACACAGGCAACGATCTGTTTTGATGCCAAAGGATACTTGCTGTTGAATGCTGTTTACGATAAAAGGAGTAACAGCAGCCATTAATTTTTTATCATCATAATAGTTGATATTCTTGCCTGCTTTTACAAATCCCAGCGGGCTTGTTGCCCCGATGACCCAGTCGTTGTAAAAAATATCTGTGCCACCATATTTTTCTATTACATCATAAATGAATTCGGCAGATAACTCGGTAGATATTTTGATGGGATGACCGATGCCGCAATTTTCTTTGAGTTGTTTGGGCGCAGTAAAATTGATTCCAGTAATGCCAGCACCCAGGCGACCCGGATTAATGCCGAGCATCAATCGCCGGGGATTATTATCTGCATAAAATTTATTAAAAAACAGCTTCGTTATTTTTTGTACCTCACTGGTTTGCTGAGGAAATAGCAATTCAAACCCCCGTGGCAGCTTTGCCGGCGGTTGCAGGTTAAGATAAAACTGGATGAGTTGTTTTGACAGTGCCATTTTAATGGGGATGGTTGTGCACCGTTCTTTCAATATTCCTGTCTGGTATGATCCACATCAGCGATACAATCGTGAATATAATACAGGAGATGGCAGGATGAAAAAATGCAACCGGAATAGCGGCAGTATAAAAAATTATGGAGAAGAAACCTTTCCTCGATTGTTTCTTCAGTACTTTTAGCATGGTTTCATTCTTCGCTTCATGTTTGGTAATGGCCATCAGCAAAATATAATAGGCAATACCACAGAGGTCGGCAAGTACTGCGTAAACAATTACAGGTACTTTTTCAAAATTGCTTTCTCCCATCCAGGCGGTGGCAAAGGGAACCAATGACAACCAGAACAACAGGTGGAGGTTGGCCCACAAAATACTGATGTTAACTCCCTTGATGGAATGTATTAAATGATGATGATTGCCCCAGTAAATGCCAAGGAAAATAAAACTTAACACATAGCTTAAAAAGACAGGAATCAAATGTTTGATGGTTTCCCAGTCGGTGCTTTGCGGCACTTTCAGTTCCAGCACCATGATGGTAATGATAATGGCTATTACCCCGTCACTAAAAGCTTCCAGTCTTGTTTTGGTCATGTTGCAATATAATATTCTTGTTGTATTTTTAGTATTCAATTTCCTCAATGTTATCAATCGAACGCAGAAAATTTTTAACCACCGCTGCTGCTCTTACAGCAGGGGTAGCAACACAAGCCATGAGTTTATCTACTTCAAATGATCAAAAGCAATTGGTACACCATGTATTTTTCTGGTTAAAAGATCCGGTTTCAGTTGAAGACAGGGATAAACTGGTAGACGGGCTTAGAACACTGGCGGCTATTAAATCCATCCGCAGGCTGCATATTGGTATTCCGGCTGCTACTGAAAAAAGGGATGTGGTGGATGCCAGCTGGCAGGTAAGTGAACTGATGTTTTTTGACAATGCAGCGGATCAGAAAACCTACCAGGATCACCCGGTACACCAGGCATTCATTACCAACTACAGCCACTTATGGAAAAAAGTACTGGTATATGACATGAATGAGTTGTAGCCGTAGCAGCTGATTTGCACATTGGATTTATTCAACTTTAATATCTTCAGGCTTGCTGATCACAATCTCTGCTTTGTCTTTATATTCTTTCAATACACCTGTTACACATACCTGCTGGTTACCGTATAATTTTTCGGGGGTTTCCGGAAAATTAACCAGGTCTTTTGTAAAAATGAGCACTGTCAACGGTGATGTTGGATAAGCAGCACCCAGGTTTATGTAAGTTATTTTTTCCGTTGTCTTTACTCCAAATACTTCATTGCATACGATCACTGTTTTCCCAATATGGTTATTGACCGAATCGATGGAAACCCTGGTTTGTGCAAATGATACAATACTGATCATAAGGCATGTAACTGTCAGTATAATTTTTTTCATGAAACTATAGCGATATATATGAGGCGTAAATATAACTGTATTTCAACGGAAGGGAATTGCAAATCCATCGCAGGGGAAATATTTACACAGTCTGTATTTACCGGTTTTATATTTACCCGTCAACTAACCATTAACGATTTTGGTAAGATAATTGGAATAGTAAATGAAAAAGGACAATGCAGCTAAAGTATATTTTTCCGGCGATGATTGTATTGAGCCTGGTATTTGCCGGCTGTAGTAAAAAACACCAACCACAAACCGGAACTGCCGGAACGGAAAAGCCTGCAGAAAAAAAACTGCTTGTAAAAAAGGCCCCCCAAAAATTGCTTCCTAAAGTAATAACGGTAGATGACAGGGCTGCCAAGAAATCGGTAGACGGGAGGTTATACTATGACTTGGATGGGCGCCGCTACTGGCGCAATTATGACGATGGAAAATACTATTTATTCAATAAAAGCATGTACGGTAACCCGGCATTTACCCCACACTAACATACACTTTAATGTTTTCAGCAAACAATACCCGGAAAAGAAGAACAGCTTTTGATATTTTTGTGAAAATTCTTTTCTGATAACAGTTATGCTGAACCTGCAAGCAATAGAGACCAAAATAAAAAAATCTGCCTGGTGGCAAAAAGCGGATACCACTGCAGACCGGCATGAGAGCAATACCAGCAATGTGATGCTAACCGATCACCTTCAGGCGGTGTACGATAATGTAGAGAACATTTTTCAGCAACCGGCATCCGGATTTTATGGAAGCCTTTTTAGCCTGTTGCATCAGCTTGAATTGGATAAAGATGAATTGCAGTATGAATTAAAAATAATTGCATTGCTGCATGATATTGGTAAAACAGAAGAAGATAAATCAGTGGTAATTCCACACCCATTAACGGGTAAGCCGGCACACAAACGCCACGGCTTGGTTGGGCTAATGGCAGCAATGGAAATTTTAGCCGATGAGCTGGTACTAATGCCGGAACGGCTGAACCGGATTTACAGAACGGTGGAATTGCACGATATTTCTTATGGCCTTTTCAGGGAGTACCAGGTAGCCAACATAATTCCCAATTACGAACGCTGGACATATATCAATAATAAAGTTCACACATTGCCTGCGGCAGGATTATTATACCTGCTGATCTTCAAGCTGGCCGATATACATGGACATGCAAATATTACAGATGTGCTTTGGTTTTACCATACGGTAAAACATAATTATTTTGATAAGCTGCAAATTGATCTGCCCATACCGGGAGAAAAAGATATCCGCTGATTCACATAATGGATCAGGCTTTCTCGAGTCAACCCAATGATTAGCCGCATTTTCAAACATTAACAGCAAAGCTGTTTGTTAAAGACTACCTTACTGCCCTGCCGACAATACTGCCGGCAGGTAAATCAACACAAATGTCAAATATTACACAGGTAGTGAACGTAGATAAATACCTGAAAACACTAAAAAAAAGTGTACATGCATCCGATCTTGATCAGTTATTGAGCAGCACAGGTCCTTTTACAGTTTTTGCACCATCTGATCTTGCTTTTGAAAAATTAGATAAAGGGGTGGTGGAAAATTTATTGGAACCACAGAACAGGGCCAGGCTAACCGATCTGGTAAGTAATCATATAGTAAATGGAAAGATAGCATATGATGAACTGAAAGACGGTGATACGCTTACCACCGTGAATGGCAAAAAATTACTGGTGAATGTAAAAAACGGGGCTGCCAGTATTGGTGATGTGAGTATTCAGTCCCGTGATGCCAAAGTGTCTAATGGCATTATTCATTTAACAGATGCGGTGATACAATAAAGCTGTACCAGGCAATGTATATAATAAGAAAGGTTGCGGTACCGCAACCTTTTTTATTATCGTAATTCCATTGAGTTACCTGAAACTTGCACGTGGACCCCCAACTGCCCAGGTGGCCTGCATACGTGTCTTTTGTCCGGTACTAAACATATACATGCACAGGTCATCTGTATAGTCCATATAGTTCATAGTCATTTCTACAGGTGTGCCTGTACATGTACTCTTGTGGCCCGCAGCAGGGCATCCATAGTTAGCTGTATTGTGAAGTGGAGTATCATCAACCTGGTCATTGCCGCAGGTTGCATCGCCCCAGATATGTCTCAGGTTCAACCAGTGACCCACTTCATGTGTGGCTGTTCTTCCCAGATCGTAAGTAGTAGTATAGTAGCCTGCGGAATATTTTGCACGGCTGCCAAAAGCCCTGTTTAAAATCACTACACCATCGGTTGCAGAACTGCCGCCAGGAAACTGTGCATAGCCTAAAATGCCATTGCCTAAAGTACAAACCCATAAATTTAACTTGGTAGTTGGGCTGGTAGGGCTAATACCACCCTGTGCGCTTTTCTTCACAGCATCATTGGTACTCCAGCTTTTTTTGGTAGTGATTTTCCTTATCACCTGGTCTAATACAAAGCGGATCTTGGTGTCGCCTGCTTTTACACCAGTAAACAGGCTTGGTACCTTGGTAATGTCTGCATTGGTGCTGCGGTAATCTTCATTCAATACATCTATTTGTGATTGTATCTGTGCTAAGGAAATGTTTTCTGCGGCTGTTTTGTAAACAACATTTACCACAACCGGTATGATCATAGAATCACCGGAAAGACGCTGCATGGCCGGGCTTTTCGAAAACCTGTCTGTAAAGGCTTCTATATCATTCATTCTTCTTCTTAAACCAGGGTCTGCCTGCAGTTGTTGTTCCAGCACTTCATAAGAAGCACAGCTGCGTTGAGTAATTGGGGCATTGTCATCCTCATTTACAGCAGTTTCAACTGCTACTTTGTTACACGATGCCAGGAATATTGCCCCGGCAAAAAAGCCAGCTAAGAGTTTTTTCATTTGTTGAAGTTTTGGTTTTTAAAGTAAACAGAAAATGCAGTTTGCACTACTTGTATCTTCAAAAATGAAAATAATATATTTTCTTATACTATAAAGTGCGATCAGAAGTTTTTTTCTCAACATCTGTATGGTTGCGGTTGATTGCGATTTGCTACTGGACCAGACTGGCAAACCAATTTGAAGTGTTAATATTTGCAGAATGAACTTTCAGAAAACTGCTTTTAATTCCTGTATAAATCTTTTGTGCTGTTGTACTTTCTGAATATACCTTTTTTCATTGTTTGCTTTGCAGGCAATAATCTCAAGCATTAGTTTTTTGTCTTTTGCATTCCAGTTAGCAAGGTTGGGTAATAGAGAGAGTAAAAGACTGAAATGCTGAAAATGAGTTGTATAATTCAGATCCGGTTTTTTATCCGGCTCTATATTCAATATTTTCTCCAGCGCAGTACGGCATGTCCGGATGGCCAGTTGCCTGTTGCCATTAAAATTCTTTACTATCATTTCAGTAATTTTCCTGCTGATATTTTCCGGGTCAAGGTCAGTAGTAAGCAATGGAGTTACCTGTAATGCTAAATCAGATGTGGTAAAAAATTTCAACATTGCAATAGATGATTTTTTGTTGCTGTTGAATTCCGTTTCGGCTACCCTTTCAATTTTTTTATCCATGGGTCTGAAACCGAGTTTGTAATAAAACCAAAATGCTGCACTCTGCAGGCCTTCTTTATTTCCTTTGCCATACTGGTAAGGCTTTACTATAAATAGTTGCTGATGGAAACGTTGATGATACAACCGCAATACTTCTGAAAAAATTAGAGCTGATTCACCTTTACGGAAAGGCGGGTAAATATTCAGTCCGATCTTACAGCGGTCACCAAACATCCATCCGCCGCCATAGGCAACAGGTGTGTTGTTTTTAAATACCATGTAGCCAATGTATGATTCAATAGACAATCTTCGGGCTGGCTTCATTCCGTATAGCGCAATGGAAATTCCCCTGCTGCAAATAAAGAATTCTGCTTCATCTGCTGAAGCAAGCGTTACCGGTTCAGTTTCCCTGTAATAAAAAGCCAAAGATGCTTTTGCAACATCCAGTAAATATTCTTTTTGGGCAGCTGAAAGGCGTTCAGCTTTGGGGCAGGGTTGTGAAAGGACGGCAGCCATGTTGTTTTTTTTCTCCAGTGTTTTATGATAAAAAAAGGCTTGAGGAATACTACTCATAAAACTCCTGTTGAATGACGGATCATTCAGTACCCAGGCAGTATAAATTTTTAACTGGTCAAAAAGTAATTCCCCGGCTTTTTCACCTGCTGTTGATTGTTCAAATATGTCAATGATGTTTTGAAGTGTATTGTTTTTACCGGCAATGTATTCCAATCTTTTTTGCAGTGAATATTTTTGCTGTGTGGCATAGTAATATTCAATCTGTGGAAGCAGATGCCGGAGTATTGCTGCACCTGCCGCATCATCACCGGCAGCGGAATGAAAGGAGGTAGCAACAGGAAATTTTCCGGCAAGCCATTTTGTAATCGGGTAGCTGTATTGTGCTACCAGTAAAGTACCTGCCATACCTGTTCCGGATAATGCCTGCTGCATTTTGTAATGCTGGCCTGCCATTATTTTTTTTGTGAACGAGTGTATCTGTTCAAGCCCGGAAACAGCAGCTTGCAATATTTCTTTATTGTCAGGATATGCTTTCAGGAACAGTAGAATTTCATGATATTTTCTGGCAACAGCAACCGTTTTAATGGTGCGGCCGGAGAACTCTTTTAGTAATGCCTGTTTCTTACCGGCAGCTTCTTTGCCGAAACTGCCGGATAATAAATGTAACAGGTTGATATCGGCTGATAAAAGTGCTGCAGGCATTTATTTTTGAATACAAAATACCACCTGCCGGAAGAAAATAAACTGATTTGCATCATAAAGGCGGCTGAACTTATTCCAGCCGCCATATGTTTGGGTTATTGATATAACTTCTATTCCACACTCCGGAAACTGGTGGGTGTACCTGCCGGATCAAAACGGATCTCCATCCAGGTAGTACTACCGGTAGTTTCAAAAGAATAATAATACTTCTGTGTTAAAAGATCATTTACTTCTTGTGCGGTGGCATCACGGTCAATTGTTTTTACTCCATTTTGCCAGCCTCGGTAATGTGCACTACAGGCATGAAATACAAATGACCCTTCTTCTTCATCAAAAGTAACTGTACCAATGGCACGGGTAGCGCTGCTTGCCGATACACCTGTATTGGCCATGTAGTAAAATTCTGCGTACTTACCATCTGCGGTGAGATGGAAGTACTTGCCACTTTGCCAATTGTTACCGAGATACTGCCCGTTGTAAGCATCTGCAATATGGGTGCTGGAATTGTAACCGTTGGCCCAGTTGCCCACCATTTCTGCCGGCACGGTGGTGGAAGGTAAACTGCAATTCACTGCAGGGGTTTTGTTACTGTCTTTTTGCAACTCATGCTGGTTGCTGCTACTGAAACCAGTAGCACATAAATAATTTTTTTCATTGCTATACATTTTAAATATTTAATTAAACGGAACAAAAATATTTGTTGCAATGCTTCCAAATGCTGAAAATGGAATGGAATGGGATAACTGTTTGATGAATTGAGGAAATTGATTTTGGAACAGGATTTTGCTAACGGCGAAATAATATACAGGAAAAAAATACCGGGCAAAAGCCCGGTATGGATAACAAACGTGGATTGGTTGAAAGCTATTTTTATAATTTGGTTACCTGTTTAAATATTTTTCCTTCGGTACTGTTGAATTGAATTAAATAGTTTCCGGAAGGTAAAGAAGATAATTCGTTTATCTGAACATAATTGGTGCCTTTGTACAGTTGAATATTTTTTGTCAATATTTCTTTGCCGCTCATGTTGAATATTTTCACTACACTGGATTCATTATTCTTCCAGTCAATATTGATGTTTACATAACTGCTGAAAGGGTTTGGAGAGATCGTGAAACCAGTACTCTTTTTCAGTCTTACAGAAACTACTTTTGAAAAACTGCTCCTGCCATCAATGTCAACCTGCCTCAGGCGGTAGTAAACAATGTTGCCGGTAATAGCAGTTACATCATCATTCAATGTGTAATACATATCGAGGCTGGTAAAACCATGCCCGGCTACCGTACCTGCTTTTGTGAATACCCTGCCATCTGTACTTCTTTCAATTTCGTAGCGATCGCAGTTGATCTCCTGCAAAGTTGCCCAGTCAAGCTTTATAGTTTTGCTATTAATAAGTGTAGCTACAAATGATTTTAATGTTACCGGTAATGGCCCGCCCAGTGGCTCCAGTATTGCAGTGCCATCATCGGTTGATTTAATGCCTGCATCAGAGATTCCTGTAATCCTTGCCACATTAATGATGGGTGGAATATTACCATTGGCATCTGCTGCATTGATGGTTACTTTAAATTCTACCTCAAAAGATTCCTGTGAAGCAAGCACGCCACCCTGTACTCCGTTAGCGCCTGTTCCGATCCTGAAAACTACTACTTTATCATCTTCTAAAAATCAGCCTGGTCATCCGAAACGTAATCAGTAAATACTGTTCCTGCAGTAAGTCCTGCACAAGAGATTACTTTCAATGATCCCCTTACAAAAGTAACTGAAGATGGAAGTGTGTCGCTGACAATACAGAAGTTGGCATTACCAACTCCCATGTTCTTTCCTTTCAGTGTATAGGTAAGTATTTCGTTGGCTTCAGCAATATTATTAAGGTTGGCATCTTTTACCAGTTTATCTAATACCACTGTTGGGTCTTTGGTCTTGATCACAAAAGTGAAAAGTCCCGGGAAATACTGGTCGGCCTCAGTGCCAAACTCAAGCTTAACAGTTGAATCACCTGCCTGTATACTATATCCGTTACCAACATAAAACTGATCAATATCAATGCCCATCTGGTTGGTATAATGGGGATTTTTGGTGGTAATATGTGCACCCGTATCAGTAATGGTGCCGTTCCATGGATTGTCAATTGCATTTAAACCATTGTAAAAATTAGTACCGTTAATTTTCAGGTAATCTAATTTAAGGTTGGCATCACCTTCCCAAACCATGGCCCCCATTTTAGCATCTCTCAGATCCATTGGACCTGATGGCACATTTAAACCGGTAAGTGTAACAGAGGATATCTGCGCTGCACCACCAGCGTATACCTGTTGGAAGCCATCGTAAACCCTTACGCTGTTATAGGCAGATGAAGTTAGATTTTCATACACCACTACAATGCACCACCCGGCATAATTACCGCCACTGCCTGTAGATCCTGTTGAAGCGGCTACATTACCTACAGTGTAAGTACCTGCGCCATTATTTTGTACAAAGGCAGTTACATCTGTATATGCCTGGTATTGGCTGACAGCACTGTTGCCTGTGCCGGTGGTATTTTTATCTAATTGAGCTGCGGCATATTCTGTGTAAGAACCAGCTGTACCGAAACGTATTTTTATCCTTTTAAAAGTATCAAGCGAAATATCAAAATCGCTTTTTTTAACACGGGCACCCCAGTACAAACGTGCCAGTTTGATGGTATTGGTACCAGCTGGCAATGAAAGATCAGCTGTAGAAGAGTTTCTGGTACCTGCTCCTGTACCTGTGTTGCCATCCACATCTACGTACCTGATGTTTGAATTGTCGTTGCCATAAGTACTGTTGCCATTGACCCTGTTGTTATTCATTTTAGCAGTATCTGCTGCACCGCCTGATGTAACAATATGTGTAAGCGTATTACCAAAAATGGTAGAGCCGCCTTTGATATTGTCTGAATATACTTTGGAATAAGTTCTGAACTGTGCGTTTGCATTGATGCAATTTGCCGCCAGTAGAAAGAGTAAAGGCATTGCCTTTTTACTCAACCTGTTTTTTGTGTAATTAATTTTCATATAAGAAGGGGTTGATTACGGTTTAATGCTACCGGCCAGGTTTTATAAAACTTGTACGGATCACATAGCTATAAAATCCAACCGCAAGCCAAATACAGGCTATGCCAAAGCCAGGAAGAATTTGAGCAGACAAAAAACCGGCCCTGAAAAGTGGGATGTAAGGAAATGAATGGGTATAAACTGTTGAAAAACAAGATGCTGTGTGTTAAAAATTGAGCCCGTTTTATTGCTTGAATTAGCCTGTTTTTTGCAAAAAAAAACCTTTAAAATAAACTGGCGATGGTAAATCTCAGAGAGCAGAAATTCCAGAAATAAGAAAATTTTAATTGTATTTTGGAATTTACAGATGTGGCAAGAGTGATAATAAGCAGCATAAAAAAGAGGCTGGTTTTACCAGCCTCCTATGATTTATATCGGTCTTCTGGTTCTTTGCCTGGTTCTTAGTTCATCAGTCGGCTTTTTAAATCCGCCGTCCGCCTCATTCATCCTTACCATCCTGCCATTGAATTTTTTTCCATCCAGGCTTTTAATCATTTTGCCGGCAGCAGATTTATCCACTTCCACCCAGCTGTTCATTTCTTTCATATCAATCCTGCCTAATATTTCTTTATTGAGGTTGCTTTCATCTAAAATGAATTGCAGGAAACTTGCTTTGAAAAATCCATCTTTGGTACCAAGGTTGATGAATAACCTCGTATACCCATTATCACGCTGCCTGAAGTTGCTGCTTTCCCTTCTGCCACTATCACGAAAATTGTTTCCCTGTTCTGCTCTTGGGCTGTTAAAGTCTCTTTTAATTCCGGGAGCGTTCAGGTCTTCCGCTTTTTCGTAGTATTTTAAAAAGTGGCTGAATTCCAATGCAGCTACTCTTTGCAATACTTCTTCTTTGCTAACATCTGCAAATTTTTGCATGAGGTCGGGCATATAGGTTTCATAATCACCATGCGATACATCTGCCTGCATCAGTTTATCCATAAAATGAAAGAACTGTTTACGGCAAACTTCTTTTCCGCTTGGCGCATCCATTTTATTGAACTTAGCATTTACCATACGTTCAAGCGAACGTATTTTGAATGTTTCCCTGCTATGGCAGATAGAAATACAGATGCCACTTTTGCCTGCACGTGCAGTACGGCCACTTCTGTGTGTGTACACTTCCATGTCATCTGGTAATTCATAATTGATAACATGGGAAATACTATCCACATCAATTCCCCTTGCGGCAACATCGGTAGCAATCAGCAGTTGTAAATGTTTACTGCGGAAACGTCCCATCACTTTATCACGCTGTTGTTGTGTGAGGTCACCATGCAATGCCTCAATTTCATATCCTTCTTTTACCAGTCTTTCAGCAATATCCTGGGCGTCAGCTTTAGTACGGGTAAAGATGATGCCATACATGCCGGGATTAAAATCAATATACCGCTTCAGTGTTTCATAGCGGTGATGTGCTGCCACGATGATATACTGGTGGTCAATATTTACATTGCCACTGTTCTTTTTACCAACAGTGATCTCTTTGGGATTGGTCATGAAGTTTTTGGCAATCGCCCTTACTTCTGGTGGCATGGTGGCACTAAAAAGCCAGATGCTTTCCCTGTTGATGGTATTTTTCAATACAAAATCAATATCATCTCTAAAGCCCATGTTCAGCATTTCATCCGCTTCATCCAGTACTACATATTTTACTTTTTGCAGGTCAATGGCTTTTCTTTCGATCAGGTCGATCAATCTGCCTGGTGTTGCTATTACAATATGTACGCCTTTTCTAAGGTTGCGTATCTGCATGGTGATGGAGGCTCCACCATAAACAGCTTCAGTAAAAATTGATTTGCTATGTTTTGTAAAATGAGCAATGTCATTAGTAATCTGAAGACAGAGTTCCCTTTGTTGGGCATACGATCAAAGCCTGTGGATGGCGCTCTCCCTTTTCGATGAGTTGCAGCAGTGGTAAACCAAAAGCAGCTGTTTTGCCGGTTCCTGTTTGTGCCAGTCCAACAAAATCGGTAGTGCCTGATAACAGCACAGGAATAGCCTGCTCCTGTATGGGGGTTGGTGTTTCAAATCCTAAATCGGTAATAGATTGAATTAATTGTTCGTTCAAGCCTAAGGCTTCAAATGCATTCATGTAAATGTTTTTTGTGTTTACATGAAATGCTATTCGCCTGTTGGTGAGCTACTCAAATGCTAAATAAAGCTAAATGAAGAAAGTTAAAACCGGAATCAACAGCCTGTCGGCACATCATGCAATACCCGTGAATAAAATAAAATCGGCGCAAAAGTAAAGCTTTTTACCTTTACTTAATCATTTATTTGTGTTTAATGCTTTAACAGGCAAGCGGTATTCCCGGCAAACATTGATGGGTAAACGAAATAACCGTATTTGTTTATTTAACGGGGGTGTGAGTTTTGAACAGCATATAAAAGTACTTTTGACGAAAATTAAACCCCGGACATGCCTTTGAGTCATTGCTAAACCTATTTGCTTATTCAACCTACCATGCAAAAATATCTACTCTCATTACTTTGCTGTTTTGTATTTACTGCAAAAGTAATTGCGCAGGATACAACCGTAGAAAAGACAGCCACTGTTCTTGATACAGCAGCCATATTGCAGGATCTTTTGAATCTGCTTGATTCTGCTGATAATCCATCGAGCTATGGATTGGTATCCGTTGGCTTTAGTAACCGCTTGTTCAGTTTACATAATAACCAGTTAAATGCAAAACAGTCCACCACGTCTACATTAGTATACAGCCCTTCTCTTGGATATTTTCATAAAAGTGGATTTAGTTTGTCTGCCGGGTTAAATCTTTTACATGACAAGAACAATGGGCTAAGCGCTACACAATATTCAATTACTCCTGCTTTTGACTTGACCAGTAGTAAAGACTGGAGTGCAGGAATTTCGTACTCCCGTTATTTTATCAGTGACAAATATTCTACTTATGCATCACCCATTCAAAATGACCTGTATGCTTATGCCAGTTATAAAAAACACTGGATAGAGCCGGGTATTGCACTTGGATTTTCAACCGGGAATTTTACAGAGATATTTAAGTTAAAAGGACTAAATGGAAACGAGATTATTGATTCGGGCACTTACCATATCCGGTCCTTTTCAATGGTGGCTTCTGTGAGTCATGATTTTCAATGGAACAGGATATTTGGCGATGCTGATGGATTGGGTTTAACACCAACATTGCAAATGAATTTTGCTTCTGATTCCACCCAAAGTATATCGCATACGATTGGTCCGAACTTATTGCGTTTTCTCAGCCGCAGAAGGCGCATTGCAAAGCTCCAGGGAAAGAACAGCTTTCAGGCACAGTCTGTGGCATTAAGTTTAGATCTGAATTATTCCATTGGTAACTTCACGGTATTGCCGCAATTGTATCTGGATTATTACTTGCCTGAAACAGATGAAAAAAAGTTTACACAAACATTTACTTTGTCGGTTGGCTATTCATTTTGATGGCAGTTAACAAAAGATTATTAAATGAAAAATCTTGTTGGCACATGTATTGGTTTATACAAAAACAAATCAACTTATTATGAAATCGCTGATATTATCAACTGCATTGATGCTTTCCTTTTTTTCTGTTGCCAACGCACAGGGATTTAGTGCCGGATTAAAATTGGGAACCAATATCAATAAAATACAGGGACAGTCCTTTAGTGATAAATTTACATACGGCTACAGCGCAGGTGCGTTTATGGAGGTAAAATTAGGTAAGAAATGGGGCATCCAGGCAGAAGGCGTTTTTAACCAGGTAACCACCGATACTTCTGATCGTTTCAGTGAATTGTATAAGATCAATGCAGGTAAAATTTCAAATATTAAATTGAATTACCTGAGTATTCCTTTGTTGCTGAATTATCATGTATCAAAAGGTATTGTATTACAGGCAGGTCCGCAATATGGCATATTGCTCAACCAGACAAAAAATTTGCTGGAAAATGGCAGGGATGCCTTTAAACAAGGGGATTTTAGCTTGTTGGGTGGTTTGCAGTTGCAATTGGCCAGTATAAGAATTTATGGTCGTTATGCAATCGGACTCAATAACCTGAATGATATTGATAACAGGGACAAGTGGAGAAACCAGAGCATCCAGCTAGGAATTGGATTTGCTATTCTTTAACTGATCTGTTGATAAACCTTCATTACGCTTTCAGCATGTTTTTTAGAAGTAAAAAGCACGGCCCGTTTTAATCCATCTACTTTAAGACTATTTATTAATTCAGTATCCTTTGAAATGCGAAGCATGTGTGCAGCCAATGTTTCAACATCACCAGGTGAAAAATACAATGCTGCATCGCCTGTTACTTCGGGCAGACAAGAACTGTTAGAAGATATAACCGGCAAGCCACTCCACATCGCTTCCAGCAATGGAATGCCGAAGCCTTCAAATACCGAAGGATAAACCAATGCCAATGCCTGCTGGTAGATACCGGGGAAATCTGCACTGCTTGTAAAGCCAGCTTCTTTTGCCTGAAGTAATTCATTCAGGAAAATTACCTGATGATCTAACTTATTTTCAATAAGGTATTTTTTTACTTCTTCTTTTTCTTTTTTTCCATCGCCAATCACTACCAAAGGGATTGGCGATGTATTTTTTAATAAAGTCAACGCTTTGCAAGCATCTATTAATTTTTTTCTTTTCGTAACGGAGCTTACAAACAGGAAGAACTGATCCGGTAGCTGGTATTTTTTTTTGATTCTGTTTTTCTCTTCTTCATCCCATTGCCTTTCAAACAAGGGGCTGCAATTTTGATAGCAAACAAAAATTTTGTCAGCTGGTATTTTATAATACCCGATCAGGTCTTGTTTCGTTTGACTACTGGCAGCAATTATTGCATCCGCCACTTCACATGCCTGTTTCATTTTCCAGCGGTGGGTGTAGCGTTGCTCAAAATGATAGGTTTCAGGGTACTTTTCAAAGATCAGGTCATGAACAGTGATGACTGATTTTGCTCCCGATTTTTCAATGCCGGCCGGCAATTCATTGCTCAATCCATGAAAAATGTCAATCCCGTTCCTTGAAATATCTTTTACTACCCTGCTTCTTCTCCACAAAGCAGGAAATGACCTGTCAAACTTTGTTTGTGGTAGTACGATATCAATATTAGTAAAAGTAGTTGTGTTAAAGAGGCCTGTTTGTTTGGGTGCAAACAATGTGTATTGATGTTCCGGGAACTGAGCTGCAAGCCCCGCAATGAGTGAACGGGAGTAGTTACCGAGCCCGGTGGAATTTTGAAAAGCCCTTTTTGCATCGAAACCTATTTTCATACTGTTGAAAATTGTGTTGCAATATACCCAAACCCTTACATAACTGAATGTTCCTTTTAATCGCTTTGTACTTTTTGTATCTTGCAATGCTTATAAAAACCCGATGCAAAAAATATCTGCTGTAATCATCACTTTTAACGAAGAGAAAAAGATCACTGCCTGCCTGGCATCCCTGCAGGGCATAGCAGACGAGATTGTGGTGCTGGATTCTTTTTCAAGCGATAAAACTCCGGATATCTGTAAGCAGTTTGGCGTGAAATTTTATCAGCAATCCTGGACCGGTTACGGGCAACAGAAAAATGATGCTGCAGCAAAAGCAAGTCATGATTATATTTTGAGCCTTGATGCAGATGAGTGCCTTTCACCAGTATTGCAAAAATCCTTGATAGAGCTTAAGAAAACAGATTTAGCCGGCGTGTACAGGATGAACCGCCTCAATAATTTTTACGGCTATAACCTTCACCACGGCAATGCATACCCCGATGCTACCAATCGGTTGTATAACCGCCGCCAGGTAAAATGGTCATTAAGAAAAGTACATGAATTTCTGGAGTTACCTGCAAGTGTTGGGGTAACATTACTCAAGGGTGATATTTTACACAAAAGCAAGGATACAATACAAGACCACATTGCCGGCATCAATAAATACTCCACCCTTAGTGCAGAGGTATATTTTGAGAATAATAAAAAGGGGGCATTCCTGAAATTATTATTTAGCCCTGCCTTTACCTTTTTGAAAGCCTATTTTTTCAGGCTTGGTTTTTTGGATGGTTACACAGGCTTTGTGGTGGCCAGGATAAATGCACAGGAAGTTTTTTTGAAGTACAGCAAGCTTTTACTTTTACAAAAATTAAATAAATAATATAAGTAATGACAGAACTAAAAGATTTAATCAATTCGGCCTGGAGTAACAGGGAGTTGTTAAAAGAAACTACTTATGCTGATGCTGTAAGGACGTTGATAGAAGAAGTAGATAAAGGCAGGTTAAGGACTGCGGTACCAGTTGAAGGGGGCTGGCAGGTAAACGAATGGGTAAAACAGGGCATCCTGATGTATTTTGGCATTCAGCAGATGGAAACATATACATTGCCGCCATTTGAATTTTATGATAAGATGAAATTGAAAAGCGGCTATGCCTCCCTGGGGGTAAGGGCTGTTCCCCATGCTGTGGCAAGATATGGTGCTTATATTGCCAGGAATGTTGTGCTGATGCCGTCTTATGTAAACATTGGCGCTTATGTAGATGAAGGCACAATGGTAGATACATGGGCCACGGTAGGCAGTTGTGCCCAGATAGGGAAGGGTGTACACCTTAGCGGAGGCGTGGGTATCGGCGGTGTGCTGGAACCCTTACAGGCTGCACCGGTGATCATTGAAGATGGGTGCTTTATCGGCAGCCGTTGTATTGTGGTAGAAGGGGTAAGGGTGGAAAAAGAAGCGGTACTGGGCGCCAATGTTGTGCTTACCCAATCCACCAAAATCATTGATGTGAGTGGCAGCGAACCGGTAGAGATGAAAGGAAGAATACCGGCCAGGAGTGTGGTAATACCCGGTTCTTATACCAAAAAATTCCCGGCAGGGGAGTATGGGGTTGGTTGTGCTTTGATCATTGGTCAGCGTAAAGCCAGTACCGACCTAAAGACCAGCCTAAATGATGCGCTGAGAGATTTTAATGTAAGTGCCTAATGCCCAAAATAAAATTTTCTGAAGCTGGTGTTTAAGATAAGCTGCCTTTCTCTATATTTGCAGCCCTGAATCCCGATAGCGATGTTATCAGGATAAACTGCCCAGGTGGCGAAATTGGTAGACGCACTGTGTTCAGGTCGCAGCGTTCGCAAGGATGTGCTGGTTCGAATCCAGTCCTGGGCACTGAAGTGGACAAATCGAAAATTGATTCGGTTTGTCCATTTTCTTTTTCACTGAAATCTTTGTCCAGGTTGTATATCAGTGATACGGCTTCATTCAATCTGGAGGTTAGATAATTGAATCCGTCAAAAAATGAGTTTTTCGGGATATATCGAACCAATGATTTTCCACTTGGCTTTATTGTTACCTTTTTCGTACAACTCATCAAAATTGGCGAAGTGTTTATTATCTTACTTAATAACGGATTTATGTTGTTGCTCTCTTTATAAAATTCCATTAACCTTGCTTCTAAACAGGTTATCTTCTTCTCGTAATACATTTTAATGCTGCGGTAATCGGAAGGTTCAATCTCCCCTGATAAAAGCAATGTGCATGCATAGGAAAGCTCTGTATTGGCTTTTTTGCAAGTACTTCCTGCACCTGCTTAACATCTTCCCTTTGGCCTTTGGGTTTAGCCGTAAATTCCTGTTGAGTTACCAACTTGTAAACGTTGGACATACCAGGATGAGAAACTAATTTTTTCAATTCACAGGAGAATTCCTGGTTGGCATATTCTGCTTTAAACCAGGTATCATCAGCAATTGAAGTATTGAACAATGATAATGGCGGAAAAAGTTCCATAACTAATCATCACTGATTTTTTTTCTTTTACATTTTGTAGAATTGCCCACTCTTTTTTTCTGTATTTGTTTTTCCAGCGATTTGCTTCTCAAAAAATGGCAAGCCTTATCTGCGGAAATTCCAGCTTGCCCATTTGCGGAATAAAATCGCTGACTTAATTCCGTTCTGCCTTTTGCAAATGATAAATTCCTCATCAACTCGTGGTTCAAAATCTCTGGCCAATGGTTTTGTTTTAATGCGATTACGAATGATTTTCCTTCTTCCGATAATTCAAGCTTCGATAGTTCTAAGAGTATCTACTCAATTCTTTGTTCTTTCTCGTATATCGTTTTGCCGTAGGGGTTAAACTGTTATATTGCGGTTAAATCAAAAGCAGCTTTCCAGTCAATATAATATCTGTTAAATGTCAGGCAAAAATCGAGTGTAATAGTTGAGGTATCTACAGATAATATTTCATAACTCCCATTTAATATAGGTAGATTATCTTTTGTTAGTGGGGTAATCTCAGTTGCTTTATCTGCAGGTTTTAAGGTTGCACAGGAGCTAAGTGCCAGCAATATGAAAAATGTGACTGATAGTTCTCTATATGTAAATGTTATATTCATGCACAAAACTTACTGCTCTCAAAAATCACCATTTAGTTGCTCAATCAGATAAGCATCTATGTCTGGGTTTTCCGATTTGCATAAAACATGCTTAACCCAGGCATTCCGTTCAAACCACAGTACAGCAAGTTCCCATACACAGGTCATAATACCCCTGTCCGAGTACAATTTAAATTTCGTTGGCTTTTTATTAGTAGCCAGATACACAAACTGCTGCAACATATTTTGATCTATCCACCAGTTAATAACAGCAAAACATCCACCTCGCCATTCATGAATAATAAGTGTGGCTATTTTATAGGTATCAAGTGGATAGATCTTGCTTTTGACCAGCCAATGAGATAGGTTTGAAACAGCATGAAATACAGATTCGTCAGAAACTTTTTCACTTTTGCAGGAAATGCTGTACAGTTTTACCTTCCATTCGTCATGTTCAATAATTTTTAAGAACCTTATTGGACGGATTTTATATTCGCTTATCATTATTATATAGCTTTAAAGAGATTCTGATTTAAGATGAGGTTCTTTTATAGTAATGATTTTATATTTTGTTTCCAGGAAGTTGACAATTTTTTCAACAGTTTCTGTAAGATGACTTTTTCCGTCTTTATTCACAGAAGATGTTATGACAGACTGGGTACTTGTCAATTATCAGTAAGTGAAACAAATTAAAAACTTTTTTGCCTCCGTTTTGATGCAAAGGAGATAATTATCAATTTGGTTGGACTAATACTAAGAGTTGTTACATTTAAAGACTCAACGACAAAAGGCTTACGATAACAGCCAAGCTGCTCAATAATCCGGGGAAATCTTTAATGCCATTTAAATCCGAAACTACTCTAAAATACATCCATTTTTTATTTTTTCAATTCCCAATACGTAACTCTTCTATAAATATCTGAGCAGGGGTTTAGCTCTTCTGGAGCATAAAAATCAAGTTTTATAAAAATTGGAAAACCTCTTTGGTTTGCTATTGCCATTAACTCATTTTCGTTAGGCACGGATTCTGCTCTGAAAGTAAGTGTTGGTGTTTCGATTTTCCATCCATGAGCACAACCTCCCAGATTTCTAAATTCAATAACTTTTGCTGCAACCAGATTTTCTTTTGCGGCATTTTCTTTAAGACAACTGGATACTAAAACGGATATAAATAATAAATATAATAGTCTCATAAATTTAAACAATAAAATTAGGTTAGAAATACTGACAAAAGCAGACAACCAACAGACAATCAGGGATATTTTGGCTCTATACTTCAGGGTGTTAGCAGGGAAAGTATTCAGGGTTTCAAAATAAAGTAAATGCATCGGCTATTTTTGTTAAATATTAATTCTTAGTACCCACTCAATTCATAAATGACTTTCGGCGATTTAGTGAACACATCTTTCCAACTGCTCTTTTTTACGTACTTTTTTATTATTTCGTACCCAATATAATACCCAATTGCGCCAGGTAATTCCGGGTGTATTTTTTTTGTTCTGCTTCTGAATGTAGTTAGCACACTTTTATCTGAAGAGAATTTATTGCTCTCAAAAAATTGATTAATTAATTTTTTGTATTTCTTGCATTGCTTTAATTCTGCTTCGGTATAGTCGAGGTTTTGTGCCAGTGTATATTTTTCTGCCCAATAAAGTTGATTTACATAAACTGCAAAGCCTTCCCCAATTATCGAACTGATGGCTGTTGTGTCTGTATTCCTGTTTACATTATTCATTATCTGGTGAGTGATTTCATGAGGAAAGAAAGCCATAATATTTTCATTTGAGCTGTTGTTTTCATGGCTTAAGTCTATCACCATTTCTCCGGTACCCAATCCACCAAGGTTGGTGGCGCCATGAGAATAGACAATAAACCATTCTCCTTTTGGCATGTAGCCAGTCAGCGTGTACATATTTTCTTTTGCATTTAAAAATTGCTTTAGTAGTTTTTCTCCGCTAATTTGTTGATTCTTTTTATTAAGGAAATCAAGAAACTGTACACCTTCCTGGCACATCCAGCTGGTAAAACTACTTTCATCTCCTGCATACCCTTCCCAAAATTGCCGGTATGGCCTGTAGATGGAATCGAGATAGATTTTACTTTTAGTAATAGAATCTACATTTTTATACTGGTTTAATAACCTGATTTGAAGTTGAGATAAATCAATAATTTTTAGTTTTTCATTATTCTGGGAATATGTGTTATTGCAAACTAATAAACTAATCAAATAAATAAATAACTGTTTCATTGTGAGTTTTTTATTTTAAGACGAATCGTTATTTCTTTTTTTTTCTTCAACAGTTTCTGTAAACCCTGCTTTTTTTCTTCTCTTGTTCACAGCAGAAGCTTTTTCTATTGGCCATACAATCATTGCTTTCTTTTTTTCTCCTGTTGCTTTATCAACTATATCAACATATTTTAGCTGGCTACCATATATCTGGTTTTTATTATGATAGACCAGGTGCCTGTCAAGCATCATAGCATATAAATAAAACGGAAGCTCTTTTTTGTTTGCAGCATTCTTCATTGTTGGGAGATAATTGTCTATCTGCGTTGAATGTTGAATGATATAAAATGCTGCTTCATTTGATGGCTCACCAACAAGAGATTTTCCCGGGTAGCCAAACTGCTCAATGATCCGGGCAATTCTTTTAATATTACTTGAATCTGTTTCAACATATTTTTTCATTGAGAAATTATCTAAGTCTTTAATCTGCACACCAAACACTTTTGCCAATGAATCTTTTTTTTCGTTATACACGGCAGGAGGTTGTGAAAATATATTTCTGAACTTTTGGTCTTCTGCATATAAGCTGTCGAGTTCTTTTTTTAATTCATAATTGATTATAACTTGTCCATATATTTCATGCCCCCTAATAATAAAAAAAATATTGCCAGGCAAGGATGAATTATTTTCTTGCTATGATTTTTAAAGCTATTGATGTTCATTTTCTTTTTTAAGTATATTCTGCATATTCTGTCAGTTTTTAATTCTTAGCCACTCAAAAAAATTTGTCATCATTTTCTGTTTGTGATTTATTTCCCTTCCATTAGGGCTGGTTTCAATAAATGAATGGTTACAATTGGAGCAAACACTAAATGTGAGGTTATCTTTTTTTAACCTAGCAAATTCCAATGGAACTATATAAGCATTTTCAATAGGAGTCATTTCATCGTTTGAAGAGTGGATTTGAAAGATTGGTATTTTTAGTTTCACTAAATTATATATTGGAGGCTCCGAAAATGTAGCCCAGCGTTTATTTGAATAGCCATAGGTGAAAGTTGAATTATCAGGGGCTTTGATTGCATCAGCAAAATCTAATATCAATTTTTGGTTATAATATATTGCACTATCCGTCTTGGTATTCCCTTTTAAAACTTGTTTTTGATTTTCAATGATAAAATCATAAAAATCAATATATCCGCCACCGCCGCCAATACCTAAATGAGTAATATTTCTATTTTGCACAGCTAATTTTGCTCCAACATAAAACCCTTCAGAATAGCCAAAAACTGCTACCTTTTTTGGATGTTTTATAATATGTGTTTGAACGTATTGAAGGGCAATCTCAGCCCTATTCACCCTGTCGCTTAAGGAAGTATATTCCCAATATTTATTCGGAATAGTATCTGCCTTTCCACAAAATCCAAAACCAGGTTTAGCTACTACAACAAATAGATAATCAGTTGGTAAATAGGAAAAGTCAAAATCTATTAAAGAGTTATACCAAACAGAGCTATCGCCATCTTTATGATAGGTATAAATATTTTCTGCATCAGATCCGGGTAGAAACATGTAAATAGAATTCGGAATACTGCCGGATTTGTGATATGTATAGAAAGAAATTGTATCCCTTTTAAAAGGAACTTTGTAGTCTTCAAATCCAAAATCTTTTGCACCTGGTATTCTCCCATCAATTAATTTGTTGGTAGCAGCTTTGAGGTTTATTTTTTGCCCATAAATTTGAGAGGCACCGGTGATAAGAAGAACTAGTATTGAAAATTTCATGGGTTTATTTTTTTATAGCCTCTCTAAACTGCTCTTCATATTGATTTACCGCTGTCATGGCATTGGTATCGTCTTTAAACTTAATCTTCACCACATCAAACACTTCCTGCCCCCTTGGGTCGGCAAGAATGGCAGTCAGCATCACATTATTAAAAATATCGTTTACGTCATTTTCTTGTAGAGATTTTTTAAAGCGTTCCAGCACAGTTGGAAAACCTAAATTACCTTTACCAAATGTTACCAATGTTTCAGCAGCCACCACTCTATAATCCCAAGCTCCATTTGCCAGTGTCCATCTTGGTTTGGGCGGATTATCTTTTAATGCATTTAGTGCTATAGATACAGCGTTGGTATCATTTAATATTTGCATGGCTCTTAAAGCATGCATAAGGCTTTGGTTCTTCCACGATGGCTTGTCTTTTAGTTTTTCTAAAATCTTAAACGTTCCAGGCTTTTTTGTTTTTGCCAGTGCTGTTGCTGCATTAAAAATTACCCTATCACTCTTATCTTTTAATGCCAATTGGTATATTTCTGCATATTGGGCATCATTGCTAAAGCCAAGCACACCAATAGCAGTACTTTTAAACCACGAACTTTCTTTGCTGATAATACCTTTTAAAATTTCAATTGTTCTTGCATCAAAAGGCTTTTGGTTTCTTCTTATTTGAACAAGTGCCGATTGCCTTAGTCGCCAAAATATTGTTGAACTGGCCAAGTCTTGAAAAGCAACAATTATCTTTTGTTTTTCAGGTGGGCTTGTGGTTTCGGTACTAACAGTACCAGCAAGTTGACTCAATGCCACGTTTCTGCCGGTTATATCTTTATCATTCAGCATTTGGTATATTAATTCATCTGTTGTTTTTTCAAATTTTATTTCTTTAATCCAGGTGTTTCCATAGTCAACATTAATTAATTTAGGTTCGGTAGCTACAGAAAAAGTAAACACATTTTCAGCCTTATTTTCAATCCATACTTGCTTTAGTTGATTATCAATAGCAATATCCATTTTGCCTTTAAAGTATAAGACTTTAGGGTAAGCAGTTATCGTGTCGATAGTTTGTGTTTGTTTTAGTGTTATTGAAAGTTGTTTTTTAGCAGCATCATATTTTTTAGACACTTCAAAAACGGGTAATCCAATTTTATAAATCCATTGGTCAAAAAACCAATCCATATTCTCGCCGGTTGTTTGTTCCACAGCTTGTTGGAAATCTCTTGTTTCTACAGATTTGTAGGCATTTGTTTTGAGGTATAAATTTATTGCTTTCCACCAATTAGCTTCTCCAATATGCTTGCGTAACATATGTAGTACCTGTGGGCCCCTGCTTATGGCATAGTTATCATTAAGCATTGTATTAGTATCATCAAAAAGATTGGTAACTATTGGGCGGCGGATACCGGCATTCCAATCGCCATTGATGGTTGGCAGATCAATAGTTCCTCTGGTATAGGTCTGAAACTCTTCGAAGCCATTTTTATACTCATTATATAAGGCGGAAAAATAGGCAGCAAAGGATTTATTTAACCAGCTATGGCCCCAACTTTTGGGAGTAAGCATATTGCCAAACCATTGAGCTGCTAAATCATTTCCTTCCACCCAATCCCATAAATAAATAAAATCATGGTGCGTTCCATAATCATCAACCATATTATCGGATAAGGTAGATGTATTCATATTGTGACCGCCGCCCCAGGGAAATTCCTGAACAAATACCTGGGTATAGTTGGGATAAGGAAAAGCTGTTCCTGTTTTTACAGAGAAAAACTTTATCATATCGGTAAGCCTCACCGTACTTGCCTTTACCGCCTCCACTTCATCGGGATAGCTGAAATTATGTATCTCAATTCCATTAAAATTTTGCTTTAAATCAACGTATTCTCCAATTACAAAGGATGTTTGGTGATTGGCGTAAGGTGTTTCCATTTTCCAGTGGAAAGAACGGGTTCCATCTGCATTGTCTTTTGTACCCACCAATACACCATTAGATATTGCAGTAAGTTTCTTGTCTACTGTAGCAGTAAACTCAGTAGTTCTGAAATCATCCGGGCTATCATAACAGGGAAACCAATACCTGTTTGATTCCGGCATACCTGCCGACCATATTTGCTTTCTTTTTCTGAGGTCGGTAAAAGTAGGCTGAAAAAAGCGCAGGCCTTTGCCATAGCTACCACCAAGATTATTGGGGTCGGTTTCGTTTATGTAATTGGTACGATAGTATATCACAAGAGTAATAGCTTCAAATCGGCCATAGCTCCGGTTTAGTCTAATTTTCAAACCATCATTTTTATCGCCGCCATCATACTCAAACGTTAGGGGCAATTTGAATTTTTGAAAGGTTGATAGTTTGGATGGTGATTGAGCTAATACAATAATGGAGTCTACACTTAACATCCCAGCATCCAATGAAATTCTGTCTGTAGCTTCTGCAAGTGGTAAAAGGGTAATAGTGGCTGTTCCATATGCTTTTTTTTAGACCAGTCAAACCGAAGATCTAAGGCTATGTGTTTTATATCAACATTTCTTACCCGCTCCTTATAACCAGTGATTTCATTTTTGGCAAGCCCTGTTTGTTGTGCCTTTGCATCAATTGGAGACATCAGCGTCAAACAAGTCATAAATATTAGCGGTGCTATAAATATTTTCTTCATATTAAATTATTTAAACTGTTACAGCATATTCCATGTACTCAGCTGTGCTTTCAGCAATTTTTTTTCCAAATAGAGATTCAACAATATGAAACGACAAGTCAATACCGGCAGAAATGCCACCGGAAGTATAAATGCGTTTATCGGACTGCACAAACCGTTTATCTTTTTGTGGGATAGCCAACGGTGCAATTTCCTCCATTTGCTCATAAACAGCTTTATGTGTGCAAAAAGGCTTGTTATTTAACAACCCTAACTTACCCAGCAACCGGGAACCTGAGCAAATGCTAATAGTTAATTCTGTTTTTCTGTGTATTTCTTCTACCCAACTCATTACAGTATTATCATCCACCAACTTTCTGGTACCCTGCCCACCAGAGATAATTAATATATCAATGGTAGGGTGATTACTAAATGTATAACTTGGGTTTATCAGCAATCCATTAACTGCTACAACTGGTTCGGTATTTTTAGCAATAGTAAAAACATTAAATAGCTCATAGTCGTTAATTTGAGATGTAACCGAAAACACTTCAAAAGGCCCGGCAAAATCCAGCACTTCGGCATCATCGAAAATTAATATTCCTACATTTTTTTTCATATAGTAGTTTTAAGTGTATGTGTTTCTTAGTTTCTGTTTACGGGTTACTTCCATTGCCGGTTATGCAGGGATACTCACAATATTTGCATCTGAATATATATTAGAAATGCAACTTAACCGGCAGATTTGATAAAGCTCAGTTCCCTTTGAATGCAACTTGTGCTATATCTGCTACATATCTAAAATACTTAATCACTTCTGGCATAAATGCTTCAAGATTTTTATACTTTTTTCTATTATTCTCATAGATACTTAATTTTTCAACAAGCCCCTTTATCCAAAAAAAACCAAGTTCTTCTTGTTTTATAATTTCTTTAGTTGCAGTAGTATTGTCTTTTTCATTACTCATCATATACTTTATAGTACATGCTCTTACCAACGATTCGTATAACAGATATTGCCAGTTTCCATAAAAAGTATTTTTCATAAGCTTAAATACTTTGGGGCTAGCTAATATGGTCTCTGCAGGCTTTTGTAATGCTGCAAGATTATTATCTATCACCTGGTTAGTAAAGGCATGAATGTATTCGTGTAAAATATTTCTTTCAAATATTGGATTGGAGAAATTTGAGGGTACTCCATTTTCATCAAATGCAGCACATTCAAAAATAGTATGAGTATTACGGTGGTTGTTTTTAAAATTAACCCGGATATAATCACCATTGCCCAGCCCCTGCAGGTTTAAAATACCATAATAGTTTTCTGTAGTGGCAACAGAAAAAAAGTTTTTAATCCAATCCCCGTTTAATTTTTTGGATTGCTTTTCATACGCCTGATTAACTAGTGCATAATAGGCTTCCTGCGATTTAAAAAAGGCTTCGCAACGGGCATCGGTATAAAACTGTTTTAGAAGCGTTACAAATTTTAAGTTTAATAATGTGCGGTTATCCCAGCCGTCAGAAGTAATGCTGTCACTGAATGAAACTAAAGGTTCAAGCCCATGTGGCTGGCTAAGATGAAGGGCAAGTGATGGTATTTCCCAGCTGCCAATATCTATGCTGTCTTTTTGGAAACTATCTATTAATGACCGTACGTATTCAATTAACAGATGAGCGGAATATTTAGTAAAATGATTGCGTATAGAATTTGTATATCTTGGGTTTTTAGTATCATTAAAGTCATCCGCAATGGCCAGTTTAAAAACGATACTCAGTAACTCAATCCGATTATCCACTTTTGGTAGAAGTGGGTTTGCAACAGGTTGTGCATATAGCGTAATTGAGCCTAAGAAAGCGAAGAAGAATATAATCAACCTTTTGTTCATTCAATAAAATATTTAAGTGACTTTACCTGTTTACCTGGGCACTTATTTCCCAGCTATAATAATTATGTTCATTATCTAACATCCAGCCTGTTTTCAAATAAAGATCATTAGCTGCATCATTTAGCTTTCCTGTTTCTAAAATCAATCCACAGGATTCAGTTGCCATTGCCAATTCTTTTCCTTTTGCAATAAGAGCTTCTGCATAACCCTGGCCCCTGTATTCTTCATTTACAAATAAATCATTCAACAGCCATAAGCGTCTCACCCTGGTTGATGAAAAAACAGGGTATAACTGAACAAAACCAGTAATTGTTTTTTCATTAATTATAGAAATATATACTACCGATTGATTATTGGCGAGTCTGTCTTCTAAAAATTTAACGGCACCATGTATATCACTTTTCATTTTATAAAAAAAACGGTAAGCATCAAAGAATTTCGCTAATTGTTCTATATCCCTAATTGTAGCTTTCTTAATTCACATAGAAAGGATTTTATTTTGTGTAGATAAATCAATAAGGTTATGCTATTTTAGTTAATATCATTTCCCAGTTCCACGACCATGTTTTCCCATTATCCTCTGAAGTTGCTTGCGACCATTTTGGATGTTCCGGATTAGTGGCATCCCATTGGTACAATACAACAACCGGTTTGCCATCAACAGTATCATTTGCATAAAGCTTTCCTATGTTATTTTCAAACGATCCGGTAACAGGATGTTCATCCATAGTTGCATTAGTGCTATCCATCCAGTACACAGTCCATAATTTTGTTGTTGGATTAAACAACCGAACAGCCTGGCCCTCAAAAGGTTTTCCATCAAAGGTTGCATAATAATTTTCTACATTACCCAGGCCCCCAATCGTTTTACGCATATGCAGTTCTGATTCAAACTCTACCCACTCATCATTTTTTAACCTGCGGTTATTTACTTTCCATTTACCAACTAAAAAATCAAAATCATTTTGAGAAGATGTAGTGGATGATTTAATACCATCGACTTTTGTTTTGGTTAATAATGTTTGTTCCATACTATTTGTTTTACATTTTCTTTATATGCTGGTAAAAAAGTGACAAAAAAAATAACTACCAGATCAGTTTTTTAAATAGCTGCAATATTGGTATTTACCTTTATATGGTGCATTATTTGAAAACGGTATCATTAGTTTGATAAAGTGTTTTTTGTGATAAATATAACCGGGGTTGAAACCCGGCTCTATGATGCATCGAAACAGTAGAATAAATTTGGCTAATAAACACCGGTTACAGTTTGTTATGATACAGCTTCCTTAATTTTTAGTTAATCAATGTTTTTCAAAAGCCGTATCACCTGTCTTTCACTTTTTAAACCACACATTCCTGCCATTTGTTTTCTGGTTAAATCCGGGTTTAAAATTAAAATTTGCAGGTATTCTTTTCTGATGAGTGACATGTATTCGTTGATTGTTACACCAGTTTCTTTCTTAAAAATCCGTGTGAGGTTCCTGCTGCTCATGTATGCCAGTTCAGCCAGTTTGGGCAATGTAAGTTTTTGATGAATATTTTCCTGTATGAAGTCCTGCACTTTATGAACGCCTGAATGAATATGATTACGATAGTTCAGAAAAACACTTTGCTGCAATTCAGTCCCCTGCCGCCGCATGTACACAACCAGTTCTCTTGCAACTTTAAATGAAAAATTGTCATCTCTTAATCTTTCAATTATATATAAGGCCATATCTATCCCCGCAGTAACTCCTGCACTGGTAAAAACGCCTTCATCTTCAGTAAATAGAATATCTTCTGCAAGGTTTATGGCAGGATACCTTTCCTTCAGTTCTGCTGTGCGTTTCCAATGTGTAGTGCATTTTTTTTGATTCAGAATCCCAATTCTTGCCAGAAAAAAAGCACCAGTACAGATTGAGCAAATAAAAGCTCCTTTGTAGTATGCATCTTTTACCCACTTACCAAGTTCTTTTTCAAATGGGAATGATTTTGCAGTTAGAAAATTAACTTCGGCACCCGGAACAAACACATAATCGCCCTTATTAATTTTTACTTTGTTAAACATTTTTAGTCTGGCAATACTTAAATGCGAAGAAGTTGAAACGGATTTTTCAACAGAGCAGTATTCAATCGTTAAATCTGCCCCAAGGTCAATTGCTTCATGAAAAACCTGGTCAGGACCTGCCAAATCAAGTAAATGCATGTGCGGCAGAATCAAAAACACAATCTTTGTCTTTTCCATTTTCTATATCGGTAGTTTAAACAAAGATAAACTACAACGGAATAGACAATAAGACATATAAGCGACATTTTAGGCCACTACATACAGTGCAATTCTTTACCCATGTTCGGTAAGCCAGCTATACAAATGACAGCACTAACCCCTGGCGGTTGGTATTTGTTATTCGAAGAATAACCTACCGACTGCAATAGAGTTAGCTTTTTTATTTCTATTGGTGCTGGTTTCCAATATTTTTTTTCTAATACTGCTGCAAGTAGTTTTTATATGCTTCATTTTTATTTTCGTCAAATATGAAATGCAGACTTGTTATTTCCAATGCGCCGTTTTATCAATAAAAAAAGTGACACCAGCAAAAGATGAAGCCCTTTCAGATATACTACCGGATCTTTTATGATTTTTTAAAAGGAGTTCTGAAGTTTTTCACTAAACTCAGCTCTGTCATTTTCCTTGTCTTTTGAGTATTTTGGCGATGTGTCAAACTGGGAAAACGGATATTAATACCGGCAAGAAGTTCCGTAGTGCCCTATACTTATGCATAGTTGATGCAGCTGTAGGAACCATGTTATCAAAAGGAAAAATATTTTCTAACGACCGATACAGTATGTATAATGTATTTGGCGAAACACTTTCCGATAAATAGGGCATCCCCAAAAAACTCTTTGAAGAATATGATTAGTCGCCCCCTAAAAAATAAAACCGACTTTTTGAGGATCGACTATGTAGTGCCCACTCTACTGCTGTTATGTTTGCTTGCTGGTCAATGCCGGCATAGTTAAACGGAGAACAGTGAAAGAAAACTGAAAGAGCCTGAATACTGATCCAAATTCGCATATTCTATTATGTTACCTTCATCGTTGCAGGCACCTTTTATGTGCTACTTCCCCTTAATGCATGGATAGTACTTTTGGCTCGCTTGCAGCAACACCTATTTTCTTTTTTGTAAATATTAATAGGATAAAACATACAGGGCAGAGATTTATTTTGGCTTTATATGGTATATAATTTACATAGATGGACAGGACCAAACATTTTTATCTAAAGGAAAACAGTTTTGTGGTAGCCCTGCTTGGTCACCTGATGACAGCAGAATTGCTTTCGTAAAAAATGATAATAATATTGGTGGCACTTATGATATTTATTCAATTAAAGCGGATGGTAGCAATGAAATTAGGCTGACAGATCAAAATGATAATTTTTCACCAAAATATTTTTTCTGATAACAATTCTATAATCTTTTCTTCTTCAAACAATACCTGGTCGGGTATTTATAAAATGAATATTGACGGTAGCAATAAGTATTTATTAACTCCTCAAAACAAATCGTTTGGGGACCCTAAAATTTCGCCAAGCGGAAATATGATTTCAATTACTTCAAGTGATTTGAATGGCTCACAGATATTTGTAATGAACTCCAACGGGAACAACTTAAAGCAGCTAACATTTACAGTATCATCATGTACCTACCCTGGAATACCGCCAAACGGAAACTGCAACCCATCTTGGTCTCCTAGTGGCGACAAATTAGCTTATGTTTCCTATGAAAATGGGAGTCCTGATATTTTCGTAATTAATTCAAACGGAACAGGAAATCAAAGACTAACGGACACCCCTTTAAGAGACGAAAATCCAATTTGGACTAAAGACGGCACTTACATACTCTTTTCATCTAATAGAAATCCAAATATTGCATCTCAAATTTATATAATGCGTATCCAGGGGCAATTGCAAACGCCTTTGACAAATTACATGGGTGATAACATATATCCGACGATTCTTGACAAATAAGCCTGCAACCAACAAATGTTTGATACACCGGTTACAACAGAAGGTGGTTGTGATATATTAGAAGATGCCTGCGTTCCTGTAAGGCAAACTCATTAATGAATTTGATTTTAAATAGATATAGTCATTTCTAAAGTCTAGAATGGTGTTGAATCGTTTTAATAAATCATTGCCCAGATAATTAATTTCAAATCCAACCGGATTATTATTTCCTAAGAGATAGGTTGGGATGTTTGTAAGCTCAAAACCATTAATTTTTAATAATGGGGATACTACGATCCTGGTTTCATACAATACCCCCCTTGGATCTTTAAGCTTTGACGATTTTAGTAATTTTAAATCTTTAGGGAAATTTTGTTTGCTTGCCCACAAACTATCCAGCATTATTGCCTGGTCAGAGCCGCTATCAAGTAAGAAATTACCAATGTATTTTTTGTTGTTAATTACAAAGGTACCTTTTATGCAAACAAATGAATGAGTAAACTCTATTTTTGATTTGACATACGCATTTAACTTTTTTGGCAGTTTTGTATGTATAATCAAAAGGTTTTTATCATAATCTATTTCAACTACCCTGCCTTCAAAAATATTCCAACCAAATCTTCCATCCATTCCATGAGCCGTAAATCCAGTAGGCACTACCTCCGGATTAGTAAAGATTAAATCCCCAATCTGGATTTTAAATACTTTCTCTAAATTATTAAACTCTGGGTTGGCTTTGCCGGTTAAGGCATCTGGTTGACCAGACAATAATTTTGTTTTTTTAAGAATTGCGTCTTTAGTTAACCTAAAGTCAAAAGAGCCAATATCAAAATGTAAATTTAACGTGTCTCTTTCATTGAGAATTGATTTTACATGCACAGCATTATAGGGTGTTAGTGTAAAGTGAATGGTATCACTTTTGTTTACATTACTAGTCAGTTTGTTTTCACCCGAAATGGCACTTCTTATTTGTGTGTAGCAAGAATCTTTACCATTGAGCAGTATAATGAAATTAAATACAGTACCGGGCTTTACCTTTACTTTTATTGAGTCAATGTCTGTATAAAAAACAACCCATTTTGTTTTCCTGGTTCTGTCACAGATGAAGATATCGGGTTTTGTTCGAGGAGATAGAGACCAGGCATTATTATCGTAGAAACTCCCATCCCGGATGGCTACTTTGCCTGAAGTTGCCATAATGACGGGAAGATTATTTTGAGCAATTGAAATAGATGTTGCAAGTATAAAATAAATTAAAATGGAAAATTTCATGGTAAAAATTGGTTTGTAAAATGTTGAGTTTAGAAGCATACTGAAAAGCAAATGCCTCAGCAAACAGCCTTATTTTTTTGAGATTGCCTGGCGAAAAACCCTTTAACCCCGGTAGTTCTATTTGCAGGTCTGCCGAAATTTGTTCAAGCGTTCTGGCTCCCCATTTTTCAGCCTTTAGTTTCTCCGAAATCATCCCGCAGTCTTAAAATATAGCATCAGTTGCTACAGGTTAGTCAGCCTTGCGGCAGTATAGCGACTTTGTACAATCTGCTGTTTAATGGACTGAATAAAGTTTAAATAACTTCTATCAATTTTAATTTGCCTTTACTTTAAGTTATAAATTCTTTATAGTTAACAAAAAGCAACCTATGAAAACCTTATGCTGTCATAAAATCCGCAAGTCTTGCCAAATCATGTATCAAGTAGTTCTGTAATTGTACATCCCGTTGCACCCGGAAAGAGACTCAACCATAGTTAGCTCTCTTTTTTTAGAAGCAATCAGAATTGTAATAAAAACGCAGTACCCTCGCCTTCTTTGCTCTGCACCTGTATGGTTCCTTTGTGCAGCAGCATAATTTGTTTGCAAAGGCTGAGCCCGATGCCGCTGCCCGTTTTACGGGTACTAAAGAAAGGAATGAATATTTTTTCAACTAATTCTTCCGGCATGCCCACACCATTGTCGGCAATTTTCACCACCACTTTATTATTGGGTGTAATGTAGGCCGATAATAAAATCCTTGGCTCGGGCCTGTCTTTTACGGCTTCTGCTGCGTTGATCACCAAATTTATGAGCACCTGCTCCAACAGGTTCACATCTGCCTGCAGCATAAGGTCGGGGTCTTTTAAAATGATCTCGAGTTCAATGTTCTTTTTCTCCAGGGTTGGCTCCATTAAATGATGGAGCGTTTCAAACAGGTCCCTCACGTATACTTTTTCCAGGGTAAGTTTGGTAATCTTATTCAGGTTGCGGTAGGTTTCTGCAAATTTCAGCAGGCCTTCGCTTCTCCGCTTAATGGTTTCTATGCCTATTTCAAGATCATCAATGGGGCCGGTTTTTTCAAGGTCGGTAACGGCAGCCTGCAGCCGGTTTTTTAAAGTGTCGGCAAGAGAAGAGATCGGTGCCACAGAATTCATGATCTCATGCGTCATTACATTCAGTAATTTCTGCCACGCTTTTGATTCTGTTTCTTCCAATGCTTCGTTGATATTCTGGAATGCGATCAGCTTGTATTTTTTGTTGTCTGTTTGAAAGGCAGTGGCACTCAGCAAAACTTTGATGGATGATTTATCGCCTTTCAGTGTCACAACTTTTTTATCACCCGGTACTACCGACACAATCTCGTCATACATCAGTTCACTCCTACGTTGTAATGCCTGCAGGTTCTTTATATAAGGCACCTGCAGCATTTGTTTCAATGCTTCATTCATCCACATTACATCCCCTGTGGCATGCTCATAAGAAAGAATGCCGGTGTCCACCAGTTCCAGTATCTTTTGCAGGTAAACATACTGCGTTTCCTTTTCTTTGGTGATGCTTTTAAAAGTGGTGTTGATTTCGTTAAAACCTTTACGCATCGGCTGTAAGGAGGTAGGTGCATTTTTTTCATCAAAGCGGCGGGAAAAATCCCTGTAGTGAACAGACTCCACAAATTGCTGAAGTTCTTCATTGCTTTTATTGGTAAACTTAAAAAGGTCAATTACCTGGAATATGATAATGCCACAGCTAAGCACCCCAATGGAAGGAAGGTTGTGAGTAAATAAAAACGCCACGCCGCTCAATACCGAAAGCAGCAGAACTATCCTTAGGGAAAGCGCCCATTCAAATCTTTTAAATCTCATACGTTATTTCATAAAAGCAACAAAGTACAAAACGGATTTTATATCTAAGTGCTTTGTAAATTTTACATAGATTAAATGAAATAAAATGCAATGCAGAAAAACCTGTTTCGCCGTATTCTTTGTTTCGTAATGTGAAACTCATATCTCGTATTTACTCAATCTTCTGTATAATGCTGTTCTTGTAATGCCCAGTTCTTTTGCTGCCCTTGAAATATTGCCATTGTGTTTTTCTATCACTTTTAATATGGTGTTTTTCTCAAGATTACTCAGCTTCAGGTCGCCTTCTTCATCACTGGTTGTTCTTACGGTTTCAAGGGGAGAGAAAATGATGTCGCTTGCTTTTAGCTCTTCCCCTTCTGACATAATCACTGCCCTTTCAATACAATACTGCAGCTCCCTTACGTTGCCCGGAAAATGATACAGAAGTAATTTTTCCCTGCAGGCTGCATCAAATTCAGGTACTGGTTTTATATATTTATCAGCATACACTTTTGCGTAATGTTTCGCCAGCATAATAATATCGTCTTTTCTTTTTCTCAATGGCGGCAATGTTATTTCTACTGTATTGATCCTGTACACCAGGTCTTTTCGGAATTTACTTTCATTGGCCAGCTCGCTCAGGGGTAGGTTGGTGGCGCATACCAGGCGAATATCAACCGGTACCAGTTCATTGCTGCCCAACCTTATTATTTTCCGGTTTTGCAGCACCGTTAGCAACTTGGCCTGTTGTTGCAAGCTGATGTTGCCAATCTCATCTAAAAACAATGTGCCGCCATTGGCAGCTTCAAAGCGACCGGCCCTGTCTTCTCTTGCATCTGTAAATGCTCCTTTTTTATGGCCAAACAATTCGCTTTCAAACAATGAATCAGTTAATGCACCCACATCCACTTTTACAAATGTATTGTTAGCTCTGACAGATTTTTGATGAATGGCCTGCGCCACCAATTCTTTGCCGGTTCCATTTTCGCCCAATATCAGTACATTGGCATCAGTTGGCCCTATCTTTTCAATTTTGTAAAAAATATCCTGCATTACTTCGCTGCTGCCCAGCAATTGAGTGCCGATAACAGAATCTCCCGAAGCTTTGTGCAATGCTGTGGTAGTACTGCCCGATTTCTTTTTCAGTATTTCGGTAATAGTGCTCACCAGCCGTTCGTTGTGCCAGGGTTTTACAATAAAATCAGTAGCACCTTCCTTGAGGGAACGTACTGCAAGATCAATATCTCCATAAGCGGTGATCATGATCACCGCCATTTCTTTATTCATCTCCTTCACTTTCTTTAGCCAGAAAATGCCTTCGTTACCTGTATTGATGCTGCTGTTGAAATTCATATCCAGCAACATCAGGTCAAACTTTTTCTCTGCAAACAAGGAGCGGATATTCTCCGGGTTTTTTTCTGTAGTGATATCCTTTACTTCTGTTTTCAGTAACATTTTTACCGCTGTCAGCACATCGGTGTCATCATCGACCACCAATACACTTGCGTTTTTTAAATTCATGGCTTTTTTTTTATAAAGGCGTGTATGATTGTACTATTTTGATTTGCCAGTACAATGTTACCATATTTTATTTTTTTTTGATCATGATAAAAAAAAAGGCTGCCCTTTTGTGGCAGCCTGATAATTCACGAAAGGTCAGTTATTTTAATAAAGATTGAAATACGGCATTGTTTACTTTAACGGGATACCTGGCTACCAGTTCTTTCATCCAGTTATCTTCCAGTTGTTGTTGGTATTCATTGATCACGAGGCTTTTTGCTTCCTCAAAGCTGCGTGGAAGTTTTGCTGGATACACTTTAATGATCTTTACAAAACTGGCACTGTTGTCAGCATTGTTTTTTATAATTTCAAGGATTGCTCCTTCCACCAGTTGGGTGCCCGGTTTAATCGGCAATTGGCTTAATTCATACCTGGATGAATCTCCCTGTATCATGCCTTCGCTTTCTGCAGCAATATTTTTCCAGTCCATTCCATTCTTTATGCTTTCCAATGCATACTCAGCGTATGCATAGCTTTTAGCATTCACTAATATCACTTCAGCACTTTCACCCCAGGCAAAATGTTCTTTATTGGCTTCATAATATTGTTTTAAAGCTGTAAGGTCGTTGGAAGACCTGTTCCAAACTTTTTTACCCATGATTTCAAAAAACAAATTACCCTCTTTAAATTCCTGCAACTGGTATTTGAACTCAGGACTGTACTCTTCAAGATGTTTACGGAAATAAGTGATGGCGGTGGTATGGATGAATTTTTCCAGCAGTTCACCATTGCTTTCACCTTTGTACAGGTCTTTGTTCAGCTTATAGTTTTTTGCAAAATTGAACCATTCGCTTGCTTTTACAGAAGTGTTGCCGAGCGAAAAGATTACTTCTTTGGCGATTGGATATTGTTGTTTTTGTTTTGAATAGGCGGCACTGTCTGCATACAGGTACAGCATTTCATCGGCAACAGCGGGATTTTTTTTATAGCCCGTTTTTACCAATACTTCCCTGGTGTCGGGCATAAAATCATTTTCCAGCCTGATACGAAAATTCATCATATCGTATCTTAGCTGATCTGCTGTATCTAATTTAGATTCTTTGGCAGCAGCCACTTTCAGTTTAAATATGGAATAGAGTTGCAGGTATTCCTTTAATGACTGCTCTTTATTCTCCAGTTGGCTGCTGTTTTTATTGAAGGCCCTGATGAATTCTTCTTTGCTTACTTCATTGGTGCCGTACGTAAATAATGATTGCGAAAAAATGTGCATTGCCATAAAGCAGCCACCACATATCAATAAAAGTTTTTTCTTCATCCTTTGTACGTTTTCGTTGGTTATTGGTTTCATTTATACCGATCTCAGCAAACTGCTGCTGTTATCAATTGGCTTTTTCTACTTTGAACACACGCTTTTTACCAGATTCGATGTCTGTAATTTCCACCAGGTAAACACCTCTTGTTAAGTTGTTGAGGTTTCTTAGTGTTACCACAGGCATTTCTCTCGTTATTTTTTGTGTGTTGCTTGAAATGGTCCGGCCGCTCATGTCCATCATCCTGATACCAAATGAACTGTTTTGTTCAACTGATACGGTAATCGTAATTTCTGAGATGAATGGATTGGGAACGACTTTGATAACTGCTCCGTTTTCGGGTAATTTTACTGTTGCCACATTGCTGTATGCATGCTTATTACTCCTGTCTGTCAGGTTCACCCTGTAGTAAACAAGTGGCGTTTGCAGGTTGCTGATGTCATCGGTGGTTTGGTATTGCTTTTCTGCATCACTGTTACCGGCTGCTTTTATATTGCTGCCAACTTTTACATAGTTTCTTCCATCGGTACTCCGCTCTATTTCAAAATAATCCGAGTTAATCTCACTGATGGTTTTCCAGTTGAGTGATACATTGTTGCCTGCTTTGATAGCGGTCAATTCCAGGCCTTTTGCAGGTAATAATATTAACCAGTTCAATGAATAGATGGCGGTAGCCGGGTCTTTCTTTCCTGCAGAATCTACAAATGAGTAGTAGAACTGCGTCATGTTGGAGCCGATGGTTACAGCAGTAAACTGCACCTGCAACAATGCTGGATTAAAATTGGTAATAAGCTGGCCGGATGTTACCAATACGCCATTGTAATATAAATCGGCATTGGTTGGTACCGCATCAATGATCACAGAACGAACAGATAATGTACAACCGGCAGGGCAATCTTCGAGGTCTTTGCCGCTGAGTACCGGAGGATTGGTACCACCGGAAGCGTTGGCTGCACCATCCAGTGTGATAAACTGCCCAACAAAAGGTTGAGGGATGTTAACACAGAAAGGAACTGAACTCGGTAATTGCTCAATACCAAAGTCAAGGTTTACCACACTGGTATAACCAAAGGCCCTGCTATCAATCACACCAGGTGCGCCATAATCAATGGTGCCATTTCTTGTTTCACCAGTATTAGCCCATCCATCCGGCAACGATGCTGCCGGGGCTGCAGAGCGTGACACGCCCTGGTTGGTTGACAATACAATTGAATAGCTCATGCCCGGCGCTGCATTATTAAAGCTGTAAGTACCATTGCTGGCTACCGGTACTGATGCCACTACATATCCCAATGCATCCACCAGGTTTACATACAATAAGCCTCCGCCGTTTGTAGTATTTTCAAAACTTGTTTCGGGTATAATGTTTCCATTTCCATCGTCCCAAACTTTACCACTGATATTGATACCGGGTGCGATAAGGAAATGTATAATGGCATTGCCACATAAAGGCTGCGGTGCGGTTGTTGTTACATCGCAGATAGTATACGTTACAAAGTCTGGCCCCATGTAACCTGCAGGTGGAGTGTAAGTATAAGTTCCATTTGAATAGAACTGAACAGTACCCCCTTGTGCGGTAGCTACCGGAGCACCAATTGCATTGGCCATTGTAGCCGTTGACAAGGTTGTTCCATTGAATGAAAGCGTATCGTTATTAGCGTCACGGTCATTACTGATAAAGGAACCCGCTACCGGCTGGTTGACGGTGGTGAAGGCAAAATCATCACCGGCAAATGGAGGATCATTTTGTGTTCCATTGATATCGCTTAATACATCGATGTGCAGGTTTGCAGATGCAACTGCACCAGCTGTATTGGATATAACATAAGCAGCATCTGCACTTCCAGCAAAACCTGCAACAGGCGTAAACGTGTAGGCGCCGTTTGCATTGATGATGAGGCTGCCTGCATTGGCAACTGGCCTATTGTAAATATCTACACCTGCAATGGTAGCAGTACCCGGCATGGTGGTAATATCAGGAATTCCATCGCCATTGGTATCATAACTGAATAGTGTAAGCGTAAACGAATAATTTTTTGGATCCCTGTCGTTTGCAAATAAATTATTGGAAATGGCAGTGCCATAACTGATATCTTCATCATTGTTTGCAATCACTGAAGTTCCTGTGGCTGGCAATGGATCTACCGTAATGGCCAAGTACGCTGTATCGCATGCAGCCGGGCTTCCATTATCACATGTCCTGTAGGGTATGTTTACTGTTCCGGTAAATGTGGGTGAAGGATCAAAACTATATTTACCGGTTGCATCAAAACTGATAGCACCGGCATTGACAACTGCGGCCCCTGTTTTATCAGTACCCCCAATGCTGGTACCACTTGCAATGGTAGCTTTTGTCAACGGGTTAAGAAAACTGCCGAATGTTTGTGCATTGCCTTCCTGGTCAAAGTCGTTGATCTTTACTACACCGCTTACATTTACATCCTTCCAGGTACTGTTCTCATCATTTACTGAGTAAGTGCTGATCCTTTTTAGACCAAAGTCGATGCTGTTGGCACAAGTGCCGGAAGTATTGAATTTAAAAGCCTGCGTGGCTGATGTAGTTAATGAAACATTGGCCGGTAATGAAGTTGGAGAAACACCTATCAGGTAACATTGATCGTACTGCAAAAATTTGAGTGAAACATTATCAATGAATACAAGATCACCTTCATCTACATTACTGCTGGTAGCAAAACGTATAAATGTTTTGTTGCTGGAATTATAAGTAGCTACAGTAATGGGAATATTTGCTATATCAACATAGCTGGCATTATAGGTGCCGTTACCGGAGATGGTATAAATGGTATTAAAGGTGGAGCCATCATTTGACAACTGAACAAAAATATTTTCCCCCGTTGTTAATGAGGTGGTTGCCTTGCGGTAAGAGAAATTAAGGAATGCTTTGGTAGCAAATTCCAGGTTAAATTCCCTTGTTGCAGACCTGCTGACATCATCCAGCCTGAGGGCATAACCAAAGGTACTGTCCTGAACAATTTCCACATCCGTATTGGCTGCTGACTGTGCCGGTGAAACGCAAAATCCGCTGGAAGGGTCGGCTGCATCCTTCCAGTCATTTTTCCACAGAGCGGTACCGTCGGACCCTGAGGCACAACTGTTTCCGCCACCTGGCAGGCCAAAATTATCAGCAACTATTTTTTCAGGTGCTTTAATAAACTGGTAATAGCCATTGATATCTACGTTGGCAGAATCAACCAATTCGTTGGTGTTAATGCTATTATTGCAATTGCCGTCAATATACAGGTAAATTTTTGCAGGGGATAATCCCGTACCGCCGTCATTCTTTACGCCATCCTGGTTTTTATCCAGGAATACCTGTCCGCTGATGATATTCATACCGGAAGGAGAAGGGCATCCGCTGATGTTGATGTAAACAGTTGCTGTAGCACATACTACAGGGAATGGGGTTGAGCATACCGTGTACTGGAATGTATCCTGTCCGCTAAAACCAGGGTTGGGTATATACACAATGCTTCCGTCCCTGTTGATCTTAATGGTGCCATGTTGTGGTACTACTTCCAGGCCGGCAGTGCTTACAGTAGCCGGATCGATGATTGACAAAAAGCCTGCATCATTTTTTATAACATTAATTGTTACAGGTGTATTGATCATTGTTACGGCATAATCGTCGTTTGCTATCAGCAGTTTTTCTTTACAGAAAGGCTGAATGGTGCTGCCCACATCCCAGCTTGGGTTTGCAGTCAATGCAGTTTCAGGGTCTTCACCATACACAGCGGCAATTTTAGCGCCATTGCAGGTATATACAGCTGTACCACTCTGATTATTATCCGATGCATCTTTTATCCTGATATGGTTGAGATAATTTACCGGGATGGCAACATCATATTTTAAGCCGCAGGGGCTTATGTTTACCCCGTTCAATACATCCCCGTCATACTTTACATATACCGTGGTATTGGCACTTGGGGTAACCCAAATGGGGTTATCGTTCCTGGTCATATCGGTGGAACCGGGCCCCCAGGCAATACTTGCAAAATCGGTAAGCCTTGCTTCTGATATTAAGTTAAAAGCCCAATCTCTTGTTGAACCATCGTTTCCACCTCCACCGGGCGTGTAGGAGTCAACAATTTCAAGTGCAACAAATGACTCTTTGGTTGGATTAACAAACTTATAAGCTACAGATGATGAAAGTGGCATTGCAAATCTTTCAGAAGAATTTGCCCTTAACAAAATGGTGCCGCTGGAAGGTGTGCCTGATGTCCAGTTGATATTGATATCCCTGTTCAAACTATTGTATAACATAACTACTGCAGTATCATGTGGCGCAGTGCCGGGCCCGGTTGTTGGAACCGGTGTATAATAGGTATTGGAATACCAGGTAGCCGGGAAAACAGGTATTTCTCTTGAAGAAAAATTATCAACTCCGGCAAAATGTGCATCTACGCCAATAGGTTTATCACTGGTAATAACGGAGCCTGCTTTAATTTTTACTCCTGCTGGCGCTGTTGCATCATCTACCCTCATTACCTGTCCTTCGTTAAGTGTAAAATTGGTTTCAAAATCGCCATCATTATCCCTGTCTATCTGGATGGCAGTATTGTTACTTGAAGCCCTTATGAAAAGAGCTGTGTACTGGAAATCACGGCTAGGGAGGTCTTGACCAACCGGCAAAGTAAACTGCTTACCATATTCATTAGGGAAAGAAGTTACATTGGTTTTCATACACTGAACTGCAATGGTTGATGGTTCACCACAAACCTGGGTTACAGATACCTGGCCGGTTGTATACAATTTGTCTTTACCATCAAAAAACAGGTTTGACGCTACCCTTGGAGTAGGCATTGTATTGTCGAGCACAATGCTGGCACCCGGGGGAATGATATCAGTTGGATATCCCGGGGCAATACCATTGTAAAGATTGCCATCGCCCCAAACCTGTGTTGAAGATTGCGTTGGGTTAACAATGTTTGCTTCATATCCATCTTCCCAATGATCCCATACCAGCGTCATACCAGGATAAGAAACTTTTATGCTGATGATGGTGCGTATGTTGGTGGTAGGTAATGAAACACTTCCGGATTTTACCAATGCTACCTGTGCTGCATCTTCAGCATAAGGTATATAATATGTCTTGGGCTGGGTTGCATCAGCACAGGTATTAAATGCCACCGGTAATATGGTAATGATTACCTGTGTGCTGGAGCAAAGTGGCGTTGGTAATGAATTATCACAAATTTCATACGTAAGGGTATCATTTCCCTGGAAAGTACCGTTCGGCAGATAGGTAATCTTATTATTATCAATGATTACATCGCCATTCTTTGGCTGAACGGTTACGGTTAATGATGCCGGGTCGATATCATTATTTGGATCAGTATCGTTTGCCAGTACATCAATATCCAGTGGTTCTCCACCATTGCCGGTTGCAATATCCAGGTTGGCAGAAGGTGGACAACTGGAACAGCCGGCAACAGTAATGTTCCTTGAATGGGTAATGGTATTTTCATATCCATCTTTGGCAGTGGCGCTGATGGTAAAGGACGGTTGTCCGTTCGGAACGGCCCAAACACTTTCATAAACTTTTGTACATCCTGAAGCGGCAACCTGCGTGGAAGCAGTTGTTGTGCCGGGTGGCGTAACTGTTACATCCACCCCGGTAATATCAGCATTGCCGGTTGGGTTGGTTACTGTTGTGCGGATGTACCTTGTGGCTCCACCCAATACGTTTGTAACAATACTGCCTAAAGGATAAGCAGCATTATAAACATTTACTGAAGTAATATTTACATTGGTTGATGTTTGCAGATCAATTTTGGATGGCTTGGTCTGGCTGTCGTACTGTATCATGAATGATACATTCGGTTGATTGGTTGTAATATCAAGCACCAGCGCCTGTGCAGCAGGCACGGTTACGTCAGCAGCTAAAGTACCTGTCCATGTTAAAAGTCCAGTGGCGCTATTGTATACAGGATTGGAAAGCGTAATAACATTTGTTGCTCCATATCTTAAAGTGGCAGTTATCGCCGGGTTAGCCGGCATTGTTCCATACACAATACTGATATAGTTGTTTACAGTAACAGTGCCGGCTTTTATTGTGAAGGCACTGCAAAATGCAGGGGATTTCGTAAAACTGGTGGTTTTTCCTGTTATGCCCAATTTAATAACTGCTCCACCTGAGTCAACATTGGATGGGGTATTGGCCAATGAAGACCATGAAGTACCATTAAAAGCATAAAAACTATTTGATGCACTACCCCTTAATGCATAACTGGTAGGGTCATTTGATGCAAGTGCACCGCCTCTGTATATCGTATTGGGTGTATTGGCAAGGGTTGACCAGGTGTTGGTGCTTACATTGTATTTGTAAAAATTATTGGTAGTAGCCCCACGCAATGCATAAATAGCATTTCCATCAAAACTTAACGAACCACCTCCGTCTGCAGCTGCTGGCAAACTTGCCAGGGCAGACCATGTGTTGGTTGCAACAGTATACTTCCAAAAAGCATTGGTGCCGGCACCTCTCAATGCAAATACATCGGTGCCATTGGTGGTTAATGAGCCACCCCATCCAACATTGGCAGAAGTAGTAGCTACTACCGACCAGGTATTGGTGGCAATGGTATATTTCCAAAAGGTATTGTTGTTACCCCCCTGCAATGCATAGATTATTCCATTAACATGTACAAGGGCTGCACCATAAGAAACTGACGATGGTGCGGATGCCATTACTGACCAACCGTTGGTGGCAGGGTCATACCTCCAGAAATCAGTTGTATTTCCACGCAGTGCGTAAATGTATGTTCCGTTGGTTGCAAGTGCTGCTCCTCTTGAAACTGTACCGGGGGTGGATGCCATGGCGGTCCAGGCATTTGAAGCGATGCTGTACCTCCAGAAGTCAGTTCTTGCAGCACCCCGAAAGGCATACAGGTATTGAGATGTTGGAGTCAACGCTGCAGTTTGGGCAATTGTTGCATCTGCAGTAGCCACCGGATCTACCCTGTCCAATGCCTGTGAAGGATCGGATAAGTAAAATTGTTTGGTGACTGTTTGCCCAATAGCCGGACTGCTTACAAGCATTATGCAGTAAACGGCGAAAAGCAATATCCTGGATATTGCCTTATCAGCTTTCAATAGATAAACTAAAGTAGATTTCATGGTTTTATCAGTTTTGCCATTCTGGTCGGTTAACCTGTTTTCTCAGCAGGTAAAGAATTGGATTTTTATTTATTTTTTTTTGTTTAGCCCAGGTATCGCTGGTAATGATTCCGCCATTTTCAGTATGGATATAGCTGGTTTGTTCCCTGGCTACAATTTCATGTTTACCAAAAGCACTTTTAAAATGCCTTACATAATCCGCAAAAAATGAAGAATGATCATTACTATGGTCGCCGGAAAAATGGAGAGATTGTTTATCCAGTAAAACGCCATCCAGTACTGGCGGTGCGGCTTTAGCAGCAGACACAGCAATGCTGAAAACTGCGATAAGTACAAACAAAAAACTGCCGTACAAATATTTATTTTGTTTTGTATGCATTGGATTGGATATTCAGATCTTAACGCAATTATTGCATTAAAAACCAAGGATAAAACGGAGTTTTTTGTAATATTATTGTGATAAGGCAGGCCTGGATAGGATTAAGCAAAGCCACTACTGCAACTGGCCAGAATAAATCACCCTGAAAAAAATACAAAAAAGCAGCCTGGTTACAGGCTGCTTTTTGCGATTGAGTAGTTATTATCTGTTGATTATTCAGCAATTACTTTTTGAGTAGCTACTACTACACCATTTACAGAAACTACCGCAGTATAAATTCCTTTTGACAAATCAGTTGTTGCTATTGCTACGGTGTTGTTACCCCTTGTTGCAGTGTTGCTATTTACGATCACTGTTTTACCTGTAGTGCTCATTACTTTGATTACAGCGTTACCATTTTGTGCAGCAGTAAAGTTGATGTTGGTGTTTTTTGTAACAGTAGCAGTTGGAGTACCTTCTAAGTTAACCACAGTTGTGTTGCTGTAAGTAACAGTTCCGTCAGCAGCAATTTGTTTTACACGGTAGTAAGCAATTTTCCTTCCTGCTAATTCAGCAGCATTGTCATTGATCCTGAAGTTGCTTACAAATGCAGATTGCAGGGTAGCGATGGTAGTAAAGTTGTTACTGTAAAATGAACGCTCAATTTCAAAGCGGCTGTTATTAGAAGCAGAAAAGTTAAGTACTACATTGTTGTTGTCTGTTGAACCGGCTAAAACAGTGGTTGAGTTGTTAGCGATAACTGAAGTAGCGATGCTGATGAGGGCGATGATGGTGGTAGTTACTTTTTTCATTTTCTTAGGTTTTAGATTTTGTGTTGTTGTATATAGTATTACCCAAGTTGTGCCAATAAATAACTATCTCATTTACAATTACTTGTAAAATTGAAAATGACAGATCATTCCGTATTGTGGAATTGCTTTTTATTTAATGGAAATTTTATTGATTTATATGGAAGTATCAACCGGCTATGCCTGCCTGCTGCTTTTCATTTGGTATTATTTGCAACTAATGTTTTTGTAGTAGAAGTGAAGGGGGAAACAGATTTCGTAATAGACTGTATCAAAATAGGATATACGCTGTATCATAAGCGTACAGGCCAGGGTCAAATATTTCTATAAAGCATTGAAAATCAGTTTAAATTTTTCTGGCACATTGTTGCTTATGCTATAGGTGTCAACAAAAACAGTAACAACTAAAAATTTATAACCATGAGACATCAAAACACCTCTTTATTTCTCCAATTGGGTAAGGAAGAATTGAAAACATTAACTGCAGCTGTCAGTGAAGTGCTGGCATCAGGCTTTAAAACCAGCAGCAATAAAATATTCAGTGCTGCTGATCTATGGAACATCCAGCGGAATAAAAGAAGTTTTTTACAAAGAAGGAATCGCTGATAAAGTGCAGTAAAATGACAAGATCACTCATTATTTGTGGAGTAAATTATAAACTGTATCAAAAGCGTACAGTTTTTGTATCAATAGCGTACAGTTTCATTGGAAAAACTTGTCTAAATGATTGAATATCATTTATTTATAACTTTGGCACAGCTTTGTCTTAAATGGACAGGTATGGTAACAGCAGCAAACCGTTTTAAAATCATACAAAGGAAATAATCATGGATAGGGTAATAGAAAAAAAATACTGGAACAGGAAAAAGATCTTAATGATCACCGGCATCGCCGCGGTATTGCTGTTGATAGGCGCAAGTGTTTACTTAACATCAGGCAAATCAAAACTGAACGTTGAATCAGATCGGATCACTATCAGTGAGATCAAAGAAGGACCCTTTCAGGAATTCATTCCCGTGAATGGCGTGGTGCTTCCTGTTACTACTATTTATTTAGATGCTATGGAAGGTGGCAGGGTAGAAGAGAAATTTGTAGAAGATGGGGCCATCATGAAAAAAGATCAACCCATTTTACGCTTAAGCAATACAGATCTTGAACTGCAACTGGCCAACCAGGAAACCCAGGTGTTTAATGTACTTACGCAGATGCAGATCAGCAAGAATAACTCTGAACAAAACTCCATTAACCGCCAGAACCAGGACGCAGATGTGGACAATGCACTAAAAGAAGCTGAGCGCTTATTCAATGTTAACAAGAAGTTGTACGAAAAGAAGGCAATTGGACTGCAGGAATTTCAAAGCAGTCAGAATTTATATGAGTACCAGGTACGCAGAAAAAAACTGACCGAGGCAATCATGAAAACCGATGCGGTTTCTATGAAGCAGCAGGTAGACCAGATGGGAGAATCATATGGCCAGATGAAAAAAACACTGGCATTGATGCAGAAGAAAGTGGGCGACCTGATCGTAAGGGCTCCTGTTGATGGGCAACTTACTTCACTGGATGCTGAGATCGGTCAAAATAAAAATAAGGGTGAAAGACTTGGGCAGATAGATGTGACAAGCGGGTTTAAGGTAAGAGTAGATGTAGATGAACACTACATTTCGAGAGTGTTCAATGGATTGAAAGGGGATGCTTTGATTGCAGGAAAAAATTACAGTCTTTCCATTAAGAAAGTATACACACAGGTAACTGCAGGCAGGTTCCAGGTGGATATGCAGTTTGATGATTCCATTCCTTCAAGCATACGCCGTGGACAAACACTGCAGATAAGGCTTGCACTGAGTGATGAAAGAAGGGCGTTGTTGCTTGCTAAAGGAGGGTTTTATCAGCAAACTGGTGGTAACTGGATCTTTAAAGTAAATGAAAACGGAACGGTTGCTTATAAAATAGATATACAATTAGGCAGCCAGAATCCTGACTATTACGAGGTAATGCAGGGTTTAAAACCTGGGGATAAAGTAATTACCAGCAGTTATGAAAACTATGGAACTATACAGGAGTTAGTGTTGAAGAAAGGTCAATAGAGTTATTTAGCTCCGTCTTATTGAATGACTAAACAAATTTTTAAGCCATAAAAAACTTTATTATGAAATCGAAAACCACACAACTACTGCTGCTGTTCTTAATGATGAGCCTCTTCAGTTCTTCCAAGAACAACAAGGTTGCAGCAAAAGCCAGCTGTAAAATAAAATGCATTCAGCAGCTTGAATGTGTTTTGCAGGGGGCTGAAAAAACAGTAACTGCAGAAAGAGAAAACGAAGAGTATCCTTTTGCATTAGCTCCGGGTAATTACATGTTCCGCTATTAAAAACCAAGCCATTATAAACCACCATCAAGTTACTGTTATGATAAAGATCAACAATTTAGGAAAAACCTACCGCACCGAAGAAGTAGAAACCGCTGCCTTAAGCAAACTTTCTATTCATATTAAAGAAGGAGAATTTGTAGCCATCATGGGCCCATCGGGTTGCGGCAAAAGTACTTTGCTCAATATACTCGGATTGCTGGATGACCTGGATGCCGGTAGTTTTGTTTTTAATGGTACAGATGTATCCAAATTCAACGAACGTAAAAGGGCTGACCTGCGAAAACATAATATTGGATTTGTGTTCCAGAGTTTTAACCTCATCGATGAATTAACCGTATTTGAAAATGTGGAACTCCCATTGATATATACCGGCGTAAAAGCTGCCGACAGGAAGAAACGGGTGGAAGAAGTGCTGGATAAAATGCAGATTATGCACCGCCGTAATCACTATCCCCAACAGTTAAGTGGTGGACAACAGCAACGTGTAGCCGTAGCCAGGGCCGTGGTAAATAAACCAAAACTAATTTTAGCGGATGAACCGACGGGTAACCTGGATAGCAGTAACGGTAACGACGTAATGCAACTGTTAACCGAACTGAATGAACAAGGTACCACGGTGATAATGGTAACGCATAGTGAACATGATGCAAGGTACAGTCATCGTATTATCCGCATGCTCGATGGACAAACTGTAACAGAAAATATTTTAAGCTCACTTACATAAGATCGTACAACCAGGAATAAAGTATAGCCGTTTTTAATCCGTCCTTGGCCTGAAAGCTCAGGCAGTCATTCTGAAATTTGTTTTAACCCGGTAATTGAACAATACAGTAATTGTTCATGATGCCAGAAATATGCTCCCACGGGAGATGGAGGTTTATTTATGTTTCGTCATCATATCAAAACCGCAATACGGAGTCTCTGGAAGAATAAAACCTTCACAGCCATTAACCTGCTGGGCCTGGTGCTTGGCTTGTCCAGCGTGATGGTATTGAGTGTAATGGTGTACCAGTTTCTCAGTTTTGATAATGTGCAGAGGGATAAGGCAAGCATGGCCTACCTGAAAACAAAAGCAAAGGATGGCAATGAATACACACAAACTACCTATCCGCTATTATACGAAGCATTAAAGACCTGCCCGCAAATTGAAGCAGGTACACATATGCAAACATGGTACAATCCCTGGCTGAAGTACAATGAAAAAGAAATTCAGGAAGATCGTTGCTATTTTGTAGACAGTGGGTTCTTCAGGGTGTTTTCATTCCCTGTAAAGTATGGAAGCGTAAAAGATGCATTGAACGATAAATTCAGCGTGGTGCTTTCTGAGGAAGCAGCAGAAAAATTATTTGGGAAAGGAGATCCCACGGGTAAAACAATTGCTGCTGACGATACGGTTCAGCTTACTGTAAAAGCAGTGTTGAAACATATCAGCAGTAATAACAGCATCCGGCCTGGTGTATTGCTCACTACAGCGTTGTTGAGCGATTTACCCGGTTTTAAAGACAACGCTAACTGGTACAATGGTTTTGCAGAGAACTATCTGAAATTAAAACAGGGCGCTGATGTTAATAAATTAGAAGCACAGCTGAACCACCTGGTAAAGTTGAATTATCATCCTGAAAGAAAATCAGATAAAATTATTGTTGTGCCCTTTCAACAATTACCAGCTGAATCAATGGGCAGTATCGGCAAAGCCATTATTTCCGGCTCCATCGGTACTGCTTTTTTTATCCTGCTCATTATCGTGGTAAACCTTGTTAACCTGAATGCAGGCACCATGTTCACCCGTGCAAAAGAAGTAGCTGTTAAACAAATGATGGGCAGTGGCAAACGAAGCATCATTATGCAGTTCTGCATTGAAAATGCATTGATTGTTCTTGTTTCACTATTGCTGGCTTTCTTGTTTTTTTATTGCCTCCTCATACCGCAGATGAATCAAATGTTTGGCAGCCAGTTTGGTGAGATGGAACTGAACATCGCAAAAGACTATCCTTTGCTGCTGATTTTTTTAGTAACAGGGTTTTTAATTGTCATCATTGCAGCTTCCTATCCTGCCTGGCATCTTACATCATTAAACGTAACCGATGCTATCAAGGGAAAATTATCAAAGGGTAACCGTAAAAGCATCAGCCGAAATGCTTTTATCACTCTGCAGTTTGTATTATCAATATTACTCATCTACACTACTGTAATATTAAACAACCAGATGAAACACATGAAATCTGCTTCGCTGGGTTTCAATAAAGATGATGTGGCAGTGGTGAACCTCGACCTGGCCTTTAAAGATCCCAAAACAGCCGAATCAAATTTTGATGCTATATTAAATACACTCCGCAATGATACCAGGGTGAAATCGGTTTCAACCAATGCGGTGGTCCCAACAGCATACTGGAATAACTTTAATACCTATTATGATGTTGCCAGTAACAAAGAAGTAAACCTGCGCCATGTTTCAGCTGATGCCGGTTATTTCTCCACATTTGAAATTCCCATGGCTGATGGGAGAGCGTTTAACAATGTACCCGACAGCAATGAAAGAGGGAATGTGATCATCAACAAAGCTGCGATGAAAGCTTTTGGTTGGACAACTGCAATTGGAAAACAATTAAAACAAAAAAGCAATGACCAGGTGTACACAGTAGTAGGGCTGACAGAAGATTTTAACTACCGTGGCCTCACAGAAAATATTGAACCATTGCTGCATTGGTATGGTGGAAAGCAAAGTGTCAACAATAATTACCTGAGTGTACTCATCAGTAAAGGACATTCAAAAGATGTAATGGCTTCCATTGAAACTGCTATGAAGGGGATACCTGCAAGGCGTGCATTTTCTTATGAGTTGATGATTGATAAAGTGGATAAGCAGTATGCTATGATGGATCATTTTCTGGCCATGGCGAGGTATGTGGCTTTTCTTACCATCTTCATCGCCTGCATGGGGATGCTTGGGTTGATCACCTTATTTTCAAGGCAAAGAATAAAAGAGATTGGTGTAAGAAAAGTATTGGGTGCTGGTACGGGAAGCATTGTATTACTGCTGAGCAGGAACTTTTTAATACTGGTAACTATTGCGGCTGTTATTGCTGCGCCGCTTGCTTTTTCAGTAATGAATGGCTGGCTGCAGAATTTTGCTTACCGCATCACCATCCATTGGTGGATGTTTGTAGTGGGTGCATTGGCAGCATTGGCCATCGTTTGCTTAACGGTAAGTTTTCAAAGTATTAAAGCGGCATTGGCCAATCCTGTAAAATCATTACGAACTGAATAAAGCAACCAGCCATGATAAAAAACTATTTCAAGATCGCCTGGAGAAATTTGTTGAAGAACAAAACCTTCTCCCTTATCAATATAGCAGGCCTTGCTTCGGGGCTAGCCTGTTTTATTCTAATTGCATTGTTTGTTGCCGATGAGCTGAGTTACGACAGGTTTAACGAAAAGGCCGATAGGATCTACCGGATCAATTCAGATATTGCTTTTGGTGGCAACAAACTTCACATGGCCACCACTCCGGATCCCATGGGTGCAATGCTCAAAAAAGATTATCCGCAGGTGGAAGAGTACACAAGAATCTATGCTTCCAGCGGTGCCAAACTGTTAAAAAAGGGGAATGAATTTATTAAGGAAGATGCGGTATGTCATGCTGATTCCACTTTTTTGATGTATTTACATTGCCTGCATTAGCCGGCGTAACAAAAAAAGCACTGAATGAACCCAATACGGTGGTCATTTCCGAATCTGCTGCAAAAAGGTATTTTGGTACTGTGGAGGCTGTTGGCAAAGTCATTGAAACATCCGGTGATGAACCTACGCTGTATAAGGTTATGGCAGTGATTAAGGATATTCCTCACAATGCTCACTTCAGGTTTGAGTTTATTTTTTCAATGGATAATGTGGATTACAAGTGGGGGCAGTTTACCAGTCATAATTTTCAAACCTACCTGCTGCTGAAAAAGGGAACCGATTATAAAGCTTTTGAGAAAAACTTTGATGAATATATCAGCCGGTATGTAATTTCTTATGTACAGCAGTTTACCAATGTAAAATCGCTGGCTGATCTTAAAAAAAGCGGCACTTCATTGCTGTATACCCTCATGCCACTTACCGATATCCACCTTTATTCAGACCGGACTCCGGAGCTGGGTGTAAACGGCAGTATTGGGTATGTATATATTTTTTCCGCAGTAGCCTTTTTTGTTTTGCTGCTGGCCTGTATCAATTTCATGAACCTTTCTACAGCACGTTCGGCCAGCCGTGCAAAGGAGGTAGGTATCCGAAAGGTATTGGGCACTGAAAGAAGTTCGCTTATCGGCCAGTTCCTTGCCGAGTCAACGTTGATGGCTTTTATCTCACTGGTAATTGCAACCGGAATCGTGCAGGTAAGCATGGCTTACTTTAATGAGCTTTCAGGTAAAAGCCTCGCTATTACCGACCTGTTAAAACCATTGTATTTTATTTCTTTGCTGTTGCTTCCACTTGCAATTGGCCTGCTTGCCGGCAGTTATCCGGCATTCTACCTTTCTTCCTTTAAACCCATTACTGTATTAAAGGGGAAAACAACAGCAGGCTTTAAAAGAAGCAATCTCCGCAATGTACTGGTGGTATTCCAGTTTACAACTTCTATCATACTCATTGTTGGTACTATTGTAGTTTACCGCCAGTTAAATTTTATACAAACCACAAAACTTGGCTTTAGCAAGGAGCAGGTATTGGTGATTAACAATACTTACGGATTAGGCAAAAATGCGACGGCCTTTAAAAATGAAGTGTCAAGGATGGCTGGTGTAAAAAGCGCCACATTTGCAGGGTACCTGCCGGTTGCCAATTCATCCAGGAGCGACGATTCATTTTCCAAAGAGGCAGTGATGGATACCAGGAACAGCCTGAGTGCCCAAACATGGAAAATAGATTATGAATACCTTGAAACACTTGGTATTGAAATATTGAGTGGCAGAAATTTTTTAAAAGAATATGGTTCCGATTCCAATGCAATTATCATTAATGAAACTGCTGCCCGGGTGTTGGGGTATAATAACCCGTTAGGAAAAAAACTCTATACCAGTTATTCCGAAAATGGCACCACAAAAGTTATCTCTTATAACATTATAGGTGTTGTAAAAAATTTCCATTACGAATCATTGAAGCAAACAGTAGCGCCCTTACTGTTCAGGCTTGGAGACCGGATTGGAGCCACTGCTTTTAAGATTAATACAGGGAATGTGCAGGGCCTGGTGAAAAATATTGAACAAAAATGGAAGGCAATGGATACGGGCATGTCGTTTAGTTACCAGTTCCTGGATGAAGCATTTGATGATATGTACCGGGAGGAACAACGTACCGGGAAGCTCGGGCTTACGTTTGCTATCATAGCCATTTTGATCGCATGCCTTGGGTTATTCGGCCTTGCCACTTTTATGGCAGAACAACGCATTAAAGAAATTGGTGTTAGAAAGGTATTGGGTGCCACCGTGGTGAATATCACCTCCATGTTATCTATTGATTTTATCAAACTGGTATTGGTAGCTGCGGTAATAGCATTTCCGGTAGCATGGTGGGCCATGAATCAATGGCTGCAGGATTTTGCTTTTCGGGTAAACATTGGCTGGTGGGTATTTGCGGTAGCTGGTTTCATTGTATTGCTGATTGCATTGCTCACGGTAAGTACACAGGCCATCAGGGCAGCGGTGGCTAACCCGGTGAAGAGTTTGAGAACTGAGTAATCCCTTCGTCTCTAAAAGGGAAAAAATGGAGTGCTGGATTTTGATGCATTGGCTGAGTTGCCGGGTGAAGCAATATTGATGGTTAAGTAAATAATGACGATATGGAAGTTCTTTGGTTTGTACCGCTAGCCCAGAAGGGGCGTAATATCATTTGCGATAGGTGAAACCCATTGCTGCAAGTTGAAGACAGGTATGCAGTACAAGAGAGTGACACAACAGTGCTCAGGAATGTGTAAATGCTCATAACATAAAATAGAAGCCATGCTTAAAAACTATTTCAAAATCGCCGTAAGAAGTTTTAAACGAAACAAAAGTTTTTCAGCTATTAACCTGTTGGGTTTGTCGGTGGGCATAGCTGCTACTTTGCTGATAGCATTGTACATAAAAGATGAATTAAGTTACGACCGGTTTCTTAAGAATGGAAATAATATTTTCCAGGTAAGCCTGGCTGGTGATTTTGGCGGTAATCAATTCAACACCTACAATACTCCGCCACCAGTTGGAGATGCCATCATGAATGATTATCCCGGCGTAAAGTCTTACACCCGTACTTTCAGTCCTGGCGATGTGTTGATCAGCAATGACAGAAGCAGCACTAAGAAATATTTCACTGAGCAAAATGTGTTGGCGGTAGATTCCAATTTTTTACAGGTATTTGATTTTTCATTGCTGCAGGGTAATGCGGCCAGTTGTTTGAATGAGCCACATACCATAGTAATTACAAAAGCAACGGCAGAAAAATATTTTAATACAGACCAGGCAATCGGAAAAGTTTTATTATTTGGAGACAGCAAATTGCCCTTGAAAGTAACGGGGATTTTACAGAACATTCCAGCCCAGTCAACGTTGCAATTTGATTTTTTGGTTCCCATGAGTACTTATAAAGTAGTGAGTTATTTTAGCTGGAGCTGGATATGGCTCAACACAAATACTTATGTAACACTCAGTGACAAACTGGCTGCTGATGAAGCCGCTGTAAATAAAATGGTGGCGTTGTTTCCTGATATGGTGAAACGCAGGGCCGGCAAAGCTTTTGAAAGAGTGGGTATGCCAATGGAGGAGTTTTATAAAAAAGGAGGTTACTGGAATTTTGGATTGAAACGTTTTACCAATGTTCATCTTCATTCTGCAGGTATCGAAACCAATACCAGTGCATTAGGCAGTATCCGCAACCTGTATATTTTTGGTGCGGTGGCTTTCTTTATCATCCTGCTGGCTTGTGTAAATTTCATGAACCTCTCCACCGCCCGTTCGGTAAACCGTGCAAAGGAAGTGGGTGTAAGAAAAGTGCTGGGCTCGTTGAAAAGAAATTTAACTGCCCAGTTTTTAGTGGAGTCATTGCTGTTTAGTTTTGCTGCGGCCATTATAGCGCTGGTGCTTGTAGTGCTGGCACTTCCGGGGTTTAATCTACTGGCAGCCAAAACACTTTCTTTTGGATTGCTGTTCAGCAATTATATCTGGCTGGGATTAATCGTATTGGCAATACTGATAGGGTTGCTTGCAGGCAGTTACCCGGCATTGTATTTATCCAGCTTTAAACCCATTGCTGTTTTAAAAGGCAAATTGTCAAAGACAGGAGCAGGCACCATATTCTTCAGGAATGGTTTAGTGGTATTCCAGTTTGCTGTTTCTGTTGGTCTCATCATCTGTACCACCGTGGTGTTTAACCAGCTCCGGTATACGCAACAAAAGGACCTTGGATTGGATAAAGAAAACCTCTTGCTGATTTCAAATACCCAACGGTTGGGTACAGCCGAAAAAACTTTTAGGGATGAACTGAGTAAAATGAATGGCGTGTTAAACGCAACTATCTCCACCAATGTTCCATCTGCTGGCGCCTTTGGCGACCGTTATATCCCTGAGCCAAGTGCTACGGAAAACAACCCGGCTAAAGATATGTCTATGTATTCTTATATGGTGGATGAAGCATTTGTTCCCACTATGGATATTCAATTGCTGAAGGGAAGAAATTTTTCTACAGCATTTAACGACTCCGCTTCTGTGATCATTAATGAAACGGCAGCAAGGCAGTCTGGATGGAAAGAACCAGTTGGCCAATACCTCATGTATCCAGGCGGTGATGAAACAAGGTTTAAAGTAATTGCAGTTGTGAAAGATTTTAATGTACAATCATTACACAGTGCGGTTACACCTTTTGCATTGTTTCATCATTCATCAAAATCATACACTGAGCCGGCATCATTTATTTCTGTAAGAGTAAAGCCGGGGCAGGTAAGCCAGGCCATTGCATCCCTGCAGGCAAAATGGAAAAACTTTTCTCCTGATACACCCCTTGACTATAATTTTTTAGACGCAAGATTGGCAGCCATGTATAAAACAGAACAGCAGGTAGGTGCCGTATTCAGTGTGTTTGCATTTCTTTCAATACTGGTTGCCTGCCTGGGTTTGTTTGGCCTGGCAGCATTTACTGCAGAACAGCGCATTAAAGAAATTGGAATCCGAAAAGTATTGGGTGCTTCGGTTTCAGGTATTGTATCCATGCTGTCTAAGGATTTTTTAAAGCTGGTGATCATTGGTTCTGTCATAGCATTCCCTGTGGCATGGTGGGCCATGAGCAAATGGCTGGAAGATTTTTCATACAGGGTAAATATTGGTTGGTGGGTGTTTGGGCTGGCAGCCATCATTGCAATGATCATTGCATTTGTAACAGTAAGTTCACAGGCCATAAAAGCAGCCGTGGCCAACCCGGTAAAGAGCTTGAGAACAGAGTAAATTAAAAAGAAAAAATGAAGACCCCTGTTATAAGCACCTTCTTTTTTTACTTTTAATTTTTAGGTTAAAATAAACTATCGCTTCTACATATGCCATTTTAATTTTTAACTTTTTAATTTTTACAGCCATGATAAAAAACCTATTGCTCATCGCCATCCGGAATTTTAAAAAAGACAAGTGGTTCAGCCTGCTGAATGTGCTCGGCCTTACCATTGGTATCACTTTCAGCCTGTTCCTCATCTTTTATATTAAAGATGAACTGAGTTTCGACAGGTATCATGAAAAAGTAGATCGTATTTATCGCATCGTTTCTTATATCCAGGAGAAGGACAAGAATACCAACTGGACAGTGACGCAACTTCCGCTGGCGGCTACCTTAAAAAAAGATTTTCCTGAAGTGGAAGAATCAGTAAGATTTCTTTACAGGGAAAGAACCTTGTTTAAGAATGGAGACAAAACAGGCGACAATGGTTTTTATGAAACGAAGGTTTATTATGCAGACAGTAATGTCTTCAACATATTCACCTACAAATTCATGGAGGGCAATGCCGGTAGTGCATTGAATGAACCCAACAGTGTTGTGATCTCAAAATCGCTTGCTGAAAAATACTTTGGAAAAAATACACCCGCAGTTGGTAAGACACTAAAGACGGTGTATGATGTTTATAAAGTAACAGCAGTGATAGAGGGGGTACCTAAAAATTCCCACATCATTTTTGACATGCTGATATCTTCATCCACACTGTTAAAAGGTAACCAGGACGATCCCAACAATTGGGGTGGCTTTAATAATTTTACCTATGTGCTCCTGAAACCCGGAACCAATGCGGCGGCATTCGATAAAAAATTATTGCCAATGTACGATAAATACATGGCGACTATTTTTGCACAGTATAATGTAAAGATCCGCTATGGCGTGCAGCCAATAACGGATATTCATCTTCATTCCAATTTGGAACATGAACCTGAAGAACTTGGCAGTATGTCGTACATCTGGATATTTTCTGCAGTGGCATTTTTTATGTTGCTGATCGCCTGCATCAATTACATGAACCTAACTACAGCAAGGTCGGCACGAAGGGCAAAAGAGATCGGCATCCGTAAAGTTACCGGTTCAACCAAAAAGCAGCTCGTGCTGCAATTTTTAAGTGAATCACTGCTTACTGCTTTTGTCGCTGTATTGCTGAGTGTTTTACTGTTGCTGATTTTATTACCTGTCTTCAATTCAATTTCCGGTAAATCATTTACCATACACACATTGTTACAACCATTTAATATCCTCCTGTTGATTGGTATTGGTTTGTTTACCGGGTTGGCAGGTGGTAGTTACCCGGCATTTTATTTATCCAGTTTTAAACCCGTGAGTATTTTAAAGGGAGCATTGTCAAAGGCATCCGGTAATGTAAACCTGCGCCGCACACTGGTAGTACTGCAATTTTCCATTTCAATGATCATGCTTATCTGCACATGGGTAGTATATTCTCAACTTTCTTATTTGCAAAAAAAGGATCTTGGTTTTAATAAAGCGCAGGTGATGACGGTAACGGTAAATACCGGGGAGGATGAACGCAGTAAGATAGCAGCCATGAACAATGACTTCCGCGGTATTTCAGCCGTTAAAGCTGTTGGTACTGGTAACTGTTATCCGGGAGGCACAAACCTTAGTTTGAATCTTTTTACTGTAGAAACAAAGACTGGCAATATTGACAAGGGCATTGAATGTTATGGCATCGATGAAAAGTACCTGAGTGTACTGGGTATTCCGGTAGTAAAAGGCCGTGGCTTTTTAAACGTTGCTGATACACTGCACAGCATTTTGGTAAATGAAGCCATGGTAAAACATTTTGGATGGGATGAACCCATTGGTAAGCGTGTGAAATTTCCCGGCGATACTTCCGGCAATTATTTAGAAGTAGTGGGTGTGATCAGGGATTTTAATCAAAAATCATTGTACAACCCCATTGCACCATTGCTGTTGTTTTATGGCGCCAACAATAATGTGATACAGTTAAAAATGGCGCCGGGTAATATGAGTGCATCCATTTCCAGGGTGGAAAGTACATGGAAAAAATATTTCCCTCAGTTGCCATTTGAATACAAATTCCTGGATGATGATTTTAATTCTCAATATGCAGCCGACCAAAAGAGAGGAAAGATCTTTGCAGCCTTTTCTATTCTTACCATCATTATCACCTGCCTTGGCTTGTTGGGGCTCACTGCATTCACAACACAACAAAAACAGAAAGAGATCAGCATCCGCCGGGTAATGGGCGCCAGTACCATGCAGGTGGTTACAATGATCACCAGGAACTACTTGTGGCTGGCATTGATCGCAGCTGCCATTGCATTCCCCGTGGCCTGGTATTTTATGAACAACTGGCTCAATGTATTTACTTACAATACCGGATTATCCGCCCTTCCATTTATTGTATCCGCTTTTGTAATTGTAATTACGGCGGCGGCAACAGCCAGCTTCCATTCAACCAAAGCTGCATGGACAAAGCCGGCAAAGATTTTAAGGACAGAGTAAAAGTAAATAGTAAAAAAATGAAAACTGATTCCTGTTCTAAGGCTCTCATTTTGATTTTAACTTTTTGATTAAAACATTCTGATGATTAAAAATTATTTTAAGATCGCATTCAGAAATCTTTGGAAACACAAGGGTTTTTCTGTCATCAATATTATTGGACTGGCCATTGGTATTGCCACCTGTCTTATCATTCTGCTTTTTGTATCCAATGAACTTGGCTACGACCGCTACAATGAAAAAGCAGATCGCATGGTCCGTGTTTTTTTCCAGGGCAATGTGCAGGGAGAGAAATTAAATGAATCAACGGTGATGCCGCCAGTGGCACAAACATTAAAGGCAGATTTTCCTGAAGTGGAAGCAGCCACCCGGCTCCGTGACAATGGCCGGCCCCGGTTGATGTATAGAGATAAATTTTTTAATGAAGATGCTTTTGCATTTGTTGATCCCAATTTCTTCCAGGTATTCACACTGCCGTTGATCAAAGGCGATGCAGCAACTGCATTGACTGAACCCAATACAATTGTTATCACTAAAACATTGGCGGAGAAATATTTTGGCGATGATGACCCCATGGGCAAGCTGATTCGTTTTAAAGATGACAAAAACCCAGGCTATAAAGTAACCGGTGTAATTGAAAAGGTTCCTGTTAATTCGCACTTTCACTTTGAGTTGTTTGCCTCTATGACCGGAGTGCCGGAAGCAAAAGAGGCTAACTGGATGAGCTCAAATTTTTATACTTACCTGGTATTGGCAAAGGGATATGAGTATAAAAAACTGGAAGCTAAATTGCCGCAGGTGGTAGAGAAATACATTGGCCCACAATTGTCAGCAGGTATTGGAGTTTCGCTGGCTGAGTTCAGAAGGAAAGGTAATGACATCAGCTTACACCTGCAACGTTTAACAGATATACACCTGCATTCCAGTTTTACCAATGATCTCAGCGCTGCCGGCGATATACGCTATGTGTATATTTTTGGAGCCATCGCTGTATTTATGTTACTCATCGCCTGTATCAATTTCATGAACCTCTCCACAGCCGGAGCATCCAAACGTTCAAGGGAAGTGGGCATCCGCAAAGTGTTGGGCTCAATGAGGCTGGAACTGGTAAAACAGTTTTTATTTGAATCTTTTTTGATCACCTTCATCGCATTGCTTGTATCAATTGTTTTAATGTACCTGGCGTTGCCCTTATTCAATGAGCTGTCTGGCCAGCAACTGACATTGCGTTTGGCTGATCATCCTTTCCTGGTACCAGAACTGTTATTGTTTGTTGTAGTCACTGGTATACTGGCTGGCAGTTACCCTGCCTTTTACCTGGCGGCCTTTAAACCGGTAGCTGTATTGAAAGGAAAATTTACTTCCGGTAAAGGAACCAACGGGTTAAGGAGTGGGTTGGTTATTTTTCAGTTTTTTATTTCCATTGTTTTAATCGTAAGTACTACAGTAGTATATAAGCAGCTTTCTTTTATTCAAAATAAAAAACTGGGGTATGATAAAAACCAGGTGATGATTGTACCTAATACCTGGATGCTGGGCAATAACCAGGAAATATTTTACCAGCAGTTAGCCAATGATTCCCGTGTTGCAAGTGTAAGCCGCTCAGGATATCTGCCCGCTGGACCGAGTAATAACAATAACTTTTTTGTGTACCCCGAAACACAATCCAGTACGCTGGTAAAAACCCTGCGCTATGATGTAGATGAAAATTATATTTCCACATTGGGCATTCAACTGAAGTTGGGCAGAAACTTTTCAACAGCCTTTGGTACGGATTCATCGGCAGTCATTATCAATGAAGCTGCGGCAAAAGCATTGGGATGGGGCGATAATGCTGTAGGCCACACTGTTTCTACCAATGCCAGGGGGCAAATAATGGCTTTTCGTGTAATTGGTGTAGTCAAAGATTTTCATTTCAGGTCGCTGCATGAACTTATTTCGCCACTGGTGATGGCTTTCTCTCCGGACAAGGGAACTTTGATTGTAAAATTAAAAACAACCGATATCGCTGGTTTAACAGCCTCATTAAAAAAACAGTGGGCAGGCTATGGTGCCAGCGAGCCCATATCGGTTTCTTTTTTGGATGACCGTTTTACCAATACCTATCAATCTGAACAAAAGGTTGGAAGGATACTGGGAGTTTTTGCAGGACTTACCATTTTTGTTGCCTGTCTTGGCTTGTTTGGCCTTGCAAAGTTTACGGCTGAACAGCGCACCAAAGAAATTGGTATCCGCAAAGTGCTGGGGGCAAGCGTATCGCAGGTATCCACTATGCTGTCAAAAGAATTTATAAAACTGGTACTGATCGCCTGTGTAGTTGCATTTCCACTGGCCTACTGGGCCATGCATAAATGGCTGCAGGATTTTGCTTACAGGGTTGATATAAGCTGGTATGTATTTTTAATTGCAGCAGTGGTTGCCTTGCTGATCGCATTGATCACAGTAAGTTTCCAGGCCATTAAAGCTGCATGGATGAACCCAGTAAAAAGTTTAAGAACAGAATAGCAATCAAAAATTGAACAATTAAAAATTGAAAATCATTTCAACTCAACATTGAACATCCATTTCACTTTTCACTTTTTAATTATTTAGCCATGATCAAAAACTATTTCAAAACTGCCTGGAGAAACCTTATGAAGAACAAGACCTTCAGTCTTATCAATATCATTGGTTTGGCAGTAAGCATGTCTGTTTGTTTACTCATCATTCTTATTATAGCAGATCAAAAAAGTTACGACCGGTTTCATACCAAAAGGGATCGTATCTACCGGATCGCTACCGAGGGCAAAAATGGAAATCAAATGGCTACGGCCTCCTCTGCATTGCCGCTTGGCCAGGAGTTAAAAGAGGGGTATACAGGCATTGAAGCAACCGCCAGCCTGGTTAAAAGTATCGGTGGTGATGTTTTTTATAATGATAAAGTGGCATCTGGCGGCGGTTATTTTGCAGATGGCAACCTGTTTAAGATAATGGATTTTAAACTGGCACAGGGCGATGCCGCTACTGCATTAAACAACCCGTTTTCAATCGTGTTAACGGAGGAGCTGGCAACACAATTATTTTACAACGAAAACCCGGTTGGTAAAATTGTTCAATTCAATGATAAAGGTATCAATCCGTCAGGGCCTGAGACAGGTAACAAAGAAACAGCGTATGGACAATTTACCGTTACCGGTGTTTTAAAGCCCAACCCGGGTAAAACAAGTCTGCCATTTAAACTGCTGGCTTCACTGAGTACAGTACCTGCCCTCACCAGGGATTCCAAATTGAGTTATCCGCCCGGTGACTGGAACAATGTATGGACGAGTTATACCTATGTGCTGATGGAGAAGGGTAAAACAGAAGCTGATCTGCAGAACATCCTCAACAAAGTTGCTGACAAACAGTATGCTGATCCAACAGGCGGCCAGTTTGTATTGAAGGCCGAAGCATTAGAAGCACTTACACCTGGCAGGGCGATCGGTAATATAACACACATTTCATTACCCAGGCCTGTTTTGATCTTCCTGTGTATTTTATGTTTAATCATCATGCTGAGTGCCTGTTTAAATTATACAAATCTTTCTGTGGCAAGGTCGTTAACAAGGGCCAAAGAAGTAGGCATCCGAAAAGTGGCAGGTGCCAGCCGTAAACAGATCTTCGGGCAGTTTATTGCGGAATCGGTATTGGTTTCATTCATTGCGTTGATCTTTTCATTCCTGCTTTTGCTGCTGCTCCAGCCACTGTTTACCGGTTTATGGCTCAACCGGTTTTTTAATATTTCATTCAGCTACAATGTAAAATTGTATACTGTCTTTCTGGGCTTTAGTTTACTCGTTGGTTTTATCGCCGGCTTTTTGCCATCAGCCTATATTTCTGTTCTAAATCCTGTGCAGGTTTTTAAAAGTGTAAACAGTATCAGGATATTCAAAGGGCTTACCATCCGCAAAGTGTTACTCGTAGTTCAGTTTTCTGTTTCATTGATCTTTATTATTTCTGCCAGTTTAATCTATTCACAAACCAATCATGTGTTCAATTTTGATTATGGTTTTAATAAGGACAATGTGATCAATATTAAATTATATAAAACGGAGAATTACCAGCGCTTTGCACAAACCATTTCAACCAATAAGAATATCATTGTTGTATCGGCCTGTGGTTACCCACCAGCATCTGGTATACAGAATGGAACAATGGTTTTTAAGTTTGATGGCATTAAAGACAGCCTGCAGGCCAACTATATTGATATTGACGGAAAATGCCTGGACGTGTGGGATCTTAAACTCGTTGCCGGTAAAAATCTCCCCGCAATACCTGCTGATAGTAGCGGGCAATACATGCTGGTTAATGAGAAGATGGTAGCTGCATTCCGGTACCCCTCAGCTGCAGCGGCCGTTGGCCAGCATTTGCAGGTGGATGGCGGCAATGTAGAAATTGCTGGTGTAGTAAAAGATTTTCAGTTTTTGGAAGTGAACCGTGGTGTAGAGCCATTGATGTTGCGTAACCGCCAGCGTGAGTTTGGATATGTTACCGTACGGATCGCTGCAAATAATATTCCGGAAACGGTCGGCTTTCTGCAGGCTGCCTGGAAAAAAGTAAATCCCAATACAAAATTTGAATATGAATTTTTCGACAGCCAGGTACACATGATGCATTTAATGCTTAAAGATGCAGCTTCCATCATCGGGTTTCTTGCATTCCTTGCAGTATTGGTTTCCTGCCTGGGATTACTGGGGATGGCAGTTTACACAGCTGAAACAAAACGGAAAGAGGTTGGCATACGCAAAGTACTCGGCTCAGGCGTTTACCAGATTATTACATTATTGTCGAAAGGGTTTATGATACTCCTGGCTATTGCAGTGCTCATTGCAACTCCCATTGCATATTTGCTGAACAGCGTGTGGCTGCAATTCTTTGCATCAAGGGTGAGTATCGGTCCGGCAATACTACTGCTGAGTATTTCAATGCTGGCATTCATCAGTTTGTCCATTGTGCTTTCACAGGCATGGAGGGTATCAAGGATCAACCCGGTAAAAAGTTTGAGAACAGAATAATGATTCTTTATGCCGGTAAGCCTGTGTACGGTATCAAACACAAACTGTCCGTTTTCGAACACTTTTGTTGGATACGGCATAAAACCCTTTACTGTAAAGGCTTTTAAGAGTGGCACGGCTGTTGAGTTTTAAGGGCGTAATTTGAATATTTCAGACATGGTTAAAACATATTTCAAAACAGCATTCAGGAATTTAGTACGCAACCGCAAACATGCCATCCTTAATATCCTGGGCCTGGGGGTGGCCCTGGCTGCCTGCATCATTGTTTTCCTTGTGATACAGTTTGAATACAGTCATAACAAACACCTGAAAGGGTACAACAATCTTTACCAGGTGGTAACAAGGAGTATGGATGCAGATGGAGAGCACTTCACGCCGGGGATGCCTTTTCCTACCACTAAATTTTTGCGGCAGGATTATCCGCAATACCAGTTTGCTCAACTGATGCAGGACTATGGCGTACAAATAACAGTGAAGGGAGCTGATGGAAGCAGCAGCAATACAAATAAAAAATTCTGGGAAGAGAAAGGTATATTTTATGGAGAACCTGAGCTGATGCAGTTGTTTGAAATCAAATTTCTGTCTGGCGATGCCAATGTGTTAAAAGATGTGAACAGTGTGGTGTTGTGTAAATCAATGGCTGAAAAATATTATGGTAACTGGAAAGAAGCAATTGGCAAAAGGATTGTTAACGACAATGCAGATTTTGATCTGCAGGTAGCAGGTGTTTTTGAAGACATGCCGGACAACAGCGATTTCCCTTTTAAAATGGTGTCTTCCTATGCTGGATTTGTGGCCCATAACGGCAATGGATGGCCGCTGGAAGACTGGGGATCTAACACCAGCAACCACCAGGTATATGTATCACTTCCCAACGGCACCAACACTGCCGCATTGGATCAGCAGTTGGGTATGTTCGAAAAAAAATACAATACTGAAAATAAGGATAGCAAACGCAGTCATTTTCTTCATCCGTTAAAGGATATTCATTTTGATGAACGTTTTAGCACCAATGGTGACCATGTTACAAGTAAGGCATCTTTGTACACACTGGCATTCATCGGCATGCTGATCATATTAATGGCCTGCATTAATTTTGTAAATCTTTCCACTGCACTGGCAGTAACCCGAAGCAAAGAAGTTGGTATAAGAAAAGTAATGGGCAGCAGCAAAAATCAACTTACCATGCAGGTATTGATTGAAACTGCTGCCGTAGTATTGGTAGCTGCAATCATCGCAATTATATTGGTACAGCTTGCCTTGCCTCATGTAAAAAATATTATGGTGGTGCAAAGCAAATTGAGTTTGTTTAATGCAGGCAGCCTGCTTTTTATTTTTGTTATCATAGCCGTTACCATTTTGTTATCCGGGGTTTACCCGGCATTTATTATGGGGCGGTTTAAGCCGGTGGAAGCTATCAAAAATAAGATCACTACTTCTAAAGTAGGCAGTGTGTCATTGCGCCGGGTGCTGGTGGTGTTGCAATTTGCTTTCTCACAGATTTTTATCATTGCTACCATCATCGCCATCACACAGATGAATTTTATAAAGAGTGCGGATCTTGGTTTTAATAAAGAATCAGTGTTGTTGTTGACAATGAATTCAGACAGTGTTACAGGAAGCAGGCATGAGGCATTTAAAGATGCACTGATGTCCCGTAGCGATGTGAAACACGTATGTTTTGGTTTTGATGCACCCAGCAGTGATAACTCATGGCAAAGCAATTTTGCCTTTGATAAAATGGAAGACAGGGAATTCAGTGTGCAGTTGAAAATGGGTGATGATAATTATGTAAAGACTTATGGTTTGCAGCTGATAGCCGGTAAGTTTTATGGCGCAGGTGATACGGCTCGTGAATATGTAGTAAATGAAACCCTGCTTAAAAAAGTGGGCGTCACCAATCCACAGGAGGCAATTGGTAAAATGTTTCGCCTGGGCGGCGGCAGGCCAATGCCTGTAGTGGGTGTAGTGAAAGATTTTAAACAGCAATCGATGAGAGATGCAGTGCAGCCAATTGTAATGCTGCCCAAAAAAAATATTACCAGGCAGCCGGTATAAAATTAGTAAGCACCAATCTTGCCAAAAGCAGCAATGAAATAAAATTGATCTGGGATAAATATTTCCCGGAGTATGTTTACAACGCATCTTTTTTGGATGAAAATATTAATCAGTACTACCTGCAGGAAGAACGCCTTAGCATGATGTACAAAGTATATGCACTGCTGGCCATCTTTATAAGTTGCCTTGGACTTTATGGATTGGTTTCTTTTATGGTAGTACAAAAAACAAAAGAAGTGGGCATTCGGAAAGTATTGGGTGCCAGTGTGCAGAGCATCCTGTATTTATTCTCCAAAGAATTTACCATCCTTATCACCATCGCATTTGCACTGGCAGCTCCTGCAGCATGGTACCTGATGCAGCATTGGCTGGAGAATTTTGTATACAAGATCAGTATCGGGGCGGATGTATTTGTAATTGCTATTGTGGTATCGGTTTTAATAGCGTGGGTAACTGTGGGGTATAAAGCTTTCAGGGCTGCAGTTGCCAATCCTATAAAGAGTTTACGGTCCGAATAATTGTTTAGTGTTCTGTTGATTACCGCCTAAAATCATTAATATGTTCAGGAGTATTTCAAAAATAGTGATCCGCAATTTGTGGAAGTATAAGGGTTATACGTTAATCAATATTGCGGGCCTGGGCATTGGCATCGCTGCCATGGTATGGGGTTTTCAGACCTACCAGTTCAGTTTTAGTTTTGATAATTTCCATAAGGACCAGGACCATGTGTACAGGGCAGTTACCTATAAGGAAGGTGCTGATGGCATGAAAGGTATTTTTCCGATGGCAGCAGTGCAGGCTGCCAAAAGCGAATTTCCCGGTATTGAGGAGGCCGTGAAGCTGGATGCTGACTGGCTGAATGTAAAAGGACAGAAGGCAGAGACATTTGCTGAACACGCTCATTTTACTGATCCTGCATTTTTTGATCTCTTCAACTTTCCGCTGGTTGCAGGCAGTAAGGATATCAACGATAAAACTGCAGTGCTGATAACTGAAAACACAGCAAAAAAATATTTTGGCGATGAAAACCCTCTTGGTAAAACACTGCTTTTTTACCCGGGCCTGCCACATGAAACTGCATTGACCGTAAAAGGTATTTTAAAAGATGTGCCGATGAACTCCACTATCCAGTTTGAGTTCATCACCAATTTTATAAATCTCCGTAAGCCCGATGGTACGGTTGTTAACCCGGATGACTGGAAGTGGTTTTTAGAGGCCGCTTATTTTAAGATACCAAACAACACTGATGCGAAAGGACTTGCTGAAAAACTAAATAAATATCTGCCCCTGCAAAACAAAGCAAGGGAAGACTGGAAGACCTCCGGCTTTAAACTATTATCCATAAAAGAGAATGCTGCACAGAGTAATTCGATTGATGCCAATGATTTTATTGAAAGGCCGGGCGACTCTGCTGCTTATAGCCCACTGGTACTGGCTTTCCTGTTATTGCTTTCCGCATGCCTTAATTTTTCAAATACCACCGTTGCAAAAGCCAGCCAAAAGCTGAAAGAGATTGGTATGCGAAAAGTAATGGGCGGTACCCAACAACAACTGGTAGCGCAATTATTGCTGGAATGTGCAGCGGTTGTCTTTATTGCTATCCTGTTGTCTGTATTGATCAATATGTGGTGGCTGCCTATCTTCAACAATATGTTTACATATATTGATGTGCAGGCCAACTACCTTCATGATATATCCCTGCTGATTTTCCTGCTGGTTACATTATTGTTTACGGCTTTGTTGGCAGGTGCTTATCCTGCTTTTTACATTGCTGGGTTTAACCCGTCCAGTATATTCCGGGGCAATGTAAAATTTGGGGGCTCTAATATCTTTTCAAGGCTGATGCTTGGGCTTCAGATCTCCATCGCCATCATCACTGTTGTAGCCGGAATGTCATTTGCCCGCAATGCATCCTTTCAAAAGACCTACGATTTTGGGTACAATCTTGAAAACTGCATAGGCGTTTTTGTAAAAGATAAAAACACGTTTGATGCTTTAAAGAATGAAATGGCTGCGATGCCCCAGGTGACAGGTTTGGCAGGCTGCCGTCATCATATTGGTTTTGAACGGCGCAGCAAGGTGCCGGAAGCAGAAGGCATTAAGAAGGAGACCCGCTATTTTGAAGTGGGCAGGGATTATGTGGATGTAATGAAACTGAAAATGGCAACAGGCCGTTCGTTTGATAAAGAGCGTGAATCTGATTATGCCAATGCTATATTGGTTTCTCAGAAATTCGCTGCAATGTATGGATGGAACGACCAGCAGGCACTGAACAAACAATTGCGTATTGACACGGCAGTTTATTCAGTGGTAGGAGTGATGAAGGATTTCCATTGCAATAGCCTGTTTGAACCCATGGAGCCTACTGTAATGAAATTGGTAAAGGAAGATAAATACAGTTACCTCATTTTACAGGCCCGGCAGGGAGATCTTACCAACGTATTTGAGCAGACAAAAAAGGCATGGCAAAAACTTTTCCCATTGCAGCCCTTCCGTGGTTTTTATCAGAACGAGATCATTGCGGAAAGTTACAAGGTGAGTAATAGTATCGCTACTATCTTTTCATGGGTGGCATTTGTTTCAATTTTATTAACGGCTGCTGGTTTGTTTGCGCTGGTATCCCTAACCGTTCTAAAAAAAATGAAAGAGATTGCCATCAGGAAAGTTGCCGGTGCTAATCCAGGGCATGTGCTGGTGCTGATAACAAAAGGATATTGCTGGATATTTATTTTAGCTGCAATGCTGGGCAGTGCCGCAGGTTACGCACTTACTAAATTGCTGCTTGACCTGATATTTAAAGTAAATGCAGGGGTAAGTAATGGCACAATGTTTACAGGGGTGATGGTACTGCTTGCCATTGCAGCGATTACCACCGGCATCAAAGTGTTGCAGGCGGTAAGGACAAACCCGGTGAAGATGCTGAGATCGGAATGATTGAAAATGGAAAGAGGGAAATGCTGCATTTATAAATATTCATTGCTTATATCAAAACAATAAAAAATGTTTAAAAATTATTTCACCCTCACCTGGAGAAACCTGAAGCGTAACAAAGTGTACAGCTTTATCAATATCACCGGCTTAAGCATTGGTCTTGCCTGTTGCATGCTTATTATTTTGTACAACAAAGATGAAGTGAGTTACGACCGCTTTCATGAAAATGCCAGCAATATTTACCGTGTTACCATTACCAATATCAATGCAGAAGGAAAAGTAGAAAATAACGATGGCAATACCGGCATGATGCCCGGTCCGTCATTTAAAAGAGATCCCGGAAATAAAGGAGTTTGTAAGGGTACAGTCTGAGCAGTTACCGGTAAAAATCGGCACAGAAATATTTGACCAGGAAGCATTGTACGTGGATGAAAATTTCTTTTCTGTGTTTTCTTTCACACTAAAGGAAGGCAACAGGAACGAAGTGATGAAGGATATGTATTCGGTAGTGCTGAATGAAGAAGTGGCGAAGAAATTCTTTGGCACCTCCTCTGCAGTTGGCAAAACGATTGAATTGCCTACAGGCGATAATGGCGCTTTTCAAAATTTCACCGTGGCAGGCATTGTTCCAAAGTCACCGCAAAATTCTTCCATTAAAATCCAGATGCTGCTGCCCATGAAATTAAACCTCCGGGAAGGCAGGGCAGATAACCAGTGGATCAATTTTTTCCTGAACACATTTGTGGTATTGCATCCTGATGCGGATATAAACAAAGTGGAAGAGAAATTTAAAAAGGTGTACGAGGCTGATGCTGCAGCGCAGATAAAGGAAGGAAAAGAAAAATACAGTATCACCGGCATTTTTCAATATGGGTTACAGCCGATGCTGGATATGCACCTGAGTACAAAGTTCCTGGCTCAAAATGGATTGGTGGATGCAAGCAATCCAATCTACACAAGAATTCTTGGAGGCATTGCTTTGTTTGTACTGCTGATCGCCTGTATCAATTTTGTCAATCTTACGGTGGCACGTTCCTTAAAAAGAGCCAAAGAGATTGGTGTAAGAAAAGTGATCGGTGGCGGACGCAAACAACTGATTGCACAATTTTTAGGCGAATCGTTTGTGCTTAGTTTTTTTGCTTTTGTATTTGCCATCCTGCTGGTGCTGCTGGTACTGCCGGTATTTAATGAGCTTTCCAACAAAGCACTGTCTTTTTCTTATTTACTGGACACTAAACTGATCGCCGGGTATATTGGTTTATTCTTCGTCACTTCTTTGCTGGCCGGGTTTTATCCTGCCATAGTATTGTCTGGTTTTAACCCGGTGCAAACACTGTATAACCGCATGCCCTTGTCGGGAAAAAATTATTTGTCGAAGAGCCTGGTGGTGTTGCAGTTTACACTCACCACTTTTTTGATCATTGCCACCATCACTATTTATTCTCAGTTTAGTTTTCTCACGAGATTTGATCTTGGCTACAATGATAAGAACCTTGTAACCGTGGGGACTAACCGGATGAAAGCTGATAAAGTAGCGGTGTTCCGGCAGGAGTTGATGAAAGATCCTTTTGTTGAATCGGTAGCTGTGCGGCAACGGGGATTCTGGGGCACAGTTGCTAAGGCAGATGGCAATGAAATCAACTTTGCTTTTGATATAATCGACAGCACTTTTTTACCAACACTCAAAATACCGCTGGTGCAGGGCAGGAATTTTTCAGCAGTATTTCCTTCTGACGCTGAACATTCCGTTTTAGTGAATGAAGCATTCATGAAGAAGGCAGGCTGGAAGGACATGAACAACCGGCAGGTTGATTTTTTCTACGACAGTTTGAAGTATGATGTGGTGGGTGTGGTGAAGAACTATCATTTTGCTTCACTTGCTGAGGAAATACAGCCGCAATTGTTCATCATGCATCCAAAATATGATTATGGGCAATTGCTGGTAAAGATAAAACCAGCGAATACTTCGCAAACATTGAAGCATATTGAAAAAGTATTCAAGGCACAGATGCCATTTGTTCCATACAATTACGATTTTAAAGACCAGTCGAATGCAAAGCAATATGCTGCAGAAGAAAAATGGAAGCAGATCATTTCATTTGCTGCCATACTTACCATTTTTATTTCCTGCATTGGTTTGTTTGGCCTGGCTACACTGGCAGCAGAAAAACGCACCAGGGAAATTGGCATCCGCAAAGTACTAGGTGCTTCTGTTACCAGCATTGCATCTACATTGTCAAACAGTTTTTTGAAATTGGTATTGATTGCAGCCGTGCTGGCTTTTCCTGCTGCCTGGTGGGCAATGAATAAATGGTTACAGAATTATCCTTACCGGGTGGAGATCGGGGCGTGGGTTTTTGTGTTTGCTGTTTCACTGGTATTGATCATCGCATTGTTTACGGTAAGTTTCCAGGCCATCAAAGCGGCGGTAGCCAACCCGGTGAATAGTTTGAGGACAGAGTAAAGTCAAAAATTAAAAGTAAAAAGTAAAAAATGGAGAAAGTGCACCGTTATAAAATCTTTCTTTTTGACTTTTTACTTTAAAAAAATGCATCAGGATATACATTTTGACTTTTAACTTTTAATTTTTGACTTTTAATTTTTACTGTTATGATAAAAAATTATTTCAAAATTGCAATCCGCAATCTCAGCAGGAATAAATTATTATCCGTTGTGAATATTACGGGCCTTGCTATTGGCCTTGCCTGCGTAATGCTGATACTGTTGTTTGTAAAAGATGAATGGAGCTTCGACCGTTTTAACAAGAATGGCAAAGACATCTACAGGCTTGTGCAGACCATGACAGATACCACCGGCACAGAAAGGAAGATGGGTAATACCGGTTTGCCCCATGGGCCAGTGTTTGCTTCGGAGATACCGGCCATAGAAAGTTTTTGCCGCATCAAAGGATGGAGTATGACCACTAAGAATGGCAATGAAGGAGTAAAGGCACAGGTGCTGTTTGCAGACAGTACTATTTTCAATATTTTTTCTTTTGATGTAATGAAGGGTAACCCCGGCAATATGCTCCAGGGCCGCAATTCCGTTGTATTGAGTGAGGATGCTGCAGCCAGGTATTTTGGCCGCCAGAACCCGATGGGTAAAACAGTGGAGATTGAAGTAGATGACAAACTGGAACCTTTTTTGGTAACAGGTGTGGTTAAATCAGCGCCATTGAATTCTTCCATACAGTTTGATATGCTGATTCCGTTTGAACGCCAGAATCCTACCGATGCTTCTGCATTCAATGCGCAGATGAGCAACTGGAACACTCTATACCTAAATACCTTTTTCCTGTTGCGCCAGGGTGCAGATGTGGCTGAAGTACAGAAAAAATTATGGCCTGTATACCTGCGGCACAATGCAGAAGGGTGGGAAAGTTTTCAAAAATACAATGGTAAAACAACACTTCAGTATACACTCCAGCCTTTTTTCAGCATGCACCTGGATAAGGATTTTTTTGCCACTAACGGTTTGAGCAACTGGAGCGATGCGGCTTACTCTTACATACTTTCAGGCCTTGCAATTTTAATCCTGGTAATCGCAAGTATCAATTTTGTCAATATAGCGCTGGCACGCAGTATGCAACGCAGCAAGGAGATCGGTATCCGGAAAGTTTCCGGAAGTTCCAGGCCGCAGGTGATCATCCAGTTTTTAAGCGAGTCATTTGTGGTTACTGTTATTGCATTTGCCGCTGCCTTGTTGCTGGTACAACTTGCCATTCCATTTTTCAATAGCATCTCACACAGGCAATTCAGTTTTTCTTATTTGCTGCAGCCGGCAACCATCGCTGTTTATATTGCATTGATCATTGTTGTTTCATTCCTGGCAGGTTTTTACCCTGCCTTTATTGCATCGGGATTTCAACCCGTGCAAACCCTGTACAGCAGGCTTAAATTATCGGGCAATAATTTATTGGGCAAATCACTCGTGGTATTGCAGTTTGCAATTGCAGGTGCATTGATCATCGGAACAATTGTATTCAACCGGCAGTTTAATTATATCAGCAAAGCAGATCTTGGGTATAATGCCAAAGACATCATCTACCTGCAGTTCCCCTGGGACAAGCCAACGGAGTTGCAACGATTGAAAAATGAATTGGCAAAAGATCCCGCCATCCGGCTGGTGGGCACAAAAAGCGGCAACTGGAATAAAACAGCTTTCCGGATCAATGGCAAACAAACCGACTGGACCTACTATGAAACTATTGATGATAATTATTTGCAGGTATTGCAGATCCCATTGGCTAAAGGCAGGTATTTGAGTTATAAAAATGTTGCCGACAGTGTTAGTAATTGTATGGTGAATGAAGCTTTTGCAGCAACGTACCTTGATAAACGCAAAGACCCGGTCGGACAGTTTGTAGAGTGGCAGGACCGCCAGTTTGCCGTTGCTGGCGTTGTTAAAAATTACCACTCAGCAGATTTTAAAGAAAAGATCGAACCTGTCTTTTTTTCTTTAGACACAAGAGGCGACCTGCTGAATACTTATGTAAAGTATGTTCCGGGTAAAGAGGAGCAGGCAACTGCGGCTGTTAAAAAAGCATATCATGCCATTCTTCCATATTCAACACTGGATTATTATAACATGAACGACTGGCTGATGCAGCGCTATGAAGCAGATGTGCAATGGAAAAAAATAATTACTGCAGCTGCACTGATCGCTGTATTGATCTCAGCGCTTGGTCTGTTTGCACTTACTGCATTGTCGGTTCAGCAAAGGGTTAAGGAAATTGGTATCAGGAAAGTATTGGGTGCATCTATCGCTCATATTACACTCATCATCTCAAAGGATTTTTTAAAACTGGTTTGCATTGCATTATTGATCGCATCACCTATTGCATGGTGGGCCATGAACAAATGGCTGCAGGATTTTGCATATCGTATCACTATCAGCTGGTGGATGTTTGCCATCGCTGGTTTGGTAGCATTACTGGTTGCACTGGCTACAGTAAGTGTGCAGGCTGTAAAAGCAGCGCTGGCAAACCCGGTGAAGAGTTTGAGAACTGAGTAAAGTCAAAAATTAAAAGTCAAAAGTTAAAAATGAAGAAAATGCCTTGTTATAAAGAGGTACCTTTTTTTGACTTTTGATTTTTGACTTTTAACTTTTTAATTTTCATAGTTATGATAAAAAATTATTTCAAACTCGCCTGGCGCAATATCATCAAACATCCTTTCTATTCAACCGTGAATATTGCAGGATTGTTTGCAGGCATCACATTCGTGCTGCTGATAGGTGCTTATGTGTGGAGTGAACTGGAAGTGAATAAAAACCTGCAGCATGCAAAGCAGCAATATTTTTTAGAAAGCGAATGGAAGGGCGATCAAACAAACTGGACCATTACAACATTGGCACCTGTTGCAAGGCGGTTGAAAGAGGATTATCCCAACCTGGTGGCCAACTATTACCGCTGGGATGGCATTACATCCGGCGTATCAAAAGGGGATAAAAATTTCAGGGAAGGCATTCAGCTTGGCGACAGTACCTTGTTATCTATGTATGGTTTTGAATTGCTGCAGGGCAATCCGGCTACTGCATTGAAAGAACCTTATTCCGCAGTGATCACGGAAGCAACTGCCATAAAATATTTTGGTAAAAAGAATGTGGTAGGAGAAAGCATCAGCATTCAAAGTTTTAATGGCGGTAAAAGAGATTTCGCCATTACAGGTGTGTTGAAAACCATCCCAAAGAATTCTGTTACCAACCTCAATGATAATAACAACAATACCATTTTCATTCCTACCAATACCTATGCATATTTCGGAAGAACGGATATGGAAAACTGGAGCAATACCTGGACGCCTTCTTATATCGAATTGAAAGAAGGAGCGACCCTTGCTAATGTAGATAAAGCAATTAAGCGGCTGATGCAAACCAATGCACCGGATGGTATCAAGGCAAATTTGACAATTCACCCGGTTCCTTTAACAGAGTATTATTTAAAAAAAGACAACTGGCTTGTAAAGCGGATGCTGTATGCGTTGTCATTTGTAGCGCTGTTTATTTTATTAATGGCGGTGGTGAATTTTATCAATATCGCCATCAGCAGCGCCGGCAACCGCATGAGAGAGATCGGTGTAAGAAAAGTGCTGGGTGGATTAAAAAAACAATTGATCATACAGTTTTTATCAGAGTCATTGATATTGGTATTGATCGCCACATCGCTGGCATTGCTGGCCTATCCGTTTGCAAGGCCGGTTTTTGCTGATATGGTGGGTAAACAGCTTCCTTCATTAACAGCTTTTCCTTTATACTTTATCCTGCTGCCCCCAATGCTGATCCTCGCAGTAGGTTTACGCGCCGGTGCGTATCCTGCATTTGTATTGTCTTTCATCAACACTGTAAATTCATTAAAAGGTAAGATCAACACCGTAAAAGAAAATATTGTATTGCGCAAGTCGCTGTTAGGTTTTCAATTTGCAATTGCTTTTATTGTATTGATCAGTGCAGCGATCGTAACACAACAGGTTACTCTTTTTTTCAGCCAAAACCTGGGCTACAATAAAGAGTACATGGTATCATCACAGGTGCCGAGAGACTGGAGCCCTGAAGGTGTGAGAAAAATGAAAACAATACGGGATGAATTTGCAGCCATGCCGCAGGTGAGCAATGTTACTTTATCTTATGAGATACCCAATGGTATGAATGGTGGAAAGCCGCCTGTTTACAGGGTGGGTGCAGATTCTGCTGCAGCCATTCAAATGCAGGCATTGGTGACCGATGAAAATTATTTGAGTACCTACCAGGTACCATTGACTGATGGCGCTTTTTTTGACAGCCGTGGATTGGATTCCGGTAAAGTGATACTGAATGAAAAGGCAATAAAGGAATTGGGCTATACAACTGCCTCCGCTGCTGTTGGCAAACAGGTAAGGATACCGAATGACCCTACGGTGTATACCATCAAAGGGGTCGTAAATGATTTTCATTTTGGCTCGATGCAGGAAAATATACAGCCTGCTATTTTCTTCAACGTAAACAATGCCATTACCTACCGCTATCTTTCATTCAGGCTAAAGCCGGGTAATGTGTCCGCTTCTATTGAAGCCATTCAAAAAAAATGGGCACAGATTATGCCCGGCAGTTCTTTTGAGTACAGCTTTATGGATGGTACGCTGAAGAAATTATATGCCACAGAACTGCAGTTAAAAAAAGCGGCTTATGCAGCCACCATTTTATCATTGATTATTGTACTGTTGGGCATATTGGGTTTGATCTCTTTAAGCATTCACAAAAGAATCAAAGAGATCGGCATCAGGAAAGTACTGGGCGCTTCTGTGCAAAGCATTATGCTGTTGTTTATAAAAGAATTTATCTTGATTATACTGGCTGCTGCGCTGGTGGCTTTTCCGCTTGCTTATCTGATCATGAATAAATGGCTGAATAATTATGCATATCATATCAGCATTTCGGCACAGCCTTTTGTGTTGGCATTATTGCTGTTGGGAGCGGTTACTTTGCTGCTGATTGGGTTACAAACATTAAAGGCAGCTTTCGCCAACCCGGTTAAAGCTTTAAGAACCGAATAAGAGCAGGCTGAATACTGTCCGCTATCAAACAAAAAGTGTTCGTTTCCGGACACTTTTTGTTATTGGAGTAATTGGAAACCCTTGCTGGTAAAGGTTTTTGTGTATGGCACGGTGGTTGAAAACCATTACCTGTGTAAAAAAAAGGGATTTAAAGTATAAAAGCCAATCAGTAATTTTCAGCCTGAAATAAAAATTTAAAAAGATGATTCAATTGCAAAACATTTTCAAGTGGGTGAACAATGGTGCCAACCGGATTTTTTTGTTAAAGGATATCAACCTTGAAATTAAAGAAGGGGAGTTTGTTTCTATTATGGGGCCTTCCGGTTCCGGCAAGTCCACTTTGTTGAATGTAATTGGTATGCTGGATGGGTTTGATGAAGGCACTTATAATTTCTTTCATGAATCAGTGCATAAGTTAAAGGAGAAACAGCGGTCGCAGTTGTACAAGCAATACATTGGATTTGTATTTCAGGCCTATCATTTAATTGATGAGCTCACCGTATATGAAAACATTGAAACTCCCTTACTTTATAAAGATGTAAAGTCATCTGAACGCAAAGCAATGGTGGCAGATATTTTAGACCGCTTCAACATTGTTGGAAAAAGGACCTGTTTCCCACACAGCTCAGCGGCGGCCAGCAGCAGCTGGTAGGTATTGCAAGGGCTTTGATCGGAAAGCCCAAGTTGATTTTGGCCGACGAACCAACTGGCAACCTCAATTCAAAACAGGGGGAGGAGATTATGGAATTATTCAGGCAATTGAATGAAGAGGACGGGGTAACCATAATACAGGTAACACACTCAGAAAAAAATGCGGCGTATGGAAAGCGTGTTGTCAATTTGCTGGATGCAAGAATTGAAGCCTCCCCATCCCGATAGCTATCGGGACCAAAGGAGGGGCTTAAAGACGCTGAAAGTTTGGAATGTTTGCTGAGTAGCTGGGTGTGGGAATAACTATTTATCAACGAATAGGTAATGTGGAGGCTGAAATATATGCATAGCCCCGAAGGGGCGAAATACCTTTAGCGATGGGTAAAACCCATCGCTAAAAAGATGAATAAAGTGATATAGCACAAGAGTGCGACGCCAATGAAGCCAAATTGATTTTCTAATGTTTGGTTCATAAAAAAAGAACAACAATCAAATTGAAATTTTAACAGGATGAGAAGGAAATATTTATTGATAGCATTGTTTGTGGCTGCAGCCCTTTTTGCAAAGGGACAAAGCGCCCGGCTTACATTGAATGAATGCATTGAAACAGCATTGAAAAATAATACTGACATAAAGCAGAAGGAACTGCAGATGAGCAATGCCAATGTGAATTTTAGGCAGGCAAAAAATAACAGGTTGCCAAGCTTACAGTCGCAGTACAACTATGGCATCAACAATGGCCGCAGTATCGACCCATTTACCAATGGTATATAGACCAGCAGTTGAAGTCAAGTGATATGTCCGTACAGGCAAGTTTGCCTTTGTTCAACGGCTTCCAATTAAAAAACAGCATTAAACAAAATGAATTGGCTTTTGCCGGTGCCACCATGGAATGGCAGCAGCGTAAAGATGAATTGACCTTGCAGGTGATACTGGCTTACCTGCAGGTGCTGAACAATGAAGATGCGATTACATTGGCCAGGCAACAGGCTGAAGTGAGCAAGCAGCAACTGCACCGGCTGCAGATTGTAGCGGATGAAGGGGCCACGCCGCCGGGTAATTTCTATGACCTGCAAGGACAGTATGCAGGTGACCAGGTATCATTGGTAAATGCTGAAAATAGTTTTGATGGCAGCGTGCTGGCACTTACTCAACTGATGAATATTTCATACAACAACAAACTGCAATTTGACAGGGCAGGTGTAGCGGAAGAGATCAAACAGTTTACAGCTTTACCGGATGAGATCTATTCAATGGCCATACAAAAACTGGCTGCAGTAAAAGCAAGTGAATTGCGTGTGAACAGCAGTAGTATGGCGGTAAAGGTTGCTAACGCCACCAGGTACCCCAGTGTTTCATTGTATGGCGGTGCCAGTACCAATTTTTCAAGTGCAGCAATGTTGAACAGCCTTGTAAGTTCAGCAGATCTGCCAACAGGGCAATACGTGGTAGTGAATGGAAATAACCTGCCGGTGATCGCAAAGCAGGACTCTTATAAAAGTACCGCCATTGGTTACAGCAGCCAGTTTAAAAACAACATCTCCACTGGTTTTGGTGTAAGTGTTAGAATACCCATCTTTAATACATTTAAAACAAGAACGGCTGTACAGTTGGCAAGGAATGAGGAGAAAAGTAACAAGCTTGTTGCAGACAACATCAAGCTTCAGCTGCGGCAGAATATTGAGCAGGCATATGTAAACATCAATGCCACTTATAAAAGGTATGTGGCACTTCAGCAGCAGGCAACTGCTTACGGAGAATCATTCCGCATTGCATCCATTCGTTTTGAAAACGGGGTCATCAATTCCCCGGAATACCTTATTGCAAAAAATAACCTGGACAGGGTGAACGCCAACCTGATTACAGCGAAGTATGAATATTTATTAAGGAGTAAGGTATTGGATTTTTATATGGGCAAGCTGAATTGATGGTCTGGCTGAGGCTGCCGGTAAGAATGGATTTTTGATACCAGCGGAAGTTTTTCGTGGCATCATTGTCCGTTGGTTAACAGATACATTCGTTGCCTGCCATTTAGCAACTTTCCCCACATTATCTTATCATTGGGCATCTTTGGATACGATAATTTTTGTATCACAAATAAAATCCTGCTTCCCCTCAAACTCATACACATGCTTATTGGCATCGCCGGTGATCTCTTTGCAATTGCAATTACCACCCCATTCCCTGCTGCCATCCTTAAAATACTCACATTTCCATATTGGTACTTCGTGTTTTATTTTATCAATGATAAAACGATTGGCAGCATACGCTTCACTGCGGTGTGCAGAAGCCGTAATGATAACCACAGCGGTTTCTGAAACAGCTACTTTTCCGGTGCGGTGTACAGCAACAGCAATATTCAAATTCCATTTCGCACTTGCCTGTAGTAAAATACCTGCAATCATTTTAGTGGCCATGCTTTCCTGCGCTTCATACTGCAGGTAGTCCACATCCTTACCATGACTGTTATCCCTCGTCTCTCCACTGAACAATACTACAGCGCCCGCTTTTGGATGGTGAGCCAACGAAAGCAATTCAGGGATATTAATGGTATGTGCTGATAAGTGATTCATGTGTTATCCTCCGCTGCTGGGTGGTATGATGTGAACACTGTCCCCGGTTTGCAACTGAAAATCATCATTGACAAAATTATCTTTTACTGCAAAGCGGCAGGCAGATAAAATAGTTGCAGCAGCAGGGTTTTTTGCTGTTAAAAAATGATTCAATGCTGCCACTGTTTCAATTGTTTCATCAATTGAAAACTCCTTATCAAAATAATCTTTTAATGCAGCGTAGGTATATATTTTCATGTAGTGAATAGTGAATTGTCAATACTCCATATTTTTCGCAACAGCCTGATAATTTCAATTAACAATAAAACAATTCAGCAATATAGCAATGCAACAACTCATAATTCATCATTCTTCTCACCCTCCAATATGCAGCATGCTCAAATTGCTCCCTGTAAACTTCAGCCGTTGCTTCTGATTCATTGCCTGCTGCAATTTACTGATTAATGCTGCTTCATCATTACCGCTGTTTAATGTAATGGGATGATTACTGCTGAGGCATCCATAAATATTGCCGTTGCTATCTAAGCGGAGCCGGTTGCAGTCATGGCAAAAAGGTTCGCTTTCATTGGCAATAATGCCGAAGCGGTGGCCCTCGGTTGTTTGCCAGTAATTGGCAGTGGCAGCTTTTGCCCTTTCCACTTTAATGAATGTATATTTCCTGCTGACCCGTTCTAATATTTCCTCTTGTGTAAATAAATAGTTGCCTGCTGAATCATGTAAATGCCCCATGGCCATGATCTCTAAAAAACGAATGGGAATATTTCTTTCAAAAGCAACATCAAGCAATGGAATTACCTGGTCTGCATTCATACCTTTCATGATCACCGAATTGATCTTTACCTGCAAACCGGCGGCAATGGCAGCATCAATACCGCTGATGACTTTTTGAACATGATTGCGTTTGCTCATTAAAAAAAACAGGTCTTCATCTACTGCATCGAGTGATACATTGATGGATTGCAGGCCAGCTTCTTTCATCGGTGCAGCCAGCCGCTCCAGTAAAAACCCATTGGTGGTGAGTTTGATCTTTGATATGCCTGTAGCTGCAATGCCTTTTATCAACTCCGTGAGTTCGTGATACAATAAAGGTTCACCACCGGTTAAGCGGATGGTTTCCAGGTTAAGTACACTGTGTAATTGCTGTATCTGTTGCAGCAAAATAGCTGCAGGCGCCGGGTGCTGGTGCAAGTTGTTTTCCTTCACTTCATCTTCGCCCATGGTGCAATACACACAACTGAGGTTGCAGCGGCTGAGCAGGCTCACCCTTAAGGTTTTGAAGGCACGGTTGTAGATATCGTTTATTAATGTCATTAAGAAAAAATCAGTTTAAGCGCTGCAATGAACAACACAGTTGCCAGAATATAACGCACAGTGATCAGGTTAAAACGATGACTGCCTAAATAGGCACCCAGTAATCCGCCCGCTACTGCTGCAGCAATCCATGTATAAGCCGTGCTGTTAAATGCGTTGCTGCTGATACCTTCAGCCGCAAGGCCCGCCAGTGAATTGCATACAATAAATAAGCTGGACACTGCGGCAGCATCCTTGGTATGGCCCCAGCCCATTAAAATAATTACCGGGCTTAAAAAAATACCACCGCCGATATTTAAAAAACCTGATACCAGGCCGATTACAGCACCCCAAAAGAATGCTGGTAACAGGTTTAATTTTTTTATTTTAGGTTTATCATTGGGTGATACGGTCATCAACCGTACAATTGGGAAAATCAATGCTGCTCCCAGTATCATGTTGTATAAATTATCACTGGTTTTAAAATGAGAACCGAGATAGGCACAGGGAATGGAAGTTAATAAAAATGGCCAGGCCAGTTTCCATTTAAAATGCCCTGCCCGGTAAAACTGAATGAAAGCAATGCCGGCAATAATGGTATTGAGCACCAGAACGATTGGTTTGAATACCTGTTTGGGTATTTTGAATAAAGTGAGTACTGCAATGTAACCGCTGGCGCCACCATGCCCTACCGATGCATATAAAAATGCAATAATGAAAAGAGAAACAGGTATGAGAATTTCTGCTATCAAACAATTGATTGTTTTAATGTTGTAACAAATATAAGGAACAGCTTATGGAGTTACAATTAATCGCCTGTTTTATAATGCCTGGTCGCATATAAAAATATGACTGCTGTCTTTGCTAAAAAACAGCGTTTGTTCATTGCCGGGGTTAAATTGGAGGTGGAGTTGTACGATGCCATCATCAAACATTTGTGGGTTCCACCATTCGGGCCTTGCTGAAAAGGGCTTTAAGAAAATGAGGGAGTCGGCTTTTGTGAATGTTGTTTCAATATATTTTTTCCGCCGGGTTATCCTGTTCAGTTCTGCCGGGCACAGGGTTAGTTCCATCCAAATGCAGCAATCAATTTTTGGAATTAACTGGTCTTTGAAATGGATGAATTTTACACAGCCATCCATTGGTTTTTTAAACAGTAAGCCGTAAACTTCCATGGGTTGTTTGGGTGCTGACCTGTGTATTACGGTTGCAATCGCTGATCTTATCTTACCGGTTCCTGTAAAAACAACAAGCAATAAAATAAGCAGCAGGTTGATACAGATGAATACAAGGTTTTTTGTTTTGCGGAGCTGTATTCGTTTTATCAGTGCATATAAAAAGAACAGGCAAAGTGCAACGATCAATAAGAATAATAATATGGTGGCAGCCATCGTGTTTTAAAATTGCTGTATAGTTACGGGGAAGAAAATAATAATTGAATGTACGGAAAGTTACGAGCAATTTTATGATGAGAAGCCTGAAGTAAGCTAAGCGTTTGCAGCACTATTTTTTTTTACAACAAGCATTTTTCAAATACATTTGCTGGCTCAAAAAAAAACAACATGAAATTTTTGCAACTGCTGCTTTTGTGCATTGTACTGGTGCATTGCTCCTTTGCTCAATCGGTGGGTATTGGTACCAATACGCCATCGCAAGGAGCCATTCTAGAGTTGAATTCAACTAAAAAAGGGTTTCTTCCGCCAAGATTAACAAGCGTTCAAAGAGATTCTATCCAAAGTCCTGCAGCCGGCCTCACACTTTTTAACAATACCAGCAGTAACCTGCAATACTACAATGGTTTAAAATGGGTGAGCCTTGATTCAGGCACAAATGGGGGCGGCAGCAGCGCTACTGCCAGCAGCAATGCGGTGATTTATGGAATTGATTACCCCAGCTCTGTAGGACATGCTTATGGCCTTACCAGTGCCGGAGCCTGGGTTCCTCAAACACTGCCTTATGTAAGTGAAGGCTATAAAGACACCGCTTCTAAAAGCCAGGTAGTGATTTATGGGGTCGATTATCCTGCTTCAACCGGGCATGCTTATGGCTTTTCGGCAAACGGCACCTGGGTTGCTCAAACAATACCTTATATGAGTGAGGGTTACTTTGCTACTGCCTGCAATAACCAGGTGGTGGTTTATGGTGTGGACTACGCTTCCAGCAGTGGCAAGGCTTATGCATTTACGCAAAACGGCACCTGGGTTTCTGTAACGTTGCCTTACATGAGCGAAGGTTACAGGGCGGTTGCCTGCAATAACCAGGTGGTGATTTATGGAATGGACTATCCTTCTGACACTGGAATGGCTTTTGGCCTTACACAAAACGGCACCTGGGTTTCGCAAGCCATTCCCTATATGAGCGAAGATTATAAAGCGTTTGCTTCCAATAACCAGTTGGTAGTTTATGGAATGGATTATGCTTCCAGCAGCGGTAAAGCATTTGCCTTTACACAAAATGGTACCTGGGTTGTACAAACAATGCCGTATGTGAGTGAAGGGTATAATGGTACCGGGGTGAGGAATTGATAAGTGAGGAAACAGCATGTATGTTCTTATAAAAGATCAGTAAAGGGGTGCATTGCTGAAAAGGCTGCCGGATAATGTAAATAAGTTAAGATTTTTAATTAAGGCCTTCAATTGCACTGCCCTTGAATTGCACTGCCCTTCAGGGCAGTGATAAAAAAAAGAATCTCTCTCTGGGCTTTAGCCCAGAGAATATTTGGGCTAAAACCAGCATTTAATTTTTATTTATCCCCTGCCTAAAGGTGGGGGCAATTTGATTACTTAACTTAATGACAAAGAGCTGCCGGATAGAACGGAAAGCCCGGAGCTGAAGGTTTGAGCCCGGCTTGCGGCGAGGACTTGCAGTGAAAGCCGGGACTGAAGTTGAATGAAGTACTACTGCCCACAGCCTCAATAAAAAAGGCCTTCTTTCGAAAGCCTCTTGGTTGGTATAGTTGAAGTGAAGTTTACTAAATTAACCACGAAGGACACTAAGGCATACACAAAGATCACAGGTTAATTGATAGTGTACTTTGTGCTTTTCTTTGCTGCCTTTGTGGTAAAATATTTATTTCAAATTATGATACACTTTCTGTACATCCTCATCTTCCTCTAATTTATCTATCAGTTTAAATACATCCTGTGCTGCTTCTTCGCTCAGCTCTACTGCATTTTGTGGGATACGGGTGAGCTCAGCAGTTACCACTTCAATCTTTTTTTCTTCCAGTGCTTTTGCCATGTGCCCAAACTCATTGTAAGCAGTACGGATAATGATATTGCCTTCACTGTCTTCACCAATTTCTTCCAGGCCAAAATCAATCAGTTCCAGTTCCAGGTCTTCAATATTCAATCCGCTGTTCTTTATCTTAAACTCTCCCATCCGGGTAAAAGTAAACGCTACACTGCCGCTGGTACCCAGGGCACCGCCACTTTTGGTAAAGTGCATGCGAACGTTGGCCACCGTACGGGTAGGGTTGTCGGTAGCAGTTTCTACCAGCACTGCAATACCGTGTGGTGCATAGCCTTCATACAAAATTTCATCGTAGTTTACCATCTCTTTGCCCATGGCACGTTTAATGGCGGCTTCCACCCTGTCTTTGGGCATGCCCACACTCCGGGCATTTTGATAACAACGGCGGAGTGCTGCATTCCCATTGGGATCGGCCCCACCGGCTTTTACCGCAATGGCAATCTCTTTTCCAATACGGGTAAAGTTTTTTGCCATTTTATCCCAGCGGGCAAACATGGAACTTTTTCTTACTTCAAATATCCTTCCCATTTTTATAAGTTTTAGGTTATAAGTTTTAGGTTATAAGTTATCATTTGCCAAGTTAAATGCTGTTGAAAAGATAAAGCACTGCTTATCACTAATAACTTATTACTTACAACTCCCAAGCGGACGCAAAAGTAAGGAAAATGAATTTTTGAAGGAAAGAGAAAATAAGATTGCACTAATACCTGACGCCTTACCGTCTTCCCGGCATTTTTTTTATTGCCGTTAAAACATTGGGGCATCAAAAAAAGAATGAATTGATATCATATAAACCAGCATGATGCACAGCACGTATTAACGTCTCAACGCCTTGGCGGCAAATTCTTTTCCCTGCAGGAAGCAACGGCAGTTTTCATTAACAGCATTATTTATTCCTTATTTTTAATGCTGATGAGCACTCCATTATTGCAGGTTAATAATTTATCCATTGATTTTGCTGCAGCGCAGGGCAATACCCTTGCGGTGAACAATATCTCCTTTGAAGTGGGATCCGGGGAAATTGTGGCCGTGGTAGGGGAAAGCGGCAGTGGTAAATCTGTAACGGCTCTATCGCTGCTGCAATTGCTGCCCAGGCAGGCAAAGATCAGCGGGCAACTGTTGTTTACAAAAGATGGCAATCCGTCATTGGACCTGCTAACAATGGATGAAAAGACCATCAGGGCTGTAAGAGGAAAAGATATTGCCATGATCTTCCAGGAGCCTATGACATCGCTCAACCCGGTGTTTACCTGTGGTTACCAGGTGATGGAAGTAATACAACTGCACCAGGGAGTGAATAAAAGTACGGCTAAACAAAAAACAATTGAGCTGTTTGAAAAAGTACAGCTACCGAATCCTGTTCAACTGATCAGTCGTTACCCTCACCAACTGAGTGGCGGACAAAAGCAACGGGTAATGATCGCTATGGCGATGAGTTGTAACCCGGCATTATTAATTGCAGATGAGCCAACCACGGCATTGGATGTAACCGTGCAGAAAACAATTTTAGAGCTGATTAAGGAATTACAGCGGCAAAATGGGATGAGTGTTGTATTGATTACCCATGACCTTGGTTTGGTGGCAGACATTGCTGACAAAGTAGTGGTGATGTACAGGGGAAAAATTATTGAAGCCGGCAATGCGGTGGATGTATTAAAAGATCCGCAGCAGTATTATACCAAAGGGTTGTTGCGCTGCCGGCCTTCTTTGCATGGGAAAGGTGAAAGGTTGCCGGTGGTGGGGGAGGAGGTTGAAAATGGAAAGTGGAAAGAGGGAAGTGAGGAGCGGCCAACAACCAACGACCAACCGTCAACGATTCTTGAAGTGCAGGATTTGAAAGTACATTATCCCGGAAAGAAATCTTTATTCGGTAAATCAACAGAAACATATAGGGCAGTGGATGGGGTGAGCTTTGCTGTTAGCAAGGGCGAAACATTGGGATTGGTGGGAGAGAGCGGCTGTGGTAAAACAACACTGGGCAGGGCGATATTGCAATTGATACCAGCAACATCCGGAAGAATTATTCTGAATGGAATTGATTTACTGCAATTGCCTAAGAAAGACGTTACCGCATTGCGTAAAGACCTGCAAATTGTTTTCCAGGATCCGTATGGATCATTGAATCCAAGGATAGCAATTGGTGATGCGATGGTAGAACCGATGCAGGTACACAACATACTTGCAAATAAGAGAGAAAGGAAGGATAAAGTGATAGAACTGCTGGAAAAAGTGAATTTGAAAGCGGATTTTTTTAACCGTTATCCTCACCAGTTCAGTGGCGGACAGCGCCAACGCATCTGTATTGCAAGGTCACTGGCGCTCAATCCATCGTTTTTAATTTTTGATGAAAGTGTGAGTGCATTGGATGTGAGTGTGCAGGCGCAGGTGTTGAATTTGCTGAATGATCTGAAAGCGGAGTTTGGATTCACCTCCATCTTTATTTCTCATGACCTTTCGGTGGTACGTTATATCAGCGACAGGATAATGGTGATGAGAGAAGGTAAAATAGTGGAAGAGGGATTGGCTGAAGATATTTATATAAATCCGAAACATGAGTATACAAAACGGTTGATTGATGCCGTGCCGGGGAAGCAATTAAGCTTCAAATAAATTCTTTATTCTTAGTAAGGGTAAAAGCCTCTTTATTGCTCCTTTGCATCCTGGCGTGAAGCCCTTCAAATCAATACCTCACATTATACCTTTCCGTATCAAAAAAGTTTTTAGCACTTGGATGAAAATTAAACAGTAATTTTTTCAACTGTTCCTGGAACTGTTCCTGCTCCGGTTTATCATCTTTCAGTTTTTTTTCCGTCATACGGGTAAGCTTATCATCGCTGCTTACTTCTTTTTCATTCTCCGGCTGCAGGCCACTGATGCCGATCTTCCAGTCATCGTCTTTTTTTACCCTGTACTTAAAGAAATATACAATGCCTTTTTTGTTGTTGTAGCCAGTTGGCTGTTTACTTACCAGTAGGATGGAGTCTATTTTTTTGTAGCCTTTATCCTGTACCAGGTAACTTCTTGCCAGGTCGGTTTGAGTTTTAAAGGCAGCAGGGAATTTACCGGGCTGTTTAATTTCTTCGAGTGCAGTATATAATTTCCCTCTTAAATGATCCCGGGCAGCCATTGCAGTAAAAATACTGTCTGCTACAGGTTTCCTGTTCTTCAGCAGCACCACAGCTGCGTTTAGTTTTACTGCATCATCTTTTGAAAGCATTAGTTTATCAAAGAATTTCCGGACATTGATATTCTGATCATAAAATGGTGCTAATAAAATTGCATATTTTTCCAGTTCATCTGTTTGCCCATCACTGCTGTAGCTGGTTGTTCCTGCAATATCTTCATCGTCATCTTCCCTGCTTTTATTTTCCTCTTCCATTTTCTTTTCATCATTACCCTTCTGTTTTTTTAATGCTATTTTGGCATCAAAGAAAATTTTGCTGAACCAGCTTTCGTACTGCTGCGCTGTTACAAATCCACTGTCTACCAGTTTTATCATCAGGTCCATCACAGGTTCCTTGTAATCATTTAGTGTGGTAAGCTGTAGTATTTCCGGGAACAGGGTTGCAGCCAGTTGCAGGGTATCTTCAAGTTGATTGAACAGGTAAGTGTAGGAATAACTGTTGTCAAACACCGGTGGGTCCTGCAGTATGAATTCTTTAAAAGTTGCAGTGGCGGCTTTTGTTTTATGTCTTGCCAGTGCCTCCATCACTTCATTCTGAAAAAGGCTGGTGTCTGCAGTTTGAGTGTAGATCAGTTTCAGGTTATCAACTACAATGGCTTTGGTGGTATCCTGGATGTAACCCAGTTCAGCGATCAGCTTTGTTTTGGTATCGAAATAATTTTTAGAAACAGGAGATAATTTTTTTATTGCTTCCATTATTTTGGGCACACCCTCTTCTCCATAGTATAAAAAACTGATAGCCTGCTGTGCTTTGGCCTGTGTAGCACTGTCGTTGCTGAACAGGTGTACAAAAAAGGTATCCAGTGGGCTGGTGAAAATATTTCTTCCTTTTAATTTTTCTTCCGGGGCAAAACTGTTAAAGAAGCTGCTGATAAAACCACTTTGATGATTCAATGTATCACCCATGGTGGCGATGCTGAACAGGTAGTTGTTTTTTAGAAGGATCAGTGAATGAATGGTTCTGGATGAACCAGTGTCCCTGAGTGTGAGTGTGTAACCCTGGGTGTTGCCGGGCCGTTCAAAATATCTTTTCTCCTGCAGGAACATCGTATTGTTATCCTGTAATTTTTTGATCTGGTTTTCCCAAAATTTCACTGAATCTTTTGAATAAAAATAATCCTGTAATTTTTGTACAGATACGGCAATGGTTTCACCGGTGGAATCGTTGCTGAAGACCGCTTTTCTGTCGGCGGGTAAAAAACTGTTACTGGTATAATAGCTGTTCTTTTGATCGCTGGCAGTTTTTTCCAATACAGCCCTGTAAGCTGTATCCAGTATTGGCGCTACCGGAGTGTTAACAGTAAAGTGCATAAATGTATCGGTGAAAGACTGGTTGGCTCCGTATTTAAAAGGTGTAAAATCAAAGGAACTAAACAATTCATCAGCCGCCGCAGGTTGGTTGCTTCTTACTGCCAGTGCATAATAATGCGGCCCTTTAATGATGTAACGGACTTTAACAATGCTGCTGTCTTTCATTTTTTCCTGCACATCCAGGCAGGGGTATCCTTTAAAGGAAGAGAGTTTGCGCTGTAATTGCCTTTCAAAATAATCCGGTGAACGGAATGATTCTTCAATCAGTTTGAGATCAAAAGTATCTTCATCTAAAAAATCAACATTGTAAACGGTTTTTTTTAAGATAAGATAAGCATCGCCGGTAATTTTATTGGTTGCTTCATACTGCCAATGGTTGATGCCGTCTTTGCTGTTGCTGTTAAAATATACCGCTGGCTGATGAGGCAGCTTTACGGAAAAACCGCCCTGTGGCGGCGTGTAGGTAATGCTGTTATTTTCTTTTTCTTTCAGGATGATGGAAGAGAAAAACCGGGCAGCTTCTTTGCCATCAACATAATTTTCTTTTCCGCTTAATTTAAAGATCAGCACTTCAAAGGGTGTAATAAAAATATTGTATCGTTGCTTATCGCCCCGGCGGGTTTTGCTGCTGATATCATAACCACTGTAACCGTTTTTCTGTATCACCGTTTTCTGTAAGATTTTTCCGGGGATGTTTTCATACAGCAGGCTGTCAATTTTTTTTCTTACGGCTGTTTCACTCTGGTTGATAAAGGCTGCATGTGTTTTTACCCTTGCCACCTGGTAATAACAACCATTGCTCATATCTGCATACTGCCTGCGGTCAATGATATTGTATTCTTCATTTACATTGTACAATGGCCCCGGTACATCCACTTTGTAAAAACCATCTTCGGATTGTGCGGTGCTGAAAACAACGGGCACTTTCAGTTTATCAATAGCCTCCTTGTGAGTGGCATCCCTATCGGCCATTTTAATGGGGCGGAGTGTATAGCCTTTTTTTCTCAGCAATTCAATCACGCCTCTTGGTCCCGGCAAATGGGCAGCGCCTACACCCACAAACAGGGAACTTTTTTTCATGATGGAATCCATCGAATTGGCCTGTATCTCATTTCTGTAATACAAAAATTTTTCCCTGAAAGCCGGAGACTGGTCTATTTTATTGTCCAGGGAATCCATCAGGTCAAGGTCGCCCCGTTTATAGGCATCCTGTATCTTTTCTACAATATCCCTCATAGATTCTCCATCGGTATCAATGGTCTTTTTCTTTTTTTCAGCTGCCATATCACCATAAGCCTGCAGTACAATTTTTTCTGTTTCATAATAGTCCTCTACTCCAGTGCCACGCTTGCCTAGTTTTTTCCCTGTTTGAAAAATGTACAGGTCCAGAAAAGTATCTTCTTCAAAATCTTCTCTTGGTTTATAGCTTCTGTAGAGTAAACTGTTTACCACAGCAGGTTCAGTACTGAGTGCCAGCTTCAGTTCATCATCGTAATTTTTTATCCTGAAAGAATTTTCAGTCAGATAGTCACCCCTTAATGGTTTTACATAGTTGCTGTAGCTGAGTTTCAGCTGGTCCATTCTCACCATCTGGCCCTGCCATACATCAGGGTTCAGTTCCAGGGCCACTGCATCTGCACTTTTAATGGCATAATAAAATGAGTCGCTTAAGTGAAAAGCCATTTTGCTGCTCACATGCATGGTGCCAAACAGGTAGGATGGTTTTTTTAATCCGTTGCCGGTGATTTCCCACAACAGGCCCGGGTATTTTTTATCCGTTTTCTTTTGGGAAAATGCTGTGTGCAGCAGGATTAAAGCGAACAGCAGGAAGTAGCATCTTTTATACATGAAGGGTAGCTTTATATTGGCTGGTGATGTATAAAGATGCGCCGAACAGTCAATATCACAAAATAAACTACCCTTATTCAACAGATTTTTAACGGGCTATTTTATCCCCCAACCTTGCAGGGTATGCGGTAAATCCCTTTTTTACCCCTACATTTGCACTCTTTAAAAATCATGCCGTAACATGATAAGTGCCCGTTAGCTAACGGGCTTCTATCTCTGTAACAACAGTATAAGGCATGTTTATCAACTTAAAAATTTTTGATACACATGAAATTAAGCCAGTTTAGATTCGACCTTCCCCTTAATCTGATTGCCCAAAACCCCACCAAAAAAAGAGAAGACAGCCGGATGATGGTGATCCACCGCAAAACCGGAAAGATCGAGGACAGGAATTTCAGGGACATTATGGAGTATTTTGATGACAAGGATGTAATGGTGGTTAACAACACCAAGGTATTTCCTGCCCGTATGTATGGCCGTAAAGAAAAAACCGGCGCCAAGATTGAAGTGTTTTTATTAAGAGAACTGAATAAGCCCAACCGTTTGTGGGATGTGATTGTTGATCCTGCCCGTAAAATACGTGTAGGTAATAAATTGTATTTTGGAGAAAATGATGAACTGGTAGCAGAAGTAATTGACAATACAACCAGCCGTGGGCGTACCATTCGTTTTTTATGGGATGGTACAGAAGAAGATTTCCGCAAGATGCTGGACTTTATGGGTGAAACGCCTTTGCCAAAATACATCAAGCGTAAGCCGGATGAAGAAGACAAAGAGCGTTACCAGACTGTGTATGCAAAGCATGAAGGCGCTGTAGCAGCACCTACTGCCGGTTTGCATTTTAGTAAAGAGCTGATCAAAAGACTGGAGATAAAAGGTATCCGTTTTGCAGAAACTACTTTGCATACAGGGTTGGGTACTTTCAGGCCGATTGAAGTAGAAGATTTGAGCAAACACAAGATGGATGCAGAATATTATGCCATCGATGAAACAGCCTGTGCCATTGTAAACAAAGCAAAACTTGATGGCAGAAGGATCTGTTCGGTAGGTACTACTACCATGCGTTCGCTGGAATCATCTTTTACTGCTCAAAAATTATTAAAGCCATCTGAAGGCTGGACCAATATGTTCATCCACCCGCCATACAATTTTTCTATTGCGGATTCTTTGGTAACCAATTTTCATTTACCAAAAACAAGCCTGCTCATCATGACCTGTGCTTTTGGTGGTTATGATCTGATCATGGAAGCTTATAAGAAAGCTATCAAAGACAAGTACCGCTTTTTTAGCTATGGTGATGCGATGATGGTGGTATAGTGAATGGTCAATTGTGAATGGTGAATAGGAGAGGCTGCGACAGGTTGTCTCTTTCTCAAATTATAAGCTCCTCTTTTTTAAAGGGGAGTTTTTTTATGCGCCTGCTCAAAAGGTAATTGTTGTATATTTCTAAAAATTCCTTCTCATGAAAAGAATTACAATTTTTTTGCTGGGATTGATTCCCTGCGTTGCTATGGCTCAAAATGTTGGTATTGGTACCACCACTCCCAATGCAAGTGCGCAACTAGAAATACAATCTGCCAGTAAAGGATTGCTGATACCAAGAATGCTGGATGCACAGATGAGGGCTATTGTTGCTCCTGCAAAAGGGCTGCTGGTATTTAATTCAACAGACAGCTCTTTTTATATGCGGCGGGATAGTGGTTGGGTAAATATTAATGCTGCCAATTCAATTGGGGCATGGTCGTTAAAAGGGAATGCTAATACTGATACTGCAAAAAACTTTATCGGCACTACCGATTTAAATGCTGTTGTATTGAAAGTAAATGGCAAACGGGCAGGCATGATAGAAGATACACTGGCACCGCACTTGTCCAATGTGGCGTTGGGCCTGGGTGCTATGTCGGCAAATATTTTTGGCTATGAAAATACAGCCGTTGGTTCAATGGCTTTAAATAAAAATGATGCCGGGGTTAACAACGTAGCTGTTGGCAACAATGCTTTGCGTCACCAGGTTTTTTCCAATCTCAATACTGCAATCGGCGGTTACAGTATGGATTCCAGTCTGAGCGGTAATCAAAATACCGCCGTGGGGTATCTTTCTCTTTTTAATAATAATGGAGGCTCTAATAATGTTGCGTTGGGGCTTTCCACATTAAGAAGCAATACAACCGGAGGTTCAAACCTGGCTGCCGGTACAGGCGCACTGCAGGCAAATGCATCAGGCGCTGCAAATACAGCAGCAGGTGTACAGGCCCTTATCCGTAATACAACGGGCAACAGGAATGTGGCCGTGGGCTACAGGGCATTGTTCAGTAATATGTTGGGAAGCAACCTGGTGGCAATAGGCGATTCTGCTCTTTTTAATAACCTGGGTTCAGCAGCAACTGGTATTTCGGGGCTTGCAAATACAGCCGTGGGTTCAAAGGCATTGTACAAAAACACCACAGGTTATTCAAATACTGCAATTGGGTTTAATGCACTTGATTCAAATGAAACCGGTTTTTCCAATACCGCAATAGGGAGTAGTGCACTCCTGCAAAATGAATCAGGCAGCAGTAATGTGGTAATTGGGTACAATGCAGGTATTGCATTACAGGGTAGCACCAATACTATTATTGGGTCGCTTGCCGGTACATTTTTAGGCAACAATTCGGGTAATGTATTCATTGGCCACCGGGCAGGTCAATTATCCCGGAGCTCAAACAAATTGTATATAGAAAACACACTCAATGACAGTACTACAGCGCTTATTTATGGTGACTTTGCAGGCGACAGCCTGCGATTTAATGCCAACACCAATATTACGGGCTATGCCAGGTTAGGCAACCGTACAGAGCTGGCCCCTGCTATTAAAATGAAAAAACTTACCATTAACCTGCCCTCAATACAAGGGGCTTCTGCCTTTGTTACACATGGTTTAAACCAGGCAAAAATTTTATCTGTTTCGGCGTTGGCTACAATAGGGATATTTGAAATACCAGCCAGCTTTTTACAGCCCGGTTTCCAGTTTACCGTAAATGCTGATAATGGGCGGATAGCCGTAAATACGGTGGCAGCACAAAGTGCCAGTGTTCTAAATGCCCCGGTAAAGATTTTGATTATTTATGAAGAGTAGTGCCGGCAGGTACCGAAGCTGAGACCAGCTAATACGGGGAGATCGAAACAGGACAGGCCTGAAAAAATAAGGGGCGGAGATGGAAATCTCTGCCCGTTTTAAATCCAATATCCTATGAAAAACCATCTATAAAACGCAGGGGTGAAAGTATTATTGCGTAGGGATTCTACTTTTTTTGTTTTTTTTGGAAAAAATCCATGGATTAGACTAAATCTATTATTTACCAGCTGTTTATACCAATAAAAAAACCACTTTAATTTTAGCTAAAGTGGTTTGAAACTAGTTTTTCCCAGATTAATCCAGCCCAAATAACCCTTTGTTCAATAATTGCAGGGTCTGCTCTTTAAACTGTCTTGGTATGAGTAGAGATACGTTGTGATGACTGCCGCCATAACTCACCATCCTTACCGGGATACCATTCAGTGAAGTAAATATTTTTTCCATTACATCTTTCGATTCATTGATTTCGTTGCCCACAATGGAAACAATGGATTGGTTAGTATCTATTTCTACCGTACCAAATGGCTCCAGTTCTTTGATGATCTCTTTAAGGTTCACATCATTGTCAATGGTCAATGAAACAGCTACTTCAGAGGTGGTGATCATATCAATAGAAGTACGGTATTTTTCAAACACTTCAAATATCTTTCTTAAAAAACCATAGGCCAGCAGCATGCGGCTGCTTTTTATTTTGATGGCAGTGATACCGTCTTTTGCTGCCACAGCTTTTGCACCGGTGCTGCCTGCTTTTTCTGTGATCAATGTGCCCTTGGCTGATGGCTGCATGGTGTTAAGCAACCGTACCGGGACATTGTAAAATTGTGCAGGCCAGATACTGGCAGGGTGTAAAATTTTTGCGCCAAAGTATGCCAACTCTGCTGCTTCATCAAAACTCAACTGTTCAATAGCCACCGTTTTCTTTACTATTCTTGGATCATTGTTGTGCATGCCGTCAATATCCGTCCATATCTCACACACACTGGCATTGATAGCTGCTGCAATTAATGAGGCAGAATAATCACTGCCGCCACGTTTTAAATTATCTACTTCACCTTTTGCATTGCGGCTGATATATCCCTGTGTAATGAATATTTTTTTGTCTTTGTTTTTCTGCAGCAGTTGCGCCAACTTTACTTTAATGCTGCCGATCTGTGGTTCATCATAATGATCAATCGTCATAAAATCAAGCGCCGGTATCAGTAAATGATCAATGCCTTTTTCTTCCAGGTAACAGCAGAATAATTTGGTGCTTAGTAATTCGCCCTGCGCAAGAATGTCTTTGTTCAGCGCTTCGCTGAAAGATATTTTCAGGATGATGTTAAGGAATTCGAAATGTTCCGTTACAATAGCCAATGCTTTCTCCAAAGCATCGGGTTTACTCACCAGCTGGCTGCAGAAATTTTTATAATGCGCTTCCAGTGCAGCGATCTGTTGCTTAGCTGCATGGCGGTCGCCCTGCGATAAGGAGTTGCTGATCTCTACCAGGGAATTGGTAGTGCCGCTCAATGCTGATAACACTACGATCTTGCTTTCCTCATCAGTGGTGATCAGCTTTGCCACATCATGCATCCTTTCGGGCTTTCCAACACTGGTGCCGCCAAACTTCATTATTTTCATTGTATTATTTTTTCTTGCGGTGCAAAAATATCTGTTGGAACACTACTTTCCAAATGATTATCCTACTGAACAGGTCTACTAAAAAGGCTGGGGGCCAGTAATATTAAATGATGTTGCCAGTTGCTGTAATTCATCTGTTACAGATGGCAGCAGTGCAATACCATGCTCCATTCTTTCTTTTTCAATTTCCCTTTCCGGTTCACCGGGTACAATCACACGTTCATGCCCTTCAGCCGTGGCTGCCATTTTAAAACGTTGTATCCAGGCATCCATATGCTGCTTGAATTCAGCTGCCGGCCTGAATGCATCTATCCGCATGGCGCCAAAGAAATGGCCAATGCCTTCGCCGGGCATATTTTCGGGCATGGGCAGATAGGCCGGGAATGGGGGCACCCACGGGCCGTAATTGGCACCGCTGAGTATGGCTGAAAAAATATCTACTATGGAACCCAGCATATAACCTTTGTGGCTGCCGTGTTCTTTATCACCACCAAGCGGCAGCATGGCACCACCTTTTTTTAATTCGTTCACATCCGTTGAAGGGATGCCATCTTTCGTTTGTACCCAACCGTGAGGTGCATCCATGTTTTTTCTTTGCAGCACTTCCAGTTTGCCGTTGGCAGCGGTAGTGGTGGCAAAGTCGGCAACAAAAGGTTGTTCGTTACCTGCAGGAATGGTAACTGCAATAGGATTGGTGCCCAATAATCTTTCTTTGCTGAAGGTGGGCGCTACGGTGGCAGAAGCATTCGTCATGGCAATGCCGATCATATCATGCTGCAAAGCCATCATGGCATGAAAGCCTGCTATGCCGAAATGATTGCTGTTCTTAACACTTACCCAGCCGGTACCCACATTAATCGCTTTATCAATAGCAACCTGCATGGCAGCAGGGCCCACCACTAAACCCAGGCCTTTATCACCATCCACCACTGCGGTGGATGGTGTTTCATGTACAATTTTTATTGAAGGATTTGCATTTACCCTTTCAGCTTTCCATAATCTTACATAGCCACTCAGCCTTGCAATACCATGACTGTCCACACCACGCAGGTCTGCAGAAAGTAACGCTCTTGCAGCGGTATCCGCATTGGCATCGCTGCTGCCCATTTGCAGGAAGATGTTTTTGGTGAAAGAGAAGAGTTGCTGGTAAGAATATGATGTCATGACCCAAATCCGTTAGCTAACGGAGCTTTTAGCTCTTTTTGTTTTCAGGTATTTCACTTGATTGCAAACAGAGGCGTATTAATAAATAAAGATTCTTCGTTAGCTAAGAGAGACAGGTGTTAAAACTGCAAATGCCTTACAGTTAATCCATCATTGATCAATTGCTTTAATGAATCGATGCCGATCTTTAAATGACGCTCTACAAATTGCGAGGTAACTTTTTTATCACTGGCTTCTGTTTTCACGCCTTCAGGTACCATCGGGCTATCACTTACTAATAACAAAGCACCTGTTGAAATTTTATTATAAAAACCAACAGTGAAGATGGTGGCTGTTTCCATATCAATGGCATAAGCCCTTATTTTTTGCAGGTATTCTTTAAAAATTTCATCATGCTCCCACACCCTGCGGTTGGTGGTATATACCGTGCCGGTCCAGTAATCACATTCATAATCCCTGATGGTGGTAGAGATCGCTTTCTGCAACATAAACGAAGGCAGGGCTGGCACTTCCGGGGGGAAATAATCATTGCTGGTACCCTCGCCTCTAAGCGCTGCGATCGGTAATATGAGGTCGCCTATTTTGTTGCGTTTTTTCAACCCGCCGCATTTTCCTAAAAACAATACTGCTTTAGGGCGAATGGCAGTCAGCAGGTCCATTACAGTGGCGGCAGTTGGGCTGCCCATTCCAAAATTGATGATGGTGATATTATCTGCAGTAGCGCATTGCATCGGCCTGTCCTTTCCAATTACTTTTACTTTATTCCACTTGGCAAACATTTCTACGTAGTTCGAAAAATTGGTGAGCAAAATGTATTCACCAAAGTTGATGAGTTTTTCGCCGGTGTACCTCGGCAGCCAGTTCAGTACTATTTCTTCTTTTGTCTTCATAACTTCCTTTTTATTGGTTTACTGGTTTATTCGTTTATTTGCAGACACCCGGATAAGGAGTGCTTAAAAAAGTGTAAGGATAAAAGTACATATTTTTTTGTTGCGGCATGATTAAGATTGAATATCCACCATATCAACCCAAAATAAAAACTGAGGCCGGTAAGGAATTTATATTTGATGAAGTAAGAAAAAAATGGGTGATGCTTACGCCGGAAGAATGGGTGCGGCAGAATTTTTTGCAGTATTTAATACAGGTAAAAAAATACCCTGCGGCTTTGATTGCCGTTGAAAAGGAAATTGGGACTGCTGATCTGAAAAAACGTTTCGACATTGTGGTGTACGATGGCAATCATCAACCATTCATGATTGTTGAATGTAAAGAGATGTCGGTGGCACTGGATAAAAAAGTACTGGACCAGGTGCTGCGTTATAATATCAGTTTACAGGTGCCTTACCTGGTGATCACCAATGGCAGCTACTGCTATGCTTTTTCTGCTTTGAATGGTGTAATGGCAGCATTGGAAGTATTACCTACTTTTAAATAGCTATGTTGTTTTCGAAATAAATTCTATATTCAACCCATCAAAATTATTTGTTATGAGAAAATCACTCCTGCTGGTATCGGCAGCATCCATAATTTTATTTGCTGCCTGTAAAAAAGTAGTTACTGATTCACCGGAAGATATTAAGAATCCATCGGTGATTCCTTCTGCCAAGATCAATGCTTTTATCAAGCAACAGATACAAACCAATCACAAATTTGAATGGTCAACTGCAAGTGATGAAATGGTATGGAGTGCATTGCAGCAAAGTGATCATATTTTATCAATAGGATATAAACCTGCAGGGGAATCAAAAGTGGAAGAAAAGTTAGCTTCCATCAATATCAGTTCAGCAAACTGGAAGATGGCCAGACAACAGGTATTGAATATGATACTGCAATCAGAAAGCAAGACCAGAAAGCAACCTTACCATCAGTAACCTTGAAGAATGGGAAGAAAAAGTATTGCCTGTGATGGATGTGAAGGTTGAAAATTTTGAAACAGTCCGATTGTTGAGGGCATCCGGTCTTATTCGCTATGCGGAGCCAATGGGCTACGAACCCCGGGGAGATTATGAAGCAGCAAGTGTACTCAGCAGCAGCGGTTGTGGAAATAATGTAGCAGAACCCAGCCTGGTTGCAGGTTCAGATTACACTACTATCAGCCCTAATACAAAGCAATCCTGGAATTATACGTATCATAATATTCCCAGCGCATGGGCCAAAACAACCGGCAAAGGAATAAAAGTTTTCATCATTGATACCGGTACAGAGCTGGACCAGGAAAATCTGGGCAGTGCATTTAACCAGGGTAGTTCCAGCGGAAGAACAGTTGAAAAAATCGTTACCCTGCCACGGTCAACTTTTTTAGGAATACCAACCGGGCCTGTAGAAACTCCGGATGATGGTTGTGGGCATGGAACTTCTATGGCAGGAGCCTGTGCCGCACCCAGAGGGATTGATGGAGCAGCCTGCGGAGTGGCATATAACTGCAATCTTGTTACCTGCCGTGGGGCAGAGGATGTATACCTGGATGCCAGCAGGGAAGTAAAAGGGGTATCAGATGCATATACTAATGCTGCTAACAGGGCTGATGTAAAGATCATCAGCATGAGCATGGGCAAAATTACCAGTAGCTCACAATTGAGCGATGCCATTAAATATGCTTATGGAAAAGGGAAACTGATGTTTTGTGCAGCAGGCACCTCCTTTGGTTGGACTGCAGGCTGGTTTGGTGTAATATTCCCCGGCTATATGGCTGAAGTGAATGCGGTAACCGGAGTAAGAGACAACAATCTTAATACAAATTGTACCGATTGCCACAAGGGTAGCGAAACAGATTTTACCGTGGTAATGGAAAAAGCATCCAGCGAACGCCATCCAATCACACTGGCAATGACAGGCGATGCCCCCTCCACTGTTGGAGGCTCGTCCGTTTCAACAGCTACCACATCGGGTATGGCGGCATTGATCTGGAGCAGGTTTCCGGCTTATACACGTGACCAGGTATTGAACAAAATGATCCAGAGCTCCAGTAATTATCCTAACAGGAACAGTAACCTGGGATGGGGCAATGTAAATGCAGATGCAGCTACCAATTAGTAAGCTGTTAATGGTTCAACTCCCTGCGTAATTCCTTTGCAGTTTTGGAACTGCCGTCGTGGCTCCATCCGGGCGGCATAACGAGGTATTTTAGTTTATTTACCAGGGATGTTTTTTTTCGGAGGTCTTTACCAATGCTTACCCATTCATGAAATACGATTTTTAATGGGTGGTGTGGGTCTTCCAATGGCTTGGTTAAGCCGTATCTCACAGGTTCTTCAGGTACTTCTTCCTGAAAGGTACCAAAGATTTTATCCCAGATGATAAGGCACATGCCCATGTTTTTATCAAGGTACAACACATTGCTGGCATGATGTACCCGGTGATGCGATGGGCTGACAAATAATATTTCAAACCACGCCGGCATTTTCTGTATCATCTGTGTGTGAACCAATATGCCGTATACCTGTGTAATTGCATACATCAGTACAATATCCATTGGTTGAAATCCGAGGAGTGCAAGGGGAATAAAATAAATGAAACGGTACAAAGGTTGGAATACAGAAGAACGAAAGCCCGTAGTAAGATTAAATTCTTCTGAAGAATGGTGTGTTACATGCACTGCCCAAAAAAGGCGGCAATAATGATCTACCCGGTGTTCAAAATAAAAAGCAAGGTCTTCCAGTACAAATAACAACAACCAGTAAACTAGAGGATGATGGTGGAAGCTGATGATTTTATGATAAAAAAACCATTGCAGTATCATGAATACATAAATGCTCCTGAACAATACATCAATACCTGCATTGAGTAATGTGAGGTAAATATTTACCAGTGTCTCTTTAAAGGAATAGTATTGTTTGTGCCGTAATTACTCAGCAATATTTCGCTGCCGATCACTATCGCATACAATGGTGTGGTAACCGCTATAAAAGTATTTTCATTGAACGCAAAAGGCATCAAAGAAATTTTGAATGATGAAATTTAAATTTTGAATGAAAAGAACATCAAATAATTTATAATTCAAAATTCATCATTCAAAATGATTGTTATACCGCCATTATTTCTTTTTCTTTTGCTGCCAGGTGTTTTTCAATTATGTTGATGTAGCGGTTGGTAAGGTCCTGTATGTCGGCTTCAGCATCTTTGGCAATATCTTCGCTCAGGCCGTCTTTCTGTAATTTCTTAATGTGTTCAATCGCATCCCTGCGGATATTGCGGATGGATACTTTGGCATTTTCACCTTCCACATTACATCTTTTCACCAGTTCTTTCCTTCTTTCTTCCGTCAACGGTGGCAAAAAAAGCCGGATGTTTACGCCATCGTTTTGAGGATTGATGCCAATGTTGGCTGCAATGATGGCCCGTTCAATTGGCTGCAGCATATTTTTTTCCCAGGGTTGTACCGAAATGGTACGGGCATCCAGAATAGATACATTGGCTATTTGTGCAATGGGTGTCGGGCTGCCATAATACTCAGCCATAATGCCATCCAGCATATTGGGATTGGCTTTACCGGCACGTATTCTTACCAGCTCTGCTTCCAGGTGGCCGATGGCTTTTGACATTGTTTCTTCTGTATCCGATTGTATCAATGCTATTTCTTCTGACATAGTATTAAAATTAATTGGATGCAAAACTAAAGAAAAGATTGAAAAGCAAATGAATTATGCAAAAAGGCTTTACCATTAAAAACAAAATGCTCAACCATTGATTGAGCATTTAATAATATAAATATCAGGATGATTATTCTGCTTCGGCAATTTCCACTTCAGGGGAAAGGGATAGAATTTTCCTGGCTTTCATTAATTTTTCTTCAGGCAACAGATTTTTGGCAGCTCTTAGCTTGTTGGTTGGGCGGCTATAATAAACTGTAGCGATCAATACACTGGCAACACCCAGTAATATCCCAATGGCAACAGTGGTGCCAAGGCTGTTCAATGCAATAGAAAGAGCAATAAAACTGATATTGGTACCCACGCAAAGCATGGTGATCATTTTATGGTTATACCCAAGCTCCAGCAAAAAGTGGTGTACGTGTGTTCTGTCGGGGCTAAATGGTGAACGCCTGTCCAGTATGCGGTGACTGAAAACCCTTAATGTATCGAACAGTGGCACGATGAGGATTGAAAAGCCAATAGCGGGTGCGGCTTCAAAAGCCAGTTTTGTACCTGGGGTACCGGCAATATTGATGAATTTTATTACCAGGATGGAATTTACCAGGCCGATCAGCAGTGAGCCTGTATCTCCCATAAATATCTTGGCGGGAGAGAAATTATAGATGAGGAAACCAATTAAGCTGCCTGCCAAAGAAAATGCCATCACTGCATACATCAACTGGCCTACATACAGGAAATAACTTCCAAATACAAGAGCAGTAACTAATCCAAGGCTGCCTGCCAGGCCATCAACACCATCTATCAGGTTAAAAGAATTGGTAATTACAATAATGGTAAAGAGCGTGAATACAATACTGGCAATCTGTGGTAAATGGTCGATGCCTAAAAAACCATGCATGGAGGCAATTTGAACACCTCCGAATTTGATAACAATACCTGCAGCTACCAACTGGCCAATGAACTTTTTGGCAGGTGAAAGAACAAGGATATCATCCTTGATGCCAAGAAAGAAAATCACAATGGCGGCGGCAACAAAATATTGTAACTCGGGGCTGCCTAATGGAACACCCAGTAAAGTGGCCAAAATAAATCCGGCAAAAATACCCAAACCGCCCAGGGTTGGAATCACCATTTTATGAACCTTGCGTTCATCTGGCTCATCAAACATTTTTTTTTGCCTGGCCACCTGGATGATTACCGGTATTGAAAAAAAAGTTATTATAAAAGCCAACACACCACTTAATAAAATATTATCCATGCCAGGGGGTAATTAATGATTTACAAATAAACAGTTTTCAGTGGGATACTTAAGGCATCACCTCGTTTTCAGCAATGCAACATAGTTAAATTAGGCCGGTTTTTAAAATTTTGGTCTAAATTTTTGCCAGTTTACAGCGTTCAAAACAGGTTGTCTAAAATAAGAAACGACAAAAAACTGATCTTATTATAAGCAACTGCAATGGACTAAAATTTATACTTTGCAATTGCATCTATTTAAAGTAGGTTTGCCCCATCAAAAAATCAAAATAACAAGAAGAAGAGTTATGCCGGTACTAAGACCTGTGCAGCCGGCAAAAAACTGCTTCATTATTAAAAATATTTTTAAATGAAAGATCTGAAAGCAATTGCCTCCCAGATCCGGAGGGATATTGTACGCATGGTGCATGGGTGCCAAAGTGGCCACCCGGGCGGTTCCCTGGGCTGTACAGAGTACATGACTGCCCTGTATTTTGAAGTAATGAACCATAAGCCGGAATTCAATATGGATGGGGTGGGAGAAGATGTTTTCTTTTTGAGCAATGGCCATATTTCACCGGTATTTTACAGCGTTCTTGCAAGAAGCGGGTATTTTCCAATTGAAGAATTAAAAACTTTCCGCCGCATCAACAGCCGCCTGCAGGGGCACCCCACCACCCACGAACACTTGCCCGGTATCAGGATGGCAAGCGGCTCATTGGGGCAGGGCTTGAGCGTGGCAATCGGTGCGGCTTTAGCTAAAAAAATGAACAACGACAACAGCGTTGTATTTTCACTGCATGGCGATGGCGAACTGGATGAAGGGCAAAATTGGGAAGCCATCCTTTTTGGAGCCCATAATAAGGTAGATAATTTAATCGCCACTGTTGACTGGAATGGCCAGCAGATTGACGGGCCAACTGATAAAGTACTTGGGCTTGGTAACCTGGCCTCAAAATTTGATGCTTTTGGCTGGGAAGTGGTTCACCTGGAAAATGGGAATGATGTAGACAAGGTGGTAAGCACCTTACAGTATGCAAAAACCTTACTGGGCAATCAAAGGCCGGTTGTTATTTTGATGAGAACAGCCATGGGGGCAGGTGTTGATTTTATGCAGGGCAGCCATGAATGGCATGGTATAGCGCCAAATGATGAGCAGCTGGCGAAAGCACTGGCACAATTGCCCGAAACATTGGGAGATTATTAGTAGAAAAATAATTTGATCGTAAATGGTCAATGGTGAAAAGTCAATAAAATGATTCACTATTCACCATTTTGCATTAGCAGGTAGTTACCGGAGCCCGGTATCCTGCCTGGCGGCTTTTCTTGCCGGTAACCACGATGCAACAAATGCGATGAATGCCACGGTGGAGGTAACCAGTATAAAATCTGAACCGTCAAGTTTTACAGGAAAATAATCTATCAGGAAAGATCCGCCCTGTAACTTTACCAGTTTGAACTTTACCTGCAGGAAACAAATGACCAATGCCAGTACAATGCCGCTTACTGCACCAATGCCTGCCAGCAATAAACCTTCGCTTAAAAAAATCTTCAGCACCATATTGTTAGCAGCCCCCATACTCTGGAGTATGCTGATGTCCTTCTGCTTTTCCAGTACCAGCATGGTCAATGCACTAATCATGGTAAAGGCTGAAACGAATAATATTAACGTGAATACTGCATAAATAAACCATTTTTCCATTCGCATGGTACTGTACAGGCTTTGGTTTTGCTGGTATTTGTTCAGCACAGTAAAGCCATTGCCAAGGGAGTGTTGTATCTGCTGTTGAATTGTTTCGTGGTTGGCATTGCTGTTTAACCGGATCTCACAGGCGCTGTATTCATCTGCTGCAAAGCCCATTTGCTGTTTTACAAAATCAATGTTGGTAATGGCGTATTTATTATCAAAATCCTGTTGAATGGAAAATACCCCGGTGGCAGACACTTTACCTTCGCTTAACGAACCCATGGGGTCGCTTATAGAAACCTTTCCTTTTTTTGGCAGGATGATGGTAAGTGTGGAAGCTTCCAGCCTTTCACCAACACTTACCGAAGCGGCGTTTTGAATACCATATCCCACTACCAGGCCAGGTTCATCCACAGTACCGGTCTCAAACTTTCCCTCAATGGTTTTAGCGGCAACCCCGGTTACATTCTTATAATTATCATCCACACCTTTCAGGTACACCATGCTCTGCTGGTCCTCATTTTGCAGCAGGGCTTTTTCTTCTGCTGTCAATGTAATGCCATATACGCCCGGCACTTTTTTTAACTGGTTGATCTGAGAAGGGTTAAGTAAATACGTTTTGCCCTTGGCAGGCACCACTTTCAGGTCGGTATAAAAAGCGCCATACAATGATTTTACCAACCCTTCAAAGCCATTAAAAACACTTAGTACCAAAATTTGACAAGGCAGTGGCAAAAGCAATCACCCCTACCGTAACCCATGCAATAATATTGATGGCATTGGCAGATTTTTTTGCTTTAAAATAGCGCCAGGCGAAGGTTAAATACATTGGGGGCTGGTGAGTGGTAAATGGTTAGTGGGAATATGCTGTATTGTTACATTGCTAAATTGTTTAATTGTTGTGTGAAGTAGAAGGGCTAAAACGTATCACTTATGACTCATCACTTATCACTGGTTTTTTCATCTTCCTTCTTTATCTTCTCCAGCAATTCTTCCATTTTAAAAACATAGTCGAGCGTATCGTCAATAAAGAATTTTATTTCAGGGATACTCCTGAGTTGGTGCCGCACTCTTTTACCCAATTCATTTCTTATCTCCTTATACTTTTCTTCAAATTTATGCAGCATAGCCTGGGTATCTTTTACCTGGAACATGCTTAAATAAACCCTTGCTTCAAAAAGATCCGGCGTAATTTTTACATTCGAAATCGAGATCATGCCGCCGTCCAGCATATTCAATCCCATCCTGCGGAAAATATCATTCAGTTCCTCATTGATGAGCCCTGCCACCTGCTTTTGTCTTTTCGTTTCCTTCGTCATAACAAATCATTTAATGGCTGTAAAAGTAACCCCTTTCGCAAAGGTTGGCAACCTTTTTTAAACCCTTTCCGTGTAAATATTTTTATATTAAAAAACAGTAACTGTATTTTAATATAAAAATGAAGGTTGCCAACCTTGTTGACTGAACCATCAGTTAATAAAAAAGCGGTAACTAATACCGCTTTATAAATAATGAAAAACGTATTATCAATGGATATTCTCAATGATTCCTGCAATGCCTTGCCCGCCGCCAACACAGGCCGTAACAATGCCATACTTTTTATTCAACCGCTTCATGTCATTGGTAATTTGAATGGTGAGTTTGGCACCGGTACAGCCCAGTGGGTGCCCCAATGCAATAGCGCCACCATTAATGTTTACAATATCAGGATTTAGATTCAATTGACGAATAACGGCTAATGATTGCGATGCAAATGCCTCGTTCAGTTCTATCAGGTCAATATCGCTGATACTCATATTTGCCTGTTTTAAAACCTTAGGTACTGCTTCCACCGGCCCAATGCCCATTACACGGGGATGCACCCCGGCACTGGCGCAATTTACCAATCTTGCAATAGGTTTTAAGCCCAGTTCGTTGATCATTCTTTCACTCATCACAATCACAAAAGCAGCCCCATCACTGGTTTGCGAACTGTTGCCTGCGGTAACACAACCACCCGCTGCAAATGCCGGTTTTAATTTTGCCAGCCCTTCCACTGAGGTATCAGCTCTTACGCCTTCATCCGTATCCATCACGTAGCTTTTCTTTTGCTTCTTTCCTTTTTCATCCAGGTATACCTGCTCAACGGTAATTGGTAAAATGCCATTTTTAAAATAACCTTCTTTAATAGCATTGCCGGCTTTTATATGGCTGTTGTAGCTAAATATATCCTGGTCCTCACGGCTCACATTGTAGTCTTTTGCCACGGCTTCTGCAGTCAGCCCCATGCTTACATAATAATCCGGTTCATCTTTGGCAATAGAATAGGCCGGGGATGTTTTCCATCCTGCTGTTGGCACTAAACTCATGCTTTCTGCCCCACCTGCAATGATGCATTCTGCCATACCTGTACGGATTTTTGCAGTTGCCATCGCAATACTTTCCAGCCCACTGGCACAATAACGATTGATGGTTATGCCCGGTGCATGAATACCCACAGCCCTGGCGGCAATAATCCTTCCTACCTGTAAGCCTTGTTCCGCTTCCGGCACTGCATTGCCAACGATCACATCATCCACTCTTTTTGCATCCAGTTGCGGCACACTGGCCAGTAAGCCTTTGATTACATCAATGGCTAGGTCATCCGGCCTTGTAAACCTGAAACCACCTTTTTTACTTTTTCCTACAGCAGATCTGTATCCTGCTACAATGTATGCTTCCTGCATTGATTGAAATTTATTTGCCCCCATCCCCTGAAGGGGGGATGAAGAAATTAATGTATTTGAATTTACCCCTTTGGGGGAGAGGGGTAAATGGTTGTTTATGCAACTTTATATATCAAAGGTAACAGTTCCTTTCAAAAAATCAAACCAATTATCTTTGCAAATCATGTACAAACTCCTCCGCTCTTTTTTATTCTGTTTCGACCCGGAAAGGGTGCATTATTTTTCAATGAAGAGCCTGCGTTTTTTGTGCAGCATTCCATGGGTAAAGAGAATAATCAGCAATCAATTTTCTGCCGACAATGTTCAGTTAAAAAAAGAATGCTGGGGAATCACTTTCAAAAACCCGGTAGGCCTTGGTGCAGGCTTTGACAAGAATGCAAAATATTTAAACGAATTGGAAGTATTGGGTTTTGGCGCTGTTGAAATTGGTACAGTTACTCCCAAGCCGCAGGGAGGAAATGATAAGCCAAGATTGTTTCGTTTGCCAAAAGACAAAGCACTCATCAACCGAATGGGGTTTAATAATGATGGGGTGGAAGCAGTGGCTAAACGACTGAGCGTATGGCAAAATTCAAAATTCATCCCGCCGGTGGCGGGACAAAATTCAAAATTGATCATCGGCGGAAACATCGGAAAAAACAAGGTCACACCAAACGAAGATGCATGGAAGGATTATGAGATATGCTTCACCGCCCTGCATCCTTACGTAGATTATTTTGTTGTTAATGTAAGTAGTCCCAATACACCGGGCTTAAGAGAGCTGCAGGAAAAAGATTCTTTGAGAAAAATACTGAGTAACCTTCAAAGGCTTAATGCTGAATACGACAGCCCTAAACCTGTGCTGTTGAAAATTGCTCCTGATCTTACGTTTGACCAGGTCGATGATGTAATAGACCTGGCAATGGAAATAAAACTGGATGGCCTTGTTGCAACCAATACCACCACCAGCCGTGAGGGATTGATAACAGATAAGCAAGCTGTTGAACAAATGGGCGCAGGTGGTTTAAGTGGCCTGCCAGTTCAAAAACGAAGTACAGAGATTGTGCAATACATTCATCAAAAAACAAACGGGCAAATCCCCATTATTGCCAGTGGCGGCATTTTTACATGGCAAGATAGCAGGGAAAAATTAAATGCAGGCGCTTCATTAATACAGGTATGGACCGGTTTTATTTATGAAGGCCCCGGAATTGTGAAAAATATCTGCAACCATTTGTAACTTTATACTATCTTACTAAAGCCGCAGGAAAATTTAGCCTAACCATATTATTCATTTTTAAAATTATTTACCATGAGCGAAGAAAAAAAAGAACAAAGCTTTCTTGATAAAATGAAAGACAAGTTTGAAGACCTGAAGGATAAAGCAGAAGAAGTGTGGGACAAGGTGGAAGATAAGGCAGAGGAAACCTGGGATGCTACAAAGCAGAAAGCACATGAGCTAAAAGAAAAAGCTGCTGAAAAAATTGATGAATGGGATGGAGAAGATAAGAATCCCGATGGCACTGAAAAAAGCTTTTTAGATAAAATGAAAACCAAGGCTGAAGCCGCCTGGGATGCCACTAAAGAAAAAGCGCATGAGTTAAAAGAAAAAGCAGAAGACAAGATTGAAGCGTTGACCGGTGATGATAAAGCAATGCCACAGGATAAACCGCTTAAATAGGTAAAACCCGGTTTGCATTTTAACGAAAAGGGACAGTATCATTTTTAAAATGATACTGCCCCTTTTGCTTTTTTGTTCATAACCTTTTAAAATGATACCAGCAGTTTATGCCAGCAGTTTTAGTACCCTCTTTTTTCTTCTGCGGCTTATTTTTAACTGCTCGCCATTTACCAGTGTAAGTATATTGTTATCGGATGATATGGCACAAATAAACTGGCTGTTTACAATATGAGTTTTGTGTATCCTGTAAAAAAATTGTTCTTCAAGTTTGTCTTCAAACCAGTGTAATACTTTTGCAATTGTAAGTGGGCAGCCATTGTTAAAATACACTTTACTGTAGTTACTGGATGCCTCAATCCTTACTATATTTCCGGGCAAGACCGTCCTGATTCCACGGTCTGTAGGTATGAATAACTGTTCCATAATCATTACTTTTTTAGCGAATTAATTTTCTTATGCCAATCTCAACAGCGCAATTTATCGTAGCAACACTACATTCCCTTGCATCTCTACCACCCTTCCGTTTCTTCCTATACCTTTAAGCACCCACACATAGTTGCCAATTGGCTGCTGCCTCCCTTTGTAATTGCCATCCCAGCCTTTCATCCACTGGTTTGTCTCAAACATAAGCTGGCCATACCGGTTGAATATTCTAAAAAACACGGTAGATTTTATACCTACAGGAATGGGACGGAATACATCATTGATTCCATCGCCGTCTGGTGAAAACGCATTGGGTACATAATAGGTGATGCCGTTGTATGTTCTCACTCTTACGGTATCATACCCGGCACAACCAAATGCATCGGTTACTTTCACAGTAAAGAACACACTGTCTGCATAAATAATTGCCAGTGGATTTGCAATGGAAGCGTCATTCAGCAGGTTTTGTTGTAGCCATGCATAATTAACCCCGCCTGATGCATACAACTGATGCGGAACACCTGTAACTGCAATGGTATCATTGCCGGCAAAAGCAAATACTGGTGGTTGTTTTGTTATAACAACGGTATCTTTTACTAAATAATTACAACCATAACCATCTTTTACAGTAACAATATATTGTTGCGGTGTGGCGGCTGGTTTTACTGGCGTTACTGCAGCAGCAGGGTTTTCAATACCACCTGTTGCAATGGGTTCCCAACTATAGGTAACCGGTGCTGTTGTATTGTTTACTATTACACTCAAATTTGCAGAAGAGTCCTTGTCACATATACCCACATCATTACCAGCGGATACAATTTGTATGGAATAGCTTGTTACGCTTACTGGTTTAATATTAAAGCAACCTATAGCAGTTGTGCCTTTAATGAAATAAGTGCCATTAATAGCAGCAGCAGCATTGTTGTATGCAATGGTGGCTGCTGTATCCTGCCAGTAGGTATATGCCAGCCCGGCAGTAGAGCCTGTTGTGATAGCTGGAGCTGTCAGGTCTGTTGTTTGTGGCAAACATACCGTAGCGGGATTATTGATGGTTAAATCAGGCTTTGTATTTACCATAAGGGTAACCAGCGCCGTATCTGCACAGCCAGGTACATTTGTGCTGATTAATTGATAGATACCCGGTGTATTCACTGCACCAGGGTTTTGCACAGCAACAGCTCCATTGCTCCAGCTATTGATGTTATTGCCTGTATTATAAACTGCAGGCAGGTTAAGGTTGCTGCCCTGGCAAATGCTGATAACTGTATCACCCCCCAAATTAGGTTTTGGGCTAATGGTTAACGTTGCAAAGGCCGTATCGCTGCACCCAAAACTATTTGCTGCAATGAGCCGGTAAATGCCTGAAGCACTAATTGCAGCAGCATTTGTGACTGTCGATCCATTTATTGTCCAACTGGTAACAAGGCCAGTGGTATTGAATAATGCAGCCAGATTTGCAGGAGATCCCTGGCAAATACTGGTACTGGTATCGTTACCAACTGTAGGTTTGGGATCAAAGGTTAATAAAACTGTAGCAGTGTCTTTACATCCTGCTGCACTGGAAGCAATCAACTGGTAATTGCCTGCGATGTTTACCGCAGCAGGAATTTGCACAGCAACTGAATTTATTGTCCATGTTGTGGTTAAACCTGTAGTGGTGTAAATGCTTGTAAGGTTAATGCTACTATTACCGCATCTGCTGACAGCTGTATCATTACCCAATAAAGGTTTGGGATTAATGGCGAGTGCAACCATTGCAGTATCAGCACAACTGAAATTATTACTGACAATCAACTGGTATTGTCCTGCTGTGGTTACAGCCGATGGATTATTGACTGAACTACCGTTGTTACTCCACACTGCGTTTAATCCTGCAGTGTTATATACATCAGCAAGATCAAAAGTATCGCTTTGACAAATACCAGTGACAATATCGCTACCCAATGCAGGTTTTGAATTAACGGTAACGTTGTAAATATTTACCAGGCTGTCGCAGCCACCGGTTGATACCAGTGTATCACTATAACTTCCGGCAGCCTGTACCACTAATCCCCAGGGCAGCAACAGTGACGATCCTGAACAAATTCCTGTGTCAATGACTATTTTTTGCGGAGACGACAACAGATTGATGGTAACAGAATCTGCAGAGATGCAATTGCCATAATTTACCCGTACCCAGTGAAGACCAGGCAAAGTAACTGTATATACAGCATTGGTATCACCATCATGCCAGTTGTAACCCAACGCACCCGGAGTGGTGGCATTAATGGTATAATTGCCATTTCCAAAACAGATAGTGGTATCCCTGCCAATATTGGGTTTGGCTTTAACAGACAGGTTTACCCGGCGGATCAGGCGGTCACAGCCGCCTGCATATCTTAATGTATCACGATAAGTCCCTGTTGCTGATGCGGCTGTTCCCCAGGGCAACGTAAACTGGTTGCCAAAGCAAATACTTGTATCCATTGTTTGAGATAACGGAGCAGGATAGCCCAAAACATTAATGGTATCCCTGATGCTGCAATTGCCAAAATTTATTGTGACACGATATTGACCAGGAGCAGTTACCAAAAATGTATCTGCTGTGCCTGCATTTTGCCAGCTATAAGATGTTGCTCCCTGCATAGAGGCATCCAATACAAACCCTCCATTGGTAAGGCATACCGTTGTATCTCCCCCAAATGGCTTTGCCGCATTTATATTATTCACTTCAAAGGAATCCCGGTACACACAATTGAAATAGGTGATATCCACCCAGTAAAACCCTGGTGTACTCATATAAATGGAACGGGTGCTGGCGCCGGTATTCCAGCGGTAGGTTTCACCAAAGCCCCTGCGAACATCTACCAGCACAGAATCTGTACATAAGCTAATTTGCTGCAATGGCCTGGCGCTGATGGGGCTTATTAAAACTCTTATGGTGTCACGCCTGCTGCAACCATTATAGTTTACCCTTACCCAATAAGTATTATTCCCATTAGCTGTTACACGAAATGTATCAGCAGCACTGTTGTTCTGCCATAAATAGGTGGCACCGGGGTGTGAGGCTGCCCTTAATACAATTGGGGCTGTGCTGTTGCACTGGATAATATCGGGACCGAAATCGATGTATGGCCTTGCAGGCACGGTAAATGTTCTTATTGAAGAATCAACTTTATTACAACTCGTATTTCTTGCAATTAACTTAATAGTATAAGTGCTGTCAATTGGCAGGGCAGGATAAAAATAAGATGGTGATACAGATGTAGATGTTGCTCCATTATGCCCCAAATCCCATTGATAAGTAATATTATTGCCATAAGTGGAATAATTCACAAATTTTATCGAATCATCTTTGGTGCAATCAAATGATGGCAGGAAATTGGCAGTTGCCAAACAGTTATTCAGTGGCAAACAGGTATCTGCGTGAGATACGGCTGATAATTGCAGATCAATAGTACCGGTTACCACCACATTGTTTTTAATAATGGGTGTAAATACCTGTATATAATAACTCTGCCCTGGTACCAGGCATTCATAAGTGTTTTGTGTTAACGCATCCAGCACACAGCTTTGCTCCTGCATGGCACCGCAATCACCCGTCATCATCCTGTATTTAATATCACTGCTGGAAGCATTTGTATTTTCAATTAAAAATGTTGTTATATCCAACGTGTCTGTTCCGCCAATATCCATGCGAAACCAGCTCGTTTTGTATTGTGCTGTTATACCATCCTGCGGACAGGTAAGCAGTGGACCAAATTCCCCGTAGTCAGTACCTATTGTATGGCAGTTTACTAATACAGAAGCGGTGGCACTGCCTGCACCATTAATAGCCGCTGGTACAGCCCGGCTGCAAAAATCACCTTCCTGCTCTATCATTTCAATCTCCGGTATTACATACTGGTTTACTCTTGTACAACCTGGCAATATTAAATAATAAGTTCCGGTGGTAACACAGCTTTGCGACCATGAGCCGTTTGATGAACTAACGGTAGCCCTTGGCTGCACTTTTAAACTGCTGACGGTAGAATCTCCCGGAATTGTTTCCTTATGCAGTTGTATATCATCATCACTGTAATAAACATTGTTGCCAATGCGTATGCGGTAGCGTACATTGCCCGTGATGGTGGAAGTAAATTTATACCACAGCGTTTTAGTGCAACCGTTTTGCCCGGTACTTAATGGGTCTGGATTATCACGGGTGGCGCAGGAATAATTATCCTGTTGGCCGGCAAAAGTTCCAACACCTATTGTTCCAATATCATTGGCCTGGTAGTGATGATCGAACTTTGGCATCACCAAATTAAAAGAATCAAACAGTATTGAAACATCGATTTGGGTATTTGGCAACTGGCCCCCTGCTTCAGCAGCAATTGCGTTTACATTATCTACCAAAATATAATAGCGTGTTGGTGTCGCTGTACATGGGTCACGGTAGAAGGAGATATTGTCGGGTGCACTATAACAATAATAGTAAGTAATGTAGTTCATCGTAAGAAACCGCAAGCCACTTGCTACAGTGGAATCAACCAATCCGCCAGCCTGAACAGCACTAAAGGGTAAGGAAGGATCTACATCACTGGCAAATACTGCAAACCTTGGCTGCCGCCCACGTTGCAGTGTTTTGTTTTCCACTTTTATCCTTACCGTGCCCGGATGGTTAACTACAAATGTGTACCATAAATTTCTCCTGGAAATATCGCCTGGTGTGGGCGGAAATACGGAATCATATAATGGTTGATTGTTTGCAGTACTGTAAATATTTCCATTCACTTTTGCATCGCAGGAAGTTTGCAAGGGATCGCTGTTAAATGCCCCGGTGGTGCAATAAATAAAATCGCTGCTGGGCGGTCTTGAAGGATGCAATGTATTTACGTCCCCCACCTTTCCAAAGTGAAATGCAGCATCTGGCGGCACCACATCAAAATCATAGGCATTGGCTGCAAAATCAAAACGGGAATAACCCACCTGGTCAATAAAGAACTTTGGAGTTATACTACGGCAACCACCAGGGGCATCCTGTGCAAATATCACAAGTGTGTAAGTGCCCGGCTGAAAATGGCAGAACTGGATATTGCCAAGAGAATTATTGCATTGCTGTATGGGTGTGGCGGAGGCAAACTGTAATGAATCTGTCCGTACATCCTTATCAAATACTGTTGCATAATAACCCCCGGTATTGATTTGCAAATAACAAACCTGGGTAGTGCGGAAAACATAGTAAGCTACCCTGTTGGATGCAGGTTGGCATGGCTTAACGGGGTGGCTGGCAAATGGTGTATCAAGTGTGCAGTTGAAATTTTCAGTTGGAAGTGTAAAACTTGTATCTGTTCTTGGATATACCGGCGTACTGATGGACCTTGTTCCCCATTGAATTAAGTGTGGCGTATTACCTGCTGCAACAGATGCCTTGTACGGACGGTTGAATTTTGGTCCGGGGCAAGCTGGGGTAATAGTTATATCAAATTCATCCCGGTAGCTTACATGGCTATTATAACGTCCACCAACATTCGTAAGCCGCATGGTACTGTCATAATTTGGCCCCGTACCATAAGAAACTACCGTGTACCATCCTGCAGGCAAAGGTGCACAGCTATTGCTGGTTTGTGCCGTTGAAAAGCAATTCCACTGATTACCTAGTGGTGATAATGCGGCAAAACTATCTGTTGCTTTTCCATAAAATAGTGTTCTTGTGCCATAGGCATTGTTTACACACCAGCCACCATAGCCGGGATTGGTAAAACGGATGATGGCTGCTTCTTTTAAATAAAACTGCCGGTAAATAGCCTTGGTAGCAGGCCGGCCTCCTATTGTACAGGGCATGTATCCGTTGATGGGTACTGCATTGTCTTCACAACTCCAGTAATCCCGGTAGCTTCGCAATGTGCCACCATTGGGGCCAAGAGTATCCATAATACTCCCCATGTTGTGGGCATTGAAAGGACTGTTATGTTTGGTTCTTGTTTTTACAAATGTGAAGGTGGGCCTGTCGGCACGGCCCACATCTCCGGTACTACCCATCGTGGTATATGTATACGAGCCCGGCAATACGCAGGCCGTTTTATTTTCACAATAAGTATTGCCAACAAGGCACAATGTTTTTGGCACAATGCCGGTAACCCTATCAGGAAAATTAAAAATATTTTGTGCTGCTGCCAGCGCATTGGCATCGCCACTATACAGGCGGTATCTGAACGGCGGATTATTTGAATAGGTGAGGGTTCCAAAATCTACTGTGCCACTGTCTGCCACTAGAAACTGCCGGTAGATTACTTTGTCATTAAGCGGAGAACAGGTGGTATCCCATGGACGAAGTGTAGGCTGGCAGCCAATGGTATCAGGAGCAGACTGGTAAGGAATACCACTTAACAACGGTTGTTGCACAGTTCCCACCCTGTTGATACTGTCAAATGCGCCAGTTACATTTAATGAATATTTACTGGCGGCCTTACGGGTATATACAACCATACCTACTTCAAAGCGGGTGCCGAGGTTTGAAAACAGGCATTGGTTGTTATTATTGCCTAAGTCTCCATAATAAAGGCTGGTCAGGCTTGAATATGCAGTATCCACACCCAGCACCTGCAATACATAATCGCCGGGGGCAAGGCATTCCATTTCGCCATTATATGCAGCCGTACCCACAATATTAGCAGTATCAAGGTCAGCACAATTGGCAGTAAGGCTTTGTTTAAACAACCTGATGATTGGCCTGGGTCCACAGTTGATTGAACTGGGGCGGAATGTAATGGCCACCGTTCTGCTTAAAGTAAAGCTGGCAAAACTGCTGAGGTTATATTTTGCACGATTAACAGTAACACCTGCTGCAGGTTTGGATGGATTGCAGCTATTGGTGCTGTGGCGGCTGTTACAGCCAAAATAATCGGTAAAAGTGGTAGTAGCGCCATTAGCGGCGGCTGGCAGTAAGCCTAATGCATTAGATGCCGGCAAAGTATTTACCGGCAAGGGGCCTGCTGTTGGATTGGCTCCACCGGTAAGGATACCAAGCCGCACCATGTCTTTAAAATCTTTATGAATAAACAACTGAATGCTGTAAGTAGTATTGGGTTGAAGGTCGCCGCAGCGGTATTCCTTACTGGCACACCGGTAGCCGTTAGTGAGCATACTGTCGCAGCCATCCACTACTGTTAAACTATTGATGGGTGTAGTAACAGCATCTCCACGGTATAAATTGTATCCAAACTTTTTTTGAATGTTAGCACCCCCGCTGGGGAAATATGTTGTGGCTCCTGTTCCTGATAACCCCACCACTAAATAATCTAAGTAAGCCGGAGTGGTAAAAGTGAACCAGGCACTTTTGTGATATTCAGTGTAATTATTCAGGCTGCTGCATACTTCTGTTGCATCTTCAATGGACTGGCATTCTGCTTCAAAATCAATTTTTCTTGCATAAGGAGATGCTATGCCAAAAGCATATGCCTCGTTGGGATGGTCGTAAGCAGCGCCAGTTTGGTCGCTTATCTCCACTGTAATAATAATGGGGCCATTTGCATTTACATTGGAGGATACCTGTACCAAGTAATCTCCGGCAGGTACGCATGGGTGATAGGTATTGCCCCAGGTAACAATAGGTGTAAGTTTGGTGCTGATGCTGTCGTTCGTAGGCAAACAATTATTGTCTTTATATACCGCAAAGCCAACATCTCCTGCTGCTATTGCTGTTCCCGGTTGAGACAATGTAACTCTTACCGCTCTTATTGTTGGCAAGGAAAATTTTAACCATACAGATTTATCATCGAGCCCTGCCACAAAAATGGCTGGTGCAAAGCTTTCGCCTGCTTGCACTGTTGCATTAGTGATGTTTATTTGAGAAGAGGAAAAATTGCCAAGGCCAAAACCGTTGTTTGCGATAACAATTGTTTCTGCATTTACACAATTATCACTGGTTGGTGCCTGTGCATGCAACTGTGTAAAGGTGCATCCGAACAGTATCAGCAGAAAAAAAATATATTTTAGTGTATTCTTCATTACAGAATCAATTGTGCATGGAAAATGTTTCTTTAATTGTTTATAATTATCCGCCTGCCGCTATTTACTATTACACTACCGGGTTTATACACTGTTACAGATTTACAGTTTGCATCTGCTGTTACTGTAACCGTATGCGTAATGTAAATTTTATTAATTGCTGAGGGCACTGTGTTGGTACTCCATGTTAAAGGATCATTCCAGTTACCATTTTTAACACTGTAGAATTTTGTTGGATCTATCGCATACAACAAACCATATATTGGTATATGCAGACCATTGGTTGCTTTTAAATCAATTGTGTAATTTCCAATGCTGTCGTTAGCAGGCGATTGAAAGTTAAAGCTTACATTTTTTGACTGGCCTGGAAGTATATTGCCAACATTCACAGAGTCTGCACTGGTAATTGTATAACCAGCCGTTGGCCTGTTTATTTTAAAGCTTACATTATTTTGTACTTCTCCGCCATAGTTTTTAAATGTGTAAGTGACAGTGCCGGCTGCCCCGGGAGCACGGGAAAAGTTTATTGCATAGCTTTCCTGAACTAAATAAGCTTTTGCCCCAATGCCATTATTATTAATATCGTTGATCAGGGATATGATACCATTTACGGCAGAGTCATTAGCCAGTTTAGTTTCATTGGCAGTGCTGTCAAGTCCGGGAGTATATATCGTTTTATCAGACGCTGCAATAAAAGCAATGTTCTGATAGTGGAGAGAATGACGCAAAGCATTTTGCAGGCAAACGAATGAATCAATAACCCTGTTTAAGCGGTTGCTAAAACCTGCAATACGTACAGAAGCCGTATCAATCGAAGCATATAAGCTGTATAGCGTACCTGACATTTCAGCACTATACAATGAATCGTCTTTAACCAATTGCCTGAACTTGTTTTTATACGCAGTACTATCATAAGCAGCAGCATATATAACCTGCATTTCAGTTAATCTTTGATTGTACCTGTTCTTTCTTGCTATTAAAGAATCTGGCGAAGCCTGAGCTGTATTAAGTATCGTTTGATTTGCTGGCGGCAGTGGTCTGAAGAACCCTGCTCTTGGTTCAATGTTGTCTGATATATCAACTATATCCGATGCACCAGTACCAGCCTGGTATATTGAACCTGCAAAAGCAGCAAATTTTATTCCTTTGGCTGTGTATGAAAGTGCTTTGACAAAACCTGCTGCTGCCGGGCCACCCAGAAGCGATAATGCAGTTGCAGCATCTGCAGCATTAGAAGCTATATCGGCAACTTTGGCAACATCGCCCAATGTGGCAATGTTAGCTTTTTTTTCGTCCAGCTTATCCTTTGCTTCTTTTACAACAGAGCTGGCAGCAGGATTATAAATGTTGTCGAAACTCTGGTCATAAGTATATTTTGATTCTATGTTTCTTGCGGATAAACTGGCTGAAGGAACAAACAAACTATGATGTTCCTGAGCATAATACTGCTTGTAATATGAAATAGCAATTGTTTGTGCCACAGCTTTTTTTAAGTTATCAACCAATGCTTTTTTTAATGCATCATTTCTTCCCTTATCATATGCTTCTATCAAGAGGTCAAGCCCCTCATTGATGGCGCTTACACTTTTATCAAATATTGCTTTTGTCTTGGCATCTGCAATAGTGGTTAGTTTTGTAATGCTGAATACCAGCATGTCTTTAAAAGCTTTTATATAGGCAACCTCTCCATCATTTAGTTCTTTGCTAAGTGATGCAAATGTTGGAGCTTCCGCAGGTGCATTTAACCCGGCACGGAATTCTACAAAACCTTTTAGTGCATCAAAGGCATCAAAAATATTTGATACTACATCTGTAACGAGGTCGCTGGAGTTTTCTCCCAGCTTATACACAGCAGCCAGTGCAGCATAATAAGTACCCAGGTTGTCAATTCTTTTTTTATGATCCGTTAACCCTTCTGTTCTGTAAAACTCCTGGTAAGCAGCATCATAATTACTGGTGTTAAAATCATTGCCCTGGTTACCAAAATTCTCAGTACAAAATACATTGCTGATCTCTATACCAAAAGATAACTTTAATGGGAAGCAACGCTTTTCCATTTTAGATTTAAAAGTTTTCAGTTCCCTTATTAAACTATCCGGTATCAATGCAGGCAACAAACGGGTATGGTTGCGGATATTATTGTAAATGTATTTTATCGTTCTTCCCTCTATTACAGATTTTATTTCTACTGTATAATCATCCACATCATTCGCTTCTCTTAATTCAAAAATGCCGTTGGCATCAGGATAAGTAAATTCTTCTTCTACATTATTCCTTAGCAACCTTACAGTAGTTACACCTTTCAATGCTGTTTTTTCAAAACCTGAATATTTTCTTTCTTCATTATCTATGTTGCAGAAGGCATCAAACACCACACCCTTTATAAACGGTTCCCGGATATCCATGAATGTTACGCCTGCATCACTTGTAATGAGAAGCCTGCCATTTTTGTCGTCGAAAGCAACCCCGGTAATATTATTGCTGGGTAAGCCCTGATTGGTAGTATAATAATTGTAAGAAGGGGTATAGTCAGGACTTGAAGATGAATTATAATCCCTGGATTGATATTGCAGTAAGCCATTGCTTGTTCCGATATATACATTGCCATATTTGTCTGAAGTAATAGCGTTATAATTAACCTGTGTGCCGGGGGGGAAAAAACTTGGTGCATCCATTTTTAACCAGCTTGTTCCTGTTTTTATTATCAAACCGCCAGCTTTTAATCCTATCCACCGGTTGCCCAGCACATCAAAATGAATAGCCTGTGCAGAAAAACCTGCCAGGAATAAAGAAGTGTCAGCAGTACCGTGAGTGCCAATATATATACCGCTTGGCTTAAAGCGGAGAATTTGTGAGCCGCCATTATTTTGCCTTGCAGCAATCCATACTTCCTGGCTGTTGCCACCTACCGCTTCACTGATGGGTGTGGCATTGGGAGCTGCAGCATAGCCACTATCATACCTGGTAAAATATGTAGGATTAGGATTCAGTCCAATACTTAAGCCACCACGCCTGGTATTGAATGAAGTGATGTAAGTTCCTTGTGCTGCCCACACTCTTGGCAACCTGTTGTTAGCTGTACCCCAACTTTGATCTATGTATAATGACCTCACATTACGGCTTAAAAGATCAGCACTGGTGGTGGTGCCTGCCACACTGTAAAAACTCATACTGATATCGCTGGCAACAGGAAAATAATTTACCCCGCCGGCAATGTTTGAATTGCCTCCCACTGATGCAGTGCCAGACTGTGCTATCCAGATACCACTATCTGCATCTGCTTTTATATCATTAATAAAAACATTGGTGAGCTTGCCTGATTTTCGCCAGATATTAAACCCTTCATCGTATGTATATAAGCCACCATATTGCGTACCAGCCCAAATGCGGTTGCCTTTTCCTACACCGATACATTTAAAATTGTTGGTGGTAAATTCTGCTGATGCAAATCCCCCCATCTGGAAATTAACAATTGTCTGGGAAAAATTTTTTGCCGGAAACAGGCCGATCAATAAAATCGAAAGGATAAAATGCTTCATGATACAATGGCTTTTACGGTTAGTTTTTTAATACAGTTTAATTTTTCAGACAGCGCATGCAAGGTTGTTTACAGAGGGGTATGATCATCATGTTTTACAGGCTTTTATCATCTTAGTATATTCAATACAACACCTGTATTAACTGTTACACTAGTGCCTGCAGCACAACTGATGCTCTTTACTGTTGTGCTTGCATTTACTGTTGGATACCTTGGCCTGCCTGCAGGAATAATAACTGCTGATGTGGAAGCAGGTACTGTATTACCACCCCAGTTTCCTGCTGTTTCCCAGGCAGTGCTTACATTGCCAGTCCAGTTAAAGTTGGTAGCCACAGGTGTGGTGCCAATTGACCACGGTTCTGTACTATACATAGCGTTCGTGGCAGAAAAAACAAGTGAAGTATTTAATTTGGTGAATCCCTCGGGAAATGAGCCGCTTGTTCCGGGTTGAATATCGAACACAACAGTACCTGCTGTTGTGCCATCGCTCTTCCAGAGTTCCAGGCCATTTACAGGATCGAGTGCCCTGAAAAATAAAGTGCCGTTTACCTCTGTAAACAAATCTGGTGCGGATGTTATTGTAGAACCCGGATAAGTATCTTTTACCAATACGGTGCCTGCCGCTGTGCCGTCTGTTTTCCAAAGTTCTATTCCATTGGCAGCATCATAAGCAGTAAAAAAAACAGTGCTGCCCACTGCCGTAAAACTTCTGGGATTGGAAGATGAAGCTCCTGTATAAATATCTTTTAGTAAAACAGTGCCTGCTGGCGTACCATCGCTTTTCCATAATTCAAGGTTTGCTGCAGGGTCAATCAAACCCAAATACATACTGTTGCCAATAACTGCCATAGATGAAGGCGATGAATTGCCTGCCCCGGCAACTGTTTCTTTAAATATAACTGTGCCTGCAGCCGTACCATCGCTCTTCCATAATTCAGTTCCATTTACACCATCATTGGCACCGAAGAAAAGGGTGCCGTTAAAATTTACCATGGTGTAAGGCGCAGATGAAAATACACCAGGGTAAATATCTTTCACCAATACAGTCCCGGCATCAGTCCCATCCGTCTTCCATAATTCTTCATCATTGGCATTGCCCGTAGTGCCGTTTTGTGCAGTAAAAAAAACAGTGCCGTTTACATAGATAAATTTAGCCGGATTAGAATTCGTAGTGCCAGCCATAATATCTTTTATCATTACGGTGCCGGCATCTGTACCATTGCTTTTCCAAAGCTCCCTGCCAAAGCCTGTGCTGGTGGCAGAAAAGTATAAAGTGCCGTTTACGTTAGCAAGGTTAAGAGGGCTTGAATTGCTGCTGCCTGCCACAATATCTTTTACCTGCACTGTACCTGCACTGGTACCGTCACTCTTCCATAATTCCCTGCCAAACCCTGTAGAAAGCGCTACGAAATACAAAGTGCCATTTACATTGGTAAGTAAATCAGGGGATGAACCGCTGCTTCCTGTTACAATATCTTTTACCAACACAGTTCCATTTGTTGTGCCATCTGTTTTCCAGAGTTCAATTCCGTTAAGCCCATCGTTTGCCGCAAAAAAAACAGTGCTGCCCACTGCACAAAAATTACTGGCGTCGGAACCACTGTTACTGGTGCAAATATCTTTTACCAGCACGGTGCCGGCATCAGTGCCATTACTCATCCAGGGTTCCGGGCCTGTTGCTGTTGAAGGAATACCAGCCTTATATCCGTTGTAAACAAAATAAAGCGTGCTGCCTGCAGCATATAGATTGGAAACATTTCCGCCGTTCAGTGTAACAGCATTCAGTTCCACTGTTCCTGCTTCGGTGCCATTACTTTTCCAAAGGCCGGTACCATTTTGGGTAGTAGTAAAAAATAGGGTGCCGTTTACATTCATAAGCTGGCTGGGGGCACTGCCAGTGCTGCCTGCAGAGATGTCTTTTACCATCACTGTTCCGGCATCAGTGCCATTGCTTTTCCATAGTTCAAATCCGCTGGTGCCATTGTTGGCGCCAAAATAAAGTGTACCGCCAATGTTTACAAAGTTGTATGAAGAGCTTACACCAAGGCCGGTTCCGGGATTAATATCTTTCACCATTACTGTTCCGGCATCGGTGCCATCAGTTTTCCAAAGCTCAAAACCATTTACTGCAGTGCCATTTGTAGCGGCAAAATAGAGTGTAGTGCCAATAACAGTTAGATTAGATGGCAGGGATGCAGCAGTTCCGGAATTTATATCCTTCACCATTACGGTCCCGGTTTCTGTACCATCGCTTTTCCAGAGTTCAAAACCATTTACTGCCGTACCGTTCGTAGCAGAAAAATAAAGGGTGCCGTTCATGCTAGCCAGGTTGTTGGGTGATGAACTTGTGTTTCCAGGATTTATATCTTTTATCAATAAAGTACCTGCTTCAGTACCATCACTTTTCCAGAGTTCCTTATTGGCAGTGCTGCCCGATCCTGCAGCAGAAAAAAACAGGGTTCCGTTTACATTGATCAGGTATATTGGTGAAGAACTGCCGGCATTTGCATAAATATCTTTTACCAATACCGTACCTGCATCCGTACCGTTACTTTTCCATAATTCCTGGCCATAGGCCGCATTAGTAGCAGAAAAAAATAAAACACCATTTACATCGGCTAAAAAAGTGGGAGAAGATGAAGCAGCGCCAGCATAAATATCTTTAACAAGCACCGTACCAGACGCTGTTCCATCACTTTTCCATAATTCCTCACCCGTTGTACTGCCACTATTGGCGCTAAAAAAAAGGGTGCCGTTCACGTTAATAAGATTATCCGGCATTGATGATTCCTGTCCTGGGTTAATATCTTTTACCATTACTGTACCTGCTGCTGTTCCATCCGTTTTCCAAAGTTCAGAACCATTGATACAATCACTGGCAGTAAAATACACCGTGTTGCCAACAGCAGTATATATTCCATTGCTGTTAACAGACCCTGTGTTGGTATAGCTATAAATATCTTTTAAAAGCGCAGGTGTTTGCGCCTTTGAAAAAAGTGCAATAAGAACAATAGCAAATAATGAGAAAAACTTTCGCATAAGTGTATGTTTTAACCCAGAAAAATTGTAGTTACTGTCTTTTTACAGAGATATTGGATGGGCTTTTTTTGGAAACGGCCTGCCTTCTTTATCAGAGGCAAAAACACTAGTTTTTAAAGGACAGCTATAGGAGTATATATGAAAAAGTGCAAAAAGTCATCAGCTCCAGTACTTTTTTTGAAATACCTGCAGGCTCTGATGACCTTTTATTAATCCACAGATATAATTGGGTAACGAAAATGGAGCTTTATTAAAGGTGAAAAATAATTTCTGTTAACACAATAGGAACGTGCTGTTTAGAGGAAGTGATGAAGCAGATAGTTTTGCAGTAAGAAAGGCGTATTAATGCAGAGCTGGATGGAATAGGAAATAAATATGCAGTACGGCAAATAAAGTTTTTTAGCACATTTTCAAAGTATGCATCTTTACATGTACTTTAGTGTACATATAAAATGCAATGCAGCAAAACACACGGAACCAATTTATTGATTTACAAATACAGGCCGCTGCAGTATTGGCAAATGACGAGAAGGCACTGGAAGCATTGTACACAAATAACTTTTACAAAACAGAAGCATTTGTAATGGCCAACAGTGGAACTGCAGAAGAAGCAAAAGATATTTACCAGGAAGCATTTATTGCAGTATGGCAAAATATAAAGGCAGGGCGCTTTGTGCCGCAAAATGGTTCATCGCTGGAAGCATACCTTTTCCAGATTGCAAAATATAAATGGTATGATTACCTGAGGGCTGCAAAAAAAATAAGTGTGGTACCGGTGGAAGACAGCTCTTTTATTGAAGCCTCATACAATGAAGAAGAAGAAAACTATATTGAAAATGTACGCCATCATTTTAAAAACCTTGGTGAACCATGCAGGAAGGTGCTGACACTTTTTTATTTTATGAAACAAAGCATGAGTAATATTGCAGCCACTTTTTCATGGACAGAAGCAACCGCAAAAAATAATAAATACCGCTGCCTGCAACGCCTCCGCAATATGGTGGTGGGAAAACAATAAAGAACTGTGGATACAAACTATACTATATCAACTGAAGAATTTGAGATCATTGAGCAGTACCTGCTGAGTGAAATCAATGCAGAAGAACGTCTTGCATTTGAAAATAAAATGTCAGAAGACATTTCATTAGCTTCTAAAGTAAACGAAGTAAAGCTGTTGCTTACCGGTATTGAAACCGCATCATTAAAGGAACGTTTGGATAACTATCATATCAACATAAAAAAAAATCACCCGCTAACAAGCGGGGGCAAAGTAATTTCATTACAGCGCAAATTGATGGTGGCGGCATCCATTGCTTTGCTTGCGGCAGTATCGGTATGGTTATATACTTTAAAAGAAAATAAGTATGAAAAACTATACGCCGCTTATTATAAACCCGACCCTGGTTTAATGAGCGCTATGGGCCTTGGCAACAATTACCTTTTCAATAAAGCCATGCTGGATTATAAAACCGGGGATTATAAAAAGGCAATAGATGAATGGGGCAGGCTTAAAACCGGCATGCCGCAAAATGATACGCTGAATTATTTCCTTGGAGCTGCACAGCAGGCGGATGGTAACAGCGCAGCAGCGATCACACTTTTAAAATCAATGGCATCGGATGCGGCAAAGCCATTTTATAATGATGCCTGCTGGTACACCGGCCTTGCATTGCTGAAACAAGGCAACGTAAATGAAGCCATTCCCTATCTTGAAAAATCTGGCCGGCCCGAAAGCAGTGAACTGATCAGTCAATTAAAATAATAACTGCCATGCATTTTACCAAATACTGCCTTGCCGGGTTGTGTATCCTTCTTTTATTGATTCCTCTGTTTGCACAGGACAAACTGAAAGGTGCGGCTGAAATTGAATCAGCCATCGAAGCCAAAAATTTTAAACAGGCAGCAGCACTGCTGGAACAGCAGGTGCAGTTTTTTTTAAAGGAAAACAATACAGATACGCTTATCTACTACATTTCTCTTGCAGGAAAAATTGGTATGGAAAACGGCGGCCCTGAAAAAGCAGCTGCTTCAATGAACACACTGGTAAATCAAATTACTGCACAAAAGCCCGGTAATATAACCATGCGGAAAGTGCATTTGGAAGTTGGTGAATTTTTTGGCGTGGCTGGAGAAGATAAAAAAGCATACGATGCCTGTACAGAAGCACTGAAGTATGCAACAGCGCCATTAGAAATTGCAAAAGTTGAAAATAATTTGGGGGTATATGCACAGCGGATGGGCAATGCAGCGCTTTCAAAACAGCACCACCGCAAGGCACTTGCCATCAGGGAAACAGAAAAGAATACTGACAGCGAAGAACTGTATATATCATATAATTCAATGGCCAGCCTGATGTGGTATGCTTCAAAAAATGATAGCGCTGCTTTTTTATATAATAAAGCATTGGCTGCTTTGGCAAAAACAAAACCAACTGAACGTAATAAATATTACCGGCCTGCAATGGTGCAGAATAATATCTCTGCTGTGTATGATGCTGATGGAAAAATAACTGATGCCATCAAAGCACAGCAGGATGCCATAAGCAATATTCAATTGTATATTGCAGGTAGTGACCCTGCACAAAAAAGAGAGGATGCAAAATCATTTTTGTTTGAAGCTACTGATAACCTTGCAGGATTTTACAAAGAAATCGGCGACTATAAAAAAGCTAAGGACCTGCTGCTATATTCTTACCTGCAAAAACAACAACAGTTGAAGCCAGGTCATCCGGGCACTTTTATTTCGGAGATACTGCTTGGGCAACTTGCCAATTCCATGCATAATTATGATGAGGCTTTTAAATACCTGGAAAAGGGCTTAACAAAACTGAAAGCCGCAGAAGGTGATTATATTTTTTGGGAAGCCGATGCCTGTTATGCACTTGCCATAGCCAATGAGAATAAGAAAAACAGTACAGCAGCCGCAGCCAGCTACGAAAAGAGTGATTCTCTGTATGAAGCCTCTTATCAGGGCGAATACAGCAACCTTTACCTGGAGTTTTTAAGGAATGCCGCTTTATTTTATGCAAAAAACGGCAATTATAACAAAGCCATTGCTAAATCAAAAAAAGGGTATGACTATGTATCAAAAGTGCAGGAGCAAAATACGTTGCCTGTCTTCTACCAGTTGCTCAATCTTTCCGAAGTGAATTTTATAGCAGGCCAGTATTTACAGGCAACGGAGTATGGAAAAAAGGGATTAGCTATAGTAAATGAAAAGATAAAAAGTGGTACATCGGCGCTGGATTCTGTAAAGATGGAGTTGTATAAACCTGCTGCGATTTTGATGATTGAAAAAGCCGGCTACCAGTTGCAACAAACAAAGGATACTGTTTACCTGCAACAGGTTTTAACTGAATTGAATGTTGCTTTGCAATTATTGGAGAAAAGGAAATTTTTAATTGACGATGAGGAAAGCATTAACATACTGATTGCAGACAATAATGAACTTATCAGTTTTGCAAAAAAAATAGCACTGGAACTTTACCAGTTGACTAATAATGATAAATACCTGGACCAGGCAATCAACCTGCACGAGTCTGGTTTATACAACCGCATAAGGGCAAGGCTCGATAAGCAAAAGGCAGTTGAATTTTCAAATCTTCCAGCCGCTGTGTATGAAGAAGAGAAAAAACTGAGGGCTGCGATACCTGCGGCGCTTCTTGGCCACAGGTCCAATGCAATATTGATGAATGCTTATGTGGATGCAACAACAAGGTGGCAACAGCACCTGGATAAAATAAGGGTACAGTACCCTTTGTATTATAAAATGCGGTACGAATCTATTTTTAAATCTTTACCTCAATTGCAGGCTACATTACCCGTTGCAACAACGGTGATAAGATATTTTTTTATTGACAGTTCCCTTCATGCTTTGGTACTTGATAAAGGCAGTAAAAAAATTATTGACCTTGATGCGGTTGGTATCAATGAAAAAATAAATCTATTTATGTCATCAGAGAATAATGAAACCAACAGTACCGCAATTTTATACAAGTTGCATGAATCACTATGGAAACCGCTGGCAAAAGATATCCGTACAAAAAATATCATTATCATTCCTGATGGCATTTTATACAATGTAAGTTTTGACCTGCTCACACCAGCGCCTGTTAAATCGTACAGTGAATTAAGTAAAGGGAGTTTGTTGTCATCACACAGCATCACATATCATTATAGTTTGTTTATGACAGGCAGCAATGCTGCCAGTGAAACGAAAAATAACTACGTGGCATTTGCACCCGGCTTTTCAGATGAAAACAAAACTGCTTATCAGCAGGCAGTAAAAGACAGTGGCAGGCTCGACAGGCAGTATATGACTTTGCTGCCACAACCCTATACAAAAAGCCTTGTGAAGAAAATGCAGGATAAATTAGGCGGGGATATTTTTTTAGATAACGGTTCCACACAAACTTCTTTTAAACAGAATGCAGGCAATAACAGGATTGTGCATATTGGAACTCATGCTGAATTTAATAATGAAAAACCGGAGCTCTCCCGGCTGATATTCTCAAAAAATATAGACAGTGCTGCAGATAACAACTCTTTATTTCTGTATGATATTTATAACTGCAATATCAATACAGACCTTGCTATACTCACTGCCTGCGAATCGGGCAAGCCCGGTTACGAAGATGGCGAAGGCATGGTGTCGCTGGCGCATGCATTCAATTATGCCGGCAGTAAAGCATCTTAACCAGTCTGTGGCCTGTGGATGAACAATCAGGGAGTTTTATTACAGAAAAATTCATTGAAAACCTTGCCGCAAAAATGCCGGCTGGTGAAGCGTTGCAACAGGCAAAACTGCAATATTTACAGCAGGCTGAGGGACGCATGAAGTCACCGGCATATTGGGCTGGCCTTGTGTTGATGGGTGATGCAGGAATGGTAATGCTGGCTCCTAAGCAAAATTATGCAATGTGGCTTTTACTGACGGGCATTCTGGCTTGCTCTGGTGCCGTTGTTTTTTTTGTAATGAACAGGAAAAGTAAAATAAAACAAAATGCCGTTTAAGAAAGGTATTTTTAAGGCAGTTAAGACAAACGAATTGCGTGATTTGCAGAGAAACGAAACGTTTGAAAATTGCGCTGGCAAGCTGTTGCAGATACTGGCGAGCTGAGCAAGCCTTGTTTCTCCCGGCATTTCAGTTGAAAGTTTACAGTTTGGTAAAAGAATGATTTTCTACTTTTTTTGGCGATTTTTTTTAGACTTCACCAAAGGGAAATATTAGAACTGTCGCTGGAAGAAATAGTATAATAGGAAATGATGGCCAGGCTTACTATTGGTGCCGGTACAACGAAAATTGTTTGAATATGAATGATAAAATTCAAATAAGTTGCCTGCCAAACATTGCACAATAATGATAGAGTGATAATATCGTAAATCCAAATTTAAAAATAGTCAGTTGGTAATCACTTCAAAAGACAATGTTTCTTTTTCTATCCCCGCTTATACATTACTGCAATATATTTGCTGAAATATTATACGCATAATGGACTATTTATTTACCAGCGAAAGCATCATCAGTTTTTTTGTATTGGTTGTTTTGGAAATAGTGCTGGGCATTGATAATGTAATTTTTGTAAGCATTATCATGAATCGCCTTAAAAAGGATACAGAGCAAAAGCAGGCAAGGATCACCTGGATGGTTACCGGGATGATTTCAAGAAGCCTGATGCTCATGGGCCTTGGCTGGCTGCTTACGCAAAAAGGGAAACCGGTGTTTACCATTGCAGATAAAGGGTTTGACCTGGCCAGCCTGGTAATGCTGGCTGGCGGAATGTTCCTTATTTATAAATCAGTAAAAGAAATACATGAAAAACTGGAAGGGGAAGATCCCAACGCCATCAGTGGTAAAAAGAAAGGACTTTCTTTTGGCCAGGCCGTGGTGCAGATTATGCTGATTGATGCAGTATTTTCATTTGACAGCATCATCACAGCCGGTGGTACCGCCAAACATGTGGAGATTATGATTGCTGCAGTAGTAATAGCTATGGTGGTAATGTTTTTATTCAGTCCCAAGATTGCTTCTTTTATACACAAGCATCCTACTTTGAAAATGCTGGCGCTTTCTTTCCTGGTAATGATCGGTATCAGTTTGATTATTGAAGGGTGGGATAGTGAAACCGCAGAACACCTGCACCTGAAGAACTACATTTATTTTGGTATGGCATTTTCATTTGGTGTAGAAATGCTGAATATGGTGATGAGAAAAAGAGGAGAAAGAAAACATGTGGTGCAGTTGAATGAGCCCCGCCTGAGTGAACCTGAAGAAGATTACTCAGATGAGGCTAAATAAAAGTGTATTCATAATTTTAATGTCCCAGCACCCAGAAAAGCCGGAGTAAAAAAACCCTGTTGTGGTCTTTGGCAGGGTCGTTTTTATTTACATTGGACAATCCGTGGCAGTAACGGAAATTGATGCCCACTGTTTTTGCAAAAACATATCCAACGCCAACAGGAATTCCTACATCAAAACCATTCACATACTCTTTATAGTTGTTTGAAGTTCCGTTGTATTTATCTTTTGCGCCAATTAAAGCCCGGCTGTAAGCCAACTTCGCCGTACAGGCCGCCATTGGTTTTATATCGTACCATCATTGGTAAATTGATATAAGTAAGCACTACCTTCCCGGAAACGTAGTCATCTTTGTATTTTGATCCGCAGGAAGTGATATTTGTTTCTCCACTCAACAGGTAATGGCCCGGCACCCCAATATCATAAACAAACATGGCACCTGCCTGGTAACCCGGCAGTATGCCTTCATAGCTATCACTTGCCCCTCCAATGGTAGAGCCAGTAACACCGGCAAATAAGCAGAAATAATACTGTTGCAGCTTCTCTTTAATGTTGTTTTGAGAGAAGCTTGACAAAAAAAAGCAGGAAAAAAGAACCAGGGAAATTGACTTTTTCATAAAAATTAATTTATGTGAATAATTAATGGTTACTCGAATCCCGGGCAGGAATAGTACATGGGGCAGATACTTATGGCAGGATTAACGGGGGGGATAATAAAGCGTTATATGAAGGTAATTTTTTTCTTAATATTTAAAGGTAAATTAATGCATCTTGAACAGGCAGGCTGCTACCATTCCGGCAGTTTCTGTTCTTAACCTGGTATCACCTAAAGCGACAGGTGTAAAACCATTTTGCAAAGCCAGTTGAATTTCAGTATTTGTAAAATCTCCTTCGGGGCCAATGAGGATCAGTTTAGAAGTTGAGGAATGAAGAAGTTTAGAAGTTAACGGAACTTTATTGTTTTCATCTTCACAATGAGCAATGAATTTCTGTTGTTGCGTTGCGTTGTTAGTTACTTCCCAGGTGAACAAATTTCCCTTTCCATCTGTAAGCTGGAGCTGCTCTCCATTTTGCATACGAAGCACCTGTACAATATGCTTTGATGTTTCTTCATTCAAAACAATACTGCTTTCATTAATAGTATTCTCAATATAAAAAAAAGGTAAGGCCATCATGTAAAAAAGGAGAATAAATCCAATATTCATTCTCCATTATCAATTCGATCATTTTCAATTATCCATTAAAACGGGGCCTCATCATCAAAGTTGCCGTCATTCATTTTGCTTCCCTTCTGGATATAAAGCTTTGCTCCGGCATCAGCACCATCATCTCCTCTTACCGGCCTGAAATTGCCTCCGGGTATGGCTCCGCCAAAATCACCTCCGCCTTCTTCATCTTCCACAAATTTTTGTATGTGAAGCAGCGCCCTTAGTTTAATTGTATCCAGACTACCATTCCTGTGCTTGGCAATCTTTACATAGGTTTCACCTTTATTGCTTTCGCCCATTTCATTGGCTGTAATGTCATAATATTCCGGACGGTACAGGAACATTACCATGTCCGCATCCTGCTCAATTGCACCCGATTCCCTCAAATCACTTAGCTGTGGAATTTTTGCCCCTTCTTTTCTTTTCTCTACTTCACGACTTAGCTGGGATAATGCAATAATCGGCACCTGTAATTCCTTTGCAAGTCCTTTCAAATCCCTTGAGATACGGCTGATCTCCTGCTCCCTGTTGCTGTTTTTATTATCGCCGGCTCCACTCATCAATTGTAAATAGTCAATGATTATGATGCCAAGGTTATGTTTGTTTTTTAAACGGCGGCACTTCGCCCTTAATTCAAAAATGTTCAGTGCTGCTGTATCATCAATAAAAATGGGTGCATTGCTCAAGCGCTCAATTCCTTTTTTATACAACTGTTTCATTTCATGTTCTTCCAGTTTACCACGGTTGATCTTCTCTAACCATATTTCACTTTCAGCGCTTAAGATACGTTGTACCAATTGCCCAGCACTCATCTCCAAACTGAAAAATGCAACCGCCGTTGGCTTGGTTGGATGAAGGGCAGCGCTACGGGCAAGGTTCAGTGCAAAAGCTGTTTTGCCCACAGATGGCCTTGCTGCCAAAATGATAAGATCTGTCGGTTGCCATCCGTAAGTGAGTTTATCCAATGAAGGGAAACCACTGGTAACGCCGGTGATATCTTCATCCCTGTTACGCATGTCCTCTATCCGCTGAATTGTTTTTACCAATACGGTATTGATATCATCAAAGTTTTTGCGTAGGTGATTGTTGGTGATCTGGAATAATTTACTCTCAGCATCATCCAATAAATCGAACACATCGGTGCTGTCTTCGTAAGCATCGCCGATTATTTCGCCACTGATGCGTATCAGTTCCCTTTGTATAAATTTTTGAAGAATGATCCTTGAATGCGATTCAATATTGGCCGAGGAAACAACTGCATTGGTAAGCCTGCTTACATAATAAGGGCCACCAACAACATCGAGTTCTTCTTTTATCTTTAATTCTTCAACAACAGTGAGCAGATCAATTGGCAGGCTTTTTTGTGCCAGCGAGGTCATTGCCCTGTAAATGCGCTGATGGGCTTCTACATAAAAGCATTCAGGCTTTAAAATCTCAATTACCGTATCAAAGGCGCTTTTCTCCAGCATGATAGCACCCAAAACTGCTTCTTCCAGTTCCTTGGATTGTGGTGGTACTTTGCCAAATACCATGTTGCCCAAGTCGAGTGAAGGTTTTCTCCTGGTTTTGCGGTCTTTATTGAGGTTAGTTAAGTCCATTTCTTAAAAAATATTAAACAATTATGCTGAGTGGTTATATTATCTCAAAAACTGATGCATCAAAAGCGTATAGTCAACATGGTAAGCAAAGCAGTTGTTTTGTTGCAAATAGCGCCTTCAGACCAACCGGTTTTTTTGATTGGGCGGCTAAGTTAACTGCAAAAAACAGATGCTTTATTCACATCTTGCATCCCTGGGTTTTTAATACGGATTATCCCCAGCCTGTTCACATGCAAATGTAGTTTATTAACATCCTATTCACGGTATTATCCACATGCATTTTTCAACCAAATCGGCAACAGGTAATAATTTATTAACATAGTCAAAGTGTTTTTTTTGTTTTTCTGCACCACACTCAAAAAAAAATCAACTTGATTTATTCGGGCAAAAACTGTAAGAATCTTTTATTGCCTGGTCTACCTGCTTCTCAGGTTAATTGAATCCTTAAGTTGCAATAGTTATCTTTGCTGCTATATAAAAATAAGTAATCAATCAATGACTATTAGTTATAACTGGCTGAGCGAATACCTGCCTGAAACAATTGAACCGGAAAAATTGAGTAAAATCCTGACTTCTATAGGGCTGGAAGTCGAGAGCCTGGAAAAATATGAGGAACTGAAAGGAGGGTTGCAGGGATTGGTAATTGGTGAAGTACTGGAATGCGCCAAACACCCTGATGCCGATAAATTAAGTTTGACAAAAGTGAATATTGGTGTTAATGAACCATTGCAGATTGTATGTGGTGCTCTCAATGTAGCTGCCGGGCAAAAGGTTATAGTTGCAACTGTTGGTGCTACCATTTACCCAACCAATGGTGAATCAATGACCATGAAAAAGGCAAAGATCAGGGGCATTGAGAGTTTTGGAATGATCTGTGCCGAAGATGAAATCGGGATGAGTGATAACCATGCTGGTATTATGATATTACCCACAGATACCAGGGTGGGTATAAAGGCAGCTGAATATTTCGGAACTTATAACGATTATATTTTGAAATTGGTCTTACTCCTAACCGCATGGATGCTATGAGCCACTTGGGTGTAGCAAAAGATGTTTGTGCCTACCTCTCTCATCACAGCAATAAAGGGAGTATGGTAAAGTCTCCATTCAAAAATAATTTTAAAGCTGATAGCCAGGGGTTGAAGATTGAAGTAATAATTGAAAATAAAGATGCCTGCCAGCGCTATGCAGGCGTAAGCTTGCAGGGAGTAACAGTAAAGGACAGCCCAAAATGGCTGCAGCAAAAATTAAAAAGTATCGGCCTCAGGCCAATCAATAATATTGTAGATATCACCAACTTCATCCTGCATGAAACCGGTCAGCCATTGCATGCTTTTGATGCAGATATGATTGCAGGTAAAAAAATCATTGTAAAGAACCTTGCTGAAGGAACTGTATTTGTAACACTGGATGAAAAGGAAAGGAAATTATCTTTGGAAGATTTAATGATCTGTAATGGAGAAGCTGGAATGTGTATTGCAGGTGTGTATGGTGGTTTGAACAGTGGCGTAAAGGCTGCAACAAAAGATATTTTTCTCGAAAGCGCCTGGTTCAACCCCATCAGTATCCGTAAAACATCTTTCCGGCATGGTTTAAGAACGGATGCTGCTACAAGATTTGAAAAAGGAGTAGACATCAGCAATACAGTTAACGTTTTAAGGCGAGCCGCACTGATGATAAAAGAAATCGCCGGAGGCGAAATTGCTTCAGATGTAATTGATATATTTCCTGCGCCCAGGCCAAAAGCAGAAGTGGCATTGAAGTATCATTACCTGAAGAAATTGAGTGGCAAAAATTATCACAGTGGCACAATTAAAGATATTTTAAGTGGGTTGGGTTTTGAAATTTTAAAGGAAGGCCAGGACGATATTCGTGTAGCTGTACCTTATTGTAAGCCCGACATAACATTGCCAGCTGATATTGTGGAGGAAATCATGCGGATTGATGGTTTGGACAATGTGGAAATTCCTGCTGCCATTACAATGTCGCCTGCTGTGGAAACATTAGGACAGGAAGCAAGCTGCAAAGAAAAAGCCGCTGGTTTTTTAATTGGGGCAGGCTTCAATGAAATTTTCACCAATAGTATTACCAATGCGGTTTATTATACAGAGGAGGTATTGCAAACTACGGTGAATATGATCAATAACCTGAGTGCCGACCTTAATGTAATGCGGCCTGCAATGCTGGAAACCGGGTTGGAGTCTGTTTCTTACAATCTTAACCGTAAAAATAGCGACCTGCAGTTTTTTGAATTTGGCAAAACATACAGTACAACCGAAACAGGTAAATACCACGAGCAGCAGCACCTTTGCTTATACATTACAGGGAAAAGAAATGCAGATAGCTGGAAGGCAAAAGCTGAAAAAACTGATTTTTATTTTGTGAAAGGAGTAGTAGAAAAGATTATGGGCCTGCTTGGAATAAAAATTTCAGCGTACAACATAGAAGCGAATGATAAACTGGACAGTTGTATCAATATTTTTGTAAAAAATGAATTGATTGCAACCATTGGCAGCGTGAACAAAAAAACTTTGGCTAAATTTGATATTAAACAACCCGTTTTTTCTGCTGATATCAATTGGGATAAAGTATTGGTGATACAGAAAAAACAAAAGATCGCTTTTGCGGAAATATCAAAATTCCCATCCGTACAAAGAGACCTGGCTATCGTGGTTGATAAAGCTGTTGTATATGAGCAGGTAGAAAAAGCTACTGCCGGGGCAAAACTTGGTAAACTCCAGTCTGTAAATTTGTTTGATATATTTGAAAATGAAAAATTAGGTGCAGGAAAAAAGTCAATGGCCATTAATTTTACTTTTTTGGATGAAGAGAAAACAATGACGGATAAAGATATTGATGCAATGATGGCAAAAATTATTGCATTGTACGAGAAAGAGCTAAATGCAGAAATAAGAAAATAACAGCAGGTATTGGCAATTTTAGAAAACGATATTAAAAGGGTAAATGAAAAGCTTCAGCAATTGCTGAGGCAATATGTGGCGTTGCAAAGGGAGAATGAAAAATTAAAGAATGCGGCAAAAAAATTAGCTGAGGAAAATGAAAGCCGCCATCAGCATATTGAGCAGTTGCAGCAGCAGGTAAGTATTTTAAAAATTGCAGCAGGCCAAATGAATGATACAGATAAAAAAGACTTTGAAAGAAAGATCAACCAGTACATAAAAGATGTTGATAAATGTATCACCCTCCTAAGTGAGTAATACTATGGAAGAAGAATTAATACCTGTCAATATTGTAATTGCCGACCGGACCTATCGCATCAGGACACTGGCAAAAGATGAAGGAGTGATACGCAGCACCCTCAAGACAATCAATGATAAGATAGTAGAATTTAAAACACAATTCGCTGGCAAGGATATGCAGGATTATATCGCCATGGTTATGATATGGTATGCTACGCAACTCACAGCTGATAACAATCCCCTGCTCGAAAAAGAAATGAAAGAAACACTGGATAAAATTGAGCAACAATTAGATAAAGTCCTTTGATCATTCATTTAAAAGGCACCTTCGAAAAGATGCCTTTACGCTAACCTGAGTGAACTTACCGTTGATGTTTCGTTGTTAAAATAACTTAATAAATATTGGAATAAATAGTTTCATAAAGAATATCGTGGAAACCCAGTAAAGCATAGGGCATTAAAAACGGGACCAGAAAATTTTTAAATAATTAAAAGTAAACGGGAGCAGGAATACTCCCGTTTTTTTACCCTAATAAAACCTTAAACCAGCAAAAATTTTACTGTACAACCAGCTGGTTAAGATCTTCCATTTAATTACTGTATTAGATATTCAAATACGGTAAGAATGGTTGTACGGTTTGTAATATCAATAGGATTATAGTTTTTAATATTTTCCGGTTTTGAAAGTTGTTTGGTGCAGTTAGTGATAACTATCCATTTCTCTTTTTAATCCGGGTTATTGATTGCACTGTTAAATCACAACTTCTTATTTTCCAATACTATGCCAAAGGGAAGAAATGTGGAAAACTTGGATATCTTTTATTTTTGGTAATATGAGACGTTCCTTTTTTATCCGAATAATCGAAACCCTATTTTATTACCTTTGCACACATTTCAATTTTTAGAGTAAACAATCATATGCAGGCTAAGTATAAAGAGTACCAGCAACTGAACTTACCGAAGATCAGTGAAGAGATTTTGGAAAAATGGCAGACTTATAGCGCATTTGAAAAAAGCGTAACCTTAAGGGAAGGCCATATTCCGTTTGTATTTTATGAAGGCCCGCCCAGCGCCAACGGTATGCCGGGCATCCACCACGTAATTTCACGTACGCTTAAGGACCTGGTGTGCCGGTATAAAACCATGCAGGGTTTCCAGGTAAACCGAAAAGGGGGCTGGGATACCCACGGTTTGCCCATTGAGCTAGGGGTGGAAAAAGAATTGGGTATCACTAAAGAAGATATTGGAAAGAAAATATCTGTAGAAGATTACAATAAGAAATGCCGTGAAGTAGTGATGCGTTTCAAAGACAAGTGGGATGACATTACCAGGAAAATGGGTTATTGGGTTGACCTGAAGAACCCTTACGTAACTTTTGAAAATGACTATATCGAAACATTGTGGTGGTGCCTGAGTGAGTTGCATAAGAAAGGCTTCTTGTACGAAAGCGTGAGCATACAACCTTATTCACCTGCAGCCGGTACGGGCTTGAGCTCACATGAGCTAAACCAACCGGGTACCTATAAAGATGTAAAGGATACAAGCGCAACGGTGATATTCAAATTGAACTTACAGGGTGCCAACGAAAGCCATCCATTATTAAGTCAGTTGCTGGAAGCATTATTCAAGAACTCGGAAGATGTAACAAAGGATAGCGGCATTGGCATCATGGCCTGGACCACCACGCCCTGGACATTGCCATCGAACCTTGGTCTTACTGTTGGGGCAAATATTGAATATGTATTGGTACAAAGTTTCAACCCATACACATTCCAGCTCATCAATGTGATACTTGCCCAAAATTTGGTGAGTAAATATTTTAAATCCGGGGGGGAGAATGGAGATTTTGAATCCTATAAAGAAGGAGATAAACTGATTCCATGGAAAATAATCACCTCATTTAAAGGAAGTGAATTGGAAGGATTGCAATATGAACAATTGCTGCGCTTCGAATCAAATACGTTGGAAGCAATTGAAGAAGCAAGCCCTGGTGCTGAACCATTCAAATTATTGGTGGGGGATTTCGTTACCACGGAAGATGGCACCGGCATTGTACACACCGCACCGGCTTTTGGTGCCGATGACTTTAGAGTGGGAAAGAAAAACAATATCGGAATTTTAACCCTGGTTGATAAAAGAGGAAGGTTTCTTCCTGGGGTAAAAGACGGTGTTTTTTTGTACGGAGATGAATATGTAAAAGAAGATTACCTGAAAGAGGAGGAAAAGCAGGCTGAGTTTGAAAAACAAAAAGAAATTTTAGAAGCCAACGGTAAAATAAAAGAGTTGAAGAAATACCTTGGTGTTGATGACAGGATTGTGTTGAAACTGCAGGAAGAAGGAAGGTTGTTTAAAAAAGAAAAATACGATCACACATATCCGCATTGCTGGCGAACCGATAAACCAATATTGTACTATCCATTAGATGCCTGGTTTATCAAAACAACGGCAGTAAAAGAGAGGATGGTGGAATTAAACAAAACCATCAACTGGAAACCAGCTGCCACCGGAACCGGCCGCTTTGGTAACTGGCTGGAAAATATGGTGGACTGGAACCTGAGCCGCAGCCGTTTTTGGGGAACACCTTTGCCAATATGGAAATCGGTGGATGCCAATGGAGATTTTATTGATGAAAAAGAAGGGGGAGAAAGTATCTGTATCGGCAGTGTTGAAGAACTGAATTCAGAAATTAGAAAAGCTGCAGGGATACTAGGTGGTGAAACAAATAAGCACTACCTCCATGAAGGCATTCTTGACCTGCACAAGCCTTATGTAGATGAGATTGTTCTGGTAAGTCCAGCCGGGAAGGCAATGAAAAGAGTTCCGGACCTGATTGATGTATGGTTCGACAGTGGTGCCATGCCTTATGCTCAATGGCATTTTCCCTTTGAAAATAAAGAGACTTTCAAGAAAAGCTTTCCGGCAGATTTTATCGCCGAAGGGGTAGACCAGACGCGGGGCTGGTTTTATACATTACATGCGTTGGGGGTTTTGCTGTTTGACAGCGTTGCCTACAAAACTGTGGTAAGTAATGGCCTGGTGCTGGATAAGAACGGCAACAAAATGAGTAAAAGACTGGGCAATGTGGTAGATCCATTTGAAACTATCAACAACTTTGGAGCAGATGCAACCCGTTGGTACCTCATCACCAATGCATCGCCCTGGGATAGTCTGAAGTTTGACACGGAAGGCATCAAAGAAGTACAGCGTAAGTTCTTTGGGACCTTATATAATACCTACCAGTTTTTTGCTTTGTATGCCAATGTAGATAGCTTCAGCTTTAAAGAAGCTTATATCCCTGTTAAAGACAGGCCCGAGATAGACCAGTGGATATTATCTTCTCTCAATACATTAATAAAGACAGCAACACAAAATTTTGATGATTACGAACCCACACAGGCTGGCAGGGCCATAGAAGAGTTTGTTGACTCTTTATTGAGCAACTGGTACGTTCGTCTTTGCCGTCGCAGGTTCTGGAAAGGAGAGTATGAGTATGATAAGATATGTGCTTATCAAACATTGTATGAATGTTTGGAAACACTGTGTAAGTTAATGGCTCCGGTGGCGCCTTTCTTTGCCGACTGGTTGTTCGGTAATTTAAATGACGTAACCAGCCGGTTTACTGTTGAATCAGTACATCATACCGATTATCCAAAAGTCAATGAATCATTGATAGATGCCGACCTGGAAAAACGCATGCAGCTTGCACAGGATGCTTCCTCTCTCATCTTATCAGTTCGTAAAAAAGTGAATATTAAAGTCAGGCAACCGCTGCAAAAAGTATTTATCCCGGCATTGGATGCTGCAATGGCCAACCGGATCAAGAATGTAGAAGAGATCATAAAAGCTGAAACCAACGTAAAAGAAGTGGATATACTGGGGGCTCACAACGATTTTATTAAAAAGAAGGCCAAGGCCAACTTTAAAACCCTGGGTAAAAAGCTAGGTCCTAAAATGAAATGGGCTGCAGATGCCATTGCTGGTTTTGATAGTGTAAGTATTGATAAAGCAATGGCCGGGGAATTTTTGCTGAATCCGGATTACCGGGCGGGTAATGAAGAACCGATTTTTATTTCAGCTGAAGATATGGAAGTATCTACTGACGAAATACCCGGTTATGAAGTGGCAGCAAAAGGCAGCCTTACTGTAGCGCTTGACATTACGATTACCAACGAGCTGAAGAGAGAGGGCGATGCCCGTGAGTTTGTAAATAAGATACAGACAATCAGGAAAGAAAGTGGTTTTGCACTAACGGACAGGATAAATGTGGAAGTGTTAGAAAATGCCGGGGTGCAGCCTTCGTTAATTGGATATAAAGATTATATTTGCGCCGAAATTCTGGCAGATTCGCTTGCTTTTATGACCGTTTTAGACGACGGAACACAAATTGACGTGAATAATGCCATTTTAAAAGTGAAAGTACTTAAAACAGGAAAGTAGTATGGCAACTAAAAAGCATGTAAAGGCTAAACCCGCTAAAGCACCAGCAAAGGCAGTCGTTAAAAAGCAGCAAAACCTGTTGCCAAAAAAGCGGTAAAAGCAGCGCCAGCAAAAAAGGCTGCTCCTAAAAAGGCAGCAAAGCCTGTAGCAAAAGTGGCGCACAAACCTGTAAAGAAAGTTGCCAAAGCTCCTGTGAAGAAAGCTGCTGCTCCTAAAAAAGCAGTAAAACCTGCTGCTAAACCGGCAGTTGTAAAAAATCACCCCCTGTAAAGAAAGCACCTGTTCAGGCTAAAGTATCTGTGAAGGTGGCTGTTAAAACAGCACAAAAACCTATGGCTAAAAAAGAAGAAGTAAAAAAAGTAGCACCAGTGAAAGAAACTCCGGTAAAAGCTACTGCAAACGTCAAAGCAAAAGATATCAAAGTTCCGGCACCCAAACCAGTTGTAATACCAAAGATCAGCACAACCACTGCCCGAAAGTATGAACCTGATTTTACCAAGTCTGTTCTTGACCAGGCTCCTGTGGAACACAATACCCCCACACAAAGATATAGTGATGGTGAACTGGCAGAATTCAGGGAACTGATCCAGCGTAAGCTGAATGCAGCCAAGAAAGAACTGACCTACCTGCAGGGATTGATCACCCGTAAAGATGATATGGGTGGAGATGAGGGTGATAACCGTTACATGACAATGGAAGATGGTAGCCTTAGCATGGAAAGGGAGCAGTTGAGCCAGATGGCCAGCCGCCAGATTACTTTTATAGATCATTTGGAAAAAGCATTGATGCGTATTGAGAACAAAACTTACGGGATATGCCGTGTGACTGGAAAACTGATTGACAAAGCCCGTTTACGTGCCGTTCCGCATGCTACCCTCAGCATTGAAGCCAAGATGGGGAAAGTGAGTTAATCCGAAATATATTTAACAAAAGGGGAGAACGGGTTACTGTTCTCCCTTTTTTCCTTTATAAAACAAATAATAAACCAATGGGTAAGTTTTTTTTAACGGCTGCTATCCTGTTATCGGTAGTTTTTGTTGATGCACAGAGTAAACGCAGGGTAATGGCGGTAGGGTTTTATAACCTCGAAAATTTGTTTCATCCTACCGATGATACTACAAAGAATGACGAGGATTTTACACCGGAAGGCAGCTATCACTATACTTACCAGGTTTACCAGGAAAGGTTACGGAATATGGCCAATGTATTGGGACAACTGGCTACTGATGTAACTCCGGCCGGAGCTGCCCTTATTGGTATTGCCGAAGTTGAAAATGATAAAGTGTTGAGTGATTTAGTGCAGCAGCCGCAAATAAAGGAAAGAAACTACCAATACGTTTGGTTTCCAACACCGGATGTTTGTGGTATCAGCACCGCATTGTTATACAATCCTAGGTATTTCAGGTTAATCAGTGCCAAACCCGTGAAAGTACCACTGGAAACAGTTGGCCAGTCAAGGCCAACCCGTAATATTTTATTTGTTGAAGGCGTTTTAGCGGGGAATGATACTGTATATGTAATGGTGAATCACTGGCCATCCCGTAGCGGGGGAGTTTCAGAAACCATGCCATACAGGGAATTGGCCGCTTCTGTATGTCGCCAGTTAACAGATTCGCTGATGACGATTAACCCTGATACGAAAGTTTTAATAATGGGTGATCTGAATGACAATCCCAATGATGCAAGTATAAGAAAAGTAATGAATGCAAAGGCAGATACAACCGGGTTGGTATTGAGTGATATTTACAATCCGTGGATCAATGTTTTTAAAAAAGGATCGGGTACGGAAGTATTCGATGATCAATGGAATTTGTTTGACCAGATCATGCTGTCTGCCCCCTTCCTGAAAAATAATAATGAAAAATGGAGGTATCACAGCAGCCGCATCTTCCGCAGGGATTTCCTCCTGCATGAATCCGGTAATGAAAAAGGATACCCTCACCGTGCCTTTACTATCGACCATGTATGGGATAACGGTTACAGCGATCACTTACCCGTAGTTATTTTCTTTGTTCAGTAAGCCGGTTTAGCATTAACAGGCTGTTAATGAAATATTTTAAACAGTGTTGCATTTATGTATATATTTGCAACGCTGTTACATTAATTAAGCTGCTAAAAGATGAAGAACATTTTTAAAATTGTAATTACTATTGTTTCATTGCTGGGTTCAAGCACTTTTATAAAAGCAACTCCCGGTTCCGGTGCATCCTTTCGTTCAGATAACTTAAGAGGTCAATTGACCGGCAGGATCACGGATGCCAAAACCGCACTCCCACTCGAAGGGGTTTCTGTTTATTTGGTGGATGTAAAGGTTGGAGTAACCACGAACGTGGATGGTTTTTTTGAATTTCTTAATGTTCCAGAGGGTAAGCACCTGGTTGAGGTATCACACATTGGTTATACTACTATTGCAGAGCAGGTGGAAATTAATGGGAATACAAAAAAGAATTACAGCTTACTTACATCAGTAGTAGAAAATAATGCGGTAATTATAACCGGCGTTGGTACAGCAACACAATTAAAAAAATCGCCATTCCAGGTAGCATTACTGCGAAAGGATGATCTGATCCAATCTACGGCTACCAATATTATCGAATCCCTTGCAAAAATCCCGGGAGTATCAACCTTGTCTACAGGTCCTGCTATTTCCAAGCCAGTAATACGTGGGCTTGGGTACAATAGGGTACTCACCATCAACGATGGTGTAAGGCAGGAAGGCCAGCAATGGGGAGATGAACATGGAATTGAAATTGATGAAGCAAGCGTAAATAAAATAGAAGTGTTGAAAGGACCGGCATCCCTCATATATGGCAGTGATGCCATTGCGGGGGTTATCAATATTATTACCAATGTGCCGGTGGAAAATAATACCATCAAGGCAAACATCTTAAGCAGCTATCAAACCAATAATAACTCAAGGGCACTGAATGCCAATATTGCCGGCAATGTAAATGGTATTAACTGGAATCTTTATGGCTCTACCAGTGCAGCAGCAGACTATAAAAACAAATATGATGGCAGGGTTTTGAATTCAAAATTCTGTCAGGCCAATGCTGGAGGCTATGTTGGGTACAATGGCAGTTGGGGCTACAGTCATTTACTGTTCAGCAGTTTTAATTTAAAGACAGGCCTGGTAGAAGGAGAGAGGGATGCGGCTGGCAATTTTATTAAGCCTGTAACAGGTGGTAGCGAGGCTGTGGCTACAGCGGAAGATTTTAACAGCACCACCCCACTTATTCCTTACCAGCACATCAGGCATTTTAAAATTGCTACGGATAACTCATTCAAATTTGGCAAGAGCAGGCTGTCACTTAACGTAGGCTTTCAACAAAACCAACGGGAGGAATTTGGCAACCCGGACAATATGAATGAAAGGGCTTTGTTTTTTGACCTGAAAACAATTACTTACACAGCACAATTTCATTTACCTGAAATGGATGGCTGGAAAACATCATTGGGTGTAAATGGAATGAAACAGCAAAAATACCAACAAGGGATTGGAACAGCTGATACCCGATTATGATCTCTTTGATATTGGCGGTTTTGTGTATACACAAAAACAATCAAAATAGTCTCATTGAGTGGCGGAGTAAGATATGATACCAGGAACCTGGATGTAAAGAATTTAATGGACGGAAACGATGTAAAAGAAGCTGGTTTCAACAAATCATTTGGTAATTTTTCCGGAAGTATTGGCCTTGCAGCGCAGGTAACAAAGCAACTCAACCTGAAGCTGAATATAGCAAGGGGTTTCAGGGCGCCAAGTATTCCAGAGTTGGCAAGTAATGGTGCACATGAAGGAACCATACGCTATGAGTATGGAGATAATAATTTAAAAAGTGAAACCAGCACACAAATTGATGGTGGAGCTGAATTCAATACTGAACATGTATCACTCAACATTGCTGCATTTTATAACAGCTTCAGCAATTTTGTTTTTTACCGGAAACTGGAGGCTGCAAGAGATGATGACTCTACCATATACATAGACGGACAGCAACTGGCTGCTTTTAAATTTGGGCAAACCAATGCTACGCTGACTGGAATAGAAGCCAGCTTAGATATTCACCCACATCCACTGGACTGGCTGCATATTGAAAATACTTTTTCCTTCACTACCGGAAAATTAAAAGAAGCCATTGAATCATCAACATATTTACCATTTATTCCAGCATCGAGATTGATCAATGAACTGAGGTGCAACTTTGCAAAATTGACAAAAGGCATAACCAACTTTTATGCAAAGCTGGAACTGGATAACACGTTTGCACAGCAGCATATTTTTGCTGCTTATAATACTGAAACTGATACACCCGGTTATTCATTGCTGAATGCAGGTATGGGTGCTGATATTGTTTCGGCAAAGGGTAAAACTTTATTCAGCATACATTTTAATGCGATGAACCTGGGGGATGTTGCTTATCAAAATCACCTGAGCCGGTTAAAATATACTGCGGAAAACTTAGCCACTGGCAGAACAGGAGTATTCAATATGGGCCGCAACTTTAGCATTAAACTAAACATCCCCTTCAGTACATACATCAACAAAAAATAATTTTTAAATAGCAGGGTTGAGCGGCTATCTTGCAACTTTCTATATTGTAATTTTCAACAATGATGTTTTTAAAAGCCTGGTTCACCGCTGCTGTTGTTTTGTTAACTGCTGCTGTTAATGCACAGAATTTTGATATTGACCTGCTGAAATCCATCAATGAAAATGAGTCTTCTTTTAAAACTGATTTCAGCAAAACGGTTACACAGAGTGTTATCATAGTAAATATTGCAGCACCTGTTACCTTACTCACCGTTGGCCTTGCAACACATGATAAAAAACTTCAAAAGGATGCGGCTTATATGGCCGGAGGTTATATTTTATCTACCATCATCACACAGGGCACCAAAAGAATTATGCAAAGGGCAAGGCCTTATGAAAAATATCCATTTATCATCAACAGGGTAAACCCGGAAGGCTATTCATTCCCGTCAGGTCATACATCTTCCGCTTTTTATTCTGCCACTTCATTGAGCCTGCTGTATAAAAAATGGTATGTGGTTGTGCCCTCTTATGCCTGGGCTGTTTCTGTTGGCTATGCCCGTATGTACCAGGGAGTGCATTATCCGAGTGATGTATTTGTTGGTGCGTTAATAGGTGCCGGCAGTGCTTGGGCCGCTTATAAGATTCAAAAATGGATGGATAAAAAAGCGGCGGCCCAAAAAGCAGTTCTGCCTGTCGGCTTGTAATTTTTTATTCTCCCTTGCTGCAGTACATTTACGGCATGTTAGAAATAAACATCAATACCCCTGCTTTATTGTTTCCGGCCATTACGTTGCTGATGCTGGCTTATACCAATCGCTTTCTGTCATTGGCTGCACTTGTACGAAAGCTGCACGACGAATACAACCGGGGGGAAAAAGAAGCCCATTTGCTGCGGCAGATAAAAAACATCCGGAGCAGGCTTAACCTGATCCGTTATATGCAGAGCTTTGGTATTTTTAGTTTTCTGTGTTGTGTATTGTGCATGTATTGCATTTTCCGGGGATGGATGCTGGTTGCAAACTGGATATTTGCCACCAGCCTCATTTGTCTTACCATCTCCATTGTACTTTCCTTGCTCGAAATCAACAAAAGCACCAGGGCGCTGGAACTGGAGCTGGGTGACATTGAAGAATTATCAGGCGCCAATATTTTCAAAGATATTTTTAAGCCGGGTGAGTAACCCTTCAACATACTTTGACAAGCTCAGGATAACAAAAAAATCCCGTGCTATAAATAACACGGGACTATAAACAGTTAATCGAAGTACAATCTTAAATCTCTTCAGCGCCTTCCACTAATACAGTAGTTTTGTTATTGATTACTTCTGCAAAACCACTTTGTATGGCGTAAGAAACAGTATTCGTTTTGTCAGTAAGAATTTTCAGTTTGCCGGCTTTCAATGCACTTACTAATGGCGCATGCTTTTCCAATACTTCAAAGGAACCGCTGATGCCCGGCAATTGAACGCCGTAAACATCGCCGCTGAAAATTTTACGTTCTGGAGTGAGGATCTCTAATATCATTTTAGTAGATAGTAGTTAGTAGTTAGTAGTTAGTAGTTAGTTTAAACTCTTGCTTAAGCCTATTATCATTTTCTGAATCTCTGAGAGTTTTACTGACACACTATCTAAACTATTGTTATTAATATAATTAAACCTGAATGCTAGTGACAATTGCGTTTCTAACTCGTAGCCCGATCCAAGTGCAATACTTAAAAGCGCCTGAATTCATTTTTTGAATTTCTGCCAGCACCTTCTGCAATATTAGATGCAATTGATACAACACAACGCTTAATTTGGGATTGTAATCCAAACTTTTCATCACTTGGGAAACCAGTAGTTAGCTTGTAAACTTCTTCGGCTAAATCCATAGGCTTCTGCCAAACAGTTAACTCTTTAAATTTATTCATACTAACTACTAATTACTTAGTACTTACTACTCCTATGCCTGTGCCGCCGCCATCAGCTTCTTACCTTTTTCAATCGCATCATCAATAGAACCTACCAGGTTAAATGCTGCTTCCGGATATTCATCTACCTCTCCGTCCATAATCATATTAAAGCCACGGATGGTTTCTTCAATTGGAACCAATACACCTTTTAAACCGGTGAACGCTTCTGCCACATGGAATGGTTGTGATAAGAAACGCTGAACCTTACGTGCCCTTGATACGGTTTGTTTATCATCATCACTTAATTCATCCAACCCAAGGATGGCAATGATATCCTGTAATTCTTTATAACGCTGTAAAATTAATTTAACCCTGTTAGCAGTGTCGTAATGCAGAGGCCCAACAATGGCCGGAGTCAAAATCCTTGAAGTAGAATCCAAAGGATCCACCGCTGGATAGATACCCAGGTCCGCAATTTTACGACTCAATACCGTAGTCGCATCTAAGTGAGCAAAGGTGGTAGCCGGTGCCGGATCGGTCAAATCATCAGCAGGTACATATACGGCCTGTACGGAAGTGATGGAACCGTTTTTGGTAGAAGTGATCCTTTCCTGCATCAATCCCATTTCAGTTGCCAGTGTTGGCTGGTAACCCACCGCACTTGGCATACGGCCTAACAAAGCCGATACTTCAGAACCAGCCTGTGTGAAACGGAAGATATTATCTACAAAGAACAAAATGTCTTTACCCTGGCCAGTTCCATCACCATCACGGAAATATTCAGCTACCGTCAAACCACTCAACGCAACCCTTGCCCTTGCACCCGGTGGTTCGTTCATCTGTCCGAATACAAAAGTTGCTTTTGAATCTTTCAGGCCTTCCATATCCACCGAACTCAAATCCCATCCGCCTTCTTCCATGCTGTGTTTGAATTTTTCGCCGTAGTTCATAATGCCGGCTTCAATCATTTCCCTCATCAGGTCATTTCCTTCCCTGGTACGCTCACCCACACCTGCAAATACGGAAACACCATTGTATGCTTTAGCGATATTGTTGATCAATTCCTGGATCAATACGGTTTTACCCACACCTGCACCACCAAACAAACCGATCTTACCACCTTTTGCATAAGGCTCGATCAGGTCAATTACCTTGATACCAGTGTATAATATTTCATTGGCTGTACTCAAATCTTCAAAAATCGGCGGCTTAGCGTGAATAGGGCGGCCATTTACCTTGCTTACCTGTGGCAAACCGTCAATAGCATCGCCGGTTACATTGAACAGGCGGCCTTTGATAGCATCACCTGTTGGCATTGCGATTGCCTTTCCGGTATCAGTAACTACAGTACCCCTTACCAAACCTTCGGTACCGTCCATCGCAATGGTACGTACACTGTCTTCACCAAGGTGCTGCTGTACTTCCAGTACCAGCGTGCCATTTTCACGTTTTACCTCTAATGCGTTTAAAATTTCGGGGAGTTTGCTGCCACTGTCGAACTGAACGTCTACCACGGCACCGATTACTGACTTGATTTTACCTGTATTGGCCATATTGGTTTGTATTTAAAACCCCTTTGCAAGCGGGGCTATTGATTTCGGCGGCAAAGGTAAGGGTTGCCGTTTGAAAATAGAAATAGGAATCCGGATTTTTTGTAACAGGGTTTTGAGCCCTGATTGGGCAGCGGAGGCGACGCTCCGTTCAGGGGAGGAATACTATCGGGCGGTTCTTGCAGCGTGCAACCTGTATTTCAGCTAATGACCTGCAATGTCAAGCTTTAATCCATTTTTTACTGTAACCGTAGCACCAGGCAAAGTAATAAGTGCATGACAAGCAGCATTGGCATTTACAACAGGGAAATTACTCACTTCCCCACTGATACTTACATCTATATATTGTGTGGGAATAATGCCGCAGCTCCAGTTACTGCTGTCTTCCCAGGCAGAACTTACAGCGCCCGTCCATTCACTGGCAAATTTTAAGGTGACAGGTGTGCTATATAAAGTTGTACTGCCAATGGTTTGATGGCACCTGTATTTGTAACCATAAAAATTTTGAGGCAGGTTATTTAAAATGAGTATCCTGCTGGTAGCACCACTGTAATTGCTGTTATTGATGATGTCGGTATAGCCACTGCCCATATCTACCTGCCATTTGTAGGTATAACCGGGTAAAGGCTCAACAGAAAAATAAGTAGCAGTATTGGGGCAGAGCTTTCTTTCTGTTACTTCAGCACACTGGCTGTTGTAAGCCAATGTTATAGAATCTGCATAAAAACTGGTATCCGCTCCTATATTCATTTTCAGGCGGTATTTAATATTTACACCGCTTGTATAATTCAACAGCGGATCACTATAAGTAAATACCCTGTTGGCAAAGCTGCCGGTAAAACTAAACGTTGAAATGGCAACATAGTTGGTATCTGATGGCAACATCCTTTCCATCACCACATCCATATTTAAAGCAGCTTTGATGCTGATGGTAAATATTGCATTGCAGTTAGTGATTGCTGCAGATTGTGTATGCAGTTGTTTGATAAAATTGACAAAGGCTTTTTTTATCCGGAATGCCGTAGCCGCTTCGGTCGTCTGGGTTGCTGTACCTGTCTCCCGACTCCCGGAGGCCCTGTACGATAGCGGTGTTTTTTATTTCAGGAAATGCCTGCCATAAGCAGGTGGTAATGCCCGCCATGATGGGGGCGGCATAAGATGTTCCATTGCCAAAAACAGGTTGCCCGGTACTGGTGCCTGCCACAACTACGCTGGAACCCATGGCTGCAATATCCGGTTTTATTTGCCCATCGCTGTTGGGGCCATAACTGCTAAAACTGGCCACCTGCCTGTTTACATTCACTGCGCCAATGGTCAATACACTGTCTGCATCGCCCTGTGTTGAGATATAATGCCAGCTATTATTGCCATCATTGCCTGCTGCTGCCAGCGCCAGTATTCCTTTTTTTACCGCAAGGTTGGCAGCACGTGCCATAATGGTGCTGTTGCCGTTCATATCGGCATAGGTATGGTTGAAACTGCTGTTATCAAAAGTGGTATATCCAAGTGAAGTGGTAAATACATCCACGCCCAAACTATCGGCTCTTTCTGCGGCGGCCACCCAGTTTTGTTCTTCAATCGGGTATTCAGAACCGATATCTTCTGAACGGTACAGCTAGTAGGAAGCGGCTGGTGCAGTACCTACAAAAGTGCCCGGCATGTTGGCCGCAATGGTGCTGAAACATTTCATGCCGTGGCTGTCATCTTCATTTACACTGCTGTTGTTGGTCACAAAATCCCAGGTACCCAAAATTTGATTATTGTTTCTTGCACTATCAAAAGTGGGTAGTGTAAGAAAGTTGGCAAAGCCATCATCAATGATGGCCATTTGCATGCCCTGTCCCCTGAAATTGTAATTGTGTAAAAATTCTGCGTTGTGAATATGCACCTGGTCGTAGGATGAGCCGTAGCTGTAAAAATCAGTTGTGTTCTGTACAGAAGCAGGAGTTGCCGGTGTAAACAAAGCAGGAGCATCCAGTTGTTTGTTCACTGGTTGTGCGGTGCTTCGTGTTTTGGCTGCAATAGCAGATGAGGACAACACAAAATCAAAACCGTTTATTTTATTTAGTGCCGCCGAATCTGTGGTGGAAATACAAACCTGGTTCAGCCATTTGCTGCTGTTAATGATAGTAACATTGCCTGCCTGCAGAATGCTGTCGATATAGCGGGGTGTTATTGGCAGATCTGTTTCATCTATTGCAATGCCATACCTTGTTCTGCGGTCAATGGCACGTTGTGTTAGAAATGCCGAAGGATTATTGATTGAATAAGGCGTGCCTGTTTTATTTTTAAACCGGATGATATAACAGAAAAACTAGGAATCGCTTTTTGCTATGCCAAGTGAGAGGAAAGAAATAAACAGCAGGAAGCATTTCTTCATGGTACATAACTTCGTTACAAACAGGCTGTAAATTTAAGTGTTTGCTTTGGAAGTTGTATTGAGTGTTGAAACCTTAGCGGCTTAATTGCAGGAACATGTATAAATATATAAATGCTTAAAGCAGTAATTGTTATTTTATTAATCCAAATACTACAACAGCCAGTATGGCTCCGGTAACAGGAGCCACTACCGGTATCCAGCAATAACCCCAGTCGCTGTCCCGTTTATTTTTAATGGGTAAAATAAAATGCATGATCCGTGGCCCAAGATCTCTTGCCGGATTGATAGCGTAACCGGTAGTGCCGCCCAGCGATAAACCAATGGCCAGTACCAGCAACGCAACAGGCAATGCATCCAATGAACCGAGTTTTGATTCAGGCGAACTCAGGAATAATACACCAATGATCAATACAAAAGTGCCAATGAGTTCTGAAATAAAATTATTGAATGGGCTTCTTATTGCGGGTGCAGTGCAAAACACGGCCAGTTGTAAATTGGCATCTGACGTTTCATCAAAATGCTGGCGGTAACTCAACCACACCAGCAATGATCCAAACATTGCTCCCAGCAGTTGTGCAGTAATATATAAGGGCACATTGATCCAGTCACTGCTTTTTACTGCAAGGGCTATGGTAACTGCAGGGTTTAAATGAGCGCCACTTGCAGCTGCACTTGTATACACACCTACAAATACGCCCATCGCCCAGCCAAAAGTGATTACGATCCAGCCACTGCTGTTGCCCTTGGTTTTATTCAGCACCACATTGGCAACTACCCCGTTGCCCAATAATATCAACATAGAAGTGCCAACAAATTCTGAAATGAAAGGAGACATGTTTTTAGTTTTGAGTTATGAATGATGAGTTATGAGTTGTGTTCAATCTGCATATTCCTTAATTCCTTCATTTTTTAATTTCTTCATTTCAATAAATACCCTTTTGCCAAATTGATAAATGTTGAAAGTTGTTCGTTGATCCATTGCTGATCTTTCTTCATTTCTGCTGCCATTGCCAGTGCAATAGTTTCTGCTGCTTCCATAGCTGCCTTTGCATCTAAGAACAGCAGTCTTATCCTTCTTGCTAAAATATCTTCCACTGTCATTGCCATTTCATGCTGTATCATCCATTTTACTTCTGCTTTGGTATAAGGATATTTTGGATGAATTTTTTCTGCCAGGGAAACATCCTCCTCTATCATTTTTTTTATTGATGCAGCATCGCTTCCATAGATAGATAAATGTGATACTTCATTTGTTGAAGTCCATCCATGAAGTTGCAGGTTGTTTGTTTTGCAATCCGCCTGTTTTAATCCTGCCTGTTTGATGGCTTTATCTATGGCATGTTCCGCCATGTTCCGGTAAGTTGTCCATTTGCCACCGGTTACGTGTATCATGCCGGATGGCAGTACTTCTATATGATGATCTCTCGGCATCACGGCTGTCTTCTTTGTATTACTGCTTTTTGCCAATGGCCTCAAGCCGGCAAACACAGCTTTCACATCAGCATAACCAATAGCCGAAGAAGCATAACGGTTAAAATGGCTGAGCACAAAATCAATTTCTGTTTTCAACGGCACAGGTTCGGTAATAATATTTTCAACAGGGTGTCAGTAGTTCCTAATAAAACTTTATCATGCCAGGGTATGGCAAACAATACACGGCCATCGTCCGTTTTAGGTACCATCAACCCTGCACTACCTTTAAAAAAATGCTTGTCAACCACCAGGTTTATTCCCTGCGAGGGTGTAATGGTTTGCTTGTTGTGCCCTCCTGCTAATTGCAAAATTTCATCAGCAAATACACCTGTAGCATTGATCACTGCTTTTGTTTTTATTCGAAATTGCTCATTACTTAGTTCATCTTTCGCAATTACCCCGGTAATAGTATTTACCTCCTTTATAAAACCCGTTACTACGGCATAATTGATTACTGTTGCTCCCTGCTCAGTTGCTGTTTGTGCAAGATTGATGGCAAGCCGGCTGTCATCAAACTGGCCGTCAAAATACAAAATGCCGCCGCTCAGTTTTTCTCCTTCCAGGTCGGGCAGGTTTCTCAATGCTCCTTTTTTGGATAAGAATTTTGTTGGCCCCAAACTTAGTTTACCGGATAGCAATTCGTACAGCCACAATCCAAAGCCATAATACCATTTTTGCCACCATTGATAAAAAGGCACCACAAATGCAAGGGTATGACAAACATGAGGAGCATTTTTTAAGAGCCTTCCTCTTTCCATCAATGCTTCTTTTACCAATCGTATGTTACCCTGTGCCAGGTATCTTACACCACCATGTACCAGTTTGGTGGCACGGCTGGAGCTGCCTTTTGCAAAATCATGTTTTTCCAGCAGCAATGTTTTGTAACCACGGCTGGCAGCATCTACTGCACAACCCAATCCTGTTGCACCGCCACCAATGATCAAAATATCCCATTGGGGGGTTGCTGTTAGTTGTTGTATGGATTCGCTGCGGTTCATTTTTATGGAGGATTTTTCACGCAAAGAAGCAAAGGAAGATAAGAAGCGAAGTTCATTGCGTCTTTGCGTGGAATGCTAATAGCTGATCGCTGCCTGCACTGCCCTGTGCCATTCCTTTGTCAGCACATCCCTTTCAGCTTCTTCCATATTATTTTCAAATGTTTTATCGATCTGCCATTGCTGTTGTATATCTTCCACGCTCTTCCAGTAACCTACTGCAAGTCCTGCCAGGTACGCAGCCCCTAAAGCTGTTGTTTCTGTAACTTTTGGCCGCAATACTTTTGTGTTGAGTATATCGCTTTGAAACTGCATCAACAAATCATTACCCGTTGCACCACCATCCACTCTCAATTCTTTGATGGAAATACCGGAATCATTTTCCATTGCTTTCAGCACATCCATTGTTTGATAAGCAATGCTCTCCAATGCTGCTCTTGCAATGTGTGCTGCTGTGCTTCCTCTTGTTAAGCCGGTGATGGTTCCCCTGGCATCCTGTTTCCAGTAAGGAGCCCCCAGGCCAACAAATGCAGGCACAAGGTAAACCCCACCGTTAGTATCCACCTGTTTAGCCAGTGTTTCTATTTCTGCAGAAGTACGGATGATTCCCAGCCCATCCCTCAGCCACTGAGTTACAGCGCCGGCAATAAATACACTGCCCTCCAGTGCATATTGGGTAATGCCGTTTACTTTCCATGCAATGGTAGTAAGTAAATTGTTTCTTGAAATAACAGGTTGATCACCGGTGTTCATCAACATAAAACAACCGGTACCATACGTATTTTTTACCATGCCGGGTTGTGTGCAGAGCTGGCCAAACAAAGCGCTCTGCTGATCGCCTGCAATTCCTGAAATAGGGATCTTTGCATTGCTGAAATTGCCCGATGTGTAACCGAATATTTCACTACTGCTTTTAATGCTGGGCAACATGTTACCCGGCACGCCGAGAATATCCTGCAGGTCACCATCCCATTGCCCGGTGTGAATGTTACAGAGCATTGTTCTGCTGGCATTGCTTACATCAGTGGCATGCACAGCGCCGTTAGTAAGGTTCCAGAGCAGCCAGGTATCAATGGTGCCAAAACACAATTGTCCTTCTGTTGCTTTCTCCCTTGCGCCGGGCACATGGTCGAGTATCCATCTTATTTTGGTGCCGCTGAAATAAGCATCTATCACCAGGCCGGTATTGTTTCGTATTACATTCTCTACCTGCCTTGCTTTCAGCTCATCACAAAAAGCAGCCGTCCTCCTGTCCTGCCATACAATAGCATTGTAGATCGGTTTACCTGTTGCCCTTTCCCATACTACGGTTGTTTCCCGCTGGTTGGTAATGCCAATGGCAGCAATGTCTGAAGGGATCAATCCTGCTTTGCTGATGGCTTCTACAGCTACGCCCAATTGGGTACTCCATATTTCAATGGGGTCATGCTCCACCCAGCCGGGCTGAGGAAAAATCTGCGTGAATTCTTTTTGTGCAGTAGCGATGATTTCACCCGCCTGGTTAAATACAATGGCCCTCGAACTGGTTGTGCCCTGGTCAAGGGCAAGAATATATTTGGACATGGCAGCGATTTTGTTTTGAAGGTAGCGGAAAGTTGGAACCTTTGAAGAATTGGCAGTAGGTTTTTCTTTTTGATCAAAAGGAATTTATTCAGATGCACGGAGTTAGCATCTTTTTCTGACAGGCTCGTCAAAAATCTTACTGCGCCAAAAAGAATAGCGTCCCAGGTAATGATATAGGTTCCGCCGGAAATTTTCGCCGCAGAGTAGGTGAGTAAGGTAATAAAAATGCCTATAAAGAAAGCAGCACTTCCTGCTAACATTTTTGTATCATGGCTGTCGATATTTTCTTTCAATTTATTTTCGATACTCAACAGGGTTGCAAGCACACCTGGTTCATCAAGCCCCCGTTCCTTCAGGCCCGCCATGATCTCACTATCGGTACTGCCATTTTCTTTTTCATCAATGGCGAATTTCCAGATGGCTCCCGTAAATTCATCAGCAGCATATCCTTGAATTTTTGAATCTCTTCCTGCTTTATCTGAGCTTTATTTACTGCTGCCAATTCGATGTGACTGATATCAAGATCACGTTTTGTAAACTCCTGCTTTAATAGCTGGAATGCATCAGTTGATATTTGATGGCCATCATGCCGGGCAATGGTGATTAACTGGCTATTTAACATGTTGGAGTAATTCTATTTTATAGTGGCAGTGTCGATCATGTGGGCTTTATTTTATGGAGTGTTAGCCACTTATTATGAATAGCTGAATTTACAAACTGGCCATCTCGTTATTAAATATTTCTGCAGTAGCTGTTTTCTCTTTATCTGACTGAAATTGATTTTGGGGCATTCAGGTGGATTTGTCACTTGTGTATTGTAGCTGGTTCCTGGTAACCTGTTGGAAGTGGCAGTACCCCGTTGTGTAAAATGAAAAGGACCGGATAAATCCAGTCCTCTTCACTAATATCCTAAAAACCTTCTTCAAAGATAGACGCAGGACAAGCAGGGGCAGTTACATGATTTCATCTAATAGTTATATAATTCACACAATTCGCCGGCGAGCTTCTTTTATACTTTAACCACCATACCCTGCAACATACCGCTACCATAAAAACCGCAGCGCCCAGCAGGTTCACCTCCATGTCTTTAATGCTGTCTGGAATAAATACCAACAGGCTCCGGCTACACAAATGGTTTTGAAATATTTCGTTGCTAATGCCAATGAGATTAAATAGCAACAATGCCAACAGTGCCCTGTTCCACCTGGTACGTTTTTTATTGCTGCTGAAAACTGCTGTATAAATATATACTTTCAGGCAAATGACGATACCAAAAAACAGATGTTCCGCACTATTGATCAACCATTCGGTTGTTTCAGAAAAATAGTCAGTACGCAGGCGTTCCGGCAACACCAGGCTGTACACCCATAAAATGAAATTGTATAACTGAAAGCGTTGTTGCAGATACAATGTACGTTGGTTCAATATTTCCAGGGACAACTGCATAACAGCAATGTACCAGCAATAATCCGGGCTGCCGTATCCCACTATGATTGCAACCAATAAACTATTTGCTATGCGTACCTGCTGAATATTCATGATCAAGATATATGAACGACAATTCTTAAATGATATGGAAATAAAACATACTCCATTCAACAGTTTCAGGACTTCATTTAATTGGGAAAAGGCGCAGGGTTATTCTCATAAAAAAGATCACCCTATCATTACCAGGGTGATCTTTATCCTTGATGACAAGCAGAAAACTTATTTTTTAAAATCATTCTTACTCCACCAGCAACACTTTTCTCGTTTCCTTCAATCCATCCAGTGAAAACAAAACGGTATAAATACCTGTAGGCAGTTCGCTCATGTGTATATGGCCATTATTGATTCCTTTGTTTGCCGACAGGTCGAGTTTCAGTACTGGCTTTCCGCTGGCATCTATTACCAGCGCCCTCATGCTTGTGATGCGGTCGGCATTGAACTGGAACATCAGGTGGCCAACCTGTTTGCTTACCGGGTTAGTACCCATTTGCGTAATGATTTTTTTGATGGCAGCATCATTGCGGATGAGTTTAACGGAGGATAAACTATAACTGCCGTCCCGATTCACTGTTTTAAGCAGGTAATACATATAACGGGTATTTACATCAATCTGCTCATCTTTAAAACTGTAGGATTGTGATTGGTCCGTATTTCCTGTTGCGGCTACTCGGCCTGCTTCGGAATAGTTGACTCCATTGGTGCTTTTTTGTAAAGAAAAATAAGCAAGGTTTTGTTCAGAAGCAGTTTGCCAGTTGGCTGTAACCATTTTGCTGGAAAAGGTTACATCAAAATTTTTAAGCTGCACGGGCACTACGCCACTGGCAGTAAAAGAACCGATCATTCCTGTTTCACCATCGGCACTGTGTATCTCACAATAATACCTGTAACTGCCGGGCCGGGTAACGGTGTATGAATAAGAAGTGGTTATTTGCCCGGCATTACCACTATGGATTGCTGCGGCGCCTGGAGGAACGGAGCCCATGGGTGTTGAAGTTGCATTGTGAAAATTAGCACCGCCAAAATTGAATTTGATAATATCTCCCACCAGCACATTGGGAATATTGGCCGGGGAAAACTGGAAGTTGCTGACGGTTATATTCCAGGTAGTAGCCCCTGCATAAAGTCCGTGTAATAATAATAAAAAAAGTGTTGTAAAAATTTTCATGACAGTAAGTTTAATTGTTTTTCCAGCTCAAAACAGCTGCTCGAGATCAGTATCTGTACGTGTTTATTTTTTAAATGGTTGCCGGCAGCCTGAATCCTGTTTAGTTGAAGAGAACATTCCTGTAAACTGCTGATGGCGTACCTTTAGTCATTCAATAATTTTTTTTGATGATTTTAAAATCCGGAAGATGCAAAGAACCCTGTTTTTATTATTCCTGGTTGCCAGTTTTGCTTCCTGTTCAAAAGCCGATAACAAACCTGTAACGCCCAACCAGGCTCCTGTGGCGAATGCAGGGGCTGATATCATTATCATATTGCCTGTTAACTCAGTTACGTTAAATGGTACCGGTTCCAGTGATGCAGATGGAACAATTGTTACTTATCAATGGACGTATGTAAACGGACCGGTTTCATACAGCATTACCAATGCCAATGTTGCCAACACTGCTGTAACCGGTCTTACAGCAGGGATCTATTTTTTTCAATTAAAAGTAACAGATAATAAAGGTGCTACTGCAACAGATAACATACAGGTAACAGTAGTTGCGGCAACAGATGATGACCCTCCTGCATTTGGAACACCCTATGGCAGCATTCCTGCTACAGACGATATGCTGATGTATGAGATTAATGAAAGGGCATTTAGTGTAGGCGGAAATTTCCAGGGAATTATTGACGGGCTTGATTCCATTAAGGCACTGGGCGTAAATGTGATCTGGCTGATGCCCATTCATCCTGTTGGAATATTGAATGGATTGAATTCCCCTTACTGCGTAAAAAATTATAAAGAAGTAAATCCTGAATTTGGTGATCTTGATAAATTAAGAACGCTGGTTACACAGGCTCATCAAAAAAATATGGCGGTAATCATTGACTGGGTAGCCAACCATACATCATGGGACAATGCCTGGATAAGCAGCCATAAAACATGGTACACACAAGATGGCGCTGGTAATATTGTGATACCTGCCGGCACCAACTGGAATGATGTGGCCGATCTGAATTACAGTAATAACGAGATGCGGCTTACAATGATAAAAGCAATGAAATACTGGGTACTGGCTGCCAATATCGATGGTTTTAGAACTGATGCGGCAGATATGGTACCCTTTGATTTTTGGAAACAGGCCATCGATACGCTGAAGACTATGCCGGGGCGCAATTTGATCTTTTTGGCTGAGGGCAGCCGTACAGATCATTTTACTGCAGGCTTCCAGATGAACTTTGCCTGGGATTTTTACACTGCCGTAAAAAATGTTTTTAGGAACAATGGTAATGCCGGCGCATTGTTTACAACCAATGCAAATGAGTACAGTGCGATACCTGCCGGAAAAAAGAAATTGCGTTTTACCACCAATCATGATGAAAGTGCCTGGGATGCCACGCCGGTAACACTGTTCAACGGTAAACAGGGTGCGCTGGCAGCAGCAGTAATTACTGCCTTTATGAATGGGGTGCCTTTGATCTATAACAGCCAGGAAGTTGGCAGAGCTTCTACTGTCCCTTTCTTCAGCAATTCACCCATTGACTGGACGCAGAATTTTGACATGAAAACTGCTTACAGAAACCTGTTTTCCTTTTATAACACTTCCAATGCATTGCGCAAGGGCAGCCTGCAATCTTTCGCCGATATTAATATTGTATGCTTTACTAAAACTTATAATGCCGAAGAAGTACTGGTAATAGTAAATACAAGAAACAGCATTGTTAATTACACTTTACCCATGTCATTGACAGGGACTTCCTGGCTCAATGCTTTTAATGGCAGTGTAATGAACTTAGCTGCAACTGTCTCCTTAGGTGCTTACGAATATATTGTACTGAAGAAATAATTTTCCAGCAAATAAATGCCGGTATTTTTAAGTGCTGCCCAATCCGCTGCACAGCAGCAATATTATTAATTAACCTGTTGGCATGGTTTTATAACTATGTGTTGTGAAGATTTTCTTAATAACAATAAAACTATGATCATGTCAATAAATCTTTTAGAAACTGTACAGAAAAAACTGGGTTATCCTGCATTGCAGAAGATAGATCCTAATACACTGGCTGTAGCAGAAAATGCTGCGACTCCTGATGAACACAGGTTTAGCCAGGCTGCCATATCAGCAACGCTCACTGCTTTGTATAAATATGTGCAATCAGATGAAGGCGCTGCAGTTGTATTAAGGGGTGGCAATTCCACAGATTGGGTGAGTGAGATTTTCCACGGCAACCAGCGGCAGGTGTTGCAAACCATTGCTTCTTATTCAAAGCAACCAAAGGAAGTGATCAATTTAAAATTGAATGAAATTGCCGGCGAAGCCATTAAAATCACCAAGGAAAACCTGCCTTCAAATGCAGGTATCATAGAGGTAAAAAGTTTTTTCAGCACACAGATCAATACCATTTTATTATACCTGCCCGCTGGTTTAAATATGGGCACTTTGTTAAATGATGACGGGCTGGATGACAATACAAATAAAATGGAGGGCCCTGTATCGGGTTTGATGCGTAGTATCGGGGCCGCATTTTCAACGCCGGTGACTGAAGCTGAAATAAAAAACTGAGCTGCGGATGGCCAGTCATTAATTATTCATGAGTTGGCTTATTTTTTTTAATGATATCGTTTATGATCTTCACTGCATGTTCCCTGGAGTTTTCTATAAATAGGCTGTGAGTATCCATGCCGCCGCAAATAACACCAGCCAGATAAATACCTTTGATATTGGTTTCATGTGTATGGTCATTATACAATGGCGTTTTGTTTTCGTTGTCCGATAAGTGGATGCCCAATCTGGTTAAGAAAGAAAGATTGGGCTGGTAACCTGTAGCAGCAACAACAAAGTCATTCGGAATTGCCAGTATTCCATCGGGTGTGTTGATGATCACTTCCTGCTCTTTTATTTCTGATATGGTAGAGTTGAAATACGCTTTGATGGAACCCTCTTTTATCCTGTTCTCTATATCAGGTTTTACCCAGTATTTCACCCGGCTGCCAATAGAAGCTTCTCTTATTACCATGGTTACAACTGCACCTTTGCGCCATGTCTCCAATGCAGCATCCACTGCTGAATTGTTGGCACCCACCACCAGTACTTTTTGAAAAGCATAAAAGCTTGGGTCTTTATAGTAGTGTGTTACTTTTGGCAATGATTCTCCTTTTACATTCAGCAAAAATGGAATATCATAAAAGCCGGTACATATAACCACATGTGTTGCTTTATATGTTTGCTTTGATGTGGTAATTGCAAACAAGACATCTTCCTTTGCAACATCCGTTACAGCTTCAAATAAATGGATGTTCAGTTGATATGTAACTGCAACTCTCCGGTAATATTCCAGTGCTTCAATCCTGGTGGGTTTTGGGTTATTGCTTACAAAAGGAATGTTGCCGATCTCCAGTCTTTCGGAGGTTGAGAAAAAGGTCATGTTAACGGGATAGTTGTACAATGAGTTTACAAAAGTTCCTTTTTCTATAATGAGTTGTGAAAGCCCGGCTCTTTTTGCTTCAATAGCACAGGCCAAACCAATGGGGCCACCGCCAATGATGATGATATCGAATGAATAATCGTTTGCCATGTTGCAAAACTAAATGAATCGCTGAAGATTACTTTGCTATTGATTATTGATTGGCAGGCATGTAGTAAAAAATACTTCTTTAATGTAGTGATTACAGTTGTATCCTTTACTATTCTTCGTCCGGAGTATTTCCCCGCTCTCTTTGCTGTTTTAATTTATTGTTGCCAAAATTATAAGTGCAGGTAAGTTTTACGGTGCTGAACATAAAGGTTAGTCTTACAGCTGAGTATATATTCTCTGCAGGGATATTGGTTGTTCCTTTAAATTCGCCACCGTTAAGAATATTTTTAACAGCTTTAGATTTTTAATAACAAATGATCCTAAGGAAAAGTAACTGCTGGCGATATCCCTGGCAGCTGCCTTTTTATAAATATACTGTGTTAGGTCATTTCAACTTTATCTTCAGCAATACCGCAGCACTGTTTATGCCGATAATCTTTTGACAGTGGCTATACCTTATTAAGACATATTAAGATGGTACCGCTTTCATTATTATAAATAAACTTAACTTCCATTTCATAAATCATATTAAATGCAGAAGATCCTTCTTTATTTTATCAGCACACTCTCAGTTGCGTGTGCGGTCGCTCAAAATAAACCTGTCTCAAAAGATGATGTGTAGAAGAATGAGGCTGCTTCTTCCATACAGGCCAATTATGATCGGTATAAAACTATGGCACTGCAAATCTGGGATTATGCAGAAGTTGGATACAAGGAAATAAAGAGCAGCGCCCTGCTACAGCAAACTTTACAGGACAATGGCTTTACTATGGAAGCCGGTATTGCCGGTATGCCTACTGCTTTTGTTGCCACTTACGGCAGCGGCAAACCGGTCATTGCCATCCTGGCTGAATTTGATGCATTGCCGGGCATATCACAAACCAATGATGCGGAAAGAAAATCAGCAGGCAAAGATGCTGGGCATGCCTGTGGGCATCATTTGTTTGGAGTGGCTTCGGTTGCATCCGGTATTGCCATTAGAAAAATGATGGCGGAAAAGAAACTAACAGGCACCATTAAAGTGTTTGGTTGCCCTGCCGAAGAAGGCGGCAGCGGAAAAGTTTACCTGGTAAGGGAAGGGTTTTTTAAGGACGTGGATGTAGCCATTCACTGGCATCCGGGTAACAGCAATGAGGTTACCATGACCAGTGCCCTTGCCAATGTTTCTGCTAAGTTTCGTTTTTATGGCTTGTCTTCACATGCAGCTGCTTCACCTGAAAAAGGGCGCTCTGCATTGGATGGCGTAGAAGCAATGAACAATATGGTAAACATGATGAGGGAGCATATTCCGCAGGAAACAAGGATCCATTATGTGATTACCAATGGCGGCAAGGCGCCCAACGTGATACCGGAATTTGCCGAAGTATATTACTATGTACGTCATCCCAAAAGAGACCAGGCGCAAAGTATTTTTAACCGGGTAGTGAATGCAGCCAAAGGTGCAGCGCTGGGTACAGATACCAAAATGGAATATGAAATTATTGGCGGCACACATGACCTGTTACTGAATAAAACACTGGCTGCCATTATGCAGAAAAATTTAGAAAGAACAGGAGGCGTGATGTATACTGATGCGGAGTTGGACTTTGGTAAAAAGATACAGGCCGGTTTTGCTGATGCAATTCCGTCATTGCAAAATGCTGCAGTGATTGCACCACTCAAAACTGAAAGTAATGCAGGTGGCGGCAGTACAGATGTAGGCGATGTGAGCTATGCTTTACCCACTGTTGGTTTGCAAACTGCTACCTGGGTACCCGGCACACCGGCACATAGCTGGCAGGCGGTGGCTTGTGGTGGAACGGAGATCGGTACTAAAGGTATGATGGTGGCTGCCAAAACAATGGCACTCACAGCCATCGACCTTTTTCAACATGCAGAGCTGTTACAAAAAGCGAAAGAAGAATTTAATGCTGCAAAGGGTACTTACCAGTACAAAGCTTTACTGGGAGACAGGAAACCGGCATTGAATTACCGGGACTGAGTTAGCTGATATTTTTTGTCATTACTTCCGCCTTACACATCGAAAATCTGCTTATTTTTATTTGATGCCGGTAAGCAAAAAACTGGTACTTATTTACAGCAACAGAAGTATAGAAGAAACAATTTTCTTACAGCCATTAAAGTTGTTACAGGAAGAATTTAGTGAACGGGTGTAAGTTCATTTTCTCTTCAGCAACCGCATCAATATTTATGAAAGCAGGTAAGTAATTGGTTGCTAAAACAGTCATTAGCTCAATACCTTGTTACAGTTAAATCGAAGGTGTTGGTTTATTTATGCGGCCCGTTTGAATACATGCAGGCTATTATGATTACCTTTTTAAGTGAGGGAGTTGCCCGTCAAAATATCCGGAAAGAAAATTTCGATTCACTGCCACAAATGTTGAAACCTAAACCTCCAGGTAAAGCGGCTCATCTTGTCACGATCCATTTTCAGCAGGGGCTTACCAGTTGTCAGTTCAATATCCACAATCAATATTGTCTGTTGCAAAAGCCAATAATATTGCAATACCTTACAGTTGTGAAGCAGTTGTGCGGCTACCTGTATCAAAGGAGAAATCTGGATGGCGTATAACGAAGTGTTGGTGGAAGGAGGAATTGCAAAGGGAGGATATTGTGTTGTCAGGCATATGCCGTTGATGGCGATGTTGAAATTGTTATTTAATAAGCAGGGGTAATTCAGTTAAATTAATTTATCTTCATAACAACTAAAAACCAATCAAACATGGACACACAAAACCTGATGGGCCAGGAAGAAACTCCGGCAATCACCCCTACATCGGATGAAAAAACGATGGCAATCTTATCACATATTCTCTGCCTTGTTGCCGGATTTATTGCTCCACTGGTCATCTACCTTATAAAAAAAGATGAATCGGCATATGTAAGAGAACATGCCAAGGAATCGCTTAATTTCCAGATTACTTTGTTCATCCTGTATATTATTTGCTGGGTTTTGGCATTCATTCTTATAGGGTTGTTATTAATGGTTTTACTGGGCATTGCCGCTTTGGTATTGATCATCATTGCTACCATCAAAGCCAGCGAAAATAAAATGTACCGTTATCCTCTTAATTTCAGGATTATTAAATAAATTTTTCCAATGCCCGCTTACATACTTGTTGATGTTAACATCAGCGATCCGCAGGAATATGAAGAATATAAAAAATTAACCCCTGCCTGCATTGCTGCTTACAATGGAAAGTTTATAGCACGTAGTGGCAAACAGCAACACTTGAAGGCATCTGGCAACATGACTGGTTGGTGATACTTAAATCCCCCGCTGTGGGCATTGCCAAAGCATGGTTGTCTCCTTCAGTATATACAGCCGCTAAAGCCATTCGTTACAGGGCTGACAGCTCTACAATGATTTTGGCAGAAGGGATTTAGATGTGCATAATAATGTGCTAAACAGGTGCAAAACAACAGGGCTTAAAATTTGGAATTGGAGCGTATTGGAGGGTATCTTTATATCATAAAACAAAAACAGAAATTTGGAAACAAAAAGTTGTTTTTGAAGGTTCGCAGGAAGATCGGTAAAACGATAAGAAATGCAACCACGGGACCATCGGGTTAGTAAGCAGGAAACGAAAGTGGAATGTAAACAAAACTTGATGGTTCTTTTTTTATGCTTTTTTCCCACCCGGAAAATTCCTTGCTGTATTCCTAAAACACTTGCTCCTCCGGTATTTAGTAATCTGTTACATTTGCGTCTTTAATTTCAACCATGCAGGTAATACAGGTAAACGATAAAAATACTGCCAGCCAATTTTTGCAGGTAGCAGTGAAACTGTACAAAAATGATCCCAAATGGATTCGTCCCTGGATAAGGATATCAATGATGTGTTTGATGCCAATAAAAACAAAGCTTTTCGTTTTGGCGAAGCGGTCAGGTGGATACTGAAAAGCAATGACGGGCAATTGATTGGCCGCATTGCTGCATTCACCAATAAAAAATACAAAAACAAAGGCGATGATGTACCTGTTGGCGGCATGGGATTTTTTGAATGTATCAATAACCCCGATGCTGCTATTTTATTATTGGATACTGCCAAAAAATGGCTGCAGGAAAAAGGTATGGAAGCAATGGATGGCCCTATCAATTTTGGTGAAAGAGATAAATGGTGGGGGCTGGTTACCAGGGGATTTACGGAGCCATTGTATTGCATGAATTACAATCCACCTTACTATGTAGATCTTATTGAACAATATGGGTTTCAATTATTCTTTAACCAGATCTGTTTTGGGATCGATCCGCAAAAGCCAATTGAACAGAAGATATTTGACCGCCACGCCGCATTGGCTGCTGATCCTGATATCAGCGGAAAACTGATTAATAAAAAGCAGTTGCCAAAATTTGCTGCCGATTTTACTACAGTTTACAACAAAGCCTGGGCGGGGCATGGCGGGCTCAAACAGTTAAGTGCGGAGCAGGTGATGATCATGTTCAAGAAGATGAAACCTGTAATTGACGAACGCATTATTTATTATGCTTATTACAAAGAGGAGCCCATCGGCATGTTCCTGAACCTGCCGGATCTGAATCAATACTTTAAATACATGAATGGAAAATTTGGGCTGTTGCAAAAGCTGTATTTTTTATATCTGAAAAAATTCAAACCATCAAAAAAATTCACAGGGCTGGTATTTGGCGTGGTACCGGAGTGGCATGGAAAGGGGGTGGATGCTTTTTTGATCGGCGAGTGCCAGCAACAGGTGCAGGTACCTTCAAAACCATACCTGGCTTATGAAATGCAGTGGATTGGTGATTTTAACCCCAAAATGATCAATGTAGCAGAAAATTTTGGTGATACTTTCCGCAGCCGTAACCTGGTTACTTACCGCTATCTGTTTGATAGAGAGAAAGAGTTTAAACGCCACCCTATTTTGATTTGAGATTGTTGATTTAAGATTTTAGATTTGCCAAAAGACCGGTTCATAGCTCATTGCTTATGGTTCATTGCTGTTTTTATGAACCATCAACTATCAACCATTAACCACTATGGATAAATTCATCGTTTCAGCAAGAAAATACCGGCCGCAGAATTTCAGTACGGTGGTTGGACAGGCACATATTACCACCACCTTAAAAAATGCGATCAGGAATAATCAACTGGCACATGCATTTTTATTTTGTGGGCCAAGGGGGGTGGGTAAAACTACCTGTGCAAGGATACTGGCCAAAACCATCAATTGCGAAACAAAAACACCCGATGGCGAAGCCTGCAATACCTGTAATAGTTGTGTTTCTTTTGATGCCGGCACTTCCCTCAACATACATGAATTAGACGCTGCCAGTAATAACTCCGTGGATGATATCCGCAGCTTGGTGGAGCAGGTTCGTTTTGCACCACAAGCCGGTAAATACAAAGTATATATAGTGGATGAGGTTCACATGCTCAGTTCCTCGGCTTTCAATGCATTTTTAAAAACACTGGAAGAACCACCGCCTTACGCCATATTCATTTTAGCCACCACCGAAAAACATAAGATACTCCCTACCATATTAAGCCGTTGCCAGATATTTGATTTCAAGCGCATCACCAACAATGATACGGTCGAACACCTGCAGGAGATATGTGATAAGGAAGAAATCAAAGCGGATAAAGCCGCCCTGCACATCATTGCTCAAAAGAGCGAGGGTTGCATGAGGGATTCGCTGAGTATCCTGGATAAGATTGTAAGTTTTACCAATGGCCAGGTTACTTATACCAATACGCTGGAACACCTGAATATTTTAGATGAAGATTATTATTTCAGGCTGCTGGATTATTTGCAGAACCAGGAACTGAGCAGTGCATTGCTGATGTATGATGAGATCAACCGGAAAGGATTTGAAGGCGATACAGTGCTGAATGGCTTTGCCGAATTTTTACGCAACCTGCTGGTGAGCAGTGATGCTAAAGTGGCCATGCTGCTGGAAGTAGCAGAAGATTTTAAACAAAAGTATTTGCAGACTGCAGGTAAGGTTGCTGCAGGATGGATCATCAGCGCATTGAATATTTTAACCGAAGCTGAAATCAATTATAAGCAGGCACGTAATAAAAGGTTACACGTTGAACTAACCATCATCAAACTAAGTTACCTGCAGCAGGCACTGGAATTGGTAAACAATGATGGCATTGTAAGTAAAAAAAAAATAGTTGAAGGAGCAAAAACGGTTGCTTTCAGGGCATTACCGGTGTATAAGGTTAAAAGCGATCACTTACCAACTATCAGTAATAACCCATCGGCGCCGGCACACCCACCGCAGGAGGCTAAACTGATTATCCAGGAACCGGAAGTGAAGCTTCAAAAACCAGCTCCTAAAACTCAACCTTCCAATCCAGCCCCTCAAACTTCAGCAGGTCCCGGCCTTTCTTCTTTGCAGAAATTAAGACAGCAGATTACAGAGCAAAATAAAAACGGAAATGCAGAGGCAAAAATTATAACGGAAGAGGAATTGCACAAAGCCTGGGAATTATTGCTTGACAAATTAAAATTAAAGGCCAATAACTCTGCAGTTACCAATAATTTAAAAGGGGCCGTATTGAGGATCATTGATAATAACTGTATTGATATCATCACCGAAACCGACATTCAAAAGGCATTTGTTGAAACTCAAAGGGCTGACCTGGTGGAACACCTCCAAACCTACTTTAATAACCGGGCTTTAACTTACCAGGTTACTGTAATTGAAAAAGAATTTATTGAGCAGCCGCAGGAAATGACCCTGAGCCGTAAACAGCAATACCTCAAAATAATTGAAGAATATCCGTTGGTAAAAGAATTAAAAGAAAGGTTGAAGCTGGAACTGGAGTAATAATTCAACAGGTTCTATTTGCTTTTTTTGCATTAATTTCGGCACTCAATTAAAATACTTAGAAATTTTCAAAATATGGCAGAAGTGATAAGAATGCCGCTGCTGAGCGACACCATGACTGAAGGCAAGATTATTAGCTGGAATAAAAAAGTAGGTGATAAAGTAAAAGCTGATGATGTGCTGGCCGATGTGGAAACGGATAAAGCTACGATGGAAGTGAACGGCTATGTTGATGGAACCTTGCTGTACATTGGCGTTCCTGCAGGTGAAGCGGCTAAGGTAAACCAGATTATTGCGATTGTTGGTAAGGAAGGAGAGGAGTATAAATCTTTACTGGACGGAGGTAGTGGTGCCCAAGCGAAGGCACCTGCGCCTGTTGCAACAGCAGCCCCGGCAGCAGTTGTAAGTAGTACCGCAAAGGTTGAATTACCAGTTGGCGCCAAAGAAATAAGAATGCCATTGTTGAGTGATACCATGACTGAAGGGAAAATAGTTTCCTGGAATAAAAAACTCGGCGACTTTGTAAAAAGTGATGATGTACTTGCTGATGTAGAAACCGATAAAGCAACGATGGAAGTGGTAGGTTACGAAGAAGGGACTTTATTATATGTAGGTGTGGAAGCTGGGAATGCCGCTAAAATAAATGAGATCATTGCGATTGTTGGGCCTGCTGGTACTGATGTAAGTGCTTATGTGGCGGCAGAAAAATCCGGTACAAATTCGTTGGCAGTTGGCGGTAGTTCGTTGGCCGCAACAATACCTGCTTTAGCGCCAGCTTTTGGAAATGATGGGGGCGATCAACAACCAGCGACCAACGGCCAACCTTCGTCTTCCGATCAACGGATTAAGGCATCACCGCTTGCAAAAAAATTAGCAGCGGATAAAGGAATCGATCTTGCTAAAGTAAATGGAAGCGGTGATAATGGACGCATTACCAAAAAAGATATTGACAGTTATATGCCCGCTGCTGCACCGGCTGCAGCTTCTGCCCCTGCTGCAAAAACTGCTGCACCTGTTTATGCTGGTGCTGCAGAAGGGCATACCGATGTTCCGTTAACACAAATGCGTAAAGTGATTGCACGCCGCCTGGGTGAAAGCAAATTCAGTGCGCCGCATTTTTACCTTACCATGGAAATAAACATGGACAATGCCATTAGCGCAAGGGTGGCAATGAATGAAATGAGCCCCGTTAAAATTTCTTTTAACGACATGGCAATTAAAGCCTGTGCAATGGCACTGCGCCAGCATCCTGATGTTAACAGCAGCTGGATGGGGGATTTTGTCCGCCAGAATCATCATATACATATCGGTAGTGCCGTAGCAATGCCGGAAGGCCTGATTGTTCCGGTAATACGTTTTGCCGATCAGAAATCATTGTCGCAAATTGCCGGGGATGCAAAACAATTGTATGCCAAGGCAAAAGATAAAAAATTGCAGCCTGCAGAATTCAGTGGCAACACTTTCACCATTTCTAACCTGGGTATGATGGATATTGAAGAATTTACTGCCATCATCAATCCACCAGACAGTGCAATACTTGCGGTGGGACAAATCAAGGAAGTAGTGGTGAAAAAAGGAGATGGTTTTGGAGTGGTGAATATTATGAAAGTAACATTGAGTTGCGACCACCGAAGCGTAGATGGTGCGGTGGGTGCGGCTTTCCTGCAAACGGTGAAGAAATATTTAGAGAACCCGGTAACCATGCTGGTATAAATTCTAAAAACCTGGTTGAAAGCGCTGAATATATCAGCGCTTTTTTTTGCGTTAACTTTTTGTTTATCCTCATTTACCAAACATGTGAGTAAGTTGTAGATTTCTTCGAACCTGAATTAATACTTAATCGTTAATTTACTTCCAGCAATTCCAACTATCCTGTTAAAGTGCCATATCGGGTTTGTATTTTTGAAAATGATATTGTAAAAAATCTTGTTCACAACCCTGTAAAAACAATATCGGCGAAACATATTTCGGGCACAAATTTTGTTTTAGAAAGAATACCCATAAAAACATTAAGCACAATGAAGTTTCACCTTAGCCAGAAAGTTATTCTGCTGGATACCGAATACAAACCTGCGGGGGTTGCGGTAATCCTTAACCTTAACGATGAATCCAGGAGATATGAAGTAGACTTCACTTATCCGGACAGGAAAGAATCACAAATAATTTGGGTGCCGGAAGAAAGATTGTTGATGATGCAGGATATGGCCAATGCCGTTTAAACTGATTGGGATATTTTGTTATACACTGCCGCACTTAGCGGCAGTTTTGCTATAGTAAATTTTGCAGGTATTCATTATGACAGATCATCGCTTTTTAATTTCATTTTATAACTGCCAGCCAATGGGGGCTTTTATTATTTGCCTCCTGCCAGCCATTTAAAAACAATTGCGATTGTTGTTGTATCTTATCATTTCAAAATGCAAGTTGTACTGCAACATTAATGATTAAGCAAACGGGTCATATTAAATTTCTATTCGCCATACTCGTATTATTGTTGTACATCACATCCTGCGAAAAGGAGTATAGCTATGAGGGGGGAAATATTCCATCTTTCCCAGTTGTAATTGTTGATACGGTAACACCTGTGGATACTTCTAACAATGTTGATCCCGGTGAATTACCGGGCTGTAATTTTTGTATTGACTCTACCGATATAGCAGAAGCTGAATGGAGTTTTAAAACGGGGCATGCACTACTGTGTGGTAAAGTTGATACTGCCATCATGCTCAGCCTTGCAAGAAATACATTCACATTCTTTGGACCTGCTACCTGCGGCGTTGATACCGGTATGATCTTTACCATTTCGCTGGGCCCCAATTCCCTCGACAGGGATAGAGAGAACATTGTTGCCACCAGTGCAGTTTTTTATTATTATCATACCAACGCTCCTTATGTTCTGGTGAGTCACAACGATCAGCCATTCAGCTTTACCATTACCAGTTATGTTCAGGCAACCAAAATGTTGACTGGTACATTCAACGGCTCAGGCTTCAGGCAGGATGGTCGGGCTGTTAATGTAACTGATGGAAAATTTAAATGTAAAATACTTTAGTCTGCGCCCGCTTTTTCAACTGTAATATTTTATTTCAATAAATTTATTTTCAAAATATTTTGAAAATTCAATAACTGCATTATCTTTGGGGGGCAATTCATCAATCATGAAACTCACCGAAGCCAAATTACAATTCATCAGCAGCTGGGGAGCCTTTGGCAGCCACTGGGGTATCAACCGCACTATGGCGCAGATACATGCATTGCTGATGGTTAGTCCGGATCCATTGACACAGGACGACCTGATGGAGCAACTCAACATCAGCCGTGGCAATGTTAACATGAATATTCGTGACCTGATCAGCTGGGGCCTGGTAGACAGGGTGATATTACCCGGTGAACGCAGGGAATATTTTACAGCAGAAAAGGACATCTGGAAAGTAGCCACACAAATCATCAAGGAACGCAAAAAAAGAGAACTCGATCCCATGCTTAAGTTGCTGAGCCAACTGGAGAAAATTGAAGGTGACAAAAAGGATAAAGACGTTAAGCAGTTTGTAGACACCATTGGAGGAATTAAAAAATTGGGGCTGCAGGCAGATAAAATGCTTGATATCATGGTGAAGGCTGATGAGAGCTGGTTCCTGAGCGGATTGCTGAAAGTGTTCAAGTAGCGTTTGTATTGCCAGTGTATCGCCGCTTAGCGGCTTTTATTTAACCTATTATTTTCAATAATTTCTGAAATATTAGAATACAAGGTATGAAAAATTTTAAGAGAATCGATTTCTGGATCAGTGTAATACTGATCACCGTATTTACAGCAGGAGTTTTTATTGACCGTTCCCGTGAAACGCTTTTTTGGGGGTATGTAACGGTGGGCGCATGGCAGGTGGTTAGCATGATTGTGCATACACTAACCGGGTATTTTACACAAAAGGGGAGGCCTAGATTTATATACCACTGTATTAGTTTTATTGCATTGATCACTATACCGGCCGGCTCTGTATGGATATTGGCTTTTATAGCTCCATTCATGGCAGTGTACTATAGCTGGATGTGTTATAACGAAGTGTTTATAAAAATGAAGCGCCCAATGGATCTGCTAAAATAAAAACTATGTTATGAATAACAAGGTCATAATCTACGATGACAGTTGCCCCTTATGTGCTGCTTATACCAGTGCTTTTGTAAAGACAGGCTTAATTGATGAAGCCGGAAGGAGGGGTTTTAGTAACGTAAGCCCGGAGTTGCTGGCAAAAATTGATATTAAGAAAAGTGTAAACGAGATTCCTCTTATTGATACAGCTACCAACCAGGTTTGGTATGGAATAGATGCACTGCTGGAGATACTTCAGCAAAAAATACCTTTTATAAAAGCCATTGTAAATATTAAACCCGTAAAATGGGTACTTCAAAAATTATATAAATTCATTTCTTACAACAGGCGGGTAATTGTGGCGGCAAAAAAAACAAAAGGCCATTTTGATGGTGCACCTGATTTTAACCTGCGGTACAGGTTGGCATTCCTGGTTATTTTCCTTGCATTCAATACAATGATGCTGTTTCCCCTCCATCAATACGTTTTGCAGGGGAGTATATTTAACCGTAGTATTGGGGAACTACAATTCGCACACCTCCTGCTGGTTTTCATCAATATCATCATCGCTTTTCGATTGAATAAAAAGGACGGTTTCAGCTATCTTGGCCAGGTGAATATGCTTGCGTTGACCACCATATTGCTTTGTGTGCCATTGATATTGATTAACAGGTATGCAGGATTGAGCAATGCATCCTTTAACAGTTTTTATTTAGGATTGATTGCTTTTTTTTCTGTGCATGAGTACATCAGGCGATTCAGGTATATTGGCTTTTATAAGGAGCAGGCAGCTATTATTCTGTTGAATGCAGTTTGTGTTTCGGTATTTTTTATTTACCTCGCTGTTTAATTAAATATTCAATTTTGATAGCAGGGATGCATAATGCAGTGGAAGAAACAAAGGATACCTGTTTTTAAACTCACCCTAAAAATGCTGCCATTTTTAAATGCCGCATTTCAAAAATGAAGTCTGCCAGTTTCATGTAATTTTGTGTTTTCGAAAAATTTGTGCAATAAAAAATGTCAGATCAACCGGTCATATTATTTGATGGTGTTTGTAACTTATGTAATGGAGCTATTAACCTTACCATTAAGTGCGACAAAAAGAACAGGATAAAGTTCGCTGCGTTGCAAAGTGAAGCAGGCCGGCAACTGGCCAAACAATATGGCCTGCCGGAAAATGACCTGCGTACTTTTTTATTGATTGAAAATAGAAAAGTGTACAGCCGGTCCACAGCAGCATTAAGAGTCTGCCGCCTTTTGCCAGGCATGTGGCCGCTTTGTTATGGGTTTATCATAGTCCCGGCCTTTATCCGCAATGGTATTTATGATCTGGTGGCAAAGCACCGATATAAATGGTTTGGCAGGCGGGACCAGTGCATGATACCAACACCGGAATTAAGGGCAAGATTTTTATAATCCTGTCAGTATCGCAGGGCAGATCGTGATATGAAATAAAAGAAGGCAATGGAAAAGAAAACAATGGTAATAGGGGCATCCGGCAATCCGCAACGGTATAGTTACCTGGCGGTTCAAAAATTAAATGCTCATCAGCACCCTGTGGTTGCTTTGGGGAATAAACCCGGGAGTATCGGCAACACCGTCATTGAAACAGAAAAAAGGCTTTTTGACAATATTGATACGGTTACCTTATATCTCAATCCTTTAAGACAAAAAGACTACTACGATTATATTCTATCGCTTCATCCAAAACGCATCATTTTTAACCCCGGTACAGAAAACGACGAATTGTATGATCTGGCTAAAGAAAAGGGGATCGCTGTGCAGGAAGCCTGTACTCTTGTACTATTAAGCACCGGGCAGTATTAACCCAGTCTGGCTGCAATAACTTTCCCCTGTGCAGGCAATAAGAATTGTTTCCATTCGTTCTAATAGTTGTTGTTTGCTGTATCCAGCTATGCAATAGTTATCTATCCAAAAAACAATCTTATGAAACACTGTACCAAACTGGTGTTAACTGCTTTTTGTACCCTTTTTGCAGTTAGCAGTATTGCACAAGAAAAGCTTCTCAAAAAAATCACTTTTCAATAATTACCCGTCCGTTATCAATTGCACGGAAGCTCAGCTAAGCAGCTTATTCAATACAGAGAAAGGCAGGCAGGTAAATCTGCAACTGCCCGGTAACCTCAATTTGCAGGGGACCGTAATCAGTAAAGCCGATAAGTATAACAACCTGCAAACAGTGGCCATTACACTTCCTGCTTTCAGGAATATTTTGTTTTCGGTAACGAAACGATATGATGCTGCTAACAAAGCCATCTATGTAGGTCATTTATTTAATACCGATTATGCAGATGGTTACGAGTTGAAAAGAAATACAGACAATACCTACCAGTTTATTAAGATAGCAACAGGCACCTTATTACCAACCTGTAATCAATGATATAAAAAAGCACCATCCAAACCAATCATCCATCCAATATCCGTTGTATGAAAAACAAAATTTTACTCACCATATTTCCCTTGTTGCTGTGGGTATTTACGGTCAGCAGCCAGGCAAAACTCAACAGTTATCCATCTGCAAACGCTACCATTTATTTAGATTTTGATGGTGAAGAGGTAAACAGCCCGGTATGGAATAACGGGGTTAGCTTCAGCTGTGTTCCTTCGGGATTAAGCAATGCACAAGTAACAGAAGTGTTTAACCGTGTGGCAGAAGACTACCGGCCTTTTAATATCAATATCACAACTGATATCAATACTTTTGTCAATGCACCGGTTGACAGGAGGATAAGAGTGATCATTACTCCAACCAGCGGTTGGTTCACCGGCGTTGGGGGAGTAAGTTACCTGGGTGCTTTCACCTGGGGTGATGATACGCCTTGTTTTGTTTTTAGCGACAGGCTTGGCCCAAACAATGCAAAGATGGTGGCAGAATGTTGCTCACACGAAAGCGGCCATGCACTTGGGTTAAAGCACCAGAGTAAATACGATGGCGGCTGTAACCTTACCGCTACTTATAACGATGGTAACGGCACTGGTGAAACTGGCTGGGCACCCATTATGGGCAACAGCTACTACCGCAACATGAGCGGCTGGAACAACGGTCCCACACCTTATGGCTGCAGCAGTATGCAGGACAATCTTTCCGTCATTACCTCTCAAAATGGTTTTGGTTACAGGGCAGATGATTACAGTGATGATATTAACAGCACTACAGCAATCATTAATTCTCCCAATATAAATATCAGTGGTATTATCAGCACCAGCAATGATAAAGATGCTTTTGCCTTTAACTTACCGCAAAATGTAAACTTTCATTTAGAAGCGGTCCCGTTTGGCTTTAATGCTAATAATGATGGTGCAGATCTCGATATAAAATTATCATTGTACGATGGTTCAAAAAACCTGCTCAAAGTATTTGACCCTTCCGGCAGCATGAGTGCAGCCATTGATACCATCCTTACTGCAGGTGCTTATTACCTGGTGGTAGACGGTACCGGCAACAGCAATGCCACCGATTATGGAAGCCTCGGTTCCTATTCACTCAAAGGATTGTTTGGTGTACTGCCTGTTTGTAATATTACATTGAATGGTGCTGTTATTAATAGTGTGCATCATCTTAGCTGGACCATTGCCTGCAACGAAACCATCAGCAGTATGCTGTTGCAATCTTCAGCAGATGGAATTCATTTTACAGATGTAAGCCGTCTGGGTAGCAGGCAAAATAATTTCAGTTATGTGCCACAGCAGCAAACAGACCTGTATTACCGCTTGCAGGTAATATCCATCTCCGGGAATCCAGTTTATTCTTCCGCCATTATGCTTAAAAAAGCCAATGTGGCGCCCCATTTCATAGTGTCAACGGTTGTAACCAGCGAAATTGCTGTTACAGCCAATGGCAGTTACCAGTACCAGTTAACTGGTATGAATGGCAACAGTATCGCCAAAGGAACAGGTGCAGGCGGCTTAAGCCATATCAATATTTCCAACCAGCCTGCAGGAATTTATATTTTGCAGTTGGTGGCTTGCGGCTTACAGCAAACGGTGAGGGTCTTAAAGCAGTAAAGTGTTGAATAAAGTATCAATAAAGTAAGTAGTTCATGTGTAAATTAAGAGAGGCGGCCTTTGGGCTGCCTCTTTTTTATGGTAATTGCAGTAAATGAATTCTTTATTAAGAACAGCAAAAATCGCTTATGGCTCTTGGTTATATGGGATTTCTCAGTAACTTTAGAAAACCCCATTCAATATGTTATGGAGAAAATTTAATGGAGATCCCATTCAACTTCCCATCAAAGACGCTGTAGAAGCAGCCATCAACAGGGAAACAACTGCAGGCTATCACCTCAAGGTTTGCATCGGTACCGACAGCCAGGTTAAAGGAAAAGAAACTGAATTTGCCACCGTAATCGTTTTTTTACGGGAAGGTCATGGCGGCTTCATGTTCATCCACAACGAAAAAACACTGGTGAAGTACAGTATCAAAGAAAGGATGCTGGTGGAAGTTGCCAAGAGCATTGAAATTGCTTACGAACTCTGCGACCTCTTTACGTTGTATGATGTGGACATGGAAGTGCATGCGGACATTAACACCAATCCCAATTTTAAAAGCAATGAAGCGCTACGGGAAGCGATGGGCTATATTCTTGGGATGGGCTTTGCCTTTAAGGCCAAGCCGGAAGCATTTGCCAGCAGCAGTTGTGCCAATAAAGTGGTGAACTAACCGACCCTGTCAGCGGTAGATCCCGGTGGAGCCAATGGGCGAGGTGGCGGTAAAAACAACCTTCTTTCGTAATGTAACCATTAGGGAACATACAATTGTCTCCCTTATTTTTCCCCGGTATACAATTCTTCTATCAACGCCAGTATTTTATCTCTGCCGGATTTTTTTACCGCACTGCTTACAAAATGCTGCGGCAAAAACTGCCATGTTTTTCTCAGGGCTTCTAAAAATTGTTTTACATTTTTTGCCACGATGGCCTGGGTTTCTTTATCTGCCTTGGTAAAGATCATGGTGATGGGCAGGCCCCATTTATCAAGATTGCTCAAAAACTCAAGGTCAATTTTCTGAGGGCTGTGCCTGGCATCGATCAGTACAAAGATCATTTTAAGGTTCTCTCTTCTGCGCAGGTAATTCTCTATCATTTGCTCCCATCTTCTGCGGCTGCTGATGCTCACTTTGGCAAAACCATAGCCCGGCAGATCTACCAGGTACCATTTGGTTTCTTTGGTATAGGCTTTTTCATCCGGCATACTGGCAATTTCAAAATGGTTGATGAGCTGTGTTTTGCCGGGTGTGCCGGAGGTTTTGGCCAGTTTGGCATTATTGCACAGCATATTGATCAGCGAGGATTTGCCCACATTACTGCGGCCAATAAACGCAAACTCAGGTTTGTCCGGCGGCGGGCATTTATCAAATGATGGGCTGCTGATTACATATGTGGCTGTTTTGATGTGCATGTGGCAAAGATAACCTGTTATATTTTTATTGGGCCAACATCTGTAGTTGTGGCGGCATCATTGCGCTACTTATGCTGATGCTTTTGGCCAGTATCCCGATCGTAGCGTTGGCACTCACTTGTACGGCATACAAACTTGCAACTCCTGTTTCCCGCCTCGTCTTGGTCCGTGTCTCCTTATGCTTCTTAAAGACACGAACCTGGGCCCGGAAGAAGTGGCAGCATTTTAAGTTTTTTTCCAAAAAACTGGGTGATGAATAATTTAATTTTCACTGTTACTTCTTTACAACGGGGTAATAGATTCGGTAATCATCGCTGCCGGTATTCCATTGTATCAACAGAACAGGTTTATTTTTTTGTGTATCGTTCCGCTTTAACAGCTTCAAACGGGATGGTGCTTTTGCCCCTTCAGGCAACACCTCCAGATATTCGCCATCAATCCGCCAGAAATTATCAGTAACAGGCGGAGGTGGAACAGCACCTGTATGATCCTGGTACATATCATAGGTTCCATCGGCCCTGAAGATATAAAAAACACTGTAGTCCTTTCCATAGTTCTGTGCATCATCATGGTATTTCCATGTGCCTATCACAAAAGTATCTACAGTTCCTTTCATGGGCACAGGCGGTTGCAGTATTTTTGTATCCGTTACAGTGGGCGGTACTGGTTCTTTCGTAACAGAAGCCATCTTAGCCTTAATAGTTTTTAACAGCTTTCCTTTGTTGTTATAGTAATGCCATTCACCATTCAATTTCCCTCTGTATTCATTTTCTTCGTCATAATTGTTATTATTCTGAATCTCCTCATACTGGGCCGGAATTAACTGTGTGCCTGTGTTATCAATTACCCCCCATTTGCCATTGAGTTTTACCATGGCAAGGCTATCATTAAATCCGTCTTGATTTGAAAATTCAAAAATATAGGTTCCTATTTTATCATAGATAAAGGGAATCACTTCTTTTCCTGCCGAGTCAATAAAGCCCCATTTATCATTTAGCTTTGCTGGCCACAAACCTCCTGTTACTTTACCAATCTGCTGATATTTGATGGCTGTTATCGCTTTACCTGTATCATTTACCAGGCCCCATTTGTCTTTTAATTGAACCTTGTATTTATTCGTAAAATAACCTAAATCGATAATGTTCTGATATTTTACCGGTACCAGTTCCTTACCCGTTTGGTCAAAAACACCATATTTATCATCCGACTTTACAAGGAACAACCTGTACGAAAAATCTTTTATCTCATCATACTGTACCGCAATTATTTCTTTACCTGTTTCACTTAAATATCCCAATTTTTTACCTGAGCGGGCCAGTGCAATACCATTAAAGAAATAACCGACTGAGTCATATTTAAATTCACTGGTTTCTTTTCCATCCTTATCAACCAGGCCCCACATTTTATTCTCTTTTCTTACAACAACGGTTCCGTTTCTATAATCCCTTGCCTCCATGTATACCGGGGCCACTACTTCTTTACCCGACCGGTTAATAAATCCAATTTTTTTTCCAACCGTTACTTTTCCCAAATCTTCAACAAAACTGTAGATAGTTTTGTATTTTAAAGGAGTTATTTCTTTACCGGTTTTATTAATATAACCCATGTTGCTGTCCAGTTGCACCCAGGCGAGGCCATCAGTAAAATTTCCTGCCTGGTCATATTTTAGCTCAGTTATTTCTTTACCAGCCCTGTCAACAAATCCCCATTTATTATTTAGTTTAACCCTGGCCAATCCTTCACTCAATGTATCTAATGACTGGTATTTTATTGATGTTATTTCTTTACCTCTAGTATCAATAAATCCATATTTTTTATCAATGCCAACCCATGCAAGCCCATTGTTGAAATTTCCTGCGGATTGGTATGTAGCCGGGATTATTTGCTTGCCTGTTTTATCGATGAAGCCCCATAGGCTATCCAACATTACCGCAATCATACCTTCCATCACATTACCTGCAGCCCGGTATTTATGTGGAATTATTTCTTTACCAGCCTTGTCAACAAACCCCCATTTGTCATTTAGTTTTACCCTTGCCAGGCCGCCGCTAAAATTGTCTGCCTCCTGGTAAATAAGGGAGGTTATTTCTTTGCCTGTTTTATCAATGAAGGCCCATTTGTCATTTAGTTTCACTCTTGCCATATTTTCATTAAAGTGATCGGCGGTTTGATATTTGAATGGTATCACTTCTTTACCTGTCGTATCAACATACCCGATTTTTTTATCGAGGATAACAAGCGCCAGTCCTTCTTTAGATTCAAATGCTGCATCATATTTTGCCTCAACGATAATTTTACCGGCAGCAGTGCGAAGGCCATATTTACCGAACCCTTTAAAAGGTTTCAATACTTTTTGCTGTGCAGTAATAAACAAGGGTAATAAAAAAATAAGGAGTATAAATAAAAAATAACAAGGCACATGCCTGCCATGCGTTTGGGGATGTAAGCAGGGTTCTTTTTTCATCACTGATAAAATTTAGATAAATGAACAGATAAGAGGGGCCGGACTGCATTTTTCAGGGGGTATATAAATTTAAATCTCTTTGCAGAAATTATCATTTTTTTTTAATACGCTTGTCTTGAGTTATGCAAGGAGGCTTGATTAAAAAGAAAATAGTAGAGCTGGTGGGTCAATATCTGTGTGATCGGTATTATCCACTATGCAACCTCATCTGGCCAATTGTTTCAAGGGATAACTTGTTGTAAATTAAACCTGCCTTTATTGCCTGAAACGTCTTCCATCACGTAACTCTATAAATGATAAAATTTCCAGCAACGGCTCTCAACGAGCAAAGCGGAGGACGTTGCGTCAAGTAAGCAAAAGAGGTTTATATAATACCAGTCCGATTCCTGCAAACCCAACGTCCTTGCAACCACACAGGGCTGGAAGAAAGAGGTGTTGCTCAGAAGAAGGAACTTCAGGTAAACCCCATGTTATGCGTTTGGCCTGCCGGATTGCTAAATATTTATTTATGACAACGTCAAACTATTTATCTACTATGGTGGCACCTGCAACCCCAGGTTTTTTTTCAGCGAGCCTTAATACTATTTTAAGAGTTTCAAGATTGATTTCCTCAATTTTCTTAAATCTAATGCAAGTTACCCCCTTACTAAGCTTACCAAGCTCTTTTTTATATTTTTCTGCCGCAGCCTTATCCTCAACAACTGTACATACATAAATACTTATGTAATTTTTTTGATTTGCCAGGGAAATTATAGGCCAATCTTTTTTTTGCTTTTTTGAATCAAGGTAGTAAAATGAACCGTACCCGATCATATTAGAAGCAAAATAGGGTTTTAGCTTCGGAACTGCCTTTTGAATAAAATCGTGAAGAAAATCAAATTCTTTCTTGCGATCATCAGGTACAGCCAAAAGATATTCTTCTACGGATTTGGCTTCATTTTTGCAAACATATTCATACCCGTACCGTTTATATTTATTTTCTAATAAGTTTCTTTCCCATGGCCTAGGTTCGTGAAGACACGAACCTGGGCAGAGGCAAGCCCAATGTAAGCAGCCGTTATTTTCTCGTAAGTAATTCTGCGTTCGCCACTTTCATCACAAAGTAAGGATTTACTTTATCTATCCGCTTTATGATGATTAAAAACGGTCTGTCAAAAATCATTTTCTTTGGATGAGTAATACTTGGTTCAGCACTTGCAGAGTCAAGTGATACTGTCGCTTCACTTTCCGCAACTGCACCGTTTTCATTTAGGATAAATCCTGTCCTTTGATATGCTTCTTCAACTGTATGTTTTACTTTGTTGCTAGTCGAAAAGGTTTGCCCTTCAATGTTTTTGTAGTGTGTCTTAATGTTAATCTTAATGGCTGGAATTGCAAAGATGTCTTCGTGAACGATTTGATATTTCCAGGGTAATTTAGTGTTTGACTGTTCTTGTTTTCCTTGGGAAATTAAATCATTAGTGAGGTTAATTGCATCTTTCAAGGTTTGGTATTTATCAAGACCTTTTACTAATATGATTTCGTGTTGCTTGTCTTTTGGTATAAGTTTTAAAATGAAATTATTGTTGTCCTTGTAATAGAGAATTTTGGTAAACTTAATTGCATCATCGCTATAGTAATACATTCCAAAAGCAGAAACTTTTGTTGTGTCAAAATTTATTGGTTCGTCTAAAAATTGAAGTTTTGTTTCAAAGGGAAGTGTCTTATTAAAAAATGCTCTTCCAGTAATTGCACCGTCTATAATTTCGACTGTTGCAGAATATTCTTTGCCAGTTAATGAGTTTTGATGTGATATTGATTTATTTAACAGGATGAAGTCGGGTGAATTTGTATTGCCAGCTATGATTGGGAATTTAAGTTCTTTTTTAATTTTGTTCCACGCATACAAAAATGCAGGCGCATAAATGATATTCTTGTTTTCTGAAATTGGATTTTCCAATGTTATAACAAAGTCTGTTTGCTTTAAGTTGTCCAAACTCATTACAGCAGGCAAGTCGCTCCAAATGGGTTCGCTTTTCTTGTTGCCAAAATTGCAAGAAGTCAAAGCAAGAAAAACTGTAAAAATTAAAATTGTCTCTATGTTACGGGTGATCGTCATACAATGGCTGCTTACGAACCAGTATTGCCGCAGATGGGATATTTGTTGCTGTGTCTGCCCACAACTGCAGCCGAATAATGATTTAAAAGTACAAGTTAACAACTAACTGCCGAACAGAATTCCGTCAAGCCCGGATGCAGTACAGTAGCGATTTGCAGCTGATTGATCTTCCGTCAAGCCCCATTTGCCGGCAATACATTTGTTAGCGGCAGGCAATGACAATTAGAGCTTTCTTGATTGATACTTAAAAGTTCTGTGTTAACTTAATAACTTAAACTTACAACTCTCTCCCTACCGGATACAACAAATACCTCTCGTCATAATATTTTGTTTTGCTGTAAAACCAAGTGAGTATGGCATTGGGGTCATTTGCAAAGGCTTTGTCGCCTGTTTTTTTCTCTTCAAATTCTTTTTGCAGTGCAGGAGAATCTTCCAGCATTTTTTTTGCCATCGGCTCCATTACATACGCTTCAATATATTCTGTTCGTTCAAAAATGGAATTAAAAAACCCCCAACTGAAATAAGAATCTTTTGAGGATGGTTCCAATAAAATTACCGCCAAATCGCCTAATGGCTGGTCGGTGAAAATATAAACAGAACCTACTGGAAATAGCTGTTTCCGCATTTCTGAGTTCGTTGTTCCTGTCACTTGCATGTGTCCTTGAAAGGGTAGTGTTTTACCATTATCATTCCCGAAACTAAAATCAGCAATTCGGTACATTTCAACGGATACTTCTCGGGGTTGAGTTATAACATCCATTTTAATACCATGCAATTTTAATCTTTCTATAACCACATCGCAGGAAGCTGGAACCCAATATCCTTTTGGTCTTGTAATAAAATCAAATGGTTCAGTTGATTTGTAATCGGCCACAGTAAGCTTGATTGGCTTGCCCAACCATTCTACGTAATCCGCATTAGTAACTGATGATTTGCGAATCACATGTTCTATAGCTGCAAGTTGAAAGCTATCTGGTGGGACAATTGTGGCAACGGTTACTGGTTGATTTGCCCTTGTATCATAGCCTACTGCATTTTTAAATTGGGGAACCTTCCATTGCAAAGGAACTTTTGATATTCTTTTAGCCTTATCTGCGGCAGTAATTTGTTTTAATGATTGACCACTTGCAGACAAAAACTTTAATGTGCTTTCCAGTAACACATAAGTACCTAACACCCGCTGTTTGAATGGTTTTAGAGAATGGTTTTCAACCAGTATTGTAGCCAGGTGACGAAGGTCGCCATAAACATCAGAGAAACGGGGACCTCCTGTTTGTATAACCATTCCCTGCGAAAAATCTCTGTCATTTGTTGAATAGGTCAATGGTCCGGGTATATGTCCGCTTGCCCTTAATTCATTGCTGGTAAAAGTTTGATAATTTGTTTCCAGCCAGTTCCTGATACCTTGAGAATACCCTTGCTTTCCATTCCCACCATAGGTAATATCGTATTGATAATCGGCACCATCTGTTACATGAATATCCATGAATAAAACGGGGTTATATTCATTTATCACTTTTATAACCGACCTTAATTCTCTTGTATCAAGTTTTGCCCAATCCCTGTTCAGATTTAAATTCTGTGCATTGGTTCTCCAGCCTTGATTTTGCGGCCCTCGTTGGTTAGGTCTGTTGTAAGGCGAAGTTCGTTCATGTGCATCTACACTCAGTATGGGTATGAATAGAAAATTTACTTTATCTAACAACGACTTTTTGTTGTTGAATGCAATATCACGAAGCAACATCATGCCGGCATCTTTGCCATCTATTTCGCCAGAGTGAATACCTGCCTGTACCAGCAAAAGTGACTTGCTTGATTTTTTTAAGGCTTCGGCGGTAATATTTTTATCAGTTGAAGCAATAATCATAAATATGTCACGACCTTCTACACTTTTACCAATAGTAACCATAGTTAACAACGGGGAAGCAGTTGTCAATTTTTTAAACCAGTTTATGGTTTCATTATAATCTGGTGTGGTTACAAAGCCTGATTTTTCAGCCGGAGTAATCCATACATTATTTGTTTTGGCAATTAATGATTCACTTTTCCCATGCCAATCTATAACAGGTGGTAGAATTGATTGGGCATTTGCTGTTGTTAGATTCAATACTAAGATTGTACATACTGTAAACCGCCATTTGTCTTTATTCATCATTCTTGATTATTGAAGTGTCTGATAGTTGAATGCCCTGCTTGCCGCTAACAATCAAATATACGCAGCTCAACCATCCAAATCTTTCTTAACAACTGCCGAAGAAATTATTACAGCCCGCTGGCTGGCTGATAGCAGTGAAAACCCCGGTGAAGGAATTGCGCCCTGCCATGCGCCGGAGTTGTAACGGATAGCAGCAACCGAAGCTGGGATAATTACTGCTGCTAACAGCCCACCAAACACCTCCCTAAATCCCTGTTAATAAAGTTAAACAAACGCCATCCAAAAAATGGAAACCCGTTATCTTTGTACGGATGTCGAAATTTGAACATGATACGGTGGTGCCGGTGCAAGGCTCCGCAATGTCGAAAAAGGAGCAGGTGGCAGATATGTTTGATAGCATTGCCTTCCGCTATGATTTTTTAAACCGGTTTTTAAGCGCCGGAATTGATGTAAGGTGGAGAAAGGAAGCGCTGAAGCAACTGAAAGCCATTAACCCGAAGAAAATACTGGATGTTGCTACCGGCACTGCAGATGTTGCCATTATGGCCAACAGCGTGCTGAAGCCGGAACAGATTATTGGAATTGATATCAGCGACGGGATGCTGGATCTGGGCCGGAAAAAGATAGCCAAACTGGGCCTGGAACGGCTGATAGCGCTGCAAAACGGCGATAGTGAAACAATAAACTTTTTAGATAATACGTTTGATGCAGTAACAGTGGCCTTTGGAGTAAGGAATTTTGAACATTTGGAAAAGGGGCTGGCTGAAATTCTGAGGGTATTGAAACCGGGGGGTAAACTGGTGGTGCTGGAATTCAGCAAGCCAAAAACACCAGGCGTAAAGCAACTGTACAATGTGTATATGAAGGTAGTGGCGCCAGCGATGGGCAGGGTATTCAGCAAAAACCGCAACGCATATAAATATCTTGACGAATCAATTAAAAAATTTCCAGAGGGCAACAACTTTACACAAATCTTAGATAGCCTCGGTTATCGTAACACTTATTGTAAACCACAGAGCGCAGGAATATGCACTATCTATTGCGGAGAAAAATAAATTTAATATTCATTGCATTGCTGTTTTGCCAGGCTGGCAAGGCGCAGTTGCGTACACAACTCAACCTGCCCGACCATGACAGCAAGTTGTATCATTTTGGTATCAACCTTGGCCTGAATAAATCGCATTTCAGTTTTACACATGCCCCACAGTTTTTAAATGGCACCATCAACGACAGTATTGCTGCCATTGAAAGCATGAACAGTACCGGTATCAACCTCGCCTGGCTTGTAGATTTGAACATCAATGAACATTGGGATATCAGGACCTATCCACTGAACCTTACATTTAGCGAAAAGGCTTTTGAATACCGCATGTATAAGTACGATCCTTTCTTAAATGAGGGCCCGATCACGCTAAAAAAAGTACAGGGCATTACACTCAGTCTTCCCTTCCTGCTTAAATTCAGCAGCGACCGTATTGGTAATATGAAAGTGTTTATCACTGGTGGTGGCAGGTTCGACTATGATCTTGCATCCAACGCCAATAAAAAAAATGCAGAGGAATTAATTAAGATAAAAGCATTCGATTACAGTATCGAAGGCGGTATAGGCTTTCATATTTACTTCCCTTATTTTGTACTTACTCCTGAATTAAGGGTGAACTGGGGGCTTGCCAACCTGCACCAGCGCAATCCCAATCTGCGTTTCAGCAGTAATGTTGACCAGATCAATTCCAGGATGATCTCCTTTTCGCTAACGGTGGAATAAAAGTATCAGGATTTTTTAGTTTTCTTTTTTGCAGGCGTATTGTTTACCAGCTTAAAGTAAGTGGCTACAAATTTATCATCCTTAACTGTTCCCTGCACTTCCGCTTTCCTGATCGCATTGCAAAAGCCATCCTTTGCATGGGCATCGCCGTATGCATTTATGGAAGTACCTTCTACATGATAAGGTTTGCCGTTGATACGCACAGCCAGTTTGCAGGCATCTGCTTTCATTCCAAACTGGCACATACCACAGGCTGCTTCTGCTATTTGTATTTGTTGGGTTGAATCTGGTTGGTGGATAGTTGCGTTTTTGTTTTGTGCACCTGCAGCAAAAAACAGGATGCAGAAAAAAAGGAATGAAAAAACTTGTTTCATGTTGATTATTTAAAAATGTTGATGATTGAAGTTTGTGGTTTCTACCAGGCCGTAAGGTCCGCAATATTCTTTGTATTTCGTGCTTTTGTTGGGAACCTATTATAACAATGTTCCCTGTAAAAAAGCATAAGCTACAGAGAAATAAATAATGAGCCCGGTTACATCTACCAGCGTTGCCACAAAGGGAGCAGAGCTTACTGCAGGATCGGCGCCCAGCCTTTTTAAAACAAGCGGCAGCATACTGCCCGTTAATGTTCCCCACAGTACCACTCCAATCAATGAAAAGCCTACGGTAAATGCAATCTGCAATGAATGAATACCATACACATTGGGTAAAATTTTTGACCAGATAACGACCCTTGCAAAACCAATGATGCCCAAAACAGTGCCCAGCATCAGGCCCTGGATGATTTCTCTCCGCATTACCCGCCACCAGTTGGCAATGGTGATTTCACCCACTGCCATGGCCTGTATAATTAAAGTAGATGCCTGTGAACCGGTGTTGCCACCGCTTGAAATGATTAGCGGAACAAACAATGCCAGCACTATAGCTTTTTGTATTTCTCCCTCAAACTTCTGCATTACCGTAGCGGTAAACAGTTCTCCTATAAAAAGTACCACCAGCCAGCCAACCCTTTTTTTAAACAGTTTGAACAAGGGGATATCAAGATAAGGTTCATCCAGTGCCTGGGTACCACCTATCTTTTGTATGTCTTCACTAAATTCTTCATTGGCTACCCACAGCACATCATCAATGGTAACAATCCCCAGCAGTTTATTGCTCTTGCTCACCACCGGCAGCGCTACCCGGTTATTCATTTTAAATGCTTCGTTGGCTACCTCCTGGTCATCACCTGCATGCAGGGTAATAAAGCGGCCATCCATCATTTCGTCCACCGTTTTTTCAGGCGGGGCCATAATGAAATCTTTGATGCGGATGTCATCCAGCAATTCCCCTTTGTCATTGATCACATAAATCACATCAATGGTCTCGCTGCTTTTTGCAAATTTCCGGATGGTATTGAGTACTTCTTCCACGGTATTGTGCTCGTACACGTACACGTAGTCGGGAGTCATCAGCCTGCCTACACTGCCTTCGGGGTAACCCAGCAATGATAGTGTGATCTTTCTTTCTTCAGGATTCAATGTTTTTACCAGCTCCCTTACCGCATTACTGGGCAGCTCACTTAAAAAAGAGGTGCGGTCATCTGCCGGTAATTCATTCAGCAATTCGGCGGTGGTAAAGGCGGGTAAGTTTTTAATGATTCTTTTCTGTACCGGCAGCTCCAGTATTTTAAACACACTGGCAGCCCGGTGCATAGACAGATGGCTGATGATCTGCGTTTCATAATCCTCGTTGTCGTAGATCAGCTCCGCCACATCGCTGATGTTCTGGTTGTTTAAAAAATCCATGATCAGCAGCTTGTCTTCAGTGGCCACCACTTCCATAAAGCGTTCCTGTATTGATATTTCTTCCAGTTCTAACGACATTGATATATACCCTTAGTAAAAAATTCTGATTATTTTTATCCGGCTGAATGATATTCGTGTGATTGAGTATGAGCCACCCATTCACCATTCACTATTGACGATTCACCAAAATTACTTCAATTCACTTTAATAAATTGTTATGATGATAATACCTTACCTGTTTGTTGCTGAAACAGAAAAAATGGGCAGAGGTGTTTTTACATCGGTAGCAATTACTGCTGATTCTGTAATAGAGATTGCCCCGGTAATTGTGATGAGCAGCAAGGACCGGCAATTGCTCGATCAGACACTATTGTTTAACTATATCTTTGAATGGGGCAAAGAAAAAGACCATTGCTGTATGGCGCTGGGTATGGTACCCATTTATAACCACAGCTACCAAAGCAACTGTGAATACATTATGGACTTTAATGACGATACCATCACCATCAAAACAGTGAGGGATATTGAGGAAGGAGAGGAACTCACCATTAACTACAATGGCGACTGGAATGATGTAACCAAAGTTTGGTTTGAAACAACGGAGTAAACAAACAATTTTATCATCAGCATAAATCACCTGCTATGCCGGCTATTTTACAAAATGAATATGTACTGATTGTGCTTCGCTGCATTGCCGTTTATTTTTTTGTGATCATTGCCATCAGGGTATTTGGCAAAAAAGAACTGGCCCAGCTCACCGTGGTGGACCTCGTTTTTATTTTGCTCATCAGCAACTCCGTGCAAAATGCCATGATTGGCGAAAACAATAAACTGCAGGGTGGATTGGTTGCAGCAACCGCATTGTTCTGCATCAATTATATTTTAAAATGGGTATTGTACCGGAATAAAAATGTGAGTGAATTGCTGCAGGGAAAAGCGGTACTGCTCATTTACAAGGGCCAGCTACAGCATTATAATTTAAAGGAAGCAGAAATTACTATTGACGAAATACAGGCAGCAGTAAGGGAGCATGGAGTGGAGGATGTGCAGCATGTAGACCTTGCCATGCTGGAAGTGGATGGCAACATCAGTGTGATATCGGATGATTTTAAGAAGAAGAGCATTCAACCAATGAGCCATAAAAGAAAACACCGGCTCAAGGGAAAAATTAAATAACAATATCCTTCACTTCTTCGCACTGTACAATAAAAAGCAAATGTTGAATTGTCAGTACAAATATTAAATCTTCCTTCAACGCCGGGCCTCCCTCTCCTGAGCGTAGTCGAAGGATGGGGAGGGAACGAGGGTGAGGCAGTTAAAAATCATACACCCTCTTAAACATATTCAACCGGATGCCTGCAGTGAACAACGTATTGCTGGTATTGCTATTCAGCAACGGCACTTTATAACTACGGTGCTGCAGGCTCAGGTCAACATATAAATTCTCTTTCAGTTCATAACTTACCTGCAGCAATGCATTCATGCAGGTAGCCTTCATGCCCCCGCCCACAGCAAAGCCGCTTTGCCGTTGTGCGGATAAAGGATCGCCTGGGTTAACCAGCGGCTTTCCATCGTTGTATGACCGGAAAGGGTTGCCCCCAAAATTATAACCGGCACTGTCAAGCCCCTGGTAATAATAAATGGCCCTGGCATACACATACCATTTTTTTGCAGGCTGGTATTTTACAATGCCAATAAATTCCTGCAGGTTAGCACCCAGTGGATGTGCCATTGGCTGGTTGTAATGGGTGTAGTTGGAAACAGAATCGTAGTGAGAGTAGGTGAACGGCCTTACCCTGTTGATTTCTCCCTGCAAATCGAGGTTAGGCATACCAAACGCATCAATGTATTTGGCGCCCAGCTGGTAGCCATATTTGTTTACATAGTTGTTCTTATCATTTTTCAATTTACTCAGTACAAATTCGTCCAGCAGCAGCTGTGCATAAAACTGGAATTTGTTGGCAACATTGGCTTTAAAATCAAAACCAACTTTTGCTTTATCACCACTGCCATTGCCACTTTCCACAGGGCGTAAAAATATGATCGGGTTCAGGTACTGAAAATCAAAATGGTTTTTGCGGCCAAAGGTCACTGCTTCAAACAAGCCCACTGTTACCGATTTGGAAATATTGAAACTCAGGTGGTGCATCACCTGGTATTTTTTATCCAGCACACGGTCGCCTCCGCTTTTGTTAAACACCGGCATCAACTCCATAAAAATATTCTGGTAATTCAGTTTCCAGATACGGGTATTCAATTTTAAGAACAGGTAGCTGTTGCCCCAGTCGCTCAAAAACAAACTGCGGTAGCCGTTGCCGATAAAATTTTTATCATGGCCAAATTGTATATCGATGTATTTGGTTGCGTTAAAACTGATGTAACCACGGGCATCAAAATAATCTACCTGGTACCTTTAAATGATTTATAAAATCCTACTCCCGGCACGGCCCTGTTGGTATTGATCCAGCCTGGAAAAATCCCGGTCCCCTTTCCTGGTTATCAGTAAGCGTGGAGAAAACCCGATCTTATTGGCAATACGTCCCCTGATGGTGATACCCCTGCTGTTGTAAAAGATATTTTCATTGTTGTTACTTTCTTTTCCATACGCAATTTGTAGCATGGGGTTCACTGCCAGGAAGAAATCTTTGGTATTTACTTCAAACAGGTTGGGCTTTGTTTTATAAAATGTATTGAACACCGGCTTTTTACTGGCAAAATTTTCTTTGGAACCACTTACCCATTCACTGTTGTTCATGTAAAGGCTCTGCAGGTTGTATTCGTCAATGCCGGTGAGTTTTGAGGCTTTGTTTTGTTCAGCACCGCTGTTGGCTTTATTGGCACTGTCAATTTCTTCTGCGGCTTTCAGCACTACTTTCCGGTTAAAATACTTTAATGCCCGGAAAAGTTGAGGTTGGCATTGGTCTTTGCCTTTATTTCCAGGCGCTCCAGCAACTGGTAAGCCTTGTCGCCCTGCTGCAGGTAGGTTGATTGTGCCGTTGCAAAAATCGGGCAAATAAAAAACAATAGTTTGAAGAAGCTTTTAATAATTTGCATTGTTTAGTTGTTTTGGTGCTGCTGTATTGTGAGCAATTTTTATGAGCCGGGCTTTTGAATATCCTTTTGGCTTCACCGGCGTCGCACTCTTGTACAGAATTAATTCTATTCAGCAAGAAACACACCAGGCATCACATTATACAGACACAGTTAACTTTTAATAGCGTCAAGATATGCAAAAATATCTCTTTAAAAACATAGAGCTCGTAAATGAAGGGAAAACTGTTACTACGGATGTATTAACGGTGGGAGAAAGGATAGAAAACATTGCAGCTTCTATCGATCCCAAAGGTGCCGTTACAGAAATTAATGGCGAAGGAAAAATATTGCTGCCGGGTGTTATCGACAACCATGTGCATTTCAGGGAACCGGGTATTACTCAAAAAGGAACCATCTATTCAGAATCAAAAGCGGCAGTAGCAGGCGGGGTTACCTGTTTTATGGACATGCCCAATACCATTCCGCCTACTTTTACCCAGCAATTGCTGGAAGAAAAATTTGCCATTGCATCCCGTACCTCCCTGGCCAATTATTCTTTTTACATGGGCACCAGTAATGAAAATGCTGATGAAGCGCTGCGGACCAACGATAAAAGGAACGAAGTGTGTGGTATTAAAATTTTCATGGGCTCCTCTACCGGAAATTTGTTACTGGACAACCCGGTTACCCTCAATAAACTTTTCCGGGAAAGCGGGCTGCTCATCGCCACCCATTGCGAAGATGAACGCATCATGCAGGAAAATTACAGAAGGATCAAATCGGAGGGCAGGGAACTGGCAGCGGCAGATCATCCCATAATAAAAGATGATGTCGAATGTTTTGAATCCTCCCTGTTTGCAATACAGCTGGCAAAAAAATATGGCAGCCGTTTGCATATTCTTCATATCACTACTGAAAAAGAATTGCAGCTGTTTAGCAATATGCTGCCATTGAAAGAAAAATTAATTACTGCCGAAGCCTGTGTGCACCACCTGCATTTTACCAGCGATGATTATGCAACACTTGGTAACAAGATCAAATGCAATCCTGCCATCAAAGCGCCGCACAATAAAACTGCTTTATGGAAGGCCGTGAATGAAGGTATCATTGATTCTATTTCTACCGATCATGCCCCGCATTTACTCAACGAAAAAAATGTGCCTTATGAACAGGCGCATGGCGGTGTTCCTTTTATACAACATACTTTAAGCATGATGCTGCATTATGTAAAAACTGGTGCCATCAGCCTGGAAACAGTGGTGGAGAAGATGAGTCATAACATTGCTACGATTTACCAGGTAGCCGATAGGGGATTTGTAAGGGAAGGCTATTTTGCCGATCTTGTTGTGGTGGATAGGAATCAGTCAACTATAGTAACAAAGGAAAGTGTTTTATCAAAATGCGGCTGGAGCCCCCTGGAAGGATTTACTTTTCCTGCAACCATCGAAAAAACTTTTGTGAATGGCACGATGGTTTATGGAAATGAAGTGTGGGATGAATCAGTGAAAGGCAAAAGAATTTTGTTTGACAGGAATTAAAGGGTAGTTATGGAAATTGACAAAACAACGTTAGCCGATCTTTCGATACTGAATGCAGAAGAAGATTTTTCTGTTTTTAATAAATTGAATTTTTGCCGCACTGCCGGGGGCAGGCAAAAAATGCTGGCCAATTTTTCCACACCGCTTAAAACCATCGGGCAGATACAGGGCATCCAGCAAACATTACAAACCATCATCCATAAAGAACAGTACTGGCCGCAGCAGATCAGCAATGGATCAGTGATGGTGGTGGAAAAATATTACGGCGCTACCATTGATGAAATACCTGAGCATCCCTCCAAAGCCGGCGCCATGGCGTATAAAATTTTTCATGGCCCTGATTTTTCATTTGTAAGATATTCCACCGAACATGCTTTTGATTTCATCAAAGGCTTGCAGCAACAAGACAAGTATTTTTTAACCGATGATGCACCGGCGCCCATGAAAAGGCTATTAATGCAGGTGGCTTCCATGCTGGATAAAGATCAGATCCGGGAAGTAAAGTTATATAACAAATCAAAAGAAATGCCGGTTACCAAACAATTGGCACTGGCGCATTTTTTACGGTACCGATACAAGCAAAATACGCTTGATTTACTGGAAACATGGTACCAGATTGATGCCTGGTATGGCATGGCGATGGCCGTGAAAAATTTAAACCTTGTATTCCCGTCTTTTGTGGAAGACCGCAAGCCATTGCTAAATGTAAAAGGGCTGTACCATTTGTTATTGCAGCAGCCTGTTGACTACGATATCCGGTTATTGCCGGAGAAGAATTTCATGTTCCTTACCGGTGCTAATATGGCTGGCAAAAGTACTTTTATCAAGTCGGTAGGTACAGCACTATTCCTGGCACACATGGGAATGGGGGTGCCGGCTGCATCCATGGAACTGAGTGTGTTTGACGGGATGCTAAGCAATATCAACGTAGTGGATAATATTGCCAGGGGCGAAAGTTATTTTTATAATGAAGTGCAGCGGATCAAATCCACCGTTCAAAAAATTTCGGATAAAAAAGAACTGGCTGATACTGATCGACGAATTGTTTAAAGGCACCAATGTGCAGGATGCCATGAAGTGTTCTACTACCGTGATTGAGGGGTTTCTGAAAATTCGTAACAGCGCTTTTATTCTTTCTACTCATTTGTACGAAATTGGTGAGCCACTCAAACAGTATCCCAATATTATCTTCAATTATTTTGAAACCGCTGTAACCGATGACCAGCTGGTATTCAATTACCAGTTAAAAGAAGGCATCAGTAACGACCGGCTGGGTTACCTCATTTTAAAAAATGAAGGCGTGGTGAAGATGCTGCAGCAATTGTAATTCGTTTGCGTTTCAATATTTCCCTTTGATATAGTTTTGAAATGAAGGCTTACTTTTGCGGCTGAATAAAAACGAATGGTAATCAACAATTACAAAGGCGGGAGATTGGCGAACAGGATCATTTCTTTTGTGCACCTGGCTGCAAACTGCATGGAACATGGCTACAAATTGTACAATCCTGAGTTTGATGAGTTCGAACCCTTTTTTGAAGCTACCAGCAACAATAATTTCAACGGACATCCGATCAGCACAACGCTTTTCAGGAATCATTTTCTTGACCGTGCTTTCAGCAGGTTGTTTCGTTTATGGGCGGATATCACTCACAAATTATTTAGCGCCACCCCCTTTTACCGGCTCTACAGGATATTCAAACAATACGATGATTTTGATCTGAATGACCCTGACTTTGTTGCCAATGCAAAAAATAAAATTGTGATTACGGAGGGCTGGTTATTCAGGGACAGGATGAACCTGCAAAAGCACCAGGATGAGATACGGAATTTTTTACACCCATAAAAAAATACCGGGATGAAGTGAATGCAGTCATCAATGATGCGAGGGCGGCAGCAGATGTGGTGATTGGTGTGCATATACGCCGGGGCGATTATATCCGCTATGAAGCTGGCATCTGGTATTATGAAGATGATGTGTATGCAGAAAAAATGTTGCAGGTACAGGAACAATTTGCTACAGCAGGCAAAACCTGCGCCTTTGTAATTGCTGCGATTGAATCCATCGATAAAAGTCATTTTCCTCCGGCATTAAAAATATTTACGGGGCAGCGTCACTTTGTTACAGACATGTACAGCCTGGCTGCCTGTGATGCCATCATTGGTCCGCCAAGCACTTTCAGTTTGTGGGCTGCCTTTTACGGCAAAATACCGCTTGCTTATATTTATAAAAAAGATGACTTCGTACAGATCGGCTGTTATTACAATGCCTGTTAGGCCGTTTTATAAATGCTTGCACAACTTTTATTTTTTCGTACTTTCAGATTGCGGTTACACGATTTCTTAAAACAAACAACAACGCATCATGTTGGTAAAAACTTTTGGCAGTGCAGTGTACGGTGTGGAAGCCATTACCATTGCGGTGGAAGTGAATATTAATAACCAGGGTAAATCAGAAGCAGTAATTGTTGGCCTGCCCGACAGTGCGGTAAAGGAGAGTATGCTGAGGGTGGAAAGTGCCATCAAGGACAATGGATATTTTATGCCACGAACCAGGCTGATCGTAAACCTTGCACCCGCCGATATCCGGAAAAGTGGTACTGCATTCGATCTGCCCATTGCCATCGGTACATTGGCAGCAAGTGAGCAGATAGACAATCCTGAAAAAATAGCTGACTATGTAATTATGGGTGAGCTGAGCCTTAATGGTGAAGTACGTTCTATTAAAGGGGCATTGCCCATTGCCATACAGGCAAGAAAAGAAAATTTTAAAGGACTCATTGTTCCCAAACAAAATGCAAGGGAAGCGGCGATGGTGAATAATTTAAAAGTATACGGCGTAAGCCACCTCAATCAAGTGATCGCATTTTTTAAAGATGAGAGTTCTTTAGCTCCGGTGATGGTAAATACAAGAGAAGAATTTGCTTACGCACAAAGTGATTTTGAAATTGATTTTGCAGATGTAAAAGGGCAGGAGAATATTAAACGGGCACTGGAGATTGCAGCAGCAGGAGGGCACAATGCCATCCTGATTGGGCCACCGGGGGCCGGTAAAACCATGCTGGCAAAGCGTTTGCCAACCATTCTTCCGCCATTGACATTGCATGAAGCATTGGAAACAACCAAGATACACAGTGTAGCGGGCAAACTTCCGGAGAATGCAACGCTCATTTCAAAAAGACCCTACCGTTCGCCACATCACACCATTTCGGATGTTGCACTGGTGGGTGGTGGTGGTAATCCCCAGCCTGGAGAAATTTCACTGGCACACAATGGCGTATTGTTTTTAGATGAGTTGCCGGAATTTAAAAGAACGGTGCTGGAAGTAATGCGGCAGCCGATGGAAGAGAGAAAAGTTACCATCAGCCGGGCAAAAGTGGCAATGGATTTCCCTGCATCGTTTATGTTGATCGCTTCTATGAATCCTTGTCCCTGCGGCTATTTCAATCATCCCGAAAAAGAATGTACCTGCCCGCCGGGAGCTGTTCAGAAATACCTGAATAAAATTTCAGGGCCATTGCTGGACAGGATTGATCTGCATGTGGAAGTAACACCGGTAGCTTTTAGTGAATTGTCATCCGTAAAACAATTTGAAAAAAGTGAAGCGATCAGGGAAAGGGTGATTAAAGCAAGAGCCATACAGGAAGAAAGATACAAGGATAATGAAGGGGTATATGCCAACGCACAGATGAGTAGTAAAACGTTGAAAGAAGTTTGTGTGATCAACACGGCTTGTCAAAATTTACTGAAGATTGCCATGGAAAAATTAAATTTATCTGCAAGGGCTTATGACAGAATTTTAAAAGTTAGCCGTACTATTGCCGATCTTGCAGGCAGCAGCGATATAAAAGCCGAGCATATTGCGGAAGCCATCCAGTACCGCAGTTTAGACAGGGAAGGATGGGCAGGATAAAAGATACATCAATGTTTGCACCACTCAATAATTTTTTTGACAAAATATATGTAGTAACCCTGGAAAGGGCTATGGACAGGCATTTGCACATTCAACAGGAACTGGCAGGGCTCAACTATACATTGATGTATGGCGCTGATAAAAAAAACATGAATGTTGATGAACTGGTTTCCAGAAAGATATATGATCCTGTATCGGCAAAACAAAAACACATCATGCACAAGGATATGACGAAGGGTGAGATCGGTTGTTCACTCAGTCATACCATGATCTACCAGGATATAATCAGCAATAATTATCAAAAAGTATTGGTACTGGAAGATGATGTGGTAGTAGATAAAAATGCAATCCAATTATTTTCTGCAATCACATCAGAATTGCCTGCAGACTGGCAATTGTTTTACCTTGGATTTGCAAAGAATGAGACGGCTCCTTCAAATGCATCAATAAAGAAATTTTTTTATCATTTGCTGTATTCGCTCGGTTTAAAAAGAACACTTAATCATACTATCATCGATCATTTATACCCCGAAGTTTTTTCAACACATTTGCAAAAAGCAGGCTTTCATGATTGTACGCATGCCTATGCCATTACCAATGCAGCAGCGAAAATTTTATTGCAGCAGCAAACGCCACTTGTTTATACCGCCGACAACCTGTTGGCATTTACTATTACCAATCAGTTGCTCAATGCATTTATCACGGTTCCTAAACTCATCAACCAGCAATACCAGGTAAATGAACAGCCGGTAACTTCATACCTCCATCAATGAGTGCAGTAAAAAATTTCATATTGTTCCAGGCTTATGGAAAAGAGGAGATACTGGCCGAGTGCCGGTTCGCATTGCTGCAACTAATGCAGCATAATAAACCGGAAGATATCTGCATTGTGCTCTATACAGACAACCCAACCTATTTTGAAAAAGAACTGGCCATTTTTCACAATCCCATTATTGAACAGGTGGCACTGCAAAAAATTACCGAATGGCGGGGAGCCATTGATTTTGTACACCGGGTGAAAATAAAAGTGCTGCAGGATTTTTTTAGTAAACACAAGGGTAATCTTATATACTGCGATACTGATACCAGCTGCCAACAGTCTTTGTCAGGACTTTTCACAGATATTGAAAATGGTGTTGTGTATATGCATACCAATGAAGGGCTCATCAACAAAAGAAACAATATCGAATCAAAAAAATGGCAACGTTTTTTGATGGCCCCTGTCTGCATCAGCGGCACACAGCTTACTGATCTTGATAAGATGTTTATGTGGAATGCTGGTGTGATTGGGATGAACAGTGACAAGGCTTACCTGCTTGACCAGGTGCTGGCCATTACCGATGCTGTTTATCCAAATTTCCCCAGGCATACCGTGGAGCAATTCGCATTCAGCTTTACATTGCAAAAAAACTTTACTATCAAAGCTGCGGAGGATGCCATCTTTCATTACTGGTACCTGAAAGAATACAGGGTATTTCTGCAACAGTTTTTTGCCATCAAGGGCAAGCTTGACTTGCACCAGCAGGTTGAATTATTGCAGGGTTGTATGCCGCAAAAGATGATGAAGGATAAATTGTCGTATAAAAAACTGCCATTGCTGAAAAAATTATTTGCAAAGAAATGGGCCATCAGTAATTACCCCTTGCCAATCCAGCAATAGCCGGTCATCCACCAATGTTCGCCAGTTGCTGTAATACCTGTAAATTTGCGCCGGTTTACAATAACAACAAATGAAAAGTTCATACAGTATTTTCAGTCATATAAGGATCCCGAAGGATAAGCTATTCCTTTATTTATTGTTTACGCTCTTATCCAGCCTTTTCTCCATCGTATCAATTGGTATGCTGGCACCCTTCCTCAGCCTGATATTCAACCAGGAAAATACCACAGCACCCCTGCAGACAAACGCCATTGGCGGATTGAAAACCTACCTGCAGGATATCATTCAAAAAGACAGGCTGCAGGGCTTGCTGGTGATTTGCCTTGCAATGGTGATCGCTACTTTTTTCAGGAATTTATTTCTATACATTTCCAACTTTATTTCCACTCCTGTCCGCAATGATATTTTATCCAGTTTCCGCCTTCGCTTGTATAATAAAGTACTCAGGCTGCCACTTAGTTTTTATTCAGAACAGCGCAAGGGCGATATGATCAGCCGTATGAACGGCGACGTATTTGAAGTGCAGGCATCTATTATCATGGGTATGGAAGGATTGATAAAAGATCCGCTCACCATTTTGGGTTTTCTTGGGTATATGATTTATTTAAGCCCCAAACTCTCTTTGCTGTTATTGTTGTTATTACCCATCACTGCGTTCATCATTGGCCGTGTAAGTAAAAGATTGAAAAAGCAATCCAATGAATTTTGGGACATCAATGGGGGTGTAATTTCTCACCTCGAGGAAACACTGGGCGGCATTAAAGTGATCAAGGTTTTTAATGCCGAACAATCCATGATGGATAAATTCCTGGCATTGAATCAAAAACTATTTGCTGTATTGAATAAGATGACAATCAGGAGAGACCTTGCAAGCCCTTTAACAGAAGTATTGGGCGTAATTGTTTTATCCATCATCCTGTATGTAGGTGGCAGGCTGGCATTGAACGATAGCCGTGACCTTGCCGGTAGTGATTTGATTTCTTATATTATCAGCTTTGCCATGCTGCTGAACCCTGCAAAGAACCTCGCCAATTCCATCTCCAATGTGCGAAAAGGAATGGGTGCAGTGGAACGCATTGAAGCCATCCTGCAAACACCAGAAACCATTCAAAACAAACCGGATGCCGTTGAACTAAAATCCTTCAACCATAACATTGAGTTCAGGAATGTGAGTTTTGCATATAATGAAGATACCGTCATCTTAAAAAATATCAGTTTTACCATTGAGAAAGGAAAAACAGTGGCACTCGTCGGTTCATCCGGTGCCGGTAAATCAACCGTGGCAGACCTGATTCCAAGGCTGCATGATATTACCGGCGGCCAGATACTGATCGATGGCATTGATATCAGGGATTATACTATGGAGTCGCTGCGTAAGCAAATGAGCGTAGTTACACAGGAACCGATTTTATTTAACGATACCATTGCCAGCAACATCGCACTCGGCGATATTCATGCTTCAAGAGAATCGGTGACGGAAGCAGCAAAGATTGCCAATGCACATAATTTTATTTCAGCTAAAGAAGAGGGATATGATACCAATATCGGCGACCGTGGTGTAAAGCTCAGTGGAGGCGAAAGGCAAAGAGTAACTATTGCAAGAGCAGTATTGCAAAATCCACCAATATTGATTTTGGATGAAGCCACCTCCTCACTCGATACAGAAAGCGAACGGCTGGTGCAGGATGCAGTAAATCATTTGATGAAAGACAGGACATCACTGGTGATTGCACACCGGCTGAGTACCATCAGGAGTGCAGATGAAATCATTGTGTTGCAAAGAGGAGAGATCATTGAGAGAGGAAATCATGATAGCCTGATGCAACGCAGTTCGTTTTACAAAACTTTGGTGGAGATGCAGGAGATAAAATAATTGCTGATACCAGGATCGGAATTTCATGGCATCATCGTTCCCGCCATGGCGGGACTCTCGTACTTTCTGTCTTAATACATCAATGGCTCTGCTAAACATAAATTTTCCTGAATTAATATAATAACTGAATTTATTTTATGGAACCAACAGCAACAAACCTGGCAGACAGCGGCTACTGGGATAAAGGCTACGAAGATTTTGTATTATCGCCTATGCCGGAGAATTACTGCACGGTAAAAATGTTGTACAAATACTTGGGCAAGGCCGGTATGGGCAATGGTAAATCTGTTTTTGAAATTGGTGTATATCCCGGCAGGTTCATTTATCATTTTGGCAAAGCAGGGTATACACTGAATGGTATCGACCAGACAAAATTTTTGCCAGCCATGGTAAACTGGCTGCAAAAAAATAATTTTAAGACGGGTTTTTTTTCGCAGGAAGATGTGATGCAGATTAACAAGGAGGTAAAATATGATGTGGTGTTTTCGGCTGGCTTTATCGAGCATTTTGTAGAGTTTGAAAACATGGTACAGTTGCATGCCGATCTCACCAAACCCGGCGGTTATGTATATATCACGGCGCCAAACTTTGGAGGTAAGATTCAGAACTGGCTGCATACCTATTTGGATAAAGAGAACCTGGACAGGCATTTTGTACCGAGTATGGATGTAGACAAATGGAAAGCTGTGTTGCTGAAAAATAATTTTGAGATCATGGAAGCAGGCTATACCGGCAACTTTGATTTCTGGACCGATGGGCAGGAAAGAAATTTCAGCCAGCGTTTTTTATTGAAGACGATAAAGATATTGTTGCCCTTGCTTAAAAAATTAAAATTGCCCAACAGGCGCTCTTATTCACCCGAGTGCGTGATTCTTGCCCGTAAGAAAAATTAAGTCAATGCCAACCATCGCCATCTTATACATCTGCACCGGCAAGTATGAAGTTTTCTGGAAAAATTTCTACGAAAGCGCTGAGCAGTTTTTATTACCCGGCTACAGGAAGCAGTATTTTGTTTTTACAGATGCGGATCATATTTACAACGATACCTCCTCTTCAGTTCATAAAATTTACCAGGAGCCTTTGCCATGGCCTTATCCAACACTATACCGTTTCCGTTTCTTTAAATCAATCGAAAAGGAGCTGGCTGCGTTTGAGTATGTTTATTTCTTTAACTCCAATATTAAAGTAACCAGGCCGGTGTTGCCGGAGGAGTTTTTACCACTGAACAATGAGGAACTTGTTGTTACACAACATCCTTATTTCTGGAATAAAACCAATGACAAATTCACTTATGAAAGAAATCCTGCATCAGCGGCTTATGTGCCAATGGGCGACGGAAGTATCTATGCAGCGGGTGGATTGAATGGTGGCACAGCAAAAAACTACCTGTCTTTAATCAACACCTGTAATGATTACACCGAACAGGATCTTCAAAATAACATCATTGCCTTATGGCACGATGAATCTTATTTAAACCGTTACATTATCGGTAGAAAAGTGAAGGTACTGCATCCCGGTTTTTTGTATCCTGCTGAAACAACCATTCCTTTTGAAAAAGTAATGCACCTGGAAAGGAAACAGGATTTTTTGAAAGGCTTTGGAAAGTACACAGCCGAAAAGAAGAAGCCCTGGTATCATTTTTTTACTTCATTGTTCAATAAAAATTAAATTCTTTTAACAGTACTATGGTCATTGTACACATCTCGGCAGGTTTGGGTAATCAGATGTTTCAGTATGCACTGTACCATACGTTTATTGATAAGGGCCTCCCTGCTAAAATTGAATTATCTGCTTACAGCACAAAAGGAGAAAGAAGAAAGTACGAATTGGAAAAAGTATTTGGGGTAAAGCCGTTGGTTGCTTCTGTAATCGAACTTGAATACTTGAAAGTGATTTCGAAAGTAAAATTCAAACTCTTTGATCAGCCTTATAAAGAAACTCACCAGGATTTCGGTACATGGAATGATAAAGTAAGGATTATACAATCAGGATACCTGAATGGCTACTGGCAATCGGAAAAATATTTTATTGATATCCAGGATAAGATCCGGAAGCTATTTACATTTCCAGCATTGACTGACAGCAATAATCAGGGCATGCTTAAATTGATACAGGAAAATAATGCAGTGAGTATTCATATCAGAAGAAGCGATTACCTGGAGAATGAAAATTGGGCCATGGGTTTGGGCTATTATCAAAAAGCCATCGCTTTAATGAAAACTAAATTTGCCAATGCATTATTCATTGTTTTTTCGGATGATATCAACTGGGCAAAGAAAAACTTTACTGGGGCAGATTATAAGTTTGTGGATTTTAATACGGATATGGATAGTTATAAGGATATGCAGCTCATGAGCCAATGCAATCATCATATCATTGCGAACAGTTCTTTTAGCTGGTGGGGTGCATGGCTAAATCCAGGCCGGGATAAAGTGGTGGTAGCCCCGGATAGATGGATACCCAGTATAAAGGGAACGAGGGATATTATCCCTGGCAACTGGATCAAACTTCCTGCCGGGTAGATTTAAAGCACCGGGAATAAATATTTTCGCTTTACGATATAAGCCCCTTAATCAATCGAAATGTTTCGATGTATTCTTTACACTAAATTTGCAGCATGAAAATTTTATTGAAATATTTAAAGCCTTATAAATGGCTGGTTACTTTCACACTTTTAATGGCTTCCATTAATATCGGATTTTCTTTGATCGATCCTATTTTACTGGGTAAACTCATCAACCTGGCCAATGGTCACCAGGGCAATGATGTTCCACCTGGTACGCATTTTAGCTGGGATCGGTTTTTTAATTCTTTTTCCTGGGATGCGCCGGGTGTTTGGTATATCCTCGTTCTATCCATCTCAGTAGCCATGGTAAGCCGTATTGCAAAAGCTTTCCAGGACTATTTTTTAAATGTGGTGATTCAAAAATTTGGCGCCAGTGTTTTTACGGATGGTTTGCAACATGCTATGAAACTGCCTTACCAGCAATTTGAAGACCAACGCAGTGGAGAAACCTTATCCATATTGACCAAGGTAAGGGCGGATGTTGAAAAGTTTATGACCAATTTCATCAATATCCTTTTTGGTGTTATTATCGGGGTGGTGTTTGTTTTTGTGTATGCCACCATATTTATTAACTGGCGGGTACCTGTTGCTTATTTAGTAGGTATTTTATTTTTAACGCTGGTTACCAATAAACTCAGCAAAAAAATCAAGCTCATTCAAAAAAATATTGTTGGGCAAACCACTGCATTGGCTGGTTCCACCACCGAATCACTTCGCAATATTGAACTGGTAAAAAGCCTGGGCCTTACACACCAGGAAGTAGAACGGTTGAATACAAATACCTATAAGATATTAGGTCTTGAATTGACTAAAGTAAAACGCATCCGCAGTATCAGTTTTATCCAGGGCACTATGGTAAATACGTTGCGCCAGGTAATATTATTTATTTTGATGTGGCTCATTTTTCATGGTACTATGAATGCAGGCCAATTGGTAACGATGCAGATATTTTCTTTTTTTGTATTTGGCCCTTTACAGGAAATAGGCAACATCTTACTTTCATACAGGGAAGCAGAAGCCTCTTTAAATAATTTTGATAACCTGATGAAAAAAGCACCGGAGCAGGAGCCTGCTTTTCCAAAGGCATTGGGCAATATTGAAACCCTGGCATTTAAGAATGTGGTATTCCAGCACCAGACGGCATCACATAAAGCCATTGATGATATTAGTTTTGATGTAAAAGTAGGTGAGACCATTGCATTTGTTGGGCCCAGCGGCAGTGGCAAATCAACCCTGATGAAATTGTTGGTGGGCCTTTACCGCCCGTTAGAAGGAAAGATATTGTACAATAATTTAGATGAAACTGAAATACATTTTGATGACCTGCGAAAACAGATCGGTTTTGTAACACAGGATACCAACCTGTTCAGTGGCACCATCCGGGAGAATTTGATGTTTGTAAATCCTGCTGCTACCGAAGTACAGTTGAATGATGTGTTGCAAAAAGCAAGTTGTACCGGTTTGATAGCAAGGGCGGAAAAAGGATTGGATACGATGATTGGCGAAGGAGGCTTGAAATTATCGGGCGGAGAAAAGCAACGTATTTCCATTGCCCGTGCTTTATTACGCAAACCGCATTTATTGATTTTTGATGAAGCAACTTCTGCATTGGATTCCATCACTGAAGAAGAAATTACAGATACGATCAGGGAGCTGTCTTCTCAAAAAGAACAGATCACTGTGTTGATTGCACACCGGTTAAGTACCATCATGCATGCCGACAGGATCTATGTACTGGAAAAGGGAGAAGTAGTTGAAACAGGTACACATGAAGGGTTGCTGGCTGATAAAGGACTGTACTATGCTATGTGGCGCCAGCAAATTGGTGAAAGAAAAAAGATGCAGCAACCTGCCTGATTCAACCCGGTGAATTCAGTGTAACTTATATTACAAAAACAAGGGGGTAACTCCATTACCTTTGCAGCAATGAAAGATAGCAAACCCACTCCTAATTATTTCTGGAGTATTTTAACCATGAAATGTCCCCGCTGCAGAACAGGCAAGATGTTCAATGACAGTAATGCATACCGTAAGTTAAAGCTCTCTCATATTTTTGATATGCCCGAAACCTGCCCTGAATGTGGCCAGCGCTACGACCTGGAACAGGGCTTTTGGTATGGAACAGGTTATGTAAGTTATGCGTTGGCGGTAGCCATATCTGTAAGTTCTTTTGTTGCATGGTGGGTATTAATCGGTGTGTCTACGGAAGATAACAGGGTATTCTGGTGGCTTGGGTTAAATGCATTACTGCTGGTTGTAATACAGCCCTGGATGATGCGGCTGAGCAGGGTGATCTATTTGTGTTTTTTTGTAAGCTATGATCATGAATACAAAAAAACCGTCCCTAAGGAATTTGACCATAAGCAATAATTTATTTTTCAATCGTATCACCAATTACGAAATATTTACTTATTCGTTAGTCATTGGCAACTCGCCTGTCTGTTTGTTGCTTTAGCTGCACATAGCTCCATGCACAAAATGGCATTGCAAAGAGTGTGATGAGCCACCAAAAGTTTCCTGCAATAAAATAGGTGATTGAACAAAGCAGCAGCAGGTAAAATGGATATATTAAAAAGAGGGTACCAACAATTGCAGAATCGTAATGACCTGTTTGCCATGTTTTGGATGCAATTATTTTTTGCAGTGAAATATAGAAAGGGAGATGCAGTAAATACCCAATAGCTGCTGGGATGGAGAGTAATATTTTTTTTAGATTGCTTACAGGAATCAAAAAAATTTCAGACTGTAGCTGTTTATCCTTTTCATCAATCTCATATACCATTTGTTGCAACTGAAGCTGAATGGCATTGGTCGTTTCATTTAATAATTTTCCATTCTCAATCCCGTTTGCTGCTATTTGCTCCTTAGTTATCAGGGAACCGAAATTGAGGTGTACGTTTTTTCCGAATAATGTATAGCTGCTGTAATTGAGTGCTACTGGCAATATCTTTAATGGGATGCCTTGCTGCCATGCAGCAGCAGCCAGCCGTGCAGTTCCTTTTTTCAGTGGCCGCAGATGCCATTCGTTTTCACAAAGCGCTTCACTAAAGATCAGTACGATGCCTTTTTGTTTGAAAATTTTAGTGCAGGCATCAAAGGTTTGATAGTTTTTGTGCAGGTGTTCTGTACCTTCTCTCTCCCGGTACACAGGCAATATATTCATCTGCCTCAACAAAAAGGCGATCCATTTTTTATTAAAAGCATCACCTCGTGCTAATGAATAAACAGGTTGCCGGAAAATGGTTGCCAGAATGATAGCATCTAAAAAAGAGTTAGGATGGTTGCAGGCCAGCAGCAAGGGGCCATTGCTTTTTAAGTATGACCTGTTATTGATAGTAAGCTTCCTGCAATAAATTAATAGTGCAAATTTTGCAGGTGTTTTAAGCAGGGGGTAAAGCAACGGTTTATACAGAAAATGGATTTAATGGTTCTAGCATTGTTCAGTTAAGCGTAGGGTCAATCGGAAAGTTGATCATCATTTCATATTCACCACCCAGGTGTTTCAGGCTATCCTTCCATATATCATCCGGCTCTTCATGAAAAACCAGTTTTTTTGTTGCCAAAGCAGTAAGCCAGCTTTTTTCTTTTAATTCCCCGTCAAGCTGCCCGGTTGCCCATCCACTGTAGCCAATAAAGAAACGCACTTTATTAAAATCGGCTTCCCCGTTCTTTACCATTTCTGTAAGTTGTGCAAAATCACCTCCCCAATAAATGTTTTTCATTACTTCCATGCCACCGGGTATCCTGTCCGGGTATTGGTGTAAAAAATGTATCGTATCCATTTGCACAGGCCCCCCATAGTAAACAGGTATGTTGTAACCTTCAAAGCCATCCATCAGGTCATCCAATGTTTGCTCGATCTGTTTATTGATTACAAAGCCCATGCTGCCTTCCTCCTGGTGGTCGCACAGAAATACAACAGTCCGCATAAAATTCGGATCTTTTAAAAATGGATCAGCTATCAGTATTATGCCAGGTGCAGGTAAAACCATATCGTAAAGTAAATGATTATTTGCTTTTTTGAATAAACCGGCTTCTATTTTTTTAAAACAATTCAAGTTCTAAAACCTTCGTTAATTTTACCCTTTTGGATAAATACGTTTTTTAAACGCCATACACTGTTTTAATTTTGCCGGATGAAGAAAATTTTCCCCATCATTACCATACTGATACTCCTTTCATTGCTGGGGCTGATTTTTTTCCAGATACTATGGCTAAAAAGTTCACTGGAATCGCAGGAACAGAAATTTAATGAGCACCTTATATTTGCCACCTACCAGGTATCGGAAGACCTGATTAAGGAAAAAGGGAACCTGATGCCTTTGATAAAAAAGAACCAGCCACTATTGCCAAGTGAGCGACTGCAGATGGAATTTTTTGCACCGACCATAGCACAAAAATTTACCAGGGATGAGATAAAACAAATTATCCGAAGGGCCTTCGAAAAACAGCAACTCAAGCATGTTCCTTTCGAATTTTCAATCAGCAATATGTCGCTTGCGGGAGAAGATTTGGTTTCTGAAAACTATTATAAAATGCAGGCGGATACTGTCAATAACATTCGCCAGGCCATACCACTGGAATCGCCAAGCGCCAGTAACAGTGAGGGTATTTCTCCGGATGAATTTTTAGTGATCCTGATTCCCCATGCAAAAAGTTTTGTCTGGCAATCCATGATATGGTTCATTGTTGGCTCTGTATTGTTTACCATCATCATCATGTGTGCATTTTTTCTTACTGTAAGAGCGTTGTTAAAACAGAAAAAACTGAGTGAAATAAAATCTGATTTTATCAACAATATGACGCATGAATTTAAAACACCATTGGCCACCATTTCACTGGCAGTGGATGCACTGAAAAATGATAAGGTATCGGGGAATAAAGAAAAGATGGATTATTTTACCGGTATCATCAAAGAGGAGAACAAGCGGATGAACAAGCAGGTGGAAACCATACTGCAGGCGGCTTTGCTGGATAAGCAGGAAGTACAGCTGAACTTAAAAAAATTACATGCACATGAACTGATCAACAGTGCATTAAATAATATTCACCTGCAGGTAGAAGAAAAAAAGGGTTCGATGGAAACACATCTTGCAGCTGCAAAAGACCTGCTGATGGTAGATGAAGTTCACTTCACCAATTTGATCAGCAACCTGCTGGACAATGCCGTAAAATATTCGAAAGAAAATTTGAAAATAGTATTGAGCACACAAAATGCCGGTAACCAGTTTAAGGTAAAAATCGAGGACAACGGTATTGGCATGAATAAAGAAACCGTAAGCCGCATATTTGAAAAATTTTACCGTGCACACACGGGCAACCTGCACAATGTAAAAGGATTTGGCCTTGGCCTTAGTTACGTAAAAACCATGGTGGATGCCCATGATGGAAGCATAAAAGCGGAGAGTATACCCGGTAAAGGCACAATTTTCTACCTCACTTTCCCTTTGGCAAAATAACGCACCTCAGTTTCCCATTTTTTTCCCAATTACAGGTTTGGCGCCTGGAATACTCCTTCCTTATTCAAATTATTCACCTGAATAGCTGCTCATTGGCTTTTGAAACAGAGAAATGCTGATTTCCTCATGCAATGGTTTTATAAGGCAAAATACATGGAAGGAAAAATCCCGGAAAGTACTTATGGTAGCTGATCACGGCGTTGCAAGGAAACAATAATCTTCCTTTTATTATCATTGGAAATCGCAGTCTGTCCACATCCAGGTACACTAATTCACAGCTTCCCCACAGCTATTCACACCCAATTCACGCCAAAAATAAGATATTCTAATAATGAGCTGACAAACAGCCACTTACGTTGTGGATAAAACTTTTTGTACATTTTATCATGTTAAATGGGAATTTGTGTTATTTTGTGTCAGTTTATGTCAATTGTTCATTAATTCTCACAAATGATTGGTTTTCTTGGTGAATACGAAGTTACGCTGGATGGCAGGGGCCGTTTCCTGGTACCGGCTGCTTTTAAAAAGCAGCTTACCGGGGACAATGCTAACCAGTTTGTAATTAGCCGGGGCATCGAGTCCTGCCTCACTTTGTATCCAATCCAAACATGGGAACCTGTATTTGCAGACATCAGCAAGTTGAATGATTTTGACCCACAAGTTAGGGAGTTCCGCCGTAAGTTTTTGAATGGTGCCACACAAATTGAACTGGATAGTGTGGGCAGGTTGTTGCTGCCAAAGCCGTTGATCGAATATGCAGGGTTGGATAAGGATGTATTACTGGTGTCGGCGGTAAACAAAATTGAAATTTGGGATAGTAGTAAGTATAAAAAGCTCTTTGAACCTTCTTCTCCGGATGAATTAAGTAAGCTGGCGAATATCGTGATGAATAAGGGAAACATTGTTAAGAATGATTAATTGTTAAATGGTTGATATGGGAACTAAACGTTCAGATGAAAAACCAGCAATTAAACAATCAGACAATGCAGCCACTGATTATCACACGCCGGTTTTACTGAAGGAAACGATTGATGGCCTGGGAATAATACCTGGTGGGATTTATGTTGACTGCACTTTTGGTGGAGGTGGGCATAGCAGGGCAATACTGGAGCAGCTAAATGAAAACGGATGCCTGGTTGCATTTGACCAGGACGAAGATGCCAGGAAAAACTTGCCAGTTGATAAACGGGTAAGTTTTGTTCCGCAGAATTTCCGTCACCTGCAGCGTTTTTTGCGATTGCATAAAATTACTACAGTAGATGGTATTCTTGCTGACCTGGGTGTTTCAAGTCACCAGTTTGATGAAGCCGGCAGGGGTTTCTCCATACGGTTTGATGCAGCACTGGATATGCGGATGGATCGCAGGCAGGTACTAACGGCTGCTGACATTCTTAAAAATTTTACAGAAGCACAACTGCATAAATTATTTGAACAGTATGGTGAAGTAACGAATGCCAAAACGCTTGCCAGGACAATTGTACAGCAAAGAACAATCGCTTCAATCGCAACGATCAATGATCTGAAACGTGCCTTACAGCCGGTGGTGAAAGGAAACCCCCAAAAATATTTAGCACAGGTATTCCAGGCTTTGCGAATTGAAGTAAATGACGAACTGGGAGCTTTGAAAGAACTGTTGCAGCAATCCATTAACCTCTTGAATCCCTCTGGCCGTATAGCCATCATCACTTTTCATTCATTAGAAGACAGGGTTGTTAAGAACTTTTTCCGGGCAGGCACATTTGCAGAACCGGAGACTGATAACCTGTATGGTAATAAAACCGAAAACCCTTTCAGGCTGGTGAATAAAAAACCTATCACAGCAGGAGATGAGGAGCTGAGGTTAAACCCGAGGAGCAGGAGTGCAAAGCTAAGGGTGGCAGAGAAGAAGAACTAACAGTATCGTAGAGCCGATAAAAATAAAAGCAGGAGTATATAATTATAAATGGCCGAATTAAAAACAACACAACAGGAAGAAACAACCGCTCAGAAATTTGAGTGGAAGCGCCTGCTCAACTACAAGTGGGTGGTGATGAACATTCCCTTCTTTTTATTTCTGGCATTTTTAGCAGTATTGTATATCTATAACGGTCATTTGGCTGATAAACTTATCCGTAAGATCAGTGCTACAGAAAAACACATTAAAGAACTGGAGTACGAATTTAAAACAGTGAAGAGTGAAGTGATCTTCAGGAGCAAGGCAAGTGAGTTGGTTAAAGCGGTGGAGCCACTGGGGTTAAAAGAATTAACAGCGCCGCCGATAGTGCTGAGTACTCCAAACCCCTGAAGGGGCTTAAAGACAAGCACCTGGAAAATGAAGTGATTGCTAAGTAGCTGATAGCCCTGAAAGGGCGAAATATTAATAGCGATGGGTAAAACCCTTCGCTACAGAAGCGAAAAAAAAATAGTACAGCCTCTTTTGTGATAATAAGCAATGGATATAAGAAAAGACATATTGTGGAGAGTGAATCTCAGCTTCCTGGTGATGGTGTTGCTGGGTGTGGTAGTACTGGGTAGAGCTTTTTACATCCAGCGGGTAGAAGGTAATTTCTGGAGAAGCATGGCCGATAGTTTACACCAGAAATTTATGCCGCTGGAAGCAGAGAGAGGTACTATTTACAGCGAAGACGGAAATATGCTGAGTACTTCGGTTCCCATTTTCGACATCTATGTTGATTTTGGTGCAGATGGGCTGAGAGAAAAAAACGGGCAACGGTTTAAAGACAATATTGATTCTTTAAGCTTTAATATGGCAAGGCTTTTTAAAGATAAAACCACCACTCAGTATAAAAAGGAAATGCAGCTGGCTTATAAAAATAACGATCGCTATTATCCGCTGAAAAAGAAGATATCTTTTTCGGAGTACATAGAACTGCGGAATTTTCCTTTGGTGAGGTTGGGAAGAAACAAGAGTGGTTTTATTGTAGATATAAGAGACAAGCGTATCAACCCTTACGTGTTGCTTGCCAACAGAACGATTGGGTTATCAAGAGACAATGCCAGGAAGAATGTAGGAATTGAACAGAGTTATGACAGCTTGTTGAAAGGTACAACCGGCCAGCGTTTAATGCGCTATGTGGCGGGTGCATATATGCCGGTAGAAGGATCGGAAGTGGAACCTGAAAATGGGAAAGATATTGTAACCACATTGGATACTTATATGCAGGATGTGGCTGAAAGCGCACTAATGAAAATGCTGGTGAACAACAACTCACTTCATGGTACGGTCATTGTCATGGAAACAGCCTCCGGTAAAATAAAAGCCATTGCCAACCTGGGGCAGCAGAAGGACAAGGATGGTAATATCATAAGAGATAAGGGCGGTGTTCCTGTGTATTTAGAAGACCTTAACTATGGAATTGGCAAAGCAACAGAACCAGGCTCTATTTTTAAACTGGCCACATTGATCTCCCTTATGGACGACAAGTATGTAGATAAAAATACGATTGTTGATTGTGAGGGTGGTGCCAAATATTTTTACGGTTTAAGGATCAAAGATTCTCATCTTGGCACCGGAGCTATTACGGTGAAAGATGCGTTTTCTCACAGTAGTAATGTGGCGTTTGCAAAACTGGCAGACCAGTACTATCACACACAGCCATCCAAATTTACGGATCACCTGCATAAGTTCAGGCTGGATACGCTAACAGGTATTGACATCACAGCAACATCCGGAAGGCCGACGATAAAAAAACCAGGCAATAAACGCAGCTGGTACAACACAACCATTCCATACATGGCACATGGTTATGAAGAACTGGTAACGCCATTGCACATGCTGATGCTGTACAACGCAGTTGCCAACAATGGTAAAATGATGAAGCCGTACCTGGTAAATGCGGTAAAACAATATGGTATGGATGTAAAAACTTATGAACCGGTTGTGCTGGTAGATAAAATATGCAGTGATGAAACACTGGTGCAGGTGCAGGAATGTTTAAGTGCCGTGGTTGACAGCTTGCATGGCACAGGGCACAAAGTATTATTTGACAGTGCTTATAAAATTGCCGGAAAAACGGGAACAGCAGTAACGGCACTGGACAACAAAGGATATAACAAAGGCAATAAAATTTACCAGGCTTCTTTTATCGGGTATTTCCCTGCAAGTCAGCCAAAGTATACAATGGCTGTGGTGATACAAAACAGTAAAGAATCAAAACTGATCTATGGTGCAGATGTATCCGGTACAGTATTTAAAGAAATAAGCGATAAGCTCTATGCAAGGTTTCTGAGTAACAGGAAATATTCAATGCCGGGAATCAGTGATACCCTGATGTACAATTACTATGGCATGAAGAATGACCTGAATTCAATTTTGGGAACATTGAAAATGCCTTATGCAGACTCTGCAACGGGCGGCTACTGGAGAAGCATGAATGTAAAGAACAGCACCGCAACATTGCAGATGCCTGCTGATGCAGCTACGGGGGTAACAATCATTCCAAACGTTATGGGGATGGGTTTGAAAGATGCAGTGTATATGACAGAAAATAAAGGATTAAAAGTTACAATAACGGGCAGGGGCAGGGTAATCAGCCAGTCATTGCCTGCAGGTACAACATTTAAAAAAGGGCAACCAATAACATTGTTTTTGAATTGATTTTACAGGACATACTATATAAGGTAAGCATCAGGTCTGTTAAGGGGTCTGCCCATACAGAAATAAATGATCTGCAAATTGATTCCCGTAAAGTTAGTAGTGGTTCTTGCTTTATTGCTATAAAAGGGTCGGCGGCAGATGGTCACCAGTACATTGATACGGCAGTGGCAAATGGTGCAGTAGCGGTTGTTTGTGAAGTAGTGCCGGCAATGCTGAATGAACATGTTATTTATATACAGGTTGAGAATAGTGCAGTGGCCGCAGGATGTATGAGCCATAATTTTTTTGGTGAAGTTTCTTTGAAATTAAAATTAGTGGGTGTAACCGGAACCAATGGTAAAACAACCATTGCTACCCTGTTGTGGAAGTTGTTTACTGCATTGGGCCATAAATGCGGATTGATCAGTACGGTGCAGAATCAAATTGGTGAGCAGGTGACTTTATCCACCCATACCACGCCGGATGCTGTAAGTACCAACTGGCTGCTGAGGGAAATGCTGGATGCGAAATGTGAGTATGTGTTTATGGAATGCAGCAGCCATGCCATTCACCAGCACCGGATTGCCGGGTTACATTTTGCCGGTGCGTTGTTCAGCAACATCACACATGATCATTTGGATTATCATAAAACTTTTGATGAATACATCCGGGTAAAAAAGTCATGGTTTGATGGTTTGCCTGCATCGGCATTTGCTATTAGCAATATGGATGACAAGCGTGGAATGGTGATGCTGCAAAACACCGCTGCCAAAAAATATTACTACAGCCTGAAAACAATGGCTGATTTTAAAGGGAAGATATTAGAGAACAGCCTGGTGGGATTGCACATGATGGTGAATGAACAGGAAGTGTATTTCAGGCTCATCGGCGAATTCAATGCCTACAACCTGCTGGCAGTATACGGTGCAGCAGTTTGTCTCGGACACGATAAGCAAATGGTATTGCAGGCACTCAGCAGCTTGACAGGTGCTGAAGGGAGATTTGATTATTCAGTAAGTAAAAATGAAAAAGTAGTGGGCATCATAGATTATGCCCATACACCGGATGCATTACTAAATGTGCTGGCAACAATAAAGAATTTACGCCAGGGGCATGAACAAATAATTACTGTGGTAGGATGTGGTGGTGACAGGGACAAAACAAAACGCCCCATCATGGCGGAGGTTGCCTGCGAATACAGCAACAGGGTAATTTTTACATCAGACAATCCACGCAGCGAAGATGCATTGCATATACTGAAAGACATGGAAGCCGGTGTAAGTGTGGTGGCAAGAAAAAAATACATCTCCATTGCAGATAGAAAGGAAGCAATCAAAACAGCGATCAGCCTTGCTGAAAAAGAAGACATCGTATTGATAGCAGGAAAGGGGCATGAGAAATACCAGGACATCAAAGGCGTAAAATATGATTTTGATGACAAGCAGGTGCTCAATGAAATGTTTGAGTTATTGGAAAAATGACGACCGGCGACTGACAATCGTTTGCAGGTGTTGATAAAAAAAACCGTGGTCCATCAACTGTGGTCTATGGTCAAAATAAATTATGCTGTATCACTTATTTGATTGGTTAACGCAACACTGGACAACCTCCAGTTTCCCCGGAAGTGGATTGTTTAAATTCATTACGTTCAGGGTTTTGCTTGCTGTTATACTCAGTTTGATAATAACAACAGTATTTGGTAAAAAACTGATCTCATTCCTGCAGAAAAAGCAACTCGGCGAAAGCGTTAGGGACCTTGGCCTGGCGGGAGAGCAACAGAAAAAAGGAACACCAACAATGGGTGGTATTATTATCATCCTTGCCATCATCATACCCACATTGTTGCTGGCCAATTTACACAAGACATACATCAGGCTGATGCTGTTGTGTACGGTATGGCTTGCAGTAATCGGCTTTATTGATGATTATTTAAAAATACGGGCCAAGCGGATCGCACAGAAAAAAGGGATCACCTATAAAAAAAGTGATAGTGATGGATTGGCTGGAAGGTTTAAGATTTTCGGCCAGGTAATGTTGGGTATTATCGTTGGTGTAACACTTTACTTCAGCCCGAGCGTAACTGTGAAGAGGGAGGTCGTAGATGAAAAGGTCACGATCAAGCCAGGTGAAAAGCAATTGAATGAGGATACTGTAGTGATTGATGGGGTAGCTCATCGCTTTGTAACAGTTAAAACACCGATCACTACCATTCCATTTGTAAAAAACCACGAGTTCAATTATGCAAAGCTGTTGCCGCAAAGCTGGGAAGCTTATACTTATATCATTTACATCATCATTGTAATATTTATTGTAACAGCGGTGAGTAATGGGGCAAATATAACAGACGGCCTGGATGGTTTAGCAACGGGTGTGAGTGCCATCATCGGAATTTGCCTCGGCATATTTGCTTATGTAAGCGGCAACATAAAATTTGCGGAGTACCTCAATATTATGTACATCCCAACCTGGCGGAGCTGTCCATTTTTATCGCCGCATTTGTAGGCGCCTGTATCGGCTTTCTCTGGTACAATGCTTACCCGGCACAGGTTTTTATGGGAGATACCGGTAGCCTGGCTTTAGGGGGCATTATTGCAGCACTGGCAATTATTGTTCGTAAAGAATTATTGATACCGTTTTTCTGCTTTGTGTTTTTAGTGGAGAATTTGAGTGTGGTGATGCAGGTGAGTTACTTCAAATACACAAAGAAAAAATATGGTGAGGGGCGGCGGATATTTTTAATGAGCCCCCTGCATCACCATTACCAGAAAAAGGGATACCATGAAAGTAAGATCGCTGTGCGGTTCTGGATTGTAACAATACTGAGTGTGGTGATGGCGATTGTAACGTTGAAATTAAGATGATCAGCTCCTTTGTCTTGGTTGAAAGAGGAGTTTACCATATATACCAATACCGATGAAAAACCAAAGCTGCCCTTGGGGTGGCGAGATTACCCAACGGAAATTACCCGTTAAATTCTATGCTTTTGAAGAACCTTTTTATCCAGATCCAGACCTAATAAAACATAATATCCAACTAAATATACAAACGTATAGACCTGTTAAATTCTATGCTTTTGAAGAACCATTTTTAATTAGAGTGCTGTGCATTCTATTAACTGAATTGAACCAACGTGAAGAAAAGAATGGTCATACTCGGTGCTGGAGAAAGCGGTGTGGGAGCAGCCATACTGGCGCAACAGCAGGGGTATGATGTATTTGTAAGCGATGGAGGTACAGTGAAAGAAAATTTCAAACAGGAACTGCTGCAATACCAGGTTCAGTTTGAAGAAGGCACACACACAGAAGAAAAGATCCTGAATGCGGATGAAGTGATGAAGAGCCCCGGCATTCCTGAAAAGAATGAATTGGTAAAAAAGATCAGGAAGAAGGGAATACCGGTGATCAGTGAAATTGAACTGGCTTACCGTTACAAAGGCAACAGTAAGATCATCGCCATCACCGGCACCAATGGTAAAACGACCACTACAGCATTGACTTACCACATTTGTAAAGATGGTGGCGCTGATTGTGCAATGGTAGGGAACATCGGTTTTTCTTTTGCAAAGCAGGTAGCGGTGGAACCAAAAGCATTGTACGTGGTGGAAATCAGTTCTTTTCAATTAGATGATATTAAAGAGTTCAGGCCGGACGTAGCAGTATTGACGAATATTACGGAAGATCATTTAGACAGGTATGAGTACAGGATGCAGAACTATATCGACAGCAAGTTCCGAATCGCAATGAACCAGACAGCAGCGGATGTTTTTATCTACTGTATGGATGATGAAATAACACGTAGCAATATTCACAGGTATCCCATTAAATCAACATTATACCCCATCACCATGAGTAAAGAACTGCCACAAGGAGCCTACATCACCAACGCAGAAATGCACATTAAATGGAAAGGAGAAGAGATGCAGATGAGTATACAGGACTTTGCATTGAAAGGAAAACACAACCAGTACAACAGTATGGCAGCAGGCGTTGCTTCCGTAGCAGTTGACATTAAAAAAGAACACGTGAGGGAATCATTGCAAACATTTCAAAGCCTGGAACACAGGATGGAACCTGTGGCTACCATACGGGGTGTTGAATTCATTAACGACAGTAAAGCCACCAATGTAAACAGTACCTGGTTTGCGTTGGAAAGTATGAACAAACCAACGATTTTGATTTTGGGAGGTGTTGATAAAGGAAATGATTATTCGATATTGATGGAACTGGTGAAAGAAAAAGTTAAAGCCATTGTTTGCATGGGTACCGACAACCGTAAGATCCATGAAGTATTTGGTTCGGTGGTTTCACTGATGTTGAATACGGCATCTGCAGAGGAAGCAGTACAGGCGGCATTTCATTTTGCCAGTAAAGGAGATGTGGTATTGCTAAGCCCGGCCTGTGCAAGTTTCGACCTGTTTAAAAATTATGAAGACAGGGGAAACCAGTTTAAAGAAGCAGTAAAGGATTTATAAAATATGAATGGCCCCCAAAGCGCTTGAGCAAAAAGCAAACTTCCAGTCACCCCTCTCTATCCTGAGCGTAGTCGAAGGGAGGAGAGGGGGCGGGGGTGAGGTAAAAGAACAGAGATTTAAAAAAAGTAATGTCCGATAAATTAAACATATTAAAACAGTTCTTAGGTTTCACTGAAACAAGTGAAGGTGCTTTCAGTTCTTCTATTAAAGGGCTGGGCAGTGCCAATTTGGTAAGTAAAACAAAGGGCGACCGTGTTATCTGGGCAATTGTAGTGATACTCACATTGGTAAGCCTGCTCGTTGTGTACAGCAGCACGGGTTCACTGGCATATAAATATAGCAAGAGCACCGAGAGTTTTTTATTCAAACAATTTGCATTCATCATCCTGGGCGTTGTCATTATTTATTTTGCACACCGGGTTAACTATACCGTTTATTCAAGAATTGCAGTCATTTTATTTTTGATCTCCATACCATTGTTATTGTACACTTTGTTGTTTGGTGTGCAATTAAATGCAGGAAGCCGCTGGATCAAATTGCCCGTTATCAACATCACATTTCAAACTTCGGATCTCGCAAAACTAGCCTTATTCATGTACATGAGCCGACAGCTCAGCCGAAAGCAGGCGGTGATAAAAGATTTTAAAAAGGCTTCCTGCCCATCATTATCCCGGTTGGTATCATTTGTGTATTGATTGCTCCGGCCAATCTCTCCACTTCAATCCTCATTGCAGGTACAAGCATTTTGTTAATGTTTATCGGGCGGGTGAATTCAAAACATATTTTGGCTACTATTGGTATCGCAATGATACCGGCACTATTGCTCATCAGCATTGCAGTAAGTTATTATGATAAGGCAGAACACAAATCAAAAGACCTGCCATCTGTTTTATCTGCAGGCCGTGTACCCACATGGATCGGAAGGATTCAAACTTTCATCTACAGTAATAAAGAAGACCAGAATGAAAAACTCTACCAGATTAATCAGGCAAAGATCGCTATAGCAAAAGGCGGTTGGTTCGGTAATGGGCCGGGCAACAGCGAGCAGCGAAATTTTCTGCCACACTCTTACAGCGATTTTATTTTCGCCATCATCCTGGAAGAGTATGGTTTGCTGGGAGGCGGCTTCATCGTTTTCATCTACCTCCTTTTTTTATACCGCTGCATACGGCTGTATCAGAAATGTCCCTTTGCATTCGGGGCATTTCTTGCGCTGGCGTTGAGTTTTACGCTTGTGATACAGGCCATTGCCAATATGGGAGTAAATGTAAATGTGTTTCCAAATACGGGTGTTACATTGCCGTTAGTGAGTATGGGTGGGAGCAGTTTTTTGTTTACCTGTTTATCCATCGGAATCATACTAAGTGTGGCAAGAAACGTAGAAATGCAGGAAGGTAAGGCAGTAGCTGCAGCAGTTGTTGCCAATGCAGAAGCAGGAAAGGGAACTCTCCGGTCGGCACCGTAGGTCAGACCGGAGAGAAAAGGGTTTTTGGAACAAACAGTAGTTCCTTGATAAACCATCGTTGTGTCACTCACTTGTACGGAATACCAATGTGCTGCAAACCCGGGCGGTACCGAAGTACCGCAGGTCAGACCGGTTTAAATGTGAATAAATGAATGAAACTAAAATCATAGCAGAAGCAAAGAACCCTCCTTTGGAGGGCAGGGAGGCTGGATTCAACTTCATAATGGCAGGTGGAGGAACAGGCGGCCATATTTTTCCGGCAGTCGCCATTGCCAATGCAATAAAAAAACTGCAGCCCAATGCAAACATTTTGTTTGTAGGAGCCAAAGGAAAAATGGAAATGGAAAAAGTGCCGCAGGCGGGATATAAGATCGAAGGATTGGACATTGTAGGTTTTAACAGGAGTTCTTTGATAAAAAATATTGGATTGCCTTATAAACTGGTAAAAAGTTTTTTCCAGGTAAGAAGCATATTCAAACAATTCAAACCGGATGCAGTGATCGGTGTAGGCGGTTATTCAAGTTTCCCCGTATTGCGTTTTGCACAATCACAGGGACTAAAAACTTTCATCCACGAAAGCAATTCATTTGCAGGTAAAAGCAATAGGATGCTCGGGAAAAAGGCAACGAAAATTTTTGTTGCCATCGATGGAATGGAAAAGTTTTTCCCTGCTGATAAAATCATCATCAGCGGAAACCCGGTGAGAGCGGCCATTACAAATAGTAATGTGAGCAGGAACGAAGCGATCAGATTTTTTGGTTTGGATCCGGCAAAGAAAACGGTATTGTCAGTTGGTGGCAGCCTGGGAGCAAAAGGGATCAACGAAGCATTGGATAAGCATATTGAGGAGTTTGAAAATAACAACCTGCAGTTGATATGGCAAACAGGTAAACCTTATGCAGCGCAGGCAAAAGCAAGGTGCGAAGGCAGGCAAAATATTTGGGCAAATGATTTCATCACTCAAATGGAGTATGCCTACGCAGCAGCAGATGTAATTATCAGTCGTAGTGGTGCAATGAGTGTAAGTGAAATATGTGTCATCAAAAAACCGGCGGTATTTGTACCCTTTCCTTATGCAGCAGAAGATCACCAGACAGTAAATGCAAAAAAACTGGTTGACCGCAAAGCAGCAATGATGGTGAGTGATAGTGAGGCATCAGAAAAATTAGTTACAACCATCATCGGGCTGGCAAAAGATGAACAGGAACAAAATGAATTAAAACAGAACATCAGCAAGCTTTCAATAACGAATGCGGATGAAGTGATAGCAGGAGGAATTTTGAAACTCGTAATATGATAGTATAGCCCCGAAGGGGCGCAATACCAAAACGATGGGCAAAGCCCGTCGCTAATTAACTGTAATAAATGAAAAGTGTAGCAGAAATAGTTGGGTCTTTAACTTCCTCCCCCACCGGGGGAGGTCAGGAGGGGGCTGTTTATTTTCTCGGCATCGGCGGCATCGGCATGAGTGCGCTGGCCAGGTATTTTAATTCAAAAGGAATTGCAGTAAGTGGCTACGATAAAACAGAAACAACACTTTGTAAGCAATTAAGCGAAGAAGGAATAAAAATTCATTACGAAGACAATGTTGAGCTCATTGACAAAAATGCAAAGCTGGTAATATATACACCGGCTGTTCCAAAAGATCACAGGGAGTTGAACTACTACCAGCAGCATAATTACACGGTAGTAAAAAGAAGCGATGTGCTGGGTGCAATTACCGCCAGTGGTTTCAATATCTGCGTGGCAGGTACGCACGGCAAAACAACCACCAGCACAATGGTAGCACACATTCTCCGCCACAGTGGTTATGGTTGCAATGCTTTCTTGGGTGGTATTGCGGTAAACTATAACAGTAACTTTTGGAGCAGCGAAAAAAATGTTTCTGTTGCTGAAGCTGATGAATACGATCGTAGCTTTTTGAAATTAAGTCCGGATGTTGCCATCATTAGTTCCATGGATGCTGATCATTTGGATATTTATGGCACAGCAGAAAATATGGAACAGGCGTTCATTGATTTTGCTGCCAAAATAAAACCAGGCGGGTTGCTCATCAGCAAGCATGGTTTAAAAAGGCACGATGATCTGAAAGCACCGCATCATATTACTTATGATGTGCAAAATGATAAGGCTGATGTGAATGCATATAATATCCGAATCAGTAATGGGAGTTATGTTTTGATGTAAAAGTGAAAGATACACTGGTGAAGGATGTGTTGCTGAACATGGGTGGTATGCACAATATTGAAAATGCCACCGCCGCCATTGCAGTAGCAGTTGAATTGAATATTGATGAAGCAAAAATAAAAGCAGCTGTAGCAGATTTCAAAGGCGTGAAAAGAAGGTTTGAATACATCGTGAAGAATGATACAACGGTGATGATCGATGATTATGCCCATCACCCGGAAGAATTGAGGGCATTGATCACTGGTGCAAAAAAATTGTTCGGCAATAAAAAATGTACGGTTGTGTTTCAGCCGCATTTATTCAGCCGCACAAAAGACCATGCAGATGGATTTGCAGAAGTACTGGATATAGCAGATGAAACGATCCTGTTGCCAATTTATCCTGCAAGGGAGCTGCCGATGGAAGGTGTTAGCAGTGAGATGATCATCGACAGGATGCACAGTGAAAATAAAATGCTGTTAAGCAAAGAAAATTTATTGAAGCATTTGCAGCAGGAAAAGGAAGCACATATAGAAGAAGGATTTGAAGGTTCACTAATAATAACAGCAGGTGCAGGGGATATAGACACATTGGTAGAACCGATAAAAGAAATATTAGAAGCTTGATAAATTAAAAAGAACTAAAAATTACCAGGCTCCAAAAGTCTCCGTTAGCTAACGGAGGATATAGGGGGCCGGATAGGGGAAATGGTAAAAAAGAAAACGATAGTAAAATGGATCATCACTTCTCTGTGGATCGCTGTGGGCACTGGTGTGGCAGTGCTGCTGGTGGCTGCCATCAATAAAGAAGACAAGCAAAAATGTACGGGTCTGAATATTACCATCAAAGGCGTGAGTAATAATTTCTTTGTTGATAAAACGGATGTTATCAATGCTTTGAATCTGTACATCGATGGATCGCCTGTTGGTCAGCCCGTTTCTTTTTTCAATTTGAAATCACTGGAGACGGACCTCCAAAAAGATATTTGGGTAAAAAAAGTTCAGCTGTTCTTTGACAATAATAGTGTGTTACAAGTCATCGTAACAGAACGGGAGCCGGTCGCAAGGGTTTTTTCCAGCAGTGGTACTACTTTTTATATAGACAGCAGCATTGCCATGCTGCCATTGAGTGAAAAATTTTCTGCAAGGTTGCCGGTATTTACCAACTTTCCTTCTGATAAGGCGGTGCTTTCAAAAAATGACAGTGCGTTGCTGAGGGATGTATACAATATCAGCATGGCCATTCAAAAAGACACTTTCATTATGGCGCTGGTAGAACAGATTGATATAACACCTCAACGCAATTTTGAAGTGATTCCCAAGATCGGTAACAACGTAATCACTTTTGGCGATGCAACAGCCATCGAACAAAAGTTCAGTAAACTGAAATTGTTTTACCAGCAAGTGATGACAAAATGTGGCTGGGATCATTATAGTGTCATCAGTGTGCAATACGAAGGGCAGGTAGTGGCAAAAAGAAAAGGTGCGGAAGATAAGTCTGCCGATTCGCTGCGTACACTGCAACTGATGCAGGCGATAGCACTTACTGCTGAACACCTTGCCAATGATTCGTTGCAGATGATCATGCAGGATACTGAACACAACACAACCGATTTCAGCCTGATACAGGAATCTATACAGCGGGACGATAACCAGGAAGCATCAAACACCACTGAAACCAACAGTTCGACGAAGCCACAAGGCATTCCGGTTATAGCACCCACTGTATTAACTAATCCGTTACCCATGAAAAACCCGGGCTTAGCAACAGAGAAAAAACCGGCAGTAAAGGCACCGGCCAAACCAGTTGTAAAAGTACCTGCCAGGAAACCAACAGAGAAAAAACCAACACCGGTGAAAACAAAGCCGGCGGCAACAAATACGAAGCCAGCAGTAACAAAACCTAAGCCAGTCCCTTCGAAAACAACTTCTCAACAACCAAAGGCCGTAATGCCAAAGAAGAACGATTATTAGTTGAGAATTGAGAATTGATAATTGAAAATGAGGGGCGTGAAAGTTTTAAAGTGGTATGCAAACAGAATGACTAGTTTTTTGACAACAGGTTCTATTTCTTATAGCCCCGGGGGCATTATGTTGGTAGCGGTGGATGAAATCTGCCGGATAAAATAAAGGGAAGCCCCGCAGGGGCGTAATATCAAAACGATGGGCACAGCCCGTCGAAAAAGACAGCATGGGTTTTTAGAAAAGTGACAGATGAAACCACCAGTAGTCTGAATAAAGGGAGTGATGAAAAATGGAATGCGGCATAAGTGAGATTATTATTTCTTTTTACAAAAAAGAAATAATAACAGAACAAGTTCACAACGATGATGCCATGTAAAACTGAAGCCGGCAAAACAATATAACAATGCAACAATAAAACAAGATAACACAATAACAATACAGCATAAAAAACACAAACACAAACACACATAACATGACTAACGAACAAACAAACACATTTGATAACGGAGCGGTTAACAATAACCCCGTTATTGTAGGCCTTGATATAGGTACTACAAAAATTGCCGCCATTGCCGGTCGCAAAAACGAATATGGCAAACTGGAGATATTAGGTTTTGGCCGTGCCAACAGCAATGGCGTACAGCACGGCATGGTACTTAACATCGACCAAACGATTAAAGCGATCCAGACAGCTTTGGAAAACTGTTATGCTTCCAATCCTAACCTTGCACTGAGTGAAGTGTATGTTGGTATCGCCGGGCATCACATTAAAAGCCTCCAAACAAGGGGCGACATTGTAAGGCAAAACACCGAAGAAGAAATCCGCCAGGAGGAAATCGATCGGTTGATCGCTGATCAATACCGCACTTACATTCCTGCCGGCGACCAGATCATTGATGTAATTCCTCAGGAATTTACCGTGGATAATTTTCAGAACATTCCAAACCCCATTGGTTACAGCGGTGTAAAAGTAGGTGCTAACTTTCACATCATCACAGGGGATAAAACGGCCATTCGTAATATCAACCGCAGTGTTGAGAAGGCAGGATTGAAAACACAGGATCTGGTATTGCAACCATTGGCTTCTGCAGCAGCAGTAATGTGCGACCAGGATTTAGAAGCTGGGGTAGCCATTGTAGATATTGGTGGTGGTACTACTGACCTGGCTGTTTTTTATGAAGGCATTTTAAAACACACGGCGGTGATTCCTTTCGGTGGTGAGAACATTACCAACGATATCAAGAATGGTTTGGGTGTTTTGAAAACGCAGGCTGAGCAAATGAAGGTTCAGTTTGGCAGTGCATTGAGCGATGAAGCAAAAGCAAATGCATTCATTACCATTCCCGGACTGCGTGGCATGCCGCCAAAAGAGATCAGCGTGAAAAATTTAGCTGGTATCATACAGGCACGCATGAGTGAGATAATGGATTTTGTTTCTTATCATTTGAAACAGGTTGGATTGGATACAAGATTGCTGAATGGCGGTGTGATCTTAACCGGTGGCGGATCTCAATTAAAACATTTAATTCAGTTAACAGAATATGTTACCGGTTTGAATGCAAGGATCGGTTATCCAAATGAACATTTGGCAAGCGGCCATATTGATGAGCTGACCAAGCCAATGTACAGTACCTGTATCGGTTTGATATTAAAAGGTTACAACGACTACGAAAATAAGAACAAGCAGTTTGAAGAAAAATTCCGCAGGGTGCAGGTGCCGGCTTCATTGCAGCAGCCAGCAGTGGATGAAAAGCTGGATACAGCAACAGCGGAAGAAACCGTGTTTGTGGAAGATTCCGGAATGCCGAAAGTGAAAGAACGCAAATCACTGAAAACATTCATGGATTCTTTTAAGAACGGTTTGATCGATCTGTTCAAGGAAGAAGGCGATGCACATTTATAATTATGTGTTCGCAAAAACAAGCATGAGTAATATTTAGTTCTTTAAAAAATACTAACCCCATTTTATATATGCCGTTGTAAGCAGGCGTATAAAAATCAGGTTCTGAAAAATCTCCCCGGTTATAAACGGGAGTTGCTGAAGGACCACAAATTTTTTTTGATATGATACATTTTGATTTGCCCAAAGAACAATCATCCATCATCAAGGTAATTGGTGTGGGTGGTGGTGGCAGCAATGCTGTAAACCACATGTTTTCGCAAAATATTGAAGGCGTAAACTTCATCATCTGTAACACAGATGCGCAGGCCATTGCACAAAGCCATGTGCCTAACAAGATACAGTTAGGCCCACACTTAACACAGGGGCTTGGGGCAGGTGCCAACCCAAACATAGGCCGCCAGGCAACAGAAGAAAGCCTGGAAGAGATCAAACGTATCCTGGAAGTGAATACCAAGATGGCATTCATCACTGCAGGCATGGGTGGAGGAACAGGAACCGGTGGCGCACCCATCGTAGCAAAAGTATGTAAAGACCTCGGCATCCTTACCGTAGGGATCGTTACCACCCCTTTTGCTTACGAAGGAAAGAAAAGGCTGGCACAGGCTGAGGAAGGTATTACGTTGTTGAAAGACCATGTTGATACTTTACTGGTGATCAGTAATGATAAACTGCGTCACCAGTTTGGTAATTTAAAAATGAAGGAAGCTTTTGCAAAAGCGGATAATGTACTGGCAACAGCCGCAAAATGTATCACCGATGTGATTAACAGCACCGGGCAGATCAATGTTGACTTTGCGGATGTATGTACCGTAATGAGCAATGGCGGGGTAGCCATTCTTGGTAGTGCAACCGGTATTGGGGAAAACAGGGCACAGGAAGCCATTGAAAATGCACTCAACTCTCCATTGCTGAATGATAATGATATCAGTGGCGCAAGGTGGATCCTTATCAACATCAATTCATCTGAAGGAGAACATGAGTTTACCATGGATGAAGTGGAAGTGATCCAGGCTTATTTATTAAGCAGGGCAGGGGAAGGTACTGATGTGATCCTTGGTTTGGGTTACGATAGCACATTGGATGCAGAGATTGGTATCACCTTAATCGCAACGGGTTTTGAACACAAAGACCCGTTTGCAAAAACCATCAACCAGCCCAAGGTAGAAAAGAAGGAAGACAAGATTGTGATGGCGCTGGAAATGCCGGCAAAGGAAGAAAAGAAAATCATACAACCGGTATTGCAGTTTGAAACACCGGCTGTGGAAGCGGTAATAGAAGCACCGGTTCCAGAACCAGTAAAAGAAACGCCGGCAGCCGAACCGGAAAGAATTGTGATGGAACTGGCAACACCGGAGCTTCCGGTAATCAACGAGCCTGTTATAACCACGGGAACTATATCTGTCGACATGAAAGCACTTACACCGGAAAAAACGGCCGAAGCTGATTCGGCCAATGCTCCGGTGTTTTTTGAAATCTCCTCCTCCGTTGATCAGCTACCAACGGTTGTATTTGATATACCACAGGTGCAGGCACCGGAAAAAATTGAAGAGCCGACAACCGCCGCCGCACCTGCCACTAACGATCATCAAGAGCCTGATAAAGAAGCTAGCAAGCCTGTCTCGTCAACAGGTGCATACCTGGCCAAGCCCCAGCACATTTATGTGCACGAGGTGAAGCCAGTATCAGAATCCAATACTACGGAGGAACTAACCCCTTTGCAGAGTATTCCACAGGCCGACGAACCTGTTTTTGAAATGCAGATGGTGGTTAAAGATTCCCATGAAGCGGCGGAGGAAAAGCCTCTGGTACAGCAAACACAACAGTCCAGCCTAACAATGTCGTCCGTTGAGGAGCCTGCGCTGCAGGACGAAGCGGAAGAATTAAGGCGCCGGGCTGCCGATAGGATCACCAAGCTGCGTAATTTGTCATTCAATATTAACGCAGCCGACCCTAACAACGAGTTTGAACAGGTGCCAGCTTACCTTCGCCGCAATATGGAATTGCACAATTCACTGGCCGATGTAGAAAGTTTTTACAGCAACTACACGGTAAAAAGCGACGAGAACAACCAGGCTGAAATAAGCACCATCAATACTTTTTTAGACGGTAAAAAACCGGATTAGGATATTTCGCTTTCCATTGTCATGCTGAGCTTGCCGAAGCAAGGCAATGGAAGGCGAAGAAGTATGTTTGTTAATTATAGTATGTGTTAAGCCCCCCAGGTAAAATTGGGGGGCTTGTGTTTTGATGGTTACTTTATCAGTAGTTAATTTTCCACCATTGCTTTCCATGTTTTGCAATGCCAGTTTAGGCCCGATAGTATACATATCTTCCAGGCTCATGGAAGTGTATAAAATCTATATTCTCTGCTTCCTTTAAACCCATTTTCCAATAGGCCGGTATCTTGTTGTAGCCTACCACCGTTCCCAATATGCCACCGGCACTGATGGATTGCAATCTGCATCCTGCCCGCAACGGGTAGCAATCGCCAGCGTTTTGGTGAAACCTCCATTGCCACACAATAAGCCAATCCTGGAATAACCCAAAGGATTGTTTCCACTTTTTACCGATGCTGATAAAAATCATATTCGCAACTGAAGCTCATCAGAAGGAGGAAGTTAGCACTATGTAATTTTGTGTTCAGATTTTTCTCATAAAGCCGGAGTATTTTTATATTTCGACTATATGAGAATTTTCATTTTACAACCACTGTTTAATTGAAGAAGTGCCGAAAATGAAAAACAGAATGTCCTGAGGTAGTCTTCCTTTGTGCCTTAGCGTAGTAGTGGTTTAAAAAGAATTACCCGTCAATAAATTTTGCCAATCCCGTTCCAATCAGATATGTCCATCCTTCTGCAAAGTTTTGTTTTGCAAAAGCATTGTTTGCAGTTACCGGGAAAGTTTCCAATCCTTCATGTGTCAGTTTCAGTGTTGTTGTATCGCCTGATGCGGATAATTCAAAACTTACAAAGGAGATGCCATCATACCCCTCATAGCGCCAGCTGTAAGTAAGTTTCTTTTCTTTGATGACTTCGGTTATTTTGCAAAGGTGCAGGTATGGTTCGCCTTCCTTTCCCTGCCCGTAAAACTGGAATTCAAAACCAATTTCCGGCTTAAAATCTGCCAGGTCAAAATACCATTGTTTCATGGCATCTTTATTGGTAATGGCATGCCATACTTTTTCTACCGGTGCATGGTATGTCCTTTCGATAGTAAAGCTGTTGTTCTGCATCATTGAAATTAGTTTTTTGGTGATAAATAATTAAACATCCAGTTGATACCATACTTATCGGTGAAAGTACCAAAGTATGCACCCCAGAATATTTCGGCCAGTGGCATGGTGACATTTCCACCCTCTGACAGTGCATCAAATAGCCTTTTGGTTTCTTCCTTTGTTTCCGGTTCTACATTGATGTGCATATTATTTCCTTGCTCGATTTTAAAGTCCATACTTTCGGGAGAGTCGGTAGCCATTAATACATGCCCTCCTATGTTTGTGAGTTCTGCATGTATGATCAGTTTTTTGGTAGCTTCATCCAGTGGCGGAATTTCTGCCGGCATTTCAATTTCTCCAAAACGCCTCAGGATAACGCCGGTGAACTCACCATTGAAAACAGCCTTGTAAAAATAAAACACTTCCTCAGTTTTCCCGGGGAAATTTAAATAGGTAGTTACCCTTGGCAGGTTGTTTCTTTTAAGTTGTTGCCGCAATTGGGGCATTCAGCAGACGGGAAATTCTAAGCTCCCTGTCTTCCGTAGATGATGCTGTGTTGGTCATGAAATTATTTTATCGGGCAATAAAATTTTAGTATTATATACTTTTTAAACCCGCCTTCTTTTGTTCACTACAGCTTCGGCGGCTTTTGATTGTTGTATTTCTTCTAAGTATTTTTCCACTGCATCTGGTTTCTGCTCCCAGAACCGGCAGTATTGCTCTATCCAATGAGATACTTCATTCAGCTTGTCCAGCTTTGCTTCACAATAACTTTCACGGCCCTGTTGTTTGATCTTGATGAGGCTACATTCGGTTAAAATTTTAATGTGCTTTAAAATGGCAGGTCTGCTCACATGAAATTTTTATGCCATAGCATTCAGATTCACCGGGTGCCGTGCTACCATACCAATAATTTTTCTCAAAAAAAAGTCTTGGTTAGCCTCTTAATAATGTGGTTTGATTGTGCCTTAAGATGCTTTGGAAGCAAATGCTTCTTCTGCAGCTTTTTGTTTTTTACGGATCTCGTTCCATGGTTTGAACTTGTCGCCCATTATTTCTTTAAGCTTTGAATTCTTCTCTTCGTTGATCGCTTTTTTTTTCAGTTCTTTTTCTTCACCGGTGATGGTTTTGTCAGCTTTCAGTTCATTGCTTTTTTGCATGGCGCCTTCAATGGTAGCCCTGGCCTGTGCAATTTGCTCCTCAGTAAGGCCGGCATCGGTAAAAGAAGCAGTAAGGTGTTCTTCTTTCATTTTTTTCAATTCCGCTTTTTTCTCTTTGGTCAATTCAACCTTTGCGGCTTCCTGCGCATGGGTAACAGCGGCAAAAAGAAAAAGTGAGCAAATGATCATAATTTTTTTCATACTTATTTTTTAATTGATTAAATACAACCCTAAATATAGTGCGACCTGTGTTGTGAATGAAACAAATAATATGCCTTTAACAGGAAACTTACAAAATAAAAATTTAGGCAACCCCTGCAGCAAAGGATACAGGTTAAACCGTCTGTCAGTTTACCAGTCGTATCCCGTAAAATAGATATTATGCGAACTTCTGGCTTAAAATTACTTGCTCTCTTTGTTATTGCATTCAGCCTGTCATGTACCACCGAGGCACAGGTTTATGTAACAATCAGGCCTGCAGCGCCTGCATTTGCCAGGCCAATCCCTCCTTCACGAAAACATACCTGGATTGATGGGGAATGGATATGGCGCAATGGCCGTTATCAATATACAAATGGTTATTGGGTAGTGCCTTCCCGTTTTGGGGCAATGTGGGTTCCGGGACACTGGAAACAAAAACGCCGTGGATGGTTTTGGAAACCCGGTCATTGGAGAAGAAGATAAAGAATACATATTTTTTTGATGACAGGCTTATTGGTATAATTTTGGCAACTGTCATTCAAAAGTTTATATGGTATTAAAAAGTATTTTTTCCGTTGCCCTCCTGCTTACAGGTATGCCAATATTTGCACAGCAAAAGAAATTTGAGCAATTCGATAGCGAACGTTTTTTTCGCTTTGGGGCCAAGGGGGGTGTGAATGTAAATAAAATTACGGGCCAGTCTTACAAGGCTGGGTTTAATTACAATTACCAGGTAGGTGGTTTTCTGCAGTTTAATTTCAGCAACCGTTTTGGTTTGCAGCCCGAGGTGAATTTTGTGCAATCATCATCAGAGTTCAGCAATGATGCTACGGTTATTTATGATGATCTTTTCAGAGGTGGTGGCCAGAAAAATGCAAAATTGAATTACCTCGAAATCCCTTTACTACTGAATGTAAATGTAGGAGTAAGTAAGCATGTAAAATTACAGTTTGGCCCTGCTTATGGCGCTATGCTTAAGCAAACAGTTGACAGCCTGCAGACCGCTGGAAATATTTATAAGAACAGCGACTGGAGTGCCATTGGAGGTTTGTGGATACAATTACCATTGATCAATTTAGGCGCCAGGTATAAATACGGGTTAACCAATATCAATGCGGTTGATGACCGGCAGACCTGGAGAAATCAATCGATACAGATATTTCTTGGAATCACTTTTTAGAGCGAGTAACCGGCGCAAGGGCACTAAGCTTGGTTATTGGGGATAAAATATTTCTTACAGAAGGATTGCATTTACCGCAATCCTTTATTTTTAGAAAAACAACCAACAGTATGATCGCCAAAATGCCATTAGAGAATTTTCTCATCATTGATATTGAAACCGTATCTCAGCAAAAAGATTTTGCATCACTTCATGCCGACTGGCAAAAATTATGGGAAGAAAAAGTAAAATATTCTCTGCCGGAAACTGTAATGGCAGATGAATATTATCCGCAGCGGGCAGGCATTATGGCCGAGTTTGCGAAAGTGATCTGCATCAGTATGGCGTATTTTAAAAAGCAGGGTAATGAACATGTGCTGAGGGTAAAGTCAGTTTATGGGCATAATGAAAAGGAACTACTGGAAAATTTTATCAGCACGGTAAACCAGCTTGAATCAGTTAATAATAAATGGAGTTTTACCGGGCACAACATAAAAGAATTTGATATTCCTTTTCTCTGCCGTAGGTTAGTAATCAATGGGCTATCTATCCCGGATTATCTCAATTTTCAAAACATGAAGCCATGGGAAACCAATATGGTAGATACTTTCCAGTACTGGCGCTTTGGAGATTACAAGCATTATACTTCTTTGAAATTACTGGCTGCTACACTGGATGTGCCTTCACCAAAAGATGATATTGACGGGAGCCAGGTGGGTGAAGTGTACTGGAAGGAAAATAATTTAGAACGGATTGTTACTTATTGCCAGAAAGATGTAGCAACAGTTGCTAATATTATTTTGAGGTTTAAAAAAATGCCCTTGCTGAAAGAAGAGCAGATTGTTTTTGTAAAGTAAAGAGCGATGCACTAAAAGCAGCCTGGGAAGCAAAAGATAAAGTTCAATACATCAAATATTTTTTCCTGATCTTTTTGAAATTGTTCAATGCAGGTTCCCAGCTTTTCCTGATTTGTGCTTCCGTTTTTCCGAATTTGATTTGCGCCATCAGCACATCGTTACCCGCCAGCTTGTTAAAGAAATTATTTTTTAAAAAGAAACTGTCTTTCCCCGGAAATAATTTGTAGGCTTGCAGCAAATATTTCAATTGAATTTTACCATCCAGTTTTTTTAATACCCCCTCAACAGATCCGCTTTCATTCCATCCATGGCAGAGTTGATTAAAGCACTTACTGCTTTTTGCACCTTCATTTGGTTTGGGGGTGAAGGAATATAGATTTTTTGGTAATGAAGGATGACCAAAAACCTGAAATGGTTTATCAGTACCACGGCCCTCACTCATTACCGTGCCTTCAAAAAAGCAGGTAGAAGGATAAAGATAAATACTCTGCATCTCTTTTAAATTAGGCGATGGGTTTACCGGCAACACATATTTTGTATTGTGATCATAATTTTTGCATTTGATCACCTGCACATGAAAAGGAGTGTCAACCGTTGGTTTTGTGGTTACATTATAAGCATTGATTTCATTTGCTTTGGTTGATAACCATTTTTCTCCTGCCAGCATGAGGGCATATTCTCCGATCGTCATTCCATATACAATAGGGATGGCCTGCATGCCCACAAAGCTGTTAAATTTTTTGTCCAGCACGGGGCCATCTATATAAAAGCCGTTTGGATTTGGCCGGTCAAGTATCAATAAGGGCTTTCGATTTTCCAGGCAGGCTTCCAGGCAATATTCTAAAGATGAAATGAAGGTATAAAAACGTACACCCACATCCTGTATGTCAAATATCAATATATCCACATCCTGCAAATCAGCAGTGGTTGGTTTTTTATGATCACCATATAAACTGATCACCGGCAATCCTGTTTTCTTGTCCAGGCCATTTTCTACATGTTCGCCTGCATCGGCTGTACCACGAAATCCATGTTCGGGGCCAAATATTTTAATTACGTTGATGCCGCTTTTTATAAGGGTATCCACCAGGTGGGTGTTTTTTACCATGCTTGTCTGGTTGGCAAATACGGCGATGGATTTGTTTTTTATTAAGGGCAGGTATACAGCAATTCTTTCGGCACCGGTGATAACGGGCGGGTTACCGGGTTGTGAGGCTGCGGCGATGCAGTATGATACAAGAGCAAATATAAATAATGAGATTTTTTCCTTCATGGGGTAAAGTTCAAGAAAACATTTTAATTCGGCTGTGTAGAATTTAATTTTTAACTTGCCAGCCATTTGTGGTCCTGCTTTTCGCTTTCTCTTTTATTGCAGAATAGAATTGATCCTGTACAAGTGTGCGACGCCAATGTGGCTGATAAAAGAACTTCGGCTGGTAACAAAATAATTAACAAAATGTCCCGCCAGTCGGGATAAAAAATTAACAACATGGCACAAGTAAAAAGTGGTGACACAGTGAGGGTACATTACACCGGTAAATTAACATCTGGTGAGCAGTTTGATTCTTCTGCAGGCAGGGAACCTTTGGAATTCACCGTAGGTGCAGGACAGATGATCAAGGGGTTTGATGCTGCAATGCCCGGAATGAATGTAGGGGAAAAGAAAACTATCAACATCCCGGCGCTGGATGCTTATGGTGAAAAAGATCCTGCAGCGATTATTGAATTCCCTAAAGAAAATGTACCAGATGATATGAAACTGGAAGCGGGTATGCAGCTTACACTGAGCAATCAGCAGGGGCAGCCTTTTCCTGTGGTGGTGGTTGATATTAAAGAGGAAGTAATCATACTGGATGCCAACCATTTTTTGGCTGGTGAAGAACTGGTGTTTGATATTGAACTGGTGGAGATAGTGTAGGGAGTGAATGGTGAATGGTCAATAGCGAATCGTCAATCTTCAATGGCTTATTCGGGACCAATAGGTTTAAAATAGTAAGCGGCTTGCAAATGCAGGCCGTTTTTTATTGAATTAAACACTTGACATAACTAATGTTGCATGCTTTCTACAATCTCCTGTTCATGATTGACAATTCACGATTGATCATTGCCGACGCTGTTTACCAAACAACCCGTAATTTCTGTAATATTGCATCCATTCTAAAGATACATATTAACCATTCACCATTCACCAAATGATTTACATAAGCCCCGACACTGCAGCCGAACGCTTAATGCGTTATGTACAGATTGATACACAAAGCGATCCTAACAGTACAGTACACCCCACCACGGAAAAGCAAAAAGACCTGTGCAAATTATTGCAAAGGGAACTGCTGGGCATGGGTATTATGGATGCCAGTGCAGATGCCTATGGTTATGTGTATGCCAGCATTCCTTCTAATACTGATAAGAAAAATGTTCCGGCCATCTGTTTTTGCAGTCATGTGGATACAGCGCCGGATTGCAGCGGTTACAATGTAAAGCCCATTCACCACCGCTATTATGATGGCAATGACATCGTGTTGCCGGATGATATTACACAGGTGCTGAGGATGAGTGATTCACCTTATTTGAAACAACATTTAAACAGTGGTGTAATCACTGCCAGCGGATTGACCTTGCTGGGTGCAGATGACAAAAGCGGCGTAGCTGCCATTATGGAAGCGGCTTTGTTCTTTATGCAAAACCCTGCTGTAAAGCATGGGGATATTAAAATTTTATTTACACCTGATGAAGAGGTAGGGCAGGGCACTGCAAAAGTGGACATGCAAAAACTGGGAGCAACATTTGGTTATACATTGGATGGAGGTGAAGCAGGATGCCTGGAAGATGAAACATTCAGTGCAGATAGCGCAACGATCACTATCCACGGAGTGATTGTTCACCCCGGTTATGCAAAAGATAAAATGGTGAATGCATTAAAGATCGCCGGTGCTGTACTGGATGCATTGCCAAAAACTGAATGGAGCCCCGAAACAACCGAAGGTAAACAGGGTTTTGTTCACCCCGTTGCGGTAAATGGAATTGCAGAAAAAGCCAGTATACAATTTATTGTAAGGGATTTTGAGGATGCTGGTTTGCAATTGCATCATGACCGGTTGAAGAAAATTGCGGAGGCCGTTGTTACAAAATTCCCCGGTGCTGCCATGGAGTATGTAGCTGCCGAACAATACCGCAATATGAAAAAAGTACTTGACAAACACCCACAGGTAGTGGCTTATGCAGAAGAAGCCATCCAACGGGCCGGCTTAGCCGTAAAGAAGGAAAGTGTTCGTGGCGGTACAGACGGCAGTCGGTTCAGCTATATAGGAATGCCCTGCCCCAATATTTTTACCGGCATGCAGAACATTCACAGCAAATTAGAATGGATTGGTACAAAGGATATGGCAAAGGCGGCAGAAACGATTGTACATTTAGGTATGATCTGGGAGGAGCGGAGTTAAGATAGGTTCTGCAAACTGTTTTACCAATACTTTCTGATTGATAGTTCAAAAACATATACCTTCATTTTAAATTTAAAACGATGCCAGAAATATTAAAAGACTATTGGTGGTTGATACCAATTGTATTGGTGATAGCCGGGGGCTTATTCACCATTAACCAGGGTACAATCGGCGTGGTAACCCGTTTGGGAAAATACCACAGCATAAAAAGACCGGGGCTAAATTTCAAAGTGCCTTTTTTGGACCAGATCTACAAGAGAGTAAGCATTCAAAACCGTTCGGTGGAGCTGGAATTCCAGGCTGTCACTGTTGACCAGGCGAATGTCTATTTCAAATCCATGTTGTTGTATTCAGTATTAAATGTGGATGAAGAGACCATTAAAAATGTGGCTTTCAAATTCATCAGCGATAAAGACCTGATGCAGGCTTTGATACGTACCGTAGAAGGAAGTATCCGAGCTTTTGTTGCTACCAAAAAGCAGGCAGAAGTATTAAATGTAAGAAGGGACATTGTAGAAAATGTAAAAGAGCAGGTGGACATACAACTGGAAAGCTGGGGCTATCATTTGCAGGATCTGCAGATCAACGATATAACTTTTGACCAGGCCATCATAGAAAGTATGAGCAAGGTGGTGGCATCAAATAACCTAAAAGCTGCAGCAGAAAATGAAGGGCAGGCTTTGCTGATTACCAAGACAAAAGCAGCCGAAGCAGAAGGTAATTCAATCAAGATTGCAGCAGAAGCTGAAAGACAGGCAGCGCAATTGAGAGGACAGGGTGTGGCATTGTTCCGTGAAGAGGTGGCCAAGGGTATGAGCCAGGCTGCAGAGCAAATGAAACAGGCCAATCTTGATACCAATGTGATCTTGTTCAGCATGTGGACGGAAGCTATCAAGAACTTTGCTGAATATGGAAAAGGAAATGTGATCTTTTTGGATGGCAGCAGCGAAGGCATGGAAAAACCATGCGCCAGATAATGGCGATGCAGCAGATGGGTGACAAGAAATAAGACTTTAAAATATCAACTTATCGAAGCCGGATCAACATCCGGCTTTTGTTTTGAAAGAAACTTCTTTAACAATATTTTACGCAGCAAATAACCTTGTTTTGCTGTTGGAAATACATGCTGCAAAGCATTGGCATAATTATAGCAAAATAAAAAACAGAAACAATTACTTTTGTCTTAAATCAGTAAATCCATGTTTGATATCTTATTACAGGTAGATACCCTTACCAAGTCAACAGAAATAACCGGGAAAGTAGAATCCGTATGGAGCCTGCTTGGTAAAGGCGGCCCGCTGATGATCCCGTTGGGAATCCTCTTTGCATTGGCGGTTTTCTTTTTTATTGAGCGTTTGCTGGCAGTGAAGAAAGCAAGTAAGATAGAGGATAATTTCATGAGCATTATCCGTGACCATGTAGTGAATGGCAACGTAACTGCTGCAAGGAGCCTGGCAAAAAATACAGACAATCCTGTAGGACGGATGATCGATAAAGGCTTGCAAAGGATCGGAAAACCCATTGATGCCATTGAAAAAAGCATGGACAATGTGGGCAAATTGGAAATGTATAAAATGGAAAAGAACCTCTCGATTTTATCTGTGATTTCCCGTATAGCACCGTTGTTTGGATTTGTAGGAACCATCGTGGGTTTGGTGTTGTTACTGAAAGAATTTGCTACCATCAGCAGCCCTACAGTAAGCCAGATTGCTGATGCGATGTATATCAAACTGATTACTTCTGCCAGTGGGTTAATCATTGGTATGCTGGCCTATCTTGGTTACAGTTATCTGGATACACAGATCAACAGAACCGCCAACAGGATGGAAGCAGCCAGCAGTGAATTCATTGATATTTTGCAGGAACCAACAAGATAAAATTACGAATACGAACCTTGAATTACTGATCACTCACGGCAAGAAATTCTTTCATTCGTTATTCATCAATCACAATTCGTCGTTCAAAATGGGTTTAAAAAGAAATAAATTAAGAGAAAGTCATGATGAAGTGGATACCGGTCCACTCAATGATATTTTATTTATACTCCTCATGTTTTTTTTGATGATCTCCACACTGGCAAATCCCAATGTGGTGAAGGTGAGCACACCGAGGGCCAAGAGCGATACCAAATCCAAGCAGACGGTAGTGGTGAGTGTTGATAAAGAAAGAAATTTTTATATCGGTGCAAAAAAAATATTCCCCGATTCCCTTGAATCGGCACTAAAAAAATACATTAACGAAGGTGACAGTATCAAGCCATCTGTTGTAATTAATGCCGATTCCTCTGCTCAGTGGGGCGAAGTAGTGAAAGTAATGAAGATCGCAAGGCATTTGGGGGCTACTACTTCTGCTACCGTTTCAGGAACTGACTAGCTTTTACCATCCTGTTCTTTTCAAAAATATCTTTTTTAATTTCCACCTGCTGGTATTCTTTTAAAAAGATACCGGCGGTTACTGTTGCATAATCCTCGTGCGTTTCCACATAAATTTTCCCACCAGTTTTTAAATGTGTTTGTGCAAACAAAGCAATTTTTTCGTAGAACAATTGCGGCGAATGATCAGGAACAAATAAGGCGGTATGTGGTTCGTGGGCAGTTACATTTTTATCCAGCCTTTCTTTTTCGTTGAGTGGTATATAGGGTGGGTTGCTTACGATAATATCAAATGCCGGTAATTGCGGCCATATACTTTCATTTAAAAAATCAATTTGCAAAAAATCAACAGGGGTATTATTGATGATGGCATTTTGTTTGGCTGTTGCCAGGGCATCAGGGCTGATATCAATCGCTGTAATATCAAAATTCGGCAAGTGTTTTTTCAGAGCAATGGGAATGCAACCGCTGCCGGTACCAATATCCAGTACAGATAATTTTTCTTTGCCCGATGCATGTTCATCAATGATCCATTTCACCAGTTCTTCTGTTTCCGGTCTTGGTATCAGCACATGTTCATTCACTGTTATTTTCAAATTATAAAACCATGTTTCGCCAATAACATATTGCACAGGTTTGTGTAGCAGCAACTGTTGCAATGCTTCTTCCAATGCTGCTTGCAGAGTTGCAGCCAATACCTGCTCAGGCGATCTTAAGATATCCATTCTTTTAATTGCAGCCTTGTTATCAAATACCCAGCCTGCAATGATGGTTGATTCATCCAGACTGTAAATGGTTTGCAACTGCTGCAGGTATTGGCGGTAATATTCTTGCACTGTCATTGAAGCAAACTTAATTTATTTTGCCGCTGTTTATGGATAACAATTTTGCAATGCCCCTTATCAATCCTTATTTTTGGAGCTTTGACAAAGGATGAAACATATATGCAACGTTGCCTGCAGCTGGCAAAGCTTGGGGCAGGCAATGTAGCGCCCAATCCAATGGTGGGTTCTGTGTTAGTGCATGATGATATCATTATTGGAGAGGGTTATCACCAGCAATATGGCCGGGCACATGCAGAAGTAAATTGTATCAACAGTGTAAGTAATGAGAATAAAACACTCATTAAAAACAGCACTTTGTATGTTTCGTTGGAACCCTGTGCTCATTTTGGCAAAACACCGCCCTGTGCAGACCTGATCGTTGCCCATAAAATACCGAGGCTGGTAATCGGTTGCCGTGACAGCTACAAAGAAGTGAATGGAAAAGGCATTGCAATATTAAAAACAGCAGGGGTTGAAGTGATGGTTGGGATATTGGAGCAGCAAGCAAAAGAAATCAACCGGCGTTTTATTACTTATCATGAAAAGGGGCGGCCTTATATCATTTTAAAGTGGGCGCAAAGCAGCAATCTGCAAATTGCCAATGCTGATCTTTCGAGGGTGTTGATCAGTAATGAGTTTACCAACCGGCTTGTTCACCAATGGCGGAGTGAAGAAGCTTCCATCATGGTGGGAACCAATACAGCACTGTATGATGATCCATCGCTTACCAACCGTTACTGGCAGGGGAAAAACCCGGTAAGGATTGTAATTGATAAAACGTTGAAAATTCCTTCCACTCACCAGTTATTATCGGGTGGAGGAAAAACAATCGTCTTCAACAGTCTCAGGCAGGAAGAAAGCGGTACTGTTATATACCGGAGAATAAATACAGCAACGGATGTTATCAGCCAGGTACTGGACCAATTATATCAAATGAAAATTCAGAGTGTACTGGTGGAAGGTGGTTCCAAACTATTGCAGTCTTTTATAGATGGAGGTTGCTGGGATGAAGCGAGGGTGATTACCAACGGCCAGCTTGTTATTGAAGATGGTGTACCTGCCCCTGTTTTATGCAAACAATCCCATATACGTAGTGAATCTTTGCTTTCTGACAGTATCCAGTATTATAAATCACTCCCTTTAAATAATTAATGAGTAAACCTGAAGCATCAACCGAAAAGACATTTTATCATACCATTGATAAACCCGGTATGGCAGAGTTTAAAGACAGAGGAAGCAAGTTTATTGCTTACAGCTACCCGGTTGAGTCTGCAGATGATTTCAAAAAGCATTTGCAGGAGTTAAAGAAGGAGCATCCTAAAGCGGTGCATCATTGTTTCGCCTACCGGATCGGTACCGATGGCAATAATTTCAGGGTAAGCGATGATGGTGAGCCTTCGGGTTCGGCAGGACGGCCCATACTGGGGCAGATAGACAGCAGGCAGATTACCAATACCGCTGTAATAGTGGTTCGTTATTTTGGTGGTACTTTATTGGGCGTTCCGGGGTTGATCAATGCCTATAAAACGGTTACCTCACTCGCTTTACAGGTAATACCGGTGGTTCAAAAACAAATAGAGGTTTGTTACAGGATACAATTCGATTACACCCGTATGAATGATATTATGATGGTACTTAAGCAATACAATTGCAGTATCATCAGCCAGGATATGCAGTTATTTTGTGTAATCAATACCGGTATTCCCAATAACCGGGTAGTGGAAGTGGTTTACAAACTGAAGGAAATGCAGGGGGTGGATTTTGTAAAATCGTAGTATCATCTAAAATCAGGGCTCACTTTTTTCTCTCATTGAATTTTATTCAAAATTTTATACTACTTTTAAACGCCCATTACGATAACAGCTTATTTTAATACCAAACAAGATTATGAGAAAACTTTTACTTTCTCTTGCGTTATTTATTGTCGTAAATAAACAAGCAGAAGCACAGCAACTTCACTTTACTTCTATTTTTCAACAGCACAATTCAATGTATAATCCTGCTGCGGCAGGGTTTACAGGCCATGGCGTAATTGGCACCACTTACAGGAGCATGTGGTCTGCATTTCCTGGAAATCCTAAAACATTTATGGTGTATGGCGATGCCATGTGGGAAAAGAAAAGCTCAGGTTTTGCAGGTTATTTATACAGGGATGTTACAGGCCCTACCAGCAGAACAGGTTTACAGGCTGCTTATTCTTACCATGTAAAAACCGGTACTAAATCCAAACTTGGCTTGGGCATTGAATTAAGAGGGTTACAATATTCAATTGACAAAGCAAAACTGACTGATGCACTGGGCAGTGACCTGGTACTTGCAGGAAACAATGCTTCTTTTAAATTAGATGCCGGTGCCGGTGTATATTATAGTGATGGTAAATTCAGTGCCGGTGCAGCCGTTAGCCAGTTGATACAATCCAAACTGGCTTTTAACGATGTACCCAATGCAACAGAAAGAGCAAAACTTTACCGCCATTATAATTTTACTGCCAATTACTTTTTTGAAACAGGCGGCGGCACACACCTGATTCCTCATGTGATGGTAAGGGTTATTACCAATGCGCCTACAGAACTTGACCTGGGTTGTAAAGTAGATTACCAGGACAAAATCTGGTGGACACTTAGCTGGAGGATGCGGCACTTCTGGAGTTTGCAGGCTGGGTTCAAACTATTAGACAAGATCAGTCTTACCTATGCTTATGATTATTATAATGAGCCTTTTTCCGATTACAATACCGGAAACAATGCCCATGAAATCGGGCTTCGTTTTGATCTGAAAAAATAATCACAGTACCCGGATAAATTTCTGTAAATACAATTTAATATAACCTTCTATTAATTACTGCTAATAATTCCTTTGTCATGATTTTTAAGTTACCAATTCAAAAATATTGTCTGCAACCATTGCAGGTAAAGCGGCTAAGTATTTTTCAATGCTGCTGGTCTTTTCTGCAATTACAACAGTTTCGCTGGCCCAGGTACCTGCCAACGATAATGCCTGCCAGGCTATTGTAATAACGCCGGGGGCAACCTGTGTTTATCAAACTTTTACCAATGCCAATGCTACCGGAAGTACCGGCGTATCGGTACCTGCCTGCGGGGGCTATGTAGCCGCAAGTTCAGGGGATGTTTGGTTTAAAGTAACAGTTCCTGCGGGCGGAGCCCTTACTTTTGATACACAGGAAGGTGGCATGACTGATGGTGCTATGGCTATTTACCGTGGTAGTACCTGTCTTGCTATATCATTGGTGCCTAGTTCCTGTGATGACAATAGCAGCACCAATCCCAATATGCCTAAAGTAACTGTAACAGGACTTACTCCAGGTAGTACGGTGTATGCAAGGGTGTGGTCGAAAAATGGCACTCCAAAGGGAACATTTGGTATTTGCGTAACAGTTCCTGTTCCTGCGCCTGTAAATGATGAGCCATGTACAGCTACAGAATTAACTCCCGGCGCTACCTGTACTTATCAAACATTTACCAATGCAAGTGCATCTAACTCTACAAGTGTACCAGCACCTGTTTGTGCTGGTTTCCTGGGTGGCGATGTTTGGTTTAAAGTAGTGGTGCCTCCAATTGGCGCTTTGATTTTTGATACCCAGGAAGGGGATATTTTAGATGGAGGAATGGCTGTTTATAACGGAACTAACTGTACAGCACTTAATTTTATTGATTGTGACGACAATAGCAGTGCAAATGGAAACATGCCCAAACTGATAGTTGGAAGTTTGATCCCAGGTGATACGGTATGGATAAGGGTTTGGGAGAATGGAAATAATAACAACGGTAATTTTGGTATTTGTGTAACCTTGCCACCACCACCTCCGGCGAACGATGGCCCTTGTACAGCAATTGAATTAACGGTAAATGCAAACTGTACCTATCAAACATTTACAAATACCGATGCGCTTGCATCTGCAGGTGTTCCTGACCCGGGCTGTGCCAACTATCTGGGGGCTGATGTATGGTTTAAATCGGTAGTGCCTGCAGGTGGGGCGATAACTTTCGATACTGATGAAGGCATAATGACCGATGGTGGTATGGCAGTTTACAGTGGTGTCTGCGATAACCTCAGTCTTATTAATTGTGATGATGATAATAGTGCAAATGGCAATATGCCCAAACTTACTATTGGGGGTTTAACACCCGGCGATACGGTGTGGGTAAGAGTATGGGAAAATGGTAATAATAATAACGGAACATTTGGTATTTGTGCTACCATTCCACCTCCTGCACCAGCAAACGATGATCCCTGCAATGCTATTGAATTAATACCTAACCAGGTATGCACTTATCAAACATTTACCAACGAGAATGCCACCGCTACTGCAGGCGTTACAGCACCAGGCTGTGCTAACTATTTAGGTGCTGATGTTTGGTTTAAAGTAGTGGTGCCTGCTGGTGGCGCTTTGATTTTTGATTCACAAACGGGAGTAATTTTAGACGGGGGAATGGCAATTTACAGAGGAAGCTGTGCAGCGCTTAACTTAATTGAGTGTGATGATGACGATAGCCCGAATGGAGCTATGTCGCTGATAAACGCAGGTGGATTAACTCCCGGAGATACTATCTGGGTAAGAATGTGGGAATATGACAATGACAATAACGGAACCTTTGGTATTTGTGTAAGGATACCGCCGCCACCACCTGCAAACGATAATCCTTGTGAAGCAATAGAGTTGCCTGTAAATGCTACATGCACGTATCAAACTTTTACTAATGAAAATGCAAGCGGTACTGCTGGTATACCAGCGCCTGGTTGTGCTGGTTACTCAGGCTCTGATATTTGGTTTAAAGTGGTGGTGCCTGCTGGAGGGGCGATTAATTTCGACTCGGAGGCTGATGTATTAACAGATGGAGGGATGGCGATTTACAGCGGTAGTTGTACCGGGTTAACCCTGGTTAGCTGCGATGACAATGCCGGGGCTGGCAATATGCCGAAGATTACTGCAGCTGGTTTAACTCCCGGCGATACAATATGGGTAAGATTCTGGGAAAACGGCAATAACAACAATGGTACATTTGGTATTTGCGCCAGTATACCTCCACCTCCACCTGGTAATGATGACCCTTGCAATGCAGTTGAAATACCGGTTGCTGCAACCTGTACTTATCAGACTTTTTCCAATGAGAATACTACTGGTACAACAGGAGTTCCGGCACCGGGATGTGCTGGTTACGCAGGGGGAGATGTATGGTTTAAAGTAGTGGTTCCTGCCGGAGGCGCTATTACTTTTGATACCGACGAAGGGGTAATGGCAGATGGAGGTATGGCTGTTTACAGTGGGAACTGCAGCGGTTTAGCTTTAGTTGGCTGTGATGACGATAATAGTGCAAACGGGGATATGCCTAAACTAACGCTGGGCGGTTTAACACCGGGGGATACACTTTGGGTAAGAGTATGGGAAAATGGAAATGACAATAATGGTTCCTTTGGTATTTGCGCTTCAATACCTCCGCCACCACCCGTAAATGATGAACCTTGCAATGCCACCGTATTGATACCGGATTCAACCTGTACCTACCAGACCTTTACCACCGAAAATGCTACCAGTACACCGGTCCTTGCAGACCCAGGTTGTGCCAATTATAATGGCGGCGATGTATGGTTTTCAGTAATAGTACCATCTGGTGGCGCTTTGATATTTGACTCAGAGACTGGCGTTATTACAGATGGAGGGATGGCTGTTTACAGCGGTAGCTGTAATAACCTTACCCTATTGGATTGTGATGATGATGCCAGTAACAATGGCCTGATGCCTTTTATTTCTCTTGGAGGATTAACGCCGGGAGATACCCTGTGGGTAAGATTCTGGGAATACGGAAATGACAATCCCGGTACATTCGGTATCTGCGTGCGGATGCCACCGCCGGGCCCTGTGAATGACGACCCATGCAATGCAATAGAATTAATACCTGCTGCAACCTGTACTTACCAAACATTTACCAATGAAAGCGCATTTGTAACCAGCGGAGTGCCTGCACCGGGATGTGCTGGTTATTCTGGAGCTGATGTTTGGTTTAAAACAGTAGTACCTGCCGGTGGGGCATTGGTTTTCGACTCACAAACTGGTGTAATGACGGATGGAGGAATGGCTATATATAAAGGAACCTGCTCCGGGCTTACTTTACTTGCCTGTGATGATGACGCCAGTGCTAATGGTACGATGCCTTCAATAACAGCCGGCGGATTAAACCCTGGTGATACAATATGGGTAAGGTTCTGGGAAAATGGAAATAATAACAATGGTACTTTTGGTATCTGCGTAACTATACCGCCTCCGGGCCCTTCAAATGATGATCCTTGTAATGCGATTACGTTAATACCAGGGGCTACCTGTAACTATCAAACATTTACAAATGCAGGTGCCATCAACACGGTAGGAGTACCTGCTCCGGGTTGTGCCAATTACCTGGGTGGAGATATTTGGTTCCAGGTAACAGTACCTGCGGAAGGTGGTATTATAGTAGACACCCGTGAGGGTGTGATGACGGATGGCGGCATGGCCTTATATACCGGCACCTGTGGTAACCTTTCACTTGTATCCTGCGATGATAATAATAGTGTTAACGGTAACATGCCAACGATCTATGCAACTGGTCTTGTACCCGGCACCACCGCATGGATAAGGGTTTGGGAAAATGGAAACAACAACAATGGCACTTTTGATATCTGCATTACTATTCCACCGCCACAACCTGCAACATTCTCGTTAAGTTGTATAAAGGATACTACCATTACCTGCGATAATTGTTTTGGTCTTACCACGGTGATACCTAACATTCACAGTTCAACCGATAATTATGTTGTCAATCCATTAAGTGGTCCGGGTAACTGCTTCAGGCCTTACGTAGGCCCTGAAGATATTGGCCCATCCACAAACCTTGGCAATGATGACATATATACAGGAGTACTTAATATTCCTTTTACATTCCCGTTTTATGGTGCCAATTATAATTCATTGATTGCAAGTACAAACGGATACCTTTCCTTTGATGTATCTGAAGCTGGTAATTTTAGTCACTATGCCATTCTTAATAATGCAGGTGGGCTATCTGCCACCGCAGGAACCGGTCAGAATTTGCCAAGTGCTTTGTATGACAAAGCACTGATTATGGGCCCTTACCATGATATTGACCCGGGATTAACTACATCGCCTAACCAGCAGATCAAATACAATATCACTGGTATTGCGCCAAACAGAAGATGGATTTTGAGTTTTATAAAGTGCCACTATTCCAGACGGCATGTAATAACCTCATCAATAATACACACCAAATCGTTCTTTACGAGGGTTCCGGTATGGTGGAAGTATTTGTTTTTGACAAACAAATTTGCACCACCTGGAATGATGGAAGGGCAATGATCGGTATGCAGGACTCTGCCCGAACAAGAGCTATTATGGCTCCCAACCGCAGGGCCTCTGATCCACGATGGGGGGCAATTGGCCTGAACGAAAGCTGGAGGTTTGTGCCTGTAGGCGGACCAACACTTTTCAAAAGGGTAGAATTGTATGACACCAGTGGCAACCTGATCGTTACTGGAGATACCTCTACAATAGATGCTGCCAACCTGAAGGTTAACTTTAATAATATCTGCCCAACACTCCAGGCCGTTGGTGTTACTACCTACATTGTAAAAACAGTGTACCAGCAGTTCAACAATCCGGCTGGTGAAGTTACTTCTACAGATACCATCAGGGTAACAAGAAATGAAGCGTTGAATGCAGCTTAGACAATCACAGACGCAGATTGCGGTCAGTCAAACGGAAGCATCATCATTACTCCTGCCGGAAGGCCGCCTTACACTTATTCTTCCAATGGAGGAGTAGCCTATCAACCTGACAGCAGCTTTATTAACCTTGCTGCAGGTGCTTATAATATAGTGGTAAAGGATGCCAATAACTGTACAAGAGACACCACGATCATTATCAATTCTACCAGCCCTGTTGAAGCGACTTATGCCATTACACCGGCTACCTGCAACGGTGGTAGCAATGGAGGGCTCGTTGTTACTACCATTGGCAATTTTGGTCCTTACCAGTATTCAGTTGACGGAGGCACAACCTATCAAACAGGTAATACATTCAGTTTAGCTGCAGGTATTTATTATGTTGTTATTAAAGATGCCACCAACTGTACCAAGGATACAACGATCCAGATTACTGAGCCTTCAGCGCTTGTAACAGCAGCGGTTATAACCCCTGCTACCTGCAATGGGGCTGCAACCGGTATCATCACTATTAACCAATCGGGAGGTACTATACCGTATGAATATTCAATTGATGGCGGAACTACTTATCAGCCCGGCAATTTATTTATAGTTGCTGCAGGTACTTATACTGTCAGAATAAGGGATGCGAACGGTTGTACAAAGGATACCACATTGGTTGTTACTCAGCCAGACCCAATACTTTCAGCTTCAGTAGTTACTCCGGTGACCTGTAATGGAGGTGCTAATGGAACCATTGTGATCAACCCATCTGGAGGTACAATCCCTTATGAGTACTCAATTGATGGAGGTACTACCTATCAGCCGGGTAATTCATTTACACTGGCAGCAGGCACTTATACTTTCAGGGTAAAAGATGCAAATAATTGCACAAAAGATACGACCCTGGATGTAACTCAACCAGATCCGATACTTTCTCCATCAGTAGTTACTGCTGTAACCTGTAGTGGAGGCGCTAATGGAACGATTGTAATTAATCCTGCCGGTGGTGCTGTTCCTTATGAGTATTCAATTGATGGCGGCACTACTTATCAGCCAGGTAATTCATTTACGGTGGCTGCAGGTACTTATACGATTCGTATAAAAGATGCGAATGGTTGTACAAAAGATACCACACTGAATGTTACACAACCTGCACCATTGCTTTCACCGGCCGTAATAACTGCGGTAACCTGTAATGGGGGCACAAATGGAACGATTGTAATTAATCCTGCCGGTGGTGCTGTTCCTTATGAGTATTCAATGGATGGGGGCGCTACTTATCAGCCCGGTAATTCATTTACAGTAGCAGCAGGTACTTATACGATTCGTATCAAAGATGCGAATAGTTGTACAAAAGATACAACAGTGGATGTTAGCCAGCCAGCTCCAATAATTACTCCTTCCGTAGTAACTGCTGTAAGTTGTAATGGTGGCAATAATGGAAGTATTGTAATGAACCCTGCCGGTGGAGCTGTTCCTTATGAATACTCAATTGATGGAGGCATTATTTATCAGCCAGGTAATTCATTTACGGTAGTAGCTGGTACCTACACTGTTCGTATAAAAGATGCGAATGGCTGTACAAAAGATACCACGATCGATGTTACGCAACCGGCACCAATACAAACGCCTTCTGTAGTGACTGCTGTAACTTGTAATGGGGGCACTAACGGAGTGATTGTGATTAATCCTGCCGGTGGCGCTGTTCCTTATGAATATTCAATAGATGGCGGTACTACTTATCAGCCAGGTAATTCATTTACGGTAGCAGCAGGAGTATTTACCATTCGTATTAAAGACGCCAATGGCTGTACAAAAGATACCAGCATTCAGGTTACACAACCTGCAGCCATCGTGTCAACAGCAGTGGTAACGTCAACAAAATGTAATGGCAGTGCCGATGGAACAATTGTAATGAATCCTTCGGGAGGTGCTGTTCCTTATGAGTATTCAATAGATGGAGGCACTACTTACCAGCCAGGTAATTCATTTACTGTGGCAGCAGGTACTTATGCAATTCGTATTAAAGATGCCAATGGTTGTACAAAAGATACCAGTATCACAGTTGGTCAGCCTGCTGCATTGGTGGCAACGGCTACTACCAGCAATGCAAGTTGCAGTAATTTGCCAAATGGCCAGATTACCGCCGGCGCAACAGGAGGTACGGGTACATACACTTACAGCACAGATGGTACAACCTTCCAGTCGGCTACCAGCTTTACAACCGGTCAGGGTAGTTTCACTGTAACGGTAAAGGATGCTAACGGTTGTACAGCTACTGCTCCTGCAGCAGTTGGCTTTACATTCGACCTGTTCATACAAGGAAGGGCAGACTCAATAATTTGTGATAACGGTCGTGTAAAGCTGAATACCATCAGCAATGCCCAAACCTTTAGCTGGAATAATGCCAACAGCCTGGATGATGCAACACTGGTGAGCCCGTTTGCTTCTCCAAGTGTTACCACAGATTATATACTTACTGCAACACTTGGTAACTGTACGTTGAAAGATACCGTGAGGATTGTTGTAACTGCAGCTCCAACAGTATTTGCAGGCAATAATGTTCAGATTGTAAAAGGAGAGGACGCACAGTTAATTGCTGTGGTTACCAATACGGCCAGTTTTGTATGGTCGCCAACTACCTACCTGAACAATCCAGGCAGTTTATCACCAATCTCTGTAATGCCACAGGAAACTACCACCTATACGCTTACTGTTACCAATACAGAAGGTTGCAGTAAATCAGATGAAGTAACTGTTACGGTGTTGCCATACTGTATCAAAGTGAAGAATGCCTTCACTCCTAACGGTGATGGTGTAAATGATACCTGGATGATCTATGACCAGTATGATTGCTTGAAAAATATCAAGGTGCAGGTGTTCAACCGTTACGGCAGTAAAGTGTTTGAATCAACCAACTACCGCAACGACTGGAAAGGAACATTTGGGGGTCATTCATTGCCGGATGCTACTTACTATTATGTGATAGATTACACATTGCTTAGTGGAAGGGTGTTGCAGGTAAGGGGGGATGTGACTATCTTAAGATAAAACAACACTCATGGATATTGAGTCATTAAGAGAATATGTTTTAGGAAAACCTTCCGTTACGGAAGGTTTTCCTTTTGGTGATACAGTGATCGTATATAAAGTAAATGGTAAAGTATTTTTGTTGCTGCCCCTGGATACACAACCATTGCAGTTTAATGTAAAATGCGATCCAGAGCTGGCCATTGAACTAAGGGAACAATACCCGGAAGCGGTGTTGCCGGGCTATCACATGAATAAGAAGCACTGGAATACGGTGATCGCCGACGGAACGATAAGCAACAAACAATTGCTGAAAATGGTGGATGATTCTTATGCGCTGGTAGATAAAAAGAAAAAATAACTATTTGGTTGCTGCATATTTCCAGTTGCGGCTTTTTCCTTCGGCCATCATTTCAATGGCCTGCAGCATTCTTTTATTTCTTGTTTCGGCTGTCTTTGCTTCGGTGATCCACTGTATGTACTCTTTTTTATGGGAGTAGGCTAATGCCTCAAAAGTTACCCTGGCCTTTTTGTTCTTAGCAAGTGCCTTTATAAAATAATCAGGTGCGGTGATTTCTTTCTTTTCTGTTGATATTGCTTTGGGAGGAAGTTTAATGCCATTCTCATTCAACTCCATTGCTTCTTTTATCCAGGCAATAATCTTTTTATCCGGAGGCAAATCTTTTAAAGAAGTAATTCTTCCCAAATGCCCCATGGCAACTTCTGACTGGGCTGTTTCCAGCAGCGATTTGTCTTTCATCAATGCAGCTTTCCAAAACCCAAAAATGGCATGTTGTTTAAAAGCTGCCATACTGCACATCATTTCTCCTTTATAATCAAAATGAGGCATGCTCCATTTTATTTTTTCTTCTACATCCGGGCAGGCTTTGTGAACGAGTACTCTTAAATGATGGAGGATGGGTTGTGCAAAGTGGGCAGATTTGGAGATGTAGGTATCTATTGCTGCGTTTTTACCGGGCATAACAAAATGTTTTATGGTACATGCTGTACTTAAAATTACTTCATAAATGAGTTACTCACCACCAATTCTTTATTTCCCGGGGTATACACATAAAAACCTTCGCCACTTTTTACTCCTAACTTTCCAGCCGTAACCATGTTCACCAGCAGTGGGCAGGGGGCGTATTTTGGATTGCCAAAACCATCCTGCAATACCTTGAGAATACTCAGGCAAACATCCAGGCCGATAAAATCTGCCAGTTGCAGCGGCCCCATTGGATGGGCCATGCCCAGTTTCATAACAGTGTCAATGGATTCAACAGCAGCCACGCCTTCATACAAACTGTAAATGGCTTCATTGATCATGGGCATTAAAATGCGGTTGGCAATAAAGCCGGGATAATCATTTACCACGCAGGGTACTTTGCCCAATTGTTTGCTGAGTTCAACGATTGTATTGCTTACTTCTTTTGTGGTAGCATAGCCGTTGATGATCTCTACCAGTTTCATTACCGGAACGGGGTTCATAAAGTGCATGCCGATCACAGATTCAGGGCGTTTGGTAGCTGCTGCAATCTTTGTGATACTGATGGAAGAAGTGTTGGTGGCAAGAATGCAGCCGGCAGGTGCGGCTTCATCTATTGATATGAATATTTTTAATTTCAGGTCAACATTCTCGGTGGCAGCCTCTACAACCAGCTGTGCATTTTTTACACCTTCGGCAACATCTGTTACTGTGGTGATATTTGATAAGGCGGTTGTTTTTACCTCCTCCGTAATGCTGCCCTTTGCAATTTGCCGGTCGAAGTTTTTGCCAATGGTGGCAATGGCTTTTTCTAACTGTGCAGCGTTTACATCAATGAGTGTTACTTCAAAGCCGCTTTGTGCAAATACATGTGCAATGCCGTTGCCCATTGTGCCGGCGCCGATAACACTTACGTTCTTAATATTCATGGTCTCGGTTTAGTATAAATTATGAGTTATGAATTATGAGTGTTTTACTTTTTTGATTTTGTAGTGATAATGGCACTTCTTATCATTTTTAATAAATCAGCGGATTCTTTCTGAATGCTGATAAATTCTTTTTCGGCTAAATAGTCTGATTCAAATAAAAGCTCGAGCCAATACAAAGTTTCATCGCATTCTTTTTGTGCAATCCCAAGCTTATGAATAAAATCAGCTTTGCTTTCGGCGTTCTGTGCTTCCCTTACCAAAGCCCCTACTGCAGTACCACTTCTTAATAACTGCTTACTAATTACAAATTCTTTTTTAGCATCAGTTAAATATTTATAAAGTTTAATTATCCGTTTTGCCAGAAGAAAACTTTTATCCTTTATGATACTCTTTCCTTCACTCATAACTCATAATTTATAACTCATAACTTTCCTGTTACTTAAACGCATTGAGCCCTGTAACATCCATGCCCGTTATCAGCAAGTGAATATCATGTGTTCCTTCATACGTGATCACGCTTTCTAAATTCATCATGTGGCGCATAATGGGGTACTCGCCGGTGATACCCATGCCGCCGAGCATCTGCCTGGCATCCCTTGCAATATTGGTAGCTACTTCGCAGGCATTGCGTTTTGCCATGCTCACCTGCTGTGGAGTTACCTTGCCCTCACTCATCAATACACCCAGGCGCCAGTTCAATAATTGCGCCTTGGTAATTTCAGTTACCATCTCCGCCAGTTTTTTCTGCTGCAATTGAAAGCCTGCGATCGGCCTGCCAAACTGTACCCTTTCTTTTGCATAGTTCAATGCAATATCATAGCAATCCATGGCAGCACCAATAGCACCCCAGGCAATTCCGTATCTTGCTTTTGTTAAGCAACCTAATGGCCCTTTCAATCCTTTTACGTTGGGCAAAATATTTTCTTTCGGCACTTTTACATTGTCAAAAACCAGTTCGCCGGTAGCGCTGGCCCTTAAGCTCCATTTGCCATGTGTGGTAGGTGTGGTAAATCCTTCCATGCCCCTTTCAACAATCACACCTTGTATCTCGTCCTGCTCATTTTTGGCCCACACTACCGCCACCTGTGCAAAGGGTGCATTGCTGATCCACATTTTAGCGCCATTTAAAATCACATGATCACCTGCATCTTTAATGTTGGTCAACATGCTGGATGGATCGCTTCCATGATTGGGTTCTGTTAATCCAAAACAACCCAGCCATTCACCACTGGCCAGTTTGGGTAAATATTTATTGCGTTGTGCTTCGTTGCCATATTGATAAATCGGGAACATCACCAGTGAGCCCTGCACAGAAGCGGTACTCCTCACGCCGCTGTCGCCTCTTTCCAGCTCCTGCATCATAAGGCCGTAGCTGATGTAATCCAGCCCGCCGCCACCATATTGTTCCGGTACCGTTGGGCCAAAGCAACCCAACTCACCCATTTGTTTTACGATCTGCACCGGGAATTCTGCCCGCTGGGCATAGTCTTCAATGATGGGAGAAATTTCTTTCTTTACATAAGCACGTACCGTTTCACGGATAAGTTTGTGCTCTTCCGTTAGTAACTCGTCTACATTAAAATAATCGGGACTTTGAAAATTGTCAGTCTTGGCAGCCATAGTATTTTGTTTTTTTGTTTATCCCGATTATTTCGGGGTGCCCGGCCGCAGAATTACTATTTAACTTCATTGGCAACAGGTGTTTGTTATTTTTACTTTTTAGTAAAAAGTGAAAATAATCACTCTTGTACTGAATATCTTTATTGAACTTTTATTACGTTATATGATGGAACACAGATGAAACGGATTGAACAGATCAACACTTATTAAAACCGTTCTTATCAGCTAAATCAGTGTCATCAGTGTTCTATCCCGGCAATCGTTTTTTACTGCCGCAAATATAACATCCTTATACCAGTAGCTTTTATTTTGTTGTACATTTAAAGCTGTTTTTAGAAAACAGAAAAATATTTGCAGATGAAACATTTTACCATTTTACTGGCCTGCCTGTTGCTTGTTCATTTTTCAAGCTTTGCCCAAAATAAATCGAAAGCTGCTAAACCCGCCACAAAACAGGAAACCAAGATCAAACAATATTGGTTTGTGCTGCTGGTAAAAGGCAATAACCACACCCAGGATTCAGCCACTGCAGCGCATATTCAGGAAGGGCATATGGCCAATATCACCCGGTTGTTCAATGAAGGCAAACTAAAAGTGGCCGGCCCTTTTGGAGATGATGGCAACTGGCGTGGCATTTTTATTTTTGACTGTGCCACACAGGAGGAAGTGGAGGCTTTGCTAAAAACAGACCCAGCGGTTGCAGCAGGTCGTTTGTCGTATGAAATCCATCCCTGGTATACTGCTGCCATAGGCAGCTTTACAGAAGGTAAACCAGTGACAAATGATCAGTGATTGGTTATAAGTAAAATCTGAGTAATGAAATTGATAACGAAAATCCGGTTGATGATCGTGTTTTTTATGCTGGCGCTGGTATTGAGCGGAGCTACTGCTTTCCCCGTGGAAACAGAATTACATTGGTTGCTCAGTCATCCTTCGCTGGTGCCGGTCTTTGCACAAACATGGCTGCAGGATGTTTACAACGCTTTAAAAGAAACCAACGGTAAATATCCCATGCTCGCCTATGGTTATGACTGGCTGGCATTTGCACATATTGTAATTGCTATGCTCTTCATTGGCCCATTGAAAGACCCTGTAAAAAATGTGTGGGTCATCGACTGGGCCATGCTCGCTTGTATTGCAGTTTTTCCGCTGGCATTTATTGCCGGCCCTGTTCGTTCTATTCCTTTCTTTCATATTTTAATCGATTGCAGCTTTGGAGTGATCGGACTTATTCCTTTATTTATTTGTAAAAGCTGGATCAAACAATTAGAAACTTGTAAACAATGAATAAAAACCTGCAAGTTTTTTTAGCAGTCTTAGCTGGTATAATTACCATGTACCTGCTAGGTTTAATTTTATTCCCGGCACTGAAATGGGTCATCATTAAAAACCTTCACCTGTTTGAAGCATCTTCTATATTGAATAAACTGGCAATTGATGGTGCTGGCTTTTTGTGGATTGGGATATCCTCCTTTTGTGGTGGGTATATAGCGGCACTTGCAGCTCCATACAGAAATATTTTTTATTCCTTAATAACTGGTATTGTAAGTTTTGTGTTGGTTATATGTTTTGCTTTTTACCAGCAGTCTGGCTTTAGTTTGGTTGGGTTACTATCAGGCTTTGAGGTAATAATTTTTTCACTAATTGGTGGTATAATACAACAAAAAATAGCGTTGAGAAAATATGAAGCAATATAATTATTTAGCATTGGGCGACAGTTATACCATTGGTGAGCAGGTGAGGATCCATGAAAGTTTTCCTTACCAAACGGTGCAGCTATTAAGGCAACATGGCTTTTCTTTTTATGCCCCGGAAATTGTTGCGGTAACTGGTTTTACAACCGATGAGCTGGATAAGCTCATAGATGATACGACCCTGCTGCCGCAATACGACTTTGTAAGTTTACTCATTGGTGTAAATAACCAGTACCGGGGCGGAACTTCGGAAAATTTTGCACTAGAATTTGAAGGCTTACTTAAAAGGGCCATAGCATTTGCAGGCAATCAACCACGGAATGTATTTGTAATATCCATTCCTGATTGGGGAGCAACGCCATTTGCAGCTGACAGCGATAAAGAAAAAATTGAAGCAGCCATTGATGCTTTTAATGAAGTATGCAAATCAATAAGTAAAAAGTATCAAACTCATTTTATTGATATTACTTCATCACAACGGGCAGATGCAGGTAACAATGATTTTTTGGCTGCTGATCAATTGCACCCCTCAGGTAAAGAATATGCAAAGTGGGCAGTATTGCTGAGTAAAAAAATTATTTCCTGTCTTAAATAAAAAAAGATCAAATGAATGAAAGCGTAAAAATTCTGAAGACAGAAGTACTTTCCAATAACTGGTATACTTTAAAAAAAGTTACTTACGATTTTCTTACCAATGGCGAATGGAAAACAATGAACAGGGAAGCTTATGACCGTGGCAATGGCGCAGTAATCTTACTGTACAATCAACAACTGAAAACGGTGATACTTACCAGGCAGTTTCGCCTTCCAACTTACATCAACGGCAATGAAAGCGGCATGCTGATAGAAGCCTGTGCCGGCCTGCTGGATAAAGACAATGCAGAAGATTGCATCAGGAGGGAAACGGAAGAAGAGACCGGGTACAAGATTTCAGCAGTAAAGAAAATTTATGAAGCGTATATGTCACCAGGTTCTGTAACAGAGATATTGTATTTCTTCATTGCAGAGTATTCAAACGAGATGAAAGTAAATGATGGTGGCGGGCTTGCACATGAACAGGAAGATATCGAAGTGCTGGAAATAGCTTTTGATAAAGCGATGAAAATGATTGATACCGGGCAAATAAAAGATGCTAAAACGATCATGCTGCTGCAGTATATTAAACTGAATGCACTTATTTAATCATTACTGTTGAGGTAGTTCAACAAAGTTTTTTTGTAGGTTAAATAAATACTAACTTGTTAGAGCTTTAGTATTTTGATGAAAATATTTGTAATGCAGTGACCATGACCGGAAGCTGTTTCTTTTCTTCCAATCTCCTCACTGTACCGTTGTTACAACCGATAATTTTAAACCGATCATATCAACTAAAAAATAACAACAATGAAAAAGCTACTTATTATCGCATTGCTTGCATACTGCAGCAAAGGCTTTGCCCAGCATTTTTCTATTGGATTAAAAGCCGGAACCAATATCAGTAACTTTATTGGAGGAGATTTCAGCGATGTAAAGAAAAAAGCCAAAATTGGTTTTTACGGAGGAGGTTACCTGAATTTCTGGGCAGGAAAAAACTTTTCTATACAGCCCGAAGCACTCATATCCACACAGGGCGTTAAGATAGAAGATGCAGGAACAATTACTAACTACAGCCTTACTTATATTAATGTGCCGATAATGCTAAAATACAAAAGTGATGGCGGTTTTTATTTTGAAGCTGGTCCGCAGGCAGGATTTAAGATCAGCGAAAACGCTCCTGACAGCATACTGGGCGGAACAGTAAAAGATTTTTTCAAAAACCTCGACCTTTCCCTGGGCGCCGGTATTGGCTATCATTCCAATGCAGGTTTTGGTATTGGTGCCCGCTACCTGGTTGGCCTTACCAAGGTGGGTAATTTCGATCCTTCCCTGGGCGATCCGAATTTTAAGAACAGTATCATACAGATCGGGCTTTTCTATACGATTGGCACACCTAAAAAATAATTTGATAGTGTAGTAAACATAAACGGGCTGCTGCGGCCCGTTTATGTTAATCATTTAACTGTGCACAATGCCTGCATCTTGGCTCATACACATCTTTTTCCCCCAGTAATATCTGTCCTTCTGTTTTTGTTTTACGGTAGCTGATGTTGGCAATATTGCCGCACTTCACACAGATAGCATGCAGCTTGGTAATATAATCCGCTTTTGCCAGCAGGTTGGGCATTTGGCCAAATGGCTTGCCCTGGTAATCCATGTCAAGCCCTGCTACGATTACCCTCATACCTTTTAGCGCCAGTTGCTCACATACATTGGCAATCTCGGCATCAAAAAACTGGGCTTCGTCAATGCCTACCACATCCACATCATGCGCCAGCAGCAAAATATTCTGTGAACTGTCAACCGGGGTACTGTGGATATAATTGGTATCGTGACTTACGATTTTTACTTCGTCATAACGGGTATCAATAGCCGGCTTAAAAATCTCCACTTTCAGATTGGCGATCTTTACCCTTTTCAGGCGGCGGATCAATTCTTCCGTTTTTCCGCTAAACATACTACCACAAATAACTTCTATCCAGCCTCTTCTTTCACCCTTCAGGTTAGGTTCAATAAACATTTATATAATCTATTTAAAATACAGTTTGTAACTTCATAGCAGCGATTGCAAAGATTATTGTTTTGGCCGATTAACCAAAACAAAATTTAATCGTACTATTTTAGCTGAAAAACTTACAGGGATGGAGAGAGTGGAAACACTTGTACAAAAATTACAGGAACAATTAAAACAGGGAGCCCCGCCGGCAAAACTACTGTTGACTGTGCAGATGCTGCAACACCAGTTGTTGCATTTGCAGTCTGCTGAACCTGCAGCCAGGGCTGCGGTAACAGTATCGATGCCTGTAAATGCCAACCTGCCATCTGCGGGAGCAGCAGAAACACCCGATGCAGTAATTCCTGTTGAACCAGTGCAAGAAGAAAAAATCATAGAAGTACTGCAGGTGGATGAAGCCGAAGTAGAAGCCGAACTGGAAGAGATCAAACGCAATGCAGCCCTGATGCAGCAGATCAGCGGCCACAGCAAGCCACAGCTGCTTTTTGAGATACAGGAAGATGATATTCCCACGTTGCCTAAACAGCCGGTACCGGAGAAAAAAGAAGTGAATGACATTGCAGCCAGCGAAGCTGCATCTTTAAACGACACTTTAAAAACGCCTACCACCGAAGTAAGCCATAAACTTACAGAACTACCTGTAAAAGACCTTAAAAAAGCCATTGGCGTAAATGAAAGGTTCCTGTACCTTAATGAACTGTTCAGGGGTGATGAAGCCATGTATGAACGCAGCATTAAAACCATCAACAGCTTTTCTATTTTTCCGGAAGCAGAGTACTGGATTAGAAGGGAACTAAAAACCAAGCTTGGCTGGAAAGACAGCAATCCGGCTGTAATGCAGTTCGATCAGCTGGTCAAGAGGCGCTTTTCCTGAATATATTCCATGATTTTTTTGGTAGCTCCTGCTTTTGAATACACATAATTTTTAGCTGCCTCACTTTTTTGTTTCAATAGCGCCTCATCATTCCAAAGCTCGGTCAATACTTTTTCAAGCTCCAGTGCATTTTCAATGCAAATACCTGCGCCACATTCCACCAGGTCAACCGCCTCCGCAAATTTTTCATATTCAGGCCCGTAAATAACCGGTTTGCCATGCACTGCCGGCTCCAGCACATTGTGAATGCCGCTTTCTTCAAAGCCGCCACCAACAAAGGTGATGTGGGCATAATGGTAAAGCCTGGAGAGCATGCCGATATTGTCGATGATGAGGACGTTTGCAGCCAGTGATGAGTGTTCGGTAATTGGTGATTGGCCGCTGGTGATCAGCTCCGAATACAATAACGATCCGGCAAATTCCTTCTGCACATCCTTAATATTTCCTTCATCAATTTCATGTGGTGCAATGATGAATTTTATCTGCGGATTGCTTCTTACATAATGCACCAACTCTTCTTCATCTTCTTCCCAGGTGCTGCCGGCTACAATTACTTTGCTGTTGCCACAAAATTTTTCGATGAGGAGCATAGGCTCAAATTTTGCTGCAATCTCTAGCACCCTATCGAACCGGGTATCGCCGTTAATGGAAATATTGTTTTTTATGCCAACAGTTTCCAGCAATTCTTTCGAATCATTGTTTTGTAAAAAAAACCAGTTGAAGCTTTGCAACATCTCCCGCCAGATAGCACCATACCATTTAAAAAAGGATTGCTCTTCCCTGAATATTCCTGACACCATCAGTACCGGGATATTGTTTTTCTTAAATGCAGTGAGGTAATAATACCAGAATTCATATTTAACCCAAAGCACCAGACTGGGTTGGATGGTTTCAATCATCCTGTCTGCATTGGATGGACTGTCCATGGGAAGGTAAAAAATATGATCTGCACCTTTGTAGTTCTTCATTACCTCATAACCGGAAGGAGAGAAGAACGTAAGCACAATACTAACTTCAGGATATTGTTTTTTGATGGCTTCCAGCAGTGGCCGGCCCTGCTCAAATTCACCCAGGCTGGCACAATGCATCCAAATGGTTTTGTTGCCCTGTTGGTTGAGCTGGGGAAATTGCCTTCTGCCTGCCACCCACAGCTTAGCCTTGGAGTTCCACAAAGCAGCGATCCTGATACCAAGCTGGTAAGAATGAATAAATAGCAGGTAGAATAGTTTGCCCAATGCTGTTGTTTTAGCAAATCTAAGAAGCTGTTCACTATTCCGCTAAATGATTTTTGGGAGAAGGGGCCTGCCGCCAATTGGTTTGTGGTACAAGAGTGCGACGCAACATAAGTTGCCATGAAAAACAAATGCCGGCAACAAAAAAACAATTGAACAATAAAGTCATGCAACCATCTATCCTAAAACGCTTACCCTGCCTAAACTCCCGGCCTAATTTGGGGCTTGTACCAACGGTGGTAATCCCTATCTTTGCCCACGCAAAAAAAAATACCATGAAACCACTGCAAATGGTGGATACTAAAACACAGTATCACAAGATAAAAAAGGAAGTGGATGAAGCTGTTATTGGGGTGCTGGAAAGCTCTATGTTTATCGGCGGAAAAGTACTCAGCGATTTTGCCAATAACCTGGCTGCCTATAATGGCAGTAAGCATGTAATTCCCTGTGCCAATGGTACGGATGCATTGCAGATAGCCATGATGGCATTGGGACTGGAACCGGGGGATGAAATCATTACGCCATCCTTCACTTATATTGCTTCTGTAGAAACAGCGGCTTTACTACGGTTAAAACCTGTATTTGTGGAAGTGGACAGGCAAACCTTCTGCATCGATACGGATGCAATTGAAAAAGCGATTACGCCTAAAACAAAAGCCATTGTACCGGTTCACCTGTATGGCCATGCGGCTGATATGGAAAAGATCATGGACATTGCCAAACGCCACAACCTGTTTGTGATCGAAGACAATGCCCAGGCCATAGGTTGTGATTATACCTTTAATGATGGTACGGTAAAGAAGACAGGGAGCATCGGCCATATCGGCTGTACTTCCTTTTACCCTTCTAAAAATTTAGGCGCTTATGGCGATGGAGGTGCAATATTTACAGATGATGATGCGTTAGCTAATAAGTTAAAAATGATTGCCATACATGGGCAAAGTAAAAGGTATTATCATGATGTGGTAGGTTGCAACTCAAGGTTAGACACCCTGCAGGCAGCAATACTGGATATTAAGCTGAAGCATTTGGACGAATACATTGCAGCACGTAGAACAGCGGCAGACTATTATGATAAAGCTTTTGCAAACCAGGCAAAAATAACCACCCCTTACAGGGCAGCAAACAACAGGCATGCATTTCACCAGTACACACTTACCTTAAATGGTGTTGACAGGGATGCACTGCACAACTATCTTGCTGACAATGGGGTTCCCTCTATGATATACTACCCGGTTGCCTGCCACAAGCAGAAAATGTTTGATGCGTTTGGTGGAAGCGGTTATACTTTGCCACTGACCGACTGGCTCACAGAAAGGGTAATTTCTTTACCCATGCATACGGAGCTGGAAGAAGAACAACAGGCATTCATTGTTTCGAAAGTGCTGGAATTTATTACTAAACCATAAACCCTTACGAAAGAATTATGAAAATCGCTGTTGTAGGAACCGGCTATGTTGGCCTTGTATCAGGTACCTGTTTTTCTGAAACCGGTAACGAGGTTATTTGTGTTGACATTGACCAGAAAAAAGTTGAGAAATTAGCTTCAGGCAAGATCACCATTTATGAGCCGGGCCTGGAAAAGATCTTTATCCGCAATACCAAAGAAGGCAGGTTGACTTTCACCACTTCCCTGGAAGATGCGATAAAAGATGCCGCCGTGGTAATGCTGGCATTGCCAACACCTCCCGGCGAAGACGGCAGCGCCGACCTGAAATATATTTTGGGGGTGGCCGACCATTTGGGAAAAATCCTCACCGATTATAAAGTTATTGTAGATAAAAGCACCGTACCGGTTGGTACTGCCGAAAAAGTAAGGGCCGCCATTGCAAAAAATGCCAAAGTAGAATTTGATGTGGTGAGCAATCCCGAGTTTTTGAGGGAGGGGGTGGCCGTGGATGATTTTATGAAACCAGACAGGGTGGTGATCGGCACCACTTCAGACAGGGCGAAGAAATTAATGAACGACCTGTATGCACCATTTGTTCGCCAGGGCAACCCACTCATTTTTATGGATGAGAAAAGTGCTGAGTTGACGAAATATGCAGCCAACTCTTTCCTTGCAACCAAAATCACATTCATGAACGAGATCGCCAGCTTGTGTGAACTATTGGGTGCAGATGTGGACATGGTGAGAAAAGGTATGGGCAGTGATGATCGTATCGGAAGGCGTTTCTTATTCCCGGGTATTGGATATGGTGGAAGCTGTTTCCCTAAAGATGTACAGGCGCTGGGTAAATCAGCAGAAGAAGTGAATTACAATTTTAAGATACTGGATGCCGTGATGGAAGTGAATGAAAAACAGAAACTCCATTTGATGCCGGCCATCAGAACTTATTTCAACAATGATTTAAAGGGCAAGAAAATCGCCTTGTGGGGATTGGCGTTCAAGCCCAATACAGATGATATCAGGGAAGCACCGGCTCTGTACATGATCGATGCTTTGCTGGCAGAAGGTGCCAGCGTGGCAACCTATGATCCTGAAGCAATGAACAATGTGAAACAGTTGGTTGGAGATAAGATCACTTTTGTGAAAGCCAGTACGAAACATTGCAGGATGCTGATGCGATTGTAATTGCAACAGAATGGAGTGAGTTCCGTACACCTGACTTTAATAAAATAGCGGCAGCCTTGAAAAAGAAAGCCATTTTTGACGGCAGGAATTTATTTGACCTGAAGCAGATGGAAGACCTAGGGTTCCATTATGTAAGCATCGGAAGAAGAGTGATCAACTGAACTTTAACCACCCCAAATAAACAGGAATGTCAACAAAAAGAATTTTAATTACGGGAGCAGCAGGCTTTTTAGGGTCTCACTTATGCGACAGGTTTATCAAAGAAGGATTCAATGTAATTGGGATGGATAACCTGATCACAGGTGATCTTAAAAATATTGAGCATCTTTTCAAGCTGAAGGAATTTGAATTTTATCATCACGATGTTTCCAGGTTTATCCATATTCCGGGTCATCTTGATTACATCCTTCATTTTGCTTCACCGGCCAGCCCGATCGATTATTTAAAAATACCGATCCAGACTTTGAAAGTGGGTTCTTTGGGCACACACAACTGTTTGGGTTTGGCGCTGAATAAAAAAGCAAGGATACTGGTGGCAAGCACCAGTGAAGTATATGGAGATCCGCAGGTGCATCCGCAAAATGAAGAGTATTGGGGTAATGTAAATCCGGTAGGCCCACGTGGCGTGTATGATGAAGCAAAGCGTTTCCAGGAAGCGATGACAATGGCTTATCACACTTTTCATGGAGTGCAGACAAGGATCATCAGGATATTCAATACCTATGGTCCAAGGATGCGGTTGAATGACGGAAGGGCACTGCCTGCATTTATCGGGCAGGCATTGCGTGGAGAAGACCTGACCGTATTTGGCGATGGCAGCCAGACAAGAAGTTTTTGTTATGTAGATGACCTGGTGGAAGGCATTTATCGTTTGCTGATGAGTGATTACGCCAGCCCGGTAAACATTGGTAATCCCGATGAAATTTCTTTGAAGGAATTTGCAGAGGAGATCATCAAACTGACAGGTACTACACAAAAAATTGTGTACAAACCATTGCCGGTAGATGATCCAAAACAACGGCAGCCAGATATCACCAAAGCAAAAGAACTGTTGGGATGGTCGCCCAAAGTAAGCAGGGCGGAGGGGTTGAAAATAACCTATGAGTATTTTAAATCTTTGCCAAAAGAAGAGTTGCGTAAGCTGCCAAAGGAATTTGAAAGCAGGAAATAATTGACAATGGGTAATTGACATGGAAAATTGTCAATTCATAATTCATAACATATAATTCATAATTATTAATGTACCAGGATTTAATTGATAAGAAAAGGAAGTTGGCAGTAATTGGTTTAGGCTACGTGGGTTTACCAATTGCACTGGAGTTTGCCAGGAAAATAAAAGTGATTGGTTTTGACATCAACGCCAAAAGGGTGGAGATGATGCGTAACAACATCGATCCCAGCCAGGAACTGGAGGCAGTTGCATTTGAAGGCTGTGATATTGAATTCACCAGCGACCTTGAAGTGTTGAAGCAGGCTAACTTTTTTATTGTGGCAGTGCCAACACCGGTGGATGAACATAATGTGCCTGATTTAATTCCGGTACAAAGGGCCAGTGAAACCATTGGTAAAGTAATCAAACTGGGAGATTATGTGGTGTTTGAAAGCACGGTTTATCCCGGTTGTACAGAAGAAGATTGCCTGCCGATCATTGAAGACTTGTCGGGCTTAAAAAATATTTCAGATTTTAAACTGGGTTATTCGCCTGAGAGAATCAATCCGGGCGATAAGGAACATACGCTTGCAAAGATTGTAAAAGTGGTGAGTGGCTGCGATGCAGAATCACTGGAGCAGATTGCCAAAGTATATGAACTGGTAGTTACAGCGGGCGTACACAGGGCATCCAGCATTAAAGTGGCAGAAGCTGCAAAAATTATTGAGAATACACAAAGGGATCTCAACATCGCTTTGATGAATGAGTTGTCCATCATTTTCGACAGGATGAACATCAATACTTTTGAAGTACTGGAAGCAGCAGGCACCAAATGGAATTTTTTGAAATTCCAGCCGGGGCTTGTAGGCGGCCACTGTATTGGCGTTGACCCCTACTATCTTACTTACAAATCAAAAGAACTTGGTTACGATAGCCAGGTAATTTTAGCAGGCCGAGTTATCAATGATGGCATGGCAGGTTATGTTGCCAAGAAAGTATTGCAGCACATCATTCAGAACAATGGCAATGTAAAAGACGCCAAAGTATTGGTGATGGGCGCTACGTTCAAAGAAAATGTTAGTGATATCCGCAACAGTAAAGTGGCGGATGTGATCAAAGAACTGAAATCATTTTCATTGAATGTAGATGTTGCCGACCCACATGCCGAAAGCGACGAAGTGAAACATGAATATGGTTTTGAACTGGTGAATGAAATTGGCAATGATTACGACGCCGTGCTGGTAACCGTTCCGCACAATGCGTATAAATTGCTGGATGATGTTTATTTTGCCGGTATCACCAAACCCAAAGCACTGGTTGCTGACTTAAAAGGTATTTACAGGAATAAGATTACCAGCAGATACTACTGGAGCTTGTAATGAATAATTTTTCATGCCCCTTTTCCTTTGCAATGTTTTGCAGGATAAGGGGCAATATTGTAAATGTTGAAAAGTATTTTTTAACCAAACTAACCGCCTGTTGCAGTAATGCAGAAAAAAGATGAGTAAACTTTTTCATACCAAAGACCTCAGCCAGTATAATTTCCTCGTAACTGGCGGCGCCGGCTTTATCGGCGGCCATATTGCAGAATACCTGCTGCGGCACAATGCAAAAAAAGTAAGGGTGCTGGATAATATGGTAAACGGCAAGCAGTCCACACTCGACCTGCTTTCTCAATACCCGGCCTTTGAATTTATCAAAGGTGATATCAGGGAGTTGGATACCTGCCAGCAGGCTTGTAACGATATTGATTATGTAAGCCACCAGGCTGCACTGGGTTCTGTGCCACGTTCTATTGCAGAGCCTGTTTATTTTAACGATGTAAATGTGAATGGTTTTGTCAATATGCTGAAGGCAGCAGTTGATCATAAAGTAAAGCAGTTTGTATATGCTTCTTCTTCTTCAGTATATGGTGATGAACCAACACTGCCAAAGAAAGAAGAAAGGATTGGCAATTGCCTGTCGCCTTATGCCGCCACCAAAAAAACAAACGAATTGTATGCACAGGTTTTTGCTGATGTATATGGATTGAAAGTACTGGGCTTTCGTTATTTTAATATTTTTGGGCCGAGGCAGGATCCCGATGGCGCTTATGCAGCTGTGATTCCTTTATTTGTAAAAGGAATGATGAAAAATATACCGGTACACATCAATGGTGATGGGGGGCAAACGAGGGATTTTACTTTTGTGGACAACGCTGTACAGGTAAATGTAAAAGCCATGCTTACGGATAATGCAGCAGCAGTAAATAAAGTGTACAATGTGGCAGTAGGAGAAAATTTCTCTGTGAATTATTTGTTTGATGCCTGTAAAAATTATTTGCAAAGTGATGCTACACCTATTCACAGGGATCCAAGGGCAGGTGATATCAGGAATTCGCTGGCAGATATTTCCTTGGCACAAACTTTACTCGGGTACCAGCCAAGTAAAAGATTTGAAGATGGGCTGATTGAAACAATTGAATTCTTTAAGCAAACCTACTCTAATGGATAATTGATAATTATTTAATGGATAATGAGGTGCATGTAAGAGCAATGAACTTCTGAAATAAAAACATTATCAATTATCAATTTTTAAATTATCAATTTATTAAAATGCCTTTTACCAAAACACAGATCCCTGATTTATTAGTTTTTGAACCAAAAGTATTTGAAGATAGCCGGGGTTATTTTTTTGAGAGCTACAATGAAAATATTTTTCTTGCTGAAGGGGTAAACATAAAATTTGTACAGGATAACCAGGCTAAATCATCTTATGGTGTGATTCGTGGATTGCATTACCAGCTGGCACCTCATGCACAAACAAAACTGGTGAGGGTGTTGAGCGGCGCTATTTTAGACGTGGCAGTCGATATCAGGAAAGGGTCACCCACTTATGGAGAGGTTTTTACATTGGAGTTATCTGCCGCAAATAAAAAACAATTGCTGGTACCGAAAGGTTTTGCTCATGGTTACTCAGTGATCAGTGAAACAGCAGAAGTGATGTATAAGTGTGATAAATTCTACAACAAGCAAAGTGAAGGTGGTATTGCGTACAATGATCCTGCATTAAATATCGATTGGCAGATCATTGCCGGCAAAGAAGTTATTTCGGAAAAGGACATGGTTCATCCGGGCATTGATGCTTGCATAAATAATTTTGTATTTGGATAAAACAGGCATTGGGTTTAATTCGGGTAATAAAAAATAAATGTCTTCAAAAACTATTTTAGTAACAGGTGCCAATGGCCAGTTGGGAAAAGAAATGCAGGTAATTGCTGCCGCTTATCCTGCTTACCGGTTTTTATTTGTTGACAGGGATGAATTACCGATTGACGATGCAGAAGCGGTAAAAAAATATTTTACCGGGCATTACATTGATGCTTGTGTAAACTGTGCAGCTTATACTGCTGTTGATAAAGCCGAAGCAGAAACCGCAAAGGCTTCTGCAGTCAATGGAGACGCAGTTGGGAATTTAGCAACAGTATGCAGGGAAAGTAATGCTCTCTTCATTCATATTTCTACCGACTATGTTTTTGATGGCACTGAAACCAAGCCTTATAAAGAAGATCACCGGGTAAACCCGGTGAATGCTTATGGGGCTTCCAAATTAAAGGGAGAGGAACTGGCATTGCAAAACAATCCTGCAAGCATCATTATCCGTACTTCATGGGTGTACTCTTCGTTCGGAAACAATTTTGTAAAAACAATGCTGAGGCTGATGAAGGAAAGAGACAACATCAATGTTGTTGCTGATCAGTGGGGTTGCCCCACTTACGCTGCTGACATTGCCGCAGCCATCATGCAGATCATTGCTGCTGATAAAAAAACCGGTGGTATTTATAATTATTCCAACAGTGGAATCATCAACTGGTATCAGTTTGCAATCGTAATAAAAGAATTGTCGGGCAGTAATTGTAATGTGCATCCAATTTCATCTTCACAATATCCCACGCCGGCAAAGCGGCCAGCTTATTCTGTAATGGATACTTCTAAAATTCAACGGAGTTTTAATGTTGTAATTCCTGGATGGGAAGAAAGTTTGAAGAAATGCCTGCAACTTTTAACTGGAAACTGATCACTAACTTTCCTTATTCCTGATATATACCAGTTTCGTTCCCCCTTTCTCGGTTTCCCTTTTATCAATTTCAAATTGAGGGAAAGATTTTATCAGCGGCGTCAGTTTTTGAAAGCCATAGTTGCGTGGGTCAAAGTTGGGTTGCTTCTTCAGTAATAAATTTCCTACATCACCTAAAAATGCCCAGCCATTTTCATCGGCCAGGTCATCGATGGTAGTGGTGATTAATTTTAATGTTTCCCGGCTCAGTTTATCGAAGGATGTTTTAGTTGCAGGTTTTGCAGCTTTTGTTTTTGATTCCGGTACCTCCGGCTCTGCTGCTTCAAACTGCGGAATAATCTCCATGTAAATGAATTTATCGCAGGCAACGATGAAGGGATTGGGTGTTTTCTTCTGGCCGATACCAAATACTTTCATACCAGCTTCCCTTAACCTTGTAGCAAGCCTTGTAAAATCACTGTCGCTGGAGATGATGCAAAAGCCGTCAACTTTGCCGGAGTATAAAATATCCATTGCATCAATGATCAATGCACTGTCGCTGGAATTTTTACCGGAAGTATAACTGTACTGTTGTATCGGTGTGATTGCATTTTCAAGCAGCACATTTTTCCATCCGCTAACAGTTGGCTTTGTCCAGTCGCCATAAATTCTTTTGAAAGTAGGTGTACCATACTTGGCGATCTCTTCCATCACCCCTTTTATATTGCTGTAAGGCACATTGTCTGCATCAATCAGCACAGCCAGCCTGATATCTTTTTGAATTTCCATTACACAATTTAAAGCTTTTAAAATTAGTTGGTATTTACTTTGGGTAAATACGCTGAAAATATCCTGTTGTTAAGGGCTGATACCTGCGTTTTGAAACACAGAAAATAGTTAATTTTATGAGATGTATTTTAACTCCTTACACAAATTTCTGGCCGTTTGCCTGCTGCTCATTCCTGCTTCCTGTACTAAACAACCGTGTGAATGTAATTTTAATGCAGTTAATTTTATCTCGGTCAAATTCGTCAATCAGCAGGGGCAAAATTTAGTCTTTGGAAACAATGCATTATACCGGTTAGATAGCCTTAGTTTTTTGGAGAAGAAAAGCGATTTAGATATTCATAACGGCTCGGTTCAAAGCTCATTGGCAGATTCAAATGCAGTAGTGATTTCTTTTTACTATATGAACATCACCAGGGGTTATATTTACTACAACATGCAAACGCCGGAAGACAGCGTTGAGATCAGGTGGGTGAAAAAAAATGGGAAATGCTGTGATAAGCCTGTAGAGTACCTGGTAATTGACTCCGTTAAATTTAATAATACACTGGTTAACCCGGTAAATGGAGTGTTAACCTTTGTAAAATAGCTGCAGGAATCCGGCCATCATTTTAAATCAGGACCATCCTCCCGCCAATTATTCAATAGCTTTGCAGTACATGAAACTATTCGAATTCAGCAGCAAGATCATCATTACCTGCAGCAACCGCATTGCCCCTTATCTGCAAAAAGAAATAGAAGCACTCGGCTATAAAACCACCCGTGTTTTTAAAACCGGCGTGGAATTGACCGGCACTATGCTGGATTGCATCATGTTAAATCTGAACCTGCGTTGTGCCAGCCAGGTATTGTTTGCGGTTCACCAGTTCAAAGCATTCAATGCAGATGCTTTGTACAAAGAACTGCTTGCGTTTGAATGGCAGGATATACTTGATGCGGAAGGTTATTTTTCCATCAGCAGCAATGTAAATAATGAAACAATCAACAACTCCTTATTTGCAAATGTGAAAGTGAAAGATGCTATTGTAGATTATTTCCGGAATAAAACCGGTAGCCGCCCCAATTCGGGTTCTGAATTGAACAAGTCAGTTATTCATTTATACTGGCAGGATGATGTTGCAGAAATTTTTGTTGACACTTCCGGCGAAACCTTGTCAAAGCATGGCTATCGTAAAATTCCCGGCAAAGCACCCATGCTCGAAGCATTGGCTGCTGCTACTTTGCTGGCAACAAAGTGGGACCGGCAATCTGCATTTGTAAATCCAATGTGCGGTTCTGCTACAGTAGCCATTGAAGCTGCGTTGCTGGCAACCAACCGGATGCCCGGATTGTACAGAAGTAATTATGCATTCATGCATTTGGCCGGTTATCAAAATGAAATGTATTTGAAGGAAAGAAAAAAATTAGAAGAAGCCATCATTGATGTTCCGGGTTTACAGATCATAGCAACAGATATCAGTAGTGATGCCATCAGCATTTCTAAAATAAATGCATCAGCCGCCGGTGTAGAAGCATTGATAACATTTGCAGAATGTGATTTCGAAAAAACAATCATTCCTGAAAACCAACCCGGGGTTATTTATTTTAATCCGGAGTATGGCGACAGGCTGGGAGATGAGATGGAGCTTGCAGGCTACCTACAAACGCATGGGTGATTTTATGAAGCAGCAATGCAAGGGCTACACCGGTTATATTTTTACAGGCAACCTGGAGTTGGGAAAGAAGATCGGATTAAAGCCTGCAAGAAGAATAGAATTTTATACCAGTAAAATCGACTGCCGTTTGTTTGAGTATGAATTGTATGCAGGAACGAGAGAAAAGCCCAGGGATTAAATCTGCCTGCTGATACGCCCGCAGAGTTATAATTAAAGAGAAACAAGAAACGAATATGAAAGAACTCCTGACCCAATATGCTTCATTTAATGTATGGGCACATCAAAAAATGCTGGAGACCATCAGTACATTGAATGATGAACAAATTCACAAGGAAATTGTAAGCAGCTTTCCCAGTATCTATAAAACAGTTTTGCATTTGCTGGATGCAGAGAGCATCTGGTGGCAGCGGTTAAAACTACAGGAACATGTAGAAAGGCCCGGCGAATCATTTGATGGCACTTTTGCGGAGCTGCAAAAAAAATTACTGCAGCAGTCAACCTTGTTTCAGGAATGGGTGAGCAATGCAACTGAAATGCAACTGCTGCATGTATTTGCTTACATGCGCAATAAAGAGCAACACAAAGAACAGGTTTGCCAGATGTTGCTTCACTTATTCAACCACAACAGTTATCACCGTGGGCAATTGGTTACCATGCTGCGTCAGTTAGGAGTTACAAAAATTCACTCCACCGATTTTAATGGGTATTTAAGAAGCAATAAAAAGTAACAAGTCAAAAAAAAGGAGTTCAAATTATCGGAGGCTATTTTTTACTTTTTATTTTAGCCTTTGCCTTTTTACTTCGTATTATACGCCCACTGTACCAGGGTAGCGCCCCAGGTGAAGCCACCACCAAAAGCAGCCAGTACAATCTTATCTCCCTTGTGCAATTGTTTCTCCCACTCCCATAAACATAATGGAATGGTAGCTGCTGTGGTATTGCCATAGCGCTGTATGTTCAGCATTACTTTGTCGGGGTTCAGCCCCATGCGGTTGGCAGTGGCATCTATAATTCTTTTGTTGGCCTGGTGAGGAACCAGCCATGCAATATCATCCCCGGTCAAACTATTTCTTTGTAACAATTCATAGGCAGCATCGGCCATTCCTTTTACCGCAGCCTTAAATACCGGCTGCCCGTCCTGGAAAGCATAATGTTCTTTTGCGTTTACAGTTTCGTGTGAAGCAGGCTTTAATGAACCACCAGCTTTCATGTGCAGGTACACTTTACCACTACCATCACTTTTTAACAGGCTATCTTTAATGCCATCCTCATCTGTGGACGGCTCCAGCAAAACAGCTCCGGCACCATCGCCGAAAATAATGCAGGTGGCCCGGTCTGTATAATCGACGATCGCACTCATTTTATCAGCACCCACCACCACTACTTTTTTATAGCGGCCGCTTTCAATCAATGCGGCGCCCGTAGTTAAACTGTATAAAAAACCGGAACAGGCTGCACTCAAGTCAAATCCCCAGGCATTTACGGCCCCTATTTTATCACATACAATATTGGCCGTGGCAGGGAAAACCATATCTGGTGTAACCGTACCAACAATCATACAGTCTATCTCTTCCGGGGAGATGCCTCTTTTTTTACAAAGTTCCAGTACAGCAGGCACCACCATATCTGAAGTGGCAAGGCCTTCGCCTTTTTGTATCCTTCTCTCTTCAATACCGGTTCTCGACTTTATCCATTCATCATTGGTATCCACCATGGTTTCTAAAATGGCATTGGTAAGCCTGTATTCTGGTACATAGCCACCAACGGAGGTAATTGCGGCGGTAATTTTTTGCATCATTAATAAAGTTTGATTATTGATTGCCAGTTTCTTGTTGGTAAATTTCTGGCAAAAGTAATGGAAATATAACAAGCATCATTTTGCCGGTATCAAACACAATTTTTCCTATATTCGCCTTTTAGTTGAGTTCATTATGTACGCATACCTCCAGGGAAAATTTACTTTCAAGAATCCAGCCCAGGTATACGTTGATGTAAACGGTGTAGGCTACGAAGTAAATATCAGCCTGAATACATATACCCATATACAGCAGTTGAACGAGGGTAAATTGTTTACCCATTTACAGGTAAAAGAAGATGGGCATGTATTATTTGGCTTTTTTGACAGGGGAGAAAAAGAAATGTTTGTTCAGTTGATCAGTGTTTCGGGGGTTGGTGCAGCAACTGCAAGGATGATGTTGTCTCACCTGAAAGCTGAAGAGGTTAGCAGGGCGATTATCCTGGGCAACGTAAAGCTGCTGGAGAGTATCAAAGGTATAGGAAAAAAGACGGCAGAAAGACTGGTACTGGAGTTGAGGGATAAAATGGGTAAAGTGGCAGCTGAAGCCGATTTTACAGCCACAGGGGGCAATAGTTTGCAGCAGGATGCGTTAAATGCCTTGATTGCCCTTGGTATTTCAAAGCCCATGGCAGAAGCATCCATACAAAAAACAATTAAAGCAGACCCCTCTATTCATAACTTAGAAGAACTCTTAAAAAAAGCACTGAAAACAATTTGACGGAATTTTACCTTAACTGACTTTACGGAATGTTATTTAGAAGAAAATTGTTACCAAACGGCAGTGGCTTTTTTGTATGTCTGGGGTTATTGATGCTTACAATAGCTGTGCCTTCTTATGCACAGAAAGATTCATCCTCCCAGCCTAAAACCATCACCCAAAATACTATCGATACCACTGCTCCAAAGCCTACCGGGCCTTTGCAGTTCCCTATTAACGACCGCAGGGGCGACTTTTTGAGTAGTGGTCAAAGAAGCACTTATGACTTTAAGCGGCCATCCAATATTACCGATTCCATAGCATATGACCCGGTTAGCAAAATGTACACGGTATATGAAAAAATTGGTAACAGGTATTACCGTACACCAGTCTCTTACACATCAGAAGAATATTGGGCATTAAGGGGCAGGCAGGCAGAGATCGCTTATTTTCAGAAAAGGGCCAACACCATGAACCTGCTGAACAGGGGAGCCGTTCGGCCGAAACTTAAATTGTACGATAATCTTTTCAACCGCTTATTCGGTAACGGTAAAATAGAGATCGCTCCACAAGGTAATGTCGATATCATGGCAGGATACCAGGGACAGAACATCAAGAATCCAACGTTGCCGGAAAGAGCAAGGAATAATGGGGGCTTTGATTTTAATATGAATGCCCAGGTAAATGTAAATGCCAATATCGGTGATAAACTAAAGTTTCCCATCAGTTATAATACCCTGGCCAACTTTGGGCAGGAAAACCAGTTAAAGCTTGACTATACAGGTATGGATGATGAGATCATCAAGCGGTTTGAAGCTGGTGTGGTGCAATTTGCTTCCCGGAGTACATTCATACCCGGTTCCCAGCAGTTGTTTGGTTTAAAAACACAATTACAGTTTGGTAAATTAAATATTACCACCGTACTGGCCAATCAAAAATCGCAGCGGCAGTCGGTAAACCTGCAGGGTGGTGCAGCTTCTCAGCCAATAGAAGTTAAGGCGGATGAATATGAAGAGAACCGTCACTTTTTATTGGGCCAGTATTTCAAAGACAATTACAATAAGGTATTGGCAAGGGTGCCTGCATTAACCACGCCGGTGCAGATATTAAGGCTGGAAGTATGGGTTACCAACAGGAATGGCACCACCACCAACACAAGGGATATCGTTGGTTTGATGGATCTTGGCGAAAGCAATCCTTACCGTTCTAATATCATTAATCCACTATCTACTTACAGTAATGTGCCTTCCAATGTGGCCAATGATCTGTATAGTAATCTTATCAGGAACCCGGGCAACCGCCAGCCGGCGTTGGTATTCAGCAACCTGCAGGCTTACGGGCTTTTGCCGGTACAGGATTTCGAGAAAACTTTTGCCCGTAAATTGGATTCTACTCAATATTATTTTAACAGGCAGGCCGGTTACATTTCATTAAGCCAGCCATTACTGGCAGATGAAGTGCTGGCAGTCGCTTATCAATATTCTTACAACGGTACTGTTTACCAGGTGGGAGAATTTTCTCAGGATCTGCCGCCAGACAGTGCCGTAGCTACCCAAAAGGTTTTGTTCCTGAAATTATTAAAAGCAACTTCACAGCGCCCCAACTTACCCATATGGCAATGGATGATGAAGAATGTTTATTCTGTAGGATATGGTACGTTGAGTCCGCAGGATTTTAAGCTGAACCTGCTTTACCAGGAGCCGGGGCAGGGATGGAAAAGATATGTGCCTTTTGGAGATAAGAACCAGGGAGCACCCGTGCTTTCATTGGTAAACCTGGACAGGTTGAACAACCAGCTTGATCCGCAACCGGATGGCGTTTTTGATTTTGTGGAAGGGTATACTGTTCTTTCGCAGTATAGCCGGATCGTGTTCCCCGTGCTGGAACCTTTTGGTCGTGACCTTGCCGCACAGATATACAATGTAGTGCCGCCAACGGCAAAGGATACCCTTTATTATGCACTGTATGATACTATTAAAGCAGTGGCACAACAATTCCCTAACCTGAACCGCTTTGTACTAAAAGGATCTGCTCACACTTCCGGCTCTTCTGATATCAGCATCGGTTACAATATTCCCAAAGGAAGTGTGACTGTTACAGCCGGTGGCCAACGGTTGATTGAAGGGAATGATTACGATATCAACTATGATCTTGGTACGATCAAAATTACCAACCAGGCTATATTGAATGCAGGGCTGCCCGTACAGGTGAATTTTGAGAACAATGCCGCCTTTGGTATACAGCAAAGAAATTATATGGGGATTAGGCTGGACTATATGGCAAAGGATAAACTTAAAGAACAACTGGCTTTTGGTGCTACTATGGTGCAATTGAGTGAAAGGCCATTTTTCACAAAAAATAATTTAGGAGAGGAGCCGATTAAGAACAGGATGTATGGCCTTGATGTAAGCTACCGTAAGGAATTACCACGACTTACAAAAATACTCGACAAGCTGCCTTTCTATTCCACCACAGCAACCTCTTCTATTAATTTTTATGCTGAGGGGGCCATGTTAAAACCCGGCCATGCACCACAGATAGGTGCAGGATCCGGAGGTACTGTTTACATAGATGATTTTGAAGGAAGCCGTTCTGGTATTGACCTGCGTTTTCCTGCTATCAGTTGGGCACTGGCTTCTACACCTGCGGGTGCCACCAATGGATTAGACGACAATGAAAAATTTCCTGAAGCCAATTCTAATACCATCGATTATGGTAAGAACAGGGCTAAACTTGCGTGGTACCAGATTGAACCTGCACTCCAGCAATTCAGGGGTGCCAACAATCCTTTGGGCGAAAACAGGGATGAACTGAGTGATCCTCAAACAAGGCTGATAAAACAGAGTGAGATATTTCCACAAAGAACAACGGACTATGGTCAAAACCAATTAACCACTTTTGACCTTGCTTATTACCCTGCAGAAAAAGGCCCGTATAACTACGACAATTCAGCAGTAACAATCGATGCCAATAACCAGCTGTTAAATCCAAGGCAAAGATGGGGTGGGTTAATGCGTAATATTGATCAGACCGACTTTGAAACCGCCAATATTGAATTCATAGAATTCTGGATGCAGGACCCTTATGTAAAAAACCCTAATTCGTCTTCCATAGGCAAATTGTATTTTAACCTGGGTAATGTTTCTGAAGATATTTTAAAAGATGGCAAACGCTTTTATGAAAATGGCTTGCCTACACCTAACTCCAATCAACCAGTTGATACTTCTATCTGGGGCCGGGTGCCTTTGAATCCAATACAGGTTACCAATGCTTTCAGTAACGACCCTGCAGACAGGACATACCAGGATGTTGGGCTGGATGGAAACAACGATGATTCCGAAAGAGTGAAACTGGCTCCATATTTAAATAATCTTACAGGCATTTTAAGCCCGGCTGCATTGGCACAGGTGCAAAATGACCCTGCTGCAGATAATTATGTGTGGTACAGGGACCCTTCCTTTGCATCAACCGACGGTATTGTTAAACGATACAAGAGCTTCAACAATCCCCAGGGCAATTCTGCCATCAGTGATGGAAGCTCTGCATTTTCATCTGCAGCCACTTTGTATCCTGATGCGGAAGACCTGAACAGGGATAACACCATGAATCAAACGGAGCAGTATTTCCAATACATTGTTGATATCCGGAATCCAAATGATGCCCAGATGGCGATCGGGCAGAATTTTATTGTTGATAAAAAAGTAGTACCCATTACCAGCCTGCCCAATGGAACAGGCAGAAACGAAACCTGGTACCAGTTCAGGATACCGATTGGCGCATTTAATAAAAGAGTGGGTAATATCCCCGATTTTAAATCCATCCGTTTTATCCGGATGTTCCTTACTGATTTTGACAGTTCTGTAGTAGTGCGTTTTGGTAAACTTGAATTATCAAGAAATATCTGGCGCAGGTTCCAGTATAAAATTGATTCATCAGGAAATTACAACCCCAATACAGATGGAGTGGATTTTGATGTAAATGGTGTGAACATTGAGGAAAATGATAAACGTACACCATTGCCTTACCGCACACCAAGGGAAATACAGCGCCAGCAGATACAAAGCAACAACGGTGTAAACCTGTTGCAGAATGAGCAAAGCATGTCGCTGAAATTTTGTAACCTGCTGCAGGGCGATGCAAGAGGTGTGCAGCAAACTTTTGCCAACAGGGACCTGAGGCAGTTTGGTAAATTGTCCATGTTTATCCATGCAGAGAATTTTGTGAAAACACCCAGCACTATCCGTGATAAGGATTTGAATGCCGTGATAAGGATCGGAACCGATTTTGTGAGCAACTATTACGAAATCAGGATACCATTGTATATGACGCCGCTTACTGCTGCGGATAAGCTTGGTGCCAACAGTGATGAATACAACGATACCTTATGGAATCCGCTCAACAGCCTTGACCTTGACCTGACCGAACTGCCCAAAATAAAAGCAGAGCGAAATGCGGTTGGTTATGACCCCAGGAAGATCTTCCCGAAACCGCAGACTAACGGTCAAACCTATTCCATTATGGGTGATCCTAATCTTGGAGAGATAAGAGGTATATTGATCGGCGTGGAAAATGCAGGGATACCTAAAGCCTGCGGCGAAATGTGGGTGAATGAACTGAGGCTTACTTCTATTAACGAAAAAGGGGGCTATGCTGCCATGGCCAGGGCTGACATTACATTGGCTGACCTGGGTACCATCACCGGTTCAATTGCAACACATACAACCGGCTTTGGAACGCTGGAGCAACGGGTGAACGAACGCTTCCGGGATAATTTGGTACAGTTTGATGTTGCAGCTAATATAGAGTTAGGAAAGCTGTTGCCTAAAAAAGCAGCGATTTCTATTCCCGTATTTGCCAGTTATTCTCAAAGCGTGAGCAAGCCGGAGTACGATCCGTTTGATCTTGATATTAAGCTGAAGGATAAATTAAGTGCTGCTAAAACATCTGCACAAAGAGATTCTATCAACAATGCTGCTATTGATTTTAATAGTACCACTACGGTAAACTTTACCAATGTTCGAAAGAACAGAACGGGTACCGGTAACCCGAAGATCTATGATATTTCCAATTTTGATATCAGCTATTCCTACTTCAATACCAAATCACATAATCCGTTAATTGAAAGCAACGAAGTAACCAGGCACCGTGGAGCACTTGGATACAATTTTGCGCCGCAGCCCAAATTCATTGAGCCGTTTAAGAAAATTAAATTCTTTAAGAAACGCAAAACACACTGGTTTGATCTTATAAAAGATTTCAACTTTAATCCTGCGCCATCGCAATTGAGTTTCCGTACGGATATTCAACGGCAGTTTGGAGCAGTAAGGCCAAGGAGCATTGGTTCTGATAAATATAAAATTCCGGAGACCTACGATAAATACCTGGTGCTGCAAAGGGATTATATTTTGCGGTGGAATCTTACCCGTTCACTCAATTTTGATTTTACAGCTGCCAATAACTCCAGGGTGGATGAACCTTATGGACGATTAGACAGCAAAGAGAAAAAAGATACCGTGTGGAGGCGCCTGATAAGTGGGGGAAGAAATACACTGTACAATCAAACAGCCAATGTTTCTTACACATTGCCTACAACAAAATTCCCATTGGTTGACTGGACCTCCGTTAATCTTAAGTACCAGTCTACGTACAAGTGGATCGGTGCATCAAGGCTGGCCATTGAGTTGGGTAATATTTTAGAGAACAGTCAAACAAAAGAAGCAACACTTCAACTCGACTTTACCAAACTATACAACAAATTCAAATTCTTCCGTGCCATCGATCAGCCACGTGGGCAGAATGCAAAGACGGAACCACAAACAAGAACAGATACGGTTTTCCGCTGGGTAAAAAAAGACGGTATAAAAGTGAAACAAGTAAAACGGTTAAAGATCAAAAAAATTAAAGATCCTAATTCATTACCTGATGTTGGTTTTGCAGGAAGGGTATTTGGTAAATTGATCTCCAGTGTAAAGCAGGTAAACCTTTCTGTTTCCGAAACCGGTAATACCCGTTTGCCGGGTTATATGGACAGTACAAAATATGTTGGACAAAACTGGAAGAGCATGGAGCCAGGGATGGACTTTGTGTTTGGTATGCAGCCGGATACAGCCTGGCTGAACCGTGCCTCCCAACGGAATTTAATATCCAAAGATTCTTTCTTCAACACCATTTTCCAGCAGTCATTCAACCAGCGGCTGGCGCTTACTGCCCAGATTGAACCTGTGAGGGACTTGACGATCTCTGTTAACCTGAGTAAAACATTCAGCAAAACATATTCTGAATTGTTTAAGGATACCACGGGCACCGGCAACAACTTTGGCCATTTAAGCCCTTATTCCGGTGGTAGTTTCGATATCAGCTTTATTGCTTTCAATACCATGTTTGGCAAGTTTGATCCCAATAAATTATCCGAAACATTTATCAAGTTCCAGGAAAACAGGAAAGTGATTTCTCAACGGCTTGGTCTTGCCAATAAATACAACCAGGAAAGTAATAATATCAATCCAGATGCAGAAGGATACTATTATGGATATGGCAAGTATGCCACCGATGTGTTGATTCCTGCCTTTATTGCTGCCTATACCGGTAAGGATGCCAGTAAGGTTTCATTGATCGATCAGAACAATTCAAAAATCAGCTCCAATCCATTTAAGAAGTTTATGCCGATGCCTAACTGGAAGATTGATTATACCGGCCTGAGCAGGATAAAAGGACTGGATAAAATATTCAGTAATGTAACCATCTCTCATGGTTATACCGGAAGCCTGAGCATGAATGGGTTCAACTCGGCTTTGTTGTACCAGGATGTTTCCCGTTACAGCTATCCATCTTTTTATGATACGTCTTCCAAAAACTATATCCCTTATTTCCTGGTGCCTAACATTACCATACAGGAACAGTTTGCTCCTTTGTTTGGTGTGGATGTAATGTTCACCAACCAGCTACAGGCAAAAGTGGAAGTAACCAGGCAACGCATGCTCAGCCTTAGCCTGATCGATTTCCAGCTGAGTGAAACAAGATCAACAGAATTTTCTATTGGTGCAGGCTACCGTAAAAAGGGATTAAATTTTGGTTTCCTCAAATACCTTCCTAAATTCTTAGGGGGAGGCGCAGGTAATAAAAAACTGCAAAATGAAATCAACTTCCGTTTCGACTTTAAAATAAGGGATAATGTAACGGTTAACAACCGCCTCGACCAGGATGCTACATTGCCAACCAGCGGAAGTAAGGAAATTACACTTTCACCAAGCATTGATTATTTTGTAAGCAGCAGGGTGAATGTAAAATTGTTCTTCGATCAGCGGAGGGTAACGCCTTATATCTCATCCAGTCCGCCAATAGTAAATACAAGGGCTGGTTTGCAGGTAAGGATATCGCTGGCACAGTAATGCTTTAATAATACAATGATATTTCCCCACTTTAGCAGAGTGGGGATTTTTTTTTAACCTGCATTAAAGCCTTGTTTTCATAACGCACCTGCCTGCAGGAACAGAATGCACTATCGGATTGAATAGTTGATTGCAGCTTCTGATTTTGGGGCACAAAGTGAAATAACCGGGTTGAAGTGTATTGGGGTAAGCAGGTATTTTAAATTCACAGAGGGTTACCTGAATATTTGCTGCCGTCAGATCAATAACAGTTGGCGGTTACTTTATTGGCAAAGGGTAAGGTACAATTATTAAATAGCTCCAATAAAAAACTCCCTCAAAGATTGAAGGAGTTAGAACTATAATTTATGATGAGTGCAGCGGGATATTACCTGATCCTTTTCAACAGCATCACATATCCACACAATTCTTTCTTCTTTTTGTTTACCTGTACCGGCCTGATGGCGTAAAACTCAGAGAACTTTGGAACATAAGGAAAGCTGATCACATTACCATCTACATCGCCCCACAATTTCTTTTGGTACACCACCTGCTTTTCATCAGAATCGTACATCCTTACTTCGTATAATCTTGAGCTCACATCACCGATAAAAACAAACTGGTAAAAACTGCCTTCCGTCAGCGGAACCAATACAGCCATTTCATATTCGCTTTCCATTGCCATACTGGCTTCTTTCACCACAATAAACCCCTGTTTGCCCATGGTTTGTTTTACACTATCCGCCTGTTTCAGAATATCTTCATTATAGCAGGAAGCCCTTTTAATAACAGGGTCTTGTGCATGCGCCTGAAGGGCTAATACAAAACAAAACAAAGAAAAAAGCACCCTTTTTTTCATGCGTAAAATAATTGGTAGTAATACTCTACTGGTAATAACGTTTTGATGATGCTTTTGGTTGTTATACATGCCTGCTGTTAAGCAAACAACATACCTCGGCCTTTTTTAAACGTATAAACAGGCTGATTATTTTAAAAGGGGCTGTTAAAAATTATTTCAGGAGTTTTTATGGAAGTAATAGGTACCAGCCTGCTGTGTACAGGTAATTACCAGGTCGTTGATGCAAACATGGGCAGGCAGTTGGGCACAATAAAAAATGGTATCTGCAATATCATCCCCGGAAAGAGGGGTAATACCCGTATAAGTGGAAGCTGCTTTGTCGGCATCGCCTTTAAAACGAACCAGGGAAAATTCTGTTTCAACAGCCCCGGGATTGATATTGGTTACTTTGATTTGATGTTTCAGCAGGTCGATACGCATTGCTTTGCTGATGGCATCTACTGCAAACTTACTGGCACAGTATACATTTCCTTTTTCATATACTTCCCTGCCTGCAATGGAGCCCATATTAATGATATGCCCTTTCTTTTTGGCGATCATGTAAGGCACAATTGCCTTGCTTACATACAACAGGCCATGTACATTGGTATTAAGCATCGTTTCCCAGTCGTTCATATCAGCCTCATCAAAACTATCCCGGCCAGCGGCAAGCCCTGCATTATTGATGAGGATACTGATGTTTCTCCATTCATCAGGCAAATTGCCCAGCAGCTTTTCCACAGCAGTACGGTCCTGCACATCAAATACCAGCGGCAGGATATTGACCTTATAATTGTTTTCTAACACTGTTTTTAAATGCAGCAGCCTTTCACTCCTTCTGCCGGTGATGATAAGGGGGTATCCGGCAGCAGCAAATTTTTTTGCACAGGCTTCCCCGATACCTGAAGTAGCACCTGTAATCAGTACGATATTATCCATGCCGGAAATTAGGACAACTTGATAAGAGAACGCCTTTTTTTGTACACTTTTTACCCATCCATAAAGAGCAGTCACAAAAATACACAGGCAGGTGTTGCTGGCCCCAACGCCTTTTTTAGCATTGCTCAATATTTAATTTCATTAGTCGTTATCATATTTGTTTTAAATATACATTTGCACCGTCAATATATGGAATGTGGTTGCCAAAGGCTTCATCCTGTATATTGGCTTTTTTAATTAAACTCTTTTTGTAGTGTCTAAACATGTTAATAAAGTAACCGGAGCCGGTTTAATTGTAGCCCTTGGGATTATTTACGGCGATATCGGTACTTCACCGCTATACGTATTCAGTGAAATTATCAATGGAAAGGAGATTGAACCACTTCTGATCATCGGGGGGCTTAGCTGTATTATCTGGACACTTACCTTACAAACCACCCTTAAGTATGTAGCGCTTACTTTAACAGCGGATAACAGGGGAGAGGGGGGTATCTTTTCGTTGTACACATTGGTGCGGCGGCAAAAAAAATGGCTGGTTATTCCGGCGATGCTTGGTGGGGCCGCCCTGCTGGCAGATGGCATGATCACACCACCTATTTCAGTTGCTGCGGCAGTGGAAGGGTTGCGTAATATCCCCACATTGCAAGGTATTACAGACCAAACGATCATCATGATCATACTGGGAATACTGGCTGCATTATTTTTTATGCAGAAATTTGGCACAGCCAGTATCGGAAAAATGTTTGGGCCCATTATGCTTATCTGGTTTGGTATGCTGGCCGTACTGGGCATCTCACATATGTCGGAAGACTGGACCATTCTGAAAGCATTTAACCCTTATTATGCCATCAAGCTTCTAACAGTTTATCCAAAAGGTTTCTGGTTATTGGGAGCTGTGTTCCTGTGTACAACGGGTGCCGAAGCTTTGTACAGTGACCTGGGGCACTGTGGCAGGGCCAATATCCGGTACACCTGGGTATTTGTAAAAACAACTTTGATATTAAACTACCTGGGGCAGGGCGCCTGGCTGCTGCACAATAATACCGGTAAAACATTTGCAACTGCAGAACACCTGAAAGATATTCCCGGCGCAGTGTTGATGAAAAACCCTTTTTTCGAGCTGATGCCACATTGGTTTGTACTGGCAGGTATTATCATTGCTGCTTCTGCGGCCATTATTGCCAGCCAGGCTTTGATCAGCGGTTCGTTTACACTTATCAGTGAAGCCATCCGTTTGAATTTATGGCCCAGGATGAAGATCAATTATCCATCAGAAGCAAAGGGCCAGTTGTTTATTCCCGGAATCAATACATTGTTATTTGCCGGTTGTGTGGGTATTGTACTGTATTTTCAAAATTCCGGTGCAATGGGTGCCGCTTACGGCCTGGCCATTACACTGTGTATGCTCGCCACCACCATTTTATTTTCTAATTTCCTTGTATCAAGAAGAACGAACCAGTGGCTGATTTATCTTTTTCTTGCAGTGTTTTTAACTATAGAAATCAGTTTCTTAATTGCCAACCTGGATAAATTTCCGCATGGTGGTTATGTTACACTGATCGTGGGTGGAGCCTTGTTTGGTGTAATGTATGTTTGGTACAGGGCAAGAAAGATCAAGAACCGCTACGTAGAATTTGTTAAGCTGGAAGAATATATTTCCAAGCTGGAAGAATTAAGCAATGATATTACCGTGCCTAAATATGCCACACACCTGGTGTATATGACAAGTGCCAATAATCCAAAGGAAATTGAACACAAGATTATTTATTCCATTTTGAGTGGTAAGCCCAAGCGTGCCGATATTTACTGGTTTGTACATGTAGATACACTGGATGATCCATACACCTGTGAGTATATAGTGGAGCACATCATACCCAACGATATTATCCGGGTGGAATTCAGGCTCGGTTTCCGTGTGGCGCCAAGGGTGAACCTGATGTTTAAAAAAGTAGTAGAAGACCTGGTGGCCAATAAGGAAGTGAATGTAACCAGCCGTTACGAAAGCCAGCAACGTAATAATGTGGTAGGCGACTTCCAGTTTGTGGTGATGGAAAAATTCCTCTCCACAGATCATGAACTGCCATTTTCAGAAAAGCTCATCATGCAATTGTACTTCTGGATAAAAGAAATATCACTGAGCGAAGAAAAAGGTTTTGGCCTGCAGCAAAGCAATGTGGTGGTAGAAAAATATCCATTGATTGTAGCACCTCCAAGTAAGTTAAAGCTCAGAAGAATTTACACCGACGAAGAATTTTAACCGTTTATTTTTCCTGCAAAATGAAAGGCATTACTCCAAAAGAATTGCAGCAACTGTTGCATGTAAAAGCAGATTTTCAGCTGATAGATGTACGGGAGCCGGAGGAGCATACTGCTTTTAATATCGGTGGGCAACTTATTCCGTTGGCAGAGATAACAAAATATCTTGAACAGATTGAAAAGAAAAACCGGTAATCGTTTATTGCCGTAAAGGCATCCGCAGCCAGGTGGCCATTCAAAAACTGGAAGATAAATTTCCTTTTCATAATCTATACAACCTTATTGGCGGAACCGAGGCCTGGAAGAAGGTATTTGATGTTATATAGTTTGAATCGGGTAAACATCAACGGTGTAATTGAATGAATTTAGCTGTACATTCAGTTTAAACTTTACACCTCAAATCAGAAACTTCTTTGTCTTCAACAATCATTTATATCATCATTGGTTATGTATTACTGCTGGCACTGGCCTACCTGCTGCAGGAGCGTTTTATTTTTAAGCCGGAAAAACTAAGACAGAATTTTAAATACCAGTACGATGTGCCTTTTAAAGAATTGTTTTTTGATGTGGAAGAGGGCGTACGCATCAATGGCCTTCATTTCTATGTGAACAATCCCCATGGACTGGTTTTATATTTTCACGGCAATAGCAGAAGTATAAAAGGATGGGCTAAATATGCCAGGGATTTTTCCAGGTACGGTTATGATGTAGTGCTGGTAGACTATCGTGGATTTGGTAAAAGCACCGGCAAGCGAAATGAAAAAGACATGCTGAATGATATGCAGTTTGTGTATGATACGCTGGCTGCCACGTATCACGAGAATCACATTTTGGTGTATGGAAGAAGTTTGGGCAGCGGCTTTGCCACCAAAATAGCCAGCGATAACAAGCCAAGGTACCTGATACTGGATGCACCTTATTTTAATTTCCGGAAAACGGTGCAGCGTTTTTTGCCGATACTGCCTATGAAATTTGTGTTGCGTTTCCAGTTGCGTACCGATAAGTGGATCACAAGGGTAAACTGCCACACTTATATCATACATGGCACCAACGACTGGTTGATACCCATCAGCCAGAGTGAGCAATTGCAGGCATTGAGCCCAAGAAAAATTACATTGATAAGAATAAAGGACGGCGGGCACAATAACCTGCCATCCTTTCCGGAGTATCATAATTTTTTAAGGGACATACTAGCCCCCTGAATCTTCCGCTTGCCAGCGGAGACTTAAAAAGAGCTTTTAAAATTTATGCGGAATTATGGATAGCAGGAGAAAGAAAATATTATTTCGTTGGATGAAAATTATTATCATCATTTACTGTACAACCGGCATCGCTTTGTTTTACCTGCAGGATTATATATTGTTTCATCCCACTGCCATTGAAAGAAATATTGCCTGGAAATTTGATGTGCCTTTTGAAGAAGCAGACCTGCCTTTCAATAATACAGATACCATCAACCTTGTAAAGTTTTTTCCAGCTGGCAATGTAAGCAGGGGAGTGGTATTATATTTTCATGGCAATAAAGAAAACATTGGCCGCTATGCAAAGTATGCAGCCAATTTCACCAAACATGGTTATGAGGTGTGGATGGAGGATTATCCCGGCTATGGAAAAAGTGTGGGCGCCAGGAGTGAAAAAATATTGTACCAGCAGGCAAAACTCCTCTATCAACTGGCATCAATAAAATACAATAGTGACAGTATTGTTATTTATGGAAAATCATTGGGTACCGGCATCGCTGCTTACCTTGCGGCTAATGCCAATGCAAAGCGGTTGATTTTGGAAACACCTTATTACAGTGTTCCTGATTTGTTCAATGCTTATGCACCCATCTATCCTTCTGAAAGGATGGCCAGTTATAAAATAAGAACCAATGAGTATCTGCAACAGGTAGCATACCCTATCACTATTTTTCATGGCACTGATGATGGCGTAATACCATATCGCTGTGCAAAAAAGTTAAAAAAAGTTTTAAAAAGTACTGATGCCTTTATAACGATCGAAGGCGGTACACATCATAATCTGAATAACTTTGAGTTGTTTCACAAGAAACTGGACAGCCTGTTAATGTACTGATAGCTTTACACTTTTGGAGGTGATTTTTAGGGTATGTTCTGCACCAACTTTCAATGCGTAATTTTCTCCGGCATGGCTAACAGGAAAATTGAAACAAACCGGGTAGTTATATTCCTGCAGGATGGCATTCATTGCTTCATACACTGTCATCCCAAATGGCCTCTCGGTATCCTTTGTATCTGTAAAGCCACCAACGATTAATCCTGCCAGCTTAGCCAGTTTTCCGCTTCGTTTTAATTGATACATCATCCGGTCGATACCATAAGTGTATTCGCCGGTGTCTTCAATAAACAGAATTTTATTATTGGTATTGATGTCTGATGGCGTACCAATCAAATTCACCAGTAATGATAAATTGCCACCCACCAGTTCACCGGCAGCAATCCCTTTTTTATTAACAGGATGTACTGGGCATTTATAGGTTATTTTTTTACCGGTAATGGCTTTGCGAAGCGACTGGATGTACTCATCATATTGCTCTCCATCATTAAATGCTGCAGCCATCGGTGAGTGCAGCGAAGCAATTTTCAACCTGCTGTGAATATGTGAATGCAGTACAGTGATATCACTATAGCCAATGATCCATTTGGGCTGCTTCTTAAATTTTGTAAAATCAATTTTGTCAACGATCCTGCTTACACCATAACCACCACGTCCGCATAATATGGCATTGATGTACTCACTGTCAAGCATGGCCTGTAGCTCATTCAGCCTTTCCTCATCGGTGCCGGAAAAATAGTTGGCAGAATTACTGCCAACCGTATGCCCCACCATTACATTAAATCCCCACTGCTGCAGGGTATCGATGCAGGTTTGTGCTTTCTGCTTTGCCATGTAACCGGCAGGGCAGGTAATGCCAATAGTATCACCTTTTTTTAAATACGGAGGGATTTTTATCATCTTATTTCTCTTAGTGAACAATTATCGTGTGTAACAATCAGTTGGTGTTTTACACCACATTTTAAAGCAATATTATTTTTTTGATGCCCCACCGGGAAATCAAAACAGACAGGATAACCCAGCGCTGCTACTTTTTCCAGCACTATCTCCTGCAGTTGTTTTCCGAATTCTTCGGCTGGATCTTCAGCTGGTTTTACTTTAAAACCGCCAATGATCAGTGCTTTCAGTCTCTCAAGTTTGCCGGTACGTTTCAGGTTCCAGAACATACGGTCAATGCTGTACAGGTATTCACCAGTGTCTTCTACAAATAAAATTTTTCCATCGGTATTGATATCGCTTTTACTGCCTGCAAGTGTTTCAATCGTTTTTAAATTACCACCTACCAGTACACCTGCTGCCATACCTGTTCTGTTCTTTTCGTTCGGTACAATATCATACAGCATCTTTTCGCCAGTCAAACATTTTTTAATTGATTCAATGGTTTCTCTTTGCACCGGTTCTGCAGCGTTCCAGTCAGCAGGAAAACTGTTGCACATTTTTGAATGAATGGATGCAATGCCCAAATTCTTATGTAAGTGTGAATGAATAACCGTTACATCGCTGAAGCCAATGATCCATTTAGGGTGCAATGCAAATTGTTTAAAATCGATCTTGTCAATGATCCTTACAACACCATAACCACCTCTTGCACACAGTATGGCTTTTATTTTTTTATTATCCAGCAGTAGCTGCAGGTCTTTCAGTCTTTCTTCATCAGTACCACCAAAAGTAAAATCCCTTTTGCCTACGGCTTCACCCACCTTCACTTCAAACCCCCATTCTTTTAGTTTACTGATGGCGGGTTGAATCTCCTCCAGAGTGATGTATCCTGCCGGGCAGGTGATGCCTATTACATCTCCCTTTCTTAAATACGGAGGCACACGGGTATAATTTTCTTCACCAGTGCCATCCCTGCCCAGCAAATGCAGCGGCTGCATGGCGATGGCTGCAGCCGGCAGGATGGAGCTGATAAAATTTTTACGTTTCATGAATAATTTTTTGCCGGGATTTGACGATTAAAAATACAATCTTTAAAAATTAAATGAGCGGAATAAAAAAGGACCGCAGCAGTGCGATCCTCATGACTTATTATTGGCTTAAAGATTATATCTGTTCAATTTTTATGCGTTTACTTTCTGTATAGGAAACCTTCCCATCGAGTGTTATTACTTTAATACGGAAATAAACCGTGTTGGCAAGTATTACCGTGTTGGTTAACTGCACCTGGTATTTAACAGTTGTTTCCGGCCCACTGGTTCTTCTCTTAACCGTACTGAAGTTATTATTGTCTTCACTTAACTGCAATTCATAACTGGCTACACTGAATTGGTTAGAAGCTTCCCAGGCTATCATATACCCATTTGCTGAAGGCTTTATGCTGGTGCCTGTAATTGCAAACGTTTTTGAAGAAATGTCCTCTGCCTGCATTGCATCACTAATTGGTTCTGCCATTGGCTGGCAATGAGCATTGAGCGACAAAAACATGGAAGCGGTGATTGTGATGGTTGTAAGTAATGTTTTCATAATGGGGGGTTTTGGAATATATAATTCCATTAACTGTGCCATTCCCTTAAAACCTATGCCAGTAAAGGGTTTTGAGGAAAATGGCAGTGAATTTTTTTTCCGTAATGTGGAATGATCCGGCTTTTTTTCCAGAAAATACACCAGTCCAGTCAGGATAGCTGAAATCCCAAACCACCCTGTAACGCCCTTTTATAGTTCTTTAGATCGAATTGGTAATAGTTAGGTGCTTTATGTGCCACCCCTTTTTTTGTTTCATCCAGCTTTTTTAAAATCTTTGTGCCGATGATCTTCCGTTGAAAGTTTCTCCTGTCTAACTTCCTGTTTAAAATGGTCTCATATAATATTTGCAACTCTGGCATGGTGAATTTCTCCGGTAATAAATTATAGCCAACAGGGTGATAATTGAGATTTGTCCGTAGCTGTTGCAAAGCAGTATCCAGGATATTCCGATGGTCCAGGATCATTTCCGGTAACGACTGTAGATGGTGCCATTCACTGGCAGCGGAAAAAACATCCGGGATGGGCTCCACTTTCGTAAAGTCAACCAGCGCAGTATAACCTACGGTTACAAAACGTTCAAACATCCAGCTCTCCTTCATTTCAATGCCTACATTTTTTAAAAACTGCTGGTTGATGGCTTTGGTAGACCGGCCAGGGTTACTGAATACATGAAACTGCTGCATGAAAATATTGTTCAGCCCGGTGCGGTTTTTAAGGATGCGTTTGGCAGCTTCATCCATATGCTCGTCCTTTAAAATAAAACCACCCGGCAATGCCCATATTCCTGCATATTTTGCCTGTAGCAGCAATACTTTCAGCTCATTTTGATGAAAGCCGAAAATCACACAATCCACAGAAATATTTCTCAGGTACAACTCATGCCCATTCGTAAAATGGCTGGCAATCTCTTTTTCAAAGCTCATTGTATAAAATTAAGGCTCCCGGCAAATATTTGAAATAAAACTTGCACAGGAATTATAAATGCATTATCATTGTGTCTTAACGACACAATGATAATTTAAATTTGCCAATTATGAAAAAAATCTTCGCCTGTTGCATGCTGCTTATTAACGCAGGAATTGTTTCGGCACAAAATGAAACGGCTGCCAAAGCCAAAGCGCTCGTTAGTAAAATGACGCTGGAAGAAAAAGTAAACCTGGTTGTAGGTATGGGGATGAACATTCCCGGTGTTAGCCAGGGTAGTGGTACGGGCATTGGCCAGATTGAAGACAAAGTGCCGGGTGCTGCAGGAACTACTTTTGCTATTCCGCATTTGGGTATTCCAACAACAGTGGTAGCCGATGGGCCGGCTGGTTTACGTATCAGCCCGTCACGTAAAGATGATAAGAATACCTATTATGCAACAGCCTGGCCAGTGGCTACATTGCTGGCTTCAACCTGGGATACAAAACTGGTGCAGCAGGTTGGTGCTGCCATGGGTAATGAAGTAAAGGAGTATGGAGTGGATGTGTTGCTTGGCCCGGGTTTGAATATCCACCGCAATCCATTGGGCGGAAGAAATTTTGAATATTATTCAGAAGATCCCGTGGTATCGGGCAAGATGGCCGCCGCCATGGTGAATGGAATTGAAAGCAATGCTGTAGGTACATCCATCAAACACTTTGCATTGAATAACCAGGAAAAAAACAGGAACACTGTTAACGTAGTAGTGGGCGAACGTGCGATGAGAGAAATTTATTTAAGGGGTTTTGAAATAGCTGTAAAAGAATCACAGCCATGGACGGTGATGAGCTCATACAATAAACTGAATGGTACTTATACATCCGAAGAATATGACCTGCTTACAACGATACTGCGTAAAGAGTGGGGCTTTAAAGGTTTGGTGATGACGGATTGGTTTGGTGGCAGAGATGCAGTAGCACAAATGAAAGCAGGCAATGATCTGCTGATGCCCGGAACCCCTGATCAGCGCAAAGCAATCATAGCAGCGGTGAATGCAGGAACACTCGATGTAAAAGTACTGGATGCAAATGCAGAACGCCTCGTAAATTATGTTTTAGGTTCACAGGCGTTTAAAAAATATGCATTTACAAACAAGCCTGATTTGAAAGCACATGCATTGATTGCCCGTAATGCTGCGGCAGATGGCATGGTGCTGTTAAAGAATAACGACAAAGCGCTACCTGTTTCAACTGCAAAAAAAATTGCGGCATTTGGTATCACTTCTTACGATTTTGTAAGTGGAGGTACTGGTAGCGGTGATGTGAATGAAGAATACACTGTTTCGTTGGTACAGGGCCTGGCAAATGCCGGGTATAAGCTGGATGAAGGTTTGACCAGCCAGTACCAGAATTATGTAACAGCCGAAAAAGCGAGGCAGCCTAAAAAGAATTTCTTTGAGGAATTCATGAACCCTACTCCACGTATCACTGAAATGGAAACAGCCGGCCTGATTGAAGAAAAGGCAAAGGCGGCAGACATTGCATTGATAACGATCGGAAGAAATGCGGGTGAAGGCAGCGACCGTAAAGTAGAAAATGATTTTAACCTGAAGGCAGAAGAGATTAAGTTGATCGAGAATGTGAGCAATGCCTTTCATGCCGAGAAAAAGAAAGTAGTACTGATCATAAATGCAGGCGGCGTAATTGAAACGGCCAGTTGGAGAGATAAAGTGGATGCAATATTGCTGGCCTACCAGCCAGGGCTTGAAGCTGGTAATGCAGTAGCTGATATTTTAACTGGTAAAGTAAACCCAAGCGGTAAATTGGCTACCACATTCCCTGTGAAATATGATGACGAGGTTTCTGCCAAAAACTTCCCGGGTAAAGAATTTCCCGAGCAGGCAACAAAGGGCATGTTTGGAATGCCGCAAATCCCTGCTGAAGTAGTGTACGAAGAAGGTATTTACGTTGGTTACCGTTATTACAATACATTCAATGTACAACCAGCGTATGAATTTGGATTTGGATTGAGCTATACCAGTTTTGGTTACAGCAATTTGAAACTGAGCAGCGCTGATTTTAAAGGAAATATCAATGCCACAGTTGACATTACCAATACAGGAAAAGCAGCTGGTAAAGAAGCCGTACAATTATACCTGAGCGCACCCGGCACCAAACTGGCCAAGCCACAGGAAGAGCTGAAAGCATTTGCTAAAACAGGCTTATTGAAACCCGGTCAAAAGCAAACGATCCGTTTTGTGATCAACGCAAAAGACCTGGCTTCTTTTGATACTGAAAGCAGTTCATGGGTGGCCGATGCCGGAAAATATACCGTGAAAGCTGGAGCCTCCTCATCTGATATCAAACAGTCGGCTTCCTTTACGCTGGCAAAAAGCCTGGTAGTAGAAAAATGCCATAAAGTGCTGGCGCCAAAGATGGAGATCAGCGAAATAAAAAAGTAAGTAATTTGGTTTAAGTTTTATGAATAATCTTCCCCCGGATCTCCGGGGGATTTTTTTATGACTTGCCCTGGCCTTAAGGCCAGCAAGTCATAAAAAAATAATTTTCACTTTTACCCAACCCTTTTTATTCCACAGGAAGTTTATATTGTAAAGGGAATCTACTTAACCCAAAAAACAATTCTTGGAAACACCGCTTCAAATAATGATACAGGGCTGCCGGAAACAGGACATCCAATGCCAGCAGCAACTGTACAAGCACTTTTACCCGGAGATGATCAAGGTTTGTTTCCGCTATGCAGGCGATGCCGATGGTGCCGGCAGTATTTACAACAATGCTATGCTGAAGATTTTTAATAATATTCAAACTTACAGTGAAGAAGGGAAACTGGGTGGCTGGATAAAAGCCATTGTGGTGAACTGCTGTATTGATTTCAGCAAGAAGAAAAATATTTTCAAAAATGCAGTGCCCACCGTCAATGAGAATGAGGTGACCATTGAACCGGATGTATTTGACCGGGTTTCTTACAAGGAAATAGTGCAGGTGATCAACCAACTGCCGGGCGCTACCGCCACCGTTTTTCGCTTATTCGTGTACGAAGGGTTAACACATAAACAGATCGGGGAGCATCTGAACATCAGTGAGGGCACCAGCAAATGGCATGTAAGCGAAGCAAAAAAAGTATTGAAAAAAAAGTTTGAACAGCATTATGAAAACAATTTTACTGTAAATGCAACAAGATAATAACATAGAAAATAAACTGCGGCAGCTCGATGATGAGCAGCAGCCTGACCTGGGCAATATGGATGCCCACTGGCAGCAGATGCAGGCGATGCTGCAGCCGGTTGCAGTTCCTGTAGAGAAGGGCTTGCCAAAATGGATGCTGAATGCACTGTCGGTTACTGCGGTGGTGATATTGGTAAGTGCTGCATTCTTTTATTTGACAAAAACGAAAAAAGTAAATGATAGGGCGGCTGTTCCGGTGAACGAAGCACCGGCTGAAAAATCAACCCCGGCAACAACTATAGTCAATAGCAGTGATTCTGCTGAACCCTTAATGGTTGTTACAACCGCAGTGCCTGATATTCAAATTAGCGCCCAGGGAAATGGCAAAACAGCTGATTATAATTATCCCGATGACAGCCCTTCCATTTTCGACAGCATGACAATAAATTTTACGCCTTGTGATGCTTGTCCTTCTAAGAAAATTGATAGCAATATTGTTGCTTCTGTTAACAGGAAAATGATGCTGGAGAATTTGTTTACACAATTGGAGAAAGAAGAGCAGCAATTTATTATTGATAATAGCAGGGATACATTACTGCGGTGTAATGAAGGAACAGCACTATTGATTCCTGCAAATAGCTTTGGAGGTAAAACAGGAATTGTTTTCACGATAAAGGAATTCTATAAAGAATCAGATATTGTTTTAAACCAGCTAAACACTGTTAGTAATAAAGATCAGTTGATATCAGGGGGCATGGTACAGTTAAAAGCCACGATGGATGGAAAGGAGGTAACCATTGATTCATCCACGCCTATTAAGCTTTACATGAACGATACCAGTGCCAGTATGAATGAAATGCAATTGTTTTATGGAAAAACGCACCGCAACACCTCACCACAGGGAGATAGTGCATCTATTAATTGGTTACCACAGAACCGGCTTTTTTCCAATAAAACAACTTTAACACAGGTGAGGGTTTTGAATTTGGTAGATATGCCATACTACATAAAAGAAAAGGAGAAAGGCCAGATCGCTTATTTCTTGATTGACGATAGTATCAAGATATCAAAAGATGCGATTAAAGAAATGCTGATAGAAAAGTATGGCTATTATAAGGTCCGGTTGCGTAATGCGGAATGGTGGGAAATCCACAATCATTGGCGTGTTGCATACAAAGATTATTTCGATAGTTATTATGCAACAAAAATTGGCGATTCAATTTGGATGGAAAAAGAGTTGGCAGATAAGTTTAAACTAATTGGCACCGCTACAAGGGTTATTTCTGAGTACAATCAATTTGCCACGTACCGGAATTACATAGAATCGAATGCTGTTGCTTTCAGAGAAAATCAACTGTCTTTAGACGCTATTAAAGCCATACAAAGAAAATACAGCGTGGATATTACAAGATTGGGCTGGATCAACTGCGATCGTTTTTACAAGGATAAAAGAGAAAAAATCCAATACACAGTTAACCTGGGTGATTCCGCACAGCATTACCACACCATGTTGGTTTTTGACAGGATAAAATCAGTGATGAATGGGTATGCAGTAGGGAACAAAGTTATTTTCAATGATATACCCGAAGGGGAGAAGGTAAAAGTGGTGAGTATCGGTATCGACAAATCAGGTAACACAGTTTACACGCTACAACCAGCAACAACCAATACACAGGAATTAACAGGTTTACAATTCGAATCAGTCTCCGCACCCGACCTGAAAGCTGCATTGAGCAAAATGGATAAGTAGACTTTGAGGGTCATCTTTTCATGCGCCGTCCCGCCAACTGGCAGGACGGCTTTTTTTATGGTTTGTTCATTGCAGTCAATTAAGGTATTTTTGCAGCCGTTGTGCTGTCAATTGCTGCATATTGCTGAAAAAGTAAAAGTGAGTGACACAACGATGCATAATAGTAGTACAAAAGCACATTACAAAAAATGGACAAACCTTCAAGATATTTAGTTACAGCAGCATTGCCGTATGCAAATGGCCCTGTACACATAGGCCACCTGGCTGGTTGTTACCTGCCGGCAGATATTTATGTACGTTATTTAAGGGCGCAGAAAAGAGATGTGAAATTTATTGGCGGCAGCGATGAACATGGTGTGCCCATCACCATCCGTGCCATGAAGGAAGGCATCACACCGCAACAGGTGGTTGACCGTTATCATGCGCTGATAAAGGAAAGCATGGAGCAGATGGGTATCTCCTTCGATATCTATTCCCGTACTTCCAATAAAGTACATCATGAAACCGCCGCCGCATTTTTTAAAAAAATGTACGATGATGGTTTGTTTGAGGAAAAAGAAACCGAACAGTATTACGACGAATCGACCAATACGTTTTTAGCAGACCGTTACATTGTGGGTACCTGCCCTGTTTGCAGTAACCCCAATGCGTATGGCGACCAGTGTGAAAAATGCGGCAGCTCATTATCGCCTGAGCAACTCATCAATCCAAGAAGCGCTTTGAGTGATGCCGTGCCGGTGAAGAAAAAAACAAAGCATTGGTATTTTCCTTTGCAAAATTATGAGGCCTGGTTAAAAGACTGGATCATAGAAGGGCATAAGGAATGGAAGAACAATGTGTACGGCCAATGTAAAAGCTGGCTCGACAGCGGCCTGCAAAGCAGGGCTATGACCCGTGACAGCAACTGGGGTATTAAAGTACCATTGCCCGATGCAGAAGGGAAGGTTTTGTATGTGTGGTTTGATGCACCCATCGGTTATATCAGTGCTACCAAAGAGCTGACGGAGCAATGGGCTGATTACTGGTGTAAAGATGATACCAAGCTGGTGCATTTTATTGGTAAGGACAATATCGTTTTTCATTGCATCATATTTCCGGCGATGCTGAGAGCACACGGTGGATTTGTATTGCCGGATAATGTACCCGCCAATGAATTTTTAAATATTGAAGGTGAAAAAGTAAGCACCAGCCGTAACTGGGCCGTGTGGGTGCATGAATACATCAAAGATTTTCCTGGTTGTGAAGATGTGCTGCGCTATGTGCTTTGCGCCAATGCACCGGAAACAAAGGACAATGATTTTACCTGGAAGGATTTCCAGGACAGGAGTAACAGTGAGTTGTCCAACATCTTTGGAAATTTTGTGAACCGCACCTGGGTACTGATGCATAAATTATGCGGAGGCAAAGTGCCGAAGCTGCATGAAGAAATACTGGATGATAAAGACAAAGCTTTAATTGAGGCAATTCAACATTCAAAACTCAGCATTCAAAATTTAATTGAAGAGTTTAAGTTCCGTGATGCATTGTTTGAAGTGATTGACCTGAGCCGCACCGGTAATAAATACATGCAGGAAAAGGAGCCCTGGATCGTAGCAAAGCAATTGCCCGATAATCCCCGGGGGCGCCGCCTTTCCAATGTTTTTTTATTTTTTTTTTGTCGACCCCCCTCCCCTGGGTCTCGGTGGATGTTTTTTGAAGTTTTTGGAGGATCCCCCCCCCCCCCCCCGAATGTTTTTTTTTTTTTTTTCGGGGGTTAAGGGGTGTTAATTTTTCCTGTTTCCAGTTCCGGGGTTGTTTTTTTTTTGTTTCTTTTTTTTTTTTTTTTTTTTTTTTTTTTTTATTTTTTTTTATTGGTTGCCCCCCTTCCCCGGTGCTTCTAAATTTTTTTTGGGGGGGGCGGGAGATTTTTTTTTTTTTGTTTTTTTTTTTTTTTTTTTTTTTTTTTAAAATTTAAAAAAAAAAAAATTTTTTTTTTTTTTTTTTTTTTTCCTTTTTTTCTTTTTTTTTAAAAAAGCCCCCCCCCCCCCCCCCTCTCCCCCCCCCCCTTTAGGGGAGGCTCAAAAAATCATTGACAACTGTCTGCATTTTTGCCTGCAGTTAACGGCCAATCTTGCGATACTGGCAAATCCTTTTTTGCCCAATACAGCCAATAAAATGCTGGGCATGATGAAAGTGGTGGATAAAATGCTCGACTGGGAAAATGCCGGAAAGATCAATTTATTAAAGGTTGGATATTCATTAAGAGAGCCGCAATTGTTATTCAGGAAAATTGAAGATGCAGAGATTACTGCACAGGTAGAAAAATTAAAAAATGGAGCCTCCATAAATCCATCCAACGGAGGGACTTTGGAATCTGCGAAAAACGAAGATTCTAAAAGGGTACCAGAAACCAAGAACCCTCCTTTGGAGGGCAGGGAGGCTTCTAAATCAGAAATCCAGTTCGATGATTTTGCAAAGATCGATCTGAAAGTTGGAACGATCGTAGCAGCTGAAAAAGTGGAGAAAGCGGATAAATTACTAAAGCTGCAGATCGATCTTGGTTTTGAAACCCGTACCATTGTGAGCGGTATCGCATTGCATTTTCAGCCGGAAGCGATTGTAGGAAAACAGGTAGTAGTAGTAGCGAATCTTGCGCCAAGAAAAATGAGGGGTATTGAAAGCAATGGTATGATCTTGATGGCGGAAGATGCAGATGGTAAATTGAAATTTGTAACACCGGCTGAAGCGGTGAATAATGGCAGCGGCGTTAGTTAGTTTTGTTACGGTAATGCCTGGAAGCTGTTTGTAAATAAGCTTTCATTTCCAAAATAAGTGAATCAGCCCCGTTAAAGTGGGGCTTTTTTAATAGATCATTTTTTCTTTCGGGGTCTTTTTTATAGGCATAACAGTAAACCGCTTTTCCTCCCATGGCATCAAATCCTACAACGTATTCCTCATTGATAGCATGATAAATGGCGCTGTTTGTTTTAGTGAAAATAGTTCTGTGTGGGTTCAATATGGTGTCTTTTAAACTGCTGCCATAGCTGACCAGGCTGTCTTTACTTCCGCCATAGTAAAGGATCGTATTCATAATGTCCAGTTGACTGACCATTGATGAAATAATTTCTTTTCGTTCAGTTGCCGGATCATAAATAAAAATGGGGATCCTGAAACTTTCCACTTCATCTGTCCGGATATTTTCATTGTGGGGTTGTGCCCAGTGATCGGAGCAAAAAATAAAAACAGTATTTCTAAACCATGATTGTGTGGCTGCATTCGCAAAAAACTGCTGGAGGCAATCGTTGTAATACTGCATGGTCTTCATTTGAGGAGTCGTATTCTTTTCAGGAAACCTATCTTTAAATGTGGCAGGCAGATCATTTGGATAATGGGTGCTGATATTATATTGAACCGCAAAAAAGGGTTCTTTGATATGATTGAGTTTATTCCCCATAAAATTCAGCACATACTCATCATGCAAGCCAAGTGAGTGCTTTTCCATTAGCTGATAACCGGGAATATCTTCCATGCAATAATACTGCTGTATGCCCAGCCATTTGCAGCATTGGGCGAAACCAAAATCATCATAATTGTCACCGATAAAAAAGGCAGAACTGTAATGCTGTTTGGCCAGCTCATCGCCAACAGCAGTATGATTAATCGACACAAACCTGGAATGATACAATGGAATGTCCGTCATGGTAGGTATGCCTGCAAGCAATGATGTGATACCCTTATTTGAACTGTACGAATAACTGAACGCATTGTTGAAATAGCTGCTCTTATTTACAAGGCTGTCTAAAAATGGCATGGCCACTTTGTAAGGGCTGCTGCTGTCAAAAAAATCTGAAGGAATACTTTCCATGATAAACAACACGATGTTTTTTGGTTCAATCGGCGCTGTATTATTTTTTTTGTGGATGCTGAACAAAAATCGCTGCTGATCAGCCGGCATATAATTTTTATCCGGTATCAGCATTTCATTTCTCCTGTACAGGGAGTATAAAAAAGTGTGAAATGAATTTTGTGCAAGTGGCAATTGTACCGGCTTTAAAGTGGTGAGGGGATAAGTTGGTACAATTTTTTTACTGCCACTGATAATGAATGCAGCAAAAAATATTACCAGCAGGCTGCTGGTAATATAAAGGTTTGCCCTGCCTGCTGCCGGTTGTATGATCCTCCATAAATTTTTATATATAAAGCTGCCGGCAATTGTAAAAAAACTGATGGCAGCCAGTACAACCAACAGAACAGCGATGCTGCTGTTTTCAAATGGATTCCTTAATACATAAAGCAGGTCAGCATCGGCTCGCTGCAGGTGAAATCGGAAATAAAAAATATCTGTTGTATTAAGAAAAAGGCTGAACGTATTTAAAATGGTGAACAAGAGGGCGACCAGTATTTTTACAGCCTTGCTTTTCAGGAATTTGCCCGTGATCAGTAATAGTAAGAATAAAGGAAGGTTGATCAGGGCAATAGCAAAACTGTCACTCAGCAACGACCACAGTAGTAATCTGAAAAAGTCCCGGGTGGTATTTAAAGCCCAGCCATCCGCAATGCTGTAGTTATAAAAAAAGAAGACGGATTTTATAACGCATAATAAAATGAGTAGCTTTAGAAAAAATAATAAAGCAGGTTTTTCTTTTTTTGCAATACTGTTGAGTAAAGGAAAAAATTTCATGTTGAATGAAGAAAAATAGGTTCCTCCTGAACAAATATACGGTCACGGTTTTTATTTTACTGGCATACTTTGCCGGGGATGTATTCCTGCACAAAGGAATGAGCCGGATACTTTTCCCTGCATCATTTGCCGGGGAACGTAAACCGGATGATTTCCTGAAGTGTGAACATCATTTAGAAATGAAGGGAAAGAACTGGGTGAAGGCTGTTAATACAAAAGAACGGATTGAAAAATTACCGGCTGATGTGGCTGGCTTTGAAATGGATGTATATTTTGATACTTCAAAAAATTGCCTCTTGCTGTATCATGATTCTGCTGAATATTCAACGCTGCACATTGAAGCGGTGCTGGATATTTACCAGGCAAAAAAAATGGCTGGTTCTGTATGGCTTGATTTTAAAAATCTCTCAGCTGCCAATGAAAAACTGGCCTTAAAATATATTACATCCATCAGGGATCAGTATGCACTGCGGAATAAAATGATCGTTGAATCTTCACATCCGGAATGGCTTCGTTCATTTTGCGACAGCGGATTTTTTACCAGTTATTATACCCCATTCTTCAATCCTTACCAACAGGCTGAACCCGTTTTATCCGCAACTATTGATACCATTACATCTAATCTAAAAAGCTTTCCAGTCAGTGCCCTCTCCGGTTATTATTTCCAATATCCGTTCCTGAAAAAATATTTCCCCGGCTTCCCAATCCTTACCTGGGCAGATGATTCAAAATGCAGCATTGTGGGCTACTGCTTTAATAAAAAATTGCAGGATGACCCGCAGTTAAAGGTTGTTTTACGCCCGTTCAATTACTAAAAGTGCCGTACCCTTAATTTCTTTCCTGCTAACAAACTGCTGTACTTTCATCTAACTTTTTTATTAGAATTCTCCTCCCCCAAAAAAATGAGTTTCAGCAAGTGTATTTTGGGGATCCCTTGTGACCTTCGTGCCCTAGTGGTCAATCTTTCCAATTTATTTTTTATCACAATCAATAATGCCTTAATTTCGATTTATAAAAATAGTTGTTTAACTAACTAATTTTCTTGCCATGTCAAAAAGAACAATAAAAAAAGTAGCAGTTTTAGGAAGTGGTGTTATGGGTAGCCGTATCGCCTGTCATTTTGCAGGGGTGGGTTTGCAGGTATTATTGCTGGATATACAGCCAAAAGATTTGCCTGCAGATGCTAAGGCAGCTGAGAAAAATAAAATTGTAAATGATGCACTGGCTGCTGCCATCAAATCAAACCCATCTCCGGTTTATACTGCCGATGCAGTGAAAAAAATAAGCACCGGCAACTTTACTGATGATATGAAAAAAATTGCTGATTGCGATTGGGTGATTGAAGTGGTGGTGGAAAGATTAGACATCAAGCAATCCGTTTTTACTGAAGTGGAAAAATATAGGAAGCCGGGAACATTGATTACTTCCAATACCTCAGGCATCCCCATTCATTTAATGGCCGAAGGCCGGAGTGATGATTTTAAAAAGCATTTCTGTGGCACACACTTTTTTAACCCACCCCGGTATTTGCGTCTTTTAGAAATTATTCCAACACCACATACTGATCCTGCAATTGTTGATTTCTTACTGCATTATGGAGACCTGGTATTGGGTAAAACAACCGTGTTGTGTAAGGATACACCCGCTTTTATTGCCAACCGGATTGGCGTGTTTGGCATGATGGCAATCATGAATACAATGGACAAACTGCAATTGAATGTAGATGACATAGATGCGTTGACAGGGCCCATCATTGGCAGGCCCAAATCTGCCACTTTCAGAACAGCTGATGTAGTAGGGATCGATACATTGGTTAAAGTGGCGAAAGGTGTTGCGGATAATTGCCCTGGCGATGAAGCAAAAGCAATGTTTGCTATTCCTGCGTGGTTAGATAAAATGGTGGCCAATAACTGGCTAGGTGATAAAACGAAACAAGGCTTTTTTAAGAAGACACTAAAAGCCTCCCCCACCGGTGCAGGTTTGGAGGGGGCTGGTGAAAAAGAAATCCTTACATTGAATTTGCAAACACTTGAATATGGTGCCAGGCAAAAGCCAAAGTTTGCAACACTGGAAACAGCCAAACCAATTGAAGATTTAAAAACAAGATTGAAAGCTCTCTGTGCAGGCACGGATAAGGCAGGAGAGTTCTATCGCCTGTTCCACTATAATTTATTTTCCTACATCAGTCACCGCATACCTGAAATTAGTGATGAGTTGTATCGGGTGGATGATGCTATGATGGCTGGTTTTGGCTGGGAGATTGGCGCTTTTGAAAGTTGGGATACATTGGGCGTAGCAAAAACGGCCGAAGCAATGAAGGCTGCAGGATTTAAGGTTGCTGCCTGGACAGATGAAATGATTGCAGCCGGTAATAAATCATTTTATAAAGTTGAGAATGGTAAACGGCTCTGCTACGACGTTAGTAGCAAATCTTATAAAGAGCTGCCAGGTGGTGAGGCATTTATAGTAATGAAAAATTTCGATAGTCAAACCGTTTGGAAAAACAGCGCCTGCCGTACTTATCATTTGGGTGATGATGTGCTGGGGTTGGAATGGTACACCAAAATGGGCAGTATTGGAGGGGAAGTGCTTGAAGGAATTCAAAAATCAATTGCACTGGCTGAAGAAAAATATAAAGGATTGGTAATAGCAAATGAAGGCCCCAATTTTTCTGCCGGTGCAAATGTGGGAATGATATTTATGCTTGCGATAGAACAGGACTATGATGAAATCGATATGGCGATCCGGATGTTTCAAAACAGCATGATGAGGGCAAGGTATTCTTCCATACCTGTTGTTGTTGCTCCGCATGGCCTGGCATTAGGCGGTGCCTGTGAATTGAGTTTACATGCAGATAAAGTGGTAGCTGCTGCAGAAACCTATACGGGTTTGGTGGAGGTAGGCATTGGTGTTATACCGGGTGGAGGCGGCACTAAGGAATTTGTATTGAGGGCTTCGGATGAATTGCACAGCGGCGAAGTAGATACCAATACATTACAAAACCGTTTCCTCACTATTGCAACTGCAAAGGTTGCTACTTCAGCACAGGAAGCCTATGGGTTAGGTATTTACAGGAAGGGGAATGATATCATCAGCATGAATATCAACAGGCGTATTGCCGATGCCAAAAAAGCTGTCATCGAAATATTTGATGCCGGTTATGTAATGCCTGTTCAAAGAACCGATATCAAGGTGATGGGCCGGGGCGCTTTGGGTGCTATGTATGCAGGTATTAATGGAATGCGGCTTGGAAATTATGCAACAGAGCATGATGCAACCGTTGCAAAAAAATTAGCATGGGTAATGGCTGGTGGAGATCTGAGTGAACCAACGCTTGTTTCTGAACAATATTTACTCGACCTGGAAAGAGAAGCCTTCCTCAGCTTGTGTGGCGAAAAGAAAACACTGGAAAGGATACAGAGTGTGCTTAAAACAGGCAAGCCTTTAAGGAACTGACCATAAAATAACTTCGAACAGCCATTCACTCAGTTAACTCCTTGTTCTAAGTTTATAATCATAATTTTCTTTAAAATGAAAATTATGATAAGCTGTATTTTTAAAACATTTGCTGCAACAGGTTTATTGTTGATCTGTAATTTGTTGCCGGCTCAAAATGTGGGCATTGGAACCCTTGCACCAAATTCATCGGCACAATTGGAGATTAGCAGCACCACAAAAGGTTTACTTATTCCAAGAGTAACAACATTACAAAGAACAGCCATTGCTGCACCTGCTAATGGATTGATGGTATATGATACCAACCTCAATGCATTTTGGTATTACAATGGCTCATCATGGGCCGCCATAAATAGCGGTGGAGGCAGCAACTGGACTGCCAACGGCAACAATATTTATAACAGCAACAGCGGCAATGTTGGTATTGGCACTTCTAATCCTTTGGCAAGGCTTTCTGTTGACAGCAGCATCATGGTTGACCAGGCCAACAGCAACCAGGGTTTTCTCGACCGTAGCTCCCTCTACTTTGGCAGCGATAAAAAAGTGGGTATTGTACGCAGTTTCTTAACAGGCTCCGCAGGCAGAAACGGCATCGGTTTTTTTACCAGTAACACAAGAAGAATGACAATAGATAGTACAGGGCAGGTAGGCATTGGCACTATTAACCCCTTGCAGACACTACATGTTAACGGCAACACCTATTTATCGGGCTTTGTGGGCATTGGCAGCACTACCCCTGACTATGCTTATGAAAACCTGCTTGGGTATAACTATATGTTTTATGGCCTGGGTGTGGGAACGGTACCCAATTCAACTTATATGCTTGATGTAGGAAGCGCCCTGCCGTCCCGTATCCGGGGAGCACTTACGGTAGATGGAGCATTTACAGTTAACGATAATGCTTCGGTAGATGGCACCCTTACGGTAGATGGCGCATTTACAGTTAACAATAACGCTGCGGTAGATGGCACCCTTACAGTAAACAATGGCAAGGGTGTAGCCTACAATGCCAACAGCGGTACTAACTTAAGGATATATTCTTTTACCACTGCCACTTTCGGTGCGGTATTGGGCCCACATGATATATCGGCCGAGGGGGCAATTGCTTTCAATGGGGGGTTTACTGGTACACCAAAGGTATTTGTAGGTGATATAGATGTAACAGGTGGTACTGTGGGCCAATTGTACATGGTGGAGCTTCAATTGTATGGTTGCAGTACCACCAGCGGCACCACCACTTGCAAAGCCAGGCTGATTAACAACAGCGAAAACTCAGTGAATTACAATATTACCTGGAATTGTGTTGCAATAGGGTTTTGATAAATATCTGCCCTGGAAAGAGAAGATTTGTGTGGTGAAAAGAAAACACTGGAAAGGATACAGAGCGTGCTTAAAACAGGCAAGCCTTTAAGGAACTAACCATTAAATAATTCCGAACAGCCATTCAGTCACATAACTCCCGGTTCTAAATTATTTATCATAATTTTCTTTGAAAAATGAAAATTATGATAAATTGTATTTTTAAAACTTTTGCTGCAACAGGTTTATTGTTGATTTGTAATTTGTTGCCGGCACAAAATGTTGGTATCGGAACCCCTGCTCCCAATGCTTCGGCACAATTAGACATCAGCAGTACTTCAAAGGGTTTATTAATCCCGAGGCTAACTACTCTGCAAAGAACAGCCATTGCTGCACCTGCTAACGGACTGATGGTATATGATACAGGGCTAAGTGCATTTTGGTTTTACAACGGCTCGGCGTGGTCGGCTGTAGGTGGGGCTGGAGTCGGTCAGTGGACTGCGAACGGCAACAATATTTATAACAGCAATACAGGCAATGTAGGTATCGGTATCAGTAATCCTGTAACAGCCCTTCACATCCACAGCCCAAACAATGTATATGATGCCTATATGCGCCTTACCAATCAAACTTCCGGCACCACACTGGGAGATGGTTCATACGTTGGGCTCGAAGGTGACGAACTTGTGTTGGGCAACCAGGAAGGGGCAATCGGGTTATATACAGGCAGCCCACAAACTTCCAGGATGCATATTACTTCTGGTGGTTTTGTTGGCATAGGCACTGCCAGCCCCTTTTATAAGGTACAGGTAAATGATGGCTCCATTGCATTATACAATTCAACAGATTTAAAATATTGGATTATGCAATATAGTTCCTCAGGCAATTATTTTTCTTTCCAGGAAGATGGAATCAGCAGGTTGACAATATTGCCTGGTGGCAATGTAGGTATCGGCACTATAAACCCTGCTTATAAATTAGATGTGTCAGGTGCCATCAGGGCATCTGGAAATATACAGTCACAGGGTAGTTTAAGTGTAACAAGCACTGCTACTATTAATGGTGGTGGTGGGGTGGCTTATAATCCCAACAGCGGCGCTAACCTGAAAATAACTCCTTTTACAACTTTAGATTTTCATGCCATACTTGGCCCACATGGTTCTGCAGAAACTACCATTGGCTTGCCTTCAGGTTTTACAAGTACACCATCGGTTTTTGTAGGCAGCATTAATAGTACGGGAGGACTTTCTGGCGAACTCAACAGGGTTATATTGGTACTCTGGGGCTGCAATACCAACAGTTGCATTGCCAAAATTATCAATACAGATAATGTTTCAGTTGATTATACTATTAACTGGAGGTGTTTGGCGGTGGGTAATTGATTGACTGCTTTAAAATTAATTACAGTGGAGGTTTATTCATCAGTAATCTCTCATTTGCCTCTTTCATTTTTTTGACCCTAAAAAACTTTTGTACATTGAGGTATGAAAAAATTACTGCTCACCGCCAGTTATATCTTTTATTTTTTCTATGGCAGTTTTGCACAGCAACCGGGTATTGATTCGCTGCTTTTAGTTGTGAGCAAACCACAGCAGGATACCGGAACTGTGATAGCTTACCGTATGCTGGCAGGGCTGGTAAGAAGCAGCAATCCATTAAAAGCTGCAGCGTACGGAAATGCAGGTGTGGCCCTCGGCAGGAAATTAGGTTTTGATAAAGGTGTGGCTGGCTGCCTGTTGAATATAGCCGCCTGTTACAGTGCGGCCTCAAAAATGGATGCTGCGCTTTTGTATATTGATTCAGCCATTTTGTATTCGCTGAAGGTAGGAGAGCCCAACAGGATTGCATTGGCCTATCTTAACCGGGCCGACCTGCACATGAAACAGCAGAACCTTACACAATCTTTACTGGACTGTGATTCCTCTATGCACTATGCAGAAATCTCCAATAATGACGACAGAAGGGCAAGGGTGCTCCAGACAATCGGCTCAGTGTATTACCTCCAGCAGCTATACAGGCAAAGCGCTGATTATTATGATAAGGCTTACCTGCTGTACCAGAAAATTGGCAATAGCCAAATGAGTGCTATTGTACTCAACAACCTGGGAAATGTGTACAAACATGTAAAGGAGTATGAAAAGTCAGTCCGCTCTTTTTTACGTGCCATTGCCATAGGCGACAGCCTGAATGACCTCAACAACCTTTCGATGTACCACGAAAACATCAGCGATGCTTACTTACAGCAGGGTAACCTGGAAGCGGCAGAAAAGCATGGGCTGAAAGCTATGGTACATGCAGTACAGCAGGACATCAGTACACAAAAGGCCAATGCATGGGAATGCCTTGGCAGTGTGTACCTGCAGCAGAAAAAATATCCGGCTGCCATTGATGCAGGCCTTAAGGCGTATGAAATTGCCAAAGCTGAAAATGATGTCAATATACTTTTTGAAACATCCGATTTGCTGGCAGAAGCATATGCACAATCCGGCAGCCACAGCAGGGCATTTGAATTTTTAAAAATCAATAAGGAAATAAACGACAGCCTGGTGAAAAAGCAGTACGACCAGGACATTGCGGCCATGCAGACCCGTTTTAAAGTAACTGAAAAAGACAAAGAGATAAAAATTCTGAATAAAGACAGCCAGTTGCAGCAGCAGCAAATAAAACAACAGCGGTTTTTGATAGCGGCGTCTGCTGCCATCGTATTGCTTTCCCTCTTTGGCATCAGGTTATTCATCAACCGCAACCGCCTGCGGCAGCGTATGAAAGAGCTTGAATTGCGCAACCAGATAGCGGCAGATCTGCATGATGAAGTGGGCAGTTCGCTGAGCAGCATACACATGCTTAGCCAGATGGCAACACGGCAGGGTAATGATGCAACACATAAAGATATACTGGAAAGAATGAGTAACAATGCCAAAGAAACAATGGATAAAATGGGAGACATCGTATGGATGATAAAGCCCGGTGAAAGTGAATCTGGCAGCTTGAAACAACGTATGCAAAGCTTTGCTTATGAAATTTGCAGCACCAGAAACATTTCAACCTTATTACAGTTAGATGAACTGGAAAAAGTAAAGCTGACGATGGAGCAGCGGAAAAACATTTATCTTATTTTTAAAGAAGCAATGAACAATGCAGTAAAATACTCAGGTACTGAAAAAATAGAAGCAACTGCATCATTGCAAAACAACCAGGTGATATTGACAATAAGAGATTTTGGAAAAGGTTTTGACATCGATATGGTGAAGAAGGGAAACGGGCTGGAAAATATTCAGCATAGGGCAAAGGAACTGGGAGGGAATTTAAGCTTTAAATCAGCACATGGTGAGGGTACAATGGTTAAATTAACTATGCAGGTTTAATATCACCCTATTTCGCTATTGTATACCATTATTAATTTTCAACCTTTGTAAAAATGATATCCTTGATACGTGTAATGATTTTTGAAGACAATAAACACCTGAGGGAAACCTTCCGGTTTTTGCTCAGCAACTCCAATGGTTTTGCCTGTGTGGGTGCCTATCCTGATTGCAGTGATATGATGGAAAACCTTGCAGAAAATCCATGTGATGTGGTGCTGATGGACATTGAAATGCCGGGTATGAATGGCATTGAAGCAACCAGACTAATCAGGCAAAGTTTCCCTCATATCAACATCCTTGTGCAAACTGTTTTTTTTGAAGATGATTATATTTTCAACGCCATCTGTGCAGGTGCTTCCGGTTATATTTTAAAATCCACCACACCGGATGGATACCTGGAAGCCATTAAAGATGTGCAGGCAGGCGGCTCACCCATCACACCGGGTATTGCACGCCGTGTGCTGGAATTGTTTAAAGATAAATTACAGCCTGCACCTCCTGCAAAAGAGTATAATCTTACCACCCAGGAAAAAAAAGTGTTGCAACTGTTGGTAGCAGGCAAAAGTTATAAAATGATTGCGGCGGAATTATTTGTAGCACCGGATACCATCAAATCTCACATAAGTAATATTTACGCCAAGTTACATGTACACTCCGGTACCGAAGCAGTATCGCTGGCAATAAGGGACAGGCTTGTATAATATCCGTTTTAAACTTTAAAAAAACGCAGCCTTTGTTATGAATGCCATACAAACAGCAGCCCTGGTACTGATTGCAGTGTCTTTACTGCCGCTGGTTATCTGCCTCACAAAAATGCACCTGCTTAAAAAGTATAAAGCAAAAGCAGTAGTCACCACCGCATCCATTGTATCATCAGAAAAAAGAAGCGGCTTTAAAAATTCAACTTATTATATACTTGATATAAAGTATGCAGTAATTGAAAATGGTTTGCTGTATCCGGCACAAACAATTTCAAGGAAAAAATATGAAACCGGCGACACGATTCCTTTAATGTATTTACCGCATGACCCTGAAATTATAAAACTGATTTTGGCCAGTTGCTTAAATGGATGCTGCCGCTCAGTATTGTATTAATTGGTTTGATGTGCTTGTTTTGTTACTGGCTGCTGCATTTGGAATTTGTTTATAAACCATCATAGCAGCATTGTTATTACTGGCTTATAGCAGGTAAAATGTGCAGCATATGCCGGCAATGGAAAACCGGTAAGGGGCAGTAGTTGATTTTTAAGAAATACACACTTATGATTTTCGTTTATACATTCATCATTGGCCTGCCCTGTTTGCTTATTTATTTTATCACCCGTAAAATGCAACAGGCAAAATATATTCAGCAGCATGGCATCAAAACAAATGCAGTGGTTACTAACGTTGTTACACAACGCCACAGCAAGGGTACCACGGATTTGGTATCGATGCAATACAAAGATTTGGCAACAGGGCAACTGTATCCTGCCAAAGCCAGCACACAGCAAAACCAATATCGTCCGGGTGATAGCATGCCGCTCTCTTATCTGCCGGCAAATCCTGCAAAATATTCTTTTGACAAAGGCCAGCGCTATTGGTTTGTTTTGGTTTTTTGCATCCTGCTGCTGCTGTTTATGATTTTTGCAGCGTATAAAATAAATGAGATGGGGCAGGGCAGCAACCTGCATTTCTCCCCCTGATTGGCTGTCGTTACCTCCCTATCGATTTTTCAGTTTTGAGTAGTGATTAAAGCTGCAGAAAAATGAAAATGCTCTTTATTTTATTCCTCTTCTCCTTCCTAATACAAATTGCAACTGCACAAAATGCACCGTTTACAACAAAGCTTAAAAAAGTAACAGCTGTTGTTATAAAATAGCAGGCGCTGTTTCTCCCCCGATTTCGCTATTGTGTTCCACCTTTAAAGTTTTCATCTTTGATTAAGTTTAGTTGAACAAATAATTAACAGCATCAATATGAAAAAAATATTTTTTTTACTGGCAACACTCTTGCCAGGGGTAATGCGGGCACAAAATGTAGGCGTTGGGTTAAATACAAATATCAACGAAAAGCTAACAGTAAAAGGTAACGGGCTTTTTACTTATCTAAGCCCCACCACCAAGGAATCGGGCACCACCAACCTGAAAATACAGAGTGGCCCTATTGGAGATGGCCTCGTTACATTTATCAAGCCGGATTCTTCCGTCCAGGCTAAGATCCACTACAATTCTACGTATGGCACACTTGAATTAAATGCAGGTGCCAGCATTAATCAGTTGTCTCTTAATAATAATGGCAAGGTTGGTATTGGTATCCGCTCTGTTTATCCGGGGGTAGCACTTCAAATTGAAAGTGAAACAGCCGGCCTCCTGATACCAAGAATGTCAACTACTCAGCGGAATGCCATCAACGGTTTAATAGATGGCCTGATGATCTATAACCTGACCACTTCAAAACTTAACCAGTGGCAGGCTGGTGCCTGGAGGGAGGTATTGAATACAGAATCCTGGTATGGTGGGGGAACGGGGCAAATGTGGAATATCGGGGATAGGGTAGGTATCAATACCGCCGGGCCAACCGAACGGCTCGATGTAGTGGCAATATCCGTTCAAACAGTTCCGTGATCATCGATAATACTTCTGCCATACTTCAACTAAGAAGAACCGGAGATGATATCGGTTTTGTTCAGTTGTCAGGCGATAACCTGCGGCTGGGAACTAACAGCGGTAATGATTTGGGTAAAATAGTGCTGCGTACACAGGGTGCTGACCAGTTTAGCTTTGAAGGCACTACCGGTGGTGCAAGCGTAATGAGGATGAATGCATCAGGCAACAATGTGGGGATACTGCAGGGATTGCCCAATAACAATGTAACACTGTCAACCGTTAACAGCAACGGCCTGCTGATACTGAATAGTGAAGTGTATATCAACGCTACATCTAACAGAACAGGATTGGGAACTTCTACGCCTGAAGAAAGGTTGCATGTTGTAGGTAATACAAAAATTACCGGGGAACTGGCATCCAATTCACTAAGCCTTAATAACGGGGAGTTGAACAGAACAGTAACAGGAGCGTATAACCTGGTACCCGTTTGTTATGGCAGGGTTACGTCCGCTGCTAACCTTGCAGGAGGAACGCCCAATATCACAGATGTTTCATTTAACACTTCGAATGGATATTTTTTCAGGATTGACTGCCCTGATGTAACCACGAGCAGTGTTGTGCAAATAACAGTGGGTGGTGGTCAGGTAGCTTCTGTGATCCCCGGGGTAGTCGTTTTCGATGGCCTTTTCTATGTGAAATTTTTCAACGATTTTTTACAAACAAGTTTTGGCCCTTCCGTGATCGGGTCGGCAGTGTCCTTTCATTTTGTAGTGTACAATCCGTAATGATGGGATAAAAACGCAGCAGTGACTTTTAATATCAAAATTAAGTGTATGAAAATAGTTACAGTTTTTTTTACAGCCTTTATTATCCCACTTAATTCAGTATGCCAAAGCGTAGGCATTGGCACAACCACACCAAACAACAGTGCTATTCTGCACCTTAGCAGTACCACCAAAGGATTGCTGATACCCAGAATGAGTACTACAGAACGCAATGCCATTGTAACACCAGCCGATGGGTTGCTTATTTATAATTTATCCACGCTTGAATTAAATCAACGGCAAGGCACTGCCTGGAAGATTTTAATTAACAATGATGCATGGACAGGTGGTGGCAGCGGTCAAATGTTCAATATCGGTGATAATGTAGGCATCAATACTGCTGGCCCATCTGAACGGTTAGATGTTAGCGGCAATATCCGCAGCAACAGTTCGATGATCATTGATAATGCAACTGCAGTACTGCAACTAAAAAGCGGAACTGACAGCAAAGGCTTTTTACAATTGTCAGGAGATAATCTTCGCTTTGGTACCAATAGCGGAAATACATCAGGCAATGTAGTATTAAGGATGGATGGAACAGACATGGTTAGTTTTCAAAAAACAGCAAGTGCCGGAACTTTTATGCAAATGAACCTGAATGGGGTATCAACTGGAGTATTGCAAACCACCAGCACTGGTAATGTTTCGCTTACTGCAGTAAATGCCAATGCCCAGGTACAGTTGGGTGGAGAAGTATTTATTAATAACACGGCTAACAGAACAGGTATCGGCACTTCATCACCAGACGAAAGATTGCATGTAAATGGAAAACTAAAAGTATCGGGTACTGATATGACGATTGATGACGGAAGAATAACAGGTACGGCCACCGGCGCTGCTTATAACTTGCTGCCACTAGCCTATGGGCGGGTAACAGGAGCAGGTAACAAAGCCGGGGGAACGCAAAATTTTACTTCTGTAAACAGGGTGGCTGAGGGTGAATATTATGTTTTTGTTACCGGGTTAACCAGTTCTTCGGTAATAATGATAACACCTGGTGAAATTAGCAGTATTGAAGCGTATTATGTTTCTCCTGGTAAGTTTTCTGTAAGGCTATGGAGCAGCATTTCCGACGAATTTTATGACAGGGGTTTTCATTTTGTAATATTTAATCCATAGTAGTCAATTTTCATTAACCAATAAACTTTTCTGTTATGAAAATGACTCAAAAGTGTTTAGACGGTTCTCTTCCAGGAGAAATACTTATCAGCTTATTATTCATCTTTGAAAATTAATTTTATGAGAACACTTTATGTAGCATTCCTTATTGCCTTTATCATAACAAGCTGCAGCAAAAAATCAAATAACAACACAATACCTCCGGGTGCCATCATTTATCCTGATGGCCTGCTGGCATCTGTAGGTTTAAATGCAGTAAATGTTACAGATACCATTGCATTTAATGTATCCGGCAACCTGGGTACTATCTCGGTAAATAGCTTTGACTGGACAGTAATAACCACTACGGGTGTGAATTTTAAAAAACCAGAGGATACCTGGGCGATAAAAGGTGCCGGGCAATTTGTAAACATTAAAAGTCTTGGACCAAGTGGAAAATACCTGAAATACCACCTGGCCAATGCAACAAACTCAAGCGGAGTTGGGTATTTAAGGAAAACATTAAATGCTACCAACAGCCTTTCAGACAGCACCAGTTTTATACTAACTTCGGCAGGTGGTACTAATTTTTATGTAGAGCCGCAGATGGCCAGGGGTTATTACCTGAGCATTACAATGAAGCCTTACCCCATTGTAGAATTTGTTACAACCAAACAGGCTTTTTTTATGATTGCCTGGTAAAAAATATTTGCAGTATCTTATATCCGCCAATGGGCAGGCACTGCTGCTGAATGTTGGCGGATTTTTTTTAATTAAAGTAAAACAAACTTATCAGAGTAATGCCATTGTGCCTGGTGCTTTTATTATTCGCATGTTTACAGCCGGCACCTCTGCACGCTGCAACAGCTGCTGAAACAAAACAACATCTCCTCTCCCTCGAACGCAAGTGGATCGAAGTCGAGTTCGCATTGGACACAGCGTACGTTGCCACCTTGGTTGATTCCACTTTTTTTAGTGTTGCTGCAGACCCTGTTTCCAATATGCTGCAGGAAATAAACGGCATCTATGCTAACATGAACGCAATGCATAAGGACGGTATTTTTTTGGATTCACTCAAACTGGAAGATGCTGTTGTGAATGTGTATGAAAATACAGCAGTAACCAGGTTTGTTTCCCATATATATAAAAAGGGCAAAGGCCGGTCAACAGAAAAGCGGATGCGGTTTTATGATATCTGCATTAATGGTAATGGTCAATGGAAAGCAGCGTCATCAAAGGGATTACTGTTAAACTAATACATTTAAAAATGAGTGTTATGAAAATACCAATTACCTGGTTATTGCTTTTTTCTGCCCCCAATTGTTTTGCACAAAGCAATCCTGTCAACTACCCCGTTTCCAAAACAAAAGCAACACAAATCGTAGCTGCTGTTTTAAAAACATCCCCTGTTATTGATGGCCACAATGATTTATTCATTAAGTACATGGATTGCAAATCCTGCCCAAGGGATTTAAAAGATTACCGCATTGATAGTATGAACAAAGGCCACACCGATATTCCAAAGTTGCGTAAAGGAGGAGCCGGAGCTGTGTTAATGAATGTATTTGGAAATGATAGCAGTTTACTATCCTATCATAAAGCATGGGATTTATTGTACCGTATGGAACAGGCCTATCAAAGAGATATAAAAATAGCTGGTTCCGCCGCTGAGATGCGTACTGCAATGAAAGAAGGCCGGATTGCTTTTCTGCCTATTTTAGAAGGAGCTGTAAGATTAAAGGATGACCCGGCATTGCTCCGCACTTATTATAAGTTAGGGTTACGCAGTGTAACGTTTGCTTACAAAACAAACGGGTTGGCCGATGGCAGCGATGACTCTGCAAAGCACAATGGCATTTCTGCAATTGGGCGGGATATGATAAAAGAAATGAACCGCCTCGGTGTGCTGATAGACATGAGTCACATCTCAGCAAAAGCAATGAATGATATTTTAGATGTTACACAATCACCGGTTATATTCAGCCATTCCAATGTGAAAGCATTGTGTAATGTAAACAGGAATGTACCGGATGATGTATTGATCAGGCTTAAGCAAAACCGTGGCATCATCATGCTCACTTTTGTTCCTTATTTTGTTAAAAATGAACACACACTATGGCTTGATGCAGGCGACACTGTTTATTACAAGGCAAAGGCTGAATATCCCGGCCAAAAAGAAAAAGTGGACAGCATCATGGAGAAGTGGGAAGGAGAAAATGAAGAACCAGTTGTTACCGTTGCAGACATGGCCAACCATTTTGATTATGTTAAAAAACTGATTGGTGTTGACTATATTGGTATGGCAGGAGATTTTGATGGCATTCAGTTTACCATCAGGGGTTTGGAAAATGCAGGCACCTATCCAAACCTGTTAACAGAGCTGGCAAGGCGTGGATGGACAGTAGCTGAATTAAAAAAAATAACCAGTGAAAATTTTTTAAGGGTGTTTGAAGATGTGGAAAAGAAAGCCGCATTACTTAGAGAAAATTAGTAGGAGGCGTTTCAGCAGATCCCCAAACCAGGTGAATTGAATACAGGGAAACAGCAGTGCAATGGTAATTCATATGTAAACAACAATAAAATGTCACACACAGCTTCTCCGGTTCTTCAAAAAGAAAGAATTGATATCATCGATTCCCTCCGTGGCGTAGCCATTCTCGGTATACTCCTGATGAATATTCCTTCTTTTGCTTATTCCGTGATGAGCCATGATCCATCCATCAAAAATGAATATGGCACCATCAATTATTATATCTGGAAATTTGTTGACTGGATACCCGATGGTACACAACGGGCTTTATTCAGTATGCTGTTTGGCGCAGGGATTATTTTATTTGTTGGAGGAAAAGAAAGGCAACACAATTCTGTTTCTGCTGCGGATTATTTTTTTCGCCGCCAGTTGTGGCTGCTGTTTTTTGGGTTGATCAACATTTATATTTTATTGTGGCATGGCGATATTTTGTTTGACTATGGCTGTTATGGCCTGCTCATGTTTGTATTCCGCTTATGGGAACCCAAAAAATTATTGATCGCCGCAGGCGTTTGTTTTATATTGATGCTGGCAAGAGAAAACAGGGACCTTTACCAGGATAAAAAAATGATTGCAAGAGGAGAAGCGGTAGAGAAGATTGATACCACTGTTACCAAACTTACGGATGAGCAACAGGTATGGCTTGGCGATATGCAGGAATTCAGGGATAAATGCAAACGGGAAAACCGGCTGAAAAGAATGGACAGGGCAAACCGCCGTATGACCGGCAGCTATGAAGAAGTGTATGAACAAAGCACCGGTGTGTACATCAGCCATGTGTTGACCTATACTTATTTTTCTATCTGGGATGTGGTGCTGTTCATGTTCCTGGGGATGGCCTTTTTAAAAAATGGGGTATTAACTGGTAAGGCTTCCATTAAATTGTATGCACTGATGTGTGTGATTGGATTGGGGGTAGGGCTCTACATCAGTTACCTCCGGCTGCAGCCATTGGTAAATGCAAAATTCAACTGGTTTGAGTTCACCAAAAATAGTTCGTTCAGTTATTATGAGGCCGGCAGAACCTTAAGGGCGTTGGGTATTTTCGGTTTTCTGATGCTATTATATAAATCGGAATTCTTTAACTGGTTCTTTAAGCTCATGCGGCCGGTGGGGCAAATGGCTTTTACCAATTACCTCACACAGTCCATATTGGGAACAATTATTTTTTCCGGTTTGGGTTTTGGTTTGTTTGGCAAACTGCATCGCTACGAAGTGTATTTAATTTTACTGGGCATCTGGTTTGTACAAATTGTATGGAGCCATGTATGGCTTCGCTATTTTCAATACGGCCCGTTTGAATGGGTATGGCGCCAATTGACATACTGGAAAAAATTACCATTGCGTAAGCACTAGTATGACTGTCCCGGTTTTACTGTATGCTTACCGGATAAATGAAATTAAAATGAGATGCATTCTTCTCTTACTGATTTTTTTTACGGGTAAAACAGTTGCCCAGCAGTCCATCATTTCTTCAAAATTGCAGCATGTATTGCTGCCAGGCATTCCTGATTCTGTTTATGAAGGCTATTACGGGCTGTTTGAAAACCGGTCAACCAACAGCGGAAGAAAAATAAAAATTTATATCATCGTAATTCCTTCGGTCAATAAAACAAACAGGCCACCAATATTTTTTATTGAAGGCGGGCCCGGAGTTGCTGCCACAAAAAATACTTCCTGGTTGGTTGATAAAACGATGCCTTACCGGCAAAATAATGATGTGGTATTGATTGATGCAAGGGGTACCGGCAACTCCAATCCATTACATTGCCCTTCGCTGGAAGAGAAAAATAATTTACAGGATCAGTTCAGTGATATGTACCCGGCAGATGCAGTGAAAGATTGTTACCAACTGCTGTCGAAAGAAAATGATTTAAAGCAATACCATACAACCAATGTTATAAGAGATATCGAAGAAATACGAAAATGGCTTGGCTATAAAAAAATCACCCTCTTTGGATTGTCTTATGGCACCAGGTTGTCCCTGCAATACATGCGTATGTTTCCAGCGGCATTATCCTCCGTTGTATTATGGTCGCCAACGCCCACTTATGCAAAAATGCCTTTGTATCATGCAAAGTTTGCACAGCAGGCTTTGACGATGATTTGGAATGATTGTAAAAACGACAATTCCTGCAACAGCCATTATCCAAACATCAACAATGAATTTAACAAGTTGATGAAACGCTGGAAAAAAAGACCGGTGGATCATGTTTGGGCCGATAGTTTGGGAAACCTGCAAACCGTTACAATTCCATGGGATGCTTTTCAAACAAAGATCCGTTCATTGATGTATTCACCTGTGGGCATAAGGATAATACCCTACGTGGTTCACCAGGCGTGGAAAGGAAATCTTGAACCTTTTGTTACGCTGTATCCAAAAGGAAAAAGTAGTGAGGGTTTTTTGGCAGAAGGGTTTTATCTATGTGTAACCTGTACTGAAGATGTGCCTTTTATAAAAAATGGTGAAACAGAAAATGAAACAGCAGGAACTTTTATGGGCACTTACCGTATTGCACAACAGCAGCAGGCTTGTGCCAACTGGACAGGGGGAACCATTTCGCATAATTTTTTAAAGCCGGTTGCATCAACTGTACCCACATTGATTTTATCGGGGGCATTCGATCCTGTTACGCCAACAGTATGGGCAAAAGAAATTGCCGCCTATTTACCTAACAGTAAACTCGTGATCATTCCAAACATGGCCCATGTATTCGATGGGCTCAGCAATGAAAGTTGTTTTGATAATTTGGTGATGGAGTTTATTACGAATCCCCGCAGAAAAAAATTGAATACCGGTTGTGTAAAGGAAATGCTGCCGCCAGCGTATAAAATAAAAGAGTAAGGACGGTGTCATCCCTCTTTCCCTTCTCCGGTGGAGAAGGCACGGTGCTTTATACCTTTGCTAAACATGTCTTCTTCCACATCATCACTTATTCTTTATTCAACCGTTACTGCCACACCTCAAACTAATAAAATCAGTCAAACTTTTGAGGGATTCTTAAACCCTTCCCTGGGAGGGGGTTGGGGAGGCCGTGTTCATACTCTCCGCAATCATCCTGTGAAAATGATGGGTGCCTGTTTCTCTTGTAACCGAATACCGGCCATGCTTATAAAATCTTGACACAATTCCTTTCTGTACATTCTCTACAATTTCTTCGTCTTCTATTTCTACTTTATCAAGGTCACTGCCGGCGCCTTTATCATACTTGTCTTCCTTCCACATAAACGTGATGAACTCAACCCTTGTTTTATTTACACTAACAGGGTTTACTATGTTTATAGAAAGTCCCCATGGATAAAAATTGAACATCATATTGGGGTACACCCAATAGTAATAGGCTGCTACATTGCTGCCATAATCTTCGCTTTCTTTTGGCAGGTCAAAACAATCTTCTTCATTTTTACCAATTCCAATTTGCAGGATGGATCTTGGGTACAACTCTGTACTGTAATCGCCAAAGCTTAATGCAGCATTGAGTGATGCATGTACAAAAGGTATATGAAATCCTTCTAAATAATTTTCACAGTACAATGCCCAGTTGGCATCCATTTCAAATATTTTGCTCAGGTCTGCACGGTGGGTAAATTCATGAATGGGCAACCAGTTCAACCGCTGCATCATCTCATTAAAATAAATTGCTGCATCTTCTTTTGGGTGCAGGGAAGTAAACAATAAATTACCCCAGTTGAACAATGGGAGTACCGGAAGGTTGTCATCATCACAGGGAAAATCCTGCACATCTTTAAACTCGGGCATCGAAACAAATTTTCCGGATAATTCAAATACCCTTCCATGGTATTTGCAACGCAGGTGATTGGCTTTGCTGCAGGCTTTATAAGCCACCAGGTTGCCCCGATGCGTACAAACATTGCTAAGGCAGTGAACAGTACCTTCATTGTCTTTTGTCAGCATCAGTGGCTCATTCATATAATCTTTCAGCAATACAAATGGCTGCACATCTCCACTGAATTTCACCATTTCTTTACTGCCGATAAATTGCCAGGAAGGGGCAAATATCTTTTCTTTGGCAGTTGCCAGGTGTTCTGCGGAAGTATAAAAGTCAGTAGAAAGCGTTTGGGCTTTAGCAATGTTGGCATCAACGTATAACCTGTTCATACATGAAATTTATACAAGTTAGCAGTAATTATTTTCATTTTGCCGGCCGTTATTAAAAGCTAACTTTAATGAAGGATTGAATTAATATGGGAGAAGCAGAAATAAATCATCACAACAGGGCATTAATCATTCGCTCCGTATTTTTCTTTTATGGAAGTGCAGCCAATGCTGAACTCAGCGCACAAATAGCCCGGGATATTGCGGATCACTGGAATGAACCGGCTGCAGACGTTGTCATCCGGCATGTCCCGTACAGGGTATATTTTAATGTCAAAGGTCACTTTGCCAGGCAGCTTTCGCCGGAAATGATTTTGGAAAATACTGATCCGCAAAATAATTATTTCAGGATAGAAAACACATTGATCACGGAAGTGTCATTTGTGGATGCGATTGGTTCCAATACGGGTTGTTTTTTATTGAATAACCTGCTTAATAATTCTACTACTGCAGCCCATGAGTATGGCCATACCCTTGGCCTGAAGCATCCTGAAAAATTAGACATCAGGGGCAGGGGAGTACCCGGCATTATGTATCCAAGGGGTACAATTGTGGATGCGCCTTATCAATACAACCCTGATGCCCTTGCCGGAGACAATACCAATGGGGGTACCATCAATCCATTCTCCAGGAAAGTAAGGCAGGAAGATATCGATGCCCTGCGGTTGCATCAACTTCGGTTTGATAAAAATGGGCTTGCCACACTGGGTGATTTTTCGTCTGTATGGCACGGGGCTGATGAAAATCATTGAACCGTTTATATAATTTTTAGCATTCATACATTGTAAAATCACTTACCTTTCTGTCCTCTTATCTATAACCAAATTAAAGTATGCCAGTTTTAACTATTGAAAGCCTCCGGAAGGATTATGGACGGATACAGGCTTTAAAAGGAGTAAGTTTCTCCGTTCCCAAAGGTTGTGTGTTTGGTATTCTTGGACCCAATGGAAGTGGCAAAACCACTTTACTGGGTGTCATCAGTGACATCTTAAAGCCAACGGCCGGTTCTTACAAATTATTTGATGAAGAGCCTGCAGATCATCATCGCCGGCAGATTGGAACTTTTTTGGAAACCCCAAATTTCTATCATTATTTATCGGCTGTACAAAACCTTACAATATCAGCTGCTATTAAACAGCGGGGTGAAGATGATATAGAAAAAGTGCTGGAAACAGTAAATCTTGCACAACGGAAAAATTCAAGGTTCAGTACCTATTCATTGGGTATGAAACAAAGACTGGCAATCGCCTCCTGCCTGTTAGGGAGCCCTGATGTGCTGGTATTGGATGAACCTACTAACGGCCTGGATCCCGTGGGTATTGCTGAAACAAGAGAGCTAATAAAAAAATTGGCCCAGCAGGGGAAAACCATCATCATGGCAAGTCACTTGCTGGATGAAGTTGAAAAGGTTTGTACTCATGTGGCAATTTTGAAAAAGGGAGAACTGGTCACCACTGGAAAAGTAGATGAAATACTGGCCAACGAAGATATTGTGGAGGTGGGTGCTGCCGATTTAGGCAGGTTGCAGCAGGCAGCACGGCAACTGCATGGGTACAGTAGTATGAAGCAGTCTGAAAGCATATTGCAATTCTATTACCCGTTGGGTACTGCCAATTTAGAAAATGTCAACAGGTTTTTCTTTGAGCAAAACATTGTACTAAACCATTTGCAGCTCAAAAAGAAAAGCCTTGAATCCAAATTTTTTGAACTTACAAACTAACTGATACGTGATACAATTATTAAAAATTGAATGGCTTAAGTTAAAGAACTATGCAGCCTTTATTGTGTTGAGCCTGTTTTTCATTTTAGGAATACTCGGATCTAATTACGCAGTCTTTTATTTAAAGAAAAATTTTATTGACCAGGCAGATCCGACTAAAATGATCGCCAGCTCATCCCCGTATGATTTCACTTATACCTGGCAAACCACCAGTTATGTAAGTGGTTTCCTGCTGGTGTTGCCCGGTTTGCTGATGATACTGCTTGTTACCAATGAATTTTCTTTCCGTACGCACCGTCAAAATATTATTGATGGCTGGAGCAGGAAAAATTTTATTGATGTAAAAATTGTGATGGCTGTAATTGCAGCTTTGATTTCAACGGTACTGGTTTTCATAACAGCGATGCTCTTTGGTTTTGCATCCGGCTCCTCCTTTTCATTGCTGGGTATTGAGAATATTGGTTATTTCTTTTTAAAGGCCATTTCTTTTAACATGCTGGCACTGTTGTTTGCAGTATTGGTTCGAAGAACAGGGTTTGCCATTGGTTTATTTTTTATTTACCTCGGTTTTGAAAATATTATTTGGGCAATCCTGCAGGGCTTGTCAATGAAATTTAAAATCGAATATGGGTTTGATATCGGTTATATGGGGAATTACCTTCCATTAAATGCCTCAGATGGGTTGTTGCACTTTCCTAAAAACGCAGTAGTGGATATGGCTAAAAACTCCAGTAAAATGCCGCACGACTATATGTATGTGAGTCTTGCTTTGGCATTGGCTTATCTTGTTATTTTTTATGCCTGGAGCAGGAACCGGATCATTAAAACAGATCTCTAAAACAAACTGGTGCTTATTAAATAAATATAAAACAACTAGTATGAAAAAGCTTTTAGTAGCTGCAGTATTATCTGCTGGAATACTTTCAGCATTGGCACAGCCAAGGTTGCCTGAAAATTATTTCTGGAAAAAAATGAATAATGGGTTGGAAGTGGTAGTTATTGAAAACAATAAAGTGCCGCTTGCCACGATTGAGATCGCTGTAAAAAATGGTGCTTATACTGAAGGCCCGGAATACAGCGGCCTCAGCCATTTATTTGAGCACATGTTTTTTAAAGCCAACAAAGATTATCCCGACCAGGAGCATTTCTTAAAACGTACCCAGGAGCTTGGCGCCATCTGGAATGGCACTACCGGCGAAGAAAGGGTGAATTATTTTTTCACTTTTGATAAAGACAGTTTGGATGCCGGCCTCCGGTTTATGAATGCTGCCATTCGTTTCCCGATCTACCGCACTGAAGATATGCAGAAGGAAAGACCGGTGGTGGATGGTGAGTTTCAAAGAGCTGAAAGTGATCCTGGCTTTCAGATATGGTACGAGTGCCAGAAAAAATTATGGGGTGATCTGGTCACAAGAAAAAATCCCATTGGCGACCATAATGTAATTAATACTGCCACACCCGAGAAGATGATGGTGATCAAGAACAAATATTATTTTCCCAACAACTCACTGTTGGTGATATGTGGTGATGTAAAACATGAAGAGGCATTTAACAACGCCGAGAAAATTTTTGGCGATTGGGAAAACAGTGGTTTTGATCCACACGAAAAATACCCGGTACCAGAATTTGCCCCGCTGGAATCCACCAGGTATTTTGTAAAAGAATCTTCCATTGCACAAACTCCCTACATGCTGTTCTTCTGGCATGGCCCGGATACCAGGTATGATTCAGCCGGTACCGTTGCTGCGGATGTATTCTCAACCATATTGGGTTTAAATTCATCTAAATGGCAGCAGGCGCTGGTTGATAAGGGGCTTGCTACTTACGCTGGTGTCAGCTATCAAACATTAAGGCATGTAGGGCCGGTAAATATTTATGTGTTGCCCAACCCTCTAAAACTAAAAGAATGTCATGAGGAGATCATGAACCAGATAAAAATGTGGGGCAGCGATGATTATTATACCGATGAACAACTGGAAACAGCCAAGCAGATATTGCAACGGAATTTTGTTCGCCAGAACGAAAAGCCATCATCGTTGGCAAGCCAGATCACGTATGCCTGGTGCAGCACTTCGTACGAGTATTATCTTGATTATATAAACAACTGCAGTAAGGTAACAAAAGATGATATAAGAAAATACGTAGAACGGTACATCAGCGGTAAAAATTACGTAGCAGGTATAATCATCAACGAAACGATGAATAAAGAGATTAAACCAGCAGATTTTTTTAAACCCAAGAATTAACTTCTAATAACTCCAGATATGAAAAAATTTCTTTCAACAACAACATACTTGGCTGTTTTTATCGCTGATCCTTTTAAGTGCTTTTGATACAGCAGCGCAAAAAGGCGAAGCCTACGAAATGAATATAAATGGGGTAAAAGTAATTGTACAGCCCAGCGCAAACCAGATCGTGGAAATCCAAACCATTATCAAAGGCGGCGTGCAAAACTATGCAGCAGATAAGCAGGGAATCGAAAGCCTTGCGATGGGCGCATTAACCGAATGCGGCACAAAAAACGATGATAAAAATTCATTTAAGAATAAATTAGACAAAGTAAGTGCACAAGTGTATGGAAATGCCGGAAAGGATTTTTCTACCTTCAGCATGAACTGCATCAAAGGAGATTTTGATATTGTATGGCCATTGTATGCTGATGCTTTATCGAAGCCTGCATTTGACGAAAAAGAATTTGCCAGGATAAAACAGGATGCCATTAACGGCTTGAGGGCCCAGGAGTCTCAGCCCGATTATGCAATTGATAATATGGCAAAACAAATGGCTTTTGCCGGAAAGGATAATGCCAAGCGCCCCGAAGGAACGGTGGCTGCGGTTACCAGGCTTACTGTTGAAGAAACAAAAGCATATTATGAATCTATACTCACCAGGTCAAGAATGGTGATTGTAGTGGTGGGTGAATTTGAAAGAGGCGCACTTGAGAAAATAATAGGGCTGATGCTTGAGAATATTCCTGAAGGAAAACCATTTACATTGAAAAAAGAAACCATTGCACCTGCAAAAAATAGTTTTAAAGCACAGAAAAAAGACCTTGCAACAAATTATATACAGGGTGTTGCCAGCGCCCCATCCCCGGGCACACCGGAATTCAATGCATTTGTATTGGCAATGCGAATTTTTTCCCAGCGCCATTTTTTGGAAATAAGAACAAAGAACGGATTGAGTTATGCACCCGGCAGTTGGTTTGATGGTGGCAGTTCTTCTTCAGCCAATATCAGTGTGTCCACTACAGATCCCAATAAGTATATTTCTGTGGCGAAAGCGCTCATCGATAAAACCCGGAAGGAAGGGTTTACAGTAGATGAACTGAAGAATATTAAGACACAGTACCTCACCCGTTTTTTCTATGGGCAGGAAACAAATGGAGCCCAGGCTTCATCACTGGCTTCCAACGAAGTGCTTCACAACAACTGGAAAAGAGCACTTACACTTAGTGATGACATGAAAAAAGTATCATTGTCGGACCTGAACACTGTTTTTAATAAATACATGACCAATTTGGTGTGGGCTTACCAGGGCGATCCTGCAAAAGCAACTCCTGCGTTATTTACAGGTACTGCAAAAACCAGCTTGCCAAAATCAAAACTAAGTACAAAGAAAAAAGGATAAACAATGAGGTATTTTTTAAGCCCCGGTTCATGTAAAGCCGGGGCTTTTGCATTTAATTCATGTTGCAACGTTGATTTTTACCGCCCGTTCCGGAGTGCTTTATTCCTTTTTGGATGTTTATTTTCCCGGTTCGGCAACGTTTGATTGTTCTTTAACGATAAAAAGTAAAGTTTTGAGCAAATAAACTGCTTCATGAACCTGCATTCTATTCAAAAATTTCTGCTCTCAATTCTTTGTTTTTTTTGTATTGGTAATATCATTGCTCAAAAAATACCGTCATTATCCAGTAATTCAAACACCGTTACGAACAATGCTGTTGCTTCCTTTGGCAACAGTTTTTGTTTTATAGAACAACTTGGGCAGTATGAAACAGGTTTACAGTCTGCACAGCAAGATAAAATTTACGCCGGCTTTGAAGGTTTTTCTGCACCTGTTTTATTCACCGGCAAAGGGTTGGTATTTCTGCAGAAAAAAGAAACCCGTCTTTCACATGAAGAGGAAGAGCAATTGGAAAAAAAAGGATTGCCTGAAGAAGAAATTGAAAGACGAAGGAATGTAATTACAAAAGCAGTGTCGGTGGAATGGCTGAATGCCAATGCAAATCCGGAGATCGTATTGCTTGATAAAACCAGCGATTATTATACTTATGGAAAGATGCCTGGTAAAGCTTATGGATATAAAAAGATACTCTATAAAAATATGTATCCCGGCATTGACGTGGTTTATTCAATCCAGCCTCAGCATACCACGGGTTTCGAATATAGTTTGATCGTACATCCAGGTGCAGATCCTTCTGTGATCAGGATGAAATACAGTGGCGATGTTTTAAAATTGAAACTGGACAGTGATGGCAGCCTGTTAGTGAAAACCGGCATCGATGCCATTGTACAATCCGGCTTAACTGCTTTTGAATCAACTGATGAAAATGCTGTTCATGTATTGCCTGCTTCAACATTGGTCGAAACAAAATTTGAGATTGAAAACAATGAAGTGAGGTTTTTGGTAAAGGGCGGATATGAGCATAGTAAAATACTGGTGATAGATCCTTTTGTATCATCTGCAGCAGCATTAACAGGGGCTGCTGCAGGTAAGGCAAAGGATGTGGATTTTGATTACGCAGGTAATGTATATGTAAGCGGCGGTGGTGACGGTAATGTGTACCAGCTGGCAAAGTATGATGCTACCGGTGTATTACAATGGACGTTCAGCGGAACTGTCAATAATCCACAGTGGACATTCGGACCGTATTTTGGTGGATGGGTAGTAGAAAAAACAACGGGTAATATCTACCTGGGGCAGGGCTTTGATTTTACTACCGGGTTTATTGTGGTTCGTATCAGTACTACCGGCTTGTATGACAATTATATTACCAATGGCAATCCCAACTTTCGGGAGAACTGGAAAATGATCTGGAACTGTAATAGTGGTTTGCCGCAGATCATTGTTGCAGGTGGTGGTACTAATTCAAATATTAATTTAGGTTTATTGTCTCCACCATCTGTTGTACCAACAGCGGCAAATATCTCCGGCATTGCCTCCATCGCTTTCCAGGATATGGCGGATATGGTGATCGACCCACTGACCAACAGCATGTACACCATTTATGCTTCCGGCTCTGTAGCTACATTGAATAATTCCATTTATAAACATGACCAGCCTTACAGCGCAGCAACCAAAGTGTGGAATGTGCCAACAGGTTATGGCGTATTACAGGAAGCTGCCAACCGCCCTTATCTCGGCGGTATTGGTTTAAATGAAAACTCTGCCAATATGCTGGCAGTAAATCCCTCTTATTTATTTTACTGGGATGGGAAAAATTTAAAAGCACTGAATAAAACCACTGGTGCGTTGGTAGGCACACCGGTAACAACTGCCGGCACCGCCCTGATGCAGGGCGGTATCATTGCAGATGCCTGTAACAATGTGTTTGTGGGTGATGTAAATGGAACCATAAAAGTTTACACATTCAATGGCACGGTATTCAATGATGCAGCAGTACCGGATATTACAATACCGGGTTTTGGTACCCAATCAGTATATGACCTTGCATATAATGAAACACAAAAGCTGCTATATGCAAGCGGCGATGGCTTTGTTACAGCCATTGATGTTGCAGCATATTGCCCTAATACTGTATACACGCTAACCGTTACACCTGATTGTGTAACGGCTGCAGCAACAGCCACATTAAGTCCATTGCCACCTGCAGGTTCTACAGTTACTTACGCATTGTTCATTGGTACAACACGGGTTACCAGCAATACCACCGCGTTGTTTACCACATTGAGCCCTGGTGTAAATTATAAAATAACTGCTACTATTAACCAGGCCTGCAGTGGTACACAATCCACTGCCAGTTTTTTAATGCCCGGGCCCACAATTGGCACAACACAATCCAATGCAGCATGTGGCTTTAACTCAGGAACAATCACAGCCACAGGGTCCGGTACTGCAGCGCCTTACACTTACAGTATTGACGGCGCTAATTTTTTGCCCGCAGGAAATTTTACCGGGTTGGCAGGAGGCGTATATACGATCACCGTTAAAGATGCCGGTGGCTGCATCAGCACCGCTCCTGTAACGATCGTGAACAACGATGGCCCGGCATTAACATTTATACAAACCAATGCTGATTGCGGCAGCAGCAATGCAACCGTTACGGCCAACGCTACAGGCGGAACGGCACCATATCAATACAGTATCAATGGGGGAATTACTTATCAAAACAGCACTTTCTTTACAGCATTGCTGGCGGGAAAATATACCCTGATTGTAAAAGATGCAACGGGTTGTACCAATGCGGCAGTTATAACCATCACCAGTTCTTCTTTACCTTCCATCACTGCCATACCTGCTGCTGCAACCTGCGGTAATAACAATGGCCTGATCAATGCTTTTGGAAGTGGCGGTACAGCACCCTATGAATACAGTATTGATGCAAATATTTTTCAGGCAACCAATACATTTGCTAATCTCACTCCTGGTATCTATACTGTTACAGTTAAAGATGCCAATGGCTGCAGCCTGAATACTACGGTTGCCATCAATAACACACCGGCCCCAACGGTAACGGCTACAACAACACAGGCTGCCTGCGCCAATACAAATGGTTCCATCACTGTTACAGGCACCGGCGGGTTGGCACCGCTTCAATACAGTATCAACAATGGACCGTATCAATCCAGTAACGTTGTCAATGGATTGTTCGGTGGCATTTACACTATATCAGTACAGGATATTGCAGGTTGTACCGGCAGTACCAACGCAACGGTAACCAGTGTCTCAACCGGGCCAACCGTAACAGCATTCGCTGTACCATCTGCATGCAATATCAATAATGGCAGCATAACAGCATCTTCTTCTGGTGGTATTCCGCCCTATCAATACAGTATTACTAACGCAACTTACCAGGCAGGCACTGTATTTAGTGGCTTGGCGCCGGGTAATTTTGTTGTATTTGCTAAAGATGCTGCCGGCTGCGTTAATACCTTTTCAATTGTGGTGCCTCCAACCAGTGGTCCCATTTTAACTGTGGCGGTTACCCCTTCCTCCTGTCTTGTAAATGATGGCGCCATTACTGTTACTGCAACAGGCGGTACCGGTGTATTGACATACAGTATCGATGGACTAAATTTTGTACCGGGGAATACATTTACCGGCCTTGCACCAAATATATATACAGTTGCCGTTAAAGACGCTAACGGATGTTCGAGGTCAAAAACCCTTACGGTTGACAATGCTTCGGGGCTAACACTGGCTGCATCTTCGCTTGCCACTTCCTGCAGCGGCAGCAGCGGTTCAATAACAGCTACGGCTGGCGGGGGAGCAGGGCCTTTGCAGTACAGTATCAATGGCATAAGCTACCAGTTATCCAATACATTCAGTTCATTGGCAGCCGGCAGTTATACTGCCTATGTAAAAGATGCCAATGGATGTGTGATCACAAAACCTGTAACAATTTCGGCTGTATCAGCGCCTGCCTTAACGCTGAATGCACTCAATGCTACCTGTGCTACTGCCAGCGGGGCGATATTGGCATTTGGCAGTGGCGGTGTGTCGCCATTAACATACAATATTGATGGAGGCGCTTTTTCATCCACCAATGGATTTGTAAACCTCACTGCCGGTGTGCACACAGTAGTTGTAAAAGATGCCGGAGGCTGTACCGCTTTAAAATCGGTAACCATTACCAATTCGGCGGCGGCTTCTGCACCTACTGATGTAACCTTTACCGTTAGGAATGCACTGCCCTGTACCGGCGGAGTGGTGAAAATTAAAAATCTCCGTGGGTTGCCATCCGGCGGCGGAAATCATTACGATTTTAGCCTGGATTTTGGGACATTTACAGGTTCTAATACATTTACCGGGGTATTTCCCGGCATACATATTATAACTGCCGTCAACGACAATGGTTGCACGGTAAGCAAGGTTGCTGCAATTGGAAGTGGCTTACCTGCTTCAGCAACTGCCACAGCAACCGGTACGGCCTGTGGTACAACCAATGGAACCATCACCATCAACGGTGTGGGTGGTAACACGCCTTATCATGCCAGTATTGATGGCAGTACTGTATGGCAAACTTTTTTTCCGCCCGGGGCAAACTCTTTTACATTCAACAACCTTGCACCAGGTACGCATACTATCACCATGGCTGATGATGCAGATTTTACCGTAGGGCCTCCAGATATACCGGGTGCCTGCTTAACGACAATCCTGGTAACAGTGCCAACCATTGGCGGGCCTGCTGTAGCAACTGTAAAATTTGACGGCACCTGCTCCCTGAACGATGGTAGTATAACGGCATCGGGTACAGGTTTTGTTCCGCTTAGCTTTAATATCAATGGCGGAGCCTACCAGGAAAGTGGTGCATTTACGAATCTTGCTACCGGCGCTTACACGATCAATATGCAGGATGGCAATGGATGTATCAGCAGCACAGCAGTCTCCATTACCAATCCATCCGGCCCGCTGTTAACCGCCGCAGCAGTGAGCACCTCCTGTAATTTGAATAACGGCAGTATCACAGCCTCTTCTACTAACGGTGTGGGAACAGTGCAATATAGCCTGGATGGATTTACTTTTCAGGCAAGTAGCAGCTTTACCAACCTTGCAGCCGGTACCTATGTGCTGTATGCAAAAGATGCCAATGGTTGTTACAATTCAATCCCGGTAACGGTAGCGGCCACAGCGCTGCCACGGGTTACTGCATTTACCATTGCAGCAAGTTGCGGCAACAGCGATGGAAGCATCATTGCTGCAGGCACCGAAGGTACAGGGTTGTACCAATACAGTACCGACGGAGCAGTTTTTCAAAGCAGCACTACTTTCAGCGGACTGGCGGCAGGTTCGTATGCAGTAACAATAAAAGATGCTCGGGGCTGTACCAATACAACAGGTATTGTGCTGGGTAATATTGGTGCTCCCGGGTTTACCAATACCGCTGCTACAGCTACCTGTGGTAATAGTAATGGCAGCACAACCATCACAGCTTCTGGCGGCACAGCGCCATATGAATACAGTAGTGATGGTATTAATTTTCAGCCGGGTAATCTTATTGCTGGCCTGGCTCCGGGAAGCAATATCATTACTGTGAAAGATGCAAATGGTTGTATCACTCCCAAAATTATATTAGTATTTAATGCCAATGGCCCGCAAACTTTAACAACGGTTACAAACAGTGCAAGTTGTGGATCAGCCAATGGCAGTATTACAGCAACTGCAACCGGTGGGATAAGCCCGTTTCAATATAGCAGGGATGGCATTACTTACCAGGCCGGCAATTCGCTCATCAATGTGCCTGCCGGTAATTATACATTGCACGTTAGAGATGCCAATGCATGTATCAAAACATTGCCCGTAACTGTATCAAACCTTGCCGGGCCGTTGGTGACCGCAGCATTACCTTCTCCTGCTACCTGCGTGGTAAGTGATGGAACCATCACCACTGCAGTTTCCGGTGGAACAGGTACACTTTCTTACAGTATCGACGGATCAACATTTCAAACCAGTAATATTTTTACTGGTGTTGCTGCTGGTACTTATACCATTACAGTGCAGGATGCAAAAGGTTGTTCGGGCACACGTAATAATGTAGTGGTGCCAAGCCTCTCTAATTTATCGGTATCGGCTTCATCAACCACTGCTACCTGCGGAGGTAATGATGCAAGTATTACAGCAACAGCAGGCACGGGTACTGCCCCTTATGAATATTCACTGGACGGTATCAACTTCCAGTTAGACGAAACATTCAACTCTCTTGCAGCAGGAATGTATACAGTTACAGTACGAGATGCAAATGGATGTGGCAGCAGTACAGGCATTACAGTTGTTACACCTCCTTCTTCAGGCCCTAAAACATGGCTGGGTATCAATACCGACTGGCAGGATCCGGTCAACTGGTGTGGTGACCTACCGGTAATTACAGACAATGTGCTGATCCCGACAGGCCTGGTCAATTATCCTTTCATTACTACCGATACCGGGTATGCTAAAAATTTAACCATTCAAACCGGGGCAGCTGTTGTAGTAACCGCAGCTATCCAGGTGGCCGATACCATTACTAACCAGGGCCTGCTGGATGCAGTGCAGGGTACAGTAGAATTAAACGGTTCACAGCAGCAATTGATTGCCGGCAGTATTTTCCTGGAACATACCATTCACCACCTGGTCATCAGCAACACCAGTGTAGCAGGGGTTGTGGTTTCATCAGCACCGGCAGATACACTGAAGATATCACGGAAATTATCTTTTGGATATGATCATGCCGTATTGTCAACAGGCAATCAAATTACATTGCTATCCTCTGATACTGCAACTGCAAGTGTAGGCGTGATAAAGGAAAATGGCGACGGTTCGCCAATGGCCGGCATCAATGGTACTATTATTGTAGAAAGATATTACCCGGGAAAAAGGGCCTGGCGCTTAATTACCGCACCTGTAAAGGCAGATGTGGCAGCACCATCAATCAATACAGCCTGGCAGGAAAATGCCAATCCACCCAGTGTAACAGGCTTAAGCAACCCTGATCCGCATCCATCTTATGGCACACATATCACCGGTCCTTTTATCGGGGCTACCAACTATGCCCCTGTAGTTACTGCCAGTGGCTTTGACCAGAGCCCGCAGAATAATTCTTCCATGAAATATTATGTGGGGTTGACAAACAGTTACAACGCCGTGGCAAATACCTTTACCACCAAAGTAACCGACAGGCAGGGATACCTGCTGTTTGTAAGGGGCGACCGGTCTTATGATATCAGCACCACATCCAATACAATGGCGCCTGCTTCTACGGTGCTTCGTACCCGGGGCAATGTGAATACAGGCCTTGTGCAGGTGCCTGCAGATACAGGGCTGCAGGTGATCGGTAATCCATATCCATCCACCATCAAATTTGATGACTCCATGTTTATTCAGAATGCAGCGATCCTTAAGAACCAGAGTTTTTGGTTGTGGGATCCATTGCGGGGCTCTGCAAAGAACAGTCCCACTAACGTTGGTGGATGGGTGCCGGTAATTTATGCCGGTAATGGGAATTATATCAGTACCTACGATCCATCACAAACAGTAGCAGGGCTAGACAGCGCTCATGCTTTTGATATCAATGGCACCATACAATCCGGGGCAGCATTTATGATCGACAATAAAGGAACTGCCACCGGTAATTTTGTGATGCATGAATACAGTAAAACAGACGGCAGTAATAACCAGCTTTTCAGGCCAGCAGGAATGATTTTCTCAGGTTTCACAACAAATTTATTCCGTACTGATGCTACTGATAAACCCATTTATTGGGCAGACGGCACCATGCTGTTAATGGATGCAGCTTATAACAATGCGGTGGACTGGAGTGAGGATGTAAGAAAAGTGTACAGCAGCGGGGAAAATATATGCATCAGGAACAATGATGCCACTATTGCGATAGAAAAAAGAAATGCCATTCAGCCCGGCGATACTGTCTGGTACAATGTAAACAGGCTGAAAGCCGGTAAATACAGGTTTGAATTGTTTTTCAACAACCTGTACGCACCGTTAACAGCAGCATACTTTGAAGATGCTTACACTGGTGAACAAACCCTGATCTCTTATACGGATCATAACCTGGTAGATGTAGATGTAAATGCAGATGCAGGTTCTTTTGCAGCCAACCGTTTCCGCATCGTGTTCAGGCAGGTAGTGGTATTGCCTGTAACAATGGTTGATTTTTCTGCATGGGAACAGGAGGGCAAAATTCCTGTGCAATGGACAGTTGAGGAGCAGTACTCAGTGGAAAAATATGTAGTGGAAGAATCTGTTGATGGAAGGAGTTTTACGGACATGGCAATTGTAATGGCCAACCAGGTTGCTGCCGGAAGAATTACGTACCATACAATGGATATACACCCAATTACCGGCAATAATTATTACCGCCTTCGCATCATTGACCAGGATGGAAGTATCCGCTACTCTAACATTGTACTGGTAACCGTCATGCCGGGAATCTCTTACATGCAGGTTTCACCCAATCCTGTTCATAACAGCACTGTACAGTTAATGATGCAGGAGGTACCGAAAGGAAAATACAAATACGAATTATACAATGCTGCCGGCCAGCTTGTGATAAATGGAAGCCTGCAACATGGGGGTGGTAACAAAACGCATTTGATTTTGCCCGGGAAAAAAATGCTGCCGGGAATTTACAGGCTTGCTATAGTGGGCGCAGAAATACATCGTACCGTATTGAATGTTGCTGTGCAGGAGTAATACCGCATGAAAAAAGCAGTCAGGTATTTATTGTTTCAGCATTTGGATGAATTTCTCTTTGCCTTCGTTGCAAACGTTGGCTTAGAAAAAGAAAACCACCGATTTTAATCGGTTGAAAAAGAAGGAGGGCTTTAGCCCGAACCTACCAAACCAGCGGAATTTATGCCGTAGTATTTAGTGCTTACACAGCTGTAGCAGTGCTGCTTCAATAGAGGGGTATAAAAAAGTAAATCCTGCCTGCCTTATCTTTTCACAACTTGCGGTGCAGCTTTTTAATACTTCAATGCTGCTTTCGCCCAGCATTATTTTTAAAACAAATGCAGGAACATGCATCGGGATGAAAAATTTGCCCCTCGCAATTTTGGCTAGTTCGAGCGTTAATATTTTATTACTTACCGGGTTTGGTGCTATGGCATTATAAGCTCCATTAAGCGCCGGGTTTTGTAAAGCTTCTGCATACATTCGGCACAGGTCATCAATGTGTATCCAGCTTACCATTTGTTTGCCATTGCCAAGTATGGAGGCAATACCAAAGCGCAATGGTTTTTTAAATTCGGCCAATGCACCGCCCTCATTGCTTAATACGATGCCCGTTCTCAATTTCACCACTCTTTTGCCAATGGCCACTGCAGCGTCAATGCTTTCTTCCCACAGCCTGCATGTTTCACCTAAAAAATCCGGAGCCGGCGGAGCCGATTCAATAAAGCCCTTAGCCGTGACGGATTCCATATCTGCTCCGTACCAGCCGGTGGCTGAAGCACTCACAATCGTTTTTACTTTGTTATCATTTTTTTTCAATGCATCTATAATCAATGCACTGCTTTGTGTACGGCTGTCCCGGATTTCTTTTTTATATTCATTGCTCCATCTTTTATCCACCACACCTGCACCTGCCAGGTGAATAATGTAATCTGCTTTTTGCAGTGCTGCTATATCAATGGTTTTTTCTTTTACATTCCAGAGGGCGTATGTAATTTTCGGATGATTGCTGCCGGCAGGTATTTTACGTGTCAGTACGATCACCTGCCATCCTTTTTCGATCAGCAGTTTAGTAAGTGCTTTACCCACAAGGCCGGTGCCGCCTGTAATAATTACTGTTCCCATATTTTTATTCTGGCTTTCTTTGTTAACAATGTAGTGCAAATTTGTAACACAGCTGTTGTTTAACAATATTAATTGCATGCACTGTGTAAAGCAGAACATAAGGGCATCTGAATTGTTGTAATTTTCGTATAGCTTATAAAAGCTTATTTTTATAACATCAAAATAAATTGGCAATATGAAGAGCCGCATTTCACTGTTAAGTCTGTTATTTATTTTACCCGTGTTCTTACAGGCGCAGCAAATTACTTTTTCTGAACCCTATAGGGAAGATGGTCAGGATATTAACTTTGATATACTTGGCAGGATGAATGGCAATATCCTCATTTTTAAAAATGTACGCTGGCACTATGCTGTAAATATATACAACGACAGCATGCTGCTGAAAGAAAAAGTAGAACTGGATTTTTTACCCGGTAAAACTTTTAATGTTGATTGCGTTGTTTACCCCGATTATTTTTTTCTTATTTACCAGTATCAGAGAAAAGGCATACTGTATTGCATGGGGGTAAAGATGGACGGCAATGGAAAAAAGCTGAATGAACCAGTTGAACTCGATACCACCCATGTGGGCGTAATGGGTGACAATAAGATATATTCCACCATCAATAGTGACGACAAAAAAAATCATTGTATTTAAGATCCAGCGCAAAGATGACCGGGCCAATTTTGTTACTAAGCTGTATGATAACCAGCTGCAGCTGCAACACCAAAGCCGGGTAAGCATGGATTATGATGACCGAAAACACAGCCTGGGAGATTTTTTTGCAGATAACGATGGCAATTTTGTTTTTACCAATACTGAAAGAAACAGTGTGAGAGAAAATGCATCCTCCTTCTCTATTATTACCAAAACTCCTTTGAGTGATACATTTGCAATGAGAAAAGTGCCGCTGGAAAATACATACCTGGATGAATTGAAAATGAAAGTAGATAATGTCAACAAACGCTATATTATCAGTTCATTATATTATAAAGAACGCTCCGGTAATATTGAGGGGATGTACACTTATGTCCGGGACGTAAACGGCGACAGTATTTATGCCAGCGTATTTACGCAGTTTAGCGATGAACTGAAGGAAATCGCAAAATCATCCGGCAGCAGCAGGATTGCATTCAATGATTTTTTTATCAGGAACATAGTGCTTAAAAAAGACGGAAGTTTTATTGTAACTGCGGAAGATTATTCCAGCCAGGCAACCGGCATGAATAGCTGGAACCGATACGATTACCTGTACGGATCACCTTATTTCAGTCCTTATGATTATTATTCCTACAACCCTTCTTATTATGGATTCTACAGGCCATTCAGCAGTTTTGGCAACCAGGGCACCCGTTATTACTACGACAATATTCTTGTACTGAGCTTTTCAAAAAAAGGAGAGATGGAATGGTCGAATATTATCCATAAACAACAGTTTACTGATGATAATGACAATTACCTTTCCTTCTATTTATTTAATACAGCCGGTGAAATACACTTTTTGTATAACGATATTTCAAAAAGAGACAAACTCTTATCAGACAATATCGTGACCCCCAACGGTACTGCCAGGCGAAGCCCCACTTTGCGTACTTATGAGAAAGGCTATGAGTTTATGCCACGCTATGCAAAACAAATTGCAGCCCGGCAGGTAATTATCCCCAGCACTTATCGTGGACAGATATGTTTTGCAAAAGTTGATTTTTAAATTTACATATAAGGGGTAAAGGATACCAATGGCAAAGTTGATTTTTGCATGCTTTGAACTTTGCATCTGTTGTTTTCATCATTTGAAATAACTATTTTGTTTCCCAACAATTATTGCTCATTTTTGCAATAACTAAAACAAGGGACTATTTGTGACAGGCACTTTTAAAGCCAATAATCCAGTCAATACATTTTTACTGCTGCTTTATGGGGTGCTGCTTAAGCTGCCCATGTTCCTTTTTCCGGTAAAGCCGGTTGCACAGCAAACAGATGGTTTTTTGTACAGGCAATTTTTTGCAGCTGGGCCAAATTGAGATAAGCTGCCTGCCATTTACCCGGTTACAGCATTTATTTTATTGTATACACAGGCCATCATATTTAACCAGCTGGCCAATGGCCAAAAACTGCTGCAAAAACCCAACTACCTCATTGCGATGTCGTACCTGCTCATTACATCATTGTTTAAAGAGTGGAATATGCTGTCGGCGCCTTTGATTGTATGTTCTATGCTGGTATGGGTTTGGGCAAGAATGAGCTCACTGAACCATGCAAAAAATGTAAAGGGTGCACTGTTCAATATTGGTATTGTGATCGGGCTTTCCACCTTCTTTTATTTTCCTTCCATCGCATTCGCTGCACTGATCATTTTTGGCCTTGTGGTCATCCGGCCCTTAAGCTGGCTGAATGGCTCATCGCTTTGCTGGGCATTATTACGCCTTATTATTTTTTGCTGAGTTATGTGTTTCTTACCGATAAATGGAAAGGTTACCGATGGCCGGGAATTGCCATCAGCCTGCCTAAGTTTTACGACAATGCGTGGGCACTGGCAGCCATTATTATCGTGTTGTTTATTACTGCCATCGGCCTCTATTTTATCCGCAGCAATTTTTTAAGGCAACTGGTGCAAACCCGTAAGAGTTGGAACCTTGTTTTTCTCTATTTTTTAGTGGCGGTATTTATTCCGTTTATCAATGCTACGCATAGTTTTGAATACTGGATATTGTGCGCCATTCCCCTGTCTGCTTTTGTGGGCGCTGCTTTTTTTTATCCCCATGTAAAATGGTTTCCCCGCCTGCTACACTGGCTGATGGTAGGGTTTGTAATTGGTTTCTTCTACTTCGTAAAAAAGTGAAGCTGTAGTTGTATTTTTGCAGTGCTTTTGGTGGCGTGTAAGTTTTTCTTATTACTATCGTCTATCTATTAGCAACGCTCACTGGGGTAGCATCAAAAAAAAATATTTTTAAAAAGTAAACTTACAATATGAAATTTGGCGTTGTGATTTTTCCCGGTAGTAACTGCGACAGGGATATGATTGAAGCTCTCCGGAATGACCTTAAGCAGGAAGTGATTGAACTCTGGCATAAGGATAAAGACATCAGCATGTTCACCACAGATGATTGCATTGTATTGCCGGGTGGTTTTAGCTATGGAGATTATCTGCGCTGTGGTGCCATTGCCAAATTCAGTCCCATGATGCAGAGTGTGATCGAGTTTGCCAACAGGGGCGGTAAAGTATTGGGCGTTTGCAACGGATTCCAAATATTATGTGAAAGTGGGTTGCTGCCCGGCGTATTGCTCCGCAACGAAAAGCAACAGTTCGTTTGCAAAAATGTGTTTATTAAAGAAGGCGCTTCAGAAGGCGGCAGCCCCTTAAAAGTGCCAGTGGCCCATGGTGAAGGAAGGTATTTTGCCGATGATAAAACCCTGGAAGAACTTGAAATGCACAGGCAGATCATTTACCGCTATTGCGATGAGGATGGCAATGTTACTCATGGCGGTAACCCCAACGGAGCTATTCACAATATTGCAGGTATCTGTAATAAAGAGAGAAATGTTTTTGGTATGATGCCCCACCCTGAAAGGGCCTGCAGTACTGCATTGGGCAATGAAGATGGTGTGAGGATTTTTTGCCACCTATTTCAGCTAAACTAATGTTAAAAACATGTTGTGTAACTTATATAACATTTCATCAGGCACCACGTTTGTAACTTTGTTCAAAATTATTTGATAAACATGAAAGGAATTTTTTACGCACTGGCTATTTTGTTTTCAGTAAATAAATCATCAGCACAGGCACTAAGCCCGGTTCAATGGTCTTATACCGCAAAAAAGATTGCTGATAAAACCTACGAGATACATTTGGCAGCCACCATTCAAACAAGCTGGCACCTGTATTCCCAAACACAACCGGCAGATGCCATCGTTGAGCCAACAGAAATAAAATTCAATAAAAATCCCCTGGTGATTTTTAGCGGCTACGCAAAGGAAGTAGGTAAGATTGAATTATTCAAAGATGAAAAGCTGAAAATATCTGCTAACCAGTATTCCAATAAAGTAGATTTTGTGCAGGTGGTGAAACTGAAAGCAAATGTAAAAACAAGTGTAGTGGGCAGTGTGGTATTCCAAACCTGTGATGATAAAAAATGCCTTCCGCCAAAGAAAATTGATTTTACCGTAGCCTTAAATTGATTGAAACAATACTAACAAAAAACGGGTTCTTTTAAGCGCCCGTTTTTTTGTACTAAATATTTTCTGATGAAATTCAAATTCCTGCTACTTGCTTTCCTGTTTGTGCCGTTGGCAATGTTTGCACAGGATTCAACAACCACGGCTGTTTTTAAATGGAACGTTGCATCCAAAAAAATCTCAGAAAAAAAATACGAACTGTTGTTTACTACTGCAGGTGTTGCAGGCAGGGAATTGTATGCACCATCGCAGGATTTAGAAGGAGCGGCCTCAGCTGAGTTGACCTTTAACGACAGCAGCATTGCAGTAGACAATTTTATTTCAACAGGCAGTACAAAAAAAATTACATCAACAATTTTTAGCAACAAACAGTTCGATGTAACAGATGGCGCTGCGGAATGGAAAGCGGTGATCAGTTTCAAAGATAAAGTGCCGGCACAATTGCTGGGCAGGCTTTCAGTATTTTTCAATAAAGGGGAAGAGTTCTCCCCGGATATCCCGTTTGCTTTCAATACAGCACTCGAAGGGGGCATCGCATCCGGTATACAAATAAAATTACCATCGCTCGATATAAAGCATCCCGTAAATGATTGCGGGGATGAAGGCACTCAGAGTAAAAGTTTAATAAGTATTTTTTTACTGGGCCTGCTGGGCGGTTTGATCGCATTGCTTACTCCCTGTGTTTTCCCGATGATACCGGTTACGGTTACCTTCTTTACAAAAAAATCTACCACCCGTGGCAAAGCCATCAGCAATGCTGTTATTTACGGGCTATCCATTTTTCTTATCTACATTGCCATCACCATTCCATTTCATGTGGCAAGCAAAACCATCAGCCCGGAGATATTCAATAATATTTCTACCAACGTATGGCTGAATGTGATCTTCTTTATCGTATTCGTGGTATTCGCCTTATCGTTTTTTGGTTTGTTCGAAATTGTGTTGCCTGCATCCATGGCCAACAAAACAGATTCAAAATCTGGATTGGGAAATTTGAGCGGCATCTTTTTCATGGCAACCACGCTGGCCATTGTTTCATTCTCCTGTACAGGCCCGTTACTGGGAACATTGCTGGCAAATGTTGCCAATGAAGGCCCATGGCCACTAACTGTTGGTGCTGCAGGTTTTGGACTCGCTTTGGGTTTGCCATTTGCGCTGTTTGCCATGTTCCCAAACTGGCTGCATTCATTGCCAAAATCCGGCGGCTGGATGACGGACGTAAAAGTAGTATTGGGTTTTGTTGAGCTGGCATTGGCAGTGAAATTTTTGGCCAACGCAGACAACGTTGAGCAATGGGGTATTTTGAAAAGAGAAGTATTTGTAGCCGCATGGATCATCATCGGTATTTGTATCGTAGCATATTTAATGGGTTGGTTAAAGATGAGCCACAGCAGCCCGGTTAAAAAATTCTCTTTTACTAGATTAGCATTTCTTGTTTTGTTTGGCGCTTTTACATTGTATTTGGTACCTGGTGTTACTAATACCCGTTGGGCAAGGTTGAAATTGCTAAGTGGGTTTCCACCACCACTGTCTTACAGTATTTACAGTCATCATGTATTAATTGTTGGAGGCATAAAGCCATTGCATAATGAGTACGAAAGAGCGCTGGCGCGGGCTAAGGCGGAACACAAACCATTACTGATTGATTTTACCGGTTGGGCCTGCACTAATTGTCGCCGAATGGAAGAATTGGTATGGACAGATAAAGAGGTAGATAGCCTGATGAGAAATAAATTTGTAGTGTTATCACTCTATGTAGATGAAAGAACAAAGCTGCCAACAACGGAGCAAATTGCTTTTACCACAAAGAATGGGAATAAAAAAGACATCATTACTGTAGGCGACAGGTGGGCCACTTTTCAAACAGAGAATTTTGATGCTACTTCACAACCACAATATGCCATCATTAATACAGATGAAACGGCACTCACAAAAACCAAGTTCTACACACCTGATCCGGTGGAGTTTGCTGAATGGCTGAAATGTGGGCTGGATGCGTTTGGGAAAAAGTGATCTACCGGTATTCGTGTGAGTTAGCTTGTAAACGACGCACTACTTCACCAGCATTACAGTTCCACTGAAACTCCTTACTCTTTTTCCATCATCTGTTTGTAGTACATATACATAAGCGCCCGCAGCTTGTGGCTTATTGTTAAATGTGCCATCCCAGGTATAATCATTGGCAGCGCTGCCTTCAAAAACGTTTTGACCGTAGCGGTTATATACCGAAAGCCTTACCGATTTATAATTACTAAGTTGCCTGATCCGCCATACCTTATTAATGCCCGATGGGCTGAAGGCATTGGGAATAAAAATATTGCAGGCCACTTTTATCAATACAGTGTCGTAACCGGTACAGCCATTGGCATCGGTAGCTTTCAGTGTAAACAATTGCTCGTTTTTAAGTATGGTTACAGGATTAGGAGAATATGAATTATTAAGAAGAGCAGCAGGTTGCCACTCGTAGCTCACAGCACCGCTACCCTGTAAAGTGTAAGCTGTGTTTTGTAAGATTACGGTATCCACCCCGGCACTCACACCAGCATTGTTTAAGCCGAATGTCATTGTTTTTTCAGCGGTACAGCCACGGCTGCCCGTAACTGTTAGTTTTACTGTTTTATTGCCATAAGATGAATAGGTAAACAGTGGATCTTTCTCCGTGGAGGTTTGCCCATTGCCAAAATCCCAGTTAAAGGTAGCAATGGTGTCTGCAGTTACTGTGCTGCTGTTTATAAAGCGGGCAAGTAGATTGCCGCAGGCAGTCACGGTAGTAAAAGCGGCCTTCGGTTTTTCTTTTAAATAGATGCGTTCGGTGATGCTGTCTTCTGCAAAACAAGCCGGGCTGCTGCCTGCAACGAGTTTTATATCGAAGCTGTCAAATGCCGGGAAGATGAAACCAGGGTTTTCATATGCACTGGTACCGAGCAATACACCGGCAGCAGAAAAATAACTCCAGTGATATACCGGGGCAATATTGCCGTTCGTTTGCGAAGTGCCGGTGAATAAGACTTTCAGCGAATCACAAAATAGCTCATGCGTAAATGCCGCTGCAGGTTTTGGAAGTACGGATACGGTGATCTCATCCGAAAATACGCCGCAGCCTGATGTAACAGTACATTGATAAGTGCCGCTTTCTTTGATGAAGACAGTGTCCTGCGAAGTAAGTAAACCGTTGCTTCCGGTAAATGTATGGGTGCTGTTGAGTATATCAGTATACACTATTGCGATACTGTCGCCGGAGCAAATGGTAGTGTCATTACCAAGGTTGGGTGGAATTGCATCGATTCTTACCCGGATGAATTTTGTAACAGTGTCACACCCAAAATTGTTACAGGCTATCAATTGTACAGGGTATACACCTTCAGTCTTAAAAATAACATTATTGATATTGGGGAAGCAGGTACTATCTGCATTTGACAAATCAGCTCCTGGTGGAAACAACCAGTTAAAAACAGACGGGTCATTTTTTGAACTGTCAATGAAATTTACTGCTGTGTTCAGGCAAATTGTTGAAGTGTCAGATCCCTGGTTGGTATAGTCAGTTACAAAATCACTGATGGGTTTTAACGGCGGTACGCATTCAGGGGCAATCACTGTGAATTCAATACCGGAAGCAGTTGCAAGGGTAGATGGTTGTGCCGTAAAAAACGAAGGCGATATATTGAATGAAGTGTCAGTAAACAGGGTGCTAAGTTTTCTTACGGCATAGTTGGCAGCTGTATTGTAACAGTTGCCTGTATTGCCTGCCGTGTCTGAATAATACAGGAATACCTTGTTTAAATTACTTCGGAGCGAAAAAATGAAATTGTCTTTTATTTCCACAATATCATCTGATATCATAAAAAGAGGATTTAAACTATCCTGCCTTATCAGCATGCTTTTACTCCATTTTAAATGAAGGGCCGTGTCAAAATTCAATACCGGCACAGATACATATTTGTTATTGTTGTAGGTAATGGAATTTTGCAGTGAAACAAAGAACAGGTTTTCAATAACAGCAATCGAGTTGTCATTCACGGTGAGTTTAAAATACCGGCCATCATTCGTTTGGTTACAACCTTTTTTGTTCCTGCTCACAAAAGCAGTGGTGTTGTTTGGTATTGTATTCAACTGTGAATCCAGTTTTATGATAATACCACCTGCGGTGGTGGAAAGATAATCCGAAGAGTCAACGCCGTTCAGGTAGTAGAAGCCGCTTTTATCAGTACTCACACCGTAAATAAAAAAAGATGACGGAGTGCTGATTTTTTTGTTCCTGATGATCCTGAGATTTTGATCAAACTGTATAACACCTGATTCTGTTACATAGTCGCCCCAAAAACCAATCTTATTAAAGTAAGTTGCGGTGAGTATATTATTAAAGCCCTGCTCTATGTCGCCGATAATAACTGGTATGTCAGCAGAGTTGAGCAAAGTGCCGTTTGCCGAAAACAGCAAAAGCGCCCTGTTGTTATTGGCAAAGCAATTAAAAAGGATATTCCCGTTGGATAATAATATTGCTTTGTAAAAGTCGTACGGGTAATAATCCGGTATAAAAGTATTGGAGTAATCTGTTTGAGGGATCGTTTTTTTCCAGGTAATGGCACCTGCAGCGCTGATTTTTAAAAGCGATACAGTGGGTAAGGTACCAGCATCAATGCCAATGGTATAAAAATTACCGGCAGCATCTTCACATATGCCTCTTATTAAGTACTGGCTTACTTTTATTGAAACCGCTACATTGTGTATGCTGTCATACTTTGTAATGAATGAATTGCCTGTTTCGTTGTTTCCGTTAAGGTATTCACAACTCGTTTGTATGTATGTCTGGCCATATCCCTTTACCAAAACGCTTGCCTGCAGGGAGGCAGGTGCCGAAGCATATTCAATATTCCTTTGTCCTGTTACCTGGCTTTTTACAGTTGCTGTAATAAGGCAAAACAGCAACACCCACGAAATAAGCAGGCTTCTCATTGATTTTATTTAATTGAAAGCAGGGTTGAGTGAATTGTAAAATATGCTCAATCTACCAATTGCGCCAGTTCTATGCTTTGATTGTTTAAATGAATCGCTGCTTCTGTCGTAAATGCTTAATCATTCACCAGCGGGGATTTCAGCCTCCTTTACTGTTTTGTGCTGCTGCCGATGTTAGTTACCAGCCGGTGCCATTGGTTGTAAAAATAAAACCCTCCATTGCCGGAGGGTTTAGTGTTATGAGGGGGTTACAGTGAATCTTTTGAATTGTTCTTATAGGTAGAATTCTTTTTGGATAGGATAGTTTTAAAATGTTATAAAGCAATTTGTTTTTCCACCATCATCTTACGCATGTTGATGAGGCCATAGCGCATTCTTCCCAAAGCGGTATTGATGCTGCATTTGGTTAATTCAGCAATTTCTTTAAAGCTAAGATCTGCGTAGTGGCGGAGGATGATAACTTCCCGTTGGTCTTCCGGAAGCATGTCAATCATTTTGCGAACCCTTTCATGGCTCTGGCCCTGCATCATTTTTTGTTCAGGACTGGCTTCGTTGAAGTTCAGCACTTCAAAAATGTCACGGTCATCGCTGGTTTTAATGCTTGGGCTGCGTTTTACTTTCCTGAAATGATCTACACACATGTTGTGTGCAATTCTCAGTGCCCATGGCAAAAACTTCCCTTCATCTGTGTAACGGCCACCATTCAACGTATCGATGATACGGATAAATACATCCTGGAAAAGGTCTTCTGCTAAATATTTGTCTTTCACTAGCAAATAAATAGAAGTGTAAATCTTGTCTTTGTAACGGGAAACTAAAGTTGATAAGGCATCAGAGTTTCCTTCAACATACATGTGTACTAATTGCTGGTCGGTCAGGCTTGACAGGCTTTTCATAACTAGGAGGTTTTTGGTTTGTTATAGATTTGGATAAATTGCCAATAAGAGAACCTGGGAATGAAGCAGAGAAGCTTTTTTAGAAGCGTTGGAGCTTTTAGAAGTGCAACCGGCTTTTCACGTGTATCAGATATTGGTAGTGCTAAAGTAGAAGGAAATTGTGTTGCTCCAAATTTTTTTTAACGTTTTTTTACGCCGCAAGGTAAAATCGGGCAGAAGTACTCTGCATTCTGCAGGTTCTACGAATACAACACACGTAGATTTACGATTCTTTTTTCTTTTTTTCATTTCAAGCGCTGGTATCGGTAAATTTGTAATCATAATTATGGCAGTAAAATCACTTAGTAAGAAGAAAGAAACCGTTTCACCCAATTCTGCAGACGGTATCTATATAAAAGGAGCAAGGGTTCACAATCTGAAAGACGTTACGGTTTCCATACCAAGAAACAAACTGGTAGTGGTAACGGGTGTTTCAGGCTCCGGCAAGTCATCCCTCACCATTGATACTTTATTTGCGGAAGGGCAACGCCGCTACGCAGAAAGCCTTAGTGCTTATGCCCGCCAGTTCATGCAACGAATGAATAAACCCGATGTGGATTACATCAAAGGCTTATGTCCTGCCATCGCAATTGAGCAGAAGGTAATTACCCGTACGCCACGTAGTACTGTCGGCAGCATGACGGAGATTTACGATTACCTCAGACTGTTATATGCACGTGTGGGGAAAACTATTTCGCCTGTTAGTGGCCGTGAGGTGAAGAAAGATGATGTGGCAGATGTTATCAAAGCGATAAAGTTATTGCCACAGGGCAATAAAATATTAATAGTGGTTCCGTTTAAAAAACATGCCAAACGCAATACAAAAGAAGAACTGAATATTTTATTGCAAAAGGGTTTCTCAAGAGTAGCCTCCCCAAACCCCTCCAGTGGAGGGGCTTTAGAACCTGCAAGAATTGAAGATGTGTTAGAGTTGCCGGAGAAACAAATACCGGATAAAATGTTTTTGTTGGTTGACAGGTTGATCACAAAAGAATTTGATGAAGATGATATCCACCGAATTTCAGATTCGGTTGGAACGGCTTTTTATGAAGGCGAGGGAGAGATGCTGATGGAAGTGAATGGAAAAGAAATGCTGCACTTCAGCAATAAGTTTGAATTGGATGGCATCCTGTTTGAAGAACCCGTGCCCAATTTATTTTCCTTCAACAACCCATTTGGTGCATGTCCTGTTTGCGAAGGTTTTAGCCAGATTCTTGGTATTGATGAAGACCTGGTAATTCCCAACAAACAATTAAGTGTGTATGAAGGTGCAGTAGCGCCATGGAAAGGGGAAAAGCTGGGCTGGTGGAGAGAACAGTTTATTAAAGGAGCAAAGTATTTTGATTTTCCCATACACAAACCAATCATTGACCTGACTGAAAAACAACTGCAGCAACTATGGGAGGGCAGCAGCGGAGTGAACGGAATTCATGATTTCTTTAAAGAGGTAGAACAGAACTTATACAAAGTACAGTACCGTGTTTTATTAAGCCGCTACCGTGGCAGAACCTCGTGTACGGAATGTAAAGGTTACCGCCTGCGCAAAGAAGCATTGTATGTAAAAGTGGGCGAAAAACATATTGGTGAGCTTTGTGCGTTGCCGGTAAGAGACCTGCAGCAATGGTTCAAAAAATTATCATTGAGTGAATATGATAACCAGGTGGCGAAACGGATTTTACTGGAAGTGAACCACCGTATCAAAACACTGATGGATGTTGGTCTTGGTTATCTTACGCTTAACCGGCTTGCCAATTCTCTGAGCGGCGGAGAAAGCCAGCGCATACAATTAACGAGAAGCCTTGGCAGCAACCTTACCAACTCCCTTTACATATTGGATGAACCGTCCATTGGTTTGCACAGCCGTGACACCGAAAGACTGATCGCTGTATTGAAAGAACTGAGAGATTTGGGAAACACCGTTGTTGTTGTTGAACATGATGAAATGATGATGAGGGAAGCAGATCATATCATTGATATGGGGCCACTGGCAAGTCACCTGGGTGGAGAAGTGGTAGCTGCCGGAAATTACGATGAGTTGATCGCCAATGATAAAAGCCTTACAGGGAAATATTTATCCGGCGCATTGAAGATTGAGCCGCCCCAAACATTGCGTAAATGGAAACGCAGCATTACTGTTGAAGGTGCCAGGCAAAATAATTTAAAAAATATCAAGGCGGAGTTCCCTTTGAATGTATTGTGTGTGGTGAGTGGTGTGAGTGGTAGTGGCAAAACAACACTGGTAAAACAAATCTTATATCCTGCATTACAAAAACTGAAAGGAGAGGGCACCGATAAAGCAGGGATACACAAAGCAGTAACAGGCGATGTAGATGCAATCAGTCAAATTGAAATGGTTGACCAGAACCCAATCGGTAAATCATCAAGAAGTAATCCTGTTACCTATATCAAAGCGTATGATGAGATCCGGGAATTGTTCAGCAAGCAGCCCATGAGTAAGATACGTGGCTTTATGCCCAGGCATTTTTCTTTTAATGTAGAAGGCGGCCGCTGTGATGCCTGCAGTGGAGAAGGCGAACAAATTGTGGAGATGCAATTCCTGGCAGATGTGCATTTGACCTGTGAAGTATGTGCTGGCAAAAAATTCAAAGAAGAAGTACTGGAAGTTACCTGCAAAGAGAAAAGTATTTATGATGTACTGGAGATGAGTGTGGATGAAGCCATCGATTTTTTTGCAGATGAACCGGATGTGGCGAAAAAAATACAGCCATTAAGCAATGTAGGTTTGGGGTATGTAAAACTTGGGCAGTCGAGCAACACCTTATCCGGAGGTGAAGCACAAAGGGTAAAGCTGGCATCTTTTTTAGGAAAGGGTAAGAGCAATGGCAATATCCTTTTTATTTTTGATGAGCCAACAACAGGTTTGCATTTTCATGACATCAAAAAATTGTTGACCTCATTCAATGCACTGATAGAACAGGGCCATACTATTTTGGTGATTGAGCACAATACAGATGTAATCAAAAGTGCCGATTGGGTGATTGATCTTGGCCCTGATGCCGGAGATGGTGGTGGTGAAATTGTATTTGCCGGGAAGCCGGAGGATTTGAAGAAATGCAAAGAGAGTTATACAGGTAGATTTTTGTAAGAGTTATGCAGAAGCTATTTCGTTTTAAATAAAACAGCCGTCATAATTAACGGCTGTTTTTATTTAATCAGGGCTCACCTGTTTTTTGATGAAACCCAAAGCCTTGTCCTTGGCAGAAAATAATAGCTATGTATCCGTTCCTTCTAAGGTTTTGGATATATGAACCAACACCATCAGTATCGTTACCGAATTTGTTCTTTGCCAATACTAACGGAGCCGGTCGCTGTCTTTTATCAGCTTTTCATCTTTGTTGATGCCTCTTGCTGCCAGTACAAAAAATAATACAATGCACATGTGAAGGATGGAATAAACAGAAGGTGTTCCTTTTATAAAAGTGGTGGTTTGCCTGTAGTATAAAAAAATCAATAATGCTTCCAGCATAATGCCTGCAACACAAAGGCGTAATTGTGTTGTTCTGTTTTTATAAAGCCCGATTGTGATAAATGCCAGCACACCGATTGCAATTGTAACAAGCAATACAGGAAGCCCTGCATTCAATCCGTTCAGTTCATCATATTGGAGATTTACCTCTGCAGCTATGGCGTAAGAAGGCAGTTTTAAGGTAGCCAAAGCGGCCAAGCCTGCCAGTAGTAACCAGATGGTTTGTAAACGTTGTAACATAAAATTTAGTTTAAAGTTGAAGGTTGATGAACTCAAAGTATCAAGGCTCAAAAAACAATACTAAATCTTAAACTTTTTAAACCTTTAACTTTTATCCCAATTCAGGATACAATGAAAACTGCTCCATAAATTCATTCACCTGTTTGCGAACGGTGTTGATTACATTGTCATCATCTGCATTCATCAGTACATTGTCCACCACGTTTACAATAAACTGCATGTGCTCTTCTTTTAATCCTCTTGTAGTGATTGCTGGCGTGCCCATGCGGATGCCTGAAGTTACAAAAGCACTCTTGTCATCAAAAGGCACCATGTTTTTATTCAAGGTGATATCCGCTTTCACCAACGCCTGCTCTGCTTTTTTACCACTGATGCCTTTATTACGAAGATCGATGAGCATTAAATGATTATCGGTTCCGTTGCTGATGAGTTGATAATCTTTATCTACAAATGCGTTGGCCATAGCCTGTGCATTACTTACCACCTGTTTGGCATATACAGTGAATTCATTGGTGAGTATTTCCCCAAAGGCAATGGCTTTGCCAGCAATGACATGTTGCAATGGCCCGCCCTGTATACCCGGGAACACGGCCATGTCCAGCAAATTACTCATTGGCCTGATATTGCCTTTCACATCCTTCAACCCAAAGGGGTTGTCAAAATCTTTTTTCATTAAAATAATGCCGCCCCTTGGCCCACGCAATGTTTTGTGGGTAGTGCTGGTAACAAAATGGCAATGTTCAAATGGTGAACTCAGCAATCCTTTTGCGATTAATCCTGCAGGATGTGCCATGTCACATTGTACAAACGCCCCAACCTCATCTGCTACTTTTCGTATCCGGGCATAATCCCAGTCACGGCTGTAAGCACTGGCGCCACAAAAAATTAATTTAGGTTTCAGTTCCCGGGCTTTTTGTTCCAGCGTATCATAATCAACCAGGCCGGTTTCTTTTACCACACCATAAAAATGTGCTTCGTATAATTTACCGGAATAATTTACAGGTGAACCATGTGTTAAGTGGCCGCCCATGCTCAGGTCGAGTCCTAATATTTTATCTCCCGGTTTTAATACCGCCAGGGTGATGGCTGCGTTGGCTTGTGCACCGCTGTGTGGTTGTACATTGGCATAGTCGCAATTGAAAACCTGTTTAATCCTGTCAATGGCCAACTGTTCTGTCTGGTCAACAAATTCACAACCTGCATAATAGCGCCTGCCGGGGTAGCCCTCGGCGTATTTATTGGTCATAACACTGCCACAGGCTTGCATTACCTGCAGGGAAGTGAAGTTTTCTGAAGCAATCAATTCCACACCGTGGCGCTGGCGGTTGAGTTCTTTATTAATGATGTCGAAAACAGGTTGGTCTCTTTGCATGAAGTTGTTTTGAGGCTGCAAATATACAAACGGAGCTTTACTAATTGGCAGGTATGTGGAGAAGGGGTTTTGAATGTGGAAAGAAGATGGAATAAAAAATGAAAAATTGATAATTTAAAATGGAAAGTTATTGCTTTCGCAAGGCGATGCTTTCAAATTAAACCTCAATTAATACATTTGCATATATTTCGAATACCATGAGATCATTTTTTCTTTTAACCCTTACATTATTCTATTTTACTGCACAGGCTCAAAAAATAGAAACCTATTACGATTGGCAATGGAAAGTTTGTGACATACCTTATGCCCGTTTTTTTAGCGTTGTAGAAAAGGCTGACACGGTATGGAAACGTACGGACTATTACATTACCGAACTCAGGTTACAGATGAAAGGTTCATATAAAGACCATGACTGTAAAATAAAGCATGGTTCATTTAATTATTTCCACAGTAATGGAAATTTATCTTCAGCCGGGTTGTATCTCAATAATAAAAAACAGGGCTTGTGGTTATCCTATCACATCAATGGTATGATGAGGGATTCTACGGTGTATGATGCTGAAAGGCCAATGGGTACAGGCCTAGGCTGGCATGCCAACGGTGTGATGTCAGATTCTAATGTTTACAATCCAGATGGCAGTGCTGTAAAAGTGGATTGGTTTGATAATGGGCAATTGTCATCTGCCGGCAGAACGGTGAATAATAAACAACAGGGCAAATGGCAGTACTTCAGTAGTAATGGAAATTTATGTGCCCGGGAATTGTTTGATACCGGCAAACTGGTAAGCAGGGTTTATTTTAATGAAGACGGCAGCGCCATCAGTGATACAGCAAGCCGTGATAGGGAGGCTGTTTGTAAAAAGAACTGGCAATTATATTTACAGAATAATCTTTACTTTCCGGCAAATCTAAAAATTGTAAACAGCGACCAGGCCACCGTCGTGGTCAATTTTACCATTGATGAAGATGGCAAAATAAAAGACGCATATGTGTCCTCCTCTTTTCATTTTCATATTGACCAGATTGCATTGGATGTGCTAAAGAACGGGCCTGGATGGATACCCGCTATTGATCATAACCGGAAAGTAAAAGCATACCGCAGGCAACCCATGACTTTTGTGGTTCAGCAGGATTAAAGCCCCGAAGTGGCAGTACAAATATTCAACGACTCTGTGCAACCTTGCTGGCTAATCAATTGTCAATTTTAAAAAAGTATTTTATGAGGTACCTTATTTTTATTTTGCTGGTAAGTGCAGTTTGTTTTTCCTGTAAGAAAGATACGGCAGGGAAACCGGTAGAGATTTATTTACTCAAAACATACCAGACGGTAACCGGTAAATGCCAGGTAAATGCTTCTACCGCTTTACTGAAGGACACCGCCATGATAGCCAACAATGATATTCTGGCTTATTCACCCACCCTTTACCAGTTTAAGCTTTCTGAAAGGGCTTTGCAAAAAGCAAAAGATCTTGATGACTTTACCCCTTTTGCTGTATGTGTAGATAAAGAAGTTATTTATTATGGTATTTTTAAATCAAATTTCTCCAGTTCATCCTGTGATAACTCCATAACTATGGATGCCGGTTGGGGCGGCGCAAACAACCATATTACGATGAATCTTGGTTACCCGGGCACAACGGAGGCTACGGTAATTGATGATCTGCGTAACGATCCAGTACTAATCACCTCACTTCAGCAGCAGGGTAAACTGAAATAAGCTCGTTCTGGCAACAGAGTATAATAGGCATCTCGTAGTTATTGCTGCAGGTAACATACCATAAGTAAAACACAATGGCATAAATTTGAAGGGTGTTATTCAAAAACTTTTACAGTTTTATCAAATTAAAACCTGCGCTGGCTGTGGGCTTTCTCCTGGCTGCTTCCGGCTTATTGTCCGCTATCTGGTTTGCTGCCATACCCGGTATTAAATACCGCCTTGGATTTACCGATGGCAGCCTGGGCTTATCACTCCTGCTATCACCTGTGGGTGCCATTACCGGAGTATTTTTATCCTCTAAAGTATTCAGTAAAATAGCAGTTGGTAAATGGATGATGATGGGCTATATAGTGCAATGCGTTATCATGACGTTGCTGGTAAATTCAGTAAACAGGCCCATATTCTGGACCTGCCTGTATTTTTTGGATTGATCAGCTTTTGAATGGTGTTTCTGCCAATGCCACTGTCAATATCATGGAAAAAAAATACGATCGTTTGCTCATGAGTAGCTGCCATGCGTTATACAGTCTTGGGGGTGGTTTGAGTGCTGGCTTTGCCGCATTGATGTTTTCAGTGCATGTTATTTCGGGCTTGCAGATTGTGATCGTTTCTGTAGTCATCATTGCCATCATTTTCTCCAACCGGCATTATTACCTGGCAAATAAAGACATCATCCATTCCGGCTCAGGCCTGCAACTTCCCTCCTTAAGTGTGCTGGGCATTTCTTTTATCTGCATGGTGGTTTTTATGGCAGAAGGTTGTGTGGCCGACTGGAGTGCTATTTATTTTAAAGAGGTAATGAATGCCCCCAAAGCCCTGGTAAGCCTTGGTTATGCAGGCTTTGCAATTGCTATGACGATCGGCAGATTGAATGGAGATGCCATTGTAGCCGCCGTGGGTAATAAAAAAACAGTGGTGGTGGGTTGCCTGATGGCTGCAGTTGGTTTTGTACTGGTGGTATTCTCACCGCTGGTGATGGTGGTCATTGCCGGGTACATCATCATTGGCGCAGGCTGCTCGGGCATTGTGCCGGTATTATTTAGGGCATCTGGCAATATACAAGGGCTGAGTAAGGTACAGGGTTTTGCCATGGTTACTACCGGTGGTTTGATGGGTTTTCTGGCCGGGCCTTCTGTTATTGGTTTTATTTCAGAAAAATCGGGGCTTTCTAAAGGGTTGTCATTATTGATATTGATGACCATTGTGGCAGCTGTGGTGGCCTGGCGCAACCAGTTTTTGATGGACAAAGAGCCGGCACCCATTTCAGAAAATTTTGATGAACAGCTCTATTGATATTTTTTTAACCAATATAATAGTATTTAACCGGGTAATCATAACCCTATCTTAATCATGTATGGTTTATACAAAAATCACTACTTTCACACTCCATTTTTGAAACCGGCATTTCTATTGTGAATAAAATATCCCGCCAGGGCAGGATAATTATTAAAACATGAAAGCAATCATTCCAGTAGCTGGCGCAGGTACCAAGCTGCGACCACATACCTACACACAGCCAAAGGCATTGATCCCTTTAGCTGGAAAAACCATCCTCAGCATTATTGTAGACCAGCTGCATGAGGCAGGTGTTACCGATTTTGTATTCATCGTTGGATACCTCGGTGACAAGATTCAGGATTATATCAGGGAAAAATATCCCCAGCACAATAACTATTTCATTTACCAGAATGAAAGGAACGGTACCGGCTTTGCCATCGACCTTACCAAGCAGATCGTAAACCGGGATGAGGAAGTACTGATCGTGTTAGGGGATACCATTGCCGAATACAATGTAAAGGAAGTGCTGGAATCGCCGCACTCCATGCTGGGCGTGAAGAAAGTAGATGACCCCCGCAATTTTGGGGTGGCAGAAGTAGATGACGATGGGTTTATTACCCGGATGGTGGAAAAGCCGGCCATACCCAAGAGCAACCTGGCATTGGTAGGAATTTACAAGATCAAAGAAACCAGTGTGTTGTTTTCCTGCATCAAAAAGATCATTGAGCATGGGGAAAAGACCAATGAAGAATTTACACTGACCGATGCCCTCGAATGTATGATTCAGCAAGGGGCTAAATTCAAATATTTTAAAGTAAATAACTGGTTTGATTGTGGTAGAAAGGAAACCTTGCTGGAATCTAATGCCACGATGCTGAAAAAGTTTGGCGGTACCGTGATCGGACAGGAAAAATTTGAAAATACCATCATCATACCCCCGGTGAGTATTGGCGAAGGATGTGAAATCAAAAACTCTGTGATTGGCCCCAACGTTTCGATCGGGGAGCACACGGTGTTGAATTATACCATTGTAAAAGAATCCATCATTGGTTCTTATTCTAAATTATATGATGTGGTGCTGGATGAATCCCTCATCGGCAGCGATACCGGCATCAAAGGTGAAACCCGTTCGCTGAATATTGGTGATGATACGGATATAGATTTAGGGTAAGGTTAAATGGCTGCATGGTTAAATTGTTTTATTGCTGATGCAGATAGTCAGATTGAATAAAACAACCCTAAGCCAATGTGTAATTGCTTTTCTCAATCATTTACCTTTATTGTATATTGATGTCTCTGTGACTGCAGTATAAGCAATTCAACCATTTAACAATATAACCATACAACCATTGAACAACCGAATCACCTCCCTCTTCAACATTCAATACCCCATCATACAGGCAGGCATGATTTGGGCCAGCGGATGGCGGCTCGCCAGTGCCGTTAGTAATGCCGGCGGATTGGGATTGATCGGCAGCGGCAGCATGTACCCGGAAGTATTAAGGGAACACATTCAAAAATGCAGGGCTGCAACAGACAAGCCTTTTGGTGTGAATGTGCCATTGCTATATCCCAGCATCGCCGAACATATACAAATCATCATCGAAGAAAAAGTGCCCATCGTTTTCAGTTCTGCCGGCAATCCAAAAACCTGGACCAGCAAACTAAAAGAACATGGTATCACCGTAGTTCATGTGGTAAGCAGCAGTAAATTTGCACTCAAGGCCCAGGAAGCAGGTTGTGATGCCGTGGTGGCAGAAGGGTTTGAAGCCGGTGGCCACAATGGAAGGGAAGAAACCACCACGCTGGTATTAATTCCTGCTGTATGTAATTCTGTTACCATTCCCGTGATCGCAGCAGGTGGTATTGCTACTGGAAGACAAATGCTGGCCGCTATGGTACTCGGTGCAGAGGCAGTTCAGCTAGGCAGCCGATTTGTTGCAACACCTGAAGCATCTTCTCATATCAATTTTAAAGAAACCGTTCTCCATACCAAAGAAGGGGATACCCAACTCTCCCTGAAAAAGTTAACCCCCGTTCGGTTGATCAAAAACAAATTCTTCCAGCAGGTACAGGTGGCAGAAGAAAAGGGCGCCTCCGCAGAAGAACTGCAGCACTTACTTGGCCGTGGCCGTTCTAAAAAAGGCATGTTTGAAGGTGACCTGGATGAAGGTGAACTGGAGATCGGGCAGGTGAGCGCTATTATCAACGCCATCAAACCAGCGGCTGAAATAGTAAGGGAAATATGGGGAGATTTTGAAGCAGCATTAAAACAACCATTGCGGTAATCCAGCCAATTGGTTCGGTTGGGTCCTATAATAGCCGGTTCACAGCTGCAATCCATCAAAAATAAATACTCATTCCTCCACTGATTTCTTTTATTGAACATCTCCCAATACTTTATTTCCAAAAAACGGAATTTCTCCAAAATAAAATCCCCAGTTCTTCGTTTGATAGTATAAGTCCTTAGTTTTTTTACGGGAATCTGGCTAAAACCGGCTGTCTGGTTCTAATCATTTTCCCGTCCTCACCCATTGATTGAAAACTGCTAAGGTGAAATTTTTACCAATACAGAGAATGATAATGCAGACTATCCAATTGATCCTCAGAAAGAAATTCAAGCTATTGTTATGCTTAATAACAGTATTGGTAAATACTGTGTCTGCACAGCCGCCTGCCCAACAGTTGAATGAACTGGTGCCGGGTGCGGTCAATCCAACTTCCATGACCAAGAGCGGATTTGAAAGTTTTTTTAAAGACAATAACCAGCAAAAAAATAATACCGGTGGCGACAGGAACAAAGTAAATCCTGAAATAAAAAAGCGCCTTGAAAACAAGCGCCTGGAAAAAGACAGTACGCAGGGTGATAATCTCAAAAGAAGTTTCTACCGGCCAGATGACACTTATGGTGCCAACATTTTTCAAAACGCTGCGATGAATGATGTGTCGGAATTATCCATTCCGCCAGCGGACTATCCCATTGGCGTGGGCGACCATATCATTGTTTCGCTGTGGGGCGGCGGTGAATACCAGGAGGATTATATTGTGGCAAGGGATGGCGCCATTTTTCCATCGGGGCTTGGTAAAATAACGGTGCAGGGATTAACATTTGACAATGCACAGCAGATCATTGCTGCAAGATTTAATACCATGGTGCCTGCAGGCACCAACATACAGGTTACCCTGGGCCAGCCACGTACCATCAATGTTAATGTAGTGGGTGAAGTACTCAATCCCGGCCCCAAAATTTTATCTGCTTTTTCAAATGCTTATAATGCCATTGGCCTTGCCGGCGGTATTTCTGAATATGGGAACCTTAGAGAGATACTCGTAAAGCGGAATGGCAAAGTGATAGAAGTATTGGATGTATACAAATACTTAAACAATGGCGATGTGGGCAAAAGGGTGTACCTGCAAAACAATGATTTTATCGTGGTGACCTTTGCACAGAAAAAAGTATTGGCAACGGGGCAGTTTAAAAGGCCTATGTTCTACCAGTTAAAAACAAGTGAGGGTATGAAGGCGCTGATACAATATTCCGGTGGCTTTACTTCGGATGCATTTTCTTCTGCAGTAAAAATAATCCGTTCCGAAAATGAACGGCAGGTAATACATGATGTGAATGCTACCGCTATCATCAAAATGAAAGACCAGGATTATGACTTGATGGACGGCGATATTATTAAAGTGGATATAGTAAAATCAGGCATTATCAACAAAGTAGAATTGAATGGTGCGGTGGCTTATCCCGGCGTGTATGAAATAAGATCGAACGACCGCTTGTTTGATATCATCAACCGTGCAGGTGGTATTACTTCCAGCACTTACCTGCCAAGAGCTTATATATTCCGTGGTGCAGGCGATTCTACCAATATCAAATCAGATAAACTGGAGATCAACCTAACAGAATATGGTAACGGTAATGTTGCCAGCATCAGCAATGTATTGCTGCAGCCCAACGATATGATACAGTTGTTCAGTACCAGTGAATTTGGTGAACAGCAGTATGTATTTATAGATGGTGAAGTAAGAAAAGAAGGCAAAGTGAGAAAGTATGGTGGGATGACGCTGCAGGATCTTATTTACCTGTCTGGCGGCCTGCGGCCTTCTGCTGAATTTGGAAGACTGGAAATTGCAAGTATCATTGACATCGATTCTGCAAAGCAGGGATTAAAACCTACCCAAACAGTAGTAAGGTCATACAATATCAATTCAAGTCTTGAGTTAGATTCTGCTGCTGCAAAAGTGGTGCTGCGTCCTTACGACCAGGTGCATGTAAGAAAGAACCCCACTTTTTCAATGCAGGAAAATGTACAGATCATTGGCCTGGTAAAATACCAGGGAGCTTATCCAAGGCTGGATAAATACGAACGTCTTTCCTCTTACATTGAAAGAGCAGGAGGTATACTGGACAATGCCAATCTGGCCGGTGCGATGCTGTACCGTAAGAAAAGTGATTATGTAAGAGACAGGATATTGAACAAACCGAAAAAAGATTCTGCCGGAAGGGCCATTGCGGCAGAAGGAAACGCAATACTGAATAACCTGGAACAGCCCATCAGTATTGACCTGTTGAATGCCATGAAAGAAAAGGGCGGTAAGTATGATATTGTGCTGCAGGATGATGATGTCATTTACATACCGGAAGTAAACCCTTTTGTAACGGTGCAGGGTAAAGTGCAATCGCCACTTAAAATTGCATTTGACAAAGACAATACCAGCCTCAGCAATTATATCGATAAGGCCGGAGGTTTTGGCATCAGGCCATGGAGAAAAAGAATATTTGTTACTTATGCCAATGGCAAGAGTAGGCGTACCAGGAATTTCTTTTTCATGCATTTTTATCCGAAAATAGAAGAAGGCTGTGTAATCACAGTGCCTGAAAGGCCGGAAGGCAAAGACATTGGTAATGCGGTGGTGCAGGGGCTTACCGCTACCATACCATTGGTAGTTACTTACTTATTGTTAAAATAATCAATAAAATAGTTGCGGTGAATACAACAGAATTATTGCAGGTGATTGTAAAAAAGATCAGGCGGTATAAAACGATCATACTGGCTGCCGGCATGTTACTGGCAATACTGGCTTTTTTTTATGCCCGTGGAAAAAGAACCACTTATACGGCAAAGGCAACGGTGTTTCCTTTAACCTCTCCATCAGATAATGCTATTTCAAACAGTATGCTCAATGGTATTTTAGGATTGAGTGATGCACCAAAATCTTTCAGCAACGAAGCCACCATTAATATTATTGAACTGGCTTTCAGCCGCCGCATGAGGGAATCTGTTGCCATGACAAGGCTGCCTCAGTTTAACAATAAAATGATCGGGGAACTGGTTATGAATGATATCAATGACCACAAGACATTGTTTGCAAAAAATATTGTGATACCCAACGACAGTATTGTACTATCTGTGGAGGCAGGTGAGATATTAAAGCCCGGAATCAATGCCAAGATGAGTAAGAATGGAGTGCTGGAATTATATTTTACCGGCACAAAGCAGGAACTGATCACACCCATCTCCAATGTGATGATAGAAAAGCTCTCGAAGTTTTATATAGAACTCAAGCGGCAGAAAGCATTGGACGATTATAATTTCACATTGGATAAAATTGATTCATTGCAACGCATGATCAACAGGGTTGACAGGGAAGCGATCGGTATGCAGCAACGCACACTGTTCACACCGCCCGACCTGCTGGAGTATGCCATACCAAAAGAAAATGTAAGCTCAGAAAAAACAAGAATATTACGCCAGCGGGATATGTATATCAACAACAGGGATGAAGCCGTATGGCGCCTGCAAAAAGTAACACCCATTATTGCGGTACTGGACAAGCCCAATGCGCCTTTTGATGAAACATCACAGCCGGTTTTGTTGCTGATGATACTTGGATTTCTGGCGGGCAGTTTTATTGGCACAATTGTGCTGATAAGCGGGTTGCTGTATCGCTTTGGCAAAGCAGAAATTCACAAAAGTATTTTTGGGAGCTAAGCAGCAATTATTTTTTTGCCAGTGCAGCTTCCGGATCTTTCAAAAAATCTTCCTTACATTCTTTTGCACAAAAGCCATATACCTTGCCTTTGTAATGGGCAGTATCTTCCACGCCGGCTTTTACAGGCATGCCGCAGGATAAGTCTTTGTCCAGGTCAAAATGCACCATTGTAAAATCGGGTTTTTGAACAGCAGTGCTGTCATGATGCTGCATAGCTGCTGCAGGTGTTTCTGTTTTTTTTTCGTTTGCTCCACACGAAAATAGTAAAGCTGTTATAGCTATCGCTGGTAAGAGTTTTGTAAACATTGTTTTCAGTTTGTGTATTATCGTAAAGGTATTCCTTTCTTCTTAAGATTTCCTGAAAGCCCATTTGAACATTTCTTTCCAGGATGCTTTTTTGCCATACATTAAGATACCGGTGCGGTAAATTTTTCCCGCCAGCCAGGTGGTGAAAATAAAACCAGCAACAAGCAATGCCATGGAAGCCAATAGCTGGTACCAGGGTACACCGCTTGGTATCCTGCCCATCATTACAATGGGTGAAGTAAAGGGTATCATGCTGGCCCAAACCATTACCGGGCTGTCGGGGGTATTTAAGTTGCTGCTTAAAATGATGAATGCAAAAATGATTGGCATGGTAATGGGCAGCATCAGCGATTGAGCTTCCTGTGGATCTTCATTGATTACACTGCCAATGGCTGCAAACAACGAGGCATAAAACAAATAACCACCTAAAAAATAAAAAGCAAAACAGCTTAACACCAGCAGCCAGTTTACGCTGCCAAATGCTTTGCTCATTTCTGCAAATTTACCTGCCATGGCGGCATTGTTGCCACTCATTGGCATTGATTTACCTGCTTCGCTGGCCTGCTGCAGCGCTTCGCCTGAAAAAAACGCAGCTGCAGCAGATGACAATACTGTAATGAGTACAGCCCATAACACCAGCTGTGTTAATCCTACTGCAGCAATGCCTAATATTTTTCCCATCATGAGTTCAAATGGTTTTACACTGCTGATCATCACTTCTGCAATGCGGTTTGTTTTTTCTTCCATCACACCCCTCATTACCATGGCACCAAAAATAAACATGGTGATATAGATTAGAATACCGCTGCCAAAACCAACGCCGTAATTAACAGCTGCATTTACTTCTGCTGATTTGCCTTGTTCATCAGTCACCCTGTTTTCAATTTTATAGGCACCGGAAGAAAGCCTGTTGATGCTGTCCAGTATTTCTTTGCGGATGCCCTTTTGCTGCAGCTGGTAATTTTCATAAGCCTGGTCCAACCTTTCTTCAATGTTCCTTTTGGTATCAATTCCAATTTGTTTGGAAGAGTGAATGATGAATTTTCTTCCGGCAGCATCCTGCTGAAGGTTCAGCACTGCATCGTAACCTTTGCTTTGATAATTAACGCTGTCAATGCCGGCAGCAAAATCAAAACTCAGTCTTGTGCTGTCTGTCTTTAAGTTGGCCTTAAAATAACCAGGATCATTCACCACCGCAATTTTTTTCAGTTTGTCTTTGGAAGAGGCCGCAAAGAATGCTGTACCAAATATGAAAAGGATCATTACGATCGGCAGCAAAAAAGTAGATAACAAAAATGTTTTATTGCGTACCCTGGTAATGTATTCTCTTTTTATAATGAGGGAAATCTTGCTCATACAGTATGTAGCTTTTTTTGTTTAGAAAGTTTAGTGAGCCTAGCAGGTTCAGATTTTTGATTTTTAACTTTTGACTTCTGCTTTTTCAAACTGTCTTGCTTCCGGTGTTCCTTCTACCAGTTTGATAAAGATCTCGTTGAGTGACGGTAGCACCTCGTTAAAGGAGTTGATGCTGATATGTTGGTTAATGAAATATTTGAGCACATCATTGGGGGTACTGTCATGCTGTAACTTCAGCAGCAGTTTTTCCGGCTGGTGTTTGATTACTTCAAATATATAAGTGGCAAGATGGTGTGCATCTGTTTTGGCACCGAGCTGAAAAATATTTTCCTTAAACTGGTTCTTTACATCCATCACCGTTCCGTCAAGGATTTTTTTGCCCTTATTCACCAGTACAATATGATCACATATTTCTTCTACCTGCTCCATCCTGTGTGTACTGAAAATAACCGTACTGCCATTTTGTGCCAGGTTATAGATTTCCTCTTTGATGAGATTTGTATTTACAGGATCAAGACCGCTGAATGGTTCATCCAGTATGATCAGCTTTGGTTCATGCAATACAGTGGTAACAAACTGCAGCTTTTGTTGCATGCCCTTGCTCAGGTCTTCCACTTTTTTGTTCCACCAGCTTTGCATCTCAAATTTTACAAACCATTCTTTTGTCTTCTGCATGGCATCAGACCGGCTCAGTCCTTTTAACTGTGCCAGGTACAGCGCCTGTTCACCGATTTTCATTTTTTTGTACAATCCTTTTTCTTCCGGCATATAGCCGATGTATCGGATGTCATTATTGGGGTCGAATTTTCTCCCATTGAAAACGATATTGCCTTCATCCGGGTAAAAGATACCGGTGATCATTCGCAACAACGTGGTTTTGCCGGCCCCATTCGGACCGAGCAAGCCAAAAATGCTTCCCTGTTTTATTTCAAAGCTGATGTCGTCGACTGCTTTTTGAGTGGCAAAATATTTTCTGAGGTGTTGCAGTTCTAAAATGTTCATGGTGTGGAATTAGAATGTAAGAATAGTGAAATTATACATGATCATGGCTATACTTTAAAAAGATTTTATGAACGGTTGCTGATATTTTATCTGCCGATCTTATTAGTAGCAGGTTTTCCCGGTTTCTTACAGCATAGCGGAAAATTATTTTATTTTTCTTCCATCAATACGGGCTTATCAAACCCAGTGTATGAGCAATTTGCTTTGCCACTCTTTCTCCATCCATCGCAGCACTCACAATACCGCCAGCGTAACCCGCGCCTTCCCCACAAGGGTATAGGTTTGTTATTTGAGGGGGATGGAGGCTTTCATTATCTCTGGGAATACGCACAGGGGAGGAAGTTCGGCTTTCAGTTGCCACTACCACTGCATCATTGGTAAAATAGCCTTTCATCTTTTTGCCAAATGCCTGGAAACCCTTAGCCAAACAATCGTAAATAAATGATGGCAACACTTCATTTAATTGGGTGGAGTGCAGCCCCGGCTGGTAGCTGCATTGTGGTAACGAGCCGGAATGTTTTTTTGAACTGAAATCAACCATGCGTTGTGCCGGCGCCACAAACTTTCCGCCACCGGCAGCAAAACATTGTTGCTCCACCATCTGTTGAAAATACATCATCAGTAACGGGCTGTTCTCATTTTCCATTTTCCATTTTCCATTTGGTTTCTTCAATTCATTAATTGCATCTTCTAGTTCCACGCTTACCACTATGCCACTATTTGCATAAGGATTGTTCCGCTTTGATGGGCTCCATCCATTCACCACCAATTCTCCCGGCGAAGTAGCGGCCGGCGCAATGATTCCGCCCGGGCACATGCAAAAAGAAAATACACCACGGTTATTTACCTGTTCTACTAAAGAGTAAGAGGCTGGTGGTAACTCGTGAGGTCTTTCTAAACCTCCTGCACCGGGGAAGGTTTGGAGAGGGCTGCAATGGTATTGTACATTGTCAATGAGGTTTTGGGGATGCTCCACCCTTACGCCCAATGCAAATGGTTTGGCTTCGATCAGGATATTATTATGATGCAGCAATTCGAATATATCTCTTGCAGAATGCCCGGTAGCCAGTATTACTGCATCGGCTTTAAATGTATCTCCTGCTGCTGTTTTTACAGATTTTAACTGGTTGTTCTCAATACTAAAATCAGTAACTTTTTGGTTGAATAAAAAAAGTCCGCCACAATCTTCAACCAGTTGCCGCATGGCGGTAATGATGTGCGGCAGTTTGTTGGTGCCGATATGAGGATGTGCTTCATACAAGATTTTTTCTTCTGCGCCAAAATGCACAAAGAGGTTTAATATCCTGTCAATATCACCACGTTTGTTGCTTCGTGTATAGAGTTTGCCATCGCTGTAAGTGCCGGCACCGCCTTCGCCAAAGCAGTAGTTGCTTTCAGGGTTGATGATGCCATCTTTATTCAATGCCGCAAGGTCACGCCTCCTTGCCCGTACATCTTTACCTCTTTCTAAAATGATGGGTTGAACGCCAAGTTCTATCAATTGCAATGCGGCAAACAAACCTGCAGGACCAGCACCAACGATGATCACTTTTTTATCCGCCTTGCTTACATCCATAAAATTGAAATGCTGAATGCTCCTTTCATGAAAGGGCTCATCAATAAACGCATTGAGGGTAAGATTTACCCAAATAGTTCTGCTCCTGGCGTCTATTGATTTTTTATGTAGGTGAAACCCGCTGACCGCAGACAATTTTTTGCCTGTTGTTCTGGCAATGAGGTTTTTGATGGCTGCATCATCAGCCGCTTCATGTGGAAGCAGTTTGAGGGAAATTTTTTGCTGCATAGTGTTAGGTGGTTATCCTAAAAACTTTTCCAAATTATTTGAAAGTAAGAAGACGCAGCAGATTTTTTAACACTATTGCGTCTTACCAAAATAAGTTCTCATCTTAAAAAGGCAGATCATCAATTGCATCCGGCGGTGTGGCACTAAAGGTATCCAGCGGCTCCATGTATTCATTATCTGTAGTGCCTTTGTCAGCTCCCGGTTTCAATACCTGCTCAATCCTCCAGGCATCTAAATTGGTGATGTAATTCGTTTTGCCATCTTTTTCCCATTTGGAACCTTTGATATTAAAGAACACTTTTATCTCATCACCGATATTTACCCGGTCTATAATGGCTGTCTTATCCTGTACTGCCTGGAACTTTACATAGTTGGTCACTGTCCTGCCGCCAATATCATCTGTTTTTTCTACCGCAAATTCCCTTGTTTTAAAAGTGGCGGTGCGCTGCACTTCGTCATATTTGGCAACCAGTTTGCCCGTTAATTCGTAGCTCATAAAATTTATTTTGAGCGGTAAAAATAATCTTATTTGCCAAGAAAAATTTTTATCTCAGGTTTTTTGATTTGTGAGCTTAAAAATAGCTACCTTGAACGCCCTTTAAAATTCATAGCCTTTCATGAGCAGAACAGTATTAAAATATTCATTTCTACTTGCATTTGCCTTTTCCTGCACAACAGTTTACCAGCCCACGGCTGTACAATACAAAGACTACCGCATCAATGCAAAGGAGCCTGCCAGCACAGAGATAACAACATTGTTAAAACCTTACTCCGATAGTGTGAACAGGAATATGAATGATATCATTGCAGTGGCAGGAATGACACTTGAAAAAAAGCAACCCGAAGGAACGCTGGGAAATATATTGGCAGATGCGATGCTGGCCATGGCAAAGGAAAATTACAAGACCAATGTTGACATGGCGATCATGAACTCCGGCGGTATCCGTTTGCCATCTATTGCAGCAGGTAATGTCACCCGGGGCAAGATATATGAGCTCTCTCCTTTTGATAATATTGTAGTGTTGCTCAAAGTAAAAGCTGATATACTGCAGCAACTGCTGGATGTTGCTGCTTTAAAAGGAGGCTGGCCATGTGCCGGTATAACTTACCAGATCAGAAATAAAAAAGCAGTTAATGTCGTTATAAGCGGCACAGCATTGAAAGAAGATGCAGTATATACGATTGCGCTGGTAGATTATGTTGCCAATGGCGGTGATAACTGTGATATGCTGCGGAATATTCCGCAACAAAATAATGGTTACCTGTTCAGGGATGCAGTGATACAGTATTTTTCAAGAATACAGCAGCAGGGAAAACAAATTAATGGTTCAATTGAAAACCGTGTAACCAATGCAGAGTAGAAGAAAGTTTTTACAGCAAACAGCGCTGGCAGCAGGTTCTTTGCTGGCATCTAAATCTGTTTTTGCTGGAGCCGCCAATTTGGGCGATGTAACCAAGCTTACCATTTTACATACCAATGATGTGCATAGCAGGCTGGAACCCTTTCCGATGGACGGTGGAAAAAACCAGGGATTGGGTGGCGTAGCTGCAAGGGCTGACCTGATCAAGAAAATAAAAGCTGAAGAAGAAAGTAAATCAATAGTAGCAGGAGGTGATTTTTTTAAAGACCCCGATGCAGGCCATGTATTATTGCTGGATGCCGGGGATATTTTCCAGGGTACTCCTTATTTTAATTTATACAAAGGGGAGCCGGAAATAAAGGCCATGAGTGCGATGGGTTATGAAGCGGCCACCATGGGTAACCATGATTTTGATGCCGGTCTGGAGAATTTTGCCACACAATTGCAGCATGCCAACTTCCCGATATTATTGTGCAATTATGACTTTACCAATACGCCGATGGAATTCAAATCGCAGCCATTCAAAATTTTCCGCAAAGGAAAGTTGAAAATTGGGGTTACAGGTGTGGGCATTGAGATGAAAGGGCTGGTGCCGGATGTACTGGCAGGAAATACAAAATATTTGGATCCGGTTGAGAACCTGAACCGTACCGCAGCTATGCTTAAGAAAGACAAAGGTTGCGATATGGTGATCTGTTTAAGCCATCTTGGCTACCAGTACAGGGAGGATGCTACCAGGATGTGCGATATCATCCTTGCAAAAGAATCTGACAATGTGGATTTGATCATTGGAGGACATACACACACATTTATGGATGCCCCGGTTGTAGAAAAAAATAAATCGGGTAGTGATGTGCTGATTAACCAGGTAGGATGGGCAGGAATCATTTTAGGCAGGCTGGACTTCGGATTTTCCAAATTAAGCAAGAATAATTTGACAAAATCTCATACTGTACTTATAGGTAAAAAAACAAGTGAATAAAAATTTTTTTTTTCACAATTTCTATTGATATTCGCCTTCCTGCACAAAAATATTTTATTCGTACGTGAACAACTTTTTTTGCATCATTTTTTAATAGGATTAACTCATTATATAAACAGCTTAAGGAGTAATGGTTAAAGATTTTGAAAAGGTATGGATTAATTGCCTGGAGATAATCAAAGACATTGTGGAATGGCAGCATTATAAAACATGGTTCGAGCCCATTAAGCCAGTTGCGTTAAAAGAAAAAGTTTTAACCATTCAGGTTCCAAGTCAATTCTTTTTTGAGTACCTTGAAGAGCATTATGTGAGCCTGCTGGCAAAAACATTGAAACGGGAGTTGGGAAAAGATGCAAGGCTTGAATACAGGATTATGGTTGACAGCGGCAACAGCAAAAATAAACCGCTAACAATGGATGTACCTGGTAACGGTTACAAAACATTTTCAAACAATGAAATGGATTTCCCTCTAGTTATAAATAACCCGGTGAAAAACCCGTTTGTGATCCCTGGTCTTAAAAAGATGCAGATAGATCCACAATTGAATCACGCTTATACTTTTGATAGTTTTATTGAAGGCGATTGTAACCGGGTGGCAAGACGGGCTGGAAAGACGGTGGCGGAAAAACCCGGTACCACTTCTTTTAATCCATTGGTTATTTACGGTGGTGTTGGTTTGGGTAAAACGCATCTTGCACAGGCAATTGGCAACGAGGTAAAGCGTTTGCAGAGCAATAAAGTTGTGCTATATGTAAGCTCAGAAAAATTCATCAATCAGTTTATTGATCATGGACGCAATGGTGCCATCAATGATTTCATTCATTTTACCAGTTGATAGATGTACTTATCATTGACGATGTTCAATTCTTCAACCGGGCAGAAAAATCACAGGATGCATTTTTTCTATATTCAATCACCTGCACCAAAGTGGCAAGCAGCTGATATTGACCAGCGATAAGCCACCTAAGGATCTGGAAGGCGTACAGGAAAGATTGTTGAGCCGTTTTCGATGGGGATTGAGTGCGGACTTACAGGCACCCGATTACGATACCAAGATAGAGATACTGGAAAAGAAGATGAAGAATGATGGGCTTGAAATGCCTAAGGAGGTGGTAAAGTATATCGCATATAATATTAATAGCAACGTACGTGAACTGGAAGGTGCTTTAATATCATTATTGGCACAATCTTCGCTAAATAAGAGGGAAATAGACCTCGAATTAGCTAAGAAAGTGTTACGAAATTTTGTCAAATCATCTAGCAAAGAGATCACCATCGAAGCAATACAGAAAATGGTGTGTGAATACTTTGATGTGCCGTACGATAAACTCCTTCAGAAAACCCGTAAGAGAGAGATAGTGCAGGCCAGGCAAATTACTATGTTCCTTTCCAAGTCATTTACAAAGAATTCACTTAAAACAATCGGTGAACATTTTGGTGGAAGAGACCATACAACAGTAATACACAGTTGCCAGACAGTAAAAGACTTGATGGATACAGATGCAATGTTTAAAGAAAGCGTACTGGAATTGCAGCAAAAAGTGCAATTGGCAGCTATGTAAAAAGATAATTTATATTCAATAAAAAAGAAACCGGAAAAAAAATACCGGTTTTTTTTATTTTGTTTTGGGAGTGTAGATGTGGAATTGTATTTTTGCCACCCCTTAAAAAAATAAGGGCAGGTTGGAGAGGTGCCTGAGTGGCCGAAAGGAACGGTTTGCTAAATCGTCGTACGGGTAACACTGTACCGTGGGTTCGAATCCCACCCTCTCCGCAAAGTTGTTATAAAGAGGAGAAAGGTTGGTAACACTGTTCCGCTAGCCAGCGGATCGAATCCCACCCTCTCTGCAACAAGTTCTTTAAAAGTTAGTTAAGTTAGTTTTTATAGCGATGCCTCTTTAAGGCTTTTGTTCGGGATGTAGCGTAGCCCGGTATCGCGCCTGGTTTGGGACCAGGAGGTCGCAGGTTCGAATCCTGCCATCCCGACGGTACAACCCAGCCCCTTCATTTAAAATGGAGGGGCTTTTTTGTTTTCAGCATTTTGAAATGATGATGTTGAGAGTGGGCAGGCGGATCAGCTCTGAAAATCTTTGTATTTCTTTTTTACTTCCACTCTGTCTAGCCAGGTTTTTACACCCTTGCTCGCAGCTTTTTCACGGTCGGCTTTTAATTCATCCAGGTGATCATAATTAGCCGGCTGGTTGTTGAGTTTGTTTATTTTTTGGGTTAACTCTTCTGCTTTTATTTTTTCATCTAAAAAGGAAATAAAAAAACTGGTGCTGGTATGGCGGTGGCCTCCATTGGATTCATCATAAGCAACTCCATAAACAATCCTGTAAGCGATGAATAAAATAAGGGGGACGCCTATATAAAGAAGGAATTCAGAAACATCATATGTGGAAGCCAATGTTTTACCGGCAGTGATAAAAGGCCAGAATTGGCCGTTATCTGAGCTTTCCTCGGAATAAAAGAAAAATGCCAGGTGCACAAAAAACCAGATGAAATAAAATGCGACTGCAATTCTTTCAGATCTTGAAAAATTTTGCATGGTATGTTTTATTTTGGAAATGAATTATAAATTTACTCTCCCCAGAAATGCCAACTTAAATCTAACTTAAATCTATCATCTTTCAATATACTTTTTTTCTCAATAAAAAATTAATGTTGGTGTTTTATAGTATCACCCCTTCATTAAAATTGGTTTCGGCCTGAAATCTGCACCTGTCCTTATTAATAACCTTTTATCACATATCCATGTGATAGGCTTCGCCGTTCATGCAATCAATACTACAACTCATCCATATTGAATGATGGCATTGTAACATTTAAGATTTCTTTGCGTTCAATTATAGCACTGAAAAACAAAAGTAATTAGTTATGAAAAAGATTTTTATTCTCACAGCAGCAGCTTTGCTTTCGTTGGCCGGCAGATCTGTTGCACAAAGCCCTTCAGCGATCAGCGGCTCTGTAAAAGACAATGCCAATAAGCCATTACAGTCAGTAACTGTTTCTCTTTTAAATGCAAAAGACTCCAGCCTGGTTAAGACGGATGTAACAGACAACAAAGGGGACTTTGAAATCAATACATCAAAGGAGGGTAGTTTTTTATTAAGCTATTCAAGTGTAGGGTATGATCAGCAGTACTCTGAAACATTTGAAAAGAAACCTGGTCAGCAGGTTGCAATGAAGCCTGTAGCACTATTGCAAGTGAATGGCAAACTGAAAGAAGTTACTATTGTTGCCAAGAAGCCAATGATTGAAGTTAAAGCTGATAAAACAGTTTTTAATGTAGAAGCAAGTATTAATGCACAGGGCAGCAATGCACTGGAATTATTGCAGAAAAGCCCCGGCATTCAGGTTGATAATAATGACAATATCAGCATGAAGGGTAAAACGGGGGTTAAGGTTTATATTGATGGCAAGATGATGCAACTGGACACAAAAGACCTGGCTGCTTATCTCAAAAGTATCAACAGTAATGATATTGAGGCCATTGAAATGATCAGCAACCCCAGTGCTAAATATGATGCCAGCGGTAATGCAGGCGTTATCAATATCAGGTTGAAGAAGAATAAACGTATTGGGACCAACGGAAGTGTAAATGCCGGTTTTGTGCAGGGTGTTACGCCAAAGGGTAATGGTTCGATTAATTTGAATTACCGTGATAAAAAGGTAAACGTGTTTGGAAATGCAGGTACTAACATTGGGAGGTATGAAAATGAACTGAATCTGTACAGGATTCAAAAAGATACTTTGTACGATCAGAAGTCGGTGATGCAAAGCAATGATAAAAGTATGAACGTAAAAGCAGGTGCTGATTTCTTTATTGATAAGAAAAATACGATTGGTGTAATGGGGACCACCAACTACAGCGATAATGAGTGGAACAGTAAAGGAAATACGGCCATCTCTTATAACCCAACAGGTACTTTTATTAAAAAACTGCAAGCACTTAATACAGTGCCCGGTAACCGGACAAATGCCAATTTCAACCTGAACTACCGTTATGCAGATACAGCAGGTACAGAGGTGAATTTTGATGCTGACTATGGATTGTTCCGTGGTAAAGGCCGCAGTTACCAGCCAAACAATTATTATGGTAATAGCAGCAATCTTTTATACAGCATCACCAACCGAAACTATACGCCTACTAATATTGATATCTATACAGCAAAAGTGGATGTAGAACACAAATTGGGAAAGGGTAAACTTGGTTATGGCGCCAAAGCCTCTATTGTTAGAACTACGAATACCTTCGACTTTTTTACTGACACTGCTTTTGACAAACCAGTGCAGGTGAAGGAAAAGAGCAACAGGTTCAGGTATGATGAAAAGGTATATGCAGCTTATGTAAATTACCAGCAGCAGTTAAATGCAAAGTGGAGCCTGCAAACAGGGTTGCGTACAGAATGGACTAAGAGTGAAGGTTTGCTTACGAGGGGAGATGGTATTGTGCAGCAGGATAATAATGTGAAGCGGAGTTATGTAAACCTGTTTCCCTCAGCAGCATTAACATGGAATATTAGCCAGAAGCATTCCTTGAATTTAACCTACAGCAGAAGGATTGACAGGCCCACTTACCAGGATTTGAATCCTTTTGAAAACAAACTCGACGAACTTACTTATGAAAAGGGTAATGCATTCCTGAGACCACAATACACCGATAACGTGGAACTGACACATACATTCATGGGTTTCCTCAATACCACTGTTGGATACAGCCATGTAAGTGACTATGCTACCCAGGTAACGGATACCACTGGTAACGCTACTTTTGTGCAGCAGCAAAACCTGGCAACGCAGCAAATACTCAGTTTTAACATTGGTTCTCCAACACCTATCAAACAATGGTGGAATGGATATGCCAATTTTTGGTTCAATTACCAACTGTTCAATGGAAAAATCGGTGAAAATAAAGTGAGTGAAAAGATTCCGATGTATGGTGCTTACCTGCAGCAGTCTTTTACACTGGGGAAAGATTATACAGCTGAAATAAGTGGCTGGCTTAATGGCCCGGGTGTATGGGGTGGTACCTGGAAGACAAGCGCACAGGGATCTGTAGACATAGGGTTGCAAAAACAGTTCTTGCAGAAAAGAGCATCCATAAAACTTGCAGCTACGGATATCTTTCATACCGCACCATGGAAGGCAACCAATGATTTCGGAGGCTTATACATAAAGGGTGGAGGTAACTGGGAGAGCCAAACCTTCCGATTGAGCTTTAGCCTTCGCTTTGGCAGCAACCAGATCAATTCATCGAGGGAAAGAAAAACAGGTTTGGAAAGTGAATCAAAAAGGATCAAGGGAGCAAACTAATAATTTTTTGACAGTGATTTAAATAAAAGCCCCTCCAATTTTGGGAGGGCTTTTATTTATTTGTATTCATACTCAAAATAACCTAATAATTTTTTTTCCCTGGAATAACATTTTTCAATGATCTTCAATCCTTCATTGTAAGTGTAGCGCCAGGTATAATAATCGCCGCTGATTCCTTCTTCCACACTTACCATTTGCGTTACCTGGCCTGCATCATTGTATTCAAAAATAAAATCTGCTCTTAATCCTCCTTTAACCACATTGTATTTTACAATATCTGTAAGCTGGCTTTTATCATCGTAATAGTAGTAGTAGTGTTTACCATTTTTACCTGGTTCAATTTCATCTGTTATATTGCCTTTCTCATCCATGATAAAATCTATCAGCGATGAATCCCTGTCATTTTTTATTTTCAACATTTTTACCGGCTTTCCTTTTTCATTCCAGGTATACTGATGTACCTCTTTTAAAGAAGTGCTGAAATCGTCATCGCTTGAATGGTTGTAGGATGTAATGCTGATGATATTGCCTTTGTCATCGTATTCGTACAGTGTTGTTGCGGCAGTGATCTCAGAACTGTCCGATGATTGCACCAACAGGCCTTTCTCATTATAATAGGATATCAGCACTGATTTACTGGTTCCGGCAGAACTTGTGTATGTTTCCACCGTCCTGAAATCCTTACTGATCTTCTTTTCGCAGTAAAACCCTTCACTGGCAGTTCCATCTGGCTCAAAACTATGCACAATGATGTTCCTGATTTTTTGTTCTTTGAATGTGTTTTTTTCTGCATTGGCTTGTTGTACACTTACAATATCCTTGTGGTAATATTGGGCTGCTGTTTTTTGTATCGTTAGTGGCACCAGCAAAGTGCCGGCAAGAAAATATTTGATCATTGCTATAATTTTCAAACCGTAAAATTAAGTGAATGTATTGTTTTTATTTTCACACATCACCTGCACAAGTTATAACAAAAGCTTTGCCGATAATTTTTTTGATTATTTTTAACCAAATTCCTGCATAGTGAGTCACTTAAAAGAGAGGAAAGAAAAAAATTGTTTGAACTGTAATGCCCAGGTGATGGGTACGTATTGCCATATTTGCGGCCAGGAGAATATTGAACCCAAAGAATCTGCCTGGCACCTGGTCACTCATTTTTTCCAGGATATTACCCATTTTGATGGAAAATTCTTCAGCACTCTTGGTTTGCTAATCAGGAGGCCGGGGTTTTTATCAGCCGAATATGCAAGGGGCAGGCGGGCAAGCTACCTTAACCCGATCAGGATGTACATTTTTACTTCTGCTTTTTTTTTCCTTGTGTTCTTTTCTTTTTTTAAAGTGGGTAAGGAAAGTATAACTGAGAGCTCCACCATTAACGATAAGACGTTGAAACAGGTGGAGGCAATGGACTCAGCAACTTTTGCAAATTTTACCCGGAATATCAACAAGGGTGATGGCAAACCGGATATTCCGATGACAAAAGTGGGATTCAGAAACTACTACGACAGTGTTATTGGAAAAATAATTATTGATGATGGGGTAAACCTTAAGCTGACTCCACGGCAGTATAGGTCAAAGGCGGAATATGATTCTCTTTTAAATTCGGGCGTAAAAAAACATAATTGGCTTGAAAAAAAACTTACCTACAAGCAAATTGAACTGGATGAAAAATACAAGGGTAATGGGAAGGAGATTTTTAAAACACTTGGCGAAGTATTTTTTCACAAGGTGCCACAGTTATTGTTTGTATCCCTGCCTTTGCTTGCATTGTTGCTGAAGCTGCTGTACATCCGCCGCAAAGAGTTTTATTATGTCAGTCATAGTATCTTCAGCATTCATTTATACATTTTTATTTTTATTGCGATGTTGGTATCATTGGGGCTGGGTAAATTAAATCAGGAAGTGAATTGGGGATTGATTACTGCGGTAAGAGGTATACTTTCGCTGGCCATCTTTTTTTATGTTTATAAAGCCATGCGTAATTTTTATCACCAGCGAAGGGCTAAAACAATTTTAAAATTCCTGATCCTTCATATCTTGTTTTTGATAACAATGGGGATATTATTTATGGTGTTCTTCTTCTTTTCTGTATTAAGTATATAATTTATCATTATGACAACAACAAGTGCCGTTGCGTTTGAAAGACTGATTGGTATTATGGATGACCTGAGGGAAAAATGCCCCTGGGATAAAAAGCAGACCATCGATACCCTGCGGCAACTTACCATTGAGGAAACCTACGAGTTGGCCGATTCGATCACCGGGCATGACTGGAAAGGCATTAAAGAAGAACTGGGAGATTTGCTGCTGCACATTGTTTTTTATGCAAAGATTGGAACAGAGCAAAATCAGTTTACCTTACAGGAAGTGATCAATGGTGTTTGTGAGAAACTAATTTTCAGACATCCGCATATTTATGGAGATGTAAAAGTGAATGATGAAGAAGATGTAAAGCGTAACTGGGAAAAACTGAAAATGAAAGAAGGGAAGGAGTCTGTTTTAAGTGGAGTTCCCAAATCGTTGCCTGCAACCGTAAAAGCCATGCGCCTACAGGAAAAAGCAAAGCAGGTAGGTTTTGAATGGGAGAATAAAGACCAGGTATGGGAAAAGGTAGAAGAAGAAGAAAATGAATTGCTGGAAGCCATTGCTTCAGGCAACCAGGTACATATTGAAGAGGAGTTGGGAGATGTGTTTTTTTCACTGATAAACTTTGCAAGGTTTTTGCAGGTAGATGCGGAGAATGCATTGGAAAAGACCAATAAAAAATTTATCAGCCGTTTTACCAAAATGGAAGCAGCAGCAAAAGAGGACGGGAAGTCATTGCAGCACATGACACTGGAAGAAATGGACAGCATCTGGAATAAAATCAAACAGCAGTAATAAACCGGCGGAAAAAACAAAACCAGCTTTGGAAAATTCACTTTCACTAAAAAAAATGTTGCAAAAAAACATGTACCTGCTGCTTACAGCTGCATGGATGATTACTTTTTCTTTTATCATAGACAATTACTGGTCAGCCAATTCATCTTCAGCAGCAGTGCAGCGGAAGATGTCATCCTATATCCGGGAACAGGAAAATGATTTTGATACACTGGCAGCCAATATAGGCCTTGTTAATAGAATTGTTTCAAAAGAGTATGATGAAAAACTACTGAAGCAACTAACAGCTAAAAAATTATTTTCTGTTTGTTTATGATAAAAATGAGCTCAATTTGTTCCACCTGCTTTTTTGGAGTACCCAGGTGGTGGAGCCGGATGGCCTGATGCTTGCCCAGCCAGGGAAAAGTGGTTTTATGCAGTTGGCAAATGGCTACTATGTGTGGCGTAAACAACAAACTGGTAATCTTACTGTACTTGCATTGATACCAGTGAAATGGAATTACTCCGTTACCAATGAATACCTGCGGAATACTTTTACAACCGGTGAAAGGCTGGAGAATAATTTTTCCTTGTCTGAAAATGAGAATAAGAATAATGTAGTTTCCAAAGAGGGCGCTTTTCTTTTTTCACTACAGCAAAAGCTAACTGCAGGTATTGACGAAAATAATATTATTGCTGCCATATTAAGGATAACGGCTGCTGTATTTATCTTGCTTTTTTTACAGGCATTGGCTACCTATTTTGTGCAACATAGTTTTTATAAGGGAGTTTTATTCCTTATGTTTACTGTAACCATTTTGCGGTTGCTCAGTTACCTGCTGCCTGTGCCGGTTAATTTAAGGCAGTATGAATTGTTTGATCCCCGTATATATGCAGCCAATACTGTATTCCGGTCCTTGGGAGATCTGTTGATCAATGCTGTTTTCTTTTTGTGGATGGTGTTGTTTGTACGGCATTATATGCAGGAAAAAAATATCGTTATTAAAGTGAAGAAGGGCATTTTTAAATGGGGCATTATGCTGCTGGGGATTGCCCTCTTGCTTGCGGCCACTTTTATCATTGGCACTGTTATCCGATCGATGGTGGCAGATTCACAAATATCTTTTGATGTAATTAATTTTTTTACTTTAAATATTTACAGTGTTGTAGGTTTTGTAGTGCTGGGCTGCCTTGCCATTGGCTTTTTTCTATTGTCGCAGATTATTGTGTATTTACTGCAGCCCCTCTTTCCTAAAAGTATCATGTCACTTATTCTGGTGGTCACTATTACCGGGCTTGCCTTCCTTTCCTTCCGCATCAGTGTGCCAGGGTGATATTTGAGCTGTACCTGCTGATATGGTTATTGATATATTTATTATTACTCAATAGCAGAAAGCTGTATTTTTTTGCAGCTAATATTGTTTCATCAAGACTGATTTTTTGGCTCTTCTTTTTTTCCACTTCCATCTCTGCTATTATCATGGTTGAAAACAGGGTTAAGGAAATTGAGAATAGAAAGCATTATGCTGAAGCATTACTGACTAAAGCTGATCCTGCAAGTGAAAGGCTGATGAATACTGTTCTTACGGATTTCAGGAGTGAGGCCATTGCTCCCCTGTTCTATAGATTTACCATCGAAGCCTCCAATAAAAAAGTAAAGGACAGTTTACTGGGGGATAATTTTCCTGGGTATTTGAATAAGTATGACACCCGGATATTTACTTTTGATAATGAGGAACGGCCGCTATTTAATGTGGACTCAACCACTTTTACTACACTCACCACTATATTGCGTACCCAGGGTAAACCTACCGCTGTGCCAGACTTGTTTTATTACGATGTGTCGTATGACAGATTCACCTATATCAGCAAAAAAGATATTTCCGATTCCTCAGGCCGGTTGCTTGGTTACCTGTTTATACTTGCCAGTCCGAAAAAATACAAAACAGATGCATTATACCCCGAACTTTTTTTGAAAGGTTACAATGCCTCCATTGAAAATTCTCCCATCTATTCTTTTGCAGTATACAACAAACTGCAAATGGTAACCAGCCATAATGATTATGCATTTCCTTCTCATCTGGTAAACAAACAGCTGCCATTAAATGATTTTGAAACCCGTACAAAAGATGGGTTTGATGAACTCTGGTATAAAGCTGGTCCTGATAAAGTCGTGATCATTGCCAAGAAGGAAAACTTTATTATTGAATCCATCACTTTGTTCTCATACCTGTTCTGTGCATTTTTGTTTGTAACCGGTATTTTCTGGTTGCTCAATTCTTTTGTACGTTCCCGCCTGCGCTGGCGTGCCATCAAGCAATACTGGCAAATGAGTATCCGCAACCAGGTGCATGCCACCATTATTTTCATGAGCCTGCTGTCTTTTATTGTGGTGGGTGTTGCCACCATTCTTTTCTTTATCGACAGATATTACAACAATAACAGGGAAACCCTCAGCCGTACCATACAGGTAATGCAAAATGAGGTAAGAAATTCTTTGAGTGACCTGACGGTGTTTGATGATGTGATCAAACTCTATGATCTTGCTTACAGGGAAAAGCTGGAACAAACCATTGCAAAAATTTCGGAAGTACATGCAGTTGATATCAACCTGTACGACCTGGATGGTAACCTGAAAGTATCTTCGCTTCCATTGCCATATAATAAAGGCATTGTGAGCAACCTGATGGACCCGGAGGCTTATTATCATCTCAATACATTGAAAGAGATCCAGTTTTTTAAGGATGAAAAAATTGGAACATTAAAATACCTGAGTAACTATGTACCGGTGCTCGATGAAAGCGGCCACCAGTATGCATACCTGAATATTCCATATTTTACATCTCAGACAAAATTGCGGCAGGAGATATCGAATTTCCTGGTTGCCATCATTAACCTGAATGCATTTATATTTTTAATAGCGGGTATCGTTGCTTTGTTTATCACTAACCGTATCACCAGGTCTTTTTCCTTTATCAGTAACAGGATGAAGCAGGTAAACCTTGGTAAGATCAATGAAGCCATCCGCTGGAAGCGAAAAGATGAAATTGGTGAATTGGTAGAGGAGTATAACAAGATGGTTGCTAAATTAGACGACAGCGCTATTGCCCTGGCAAAAAGCGAAAGGGAAGGCGCATGGCGTGAAATGGCCCGGCAGGTGGCGCATGAAATTAAAAACCCGCTCACACCAATGAAGTTAAGTTTGCAATACCTGCAAAAAGCCATTGATAACAACGCCGGCAATGTGATGGAATTGAGTAAAAGTGTTGCCCGTACTTTGGTAGAACAGATTGACCACCTTAGCCAGATAGCAGGGGAGTTCTCTCAGTTCGCCAATATTGGTAATCCACGCAATGAAACATTTGACCTCAATGAGTCGTTGAATATGGTAACCCATTTGCATGGTGCAGAAGAAAAATTGATCATCAACTGGGAGCCGGTTAATGGAACGGTAATGATACATGCTGACAAAACGCATATCAACCGGTTATTCACCAACCTGATACAAAATGCGATGCAGGCAGTTCCCGAAGAAAGGGTGCCGCAGATAGACATAACTGAGCATTTGAATGATGACAGGGTATTGGTGGTAATTAAAGACAATGGCAATGGTATCCCGGAATCGATGCAATCAAAAATTTTCACTCCCAATTTCACTACAAAAACTTCAGGTACTGGTTTGGGGCTTGCTATGTGTAAGGGTATTGTGGAGCAAAGCCATGGCAGGATATGGTTTGAAACAACGGAAGGGGAAGGAACGATCTTTTATATTGAACTTCCTGTGGTACAGTTAAACTGAGGGTTCATATATTTACGATTAAGATAGGAATCTGCAATTCATGCCTCACTGTATTAACGGTTTCACCGTACAATATATCTTTTAAACCGGTGTGCCGGTGTGCTCCCACAATCAGCATATCAGCTTCCGATTTTTTTACAAGTTTTACAATTTCTTCTGCCCTGTTTTTAAAACCAAGTAAGCCTTTTGCTGTTAAGCCAAGTTTGGCCAATTGCTGAACATAACTCTCCAGCCGCTCGGAGTCTTTTTGCGTCTCATAGTCATTGCTGTCTTTACCCAGTATAATGGCGGATGCGCTTTCCACCACATGAATTAGAAAATACTGGCTGTTCTTATTGCCCTGCCCGATGGCATAGGCTATCAGTTTTTCATCATTCTCAGAAAAATCAAGGGCAATTGCGATTTTATTGAATGCAGGAGCAGTAAGTTCTTTCATCATATTGATTTCAGGATGTATTTTAATACTGGCCACTTCTTTATTTTTTGTGATGAGGGGATGAATGATAACATATGCCAGTAAAGCGATAAAGCCTGCGCCAAAACCAATCACCAGAATTTTAGGTATTAGTGCTTCCTGCCCAAATATTCCAAGTACTTCATTGAACAGCATTTTCAGATTGAGTGAAATAAGAATGGCAGCAATAATCCAGGCTGCAATTTTTGTGATGTTATTGATGGCAAAATTCCCCATCTTCTTTTTATCACTTACAAAATGAATCAATGGGATGATGGCAAAGCCCAATTGCAGGCTTAGTATCACCTGGCTCAAAACCAGCAATGCATCAATTTCTTCTTCACCATAAATAAGGATTACAATCAACGCCGGTATTATTGCCAGCAACCTGGTAAGGAGCCGCCTTGCCCATGGATTGATACGAAGTTGTAAATATCCTTCCATTATTATTTGACCTGCTAACGTGCCTGTGATCGTGCTGCTTTGCCCTGCTGCTATCAGGGCGATGGCAAATAATTTTGGTGCAATGGAAGAGCCTAAAAGTGGTGCCAGCAACTGGTGTGCATCTTTAATAGCTGCTACCTGGGAATTACCGGTTGTAAAAAATACCGTAGCTGCCAATATCAATATAGCAGCGTTTACAAGAAAGGCTATATTTAATGCAATGGTGCTGTCTATCCGGTTAAATTTAATTGCCTGTTTAATGCCGGCATCTGTATGTTCTATTTTTCTTGTCTGAACCAGGGCCGAATGTAGGTATAAATTGTGTTGCATTACCGTAGCACCAATGATACCAATGGCAATATACAGTGCTTCATCATTTTGCAAATGGGGATAAAGCCTTTTATCATTTCAGCTCCATCAGGCTTTGCAAGAATGATCTCTATTAAAAAAGAAACAGCTACCACCGCTACCAGCCCAATGATAAAAATTTCCATTTTCCTCATGCCCAGTTTTTGCAGATACAATAAAAGGAAAGTATCTAATACCGTAATGGATACACCCCATACCAATGGAAGGCCGGTAAGTAATTGGATGCCTATTGCCATACCAAGTACTTCAGCAAGGTCGCAGGCCGCAATGGCAATTTCTGCCAGCGCATATAAAGCATAATTAATTTTCCGGGGGTAGGCCTCCCGGTTGGCTTGCGCAAGGTCACGGCCCCTTACAATGCCAAGTCTTGCGGAGAGGCCCTGCAGGAGCAATGCCATCAGGTTGCTCATCAGTAATACCCATATAAGGCTGTAACCAAACTTACTCCCCCCCTGCAGATCGGTGGCCCAGTTGCCGGGGTCCATGTAGCCAACGCTGATCAAATAAGCCGGCCCGAGAAAGCTTAAAATTTTTCTCCAGCCTTTTTTATTATTAAGGGTTGTATCAATGCTCTGGTGTACTTCACTCAGCGAATGTTCATTGTGTGTGTGTTTGATCATTTTTAGAATGGGTTTCAGTGTGGGTATTGATCAAAGCATTTTGCTATTAAATGTATTATTATTTTGAAATGAAGTTACAGTTTAAACAGGGATCAATAAAAAAATATTTATAATTAGCTAAATATTAATTTAGGTAAGGCTAAATAATGAAACATGGATTGATGATCGGCAAAATTGTATCTTGAAAAAAAATTAATGTATTATGAGACAACAAACAAGCTCGGGTTCACCCTGGGAAGAGGTAGTGGGCTATTCAAGAGCAGTAAGGGTAGGCAATATCATTGAAGTGGCAGGCACTACCGCAATGGATGGTGATATACTGGTTGGTAAAGATGATGTGTATCTGCAAACAAAATTTATTTTCACTATAATTGAAAAGGCTTTGCATCAACTCGGTGGGGCATTGACAGATGTGGTTCGAACAAGAATGTACTTAACAAATATCAGCAACTGGGAATTTGTGGGCAAAGCGCATGGAGAATTTTTTGCAGGCATTAAACCAGTTGCAACAATGGTGGAAGTGTCAAAGTTGATCAATGATGAACTGCTGATTGAAATTGAAGTGACCGCAATCATATCAAACGCTGTTTAAAAAGCAAACGTTTGCAGTTTTTTGATTCCATGACCTTTGTGTAATAGCTACACAATATTTTAGTTTAAACCCCGTTTTCATTAAAAATTCAAGTTATCTTGCGCCCTCATTAATTTTATTGCTTTATGAGTTTCAACAATTTTAAGGTTCCTTATGCGGTAAATGAAAATTACAGTAAAAGAGTTGCCTACTTCTCAATGGAGTTTGCAGTTCATCAGCCTTTAAAAATATATAGTGGTGGGTTAGGTTTTTTGTCAGGCTCTCACATGCGTAGTGCGTATGAATTGAAGCAAAACATGGTGGGTATTGGGATTTTGTGGAAATACGGTTATTACGACCAGGCCCGTAATGCAGACCAAACCCTGCAGGTTCAGTGGAACGAAAAGATTTATAATTTTTTAGAAGATACAGGAATCAAATTTCAAATCACCATTCATGATACTCCTATTTGGGTAAAAGTATGGTACCTGAACCCGGAAACCTTTAAATCAGCACCGCTGTTTTTATTAAGTACTGATTTACCGGAGAATGATTATGTTTCACAAACAATTACCCATCGTTTGTATGATGGTAATGTAGCCACCAAAGTAGCCCAGTTTATTTTGCTGGGTGTGGGTGGTGCTAAATTGATGGATGAATTGAATTTCAATCCCGAGTTGTATCACCTGAATGAAGCACATGGCATCAGCGCTGCATTTTACCTGTACAGGAAATTTGGTAACCTTGCCGATGTTAAGAAAAGACTGGTGTTTACTACACATACACCAGAAGAAGCCGGTAACGAAAAACACGATATTTTCCTTTGCCAGAAGATGAGTTATTTCTGCGGTATGCATCTTGATGATGTGCGTAAAATAACGGGAATGACGGATGACCAGTTCAACCACTCACTGGCAGCATTGCGTTTTGCAAAATTGGCTAATGGAGTATCCAAACTACATGGAGATGTAAGCCGAAAGATGTGGGGTAAATATCCCGGCATCTGTAAAATAGAGTCCATCACCAATGCACAAAACTGGACTTATTGGGCAGACAAGCAATTATATAAAGCTGTTACAGATAAGAATGACGAATGGTTTGATGACCGCAAGCGTTTCCTCAAGAAAAGGGCGATGGACCTGGTGGCAGACCAGACAGGAAAATTATTTAACCCTGATGTATTCACCATTGTATGGGCAAGGCGCTTTGCCGGCTATAAAAGAGCAGAATTACTCACAAGGGATCATAAACGTTTTGAAGCATTATTAAGCAATACAAAATACCCGGTGCAGATCATCTGGGCTGGCAAGCCTTATCCATTGGATTATCCGGCCATTAATGATTTTAATCACCTGGTACATTTGAGCAAACAATACAGCAATGTGGCGGTTTGTGTCGGATACGAATTGTCATTGAGCAAACGCCTTAAGCAAGCGGCGGATGTATGGCTCAACAATCCACGTGTGCCGAGGGAAGCCAGCGGCACCAGCGGTATGACGGCAGCAATGAATGGTGCTGTAAACTTCAGTACCAATGACGGATGGATCTGTGAATTCATCAATGATGGCAACAATGGTTTTTTGGTTCCTCCAATCGATTATGAGAACATACATGTACAGGAACAGGACGAATACGATCTGAACCAGCTGTACGAAATACTGGAAAAACAAATACTGCCGTTGTATTATGATGATAAAGAAACCTGGAGGCATATCATGCAAAATGGCATGAGAGATGTGCAGGTTCAGTTTGACAGTAACAGGATGGCAGATGAATATTACCAGATACTGTATAAATAATTATTTGTGATTTTTATGTGAAGAGCCTTTGAAAAGGCTCTTTTTTATTTGTACTGAACCATTAGCAGGGTAATTTCGTTAATGGATATATGATCAAGCCAATCGCCTGCTACATTTGCTTATTATCCCTTTTGCCGGGCTGTAGTAAGCCTGACACCAGGGCAGGCTTTGTGACTTCGAGTCCTGTTGTGCCGTCCAATCCCACGGTTGTATTACCAGATACAACAGTTACCAGAACATATCTTGCCCTGGGCGATTCCTATACCATTGGGCAATCTGTTGCCTTCACTGAAAGGTTCCCTGTACAGACCGTAGCTTTATTGGGTAGTCAAAGTATAAAATTCAACCAGCCCGAGATCATCGCACAAACCGGCTGGACAACCGGCGACCTGTTATCAAAACTGAACAACAACCCTCCTTCCAAATCCATCTACGATATTGTGAGCCTGCTGATTGGTGTAAACAATCAATACCAACACCGCACACAGGATGAATACCGGCAGCAGTTTATCATATTGCTGGAAAGGTCCATTCTGTACACAGGCAATAACAAACGAAAAGTATTTGTATTGTCAATACCTGATTACAGCGTTACACCCTATGCATCCGGTAGCGACCGTGACTTAATTGCAAGGCAAATAGATTCTTTCAACGTTATCAATAAAACCATCTCACAACAGTACCAGGTAAATTACCTGGATATTACCGGAGATACAAGGCTTGCATCCACTAATCTTTCATTGATCGCCGGCGATGGACTGCATCCTTCCGGTGCCGGGTATACCGTTTGGGCTGCAAAACTGGCACCGATGATAAAGCTTGTTTTACAGTAAGTAGCTTATAATCGTCATCACATTTACCATCTGTAACGATTTCCTTTTGCCGGTATCATCCATTATACAATCTTTACATCCTTAAATAAGTACAACAACAAAATGAAACCCAACAGCACTAAGGTCGTTTTATTTCTCTGCGATTTTATCAATACCAACTTCAACACTTCACCTCCCAAAGTGTAGGAGGGAGAGTGTACTCTTATTACCTGAAACATTTTTGGAACAGGCTTTTGTACGTTACCCGGCATTGTTGTGAACTTGTTCTGTTATTCTTTCTTTTTAGTAAAAAGAAGGGATAATTTCACTTGTACGTTGAGTATTTCATGGCAATATAACATCTGAATTCTGGTACCTGTTACATATCAATCCCTTTCACATAATAAACAGTAGCGCATACGGCCTTGTTATATACCGCATCAAAAAATACTAACAAAACCTGTTCATTAAAAGTTAACATCTTTTATCTATTAATAACACAGTAATTTTTACTTTCATTTTTAAACCCAACTAACATGGACTCACATGAACTGATCAAATGGGGATTGATTATTGGCATTCCCCTCTTTATTTTAATTTTCTACCGTTTTATTCTTCGTGTTTTTTTCGGCGTGGTCATTGTGCCGGAAGACAGAATCGGTTTGGTTACCAAAAAATTTGTACTGTTTGGTAACCAGCAATTGCCCGAAGGCCGTATTGTTGCCACCTTGGGAGAAGCTGGTTTTCAGGCACAGACACTGCCACCCGGCTTATATTTTGGCAAATGGATATGGCAGTATGATATTACATTTCAGCCATTTACCATTATCCCAACCGGTCAGCTTGGGCTGATACTTGCAAAGGATGGCGCTGAACTGGAAACTGGTTCTGTACTGGGCCGTAAGGTTGACTGTGACAGCTACCAGGATGCCGAAGCATTCTTGAAAAATGGCGGTAGAAAAGGCCGCCAAACTGCGGTCATCACTCCGGGTTCCTATCGTATCAACACGTTTCTATTTAGTATTGAATTTACCGAAATGACCTCCATACCTGATAATGCTGTGGGTATTGTAACCACCCAGGAGGGTAAGCCATTGGAGGAAAGCCAGATAGCAGGTAAAATAATTGATGGCCATAACAAATTCCAGGATGTGGACTTGTTTATGAACAACGGAGGATACAAAGGCTTGCAGGAACAAGTAATTCTTGCAGGTACTTACTTCCTGAATCCCTGGTTTGCAAAAATAGAAATGGTTAAGATGACGGAAATCGCCATCGGCCATGTAGGTGTAGTAATCAGTTATGTCGGCAGCGAAGGGGTGGACCTGAGCGGTGCAGAATTCAAACATGGTAATATTGTTTCGAAGGGACAAAAAGGCGTGTGGGCTGAACCGTTAGGGCCCGGTAAATATCCCATCAATCCATTTATTATGAAAGTGGAACTGGTTCCAACTACCAACTTGGTGTTGAACTGGGCCAATGCAAGGAGTGAAAGCCACCAGTTGGATAAACATCTCTCTACTATTACAGTAAGAAGTAAAGATGGTTTTCCTTTCAATCTCGATGTATCACAGATTATTCACATACCAACTACGGAAGCACCAAAAGTAATTGCCCGTTTTGGAAATATGAATAACCTGGTAAGCCAGGTGTTGGAACCCACTATTGGTAACTATTTCCGTAACAGCGCACAGGACAGTGATGTGATCGCCTTCCTTGGTACCCGTAAAGAAAGGCAGATGTCGGCAAAGGAACATATAGGTAAAGTGCTTGACCAGTACAATGTGTATGGAGTGGATACCTTGATAGGTGATATTGTACCGCCGGAAAGCCTGATGAAAACACTGACGGACCGTAAGATTGCGGAAGAGCAAAAAGTGACTTATGAAACAGAGATGAAGGCCCAGGAAACCAGGCAGACGCTTGAAAAGGAAACAGCGATAGCGGATATACAAAAGGAAATTGTAAAAGCAGATCAGGGTGTAATCATTGCAGAACGCATTGCAGATGCTTCGGTAAAAAAAGCTACCGGTGAAGCCAACAGTGTACGCCTGCAATCAACCGCAGAAGCAGACCGGTTGAAATTGCTGGCAAGTGGAGATGCAGAAAGGATCAGGGTATTGGCAAAAGCAAATGCAGAACAGATAGAATTGCTGGCAAAGGCAAATGCAGAACAGATATCATTGACCGGTAATGCCGAAGCGGAAAAGATTTTGGCAATTGGGAAATCAAATGCCGAATCTTATAAGCTTTCTGTAGAAGCGATGGGGGGAGATAATTTTACACAATTGAAAGTGATGGAAGCCATCGGCGCACAGCACATCAAGATAATGCCGGATATTTTAATTGGCGGTGGCGGTAGTGGTGAAGGTGCCAACGGCCCCATCAGCGGCTTGCTTGGTTTAAAATTGCTTGAAGAAATAGCGAAGAAGAATGAAAAGCCGAAGGAGAATTAACCCGGGTCGGGCTCTTTAACGAACTAAACCCTATCAAATGAATACAGCCGTTCCTGTAAATGGAACGGCTTTTTATTTTATCCTGAAAATAGTTACTCAATAAAAATGTAGTTTTATCCAGTGAAAATAATTTTTGATGATAGTGCTGTTAAAGATAGCCTGTGGCCACTAACTGCCACGAGGAATGCAGCCGATATCAGGATCGGCATTTTGACAATTAGAGAAAAATGGGAGCAGTTGCTGAGTATTTTTAATATTGACTTGCTTACTATTGATCCCTCCATTATTCCTTCGAAGAAAGGCGTGGTTTCAATTGATGAAAAGGGAGCTCCGGTTTTATCAAATGATGAAGACAGTTATAAAATTATTCAATACCCATGGAATATTTTTCAACTCAACGACTGGGCTTTAAGAAAGGATTTTGAACTCATCACCGCAGGCAGGTCATCACAAAGGATATCTGCTACAAACGCTGTCATTGCACCGGAAAATATTTTTATTGAAGAAGGCGCTGTTGTAGAATGCAGTATGATTAATGCATCTGCTGGTCCCGTGTACATTGGTAAAAATGCCACAGTAATGGAAGGCAGCCTCATCCGTGGGCCTTTTGCTCTGTGCGAAGGCGCTACGTTAAAGATGGGTGCAAAAGTATATGGTGCTACTACCATTGGGCCATACTGCATTGCCGGCGGGGAAATTAAAAACTCCATTTTATTTGGTTACAGCAACAAAGCACACGATGGTTATTTAGGCGACAGTGTGATTGGAGAATGGTGTAATTTTGGCGCCGGCACTGCTAACAGCAATGTAAAGAATACCGCAGACGAAGTAAAGCTTTGGAACAATGCAGCAAATGAGTTTACCGCAGTTGGAATCAAAGCCGGGTTGATCATGGGGGATTACAGCAGGGCCGCCATCAACACTTCCTTTAACACCGGAACAGTAGTGGGCGTGTGTTGTAATATTTTTAGTGCAGGCTTTCCACCGAAGCTGGTCGGTAATTTTACCTGGGGTGAGGAAAGGTATATTTTTGAAAAAGCGCTGCAGGATATTGACAACTGGAAAAAACTAAAAGGCAAAACCATTACCGGAGAAGAAAAAATAATTTTACAACATTTATACAATCAATCAACTTAACATGAGAAAGCAAATCGCCGCCGCTAACTGGAAAATGAATTTAACACTCGAACAGGGTAGCACACTCGTCAATGATATCATCAGTGCCTCCTTGATGTTGGATAAAGATCATCTCGTTGTATTTGGTGTTCCCTTTCCCTACCTCACCAGCGTAAAACAACAACTGGCTGGCCGTGAAAATATTTTTGTGGCTGCACAAAACTGTTACTCAAAAAAATCAGGTGCTTATACCGGGGAAGTGAGTGCAGAAATATTACACAGTATTGGTGTGGACTATGTGATCATTGGCCACAGCGAACGCCGGGAGTATTTTAATGAATGCAATGCCATGCTGGCGGAAAAATTAAACCTTGCTTTTGAATATGGCTTGAAAGCGATCTTCTGCTGCGGTGAGGCCCTGGCAATAAGAGAAGCAGGTACACAAAACAGTTTTGTAGAAACGCAGATTAAAGAAAGCCTGTTTCATTTAACTGCAGAGCAAATGACCGGATTTGTAATTGCCTACGAACCCATCTGGGCTATCGGCACAGGTAAAACAGCATCAAGCGCACAGGCGCAGGAAATCCAATTGCATATCCGAAATGTAATCGGTGCACAGTATGGAGATGCAGTGGCACAGTCTGTTTCTATTTTGTATGGGGGCAGTGTAAAAGCAGCCAATGCAAAAGAAATTTTTGGCCAGCCGGATGTGGATGGTGGGTTGGTTGGTGGAGCATCACTGGTAGCTGCAGAGTTTTCAGCAATTATTAATAGTTTGAAGTAATCAAAACCATAAAAACAATTTGCAGGAAAATGGGGCGTTCATTTGAATGCCCCATAATATTTTATTTAAAATGAAAGTTGGTATAAACTTTATCTGGGAAACCTGAATCTGAAAGATAGAAGCTCCTCAAAAGGATGCTGCACAATTGAGTAATACAAATATGTTGCCATAAAAAACAACAGCCTGCTCTGAAAAAGCAAAAAAGAGAAAGATTACATCAGATCCAGTGCCTTGGCAAAGAAGGTGCAGTTGAAAGGCAACACCATGGAGCAATATCCACCACCCACATTATACACGCCAAAAAAAGCAACAACAGATACCAAAAATAAAACCCAGTAAAGACCAGTAGATTTTTTAGATGTTTCCATGAATTGAAAAAGTTTTGGCAAAAATAGGGTAAAACAAACAGTTTTTTTTCTGCGGCCTGCAAAAAACATTTTTATTTTTGTGCTGCAACAAACGATTGCAGTACAAAATGAACCACCAGTTTTCTTTGTGTATTTTTTACATTTTGATAATAAGAGTTTATCTTGCCTTTCCTTAATTTTTTACGATGCTTCTCAATTTATATTTGCGATTTTCCACCAGGGTAGGCCAGTCATTATTTGTTTCGGGCAGTCACGAGGTTTTAGGCGATAATGATATGGCCAAAGCCATCCCATTGCAGTATTTCAACCAGGATTTCTGGTATGCGCAAGTAGCCATTGATGATACTTCTTTCTCCTCCCTTGATATTGAATACCGTTATATTTTACGGGAAGACAATGGCAACGAAATTGTAGAATGGGGCAACGACAGAATCATTGAATATAAAAAATCAAGCGGCAGGGATGAAATAGTGCTGGTAGATACCTGGAACCATGCAGGTGATATAGACAATGCTTTTTATACGCAGGCTTTTCAGGGCGTACTGCTGAAAACGGCTGCTGCCGCTCATAAACCAAAGGCTGTAAAAATCTTTACACATGAGTTTAAAGTAAAAGCGCCCATACTGGCAGACAATGAAGTACTGTGCATCGCCGGAACCGGTAATACACTGGGCGACTGGGATACGGAAAATCCGGTATTGTTGGGTAAGCAGGATAATTGGTGGATAGTGAAATTGAATTTTACCAAAGACAGTTTCCCGGTGGCTTACAAATACGGAGTATACAATTTGGAAGATAAAAAGTTTGTTCATTTTGAATCGGGTAATAACAGAACACTTCAATCTGATGCCCAAAAAAATAAACTAACTGTATTGCATGACGGCTTTGCACAAGTGCCTTACCAACGCTGGCAGGGCGCAGGAGTGGCCATGCCGGTATTCAGTTTAAGAACAGCCAATGGTTATGGCACGGGTGAGTTCACTGATATCAGCCTGCTGGTGGATTGGGCAAAGATCTGCGGATTGAAACTGATTCAACTCTTGCCTGTTAATGATACAACGGCTACTCATACGTGGACGGATTCTTATCCTTATGCAGCCATTTCTGCTTTTGCATTGCATCCTTTGTATCTGAACCTTGATGAAGTAGCAGGTAAAAAATCTCCGTTGGTAAAAAAATGGAAAGAAAAACAGCAGGCGTTGAATGCCGCTCTGGATGTGGATTATGAAGCAGTGCTCAATTTTAAATATGCAGCCATCAAAGAATTATTTGAACTGCAGAAAGATAAGTTTAAAGACGATACCAAATATTTTGAATTTTTTGAACTCAACCGCCACTGGCTGGTGCCTTATGCAGCATTTTGTTATTTGAGGGATAAATACAAAACATCCGATTACAACCAGTGGAAGACCAATAGTGTTTATAATGAGGATGCTGTACAGAAATTAGTGGCACCAACACAAAAACATTACGATAGTATTGCACTGCATTATTTTACGCAGTACCATTTGCATTTGCAGTTGAAAGATGCAACCGCTTATGCTCATAAAAACGGCATTATTGTAAAAGGTGATCTGCCCATTGGTATTTACCGCTATGGTTGCGATGCATGGGTGGCGCCTGAATTGTATAATATGGATGCACAGGCTGGTGCACCACCGGATGATTTTGCTGTTAAAGGACAGAACTGGGGATTCCCCACCTACAACTGGAAAAAAATGCAGGAAGATGGCTTTGCGTGGTGGCGCCGCCGTTTTGAGCAGATGAGTGAATATTTTGATGCTTTCCGCATTGATCATATCCTCGGATTCTTCCGCATCTGGAGCATTCCCATTCATGCGGTACAAGGCATCATGGGGAAATTTGTTCCGGCAATTCCTGTTCACATCAACGAACTCTATCAAAATAATATCCCGTTTGAATTTCACCGTTACTGCAGGCCCTATATCCCCGAACATTATGTAAGGGAAAGATTTGGCACTGAAGCAGATTATGTGATGCAGACTTTTTTAAACTGGGTAGATGGAACTTTTGAATTAAAGGACGAATACAGTACACAGCAAAAAGTTGAAAAATATTTCAGCGGACTGGCAGGTTCTGAGATCAATAATTTTATCAAACTTGGCTTGTACGATCTCATCAGCAATGTAATTTTCTTTGAGGAAGAAGGTTCACAGATGCAAAAGTATCATTTCCGAATTGGTATGGAAAGCACCACTTCTTTCCGTGACCTGGATGATTATATCAAGCAACGGCTGAAAGACCTTTACCTGAATTATTTCTTCCGCAGGCAGGATGATTTCTGGCAGAAGGAAGCCATGCACAAACTGCCCGAATTAAAACGTACCACCAACATGCTGGTATGTGGTGAAGACCTTGGGATGGTGCCGGATTGTGTGCCGGATGTGATGCGCCAACTCGGCATTTTAAGTTTGGAAATTCAGCGCATGCCCAAAAATCCCAAAACAGAATTCTTCCATCCTGCAGACGCACCTTACATGAGTGTGGTAACGCCTTCCACACACGACATGAGCACCATCCGTGGCTGGTGGGAAGAAGACACCACAAAGACACAAAATTTCTACAATAACATTCTCGGCAAATATGGCGCTTCGCCATTTTATTGTGAGCCCTGGATCAATCGTGATATACTGATCCAGCATTTTTATTCTCCAGCCATGTGGTGTATTTTTCAGATACAGGATATGCTGGGCATGAGTGAAAAACTACGCCGGCAGGACCCCAATGAAGAACGCATCAACCAGCCCGCCAATCCCAAACATTACTGGCGCTACCGTATGCATATCAGTCTTGAAGACCTGATAAAAGAAACTGCTTTCAATGAAGAGTTGGGAGGATATGTTGCGGCAAGTGGAAGGTAAAGGCCTCCCCAAGCCCCTCCAAAGGAGGGGCTTTAGAACCCTGCAATACTAATCTCTTTTCTATTGATTACGCTTTAGGCTTTCGTGTTGATTAGTGAATTTTCGCTGATGTGGAAGAGTGAATGTTTGTTAGTGATATAATGTGCCGTTCCTTCTCCTGAAGGAGAAGGGATAAGAGGGATGAGTTTTTTTTGAACCAGCTGTAAAATATTAATTAAGCTTCGGTGGCGTCGCACTCTTGTGCTGTGGAATTTTAATGCAGCACCGTAAGTGTTACACCCGGGCTCACGGTGAGGCTTGCCCCGGGAGCAATGGTAAGTGACCGGATGGTGGTATTGGCATTCAATTCAACAGTGCCGGCGGTTATCACTACATCTGTATTGCTGTCGGGCACTGAACCGCAATTTCCCCAGTTGCCATAATAGTTCCAGTCATTACTAAAAGCGCCTGTCCAGGATAATTTAAACTCGATGCGGAACAAATCGTAGCATTTGAACTGGTAGCCGGTCCACGAAGAAGGGATATTGATGAGTTGCAATATTTGCGTAGTAGTGCCGCTGAAATTAGCATTGTCAGAAATAGCTACAAAACCATTGCCATCATTCATGTACCATTGGTATGGGCCGGCAGAATTACTGGTAAGTGTTGCATTGCCTGCTGGCGGACATAAATATACGGGCACATAAAAGGAATTACTCTTAAGTGTAAGCCCGGGTACAACACTATTGGTAACGTCTACGTAATAATAACCACTTGCTGAAGTAACCAATAAAGAATCACCGGTAACGATCCTGAACAATGCACCATTCCTGTACCATTTATATGTATTGTTGGCCAATGTGCCCCCGGCATTCACCGACAGCCTGATGTTATTATACCGTATAGATATGTTCGGCTGTGGTGTAACAGTGAGACGAACACCAAAATGCTGACTAAGAGATTCTAATCCATCAAACGTAAATTTATTGGATGAGAGATCTACCCTGGCTGTAGCCGGCACGTTATTCATTGATGGTACCGGGCCCGAAAGTGAACAGCCACTCAAAGTAAGGGTTTGTAACTGTGAAAGATTATCAATGCTTGCAGGAATACTTCCACCAATACTGGAGCAGGATAGTTTAAGCGTTTGCAATTGTGAAAGATTACCAATGCTTGCAGGTATGCCTCCTGTAATAGTATTGCCTGATATAATAAGCGTTTGTAGTTGCGAAAGATTACCAATGCTTGCAGGTATCCCCCCGGTGATATTAGAACCGGATATGCTAAGGCTCTTTAAGGTTGAAATGTTACCAATGCTCTCAGGTATGCTTCCGGAAAAATAAACCGAACTCAGGGAAAGGGTTTTTAAGGCAGGGCAGTTACCCAATGCGGAAGGTATGGAGCCTGTGATATAGCGACTGAGGTCTAAATAAGATAAATGAGAGAGAGAGCTGAATGCACCAGGGATTTCAGTTGGTGTTTGATTTATGCCCGTAGTAAGTACAAGTGTATCAAGTTCAGGAAAAGCAGTAATATTATCAAAAAAAGGATTAACACCATACCATTCACCATTCACCCAAAAGGTGCTGAGTTTATGGCAGTTGGTAATGCTTGACGGTATTTCCCCAATTAAACTATTTGGATTACCCTGGCGACTTCCACCCGAAACATTCAATAAACGCAGTTCTGTGCAGTTGCCAATGCTGGCTGGTATGGTGCCGTTCAACTCGTTTCCAGACAGGTTTAAAGATTTAAGAGTGGTACAGTTACCTACGCTTCCAGGGATACCGCCTGCCATAGAAAAATTATTCCTAAAATCCACCACTTCAAGCTTTGGGCAGTTGAATATTGCACCGGGAATAAAGCTGAAACCGTTATTACTTAAATCAAGTTTCTCCAGGTTAACAAGATTACTTATTTCAGCAGGTATATCGCCGCCTAATTCAGAGCCGAAGGGAGAAAAGGTACTGCTAAGTGAGATGGATTTTAGGCTTGTGATTGAAAAAAGCGGCGCCATGGATATAGCTGCATAATTCCAGGAAACTCCACTCACAATTATTTCTTCAAGGGAATCAAGGTTGCCAAATGAAGCTGGGAAACTAAAAACAGCCCAGGTGCACCCCATCGAAGCGCAAGGTGTTACTGTCAGTTTTTTTAATGCACTAAGGTTACTTATCGAGGAGGGAATGGTGTTGGAGTATTGAAAGCTCATATAGATGGCTGTTACCCGGTTACCTGTTACGGTAATGCCCGGCCAGGCTGATAAAGGGGTGCTGGGAATACCACCGTTATTTGTGTAGAACAAATCATAAACGGCTAATGAATCTTGTGCAAGTACCTGTGCATAGCATGGTTTTGCCAATGCAATTGATAGGATCAAGTAGTAAAAAATTTTCTTCATAGAAGAAAGAGTTAAATACAGGCAAATAAAGATAGCAAACCTTTGTAACAAAACAGCACGGGTTAGAAAAACAACCTTCAAATATTCTCCCTGCTTCTCCGCATCTTTGCTTACTGGCGTGAAAAAAATCCGCTGCACAAAAATGAAAGTCTCCTTCAAAATATATAACCTCCCCTTCAAATATCCGTTCACCATTTCCAAAGGAACCAAAACTCACCAGCCCACATTCATTGTAGAGCTGGATCATTTCGGCATCAAAGGCTATGGCGAAGCACCAGCAATTGCCTACTATAATATTCCTGTAGAAAAAATGGAGGAAGACCTGGAACGAAAAAAAGTATTCGTTGAAAAATTCGCTTTCTCCGACCCCGAAAGATACTGGCATTATTTGCACCACCTTTTTCCACAAAATCCATTTTTAGTTTGTGCATTGGACATGGCCGGATGGGACCTCTACGGGAAAATAAAAAGAAAACAGCTCCATCAATTATGGAATCTCGATACGGATCAATCTCCATTAACAGATTATACAATCGGCATTGATACCATTGAAAAGATGGTAGAGAAGATGAAAGAAAAACCATGGCCCATCTATAAAATAAAAGTGGGTGTGCCGGGTGATATTGAAATGGTGGAAGCCTTGCGTAAACATACCGATGCTGTTTTAAGAGTGGATGCGAATGCCGGCTGGTCATTGGAACAAGCCCTGCAAAAAATTCCATTACTGAAAACGCTGGGTGTAGAAATGGTGGAACAACCATTGGCAAAAGACAATTGGGAGGGCATGAAAATTTTGTATGAACAATCATCCTTGCCGTTATTTGCCGATGAAGCCTGTGTAGCAGAAAGCGATGTAGAGAAATGTCACCAGCATTTTCATGGCATTAATATCAAGCTCACCAAATGCAGCGGAATTACTCCTGCAAGAAGGATGATAAGGAGAGCAAGAGAACTGGAGATGAAAGTAATGGTGGGCTGTATGAATGAAAGTTCGGTTGGCACAGCAGCCATTGCACAATTAGCGCCCTTGCTTGATTTGGTAGATATGGATGGCCCTTTGTTACTGAATGAAGATGTGGCAAAGGGAGTAGGCTTTGATCTTGGCAAAATTATTTATACAGATAGGCCGGGCTTGGGGATTGAAATAGCAGGATGGAAACACGGATGACGCTGATTGGTACGGATAAGAAAATCAGTAGCGATCCACTGCATCCGTTTCATCAGCGTTTCTATTCTCCGCAACTGATTAAACCTGCATTGGTAAATCATCAATACATGAATGAAGAAACAGAATTGCCCGGAGCGGCAGCAAAACCCGGAGACGACGAGGTAAAGAAAACATCTTTGTTGAGAACATTGGTGAGCCTCGCTTTATTTATTGCAATATACTACTGGATATTCCAAAGCTGGTTTGCTGTAGTGTCGCTGGTTGCTGTAATTATTTTTCATGAGGCAGGGCACTTTGCCGCCATGAAATTTTTTGGGTATAAATCTGTCAACATGACCTTTGTACCCTTTGTGGGCGCTTACGTATCCGGGCAGGCCACCGATCTTTCACGTAAAAATAAACTCATTGTTTTGCTGGCAGGCCCCGTGCCGGGTATTATTCTCGGTTGTATACTTTTTTATTTGTACCTGCACTATCACGAACGCATTTATTTACAGCTTTCAATGCCTTTTTTATTGCTCAATGTTTTTAACCTGTTGCCTGTTTTTCCATTGGATGGCGGGCAGTTTTTTCAAACATTATTCTTCACTGGCAGCAGGATATTTCAATTGTTTTTTCTCTATGTTTCCATTGCGGTATTGATTTACCTGTTTGTTAAACTGAATTATTCATGGCCGCTTTTATTCATTGCCTTACTGGTTTTTTACAGGATCGGGGTATTCATCTTATCAATAAGATCCGTGACAGGCTGGATGAACTCGGCATTGATTATGCCTGCTCTTACGATGACCTTACAGACAATGAGTACTGGCAAATAAGAAATGTGGTCATTAGCCAGCGCAAATCACTCCGCCGGAAATATTCCACAGAAGTGCAGTCGGATGATGAGCAGGAAATCATCAGGTATATTGAAAAAGTACTGGTGCCTGCTTATGAAGAGGATCTGAGCCTAAAGGACAAGATAGTTTTTACCATGCTGTGGTTAGTTACATTTGCTTTGCCAGTATTGCTTTGGTTGTATAATAACGGGCAGCGCTGAAAATTTAATTTGGTCAAATAAGCATTCCGTCTTTACTTTGTGCAGCAAATGAAACAAATCGCTCACATACACCATCATCATATTTTACCAACAGGTAAGTTGTGCTGATATGTATGTACTAACATATTTCAACAAAGGGCTTACCAAACGGTGAGCCCTTTTTCTTTATCTCTGAGAGTACAGAGCGGAGTCGAAGATCGAAGGGTGTATTTTGCCATACAGAACGAAGGGTGAGCAAATATTTAATAAGAATTTTAAAATTATTCTCTGATGTTAAAGATTGCAGTTCAAAAATCAGGCAGGTTATATGAAGACTCTGTAAAATTATTAAAAGAGTGCGGCATCGACCTCAATAATGGCAACAAACAATTAAAAACTACGGCCAGTAATTTCCCGGTGGAAGTTTATTTTTTAAGGGACGATGATATTCCGCAGTATGTATTTGATGGCGTGGCAGACGTAGGTATTGTAGGAGAAAATGTGTTGCTTGAAAAACAAAAAGATATCAAGCTGATAAAAAGACTTGGCTTTAGTAAATGCCGGTTGAGTATTGCGGTTCCTAAATCTGCATCATATAGCTCAGTTGCTGATCTGCAGGGATTAAAAATTGCCACCAGCTATTCCAATATCCTGCAGGATTTCCTGAACAGGAACAACAGTAATGCGGAGATACATGAGATCAGCGGTTCAGTAGAAATTGCGCCTGGTATTGGTTTGGCAGATGCCATCTGTGATTTGGTAAGCAGCGGAAGCACTTTGTTTACAAACGGATTGAAAGAAGTGGAAACAATTTTGTATTCTGAAGCTGTGCTAACTGCCAATAATAATTTATCAGAAGAAAAGCAAAACATTCTTGATAAATTATTATTCCGCATTAATGCAGTAAAAGCCGCAAAGAACAATAAGTACATCATGTTGAATGCGCCCAATCACCAGTTGAAAAATATCTTTACGTTGTTGCCCGGCATGAAAAGCCCCACCGTTGTTCCATTGGCAGAAGAAGGCTGGAGCAGTGTGCAGAGTGTAGTAAAAGAAAATGAATTTTGGGAAGTGATTGAAAAGTTGAAAGCGTTTGAAGCAGAAGGCATCATTGTATTGCCGATAGAGAAAATGGTAGTATAAACGATCCGTCCGCTCCCCTCTCCTCAAGGAGAGGGGTAGGGGTGAGGTAAACAAAAAGGCTGCAATCACAAAAGTTTAAATCGCAAATGAATAACTTATTTATAAATCCAGCAAAAGAGCAATGGCCTCAAATCATTCAACGGCCCTCATTTGACAGTAAGCCGCTGGAAGCAACCGTGTCTGCTATACTGGAAGATGTTAAACTTAACGGCGATACTGCAGTAAAAAAATATGCATTGCAATTTGATAAAGCTGATCTGATTGAATTGAAAGTAAGCCAGGCAGAAATTGCAGAAGGAATAGCATCAGTAAGCGAAGGGTTGAAAGCTGCCATCAAAATAGCAAAGGATAACATCACAACATTTCATCAATCACAAAAAGAAGAAACAGGGAAAATAGAAACTGCACCAGGAGTTGTTTGCTGGAGGAAATCCGTTGCCATTCAAAAAGTGGGCTTGTATATTCCTGGTGGCACAGCGCCATTGTTTTCAACTTTGCTGATGCTGGGTATACCCGCTGTGCAGGCTGGTTGTAAAGAAATAATTGTTTGCACACCCTGCAGCAGGAATGGAACAGTAAATCCTGTGGTATTGTATGTTGCTGATTTAATTGGTTTGAAAAATATTTATAAGATTGGTGGTGTGCAGGCAATCGCTGCCATGGCTTATGGTACCGCATCTGTACCACAGGCATACAAAATATTTGGACCGGGTAACCAGTATATAACCTGCGCCAAGCAATTAATCAACAAAGAAGGTATTGCGATTGATATCCCGGCCGGCCCAAGTGAAGTGGCTGTATATGCAGATGAATCCTGCAACCCTTCTTTTGTGGCAGCAGACCTGTTAAGCCAGGCAGAACACGGTGCAGACAGCCAGGTGTTGCTGGTTGCATCCACCACCTCAGTTATTGAAAAAGTAACCGCTGCTGTTGAAGAACAATTAAAAGCCTTGCCAAGGAAAGAAATGGCGAAAGCAGCATTGAAAAACAGTAATTATGTGGTAATGCAACTTGCAGATGATGCCTTTGAGTTATTGAATGAATATGCTGCAGAACACCTGATCATTGCTTCAGACAATGCTGTTGCATTCGCTGATAAAGTAGTGAACGCCGGCAGCGTTTTCCTCGGCCATTATTCGCCGGAAAGTGTGGGAGACTATGCAGCTGGCACCAACCATACATTGCCCACCAATGGCTATGCAAAAGCATACAGTGGTGTTTCACTGGATAGCTTTGTAAAGAAGATCACGTTTCAGCAACTCAATAAAGAAGGGATAAAAAATATTGGTAATGCAGTGGAGCAAATGGCGGCTGCGGAAGGATTAGATGCACATAAAAATGCCGTTTCAATAAGATTAGAAAATCTATAACCATTACAATGGAATTCGATTTATATAAATTGGTAAGAGATAATATCAAAAATCTTACGCCTTACTCATCAGCCCGTCATGAGTTTACAGGTAAGGCTTCAGTATTTTTAGATGCCAATGAAAACGCATTTGGTTCTCCATTGGCGGAAAATTTCAACCGGTATCCGGATCCTTTGCAATGGCAATTGAAATTTCAACTGGCAAGGATTAAGGGCGTGCCGGCAGAAAATATTTTTGTTGGCAACGGCAGCGATGAAGTAATTGACCTGGCTTACCGGGTTTTCTGTAATCCAGGTAAAGACAATGTGATCATTTGCCCACCCACCTACGGTATGTATCAGGTAAGTGCCAACATTAATGACGTTGCTATTAAAAAGGTAAACCTTACAACAGGTTTTCAACTGGATGTAGAAGGGATTTTAAATGCGGTTGATGAAAATACCAAACTGCTATTCATCTGTTCTCCCAATAACCCCACCGGCAATAATATGAACCGGGAAGCCGTGGAACTGTTATTAAATAATTTTCCGGGCCTCGTTATCATCGATGAGGCATATATCAATTACTCCAGCCAAAAAACATTCATACAGGAACTGACAGAGTATCCAAATTTGATAGTAATGCAGACATTGTCAAAAGCATGGGGATTGGCGGCTTTGCGATTGGGACTGTGCTACGCTTCTATGGATATTATTGACCTGTTCAATAAGGTAAAGCCCCCTTACAACGTAAACGATGCATCGCAGCAGTTAGGGCTGGAAGCATTGCAGGATACAAAAGAAGTGAATGAATGGATCCGGCTGGTAGTGGAACAGAAGCACTTACTGGCGGCAACTTTACAGCAATTGTCTTTTGTTGGAAAAATTTATCCAAGTGATGCTAACTTTATCCTGGTAAAAGTAACAAATGCAAATATGCTGTATGATTACCTGGCAGCACATGAAGTGATTGTTCGTAACAGAAGTAAAGAAGTGCATTGCGAAAATTGCTTACGCATTACCATTGGAACACCGGAAGAAAATGCAACAGTTATCAACTTATTAAAATTATATAAGCCTTGAAAAAAGTATTATTCATTGACCGTGACGGCACATTGATTAAAGAAGCGCCACCGACTTACCAACTGGATGATTTTTCCAAACTGGAGTTTTACCCGGACATGTTTAAATACATGCGTAAGATAGCGGAAGAGCTGGACTTTGAACTGGTGATGGTAACCAACCAGGATGGCCTTGGTACTGCTTCTTATCCGGAAGAAACTTTTTGGCCGGTACATAATTTAGTGATGACGAGCTTAGTAAATGAGAATATTCAGTTCAGCGAAGTATTTATTGACAAGACTTTTCCATATGAAAAGGCACCTACCCGTAAGCCAGCCACAGGGATGCTTACAAAATACCTGGACAATAAAGATTATGATATTACGAATTCATTTGTAATTGGAGATAGAATTACTGATATGCAGTTGGCTGAAAATTTAGGTTGCAAAGGTTTTTGGTTGAATATAGATGCCACCCTGGGTGCAGCTGAGATCAATGGTGCCATGGAAGCGTTGAGAAAAGAAACCATTGTTGTGGAATCTCCTGATTGGATTGATATTTATAATTATTTGAAATTGCCTCCGAGGAAAGTTGCTCACCAGCGCAACACGAACGAAACAGCCATTGCCATTGATATCAATCTGGATGGAACTGGTAAAGCCACTATCAACACAGGCCTTGGTTTTTTTGATCACATGCTGGAGCAGATTGCAAGGCATGGCAATATTGACATGGTGATTGAAACAAAAGGAGACCTGCACATTGATGAACATCATACCATTGAAGACACCGGCATTGCATTGGGGGAAGCCATTGTAAAGGCCCTGGGCGACAAAAGAGGAATAGAACGTTATGCATTTGTATTGCCAATGGATGAATGCCTGGCGCAGGTAGCACTTGATTTCGGAGGAAGAAACTGGATTGTTTGGGAGGCCGAGTTCAAAAGAGAAAAGATAGGAGAGATGCCTACAGAAATGTTCTTTCATTTTTTTAAATCATTCAGTGATGCAGCAAAATGTAATTTGAATATTAAAGTGGAAGGGGATAATGAGCATCATAAAATCGAATCTGTTTTCAAAGCGTTTGCAAAATGTATCAAGCAGGCAGTTAAAACGTGATATCAATAACAATGCACTTCCTTCAACAAAAGGAATACTCTAACTACTTTAAAATCAAATTCCACTTTAGGGGATAAGGGCATGATTGCAATAATAAAATACAATGCTGGTAATGTGCAGAGTGTGCAGTATGCATTGCAGCGCATCGGTGCAGATTCAATCGTTACAGATAATGTAGCAGAAATTACGAGTGCTGATAAATTGATCTTCCCGGGGGTTGGCCATGCTTCACCGGCAATGCAATACCTGAGAGAAAGGAAGCTGGATCAATTGATCATTTCATTGAAGCAACCGGTGCTGGGTATTTGTTTGGGGCTGCAATTGATGTGTAAACACTCAGAAGAAGGCAATACCCAATGCCTCGGTATATTTGATGAAGCGGTAAAATTATTTGTACCCCGGGAAGGCACCGAAAGTGAGGTAGGGAAATTAAAAGTTCCTCAAATCGGCTGGAACAATATTTATAATTTTAAGTCGGTGTTATTTGATGGGTTGAAAGAAGAGGATTTTGTGTATGCAGTGCATAGCTATTACGCAGCACTGGGCAACGAAACCGTCGCAACAACCGATTATATCCATCCTTACAGTGCGGCACTGCAAAAAAATAATTTCTATGCTGTACAGTTTCACCCGGAGAAATCCGGAACTGTTGGCGAAACAATTTTAAAAAACTTTATCAATATATCATGACAATCATTCCTGCAATAGATATCATCAACGGAAAATGTGTCCGCCTTACAAAAGGCGACTATACACAACAGAAAGTATACAATGAAAATCCGCTGGAAGTAGCAAAACAATTTGAAGCTGCAGGAATTAAGCGCCTGCACATTGTAGACCTTGATGGTGCAAAGGCGGGCAGCATTGTTAACCTGAAAGTGCTGGAGACAATTGCGGCCAATACAAAACTGCTGATTGATTTTGGCGGGGGTATAAAAAAAATAAATGATGTGGAAAGTGTTTTTAATGCCGGTGCAGCCATCGTTACTATTGGCAGCATGGCGGTTAAACACCCGGAACTGCTGGAAGAATGGCTGATGGAGTTTGGCGCTGTTAATTTTTTAATTGGTGCTGATGTGCTGGAAGAAAAAATAAAGATCAGCGGCTGGCTGGAAGATGGCGGAATTAATATTTTTGATTTTATCGGCAAGATGATCGGCCTGGGTGTTATCAATGTTTTTTGTACAGATATATCAAAGGATGGTGTGATGCAGGGGCCTTCTATCAATCTGTATAAAAGGATCATAGCAGATCATCCGGAGATTAATTTAATAGCAAGTGGTGGAGTAAGCAATATCGATGATGTAATTGCTTTAAAAGAAATTGGCTGTAGCGGCGCTATCATTGGTAAAGCCATTTATGAAGGAATGATACCGCTTGAGCAACTCATCATTCATAACGCATAATTCATAACTCCTGTAAATCTTGCTTACAAAAAGAATCATACCATGCCTCGATATCAAAGATGGCCGCACTGTTAAGGGCATTAATTTTGAAAGCATCCGTGATGCAGGTGATCCTGTTGAACTGGCGAAACTGTATTCTGAACAGGGGGCAGATGAACTGGTTTTTTTGGACATTACTGCTACAATAGAGAAAAGAAAAGCACTGGTTGAATTGGTGAAACGCATTGCGTCCGATATTAATATTCCCTTTACGGTTGGCGGCGGTATCAGTACGGTGGAAGATGTAGCATTGTTGTTGCAGAATGGTGCGGATAAGGTTTCAGTGAACACTGCAGCTTATAAAAACCCACAATTGATTAAAGACCTCAGTGATGCTTTTGGCAGCCAGTGTGTGGTGCTGGCGATAGATACAAAGAAGGAAGCTGATGGGCAATGGTATGTGTACCTGGATGGCGGAAGAACTAAAACCGGTACACTCACAACAGGCTGGGCAGCCAAAGCAGTTGAATTGGGTGCCGGAGAAATTTTGCTGACTTCTATGAATAATGACGGTACCCGGAATGGTTTTGCAATGGATATAACAGCCCAGCTTTCTAATACATTGCCTGTGCCAGTGATCGCTTCGGGCGGAGCCGGAACGATGATGCATTTTAAAGAAGTGTTTCAATATGCCAATGCTGATGCTGCATTGGCGGCCAGTATTTTTCATTATAAAGATATTGAGATCGGGTCTTTAAAAAAATACCTTGCACAGCAACATATTCCGGTACGGTTATAATGGAACCTTTCTTATTCATATCACCCGCTGTTGTTGCCATACTGGTTTTTATATACATGCGTAAGGAGCAGGCAAAGCGGAATGAAAAATTAAGAAAGCGTTTCTGGAAGCAGGAAAAGGAATTGATGCAAATACTTTCTGCAAATGAAGACAAACAAAATTTAAATGAAGATGACAATTAATTTTTTAAAATACGCTGATGGACTTGTGCCTGCAGTAGTGCAGGATGCTGTAACCAATAAAGTACTGATGCTTGGCTTTATGAATGAAGCTGCCCTCGCAAAAACGGAGGAACTGCAAAAAGTTACGTTCTTCAGCCGCAGCAAAAACAGGTTGTGGACAAAAGGAGAGGAGAGTGGAAATTTTTTATTACTGAAAGAAATTAAAGCGGATTGTGACAATGACACCCTTCTTGTAATGGTTAATCCTGTTGGACCGGTTTGTCATACAGGCGCTGATACCTGCTGGGGAGAAACGAACAGCAGCGATAATTTTCTATCGCAACTGGAGCTGATCATAACAGATAGAAAAAACAATCCTTCCGATAAATCCTATACCAGCTCTTTATTTGCCAAAGGCATTAATAAGATAGCGCAGAAAGTAGGGGAGGAAGCCGTGGAATTGGTGATTGAAGCAAAAGATAATAATGATGACTTGTTTAAAGGGGAAGCTGCCGACCTGTTGTTTCATTACCTGGTATTATTACAGGCGAAAGGGGTTCAATTAAAAGATATCATTCATATCCTTAAGGACAGGCATTCAAAATAACTATTGGCTCATTAGTTTATTTTTCTGTACATGGTATTCTTCCTGTGTAATGGCACCTTGCTGATAGAGATTAAAAAGTTTCTGGAGTTCGTCAGCGATCATTTGCTGTGAAGGTCTGGTGGAAGCAGTTGACTTAGCAATGGCTTCAGCCAATTGTGTTGCCTGTTTACTGATCTGCATTTTTTTATATTCTTCCTGCGCATGGGTGATAGTATCTTTCAGTAGTTTGGGGTGATGGATCATTTCATAAGTTGTTTCACCCAGCTCTGCTGCCGTTTGAATATCCACGCTGCCAAAACCAAATATCCTTCCCCAGATACTCTGGTCATATTCTACGTTATTGATTTTCTCCAAAGGGCTTTCTTTGGAGTAACGACTAAAGAAACCACTCTCATCCACCACCCGTAAGCTGGTAACACACCACAAATTGTTTTTCCAGTTCAGGTACTCATATATTGGGTAAATGGCAGCTACCAGTGTAATTACAAATCCGGTTGTTTTTGCAAGCCATATCAGCAGTACTGCAGCCAGCAGCCAGATAAAAAAAGGCAATACCAGTTTTATCCAGTGCTGCCTGATGATGATCAGGATCTTTTCTTCATTCTTTAATTCTGTTCGCATGGTGCTTTATTGGGGTAGTGGTTGTTGTTATGTTGTTTTATGGTTGCATTGCTGCATTGCTTTATTGTTAATTGTTTGTACATAGTACAGTTTGATTGAAAGGGCTTTATTCACTATTCACGATTGGCTATTCACCAGATTACCACTCTTTCATTTTCAGGCACAGGCATTTTAGTTCCGTTCTTTATGCCAAAAGCTTCATAAAATTCTGCAATATTTACCAATGGCCCATTTACTCTTTCTTTCGCAGGAGCATGAATGTCTGTCATCACCTGCAATGCAAGCCGTTCTTTCTTTTCCTGCCACATCCAGCTGTAAGCATACGCAAGAAAATAACGTTGCAATGGTGTTAAGCCGCCAATTAATTTTCCTTCTTTGTATTGCGTGGTTTTTTTAAAAGCATCCAGTCCTAATAATAACCCGCCAAGGTCTGCAATGTTTTCTCCCTGTGTGGCATCGCCGTTGATATGTAAAGTGTCAACAGGGATGAATGCATTGAACTGATCAATAATGCCGGTGGCACGTTGATTGAATGCAGCTACGTCTTCCTTTGTCCACCAGTCATTCAGGTTGCCCGCTGCATCATACTGCCTGCCCTGGTCGTCAAAGCCATGTGTCATTTCATGACCAATGGTACTTGCTGCAGCATAGCCGTAAATGAACGCATCATCGAGTGCTTCGTCTTTTATGCCGGGTACAGCAAATATGCCGGCTGGCAATACAATTTCGTTATTGCTCGGGTTATAGTAAGCGTTGTAAGTTTGGGGGGTCATTTCCCATTCAGCACGGTCAACGGGCTTGCCTAATTTTTTGATATTGTAATAATGTTCAAAAATATTGGCGCTGATGATATTGTTCAGATAAGAGGATGGGGTTACTTCCAGGGAACTGTAGTTTTTCCATTTATCTGGATAGCCTACTTTTTTACTAAGCTTGCCTAGTTTGTACAATGCTTTCTGTTTGGTGTCATCGCTCATCCAGTCCAGCTTTTTTATTCTATCCGCATACACTGCTTTGATTGCTTCCACCAGTTTGCTGTACCGTTGTTTTACGGCGGCATTAAAATATTCTTTTACAAAAAGCTGGCCCAGTAATTCACCCATGGCGTTTTCTTCTGCATCCAGCACCCTCTTCCACCTTGGCCTTGGTTCCTTGGCCCCAGTGAGCAGTTTGCGAAAGTTAAATGCATTGCTGTAAGTAACATTATCAAGATAACTGGCAAAGGATTGCACCAGGTGAAATTTCAGGTAATTCTTCCATACGGTGATCTCTGTATTTTTAATTTCATTGCCCAGTGCAGTAAAAAACTCCGGCTGGCCCACTACAATGGAGTCAAGTGTATTTTCTATGCCGATCTTTTTGGCATAATCATTCCAGTAAATCGTATTGCAGATATCATCCAGCTGGTTGATCGTTATTTTATTGTAGTTGGCATAAGGATCCCTCAGGTCTTCCAGTTTCCTGCTGGCAGTGGCCAGTTTTTTTTCCAGCTCAAATACATCGGTCATGCATTTTTCAGCAAAGGAATTGCTCATGCCTAACTGCTCAAAAGTGAGTACCATGTATTTTTTGTATTCGTCTCTTATATGACTGGTTCTGTCATCTGTTTTAAAATAGTATTCCCTGTTTGGCAAACCCAGCCCACCCTGTTCCATTTTGTAAATGATGAGGTTGCTGTTCTTATCATCCTGGGTAGCCTGGCCATTAAAAAAACAGTTGATGCCATCAATATGAAAGGCTGCGGCAATGGCAGTAAGCTCATTGGCCGACTCAATTTTGTCGATCTTTTTCAGGTGATTTTTTAATGTGGTTAAACCAGCCCTGTTGATGGCATTGGTATCCATGGCGGCCTTCCAGAAATCACCAATCTTTTGTGTGTTGGTTCCAATGGCAGCACCGGCTTTTGCCGATTGTTCGTTGATCAACAATATGCGTTTATATATTTCTTCCTGCACCATTTTACCAATGCCCCAGTTACTTTCACTGGGTGGAATGGGCGTATTTTTTATCCATGCACCATTGGCATACATAAAAAAATTTGTAACAGGAGATACTGTCTTGTCAATATTGGAAGAAAGGATGTCTGCTTTTTTCTGGCTGAAACCAACTACAGAAAAAACAACAATCCTGTTAAAACAGTGTAGCGCATTGCCCGGGTATTTATGAATGAATCAGTTTGATTAAGGGGGCTGGTTTTAATGAGTACCGGATATGCAAAGAGGGGATTAAAGATAGGGGATATATTCAAGGAACGAAATAAATTGTATGTCCGTTTTTTAAAATCAGGCATTTTCTCTACGCTGAATATCGGGATGATTAAATACTGGCAATTTTATACTTCCAGGTTTTTAAGCCCGGCAACAATATGCTCATACAATTCATCATCTGTATATTCCTGCGGAACAAAAGTTGAACCAATTACTTTTTCATACAATTCAATGTAGCGGTTGCTGATTGTATTGATCCATTCGGTACTCATTTCAGGAACCGTTTGGCCTTCCTTGCCCATGAAATGATTGGCGATCAGCCATTCTCTTACAAACTCCTTGCTCAGTTGCTTTTGTCTTTCTCCTTTGGCCTGCCTTTCTTCGTATCCTTCTGCATAAAAATACCTGGATGAGTCCGGTGTGTGTATCTCATCCATCAGGTAAATTTCATTGCCGATTTTTCCAAATTCATACTTGGTATCCACCAGTATCAACCCACGTTTTGCAGCCAGTTGTTTGCCTCTTTCAAAAAGCTGCTGCGTATACAGTTCAATCACTGCATAATCTGCAGCACTTACAATATTTTGTTGGATGATGGCTTCTTTGCTGATGTCTTCATCGTGCCCGGCACTGGCTTTTGTTGTTGGGGTAATGATGGGCGTTGGAAAGAAATCATTTTCTTTCATACCATCCGGCATGGTTACACCACAAAGTATTTTATTGCCGCTCTGGTAAGTACGCCAGGCATGCCCGGTAAGATTGCCCCTGATCACCATCTCCACTTTAAACGGCTCACATCTTTTACCAATGCTGCTATTGCCGGTAGGGGTGGCCAGCAGCCAGTTGGGGCAAATATCTTTTGTTGCCTGCAGCATGTATGCAGCAATCTGGTTTAAAACCTGTCCTTTATAAGGGATCGGTTTGGGAAGGATCACATCAAAAGCAGAAATACGGTTGCTTGCTATCATCACCAGTAAGTTATCTGCAATGCTGTATACATCCCTTACTTTGCCGCTGTAAAAATTAGTTTGCCTGGGAAACTGAAATGTCTTCATACTGCTAAATTAATCGCATCGGGGTTAATCGCAGGAAATAGGGGGTATTATATTTCAACAGGCCGTTATAAATTAAATTTCCGTTAAGTACTAACATTTCTTACTTTGCCTAAAATTAACCTCTAAATATTGCTGTATGAGAAAAACCAAAAGCTATTGGATGGCTTTGCTGCTGGCAAGTTTTTTTACGATTGCTGCCAGCGCACAAACTACAATTACGGGAAAGGTAGAAAACAGTACCACTAAAGAAAGCATTGCTGCGGTATCTGTTTCTGTTAAGGGTACCAGTGGCGGTACCTATACCGACGACAAAGGAAATTTCAGGCTTAATGTTGCCAGGTTACCCGTTACCCTGTTGATATCTTCAGTTGGGTATGAACTGCAGGAAGTGACTGTAACAGATGCTGCCCAGGTGGTAAAAATTGACTTTAAACCAAGTAATATACTTGGACAGGAAGTGGTGATATCCGCCACTAAAACTTCACAAAAGATACTGGAGTCTCCGGTGTCCATCGAACGCATCAGTACGGCTGCCATCCGCAATTCACCGGCTGCCACTTACTACGATGTAATCGGCAACCTGAAAGGGGTTGATATTGTTTCCTCCTCCCTCACTTTTAAAACACCCACCACCCGAGGGTTTAGCGGCAGTGGTAATTTAAGGGTGAACCAGATTGTGGATGGGATGGATAACCAGGCACCCGGCCTTAATTTTTCGGTGGGCAGTTTTGTTGGCATGAGCGAACTGGATGTTGATAATGTGGAATTGTTACCAGGTGCGTCTTCTGCCTTATACGGCCCGGGGGGTATGAACGGCACCATTTTGATCAATAGTAAAAACCCTTTTAAATACCAGGGATTATCTGTACAGGTAAAAGAAGGGGTAATGAATACCGGCCATCGTTTCAGGCAGGCCTCCAATTATGTAAATGGCGCTTTCCGCTTTGCACATAAGTTCAGCGATAAGTTTGCCTTTAAAGTGGGAGCAGAATTTATAAGGGCAAAAGACTGGTTGGGGTATGATAAAAGAAACTATGCCCGAACCGGTACTAATGGTGTTATTGTTAATGGTGACAGGGCAACAGACCCTAACTATGATGGCGTAAATGTGTATGGTGATGAAACAACAGCAGATATCAGGACTGCCGTTTTGAATTCAATTGGTGCAAGTGCAGCGCCTTTTCTTAAGAATTTTATCGATACGTTAAACAATGGCAGGCCCATTAATGTTAGCCGCACTGGTTATAACGAAAACCAGGTGGTAAATGAAAATACAGTCAATCTGAAATTATCTGCTGCATTTCATTATAAAATTACCAACAACACAGAAGCAAGCATTTCAGGATACTGGGGTACCGGAAATACGGTGTACACAGGCAGTGACCGTTATAGTTTGAGGAATTTAAAAATGGGACAGTACAAACTCGAGATCAATAATAAAAACTGGTTGTTAAGGGCCTATACTACCCAGGAAGATGCTGGAGATAGTTACAACGCAACGGTCACTACCAGGTTACTCAATGAAGTTATAAAACCAAGCGGAGGTTCAACAGGCTGGTTCTCTACCTATGCCCAAAATTATCTGGGTGCCCGCCTTAATGGCCTCACAGATTTTGATGCACAAACCCTGGCCCGTAAGCAGGCTGACGCAGGCAGGTATGAACCTGGCTCAGCAAGGTTTACAAAAGCATTTGATTCTTTGCGTGCCATTCCTATCAGCAATGGTGGCGGTTTATTTGTTGACAGAACAAATTTATACCAGGTGGAAGGGCAGTATAATTTAAGTGAGTACACCGGTGAGTTTGCAGATGTATTGGTGGGAGCCAATTACAAATCTTATGTGCTCAACAGCGAAGGAACTTTATTTGCAGATTCATCCGGAAAGATCAGTATCGGAGAATGGGGTGCATATCTGCAGGCTACCAAAAAATTGCTGGAAGATAAATTAAAACTGACTGCAAGTATACGCTACGACAAAAATGAAAATTTTAAAGGGCGTTTTACCCCACGTTTTACCGCATTGATAAAAGTAGCAGAAAACAATAATGTAAGGTTGAGTTATCAAACAGCCTATCGTTTCCCAAGTACACAGCAGCAATGGATAAGGCTGAATGTTGGAGGAAATGTTAAACTAGTGGGCGGTAATAATTTCTTTGATAGCTATTATGGATTCAGCGCTAAGCCTACTTATAACCTGGAAGATGTTAGTGCATACCAGCAGGCTGAATTTAAACCGGAAGCTGTAAGTACATTTGAGGCAGGTTACAAAGGCTTGCTGGCACAGGGTAAACTACTGGTGGATGTATATGGTTACTATGGGCAGTACCAGGATTTTATTACCCGCCGTTTAATTATAACACCCTACAACAGTAACCAGCAGCAATTAGCTGCAGACCTTGCTGCCGGTAAGCCCGCCGGAGGCCTGGGAGATATCTACTCCATCCCGGTTAATACCACTTCCAAAGTAAAAACTTTCGGTTATGGTATCAGTCTCGATTACCGTCTGCCAAAAGGATTCCAGGTAGGTGCCAACTTATCATCCGACGAACTGAAAGATGTACCTGAAGGTTTTAAAACTTATTTCAGTACGCCAAAATACCGTACCAATGTTAGTTTTGGGAATACGGGCTTTGCCTATAAAAAGCGTTTAAGCTTTAATGTTACCTACCGCTGGCAGGATGCTTTCTATTACGAAAGTGACTTTACCAACGGCACAGTAAATGCAATACACACGCTGGATGCTCAGGTCAGTTATAAAATTCCTTCGGCAAAATCTGTTATAAAAATCGGGGCCAACAATATGCTCAATGAATATTATACAAATGGTATAGGCAATGCCGTTATTGGCGGGTTATACTATGTTAGCTTTGGTTATAATATATTCTAACATTTATCAACTACTTTTTAAAACATTAAAATATGAAAATATTTAACAGCATAAAGAACACGGGTTTGTTGTTGGCAATGGGGGCTGTATTTTTTTCGGCCTGTAATAAACTGGAACTGGACCCGGTGCCAAATCCACAGCCGGCTCAGGGCACTACACCAACATTGGCCACCTTGCTGGATGATCCCAATTTCAGTATTTTAAAAGCAGCCGTCTCAAAAGCGAAACTGCTTACAACACTTGCCGCACCAACGGTTAGGTTTACGGTATTTGCGCCTGATGATGCAGCCTTTACCGCATCCGGGATATCCGCAGGCGTTATTGGAGCCCTGGATTCAGCTACCGTAACCAGCATTGTAAAATATCACGTGGTGCCACAGGTAGTTGCAGCATCATCCATACCCGGTGCTTTCCCTAATTTTCAATACCCCACAATATTAAATCCTGCACCATCAGTAAGTGCATTATTAAGACTGACTACTTTCCCCAGCGTACGTGCCGGATTGGGGGCATGGGTTAATAATGTGCCCATCATTGCTACAGATATCCAGGCAGTGAATGGGGTAATCCATAAGGTATTCAGGGTGGTTGCTCCTCCAAGCACAGACCTGTGGGCCAGGATTAATACAGATGCCGATCTTACTTATTTAAAAGCTGCTATTGCAAGGGCAGATAGCGGAGTCGCCGCAGGAAGCAGGCTGCAGGACGCATTGAACACAGCCGTTAACCCTTCTGCTATTGGAGCCAATCTCACCATCTTTGCACCAACAGATGCTGCCATGAAAACTTTTGTTACCGGTGCAATCATACAGGCATTGGTAGCTCAGGGTTTACCACTGGCTACTGCACAGGGGCAGGCAGCTTTTTTAGTGGCTACCTATGGAACTTTAATATTAACCAACCCGGGCGCTATCAGTCCTGCACTGGCTGCTGCACTTACACCCGCTGTTGCAAAAGGGGTGGTAGCTTACCATATCCTTGGTTCACAGTCCGGTAGCTTTGCTCCTCCTGGAATCAGGGTATTTTCTGTTAATCTTCCAACAACAGCCACTTTTGTAAAAACACTCGTGAATTCTGCCGGCGGGCCTTATGCACTGCATCCGGGTGTTTCTGTTCAGGCTGTATTTGCAACACTGGCTCCCAGTGTTGCGGTAGTGGCTACCGCAACAGTTAAAGGGGTTGGAAATGCTACGGCTTCCAATGTAACCACCCTGGACCTGCACTCCATCAATGGGGTAATGCACAAGATTGACCAGGTATTATTGCCACAATAATTTATTGGTTTAAAATATACAGCCCCTGATTTTTCAGGGGCTTTTGTTTTGCAATCATGTACCTTAGTAGTGCTGTTATTTTGCAATAAGTACTTTAATTTTTAATTGTACCACACATTTATGAAGCCAGTTTTTTTAAGAGCCAGTATTTTTTTCTCCTGCTAGCTGGCAATGTCAGTTGCAGCAAATCAACCACACCAAATCCTGTTCCACCGGTTCCTGCACCGGCATTATTTGCCAAAGGTGCAGACATTGGCTGGCTGAGCCAGATGGAACATGATGGCGTAAAGTTTTATAACATGGCAGGTGCACAGCAGGATTGCATTCAGCTCTTAAAAGACAAGGGCATCAACTCCATTCGCCTGAGAGTATGGGTAAACCCAACTCAAGGATGGTGCAGCCCCGATGATGTAACCGCACAGGCAGTACGTGCCAAAAATAAAGGCATGCGTATCATGATCGATTTTCATTACAGCGATACCTGGGCCGATCCCGGCCACCAGTACAAGCCGGCTGTATGGGCAGCCTTGTCTTTTGCTGATATGATCAATGCATTGGCAACCCACACAAAAGCCGTGATGAACCAATTAAAACTGGCAGGTGTTACCCCCGAATGGGTGCAGGTGGGCAACGAAACCAATGACGGCATGCTGTGGGAAGAGGGTAGGGCATCGGCACACATGGCACAATATGCCGCATTGGTAAAAGCAGGGTATGAGGCTGTAAAGGAAGTAAGCAGCAGTTCCAAAGTAATTGTTCATATTTCCAATGGCGCTGATAATGGGTTATTCCGCTGGAACCTGGACGGATTAAAAAACAACGGGGCCAAATGGGATGTCATTGGCATGTCTCTGTATCCAACTGTAGCAGGCTGGCAGGCAGCTACAACTCAGTGCCTGGCCAATATGAATGATATGATCACCCGGTTTGGATCGGAGATTATGATTTCGGAAGTGGGGATGCCCGCTGACCAGCCCGCAGTTTGCAAGGCTTTTTTAAAAGACATCATCGCCAAAAACAAATCCCTCCCCGGCAATAAAGGGTTGGGTGTTTTTTACTGGGAACCCGAATGCCACAACAACTGGCAGGGCTATGGGCTTGGGGCATTTGACAGCAGTGGTAAACCTACCATTGCAATGGATGCCTTTAATGAATTGTAGTTTAAAACAATCAAGCAATTGTTTTTTTTTGCAATCGTTCCCGGCTAAAAAAAATGGCTGAAAAAAATTCTTAACAAAAAGTTGTTAATTTCATATTAACATTTATATTCGCCTGTAGTTTTTGCAAATTGAAACCAAAACTATCCGCCTTTTCTTATCCCGATTGAAGATTATTTCGAGTATTCCCCTTAATTAAAATGCAGCAACAGCGTGCTTTTCAGAGCAGCTGTTGAAAAATTTATTTACTTAATTAACTGAGTTATGAGGAAAATTTACGTGTTTACACAAGCTGTAAAAAATCTTATCGGGGCAACAATCGCTACACTTAATCCCCCTCCCCGTTCTCATAAACGATGTTGTAATATTTCTTTTACTTCCGCAGATATAGCTAATAATTTGAAACCTGAATACATTCATACAAACCTGACACAAATGCAACAGTTAACCGCTTCAAGGCCAGCAACAAAAACAATAATGAGCTGGATGATTAATACAGTAGTTGTTTTCATCGCTGTTTTTTCTTCCTTCACATCTTTTTCTCAAAGTACTACTTTGATATCTGCTGCCGGCGACGGTGGTTTTGAAGGTGCTAGTCTTGCTGCCAATAACTGGACAGCAGTAAATGCAGCTACTGATGCATGGGTGAATGGTACTGCTTCTCCTAATCCCGGTGCAAGTGCCGGAACAAAAGCGGCCTATGTTACTACCGACGGTGGAACAACCTGGAATTATTCTCAACTAAGCACCATCCTTCATTTGTATTATCAAACAGTTACTGTTCCCGTTGGACAAACGAAGGCTGTATTGAATTTTAAATGGAAAGTAGGGGGCGAAGGAACTACAACGAGTGACTGGGATAACATGAAAGTGTTTTTTGTACCTACTGCAACGGCTATACCTGCACAGGGAACAGCCGTATCGTCAACCTTCCAGGTGTCAGGCCCTGGTGCTGTTAGCGGAATGTACAAATTAAACAGCACCAGTTATAATGCAGAAACAATCATTTTCACAGCGGCCCCCGGTACCTACCGGCTGTGTTTCAGCTGGAAATCTGATGTCTCTGATATAGTTGTTCCTCCGGCTGCCATTGATGAAGTGAACCTGGTTACTTATGCTCCGTCAACCATTACTTCTGCAGCAACCGGTAACTGGACGGATGCCGCTACCTGGGTGGGTAGTGTACCGCCTGCAGCTGCTGATAATGCAGTGATTGATGCCGGGCATACCGTTACATTAAATACCACTGGTTTATCAATTACCAATCTTACCGTTAATGGAACCGGCGTTTTAAATTACAGCGCAACTCCAACTTCTTTTACCGTCCTTGGCAACACGCAGGTAAATTCCGGCGGTACGGTGAATGTGTTCCAGGGTACAACCGGTAAAACACTCATTTTAAATGGTAACCTTACCAACGATGGTATCATTGATATTTCAGTAGGAACCGGAACAGCGGGTAACCTGAGCCTTATTAGTACTAATGCCCAAACCTTAAGCGGAACAGGTACTTTCAATACGGGCGTTATCCGGAATCTTACTTTCAACAATACTAACTCAGCTACTTCCAATATCAGTTGGGGTTTTAATAATATTTCAATTCCGGGTACGCTTACGTTTACCGCCGGCAGGGTAAACCTTAATTCCAATACTATTTCGTCTGGTTCAAGCACCCCTACAGCAGGTACAGTTTCCTGGACCAGTGGTGGTTTTTCCAACGGTAGTTACCGGAAATGGCTTGCCACTACTTCGTTACCTACAACACTGCCAAGTACCACTTCCGGTAACTGGCCTTTTGCAGAAGGGACAAATAACAGAAACTTCCAGATTGCTTCCTCTACTTTATCTACAGGAGGAAGTATTACGGTAACGCATACCAATGGAGCTGGCCTTGCTACGATTGCTGCTATTACGGATGGTGTTTATTCCATCAACAGGCAAACCAATGCCAACTGGTCCGTAACTACCAGTGGTATTACTGGCGGTACCTATATAGTAAATATGAATGGCGAAGGCGCTTTCACCACTGCTGCAGCCCCGGGTGCTAATTTCCCAAGGGTAATACAGGGAGCAACAACCGTGGGTACACACGCCAGCGGTACCGGAACTACTGTTGCACCGGTTGCCAACAGAACAGCGATACCCGCCGCAAGCTTTTTAGGTACAGCTGTTACCTACCGAATCGGTATCAATGCCGCTGACGCAGGTGTTTTAAGTGTTCAGTCTGGCCCATGGGAAGATGGCGCCACCTGGAGTACAGGTGTAGCCCCACTCTCTACAGAAAATGTAACGATAGCAGCCGGTCATACAGTTACGGTTAATGCCGCTGCCGCTGTTGCCAATACCGTTTTTGTAAGTGGTACACTTACTGTAAGCGGCAACACATTAAGTGTAACTGCAGGTACTACGGGTACAGGTGTTACCATGGGTAATGTTGGTACGGTCAATATCAGTGGTGGTACTTTAACCGTTGGTACAGGTGCTACAAGATTCAGCACTTTTGCTACGGGTTCTGCAATCACTTCTACTTTAAATATCAGCTCGGGTACACTTACTGTAAATGGTAATATCAATATCCAGTCCCCTGCTACATTCATCCAGTCTGGTGGTACCATTAATGTAGATGGTAATGCTGCTGGTGTTACAGGAAACAGTGTTCCGGCAGCTACAAGTATTTTTGCAATCAGCACCATCAACCTAACGGTAACGGGTGGCAACTTAAATATCATTGATCCGCATGCTTCAATTACTGCTGCCACTACCAGTGCTGCTTTCAGGGGTAACGCTTCAGTTGCAGCTAACTTTGGTACTGGGCATACTACTACTTTTGGTGACGGTGTTTCTACCGATGCCGGTGGTTCTACCAATGGATTCCTTATTTATACATTTGCAGGTTCATCTTATACTCAGTTGGGAACTGTAGTGGTGAATGGCTCCGCTTCAGGTGCTAACCGTCATGTGCTTACCAGCAGTTCTGTGGGTATTTTGGGAAACCTTACCATCAATAATACTAATGGAGAGTTCAGAATCGGGGCATCTAATTTATTCCTGAGAGGTAATCTCACCGTGAATGCCGGTGCAGCCTTTACCGCACCATCAGGTTCAGTATTAGGGCTGGCTGATTTCAGTAATGGAAGTACTTCAGCACCTTTAGCTGTAACTACGGCACAAACAATCGGAGGAACAGGTGCATTCAGAAATAATACCACCAATGCAAGTTCCACTGCCAGTTTCACTTCATTGTTAATTAACAATACCAACGTAACAGGGGTTTCCTTCTCCGGCAATGCATTGCTCACCAACGGGGTTACTTTCTCCGGAACGGCTGTGGCAAATTCCGGTACCGTAAGTGGTACATTAACACTTACTGCCGGTAATGTAAACACCGGGGGCGGTACATTTATACTGGGTGTTACCGGTACAAACGGTACGCTGGCATACACCGCAGGCGGCTTCACTGGTGGCAGTATCTTTGCAAGGCAATTTTCCGCTGCCGGTGCAGGTACAACTATCACAACGGGAACTGCACCTTCTTCAACAGGTGCCGGTACTTATCCGTTTATCAGCAGTACAGGTGCCAACAGGTTCTTCTACCTGAACAGGCCGGTAACTACCGGTGGCACACAAGGTGCAATTGCGGTTACCTATACCGATGGCGCCGGGTTCAGTACCATTGCACCTGTTACAGATGGGGCCTACACAGTGGACAGCCGCACCAATTCAAGCTGGCAGGTAACTACCCCTGCAGTAAACGCCATTACATTTGGTGCAGGTACAGGAACTTTCGACTATGCGATCAATGGAACCGGCTTATACACTGCCGTAAATACCAACGCCCGTTTAATGCAGGCTGCTTCTTTCACCGGTACCTTCCAGGCCGGTACATTGGCACCCATCGTTCAAAGAACGGCTATTACTGCAGCTAATTTCATTACTACTAATTATATCGGTATCAATGCCAGTGAAATTCCGGTGGTGTCTGCACAAACAGGTCCGTGGGAATCAACCAGCACCTGGCAGGGAGGTATACTTCCGGCGGCCAGTTCCAATGTAACAATACTTAGTACCCATGTGGTAACTGTAAATGCTGCCAGTGCAGCTGCAGGAAGCGTGGTAGTGAATGCTGGTGCAGGTTTAACGGTATCCGGCAATACATTAACCATTGGCGCCAGCAATAACAATAACTTATTGTCTAACAGTGGTACACTTACTGTAAGTGGTGGTACACTTGCTGTTAATGGTAATATCAACAGCCTTTCCGGTTCAACATTCGCACATACGGGCGGAAATATTGTTGTGGACGGTAACCAGAATGGTAACCCGGCACTTTCTGTAGCATCCGGTACTCCAATCGTTTGGTTGCAGACCAATAATGTAACATTAAGCGGTGGTACTTTAACCATCGTTGACCCTCATGCAGGCACTTCTACTTCTGATGATGCCTTCAGGTACACCACTACATTGGATGTTGCTGCTGCAACCGGGCACACATTGCAACTGGGTGATGGTGTATCCATCGACTCAGGAAGGGTGGCCAATACCAATGGATTCTCTGTAGAACCATTTGCTTCAAGCGGAAGGCTGATTTTCGGAAACTTTACCGTAAATACAGTTTCGCAGGGTAATGTACGCAACAGGTTTGTGGCGCACAGGTTCAGCACCGTTCAAATACTGGGCGACCTTACTGTTACCAGCGGCCGTTACAGGATCAGTGGTACAGTAGCCGTGGCAGGTAATATTATCAACAATGGTGAAATTGCCACAACGGGTACGCTTGCCCTGCAAAGCGGGTCAGGTTCTTCCACCAGCGCTGCATCTGCAAATGCACAGTCTGTTTCCGGTTCAGGAATTTTTAGAAATAACTTGCCTGCTGCTACGATTGTAGCTGGAGGTACCGGTTACACAAATGGTGATATATTAACATTAGCGGGTGGAACTTTTACCAGCCCTGCTACTTTTATAGTTACAGGTAATACTTCAGGTGCCATTACTTCTGTAGCCAACGTATTCCCGGGAACCGGCTATACGGTGGAGCCGGGTATTGGAGAAGCTGTATCAGGTGGTACCGGAACAGGCGCTACACTAACAGCCACTAATATTATTGCTACTGCAAACTTTGCTTCCCTTACTGTAAATAATAGTAATGTTACCGGTATTACATTCACTAATGCCAATTCATTACTGTCTGGCATCAACGCCGGTACGGTAAGCGGTACTTATACACAAACCGCCGGTTTGATCAACACCGGCTCTAATGCCTTTGTTTTAGGTGGTGGAACTGCTGCTCTGGGTACGTTGAGCTACACCGCTGGTGGTTTCCCCAACGGTAGTTCATTTGGCCGCTGGTACAGTACAGCCACCGGGCAGGCTACGATTGTAGATGCCGCTAACCCAACGGGTAATACGGGCCGCTATCCATTTGTATCCGGTGCTAATAACAGGTCGGTATACATTAGCCAAACCAGTGCGCCAACAACAGGTGGTGTTATTACTGTTAAATACAATGATGCTGCAACGATATCTATCCCGTCACCAACATTTACGGATGGCGGATACACCATCAACAGGTTAACAGATGCCAACTGGGTGATCTCTCAAACCGGTATTACCGGTGCACCTGACTACGCAATTGCTGCAGTAGGTGCAGGTATATACTCTTCTTCAAATGCCAATACAAGATTGAGTAAAGCTACTGCTGTACTTCCGGGTACACATATAGCAGGCTCTACTTCTCCAATACTTCCTGTAGGTCAAAGAGTGCTGGTAAGCCTGGCCGACCTGGCTTCTACCGTTTACCTTGGCTATAATTCAAATGATATTCCATTTGTATCAGTTGCTACCGGTAACTGGCAGGATGGTACTACCTGGAACAGGAATCCGGATGTACCCGATGCCGCTTCTTCCGTAACCATTACTGCAGGGCATACAGTAACTGTGGGAGCAGTTTCGGTTGCTAATACACTTACTGTAAGCAGCACAGCCGTGTTAGATATCAATAATAACCTCACTGTAGGAACTAACCTGGTTAACAATGGTACCGTAAATGCCATTGGTGGCACGGCTACTTTTACTGGTACTTCTTTGAATGGCATATCCAATGCTTTAGCTGCATCTGTATTCACCGTTAACGGCGGGACTGTTAATGTAGGTATCACTGATAACAGTTTTGCAGACAGGCGATTTGCAAACTCCGGAACCTTAACGGTGTCTTCCGGTGCTTTAAATATTTATGGTAACCTTTCCAATAGCACTACCTCTACCTTTACACAAAGTGGTGGTACTATTTTAATAGATGGTAATGCAGGAGCCAATGCAGCTAATTCAGTACCATCAGGTACTTACCTGCTGAGCTTTAATTCGCCTGCATCATTAACCAGTGTGAACCTTACCGGTGGTACCTTAACCATTGTTGACCCACATGCCAACACAAGCACCTCGGATTATGCAATTTATATGACGGGTTCGCCTTCTGGTTCTTTGAACGTAACTGCAGGCCATACCCTGGTATTTGGTGATGGTGCTTCTGTGGATGCCGGCGGAAATACCAACGGCTTCTATGTAAATACATGGGCAGGCACTACCGGCTTACCATTTGGTAACGTAATTATCAATGGCCCTTCTGCCAATAACAGGCACGTATCTGGTCAGTACCAGCAACCCATACTTGGTGACCTTACCATTAACAGTGGTGGCGAATCAAGGATTGCTAGTGTGCAGTTGAATGGTAACCTCAATATTAACAGTGGTGGTACCTTTACTTCAACAGGGTCTCTGCTATTTGTAAACAGTGCGTTCCTTAACGGATCAAGCTTTGTTTTCAACCCGGTTACCTCACCACAGTCACTCAACAATGCAGGTACTATCCAGAACCTTACAACAGCTGCTACTGCTAACCTCACCAGCCTGTATTTTAACAATAACAGTGCAGGTGGCGTTACGCTGAATACACCGTTAACCGTAAGCGGTTCACTTGAACTGGTGAACGGTAAAGTAAATACAAGCAGTGCTAATTTACTAAGATTGGGTACTGCTACTGCCGCCGGCACATTAACATTAACCGGGGCCGGCAGTGCTACTAACTATATCAATGGGCCATTTGCCCGCACTTTTGCAGCCAGCAGAACTGCCACCGGTGCTACCGGCGCTATCTTCCCTGTAGGAACTGCATCTACCTACCTGCCGATCAGTGCAGATCCGGTTACTAACGCAGGCGGCGCAGTGATTCTTACTGCAGAAGCTTTTGGAAGCAACAGTGGAACACCCGGAGCAGGCGTTAGCAATTTATCAACCAACCGCTGGCAGTTATTGCCTTCAAGTGGTGCAGCCAACCTTACCAGTTCTTTCATCACACTTGGTGATGCCGCCATTGGCGCAACCAATAAAATCCTGCAGGCTCCATCTGCTGCAGGTGTTTACGGTGCTGTGAATGGTTCATCAACCTATACCGCGGGTACTATCGATTCGTTGGGTTCTACTGCCGCAATTACACCTTATACCGGTTATTTTGCTTATGGCGATCTTACACCATGTACAGCACCTGCTTCCCAGCCTTCAGCGCTGGTAGTGAGCAACCTTACCAGTGTATCGTTCAATGGCTCATTTACTGCTGCTGCTCCAGCACCTACCGGTTACCTGGTAGTGCGTTACCTTACTACAGATCCGGTAACTCCACCAACCGACCTCTCCACTTATACAGTGGGCGGTACATTGGGCGCCGGAAGCATAGTATCGTTTGGCAACAGCCTTAGCTTTACACAAAGCAGCTTAACTGCCGGTACATCTTATATTTATTACTTCTATAGCTTTAATAACAGTGGTTGTGCAGGGCCGGCCTACAATACAACCAGCCCTTACAGCATTACTGTAACAACCTGTGCAGCTGCTACAGGAATACCTGGTACACCAACTGTAACTAATATTACCACCGGAGGTTTCGACCTTACATGGACTGCTTCCTCCACCCCATCTGTTGACTATATAGTAGATGTGGCTACCGATGCAGCCTTTACCAGTTTTGTGGCTGGTTACAACGCACTTAATGTTGGAACTGCCCTTACTACAGGTGTGTCAGGACTATCTGCTGCCACTACCTATTATGCACGTGTACGGGCGGTGACTAACCCGGGTGGATGTACCAGCGATAATTCCGGTACACTTACCACGGCAACAGCATGTAATTCCATTACCGGCGCTTCATTGCCATTTGCAGAAAGTTTTGATGCTGCAACAATACCGGCCTGCTGGAGTACTTCTGTAAACGGTGGCACTAACAACTGGGTCCCTGATGACGCCAATGATGGTGTGCCTGCCGCAAGAACTGGTGCCAGGTTTGCTGGTGTAAGCTGGACAAGTTCGTCTAACAACAGCGCTTTACTGTTTAGCCCTGTTATTAATTTTACAGCTACGCCTACCACACAAACACGTATCAATGTATGGATATACCGTAATATTGTTAACGGACTGTCTACAGACAGGGTATCTTTCTATGCCAACACTACACAAAGCCTTACCGGCGCTACCTCGCTGATAGATATTTCCCTCTCCGGAAACATAGCGCCTACAGTGGCAAGTTCCGGCTGGTACAACTATATAGCCGATATTCCATTGAGCTATAACACCGGCGGCGATTTCTATATCATTGCCCTGGGTAATACCACTACCAGCTTTAGTTCTTATGGTATCGGCTTTGATGACTTTGTACTGGAAAATACACCTCCTCCATGTGCAGCGCCAGCCAACCCTGCTACCAGTTTGAATCTTGTTCCTTCCAGCTCAGCCGTAAGCGGATCGTTTACAGCGGCTGCAGGAGCTGATGGATACCTGGTAGTAAGAACACCTGGTGTTACAACCCCAACAAACCCTGTTGATGGTACTACCTATTCTGCCGCTTCAAGCGCCTTGGGTGGTGCAATTGAGGCAGTGGGCTGGGTACATCCTTTCTTAACAACAGGATTGCCAATATCTACGCAATACACTTACACTGTATTCTCCTATAATAATACCAATTGTACAGGAGGCCCGGTTTATCTTTCTACTGCATTGTCCGGTACGGTAACCACCCTGGCTGCACAAAACTATACCAGTGTGCAAACAGGCCTGTGGAGCGACCCTGCAACATGGGGAACTGCCGTAATTCCTTCTATCAATGATAATGTAACCATCGATATACCTCATACAGTAACAATCGATATAGCTGCTGTTGCCAATAGTTTAAATATAGATGGTACGCTCAGGTATGAGGCTGCTACTGCCCGTACTTTAACCGTTGCAACAGATGTGATTAACGGTGGGCAATTTACCACTGCATTAACCGGCACTCAAACAGGGCATATACTTAGCGTGGGTGGAAGTATATCTACCTACAATACGCTGCTCGATTTTAATACCAATGGTGGTACAGCAGGTGGAACTATCATATTTACAGGAGCCGGAAACAGTCAATTTAACTGTTTTAACGGTGGTGTTACCAATTTGCGAAATCTTACTGTGAATAAGGGAACAGGCTATTCTAATATAGTAGAGACGAACAATGGCAGCGGTGTCCAGGGTACTTTTACTGCTGCGCCAGGTTTCTTAACCTTAATCAACGGTACACTTAAATTAACCGCACCAATTTCTCCAAATACCCTGTTCAGCACAGCGGGATATACCATCCCGGCTACTGCAGGCTTGTGGTTAAACAATGCTTCCATCACCGTTACCGGCCAGGCTGCTTCTGCAACCAACAACGGTTTATTACGCATCACTGCCGGCGATTACAATGTGGGTACAGGAAGTTCTCAAAACCTTAATTCCGGTGCAGGAGCCGTGTACACTTTAGAGGGCGGTTCATTAACGGTAGCAGGTTCATTTACTTCTACCAATGATATCACTTATACACAAACAGGTACCCTGGTTACCGTGTCTAAGAACGGTAACAGCTCTACGCAATCATTTGGCTTTACAAGTACTGCGGTGGGCAATAGTTTCAGCGTAAGCGGTTCTTCAAGGATCGTTATACAAACACCTAATAGTGCCGGTACAACCAATGATTACCAGGTACTGAGTGGTACACAAAGTATCACCGGTGGTACACTGGAATTTGGTAATGCCAGCACCGCAGCAGCTGCAGTATTTAACCTGAGGGCAGCTACTGGGCTGGTTAATACCCCGGCAATTATTGTAGATGCCACTACCAATACCAAAACACTTACCATCGCAGGATCCGGTACAGGCAACCTGCAGGTAAATGGTTCACTTACCATCGGTACTGGTTCTTCACTCATACACAATGCTTCTGCAGGCCAAACAATTGACCTGAAAGGAAACTTTGTTAATAACGGTGCTGTTACACTGGGCGGGTCCGGTTCTACCAACAATACCATTTCGTTTACCGGTACAGGTGCACAAACCTATAGCGGTACGGGTAGTTTGGGTACCGTAACCATCACCTACCCGGTACTTAATATTAAAAATGCTGCAGGCGTAACCTTCAGCCAAACGGGCGCCAATGCCATTGTAGCAAGGGTTAACCTGGTACAGGGTGCGGTAACCGGTTCTGCCTTGATCACATTGGGTGTGGGCGGTGTATCTGCTGCTACCATCCAGAGAGGTGGAGATGTGCTGGTGGCTGCCGGATCATTTGATGTGGCGCCAACCTTTAATGTAGGTTCGGGTGGTCTTGCGGTAAGGTATGAAACTGCCTTGAGTGCAGTAACTACCGGCGTGGAAATTCCATCAGGAAGAACAATTGCAAGTTTATTTGTAAATAATACCAATAATGTAACCTTGAGCGGCGGTGCACTCAGCAGTACTTCGGTTAACCTGTCTGCAGGCCAGTTCATAACAAGCTCATCAAACCTGCTTACTGTAACCGGTACAACAACGGGCAGTGTGGCAAGAACAACCGGCTATGTAAATGGTCCGGTGGTAATATCATTACCAGCCAGTGCAACAGGTACTTACCTGCTGCCGGTAGGTAAAACTGCTTATGCAGGATTTGAGCTGGTAAGCCCAACCACTTCAGCAGCAGCCACCGTGCAGGCCGAGTACTTTACGGCAGCTTCCGGCGGTACCGGTATCAATGGTATACAGGCTGCAGGCCTGTACCCAGGCTATTGGTCAACATCTTCAGCAGGTGGATTTACTTCCAGTGTTGTACGTGTTACCAGCCCGATTACCCTGAATACAGGTACAGATGCATTGGCTAAGAGTGACGGACTTGTAAATGGTAACTACGATCTGGTGGGTACCACGGCTATCACTACCAGTTCTGTTACTTCGGATGCGGCACAAACCAGCCTTGGTTTTTACGCACTGGGATTAAAAGCGGTACCAATGACTTATGTTTCCAGCACTACCACACAGGTAACCGGAAATATATACACAGGCCAGCTTAACCAGGCCATTATAGGGGTGCAGGTAGTTACCGCTGGTAACTTCCCGGCATTGACCTTTAACAACATTACGTTCAATTCAAACGGAAGTACAGATGCGGCAACCGATATCGACCAGGCAACGTTGTACTTTACCGGTAATTCAGCCACCTTTAATGCGTCTACACCTGTAGGAAGCGCTCAGCCTGGCTTTGCATTAGGCTCACCGTTTATCTTCAGCCAGGATGTAACGCTGTTGCCGGGAACTAACTATTTCTGGTTGGCTTACGACATTGCAGCTTTAGCTACCGTGAACAACGTGGTGGATGCAGAGGTTGATGAAACAACTCCGCTTTCTTTGAATATCACTGATGGTAACTCTGTACAAACAGGGTACACTCCAACAGTAATTGCACCGGCAGGTAACCGCACCATTAAAACACTGTTAAATGGTGATTACACAGTAGGTCCAAATGAAACAGCGCCAAACTTTACCAAACTTACAGATGCGATCGCCGTATTGAATAGTGTAGGTGTGGGTGGCCCTGTAAGATTCCTGTTACAGGCTGATTATACCAGTGCAACAGAAACCTTCCCGCTGGTGATCAATTCCTACTTTGGAGCCAGCGCAATTAATAACGTTAAGATTTTGCCAAACACCGGCGTTACTGCTGCTATCACAGCATCGCTTGCCGCAGCAGCCAACTCAGTGTTTAAGTTAAATGGTGCCGACTTTGTTACCATTGACGGTTCAAACAATGGCAGCAGCAGCAGGAACCTTACCATCACCAATAACAATACCGCAGCTTCCAGTGTTATCTGGAATGCCAGTGCAGGTGGTGCAGGTAATGGTGCCAACAGCAATACCATTAAAAACCTGAATATCGTGGGTGGTTCTGCCACTACATCCGGTATTTATGGCATCAGTTCTTCTTCTACCGCTTCACTTACTACTGCGGCAGCTGATAATGATAACCTTACTGTTCAGAATAATAATATCGGTAAGGTGTATATTGGTATCAGTGCCTTGTCATCCAGCACTGCAGGGCTTGCTTCTGACGGGCTGTTAATTACAGGCAACAGCATTGGTAACGTTACAGCGGCTAATTCCGTTACTTCCCGAGGTATAGAAGTATCTTATTCTACCAGCCCAACCATTTCTGTGAATACCATCTTTAACCTGAAAACAACTGGAAGCCTGAGCCTTAGTGGAATTGACCTGGGTGCAGGTGTTGTTGGTGGTTCGGTGGTACGCAATAGTATCAGTGGTATCTACAGCACCAGCACAAGTGGCTGGGGTGCTTATGGTATCAACTTCTCGTCTTCTACTGCAACTACGAATGTGGTGGTGGCTAACAACTTTATATCTGATATTCAGACAGCGAATTACAGTACTACCGACCTTACATTCAATGGCTACGGTATCAGGATAGCAGGCGGTACAAACCTGAAGATTTACAATAACAGCATCAATTTCTACGGTGCAGTAACTTCTGGTACCAGTGCCGGTTCTTCTGCAAACCTGGTGGTAACAAGCACCGCAGTAACCGGTTTGGATTTGAGGAACAACCTGTTTGTAAATACACAGACATTCGGAACTGCAGGTTCATTTGCTTACAATGTAAGGCTGGCAGCCAGTGTAACCATTGCTACCAGTAACTACAATGGCTACGCAGGTACATCCGGAACCAATACCACTTACAGGGTTGGTATCACCGGTACAACCGCAAGGGCAACGTTGACTAACTGGCAGGCATTTACCCTGCAGGATGCAAACTCTAAATCTGCATTGCCGGTATTCCTTGCTGCCAACGACCTGCATCTTACAACTGCATCTATCAATACCACCAACTATGCTGGTACGGGTGTAAACATTGCAGCGGTAACCACTGATTATGATAACGAAACAAGGGCCAATCCTCCGGGTATTGGAGCCGATGAACTGGTGCCATGTGCCGGTGCTATTGGTGGTGTGGCTGTTGCACCTGCAACAACTACTTTCTGCGGAAGTTCTTCTGCAGGCCTTGCCATCACTGCAAGTGGCTATTCCAGCGCATTGAATGGCAGTTACCAGTGGGAATCTTCTACTACATCTACCTTTGATATTGGTACAATCACCACTATTTCCGGCGCCAATAACCCGGCAAGCTATACCATCAGCCCTGCGGTTACCAGCACTACTTACTTCAGGTTAAAAGTTACCTGTGGTACAGGTCTCGGAACTGATTACTCCAATGTTATCACTATCACTGTGAACGGATCTCCAACAGCAGTGATTACACCTGTGGGTGGCTCTGTATTCTGTACAGGCACACCGGTACAGAATACCATTACATTAAATGGCAGTACCAACCTGGTTTCACCAGCTCCGCAATATCAGTGGAAACTTGACGGGGTAGATCTGCCAGGCGAAACAACTGCTTCTTATGCGGTACCATACAATGTTGTGGGTGCTTACAGGCTGATCGTTACCAACAGTACTTCCGGCTGTAAGGACAGCAGTACCGTTACTATCAGCAGCGCCCCAAGGCCAACTGCTACGGCTACTGCATCACCTAATCCACTGTGTTTGGGTGCTTCATTAACCCTCACCTCTACAGGTACTACGGGTGTTGCCGGTTATGGTGTAAGCGCTATCACTTATGCACCAGCCACAGATCCGGGAGGCGCCACTATCACTTCGGGTGATGATGCTGTTTCTTCAGCACAAACAATTCCGTTCAGTTTCAATTTCTACGGAACCAATTATACTTCGGTGTATGCATACACGAATGGATTTATTCAGTTGGGAACAAGTTCAGGTTCAACTTCAATTTACGCTCAAACACTACCTACTGCAGCCGCACCATACAACCTGATTGCAGGTGTGTGGAGTGACCTGAATGTAACCGGAGCTGCCGCTGTAAGGTCGTACACAACAGGAGTTACGCCAAACAGGGTATTTACTGTTCACTACAGTAACGTTCCTTACTACAGTGCAAGTGGTAATAATGATTTCTATATCCAGTTGTATGAAACCAGCAATATTGTTGAAGTTCACATTGGTGAAGCAACTGGTGTACCAAGCCTTGGTGGTTCAAATAAAACAACGGGCTTGCAAAATAGCACCGGCTCATCAGCTACTTCGCCTTCAGGCAGAAATGCGGTTAACTTCCAGATTGCAACCACAGCAAAAGAGGCATGGAGGTTTTCACCAACATCCATTACAGGTTATTCCTGGACAGGACCTGATGGCTTTACAGCTGCAGTTCAAAATCCGGCAGCCTTTGCTACAACCGCACTCAGTGCAGGTGTTTATACTGTAACAGTTACTGAAAACAACGGCTGTACCGGTCAAGGTTCAACTGCTGCAGTGGTGGTTAATCCATTGCCAACGGTAAGCGCAGACAGTGCCGCCTTTGTATTGAAGTTAGCTACGCCTCAAACAACAACACTTCCTTACTCGGCTACAGAGACTCCAACCACGTACAGTATTGTATGGGATGCAGCTGCCCAGTTAGCAGGATTTGTAAACGTAACGAATGCGCCACTGCCATTGCCTGCACCGGCCACTCCAATACAGGTAACGGTTCCGCCTACTGCTGGCCTTGCTACTTATAACGGTACTCTTTCAGTGAAGAATGCTAATACTTGCGAAAGCACAGGTGACGCATTTACGCTGATCATTGCCGATAATGGAAACCCTGTATGGACAGGTAATACCAGCAGCGACTGGAATGATGGTACCAACTGGTCAAGCGGCCTGGTACCTTCTCCTTCAGCTAATGTGACCATTACAAAAACAGGTTCATTTAACCCGGTACTTACCGGTGATATTACGATTGGAGGTACACTGCAGATATCTTCTGGCAATACCGTAACAATCGGCGGCAATACACTTACTGTAACCGGTGGTATCCTGTCGAACACAGGTACATTGGCAGGCTCCAATACATCTAATCTTGTATTGGGTGCTGCTTCAGCAGTGCGCTTTGCATCCGGTGGAACACTGAAAAACCTGACAATAAACGCAGGTACTGCTACGCTACAATCTGCACTGGATATTACCGGTGGCACAGGCGGGGTTAACAGTGGTACTTTTGGTACCGTAACAGTGGCCAATGGCGCAGTGCTTGCCTCAGGTGGTTTCTTAACATTCAAATCAAATGCTTCTGGTACAGCCCGCCTTGCAGCAGGTTCAACATCCGGTGGCTATGTAACCGGTGATGTAACTGTAGAAAGGTATATACCTGGTAATGCAAGAAGAGCATGGAGGATGTTGTCTGTTCCAACAAAAGGAAGTCAGAAGATTAAGCAGGCATGGCAGGAAGGTGGTATAGCCTCTAACTTCAACCCTACACCTGGCTATGGTTTAGTGATTCCAGGAAACTTTGGGCCTTATGCATCATTGATAGCCGCTGGCTTTGATGAGTACGCAGCAGGTGCATCTATACAAAGCTGGAATACAGCAACCAGTGCGTGGACAACGCTCACTGCTACACAGGGTGCTGGTTCAACCGGTAACATTGAAAACTTCAGGGGTTATGCAATCTATGTAAGAGGCGACAGGACACAGACCGCTTCTGGTTCTGTACTATCTACCACTTCAACTACATTGCGTACAAAAGGTACCTTGTATCTTGGAGACCAGGCAGCTGTTGCGGTAGGTCCTAATAAGTTTGATATGTTCGGTAATAACTTTGTATCAGCAATCGACTTTACGGGATTGAACAAAGTTGGATTGAACAATGTGTTCTATATCTGGGATCCAAAAGTGCCGGTAGCCGGGGCCAATACAGCTTACGGTGGTTATGTAACCTTTAGTGGTACTAATGGTTTTGCACCGGTACCTGCAACAGGAAGCTATACTGCAGCAAACACTGTGATCGAATCAGGCCAGTCATTCTTCGTGGTGGGTGGTGCAGCGGGTGGTACACTTGCTATACCAGAATCAGCTAAAGTAGCCAGTTCAAGGTCTAATGTGTTCAGGCCTTCAACCATACCACAGAAATTAAAAGCCAACCTGTTTATTGTGGCAGCAGATAACAGCACCATGATGGCAGATGCAAACGTATCAGTATTTGACAATGCTTATTCAAATGCAGTAGATGGTGATGATGCCATTAAGCTGACCAATGCAGGCGAAAACTTCGCTATCTACAGGGAAGCTAAAAACCTGGTGGTAGAAGGAAGGCAGGCGATTACTGAGTACGATACTACTTTCTTCAATATCTGGAATATACAGCAGTCAAGGCAGTACAGGATCGAGTTGATAGCTGAACAAATGAATGTACCAGGTTTATCAGCATATCTGCAGGATAACTTCCTTGGAACAAACACCCCACTTGATCTGGCAGGTACCACTAACTACGACTTTACTGTAACCAGTACCGTAGGTTCAGGTGTATCAAACAGGTTCAAAGTAGTGTACAGGCAGGTTCAGCTGGCTCCGCTTCCTGTAACGTTCATCAGCTTTGGCGCCAATAAAGTAGGTGCAGCTGTAAAGGTTGACTGGAAGGTAGCTGCAGAAAGAGGCATCCAGCGTTATGAGGTAGAACGTTCTGCTGATGGCCGTTCATTTGTAAGAACAGGCACTGTTACTGCTACCGGCAACAGCAGCGTTGACCTTAACTACTCCTGGATGGATGCAACACCACTCTCCGCAATAAATTATTATAGAATTAAAAGCGTAGGTGTTGCTGGTGAAATAAAATATACTAATATTGCAAAAGTTTCATTTGGAGAGGTTAAACCTGCATTTGCAATTGCACCTAACCCGGTTGAAGGAAGCGTAATTAACCTTCAGTTTAAAAACCAGGCACAGGGCAGGTATAATGTAAGGTTATTGAGTAACGCCGGTCAGGTTGTGTTTACAACAGTTGCAGAACATGCAGGCGGAAACAGCACTCAGCTGATCAGCTTACCGGCAACCATTGCCCGTGGCGCTTACCAGTTAGAGATTATCTCTCCGGATAAAACAACAGAAGTTCAACATTTATTCATTAATACACTCAAATAAAGCAAACGATGAAGTTCCAAGCAAGACTTACAAACCTAGTTGCTACTGTAGTTCTTTTAGTAACGCCACTAATTGGTATTTGTCAGCCTCCTCCTCCAGATCAGGGAGGTGGTAACCCAGAAGTACCTTTTGATAATAATATGAACCTGATTTTCTTGGCTGCAGGTATCTTGTTCGCTGTTATTATCACAGTTAGGCAATTGCGCAAAAGAGCTTCTGCAACTGCTTAAGTAAAAATTTAGTACCAATCGTAAAGCACCTCAAGCGGGGTGCTTTACGTGTTTGTATTACATCTTCCGGCTTTTTTTGTTATGGCTGCCTGATTTATTACGTATCATTTTTCGGCAGGCAGATTTGGACAATCGTTATACCAGCATGGTGATTACATGAAGGGACTGGGCGCAAACAACCGGTAAAAGCCATAGTCAATGCTGGCAATCTCCTTGCAAAAGCGGGTTTTAGTGTACCCATGTGATAGCATACAATTTCCTTTAAGTTGTATGCTATCGCTTTGTTTACTTAAAACAACGGTGATTGATGGGATCAGCTTTATCTTTAAATCCTGTTACCAAATAGTTAAAAAATTGTATGGTTTTTCGACTTTAAAAAATTATCTTGCCGTGAGTTTTCTTTTTTTTCATCTTCCAATCCCTATATAAACACTGTTTTTTGCCCAAAGATTATCCCAATTAAAACAGCCCTCAGGTATTTCCGGGGTTTTTTTATGTAATTTTTAATGACCGTACGCTTAAAAGCTCAAATCACCTTTTGTATGAAGAAAATCTACACACTACTTTCTGTCATTTTTCTTTGTGGCCTTTATTTACATTCCGGGGCGCAGGTTTCCACTAACAGTGCTTCTGGCCTGGCGCCCACTTATGGGTCGCTTACAGCTGCCATCAACGATCTTAACCTGATAGGGACGGTCACGGATAATGTGGTACTTACACTGGAGTCTGATGAAACTGCACCCGTGGGCGGATATGTGATAACAGCAACAGGTACGGCTACCTTTTCTGTGCTGATAGATGGTGGTGGATTTACCATAACAGCCGGCGCACAGGCAGTTGGAAGTACCAATGATGCGGTTTTTAAAATTGTTGGGGGAGATTATATTACTTGTCAAAATTTTATTATTACTGAGAATAGTGCGAATATCACATTAACTCCGGTAGGTTCCAATACCATGACTGAATTTGGTATTGCACTCTATGCAGCCACCACATCTAACGGGGCAAAGAATAATACTATCCAGAATAACAGCATTACACTTAATGCAGCTTACCGGCAATCGATGGGCATCCTGTCATCTTCCACTTTTGTTGCCACGGCAACAGCAGGTGGCGCAGCGCCTGCCAGTCAAACATCCATTGCAGGTGGCGAAAACTCCGATAATAAATATTACAGCAATACTATCAGCAGTGTTTCCTATGGTATTACCCTGGTAGCGCCAAGGGCAACCGCCACTTTCCAGGAAACCGGTAATGATATTGGCGGTTACGATGCCTCTACCGGCAACTCCATTGCTTTCGGAAATAACCTGGCTATTGAAGTGGCATATCCTGCTGCGCAATTGACAACAACTCCGGAAAAATGGGGGGGGATTACCGTTACCAACTCCATCAATGTAAATGTTGGGTACAACACCGTTACCAGTGCTATTACTTATACCACTAATGGTAACAATGGAATTACCCTGGGCTGGACAGGAGGTACACCGGCAGGGTTTGATTTTATCAATATCGTTAATGGGAACATCATTGTTTTAAACAGCAGTACCGTGTTGGCCGCATCTACCAGCTATGGTATCGACCTGGGCTATGGTTTAAATGCGGGAGGTTTTAGCGGACTGCTTGGGGTTGATGGGAATGATATTACCATCAATCAAACAACTGCAGCAGTAAATACGCTCTCACCAATAGTAGGTATTAAGGCAAATTATACCACCAATACACTTGCGGCTACAAATAACATCATTAATATCAATCAATCCAACCCCGGGGCCAATACCGTTCAGGGTGGATTAACCGGCATCCTGGCAGGTACAGCATCTATGGTTATTGTGGATGCAATCATTTCTGCAAATATCATTACGGTGAACCAGGTTCACCAGGGAACCGCCACCCCGGCCATTCAAAGCCCGGTAAACGGGATAATTCTTGGTGCAGCGTTAAGCAATATCACTACTGCCGATGTTTCCACCAACAGTATAACCATCAAACAATCTATTACTTCATCCGGCACTTACCTGACTGGTACCGGCGGTATCAACTATATTAACTTTTCCGGTACTGCCGGTAACCTGGCGATTTTCAACTCACTGAGTGTTACTGATAATAACCTTAATACACTCGGCGGCACAATATTGTACCCAACTGCTTCCACCTTTGTTGCCGGAATTAACCACGATTATACTAATGTAAATACCTTATCGATTGCCACCAATACGATTAATATTGACAGATCGGTGGCAGGAACTACTTATGGAACGTATGCTTCTACTTATACTGCGCCGGGAGCAGTTACTTCGTCTGTCAGCGGCAATACGGTTTCTATTACAGGTACCATGAATGCTGGTCCAACTGTTGTGGCCTTCAATGAGCAGGAAGGTGTTAATACAATGGTAAAGAATATTACAGGCAATAATATCAGTATCAACCTTGCCAACACTACCAGTGGTACACATGTTGGCGTTGTTTTTCAAACAGGCTTGTTAACACTGGGTGCAACCACCGGCTCTGTTGCAAATTCCAATATCAACATTGCTACCGGAGGCACCAACGTCTATGGGGTACAGGTATCAGGGGGAACTACGGTGGGTATTATAACAAATATCAACAACAACACTTTTAATATTTCCAGCAGTGGTAACGGAAGCCTTCAGTTAAAGGGGGTGTATATCAATGGCGGAACAAGAAGCAAAATTTTCAACAATAATTTCGTTTCCATTTCAGCCCCGGGCATTACAAGTGGTACCCCTACCATCCGGGTGATCGAACTGATTGCTGGTGCAGCATCCCCTAACCCTAAGCACGAGGTTTACAACAATACCATATCAAACATATTCACTTTTGCTGGGTCGGGCAATGCGCTGGTAGAAGGTATTTATACGCAGACAGCGCCGGTTGATATTTACAAAAATAAAATTTACGGACTTACTGCAAGTACTACCGGGGCCACTACAAGGGTCAATGGTATTACCGTTTCCGGGGCAGTGGGAACCATTTCATTTAATATTTATAATAACCTTATCGGGTTCGACAACAGTGCCTGCCCCAATGCATCCAGTATAGATGCAGTAAGAGGGATTTTTCTTTCTACAGGCGCCGCCAACAATACCTTCAATGTAACACACAATACCATTTATTTGAATGCCTCGGCATCGGGTGCGGTTACCAATTTTGGTACCTCCGGTCTTTATCATACCGTAAATGCTACTGCAACAACCGGCTCTCTTGTATTGCGTAATAATATTATTGTAAATAATTCCACACCAAAGGGAACGGGTTATACAGTAGCGTTCAGGCGAAGCAGTGCAGTGGCTAATACGCTGAATAATTATTCTACCAGTTCTGATAATAACCTGTTTTATGCAGGTACATCAACCGGTTTTTATACTGTTTATTATGATGGTACAAACCTTGCAAGAACGCTGGCTCAGCTAAAGGCATTTGCATTCAATCCTCCGTTGGTTTCAGGTTCATTTTCACCAAGGGAAGCCAATTCCGTTACAGAAAACCCACCTTTCCTGAGTACAGTTGGCGCTAACGCCAACTTCTTACACATCAATACCACGATAGGTACGGTAGTGGAAAGTGGAGGTGCCCTTGCAACTGGTGTTACAGATGATTATGATGGAGATGTGCGTTGCCCCAACGGCCTTTGCCCGGGTGGAGCGCCCATTACCAAGCCGGATATTGGTGCAGATGAAATGAATGGTACCTGTCCTCAACCGGTAGCGCCTACCAATTTAATTTTATCGGCCACTTATACCGGTAATTTTACAGGAGCTATTCCATCACCGTCCGGCGGTTATTTTGTAGTGCGTACCCCCAATCCAAGTGCAGCTCCCATTCCTCAAAACGGAGTTGATTATACTGCTCAGATAAATACGGCCATTAATATGGGTGGTACGCTGAATAGTACACCCATTGCCTATACCGGGGCCACTACTTTTAATAACCCGGTTGGCGCAGGCGCTTATATTTACTGGGTATTCAGTTACAATACAGGCTGTGGTGCATCACCCAACTATTCTGCCACTTCAGCATCCTCCACTACAGCGGCCTGTGCTTTACCTGCACAACCAACCCTATTAAACCTTACTGCCATCAGTAGCAGCAGGATTGATGGAAGCTTTACCGCTTCCGGAGCTTCCGGGTATGTTGTGATAAGAACGCCAGGGGTAACAGCACCTACAGCGCCCACAAATGGTACTTACTATACCTCCGGGCAAATCATTGGAGCAGGAACGGTTGTTTCATCAGGTATATCAACTGCTTTTTCTGCTACCGGTTTAAGCGGTAGCTCACAATATTCTTTTTGGGTGTATGCGTACAATGATGCCTGCCTTGGATCACCCAATTACAATGGAGTACTGCCGCTCAATAATAATATCTTCACGCTGCCATGCCTGGTGCCGGGAACCTATACCATCGGCCCCGCCGGTAACTTTACAAGCATTGGTGCCGTTATCAGCACTTTGCAGTGTTTTACTTTTGCACCCAATGTGCCAATTACCGGTTCGTATAATTTCGAGTTTTTACCAACCTATAACTCCAATGTAGAAACATACCCGGTGCTAATTCCACCTGTAAATGGAACCGCTGTGGGCAGAACCATTACATTCCGTCCGCAGGCTGGTGCAACCGGTATCAGTATTACCTCTGCCAATACATCAGGTACCTTGTTGATACAGGGGGTAAGTGCTGCTCAAACACCTAACTATATCATTTTTGATGGCAGACCGGGCGGCGCAGGTGCATCCAAAGAGTTAACCATTCAAAATACCAATGTCGGTTCTTCTTATGCTGTATTACTGGAAAATGGTGCCAACAATATTACTATACAATACTGCAAATTGCGCAGTAGCCACAATGGTACAAGTGGTGGTGGCGGCACATTGAATTTCGGATCATCTAACAGTGCTGCCGGTAATAGTAATAATATAATTGACAACAATGATATTTTTGATGCTGCCACCGGAACACCTACCAATGCCATCTTTTCCAGTGGTACCGTTACTGCTTTAAATACCGGTAATGTTATTTCGAACAATAACATATACAACCATTTTAACGCAGCTTATATTACTGCAGGGATTAATCTTGCAGGAAACAGTACCAGCTGGAGCATTAGCAGCAACAGTTTTTATCAGACAGCTAACCGTACATTTACCAATACGGCAGCTGTTTACAACGCAATATTATCGTCTGCAACTACCAATACAGGTATTACCATCCAGGATAACTTCATTGGTGGTACTGCAGCCAACGCAGGAGGTGGAGCATTAATCATTCTTGGTAATGGTATTTTAAGGGCCATCCAGCTTACTACCGGAACCACCGCCAGCAGTATTCAGAATAACACCATAAAAAACATTGATTTTACTTCCAGTAATGCTTCCTTAAACTCATTAATTAACCTGCAGGCAGGTAACATTAATGTAGGCACCGTTACCGGCAATATACTGGGTGCTACCACTGGAAATAACAGTGTAAAAGCAACACTTTCTGATAATACTGCCGGGGTAGGCCTGGCCGGTATTTCAAGCGCTTCTACGGTAAGCGGAGACTTGTTTGATATCCGCAATAACAGTATTGGAAGTCTTACCCTGTCTGGTACATCTACTTCAGGTTTATTACAGGGTATTAATATTTCAGGTACTACCGGCACCAGCACTGTTATACTGAATATGATTGGAAGTTTAATAACCGACAACAGCCTTAGTAATAACCTGAATACAACAGTAACCGGTATTTATGGCAACAGCGCCAATACAGGGGCTACCCAGGTTATCGCCAATAATAAAATTGTAAAAATTGGCGCTACAAATGGCGGCACCAGTAGCTATGCACAGGGTATTTATGTTGGCAATACCGGTATATATGCCGTGGGAAATATTGCCAATGGGGGTAATGAAATATATGATATTATATCTGCTGGTACCAACAGCGCAAATTACAATGCAACAGGGATTGCAGTTTTTGCTACTTCGGCAGGGCAGTCCATTAATGGCAATACCATTTATAACCTCAGTGCATCCTCCGCTGCTGCAGATGTTGGGGTAATTGGTATTTATTATAATGGGCCAACATCCGGCACCAATACAGTAGAGCGGAATTTTATCCATTCACTGACCCTGTCGAGCACCAATACAAACAGTGCTATTACCGGTATACAGGCCCAGGGCGGTAATGCCAGTTATAAGAATAACATGATCAGGCTGGGCATTACCAATACGGGAGCGGGAACCAGCATTACCCGTGCTTATGCAATCTATGGTATTACTGAAAATGCCGGTACCAACAGTATCTACATGAACAGTGTTTATATAGGTGGCCCCGGTGTAACAGCAGGTTCTGATTCTTATGCATTTTATGGTGCTACATCAGCAACCAAAGACATCAGGAATAATATTTTCTGGAATGCAAGGTCAAATGCGTCCGCTTCCACTCCTAACCACTATGCCGTAGTGCTTACCAACAATACCGGCACCATTGATTATAATGATATACTGGCCACCGGCACCGGGAAGATATTAGGGTTCTATGGTGCAGGGCAGTATTTAACACTGGCTACCTGGAGAACGGCATCTTCAAGAGATGCCAACTCTTACAGTTCACTGCCTAAGTTTTTATTTCCTACAACAGCAGCCCCTAATCTGCATATAGACCCAATATTGAATTCAGTAGCGGAAACAGGAGGTACGGCTATAGGTTCAGTGACCAACGACATCGAAAATGATGCAAGGGCATCCTTTACACCTACTGACTTGGGTGCAGATGCCTTTACAGCTTCCGTTGCACCCGTTAGGGTAGATGTGGGGATTACTGCTTTAGTAGCACCGGCTGCAGGCTTCGGTTGTTACGGGGCTGCCCAGGCAATTACAATTACGTTGAAAAATTATTCCGGATCTGCTATCAATTTTGCAACCACGCCCATTACAGTATCCGTACAAGTAACAGGGCCTGTTGTGACAAACATCCCAATCACCATTAATGCCGGCTCACTTGCAGCTGGTGCAAGTGCTGATTATACAGCCGCAGGCACCCTGAACATGACAGCCTTTGGAACCTATGATTTCAACTGCACATTTACAGTGGGCAATGCCGGGGTTGACGGTGATCTTACCAATGATCAGTTTTTGACTACCCGTTCATCGGCATCACTTACAATCGGCACTGCCAGTTCAGCTCCCGTTAGTTTCTGTGGGGTGGGGTCTGGTACACCAACCATTTCATTAAACAGTGTGAGCGGTGGTGCTATTCAATGGTACGAAGCCACTGTAAACAACCCATTACCAAACGTAACCTGGACTGCTGTTGGTACCAACAGTATCAGCTATACGCCTTCAAGTGCAATAGCAACCACTCATTATTATGCAGCAGGCGTTACCTGTGGCGGAAGCACAATTTATAGTAACATTGTAACTGTGTTGGTTAGCAATCCAGTGGTGCTTTCTGCTGCGGTATCGGGATCAGCCAGCAATTGCGGACCAGCCTCCTTTACTTTTACCGGTACGGTAAATGCAGGTTATGATTTAAGATGGTACGATGCTGCCTCGGGTGGAGCCCTTGTTGGCTCGGGCAGTCCGTTTGTATCCCCGGTAGTTAACCGTACCACTACTTATTATGCCAGGGCAGAAAATTCCACTGGTGTTACAGATTATAAAACGTTTGGAACGGGTGCCGGTTTTAATGTAACAACCGGTTATCCCGCCCCTTATACCAACTGGTATGGAGGCACCAAGCACCAGATGCTGATCCTTTCAAGTGAATTATCAGCAGCTGGGATCACTGCAGGGCAAATCAATTCAATTGCATTTAATATAAAAGGCGTAGGTACTACTTTTACTGGGGCATTGACAGACTTCCAGATCAACCTTGGGCAAACAACCACAACATCACTTTCCAATGCATTTGAACCGGTAGATGTGGTTCCTGCTTATGGCCCCGTTGCAAGCCAGGCAATTCCGTCTTCAGGATGGGTTACCCATAATTTTTCAACCCCTTTTAACTGGAATGGGGTTGATAATATTGTGATACAGACTTCTTACAGCAATGGCAATACCGGGGGATTTGAAGATTATGTACAAACTTACTATTCACCAACAGCATTTAACAGTACTACTATTTACAGGCAGGACGGCCAAACATCGGCTACTGTACTTGCCGCAGGGGCACCTAATTCGTTTTATTCGCCCAGTACCAACAGGCCGGATATGATTGTTGGTTATATCTCCGTATGTTCAAGTATTTCGGGAGGCTCACCAGTTACGGTTACCATTAACCCGGTACCATCAGCTATTGCGATCAGCCCAGCTGCACCAACAATTTGCCTTGGTTCCCCGGGTGCAGACAGCGTTTTACTTACTGCTACGGGTGGTACTGTACAGCCTACCGGCTTGGCAACTGCCACCAATAATACGGTCATAACCGTTCCTGATTATAGTTCAGATCCGGGGCATACAGGGGTTTCAAACACTGCTACCATTGCAGGCATACCAGCTGGAGCAACCATAGACAGTATCAGAGTACTGGTAAATTCAACCTACTCATGGGATTCCGATCTCTTATTATTACTTGAATCACCTAATGGAAAAATCCTTAACCTGGTTTCCAACAGGGGAGGTTCAGCTGATAACTTTACCAATACCATCATCTCCTCAGATAATGCGAATGCAGATTTTGGTACCGGCGCAGCGCCGTTCAACGGAGTGTTCAGGGCCGATGCGGTCAATTCTGTGAGCCCACTCGGCTCCGGCGCTGGTTTTATGCAAATAAGCCCGGTTCCGAATCCGAATACTGCCACTTTTAGTGATTTGTGGACCAGCCCATTAATTCTTGGAAATGGTGCCTGGAGATTAAGGGCCTATGATGATGAGGCTATTATAAATGGTTCAATTAACAGTTGGACGATCAATATTTATTACAAACAGGCTCCACTGGCTTCTACCTATTTATGGTCGCCCAATGGCGCCGGGGCAGGATTGTATACAAATTCTGCTTTGTCAAGTACATACACCAATCAGAACATTACTTCTGTTTATGCAAGACCAACCAGTACTACGACTTATACATTGACAGCTACCAGTGGCCCCTGCTCAAATACGCAAACCGTAACTGTTACAACAAATGCGGTATCCACTTCAGCCACCAGCCTAAGTGCTTCGCCAGCTGCCGCCTGTTCGGGTGCAAATGTTGTTCTCACTCAAACAGGTGGTACACTTGGAACAGGTGCCAGTTGGAAATGGTATACAGATGCTGCATTTACAACTCCTGTGGGTGGTATACCAGGGGTGGGGGCTACGGCGGCGGCAACCGTAACACCAGTAGCCACCACTACTTATTACCTGCGGGCTGAAGGTGGTACATCGCCATGCGCAGGCAATGTAGCAAGTGGTTCTGTTACTGTTACGATCAACCCGGTTGATACCTGGCTTGGTGTGAACACAGACTGGAACGATGCCCAAAATTGGTGCCCTGCTGTACCTACATCAGCCACCAATGTTACTATACCAACGTCAACCAATTATCCTGTCATTACAGGGGCAATAGCATCAGCCAATAATATTACCATTACCGGCTCCGGTACTATTACCGTAGGGGCAGGGGGAGTACTTCGTGTTGCCGGCACACTCACCAGTACTGCCAATGCAATTGATGCAACTGCGGGTACGTTGAGATTTATAGGAGCCACCCCCCAAACGATCAGGGCAAATTATTTTAACACTGCAACTCTTGCTAATTTAACCGACAGTAATTCAACCACGCTTACGGTCGATAACACTGGCAGTATGCTCAATATTACGGCTGAGCTTAATTTTGGGGATAGAAATAACCAGGTGTTTAATACCAGTAACCTGCTTACATTAAAGTCCACTGCAACCGGCACGGCAAGGATTGCAGATGTAACGTTGAACAGTACCCGAATAGGAAATGACGTGGTAGGTAAAGTAGTTATTGAAAGGTATATACCTGCAAAAAGGGCCTGGAGATTATTGACAGCACCTGTTAAATCTTCAACCATTCCAACACCAACTATTTACAATAACTGGCAGGAGAGTGCAAGGTCATATCCGTTGGGTACACCTGCGAATCCGGTTCCCGGGTATGGCACACATGTTTCATTTGGTAACAATGTTCCCAACTTCGACCAAAACAACAACAACAATTCATCCATCTTCTATCTCACTCCAACGGGATGGAATGGCGTACCAACCAATACGAGCGGTACTATTATTGGTGGTAATAATGGTGTAATAACAGACCAGCCTGCCTATATGTTATTTGTAAGGGGAGACAGGTCAACTAACCTGGGGTTAGGTACCGGCGCACCTACCAGTGTAACCACTTTGCGTACCACCGGCGATATCAATGTTACTACCAATGCAGCAGCTCCGTTAGTGCTTAACGGAACCGGCGCTTACGTGTCTGGACCTGCTAAGTACTACACCTTCTCTAATCCTTACCCATCTGCCATCAGTTTTGAGAGGATATTTACAGAGCCATTAAATATTGGCGTACCGAATATTTTCTATGTATGGGATGCTAATCTTTCGGGTAGCAATAATGTAGGAGGCTGGGTAACAGTTACAAGAACCGGAATTTCAACATTCAACACTTCACCATTAACGCCCAGTCTGGCAACCGGGGAAATACAATCAGGCCAGGCATTTATGCTGAATTATCCAAGCGGTGGTGCAACTGTGCCATTGACCTATAAAGAAGCATTCAAAGTATCAGGAAGTAATGTCTCGCTTTTCAGGCCATTAAATAACCAGATAAGGACTACGTTAATAGCCAAAAACCCAGATGGAAGCGCTTCGGTGAATGATGGTACACTAATCATTTTTAACCCGGATTATTGCAACGACGTAGATAAAGAGGATGCCAATAAGATCCCCAATTTTGCAGAGAATATCAGTATCGTTAAAAATGGTATTGATGTGACAATAGAAAAGCGAAAGTTGATGAATGAAAACGATACGGTTTTCTTCAGACTTACAAAGATGAAGACGAAGGGTTACAGCCTGTCGTTTGACCTTGATGGTTTGGCCGGTGTTGAAGGAAAAACAGCTATTTTGGAAGATGGGTTCCTGAATACTAAAACAGCGCTGAATATGGAAGGAGTGACCGATTATGATTTCAGCGTGGCACTCAATACTCCTTCAGCTGATGCAAACCGCTTCAGGATCGTATTCAAAAAACTCATCCAGTTTACCCGTATCGATGCCGCTGTGATCAATACGGATGTTGCTGTTAACTGGAATGTATCCAGTGAGTTTAATATCAGCCGTTATGAAGTGGAACGTTCCGCCAATGGTACCGACTTTGAAAAGGTGGCCAGCCAGTTGAGTGCCGGTAATGATGAATCAGGTATGAGCTACTCCCTGTTAGACCTGAACCCGTCACCCGGCGTTTACTACTACAGGATCAAATGCATCAGTAACAATGGCGCCATTGCTTACAGTGATAAAGTAAAAGTGACCGTTATTAGGGGTAGCCCTGAAATGTTTGTATTCCCTAACCCGGTTACCAACAATATCATTGGCCTGCAAATGAACAAGATGCCTGGTGGTGTATATGAAATGCTGTTGATGACGGAAGATGGAAAGCTGGTCAATAGTAACAGGATCGTACATGCTGATGGTACTTCCACCGAGTCAATAGTGCCCGCTGCTGCACTTGTAAGCGGAGCCTACAGGTTAGAAGTAGTTGGCCCGGATAAGAAAAGGACCTCATTAAAGATCATTGTTCAAACCAAATAATTACTGTGTTTTCAGCCGGTAAAAGGGCTTACAGTTTCCTGCCTGCAATCCCAAAGGGTTGCAGGCTTTTTGTTGCTTGCCGGATATATTGAATACAGGCTGTCAAATTATTGTCTTTAAAAGCAGATTTTTTCTGGCAGTTATTAAAATTTAATCTAAAGTTTAGCGTTTGATAGAAAAAAACCGGTCTTAAAATGCAAAATCTGCCTATATTTGTGACGGAATGCCCCCGTTGGTTCAATAATAAATTCTATTATCCCACAGAAATCCACCCCTTTTCGCAAAGAGATTTTAAGTTTAATGTCCTCTTAGAGCCTAAGTAGCCGTACTTAAATCTTAAAGAAAACTTATGTCAAGGATTTATACATTTTTACTGGCTTTACTGATCTTTTCAAAATGGTCTGTTGCACAAACCACCTATACGTGGGTAGGTACTGCTGTGGGTGATTACCAGGTAAGTGCCAACTGGAGCCCGGTCAGAGCAATTCCAGCAGCCAATGATATTTTAGCTTTTAATGCTGCTGCTCCACTTACGATTGCCAATGTGCCGAATCAAACGATTGGTGCCGTAAGGATCTTAACGGGTACTAGCTCTGTAACCTTTACTACGAATGTTGTAACCAATATACTTTCATTAAGTGCTGCCACGCCACTGGTGTACACTACTGCAGGCAGTATTTATGCAGGTGACCTGTTAACGATTGCACTGACAAACACAACTGCTTTTCCCATCAGTTCCGGCACTTTTGGAATTGCTCCAAGTACAGGCGGCAAAATATCCATTAACAGTGCAATCACCCTTTCTGGCGGCACACTCGACTTTGATGTAATAGGTACAGGTGGAACAACGGTTAATAGTGGAGCTTCTATCACTAACAGTGCTGGTACTTTTAACAGCAGCAGTGCGGCAGCCATTACATGGGCAGCTGGTTCAAATTACTATCATGCAGTTAATGGAACTGCGGCTTCTTCCATACCAGTAAGTTTCTGGGCAGGTGGTTCCACCTGTAATATAACAGGCCTGAATACCGGGAGCATAGCACCAACCGGTTTTACGGCTTCTTCTTTTTCAAATTTAATATGGAACTGCACTGCTCAGGCTGGTGATATCGATCTGAATCTTTTAGGGGTTCCGGCAACTACCAGCGGAACATTTACGATTGCCAGTACAGGTGCCAATGCATTGCGGTTAACTGGCGCAGGCAGTTCTATCATTAACGCAGGCGCTTATACGCAAACAGGTGGCACATTTGTTTTACAGTCATCAACAGGAAATACTACACTAAATGTAAATGGTAATTTTTCTCATACGGGAGGCACCATTGATTTTGCCGGAAGCGGCGCTTCTCCAAGTACGGCAACTTTATCCGTGAAAGGAAGCCTTACAAAGGGGGCATCCTCCACCTGGTCGTCTTCCAGTACAAGCACTGCCTCTCAAATGAATATTCAGTTCGCCGGCAATTCATCACAGGTAGTGATGATTGCAGGAACCTGGAATTCTCCTGGCGCTGGACGCTGCAATATCATTAATAATAATACAGATGCTGTTGGTGTATCTATAAATTCAGGTACATTAAAAGTAGTTAACACAAACAGTGCTTCGCCAGCCACCTGCAGTAATGCAGGAAATTTTACCGGTGTAGGAGCAATTGCCTATTCAGGTTCAGGTGCAGGAGTTAATAATTTTACGCTTATTTATAACGGTTCTATAACGCAAACAGCCTCGGGCGTTGAATTTCCGGCTGCAAGCGGCCCTTTTAATTTAACCATCAGCAGTTCTGTGGGTATTAGCTTTCCTAATTCATTTAGCCGGACGATTGCAGGTACGCTTACCATGGTTTCTGGCGGTATAGCCATCGGGCCAAATACACTATCCCTTACCAATGCCAATTTAGCAAATCAACTCGTTTATACTGCAGGTTATATCACCAGCGGTACCTTGAGCAGGCGTTTCCCAACAACAGGCTTGCCAACAGTTCCTTCTGCTGATTCCCGTTTCCCTTTTGGAACAGGGAATAATGACAGATCGATCAATATCTATTTTACAACTCCCATCCTAACAGCAGGCACCGGTGGGGATATTGCCATATCTCACAATGCTGTGATCAATGCTACTGCAATGGGACCTTTTAGTGATAATGGTTCAACGTTAGATAAAAGAACCAATTCAAGTTGGGCCATCAATACTGGTACTTTTAATTTAGGCTCTGGTGGCACTACCATTTCGGTAACTGCACAGGCCAATAATATTGGTTCCGTTGATGATATTTCCACCCTTCGGTTAACCGATGCCGTTGCAGGCTTTGGAACGCTGATCGCTACCACCGGCAGTAATGATGCGCCATTGGTGGGTAAGTCAGGATTGGTAATTGCTGATATCAATACAAAAACCTTTTACGTAGGCAGTGATGCCCTTAATGCCTTACAAATTGTAACATTCACCTGGACGGGTGCTGTAAATACTGCATGGACTAACCCGGCTAACTGGACGGGCGCTGTAGGATACCCGGCTTCGCAAACAGAAATCGCAATCATCAATACTGTCGGCGGCAATATGCCCGTGATCGGCACCGGGTCAGCAATTAACCTGTACCAGTTAACGGTAGGGGCTTCCGCAACGTTGAGTATGACTGGATCTGCCAGTATCAGCGTTTATGACCTTGTAACATTTTCCGGAACAGCCAATTTTTCCGGAACCAGCACTTTTAATTATGCCAGTTCAGGCGCTTCACAAAATATTGTTGCCCTGCCTTATGTGAATTTAGGTTTGTCTGGTTCTGCTGCTAAAATATTGCCGGCAATAACTACGGTTACTGGTGATTTTAGTACCAGTGGAGCTGCACCCACGATTGGTACCGGCACATTTATCTACGCAGCAGGCACTGCAGCTATTCAAAGAGTGGCCGCTACCAATTATTACAACCTTACATTTAGTGGTAACCGGGGTGGTAATGAAATCCGCCTGGGCAATGGTGTATCAAATAACACCATTGATGTGGCCAATAATTTTGTTGTAACTGCAACCAATTATGTAGCCAATGACTTTGGTTACAATACCTTTAATTTTAGTTCCACAAGTCTTGTTGTTGCTCAAACAATACCCGGATTTACTTATGGAAATATTACAAACACCGGTAACGGCTTAAGAATTTTCGACCCTTTGGGCTCAACCAATGCAGCCAATGTAATTACCTGCAGGTCGTTGGGTAATTCTATCCCCTTGTCAAACAATACAACTACAGGTTCCAAAGTGAGACTGAACAGAACTTCTGCCGGCTCAACTACCCTGTTTGGATTTCAGTATCATGATTTTGAATTGACCGGAGATCTTGCGCATACGAATGTGAGTGTGTTTGGCGGCCAGATAATCAGTATCGCTGGAACTTTTTCAATTACTGCCACCAATTTTAAACAAGTTGCCACTGCAAATACTTTTAATTTTAATGGCACCGGTGATCAAACGATCCCGGCTTTTAAAACCAATACTGCCACTAATACCCCGGCATGGAGATTTAATAATGTAACGGTAACCAATGGTAACCGGATTATTACGCTTGGTGGAGCAGGTACCGATACCATTAATATTACAGGAACATTTACCGTTCCAACAGCAGCAAGTTTCCCTGTAAGTAAAGGTTTTGTAGTTGCAGGAAGCACCGTGAATTTTATTGACGGTTCTGGAAGTATCCCTGTACTGACACCTGTAACGATCGGGGGCAATAATTATAATAATCTTACAGTAACTGGCGGCTCACGGATTTTTGGCGGAGACCTGATCTTTGGAGGTAACCTCGCTGTAGTGGGATCTGATGCTTCCCTCGCTACTTTAAATGTGGGTAATGCATCCTCCAACAGAACGGTAACGGTAATGGGTAACCTTTCTGTTACAGGAACATCCTCTTCATCGGCACTTACGGGTACATTGGATTTTAATGCCGGCAGCACTACAACGCTCATTAACCTCGCCGGCAACTTATCTGTAAGTGGTACCGGGCAACTTACCACCACTAATGGCAGCACTGTTTCCGGGTACCTATTATTTAATGGCACAACACCGCAATATAGCAATACCTCCATCTTTAAGAATGGCTTTGTAAACTTTATTGTTGGTAATGGCACAGCTGCAACCACACTTACATTGAATGATAAACTGGAGCTGATCCGGTCAGGGGTGGCACCTTTCAGCAGCAGCCTTTCAGTTGCATCCAATTCTATCCTGAATGCCGGTACTAAAAATATTACAGTTGGTACAGATGATGGAAACATCGGAAATGATGCTGTTATTAATTTGAATGGAGGTGCTACTTTAATAACAGCCAATACCGGTATTGCTCCCAACACTGCCATTGAAGGAACAGCTACCGATGGCACTACCGGTACTATTTTGGCAGGTACAAAGATTACCAAGAACTACAATACAGGCGCCAGTTATGTTTTAAATGGAGCTACCGTAAATCCTTTCCCGGCTGCCATTACCACCATGGCCAACCTAACCATTGGGGCAAATGTTTCATTGAACAAAGCAATTATTGCAACTGCCACACTGGATCTTGCTTCGTTTACATTAACACAGGCTGGTAACAATCTTCAGTTTTCTGGTTTAACCAGTACTACAGGTAATATTTATGCGGATAAAAATTCATCTTTATCTATCAGTGGCTCTGTGGGCACAGTAGGCGCATTGCGTTTTGCAACCGGCGGAAATACTACCGGCCAGTTCACGATTAACAGGTCGGTTACTGTGTTATTAAATTCAGACCTTTTGATTGAGAAAACGCCTTTGACCGGTGATCTCATCACAGGTACCGGCACTTCCATTCTTGATATCAACGGAAATACATTAACCATCAACGGTAGTATCAGTGGCCTGGGTACTTTAAGTGGCTCCAATACATCCAGCCTTAGTTTGGGAGGAACAGCAGGTACAGTTAATTTCACCACCGGTAAACGTATATTAAAAAACCTTTCGTTGATGGGTAGTGCAACCGCCACATTGGGAACAACACTGGATATAACCGGAGGCACATTGCCGGGCAATGAAGGAACCGTTTCTGTTGCCGGCAGCTCTGTATTAACCACCAGTGGCAACCTTACATTGAAATCAAATATAAATGGAACAGCCAGGGTGGCACAAGGTGCTGTTGGAGGAAACTACATTAATGGAGATGTTACCATAGAAAGATTTTTGCCTAGTGTAAGGGCCTGGAGGTTTCTGGCAGCCCCAACTGTTGGACAAACCATCAAACAATCATGGCAGGAAAACCAGGCTGCAGGTGTAAACCCCGGAACAGGCTATGGTACAAACATCACTTCCAATGCCGGAACATGGGCAGCGGATGGCTTTGATTTTTATACTCCCGGTAACTCTTTACTGATTTATAATGCCACTTTAAACGGATGGCAGGGCTTTCCTAATACCAGCTCGCAAATTGCTGTTGCAGGCGCTAACAAAGCCTATATGCTTTTTTCACGTGGAGACAGGAGTGTAACACCAGCGGTAGGTACTCCACCCACTGCTGTTTTGCTGCGTACAAAAGGTGTTTTATTCCAGGGAGATTTACCTGCCGTTCCGGTAACAACCGCCGGCCAGTTTGCTGCCATCGGAAATAATTATGCTGCCGCCATTGATTTTACTGCGTTAACCAAATCAAATATTGATCAGTCCTTCTCAGTCTGGGATCCTAAAATACCAGGCGCTCTGGGCCTGGGAGGCTGGGTTACATTCAGTGCTTCTACGGCAACACCATGGGTGCCCGTGCCGGGAGGTGGAAGCTATGCTGTAGGTGTACCCAATACAAGGATCGAATCAGGCCAGGCATTTATGGTGCATTCAACTACCGGAAGTGGTAGTGTAATCCTTAGTGAAAGCAGTAAGCAAACCGGAAGCAGGCTGGTATTAAGGCCTTCAGGTACCAATGCTGTTAAATCTTCCATTACCGCCAATTTGTACAATACCAACACGGGTGTAGCCAATATAGCTGATGCAACCGTTGCTGTATTCAGTGATGATTACTCAAATGCCATTGATGAAAAGGATGCAGTAAAGGCCAATAATTTTGGTGACAATTTTGGAATATTGAATAATGCTCAAACACTGGTAGTAGATGCAAGGCCTTCGGTAACAGCAACCGACACGGTATTCTTCAATATGAAAAAAATTAAGCTGCAATCTTACCGGTTGGAATTGATTGCAGAAAACTTTGATAACAGCATTACTGGTTTTCTTGAAGACAGGTACCTGAATACATCGGTAGCACTTAACATGACAGGAACTACCACTACAGATTTTTCTGTGACCAGCGATGCTGCTTCTGCCATTGCCAACAGGTTCCGCATTGTGTTCAAAAACCTGCGGCCATTACCGGTTACATTCACCAGTATTACAGCCACAAAAAAAGTAAATGGAAATGAGGTAGAATGGGATGTAGAACATGAGATTAATATTAGTAGTTATGAGGTGGAGCGTTCAACCAACGGCACGACTTTTACAAAGATCGGTGCCGCCGCTGCTGGCAGTGCAACTTATAACTGGCTGGATGCATACCCTGTAAATGGGGATAATTTTTACCGTATTAAAAGCATCAGCAACCGTGGTACTTACGAATACAGCCGCATTGTGAAAGTAGCTTCAGTAAAAGGTAAGACAGGCTTCACGGTTTATCCAAACCCATCTACAGATGGTAATATCGGGTTACAAATGAGTAATCTCCCTGCAGGTATTTATACCGTAAGGTTGATCAATAACAATGGACAGGTAATGTGTAAAGAGCTGATCAATCATGCAGGTGGTACTTCTACCAAGGCCATTCATCCTGCTTCAACAATGATCAGTGGCAATTACCAGGTTGAAGTAACAGACATCACCGGAAATATAACTGTAATCAAAGTATTGGTATTGTAATTTCCCCGATAAATCAGCGGATCAATTCTTGCAGTACTGAGAAGATTTAATTGCACCTGTACTGGAAGCGTAAGTTTATCCTATCTCCAGCAACATATCAAAATTAGCACCATTGTATTCAAACGATCCCATTGTTTGAAAGCCCAGCTTCCGGTAAAAATTAACGGCCTTTTCATTGCTGGCCTGTACTCCGCCCCATAAAATAACCTGTTTAATATTACCGGTGTATAGATCATTAAGAATATAACTGAAAAGCATTTTTCCAATGCCTCTGCTTTGCCATTTGTCGGCGACAGAGGGTGCAAAAGAGCAGCAATGGCTATTGATATTGCCGGATCCATATTTTACCAGTCGATCATATTCATGTTGTAAAATGCCTGTTTTAATGATCGCATAAGCAATGATCTCCTGTTGGGTTATATCTATTGCAACATAGCCTGTAAGCCCAGCATTGTATTGATAGAAGTCAACAACAGCATTCCTGTTAAAAGGATGTGGCCCAAAACGGCTTTTGATTCATTACTTAACTGCTGCAGGTAATCTAATAAGGGCTCCAGGTCATTGACAGTTAACTTTCTGCAAATAACCCGATCAATAGTGCTGGCTTTTTTTATGGGGTCAGGGGACACGGCGGATCGTTATGGATTAATACAATGTTTTATCATCTTTATGTTTCCACAGATGAAATACTTTCAGCGCATTTTCCCTACCCAGTGATATGATGGGGATTTTCCTTTCTTCCAGGGACGCATTCATTTCATCATAGATCATGGAATCGTCAAAGCCAATATCGGCAGCGTCCTGGCGGTTATTGGCAAAATAAACTACTTTGGGCCTGGCCCAGTAAATGGCACCCAGGCACATTGGGCAGGGTTCACAGGAAGTATATATTTCACAATCTGATAACTGGAATGTATGGAGATTATTACAGGCATCCCTGATGGCAGTAACTTCTGCATGGGAGCAGTAGGGTCGTTGGTAGAGCTTACTTTATTGTTGCCTTCCAACGATCTCATCACCCTTACTATGATGCAGCCAAATGGCCCACCTTCATTATTGTCCATGCCGTTTTGCGATAGGGCAATGGCTTCCTCCATAAATTTTTCTTCTCTGGTCATATTGCTTGATTGAAAAGAAGTAAATATACTAAGCACAGCTAATATTCTCAATCTTATCGGTCATTCTTTTTCCTCCGGCCCTATACTGTGATTGATCAAGCAGTTTGTTAGAACAGAAAAATATTTTACCAATCCGGTTATAGACACTATATTTGTCTATCAATTAAGTAGACTTAACCGCTAGTATGTTTTATTTCACCTGCAATATTCCAATGTGCAAACAGCATTGTTGTTGTATTAAACAGCGTTGTTGTTGATATTCTCTTCCTGCATACAACCTCCTGATTTTTCCATTTAATTTTTAGAATAAATGACCCAAGCTCGGCAAAATACTGTTAATTTTTTACCCACCAGTCGGGTAGACTAAGCACTTCTGCATTTTGAAATTGCTGACTGAGACCTATCCGGGAACAAGTTACCTTTTCTACCAGCTTTAGTTATGAGGACCAGGTGGTAACGCATGAAATAGTAAGCAACCAGCTACCCATCAAAATTTTTACACTCGATACAGGTCGCCTGTTTGCAGAAACCTATTCAGTTTGGGGCAGCACCAATGCCACTTATAATACACAGGTAAAAGCCTATTATCCAAACCAGGACCACTGCAGGACTTTGTAGCAGCCAAAGGGCCTAACTCATTTTATGAATCGGTAGACAACAGGAAGGCTTGTTGTTATATAAGAAAAGTAGAGCCATTGAAGAGGGCATTGGCCGGCAATGCAATCTGGATAACGGGCATAAGGCAGAACATTCCGGCGATAGAAAAGATCTTCCCGTAGTGGAGTGGGATGAAAGTAACCAAGTGATCAAGTATCACCCCATTTTGCATTGGACAACAGAAGAAGTAAAACAGTATATAGCCCAAACCGCATTCCTACAATCCATTGCATGATAAAGGGTTTTGTAAGTATTGGTTGTGCTCCCTGTACTAGAGCTGTAAGGCCGGGGGAAGATTTCAGGGCAGGCCGCTGGTGGTGGGAGGATGCCAGTAAAAGGAATGTGGGCTGCATGTGCATGAAGATGCCCAATAGTACTTCTTTAGACAAATTCTAAATATTCAGAATGGTACAATATCAACAGCGATTCACAGTTAATAAACAAACAAAAATGGCAATTAGCAATAATAACAGCACTTGGGGAGATTACTTAGATCAACTTGAGTCGGAATCGATACACATCATGAGGGAAGTGGCTGGCCAGTTTGAAAAACCAGCCTTATTGTTTTCGGGGGTAAGGACTCAATTGTGATGGTACACCGGCATTAAAGGCATTCCGTCCCGGAAATTCCCTTTTCCTCTGGACATATTGATACGGGCAGCAATTTCCAGGAAGCGCTGGACTTTCGTGATTACCCTGGCTGATTCAATTGATGAAAAACTTATTGTAAGAAAAGTAGAAAATACGATCAAAGAAAAGGCCTTACAGAGCAGAAGGGGAAATTTCCAGCCGCAATGCATTGCAAACTTTTACTTTATTGGATACCATTAAAGAATTTAAGTTTGATGCATGCAAGGTGGTACACGGCGTGATGGAAAGAAAAGGCAAGGGCAAAGGAAAGGATTTTTCTGTACGGGATGAGTTTGAGCCAATGGGATCCCAAATTGCAAAGACCGAATTGTGGAATACTGATAACGGACGGATTCAAAGGAGAAAATGTTCGGGTGTTTCCTATCAGTAACTGGACAGAGCTGGATGTATGGAATTATATCCGCAGGCACAATATCGAATTGCCTTCTCTATTTTTTTCCCATGAAAGGGAAGTGCTGGAGTATGAAGGGCAGCTGGTAGCTACATCTGAATTTATAAGGATCGATGAAACAGATGTGATCAGCAAAAAGAAAGTTAGATACAGAACAGGGAGATATGACCTGTACGCTGCAGTGGAATCAGGAGCATCCAATATTGATGACATTATCAAAGAAATTATTGCAACCAAAACAAGTGAACGGCGAAACAAGAATTGATGATAAGGTGAGGAAGCAGCCGTGGAAGACAGGAAGAAGGGAGGGTTATTTCTAACTATGTTAAATGTTGAATTTTAAATGTTGAATTGAGTGTCATTTAAAATTAAAATTCAAAATTTAAAATAATAAAATGGACTTATTGAGATTTATAACCGCAGGCAGTGTTGATGATGGTAAAAGTACTTTGATTGGCCGTTTGTTGTACGACAGCAAGTCTATCATGATCGATCAATTGCTGCTATAGAAAACAAACAAAGAACAGGGAGGATGGCGAGATTGACCTGGCATTGTTAACGATGGTTTAAGAGCTGAAAGAGCGCAGGGCATTACGATTGATGTGGCTATAAATATTTCAGCACACCAAAGCGCAAGTTCATTATTGCAGATGCACTCGAGTCATTCAATACACGTAACATGGTAACCGGGCTTCAATGCAGACCTCGGTATTATTTTTGATAGATGCCCGTCATGTGTAGTGGAGCAAACAAGAAGGCATTCCATCATTGCATCACTACTCAATATTCCGCATGGCTGTAGTTGCAATCAATAAGATGGACCTGTTGGATAATTCGCAGGATGTATACAGTAATATTGTGATTGATTTGCTGAAGTAGCCGCAAAGCTGGGACTGAAAGACATCACTTATATCCCGATCAGTGCCATCAACGGCGATAATATTGTAGAGAAGTCGGATAGCTTTCTATGGTATGAGGGCGAATCACTATTGCATATTTTAGAGAACGTAGAGGTTGCCGATGATATTAATTTTAACAGATGCAAGATTCCCGGTGCGGTATGTGATCCGCCCGCAAACAGAAGAACTCCACGATTACCGTGGCTATGCAGGCAAGATCATCAGCGGTGTGTATAAAAGGGGCCATAGGTAGCTGTATTGCCTTCCGGGCAACCAGTACCGTAAGTGTAATTGAAGTTGGTGCTAAAGAAGTAGAAGAAGCATTTGCACGCAAAGCGTAGTGCTTCACCTGGCAGATGATATTGACATCAGTAGGGGAGATGATCGTACACAGTAACAACCAGCCAGTAGTGGAAAATGAAGTGGAAGCTTTGTTGTGCTGGATGGGTAACAAACCATTGGCGGCAGGAAGTAAATATTTATTGCAGATCAACAGCCGTAGTAAAAGCAGTGATCAAAGAGATCGCTTACAAATTAAAACGAAATTCACTGGAGCAGGAGCCGGCACCGGAGCAGGCTTTGCTGAATGATGTGGTAAGAGGACTATAAACACGGCATCACCGATACCCTTTTTTGGATTCACATAAAAATATGAGGGTAAATGGCGGGGCGATACTGATTGATGAAACGAGTAATGTAACGGTAGGGGCCTGTATGATAGCATAATCGTGAATGGTCAATGGGGACTCACTGTAATCAAATCCATGGTAGCACTTATTTTGTTAATTACTATTGACGATTCACAATTGACCATTCACTAAAATAAAATAACAGCATTAAAGTAAAATTGCGAAACAATGTCCAAAGATTTATCAACAGATTATACCAGCAGCACCAGAAGTCGAGTAAGACCTTCCCTGATAAAGCATTGGCATCAGAATTCATTGATGGTTTTTTTGAATTCCTGTTTATACCGGAGCGTCAAAAGAAATTATCTGAATACGAATTGTCGAAGGAGCTTGAGTCTTACAAAAGTCATTTGTCAACATTGATATATGATGTGGTAGGTGATGGTAATAAAACGCAGGAGATAACTAATAGATTTTTTGATGAAGTGCCCGAGATATATGATGCGTTGTTGAAAGATGCTGCTGCCATTATTCAGTTTGACCCGGCGGCAGAATCAATAGAAGAAGTACTGGTAGCATATCCCTTTTTACGCAACAGCAGTATACCGTTTCTCACACCAGTTGTGGGACCAGGAGTTAAAATTTTACCAAGGGTATTTGCAGAATATGCACATGGTAAAACGGGTATTGATATTCATCCCGGCGCTAAAATTGGCGAATCGTTTTTTATTGATCATGGTACCGGCATTGTGATTGGTGAAACAACGGTGATCGGTAACAATGTAAAAATACCAGGGCGTTACATGGGCGCATTGAGTGTGAACAAAGGCGAGGCAAAATCAAAACGGCACCCAACCATTGAGGACAATGTGGTGATCTATTCAGGCGCTACCATATTGGGTGGCGATACAGTGATTGGCAAAGACAGTGTGATTGGTGGTAATGTCTGGCTCACGAACAGTGTATTACCCAGTTCAATCGTGTATCATAAAAGTGAAGTATCTATCAGGGATAAAAACCCGTTGCCGGATGTACTGAATTTTGTGATATAGACGGAGATTTTTATGATTGATAGGTGAATATGATTTAGCCTTTTTGGAACAGGCTTTTGCTGAGTATGAAACAGCTATGAAGTTTGATACGCACAGCCCTGGAGGGCGGCAGATTGGTAGCAATGGGTGAAACCCATTGTAAAAGATGAATAGAGAAATATAGTACAAGAGTGAGACGCCAATGAAGTTGCGCAGCGAACAAATGACGATTACAAAAAATAAAAATATACATCATGAAAGCAAACAACATTTTAGCAACGATCGGCAACACGCCGCATACGTATTAATAAATTGTATGGTGATACACATGAAGTATGGATCAAACTGGAAAGAAATAATCCTGGTGCAAGCATCAAAGACCGTATTGCGTTGGCGATGATTGAAGATGCGGAGCAAAAAGGTTTGCTGAATAAAGACAGCGTGATCATTGAACCCACATCCGGTAATACCGGCATTGGCCTGACTGGTAGCAGCTGTAAAAGGATATAAAATTATTTTGGAAATGCCAGAGAGCATGAGCATAGAAAGAAGAAGATTGATGGCGATCTATGGTGCTGAATTTGTATTAACACCAAGGAAAAGGAATGAAAGGTGCCATTGAAAAAGCAATTGAGTTAACCGCATCAACGCCGGGTGCATGGATGCCGCAGTTTGATAACCCTGCCAACGTGGAGATACACAGGAAAACAAGTGCACAGGAAATACTGGAATGATTTTCCGGAAGGGCTGGATTATTTGATCACAGGCGTTGGCACCGGCGGGCATATTACCGGTGTGGCAGAAATATTAAAAGCTAAATTCCCTAACCTGAAAGTGTTTGCAGTGGAGCCGGAATTATCACCAGTGTTAAGCGGCGGAGCTCCCGGTCCTCACCCGATACAGGGTATTGGCGCCGGCTTTGTTCCGGCAGTTTTAAACAGGGGATATTTTGGATGGCGTGATCACTGTAAGCAAAGATGATGCGTTTAAATATGCACAGCGTATTGCAAAGGAAGAAGGCATACTGGCTGGTATTTCAACCGGTGCATCGCTAGCTGCTGTTGCAAAGAAGCTGGCAGAAATTCCTGCAGGCTCAAGGGTATTGACTTATAACTACGATACCGGCGAAAGATATTTATCAATAGAAGGTTTGTTTGCTTAAATAAAACAGGTGGCACTCATCATGCTGCCTTTTTTTCTAATAATTTATTCTACTAAAAAGTAGACTTATGATGCAGGGAAAACAACAAATAGGAAAGTGATATTGGCGGGTGCCGGTTGCGGTGACCCCGAACTCATCACGTTGAAAGCTGTTCGTTACCTGCACCAGGCGGATGTTGTGTTAACTGACAGGCTGGTGAGCAAAGAGATACTCCGGGCACATGTAAATGCCAATGCAGAAATCATTTATGTAGGCAAGCAATGCAGGCGGATTTAGTACACCACAGAAAAGTATCAATGAACTGATTGTGCAGTTTGCCCTGGAAGGAAAGCTGGTAGTGCGTTTGAAAGGAGGCGATGTGTCGCTGTTCTCCAATGTACTGGATGAACTGGAAGCAGTAGTGGCTCATAATATTCCTTATGAAATAATTCCGGCGTTTCTGCAGCAATGGTGCGGCAGCTTATACGGTATTCCATTAACCGCAAGAGGTTATTCCTGCCGTGCGGTTACTTACTTTATAAAAGTGATGTAGTAACAGCTGCCTACTGGAAAGAGCTGGCACAAACAGATGATACGTTGGTTTTTTATATGTCGTCTGAAACACTGGATGGCGTGGTGGAAAATTTATTGAAGAATGAAATTGCCAGTGATAAATTACTGGCAGTGATAGAGCAGGCCACTACTCCAATGCAGCAGGTACATGTTTGTGACCTGGATGAATATGCGGCAATGCTTTCCGGAAAGACATTTGCTTCGCCTACGCTGGTAATGATCGGCAGGGTAGTGGCGCTGCATGAAAAACGCCTTTGAGCGGCGAATATTTCAAACCAATGGAAGATGTACAGTTTGAGCAGCTGATCAATGAAACGGTGAATGCATCCATCAACAACCAACATAAATAATTACATTTTTAAAGAAAGAATCAATGCTGGGGGAAAACAAATTCAAAATTTTACTCGACCTGATCAACAGTGCTTCAAAAGAAGAACTGATCTGGATGAATGGGTATTTGAATGGGGTGCTGCAAAATAATACTGGCAAACAGGTTGAAGCGGCAAGCGCTGCAGTGAGTAAGATCACCATTGTGTATGGCACCGAAACCGGCAATTCAAAAAGACTGGCAACTGATTTTGCTGCAAAGGCAAAACAAAACCGCATTCATGCCAAAGTAATTGGCATGGACCAGTACCGCCTTACCGACCTGGCAAAGGGAAGAATATTTACTGGCGGTTGTTAGTACTCACGGTGAAGGAGAGCCGCCGATAGCAGCAAAGAAATTCTACGACCATATTCATAACAATGGATTTAAGCTGGAAAAACTCAAATACAGTGTACTGGCATTGGGCGACACTTCCTATCCTTTGTTTTGCAAAACAGGGGAAGAAGTGGATGAGCAGCTGAATAAACTGGGTGGGAGCGGATTGCACCCATACAAAAATGTGATGTGGACTATGATGATGATGCCAATGCCCTGGTTTAGTACCGTGCTCAAAAAAATTAACGCTTACAAAAGATGTTGCTACTTCATCAGTAACTGCGGCGCCTGTTGCTAAAAAGCAGGCAAGCAATCTTATACCGGTACGGTGCTTACACATATCAATCTGAATGACCGTGGTTCCAACAAGGAAACCTTTCACGTTGAACTGGTGGCAGAAAACCTGGAATACCAGTGTGGCGATTCAATAGGGATCGTTCCGGAGAATGATTCGCAGGTGGTGACTGATATTATACAGGTAGTGAATGCGGATGGCAATAAATCTATTGAATACAAGAAGGAAAGAATAACCGTGTATGAATTGCTGAAAAGAAAGATCAACATTGTTTATTTAACTGAACGATTGGTACAGCACTATTCAACTGCAACAGGCCATACAATACCTGCCGGCCGTGCAGACTTACTGGAGTTATTAAAAAAATATCCTGTAAAGAATGTAGCACAGTTTGAAGAGATTCTGGTGGGATTAAATGCGATCTCACCAAGGTTGTACACCATCGCATCTTCACCAACAGCACATGAAGGCGAAGTACATATTTTGGTTGTGAAAGATGTGTATGAATCAGAAGGAAAAAGACTGATTGGCCTTTGCTCGGATTACCTGCGCCAGTTTAAAACGGGAAAACAACAAACCTTTTTTGTACAACCCAACAAACGTTTCAGGTTGCCGGCAGAGAATAAAGATATCATTATGGTTGGCCCGGGTACGGGCATTGCTGCATTCCGTTCCTTCCTTGCAGAAAGGGATGCTACAGGTGCCAGGGGCAGGAACTGGCTGTTCTTTGGTGAGCAGAAATTTACCACTGATTTTTTATATCAGACAGAAATTCAGAACTGGTATGAAACCGGGGTACTGACCAACGTGAGCCTGGCTTTTTCGAGAGATCAGCAGGAGAAGATATATGTGCAGCATAAGATGCTGGAAAATGCTCCAGCAATATATCAATGGCTGGAAGACGGTGCATCGTTTTTTGTATGTGGTAAAAAAGAACCGATGAGCCATGATGTAGAAAAAGCATTGCTGCATATCATACAGCAGCAGGGAAATAAAACTGCGGAACAGGCAATGCACTATTTGGAAGAAATGGAGAAGGAAGGCAGGTATGAGAAAGATGTGTATTAATGGCCTCCCCCAGCCCCTCCAAAGGAGGGGCTTAAGAAGAGTTCAATAGTTTGAAGTGTTAGCTGAACAGCAAAGTGTGGGAGTTACCATTAACTAGAGACCAAATGAAAAACTGGAATCTTAAATATACCCCGAGCCCCGGAGGGGCGTAATATCAATAGCGGTGGATGAAACCCATCGCAAAAAACAATTTACGAATGTCAGAACAAAATAAAAAGCCACAGCCATTATCGGCCATTGAAAAAGTAAAAACGGCGAGTGATGGTTTACGGGGCAGCATCAAAGAAAGTTTGCAGGATGAGATCACAGGGGCGATCCGTGAGGATGACCAGGCGGTGATCAAATTCCATGGTATGTATATGCAGGATGATCGTGACAGGAGAGAAGAAAGAGCCGAAAAGAAATTAGAGCGTTTGTACAGTTATATGATCCGCCTGCGTTTGCCGGGTGGGGCATTGTCGGCACAAAACTGGATCGACCTGAATGAAGTGGCGAATGAACATTCGACAGGTGTCATAAAAATAACTACGAGGCAAACCGTACAGTTGCATGGCATTGTAAAATCTGATATCAAACCAACCATACAGGCATTCAATGCTGCCAAATTAGATTCCATTGCTACCTGCGGAGATATCAACAGGAATGTTACTTGTGCATCGCATCCAAAACAATCAGCGATTCATGCAGAAGTATTTTCTTATGCCAATAAGATCAGTGAACTGCTGATGCCGAAGACAAAAGCTTACTACGAGATATGGCTGGATGAAGAAAAGATCGTTGATAAAAAAGAAGAGGAAGACCCATTGTACCAGGACAGGTACCTGCCAAGGAAATTTAAGATCGGTATTGCCATTCCGCCCAATAACGATAGTGATGTTTTTACCAATGACCTTGGCCTGGTTGCTATCATTGAAAACAATCAATTGCTCGGATTTAATATTGCAGTGGGTGGCGGATTGTCAACCACCCATGGTAATGCAGCAACTTATGCAAGGCTGGGAACGGTAATTGGTTTTGTCAGCAAGGAAAATGTACTGGATGTGGTGTATGAAGTAGTGACTACACAACGGGATTATGGAAACCGAAGTGACAGAAAACTGGCGAGGTTGAAATATACGGTTGACAATATGGGGGTTGATAATTTTAAAGCGGAAGTAGAGAAACGTTGCGGCTTCCCCTTGCAGGCGATCAAGCCATTTGAATTCACTGATAGAGGCGATTATTATGGCTGGCACCAGGGAGAAAATAAATTGTGGTATTATACTGCATATGCTGAAAACGGCCGTGTACTGGATGATGAGAAAACGGCATTGAAAACGGCGTTGCTTGAAGTGGCAAAAACAGGGCTCACCAGTTTTCTTTTCACTGCCAGCCAGAATGTGATCATTGCAGATGTGAAAGAAGAAGATAAAGCTGCCATACAAACAATATTGGATGCATTTAAAATTTCGGCACAGACAGAAGCCACTTCTTTGATCAGGAAAAATTCCATTGCCTGTGTGGCGCTGCCTACTTGTCCGCTGGCGTTGGCAGAAGCACAACGTTATATTCCCACACTGCTGGGTAAGATCAAACCATTGCTTACAAAGTATGGGTTGGACAATGAAAATATCATCCTCAGAATGACGGGCTGCCCTAATGGCTGTGCAAGGCCTTATGCAGCTGAGATCGGTTTTGTAGGCACGGCACCGGGTTTGTACAACCTGCACATTGGTGGCGATCACCAGGGGCAGCGGTTGAATAAAATTTATAAAGAATCATTGGACGAAGCAAGCATACTTACCACACTCGATGGGTTGTTTGCTTTATATAAGAATGAACGTTACAGCAAAGAACGCTTTGGTGATTTTGTGATGCGGCGGCAGCTGGTGTAATTATACTATTGCTTTTTCCCTTCCAGCATTTCAATCCTTTTTTTAAGCGCTTCAATTGTTGCCTGTGGTCCTGTACGGCTTTTACCGGGCCGGCGACCCACCGGGGCGCTTTGCCGCCCCACAGACGCCCCACTTTGTTGCTGGCGTTTCGATGGCTAACCAGCTGGCGTGGTAAATTGTGAAGCCATGCCTGTCGGCCAGGCGTGTTATTATCACCATTGACATTTGTTACCAGTGCATTGGTGCCAATGCCTGTATTGCCAATGCCATCTACATTCCCATTCATGGCATTAATGCCCATGGCGGTGTTACGGGTGCCGATGGTATTTCCTGAAAGGCTTGCATAGCCGTTGGCAGTATTATATACCCCGGTAGTATTGCTGTACATTGAACTATCGCCGGTTGCTGTATTTAAATAGCCTGTGTTGTTGTTATTCATAGCGAATGTACCCAGGGCCGTATTACTGAACCCTGTACTATTGCTGTTCAATGAAGCTACTCCATGGGCCGTGTTGTTGAAACCTTCGGTGTTAGCTGATAAAGCGTAGTTGCCCATGATTATTGTATCCTGTGGTGTTATGCCATAAAGGGTGAAGCCAAATGCCGAGTTGTCGTATCCTGTGGAATTGTCAAGTAAAGCCAGCGAGCCAAAGGCATTATTTTCATATCCATCGATGTTTTCTGACAAAGCATGCCACCCAACTGCTGTGTTGGAGTATCCCGAAGTATTATTTACTAATGCCTTTGAACCAACTGCTGTATTCGCATTACTACCATTATTTTTCATTAATGCACTACGCCATAGCTACAAGATTACTGCCTGTTGCATTAGGAATAATGCTTTACTCCAATTGCTAGTTGCTGTTACCTGCATTGTTATTGGCCAATGCAGCATAGCCATACGCAGAATTAAAATTGTTGCTGATATTGGAGTATAAAGACTGGTAACCCATGGCCGTATTACCAATACCTGCTGTATTGTTATAAAGCGCTTTTGAACCAACAGCCACATTGCCGGTTATTAAGCAGGCCTGCCAACGGCAACAATATTACTTACGTTTGTATTGTTGTATTGGGCTCCGGGCCCGATGGCTACATTGCTGTGGCCGGATATATTTGAATAGAGCGCATTAAGTCCTGCTGCTACATTGCTGTATCCTGTTAGGTTGCTGTTGAGAGCCATATTGCCCAATGCAGTATTGCCATTACCGCTGTTGAATTTTCCTGTGCCGTAGCCGATCATTGCATTTGAAGTAACGGAATCAATAATACCTGCCGGCTGATTGTTTTGTTTAAAGCGAATGGGTGCATTATCCGTTGTCCCGATAAAGTTATTACTGTTCGTACCTGCATTACCGGTAGTGTTCCACCCGTTAAGCGAACCGCTGTTGGTAATGGCCGCCCATGCCGTTCCGGTGTAATAATAAAACCCGGGCGTATTGTCTGTTTGGTAAACCAGCAATGCATTTGCCGGGGCAGCAATAAGGTTTCGTTGTGCCTGCGTCATCCTGGGAACCAATATTCCTTTGGATGTACTGCTTATATCCAGCTGTGCAGAAGCGCTGGGTGTGCTGGTGCCGATGCCTACAGATTGTCCAACGCTGATGTTTGTTAGTATACTTGCAGTAATAAAAAGTAGCCATGCTTTTTTCATCTTCAACATTGATTTTTAGCTTTAAATATACATTTTTAAGATATGTGTTCAGCCATGATTTATTCACCGGTTTGTTTCAACTATTTAACTGCACTTCTAAGGGCAGTCATCGCATTCCTATAGTTTTCCTTCGGATGATGATTACGTGCAGGGCACCGCAACCTGAGAACAGTCAATTTTCAAAATGACTTCCATCAGCCGGCTTCATTGTGATAAAAGCTAATTTTGTAACATGAATATTCCTTCTACGCTGCTCAATAAATACAATGTGCCGGTTCCCCGCTACACCAGTTATCCAACAGTACCTTTCTGGAAAGACGGTATCGATGCTTCACAATGGAAAACAGTATTCAGCGAACAGTTTGCATTAAGCAACAGCAAGGATGGCGTGAGCCTTTACCTGCACCTGCCTTTTTGTGAATCACTTTGTACATATTGTGGCTGCAATAAAAAGATCACTACCAATCATAGCGTGGAGCATGAATACATGGCTGCACTGGCAAGGGAATGGGAACTCTACCTTGAGCTGATGGAGGAAGCGCCCATTATACGTGAATTGCATTTGGGCGGTGGTACGCCAACTTTCTTTTCACCCGAGAACCTGGAGAAATTACTGGAGATCATTTTTACCAAATCAAAAATACATCCCGAACATGAGTTCAGTATTGAAGGCCATCCCAACAATACTACAAAAGAACATTTACAAACATTGTATAACCTGGGTTTCAGGAGAGTAAGTTATGGCGTGCAGGACAATGATCCGGAAGTGCAGCGTATCATCAATCGCATACAGCCTGTAGAAAATGTAAAAACTGCAACAGATATAGCAAGAGCAATCGGTTTTCATTCTGTTAATTTTGATTTGATCTATGGCCTGCCATTGCAAACAGAAGAAAGTTTAACAAGAACCATCCTGCAATGCATCGAGATGAAACCCGACCGCATCGCCTTTTACAGCTATGCTCATGTGCCCTGGACCAGCCGTGGCCAGCGCCTCTTTGATGAGAACGATCTGCCATCAACCGATTTAAAAATGAAGTTGTACCAATTAGGCAAAACATTGTTTGCAGAACATGGATACATTGATGCAGGCATGGACCATTTTGTATTGCCAACCGGTGATATGTACACTGCCAAGCAGGAGGGAAGGTTGCACCGCAATTTTATGGGCTATACCACACAGCAAACAAAATTGTTGATTGGCCTTGGTGTATCCAGCATCAGTGATGCCAGCGTTGCTTATGCACAGAATGTAAAGACCATTCATGATTATTATGCAGCCATCAAAAAAAATGAGATACCAGTAGTGCGTGGGTATTTTTTAAGTGATGAAGATGTGGCATTCAAAAAATATATTTTAGATATCAGTTGCAGGGGCATTACCAAATTCAACCCTGAGCATTTGCCTCTGTTGCGGGAGTTCAGTTTTCCGGAATTGAAAAGCCTGGAAGAAGATGCATTGATCACCTGGAATGAAGAAACTTTACAGGTAACAGAACTCGGTGCTCATTTCATCAGGAATATCTGTAAGGCATTTGACCTGCAGCTCATCCGCAATCAAAAGGAAACGGCTAATCCAAGGTTTAGTAAAGCTATTTGATTTAATATATTTTAAATTGCCTGAGAAGGGAATGCAGTCTATATTTTTTGTAAGATTTTTAAACTTATTGGTTTAACCTCCAGAACCACCCCGATAGCTATCGGGCTGCGTAACTGCAACGCTCCTTTTTGCTTCTGCCAAAAAATATGCTTCGCATTTTTTGTCTTCCGCCTCCGGCGTAACCGAACCAAAAGAGGCAGCTTATGCAGTTATCCCGATAGCTTTGGGGAAGAAATAAATGTAGCGGCTGTATAATTTCTGAATACCTCTGTGAAAAAAAATATCGGAAATTGTTGGGATACTCATTGACGATTCACCATTCACGACCTTACTTCTTTCTATCTCTACTAATCTTGTAAATCTTTATCCCACTCATCAACGCTGCACTAAAAAGTAACAGCCCAATTACCCCCCACACCCAACTCATACTTTCTTTAACTGTAGCCAGCATAATAATGGCGATCAGTAAAATAGTCGCCACTTCATTCCACACCCGCAATTGGTTGGAAGAATAACGGAAGATGCCTTTTGCCTGTTCGCTGTACATCTTTTGCAAAGTAAAATGATAGGCATACAATGCCACTACGAACCCTAGTTTAATCAATATCCAGTTTTGTGTAACGGGGGTAAAATACATGCTCCAGGTAAGGTATACGATCCATGCACCAAAAATAAGGGTGAGTATAGCTGAAGGCCAGGTAATGCCCAGCCACAACCTTTTGATCATGATATTAAATTGCTTCTGAAGGATTTCTTTTTCTAATCCTTCTTTTTCATTTGCCTCGGTATTGTAAATAAACAACCGAACTATATAGAACATACCAGCAAACCAGGTAACGATAAAAATGATGTGGAGCGCTTTTACGTAGTAGTAGGCCATGAGAGATGTCTGATTTAGGATGTGTGATGTATGATTTGATTACACTAATTGAAGAGAATTACACAAATTAGAAAATTGCTTCCAAAGGAACAAAGGAGCAAAAACGCAAAGCTGGCTGTGTATTTGCTTTGCACCTTATTTTTATATTTCTTTGCGCCTTTGCGTGAAATGAATATTCACCATTCACTTCAAAATCATCTCCTTATTCCCTGCCGAAGTTTCCTTCACCCACTTTGCCAGCGTATTCACCCACAAAGGATGTGTATTCAAGCAAGGCACTGCTGTATAACTTTCTCCACCGGCATGCATAAATTCTTCTTTACCCCTGTCCTGCAATTCTTCCAAAGTCTCCAGGCAATCACTCACAAAAGCCGGTGACAGTATCACCAGTTTCTTAATCCCTTCCTTGGGCATTTGCTGCAGGCGGATATCCGTAAACGGTTCCAGCCAGCCCTTGCCCAGCCTGCTCTGGAAAGAGATACTGTATTTATCAGCAGGGATATTCAGTTTTTCAACGATCAGTTTGGTTGTAACAAAACACTGGTGGCGGTAACACACGGCATGTGCTGCCGGGTTCGGTACATTGCAGCAATCCTTCACTTTCATACAATGGCAACCCGTAGGATCCACCTTTGTTAAGTGCCTTGCCGGTATACCATGATAGCTGAATAAAATATGGTCGTGTGATTCCGTTAAATAAGGTTTGATATTCTCCGCCATGGCGTTGATATAATCCGCCTCATCAAAAAATGGCTTGATAAAATTCAGTTTGAAAGGATATTTATTCTTTACATGAATTTCCTTTGCATATTCCACTGCTGTTTCGTAACTGGCCATGGCATAGTGCGGATACAAAGGCACAGCCAGCACTTCTTCCAGCCCCGGTTGTTGTTTTAATAAACTGTCAAACGCATCAGCAGGCGAAGGGCTGCCATAGCGCATGGCGATCTCGATCGGTTCGTCTACCTGCAGCTGCAATGCCTGTTGCAGGTGTTTTGTCAGTACCACAAGGGGCGAGCCTTCTTTGGTCCAGATGGTAGCATAAGCCTCTGCCGATTTAGGTGCCCTGAAGGGAACGATGATGCCTTTCACCAGCAGTAACCGCAGCAGGTAAGGCGAGTCAATCACCCGGCCATCCATTAAAAATTCATTCAGGTATTTGCGTACATCTTTTACTGATGTGCTGGCTGGTGAGCCCAGGTTCATTAAAATTATTCCTCTGTTGGTTGCCATAAACGTTATATGAGTTTGCAAAAATAACCGTTACACCGGGCAAATGTTCATGGGAATGTAAAATTAAAAACCCGGAAGGGGAATGCTGGGGCTGTAAGCAGCAAAACAGTAAGGCACATTTGTTCCGGCTGTTCATTACAAATCCGGCACGAGCTTAGCTTCTTTCACCTCCCTTTTGGGGAGTATGAGTGGGGCCTCACCGTGTTTTTCATTTTCATCCGGCAGCCGGTGGTTAGCAGATTTATTCTCAGCGTTTGGAAGTAGAATAAAATCACCGTTGTTTCAATTGTATTGCCATGGGGTATTGATTATACTTGCGCATGTTTATTATTCAGCGGTCATTGGTAATAAGCACGGCAAATACTAAAACTTTAACTGCCCGCCGTTTGAAACCTGAATTGGTACAATTGCCCACCTGCAACAACTGGGTAAATCACCCCAGGCTGTAGCCTTAATTCCGGTCAGATTGGGAATGAATATTTTTTGATAAAAGATATATGATTATTGTTTATCAATAAATATTTACTATTTTTGATTCTGACTCTAAATTTATTTCAAATGGCAACAAGAACGTCAGTTATCTTAAAAACAATGAATGTTATCTTCTGGATAATATTTATTGGACTGTGTATCAAAACAGGCACTATTCTCTATTCTTATTTTGTTAGTATGGCAATTAATTCTATTGCATCTCAAAATCTAAATATGGGATTAAACTTATCTGAACTCTATAATTATGACATTATCCATTACTCTACTATTGTTATTATGCTCATTGTTTTGACAGGTTTAAAAGCTTATATCGGTTATTGGGTAGTAAAAATTTCTTTGGAATTAAAAATAGAAAAACCTTTTAGTGAAGTCATCAAAAACATCATCATTAAAATTAGTAGAATCGCTTTGTCGGCAGGGTTATTGGCCATTGTTGCACAAGCCTATAGCGAGTGGTTAATGAAAAAGCATGTTGCAGTACCTGTAAGTTGGGCTTATGGAGAAATATTATTCTTTGCCGGTGTAATTTACTTTATTGCACAGGTCTTTAAAAAAGGAACCGAAATACAAACAGAGAACGAATTAACCGTATAACTTATGCCTATAATTGTAAACTTAGATGTGATGATGGCCCGGCGGAAAATTTCTCTGAATGAGCTCTCAGAAAGGGTTGATTTGACTTTATCAAATCTTTCAATACTTAAAACTGGTAAAGCCAAAGCAATCCGCTTTAGTACATTAGATGCAATTTGTAAAGCGTTGGACTGTCAACCAGGTGACATTTTGGAATTCGTTAATGACGACAAAAGCCCCTCGAATCGCTAGCATAAAAAGCGGCTTTGCTCAGGTTTGACTTCACGAAAGTGCAATCACCGCTTTTCCTAACTGAGCTGTGTTTCAGGTGTAACCTTCCCAGTTTTTGAAGGTTTCACGGGAACTTGATAGAAATAAGACCATCCGTTTTGTGCAGCTGAACTAATAATATCAAAACTGCACAAGGCACTTTATGTTGGCCGTAATGCTGCAGCCATACCAACAGGTAGAAAAAATGAAAAAAAGATAGTGCCATATGATCCTGAATGGAAACTTCAATTTGAAAAAATAAGAGAAGTATATCTTAACCACCTTATAGGATTAGAAGTGGGCATTCAACATGTGGGAAGTACGGCAATACCCGGGCTATTTGCAAAGCCGATTTTGGATATTGATATCATCATCGAGGAAAGCGAAATACTGAATGAAGTAACGAAAAGACTTGAGGGGCTTGGGTACCTATCAAAGGGCGACCTGGGAATACCCGGGCGTTTTGCTTTTAGGCAATCATCTGAATTTACACCTTTAACCCATGCATCAAAAAAGTGGCAACCTCATCATCTTTATGTCTGTTTTGCCAACAGCCTGGCATTGCGAAACCACTTATTATTTAGAGATACGCTTCGGAACAGGGCAGACCTGGCCATGAAATATTCGGCATTAAAAAAGTCATTAACGAACAGGTTATTATTCACAAGAGCGGAATACACGACAAGAAAAACAGACTTCATCATTTCAGTTTTGGCAATAGCAGGCCTCGATGACGATGAATTGAAAGAAATTACTGATGCGAATATTTAAATGATTTGCTTAGTGGAAGTATAATTTCAGGCCTGTATCATGCTCTTTAGGTTATGGTGGGGGATAACAGCAGCTTTATCAGCGTTACAGTAACAACACAATGTAATAATATTAAAACAGATAAATAATATGAGTGAATTAACAAAACTCCTGAACCAGATTGAAACTAAAATCTCTCATTTTGAGAGGATAAATCATGCGGTTTCAAAGTCTGATGTTGGTTGGCATATTGAACATTCCTTGTTGACATTAACCGGCATTACGAATGCTTTGGAAAAGTCAAACCCTAAAGACTATGAATGGAAATTCAACTTCATTAGAATGGTGGTATTGACAATGAAAAAAATTCCAAGGGGCAGAGCAAAAACGCCGGAAGTAGTTCAACCCAAGGTGAAATACGATATTGAAAGTTTGACAAACCATTTATTGAAGACCCGGGCCAAAATTGATGAACTGCAGGCGCTGGATAAGAATAAGTACTTTGAACATCCATTCTTTGGAAAGCTCAAACTAAAACAAACCATCAATTTTCTGGAAATTCACACCCAACATCATTTAAATATTATAAATGAAATTCTAAGATAGCGTTGCCGCCCAGGGAAACGGTGCTTTAACCCAAGTACTACCATCAGTCGTCAATGGCAGGCTTTGGTTGATGGCAGAACAGGGAACATTCAATTTTTGTTTTACCTTCAGTAAAACTTTTCATTCAACAGTGGTTACAGGCAAACGAAATGCTGATTTTACACAGGTCAAGTGCCTTTATAAATGTGAATCATAAAAAAGTAAAGCAATGAACCATAAAGCCATATCAATCCGGCCATTCATTGGAGCAAAAGATTATGAACTGTCAAGGAATTTTTACCGTGACTTAGGCTTCCAGGAAATCGTGTTATCCGATGCTATGTCATTATTTAAAACTGGTCAAACCGGATTTTATTTACAAAACGCTTACGTAAAAGACTGGATAGATAACTCGATGATTTTTTTAGAGGTTGAAGATGTTGATCAGCATTGGAAAGAACTTTCGGCTTTAGATCTTACAACTAAATATCAAGGTGTAAGGTTGACTGGAATTCGAAAATATGATTGGGGCCGAGAATGTTTTATGCATGACCCTTCCGGAATTCTTTGGCACTTTGGGCAATTTAACAACCCGTAAAAGGCTGTTTTATACAAGTTTGGCTATACAACCCAACATCACCTGTTTTTACATAGCCAGTCTTTTCAGTCACGGGTTTCGCAGCGATTAAAAATACAAATAGCTAAATGCAAAAATCGACCATCACAGAAATCCGTCAACGCTTTGATAATGATGTAGAGAGATTCTCCAATCTTGACACCGGCCAATTGTCAACAATAGATGCCAGCATCTCATTAGAACTCATTACTGAAAGTGCCAAAAGGATCATTCCTGCCGCCAGTACATTGCTGGACATTGGCTGTGGTGCCGGTAATTACACGTTGATGATGCTGTCAAAAATCCCCAACCTCCATTGTACTCTTGTTGATTTGAGCAAGCCCATGCTGGACAAAGCGTATGAAAGAGTATCCCAGGTCACGAGCAACAAAGTACAGGTCATACAGGGGGACATCCGCAGCATTGAATTACCCAACAATCATTTTGATATTATTTTAGCAGGAGCAGTGCTGCATCATTTACGGGACGATGCAGATTGGGAAACCACCTTCACCAAACTATACCAGTTGCTGAAACCCGGCGGCTGTTTAATGATCTCCGACCTTATTACTCAAGACACGGAAGTGCTCAATAAATACACCTGGGAAAAGTACGGCAACTACCTCGAAAATACCGGCGGAAAGGAGTACCGTAAAAAAGTGCTGGATTATATAGCCAAAGAAGATTCGCCCAGGTCACTCAATTACCAGCTGGACCTGATGAAGAGAGTTGGTTTCAGCAAGGTTGAGATTCTACATAAGAATTTATGCTTTGCAGCATTCGGTGGTATAAAATAAATGCAACAGCACATTCCCCTTCCTATTCTTATTTCTGAATTTACCCGCTTATCCGGCAGCTTATTTTATTTTCACCGGCTGTGGAGGCAAAACCAATAAGTTCAAATGAATTTAACGAAAAAATATAGCGTGTCACTTTTTCTGTTAGCAGTAACAGAAGGGTACAGGACGGAGTTCTGAGCCTGCTGAGGCAATCAATTATCGATTATATTCAATAAAAGTTGCTTCAATCACGTATAAATACTGCAGAAAAATACCTCCTTCGCTTCGTATGACGGAATTCAATGATCAGGATAAATGCGAACTGCAAAAAAAATATTCTTAACACCTTCTCTGTATTTTTAAAATTAACAATAGCCCTGCCCGTTTTAGTTAGTGATGAAACTCAATGTCAGCAATAGTTTCAGGTCTATTGAAAATGAGGAATGACTTTTATCACATTTTTATGTGATTCACCTCATTCAGCAAAATGACAGATTGATGACACAGAAATTAGTTTTAAAAAAAAGCTGGTTTTATTTTTGCCAAGTCAAGATCACAACAAGATAAATGCCCAACAACAAAAGAGATATCACCAATTTTTTTATTGCCGGAATCAACTACAAGAAGACGGATGCTTTATTGCGTGGCGAGTATGCCATCAACAATGAGCAGTACGCCTGCTTACTGGAGCAGGCAAAGCTGGTTGGCATGAATGAATTGTTCGTTATCTCCACCTGTAACCGTACCGAGATTTATGGTTTTACCGACAGCGCCGAAACACTGATGCAGCTCCTCTGCTCACAAACACAGGGTTCGCTGGAAACTTTCACCCAAATAGCATATATAAAAAAAGGTATCGAAGCCATCGAACATTTGTTTGAAGTGGGTGCCGGGCTGGATTCTCAAATACTGGGCGATTATGAAATTGTTGGCCAGCTGAAACAGGCGGTTAAATTTTCTAAAGAAAGAGATTTTATAGGTGCTTATATGGAACGCCTGATCAACGGTGTGTTGCAGACATCCAAAGAGATCAGGACCAAAACCGAACTGAGCGGCGGAACAGTATCTGTTTCTTTTGCTGCCATCCAATACATCAAAGAAAAGATCAGCCACATCAGTAAGAAAAGAATATTATTGATCGGTACCGGCAAAATTGGCCGCAATACCTGTAAAAACCTGGTGGATTATCTGAATACAAAAAATATCATGCTCATCAATCGTACCGAAGGCAAAGCGGTTGAACTGGCAGAAGAACTGGGCTTGATGCATGCACCGGTGGAACAACTGGATGAGCAGATACAACTGGCAGATATTATTTTAGTAGCCACCAACTCTGCGGAACCTATTATCATCAAAGACCACCTGGAAAACAGCAGCACAAAATTGATCATCGATCTTTCTATACCTTATAACGTGGAAGAAGCAGCGCAGCAATTACCGCATATTACGCTGGTAAATGTAGATGAGTTGTCAAAGATCAAAGATGCTACCTTAGAAAAAAGGAAAGCAGAAATACCAAAAGTTAAATCCATCATAGCTACCCATATTGCAGAATTTGCTGAATGGCACCAAATGCGCCAGCATGTGCCAATGCTGAAGGAAGTAAAAAGCAAACTGCAGGCAATGAACAATTGCCAGATGTACATTGCTTACACGGCAAGCCAGGTACACCATGCCAAAGAAACCTCTTCAGGCGAAAAAATACAGAAAGTATTAAATGGCATGGCGGTAAAAATGCGTACACAAAATCAACGTGGTTGTTACTATCTTGAGGCCATTAATGAATTTATTGCTACAGGCACAAATTAATCCTGCATGAATAAAGTGATACGTATTGGTACAAGGGAAAGCCAGTTGGCCGTATGGCAGGCTACGTTGGTGCAGGACTTACTGGCACAATACAATTTCCCATCCGAATTGGTTTACATTAAAAGCGAAGGCGATATCGACCTGCAGACACCCCTGTATGAAATGGGTGTGCAGGGCATTTTTACCAAAAGCCTCGACATCGCTTTACTCACAAATAAAATTGATATTGCCGTTCATTCCATGAAAGATGTGCCCACGCAACTGGCCAAAGGCATTGTGCAGGCTGCCGTGTTGAAGAGAGCGTCGTACAAGGATCTGTTTGTGTATAAGGATGCAGGAGTTGTGAATAGTGAATTGTCAATCGTCAATATTGCAGCGCTTGGTTCGAATGAGCCATTCACAATTCACGATTCACAATTGACTATTGCGACAAGCTCCATCCGCCGCAAGGCACAATGGCTCAACCGTTTTCCCAATCATACACTGGAAAATTTAAGAGGCAACGTAAATACCCGTTTGAGAAAAGTGGCAGCCAGCAACTGGCATGGGGCCATCTTTGCTGCAGCAGGTTTGGAAAGGATCAACCTGCGCCCGGAAAACAGTATTGAACTGGACTGGATGTTGCCGGCACCAGCACAGGGAGCCATCATGGTAGTATGCAGGGAAGGGGATGAAGAATGCCTGGATGCAGGCGAAAATTTCAATGACAGTGATACCGCATTGTGTACTAAAATTGAAAGGGATTTTTTACGGACATTGATGGGTGGTTGTTCAACGCCTATCAGCGCATTGGCAACCATCACTAATGAAGAAGTCAATTTTAGAGGAAGTTTATTGTCGGTAGACGGAAAAGAAAAAATGGAGATAGAAAAAAAGGCAGATACATTCAGTGGGTACGACCTCGGTACAAAAGCTGCACTTCATATTTTAGAAAACGGCGGGCAAAAAATTATTGACGGGATCAATGCAGCAAAATAAGATCCCGATATTATGTACACGTCCGTTGCCTTCATCACTCATTGATGAAGCTGCTGCAGTTGGAATAGAAATCACAGAACAATCATTCATTGATACAGAAAGTATTTTATCGGTAGAAGTACAGCAGGAAATTGAACTGGCTTCTACAGAAATAGCCACTGTTGTTTTTACCAGCATGAATGCAGTGGATGCGGTCACCATTTTTTTAGACGGGCATCAGCCCGACTGGTCTATTTATTCCATCGGTACTGCCACCGGAAAATTGGTGAAAGCATATTTCGGTGAAGAAAAGGTTGCAGGTACGGACAGCGATGCGGCATCATTGGCAGAGTTGATCGCAGAAGACCGCATTACAGATGAAGTGATCTTTTTTTGTGGCGACCAGCGCAGGGATGAGTTGCCGGATATATTGAAGCAACATGATATTGAAGTAAACGAGATTGTGGTGTACCAGACTATTGCTACGCCGCATAAAATTGACAGGGAGTATTTCGGGATTTTGTTTTTCAGCCCGAGTGCTGTGCAGAGTTTTTTCAGTAAAAATAAAGTGCCGGGGAAAACAATTCTCTTTGCAATTGGTAATACTACAGCAAACGAAATCAGGAAATACACCACGAACAAGATCATCATCAGCGATGAACCGGGAAAAGAAAATTTGGTGGCGAAGATGATAGAGTATTTTTCGTGAAGGGTGAATGGTGAATCGTCAATAGTGAATTGTGAATGGGGAGTATTATGAATTAAGGTATGAATTAGATAATTTTAGGGTATACGTTTAACTAAAAATTAGTCTATGTTTCTTTCCTTAAATCACCAAAAACTGAATATTTATACTTTTTCAAGAACATTTGTTCTTGAATGTTATAAGCTTACCAAAATCCTGCCTTCTGATGAGAAGTTTGGAATGATCTCACAGATAAGAAGGGCTGCATTATCAGTTCACCTGAATATTGCGGAAGGTTCTTCAAGAAGATCTGAAGTTGAAAGGAAAAGATATTTTGAAATTTCACGAGGTTCAATCATTGAAATTGATGCAGCGTTGGATGTTACAAAAGATTTGGAATATTTAAATAATTATGATTCTAATAAATTGGTAGAAATGATGGTCAACTGTTTTAAAATGCTAAGTGGACTCATTGATTCAAAAACAGCCCATTGATAGTTCACAATTCACTATTCACAACCATGACACAATTAAAGAACGATTTACTACTAAGAGCCCTGCGTCACGAACCTGTTGAACGTCCACCCGTGTGGATGATGCGCCAGGCCGGCAGGTATTTACCCGACTACATCAAGCTGAGAGAGAAATATGATTTCTTCACCCGCTGTCAAACACCTGAGCTGGCAACACAAATAACATTGCAGCCGGTGGATCAGGTAGGCGTAGATGCGGCAATCATCTTCAGCGATATTTTAGTGATACCACAGGCCATGGGCGTGGAAGTATTGATGGAAGAAGGCAAGGGCCCATCATTGCCAAAGACAATGAAAACGCAGGCTGATATTGATGCGTTGATCACTACGGGTGCAGAAGAAAGTTTGAAGTATGTGTACGATGCATTGGCTATGACAAAAAGAGAACTCAACGGCCGTGTACCATTGATCGGTTTTGCTGGCGCACCATGGACCATCCTTTGTTATATGGTAGAAGGCAAGGGCAGCAAAACCTGGGACAAAGCAAAACAATTTGCCTATACGCAACCTGCGCTGGCGCACCAGTTATTGCAAAAGATCACCGACATCACCATCAGCTATTTAAAAAACCAGGCAAAAGCAGGTGTTGATACCGTGCAGGTATTTGACAGCTGGGCAGGATCATTGAGTCCTGCTGATTTTAAGCTGTATGCACAGCCTTATTTATTCCAGATAGCCGATGCATTGAAAGAGGAAGTGCCGGTAATATTATTTCCGAAAGGAAGCTGGTATGCACTGAAAGACATCAGTGAAAGCAGCGCCAGTGGTGTAGGTATCGATTGGTGCATTACGCCACAGTTTGCAAGGGAATTAACACAAAATAAGATCACGATACAGGGTAACTTTGATCCGGCAAAATTGCTGGGCACTATTCCGGATATCAAAAAGGAAGTGAAGGCAATGATCGATGCATTTGGGGTACAGAACTACATTGCCAATTTAGGCCATGGTATTACGCCCAATGTACCGGTAGATAATGCGAGGGCATTTGTAGATGCGGTGAAAGAGTATGAAAGTAAAAAGTAAAAAATCAAAAGTCAAAATGAGCACTTTTTAATTTTGACTTTTAACTTTTGAATTATTTATGTCTGTTAAAGAACACTGGATATCAATCATACACCAAATGCAGGACAATATTTGTGCTGCAGTGGAAGCCTGTGATGGTAAGGCAATATTTTTTGAAGATAAATGGGATAGGCCAGAAGGCGGTGGAGGCAAGACGAGAGTAATTGCCAATGGCAATGTGTTTGAAAAAGGCGGCGTAAATACATCAATAGTTTTCGGTGATGTAACGGATGCCATGAAAACCCAGCTGAAGATCAACGGTGCCAAATGGTTTGCCTGTGGTTTAAGTTTGGTGATACACCCATTGAATCCTTTTGTGCCAACGGTACATTGCAATTACCGCATGTTTGAATTGTACAATGAAAAAGAGGAAGTGATCGATCGCTGGTTTGGTGGCGGTACGGATCTTACACCGTATTATTTATTTGAGGAAGATGCCAGGCATTTTCATCAAACCTATAAAAATGTTTGCGACCAGTTTGATCCATCCTTTTATCCAACTTTTAAAAACACCTGTGATAACTATTTTGTGAACTGGCACCGCAATGAAGAGCGCAGGGGAATCGGCGGCATATTTTACGATTACCAGCGGGCAACAGAAAAGCAGGATGTTGATTTCTGGATGAATTTTGGCAACCGCTGCGGTAATGCTTTTGCAGAGGCTTACATTACAATTGTTGAAAAAAGAAAACACGCTGCATATACGGAAGCAAATAAACACTGGCAGGAAATAAGGAGAGGAAGATATGTAGAGTTTAACCTGGTGCACGACCGGGGCACTTTATTCGGATTAAAAACAAACGGCAGGATTGAAAGTATATTAATGAGTCTGCCGCCAACAGTACGTTTTGAATACAATTACCAGCCGGCATTTGGTACGGCCGAATATAAAATGCAGGAAGCCTGTTTGCATCCAAGGGACTGGCTGAATGAAACAACGGACGAAGAAAAAGATGAATGGGCCCGGCGGAGTAACACCTGCTGAATGTATGATTGCTGATGCAGGATGTCTGATTTCCTTAGGTATTAAAACCATGCTTATGGATAGAAAGGAATTACAGCAACGAACAAAAAAATTTCATGTTGATGTTATCAGATTGTGTGAGCAGTTTCCGAAAAACGCAGCAGGTTTTGAAACAGCCAGACAATTGATCAGATCAGCCGGCTCAGTCGGTGCAAACTACCGGGCATCTGTAAGGGCGAAGTCTTCTGCGGATTTCGTTTACAAAATTGAAGTAGTTTTAGAAGAGGCAGATGAAAGCCATTATTGGTTAGAAGTTGTAAAAGACGCAGGATTGCAAAGCGGAACAGAATTAGACAGGCTTATCAGAGAGGCAAATGAACTAACAGCCATTTTCGCGGCTACCGATAAAACAAGCAAAGCCAAATTGAACCAGTCAAAAAATAAATAACGTTTGATGGCAAAGGGAATCAGACATCATACATTCTAAATCATACATCTACCATGTATTTACAAAGAAGAAACAGAATCCTCCGCCAATCACCAGCCATCCGTGCAATGGTGGCGGAATCAATACTTACACCCAATGATTTTATCGTTCCGTTGTTTATCGACGAAGGAGAAAACGTAAAAACGCAAATTGCCTCCATGCCCGGTTATTACAGGAACAGTCTTGATATAACGGTGAAGGAAGTAAAAGAAATGTGGGCAATGGGACTGAAAAGCATCCTGATCTTTGTAAAATCAAAAGATGAATTAAAGGACAATACAGGAAAAGAAGCCTGGAACAAAGATGGCCTGATGCAACGCAGCATTAAAGCCATTAAAGATGCAGTGCCGGAAATGTATATCATGACGGATGTGGCACTGGATCCTTATTCTTCCTACGGCCATGATGGTATTGTGAAGGATGGAGAAATTGTAAATGATGAAACCGTAGAGGCATTGGTGAAAATGAGCATCAGTCATGCTGAGGCTGGTGCAGACATGGTAGCCCCGAGCGATATGATGGATGGCCGCATCGGTGCCATTCGCAAAGGACTGGAAGAAAGTGGATTCACTAAAACGGGCATTATGGCTTACAGCGCCAAATATGCCTCTTGTTTTTATGGGCCATTTCGTGATGCACTCGATTCTGCCCCTGGCTTTGGAGATAAGAAAACTTACCAGATGGATTACAGCAACCGCATTGAAGCAATAAAAGAAGCATTGATGGATGTGGAAGAAGGTGCCGACATTGTAATGGTTAAACCCGGATTGCCTTACCTGGATATTGTAAGAGAAGTAAAAAATGCAGTAACTGTTCCTGTGAGTGTGTACAATATCAGTGGTGAGTATGCTATGATCAAAGCCGCAGCAGAAAAAGGTTGGATCAACGAAGACAAAGCGATACTGGAAACACTGACCTCATTTAAAAGGGCAGGGGCAGATCTGATTGCAACGTATTTTGCTAAGGATGCGGTAAAACTGTTGTCGTGATTAGTGAATTGTCAATGGCTTCTGTGAACGCCAACTTAATTTAGTTTGGCAACACAAATGCTGTTGTTAAATATACTTCATTATTTGCCTGCATAATTATTCAACAGAAAATCCATGAATCGCAAATCAGAATATTAAAATACACAGCGGAGTGGCTTATGTAAAAGCATCCCATTCACTATTCACCATTCACTATTCACAACCATGTATACCAAAAGCGAACAACTTTTCGAAAGGGCACAACAGTCAATTCCCGGTGGGGTAAACTCTCCCGTTAGGGCATTTAAAAGTGTGGGCGGAACGCCGGTGTTTATGAAAAGCGCCAAAGGAGCTTATTTGTTTGACGCAGATGGAAACAGGTACATCGATTATATCGCTTCCTGGGGGCCAATGATCCTTGGCCATGCTTATGAACCCGTAGTAAAAGCCATCCAGGAAAAAGCATTGGGCTCTACTTCTTTTGGCGCACCAACCGAACTGGAAATTGAAATGGCGGAGCTCATCATCAGCATGGTACCCAATGTTGACCTGGTAAGAATGGTAAGCAGCGGTACAGAAGCCTGTATGAGTTCCATTCGTTTGGCAAGAGGTTATACCGGTAGAAACAAGATCCTCAAATTTGAAGGCCATTACCATGGACATGCTGATTCTTTTTTGGTGAAGGCAGGAAGCGGGTTGGCTACTTTTAATATTCAAACTGTACCAGGTATCACTGCCGGCGTAGCCAATGATACATTGACCGCCGCATACAACGACCTTGCAGCAGTAAAAAAAATAGTTGCTGAACACAAGGACGAAATAGCTGCGATCATTACCGAGCCCGTTGCAGGCAACATGGGATGTATATTGCCAGCACCTGGTTTTTTAGAAGGGTTAAGAACGATCTGTGATGAAGAGGGCATTGTGTTTATCCTGGATGAAGTGATGACAGGTTTCAGGTTGGCAGCAGGTGGTGCACAGCAAAAATTAAACATCAAGGCCGACCTTGTCACTTATGGTAAAGTGATCGGTGGCGGCATGCCCGTAGGCGCTTTTGGTGGTAAGAGGGAAATTATGCAGCACATTGCTCCATTGGGTAATGTTTACCAGGCAGGTACTTTAAGCGGCAACCCCATTGCAATGATCGCAGGCTTTACCATGCTTACGCAATTAAAAAATAACCCCGCTATTTATGCAGAACTGGAAGCTAAGACCATTTATCTCCGCAATGGTTTGGATGAGGTATTGAAAGCCTGGGGCCATCCTTACATCATCAACCAGTTTGGGTCTATGATCAGTATTCATTTCAGCGATCATGCAGTTACTGATTTTGCTACAGCCGCTGCTGCCAATAACGAACTGTTTAAAAAGTATTTCCACGCCATGTTAAAACGGGGTATTTATCTTCCCCCTTCCGCATTTGAAAGCTGGTTCCTCAACAATGCACTCAGCTATGCCGACCTGGATGAGACCATCAGCAAAACAAAAGAAAGTTTATACGAAACCGCCTGATTGTGAGTTTGTAGTCATTGGTCTGTAGGAGTGAGACAAAATATTATCCTATTAGTCCACTATTTTAGTAGGAAAACCCTATTTTTGTTTTTTATGGATCTGCCAGCTACTGGTAGGTATTTTAACAATGACAGATAAAAAGGAAATTTTGTTGCCTAAAAGTGAACCGCACCCAGCTTCAAGTGGAGGCAACCAGTTGTTTCCTGTGTTCCTCAAACTGGAGCGTTTGTCGGTATTGATCGTAGGTGGTGGGTATGTAGGAAATGAAAAGTTGACTGCCCTGCTTCTAAATTCGCCCGAAGCCACAGTGAAGCTGGTAGCTACAACAATCAGCGAAGAGATCAAACAGTTTTCAAAGAAATATAATGTTGAATTAATCGAGCGGCCTTATCAATCTTCCGATATTGATGAAGCTGATATTGTAATTGCAGCGGTGAATGATAAAATTGTGAGCGAACAGGTAAGTGTGGATGCCAGGCAAAAAGGTAAACTGGTGAACGTGGCAGACAAGCCTGAGCTCTGTGATTTTTATTTATCCTCTGTGGTGCAAAAAGGTAATCTTAAAATTGCCATATCTACCAATGGAAAATCTCCCACTGTTGCCAAGCGGATAAAACAGGTGATCAGTGATATGATCCCCGATGAGATAGATAATGTGCTGGACAATGTTCAGAAGATCAGGAGCAATATCAATGGCAGTTTTGAAGAGAAAGTAAAGAAGCTGAATAAATTAACCGAAGTCCTGGTATCAAATACAGATGACAGCGAAAAACCGGAACGGAAGCATTGGCAAAAAATTGCTACTTACACTGCGATAGCATTTGCGTTAATGCTTGTTGGGCATTTGCTTTTTTCATATATCCCGGTGGGCAGTATATCTGACAGCGCAGTGAATATCTATCATTCACTGGATAAAAACTTTCATTGGATGGTTTTGGCTGGCTTTCTTGCACAACTGGTGGATGGCGCCCTCGGTATGGGGTACGGTGTTACGAGTGCATCGATATTGCTTTCAACAGGCGTAAACCCTGCAGCCATCAGTGGCAGCATCCACACAGCAGAAATGTTTGCCAGTGGAGCATCTGGCTACAGCCACTATAAGTTTGGAAACGTAAATAAAAAATTATTTAAAACACTGGTGATACCAGGTGTGATCGGCGCCATTGCGGGTGCTTTTTTACTGGTATTCCTGGGAGAGAAATATTCTAATTATATCCGGCCCATCATGGCTTGTTATACATTGTTTCTTGGCGTAAAAATTTTATTTAACGCATTCCGAAAACTCAATCCGCAAAAGAAATTCAGAAATTTTATTCCTCTTGCGGGGGCAGGAGGATTTTTGGACTCTTTTGGTGGTGGCGGCTGGGGGCCTATTGTAACCACTACCTTAATCACCAATGGCCGCAGTCCGAGATTTGTTATCGGTACAGTAAGTCTCACTGAATTTTTTGTTACGCTGGCAAGTGCATTCTCTTTTTTTATATTACTGGGTGTTACACATTTGCAAACCATCGTTGCCTTGATCATAGGCGGTTTTGTTGCGGCACCGCTTGCAGCTAAATTGGCGGGCAAGCTTCCACGAAAAACATCCTTTATTTTGCTGGGTGTGCTGGTAATAATATGGAGTGCTAAAATTTTAGCCAAACTTTTATAGATGCTGTTGTTATTGCATTAGTGATTTCAATCTTTCGTTGTAAACAGTGTCCTGGTATAATCCCGTGAAAGTTTATTCGTCTTGTTGATGCTGGTTCACCAGCCTCTGTACGTTCATTAAAACATTGCCTGCTGTGCCATTGAAAGTTTATGGAAATTAATCTAAAAATATTATCCTATTAATTTGGTGGACTAATAAATATTCCTTTATATTTGCATTCAAACTCTAAATGATGCAATCTAAATACATCACACAAACCATATTGCCAGTTCGATGTTGTTGCATCTGCCGTTGACCTTTGCTTCCCCTTTTTTTAGTCTAATAGTCTACTAAAATAATAGACAAATTTATTTAATCATAAACCAACAAAATGAAACGAAGTATTTTACTCCCGGGGTTTTTATTGCCCCTGTACCTCATAGCTCAGGTAACAGCTTCTTCAACTTTCACCGGCCGTATTGCCAATGACAATAATAATGGATTGCCTTTCGCCAGTGTATCCATAAAGGGTACTGCCGGAGGTACTGCTACAGATTCAGCCGGTTATTTTTCGCTTACCACCAGTCAGAAATTTCCTTTTACCCTGGTGATATCTTCTGTGGGCTATGCGCCCCGGCAACTTGTTGTTAGAAACAGCAATGACAATAATTTTCTGATACAGTTACAATCGCTGTTTCAGAACGATACAGTAGTGATCACGTCAAGGCGCCGCAGGGAAGTGCTGCAGGACGTTCCCATTCCAATCACTGTGATAGGTGGTAAATTGGTAGAAGATGCTGGCGCATTTAATGTTAACCGTGTGAAGGAATTAATTCCGTCGGTGCAGTTGTATACATCTAACCCACGTAACACAGGTGTTAATATTCGTGGACTCGGATCACCATTTGGGCTTACCAATGATGGCCTTGACCCAGGTGTGGGTATCTATGTGGATGGTGTATATTATGCCCGCCCGGCTGCGGCCACTTTTGATTTTATCGACATCGACCAGATTGAAGTATTACGTGGGCCCCAGGGAACATTGTACGGCAAGAATACTACCGCCGGTGCAATAAGTATAACTACACGAAAACCAAACTTTAAAACGGGGGTAATTTCGAAGTGAGTTATGGTAACTATGGTTACATACAGGCAAAAGCTTCCATAACAGGAGCCATCACTAAAAAACTGGCAGCACGTTTTTCATTTTCCGGTACACAGCGGGATGGTTTAGTTGACAATGTCCGTACGTTGAAGAAAACGAATGACATTAATAATCTTGGTTTCCGTGGCCAGTTATTGTATAAAGTTTCAGATAAAACTACCATTATATTAAGTGGTGATAATTCCCGCCAGCGCCCTGATGGTTACGCCCAGGTAGTAGCAGGTGTTGTGAAAACAAACCGTGCCGGTTACCGTCAGTTTGATTCAATCATTGCTGCACTTAATTATCAATTGCCAAGCAGGAATGCATTCGACAGAAAAATTGATCATGATGTTCCATGGAATTCTGGTAATGATTTAGGAGGTGCATCATTAAACATTGACAGCAAAATTGGCCCGGGAATATTAACGTCTACAACAGCATGGCGTTATTGGAATTGGGATCCGTCAAACGACAGGGACTTTACCGGGTTGCAGGCATTGGCAAAATCTCAAAACCCTGCCAAGCATAAAAACTGGTCGCAGGAGGTTCGTTATGCAGGAGAATTTTCCAATCGTTTAAGTGGTGTAATTGGTTTATTCTTTATTGACCAGGAAGTTAAAATTACTGGTACTGAAGAATCAGGTAAAGATCAATGGCGTTTTTCACAAAGTTCAACCAGCAGCAACTGGAAAACCCCGGGCCTTTTGGATGGATATGGTATCAGCACCCGGGCCTCTATCAAATCTCAAAGTGCAGCAGCTTTTGCCAACATAGATTGGGAGGTAATAGATCGTTTGCACGTTTTGCCGGGTATACGTTTCAATTATGACAAGAAGGTTGTAAGCTATAAGAGAACAACATACGGCGGTTTGCAAACTGATAACGCAGCATTACTTGCTATAAAGAAAGGCGTATATAGCGACCAGGCTTATGATGCAGATGCGGATGAAACAAATTTTACTTACCAGCTTACAGTGGCTTACAAAGCAAATAAGCGAATAAATGCTTTTGCAAGCTATTCTACCAGCTTTAAACCTGTGGGTGTTAATGTAGCTGGTTTACCTACCCTTGCTAACGGTAATGCAGACACTTCTCTTTCAGTAATAAAGCCAGAGGATGTTAAGAGCATACAGGTTGGTGTTAAAACCACGCCAATAGATAACTTTACGCTGAACTTTACCTTCCACAATACAGATATAAAGGATTACCAGACAAATGTACAATCACCTCAGTTAGGTGTTAACCGTGGTTATATTGCAAACGCTGAAAAGGTAAATGTAAAAGGATTTGAATTGGACGCTAATATAAAGGCCAGCAAGTATTTCACATTTTATGGGGCTGCTGCGTATACAGATGCTAAGTATGTTAAGTTTACAAATGCGCCATTGCCACTGGAGGAGACAGGTTCAACAAAAAATGGCCAGCAGTTAGCGTTCAAAGACGTTTCAGGCGGACGACTTCCAGGTATTTCCAAATGGGCAGGGTCATTAGGCGGCGAGTTCACGACCCCAACAGCGTTTTTAGGTAAGGCGGGAAAATTCTTTACAGCAGTAGAAGGCTTCTATCGTTCTTCTTTCTCTTCCAGTGCGTCTCCATCAGCATATTTGAATATTGAAGGGTACACACTTGTGAATGGAAGGATAGGTTTCAGGGCTACTAATGGTCTCTCTGCTTTTATATGGGCGCGCAATTTGCTTAACAAAGATTATTTCGAACAATTGCTGGTTGCCGGCGGCAATGCAGGGCAATATGCAGGTGTGCTGGGAGATCAAAGAACCTACGGGGTAACCTTGCGGTATAGTTTCTAATTAAATTTTTGCACCAATACTTGTCTGACCGGCCCGGTCTGATAAGTGATGTAATTCAAGCATACAGATTTTTCATATAGCGGCAGCCTAACGCTTTTTTAGGCAGGCAATCGTAAGTCTACGAAGCGCCCCTGTTCTCAGGGGCGCTTAAATTCAGCCACGTGGCCGAGAGGAAAGGTAAAAGTCTGCAAAACTTTTTACGGTGGTTCGAATCCATCCGTGGCGTCAATATTTTATTATTCAGGGATAATCAAATAAATTGCTTTAATGAGTAAGATCATTGTTGCTATCACTGCATTTCTTTTGCTGCAAAATGCATTTGCCCAAAAGCAAACGGAGCATATTAACCGTATATGGGCAGGTTATTTTAATCAAACACGTTTTAGTGATAAGTGGGGAATATGGGCTGAAGTTCAGGTGAGAACGAAAGACGATTTCGTAAAGGATATAGCGCAGGGAATAATAAGGGTTGGACTTACTTATTATGTGTCGGACGCTACGAAGCTTACGGCGGGGTACGCCTATATCAACGATTTTCCTGCAGATAACCATAAGAATATTTCTGTGCCGGAGCACCGGCCCTGGCAGCAAATTCAATGGCACACAAAATATGGCAGAAAAAAAATGATGCAATGGTTTAGGCTGGAAGAGCGATTTAAAAGAAAAGTACTGAATGATGATGTCCTTGCCAACGGGTATAGCTTTCATTTCAGGATGCGCTATAATATCTGGTATGAAGTTCCATTTTATAAAAATGGTACTGATGCCGGCAGCTGGTCATTTATTGTGAATGATGAAGTGCATGTGAACTTCGGTAAAGAAATCGTAAACAATTACTTTGATCAGAACCGGTTTTTCGTGGGCGTAAAGTATCAAACGGGCAACCACAACAACCTCCAGCTGGGTTATATGAATATTTTTCAGCAGCTGGCATCCGGAAACCGTTATCGTAGCTTCAATGTACTGCTGTTTTTCTTTTTCCAGAATATTGACCTGAGGAAAAAGAAATCCTGACCAGGTTTTACAAACCGTCCATTAGTATTACTTTCGCACAAAATAAAACGAAAGCAATATGAGTGACGTACAACTTACCAGCGGTGAGATACATACCAACAAAGGTGTGATGAAATTTGAATTGTATGATGATGCTACACCCATTACGGTGGAAAATTTTAAAAAACTGGTTAACAAAGGTTTTTATAACGGCCTTAGTTTTCACAGGGTGATACCTGATTTTATGATCCAGGGTGGCTGCCCAGATGGTACAGGTGCAGGCGGGCCAGGCTACAGCATTCAGTGTGAAACAAAGGCAGCTAAACAGTACCATGACCGTGGTGTACTGTCAATGGCGCATCGTGGCCCTAACACTGGCGGATCACAATTTTTTATCTGCCACAGCAGGAATAATACATCGCATTTAGATGGTGTACATACCTGTTTTGGAAAAGTTACAGAAGGCCTGGATGTAATTGATGATATCAGGGGCGGGGACAAGATTGAAAAAATTATTTTGAACTAAACCATCCTGTAGTAGATAAAAGCTGTACCTGGTAAAAGGTGCAGCTTTTTATTTTACGCTATCGCAAACTATTGGGGATTATTGTAAAAACGAAATGTACCAGACTGTTACCGGAGTAAGTTGTGTCGAGGTACATTTCAGCGATATCAGATCATATAAACGGGAAAACAATTGATGCTGTAAGCTACACCTATAATAAGGACCAGATGCTTAGCATTTAGTTAAAATAAAATTCTGATGAAACTCTTGTTGCTTTAAAGAATAAACAAGCCGTCATTTTATTTATTAAAAAATCCCGGGACAACCGGATTTTTACAGAAGGCAAATAGTTTTTATATACCTGTTAAAAAGTTGTCCGTGATATAATCGGCCACTTCAGTAAGGTTTTTATTTTTCTCGTACACTGCCAGTTGCCTGTCGGCACCCGTGCCATTCTCCAGTATTTTATGAACATAGTTGATAGCATGTTTGCTGCCAAGATGCGGAATCACATCATCTACAAAATCAAGTAATTCATAAATAAGTACTCTTGTATTCACTTCACTCTCTTTTCCAAAATCAATCAGGCTGCCATCAATGCCATAGCGGCTTGCCCGCCATTTATTTTCATTTAACAATGCACGGGAGTACATCATAAAGTTCAGGTTCTGGCTCTTGAGTTTGTACAACTTGGCACAGATAGCCTGGAAAAGTGCAGCAATGGCGATGGTTTCATGCACTGTCATTGGTATATCACAAATGCGGAACTCAACGGTGTTAAAGAAAGGGTGTACCCTCAGATCCCACCATATCTTTTTTGCATTGTCAATACAGTTGGTCCTTATCAGCAGGTTTACATAACTTTCGTATGCCTCTATACTTTCAAAATAATCAGGGATGCCGGTACGGGGAAATTTATCAAATACTTTTGTGCGGAAAGATTTATACCCTGTCAGCCTTCCTTCCCAAAAAGGGGAGTTGGTACTGAGTGCATACACATGCGGTAAAAAATACCTGGCAGAGTTGGCAATATGTATAGCAAGCTCCCTGTTTTCCATTCCTACATGAACATGCAGCCCAAAGATGAGGTTGCTACGGGCAGCTTCCTGCAATTCGTTTACAATTTCATTGTAGCGCACATGGTCAGTTATCAACTGGCTTTCCCAATGGCTGAAAGGATGTGTGCCGGAAGCGCCGAGTTTTAAACCCAGGCCTTCACCGATACCACTGATGGTTTTACGCAGGGTAGACACATCCATAAAAGCTTCATCCACATCCTGGCAAATATCAGTACCTACTTCCACCACTGCCTGGTGCATTTCTGCCTTTACTTTGTCTTTGATGATCTTTTGCCCTTCCTGTACGATCTTCTGCTCATGGCTTTTTAATTCCCTTGTTACCGGGTCAATCACCATGTATTCTTCTTCAACACCAATTGTGAAATTTTTATATGATAGATTTGCCATTTTATAAATTGATAATTTTTTAATTGATAATTGATAATTTTTTCAATTTCATGCGGTAATTATTTCTGCGGTGTCTCTGAGGCAAAGGAATTATACATTAACCAATTATCAATTATCCGTTGAACAAAGCTTGCTTTGATGCACTCCTTTTAATATACTCTCCCCAGGTTAAATTATCTGCGCCATCCACCTGTTCCTGTGCTTTTTCGATGGCATAAGTGGCAGCTGTTTCAACTACCCATTCAAAGTTTTCTTCCCCCACACTGGTTCTTTCTGCATCCGGTGCAGGATTACAAAAGTCAATGGCATAGGGTACCCCGTCTCTCAATGCCAGTTCAACTGTATTGAAATCATAACCCAAATAATGATTGATGCGTAAAACAATATCTGTCATCATCTTTAATTTGGCTTCATCGGGCTTAAAGTCGGCTACATAGCGTAAATGGTGTGGGTTACGGGGTTCATAACTCATAATGCGAACATATTTTCCGCCAATACAGTAGCAGCGGTAGTATTCTTCAAATACAATTTCTTCCTGCAGCAGCATTACCAGTTCACCTGTCTCAGCATGTTTTTCAAAAAAATCATCTATACTTTCTAACTTATAAACGTTCTTCCATCCACCGCCTGCAAAGGGTTTCATATAAGCAGGAAAACCGATATAGTTGAAAATACCACCCCAGTCCAACGGATAAGAAAGATTGCGGAACGAATCGGCAGAAGTATCTGCAGGCAGGTCTCTTGAAGGCAGTATCACGGTTTTAGGAACAGGCACATTAATTTTAGTTGACAAACAGTTATTAAAAAATTTTTCATCGGCACTCCACCAAAATGGATTGTTGATAACGGCCGTTCCACAAAGCGCTGCATTTTTTAAGAAGGCCCTGTAAAAAGGTACATCCTGCGATATCCTGTCTATGATAACAGCATAGCCACTGCTTTCACCCTGTACCACTTTTTCAATATATACCGGCTCGGCAATGATACCCTCAATTTTTTTGCTGTTGACCCTTTCAACAAATGCTTCTGGAAAACTTCTTTCTTTACCGTGCAGAATGCCTATTTTTTTCATAAATGTGAAATTGTGAAGTGTAATTAGTTTGGTTTAGCTCTTACCAAATATATTTTCAACCTGTCTATTTTCCAAATATTATTAAGTGCTGCAATTTTTTTTACCATTGATACGTTGTGGAGTTTCTTTTTATCGGGTAAAACGTGGTTACAGCTGGGCGGCTGTTATTGTCTCAATTTGAAAAGTCATTGGTCTGCGACTATAACGGGTTACACTGCAATCACAAGAACAATGGCAAAGAAGCTGTCTTTCACTGTGTCTTCCGTTGCTCTGCGTGGGATTATCTTTTGCAAGCTGAGATGCTGAGACCGCAGATAGAGTAATGATTTTTCAAACTGATACATTATTGGCGGCAAATAGATCACCACACAAAAACAAGTTTTCGTTATTTTTGAAAAATATGCTTAGGAAAAAAGTTGATAATATAACTGTGGAGAATCATATCCTGTCATCAAAATTTTTGAACCGAGAGGTGAAAGTAGATTGCTACCTGCCGGTGAATGTTGCCAAGCCGGCTGATATGAGCCTGCTGTTGATCAACGACGGACAGGACCTGGTGACCATGGCCTTTGAAAAAATACTGGATAAACTGTATGAGCAAAATACCATTTCACCCATTCTGTGTGTGGGCATGCATTGCTCTTCAGACAGGAAGAATGAATATGGCACCGCAAAAATTCTGGACTATAAAGGACGTGGTGCAAAAGCAGAACTGTACATGCAGTTTATTATGGAAGAGCTGATTCCATTTATAAGAGACACTTATAAGGTGCCTTCCTTTAAAGAAAAATCCTTTGCAGGTTTTTCATTGGGTGCACTCAGTGCGATTGACATTGTTTGGAACAACCCTGCAGATTTTTGTAAGGCAGGTGCTTTCAGTGGTTCCTTCTGGTGGAGAGATAAGGCACAGGAAGATGAGGATTTTGACGAAGAACAAAACCGCATCATGCACCGGCAGGTAAGGGAGGGCAGCCATTATCCCTGGTTAAAATTTTTCTTTGAAGTGGGTACACAGGATGAAACTGCCGACAGGAATAACAACGGCATTATTGATGCCATTGATGACACCGTAAGTTTGATTGATGAGTTGAAAAGTAAAGGGTATGCAGATGACGACATTCAATATATGGAGTTACAGGATGGCAGGCATGATGTGCCTACCTGGGCAAGGGCTTTTCCTGATTTTTTAAAATGGGGCTGGGCAAAAAGTTAAAGCGTCTTATAAAAAAAATGTCACGATTTAATCGTGACATTTTTTTTATTTATAATCTGCAATTGTATTAATTAAAGATATACCTGATACCCATTTGTACCTGGTACCTCGATGCCTGGCTGGTACTGTTTTGGAAAGTAGTAGTCAATGGTATTTTATTGGCTGCATCCAGGTAAGGGAAACTGTATACAGGTTTGCCTGCATTGGTCCCGGTTGTTTCAACACGTAAGAAATTTAACAGGTTGGTACGGTTTGGTACTTTCAATATTCCCCAGTTCCTGTTAAGTAAGTTGCTGAAATTGAAAATGTCCATGGTAAAACGCAGGGTATGGCGTTTGCCGGCTACGTTCATGTAAAAATCCTGTGTAAAGTTCAGGTCAACTTTGCTGTAAAGAGGAAGTAAGGCACCGTTTCTTTCAGCATATTTACCTCTTCTTGTTTTTAAATAATCATCCTGTTCAATATAAGAATTCAACTGGTCCCATATCTGGTCTGTTGTCCTGGGATCTGCAGTGGCGCTGCCTGCTCTTTCCAATATAATTTCCTCTTTGGCTGCTGGAACATAGATCAAATCATTAGAAGTAAGTCCATCGTTATTGAGGTCTCCCACATACAGGTAATTCATTGTACCTGCATTGGCAGATTCGAATGTTAAGCCAATAGAAGTAGCAAAATGTTTTGCATATTCAAAACGGTAAGCAGCAGCAGCTACTACCCTGTGTGGCTGATAGAAGTTAGAGTTAGAAATTACATTGTCATTCGGATCTCCGGAAACAGAACGGTCTCTCCAGATAGATTGTGCGATAGAGCCACCGTCATTTACAGATTTGCTTTTACCATAGCTGTAAGCAACCATTGTGTAAAGGTTCTTTACGTTGCGTTGTAATTGCAGGGTAACATTGTAAGCATACCCCTTTGAGGTATTTTTCATCAGGATAGCATCAGAGATATTGGGATTGGCAGCAGAAGCGCCACCTGCACCACTCCATATTTTTGAAGAGGTATACCTGATCCTGTTATCATACCCCAATAACGCTGTACCGGTTGCTGGAAGGTTAATGTTCTGATGATATACTGCATTGATGTCTTTGTTGTAAATCCCTTCTAGTGTTGCTACAACATCAAAGGGAAGTTTGTAGTCAATTGCAAGGTTGGCCCTGAACAACTGGGGGAATTTAAAATTCTTATCGGTAATAGCAAGATTGTAAGCAGTATTAGCAGCTGCATTTTGAGGAATGTAAGCAGTTACATCCGGAGTAAATGAGGTACCTGTAGTTCTGGTGAATGAACCGAAATCGATACCATTATTGCTCAACTGGTTGCTCAGCCATACAAATGGCGGCGCCCCTGCAAAAACGCCTGCGCCACCTCTTAGCTGAACGGTCTTGTCTCCATTTACATCATAGTTAAAACCAACTCTTGGGCTCCACAAAATTTGTGTAGAAGGAGCCCTGCCTGTTTCAATTTTTACACCATCCCTGTAGGTAAGTGCATCGGCGTTGGTGTTAGAAACAAAATTTTGTTCAAAGACCGGCAGGTCAGCCCTGATACCCAATGTCAGGGTAAAATCTTTGCTGATATTCCATTTATCCTGTGCAAAGAAACCCAACTGCAAAGATCGGAGGCTTGCAAAAGGAAACTCACCACCTTTACGGGCTGAATATTGCAGTGCATACCTTGATGCATTGGCAGTGCCGTTGTTTACGCTGTTATAAAAGGAGTCAACGTTTGCAAAACGGTAGTTGCCATAGTAGTTGGGTGCAAAACCATTCTGGAATTTGTTGTAGGTATTTTGGGTGCCGAAGTTAAATGTGTGTTTGCCCTTGTACAACGTAACAATATCATTGAACTGCCAGGTATCTGTATTCAATACATTATTAGCGGTAAACGGCTCATAGCCAAAAGAAGTGAAAGTAGACCCCTGGCCATTTTCAATATCTACCAACGGGAAGATACTGCTGCCCGGGCTGCTCCTGAAATCTCTTAAGCGGTTGTAACCAACCTGTATTTTATTGGATAATTTATTACTTAACCGGGTATTCAATTCTGCGATAACAATATTAAAATTATTATTGATGATGTAAGAAGAAGAAATGAAAGGCATGGCCGTATTACTTGGCTGGCGGTTATTGCCCGGCGCACCACTGTTGCTGGCAGGTACGTTGCGGTAGGATTTTAAATAGTAATAGTTCACATTGAAGGTGTTCTTACTGTTGATATTAAAATCGATCCTTGCGGTTATCTTATCACTGTAAGTATCAAAAGTATAATTTTCAAAAGCGCCCGGATCATAACCGAACTTAGTAATCAAAAAATCCTTTAATTTATCCAATGCAGCACCGTCTGCCTGGGATACATTGTCGCCGGTAGAACCATTGCGGCTGGCAACCCTTGAGGTACCTGGAGTACTGATCCTTTCCTGCTCACCGCTTAAGAAGAAAAACAATTTGTTCTTAATGATTGGCCCACCAATGGTTACGCCCCTGTTCTTAAAGTTGAAATCCTGTTTTGCAAGGGTGGTATTGGCTACTTTGGTGCCTGTAAGGCCGGGAGTTTTGGTGAAATTATAAATAGAACCCCTGAACTCATTGGTACCGCTTTTTGTAACAGAGTTGATACCGGCACCTGTAAAACCACCCAAGGTAACATCATAGGGTGCAATGTTTACCTGTATCTGTTCCAATGCATCAATACTGAAAGGCTGTGAGTTGGTTTGTCCGCCCAATGAGCCAGATAAACCAAATGTATTATTAAAGCTGGCGCCATTTACCGTAAGGTTGTTAAAAGAACTGCTTCTGCCACCAAAGCTGCTGCCATTGGCGGTAGGTGTAAGCCTTGTAAAATCACTGATACTCCTGTTGGTGGTAGGCAACCTGTCTATCTGTTGTCTTGTAATTACTTCTGATGAGCCGGTTCGGCTTTTGCTGAACACCTTATCTGTTCTGCGGCCTGTTACTACAACTTCACTCAGGCTGGCGGTATTGGTGGTTAAAGTAAAATCTGCCTTGTAGGTAGTACCTAAGTTGAGAAAAACATCTTCCTGTTTCTCTTCTTTATACCCCACATAACTTACTGTAATGGTATAGGGGCCGCCTACTCTTGCGTTGGCGATATTGTAACGGCCATCTTTACGGGAGGTGGTTACATACTTGGTTCCTGTAGGAAGGTGAACAGCAGTGATTGTTGCCCCACCAAGTGCGGTAGTGCCATTTACTGTACCCTGGATTTCCGAGGTGGTTTCCTGTGCTTTTACAGCAAAGCCAAGGATGACCATCAGCAATGTGAGGATTGTTAGTTTTTTTCTCATAATCATAGTTTCAAAATTTTTGCAAAGGTGTAAACCTGGCAGTTGTTAAATAAGCAGTTTATGGTTAATTAATTATTACCAATCATATAGCAGGTTAAATATCGTTAAATGGATTTGCCGGGAGTTTCCAGGCAGTGAATATTTTTTTAATATTAGAAATCCCCCCAATAGTGACAAATTTAATAAGGCAATTGTTGCTTGAGCAGTTGTTTTTATGTTGAATGCCTTATTCTGATGCACTGCAAAAGAAAAACTTTTTTGTCAATAATGGGTTTTTAATAAAATAATGTTGATAAACTGGTTATAACAATGTTTCCTTATTAAGCAAATATGGAAGCCATAAACCTCATTAACTTTGCAAAAATTTTAGAACATGCTGGATAGTATTGAAAGTGCGATAGAAGACATTAAAAACGGTAAACTGGTGATTGTAGTGGATGATGAGGACAGGGAAAATGAAGGTGATTTTATTACGGCGGCAGCCAATGTTACGCCCGAAATCATCAACTTTATGAGCAGGTATGGCAGGGGGCTGATTTGTGCACCTGTTTCAGAGGAATTGTGCGATCAATTCAACCTGGAAGCAATGGTAAGGGATAATACTTCATTACATGCTACTCCATTTACGGTAAGTATTGACCTGCTTGGGCATGGCTGTACAACAGGTATTTCGGCCAGCGACCGTTCCAAAACAGTGCAGGCGCTGATTAACCCGGGTACCAAACCGGAAGACTTTGGCCGGCCGGGACATATTTTTCCCTTAAGGGCAAAAAAGGGAGGTGTATTAAGAAGGGCCGGGCACACAGAAGCAACAACTGATCTGTCCAGGCTGGCAGGTTTTGGAGAAGCCGGTGTATTAGTGGAAATAATGAATGAGGATGGAACGATGGCAAGGCTGCCACAGTTAAAGGAAATAGCCCAAAAATTTGACCTGAAACTGATTTCAATAAAAGATCTGATAGAATACCGGCTTAACAAAGAATCATTGATAAGTGAGGAAGAAAGGGTACAGATGCCAACTAAATACGGATACTTTGAATTGATTGCTTTTAAACAACTCAATACCGGCGATATTCATTTAGCAATAAAAAAGGGCGACTGGGAAAAAGATGAGCCTGTAATGGTAAGGGTACACAGCAGTTGCATAACCGGCGATATTTTAGGTTCACTGCGTTGCGATTGCGGCGACCAGTTGCACCATGCCATGAAAATGATTGAATCTGCCGGTAAGGGGCTTGTATTGTATATGAACCAGGAAGGCAGAGGTATCGGGCTGCTGAATAAATTAAAAGCCTACAAACTGCAGGAGCAGGGTTTTGATACGGTTGAAGCCAATCTCAAACTTGGTTTTGGTATGGACGAAAGGGATTACGGTGTGGGGGCACAAATCCTCCGTCATCTGGGCATCAGTAAAATGAAACTGTTGAGTAATAATCCCCGTAAGAGGGCAGGCCTGCTGGGCTATGGTTTGGAGATAGTAGAGAATTTAGCCATTGAGATAAAACCCAATGAACACAATGAAAAATATTTAACTACCAAAAGAGATAAAATGGGGCATACGATCCTGACAGGGCATTGATGTTGCAGCTACTTCTCTTTTTCTTTCCTGTTCCTGTTTTCACCAAATAATATGGTGGCAAATATGCCGGGCAGTTTTTCAAAATCCCTGCGGTACGAAAGGTTGATACCTGTTCTGTTACGCTGGCCAACCAGGTCGTAATTGGTTCGGTTAAATCCAACTACCCTTAACCTGCCACTCTTCGTCAATATCCATTCAACGGTTATATCAGGTGTAATAAGCACATTGCTGTTGCGGTTAATGTTTGCGTACGGGTTATTGTAATCCAGGTTGAGCCCTGCAGAGATGATTAGCCTGCCATTCAGCAGTGTATACACAAAATTACTTCTTGCAGCTGCCTGTAGCTTTTCAACGTTTGCCTGCAGATTATCAAGGCTGGAGTTAACATCGAAATTAAAAGAAAGGTTCTTTACATATTTCTGCAGCAGGTTATTAAAGAAACCCGAGATAGCACTTGATACCACCCCGCCAATGGTATTGGAGAGCACACTGTATCCGCCGCTGGCCGTAATAAAGCCCTGGTCGGTATTGATGAATGAATTAAACAACAGCAAAGAAGTGATCTGCTTGTTTAACTCATTTTTATCCTGTTTAAACTGCTCCAGTTTTTTTAATACTAAAAAATCTGTGATGGGGCTTCCGGCTGGCAGCTGCAGTTCAAAATCAATGGCTGGTTTCAGCAATGTTTCAGTAAGGTGTGCTACTACCCTCAGGTTCGACTTCTGATTAAAACTGTTTCCCCCTAAACCTGCTGAAGCGGAGTTGGTTAATGATTTGAAATTTACATTGGTGGCCAGGTACTCTGCAATGATGTCGATCTTTGCTTTGTATGGATCACCGTCCCACACAAGGCTTCCACTGTTTACTGTAAAATATTTTTTCAGGAAGGTTTGAAAATTAAAAGTGTATTCACCTTTTGTAATGTCATACCTGCCGTTAATGCTTAATGGTTCTTTATTGCCCACCCTTATTTTAAGCAGGCCATCACCTTCACCCTTAATGATATCACCGGTAGCTTCATCCAATACCACATCCACTTTACAGGATGGATTGGCAGTGAATTCCATATTAACCAAAATACTGGCAGCAGTTTTACTCTTGTATTTTTCTTCCATTTCAGTACCAAACTGGATGAAATCAATATAATCAATGTTCTCATTTTCTATACTGTTTCCACTCACAATATATATATGGCTGCTATCCCTTCTTGATGGTTCGCCGGTAATATTCATTACAATATTATCCTGTGTGCCATTCAAAAACATTTTTGCTTTACCTACCACTTTTCCATAAAACTGGCTGTTGTCTTTCTTTGTGGTGTTTAGTACCAGCAGCCGGTCTGTTTCTAAAGCAATATTGTCAAATTCAATATCATTAAAAAAACGGTGATACATTTTGCCGCTCAATGTGGCCTTGTTCCCCAGCGTATCTTTCAATTCAATTTTTCCAAAATCAATTTCATCAGGGTTAAATACAATGCTTTCATTTTTGAATTTGTATTTACACTGAGTATAATTCACTACCAGTGAAGCTTCGTTTACATTAACGGTGCCTGTAAACAACAGGTTTTTCCCGTTGTTTGATAAAGTAAAATCGGTGGTGTTAGCTGTTCCTTTCACATCGCTGAACAGATCGCCGAGAAAACTATTGAGTAAAGACAGATCAAATTTTTTTGATTGAATTAAAATGTTGGTCTGTGTGCCGGTACTGTCTTTAAAATTAATGATGCCGTTAATATCCAGTTGATTGTTTTCATTGGTGGATGCTGCTTTTACGGTTAAAATGCCATCCTTAATATTATACGTGCCATTGGCTTTTACTGTTCCGATGGAATCATTGTCTGCTTTAAATTCATCAATGTTTGTTTCGTAATGGATGAAGGGTTTTCCAAACGGGTCTTCAATTTTAATGATACCCGTTACCTGCCCTTCCAATTTAGGCTCTTTAATGGCCAGTGTTGCAAAATCATCCACGTGTACTTTGGTAAGTTCTACAATAAGGTCATTGGTGCTAAGTGTTTCGGAGGGCTCTGTTGAAATTTTGATCTGCTGGTTGCCCTGTACAAATTTTACATCACTGGCACTCACAAGGGAGTTATTTAACTCTATTTCCCCATCTTTTTCCAGCTCCCATTTACTGTCGTTGATGATAAAGGAGGATGGGAAGAAGTGCACCTTGACGCCATTGTTCATGGTTACCACCCTTGCATTTACCGATGCATCGCTGATGGTTTTACTGGCGCTTGTTTTTATGCTGATGTTGGAGCTGTCTTTTGATGAATTGATCACCAGGTTTGTAAAAGGAAGGTGAAGGCTGTCACTGATCGCCACATCTTCCACATCTACTTTGGTAGCCAGCGAATCAAAGTTGCCCTTGCTTTGTAAACGGACGTTATTAAATACTTTTCCATCATAACTAAATGCAGGCACTTCAGCATTTACATTCAGCTCATTGTTTTTGAGTTTGAGGTTGCCACTAACGGTGCTGTTATCAAATCCTTTTAATTTTTTATCAATTAACTGTATGTATTCATCAATGATTTTTGTTTTTACTTCAAAAGTAAAATCCTGCTCGCTTACCTGGTAACCTGGTTTTTTAATGTAGGCAGGATAGTAACGGCTCAGGAATACTTTAAAGGCATCGGGCAGCTCCTGTATCTTAAAATTGCCGGTAACATTGGCATCCACTTCATTTGACTGCAGTGACAAATATTTTTGCTCTCCAACAATCTGTGAGGTAAGTACCAGCGAATCAAAAGACAAAGGCACCCCATTGTGCAGCAGGCCTGCATCCATGATGTGTGCTGTACCTAAAAAGTTATCAATATTATCACCTGTAAAATTCAAATTAAAATGCCCTTTCAATATAAATTCATCTTTTGTAAATCCTAATTTTTTAAAATCTGCTTTGGCCAGCAGGGCATCAAAATCAAATTGAGGTTCTTTGCCGTTGAAGTCGATGATGCCGGTTAATTGATCTACTTTCAGATTGGGGTCATTAATGCTCGCCAGCCCGTTGAACAATTTCTTTTTAAAAGTACCATTCACTGTAATGTTCTGAAAATTGTATCCGTCATATTCAATATTTCGTACATCGCCATCAAATTTCGCATTCAGTGTTTCGCCGGAAAAACCACTGCCGTTTACCTTGCCATTGAAGGTGATGGAACCGATTGTACTGTTGTCTACAAATTGCCCCAGCCTGAAACCAAGGGTAGAAATTTTGCCTGAATAAATGGCCGGCTTATTTTGAGGCAGCTTAAGGTTTAAATCACCGGTAACTGTTCCAAGATCGGTACTGATGGTTCCAAATGCCACAAAGTCATTAATGAAACCGGTGAAATTTCCTTTGTAATTAATATTGCCCAGCCTGTTGAGTTTAGGCTGGTCTACATTTTTTAAAGAAGGAATAATGCTGGTAAGGTCATTGTAAGTTGTCTGTAAATTTTTAGCGGTAAAATCAATAAAAGTATTTTCAATATCCGGAAGCCCTTTCATGGTAATGTCACCATCTACTGCAGAGTTGCCGCTTTTGATCAGCATTTTTTTCCCGATAAGATTGTCAACTGTTCCTTTTACATGGCCTCCGATACTGAAAATACGTTTCCAGTCTTTCACATCCTTTGTGAAAAAAGCAAGGTCATCGCTGTTCAGTTCGCTGTTGATGAAATTCCCTTCCAGTTTTATCTTGTGAAGGAAGTGCCCCATGTCTTCGTCAAAATCATCATAGCGCATGGAATAATAATTCCCCAGCCTGCTCTTGTTGGTTTGCAGGTCAAGGTTATTGAATTCCATTATTTCGCCGCTGAACTTCATGTTAGCCTGCAACTTCTTAACTTCAAAACCGCTGCGTTCTTTGGTTGACAGGTTTATGTTGGTGGTAAGTACAGCGTTTTCAAAATGCAGGTTTTCAAAATCTGCATTTATTTCACCAAACCTGATGTGATCACTATCAAACATATCGGGATAAATACCCCTTTCAAAATTCTCTTTTTCATTGGCAAATACCCCGTTGCTGATGTGCAGGTTTTTCAAATTGATTACAAGGCCGCCTTTTTGCTGCCGGGTGGTGTCTTTGGGTTTAGGGGGTGGTACCATATTTCGCCTGTCTCATTCACCAGTGTAATCTGCAATGGTAAAATGTGGTTCATCAATATCAAGCTGGCGTATGCTGATCAGTTGTTTTTTCAGGTCAAACGTATCAGCAATAAGGATAAGGCTTTTTAAAGAGCCCAGTTGGTCTTTCCCTTTCCATTTATCCACCTGGTTAAAAGCAATATTCCGCAGTTTTAATTCTTTCAGGTCAATTTCAATTCCACCCTTTTGGGTAGTGTCTTTGTTGGGGCTTGCAAAATAATCGATCAGGAACTGGTAGTTCCATACAGTATCAGTTCGGTTAAGGTTGATGGTAGCGTCTGACAATTCCAGCGAATGAATGGTGGCTTTGTCTTTTAAAAAGAACCAGTCTGTAATACTGATGCTGGCACTTCCGGCATACAGCAGGGTATCTTTTTTCTGATCTTCTACATAAAGCCCTTTCAGGTTAAGTTTGTCGAAGAAATCAAGATCGATGTGTTTGATGCCGATCTTAGCATGCAGTTTTTCAGATAAGCCAACGGTAACTTTATGAATCAGCCAGTTTTGAACGAATGTAAAATGCAGGGTACCCCAGGTAAATACCAGGAACATCATAAGAGAAAAAAAGAACCAGCTTTTATGTTTGGCCCTTTTAAAAACAAATATCCAGGCTGTTACCCATCCCGCCAGGGCAATAAAAAATAACCATACCGGCACATTGGCTCTGAAATATGTGAGCAAAAATGCAAGCACCAACCAAAATATCAGTGTAAACGAAACCCATTTTAATATGTTCAGACTTTTTTGCAGTGGTTGTTTAATTACGGTAAAAATAACGATTCGCCCTATCAAGGCAAATTCAGTACCAAAATTTATCTTTTCTTTTGGGGTATGCTTTATTGATGGGAAGGCTTTTAAAACAGCCGAAGGTTATTTGCCTCCGGTCATCTGCCGGTTATATTCATCCGATCCTTTTCTTGGTATGGAGAGGCTTTGCCAGTTATTGTTCTTTATCATTTTAGCAATGTAGATGATTTGCCCCACATGGTATGGATAATGTGCCAGTTGCCGGTTGATGGCATCTGTTACCACAAGGCCCTCACTCCTGATATAGATGGTTTTTCCCAGGTCATCCCCGGTTAAATTGCAGATGGCACCCAGGCAACAGGCCCACCCTTTTTCCCAGAGGCCAACCAACTGCTCTTTGGAAGCATTCCCGATCTCGAATTCGGTATCCCTGTTGCGCCATTCCTTTTCACCATCACTGGTTAAAAAATCCGTCCAGCGGCTGAGCATATTGCCACTCAAATGCTGAATAATCACTGCAATACTGTTACTCTCTTCATTGGGAGTAAAATGAAGCTCCTGTTCGCTTAAAGCGCCGAGTGTTTTATCGCCGAGTTCCTTGTAATAGCTTAGGCGTTTGACAGCACTTTCTAAAAATATTTTTTCTATCGCCGGCATACCTGTCGATTTTTTAATTATCAATTATCCATTTACCATTATCAATACCCTTCCGCCGCATCATCTCCTCTTTTATCTCCCACCGCAATGATCTTCCCTTTTTTTATTTGTATCAATTCTGTTCTGCCAATACTGCCACGTTTATTAATGGTATAGCCCATTGCTTTTAATGCGGCAATAGAGGTGGCGTCAAAATCATCTTCCATATCAATTACATCCGGCAGCCACTGGTGATGAAACTTTGGTTTATTCACCGCATCTTCCGCACTCATGTTGAAATCAATGATATTTACAATGGTTTGAAAAACGCTGGTGGGTATGGTTGTTCCTCCGGGTGTGCCCAGCACCAGGTATGGCTTTCCGTTTTTCAAAACAATGGTGGGTGTCATGCTGCTCAGCATTCTTTTTCCGGGTGCAATGGCGTTTTTTTCGTTACCCAGCGCACCATACATATTCGGTACTCCTGGCTTCACACTAAAATCATCCATTTCATTATTCAGTAAAAAACCTGCGCCGCCTACCACGGTACGGCTTCCAAAATGACCATTAAGCGTAGTAGTTACACTCACGGCATTACCTGCTGCATCAATCACATTCAGGTGGGTAGTTTCTTCACTTTCTTTGAAGGAACCTGCTCCTGTGGCTCTGCTGCTGCCGGCCTTACCGTCAACATAATCATTCATCCTTTCTTTTAAATATTTTTTATTCACCAGTGTCTTCACCGGCACTTTCACAAAATCGGCATCGCCTAAAAACTCCGCCCTGTCGGCAAAAGCCCTGCGTTCTGCTTCTGTCATCAATTGCACACTGGCGGGTGTTTGAAATTTTAAAGCCGTAATATTTTTATCAGCGATCATGCCCAGCATTTGCTGTAATAAAATGCCGCCACTGCTGGGTAAAGGCATGCTGATAATTTCATAGCCGTGATAAGTAAACCTTGTAACTGTTCTTTCTTTTGCTTTGTAATTTTTAAGGTCTTCATAACTGATAATGCCCTTGCCTTTTTGCATTTCTTCCACAATCAGCCTTGCGGTCTCTCCTTCGTAAAACCCCTTTGCGCCAAGATCACGGATGCGTTTTACGGTGGCCGCTAAATTCAGCTGCACCAGCATGTCGCCTTCTTTCCAGGGCACAAATTTTACAAATGCCACCGGCGAAGTATTCATTGCTTTAAATTCATTGTGAAATTCATTGAAATCATCGGCCTGCGATTTGCTGATGGCAAAGCCATGCTCCGCCAGGTCAATAGCCGGTTGTATCAGTTTTTTAAATGGCAGCCTTGCATATTTCATACTGGCAAAAATGCCAGCCACAGTTCCGGGTACAGCAGCAGCCAGGTGGCCATCCTGGCTTAAATTCATTTGTGCATTGCCTGTACTGTCCAGGTACATATCCCGGTTGGCTTTCGATGGCGCCATTTCCCTGAAATCAATGGCAATATTTTTTCCTTTGCTTAAATGCCCGACTAAAAAACCGCCGCCGCCAATATTGCCTGCACCAGGATATACTACAGCCAGCGCCAGTTGGGTTGCAATGGCTGCATCCACTGCATTGCCGCCCTGTTTTAAAATTTGCACTCCCACCTTGCTTGCCAGTGGATGGGCACTAACAACAGCGCCCCTGGTAACCACTACTTTTTTTTGCAGGCGGTATTTATTAGGATTAATTTGCGCCGTAGATTGCGAAGCAATCAAACAGGCAAGTACTGCAATAAAAAATAATTTACTCTTCATGAATTTCTTTTTTTTGAACCAAACAATGGTACATGAACCCGGCTTCATAGGCACAGTTTGTACTGGGGAACGAAGTACACTCCTGTACAAAATATCCATATTCGGCAACCCGCTAACATTCAGTTATCAATAAAACAATTTATCACTATAATCATCAGTATGAAAAAGCAACTTTTGCTCCTGTTATTAATTTCTGCCTCGCTATTGCAGGCACAGCAACTCAAAAGTCCTGATGAATTTTTGGGTTATCCTTTGGGCAGTAAATATACGCCGCATTATAAAATAGTGAATTACTTTAACTACGTTGCAACGGCTGCATCCGGCCAAATGAAACTGCAGCAATATGGAGAAACCAATGAGGGCAGGCCATTGTTGCTGGCATTTATTGCATCAGCCGGAAATGCTGCACGGCTGGAAGATATCCGAAAAAATAATTTAAGGCTTACCGGCATGCTCACTGACAAGCCTGCAGATATCAATGCACCCGCTATTGTGTGGCTGAGCTATAATGTGCATGGCAATGAAACCAGCAGCAGCGAAGTGGCCATGAAAATGCTGTATGAATTATTGAATCCTACCAATACACAGTCAGCAGCCTATCTTAGCAATGTGGTGGTGATTATTGATCCCTGCATCAATCCTGATGGACGTGACCGCTATGTAAACTGGCAGGCGCAGGTGGTAGGGAGAAATGTAAACCCGGATCCCAATGGAAGGGAACACAATGAACCATGGCCAGGCGGAAGATCCAACCATTATAATTTTGACCTGAACAGGGATTGGGCATGGCAAACGCAGGTGGAAACAAAGCAACGGATAAAAGTGTATAACCAGTGGATGCCACAGGTGCACAGCGATTATCATGAGCAGGGCTATAACAACCCTTATTATTTTGCCCCGGCTGCAGAACCTTATCATGAAGTGATCACGCCGTTCCAGAGAAGCTTCCAGGTAGAGATAGGAAAGAACAACGCCAAATATTTTGATGCCAATGGCTGGCTGTATTTTACCAAAGAAGTATTTGACTTGTTTTATCCGTCTTACGGCGATACATACCCCGTATACAATGGCAGTATCGGGATGACATTTGAACAGGCGGGCCTCAGTCGTGCCAGTACAGCTGTGATCACCAATACCGGTGATACGCTTACATTAAAAGACAGGATTGCTCATCACTTTACCACCAGTATGAGCACCATTGAAGTTGTTTCAAAAAATACCGGCAGGGTGATCACTGCTTTTAAAAAATTCTTTGATGATGCAAGGGCAGGAGGAGTGGGGGAGTACAAAACATTTGTAGTAACGGATGTTGCTACCAACAGGATCGATGGTTTAAAAAGGTTGCTGGATGACAATGCCATTCAATATACTTACAGCAGCGGTGCAGCATTAAAGGGATATAATTATTTTACACAGAAGGAAGAAGCTTTTACCACCAGCAATAGTTTGGTGGTGAGTACTTACCAGCCAAAGGGTGTGTTGGCAAAAGTATTGTTTGAACCGGTTTCAAAACTGGCCGATTCTGCTACCTATGATATTACAGCATGGGCATTGCCTTACGTGTATGGCTTGCAAAGCTATGCTGTAAAGGAAAAGATTGCCGGTGAAAACAAAGCAGTAACCGGTGTTACGCAGGCTGTAATACCGTTGAATGCTTATGGTTACCTCGTACGTTATAGTTCATTTGAAGATTCAAAATTGCTGGCTGCTATTTTACAGGCTGGCATTAAAGTACGTTTTGCAGAGAGGGATTTTAGTATTGCCAATAAAAAATTCAGCAGGGGAACACTGATCGTTTTAAGAAAAGGCAATGAAGAGAAACTGGATGAGCTGCAGCGGGCTGCCAAAATGTTTAATGCATCGGTTACACCAATAGAATCAGGGTTTATGGATACCGGTTTTGATGTTGGCAGTGAAAAAGTTCATTTCATAAAAAAACCGAATGTGGCCATGATTACCGGTAAAGGTGCTTATTCGGAAAGTGCCGGTGAAGTATGGCATTTATTTGACCAGCAATTGAATTATCCCATCACATTAATTAATGCCGATGATGTAAATAATGTGAACTGGAAAAATATTGATGTGCTGATAGTTTCCGGAGGCCGCTATAAGTTTTTAAGCGACAAGGAAGCCAGTGCCGATCTGAAGAACTGGGTTCGCCAGGGGGGAAAGATTATTGCTATTGAAAATGCAGTATCTCAAATGGCAACCGGTGAGTGGGGTATCAAAATAAAAAAATCAGAAGAAGATAAAGACAAGGAAAAAAAAGACGATAAGCCCAATTACGAAGACCTGAAAAAATTTGCAGAGAGTGAGCATGACGGCATCAGGAGTTATATTGCCGGGGCTGTTTATAGGATCGACCTTGATATAACACACCCGCTTGCATTTGGCCTGGGCGACAATTATTATACACTGAAACAGGATGATAAAGTGTACGAGTTTTTTAAAGAAGGCTGGAATGTGGGTGTGATAAAAAAAGACAATTATGTGGCGGGCTTTGTAGGGAGTAAAATAAAAGATAAAATAAAAGATGCCATGCTGATAGGTGAACAGCCCATGGGCAGCGGTGATATCATTTACCTGGCCGATAACCCGATTTTCCGTAATTTTTGGGAGAGCGGAAAATTATTGTTGGCGAATGCCGTGTTTTTTGCAGGGCAATAATAAATACAGACTATTCAACAGTAAAACAATTTATCAATGAAACATGTTTTTATTTTAACAACCGCATTTTTCATTTCACTGTCATTAATTGCCCAACAAAAAGTAACTGATGGTGACCTGCTTGAGTTAAAGAACAGGATGGTGGGAGCTTTCAGCAGTGAACTTCAATCAAAGTCAGACACAGATTATTTTAATATTCATTTGCACATGGCGCAGATATGGGTAGACAGTAAAGATGGTTACTGGCTGTATGTAGAACAGGCTGTAGCAAGGGCTTTATCAAAACCTTACCGCCAGCGTATTTATCATGTGTATAAACAGGATGATGTAACATTGGTGAGCAAGGTTTTTGAAATCAATACACCCATCCGCTTTGCCGGTGCCTGGAACAATACCGGTCTGTTAAAAGTACTTACAACAGATTCACTGATCGACAGGCAGGGATGTTCAATTTATTTACACAAGGATAAGGATGGCAATTTTGCAGGTGCTACGCCTGGTAAAGAATGCCTGAGTAGTTTGCGTGGCTCCACGTATGCCACCAGTGAAGTGGTAATCTATGCCGATAAACTGGTAAGTTGGGACAGGGGCTGGGATAAAGAGGACAAGCAGGTGTGGGGTGCAGAAAAAGGAGGTTACCAGTTCATCAAACAGAAAGAATGATTTGTTAAGAAAATTAGATTTAATTGCCCCTGCCTTCAGGCTGGGGCAATTTGTTTTATGAATGGCGGTGCTTCAATATTTCAATATATTACATTCGCAAATCAACAACTTGTATGAAGATATTTTTTACGTTCTTATTATTGCTGTTTTTTACTGTAGCGGCACAGGCGCAAACTCCCAAAACCTATACTTCCTCCGAAATATTACTGCAGCTTAAAAAGCTGAATGTACTCGGCTCTGTGTTGTATATCGCCGCTCATCCTGATGATGAGAATACGAGATTGCTGGCTTACCTGGCCAATGAAAAATTATACCGTACCGGCTACCTCAGTTTAACGAGAGGAGATGGCGGACAAAATTTAATTGGTGATGAACAGGGGATTGACCTTGGCTTGATAAGGACCCAGGAATTACTGGCTGCAAGAAGAATTGATGGCGCTGAACAATTTTTTTCCCGTGCCTATGATTTTGGTTTTTGCAAAAGCCCCGAAGAAGCATTGGACACCTGGGGGCATGACAAGATATTGAGTGATGTGGTATGGGTGATCAGGAAATTCAAGCCAGATGTGATCATTGCCCGTTTCCCGGAAGACAACAGGGCAGGGCATGGGCACCATGCAGCTTCGGGCATACTGGCCCGGGAAGCATTTGATGCAGCCGCAGATTCTGCCAGGTTTCCTGAACAGCTAAAACAAGGCGTTACGGTTTGGCAGGCCAAACGAATGCTGTGGAATACATTCAATTTTGGCGGTAACAGTACACAGAATGAAAGCCAGTTCAAAGTAGATGTGGGCATGTACAATGCATTACTGGGTAAAAGTTATGGAGAGATAGCAGCGCTTAGCCGCAGCCAGCATAAGAGCCAGGGCTTTGGCGTACCTGCACAGCGTGGAACTGTGATTGAATATTTTGAAACGATCAGGGGAGAGAAGCCGGTGAATGATTTGATGGATGGAGTGGATGTGAGCTGGCTTAGAATGGGCGACTCTCCCAATGTTTCAGCTTCCATGATTGAATCGGCCATTCAACACTTTGATCAATCCGGGCCCAGCCATTCAGTAAAAGAATTGGTTGATCTATACAGGCAAGTGCAGGAAAATACCATTGATGATTTTTGGAAACAAAATAAACTGAATGATATTGCAAAATGTATTGAAGCATGCAGTGGGTTATTCCTGGAAGCAACTGCTAACAACCAGTATGCAGTGCAGGGAGATAGTTTGAAAGTGATGGTAGCTGCCAACAACAGGGTGGGAATAAATGCTTCGGTGAGCGATATCAATCTTTTTGCCAACTCAATAAAGCTTGATTCATTAAAGAAAAATACCACTGTATCCAAAACTGTTTCAGTTTTTATTAAGCAGGATGACAAACTAACCCAACCTTACTGGTTAGAAAACCCAATGGATAAAGGGAGTTTTAATGTAACGAACCAGCAATTGATTGGCAAAGCAGAAAACGATCCCTTGAGTGTTGAATTCAATGTATATATTGAAGGGGAAAAATTTGTATTTACAAAACCACTTCGGTATCGGTTTACTGACCCGGTAAAAGGTGAAATTTACCAACCAGTATTTATAACACCAACGTTTACAGGGAAATTTCTTCCTGAAGTCGACCTTGAGGTAAATCGTACGTTTGGAAAAGAGTTTTTATCTGTCACATCTCTAAAAGATAATAATAGTGTAAAAGTTTATATTAAAACTTCAACAGGAATAGTATTTGGCAGTGCGTGTGAATTCAAACTTAATAAAGAAGAGAGTAATTTGTTTCCAATAACTTTTCCAGATTTTATCGCAATGTATGATTCCCTTGGCCGGGAAATAAATACGGATTATGTATATAATGAAGCTGATCATTATTGTTATGAAAAAGGAGAATCTTTAAAAGAGATCCGAAATATCAAATATGATCACATTCCTCAAATTGTATATTTTAAAAAAATTGAGCCAATTAAAGTAGTCAAAGGCGACATAAGGTGTATAGGCCATTCAATTGGCTACATCCCAGGTGCAGGCGATAAGGTTCCGCAAGCCCTTGAACAAATGGGTTATAAAGTTACCATGCTGAAACAGGCCGATATCAATGCTGCAAATCTCAAGCAATTTGATGCGGTCATCACAGGCATCAGGGCATACAACACCAACGACTGGATGAGCAATGTGTACGATATACTGATGCAGTATGTAAATGAGGGAGGTGTGTTACTAACGCAATACAACACCAATAATTTTATCAGCTCGGTAAAGAGCAAAATTGGCCCATATCCTTTCAGCATCAGCCGTAACAGGGTTACTGATGAAAATGCCAAAGTGAATTTTCTGTTGCCAGGGCATCCCGTACTGAATTATCCAAACAAAATCACCGGTAAGGATTTTGAAGGATGGGTACAGGAGCGGAGTACTTATCATGCAGAAAAAACCGATAGTAATTACCAGCGCATCATCAGTATGAAAGATTCCGGCGAAAAAGAAGATGATGGCAGCCTGATCGTTGCCAACTATGGCAAAGGCAGATTTGTGTACACCGGGTTGGTTTTCTTCAGGGAATTGCCTGCCGGTGTGCCGGGTGCGTACAGATTGTTTGCGAATTTGATTGCGCCACCACGAGCCCCGGGCAAATCATCTGCCGGTAAAAAGAGTACAAAAAAAATATTGCCCGGTAAAGCACATTGACCGGAAAGAGCGGTGTTCAATAATATTTAATCTTGATTGATAACGTGAAAGAAAATAATTCAGGATCATACTGGAATAAATGGTACATCACTGTACTTGTATTTTTATTGATACAGGTAGTAGTGTATTTTTTTATTACTCAGTATTTTAAATGACCATGAGTACAATTGACTGGATTATATTAATCACTGCACTCTGCTCCATCATCATTTATGGTGTGTACAGGAGCAAGCATACAAAAAATTTGGATGGCTATTTTCTGAGCAATAACAGTATGCCCTGGTACCTGGTACTGCTCAGTATCATGGGTACACAGGCAAGTGCCATTACTTTTTTAAGTGCTCCGGGCCAGGCTTATACCGATGGGATGCGTTTTGTGCAATACTATTTTGGGCTCCCCATCGCCATGATCCTTATCTGTATCTTTTTTGTGCCGGTATTCCGGAAACTAAAAGTATATACGGCTTATGAATTTTTAGAGAACCGGTTTGATGTAAAAACAAGGACACTTACTTCAGCACTCTTTTTGGTGTCAAGAGGATTGTCAACAGGTATTAGTATCTATGCACCATCTATTATTTTAAGTTCATTGCTTGGCTGGAATATTTATTACACTAACCTGGTAATGGGAGGACTGCTCATTATATACACGATGACAGGTGGCGCTAAAGCAGTTGCCTATACACAGCAATTGCAGCTCATCATCATTATTGCAGGAATGTTTTTAGCAGGCTACATGGTGGTGCATTTATTGCCAGCTGATGTGGGCTTTATGGATGCATTAAAATCAGCAGGCGGTTACGGCAGAATGAATGTAATAACAACAGGGGTAAAGAATGGTCGCTTTGACTGGAAGGATACTTATAATATATGGAGCGGTGTTATTGGCGGATTGTTTTTGGCACTCAGTTATTTTGGTACCGATCAAAGCCAGGTAGGGCGATACCTTACAGCCAAAAGCGAAAAGGAGAGCAGGATAGGGTTGCTTGTGAACGGGCTTGTGAAAGTACCTATGCAGTTTTTGATATTGTTGGTTGGCATATTGGTATTTACTTTTTACCAGTATCATAAACCGCCAGTTTATTTTGATGACGTACAGGTAGCTGCTGCCAATAAAACGGTTTATAAAGATTCACTGCATACATTAGAGCTGCAGTACAATCAGTTACTGGAGCAAAAAAATCTTACCATTGCCGATACTGTAAGAACCCAGTACAGGAAGGTTATCAGGGAAGCTGTTGCTGATAAAAAGGCCAATGATACCAACTATATTTTCCTGCGTTTTGTAATTGAGAACCTGCCAAGGGGGTTGGTAGGGTTACTGATTGCCATGATTTTTCTTGCATCCTGGGGTAGTATTGCGGCAGCCTTAAATGCACTGGCATCCTGCACGGTAGTTGACTTTCATAAAAAATTTATTAATAAAAACTGTACGGAGCAGGAAGATTATAAAGTGTCACGCTGGTACACTTTTGCATGGGGGGTCTTTTCAATTGTTGTGGCCATGTTTGCATATAATATCGGCAACAGCCTCATTGAAACTGTGAATATCCTCGGATCTATTTTTTATGGTGTGATACTCGGTATTTTTTTGGTGGCTTTCGGGATGAAGTACATTAAAGGGAATGCAGTGTTTATTAGTGCAGTGATTTCACAACTCCTTGTAATACTCGTTTACTTCCTTAATATTGTTTCTTTCCTTTGGCTGAATGTGATTGGTGCGGTACTCGTCATTTCGATAAGCCTGGTTATACAGTTTTTTACAGGCTATTTTCAAAAGAGCAATTCGCTGGTCGTGAAATAAATGGCTGTCTTCATCGTTTTTTTATTGGTATATTTAGTTGTTGAAAGGGTTGCAAAATGCTTTCACAACTTGTTTAACCCCAATTGAAAAATATGAAGCCCCTCTTTGTTAAAACAGTTGTTGCCATCTTCTTCATGTTGTCGGCCATTGCGGCAGATGCACAATCAAACAGCCATAACAGCGATACAGAAAAAAGTAATATTCTTAAGCTAAACATACCGGCACTTTTTTTTAAAAACTTCTCTCTTCAGTATGAACGAAAACTAAGCCCGAATCATTCTTTTGCATTAGGCTTGCGGTACCGCCCTGCAGGTAATATACCTTTTAAAAAAACAGTGGAAGATATTGTTGACGACCCCTCAATAAGGGTTGATCTTGCCAAGATAGGTAACCTGGGCATTACGGCTGAATACAGGTTTTATTTGGGTAAGAAAGGGGTATTGAGCGGATTTTATATTGCGCCGTTAATCAGCTACAATCATTACAATGGGGATGTGCCGGTAAATTATTACGATTATGTAAATAATGTAACGATTGACAAAACAGCCACTTTTAAGGGCAGTGTAAATGCTTTTACAGCAGGCTTCCAGTTAGGGGCACAATGGAAATTGAGCGAAAAGATTTATCTCGATTGGTGGATCGTTGGGCCTAATTACGGTATCTCCAATGGGCATTTTGACTTTATTGGTCAACTAAATGACATTGAGCAGATCAGTTTACAATATGAGTTGGAAAAGATCAAGCAAACCATTCCGCTGATAAAAATTGAGTTGGATGGGAAGCCCGATGCTAATGGTGCAGCATTTAACGTAAAAGGCCCCTGGGCAGGCGTAAGGGCTTTGGGCATTAATTTGGGTTACAGGTTTTAGGCCTGTTACATAATATTACACCAATAAAAAAAACCTCTGTCAAAAAACAGAGGTTTTATAATATCGGGATGAGTTGGAATTAATAATCTTTATTGTAACCGCCACCACTGCGACTGCCGCCTCCGCCGTAGCCACCGCCACGGCTTCCGCCACCACCGCCGTAGCCACCGCCGCCGCTACCGCCTTTCCTGAAGCCACCACCACCGCCGCCGCTACCAAAGCTGCGTTTTTTGAATCCACCGCCGCCGCTGCCTTCTGGCTTTGGTTGTGATTCGTTCACTTTCAGTTTGCGACCCTGTACTTCAGCATCGTTCAGGTTAGCGATTGCAGTTTTTGCTGCTTCATCATCTTCCATTTCAACAAAGCCAAAGCCCTTACTTCGGCCACTAACTTTGTCTTTAAGGATTTTGGCTGAAGTTACACTGCCGTACTCGGAGAAAAGGTTGCTTAAATCGTCATCAGTCATGGACCAACTCAAATTTCCAACGTAAATGTTCATTGTAAAAAACGTTTAAAAATTAAATAAAAACCATAATGACTTAGTTGGTACAATGAACTGAAAATTGAGTTCCTTGGAGAGAATCCTATCAGCCAACGACGAAATACTAAAACATTAAAGCTTTACAAATGTAGGGATTTATTTAAAAAACGTTCTTTTCTCAGAAAAACTTCAAAGTGTGCGTTTTCCCAGTATCATTTGCAGCAGGCGGCTATCCCGGCTATACACATCCTTCCTGAAGTTGAGCCTGCCTTCCCTGTCTACCCAGGCAGTAAAATAAGCGATGAAAACCGGTACTGTTTTACTCAGTGTTACTGTTTGTTCTTTGCCATTATTCATGGCAGCAGTGATGCTTGAATCATTCCAGCCGGGGTCATTCCGCAACAGGTAAGCAGCCAGTTTTTTAGGCTCCGAAACCCTGATACAACCATGGCTGAAAGCCCTGCTGGTTTCGTTGAACAGTGATTTGGCCGGAGAATCATGTAAATAAATACTGTGACTGTTAGGGAATAAAAACTTTACCAAGCCTAAAGAATTATCAGGCCCTGGTTTTTGTCTAACACTTCCTCCGTTCCATTCCATATTATGACTGGCCAGGTAGTTGCGATTGCGCCTGATGGCAGGCAATATCTCTTTTTTAAGAATACTGGTGGGTACATTCCAGTAGGGGCTGAAAACAATATATTTGAGTTCGTCGTTAAAAACCACTGTTTTATGCTGGCTTTTGCCTACCACCACATTCATATTGAATGCAATGCTGTCATTTTCCAGCACATACAATTTGTAATCCGGGATATTGATCAGCAGGTATTTTTTTGTAATTCTGCCGACACCCACCGGCTCCGTTCCATATTCACCATGATGGCTTCTATTCTTTTTTCAACCGGGTAGTTCATTGCTGCAATCACGGGTAATCCTATCACAGCATCATCTTTTAATCCTAAGCGGCGTTGAAATTTTTTAACAGCATCAGCCAACGATTCATCAAAAACAGCGCTTTTATTATCTATGGCAATATCCCCCATTACATACAGCCAGTTCCGGATTGTTACAATCACTGTAGTAGAATCTCCCTGTTGTAATTTTTTTTTGTCTGTTTTTATGGCCGGCAGCAAGCTCTTTTCCTTTATTCTTTTTAGTTTTTTAAGTTGTTCTTTTAGTAAATGATATTGCTTAAACACCGGTTCATTTGTAAGTATATCGCTATTAGCCAGAGAATCGAGTAACTGGCTATAACTTATTTTTTTTCTTGGTAGCAGCCATGCTATCGCCAATGATTGTTTTTCTGGTAATCCCTGCCAAACGTTTTTTGCGTACAACAGGTACTGGCAGGTAAGCATCAATTCCAAACTGGGAGAAGGTCGGTTGTTTTCCCGGAGTTCATCGATCCACTCTGTAAATTTTTCTTTGTAGGGTATTTTGTCAGGCAAGCCTTCATCACTGATGTTTTTGATCCGGTTGTATAAATTATCAGCCGTCTCCACCAGGCCATTTTCATCAAACCAGGCATAGGCAAATTTTCTGCTTTGATAAAATGTATAAACATCCTTTTCAAATATTTTAAAACTGGTAAAACTATTTAAAAAACTTTTTACCTGGTTACTGTCGAACTTTAATAAGGTTTGGTTGCTGAAGCTTCCTGGAATAGACTGGTCTTTGTTTGTGGAACGGGGTATTGTGTCATTAACATGCGCCGCTGGTGATTGGGAGTTTCCATTGTTGTTACATGCTGCAAAGGTCACTGTCACCAATAATAAAATGCTTATTGCACCAGTTACTCTTTTTATTCGCATAGGATCTTTTACTAAAGGTAACCAAATTGGATAGCTTTGGTTGCCTCAAATAGCTCTAAAATTAAAAAAGGCTGCCTTTTTTAGACAGCCCTCGTTCACTTATAAACGTAAGTATTTGTTATATCAAAACTGCTCCAATTTACTGAAGAAGAAATCCCCTTCAATCCTTGCATTCTCGTCACTGTCACTTCCATGAATGGCATTTTCGCCTACAGAGGCTGCATATAATTTACGGATGGTACCTTCTGCAGCCTGTGCAGGATTGGTAGCACCAATCAGTTTCCTGAAATCTTCTACGGCGTTTTCCTTTTCCAAAATGGCAGCCGTAATAGGGCCACGGCTCATGAACTCAACCAGTTCACCATAAAAAGGCCTTTCTTTATGTACTGCATAAAACTCGCCTGCTTTTTCTGCTGACAAATGAAGCATTTTAATTGCTGCAATGCGGAAGCCTGCTGCATTGATCTTTTCCAAAATAGCACCGGTATATCCTTTTTCTGTAGCATCCGGCTTGATCATTGTAAATGTCCTGTTACTCATAGTATCATTTTTAGAGCCGCAAATATAGACAGTTTTAGGTTTTTGTCAGGCTGTTTTTGTTATTCAATGGTAAAAAACTACTGTTCACCAACAGTAAACTGGAAACTAACCGTTACTTTTGCGCCTCTTTTATGCAATCCATCAGTGAAATATATCCCCTCCTGGCATCTCCTAAAAAGGTGGTAATCACCATGCACCAGAAACCCGATGGTGATGCCATGGGCTCCACACTGGGACTTTATCACTTCCTGGTACAGTTCGAACATACCGTTAACGTGATCTCCCCTACCAACTGGGCAGATTTTTTAAACTGGATGCCGGGTGTGAAAAATGTGCTGGATTATGAACGTCAAACTGTGGCAGCCGATAAACTGATCGAAGAAGCCGACTGGATATTCTGCCTTGATTTTAATACACTGATCCGTACCAAACGGATGGAAGAAAAACTAAGCAATGCCAGAGGCTTACGCATTTTGATTGACCACCACCAGGAACCGCAGGCCGATAAGTTTGCGTATGGTGTTAGTGATACTTCCAAAAGCAGCACCTGCGAAATGGTATATGACCTGATTGAAGCATCAGGGCATGACGACAAGATCAATACTGCGGTGGCTGAATGTTTATATACCGGCGTGATGACAGACACCGGTTCTTTCAGGTTTCCTTCCACTACAGCCAGTGTACACGGCATGGTTGCCAACCTCAAGTCAAAAGGCTTTGAGCATAGTAAAATACACGAACACCTGTACGATAATTTTCTGGAAAACCGCTTCCGTTTCATCGGCAATGTACTCATGAACAGGATGGAAGTTTTTTATGAATACAACACAGCCCTCATTTCCATACCACAGAACGACCTGATCAAATATAATATTACCACCGGCGATACGGAAGGCCTGGTAAATTACCCGCTGAGCATCAAGGGTATTAAGCTGGCAGCCATTATTATCGACCGGGGCGAAGAACGTAAAAGCTCTTTCCGAAGTAAAGATGGATTTGACGTGAACACATTTGCAAGAAAATACTTTAATGGTGGCGGGCATTTTAATGCTGCCGGTGGCCAGAACAAAGAACCGCTGGAAGAAGTGGTGAGGATGTTTTTGAAGGCCATGAAAGAAAACAAAGAACAGTTAAGCAATTATGAATTTTAAATACAAAACAAAAATGATGAAACAATCTTTTTATTTAGCAGCTGCCGCAACGGTTTTGCTGGCAAGTTGCACACCTCCATTTAAGAAAGTGGGTGAAGGCATTGAGTATAAAATAATTTCTGACGGCAAAGGCAATGTAGTTAAGCCGGGACAGTTTTTTGAAATTGCATTTGACCAGACTTATAAAGGCAATAATAAGGATACGGTATTAATGAACTCAAGAGATTTTTCAAACCAGATGGTATCACTTGATTCTACTGCCATTCCACCGGTATATTTTAAAATATTCAGCCAGGTACGCAAAGGTGATAGTGTAATTGTAAAACAGCTTACAGACAGTATCATGAAGCGTAACCCACAAACACCTCCATTTATGAAAAAGGGCGCTTACATTATAGCGCACTATAAAGTAGTGAATGTGTACGAAACAAGGGCTGCAGCAGACAGTGCTTACAAAGTACAGATGCAGGTAGGCCGCACTAAAGATTCTTTAAAAGCAACAGAGCAATTAAAAAAAGATGATAAAGTGATTGCCGATTATCTGGCCAAAAATAAAATACAGGCTGTAAAAGCACCGGCAGGTACTTATGTACAGATTATTGCCCCAGGTGAAGGTGATGTGGTGGATACCTCTAAAGTGCTGAAAGTTTTATATACCGGTAAATTACTGGAAGATGGAAAAGTGTTTGATTCCAACACAGATCCAAAATTCAATCATACAAAAGCCTACCCCGTGTCGCTGGCCTCAGGTGGCGTTATTAAAGGATGGCTTGATGGATTATCTTTACTTAAAAAAGGATCTAAAGCCATTTTATATGTTCCTTCCAGCCTTGGTTATGGCGCACAGGGCAATGGAGGAGATATTAAACCAAATGCAAATCTTGTATTTGATGTGGAAATAGCTGATGTTATTACCATAGCACAGGCAGGGGCTGAAGCAGAAGCTGAACAAAAGATCATGGAAGCACAACGCCAGCACATGATTGATTCAATGAAAAAAGTACAGAAGCTCCAGGACACAACAGCAGGAAAAAAATAAGTTCCTGGTTAAATATTTTAAAAGCGGCAGTTCATTTTGAACTGCCGCTTTTATATTGGGGGCCATCAGGTTTATTACTAAGACAATCTCAGGCATTTTGATAAGCCTTCCAGAGCGTTACTGCCTGCATTGCTTCTTTTACATCATGCACCCTCAGGATATGTGCGCCATTCATGAGTGCAATGGTATTCAGGCTGGTAGTACCATTCAGCGCTTCTCCTGCTGCAATGCCCAGTGTTTTGTAAACAGTGCCTTTTCGGGAAAGCCCTGCAAGTACCGGCCTGTCAAGCATATTAAATACACCTAAATTTTTCAGCAATTGAAAATTATGCTGAATGGTTTTGCCAAAGCCAAAGCCCGGATCGATGATGACATCAACAAGGCCGGCCTGTTTGCATGCCTCCACTTTTTTAATAAAAAAATCAAGCACTTCTGTTGTAACATTTTCATACACTGGCTGCTGCTGCATGGTTTCTGGGCTTCCCTGCATGTGCATAGCAATATAAGGCACTTTTAATGCTGCGGCAACCGGGAGCATATTGTTATCCATACTGCCTGCACTGATGTCGTTAATAATGGAGGCTCCTGCATTTACAGCTTCCATCGCCACTTTGCTGTAATACGTATCAATGGAGATGATGGCATCCGGATGCTCTTTCAGTAATCCTTCAATCACAGGCACCACCCTCTTTAATTCTTCATCAACTGATACTCTTATACTTCCGGGCCTGGTGCTTTGTCCACCAATATCTAAAATGGTTGCCCCATCAGCAAGCATGGAAGAGGCCAGTGCAGTAATGGCTGTAATACCTTTACCCAGGTGGCCTTCATAAAACGAATCGGGCGTGGCATTGATGATACCCATCACCAATGGCTCATCTATCACCAATAATTTTCCTTTGCAGTTGATTGTGTACATCAGGCAGAATCAAGTAATTTTGAGAATTAACAAAAATAGACACATTCAACTTACGATGAACACAAACGAACAATATGACAGGGCAGTGAGAACTTGCGAAGATATTTTTTTAAAAAAAACGACGGACTATGGCACTTCGTGGAGGGTGTACAGAACGATTTCAGTGGTGGACCAGATCTACATAAAAGCCAAACGCATCCGCACCATTCAGGAAAAGGGGGAACAAAAAATAGGCGATGATGTTATCAGTGAATTCAAAGGCATTTTAAATTATGCCATCATTGGCCTTATCCAGCTTGATCTGCCCGCCGGCGATCCCGAAGAATTACCTGTGGAGGAAGTGGAGCAATTATACAATTCAAAAGTAGCAATGGCCAAACAACTGATGGAAGATAAAAATCACGACTATGGTGAAGCATGGAGAGAGATGAGCCAGGAAAGTTTTGTTGATTTGATATTGGCCAAGCTGCTGCGTATCAAAAGTATTTTAAAGAACGATGGCCGGACGATCATCAGCGAAGGCATTGATGCCAATTTTTTTGACATCTTAAACTATGCAGTATTTGCATTGATATTGGCCGGGTAATCATTCATCAAAAATTCATTTTGTAAAACCAATATTATTATGAAAATAGCAGTCACCATTGCAAGGATATTAGTAGGTGTTCTCTTTATCTTCTCCGGCCTTGTAAAAGCAATTGATCCATTGGGCCTGAGTTATAAAATGCAGGAATTTTTTGAAGTATGGGCAGCAGAAGGATATATCCCACGGTTAATGAACTGGCTGAATGATCATTCGTTCATGTTCTCCATTTTCATGATAACGCTGGAAGTAGTGCTTGGCGTTGGATTGCTCGTAGGCTGGAGAAAAAAAGGGTGCTTCGTTTATTGCTGCTGCTGGTACTTTTCTTCACTTTTTTAACCAGCTATGTGTTGTTCAGCGGTAAAATCAGGGCCTGTGGTTGCTTTGGTGATTGTATTCCGCTGACTCCCATACAAACATTTTCAAAAGACATCATACTGCTGCTCTTAACGCTGTTCCTGATGCGTAAGCAAAAATATATTGAGCCACTCTTCAAAGAAAAAATTCCCTTTGCCATTGTATTGGTTTCACTGATCGCTACAGGCCTGCTTCAAATGTATGTGATTGAACATTTACCAATCACCGATTGCCTGCCATACAAAAAAGGAAACAATATTCTTGAGTTGCGAAAAATGCCTGCTGATGCAGTACCTGATAAATATGCTTATAGTTTTATTTATGAAAAAGATGGGGTGAAAAAAGAATTTACCACCGATTTTCCCGACAGCACCTGGAAATTCATTGACCGTAAACAAACATTGATTGAGAAGGGAAAAAACAACGTGCCGTTAATCAATGATTTTTCTTTGTCGGATGCAGATGGAAATGATTCTACTGAAACCATCCTGAACAAGCCTGCTTACTACCTGTTCTTCATAAAAAATATCGGGGAAGCTGAAGTTGATAAATGGCAAAGCCAGTTTACAGACCTTGTTAAAAAAGCAAAGCAACAAAACATGCCGGTTTATATTGTAACGGCCGATACTAAAAACGCAATGGTATTTTTCAACCAGGCAAACAGTTATAATCTTCCTGTATACACAACGGATGGTATCGCCATTAAAACTGCTGCCAGGGCCAACCCTACAGTTTTTGTAATGAAGGGGCCGGTGGTACAGGCAAAATACAGCTGGGCCGATCTGAAGGAATTGATAAAGTAGATGGTGAATCGTGAATAATAGTGCAATCATTTATTTAATACAACTCAATTGATTTTTCTGCTCAAAAAGACATGCTATTCAACACTGGTGCTACTGGGTATTGTAGTGCTGGTGTTTGTTATGTTCCAGGGCTTTGGCGATCCGGCTAAAATGATTGTAGGGCAAACAGGTGATAAAAAAACACTGGACAATATCCGCAAAGACCTTTACCTGGACCAACCAAAATGGAAACAGTTTTTTTTATACCTTAATGATGTATCTCCATTAAGCATTCATAACAAACCCGATATTGAAAAGAAGGAACTGAAAGGAATTTTTATTGGCGGAGATACAAAGCTTGCACTGAAAGCCCCCTACCTCAGGAAAAGTTACCAGACAAAAAAGAATGTTGGCGCCGTGCTGATGGAAGCGCTGCCGGGCACTTTGCTATTAGCAATTTCAGCCATGTTGTTTGCAACCATTGTTGGGGTATTGCTGGGTGTTATGGCAGCAGTAAAAAAGGGAACCTGGTTGGATACTTCGGCTGTATTTGCCAGTATTGCAGGCATCTCTGCCCCTTCATTTTTTATGGCCATTGTAATTGCTTATTTTTTTGGTGTGGTGCTGCATCCTTATACCGGTCTTAACTTAACCGGCAGCTGGTTTGATATAGATGAAGTAACCGGTGAAAGATACTTAACACTTAAAAACCTGGTACTGCCCTCACTTACGCTGGGTATCCGTCCGCTGGCCATCATTACGCAACTTACCCGTAGCTCCATGCTGGATGTGCTGAACCAGGACTATATCCGCACCGCTCATGCAAAGGGATTAAGCAACCGGGCTGTTATTTTAAAACATGCTTTACGCAATGCATTGAATCCTGTTATTACTGCAATCACCGGCTGGTTTGCCGAACTGCTGGCAGGCGCTTTTTTTGTTGAACATATTTTTGGCTGGAAGGGCATTGGAAAAATAACAGTGGATGCATTGGAGAAATTAGATTACCCTGTTGTGATGGGATCTGTGCTTATCAGCGGGTGTATTTTTATTTTGATCAATATGCTGGCAGATGGATTGTATGCAGTGGTTGATCCAAGAGTAAGGAGTTAATTTTTTTCACTATGCCAATTGCTATGAATGAATAAAAAAAGTACAAAATCAATGGCAATCGCCAAACTTCATTAAGTACTAACACTCCTTCATCAACACCTGTATTGTCTCAGTGGTTTTCTGGCTCAGCACCTGCTGTTTTCCTTCGGTTAGTTTTTGTACAATGGCATCGTTATAATGGCGGATGGTGAGCAGTGTTAAATTCTTTTCTACCTGCACATCAAACAATTCACTGGCGGCCAACGCTAATTTTTCAATACGGCCGGGATTATCATCTAATGAGCACAATACAGTGATGGCACCGCTTTGTATCAGGTTGGGGCGTACCTTAATCTCTGCAAACAACTCATACAGTTTACCTACCCCTTCTTCACCAATAAAAGAAAAATCCCTGGAGCTGAACTGCAGCAATACCTGTTTGTCTTTTACCACAATAATGGGTGGCAGGTTATGTACCGGTTGGCTGCTGATAAACGTTCCTTTTAATGAAGCATTTAAAAAACATTTCACATTCAACGGAATGCTTTTGTTCTGCAGCGGCTTGATCGTTTTGGGATGTATCACTTGCGCCCCATAATAAGCCATCTCTATCACTTCATTGTAACTGAGTTCACCAATATAAACGGCATCCGGGAATTTCTTTGGATCAGCATTCATCACGCCTTGCACATCTTTCCAGATGGTCTGGCTTTCTGCATTCAGCATATTGGCAAAAATGGCAGCGCTGTAATCACTTCCTTCTCTTCCCAATGTGGTACTTTCATTTTCATCAGTGGAACCAATAAAACCCTGCGTAATGATGATGTCCGTATCATTGAAAACAGGCAACACTTCGCCGGTTACTTTTGCCTGCGTATAATTCCAGTCGATACCTGCATCACGGAAGTTGTCATCCGTCCGCACAATATCCCTTACATCGGTCCATTGATTGCCGATACCAATGTGGTTGAAATAGTGACTAACGATTACCGTACTCAGCAATTCGCCAATACAAACGATCTGGTCGTAGTAATAATCATACTCCCTTACAGGCTTATCATGCAGCAGCCATTCCACTTCGGTAAACAGGTCATTGAATTGGGGAATATCAGCACCGGTAAGTTGTGCAGCTACCTGGATATGTTCCTGCTTCAGTTCATGAAATAAAGCAAGCGCTTCCTTTTTATTGCCCTTGTAAAATTCGTCCGCCACCCTTTCCAGTGCATTGGTAACCTTACCCATGGCAGAGATAATGATCAGTATTTTTTGCCCGGAATAAGACCGGATGATCTTTGAAACATTTTCTATTCTTTCTGTGCTGTTGATACTGGCGCCGCCAAACTTAAAAACTTTCATATGTTGATGATCGCATTTGCTGATTTGCAAATATCTTAAAGAATCATTTAAATATTCATAACTGTTTTACCCGCCTGCAGTTCGGGCACGTTTGCGATATTAACTGGTCTCTATATAAAAGCATTTATTTACTTTTGGCTGCCAGTTTATTATTAACGATTGCCAACAAAAATTTTCAGTTATGACTTTGATCAACCGGAGGGTGCAAACCCTGGATGAATTTACCATTCAGCAAATGAGAGATTTCCCCAATGCCACGGGGGAGTTATCCGGCTTGCTGAGGGATATTGGCCTTGCTGCCAAAAGAGTGAATGTGGAAGTGAATAAAGCAGGGCTGGTTGATATTCTGGGCGATTACGGCACAGTGAATGTACAGGGTGAAGAAGTGAAGAAATTAGATGTGTATGCCAACGACCAGTTCATGGGGGTGTTGCGCCATGGCATCAGTTGTGCCGGTATTGGCAGCGAAGAACTGGATGATGTGGTGGTGTTTGATGATGAGATCAGTAACAACAGTAAATATGTGTGCCTGTTCGATCCATTAGATGGCAGTGCCAATATTGATGTGAATGTATCCATCGGAACGATATTCAGTGTGTACCGGAGGATATCCACCATCGGGCAGCCGGCAACCAGGGCAGATTTCTTACAACCCGGCATTATGCAGGTAGCCGCTGGATATGTGATTTATGGGTCATCAACAATTTTGGTATATGCTACAAGAAGGGGAGTGAATGGCTTTACACTGGACCCCTCCATTGGCGAATGGACATTGAGCCATCCCAATATTAAATGCCCACAAACCGGTAAAATTTTCTCAGTAAACCATGGCAACTTTTTTAAGTATGAGGAAGGTGTAAGAAAATATATTAACGCATGTCAAATGAAAGATAATGCTGCCGGTGGTCCATATACACAACGCTATATCGGCAGTATGGTAAGCGATGTACACCGCAATTTAATTAAAGGTGGTATTTTTATGTACCCAATCACAACCGATAAGCCTGGCGGTAAGCTCAGGCTGATGTATGAGTGCAATCCCTTTGCATTTATTGTGGAAGTGGCAGGTGGGCTTGCAACGGATGGCCACCGGAGAGTATTGGACATACAGCCTACCGAAATTCACCAGCGTACACCTTTTTTTGTTGGCAGTAAGTTAATGATGGAGGAATTGCAGACTTATTACCCGGAAAAATAACATTCTTTGCAAAATGAAAATTGTTGTTATTGATTTTGAAGATAAATATGCCCCTGATTTCAAAAGGCTGAATATAGAATGGCTGGATAAATACGAACTGACAGAACCTGCCGATATTTCCATGCTGGAGAATTACCAACCCGAAATTTTAGCTACCGGCGGCGCCATTTTTTTGGCAAAATCCGGTGATGAGATTGTTGGTTCGGCTGCATTGATACAGGAGAGCCCGGGAGAATTTGAACTTGCCAAGATGGCGGTAACAGCCAGCTTCCAGGGAAAGGGCATCAGCAAACTACTGATTGAAAAATGTTTGGCAGCAGCGAAACAACTGGGTGCTAAAAAAGTATTTTTAGTAAGTAACCGTAAATTAGCAACAGCGCTTTCTTTGTATGAAAAATATGGCTTTGCTCATGTGCCAGTTACCAGCAGCCATTATGCCACTGCTGATGTGATGATGGAGTTGCTGATGTAAGACAGATGAATAGCAATAAAGCGTACAAGTGTGCGACGCCAATGCCGCTGAGAGCATATCCAACGCCGGTAACAAAAAAACAATCATGCAAAACACCATCATATCAGTAAAAGACCTCAGGAAGACTTACGGTTCCTTTGAGGCAGTGAAAGGCATTTCATTTGATGTGTACGAAGGAGAAATATTTGGCTTACTGGGGCCCAATGGTGCAGGAAAATCCACTACGCTGGAGATCATTGAAACACTGCGGTCCAAAACCAGCGGTGCAGTAATGGTGGATGGACTGAACCTGGATAAAAATGCGGATGGTATTAAAAAGATCATTGGTGTACAGCTGCAGACCTCCGGTTATTATCCAGGGCTGAACCTACTGGAACTGATACAGTTGTTCTCCGGGTTGTACAACCGCTCCACCGATCCAAAAGCCTTGCTGCAACTGGTGAACCTAGAAGAAAAAGCAAAAAACAAATACAAGGAACTGAGCGGCGGGCAAAAACAACGGTTTTCAATTGCCACCACTCTCATCAACCAGCCGAAAATAATTTTTCTAGATGAGCCTACAACGGGGCTTGATCCGCAGGCAAGGCGTAACTTGTGGGACCTTATCAGGGATATCCGGAGTAAAGGCACCACCGTAATCATTACCACCCATTACATGGATGAAGCGGAACAATTGTGCGACCGGATCGCCATTATGGACGAGGGAAAAATAATTGCCTTAGCTTCGCCGGATAAAATGATTGATGACCTGGTGGCTACCGGTTTTGAAAGACCCAAACAGGTAAAAGCCGCCAACCTGGAGGATGTTTTTATACAACTTACCGGCAAGGAAATAAGAGAAGAATAATTTTAACACCATAAACAAAAAAGAAAAAAATGAAGCGATTTATTTTAGTAGTTAGTGTATCAATGATGGCGGTATCTGTACATGCACAGCAAAAAAAAGCGGTGGCGGTTTCTAAAGACCCGGTTAAAACCGTTGCAGCTGCAGCCCAGCCTAAACCGGCTCCTGCTTTCCTGAAAACAGCATTGGATTCGTTTAGCTACGCATTGGGAATGAATATTGCCAACAACCTGAAGCAGCAGAGTATTGAGAAAGTGAACATGGTTGCCATGCAAAAAGCCATGAATGATGTATTTGGAAAAAAACCAACTGCCTGTACCGACCAGCAGGCAAACATTGCTATTCAAACAACCCTGCAGGCAAATGCAGGAAAAAAAGCGAGTGCAGAAAAAGCAAAAAGCGCTGCATTTTTAGCTGCCAATAAAAAGCGCCAGGGTGTAATTACTACGGCAAGCGGTTTACAATACGAAGTAATCACCAAGGGTGACCCCAATTCTGCAATGCCGAAATTAGAGGATACTTTTGTTGTACATTATGCAGGTACATTAATCAATGGAAAAGAATTTGACAATTCCTACAAAAGAGGAGAGCCGTTGGTATACCCTCTTACCAGCGTAGTGAGGGGTTGGACGGAAGCCTTGCAACTGATGCACATTGGAGATAAATGGAAATTGTACATTCCCAGTGAACTGGGTTATGGTGACAGAGGCATGGGCGCTGATATTCCAGGCGGTGCTGCACTGATTTTTGAAATGGAATTGCTGGGCATCAAAGCTGCTGGCGGTGCAACTCAGGTTGAAGCTCCGGTTGAAGCTCCTAAAGAAGAAAAGAAAAACTAAACAATATCATTTTTATGCAATCATCAATAGTTATTCTTTAATAATTATTGATGATTGTTTTTTATAACAGTAAATGTTTTGTTATGGAAGACCTGCGTTACCCCATTGGCAGATATGAGCCGCAGTCTTTTTCTGCAAAACAATTGCAGGACTGGCTGATAGATATCCAGCATCTTCCACAGCATTTGGAAAATGCTGTACTCAACCTCGATGAAACGCAACTGGATTGTCCTTACCGGGAAGCAGGCTGGACGGTAAGACAGGTAGTACATCATGTTGCGGACAGCCACATGAATGCTTATACAAGGTTCAAACTTGGATTAACAGAAAGCAATCCTGTTATCAAACCTTATGATGAAGCAGCATGGGCACAGCTGCAGGATACACAAACCATTCCCATCAATGTTTCACTTACGCTCTTACATGCATTGCATACAAGATGGATGGGGGTACTCAATGCCATCAGGGAAGAAGAATGGAACAGGACAGTGGTTCATCCCGAACATGGAAGGCAGATGACCTTATGGTATTTGCTGGGTATGTATGCCTGGCATGGGCGGCATCATACAGCACATGTAACTGCATTGAGGGAAAGAATGGGTTGGTGATACTATTGCATGGCTTAATTGCTAAATTGTTGAAAGGAACTATCATCTCATTTCACCCAATAACAGTTAAGCAATTTATCAATAAAACAATTTATACATTGAACTGGAAAAAAATCTCCTCCGAATACATTTCAACGCACCAGTATTTTACTGCCCGTAAAGATGTTTGTGAAATGCCTGATGGCAAGATCATTCCTGAATACTTTGTAGTAGAACTGCCCACCAGTGTTTGTGCGTTGGCGATTACGGAAGATAACAACGTAGTGATGGTAAAACAATACCGCTACCCTATCGGGGAAACAATTTTAGAAATCCCCGGCGGATTTATTGATAAGGGTGAAGATACTAAAACAGCAGTAGCAAGAGAATTGCTGGAAGAAACCGGGTATGATTTTTCCAATATAGATTATGTTGGAAAAATTGCTGCCAACCCGGGAGTACTGAACAATTACACACATTTATTTTTAGCAACCGGCGGAAAAAAAGTTTCAGGGCAAAACCTTGATCACAATGAAGACATTGAAGTATTGCTGCTGCCTGTTGAAGAAGTCAGAAGCATGCTGAAAGAAAATCAAATTGATCAGGCCCTGCATGCCTGCTGCATGATGTATGCATTTCAAAAATTAGATGGTTGATGTTTGCTTTGATGACTGAAGATTCAATCTGATTTACATAGACCGTTTTTTTATAATCAGAACATCAATACAATCTTTAGTAATAATACCACTAAGAAATATTTTGTAATTGCCTCCACAGAAGGCGCTGTCAACGGCGGGATAACCGGAGTGGTGCTTTTTTTTGCTTCTTTTTTAAACTCAATCCAATATCCAGACAGCTAAAGCATAAATAACCAAAATAACAGGTAAAAAAAACCGTCTCATTTATTAATGAAACGGTTTTTTATTAATGAGATGGAATTAAATTTATTCAGCCACCACTTCAAATTCAACTTCGGCTTCGTTGCTGTTGCCAAAATCGATCTTTGCTTTATAGGTGCCTAATTCTTTTACTTCATCAATGATCTGGATGCGGCGACGGTCAATTTCGTAACCTTTTTGCTCCCTGATAGCACGTGCAATCTGAACAGAAGTTACGCTGCCGAATATTTTTCCACTGGTACCTGTTTTAGCACCAATTTTCAATGCACCTTCGGCTAGTTTGGCAATTACGCTGTTGATTTCAGCCAGTAATTTGGCTTCTTTCTTCGCCAGTTGCTTTTGCTTTTCTTCTAACTGTTTTCTGTTAGACGGAGTAGCTTCTACTGCAAATTTCTTTGGTATTAAAAAGTTACGGCCATAGCCATTTTTTACGGTTACCAGTTCATTTACACCGCCAAGGTTGTTTACATCCTGTATTAATATTACCTGCATTGTTTTGCATTTTTACCCAATGTCGCCTTTGGCGCACTTTCTTTAAATCTCCCGTTAAGCTGTTTAGTCGTTTAGAAGAATTGCTAACTTAACGACTCAGCGCCTTTACGGCAAACCCAAATTAGGGTGGTGAAAAAATTATTTTAAAAGATCTGTTACGTAGGGCAGTATCGCCATTTGACGGGCTTTCTTTACTGCTTCACCCACTTTACGCTGGTACTTTAATGAGTTACCTGTAAGGCGGCGTGGTAATAACTTACCCTGCTCATTCAAAAATTTTTTTAAAAAATCGCCATCCTTATAATCAATATAGTGGATGCCCATTTTCTTAAAGCGGCAGTACTTTTTTGGACGCTTATCAGCTTTGATGGCTGTAAGGTATTTGATTTCGTTTGCTTTTGCCATGATTATGCCTCCGCTTTTTCTGTTGATGAACGTACGCCACCTCTCTTTTTAGTATTATACTCAACGGCGTATTTGTCGAGTACAGTATACATGTGACGCATCACTGATTCGTCACGTAAAAGTTGAATTTTCAACTTTTCATTGAAGCTGGTTGGCGCTGTGTATTCCAATACCCAGTAAAGACCGGTGGTCTTTTTGGCAATTGGATAGGCCAGTGATTTTAGTCCCCAGGGATTGGTGTGCAATACTTCTCCGCCATTTTCTTTTACTAAGGCAGCGTATTTATTCTGAGCGGCTTTAAATTCCTCTTCAGAAAGCACAGGGGTAAAAATCACCATCAATTCGTAGTTGCTCATTTCCCTGATTTTATGATTAAAAAAATTGTTTAGTTCCCGCCAAATATTATAACGGGCAGCGAAGGTAAGGGTTTGCGCCTAAAAAGCAAGGCTGATTTTGATTTTTTTTTGCCGATTTTACTCTGAAACCGGCGTGCAGGGACTGGGCGCTGTGAGCCATCTGACCCATATAGTCCAATTTTACAGGGGGCTATATGAGTTTGTCCATATACCAGCTGCAGCTTTACGCTTCAACTCGGGCAAAATGGCCGGGTGCCAGCTTCACAGGGGCTCGCTTCAATCCACCAGCCTGTGGGCAGATTTCCAAGCTTAATCCCTGGTACTTATCGATTTGAGGTACGCACCACCTCAGTTTATTCCACAGTTACTCTCACACCCTCACTATGGCTGGTAAACTCAGGCGCATACATACATTGGATGGTTGTAATGCCATTGCTGAAATTTCCCTGGTGTGTTACAAATAAGGGGTATTCAAAAACATAAGTGCCTTTATTCAGCCAGCTAAAGAAAAAGTTGGTGCTGGCATCTTTGGTGCTTTCATAGTAACCAAGGCCTCCCTGGTACCGGTAGCCGCTGATCACATTTACCGGTTCCATACAGGCCGCCCTCATATCTTTCATGTGTACATATTCCATGTCACGATCTACCTTTAATTCAATCCTCACTTTTATTTTATCCCCCACTTTTATAGTGGCACCATCTTCAAGCGCTTCCAGCACCGGGCCTTTATCGGAGTTTCTCTCTGCAAACAATTGCTTACTGAGTTTTAATGGCGTTGCCGCTGAAGTTATTTTGTCAAGGTCTTCAAAATATTGCCAGTAAACACTTCCCCAGGAAGTAGATTGAGGTATGGTGGAAGGATTGGATGGTTGAATGGTTACTGAAATATTTCCCATCTCTGCTTTTACATCCTTTCCTTCAATTCTTTTTTTGAAATAACCCGTACCTGCTTCGGTATCACCATCTTTACTGCTAATGATGGTATTGCCTAATTTAATGAATACTTCTTTTTCCGTTTTCAGCCAGTCGCTGCCGTTTAATAACAATGCATAGCAGGCTTCTGCAGTAGCTTTGGTTGTTTTCCAGTTTTGTGTTTGCTTTTGTTTAAGCAACCATATTTTCAGGTCATCAATTGTATTTTGCTTTTTATCTATTTCGGTAAATGCCTCGATTATCATGGCCTGGCTTTCGATGGGTGCCTGGTGCCAGAGCCAGCCACTATTGTTCCATTCTTTCCAGTACATCCCCATCTCTTCATTGCTGATGGAGTTTTCTTTTAATGAACGGATGATGGCTGTTGCAGTTTTAGTTTCCTTATTGCGTTGCAATACCAAAGCGATCATAGCCTGCATGTACTTACTGTTTTTTAACCAGTATTGTTTGCTCTGGCCTAAATAGTAATTATAAGCTTTTTGAGAAGCGGCTGGTACTGCAGTCTCTGTAAAAAGGCTACGCATGTATAAATACTGGATGACAAGATCATTGAGATTGTTCCAGCTCAGATTTATTTTGTGTTTTAACAAATAATCATAGTCCTCTTTTATTTTTTTATCCAGGTATGGAATCCCTTTTTTAACAATGCCCATAATATTTCTTAGCTGTTGCGTTTCATTCACGGATAAAGCATTGAGTTTTCTTAAATGGCCAATGCCGGTGATGATGTACTGGGTGATGTACCTGTCATCTGGCCCGCCTTTGAACCATACAAAACCACCGTTCTCACTCTGCATTTCTTTCAGCTTTTCAAGGCTCTTTGATGTTTCACTGCTCATGCGTACCATGTCGAACAGCAAAGCAATGTTTTTCTTTTGCTGTGTTTCACTTTGGGCATCCAATACCCACGGCGTTTCCTGCAATAAGGCTGATTTTAATTCTTCGTTTTTTTGAAGATTGGAAAGCAATGCAGCTGTATCTGAGGTTTTCCATTTTTCAAAAACCAGTTTAATTGTTGGAATGGTATTGCTGATATAAGCGGCCAGTGTATTGGCGTAATACCTGTTGAAAGTTTGTTCCGCACATTCATAAGGATATTCCATCAGATAGGGGAGTGCCTGCACTGCATACCAGGCAGGATTACTTGTGTACTCAACAGTAAGTGCATGAGTACGGATGGTTTGACTGCTACCGCTGTTGACAAGCTTTCCAAAACTGAAATCTTTTTTGTTGGTATTTCTCAAATTCAACGGCATACTTTCAGTAACCAGCATGCGGTTGGTGAGAACCGGCAAGGCCATTTCTTCCCCATCAGAAAATGCCGCTGCTTTTGCAACAATCCTGTAAGTGATGGCACTGTTGAAATTGAATGGGATCTCCACCGGGAATTTTACTGCTGCACTTTGCCCTGCCCCTACTGTAAAGTACTGGTTCGGAAAAATATTCTTAAACCAGCCGTCTACCGGTTGGTTGGTAGCAGCATCCAATAATTCTAATGTAGTAGTACCTGTTAGTTCACTGTCACTGAGGTTTACAATCTTGGCACTAAACTCCATCCGGTCGCCTTCCCTCATAAACCTTGGGGCATTGGGCTGCACCATCAATGGCTTTTGTGTGATCACTTTTTTCTCTGAATAACCACTGGCCAGGTCTTTTGTATGTGCCAGCGTCATCAACTTCCACTCCGTTAGCGCTTCCGGCATGGTAAAACCAAAGGAAGTATTGCCTTCCGCATCCGTAGTTAAATCAGGAAAGAAGAAAGCGGTTTCGTTGAAGTTTTTTCGGATCTGTATGGACTCGGTTTTTTGTTGGTTAGTCTTTTCAACAAGGATTACCTTTTCACCTGATACATTTCCTAAGGAATCGTAGACATCAGTAGTAACCATGTTTTCCCTGTCAGCTGATGGAACAGCAGCATTTACCTGGGCAACCGGCATCGCCTCCTTTTTGCTAAGGCTTTTTTCCCTTCTGCCATATCCAGCTACTACCACATCATCCAGGGCATATCTTTTATAGGCATTTAACAACCTGTCATACGATTTTAAAACGTTATCGATATAAGGGTACTCTCTCCTGTTGAATATCTCTGAATTTAAAATGGTAAAGGAATTCCCGGTCCAGTTAATATTATGTAATAAGCCCGGCCAGATATTTAACCTGTTCCATCCATGCGGCTTAAACTGATCTAAACTTGCATCATACATTCCTGCCAGCATTTCAGCGCTTACTTTTTCCCCTTTATTTCCACTAATTTTCACTGTCCATTTTTCATTTGCACCGGGTAATAATTTATCACGGAATGTTTGATAGGAAATATTCAGTTCTTTATTGCTCCAGGGTATATCAAAACTTTCATTACCACTGTAAACACGATTGTGTTTTACAAAAGCATAACTCATGGCCATACCTCCCCGGTCATTTTCTGTTATTAAAATTTCTTTATGGTATGGCTTTATTGATTGAACGGGAGTGTAGTTAACGGCAGCAGAACTGTCCATTGTTGAAAGGGTATGTATCAGCCAGATGTTATCAAAACCAGTTTGGATATTATAGCTGATTTTTTCACCGGGTTCAGCTTTCGCCTTAGTAACATTTACAGTAACTGGCACTGTGTTCATTGTTTCATTGGCAGTAAGCTGGAGATATTTCTCAGCTTTCACATCTTCACCATATTTATCTTTCCCAACGGCAGTTACTTTATACCAGCCTGCTCTAAACAGGAAACCAGAAACGATAACCGGTTTATTAGTAGAGTCAGTTTTATCAAATACTTTATCTCCCAATGTATAGTGCTGAACTTCGTTCTCATTTTTGTAAACATCGTAAGGAAACAATCCATAGTATTCATCCCTGCTCATTACAAACTGGTCGGGTTGGCCCCAATACCTTTCCCTGAATATTTTACCAGGACTTTTCAGTTGCTGAATGCTTACTGTTACACTTGCCTTTTCTTCAATATCATTCAGGTTAGTGCTTCTTACCAATATATTTTTCAAACTGTCTGCAGGTATTTTTTCATCCAGTTTTATTTCCAGTTGCAATGATTGATAAGCGACTGCTACGGAAGTTTCACCAGTTCTTGTTTCACCATTCAGGTCAGTAACATCTGCACTTACTTCGTAATAAAAAGTGGGCTGGTCTTTTTTAGGAACACTTTCGTCGGGTAGTGCTTTGAAGGTAATATTGAATTCACCTTTACTATCTGTGGTTGCAGTGCCATTGGTTATTTCCACTTGCTCATTTCTTCCATAAGGTATTCCCCTTCCTTTGCGGATATAACCACCATAACCCCACCAGATAGGGTGTTGCACTTTTCTGACCACCCTGTATTTTACAGCGGCTCCATCTACATCATTACCTGCGTAGGCTTTTGCCGTGCCGGTTACTTTAATGCTGTCATTCACCCGGTAAGTACCCGATGGTTTTTTATTTCAACTGAAAATTTCGGCCGTTTATATTCCTCCACACTAAAATAACTATTGCCATTTGCCGCCGAATCGTACAAGCTGAATTGTCCGTTCAATGATCCTTCTGGTAATTTAAAAGTTCCATGATAAGAACCATATTCATTGGTGACCATAGAGAGTTCACCCAGTTTTTGCCCATTGGCATCCATTAATTGTATAGTGGACCTAAAAGCCGGAACAACCTTACTTCCGGCAGCTTTATTTTCCTTTTTAATGACGATACCTTTAAAATAAACTGTTTGACCGGGGCGGTAAATAGACCGGTCTGTAAACAGAAATGCCTGTGTTTTCAGCTCGGGCTGTTGGTAGGTATCATAACCATAATAACTGTTGTCATTCTCATTCAGGAACAATTCATCATTGCCATTGGTAAGCTGCAGTTGAATGGATCTGTAGACTGTTGATTTATTTATTTTAAATAAACCATTTTTATCGGCAGTATATTGTTCTGCTTTTAATTCAATATACTGGCTTTTATTGTAATCATATTTCGATTCCCAAACCTGCACTTTTGTATTTGCCAAAGGCAGGCCATTATCCCTGTTCAATACATAGTATTCATTTTCGCTGTTGTGGATATAGCTGATATTACTTACATAAGTCAACTGTTTGGCAATGATATTTTTCTGCAACGAAAAATTTTCATCAATGCTGGCAAGAATAAAATACTGGCCATTGGTTAATCCATCTACTTTTATTTCAGTTGCATGTTCCTGGTAATCCAATAGATCAGGGAGGGCTACACTCCAGCTTTTAAATGGTTTAAGTGAAATATAATCCTGCCACATCTTTTCATAATCTCTCCGGTCAATCTTCATAATCTCGTTCCTGGTAATTTTAACCAGCCGGAAATAAACAGTTTTTACATTTTTATATTTCACGAGTGTTCTGAATGCCTGGTCAGGCACATTTACTTTTTCTGTTTCCAAACTCATTGATGGCTGTTCAATCATGTTCACCAGGTTTTGTGCATTGATGCCCCCTTCACTTTTAGGGAATTTTGCAATGGCACGTTCACACAATTCTTTAGCTCTTTTTATTTCGTATTGATTACCTGGTTTTATAAAAGGATCATAGTCTTGTCCTTTATCATGGTAAATTTTTGCCCTTAAGTACATCGCCTGCGCTGCTGCGTCGTTGTCATAGTGTTTTTCTTCCAGGTTTTTTAATGCCGCTTCATACAGTTTTTCTTTATCCTCGTTTACGGCATGCTGGTGTACAAAATTCAATCTGGCCAGATCTGCGTCAAGCAGGGCATCGCTTTTTACATCTGTGATATGAAAACTTAAAATATCCTGCAGTAATAGCAGCGCATGATAATGCAAAGAACCACTGTCATTTGTTTTAAAACGATGCTGTACAAATTCACTTGCGGGTGCAAAAGCAATGGGATCATTGATCGTAAACTGGTAAGCTGGCCTGGTAATTCCGGGGTCATTCGTCATAAAATACTCCAGTGCCCTGAAAGCTAAAAAGTCATATAATGTTGGCCGGAGATTACGGGTATTTTCTCCTTTAATAATGATCGGATCAAAGCTATCTAATTTGGTCTGTTTTAAAATGGATTCGCTTTTTACATCAATGGATGCTTTGTATAATTTTATGATGCTGGCATGCAGTTTATCCAAACTCCAGGTGCTGATGTCTTTACTTTTTTCTTCTGCCAGTTTAGTGCGGTCATAAAATTTCCAGCGATTGTTTTGCAGGTATTGCCAGAACATTTCTGCCTGCATACTTTGTAAAATATTCTTTGCAGGCGACTTAGCTTTTGCAATCAGTGTATCAACAAAAAAGATATTCTTTTCCTGGCTTTCTTCTTCTACAAGGTTCCTGTATTTTATTTGGTACATACAGCTTTTTACCTGCTGGGCATCATTATTATCTTTTACGGACAGCTTGTAAATAGCCAGCACTTCTTTTAATGCGGATGCCGGAAGACCTTTTTTCTCCAGTGCTTCTACTTTTTTCCATTGAGATTTGTATTCAGTATCCTTTTGTGCCATGGTAGTACCGGTGATTGCTGTAATCAAAATTGCCAGCAATGAGATTTTCTTTAGGAACATATTTTCTGTTTATAGTACAAGATACAATTTGTTGAAAGGTTGTAAACCCTCCATCAAATATAGTGACAGTGAACAGATGATGCAGGGTTGCAGTTTGCATAAAAGATGTATTAAGTTTTTCTTTAACTATTTATTATGTTTTCTTTTTTGGCCATCGGCACAGCGTTTGAATTTTATATGGGCAAAGGAGAACATTATTATGAAAAAGACATTTACACTCTTAACCGCCGTTTTACTTGCTGCAACCAATTATGCTTTTCCAAATTCATCTAGGATCAGTATCACATCAGGCAGCAATGCATCCACCAGGATCATGATCGATGGAAATAAGTACAGGGCAGACAACAACAGTTTTGTGCTGAATAACCTTACACCCGGTTATCATGCCATCAAGGTTTACCAGCAGAAAAAGAATCACGGCCGCAACAATATTTTCGGCAACGGCAACTACCAGTTGGTGTACAGCGCCAATGTTTATGTAAAGCCACAGTATCATGTTGATATTACCATCAACAGGTTTGGCAAGGCATTTTTTGACGAGCAGCCAATCAATACCTGGAATAACGGAAACGACGATGATGACTGGGGCGATGATGGCAATGGTAATTATAACTGGAATAATAACTATGATAATACCGGCAGGGCAATGAATGCACAATCGTTCAATCGTTTCAAAGAGTCTTTGAACAAAGAAGTTTTTGAAAATACCCGGATGAATATTTCGAAGCAGGTGATAGCATCAGATTATTTTACTACAGCACAGATCAAAGAGCTGATGGAATCCTTCAGTTTTGAAAACAACAAACTGGAAATAGCCAAATACGCTTATAAGTACACAGTAGATAAAAGGGAATATTATTCTGTAGCAGATGCTTTTACTTTCAGCAGCAATAAAGAGGAGCTGCTCAGGTATATTCAGAACTACAAATAGGTTTATTGAATTGTTGAACACAGGCCGGAACGGAAGTTCCGGCTTTTTTATTGGGGTGGTTTTGATGTTTAGTGCCTGCTGTTTTACCTCACCCCCATCCCCTCTCCTTAGGGAGAGGGGTAAGCAGGAACTCAATATTGTAGAATGCTTTTACTGAGCACCAGTTCAAAATTATGGTAGCTTGTGAAAAATGTTCTACCTGCGGCTGGCTGTATTTATTTAATGGTATCCTGTGTATTACGAACCGGTGCATCTTCGTTATCCTGTGTTTCGGTTACTGCAATAATTTATATTTGTTGCTTAAATAAAAAATATGGGCAATGATACCTATAGCATTCCGCTGCATTACCGGAAGATGGAAAACCTGCATATTGTTTTCTGGTTGTTTAAAGACATCAGCTGGTGTATGATCTGGCGGCCATTGGGTATTGCAATGATTATTCCTACTATGGTAATCGCAATTATTATAGCATACCGTAACCGGCAATATATGAGTGAGCTGTGCCATAATCTGGCCATCGTGGTTTGGATTGCCGCCAACTCTTACTGGATGATCAGTGAGTTTTTACATTTTGATACTTTTCCGCTTTTTTTTGGCTATACTTTCAAGCACCTGGCAATTGTGCCTTTCATAACCGGGATATTGCTGCTGGCATTTTATTATTTGATCTGGAAGCCGGGGCATAAAGATGAACAGGAAACATTATAACGGTATCTTTGCCTGCAGCAGTGTTCAATACAGAATACTGGTTTAATCAAAACTGCACAATCCCATTCTTGGCTGCAAACATGGCCAGCCCAACCCTTGTTTTTACATGCAGTTTCTCAAAAAGGCTATCCCGGTAATTGTCTACGGTACGGGGGCTTACTTTCATTTTGTCTGCGATCTCTTTATAGGTTAGTTCGGTACAGATCATTTTTAAAAATTCTGTTTCCTTCTCTGATATCTGTACCAGGTTTTTGATGTCACTATCGGCATCATCAAAATTGTTGAATGCCTGCATAATCTTGCTGTTCACCAATTCAGAATAGTAATACCCTTTTGTGAGAATTGATTCAATGGCCTCTTTCAATTCCGCAGGATCGCTGTCTTTGAGAATGTATCCTTTGGCACCACACTTCATCATGCGGATGATGGCACTTTCATTGTCGTACATACTTAATGCTACTACTTTTGTTTTGGGATGGTTTTGCTTGAGCCAGAGGGTGGTTTCAAAGCCGTCCATTTCGGGCATATTGATATCCATCAGTACAATGTCGGGAGTAATGGCGGGGTTAAATTTTTTAATAAAGTCTTTTCCGTTGTCTGCTTCAAACAGTACCGCATGCCCAAGACTTTTTACCAATGATGCCAGCCCATTTCGAAGCAAAATATGATCATCCGTAAGTATTATAGTTGCCATTACATTTTAGATTTTAACCGTTAGGATTCAAGGTTTTCAATTTCCACCGATATAAAAGTACCATTACCGGGGGTTGATTCTATTAAAAAATTTCCGCCAATTAAGGCGGCTCTGTTCTTCATGTTTTTAAACCGATGCCGGTATCTGCCGAATTGAGTGTTGCTGGTTCAAAACCTGCTCCATCATCAGAAACCGTTAACCGGAACAGGGAGGGCTCATAGAGCAGCTTTACGGTGATTTTTTTGGCCCTCGCATGTTTCAGCGCATTGTGTAAAGATTCCTGTATAATGCGAAATAGCACCATTTCTTTTTGTGGGGACAGGCGGTATTTACTGCCGGTAACTTCAAGTGATGTTTGGTAAAGGCCCGTGTTTTGTAAAATTTTAAGTTCATTGCTAACAGATTCGGGAAGGCCAAGTTCGGCGATTTTTTCGCCATGGAGGCTTTTGCTCAGGTCTCTCAGGTCGTTAATGGCTTTGCCTACGAGTTGCCGGGTGTCATTTACCTTGGTTTCGGCATCAGGATCAGCCAGCGGAGGGAATGTATTGAGATTCAACTTTGCCAGGATGAGTATCTGGCCGATGTTATCATGAATTTCTGGGCTACATTTTTAAGCGTTTGTTCCTGTATCTCTATTTGTGTTTGAAGGATAGCAGCCTGGAACTGTGATTCCATCACCTGCTTTTCTTTAAAGTACTTATTTTTTCTTTTCTGGTAGGCCAATGCATAAGTGATGATAATAAATCCAAAAAAAAGGATCAATGCGGTGGCTGCCACCACCATGATTAAGATTTTTTCCTCATCGGACATAAAAATGCAATTGTGTACATACAATATAGTATGAGGTTAAGATAGTAATTTAATTTAAGTAACTGGCTGGCAAGATTTGCATTTCTGTTATGGAGATAAAAGTATACGCCCATTATCAACAGGCAGCCTCCGTAGAAAAGCAGGTTGCCGGCATTGATCCAGAAAGCCGGGTAGGCGGTGAGGTTAAGGTTTTCATCTGACCGCAACAGTTCAATAAAGAAAACGACTACCCAGATGCAAATAAAAAATGCGGCTATACAGAAATCTGTAAAATCGCCCCCATAAAAGGAATCCGGATTGAGCGAATAATAAAAGGCAGAGAAGATGACAACCGCAGCAACGGAAACCAGGATGGCTTTTTTGACCAGGCTGTTTTTGATAAGGGAATAATAGAATAGTGCCAGTAAGGAATATTCTGCAGGCTGGTAAAGGTGAAAAACAAAACTGTATCCCTGCACATCATGGTTCTTAAGCACATCACCAAAAACCTGCACCGTAATTCCGAGTATAATCAGGGGGATGAACAGGTAATAAACCCTGTTCATCCCCCTGATATTAAGTAAGAGGGTTAGCAGGCAAACTGCCAGTAACCCATAATAGATCACGTTTAAAGAATCCATTATAAATCCTTTGGCGTAAGATAGGTGCTTAAAACTGTAGACAATTGATTGGGTGTATTAAGCATTGGCCAGGTTTGGCGTGGTTCAGAAGTTGAAACAGGTCTGCCATCCACATCTACACCCACTAAAATCACTGTTAAGGACTCTGCTCCGGTTTCATAACCAAGTACACCAACTACCCTGTCACTTTGCAACACTGCATCAAGGTCTGCTTTATCAATTTCAAAAGCCAGTTTTTGGCTTCTGTAAATATTGGTTGGTGCCGGATTTAAGGGGTTTTTGATATAGTCTGAAAGGGTTTTAAGCCATTCTTCGGATGCTGTTGTGTAGTCTCTTGCGTCTTGAAAAGTAATTGCTGCCATAAAGGGGGTTTTAGTTTTGTGAATTTAAATAGACTGCTAATCTCCTACATCATTGTTGTATTAACAAGGGTATTTTCACCCTATTTTTGAGGGTGGAATATTTTTTTTGAAAGGGTGATTACACCCTCCGGTTTGTAGTTCACATTCTACATTGTTTGTAGTAGGTATATTTGCTGTTCATCCTGCAGGCTTCTGAACCAGGCACAGTATTTAACCTATCTAACCGTATATTTGCAGCCGCTTTAATAAAAGCCTGACAGCAGTAATAACTTTGAATGGAGCGTCGCCAATGTCGCCCAACCAGGGCTCAACTGCTGGTAACATAATTTTCATTTTTCAATTTTCAATTGTATGTATCGTTCTCATACCTGCGGTGAATTAAGAATAGCCGATGTAAATAAAGAAGTAGCCCTTAGTGGTTGGGTGCAAACTGTGCGTAAGTTTGGCAGTATTACTTTTGTTGACCTGCGTGACCGATACGGCATTACACAGTTGCTTTTTTCTGAAAACCTGAATGCACAACTGGAAGCCAATCCGCTGGGTCGTGAATTTGTGCTGCAGGCAAAAGGAAAAGTAAATGAACGCAGCAGCAAAAATGCAAATATCCCAACCGGTGAGGTTGAGATTGCAGTAACGGAGTTTACCATTTTAAATAAATCGGCCGTGCCGCCATTTTCTATACAGGATGATACGGATGGTGGAGATGAACTGAGGATGAAATACCGCTTTCTTGACCTGCGTAGAAACATGGTAAAGAAAAACCTGGAACTGCGCTATGCAGTAGGCCGTAGCACCAGGAACTATTTACATGAAAATAATTTCATGGACATTGAAACGCCATTCCTGATTAAATCTACCCCGGAAGGCGCCAGGGATTTTGTAGTGCCTTCAAGAATGAATCCGGGGCAGTTTTATGCATTGCCGCAGAGTCCGCAAACATTTAAGCAATTGCTGATGGTGAGTGGTTACGACCGTTACTACCAGATTGTAAAATGTTTTCGTGACGAAGATCTGAGGGCTGATCGTCAGCCTGAGTTTACACAGATAGATTGTGAAATGAGTTTTGTAGAGCAGGAAGATATCCTGAATATGTTTGAAGGCCTGGTGAAACGTATTTTTAAAGATGTAAAGCATATTGATTACACAGATGTGGTACAGCGAATGACCTGGGAAGAAGCGATGTGGAACTATGGGAATGATAAACCAGATATTCGGTTTGATATAAAAATCGCCAACCTGAAATTTCCGCAGCACACATTTCCAACAAATGCGGCCTCCCTAAACCCCTCCGGAGGAGGGGTTTCAGAACACCCTGCATTGGAAAGCGACTTTCCTGTATTTAAAGAAGCTGAAACCGTTTTGGCTATTGCGATACCCGGCTGCGGTGAATATACCCGTAAACAAACCGATGAACTAACGGAGTGGGTTAAACGTCCGCAGATCGGTATGAAAGGACTGGTTTTCATCAAATGCAATGCCGATGGTACTTTCAAAAGCAGTGTTGATAAATTTTATGCACCTGAAAAATTAAAAGCCATTGCTGATGCAGCCCATGCAAAAGCTGGTGATTTGGTATTGATACTGGCTGGTGCAGAAGAAAAAACAAGAAAAGCCACCAGCGACCTGCGGATGTACATGGCGGATAAACTTGGCATGAGGAAGAATAATGAATTTAAATTATTGTGGGTGCTTGACTTTCCATTGTTTGAATATGCTGAAGAAGATAACAGGTGGGTTGCAAGGCATCACCCATTTACTTCACCCAAGCCAGATCATATTGAAATAATGATCAATAATAACCCGGTAATTGAAAATGCTGCAGCGTATTTAAAACATCCTTATGCCAGCATTAAAGCCAATGCCTATGATATGGTGCTGAATGGTAATGAAATCGGTGGCGGCTCTATCCGTATTTTCCAGCGTAACCTGCAGGAAAAGATGTTTGCTGCATTGGGTATGGATGAGGAAGAACAGCAACACAAGTTTGGGTTCTTACTCGGCGCTTTTGAATACGGCGCTCCTCCGCATGGTGGTTTGGCTTTTGGCTTCGACAGGTTGTGTGCAATATTGGGTGGCAGCGAAAGCATCCGTGATTTTATCGCCTTTCCTAAAAATAATAGTGGCAGGGATGTGATGCTGGATGCACCAAGTACGATTGATGCGAAACAGTTTGAAGAATTGCAGATAAAATTAGATCTGAAGTAGCGAATGAAAACAGGCTGGAAAATATTCAGGGCTGCCAATATTGTGGAAATTGTTATGGTGATAGCAATACTGGTACTGCTTTTTGTATCAAATAATTTTTCTTTGAAAAGTACAGAAGATGTAATCGGGATTTCGGTTTGCAGTTTTGTTGTTGGCGTGATAACATGGAACTGTATCAGTAATTTTTTATTGCTTAAAGCCTCTAATACAAACAACCATCTTTCTTTTTCAAAGCGCTTATTATTTTGGTTCACTACTGTTTTATTTTTTTTGGCCTGTATATTTATAATCTTTTGCATCCTGGCTTCTTATCCAATGTTGGCAAAAAAGGTTGATGGAAGAAAATATGAATACTATGGCGTGATTGTAATGATATTATGGATGTTGATTATTGCACTAACCGGATTATTTATTTTCATAAGGCAGATACAGCTTTTTTTAAAGATCACCAGGATGCACAAGGAAATAAGCATGAAGCTTGTTGCGGAAATCGGGGAGTTATAGGCAATTTCTGGCACCCTATGTTTTCAAGTTTCATCTACTTTAATAAATTACAATATTATTGTTTATCGAAAGCGCTTTTGAATTTTAACAGTTATTTGGTTAATAAATAAATGAGGCATTTTATTTTTATTAAGTATGAATAAAATAACTCTGGTATTCTTTTTTTTATTTTTTGCACCATTTGTATACTCACAGCAAACTGCTTTAGTTTTTTTTAAAAAAAAGAAGGAAATAAATAAATATTGGAAAGGTTCTATTATAGCGTTTCAGCTAAAAAATGGGCAATGGCAAAAGGGAGAACTAGCAAGAATTCAGAATGACTCATTTTATATCCGGCCATATATTGTTCGTTATAATTTTATGGGCAGCGACACAGCACATTTTCGTGTAGTAGGCTTTGATCTCAAAGATATTTATGCAATGCCCAATGAGGGCATATTAATAGATTACAAAGAAGGACGCTATCAAATTTCAGGGGCTGGGGGACATGTACATTGGTATTGGATTAAAAGTGGATGGATATTTCGAGCTGGTGCGTTAGGATATGCCGGATTAAATATTGCAAACGGGTTAATCAAAAATAATTTTTCTTTTTCTAACAGTAAGACGCAACTGCTTACTAGTGCCGCAGTATTTTTAGGAGGTGTAATTTTGCATAAGATTTACAAACCATATTTAAAAATTGGTAAAAAATATCGTTTAGAAATTCTTGATCTTTCTAATTAGTTGCGAACTCAAACTGCCTATAACAAAAGTATTGCCGGCAAATGGGGCTTAACGTAAGAACAATCAGCTGTAAATCGCTATTGTACTGCATCCAGGCCTGACGGAATTCTGTTCGGCAGTTAATTGTTAACTTGTACTTTTATATCATTATTCGGCTTCAGTTGTGGGCAGACACAGCATCAAATATCCCATCTGCGGCAATACTCGGTCGTTGGCGGCAATTTTAAAAACTGACAAATCCTAAATATTTGCTGACAGGCATCATTTGAAAGTAATATGGAAAACGAACTAAGACCTTTTTGGAGTAGAAATTTTAGTTTTAATTGGAAATTTGGACTTTTCCTAATTCTTATAGTTTGTATTCCTCGGTTTATATTGGTACTAAATGCAAATGCTTCTGGAAATTATGGTTCTATTGGACTTATAATGACTATTTCCGCAATTGCACCGTTTATTTTTTTGAGTAAATATGGACGAAAAAAAATAGGAATAACGAAGCCTAAAAAATATAACTGGCTTTTAATTGCCTGTTTCTTCGGACTTATCGCAAGCATCTTGCTTTACTTTTTAGGACAAACCTTGTATGAAAACTCCTATGAAAATTGGTACAACTACATTGGGAAGTCTTATAAAATTCCGGGAAGTATAAACCAAAATGACAAAAAAATATTATTTGCTATTATGGCATTTACCGGAATGACTTTTAGCCCAATTGGAGAAGAGTTATTTTTCAGAGGAATCATTCATTCAAGTTTTGCAAAATCAATTGGAGAAAAAAAAGCATCAATTGTTGACAGTTCTGCGTTTGCACTAACCCATATTTCACATTTTGGTTTGGTGTTTATCAATAAGAAGTGGGACTTTTTCACGATTCCGACTATAATTTGGGTGACAAGTATGTTTTTAGTGAGTTTGATGTTCTTTGCTTGCAGAAAATATTCGGAGTCAATTTTGGGAGCAATATTCTGTCATTCAGCATTTAATTTAGGAATGATTTACTGCATATTTTACCTATTATAATTGGACAAGAAAAATTGGTTTACCGAAAACTGCCATCAACAAAAGTATTGCCTATAGTGGGGCTGGACAATGAAACAATCGGCAGTTTGCATCGCTGTACATTAGTTCGGGCTTGACGTTAGTAATCTGGCTTTAGTCGTTAACTTCAACCAAATATTTTCACCCAGCATTTGTTCAGGGCAGGACATTGTAAAATATCCCACCAGCGGCAATACCTGAACGTAATCTTCTTAAATCTACAGGAATCTTCACCTTAAAAACTGTTACTGTTTATCTTTGCTATATGAATCTCCCTCCATTAGCAGAACGTCTCCGTCCTTCGTCACTTAACGATTTGGTTGGTCAGCAGCACCTCACTGGCAGGGGCAGCATTTTGCGTACTGCCATTGAGCATGGAAAAATTCCCAGCATGATATTATGGGGCCCGCCGGGAGTAGGCAAAACTACCATTGCCAATATCATTGCAAAAACACTACAGGTGCCATTTCACCAACTGAGCGCTATCAGCAGCGGTGTAAAAGAAGTAAGAGAAGTAATTGAAACGGCCAGGCAACAACAGGGTGCCATTCTTTTCATTGATGAGATACATCGTTTTAACAAAGGACAGCAGGATGCGTTGCTGGGTGCTGTTGAAAAGGGCATCATCACACTGATTGGCGCCACTACAGAAAATCCATCCTTTGAAGTGAACAGCGCTTTGCTCAGCCGCTGCCAGGTATATGTATTAAAATCGCTGGATGAAAAAGATCTTGTTGAATTATTGAATCATGCCATAACAACCGATGCGTTTTTAAAAACAAAAAGTATTCAGTTAAAAGAAACCGAAGCACTCATCAATATCTCCGGTGGGGATGCAAGAAAACTATTGAATTTGTTAGAGCTGGTGGCCTCCCCAAACCCCTCCGGAGGAGGGGCTTCAGAATCTGCTGACTTATGCATTATAACAGATGAATTAGTGATGAATGTTGCACAGCAGAAAATAGCACTATATGATAAAAAGGGAGAACAGCATTACGATATCATTTCAGCCTTCATCAAATCTATCCGGGGCAGCGACCCCAATGCAGCGGTGTACTATTTGGCAAGAATGATAGAAGGCGGGGAAGATGTAAAATTTATTGCAAGGCGTATGTTGATATTGTCAAGCGAAGATATCGGCAATGCCAATCCCAATGCATTGCTGCTGGCTAACGCCACTTTTGAAGCGGTGAATAAAATTGGTTACCCGGAGTCACAATTGATCTTATCTCAATGCGCTATCTATTTGGCCTCCAGTGCAAAGAGTAATTCAGCCACCGTGGCAATTGCGGCAGCTATGAATGCGGTAAAACAGCAGGGCGACCTGCCCGTGCCATTGCACATCCGCAATGCCCCTACCCGTATGATGAAGAACATGGGTTATGGCAAGAATTATGAGTACTCACACAACTATGATAACAATTTTTCTGCACAGGAATATTTACCGGATGTGTTAAAAGGGAATATATTTTATTCTCCGGGTAACAATGCAAGAGAGGAAGAACTGCGGAAACACTTAAGAACATTGTGGAAAGACAAGTACGGCTATTAACCGGGTGGGAGCGTTTTAGGCGAACTTGACTTTGCAGATTAATTTTATGATGCTGTTAATTTCAGATTGACTAATTTACTTTTTTAAATTCAAATCATTTTATGAGCATTCGTCATTTATTGTTTGGAGCCTGTATGGTTGCTATGGCAGTTTCCTGTAAAAAAGAAACCACCAACAATAACAATGTTATCAATGCAGCTACCTATCTGAATGTGTCATACGGTACGTATGCAGCTCAGAAAATGGATGTGTACCTGCCTGCAGGAAGAACAACAACTGCAACCAAAGTAATGCTGCTGGTACATGGTGGCGCCTGGAGCAGCGGTGATAAGACTGATCTTTCTGCTTTCATTGACACTTTTAAAAGAAGGTTGCCTGCTTATGCTTTTTTCAATATCAACTACCGGTTGTCTGCAACGCCTGCCAATCCTTTCCCTACACAGGAAATGGATGTAAAAGCCGCTCTGGAATATATTTACAGCAAAAGGAATGAATATCTGATCAGTGATAATATTGTAATGGCCGGTGCCAGCGCCGGTGCACACCTGGCCTTGCTGCAGGCATATAAATATGCAATACCTGTAAAGGCCAAAGCAGTCGTTGATTTTTTTGGTCCTACCGATATGAATGACCTGTATAATAATCCGGGGCTGGTACCGCAACTGGCAATTGCCGGCATAATAGGCGCCACGCCGTTGACGAATCCTTTATTGTACCAGCAATCAAGCCCGCTTAATTTTGTAACTAACAGTGCAGCCTGCCCCACCATTATTTTACAGGGCAGTGCCGATCTGCTGGTAAATGCTCAAAGCCAGTCTGTTGTGTTGAAGGATAAATTACTGGCAGCAACTGTTCCGGTGCAATATGTCGGTTATAACGGGCTGGGGCATGGCGACTGGAATAGTGCAACTTATTCAGATGCCTTCAGTAAAATACAGGCGTTCCTTACTTTATACAATCCCTGATACACTCAACTTCTTCCTGCATTGAAAATAGTAATCAATAAAAAAAAATACCATTTACTGCTTTGTACAATATCATTGTTGTGCGGCCTGTTTTTTTGTTGCATTGAAGTAACAGCCCAGCCCAATACGGCGAAACTGTACATGAAAGATACAAAGTCAGCAAACAGGGAGAAATTGCACAGGAGTTTAATGAACAATACCATCAGTAAAAATTTATCCATGCCGTTATCTGACAGTACGGAAGAAAACTGGATGGATGCTTTTTATGCAATGGAACTGATCCGGTACAAATCGCCCTGGACTGAAAGCCGCATTCATGAGGCATTTAATGGTATTGAAAAGCGAACCTTATATTTTCAGCGGTCGCTGATGGAACTGCTGTATGACAGTTATCCGGGCATCTTTGAGCAGGAGGCAAAGCAATTGCTGGATAGTACAGAAGACCCAAAACTCCTCTCCATGTGTGCAGAATACCTGTTGCGGATGGGTGAGAAACACCGAAGGGATATTGCAATGAAGACATGGCAGCTGATGCAGCCCGATAGCAGCAATGCAATATTGAAAATGCTATTTTACAGGCTGAATATTTTTCCGGGGAAGAAAAAATTGCCGGTGATTACAGATCTGTTGCATCACCGCTTTTTTGAAAAAGATAAAGTCGTATTCAGCTTTCAAAGAAAGAACAGAGACTATCCGGGGCTTGCCATCATCAGGGATAGTGCAGGAAATTTTGTCACCGATGCTTACGGAAGATTTTTTGCTGTACCACAACTGGCAAGAAGCATGAGTAACCTGCCGGGCTATCTCAGCAATGGCAATACTCCGCAGGGGATTTTCAGGATGTATGGAATCAGTGTGAGCAAAAGTAATTTCATTGGCCCTACCCCCAACATACAGCTTACTATGCCGGTAGAAACCAGTATCAAACATTTTATGAACGACAGCAGCATTGCGGATTCTGTATGGACAGCAGGCTGGTATCAAAAGCTGTTGCCGGAAAGCTGGAAAGATTATTTTCCTTTTTATGAAACTTATTATGCAGGCAAAGCAGGCCGTAATGAGATCATTGCCCATGGGAGTACAGTTGACCCTGCCTACTACAAAGGCCAGCCTTACTATCCGCTAACGCCGATGCTTGGCTGCCTGTGTACAAGGGAAATATGGAATGGCGAAGATGGGATGAGAACAGAAAGTGATCAGCATAACCTGGTGGATGCCCTGAAGAAAGCAGGTGGTGCCAATGGCTATTATATTGTGATCGAATTAAATGATGAACAAAGGGCGGTGGACATGAATGATATCCTGTCTTTACTAAAATAGATTATTGATGCAACTTAACTGGATATATAAGCCTTTCAATGAATTAACAGCTGCAGAATTATACGCCATCCTGCAATTACGCAACGAGGTATTTGTGGTGGAGCAAAATTGTGTGTACCAGGATGCGGACAATAAAGACCAACCGGCTTATCATTTATGTGGCTGGGATGGAGATACACTGGTTGCTCATTGTCGTATTTTGCCCACGGGTATTTCCTATGATGATCATCCCAGCATCGGCAGGGTGGTTACTTCACCCCAATACCGGAAGGGTGGTTATGGCCGGCAGCTGATGCAGCTGGGTATTGAAAAAACGATCGGGCAATTTGGCGATCCTGTTATTATCATCGGTGCCCAGCTTTACCTCCAGGCATTTTACGAATCATTGGGCTTTGTACAAATCAGTGAAACCTATATGGAAGACGGCATTCCGCATATTACCATGCAGCTGAGCCGCTAATTTCCTGACATATACAATAATCAGCATTCTTTACCGTTTAATAGTGTTAGCAAAGTTGTTTGCCAATGGTTTGCCATGGGCAAGTGATTTTAAAACCGCCCCCTAAATCCAAAATCGGTATTCGGATGAAAAACATTGTACACAAACTGATCAACAAAAAGCTTTTCCCCATATTTTTTTGCGTTATGCTTGGCACAGCAGCCAATGCACAGCATTTAATGCTGGGGCTTGGCGATGCTAAAGTGGAAGCAGGTTTAAATTTCGGTCCGACTTTCTTTTTGGGTGACCTCGGTGGAAAAGTGGGTAAGGGTACCGCCTTTATCAAGGATCTTAACTACCAGCTCACCAAGCTGATGAAGGGCGCTTTTATTACGGTGTACCCCAACGAATGGCTTGGTTTCAGGGTGGCAGCACAATACACTTACGTAGAAGGAATTGACAGTATCATTAGCACCCATGGTGTGGATGAATTGTGGCGCAAGCAGCGAAACATGGATTTTAAGAGCAATATGTGGGAAGTATATGGCGCCATAGAGTTTTTTCCTTTGCAGTACCTCTACCGGAATGATGATGAATATGACCCGAGGTTCAGGCCTTATTTTTTTGGAGGTGTTGGTGCATTTCATTTCAATCCAAAGGGTTCACTCAAAGATCAAAACGGGAATGTTACCTGGCACGACCTACAGCCCCTACGTACAGAAGGACAGGGCTTTACACAATACCCCGACAGGAAGCCTTACAAACTTACACAGATGAACCTGCCTTTTGGTGGCGGCTTCAAATATATTTTATCTGACAAAGTCAATGTAGGATTGGAATTGCTATACAGGAAAACCTTTACAGATTATATTGATGATGTAAGCACTACCTATATTGACGGCAATTATTTTTACAGTAACCTGCCGGCGGCTGATGCAGCCATCGCTTACAGGATCAGCGATAAAACAATCGGGATTGTTACACCAGGTGTGGGCAGGTATGCACCGGGTACACAAAGGGGAAACCCCAATAATAACGATGCTTATTTCTCCTTTCTTTTTAAGTTGGGGATAAGGTTTGGTGATGGAGGTTATGGCAACGATGGCGGTGCCAATCATGGTGGTTATGGTGGCAGGGCAAGATCGCAGATGCGGTGCCCGGCACGTTTTTAAAAAGCAAACAATCAAATATCCATAATTATGAAAAACGGTTTACATATTAATCCGCTCTTGTTTAAGATGGTGGTGCTGGTAACCTGCTTTATGCTGGTGATGCTTTACAACAAATCGAAAGGCGAAACCCTGGCGGCCAATCAGGCGATACAGCAGCATACCCTTGCAGTAAGATAGTTGCTGCAGCAAACAGGTAAGTGTATACCAAAAGTGTAACTGCTTTAATGGCAGCGTTCCCTTGTATAAAACGATTAAAAATATTCCGCCAGCAAGCGGGTAATAAAAAATGACAAAGTGGTGTAACAGAACTTAAACCAGCAATAACAGGTTCAAAATACTAACCTGTTTCCCCTGAAACCACTTATTAATTCTCTACCTGCTTTGTCATTATTTATTTAAACAAAAACCCGGTACTCCCGGGTTATTTTTTTGCCATAATGTTTGCCACGAATTGCACAGATTGACACGAATGAATACAAGGTTGAGTTATCGGCTATCTTTAATTATTCGCTATTCATATTTTTGGCACAGATTGATATAGATGAATAAAAATGCTAAGTAGTTAAAGCTCCCTCGTTATCCATTGTCAATTATCCATGATCAATTAATTAAGCTCTGGCTTCAAATACTTCCCTGTAAAACTTTCCTTCACTTTCACCAAACCTTCCGGTGTGCCTTCAAACAAGACCAGTCCACCGCCATCACCACCTTCAGGGCCAATGTCAATAATGTGATCAGCAACTTTTATTACATCCATATTGTGTTCGATTACCAATACAGAATTACCACGATCAACCAATTTATTGATTACATCAAGCAAGTGTTGAATGTCCTGGAAATGTAAACCGGTGGTCGGCTCATCTAAAATGTAAAATGTTTTACCTGTATCTTTTTTGCCTAACTCGGTGGATAGTTTTACCCGTTGTGCTTCACCACCACTGAGTGTAACAGCACTTTGTCCGAGTGTGATATAACCCAGGCCAACTTCCTGCAGCACTTTTATTTTACGGTATATAAAAGGAATGGCATTAAAAAATTCCACGGATTCATCCACGGTCATGTTCAGTACGTCGCTGATGGATTTTCCTTTATAGCGTATTTCCAGCGTTTCCCTGTTGTACCGTTTGCCATTACATTTTTCACAATGCACATATACATCCGGTAAAAAGTTCATTTCTATTACTCTCATGCCACCACCTTCACACACTTCACATCTTCCGCTTTTTACATTGAAAGAAAAACGCCCGGCATTGTAGCCCCGGATCTTTGCTTCTGGTACCGATGCAAATAATGTCCTGATGTCTGTAAAGAAACCACAGTAGGTAGCAGGGTTGCTCCTCGGTGTTCTGCCGATCGGGCTCTGGTCAATCTCGATCACTTTATCGATCAGTTCCAAACCCTTGATGGCCTTGTATTCCAGGGGAAGTGCTTTTGAATTATAACAATACTTGCTCAGCAATGGATACAATGTTTCATTAATCAATGTTGATTTGCCACTGCCACTTACACCAGTCACCACAATCAATTTACCCAATGGAAATTTCACTGAAATATTCTTAAGGTTATTTCCCTTTACGCCGGTAAGCTCAATAAATTTCCCATTGCCCTTTCGTCTTTCCGTTGGCACTGCAATACTCTTTTCACCATTCAGGTATTTAGCAGTTTCTGAATTGGAAGCCAATACCTCATCCGGTGTACCCATCGCTACAATTTCTCCGCCATGAAAACCGGCTTTCGGTCCGATGTCGATTAAGAAATCACTGGCCAGCATAATGTCTTTATCATGCTCCACCACCAGCACACTGTTGCCAATATCTCTTAGGTTTTGCAATGCTGTTATCAATCGTTGGTTATCTCTTTGATGCAAACCAATACTTGGTTCATCCAGAATATACGTGATGCCCTGCAGTTGACTACCAATTTGTGTTGCCAAACGAACACGTTGTGATTCGCCACCACTTAATGATTTGGAAGGCCGGTATAAGGTAAGGTAGGTCAACCCAACATCCAGTAAAAATTGCAACCGTTCCCTAATTTCTTTCAGCACATCTTTGGCAATGGCATTTTGTTTATTGTTCATCCGCAGTTCAAGCCCATCAAACCATGCAGCCAGGTTGTCTAAATTCATCGCACTTAGTTCGGCGATATTCCGTTCATCAATTTTAAACCAAAGGCTTTCCTTTCTCAACCTTGTTCCGCCGCAGGTGCCACAAGTTTTTAGCTGGGTGAATTTTTCCACCCATTCTCTCAACACATCTGTGCTGTTGCCGGAAGAGAACCATCGTTTCAGCATGGGAATAATGCCTTCATAACTGCCGGTATATTCCTGCGGCACCGTTTCATCACTCAGGTCCATTTCTAATGAAGGATTGATTCCCTGGTCGCCAAAAAGCAACAGGTCAACTTGTTCCTGTGGCAAATCCTTTAATGGCTTATCTAAATTGATCTTGTATTTTTTTGCAAATACCTGCACCTGCTGAAATACACTGGCGCTTCTTTCTTCGCCCAGTGGTACAATGCCGCCTTCTTTGATGCTCTTCGTTTTATCCGGCAACACACTGTCCATATCAATTGTGTATACGCTTCCCAACCCTTTGCAGGTAGAGCAGGCGCCATACGGACTGTTGAACGAAAACGCATTCGGGCTAGGCTCTTCATAACTGATGCCGGTATCAATACACATCAGTTGTTTGGAAAACATAACTACGGCCCCCTCCAAACCTCCCCCGGTGGAGGAGACTTCAGAACCTGCTGATTCGAACAGCTCTTTATTTTTTTTAGTATTCTCACTCTTATTCTTCAAAAGACTTTTCAAATTCTTAGAGTCTTCAGAAGCCCCTTCATCGGAGGGGTTTGGGGAGGCTGGGGCCAGGAATAGTAATCCCTTTCCCACCTGCAATGTTTTTTGCACACTCTGGCTCAGCCGCAGTTTCATATCATCGGTTACCGCCAGCCTGTCCACCACCACTTCTATATCATGAATCTTATAACGGTCCACCTGCATCTTCGCCACCAGGTCCTTCACTTCTCCATCCACCCTCACTTTTACATAACCTTTTTGCGGATGTCCTCAAACAGTTCCCTGTAATGCCCCTTACGGCCACGGATCAGTGGTGCCAGCAGGCTGATCTTTTTGCCTTTGTACTTCTCAAAAATATTCTGCACAATTTCTTCCTCGCTGAACTTCACCATTTTTTTGCCGGTGTTGTAACTGTAGGCTTCACCCACACGGGCATACAGCAACCTTAAGAAATCGTAGATCTCTGTAATGGTACCTACCGTACTGCGGGGATTTTTATTGGTGGTTTTTTGTTCAATGGAAATCACGGGGCTCAGGCCGGTGATCTTGTCTACATCGGGGCGTTCCATGTCGCCTACAAACTGCCGGGCATAGGCGCTGAAGCTTTCCATGTAGCGGCGCTGCCCTTCGTTGTAAATGGTATCAAAGGCCAGCGATGATTTGCCGCTGCCACTCACGCCGGTAAACACCACCAGTTGGTTCTTGGGAATGTTGATGTCAATATTTTTAAGGTTGTGCTCCCTTGCACCAAACACTTCTATAAAATCGTTGTGATTCGTTTCCGTTGGGGGAATCTTTTTTTGTTTCGCCATATTGTTACCTAAAGTGTAAAGATACAAAACAAAAGGAGAGGGGTTTGGTTCACTTCAGAGATGAGGCGGTTTGGCAATCTGAATCGTAAAGCAAAAAGCATGCATGCTTTTTAAAATATATCACCTGTGCAGCTATGTGTATCATTTAAGAAATAAGCAATGTCAATTGTATAACGCAATAAAATCATCAATAAATAAAGTGGAATATTGAGTATGCTTTTTAAAAGTTCTGTTCAGAAACAGGGAAGGAGTTGATGACACTTTTATAACGCCTGAATTTAGTTATACATCTAAAATTAAGTAGCATGAAAAAGAAATTTATGGTTGCCATTATGGTTTTGTTAGCCTGTATTGATTATTCTTTTGGACAGAGCAGGGGAATAAAATACACTTATCCCGGCGCTGATGAGGTAAGGACTCCCCCTAACTGGGCCAGTAATGAATCCACAACATTTGAAATGGCGAATGAAAATGTGATGATATTTACACCTGTTGTTAGACGAGGGACAAATTTTTTTAGTGTGCTCAGCCAGTTTGATAATAACCTATGTTACAAAGGATCAAGAAAAGTTTCGATCCCAAATGGGAATGAAGAATTTTATAATGGCGTATCCAGAACGGATGGTGGCTTTGCAGTGCACAGTTGGCGGCCTCCCTATATCATCAGAAGTTATGACAACCAGGGAAATTTTGTTTGGGCTAAAAGGGTAGTGGATGCCAATAACTATAATTCCCTGAACACAGATTATCCCAAAATGGTAGCCAATCCAAACAACAATAATTTGTTTTTTGCCTACCGGGAATATTCGGATGAAACCAATGACAGTATACCCAATTTATTAGGATCACTGTTAATTAATGTTATTGAAATTGCGCCTAATGGCGCACTGGTAAATACTTTCCAGTACAAGCTCCCCTACGACGCAAGATACATTTATAGTGGAACCCCTGTTTGTCATACGTTTGCTTATGGCCCTGAAATAAGCGATATAAAATATGTTAAGGGCTCATTTGGCCCGGCCAGTGACAGGATTTGGATATCATTAAATTTAACTCCCCATGGATCGTATGAAATTGATGCAAACTACCAGATAACAACCAACCAAATATTTGGGGCATTACCCTTGCAGAATTACTCAGCTGTTTTCATTCTGAATCCTTATCCAGGTGCCAGTGGTGGGGATGCTTGTTTATTAACTGATAATCCAGCAACACCTGATCCTACATTGGTACAATCCAAGGATGCACAGGGTTTTGGCACTGCACAAATGATGCTGATGACGGTTGAAAGCCAGGTGCCGCATATTTATAAATTCAATGATCATAATTATGCCATACCTAACATAAAATATAAGTTTCCTTTTTCAGTTACTACCGGTGGTGGACTTTCGCAATATGGCGACCTTAAAAACCATCAGGGTAATATACTTTTTTCCATTGAACGCTATTTTGGTTTGTTTAACCCCGGTAACCTGCAGGTAAACCTGCGAAGACAGAATTCCAATAATTTCAATGCTTACGGCGTTGTGAATTTCAATGAAAGGAACACCAGCAAATTGTATATCAATTACAATAATGGTAATGGTTTTCCGGTAATGCCCGGTAACTATTTAATCAGGGAAACAATTGCTGATTTTAAAGTTACCTGCGAATCTTCTCCTGTATCCATTTCATCTGCAGTTACAAAGCCATTTGCGTATTTAAGTTTGAAGGGAGGTTCAGATCCGTATTCTGGAATTTCACTGGTTAATGAACCTTACGCAGAGGTCGATGACTATGAAATGGTAAGGAGCAGAGATGTTTGCTTACGGTGTGTTCTTTTAAACAAACCTGCTGTTTCAATAAATGAAAGTACGGATGTATTAATTTATCCTAATCCCTCAACTTCCTATTTTAAATTAGCTAAAGGGCTTGCCATCAAAAATGTAGCAGTCTATTCTATGACAGGCCAGTTGATCAGGTCATTCCGGAAGCAATACCAGTATTCCATTGCTGATTTAACCAAAGGTTCTTACCTGGTAAAGATTGAAACATCAAATGGTGTTTTAAAGAAAACATTGATTGTGGAGTAATCAGTATTACACGGGCATTGAGTTAAATAACTAACCAAGCCTGTTTTTATAGTTATCCGTTTTGTATGCCCCATTTTTATATTACTGAATAAAGCGTTTCCCGGCTTTTTTATTCCTGGCAGCAATATGGCTGCCAGGAATAAAATCTGCCATGCATAAAAATGGCCTCGTTTTATCCGGATTTTAAAAATTAACCTCCATCGTTTAACAACCTGATCGATCTGCAAATAATTTAAATTCTGTTTTGTAAATGAGCCAAATGAATAACTCTCAGCCATCGTTGACCTTCCAATCTTTAGATTTTTTGTTTTAACTATCCCGGGAACGCCAGTGTTGGGGTTTAACCAACAACCGAAGCTTAATTCATGTTGTTTTTGGCAGTATTAAAAATATTTTGCCCCATTTCGATTCACGACTTCGGATGTTGGTCAATAAAACACAACATCGGCGTGTAAGACCAGTTAAGTTTTTTTTTGAATTTCAGGGAAGCGGCTTCGCTTAATTTTTTAAATTTCATTCTTCATTTTTTTTGTATCCGGAGAACGATTCCTCCACAATCTCCGCTGCAATAAAAAGTTCAAAATTGATGTGCCATACAAGAGTGCGACGCCACTGAAGTAAAATTGTAATTCAAAAGATTGGTTCAAAAAATTTACTGGCATATCGATTGAAACATTATAATGAACCTGTGTTCAGATAAAATGTAAACAATGAAAAAATATGCAGGACTGCCGGTAATGATGTTATCTGCAATGATAGCGATAAGCAGTATTGGAAATTTGTACGGGCAGGAAAAAGCTGATGACGGGAAAACGTTGAAGGATACACTACCAGCGCCATTTGCCACCAAATCAACCAAAAATTTCAGTAAGGTAATTGGCTGGGGTGATCAAATGCCGGTTGCACCTGCAGGGTTTACCGTAAGCAAGTTTGCAGACAGCCTGCAGCACCCGAGATGGATATATGTTGCGGAGAATGGCGATGTGTTCATTGCAGAATCGAATACGATACTGAAAGGCATTCTGAAATTCGGGGCAAAAATTTCCCGTAAAATAAAAACGCAGCATATTGGGGAAAGTGCCAACCGCATTACCCTGTTCCGTGACAGCAATAAAGACGGCATCGTAGATCAGCGTTTTGTGTTTGCCGAAAACCTTAACCAGCCATTTGGTATGCTGATACTCGGCAATCATTTTTATGTGGGCAATACAGATGCATTGCTGCGGTTTGATTATAAATTGGGCGACACAAAACTGAATGGAGTGGGAAAGAAATTGGTTTCATTGCCTGCAGGTAAGCACAACCGCCACTGGGCAAGAAATATCATTACCAATAAAGCGGGTAATAAAATTTATATCGCAGTGGGCTCCGGCAGCAATGTGGCCGAAGAAGGACTGGATAATGAAATAAGAAGGGCCTGTATTTTAGAAGTGAATGTTGATGGCAGCGGCGAACGCATCTACGCTTCGGGCCTGCGGAATCCTGCAGGCATGGCCTGGGTGCCCGGCACCAATACATTATGGACAGCAGTGAACGAACGGGATGAACTGGGCGATGAACTGGTGCCGGATTATTTTACGAGTGTAAAAGAAGGCGGTTTTTATGGCTGGCCGTTTTCTTATTTTGGTCAGCATGAAGACCCGAGGATGAAAGACCAGCAGCGGCCTGACCTGGTAGGCAAAGCGATTGTTCCTGATGTGGCATTAGGTGCTCACACTGCATCGCTGGGGTTGGTTTTTTATAACGGCAAGACATTTCCTCCCAAATATCATAATGGAGCATTCATTGCACAGCACGGTTCCTGGAACAGGAAGGAACTGGCTGGTTATAAAGTGATCTTTGTTCCTTTTGCAAATGGTAAACCTTCGGGGCCGCAGGAAGATTTTTTAACCGGCTTTGCTGTAGCAGGTTCAACAGATAGTGAAGTTAGGGGTAGACCCGTAGATGTGGCAGTGCTTGCCGATGGTTCTATGCTGGTGACAGATGATGTGAGCAATATGGTATGGCGGGTGACTAAGGATCGATGATTTTTCCGGCTTTTAAATAAGGCGCTGGTTCATGGTGTTTTAAAAATTTACAAGGGTATTGATAAAGATATTGATTGGTTTATGTTTATTTTGCTGTGAATATTAAAACCCGGCAAACAGCATGATACGATTCTTTTTTTTGAGCTTTTTACTTACCCTGATTGCCTGTTCCTGTTCTCAAAGAACCTTTCATGGAAAATTGATTGATTCAACAACGGAAGCCAGGGAAGGCAGCAGGAATTTTGTGGTGACTGCCGCAGGAAAAAAGATATATGGTTCAGATGTGAGAAAGATCCGCCGCAAAGGAAATGCTGTTATTGTAGTAGATGATGTGGAGTATAAATTTATGGACATTGCAGTGATGCAAACAGATGAAGGTTTTTATCTTAAAAGAAACCATCATTTTATGTACAGGATCAGCCGTGGTAAATTAGAGGCCTATTGCCTCACCTTATCCGATGGTGATCGGAATTCGACCAGCTGTTATTTAACGACCGACAGGATCAATTTTTACGATTATACAAAACAAAACCTGTATGAGTTAATAAAGGCTGATCCGGCTGCGGTTGCCTTGTTTAACTTAACATATGACAATACCAGGAGTTCTACTCCCATGGATTTTCAATATCAAAAAGTAATCGCTGTGCTAAAGCTGTTTAATAAAGCAAAGTAGATACAGCCTATTCTTTAACAAATACTTCTTTACCCCACATTAATCCTTTGTTTCAATTTTCTTTCTTATAACCGCAGGCGGCTGTAAATCCCGGTTGCTGACAGTTATGAAAAATAAAATTTTACTTCCTCTTGGTTTATTATTTTCCATCAGCTCCTTTTCACAACGCATTACATACGGTGGTGCAGGAGGCACCAATATTGCCAACATGCGTGGAGATGCTGTAAAAAATATGCAGCAATTATTAAATTTCACCAATGATATCGTAAGCACCAACGCTGTTACCGGTTACTATGCAGGTGGCTTTGTGAATATTCCTGTAGGGAATAATTTTTCTATAGAACCTGCATTGTATTACACAACAAAAGGCTACCAATTGAACGGTAGTTATTCCGTAAAAGATATCAGCTTTCTTACTGCGAATGCTACTGCCAAATTGAATTCATCTTACATTGATATGCCGGTATTACTGAAAGCAAACTTTAATGGTCTGCAGGTATTTGCTGGTCCGCAGGTTTCTCTGCTTACCAATGCCAGTTTAAAAACAACAGCAGGGATAGCGGGCTTTAATTTACTGAACAACAAAACGGATATTACCAGCCAGTTCAATCAATGGGATATTGCAGTAACTGGTGGTATTGGCTACCAGTTAAGTAATGGCCTTCGCATCACCGCAGCCTACGACCGTGGGTTATCAAAAGTAAATGCCGGACAGAGTTTATCAGCCTATAACCAGGGCTTTAAAATTGGAGCAGGATTTAGTTTTTAATTGGCAGGGTTTGTCTACGATGACAACATCACTCAACGTATGATGAAACGTTGGGTGATTTTTTTTTGCAGGCATAGGCGGTGCTGCTGAATAGCAATTGTCATTTACCGGTACTTAATTATCCCGAAATAATAAATTGGTAAATTCATTTACCTTCACTAGCAAAATTTACATTATGGCAATCCGCATATTTATTACTGGAGGCACTTTTGATAAAGAATACAATGAACTGAACGGGCAGTTATACTTTAAAGATACCCACCTGAGCGACCTGCTGGAAATGGGCCGCAGTAAAGTAGCGGTGGAGATACGTACCCTTATGATGATCGACAGCCTGGAAATGACGGCTGAAGACCGTGGACTGATCGTACCCCAATGCAATAACTGTGATGAAACACAAATTGTAATTACGCATGGTACCGATACCATGGCAGAAACGGCTGCTGTGATTGCCGAACAGGTAAAAGACAAAACCATTATACTTACCGGTGCCATGATACCGATAAAGTTTGGGAGTAGTGATGGATTGTTTAACCTGGGCAGCGCATTGGCTTTTGCTCAAACTTTGCCTGCAGGAATATATGTTGCCATGAACGGCCGCTACTTTAACTGGAACAATGTGCGGAAGAATAAACAGACCGGTGTATTTGAAGAAGTGAAATGATGACATGATCTATTGATAGAAATATTAAAGAGGACTGTTTCAGCAGTCTTTTTTATTTGGCGGCGTGCAACAATATCCGAAAACAATAAAATGTATTAAGTTTATATGGCACTTAAACGATTACTGTAATAGCCAATACCCAACAGCTTATGAAAAAAACAAACATCGAAGTAATTGCTCCTGAAAATTTGCAGGCAGTTAGTTTTTCTCCAAAAAGAGTTTTGAAGCTGCTGCTGTTGGCAATGTTTATATTATTACTTGGGCATGTTGCAGCATTTACAGAGGATTATGTTCGCCATGCATATTCAAGAACAGCTAAAAATATCATCCGCCTTTTTGATTTTAACCTGGAGAACAACGTACCTACCTGGTTTTCCCTGTTGATACTTGCTTTTGCAGCGGTGTTACTGTTTGTTATTTATATATACAAAAAAAGAAATCATATCAAGGGAGCATTTTACTGGTTGGCGCTTGGGGCTATTTTTGTTTTTCTTTCGATTGATGAAAGCGTTCAGATACACGAAGAAGTGGCCAGGATACTTAGACCAAAGTTAAGTAATGATGTATCAGGACTGTTATACTGGGCATGGGTGGTACCTTATGGTTTGTTTGTAATTGGAGGAGGGATTTTTTTTATGCGGTTCATACTCGGCTTGCCAAAGTTTACAAGGAATTTATTTTTTGTTTCGGGCTTTATGTTTGTGAGTGGAGCGCTGGGACTTGAATTTATTGAAGGATATTTTTATAAAAATTACGGACTCAACCATATCTACAACCGCATTTTGTATTGCATTGAAGAGTTACTGGAAATGGGTGCTGTTACCCTGTTTATTTATGCCTTGCTGGATTATATGGCAGCTAATAAGATACAAATCAGCCTTACTGCTGAATGATCATAGGTATTGTATGGTTTTCCTCCTTACGCTCCTTAGTTTTTTAAAATGGGATGCAGGCAAGCCGGTAGTTTTTTTAAACTGTGCAGACAGGTGTGCAACACTGCTGTAGTTGAGCCGGTCGGCAATTTGCAAAAGGGTAAGGTCTTCCACACCAGCATTTCTTTTACTCTTTCAATCTTTAGTGCGATGCTGTATTGCTCGATGGTATTTGCCTGCATGGCAGAAAAGTAACTGGAGATATAAGCATAATAATAGCATAGTTTTTTGCTCAGATATTCAGAAGGTTGATCTTGATATTGCTGCTGCGTTCCATGTATTCAGTAACTGCTGCTTTTATCTGGTCGGTGAGTAAAGCTTCTTTATCCTTCACCAGTTCAAGCCCTGCTTTTTTTATTGCTGCACCAAACTGCCGCTCTTTTTTTTCAGTCAATTTAAATTTTGTTTCAACTGCTCTCAATTCAACTTTTACAGGATGTGCACCCAGTTTTTCCAATTCTGCCTTTACCAGCACTTTACAACTTTCACATGCCATGTTGCAGATATGTAATTTCATAGAAGCTGTTGTGTTGATTCAATCCTAAAATTAAGGATTTCTGAATAGAGGTATTGCCGGGAGAAAAACCGGAGCGTACTTTTAAACCGGCATTATAGAAATGGGAAGAGGGCAATCTGGGTACTCTCCGCTTATTTCCAGTTGATTGGTTGCAGAGCAGTTAAAGTTATACCGGCTGGTGCTGTACATTTCATTGAAATTGAATTCTCCTGTTAAAAATTCAATAATGTATACCGCAATTTCCTTGGGTAAAATGATCACCTGTACCTGCGAGCCAATGGTATGTTGTGATTTATTGGAATGATAACTCACGTTTGCATCAAAAAGTATGAGTCCGTTATCCTTTTTTAAGTTGTAACAGGCAAGGAATTGATGCATCGGTTCTATACAAGTAAAAGTCATAATGAATGAGTGATGCAAATTTATCTGACTGTACTTTAAAAGCTGTTACATAATTCACATAAATTATTACATAATTATTGTTTTAGAGCTATGATAGTGGAAATTGATGTTTGCATCTTTTATAAACATTGTTTCAAAAGGGATATTGACTTAAAATAACCAAAACTGATGACTTATTTGAGGTTTTCTCTTTTTCTAATAACCATTGTAAATATGGATAATGTTTGTTACAAACAGCCAGTATAGGTAGTTATTGCCGGAATGGTTTCTGTGCTGGCCTTGTTATTTTGTGTTTTATTTTCGGGCACTGCTCCTGTATTGCAGCTTGCAGGGTTCACCTGCATTCGTGAAACGCTTCTTGTTGTATCCAGGTTTTTTCCCGGATCATTTTGCTGTTGCGTTGGTTCTGTGTATTAAAGGCAGAAAAGCAACCGCTGCAGATATGGAATGAACAGGAGTACATTTTTTATTTACTTTCATTCAGTAATCCTGTTGCCCTTACTATTACTTCCGGCGTGTTTGCGATATGAGTATTGCTTTCAATAGCCCGGATTAATAATGACAGTACTAGACTTGTGGACATTATTAAACTCTTAATGGGAAATGATTGGGTGCTGGTATTTACTGCCGGTGTGGCGGATGAATTTATTTTCAGGGGTTACCTGCTGCCAAGGCTGGCGGCAATTTTTATAAGCACTGCATAGACCATTGTACTATCCTCTCTTTTATTTGTATTGTTACATTACCGGTATGCCACCGTGTTTAACGTTGCCTGAGCTGCTTTTGTCAGGTTTATTTTTGCCCTTCGTTACAACCAGTACAGGAATATTTAAATTCTTGTCCTGTTTTATTTTTTGTGGGATATGCAGGCACTGTATGTAGCTGTAAGAAGGCATTGAGTGCCACTATTGAACCTTCTTATGAATTCATTGCTCGTCAAGTGAAAAAAGTAGTGCTGCAACTTACAGCCCGGAACTGTGTACTAATACATGAGCCAGCTTAAAAGTAAACGCATTTGTCAAAGCAAACACTGCAGTTATCAAGCACTTTAAGTCGCTTGCCAAAAAGGGTAGTAATGTATTGCATTGCCGGGTATTTTTGTTACAAATAAAGCAATATGAAAAAATGGATAATTGTTGTCTGCATCCTGTCTGCAGGCCTGGTTGCAAGCAGCCAGAAACTGGGAAAATTTGGATCAGACCTTGGTATGAAAACAGTATTGGGAAAAGATATCCGCCCACCCTATACCGATGTGAACAATTACTTTGGGTTTATTGAGCCGGGTGCAAAGCCAGATGCAGAGAAGGGTGGTAAAAAATACTACTATGTATATATCTGGATACCGATTGCAGCGCCGGAAATTGGCGTACGCATGGTATCGCCGGTGCCGGAGAGTATGAATCCGGAAGGAACGGATATTGCCAGCGAAACTTTTACAAAAAATGCAACTGACAGGGCTAGTTATTTTGATACCTGGATAACGTTAGAAAGAGCTGTAAACATTATTTCGTTGACAGATATTCAGAATAAAGTAAGCGGTGCCAACTGGGTACAACTTGGATACAACGATGATTGCAGTGAACTGCCGGCACAGCCATCCGGGCAAAAATATAATTCACTGTTCAGGGTAACCAGCAGCCCCGGTGATCCGTTAAAAGCACTTACTGTTGGATTGTACCGGATTGGGTTTACCACATTTAAAACAGGTGCGGTGCAGGGAAGTTTTGTTGCACAGATAGGTGCGCCTGTTAAACTGCCGGGCATTAAACTTTCCAATACGATTGCTGGTTTAATCAGTACTAAATAATACTTCTCCATCCCGCCCTTTAGGTTTTAAAATAGAGCGAGTTTCATTTTTGAGGTGAGGCATACAAGGTATGGCTCACCTCTTTATTTTTCAACCGTTCTGTACTATTCCGCACAATATTATTACACTAATACATCAGGTTACATTAAAAGGTATAGCTCTTCAATTAAGTATTTCAAGACTCCTCCAAAATTGAGCATTCAGTTTTCTACTGTAATAAGTATATACACTGCTCTAAGCAGTTACCGCAATATTTTTTCTTTTCATTTATTATTTAAAGTCTTTTCTGGGTATTAAAATTTCATGCTCCTGATGTATGGATTTTATTTACTTCATGGCAACTTCAATAACAGATGAATGCTGAGCAGGTACAGTTGCAGAATTTACAACTGCAACTGCTAATTCCATTCCAGGGTTGATTACCTGTTTAATAGATTTGATTCCAATTCTGGTATCCAATAAAAGTAAAACCAACCAATATTATGAAAATAAAATTCCAATTGATCGGGTTTGTCATGTTGATAACCCAGCAGTCGTACTCACAGCAACGTGTAGGTATCGGCACCAATACGCCGGCAGAAAAACTGGATGTGGCCGGAAACATTAAAGCAGATACGATTAAATCCAATTTTATCAGGATGAGTTCTGGTGCCAATGCAGGATATTTACTTACCAGCGATGGTTTGGGAAATGCAACCTGGCAGGCATCCCAGGCTTCCTCAGGTGGTAACCTTACTGATGCTTATAATTCCGGAGGAGCTGGTGTTGGCAGATTGATAACGGCAAATGCCGGTGCTGTATTGATTAATGGCACAGATGGGCTGCAGGTAACAGGCAATGGTTCTACAGGCGTTAACCTTGCATTGGGCGGCGCCGGTACACGTATGTTTTACTATGGAAAAAAAGCAGCCTTCAGGGCAGGTAGTGTGGTTGCAACTCAATGGGATAATGACAGTATCGGTCAGAATTCTGTAGCGATGGGTTTGAGTACAATGGCAAAGGGATTGTCGTCCACCGCACTGGGTAGTGGAACTGTAGCCAGCGGAAATGTATCCACTGCATTTGGGTTTCAATCACAGGCTATTGGAACAAACAGTACTGCATTTGGAAATGGCTGTATGGCATCTAACATAAATGCCACAGCCTTTGGCAACTTTTCTCAAGCCACTGCCAATACCAGTATTGCCGGCGGCTTTAATGCCCGGGCCACAGGGAATTTCTCTATTGCCCTTGGCAGAAATAATAATGCAACAGGATTGTATGCTGTGGTGATGGGGAGCGAATCGGATGCCACTGGTGAAAGTGCCATAGCCATGGGAAATTTTTGCAACGCCACCGGAACAGCTTCAATTGCAATAGGACAATTAACCAACGCTACCAATACCAACGCATTTGCGTTTGGTAACAGCACCCATGCAAATGGCATATCCTCTGTTGCAGGAGGAAGGACTAGTGCCGCCAGGGGAATGGTGGCAACTTCGATAGGAGAATATACTATTGCCAACGGATTTGGCTCTTTTGTAATTGGTCATTTTAATGATTCGTTGGTAGCTCCACAAACAGCATCTTTATCCACCACACCGTTGTTTATTATTGGCAATGGAACTTCTAATACTGCAAGAAGTAATGCGATGATGGTACGTAAAGATGGATATATAGGTATCGGTACCAATGTGCCAAATAATTTGCTGGAAGTAAACGGTGCTTTGGGTACTGCTATCATTACTACCACAACAGACCTTGTCCTTACTGATGATCATCATACAGTTATTATATTATCAACAACTACTGCAGGAAACGGCGATATTACCCTGACAAGTTATACGGTTGCCAAAAAGCGGCAATATATTATCGTCAATCAAACCGGGGTGGCAAAAAATATATCTGGTGGCTATCGTGATTTCAGCGGAGCATCCGTTACCAGCATACCTGCTAACAGCAGCATTACCATACAAAGCGAACCAACCATTGCATGGTTCAGGATACGATGAGGAAGCGGTGACCGGTGACGCTGGGGTTTATTGAGCAGACTCCGGTTTTCACCGGCTTTCAAGCACCTGCATTACAAAATCTTTTTTGCGATGAGAGACTGGTACAATTTCACCTGATTTAAGTACCAGGTTTCCGCCATCTGATTTGTCGTACATTTTTATTTTATCAATATTTACCAGGTAGGAGTGGTGTGTTCTGATGAAGCCATACTCTTTGAGGAAATCTTCAAAAGTGCTGAGCGTTTTTGAAATGAGAACAGGTGAAGTGTGTTGTATAAAAAACCGGGTGTATGAATTCTCAGCTTCGCAGTAAAGAATATCATTCAGTTTAACAAAATAGGTAGCTTCATTATCCTTCAATACAATTTGTTTATCGGTGTTTTCCTTGTAAGTAAACTGTTCTATAAGTACAGACAGTTGTTTGCCAAGGTTTTTATTTTCAAGATTGACAGCTGCCTTTTGTAAACTATTTTCAATTTCAATAACATCAAATGGTTTTAACAGGTAATCTATAGCACTGCATTTAAAAGCCTGCACTGCATATTGGTTATGAGCGGTAATGAAAACAAGTTGAAAAACGGGTTGCATTACCCTTTTCATAAGATCAAAGCCTGTTCCATCGGGCATTTCTACATCTAAAAAAACCACATCCGGTTTAAAGCTATTTATTTTTTTCAGGCCACTTTCCACGCCCTCTGCAACTTCTATGGAGTGTTCACCAGGAGATGAACAGGCAATAATCATCTCCTTTAACAGCTCTCTTATTTCAATTTCGTTATCAACTACCAGTATTTTCATAATTATAAATTATCGGTAAATGTATTGTAACCATCACACCGCCTTCCGCATCATTACTGATTGTAAAACCGGCTTTTGTTTTTAGTTTGATATTCAACAGGTATATCCTGTCTTTGATGATCTGGCTTGCCCTGCTTACGTGTTCATGATTTTCTTTTGGAAATTCACTTAACCCTTTCCCGTTATCTTTTATTATTATCAGTATTTCCTTTTCTTTTTTGTAAAAGTGAATGGAAATTATTCCGGGGTAACTGATGCCTGCAAATCCATGTTCAATGCTGTTTTCTACAAAGGGCTGAAGAATCATAGATGGTATAAGCAGATCTTCAGGTTCCATTTCCCCGTCAATCATGATGCTGGAAGTGAATGTTTCCGGGTATCTGATTTTCTGTATTTCTATATACTCTTTTAAAAACCCCATTTCCTGTTTTATACTTACATATTCTTTATAACTGTTTTCCAGTGTCTCTCTCATTAAGTGACTGAATTTTGAAAGGTTGGATGCCAGCGCTTTTCCATCATTCTCTCTCAATGCAAATCGCTGCAGGGTTGTGAGTGCATTGAAAAAGAAATGGGGATTCATCCTTGCCCGGCTCAGCCTTTGTTCCGTTTCCATTATTTTTTGCTTGTGATTGAGGGATTGCTGGCGTAAAGCGGATCCAATGATAATGATTGCCAGCAACCCTGCAGCAGCCAGCAACAGGTATATTTTTTTTTGCAAACTCAGTTCATTGATGATGCGTTCATTCTTTTCCTGGTTGTATTTTTTTTCAATTTCTGTTACTGCTGTTTTCAGTTTTACAGAATGAATACTGTCCTGAAGCAATGTTAGTTGTTCAAATGCTTCCAGCGCTTTGCTGCTGTTATTCATTAATTTATTTTGATCATACACCAATTGCAGCCCGTCAATCGTAGTTTCTGCATTGAAGTGTTTGCCATAAATGAGGGCAGAGTCTGCACACATTGCAGCCATTTCCTGATTCAATATGGCACGGTAGATGGTTGTTTTTCTTTTATAACTTACAAACTGCCCGTATTCACTTGAGCTTAATCCAGGTATGGCATTCATGATTGCACTGTCTGCATATTGCAATGCCGCCTTATATTTTTTCTTTACGAGCATACAATACGAAATAGTATTGTATGCGCTTTGCACTGCTTCGCCGTTTCCATATTTGGTTGCAATCCCAAGCCCCAGCATGGCAGTATTGTATGCACTGTCAATAAAATTAAGATTGCCTGATTTTTCATACAGGTTGCTGTAAATACCTGCCAGGCCGCAATAATTGCCACTCAATAAAACTGAATCATCAACTTTTGCTCCAGTTGCTATTGATTTTTTATAATATAAATAGGCTTTTTCTGTTTGATCCAGTAAACTGAATACAACAGCGGCATCATGCATGGATCTTGATCCGGAGTAATAATCACCAGTAGCTTCTGCAGCGGCTATAGCCTTTAAGTAAGCATTAATTGCACTGTCCAGTTTATTGGTATTTAAATAGTAAGTACCATAAATAGCATAATGTTTGGCATAGATATACTGGCCGCAGGATGTCTTCTTTATACAGCTATCAGCTTCCTGGAGTGCATAAGCGGTTTTGTAATACTGATTCTGTTGCATGCCAAGTTGAGCAATGGAATGAAAAAAAAATAACTGGCATTCTGGTGATGGGTCCTTTTTTACCTGGTTAAATAAATATAAAACAGAATCGCTTTTGCCATTGTTGAAAAAATTTACGATTTCAGGACGCAGTTTCACTGCTGTTGCACACTCACAAGGAACCTGTGCGTATAAAAATGTACTGTATTGAAAAAAATAAAAAATGATCAGGTAATATTTTATCATGAAGACATGCTTGGTACTCAAGCTCCGTTTAAAAGTTGACTAAAATTTCAGTTTTGGATGATTCTATTGTAAGATAATAACAATTCTTCTTTTTACCTGGTTAGCCTTCAGCACCGCATCTGTTGTATGCCAACAGCCTGAAAATTAGAATGAAAGTCACTGGATGCTTTGTTTACTTCATAGGTGGAATTGGATATCATGTATGTGAAGGAAAATAATTAGTAACTGTAATCTCAGGTATTGGAATTAGATGCTGTTTGCGGAAATCTGTGTATTCTCAATTTTGTAAAACCAATTGCAGAACTGTAAATACAGATGCAAATTGCTGGTTTTAATTTTACGGCTGGGCCTTTAATGGAAGGCTATAGGAAAAGCTGGTATTTTTCAGGTGTACTGATTCAATTACAAGTGTGCCGCCAATTTCCTTTATTCTTTGTTTAATATTTTTCAACCCATTGCCTGTAAAATTTGCACCTGTGTCAAATCCACAACCATCATCAGTGATGTTGAATTGTATTAGGCCGTTACGTACCAGCGCATTTACATAAATGTTTTTTGCCTTGCTGTATTTTACTGCATTATGAACAATTTCTTTTGTTGCCAGTATGATATTCCTTTTTTGCTCGTTACTAAGTACATGGGAACAATCTGTAGCAGCGAAATTTATTTTATAATCAATGGCCGAATACTCCAATAGGTTATTCAATTGCTCCCGTAAATAGGAAAACAACTGGTCAGGTGTTTTATTCTCCGGGTTCAGGCTCCAAACGATCTCACTCATATTGCTGATGAGTTTTCGGCTGGTGGATGCAATGGCAGACAGGTCATTGATATAGGTCGGCTGCTGGTGTATTTTGGCATGTTCACTCATCAGTGTTATCTGCGTAAGACCGGCGCCAATGTCATCATGCATCTCCCGGCTGATTCTTTTGCGTTCTTTATATTCTGCTTCAAGAATTGCTTTTTCCTTTTGTTGCTTTTGTTTTAACTGCTGGCGGTTGTACAATAAAAACGCTACAATGCCCATCAGTAATACCAGGCCACCAATGCCGGCAAACTGGTAATTCCTTTTCTGCAGCAATATTTTTTGTGAAGAAATATTCAGCTGATTGATCAGCTGCTCATCTTTTAACAGGGTGATCTCCTTTTCTTTTTTGGCTGTTTGATATTTACCTTCCAGTTCCGCTATTTGTTTTGAGCGTTCAGCATTAAAAAGACTGTCGCTGTACTGCGAAAATTTCTGCTGCCACTCAAAAGCTCTTTTATAATCCTTCATGCCGGCATAATCTTCTGCAATGCTTCCTGCTGCTTCTACCACCACGTTCATTGCTTTTATTTTAAGTGCAATATTAAGCCCATCGGTATTATAGGCTATTGCATTTATATAATCTTTCTGCATGGCATATACATTACCAATGTTGGTCATATTGGCGGCAATTAAAAACTGGTTGCCTATAGCTTCTCCAATGCGCAATGATCTTTTATACTGATCAATTGCTTTCACATAGTTTCCCTGGTATTTATAAACAATGCCAAGATTATTGTAGGTAATGGCTAAGTGCCGCCGGTCGTTTAGTTTTGCATATATCAAGAGAGCCTTGTTGTATTCTCTCAGTGCTTCAGGGTATTTTTTCAGGTATTGTTCATACACCACGCCTTTGTTGTTGGCGCAATCGGCAATCACTGAGGAGTCACGGATCAATAAACCGATTGCTTCTGCTTTGCTGTAATTATCCAGTGCTTTCTTATAATCTTTCTGCTCCTCATACAATGCACCGATGTTGATCATGGCACGTGCCGAAGCGTTTTTATTGCCAATGTCGTCTGATATGGAAGCTGCCTGATGGTAAGCTTGAAAAGCGTTGGTCACCTTGCCCGTTTGAGAATAAATATGCCCGATATAATTGTAGATATCTGCCTGCGATCTTTTATCTGTGGTGAGTTTGGCAGCAGCAAGGCATTTTTCAAAATCAGGCAATGCTTTTTCATATTCTCCTTTATCATACAGTTCCACTGCTTTGTTAATTAATGTGCTGTCAGGTTGGGCAACAATTGTAACACAGGTGGCGATACAAAGCAGTAGCAATAGTAGAAAAATACGCATGGACATCAGCTTGAAAAGGTAATGTAATCTTAATTTAATGAAACAGCCGGTGAAATATTGCACCGGCTGTTTCAGAATGTTAAGTGTTGTATTAGAGTGTGAAGCTTACCAGCTCAAGCGAAAAGGCTTTAAACATAGTACCCGATCCGTTATCGTCATATTGTTCCTGTTTTACCAGCATATTTGCATTATTGTACCAAACCTTATCTTCCAGGCTGTTGCTGTCAGTAGCTTCAGCATAGTAACAGGCAATGGTACCCATTGGTACTGTCACATTTTGGTTCAATGTCAGTACTTTGTAATCTCCATAATCGCCTGCTGAATTACTGTAAGTAACACGCCAGGTATCATTTACTGCAGCCGGCACTTTAAACTGCAGTTGGGAAACCGAATTTTGAACGGTGTAATAACCAATGGTTGTTTTGCGTATGAAAGCAGGTGTGCCTGAGCCTGTAGCAACCCACCATGTTTCACCAGCAACTGTTTGCTGGCTGGTGATGGTAAGGCTGATATTATCTGACGAAAGAACAGTGCCTGCAGCATCGAAGCTTGTGTATTTGTACACCCATTTTGTTCCGATTTTAAGATCACCTGTTGCAGGTGTTGGGGTAGTATTATCTTTTTTGCAGGAAAAAGCACAAAAAATGATGGCAAGTAATAAAAGGTTTTTTTTCATGATGATTTTTTTTAGTTGTTGATGATTGAAAATTTATTTTCTTCCGCCGCCTATGCAGGCGCCTAGTTTTACACCGAAGTAGCCTGCTTTTTCTTTTAAGAAATTGTATTCAAATCCCAGGCGTAAATGGCCATATTCAAAACCGGCACGTGCCATAAATCCAAATGTGGATGTACTGGGTATTTTTTCGTTGGTTCCTTCCACATCAATGCTGGCCATGGTAAACATGCCTGCACCTGCACCTGCAAAAGGGCGAAATTTATTGTTGGTGAAATAATAATCTGCTGTACCCAGGTAAGAGCCGAGCAATCTTACTTTGCTATTATCTCCGTTCACATCAATGTTTGCCAATGCTGCAGCTTCCAGCCTTGCGCCAACAGATAGTTGATCCAGTACGGCATATTTTGGTTCGATTACAAAAATGGCACCTGCTTTTGTGTCGGAACTTTGGGGCTTTGCATACCCGATACTCACATCTACTTTAAATTTTTTAAAAATGCGGCCACTGCTTTTTTCTGTCTGTGACATGGCAAACTGAGCCAGTGTGAAAGTGAACATTAAAGCGAAGATCTTTTTCATAACTGCTTGTTTAGAGGTTTGATAATTGATTAATTAACCTGGTGCAAGCTAACTGGAGCAGTAACAGAAAAGAGTGTGAAAAAAGTAGTAGGAGATTTATCTTTAAAGGAGTAGTTATATCAGGCCTGTTTTTTTCAGGGCTTCTATCCTGGAGTTTACCTGAAGTTTTTCGTAAATGTTGCGGATGTGGGTTCGAACGGTTTCTGTGCTAACAAAAAGATTATCGGCAATTTCTTTGTAGCGAAAGCCATGCGATAATTGTTCAAGCATTTCCTGTTCTCTTTTGCTCAGGTGCTGAAAAAATTCATTGCCATTTTCTTTTAGCTGGAATGCAGCAATCACTTTTCTTGCAATTTCGCTGCTGATGGGGGAGCCTCCGTTGTACAGTTCATTTATAGCTTCAATGATTCTTTCTGGGGGCGTACTTTTTAAGATATAGCTGTTTGCCCCGGCCCTTAGTGCTTTAAAAATGGTATCGGCATTGTCATATACCGTTAATACCATAAACTGCATGCGTGGATGTATGAACTTTAGTTTTCGGATGCATTCAATACCATCAATACCCGGAAGCTGGATGTCGAACATGGCAATTTCCACAGGGTTAGCAGAAAGCTCTTTGATGGCTTCCTCCCCGTTACTAAATTCAGTGATGTTGTCCACATTCATATTCAGCCGCATCTGCTCAACCAGTGAGTTGCGTATCTGATCGTCATCTTCAATAACTGCTATGGATTTCAACATTCAGCAAATATGCAGATAATTATTGCATGCAACAGTATTAAAAAAGTAGTATAGGTGGCTACCTGCAAATTAAGTCTGCAACTGTTAATTGGTGATGTTTAAATTACCCGGCAGGCTTAGTTGTTTTCCTGCCATCACTACAAAGGAAGCGCCGGGAGAAAGTGTATAGCTGATATTGACAATGCATTCACCACCTGTTGAAGGATCAATGATAATCTGGTTTCCGGGAGCAAGTGTTGCAGGGGGGATGGCATTGTTCAGCCAGTTGGCTGCATTGTCCCAGTTACCATTACCATTAAAAATATAAATGGCAGATGCAGCCGGGCTTGTTTCAAATGCACCCAGGTCTGGAGCCTCACCTGAAAAAACCAATCCTACATCCTGGCCACCATCTATCAGGTCACTTGTGGCAGTAAGGTGCATAAAGTTAACATCTGGTAATGAGCCATCGGGTTTTCTTGCAGCTCTTGCACCAACTGTATCAATTGAAATAAAATCTGCAAGGGTAGTGGAGAAAGGACTTTGCCAGCTGTTATTTTGTAATACAGCACCGCTCACAAAACTGTTGGAACCGGCTGTGCCTGCAGCAGTAAATGCCACACAGTTTTTTACGGTCATTACACTGCCGGCAGCCAATGTGATAGAGCTCATCACAAAATTGCCGCCCCCATTTGCAAAAGCAGTGTTATTGTACAATGTCATAGAACCCCTGTTGTTATTCTGGTCAAAGCCACGCTTGCGGTTGTAGAACGAAACACAATGGGTGAGTATTTGGTTGTGGCGCAGGTCTGTGGCATCGCTTCCACCCATTTTAAAACCATTGCCATCACCGTTTACGCCACTTACAGCGCCTGATTTTAAATAGCCATTGCGGAAACTCCAGCAACTGTCAATGCTGGTACTGATATTATCCGATGGCCTCAAATAGCCATCCCATCCATCATCAGAGTTTTGCCATGCCCTGCAGCCTTTAAATGAATTACCTGTGCCTACATCTAATTTGCAGGCAAAGCCATCTGCATTTTCGCTGGTGGCATCTTTGTTAAAATACGAATCGCAGTTGATGATTTGATTGTTGGTGGCACCACCTGATAATTGTAAACCAGAGTCTTCATTTTCAAAGAAGCTGCAAAATTCAATGATATTATTGGCGCCGGTGATGTACATACCATTGTCTCTTGCTTTCATAATATCAATACCGGTGATGTACCAGTAATTGCCTGTAACGCTGAACCCTTTTTTACCGGTATTTAATCCGGAGCAGTCAAAAAGGGGCCTTTCACCGGGGTAATTCCTGATGGTATAAGCGCCGGGGCCTGCACCAATTTTATTGATGCTTACGGTTGAATCTCCGGTGATATAATGAGTTCCTCCACGAACCAATATTTCCGTCAAATCTGATTTGCCTAATGCCTTCTTCATAGTTTTAAATGGGGCATTGATATCGTAACCAACATTGGCATCACTGCCCGTTGGTGATACATAATAGGTTCTTGCAAAAGAACCGGACGGCATACAGGCTATCAGGATGGGAAAAAACAATGTCAATAATTTCATAGCTGCAATCTTTACCATTGGGTAAATTCATTTAGTAAAACGATGGACAATTTACAACCAAAACGATGCCTGTTAGTAGTTTTGGTTAAACTATCTACGCAATCGATTCCGTAATGATTGATTTATTACAGTAATTAAAAATTGATTCAATCAGCTAAGGAAACCGGCGTTTTATTGGTGGAACCGGTCCGTATATGATGGAATAAGGATGCTGTTGCTGAAGGAGGAATAAAAAAACCTGTTTAATAAAAAACAGGTATAAGCAGGCATTGCCAGCTAAAAAAATATTGAACAAACGAAATGAAGTACTTTACTTTAGCCTTGAAAAATCAGAACCGCTGAACAGCTTCGCCAGGTTAACATCCTTTGTTTGCCTCCACTCTTCAATTTTAGATTCGCTCACAATGCGCCAGAAATTCTTGGCTTTCATTTCTTCGTAATCGTTCCATTGAATGAACAGGCCGGTGATGGCATTCCGCTGTTTAAAAAAAATATTCACAGGCTTGCCGGTCATTTCTTTTGATTCGATGAATTTCTCAATCAGATCATTTGTCATATAAAACAGTTTTTAACAGTAAATAAAAAACTGCCCGGCATTTATTATGTCCGGGCAGTGCTATGAGTATTACCAGCTTTTAGAGAAAGAACGGCTGTTACCAGCTGGCCTTTCTTCTTTTGGCCTGGCTTCCATCACTTTCATGGTGCGACCATCGGCAGTAGAGCCATCCAGCTCGGCAATCGCTTTTGCAGCGGCTGCATCATCACTCATTTCCACAAAACCAAAGCCTTTGCTGCGTTGTGTAAATTTGTCGGTAATTACTCTGGCAGAAGTTACTTCGCCATAATCTTCAAAAAAACCTTTTAAGTCTTCATCTTGTACGTTGAAGCTTAAATTTGAAACATAAATGTTCATGCTTAAAAAATATATTAAATAAAAGATATTGAGAAAAAAGCAACAGAAATAGAAGACTAAAACAGCAGCAGATAATGCTTAGCAGATAAAATCATTCGCCTTGAATATTGCGATAAACTCAAATTAACGGAGCAAATATAGGCTTTATTTACTTACCGGGCAGGATTAGTTTGGCGGATGATGGTACATGACTGTTAACTACCCCTTTAAACTTTTTATAAAAAAACCACCGGCATGTTATTACTTAGCAGGATTATTGAGGTCTGACTCTTTTATTCAGGAAAACAGTTTATACTATGATGAGATCATTGATCACTGCGGCTTTGCTCCTATTCAGTATGCTGAAGGGTTTGGCCCAACCAAACAGCATTAAAGGGTATTTAAGGGATGAGACAGATAAAAAAGCGGTAAGAGGTGCTACGGTATCATTGTTATTACAATCGGATTCTTCATTAGTGAACACCGTCGTTTCTGACTCGTCAGGAAATTTTTTATTTACAGATGTTGCCATCGACAGCTTTATCATCACTGTCAATAATGTAAACTACCAGCAGTTTGTTTCTTTTATTTTTATGAAAGGTATAGAGCAGGATATGGGAGTCATTCTTTTGTTCCACCAGGGAAAAGACCTTGCTAATATTACCATTGTGGCAAAAACACCGCCTGTTAAACAAATAGGAGATACAACACAATACAGTGCCAGCCAGTATAAAGTTAATCCCGATGCCAGTGCAGAGGACCTCATTAAAAAAATGCCCGGTATTACGGTAGATAAAGCTGGTACGGTAACAGCACAGGGTGACCAGGTGAAAAAAATAACGGTGGATGGAAAGGATTTTTTTGGCGATGATGCCACTGCTGCACTAAAAAACCTGCCGGCTGAGATCATTGATAAAATACAGGTATTTGACAGGCTCAGCGACCAGGCACAGTTTACCGGGTTTGATGATGGCAACAGTACAAAATCTATCAACATTGTAACCAGGACTGGGACAAAAAATGGGCAATTTGGGAGAATTTATGCCGGGTATGGGACAAACGACCGTTATGCTGCCGGTGGTAATGTAAGTTTTTTTAAAGGAGACAGGAGGCTTTCATTTGTTGGGCTATTTAATAATATCAACCAGCAAAATTTTGGTGCCGAGGACCTGCTGGGGGTAACCAGCAGCAGCGGTGGCGGGCGGCAGGGTGGAAGTAACCGTGGTGGAAACAGGGGCGGAGGAAATACCAACAATTTTTTGGTGGGCCAGCAAAATGGTATCAGTGCCACGAATGCAGTTGGTGTTAACTACAGCGATAAATGGTCAAAAAAACTGGATGTTACCGGCAGCTATTTTTTTAATAACAGCAAAACCAATAACAACCAGCTTACGAATGATGAGTATTTTATAAAAGATGCGGCCAATCAATTTTATGATGAGTCAAATCTTTCTGAAGCGAATAATTTTAACCATCGTGTTAATTTGCGGATGGAGTATAGGATAGACTCCTCCAATTCGCTCATATTTACACCTTCCATCAGCTTTCAAAAAAACAACAGTGACAGGCTGGTAAGTGGTACAAGGTATTACACACTCAGTGACCTCGTAAGCAGTACAAAGTACACAACCAACAGTAATATATCTGGCTTTAATACCAGCAACAATTTATTGTTCCGTCATGCTTTTGCAAAAAAAGGCAGAACGATCTCTGTGAATGCAGGTATTGGCGGCAATCACCGGGCAGGAGATGTTTATCTTGAATCGATCAACCAGTATTTTAATTCGCCGGGCAATAACGATTCCATTCAACAGTACACATCACAACTAACCAATGGAACTAATTACTCCGGTAATATTGTTTATACAGAACCAATTGGGAAAAAGGGGCAGGTGCAATTCAACTACTCACCATCGGTGTCTAAGAATAAATCAGATCAGCTGGTATATAAATATGATGCCGGCAGCGATAAGTATAATCTGTTTGACGACAGTCTTTCTAACCGGTTTGATAACACGGTAACCAGCCATACTGCCGGTACGAGTTTCAGGGTGGGCGACAGGGATAATATGTTTTCTATCGGCCTGTCTTATAAATATACTGAGCTCAACAGTGACCAGCTTTTCCCTCAACGTGCTACCGTAAATAAATCATTCAGCAACCTGTTGCCTAACTTAATGTGGCGCAAAAAATTTTCTGCAACAAGCAGCCTCAATATTATGTACCGTGCCAATACCAATGCACCATCCATCAGCCAGCTGCAGAATGTGATTAACAATACCAACCCCTTGTTTTTAACTACCGGCAATCCCAACCTGAAACAACAAACCACCAATGTATTGACGGGAAGATATACGTTTACCAATTCTGTAAAAGGCAGCAGCTTTTTTGCAAACGTTTACTTACAGCAGGCCAATAACTATATTACCAATGCCAGTTTTATTGCAGTAAAAGATTCGGTTCTTAATAATAATATCCTGTTAAGCAAAGGCTCTCAGTTAACCAGGCCTGTGAATGTTAATGGCTATATCAGTTTGCGTTCTTTTTTAACTTTTGGTATGCCATTGAAATTCATCAAATCAAATTTCAATATCAATGGTGGTGTCAGCTGGACGAAGATACCGGGTATTATAAATGACGCAAAGAGCACTACCAATAATTATACTTATTCAACAGGTGCTGTTATCTCCAGTAATATCAGTGAATACATCGACTTTAATATCTCTTACAATGCCAGCTTTAATGTATCCAGTAATTCTATTCAGCCACAGCTCAACAATCATTACACCATTCAAAATGCAGGAGTGCAATTAAATCTCCTGTCAAAAAAGGGATGGTTCCTTCAAAATGATGTAAGCAACCAGTCTTATAAAGGTCTTAGTGCCGGCTTTAACCAAAACTATTGGCTGTGGAATGCAGCCATCGGTAAAAAGTTTTTAAACAAGCAGGCTGGAGAATTGAAGTTATCTGTATTTGATCTGTTGAAACAAAACAGGAGTATCTCACGTACCATTACGGAAAGTTATATTGAAGATGTACAAAATCAGGTACTCACGCAATATTTTATGCTTACCTTTTCTTACAAACTCAAAAATTTTGGCATAGCAAAACCAACAGGGAATGCTGGCCAGGGCAGGACCAGGGTAAATGAAACACCGAAAAACCCTGCTTCATTTTAATGGCCTTAACAGGCCTTTGTCATGCTTTGGTTCTTTGTTTAAGTGGTTTGATATTTTACTGTAAGTGATAGTGGTTTAAGCTGTTTAGTTTTATGCAAACTCAAGGGCATGAAAAAAAGAGCATTCTGCTTCACCATTATTTTTTTCACATTATCAGTGACTGCACAGGAAACGGAGAACATTGCTGTGATGGGGCCGCAGGTATTTGACTATATTGCCAATGAAGGATACCGGTATCCCTCATTTAAAAAAGCAGTTGTTTATTTTACCAATGCCGGTCCAGGGGCCGGCCGGCTGAATTATAATTACCTGTTACAAACGATGCAATTTATCAGTGAGAAAGGCGATACACTGGTATTCGCTGATGAAAAAGCAATCAGCTACATTGCTATTGGTAGCGATACATTCATTTATGACAATGCCTTTTATGAAATAAAGGCAACATCAAAAAAATATAAGCTGGCAAAAAAAACTTCCATAAAACTACTGGGAGAGCCACAAAAATTAGGGGCCTTTGGAATAGCATCGGCCACCAACAATATACCAAGTGAAGATGTGGCAAGAGGATTTGGTTATTCCTCCAGGCTTGATGTGAACGAGCAGTTTAATTTTACAAGGCAAACTACGTGGTTTGTAAGCGTGGAGGGCCAACCTTTTGCAGAATTGAATAAAAAAAGTATCCAACGGTTGTTTTTACCGGATGCAGGGAAGGTGAATGGATTTATAAAACAATACTCAATCAACCTGGGTAAAGAAACGGATGTGTTGAGTTTATTTGCATTTATCAACCAACTCAACTGAGTGTTGTAAACTTGGCCTGAACCAATGCTTTTAATTTCGGTATGCCAAAGTGCTGGTGAAACAATTTCCTGATTAACAGTAGTTGAACTTTATTTTATTACCATCTGGCTTGGCTCAATAAACATAACCTTGCATTATCTTTATCGTGTACGGCTAACAAACAGTACAACCATCAGCAATGATTTCAAAAGATCCCCTGCACGGCAAAACACTTGAATCCATCATCACAGCGCTGGTTGATCATTTTGGTTGGGAAGGCCTTGGACAAATGATCAATATCAATTGTTTTAACAGCAACCCCAGTATTAAGTCGAGTCTTACTTTTTTACGTAAAACGCCCTGGGCAAGAAAAAAGGTAGAGGATTTGTATATCCGGATAATTGATACAAAGCAATAAGAAACTGAAACAGGAATATCTTTTTTTTGGCTACTCTTTACCGCCATTTACTTTTTTTCTATCCAGTTATCAAGCTGCAATAAAACGGCATTAATGAAAATTACCAGGCCAGTTGCAATAAAAGCTTCCGGGAAAGCGCCAGCGCCTGCAACACAGCCAATGGCGGCAGTACACCATATTGTAACAGATGTAGTAAGACCCTGGATATTGGTTCCCTGGTGAATGATAACGCCTGCACAAATAAATCCCACACCGGTAACAATTTGTCCTACGATCCTGGTGATGTCGCCCCCACTTTTCTCCACTATTTGATAAGACAGCAATACAAATATAGCCGAGCCAAGCGCTACAAGGCTATGTGTTCTGATGCCGGCATTTTTATGGTTCAACTGCCGTTCCAGCCCAATGGCAAAGCCGCAGAGCAGGGCAATAAGTACACGGTACGTAAATTCAGCGTAAGGCATGGTCAAATGTATTTTCTTGTGCGGTGCCAATCCATGATTATGGTAAGTTAATTGCCTATTATTCATCAGTATTGTCCCGCAGGAATAAACAACAAATTCTGCCGAGGGCCTCGGAACAGGGTTTATAGTGGTAAGCAACTAATGTCAATCCGTAAAAATTATCGGATACAACTTAATCCAGTCTTTCTTTGCTTAAATTTGTTTTTCAATTTTTGTGTATGAAAAAAAGTGCTTCATTTTTGATTGTTGCCTGCTTGCTTTTTGTAAAAGCCTTTGCTGATGAAGGGATGTGGTTGCCACAACTGCTGGCCACACTCAATGAAAAAGAGATGAAAAAAATGGGCATGAAGATAAGCGCTTCAGATATTTATAATATCAATAAGGGAAGTTTGAAAGATGCCATTGTAAGCTTTGGTGGTTTTTGTACCGCAGAAGTAATTTCCGACAAAGGGTTGTTGCTTACCAATCATCATTGTGGTTTTGATGCCATACAAAATCACACAACACTTCAGAACAATTATATCCGTGATGGTTTTTGGGCAGGTAATTACAGCCAGGAGTTGGTCAACCCCGGTCTTACTGCCACATTTATTGTAAGCATTGATGAAATAACAACTGCGGTATTGAATAATGTTACCGGTAATATGACGGAAAAAGAACGGCAAAGCATGATCGATAAAAATATCGATGAGTTTAAGAAAGCGGTAAAGAAAGAAAACTACCAGGATGTGTTGGTCAAACCTTTTTTTGAAGGAAACAAATATTATTTATTCATTACAGAAACTTATAAAGATGTGCGGCTGGTAGGAGCACCACCATCTTCCATCGGAAATTTTGGTAAGGATACGGATAACTGGATGTGGCCGAGGCATACCGGCGACTTCAGTATTTTCAGGATATATGCAGGTAAAGGCAATAAGCCGGCTGATTATTCTGCAGACAATGTTCCGTATCTGCCTAAGCGTTCCCTGAATATTTCGTTGGATGGAGTGAAGGAAGGCGATTTTACCATGGTATTTGGTTTCCCAGGAAAGACAACTGAATATTTACATTCTTCAGCAGTTGCACAAATTATGAATGTGAGTGACCCGGTGAAGATTGCCATTCGGGGAAAAGCATTGCAGGTACTGGATGGTTTTATGCGGAAGGATGAGCAAATAAAAATTCAGTATGCTGCAAAGTACTCTGGTATTGAAAATGCATATAAAAAATGGAAGGGTGAAATACTGGGGCTTGGTTTGTGTGGTGCCGTTGATAAAAAGAAAATGCAGGAAGCGGAGTTTGAAAAGATCATTGCTGCCGATGCAGCACTCAACAGTAAATATGGTGGCCTGCTGCAACAATTGAAAGAAACATATTCAGCGATTGAAGCGTATGGGTATGCCAGGGATTATTATAACGAGATCACCCCCCGGATAGAATTGTTTACCATTGCTTCCAAAGCCTGGTCAATTGTTACCGCATTGCCTGAGGCGCCATCTGTGTTTAAAAAAACATTATCTGTGGCTACTGCACAGATAGATGGTATTTTTAAAGAGTATAATGCAGGTGTCGATCAAAAATTATTTGAAGTACTGATGGAAATGTACGTTAAGGGCCAGCGAGAAAAAAATGTATCTCCCGTACTAAAAAAAATGCTGCTGGAAAACAACAACTCCTTTGCTGAATTGGCACAAACACTGTATGCACAAACAGCATTTACTCACAGGGATAGGTTACCGTTAAATACCAATAAGCCTGATAGTAATTGGGTGTCATCAATTACCAGTGATCCGGCTGCTATTTTGTACAACGACATTCGAAATACATATTCAAACAACATTTCCAAAAAACTCAATGAGCTGCAGGCAACACTTAACCAGTTCCAACGCACTTATGTGCAGGCGCAAACAGAAGTGTTTAAAAATAAAATATTTTACCCCGATGCCAACAGTACGCTCAGGGTTGCCTATGGCAATGTAAAATCATACAAACCAAGGGATGGGGTGAACTATCATTATTACACCTATTTAGATGGCGTGATGGAAAAATACAAACCAGGCGACTATGAATTTGATGTGCCTGAGAAATTAATTGAGTTGTATCATAAAAAGATTTTGGCCGCTATGCTTTCAACGGAAAACAACCCGTTTGTTTTATTGCTGCCAACCATACTACAGGCGGCAACAGCGGCAGTCCTGCGCTGGATGCTTATGGCAATTTGGTCGGGCTCAATTTTGACAGGGTGTGGGAAGGCACCATGAGTGATATTAATTACAATAAAGATATCTGCAGGAATGTGATGGTTGATATACGCTATGTGCTGTTTATAATAGATAAATTTGCCGGCGCAAAAAACATTATTGACGAATTGAAACTGGTGAGTAAAAAGAAACCCAAATAGTGAATCCTTATTTTTTTTTTTGAAAATTATTTGGCAGGTTGCAATAACTGCTTATATCTTTGCAGCAGTTCTTTAAAAACACTTATCAAGAAAGGCAGAGGGTAATGGCCCGTTGAAGCCTTGACAACCTATCCAGACTTTGTTTGGAAAAGGTGCCAATTCCATCCTGTTTGTGTCTGTTCAGCCTGGCGAAACGGGAGAGATAAGTCAGATACAAGCTTCAAAATATCTTTCTACCATATTCAAAGCCCATCTGATTTACAGGTGGGCTTTTTTTATTGCCTCTCACTTTCCTGAAAGTAATACAGTAAAAGAAAAAAAATATTTTGCTCCCGGCATTGGTGCATAGCCTGTCTTTATAGGCGTCGCACCCTTGTACTTTGGCAAATTAGTCAGCACTTTTAATTCGTGTAATAAAAAAATAATAAGCAATGAGTAAACAATTGAACATCGGGCTTTTTGGCTTTGGCGTAGTGGGTAAAGGATTGTATGATGTGCTGCATCACACACCTGCATTTCAATCCAGTATTAAAAAGATCTGCATAAAAAACGTTCACAAGCCAAGGGCAATCGCTGCAGAAAATTTTACGAGTCATGCTGCTGTACTACTCGAAGATGAGGGTATCAATGTAATAGTGGAACTAATCGATGATGCTGACGCTGCATTTGAAATTGTAAAGAAGGCATTGCAAAATGGTAAAGCAGTAGTGAGTGCCAATAAGAAAATGATCGCTGAGCATTTTGAGGAACTCTTTAAACTGCAGCAGAAACACAAAGTGCCTTTTTTGTATGAAGCTTCCTGCTGTGCTAGTATGCCCATTATCCGCAACCTGGAGGAGTATTATGACAATGACCTGCTCAACTCTTTCAGGGGTATCATCAATGGGTCTACCAATTTTATATTGACAAAGATATTTAAGGAACAACTGGATTTTGACAAAGCATTGTTGCTTGCACAACAGGCTGGCTTTGCAGAAAGTAATCCACAATTAGATGTGGGCGGGTTTGATGCAGCTGACAAACTTTCCATCCTGCTGGCCCATTCTTTTGGAGTAATTGCAAAAAAGGAGCAATTTATTTTCAATGGTATAGAGAACATTGCTTTGCAGGATGCCATGGTGGCGAAGGGCCGGGGTTGGAAAATAAAACTGGTTGCCAGTGCACAAAAATTAAAAGATGGCAAGTTAGCCGCCTTTGTTTTGCCCCGGTTTGTAACCGAGGGTGATGATCTGTTTAATGTGGAGAATGAATTCAACGGTTTAATAACAGAAAGCAGTTTTGCTGATAAGCATTTCTTTAAGGGAAAAGGTGCAGGTGCATTTCCTACAGCTTCTGCTGTGTTGAGTGATATATCGGCACTGCGGTATGATTATAAATACGAGTACAAGAAAATATTCCATCAAACAGATACAGTACTTACAAATGATTTTTATTTAAAAGTATTTGTAAGTGTGGATGATTTCACTAAAATTAAAAGAACTGAATTTGAATGGGTAGAAGAGTGGCACAATGAGTTTAAACATAGCTGGCTTATTGGAACTATTCATGCAGCCAAGCTGGCAGCCGACGATTGGTGGAAACAACCCGGTATATCTTTGATCGCTTGTCCTGATGCAATTGTGGAAGACGTTGATTACAGGAAGATCAGTCAGCGTAGTTTAGAGTTGGCAGGTGTTGTATAAAAATCAGTCGGGCTATAGTTGAAAAAGAAAAGGGCTGCAATTCGCAACCCTTCAAAACAATTTAACAATATAACAATTCAACAGTAACTTAATACCCCGCCTTCGCCCCACCGATATTTTCAATCGGGTGCCAGGTGGTTTTAATTTCCTGGAAGTCCATAATGAAATAAGGCGATTGTGCTTTGTCAGTCATCCACTTTACTTCATCATAAATCACCACACGTTTTACATTCAGGGCAGATTTTTCTTTGATGAGTTGTTTATTGGCAGCGTCACTTTCGCAATACACAGCAGCGTTTACATCCATGTGATCAGCAAAGAAGGGAATCAGTTCACCTACTTTGCCGGTAAGAATATTTACCACACCACCGGGCAGATCCGAGCTGTTCAATACTTCACCAAATGTTACAGCACACAATGGTTTAGATGAAGATGCTAATATTACACAACTGTTTCCACCAGCAATGATCGGTGCAATTACTGAAACCAAACCGATCAGGGAACTGTTTTGCGGAGCTATTGCTGCTACTACACCTGTTGGTTCTGTAGCAGAAAAATTAAAATGTGATGAAGCAACGGGGTTCACCGAACTGAATACCTGCTGGAATTTATCGCACCAACCGCTGTAATAGATGAGGCGGTCAATCGCAAGATTCACTTCTGCTTCTGCCTGCACTGCTGTTGAATCCTGTTTTATCAATTCATCAATGAACTGTGCTTTCCTGCCTTCCAGCATTTCAGCAATGCGATATAAAATCTGCCCACGGTTAAAAGCCGCCCTTGCACTCCATCCACCAAAAGCGCTTCTTGCGGTGCCTACAGCATCACGAAAATCTTTTCTTGAACAAAGGCACATATTCGCCAACTTGTCGCCTTTGCCGTTAGTGGCAATATAATACCTGCCGGATTCTGTTCTTGGAAACTGCCCGCCAACATAAATTTTATATGTTTTTAAAACTTCTAATCTTTTTTCGGAAACGTTGTGAGAACCGTTTTCGCTGAATTTAGCTGCTATCTTTTTTGCAATTACCTTTTCCATGGTGTTCGTTTAAGTCGTTTAAAATCGTTTAAGTCGTTTTCAATAGTTTGTAAACTCTACCTTTTTCTTGTGCCTTTTATCTCTGTTTTCTGTAGGTATTCAATAAATTTTTGAATCATAATACTTATTCTTACTGCAAGATTATACAATTCTTCAAATTGCGCCTGATTAATATGGTTTCTTCCTAGTGCCCTGTATAATTGCGATCTGAATTCGCCGCATGAACCTTTTGAATAACCGAGAAATTGAATAAACTCTGCTCTTGTTCCCCTTTCAAATCCTTCCGCAATATTATCCATAATGGAGCCAGATGAACCTTCAATCTGCCCTATTAATCTAAAATGCTTTTCAAACGAACCACTATCAATCAATTCACCAACTTTGTTACATAATTCAAGGCTTATTTTCCAACAATCTAAATCTTCAAATCTTTTTACTGTGGCCATTTTTTTTTGCGTTTAAATCGTTTAACACGTTTAAGCCGTTGGGCATTATACTTATTGGGCTATTCAAAACAAACTCTTGATTTGAAAAAACGTTTAAACGATTTCAACGCCTTAAACGTTTTAAACGATATTCACATAAGCCGTCAACCCGTGCAATCCACCTTCTCTTCCATACCCACTTTCTTTATAGCCGCCGAATGGAGATGTAGGATCAAACTTGTTATAAGTATTTGCCCAAACCACACCAGCCCTGAGTTTAGTGGTCATGTTGAAAATTTTGGAACCTTTATCTGTCCAAACTCCGGCAGATAAACCAAACGGTGTGTTATTGGCTTTTTCAATCACTTCATCTTCGGTACGGAAAGTCTGAATGGTCAATACCGGACCAAAATTTCTTCCTGTGCAATCCTGTTTGATTGTGCTACATTGGTAAAAATAGTTGGCCTGCAAAAGAAACCTTTTTAGGTATAGCGCAGGTTGATTGATACATTTCTGCGCCTTCTTTTTGCCCGATACCTAAATATTTATTGATCACTTCCAATTGTTCTTTTGAATTGATGGCTCCGATGTCAGTATTCTTATCTAAAGGATCACCAACAATTAAACTCTCCATCCTGTCTTTTAATTTTTGTACAACAGTTTTAAAAACAGATTCCTGTACATATAATCTTGATCCGGCGCAGCATACGTGGCCCTGGTTGAAGAAAATACCATTGATCACACCTTCTACGGCCTGGTCAAGCGGGGCATCGTCAAAAATGATATTGGCTGCTTTGCCACCCAATTCCAATGTTGCTTTTTTATTGGTGCCTGCTATTGCTCTCTGAATGATCTTGCCAACATTGGTAGAACCGGTGAAAGCAATTTTATTGATGTCCGGGTGATTAACAATGGCAGCGCCTGTATCGCCGGCACCGGTAATGATATTCACAACTCCTGGCGGTAAATCCGCTTCCTGTATTATTTCCGCCAGCTTTAAAGCAGTAAGGGAAGTTGTTTCAGCTGGTTTTAAAACTACGGTATTTCCTGTTGCTAAAGCAGGAGCGATTTTCCATGCAGCCATCAGTAAAGGAAAATTCCAGGGAATGATTTGCCCGGCTACGCCAAGCGGCTGTGCCGTCCTGTTAGGAAAGGCGTATTCTAATTTATCTGCCCATCCTGCATAATAAAAGAAATGATTGGCTGCCGTGGGTACATCAAAGTCACGGCTTTCACGAATGGGCTTGCCCCCATCCAGTGTTTCAATGATGGCAAGTTCTCTTGCTTTTTCCTGCACCATTCTTGCAATGCGGTAAATATATTTAGCCCTTTCCTTGGGAGAAGTTTTCTTCCATGTTTTTTCGTAGGCATTCCTTGCTGCTTCAACAGCTTTGTTCACATCGGCCGCATTGGCTTCTGCTACTTCAGATAATTTTTCTTCTGTAGCAGGGTTGATGGTTGCAAAGTATTTTTTGCTCAGCGGCTTTTCAAATTTGCCGTTGATGAACAGATCGTAACGTTCGTTTATTTTAGCTGCACTTTTACTTTCAGGTGCAGGTGCTAAATTCCTGGACGAATCGAACTTTAATTTTATGGTATTGTTTTTTGTTGCCATTTTTAATCGTTTAATATCGTTTGAGTCGTTAGAAATCGTTTAAGTTGTTGAATGCGTTTAAAACGTTTTTAAACGATATTAAACGTCTTAAACGCTGTAACGTTTTTAATCTAAACTAAAATAATCTGCACTTTGATACACCCCTGTTTTCTGTTTCATCAACTGCATCAGTATATCATTGGCTAAACTGCTGGCACCAAAACGGAACCAATGGTTGTTCATCCATTCTTCTCCCAGTACCTCATTCAGCATTACCAAATAATGCAGCGCCAGTTTTGATTTTGAAATACCGCCTGCAGGTTTCATTGCAATGCGTTTACCTGTTTTGTAATAAAAATCACGGATGGCTTCCAGCATTACCAATGTAACAGGCATGGTGGCTGCTGGAGACATTTTTCCGGTAGATGTTTTAATGAAATCGGCACCAGCATACATCGCAATATCACTTGCCCGACGTACTTTATCATAAGTTCCCAATTCACCTGTTTCTAAAATTACTTTCAACCTTGCATTACCGCAGGCTTCTTTTACCGCTGCAATTTCATCAAATACAAAATTGTATTCACCCATGTGGAATTTGCCTCTTGATATCACCATGTCAATTTCATCGGCGCCTTCACTCACTGCAAATTTGGTATCACGGATCTTAACATCTCTTGGGGCCTGCCCACTCGGGAAAGCGGTAGATACCGAAGCTACTTTTACGCCAGAATCACCAAGCGCTTTTTTTGCAACCTTCACCATGCTTGGATACACACAAATAGCTGCCACTGTAGGTAACCCTGGATAAGCATCATGCAAATGCTGTGCTTTGTAGCAAAGCTGTTTTACTTTTCCATCGGTATCTTTTCCTTCCAGGGTGGTAAGGTCGATCATGTTGAGGGCAAGCTTTAAACCATTGATCTTGGTCTCATTTTTTATGCTTCGCTTGGTGAAGCGGCTTGCTCTTTCTTCCACACCCACCTGGTCGATGTGCGGCGATAAAGAAAAGTCAGGAATTGTTTTTGTTGCAACCATATAAAAAATCGTTTATGTCGTTAAAAATCGTTTAAGTCGTTAAAGCTGTTTAAAACGTTTTTCAACGATGTTAAACGACTTAAACGTTGTAACGGTTTTATTTTATCAAATGTTCTAATGAAGTTTTGATCATCTTTTCTACCGATGCATCACCATCTTTTGAAAACTCCTGCACCACCCGGTTGGCAACGATGGTATTGATGCTCATGCAATGATGCCCCATCAATTTGCCCAAACCAAAAATAGCTGACGTTTCCATTTCAAAATTAGTGATCCTGTGATTGCCATGCCTGAAATCAGTCAGCTTATTTATCAACCCGGGAGCAGCTAATGGTAATCGCAAAATTCTTCCCTGCGGACCATAAAACCCCGGACAAGTAACCGTAATGCCTTTATGATATTCTGTAGAAGGAAATTTATTGAGCAAGGTCTCACTTCCTTTGGAAACATAAGGCACTGTAATAGCTTTGTCCAATCCTGTTTGTGCAAGAAAATCATCGGTTAGTGCATTCTCTTCAGCCGTTTTTGTGTAGGCATAATAGTTCAGCAAATTATCTAAGCCAAGGCCATGTGTGGAAGCTACAAAACTATCCACCGGAATATCTGCCTGCAAAGAACCGGAAGTTCCAAAACGTACAATGTTTAAGGAGGTAAGCGTTGGTTTTATTGCTCTTGTTTCAAAGTCAATATTCACCAGTGCATCCAGTTCGTTCAATGCAATATCAATGTTATCAGGACCAATACCGGTTGAAGTAACGGATAATCTTTTGTTACCGATGTATCCAGTGTGTGTGATGAACTCACGGTGCTGTAACTGGTGTTCGATCCTGTCGAAATGGTTACTTACTTTTTTTACCCTGTCTGGATCGCCTACTAAAATAATAGTAGTGGCCAATTCTTCGGGCCGCAGGTCCAGATGATAGATAGCGCCTCTTTTGGTAATGATCAGTTCTGAATCTGCAATTCTGCTCATGTGCAATCGTTTTTCGGCCTCACCCTCGTTCCCTCTCCCAAAGAGAGGGAGGCCCGGCCTTGGTAAATTTATTTATCTTTTGTAATTAAGCATTTGTACAACTTGTTCTTTAATCATCAATGATCTCATCACTCTGCTAACCTGTAAGCTTTATAAGTTATTGAACGCTTGCCTTAGTCTCCCTTTAGGGGCGGATGGGCATCTTTACTTTAATAAATTCAAATCCGGCTGTGCATATTTATACACTTTAAAATAGATGGTGGTCTTTGTCTGGTATACCCCGTTGATATTTGAAAGCTCGTTCACAAAATCTACCAGGTGTTCATTGTCCCGGCACATTACATCCACTTCCAGGTCGTAATCACCGGAAGTCATGGCTAAAAAGCTAACTTCGGGTAATACGGAAATGGTTTGAGCCACTTTTTCTTTTAAGGTTGCCGGCCTTACATACACGGCAATGTGTGCATAAGAGCGGAAGCCAACTTTCTCCGGGTCAACCCTTCCTATAATATTAATGGTACCATCCTCAATCAGTTTATTAAACCTTGTGCGGATGGTGCCGATAGAAACTTTAGTTTTTCGGCAATTACTGTAAATGACATCCGCCCGTCTTTTTGAAGATAAGAAAGGATGGCAAAGTCCAGTTCGTCTAATGTGTTGGTTGCTTTTTGCATGGTTAGTAGTGTGCGGCAAATATGCAACTTTTCAAATAAAAGTAGACCATTTCTTTGTTAATCACTAAAATATTTTTTACTTTTAGCCTTCACTTTCTGCAAAATTTTTAGTTTAAATATAAAAACATGAAGTACACAGCGATTCAAAACTACATAAACGGTCAGTTTGTAAGTGCCGGAACATCTAAAACAATGGAGGTGATTTCTCCGCTTGATGGAAACCTGTTATCAACCGTTCCGATGAGCAGCAGGGCAGACCTCGATACAGCAGTGGCGGCTGCAAAGAAAGCTTTCCCGGCCTGGAGCAGGACCCCGATTAAGGAAAGGGTACAGGTATTTTTTAAATACAAAACCTTGCTGGAAAAACATTTGAAAGAACTGGCAGAACTGTGCAGCGAAGAAAATGGAAAGACTTACGGGGAGTCGGTTGCTGAAATTGAAAAGTGTATTGAGTTGACTGAATTCGCTACATCCTTACCACAATTGGTAACCGGCGAAGTGCTGGAAGTAAGCCGTGGTGTGGAATGCCGTACAGAGCATGTGCCATTGGGAGTTGTTGCTTCTATTGTACCCTTCAACTTTCCAAGCATGGTGCCTAACTGGACCTTGCCCAATGCAATTGCCTTAGGAAATTGTATGATCATCAAGCCATCAGAAAAAGTGCCGTTGAGCTGTGGCCGTTTGGCGGAATTATTAAAAGAAGCTGGTTTGCCGGATGGTGTATTCAATGTTGTGCATGGTGATGTAGAAATTGTAGAAGCGATTTGCGATCACCCGGATATTGAAGCTGTTTCATTTGTAGGTTCTACAAAAGTTGCCAAGATCGTTTATCAAAGAGCAACCTCCAATTATAAACGTTGCCTTGCATTGGGCGGGGCAAAAAATCATTTGATGGTTTTGCCGAACGCCATTACTGGTATGACGGCGCAAAATGTTGCTGCCAGCATGAGTGGTTGTGCAGGCCAGCGTTGTATGGCTGCCAGCGCCATGATCGGTGTGGGCAATGTAGATGCGATCATCGATAAGATCTGTGAAGAAGCAAGAAAAATTGTACCCGGACAAAACCTGGGCGCTGTTATCAATAAAGCATCGCAGGAAAGAATTGAACGTTTTATCGGCGAAGCAGAAAGAGACGGTGCTAAAATTTTAGTGGATGGCCGCAATACAAAAGTTGCCGGAAAAGAAAACGGAACTTATGTTGGTCCAACTGTAATTGATCATGTAACACCGGCTATGAGTGTGGCAACGGAAGAAATTTTTGGGCCAGTAATTTCTATTATGCGTACCAATACTGTTGATGAAGCACTGGCTATTGAAAACGCCAATCCTTATGGCAATGCTGCCAGTGTGTTTACACAAAATGGCGGTATGGCCCGTTACATTATTGACCGTGCCAGCGCCGGTATGATCGGTGTGAATGTAGGTGTGCCGGTTCCACGTGAGCCATTTAGTTTTGGTGGCTGGAATGAAAGTAAATTTGGTGTTGGTGATATCACTGGTAAAAGTTCTATCGAGTTCTGGACGAAGTTGAAGAAGAGTACTACCAAGTGGAATGCTGAGGCGGGGGTGAATTGGATGTCGTAAAGCAATATTTTGAATGTTGTATTTTAAATGTTGAATGATTTTTTTTGCAGGCATTTTTAAATCGCCATCATGGCTAAATCAAAAAAGGAATTGGTGAAAATTATTCCTGACGAAACGATCATCAGGAAAATATATGTTTTGCGTGGGCAGAAAGTAATGCTTGATTATGATATTGCCGCTTTATATGAAGTTGCGACAAAGGTTCTTAATCAATCTGTAAAGCGAAATGCTGAAAGATTTCCGGAAGATTTCATGTTTCGTTTAACTGCAAAAGAATGGCAAAATATGCGGTCACAATTTGTGACCGCATCATCAGAAATAATTGATTTGCAGAAAACTAAAACTATGCGGTCACAAATTGCGACCGCATCCCAAAACAAAAGAAACGCTGGCGTTACGCCTTATGCTTTTACTGAACATGGCATTACTATGCTGGCTACAGTTTTAAGAAGTGAGAAGGCAGTTAAGATGAGTATTGCAGTAGTAAGGGCTTTTATTGAACTGAAAAGGATTGCGGTTAATTACGCAGAGATTGCCAAGCAGTTGGATCTTCTAAAAGATCGAATAGGTGAACACGACGTGCAACTGGGCGCCATTTATGATGCCATTGAAAACCTGATGGACGAAAAAGTAGAAGAGAAAGTTAAAAACAAAACATGGGAACAAAGGGAAAGGATCGGGTTTAAGAAATAAAGTCTAATTTAAATCGCCGCCCCGATGATATAAAAGCACAAGTGAGTGACACAACGATGTCGCCATAAAAAACCAAAGTTGATAACAAAAAAATAAAACATAATGTCACAAACACAAACATTATCAGAAGCACAGGAAATTATCCAGGACAGTCAGGATTATACACTGTTTAGCTGGAGCAAACAAAAAGGCACCAACCCCATTGCAGTAAAACATGCAGAGGGCGTTTATTTATATGATTATGATGGCAACCGCATCATTGATTTTTCCAGCGGTTTGATTAACATGAACATCGGGCATGGTAACCAGCGCATTACCGAAGCGGTGGTAAAACAAATGCAGGAAGTAGCCTATGTAACACCCAGCTGCGTTACAAAAGTTCGTGCCGACCTTGGAAAGAAACTGGCAGAAATTTGCCCCGGCGATCTGAATAAATCTTTCTTCACGTTGTGCGGAGCTACTTCTATTGAGAATGGTATCAAGCTGGCAAGGTTATATACCGGCAGGCATAAAATATTAACCCGTTACCAGTCGTATCATGGGGCAACCATGGGCGTTATATCTGCAGGTGGTGATCCACGCAAGTTGCCGGTGGATGCACAGCAGGCACCCAACTTTGTGCATTTTGACCTGCCCAATTTATACCGCTGGGAATATGGCGAAGAAAATTTACTGAAAGAATCAGTAGCATCATTGGAACGTGTGATTGCTTATGAAGGTCCCGGAAATATTGCTGCGATTTTACTGGAAGGTGAATCGGGTACATCAGGTTGTTTGCAATATCCAAAAGGATATTTAAAAGCGGTTAGGGAGATCACAAAGAAGCATGGCATCTTAATGATCATGGATGAAGTGATGAGTGGCTTTGGCCGTACCGGTCAGTGGTTTGGTTTCCAGAACCATGATATTGTACCTGATATGATCGCTATGGCAAAGGGCCTGACCTGCGGTTATTTGCCATTCGGTTGTTTACAGGTGAGTGATACCATTGCTGCAAAATACGATGATGCCATGTTGCCATTGGGATTAACTTATTCAGCGCATGCAGTTTGTTGTGCCGCAGCATTGGAAACATTAAAAATTTATGAAGAAGATGGACTGCTGGAAAATGCGAATGCAATGGGCAGGTACATGGAGCAGCAGGTGGAAAAACTGAAAGAGATTCATCCTTCTATTGGGGACTTCAGGAATACGGGTTTGCTTGGCTGTATTGAATTGGTGAAGAACCGAACCACCAAAGAACCAATGGCACCATTCAATGCAAAGCCAGATGAAATGGTTGTGATGAATAAGGTAGCTGCAAAGATCAAAGAACTGGGCATGTACACTTTTGTAAGATGGAATTTCATTTTTGTAGCGCCCCCGTTGATAGTTACCAAAGAACAGATTGATGAAGGACTGGCGATCATCAGCGAAGCGATAAAAATTGCAGATGAACAAGCCTCCCCAAACCCCTCCAAAGGTGGGGCTTAAGGAGACCTCAATTCTTTAGAGTGGTTGCCGATTAGGTGGGAACAAATATTAGAACTAAAAATTTTTCAACTTTTATTGGTTCGCTTATAAACCGACTTACCGAAACCGCAAAATGAATAGCAAAAACTCAGCAACTTCAGGAACCAGGAACACTCCTTTGAGGGCAGGGAGGCTTCTCTAACAAACGAGGACCTTGCACCGGTTCCTCTATCCCGCCGCAAATGGGGTACCTGGAACTATGCAGCTTTGTGGATCAGCATGAGCTTATGCATTCCTACTTACATGCTGGCGAGTTCATTGATTGGTGGCGGTATGAACTGGTGGCAGGCAATACTCACCATTTTTTTAGGCAACTGCATTGTGTTGATTCCAATGATTTTAAATGGGCATGCGGGTGCTAAATACGGTATCCCGTTCCCTGTTTTTGTAAGGGCAAGTTTTGGTACAAAGGGCGCCAACATCCCGGCGATGCTGAGAGCGATTGTTGCATGCGGCTGGTTTGGCATACAAACATGGATCGGTGGCGCTTCACTGTATAATATTTTAAGAGCATGGAATCCTTCGCTGGCTGAAATTGACAGCAGTTCATTGTTTCCGCAGGTATTGCCCATGATCTGTTTTTTTATTTTCTGGGCACTCAACATGTTCATTATTTATTTAGGCGTTGACAGCATCCGGAAGTTATTGATTTTTAAAGCGTTCTTTTTGCCCATTGCGGCATTGGCTTTACTTGCATGGGCCATCATTGCAGCAAAGGGGCTGGGGCCAATTTTGGAGCAACCATCAAAGTTTGCAACAACTGCAGATTTCTGGCATTACTTTTTTCCGGCACTCACAGGCATGGTTGGTTTTTGGGCAACATTGTCATTAAATATTCCTGATTTTACCCGTTATGCAAAATCGCAAAACGCACAGGTGAAAGGGCAGATATATGGCCTGCCACCGGCAATGACCTTTTTTGCTTTTGTCGGAGTGATCGTTACTTCCTCTACAGCTATTATTTACGGACAAACAGAGTGGGACATTGTAAAGCTGGCCGGAAGATTTGATAGTAAACTGATGGTAAGCTTTGCCATGGTCGGAATTATCATTTCAACTTTGGCCACAAACATTGCAGCCAATATTGTTAGCCCGGCCAATGATTTTGCAAACCTTGCGCCACAGAAAATAAATTTCAGAACCGGCGGTTATATCACCGGTATTATCGGCATACTGATCTTTCCATGGAAATTAATTGCTGATCCCAACGGATATATTTTTACCTGGCTCATTGCATATTCCAGTTTACTTGGACCGGTTGGTGGTATCATGATTGTTGATTACTTTTTCATCCGGAAAAAAGAACTGAATGCAGTAGATTTATACAAAGAGAAAGGTGAGTACACTTATACAAACGGGTTTAATTCAACAGCTATTATTGCGTTGCTGCTGGGTATCATTCCGAATGTGCCGGGTTTTTTACTGCAGATAAAAGTTGTGGCGGCTACAGCTTTCCCGGAATGGATCAGTCATTTGTATAATTATGCCTGGTTTGTTGGGTTTGGGGTGAGTGGGGTTATTTATTACCTTTTTATGAAGAAAGATAAGTAATGAAAGTACAGATAATCCAGGACAGGATATATGAGGTAAGAGGAGAGAAAATCATGTTTGATTTTGACCTTGCTGAATTGTATGGAGTAGAAACGAGGGTTTTTAATCAGGCTGTGAAAAGAAATGCGGCAAGTTTTCCAAAAGATTTTATGTTCCGAATCACTAAAAAGGAATGGAAAGATATGATGTCACAAATTATGATATCATCGGAAAATGGCAAGCCAATAGATACACAACGGATATCATCCCAGGAAAGGAAGCGTCCGCCTTCTTACTGAACATGGAGTAACTATGCTGCCAGTATTTTAAAAGCCCAGGCAAGAAAGAAACATGCTAGATTTATTGCATTAAAAAGATTTGCTAATAAAAATGCTGCTATTATAAATTTAGTAAAAGAATTGAAGGATAGAATTGATGGACACGATGTACAGTTAAGCAGCATTTATGATGCTATTGAAAATATGCTGGATGAAAAAGAGGATGAGAAAGTAAAGAAGATAAGCTGGGAGGATAGGGAACGGATTGGATTTAAAAAATAACTTCAGCATCACTGATTGTGATGAGTTCAAGATGAAAATAAAATAACTTGAGGTTTCAAATTGAAACTTCAAATAAAATACAAATCTTATGTCTGTATTAATAAAAAACGGCCGCATCATCACCGCAGATGCAGATTACATTGCTGATATTTTTATCGAAGGAGAAACAATCTCTACCATCGGGAAAAATTTAACAGTGAAAGCAGATACAGAAATTGATGCTGCAGGCAAGCTGGTGATGCCGGGAGGTATCGATCCGCATGTGCACCTGGATATGCCTTTTATGGGTACTTTCAGCAGTGATACTTATGAAACTGGTACAAGGGCTGCATTATATGGCGGCACTACCATGGTAATTGATTTTGTTTTGCAAAAACAAGGCAACTCATTGCAGGCGGCATTGGACGAATGGAAGGGCAGGAGTGATAATAATTGTGTAGGTGACTATAGCTTTCACATGGCGGTTACGGATTTTAATGATGAAACAAAAAAAGAGATACAGCATTTTATAGAGCAGGAAGGCATTACTTCTTTCAAAACATTCATGGCATACAAAGGTGCCTTAATGATCGATGACAGGCAGATGATCGGCCTGATGGAAGAAGTAAAGAAGCATGGTGGATTAATTAATGTACATGCCACCAATGGTGATATGATCGACTATCTTGTTCAAAAACACAGGGGCGAGGGGAAATTATCTCCATTGTATCATTATTTATCTCAGCCGGAAGTAACCGAAGCCGAAGCAGCAGAACGTTTTGTTGATATGGCTAACTATACCGGTTGCCCCGGCTATATCGTTCACCTTACCTGCGAAGGTGCATTGAATGCAGTACGCAATGCCACTAAAAGAAATCAAAATGTATTTGTGGAAACCTGCATACAATATTTGATCATTGATGCCTCATTGTATGAAAAAGATTTTGAAGGTGCCAAATGGGTAATGAGCCCGCCGTTGAGAGAGAAGAAAGACCAGGCAACATTGTGGGCGGGCATCAACCAGGGCATGGTACAGGTGGTTGCAACAGATCATTGCCCGTTTATGTGGGAACAGAAATTAATGGGCAAAGATGATTTCAGTAAGATACCGAACGGGCATCCTGCCATTGAAAACAGGATGGAATTGTTGTTCAGCGAAGGGGTGAGCAAAGGAAAGATCACCCTGAATAAATATGTTGAAGTATCTTCCACCAATGCAGCAAAAATATTTGGCATGTTCCCACGTAAAGGGACAATTGCTGTTGGAAGCGATGCCGACATTGTGATCATTGACCCCAATGAAAAACATACATTGTCGGTAGCTACCCATCATATGAATGTTGATTACAGTGGTTATGAAGGTTGGGAACTAACAGGCAAAGTAAAAACAGTTTTATTGAGGGGTGAAGTTGCCATTGATAATAACGAATGTAAAGTGCAGAAAGGATATGGTAAATTCATTAAGCGGAATAAAGTAAAGCAGGTGATTTAACCGCTCAATAATGATTTGTCGTTGAAGTGAGTGACACAACGATGTTTAATAGTAGTACAACAGCTAAGTACAATAAAATATTTATTACACTAATTATACGAATTACACTAATTAAAACCATCTGTGTTAATCTGTGTAATCTGTGGCAAACAAAACAGTATGGCAAGAATAATTAAATCAGGCCTTATCCAGGTATCGCTTCCTAAAACAGAAGGCGAAGGAACCATTGCAGAGATCATGGAAGCCATGGTGCAAAAGCATATTCCTTTCATTGAAAATGCCGGCAAACAGGGCGTACAGATATTGTGCTTCCAGGAAATTTTTAATACGCCGTATTTCTGCCCCGGCCAGGATGCCGCCTGGTATGCTTCTGCAGAAACTGTTCCCGGTCCTACCACCGACCGCATGGCGGAATACGCCAAAAAATACAACATGGTGATCATAGTGCCCGTGTATGAAAAGGAACAATCAGGTGTATTGTATAATACGGCTGCAGTGATTGATGCAGACGGAACTTACTTAGGCAAGTATCGTAAAAATCATATTCCACATACCGGTGGTTTTTGGGAAAAGTTTTTCTTCAAGCCTGGCAACCTTGGCTATCCGGTTTTTCAAACAAAGTATGCTAAAGTGGGTGTGTACATTTGTTACGACCGCCACTTTCCTGATGGTGCAAGGTGCCTTGGTTTAAATGGCGCAGAGATCGTTTACAATCCATCTGCAACCACCGTTGGGCAATCGCAATATTTATGGAAACTGGAGCAACCGGCACATGCAGTAGCCAATGGTTATTTCATGGGTTGTATCAATCGGGTTGGTACCGAAGCTCCCTGGAATCTCGGCAAATTTTATGGCACCAGTTATTTTGTAAATCCATTGGGACAAATTATTGCAACAGCCAGCGAAGACAAAGATGAATTACTGGTAGCAGAGTTTGACCTCGATCTGATCGACCAGATCCGGAGCAAATGGCAATTCTACAGGGACAGGCGGCCGGAGACTTATGGAAAGATAACGGAGCTGTAGAGCCGCAATTTTTTTTACACCAGCGATGGTTTTTCATGGCATCATCGTTGTGTCACTCACTTGTACATTTATTTCTTTATGCAGCAAATACATTTTTAATGATACATCGTATTCTCTTTATTGTTTTCCTTTTTTCAATTGTGAGTGCTTCAGCACAAACCAAAAAAGTGATCACCCATGAAGATATGTGGTTGATGAAAAGAGTAGGAGCGCCTGAAATAAGTGCGAATGGTAAATGGGTAGTGTTCAGCGTTACCGATGCAGCTTATGATGAAAAGGATCAAACCACTGATCTGTGGATCGCAGCAGCCGATGGCAGCAGCAAGCCAAGAAAATTAACTGCTACCAAAACGGGCGAAAGCAATTATACCTGGAGCCCCGACAGTAAAATGATCGCTTTTACTGCAAAGCGGGAAGGCGATGACGTGGCACAGGTGTATGTAATTAATGTTGCAGATGGTGGCGAATCACAACGTATCACCAATATATCAACCGGCGCTGCAGCGCCTAAATGGAGCCCGGATGGAACCATGCTCTTATTCACCAGTAAAGTATATCATGGAGCTTTCACCGATTCGGCCAATAAAAAAACAGCAGAGGAAAAAAAGAAGATAAAATACAAGGTGAGAGAATACAATTCATTTCCTATCCGTGACTGGGACCAATGGATAGATGAAAAGGAAACGCATCTTTTTGTTCAAAAAGCAGAAGCCGGCGCCATTGCAAAAGATCTTTTTTCAACAGCAACCATTGTTAATGAAGCCGGTTTTAAAATTGGCGGCAATGCCTGTTGGTCCGCCAATGGCAATGAAATTATTTTTACTGCTACTACAGAGTTAAACAAGAGTGTTTACAAAGAACCGGCTTATAATATTTACAGTGTATCAGTGAATGATGCCGCATTTAAAAAATTAACGGCCGATGAGTTTGAGTACAGTGATGTTGCCGCAAGCCGTGACGGGAAATACTTGTATTGCCAGTCGGCTTTCAACAATAATTACAAAGTGTACAACCTGCAAAAGCTAACCCGTTTTGACTGGCCTGCAATGACCAATAAAACATGGTTGGCGGCTGAATTGGACAGGCCGGTGAATAAGTATGTTTTGAATGGCAATGCCATTGTAATGAGTGTTGAATACGAAGGAAACGACCGCTTGTTTACCATTGCAGCAAATGAGACTGCAGCAAAACCACTCACCAATAATACAACCGGTTGTTACAATAACATTAGTGTTTCTACTGATAATATCATCGTATCAAACTACGAATCTGCATCATCGCCGGCAGAAGTGGTGAAGATCAGTGGAACAGCCCACGGGGCCATCACAGATTTTAATAAAGATAAATTAGCAGCACTCGATCTTCAAACCATCGAAACCTTCTGGTACAGCAGCAGCCGTGGCAAAAAAATCAGGAGCATTTTGGCAAGGCCTGCAGGTTTTGACGCTGCAAAAAAATATCCATTGTTTGTAGTAATGCATGGAGGCCCTGCCGGTGCATGGAAAGATAACTGGGGCTACCGCTGGAATTATCAATTGCTGGCATCACCGGGCTATGTGCTGGTGATGACGGATTACACAGGCTCCACCGGTTACGGAGAAAAGTTTTCACAGGACATACAGTATGATCCATTCAAAGGTCCGGGAGCAGAGATCAATGAAGCAGCAGCTTATGCAATCAAAAATTATTCATTTATTGATGGCACAAAGCAAGCTGCAGGTGGCGCCAGTTACGGTGGCCATTTAGCCAACTGGATGCAGGCAACTACTACCCATTATAAATGCCTGATCAGTCATGCCGGTTTAATGAACAGCGAAAGCCAGTGGGGAACCAGCGATGCAATCTATAACCGGGAAGTAATGAATGGCGGAACACCCTGGATGCCAACCAAAAGCTGGAAGGAGCAAAACCCTATCCGTTATGCGGCTAAATTTAAAACGCCGGTACTCATCACAGTTGGTGAACAGGATTTCAGGGTGCCGTTGAATAACTCCATTGAAAATTTTCATGTGTTACAACGGTTACAAATACCGAGTAAATTAGTGGTATTCCCTGAAGAGAATCACTGGGTACTGAAAGCAGAGAACAGCCGCTTTTTTTATAAAGAAGTGCAGGAATGGTTAAGAAAATATTTGAAATAAAAACAACGATTCACATAAATACAATTGTAAAATATGTCAATAGCCGCAAACAGACTTACCGCTGCACAATACAAACAAAACTTCAGCGATATTCATCCACCGTTTGAAACACCGGATGCCGCACTGGTGGAAGCCAACCGTTGTTTGTTTTGTTACGATGCACCTTGTATGAAAAGTTGCCCCACCAGTATTGATGTGCCCAAGTTCATCAAACAGATTACAACAGGCAATATCAAAGGATCTGCACATACCATTTTCAGCAGCAATATCATGGGAGCAGGTTGCAGTAAAGTATGCCCCGTAGAAAAATTGTGTGAAGGTGCTTGTGTGTACAATCTCATGCATGAAGAAGCAATCCCGATTGCAAAACTGCAGCGCTACAGTACAGAAATTGCCATGCAAAAACAATGGCAGCTGTTTTCAAGAAAAGCATCCACCGGTAAAAAAGTAGCAGTAGTTGGTGCCGGCCCGGCAGGTTTAAGTTGTGCCCACATGCTTAGCCGGGAAGGAGTTAATGTAACCATTTATGAAAAAGAAAGTAAAGGTGGTGGTTTGATGACTTACGGTATCGCTGCTTATAAAGTGACACCGCAGTTTTGTGAAGATGAAGTGAATTACATCACCGGCATTGGTGGTATAGAAATAAAATACGAGCAGGAACTGGGAAAAAACATTTCGCTGGAAGAACTACAGAAAAATTATGATGCCGTTTACCTCGGTATTGGTGTTGGTTTGGCAAGGCAGCTGGAAATTCCCGGCGAAGATTTATCAGGTGTGGAAGATGCGATCAGCTTTATTTATAACCTTCGTGAAAAAGGTTATCCTGCTATTCCGGTTGGCGATAAAGTTGCCGTGATCGGTATGGGCATGACGGCGATTGACGCAGCCACTCAGGCCAAACGCCTCGGTGCAAAAGAAGTGACCATGCTGTACCGCAGAACAGAAAATGAAAAACCCTGTACACAGGTAGAATTGGATATTGCAAAACTGGATGGCTGTGAAATCATCTGGCTGGCAGCGCCAAAAGAAATAAAAGGCAATGGCAAAGCGGAGCAGCTTGTTTGCAGTGTGATGGAATTGGGTGAGCCTGATGCAAGTGGCCGCCGCTCCCCGGTAGATACAGGCAAAACATTTATACTGGAAGTTGACATGGTGATCAAAGCTGCAGGGCAAATGCCTTTTGAAGCGTTGGTGAGCAATACCAAACTCGAAAACAAAGCAGGCAAGATCGTTGTAAAAGATAAAGCAGCTACCAGTATCGCAGGTGTGTTTGCCGGCGGTGATGCAGTGAATGGTGGTAAAGAAGTGGTGGATGCCGTGCAGGCGGGGAAGGATGGGGCCGCAGCTATTCTTAAATTTATTGGAGGCTGATTTTATTTTAAATGATGAATGTTGAATTTTGAATGAAGACAGAGAATAAGATATTGGAGTTGTCCTTTGATTTTTCATTATCTGTACTTGAACTTTACAAACAGTTAATTGCAGGTAAAGAGTTTGTTCTTTCAAAGCAGTTGTTAAGAAGTAGAACCAGTATAGGTGCAAACGTTGAGGAAGTAACTGCGGCTCAATCGAGGAAGGATTTCATTTCAAAAATGGCAATAGCATCTAAGGAAGCACGAGAAACAAAATATTGGTTGAGATTACTGGAAAGCAGCAAATTGGTTGATATAGATTACTCCGGCTATCTTACTAAAATTGAACACATCATAAATATTTTAACAAAAATTGTAAAGACAACACAGGAAACTTCTCAATAGGGATGACCCCTGTAATTAAAAATTTAAAATACAACATTCAAAATAGCTCATCATGGCAGATATTTCTTGTAATTTCCTCGGCATCAAATCTCCTAATCCATTCTGGTTAGCAAGTGCGCCGCCAACAGATAAAAAGTACAATGTTATCCGTGCTTACGAAGCAGGCTGGGGCGGTGTTGTCTGGAAGACTTTGGGAAGCCAGGTGAAAAATGTGTCTTCCCGTTATTCGGCGGTGAACTTTAATGGAACAAGAGTGATGGGTTTCAATAATATTGAACTCATAAGCGATCGCCCATTAGAAATAAACCTCAGAGAAATAACAGAAACAGTGAAAGAATTTCCTGACAGGGCAACAATTGTTTCGCTGATGGCAGATAACGATAGAGAAAGTTGGCATGAGTTGATAAAAAAATGCGAAGATGCAGGTGCAATGGGTTTTGAATTAAACTTTGGTTGCCCACATGGTATGACTGAAAGAGGAATGGGCGCTGCAGTAGGACAGGATCCGGAAATAGCTGCAATGGTGGTGGAATGGGTGATGGAAAAAGCAACCATTCCGGTGATTACCAAACTCACGCCCAATGTACATTCCCCGGTACCTACAGGTATTGCCTGTGTAAAAGCAGGCACCAATGCACTGTCTTTGATTAATACCATTCAATCAGTAACAGGAATCGATTTGGATACACTGGTACCCAATCCTTATGTGGCAGGTAAAAGCGTGTTCGGTGGTTATTGCGGCCCTGCGGTAAAACCAATAGCATTAAAAATGCTTACAACAATAAGTCAGGATCCGGTTACTTCTAAAGTACCCATATCCGGCATCGGGGGTGTAAGTACATGGAGAGATGCCATTGAGTTTATGTTGCTTGGTGCTACCAGCGTTCAGGTATGTACAGCCGCCATGAAACATGGTTTCAGGATAGTGGAAGATATGAATGAAGGGTTGAATAACTGGATGGATGAAAAAGGGTATAAAACAATTTATGATTTCATCGGTAAGTCCGTTGAAAAAATAACGCATTGGGAAGACCTTGATATCAACTATCATCACATTGCCAAAATCAACCAGGATAAATGTATTCACTGCGGATTATGTTACATCGCTTGCGAAGACACATCGCACCAGTCGATCAACCTGGACTATGGCAAGCCTTACAATACTTACACCATCAAAAAGGAAGAATGTGTTGGCTGTAATTTATGCCAGCTCATGTGCCCGGTTACCGGTTGCATCACTATGGAAGAACACCGTGTGGCACCTGATTATATCAATTGGAAAATGTGGCAGGAAGAAGGCAGGCCACTGAATGATCATTAATGCCAAACGCTGTTCTTTCAGCGCACAAATGTATGGGGCTGTTTTATTTTCATTTTAACCTTGCGGTTATGTTCAATTGCCGGGTGCCATTTCGGACTGGCTTTTATGGCATCAAGAACTTCCTGGTCAACCCTGTATTGAAAAGGAGTGAGCACAATGGCATCTTCGGTATCGCCATCTTCATTGATTGTAAAACTTACTTCGATGGTTACCTGGTTGGTATTGGTGAATTTATAGGTGCCGGGTAAAAAAACATGGTCAATGAGATATTCGTTCCAGTCATTTAAACCTTCTTTGAAAACAGCATCCCGGTTTGCATAGCTGTTGTCCTGCAAGGTTGTACCATCTTCATTAAAGTAATCAACCATGCTCACTTTTCCTCTTTCATTTATTTCTATGGCTGCCTTGTTGCCGCTTTTATGAAAGTAATTCCATTGCCCCTGCTTTTTGCCATTAAGAAATACCCCGTAAGCTGATGGGCTACCATTATCAAACCAGGATACATACACCGTAGTGCTGTCATTTCTTCTGAATGAAGAATCAGCAATCATACCATTTGAATGCCACGAAAGTTTATAGCCAATAAACCTGTCATTGTGATAGAATGCAGAATCTTCAATCATGCCATTAAAGTGCCAGGACATATAATTGCCTTCTCTTTTATTGTCTATCATTCTTCCCCTGGCTTCTAAATTTCCGTTTGGATAAAAATAGCTTATGTACCCGTTTTTTACATTACAATACTGGTCTTTATACAATGCAGACATCTGTATTTTTTTGTGCTTACGAAGTAATTATTCCGGAACCATCCGCTGTCAGTTTTTTCCAATACACTGAAGAATCTTGCCAAAGAAGCATCGCATACCTGCCACCTGCAATCATAAAGGGTAGTAGTTGTTCTTTGGCAAAACACATTTAAAGTAATGATTGAAAACACAACAGGTAAAATAGATAAATAGACAGCTTTTTTCATGCCTTATAAAAAAGGGTTAATTGAATATTTGCATCAAAATAAACACTAAGTTGCAATTTAAACAAAATGATTATGCACATAAATGCATCCCGCCTTCAGCAGCACTTTGAAGCCATGAGCCTCATTGGCAAAATTGGCGAAACAGGAACGAACAGGCCGGCACACTCAGCGGATGAAAAGATAGCATTTGGAATAGCCGCTTCCTGGATGCAGGAAGCAGGTATGAAAACACATATCGACAACTTCGGCAACCTCATCGGCAGGCTGGAAGGAATGGATCCTTCACTACCGGTATTGATGATGGGTTCTCATTTAGACAGCCAACCCTATGGTGGCCGCTTTGATGGCGTGGCGGGTGTACTCTGTGCCATTGAGGTAGTAAAAGCTTTGACGGAAAATAATGTAACACATGAAAGAAGTATCGAAGTCATTTCTTTTGCTGATGAAGAAGGCTGGCGTTTTAATAAAGGCCTCTATGGTTCCAAAGGTATTTTAGGAAGATTAGACCCAGAGGATATTGAAAGAAAAGATAAAGATGGCATCAGCAGGAGGCAGGCATTGATTGATTTTGGTTGTGATCCCGCCAGGTCAAAAGAAGACGAATACAAACCCGGCAGCATTTTTTGTTTTTTGGAATTACATATTGAACAGGGTCCGGTATTAGATATGGGCAACAAACCCATCGGTGTGGTATCTGGCATTTCCGGGCCTATATGGTGGACGGTGAAATTAAAAGGTATGGCAGGCCATGCAGGTTCTGTACCGATGCCGTTGCGTAAAGATGCATTGCTCGGTGCAGCGGAAATCACTGTTGCCTTGCATGAGATCGCTACACAGTTACCCGGAACACCAACCGTAGGTACTGTTGGTACCATGAGCGTTTTTCCTGCCAGCCGTAATATCATCGCAGAAGAAGTAAGCTTTACCATCGATCTTAGGGATATTGATATTGAACGCCGCAACCGCTATGAAAAACAATTAAGAGAAAAGATTGAAGCCATTGCAAAAAAACATTCACTGGAATATTTCATTGCAGAAGACTTTATCAGCGAACCACGTTATTGCGCTGATTGGATCAAAGAAATGATTCATGCAGCATGTAAATCACTCAATTTAGATGCACCCGAACTGATGAGCGGCCCTTTCCACGATGCCATGGCGCTTTCTTATGCCTGCGACTATGGGATGATCTTCGTCCGCTGCAAGGATGGTATCAGTCACAATCCGCTGGAATATTCTTCTTATGAAGACCTGGCATTGGGCGCTGAAGTGCTGTATGACACAGTATTACAGGTGTTGAAAAAATAATAAGTTCTTTAATTGAATGTTGCCGGGCAGGTAACGATCGTATTACCTGCCCATCTTTTTAGCAGGGTATTTAAAATCAGTTTTTATTTTTTTCCCCCGGTTCGTTAACTTCATATTCAAAGCAGGTTTCAAAACCTGGCCCCATATTCACCAAAACCCAACTCTTGCTTATGAAAGTTTCAGACATTTTACAAAAAAAAGGTGCCGTTATATTTTCTGTTTCTGGTGCTACCACCGTGTATGATGCACTGAAAATACTGGGTGAAAAAAATATTGGAGCCCTGCTTGTTATGGAGGGAGACAAATTGACCGGCATATTATCAGAAAGGGATTATGCCCGTAAGATCATCCTTAAAGGAAAAACATCGCATGATACACCTGTAAATGAGATCATGACAGAAAACCCGTTCACCATTTCGCCGGAAGATAAAATTGAAGCCTGTATGTCCATCATGAGTGATAAGCATATCCGTCACCTGCCGGTGGTAAATGGTGATGTAGTATTGGGAATGATCTCAATCGGTGATGTGGTTACAGCTATCATTCAATCACAAAAAGAAACGATCGACCATTTGAAGAATTATATTTCGCAATAAATTTTTATAAAAAGAAAAAGCCTGTTTGATCATTTCAAACAGGCTTTTTCTTTTTTGAATAATTATTCTCAATACAACATCCTCACCTTAATCGTTTCCTTCACTTTCTTCAACAGCTCCAGCGCATTTTTACTAAGGCTCTTATCTATATCCAGTACCACGTAACCAATATCTGCATTGGTGGTAAGATACTGTGCCAGGATATTGATCTTGTTTTTTGATAATTGTGTGTTGATCTCACTCAATACACCCGGTACGTTGTTGTGTATATGCAGTATCCTGTGGGTGTTTTCCTGCGGCGGCAGGCTCAGCGCAGGAATGGTATGTGAACCAAAGCTTACGCCTTTCTCTAAATAATTAAATAGTTTGGAACTTACATCCACACCAATATTGTTTTGTGCTTCCTGTGTGCTGCCGCCAATATGCGGCGTAAGCAATACATTGCTTAAGCCCTGCAACGGTGTGGTAAAGGGATCTCCGTTCTTTTCCGGCTCCCATGGAAACACATCAATGGCTGCACCGCCCAGCTGCCCGTCTTTTATGGCTTTCGCCAGTGCATCCAGTTCCACCACTTCGCCACGGGCATAGTTGATGAGGATGCTGCCTTTCTTAAAGAATTTAAGATTGGCTTTATTGATCATGTTTTTTGTAGTGGGCAATTCCGGTACATGCAGCGATACCACATCCGATTTACCCAGCACTTCTTTTAAACTTTTAAAGGAAGTGGCATTGCCCAGCGGCAGTTTGGTTTCCGTATCATAAAAGATCACTTTCATGCCGAGGCTTTCTGCCAATACACTTAGCTGGCTGCCGATATTACCGTAACCAATAATGCCCAGTGTTTTTCCACGAAGTTCATAGCTGCCGGTAGCATCTTTCATCCAGATACCTTTGTGTGCCGCTGTGTTTTTATCTATGATCTTCCTGATCAGGATAATCGAAGAACCTATCACCAGTTCCGCCACACTCCTGGTATTGCTGTAAGGCGCATTAAAAACAGCCACGCCTTTTTTGGTAGCTGCTTTCAGGTCTACCTGGTTCACCCCGATACAAAAGCAACCAATGGCCTGCAGTTTCTCTGCAGCATCCAGTACCTTCTGTGTTATCTTGGTCTTGCTCCTGATGCCCAGCAGGTGAATATTTTTTATTTCCTTCATCAGCTGCTCTTCGCTTAAAGCGCCGCCTATTTTTTTTACATTGCTGTAGCCCGATGCCCTGAAGTGTTCCACTGCCACATCACTGATATTCTCCAGAAAAAGAATATTGATCTTTTCTTTGGGATAGCTGGTCTTATTTTTGTCTGACATTCTCTTTATTTTGCACAAATATATTTCATAGTTTTAATTATATCATGGTACAAACCAAAGGAACCCTTTTTAGCAGGACGAAATTTATCCTGAGCTTAGTCGAAGGACTCTCTTGTACAGCATCACTTTGTGCAGCAATGCTGGCAGCAGTAACACTTTCATCTTGTGGCAGCAGTTCCCGCCAGGCTGATAAAAAAAATGGCGACAGTTTGTTAATAGCCTTGCCTGCGCCTGCTTCCATCTCTGCACCGGAAATGGCCCGGTACAAGGCCGGATGTGAAAACTGGTACGATACCATGCTTAAAAACCGGGGGTTTAATGGCGGTATCATCGTTGCCAAAAATGGCAACGTCGTTTTTGAAAGTTATATGGGTACCGGTCATCTTCAATCAACTGATACCATTACCGCCAATACGCCCTTTCATATTGCATCTGTTTCAAAAACCTTTACTGCTATGGCAGTGTTAAAGCTGATGCAGGATGGCAAGCTGAACCTGGATGATGAGTATGTAAAGTATTTCCCCGGTTTTAATTATCCCGGCGTTACCATCCGCAGCCTGCTCAATCACCGCAGCGGTTTGCCCAACTATGTGCATTTTATGGAAAAGCTGGGCTGGAATAAAAAACAGTATGTAACCAATGAAACAGTGCTGGATGATCTCATCAGTAAAAAATCGCAACTGGAAAATATAGGCAGGCCCAACAGCAGGTTTTCGTATTGCAACAGCAACTATGCGTTGCTGGCTTTGTTGATCGAAAAACTGAGCGGTATGAAATACGCCCGGTTCATGCAGCAAACTTTTTTTAAGCCACTGCAAATGGCCAACACTTTTGTATTTGATACTTCGATGATATCAACAGTGATACCCAGTTACGACTGGAAAGGAGAGTTGATACCTTTTGGCTTTTTAGATGCCGTATATGGTGATAAAAATATTTATTCAACAGCACGGGACCTCCTTACCTGGGACAAAGCGCTTTACAGCGGAAAAATATTTACCGGCAATACTTTAATGGAAGCCTTTGCACCTTACAGCAATGAAAAGCCGGGTATCAGGAATTACGGACTGGGCTGGCGTATGAACATTTATCCCAATGAAAAGAAGATGATCTACCACAACGGCTGGTGGCATGGCAATAATGCATCCTTCGTCAGGCTGATAGAAGATTCTGCCACCATCATTGTAATGGGGAATAAATTCAGCCGCAACATCTACCATGCAAAAGACATGGCGGCTTTATTTGGTGATTATGGCAATGGAATGGAAGAAGAAGAAGAATCAATTACCGGTTCAGCTAAAGTGGTAGATACAGGTGTAGCTAAAAAGGCTGCTGTACCTTTAGTGAAAGGAACGGTAAAACAACCACCTTCAAAAACCAAAAAAGAAAAACGGAAATAGTGGTTGCTTTATCCAAAGAACAAATATGCAAGACCAATTGAAGTAACGATTCCCACAAGGTCTGCCAGCAACATGGTTCCAATTGCATATCGTGTATTCTTAATACTCACTGCACCAAAGTATACAGCTACTACATAAAAAGTGGTATCAGAACTTCCCTGTAAAATACAACTTAACCTTCCGGCAAATGAATCCGGGCCATGCATCCGCATGGTATCAATCATCATTCCCCTTGCACCGCTCCCACTCATTGGTTTGATCAATGCTGTTGGTAGCCCATCAACAAATTTTGTATCAGCGCCTAACGCAGCAAACAGGGTTTTTATCCCGTTAATGATCACATCAAACGTTCCGCTGCTGCGTAATAAACTGATGGCTACAAGCATTCCCACTAAGTACGGAATAATCTTCACAGCAGTTTCAAACCCTCCCCTGGCACCTTCAATAAAAGCATCAAATACATTGATCTTTTTATACACGCCGCCCGATACAATCACAAAAAAGATCAGCAATATCAAACCTGTGCTCAGTTGTTCCGAGAAAATATTAACACCAACGGTGTTTAAAGAAAGAATGAAAAACACCAGCAAAGAAATAATAGCTGATATGCCCAGTATCCATCCAAGTATAACAGGTTGCCACAGTTTTATTTTTTGTTTGAAAGAAACCATGAGCATGGCTGCCAGTGTTGCAACAAAAGTGGCGATGAGGCAGGGTAAAAATATATCGGTAGGGTTAACAGCCCTTGCACCATTATTGCCGGTAGTAATGGCCCTGGCAGCAATCACCGTGGTGGGAATTAAAGAGAGCCCGGCTGCATGCAAACACAAAAACATGATCTGTGCATTACTGGCTTTTTCTTTATCCGGGTTTATTTCCTGCAGGCTTTCCATGGCTTTGATGCCAAATGGCGTGGCTGCATTGTCAAGCCCCAGCATATTGGCGCTAAAGTTCATCATGATATGCCCATGTGCAGGATGCCCTTTAGGAATTTCAGGAAACAATTTTGAAAAAAAGGGCCCCACCATTTTTGATAAGAACCTGATACCACCGGCTTTTTCTGCAATGCTCATAAAACCCATGAACAATGCCATGATACCGATAAGGCCAATGCACAATTTTACGGCCACTTCGCAGGTTGCTATTACGCCATCAACCGGTTTTTGTTTTTTACCAAGTACATAACTGTATTCAACCGGCCTCACGGAGGTGAACTGTTTCGTAAGTTGCAGTATGGTATCAGCAGTAATATCATCTGTAACCAGGTATTTGCAATCATCGCTTACTTTATCCTGTTTCTTAAATCCAAAGTCGGCTATTTCTTTTGCAAAGCTGTCAATGGAAGGGCGGCCATATTTGGTAACATCACCTATCGCAGCATATTTAAACTCGTCTTTGGCAGTGCCGGTTACCAGGCGGCCAAAGATGTCGTCCCGGCTTTTATTTGATATAAAATGAACCGCAGCCACTATAAGGGCTGCCAGAATAAAAGCACTCCATATCCTGCTCAATGCCATTGCTGTTTTCGGTTTGGTTTAACGGTTTGAAGTTATACTTTTCATTTGAAAATCGGTATTTCATTTCAAACCTTACCTTTGCCACCAAATTTTTATTTTTTACTTTTTAATTTTTACTTAGTATGGCATTACAGGCAGGCATCGTGGGGTTACCAAATGTGGGCAAGTCAACTTTATTTAATGCTGTAAGCAACAGCGCAAAGGCGCAGGCAAGCAATTACCGTTTCTGTACCATTGAACCCAATGTGGGGCTGGTGAATGTACCCGACCCAAGGTTGGACCGGCTGGCAGAACTGGTGCATCCTGACAGGACCGTACCTACACAGATCGAGATCGTGGATATTGCAGGCCTGGTACGTGGTGCCAGCAAAGGAGAGGGGTTGGGCAATAAATTCCTGGCCAATATCCGGGAAGTGGACGCCATTATCCATGTGATCCGTTGTTTTGAAGATGAGAACATATTAAGGGAAGAGGGTGCCATCAACCCTGTCGGCGATAAAGAGATCATTGAAACCGAACTGCAGCTGAAAGACCTGGAAAGTGTTGACAAGAGAATTCAGCGCACAGAAAAAATTGCCAAAACGGATGCAAAAGCAAAGGCTGAACTAGAAATACTATTGCGTTGTAAAGAGCATTTGGAAAAGGGGAGGAACATTATTTCTTTGGGTTTATCAAAAGATGATAAGGCAGCCATTGCAGATTTGTTTTTATTGACTGATAAGCCTGTGTTGTATGTAGCCAATGTGGATGAAGCCAGCATGCATACCGGCAATAAATTCAGTGAAGCATTGAAAGAAGCCGTAAAGAATGAAGGCAACGAAGTGATTGTAATGACGAATGCGATTGAGGCACAGATTGCGGAGTTTGAAAACCCCGATGACAAAGCCATGTTCATGGAAGAATATAAAATGACCGAACCTGCACTGGACCGCTTGATCCACACTACGTATAAACTGCTCAACCTCTCAACCTACTTTACTGCCGGTGTGCAGGAAGTAAGGGCATGGACCATTCACCAGGGATGGAAAGCGCCGCAAGCCGCCAGTGTGATCCACACGGACTTTGAAAAAGGTTTCATCAAAGCAGAAGTGATTGCTTACGATGATTTTCTTCAGTACAAATCAGAAGCGGCCTGCAGGGAAAACGGAAGGCTGAGAATTGAAGGAAAGGAATACATTGTGAAAGATGGAGATGTAATGCACTTCAGGTTTAATGTATAACACCTGTTGCATTGTTGATTGACAATTTTAATGAGCATAGAATAAAAATAAAAAAAGCCCCATCCCTGGGGCTTTTAGTTATCCAAACAATCCATAAAAACAAAAGCTCTTGATGTCAGGCTACGAAATCTGGCTGATGTTGTTTGGAAGAACTGATATTAAAACCTTGGACAGCGTACTGCGTTTCTGCTGGTATTGTCCCGGTCAAGATAAGTTTGATAGGTTAGTGCCAGTTCAAAACCGCCACGTCCCCTTGTTGTTGCACTTAGTTTAGAAATATTGGCATCGTAACTAACAGAGATAGCGAGCGGCCTCATTTCAACTTTTGCTACTGGTATCACTGCATCATTCATTCTTAAGAATGCACCACCATGTATCAAATATTTGGGGTCAACCTCATCATCTAATTTCCAGGTATAGATAGCACCGCCGATCAGTTCTGAATACGGGCCCTGCTTTGAATAATCAGCATGAAAGGTTACATAAGTTAGTTCTGAAGTTGCAAGTCTTGCACCACCTGAGTACACCCACTTAGGAATCATTTCTAATTTGGTGTTGCCGTAAAAACTGATGTTGGATGGTTTATTGAAGTGATGGAAAGCGATTCCTGCAAATACATTGTTATCTGGATTGTCATTCAATTGTGCATTAAAACTCATGCCCACTGTCCCGTCAAAATAAGAGTAAGATGATTTGTCAAAACTTTCACCATCCGACAATCCGGGATTATAATTGGTGCCATCAAACTGGCTGTTGGTAGTAATCTTGCTTCTGTCGAACCTGCGTTGTACCATGCCTCCCATAAATCCAAGAGAGAGATACATATTACGTTCGCCGCTTAATGATTTGTGATAGTTGACAGCTGGCAGTATATGTGTAGATGTCATTCCTATTGAACCAGCTTTATCGTATAAAATTTGTGCGCCAAGGGTTAAAAAATCTTCGCCTTTGCCAACAGGAAGTTTAAATTCTCCGTTTAATGAAGTGGTTTGATAAGGCACGGTTACACTTTGCCATTGTGTGCGGTACACTGCCTGGAACCTGAGATCACCAGTAAATATACCTGCCAATGCCGGGTTGCGTAAAAGTGGTGCTTCATTAAATTGGGAAAAATGGATGTCCTGTGACTGAGCCTGTTGTGACATAGTTATTATGAGTGATGCCCACAATAACTTGCGATGCAAGGTTTTCATAAATCGGATTTTGTTTTCGTTGGTTTGGATAGTGACTGTTGTCCATATATAAACGCCTTCAGCTAAAGTTTATTATCTGAGCAGCAGAATATTTCCATCAAATGTTACCAGTTTGTTATCGGTGCAGGTAAATGTTATGCTGTATAGGTAAGTGCCGGTGGGGCAATCCCGGCCACTCATTTTGCCATCCCACCCATTTACTTTATTGTTTGAATAAAAATTCTCATTTTCAAAAACAAGCTGGCCATAACGGTTGAATATTTTGAATGTATTTATTTTAATAGCACCAGTGCCAGCAGGATTCAATGGGTAAAAAATATCATTTTGGCTATCATTGTTTGGAGTATAGGCTGTGGGTAAAAACACACTGTGCTTATTGCAGTTTACCTGTACTGAAATTTCATCATCATCAGTACATCCACTGCTGTTGGTAACTGTAATTTTATAATTTATCCCATTGGAAGGTGAAGCAACCGGGTTAGGGCAGTTGATACAACTTAAACCGGTGGCCGGTTGCCAAAGCCAGTTGCTGATGTCATTTGAATATTGCGGATTAAGTGTAACTGATCTGCCTGAGTTTAATATAATATCAGTTCCTGCATTTACAGAAGGGATGGAGTTTACTTTTATAAAGATTGTTGCACTGTCTTTAAAGCAGTTGATGTTGTCTGACCCTATCACTTTGTAGGTTGTGTTTACTGCAGGATTGGCTGTTGGGTTATTGATGGTCGAATTATTTAAACCTGCAACAGGCGACCAAAAATAATTTTCAGCTCCGCTTACATTCAATTGAATTGTTTTACCTGCACATACTGAATCATTGGGTTGAAGACCCGTAATGTGGAAAGGTTGCTTTACGGTTATAAAAATGGTATCTGTTTTTTCACAGCCGGAAATATTGATACCCTTCACATAATAACTGCCACTGTTTTGTATACTGGTAACCGGGCTGCTGCAATTGATACAACTTAAGAATGCAGCAGGTTGCCAGCTGTAGCTATCAGCACCGGCGGCATTTAATTGTGCGGTGTTCCCGGCGCATATTGCGGTGTCATTTCCTGCAAAAGTATTTGGAACGGGATAGATGGTAATTGTTGTATTGGCCGTATCCGCACAACCCGTCCTGTTAACTGCAATCAGTTGTACTGTATAATTGCCGGTGTCAATATACTGTTGCGGCAATGGGTTTTGTACGGAAGAAAGATTGCCATTACTGAAATTCCAACTCCAGTTTATGGCCGATGTATCAGCATTAAGCCAATTGCCCTGCATGGTTATTATTGATGAGCCGCAGTAATTGGTATTGTTGCCTGCAATGCTTATTTGTGGTGTACGGGCAACCTTGATGTAATTCAATTTAACCAGGCTGTCCTGGCAACCGTTCACTGTAGTAATAATCAGTTTTACCGGGTATCGTTCGGGGTTGTTGTAAAAATGGGTTGGATTTTGAAGTGATGAAAAATTGCCATCACCAAAATCCCATTTGTAACTGCTGGTGTTGCTGCCTGAAAAAGAGGAATCAAAAAAGTTGACAGTGCCAATATCACAGAAAGCGGTATCACTTGCACCAAAATTTACTTTACTGCTGTATAGTTTGATGGTATCTGTGCCAATTATTGTTACCACACAGCCATTGGTATCTTTCAATACAACCGATGGAACAAAATTACCAGGCAGCAGGTATGGATGTACTGTTACCGAATCATAGCCCATATAAGTAGTTCCGTCATTAAAATCCCAGATAAATGAAACCGTGTCTTTGGTTGATACATGAAATGATACGTTTAAAGGAGCACAGCCATTTTGTGGAATGTAGCTAAAATTCGCCCTGGGAGCAGTTATTTTTATTTTTACAGAATCACTGTCATAGCAGCCGTTGGATCTTTTTGCGGTAAGCCTGGCAGAATAAATACCTGGTGATGTATAGTAATAAACCGGGTTAGCAGTAGATGAAAATCCCCCATCGCCAAAATCCCAAACCTGCGATAGTGAGTTGGTGGAGGTATTGGTAAACTTAACCTGGAAAGGAGTACATACGCCAACAGAGTCGCTTGCGGTAAAGCCGGCTGTTACAGTTTTTACATTGATGTAATTTGTTTTCGACAGGGAGTCTTTACAGCCAAACATATCTGTTACCAGCAGCTTCATTGTGTAATTGCCATTGGCCGGGTATTGTTTAACCGGCAGCGAATCGGTTGAAAAATTGCCATCGCCAAACGACCATAAATAGGTAAGGTGCTTACCAGTAGAAAGATTGCGGAGTATCACCGTGTCGTTGATGCAGGTATTATAATTGGGGGAAAAGAAATTGGCAACGGGTTGATAGATGCCTATGGGGGTTGAGTAAGATACACTGTCTGAACAGCCCACCGAATCAATTATTTTGAGTGATGGATAAAAGAAGCCGGTAAGCGGATAAATGTGTGACAACGGATCGGGTAAACTGGCATTATAAGTTTGTGAATTGCCATCACCAAAATCCCAAACCCATTTTGCTATATTGTGTTCACCATTTTGTAAGTTAGATGTATCAGTAAAATTCACGGCTTTATTCTGGCAACCGCCGGTTGCATGAATCATAAAACCAGCTTTCGGTGCAAATACATGTATGTAATTTGTTTTGCTTTTCGTTTCAATGCAATTATATATATCAGTTACCGTAAGCTTTACAGTGTATAAGCCGGCATTGCGGTAAGTATGCCAGGTACTGTCTTTGGAAGTACTGTCAATAATCCCATCACCAAAATCCCAACTGTATTTTTTTATATTGCTTTTGTTGAAATTTTTAAAATAGAATAAAGAGGAGTCTGCTTTGCAGAGGGTATTCCTGGATGCAGTAAAATCAGGATCTTCATCAATCGGGATAACAGTTATGGTTTTTGTATTGCTGCAGGAATCATTGGTAGTGGTAAGCGATACATTGTATGCCTGGTTGTTTGCAAACTGGTGCGTTGGGTTTTGCTGTGTTGATGTGTTGCCATCACCAAAATCCCAGAACCAGCTTTGTGGTAAAATGGAGCTGTCTTTGAAGTACACTTCTTTTTTGTTGGAGCAGTTGTATACAGGCCTGAACCGGGCAAGGCCGGGCAAAATGCTGATCACTTTTAATTTTGTAAGTGAATCTTTGCAACCGTTGTTCCAGGCAATCAGTTTTATTGAATATTTACCTGAGTCGGAAAATTGATGCACCGGGTTCTTTGCTGTTGAATTGGTTCCATCGTTGAAGTTCCATTGCCATCTGTCTGCGGGTGAAGCAGAATCAGTGAATTGTACATCCGCTCCTGGGCACACCACTGTTTGGCCTACCCCAAAATTTACCACTGGCCGGTTGCCTGTTCGTACGGCATCTATTGCCATTGCCGAGTCTAAACATCCGTCATTAGAGGTAACAAATAATTTTATGGTATAGGTGCCGGAGTCTGTATATATTTCAGTTGGATACCTGTTGGAGGATGTATGGCCGTTGCCAAAGTTCCACAAGTGGCCGGCGATGCCATCCACTGATGTGATGGTAGGGTATGGTTTAAATGTATAAGGAATACAGCCGCCTGTTTCTATACTGTCAAAAATAATAAGGGGTTTTAAAATTCTGATAAAGCGGTATTGAGTAAGGGTGTTTGTACACCCTGCAGAATTAGTAACAATGAGTTTTACATTAAACTCAGCTTCGGTTGTATAAGTATGCGATGGGTTTTGTAATGTAGAAGTGTTGCCATCTCCAAAATCCCAGCTCCAGCTTTTAACTCCGGTTGAAAGGTCGTTAAAATTTACTGATAGCGGAGGTTTGCAGGAGCCTGAATCCGATGCGCTGAAACCTGCAGTGGGAGCAGCAATAACCGTAATCCTTTTTGTAACAGAGTCGGAACAGGTATTGAAATTACTGATGAGTTTTACATTATAATTACCCGGTGCGGTCCATGTTTTAGCGGTGCTGGCACCAAAGGCAGCACTCCCGTCACCAAATGTCCATTTAGAACTCAGCGGTACCGGAACCGTGGCATTGCTGAGTGCGATCCTGTTATTGACACAAACGGTGTCCGGGCTGTTGATAGCAGTCTGAATATTTTTGATTGCCAGGTATCTTTGTAAACAAGTGTATCCCTGCAACCTGAATTGTTGGCTACAACCAATGTTATTGTATACAATCCGCTGCTGATGTAGGTATGCGATACAGAAGTTTGGGTTGATGTACCTCCATCCCCAAAATTCCAGTTGTAACTTAAAGTGCCGGGCCCAAGTGTACTATTGGTAAAACGGATTGTTTCAGGCGGTTTACATTTTATTGGCTGAGAAAAATTGAAAAGGGTTCGGATTGAATCCGCAGCCTTTATGTACGCCAGCTTACTTAAACTGCTGAAACAGCCGCCGCTGTTGGTCACTTTTAAGGTAATGTTATAATTGCCCGGCAGATTATAAAGATGTTGTGGGTTTTGAAGGCTGGAAATGGTGCCGTCATCAAAATCCCATTGCCATGTTGTATTAGTACCTGCTGATGATGTACTGAGATCAGTAAATTTTGTTACAAAAGGAATACAGTTTGCAGAATCATTCACCGTGAATTTAACTAAGGGTTTGTCATACACCGTGATATATTGTGTTTTTGAAATAGTGTTACTTCCACTGCTATTGCTTGCTGTAAGTTTTACAGTATAAGTACCCGGGCTGGGGTAGGTAGTAACCGGGTTTTTTTGCGATGATAAAGTACCGTTACCAAGATCCCAATTCCATGAAGTTGGATAGCCGCTTGAATTATCAGAGAATTGCACAACTAGTGGTGCACAGCCTGATGTGGGAACTGCTGAAAAGTTGGCTGCCGGTTGGGCAAATACAGCATTGCTAATGCACAGAAGTATTACAGTGCATAGAAGTATCATACATTTTTCAGTATAGCTTTTCAGGGGCCGCATTTAATCTGTAATTTACAAATTTATACTGTAATTGATTGAAGAAGATTTTAAAAAATACTGCTGTTTTGCGAATTTATACTGAAGCATCATAGATATTTTTTCTGTTGATTCAGTAAACATATTTTCGATATTCTTTTGAGTTGTGCTATTAAGTTTTTAATAAAAAAAGCCAACCCTTCGGTTAGCTTCTTTGAGGTAAATAAAAACAAAAGCATCTTTATTTGATCAGTGCTATATTTCCTCTATGGGTGAGCACACTTCCATTGTCGCAAACTACTTCCAGTGTATACACAAATACATCTGGTGTAAGTTGCATTCCTTTGTTAGTGCCATTCCATCCATAAGCAGGATTGTTAGCGTCAAAATTGCTCTTCTCAAAAATTAGCTCACCCCATCTTGTATATAAACGAAGGCTCTTTATTTTAAATACACCTGTACCTCTTGGATAGAACACATCATTTGTTCCGTCTGCATTTGGTGAGAAAGTGTTGGGGATAAAAATGTTGGCACCATTGCAAATTACAAACACTGTTACCCTGTCCCTGGCTGCACAACCACCTCTGTTCTTAACATCTACAGTATATTCAGTATTCTCAGTTGGTTTTACTGTAACGCCTGGATAAAAATTCCTGAACAAACCGGTTGTTGGCGACCAGATGACCTGTGTTACATCAGGCGAAATTTCCGGAATTAAATCAATCGTATGGCCCACGTTGATTGTTTTATCAAGCCCTGCTTCTACTGTTGGCAAAGGGTTTACACGGATAGAGATGTAACCGGTATCTTTAAAACATCCCACATCGTCTGTACCAACTACCCTGTAAGTTGTTGTAGTGTCAGGTGTTGCTACAGGCTCACTTGCCGTGGCATTGCTCAGGCTGTTAGTGGGCGTCCATGAATAAGTATTGGCACCTGCAGCAGTTAGCTTTTTTGATTGGCCTTTACAAAGACTATCATTACTGCTGTGGGTAATAGTGAGTTTTGTTTTTACAGTTACTGCAACTGTATCGCTGGCGCTGCAACCTTGTGCAGAAGTTCCTCTCACGAAATAACTAATGTTATTATCTGTTGTAGTAGATGGGCTGGTACAGTTGGAACAGCTTAATCCGGTTGCCGGGCTCCATGTATAAGTATCAGCCCCGCTCGCCTGCAGGGTACGGCTGCTTCCTTTACACAGAATAAAATCGGCTCCTGCACTCACAGTTGGAATGGCATACGCTTCCATTGTTTTAGTAGCACTGTCTTTACAGCCGCTGCTGTTGGTGCCAATCAATGTTACATTATATAAACCGGCTGTTGTATAGTTTTGTACAGCAGGTGCAGCTGCGGTAGAGGTATTGCCATTGGCAAAAGTCCATTGCCAGGTGATTGCTGAAGTGTCTGGAAGCACCATCTGGCTGTTAAAGGTTACTGCCAGAGGCGCACAACCGTTGCTGGTAGATGCGATGTTTATTTGCGGTGATGCTACTATTTTTACAGGAACTGCCGACTTCAATGTATCTGTACATCCCTGTTGGGTAACTGCTACCAGCGATGGATAGAAAATGCCGGTAGTGTTGTATTGATGAACAGGATTTTGACTGGCAGATGTTGTGCCATCTCCGAAATTCCATTCATAAGTGGAGATAACATCGTTTATAAAAATCGAAGAGTCGCTAAAAGATATTATTCCCGAATCGCAAAGCAGCTTATTGGTAAAACTAAAATTTGTATTTACACTGCTAACAACGATCGTGTCATCACCTGTTATTGGTACCTGGCAACCGGTCTGGTCAATCAGGATCATTTTGGGTATGTAACTACCCGGATAAGTGTAGGTGTAAGTAATAGAGCTGTTGTTTGAATTCATTGTACTACCATCATTAAAATCCCATACAAAGGAATTATTACCGGTTGTACTTGCCGAAAAATTAACCGTAACCGGGTTACAGCCTTTTAATGGTGTATAAGTAAACACGCCTTCTGGGCCTTTTATCACTACTTTTCGCAGGTATGTATTGGTGCATCCGCCCTGCCCTGTAATGGTAAGCTTTGGGAAGTAAGTGCCCGGGTAATTATAGAAGTGGGTAGGGTTGGCTTCTGTAGAATAGGTGCTGTCACCGAAATCCCATTTCTTGCTTACTGTATTTGTTGATTGATCAGTAAAGTTAACTACCAACGGTGGGCAGTTGCTTGCTGAATCACTCATGGTAAACATTGAAAGCGGGCTCTTAATGCTGATGTAGGTTGTTTTAAGCACTGAATCAGAACAGCCATATAGATCTGTAACTACAAGCTTTACAGAGTAAGTGCCATCGCTGCCATAAATATGAGACGGGTTTTGTGAGTTAGAGTTTGTATTATCTCCAAAATACCACCTGTATGTAAGGGATGGACCCGTACTTTGATTTACAAAACGCACTGGTTTACCAGGGCAGCTAAAAGTGTCTACAGATGTAAAATTGGCTTTTGGCTTTGATATTACCAGTGCGGTATTTAGTTTCACACTGTCTGCACAACCTTTACTGTCGGTTACTTTTAGTTTAACTATATAAGCACCGGGTGTAGAGTAGAAATGCTGAAATGGGGGCGTTGTTAGCGTTTCGGTTGTACTATCTCCATAATTCCATTCCCATTGTTGTATTGGATGCGTTCCATCTGTAGCAGTACTATCGTTAAATATTACTGCATTATTGGAACAGGCACCTGCAACAGCCGGTGAGAATTTTGCAGTAGGGCCACTCACAGAAATGTAAGAAAATCTAATCAATGTATCAGTACATCCTAATATATCACTCATTATTAACCGAACATTGAATCTCCCGGTTCTTGAATAAATATGCTCCATGTAATTCTGGCTTCTCGGAGAATTGATATTAGGTGATCCATCCCCGAAATTCCAGTTAAGGTAGAGAATGTCAGACAGGCTGAGCCCTGTATTAAATAAAACATTTGCTCCCTTACATACGGATGTGTCTATTGCAGTAAATTGTGCTTTTGCGTTTATTATCTGTATCTGCTTGGTGGCGGTAAAATCACAGCCATAAGTATTATTCACTACTCTGAGGCTCACAACAAAAGTGCCTGCACTTGCATAAAGGTGAACAGGGCTTTGTAAGGTAGATGTATTGCCATCTCCAAAATCCCAATGCCATTCGTCAGCACCAATCGATTGGTCAGTAAATACTCTTTCAAGAGGTTTTTTACAATCATTGGTTGTTTTGAATTTTGCGACAGGTGGATTAATATGTATGTAATTCAGCATCGTAATGCTGTCTGTACATCCACCTTTCCATATTTTCAACCTGATATTAAAATAGCCGGTATCAAGATATTGATGCGAAGGGTTTTGAAGTGATGATGTGGTGCTGTCACCAAAGTCCCAAAGCCACCTGCTTGGCCCTCCTGTCGAAAGGTCAGAAAATGTTACCGCTGAGTTGGCGCAGGTATTGGTTGGACTAGCACTAAAATTTGCCACGGGTTTATTGTTGGTAATAATAGCCTTTGTTACCCTTGCGGTATCGGTACAACCATTGGCGGTAAGGATAATTACAGATACATTATAAATACCTTCGAGTGAATAAATATTGGTTGGGCTGGCGCTGCTTGATGTGTTACCATCACCAAAATTCCACCAGTAACTCGTAACAGGGTCTGTGGTTGTTACATTCAGGTTAAATGTTTTTGTGAAAGGAACACATCCGCTATCAGGTATATTAGTGATGGTTGTAGATGGTTTTTTTATATTGATATAATTAGCCTTTATCAAAGTGTCTGTACATCCGTTTGCACCTGTTACAACAAGCTTTACTGAGAAGCTTCCAATGTTGCTGTATGTATGAGATGGATTGACTGCTGTTGATGTTGCATTGTCGCCAAAATCCCATAGGTAAGAAGCCGCATTGATTGAGTGATTGGTAAAATTAACGGTATAAGGAGTTTTGCAATTTGCTGTATCGGTTGTTGTAAAAGAAGCTCTGGGCTTAGGGAGTATTGTTATTGTTTTTATAGTTGAGTCAATGCAGGCACCAAAATTAGCTACCATTTTTACTGTGTACGTTCCGGCTGTTGCATAAGATTTAATGGGATCCAGACTGGTGGAAGTGCTTCCATCTCCAAATGTCCAAAATACTGATGCCGGTGCCGGTGCCGAGGTATTGGTAAATTGAACAGCACTATTTTGACATCCACTGGGAGCTGCGTTGAAACCTGCATTTACCGAACCAATGGTAACTGCATTGGGTTTTATAATAGTGTCAGAGCATCCGTTGCTGTTGGTTACTATTAATTTTACTGTATAAGTACCATTTGTTGTATATGTATGTGATGGGTTTAAAAGATCAGAAGTGCTTCCATCTCCCAGGTCCCATAAATAGGTTACAGCGCCAGTGCCTGTTGATTGATTTTGAAAATTAATGGTTACAGGGGCCGTACAGGTTTGCGGATTGTCATTGGTAAACTGAGCAAGAACGCCTGTACTGATTTGTATCATAGACTGCTTTGTTAGCGTTGATACGCATCCGCTTGAATTTCTTATTTGAAGGGTTACACTAAAGTTTCTTGCAGAAGTATATACATGGCTTGGGTTCTGTAAAGTGGAAGTTGAGCCATCGCCAAAATCCCACAACCAGGATGTTACGCCTCCACTAACAGGAATTGAAGCATCTGTAAATTGAACCGGCAAAGGATAGCACCCTGTAGTATCTGAAGATGAGAACTGTACAATGGGTTTTCCAAATACCTCAACGTAATCAGTCTTAATAACTGAATCGGCGCCGCCTGCATTTTGCACCACCAGTTTGACTGCATATTTTCCCGGAGAAAAATAAATTGCTGAAGGATGTTGCAGGAATGAAATCGTGCCATTTCCAAGGTCCCATCTCCATTGGGTTGGGTTGCCTGTACTTTCATCAGTAAACCTGACAATTAGAGGAGAACAACCGCTGATTGGAGTTGCGCTGAAACTGGCAACAGTTTGTGCATCTGCAATAAAACTTGCGGCAGTAATAGCAAGAAGTAAAGATACTCGTAGAAAGATTCTTGAGTTCATGGATAGTGGCTTTTGTTTTTATAAACTGTTGAGGGCTGGAAACTCCGTACAACACTACATATAACTCCAAAAAGCCTAAAAAATTGTGGAAAGTAAATAATTAAAAAAGAACGCTACGGGCTATATAGTGTGTAAGTTTTCACTATAGCCTTCTCATATGCAGTACCTTAGGATCGGTAGTACCCCAGGGGGACAATTCCATGATGGGGAGTGATTTTTTGGTAAACTTCCAAGACCGGTTTATAAAGCTGAACTGGGCAGGCGGAGTAGGGGTATTTAAATTAATGATCAGTTTGCTATAGTCTTCATTGCTGGTCCAGGTACCGCTATAGGTAATACCAGCTTTAGTGCCGGTCATTGGGCCATCATAATAAGAGGCGGTTTTAGTTAATATAAAACTATAGCCGTCAAACTCTATCGTCTTATCAACGGTACTGTCCAAAGCATAGTTCACAATAAATTCTTTATTAAGGATATTATCTTCAAAATACTTTTGTAATGTATCCTGTGAAACAGCCTCTACCGTTTTTTTACAGCTACCCAGCAGTAGCATGGCAGCACAGAGAAGGGCAATGATAAACCGGTTGTTATAAATGAGGGTTGACATATCATCAAATTTACGGATAATATTATTCTGCGGCATGATGTGTAAAAATTTATGCGTTTAGGCCGACTCTGTTCTTTGGAGACTTTCTTAACCCGAATCAACAGATATACAAATAAAAATTTGCTTCAATCTGTGAAAACGTTTTAAACAGGGTAAAATTGTATTGCAGACATTGGGAACAGCCTGTGACTGCTTTAATAATTTTATTTTTATTGCTTCACGATTTTTAAAATAGCTTTACGGATATAAATTTTATGGTTAAAATAAGAGAAATAATAAACCTGTTGGAGGGTATGGCGCCACCTCAATTACAGGAATCGTACGATAATGCCGGGTTGCTTACAGGTGATACAAATTGGAATTGCAGTGGAATCATAGTTTCGCTGGATGCCACCGAGTCGGTTGTTCAGGAAGCCATCGAAAAGAAATGCAATCTGGTTGTTGCACATCACCCCATCATTTTTAGCGGGCTAAAGAAAATTACGGGACGATCGTATGTAGAAAGGACTGTAATAGCCGCCATAAAAAATGATATTGCCATTTACGCCATTCATACAAACCTGGATAATATACTTGCTGGTGTAAATGGTAAAATTGCAGATATATTGTGCCTGGTGAACAGGCAGGCCCTGTTGCCTCAAAAAAATACTTTAAAAAAGTTAGTTGTATTTGTACCCTTATCGCATGCTGAAAATGTACGCAATGCTATTTTAGGGTCAGGTGCCGGCAATATTGGCAACTACAGCGAATGCAGTTTTAATACTGCCGGAGATGGCACTTTTAAAGCCGGAGAAGGTACAAACCCATTTAGTGGCATTGTTGGAGAAAGGCATACTGCAAAGGAGATAAAGGTGGAGGTGATTTTTCAGTCCTGGCTGGAGGAGGCTGTTTTAAAGGCTATGCAGCAGGCACATCCTTATGAAGAGGTGGCTTATGATATGATTTCCCTGGAAAACACGCTTGCTGCCGCCGGTAGTGGACTGTTGGGTGAATTGCCCCAGCCAATTTCAGAATTGGATTTTTTGGCATTATTGAAAGAATCCTTTCAGCTCAAAGTGATTAAACATACTAAGCTTACTGGCAAAAAAGTGAAAAAAGTAGCGCTCTGTGGTGGGGCAGGAAGCTTTCTCACCAAAGCTGCCTTAGGCTATGGGGCGGATTTTTATGTGACCTCGGATGTGAAATACCACGAGTTCTTTGATGCAGAAGACAGGCTGGTGGTTGCTGATATTGGGCATTACGAAAGTGAGCAATATACGATCAGCTTAGTTTTTGATATTTTAAAACAAAAATATCCTACCTTCGCCGTCCTGAAAACGGAAATAAATACCAACCCGGTTCAGTATTTTTTATAAGATATCAGGTAGAAAAATTAACACCCGGGTTGTACTAACACAAATAATAAATCACTATGGCTTCAGTAAAAGACTTTTCGGTAGAGGAAAAATTAAAATCTCTTGTACGCCTTCAGAAAATTGATGGTAAACTGGATGAAATCCAGATTTTAAAGGGTGAATTGCCAATTGAAGTAAAGGATCTGGAAGATGAAATTGAGGGATTACATGCACGCCAGGTAAGGGTGGAGGAAGAAATCAATGGTATGCAGGAGTTCATTGCCCAAAAGAAAGAAGCCATCAAAGAAGCAGAGGCTTTAATTAAAAAGTATGAAAAGCAAAGTGAGAATGTAAAGAATAACAGGGAATTTGAAGCCATCAACAAAGAAATTGAGATGCAGACCCTGGAAGTGAAGTTATGTGAAAAGCACATTAAAGATGCCACAGAAGAAATTGCTGAAAAAGCAAAACAACTGGAGACTGCTAAGAAAGCGGTAAGCACAAAAGAAGGAAACCTGAGTGGAAAAAAAGGAGAGTTGGAGAAAATTATTGGAGAAACAGAAAAAGAAGAAAAGCATTATGATGAACTTGCTGCTGATGCAAGGTCACATGTGGATGAGCGTCTTTTGACAAGTTATGACAGGATCAGAAAGAGTTATCGCAATGGGTTGGCCGTGGTACCGGTAGAAAGAGATAGTTGTGGTGGTTGTTTTCACGCCATCCCTCCACAAAGGCAGAGCGAAATAAAATTGCGTAAAAAGGTAATTGTTTGTGAAAACTGCGGAAGAATACTTGTTGATACAGACCTTAATGACAGCATTGAAGTTAAGTAACCTTCCGGGATAAATATTTTGTGAAAGCACTTCTGAAAAGAGGTGCTTTCTTTTTTTTTTAGATTGTAATCTTGAAAATTGAAATTGAAAAAAAGCTAATTTGCCTGTTTATTTTATGCTTCAAAAATTATACATCTCCAATTACGCAATAATAGACGAAATCGCAATCAGTTTCACTGGCAGCCTGAACATTATTACAGGTGAAACAGGCGCAGGAAAAAGCATCCTCATGGGAGCACTTAGTCTTATACTGGGCGAAAGGGCTGAAAGTAATATATTGCTGAACAAGGAAAAGAAATGTGTGGTTGAGGGTTATTTCCATATAAAGAACAATACTGGTATCAAGGCCTTTTTATCTGCCAATGACCTGGATAGTGAAGAGGAATTGGTATTAAGAAGAGAAATTGCCATTAATGGTAAATCAAGAGCTTTTATCAACGATACTCCCGTTAATCTTAACCAGCTGAAAGAAGTAAGTTTACTGTTGGTGGATCTGCATCAGCAATTTGATACCCGTGAGATCGGGGATAATAATTTTCAGAGAGCTGTGCTGGATGCAATCGCCGGTAATTCAGAATTACTGATTGAATACGGGAAGCAGTTTTTAAGATACAAGAACTTCCGGAATGAACTGGAACAATTGAAGCAGCAGCAGCAGGAAACAAACGCTGTACTTGATTACAATAAATTTTTGTTTCAGGAGCTGGAAGATGCTGCTTTTAAAGAAAATGAACTTGAAGAATTGGATGCAGAACTGAGATTGTTAAGCCATTCAGAAGAAGTTAAACAGCAGTTGAACGGTATTTATTTTGAATTAAAAGAAAGTGAAACGCCACTGGTACAGCAGCTGAAACTGATTGCAGGTAAACTAAATTCTTTAAAACAATATCATACATTACTGGGAGAGTTGGGTAGCCGTATAGAAAGCGTACAGATTGAATTGGATGATGTGGCAGGTACGGTGGATTCAATAAATGAATCCATTCAATACAACCCGGAAAGAGTACAGGTTGTAAATGATAAAATATCACTCGGTTATAAACTCCTGAAAAAGCACAATGTTCTTACTACAGTCGAGTTATTGAAAATAAAGGACTCATTGCAGGAAAAACTTGATGCTGTATTAAATATAAGCAGCTTAATTACAGCGAAGGAAAAAGAGACAGTTGCATTGTTACAGGGTTGTTCCGAAATGGCAATCAAAATAGCTGCTAACCGCAGTAAAGCTTCAAAGCCATTTGCTGACCGGGTAAACACCCTGTTGAAACAGGTTGGAATGCCCAATGCCGGGGTGAAAATTCAAATTTCACCAGTTGATATCGATGAATATGGAACTGATGGTATTTTGTTTTTATTTGATGCAAATAAAACAGGCCATTTTGAACCGCTGCATAAAGTGGCCAGTGGCGGGGAATTAAGCAGGCTGATGTTATGCATAAAGTCAATTGTAGCCAGCAAATTGCAATTGCCAACCCTCATTTTTGATGAAATTGATACAGGAATAAGTGGTGAAGCCGCAAAGCAGGTTGGGATATTAATGAAGGAATTATCTGATAGCCACCAAGTGATGGCCATCACCCACCAGCCCCAAATTGCAGCAAGAGCTACAGCACATTATTTTGTATTTAAGAACACCCTAAATGGCAAAATTTCAACATCGGTCAGGTTGTTGAATGCAGGGGAAAGGGTTAATATAATCGCCCAAATGCTTGGGGGAGAAAAACCCAGTGAGGCTGCTCTTCAAAATGCAAAAGAAATGATAGGTGGGATTGCCGGGTAAAGATTTTTCAGTAAAAACTTGCAAAATTCAAATTTAATATTAGTTTTGCACCCAATTAAAAAAATTAAAAAAAATCAAATGAAAAAATTACTTGCGATTCTTGCTGTTGCTGGCTTTATGACTGCCTGCAACAATTCCGGCGAAACTGCTGCTACAGCTGTAGATTCTGCTACTGCTAAAGTTGACTCTGCTGTAACTACTGCAACTACAGCTGTAGATTCAACTATGAAAGCTGTTGATTCAACCGTAAAAGCTGTTGCTGATACAGCTAAAGCTGCAATTGACAAAGCAAAAGAAGGCGTTGAAAAAGCTGCGGATAAAGCAAAAGAAGCTGTAAAACACTAAGAAGAAATACCTGATATAAATAGAGCCCCGGAAACACGGGGCTTTATTATTTTTATTATTTTTAGTAAATGATATTAACTATTTTTTCTCCTTTGTGTAAAAATAGCAGTCCGTATTTTGCGATGCAGCGGCAACAAAATGTATCTTTGAATTGTCTATTCTGACATTAGGCTGCTCAATATTTCCAACCAAAACACTTTTTATGAAGCAATTCTCCTTTCTTGTTTTAATGACAACTGCGGTGTTATTAATCAACGCACAAACAGTTACAACCTGGCAAGGGCCTTCCACAGGCGGAAGTTGGATGAATCCAGCCAATTGGGATAATGGCGTGCCAACTGCAGCAGCTACAGAAATTGTATTTGATGGTTCAGTAGGCACACTTTCTGGTGGAATTATTACCATTACTGATGTTCAGCAAACAAACCCTAATTTTTCATATGATAAATTAACAGTCATTAATAGTGCTATTGTTACACTTTCTTCCAGCAGTGCAACTTATTTATACCTGAACGTAAAGGCAGATATTGAAACAGGCAGCAGGCTAAATGTAGGTGCTGCTACAGGTAACTTGTTTATTGTTGGAGGCACACTTTCCACTATTTTTAATATAAACGGCACGTTGGATCTGCAGGGACAAGGTATTGGCAATTCTACCAGAACTGCTTTTGAGCCAACCACTTCTTTTTTTGGAACAGCCGTTACAACAATAAGGGGAACCTTGATCCTGTCTGGAAAAGTTGCTGTGGTCGGGCAGTCTACCCCTGCTAACTTTATCCTTGAAAATGGAGGAAAATTGAATGTAATACGTGATGGTGGCACCGTACCAAACGGTAATTATAAGGATGGCTCATTAATTAAAGTGGAAGGTGTTGTAAATACAGGAACCGGTTTTGTATCTGCCACTTATAATGGTGTAATTGAATGGAATTGTCCCGGCCAAACTGTAGGAGGAGCATCAGTAATAATATTGCCATCAAGCTCATTTAATTCCATTGATTCTTTGGTTATTAATAATACCGGATCTTCTGGTAAAGCGGTTAGGCTTGCTACCAATCCGGGTGGTTATTACGTGAAAAATATTATTGTAAATGGAGGGGTGCTTGAGTTTGGTTCACCAACCGGTTCGGGGCCATATACGGCTAAAGTGGATAATATCATTCAAAATGGTGGCACACTGGTTGGTAATGCGCCAGGTGTTCCTGGTTTTGATAACGCATTTGAAAATGATACCATTTCCGTTTCCGGAAACTTTATTCAAAATGGAGGGGTTTATGATTTTAGTACCCGTACCCCCAATAATGCTACCCCCAATGCATCTTCTGTGTTGCAGATTGCAGGCAATGTTAAAATCGGGGGCACTGTAAAATTGAGTCAGGCTGTTACTGCCCCCAACTGTGCACTGGTGTTCAATGGCGCTGGTACACAGGATTTTGAAATCACGAATACGGGTTCTTTTACGAACAAAATAAAAACTGTACTTAATAACACATCGCTGGTAAGTGGAGTGAATGCAGTAAGCAATATTACACTTCCTGATTCACTGGTTTTTAAATTGGGTTACTTGTTTCTTAATAATTTCGACCTTACCAACCCCTTGCCAGTATTACCAGTTGCCAATCCTTTTCAAACACATGTTGTAACCAATGGTACAGGGTTCTTTATTCAGAAGAAAGTGAAAATTGCTCCTGTTGGCATTCCTATCGGCGCATCCACAACAACTGTAAATCCACTCATCATTGGATTTCTGGCCGATTCGCTGGATGTAGCTGCAAGGGTTGAGCCTGGCATCAACCCCACGATTGCATTGCCTGCAAAAGCAATCAACCGAACGTGGCAAATCAAACCACTGGGTATTCCGCCATCTAATCTTGCAGTATCCTTTGGTTATAGTGATTTAACTCCTTTTCCGGGAGATGGTAACCCATTGTTCTCCTATAGTGCCAATAATGAGGTGGGGTTATATGATGGAGCCAACTGGCAGGTAATTTCTTTACCAGGCGGTATAGCTCCGGCAGGCACTAATCCTTATGCAATCAGTCATGTTATTCTCAGTTCTTTAATGCAGCCGAATGTAGCAATGCCATTAGCTATTGCCAATGTCTCCGGTGTTACGCCTTTATCAAACCTGATAAATCTTGCCGCAGCCAAATCTGGCAACAGTGCTTTGTTAAGATGGGATATTAAAGAACTAACGACCCGGATCAGCCGCTTTGAAATATTGCGGAGTAAAGACGGACGGAATTTCATCAGCCTGGGAACTGAAACTGCTCTTGTAAACCAAATGAGTTATTCATTTACTGATAATAACCTGCAACCCGGAGTGAATTATTACCGGATTAAGATGTTTGAAAGTAGCGGTAGCTTTAAATATTCAGTGATTGTTGCAGTGATCAATAAAGCAAAAGGAACTATTATCACTTCTGTGGTGCCGACAATTGTTAGCAGCGATGCTACTGTAATAATCAGCAGTGCTGTTGAGGCACCTGTGCAATTGAATATTACGGATATGATGGGCAGATTGGTTCGCAGAGCCACTGCAGTTCTAAATGCCGGCAATAACCAGTTGAATATAGATTGCCGTGCCCTTCCTGCAGGAACTTATCAGCTTGCTGGATACAGCTTGGGAACACAAACCAACATAGTAAGATTTGTAAAGCAATAAGGAATTTTATAACGCTTCTTAAAAGGTATCATTGAAAAATGATACCTTTTGCTTTTAAAGATTACCCTCTGTTGGGTATTTGCGCTCAGCCATCAATCTTTATATTGCACCAGAAACCTGCATTGTATGAAAAAAATAGCATGCCTATTTAGCTTATTCTTCGCCTTCTACTGTTCTGCTCAAACCAATAAACTAATTGATAGTCTTGAACGGATCAGTGCTTCACAAACAGATACCAGCCTGGTGGCTACTTACAATGAACTTACGTGGCAGTACCGTAATGTAAATCGTGATAAGGCAATTGAATACGGTAATAAAGCACTGGATATAGGCTTAAAACTCAACTACAATAAAGGAGTGGCCCAGGCTTATAATGATATGGGCATCATTTACTATGACCAGGAAAATTTTGAGAAAGCACTGGAATATTATGACAAGGCTTATGAGATAAGAAAACAACAAAAGGATATAAAAGGTATGGCCGCCCTATACAATAAAATAGGCATCCTTCACCAGCGTCGTGGTAATTTTGATCAGGCTTTGGATAACCAGCAAAAGGCACTTACATTATACGAACAGATAAAAAATGATATCGGCATTTCCTATTCACTAAACAATATCGGCATCATCCATCAGAATATGGGTAACTATGATGAAGCACTGAAGTACCAGGATAAATCAATCGCCATAAAAGAAAAATTAGGGGATAAATATGGATTGGCCGGATCTTATGTAAATGCCGGTAATATCTGGCTTATCAAAAAAAATTATCCAAAAACAGAAGAGTTTTACAGTAAGGCAGAGGAGATGACAAGATCAATAGGTGATAAGGAGTACCTCTCCAATGTATTGAATAATTTCGGCAGCTATTTTTTAAGAACCAATCAACTACCCAAAGCATTGCAGTATGTAAAGGAATCTTTTTCATTGAGGGAATCATTGCAGGATTATAAAGGTATGGTAAGCTGCATGGCAAATCTTGGTGATATTTTTACCCGGCAAAATCAATATGATAGTGCTGAAACAATTTTGCAAAAAGCGCTTTCAATAGCTGACAGCAGTGTTGGCAGTAAACCGGAGCTTCCAAAACTATACAGGCAATTTTCATCTTTGTATGAAGCAAAAGGTGATTTGTCTAAAGCACTTACAATGCAACGAAAATATTCTGAATTGAATGACTCGTTGTACACAGATGACCTCAGAGCCAATTTTGCAGAGCTTCAGACAAAGTATGAAACAACCAGGAAAGAGAAAACCATTCAGCAGCAGCAGTTTGAATTAACAAAGAAAAATTTCTGGATAGCAGCTGTAACCTGCTTGTTATTAGTGGGAGCATTGCTTGCATTTTCTTTTTACAAAAGATACCAGTTGAAGCAGGAGAAAAAACTGCAGGCAGAAATTATGCGGCAGCAGGATATGGCAACCAAGGCAATTATTGAAGCTGAAGAAAATGAACGCAGCCGTATTGCAAGTGATCTGCATGATGGTGTTGGGCAAATGATGAGTGCCGCTAAAATGAATTTATCGGGCTTTGAAAGCAGATTGCATTTTGACAATGAAAAGGAAAAAACGCTTTTGAGAATATTATTGCATTGGTGGATGAAAGCTGTAAAGAAGTAAGAAGCGTAAGTCATAATATGATGCCGAATGCATTGTTGAAAAACGGGCTCTCAATGCTGTAAAAGGAATTCATCAGCAAAATTGATCACAACATGTTGAAAGTGAACTTGTATACAGAGGGGCTTAATGAAAGGCTGGACAGTGATATTGAAACCGTGCTATACCGGGTAATACAGGAATGTGTAAACAATGTCATCAAACATGCTGATGCCAATACACTTGATATTTCACTCATTAAGGATGCGGATGGCATTTCAGCAACCATTGACGATAATGGAAAAGGATTTGAAGCAGCAAAAAAGAAAAATTCGAAGGCATTGGCCTTAAAAATATAATAACCAGGATACAGTACTTAAAAGGGACGGTTGATTTTGATTCTTCTCCCGGCCGCGGCACATTGGTAGCCATCCATGTTCCTTTACAGCAGTAAAATAAAGTAAAAAGCCCTGCATCATTGATAATCAGTTTTTTTGTGTAAAAAAGGAGTGGAATGTTAACAATTGAAATTGATATCAGGCACTACCTTTGCTCTCCACAAGAAATAAATCTAATTATCTATCATGAAGAACCGGGGCATAAGGAGGGTACACCTCTTTTTTCATCATTATTTATTTGCTTACTCCATATTCCGTTTGTGTTTGCAAAAGCAAAGCCAAAGCAGTTTGCCACAACAGGAACTGTTTCAAAACCTGTTTTGATGAAAGACTCAGTTGATGCCTCCTCATTGTTAACAGAAAATAATTTCAGATCAGGCATCTATGACAGTCTAAAACTATCTTCACTAGGCCTTGCACGCCAGGTTTTTGATTATGCTATGAAAGGGTTTGAATATTTAAAAGAAACAGGTAAACTGAATAATCAGAATATCATTTCCATTGTCGATTTCAGCAAGTCGTCCTGCAAAAAAAGATTGTACATCATCGATCTTAAAAATTACAAGGTAGTTTTCAATACTTATGTTGCACATGGCATGAATTCGGGTCAGGAATATGCACACCAGTTTTCAAATATTCCCGAAAGCAACAAAAGCAGTCTTGGGTTTTACCAAACAGCTGATACGTATATGGGGAAAAACGGCTATTCATTGCATCTTCAGGGTATGGAAAAAGGGATTAACGACAACGCCTCCAGGAGAGATATTGTAATACATGGCGCTGATTATGTCAATGAAAACCTGATACATGCAAGAGGTTATATCGGCAGAAGCCAGGGTTGCCCGGCAGTGCCCGAGCGTTTCCACAAACAGATCATTGATAAAATAAAAAATGGCACCTGTCTGTTTATATTTGGAGAGGACAGGAGTTATTTCCTACGTTCTGCAATGATAAAGAGTGCCGATCCCTTGCTGGCTTATAATTAGTTTACTTTCCTGCTTTTTATTGCAAAACAAAATGCATTCCTTCGCTGATTTGACAAGGATGTATTTAATAAAGTTTTTCTTTCTTCATATCGCTGCTATATAATAACTTCACACAAATTTTTTTAAATGACAATCAGGGAACAATTAAGGGGCACTGGTGTGGCCATTGTAACACCATTTAGGGAAGACGAGTCTGTAGATTTTGATGCATTGGGCAAAGTGATTGATTTTATCATTGGTAATGGAATAGATTACATAGTAACGCTGGGCACAACCGGCGAAACACCAACAGTTGATAAACAGGAAAAGTTTGATATCATCAATTATACGTTTGAAAAAGTGAATAGCAGGGTCCCGATTGTTGTAGGCATTGGTGGCAACAATACAAAAGAGGTTGTAAATGCAGTACAAAGCTATCCAATTGACAAGGCTGCAGCTATATTAAGCGCTGCACCTTATTATAACAAACCTTCACAGGAAGGAATTTACCAGCACTACAAAGCGATTGCCGCAGCATCGCCCAAACCAATCATCATGTACAATGTGCCGGGTAGAACGGGACGCAATATGGAACCTGCTACTACCATCAGGCTGGCAAATGAGGTTTCCAACATTACAGGAATTAAAGAAGCTGGTAACAGCGTACCTCAATGCATGCAGTTGTTGCGTGACAGGCCCGAGCATTTTTTAATTGTAAGTGGCGATGATGATTTGGTATTGCCTGAGTTAGCAGGCGGAATGGATGGCGTGATCAGCGTGGCTGCCAATTGTTTTCCAAAAAACTTTTCAAAAATGGTAAGGGCAGGTTTATCCAACGATTTTGCAACAGCTAAAAAATTAAATGACCCGTTGATAGAAGCCTATAATTTGTTATTTGCAGAAAATAACCCCGCAGGAGTTAAAGCATTTTTATCAGAAATGGGATTGATAAAAAATGTATTGCGGTTGCCCTTGGTTCCGTTGAGCCAACCGGTACTTCAAAAAGTAAAAGCATACCTGAAATAATAATGACAAAACAAAATACTGCAAAGCCATTAAATCGCCTATTTACCAGGCCGTGGCTGTTGTTTTCAGTATGCTTTTTTTTATCTGCACCCTTAAAGGCGCAATTCAATGTTACGATTCAGTTAAAATCTGTACCTGCCAGCCACAATAATGATTTGGTTTTTATCTCAGGAAATTTTAATAACTGGAATCCTGATAACGACCGGTTATTATTAAAAAATAAAATGCTAAGTGCAGTATTAAAAAACCTGGATGCCGGTACATATGAATTTAAATTTACGAGGGGCAGGTGGGATAATGTTGAATGTACTGCTGATGGAAAGGATGTCGAAAACCATTCGGTTCAGATTAACAGTGATACCACACTGGAATATTCAATTGATGGATGGAAGGATGATTTTGCTCAGCCAGTAAGACCTCACACCGCTTCTTTTAATGTAAAACTGCTCGACGCAGCATTTGAGATACCTCAATTAAAAAGAAACAGGCGCATATGGATATATTTTCCCCCGGGATACAATATCACTAACAAACATTATCCTGTAATGTACATGCAGGATGGTCAGAACCTTTTTGATGAGGTTACCGCAGCTTATGGAGAATGGGGAGTAGATGAATGTCTTGATTTATTGGTCAATAGAGGAAAGCCCGGTTGTATTGTTATTGGTATTGAAAATGGAGGTGCCACCAGGATGAGTGAATACAATCCTTTTGAATTTACCTGGCGGAATGATTCCTCCTCCAAAGCATTTACACCGGAAGGCGATGCGTATCTTGATTTTATCATACATACCCTGAAGCCCTATGTAGATAAGCATTACAGAACATTAACATCAAAAGAAAATACCATTATTGCAGGAAGTTCAATGGGTGGATTGATCGCTTATTATGCGGTGTTAAAGCATCCGGATGTATTTGGAAAGGCAGGTGTTTTTTCCCCGGCATTCTGGACAGCCAATGGAATTGACAGTCTTACAGATATTCTGGGTGATAAATTGAAAGGCAAATATTTCTTTTATTCGGGGGGAAAAGAAGGCTATTCTTTCATAGATGATGTAATACGTATCCAGGAAAAAGTGGGTAAAAATTCTTCTGCCATGGTCTATTCTTTCATTGATTCAGAAGCAGGTCACAACGAACATGCCTGGCGTAAATGGTTTGCAGAATTTTATTGCTGGATCATGGCAGATGGGTTCAATGTAATTACAAGCGGCGAAAATCAGAGTTTATAGCAAATGCCTTCCAACGCCAATTCCGTATTCGGAAAGACGGAGCAAGCTTCTGTCAAGAACTCCTCCAGCATTTCATATTTGGCCGAAAAGTGGCCGATCAGCAGTTTTTTTACTGCGGCTTTTTCTGCGATGGCAGCAGCCTGCAGTGTGGTGGAATGAAATCTTGCAGCAGCTTTCTGTTCATTGCCTTTTAAGTAAGTAGTTTCGTGGTACAGCAGGTCAACTGATTTTATTTTCTCCACTAAGCTTTCATCGTAAATAGTATCGGCGCAATAGCCATAACTTTTAGCAGCAGGAGAAGCTATCGTCACTTCTTCATTTGGAATAATGGTTCCTTTTTTGGTGGTATAATCTTCGCCTTTTTGCAGGCGTTCATAAAAACTGGTGGGTATTTCAAATCCTTTAATTCTGTCTGCATCTATCTTTCTTGGATTTTTTTTCTCTTTGAAAAGAAATCCCCAGCATTCTATTCTGTGTTGAGTTCTGAAACTACAGACACTTATCTTGCTGTCGTTCATGATCTCTTTTTCATCGCCCAATGCATGAAAGTAAAGTTTGTAACTCAGTTCAGTACTGGCTGCATCTAACTGCAGCTGGAGTATCTGTTCTAAAGGAGCAGGTGCATGCAGGTGTAAATCCTGTGTTCGGCCAAGCAGGCTCATGCTGGTAATAAGGCCGGGCAATCCAAAATAATGATCGCCATGCAGGTGAGAAATAAATATATGGTTAATCTTGCTTCTCCTGATCTTATACTTTGTCATTTGCATTTGCGTTCCTTCACCGCAATCAATTAAATATCCTTCATCCTGTGTTTGAAGAACCTGTGCTGTAGGAAACCTGTCGAAAGCAGGTATCGCAGAATTATTGCCAAGTATCGTGAGTGCCAGCATGTATCATTAATAGTAAATAGAAAAAAGCAATATAGAAAAACAATTCAATAATAAAACAAATTATACACAACCATCAACTATTCCTCCCCGCTCAATAACTCTCTTTCTATTTCTTCCATCTGAACAATGTCCCAGGCTTCGCTTTCAGTGGGGGTAACATTCATTATTTCAAGTAACGCTGCTTTATCGAGGTTTTCTTCAATATTTTTTTGCAGCTCACAAATTACAAAAGAGCAGTTATGCTCATAAAATTGTTGTTGCGTTGCGGCCAGAATCGCACCACTTTTTTCATCCAGGGTTTCAACCTGTCCCATGTTCAGGATTACATGGGGTATGTCTTTTTGCAGGTAAGATAGCAAAAGATGGCTGAGCTCTTCTGTCATATTAACAGGCAAATCCTTCTTATTGGGAGTAATTACAGTAAATTTTTCTTTGGTATCTGTTTTGACATTCATTTAAATCGATCGATGTTTTAAAGTAGGTTTTAAATTCAAAGCAGCTTTTGTATAAGTTCAGTTTTTGAAATTATTGCCACGCTGTTTTTTGTAAAGAAAGGATTTTTTTATTTCAGCGTCTGCAAATATTAACGCTTTAACGGCTAGCAGCAATATATTATTATCCATTCATAATTGATTGTGCTTACCTGAAAATGCTGGTAACCAGTTGTGTAATTAACTTTTCAACATATCAACATTTCATAATTTCACCAAACTAAAACTTACAAATAATCGTTATTATTGTAACCAGTTAAATTTAGTATCAAATGGACAACAACTTTTCAGCCCAGGTAAAAGAAATTATTTCCTACAGCAGGGAGGAAGCGCTGCGGCTGGGAAATGACTTTATCGGTACCGAACACCTTGTGCTGGGCCTGATAAGAGATGGCGAAAATACTGCCATCAAAATACTCAAGTCTTTGAATGTTGATCTTTATGAACTCCGGAAGGAAATAGAGGTCGCTGTAAAAGATAAGACGGGTAAAAATATCGCTAACATCAATTCACTTCCATTAACTAAGCAAGCCGAGAAAGTAATACGAATCACCGTACTGGAAGCCAAAGCGCATAAAAGCACTATGGTGGAAAGTGAACACCTGATGCTTTCTATTTTGAAGAACAAAGAAAATATTGCAACTCAAATACTAAACCAATTTGACGTGGACTACGACATGTTTAAAAACGAATTGGGCTTTGTAACAAGCAATCCCCCAAAAGCTGAATTCAGCGATGAAAATGATGACGATTTTGATGAAGAAAAAGGCAATATGGCCAGCAGCCAAAATCTCAACGTGGTGGCGCTGCCAACCAGCCTAAAACAAAAACTCCGGTGCTGGATAATTTTGGAAGGGACATCACAAGGCTGGCAGAAAACGGATCGCTGGACCCGATTGTAGGAAGAGAAGTGGAAATAGAAAGGGTTTCTCAGATCTTATCAAGAAGAAAGAAAAACAATCCTATATTGATTGGTGAGCCCGGTGTGGGTAAAACCGCCATTGTGGAAGGATTGGCGTTGAGAATCGTACAACGTAAAGTGAGCAGGGTATTGTTTGATAAAAGAGTGGTGTCGCTTGATCTGGCTGCATTGGTGGCAGGTACAAAATACCGTGGCCAGTTTGAAGAAAGGATGAAAGCCATCATGAACGAACTGGAAAAGAACAGGGATGTAATTCTGTTCATTGATGAGATTCATACCATTGTTGGTGCCGGTGGTGCCAGTGGTTCTCTGGATGCCAGCAACATCTTCAAGCCGGCTTTGGCAAGGGGCGAATTGCAATGTATTGGAGCCTCTACACTGGATGAATACCGTATGCACATCGAAAAAGATGGTGCATTGGACAGAAGGTTCCAGAAAGTGATTGTTGATCAGCCATCTGTAGAAGAGACTATACAGATACTGAATAATATAAAGAGCAAATACGAAGACTATCACAATGTAACCTACAGTCAGGAGGCGATTGATGCCTGTGTTAAATTGAGTGAGCGTTACATGACCGACAGGTTATTGCCAGATAAAGCCATTGATGTGCTGGATGAAGTAGGAGCAAGAAAGCATATTAAGAATATCAATGTGCCTAAAGAAGTAATTGAGCTGGAAAAGAAAATTGAGGATATCAAGTTAGAGAAAAATAAAGTAGTAAAAAGCCAGCGTTTTGAAGAAGCTGCTTCTTTAAGGGATTCTGAAAAACGTTTGCAGGAAGAGCTTGAAAAGGCAAAGAACGATTGGGAGGAAGAAAGTAAACACAAGCGTTTCCCTATTGAAGAAGAAGATATCGCCGAAGTGATCAGCATGATGACCGGCATACCGGTTAAGCGAATGGTACAGGCTGAAACAGACAAACTTCGCCGTATGGGTGAAGAGCTGAAAGGTGCTGTGATTGGCCAGGATGAAGCCATACAAAAAGTAGTGAAAGCTATCCAGCGTAACAGGGTAGGATTGAAAGATCCGAAGAAACCCATTGGGTCATTCATATTCCTTGGCCCTACTGGCGTTGGTAAAACCGAACTGGCACGTTGCCTTGCCCGTTACATGTTCGATAATGACGATGCACTGATAAGGATTGACATGAGTGAATACATGGAGAAATTTACGGTAAGCCGTTTAATTGGTGCTCCTCCGGGTTATGTAGGTTATGAAGAAGGCGGACAGCTGACAGAAAAAGTTCGGCGCAAACCTTACAGTGTGATCCTGCTGGATGAAATTGAAAAAGCACACCCGGATATTTACAACCTGTTGTTGCAGGTGTTGGATGATGGTCAGTTAACCGATGGTATGGGAAGAAAAGTTGATTTCAAAAATACCATGATAATTATGACTTCTAACATTGGAGCAAGGCAGTTGAAAGATTTTGGTGAAGGTGTTGGTTTTGCTACTGCTAACAGGATGCAGAATGCCGATGAAAACAGTAAAGCAGTAATAGAAAAAGCATTGAAACGGACTTTCAGCCCTGAATTTTTAAACAGGATTGATGATGTGGTGGTGTTTAACTCTCTTACAAAAGAAGACATCTTTTCTATTATTGATATTTTAATGAAGGGTGTTATGAAACGCCTGGTGAATCTTGGATTTTCTATGGAATTGACCACAGAAGCCAAAGACTTTATCGCAGAAAAAGGATACGATGTTCAATTTGGTGCAAGGCCATTGCACAGGGCCATTCAGAAATACCTGGAAGATCCGCTGGCGGAAGAAATTTTAAATATGCAGGTAAAGCAGGGAGATATTTTGTTGGCCGATCTTGATGAAAGCAAAGAGAAAATAAAGTTCACTTTGAAAACACAGGAAAAACAAATGGAGCCATCTTCTCCGGAAGCCTGATAAATCTCGCTTATACTAAAAGCCATTTCGTTGAAAAGCGGGATGGCTTTTTCTTTGCCCTGTAGTTTTTTTTATTGACTTTTGCAGGGATGAAAAAAAATATCATAACGATTGATGGCTGGTCATCCTGTGGCAAAAGTACCCTGGCAAAACAACTGGCTAAGGAACTGGGTTATGTGTATATCGATAGTGGTGCCATGTACAGGGCTATCACACTTTATTTTCTTCGCAATGCAGTGGATATTACAGATAAAAAGCAAGTAATAGAATCACTGGAAAACATCTCCATGGAATTTGCCTTCAATGAAAAATCACAGCAATCGGAAATATTGCTGAATGGTGAAAATGTGGAGTACTTGATAAGGGACCTGATCGTGGCTGAAAAAGTAAGTGATGTTGCCACCATTAAAGAAGTGAGGGAGTTCGCTGTTGCCCAGCAGCAAAAGATGGGAAAAAAGAAAGGCATTGTAATGGATGGCAGGGATATTGGTACCACCGTATTTCCAAAAGCGGAATTGAAATTTTTTATGACGGCTGATATTGCGGTGAGGGTGGAGAGACGTTTTAAAGAGATGTATGAGAAAAACCCCAACGTAAGCATTGAAGAGGTGAAGAACAATCTTGAAATGAGAGATTATATTGATTCCAACCGGGAAATAAGCCCTTTACGAAAAGCTGCAGATGCCATTGTATTGGATAATACAAACCTTAGTATGGAACAGCAATTAAAGTTTGCGCTGGTTACAGTAGAGAAATTGGGTAAATAACCTGTTAATTGTCTTTAAAAATTGCCTTCTGGCTTAGCCGGGAGGCAATTTTTTTTATAGTTTTCTGTTATGAATAAAAAAAATTAAGGTTTCGTTTAAACCAAAGGCATAGTACAAGGTCTACCATTCAACCAACTTTTAACACGAAAAAAATAATTTATGAAAAAGCAGCTCACATTTATGTCCGTAGCCATTTTATCGGCTGGGCTATTTTTTACATCTTGTAAAAAAGAAAGTACAACAACAGATGCCACAGATAATGCTACTGAACTACAGGTGCAGTCTGATGACCAGGCAAGGTTTACCAGTGAATCGGATGCGGCGGATGATGACGCCAATACAGCATTGGAAAATTCCGGTGGTTCTTTTTTGGGCGAATCTCCATTAAGTCCATTGCTTCCTTTCAGGTGTGATGCAACGGTAACGCTTGATACACTCAGCAGCCCTAGAACAATTACCATCACCTATAGTGGAGATACCTGTATTGGCGGCCACAGGGCACGTTCAGGAAGCATTGTAATTAGTTTTGACCAGGGTTTCCGCTGGGCAACTGCCGGTGCTCATTATACCATTACTTATAACAACCTGAAAATTACCCGTACTGTTAATAATAAGAGCATTATTATCAATGGCTCAAAAACAATTACCAATGTTTCCGGTGGTAAATTACGTAACCTGGCTACAAGGGTAGACCCGATTGTGCATACTGTTGTAAGCGACGGAATGACGATTACTTTTGATAACGGCTCACAACGCAGCTGGAAGGTTGCTAAAAAAAGAACCTTTACCTACGATAATGGCATTGTTACTGCCATAACAGGCATTGCTCCTTCAAGTGTAGGTACAGGTGTGGCCGAGTGGGGCATCAACAGGTTTAATCATGAATTTAAAAATGCGATCTTATCTCCGCTGGTGGTAAAGCAAAGCTGCAATTTCCGCCTGGTGAGTGGGCAAATTCAGCACACAGGGTTTTTGGTAACAAGCACCACTACATTTGGTTTAGATGCAGCTGGTAACCCGGTTATCTGTCCTAACGGTAATTTTTACTATAAGGTGGTTTGGGTAGGCCGTAACGGTCAAACATATACTTTCATCGGACCTTACTAATAAATATTTTATTGTGATTTTATAAATGCGGTCTCCAGCTTCCTGGGTACCGCATTTATTTTACAGCCAGCCCGATCTTTTCAGTGAAAAATATATAATGATACACAGTGTGATGGTGAAAAATACTACTACCGGGTAACCATAGTGCCATTCCAGCTCCGGCATAAATTTAAAGTTCATTCCATAAAAACCAGCTACCATGGTGGGCACTGCAATGATGGCTGCCCATGCGGCAAACTTTTTTGAAACATCGCTTTGCGAAATAGAGATCAGCGAAAAATTGGCTTCCAGTGCAGTGTTAAGCAACTCACGGGTATGGTCCACCATTTCATTGATGCGGATGGCGTGGTCATAGATATCCCTGAAGTAAGGCTGTGTTTCTTCGGAGATGAGGGTGATATCAAAACGCATCAGCCTGTTGGCAATATCAATCAATGGAGATACCGCTCTTTTCACTTCCAGCAATTCTCTTTTCAATTGATAAATTTCTTCTGTTGTTTCCCGGGAAGGGTTGCCTTTGAATATTTTTTCTTCCATCTTCTGTAGGTCTTCTTCCAATGCTTCCACTACAGGGAAATACTGATCCACAATGGAGTCCATCACCGCATACAAAGCAAAGCCCTGTCCTTTCTTCAACAGGTGGGGTGTGCTTTCGCAGCGTGCCCTTACATCGGCATAAGAAATAGAAGAACCGTGGCGTATGGTGATAAGAAAATTCGGCCCTACAAAAAAATGCGTTTCTCCAAAATCTGTATGATAGGTTTCTTTGTTGATCTGTGCAGTACGCAATACGGCAAACAAGGTATCGCCATACATTTCAATCTTTGGGCGCTGGTGGGCATTGTGGGCATCTTCTATGGCCAGCTCATGCAGATTGAATTCCTGTTGTATCTGCCTGAGTGTTTTGCTGTCCGGGTCGTGCAACCCGATCCATACAAACTGGTTGGGATGTTGCAACACATCGCTTATTTCATCAATGGCGATATTGGCAATTTTACGGCCATCGAGGTAAGCGGCACAGTTGATAATTTCATTCATGGCAGGTAGATATGAAGTGAGGTAATCTGCAATCGTTGTACTTTCAAATCCTATCCAATTTAAATAAATATTGACAAAGCAGAAATATTTAAAATTTTAAATTGATTACCTTGGATGAAATTTGAAAATACCCCTTCATGCGTTTGACCCTTTTATCCCTCTTGCTATTTACAGGCATTGTCCTGCATGCCCAGGAAAATAAGACCATTGATCATATTGGCTGGAAAGGTAATACGGTGCAGTTGCACACCATTGGGAATGGTCACCAGTCCTGCACTTTTGTGATGAATGAAGACAGTGTAAAAGCGTTTTTTCATGATGGCAAACCTGCCCCGGCCGAATTGTTTACCGTGCCGAGGGTTTTGAATGAAGCTTTTTTGGGTGGCTTTATCCAAAAAGACAGCATCGTGCTTTTTATGAACAATGGCAAGCGGCCCGGCATTCATACCTGGAAATACAATTTAGCAGTGAAGTCAATTACTGAAAATGTAGTGCCTTTTGAGATCAAAGAAAATAAAATACTTCACCGTCTTTCCAGCGAAAATCATTTCTTTTATTTTACTGCCAATAACAAGGCAAAGGAACTGGTGATCTATAAATTCAATGATGAAAAAAATTATGAATTGCTTCATTATCCGCTGGTTGAAAAAACCTGGGACAGGTTATTGAAACAAAAGGGTAGTGCATTTTCAAAACCCGAAGTGGACATAGAAAAAACAGATATGGAAGGAGAGTGCAGTGTAGAAGCTGCACAATGTGCCAATAAAATATATGTACGTAGTGATACACTATACCTCCTGATGAATCATAAGCCGGCTGTTACGGAAGTATTGACGATCGATCTTAATAACAATAGTGAGCAAACCCGTTTTATCACACACAACAGCAATCGTATCATAAGTCTTCCGGGTACAGTATTCAATTCTTTTTTATCAAAAGATAGACTCTATTACGCCGCTGCATCAGACACCGGTGTTTTTGTGCAGGTGTCTGATTTTTATTCGGGCATGGCTTTGAAAGAGTATTTTGCTGCCAAAGAAGATGAGATCAGTTTTAAGAATTCTCCCATTGTACAGGAAAAAGGAGCCTTTGCCAATAACAGGGAGTTGGACAAAACAAAACAGTTGCTCCGAAAAATGATGAATAGCAGCCTGGTGATTACGGCCACACAGGGCATGGATAATAAACTGAGTACAGTGCTCGTTGGGTCATACAAACCTGTTAGTAATAACCCGGGTTTGGGTGTTTTTATTCCGCTTGGAGGCTCGGGGCCATTTTTATACTCTTACCTCTATGTACCTGTCGGCGGCTTTGCAAGAAACAATGGAATGAAAACGGCAAATTTTAAAATGCAGGTTGATATGCAGACCGGAGAGCAGGTTCCCGGGGAGATTCCACCATCGCAGATATCAAAATTCCACAGGACGGTGAAAACCTCTTTAAACTCGACGGAATTTATTATTATGCTTACTATGATAAAAGGGAAAGAGATTTTGTTGTGGTGAAATTTGAATGATCAATTTTCACCACGCTTTACACCATCTTATCTTCCAGTTCCATTACTTTTTCAAAAACGGTTTCATATTCTTTATTTAATAATGAAAGCTCAGATGAAACTTTATTGTACGCCGCTTCTGTTTGCTGAAATTTATCTTTGTTGGCGTAGCTGTCTGGCGAAGCCATCGCTGCTTCCAGTTCTGTTTTCTGTTTGTTGAGTTGCGCTATCTTTTCTTCCAACTGGTTAAAGCGGTTCTTGTATTTCTGGTATTCTTTTTTTATTTCTTTATCAACCGGGCTATGGTTGGTTGATTGTTTTTGTTCTTTTACAGGGGCCTGTTCTTTTACCGGCGCTTTCACAGGTTCAGCTATTTTTTGCTGCTTCAGTTTTTCAGCTTCCCTGCGTTCCTTCCAGTCGAGCCACTCAGCATAAGAGCCTTTAAACTCAACGATCTTGTGGTCTTCTATCTCCCATATTTTATTGGCAATTTTGCTGATAAAATAACGGTCGTGGCTTACCAGTACAATACTGCCTTCATATTTATTCAATGCCTCAATCAATAATTCCACAGAATGAATATCCAGGTGATTCGTCGGTTCATCCAGCATTAAAAAGTTGGCCTTGCTTACAATGGTTTTTGCCAATGCCACCCTTGCTTTTTCTCCTCCACTCAGTACTTTTATTTTTTTATCAACCGCATCACCACTGAATAAAAAACAACCAAGTAAACTTCTTAATTCCAAATCCGTTTTTCCGCTTCTTGCATCCTTCATTTCTTCCAGCACATTGTTCTCCATGTTCAATGCTTCCAACTGGTGCTGTGCATAAAACGATTCATCTACATTATGCCCCCAGATCCTTTCGCCGCTGATCTCTTCTGTGCCTACGATTACTCTTAATAAAGTAGATTTTCCCTTACCATTGGCACCTATCAATGCGATCTTATCACCGCGGTCAATTTCTGCGCCGGTATTTTCCATTATGGTGAGATCACCAAATTTTTTCGTGATATTTTTTAATGTACAGATCACCCTGCCCGGCTGTTTATCAATCATAAAATTGATCCGCATATTGGGCCTTTCTATTTCTACATTTTCAATGCGGTCCAGTTTTTCCAGCCGCTTTACAATGCTTTGTGCAGCCGCAGCTTTGCTGGCTTTTGCTTTAAAGCGTTCAACAAATCGTTCGTTCTGGCGGATATAATCCTGCTGGTTTTCATAAGCCTTTTGCTGTATGTCAACCCTTAGTGCTTTTTCCTGTTCGTAGTAGCTGTAGTTGCCGGTGTAAAAATGCAATTTCTGTTGATAGAGTTCCACCACTTTGGTAACCATCCTGTCTAAAAAATACCTGTCGTGACTAACCATTACCACTGCCCCGGAATAACTCTTCAGATATTTTTCCAGCCATTCAATACTTGGCAGATCGAGGTGGTTGGTAGGTTCATCCAGCAGCAACACATCCGGGTGCATCAATATCATTTTTGCCAGCAGTACTCTCATGCGCCAGCCTCCACTAAATAATTTATAAGGGCGTTGCAGGCTTTCATTGGTAAATCCAAGTCCCTGTAATATCTCTTCAGTTTTGTGGTGAATGTCATAGCCTCCCAGCACTTCCAGCTCATGCAGTTTGTCTGCATAATCATGGGCCAGTTTTTCATCACCGGTTTTCTCTAACTGCAATCCGATCGCTTCAATTTCTTTTTCCAGTTGCTTTACTTTTTCAAAAGCACCCATCGCCACTTCAAGAATGGAATCTTCCGTATCAAAACTCAGGAGATCCTGGTGCAGGAAGCCAATGGTGGTTTCCCTGCCCTGTTCAACTGATCCGGCACTGGGAAGGTATTGCCTGGTAAGTACTTTTAGTAAAGTAGATTTACCCGTACCGTTATATCCAATAAGACCAATACGTTCGTTGGGTTGTATATGCCAGGTAGCATCTTCCACAATCGTCCGGGCGCCAAATTCAAATGTCACATTCTGTAATCCGAGAAGCATGTATAAAATTTTAAAGTAAAAAGTAAAAAGTCAAAATAACCGATCAATTCTTTTGCTTTCAAATTTGATTTTTATTTTTTTTGACTTTCAACCGCAAAAGTAATTGAATCGCTAAACTATTCAGCGAATTGCCTGTTATCTTGTAGCTTTGCCCGAAATTTTCAATCAACATGAAGAAATTAATTTTCATATTAATCATTATAGCAGCAGCTTTTGCGGTATACTGGTTTATGTTCAAAGGAGATGAAGCTCCCGAAGGGCCCAAACAGCAGGCACTTACCGTAAACAGGCATTCTGCAGCTTTTAATAGCAGTATCGACTCTTTGCTGCAGAGCTATTTTGCGGTAAGAGATGCATTTGTTGACGGGGATAGTTTAAAGGCCAAACAGGCGGGTATAGCGCTGGTGATTTACATCAACAGGCTAAACCTGGAGGAATTAAAGAAGGACACCGCAGGTATTTTTGAAAGTGCGGCTGCATTTATCAGCGATGTAAAAACCAGTGCAGAAGCCATGGGTCAGTCGCAGATCATTTCAGACATGCGGCAGGATTTTAAATCCCTGAGTGAGAATATTTACCCTTTGTTAAAAACCATCCATTACGAAGGAAAAAATCTGTACTGGCAAAATTGCCCAACAGCATTTGGCCCCGGCAGGGGAGCCAACTGGATCAGTGAAACTGAAGCGGTGGTAAATCCATACCTGGGTAAAAATGATCCTGCATACAAACAGTGTGGTGAAATACAGGATACCATTAAAGCACAATAATTATTTAATACAAAAATAAATTTTGAAGTTGTTTCATCCAAGACAGTTCTCAATATTCCCTATGCACATTCGTATTGTATTATCCATACTTCTATTATTCCCTGTAGCCGCATTTGCACAGAAGAAATTCACCCTTAGTGGCTATGCAAAGGACGCTAAGAATGGTGAAACCCTAATTGGTGCAACCATTTCGGTGAAGGGCCAGACAAAAGGGGTCAGCACCAACCAGTTTGGTTTTTATTCACTCACACTTACGGAGGGTAATTACACCCTGATAGGTTCTTATGCAGGTTACCAGCCAGTGGTAAAGGAAATTAAACTTACCAGTGATATACAACTCAATTTTGATCTTACTCCCCGAACGGCATTGGATGAAGTGGTGATCACCTCCAGGAAAAGGGATGTGAATGTGAAAAATGCACAGATGGGAAAATTTGTATTGCCCATTGAACAGATCAAATCGATACCGGCTTTTTTGGGAGAAGTTGACTTGTTGAAAACAGTACAGCTACTGCCCGGGGTTCGCAATGCAGGCGAAGGAAGCGCCGGCATTTATGTACGTGGCGGCGGTCCTGATCAGAATTTAATTTTGCTGGACGATGCTATTGTTTATAACACGGGACACCTTTTTGGTTTCTTTTCCATTTTTAATGCAGATGCCATTAAAAATGTTTCACTGATCAAAGGCGGTATACCGGCTCAATATGGCGGCAGGCTTTCCAGTGTACTTGATATCGCCATGAAAGAAGGGAACGATAAAAAGATACAGGTAGATGGCGGCATTGGATTGATTGCTTCCAGGATTTCCCTACAGGGTCCCCTCAAAAAAGACAAAGCATCTTTTATCATTTCTGCAAGGCGTACCTATGTGGACGCACTGGCCAAACCTTTTATTAAAAAGACCAGTGAGTTCTATGGTTCCGGTTATTATTTTTACGACCTGAATGCGAAAATGAATTATAAGTTTTCAGAAAAAGACAGGCTTTATATAAGTGGATATTTTGGCAGGGATGTATTTGATTTTGTAAATGGTAAACGCAGCCTGGATGTAAATATTCCCTGGGGCAACGCAACCGGTACCGTTCGTTACAATCATGTTTTTAATAAACGCTTATTTGGAAATACCACTGCAGTATTCAATAAATATAATTTCACCTTTGATGCCGCTCAAAATAATTTCAAAGTAAAACTGGCATCGGGCATCAGGGATATTAATTTAAAACAGGATTTTGACCTGTATCCTTTCACTGGCCACAAAGTAAAATTTGGCGGCTCCATTACTTTTCACAAATACACACCCTCAGTTGTGAGCGGTTCACAGGATACCATACAATTCAAACCATTGAATGCCCAGAGTAAAACTGCACAGGAAGGTGCACTGTATTTCCAGGATGACTGGGAGATCAACGATAAAGTAAAGATCAATGCAGGTATCCGCTACAGCTGGTTCAGGCAAACGGGGGAATATAAAATTTATACTACAGATGTTAATGGCAACCGCACCGATAGTACCGTATTTAAAAAAGGGGAGACCGTAAAATATTATGGTGGACTGGAACCAAGGTTAACCATCCGCTATGCATTGAATGATGAAACTTCGGTGAAAGCATCTGTTACCCGTAACTTACAGTACACTCATTTAGTGAGTAATGCAGGCACTACGTTGCCAACCGATCTTTGGGTGCCCAGCACATTCAGGGTAAAGCCACAGATAAGCTGGTTGTATGCTGCCGGGCTGTTTAAAAATTTCAAGGACAATATGTTTGAGACATCTGTAGAGCTGTATTACAAAAGCATGCAGAATCAGATTGAATACCAGGAGGGCTATACACCCAATACGCTCGAAGATACTGAGAACTCTTTTGTATTTGGGAAAGGCTGGAGTTATGGTGCTGAGTTTTTTGTGAATAAAACAAAAGGGAAATTAACGGGCTGGATTGGATATACATTAAGCTGGACCTGGAGACAGTTTCCTGATCTGAACTTCGGAGAAAAATATCCGGCTAAATATGACCGTAGAAATGATATGAGCATTGTAGCATTGTACCAGTTGAACAAGCGCTGGAAATTGTCTGCTACTTTTGTTTATGGCAGCGGCAATGCAGCTACACTTCCACAGCGTTTTTATTTTATCAATGGCGTACTAACACAGGAGTATAGCCGTATTAATGAATACCGGCTTCCTGCCTATCACCGCCTTGACTTTGCTGCGATTAATTCTCCCAAAAGAAATGAGACACGGAAAAAATGGCAATCAGAATGGGTGTTCAGTATTTACAATGTATACAATCGTAAAAACCCGTACTTCATTTATTTTGACCAGGAAGGCTCTTTGGCAAACAACAATTTAAAAGTACAGGCAAAACAGGTGAGTATCTTCCCGATAATACCAGCCGTTACATTCAATTTTAAATTTTAGCAGGTTGATTTAATAAAAAATACCCATCATGGGTATTTTAATTCAGGTAAGGTAGGGATTAAATCAGCGTACAAAAGATTGGTATGTTACCACCGTTGCGCCGGGAAAGTCATGTAAATTATCTGAAGTTCTTTCGATGTTGAAATTAGTAGGTGTCAGCAATAATATTTTCCAGCGGTTATTTTCTCCATCCAGGTTAATGCTGATAGAGTCTTGACCGATAAAGGAGTAAATTCCGTTAATGGTAGAAGAGCCATTAAAAGCATATTGAAAGGCGGAAACACCATCGAATATTACAAAGTTTTCAGGATTTGGACGCCAGGGAACAGTACTGTCCTCCGGGGTGGATGAACCGGTGTAAATCTGGTGCCTGATGGCATTGATGCTCCATTTACCAGCTGCTTTATCAAGTGTAACGGGGTCTTTAATGCCCTTTTTACTGCAACTGCTGAGGGTGGCCGCAAAAACAATTGCTAATACAGCCATTTGTGGGAGTAAAGTTTTTTTCACGGATTAAGTTTTTGAATTTACCCCAATAAAACGTTTTGCCGCTTGAATTATTGTGGTGTTTTCCCTTTGTGGATAAACCTTATGGTGCCGCTGTTTTTCAGGTCGGAGGATATCCTGACTTCATACCGCTTTTCCCCGTCTGTTATCACCATTAATGCTGTATTAGGGGGGATTTCCCCAAGGTTTTCTGCGTACATCGTCAGCTCATTGACAGCAGTACTGGTGGTAACATCTAATGTAAGTGTTATTGGCTTTTCACTCAGTCTTTTATGCGATAGGATTAACCGGCTATTATAAAACAGGGAGATACTGTCTCCATCCACTTCTCCATTATCATAAAGGTCTACTTTAAATGTCTCACTCTCTATCTGTATCGTCTTTAAAACATCCGCTTTTCTTTTTTCAAAATTAATATCTGTCCTTATATCATTGACCTCAGATTTTTTTATTTCGGGTAATTCCACTTTTTGCGGCTCCTTTTTAGCTGGTTCTGCCTTCACAATTACAGGTGCATGATTGGCTTTTGGTTTTACTGGAACTTTTGCTGTTTTCGTTTTAGGCGTTACAGGTTTTAGACTGCTTTTTGCGATTGTTTTATTTGTTTTCGGGGTAGCTTTTTTGGCAAGGGGTTGCCGGGTGCTTTGTTTATTGAATTTTGATAGGCTTTTATCCAGGGTCCTCCTTGTAAGGGTAGTAGTGCCATCGCCGCAGGAAGATGTTTGCCCGGGGGCTGTTACCCACCTGCCGACAAGTTTTTCCAGCTTGCCTTCTTTTTCATAAGTTAAATAATGTATCTGGAAGCAATCCTGAAAATCCGGAGGGGTATTACCTTTTACCTTCCCCATTTCGATCACTTTTATGCTTTTGCTATTGGGATAGTAAGTACCCTTCAGGTTGCAGATCACATAATATTTGCGTCCCTGGAAATAAGAATAAGAAAACCCGGTTACTACTGTTCCGTTGATCTCCAGTTCCAGCACATATTCCGTATTGTCATAGTTGCTTTGTACTATATCTCCCTTGCTGTCAAAATACCCTCTCCATTGCCCATTGATCTTTTGGGAAAAAATGCTGATGGCTGTAAAATAAAAGATTGCAGTAAGTATAATTTTTTTCATTGCTCCAATCGCTTTTTAGTCAGTCAGAATAAAAGTTATAAAATAATAACAAACAATAGCAGCAAAGTTATTTGAGATATATTTTTCCTTCGCCAAGAGTTCGTTAAATTTGCTGCTCAAAATTAAAGGAATAGATACATTGGACATGATTAAAATAACACTTCCGGATGGTGCGGTAAGGGAATATCCCCAGGGAACTTCTGCAATGGATATTGCAAAGTCTATCAGCGAAGGACTTGCCAGGAAAGTACTGGCAGCAAAAGTAAATGATGCAGTATGGGATGCCTCCAGGCCAATCAATATGGATGCATCGCTGCAATTGCTTACCTGGAATGAAACAGATGGAAAGGAAACTTTCTGGCATTCATCTGCCCACCTGATGGCTGAGGCACTGGAGTTTTATTACCCTGGTGTAAAGTTTGGTTATGGCCCTCCTGGCGAAAAGGGCTTTTACTATGATGTGGACTTTAACGGGCAAAACATCGGTGAAGATGACCTTGCAAGGATTGAAAAGAAGATGCTGGAATTGGCAAAGAATAATTCGGTGTATGAGAGAAAAGAGGTGAGCAAGCCTGCTGCTGTAAAATATTTTACCGAAAAAGGCGACCCCTATAAATTAGAGATCATCGACCGGTTGAATGATGGGGAAATTACTTTTTATACACAGGGTGGTTTTACGGATCTCTGCCGTGGGCCGCACATTCCCAATACAGGTTTTATTAAGGCAATTAAGCTCACTAATATTGCCGGCGCTTACTGGCTGAACGATGAGAAGAATAAAATGCTTACCCGTATCTATGGGGTTACATTCCCTTCTCAAAAAGAACTGGACGAACATCTGGTGTTGCTGGAGGAAGCCAGGAAACGAGATCATCGTAAACTGGGTAAAGAATTAGAACTGTTTGCATTTTCCGAAAAAGTGGGAATGGGCCTGCCTCTGTGGTTGCCCAAGGGTGCTATGCTGAGAGAAAGATTACAGCAGTTCTTACAAAAAGCGCAGATTGAAACGGGCTATCTGCCGGTAGTTACACCGCATATAGGGCACAAAAATTTATATGTTACTTCCGGCCACTATGAAAAATATGGCAAAGACAGTTTCCAGCCGATCAAAACACCACAGGAAGGAGAAGAGTTCTTTTTAAAACCAATGAACTGCCCTCATCACTGTGAAATTTATAAAACGTCGCCACGCAGTTACAAAGACCTGCCTTTACGTTTGGCAGAATTTGGTACCGTGTATCGTTATGAACAGCACGGAGAGCTGCATGGTCTTACAAGAGTTCGTGGATTTACCCAGGATGATGCTCACTTGTTTTGCATGCCCAACCAGGTAAAGGATGAGTTCAAGAAAGTGATTGACATGGTACTGTATGTGCTGGCTTCTCTCAGCTTTACCGATTATACCGCACAGATATCTTTGAGGGATAAAGAAGACAGGGCAAAATACATTGGCTCCGATGAAAATTGGGCATTAGCAGAACAGGCTATTATTGAAGCGGCAGCAGAAAAGAATCTGACTACCGTGGTGGAATATGGTGAAGCTGCGTTCTATGGTCCCAAACTGGACTTTATGGTAAGAGATGCTATCGGCCGGAAATGGCAACTGGGCACCATCCAGGTAGATTATAATTTGCCGGAAAGATTTGATCTTACCTATATTGGGGAAGACAATGCCAAACACAGGCCGGTAATGATCCACAGGGCGCCGTTCTGAAGTATGGAGCGTTTTATTGCCGTTTTGATCGAACATTGCGCCGGTAAATTCCCGTTGTGGTTAGCGCCAACCCAAGTTAAACTGTTGCCCATCAGCGATAAATTCCTTCCATATTGTGAAACAGTATTGCAGCAATTGAAAGCAGCAGAAGTGAGGGGTGAAATTGACGACCGCAATGAAAAGATTGGTAAAAAGATCAGGGATACAGAACTGGAAAGAGTGCCATTGATGCTGGTGATAGGTGAAAAGGAAATGAATGAAGGTAAAGTTGCAGTTCGCAGGCAGGGCAAAGGAGATATCGGGGTACAGACCATCGATGAATTCATTGCTCTGGTAAATGAAGAAGTAAAAAGTAAAAAGGCAATTGAATAAAAAAGCTATATTTACACAGTAACTGTGGTTCCATTAACAAGAACCTTTTAATAATTCAGAACACCGGGATTTATTTAAAAATAAAAAACACTTTGCCTGTAAAGTTTGCATAAGCCGGGTGCAGGCAGCAGGAAAATAAAATATGGCATTCCCTCCAAGGCCACCCCGTGGCGCATTCAACCCCCGCTTTAGAAAAGAACAGCAGCAGGAACATCGTACCAATCATATGATCAGGGTACCGGAAGTAAGATTAGTAGGCGAAAATATCACCATTGGTGTTTATCCTACAGCCGATGCACTCAAAATGGCGCAGGATCTGCAGCTTGACCTGGTGGAAATTTCACCGGGTGCGGTCCCACCGGTGTGTAAAGTAATTGACTATAATAAGTTTTTGTACGATGAGAAGAAGAAGAAGAAAGAGATGAAGGCGAAATCAAAAACGAGTGAAGTAAAAGAAGTTCGTTTTACGCCCAATACGGATGATCATGATTTTGAATTTAAATGCAAGCATGCAGAGAAATTTTTACAGGATGGAAATAAGGTGAAAGCGCATGTGCAATTCAAAGGAAGGGCCATTATGTTTAAAGAAAGGGGAGAGTTATTGCTGCTGAAACTGGCAGATAAATTAAAAGATGTAGGCGCATTAGAAGGCTTGCCGAAAATGGAAGGCAAAAGGATGCAGGTAATGTTTGCACCAAAGAGCCAGAAAAAGGCAAAAGCTTCTGATAAGTAATTGATTATAAAAAGAGGGAACTGAAAAGTTCCCTCTTTTGTTTTAAGGAGTTTCCCCAGGAATATATCCTTCTCTTAAAAAAAGAACCCTTAATTACCTGTATTTCCCCTGTTTTCCCTTACCTTCGCCGCCCGAAAAAGAAATTTCTTTTTCAGACATTTCCCACATGGCTCCATAAGTCTCCGTCTGTTCGGGGCGCCAGCAGGGAGTAACTATTATAAGTTATACAATGCCAAAAGTTAAAACAAACTCAAGCGCCAAGAAGCGCTTCAAGGTAACCGCCACAGGCTTAATTACCTACCAAAAACCTTTCAAACGTCACATCTTAACAAAGAAATCAACCAAACGCAAACGTGGTATGCGTAAAGATGGCATGGTTCATCCTACCCAGCAGGCTTTTGTAATGCGTTTATTGCGCCTTAGGGGTTAATCGCCGGTTTCTTTACACAATTCAACATTAACAATTAAAAACATTAAGATATGCCACGTTCAAAAAATGCAGTCGCATCAAGGGCACGCCGCAAAAGAATTTTAAAAGCTGCCAAAGGTTATTATGGTAAGCGCAAGAATGTATACACCGTTGCCAAAAACGTAATGGAAAAGGGTTTAACGTATGCTTACGTTGGCCGTAAAATTAAGAAGAGAGATTACCGCAGGTTATGGATTGCCCGTATCAATGCTGCTGTAAGGGAAGAAGGATTGACCTACAGCGAATTCATCCACAAGTTAGCAGCTAACAATATCGACATCAACCGTAAGGTGTTGGCTGATCTTGCAATGAACGAACCAGAAAGTTTTAAGAGCCTGGTTGCAAAAGTGAAGTAAGCAATTTCCTTTTCAAATATTTGAAAACCGGGTATGAAAGTCTCATACCCGGTTTTTTCATGTTCAAAAAAAATGGCCCCAGCATTTATCAATCTGTTACATTTGCAAATATTTAAAAATCTGTTTTGCACATGAGCCAAATGAACAACTCTTACGCCGACCTGGTTGACCAAACTTTCAACTTTCCACAAGAAGATTTTAAAGTTGAAGATTCCTACCTCCGGTACAACAACCAGGATATAAAGGCATTAATTGATAAATATGGCACGCCCCTTAAACTAACTTACCTTCCAAAAATTGGCATGCAGATAAATAAGGCAAAGAAGATGTTTGCCAATGCATTTAAGAAGCACAAGTACGCAGGTAAATATAATTATTGCTACTGTACAAAAAGCTCTCACTTTTCATTTATTGTGGAAGAAGCTTTGAAGAATGAGATTCACCTGGAAACTTCTTATGCTTATGATATAGACATTATCAATAAACTATACAGCCGCCGTAAGATAAATAAAGAAACATACATTATCTGCAATGGTTTTAAACAAAAGCCTTACACAAGCCGCATCTCAAAACTCCTTAACACTGGGTTTAAAAATGTAATTCCGGTACTTGATAACAAAGAGGAACTCAAAGCCTACCGTAATGTAAAAGGCACTTTTAAACTGGGCATTAGAGTAGCTGCAGAAGAAGAACCTAATTTCCCTTTTTATACCTCACGCCTTGGCATGCGGGCAAAAGATATACTGGAATTTTATGTAGATCAGATTGAAGGCTACGAACACAAGTTCCAGTTAAAGATGCTGCACATTTTTTTAAATAAAGGCATAAAAGATGATATTTATTACTGGAGTGAATTGAACAAGGTGATCAATTTGTACTGCCAGCTAAAAAAGATTTGCCCTGAGTTGGATTCAATCAATATCGGCGGTGGTTTCCCTATTAAACACTCACTTGGTTTTGAATATGATTATCAATTCATGATCAATGAAATTGTGCGTAACATAAAAGTGGCCTGTGCAAAAAACAAAGTGCCAATGCCGGATATTTTTACAGAGTTCGGCAGTTATACTGTTGGTGAAAGCATGGCACATATTTATAGTGTAGTAGGAGAAAAGCAGCAGAATGATAGGGAGATCTGGTACATGATAGATTCATCATTCATCACTACTTTGCCCGACACCTGGGGTATTGGAGAAAAGTTTTTAATGTTGCCAATCAATAAATGGGAAGATGAATACCAACGGGTAACCCTGGGTGGTATCACCTGCGACAGTCATGATTATTATGACAGTGAAGAACATATTAACGAAGTATTTCTTCCAAAGCTTACTGCCGGGGGCGAACCTTTATATGTAGGCTTCTTTCATACCGGCGCTTACCAGGACCAGATCAGCGGCTATGGAGGCATCAAGCATTGTTTGATTCCTTCTCCAAAGCACATCATTATCGGGCATGATAAAAACGGTAAACTGGTTGATTGGGTGTATGCAAAAGAGCAATCAGCTCAAAGTATGTTGAAGATATTGGGTTATTAGGTCAAATAAAAAAGCCATCCTGTAAAAACAGGGCGGCTTATTATCAAAACCAACTGTATGTTTTTTAAAAATTGCTGTTAAGCAATCGTAATTTCTTTTGCCACAGCTTTCACTTCTTCTTTCTTGGGAAGTTCTACTTTCAATACGCCATTTTCATATTTAGCTGCAATGTTTGCAGCATTGATCTTTTCATCCAGCGTAAAGCTGCGTTTGAATGAACGGTAGTTAAATTCCCTTCGGATAGCTTTTGCATTTTCATCTTTTGTTTCCTGTTTTTTCTCTGCGCTGATGGTTAACAGGTTGCCATCCAGTTTCAGGTTAAAATCTGTTTTCTCCATTCCCGGGGCAGCTACTTCAATATGATAGGCGCCGACTGCTTCAGTAATGTTTACAGGAGGAAACCCAAATGCTTCTTCTCTTAAATTTTTGTCCAATGAAGGCATTTCATTAAAAAGGTCATTCAAAAGACCATCAAATGTTTTAGTGATCGGGTTGTTTACTTTTACCAGTGTCATAGGTATAATTTTTTTTGTTATTGATTTTTGTTTTCATGGTAGTATTGTCAAAAGGCATTCCAGAGCTTTTTTCAAGAACGAATGTCTGCTATGACCCATGATGTGCGCCATAGTGTCTCTTTTGTAATTCCAAAAATGACTTAATGTCTCTTTTTGAACCTTTATTTACCATTTAATATTACCAACCCAAGCCCAAATGAAAGCTTGCATACCAGTTTCATTTATTTTATCAACACATCGAAAAACTTGAATGCTTAATTCAATGCATGTTTGTAATTTTGCCCCTCAAACAAATCTTATAAACTATGTATCCAGCAGAAATTGTGATACCAATGAAAGAAGAATTAACTGAGAATGGTTTCTCAGAAATGTTAAGTGCTTCTGATGTTGAGTCTAAAATAACAGAACAGGGAACTACTTTGGTAGTAATCAATTCTGTTTGTGGCTGCAGTGCCGGTACTGCAAGGCCCGGTGTTTTAATGGCGGTCCAGAACAGCACCAAAAAACCTGACCACTTAACTACCAGCTTTGCAGGCTTTGATGTAGATGCAGTTAAAAAGATCAGGGAACATTTATTACCTTATCCTCCGTCATCTCCTTCTATTGCTTTATTTAAAGATGGCCAGTTGGTTCACTTTATTGAAAGGCACAATATTGAGGGTAGAAGTGCAGCAATGATAGCCGAAAATCTGATTGGTGCTTTTGAACAATATTGTAATTGATTTTTTAAGATTGATGGGTTATTAAGTACATCCTGTAGCATTTGCTACGGGATTTTTTATGCCCGGCGCCAGGTTGTACACAGCAGACATTTTAAGTACTAAAAAGCTGCTGTTATTTTCATGCTGAATTGGTATAACTTGCAGCACACATAATTGTTAACTTATCACCGGTATATGTATCCCAATTTATATTATGTTTTTAAAGACTGGTTTGGTGTAGAATGGAAGCCCTTGAGTTTCCTCAATACGTTTGGATTTATGGTAGCGATGGGGTTTATTGCTGCTGCCATCGTATTGTCAAGTGAGTTGAGAAGGAAAGAAAAACAGGCGCTGCTATTACCAAGAGAAGAGTTTATAACTGTTGGCAAGCCTGCTACCTTCCTGGAATTGCTCATCAATTTTATTACTGGCTTTTTGTTTGGTTATAAGTTGATAGGCCTTGTTATGAATAAGCCGGAAGATGTAAATCCACAGGAGTATATTTTTTCTTCCCAGGGCAATTTTGTTGCTGGTACCCTGGTAGGGCTGTTGCTGGCAGGGCTAAAATGGTGGGAAAAGGAAAAGCAAAAAACTAAAGAACCCGAGCAGCGTTCTGTCAGAATCTGGCCGCATGACAGGGTTGGTGATATTATTGTGATTGGTTTGATATTCGGGATCATTGGAGCAAAATTGTTTGACTGCTTCGAAAACTGGGATGATTTTATTGAGCATCCAATAGACAGGTTATTTTCAGCCGGGGGATTGACTTTTTACGGAGGCCTCATCCTGGCTGCAGTTGCCATTTGTTTTTATGGCTACAAAAAAAATATCCGGTTGATTCATTTGATTGATGCCGCAACCCCCGCCTTGTTGATAGCGTATGCTGTTGGACGTATTGGTTGCCAGGTTTCGGGAGATGGAGACTGGGGTATTTATAACAGTGCTTACATAACGGATGCCAACGGCAAATCGGTGGAAGCCAAGCCCGGTGAATTTGAATCCCGGCTTACGAAATACCAATCCTATTTTTTGTATGGCGAAGTGCAGGACCCCGGTTCACCCAGGCCATTAAGAATAACTGATCGTAAAAGTGAAAGCCTCGATAAGGTTCCTCACAAATTTGTGAAAGCCCCGGCTTATCTGCCCATATGGATGGTGGCTTACAGCTATCCTCAAAACGTAAATAAAGATGGCATTAAGATAGAGAGCATTCAAGATGAGCATAACCGGGCATTGCCCATTCCTGTTTTTCCAACTCCGTTTTATGAAACCGTTGTTTGCACCCTTCTATTTTTGGTGCTTTGGTCAATAAGAAAACGTATAAAAGTCGCTGGACTGATGACTGGGATTTACCTGGTGCTGAATGGTGCCGAGCGTTTCCTGATCGAAAAGATCCGGGTAAATAACCAGATGTATTTCCTTGGTATTAAACTTACACAGGCAGAGTTAATATCCTGTACTTTGGCTATTGCAGGTGTTTTGATCATCATTTTTGTTTTGCTGAGAAAGCAGGCCAAAGAATAAGTTTTTTATATTTGTGTTAGCGACCAGATTCATCCACTAAAACAATTTTATGCCATCCTTCGACTTCACCAGCAAAGTAGATCTGCAAACCTTGGATAATGCGATCAATACCGTAAACAAGGAGATAACAAACCGTTTTGATTTCAAGGGCAGCCACGTAGTAATAGACCTTAATAAAAAGGAATTTAAGGTAAACCTGGAAGCTGACAGTGAGATGAAAATTGAGCAGATCGTGGACGTAATGATCAACCGAAGCATGAAACAGGGGTTGGCAGCTGAGATATATGACTTGAGTAAGGAACCCTATCAAAGCGGCAAGGTAGTAAAAAGGGAAGTGCCTGTAAGAAATGGCATCAAGCAGGAAGATGCCAAAAAGATCGTAAAATTAATCAAAGACGGCGGTTTAAAGGTACAGGCGGCCATTATGGACGATATTATCAGGATAACGGGCAAAAAGATTGATGACTTGCAGGATGTGATCCAGGCTTCCAGGGGCTGGAACCTGGGAATTGCCCTGCAAACGGTCAATATGAAAAGTTAGCTTTGCTGCCAGGTTAACACCTTATCCCCATTGGTTATTAACAGTTTATTTTCAATATTGCTACAAACCTTTTTAATAAAATATTGTTTTTATATTTGAATTGGGATGTTAGAAAAGAAGCAATTAAAACTTTGTAAATAAGTTGAAAACGTCTACTTTTGCGGTCTTTAAAATTAGCATGGCAAAATCCATGCACAAACTTTTACAATTATGAAAAAAGATTTGCATCCAAAAAATTACCGTTTCGTTGTGTTTAAAGACATGAGTAATGGCTACCAGTTCTTAAGCCGTTCAACTGCTGAATCAAAAGAAACAGTAAAATGGGAAGATGGTAATGAATACCCGTTGATCAAGTTGGAGATATCAAATACATCTCATCCTTTCTATACAGGTAAAAATGTATTGGTTGATACAGCTGGACGTATTGACAAGTTTAAAAAACGTTACGAAAAAAAGACTAGCTTATAATAGCAAAGATTGTTTTTCATGGCTATACTTTAAATCCCCTACGGTTCTCCGTGGGGATTATTTTTTAAAGGCTATCCTGCGCCTTATTTTTCCAATCAGATATCTCTCCCGGTAAACTATCTTTATTGCTATCATGATCAAAGCAGCAACTAAATTATATTTCAACGCTTACAATGGCTTGTCTCCAAGCACCTGGTGGTTGTCGCTTGTGATGCTTGTTAACAGGAGCGGCACCATGGTGGTTCCTTTTATGACGATGTATATGACACAGTACATACATGTAGGAATTGGCAAGGCTGCATTTGTGATGAGTTTATTTGGTGCTGGCTCTATTGCCGGTTCCTTGCTGGGAGGCAAAATCACTGATAAACTTGGTTATTATTATGTGCAGTTATTCACTCTGCTGGGTGGTGGTGTTATGTTTCTGGTAATGGGGCAAATGAAAAGTTACAATGCAATTTGCATCACTTCTTTTTTTCTCAGCATGGTCAACGAAGCATTCCGCCCGGCAAATTCCGTAGCCATTGCACATTACAGCAAAGCAGAAAACAGAACCCGGTCGTACTCACTTAACAGGCTTGCGGTAAACCTTGGCTGGGCAATTGGCGGTGCATTGGGTGGTTTTATCGCCGGCCACAATTATCAATTATTATTTTGGGTAGATGGCTTTACCAATATTGCTGCCGCCATTTTATTGTACAATGTATTGGCCCCTTCCAAAAATGCTGCCACGCAGCAAAAAGCGGAAACAAAAACAAGAACTGTAAAATCTGTTTACAGCGATTATGTGTATTTATTTTTTGTAGCGCTACAGGTATTATTTGCCATTTGCTTTTTCCAGATGTTTACTATACTGCCTGTGTATTACAAAACACAGTTGCATTTATCTGAATCATTGATTGGATTGATCATGGCTTTTAATGGCCTGCTGATCGCATTGGTTGAAATGGTAATTGTATTTCGATTAGAAGGGAGGAGGCCACATTTGCATTATATAGCCATCGGAGTGTTATTGGTAGGCTTATCTTATGCAATGCTCAATGTAGATTTCTTTAGCGGGGCCGTTGTTGCTTTCTTATCAATGCTGGTTGTTACGTTTGGCGAAATGCTCTCCATGCCATTTATGAATTCTTACTGGATAGCAAGAACAGAAAACAATAACCGTGGTCAATATGCAGGGCTGTTTACGGTTGCATGGTCAATGGCTCAAATTGTTGGCCCATTGGCCGGGGGACAAATTGCAGAACATCTCGGATATAATATTTTGTGGTGGTTAATTTGCGCTGCCTGTTTGTTGTTAAGTATTATCTATTTGTTATTGCAAAACATAACTGGCCGCAGCCAGTAAAAAATGCCAGTCACTCCGGTAAAATCTTTTTCTTACAGTACATGATATCAGTTAACGGAATCATTTTGTTACATATGCAACCTTTTTGTTTTACTTACAATCTTCCGCCCGTAATTGGGTTACTTAGTTATTATAACAACTGATAACCGGGAGGATAGTATCCTGTTATTCACTTTATATGCTGCTGTATGACAAAGAGTTTTCTCCAGGCCTGGCATTACAGGATATCTTATGCTGATAATCTGTTCTCTGTTTATCTTAACGACAGGCTGGTAGGTAATATTCAAAAACCCTTATCAGGCCGATGGCCTGTGTATGCAATCATCAACGACAGGTTGTATTCTTTTTCAAAAAAAAAATCACTTTGCACTTCAATCATTGTGGTTGATGAAATAAGTAAAGATCATATTGGTATTATTAAATTGCCATTTCTTTCACCTCTACTTCCTTCAGTAAAATTTGCATTTGCAACCGGAGAAAAATTTGTTTGGCAAGCCGATATTTTTTTTTCACTGCATTGGAAATGGATGCTGGAAAATGAAAATGTGATGGAAGCCATCGATAATCTTGCACAGCAACGGAATAGCGGAGTAATTGCCATTCCTGAATACAAACAGGGAACTGACCTGCTGATCATAACAGGTTTCTTTCTCTCTTTATTAAGGCGCAGTAAACTTTCAATGGGATTGTGGGGGCTGAAAAGAAATATCATGCGTTTTTCAAAAGATCACTGATCTTCTTCAGTTGTTACTTCTGCCTCCCGCCTGGCTTTTTTGTTAGGGTAGTATTTTCTTACTGCAACGTTTTTGGAGGGGATCGTAAATATTTTTGGTTCTATGTAATGATTGCTAACTTCCGATGCTTTAAATAATACTGTTCCTTTTTTTGAGGAAAATTCATACTGCAATACAGTGCCCGGAATGCAACGGAATAAAGGTTCTATAAAGGCGTTCACTGAATGAATACTGTCCGTATAGAAAACATTCACTTGCTTTTCATCTTCTAAAGTAATCACAGCTTTTCTGCAGGGATAGCCTGCAACAACCATAGAATCGGTAAAGCTGGTATCACATACAAGGCTGTCATATTTTTTGTTGTACAATTTCCATTCGGCAGGCGTTAACCGAAACAGGTATTTTTTTTTACCCGATTCTTTGATGATGGTAGTTTTTTTCAGTTGTGCTTCATCATAGTCAAAAAAGATACTTTGTATCCGCATCAGTGATACCAGTCTTATCCTCGCTTTTTTATTGCTGACGAAAATAGCTTTTGTACCACCATTATAAGTCTCCTCTAATCCGCCGGTATGTTTGTTTTTTGTAACAACAATATTGTAAACGATCGCAGTATTGACAGGCTTAATCTGTGCAAATGACTGGTTGAATATAAACTGCACTGTAACTGCAAACAACAGCAATGCCAATGACGATTTTATTCTCATGACAATTAATTTTTTTTCAGGATAAATTCAGAAAGGTCAATGATGTCTGCAGGATTTTTTTGAAGGTACTTGTCAAAATACTTTTCATCCTTCTTTCTCCATTTCTCAAATTTCCTGCTTGTCTTCCTGGCCTTTCTTGCTGGCTTACCGTTGTTTTTTGTCAGGTAAGTTTCCTGCAGCAGTTCCACCATTTTGTCTGATAGGTTGTGGTAAGAATATTTATTGAGGGTGATTCTTTTTTCAGTAACAGCTTTGGTGAAAAAAGCTTCCCAGTCCTGGCTTTTGTAATTCACCAGTGTAAGCAACACATCATTTTCATACAACTGACCTTCGCCGCTGCTGAAATTAGCATTGGCGTTTCTTTTCGTTTTGTTTACAAAATTATTAGCGATTGTTTTTTTCTGCTGAACTTCTGTTGCAACAACAGCAGGCGTTGTGTTTACCGAAGCAGTCTGTCTGCTTGCCGAATCAGCAGTATCGTTCTTTGCAATTTCACCAGCTGAATCTTTAACCATTCCAGTACCAGCATAATGGGCGGGTGAATTTTCATTTTTACGAAATACTGAAAAGTAAAGAATACTTCCGGCAGCAACCAGTAGTAACACTGCAGCGGCCCTTAACCAATAAACAGGAATTATCCTGTTTATTTTTTGTTCTGTAGTTTTATGAATTCGGCTAAAATCAAGTGGTGGAGCAGCCAACTCATGCTCCTGCAACCGGGCGAATATTATTCTTTCAGCATCAGCAATATCTCCTTCGGCGGCCAGTTCATTTTGTACAATAGCCTGCCATGCCTTTTCAAAAGCTCCGGCAGGCGGTAGTATCTCCAGCTGCTGTAATTGTTTTAATATGTTGTTGCTGTTGTCAGCCATTGAGTTCTAAAATATGTTTCTGCAAAATCACCCTGGCCCTGCTCAATTGCGATTTACTGGTACCTTCCGAGATACCCAGCATTTCACCAATTTCTTTGTGATTGTAGCCCTCTACCAAATAGAGATTTACAATTAAACGGTAACCGCCTGGTAATTGTTGAATTAACTTAAGCAGGTCATCCTTTGTCACTTTATCAATGCCGCTTAATTCAGATGTCGGTACGTCGTTATTGTCAGAAAGCTCTGTATATACTAGTTTTTGTCTTTGCTTTAAATAATCCAGGCAGCTGTTTACAAAAATTCTCCTTGCCCATCCTTCAAAGGATCCGGTGCCCTGGAATTTATTAAGGTTCCTGTACAGCCTGATAAGCCCTTCCTGGAATACATCGTCAGCATCGTTGGTATTGCCGGTATAACGTACACAAAGGCTGTACATTTTCCCTGATAGCATGGTATAGATATCCCTGAATGCCTTCTCATCTCCCTCTATGGCCATTTGGAGTATGACTGAAAAAGGAAGAGAAAGGTTGCCTCGTGGTTCTCCAGGATTTTGTGGAGCCGGTTTGATCATCAAAGCTTGTATTAGATAAAATTGGTCTGCAAGTTAAGGGAACTCGGCTGTTATTTTTATCATTTGTCAATCCTGTAGTCTATTTATTGTTCCAATTTCAGTTTTTCATAGCAGCATCGTTGCTAACTTGTTCTGTCATTTTTCTTTTGCAAAAAATAATCGATCCTTTCACCTGAATACCAATCTGGAGCTTTTTCAAAACGTAAATGATGTCCTCATACTTCCAATTTTTTTAAGTCTTTGGAAGCATTTTTTCTATTTCTTAATTCTCTTTAGCCAGCCTGCGGACACAAAAAAAGAGGCTGCATCACGCAGCCTCTTTTTTATTCTTAAATAAATTATCTTAAAACTTTATACCAACTTTTGCAAAGTACATAGCGCCACCCATGCCCATTTGAAGCGCTTCAAACCTGGTGCCGGTTTCAGTTAAACCCGGATCAGCACGGAACTCAGGATACACATCAAAAATATTGGCACCTCCAACAGTGATGGTTATTTTTTCATTTGCTAAGTAAGAGAATGAAAGATCAGTTACTGTTCTTGCCTTAAAATGCTCCAGTTTCGGATCGTAGTCAATCAGGTCGATCGCTGCAAAATTGGTAAACCTTAAATTGGTAGTAAAATTATTGAGCTTGTACTCAAAACCAAAACTGAGTTTGTGGTTAGGAGCAGATGCCTGTAAAAAATATTTTTCTCTTAGTGAGAAGTAGATGTCTTCTTTACCTGAAAGAGCGGAAGCAGTTTTTACTTTGCTGATTTCAAGCTTGTTGAAATTTCCTGCGAAGGTGGTGCTGAGTTTACCGGCACCTACCCTGAATGAATAGGTCGCAATGATATCCAACCCTTTTGTTTTAGTGTCAACTGCATTGGTAAAGAACTGGGCAGAGCCAATATTCAGATCCTGCAAAATGGTTCCGATGGCATCATCACTCTGATCAAAATAACCGGTTAATACAACCCTGTCTTTAATGTTTACCATGTAGCCATCTACCGTGATCGATAAATTACGGATTGGTTTGGTGGTGAATCCAAAACTTCCATTTAAAGATGTTTCCTGCTTTAATGCAGGTATACCCACCAACTTTGCAAGTGAACCACTGTTAGGCGCTATCACAACTTCGGACGTAACACCAGCAGCTACATTGGTAAAAGTATTGCTGAAATTAATCTGTGGTAATGATGGTGCCCTGAAGCCGGTGCTTACAGAGCCTCTCAATGCAAACTTTTCTGTGATCTTAACACGGGAAGCTAATTTCCAGTTGGCGGTCCATCCAAAGTCACTGTATTTTTCAACACGGGTGGCAGCACTAATCATCCATTGTTTATTTACATCCAGTTCACCATCTGCATATACACCCCAGTTAACCCTTTGTTTGTTTGTTTCATCAGCCGGCTGAAAACCAGGAAAACCTTGTGAGCCGCCTGGAGCATCATCCGGGTTAGGATATTGTTTGTATGACCCTATCTCGCCTTTAAATATTTTATACTGATCCTGGCGAATCTCAGTACCCACAGCAACGTTAAGGCCCTGTAATAGCTTAAGTGATTTGTTCAGGTGTACAGCAAACATGTTTTGAGCCAACTGAAAACCACCAGCTTTAAATTTGGTAGGAGAAGAAGCGCCAAGCGATGTGTTCAACGTATTGCTTACGCCATATTCAAAACGGTTGCTTCCTAATGTTGCATTAAAGTCAGTATTCCATCCACCGAATTTGGTTTTAATGCCAAATGAAACTGATTTGTCACCAATTTTAGAGCCGATTAACGGATCGAATCCATCAGGGTAAATGGCAGGTACATTTCTTGAACTGCCTGCAGACCTTGTATAAGCATAAGCACTTCCTTTACGGTAACCAATACCCCCAAATGCATAAAAGCTGGTGTTGCCTTTTATTGGGAACCCGCTATTGAAGAACAAACTGTAATTTTCTACAGAGCCATCACCGGCTTTGCGGCGGGGGTCATCTTCATTGGGTGTTTTAAAATTAGACCTGTATGTTTTTGCTTTATTCAGGTAATCTCCTGTAATATTAATGAAGCCATTGTTTTTTAATGTAAAACCATAGTTCACATTGGCATTGATGGTAAGGCCATCAGTTTGCTTGTCCATTATCTTATTGCCATCAGCATCTTTCAACGACTTACCATAACCGGTCATAAAAGTAGAAGCAGAGACGTTGGCTGTTCCCTGGTTAACACTGCTTTTTAAAATAATATTTACTACACCTGCAATGGCATCAGAACCATATTGTGCGGCTGCACCATCTCTTAAAATTTCTATTCTTTCAATGGCAGCAGCAGGTATTGCATTCAGATCTGTACCTGTATTACCACGGCCCCGGCTGCCAAATAAATTTACCAGGGATGATTGGTGCCAGCGTTTGCCATTTACCAATACCAGGGTTTGATCTGGCCCTAAACCTCTCAATGAAGCAGGGTCAACATGGTCAGCGCCATCTGATCCGCTCTGGCGGTTGCTGTTAAAAGAGGGTGCTACATACTGTAGAACCTGGTTAAGATCAACCTGGCCTACCGTGTTCATGATCTTTGAAATGGGAATGATATCAACTGGTACTGCTGTTTCAGTAGCAGAACGTTTTAAACTTCTCGTACCTACAATTTCAACAGCACCTAATAATATGGCAGATGGGGCAAGGGTTACATCAGCATAACCACTATTGGCAGTTACTTCCTGTTCGGTAAGCCCTGCTCCGGAAAAAACCAGCACAGCATCTTTGCTACTTGCGCTCAGGCTAAAGTTGCCATCCCTGTCAGTGAAGGTTCCGCCACTTGTTCCCTTTTCTTTTACGGAAACTTTTTCTAAAGGTTGTCCGTTGCGGTCAGTGACTTTACCTTTTACTGTAGTGGTTTGGGCAAATGTAAATGTTGCAGAAATCATCAATGCGATGAGGCAGATGAATGCTTTTCTCATGTTTATCAGTTTTGGTTATTAAGCGGCTAATTTACTGATTAAAATGATAATCAATAAAATCTGCCTTTGTTTGATAAAAGAATATGGTATTAGTTTTTTATTCCGGGATACTGCTGCAGGGCTACTTCAAGGCAATCCATTGCTTTATTGATGCTTTCAACATTTAAAACATAGGCCAAACGCACTTCCTGTTTGCCCAGTCCGGCAGTACTGTAAAAGCCAGTAGCAGGCGCTAACATTACTGTTTGTCCGTTATGTGAAAAAGATTCCAGCAGCCATTGACAAAATACATCTGCATCATCAATGGGCAGTTTTGCCATTGCGTAAAAAGCTCCGCCGGGATTAGGACAAAAAACACCGTCCATGGCATTCAGCCTTTTACGATGGTATCCCTTCTTTTTTGTATTCAGCTTTGGTAGTGTCAAAATAGTCTTCAGGTAAATCAATTGCTGCTTCACCTAAAATTTGTGCAAAGCTGGGTGGGCTTAATCTTGCCTGGGCAAATTTCATTACGGTATTGATCAGTTCTTTGTTCTTGGTGACAAAAGCGCCTATCCTGCCACCGCAGGCACTGTAGCGTTTGCTGATAGTATCCATCAATACCACATGATTGTCCACACCCGTTAAATGCATGGCGCTGGTATGAGTGCCTTCATAACAAAACTCACGGTAAGCCTCATCTGCAAATAAAAAAAGGTCATGTTTTATAATGATCTGTTTAAGCACTTCCATTTCTGAAGCACTGTATAAATACCCGGTTGGGTTATTCGGGTTGCAGATTACAATAGCTTTTGTTTTTGCTGTGATGGCTTTTTCAAAATCCCCGATCGGTGGCAAAGAAAAACCTGTTTCAATAGAGGAAGTGATGGGTTTTACAACTACACCGGCCTCAATGGCAAAACCATTATAATTTGCATAAAAAGGTTCAGGGATGATCACTTCATCTCCGGGATCCATACAGGCCATAAAGCCAAATAAAATGGCTTCGCTGCCACCGGTAGTAATAATGATCTGTTCAGGCGTAACATCAATGCCAACCCTGTGATAATATTGTACCAGTTTTTTACGGTAGCTCTCATTACCGGCGCTGTGACTGTATTCCAGTACTTTAAAATCACTGTTTCTTACTGCATCCAATGCTATTTCAGGTGTTACAATGTCGGGCTGCCCGATATTCAGATGATACACTTTGGTGCCTCTTTTTTTAGCAGCTTCGGCATAGGGTACTAATTTTCGTATTGGTGAAGGCGGCATCTGCAAGCCACGGTTACTGATTGTTAGCATGTAGCAAATATAGGCTGCATCCCTTTAGAGTCAAAGGTAATTTTCAATACATTGTTTATAACGCTGTATGCTGTTTGTTTAATTATAAATTTTGTTTTAGGGTACTAAGTTTAAACATAGGATTTGTGCAAATCAGGCGATTCCTGTTTCTGCCCATTATTGCTGCCATTTCTTATTCTGGTTTCATTTTAATTTTGACTGAAAACACTCAATTAACAGGCTGTTGATAAAAATTATGTGTAAAAAGTACGCATTCCAATTTTTTACCTATTTTTGTATTCAGATTGCTAAAAGTATTTGCTTGCCGTTGCCTGTTTAAACTCCATTTTTAATTATCTCTGGTATTGCTTTTTTGCAATTCTTGTTTGATAAAACGTTTTATTTCCTTTGGTTGCATTAAACTTTATTATTGTTTTAGTGTAACTTTTATAGATTGCTTTTGTTACCGCCCGTATGGGCATATTAAATTCAAAAAGGTTAAAACTTGCTTATGGAAAAACTGACTGCACAGACTGATTTTGCAATTCCCTTCTTTCAATATTCAATCAAACTAAATTTCACCAAACAAAAAAAATCAGTAATGAAAAATTTATTACTACTGTTGGGAGTGTGCTTAACAGCACTTCTTACACAAACCAATGTGCAGGCTCAAAACATTTTTAGCGGGGAGCCTGTGCAGGTAGTTGGCCAAATGAACGGTTACAGTTCCGCTGCTGCTGCCAATTCTGTTTACCGAAGGGTTTCTGTTTCTTCTGGAACACCCACTGATGGCAGGGGCCAATGGATGAAAACTTATAATGCACAAAGTTCCGGCGGAGATGTATTAAATTCTAACATGCCTGGTGGTGGTGGAAACGGGTTTCTTTTTATTTCAGGGCCATCAAGTAACCGTTTTCTAAATAAATGGGTTTTCAGCGGTGTTGGACAGGGAACTGTAAACGCAATAAATAATATATCGGCTTTTAATTCAGGCAACGATATGGGGCTTAATATGAGCACAGCAGGCCGGTATACTTTTGTGTTTAATGATGCAGGTTATACAACCACTAATGCAAGATATTATGTTGGCTACACTGCCAATGCGCCCGTTACAGTTACAAATGGCGGCACTACGTTTTCAAACAGTCAACCAGTTATCAGCATCACAACAAGTGCTGCACCTTCTGCTGGTGAAAACGTTTATGTACGTTACCGTGCCACTACTAATGATTTTACTACCGGCACTTCTGTTGTTCAGGCAACAGGCTCCGGTACTGCATGGTCTGCCACTCTGCCACAGCAAACTTGTGGCAGCACTGTGTTTTACTATGTTTATACCAGTACCCGTTCATTAGCACAAATAAATGGAGATTCTGAAAGCGACCGCTTTATGGGAGCCTTACGCTATGATGATAATGCTGGGGCTAATTATTCTTTTTCTGTATCTCCTGTACCAACAGCAGGCATAACCAACAACAGCGCTACAACAGTACTTACCTGTGTACAAACAAGCATCAGCGTAACAGCAACTGGTGGTGCTTCTTATTCATGGGATAATGGCTTGGGAAGTGGCGCTTCAAAAAGCATCACAGTTCCTGGCACCTATACAGTAACTGTAACCGGTGCAAATGGCTGTACTTCCACAGCACAGATTATAGTTACACAAAATATTACCACACCAACAGCAGGCATTACTAATAACAGTGGTACAACTATCATTACATGTGCACAACCAAGTATCAGCGTAACTGCAACTGGTGGTGTATCTTATTTATGGGATAATGGATTAGGTTCAGGTGCTTCTAAAACTATCAATGCTGCAGGTACCTATACAGTAACAGTAACCGGTTCAAATGGCTGTACCTCCACAGCACAGATTGTAGTTACACAAAATTTTAGTAACAATACCTTTACCGGTACCGGCGACTGGACCGACAATGCAAGATGGAGTTGTGGAGCGCCACCATCAAGTAGTGACAATGTAACCATCGCAGCAGGCGCCAACGCCACACTCAATACCAACTTTATCGTAAGCGGCAGTTTGACAATGACAGCTACCAGTACACTAACAGTAAACCCCACCAGGACACTGTCAGTGGACGTGGCAGCCACTGCCAATTTCAACGGCCAGTCTGTAACGTTTAAATCAGACGCCACGGGAACAGCCAGCTTAGGCCAGGTAAATGGTACACTGAGCGGCGCTACCAATGTAACCGTAGAAAGATATATCCCAAATAACGGCTTCAGAAGCTGGAGGTTATTATCCGTACCAACTTTTGGCAGTGGCCAAACGATCCGCCAGGCATGGCAGGAAGGCACCGCCAACCCATTGCCACAGCAGAATAACCTGCCAAACTATGGTACACAGATAACAGGCTTTTTCTCTACCCAGTCAGCAGCAGCCGCCGCCGGCTTCGACAGTATCACCATCAATGCCGGTATGCTCACCTGGAACGGTGCCAGCTGGAGCAATGTAACCAGCACTAATGTTGCACTGGCCACTAATAAATCCTACTTCCTGTATATCCGTGGAGAAAGGAGCAAGAGCGTATCAGGTGCCATCTCCAATTCTTCGGCTACTACCTTAAGAAATACCGGTACAGTGTACACGGGCGACCAGACGACTAACGTAGGAGCAGGAGCCTTTGCCCTGGTACCGAACCTGTACCCGTCAGCGATCAACTTTACCGGCTTAACCCGTACCGGCGGAGTAAACAACCTGTTCTATATCTGGGATAGTAAAAAACTCAGCGGCAACAGCCTTGGTGTATACCAGACTTTCAGCGGCACGAACAGCTTTAACTGTTTGATCAGCGGCGGTAGTTATACCCTGGGCCTTCCAAACACTACGATTGAAAGTGGGCAGAGCTTCTTTGTAACGAGCGGCGCAGCCGGCACGATCGTACTGAAAGAAAGCGCCAAGCTCAGCGGTACCAACGGCAGCCTTGGCTTCAGGCCATCAGCCAACCCTTCCAGGATTGACAGCAGGCTGTACAACACAAACAATGAAATGCTGGATGCCAACGTAGTAGTATTTGATGCTGCTTATGACAGGGCAGTAGATGCAGATGATGCAGTTAAGTACGGTAACCCCGGCGCTAACTTCGCAATAGAGACAGGCAGTAAGATACTTGCGATAGAAGGCACACAGCCAGTAAAAGAAAATGATGCCATCCAGTTCCGTATGTGGAACCTTCAGCAGCAGGATTACAGGCTTGAGTTTGCAACCACTAAAATGGAAGCAGCAGGTATGGAAGCGGTGTTGGAAGACAGCTACCTGAAAACAACTACAGCTGTTAACCTAAAGGGCAGTACAACGGTGAACTTCACAGTAACAGCCGATGCAGCATCCAAAGCGGCCAACAGGTTCAGGATAGCATTCAGGAAAGTGCCGGTAACAGTAGACGTAAAGCAAGGCTATACAATTGCACCGAACCCTGTAACAGGAGGCAGCATGAACTTACAGTTCAATGCACAGCCGGCAGGCAGGTACAGTATAAGGATCATCGGTATGAACGGCCAGTCAGCACTGACTAAAGTGATCAGCCATGCCGGGGGTACTGCAGTACAATCAGTAAACCTGGGCAACCTCGCCAATGGTACTTACCAGGTAGAGATTGTGGCTCCTGGTAAAACAAGATCAATGAAAACATTGTTTGTGAATAAGAAATAAACAAACTGTTATCAGGTTGTAATAAATATTAAAGTTGAACAAAATGGCTGGCGAATACGTCAGCCATTTTGCATTTAAATATTTTTATACTGTAACTGTATAAATCTTGATAAGGACCAAGTTATTTACTCAATGCCAGAAGATACTAATAAAAAAAGGCCTATAAAAGATTAAGGGGGTGATACTTTTTATTAAATTGCAGACTAAGATATTTAACCCGGTATGTACATGCTCCACTACTAAAACAATCTATGTTATGAAAAGGGCAATCCTGCTTTTTACCTGTTTTCTTATATACACGTTTTCCATTGCACAGGCACCTGCTATTGATTGGCAAAAATCTTTAGGTGGCACTGCTGCTGATGAGGCAAAAAGCGTAGTACCAACCAGCGATGGCGGGTATATTGTTGGCGGCACCACCTTATCTAACGATGGCGATGTAACGGGCAACCATGGCGGTAAAGATTGCTGGGTAGTCAAGTTAAATGCAACAGGTGGTATTGAGTGGCAGAAAACTTACGGAGGTACCGGTAATGAAACTTTTGGAAGTATAAGAGTTACTACAGATGGCGGGTATATTATGGGAGCTGCAACCACATCCAATTATGGTGATGTATCAGGCAGCCATGGATATGGAGAAGCATGGGTGGTTAAATTAAGCAGCACAGGTACAATTGAGTGGCAAAAATGCTTCGGAAGTTCAAGCGGTGATATTTTAAACTACGTTGAGGAAACATTTGATGGGGGGTTTATTTGCCTGGGTGAATATGGAACCAATGATGGCGACGTTCCTGTGCAATCAGTAGAATATGGCGGTAGTTGGATGTTTAAACTTGACAATGCAAGAAACATTGTATGGCAGAAGGCACTTTATAACAGCGGGGGGATTGGTGGCGGCACTGGCATTTATGCTATACGTCAAACAAAAGATAGTGGGTTTGTGTACAACGGCTATAACCCAGGTGGAACGGGTAATGGCTTTGTAATAAAAATAAATAGTGCAGGAACTTATGTCGCTTCTGATTATGTGAATCCGCAGGCACCGGGGATGTATGAATTTTTAGCACCAAAATGTATAGCGCCAACCAATGACGGAGGATGCATTGCTGTCCGCAGAGATCAATGGACTTATTATCAGGCTTTAAGAAAATATAACAATGCTATGGTGCTCCAATGGGAGAGGCAATTCGAACTTTTTGGAGAAGCTACAAATATTACTACAACCCCCGACGGCGGTTATGTCGTTACTGGTTACTTATCATCAGGCAATATGCCGGGCGCCCAGGGCGGCTCTGATTTTTGGCTGGCAAAAGTAAACAGTACCGGCATTCTTCAATGGCAAAGGCTGCTTGGCAGTGCAGGTGGTGATAATGCAAATTGGGCCGAGCCTGTGGGAGATAGCAGTTATATAGTAGCAGGTAAAGGTGCTGCCAATTCCGGGGACATTACCGGCAATCATGGTGGAGATGATTTTTGGGTGGTCAGGTTATCCCATTCATCGCCGGGGTTTGCTATCATTTCATCTGCCGGTGCCAATGGAACTATCAGCCCTAACGGAGGGATTATTTATCCCACCGGAACCAATCAAACCTTCACCATTACGCCTAATACAGGCTATCATATTGCAAATGTACTGGTGGATGGCATAAGCAACGCAGGCGCCGTTAGCAGCGGCACTTATACTTTCACCAACGTAAATGCATCTCATACAATCAGCGCTACATTTGCCATCAATACTTACACGCTCGTTTCATCATCGGGTGCCAATGGCAGCATCAGCCCCAGTGGCAGTGCAACCGTTAATTACGGCAGCAGCAAGTCATATGCTATCACACCCTCTGCCGGTTATTCTGTTTTAGATATAAAGGTTGACGGTGTGCATATAAACCCTGTGAACTCCTATACATTCAATGGTATTTCAGCAAATCACACAATTAGTGCACTATTCGCCAACAGGGATTCTGCCTTAACATTTGTATGCACAGGCAGTGATAGCGGCACCATTACTTCCAATATTAGCGGTAATAATTACAAATGGCAAATAAATAGTGGTAGTGGTTATGTTGTTTTATCTGATGGATATTATTTTGGCGGTACTTCTACTCCCACACTTACAATACGATATTACGGGGCTTCAGCCCTTGGCTACAGGTACCGCTGTGTGGTGGATAACGCAGGTAGCTATGAATTCGTGCTCAGGTATAAAGACACGTGGACAGGTGCATTTGACAATCATTGGGAAATTCCACAAAACTGGAGTTGTAGCAAAATACCTGATGCCAATACAGATGTGGTGATTCCGGCAGGAAGCAATATGATAATCAGTACAAATATCACCATACGAAGTTTAAGCCTCGGCATTGGGGCTAATGTTACAGTTGCTCCTGGTGGTAACTTAACTGTACTTCATTAACAGGCCCTGGTTCCCGGGTACTGTTTTACCTGTTGCAACTATTTTATGGCAATCTTGGCCAGTTTTTTTGAAAAATCTCAAAAATCTTTTCAAAAACTCTTTGCTGTTTCATTTACAGCCCTTACCTTCGCACTCCGAAATAAAAAAAGGAAAATTAAAGATCTTTGCATATGTCACAACGAATCAGAATTAAGTTACAGTCTTACGACCACAACCTGGTTGATAAATCTGCCGAAAAGATAGTTAAGACTGTACGCAGTACAGGCGCAGTAGTAACAGGACCAATTCCTTTACCTACACAGAAGAAGATTTTTACTGTACTAAGAGCTCCTCACGTTAATAAAAAGGCAAGAGAGCAGTTCCAGTTGTGTACGCATAAACGTTTATTAGACATTTACACCAGCAGCAGCCGTACAGTGGATGCTTTAAGTAAGCTGGATCTGCCAAGTGGTGTGGATGTTGAAATTAAGGCTTAATGAACCATCCTGAAGTACTTAGCATAGTCGGAGTAGGACAGGAAAGGCAGCAAGTCAGTTCTTGAATTAAATATATGAACGCCTATTCTCCATAAAGCATTGGAGCGCTGGGCATAAATACGATACAATGAAAAGTATTATTGGTAAGAAAATTGGTATGACCAGTATTTTTGATGCAACCGGTAAACAAACCGCAGTTACCATCATCGAAGCAGGTCCATGCGTAGTTACACAGAAGAAGACCGTTGAAACAGACGGCTATAATGCCCTCCAGATTGCATTTGGCGACAAAAAAGAAAAGCACTCCACTAAGTCAGAAGTTAGTCACTTCGCCAAGGCCCAGACATCTCCTAAAAAAGTAGTTAAAGAAATCCGCGATAGCTCAATAGATAAAAATATTGGTGAAGTAATTACAGTTGATATTTTCACTGAAGGTGAAAGTGTTGAAGTAGTTGGTACATCAAAGGGCAAGGGCTTCCAGGGTGTGGTTAAGCGCCATGGCTTTAGCGGTGTTGGTGAAGCATCTCATGGTCAGCATGACCGTCAGAGAGCGCCAGGTTCTATTGGTAACTCCTCTGATGCCTCAAGGGTATTCAAGGGTATGCGGATGGCAGGCCGTATGGGTCAGGACAGGGTTAAAATGAAAGGTCTTAAGGTAGTAAAGATTTTCCCTGAAAAAAATTACATTCTTATCAGCGGATCTGTTCCAGGTCATAACGGTTCAATCGTTTTAATTCAAAAGTAAGCTTATACCATGGTGCTTTTGGCGCCATAAAAACTGAATAATCATGCAAGTAGATGTTTTAAATATACAGGGTGCAAAAACAGGAAGGACTGTTGAACTGCCTGAAGAAATTTTTGGTACAGAGCCTAACAACCATGTTGTTTACTTAGCGGTAAAACAGTACCTGGCAGCACAACGTCAGGGTACGCATAAAGTAAAAACAAGGGCTGAAGTACAAGGTGCTTCCAGGAAACTGCACAAACAAAAAGGTACAGGTGGTGCCCGTAAGGGTAACCTGCGTAACCCATTGTATAAAGGTGGTGGTACTGTATTTGGGCCAAAGCCGCATAGTTATGATATCAAACTGAACCGCAAGGTGAAAGACCTGGCTAAGATCAGCGCACTGAGCTACAAGGCAAAAGAAAACGCAATTGTTGTGGTGGAAGATGTTAACATGGATACTCCAAAAACAAAGCAGTTTGCCGGTATATTAAAGAGCCTGAATGTAAATAACAAAAAGACGCTTTTCGTTTTACCTGAATACAATGACAATGTTTACCTGAGCATCAGGAATATTGCCGGGGCAAAAGGAACTTTGCTAAGCGATGTAAATACATACGATATAGTAAATGCTAGTGTTTTAGTATTAACTGAAAGTGTAGCAAAGATTTTTAGTGAAGAAGAAAAAGCGGAAGCCTAAAACAATTAGCTAATTAGCAAATCATCAAATTATGAAACTGTCTGACGTAATAATAAAACCTATTTTATCTGAGAAGATAAATAAGCAAACAGAAAAAGCTAACCGCTATGCATTTGTAGTTGACAGGAAGGCCAATAAACTTGAGATCAAAAAAGCTGTTGAGCAGTTCTATGGTGTACAGGTTAAAGATGTGAATACTGCAGTAATGCCGGGTAAAGCAAAATCTAGGTATACTAAAGCTGGTTTTTTAAATGGCCGTAAGCCTGCTAAAAAGAAAGCTTACATCACCGTAGCTGAAGGCGAACAGATCGACCTTTACAGCACGATTTAATTAAGCGTTTTAAAATGGATGGCATCAACTGCCGCAAAAGTTGAAATAAATTTTAAACTAAATAAATAACCTTTACTGGTTAAAAAATTTAAAATGGCACTTAGAAAATACAAACCAACAACAGCAGGAACCAGGTGGAGAATTGGTAATGCATATGCAGAAGTTACCACAAATGTTCCTGAAAAATCTTTGGTTGAAAAAAAGACCAACACAGCAGGCCGTAACGCACAGGGTAGAAGGAGTATGAGGTACATGGGCGGCGGTAACAAGATCAAGTATCGTGTAATAGATTTCAAGAGAGATAAGAAGAATGTTCCGGCTGTAGTTAAATCTATTGAATACGATCCAAACCGTACGGCATTTATCGCTTTACTGAATTATGTTGACGGTGAAAAACGTTATATCATTGCGCCAAACGGGTTGCAGGTAGGTGCTACTGTTTTAAGTGGAGATGATGTGGTGCCTGAATTGGGAAATGCTTTGCAATTAAAGTACATGCCATTGGGTACCAACGTACACAATATTGAAATGCAGCCAGGCCAGGGTGGTAAACTGGTACGTAGTGCCGGTGCAAGTGCCCAGCTGAGCAATAAGGAAGAAAAATATGGCGTATTGAAAATGCCAAGTGGTGAGTTGAGAAAAGTATTGATCAATTGTTATGCAACTGTTGGTGTTGTAAGTAACAGTGATCATAACCTTGAGAGTGCAGGTAAAGCAGGCCGTAACAGGTGGAAAGGTATCAGGCCAAGAACAAGGGCTGTTGCAATGAACCCTGTAGATCACCCAATGGGTGGTGGTGAAGGTAAAGCTTCAGGTGGTCACCCACGCAGCCGTACAGGTAAATATGCAAAAGGCCAGGTTACCCGTACAAGAGGTAAAGGATCAGATAAAATGATCATCCAGCGCAGGAACGGAAAGAAATTAAGCAACAATTAATCAATCACTGTTAAAATATCCTGAGCTACGGCAAGGAGAATCAACAAAAAAATAAAACATGGCTCGTTCAATTAAAAAAGGCCCTTACGTAGATGCTAACCTGGAAGTGAAAGTGTTGGCAATTAACGAAGGAAAATCAAAGAAAGGTGTTATCAAAACCTGGAGCAGAAGGTCAACCATTACTCCTGATTTTGTTGGACATACACTGGCAGTACACAACGGGAATAAATTCATCCCTGTATATGTAACTGAATTTATGGTAGGCCATAAGTTGGGCGAGTTTGCACCAACAAGGAATTTCAGGGGTCACTCAAGTAAAAAGATATCGTAAAGAGTAATAAGTAATAAGTTATAAGTACAATACTTACAACTTAACACTTACCACTTAAAACTTAATAAAAAATGGAAGCAGTAGCAAAACTGAGAAATTATCCCACGTCGCCACGTAAAATGCGTTTACTGGTTGACTTGATTCGTGGTATGGAAGTGGAAAAAGCTTTAGGTGTTTTACAATTCAATACCAAGCATCCGGCTGTTCCTTTATACAAACTGCTGAAAAGCGCTATCAACAACTGGGAGCAGAAAAATGCAGATGCCAAAGTGGAAGATGCAAAGCTGGTTGTAAAAACAATTATGGTTGATGGCGGAAGGGTTATTAAGCGTATGCGTCCTGCACCACAGGGCCGTGGATATAAGATCCGCAAACGGAGCAATCATGTTACATTAATTGTAGATAGCAAAAGTTAATAATTAATCTAAAAAGAATTAACCAATAATATGGGTCAGAAAACAAATCCGATTGGTATCAGACTGGGAATCACTCGTGGTTGGGACAGCAACTGGTACGCAAACAAAAGAGACTTTGCAGGTAAGTTAGTAGAAGATAACAAGATCAGAAACTATCTGAATGCCCGTATTAACAAGGGAGGTATATCCAAAATTGTTATTGAGCGCACATTAAATAAATTGATTGTTACCATTCATACATCCAAGCCAGGTATCATCATTGGTAAAGGCGGTGGAGAAGTTGACAGGGTTAAAGAAGAGTTGAAGAAACTGACTGGTAAAGATGATGTTCAGATCAATATTCTTGAAATACGCCGTCCGGAGCTGGATGCACAAATTGTAGCTGATACCATTGCCCGCCAGTTGGAAGGACGTATCAATTTTAAACGTGCCGTTAAAATGGCAATCGCTTCTGCCTTAAGAATGGGTGCTGAAGGAATTAAAGTTAGATGCGGTGGCCGTTTGGGGGGTGCTGAAATTGCACGTAGCGAAGAAATGAAGCAGGGCAGGACTCCATTGCATACACTGCGTATGGATATTGACTATGCAAGTGTTTTTGCACAAACTGTTTACGGAAAGATTGGTATTAAAGTATGGATCTGTAAAGGTGAAGTGTTGGGTAAAAGGGATCTGAATCCAAACTTTATTGCAGGTGGTAAAGAAGGTGATACAAGAGGTGGTGGGTTTGAAGGACGCGGCGGCGACAGAAGGGATGACAGAAGAGGTGGTGGAGATAGAAGGGGCGGTGGCGACAGAAGGGATGACAGAAGAGGTGGTGGTGGTCACCAGGGTGGCGGAAGGAGATAACCTTTGTACTGTAGTAAGAATAAAAAATTAATTCATAGCAGAGTTCAGATTATAAAGTTTCAACACTCGTAATTCAAAACTCGTAACTCGTAATTGAAATAAGATGTTACAACCAAAAAGATCAAAGCATAGGAAAGCTCAGAAAGGCCGTATCAGGGAAGTGGCTAAAAGAGGCACTACCATTTCTTTCGGTTCATTCGCTTTAAAAGCACTGGAGCCAATCTGGTTAACCAACAGGCAGATTGAAAGTGCCCGTCAGGCAATGACCCGTCACATGAAAAGTGAAGGTAATGTTTGGATCAGGATTTTTCCTGATAAGCCTATCACTGCAAAACCGGCTGAAGTGAGGATGGGTAAAGGTAAAGGTAACCCAGAATACTGGGCTGCAGTAGTAGAACCAGGTCGTATCTTATTTGAAGCGGATGGTGTTCCGATGCAGGTGGCAAAAGAAGCTTTTGAACTGGCAGCACAAAAATTACCAATCGCAACAAAATTTGTTGTAAGAAGGGATTACCAGGCGTAAACCAATTAGCGAATTTCAAATTAAAGAACAATGTCAAATAGTAAAGATTTTTTAGCAAGTGTGAAAAGTTTAGGTGTTGATGATTTAAAAGCTAAGATAACTGAGGACGAACTCAGGTTAAGGAAATTATCTTTTGCTCACAGTGTTACTCCTGTTGAGAATCCAATGACCATCCGTGCATTGCGTAAAGATATTGCCCGTTTAAAAACAGTATTAAGAAGTAAAGAACTCGGTTTAGCATAAACCACAAATTTGCAACAATGAGCGAAGCAACAAACACAACAACAACTACCCTCGACAGGAACTTACGTAAAACCAGGATCGGCGTTGTATCAAGCAACAAGATGGATAAATCTATCGTGGTAACTGTTGAGAGAAAAGTAAAGCATCCGCTTTATGGTAAGTTCGTAAAGAAATCTACCAAATTCCATGCTCATGATGAGAAGAATGAGTGCAGTATTGGTGATACAGTAAAAATCATGGAGACAAGGCCTATCAGCAAAACAAAACGCTGGAGACTGGTTGAAGTGGTTGAAAAAGTAAAATAATTTTTTATTCCATCCTTCACAGGGTGAGAGTTGAACACAATAGTATTAATTGCTGGAAGCAAATAGCCTACAGCTCAAAGCTAAAGAAAAATGATTCAGCAAGAAAGCAGATTGAACGTGGCAGATAACAGCGGTGCAAAGGAAGTATTGTGCATCCGTGTGTTGGGAAACTCTGGCCAGGATTATGCTAAAATAGGCGATAAGATTGTTGTTACTGTAAAAGATGCAACACCAAACGGCGGTATAAAAAAAGGAACGGTGAGCAAGGCTGTGATAGTAAGAACAGTAAATAAATTGCGTCGTAAAGATGGTTCTTATATTAGGTTTGATGACAATGCCGTGGTATTACTGAACAACTCAGATGAGCCAAGAGGCACCCGTATTTTTGGGCCGGTAGCAAGGGAATTGAGGGATAAGGGATATATGAAGATCATTTCACTGGCACCAGAAGTTCTGTAAATGTGAATTGTCAATTGTGAATAGTCAATACGGTCTTCTTCATTCACAATTCACTACTCACTATTGACAAATTAAATTGAAAAAACGCTGAAAAGCAACTTATAAAATGAGTACAAGATTTAAACCTAAGTTCAACATTAAGAAAGGCGATAACGTAGTAGTTATTGCCGGTGATGATAAGGACCTGAAGAAACCACGTAAAGTACTGGAAGTAATATTGGAAAAAAGCCGTGTACTGGTGGAAGGCGTTAATATCGTTACCAAGCACACCAAGCCAACTTCTCAAAATACCAAGGGTGGTATTGTGAAAGTGGAAGCACCGATCAATATTTCAAACGTAATGCTTTGGGATGCCAAGAGCGCTGCTCCAACTAAAGTAAAGCTTACAAGAGAAAATGGTAAATTAGTTAGAATATCTAAAAAATCAGGGGAGGCTATAAAATAATGAGCACAACAAAATATACTCCGAGATTAGCCGACAAGTACACCAAAGATGTGATACCTGCGCTAATGAAAAAGTTTGGTTACAAAACTGTAATGCAAGCTCCAAAATTGACAAAAATTTGTTTGAACCGTGGTGTGAACGGTGCCGTTGCTGATAAGAAACTGGTGGATATAGCGGTAGAAGAATTAAGCAATATCACTGGACAAAAGGCGATTTCAACAAGCAGTAAGAAAGATATCTCCAACTTTAAGTTGCGTAAGAACATGCCAATCGGTGCAAAAGTTACTTTGCGTGGTGTAAAGATGTATGAGTTCCTGGACAGGTTTGTGTCTGTTTCTTTACCACGTGTACGTGACTTTAAAGGTGTAAATGATAAAGCTTTTGATGGCCGCGGCAACTATACACTGGGTATCACTGAGCAGATCATCTTCCCTGAAATCGATATCGATAAAGTGAACAAGATCACCGGTATGGATATCACATTCGTAACTACTGCAAACACCAATGAAGAAGCCTTCGAATTGCTGAAAGAATTGGGTATGCCTTTTAAAAACATTAAAAAATAACCAGCATAATATGGCAAAAAAATCAGTAGAAGCCAGGCAGAGAAAGCGTGAAGCAATGAGCGCTAAGTATGCAGATAAAAGAGCGGCCCTTAAAGCTGCCGGTGATTACAAAGCTTTGGATCTGTTACCAAAGAATGCATCACCAGTAAGGTTGAGGAACCGTTGCAAACTAACCGGCCGCCCACGTGGATACATGAGGCATTTTGGTTTGTCAAGGAACATGTTCCGAGACATGGCTTCACAGGGAAAAATTCCTGGTGTAACCAAGGCCAGCTGGTAAAAGCCCCCATCCCCTAAAGGGGAGCAAAGGCAAAGGATATCGCATTGAAATAATTTATTCAAACAACTAATTACAAATAACAATGGTAACTGATCCGATAGCAGATTTCTTAACCAGAATCCGTAATGCACAAATGGCTAATCACCGCATTGTGGAAATTCCTGCATCCAATTTAAAAAAGCGTATCACTGAAATTTTATACGATAAAGGGTATATCCTGAAATATAAATTTGAAGATGATAACAAACAGGGTTTAATTAAAATTGCATTGAAGTATGATGCAGCTACTAAATTACCCGTTATCCAGAGTTTAGAAAGAGTAAGCCGCCCGGGTTTGCGTACCTATGCAAAGCCGGAAGAGTTTAAAAGGGTGAAGAATGGTTTGGGCATCGCTATCATATCTACATCAAAGGGTGTAATGACTGATAAAGAGGCCAAGACTCAGAATGTAGGTGGAGAAGTGCTTTGCAACATTTATTAATCAAATAGAACCCGGTTTGATAATTAAGCCTTTGTCGTGGCTGAACACTAACCGAAGTAATCATCAATAAAATAAAAAACCGACCATGTCAAGAATAGGAAAGAAGCCAGTTGAAATTACGAAAGGTGTAACCATCACTGTAGGTACTGACAACGTGGTAACAGTAAAAGGACCAAAAGGGGAATTAAAGCAAGCCGTTGACAGCGATATTATCATTGAAGTAACGGAAGGCGTTTTAGAGGTAAAACGTCCTACAGAGCAGATCCGTCACAGGGCAATGCATGGTTTATACCGCTCATTGATCAGCAACATGGTGAAAGGGGTTACAGAAGGATATACCAAGAAAATGGAACTGGTGGGTGTGGGTTTTAAAGCAGCTAACCAGGGTAATTTGCTGGATCTTGCTTTAGGCTATTCTCACAATATCATTTTCGAAATTCCTAAAGAATTGAAAGTAGCCACTTCACAGGAAAAAGGCCAGAACCCAATGATCAGCCTTGAAGGTGCCGACAAACAATTGATTGGCCAGGTATGTGCTAAATTACGCAGCTTACGTAAGCCTGAACCATACAAAGGTAAGGGTGTGAAATTTGCAGGCGAAGTGTTGAGGAGAAAAGCTGGTAAGGGTGCTGGTAAGTAACAGGTTTAAGGGTTAAGTGTTTAAAGTTGGCTAAAACACTTTCATTTCACTTAACATTAAACTTGAAACTATTAAACTTGAAACAAGAAATTTTCCCGGCAGTATCGGGAGACTAAATAAAAAGAATATGAACTCAAAAGCAAGTGCAAGGCAAAAAATCAGGTACCGCATCCGTAAAAGAGTAAGCGGTGTATCTGCAAAACCAAGGTTAAGTGTTTTCAGAAGCAATACTGATATCTATGCACAAATAATTAATGATGAAACTGGTACCACGATCGCATCAGCATCATCAAAAGATAAAGATATCAAAGCACAGAAAGGCACTAAATCTGAAACCAGCAAACTGGTGGGAACTGCGGTTGCAAGAAAAGCGGTTGAACTGGGTGTAAGTGCAGTGGTATTTGACCGTGGTGGGTATATCTATCATGGCAGAGTGAAAGCGTTGGCTGATGGAGCAAGGGAAGCTGGCTTACAATTTTAATTTTAAATTTTTTAATCAGGACTATACATGTTAAAATCAAATGATACCAGGGTTAAAGCTGGTGACCTGGAGTTGAAAGAAAAAGTTGTTTCAATCAACCGTGTGGTTAAAACCACTAAAGGAGGACGTGCCTTCAGTTTCTCTGCATTGGTAGTGGTAGGAAACGGCGCAGGCGTGGTAGGACAGGGACTGGGTAAAGCAAAAGAAGTACAGGAAGCAATTACAAAAGGAATAGAAGATGCAAAAAAGAACCTCATAAAAGTTCCTGTTATGCATGGCACCATTCCACATGAACAGCTTAGCAAAGAAGGTGCTGCTAAAGTGCTGATTAAACCAGCTGCACATGGTACAGGTGTAATTGCCGGAGGTAGTATGAGGGCTGTATTGGAAGCAGCCGGTATCACCGATGTGCTGGCTAAGAGCCTTGGCTCTGCCAATCCTCACAACGTGGTAAAAGCAACAGTAAAAGCATTGGCTACTTTAAGGGAACCAATTGCTGTTGCCAAGATCAGGCAGATATCTTTAAAGAAAGTATTTAACGGATAAACAAAAGGTATAAGTATTAAGTAGTAAGTGATAAGAAAGAAATTATACTTACGACTTATCACTTACTACTTACAACTCATAAGTTATGGCAAAAATTAAAATAACACAGGTTAAAAGTGTAATCGACAGGCCGGAGCGCCAGAAAAAAACAATGGCTGCATTGGGTTTGAGGAAAATGAATGCATCCGTTGAAGTAGAAGCTACTCCGCAGATATTGGGTATGGTTACAAAAGTCAATCACCTGGTAACTGTACAGGAACTGGCTTAATATATTTTAAATTTTGATTGATTAATTTTAAGTTAATTCAACATCCAGAATTTAGCATTCAAAATATTTAACTAACAAGCGAGGGGTGATACCCCGTAAGTACAAAATCAATAAGAACAATGAATTTACATTCTCTCAAACCAGCTGAAGGCGCAACTAAAAAAGAAAAGCGTATTGGCCGTGGTGAAGCAAGTGGTAAAGGTGGTACCTCTACAAAAGGTAATAAAGGTGGACAAAGCCGTGCAGGTTACAAGCGTAAAATGGCCCATGAAGGTGGACAGATGCCAATTCAGCGCCGTGTACCAAAGCGTGGATTTAAAAACATTAACCGTATTGAGTACAAAATATTGAATCTTGGACAGGCTGATCATTATGCTGAAAAGTATGGTATTTCAGATTTCAGCCCTGAGAATTTATACATCAATGGTTTGATCGCCGGAACAGACAGGGTAAAATTGCTTGGAAACGGAGAAGTTAAAGGAAAATTTTCTTTTAAAGTTCACGCTGCCAGTGCAAAAGCCAAGGCCGCTGTGGAAGCTGCAGGTGGTACTGTTGAGATAGTAAAATAATTCCCCGATATTTGCAGACGCATTCCTGCTTGCCATCTTTGAGGCAGGTATGAAGAGTGTCTTTTTGCTTTAATGAAACATTATTAAAAAAACATTCTGTGAAGAAATTCATCCAAACGCTGAAGAATATCTGGAGCATCGAGGAGCTGCGGAAAAAAATACTGTTTACCCTGTTGCTTATCTTCATTTACCGTCTCGGTTCATTTATTGTATTGCCCGGTATTGATCCTAATAAGTTAGCCAATCTTGAAAACAGTACCAAGGGTGGTATGTTGGGTTTACTGGATGCTTTTGTAGGAGGCGCTTTTCATAAAGCATCTATCCTGGCATTGGGTATCATGCCTTATATCTCTGCGTCTATCTTTATGCAGCTGATGACCATCCTCGTTCCTCAAATGCAGAAAATACAGAAAGAAGGAGAGAGTGGAAGAAAGAAGATCAACCAGTGGACACGTTACCTCACTGTAATTGTAACTGCTTTCCAGGCTGCAGCTTATATTGGTTATTTAAAAAGCCAGGGAAATGCAGATGCATTAATACCAGGCTACCTTCCTTATTTTGTGATATCTACTGTAATAATTCTTACTGTAGGTACTTTGTTTGTAATGTGGTTAGGTGAAAAGATCACTGATAAAGGTTTGGGAAATGGTACTTCTATTATCATCATGATGGGTATTCTTGCCAGGTTGCCAGAAGCTTTTATCCAGGAATGGGGTGCAAGGGTTACCAAAGGCGGTGGTGGTTTACTGATCTTCTTAATTGAGATCGCATTTTTGATCGCTATCATTATGGGATTGGTAATGCTGATTCAGGGAACACGAAGGGTACCGGTTAACTATGCCAAACAAATTGTTGGCAACAGGCAGTTTGGTGGTGCCCGTAACTTCCTTCCTTTAAAAGTAAATGCAGCCGGTGTAATGCCAATCATCTTTGCGCAGGCTATCCTTTTCTTACCAACTATTTTTTCTGGTTTTACTGGTGGTGGCTGGGCTAAATATTTTACGGATCATAAGAATATTGTTTACATGATCGTGTATTCAGTTTGTGTAATTGCTTTTACTTTCTTATACACGGCACTTATCTTCAATCCAAAACAAATGGCGGAAGATTTGAAGCGTAACAATGGTTTTATACCGGGAGTTAAACCTGGGCAGCCAACTGCTGATTATATCGGTACTATTATGGACAGGATTACTTTACCAGGGGCTATTTTACTGGCATTTGTAGGTATCCTGCCAGGTATCTTTGAACTGGTATTTAAAACACAGCAAAATTTTGCTACTTTTTATGGTGGTACATCCTTGCTGATTATGGTAGGCGTGATACTGGATACATTGCAGCAAATTGAAACACAATTACTGATGCGCCAGTATGATGGATTAATGAGCAGCGGAAGGATTCAGGAAGACAGACAGTTGCCAGCGGCATGTAAGAAAGAAGCCCGTAAGGGAATTAAATATTATTAAAGTATTAAACCCTGGCGCTTCGTCAGGGTTTATTTTATACAAGCAGAACGTAATTTTTAAATAGTATGATTCATTATAAAACCAGGGAAGAAGTTGAATTGATGAGGATCAGCAGCCAGTTGGTGAGTAAAACGCTGGCACATGTGGCAGCTCATATCAAAGCAGGTACTTCTACTGCAGAACTGGATAAGATTGCAGAGGATTTTATCAGGGCCAATGGTGCCACGCCGTCCTTTAAAGGGTATGGTAACCCACCATTTCCCTTTGCCTGCTGCATGAGTGTGAATGATGCAGTGGTACATGGTTTCCCTACAAAGAATGCATTAAAGGATGGTGATATTGTTTCGGTGGATGTAGGGGTCTTTAAAAATGGGTTTCATGGCGACAGTGCTTATACTTTTGCCATTGGCGAAATTACCGATGAAGTAAAGCATCTGATGGCAGATACAAAAGCTTCACTTTATAAAGGCATCGAAAAAGCGGTGCATGGCAACAGGGTTGGAGATATCTCTTTTGCCGTACAGGATTATACTGAAAGAGAAAGAGGTTATGGTGTGGTAAGAGAACTGGTAGGGCATGGCCTTGGACGTAAACTGCATGAAGACCCCCAGGTACCCAACTATGGCAAGCGTGGCACCGGTGCTAAGCTAAAAGAAGGAATGGTTATCGCTATTGAACCAATGATCAACCTCGGCACAAAAAATGTGTACCATGATAAAGATGGCTGGACCATCCGTACCGAAGACGGCAAACCGGCAGCACATTACGAACATAACATTTGTATCCAGAAAAACAAAGCAGATATCTTGTCTGCCTTTATTGAAATAGAAGCTGCTGAAAAAGCAAACCCGGATTTATTTGCTGATTACTAAATATTCCGATACAAAATAAATAGTTGTGTACAAAAGCTGCTCTTATTAAAGGCAGTTTTTTTGTATCTGCTCCCATCGCCGATGGCATACATCAAATTGAGTATCTTTTTGCCTGCTCTCTTTGGCTACTTTTAATTACGAAATTTTCAATACCTGCTACAGAACGCTCCTGATAGATAGCTTTATTAAAAACGCTTTCTGTGAAATTGATGCAATGAAACCACAATACCAATAACAGCAATAATGTTCACGGTATTTAACAACTAATTGCAAAGAGATTTATGAAGACGAACCTGGCATACAGAACACTAAGGAACTTTATTTCGAAAGTGCCGCTGCTTGTTTTTTCTTTTACAACACTTTGCTTCATTAAGTGTTTTGCGGTACCGCCTGTAAATGATTCCTGCACTGCTGCAACAGTGATTCCGGTACCCAATGGTGGTTTTGGATTAGGTATTTTTACTTCGTTACAATCCGATCTCACGGCAGCAACGGTACAAACCGGAGAAACATTTGCCCCTGCTATTTTTGTTGCCGGGCTTGATAAAAAATCTGTATGGTTTAAATTCAGCATTGCTACTATCAGGGCAGTAAGAGTTACATTGACACAACCCGGCACTACTATTACCGCAGGCGATGCAGGCTTTGCTGTTTATCAAACTAGTAACTGTTTACCCACCAACGCAGCTATCAGCAGTAAGTTGACTCCTATTGTCACTTTTGGAAATACCTATCATCCCTGTGTGCCGAGTGGGGAATACCTGGTACAGGTATCTTCCAACTTCAATGCCAATGGGCCCATTACAGTGCAGGTTGAGATATCCGATCAAACAGGTGCTGCTTACGATCATCCTAACCAGGCTTATGCTTTTGGAACGGTTGGTTATTATGCCCATAAAATTGATTTCAATACCGAGTGCCAGTCCATAGAAGATGCAACAGAAGTTTGCAGTGCATTTGCTGATCCATATCAGTATAACAAAAGCGCATGGCTTACTTTTAAAACGCCTTCTTACTTTGATTATATTGTTTTGCAATTGTCTTCTACCAATGGAAGTTACTTTCCATCCAACAACGGGCAGGCTACTTTAAGAACTTTTGGCTATACGTTGTACAAAGGTGATGCAGTAACAACACCTATTGGGTCACTGGTAGCCGTTAGTGGATGTGATTCTGTTCAGACAAATGGGTACTATGCTTCTTACAGGATGTATAAATGCAGCGATCTTGATACAGGTACTACTTACAGCATCCAGCTTTTTATTAAAAAAGATTTTGCAGATGATGTACGCTGGGGAATTTTAGTAGGAGGACAAAACCCAACCCAGGCCCCCAAACCAATTTTATCCGGCGTTCCTTCCCCAACAAACGCTTTGGGAAACCTGGTTGCAACACCTGCAGGAACCCTTACTACAGCATATGATGTATGGGGTTGCAACAGTCATCATAATACTTCAAACTGCAGCCCTTCATTGCCCGATACAGGCATTATGTACAATGGCGGTAAATATAACCTCAGCAGTTTTTTTACTTTTACATTAACCGGCACTGCCACTGCTATTTATTTCAATAGTTATGTTACCCAATGCGGACCACAACCACTGGTAAGGGTTTTTAAACAGGGGCTTACCAATAACTGTACTGGTTTGGATACCGCCAATATTATTGGTGTGTTTAATTACAATGGAACAATTGATTGCCTGCAACCCGGTGATTATACCGTGCAGGTATCAGGCCAGGATTATACCTATCCTTATAATTATTTTACAACTTATACGCCTACCAGTAATAGTGAGCAATGCCTGAGCAGTAATTTAGGCACCAGCTTCAGATTGGACATGACAGCTTATTCCCGTAAGGCCGCCAATAAATATTCATTGAATGTAACCGGTGCGTTTGACAGCATTAACAGGGTAGGTGCGGCAATGCAGCCATTGATAAATTTAGTTCCGTATACATCTGTATCCGATACGATGGGCTGCCAAAATACGCTGAGACCGATAGATACTACCTGCAACCCGGTAAATAATAAAATCATCTATCGTGAATTTGTTGTGAATGACAGTGGCGTGGTTGATTTCGCCAATTTAACCTTCACCAATTACTCTCCATGGCGCTACCGGTTGTACAGCGGTGATGCCAATGCATTGGCTTCAGCACAAAATGTATTTGCATTTCCTGATAAAGTATCGGGTCTGAAACCAATAACTGAATGCATGGACTGGAATACAAATTGTACCAACAAAAGAGCTTGTGTAATTCCCGGTACTTATACGTTTACTACAATGGGTGGCGATGCAGATGTAGGGAGAGCAGATCAGCCCATTTTTACTTTTGTAAGAACAAGGACAAAACATTACAGTCCATTGACTGCACAGGATATGGGAAGCATCTGGGATACATTGGGTGTAAACGGTGGCACTATCAAAACAGATGTGGATGATTGGGCATGTGATGATAATGCAGTCGCCATAAATGGTGTGCAGCCTTGTATCGTTGGCGGAAAGCCTGCAACAAAAGCGATCTATCGCCAGTTCTACCTGAACAAACCTTCGCTTGTAAAAATTGATAATCCCTATTACTATTATTGTTACGGCAGGGCCTATGGCACCCGTTCATTGTTTTACGGAAAAGCCACCGATGGTTTGCCTGGATTATCACCGGTGGGCGGGCAATGGAGCAGCTTCACTTATTCTGCAGGCAGCACTGCAGGATGTGAATTGTTGCCTGCCGGCTGGTACACGTTAGTATCTTACAACCAGGGGCCGAGTTACGACAGCACTTTCCGAAGCCTTAACCTGGAAGGCCGGTACAACAGTTCGGTTAGTTACAATGATGAATGCCAGGTAACCATTACACCAACCTGTCCCGGCCCTGTATTCAACAGGCCATATAAGGCATCGGTGAACGTTAGTAACCAGCCGCATTTAATTCAGCTGGTGAACAGGGTTAACAGTACACCTGCTTATCCAAGAACCGACACCACTTATATTTTACCAACAGAACATTTTAATTGTACCCTGGATACTCCTTTTACAAGTCATCCAATTAAATCATGTGAAACGGCAGCCAACCGTGTGGTATATTATGTTTTTAAAACCACGCAGGAATGTTTCCTGCAGATCAATGCAGGTGGGTATTTTGCAATGTTGTATGATAAGGATGTTAGGACTGATTCATTGCAGTTTGGAACATTAACTCCCATACAGGCTTGTAACAATGCTGCAGGATATATCCAGTATTGTTTTTTTCAGCCGGGTACTTATACATTGGTGATTTTTGCAAAGGATAATAATATATGCAGTTCTGTAACCCCTTCTGTATATATTGATAAGATCGGGTATTCCCGGTTTGATTATGCAAAAAATGCGTATGATTTTGCCGTGGTACCCCCTGACTCTGCATGGCATTATGGAAAGGTGGGAGATGTAAATCCTTTGAATAGTGGAAGAGCGGCAAGCAATGACATTTTTTATTGCACCACCGGTGCTTTTAACAGTGATCCAACTGACCCTGTTTGTGGTTCGATAAGCGTTAATCCAAATATTTATAACAGCGGCCCCAACAAACCCATGTATGATACTGCTTTTGCACAGGGCTATGTTTCAAGAAGAAATCTCTGGTACACATTTGTAGTTGCACAACCGGGTTATGTAACGGTTAAACTGGAAAGTAAAACTCCCGGCAGGGAATACCAGCAAAAGTTTACCGTGTATAAAAGTAATGTGGATGGAACATTGCCATTTAGTACTGTGGTAAATACAGGGCAGGTAGATTCAACCACAACACAGGGCTTAACAGCTATTGCCACCAACCTGCAGACCTGGTACTATTGTGCCAATCTGAATAATTCAGTACAATTCTATCGTGATCCCTGCAGTTCGATCCCAACAAGATATTACATACTGGCAGAAAATGTTTATGCCGAACCCTATGAAGCTGGTGGTACTTTACCCAATACACAAACAGAAGTATCCATACTCATTGATTCCATTAACCTGGTGTTACCCAAACATGATCATTATTCGCAGGCTGGAGACATTGGAACTGTGGGTGTGGGCACATTTTTGGGTGATGTTGATAATTATTCCTGCGCTACCAGGGATGCAGCCGATCCATTCTATTTTTATTCCGGTTACAACTGTCAAAAAACATTGTGGTATAAATTTACTCCTACTATAACCGGCAACGTCAGGTACCGGATTTATATAAACGGAACAAGGTACCAGGATTATTACCAGGTGCAGTTGTATAAACAGGTCATTCCCGGTGATTCTTCAATCAATGGTTTGCAGATACAGGGTTATCACGGCGCTTACAGTGCAGACAATACTTACTGGGCCGAAACCTGTGTTTCTCCCGGTACCTATTATTTAATGATAACAGGTTGTGGGCAGGTGAATGAATATGTATATCCGGAGATACAACTTGTAGAAGCTGTGGGAGATTTTTGCAGCAGGGCAGTACCTGCAGCAATCATTGGCCCGGGTTCTGTAACAGCTTCTGTGCTTATTGACTGCCACACTATTGGTACTGATTACGGAGAGTTTGGTCCAAAGCTTACCTGTCCGCAGGGTGCTAATACTGCTGATTATAAATCCAGCTGGTTCCGAATGGATATCGGAGGAACTGATACATTGGATGTAACGGCGTTCCTGGTGGAGAATACCAACGCATCATCCAGTGATATTAAATATCGTTTGATGACCGGTGATTGCGGTGCTATGCAGGAGCAGAGTTGTGTGCTGGATGCATTAACACAAAATACTTATCAATGCCTCGTTCCCGGGCAGAGTTATTATGTGCAGATATTTACACCCATACTGAAATTCGGGCAACAGGTTACCGGTACTATTGACCTGAAATTATCTGCTATTGCACATGCAGATACCTGTGCGCCATTAACCAACTGTTTGGCAACAGCCAACTTCACTTCCCTGTTTGATTGTAATACTGATGAGTCAGTGAAGTTTGTAAACTTCTCAACTTATGGCACCAGTATTACTTATAACTGGAGCTTTGGTTATAATGGTCAAACGTCATCTGATGTATCACCTTTATTCTTTTATCCTCCATTGCCAAATGATTCTACCTACACGGTTAAGTTAGTAGTGGAGAATACCAGTTGTGGCAAAAGAGATTCTGTAACTAAAACTGTTACCGTTCCGGGCAGGCCATACATCAATTTTGGAAATGATATAGACCGTTGTGACGGCTCGCCGGTTACGCTGCTTGCCACTTCATTTCCCGGTGCAACGTATGTATGGCAGAGCGGAAGCATTGCGGATACTTTCCGGGTAACTGCAACAGGTAATAACCAGTATTGGGTAAAAATAAATTACAATGGCTGCAGTGATGCAGATACGGTGAATGTAGTGATCAGTAATATTACAGCAAGGCCTTTACAAAATATTATTCTTTGTGCCGATTCTGTTTCCATCAGTGCCAGCCGTGGACAGGGCGAAACGTACTTATGGAATACAGGTGCAACATCCGCATCTATTTATGTAAGTAACCCGGGAGTTTACTGGGCAGATGTAAAATATTTCACCTGTACTTACCGGGATTCATTTGTGGTGAACAATGTAAATACAGCAAAGCCGCTGGGCAATGATACAACTGTTTGTATTTCATCCAACGGTTATGTATTGCATGCCACTACAACCGGAGCACAATCTTATTCATGGCAGGATGGAAGCATTGCTGATACGCTAAAAATCACGGCACCGGGTCAGTATAATGTTACCATCAACTTTGGATCCTGTACTGTTAAAGATACTGTTGACATTGGCGGCTTTCCTCCTGCAGTTATACAACTTATTGACACTGCTCTTTGCACCGGCTCATCGTTAACGTTACCATGGGGGAATATTGTAAATACCGCCGGTGTTTACAATGATACATTGCGGTACCTTGGAGGCTGCGATAGTTTGATCAGGAAAGTAACAGTAAACGTTCATGCAAAACCAAACCTGGGAAATGATACAACGGTATGCCTTGCACAAAACCCGTTTGTATTGAATGGCACTGTTGCCGGAGCAATCTCTTATCAATGGCAGGATGGAAGCAGCAACGCAATTTTTAATGTAGCTGCCCCTGGCTTGTATTGGGTAAAAGTAAATTTTGCCAGCTGCAGTACCAGGGATTCAATCATTATCTCAGGCTCTGCAGCTCCGGTAACCAATACTACTGATACCAGCATCTGTGCCGGTTCACTACTCACGTTGCCATGGGGAATTGCGGTAAGCAATGCAGGAACTTACAGGGATACTATCCCATCTCAATCGGGCTGCGACAGTATTATCAGGGTGGTGAATCTTACCGTTAATGCAACGCCATCACCTGGCAATGATATTACAGTTAGCATATGCAATGGCAATATCTATAATCTTACTGCAGCCTATAATACCAGCGGCCTTACTGCTGCCTGGACAATCAATAATGTTGTAGTGCCTGATCCTTCTGCTATTGCAATCGCAGGAGCATACAGGCTGATTGCAACCAATAGTGTTGGTTGCGCTGATACTGCCTTCGTTATCCTCACCGCTAATCCCAGGCCATCATTGGGTAATGATACAGCCGTGAGTATTTGCAATGGTAATAAATTGAATCTTACCTCACTCTATTCCGCTACAGGGCTTACCACGAACTGGACAATCAATTCTATTGCTGTTGCCAATCCATCGGCTGTAGCAGCAGCAGGCAATTATCAGTTGATTGTTACCAATGTATCCGGATGTAAGGATACGGCAGTTGTCGCAGTAACAGTAAATCCAAAACCATCAATTGGAAAAGACACTGCTATCAGCATCTGCCAGGGAAGCATCCTGAATCTTACTGGTGTTTATGCAACTTCAGGGCTTGCCCCTGTATGGACGAAAAATAATTCAGTGGTTGCCAATCCATCTGCGGTTTCTGTTGCAGGGGTTTATCAACTGGTGGTTACATCGCCATTTGGTTGCAGCGATACGGCTTTGCTAACACTGACCATTAACCCAAAACCATCTCTTGGAAATGATACTACGATAAATATCTGCATGGGAAATAGCTTCAACCTTATTGCTGTTTACAATACGGGTACTAATATTACCAACTGGACAAAAGCAGGAGTTGCAGTAATTAATCCTGCTGCTGTTAATACGGCAGGTATATACCAGTTAATTTCTGCCAATGCTGCTGGTTGTGCAGATACAGTATTGCTAACACTGCTGGTAAATATCAATCCGGTGTTGGTGATCAATGATCCTGTAACTACCTGTTTGCCGCTCACTGCAGACTTGACCGTTGCTGCAGTAACTTCCGGCTCTGATGCCGGCCTTACATACACTTACTGGAATGATGCTGCTGCTACAATTAATTACAGCAGTTCAACAATGGCAACAGCAGGTGTGTACTATATCAAAGGAGCAAGCGCCTTTGGTTGCTATGGCATCAAGCCGGTAACAGTTACTTCTTATGCGTTGCCTGTTGTAACAGCAGGTAATGATGCTGGTATTTGTGATAAGGATTCAGTTGTTACACTTACTGCCACTGTTACCAATATTACTGCACCAGTAAATTTTGCGTGGGAACCTTTGGTTACAGGTGGTATTGCCAGCCCAACTGCTGCAGGCACTATTGTAAAACCATTAACAACGCCGCAGCAATACATCATTACCGTTACGGATAGTTACGGTTGTAATTATGCCGTGAGTGATACGGTGATTGTAACAAAGCAGCCGCCTGTTCCTGCCTTTGCCGGCAATGATACCATTGCACCAGTTGGATTGCCGCATCAATTATTGGCTAATGGTGGTGTCAGTTATATATGGTCGCCGGATAATGTGCTCAACAATCGCTATATCGCCAACCCGCTGGCTACCTTGTATGCAGACAGTACTTTGTTCAGTGTGATCGTAACAGACAATGCAGGTTGCAAAGGCTATGATTCCCTTTGGGTAAAAGCTTACAGCGGTATTACTTATTATGTGCCGAATGCTTTCTCACCAAATGGCGATGGATTCAATGATATTTTCCGCCCATTACCTGTAGGCATTGTTTCAACGGAATATTTCAGGGTATTTAACCGTTATGGGGAGCTGATGTTTGAGACCAGTGAATACAGGAAGGGATGGGATGGTACTTATAAAGGCAGGCCACAGCCTGTTGCAAATTATGTATGGATACTGAAAGGAAAAGGCCGTAATGGAAAAACCATTGAGATGAAAGGAAATGTGGTATTGGTAAGATAATTTACAACACCCTGTATTTTCCATCCACTCTTTCATCCACCCAGATGTGATTGGGGCTGATGTAAGTGTCTTTATATTGAATGATAACACCGGCTTTGGCAAATACATCCCTTACCAGTTCACTGCATATATAACTTTTGTTGCGTTCCCTTTTGCTGATGCGGAATAATATCCTGATCATGATCCTGAATATCTCATAATTGTCATAGGGCCGGGCCAATGCATCCAGCCCAAAACTTACTCCTTTATTCAATTGCTCTTTTGAAAGGTCCTGGTGCAGCCTGGCAACTACGAGCTGTCCTTTGTAAGAACGTTTGGTACCTTTATAATTTTGCAGGTAATTGGAAAGCGGTATCAGCCGGATACCGATCTGTGGTTCTGCTTCCAGCATTAATACCCTGCCCAGCTCCTCATCTTTATATACTACTGCCACATGACTCCATACACTTTTGGTTAGTTTTTGTATGGCACCGGAGAATGCGTAACTGCCGCTGCAAAATACAATATCACCGGTTTTTAATTGTGACCGTATTTTTTCATAAGGGATCACGGGCATTTTTTTTATCTGTTCTTTGGACACTGCTGATGCCATGCTGTTTATTTGTTTACTGCTGTTATAGGTTATTAGTTACGGGTTATTAATGTATTTATTATTACAAGTTCTTTTTCTATGGTCTATCGTCCGTCGTCTGCGGTCTTTACCTGTATTACTCATTTCTTCTTTTCTCTATTACCCTCTTAGCGCTTTAGCTTATTTTTGATCACATCTAAGATACAGCATTGATGAATAAAAAACGACTGGTAGTAATTGGAGGCGGGGCAGCAGGCTTTTTCTGTGCCGTGAATGCAGCAGGGATGAATCCTTTGCTGGAAGTTATTATTGTAGAAAAATCTTCGAAATTATTGAGTAAGGTAAAAGTTAGTGGCGGCGGCCGTTGCAATGTTACTCATAGTTGTTTCAGTATTGCGGAGATGATAAAAAGATACCCGAGAGGGAATAGTTTTTTAAAAAAAGCATTTCATCATTTTTTTACTACAGATACCATTAACTGGTTTAAAGAGAGGGGAGTGGAACTGAAGACAGAAGCAGACGGCAGGATGTTCCGATAACTGATTCTTCACAGACAATCATTGATTGTTTGATGAAGGAAGCGAATCGATATGGGGTGGAGATATTGATGAACAGGGAGGTGGAGCAATTGTCAATGGTTTCCTTCGACTCCGTTCAGGATTTTGGTGAATGGTCAATAGTGAATAGAGATTCGTCAATAGCGGGTAAGCAATGGCGGATAGCGTTTAAGGATGGAAAGAATATTATCGCAGATTATGTATGCATTGCAAGTGGTGGTTATCCTAAAGCAATACAGTTTGACTGGCTGAAGAAAATGGGGCATACCATTGAAGCGCCGGTGCCTTCGCTGTTCACTTTTAATATACCTGGCAACGGCATTACTGCATTGATGGGCTTGTCTGTTGAAAATGCCACGGTGAAAATCATAGGCAGTAAGTTGACCTCTTCCGGTCCGTTGCTCATCACACACTGGGGAATGAGTGGGCCGGCCATTTTAAAATTATCTTCTTTTGCAGCAATAGAATTAGCCAAAGCCAACTGGCATTTCAGCATCGTAGTAAACTGGCTGAGTGATTACAATGAAAATACGTTAAGAGAAAAATTCCAGCAGCTGCGTTTTGAACTGGCTGCCAAAAAAATCACCAACTGCAATGTGTTTGGCTTGCCTCAACGCTTGTGGCAATACCTGGTGCAGCAATCCGGTATCAATGAAGATATACGCCTTACCGATCTGCCTGCCACAGCACAAAACAAATTCATCAAAAATTTATGTGCACAGGAATTTGCAGTGAAAGGCAAAACAACTTTTAAAGAAGAGTTTGTAACAGCCGGTGGGATTTCACTCAACGAAATTGATCACAATACCATGCAGAGTAAAATTGTGCCCAACCTGTTTTTTGCAGGCGAAGTAATTAATGTGGATGGCATTACCGGCGGCTTTAATTTTCAAAATGCGTGGACAACGGGATGGATTGCAGCAAGAGCGATTGCGAATGGAGGGATGAATAATTGAAAATTGAAAATGGAAAGTGGGGGCGCTTTTGTAAATGAAAAACTGCATTTAATTTAATACACCCAACGAGCAACGACCAACAAGTAACGATCAACGGTTTACTGCCGCTCCAGCCAGCTCTTTTCTTTTGGATCACCTGTAGCCAGTATACCTGCACTGATCAGGATCAATATCAAATGCAAGGCAAAAGTGTGGTTGGCATATTCATTGAAGATGGTAAGCCATTGTGCCTTTACTTTAAAGAAGATCACCAGCGACAATACCAGCCCGGTAACACAGATCAAACTGCCGGTGGTGAGCAATATCCTTGCAACCCCTGCGGCTGCCGAACGCCTTGATGCGGATACCTGTGTATGAACAAGATAATAAGCAGCAAACAATATCAGGTATGGAATGATGACAATGAATAATTCAAATAAATAACTGGAGCCGGGAATATTGAATAGGGTGATGGCAAACAATTTCAGGATATAAAATGCCAGCACAATAATGCCCACTACCGCCAGCACACTGCCCATTAGTAAAGCCATCAGGTAAAAATACTTATTCGATTGATCTCTCATGATATGTTGTTCACTTTCTGCCTGCAAAGTAACAACATCGTTATGGATTAATTGTTTTCCACGCAAAGAAAGATAAGTGGCAAAACTGCAATGGTTATCCGTTTCGGCTTAACCACTTTGTGAGCTGTTGTGAAATGTAATTAAGTTAAGATTTTTAATTGCCCTGACCTTTAGGTCAGGGTAATTAAAAATAACATACCCGTGCTTTAGCCCGAATATTCTTTGGGCTAAAGCACGGAGGAGCGGAGGAGTTATTTTATCACTGCCCTGAAGGGCAGTGCAATTAAGGAATGCAATTGAAGGCAGCACAATTAAAAATTTTAACAAAAGCAATCCAAAACCTGTTGCATTGCCCGGCGTGAAAAATCGCCCAATTAAAATACAACTGTTGAACGGAGCGTCGCCACTGCAGCCCAATCAATCTTTCCACTGCCGGTAACAAAAAACAATCCCACTGCATCACTGCAGTGGGATTATATCAAATTGCTTTTGAATGATTATTCAGCAGCAGGCTCTTCAGCAGCAGGTGCTTCAGGAGCAGCAGGTGCTTCAACAGCAGGTGTTGTTGCAGCTGCAGCAGCAGCGGCGCCATCCAGCTTGGCTTTAATATCAGCCAGTGCACCTAAGTCACCTAAAGTGGATTTCTCTACTTTGCTCTGCAGGTTTTTCACTGCTTTCTTGGTTACTTCAGCATCTGCTTTCTTCTCTTTGAATTCAGCTTGTTTTACTTCTTCAATCGCCTGTTCCCACAAACGGGTATGACTCAAAACAATGCGTTTGTCGTTGCGGTCAAATTCAATTACCATGAACTTGTTCACTTCGTCAGCTACAATTGTTTTACCATCTTCTTTTGCAAGATGACGGTTAGGAGCAAAACCTTCCAGGCCGTATGGTAACTGCACTACAGCACCCTTGTCATCTTTTTTGATAACAGTACCTTCGTGAACACTACCAACAGGGAATGTGCCTTCTAAGCTGTTCCATGGATCTTCTTCAATTTGTTTGTGTCCTAACTGAAGTTTGCGTCCGTCTTTGTCAATGTTTAAAATGATCACATCAATGTTGTTACCAACCTTGGTGTATTCATTTGGATTGTTGAAACGCTTTAACCAGCTCAGGTCGCTGATGTGAACCATACCACCGATACCGGTAGCCAGTTCTACAAATACGCCGTAAGGAGTGATGTTTTTAACAACACCGGTGTGCTTACTTCCTTCTGGGAATTTCACATCGATCTCACTCCATGGATCGTTACTCATTTGCTTGATAGACAAACTCATTTTACGGGTGTCTTTATCAAGTGTTACAATCTTAGCTTCGTATTCATCATTTAATTTGAAAAATTCTTTAGCATTAACCGGTGTGTTAGCCCAGGTAATTTCACTTACGTGTACCAACCCTTCAACACCAGGCATGATCTCTAAGAAAGCGCCGTAGTCTTCAATGTTCACTACTTTACCTTTTACAATTTCACCTTCTTTAATTTTTTCACCCAACGTATCCCATGGATGCGGCGTCAATTGTTTCAGGCCAAGGCTGATACGTTTTTTATCATCATCAAAGTCAAGAACAACCACGTTCAGTTTCTGGTCCATTTTCAACACCTCAGTTGGGTGGTTGATGCGGCCCCATGAAATATCAGTGATGTACAGCAATCCGTCTAAGCCGCCAAGGTCAAGAAACGCACCGAAGTCGGTGATGTTTTTGATAGTACCTTCCAGTACCTGTCCTTTCTCCAGCTTGCCGATAATTTCTGCTCTTTGTGCTTCGATATCACTTTCAATAAGCGCTTTGTGAGATACAACGGCGTTCTTAATGGTCTCATTGATTTTAACCACTTTAAATTCCATTGTTTTACCAACAAACTGATCATAATCTGTAACTGGTTTAACGTCGATCTGAGAACCTGGTAAGAATGTTTCCATACCATGAACATCCACGATAAGTCCACCCTTTGTTTTGCTGGTAACCAAACCGGTAACAATTTCACCAGTTTTGTGCAGGTCAACAATTTTTTCCCAGGCACGGCTGGTACGGGCTTGTTTACGGCTCAGGTGCAGGTTACCTTCCCTGTCTTCTTTTTCTACCACCATTACTTCTACAAGGTCACCCACTTTAATGCCGCCGGGGATATCCCTGAATTCGTTGAGAGAAATCAGTCCGTCGCTTTTAAAGCCGATGTTTACAACAGCATCCGTTTTAGTGATGGCTTCTACAGTTGCCTGTACCATTTCACCGTCGTTGATCTGTTTAAAAGTGTCATCGTACACTTTGTCGTACTTTTCTTTTTCGGCTTTGTTGTAGCTGGTAACGTTGCGTTTGTCAACACTCCAGTCAAAGTCGTCGTGAGCAGTTACGATCCTTTCTACTACCGGCTTGGCAGCTACTACCGGTTCAGTAGTTACGGCTTCAGTGGCAGGTGTTTCAACTACTGCTTCCACAGCAGGTGTTTCGGCTACTTCGGCAGCAGCTTCCACAGGCACGTTTGTTACCGCAGCAGGTTCAGCTTCTGGCGAAGCAGCACCTTCCTGTGCATCTGCGTTTAATTGTTTAATAATATTGAATGACATAATAAAATCCCCGGTTTTTTTAACGGGACGGCGAAGGTAAGGCATTGTGTGGGTTTTGGGAAGAAAAAGGGGAGTTTTTTTAAATGATAATTGATAATTGAAAATGGAGAATTGAGAGTGGAGAGTGGGGCTGAAATGCTTTGCTGTTGGGGCTTTTGGCTGTAAAGCAATGGGGGTCAGCAGTTCCGGCTGTTCATTCCAAATCCGGCACAATAGCCAGGCTTCTTCCACCTCGCTGTTGGGGAGGATCGGAGGGGCTTCACCGGGTTTTCCATTTCCATCCGGCAGCCCCTGGGCAGGGCATCATTTTTCAGCGGTTTCATTGCCGGTTTATCATTGTTTGTACTACAGGAGAAAGGGTGAAATCACCCTGACGGAAACGGCTGAAATAGCCTTGGTGGGGAAGAAGATGGTGGGATGTTTACAGGAGTGATTTATAAGATGTCAATTCAAAAAGATGTAATTCATTCTGTAATTTTTGAATCAAATGAATAGGGAGGGACAAGAGTTGTATATATTATGAGTTGTACGCCATTTTTTTGACAACCCCGTCTTAAATTTCAAGTCCCATCTTTCCAAATTAAGCAAGATTAAAATTGATTTTTAACATAAAATTGTAAGACGCTAAAACATTCGAAACGACCTTTGAAAATAAACAACAAAAAAAGTATGAGCAAAAAGTTAAGGATTTTATTGACAGTAATTGGCTTATTTGTGTATCAATTGCAAACATTTGCCCAGGCACCTAATTTTAGTGGGACTTGGGTTCTAAATTTTGAAAAAAGTAATTTAGATAAAAATGACAACCTTAATGGGCTTACCGGCCAAATATTCGTTATCAAGCAAGATAGTAATAAATTTAGCTTGAAGATAAATCACATTTATGGTGACAAAAAAAAGAAAATAGGTTTCAGAATGCTTACTGATGGTAAGACAAGAAGAGTGAAAATAATATTCAAAGGTAAATTGGAACAGAAAGAAAATAGTTTGCAAGCCACAATGTGGAGAAAGAATTACTTAAATAGTGTAAATTATAAATTTGGGGCAAATCAAAATGAACTTATTGCTGACGAAGTATTCACAGGTAGGCCTAAGAATCATCATAGCATTTGGGTTTTTGACAGAGAAATTCCCAAGTAGATAAGTTAAACTATTCAATAATTATAACTGATATTTTCCATTATAGCTCTAACAAAAGACAAAAAGGACTTAGTTAGACTGACTAAAATGGCGTACAACATAGGGATAGCCAAAAGAGTGACTGGACGAAAGTACAATCAGCGGTTTGCAAACCCCAACTTCAGTCCTGGCCGGACAAGCAACATTCAACAGCAATTCTTAACTTTATCAAAACAATTTCAATCAACAGCGTTACCGGCAGACGGAATGCTAATCCCAAACTTTGGGTAAGCCCTGACCGTTGACTGTTATTTTAGAGAGGCCTTAATCTTTCAAATCAAATGAATTATTTAGAGAGAATAATTACTGACTTTGAACTACATTCTGTTGACGGAATAAAAGAATGCTTTGAAAATGGAGTAAATCCAAACGAAATAGTTAATGGGAAGCCGCTGATTTATGAACTCATAAATATGTACACTCGTGGACCATTATTCAAAAATTGTATTAAGGCTTTTGTGGACGTTGGGTTGGATTTTGAAGACAACGTATTGCTTTCTGTTTTGTTGGACAACGCAACTTTGCTTGACGCACAATTAACTACAGACAATACTGCTGTAACAAAAAAATATTCTTTTGATTGTACTTTTACACCGCTATATAAAATTTCGCTTTTGCATATTTGTGCAGAGTATAACCATCTCTCTTGTGCTGAAATTCTTGTAAAACACGGAGCAGACATTAATTCAAAAGCAGGTCTTGACGAAAATGGTTTCGGTGGACAAACCCCAATTTTTCATACAGTTAACCAAGATGCAAATAAGAGTTTTGATGTTTTAAAATTTTTGGTTTCACAAAATGCAGACTTGACAATAACTGTAAAAGGTCTTATTTGGGGAAAAGGTTATGAGTGGGAAACATTTGTTCCTTCTGTAAACCCGATAAGTTATTCAATGATGGGGTTGCTAAGGCAATTTCAAAGAACAGAAAAGCAAATTTATGAAGTCGTATCGCTGCTGATAAAATCAAATTATGGGATTGACTATATTCCGGCAAATGTTCCAAACAAATATTTAAGTAGCTAAACAATAGAGGGTCAAAAAAAACAACAGCTGAAATGAGTCTTGGCAAAATACGGGCGGACGGAATTCTATTTCCCGTACTTTGCCAAGCCCTGTTCGTTGAGTAAACTAAATAAACACTCTGCAAATATGAAACGACTAATTCATTTCGGACTTTTTGTTTTTCTGTTCAACAGTATAACAGGTTGCAATGGACAAACAAAACAAGCGTCTTCAAATATTGAAAATTTAAATACTAAAAGCGGCATTGTTGGCGGGCCGTTTGAAAATGGTGAGTTTATGTACATTGGTTTGCCCGAAAATATCAAATCAATTGACACCAGTGCAGGTTGGACACAAAAAGGGCAAAAACTGTTAATTACCGGTACAATATACAAGCTGGATGGCAAAACTCCTGCGCCAGATGTCATTCTTTATTATTACCATACAGATATTAATGGTGTCTATGCCGGCAAACAAGGATTAGACCCAAGGGTTGTAAGACATGGCTACATTCGTGGTTGGGTAAAATCAGATGTAAATGGCAAATACTCCATATACACTGTTAGACCTGCGCCCTATCCAAATAGTAACTTTGAAGCACATATACACCCTTCTATAAAAGAACCAACTATTGGCAAAGAATATTACATTGACGAATTTGTGTTTGATGATGACAAATTACTGACAGGCGAAAAAAGAAAGAAACTGCCTGCCCGAGGTGGCAGCGGCATTTTAAGAGTGTTTAAAAAAGGCGACTTGCAAATTGCAGAGCACAATATTATTTTGGGACTTAACATTCCAAACTACCCGGAAAAAATTGACACGGAGCAACATTCAGGGCTTCAAATTGGCGAAGACCAACCATCATTCATCCCTTTTCACGCCTTTGGCCCCGACAAAGGTTCCAGGGCTTGTCCAGTTTGTAAATATGGCCGTTATCACGGTATAGTTTATTTTGTAGGAAATAACCCTAATTGGGCTGAAATAAAAAAATGGCTGACCTTTTTAGAGCAGCAAAGTGTTGCAAGAAGCAAGTATCTGAAAGCCTATTTTGTATATGGCAACGATGAAGATTATAGTAAAGGAAAACGACAAAAAGAATTAGAAAATATTGGACTTGAACTAAACATAAAAATCTTGCCTTAACATTTGTTCCCTCATTTGCCGACACAGAAAGCGATGCAAACCTCAATAAGATCAACCCAGGAGTAGAGAACACTTTTGTTATTTACAGAAACAGAACAATAATTGACAAGTTTATCAACTTTAAACCAACAGAAGAAAATTTCAAATTGTTAGCAAAGGAATTGGATACAAACAAAGGGGAATATTTTGACTTGGAGTAGCAATGATCATCCTGAAAGTGATTTTAAAATCGAAGAGGTTTACAGAATGCTGGGCGGACGGAAGCCTTGTTTCATCGATTGCAGCATCATTGGTCAATTGTTCAGCCAGGACAAGCAACTATCAGCTATGTGGAAATCATCAACTTTTATTTCTAATTTCATCATCAGTTAGCCGGGTTTGACGGAACTCTATTTCCCCGCCTTCGAAGATACCTGTACGTTAGCTAAAATACCTGAAAGTGTATAGTAAAGCTAACAGACATTTTCTCTCAATTCTTTTTATCAAAAAATCTTCCACTCCCGGCCTCACCCCAATGAATTTTAAAACTTCCAAGGCAGGTCTGACCTTAGGCGACCCACCGCTATTGCAGCAGGTTGCATGAATTAACTATATCTTAAACTCTCTCACCGGAAAATAAGTATCTTTATTGTATGCCAATCAAAAGGGAGCTGCTAATTAATGGAGGCCATTATTCACTCATGCTTCATGTTTTCTAAAAGCCATGATATGAGTTTTATACAACTTACAAATGAAAAGACTACTGAATATCCTTTTACTATTCACGTTTCTGCTCGGTTACCTGGAATGGGGCAAGGGCAATCACCTTTTTATCTTCCAGGCGGAAGCGGAGATTTTTCAAAAAGCAGCTACCGGTATTCAATCCATTTTACATCCTTTTATTCTCATCCCTTTTTTAGGGCAGCTCATTATTATATATACCATCTTTCAAAAGCAGCCAGGCAGGTTGTTAACCCTGGTTGGTTTGGCTTGTTTAAGTTTGATTATGCTGTTCCTGCTTTTCATCGGTATTGTTTCTTTTAATAGTAAGATAGTGGCTTCAACAATTCCATTTTTAATAGTAGGTATATTAGTGTTACGCTGCCATTGGAAAAAGGCCAGCACTGTTTAAAAACTGCCTGGCATTTAACATCCCAAATTTTTTATGCCATATTTTTTTTCAGCATCAATGAAACAGAACCCTTTCCTCCACCGCTTCTAACAACAAATACTATCTTTACTTAAGCCTAATGAATGAGCTGCTAAATAAAAAGCAACTTCCATGAAAAGAATTGCACTGGTTATTTTATCACTGATAATTTCAAGTCATCTTTATCCGCAAAAGAAAGCGGCGAAGGAGCCTGTAACTGTTATTCAGTTTGAATTGTTTGGACGCAGGGGGCGTACGGAGATGATGATCACTTCTGAATTTGCCATCAGCAAAAGCCGGTCAGAAAAGAAATTTATCCCGATGACAGCGGATAAATGGAATGCCCTGCTGACTGCAGTTAACCATATCGATTTACCCGGCCTCCAAAAATTAAAAGCGCCAACCAGCAGACGGGATGTAGACGGCGCCCTGCATTGCAGGATATTGATCTGCACCAAAAATGAGAAATATGAAAGCCAGTATTTTGATTCGGGAATACCAATGAAACAACTACAAGCATTGTATGATAAAATTGAAGCCATCCGCAGTGCGATCAAAGATGATGGGGATGACTGGAAAGAATAGTTCCTGAGTGCATGCTGATAAGTATCCCCTGTTTGCTCATTGCTGAATGAGTTGTTACTGCTTTCGCAACGTCTTCATCGCCGTTTATTAGAATATAAGCTACACATAGCAGCAGCATTGCTCTATATACTATCCTGCACTTTATAATTATTTTTGTCATCACATCTGCATAAGATGAAAACTTAAAGGGGAAATAATTCTACAATAATTAAAAGGATTTCATATCTCTAAAGTTGTACACATTTTTGCAGGTAAATAACTAACCAGCAACTCAATAAATGTGATGTTAATTTTTCTATAATGAAAGTATGTTTTTTAACTATCCTTTTTTTCTTTGGCATATTAATTGTCTATTCAGAAACTGATTTATTTTGAATCGAATTTGTCCCTATATATTTTAATTATTCTATGAGGACTGGTTTTATACAGGATAAGTACCCCAAATATTCCATTTAGCAGCAAGCACATCCAACCCAACTTCCCCTGTTATTTTTTTGCAGGATCATACTGTATGCAGGTAACTGCCGTAAATCTTTTACTCACTAAAAAATGTTGAATAGAAGTTAAGGGCAGTAATATGAAATTTTTTGAACACCAGCATTTTATCACAATTGAATCCATATTTGATGAAGAACTTTCCTTTCTTTTTTTTTATTTTATTGACCGGTGCAGTATTACCGGCATCCGCAAAAAACTATTATGTATCTGCAGCTGGTAACAATTCCAGTATCGGGCTTAGTGTTACCACTCCATGGCAAACCATTGCCAAAGTAAATACTGCTTTTGCCAGCATGTCTGCAGGCGACAGCATTCTTTTCAGAAGAGGAGATACTTTTTATGGAGCATTGGTAGTAGGTAAATCCGGAGTAAACGGCAATCCTATTGTCATCAGTGCTTATGGTACAGGTGCTAAGCCAATCATTACGGGTTTTACCAATGTATCAGCATGGACCACCGTAAGTACCGGTATTTACCAGGCTTATGTTCCGGGAGCTAAAAGCACATTAAATATGGTGTCTATGAACAGTGTGCCCCAGGCATTGGGAAGATACCCCAATGCAACGGCTGCCAATGGAGGTTATCTGAGTTATGAAGCTTTTTCTGGGTACACTGCTATCACCGATAATCAATTGACAAGTACCACCAACTGGACAGGCGCTGAGATAGTGATCCGGAAAAAATTGTGGGTGCTGGACCGCTGCAAAGTAACTGCCCACGTTGGTACCACACTTACTTATACCAATACCAATTCATCTACTTATACCGGTACTAACGGTTTTGGCTACTTTATACAAAATGATGCCCGTACACTCGATCAATTAGGTGAATGGTATTTTAAAAGCAGTACAAAATACCTCCAGTTTTATTTTGGTACTGCAGCACCGTCTTCATACGGTGTTAAAGTGAGTACGATCGACACCCTGCTTATCATGAGTGGTAAAAGCTATATCAATATCAATAGTATTGTTTTTGAAGGGGCTAATGGGGATGCACTGTATTCTGCTTCTGGTGCTTATCTTAATATTCTGAACTGCGATTTTATCAATGAAGGCAATGGTGCCATTAATATACAAGGCACTTCAAATGTGTTAATCGAAAATTGCACTACTAAAAATATCCTCAGCAATGCGATCATCATTAATAGTGGTAATGCTTCCAATGTTACCATCCGGGGCTGTTCAATAAAAAATACCGGTAATTTTCCTGGTATGGGGCCGAGTGGTGGAAGTTCTTATAAAGGTATTGTAGCAAAGGCATCAAGCAATTTGCTGATTGAATACAACAATGTAGATACCACAGGATATGTTGGTATTGAGTTTCAGGGAAGCAACGTGAATGTAAGGTACAATGTGGTAAATTATTTTGATTTTGTGGTGGATGATGCAGGTGGAATTTATACCTATGCTTCCGGTACCGATGCTGCTCCGGGTACTATTTATACCAACAGGGTGGTGAGTAATAATATTGTAATGAATGGAATAGGAGCAGCTAACGGAAGGTCAACAGCTACCTTATATGCAACCGGCATTTACCTGGATGGAAGGGCCATGAATACAAGTGTATTGAACAACACAGTATTTAACAATCCAAGAGGGGGCATTCATTCCAACAATGCATTGAACGTAACCATCAGTGGCAATACTTCCTATAACAACATGAATGCAGTTAGTGTTACACGCTGGCCGGGTAATAGTGTTAAAGGCCTTATTATTAAGAAGAATATTTTATATACTAAAACGGATGCACAGCGAAGCATTCATTATACCAACGCTGCGTTGAATGAACCGGTGGTGACTACCATGCAAGCGGCTCTAAGCAGTTTGGGTAATATTGACAGCAATACTTACAGCATGCTCAACCCGGTATCATTTACTGCTGAGGCGAATGCTACTTCCGGTGGTGCACTTGTACTGTCTTCTCCTTTGTCGTTGGAAGGCTGGAGGGCTTTTACAATTCATGACCTCAATGGGAAAAAACCGGCAAAACTTCCGGTGGGCTATAAACTAGGCGTACTTGTAGGAGCCAATAAATTTACCAACAGCCTTTTTAACAGTAACATCAGCGGGCTTACGGTGTACGGTACCGGAGTAACCGGCGCCTGGGATAACACGGGTAAGATAAGCGGTGGATCCTTAAAGATCAGCTTTACCAGCCCTGCTGCCAGTAAGTATAATTTGATTCATAGCCCTATTGGTGCAGTGAGTGCTGCAAAAAAATATGTGCTTCGCTTTAGTACTTATGGCACTACGCAGCAGGGCATTGTAAGGGCATATATCAGGAAGACAGCATCGCCTTACAACAGTCTTATTGCAACACAAACAAAGTCTTTTGGTATTGGCAGAAAGGATCATGAATTTTTATTCAATGCACCCACTACAGACGCCGGTGGAAGTTTTGTGATTGAAATAGAACAAAATTCCGGAACAACTTATTTTGACAATGTAGAGTTTTATGAGGCTACGGCCACCATGTATGACACCACTTCGCAACTGCGTTTTGAATACAACGCCACTAAAGTTGCCAGAACTGTTGCGCTGGACTCAAAATATACCGGTGTTGATGGGGCTGTTTACAGCGGTTCCTTAACATTACAACCTTTTACTTCTGTTATTTTGGTTAAAGATACGGGCAGCACAACAGTACCAACACCTGTACCTGTTACTGCATTAAGGGCATCGGCAGCAGCAACAACAGTTAACTGCTATGGAAGTGCATCCACCGTAACCGTTAGTGCAAGTGCCGGCACTGCACCATATACCGGTACCGGATCATTCAGCGCAACGGCAGGAACCGGTTCTTTAAAATTATCGTTCCTAACTGGTATGGCCGGATCTTACACATTGATGTATTATACCATTGGAGCCATCAACTCATCTAAAAATTATGTGCTGCGGTTTACCACACTGGGTACTACAACTTCAGGGAACCTGAGGGTTGCCATCAGGCAAACCGCTACTCCATTTGCCACTGTAACTGCTAAACAGGCTGCTACTTTTGGTACTGCAAGAAAAGACCATGAATTCAGATTCAATGCACCTGCTTCACAAACAGCAGCCAGTTTCCTGATTGAAGTAGATCAGTCTTCAGGAACAACTTACTTTGATAACATTGCTTTCTTTGAAGCAGATTCAAGCGGTAATTTGATTGGTAATAATCTTTATACAGATGGGCAATTTGAAACAACCGGCAGTAAGTTGTTCACCTATAGTTCCAATAGCAACCATACAGCCACATTTGATTATACAGGTAAAATAACTGCAACTCATTATTATACGGTTAAAGATGCGGTTAATAGCAGTTCCGTTGCGGCAGTTACCATAACACAACCCTTGGCTGCACTTGGCATAACTGCCACTGCAGGAACCATCAATGTACCGGGAGGTACTACTGCAGTTGTTGTTGTTGCTACCGGAGGCACTGCGCCATATACGGGCACGGGAAGTTTTTCTGTATTGGCTGGGACTTATACATACACTGTTACAGATTCAAGGGGATGTACTGCGGCAGCTACTGTTGCAGTGGTTCCATTTGCTGCAAGGCCTTCAACTACTACTGCAGCGAAAGCCACCGGCAGCACTCCATCCGTTGCCGCAAGAGTTATTTCACCGGCAACAAGCGGCAATGTTATTGCAGATAAAGCATTCCTGGTAAATGCGTATCCAAATCCAACTACCATTGCTTTTAATGTGATGGTTGAAGGAGGCAGTAATGAAAGAGTAACCATATTGGTTTACAGCCTGGATGGTAAGTTAGTCTATCAAACAAACGGTAACAGTAACAGGAGCTATTCTTTTGGCAGTAATTTTATGCCGGGGATATATGTATTAAAAGCAGTGCAGAATAATACCGTACAAACACAAAAGATCATAAAGACCGGCAACTGAAAATAAGTTTTTGAATCACAGGTTAAGAAAAAGCGGTTGCAGCAATGCGGCCGTTTTTTATTACCGAGTTTGGTTGGAAGTGAGTCATCCCCTGTATGAAATTTTTATTTCAGTATTCTTGCTTTGGGTTAACAATCTTTAAATAAAAATAAGCGGTTATGTTTACACACAACCGCTTATCAGATCGTTAAAACAAAGCTTACTGGATTAATATATTGAATGATGTGATGCTGCCTGTTGGAGATTTAATGGTAGCAATCAATATTTCCCCTGGCAAATATTTTTTAATCGGTATTGTTCTGGCACCGTCTGTGCCATCATGATAAAACTGTTTTATACCAATTTCTTTCCCTTCATTGTTTGTGACCGTAATACTGTAGTTGCCCTTTTGCTGTTTGGTCATCATCAGCACAACTGTATTATTTGTAACAGGGTTTTGTAAAAGCTTAATGCTCTTTGCTTCACTGGTTAATGTTGTTGAAACAATGCCGGTTTTGCTTTGCTGTGCCAGGTTGTCTTTTTCAAGCACAATCCTGAACCTGCTACTTGCATAAGCAGCCGGATCGTTGATGATGCCGAAATCAATAGTGCTGGTTGCAGAAAGGCTGATTGGTTTTTTTTCATTGGTATAGCTGTCTTCCAGGTAAGCAGTGGTTACTGCAGCATCAAAATTTTCAGGCTTTATTTCAAACTGGTAATTCCTTAACCTCATATTGGAGATATCTAAGTAAATCGTATCGCTAACTGTTACCGCACTTCTTCTTTCAATGGAAATTTTTGTATGGTTGCTGTTGATAGAAAGATTTTCGCCACCGCTGTTAAACAACTTTGTTGCATCATAACTATCCAGGCTGTTACTGTACTTGTCATTAAATGCTGTCATTGCCCCGTCTACCACCGTTAGCGTTCCATCGCTGTTATAGGATCGCAGGTTGATGTGAAGTTTGCTGGTAGTGTTGCCGGGAGGTGCTGGTCTGAATACATTTCCATTGCCACAATTACACTTGCTGGCTTCTGTTACAGTGATGTTGCCTGAACCGGTCGCATCTACAAAGAACCCGGAAAATGGTTGTGCATATTCTGATAACTGACTCACCGGCGTTGGGCTGTAATCATAATCAAAGCCATTGTAGCTGGCCGTTACATAGCCGCCAACATTATTGCTGCCACCCAATTTTGGATCCCAGTATTTAAAATTCCTGTTGATGACGCTGCTGTTATTGATTGCCACTGCATCCAGGTTAATAATGGAAGGAAATGGATTTCCTGTTAATTGCCATCCGGAACCACTGATGTTTATGGATTGATTGCCTTGTTTTACATCGGCTGTTAATCTTAGTACAGTATTGTCTGCCGGTGCAGATGCACCCAGGGAAAGATTGTTTGCTCTTGATCCTCTTACAAATAAGAAGTAAGGTAATTGATTGCCGATAGCCGTGTTGGTGGAAGCAATGCCCTGCCATTCACCACTCACCCATTCTTTCATTGAAGCATTGTTGTTACTATTCTGGTCAAATCCACCAGCCATACTTCCACCTGTAATATGTGTGCCATAACCCGGGTTGGGATTTAATGCAGCATTACCGCCGGCAGCTTCCTGCAAAGATGTATTAATGGTTGGTGCTGATATGGAGGTAATAGGGAAATTGATCATTCTCCAGGCCCTCTTTGACGGGATAAATCTTTCCAGGGTAACTTTTCCATTGATATAACCTCCACCTGCTGCACCTGTAGCAATAATGCCTGTGGCAGCAGCACTGCTTTTAAGTGCCAGGTTATCATTTGTAGTTAAAACACCTGCAGTTGGGGTATAGCTTCCTGTTACTAGTACCGAATTACCAGCGCCGCTTTTAATAACAGCACCATTGCTGTTGTTTAAAACAAGATTGTTATAGTTGCCTGCGCCACTGATCACCTGGCTGGTTGTTCCGTTTAATAATATGCTGCCTCCACCGGTTATTGCCCCGTTGTTTGCAATGCTGTCTCTGATGCTTAAGTTATTGCCAACAGCAATATCTACAGCGGCACCGGTTTGCAAGGTTAATGATTTTACGGATTGATCGCTGCTGATCAATGGAAGTGTTGCCACATTTGGAATGATAGCGCAATGCATATTGGTTGGCACACCATCGTCCCAGTTGCCTGCAACATTCCAGCTGCTATTCACTGCACCCGTCCAAATTGTAATGGGCAGGTAGGTAAAACCGGTTTTGGTTCCTGTTCCGCAATTATTGGTTACAGCTACCACACCTGTAGTTCCGGTACCTGCCACTGCGGTTATTTGTGTGGCAGAGTTTACAACATAGGATGCTGCTGCTGTACCACCAAAACTTACAGCACTTACATTGGTGAAATAATTCCCTGTAATAATTACTGTTGTTCCGTTTTCGCCGGACGAAGGAGAGAAGGAACTTATTATAGCAGTGTTATAGACAATAGCCTTTACTGCTGTCCTGGTGGCAGATACATACCCTCTTGTATTTCTTGCTTCGGCGTAATAAGTAGTGGTTGCGGCGATGGATGGCGTTGTAAAAGTATTGCTGCCTGTTCCAATGGCAATTCCCCCTGTTGGATTGGCATACCAGTCTATGGCTTCCCCACTAACAGGTGCTGCTGAAATGGTAACAGTACCGGTGCCACATCTTGAACTGTCATTGGCTGTTGGTGCCGGTGGTATGCCATAATAACCCAATGTAAACCTGCTGAATGAATTGAATCCAGTGGGTGAAGAGGTGGAAGTGACTTTACCGGTATTAACAGTAGCGCCTGTACTTCCGATATCAACCCAGGATGTAGCGGCATTGTACGTGTTTTTACAAATGGTTAAGTTAACAGGATTGGTTACCTGGTCATTATAACTGTAAAATAAAGTTACCTGTGGAAGTGAGCTCAGATCCAGTTCTGCTGTTGGGGCGCTGGTGCCGGAACTGGTGATTGTTCTGCTGATATCCCACCACCTGAATTTTGACACCGTATAAACGGATGCAGGATAGCTCCATCCCAGTGCATTGGCGCTGGTACTTGTCATCTCTGCAGTGTAGCTGTAAGAATTACCCGTGGTATGTTTCACTCTTAATTCTGCCGGTCGGCAGTCATTGTATTTTCCAATAGGAAAATGAAGTGTTTGCAATGCCGTTGATGAAACATCGTACCGCATGGGCCCATCAATATAGCTGGTAGAAGCAGCGGTAGTGGAAGTAACCGTGCAGGATTCATCCATTAATACCAGCAGGGCAGATGCTGCAGTAACCATTTTGCCTGCTGTAAGTACAAGGTCTCCGCCGGCAGGTACATACAATGGTTTATACAATGTAAATGCACCAGCAGTCTTGTTGATGGTGATCCGCTTGATACTGGTTCCTTTTACACTGTTGTTGTTGAAAAATGAATTTGAATTGCCATCGATGGTAACCCTGCCATTTGCCAATGCGGCAAAAACCACAGAGTCTGATGAAGGTAAAATAACAATGTTACCGGCATAAGTGCAATTGCTGTTGGATGCAGGGTACAATGCACCGGTTGAGTTTACCCTGTACTATATATCACCATTGTAATCATCTGCAGTAGAAGAAGCCAGGTACCAGTCTGCAGTACCGTTATTGTTAAAGAAATTTAAAGTGCCGGCAGCAAAGGTATTTCCACCTGTGCAGGATTCACTTACTGCAGCGCTTTTCAATGTAAAAGTATTGGTGCTGCCATTAAAGTTGCTATAAGCAAGATCTAAAACAGTAGCATAAAATGTTACCGGCCCGTTCCAGGTACATGGCCCGCTCATGTGGCCAATAATAATTTTACTGTTGGCAGTAGCTGCATTGATAAAAGTTTGGGCTAAGGCGCCGTTTTGAGTTACATTATAAAAATAAACAGTGGTAGCACCATATATATATCCTGTTACGAACTGTGCAGTACCGGTTAATGTAATGGATGAACCGGATGCATTTTTGCCAACATAAACACTACCTGTGGACACAGCAGTTGAACTTAGGCGCAGTGCCTTATTAAATGTTACTGAAGAAGGAAGCAGGCTTTGCCCTTCAGCAAAAACAATATCTCCCGAGCCAGCCACCGTTACATCAACGATCTTATTAAAATAGTGTGAGCTTAATGTGCCGTTGGCAGCACCGCTGCTGTTGCCGATGTAAAAGCTGCCGGCATGCCGGTTGGTGATACTTACTGAATCAGCGTAATAATTTCCGGCAGAGTTGGCGCCAACAATAAATTTTTTTCCTGCGGTATTGATGTAATTGAAAAAATCTGCTTTTGCAAAAAATGAATCAGCTAAAGCACCATTGCCTGCACCTGTGTACCAGTTGCCCGATGTTGCTCCTGCGTTAAAGGTTACAGCCCCATGGTATTTATTGCCACCTTTTGCTGAAACATCATCATATAAAAGTGTTTTGGTAAAATTACCTGCTCCATAAAGCGTAAGATTTTCAATATTAATACGACCTGTATTGATGGTTAATGAAACCGGAAAACTACTGTTGCCGATATTGGTACCTGTGATATTTACATAAGCAGAGTCGTAATTATCCCCAAAATAAATTTGAGCACCTGCAAGGGAAGAAACAATGCTTCCGCCAGATAAGGCACAGGTTACAAATCCACCGGCAATATTTGAGGATACTACCGTTAGCTTGTTCCCATTCAGGTTGAGTTTTCCATTGAGGTGATTGTAGGCCTCGGATACATAACAGTTCTTATTGAACTGGATGCCTGCTACGGCATTGCCAGCTGTATTATTGATAATAAGAGTATAAAAAGGTTCCTGGGTTAAAGTAGTTGAAAGTACCTGCAGGCCATTGGTTCCGTTAAATGTAACAGTACTTTTTCTTTCAATAAACGGATCGGTGCTGGTACTGGTTACGTTCCAGCTACCAGCTATATGAATGCTGTAATTATTGGCTGCAGTTGCATCGAGTTGTGCAGTACCTGCTATCTGCAGATCGCCGAAGAGGGTAGTATTGGCTGATAGTGTTTTATTGCCGTTGCCCGAACACCTGAGTGTATAATAACTCAATGGCAGGATAACCTGGCCACTACTTCTGTTATATTCTATAGTACTTGTAGCTGCAGTAAACTGGGCATCTGCCAGCATATTGCTGTTGCCTGCCAGTTGTAACAAGCCATTAGCTGTAAAAATGAGTTTGTTCCTGGTGATGTTGCTGCCTATTAAAAAGCTGGATGAACAGCTGAGTGTACCTGTATTGATACTTACGATGCATCGTTGGCTGTTGCCGGTTGAATTATTGGTGATGAGAGATGAGCAACGTGCTGTGCCATCATTGATGTCCAGCAGGTTATCAATGATGCCAGATAAAGGGGCCATGATAGTGATATTGCCTGTAACTGTCAGGGTAATACCTGCGCTGATGGATATTACTGTATTTTGATCAAGCAGCCCGTTGCCAATTGTAATAGCTGCACATGCTGCATTGGATGTGATGGTTACTGAATGCCCGTTGGCAATAGTTACCTGGTCGCCTGCAACAGGTACCACCGCACCAACCCATGTTGCAGGGTTGTTCCAGTTGCCGGAATTACCTGAAACTATTGGTGCTGCACCCACCGGCCCGGCAAAAACGAGCAGTATTAAGCAGAGTTGTTTCAATTGTTTCATAGATTTATCAGGATTTTATAAAGTCGGCAACACAATATATTCTATCAGTTTTATATGCTGCTTTTCTTAAGTTTTTATTGATATTTAGGAAACCTGTTACCCCATTGGCTTATCGTAAAAATACCGCTTTCCGCAATTTCCCTTACCGGCCCTGGTTTTACTCTTACAAAAGTGTTGAAAAATTTAGGGAACTTCACTGCTGTAATCGTTTCGCTGATACGTAAGTTCTTTGGGGATCTCCAGCCCTTTCAACTAAACTAAACGAAAAAAACGAAGTTCTATTACGGCTGTGCATATCTAGGTTGCGTAATTTACTATTCAGCTCCCGTTAAACTACCTGGTGATTGTACGATGATTTTTTTATTTTTTTGATACTGTAATATATATAGCTTTAAAAATCAATCCGTTTAAATTTTAAAAGGCACTTTAAGAAGGATGGTTGCCAGTTTGTTTTTTTTTTTGTTTACAACTTAAAATATTTTTTATCATAAATATACTTATCCACAATAAATAACAAATCATGGAACCAGGAATGAATTTCCATACCCGTAAATGGGTAAAACCAGAAGACCTTAATCCCAATCAAAGCCTGTTTGGTGGCAGGTTATTGCAGTGGATAGATGAAGAATCGGCCTTGTATGCAGTAGTACAACTGGAGAACTACCATGTGGTAACAAAATATATTTCGGAGATTAATTTTATTTCGGCACCCAGGCAAGGCGATATCATTGAGATTGGCATCCTGGCCATTCATTTTGGCACCACATCGCTTACCATGCGCTGTGAAGTAAGAAATAAACTGAACCGGGAAATGATCCTTACCATAGATAAGATTGTTTTTGTAAACCTTGATAAAGATGGCAAACCGGTACCGCATGGAAAAACAGCCATCAGTTTTGTAAAAGACAGGCTGTAAAAACAGACGTTTCTATATATTTAATTTTGATAAGATAGAACTAAAGTCCGGTAGGGTAAAATATTCGCCAGGCATCATTTGTACAACTTACTATTTTTTTATTGGGAGAAAGGAAGAAATTAAAAGGCTCCGGCTTATTTAAGCAGTTCATCCATATTCCTGTCGTTGTCCATTTTTCCTTTTGCTTCCAGCATACGCATGTCTTTGGCATCTTTTAAGAACTCAGATGCAAAAATGAAACTGTTAAGGCGTTCATTTTTAGAGAAGATAATTTCCTGCTTGTTGCCGCTCCATTCATGCTGGCCCATGTACATGTACAGGATGTTTTCACCGATTTCCATTACACTGTTCATATCGTGGGTATTGATTACTGTGGTCATGTTGAATTCTTTGGTGATGTCATAGATCAGTTTGTCGATCACCATGCTGGTCTGCGGATCAAGCCCCGAGTTGGGTTCATCACAAAAAAGGTACTTTGGATTGAGGACGATGGCCCTGGCAATGCCCACTCTTTTTTTCATGCCTCCGCTTATTTCGGCGGGAAATTTTTTGTTGGCATCCACCAGGTTCACTCTTTCCAGTACTTCGTTCACCCGTTTCAGTTTTTCGGTGCCATTCAGTTTTGAAAACATATCCAGCGGAAACATCACATTCTGTTCCACCGTCATACTGTCAAAAAGAGCAGAGCCCTGGAACAGCATGCCAATCTGTTGGCGGAGCAGCTTCCGTTCTTCTTCGCTCATGTCGGTAAAACTATTCCCATCATAATCGATCTCGCCTTTATCAGGTTCTATTAATCCTACCAGGCATTTTTGCAATACCGTTTTGCCGCTGCCGCTGGTTCCAATGATAAGGTTGCACATGCCGGTCTCCATCCGGTGGCTTACATCATTCAGCACTATCTTTTCGTCAAACTGTTTGAAAATATTTTTGAATTCGATCATGTTGTTGGTATAAGTGTTTTGCTGAATATAGTTGTGAAAGTACAAGTGAAATTATTTTTTCTTTTTACTAAAAAAAATAATAATAACAGAACAAAGTTCACAACGATGTTCAATACCAGTAACTAAGCTGGTTACAAAAAAATTAAGCAGGGTTCAATAATACCTGTGTTAATACATAGTCTGCCAGCAACAGCATGATACAGCTTACCACCACGCTTTTTGTACTGCTGCGGCCAATCTCCAGCGCACCTCCTTTTACATAGTAACCAAAATAAGCCGGTATGCTGCTGATGATAAATGCAAACGTGTATGATTTTATTAACGCAAATGTTACATTGTATGGAACAAAATTACTCAGCAATCCCTTGTTGAACTGTTCTGGTGAAAGAATGCCGGATGCCACACCTGCAATTCTGCCTCCCAAAATACCCAGCACCATGGAAACAACCACCAGCATAGGAATGGTGACTAAGGAGGCTGCAATTTTTGGCATTACAAGGTATGCCCTGGTATTGATGCCCATAATTTCGAGAGCGTCTATCTGTTCGCTTACCCTCATGTTACCCAGTTCACTGGCGATTTTACTGCCGATAACGCCGGCCAGTACAATACAAACCAGGGTGGGTGCAAATTCCAGTATCACCGTGTCCCTTACAATTTGTGCAATGGTTTCTTTGGGAATAATGGGGCTTACCAACTGGTAAGCGGTTTGTACTGCACTTACGGCGCCAATAAAAAAGGAAATGATTGTCACAATCCCCAGTGAACCGATGCCAATATCGCTGCACTGGTGCATGAATTCCTTCCAGTACATCTTGTGGTTTTCCGGTTTGGAAAACATTCCTTTCAGCATCAGCAGGTAGCGGCCAAAGTCGGTGAAAAATGTCATAAGACAAATGTATTGAAAAAAGGGTTTAGGAATGGAAGGATGTTATGTAAGGTTTTTTGATAGCGGCTTTAGTAGTTTTATTGAATATCGTCCTCTCCCCGGCGGGGCTCACTTCTGCAGCATATCAATGTAAAGCAGGTCAGAATTGTCCTTTGTATCAGTAATTCTTTTTAGTTGGGCGAATTTTAGTAATTGTTTATTTTTATAGTGAGGCAATATAAGTGCCGCCTGTAATTTTATTCATTCCATAAATGCAACTGGTAACTCAAATTATTCAGACTGGAATTTTAGTCATAAAATCGTTGAACAATTTGCACAAGACCTTTGATGGTAACTGCATGGAAAAAAATACAAAGCGGCACAAACTTGGATTATCTATAGAACAGGAATGAACCTTGGGATTGTATACGACAACAAAAGGGTTGACGTTATTGAAGCACTGTATTTTTATCAGGCTGCGGCTAACTTAAAATAATGATTCATGCAAAGTAAAGCAACCAGTGTAGATATTTACCTGACCGAAGTACCTGCTGACAGGCTAAGCGCCCTCACTCAACTAAGGGCACTATGCCTTGAAGAATTAAGAGGATATAAGGAGGCAATGACTTACGGAATGCCCTGCTATGAAAAAAACAATATTGCTGAGGCAGGGTTTGCAAGTCAAAAGAATTTTATTGCATTGTATATTTTGAAAAAAGAGGTGATGGACAAATACAAAGAGCTACTCAAGGGCAAAGGTGTAAGCACAGGCAAGGGTTGTATCCGTTTTACAAAACCAGGCAAAATAAATTTTGAGATCGTACAGAAAATGCTAAGGGATACATTTACTTCACCCGGTACTATTTGCGGTTAGAAAAACTCAATTACCTTTTGAGCGCTACTACATTTTTTTCTGGTTACTCATCAGCAATTCTTTCAAATGCTGGTACATAATCTGTGGCATGGTTTTGCATTTGGCAAAATCCTTCGGGTTGTTGTGATGTATGCCCAGTTCTTCTGACAACTGTTTTATTTTGGCCTCCGTTGATAGCGGGTCATCTGCTGCAGCCACTCTTAGATCTCTTAGTCGTTGGCGCTGTGCTTTTATCCTCGTAATGATCTGCGAACGTTCTTCCTGCTGGTATTGCCTGATCACTTCTGCATTTAGGTACTCCTGCACCATCTGCACAAACACCAGGTTCTCTTTAAAGAATTGCGGCAGGTAAATATGTTTGCTGCCTTCGTAACTCTGCTGGTCAAAGTCGATAGCACGGATGCGGAACTGGATATTATCAAAGTCCTGTACAATATCAAATACAAAATTATAACTCCGCATATCACCCAGCAAACGTGTAAAACAGCGCTCGTTGAATTTTACAAATTCCTTGGCTACTTTTTTAAGGTTGTATTCGGGCCGGTTAATGTGTTCCCTCACAAACATATCTCCCGGTACACCGGCAATGTGTTCCTCTGCCAATGTATTGTTGTCTATCAAAAAATGTATCCAGTAGGGAGAGAGCATGTGCTCCAGTTCCATGCCGAATATCCTGGAAGCATCTGCAACTTTAATGTAAAAATAATCATACACTTCGTTGTAGTTGTTTACGATCTTAATCCGAAACGGTTTGGAGTTGCCAAAGAGGCAGTAGTCGATTCTTTCAATGTGCAGGTGTTCTTCTGCCTGGGTATCGCCGCTTGCTTTTAACAATGAGTACACCCGTTTCAATGCCGAATGTATTTCATGTGTCAATGTAGGGTTAAAGAAAACAGTCTCCCAATAAGTATCTTTCCCATCAGCATCTTTTACCGGTATGCTGAAATCAAAATGCTTGAGAGTATCATAAGAAACGGGCAATGATATTTCCCTGCCGTAACGCTTTAAATATTTTTTAAAAGACTTCGTTACGGCAAAGGATGGTTTCTTTTTGCTGATATGGTCGTTGGGCAGTTGCTGCATTACAGGTCATGGGCTGTTTTCCCGAACTTACCCCACCATTTACTTTTCTTCACTGCGGCCTGTGTATCCAAATTGCATTTCATCTGGGCATCTACTACTGATACCAATACCATATTAAATATTGAACGGATGGAACTGCCCAACTGCAGTACATGCACCGGTTTTTTCAAACCAAGTAAGATGGGGCCGATTGAATCAGAACCATTCACTTCCTGCAATAAATTGTAGGCAATATTACCTGCTGCAAGATTGGGGAAGATCAATGTATTTACTTCGCCATCCAGCAATTCAGTAAATGGATAATTGTCTTTTAAAATTTCTTTGTTGAAAGCAAGGATGCCCTGCACTTCACCATCACAAACCAGGGATGGTTCTTTTCTTTTTACAATTTCCCTTGCCCTGCGTACCAGTTTTGCTTCTTCGCCATCGCTGCTGCCAAAGTTGCTGTAGCTGAGCATGGCAATACGGGGTGTAATGTTAAAGTGCTTTACTTCTTTTGCAACCAGTAATGTTATTTCGGCCAGTTCTTCTGCAGTAGGGTTAAAGTTGATGGTGGTATCTGCCAGGAACAAAGGCCCAAGCTTGGTGAACATGATGTACATGCCTGCAATTTTGTTTACCCCTTCTTCTGTACCGATAGTTTCAATGGCCGGCCTGATGGTGTCAGCATATTTTTTGGTAAGCCCGCTGATCATACAGTCTGCTTCGCCGGTTTCCACCAGCATACAGCCGAAATAATTACGGTCCTTCATGATCTTGTAACTCTCATGCTTGTTTACACCACGGCGCTGTCTTCTTTCATAAAACAGTTCACCAAATTTCATCCTCATATCTTCCTGTTCATCATCTTTGGGGTTGATGATTGGCATATCGTCTATATCAATACCATTGTCGGCAGCAATCTTTTGTATTTTTTTTGTTTCGCCTAACAGTATGGGGTAACCCACACCTTCCTCCTGCACCATTTGCGCTACCTTTAATATTTTGGCATTCTCTGCATCAGCAAATACAACCCTCTTCGGATCTTTCCTTGCCATGTTGCCAATCACCCTGCTCAACTGGTTGTCTAAGCCAAGGCGCTTGTTCAATGACAGCTCATACGCTTCCCAATCCTGTATAGGATATTTTGCAACGCCACTTTCCATGGCAGCCCTTGCAACTGCCGGAGCTACCGTTGCCAGCAGCCTTGGGTCCAATGGCTTAGGAATGATATAGTCTGAGCCGAAGGTGATCGTCTTTTCATTGTAGGCAAGGTTTACAATATCGGGCACCGGCTCACGGGTGAGTGCAGCCAGTGCTTTTACAGCCGCCAGCTTCATTGCTTCATTGATGGTGGTGGCTCTTACATCAAGCGCCCCACGAAAAATATAAGGGAAGCCCAAAACGTTGTTCACCTGGTTGGGATAATCACTTCGGCCTGTTGCCATGATCACATCTTTGCGGGCAGCGGTGGCAGCTTCATAACTGATTTCCGGGTCAGGGTTGGCCATGGCAAACACGATTGGGTTCTTAGCCATGCTTTTCACCATTTCCGGTGTTACCACGTTGCCGGCGCTTAACCCTACAAACACATCTGCATCTTTGAATGCATCGGCAAGGGTATAGTCTTTATATTTTTCGTCAGCACAAAAGGCTTTTTTCTGCTCGTCCACATCCGGCCTTCCTTTGTAAATAATGCCCTTCCTGTCAAATACCATGTAGTTGCTGTGTTTGGCACCTAATGATTCGTACAGTTTCATACAGGCCATGGCTGCAGCGCCAGCCCCATTTACTACGATGCGTACTTTATCAATTTTCTTTTTCTGAACTTCCAGTGCATTCAGCAATGCCGCTGCGGAAATGATTGCCGTGCCATGCTGGTCATCATGCATCACCGGTATCTTCAATAACTCTTTTAACCGTTGTTCAATATAAAAACATTCGGGTGCTTTGATATCTTCCAGGTTGATGCCACCAAAAGTTGGCTCCAGTGCTTTTACGATCTGCACAAATTTTTCCGGGTCTGTTTCATTGATCTCAATGTCAAACACATCAATGTCTGCAAATATTTTGAACAGCACTCCCTTTCCTTCCATCACGGGTTTGCCTGCCTCAGGACCAATATTGCCCAGGCCTAACACGGCAGTGCCGTTGCTGATCACGCCAACCAAATTTCCTTTGGCAGTGTATTTATAAACATCTTCTACATTGGCTGCAATCTCAAGGCAGGGTTCTGCCACACCAGGAGAATAGGCCAATGAAAGATCACGTTGCGTTTTTGCTTCCTTGGTGGGGATCACTTCAATTTTACCAGGTCTTCCTTTGGAGTGGTATTCCAATGCCTGTTGTTTTCTTAGTTCTTTTGACATACTATTTTAAAGTTGTCCCGGCTGGCAAGCGGGGTTTTTGGTTAATAAATTTTTTATACCTTGATTCAAAAATAACAGCTGCGTTTTCCTGGAAACAATCCAGCCTTATTAAGTAAAACCTTCAGCCGGTTTTGTATTGCTGCAAATCATCAGGAATTTATTTAACCAGCTACCGGTAAGGTGCTGCAAGGTACAAAAATCATTACCATTCAGCCGAAACTAATCAATGCGGTTCTTTTTCATTTTAAGGGGGATTTTATCCATTTGTTTTTTTATTGCTGCCTATTTATATTCTTATTAAGTTTGGCATCTTAAAAATTAATATGCAAATAAAGTCCCTGGTTACTCTAACCGCATTGCTGTGTTCTTTTGCACTAACTGCCCAAACAGAAGACTCTGTAGCAGTAAAAAAAATAACGGACGAAGTAATGACGAATGCAACAGCTTATGAAAATTTACGCTACATCTGTAAAAAGATCGGGCCAAGATTAAGTGGTTCTGCCAATGCACAAAAAGCGGTGGATGCAACTGCAAGGATGCTTAAAGCAGCCGGGGCAGATACTGTTTATCTGCAACCCTGTATGGTGCCACATTGGGTAAGGGGTGCAAAAGAAACCGGTTATATAAAACTGGCAGGTGGAAAAAAATACAATTTGAATTTATGTGCCCTGGGCAATTCAGTTGGTACCGGCAAAAAAGGAATCAACGCCGGCGTAGTTGAAGTAAGAAGTATGAATGAACTGGATGCATTGGGTACAAATAATCTGAAAGGGAAAATTGTTTTCCTGAATTTCCCCATGAACCAAACCTACATTGAAGTATTTCGTGCCTATGGCGAAAGCGGTGTGTCAAGATGGGATGGGCCTACGAAGGCTGCTAAGTATGGTGCAGTAGCTGCCATGGTTCGTTCGCTTGCTATCAATCCTGATGATCATCCACACACAGGTGTTACCGGTTACAACGATTCATTTCCTGAAATTCCGGCAGTGGCCATCAGTACCAATGATGCAGAATGGCTGAGCCGGCAGTTGAAACTGAAAATGCAGCTGAGTGCATTCATTCAAACCAATTGCCGCATGTTACCGGATGTGCCATCATTTAATGTAGTGGGTGAAATAAAGGGCAGCGCATTTCCCAATGAAATCATCACCGTTGGCGGGCACCTTGATAGCTGGGACCTTGCAGAAGGCGCTCAGGATGATGGGGCAGGAGTGGTGCAAAGTATAGAAGTGCTGAGGGCTTTAAAGGCAAGTGGCTTACATCCAAAGCGAACCGTTCGTGCAGTGCTGTTTATGAATGAAGAGAACGGCGGCAGAGGAGGAGAAAAATACCTGGAACTGGCAAAGACAAATAAAGAAAACCATTTGTTTGCATTGGAAACCGATGCAGGCGGCTTTACACCAAGGGGCTTTAGTTTTGAAGTAAGTGACGCACAGTATGAAAAGATACTGCCATGGAAACCACTTTTTTATAATTCCGGTGTATATAAATTTTCAAGAGAGGGCAGCGGCGCTGACGTTGGTTACCTGAAAGAACTGGGAACAGCCTTGTGTGGGTTGATTCCGGATACACAACGTTATTTTGATGTGCACCATGCCGAAACAGATGTGTTTGAAAATGTAAGCAGGAGGGAGTTGCATTTGGGTGCAGCAAACATGGTGGCATTGATTTATTTGGTTGATAAGTATGGATTATAATTAACTTGCATTAAAATAATATAACTATGACGGATCTGCAGGCTGTAAAGCTGGAATCAAAGAAAACAAGTGGCTTTAAAAAGTTTTTAAGGTGGCTTACATTTATCTCGATTGTGGTACTCATCGTGATATTCTGGTGGAAGTATTATTATGTATTTGGAGAAGGTGTTAAATCAGGTGAATTGAATTATGTGGTGAAGAAGGGGAATGTATTCAAGACTTATGAAGGTAAACTGATACAATCAGGTTTTCGTTCCAAAGCGGCAGGTACAGTGCAGTCTTATGAATTTGAATTTTCAGTGGAGAATGACAGCATTGCCAATGTACTCATGAATAACAGTGGTAATTATTTCGACCTTCATTATAAAGAGTTCAAGGGGGCTATTCCATGGAGAGGGTATAGCGAATTTGTAGTAGACAAGATCATTACTATGAAAGCAGTTGACCGGTAATCATCAGCCCGCCATCAGTAAAAATATAACCGGCTTTTTGTGAAAGTCGGTTTTTTCTTTTTTCCAGTCAGCTACGGTTTTTGTTTTTATAAATTCGTTGGTGCCTGTTAATTCCGAAGCAATACAAATTTTGGTAGACGGTTTGCAGATTTTGAACAGCGTTTCAATCATCTGGTTATTCCGGTAAGGGGTTTCAATAAATACCTGGGTGCTGTTTTTTTTCTGGGAAGTGGTTTCCAGTTCTTTGATCACTCTTGCCCTTTCATTCATATCAATGGGCAGGTAACCAACAAATTCAAAACACTGTCCACTCATGCCACTTGCCATTAATGCAAGCAGGATAGAGCTTGGGCCAACCAGTGGTTTTACAGTAGCATTCATTTGCTGTGCTACTTCAACGAGTATTTGCCCTGGGTCTGCTATGCCGGGGCAGCCGGCTTCGCTGATGATGGCAATGTTCTTCCCTTCAGTTATTTTTTGCCTGAAATGCTGTTTCTGTTCTTCCTCTGCTTTGTGTATGGTAAACCATTCGTAATCATCAATCACAATTTCCCTGCAAATGCTCTTTAAAAACCGGCGGGCTGTTCTTTCATTCTCTGCAAATATTACGCTGCAGTTTTTTACTGCATCAATAATGTAGGATGGAATGGTATGGGTAGCCGCCTCATCCAACACAGATGGCACTAAATAAACATTGCTTTTCATAGGCGGTTACTCTTTTGTTTTTAGTATGCTTAAAGTGGCAGCAATTACAGCATAGCTGGGTGCCAGTATCCATCCTGCCACAATTACCATGTGCATTAAATAAAATACAATGCCGTTGCCAATGGCAAGCCCCTTGTGCCGGCCGATAAATACAATGCTTTGCGATGTGGAAAGCTTGTTTCTTTCACAACTGTAATCCAGCATGGAAAATCCCAGGAAATAACATTCAATCAGCAATGCAAAAAAAGGGGTGAACCAGCCTACAACGGGAATAAACGAAAGGATGAGAATGGAAACGGTGTAAACAGTTTGCCACAAGGTATTCCTGAGTGCCAGCCTGACACCTCTTGCAATATCATGCATCAGCTGCACAAAACTAAAAGGATAATCTTTTCCTTCAATGATGGCTTCTGTTTTTTCACTCAGGTAGGCAAATAAAGGCGATCCGATGATGAGGAATAAATATTTGAACAGGGAAAAATAAAGCAGCATCAGTACCAGCTTCAGTATCACACTGCCAAAGATGAAAAGAAATTTCAGCCAGCCCCCTTCTGTAGCATTCATCCATTTTCCAAGGCCGGAAAAATTAAGCAGGTATTGTATGGCAGCATCACTGCTTGTCCAGAAAAGATAAATACCAATACAGAACAGGATGGAGTAAACGATACCGGGTATCAGTATCCATTGCCAGAGCCTGTGTTTTACAATAAAGCGGTGTGCTTCCATGTAAGACTGTATAGCGATAATTATTTCCTTAAGCATTGTTGTTTCTTTAGAGGTGTGAAGAATGACTACGGACAACAGACCACAGATGATTGCCAATTGCCGATTATTAATTATCCATTTTTCATTTTCAATTGTCCTCCTATCTTCGCTGATAAAATTAAGGTATAAGTTGAAGAAATTAAACCCCGATTTTTATATCCGGCAAAATGTGCTGCAAATTGCCCGTGAACTCCTCGGTAAAATTCTTGTAACCAATGTTGAAAAGAAGCTTACCAGCGTAAGGGTCGTTGAGGTGGAAGCTTATGTTGCTATTACTGATAAAGCATCGCATTCTTACAACGGCAGGCGGACTAACCGCAATGAACACATGTATGGAAAAGGTGGAATTGCTTATGTATATATCTGCTATGGCATGCACCACCTGTTTAATGTAGTTACCAACGGAAAAGATGTGCCAGATGCAGTGCTGATAAGGGCTGCAGAACCTTTGGACGGTATTGAAACGATGCTGGCAAGAACCGGTAAAAAAGCGGCAGATCATACTTTGACAAAAGGTCCGGGGAATATGAGCAGGGCTTTGGGATTATCCAAAATTCATTCCGGCATTAAGCTAAACAGTAAAGAGATTTTTTTAGCAGATGATGGTTACGCTTTGCCGGCAAGTGCCATCGGTGCCAGTAAAAGAATTGGTATTGATGGGGCAGGAGAAGATGCCGCGTTGCCCTACCGTTTTTACATTAAGGGAAATAAATATGTTAGCGGAAGCCCTGTAAAATAACAGAAGGCATTGAGTTACCTTATCAGCAGGATCGTTCCTTTTTGCACCTTATTGATCCTGTTCTTGTAAAAATAACTGGCCACATAAACATAAGCACCAATGTTTACCGGTTTACCTTTAAAAGTACCATCCCATCTTTGTGTTGGATCTGCTGTTGCAAACACTGTTTCTCCATAACGGTTGTATATTCTAAGCAAATAATTACTTGCCACGAACAGGTTGCCCAAAGCGCCGAATGTTCTGTTGGTGCCAGTGGGGCTAAAAGCATTAGGGAATAAAATATCATCACAGTTATCAAGTATTGTTACGTTAATGCTGGCGCTGTCTGAGCAACCAACACCCGTACTTACAATTACTTTGTAAATCTCTGAACCGGTAACTGTATAAGTGCTGTTGGTAGAGCCATCCTGCCATAGATAACTATTGTATACACCTGCATTTAAAATAAGCCTGTCGTTATTGCAAATAGAAGTGTCTGCACCTAAAAATGGTTTTTCCGGAATAGGGCTTACCACTGCATTGGCTATTGCAGGTTCACTTTCACAGGTGCCAATGGTATTGGTTACATAAAATGCAGTGGTATTGCTGATGAAAGTATTGTAGGTGTCGCCTACATTTACCTGGTTCAGTAATGCCGGTTCTGTATACCAGCTGATGGTACCCAACGCATTGGCTGTTAAACTGATATTGCCGGAGCCGCAAATACCTGCTGTACTAACGGTTGGTGCTGTTGGCTGGGCAAGTATATTAATGGCAGTAGTGCCAAAACCTGCAGGATTACAAACACCCTGGGTAACATCGTAACGCACGGTATAATTACCGGGCAGGCTTTGCCTTAGATCAATGATCCCTGTTGCTGCAGCAATAGATAACCCTGTTGTAGATGAAAATACACCACCAGGTGTAAATGCAATATCCGTTACAGCCGTAGCAGTATCATCTCCTTTACACACCGGGCTAAAATAAGAGAAACTGGTTACCGGGTTGCCATAGGCTCTCAGGATAAATTTAATGCTGTCTCTTCCAGCTAACTGGCAGCCTTGGGCCGGCATATTATAAAGGATATTATATACACCCGGCACACTCAGTCCAATATTGATAGCACCGGTTGCAGCGTTAATATTTAAACCTGCCGGTGTTGCGCTGAAGGTGCCGCCTGTTGCAAAGTTGACCGGTTTGGTAATGGTTGGATTGATACCAGTGCTGATGCAAACATCTGTAGAACTGTAACCGAAACTGGTAACTGGCGATGTGGTATCAGCAATGGTAATAAAAGAGAAATTGGTAGTACCCTGCCTGCAACCCAATGCCGATAACCGGTAAGCGACCTGGTATTGACCGGGTGTGCTTGTGGCTACATCTATTTCGCCAGTGCTGCTGTTGATGGTAAGCCCGTTTGAAGAAGAGAAGGTACCACCGGTAGTAAAGCCTGGTGCAGTTTGTGGTAAAACATTCGCTGCGTTTTTACATACCGGTGAACTGTATGAAAACACGGTAACAGTATTCACGGATGGTATCAGTGTAATGTTGAAACTGGAACTGCTTCCAATAATACAGCCGGTAGTATTGTAAGTATAGGTAACAGTATAAGTGCCTGTAGTGCTGTTGGCAAGATTGATATTTCCAGTAGCAGCATCAACGCTCAAACCTGCCGGGGTTGCGGTAAAAGTACCGCCATTGGTAAATCCAAAATCATAGGAAGGAGACGGGTTGATTCCATTGCGGCATACTGTATCTGGTGTGTATTGAAAGCCTGCAACTGCTGTACTTGTTATATTTATGGTAACAGTCACGGCACGTCTCGGGCTTTCACAGCCGGTGCTGCTTTGTGTTACATAGTAAAATGTGTTACCCGGAGTAGTGGTTGAAGGTGTAGGCGCAATTGCTGATCCGGTACCGCCTGAAGCAGCGCTGTACCATAACAGGTTATTGCCGGTGGCGGTTAAAGGAACCGCAATATTATTCTGGCAATAGGTTACCGGGCTTACAACGGTAGGTGCTGCCGGTGTTGGGTTAACCGTAATGGTGATAGCAGCTCTTGGCCCTTCACATCCGTTGATGGTTTGGCTTACATAGTAAGTACTATTGCCTGCAGTTGTGGTTGCAGGCGTTGGTGCTGTGGACGAACCTGTACCACCAGTTTGAGTGCTGTACCACAGTAAATTTGAGCCGGCAGCAGTAAGCGCTGTTGCCGTTTCGTTTTGACAATATACCAATGTATTGTTTAATACGGTGGGCGCTGCCGGTGTTGGGTTAACCGTAATGGTGATAGCAGCTCTTGGCCCTTCACAATTGTTTGTAGTTTGACTTACATAGTAAGTGGCGCTGCCTGCTGCTGTTGTAACAGGTGTTGGTGCAATTGCAGATCCGGTTCCACCGGTAAGAGTATTATACCACAACAGGTTACCGCCGGTTGCATTCAGTGCTGTTGCTGTGGCATTCTGGCAATAGGTAACTGCACTGGTAACAGTTGGTAATGCCGGCGTTGGGTTTACCGTAACCGTTATTGCAGCCCTGGTTTGGCCTTCGCAGCCATTTACAGTTTGGCTTACATAATAGATTGTATTACCTGCAGCACCTGTAACAGGCGTTGGTGCAGTGGCAGTTCCTGTGCCACCGGCTGATGTTGTATACCAAAGTAAGTTGCTGCCGGTTGCATTCAGTGTTGTTGCTGTGGCATTCTGGCAATAAACTACCGGTGTTGTAACGGTTGGAGCTAAGGGTGCAGCACCGATGTTTACAGTGATTGCTGCTCTTGGACTTTCACAACCATTAATGGTCTGGCTCACATAATAATTGGTGCTGCCAACAGTTGTGGTAGAAGGCACAATGGGTTGTGCAGATCCGGTGCCACCATTGGCAGTGCCGTACCAAAGTAAATTACTGCCGGTCGCACTCAGGGCAACTGATACAACACTTTGGCAATAGCCCACAGGGCTTGTAACAGCCGGAGTAGCCGGTATTGCATTTACTGTTACTGTTATTGCAGCTCTTGGCCCTTCGCAACCATTGCTGGTTTGGCTTACATAATAAGTGGTATTACCTGCGGTGGTTGTAACCGGCGTTGGCGCTGTTGCCGATCCGGTGCCACCACTTGCTGTTGTATACCATAATAAGTTTGATCCTGTTGCGGTTAGTACTGCAGCTGTTGCATTCTGGCAATAGCTCACTGTGCTGGTAACAGTTGGTAATGCAGGTGTTGGGTTAATGGTTACTGTTATTACAGCTCTTGGTCCTTCACAACCATTGCTGGTTTGGCTTACATAAAAAATTGTATTCCCTGCCGTGGTTGTAACCGGAGTTGGTGCTGTTGCAGATCCGGTACCACCCGTTGAAGTGCTGTACCATAACAAGCCTATTCCGGTTGCTGTTAAAGCAGTGGCCGTTGTATTCTGACAATATGAAATGGTGGCCGTTACCAATGGTGCGGCAGGTACTGCTGTTATTGTTACAGTGATTGTTGCTCTTGGGCTCTCACAACCATTTACAGTCTGGCTTACATAATAATTGGTATTGCCAATAGCTGTTGTAACCGGATTTGGGGCCGTTACGGTTCCTGTACCTCCTGTTAAGGTAGTGTACCAAAGTAAGTTGCTGCCTGTTGCCGTTAATGCTGTTGCTGTTGCATTTTGACAATATCCTGCTGCACTGGTTACAAGCGGCGCTGCAGGTATTGCATTTACGGTAACTGTTATTGCCGCTCTTGGCCCTTCACAACTGTTTATAGTTTGACTAACGTAATAGATGCTGTTACCCGAGGTGGTTGTAACCGGTGTTGGCGCTGTTGCAGAACCCACACCGCCTGTTAAAGTGCTATACCATAACAAGTTTGTTCCTGTAGCAGTCAACAATGCAGCCGTTGCATTCTGGCAATAGTTAACAGTGGTGGTTACAACTGGTGCAGCCGGTGTTGGGTTTAACGTAACCGTTATAACAGCTCTTGGGCTTTCACATCCATTTACAGTTTGGCTTACGTAATAAATTGTATTGCCTGCTGAGGCAGTAGTTGGTGTTGGTGCTGTTGCAGATCCGGTGCTGCCTGTTAACGTAGGGTACCATAGTAAGTTTGATCCGGTGGCAGTCAGTGCCGCCGCTGTTGCATTTTGACAATAAGGTATTGCACTGGTTACTGCCGGAGCTAAAGGCTGTGCAACGATGGTTACTGTTATCAATGCCCTGGGGCTTTCACACACACCAATGGTTTGGCTTACGTAATAATCAGTATTGCCGGCCGTGGTTGTTGACGGAACAGGAACTGTTGAAGTACCTACGCCACCTGAAGAAGTGGTATACCAAAGCAGGCTGCTGCCGGTAGCAGTCAGGCCAAATGGCAGCGAGTTCTGGCAGGCTGTTACAGGTGTTGTAACAATTGGTGCTGCAATGGGTGAAATATTACTGATTGAAATATTGGTTGGTACTGATATACATCCGGTATTAATATCTTTTACTGTAACGGCATAATTGGTGCCGGGTGTTAAGCCGGCGAAGGAAATACCACTTTGATAAGTTCCGCCATTACTGTATTCATAATTGGCACCCAGGGGTGAAGTGATGGTAAACGTTCCAGTTGCTGTATTGCAATCTGGCTGTGTTGTATTTATGCCAGGGGCAGCAGGTGCGCCTGTAATTGGGTTTACTGGTAATGACGATACAGCCGAGATACAACCAGTACTGATATCTTTTGCTGTGATGCTGTAAGTAGTGCCGTTTGTCAATCCACTGAAAGTGGTGCTGGCCTGGTAGGCACCGCCCACACTGTACTCAATATTGGCACCCAATGGCGCTGTGATCACAATCGTACCGGTTGTTACGGCGCAATTGGGTTGAACTGTTACAGATGCAACAGGTGTGGCCGGGCCTGGCGGTAAAGCATTCACCGTAACAACCCTTACGGCTGATACGCACCCGGTAACAATATTTTTTGCAGTGATGTTATGGCTGCCTGGTGCTATGCCGGTGAAAGTGCCACCTGCCTGGTAGGTTCCACCATCAATATTATACTGAATATTGGCTCCTGCGGGAGCAGTTACCACAATGGTACCCGTAGGTATAGTACAGGTAGGCTGTATGGTGGTGGAAGCTGTTGGTGTTGCAACCACCGGGCTTATGATCAAAGCCCCCGATACATTGGAAGTATCTGTACATCCATTGGAATTGGTAACCCTGCAGTAAAAATACAAAGTGCCAACACTGGACGTAGATGGAGTATAGGTGGAAGTAGTGGCAAATGGAATAGCTGCGCCGCTTGTATTGTTGTTGTTGGTGGTAATATACCATTGGTATCCTGTAATACTGCCACTCCCTGCTGTAGCTGTTATGCTGAGTGGGCTTACTGTTCCGTTCTGGCAAACATTTACTACCGTATCAGCCGGGTGTGTGCTGATAACCGGTAACGCATTTACAGTTACCGTTACATCCTTGTTAATAACACAGCCGGTAGAAGTAGTGGTGTTAACTGTATAAATAGTAGTGGCAGTTGGCGAGGCCGTAACGGTAGCGCCCGATGTGATATTCAATCCTGTTCCCGGGCTCCAAGTATAGGCTCCACTGCTGCCGGATGCGGTAAGGTTAACGCTTTGTCCATTACAGATGGCTGGTGCAGCTGGAGTAATGTTTACAACCGTTATCCCTGTATTGGCAGCAATCCTGAAAGTGCAGTTATCGTTATTAAACCCATCAAACATTAAATAGTAGGTATTGCCCGGTGTTAGGCCGGTAGCAGTAATGATGGTAGGCAGCGGATCGGATGCAGACTGGTATGGGAAAATATGTGGATAGCATCCATGGGTAGTTACAGGGCCAGCATCGCAGGTACCACTGAAAAATAGCATCTGGATACCACCACCGGTGCCGCCTGTATTGGTGGGTACCCAAACAGTAAACGCCGCAGTATTAGAGGCCGCAATAAATTTAATAAATGAATTGTTCTGCAGACCAAAGCAGCCTGCAAGCCCAGAGCCTGCCCAGTCCTGTACGGAAGAACCCACGGTACTGCCACACAAACCATTAAAATCACAAACAGCGGTGGCATTTGCACAGGAAGAATTGACAGGAAGTGTATTGGCACAGGCCGGAAAAGCCGGTGGCAAAGCCGCTGGCGTATTGTTGAAAGTAAGGCTCCAGGTATTCAAAACACCCTGGTTGGCACCTGTTCGCCTGTCCTGTATACAAAGCCTCCAGGCTCCATTCGCATTTTGTCCATTATTAACAGCGCCCAGGTAACCTTCCGGTATGTATGTTCCGGAAAATGGTGCAGTACCGAATTTGATAGAAGTGGTGGCTGAATTACTGAAACAGGTATTGTTGTAGTCGTTACCCGAGCCTCCATTTTGAATGGTCAGCGGAACGGTAGTGCCATCGGGAGCTTTCAGCACCACTTCCAGTTCGTCTATATAAGGGTGTGTAATTCTAATACACACTGAAGCCAGTCCATTATTAACATCATTGATATTGCCAACACCGGTAACGTTGATTGGGAAACAGGTTTGCGTAGTGCTGGTACCAGGGATTGTTCCCCCGGTTCCATTAAACGTCTGGCCCTTTACAAAAAAGGCACTCATCACAAAAGCAATTACTACAAATATTTTTTGCATAAGATTGGAATCGTCACAAAAATAGCTTTTAAAAAATTGACGCATACTTTTTTCAGAACAGTCGCTGCCTGAAAAGCATACCAGTCAAAGGTTACTAACGGTTTCCGGAGGGTGGGGGATTGATTGAAGTGATAAAAAGGCTACGAACTCCTGGCTTTTAGCATTGCCTGAATGAAAAAATGATGCCTGTCTCCTGTTGCAGTTTCGTTTAACAGCCTGTTTTATACACCTCTTCTCCAGAATAACGTATTCTGCCTGATTTTATTGATTAAAAGGAAAGGATGTGGATATGTTTCGTCCCTGCCTGTTGACTGCCGGTAAACCAGCCCTGTTTTTCAGGCTCAAACAAGTGCTATTTGGCCTTTGCCAACACTGGTGGTTTAAAGCCATTTTTTGAAATGGCATTTAGTTCTTTCCCAATACCTGCGATGGAAACAAAATTCAATGGAAACTCCAGTAATACATGGGTAAAACTCAAAAAGAACAGCCACTGTAAGCCCACTTTGTAGTTATACAGGTAAAGCCCAAGCGAAACCAGCCATATAACGATCACTACAATAAATCTTGCTTTGGGCACTTTGTGCCAGCGGATGATCTCTGTTTTGCTGAACCAGTTAAGGTAATGATACGTATAGGCAAATGCAATGAAACGGGTAACCAAAATGCCGGTGCTGGAATGAAAGACGAGATTAGACCATTCTGTATTATAAAACTGCCTGTATTGTTCATTGGTGGTAATGGTAGCCGGTATGGTTATTTTCTGGTCAAAGAAACGGTCCAGAATTTCTTTGTTTAACCCAAAAAAGCCTTCTCCTGAAAGGGCATTTCCATAAGCTTCTTTGCCATAAGGTGTAACAGGTACAAAACTTGTTTCCCTGAAAAGCATAAAGAGCAGCAACGGGCAAATTACAAATACCACTACCGACCAAATGCCCGACGAACTCCTGCTTTTCAAAGCACCGAACAGCATAAAAAAACCGGTAAAGACATACACATGTATCAATGTTGGTACAAAGGAAGTCAGCAACATGGTTAACATGCCCTCCTGCCCGCTTTCTGCGATGTTATCGTTGTACAATTGCCCGTAAATACCGATGGATATGAAAAACACGAATGCAATACCTGCAATTTTGAGCAAATGATTTTTTACAAAAGCTACGATAAGGCCACTGAAAAAAGCAATGAACAATAATTTTTGATAAATATTCCAATCCCGGGCCATATCCATATTCTCTTCATTATTGAATGGCCACCATTTATAAATACTGGCCAGGTCCCACACGGTTAAAATAATGCCGATTACCAGCAATACCAAAAAGTCGTATTTGCCCTTTGCAAAATATTGCCTGTCGTGCAGCCAGCTGATTTCGGTGAGGTAATGCAATGGCCCCATAAAGGCATATGCAAATAAAAAAACTTCAAAGGGCATGATAAAGGCTGCTGCACAACTCAGTAGCATCAACCCGATATTGAGGACATTTATTCTTTCATCTTTTGTAAGCGCCATATAGTAAAATTTCTAAAAGCAGCAATGTTAAACTGGTTTTTGAATCACCCTGCATGGATTGCAGAGGTACTCATCTGGCCAAAGATAGTAAAATCAGGTCTTTGTAAATATGTACCGCAGTAAAATTGGTACGATAAGAGGAAACTAAAACTTAATATTGCCAAATATTCAAAATCACTACTTTTAAAACTTTCAAAAAAAGGCTTAGGGAAAATTCAGTAACAGATGACGAACAAGGTAAAAAAGCAACAGACAATCATCAGGGACATCAGCTGGCTATCTTTTAACAACAGGGTGCTGCAGGAAGCAGCAGATGATACGGTTCCGCTGAAAGAACGCATCAAATTCCTCGGTATCTTTTCCAATAACTTAGATGAGTTTTTCAGGGTGAGGGTAGCCACATTGCATCGTATGATTGAAGTTGGCAGAAAAGGCAACATGCACCTGGAACTGGCACCCGAAATGATACTGGAACAGATTCAGGAAATTGTGATTGAACACCAGAAACAGTTTGAACGTACCTGGAACGACATCCTGAAAGAATTAAAGAAGCAGAAAATATTTCTGATCAACGAAACGCAGCTCAACAGGGAACAGAAAAAGTTTGTGCTGAATTTTTTTGATGAAGAAGTGCGTAGCAATATCGTTCCGCTGATGATTGAAAGCATACACAACTTTCCAACACTGAGTGACAAGAGCATTTACCTTGCCTGCAAACTTAGTAAAAAAGACAAGAGCATTCCCCAACGTTTTGCACTGGTATCTGTACCAGCCAGGCGGCTGCCTCGTTTTATCATTCTTCCTTCCCACCAGGGGCAACACCACATTATCTTACTGGAAGATGTGATCCGCCATTGTCTTCCTTTTATCTTTTCGTTTTTTGGATATGATACTTTTTCTTCCCATATTATTAAAGTTACAAGGGATGCAGAAATCGATATTGACAATGATATCTCTACTTCACTTATTCAAAAAATTGAAAAGGGATTAAAGAACCGCAAGAAAGGAAAGCCCGTTCGTTTTGTATTTGATAAAGACATTGACCCGGCATTGTTGACTTACCTTGTAAAGCGGCTCGGCCTGGCGCATAAAGACAACCTGATACCCGGGGGAAGGATCCATAATTTCAAAGATTTTATCAACTTCCCCGAGCCTGTTTTTAACCAAAAAAAACCACGTAAAAAACCGTTTGTTCACCCACTGCTGCAAAATTTTAAAAGAGTTACAGATGTGGTGCTGCAAAAAGATGTGCTGCTCAATTTCCCCTATCATTCGTTCGACAGTGTGATCGACCTGCTGAGAGAAGCCGCCATCGATCCGGAAGTAACGCACATAAAAATTACCTGTTACCGCCTGGCAGACCGTTCAAAAATTATCAATGCACTCACCAATGCCGTCCGCAATGGCAAGGATGTAACGGCAGTATTAGAATTAAGGGCAAGGTTTGATGAAGAAGCCAACCTGGAATGGAAAGAGGAGCTCGAAGAAGCAGGGGTAAATGTATTGATTGGCGTACCCAACCTGAAAGTACATGCAAAAATCTGTCTCATTAAAAAAGTAGTGAACGGACAAACCACCCACTATGGTTTTGTAAGCACCGGCAACCTGAATGAAAGCACTGCAAAAATTTACAGCGATCATTGCCTGCTCACCTCCGACCGCAACATCATGGCAGATGTAAACCGCATTTTTCATTACCTGGAGCAACCCAAAACAAGGATCAAGTTTTTAAGAGCCTGCAAAACACTCATGGTAAGCCCTGTGAATATGCGGCACCAGATCATGGCGCTGATCGATAAAGAAATAAAAACGGCCAGGTTGGGTAAAAGGGCATCCATCGCCCTGAAAGTAAATTCACTCAGCGATGAATTGCTCATCACAAAATTGTATGAAGCCGCCAGGGCGGGCGTAGAAATTAAAATGGTGATCAGGGGAATTTGCTGCATGCTCACGGAAAGCAGTAAGTTTAAAATCCCGGTACAGGCGATCAGTATTGTGGATGAATACCTGGAACATGCCCGGGTGCTGATCTTTCACAACGGCGGAAAGGAAAAAACTTTTATCTCTTCAGCCGACTGGATGGTGAGGAATATCGACCACCGGGTGGAAGCTGCCTGCCCCATTTTTGAAAAAGAGATACAGCAGGAGATCAAGGATATTTTGCAGATACAATTATCAGACAATATCAAGGCACGCATACTGGACAACGGGCTGGCCAACCAGTATGTAAATCCCCGCAATACAAAAAAAGTGCGGTCGCAGGTAGAAACCTATAATTACTTATTCCGCAAATTATCCACATAAGTTTCATCCAAAAGTTTCTTTTCATTTAAAGCGTTTTACAAACCTATCTTTGTTCGGGGTAGCAGAATGATTGATGTGCCTGCAAAATAATTGAACGGTGATTAATTATTGAAGCCGGGCCCCTCTCCTTAAGAAGAGGCGGGGGTGAGGTAAAATAAAAAAGTGCGGCGATTTTTTTGAGCCCGGCATAAAAGCTTTGTGGTACTTTATTGGCAACAGGTGTTTGTTATTTTTACTTTTGGAAAAAGTGAAAATAATCACTCTTGTACTTTATATCATAGCTGAACGGTTCACATACAATTTTCATTCTTGTTACCTCCGTCAATTTATAACTTATAACTCATCACTTATAACTTACAGTGAAGCTGGCAGCAATCGATATCGGCAGTAATGCAGCAAGGCTTTTAATAACGGAGGTTGTGGAAGATGCAGCCGGCAATACGGTATTTAATAAACTGAATTTGGTAAGGGTGCCCTTGCGCCTGGGCTTTGATGTATTTGAACAGGGCTCCATCTCCAAGCAGCGCATGGCCATGATGTTCCAAACCATGAAAGCATTTAAACATTTGTGCAATGCATATGAAGTAAGCCATATCAAAGCCTGCGCCACCAGTGCCATGAGGGATGCAAGGAATTCTGCAGACATCATCCGCAAAGTAAGGCTTGAAACAGAGATCGCCATTGAAGTGATCAGCGGCGACCTTGAAGCCAATCTTATTTATGAAAATCATGTGGCAGAGAACATGGACAGGGATCATAGCTACCTGTACATTGATGTGGGTGGTGGCAGTACTGAGTTGTCTTTCTTCAGCAACAATATCCTCATCTATAAAAAATCATTCAACATCGGTACCATCCGTTTATTAAAAGATATGGTAATAGATAAGGAATGGGATGAAATGAAGGAGACCATCCGTGCATTTACCAAGGGGCATAAAGAAGTTGTGGCGATCGGGAGTGGTGGCAATATCAACAAAGTTTTCAGCATGAGTAAAAAGAAAGATGGCAAGCCATTGAATATAGAATTGATTCGTGATTATTATAAAGAACTTAGCAGCGTAACACTGGCCGACCGCATTACAAAATATGCTTTACGGGAAGACAGGGCAGATGTGATTGTGCCTGCATTATTGATCTACTGTAACGTGATGCGCTGGGCAAATGCTGCAGATATTTATGTGCCAAAAATTGGTTTGGCAGATGGATTGATCCGGCATTTGTGGAATGAAGTGGAAGGGAATTAATAGTTGAAAATTGAAAGTTAAAACTGCAGTTGCCCTTTGTATCGGTAAAATATCTTCTCTAAATTGGCTGGATGAAAAATTCTTTAACCTTATTGCTTGTTTGTGGTAATTTTATTTGCAATGCCCAGCAAAAGTTGTTTCGTATGCAGATTTTATACAAAAAGATACTGCTGTTAAGTGGGCTGCTATTTATAATTCTTACGTCAACCTTACACCCGTCAATCCAAGTTTCAGCATCAGAGATTTTTACCTGGAGAAGTTGAAAAAAGGAAAGGTGAAAGCTTACGTTGAAGTTGATAGTACTTTAAAGGCTAAAGTTGTAAATATAACTCATGCCGATGTTATTAAAAATCTGAAGTACATACCTCCAGCATACGAAGCGATGATGAATTGGATGTTTGGCTATGATGGAAAGCCAGATTCATCAGAATCGATTTTTTTAAATGATCTTAATTTGTGTGATACTTGTTTGGAGAGGAATAAGCTGGAGTTTTTTAAAGTGAAACAGTTGTTTTATTACAGGAATAATCAGTTTTATATAAAGAATATTCTTTTTGCTCCGGTAATTTATACTAGAAATGAAGCAATGCAAACACGAGGACTTAGGTTTGCTGAAGTTGCGAATATTGGCTTTGATAATAGACCAGGTGTTATCAAAATTCCATCTTCGGCAATCTATATCGGACGTGCTTGTAACAATATTCAGCTTTCTCTTATGAATGATATTCTGCATGGTTGTAAATTATTAACGGATTCAAGCCCGGATTTATCCCCGATATTGCTTACTGATGCTAAATGTGGAAGGATTAAATTCTATGATACAGAGAAAAGCATTTACCAGGATTCTAAATTCGTTATTGACAAAGACAGCATAGAATCATTTCGTCAAAAGTTTGTTGAAGTTATGCTTTATGATTCTACTGGGCAAGCAGTAGACAATAGGAAAATTAAAATAGATATTGATATATATTCAATGGATAATTATAAGTTAGTACAGGATTTTTATTTTGATTTTAAAAATGAAAGGCTCTATTCAAAATTAGTGAGTTTAGTATTTTATAAAAGAAAATATCCTGAATTTGATTCCAGAGAAAATTATTGGGGAGTTATGTTTTCCGATTAATAAATCACTTTTAAATACCAAATGATTTAGACCTGATCAACAAAAACTGTTGATTATTCCTCTAAATTCAAAATCTTTTCTACATTTACGCCGTCAATCTTTCCTGAGTATTGTTTTATTCTAATGCAGGGCCAATTACTCCATTGTTTATCAACAACTAAAACCATTGCCATGGCTCCTGAGAAAGAATTTAAAAAAGTTACCACCAACACCATACAAAAAATGAAGGCCGCCGGGGAAAAGATTTCCATGATAACTGCCTACGATTTTTCCTTTGCCAAATTATTTGATGCCGCCGGTATTGACATCATCCTGGTTGGCGACAGCGCCAGCAACGTAATGGCGGGCCACACTACCACATTGCCCATCACACTGGACCAGATGATCTACCATGCACAAAGCGTGGTAAGGGCAAGGGAAAGGGCGTTGATTGTGGTGGATATCCCCTTCGGCTCCTATCAATCCAATTCAGAAATAGCACTGGCATCTGCCATCCGCATTATGAAAGAGAGTGGGGGGCATACGGTAAAACTGGAAGGTGGGGAAGAAGTGCTGGACTCCGTAAAAAAGATCGTCAGCGCCGGCATCCCGGTGATGGGGCATTTGGGCCTTACACCGCAATCCATCAATAAGTTTGGTACTTATGTAGTAAGGGCTACCGAAGAACAGGAAGCAGAAAAATTGCGAAAAGATGCATTGTTATTGCAGGAAGCAGGTTGCTTTGCCATTGTGCTGGAAAAGATTCCTGCTGCACTGGCAAAAGAAGTAAGCGCCAGCCTGCACATTCCTACCATTGGCATTGGTGCCGGTGGCGATTGTGATGGACAGGTACTGGTGATGCATGATATGCTTGGCATCAATACAGATTTTAAGCCACGGTTTTTACGCCGCTATTTAAATTTAGATGAACAGATAACCGGCGCCATTAAAAAATATATTGATGATGTGAAGGCAAAGGATTTTCCGAATGAAAGGGAATCTTATTAGGCCTCCCCAAACCCCTCCATGGAGGGTCTTAAAAGACCTCAATTATTTGAACTGCTTTCATAGTAATGGGTATTTGCTTAGATGTTGATTAAAAAAAAATGAAAATGTGGAAGATCATATGTTTGGAGAAGGTATTAAGTACCGTCCCTTTTCTCCTGAGCGAAGCCGAAGGATGAGAGAAGGGATAAGAGGGAAGAGGCTTTATATTTGCACTATAAAAATTAACTGACCATGACTGTAAGAAATAACTGGACACTACAGGAAATAAACGATATATACAACCGTCCGTTGCTTGACCTTATATACGAAGCCGCCACGGTGCATCGCCAGAATAAGGCTTATGCAGAAGTGCAGATCAGCAGCCTGATCTCCATTAAAACCGGTGGCTGTAAAGAAGATTGTGCTTACTGTCCGCAGGCAGCCCGTTATCAAACCGACATAGAGGTAGAGCCACTGATGACGGTGGAAAAAGTAAAAGAAAGAGCATCCATTGCAAAAGCAAATGGTGCATCAAGGTTGTGTATGGGAGCAGCCTGGAGAGAAGTAAGAGACAACAAAGATTTTGACCGGGTGCTTGAAATGGTGAGTGAAGTAAATGATATGGGGCTGGAAGTTTGCTGCACGCTCGGCATGCTCACTTATGAGCAGGCAGAGCGCTTAAAGGAAGCCGGTTGTTTTGCTTACAATCATAATATCGATACCAGCAGCGATAACTACGAAAATATCATCACCACAAGAACTTTTGAAGACAGGCTAAATACATTGAACAATGTCCGCAAGGCAAAACTGAGTGTCTGTTGCGGCGGTATTGTTGGCCTGGGTGAAACAGATGAAGACAGGATAAAAATGCTGCATACCTTATCAACCATGGAACAGCATCCGGATTCTGTTCCCATCAATGCGCTGGTGGCGGTGAAAGGAACACCCCTGGAAAACAATGAACGCATTGGCATTGATGAAATGTTGAGAATGATTGCCACTGCAAGGATACTGATGCCAAAGAGTGTAGTGCGGTTAAGTGCCGGAAGAAACGAAATGACCATTGCAGAACAGGCATTGTGTTTTATGGCGGGCGCCAATTCAATTTTTGCAGGAGAAAAATTACTCACTACTCCCAATCCTGATTTTGATACAGATATGCAGATGTTTAAAATGCTGGGACTGACGCCGAGAAAAGCTTTTAAAGAGGTGGAGGAAAAAACCTTTGCATAAGTGGGGGGCCATTAAAAATGTGAACCCAATGGTATAGCTATCAAGAAGAATTTTATAATGAAGTCAAGTTTTTAAAACTTGACTTCCTTTTTTACAGTAACCAAATCGCTTTCCGTGACTGCCAACGAACAATTTGATCAATACCTGCAACAGAAACTGGATGAGAAAAAATCCATCGGCACCCTGCGTTCATTAATTTATGCCAGTGATAAAATAGATTTTAGCTCCAACGATTATTTTGGATTTGCACAAAGCGGCCTGCTGAATGCAGTTGATAAAAATGAGCTGCCCGCTGGCGCCACCGGTTCCCGGTCTATCACAGGTAACTCTGCGTTGGCTGAAGCAACAGAACAACTCATCGCTGATTTTCACAACAGGGAAGCTGCATTGATTTTCAACACAGGGTACATGGCCAATGTTGGATTGTTTAGCTGTATAGCAGGGAAAGGCGATACTTATATTTCTGATGAATACATCCATGCAAGTATTATAGATGGCATGAGATTGAGTTATGCCAACAGGCTTCGGTTTAAACACAATGATATTGCTGATCTGGAGAAAAAATTGTCTGCCGCAACAGGAAAAAAGATCGTAGCAGTTGAATCCATCTATTCCATGGACGGAGATGAAGCGACGTTAATTGCCATTGCTGCTCTTTGCAAAAAATACAATGCCTTGCTGATCGTGGATGAAGCCCATGCAACCGGTGTGTATGGGGATAAAGGTGATGGATTGGTTTGTAAATACAATTTGGAGAAAGATGTATATGCCGTGGTACATACTTTTGGTAAAGCCCTGGGTTTACATGGCGCTGCAGTAACCGGCAGCAACGTACTGCGTAATTTTTTATTGAACCAGGCAAGGAGTTTTATTTTCACCACGGCATTGCCACCGCATAGTTATTTACTGGTGCAAAAAGCATACAGCCTGCTGCCAACGGCTGATAGAAATAAATTGCACCAACAGGTGAATTATTTCAGGGAACAAATTGCGGCTGTTAAAAACATTGGCTTCATACAAAGCCATTCACCCATACAGGGCATACTGGCGGGAGATAATTTTAAAACAAAAGCACTGGCTGCTTACTTGTTTGAAAAAGGTTTTTTTGTAAGGCCGATACTTTCACCAACAGTACCTGTTGGAAAGGAAAGGATAAGAATTTGCATTCATAGTTTTAATACTTATGAACAGATTGATCAGCTCGTTGCAGCAATCAATGTAACACAGTAGGTATAACCACTTTTCGGAATTTTTCTTTTTTCTCATTTCCCCTTTTCTTTTTTTTTTTTCTTCTTTTGTTTCTTTTTCTTTTGGGCCTTGGGCCCCTGCCCCCCCGCCCCCCCCCCCGGGCCCCTCCCCCGGGCCTGTCTTTTCCCTCCCTCCCTTTTTTTTCCTTCCCTCCCCCCTTGTTTCCCCCTTTCCTTCCCCCCCACCCCCCCCCCCCCGCCCCCCCCCCCCCCCCCCCCCCCCCCCCCGCCCCCCCCCCCCCGGGGCCCGGAACGGGGCCGCCGGGCCCCCCCGGGCCCGGGAATTGGTTTGTCCCCCGTAGAAAATAACTAATTCATTTGCAGTTTTTGGAAGAAAATCTTGGGTTTGATCTTTGTGGGACAACAATTTAACCATGAACCTTATCATCGCTGGCATACACACAGGTATTGGCAAAACAGTTTGCTCTGCAATAATCTGCCAGGCATTGGGATACGATTACTGGAAACCGGTACAGGCTGGCGAACTGGAAAATACCGACAGTATTTTCATTCAACACAATGTAACCAATCCCAATTGCATCGTTCACCCGGAAAGACACAGGCTTACCTTACCTGCCTCGCCACATTATGCTGCAGAATTGGATGGAGTGGAAATAAAAACTACAGATTTTTTTATGCCACAAACCAATAATAAAATTGTAGTTGAAACTGCCGGTGGAATAATGAGTCCTTTATCAAACAGCTTTTTAAATATTGATCTGATGGAGCAGTTGCAATTGCCGGCCATTGTTGTAAGCAACAATTATCTCGGTAGCATTAATCATACATTACTAACGATCGAAGCATTGCAGAAAAGAAATATTGCAGTAAGGGGTTTGGTATTCTGCGGCAATGAGTTTGCCTCTACAAGGGAATTTATTTTACAATACAGCAAATTGCCTCTCCTGTTTTCTATTCCTCAATTTGAAAAGATAACTCCTTCAACGATTGCTGATTTTGCAAAAACTGTTTCCATACATTTGTAACTATGGAAGAGAATTACATCTGGCATCCATTTACACAAATGAAAACGGCTGATGCACCGCTGCATGTGGTGAGGGCGAAGGGCTGCACTTTGTACACTTCCGATGGTAAGCAATACATTGATGCGATTGCTTCCTGGTGGGTGAACATTCATGGGCACTGCAATGAACACATCGCCAGTGCAATTGCTGAACAGGCTAAAACACTGGAGCATGTAATTTTTGCCGGCTTCACCCATACGCCAGCCATTGAGTTATCGAAAAAACTTATTCATATTTTACCGGATCAATTTGCCAAAGTATTTTTTTCTGATGATGGCTCTACTTCGGTGGAAGTGGCGTTGAAGATGGCGATACAATACTGGCATAACCAGGGTATCCACAACAAAACCAGCATCATCGCTTTTGAAAATGCTTACCACGGTGATACATTCGGCGCCATGAGTGTGGCGGAAAGAAACGCTTTCAATGCAGCATTCAACCCATTTTTATTTGAAGTGAAAAGATTGCCAATACCAACAGCGGGCAATATTGAAACTGTCAAAGCGCAATTGCTGCAATGGGGCAATGAAGACAATGTTACCGCTTTTATTTTTGAACCATTGGTACAGGGTGCTGCAGGCATGTTAATGTATGAAGCAACCTGCCTGGATGAATTAATTTCAATTGCAAAGCAAAAAAATATTCTTTGCATTGCTGATGAAGTGATGACCGGCTTTGGCAGAACAGGAAAAAAATTCGCCATTGAATATTTAACCCAGCAACCGGATATCATCTGTTTGTCCAAGGGGATCACGGGTGGTTTTATGCCATTGGGTGTTACTGTTTGTACACAGCAGATATTTGATGCTTTTTATGCCGATGATAAAATGAAAACATTTTTTCATGGGCATTCTTATACCGCCAACCCGTTGGCCTGTGCTGCAGCCAATGCCAGCATGGAGTTATTGGTAACTGAAAAATGCCAGGCACAGATTCAATTCATCTGCACCCGTCATGCTGCATTTGCTGAAAGCATCCGTGGGCATTCATTTGTAAAAGCAATCAGGCAGCAGGGCACCATCCTGGCCATTGAACTGAACACTGCAGAAAACAGCTCGTACTTCAACGCCATACAAATAAATGCCTGCCGCTATTATTTAAGTAAGGGCATTTACCTGCGGCCGTTGGGGAATATTGTTTATGTGATGCCGCCTTATTGTATTACAGAAAATGAGCTTGAAAAAGTATATGCGGTCATCAGCGATTCGCTGGATTATTTATCATATCCTGAACCACAAAGCCACTAAGGCACAATGAAAAATGAGGCGTTTTTTACTTTGTGTTACTTTGTGATCCTCGTGTCTTGGTGGTTCAATTGTTGAATAAATTAAACCATTTGCAATTCTATCGTCTAAACCGCTAAACTAACTTTATACCAAATGAAAAGACTGCTGATAATTTTCCTTCTCTTTATAGTAACAGAAACCAATGCACAGTCTTTATACTTTCCTCCGCTGCTTGGAAATAACTGGGACACCTTATCTCCTGCTTCTTTGGGCTGGTGTGCCAACAGGGTCGATTCGCTCTATACTTTTTTGGATCAACAAAACTCTAAGGCATTCATAGTATTAAAGGATGGCAAAATTGTACTGGAAAAATATTTTGACAGCTTTACACGAGACAGTGTCTGGTACTGGGCATCTGCCGGAAAAACAATCACTTCATTTTTAGTTGGCAAGGCCCAGGAGGATGGTTACCTGTCTATCAAAGATACTTCTTCAAAATACCTGGGTATTGGCTGGACGAACTGCACCACGGCACAGGAGAATAATATCAGCATCCGCAACCAGCTCAGCATGACGACAGGGCTGGATGATGGCGTGCCGGACAATCACTGCATACTTGATACCTGCTTAAATTATTTAGCTCCAGCCGGTACAAGATGGGCCTATCACAATGCCCCCTATACCTTGCTTGAAAAAGTGTTGACAAACGCAACCGGGCAGTCAATCAACAGCTACACACAAACGGCATTGAAGAACAGGACGGGTATCAGCGGCGCATGGCTCACCGTAGGTTACGACAATGTATTTTACAGCAAACCCAGGAGCATGGCAAGGTTTGGCCTCTTGATACAAAATAACTGCGCCTGGGGAAATGATACGTTGCTGCATGATACAACTTATATTCATGATATGCTCAATACATCCCAGGCATTGAACTATGGCTATGGTTATTTATGGTGGCTCAATGGAAAAGGATCTTATATGGTACCCACCTCACAACTTGTGATCCCGGGTTCTTATGCACCTGCAGCACCCGTGGATATGTATGCAGCCATTGGTAAAAACGGACAGATCATCAGCATCGTTCCCTCTAAAGGGTTGGTGGTTGTGAGAATGGGGGAGGCAGACCAGGGAGAAGTCCCGTTTTTATTGTGTAACAGCATCTGGGAAAGATTGAATTATGTTATGTGCAACAGCACACCCAATATAACTTATACCTTCACCGGTATTGGCAACTGGAATAGTGCTTCCAACTGGAGTAACAATGCCATACCACCAGCGGTATTACCAGCCGGCGACCAGATCGTTATTTATCCTTTTGCAAATGGCGAATGTGTTTTGAATGTTGCTCAAACAATTCCAACCAGCAGCAGCCTGTTTGTTGTGTCGAATAAAAAATTCAGGATTGCAGGAAGTTTAACTGTTCAATAAAAAACGGCTGCTACCAGGTAACAGCCGCTGTTTATTTTATCGTTAGAATTGCTAACTAAGCCTGTTGTCGATAATTGATTTATCCGTATCTGATTCTTCCTGCATTTTCTTTTCCAGGCGTTTTAATCTTCTTCCATACGATATTTTGGTGATCAGTACAAACAATACCGGTACAACAAATATCGCCAGCGTAGTGGCGGAAAGCATTCCTCCAAACACGGTCCAGCCAATTGTTTTACGGCTTTCTGCAGCAGCGCCGCTTGCAAAGGCCAATGGTAGTACTCCGAGTATAAATGCCAGCGAGGTCATTACAATAGGCCGTAAGCGCAACTGCACTGCCTGTAATGTTGCGTTGATTACATCCAGGCCTTTGTCCACCCGTTCTTTTGCAAACTCCACAATCAGGATGGCATTTTTTGCTGCCAGGCCAATCAGTGTGATCAGGCCAATTTGTGCATATACATTGTTGGTAAGGTTGGGTAAGAATGTTAAGGTGAGGATAGAACCAAAGGCACCGATGGGCACTGCAAACAACACTGAGAAAGGAATGCTCCAGCTTTCGTACAAGGCTGCTAAAAACAGGAATACAAATATGAGTGAGATAGAAAATATGATGGCAGTGCTGTTACCGGCTTTTATTTCTTCTGCACTCATGCCGGCAAACTCATAACTGTAACCTGCCGGTAAAGTTTTAGCTACTTCTTTCAATGCGTCAATGGCCTGGCCACTGCTGAAGCCGGGTTTAGGAGAACCATTGATCTCAATATTCCTGTTTACATTAAAGTGCGATATCAATGAGGGCGCTTCTGTTACTGATGTAGTAATGAGTGAACTCAACGGGATCATATTACCGGCATCATTTCTTACATAAAATTTTTCCAGCTTATCCAGCGATGACCGGTAATTGCTGTCGGCCTGTGCCATCACACGGAAGTTGCGGCCATAGAGATTGAAATCATTGACATAGCTGCTGCCCAGCAAGGTTGACATGGTACTGTACACATCGGTTAATGAAACACCCAGTTGTTTTGCCTTGTCCCTGTCCACATTTACTTTGTAAGAAGGTGTTTTTGAACTAAAGAAAGTAAAGGCCATGGCGATTTCTTTTCGCTTATTTACTTCTCCTAAAAAATTACGGGCCACCGCTTCAAACTGCTGGATATTATCTGTGCTGGTGGTTTGTTTTAATTCAAAAGTAAAACCTGCAGTTTGCCCTAGGCCGGGAATAGCAGGAGGAGAGATGGCCAGCACCCTGGCTTCTTTGATGTCACCTGTTATTTTTTGTATCTGTGCTATTACAGCCTGCACATGATGTTCCTTGCCTTCCCTGTCGTCCCATGGTTTCAGGTTCACAAACAACGTACCTACATTTGATTTGTTGGAAAAACTGATGATGTTCAACCCCGCCAATCCACCCACCACTCTTACTTCAGGGATCTTTTGAATCCTGCCCATAATATTCCTGAGCATTGTTACACTCCTGGTAGTGGAAGTGGCTTCGGGTAATTCATACGTAACAAATAACCGGCCTTCATCTTCTGTTGGTATAAAACCAGATGGTTTATTTTTAAAGAGGAAGAACAACCCTACAAACAAACATGCCATCATCACCAGCACATACGGTGTGCCTTTGATCCATTTGGCAACGCCTCTTGTATAGGAGTGTGATAAATTATTGAATCGTCTGTTAAAGCCATCAAAGAATTTTTCCAGCCAGTTCTTCTTTTCATTTTCGCCCTTGGCATGTTTCAGTAAAAGCGAGCACAATGCCGGAGTTAATGACAATGCAACAAATGCAGAGATGATCACCGACACGGCAATGGTAATGGCAAACTGCTGGTACAACCTGCCCACAATGCCGGGTATAAAACCTACCGGAACAAATACCGCTGCCAGGATCAATGCGATGGCAATCACCGGGCCGGAAATATCCTGCATTGCTTTTTTGGTGGCATCTTTCGGCGACATGTTTTCATGATCAATATTGTGCTGCACGGCTTCCACTACTACGATGGCATCATCCACTACAATACCAATGGCCAGCACAAAGGCAAACAGCGTTAATGTATTGATGGTAAAACCAAATGGGATGAAAAAGATGAAAGTGCCAATCAGTGATACCGGGATAGCCAGCACGGGAATTAAGGTTGCTCTCCAGTTCTGTAAAAACAAAAACACTACCAGCACCACCAGCAATAAAGCTTCAACCAATGTGTGCAGCACTTCTTTGATGGATACTTTTACAACGGAAACGGTTTCCAGTGGAATGGAATAATCTACATCTTTCGGGAATGATTTTTTTAATTCCACCAACGCCTTTGTCAATCCTTCATAAGTGTCCATCGCATTGGCACCCGGTGCCTGGTATACCAGTACAAATGCTGCAGGCTTGCCATTTACAAATGCATTGCTGCCATAATCAAATTTGCCCAGTTCCACTCTTGCAACATCTTTTAAATAAACAGTATTGCCAGTGCCGGAAATACTTCTTACAATAATATCCTCAAACTGTTCCTTTGAATTGATGCGGCTGTTGGTGAGCACACTGTATTCAAAACTTTGTACAGCAGGCTGCGGATTGCCACCTACGGTTCCTGCCGCCACCTGCAGGTTTTGTTCTGTCAATGCCCTGGTAATATCAGCAGGTGTTAATTTCAATACGGCCAGTTTTTCAGGGTTCAGCCAGATACGCATCCCGAAATCATCTGCACGGCTCACAATATCACCCACGCCTTTCACCCGCTGCAATGCATCCTTCACATAAATATTTACATAGTTGCCCAGGAAAGTAGCATCATGTGTTCCATCGGGAGAATAAAAAGCCAATGCCACCATGATACTGGGATTGCGCTTTCTAACGGTAATGCCGAGCCGTTTTACTGCATCGGGTAAAGCCGGCTGTGCCACACTCACCCGGTTCTGCACATCCAGTGCGGCAATGTTCACATCGGTGCCTACATCAAAGGTAACGTTGATGCTGCTCTGGCCGCTGCTGGTGCTGTTGCTGCTCATGTAACTCATCCCGGGGGTACCGTTGATTTGCGTTTCCATAGCAGTGGTGGTGGTTTGTTCCACTGTTTCAGCATCGGCACCGGTAAAATTGCCTGCCACTGTTACGGTTGGCGGCGTAATGTCCGGGTATTGCGCCACGGGCAGTGTGGTAATGGCAATGATGCCCACCAGTACCAGCACAATAGAAATTACAATGGCGGTAACCGGCCGTTTTATAAAAGTATCTGCTATCATTTATTTTATTGTTCTGTTGAGATTATAATTGCCGGATTTTGTTGCCGGCTTTAGTGCGAATATTGAGCATCGTTCCCGCCTTGGCGGGGCTCGCTTGTGCTGTCAAAACTTTATTAATCAGTTTTACATCATGTTAATAAATGCATCAACGAGAAACAAGCAACGGGAAACGTTCTTACTTAGCCGGTGCTTTGGGCGTAGCAGTTGTTACAACCGATCCTTCCCTCAATTTCTGCACACCTTCCACTACAATCTTATCAGCTTCTTTCAGCCCGTCTTTTACAATGATATTCCCACCGATCTGTTTACCCAGTAAAACTTTGCGTTGTGTTACCTTGCTGCTGTCGCCCAGTACATACACAAAAAATTCACCCAGTTGCTCGGTCACAGCCTTGTAAGGAATTACAATTGATTTGGCCGAATTATTATTCTTTACCCTGACAGAAGTGTTCATGCCCGGCTTCAGCATATTCTTGTTGTTGGGAAAAACCAGCCTTGTTTTAATAGTACCTGTTTGTGCATCTACCGCCCGGTCAATCAAACTGATGCTGCCGGGGTATGGGTACACGTCAGTACCAAAAGCAATGCTGAAAGTAGAATCTTTTGCATGATTGCCTTGTTGCTGCAGTTGCATAAAACGGTACACTTCTTTCTGGTCAACGGCAAAATCAACTGCAATAGGATTGTCGGTTGATACGGTATTTAATATGGTTTGCCCTGCCACCACAGCGGTGCCTGTCTTTACATTTGATATGCCGATCGTTCCGCTGAAAGGTGCATAGATGCTGGCAAAACTTACATTGGCACGGATGCTGTTTACATTTGCCTTTGCGGCATTCACCTGTTTTTTAGCAGCTTCAAGCGAAGCATCTGCATAATCTACCTGCTGTTTGGCAATGGCATCATGCTTGTCCAGTTCATGATAGCGGTCTGCATCTTTTTGTGCCTTCATCATATTGGTTTCCTGCACCTGCAGGTTGGCAACTGACTGCTGGTAATTGGCATTGTATACCTGTGCATCTATCGAATACAATTTTTGGCCCTTGCTTACTTTCTGCCCATCCTGGAAATACATGCCGGTAATGTAGCCGCTTACCTGTGCCCTGAGCTCCACCTGGTTCAATGCAGTGAGTGTTCCGGGGTATTCATCATAGTAAGCCGCATCGGTGGTTTGTACCTCCGTAATGGTTACCGGTACTGCCGGTGGTGGCCCCTGGGGTTGCTGTGTAACATCTCCCCCACAGGAACACAAAATGACAATGGAACCAATTACTGAATATTCTTTAAATGAAAAACTGAACATATTAGCTGGTTAATTTTTATCAATTTGGTTTTAATATACTACCTGGCCAAGCGCTTTCTGTACATCTATTTTGCTTGCCAGTAACAGGTATAGTGCGTTGTAATAATTTATCTGTGATGTACGCAGGTCTGTTTCTGCAGTGATCACTTCTATGTAAGTTTTAACTCCCGATCTGTACTGCATATTGATCACATCATATACTTCCTGTGCCAGGCTTACATTTTCTTTCAGCGCATTGTAGTTTGCCAAATTGCTTTTATAGTTTGCCAATGCACTGGCGTATTGTGAGCTTACATTATTTTTTAATGATACAATATCTAAGATGGTTCTTTTTAACTGCAACTCTGCGGTGGAAATATTATATTTTCTTTTTCCTCCCTGGAAAACAGGGAAGGTGAAAGTGAGCGCTGCAAAGGAGTTGGGTAAATTGTTGCTGTATAACTTCCCAAAATTGTTGTTCAGATAATTTAAGTTGTAAGCACCGTTCATCGAAACATTCGGCAGGAAGGCCCACTTATTGTATTTCACGTTGGTTTCCTGTAATTTTCGCTGCGTTTCCAGTATGCGGTATTCTATGCGGTTATTAAAGCTGGCAGTTAGTGCCGTATCGAGGTTGATTTCTTTTTCCATCGCAAGGCTGTCATAAACCAGGTTCAATTCACCGGTAACAGGGTAGCCCATCAGGTACTTAAGGTATTCTGTTTTTGCTTTCAGCAATACTTCGCTGGATTGTTTCAGCGCTTTGGTATTGTTCAATGCAATCGTGGCCCTTTTGTAATCTGTTTTATCTACCAGTCCGGCTTTATATTGCTGAAATGCGTTGTTAAGACTTTTCTCCAGCCGGTTGATATTCTGGTCTGCTACCCTGATCTGTTGTGTGGTGGCAATGATATCATAATAAGCTTTGGAAACAGATACCGCCAAATCAATTTTGCGGCTTTCGGTTGTTTGTTTCACTTGTGTAAGCACATCGCTTTTGGACCGAAATGCCAGCAACGCATCCCTGTTGAACAAATACTGCGATGCAGTGAACTGACCCGAAGAAGTATTTTCAACACCCAACTTTACCGGGTTACCGCCAATGATACTGGTTTGTACCTGGAAATTGTGTTGCAGGTTGTAATTGAAATTTACCTGCGGAAACCAGTCGGCCAGCTTTGAATGGATGGTATTACTGGTAATGCTTTCATCTATCAGCGATTGTTCAATTGCCGGCTGGTGTTTGATGGCATACGCCACCACATGCCGGATGGTTGCCTGCGGCAGCAAACTGTCGTTACTGCTTTGTGAGAATAATAAAGCAGGGGTGATACTTGCCAGTATTGAAAATAAAACGGAGATATTCTTATTAAACAGTTGTCCCATACAATTTTAAATAGTGCACTAAAGGTAAAGTGAGAATAGCTTTTCAGGAATTGAAAAGCGAAATTAAATAAATACCGTTATTAATCAGACGTTTAATAAATGGTTAGCCGTTTATATTCAAGGATGAAACTTTGTAACTAAGCTTCACAAAGGCTTTTAGCCAATTTCTTAAATAAGGAAAAATGTGGTGAAAAGATAACAGGGATGTGAAATGCTGTTAGAAATGGGCGTATAAAGATATCAAAAAGGCGTTTTGCTTCAATTGGTGAAGAGTTAAATAATATTGCTGTGGGCTCTTATCGAAGTACCCTGTTGAATTTTACAACTGGGTAACTGTAATAGTGGCTGCATTTTTTAAATAGTAATAATCACTGCAAACGCATTGTTCACTGTCGGGATGCTGTTCTCTTTGCAGAAATTTTATCTTACTGCTTCATGCCATTTATAAAAAGCCTGCGCTTTACTGTTCAGCAGCAGCCTTCAATTTTGCAATATCAATTTTCTTCATCTTCAGCATGGCCTGCATTGCCCTGTCTGCCTTTGCCCTGTCTTTGTCGGAAAATAATTCGCTTAAAACAGGGGGAACTACCTGCCACGACAAACCGTATTTATCTTTTAACCAGCCACACATGCTTTCTTCGCCGCCATCACTGGAAAGATTATTCCACATGTAATCTATTTCTTCCTGTGTTTCGCAACTAATGAATAAAGAGATGGCTTCTGTAAATTTAAACATTGGGCCGCCGTTGAGTGCAATGAATTCCTGGCCGTCCAGTACAAAGTTTACTCCCATCGCTTTACCACCAGGGCCAGGCATGGTGCTGGTGATCCGTGAATTTTTAAAAATAGAAGTATAGAATTGTGCAGCTTCTTCGGCTTTCCCGTCAAACCATAAGAAAGGAGTGATCTTTTGCATGAGTAATTTTTTTTTGTTGAGAATTTGACAGACAAACATACGGTAACTGCCGGTAAAGTGGAAGGTATAAATACGACAACAGTAAGGGTGGGTGCGACAAACTTTACAGGCGGGTATACACAAAAAATCACCATACAATGCATGGTGATTTTAACTATTGCTTGTTGATAATTTAATTTTTCAGTATTGTGAACTCAACCCTCCTGTTCAGTTGCCTGTTCTCATCGGTGTCATTCGGTACCACAGGTTTTGTTTCACCATACCCTTGTGACCGGATACGGCTTGCTGCGATGCCTTTTGAAATAATGTATTCCATCACCGACCTTGCCCTGTTATCACTCAGCCTAAAGTTGTATTCATCAGAACCACGGCTGTCAGTATGGGCACTCATTTCAATTTCTATCGCCGGATTTTCCGCCAGCATTTTTACCACCCTGTCAAGTTCTACAAATGATTCGGAACGGAGGTTCCATTTGTCAAAATCAAAATATACATTGTTCAGGCGGACAACAGCACCCACTTCAATGGGCACCAGGTATAAGTCTTTATGAATTTCTTTGTAACCCAGTCTTCTCAACGAATCAAGATTTAAATTTTCTGATTGTGCAAAGAAGTGATCTGCATTGGCCCTGATCAGGTAATTTTTATCATAAGGCAATACAATTTTAAATGCACCATCAGTTGGGTTGGAGCTGCCATTGCCTGCAAGGTTCCCGTCCGGTAATGTTTCATACAATAACGAAGCGCTGAGCGGCTGGTTTGTTTTTTTGTTGTACACATTGCCGCTCACCAGCATTACCGGATCTGGCTTTTCTCTCTCCAGTAATTTTATTCTCACTATATCGCTTTCTCCATACGAGTCTTTTTCTGTACTCATGTAAGCATATTCGCCACCGGCATCCATGGTAAAAAAGCAATCCATATCCGGTGTGTTGATGGGTTCCCCAAGATTCACCGGCTCACTCCATTTTTGCCAGCTCTCATCCAACCGTTTTGTCATCCAGATATCATTGTGCCCGATACCGCCCGGGCGGTTGCTGCTGAAATAAAGCGTTACGCCATCGGGTGCCAGGTATGGCGTTGTTTCATTGTAATTTTTAAGGTTGATCTTTTTTCCAAGACTTTTCGGTTCTGTCCAGGTATCATCCGGCAATAAAAAACTTACATACAGGTCATTGTTCAACCCTTCTTTTTCTTCCGTCATGTAAAACAATAAGGTCTGTGCATTGTTGGCCATCACGGCGCCATTCTGCCTGCCCCGGTCATACCTGGGATAATTCTTTATGTAGAGCATATCGGGCTTGCTCCAGTAACCATCTTCTTTCAGGTAACTCATGCTCACTCCATTGCCCGAGTAATCACCATTTACAAAAGCATTTCGGAGTAATATACGGTTGTTATCAGGAGATATCCAGAAAACGGCATTGTAATAATAAGTGTTGAGGGGGTAACCCAAATGAACCGCTGTGCTCCATTTGCCGCTGCTGTCTTTTTCGCTGAACCAGATATCCTGTGAATTGGGTACTTCCTGGTATTTCGTGTTTTCAGGATGGTTCTGGCAAATAAAGAAAAGCAGGTTCCCATCAGCGGAAATGGTGGGCCTCAGTTCAGGTAATTCTGTATTGATAAGGGTGCCAAGGTTTTCAATTTTGATAATCGTTTCTGCTTTGATCACATTCTCTTTTTGCTGCTTCAGTTCTCCAAGCGTATCCTTGTATTGGGGTTGTGCCAGCAATGGTTGGGCACAAAAAAGGGTAATAAAACAATAGAGTGTTTTTTTCACAGGGGGACGGTTTTCTGAAAGAGAACGAATATTACCCTGGAAAAGTGTGTGCTGTTGATAAATAAGGAGATGAAATTTTCTGCAATTGCTTACTGAAATTGTGGAAATGATACAGCTAAAAAAGTACCTCGCAATTAACAACTACCTTCGCCCCTTATCTTTTCAAGTATGACTTTTGATGATCTGAATTTGAATACGCCCCTGCTCACAGCCCTGGACGAACTGGGATATACCAATCCCACCACTATACAACACAGGGTATTCCCCGTAGTGATGTCGGGCAGGGATGTTTGTGGCATTGCACAAACCGGCACCGGTAAAACATTTGCTTACCTGCTGCCCTGCTTACGGCAATGGAAATTCACCAAAGAAAAAGCACCGCAGATACTCATTATTGTACCCACGAGGGAACTGGTGGCACAGGTAGTGGAAGCGGTAAAAGCACTAACGCCTTACATGAGCCTGGTTGTAACTGGTGTGTATGGCGGCGTAAATATCAACACACAAAAAGCGGAAGTAGAAAAAGGGGTAGATGTGCTGGTGGCAACGCCGGGCAGGCTGTACGACCTGGCAATGGCAGGCGCTTTTAAAGTGAAAACCATCAAACGGCTGGTGATCGATGAAGTGGATGAAATGCTGAATCTCGGTTTTCGTACACAGTTGAAAAATATACTGGACCTGTTGCCTGCAAAAAGACAAAACCTTATGTTTTCCGCCACCATCACGGGGGAGGTGGAAGCGCTGATTGAAATGTACTTTAATGATCCGGTGAGGGTAGAAGCCGCACCAACAGGAACACCGCTTGAAAACATCATTCAAACAGGTTATGAAGTGCCAAACTTTTATACTAAGGTGAACCTGCTGGAATTGTTATTGAGTGAAGATGCAACCATGACCAAAGTATTGGTATTTGCCGCCACTAAAGCGCTGGCTGATCAATTGTATGAACAACTGGAAGCAAAGTTCCCTGGTACTGCTGGTGTGATACATTCCAATAAAGAACAGAACCACCGCTTTAATACCGTCAAACAATTTAAGGAAGGCGTTTACCGCTTTATCATTGCCACCGATATTGTTGCAAGGGGAATTGATATTGCCGAAGTAACACACGTCATCAATTTTGATGTACCTGATGTGCCGGAGAATTATATCCACCGCATTGGCCGTACCGGCAGGTATGATAAAAAAGGGATCGCCATTACTTTTATTACTGAAAGTGAAAAACCATTGCTGCATGCCATTGAAGCGCTGATGAAATACGAAGTGCCCATCACTCCGTTACCGGCAAATCTTGTGATTTCTGACGTACTGACTGAGGAAGAGAAACCTAAAGTGTACATGAAGATCATACAGGTGAAGTTGCCTAAGAAGGAAGATGTAGGTCCGGCCTTTCATGAAAAATCAGCGAAAAACAGCAAAGTGAATTTTATTGTAAGAAAGAAAGACCGCATGATGCAGAAATATGGTAAGCCCATCAAGCGGGGAAGAAAGAAGTGATTTTATGTACCCGGCGAAGAATCCATGTGGTACTGTATTGGCGTCGCACACTTGTACAATTTATCTTTATTGGACCTTTTAAGTGGGCCGGGCTTTCAAAAAGATGTCATCTCTTTGCTGTGGCAGTTCAAAATCACATAAAAACAGCTCATTTCAAAATAAATCCCTCCATTCCAATATATAAGTCTATCTTCACCTCCTGTGATAATAGCTCACCGGGCACCTCACTTCAGACAGATTCAATTTTTACTTCGTTAACGTATTAATTTTCTCATCTTAAAAGTTCCTTTCGGTTACCATCACAGGCAATCTATTTTTTAAACAATTAATTTTTAAGATCATGAAAATTTATGCATCTAATTTAAGCTTCAACACAAATGATGCTGAGCTTAACGAACTTTTTTCAAAATTTGGTAATGTAGAATCTGCCAAAGTAATTACTGACAGGGAAACCGGCCGCTCACGTGGTTTTGGATTTGTTGAAATGCTTTCTGATGAAGAAGGCAGGGAAGCCATCAAAGGCCTCAACAACAAAGAAGTGGAAGGAAGGGCAATGGCCGTTTCTATCGCAAAAGAAAAAACAGAAAGAAGCAACGGCGGTGGTGGATACTCCAACAACCGTGGTGGTGGTGGAAGCAGGTGGTAATATCATACTGAACACTATTATATAAGAGAGCCCTTTACGGGGCTCTTTTCTTTTATGTTCTTTCATCTATTCTTATTAAACCCAGCCCTGGTTTATCACTGCAATACATATAGCCATCTTTCACGGTAAAGCCGGCAGTCACCAGGTCACTGCTCAAATCAAAGCTGCCATCAAGATCAAGGTATTTTGTATTGGTACAACTGTAGGCTGCATGCAAAGCGCCTGCAATACTCGCCATGCTTTCATCATTGCATCCCCAAAAAAGATCAATGCCCGAAAGGCCTGCGATCAAACCGATTTCTTTGGCCGCTTTAATACCGCCGCATTTCATCAGCTTAATATTGAAAATGCCAAAAGGTGCAGGCGGGTGGGAGAGCAGCAATGCAAAGGCAGGATCTAATAAGGATTCATCTGCTGCCAGCATTTTTCTTAGTCCTGCAGGCAATGCTGCTAATTGTTTTTCACAGCCTACAGGCAAAGGTTGTTCAATCAATTCCAGGGACAGGTGTTTGGTGGCATCAATAAAATACAGGAGCCGGGCAAGATCGTAGCCCGTGTTGGCATCCACCCTAATCTTCATTTTGCCGGCAAAAGACTCCGCCAGTTTTGTTACCCTTTCAATATCCTCATCCACCTCCACCCCGGTTTTTATTTTGATGATACGGAAGCCATCGGCATAATAGGCTTTTGCTTCCTCCAGCATTGCTGCTGTTTCTTTGATGCCAATGGTGATGGACGTGGGCATGGCTTCAATTTTTTTCCATACAATTCAACCACAGGTATACCAAGGTATTGACCGAATGCATCATGCAGTGCCAGGTCGATGGCGGCCACGGTGCCGGGTAGCCCGGGGAATTTCATGTTGGCTTCATCAATCAGCTGGTTGAAATGACGGATATCCCTTCCTGCCAGTTGTTGTACAAAATCCTGCTGCAGGTTGGCCAGTGTTTGCGCAGGCGTTTCTCCCACCACATCTTCAGATGGATTGGAAGCGCCAAGGCCGGTAATGCCATTGTCCAGTGTGATCTCCAGAAAAACAATTTCAGTATCGTGGATGGTTTTATAAGCGATGGTATAAGGCTTTGTCAATGGTAATTGCTGTAGCCACACTTTTACCGATTTGATTTTCATGGTTGATTTTTTACAAGCGTTTGAATAACCGGAACTATTTTTTCAACGCCCTGTTGTAGCGGCAATAACACCGGGATGTTCAATTCAGCTTCATACTGTTTTTGGAAAGCCAGCGCTTCTTGCATGCTGCAATGTTCTGTATTGATGGCAACGGCTATCACTGTTGAGCCATACATTCCTATTAATTCAATTTCAGATGATAATGAATGTATCGCTCCCCAGTCGGGAATATGATCAAAATATTTTCTTTTGGGTGCATGCACCAGTATCACCTGTTTTGCATTTCCTGAAACCAGTAGTTCCGATCCGCAGGGGCCGCTGGGGTTACGTAACCCGGATTGCCCTTCGATAAAAATAATATCCGGTTCTGTTTCTTTCCAGCAGCTTACAATGGCATGCTCCAGCTCGCCGGAAATAAAATCATTCAGTGTGGAATCAAAAATAAATCCATACTGCCCACCCTGCAACCAGCCTGTTTGACCAGTGTAGATCATCTGTGCATTCATTCCTGCATCAGTACAAGCTTGCTTTACCAGGCGGCAAGTGGTTCTTTTGCCGAGAGCGCAATCGGTTCCAATTACAGCAATGATCGGTACATCCACAGAAAATATTTCTGATGTCCAGAAGTGAAGGTCTTTTCTTTCTTTTGGTTTTCTTACATCGATCAACTCCACATTGTATTCTTTTGCCAGTGCAACAAGAGTGGGTTTACTGTTCAAATATTCATGGAGTCCATTAACCAGTGAGATGCCGCTGTGAATGCAGACCTCAAGTGTTGGTACAAAATGCGGAGGTAATACACCGCCTACTGTTGCAATACCAATGATACAATATTTTACATCGGGGATAAAATTGATCGCTGCCTGCACGGTGGAAAATACCGGGATGTTGCGGTGAAGGCCATCGAGCACTTCTCCAGCATCTTTCCCTGCATGCACAGGGTCGATGACGGCTACAATTTCAAAGCGTTCTGTTCCACGGATCAGTCCATGTGCTGTCTTGGCATCCGATTCATGTAACATACCATCCGTTAGTACAATGGCCTTGGGTTTCATGCTTTTTTCAAGTTATAAGTAGTAAGTTATAAGTAGATTCACTGTTGACAATTCACAAATTTACCTGGTTACAAACTCCCCGGGAAATTTTTGCTGAGCTGCTTTATCCTTATATACCAGTACTCCATTCACCCACACTTTTACAATGCCATCAGACAATGCTTTTGGATCCTGTATACTTGAATTGTCTTTTACTGTTGCAGGGTCTATCAGCACAAGGTCGGCATAATAACCCGGTGCGATGATGCCCCGATTGGGGATACCAACATGTTCCGCAGCCAATCCTGTCATCTTATGAATGGCTTCTTCCCAACTCATGATCTTTTTTTCTTTTACATAGCGGCTCAGCACTTTTGTAAAACTTCCATATCCCCTTGGGTGGCCACCATTGGCACCATCAGAACAAATATTGGTATGTGCCCATCCCAAAAAACTCATCACATCATCTTCCGACATTGATTTGCCCATGATGGTTTCAACACCACCTGCATCAGGATGTTGCTCCTTATAAGCAGATGCGGCAGCTACCAGGTACAACAGTGTCTTTGCTGCAGATTCATTCCTGAGTTTTGAAACAGTACCTACAGTTTTTCCTTTGTAATTACTGTCGGATGCAAACCGCACCAGTACAGAAGCTTCGGGGTTAAACAAATGTTCGGTGGCATAAGTGGCACTTTCCAAACTGGTAAAATCCTTTTTCGGAAACAACACTCTTAAGGTACTGTTCCAGAAATCATAGGGATAACAATCGGCAGTGATATCTATTCCTTCTACTCTTGCCTGTTGAAAAGCGGCTAACAAACGGTGAGCAGTACCCCAGTCATCTTTCAATGCAATTTTAATATGGGATACCTGTACCGGTAGTTTGGCTTCTCTTCCAATATTGATGATCTCATCAATGGCATCTGCCATATTGATATCTTCACTCCTGATATGACTGATGTATCTTCCTTTTTCAGCGGCAGCGATCTTGGCCAGTTCAATCACTTCATTACGGTTACTGTAAAAACCAGCTTCATATTCCAGCCCGGAGGAAAGCCCCAGTGAACCTTTCTGCATTTCATCTTTTAATTGTTGTTTTATTTTTTCCAGTTCATCTTTGGTTGCAGGTCTTGATAAATTTTCGGCACCCATGATTTTCTCCCTGATGGTTGCATGACCGGTATAAGTAGCCACATTAATTGCTGCAGGAATTTTTTGCATGGATGCTTTGATACTGTCGATGGGATCACTGTCGCCATCCTGCCCTGCAACAATGGTAGTGATGCCCTGGTTTAATGCGGCCAATGCTTCGGGGTATTTTGTCAATGAACCTTCCAGGTGACTGTGACTGTCAATAAAACCAGGTGCCAGCATCTTTCCTTCCCCATCAATGAGTTCTTCTCCTTCCATCGGTTGCAATGCTCCAACAGCAATTATCCTTTTACCCTGTATTCTTACAGAACAATTTTTTGCAGCAGTACCGGTGCCATCAATCACCTGTACATTCCTGATGAGTATTGTTTGTGCAATATCCATTGGCTTGCCCTGCATAAAATTCCTTGCTGTGCGGATGCTCCAGCCATTGCTGCCACTGCTTAGTGTGATGATGGTTCTTTTGTTTTTAGTATCCCGGTAAATTAAATTGGCAAAACCTGCCCAGCCGCCGGTGTGGGAAAATGAACCTGCATTGTCTTTTTCAATACCCCAGCCAAAACCATAAGGATACGTGCTGCCGTCTTTTAATGTCACCGGCTGCAAGGCCCGGGCAAAAGTAGATTGCTTAATTAATTTTTCTGTGTTAAGGCTTTGTTCCCATTTATACAGATCTTCCACAGTAGAGTACATATTGCCATCACCTACTACACCATCAAAAGGAGTGAGGTCATTCAGCTTTCTTTTTTCTCCCGTCTCTTCAAAACCGTAGACATGATTTGCAGGAACAGCGGGCATTAATACGTGGTATACATAAGTGTCTTTTAATCCAAGCGGTGTGGTAATGTTTTTTTTGACAAACACTTCAATGGATTCTTTGCTGATGCGTTCAATGATGCTTACCAGCAATAAATAATTGGTATTGCAGTAGTTCCATTTGGTGCCGGTAACGAAATCAAGCGCCGGTTTGTAAGTGGCATATAAAGTAATCAACTTATCGTTCGTCAATGTATCCAATGGAGTTTTGTATCGCTGGAAAACATCAAAATATTCAGGGATGCCGGAAGTATGTGTCATCAGGTTTTGGATGGTGATACTGTCGTAAGGCAGTTCTGGAATGTATTTTCTGCAATTATCGTCAAACTGTAATTGTCCTCTTTCCTGCAGTATCATGATACACATTGTCATGAACTGCTTTGTTACCGATGCCAGGTTAAAAGAAGAAGCTGTTGTCAATGGCTGATTGGTCCTGTTATCAATGATGCCAAATGCTTTTTTGTACAGCACTTTTCCTTTCTCTGCATACAATACCGTTCCATTGAAGCGGTTGGTTTTGTACAATACAGTTAAAGCGGAATCCAGTATTTTTAATTCGGGCTTTTGCTGGGCTTGTAAGAAAGTGAATGAAAATAAAAGAAAGATGGCGGCAACTGTTTTTCTCATGCAGAATAAAATTGAGAACTAAAGATAGGGAGTAAAAGGGAGAGAATGATTGTAGTGTATGTTGACAGTTAATTGATCTTTAGCAGGGAGTTATGGATCAACCTGCTTAATTTTATATCATGAAACGATTTGCATTACTGGCAGTCCTGGTAACCATGCTGGTACTGGGTTGTAAAAAAAGCGCCACACAAAACCCTGTAGTGACAGATCCGCTGGCAAAAGGCATCAACCTCTCCAACTGGTTCAATGACTATTCAGATGCAGCCCAGTATGCCGGCAGGTTTGGTTTAACTACCCTCCAGCTGATCAAAGCAAAGGGGTTTACATACGTGCGAATACCGGTGGGGCCAACCATTCTTTTCACTCCATCAAACCCATCACAACTAAACCCTGCAAAATTGGCCTATGTGGATGCAGCAATAAAAAATTGTATCAATGCCGGGTTGGCAGTAACACTTAATCTTCATCCATTAACCAATGAAACAGACAGCCTGCTTTCTCATGATGCGGCTTTTGTAAACAAATTGGCAACATACTGGAAAGCAGTGGCAACTTATTTTAAAAAATATCCTGCTGATAAACTCTATTTTGAAGTATACAATGAACCACACGCTTCTGCGGCAGGTATAACGGCGCAGAATTTTACCTGGTGGCAACCGGTACAGGGAAAACTGATCGCTGCAATAAGAGAAGCCACTCCGGATCATTATATCATAGCAGGTGGCGAAGGGTGGAATAGCATCAATGGTTTATTGCAGCTGCAGCCATACAACGATACAAAACTGATTTACAATTTTCATTTTTACGATCCGTTTATTTTTACACACCAGGGTGCTACCTGGTCTGGCTGGCAACCTGCAATGGAAGCCCGTAATGTCCCTTACCCTTCAAACCCTGCCGCTGTAGCTCCGCTGATAGTTGGCAGTAACAGCACCGTATTAAATGATGCGTTGCAATGGTATGGTAACCAGCGCAACAATATTGATTCACTAGACCGGTGGATCAAAAGGGCTTACGACTGGGGACAGGTAAATCATGTAAAGATCATTGTAAATGAATTTGGCAGTTATAAAGAATTCTCACCAAGGCAAAGCCGCCTGAACTGGATACATGATGTAAGGCTGACTTTTGAAAAATACAAAATTGGGTGGTGTATGTGGAATGCGACGAGGGCTTTGGATGGATAGATTATAGTGGAGGGAATAGAAACAATCCTATAGCTGATACCGGCGTACTTACTTCATTGGGCTTAAACCAGTAGATTCGGTAATCATACCTTCACCCATTCTGCACTGGTCTTCCGGATATCGCTTGCAATGTTGTCGATAAAATTAAACTGGTCGGCCACGGGTTTAAATTCGGTGAGTTGTTGTTGTGTTTCACTTTTGAGGATGCCCTTGTCAAGTTCAGCCTGTCTTGCCTCCAGCAATTGTTGTAAACGCTGCTGGATATTATTTTGAGGAAGATTTTTGGGCTCAGTATATGATACAGGTGTTTCAGAAAAAATATTTTCTGCAGCTGATAACCTGCCTGCTGCAATATCGATCAATGGAATGAAATCCGGCGAGGCAAATTTTTCTGACAATAGTTTTACATAATAAGAAAGTGTGGCAATATGTGAGGTGAGCATATGGTTAAGCACTACAAACTGGTGCAGTTGCTTGCTGTTTTTCTGTTTGCTCTTTGGTTCTGCCAGCATCCGGGTAAATGCATCTGAAAGATTGGCGAGTGCAACAAATGCTTCCTTGCGGCTTACTTTAAAGAGGGTAATAGTAACAGGATTACCGGTGAAGGCTGCAGCCACATCCATAAAATATTTTTTATTGCTTTTGATGGCCTCCTTCATATAGTCGCTGATCTTTTCATGCTCCCAGGCCGGCAGCAAAATAAGATTGGCGAGGAAGGCAATGACAGAACCAATGGCAGTATCCAGTATCCTGTCTGTAATGATCATTTTAAAAGGGGCGTTGCTGAGCAAATGAAACAGCAGCAGGATATAAGGCGTCATGAAAATAACACTGATCATATAATTTGTCCTCAGTAAACTGTAAGTGCCGATCATCAGCAGCAGCATGATCGCAAAGAGCAGATCATTGTCTTTGATAAAATAGAGAATGATCAATCCCACCAATGCACCAAGTACGGTGCCGAGCAGCCGTTGATAATTTCTTTTTTTAGTAAGACTGTAGGCCGGTTTTAATATCACGATGATGGTGAGCAGTATCCAGTAGCTATGCCCTACGGTGAAGAACAGTGATACAATAAAACCAATCAGTGTGGCAATACTGATCCTGACGGCATGCCTGAAATTATTGGATTGAAAGCTGAGGTTATCAGGCAGCAGATTCAGGTCGATCGGTTGGTGGGTAATGAATTGTTCATACTCCACCGGCCTTGACATTTTTTTGGTGAATTCCTTGTCATAACTGGTATATAAATGCAATGTATGAATGCGGCCGGCAATATCTTCAATGCTATTGAGTATATGCCGCATGCTGATAAAATCATCTACATTTTCAGCAGTTCGTTTATTGTCCCTGAGTACATTGAAATTTGTTTTTGTTTCATGGATATGCGTTGCCAGTAAACTGGTTTCCTCCGGAAGTATGGCCACTCTTTACAGCAATGCCGATCTCATCCAGTTCATTGCTCAATTCAAGCACCAGTTGCCGGTATTGCTCCAGTATATCTCCTTCGCCAAAAGCTGTATGCATGGCTCTGTAATCGTTGTAAGAACTCATGGTTCTTTCAAACAGGTCAACAATATCAGTGAAGACCATCACCAGTGTTCTGCCGGTAACAGTTGACTCTTTTATCACATTCCTGCTTTTAAAAAGCAACTCCCTTACCAGGTGTTGTTTTTCATGCACCGCAACCTGTTGCTCGAGCATGCGCTGGTAGGTGTCATTATAATCTACTTCTTTCATAAAAAGATGCTCTTATACGCAGATAGTCTGCCGTGGCAATAATACAATCTCCCAATGCCTGCTGTGCCAGTTTGTAAGGGCGAAAACTGTAGAGCAATAAACTCAGCAGCATGTACCAAATGCCACCGGCAAAAATATAGGCAGCATTGATCAGTACATCCCATCCATGGTGGTACCGGTCAATATTGAGTACCATGATGAGCAATGCAGAAACACCTACCGAGTTGGCCCTGGTGCCAAATACCCCGATCATGGAAAATACAAAACAGGCCAGCAGGATCAGCAGGCCCAGCATAAAGGGATGCGGCGCTGCAAAACCGGTGAGGATGGCTATGAGGGTGTTGATGATGATGCAGGCAATCATGCCGTTCTTGCGGTGTTGGATCGGGCCGGGGTTATCCGGGATACTTACACTCAATGCACCAAGGGATACAACCACACCAATGGCCAGCAGGTTAAAATGGTTGAAGATCACAGCAGGTAATACCACGCCCACTGTAATGCGTACCCCTTCACTGAGGTAATGGCTGTTGATAAAACTTTTATATTCTTTGAGGTAGTCCATCTGCAACAGAGCCGTTTTACTGTAAAGATACCATGCAGATAAAATCCGGCGATGGATATCTTTTCAACGGGTGCTGATGGTGGAAAGCTGTAACTTAGTGTTTAATAAAACTTGATAAAACTTGCCGTTATGAAAAATATAGCAGCAGTATTTGCTTTAGCCCTTATCAGCACACATGTATTTTCACAGGATCATGCCGGGGGCAGCGTTTCAGTTGATCCAATGGGACAGAACATTGCATTTGCCGAAGCCTACGATCAAAAAACTGGTAAACCGTTAACGGAAGTAAACAAGCAGGTGTTCGGTTCTTCCTTATTGAACGACAACTGGGGCAATGGGGAAGTGCTTTTACAAAACAATTTTCTCTTTAAAAATCTTGAACTGCAATTTGACCTTTATAAAAATGAACTGCATTTCCGGAAGAATGATATTGTTTATTTATTTGTTGATTCCATTAAAGAATTTTCAATGAAGTTCAAAGACAGTCTTGAAATGCGTTCTGTCGTTTTCAGGTCGGGCTTTCCATCCATTCAAAAGAAAACGGGTGCATCTTTTTACCAGGTTATAGCAGATGGCAGCAATGTAGTGTTATTGAATTATGTAACGAAAGAGGTGAGAGAAAACTACCAGTACCTCGGTCCACTGAGAAAAGAATATGAATTGAACAATGCCTATTATATCTATGAGGTAAAAACAGGCCTGATGAAAAGTATCAGCCTTAAAAATCATCCTTATTAAAAGCAATGCCAGCCAATGCTGATGGCATCAATGCATTTGCAGATAAAAATCATTGCCATCTTAAAACTGAAGCTGAAGTGATTGACTTATTTAAGTTGCTCAACCAGTAAAGATTTCTTTCAATACTTTTGGCATTTGTGCTGTTCAGTTGTAAACAGTTTTTCAATCGGCCTGGTGTGCAATTCCCTTTGTAGAATTTATTCCCCAAAATATGCCGTGTTTTTTTATTAATACGCCCGTGTTTCCTGCCCTTACAGGATTTGCTGTGTTGGCATTGTAATTGAAACCTGTATGGAGTAACCAACTCAATACAGTGTATGAAGCGTATAAAAATTTTTAACAGCATCCTGTTGCTTTTTACCATCGTTTTTTTTGCTGGCTGTTCTGCCTCTAAAGAAGCCAGGACCATGAAAGGAACCATCAATGGAACCTGGACATTGCAAACCATTACCATTGAAGGCAATAATTCAATTATCAATACAAAGGTTTTTAACGAAGCCGATAATAGTTGTTTTATCGGAAGCAGCTGGAACTTTATTGCCAACAACAGTAAGGGGAGCTATACCTTGCCATCCGGTGCCGGTGGCTGTGTGGCTACCACCCGTAATATCCGATGGAGTATCTATGAACCGGAAGGTGAAGAAAAAAGATTCCAGTTTAAAAGGTTGGATGATAAGAATAACCCGATGGATGATAACAATGGGTACAGGTTAAGTATTGCTCAGTTAAATGATACGAACATGCAGTTAAAATCGGCGATCAGCTTTGAAGGCAATCCGGTGAACATCGTTTACAATTTTGTAAAGAAATAAATCAAAAAATATATTTTATGAAAATGGTATTTGGAAAAACAACATTTTTTATCGCATCCGTAATAATGCTGTGTGCAGGCTGCGATACAACAAAGAAATTAAATAATAAACAGAAAGGTGCAGTGATAGGTGCCGGCAGTGGCGCTGTTATAGGTGGTATTATCGGCAACAATGTCGGCAATGGAAAAAATACCGCACTGGGTGCCATCATTGGTGCAGCAGTGGGGGGTGTAGCCGGTGGAATCATTGGCAATAATATGGATAAGCAGGCCGAAAAGATCAAAGAAGAAATACCCGGTGCAGAAGTTACCAGGGTAGGGGAAGGTATCAATGTTACGTTTAATGAAAAGAATCCTGATGGATCAAAAGCAGGTGTTTATTTTGCTACCAACATGTCTGATGTCAATCCAAATTCAAGGCTTGCGTTGGATAAACTGGTAAAAGTTTTCAATGCTTACCCCGAAACCAACATACTGATAGAAGGACATACAGATAATGTAGGGGAAGCAGCTTACAATGAAACACTGTCGCAGAAAAGAGCTGTATCGGTAGGTAATTATTTAAAAGCGGCCAGTATTGCCTCTTCCAGGTTAACCATCAAATGGTATGGTGAAATGCAACCCAAAACGGATAACGGTACTGATGCCGCTAAAGCAGAGAACAGGAGGGTGGAATTTGCTATTACTGCCAATGATAAAATGAAGGAGGATGCAGCAAAGGAAGCAGCCAATAAAAATTAATGAAGCTCCTGAAAACACGTCTTCATTTATAACTCAACAGGTTTTATTCTTTCAATTTCCTGAATACATCTTCCTCTGTACCTTTAAATGGTCCGGGGGAAGATATTTTTATACTGGCCATTGCTGAAGCAAATTCCCCGGCTTGCTGTAAGGAGGCACCTTTTATCCGTTGGTATAAATATCCAGCCATATAAGTATCTCCGCAGCCGGTAGCATCGGTTTCTGATGCAGGGGGGTAAGCTGGTATTGTATAAAAAATTTCATCCCTGTAAATCAACGAGCCCAGGCTGCCCAGTGTAATCACAACCTCCTCAACGCCCCATTCACACAATCGTTTTGCAGCAGCCCGGATATCTTTTTCACCCGTTAATATTGCGGCTTCTGATTCATTCGCTTTTAAAATACTGATATAAGGCAATGCGATCATTTTGTCTTCCCAATCAACGGCCACTACATTGTTGTTTTCAACTTTACGCAAATAGCCCTGCACATCTAAAGACAGTTTTGCTCTTTGTGCCAATGATTTAATTAGTTCAATGGAAATGTCACCGGCAAGCAATGGGCCTAAATGAAAAATACCGGCATCGATAACATCGAGCTGCTCAATGGTAAACGGATCTGCTGTTTGCAACACCCGTTGGGTGCGGTGATCCAAATTGCCGGCATAGATGTTTTCAAAATGAACAGTGTGTGCCGATTGATGTGCTCTTACTTCAATGCCGTCAATAAACATCGCCTCTACTAAATGCATTTCAGCCTCAGCAAGTGAAGTGACCAAAACATATTTTACATTCATATTTCGGATGGCATTAGAGAAATAATAAGAAGTGCCGCCCGGCATAAAAATTTCTTTTCCAGGTGTGACTACTTTATCAAGTGTAATATGCCCGATGCAACAGATATTGTACATGCAATTGTATTTTGCCGGTTATAAAAGTAGTTAAATCCACCAATCAACCGGTAAATTTCATCGTAACCTGTTTTGTGAAAAATTTTTCTGTTGCATAAGCTAACATCAGGCAGGATAGATGAACTACCACAACGCTGCAACCTTGTAGTTAAAGCTTACGGTAAACAACAAATGCCCTTCCAATGACGTGTGATCTTCTTGTTGTATTACAACTTTTCCAGGTTCTGCAATCGCTTCAATGTCTTTCCCAAAATGGAGCATGTATTGGCCCGTGAGGGAACAATCAAACCTGTGAGTAATATTGATATGGGTGCCAATGCCAGCCTGTGTTGCCATACTGAGGCGACTGGAATTATTCAGTTTGTTTCCTTTTTCAAATACAATACTGTTGTCAAAGCAATGCCCCACTACCAGGTAGGGCTGCAGCAGTTTACTGAAATCGTAATTATTCCTGAGGTAGAAAAGCAGTGACCAGCCAATATGATAATCGTTCCGGGCAGTGAGTGCGTTGCCGGAAGTGATATAATCAAAATACCATTCGGAGTTAATACGCCTGCCTAATTGAATACGAAATTGTCCGCCAATTCCTTTTCCGGTGGCTTCGTCATGATTGAAAGCGCTGAGTGTATTCCGGGTTCCGGTACTGAATGTTCCTGTTGGATTGGTTGGCTGGCTGTATGCAGCAACAGACAGCAGCAGCATTGCTGTTAAAGTGACTAGAGGTTTCATTAAAATTGGTTTAGGTAAAATTGCTGCGGCACTTACCTGCCCAAGATATGTGCCATACAACGGCAGCTGATGACAGCGCAGGAGATTTCACATATCTTTTTGAAATACTAATTTAAAACTGTTTTTATTGTGATAACGAAAACAATGGCTCAGTTACAATAACTTTACCCTGCAACGAATAAATAGGTCAATATGAAAAATAATATCCCTGCACTTTTCTGTGCAATGCTCAGCGGTTTAATTTTGTTATCATTCAATGCCACTTCACAAACAACTAAAAAATCCAGCAGGGAGTTCTACCAGTTAACGGTTTATCATTACAGTACTGCAGAGCAGGGAAAAGTGCTGGATGATTATTTGCAACAGGCTTTACTTCCTGCACTGCACAGGATGAACATGAAAAAGGTAGGCGTGTTTAAACCGGTGATCAATGATACTGCTGCTGCCAAACGCCTGTATGTATTTATCACGCTGCCGGAACTTGATCTTGTTGCCAGCTTGCAGGATAAACTGAATACAGATAAAGTTTACCTCAGTGCAGGCACCACTTATATCAATGCCCTGAATACCACAGCACCTTACAACCGGGTAGAAGTGAATGTAATGAAGGCTTTTCCCCTGGCGCCAGTAGCGAAACTGCCAGTGTTGAAAGCTCCCAAAAATGAAAGAGTATATGAACTCCGCAGTTATGAAAGTGCCACTGAAAAAATATTTAAGAACAAAGTGCAGATGTTTAATGAAGGAGATGAAATAGGGTTGTTTAAAAAACTGAATTTTAATGCCATCTTTTACAGTGAAGTGATAGCAGGCAGCAGGATGCCCAACCTGATTTACATGACAGGTTTTGAGAACATGGCCGACCGGGATGCACACTGGAAAAGTTTTGTAGATGATCCATACTGGAAAAAAATATCCACGATGCCCGAGTACCAGAACAATGTTTCTCATATTGATATTACGTTGCTGCATCCTGCTGAGTATTCCGATTTTTAAATACTTTCCAACTTAAACGAACATTGAAGGCGTCTTCTTTGCAGCAATAATCACAAACATTAATGTGTGAATGATGTAACATAATTTAAGAGTTGTGTAACAATATCCGCATTGCCTGCATGAACTTTACAAGGCAGTTCTACCAACACAACCAGTAATAAGCAGGCTGTTATTATTCCCCCCATGTGTTGTGGTATGAGCAGTTTATTTAATGCATCCACCGGTTATATTTTTTGATCTTTTCCGGGGTCATTCCTAAACTCATTTACATTATTTAGATACTTTTATGAACGACACACATATCCATTTACTCATCAGCCATCTTCCCATTGTTGGTTCTATACTGGGCGGGCTTGTTTTGATGTACGGACTTCATACCAGGAGCAATCATACACAAATTGCAGCATATTATCTTCTGATCATTTCAGCGCTTAGTGCCGGGCTGGCGTATATCACCGGTGAAGATGCTGACAACGCCGTTAATAATATTCAGGGTATTGCAAAGCAAATGATTCAGCAACATGAAGACACTGCATTGATTGCACTGGTGTCGTTGATCATGTTGGGCGCTGCTGCTATTACCAGTATTGTATTAACTTCAACAGAATCTGTCTATACCGGTTTGGCTGCCCGTATTACGGTTGGTATCTGCTTTGCTAGTTTTGCTCTGGTCGCTTATACCGGTTACCTCGGCGGTACGATCAGGCATACCGAACTTCATTTAACCAATGATTACCCGCTAATGAATGGTGATAAAGAAAGAGAAGAGCAGGAAGATTTTTCAGGGAAAGTACAGCAGGTGAAGGAATAGCGGGAGGGTCGAATATTGAAAGTTATGGAAAAGTAAAAATAAGTTTTTTTGGCTTTTGTTTAAAAAATAAATTCAAAATATTTGCCGGGACTTTTTTTTTCTCCGGTTCTATAAAATCCCAATAAAAATAACCTGTACAAGAGTGCCCTGAAACAAATTCGGGATAAACTATGCCAATGAATTACTACAAAGCTGTTAAGCCAGGTTCAAACAATTTAGCGATATAATAATTGAACAAAACTACCATTTAACCTTGTAGCAATTCTCCAATTCAATTTACCCTTCTTACCTTTGCTTCCTAAATAAAAACAGCTATATGAAATTTCTTTCTGCATTGCAGGTTCAGGCAAAAAATAAGGGTGTTAGTACCGGCACCAAATGGATCGCATCAAAGGGTGCCAGCATTGAAAGTTACAGTCCGGTAGATGGTAAATTAATAGGCGCCGTTAGCAGTGCTGACAGGAACAGTTATGAAGCAGTGATTACCAAAGCACAGGAAGCATTTGTAGAGTGGCGTACCTGGCCGGCACCAAAGCGTGGTGAAGTGGTTCGTCAAATTGGTGAAGAACTTCGTATCAACAAACAGGCGCTGGGAGAACTGGTGAGTTATGAAATGGGTAAGAGCTTACAGGAAGGCCTGGGCGAAGTACAGGAGATGATCGATATCTGCGATTTTGCAGTAGGGCTCAGCCGCCAGTTACATGGATTAACAATGCACAGTGAAAGGCCGGGCCACAGGATGTACGAACAGTATCATCCATTAGGAATAGTGGGCATTATTTCTGCATTTAATTTCCCTGTAGCGGTATGGAGCTGGAATACAATGCTGGCATGGGTATGTGGTGATGTATGTGTGTGGAAGCCGAGTGAAAAAACGCCTTTGTGTGCAGTAGCTTGTCAGAATATTACAGCGAAAGTGTTTAAGAAAAACAATGTGCCTGAAGGTGTGAACAATTTAGTTGTAGGCGACCGGGTAGTGGGAGAGTGGATGAGCAATGATACCAGGATTCCATTGATGAGTGCAACCGGCAGCACCAGGATGGGCAAGGCATTGGCTGCCACCGTGGCTGAAAGATTGGGAAAAAGTTTGCTGGAACTGGGTGGTAACAATGCCATCATCATTACACCGGAAGCCGATCTGGATATGGCATTGATTGGAGCTGCATTTGGCGCCGTTGGTACAGCTGGGCAGCGATGCACTACCACCCGCCGTTTGATCATTCATGAAAAAGTATACAACAAATTCAAAGAAAAATTAGTGAATGCTTATAAGCAGTTGAAGATTGGTAATCCGCTGGATCAGAAGAATCATGTAGGGCCGCTGATCGATACGGCAGCAGTGGACATGTATTTAAGAGCGATTGAAAAAGGAAAAGCAGAAGGTTGCAATTTTATTGTGGAAGGTGGGGTACTGAAAGGTAAGGGGTATGAAAGTGGCTGTTATGTGAAGCCTTGTATTGCAGAAGCAAAGAATCATTACCAGATTGTGCAGCATGAAACTTTTGCACCGATCCTGTACATCATGAAGTACAAAACGATTGATGAAGCGATTGCCATGCAGAACGGTGTGCCACAGGGATTGAGTTCTGCGATCATGACAACGAATTTAAGAGAAGCAGAAAGATTCCTGTCTGCCGCAGGCAGTGATTGTGGTATTGCGAATGTGAACATTGGTACCAGTGGTGCTGAGATTGGCGGTGCATTTGGTGGCGAGAAAGAAACAGGTGGTGGAAGGGAAAGTGGCAGTGATGCATGGAAAGTGTACATGCGCAGGCAGACCAATACGATCAACTATACAGATAAGTTACCACTGGCGCAGGGGATAAAGTTTGATCTGTAGGACTTAAAAAGTTTACACCTTTCAAAAAAAGGTGTAAACTTTTTAAGTAACTTCAACGTATGCCTGTCAATAAAAAATACCTTGCCGTATTTGAACCTCATGGCATTTATCATGTTTACAACAGAACGAATAATAAAGAATTGCTTTTTCGTTCTGTTGAAAATTATTTTTACTTCCTTAAGCAGTTCAATTTTTATATTTCTCCAATTGCAGAAACCTTTGCCTGGAATCTTTTGCCAAATCATTTTCATTTTCTTATCAGGATAAAGCCTGTTGATGTAATTGAAGAGTGGATCAATAGCCTGGCGAAAGAAAAGCAAACCAAGACTCATCTTCATTTCTTGGCGGATCAAAATATTAATACACTTATTGAAGTCGAGTTCAGGCGGTTTTTCACTTCTTATGCAATGGCTTTTAATAAGATGTATGAGAGAAGTGGTAATTTGTTTTACAGAACATTCAAGAGAGTGGAAATTTTAAAAGATGGCCAGTTTACACAGGCAGTAATTTATATTCATGCCAATGCACAGAATCATAAATTAGTAAAGAATTTTGCGGACTATCCCTGGACTTCATATCATAGTATGGTAAGCAACAAATCCACTAAAGTTTTAAGAGAAGAAGTAGTGAATTGGTTTGGCGGACTTGAACAATTCATAACAATTCATAAGGATATGACTGATTATTACTATTATTTTCCAGGGGCTATTGAAGAGGAATAGCTTTTCACCTTCTTAAAGTTTACACCTTCTAAAAAGGTGTAAACTTTATAGCAGTGTTTCCAGGTAGTGTGTTTCAATACTAAATAATGCTTTCAGTGCTTTTACTTTTTCCAGGTATTCTTCCTTTTTATCAATCGTATTTTTATTTTTTATTCCAACGATCATTACATTTTTCGGCGTGTGTTCGGTGGCAATAAAATCAAACACCCTTGTTTTATAACCGGCTGCTTCCAGCAACAATGCCCGGATACTATCGGTAACAATTTCCGCCTGGCGTTCTAACAAAATGCCATGCTTGGTAATGCTGTTCAGCACATTGCCAGGTTTCATTTGTTTGCGTATCTGTTTGTGGCAGCAGGGTGCACAGATGATTACTTTGGCATTCGCCTGTATGCCTTTATAAATAGCATCATCCGTGGCGGTATCACAGGCATGCAATGCAATGAGCATATCAATTGATTGAATGGCAGCATCTGCAATACTCCCTTTTTCAAAATGAAGATTGCTGAAGTTTGCTTTTGCTGCAATTTGATTGCAGATATTCACCAGGTCTGGTCTTAATTCAATACCGGAAACCTTGGCCTGCAATTGCAATGTACTGGTCAGGTAATCGTATAAGGCAAAAGTAAGATAACCTTTGCCGCTGCCCATATCCACTACGCTGATGCTTTTGTTGAAATCAAGATCTTTTATAATGCCATCAATGATCTCCACATAACGGTTGATCTGTTTGTATTTATCCTGCATGTCTTTTTCACCAATCCATCTCCTGTGGTAATACCAAGTTGCTGCAGATAAATATTATGGTCCGTTTTTACAATCCTGGTTTTTGCTTTATCATGTTGCTGTGGTCCTGCTTTGGCTGCAAGGCTTGCAGCTTTGCTTACCAGTTTTGCATTGCCATTGCTGTTTTGCAGTAGATGATGATCACTCACTGCTGTAAACAGATCGGCGTTAAAGAATTCTTCCTTAAGCATTTTTTCAGTAATAACGATTGCTTCTTTTAAGTCAACATTTTTTGTAATGTCTTTGGTGCTGTGACGATAAACAAATGATAATTTATCACCAGCCTTCAATGCAACAGGTTTAATGAACACATTGTTGAGATCTGCTGCTTTATTTCTTTTACCGCCAAGGGTGATCTTAACGAGTTCTTTATTTGCAGCGGATGTTTGAAATAATTGCAGGAAGGATGCCAGGGAATTTGCCATGAAGTGAAGTAAATTTAATCAGCAAATGTACCTGATTCCTGTAGTTGTTTTTCTACTTATTAAAGATGATTATTATTTCAATGGTTTTATTTTAGCTTTTTTTCAAGCTCATCCACTAAATGCTGAAAATCTGCGTTGTAACAATCAACAGGATCAAAATCTAACCCGGCATTGAAAAATTTATATCATCATTTTTTTGTTTTACTGCTTGTTATTGGCAGCAGTTTCTTTGTAAATAAAGCAGCTGCATATGACAGTACCATCAACATCAATAAAGGTGTTGCAGATCTGCGTAACGTAAATTTTACGGATAAAGCAGTGATGTTGAAAGGTACCTGTGCCTTTGCCTGGCAGCAATTGCTTACCCCGGCCAATGCAGATCGTTTTGACAGTTATACCAGTTTTCCGCAGCTATGGAATAATACGGTGGTCAATGGCAAAACAATTACGGCAGCAGGATATGCCACTTATGGTTTTACATTGCTGTTATCACATAACAGGAAGCCCCTGGCAATGACAATGCCAATGGTATATTGTTCCTACCGCCTGTTTATTAATGGAGAAGAAGCGGCTGTCAATGGAAACCCGGGCATTGACCGGGAAACGTATTCAGCTAAATGGATACCAGTTACTGTTAACCTTCCTGAAAACGCAGATACAGTGCAACTGATGTTACAGATAGCTAATTTTTCGCATTATAAAGGAGGGGCTAATTTAAGCATGGAGATCGGCGAAAGCAAGGCGCTGTTCCTGCAAAAGGAGCGGATCATCTCCGGCGATTTTTTACTGGCTGGTTGCCTTTTTATGGGCGGGCTTTTCTTTTTAGGGTTGTACTTTTTCGGCACCAGGGATAAAGCTACCTTGTACTTTTCGCTGTTCTGTATGTTGTACAGTTACCGGCTGGTGGGCAGTAGTGCTTATTCATTGCATGCAGTTTTTCCCAACCTTAACTGGGAGTTTACCGTACGGATGGAATACCTTTCTTTATTTGGCGGAGTGTTTTTATTTTTCCAGTACATACGGAACCTATATCCAAAAGATATTTATGAACCACTTGTAAAACTGGTGATGCTTATTTGTGGTTTATTGTGCATCATTACTGTTGCAACGCCTGCTACATTGTTTACCCAGTTGCTCAATAGTTTTTTGTTTATCGTATTTGGATGTATTGCTTACCTGATATTTGTTTTTATCAAGGCATATATGCAGAAACGGATAGCAGCCGGGTATGCATTAACGAGTGTTGCTGTATTATTGCTTATGCAGTTGTTTAGTGAACTGGAATATTTTGGCGTGGTAATGCCTTCGAGATTGCTGATGTTTGGCGGTCATATTATGTTTTTCTTTTTCCAATCGCTGATCCTGTCTTTCCGGTTTTCCTATGCGCTGAAGCAGTCTAAAATGCTGGCAGAGCAGGGCTTGCAGGCCAAAAGTGAATTTTTGTCTACCATGAGCCACGAGATCCGTACACCATTGAATTCGGTAATTGGTATGAGCAACCTGATGCTCCGGAATAATCCCAGGCCTGATCAGAAAGAACAACTGGATGTACTGCAATTCTCTGCCAGGAATTTATTGAACATTGTAAATGATATCCTGGATTATAACAAGATTGAAGCTGGCAAGATCAGTTTTGAAGTAATAGAAACAAACCTGCCTGATATTTTAAGCAATATCGTTGCCGGGGCAAAAAATGCTGCAGCGGAAAAAGGCATTGAAATAGAATTAAAACTGGATGAAGGAGTTCAGCATTATGTACTCGGTGACCCCACGAGGTTATCGCAGGTAATGCATAACCTGATTGGCAACGCTGTAAAATTTACGCATGATGGCGGCGTAACAGTGGAGTTGTCAGTTCTTGAAAAAAAGCAGGATACTATTACGTTGTTGTTTTCAGTAAAAGATACCGGTATCGGGATTGCCAAAGAAAAGCAGCAGTTAATATTTGAAGAGTTTACACAGGCAGATTCCTCCACCTCCAGAAGTTTTGGAGGCACAGGGCTTGGTCTTACCATCACCAAAAAAATATTGAACCTGCAGGGCAGTAAACTTCAGCTTGACAGCGAACCCGGCAAAGGCGCTACCTTTTATTTTGTACAAAACTTTAAACTCACCACTAAAAAATTAATGGTGAGGGAAGAAGCAGCTGCGATGCCGGATAAAAGTAATCAGCCTTTAAATGGCGCAAATATTTTACTCGTAGAAGATAATCATATCAATATACTGGTAGCTAAAACATTTTTGGAAGCTGGGGAGCTACCATTGATGTGGCAGAAAATGGTCAGGAAGCTGTTAATAAACTGGATATTAACCGGCACCAGGTGGTATTGATGGACCTGCACATGCCTGTGATGGATGGTTATACAGCCATCCGGAAAATCCGTGAAAAGGGAATTACCATTCCTATTATTGCACTTACTGCCAGCCTGCCCAATGAAGTGGAAGAAGAAATAAAGGGGCTTGATATTGATGGCTTTGTTTTAAAACCATTTGTTCCTGATGAACTCTTTAAAAAAGTAAAAGAGCTTTCAATGGCAGAGGATGTGCTGATCAATTAAGACTGGCATCAACGGCAGCCGTCTCGAAATTTACTTCGCTGTAATCATTTACCACATTGTACAAAGTATCTCTTTCAACGGGTTTGCGTTTTGCCTGTTTAATAAGGGTTACCAGTTCTTCTGTAGTCATAGTGGGAGTTTGTTCTTCACTGCCGGCCATGCTGTAAATTTTAGTGGAATCATCGATGGTGCCATCAATGTCGTTCACTCCAAACGCCAATGAGAGTTGTGCGTTTTCCCTGCCCAGCATTGGCCAGTAAGCTTTCAGGTGAGGAAAATTGTCGAGGTAAATTCTTGCAATGGCATAGAGGCGCATGTCTTCAATAATGGAGCTTTCTGCAACATAACTCATGTCATTGTCCATGTTCCTGAACTTTAATGGGATGAAGGTGTTGAAGCCTTTTGTTTTATCCTGGAGCTCCCTCAATCTCCTCATGTGGTCTATGCGGTGTTCGTATTTTTCAATATGGCCATACAGCATGGTGGCGTTGCTGTGCATGCCTAAGTTGTGGGCTGCCTCATGAATACTTAACCATCCATCGGCATTTACTTTATCTGCACAGATATGTTCCCTTATTTCGGGTGCAAATATTTCGGCACCACCACCTGGCAAACTATCCAGCCCTGCTTCATGCAGGCGTTTCATGCCTTCTTCAGTAGTAAGCTTTGCTTTCCGGAACATGTAATCCAATTCAACGGCTGTAAATGCTTTTACATGCAGGGTGGGGCGATGAGCTTTTATTTTTTTCATCAGCTCTATAAAATAATCCACGTTCATTTTTGGATGGACACCACCCACAATATGTACTTCTGTTATTGGCTTCCCGTCGTAGCTTTTTACAATGTCCACCATCTGGTCAATGCTCAGTTCCCAACCTTCTTCTTTGTTGGCATAGAGGCGGCTGTAAGAACAAAATTTACAACTGAATACACAAACATTGGTAGGTTCAATATGAAAGTTCCTGTTGAAGTAAGTGGTGTTGCCATGTAGCTGCTCCCTGATGAAATTTGCCAGTGCACCTACAAAAGGCAGGCTCCCTTTTTCAAAAAGTATCAATCCTTCTTCATCGGTGATCCTTTGCTGCAGGTTTACTTTTTTAGCGATGGCTTTTAGTTGAGGATCGGTTTCAATATGTATAAGGGAATCGATAGAAGTGCTCATGGATTTTTTTTACAAAGTTAATTGTGTATGCAGTTAAAAACAAAAGAGGCTGTCATTAGTTGACAGCCTCTTGAATTAAAAACGATTATTGTATTAATGTTTTATAATGCGTTCTACCACTGTTTTGTTACTGTAGATCATTTTAAGAATGTACAATCCATTGGCTGCGCCTTTCAGGTCAACAGTAATTTGCCTTGCAGCATTCCCATTGTATTCATTACTCCAAACCAATTGTCCTGCAGAGTTGTACACCTGTACGGCTTTCAGGTCCACCGGCGGTTCAACTGCTGAATGATGAATCAGGAATGTATTGTTAAATGGATTTGGATAGATCAGGTATCCCTGGTCTTTCAAACGCTGGGGCAGTTTTTGTGAAGTGATATTAATATTATCAAGCCACAAATTGTTTTGTTTATTGCCTTTCATTGCAAAATACAACTGGAAGTTAGCTGAGCCTACAATAGGCGTCAGGTAAATTTTTTCGGTACTCCATTCGCTTGCAAAAGAAGGAACAAACGGGTTGCTGTGACTGTAATTTGGATCGTTGATCGTTTGCAGTGCATCACCCCATTTTTTCCAGACTGAGGTAAAGGTAGCGCCACAATCAGTAGTAGCCAGCAATTCCAGGGTATCCAGGGGAAACACCGTAGAACCCGGATAGTTTACACCAGCTACATAAGAGCGGTCGAAGCTGACAAACACAGAATCAAACAGGCCACTGTTTTCTACGATTGGGCTGATAAAGTAATCGACTGCATCATTTGAATTGGCAGTGTTGGGATTGTTAAGCAGTAATGCGCCGGTACCTGTTCTTGCAGTGGTGATTGATCTTTCCCAGGTGGTACCTCCATTTACATTTTGAATACCCCAATTGGCAGAAGGGAAAGTGGTACTTTCAAAACCTTCAAATAACGGGGTGGCTGCAGTGGTAAATACGCTGAATGATTTGGTTAACCTGTCGTTTCCCGGAACCTGGTCTGCAATACCATTTGGCTCAGAAGTATAAACATCAATGGTATGAGAACCTACAGCAGCATTGGCAGCAGCAAGTGAAACCGTAGCACTTTCACATTTGGCCAGGCTGCCTGTCCAGTTGTAAGTTACCGGTGTGCCATTGTCAATGGTATAATTGATCTTAAGCGTTTTCAAGGTATCGCCACCAGAGTTGCCAAAAGTAATTTCTGGGGTAAAGCCAGAAGTACACAGTGCATTGGATGGGTTCAGTATGCTGATCATTCTTGCATTGGTATTTACTGAAGCAACACCTACGATATTGATACTGTCGATATAAATATTGTTGCCAAAATCAGTATAAGATTCAAACCCTATTTGAATATTGCTTAATCCCTGTCCGCAGAAATCTGTCAGCAGCAACGTTTCTTTTCTCCATTGGCCACTGTTAGCCGGTACAAAGTCTGCAGTAGTTGTTCCTGCAACAGTACTCAGCACCGCACCACCTTTTGCAAAGCCGGTAGGTAACCAGGTGGCACCACAGTCAGGTGAATAAAGTACCCTCAATGAATCATTGGTAGGAGGGGTAGAAGCATCACTGTATTGCTGATGTGCTACATAGAAACTTATTTTTAAAGAATCAAATGCTGAAACATTGATACCTGGTGTACGGTAAATATCCCTTTCACCAATCGCATCATAGTTGTATAGATTGATCCTCATAGAACCCGGTGCAGGTCTTCCTGCCAATGTGGTTCTTGCCCAGGTAATATCAGCATCAGGATTGATAACTGCTGAGCCATTGTTTGGAGGGAAAGGTAAAGTGGCAAAATTCTCTGTGTATGGTAATGCCAATGCGTTTACCACCGTAAAGTTGGTAGTTAACTCATCGTTTGTTGCATTGCCATCTGTTCCTCCATTGGGAGCAGATAAAACAAACTTCAATGCGTTGGCACCAGGAACAGAAGTTTGCTGGCTCAATGTTACTACCTGTGATTTACCGGTAGCAATATCAACTGCCAGAGTTTGTGTTATTGGGTTTAAACCATTGATGGTAGTTGTTACAGTGATAGAAGTAAGCCTTGTAGTACCTGAATTGGTAATACGCAGCCTTGGAGTAAAAATGCCAGGGCAACTTTGTGAAGGATAAGTAACAGCGGTACAGGTTGCTTCGCTGTAGTCTTGCCCACCCGGGCTTACTATTGAGTTTGCAGCAGCATCCAGCGCCTGCATACTGGCAGGATACTGTCCGCCCAATGTGGTAAGATAACCTGGCCTGCAGTTTTCAAGCACCCATTCCATTCTTGCTGCTTCGCCTTTGCTGAACATGGAATAACAGGCATCGTCTGTATAGTCCATATAGCTTTGAAACATTTTTTGTGCAGGCGGTGTGCAACCGTTTGATGTACCCGGAGGAGGGCAACCACTGGTACTACCATTTTGCGGAGGGGTATCATCAGCAGTAGCCAAAAGACTTGAAGGCAATGTACAACCTGCAGAAGTCAATTGAGAAAAATCGGCACTGGCACAGTTACCCTGGAAAGTATGGAACAATCCAAAATTGTGTCCTATTTCATGCACGGCTGTTCTGCTCATATTAAATTCAGGTATAGAAAAACAGTTAGGGCCAAAAACTGTGTAATCAACACAAACACCATCGGCATTGGTTGTAGCCGCCGCAGTGCCTGGCCCGATTGCTGGTGCAATACCCAATAATCCTGCGGCACTTCCATCACCCACGTAAACATTGTAATATTTAGTAACATCCCAACCGGTAGAACCACCGGTAGCGGTGGCGGAGTTTTTAATTGGCTGGGGGTTAGTCGTTCCTATTGGCGTAGTGCCCACTTTCCTTACAACACCTGTAGTAAAGTTACCGCTTGGGTCTCTTCTTGCCATTACAAACCTTAAAAGGGAGTGGCCTCTTACGCCATAAAAAGCAGTTCCATTGGTACTGTCAGGATTCGTACCTGAATAGTCAAGATTCAACCTGTCTATAAAGTATTGTATTGCCTCGTCAGTGATCATCCATGGATTAGGCAATACAACATGTACAACAACAGGTATTGTTACAGGTCCTGGTAATGATGCAGGGGAGGTTGGCCTGTTTGCCTGGCCAGCTCTTATAGAATTTTGAAAGTCAATTTCGCCCTGTTCGATCCTGGCTCTTAATGCAGGGTCATTCAGCATTTGCTGCTGGATGCCTTCCATGGTACCACAACGTTTCATCACTGGTTTTGATACGGCTGGCTTTTGAGCAAAAGCCTGTGTGCAAAACAGCAAAACAGCAATCGCTGCAAGAACAGGTTTAAGAAAATAAGCCCCGGAGATTTTATTTCTCAAAAGCAAAGAATTGAGTAGCATTTTGTTCATAATGCAGTTTTTATATTTATTTTGGTTTGCCTGGTTTTTTTTCCAGCCCGTAAAAATAACCATTTCTGGTTATTGTAGATACGGGAACTAAAAAAACTTGGGTGCTTATTTTTGTCAACACATTTAAAAAAAACAGCAATTGTGTGTTTTATTGCCATAAAAAAACAGCCACTGTTTAATCAGTGGCTGTTTACTATAAAAAGCAGTATAGTACTTAATTCTTCACGATTCTTTCCACCACCGTTTTATTGCTGTAGATCATTTTAAGGATGTACATTCCCTTTGAAAGGTTTTTCAGATCCACGGTAATCTGCCTGTCGGCATTTCCATTGTATCGTTTATCCCAAACCAATTGCCCTGCTGAGTTGAATACCTGTACCGACTGAAGGTCAACAGGAGGCTCAACAGCTGAATGGTGTATGAGGAATGTATTGTTAAACGGATTCGGATAGATCAGGTAACCCTGGTCCTTTAGCCGCTGTGGCAATTTTTGAGAAGTGATATTGATATTATCCAACCACAGATTATTCTGTTTATTGCCTTTCATACTAAAATACAACTGGAAGTTGGACGAGCCTACCAATGGCGTTAAGTAGATCCTTGTTCTTTTCCATTCACTCGTTGCCCTGGGCGCAAATGCTGCGCTGTATGGATAGTTGGGATCATCAATAGTTTGTAATGCATCACCCCACTTTTTCCATACGGAAGTAAATGTAGCTCCACAGTCGCCGGTAGCCAGAATTTCCAGTGTGTCTAATGCAAATACAGTAGATCCAGGGTATTGTACACCTGCTTTGTATGCCATATCAAAATCAACATGCACAGAGTCAAATGAAGCACTGTTTTGAACGATCGGTGAAATGAAATAATCTATTGCACCGTTGGCATTTCTGTTGTTAGGATTGCTGATCATCATTGATGCAGTTCCCGTTTTTGAAGCCACCGTTGATCTTTCAAAAGTGGTACCGCCGTTTACATTTTGCACGCCCCAGTTAGGAGTAGGGAAGACACTGTTTTCAAATCCTTCAAACAACGGAGTGGCTGCTGCTGCATACACAGAGAATGTTTTTCTAAGTGTATCGTTAGTGGTTACCTGGTCATTGGATCCATTGGGGTCTGTTGTGTAAACCGTCAATATATGTGTACCAACAGCCGCATTACCTGCCGGCAGGCTCAAGGTTACTTCTCCACACTTGGCAAGGTTTCCGGTCCAGTTAACGGAGCCAACAGTTCCATTGTCCAGTTGGTAGTTAATCTTAAGTGTCCTGAGCGTATCCAACCCGGCATTGCCAAAACTGATCTCAGGGTATAGTCCTGGGCGCAAAGTGCTGGTAATGGCTGGTTAATGGATTTCATAATGGCATTTCTTGATGCTGAAGTAAATCCGGCAATATTGATACTGTCAACATAAATGTTATTGCCAAAATCATTGTATGCTTCAAAGCCGATCATGACGGTACTTAAATTTTTGCTGCACAGATCTTTCAGCACAACTCTTTCTGTGCGCCACTGGCCTGCATTGGCAGGAACAAAACTATTACCTGTGGTTCCGGCCACAGTAACAAGGCCTGCGCCACCTTTTGCATAGCTGGTAGGAAACCAGGTAACACCACAATCAGGAGAATACATGACTCTTAAAGAATCATTGGGCGGTGCAGGTACATCTGTTCCAAAATATTGCTGGTAAGCCACATTGAATGTAATGGCTACGGAATCTAAAATACTGGTGTTGATCTTGGGTGTACGGTATATATCACGCTGACCAACGGTTTGATAATCGAAGCAGGCAACCCTGATAGCTGCCGGGCCGGGCCTTCCGGCCAATGTTGTTCTTGCCCAGGTGATGCCGGTATTGGCAGCAACGGGCCCATCTGGGTTAATAACTGCTGAGCCGTTAGCCGGTGGAAATGGAAGACTACTGAAATTCTCGGTATAAGGAAGAGTTAATTCAGGTGCAACAGTAAAAGTGAGGGTAGTGGTATCATTAGCGGTTCTCAGGTCTAAACCTCCATTGGGGTTTTTAGTAAACACCTTAAATGTATGGGTGCCCGATGTTACGCTGAACGATGGTGTTAACCCTACCGGTGCCGAAGTGCCAAAGGTTGGTACTGCAAGGCCGGTAATGGTAACAGGCGCACCCAATGATACATTGTCTAATATCATCCCAACCTCAACACTTCTCAGGGTATCTGTTCCCAGGTTTCTGATGGCAATAGCAGGCGTAACAGGGATTTTACAAAGCAAACCTGATGCAGGTTCAATCACCGCACCAATTGTTGCATCTCTCTGGAACAATGAGGAAGCCGGTATTACCTGGGCCCACCATACTCCATACCTTGAGTCGTCATCAGCAGTACCTAACCGCTGATCAGCATATTCCTGTATGGTCCACAAAGAGCCATCACTGGGGTCGAGTGCGCTATGACTGTAATCGCCCCAACGGGCACGTCCGCCTCCGAAATCTTTATAATAAGTACTTAAACCAACTTTGTAAACCACTTCATCATCCATTGTATTAGGGGCCGTGGTATTACTCCTGAAGCTGTAACCGCAACTTACCTTAGAAGTGCTGGACGATACGGTATAACCTACCATTACATCCTCATTGCTATTAACGGCTATTCCGGGAAAATACCTGTAGTTATTATTTAAGCCTGCGCCAATCCTTCCTCTTTGTAATACAGACCCAAAAGGAGCACCTGGCGTGCCATTTAGCTGCCACCATTGTACCGCTACATTGCTTGCAGATACCCCTATATGATGTGCACACCAGATATTGCCATTGACCATCACGCCGGTACTTATCCTGGCATCATTGGTGGCAAGCCTTCTTGTTTCACCTGCCTGTTCCGCTACATTACCTGTGGCGGAAGTCCATGGTTGCGGACTGGAAGGAAATACAGCTCCCGGTGCGGATGTATTCCATACTGCATTAGGGATATTACCTGTAACAGTTGATAGCCTGATCAGGCCGTTACCGCCGGAATTTCCATTCCAGTTTTGTAAAACATAAAATGTGCCTGGGCTTGGATTGATGCCATATACAGTTACCGGTAATGGAGCATCCCCATCGGCAGCTGTTTTTTCAATGGCCTGTGCATCCACTCCAAAACTTACTGGCTGGCTGGCTAATAATTTTGCCTTATCCAGCAGGAATAAGATAGGGCCGCTAAAACCGCCGCTTGGAAATTTTCTTCCGGATACCACCACCCACCTGTCATCAAAACCAAGATAGGGATGATCTAAAAAGAAAGCTCCACTTGGTACGTTGGGTGCGAATGTATACCTGAACCAGTTGGCTGTAGGGTCACTTGTTTGTGAAACCAGTACAGCCACCCTGTTGCCATTATTGCCACTGCAGTCAATAGCAGAATAGAACCATCTGTTGGAAACCTGGTCATATTTAATATAGGGGTCGCAGGTATTAGGTACGCCTGCAAATGTCGTAATGGATACCGTACTGATCACTGCACCTGTCTTAGTGTGAATTCTTACGAAATCATTGGTGGCAGTTACCACGTGATTGGGGCCCACTGCTCCATGTGTATCTGGAGGGATGCCATTGCCCGGATCCACATGACCAACAAAAGTTTGATTGGGTGCCGGTGAAGGTGAAAGGGGTGTGTTTGGGCTGAGGGGAGATAAAGGCGTTGCAGGTCTTAAATTATCCTGCACCTGCTTTGTAATAATTGCACCAGGCGGGAGCGGCATATCATTGGCAAGTTCTCTCCAGCCATTATCATTTTCTTCTTCTTTTTTTGGGCAGGTTTTGCAAATGCCAAACATTTCGGGATGGTCTGCTTCAAATTGTGCCAGCTGTTTAAAGTTGAATTGTTCAGGGGTAACCGTTTGTGCTTTACAAATTGGCGCCAACACAAAGCATAGCCCCACAAAAAAATAAAATTTCGTCATTAATAGAATGTTTTGAATTGAATGGCAGTTAAGCAGGAATACAGTTTTGGAATTGTAAGGCCCGTAGTTAACAATTTGCAATATAGATAATTTAGTTTGGGAGGTGCAAAATAATCGGGTCCTTTTAAATAAAAATTCTAAAAAATCATACGATTTCCTTTTTTTGTATAACCATGCTTATTTTTTTAAAGCATATTTTAGACAGAAATCAAAAAGCCATGGTTTTTGTTATCAGGAAATATTTATCTTACAAGTTTTAGGATTGCTAAGCCAGCAGATATGCCCAATCTCATTTTATGATATGTGGTTGTTTTAAGCCGGCAGGATTTTCTCATCTACTAAAAACAATTTGCTATGAGTATTAAGTTTCGGCTTACCCTGATGAGTTTCATGCAGTTTTTTGTTTGGGGTGCATGGCTGATAACAATTGCAACCTATTTCTTCAGCAGCCCCATGGGCTCGGGAGTTGATGCCGGTGCAAAATTTGGTGCCATCTTCTCTACACTTGCAGTGTCATCTTTATTTATGCCTGCTCTTACGGGCATTATTGCTGATAAATGGCTGAATGCTGAAAAACTCTATGGGATACTGCACATTTTATATGGTTGTGTATTATTTTATGTTCCTCAGGTTCATGATGCGGATACTTTGTATTATGTAATATTTGTGGCGATGATTTTTTATATGCCCACGATCTCCCTTTCCAATTCTATTGCTTACACCATTCTCAAAAGGGATGGCTTTGATGTGGTAAAAGTATTTCCGCCTATCAGGGTATGGGGTACCATTGGTTTTATTGTTGCCATGTGGACCACCAATCTTACCGGCAGTAAAACCAATGCTAACCAGTTTGTTATTGGGGGAATAGCTGCGGTTATCCTCGGAATTTTCTCATTCACTTTGCCAAAATGCCCTCCACAAAAAAGTATTTCAAAAGATGCCAGCATCATTGAACAACTTGGACTGAAAGCGTTTAAATTATTTGGCAATTATAAAATGGCGTTGTTCTTTCTTTTTTCTATGCTGTTGGGCGGAGCATTGCAATTGACCAATATGTACGGAGATACTTTTTTGGATGATTTTAGGAAAATGCCACAATACGGTTCAGAGTCTTTTGTGGTGAAATACTCTACTATCATTATGTCAATTTCCCAGATTTCAGAAACACTATTCATTCTTACTATCCCATTTTTCCTGAAGCGTTTTGGTATCAAAAAAGTTATGTTATTCTCCATGCTGGCATGGGTATTACGTTTTGGTTTGTTTGCATACGGAGATCCGGAAGGTGGCTTGTGGATGATCATACTTTCCTGTATCGTTTACGGGATGGCATTTGATTTCTTTAATATCTCTGGTTCGTTGTTTGTTGAAACTACTACAGATTCTTCCATCCGCTCAAGTGCCCAGGGATTGTTTATGATGATGACGAATGGGGTAGGGGCATTCCTTGGAAGCAAGATCAGCGGTTTTGTAATTGATAAATATTTTACACCGGCAAATTACGTTAAGGACTGGCATGGTATCTGGCTTTCATTTTCTATTTATGCGTTGGTGGTAGCTGTACTGTTTGCTGTATTGTTCAAACACAAGCATGACCCCAAGCAGTAGAAAATATATCTCACTAAATAAGAGCAGTTATAAAAATCCCCCGTTGTTTAAAGGCGGGGGATTTTTTATTACTGACCAGAGATCAGCTTACATATGCTGTTCGATCTTCTTTACAAAATTTCCTTTTGGTTGAGCACCTACTAATTTATCAACCACCGGCCGCCTTTTACAAAAAGGATAGCAGGAATACTGGTGATACCATAGTTCATAGAAACCTGTGGGTTGTGGTCAACATTTACCTTACCTACATTTTACTTTGCCTGCATATTCTTTGCTCAGATCTTCAATTACCGGCCCTATTGCACGGCAGGGCCCACACCATTCGGCCCAAAAGTCGATTACTGATAATTTATCTGATTCCAGCACTTCAGCTTTGAAGTTTGCATCTGTAAATTCGTGTGCCATAATATATTTTTATATTTTTATTTTTACAAAGAGGGCAAAAATACATCCAATATTTTAAATGTGTTGTTATGACATATACACATATTGTGATGAAATTTTTCTGACAGGATGCAAGCCAATCTGTCTGCCAATTGTTTAGATAGTGTTAACGCCGGAGGGCTGCTTTTGTTTGCAGTGTTTGATTTTTTTAATACTTCAATCCGTACTGGATGATGCAAATTGGGGATGTATTCAAGTAAAGCATGTCGGTGCAAAAAGCCCTGTTAGCAGCGCCAAACCGGTATCCAGGCGTGTTGAATAAATGGAGGAGAGTTAAGCAGGCGGCCAGCAGAGATTTAAAAACCGAATAATCGTTGAAGGGAACACAAAAAAAAGCAACCCGTAGGTTGCCTGTATTTATGTTACCCGACCTGGATTCGAACCAAGACTAGCAGAATCAGAATCTGATGTGCTACCGTTACACTATCGGGCAATATTTATTAATAAAATAAAAAGCTGAAAATTACTTCAGTTTTTTTTGTTGGGTTACACGGACATTTTTCGAACCATTTTATACCAGATTTAACCAGACTTGCGAATCTTTTAACAGCATAAAGATACGACAGGTCTTTTTTATTATTGGCAATTAAGGAAATATAACTATAAATTTTGGGGCCATGAAAATTGATAAAAACTATGTGGACTTTATACAGTCTATAAAAAGGCAGATTGTACAAAAGTTGCTATGTTGCGGTTAGGCTTGCCAACCGGGAGCAACTGATACTTTATTTTAGAACAGGGCTGATGATTTCGGAGAAAATAAAGGCCCAGAAATGGGTACTAAAGTCCATGACCAAATTTCGGCAGATTTTCAAAAATGAACTGCCCGGATTAAGGGGGCCTCTGGGCAACCCCAAAAAATAAGGCTGTTTGCTGAGGCTTATGCTCCCTATCTGGTAATTGGTTCTACGCCATCGAACCAATTTGGGCTGGCCGGTACCAGAGAGGGTTTTTCAATAAGTTCGACACTGACGAACCTGATTGAAAATAAGGCATTTTACGAGGCATTTACAGGTATCAGCTTCTCATCATTTTACAAGCTCACCAAAATAAAGGCTTGGGAAGTCCGGATTTTCTACATTTGGTCCGCGGCGGCCAATTTTTGGTCCCTGACGGTGCTGGAACATCATCTTGAAAACGGCCAGTTTGAAAAGGAAGGCAAACTACCCAACAATTTTGATGGTACTTTGACTGAAAGCTTGAAGCCTTCGCCCTGGAGGTTTTTAAAGACGAATACCTGCTGGATTTTATTGCCGGTGATGAACTGGACGATGAACGGCACATTATACACTTATTATCAGGCTCCCCGGAATTTTTTTTGCATGAGCTCAAAACAGAAATCAATATTATTGCTCTCAAAAAATAGAGTAGTTTTATTTTTGTTTTCATTTGTATAATTCCTTAGGTTATTACTGAAGCCTGAATTTAGAAAAGAAGAATATGTCAGTTTTATTGTAATACTAAAGTTACGAGAATGAACTTTACTGATTAAGACAACTGTACGCCATATTCGGCCAAAGCCTCTGATTTTATACTTTTTAATAATAAAGTCAATACAAAGAGTTTTCTTTTTCACCCCGTTTTATGTCAGTGTTTTTCATATTTACATTACACAGGGATGCTGGTTTTAGGTATGCTTTACTTTATGCCTGCTGTATACTAAAGTTAAAAAGTGATTTGCAGGAAAACCTAATATTCATACAATTTTATAGTATCAACAGGCCAGTAGTAATAAAACACATTACGGTTACCGCTTTTTACAGTGTCTCTTTGCAGTGCCTTTGTGTAGCGTTTCCTAAACGTCCATCCACATTCGTAAGGAAAACCAGAAATAATAAACCTATCTGCAAATAGCACAGGAGAAAATACTTTTTTATCAAAACCCACCTACAATTGAAAGTCAACTTCTGCGTTAAGAAAATCATCATTCTGTTTAATCGGATTATCTACTCTTAAAACAACCGTATCAAATGGCTGGATATTTAAAGAATACCTGGTGATGTGCATCAATAAATCTGCCCCCCGGAGCAAAAGCAGTTGCTGTTGTATTAAATACAGTAATGTTTGAATCACCCAAATTAATTAATCTATATTCAAATGATGAGGTGGTTTCCTGTACTTTTTTCCTTTTTGCAACTCAAAATTATAACTGGCAGGAATAACAGAAATAATTTTATTTTCATTTTAGTTGTTTTTTTATACTGAAGTAGCAATACTATCTTTTAATGCAACGGCCATTTCTAACCTTTTCCAAATCAATTTATAATTTAAAGAATCTGTTTTAAGTTGTTCTGTGATTATTTTAATTTTATCAGGATAATACCAAGTTGGGGCGGGTTGTGAATAACCAAGAACTGATAGAATTAGGAAAAAAGAAAGTTATAAAGCTTAATTTTCATGATTGTATATTCATTTAACTTATTCACATTTTGTTTTACTGATTGACTCACTGAGTTTTGAAATGGTAACACTGTGCTTTTTTATTTTCCCCATTGCCAATTCATTCTCTACTAAATAAGGCTTGTCTTTTTTTTGACATGGTATAGTATATCTTGTATTCGCATTGCACATATCATAAAAAAAAATGCCTGGCATAAAGGAAAGGCCTGTAATATTAATTTGATCATTATAGCCCAGCATAAAACAGATCCGGATGCAAATATCCATTTTTTTATTCGCCTTTTTGTCTTCGATACTTAGCCTCACCACACTCCCTTTGTACAACATTTCACGAGGATCTATATAAACATAAGCTACAGTGTCATTTATATTCTTTAACAGTCTTTCTTTTCCCCAAGCTGTTCTATTATATTGCTCAAATAGAAGAGAATCCGCAAAACCAAATGTGGTGAACTCATACTGTTTTAACAGGCTGTCTTTATTTGGTGACAGCTTCCGGAAATCAAATTTAAAATATGGTGGTGGCTCTTGAATTTGTGTTTTAGAAAAATTTAGAACAAAGATGATTGTGACGATTAGGCTATTCATTTTGTCAATTTTTTATATTCTTTGCCATTAAAATCTACGTAATAGGTTTCCTGATTTTTCGTAACTTCCACTAGCATATAGGGGAAATTAGGTAAGAAGCGGATAGCACTAAACTCTAAAGGAGTAACCTGTTTAGGTTCCTTGTTTAATCCCATACGCATTAACAGCATGTTTCCGTTTTGAAGTCTGGCAGCTACCAGAAAATCATTGTATTTCATTTTTCCAATTGACCAGTTGAAGTTCATATATTCTGGTTTACACAGGGTGTCTGTTTTTACAAGTTGCCAATCGGGGAAAGCATAATTACCTGCTTCCCCATTCGATACCCACCTTGTTCCTTTAATTAAATACACCTGCCTGACCAGTTGATTTCTGGTTTCTGCACCCATTTGTGATATTTGGAACTGGTAATATTTGCCATTCCCATCTATTGAATCAGCTTTTGTTTAAATACCTCCCAGCGAATACTATCACAATAAGCTGATTTGCTATCCCTTCAAAACATTCATATCTAGGCTGCTCTTTAAACGAGCTCTGCTTAATAAAATAACAGTTTTCCTCTTCAGTGTATTCTGATGAAATGGAATCTGTGATTACTCCACGATTGTTTATAAGGTAACGTTTACCGTTTAACAAAACTGTTGCAGTTTCTTCGCTTGAAAATTTTTGGCTGTGGTTTCCATAGTCTGAAATTTCCCAGCACTGCTTCCTGAAGGGCTCAGCAAAATCAAATTTAGGTTCTATTACCATTTGCAGTTGCGGGTTACAATAACCAAATTTATTATCTACCTTGTAAGGTATCAGGTCGGGAAGCGATAAGCTGTCCTGCGACTGTGCCAATACAAATTGGCCAGTAAATAGCAAGTGGATAATAATTATTAGTTTCATAATTTTTTCTCTTAAATTCTCTGCCGTTAAAATCTATATAGTATTCTTCTTTCCCTTTTTCACAATCAATAAATCGAATACTGCGGCGGTATTACAATAATCGAATTCGGGGAAATCCATGGCATCATAAATAAATGGAATTCTACTCTGTTTGAGTCTGTTAGCAGGCCAAATTTATTTCCCCGTTTACCAATATAGAAATTACCTGTTGGCCGTCTAACAGGTTCGGCACTGTATATAGCTGTATCGCCATAGTCAATTACGGTAAATGTTGTATCCGTTGATTGATAAAATACAGCTCGCCGGGAAATATTATTTCTTTTCCATTCTAACTTAAATATTGAATCAATTACACGGTCGGCAGAGTCTTCGGGAATAATGTGATCAAAATTCCAATGGCCATCTGCTGCCCTAACCCTGCTCAAGAAATAACAAGAGAAAGATTCCGACGAATAAAGTGCCTGAGTAATGCTGCACACAACTTTTCCAGCTTTATTAATTCGGGAAACCATTTTGTCCTTAAATATAGTAGCAAACTTAGCAGACAAAAAAAATCCCCTCCATTTATATTTACTTTTTTCAAAATAGTCATAGCTGCTAAATAGCATTGCATATTGGTAAGTCGCAGGTATAACTAACTTCATGTTTTTATCGCAGTAGCCATATTTGTTACCCACTTTGAAAGGTATCAGATCGGGTAGGTGGCAGGTGTCGTCTGCCGGTTGTGCTATGAGATTTTGAGTAAGAAAAAGGAATAATATTAATACGGAATATTTCTTGTTATTTTTTTAGTATTAAACACTGTAGTGGTTGTATCGCTTTTTGAATAGCTATTATCTCAATTTATTCTGTTGTTCAAATGCTGTTAAAAGTACCTGGTCATTTCGTTTATCTTCTATTGCTACACCCTGTACTTGCACGGGATAACCCAATCTCATTTGTACTTTATTATCCTGTATATAGCTATATCCCATAGTAATAGAATGATAACACGGAGAGTTGGAATAGTCTGGTTTAAAAATAAAATAATAAATGATTTGACCGTTTACTGCTAAGGCCATTGGCGTACCGTCCCTATTTATATTGGTTGACTTTATCTTTTCCACGGCGGTTTGGCTTAGTTCATATTCATACTGGTTTTTGGTATAGCTGATTATATCGTCATTTGTGATAAAGGGCAGAGCTTCTATGGCTGATGCCCCGGCATCTACCTGGCATTTGCCGGATGTAAACTGCACTGTTTTTAAAAGGTAAATTTCAACCTCACCTGTTTCTCCTTCATTTGATGTTTGGTTTTGATTCGCTGCTTTATCCTGTGTGTTGGGTTTGTTAAAGGAAATAGCCAGGAAAAAGCTAAAAACGGAAAGGAAAATGATTTTCATATTTTATTATTTTAGATGAAAGTATATGTAATATACATGACACTGCTCATGCCTGTTTTGTTGCCGCCAAATGCAGCCAATTACATGTCATAACCAGCCAAAAAATCTGCTCTTGTATTTTCCTAAATAATAGAGGCAATAAAAAGAGGCTGCATTTGCAACCTCTTTTATACCACCTGCCATTTAGCCTTTTATTTTACAACTGCCTGCTGTTTGTTGGTACGCCTGGCTGCTTTGCTTACCCTGTATACCATGGCCGCAAAAAAAACAATGTTGCTTCAACTATATTTAAATACCCCGAATTCTCCCCGAGGAAGAAAGTTTTGCGGTGATTGCCTGCTGTGTTTGTATTGTAATCCTACTTAACCATCATTTCTATCAAATAATACTGTGGCAGATTATATTTAGTGCCAAATGTTTCAGGACTAATGCCTGATTGGGCAACTTCGCAATAAGAGCCTGACCCATCTTATGAATAGTAGTGGTATAATGGCAAAAACATAAAAACCGTTTTCCTACTGGCACATCAACAAATGAATTTGTGTTCCAAAAAGGTTTTAATGTGTAACCCCATTTATCGGGGTTCAGGTTGTATATCAATTTTTTGCTGCTAAACCTCTCTGTACTTATCCCTACTTTTAACCTGTTATCTATCATTTTGGAGAAGAATTTGAAGGATAGTGTATCTGCTGGAATTTTAAATTCTCCATCTCCGTGCCATCAAATAAGGTATCAGTTTTTGTAAGTAATCCATTTTTATATTCTTTTATAAAAAGCTGATAGTATTTACCGGTAAGGGGTGAGCCTGATAACCTTACTGTTTCTACTTTTATATTTTCAAAATTTAAAACCTGGTTCAGCATGTCATCTCCGGTACCATAGGTGGCGCTTAGTTTAACGGTTTGAGCATAAATACCTGAGTAAAA